>NZ_JACGWS010000001.1 GCF_014397005.1 Kordia aestuariivivens
GATCGCTTCGCTTTTGGATCGCTTCGCTTTTGGATCGCTTCGCTTTTGGATCGCTTCGCTTTTGGATCGCTTCGCTTTTGGATCGCTTCGCTTTTGGATCGCTTCGCTTTTGGATCGCTTCGCTTTTGGATCGCTTCGCTTTTATAACTTAATTTCTTTGTCATCGGCTTCGCCGAATCTTCGAATTTCTTGCGTGTCACATCGAGCGCAGTCGAGATGCTATGATAATTTTACTTCTTCAACAACACTTTCAACGCTTTTGAAATTTCATCAGAAGCTAAATTTGCACCAGATTCATTGAAGTGAAAATCATCGTAAAATGACGCGGTAGTTTTTGGCAATTCTAAATTGATATACGAAACACTATTGCGATCACACACAGTTTTTAGTCGCTGATTAAAAGCTTCCATTCCATGATACAATGCTTCTGTGCTGTAAAAAGCTTCATTGTTAGCAAATCCGCTCGTGAGCATTAGTTTTTCGTATTGTGCTTCCAAATTTGGTTTCCACATCGTAGCTTGTGTAATGAAAATAACACGAATATTTTTTTCTTTTGCTTGGTCTATGATGTTCTGCGTATTTTTTTCATACTGCTCCAAACCTTCGGTTAATTCTGGAAGTGTATGAACACGTTCCACTTGTGTTCTGAGAAGTTTTACATCCGTAACAGCTTGCGTCAAATAGTCTTTATGCTTGAAATAGAAAGAAATGTTTTTCTTCGCTCTTCGCGCCAATTTATATAAAGTTAATTTTTTATAAAACGGAATATTCTCATCTGGAACATGCTGAAAAGCAATGCGCTTTAGTTTTTGTTTTGGTAAATTTAGATAACGTTCAGACGAAATTAAATAGCCAACTAAATCATTCACACCTTGCATAATCAATACTGTTTTCGCGTCTTTTAATTCTTCTTTTTTAAGAATATGCTCAAACTGTAATACATGATGATTGCTACTATTTCCAGGTCTTCCAAAATTTCCAACCCAATACGAATCGCCTAATTTTTCTTCCAGTAAAGCTGACCAAGTTTTTTCTTGTGTTAGTGCAAAACATGCTGTTGTACTTCCGCCAAAAACAATAATTTTATGATCCTTATTTTCATAATTTGAAATAGAACGTGCACCTAATTCATCAAAGGAAACTTCAGAATCTTGTTGAATACCAGTGATTTCATTGTGGTCAATTTTCCAAGTAAATTCTGAGTTTGGTGTGTTGGTGTAATAATCACTTGGAAAAATATTACATAAAGACAAGATTATTTCGGCTACGACCAATAAAATTACTGTGGAAATACTGTAATATTTTAGTTTTCTTAAAGTTTTTTCTAGTTTTTTATTCATAAACTTTACTATTCATCAGTTGATACATGGTTGTTTCGTTTTAAGAAGCTATAAACTTTTTCTGCTACCACTTCGGCACCAGATTCATTAAAGTGCATATCGTCATAAAAGATAGTTTGATTTTTCGGTAATTGTAAATCAATCACGGGAATATTATACGTATTACATACGGTCATTAATCGTTTATTGAAAGTAGTCATAATTTTATCTAAAGCTTCGCCTGTATATAAAGGGGTTTTATTGTAATGAGCTCTTGAAGCAAGTAAGGTTTTGTATTTATCTGACAAGTCTTTTTGCCAAAGTGTAGGTTGTGTTATGAAAATTATTGAAATATTTCGTTTTTGTGCTTCTTTTATAATTTTTTCTAAATTATGTTCATAATGATTTAAACCATCGGTTAAATCGGGAAGCTCAGTAATGGGTTCTATTTCGCTTTCATATGTTTCTAAATAATCAAGAGGTCTTCTAGGCTGCGTATAAAAGAGAATTCTTTGTCTTGCTTGTTTTGCCAGTTTAAATAAGGTTAGTTTTTTAAAAAAAGGCAATTCAGAATTTGGCATATGACTAAAAGCACTTTTTTTAACATCTAAGTCCGACATGTGCATATACTTATCTTGAGAGATTAAGTATCCTCGACAATCATTCACTCCAACTAGCATCAATACTATTTCTGTGTCTTTTAATTCGGGTTTATCAAGAATATGTTGAAATTGAAAAATATGGTGGTTACTGCTATTTCCGCTTCTAGCAAAATTACCAACCCAATAAGAGTCTCCTAATTTTTTATCAAGTAAAGCAGTCCAGGTTTTTTCTTGAGTCAATACAGAGCAGATTGTGGTACTTCCGCCAATAGCAAGAATCTTATGCGTTGCTTTTGAATACTCTGAAACAGATCGTGAGCCCAGAGCATCGTATGCTATCTCGTAAAACCCTGAAATACCATCTATTTTACTAGGGTTTTCAGGATATTTATTGCTAGCATTTGGTGTATTGGTGTAATAGTCATTCGGGTAAATATTTAATAATGACAATACAACTTCAGTGATCACAAGTATGATTAGCGTGGAAATAGCGTAGTATTTTATTTTTTTGAAAAAGGTTTTACGTGGCATTGGGTTATTTTTTAATGAATCGATACCATGAAAACGGCGAATCTTTTTTACCTAAGATTTTGTTGATTATATTTCGTTTGTAAGTATATAAAACATCAAAATTCTTGACAAAATTTAGATCGTGTGCATGATAATGTGCGGCCATTTCTGGAACACCAAGTTCGGTATAATATGTTTTGGTGCGTTCTTTTGCAGAAAGAATCTCGTCAGTTTTATAAAAAGGACTATCAATGATATGAATTTCTCCTTTGGGTTTTAAATAGCTTTTTAAAAGTGTCATCAAGCTTTCAAAATCTTCAAAATATTGAATAGCTCCGTTTAACGTGATGATGTCAAATTGCGCTTCAAATTGTTCCGAAACTTTAAAAATATCGGCATAGATAAATTGGATGTTTTTCTTTCTAAAAATTCGGGCAGCTTGCTCCAATTCTTCACGATTGACATCTAAACCAATCACTTGATTTTCTTCGGAAACTTCCGCAATTTTGTTTGAAAACCAACCATTTCCACAACCAATGGCAAGTATTTTTAATTCACTATTTTTTGAAGCAATATAGTTTGTAAAACGTTCCGTCGGTTTTACGCGAAATGGCCATTCATATAAATCTAAATAAGGCAATTCTCGAACTTGCGCATCCGAAAGCACTCGGTTTTCTTTTTCGCGCACAGCGAGATAATGCGTTGAAAATTCGGGATTTTCAGGTGTCAAATAATAGACATTTTGGAGTTGTGTAACGTTACTGAAATCCATTGTTATTTGTATAATTTCATTCCTGTTTGTGCCAAAACAGCTTTTGTTTTTAGTTTGAATGATTTTACGAAACTGCGTTCTTTTCCTTTGCGAATTTCTTTGCTATAATTAACTTCATTGACAATTCGCCGAACAGCAAAATCGTAAAATTTTCGTGAATACGTTCGGGTGAAATCAATTTCACGATCGGTTGATGTGTCCCAATCGGGTTGCACCGTTATTTTATCTTCAATTTCATTATATAAAGAAGTTCCTTTGATTGGATACGCAACTGTAATCGTAAAATGTGTTGGATTTGCAGCTTTCAGATAATCAATCGTTTCCTTAATATCTTGTTCGTCTTCGCCTGGATAACCCACCATGATAAACGTTCCAGTTTCGATACCAAGTTCATTCGTTTTTTGAATGGCTTCTTTGACGACATTTACATCCACACGACGATCCATCGCATCAATGATTTTTTGTGAACCGCTTTCGGCACCAATCCAAATACGGAAACAACCAGCTTCTTTCAACAATTGTAAAATATGATCGTTCAAACGTTCGGCACGTGTAATACATTCAAACGGAATGATTGCATCTTGCTTGATAACTTCTTCATGAAATTTTTCAATCCATTTATAACTTACGCTAAATACATCATCTACAAACCAAATTGCATCCGGATTGTACGTGTCTTTCAACATTTTCAATTCTGCAGCGACTAAATCTGGCGGACGCCTTCTGTAACTTTGACCATACACTGCCGTGCTACACCATTTACAGGTGTACGGACAACCACGTTGCGTACTTACCGTCATGGAACTTTGTCCGTGATGTGTTTTCCACGTTTCTAAATATTTATCTATTGGAATCGCAGCTCTATTTGGCAATGGCAATTCTTTGAGACTTTTCATGCGCATGCGTGGCGGCGTTTTTTTGACTTCGCCATTATCTAAATACGCAATTCCATGAATTTCGCTATAATCCTCGTCGTTTACAATTGCTTGATATAATTCTAAAGTAGTTTGTTCGCCTTCGCCAATAATCAAGAAATCGACACCAGTATTGAGGTAATTTTCTAAGTTGTATGTAATATCGGGACCACCCAAAATAATTTTCGGGAAACCATACGTTTCGTCGGTGTTTAAGATTTTCACCAATTCGATCACATTAATTTTTGTCATCAAATTAGCATAAATCGCAATGGCTTTTGGCTGTTTTTCTTCTATAAAACGAAGTTGATCGGCTTTGGAGTAAAAGGTAGAATCATACAGATGATTTTCAACTTTGTTTTCATTCAAATAGGAGGAAATGTATAATAAACCCAAAGGCGCATACGGACGCATGATACTTTGTTCTTTCTCATCTTCAAATAAAAAATAAGTATGTGTAAGAATGATACTCATAGATTTTTTTATATCATTTTATGGATGCGAAGATACGTATTTTCTATCTCCTTGTAAAGCTAACCACAAATAGATTCGCTATGTTTTTCTGTTTCAATATGCGATTGTATTGTGTATTTTATGTAAATAATTTATTTTAGAAGTCGAGCACTTTAAAGTTTCTAGTATTTTGTTGTAATTTTGCTAAAATATTGCGTGTAAAATATAATTAAATCATTTCAATTTTCTGATTTTTAGAAACTTATATAAATGTTATCTTAATAGAGAAGCTTTTAGTTAGACACAACTATTTTCAGGCAGAAACCGCAACGTTACTTACAATTATATAATAAATACAGAATGACAGACTTCCTATCAAGACACTATTTTATGAATACGCCATCGCAATGGTTAACAGCCTTCGCATATATAGTTGGCGGTATTATTATTGCCAAAATAGTATATTTTATATTTAAGCGAATATCCAAGAAATTCACCAATGTAACTAAGACAAAACTAGATGAAGTATTAATTGAAACATTAGAAAAGCCAGTTATTTTTGCCATTGCAATTCTTGGTTTTTATCTAGGAATGAATAAATTAAATATGACCTCAGCTATTGAGTCTTTGATCTTAAATATTGATAAAGTGTTGGTCGTAATTTGTATTACTTGGTTTTTTGTGCGTTTTGTGAATGCTATTGTTGAAGAGTACATGGAACCTGCTATTGAAATGTCTGAAAGCAAATCTAAAAGACAATTGTTACCTATTATTACCAAAGTGGTGACAATTACTATTTGGATTATTGGAATCATTATTGCGTTTAATACTATTGGATATAACTTAGCAGGCTTAATTGCCGGATTGGGCATCGGCGGATTGGCTTTTGCGTTGGCAGCTAAAGACTATCTTCAAAATATTTTTGGCGGTATTTCCGTTTTTACAGATAAACCTTTTAGAATTGATGATCGTATAAAAATTGATGGTTTTGATGGTAAAGTGGAAGAAATTGGAATCCGTAGTTCACGGATTAGAACACTTTCGGGTTCGTTAGTTACCATACCAAATTCTATATTTATTAGCAATAGTGTCGAAAATATAGCCCTTGAACCGACTCGAAAAATAGTATTAAAATTAGGTTTAACTTATCAAACTAGTCCAGCGAAGATAAAGGAAGCTATGGAGATTTTAAAAGAAATAAATGCAGACAATCAAGATATTGTTACCGATGTTCCTGTGGTGTTTTTTGAAAACTTTTCCGATTCATCTTTAGTCATACTTTTTATTTATTATATCCGAAAAGAAGCAGATATTGCACTTGCTCAAAATACCATGAATCTTGAAATATTAGAACGTTTTGAAAAAGCAGGATTAGATTTTGCATATCCAACACAAACAATTTACAGTATCAAACAATAGCATTAATACATCATAAAACGGGAAAGTTTACAAGAAAGCGTAAAGACGAAAATTGTACAGTGTTTAGATGAATTATTCTTTAGAGATAATAAAGATAGATATTGTACAATTACGTGTTGACTACTTTTTCTCCAAAACAATCAAAAAGTGATCTGCATATTTTGCTAATGAAGAAGCAGTTAACAATGAATCTAATGCTTTGAAAATGTTCAATAGCGGAAATTTAGCAACAAACGACTTTTCTAAATAGGATGGCGGAATCGTTATGCCAATTGGTTTTACATTTTCTTTGGAAAAAGAATCCGCTGATAATTCAAGAATATCTGCAGGATTAAAATACCAAGTTTCTACGCCAACACCATCTACATTTGCAACAACGCTTTCGGTTGTATTTCTTCGTTTTGCTTTCGCATGATCGCCCTTTAAAGTAAAATAAAAACGTTCCCACAAACACTGTTTTGGCATCACAACCATAACTAATTTTCCGTTTGGGTTTAATAAGTCAACAGCTGTATTTAAAAAAGAAGCCAATTGTTCTTTTGACAAACAGTTCAATCCACCAAAGTTGGAGAAAATTAAATCGAATTTTTTGTTGAATGTATTCGCGGTAAGTGTATTAATATCTTGCACTTTAAAAGCTACATTTTTAGGATGTTTTTTTGCTTTCGCGATAGCAATCATGCCTTCCGAAATATCAGTTGCAATCACATTATGTTGCATATTTGCAAATGTTATTGCATCTGCGCCAGTTCCGCAATTGAGTTCTAAAATTGAAAGTTTTTTTTCTTGTGATATAATCGGATTGATATATTTGAACACTAATTTCCGTTGTGCTTTTCCGATATTAGAATACGTAAAAATTGAATCGTATTGCGGTGCTGCTATATCAAAATCACTATGCATTGGTAGGTTCCATATTTTTAAGTTGAATTTTATCTACGAATGCTGACGGAATATAATATCCTAGCAATGCTATAGAACGCAACTCAGATTTTGTAATAGAAAATGGGTTTTTAAAGAACTTTTTAAAATTTTGAGCAGCTTGACTTTTACGATATTCTTTATGAACGTAGCGTTGTAATTTTCTGTAAAATTCAGTGCTGTATGTTCCTTTAAAAAGCATTGCCAAATCATCAGAATCTGTCCAATTGGCTTTTAATTGTAAATCATCTTTTACTTTGTCATAAAACTTTGTGCCTGGAAGCGGATACGAAACAGAAACACCAATATTATCAGGAACCAACTCCTTAATCATTTGGATCGTTTTTGCAATATCTTCTTTCGTTTCTTCCAAATATCCAAACTGAATAAAGAACGCCACACGCACCTTTTTTTCTTTCAGTAAACGCGTTGCTTCGTAAATTTGTTCCACTTTGGTTTCTTTGTCCATTGCGTCCAAAATAGCTTGTGAGCCACTTTCTGCGCCAACCCAAACTTCTTCCAAACCACTTTCTGCCAAGGCATCAATGGTGTCTTCTTTCAATAATAAATCGACACGACTTTGTATGTAATACGAAATGGAAAGTTTTTCTTTTTTGAGTTCGATATTAAAATTCTGAACCCAATTCGGCTTTAAGCCAAAAATATCATCACACATCCAAAAACGATTTACGCCGTAGGTTTCGCTGAGATATTTTATATGTTTTGTGATATATGCGGGCGAATGTGAGTTGTATCGATTTCCGTAAATTGGCTTTGCACACCAATTACATTTAAACGGACAGCCACGTGTGGTTGCCATATTTAAGGTAAATTCGTTTCCGCCGTTTTTCCAGATTTTTCTGTATGGTTCAATGTCTATTAAATCCCAAGCTGGCATTGGTAATTCGTCCAAATTACGCAATACTGGATGTTTTGGATTCTTTATAAACTCGCCATCTTTCTCAAAAACGAGTCCTTTGATGGACGTTGTATCTTCGTTAGCTGTTAACGCATCCACCAATTCTTTCAACGAAATTTCGCCTTCACCTTGAATGACAAAATCAGCGCCAGCTTCTAAATATTTTTCATAATGATCTGTAGAATCCGAACTGCAAACAATTACATGACAATCTAAGTTTTTAGCGATTTTAATCATCTCAAAAGCGGCTTCACGCATCGTGGTTAAGCACATTTTTGTTAGATAATTAAAGCCATCATCGTAAATTACAAATGTTTTTGGTGTATGTTTTTCTAAATACGGTTGAATCGTTTTTGGATCGTCCAACAAGTTCGCATCAAACACACCAACACTATATCCGTTTTCGCGTAAATAGGAAGCCGCATATAAGGTTCCTAATGGCGGATAAGGCGTTTGATTTTTCCATTGTTTGGCATCAAACTTATAGTAATAGGAATGTGAAAAGACAACATCAAGCATGTTTTTTTGGATATTTCAAATTGTGCTGTTTTATAACTTCGTTGAAACGTTCGTCAAGACGCGTAATTACTTTATTTTGATAATTCTGTGGATGATGTTTTGAAACGTGTCGTGTAGATTTCATCGCAATGCCAAAATCTTCTTTTGCTAAATGCTTAAACTTATTCACCCACTTTTTTAAGGTCATTTTTTGAAGCGTTTTATCTAACGAAAGTCCAAATGAGCCATTAAATAATTTTTGGAGTACTCTTGACAACCAACTTTTTTCAGTATCTCTAATTGTTTTTATTTGAGTCGCTGGTTTATTAGGAAAATATGGAAGAATCCAAGCGTTTGCTTTTAAAAATGCTGCAAATGTTTCTTTTCCGTAAAGCGGAATCAATGTTACAATTTCTGTAGCTGTAAATAAATTTTGTTCAGAAATTTCTAAACGATCTGTGCTTATGAAATAATTTACACAGAAATATTTTTTTGAATTGAGTAAAAATATCTTTTTATATAAAACTAATAATGTTCTTGCAATCCACAAACGATTTGGTTTTGTGATGATAAAAAAGTCAAAATCACCATCATCGTCATAATATCCTTTTGATAATGCGCCGGATAAACAAACACTTTTCACGAATGGGAATTTTGCAATTCGTTTTGAAACTTTTACTGCTTTCGGAATTATTTTTCGTGCCATTTCATTTCCCTTCAATCTGCGTTCCACACGGTCTGGGTTGTTTACATCTAAATAAAAACCATCCACGTTGAAAACGATTCCTTTTTTTACAAGTAAATCAATTTCGGCATCAATTGCCTTCTGATCCTTGTCGTCAGAAAACTGAAAAATCTCAGTTCTTGTCAACGGATACTTGAAGAGGGAGAAATATAGTATGGTTTTTAAGGCACTCACTATTTTTTGATTTATATTTTCAAAAGTACTCAAAATTCTACTTCTGAAAGCTCGGTTATGAAATTAAAAATGAATTCTCTTAATTTATTTCTTTTCTTAATAAGTGTTAATTTTTACACAAATATTGACCAAATATTACAAGGTTTCTTACATTTATAACAATCAATCAACGAAAAAACGACTAATGAAGCCTTTCCTATTTTTTTTTATAGGGTTTTTGTGTATCCCGTATCTCGGACTTTCACAAGAAGCCACAACATCTATTCCAAAACGGATATATACTACAAATATTATTAAAGGTGAATCACCAAAAATTGATGGAATTCTTGATGATGCGAGTTGGAATTCTGTGGAATGGGCAACTGATTTTATTGAGAATCGACCAGATGAAAATACGCCGCCATCCGAACAAACAAAGTTCAAAATAATGTATGATGCCAAGTTTTTATATGTTGCCGTGCGTGCTATTGATTCAAATCCTGATCAAATTGTAAAACGATTGTCACGCCGTGATGGTTTTGATGGCGATTGGGTTGAAATTAATATTGATAGTTACCACGATAAGCGTACAGGTTTTTCGTTTACCGTAACTGCAGCTGGTGTAAAAGGTGATGAATTTATCTCGAATAATGGAAATAATTGGGACGGAAGTTGGAATCCAATTTGGTATACAAAAACAAATGTAGATAGTGAAGGTTGGACAGCCGAAATGAAGATTCCATTTAGTCAATTGCGTTTTGGAAAAAGTGAAGAACAAATTTGGGGATTGCAAGTGCAACGTCGATTTTTTAGAAAAGAAGAACGCTCTACTTGGCAACGAATTCCGCTTGATGCGCCAGGTTGGGTAAGTGAATTTGGAGAATTACACGGATTAAAAAATATAAAACCACAAAAACAAATTGAAATTCAACCGTACATAGTGACACAATATGACACGTATCCGGATGAAGCTGGAAATCCGTTTCGCGATGGAGAAGATTTTAAATTAAATGGTGGACTCGACGGAAAAATTGGTATCACAAACGATTTAACATTAGACTTTACCATCAATCCAGATTTTGGACAAGTTGAAGCAGATCCAGCAGCAATTGCGTTGGATGGTTTTCAGATTTTCTTCAGAGAACAACGCCCGTTTTTTGTTGAAAATAAAAATATTTTTGATTACCGATTTGCCAACGGACAAGACAATGTGTTTTATTCCAGACGAATTGGCCGAAGTCCACAAGGTTTTCCAAATACTGCAAGTGGCGAATTTGTCGATCAGCCACAAAATTCTACCATTTTAGGTGCAGCAAAGTTTAGTGGGAAAACCAAAAATGGTTGGTCTATCGGAGTTTTAGAAAGTGTGACAGGAAAAGAATTTGCCGAAATTGACAACAACGGAACGCGAAGAGAAGAATTGGTAGAACCATTCACGAATTACTTTGTAGGACGTTTACAAAAAGATTTCAACGAGCGAAATACATATATAGGAGGAATTTTTACAGCGACAAATCGACGATTAGAAGATAATCTCAACTTTCTTCATAAAGCTGCATACACAGGCGGATTGGACTTTAAACACAATTGGAAAGATAGAACATTTTATACCGAAGGTAATGTTGTGATGAGTCATGTGCAAGGAAGCAAAGAAGCGATTGCAAGTACGCAACAATCGTTAACGCATTTGTTTCAACGTGTTGATGCGGGACATGTTGATGTAGATTTAGACAGAACATCATTAACAGGAACAGGAGGAAAGTTTGAAGCTGGAAAAGCTGGTGGCGGAACTTGGCGTTACAACGCAGGAATTATATGGCGTTCGCCAGAATTGGAACTAAATGATGTTGGTTTTCTGAGACAAGCGGATGAAATACGTCAATATGCAACTGTTCGGTATCAAACTACCAAATCGGTTGGAAAGTTTAGAAGAATCTCTGCTAGATTTTCACAATTTACAACCTACGATTTTGAAGGAAACTACAATCGAATTCAATATGAAGTCAACGGAAATATGCAGTTTTTAAATAACTGGTGGATAGATTTTGGTGGCGCGCATAAACCGCGAATTTTTATCAATACTTTTTTGCGTGGCGGACCACGTTGGCGATTTTCTCAAGAAAATTTCGGGTATTTCGCATTCGGAACTGACCAGCGAAAAAAGTTGCGTACAAGTTGGAATGTTGTCTATTCGCAAGCAAAAGAAAATAATTTTAGCTTTTTTGAAATAGGAGCAGATCTAACGTATCAACCAACAGATGCGATGCGTATTTCTATCAATCCGGCGTATAACAGAAATCCTAATAAAACTCAATATGTTACGGAAGCAGATAACAACGGAACAGCGCGCTATATTTTAGGAAATATCGACAACCAAACCTTGAGTGCTTCTATTCGTTTTAATTATACCATCAATCCAAATCTGTCGATTCAGTATTATGGACAGCCTTTCGTTTCTATCGGAAGATATACGGATTTTAAATATGTTACGAATTCAATCGCGGATAATTTAAACGATCGTTTTTACCAATACCAACCGAATGAAATTACCCTTGATACAGCTTCAGATTCGTATTTGATTGACGAAAATGCAGACGGAAATGTGAACTATTCCATCGGAAATCCTGATTTTTCTTTTGTGCAATTTCGATCAAATTTAGTTATCCGTTGGGAATACATTCCGGGTTCTGAATTGTTTTTAGTTTGGTCGCAAGGAACGACAGGTTTCGGAAATGCCAGCGATCATTTATTACGGAGTTTAGACACTCAAATTTTGAGTCAGCAACCTGAAAATATCTTTTTGATGAAGTTTACGTATCGGTTTGTACTTTGATGTTTAAAAGTTTAGCTTGCTTTGCTCGGTGTTTATGAGTTTACGGTTCGCTTTGCTCACGGTTTATTAGTTTAGCTCGCTTTGCTCGGTTGTTTACTCAAGTAGATTTAGTTGAAACAATTTTTTGGATTCCGCAACAAGTGCGGAATGACAAGGAAGAAGAATTAAAGCTTATGTTTTAACGCATAACTTACCAATCCTGTATTGCTTTTGATGCCTAGTTTTTTGTGAATGTTTTTGCGATGTGTGTCAATTGTAAATCGACTTATTTTAAGTTGTTTGGCAATTTCAATAGTTGTTCTGCCTTTGGCGATCAGGCGCAAGATTTCGTTTTCTCTTCGTGTAAGTGTTTGTTCGGTTGAAACAGGTTCATTATCAAACCAAGCTTGTATTTCATCAGGAAGATTTTCGCTGATATAATATTCGCCTTTTATAACCGTATGTATGGCTTGAACTAAGGTTTTCTTTTCTGCATTTTTGGTTACATATCCTTTTGCGCCAGCGTCTAACATTTCAATCACATCCACACTTTGATCAAACATACTTAGTGCCAATACTTTAATTTTTGGAAAATCTTTGTGTAGCATTTTTGTGACCGAAACACCATCTAAAACAGGCATTCTGATATCGGTAAGTACAACATCTGGAATTAATCCATCTTCGATAAGTTTGTATAAAACCAATCCGTTTGTTGCTTCGCCAATAATTGAAATTCCTATTTCATTGGCTAAAATAGATTTTATACCATCTATAAATAATTGGTGATCGTCCGCTATAATGATGTTTACATTCATAATGGAATGTTTAAAATTACTGTTGTTCCGTTTCCTTCAGAAGCATCTATAAATAATTCTCCATGCAGTTTTTCCACGCGTTTTTCAATATTAATTAATCCTATTCCTTCAGCTTTTTTTGTCATATTGAACCCTTTTCCATTGTCTTCTACAATAATATTTAAGATGTTGTTTTCTTCCGAAAATTGCACGCTAGCTTCCGAAGCATTTGCATGTTTTATAATGTTTGTGAGTAACTCTTGTATGATTCTAAAGAGTTGTATTTCTTGTGCGTTTTTAAGACGATTTTTTACGTCTATATTAATCACATCAATGTGTAGTTTTTTCGTTTCCGAAATTTGATTGGCAATCGCTTTTGTAGAAGGAATCAATCCTTTATCGATTCGAGCGCCGAAGTTTTTGTTTTTAGAAATATTTCGAATTTCGCCGTAGGTAGTATCTAGAAGATTTTTAATTTTATCATAGTGATTTGTAAATTCTTCTTTCGTATCATAGCTTTCTATGTATAGCTTTAAAGTCGCTACTTTGCTGCCTAAATTATCATGCAAATCGGCAGCCATGTCTGTCCGTTCTTGTTCTTGCGCATCTAAAATAGCGTCAATTCCTTCTAGTTCTTTGGTTTTAAGTAATTGATTGAATTCTTGCTCTTTTATGGTCAAACCTTGCTCCATGATGATGCGTTTTCGTTTCGCATTTTTGAGTAACATATATACAATAAAAAGAGTGATTAATAATATACCTAAAGCTGCAAAGAGTAGATTTCTGTTTTGCTTTCTTTTGTAATTTACTTCTAGATTTTCAGCTTGTAATTGTAATATTTCCTTTTCCTTGATCTCCGTTTCGTATTTGGTTTGGATGTCTAAAATTGTCTTTTGATTTTCAATGCTAAGTAAGCTATCGTTCAAAATTCTCGCTTTTTCAGAGAAATACAATGCTTTTTTGTGATCGTTTAAACCTTCATACGCACTTTTTAAATATGTGTAAACTACGGTTAATTGTTTGCCTTTTACAACAGGTTTTGCTTTCTCTAAATAGGAAATCGCCTTTTGGTATTCTTTATTTTTGAGATAAATCAATCCCAAATTACTTTCCGTGATTTCAATTCCAGATTTAAGATTAAGTTCGGTTTTTAATTGATGTGCTTTTTCAAGATATTCCTTGGCTTTTTGTGTTTCACTTTCGAGATAAATATTCCCTAAGTTGTTGTAAATTAATGACAAAGAACGCTTGTCGTTGAGGTTTTTTGCTAAGGTTTCAGCTTTTGAGTAATACCCAATCGCTTTTATGGTATCTCCTTTTTTAAAGTATTGCGTCGCTAAATTTGGGAGTGTAATCAATTGAAACTGCACAAAATCATTTTCGTTAAAAATCCGAAGTGCCTTTTCGCTGTATTCAATTGCTTTGTCATAATTTTCTAATTCTGCAAAAGCACTCGCAATATTACTATAACATTTGGCAGCATTGAGATCGTCTTTTTTATTCTCAAAAAAAGCAGCACTCTCGGTGAGTATTTTTATGGTTTTTTCATAATTTCCTTGGCGTAAAGAAATCGCGCCTAAGCTAATGTTTACAATTGCAGCACGATTACTATCTTTCAGTTTTGAGAGTAACGCTTTTGAGTTTTCAAAATAGAGAACAGCAGAATCTAATTTCCCTGTAAAAAAGTGTAAACGTCCAACCTCGTTTGTTGTTTCCGCGAGTAAAGAATCATTCGTATTAAAAAGTAAAGCTTCGTAAGCATAGGTTTTTGCTTTTGCTAAATCGACACGTTCATACAACTTTGCTAATTGCAGTTTTATTTTAGCACTTTCATAACTATCTGATGTAGAATTTAGGGATAATGTTAAAGAATCTATTTCTGGCGTTTGCCCCCAAAAAAAACATGGAAATAGCAATAGGAATACTAGGAGACTTCTCATAAAATGGTGGTTGATTACTTCAATATACGGATTGTTTAGAAGTTATTGTGTTGTTTTTCAGTGTGTTTTGAATTTATTAAAAGATTTTCTCAAATATTTAGCGCAAACATATTTGAAATTTATGCTTGCGCTAGAAAGAGAAATATAATTTACTATTTGCAGTAAAAAGTGAAATCGGAAACAAACACAACTCTTGGATAGCGTTTTGCCATTCGTGCTCTCACGCCTGGTAAATCTTGAATTGCACCAAAACGCCAGTATCCGCCAGCATCTTTTGCACGTTTAGAATATACACCTAGTTTACTTTTGTAATAGGCTTCGATATGTTCTCTAAATTGATGTCCTATTCCAGATTGCCATCCGTAGCGTCCACTTTCTGAACAACTCGTGCTTTTTATAGATCCAATAAACATCACCTGAACAGAGTTCAAATGGTTTTGTTTGTTTGCGTCGTAGTTTACCCAATACATTGCGTACGGATAGTAGTTAATTGTCTTTTTCTGTGCAAAACTATTCGTGATGAATAGAAAACAACCAATCAATAAAGCGATTTTTACAATGCGTTTACTTTTCATAATATGTGATTTTTAAGTTTTATGATATAAAAGTAAGCAGTAATGTATCGCTGCGATATAGCTAGTATTAGGTATTGGGTTTTGTTATTCCTGCGTTTCACATTGAGCGAAGTCGAAATGCAGGCAGGAATCTATTTTAAAATAAGAAGGTTCTAACTTAAATTATTGATGAGATGCTGAATCAAGTTCAGCATGACGTCTACGACTAATGCTCTTTTTCGAATCTTTTACTATATTTGATTTGTATTTTCGAAAAGGATTTTCATACATATCCTTGTTGTTTAATTATTTTGTATTTCAAAGCGATGGATTATTTAGATGAAAAAAATTTTGTTGAAGGTTTCGGGTTTTCTTATTGTGATTATGAGTTTCATGAAGATCAGAGCTATCAAGCGTGTTTAAGAATTCAATCTACTCTAAATGATTTAATTTCCGAAGGTTTTAGTAGATACAATGCAATACTTGAGATTTGCAAACAAGTCAATATTTCCTTTGAAATACTCTTAAAATTGAACCACGTTATTACAATTACAACATTTATGAATAACAAAGAATGGAGCAAAAATACTTTTAATGGGAATAGATATGATGCATCAAAAATTTTGGGTTCAGAAATACACGAACTATTCTATATTAGATTCAAGAATATAATTTATATTGAAAATGCTTCTAAATAAACTGTTGTTTCTAAATGTTTTTTTAGCGTATAATTTTTCTACAAATTAACCATATTGTTCATCATGAGATGCTGAATGAAGTTCAGCATTGCGCCTTCGGCTTAATGCGCTTCCAGCCAATTCTGACCAATTCCGATCTCAACATCTAATGGAACGTCCATTTTAAAGGCGTTTTCCATTTCTTCTTTAATAATTGGTTGAATTGTGTCTAATTCGTCTTTGTGTGCGTCAAAAACCAATTCATCATGTACTTGTAAGAGCATTTTCGATTTGAAACCTTCTTTCTCAAAACGATTGTAAATATTAATCATTGCTAGTTTGATGATATCTGCCGCGCTTCCTTGAATTGGAGCATTCACGGCATTTCGTTCCGCAGCACCACGAACAATTCCGTTACGTGAATTGATATCTTTTAAATAACGACGTCTTCCTAAAACTGTTTCTACATATCCGTTTTCACGTGCAAAATCAACCTGACTCGCCATGTACGCTCTCAATTTTGGATAGGTTTCGTAATACGTGTCAATCAATTCTTTTGCTTCACTTCTAGATAAATCAGTTTGATTACTCAATCCGAAGGCAGAAACTCCATAAATAATTCCGAAGTTCACTGTTTTTGCGTTTCCACGTTGTTCGCGTGTTACTTCTTCCACAGGAACATTAAATACTTTTGAAGCTGTTGAGGTGTGAATATCTATACCATCTTTAAACGCTTGTAGCATCGTGTCTTCTTTGCTCAAAGCAGCAATAATTCGCAGTTCAATCTGAGAATAATCGGCAGCGAGTAATACATAATTTTCATCACGTGGAATAAACGCTTTTCGGACTTGTCGTCCACGTTCGGTACGGATTGGGATGTTCTGTAAATTCGGATTATTGGAACTCAATCGTCCAGTAGCGGCAACAGCTTGCGCATAAACGGTATGAATTCGATGTGTTTTCGGGTTGATTTCATTCGGCAACGCATCAACATACGTGCTTTTGAGTTTATTATATTGACGCCATTCTAAAATATCGCGTACAATCTGATGATCTTTTGCTAAATACGATAATACATCTTCCGCAGTAGAATATTGCCCAGTTTTTGTCTTCTTAGGTTTGTCAACCAACTTTAATTTATCAAACAAAATTGGACCTAATTGTTTCGGAGAAGCCAAGTTAAATTCTTCGCCAGCTTGTTCAAAAATAGCTTTCTCTAAACGATCAACATCCGTTTTTAAATCAACAGATAATTCGTTTAAGAAATCAGGATTCAAATTAATTCCTTCAATTTCCATCGCCGAAAGTACTGTTACCAAAGGAACCTCTACATCTGTAAATAATTTTGTCAAATGACCACTTTCCAATTCTTTGATGAAATGTTCTTTAAGTTGATACGTAATATCTGCATCTTCTACGGCATATTCTGTTTGTTGTTCTAACGGAACTTGTCGCATAGACAATTGATTTTTACCTTTCTTACCAATCAATTCTACAATAGAAACAGTTTGGTAATTCAGGTATGTTTCTGCTAAGATGTCCATATTATGACGCATATCCGGATTGATCAAATAATGCGCAATCATCGTATCAAACACAGGACCTTTTACAGGCATGTCATAGTTTGATAATACTTTAATATCGTATTTTAAATTCTGTCCAACTTTCTCAATCGTCATACTTTCAAAAAACGGACGGAATTCTTCTAAAATTTCTTTGGTTTCTGCTTGATCTTCTGGAAAAGATACATAATATCCTTTTCCTTTTTCCCATGAAAATGCAATTCCGACCAACTCAACTTCCAATGCTTTTAAACCTGTCGTTTCGGTGTCAAAACATACACTTTGTTGTTTCAATATTTTTTGAAGCAACATTTTTCGCGATAATGGCGTGTTTGCCAATTGGTAAAAATGATCGGTCGTTTTAATCGTTTGATAGCCTGAAACCGTAACTTCTTCATCCACATTTCCGCTTCCGGGAACGGCAAACAAATCAAATTGACCTGTTGGAGCTGCTTTTTTAGGAGTACTCTTTGAAGTTGTTTTTGTTTCCGCTGCGGCGGAATTTTCTTGTGGTGTGCTAAATGTTTTGATTAAATTATCGAGTAATCTTCGGAACTCTAACTCCGTGAAGATTTCCTTAACGGCATCTAAATCTGGTTGCGAAAGCTCAAAGTTTTCTTCGTGAAACTCTACAGGAACATCCAACATAATTGTTGCCAATTGTTTAGAAAGCAATCCTAATTCTTTACTTGCTTCCACTTTTTCCTTCATTTTTCCTTTCAGCTCATGTGTATTGGCTAACAGGTTTTCCATACTTCCGTATTGCGCCAAAAACTTCTTAGCAGTTTTTTCTCCAACACCAGGCAATCCAGGAATGTTATCTGACGCATCGCCCATCATTCCTAAGAAGTCAATTACTTGCTCTGGACGTTCTACGCCAAATTTTTCTTGTATTTCAGGAATTCCCCACGTTTCGTAACCGCCACCAAATCGTGGACGATACATAAATATATTTTCAGACACCAATTGGGCAAAATCCTTATCGGGCGTCACCATAAATGTTTTATACCCTTCTTTTTCGGCTTTTTTGGCAAGCGTTCCAATAATATCATCGGCTTCATACCCGGTTTTCACAATAATGGGAATGTGCATGGCTTTCAAAATCGTTTCAATATAAGGAATGGCAAGTCGGATAGCTTCGGGAGTTTCTAGTCGATTCGCTTTATACTCTGGAAAAACTTCCACACGATCGACACTTCCACCTCTATCAAAACAGACGGCTAAATGATCTGGTTTTTCACGTTTAATCACATCCAACAAAGAATTCGTAAATCCTAAAATTGCGGAAGTATCAAGTCCTTTTGAGTTAATTCGCGGATTTTTAATAAACGCATAATAACCTCTAAAAATAAGCGCGTACGCATCGAGTAAAAAAAGTCGTTTCTGATCTGCCATGTATCGTAAATTTGATGGAAATTCAAATTTAAGAATATTACTAAGATTCTCGGATAAAAAAGAAATTATTCACACGTTGTCAAAAAAGAGTGTTTACATTATAATATTATCATCTTTCTAGAAAATCAAGATTTTAAATGTTAAGTAAGGCTTTAACGTAAGTGATTCATATATTGTTTTTATAATTTATGATTTCATCAAAACTTTATATCATGAAAAAAAGAAATTTTAAGTTATTAAAGCTGAACAAAAAATCTATTTCTACTCTTGTTGTTAACGATTTAAAAAATATAAAAGGAGGTACGTGGAATACGTTATTTTGTTCTTCTGGAGATCCACATCATAAATGTGACCCTTGTGAAGATTAACATACTTATTGTATAATGTTAATTCTTAGTAGGTTTTTGTATTGTAATTTCACTTTCTATACCTTAGGTTATTATTAATTATAAAAATCTTGATTATGTTAGAAAAATTTCAACAATTAACTAAAGAGCAAATGAATGCTGTTTATGGTGGAGCGCAAGATGTCGCTGATATTGACAGAACTCAACCCAATTAACAACATGAAAACTGTTTTTTAAAATCCCCTTAAATTCGAGGGGATTAATTTTCTATATAAATTCATTTTGGAAGAAAAAGAAAGCAGATTATTAATTGTAAGTTGTAATTTTGATTCTACTATGTTAGAAAGTCAAAAAGATAAATTTAAGTTACCAGAAGAAGTTACCTATTTAAACGGTGCGTACATGTCGCCTTCATTAAAATCGGTAGAACTAGCAGGACATCAGGCGGTAAGTCAAAAATGTTTACCTTTTGAAATTAAACCTGTTGATTTTTTCACAGATACAAAAAAGTTAAAAGCACTCTTTGCAGAGTTAGTCACTGTTCCTGATCCTCAAAATATTGCTGTAATTCCATCAGTTTCTTATGGAATCGCTACTGTAGCAAAAAATATACCCTTAGAAAAAGGAGATGAAATTTTAATCGTTGGAGAGCAGTTTCCAAGTAATGTATATTCTTGGCAACGAATCGCAGATCAAAATGAAGCTAAAATTAGCATTGTTTCTGCGCCAACTCAAGATTTTGTGGATAGAGGAAAGAACTGGAATGCGCAAATTTTAGCATCAATACACGAAAAAACGAAAGTCGTAGCAATGCCTCATATTCATTGGAGTGATGGAACTTTGTTTGACTTGAAAGCTATTCGAAAAAAGACCAAAGAATATAATGCATTATTAATTATTGACGGAACACAAAGTATAGGCGCCTTGCCGTTTTCAGTTGAAGAAATTCAACCCGATGCATTAATTTGTGCAGGGTATAAATGGTTGTTAGGTCCGTATGCTATCGGATTAGCATATTATTCAGATGAACTGTGTAAAGGAATTCCAATAGAAGAAAATTGGATCAATAGAAAGCAGAGTGAAGATTTTACAAATTTGGTTTCTTATGAAAATAAGTATCAACCAAAAGCTGGAAGATTTAATGTAGGAGAGATGAGTAATTTTACCTTAACTCCAATGCTTATAAAAGCAATAGCACAGCTTTTAGAATGGAAACCTATGCATATTCAAGAATACTGTGCGGAAATCTCAAGAAATGCTATTGCTGAATTAAAAGAACTAGGATGTTTTATTGAAGATGTAAATTACCGTAGTTCACATTTATTTGGTATTTATTTGCCAGAAGGAATAGCTACAGAAGAATTTAAAAATAAACTAATAGAAGAAAATATATATGTATCCTTTAGAGGGAATGCTGTTCGAGTTTCTTCACACGTATACAATACACAGAAAGACTTTGAAAAATTAGTACACTGTTTCAAAAGTCTAATTTAATATTTGCTTTTCAAGCATAATCATCATCATTTTAATAATTTTTTTTGATGACTTTAAAAATCCTAGTTAACTACTGTTTAAATGTTAATTACGGTGTTCCCGTAACCAATTGATTATTAATTGCTTTATCTTTTTTAGTATTAATTTTAAATTCAATTACGATGTTAAAAAAAATTTTAAATCTAAATGGAACTAAGCAATTAAAAAAAGAAAAACAATCTGTCATTAATGGTGGTAGAATTAGTCTAGGTCCCTGTGGAGGTACTGGAGGAATGATTTACCATAGTGACCCAAATTGTCACTGTCCAGGAATATGGTCTGGAGGAAATTGTTGGGTTTGTTATTAATATCCAATAGCGAACTTCGGTTCGCTTTTCTTTTGCCCTGTTGTCTCATAACTACAGTTTAATTGGTTTGTAACTTTTCTTTCTAATTTCATACTAATTTCTTATTATGGAGCATTTTAAAGGCATAAAGAGATTTTTTATATCAATGGCGATAATTTTTGTATTTGCTTGTCTCTTTGGTGTTCTTAAATTATTGGTTGGGCATGTTCTTGCCTTCATTATCACTATTGTTGTGGTCTTTCTTTTATTCGATTATGTCAATGAAAAAAATAAGAATGACTTTTCTTGATATTTTTACTACAGTTATTTTGCTATTCATTTTATAAATTGAACATTACTTTTCTTTCAATTACGGCTTTACCGTAAGTGGTTTATAATTTGTTTTTTTATTTTTCTATTCTAAATCAAAATTATATATCATGAAAAAAAAGAATCTTAAATCGTTGAGGCTTAACAAGAAGTCTGTTTCTTCATTAACTGCTGAAAAAGCAAAAGGAGGTCTTGGTATTACTTCTGGTCATCCAATTTGTTCTATAGAACCTGAATTTTGTAACTGGACATTAAATAGATGGTGTTACAATACTGGTTCTCCAGGAATTTGTACTGCTCCTAAATAAACTTTAATAGTAAAAGCGAACTTCGGTTCGCTTTTCTTTTCTCTGTACTTTTCATAATTTCTACTGTTTTACGTTTATTTATTTTTTAGTATCTTCTTACTTAATTTTAAAATCTATTATTATGTTAGAACAGTTTGAACAATTCGAGATCGAAAATCCTCAAATAATTTTTGGCGGCAGTTCATCCCAGGGTGCTCATTGCGATGCTTATGGATGATTACAGTTATGATTATTTAAAATAAGTTACATTCCTTGTTTTAGAGCGACCCATAGGTCGCTTTTCTTTTTCACATTAAAAAAACCTGTAATAGAATTAAAATACTTTAATATAGTTTTTTGAATTTTGTTCTTTAATGCTAACAAATTCGTAATTTCGCCCATCAAATTTTAAGAAAATGCAAACCATTTCAATAGCCATTCACGGAGGCGCAGGAACTTTAGTAAAGGGAATGATGACACCTGAATTAGAAACTCAATACAAAGCAGCATTACAAAAAGCATTGGATGCAGGTTATGCATTGTTAGCAGAAGGAAAATCGGCAGTAGAAGCTGTGGAAAAGGCAGTTATACTATTGGAAGATTCACACTTATTCAATGCTGGAAAAGGAAGCGTGTTTACAGCTGTTGGAACACATGAAATGGACGCAGCTATTATGGAAGGCAAAACCCTAAATGCGGGGGCAGTTTCGTTAATCACAGGAATCAAAAACCCTGTTTCGTTGGCGCGTGATGTGATGGACAAAAGCGAACATGTGTTTATGGCGGGCGAAGGCGCGATGCATTTTGCGAAAATTCATGGATATGCATTAGAAGATCCATCGTATTTTTACGATGAATTACGTCATAGTCAATGGCAAGAAATAAAAGATACCGATAGTTTTCAGTTAGATCATTCTGTAAAAAAAGATTCTAAGTTTGGAACTGTTGGCGCAGTTGCCTGTGATAAAGATGGAAACATTGCGGCGGCAACTTCTACAGGCGGAATGACCAACAAACGTTTTGGTCGCGTAGGCGATTCACCAATGATTGGCGCAGGAAACTATGCAAATAATGAAACTTGTGCCGTTTCATGTACAGGAAGTGGCGAATATTTCATTCGTGGCGTTGTCGCGTATGATGTTTCAAGTTTGATGGAACACAAAGAATATTCACTCGAAAAAGCTGCAGATATCGTCATTAACGAACGCATCTTAAAACTTGGCGGTGATGGCGGACTCATCGCAGTTGATGCCAAAGGGAACATCGCAATGCCGTTCAACACGGAAGGAATGTACCGCGCGTGTAAATCTTCAAACGGAACGGAAGAGGTTTCTATTTATAAGTAGCATTTCGGCTACGCTCAATGTACTTTGTTTGGTGAACTAAGAGTTTTATATGGAGAAATGTTTCGTCAAACTGAATCAAGTTCAGTTTCACAGAACAGTGAGCAAGTTTATGCGATGTTGAATCAAGTTCAACATGACGTGAGAACAAGAAAAATCTTGCGAAAGCAGAATAAGAAATCTAAGCAAGTCCAAGAAATTCGAGCTTCGTGAGAGATTCCCGTCTTCACGGGAAAACGTCTAATAAATTCGAGCATTGCGAGAATATGTCTAAGAGGTTTGAGCCACGCGAGAACAAGTCTAAAATTCTAAGAGATTCCCGTTTTCACGGGAACAAGTCTAAATAAAAGGAGCTTCAATAGGTAAAACAGAAACCGTACGATTTTTAATATCAAACTGATCTCCGTTTGATAATACATGAACTCGTAAGTTTGCCATGGTCATCGGCGTTCCTTCTTTTAAAACTTTTTCGTTGTTATGTGTTAATGAAGAACCATCAAACACAATCACCATTCCTGAACCAATTACAGTGCAATTGTTTCCGTTTTTGATAATCATTCCGGTGTCTTCAGCCAATCCGATTCCGATTAAATCAGGATGTTTTGCCACAGCTTCAGATTGTCTTCCAAAACGTCCTCTACGAATAAAATGTGTGTCAATAATCAATTCTGGAATCAGGCTTAAACCTTTATACATCGTAACTGCACCTTTAATAAATGCTTCTGTAGCGCTTCCGCCAGCAATCATTTCGTTTGCCATGACCATTGCGCCAGCACTTGTACCAGCAATTACAAAACCTTCTTCATTTTGGTAACGATCTACTAAAATATCGTGAATTTTAGTTCCGCCAATTCTATCCGTAATTTTAGATTGATCTCCGCCAGAAAACATAATACATTTTGCTGTTTTGATCAATTCAATAGAAATTTCCTTTTCAGAATCTTCTTTACTTCTAATATCTAAAACTGTTACATCTGTGCAGCCTAGTTTTTGAAATGCATCTAAGTAATTTTCGCCAACTTCCACAGGAATGCTAGAAGCAGTAGGAATCACCACAATTTTTGCATCAATGCCACCAGCTTCTTTTACGACGTGAAACAATATTCCTTCGTCAATAAATTCTTCTGTGTACATTTCGTTATCGTCATCTCCTTTATCTTCATTTCCTCCAATGGGGATTAGAGTTCCTTTAATCTGCTGCATGTTCTTGTGATTTTTTATGAATGCAAAAGTAAAATAAATTTTTATCTGTTACCCTTTTTTTAGTGTAATCTTAATCTAATACCGTCTCTGTTTTGAAATTGATATAAAAAGAGGATGATTTTTTTCTTTATAGAATCTTAAAAAGGACTAAGAAATCTGTGAAATTTTTCTATATTTATGACTTATCTTGTTATGAAACAAACAAAATTAACCACAGATGGAAATAAGAAGTATAAATGCAATGCGAGGACCAAATTATTGGTCCGTAAGAAGACATAAACTAATCGTAATGGTGCTGGATTTACAAGAGATGGAGCAACTTCCAACCAATAAAGTTGATGGTTTCGGAGATCGATTAAAAGCTATGTTTCCATCAATGTATTCACACCGATGTTCAGAAGGTTGTGAAGGTGGTTTTTTTATGCGTGTTGACGAAGGAACTTGGATGGGACACGTTATTGAGCATATTGCACTAGAAATACAAACCTTAGCGGGAATGGACACAGGTTTCGGAAGAACTCGTGGATATGGCGAAGAAGGCGTATATAATGTAGTTTTCTCATACATGGAAGAAAAAGTAGGGCGCTATGCAGCAAAAGCTGCTGTTCGTATTTGCGAAGCGTTAATTTCTGGAGAAGACTACGATCTATCGGAAGATATTCAAGAAATGCGTGAAATTCGTGAAGATGAACGTTTAGGTCCAAGTACAGGTTCTATTGTGGAAGAAGCAGTAAGTAGAGGAATTCCTTGGATTCGATTGAATAAATATTCATTATGTCAATTAGGATATGGTGCGAACCAAAAGCGAATTCAGGCAACGGTAACCAGTGAAACCAGTAATATTGGTGTTGAAATTGCGTGCGATAAAGAAGATACTAAATACTTATTGGAGCAAGCGGAAGTAGCAGTGCCAAGAGGTGAAATTATTCGCAGAGAAAGTAGTTTAAAAGAAGCATGTCGTTATGTTGGATATCCTTTAGTGGTAAAACCCGTAAATGGGAATCACGGAAGAGGGATTACCGTTGATATCAATAATTACGAAGATGCCGTAGTTGCTTTTAAAGCGGCACAAGAAATTTCGCGATCAGTTATTATAGAGAAATACATCACAGGAGACGATTATCGTTTGTTAGTGATCAATAATGTATTAGTCGCTGCTGCTAAAAGAACGCCAGCGCATGTCGTTGGAGACGGAACATCTACGATTCAAGAACTCGTTGACGAAGTAAATAAAGATCCGCGTCGCGGGTATGGACACGAAGAAGTGTTAACCATGATTAAAATTAACGATCTCACAAAAACCTTAATTGCAGCAAAAGGGTATACGCTAGAAACCGTCTTAAAGAAAGACGAAGTGATGATCTTAAAAGATACGGCAAACCTAAGTACAGGTGGAACTGCGGAAGATGTAACAGATATAGTACATCCTGCAAATGTGTTTATGGCAGAACGTATTTCTAAAATTATTGACTTGGATATTTGCGGAATTGACGTTATGACTTCAGATATTAGTAAACCGTTGGAAGATACAGGCGGTGCAGTATTAGAAGTAAATGCGGGTCCAGGATTCCGTATGCACTTAGCGCCAACAGAAGGATTGCCAAGAAATGTAGCAGCGCCCGTAATTGATAAGTTATTTCCTCCGGGATCAACTTCACGGATTCCAATAATTGCAGTTACTGGAACTAATGGAAAAACCACAACAACACGATTGATTGCTCACATGGCGAAAATGAAAGGATACAAAGTTGGTTATACCACAAGTGATGGCGTGTATATTCAAAACCGATTATTGATGAAAGGTGATTGTACTGGACCATCAAGTGCTGAGTTTGTATTGAAAGATCCAACGGTAAACTTTGCCGTATTAGAATGTGCTCGTGGCGGATTGTTACGCGCAGGTTTAGGATTTAAAAACTGCGACATCGGAATTGTAACCAACGTTGCAGCAGATCATTTAGGACTCAAAGGAATTCATACCATAGAGCAATTGGCCAAAGTGAAAGGAGTGATTCCTGAAACAGTGTTGCCAGATGGAACCGTAATTTTAAATGCGGATGATGATTTGGTGTATGCAATGCGTAAAAATGTAGATTGTAATGTGGCGTTATTCTCGTTAGATGAAAATAATCCACGAATTAAAGCGATGCAAAAGCGTGGCGGACTTTCTGCAATTTATGAAAATGGATACATTACTATCTGTAGAGGCGAATGGAAAATGCGTGTGATAAATGTGGTAAATGTTCCGTTGACTTTTGGCGGAAAAGCTACGTTTATGATTCAAAATGTATTACCAGCAGTCATTACAGCATATTTAAAAGGATTTACCATTGAAGATATGAAAGTTGCCTTGGAAACATTTATTCCATCTGCATCACAAACGCCAGGACGTTTGAATTTATTCAAATTTAAAAACTTCCAAATCTTAGTAGATTATGCACACAATCCATCAGGAATGCGCGCATTAAAACAATTTGTAGATAATATAGAAGCCTCTGTAAAAGTCGGAATCATTGCTGGAATTGGCGATAGAAGAATAGAAGATAATAACGAAATGGGCGGAGTTGCCGCTGAAATGTTCGATGAAATCATTATTCGTCAAGACAAACGCTTGCGCGGGAAAACGGAAGAGGAATTAATTAAGATGTTGAATGATGGGATTAAAATGAAAGATCCTAATAAGAAAACAACTATCATTCCTTCAGAACGAGAAGCTATTTTACATGCTGTTAAGAATATAAAACCAAACGGACTTATTGTATTGTGTAGTGATGTCGTGCCAGATGCGTTAGATTTAGTCAAGAAACTGAAAGAAGAGGAAGCCAATGATTTGTATGATTATACAGTAGGCGACATTCCAAACTTATAATAAAACATATCTTATATTGTCATTTCTGAGCGCAGTCGAGAAACTTTGAAACCGTATTTTTCATTGCCTCTCGACTGCACTCGACTTGACACATATGTAAATTAAGGAATCTCAATATGTTAAAGTTCCTGTAAATCGTCATATCAATTAGCGGATAACAAGTATTTTTGTTAAAATTTTGCAAATGTTACGTTTTTTAATCCCAATAGTTTTAGTTCTTATCTTAGAGCTATATACTTTTTTCTCCATACGTGCCTTAACCAATAATAAATTCATCCTCATAGGATTTTGGATCTTTACGGTTGTTGTATACGCTGTTTTTTTCTATCAAATGAACTTAGCACAACGCGAAGGACGCTTTAGTCTTTCTACTGGATATGCAATTGCGTTGGCACTTACAGCATTGGTCCCAAAACTATTCATATTCGCTATTTTATTTACAGAAGATCTCTACCGGTTGTTTGCTTATTTTCAACATAATGGAATGACGGTTGGCGAAGCAATTCCTTCGCGAAGAAAATTCATCAGTCAATTGGCATTAGGGATTGCGGCAATACCTTTTGCAGGTTTTTTGTACGGAATTTTTCAAGGAAGATACAATTACAGAGTCATCAAGCATACGATGTTTTTTGATGATTTGCCAGAAGCATTTGATGGTTATAAACTGACGCAAATATCAGACATTCATTCGGGAAGTTTTGATAACAAAGAAAAAATTGAATACGCTGTCGATTTAATCAATGAACAAAAAAGTGATGTCATTCTTTTTACAGGCGATATTGTAAATGCAATTGCCGAAGAAATGGATCCTTGGATTGATACCTTTAAACGCTTGGAAGCGAAAGACGGATTGTTTTCCATACTAGGAAATCATGATTATGGATATTATGCATATCGCGATCAAAAAGATATCGACGAAAATCATCAAAAAATAGAAAAGGTACACGAAGCTATTGGTTTTGATTTATTGTTGAATGATAAACGAACACTTGAACGAAATGGCGAGAAACTACATATTTTAGGTGTTGAAAACTGGGGCGCTTCCCGTCATTTTCCAAAACGAGGAAGTCTGCGAGAAGCTTCAAAAGATGTAGTTGATGGAGAATTCAACATTTTATTATCGCATGATCCTTCTCACTTTGATTATAAAGAAATGGAAATTCGTAAAAAAGAAAAAGAAGATCCAGCTGTTATCACAGATGAACCAAATGTTATCAATTTTGAAAAAAAGATTCAACTTACCTTGGCTGGGCATACACACGGAATGCAGTTTGGGATCGAAATTCCATTCTTAAATTTAAAATGGAGTCCTGCAAAATACAGATATCCGCGTTGGGCAGGATTGTATGAAGAAGCTGGAAAATACTTGCATGTAAACCGTGGATTTGGCGTATTGGCGTTTCCAGGACGTGTTGGAATTTGGCCAGAAATTACAGTGATAGAGTTGAAAAAACGTGAGAAAATAGCATAATCGCAAGAAAATAGTACATTTGTAACAGCGGATTACTATTTTTTTAAGTAAAAATATAGCAATTCAATAAAAATAAAAACATTCGCTTATGTCAAAATTTGGTGAATTAATTAATGCAAACATTCCAATTCTGTTAGATTTTTATACAGAATGGCATGAACAGTCTAAGGCAATGCATGCTGTATTGAGAGATGTAGCAGCTGCTGTTGGCGATAGCGCCAAGGTTATTAAAATAGACGTTGATAAAAATAAAGAATTAGCGGAAGCGTTACGCGTGAAAGGACTACCAACACTGATGATTTATAAAGGTGGAGAAATGGTTTGGAGACAAAGTGGCGAGCAAGATGCTAATACATTGATCGGATTAATTACCGAGCACGTTTAAATCGTTATACGATCAAACGTATAGCCTAAGTTACTAAAATGCTTCAATATTTTTGGAAGCACATACGTTAGTTTGTTATATGCTTTCAAACTATCGTGAAAAACAATAATACTTCCAGCTTCTGTATTGTTCATTACGTATGCTAGACATTTTTCTTGAGACAAATCTTTGTCAAAATCACCACTTAGCACATTCCACATTATAATTTTATAGCCTAATTTCCTAAGCTTTTTTGAGAGTTGAGGTGTAATTTTTCCGTACGGCGGACGAAATAAGTGTACAGGTATATTTTGATGTGATTCTAATGCGTTTAAAAGACTTTCGTGTGCTAGTTTAGTGTCAGATAGATATGTTTCGTTAGAAACCTTCCAAGCGTTTACGTGATGTTGTGTATGATTTCCGATGGCATGACCTTGCGAAATAATTTCATTATAAATTGCTGGATGCTTCTGAACATTATCACCAATACAAAAAAAAGTAGCTTTCGCATTATAAACGGCAAGTTGTTCCAAAACCCAAGGTGTTACTTCCGGAATTGGTCCATCATCAAAAGTGAGATAGATTTTTTTCTCTGTAACTGAAAACTCCCAAACTAGCGATGGAAATAACCATTTGACTAGTTTGGGAGTTTTTGCAGTATATAATTTCATTTGAGAATAATATTACTCTTCTAAACCTCCAAAAAGATGTTTAAATTGCTCAACATATCCTTGAAATAACATGGTTTCTTTTTCTAAAAGTTCTTTTTGACCGTTTGCATCTAGCAATTCAACCAAACTTTTATACTTTTCTAAAAACCCGTAAATTTCTTCAAGTTCATTTGATTGTTGACTGAGCGGAACATCTTTGTAATAATTTAGATATTCAATATATTTTGTTTTCACTTCATTGTAAACAGCAATCGCTTTGTCTGTTTTGCCAATCTTGAAATAACCGTCAATAAAAGGTTCGGTAAAGATGTAATAACCAAAGTATTTGATCGGCATTTTTTCAAGTGTCAAATCAATAATAGTTTCCGCCTTCTCATTTTTACCTTCTTTCACCAATTGTTCCACCAATTTCGACAAGTTTGTTCGGTATGAAATACTTTGTCTTCGTGTTTGCGGATCGTGGTAAATGTCGTCGCTATCAGAATTACCCCAATCCCATTTCATGACGTTATCATACATTAAGTCTGTATTTACGCGTCCCATGTCGTAATTGCTTGGTAATTTTGTTTCAATCGGAACGAGCTTGTATACCAAACCATCTAACTGAAGAAAATCTTTCATCCAGATATATTCTGCTTTATCAAAACTTCCGCCTGTAAAGTAAATTGGGCGCTTCCAATCGTTTTGATTCAGAATATCCAGCATCATTAAATTGTTTTTATAAATGGCAGTTTTTGGCAATTCAATGTCAATATAATCAACCATTAAATGTCTGTCTTCTGGACTTACATATTTTGCTGCGTTTTCCTTGTTTACAGGAACTCTAATTTTCGTTACCGGATAGTATGTGATATTTCGCTGACTCGCTGGAATGTTAGGATCTTCAACATCATATACTTCATCAATTAAATATCCATATTTCGTATTTTTTCTATCACTTAAAACCCAATCCATAAATTTATCAAGTTCCCAAACAGTACTATCAGGAACAGCCGGATGGCGTTCGTAACGAATATAGTTTCGGGTTCCATGTTTGTATTGGTCATGTGTCATTTCGGAAGGAACGGCTTCACTGTCAAACGCTTTTTTCTTCATTTGATCAATATACCAATCGGTTCCAAGCAAGCTTGTGTTAATCGTGCGCACGTCAGTTCTATACTTTTCAACACTTTGCGCATACCAAAGTGCAAACGAATCGTTGTCACCAATAGTGAAAATCATAGCGCCAGTATCTTCTTCCATAGAATTCAAATATGCTTTTGCTGTAGATTGCGCTGTGTAGCGGTTAGATCTGTCGTGATCATCCCAGTTTTGCGTTGCCATTAATAACGGAACTGCTAACAAAGCAACAACAGTAATGGCACTTGCGGCAATTTTTCCTGTTACGTATGATTTCATCACATCAAAAATTGCATACACTCCATAGCCAATCCAGATGGCAAATACATAGAACGAACCGACCAATGCGTAATCTCGTTCTCGTGGTTCAAAAGGTCTTTCGCTTAAGAATACTTTCAATGCCAATCCTGTGAATAAGAAAAACACGAGTAAAATCCAAAATTGCTTTTGTGCGCGTGTCAACAAGAATACAAAGCCAAGCAGCCCAAAAATTAGTGGTAAAAAGAAATACGTATTTCTTCCTTTATTATTTAAAACATCTGACGGAAGATTGTCTTGTGAAGCACCCAAATGCATTTCGTCAATAAACTTAATTCCGCTAATCCAGTTTCCGTGATTGTCTAGTTTTCCTTGAATATCATCTTGTCGTCCAACAAAGTTCCACATAAAATAACGCCAATACATGTACCCCATTTGGTAATTGAGCATGTAATATAAATTGTCTCCAAAAGATGGTGGTATTACATTTACGTATTCTCTTATTTTCTTTATATAGTTCTCGTAGTCTTCTGCGTAAATTTCTCCATTTGCCGCACGCATTTTAAAATCGTTTATGATTTCAACAATTTCTTTTTCGGAGCGATATTCTGGTTTTATTTCAATATCCAACAATCCGCTATATTCCATATAGTTTACTGCATGTTCCGAACTCCACATTCTTGGGAGAAAACCTCTGTGTTTGCTATCGGAATTTTGCTTGGCACCTTTCCATTGATTTACAATAACATACTTGTCCAAAGCTTCGTCTTTTTCATAACGAGGTTTGTCGTCCACATACGGTTCCTCTTTGTCAAGTCCACCATAAATATCTGTGTACATTGGTCCGTAAAGGATATGTGTTTCAGGATATTGCTCTAAGTTGTAATACGCTAATAATAAATGCGCATTTGACGGTTGATTTTCATTTACGACAATATCTGAATTTGCACGAATAGGAATCATTAACCATGTAGAGAATCCCATTAAAATAAAAGCCAAACAAAGTGTAATTGTATTTAATAAACGATAATTGTGTTTTTTGGTATAATTTAACGCAAAGTAAAACGCGCCAATAAATAATAATCCAGCAATAATATATCCTGAATTAAAAGGCAATCCGAAAGTATTTACGAAAAACACTTCCATCTTCCAGAAAATACTTAATGTCGTAGGAGGAAGAAATTTGAATACAAAAAAGAGTACTGCAATTGAAATAACATTTGCGATAATGAAACTTTTTATGGTAACCTTTTCGTAATTTTTAAAATAATAAATCATTCCCAACGCAGGAATTGTCAATAATCCCATTAAGTGAACACCAAAAGCGAGTCCAATTACTAAAGAAATTAAAATTAACCATCGGTCGCCTCTTGGTTTATGCATTTCGTCTGCCCAACGCAATGCCACCCAAAACAGCACAGACATTAAGCAAATAGCCATTGCATATACTTCGGCTTCTACGGCACTAAACCAAAAACTATCAGAAAATGTAAATGCAAGCGAACCTACTAAACCACTTCCTAAAACAGCAATTTGTTTTCCTAAGGTAAATTCAGATTCATCATCAGTTTCATTGACACTTAGTAAAGAAGCTTTCCGTACCAAATTTGTAATGGACCAAAACATAAAAAGAATGGTAAAAGCACTCGAAAATACGGATAAGTAATTTACCATCACTGCTACCTGTTCAGGGCTAGAAGCAAATGTTCCAAAAATGGCGCCCATCATTTGGTAAAAAGGTGCTCCAGGCGGATGCCCTACTTGAAGCTTTGCAGCAGTACTAATATATTCAGCACAATCCCAATAACTAGCGGTAGGTTCTACCGTTAAGCTAAAAGTAATTAATGCTATTAAAAAAACTACCCATCCCAAGATGGTGTTCCATTTTTTAAAATCTAAAGAAGTCATGTATTTGCTTTTAATAGGACTAACCGCGAATTTAAGAATTTATAATATATGAAATGTATTTTTTTGGAAAACGTTAAGAATCATTTTATTTAAAATAATTAAATAAAATGTTTGGTCGTTTCAAACTTTGTTTTAAATTTGCAACCGCAATACAGTATTGGCCCATGGTGTAACTGGCAACACGTCTGTTTTTGGTACAGAAGAGTCTAGGTTCGAGCCCTAGTGGGCCAACTTAAAATCCCAATCGATTTAGATTGGGATTTTTTTATGCCATATATTTTGTAATTGCTTGATAACGTGGGTGAGAAGTTTATGCTGAGCCTAGTAGAAATAAATCCTAATGGAGCAATGAAAAGCGCCTTTTAATACGAAAGGCGCTTTTTCTTTTAGATACTTTCCTTAATTCCTGTCAAACTAAACAAAAAATAAAGTGCTTACAGCATCTTTTTTACTTCAAAATATTTTTCGCGTTTACGCTTGTTTTTTTAATTATTTTAAAAAAGAACTGTGTATAAATTTGCGTTATTCGGTTTTTTCAAACACTTTTTTGTTAAAATTTTAAACAAAAAAAATATTTAAAATAAAGATAATCAGGTGTTTGAAATATTAAAATGTTAATTTTAATATTAATAGTTTCAATATTAATAGTATTACTATTATATTTGCGTTCGTAAATATTAAAAAAGTTAAAAATTTAGACAGTTTTATCACGATATTCACAAACATATGTAAGTGAACGTTTTTAATGAAAAAAACAATGACAAAAACGCAATTATCACCTTGGCAACGTTTTGTTGGCTTGCTTCAGTTAGAGAGAAAAGATATATTACAGATTCTTTATTATGCCATCTTCGCAGGAATTGTAGCATTATCGCTACCACTTGGAATTCAATCAATCATCAATTTGATACAAGGTGCGCAAGTATCAACTTCTTGGGTTGTGCTAGTTGTATTGGTAACTTTAGGAGTTGTGTTTTCGGGTGCATTACAATTGATGCAACTGCGAATTATAGAAACCATACAGCAGCGTATTTTTACACGCGCATCTTTTGAACTCAGCTATCGTTTTCCAAAAATCCGAATGGATGAGCTCCGAAACTACTATCCGCCTGAGTTGGCAAATCGATTTTTTGATACATTAACCATTCAAAAAGGATTGTCTAAAATATTAATAGATGTGCCTTCTGCCTTGTTGCAGATATTATTTGCGCTCATTCTATTATCATTCTATCATCCGTTTTTTATCATTTTCGGAATCTTATTGCTGCTTTTAATTTATATAGTATTCAAGTTTACAGCTCAAAAAGGATTGCAAACAAGCTTAGACGAATCTAAAAATAAATACAAAGTTGCGCATTGGATTCAGGAAGTAGCAAGAACAATGGTAAGTTTCAAGCTTTCTGGAAATACCAATTTGGCACTCAAAAAAAATGATGCGTTGGTTTCTGAATATTTAAAAGCTAGAGAAAGTCACTTCCGTATTTTAGTATTACAATTCATCCAAATGATTTCGTTTAAAGTGTTAGTCACGGCGGGATTATTACTCATTGGTGGCGCATTGGTATTAAATCAGGAAATGAATATTGGACAGTTTGTCGCAGCAGAAATTATCATCTTACTTGTAATTGCTTCGGTTGAAAAACTAATTGTTGGTCTAGAATCTTTTTACGATGTATTAACGTCTATTGAAAAATTAGGACAAGTAGTTGACAAAGGTTTGGAAGCAGAAGAAGGTGAAACACCTAATTTTGATCCTGAAGTAACGATTGAACTTGATAATGTTTCGTATAAAGTTGAAAATAGAGAAAAACCAATTTTAAAAGATATTTCGTTAACGATCACGCCAAAAAGTAGAATTTTAATTCAGGGTGAAAGCGGTTCAGGTAAATCGAGTTTATTACGACTCATAACTGCCGTTGTAGCGCCCACAGCAGGAAGTATTTATGTCAATAAATATTCCATAGAAAGTTTACACTTAAATCATTATCGATCGCATTTGGGATTATCACTTTCAGAAGAAACCCCTTTTGAAGGAACGATACGAGAAAACTTAACATTTGGAAATGAAAATATTTCTGATGACACCATATTTTGGGCTTTAGAAAAAGTAGGATTGACACAATTTATAAAAGAACAACCGAAAGGATTAAAAACCATTCTAAATCCGGAAGGAAAACAAATTTCGTATAACATTTCTAAAAAAATAGTGCTGGCAAGAGCAATTATCAAAAAGCCAAAAGTATTAATTCTAGAAGATCCACTAGATCAATTTAATGTTGATGAAAGTAATATTATTATTGACTTCTTAACAGACAAATCAAATCCGTGGGCATTAATTGTAGTAAGTAGCAATGAACGTTGGAAAACAGGTTGCGCAGGTTTGATAACACTAGATAAAGGAGAAATTAAAAGTCGAAAATCATGCTAAACATTTCACATAATCAACTCAACAAAAAGGTCGATCTTACCAAATTCGAATCTGGTAAAAACATCTTTAATCGAAATTATTACAAACAACTCAATAAATTCTTGTTTGTGTTTGCTGTTGTTGGAATCATTATACTATTTCTTCCATGGACGCAGAATATTTCTGGACAAGGTTTGGTGACTACATTACGGCCAGATCAGCGTCCGCAAACGATTCAATCTCAAATTCCAGGACGAATAGAACAATGGTTTGTTCGTGAAGGCGATTCTGTGAGAAAAGGCGATACCATTCTTAAAATATCAGAAGTGAAAAGTGCCTATTTTGATGATCGATTGGTAGAACGAACTGGCGATCAAATCAAAGCGAAATCATCTTCTGTAACTGCCTACAAAGGAAAAATTAGCGCGCTAGAACGCCAAGTATCAGCGTTGCAAAACGAACGAAGCTTAAAACTAGAGCAAACGCAAAACAAACTATTACAAGCAAAACTGAAAATTAAAGGTGATAGTATTGATGTAGAAGCAGCTCGAATTAATGAAAACATTGCACAACGTCAATACGATCGTACCGAAACATTACAAAAAGAAGGTTTAAAGGCTGTAAAAGATGTGGAAGAAAAACGCTTAAAACTTCAAGAAACGCAAGCAAAATTAATTTCGGCTGAAAACAAATACTTAGCAAACAAAAACGATTTGCTGAACGCAAAAATAGAATTGTCGCGCACAAGAGCTACGTATGCAGACAAAATTTCAAAAGCGCAAAGTAACATGTTTACAGCACAATCAAGTCAATTTGATACAGAAGCGCAAGTAACGAAGTTGGAAAACGAATACACAAACTATAAAGTTAGAAACGGATTATTATACATTACAGCACCACAAGATGGTTTCATCAACAAAGCAATCAGAGGCGGAATAGGAGAAACCTTTAAAGAAGGCGAAGAATTGGTCGGAATTATGCCTGCAGGATATGAATTGGCTGTAGAAAGTTTTGTACGACCAATTGATTTACCATTAATTCACATTGGTGAAAAAGTGCGTGTACAATTTGATGGTTGGCCTGCAATCATATTCAGTGGTTGGCCCAATGTTTCTTACGGAACGTACGGAGCAAAAGTGGTTGCGATTGAAAACTTTATCAGCGACAATGGAAAATACAGAATTTTGTTAGCGCCAGACGAAGATGATCACGATTGGCCAACAGCAATTCGAGTTGGATCAGGTGCAAAAACGATTGCATTGCTAAACGATGTGCCAATTTGGTTTGAACTTTGGAGACAACTCAACAGTTTCCCGCCAAATTACTATCTACCAGATGGAAAAAACAGTAAAGACAAAACAGCTAAGAAATAATCATGAGATACATCTTTCTTTTACTTGTATTTCTTTTCAGTGGAAACGTCACTGCTCAAATTGAAAATCCATTAGACTCTATCATGTCTCTGGATGAATATCTTGGGTATGTAAAAACGTATCATCCCATTGTGAAACAAGCAAATTTGATCATTAACGAAAGTGAAGCAAAATTGCTAAAAGCACGTGGTGCATTTGATCCTAAATTGGAAGTTGATTACAATCGAAAAAAATTCAAGAACACAGCATATTACGATAAACTCAACGCAACATTCAAAATTCCAACGTGGTATGGAATTGAATTAAAAGCAAATTTTGAAGAAAATACAGGCGAATTTTTGAATCCTGAATTTAATGTGCCAACAGACGGTTTGTACAGCGCAGGCGTTTCGGTTTCATTGGCAAGAGGTTTATTGATCAACGAGCGAATGGCAATGTTGAAGCAAGCCAAATTGTTCACACAACAAGCACAAGTAGATCAGCAATTATTGGTCAACGAAATTTTGTATGAAGCAGCGATTACATACTTTAAATGGTTAAAATCGTATCGAAACAACCAAGTGTACCAATCATTCTTATCGAATGCAGAATTGCGTTTTAACGGAATCAAAGCAAGTTTTCGAGAAGGTGAAAGAGCTGCTATTGATACGTTAGAAGCACGATTGACCTTAAATACACGAAAATTAGACTTGGAAAAGACGCGTATTATGTATGTGAAATCGTCGTTGGAGTTGTCTAACTTTTTATGGTTAAATAATAACACGCCAGTAGAATTAAAAGAAAGCATTCGTCCAGATACAACCACTTTTGAGCGCATTGATGAAATTTTGAATGTAACGGCGTTTGACAATGAAGATTTTGATGTGGAAGCGCATCCAAAAATACAATCGCTCAATTTAAAGTATGAAAGTTTACAACTCAACAAGCGTCTAAAGCAAAATATGTTATTGCCACAAATTGATTTGCAATACAATTTTTTATCGGAAACGCCCGATGAACCCGGAACGTTCAATACGCAAAACTACAAAGCGGGTTTAAATATCAGCTTTCCATTATTCTTGCGAAAAGAACGCGGCGATTTGCGTTTGGCAAAGCTAAAATTACAAGATTTAGAATTTGAACGCACGACAACACGTGTAACACTCAAAAACAAAATCAATGCAGTTACACAAGAAATCACCTCGTACGAATTGCAAAACCGACTCACACAAGAATTGGTAGATGATTATGAAGTGATGCTTCAAGCGGAAGAGCGAAAATTTTTCCTCGGAGAAAGTTCGTTATTCCTAGTCAATTCGCGAGAAGCAAAACTTATAGAAAACAAAATCAAAGCCATTGAGCTTGAAAACAAATACTTTACAACCAAAGCCAATCTCTTCAATATTATGGCGAATATGTTGTAAGGATATGAAAAAGGAGAAAGAAGAAAAGTAAAAAATCCCAATCGTAACTGATTGGGATTTTTTTTGTTAGTCAAATAATATAATTGCTGAGAAATATTAACAAACAAAAGGATTTGTTGATTGACACAGATCTACAAACTCATTTGGTTCCGTCTTTGGAATAGAGTCGACATCTGTTGTCCGTTTCGTGTCATCTTTTAGTCCACCGTTTAATGCGAGTACATGTGTAAGATTCGCAATTTTAGATTTTTGTAAACGTAATCGAAAAGTTGTTGTTTTTAATTTCATGGTCAAATAAATTTAATGATTTATCATAAAATTAGTACAACTTTTGCAAACTATAATGCTGTTTTACAGGAAGGTAGTTGCAATTTATAAATTGCACTTCGATTTGTGTTATAAAACAGTGTTTCTAAGAATTTGAGTGTTTTACTTGTTGTATAAAATCGGAAGGTTGCATCTTTGTCTTTCGTTTAAAAGCTCTGGCAAACGATTGCGAATTATTAAATCCAACCTCTAAAGCAATTGCCTTAATAGTATATAGTAAAAACTGACTATCGTTTTGAATTTTATCAATAGCATAATCAATGCGTAAATCATTCAAATACGCTGCAAACTTCTTATTCTTATACGTATTGATCACTTTTGATAAATATGCAGAATTGGTTTGAAACTTCTTTGCCAAACCTGTCAGTGTAATATCGTTCGTAATAAAAGTGTTCTTTATTTCAAAATGCTGTAATTTTTCCAAAAGCTGATTTATTACTTCTTCAGGAACACCAATTTCTTTTACATCGAGTTTATCAACAACTGTTTTTTCATTGGAAACGCTCGTTTCATGTGCTTTTACAAACTCTTGAAAACGCTTGCGTAAGCGTTGTTGTTTCGAGTAAAACCCAATCAAAATTAATAAAAAAACAGCAAACAATACAATAGCTAAAAGTACAATGCTGTTGTATTGTTTATCTTTATTCTCTAGTTCTTCATTCAATTGTTTCTGTTTAGAAAGTAGCACACGTCTGTCATATTTTTGGGCAATCTTTGCGCTTAAACGACGATAATCTTTACTAAGTTGACTTGAGGCAAACAAAGCCTTTTCAATATAAAACACAGCTTTCGTTTTATCTTCTTGTTCTTTATAATAAGAGTATAATGCGTCATAACTTTCCATTACACGCGTAGAAATATGATTCGGATTTAGTGAAAACACGGAATCTACCTTCTTGTAATACGAAATGGCAATCTCTTTTTGTTGTAAAGAATCATGCGCTTTTCCTAAAAAAAGGTAAGCATCAATCAGTGGTAACTTGTCGGTGCTTGCTACAAAATTGGAAATCGTTTGAGATAAACTATCAATAGCGGTTTGGTAATTTCCTTCCAAAAACAAATTTCGTCCTTCGGTAAACACTAAAAAATTATACACTTTAGTGTCATTCTCTTTTGAAGCAATCTTAATGCCTTCGGAGTTGTATTTTCGTGAAGAATCAACCTGATGCATTAGTGTATACACATCTGCCAATGCTAAATACGAACGCATAAAATCATTTGGATCGCGATTTGGATTTTGCAAATCATGTTGGTAAGACTCTTTAAAAATAAGTAAAGCTTCATCGTGCAATTCCAGTCGCTTCTTTAAAATTCCGACATTATGTTTATTTGCAGACAACAGCTCTAAATTCTCGTTCATTTCTGTGTAGTCAATAGCTTGTAAATAATTCTCTAAAGCTTCCTTATAATTTCCTTTTGAATACGAAACTGCGCCTTTATAAGTATACAAAACAGCCGGATAGCGCTCGTGTTTTAGTGTTTTGCTTAAAGCGATTCCTTTGTCGTAATATCTAAAACTTTTTCGATAATCATTTTTATGCGCAATGCCCAACAATTCATACCCAATAGTCATCTGTAATACATCTTTTTCTTTTGTGGCTTTCGCCAGATAGGACTCGGCATACAAAACTCTTTGAAGTGAATCATTTTTAACACGCTCAAACGAAGTGCGCAACGTTGTGTATGTTTTCTGTTGAAGCGAATCAGGAAGTATAAAACCTGAATCTTCTTGTGCAGATACACCATTCAGTACAAGCAAAAACAGCACAACAAAAAGCAATTGTTTTTGCAAATAAGAAAATAATACAACTGCGAAAGTGGAAAGCCAACTTCTCGGCGTAATGAAAAAGATAGAAAAATTAAAAAGTGGTTTCATCTCTATAAATATAGTTTTTTTGGTCGTAAAAAGTCTTAATAAAACTACAATTCAAAATGATCTTGCAATTTATAAATTGATAGATGCAATTCATAAATGGTGAGAATAATCGTTTTTTCTCAGCAAAAAAGCACCCTACATTTGGATTGTTGCAACACTTCACAAAATAATAATCAAACATCAGAAATTATGAAAAAAAAGAAAATTGATCTACACAAATTGATGTTACATAAAACGCGTATTTCCAACTTCAATATCTCAGGTGGAAATGCAGAAACCTCTGTTTCCTTCTTTGTGGCATGTCCAATACCGCAGCCAGCAAGTTTAACATGTAAGCCAACAACTTCGTGTGATTCTTGGCGACACACGCAATGTGACAGAACTGTATGTGCTACAAATAACTAATCAAAAAAAAGGAGAAACCAAAAAATCCTGATTTTTTTCAAAATCAAAAGAGTACGGAAAACCAAAAAATCACAAATAATTATGAAACCAACAAACATAAAACTGTTCTTTCTAGCAGCAATGTTAATTTTTATGAACTCTTGTTCCAAAGATGAAGCTGTCCTAGATGAAGAATCAATAACAATAGAGCAAACTGATCTGGCAAAACAATCAGCAGCTCACGAAGGATTGTTTGAATATGCACGCTTAGTATCCATAGCAATCAACAAACATTCAGGAATGAATGAAGCGTTGCAGGAAAAAGCGCTGGAATTGCAAAGTACAGGTTATTACGAGCAAGAATTCTACGTAGGAATGCAAGGGGAAACGCAAGCAAAAGGATTTGGGAATAACTCTTTAAATAGTCTGTTAGAAGATGTTGATGGAGAAAAATCAGCTGTAAAAATCAAAGATTATTTAAAAACAAATCCTGCGATGTCTGTCTTACTCATTGGTGATGCGAAATCGCAAAAATTTTCCAATCGTGTATATGTAGACAATGGTTTTGATGACATGAATCCAATGGAAATGATTTACTACTATGAAAATGGAACCTTACATTCAGAATCTATAAGTGAAGAGTTAACTTCAAATGCATTCATTGTTAGAAACAGTGAAGTATACATCAACGAAGATGATGCTATAAACAAAACAGGAGATGATGCAGGAGTTGTATTGTTCTCGTATGCTGATGGACGATCTGTAAAAGTGAATTCGGGTGCTGTAAATGCAAATTCTAAATTAGTTCCAATAGATGAAGAGCCAGGCGGCGGAGGTGGCGGCAGTGGATATCCACCACCACCAACATGTAACGAGCCTTGCGAACGTGATTGTGAAAGCGGAACAGAAAATTTATGGCGTTTTAGAACACAAAATGATTACGATGGATTTTGGAGAGGTAAAGGTGAATGGTTCTTTGTAATCATTTGGGCAGATGGCGCAAACTATACTTTACAAAATGGAGGTGTAACTGTTACGGGTTCTGCATTGAGTTACTTACGTACGGGTCAAATAAATAATGTGCGTGGCGATTACTCATGGCACTATCCTAACTTTAGTTCCATCATTTGGGACAGAGTTGCATCTCCTACAAATCCAGTGGCGGATGGAAATAGAATGAAAGTTGCATGTTTTGAATCTGACGGTGGAAGCACACAAACATTCACGGCAACACTAACCTATAGTTTAGCGACACAAGGAGCTGGAACTTTTGGGTTCAATCTTCCAATCAGTTTTACGATTAATGATGGCGATGATTTTATTGGAGAATACTTAGTGGAATACTGTCATGATATAGGATCTAACGGATTTATATATAATCCGGAATATCAAGTTGACTTTCAACATAATGAACGCTAAAAAAACTAAAAATCCCAATCAATGCGATTGGGATTTTTTTATATAAGACTCTTTTAATTTTTTGAATCATTCAATCTTTAAATCTTAAATGTAATCACAGGACGCAATGCATGATTGACCAAATCTTCGCTAATACTTCCGTTAAAGAAATGCGCCAAGCCTTGTCTTCCATGTGTGCTCATTCCGATCAAATCGGCATCAATAGATCGAGAAAAGTTTAAAATTCCATGTTCAATTGTGTCATCATTATACACATGTAGTTCATGTTCCTTAAAGTCTTCAAAGCCAACAATAAAATCCTTCATTTTCTTTTCTGCGGCAGCAGTCGTCACAAAACGGTTAGGTGTATTCACAAACAGTAAATGAAGTTTAGCTCCATAAATATTTGCAAAATCTATTGCTTGCTCAAACACAAGTTTCTGATCATCAGTAAAATCGGATGCAAACACAAAATTGGTAACATTAAAATCCTCAATAGCATTCTTTATTACCAAAACGGGCGCGTCAGCTGTACGCACAACTTTTTCTGTGTTCGACCCAATAAACATTTCTTTAATACCAGTAGCACCACTTGATCCCATCACCACCAAATCAATATCGTGCTGACGAATTGCCTGTGTAATTCCATCAAAAGCTTTATGTGTCTCAACAGTAATTTCTACATTAATATCTTTCATGAAATCTTGGTTCATGGTTTTCTCAAAACGCTCATGTGCAATCTTCATAAATAACAACTGTTCTGGGACGTTCAAATTTGTGTCTCCAGACAAAAGATGTGAAGGAAGTTCTAGCATGTGCATCAAATAAATAGTAGCACCATTTCTTTTAGCTAAAGAAGCCGCAACTTTTAAAGCATATTCAGCTTGATCAGAAAAATCGGTTGGAAGGAGAATTTTTTTCATGTAACTATTAGATTTTAAGATAATAACTAAAGTTACAAATAAAAATCCTTTGGTTGAATAGTTTTTAAGATTAGAAAAAATGTGTATATTTGCACCGTTATAAGACGAAAAGATTAAAAATGAGGGGACATAAGTCCCCTCTTTTCATACTAAAAAATGTTTAAAGAAAAGGTTAATACTTTATTGCAAGAAGTCCTTGATGAGGATCAATCACTATTTCTTATCTCCAAGGAGATTACAGCGGGAAACAAGATTGTGATTGTGATTGACGGCGATAATGGAGTTACATTAAGTGACTGTATGAAGGTAAGTCGTAACATAGAGCACAACCTAGATAGGGAAGAAGAAGATTTCTCTTTAGAAGTTTATTCTTCGGGAGTTTCAGAAGGAATTACGCATATTCGTCAATATAAAAAAAATATTGGCAGAAAATTAGAAGTAATCACCACAGACGACAAAAAAGTAGAAGGTACTTTAGTTGAAACGGATGATGAAAAAATAAAATTGCAATGGAAAGCGCGCGAGCCAAAACCCATTGGAAAAGGTAAAGTAACAGTTCAGAAAGAACAAGAAATACCTTATGGAGATATTATAAAAGCTAAAGTTATGGTAACATTTTAATTAAAGACATGTCATGGAGAATATAGCATTGATTGAGTCGTTTTCGGAATTTAAGGACGACAAGCTAATAGATCGTGTAACGCTAATGGCGATATTAGAAGATGTTTTTAGAAATGCATTAAAAAAGAAATTTGGATCAGATGATAATTTTGACATCATTATAAACCCTGATAAAGGAGATTTAGAAATTTGGAGAAATAGAATCGTAGTTGCTGATGGAGAAGTAGAAGAGCCAAACCAAGAAATTGAATTGGCAGAAGCACGAAAAATTGAGCCAGATTTTGAAGTTGGAGAAGATGTATCTGAAGAAGTAAAGTTGATTGATTTAGGAAGAAGAGCTATCTTAGCATTACGTCAGAATTTAATTTCTAAAATACACGAACACGATAACACAACAATCTACAAACAGTTTAAAGACTTAGTAGGAGATATATATACAGCTGAGGTGCATCACATAAGACACAGAGCTGTTATATTGTTAGATGATGAAGGAAATGAAATTGTGTTGCCAAAAGAAAATCAAATTCCTTCCGATTTCTTCCGAAAAGGAGAAAACGTACGAGGAATTATTGATAAAGTAGAGCTTAAAGGAAACAAGCCTATGATTGTCATGTCGAGAACAGCACCAGAATTCTTGGAAAAATTATTTGAACAAGAAATTCCAGAAGTTTTTGACGGATTAATAACAGTGAAAAAAGTAGTAAGAATTCCAGGTGAAAAAGCAAAAGTAGCTGTAGATTCTTATGATGATAGAATTGATCCTGTGGGAGCATGTGTGGGAATGAAAGGTTCTCGTATCCATGGAATCGTTAGAGAATTAGGGAACGAAAATATAGATGTAATCAATTACACAACGAATTTACAATTATATATAACACGTGCCCTGAGTCCAGCAAGAGTAAGTTCATTAAAAATTAATGAAGAAACGAAGCGTGTTGAAGTATTCTTAAAACCAGAAGAAGTTTCAAAAGCAATTGGAAAAGGTGGATTTAACATTCGATTAGCAGGACAACTTACAGGATATGAAATAGATGTATATCGTGAAGGTGCTGAAGAAGATGTCGAGTTAACTGAGTTCTCAGATGAAATAGAAGCTTGGGTAATTGAAGAATTTAAGAAAATTGGTTTAGACACCGCAAAAAGTGTATTAGATCAAGAATTGGATTTCCTTGTGAAGCAAACCGATTTAGAGGAAGAAACCGTTGGGGAAGTAATACGAATTCTTAAAGAAGAATTTGAAGATTAATAAAAAAGCAATTTTTTATATAAAAAGAGGGTAAAATTTAGAATAGCTTATGGCTGAAGAGAACAAAATAAGGCTTAGTAAAGTACTACGCGAATTAAATATTTCGATCGATAGAGCTGTCGACTTTTTAACGCAGAAAGGACATTCTGTGGAAAAAAGACCGACGACTAAAATATCGCGAGAAATATACAATGTGCTACTTGACGGTTTTCAAACTGACAAGAGTAAAAAAGTGGCTTCTAAAGAGCTAGGAGAAGAGAAAAGGAAGGAGAAAGAAGCACTAAGAGAAGAACTTGTAAAAGAACAAGAAGAAGCGCAACGAATAAAAGAAGAGCGTGAAAAAGTAGTGCGTGCAAAAGCAAACTTATCTGGCCCGAAAACGATTGGTAAAATAGATTTGAACCCTCAAAAAGACAAATCGGAATCGGTAAAAGAAAAAGTTGCAGAAGCACCAAAAGCACCTGTTCAATCTGTTCAAGAAACGCCTAAGCAAGAAGCGCCAAAAGTAGCAAAGAAACCAGAAGCGCCTAAAAAAGTAGAAGCACCTGTAAAAACTGAAAAAGAAACGACAGTTGCCTCTAACAGACCTTCATTCTCAAAGCCGAAGCAAGTTCAAAAAATTGATCTAAAGCCTAAAAAGGCGGCTGCTCCTGTTGTTCCAGCTCCAGTGACTCCAACTCCAGCTACTCCAGCAGCTGAAGTAAAAACTGAGGAAGCTGCAGAACCTGAAAAAAAGACAATAGAGACCAAATATCAAAAACTTTCTGGTCCAAAAATGACAGGTCAAAAAATTGACTTGACACAATTTAACAAAGCCAAGAAGAAAAAAGAAGATAGTAAAAAAGAATCCGAAGCAGACAAAAGGAAAAAGCGTAAGCGTATTTCTAAAACTGGTGCAGGAGGAAATAACAATAACAACAATCGTACAGGTGGTGGAAATAGAGGTCCAGGGAACAGAACCTCCGGTGGCGGAGGTCGTGGACCAGCTAATCGTCGCGGACCAGTACGTAAAGCTCTTGTTGCTAAAGTTGAGCCAACAGAAGAAGAAGTACAAAAACAAGTACGTGAAACACTTGAAAAACTTCAAGGAAAAAGTAGTAAGTCTAAAGGATCAAAATATCGTAGAGATAAAAGAGATGTTCGTAGACAGAAAACTGAGGAGGATTTAGAACAACAAGCAGCAGAAAGCAAAGTATTAAAAGCAACAGAATTTGTAACTGTTGGTGAACTTGCTACAATGATGGATGTTGGAATCAACGAAATTATCTCTAAATGTATGATGCTAGGAATCATGGTAACCATGAACCAGCGTTTAGATGCAGATACACTAACTATTGTAGCAGAAGAATTTGGATTTACAGTAGACTTTGTTGCGGCAGATATTGAAGAAGCAGTCCAAGAAGAAGAAGATGCACTAGAAGATTTAAGACCAAGAGCACCGATTGTAACCGTAATGGGGCACGTTGATCATGGTAAAACATCCTTACTAGATTACATTCGTAAAGAAAATGTAATTGCAGGAGAATCTGGAGGAATTACACAGCATATTGGAGCTTATGGAGTAATGCTAGAAAATGGGCAACGAATCACATTTTTAGATACACCAGGTCACGAAGCCTTTACAGCAATGCGTGCACGTGGTGCGCAAGTAACAGATATTGCAATTATTGTAATTGCTGCGGATGATGATGTAATGCCACAAACAAAAGAAGCGATTAGTCACGCACAAGCGGCTGGAGTCCCTATCATATTTGCAATTAACAAAATTGATAGACCAACTTCGAATCCTGAAAAAATTAAAGAAAAACTTGCAAGTATGAACTTACTTGTAGAAGATTGGGGAGGAAAAATTCAATCACATGATATCTCTGCAAAAACAGGTTTAGGTGTTGGTGACTTACTTGAAAAAGTATTGCTAGAAGCTGAATTATTAGAGCTAAAAGCAAACCCAGATAAAAACGCAGTCGGAACTGTTGTAGAAGCATTCTTAGATAAAGGACGTGGATATGTATCAACAATTCTTGTGCAAAATGGAACATTAAAAATTGGTGATTACCTATTAGCTGGAAAGCAAAGTGGTAAAATCAAAGCGATGTTTGATGAGCGAGGAAACAAAGTTGAAACAGCCAATCCGTCAACAGCAGTATCAATACTTGGATTAGATGGAGCGCCACAAGCGGGTGACAAATTTAATGTATTTGATGATGAAAAAGACGCAAAGCAAATTGCTGTAAAACGTACACAATTGCTTCGTGAGCAATCTGTTCGTACTACGCGTCGTACAACATTAACTGACATTGGTAGAAGAATCAAAATTGGAGACTTTAAAGAATTAAACATTATCCTAAAAGGAGATGTGGATGGTTCGGTAGAAGCTTTAACAGATTCATTCCAAAAGCTATCAACGGAAGAAATTGAAGTAAAAATCATTCATAAAGGAGTTGGAGCTATTACTGAAAGTGATGTATTATTGGCAAGTGCTTCTGATGCAATTATCATTGGATTTAATGTGCGACCAGCAGGAAATGCAAGAATGGTTGCTGACAAAGAAGAAATCGATATCCGTACATACTCTATCATCTATGATGCTATCAACGATGTGAAAGATGCAATGGAAGGATTGTTGTCTCCAGAAATGAAAGAAGAAATCACAGGTAATGCTGAAATTAGAGAAACATTCAAAATCTCTAAAATTGGTACAATTGCTGGATGTATGGTAACGGATGGTAAAATATTCAGAAACTCTAACATTCGATTAATTCGTGATGGAGTTGTGATCTTTACAGGAGAATTATCATCGCTAAAACGTTTCAAAGACGATGCGAAAGAAGTAAGCAAAGGATACGATTGTGGATTGCAAGTGAAAAATTACAATGACATTAAAGAAGGTGATATTGTAGAAGCTTTCCAAGAAGTAGCCGTAAAGAAAAAGTTGAAATAAACTTTGTAGATATACAATCAAAAAAAAGGATCGCAATTTGCGATCCTTTTTTTTATAATATTTCTTTAGTGTCTAATAAAACATTTCCCATTCTTGTAAAACTTTGCTGTCAAAGAATTTCTAAGGCATCTTTGTGAATAAGGAGTGATTAAAAAGAGCGAGATAGCATGTGGTATTTTATGGTAGAAATAGTATTGGTTACCATTTAGTCTTTATTCTATGATCTAACAGCGCAGCGGTCTTTTATCTTTTTTAGACAACAATAATAATTTTTTTAAAAAAACTATTTCTTCTTCTTTAATGGTGAAAAAATAAAAGCGTTAGGAAACGTTTCTTTGACTTCTAACAAATAACGGTCTGCTTCTAGGCTTGTTCTAAAATCGCCTACCCAAACTTTATAATTTGGTGTCTCAAACTTAATAGTTACGCTAATGTCGCTGTATTTAGATTCGAATCTTGATTTCGATCGCTGCGCATTTTTAAGATTTCCATTAAAAATCTGAATCTTAAAGCGCTTATTATTATCTGTTTCTTGGTTGATTTCTTTCTGATATGTAAGTAATTTATCAATTTTTGGGTCTTTTGAAATATTAATTTCTGCTTGTTGTGCACAAACAACTCCCGAGTAAAAAAATGCCGATACGGCTAAAATGGTGCTCTTTTTTAAAGCTAAAAATCTCATAATGAATACAATTTTATACAAATGTAAAATATACTAACGAACTTTAAACCACAAATGTTATTTAGAATTGCTATAAATTACAAATTAACAGTTCAGTAACATTTCCCAAATTAAACGCTATTCGTATTTTTGCTCAAATTTGGAATCAGCATGAAGGTCTAAGGTAAGACTAACTTAGAAAAAACCATGCCAAATTAAGAAGACTTAAAAATATGAAAAAGGTGAATCGCCGTAATTCAATTTCAAGAATTTTAGGAATCGCGCTAGCGCTAATGCTAGCATTTTCAACCTCAATCTTTGCTCAAGAAGGCGACGTGACGGCTGGAAAAGCGTTGTTCAATGCCAACTGTGCTGCTTGTCATAAGTTAGACTCTAAGTCAACCGGACCGATGTTAAGAGGTATTGAAGCTCGTTTAGCAGAAGATGAAGGCTTAGACCGTGAGTGGTTGTACAAATGGATTAAGAATAGCTCAGCCTTGATTAAATCAGGTGATAAATATGCTGTAAAAGTATTTGAGGCTAATAATGAGAGCATCATGACGCCTTTTCCTCAGTTGAGTAATAAGCAAATAGATGATATCTTAGCGTATACAGCTCAGCCGAAAACAGTCCCAGATGGCGGTAAACAACTTACAGATGTGCCACCTGTTGCTCCGGGAGGTTTTTCAAGTGAAATGATTCTTTGGGCATTAATCGTTTTATTCGGTTTATTAGCATTAGGTTTATTCTTAGTAAACAAAACACTTCGAAAATTTGCAGTAGCAAATGGAACGTTGGTTGAAGAAGAAGCAAAAGGAACGCCAATTTGGAAAGCATTTGCTCAAAATCAATTCTTAGTAATCGTTACCACAATCTTCTTCTTGTTAGGATCTGCATACTTTGGATATGGATATCTTATGCAAGTTGGAATCGATCAAGGATATCAGCCAATTCAGCCAATTCACTTCTCGCACAAAATTCACGCAGGAGATAACAAAATAGAATGTAAGTACTGTCACTCGTCAGCGAGAGTAAGTAAGCATTCAGGAATTCCAGCGCTAAATATATGTATGAACTGTCACATGAACATCAATGAGTACAACGGAGAAACATCTGCGAAATACTCTAAAGACTTCTACGACAAGGAAATCAAAAAAATATACGAAGCAACAGGTTGGGACGCAGCAACACGAACGTATTCAAATGAGCCAAAGCCAGTGAAATGGGTGCGTATTCATAACTTGCCAGACTTTGTATACTTCAATCACTCACAACACGTAATGGTTGCTGGAGTTGATTGTCAAACATGTCACGGAGAAGTACAAGAAATGGAAATTGTTGAACAGCATTCACCATTAACAATGGGTTGGTGTATCAACTGTCACAGAGAAACAGATGTGAACTTTAAGGGTAATGCATATTACGATAAAATTCACGAGCAGTTAAAAGAAAAATATGGTGTTGAATCATTCAAAGCGTCTGAAATGGGAGCTTTAGAATGTGGAAAATGTCACTATTAATATTAATTAAGAAGCTAATTTTATATATATAACATGGCATCAAACAAAAAATACTGGAAAAGTGTTGAGGAGTTAAATGAGAATAGCTCCATTGTTGACGCACTTAGACAGAATGAGTTTGTGGAAGCGATTCCTGTAGATGAATTCTTAGGAGATAAAGAGACTTTAGAGTCCTCTTCAACTTCTCGTAGAGACTTTCTTAAATATGTTGGTTTTAGTACAGCAGCAGCTACATTAGCAGCCTGTGAAGGACCAGTAATAAAATCGATTCCTTATGTAGTACAGCCAGAAACTATTATTCCTGGAGTTGCTGACTACTACGCGACAACAATCGCAGATGGATATGATTTTGCAAGTATCTTAATTAAAACAAGAGAAGGTCGTCCAATCAAAGTTGAAAACAACAAAGACGCAGCTGTAAAAGGAAGTGCAAATGCTAGAGTTCATGCATCTGTACTATCTTTATATGATAGCTTAAGAGTAAAACAGCCAAAAATAGCGGGTGTTGATGCTTCTTGGGAAACATTAGATGCGGAAGTTGGACAAAAATTAAATGAATTGAGTGCTGCTCAAAAGCAAGTTGTATTACTAACACAAACTTTTGCGAGTCCTTCAACAGCTAAATTAGTTGGAGAATTCAAAGCGAAGTATGGAAATGTAACACATGTAGTATATGATGCAATATCAGAATCTACTGCACTAGATGCTTTTGAAGCTAAATATGGCGAAAGAGGATTGGTTGACTATGATTTTTCAAAAGCAGAAGTAATTGTATCTGTTGGAGCTGATTTGTTAGGAGACTGGCAAGGTGGTGGATATGATGATGGATATGCAAAAGGTAGAATTCCTACTGGAAAGAATGGTCATAAAAATATGTCTAGACATATTCAATTTGAATCAAACATGACATTGTCAGGAGCAAATGCTGACAAGCGTGTTCCGTTATCGCCATCTGATCAAAAAGTTGCGTTGGCAAAAATCTATGCAGGAGTTACTGGAAACAGTGTTTCAGGTAGAAAATTGTCTGACAAAGCGGAAGATGCAATAGCAAAAGCTGTTCGTCAATTAGAAGTAGCTGGTTCAAAAGCAGTTGTTATCACTGGAATTAATGATGTTGATGCGCAAAGTTTAGTCTTAGCAATCAACGAAGCATTAAACAGTGAGGCTTATGACAAAGATGCACCACGTAAAGTAAGACAAGGAAATGATAAAGCCGTAGCAAAGCTAATCAGCGACATGAAAAATGATGCTGTTGGTGGAATCATTATGGCTGGAGTAAATCCAGTATATACACTAGCTAATGGAAATGAGTTTGCTGAAAGTTTAAAAACACTAGACTTAGCAGTTTCTTTCACAATGCATGAGGACGAAACGGCAATGCATACAAAATATGTAGCTGCTGCTCCACATTACTTAGAATCTTGGGGAGATGTAGAAATGAAAAAAGGTCATTACAGTGTAATGCAACCTACAATTCGTCCATTATTTGATACAAGACAATTTCAAGATGCTTTATTAAAGTGGACTGGAAACGAAAAAACATATTACGAGTATATCAAAGAAATTTGGTCTACGAACATTTTAAGCCTTGGAACTTCATGGAACAAAGCAGTTCATGATGGAGTTTACTCAACAACCGCAACAGTTAGCTTAGCAGAAGAAGCAACGGATGCTATTGAAGCTTCAGAAGTTGAAGAAACAGCAGTTGCAAGTGTAGATGTAAATTCACAAGCTAGAAAATTAGCAGGGACAAAAGCGGCTTCAGGAATGGAGTTAGTGTTGTATGCTAAAACAGGTATGGGAGACGGACAACAAGCAAACAATCCTTGGTTGCAAGAATTTCCAGATCCAATCACAAGAGCTTCTTGGGATAACTACTTAACCGTTTCTCAAGCAGATGCTGATGCAAAAGACTTGAAAAACTGGAATGTTGCCAATGGCGGACTAAATGGTACGTATGCAAACATTACGGTAAATGGTGGGGAACCAATGAAGGTTCCAGTAATCATTCAACCAGGACAAGCACCAGGAACCGTTGGTTTAGCGCTTGGATACGGTAAAAAAGCTGGAATTAAAGAAGAAATGCAAACTGGTGTAAACGCTTATAAAGTTTACAACAATTTCAATACAGTTCAAAATGTTTCAGTTGCTTCAGCTGGCGGAGAGCACGAATTTGCTTGCGTTCAGTTGCACAATACCTTAATGGGTAGAGGTGACATCGTAAAAGAAACAACATTAGAAGTATTCAATACTCGCGATAAAAATCAGTATGGAGACTTTTTCTTCAATGAAAAACCACATGTGTCTAAAGATCACAAAATGATCGCTGCGACAAGTTCAGAAGCGGATATGTGGGCTGAATTTGATCGTTCAATTGGACATCACTTTAACTTAGCTATTGACTTAAACGCTTGTACAGGATGTGGCGCATGTGTAATTGCATGTCACGCTGAAAACAATGTGCCAGTAGTTGGGAAAACAGAAGTTAGAAGAAGTAGAGATATGCACTGGTTGCGTATTGATAGATACTATTCTTCTGAGGAAACATTCTCGGAAGACGACAAAAAGAAAGAAGAATTTAGCGGATTATTTGGAGAAAAAGGTTCATTAGGAGGATTCTTAGAATTGGAAAGTCCAGCGGACAATCCACAAGTAGCATTCCAGCCTGTAATGTGTCAACACTGTAACCATGCTCCATGTGAAACAGTTTGTCCTGTAGCGGCAACATCACACGGTAGACAAGGTCAAAATCACATGGCATATAACCGTTGTGTAGGTACACGTTACTGTGCAAACAACTGTCCATATAAAGTACGTCGATTTAACTGGTTCTTATATAATAAGAATGACGAATTTGACTATTACATGAATGACGATTTAGGTCGTATGGTATTAAACCCTGATGTAGTTGTACGTTCGCGTGGTGTGATGGAAAAATGTTCTATGTGTATTCAAAAAACACAAAAAACAATCCTTGATGCAAAACGTGATGGAAGACAAATCAAAGATGGTGAATTCCAAACGGCTTGTTCTGCAGCATGTAGTTCAGGAGCAATGACATTCGGAGATATCAACGATAAAGAAAGCAAAGTAGCTGAATTATTTGAAGATGATCGTATGTATCATTTACTTGAGCACGTTGGAACGAAGCCAAACGTACAATATCACGTGAAGGTTAGGAATACAAAAGAAGCATAAAAAAGAGAATTAATAAGAAACAATTATAAACGGATTATGGCGTCGCACTACGAAGCACCTATAAGAAAACCCTTAGTAACGGGAGACAAATCATATCATGACGTAACTCTTGATATAGCAGCTCCAGTAGAAGGAAGAGCAAATAAGCAATGGTGGATAGTATTCTCAATTGCTTTACTCGCATTCCTTTGGGGAATTGGATGTATTATTTACACAGTATCTACTGGAATTGGAGTTTGGGGTCTTAACAAAACAGTTGGTTGGGCCTGGGATATTACAAACTTCGTTTGGTGGGTTGGTATTGGTCACGCAGGAACACTGATTTCTGCAGTACTATTACTATTCCGTCAAAAATGGAGAATGGCAATTAACCGTTCTGCGGAAGCAATGACCATCTTCTCAGTAGTACAAGCAGGATTATTCCCAATCATTCACATGGGACGTCCTTGGTTAGCATACTGGGTATTACCAATTCCAAACCAATTTGGTTCACTCTGGGTAAACTTTAACTCACCACTACTTTGGGATGTATTTGCAATCTCTACGTATCTATCAGTATCATTAGTATTCTGGTGGACAGGATTACTTCCTGATTTTGCTATGATTAGAGATAGAGCCGTAAAACCTTTCCAAAAGAAAATATACAGCTTAGTGAGTTTCGGTTGGAGTGGACGTGCTAAAGATTGGCAACGTTTTGAAGAAGTATCATTGGTATTAGCAGGTTTAGCAACACCATTAGTACTTTCGGTACACACCATTGTATCGTTTGACTTCGCAACGTCTGTAATACCAGGATGGCACACGACCATCTTTCCTCCATACTTTGTGGCAGGTGCGGTATTCTCAGGATTTGCTATGGTAAACACCTTATTAATCATTATGAGAAAAGTGTGTAATATGGAAGACTATATTACATTACAACACATCGAATTAATGAACATCGTAATCATGATTACAGGTTCTATTGTTGGATGTGCATACATAACAGAGTTATTCATCGCTTGGTATTCAGGAGTAGAATACGAACAATATGCATTCTTAAACAGAGCAACCGGACCATACTGGTGGGCATATTGGGCAATGATGACATGTAACGTGTTCTCTCCACAATTTATGTGGTCTAAAAAATTAAGAACAAGTATCATGTTCTCTTTTATCATCTCTATTGTTGTAAACATTGGAATGTGGTTTGAGCGTTTCGTAATTATCGTAACATCATTACACAGAGATTACCTTCCATCATCATGGACAATGTTCTCGCCAACGTTTGTAGATATAGGAATATTTATAGGTACGATCGGATTCTTCTTTGTATTGTTCTTGCTATACTCTCGAACATTCCCTGTAATTGCACAGGCAGAAGTAAAATCAATCTTAAAATCATCAGGAGAAAATTATAAAAAACTAAGAGACGGTAACCATGAGTAATAAAGTAATACAAGCAATGTATATCGATGATGATGTGCTAATGGCAGCAGTCAAAAAAGTACGTCAAGAAAATCATCATATCGAGGAAGTATTTACACCATTTCCTGTACATGGACTAGACAAAGCAATGGGACTTGAGCCTACGCGACTTGCAATTACAGCATTCATGTATGGATGTGTAGGATTGGCAGTTGCAATTGTAATGATGAATTATATCATGATTACAGATTGGCCGCAAAATATTGGTGGAAAACCAAGTTTTAGTTACTTAGAAAACATGCCAGCATTCGTGCCAATTATGTTCGAACTTACGGTATTCTTTGCAGCGCATTTAATGGTAATTACATTCTACCTAAGAAGTAGATTATGGCCATTTAAAGAAGCTGAAAACCCAGATCCAAGAACAACAGACGATCACTTCTTAATGGAAGTATCAGTTCACGGAAATGAAGATGCATTAAAAGCACTGTTATTAGAAACAGGAGCTACTGAAATTAAAGTCACTGAAAAGCACTAATAAGAATTATGAAAAGCCTTATAAAAATAGGAGTCGTTTTTGGAGCAGCGTTGCTAATGACTTCATGCTTTAATAAATCGCAGCCAAACTATCAATATTTTCCAAATATGTATGAGCCTGTAGGATATGAAGCTTACCAAGAGGTAAACGGAGTTCCTTACGGAGGATTTGCAAAAAACAATATGGAAGCACAAATTCCTGCGGAAGGAAGTGTAAAAAGAGGTTGGTTGCCTTATGAGTATGATAACACGAACGAAGGATATGAAGCTGCAAAAGCTGAATTGATTTCTCCATTAGAAGCAACAGAAGAAAACTTAGCTGACGGAAAAGAATTGTACGGAATTTATTGTGCAGTGTGTCATGGGAACAAAGGTGACGGACAAGGAATTCTTGCAAAACGAGAAAAATTCTTAGGAATACCTAAATACAATGACCCAGCAAGAGCGATCACTGAAGGAAGTATTTACCATGTACTTATGTACGGTAAAAACAACATGGGATCACATGCAAGTCAATTAAATACAAAAGAACGCTGGCAAGTTACTCAGTATGTATTAAAATTGAAGGCAGAATTAAAATAGACCAATAACGATATAGAATTATATACAATGTATACGTTTTCAAATAGATTAAGACTTTTCGCAATCATTTCATTTGCACTTGGAGCTATCATGGTAGGTTTTAGCCTTGCTAGTGTGCCAAGTTCAGTAGAAGATATGAAAGCAATGGAAGCTGCTCATGGTCACGGACACGATGGAGACCATGCAGACGCAGGACATGATGATGCTAAAACAGCACATCACGATGATCACAAAGCTGATGCGGCAGATCATCATGGTGATGAAAAAGCACACGACGATGCGCATGCTTCAACAGATCATCACGCAGATGCAAGTCATGGTGCTAATGCTGGTCATGACGATGCAGCTCATCAAGATGAACACAAATTACAACAATTACAAAACAAGCCTTGGGCGGCAATATATATTGCAGCATTCTTCTTTATGATGATTTCATTGGGTGTATTGGCATTCTATGCTATACAACGTGCGGCACAAGCAGGTTGGTCACCAGTGTTATTCAGAGTCATGGAAGGAATTACGGCGTATATCATTCCAGGAACGATTAGTATAATTTTATTACTATTTATTTCGGGTGTATTACATTGGAATCACTTATTTCATTGGATGGATCCAGAATTGATCAGAGAAGGTAGTCCAACGTATGACAAGTTAACTGTAGGGAAACAAGCATGGTTAAATGTGCCTTGGTTCTTAATCAGAGCAGTTATTTACAGTTCAATTTGGATTGCATATCGTCAAATCTCTCGTCGTTTATCAATACGTCAAGATAATGCTACTGATAACAGCAACTTCAAGAAAAACTTCAGACTAGCAGCAATGTTCTTAGTATTATTCTTAATCTCAGAATCTTTAATGTCTTGGGATTGGATTATGTCTTTCGATCATCACTGGTTTAGTACACTATTCGGATGGTACGTATTTGCAAGTATGGTTGTATCGGGAGTTACAGTAATTGCTTTAGTGACCATATACCTTAAATCAAGAGGGTTTTTAGAATATGTAAACGACAGTCACTTACATGATTTAGCAAAATTTATGTTCGGTTTCAGTATTTTCTGGGCATACTTATGGTTCTCTCAATTTATGTTAATCTGGTATTCAAACATTCCAGAAGAAGTAACATACTTCATCACTAGAATTGAAGATTACAACTTGCCATTCTTTGGAATGCTTGCATTGAACTTAATATTCCCATTATTAATCTTAATGAATAGTGATTACAAGCGATTAAATTGGATTATTGTAATTGCAGGAATCGTGATCTTATTTGGTCATTACATAGATATATTCAATATGGTTATGCCTGCAACAGTTGGTCCACATTGGTCAATTGGAATAGCGGAAATAGGAGCAATCTTACTATTCTTAGGGATATTCATCTTTGTTGTGTTTACAGCACTAACAAAAGCACCATTATTGCCAAAACGAAATCCGTTTATTGAAGAAAGTAAACAATTTCATTATTAATTAATTCAAAACAGTATAAAATAAGATGACTACTGGTTTACTAACGATTATAGTACTTATCCTAATTGCAATCGCAATTTGGCAGCTGACAAAGATATTTGACTTATCACAGGCGAAAGCTGATAATTCTCAAGTAGCGAATGACAAGGATAACAATGTCAACGGATACCTCATGATGGGATTCTTGATATTCATATACGTTATCACAATAGTATGTTTCGTAAAATGGGGCGATTTACCATTAATTGGGAATGCTGCATCAGAACACGGAACGAGTGTAGATACATTAATGATCATATCAATGATACTGATCTTCTTTGTGCAAACACTAACGCAAGCATTACTTCACTACTTTGCTTTCAAATACAGAGGAAAAGAAGGAAGAAAAGCATTATACTACGCTGATAATGACAAGCTAGAATTTATTTGGACAATCATTCCTGTAATCACATTAGCAGGTTTAATTCTTTATGGATTATTCACTTGGAATGAAATCATGGATGTAAACATGGATGATGATCCAATTGTAGTTGAATTATACGCACAACAATTTAACTGGAAAGCTAGATACGCTGGAAAAGACAATGTCTTAGGAAAAGCAAACGTTCGTTTGATTGACTTAGGAGACAATCCGAATATCTTAGGTTTAGACAGAGAAGATGTATATGCACAAGATGATATCATTACGCAAGAATTGCACTTGCCTGTCAATAAAAAAGTAGTCTTCAAAATGCGTTCTCAAGACGTATTGCACTCTGCTTACATGCCACACTTTAGAATGCAAATGAACTGTGTTCCTGGTATGATTACTGAGTTTGCAATGAAGCCAACAAAGACGACTGAGGAAATGCGTGATACGCAAAAAATCACGAATAAGGTGAGACGCATCAACGATATCAGAGCGGCGAAAAGTGAAAAACTACTAGCCAAAGGGGAAGAAGCGTTAGAAGCTTATGAATTCGATTATCTTTTAATTTGTAACAAAATTTGTGGTGAATCGCACTACAACATGCAAATGAAAGTAATCGTAGAAAGTCAAGAAGACTACGATAAGTGGATTGCAGAACAAGCAACTTTCGGAAAAAAGGAACAATAAAAAATTATTAAAAGATACAATATATAAGATATGTCAGCAACAGCAGTACACGCAGAAGATCACGGACACGACGATCACGGACATCATCATAAAGAAACTTTCGTGACTAAATACATCTTTAGTCAGGATCACAAAATGATTGCCAAGCAGTACTTAATTACAGGTACCATCATGGGAGTTATTGGAGTCATGATGTCTATATTTTTCCGTATGCAAATTGCATGGCCAAAAGAATCGTTCACAATCTTTGAAATATTCTTAGGGAACTGGGCACCAGATGGTGTATTAAGCGCAGATAAATACTTAGCATTAGTAACCATTCACGGTACAATCATGGTATTCTTCGTATTAACGGCAGGATTAAGTGGTACGTTTAGTAACTTACTAATTCCATTGCAAATTGGAGCACGAGATATGGCTTCAGGATTCCTAAACATGATATCATACTGGTTATTCTTCATTTCAAGTGTAATCATGGTGCTATCATTATTTGTGGAAGGTGGGGCAGCATCTGCAGGTTGGACAATCTATCCGCCATTAAGTGCATTGCCACAAGCAATCTCTGGTTCAGGATTAGGAATGACGCTCTGGTTAGTATCGATGGCAATATTCATTGCCTCCTCATTACTAGGTTCATTAAACTATATTGTTACGGTCATCAACCTTCGTACAAAAGGAATGTCTATGACAAGATTGCCACTAACAATTTGGGCATTCTTTGTTACAGCAATCATTGGTGTTGTATCGTTTCCAGTATTACTATCAGCAGCATTACTATTAATCTTTGATAGAAGTTTTGGAACGTCGTTCTATCTATCAGACATATTCATACAAGGAGAAGTATTACACTATCAAGGTGGTTCGCCAGTATTATTTGAACACCTATTCTGGTTCTTAGGACATCCAGAAGTATACATTGTATTACTTCCAGCATTAGGAATTACCTCAGAAGTCATTGCGACCAACTCCCGAAAACCCATCTTTGGATATCGAGCCATGGTAGCATCTATCTTAGCAATTGCTTTCTTATCAACAATTGTTTGGGGTCACCACATGTTTATCTCAGGAATGAATCCATTCCTAGGATCTGTATTTACATTTACAACACTATTAATTGCAATACCTTCAGCGGTAAAAGCATTTAACTATATCACCACGCTCTGGAAAGGTAACTTACAGTTGAACCCAGCGATGTTATTCTCTATCGGATTAGTATCAACGTTCATTACAGGAGGTTTAACAGGAATTATATTAGGTGATAGTACACTAGATATAAATGTGCACGACACATACTTCGTGGTAGCACACTTCCACTTAGTAATGGGTATCTCTGCATTATATGGGATGTTTGCAGGAATCTATCATTGGTTCCCTAGAATGTTTGGTAAAATGATGAACAAAAACTTAGGTTATGTTCACTTCTGGGTAACTGCAGTCTGTGCGTATGGAGTATTCTTCCCAATGCACTTTATCGGAATGGCAGGATTGCCAAGACGTTACTATACAAACTCAGAATTTCCATTATTTGATGATTTAGCAGATGTAAACGTAATCATTACATTATTTGCAATTGTTGGTGGAGCATTCCAGTTAGTATTCCTATACAACTTCTTTGGTAGTATCTTCTTCGGAAAGAAAGCACCTCAGAATCCATGGAGATCAAACACATTAGAATGGACAGCACCAGTAGAGCACATGCACGGAAACTGGCCAGGAGAAATTCCTCATGTTCACCGTTGGGCTTACGATTACAGTAAACCAGGTCATGATGATGATTTTGTTCCGCAAAACGTTCCAATGAAGGACGGAGAAGAAGAAATGCATCACTAAAATTTCCGTGAAAACGGAAATCTCCAAGAAAATGGAGATCTCATGAAAACAGAAATTTCATAAAATATCAACATAAAAAAAGAGTCGCTTTAACTACTAAAGCGACTCTTTCCTTTTACAGTAAATTTAATTTGTAAATGGTATAACTTACAGAGCATAGCAAAACTGTCCTTGCCTACGACCGCTAGTAAATACACAATAGGAATTGTAAGCACTAATACAATGGCAATAACTTGGACAATACACACCATTGCAATTTTGTGGTACAGGAATTTGAAGTCCTCCGTTAATTTCTTGTTGTGCTTTTTTAGATAACGTTTCAACGCCATCTAAATTTAAAATGTTTTTTAACATGATTAAAGATTTTTGGTTATATAGTATAATATAACATATTGCGTAGGAGAATAGGTAATATTTAATGTTAATTGTGAGAAAATATATAAAATACTCTTGATGAACTATGAAAAAAGCAACCTTGCTTTAATCATGTCTTTATAAGCTTTTTCTCTTATCTTTGTTGAGGAAGCCGTATGTAATTTAGGAATATAATTATGTATTTTCCCAATACAGACCTCTATGAACGAAAACTTAAACCCTAACAGCGAAAACTATTCTCCAGAAGAATTAGATGTAGAAAAAGCATTGCGACCATTATCCTTTGAAGACTTTACAGGACAAGATCAAGTATTAGAAAATCTACAAATCTTTGTACAAGCAGCAAACCTTCGTGAAGAAGCACTCGATCACACACTCTTTCATGGTCCTCCGGGATTGGGAAAAACAACACTCGCACACATTCTAGCCAATGAATTGGGGGCAAGTATCAAAGTAACCTCTGGACCTGTATTAGACAAACCAGGTGATTTAGCAGGCTTACTCACAAATTTGGATGAACGCGATGTATTATTCATAGATGAAATACACAGACTAAGTCCAATTGTAGAAGAATATCTCTACTCTGCAATGGAAGATTACAAAATTGATATCATGATTGAATCTGGACCAAATGCCAGAACGGTTCAAATCAATCTCAATCCATTTACATTAATAGGCGCGACAACGCGTTCAGGATTGCTAACAGCACCAATGCGTGCACGTTTTGGAATTGCTAGCCGATTACAATACTATTCAACAGAATTACTATCAACCATCATACAGCGAAGCGCACAAATACTCGATGTGCCAATAGGCATGGAAGCAGCGATAGAAATTGCAGGAAGAAGTCGTGGAACACCGCGTATTGCAAATGCATTACTACGTAGAGTGCGTGACTTTGCGCAAATAAAAGGAAATGGAACCATTGACATAGAAATTGCCCGATTCAGTCTCAAAGCATTAAATGTAGATGCGTACGGTTTAGATGAAATGGACAATAAAATCTTATCAACGATCATAGACAAATTCAAAGGTGGACCAGTGGGAATCACAACCATAGCAACGGCTGTTTCTGAAAGTAGCGAAACCATTGAAGAAGTATACGAACCATTTCTCATTCAACAAGGATTCATCATGCGAACACCAAGAGGAAGAGAAGTCACGGAGCTTGCATACAAACACTTAGGTAGAATCAAAGGTGCAACGCAAGGAGGATTGTTTTAGGAGTGATAAATTATAAATGTGTCACATCGAGCGTAGTCGAGATGCTAACAACAAAAAAACATTTGTGAATTTGTGGCAAAAAAGAGTTAGATTTTACAAACAACAAACAACAAACAACAAACAACAAACAACAAACAACGAACAACGAACAACGAACAACCAATGTACAAATACCCAAACTCCATTCCGTTTTTTAAGTTGTTGTTAAAGTCGTCTACAATTACGCGAAATCCAATTCCTTTTCACAAAGAAGGTTTTGATAAAAATGGCGATTCGTTTTCAATTGCGCCACCGTTTTCAAAAAGGGTCATGCTTACGCGCGATGCAGAAATTACGATGCACATTCTTCGAAAAAATCATCGGAATTATAACAAATCTAAAATTCAGACGAAATACCTATCCAAATATGTTGGGAAAGGATTATTAACGTCAAGTGGCGACTATTGGTTAAAACAACGAAGACTCATTCAACCGGCATTCCATAGAGAAAAACTACAAAAATTAGTGACCATTATGGAAGGTACCATTGAAAAACAAATTGAGAACCTTCAAACAGATACAAAAGTAGACTTGTACTCCATCATGAACGAATTGGCGTTTCATGTGGTTGCAAAATCATTATTCAACTATTCTTCAGATGATAACACCATGCATCGTCTGCAAGAAATCATTGAAAAATTACAAGACTTTATCATTCGTGAAATTCGTCAGCCACACAAAAAATGGTGGTATAAAGTAAGCGGATTGGTTGCAAAACACATGGGATTAGTCCAAGAAAGTAGAGATATTATTAACAAAGTAATCGACGAACGTCGTGTGTCTGAAAAACAACATGATGATCTATTAGACATGTTGCTCAAGGCAAAATATGAAGAAGACGGAACTTCCATGACCAACGAGCAATTAATCGACGAAATCTTAATCTTCTTTGTGGCTGGACATGAAACAACGGCAAACGCACTCACGTTTACATTTCACTTGATCGCAAAAGATCCTGAAATACTCAAAAAAGCAGTTGCAGAAGTAGATGCGATTGATGATAACTTAACGCCAATGGAAAAATTGGCAAAACTCAACTATGTAAAAAACTGCGTGGAAGAAGCAATGCGTTTATATCCACCAGCATGGATTACGGATAGAGTTGCGATTGAAGATGATTCATTTGCAGAATTCAACATAGAAAAAGGAACCATGATCGGAATTTCGTTTTACGAATTGCACCGAAACGAAAAATACTGGAAAAACCCGAATGATTTCATTCCGGAACGTTTTTCGGAAGAAAACCGAAAAGAAACTGCCGGACATTACTTTCCGTTTGGTGCAGGACCAAGAATGTGTATCGGAAATGGTTTTGCACTCTACGAAATGATGTTGTCGGTGTATGCTGTATTAAAAAAATATCACATCGAAACTGATCAAAAAACAGTGGAAATTGCGCCGTTAATCACGCTAAAGCCAATTAATGTGACGCTGAAATTTACAAATAGAACTGCTTGAATTCAACACAAAAACATACAGAACTCATCAAAGCTGAAGCAAAACGCTTAGGATTTCTGTCATGTGGAATCTCAAAAGCAGGATTTTTAGAAGAAGAAGCACCACGATTAGAAGCTTGGCTCAACAAAAACATGCACGGCGAAATGCAGTACATGGAAAATCACTTTGACAAGCGATTAGATCCAACGAAATTAGTGGAAGATTCAAAATCGGTAGTTTCGTTACTCTTAAACTACTATCCGTCAGAAATCCAAAAAGATCCAGAAGCGCCAAAAATTTCAAAATACGCGTATGGAACGGATTATCACTTTGTCATCAAAGACAAACTAAAGCATTTACTAAACTTCATTCAAGATGAAATCGGAGAAGTTTCAGGACGCGCATTTGTAGACTCAGCGCCAGTATTAGACAAAGCTTGGGCTGCAAAAAGCGGATTGGGTTGGATTGGAAAACACAGCAATTTGCTCACACAACAAGTGGGTTCTTTCTATTTTATTGCCGAACTCATCATTGATTTAGACTTAGAATACGATTCGCCAGTGACGGATCATTGCGGAAGTTGTACCGCTTGTATTGACGCGTGTCCTACGCAAGCCATTGTAGATCCGTATGTGGTGGATGGAAGCAAATGTATCTCGTATTTCACCATCGAACTAAAAAATGAAATTCCAATACACGCACAAGGACATTTTGACGATTGGATGTTTGGCTGCGATATTTGCCAAGATGTGTGCCCGTGGAATAAATTCTCAAAACCGCATAACGAACCTTTATTCAATCCGCATCCAGAATTATTGTCCATGACTAAAAAAGACTGGGAAGAAATCACACAAGAAGTATTTAGTGAAATATTCAAAAAATCGGCTGTCAAACGAACCAAATACACAGGATTAGTTCGAAATATCAAATTCTTAAAGACAGAGTAGGACTGTGATTCAAAGACTTTTTGTTAAATAACACTAAAGAAAGCATATTAAATTTTTTCCTTTAAACTCAGACATATAAATTTGCAAATTCATATTGCCTACAGTTATACTAGCCAAAGGTGATGAAACCCATCAATATGAGTAATTCAGAACGTAAAAGAAGAGAAGCACTTATTTACCATGCGAAACCGCAACCGGGAAAAATAAAAGTGGTTCCTACGAAAAGATATACTACACAACGCGATTTATCCCTAGCGTATTCTCCAGGAGTTGCCGAACCTTGTTTAGAAATAGCAAAAGACAAAAAAAACGTCTACAAGTACACTACAAAAGGAAACTTAGTTGCTGTGATTACTAACGGAACAGCTGTATTAGGTTTAGGGGATATTGGTCCTGAAGCGTCAAAACCTGTCATGGAAGGAAAAGGATTGCTCTTTAAAATATTTGCTGATATTGATGTATTTGATATTGAAGTAGATGCGAAAGATATAGACAAATTTGTTGAAACGGTAAAAAATATAGCACCTACGTTTGGCGGAATCAATCTGGAAGATATCAAGGCGCCAGAAGCATTTGAAATTGAGCGCAGACTTGTAGAAGAATTGGATATTCCTGTCATGCATGATGATCAACACGGAACGGCAATTATCTCGTCAGCAGCATTAATCAATGCGTTAGAAATAGCAGATAAAAAAATTGAAGATGTGCGTTTTGCAGTTTCTGGAGCAGGTTCGGCAGCTGTTTCATGTATGAACTTATACATTGCACTTGGAGCGAAATTAGAAAATATTGCCATGTTTGATGCAGATGGTTTACTGCACAAAGGCAGAACAGACTTATCGCCAATGCAAGCACGTTTTAGAACGTCAAAACATTATGATTCTTTAGCACACGCAATGGAAGGTGCGGATGTTTTCTTGGGACTTTCAGTAGGAAATATTGTCACAGCAGAAATGTTGCGTTCAATGGCACATGATCCTATTGTATTTGCAATGGCAAACCCGACACCAGAAATCTCTTACGAAAAAGCTATTGCTTCGCGAGAAGATATCATCATGGCAACAGGGCGATCAGATCATCCAAATCAGGTAAACAATGTACTTGGATTTCCGTTCATATTTCGTGGCGCATTAGACGTTCGTGCAACAAAAATTAATGAAGCAATGAAAATGGCTGCGGTAAAAGCGTTAGCCGAACTCGCAAAAGAACCCGTGCCAGAGCAAGTAAACATTGCATACGGAGAAACCAAACTTACATTTGGTAAAGATTACATCATTCCAAAGCCATTTGATCCAAGATTAATTGCAAAAATTCCGCCAGCTATTGCAAAAGCAGCAATGGATTCTGGAGTAGCCACAGAACCTATTGAAGATTGGGCAAAATATGAAGATGAATTATTACATCGATTAGGAGCAGACAATAAAATCATTCGATTGCTACACAAAAGAGCAAGAACCAATCCGAAGCGAATCGTTTTTGCAGAAGCAGATCACTTAGATGTATTAAAAGCAGCGCAATATGTATACGATGAAGGTATTGCGATTCCGATTCTACTAGGAAACGAAAAAATTATTCGTGAACTTAGTGAAGAACTAGAATTTGAGGGTAATGTGCAAATCATCGACCCTAAAAAAAACGAGCAAAAAGCAAAAAGAAAACATTACGCAGAAATCTATTGGGAATCCAGAAAACGTAAAGGAGTTTCGATGCTCGATGCAAAAAGTAAAATGCGCGAGCGTAACTACTTTGCCGCAATGATGGTAAATGAAGGCGATGCCGATGGTTTAATCTCAGGATATTCTAGAAGTTACCCAACAGTTGTAAAACCAATGTTAGAGCTTATCGGAACAGCAAAAGGTGTGAAAAAAGTTGCTACAACAAACCTAATGATTACAGAACGTGGTCCAATGTTTTTAGCGGATACTTCTATAAATATTGACCCGTCTGCGCGGGAATTGGCAAAAATTGCACACATGACAGCACTAACAGTAAAAATGTTCGGATTAGAACCAAACATTGCCATGTTATCTTATTCAAACTTTGGTTCGTCTGATCATGAAAGAGCAAAAAAAGTAGATGAAGCTGTTACATATTTACACAAATATCATCCAGAGATCAATGTAGACGGTGCTGTACAATCCGATTTTGCACTAAACAAAGAAATGCTTGCAGAAAAATTTCCATTCTCTAAATTAGCAGGAAAAGAAGTAAATACGCTTGTATTTCCAAACTTAGACGCAGCAAACATTACATATAAACTCATGAAAGAGCTTAATAAAGCAGATTCAATTGGGCCTATTATGCTGGGAATGAGCAAGCCAGTTCACATTTTGCAACTCGGCGCAAGTGTTGATGAAATCATCAATATGGCAGCTGTTGCGGTGATCGATGCACAGGAAAAAGAAAAGTGGCAACAACGAAAAGAAGAAATGTAAATCTAAGAAGTATACTGCTTTAGTATATTAAAGCCTGAATTCGTTAAAGAAATGTGAATAAATTTATTACATTTGGGACTTTAACTAGTTCAAATAGATGATTACTCACATACAAGGGAAGCTCGTAGAGAAAAATCCAACAGACGTTGTTATTGAATGTAATGGAGTCGGATATTTCATCAACATTTCGTTAACTACGTATTCTCAAATCCCGAATCAAGAAAACATAAAACTGTTTACGCATCTTTACGTTCGCGAAGACGCACAAACACTATATGGTTTTTTTCAAAAAAGTGAGCGTGCAGTATTTCGGTTGTTAATTTCGGTTTCTGGAATTGGAACAAGCACTGCGCGAACCATGCTATCTTCCTTAACTTCCGAACAAATTTGTGAAGCCATAAGCTCAGCGGATGTGGCTACAATTCAAGGAGTAAAAGGAATAGGTGCAAAAACAGCACAGCGTGTCATCATAGAATTAAAAGATAAAGTCTTAAAATTATACGATCTTGACGAAGTTTCAATGTCTCAAAACAATACAAACAAAGAAGAAACGTTATCTGCTTTGGAAGTATTAGGTTATACACGAAAACAATCTGAAAGAGTCCTCGATAAAATAATTAAAGAAATGCCTAGTGGAAGCGTAGAAGAAATGATCAAAATGGCATTAAAAAACTTATAATTACTTTGAAAAACAATACCGACTTAATAACAAAACATATCAAAAATGCGCTTGCCGTATTCGCTTTGTTATTTACCAGCATAGTAGCGGCGCAAGAACCAGCAACGCAACAACAAGATTCAACACAAATAGGCTTTGCCATTGGGAAGATAAAATTAAAAGACCCAACCAGCATTGTCACAAAATATACATACGATCCAAAAATAGACAGATACATCTACACGGAATCTGTTGCAAACTACGATATCCGATATCCGTTAATCTTAACGCCAAGACAATACCGTGAGTTATTGCTAAAGGAAAGTATGAAAGGTTATTTCAAGGAAAAGCTTGATGCTATTTCGGGGAAAAAAGAAGGTTCGGAAGATGCACTAAAAAACTTATTACCAATATTTGAAATCAATTCCAATTTCTTTGAAAGTATCTTTGGAGGAAATACCATTGAAGTAATTCCGCAAGGTTCGGTGGCAATGGATTTAGGAGTTCGTTTCCAGAAAAATGACAATCCAGCATTATCACCAAGAAACCGAAGTAACTTAAGTTTTGACTTTGATCAACGAATCAGTTTAAGTTTACTTGGAAAAGTTGGAGAACGATTAAAAATTAATGCAAACTACGATACAGAATCTACATTTGACTTTCAGAATCAAATCAAACTAGAATATACGCCAACAGAAGATGACATCCTTCAAAAAATTGAAGTTGGTAATGTGAGCATGCCACTGAACAGTTCTTTAATCACAGGAGCGCAAAGTTTATTTGGGGTAAAAACACAATTGCAATTTGGAAAAACACGTATTACAGGTGTATTCTCAGAGCAACGTTCGCAAACCAGAACCATTACCTCAGAAGGCGGTGGAACCATTGAAGAATTTGCTTTATTTGCATTAGATTATGACGAAGATCGTCACTTCTTTATGTCACAATACTTTAGAGATCGATACGATACTGCGTTAGAAAACTATCCATTTATCAACAGTCCTGTTGAAATTACAAGAGTTGAAGTTTGGGTAACCAACCGATCTGCTCAGACAAGTAATGTCCGTAACATTGTAGGATTGCAAGATTTAGGTGAAGCAGATCCGAACAAAACAAGAATCGGTTCAGTGGGAGGTTTCTTTAACTCAGTAAACCCGAATGATTTTCCAGACAACGAAAATAACAATTATAACCCAGAAACAATTGGAGCAGGTTCAGCACTTTCAGAACAAATTAGAGATATTGCAACCATTCAACAAGGATTTACTGGTGTTACAGCAGGCGCACAACAAGGATTTGATTATGTATATCTTGAAAATGCTAGAAAGCTTAACGAAAACGAATACAAAGTACACACCAAATTAGGATACGTTTCTTTAAACCAACGTTTAAGTAATGATGAAGTCTTAGCTGTTGCCTTTCAATATACCGCAAATGGACAAGTATTTCAAGTTGGTGAATTTGCCAATGGAGGAATTGATGCAACGCAAGTAACAAGTACGGATGTAGACGGAAATCCAACACAAATTCAAAATCAAAACTTAGTTGTAAAACTATTAAAAAGTGCTATTACTGAAGTAGAAGATCCTATTTGGGATTTAATGATGAAAAACATCTATGCTACGGATGCATACCAATTAAGTCCAGAAGATTTCAGATTAAACATATTATATACAGATCCTTCGCCAGTAAACTATATTACAGCGGTGCCATCTGGTCCTGCACTTCCCGCTGATGTAGCAGACGAAATATTATTAAAAGTATTCGGTTTAGACCGATTAGATATTTATCAAAATCCACAAGCAGGCGGAGACGGTTTTTTTGATTACTATCCCGGAATTACGGTCGATCAAGAATTTGGACGCATCATATTCACAAAAGTAGAACCCTTTGGAAACTTCTTATTTGAAAAATTAAGAAATGCAGCTTCTGAAGACTATGATGTTCCAATCAATTACAACGCCAACCAAACAAGATATGTATACAGAACGATGTATACCGAAACAAAAGCGGGCGCACTAGATGATGCCGATTTAAACAAATTTCAATTAAAAGGACGTTACAAATCACAAGGAGGCGACGGAATTCCGTTAGGAGCATTCAATGTGCCAAGAGGTTCTGTAAGAGTTACTGCTGGTGGACGTGTTTTGCAAGAAGGAATTGACTATACAGTAAACTATCAACAAGGACGTGTTACAATATTAGATGAAGGACTAAAAGCATCTAATACGCCAATTGATGTATCCGTAGAAAATAACTCATTATTTGGGCAACAAAACAAACGATTTACAGGAATTAACGTTGAACATCAATTCAATGAAAACTTCTTAATTGGAGCTACATATTTAAACTTAAATGAGCGACCAATAACGCAAAAAGCAAACTACGGAGCAGAACCAGTAAACAACTCTATCTTTGGATTCAACGGAAATTACTCAACAGAAGTTCCATTCCTAACACGATTGGTAAACAAGTTGCCAAATGTTGACACAGATGTAGTATCTAATGTTTCCATTCGTGGAGAATTTGCATACCTATTGCCAGGAAGTCCTAAAAATGCAGACTTTGAAGGTGAAGCAACCGCGTATGTAGATGATTTTGAAGGTGCACAATCTACCATTGACATCAAATCACCATTAGGTTGGTTCTTAGCAAGTACGCCCGGAACACCAGGAGATATTTTAGGTGATAACTTAGGAGGACAATTTGGAAACGATCAACTTGAATACGGATTCAACAGAGCAAAACTAGCTTGGTATACCATTGATCCAGTATTCTACGGAAATCAGGCACCAGGTGGACTTACTGATAACGACGTGTCAAGAAGTGAAACGCGTAGAATATTTGTAGACGAAATATTTCCACAAACAGATATTGCTCGTGGACAAACTACCATACAAACAACATTAGACTTAGCATATTATCCAAACGAAAGAGGCCCGTATAATAACAGACCAAACTTTGCAGACCAACCAGATCAAGAAAGTTGGGGAGGAATTATGCGTCCTGTAACAACGACAAACTTTGAGCAAGCAAACGTAGAATATATTCAGTTTTGGGTATTAGACCCGTATTTTTCGGAAGGAAACACCACAAGTCCAGGAGGAGAATTGGTATTAAACATTGGTAACATTTCGGAAGATGTGTTAAAAGATGGTCGTAAACAATATGAAAATGGATTGCCAGAAGCAGACGCAATCAATCCACTAGTAACACAAACATTTTGGGGAGAAGTGCCGCAAACACAATCATTAGTATATGCGTTTGATGCAGATGATGCCAACCGACAAGTGCAAGATGTTGGATTAGATGGTTTGCCAGATGATGAAGAAGGTTTAAAATATACAAACTATGCTGGTGAAGCCGATCCAGCGGCAGATAACTATCAGTATTTCTTAAATGCAGATGGAGATGTTTTAAATAGATACAAAAACTACAATGGTACACAAGGAAACTCGCCAATTGCAGTATCAGATACAAACAGAGGTTCAACAACGGTTCCTGATGTAGAAGACATCAACCGAGATCAAACGATGAACACAATTGATAACTACTATCAATTTAGAATTCCGATCAATCCAGGAATAGGAACTGCAACGACATACATTACAGACGAACGTACGGTAACCACAGATTTGCCAAATGGTTCTTCAATCAACTCACGATGGGTTCAATTCAAAATTCCAATCTCTGAATTCAATCAGTCACCAGATGCAACAGTGACACCAGATGAGAAAATTCCGTTAAACGATTTACGTTCTATCCGTTTCATTCGTATGTACATGACAGGTTTTAATGAGCCAACGGTATTGCGTTTTGCAACGTTAGATTTAATTCGTGGTGATTGGAGACGTTACAATCTTACTTTACAAGATAACGGAGATAGTCCGCAAGATGGTGTAGATACAGGAACACAATTTGATGTAAACACTGTAAACGTTGAAGAAAACGCAAACAAATTACCAATTGGATATGTAATTCCACCAGGAGTTGTTCGTGAGCAATTAAACAATAACAATACGGTTATTCGTCAAAATGAACAATCGTTGGCAATGTCTATTTGTGACTTAGAATCGGGAGATTCCAGGGGTGTATTCAAAAATATTGATATTGATTTACGACAATATAAAAACTTAAAAATGTTTGTCCATGCTGAATCATTATTTGGACAAACGGTACAATTAGCAGATCAGCAAGCAGTTGCTTTCTTGCGATTTGGAAATGACTTTACACAGAACTACTATCAAGTAGAAATTCCATTAAATGTAACAGCGGATAATGAATCTTCATCAGAAGATGTTTGGAGAAACGAGTTCGATATTCCATTAGCATTATTAACACGAATCAAAGCGGCAAACTTTAACAATGCCACCGCTGGAACAGAAGCGGCATACTACAATGAAAATGCAGAGCCAATTACAAACCAATTTGCAGATTATGGATCAGATGAACGCATGCGAATTGCCATCATTGGTAATCCTACAATTGGTCGTGTACGTTCATTAATGGTTGGTATAAAAAACTCAACAGCTACAAGTTTAGATGCAACAAATACACCAGTTGGTGGAATTCCAATTTGTGGAGAATTTTGGTTTAACGAATTGCGTTTAGCCGAATTAGAAAATCAAGGTGGTTGGGCAGCAGTTGGTTCGTTAGATGCAAACTTTGCAGATTTTGCAACGGTTTCTGCTGCGGGAAGAATCAGTACGGTTGGTTTTGGAAATTTAGAACAAACGCCAAACGAAAGAAGTAGAGAAGATGTAAAACAATATGATTTTGTTACGAATATAAGTTTAGGACAATTATTGCCTAAAAAATGGGGAATCAAAATTCCGTTCAATTATAGCATAGGAGAAGAAGTCATTACGCCAGAATATGATCCATTCTATCAAGATATCCGTTTGGATGATCGATTGGATTTAGCCGCAACACAAGGTGAAAGAGACAGAATCACTGAAGAAGCAATTGATTACACAAAACGTAAAAGCATCAACTTTATTGGTGTTCGAAAAGAAAGAGGTGCAGAGCAAAAACCACATTTCTATGATGTAGAAAACGTTACACTTTCGTATTCATACAACGAAACAGAACATCACGATTATGAAATTAAGTCGTTGCGTGATCAAAATGTACGTGCAGGATTAGATTATAACTTTAACTTTCAGCCAAAATCAATAGAACCATTCAAAAAGAATGATTCTTTATTCACAGGAAGATATTGGAAATGGTTAAAAGACTTTAATTTTAATCCATTACCGACAAGTATTTCATTAAACTCAAATATTACAAGAAGTTTCAACGATCAGGTTTATAGAGATCCACTATTGCCAGATGCTGAAGTAGAAAACTTACCGCGCTTGCAACAACGTAACTTCTTATTTGATTGGTCGTACGCCATCAATTACAATTTAACAAACTCATTACGTTTCAATTTTACAGCAGCCAATAACAATATTGTCAACAACTACTTTGATGAAAACGGCGAAATAGATGTTGATTATGGAATTTGGGATGGTTTCTGGGATGTAGGAGATCCAAATACGCATACACAATCATTACAGCTAACGTATGATTTGCCACTAAACAAAATTCCAACGTTTAGTTTCATAGATGCGAATTATAGTTACACAGGAGATTTTAACTGGCAACGTGGTTCTGATGTATTGCGAGAAGTTTCAGGAGAACGTTTAAATACAATCCAAAACGCAAACACACATACACTTAATGCTACGTTAGATATGACAAAATTCTATAAATACATAGGATTTGTTAGAAAGCGTAAAGTGAACAGAAAAACAAACTTACGACAAGCGGGTAAGCCAGGGATTCCTGCAACAACACCTGCAAACCAGCCGAAAAAACCAGCTAATAAATCGAGTGTTGGAAATAAAATTTTCAATACTGTAGTTGATATTGTTGGAAGTGTAAAACGTGTAAATATTAGTTACTCTGAAAATAATGGTAAAGTATTACCTGGATATACACCTTCTATTGGATTCATTGGAACGTTAAAACCTTCTATTGGGTTCGTATTTGGTAGTCAGGCTGATGTTCGATATGAAGCTGCGCGACAAGGATACTTAACAGAATTCTCAGAATTCAACCAGCAGTTTACCCAAGTTCACAATAAAAACTTAGACATTACTGCGCAACTAGAACCATTAAAAGATTTAAAAATTGATGTAGTAGCCAATCGTAACTATTCTGAAAATTTCTCGGAACAGTTCAATGTTCAAAATGGGGAATACACTTCCTTGTCACCAAATGGTGCAGGAAATACATTTGGAAACTTTGGAATTTCTACATTGCTCATAAAAACAGCTTTCAAGCAAAGTGATGCAGACAAATCAGTCACATTTGAAGATTTTGAAAATAACAGACAAATCATTGCACGACGTGTGGCAATTGAAAATGGGCAACCATTAACAGATACTGATGGAGACGGTTTTCCTGATGGATTTGGAAAAACGAATCAGGCAGTATTATTACCCGCATTCATTGCAGCATATTCTGGGAAAGATGCAAATGATGTCAAACTAGGCGCGTTTAGAGATGTGCCAATTCCAAACTGGACAGTGAAGTATACAGGTTTAATGCGATTAAAATGGTTTAAAAAGCGTTTCAAGCGTTTCTCTTTATCACATGGATATCGTTCAAGTTATACAATTAACTCGTTCAGAAACAACTTAGATTACGAAGCTGATACACCATTTTCTGCTACAAACGTTGATCAAGGTGGGAACTTTCACAATCAAAATATATTCTCTAATGTAAACTTAGTTGAACAATTCAATCCATTAATCAGAATTGATTTTGAAATGAAAAGTTCTATTAAAGTGTTAGCCGAAATAAAGCGCGATCGTGCATTATCATTAAGTTTTGATAATAACTTGCTTACAGAAGTTTCCGGAAACGAATACATCGTAGGATTAGGGTATCGTTTCAAAGATGTTCGAATTGATACACGTATAGCAGGAAAGAAAACAACACTAAAAGGTGACTTAAACTTAAAAGCAGATTTATCGCTCAGAGAAAACATCACCATTATTAGAAGTTTAGATTTATTCAACAATCAAGTAACAGCCGGACAAACATTATGGTCGTTAAAATTCACTGCGGATTATGCGTTGAGTAGAAACTTAACTGCCTTATTCTATTACGATCATACATTTTCTAAATTTGCAGTATCAACAGCGTTTCCACAAACGACGATTCGATCAGGAATCACGCTTCGATACAATTTTGGAAATTAACAATAATTGGAGTTGAAAACTTAAAGAGAAAGAACTACATTTGTTCAAACGATAACAAAAATAACATAGTAAAAAATGAACATACCAGCTGACTTAAAATATACAAAAGACCACGAATGGGTTAAAGTTGAAGGTGATATTGCAACTGTTGGAATTACAGATTATGCACAAGGAGAGTTAGGAGACATTGTATATGTTGATGTGGACACTTTAGATGATGAAGTTGCAAGAGATGAAGTTTTTGGAACTGTAGAAGCAGTAAAAACGGTTTCTGACTTATTCATGCCATTATCAGGAGAAGTTTCGGAATTCAATGAAGAATTAGAAGACGAACCAGAAGTTGTAAACAAAGATCCTTATGGAAAAGGTTGGATGATTAAAATTAAAATTTCTGATGCATCAGAAATTGACGATTTGTTAAGTGCTGACCAATACAAAGAATCTCTTAGTGCGTAAGTATATATATTCCATCTTTGCAATAGCTTGGATCATTATACTTACATTTCTTAGTTTAATATCTTTAGAAGGAGCACCCAATCTTGGATTCTCTTTTGCGGATAAGCTAATACACGGATTGGTATATTTTATATTTGCCATTCTTTGGTTTTTTTCCTTTTCAAAAGGAATCACAAATAAATTTTTCCAAAAAAATGCCATTATAGCGAGTGCTATTTTTGCAATTATTTATGGAATATGTGTTGAAATTATGCAAGAAACATTAGTTAGTAACCGACAAGGAGACTGGCAAGATGTTTTAGCAAATACAATTGGTACGATACTTGCAATAATACTCATAAAGTATATTGTATTGAACAGTAGAAAGTTAAAAACAGAAAATTAATTGTTTTTTCTGCTAATAAATAATTAAATTAGCGAACATTAAAACTAAATTATTATGGAAGCAAAAAAGAATCCAGATGTTGATTTAAGGAAAAATAGCGTTTTTTACCTTGCCTTAGGTTTAGCATTAGTAACATTTCTTATCTGGCAAGGTATGGAGTGGACTGCTTACGATGAAGTAGCAAAAGAAGAAGTCGTTGACATGATTGAAAATGATGATGAAGAAATGATCATGACACAACAACAAATACAACCGCCACCACCGCCACCGCCACCAGCACCAGAAATAATTGAAGTGGTAGAGGATGAGGAAGAAGTAGAAGAAACAGTAATTGAATCTGCTGAAACGTCTGAAGAAGAAGTAATTCAAGAGGTTGAAACTGTTGAAATTGAAGAAGAAGAAGAAATAATTGAAGATGTACCTTTCTCAGTAATTGAAGATGCACCAATATTTCCTGGTTGTGAGAAATACGCAAGCAAGAAGGAACGTAAAAAGTGTATGTCTGAGCAAGTGCAAAAGCACGTAAACAAAAAGTTTAATACTGAACTTGCATCTGATTTAGATTTAGAAGGTGTACAAAAAATATTTGTAGTATTCAAAATCGACAGACAAGGTAATATTACTGATGTACGTTCAAGAGCGCCACATCCAAGATTAGCGAAAGAAGCTGAAAAAGTAATTAGAAGTTTGCCGAAAATGAAGCCAGGTAAACAAAGAGGAAAGCCAGTAGGTGTAAACTATACGTTACCAATTGTTTTCAAAGTGCAGTAATTCAAAAAAAAACACTTAAAAAATATATAAAAAGCCCGAGCAACTTGCTCGGGCTTTCTTTTTGGTACGTTTCTTGTGTAGTTAACAGAACATTAACATTAAAACCGATTTTATGAAAAATGTCAATTACACAGAAAATGTGAATGCAACAGGTGTACACGAAAGTCACCTTGCCAAAAAGAATGATTTAAAAATCCAAAGAAGTCCTTTGTTACGATTCTCAGTAAGTCTCGCGCTGAGTTTATTCATTGTCTACACACTATTTCAGGTGGAAACAGCTACAGCTAAAACAGAAGCAGTTGATGTCGCTATATTAGAAGACGATGTTGCGTATGTGGAACCTTTTACGCCAGAAGAAGTAAAAGTGGTAGAAAAGCTAAAGCCTGAACCACTTGTTGAGAAACAAATCATCGCAGATGAACTCAAAGAAGTGCCAGATGATACAAAACTCAAAGCAACTGTTTTAGAAACAAGCACAACACCAAAAGAAGTTACGAAAGACTTTGATCCAAATGCTGTTGATGTTGCCGACACTGAAGAGGTTATTGAAGAAGTTCCTTTTGCATTTGTAGAATTTGCACCAATTTTTCCAGGTTGTGAAAAATATACTAGCAAAGCGAAAAGAAAAAAGTGTATGTCTGAAAAGATTCAAAAACACGTAAACAGAAAATTTGATACAGGGTTAGCGGAAGAATTAGGTTTGGACGAAGGAGTAAAGCGTATCGATGTGTTTTTTATGATTGATGAAAACGGAAACGTAGCAGGAATTCAATCGCGTGCGCCACATCCAAAACTTCAAAAAGAAGCAGAACGTGTAATTAAATTGCTTCCAAAAATGGAACCAGGAAAACAGCAAAATAAAAGTGTGAAGGTAAAATATACATTGCCAATTGTTTTCAGAGTAAATTAAAACAAAAAGGAACATTTATAAAAAAGGAAAACCGAGTTATTAACTCGGTTTTTTAGGTATACTTTCTGTGACATATCATTACATTAACATTAAAACCGATTATTATGAAAAATGTCAACTTAAAGCCTTTTGTAAATGTTACCAAGACTTACAAAGGTCATTTAATCAGAAAGTACACTACAAAAGTACGAAAAAGTAGCTTACACAGCTTTTCTTTAACCTAATTAATGCATATTATCGTTATATATTTGCTTTTTTAAGCGAAAATGCGTTCAATTTGCGCACTTTTTTTTACAAAATACTCAAAAAGCACTTTGATTTTTTTCTAATTAATGAAAAATGAAAGTGCTTTTTTAAGATTCTAACATCAGAATTATACGTAATGAATCTATTTTAAGTATCTTTCCAGCCAATAAAACCTCCAAATATGTTTCGACTAAAAACAGCTCTTTTAATACTTGTATTTTTCGTTTTTCAAATCGCGTTTGGGCAAATATCTACCTCAAATAGCGATTATGAAAAATACCCTGTATTTACAGAATGCGAAAACGTAGAAATTGCAAATCTGGAAAATTGCTTCAATACTACTTTGCAAACATTTATCAATACAAATTTCAAGCTTCCAGAAATCATCAGTACGGAAAACTATACAGGTGAAATGATTGTATTATTTGAAGTAACCAAAGAAGGTAAATTTAAAGTCTTATATGTAGATGCGGTTTATAAAGAACTCAAAACAGAAATAAAACGTGTTTTTGAATTGCTTCCAGAAATTGTAGCACCGACATACAGTGGAAGAACAACCTACATGCAGTTTACGATGAAATTAAACATTCCGCTAGGAAGTGTTGATGCTATCGAAAGTCTGAAAACACTTGAGGAAAAAGAAAATGCTTTAGAAGTTGCGGCTAAAAAAGAATTTGAGAATGTCAATTCTGAATTAGAAACCTATCAAGATGAGCTATATAAAAGCAATTTAAACATTCCGTTTTCGCATGATATGTATGCGTATTTTGACAGACAAGTAAACTTAGTTGGAACAAACAGTCATACGGCTTCAAAACCACTTTTATATAATACAGTTTCAAACTATTATGACTTTAATGCGCAACAGGCAACACTCAAAAAAGAAGCTTCTTCTTGGGTAGGACGCAAATTATGGAACGAACACATGGTGACTGTCAAAGGTAAAAACTATTGGTTTGTATTAGATCCTATTTTAGATTTGCAATTGGGTAAAAATACGGGCGGCGAAGTCGATTATACATATAATAATACCAGAGGTGTTCAAGTGCAAGGTGGTTTAGGGAAAGGGTTTAATTTTTCGGCAACGGTATTTGAAAGTCAAGGACGATTTGCAGATTATTTTAATAGATATGCAGAAAGTATAAAACCATCAGGTGGAAATCCTGCGATTATTCCTGGACGCGGAATTGCCAAAGGATTTAAAACAGATGCGTATGATTATCCAGTTGCGGAAGGTTATATTTCGTATGCACCAAACAAAATGTTTAATGTGCAATTGGGTCACGGGAAAAACTTTATTGGTGATGGATATCGTTCCTTATTTGTGAGTGATGCTGTAAGTCCATTTCCTTTTGTAAAACTAAATACATCTTTCTGGAAGATAAAATATACGAATACTTGGATGTGGTTGCGCGATGTACGACCAGAAGTTACGGAAGATGGAGCTTTCCTCACAAAATACATTGCGAATCATTACTTAAGCTGGAATGTTTCTAAAAAACTAAACATTGGTTTGTTTGAATCTGTTATTTGGAAAAACGATAACAATCGCGGGTTTGATATTAACTATGTAAATCCAATTATATTTTACAGAGCGATCGAATTCTCAACTGGTTCACGATCTGGAAATGCCATTGTTGGATTGAGTTCAAAATACAAATGGAATGATAATATTAATTTCTATGGTCAATTTATATTAGATGAATTTTCATTAAATGATATCAAAGCAGGAAATCAAAGTTGGAAAAACAAATTTGGTTTTCAACTAGGCGCAAAATATTACAATGCATTCAAAGTAGATAATTTATTGTTGCAACTAGAATATAATCAAGTGCGACCATATACATATTCGCACAATCAGGTAGCTACAAATTATGGACATAACAATCAATCGTTAGCACATTTATGGGGCGCAAATTTTCGCGAACTCATCGGAATTGCACGCTACAATTACAAACGTTGGTATGGAAGTGCTAAATTAATTTACGGGCAAAGAGGATTTGATTTTGATCCAACAATTGATGCTACGAGTTATGGGAGCAACATTTATATTGATAATGATAACAGAGTAGGTGATACTGGCATCGAATTATTACAAGGGAATAAGGCAAATATTCTGATTGGTGATTTGAATGTTGGTTACATCGTAAATCCAAAAACGAACTTAAAAATCTTTGCCAATCTTACGTATCGAAGCTTTAATCCGGATGCAAATACCTTGGTAAATTTCAAAGAGAACACAACATGGTTTAATTTTGGAATTAGAACTGATATTTTCAATTGGTATTTTGATTTTTAATAGTTAAATTAAATTTTTTTTATTAGATTTGTTACAATAGCCTCGATAACCACAAATCACGAGAAATCCAATTTCTTGTACCACCAAACCTATATTAAAAATGATTAAGCCGCTTTTCGTTTTTTTATTAATTATACCATTCATATATCTAGGATATAAATCTCTTGATTTATCTGTTTATAAAAGGAGTAGAGGGTCCAATTATATTGTAAAAGAATACCCAGTATTTCTACTGGGTTGTATATTTTTTACAATTGCTGGAGTGATTGTTGTAAATTTTGAAAGCTTACTGAACTTTTTGTAGACTTCTATAAAACGTTTTTCGCAAGACTTCTCCAGAAATAAACCAATCACCGTAACCTAAATCATCATACTTTTTGGTGAGTGAAGTATTTTTTGTTACTTCTTCTTCAGTTTTACCAGCTTTAATTTCAGCTAAGATAATTTCCTCAATACTTTCAAGCATTTTTAAATATGCCTGTAATTCAGCTTTCGTAGAAAGATTTCTATGTCCAGGAATTACTTTCGTTTCTTCATTAATCAATAACAACGCTTTCTTTATTGCGGCAATATATCCTTGTGTGCTTCCGCCAGAATTCAAATCGATAAAAGGATATTTTCCTTGAAAGTATGTGTCTCCCATGTGTAAAACATTACTTTTCGTAAAATAAACCATGGCATCACCGTCTGTATGTGCTTCATGAACGTGGAAAATAAAAATATCCTCATCATTAAAATGAAAAGAAACATCTTTTGAAAATGTAACTACGGGCAATGCACCTTTTGGCGATGCTGGCGTAGTGCGGTTTCGATCTTTATTAAACTGATTAACACTCATGCGTTTTCTCACGTTTTCATGTGCTACAATGACGGCACCTTCTTTATTAATATTTTCATTTCCTCCAGTATGATCGCCATGCCAATGCGTATTAATTAAAAACTTAATAGGTTTATCAGTAACTGTTTTAATAGCGGCTAAAATTTTTGGTGTTAAGTGTGCAAATTGATCATCAATCATAAAAACACCATCTTCACCAACGGAAATTGCAATATTTCCACCTTGCCCAATGAGCATATATACATTATCAGTTACTTTATTCACTTTAATTTGCACCTCTTTTTTCTGGGCAAACCCAATAGAAACAGCCATAAGAAAAGTGAGTAGTAGCGTAATTTTTAGAAATTTCATAAGATTTAGATTTTTGACAGTAGTCGTTTCTGAACGAACTTCCTTTTCAAAGATAAAAATAGAATTGCAATAACTATCCACAAAAGCATTAAAACTCTTTGAAATCATTGCACACAATGGATTAGTACTTTATCTTTGCAGGAATTTAGTAAGGTTGATGAAAACGGCATTGAATACACTCAAAAAAACATACTCATTTACTTCAATAATTGAAGATTTTAAACAGCTCACAAAAGTAGGATTAGCAATTAGCGTTGTCTTTTCTTCTTTAGCAGGATATTTACTTGCAGTTGGTTTAGATGGTTTTAGTTTTAAAGTTTTGGCTTTATTAGCTTTAGGAGGTTATTTTATGGTTGGAGCTTCCAATGCGTTCAATCAAATCATTGAACGTGATTTAGACGCTTTGATGGATCGTACGAAAGACAGACCTATTCCATCGGGTCGTATGTCAACTACGACCGCTTTTATCATTGCATCTGTATTAACACTCGCAGGAATTGTAATTTTATATACTATAAATCCTAAAACAGCGATGTTTGGGGCAATTTCTATCTTCTTATATACATGCGTATATACGCCTTTAAAAACAAAAACACCGTTAGCTGTATTTGTAGGCGCATTACCAGGTGCAATTCCTTTCATGTTAGGTTGGGTAGCTGCTACGGGTAATTTTGGAATAGAACCAGGAACACTTTTTATGATTCAATTCTTTTGGCAATTTCCGCACTTTTGGGCAATTGGTTGGTTTTTATTTGATGATTACAAAAAAGGTGGATTCTTTATGTTACCAACAGGAAAAAGAAACAAAGCAACTGCCTTGCAAATTATCATGTACACAGTTTGGTTGATTTTAATCTCAGTATTTCCAGCAACTGGACTTACAGGCGAATTAAAACTATCTATTGTAGCTGCAATATTAGTATTCATCACAGGACTTGGATTGTTGTACTATGCAATCCGCTTATATAAAAAGATGGATAACAAATCCGCAAAAGCATTAATGTTAGCAAGTGTTGGCTATATCACGATGATACAGATACTATTTGTTATAGATAAATTTTTACAGTAAAATATGGATTTAACGCAAGGAACATTTCAAGAAAAGCAAGATAGATCAAAGAAAATGATGTTGTGGTTTGCTATGATTAGCATGTTCATGATGTTTGCAGGATTAACAAGCGCGTACATTGTAAGTCAAGAGCGTCCAGATTGGTTAAAAGACTTTCAAATGCCAACGGCTTTTTTCTTGAGTACATTGGTGATTATGGTGAGTAGTATTACATTTTATATGGCAAAAAGTGCCATTCAAAAAGGATTACATCAAACAACAACAGTATATTTATTAGCAACATTAGGACTCGGATTAGCATTCGTAATTTTACAATTTGTAGGGTTCGGTCAAATCATAGAAAGTGGGTATCGTTTCACAGGAGAAGGAAGCACAGTAACCACCTCTTTCTTGTATATTGTGACATTTACACATATACTACACGTTTTTGCTGGTATTTTGGTGTTATTGGTTGTAATTTATAATCATTTTAAACAAAAGTATAAACAAGGACAAACGCTTGGTTTAGAACTAGGTGCAATGTTTTGGCATTTCCTAGATTTTCTATGGGTCTTCTTGTTTCTATTTTTATATTTCTTAAGATAAGAAAAAAACGTAAATTTGAACAATTTTTTAAAAATGCATACTTTTTATGGAAGCTACTGTTTCAAATACAGGTACTGAAGGTAAAGTTTGGGGAGGCGGCAATGAGCCGCTAAAAGCCAGCTATGGAAAAATGATGATGTGGTTCTTTTTATTATCTGATGCACTAACATTCTCAGGATTTTTAGCTGCGTACGGATTCTCAAGATTCAAATTCATCGATTCATGGCCAATTGCCGATGAAGTGTATAATCACTTTCCAGGTTTACATGGAGATCATCCAATGTATTTCGTTGCCTTAATGACGTTTATATTAATTGCTTCTTCTGTAACCATGGTACTAGCCGTAGATGCTGGTCACCACATGGATAAGAAAAAAGTAACTTTCTATATGTTCCTTACCATTATTGGTGGAGGAATATTCTTAGGTTCACAAGCTTGGGAATGGACAAACTTTATTCAAGGTTCTTATGGAGCGTTAGAAACAAAAGGTGGTCAAATACTTCAATTTGTGAATACAGACATGGAAGAAGGCGATGAAAAAATGCATCGAGTTTCCGTCGAAGATTTCGCAACAGCTTCTCATAAAGAAAGAATACAGCACAAAAGTAAAGAAGGACTTTGGTTTACATCAGAATCTGCATTGCCAGCATACTCAGTACAAGATGTCGTAACTGGATTCAATCATAAAGCAAATCTTGCAGTACGCACACAAACATTAATGCCAAACATATCCGAATTAAAAGCTTCGGGAGATGCGGAAAGTATCGCAAAAGCAGAACGTTTTGAAAAAATGTATGTAAATGCTGATCAAACAGGGCAAAAAGGAGTGTTGACAAGAGCTGAATCTGTAAAAGCTCTAAAAGACGCTGTAGTATATGTAAAAGGTGCAAATCTTATCCACAACGAATACGGAAACAGATTATTTGCTGATTTCTTCTTCTTCATTACTGGATTCCACGGATTCCACGTATTTTCGGGAGTATTAATCAATGTTATTATCTTCTTCAACGTAATCTTAGGAACGTACGAAAGAAGAAAGAATAACTACGAAATGGTAGAAAAAGTTGGACTTTACTGGCACTTTGTAGATTTAGTTTGGGTATTTGTATTTACATTCTTCTACCTAGTTTAATATTAAGAAAAGAAAGAGTATCATAGATCATGGGACACGATAACACACATAAATTAGCAATATTTAGAGGAACATTAAAGTTCAAGTCAAACGTTCAGAAAATTTGGGGCGTATTGATCTTCTTATCTATTATAACAATCATAGAAGTTGGATTAGGTATTGTAAAACCTAAGTCTTTAACGGAATGGTATCCATTAGGAATGAAAGCATTGAACTGGATTTTCATCATTCTAACATTAGTGAAAGCATATTACATTGCTTGGGACTTTATGCACTTGCGTGATGAAACAAGTTCATTAAGAAGAGCCGTTGTTTGGACCGCTTTTTTCTTAATCGCATACTTGCTTTTCATCTTACTACAAGAGGCAACCTATATTGAAGGTGTAAAAACAAATGGATTTGTCAAGTGGAATTTTTAAAAATGACACATAAAATATAGAGAAAAGGCAGTAATTATACTGCCTTTTTTTATACACGATAATTAAGAATTACTTTTGTTGTTTATAGAATTCAAAATCAAGTTGTTAATTCTTTCTAAAAAGTCAAAAAAAGGAAAGATTATAGCGTTTAATCGCGAATCGATTTTTATTTTTGTACTCAAGAAACATTTCGTTCAAATACATCAAAACCATTGTGTTTTATTATCGTGAAAATAATGGTTTGCAAATGCTAACGAACAGATCATAAACATTAAAAACTACAGATGAAAAAGAAGATCATATTAGGCGTTTTATTCTTATTGCCAATAGCTATAGTGCTAGTTCTTCTTTTTACCAAGCACAATTATACGCCGCTTCCAGTCATAAAAACAAACGTTCCCGAAATTGTTAATTACGAATCATTTGAAAAGAAAGATACGATTCAGTTTGAAAGCAAAATTACAATTCTCGGATTTCTCGGTGGAAATGTGAAAGACAGAAAAATTAATGTATTAAACCTCAATCAAAAAATATACAAACGCTTCAGTGGATTCAAGCATTTTCAAATTGTAATGCTCATCACATCTGGACAGGAAGAAGAAGTAAAAAGTCTGAAATATGAAATCAGTCGCTTTGCAGACGAATTAAAATCTTGGAATTTTGTGGTGGTTGATGAGACAGAATTGGTTCGAATTTTTAACGGACTAGAATCTCCTTTAGTCTTAGATGGATATAACAGTTCCGATTATGTATACATCATTGACAAAGACAGAAACCTTCGTGGGCGTTTTGACGATCGTTCCAAAGTGGAATTAAGAGAAGAAGTTGTGAAACCGTATATGTTGTACGGCTACAACACCATCAGTATTTCCGAACTTTCTGGAAAAATGACCGATGATATTCGTATTTTATTTCAACAAAGTCGAACGGCATCTGAAAAAGATGAATCGCAAAAAAGAAGAGAAGAGGTTATTAAGGTTGATAAAAAATAACATGATGAAAAATAACTATTCATATATAGGCATTGCGTTAATAATTTTAGTTTTCGGAATCATTTTCGTTCCTAAAATTGTAAATAGAATAAAAGATGGCGCTACTGTCGAAAAAGATAGAATGAACATTGAAGGAACGGAGCGCAACAAAAAACTATTATTTATAAAAATTAACGGAAAAGCGCGAAGTGTTCCTGAGTTCCTATTTACAAATCAAGACAGTTTAGAAATTTCAAATATAGATTTCAAAGGGAAAGTAACTGTGATGGAATTTTTCTTTGCTTCATGTCCAACAATCTGTCCTGTGATGAATAGAAACATGCGAACATTGGATGATGAATTTCATGAAAGAGATGATTTCGCTATCGCTTCTTTTACCATCGATCCTGAAAATGATACACCAAAAGCATTAAAAGAATATGCAGAACGTTACGGCGTAAAATCACTGAATTGGCATTTCTTAACAGGCGATTTGGAAAAAATTCATGCGTTGTCCAATACAGGATTCAATATTTTTGCAGGAATCAATCCGGAAGTTGCTGGCGGATTTGAGCATCAAGGATACTTTGCATTGATTGATAAAAATGGGTTCATTCGTTCTCGAAAAGATAATCACGGAAATCCTAAAATTTACTATCAAGGAACGGATGAAAAAGAAGTAGCGATGTTAAAAGAAGACATCAAAAATTTATTAGAAGAAGAATAGATATTTCAGATTATGGAAGCGAGCAATGACATTGAAAAAAAATACAAAAAGTGGATTATTATCTTATCAATTGCAATTCCACTCGTTGTAGCAGTTTTATTTGGTGTAAAAATACCAGATGCGAAACCATTAACGTTTTTACCTCCAATTTATGCAACCATCAACGGAATTACGGCAGTCTTATTAGTTGCGGCGGTAATTGCAATCAAAAATAAAAAAGTCAAACTACATGAAGTTTTAATGAAAACATGCATTGGACTTTCGGTCCTATTCTTAGGAATGTATGTGGCGTATCACATGACTTCAGAATCGACAAAGTTTGATGGCGAAGGATTTATAAGATATGTGTATTTCTTCATTCTAATTACGCATATTATATTAAGCATCGCAATCATTCCTTTAGTGTTAATTACCTATGTAAAAGCGTTGGCAAAACGTTTTGATAAACATAAAAAAATAGCAAAGATCACTTTCCCAATCTGGTTATATGTCGCAGTTACAGGTGTAATTGTATATTTAATGATTAAAGATGCTATGGACGCTGCAAACGCAATGTTATGATGAAAAAGAAGTATATCCTATTACTTATTATAATGCTTAGTGTTTTTTCATTAGAGGCACAATGCGCCATGTGTAGAGCTGTTTTGGAATCTGAGTCAGATCTTTCGCAAGCAAAAGGTGTAAATAATGGAATCGTATATCTTATGGCAATTCCGTATATCTTAGTGGCAACACTAGGGATTTTCATCTACAAAAAGTACAATAAAAAAACGGCAGAAAAAAAAGTGTAATTTTTTTGTAACGAAACGATACTTAATTAGTCTTACATATAATGGTTTTGCCATAAAATAAGATTAACACAATATTAATAATAGTTGTACCAGCAAATATGTACTATTGTGTACACTAACATCAAACCAAATTATGATTCAAATAGACGAATTACATAAATCGTATCGTATGGGAAGTAATAGTCTTCACGTACTAAAAGGAATCAATCTTGATATAAAAGAGGGAGAATTTGTTTCAATAATGGGCTCTTCTGGTTCAGGAAAATCTACACTATTAAACATTATCGGAATGCTTGATGAAGCCGAAAAAGGCTCGTATGTATTAGATGGTGTTCCTATTAAAAACTTGAGTGAAAAGAAAGCTGCGGTATATCGCAACAAATTCTTAGGATTCATCTTTCAATCATTCAACTTGATCAATTATAAAAATGCGATGGAAAATGTTGCATTGCCTTTATACTATCAAGGACTTTCAAGAAAATTAAGAAAAGAAAAAGCGCTATACTACTTAGAAAAAGTTGGTTTAGCAGATTGGGCACATCACTTACCAAGTGAACTTTCTGGTGGTCAAAAACAACGTGTAGCAATTGCACGTGCATTAGCATCGGAGCCAAAAGTATTACTTGCCGATGAACCAACAGGTGCATTAGATACGCAAACTTCGTATGAAGTTATGGAATTTCTTCAAGGTATTAATGACGAAGGGAAAACAATATTAGTAGTAACACACGAACATGATATTGCAGACATGACGAAAAGAATCGTGAAGTTAAAAGATGGTAAAATTGTAGAAGATAAATTCGTAGAACAAGTAAGAGCTTCACAATATGTTTGATTTAGATCGTTGGCTAGAAATATTCCAAACTATTAACAAAAATAAGCTGAGAACACTGTTAGCAGGTTTTACAGTAACGCTTGGTATCTTAATATTTACCGTATTATTTGGAATGGGAAACGGATTGAAAAATACGTTTTATACATTCTTCCAAGATGATGCTCAAAACACCATATTTATCTACCCTGGATTTGCAACCAAACCATTCAAAGGATTTAAAGAAAATAGACGTATAGAGTTTAAAAATGAAGACTTAGCGCTTCTAGAAGAAAAATTTGGGGATCGTATTGAATTCACTACGGCACGTATTTCTAAAGGAACTACTGTAAAATACAAAAGTGAATACGGAAATTATACAGTAAGAGCAGTGCATCCAGAACATCAATATCTAGAAAAAACTATCATTGATAGAGGACGTTTTATCAATGAAAATGATATTGAAAAAGATACGCGCGTTGCTACCATTGGACGTTTGGTAGAGAAGGATTTATTTGGAAATGAAAATGCGGTTGGTAAATATTTTACACTCAATAAAATTGTATACCGAGTTGTAGGTGTGTTCAGTGATGAAGGTGGTGACCGAGAAGAACGGAACATTTACACACCTGTAAGTACCACACAATTAATTTATAAAAACACCGATAAAATTGATCAAATCAACTTATCGTACGATATGGCAATCGGTGCAAATGGCGCACGAAGACTTTCAAGAGACATTAAAAAAGTACTCAAAGACAAACACAACATAGCGCCAAGCGATCGAAATGGAATCTATGTAGAAAGTGTCATTGAAGATTTAGAGCAAAACTTACAACTAGCAAACGTATTGCAAATCATCGTTTTCTGGATAGGTCTTGGAACTTTGTTTGCAGGTGTCATTGGAATTAGTAACATTATGGTGTACATCGTAAAAGAACGAACCAAAGAACTCGGAATTCGAAAAGCACTAGGAGCCAAACCAAGTACTGTAATTGGAATGATCTTGCAAGAAACAATGGTCATTACCATGATATTTGGATATATCGGATTGTTAATAGGAAACTTTGTCTTAAACTCCATGGGTAATAAATTGGAAGACTGGTTTATAACCAATCCAAATGTAAGTCAAGGAACCATCATTTTTGCAACGGTAATTTTAATACTATCAGGATTAATTGCTGGATATATTCCTGCAAGAAGAGCCGCGAGAGTAAAACCAATTGTAGCATTAAGAGACGAATAATGGGAAAAAATAAAGCACACAGATGAGATTTATATTCACAAGAGATACTTGGCAAGAAATATTTGGATCCATTCGTAAAAATAAATTACGAACGGCGATTACGATCATTGGTGTATTTTGGGGAATTCTACTCTTTATAGGATTGCAAGGTGCAGCTAAAGGAATGGAAAACGGATTTGAAGCTAATTTCAAAGGAATGGCTACCAATAGTATATTTCTTTGGGGGCAACAAACAGGAATTCCGTATGGAGGTTTCAATAGAAACCGAAGTGTCCGAATAGAACTTGGTGACACCTACCGAATTGCCAATCAGATAGAAGGTGTACAGTTTGTAGCACCTAGGAATGCAAAAGGAATCTTTGATGGCGCACCACCATTAGTTGTCAACAATCTCAAATCGGGGAATTACAAAGTATTTGGCGATTATCCTGTAATTGATAAGGTGTCAAAAAAGAAAATACGTGAAGGACGTTTTCTCAATCAAAAAGACATTGATGAAAAACGTAAAATATGTGTTATTGGAGAACGTATTCAAACAGAACTATTTGCAAAAGGCGAAAATCCTGTTGGAAAATATATCAAAATAAGTAACATGTATTTTCAAGTAGTTGGAGTCTACAAAAGAAACAATACAGATTTCTTTGAAGGAGACAATTCAATCTTCATTCCATTTACAACATTCAAAAAAGTATTCAATACTGGTAACAGAATTGGTTGGATGGTAATTGCAGGATATCCTGATGAAGATATCGTTGCCATAGAAGAAAAAACAAAAGCATTATTAAAAAGAAGATATTCTGTGCATCCAGATGACGAAAGAGCTTTTGGAGCCGCAAACCTTGGAGAAATGTTTGGTAAAATAACCGGATTTGTCAAAGGATTAAAATTTACAGCACTCATCGTTGGAATTGCTACGATACTTGCAGGCGTCATTGCCATTGGAAACATTTTACTAATTACGGTAAAAGAACGAACCAAAGAAATTGGAATCAGAAGAGCATTAGGCGCAACACCAGGAGAAATTCGTGGGCAAATCGTTTTAGAATCTGTATTCCTAACGTTAGTAGCAGGAATTCTTGGAATGATCGTTGGCGGATTATTATTATCTAGTTTAAATAATGTGGCGAAAGATTTAGATGATTTCCCATTTGTCAATCCAACAGTAAGTTTAGAATATATAGCAATGGCAATAGCACTTATGGTCGTATTAGGAACACTAATAGGATTAATACCAGCGCAAAGAGCAGTAAGTGTTCGCCCTATTGAAGCATTAAGAGAAGAATAACAATAACATCAATCAATATCATAATTTAAGAACAAAAAAAATGAAAAAAGTTTTATTAATCCTATTACTAATCGTGTTTATCTTAGGAGCATTTGGAGCTGCATCATACTTCATCAATTCTAACAAGAAAAGTATAGAAACGTTTGAAACGGCAACACCTTTTAAATCAACCATTATTACCAAAACGGTCGCAGCCGGAACGGTTATTCCTGAGGATGAAGTTGAAATAAAGCCTCAAATTTCTGGAATTATTGAAAAAATATTTGTGGAAGAAGGTGATAAAATCAAAACGGGAGATTTAATCGCACGCATCAAAGTAGTGCCAAACGAACAATCACTAAACAGCGCAAAAAACAGAATCAAAAATTCGCGAATTGTGGTAAACAATGCAAAAATTGCTTATGACAGAAACAAAACGCTTTTTGATAAAGGTATTATTTCAAGTCAAGAATTTGAAAGAGCAGAGCTTTCATACAGTCAGTCAAAGCAAGAACTTAGTAATGCACAAAGTGATTTGCAAATCATCAAAAAAGGATCTGTTGGAGGTTCATCTGCAAACACAAACATTAGAGCAACAGTTTCAGGAACTATCTTAATGATTCCTGTAAAAGAAGGAGATCAAGTAATTGAAAGTAACACCTTTAATGCAGGAACAAGTATTGCAACGATTGCTGACTTAGGAAAAATGATTTTCGAAGGAAAAGTAGATGAAGCCGAGGTTGGAAAACTAAAGCCAAACTCAGAATTAACCGTGAGTTTAGGAGCTATTGAGGGTAAAGAATTTGCAGCGAAGCTTACATTTGTAGCGCCAAAAGGTGTAGAAGAAAGTGGAGCCGTACAATTTAAAATTAAAGCAGACGTTGCTTTAGATGATGACTATTTCATCAGAGCTGGATATAGTGCAAATGCTTCCATTGAATTAGAGAAAAAAGAAGATATTCTAGTGATTGACGAAGCTTTATTACGATTTGATGCTAAAAATGAAGACAAGCCTTATGTGGAAATAGAAACAGGAGATCAAAAATTTGAAAAGAAATTTATTGAGTTAGGAATCTCTGATGGGAAAAACATAGAAGTTCTTTCTGGTTTAAAAGAAGAAGATAAAATCAAAATTTGGAACATAAAGGCAGCAAAGAAAGACGAAGAGGGAAAATCTGATAGTGAAAACGAAGACGGAGAAAGCGAAGATGAAGATGAAACAAACGACTAATTGCTAAAAAAATATAACCAATACATATGAAAAAAGTTTTTATATACATCGTGCTCATCGCAGGAACAATTGCTACGGTAAATGCCCAGAAAAGCTGGACATTAAAAGAATGTGTTGACCATGCATTAGAAAATAATATCGCTATCAAACAATCACAGTTAGATAGAAAAAATACAGAAATAAGTAAAAGTGACGCCATCGGTAACTTTTTACCAACTGCAAATGCATCATTTTCGCATTCTTGGAGTATTGGTTTGGGTCAAAACCCGTTAACAGGACAAATTGTAACGGCAACGCAGAAGAATACAAGTGGATCACTGAATATTGGAGTTGATATCTATAATGGATTGCAAAATGTAAACAGATTGCACAGAGCAAATTTGGCAATTTTGGCAAACCAATATCAGTTAGATGATATCAAAGACAATACATCACTACAAGTAGTACAAAGCTTTTTACAAATTTTGTTTAATAAAGAATCATTAAAAGTATTACAAACACAATATGCAGTAACCATTGCAGAGCTAAAACGTACCAACGAATTAGTAAAAGAAGGTGTGGTGCCAAAAGGAGATGCATTAGAAATAGAAGCGAATGCAGCAACACAAGAACAACAAATTGTAAATGCTGAAAATGCATTGCGTTTCTCTAAAATATCTTTGGCACAATTACTATTAATCAATGATTATGAAAACTTTGATGTAGCAGAAGGTGATTACATGATTCCGGCTACGACAATTATGAACAATACGCCAAGACAAATATTTGAAAAATCGTTGGAAGTGCGTAACAATGTAAAAATATCAGAATCAAATATTGAATTGGCTGAATACGATTTAAAAATTGCTAAAGGTGCAAGATTGCCAAGTCTTTCAGCATTCTACGGATTCAGTACAAATTACTTTGACAGTGAATTGTTCCCAACAACTCCATTTAACATACAAATTTCTGATAACAAAAGCCATGCATTTGGTTTACGTTTAAACATTCCTATCTTAAATGGTTTTAGTGCGCGTAACAATGTTCGTCGTAATGAAATTGCTATTGAAAGAGCAAAATTAAATTTGGATCAAGTAAAAATTGACTTAGAGGCAACTGTTAACCAAGCATACAACGATACAAAAGGAGCGTTAAAAGCGTATGAAGCTGCTGAAAAAACATTAGTATCTCGAAAAGAAGCACACAAATATTCAACAGAACGTTTCAATGAAGGTATGATGAATTCATTTGATTTTAGTCAATCAAAACAACGATTGGAAAGCGCTGAATCAGATGTGGTTCGTACAAAATTTGATTACATCTTTAGATTAAAAATACTAGAATTCTATTTTGGACTTCCACTTACGGATCTAAAATAAAAAATACACATAACACACAAAAAAGCATTAATCCTTTCCAAAAGGTTGATGCTTTTTTACTTTTAATGAAACTCAATTTGAAGAAGTCTGGAAGACGCACTTCAAACTGTAAGTTGAATTAATCCTGATGAAAATCAGGATCTCACTTCTAACATTTTTAAGAAGTCTAATTGATTAATCTAAATTCAAAAAATATTTTTCAGTTCAGAACTTGTCCTAAGGTATAATACCTTTTACTTTTGCAAAAAAAAATAGTTGAAATCAAATGGCAATACGATTGTACATAGAAACAGCAACGACCAACTGTTCGGTTTGTTTAGCAGATGATGATGAAATCTTATATTTCAAGGAAGAAAATGACAAAAACTATTCACATGCTGAAAAATTGCACGTATTCATCAAAGAAGCGTATGAGACAGCTCAAATAAAACCAGCAGCTGTATCTGCCATAATTGTTGGAAAAGGTCCAGGGTCATACACCGGATTGCGTATTGGTGTCTCTACGGCAAAAGGATTGTGTTTTGCTTCTGACATTGCACTCGTTGCTATTGAAAGTTTAGAGATCTTAGCGCGTTCAATTAACGTTAACGATGGAATTATCCTTTCATTACTAGATGCACGCCGTATGGAAGTCTATTCGGCTGTATTTAACTCAAATCATGAGCAAATCAGAGAAACCAAAGCAGAAATTATCACTGAAGATTCATTTTCAGACTATTTAGCAAAAGGAAAAGTACACTTCATAGGAAACGGAGCAGAAAAATGCAAAGGTGTCATTACACATGAAAATGCTGTTTTTTATGATGAAATTTACTTTCCATCTACCAAACACATGATCGCTATCGGAATGGACAAGCACAAAAAAAACGACACCGAAGATGTCGCTTATTTTGAACCATATTATTTAAAAGATTTTGTGGTGACAAAACCCAAAAAAAAATAATTTTGTCTAATTGTCTAATTGTCTAATTGTCTAATTGTCTAATTGTCTAATTGTCTAATTGTCTAATTGTCTAATTGTCTAATTGTCTAATTGTCTAATTGTCTAACCTTTTCTCTGTATTTCAACACTATGTGGATAAGGAATTTCAATTCCAGCTGCATCTAAAGCAACTTTAGCATTCTCTAAAGTCTCAAAATACACATCCCAATAATCTGCTGTGGTCGACCATGGACGTACCGCAAAATTCACAGAACTATCGGCTAATTCTGAAACATTTATAGTTGGAGCAGGATCTTTTAAAACCTTTGGATTTGCCGTTAATACCTTCATTAATACTTCCTTAGTTTTTTTAATATCTGCATCATACGAAACACCAATTACGTGATCTACTCTCAACTTTCCTTCTGCTGAGTAATTGAGGATATTCCCATTAGATAATGATCCGTTTGGTATAATTGCTAGTTTATTTTCAAGAGTATTTAACTGTGTAGTAAAAATTTGAATTTCTTTCACAACACCAGTGACACCTTGCGCTTCAATAAGGTCTCCAATTTTAAATGGTTTGAAAATCATAATCAATACACCACCAGCAAAGTTTGATAGCGAACCTTGTAACGCCAATCCAATTGCTAAACCAGCAGCACCAATAATAGCTGCAAAAGAAGTCGTTTCAACACCTAATTTGGAAGCGACAACTACAAATAATAAAATCTTAAGAATCCAGCCGAGTAAATTGCCCAAAAATTTCTGTAAAGTAGCATCAATTCCACGTTTCTTCATCAATCGTCTTGCCAATTTGACAAACATATTTATCACGAATAAACCAACAATTAAAATGATCAATGCGGCAACAATTTTTGGTGCGTAATCAAAGGCAACTTCTTTAAATTGTGTGAGCCAATCTTTTTCTGGAGTGACTATTTTCGTAGCAGTATCTTGCATAATTTTTTATAATTTTAATTTTGAGCAAAAATAGTGAATCAAATAGTTTTGAGTTACGGGGAAAATAAGAAAATGTATAGATTCTGTGAACTACATATAAAATCGATTAATCAACAACACGGCAAGCGCAATAAATGCGGGTGTTCCTTGAACGATTAAAATGCGTTTGCTTTTTGTTGAATATGCACCGTAAAGCGCCGCAACACATACACAGATGATAAAAAATAAACTCACAGAAACATCTTTGGTGTATAATGACCAAAATAAACCTGCGGCTAAAAATCCGTTATACAATCCTTGATTGGCAGCTAAAGTTTTAGTTTCTTCAGCAAATGTTTTCGATTTCAACCCGAAGGTTTTCATACCTTTTGGCGTGGTCCATAAAAATATTTCAATATATAAAATGTATATGTGTTCTATCGCGACAAGCGCAATAAGGATGGTTTGTAGAGTTTTCATAAGTTGAAGGTATGGAAAATCTGTGAGTATAAAAAAAGCGTTATCAATTTTGACAACGCTTTTCTATATATGATAGGCAAACTAGTTTATTTTACTTCAAAAGTAAGCTTTAAGTTTACGCGGAATTCTACTACTGCATCACCATTAACGATAGCGCTTTGTTCTTGCACATACACAGATTTAATGTTTTTTACAGACTTAGAAGCCTGTTTTACAGCTCTAGCTGTTGCATCTTCCCAACTTTTCTTCGAATTTGAAAGTACTTCAATTACTTTTAATACTGCCATAATATTAGGTGTTTTTAAAGGTTAAATTATAAATTAGACCTTCAAATTACGGTAATTCTTTCAATTATGAAAACTTGTGCTTAACCATTTATAGCAACGACTTCGTTTACTTTGCCTTCCAGTAAATTCTTTAATGTATTTTCAATTCCACTTTTCAATGTCATTGTTGAAGATGGGCAACCGCTACAAGCGCCTTGTAGTACTACTTTTACTACTTTAGAAACTGGATCGTACGAATCAAACATAATATTTCCACCGTCACTTGCCACAGCTGGTTTGATGTATTCTTCTAAAATATTTATAATTTCTTTTGAAATATCGTCCAATGCCTCGAAGCTTTCATCAGAAAGTTGAACTTTCTCTTTTTGTGCTACTGGAATATCTTGTGAGATAATTTCTTTTCCTTCATGAACATAATTGCGAATAAATTCACGAATTTCCATCGTAATGTCATTCCATTCTACCATATCGTACTTTGTGATAGAAATATAATTTTTATCTAAAAAGATTTCTTTTATAAATGGAAAATGAAATAAAGCTTGCGCTAATGGTGCATATTTTGTTTCATCTATATTTTTAAATTCAAAAATACGGTCTACAATTTTCTTATTAGAAACAAATTTCATCACCGTTGGATTTGGTGTGCTTTCAGCATAAATCGTAACCAGAACTGTCTTTTTTGGTGTTGCCGATTCGGTAATGATTTCCTTTCCTTCGCTAATATACGTCTGAATTTGTTCGGCTACTTCATCTTGCACAGCTTCCCACTCAATAATATTGTAACGCTCAATAGCAATGAAATTTCCAGAAATAAAGATGGTTTTTACAAATGGAAGGTAAAATAATTGCTGTGCTAAAGGCGAATCTTTAGCATCATCAATATTCTTAAATTCATAACTATTATGTCGTGTAAGAAACGAACTTGCTTCAAACTTTATAATTGCTGGATTGCTTGTTTTTTCTATATGTATCGTAATACCATTCATGGCGTTAATTTTTTACAAAAGTAACCATTATCGTTGTATTCTATAAATGCTATCGTGTAAATTATTACATTGCTGAGGTCGCTTTGTGTTATTTTTATTTTTTGTGTTAAAATAATTAAGAAATAATTACGTTTTTAATAAATTGGCATCTTTAAAATAGTTGCAATTCAAGCTTGTTTTGTTAAAATAAGAACCTTGTGGCTAACATTGCGTAATAAATTGAGATAAGAATTACATACTTATCAAATAATTTATATATTTGACCAAATGTGTAACATTTTACAATGTAAAAACACCTAATTGCAGGAGTATTGCATATAACTAACTGAAACACAATATTTAAAAGGCCTCGTTATCAAATAATAAGTAGCATTGAGTGTTCAATACAATGAATATTTGTATTGTTCATTTTTTACACAAAAAGATAAACACTAATGAATTTTAAAAAATACTTAGCTATTGTTGCCATCGCATTTGGAGTACAATGTTCTTTTTCGCAAGATGGACTTCCTGTCTATGTAGACTATCTTTCAGACAATTTATACCTAATCCATCCTTCAATGGCTGGCGCTTCTACTTCATCTAAACTTAGATTGACAGCAAGACAACAATGGTTTGACGTTGATGATGCACCGTCTTTACAAACACTAAGTTTCAATACGAGAGTTGGAGATAAAGTAGGATTTGGGGCTATTGTTTACAATGATGCAAATGGTAACTTCTCACAGCAAGGAGCGTATTTAACGTTTGCATATCATTTATTGCTTTCAAGAAACAGAGTAGATTTAAATCAACTATCTTTTGGAATCAGTACAGGGTTTACGCAAGGAACATTAGATGAAACAGGTTTTGATATCATAAACAATCCCGATCCAATAATTGGAGGAACACAAGCAAATGCTACATATTTCAATGTAGACTTTGGTGCGTCGTACTACTTTTTAGATTTTTATGCGCATTTAACCATCAAAAATGCATTGCCAACAAAAAGAGATTTATTCTCTCAAGAATTTGAATCAAAAAATCAACGTCGTTATTTAGCATCTGCCGGATATGTTTTCGGAGGTTACGGTAGCGATTGGAAATATGAGCCTTCTTTTATGTTTCAATACACAGATGAAACGCAAGAATCTTCTATTGATGCAAATATTAAAGTATATAGAAGTATGGATTTCGGAACCGTTTGGGGAGGATTATCATACAGAAGAAGTTTAGACGGAGCAGAATTTGTAAATGGAACACAAGTTGACAACCAGAAATTACAATACATTACGCCATTTGTAGGTGTAAACTATAATAAATTTATGTTTGCGTATACGTATTCATACCAGGCAAACTCGTTAGTCTTATCAAATGGTGGTTTTCACCAACTTACCTTAGGATATGACTTTGGAAGCTCAAGAGAGCCGTACGATTGTAACTGTCCTGCGATTAACAATTAAACACTACATAAAACAATATATACGAAAGGCTTGCAAATTATTGCAAGCCTTTTTCTTTTTAATGAAACTCAAGTTTATGAATGTCTTTTTAGACTTCTTAAACTTGTAAGTTAAATTAATCCAGCTGAATAACGAGACCTAAGATTTGATGTAAAATCAATACTCATTAGTATCCAATTAAAAAGAGTTCGATAGTAACTACCGAACTCTCAATTACTTTTTTTAAATAATAGGATAACTATATAACGATTTCAATTCAGTCTAACGGCAAAGCCGTCTAAGAGATTCCTGCCTAGGCAGGAACGAGTCTAAGAGCGAAGCGATCTAAATTACCACGTGTAATTCTTACGCGCCGCTTGTGTTTTAATCGCTTTAATCATTGCACTTTCCAAATCAGTTTTAGAATCATCTTTAGATTGCTTAGCAATGTATAATTTACGTTGTGTATCCAACTCACGAATTTCGCGTTGAATCTTTTTGCGTTCTTCTTGCTGCTTTTTTACGTACGCTAAAATTTGTTCTTTCGATTTTCCTTTCAATTCCTTTGGCAATTCATCTTTGCTTAACTCATCAAGTTTTACAGAATCGTTGGCAATTCCATCCACCAAATCCCAAGAAGAATTTGTATAAAAACTAGAACTTTTAGAAACAGCTCTATCAACCGCAATTTCTTCATTAATTGAATTTGCATTAAAATCTTGTGTTGCTTGTTTGGCAAATTTAGCGCTACCTTGTCTTCCGTATGCGATATACGTTTTGTTCAATCGGGTATTATATTCCATGATTTTCTGATCGTACGGTGTTTTAATATATACAATCGTTTGTGTGTGTGCAATAGTCATATAATCACCTTTACCCAATATCGCACCATCTTTCCACATGCCCGAAATTCCTTGTTCGTAGTTTCCGCAGAAAATAGTATTGATCACAACATCTTTCTCCGTAGCATTTGTAATTGCATCTTTATAACTTACTTTTCCTTGTGTAAACGGTTCGTTTCCTGCAATAAAAAGTAATTTCAAGTCTTTTGGGTTATTTCCCCAATTCAATTGATCGATGGAAGTCTGAATGACGTGTCCGCAAAACTCATTTCCGCCGCGTGTCGTCAACGAAAATAATTTCTCAGAGATTTCATCCAAATCACTGCTAAATGCCAACACTTGACGGATATGACCTTCTGAAGATGGTAAATTGTCGTTTCCGTACTCGTATAACGCAATTTCTAAATTTGGTTTCTCGCCGTCACATTTTGCGTATGACAACTCATTAATAATTTCCCATAACTGCGCTTTCGCTTGATGGATCAATCCGTCCATACTATTGCTTGTATCTAACAACAAGGTAACTTTGATGGTGTTTGGTTTTTTAGATTTCAGAATTCCACTATCTGTAACGATTTCAATTTTTGTTTCATTCAATAAAGCTGTGTCCGTTTTTGAATTTCCTTTGCAAGCCATTGTTAACAGCAATGCGCTCGCCAAGATTACATTTAATTTTTTCATGTCTTTGTTCTTTTAAATTAATTAGACTTTAATTCTTTTACGTCAATTTTCCCGTCAGGAGAAATCACATAATACTTGTGCTCGGTTTTTATTTCTGTTTTTGGCGCTGGTTTTTGCTCTTTTGGTTTTGGCGAGTACACCAATTTAATATGCATTCCTACTTGAATTACAGGTTCTAAAATTGCTGCGTTTAGCACGATGTCGTAATTCTCATAAGAAATAGGTTGGTAATAATAGGAAGTTTGTTTTTTTGCTTTAGTTACACCTTTTTTTCGCTCTAAAGCTTCAAAAGAAATACTGTTGAATGCTTGATAGTTTTTGTAGAAATCTTTCGGGAAATAACAATACTTATCATCAGCCATGATTACATTATAGTCAGCCAAATCAAAACCTAACATTTTATAATATTCCTTTTTTTCTTTAATTAATGCCAATAATGAATCTTGTAGCTTTTTATAAACTTGTCGTATATTTTCAATAAAATAATCAACCTTTACCAAGTTGTAAATTTCGTTAGAAGCGCAGGCAGCTAATATCTTTTCAAACTGTTGTGTTTTTTTAAATTGAATGTGAATGTTCTGTTGCAACTCAAAACCTTTTGGAACTTCATTATACTTAGTACTAAATAATTTTTTCTGAACTTCAATTTCATACACAGGTACAAAAGAAATCACATCAATCGCGATGTCTTCTTTCTTAATTCCGATAGCGAGTAATTGTTTTCGAACATTATCAATACGTTCGTTGACTAACTTATTAGCATCTTCCGCAGTAGGTCCAATTTGGGAAATATTGAAAATTGCAGTATACGAAGTAGCTTTGGCGTTGTACAATGCTTGTACATCTAATATAATATTAGCACTTGGATTGACGTTCCGCGCTAGATTGGACGTTGAACTTCCATAACGTTGCGCATTTCCATATTCTGCTACGACAATATTTTGCCTGGAAATTTGTTGATCATAATTTCCTTTGTGTTGTGCAAAGAGAAACTGGGAGAGACACAAGCACATTAATAAACTTATTTTTTTCATGATGTTTTTAATTTGGCTTAAAAATACTTGCAAAGAAAACCGTAAAAAATAGGGAATGAGTGAAGTGCTTTTTTGAATGAGTAAACAGGAATATTGGTTGAGAGAAATGTATAAAAATCACCGTCAAATAGGCTTAAATAGTAGTTTTTACAAAGATCACATTTTAGTATATCGCCGAAAGTGCGTAAGTTTATCATTCTTAATGAAAAAGATATTAAAATAAACAGATGAAAAAACTAGTCACTCTATGTATATTCTTATGCTTGATTTCTTTTCAGGAAAGTGTGGCGCAAAACACTTCTGAGAGAGTCAAAAAAGAAGCGAATGCTCCTTTTGTCGTAAGAGGCGAAATTAGAGGGAGAGTAAACAGAGCGCCAGTTTCAGATGCTACAATTCGTATTGTTGGTGGAGAAGTTGTCAAAACAAATGCTTTTGGACGTTTTACGATTCGCACGCGTGTTGGCGATCAATTAGTGATAGAACATCCAAGTTTTGGAAAAGAGTTTCATACCGTTTCTGATGATGAATCTTTGGTTGTATTAGTCGATGGCTTTGAAGAAGGTGATGATGAAGAAGTAGAAAAAGAAAGACAATCTTCAGATTTAAAGCGACATAAAATATTGTTAGATTCTGCTGTATTATTCAAGAAAAAAGATATTGATAAAAGTATCAAATACATTGAAAAAGCACTAGAAAATTTATACGATAACAACGATCAAAAACAACTTTCAGATTCGTATACAGTTCTTGGAGATATTTATGCTTTTTGGGAACAATACGATTTGGCAATCAGCAATTACCAAATTGCACTAAAAATGTATAGTACAAGTCGTTTGTGGATCTCACTTGGAATGACGCAATTACTCAATAAAGAATATGCAGAAGCAATTGTTTCTTTCAACACAATTTTACGAAATAGCTTATCGCGATACCAAAAAACTTCAGTATACGAAGGTTTGGGCGACGCGTATAAAGCACTGAAAGAATATGACAAAGCACTAGAATATTACAATAAAGGATTAGCGATTGCACAAGAAGATTTAATTACGCCAAAAATCACAGATCTAAACTCTAAAATTGCGGAGAATTATGCAGCGAAAGGAGATGTCAAATCTGCAAACGGATTATTCTTAAATTCACTCAACTTAGCTTCCGAAGAAAATGTAAACCGCGCAATAGTTGAGCAAAACAGAGTTGCAGATTTTTACAATTCAACGAATTCGTATGACAAAGAAATAGAATTACGCAAACAAAATTTGGTTGATTTAGAAAAGTCAGGCGTTGAGAAAAAAGAAATTTCAGGACTGTTAAAAGATTCTACCACAATTACTTCCCAAAAGATCAATTACAAAATTGGAAATGCATTTTTACAACAGGAAAAGTATTCAGAAGCACTTCCGTATCTTCAGAAAAGTGCCTCGGAAGCCAATACCAGAGGAGATTTAATTGTAGAGAAAGATGCCACACGAAAAATTTCGGAAACTTACGAATCGCTTGGTGCTTTTGAGAAAGCGAAGCAAACATTTGAAGACTATGTGGAATTGGTAAACGAGTTGACATTGCAGAAAGAACAAGAAATTTCGCAAGCAAGTCGATTCACAAAAAGAAGTCAAGATAATCAACTTCGCATCCGAAGTTTGGAAGCCGATCGTGTGTTGCGTGAAGCACGAATTAATAACAATCTGCTAGAACAAAATTTAATTGAACAAAGCAATACCACCCAAAGATATACGATTTACTCACTGATTTTTGGAATGTCATTGTTGGTGTTTACCATCTATCTTTTATATCGAAATAGCAAACAGCAAAAGCTTGCAAACAATTTATTAGCACTAAAATCATTGCGTACGCAGATGAATCCGCACTTTATTTTCAATGCGTTGAATTCTGTAAACAATTACATTGCTATTAATGACGAACGAAACGCGAATCGGTATTTATCTGAGTTTTCAACCTTAATGCGTGCCGTTTTGGAAAATTCGGATGAAGATTTTATTCCACTGTCAAAAGAACTCGAATTGCTCGAATTGTATGTCCGATTGGAACACATGCGTTTTCAGGATAAATTTGATTATGAAATTAACGTAGACGAACAATTGAACGTTTCGGACTTTCAAATTCCACCAATGTTGTTGCAACCGTATATTGAAAATGCTATTTGGCACGGATTGCGGTATCGAGAACAAAAAGGGCAGCTCCGCATCACCATTTCGGCGAAGACCGATGAAACCCTTGAAATTATTATTGAAGATGATGGAATTGGCAGAAAACGTTCGATGGAATTGAAAACAAAAAATCAATTGCGCCAAAAGTCGAAAGGAATGGGAAATATCAAAAGGCGGATTGCCATTTTGAATGATATGTATAAAGATAAAGTAGATGTTTCTATTGATGATGTTACCGAAGATGGACAAGGAACCAAAGTAATATTAACGCTTAAAAAAGATTAAATGCAATTACAAACCATTATTGTTGAAGACGAAGAAATCAGTAGAGAGATTCTCAAAAAATATATTGGAAAATATTGTCCAAATGTAAACATTGTCGGGGAAGCTTCTAATATTGACGATGCGCTTATTTTAATTCGAAACAATGAATTGGATTTGGTGTTTTTAGATGTCGAAATGCCTTTTGGAAATGCTTTTGATTTGCTCGAAAAAGTAGGCGATCGCTCGTTTGAAACTATTTTTGTAACTGCGTACGATCATTATGCAATTGAAGCCTTGAACAGTCATGCGTCGTATTATTTATTGAAACCAATTTCAATTGATGAATTGATTAAAGCGGTAGATCATGTGATTGCTATCAAAAGTAAAGAAGAACGTTTGGTAGAAAATGTAACGGCTACGAATATTGAAATGATTAATGGTAAAATTACCATTCCGCAACAAGATGGTTTTCAGGTGTTGAATGTTGCCGAAATTATTTATTGCAAAGCAGATGATAATTACACAGAAATCTACATTAATACTTCAAAAATTGTGGTGAGCAAAACCTTGAAATACTTTGAAGAAATTTTAAGTCAATATCCGTTTGCGCGTGTGCACAAATCCTTTTTGGTGAATGTAAACGAAGTTGTAAAATACAAAAAAGGAAAAGGCGGAAGCGTTGTATTGAGCAACGGAAAAGAAGTAATGGTTTCGTCTACCAAGAAAGCGAATTTGTTGTCGTATTTTAAATAAGTTTATGAGTTTAAAAAGTTTATAAGTTTATGTGTGCTAAATTTTGAATAACACTTCGACTCCGCTCAGCGTACTTTTTGAACGAAAGTGAAGTAATCTGTTAATTGAGAAGCAGATTGCCACAAGTTTTTTCAAAACTTTCGCAAAGACGAATGACAAATCAACAAAAAACAAATCAACGAATCAACGAATCCACAAACAAACAAACAAAAGGAGCAAAGCGATAAAAACCCAAAAGCCAAGCGCCCCAAAACCTAAAACCCAACAACCCATGATCATACAACCAGTAAACGGAAAATATCCACAAATCGGAACCGATTGTTTTATTGCTGAAAACGCTACCATTGTCGGCGAAGTCAGTATGGGAAATCAATGTAGTATATGGTTTAATGCGGTGTTGCGTGGCGATGTGCATTTTATTAAAATGGGCGATAAGGTAAACGTGCAAGATGGCGCAGTGATTCATGCTACGTATCAAAAATCACCCACAACTATTGGAAATAATGTTTCTATTGGACACAATGCTATTGTACATGGTTGTACAATTCATGATAATGTGTTGATTGGTATGGGAAGCATTGTGATGGATGATTGCGTGATAGAAAGCAACAGTATTATTGCTGCGGGCGCGGTTGTAACTAAAAATACGCATGTAAAATCGGGAAGTATTTATGCAGGTGTTCCCGCGAAAAAAGTAAAAGATATTAGTGACGAACTCATTTCTGGGGAAATCAATCGGATTGCGGATAATTATGTGGAGTATTCTGGTTGGTTTAAGTGATGTTTTTTATACACCTTATTACCACACGTCTTTTATTTTTTCAATTCGTTCAGGATATTTCCCGTTTTTCAAAAATTCTTTAAATTCCTTTCCAATAAATTTTACATTCCCAGAATTAATTGTTGTGTTTTTCCAATCTGAAACTATTAATTGAATGGTTTTAAACAACTTTTCATTTTCGTCTTCATTTTCAATTCCGATTCTTAATTCTCCATTTTTTAGATCGATAAATTTGAAAAAAAGACCTTTTTGAGTTTCGCTTATTTTATTTAGAGTTTGTATAAAATATCCGCTATAATCAGGATATGGTACTTTTTCGGACTTAATAAGTTCGCTCGAAAAATATCTAAAACCTATTTTAATGCCATACTCTTCTAGTTTTTCAACCCAATAATTGACTGTTGGAACTTCTTTTTGAGTTGCTGTTATTTGAATTTCACGGTTACTAGTCCAAGGTTTTGTATAGGTTTGGATGATTTTAGGGTTACTAATTTCTAAGGAATCACAAGTCATTTCAAACACACTTTCTGTATCAAATTTTAAACCGAACCCTTTTTCCGTTAAGTCAATTCCGTTAATACAAGAATCTCTTGTTGGTGAGAATTGTTCTTTTTTATAAGTCCAATTCGTAAGTCCGATTGTTTTTAAAGAAAATTCTTTTAATTCCTGTTTTTCTCCTGCGACATATGTTCCGACTGTTTGATATCCGACTACAATCTCAAGTTCATTTTTTGAATCTTTAATTTCTGATATAAATCCGTTTTCGAACCAATAGTTTTGGTCGAGCCATTCTTGTAATTTGGTTCTGTTCTGGATTTTCATTCAAATGTGTAGTAACGTTATGCATAACAAGAACTCCTGTTATTTCTACTATAACTAAACCTAAATTTAAAGATCTATAAATTTAGCTAAAAATCCAACGCTTCCACCGAAAATTCGTGCTGTAATATTTTACGTAAAACGACTGGGTTTCTATTGCTGTAAAATGTGCAAGTTCCTAATTTAGATGCTGAGTTTAATAAATGATAATGCTCTAAAATGGCTTTGGTTTGGTTAGCAACCGCAATTCCTGAATCAATAATGGTTACGTGTTTTGGAAGGAGTGTTTTCAATTTTGGAATTAAATACGGATAGTGACTACAACCCAAAACCAAATAATCAATATTGGCATCTAACATGGGTTGCAGATATGTATGTAATAAATTTTCCATTTCTGGAGATTCAATGTGTCCGTCTTCAATTAATTGAACTAATCCTTCGCCAATTTGCTCAATGATTTTTACACCATTAGCGTACAAATCCGTCGTTTTATGAAACAATTCGCTAGATAGTGTCCCTTTTGTTGCTAAAATGCCGATCGTCTTTGATTTCGTCTGTAAAGCAGCAGGTTTTATAGCAGGCTCAATTCCGATAAATGGAACGTTATAAGTTTCTCGTAGATGTTGAATGGAATTTGTAGTGGCCGTATTGCAAGCAACCACAATGAGTTTGCATCCTTTTTGAAGTAGTAACTCCGTGTTTTTTATACTAAGTTCGGTGATTCTTTCTTTTCCTTTTGGTCCGTAAGGCGCGTTTTTACTATCTGCTAAATAGATCGTGTTTTCGTGCGGCAATAGTTTGTGAATTTCTCGCCAAATCGAAGTGCCACCAACGCCTGAATCAAATATACCAATAGGAGAATTGCTCATGCCTGTAAAAATACTAAAAAACAAAAGATTGTTCTTTGGAAGATCACTTTTTTTAGTTTTTCAGAAAAGTCTTGCTGATGTTTAGTATGCTAGTAAAACAAAAAAACCGCCAAGAGGCGGTTTTTTATGTGGTATTTTAGTGTGTAATTATTTTACTATACCTAATTCTTTTTTCACTAAGTCCATTAAGTTTGTTCCGTCGGCTAATAATAAACCTGAACCTGGAGTTTCGTCAAGTACATATGCAAATCCTTGTGCTCTTGCTACTTTTTGAATAGCAGCTAATGCTTTTTCTTGGATAGGCTTTGTAAGGTCAATATACTTTTGCTCTGCTGTTTTTTGTGCAGCAGCTTGTGCTTCTTGGATTCTAGCTTCTAATTCAGCTAATTCCTTTTTTCTTGCATCATTTTCAGCAGCAGTTTTAGTTGGTGCTTCATTTGTATACTGTGTTAATTTGTTTCTGTATTCAGTAACGGAAGCTTGGATATCAGCTCCTAACGACTGCTGTAATTTATCAAATTCAGCTTTTGCCGTTTTCATCTGTGGCATTGCACTAATTAATTCTTGCGTGTTAATGTGAGCAACTTTCGTTTGTGCGTTTGTAAAACTTACTACTCCAAAAAATAGTACTGCAATAGCAATTAGCTTTTTCATCTGTTTCATGATTTTCAATTATTTACTTTAAGTGTTATTTATTATTTGTTGTTAATTCCCGTTTCCAGCACCTCCACCAGTGCCTTCGTTTTCTTCTTGTTTCTTTTTACGGGCTGCTTCTTTTTTCTTCTTGTCTTCTTCTCGTTTCTTGCGTTTATCTTCAGCAGCTTTCTTTTTTGCTTCGCGGGCTTCGATCAGTTTTTTACGTTTTTCTTCGTAGGCTTTCTTTTTAGCTTCGCGTTCTTCTTCACGTTTTATTTTGCGCTCGTCTAATAATTTTTGACGTGCTTCTTTTTTGGTCGCTGCAGCTTCCTCTTTTTCTGCTATCGCTTCTTCTCTCGCTTTTTTTCTAGCTTCAACTTCAGGATTTGGCTCTTTTTCAGTGTCATCAAATTTAGACTTTTCGCTTGCTTCCTTTATCTTAGCAGCTCTTCCTTCGCGTTTCACTTCTCTATTGATGGTACGCAACACAAGGTCACTAATATCAAATTTCTTTGCAGAGTAAAGCATTACTACATCTGCGGATTTGTCAAAAACAAAATCGTAACGTTTCTTTTTTGCGATATCTTGAACGGCAGTTAATACTTGGTCTTGAATAGGTTTTACCATATTCTGACGTTGCACCATCAAACTTCCATAAGGACCAAAACGATCTAGTTGGTATGTTTGCAATTCTTGTTCCAAGATTTCTATTTCTTCTTCACGCTCGTCAACTAATTCTTTCGTAAGTAAAACACGCTCCGCACTTAGATTTTTTTTCATTTGATCTATGGTGTTCTGCTTCTTCTGAATTTCGCTTTTCCAGCGTTGTGCTTTCGCTTCTAATTGAGTGTTTGCTTCTTGGTATGCTGTTACATTTTCTAAAATGTATTCCATATCAATATAGCCTACTCGTGCACCATTTACGCGTTGTGCGTTTACGGTAGATAGTGTTAGAAGCATCGTTAATAAAAAAAGAACTTTAGTTTTCATGTCTGTCGGTTTGTTAATAGAAAATATCGTGCCAAAATTAAAAATGGCTTAAAATTGCTGTCCGATGATGAAGTGTGTTTCCCATCCATTTCGTTGTGTTGTTCCCGGAATTGGATCAAATCCATATCCAAAATCAATACCTAATAATCCGAACGCAGGCATAAATATACGTAATCCTGCTCCAACTGAGCGATTTAGCTCAAACGGACTGTATTCTTTAAACGAGTTGAATGATCCACCAGCTTCCATAAATGATAGTACATATATTGACGCTGTTTGTTTCAAAGTAATCGGATAACGTAACTCTAACGAAAATTTATTGTAAATAGTACCTCCGTCTATATCAGAAAGTGATTGATTTGGATATCCACGCAATGCAATTGCTTCTCTACCATCTAAACTGAAGTTACCTAAGCCGTCTCCACCAACGAAGAATCTTTCGAATGGAATGACACCTCTATCACTGTTATACGCGCCTAAGAAACCAAAATTAGCTTCCGTTTTTAAAACTAATTTATCAGCTATTTTTTGGTACCAAGCACCTTTGAATTTAACTTTATAAAATTCTAACCACTTAAACTTTTCTTGATCTACTCTTCCTCTGTCAACGATAGAAACTTCTCCTTCTTCTAATGTTGGACCTAAGTTTGCAGGTTCGCCAGGTAGATTTCCATTTGCGTTTAAGAAATTACCATTGGCATCTCTTAATTGGAATCTTTCTTCATTTTCTAAACCAGCATAATCAACATTGTTAAACCATGAGTATGGTAATGAAAGTTTTGCAGTTATAGAGAATTCTGAACCAGACATTGGATAAATTGGATTTGGACCCGATGAATTTCTACTTAACGCAACTGTATATGAGAAGTTATTTGAGTATCCATCACCAAACGTAAATAATCCAGTGTTGTAGTTCTGTAAGTTATAGTGTTGAAAGCTTAATGCTTGTGATAATACGAAAAAATCATCTGGTTCTGCTAAACGCTTTGCCAATCCAACCGATAATCCTGTAATTAAGAAACGTCTGTCTTTATCTGCACTGTTTGTTTGTGGGTTGAATAAGAATTGTACAGTGTGTGATAATGACGTTGTAAATTGTACTGGTTTTTTTCCACCTAACCATGGTTCTGTAAACGAGAAACTAAACGTTTGGAAGAATCTACTTGCTTGCGCACGCAATGCTAATTTTTGTCCATCTCCAGTAGGAAGTGGTTTGTATGCATCACCATTAAATAAGTTACGGATAGAGAAGTTGTTGAATGATAAACCAAGCGTTCCGATGAATCCACCACCACCGTAACCACCTTGTAGTTCGATTTGACTTCCTCCGCGTTCTGCTAAGCTGTATTCAACATCAACTGTTCCACTATTTGGATCAGGATTTTTAATTTCCGGCTTTATTTGTTCCGCATCAAAGAATCCTAATTGTCCTAATTCACGAATGGTACGGATGATTTTATCTTTACTGTATAATTCTCCCGGTTTTGTTCTTATTTCACGGTAGATTACATGATCGTTTGTTTTTTCGTTTCCAACTACAGAGATGTTGTTGAAATAAGCAGGCTTTCCTTCAATGATACGAATCTCAAAATTGATGGTATCATTTTTTGCAGATACCTCAACTGGGTTTATGTTAGAGAATAAATATCCGTTGTTTTGATATAAGTTTGTTAAATCATCTGCATCAGGATCCGTTTCATCAGCGATACGCTTTTCTAATAAGATACCATTATATGTATCTCCTTTTTGGATTCCTAACAATCTGTTTAAATCTCTATCCGTATATACAGAGTTTCCTAAGAATGTAATATCTCCGAAATAGTATTTTGTTCCTTCTTCTAAAGTGATATCAACATTAAGGGTATTATCATCATTCCAGCTAATAGAATCTTTAATGATACGAGCATCACGATATCCATTTTCTTTATACTTTTCAATGATGGAAGTTAAATCTTCTTTGTAGTCTTCTGGGATAAATTTTGAAGATTTGAAGATACGAAGTAGAAATTTTTCTTTCGTATTTTTCATAGCGCCACGAAGTTTCTTATCACTGAACTGCTCGTTTCCGCTAAAATTAATATTCTTAACTTTTACTTTTTTACCGCGATCAACATTTACAACCACTTTCATAGCGTTTGTAGTGTTCTTTACAGTATCTAGTTTTGTAGTGATATCTACTTTTGTACGATAGTATCCTTGTTTTTTATACTTGTTTTCGATGTAGTTTTTTGTGTTGGCTAAGAAACTTTCGGTAATTTTCTTCCCTTTTTTAAGTTCTGTTTCTTTCATCACCGTGGCCGCTTTATTTTCTTTTAAACCACGAACTTCTACTTCTGATAAAGTAGGTAATTCTTGAATGTTTAATTCTAAGAAAATTTTGTTGCCATCTTCTACGCGATCAATATAAAAGTTGATATCGCTAAAAAGCTCTAATCCCCAAAGTTTTTTGATAACGGCACTAATTTCCTCTCCAGGAATTAGGATTTCTTGCCCTTCACGTAATTGTGTATATGTTACAACGGTTTGTTCGTTGTAACTTTTTAGACCAGTAACTTTAATGCCGCCAATGATATATTTCTTTCCTTTATCAAAAGTAGTTTCTTGTGCATTTGTGGTGATACTGCAAAACAGTAGTAATACTAGCAATAATGATTTTAGGTACTTTTTTTGCATTAAAATTCTAATTAATTTGTTCGCTTGTTTTTCCAAATCTTCGTTCTCTATTTTGATAATTAATCAACGCTTCGTATAAGTGCTCTTTGCTAAAATCGGGCCATAATACATTGGTGAAATATAATTCAGCATACGCTATTTGCCATAACAAAAAATTACTTATACGATGTTCACCACTGGTGCGTATAAGTAAATCTACATCTGGTAAATTTTGCGTGTAAAGATGCTGATTAATAATTGATTCATCAATAGTTTCTATAGAAATTATATTATTTTTAACTTTATTACAGATTTCTTTAACAGCATTTTTTATTTCTTCTCTTGATCCATAGCTAAGCGCAAGTGTTAGTGTCATGTGCGTGTTATTTTTAGTCTTTTCTATGACTTCAAATAACTCTTTTTTAGCTTTTTTGGGAAGTGTATCTAACTTACCAATGGCTTGTAGTTTAATGTTGTTTTTGACTAGTAAGTCTAGTTCCTTTTTTAAGGAAGAAACCAACAATCGCATCAATGCGTCTACTTCTAGTTTTGGGCGATTCCAATTTTCTGTAGAAAATGCATATAAGGTAAGATGCTTAATGCCGAGTTCGGCACAGGCTTCTACGGTTTGTCGTACTGCTTTGGTGCCACTTTCATGTCCAAATACACGAAGTCTTCCTTTTTGTTTTGCCCAGCGACCATTTCCGTCCATAATAATGGCTAAATGTTGCGGCAAAAAGTCTTTATGTATTTTTTCCTCTAAACTCATTCGTATTCGTGCTTGCTACATTAGTAACAATAGCAGGGTTTTTTTCCAAAAGTATAGGTTAGGGTTACACCCATAAACATATACCAATCATTACTATTTATATTTCCGAACTTTAAACTGTCGAAATCTTCTTTATCATTTACTGGGTTACTTCCATCCAAATCATCTGTAAAGGTGTAGCGAGCGCCAAGCTCAAAACCTAAAATCATTGAATCTGAAATTGTAGCCTTATATCCAAGTACCATCGGAATGGCAAATGTAGCATCACTTCCATACGGAATTATGTTTCCATCTTCCAAAAATAAGGTGTCATAATTGAAATATGAAATTCCTGTATATAAATATGGTGTTGATTGCGCATCTGTGTTGTGTAAATTGAAATCCCAAAAGGTAAATTCTATTCCTACTGACAGTTCCGTAATCGTATTTGTAAATTGTAATCCTCTCAATTGTCGTGATGGATCATCCGAATTTATGTCTTTTCCTTCCAAAAGCGTTCGTGTAATAGAGGCTCTAAACGAATGTCTAGCACTTCTATTCCATTTATATATAGCTCCGTATGCCAAATGGTTTGGGTTAATATAGGTTGTTGATCCCACATCACCAATAAAATTACTGTACCCAATGTACGCTCCAATTTCATGGAGTTGCGCATTTGTTGTTTGGGCTAAAGTAAAAGCAACCAATAGTATGACTAGTCTTCTCATAGGTGTTAAAAGTTTGCAAATATAGTATTCTCTTTTGTTATAGGCAATTGTAAAATTAACCTATGGCATTTAAACATAATTTGCAGGGTTTTATTGCTTTTAATTTCGTTTATCTTCTCCCCAAAGAAGCTTTTTTCGAAGCGTTTTCAGGAAACTTTGTCCTTCGAGTTCTACTAATTTTACTGTAAAAGGAGCTTTTTTAATGGTAATAATGCTGTTAATAGCCACTGTAGCGATTCGGGAATCTAATGAAATAAGGTGTTTGTCTTCACGACCAGAAACTTCCAATTGTATTGTTGTATGATCTGGAATTACTAAAGGACGTGCGTTTAAATTATGTGGTGCTATGGGTGTTAATACAAAACTATTGTTGTTTGGCGTAATTACAGGCCCGCCACAACTTAATGAATACCCAGTGGAACCTGTGGGTGTTGCTACAATTAATCCATCTGCCCAATATGAATTTAAGTATTCGTCATCCAAATATGTTTTTACAGTAATCATGGAAGTTGTGTCTTTTCGGGCAACCGTAACTTCGTTGAGTGCAAAATTCATCGCAGCAATGTCTTCATTTACAGGAGAAGTTTCAATGGCTAACACACTTCGTTCTTTCACAATAAATTCTTTACTAATAATTTTAGAAATGGCATCTTTAATCTCTTCTTTCTGAATAGTGGCTAAAAAACCAAGCCTTCCTGTGTTGATTCCTAAGATAGGAATGTCCAAATCTTGCACCAGCGTGATGGTTCTCAAAATAGTTCCATCACCACCAATACTAAAAAACAAATCATACGTTTCGTCTAAATCGGCATACGAATCAAAGGTCTCATACTTTTTTGTAATATTTAATTTGGATGAAAAAATTTTGTAAAATTTTTTTTCCACAAAAATTTCCACACCAAACTGATGTAGGTTTTCTAGCAAGTACGTTATGTACTCACCAGAATCTTTATGATAAAATTGACCGTAAATACCAACTTTCATAACTTAGATATTCAAGTATTTAGTTAAGTATTCCGAACGTTCCTTTAAGTTTTGGATATATGCATCTTCTTCAAATTCAGATACAATATTATAACTGTAGCGTCTAAACGATTGTACAATTTCATTCAAACCGGCATTATTCAGTTTTAAGGTAACTTGTACCACATCATTTTCTATTTTAGAAATAAATGCGCCTAATAACCGTGCGTTGTTTGATTCTACTATTTGACTGATTTCACTAAATGAATAATCTTTCATACCTTTTTCAACTACCAAAACGCTTCCGAGTTCGTGTAAAAATGGCGTGTCATTAAAAACATTAATGATGTCATTCAATTCATAATACCCTATGTAATCATTCTTCTCATTAAGAATAGGCATTACATTCGATGAATTCTGCGCAAACGCTTCCAACACATCAATCCAGTTGGTTTGTGCACGCACAAAAAATTGTTCTAGCGCATATTTATATTCGTTAATGGTCTTATCTGCATCAAAACAATGTGAATCCGTTTCCGAAAGGCAACCTAAATACACACCATTTTGGGTAATAGGAATGTGAGAAAACGTCAATTGATTAAATACCAATTGCGCTTCTTTTACCTTATTATCAATAGATAAAGGTTTCACATCATTTAAAATGTAAGGTGCAATATTCATGTAATAAAAAATTTATGGGCGCAAATTAATTAAAAATAACTACTTCTAAGCATGCTAACTTTGTATTTTTGCACTCAGTTAATAAATAAAACGCAATGACGACAAAACTCAGTGTGAACATAAATAAAATTGCTACGTTAAGAAACTCTAGAGGTGGCGATGTTCCTAATTTAGTAAAATTTGCCACAGATGTACAAAATTATGGTGCGCAAGGCATCACAATTCATCCACGACCAGACGAGCGACACATTCGCTACCAAGATGCGCGTGATTTAAAACCAGTAGTACATACCGAATATAATATAGAAGGAAATCCTATCCAAAAATTTATGGATTTGGTGCTGGAAGTAAAACCAACACAAGTAACATTGGTGCCTGATTCTGTGGACGCAATTACGTCAAATGCAGGTTGGAATACCATAAAACACAAAGACTTTTTAACGGAAGTGATTACCGAATTTAAAAACAACGGTATCCGTACGTCTATCTTTGTTGATCCAGTAATCGCCATGATTGATGGTGCAAAAGCAGTTGGAACAGATCGTATAGAATTATACACCGAAGAATTTGCACACCAATATAGTATAGGAAACAAAAAAGCAATTCAACCATACATAGATTGCGCAGTACGGGCAAACGAATTGGGAATCGGCGTAAATGCCGGTCACGATTTAAGTTTGGAAAATATAGAATTCTTCGCAAAAGAAATTCCAGGATTGCTAGAAGTCTCTATTGGACATGCATTAATTGCGGAGTCCTTATATTTAGGTGTAGACAATGTCGTAAATATGTATCTTAAAAAATTGAAGTAATGATATTACATTCAAACATTATAGGGACTGAAGGGAAACCATTATTAATATTACATGGTTTCTTAGGAATGTCTGATAATTGGAAAACGCTCGGAAAGAAATTTGCGAGAGAAGGTTTTCATGTACATTTAATAGACCAACGAAATCACGGACGCAGTTTTCATTCGGATGAATTTAACTATGAAGTCCTTGTGGACGATTTGAAACGCTATTGTGAGCATCACAGTTTAGATACGGTTTCACTTATTGGACATTCTATGGGCGGAAAAACTGCGATGTTATTTGCGGTAAACTATCCAGAAATGCTTGAAAAACTAATCATTGTAGACATTGGTCCAAAATTTTATCCAACGCATCACGAACAAATATTAGCAGGTTTATCGGCAATTCAAGAAGAAATGCTTGCAAGTAGAACAGATGCGGACGATATTATGAAAAAATTTGTACCTGAACCTGGAACGCGTCAATTCTTACTTAAAAATTTATTCTGGAAAAAAGACAAAACCCTCGGTTTGCGAATTAACTTAAATGTTTTAATTGATACTGTAGAAGAAATAGGCGAAGCACTTTCGGGAGTTACAACCTATGAAAAAGAAACACTTTTCTTAAAAGGAAGCAAGTCTGAATACATTCAAGTTGGAGACGAAACATTAATTCATCAATACTTCCCAAAAGCGATCATTCAAGAAGTCTCAAATTCGGGACATTGGCTGCATGCGGAAAATCCTACGGAGTTTTTCGGAAAAGCACTTTTATTCTTGAATTCTTAAAAATCATTCTAAATTTACTATGAGTGCATAATATTTTCGCGTAAATCTTGTGTTTATAATAATTTATACTATTTTTGAACCACTGATTTTACAAAAATTTAACCTTAAATCAACAATTTTACAATTATGAAAAAACTTTTATTGGTACTGACCATCGCATTTTCGGCTTCGGTAGTGTATGCTGGAGGATATAGAGTCGGAGTACAAGGTCATAAGCAATTGGCAATGGGACATACAGGAGTTGCGGTTGTAACAAGTGCTGAATCGGCATTTTTTAACCCAGCTGGCTTAGTATTCTTAGATGGAAAATTGAATGTTTCTCTTGGAGCTGCAGCAGTACTTTCAAACACATCATATCAAAATAGAGAGTTCGGATACACAGCAGAAGCTGACAATCCAGTAGGAACACCATTTTATGCATATGGAGCTTATAAAATTAACGATTGGTTATCTGCCGGTATCGCAGTATATACACCTTACGGAAGTAGAGTAGAATGGCCAACAGATTGGGAAGGTTCTCATTTAGTAAATAATATTGAATTATCTGCAATCTTTGTACAACCTACAATCTCTATTAAAATTAGTGATAAATTAAGTGTTGGTGGTGGACCAATATATGTATCAGGAGCAGTGAACTTTAACAGAAACTTATCTAGAAGTTTAACAGATGAAAATGGTGCACGTTCAAATGTAACCATAGATGCTTCAGGAATTAATGCTTGGGGATACTCAGTAGGAGCAATGTTTCGTCCAACAGAAGATATCAATATCGGAGTTAACTATCGTTCAAGAATTGATATGGATGTAGAAAGAGGAGATGGAACAGCAGATTTTGAAAACTTGCCAGCAGCATTAGCACCTGGTTTTGCTGATGGAGACTTTACAGCGTCTTTACCATTGCCAGCAGAATTAACATTTGGTATCGCTTTTACACCAGCGGACAAATGGTTAGTTGCTATCGATTACACAAGAACATTCTGGGATGCTTATGAAGCATTAGATGTACAATTCTTCAACTCAGCAGGATTATCTAGAAACCCTAGAGCTTACAAAAACTCATCTATTTATAAAATTGGAGCGCAATACGAAGCTACTCAAAAAGTAACGGTAAGAGCTGGATTCTACTTTGACGAATCGCCAATTAGAGATGGATTCTTTGCTCCCGAAACGCCAAGACCAGATTCAGTAAACTTTACAGCTGGTTTCACATACGAGTTAAACAGTAGATGGGCAATTGATGCATCTGTATTATATGTACATTCTAATGAAATAGATAACTCTTACGATTACTTCACAGAAGCAGGACAACGTTTGTCTTTCGGAGGAGCATATAAATCGAATGCTATTGTAGCAGGAATAGGAGTATCGTACAAATTATAATATTAAAGAGCAGAAAAAAGATGAAAAATAATATAAAATATATAGCAGTACTAGCGTTAGGATTATTCGCTTGTGAGCCAGAATTTGATAATCCAATTGAAGAAAGTGGAACCTATTCAAACGGATCAGCAGACTTTTCAACGTTTGTTGCTGTTGGAAACTCGCTTACGGCTGGTTACATGGACGGAACCGTTTTTAAAAGTGGTCAACAAAATTCATTTCCAAACATCATGGCGCAACAATTTGCGTATGCTGGTGGAGGTGCATTTACACAACCATCGTTTGATGATGATGTAAATGATGCTGGTGGATTTTTATTAGGTGGAAACCCATTACCAGGATTTGGAACACGTTTAGTATTAGACGCAAGTCAAGGACGTCCAGAAAACTTAAATGTTGCTTCAACAGTAGAGTTGTCAAACTTACAAGCAACAGCATACAATAACATGGGAGTTCCAGGAGCGAAAATATTTCACTTAGGATTTCCAGGATATGGAAACATAGCAGGGTTGCCAAATGCAAATCCTTACTTTATAAGACATGCAACAACTCCTGATGCAACCGTAATAGGAGATGCAGTATCATTAAATCCTACATTCTTTACTTTATGGATTGGAAACAATGATATCTTAGGATTCGCTACTTCAGGTGGTGTTGGAGTTGATCAAACAGGAAATCCAAATGTATTATCATATGGTGGAGCTGATATTACAGATCCAGGAGTATTTGCATTTACATACCAAGCTTTGGTTGATGCATTAACAGCTAACGGAGCTAAAGGTGTGGTAGCTACATTACCAGATGTAACATCAATTCCTTACTTTACAACAGTACCTTACAATCCAGTACCATTAGATGCAGGAACAGCAGCTTTTGTAAACAATGCGTATGCTACCTATAATGGAGGCTTACAATTTGCAGCGGGGAACGGATTAATTACAGCTGCGGAAGCAGCACAACGTACCATTACATTTGCAGCAGGTCAAAATCCAGTTGTAATTGTAGATGAAGACTTAACAAACCTTACTGGATTTGGAATTCCAAGTTACAGAATGACAACAATAGATGACTTACTCATATTACCTTCTTCTGGATTTATTGGAACACAAGCAGATCCTAATGATCCTACAAGTGTAAACGGAGTTGGAATACCTTTAGCTGATAACTGGGTATTGACTTCAACAGAAGTACAAATGGTAAGAACGGCAAGAACAGCATACAACAATGCTATCGTATCAATTGCAGCAGCAAATGACTTAGCAGTTGCAGACATGGCAACGAAACTAGAAGAATTAGTTTCTGGTTTGCGCACAACTGACGGACAAGTATATACAAACAATTACTTTGATGGTAGTTCAAACTCTATATCTACCGTAGTATTCTCTTTAGATGGAGTTCATCCAAACTCAAGAGGTTATGCAATTGTAGCAGACGAATTCATTAGAGTTGTCAACGAAAAATATGGTTCAGATGTACCAGCAGTAACTGCAGGATATTATCCAGGAGTTACCGTGGTTCCTTCTAACTAACTAGAATAAAATATTCATTCAAAAGGCACTGAGAAATCGGTGCCTTTTTTTTATTAGTAAAACTCAATTTAGAGAAGTCAGCAAGATGAACTTAAAATTATAAGTTGAACTAACCCTGCTGAAAAGCAGGATCTCAGGTTTTTTTTCAAAACAGGTAATTTTCCATAAAAAGTGGTTTCACAAATAATTCACCTCAAAATTTCTGTAATTGCAGTAAAAATAAACTGATACACAATTGGTTAAATAACTTGATTGGTTTTTAAAAATAACGTACTTTTGCACACCAATTTTCATATTATACAAACGAAGATGAATATAACAAAAGAAAATATAGACGCTTTAAACGCAGTTGTTACAGTAAACATTGAAAAGGAAGACTATAACGACAAAGTGGATAAAATTTTAGAAGACTACAAGAAAACCGCTAACATTCCAGGATTTAGAAAAGGACATGTGCCGATGGGATTAGTGAAAAAACAATATGGAAAAGCAGTACTTGTAGATGAGGTAAACAAAATTTTACAAGAAAACTTAAATAAGTATTTAGTAGAAGAAAAACTTGATATTCTTGGAAATCCATTACCGAGAATGCAAGAAGAATTTGATTGGGATGCTGAAACTTTCTCTTTTGAATTTGAATTAGGATTAGCGCCTACTTTTGAGGTAAACCTAAAAAAGAACGAAATCACTCAGTACACTATTGTTGCAGATGACAAAATGATTGATGGACAAGTAGAAAACATCAGAAAACAATACGGAAAACTTATCAGTCAGGATGAAGTAACTGCAGAATCTGAAGTAACAGGGATTTTCACAAACGAAGAAAAAGAAATTGAAAACAACGTTACATTTGGTTTAGACAAAATCAAAGGAAAAGCAAACCTTGGTAAATTTGTTGGTGCTAAAGTTGGAGATACGATCACGTTAAAAACAAAAGGTTTATTCAATGATGATCATGATTTAATGAACTTCCTAAAAGTTGCTCATGATGATGTTCACGATTTAGATATTGAAGTATCTTTCAAAATCAACGAAGCGAACACAAGAGAATTGGCTGAATTAAACCAAGAATTGTTCGACAAACTTTTCGGAGAAGGAAACGTAAGCACGCTTGAAGAAGTAAAAGCGAAGATCAAAGAAGATGCAGAAAGACAATTTGTACAACAATCTGATCAACGTTTACTAAACGATGTTACAGAAGAACTTATCGAAAACACAGAATTCGATTTGCCAGCAAACTTCTTAAAAAAGTGGATTCAATCAGCTGGAGAACAAGAATTAACCGTTGAACAAGCAGAAGAAGAATACACAAAATCTGAAAAAGGATTGCGTTACCAATTAATCCAAGACAGATTAATAAAAGAAAACGAAGTACAAGTGCAATTTGAAGACTTAAAAGAATTTGCAAAGCAAATGATCAAAGTACAAATGGCACAATTTGGCCAAATGAATCCTTCAGATCAAGAGTTGGAAGACATTGCTGCACGAATTTTAGGAAACGAAGAAGAAGTACGCAGATTAACAGATCAGTTGTTAAGTCAAAAACTATTAGAACTTTTCAAAGAAAAGGCAAACCTTAAAAAGAAAGAAGTGACTTACGAAAACTTCGTTAAAGAAGTCTACGGAGACAGTCATTAAAAAATAAAATACTTATATTTAAGGCGTTAAAATAATAATTTTTAACGCCTTTTTTAATCAAAAAACAGAAACATACAAAATGGATCATAAAAAAGAATTTCACAAATACGCGACTAAACATCACGGTATCAGTAACATGTACTATGATAAAATTGTAAGTCGCATGTCACCTTCCATTACCAATCCAATAGGAATGACTCCATACATCATAGAAGAGCGTCAAATGAATGTAGCACAAATGGACGTGTTTTCGCGATTAATGATGGACAGAATTATATTCTTAGGAACTGGGATCGATGATCAAGTAGCAAACATTGTACAAGCGCAATTACTATTCATGGAAAGTGTAGATTCTAAAAAAGACATTCAAATCTACATCAACTCCCCAGGTGGTGGCGTATATGCAGGTTTAGGAATCTATGACACAATGCAGTTTATCAAACCTGACGTAGCAACTATCTGTACAGGTATGGCAGCTTCTATGGGTGCTGTATTACTGTGTGCCGGTCAAGCCGGAAAACGCTCTGGGTTAACACACTCAAGAGTGATGATTCACCAACCACTTGGTGGCGCACAAGGACAAGCGAGTGACATTGAAATCACAGCGAGAGAAATCTTAATATTAAAAGAAGAATTATACAAAATCATTTCCAAGCATTCTGGACAAGAATACGACAAAGTATACAACGACTCTGATAGAGATTATTGGATGAAAGCTGACAAAGCGAAAGAATACGGAATGATTGATGAAATACTTGTAAGAGAATAATCCTTACGGGTCAATAAAAAGGAATAATGGCGAAAGAAGAATTAGAATGTTCATTCTGTGGGAGAAAAAAACCAGAAACCAATCTATTGATTGCAGGTTTAGATGCACACATCTGTGATAGATGCATCGAGCAAGCCCACGGTATTGTACTAGAAGAATCAAAACAGTCAAATAATGATGAATTATCGTCTGAATTGGTACTTCGCAAACCAAAACAAATTAAAGCGTTCTTGGACGAATTTATTATTGGACAAGGAGCTACGAAAAAAGTAATGTCGGTTGCTGTATACAATCACTACAAACGATTATTACAACCGCCAACAAATGATGATATCGAAATACAAAAAAGTAACATCATCATGGTTGGACAAACGGGAACAGGAAAAACATTAATGGCAAAAACAATTGCTAAAATGTTAAACGTTCCGTTGGCTATTGTAGATGCAACCGTATTAACCGAAGCAGGATATGTTGGAGAAGATGTAGAAAGTATCCTAACACGTTTACTACAAGCAGCTGATTACAACTTAGAAAAAGCAGAACGCGGTATTGTATTTATTGATGAAATAGATAAAATTGCACGTAAAAGTGACAATCCATCCATTACGCGTGACGTTTCAGGAGAAGGTGTACAGCAAGCATTATTGAAACTCTTAGAAGGTACGGTTGTAAACGTTCCGCCAAAAGGTGGACGTAAACATCCTGATCAAAAATTCATCGAAGTGAATACAGAAAACATCTTGTTCATTGCAGGTGGTGCTTTTGATGGAATCAATAGAGTTATCACAAAACGACTCAACATGCAAGCAGTTGGGTACAGCGCATCGAAAGGTGAAGAAATATTTGATAAAGACAATATCTTACAATACATCATCCCAAAAGATTTAAAAGATTTCGGATTAATTCCAGAAATCATAGGTCGTTTGCCTGTGTTGACGTATATGGATCCGCTTGACGCGAATACACTAAGAGCAATCTTAACAGAACCTAAAAATGCCATCATCAAGCAATACAAAAAGTTATTCGAAATGGATAACATTGAATTTGATATTACAGAAGGTGCATTAGAATTCATTGTTGAAAAAGCAATAGAATACAAATTGGGTGCGCGTGGATTGCGTTCATTATGTGAAACAATTCTAACAGATGCAATGTTTGATTTGCCAGGATCTGACGAAAAAGAATTAAAAATCACGAAGACGTACGCTGAGAAAAAAATATCGAAACTAGTCATCAAAAAATTAAAAGCAGTATCATAAACTATCGATAATGCACATAAAAAATTTTTACATCCAATCAATTCCTAAACAGTTATTGATTGGATTTTTTATTGGACTTTGGGTATTTCTCTTTCTCTTCTTTGTAGAACCTTTTGATATGTATCAATTGCGTCCAAGTGAACGCAGTTTTGCAGCATTAGGATACAGTATTGTGGCAGTTTTAACATACGTCATCATCATTCCGGTACAACGAATTCTATACAATAGTGGTCGCTCATGGAGTATACTCAAAGAAATTCTCTTATTGGTTTCGTTGCTGCTCATCTCAGGAATTACAAGCTTTCTATTCTTTAAATTTATCTTATTGCCGAATGAACCAAACACGTATGAATTTGGTTTTTTCTTTTCGCAACGTGTATTTCCAACGGTTTTACTCATGTTGCCCATGATGATTTTCTTGCGATGGATATTTGGCGATAAAACAATTCCGGAAACGATCGCGGGAACGCAAAAAAAACAAACGATTGTCATAAAAGGTGAAAACAAAGCAGAAGTATTGCATTTAAAAGAATCTGAACTAGTGTTCATTGAATCTGCAAATAACTATGTGAAAGTTCATTATTTGTTAGAAGGTACACTGAAAAACGAACTCTTTCGAACTAAAATATCGGTCTTGCAAAAAGAATTTCCATTCTTGCTAAAAACACATCGTTCATTTCTCATAAATCCGAGTCACTTTTTAGAATGGAAACGAGAATCTTCGCAAACCATCTTAATCTTAAAGCCAGCCGTTACAGAAATTCCTGTATCTAAAACCTATAAAAAAGCATTAGTAGAGAAATTCACTAATCCCGCAGAATAATACATTCGCCAAAGCGAAATATTTTCACCACTCAAACCGATTCATTCGCCACAAATAGTTGTAAACACTTAGAGAATGTCGGAATATTGAACTGTCAATAACAATTAAAAAGTTCACTATGAAAAAGACACTATTCAAAGTATTCGCCTTAACAATTATAATAATTACTGCTTTCTATTGTGAAAGTTGCACCATGATTTACCGAACGGTTGCACATGGACAAGCAGACATTACTGATAACGAATGGCAACCAAATGTTACGGTTGAAAAAGGAAGCGATGACTTTATGTTTGCAGCAAAAAATGACGCGGAATTAGCTTCATTCTTAGATGAAACTTTACAAGGAACAAACACCAATGCATTTATGGTGATTAGAAACGACACCATTATCTATGAAAAATATTATAATGAATACAATGAAAACTCGCTCCTAACGTCTTTCTCGGTAGCAAAGTCCTTTGTGTCCGCGTTGGTCGGAATTGCGCAGGAAGAAGGTTTATTAGACGAAAATGAGCCGATTACAACCTACTTACCAGAATTATTAAAGCAAGACAAGGATTTTGAGAAAATCACAATACAACACTTGTTAAACATGCAAAGCGGAATTAAATTTGATGAATATCCACGAATCAATCCATTCACAGGAATGGCACGTTTATACTACGGAACCAACATTCGCTCCAAAGTGACCAACGGAATGACCATTGCAGAAGCGCCAGGACGTTTTAATTACAGAAGTATTGACACGCAAGTATTGGGCGTTATATTAGAACGTGTCACTCAACTGCCGTTAGAAGAATACCTATCTGAAAAAATATGGAAACCACTTGGAATGAAATCTGACGCAACTTGGACAGTTGATAGCGAAAGCAATAAAATGGTAAAAGCGTTCTGTTGTTTAAACGCAACTGCGGAAGACTTTGCAAAATTTGGACGCTTGTACTTAAACGGCGGAAAATACAATGGTGTTAAAATAGTGCCAGAAGCTTGGGTAGAAAAAACAAACAGCGGGAAAAAAATCAGAAGTCATTCAGGGTACAAAAACAAATGGTGGACAAGTTCACACTATGAAGTATTTGAAACGGAAGCTGAAGGAAAAACGTATGCTGAAGCGAACGGAAAGCAGTATTTAGGCTCAAAAAAACTAAAAAGCGGTAAATATGTGTCTTACTTTCAAGGAGACGATTACAACGCGCTTGGAATCCTTGGGCAGCATGTATATGTAAATCCAACAGAAAACCTCATCATCGTTCGTTTAGGTGATTCGTGGAGACACAATCGTTTCTATTTATCAGAGTTAATTTATACGTATGTTGGAAATGGACGTTACAAAAAGATGTTGAATAAGAACAACACAGAAACGAAGTAGTTTTTAACTACAATAGTACATCATATACAGCCCTTTTTAGGGCTTTTTTTAGTTTCGTTAAGTAAGGAAACGGATATTTCTTTTTTCGAAGTAAAGTATGTATTTTAGTACGATTCTTTAAAGAATAATAAAAAAAATGAGTTATTATCTGCTTATTTAAATAGGTTAAAAGCTTGTTAATCAGAAAATATCTATATATAACTTTGATTTTAATCAAGAATCTTCTAGTTTTATAGATAATTTAATTTTTAATTAAGTAAATAGGAATTATACAAATAATAAAAACTCTTGTATATATTAGACAGTGCATGATAAAAAACCAATTATTCATATATAAAAAAATAGGATTTACTTTCTCCTAATTTATTCACTAACAACTAACTGACTTTTTATGAAAAAAACTACACTTAAACTATTTATGATTATGTTCTTGTTGGGCTCCTATATAGGTGTCTCGCAAACATTAAATCAGAACGCGTCCTGGCCTAATACAAATTGGGTAGTTACAGGAATGTACAACACAGATCCATTGGCTTTTGAAGCTGATCCTACCCTAACTGCAAATTTTGCATTTGATGATGATGATGCAGGAAATGGAAGTGATGATGATATTGCTGCAGAATCACCAGTAATCGATTTAACAGCCGCTCATACAGCTGGAGAAACTTGGTTAACTGTATCTGCAGATTATACATACAATGATTTGGCCGATACGTTAACGCTAGAATATTGGGATGCCGATGCTGGAGCTTGGGTGTCATGGGAACAATTTGGACCTTCTGGAGATCAGCCAACAGATAATTTTTGTGGCGGAATTAGAGATTCTTTCACGAGTATCGTATTAAATATTGCATCTTTTACAGCAACACAACAATCTGGATTCAGATATCGTATTTCATTTTTAGATGATGGTGGAGCTGGTGGAGCTGCTTACGAATGGGGATTTTGTTTTGACGCTCCAACAATTACTTCTGCAACACCACCTTCATGTCCAGATCCTTCTGCATTAGGAGCATCAAACATTGATGGTTTCTCTGCTGATTTAGCATGGACAGAAGCAGGAACTGCTACACTATGGAATATTGAAATAGTAGACATTACTGGTGGAGGAACTGTAACAGGAACGGCTACATCAACTGGTGTTGCAAATCCTTTTAGTCAAACAGGATTAGATCCTTCAACTAATTATGAATTTTATGTACAAGCTGATTGTGGAGTAGATGGTACTTCTGCTTGGGTTGGACCTTTTGCATTCTCAACAACAGTTGCATGTCCAGATCCTTCTGCACTAACCGCAACAAATATAATGACCACTTCAGCTGACTTAGGTTGGACTGCTGGCGGTTCAGAAACACTATGGGATGTTGAAATCGTAGACATTACTGGTGGAGGAGTTGCTACAGGAACAGCAACTGCTACTGGAGTTGCAAATCCATACAATGCTACTGGTTTAGTAGATAGCAATGCTTATGAATTTTATGTAAGAGCCGATTGTAATCCTAATGGAACTTCTACTTGGGTTGGACCATTTGCCTTTGTAACATCGTGTACTACATTTACTGCACCATATACACAAGATTTCGAAAACGGAGGAACAGTTCCAGCGTGTTGGACTCTTGGTGGTGATGAAAACTGGTTGTTTAATACAGCTGGACCAAACCATGTTGGTAACGGTGGAACACTTTCTGGAAGCACGGCTTCAGGAGGCTATTATGCAGTAGTAGATGATTCTACACCAGATGCAGCGAATGCACAATTAGACTCACCATTTGTAGATGTATCTGGATTAACAACACCTGCTTTATCTTTCTATGAAATTAGTAATAATGAAGGACAGCCAAATGCAACATTAACTGTTAGTGTTTGGGATGGAGCTGCATGGAATGTAGTAGGAACATATAATACAAATACTGCTGGATGGGAGCAGAAAATAATAGACTTAAGTGGATTAACATTCACAGGACCTGCACAAGCAAGATTCTCAGTGGCAGATTCAGGATCATTCTATGATGATATCGCTATCGATGATGTTACTTTTGACGAAGCACCTTCTTGTTTTGATCCTTCTGCATTAGGAGCAACAAGTATTGATGGTTTCTCTGCAGACTTAGGTTGGACAGAAAACGGAACTGCTACACTATGGAATATAGAATTAGTTGACATTACTGGAGGAGGAACTGTAACAGGAACTGCTACATCAAGTGGTGTTGCAAATCCTTTTAATCAATCAGGATTAGATCCTTCAACTAATTATGAATTTTATGTACAAGCTGATTGTGGACCAGGTGGAGTTTCTGCATGGGTTGGACCTTTTGCATTCTCAACAACAGTTGCGTGTCCAGCTCCTTCAGCATTAAATGCTACAAATGTTTTAAGCACTTCTGCAGATCTTGGATGGACTGCTGGCGGTTCAGAAACACTTTGGGATGTTGAAATCGTAGACATTACTGCTGGTGGAGTTGCAACAGGAACAGCAACTGCTACTGGCGTTGCAAATCCATACAATGCTACAGGCTTAACAGATGCAAATATTTATGAATTTTATGTAAGAGCAGATTGTGCCGCTAATGGAACATCTACATGGGCTGGACCATTTAACTTTATAACAGCATGTAATACATTTACAGCACCATATACAGAAGACTTCGAAAACGGAGGAGCAGTTCCAGTTTGTTGGACACTTGGAGGAGATGAAAACTGGTTGTTTAATACAGCTGGGCCAAACCATGTTGGTAACGGAGGAACACTATCAGGAAGTACGGCTTCTGGAGGCTATTATGCCGTAGTAGATGATTCTACGCCAGATGCTACCAATGCACAATTAGACTCACCATTTGTAGATGTATCTGGATTAACAACACCTTCTTTATCTTTCTACGAAATTAGTGATAACGAAGGATTTTCAAATGCAACCTTAACAGTAAGTGTTTGGGATGGAGCTGCATGGAATGTAGTAGGAACATACAATACAAATACCGCAGCAGGATGGGAACAAAAAGTGATTGATCTTAGTGGATTAACATTTACAGGGCCAGCGCAAGCGAGATTCTCAATTGCAGATTCTGGAGAGTTCTATGATGATATCGCTATTGATGATGTTACTTTTGACGAATTACCGACATGTTTAGCCCCATCAATGCTAACAGCAACAAATATTACAGATGCTAGTGCTGATTTAGGTTGGACAGAAAATGGTACAGCTACACTATGGAATATAGAACTAGTTGATGTAACAGCTGGTGGAGTTGCAACAGGAACAGCAACTGCTTCTGGCGTTGCAAATCCATACAATGCTACTGGATTAGCGCAAAATAATGACTATGCATTCTATGTACAGGCAGATTGTGGACCAGGAGGACTTTCTGGTTGGGTTGGACCTTTTGCATTCAGTACGTTGGAAACATGTCCAGCACCTGGTGCATTGACAGCTACAACGATTACGGAGACAACTGCTGATTTAGGTTGGACAGAAAACGGAACAGCTACTTCTTGGAATATCGAGTTAGTAGATATTACTGCTGGTGGAGTTGTAACAGGAACAGCAACTGCTTCTGGCGTTGCAAACCCTTATGGAGCAACTGGTTTAGTTGGAGACAACACGTATGAGTTCTATGTGCAAGCAGATTGTGGAGTAGATGGTGTATCTGCATGGGCAGGACCATTTACATTTGCTACACCGTATGTAGCATTACCGCCAGATTGTACGAATGGAACATTCTTAGATTCAGGAGGACAGAGTGGAGATTATTCAAGTGGAGAAAATATTACCTATACAATTTGTCCAGATAACCCAGCTACTGAAACAATAGAAGTTGAGTTTACTGCATTTAATACAGAAAACAATGGTGCAGCTGCTTGTTATGATGGATTAACAATACATGATGGTCCAGATGCATTATCAGCAACAATTGATCCTCCAGGAGGTGGAACAATTTGGTGTTGGGATAGAAATGACGTTCCAGCTGCAGGTACAGGTGACTTACAAGGAATGATGATCGAATCTACGGATCCTTCAGGATGTTTAACATTCGTATTTACTTCTGATGGATCAGTTGTAAGAGATGGATGGGAAGCTATGGTAAGCTGTAACCCACTATCTACGATTTCTTTTGAAAATGGACGTGCTTTCACATTCTATCCAAACCCAGTTGATAACAAATTGACATTGGTAGCAGGAAAAAGAATCGAAAACGTAACGTTTTACAATATTTTAGGAGCACAAGTATTAACAACTTCTCCTAATAGTTTATCAAAAGATGTCGATACATCTGCATTAACATCAGGAACGTACTTTGTACAAGTAACTGTTGAAGGTGTAACAGATACGATTAAGATTATTAAGCAATAATCAATCTTTTAAATAATAATATAAAAGCCACCAAATTTGGTGGCTTTTTTTATGTGATTAATTTAGGGTGTCGAAATATGATTCTATTCTATTTTTAAAAACTAATAAAAACTAGGCAGCACAATAGAAACTAAAAGCGAACCAAAACAGTTCGCTTTTTTTTTATAACATTAATTGATACCACGACTAACACACCAAGTCGTAATTTGGCAACCATTCGTAGCACACAAGTCACTATATGGAATTGTGTAATCAGTTGTTGTATAGCAACTATCTGTTTCTGGACAAACACCACAAGAACCAGATCCACCAATAATATGCGTTCCGCTAAAATTTGAAATGGCTTGTTTGTTAAGATTTAGATTTTTAAGACTTTTGAAACTCTTTTTTTTCATAATTATAAATTTTGATTAAACGTTCTTTAAATGTAGAAAAAATCTTTCCGTAAAGCGAATAATTATAATCGGGATTCATAAAAACAGTATAGTAAGTTGAAGCGTTTTTTTAATCTCTGATAGTAAAAGAGAACGACTTAAATTTTGAATTTAATTCCACGTTCTTAAATAGATTTTTGCTTGTGTATCTAACGAAAAAATAGGATCTCTATTTTTATTGCGAAGTTCATTATCAATAGCAAAAATATACGCAGCGCGAGCGTAAAACTGTAATTGTTTGGTGAAGTGATTTTCACTAAAGTAGAATAACTAAAAAACAGCAAACCGATATCTAAATAAGATATCGGTTTTGCCACTATAATTGTAAAATATATAAATTAGAATTGATATCTAATTCCAAGTGCAATATCAAAATCCAAATCATCACTATAATTATCATCAAATCCAAGTTCTGGACGCACATCAAGTGAGATTAATAATGGAATGTCAAAATTGTACTCAATACCAACATTTCCTGCAACCAATGCAAATGATCCGTTTCCTGCTGGAGTATCATACGATCCAACTCCTGCACCAGCACCTAAATACCAATTAAAATTTCCGTCTAGTGGACGTACCCATTGGTACAATCCGACTAATTTAAAAGCATCTACATTGTCTCTGCTTCTAAATCCTAAATCGAATTCCAATCGATTGTTTTGGTTTAAATGTCTTTGGTACGAAATCTCAGCACCCAATCCGTCATTATCACCAAAACGAAGTCCGATGGCATTTTTTGATATTTGTTGCGCGCTTAATGATGACGTAATAGCTAAAAAGCTTATAACTAATAGTATTTTAATATTTTTCATAATGTTGTCTTATTTATTTGGTTATAATACAAAAGTAGGTATTTGTCATCAATATATTTTGCTCATATCATTTAATCATTGGCTCATATAAATTTTTCATATAATTTGTTCAGGACATTATACTTTTACTAACTTTGATTTACGTTTTTTTTACTTTTGGAAAGCTTATAAATATGTAAATTTCTATTTCGATTAAAACGACAAATGGCCTATGAAAACGATTCGTATTACAGCAGAAGATACCGCAGGCACTGTGGCGCAAATTCAAGAAGCTATTGGCGGAAAAATTATTGAAAGATGGGGAGAACATATTCTTGAAGTCAATAATGATATTGCTAAAGGCAGTATTCACTTCATTACCTTCGAATGGGGCGGAAGTTTGCTCGAATATAATATCACTTTTTTTGAAGAGATAGAATTGGTTATGGATGCCTCCGAATACAATCCAATTCATTTTACATATTGTCTAAAAGGATTTTGTAAACATCGTTTTCACGATGAAACAGAACAAAGAACTTTGGAAGAGTTGCAACCATCAATCATTACATCTAAAAGTGGTGGATACAATCATGGATATTTTCCAAAAGATATATATCTGCATATCAACGTCGTTCAAATAAGTAGAGTAAAATTTATCAGAAAACGACTCAATGACGCTTCTATCTTAAACCAGAAATTATACAAAGTATTCCACGATTCGTATCATGAAAATCGTTTTGTCTACTTAGGAACTTACAATCTGAAACTAGCAGAATTGATTGATTCTTTAAATCATATTGAACAAAAAGGAATGATTCGCATAATGTTGATTGAAGGTATTGTGTATCAAATTCTGTCTTTACACATGATTCAACATGATAAAGATGTAAAAACGGAACAAAATGCAACGCCAATTTTGTTTGAAGAGTTAGAACTTGTGAAGGAAATTGCAGAAGAAATTTCAGAAGAAGTTTCCAAAGAATATACGTTGGAGCAATTATCAGAAAAAAGTGGATTAACGCAAGTCAAGCTTCAAGAAGGATTCAAGCATTTATATGCCCGAACTGTTACAGAATACATTCGTCATGTACGTTTGGAAAAAGCAAGAGATTTGATAAATGACGAAGAGAACAATCTTAATATTTCTCAAATTGTGTATACTATTGGGTTGAGTAGTCGAAGTTACTTTTCTAAAATATTCAAGCGTAAATATGGCATCAGTCCAAGTCAATTTTTAAAGAATAAGCAAAAGGCAAAAATTATAGCTTAAAGTAGCGGACTAAAAATACGAGCAGCACCTTCTAGCAATTTTACTTTTAATGGGCGTTTTTTAAAATCTTGATAATCTAACTGTTTACAGTTTTCGATTTCTGACTCAAAATCAGTTGCTATTTCTTTTGCTATTTTGGCATCATAAACCAATGTGTTTGTTTCGTAATTGTGCTCAAAACTTCGGTAATCAAAATTTCCTGAACCTATAGAAACAATCTCTTTATCAATAATAATAAGCTTGCTATGTGAAAACTTTTTCAAGATGTGAATTTTCACTCCTGTACGTAACAATTCTTGAAAATTTGAAAACATACTATACTTTGCTAATTGTGAGTCACTATTTTCGGGAACCATAATTCTAATATCAATACCTTGTAATGCAGCTATTTTTATAGCTTCTAGTAATGATTTATTCGGTATGAAATAAGGGTTTTCAATATAAATGCTTTTATCTGCCGCGCTGATCATTGCTAAATATTGATGTAAAATGGATAAGTTTAAATGATCTGGTCCGCCAGAAACAATCTGAACCAAACTGTCGCCCGCTTTTTCTTGTTTTGGCACATAGTTTTCCGAAGTCAGCAATATGTCGTTACTTGCGTGATAATAATCTTTAATAAAAATTCGATGCAAATGATCTACAATATATCCTTTGAGTTGCACATGCATATCACCCCAAACTCCTAATGGATTTTTTGAAGAAATATATTTATCAGAGATGTTTACGCCACCAGTAAACCCTAATTTTCCATCAATTATTAGAATTTTTCGATGATTCCGATAATTTAATGTAGATAAAATGGTATTAAATTTTAAAGGCAAAATGGGGAAAATTTCCACACCTATTTTTTTGAGTTGCTTCCTTCGTTTTTGACTTAAACCAGAACTTCCAAAAGCATCATATAACATACGAATTTCTACTCCTTCTGCAATTTTCCGTTCAAAAATGTCAAAAATTCTATTTAGTATTTCTCCTTTTTCTAGAATGTAATATTGTGCATGGATGAATTTTTCGGCATTTTCCATCGCTTTAAAAATCGTATCAAAAGTTTCTTGACCATTTTTAAGTAAAACAACGTCATTGCCTTCCAGCGCAGGAAAGTCAGAACTTGCTTTTAGTAAATCATTGATTTTTGAATATTTGATATCTGCAAACGGATGTTCGTCTTCCGTAATATTTTCCGTAATATTTTCAAAGTCATACAAACGACGTTTTGCATTGTAATTAAGACTAAAAAATTTAAATTTTTTTCGGTTGATGCCAAATATTACATACAATACAATGCCAACAATTGGTAGTATAATTACAATTAATAACCAACCAATAGAACGCGCAGGTCGGTTTCCATATAGTAATATGTTGAAGATCGCCCAAGCTAGGCTTATAATATATATGGAATAGAAACTAATAAGCATTACGAAGCAATTCTTTGTATTTTGAACTTCGTCAAATAGGGTTTTGAAATAATATGTAGAATGTCTTCAGAAGCCGTTTTTGGGCTCAGCCAAATATTCTTGAACAGTAACGGGATTTCTAGTGGCATATAATTATATAAGTTTTGTTTAGAAGACAACAAATCATTCATTTCGGTATTAATTACGGAACATGTAACAAAACCATCTTCTAAAATATTATAAATTCCAGCAAGTGCAAAAGGTGCAGCATTTTCTTTTTCTACAAGATATGTTTCAATTTCTGTATCTACAATATGATGGATGTAAAAACCAGTTGCTAAAATTAAACAACGGCGTTTTTCAAGTGCTTCTTTGTATAATACATTTCTGGAAATTTCTTCCTTATTCGTATGTAAAGTGGTTTTTAGTTTTTGAAACTTTCGCCAATCACCTTGAAAATCTTGCGGAAGAATTCCCCAAATACCTTCTGTAATAGCATTGGGTTCATCCATGGTAATAATAGCAATCGATTGTTCTTTCAGTCCATCAATGACCAGTTGTGGTTTGTAAATATTTGGGTATTTCAATGAAAGTCCAAAAGTGAGTTCAAGAGAAGTTTTGCTCGCGGTATTTGATAATTTATAATTCATGGTCTGTGTGGTTATGAGCTAATAGGTATGTTATTCGTTTATATTTCTTTTTCTACAATCCAAAAGTAACACCATTCTTATGATTTTCTTGACGCAAATACCATTCGTATTAACTCATTTCGTTTAAAACTGCGCAGAAAAGCTTCAAAAATAGACTATTTACTACCGTTTTTTATCAGATTTCACCAACAACGATATTAAATGAGTTAACATTAAAATTGATGCAGCAAAGTCGCGCATCGATCTCGCCATAAATTTGTAGCAAACAAAATCAAATAAATATTAGCCTTTAAAATATATACTATATGTTACGTTGGACAATCACATTTATAATCATTGCATTAATCGCCGGAGTATTAGGATTTACTGGAATTGCAGGGGCATCTGCAGGAATTGCTAAAATTTTATTCTTTATATTTTTAGCGCTTTTTGTAATCTCATTAATTACAGGTAGAAAGCGAATCTAAATCAATTAAATCAAGATAGAGTGCCTGCACCAATTGCTGTTACAAAAATATTTATGATTGATAATGACAAAGATCCATTTTATGATAAAGTAATAAAAGTGAAATATTACAACATGGACAATAAAAAATATGCTTTTAAAGCAGAAGGAAACTCGTTAAACATTAGCTATTTTCAAGGTGATACTGAAGTTCAAATTGGAAAAGCAGTACGATTAAATTACAACAATTACTATGTGATTTCATCTAAAGAAATGAATGGTGTTGGATATTTTACAAAAGATAATGACTTTGTGATGGAATATTATGATCCCAAAACGGATGATACAAAAGTGTTGATCTTTGAAGATTTAAATTTCTAATCACAATTCAAAAGACAAATATATTCTATAAAAAAAAGCATAATACACTAAAAGGAAAAGAACATGGAGCAAGGAGTACAAGCAACCACAGGGATCGTTATCGACAAACTAGAAAGTTGGTGGGTTTCATTGGTGGAAAATTTACCAAATATTGGAGTAGCAATTATAGTTTTAATACTAAGCTACTTTTTGTCAAGATTAGTATTTAAGACCACTTTGAAACTAATTGACGGACGCGTAAAACAAAAAGCAGTTGCAAAGCTAATAGCGAGAGTTGTCGCGGTATTCGTTGTGCTAACTGGTTTGTTTTTAGCCTTGAGTGTATTAAATTTAGGTGAATCAATCTCAGGATTATTAACTGGAGCCGGAATTTCAGGTATTGTAATTGGTTTGGCCTTACAAGGAACACTTTCAAATACAATATCAGGTATTGTATTATCTTTTAGGAAAAATGTTCGCATAGGTAATTGGGTTGAAACCACTGGATATGCAGGAGAAGTTATTGACATTGCGTTAAACTATTTAGTCTTAAAAGAAGCTGATAATAACATCGTGGTTATTCCGAACAAAACTATTTTAGAGAATCCAATAAAAAACTATTCATTAACGACACGAATGCGTGTTATGATTGATTGTGGCGTTGGATACGAATCTGATTTGGAAGCTGTGGAAAAAATCACAAAAAATGTCATTGCAAATTCTTTTGAACAAATAGAAAGTACTGAAAATGTAGAGTTTTACTATACCGAATTTGGCGGAAGCTCTATTAATTTTTTATGTAGATTTTGGATTGATGCCGAAAACTCTCTAGAACAACTAAAAGCAAAAAGCAAAGCGATCATGAAAATAAAGCAAGCATTTGAAAAGGAAAACATCAACATTCCTTTCCCAATTAGAACCTTGAAATTCAATGATCAAACCCTAAAAGTTTCCAAAGCAGAAGAAGCTTTAGAAACATAAATTATACTATAAAACTCTTAAAGAAAGTGTAGCTAAAAATGTTTTGGCTACACTTTTTTTATATACATTTGAATTAATTAATAACTCATAAAATACACTGTTATGATTCTGCCTAAAGAACAACTATTATATACCTTATTACTGGTTGTGATTATGATAATTATAAGTTTAATCATAAAAAAAGCAATTCGAAAATTTAGTTTTGTACAAGCAATTGAAATTAACAGACGAAAGGTGATTTTTAATATTTGCTATTTTATTATTTATCTTTTTTCAGGATTTATCTTGGCGATCATTTGGGGCGTAAAATTTCAAGAATTTACAATTTTCATCTCTTCAGTATTAGCAGTTTTAGGAGTCGGATTCTTTGCGCAATGGTCTATACTTTCAAACCTTACGGCAAGTTTTATTCTGTTTTTTTATCATCCAATTCGAATTGGACATCGAATCAAAATCATTGACAAAGATTACAATTGGGTAGGTGAAGTTAAGAACATTACAGCGTTTTACTTCTTTATAGAAACAGATGCTGGCGAAAATATCTCATTGCCAAACTCTTTGGTGATGCAGAAAGGAATCGAAATTCTAGCAAAAGAAGCGTCTGTTCAGAAAGAACAAGAAGAATTATACAAAGAATAATACATTCCGTATATTTAATCATTCTGAAAATAAAACAATACAACTTGCGAGCACCATATAAAAAGACGAAAAAACACAAAAAAGCAACAGCTTCTAAAAGTTTAGGAAAAGCTCCTGGAGAATTAATATATCTAGGTGAAAAGGAAAACTTAGAAACGCTGCTGGAAGTTCATGAATATACAACAGAAGCATACAGTACACACAAGACAAAACAAATCACGAAAATATTTGATGTTAAAGGGAACAATCGTGTTACGTGGATCAATGTAAACGGACTCAACAAACCCGACGATATTAGAAAAATTGGAGAATATTTCAAACTACATCCGCTAATCTTAGAAGACATTGTAAATACCAATCAACGTCCTAAAATTGATGAATATGAAGACTATATCTTCATAGTTCTAAAAATGCTGTACCATAGCGAAAAAAGCGATGAATTGCTCACAGAACACATTTCTATCATCATTGGACAAGACTATGTAGTCACATTTCAAGAAACAGAAGAAGACATCTTTAACTCCATTCGTGAACGATTCAAAAATCAAAAAAGTCGATTGCGGAATTCGGGAGCAGATTATTTAGCTTTCTTGCTCATGGATGCGATCGTTGATAATTATGCAGTTGTTATTGAAATGTTTGGATCTAAAGTAGAACAAACAGAAGAGGAATTGTTCTTAGAAAATTCGCGAGATGGAATCTCAAGAGACATTCAATACCTAAAACAAGAATTATTACGCTTGCGTAGAAACATTTTGCCATCACGTGAAGTGGTCAGTCGCATTGTAAAATCAGAGTCAGCACTCATCACGATCAAAACACACGATTACATAAAAGATTTACAAGATCATGTGTTGCAAATCAACGATAACATTGACCTGTACAGAGAAATGGTTTGGGGATTAATGGATATGCACATGACAACGATGAGTAACAAAATGAACAGCATTATGAAAGTGCTGACCATCATATCTACAATCTTTATTCCGCTTACCTTTATTGTTGGTGTCTATGGAATGAACTTTCAATACATGCCTGAACTTCAATACAAACATTCGTACTACATCTTATGGGGCATCATGATTGCTCTTTTTATAATACTCTTATTATTCTTTAGGAAGAAAAAATGGTTATAAGAGTTTTTGAAATTCACAAACATCTTGGGCACACTAATTGCTCATAAAGTAAAAACACGTTTCATGAAACTGCTTCTTTCCTTAGTATTGCTATTCTCGCTGCATACATTAAATGCGCAATTGTCTAAAAGTAAGATCACGAAGAATATACATGCTTGGCAGACAGAAAATGCTGAAAAATATGTGCTAAAACTTCAAGGAACAGAAGTAGTTACAGCAATTACACGCTATCACCCAGAACGCCCTGAAGAAAAAAATGATCTCATTGAAGTGACATACAAAGGCATGAAAATTCAATTAAAATTCACAAAACCTTTAAAAGAAACCTCAACGCATAGCGACAGTCTGCAAAAATACTTTAGCTATGTATCATTCAGTAAAATATACAACAACATACCTTCGAATGGTTGGAATGTGCATCCACAAACACCTTCAAGTAGTTTGCGTGGAAAAGGCGTTACATTCACATCCGAAAATGGAACATTAAGTATTTCTATTCATTGGTCTATCTATGCCATTACAGGCTACAAAGACTCTAAAAAGTGCAACGAAGCATTAGCAATGGCAGATAGTTCTGCGCCTGAAGAATGTTTCGTGCATGTTGCAAAAACACTTCCGTTAGAGGTTTTAATCACGAAAGTGTCTTTAGAAAACTAGCGGAATAATTCATTGGATACATATCACGTTTGTGTTATATTTAGAAGAAATAAAAAAGGTATATACTAACAATTCTTCCAAATGAATCACATAATTCAACATACAATCCGTCAATTGCAAGAAGTTCAAACAGGAAAACCATGGATTGGAAGTACGTACTCGCGTAAATTGAATGAGATTGATGCAGCACTTGTTTTTACAAGACCTCTCAAAAATCTTCACAGCGTTGCGGAAATAATATCTCATCTCACCTTATGGCGCAATGAATGTATCTTAAAAATTAAAACAGGAGAAGGAAGTAAAACTGATGATTGTAAAGAAAACTGGTTGGACAATGATGAACTCAAAGCTATTGGTTGGGACACACTAAAATTCAATTATGACAATAGTCTTACACAACTCATCGATGTATTAAAACAAAAAGATGATCAGTTTCTTTCAGAAAAATATTATGACACAGACTTCAAAGGATATTATGAATATCACTTTGTCATAAACGGCATGTTACATCACGATCTATATCACTTGGGGCAACTTGGACTCATTATCAAATATCTAAAAGAAGATCATAACGACGAACAATAAAAAATTGCAGATCTGCCATATGTAAAGTCTTTTCGAGGGCTTTTTTAATTTACATTCATAAGATAGTATCCAAAAAAAGATAAAAACATAGAACAAAAAAAGAGCACTCAATTGAGTGCTCTTTCGTTGGGCAATATCAGTTTATTACAATCTTACTTTACAATAACAAACTCGATTCTACGGTTTGTATTGTGCTGTGCTTCAGAACAAGTAGTTCCACAATCTTCTTTTGGTTGTGTTTCTCCATATCCTTTGGAAACCAAACGCTTTGCATCCACTCCGTTAGCAATTAAATATGCTTTTGCAGCAGCAGCTCTTTTGTTAGACAACTTGTAGTTGTATGCAGCTTTACCTCTTGTGTCAGTGTGTGCGTTGATCTCAATTTTCATTTCTGGACTGTCATTCAATACGTCAATAATCTTGTTTAAAGATAATGTGGACTCATCTCTGATCACCCATTTATTAAAATCAAAATAGATGTCTTCTATTTTGATCATTAATTTTTCGTTTTCTTCTACGATTTCAGCTTTTGCTTGTGGCAACTTAATCGTCATTTTATGCTTAAAATCATCTCCTCTAAACGATTCAAACTCTTCATCAGTTTCTATGAAACCATCTTTAGAGGCATTTAATGTATAAGAATTATAAGGTATTACAGTTGTTGTAAATACACCTTCGTTATCCGTAGTAATTTTGTCTACCACACGGCCGTAAGCGTCAACAATAGTTACTGTAGCGTTTGGCAACACCATATTTGTTTTATGATCTACAACGGTACCTTGTAATGATTGTGTTGTCTTTTCTCTTTTGAAGTAATAAATATCATTTCCACCTTTTCCACCATCTCTGTTAGAAGTGAAGAAACCAGAATTTGACTGATCCATTAAAAATCCGAAATCATCTTCAGGACTGTTTAAAGAACTTCCCATGTTTACAGGGTAGTTTAACTTTCCATTAATAATTTTACTTTCAAAAATATCTAAACCTCCTAAGTTATAGTGTCCGTTTGAAGAAAAATACAAAGCGCTATTGTCTCCCATTACATACGGGAATTTTTCGTCTTTATGTGTATTGATTTCGCTTCCTAAGTTTTTAGGAGCAGTATATGTTCCATTTTCATTAACTGTTACAGAAAATAAATCGTATCCACCTTTTGATCCTGGAATGTTCGCAGAAAAGTAAATTGTTTTATCATCTGAAGATAATACTGGATTCTCAATTGCGTATCCTTCTACGTTGAATGGTAACATTTCAAAGTTTGTCCATTGATAGTTTATCAGTTCAGCTTTGAAAATCTTAAGATTATGCTGTCCGTTCTCTTCTACACTTCTTGTGAAGAAAACAACGTCTTGTGCATTTGACAATGCAACAGAACCTTCATGATGTTCTTTTGTGTTGATTGCTCTTGAGAAATTCACTAAATTTTTAATATCTCCTTTTTGATTCAAATCTCCACAGTATAAATTGTAGAAACCTTCGTTTTTGCTTCTTAAAGCTCCAATTCTTTTTGAAGAAGAAACAATTACTTTATCTCTGAAAAATGCAGTTGCATGCTCAGAATAAGGAGTATTAATATTAAGATTTTTGAATTCGTACATGAATCCGTTTGGATCCAATGCTTTGATTGCTCTGTTTTCAACTTCTTTAGTTGAAGTGTCTCCGAAATAATCACTAGTTTCAATCGCTGCCTCTGGCCCTTGTGCATTTGCGAAAGTCACTGTGAAAACTGCTAAAAGAATCAGCAGCGTAGGTGTGAACTTTTTCATTTTAAAATTGGGTATTGTACTATTGTTAATAATCTGATAGCATAAAGATAAAGCAGCAAATCAGTTACCTGTATTTTATTAGTCAAAAGACATGGAAATTCGATGAGTAGTAAAATCCGAGGGATAAGTTAAGTGGAAAACAGGTATTTTCCCCTGTAAAATATGGTATTCCCTTGAATTATAAAGGGTTAGTGAATTTGGTTCATTTGGAGTAATTCGTCCAAGTAAATTCGTTGATTGGACAAGCGAGGAATTTTATGTTGACCACCAAGTTTATCTTTCTTTTTTAGCCAATCGTAAAATAATCCACGGCGAGCCACATGTAGTTTTAAACTATTCAAGGTTAAATTATTGAAGCGTTTTGCTTCGTAATCAGAATTTATATTTTGGAGTGCTTCATCCAATAAAAAAGCAAACTCCTCTATATTCTCGGGCGCTTTTTTAAACTCAACAATCCATTCGTGCGCACCTTTTTCGCCATCATGCATAAAAATAGGTCCGGCAGTATACTCAACAATTTCTGATTTAGTAGCAACACACACTCTTTTCAATGCATCTTCAGCATTTTCAATAATTAATTCTTCACCAAAAACATTAATGTGATGTTTGGTACGTCCCGTAACTTTAATGCGATGCGGACTTGTTGATGTAAATCGTATCGTATCACCAATTTTATAACGCCATAAACCTGCATTTGTCGTAATAATAACGGCATAATTTTGTCCAATTTCAACGTCTGACAATGGAATTATTTTTTGATCTAATGTACGATAGGTATCCATCGGAATAAACTCATAAAAAATACCATAATCGAGCATTAACAAGAGTTCATCAGAATCATTTCGATCTTGAATGGCAAAGAAACCTTCCGAGGCATTGTATATTTCGTAATACTTAAATTCTGGTTTTGGCAATAAATTTCGATACTGCTCTTCATACGGCGCAAAACTTACACCGCCGTGAAAATACACTTCTAAATTTTCCCAAACTTCAAATAAATTTGCTTTCTGAGTTTGTTTCAACACTTCATTCAATAAGACAAGCATCCACGATGGAACACCCGCCAAACTCGTTACATTTTCGCGAAGTGTTTCTGTAATAATAGCATCAATCTTCACTTCCCAATCGCCCATTAACGACACTTTGCTGCTCGGTGTACTGCTAAATTCTGCCCAAAGCGGTAAATTATCAATCAAAATAGCGGATAAATCACCAAAATACGTTCCGTTTTGTTCGTATAATTCTTTGCTTCCGCCTAAACGTAAACTCTTTCCATTAAACAATTGTGAACCTTCATTATTATTCAAATACATACATAGCAAATCTTTACTAGCTGCATAATGACACAATTCTAACGATTCTTGACTAACGGGAATAAACTTACTTTTTGCGTTCGTTGTACCGCTCGATTTTGCAAACCAACGAATGGGCGTAGGCCAAAAAATATTCGATTCTCCTTTGCGGGAACGTTCAATCATAGGTTGAATGTCCTCGTAAGAAGTCACCGGAATTCGTTCTGTAAATGTTTTATAATTGGTAATCGATGGAAAATCATACTGTTTTCCGAGTTCTGTTTTATTCGCTTTAGTGATTAAAGACATCAATAATTCTAACTGCACCTCATTTGGGTTGCTTAAAAAAAACTCAATCTGATGGATGCGTTTTTTTAAGAACCAGGAAGCGATAGAATTTACTAATGGTATCGGCATTGCGTATAGGTTATTCGGTTGTGATTTTAGTTGATAAAATATGGCTACTCGCAAAAAGTTTTTTACATTCGTAAACGATCTTCTTAGGAAGCAATCATACTTTAAGTGAATAAAAATAGCAAAAAACTTTAATGATGTATCAAGGTGTTTTAACAAAAATGCAAACTGAATTTGGAAAACCTATTCAATATTACCTAAATTTTGAAGATGATTTCCTGAATATGAACCAATTACTAAATAAAACACTGACATTAAATTTTGAAAAATTTGAATGCCTAAATTGTCATTTAAACAAAGAAATTTACCGACAAGGATTCTGTAAAAGCTGTTTCTTCGAAATTCCAACTGCTGGCGATTGGATTATGCATCCCGAATTGAGCACGGCACATTTAGATATAGAAGACCGTAATTTGGAATATGAGAAAAAAGTACAATTGCAACCACATATTGTGTATTTAGCGTTGTCAAGCGAAATAAAAGTTGGAGTTACACGTAAAGGACAAGTGCCTACACGTTGGATTGATCAAGGTGCAACAAAAGCCGTAGAAATTGTAGAAGTTCCCAACCGATATTTAGCTGGAATCACGGAAGTTGCCTTAAAGTCCTTTGTATCTGATAAAACAAATTGGCGAAAAATGCTTCAAAACTTAAATGCAGATGCAGATTTATTAGCGAAAAAAGAAGAACTACAACAATTCATCCCAGAAGAAGCAAAATCATACTATTTAAACAATAGAGAAGTGGTAGAACTTGAATTTCCGGTACTTTCTTACCCAGAAAAAGTAAAAAGCTTAAATCTTTCTAAAACAGCAACTTTTGAAGGTGTTTTAAAAGGAATCAAAGGACAATACTTAATTTTTGAAGACAATACTGTTTTCAACGTTCGCGGAAATGAAGGCTCGGTGGTGAATTTGGGAATTAGCTAAATTTTTCATTCTTGCGTGTCACATTGAGCGCAGTCGAGATGAAGGCAGGATCTAACTCAATACTCAAATCTATGCTTAACCAAGCATGTACTTCACCAACTGCACACAGCCAATCACAAATAGCAGCACACCAATCACTTTATTGATGATAGCAGCAATATTCTGGACTTTATTTTTAATCAAAATACTAAACTTACTATATGCGTAAAGCGTTAAAAGTTTTCCTAAATACACACCAGCAAAAAACACAAACAGTATTTTTAGTGAAGTATTCATATCTAGTTGAAAGGCGTTTTTATTCAAATACGTAATCATGAAGATCCAATACACCAATACTGTCGGATTCAACAACCCAAGAAAAAAACCTGTAATATATTTAGACATTTTAAACTTTTTCTCTTGCGCTTCTTTCTTTTTTTTGAAGAATAAAAAAGCACCAATTAAAAATAGTAAAATTGCAATCATGACTTGAATCCATTGATTCATATCAATAAATTCACCAACCACCATACTGCAATGTAGTGCGTAAAACGAAATGATAATTTCTGCAATTCCAGCAGTCAGCGCAATCTTCATTGCGTTGCGCGCATCGACACGTAATGTGGTATTAATTACTGAAATATTAACCGTTCCCAAAGGAATAGCGCCTACAAACGTTACCAAAACACCAACTGCGAAGTATATTAAAAATTCCATGAGGTGTTGGTAGGAAGTTTTACGGTAACATTACATTTTTTTAAAATTAAAGTTGAAATCAAAGCACTTCTCGATACAATTTTCTATCGAAAATCACTCGAAATGACGAATTGACAAAAAAACAAAAATCAATTCACAGAATCTTTCTTTTTCTCTTGTTCTTTTTTCTTCTTGCGATTGCCTAATAAATTGCCAAGCACGCTCGTTACTTTGTCGCCTGTAGAATTTGGAGTCGTTACCGTAGAATCTTTTTGCGTAGAACTTCCTTTAATCAAACCGCCCAAAATATCATTTACCGCATCGTTTCCTGTATCAATATTTCCTAAAGCTTCTTGCGCTTTCACTTTGGCTAATTTTGTAACTAAATCGGTGGTGGCGCTTGCTAAATCGGTAGTGAAATTTGGATTTGTAAAGTTTCCAGTAATCTTCGTAGACACAGGAACAGTGATGTTTTTTGCTTCTTCAGATTTAATCTCAGATAGCAATTTCGTTACTTCCGAGCCTAAATATTTTGCAGGAATTTCAAACGTTGCATCATAATTTAACGATTGATCAAACCCATGACTTCCCGCAACGGTAATTTGAATGTCTTTATAATCAAACGAAAAAGGTTTTACACTTACCTTTCCATCATCAAAAGATAACTTTGCTTTAATATTTTCAATATCAATCTTATTCAGATCAATAAAACTGAGTTTTTCATTAATCGTATTAAAGAAAGCTACGTTATTCGACTTCAAGGTTGTGGTGAGTAATTCTGCAAACGCATTTCCCGAAATAGTTTTCAAATTTGGTGTATAGCTTTCGCTTAAATCGCCTTTCAGTGAAATGATAGTGTTCAGTTTTCCGTCTAACGCTTTCGCGATTGGCGCAATGGTTTGAAGCAACTCTAATCCGTTAAATGATTTTGACAAATCGAACGAATTCAGATCTAAATCCATCGCAAATGTTGGCGTTTCTTTTTTGGTAGAAACCAATCCATTCACCTTTATTTTTCCGTCAAAAAGATCGGAAGTTACATTGTTTAAAATTGCTTTGCCATCATCTAAAAATAGACTTCCTTTTACATTATCTAGTTCAATATTATCGTAATATACCTTTTTAGAATTTACATTGATTGTACAATCTAAAAACGCAGGAATTTTTAAGGCTTCACCTTTTTCAACTTCGGTATTTTTATTTTCGCTTCCTTCTGCGCTTGCAATCATAAAATCACTTACGTAAAACGCATTGGAATTTACATTGAAATCTCCTTTTAGTTTATCTTCATTAAACAGAAAACCCAATAAATTTTCAATAGTTCCAGTGGCGTTAAAATCACTCTTTCCACTTTTTGCATCAAACTTTTTTAAGGAAATTCGTCCAGGGACAAAATCAATTGTTGCTTCCGAAATTTCCAACGGATTTACCACATCTTTCGAAGAAAACAAAAAGTCCGATACTTTTATATTTCCATTATTTTTAATACGTCCATATTTTTCATCTTGAATTGCCTTCATGTCAAAGCTCGTCGTGAGATTTGCGTCTAAAATTCCGCTCAATTCTTTATTTAATTCAATAGGATATGCTTTTGAAATGTTGCCTAGATTCAACTTTCCAACCACCGTAGCATTTACTTTCGGATTTGTGGTCAACTGTGAAAGTGTTCCGTTTCCACGAAATGAATCTTCATCAATCTTAAAAGCTATGTTGTTAATACTAATGTAAGTATCTGCTGTTTTTCCTGTCGTATTTTTTAATTGCGCATTAATATTGATGTTTTCAACACTTTTTGGCAAATCAGGATATTTAAAAGACGCATTGTTTGATGCAATTTTGATGTCTATATTCGGAATTCTTTTATCATTTGCAATTCCTTTGATTTCCCCAGAAACTTCAAAGTTTCCGGATGTTTTTACACCAGAAATATTCTTTGCATACGCTTCCGGAATCACGGCTAAAAAGTTTTTAAAATCGGAAGAAGGCGTTTGTAATTTCAACTGAATTTCTTGAGAATCAGGATTTATTTTTACAAAACCATCAAACGTTAATGGCAACTGATTGATCAATGCTTCGTTTTCCAAAAATGTATAGGTATTCGTTGTCAAATCCATACCAATTAATGCATCCAAAGCAATTTGTTGCTGATTGATGTATTTCATATCGTCAATGGCAAACGAAACTAATGCGTTTGTTTTTGTGTCCAATTCGGATGTCGCTAATGAAAAATCGCCAAAACCTTCATGCTGTAAATTTGCAACGACTAGCTGTGTTTTACTTTTTGCATCATCATACGTAATGTCCGTGTTGAGGATATGATAATTGTCTATTTTGAATTTAAAATCGGAAGTTTCTTCAACCGTTGAAGCATCTTTAGGAGTTTCGTTCGGTTTTGCAATATCGTAATTTGCATTTCCGTTTGCATCAACCTGAATATTCAATTTTGCATCATCAATCGTAAAACTATACACCTGAATGGCTTCATTTGAGCCTTTAAAAAGTTCGCCAATTGCAGTCGTGACGGCAACTTCTTTTCCATAAAAAAGCGTATCGTTTTCAAAAGGTGCGTTATTAATGACTTCAACTTCTGTCAAAATAATGGAAGCTTTTGGGAAATTTCGAAAGAAACTTACATCTGCATCTGCAAAATCTACGCGTGCGTTTACATTTTCATTGATGGTTTCTTTCACCATGGCAATGATTTTGTCTTTAAACACAAAAGGAGCTGCAGCTAATAGAACGACACAAACTAATAAGGTAATCCCCGTTATTTTTAATACTTTTTTGACTTTCATAAATTCAGTTTTTACAGGTTCTAATTAAGTGAAATGTTAAAAAAATCACTGTTAAGAAGCTGATAAATTTTCAGAGTAATACCAAATAGATTTAGTTGGTATAAACATCTAGATCTATCTCTTCTCCAATTTCCAAGCCAAAACGTCTTCTAAAGAAATAAACTATCAAATATAAAAATGGTGTATCTACAAAAGCGACCAATACTTTAAAGATAAATCCGCTGATAAGGAGTCCTAAATAAATGTCCCAAGGTAAAATTCCAAACGAACATAATAAGGTAATTACTGAAAATGTATCTACAAATTGAGAAGCGAAGGTGGAAAAGTTATTTCGTAGCCATAAATGTTTTCCTTTGGTTAGTTTCTTCCAAAAGTGATACAACTGAATGTCTACAAACTGCGCAAATAGATAGGAAATCATGGAAGCGAAAACCGCTAACGGCGCATTTCCGAATACTTTGGTAAAGGTTTCATCATTTACTGGTGAGTTTGGTAATGCCGGAACACTTTTCGAGATATAAATAATTCCTAAGGAGAAAAAAGAAGCAAAAATACCCGCAATCACCACTTGATTGGCTTTCTTTTTACCGTAAATTTCTGAAATGGCATCTGTAATTAAAAACGTAATTGGATACGGCAACAATCCCACAGAAATTTTAAATAATTTTTCACCAAAAACTTCCATTTCAAACGGATACCAATAGAAAAACTTTTGAAAAATTAGATTTGAAACTACTAAAGAAGTAATGAATAATGCCGCTAAATATAAATAGATTTTTGCGGCTAATTTTTTGTCAGCTACGGTCATACAACAAAGATACTAAACTTTATACTACGGAATAAGTGTTCTCTTAAAACTTAGAATTTCAATTGTAGTCGTAATATATAAATCACGACTCGTTATTTATAAATGGCTGACTATAAGTGCTTTGATTTGAGTATTTCTGAATGTAGATTTGCTCCAATATTAATCACAAAAATTTTATTATTATGAAAAAACAAAGTTTAAAAAGTTTAAAGTTAAACAAGAAATCTATTTCAGCTATTGATAACTCTACTCAAACTAAAGTAGTAGGAGGATCTGATAATAGAGCCTGTGGTCATCCAATTTCTATTATATTAGGAGGTGGATCTTTATGCTGGTGTTTATAATACGTTGTCATACAGTTAATTTAAAAAAGCCTTTCCAGCAATGGAAAGGCTTTTTCTTGTGATTAAAAAATAACTAACAATTTATTTAATCTCAATTTCATATGGCAACAATAATTGTGGTCCTTGCATTTGTGTCATTTTCTTCATTTTTTGCAACATCATATAATGTTTGTCGCCCAATTCTTCTTTTAAGATATCTTCTTTTGTTTGAATAAATCCACCTGTATATTGATTTAAGATACTTTCTAAATCTTTTTCATATATAGGCAATTCTTTAATTTTATAGTCTGTCATTTCTGCGGCATCAGCGGCAGCTTGGATTGCCATATCTAATCCGCCAATTTCGTCTACTAAACCAATTTTAATTGCGTCATTTCCTGTCCAAACACGTCCTTGTGCAATAGAATCTACGGCAGTTTGTGTCATTCCACGCCCGTCAGCAACACGTTGTGTAAACAAATCGTAAATATCTTCAATGCCTTCTTTAATTAAAGCACGTTGTTCATCACTCATTGGTTCAAAAACACTATAACCAGCAGCATTTTTATTCGTGCCTACTTGTTCAGCATTAATTCCCATATCTTCTGCGAGTTTGTGCATGTTCGGAATGGTTCCAAAAACACCAATACTTCCTGTGATGGTATTTGGTTCGGCAAAAATCTTATCTGCGTTACACGCGATGTAATAACCGCCGGAAGCTGCCAAATCTCCCATAGAAACAATAACGGGCTTTGTTTTCTTGGTTAATTCAATTTCTCTCCAAATCAATTCACTTGCCAATGCACTTCCACCAGGAGAATTTACACGCAATACAATCGCTTTTACTTTATCATCTTCTCTTGCTTCTTTCAATGCTTTATTAATCACGCCTTGTCCAATGAATGTTTCATCACCTTCTGCATACATAATTTGTCCTTGTGCATAAATAACCGCGATTTTATCCTCACTTTTCTTTACTGTTGATTTTTTTCCAACATATTCAGCATATTCATAAATAGTTATTCTGTTGACATCGCTGTTTGCGCCTAACGCATTTTGAATTCCTGCTTCATATTCGTCTTCATAGCCAATTTTATCAATCAACTTAGACGTTAAGGCAAGTTTTGCGGTGCGACCTGCTAATTCGTCTGCTAACGTATTTAGTTGTTCAGAAGTCATGTTTCTGCTTGCGCCGATTTCTTTTTTCATTTCATCCCAAATAGATTGTAAGAACACAGAAATTTGCTCTCTATTCGCTTCGCTCATTTCTTGGTTTAAATATCCTTCTACGGCACTTTTATACTTTCCGTGACGAATCACTTCCATTTTTACACCGTATTTTTCTTGAAAATCTTTGTAATACATACGTTCCATTGCCAAACCTTTAAAGTCCAAGCCGCCAACAGGATTTACGTAAATGGTATCTGCCACAGAATTTAAGTAGTAATCTTTTTGAGAATAATAATCTCCGTAGGAAACAATGAATTTGCCAGAATCTTTAAACGCTAGTAACGCATCACGCAACGCTTTTGTTTGCGCCATTCCAGCTTGAATTGAATTATTTTTGATAGAAATTCCGTTGATTTTACTATCGGTAGCTGCATAATTGATGGCGTCAATAATATTGAACAATCCATCATATCGTGGTTCATTAGGGAAAAAAGCTAAATCGCCATAATCATACTTTCCAGCATAATCGTTAATTGGCATATCTAAGTTTAATTCTAAAACAGAATTGCTTTTTACAACAACTATATCCTTATTTGAGCCAGCGCTCATAAAAATGAAAAAGATCAAAATGATAATGCACAAAGCAAAGAAAACTCCGATTCCGACAACTGTAGAAAGTACACGTTTAAAAAAATTCATAATATTTATATTTTTAGCAAAAGTATTTATTAATTGAACAACTAGAAAGTAATACCAAATAAACTACAAAATGCCGCATTAAAGACTTAGTTGTTTTTCAATGTAAAAACGCTGTGATTAAATGGCATAGCCGTAGTTACGGCATTTATGAACAAGGAATTTAGATTGAAAAAGAACTAGACGACTTGTGGTGTTTTGTATTTTATTTGGTATAGGTGTGCCTTTATGTTAAAATGTTACACTTTTTATTAAATTAATCTGTGCTGAGCTTTCAAATAGGAAAAGCCGTTCTTTTTTTCATTTCATCAACAATTAAAAACATACCTAAACAGAAGTTTTTAATAATCCGATCCGTATATTTTGACTATATTTGGCGCAGCTTTTTAAGCAAAGAAACCTATTCAATTGCATCCAAACTTGTTACACACTACATATATATCTATAGGAAGTAATGTCGGCGACAGACGCGCACTTATGCAGCAGACTGTGCAGAAGCTTTCTGTCGAAATTGGACGTGTGGTAAAAATTTCTGCTATATACGAAACACCTTCTTGGGGTTTTGAAGGTGGCAAATTTTACAATGCGTGTTTGTGTTTGCACACAGAATTGTCTCCTGCGGATGTAATGACAAAAATTCTGGAAATTGAAACCGCACTTGGACGCGTTCGAAACACTACAAAAGGTTATCAAGATCGAAGTATTGATATTGATATTATATTTTATGAAGATGAAACGCTGAAAACAGATTTGTTGCAATTGCCGCATCCGCTAGCGCATGAGCGTAAATTTGTCATGCAGCCATTGTGCGATATTGCACCGAGTAAAATTCATCCAACGTATAAAAAAACGGTTTCGCAACTCAATGAAATTCTTGCTGAAGGCGAAATTGAAAAAAGTACTGAAACCTTAGAAAATCCGAATGGTAAAAAAGATTTTTCTCGATTTAATTATATTGCCATAGAAGGAAACATTGGCGCAGGAAAAACCTCGTTAGCTACTAAAATAGCCGAAGATTTCAATGGAAAACTGATTTTAGAACGTTTTGCAGACAATCCGTTTTTACCAAAATTCTACGAAGATAACAGTCGCTATGCATTTCCACTAGAAATGTCGTTTTTAGCAGATCGGTATCAGCAAATTTCAGACGATTTATCGCAGTTAGACTTATTCAAAGATTTCATTGTTTCAGATTACGACATCTTCAAATCCTTGATTTTTGCCAAAGTAACCTTGCAACAAGACGAATTCAAACTGTACCGAAAGCTATTCGATATTATGTACAGTGAAATTCCAAAGCCAGATTTGTACGTCTATCTCTACCAAAATACGGATCGTTTATTGCGCAACATCAAAAAACGTGGACGCGATTACGAACAAAAAATTCCTTCTGAATATCTAGATAAAATCAACAATGGCTATTTAGAATTCATCCGAACACATACAGACTTAAACGTACGAATCATTGATGTTTCTGATTTAGATTTCGTGGCAAACGCCAACGATTATCAAAAAGTTATTTCGGAAATTCATGAGGTTGTTGCAGGTTAGACTACTTGGACACGCTTCGCTTTTGGAATTTTAGACTTTTTAGATTTTTCTCGCGCGCTCGATAGTTCTAACGTCAGTTCGAGTGGATTTGTGAAACAAATTTGTATCGAGAACTCCTTTGAAATTAAATTCCTTCTCGATACAATTTTCTTCATTTCATTACGAAAACCACTCGAAGTGACGATCGTAATATCTAACAAATCCAAAGAGTCTAATGTTCTAAGGAGTCCAAAAACCTAAAAGATTCCCGCCTACGCGGAAACGAGTCTAAAGCGCAAGCTTCGAGAATACATCCCAAATCACAACACCAGCACTTACAGAAATATTTAGCGAATGTTTGGTGCCAAATTGTGGAATTTCAATCACGTAATCACTTGCAGAAACCACTTCTTGTTGCACGCCTTTTACTTCGTTTCCGAAAATGAGCGCATATGTTTTTCCCGTTGAGGGATGAAAATCGTTGAGCATCACGGCATTTTCTGCTTGTTCAATAGAAGCAACTTTAACACCTTTTTCTTGGAGTTCTTGAACCAATTCCAGTGTATCTTCACGATATTCCCAAGCAACGGAATCTGTCGCGCCAAGCGCCGTTCTGTGAATATCTTTATTCGGCGGTTTTGCAGTGATTCCGCACAAATATACCTTCTCAATTAAAAAAGCATCACTCGTCCGAAACACCGAACCAATATTATTTAAACTGCGAATATTATCAAGAATAATAATAATCGATGTTTTTTGTGATGATTTGAATTCATCGACACTTAATCGGCTTAGTTCACTATTTTTAAGTTTTCTCATAGGTAATTCGTGAGATTTCCTTGAATTTAATTAAATTCGCAATTAACAATTTCTGCAAAAATAACACTAAAAATAGCAAACATTGGCAAAAAGCACCGCGAAAAAAGTAACTCCTTTAATGAAGCAATACAATGGTATTAAAACCAAGTATCCAGATGCTTTGTTGCTGTTTAGAGTCGGAGATTTTTACGAAACTTTTGGCCCAGATGCCGTAAAAGCAGCCAATATTCTAGGAATTGTGCTCACGCACAGAAATAATGGTGGTGAAAATGTAGAACTCGCCGGATTTCCGCATCATTCCTTAAATACGTATTTGCCAAAACTTGTAAAAGCGGGCGAACGCGTTGCAATTTGTGATCAATTAGAAGATCCAAAACAAACGAAAAGTATTGTAAAACGTGGTGTTACGGAATTAGTTACGCCAGGAGTTGCGTTTAATGATGAAGTGTTGCAAGCCAAAACGAATAACTTTTTGTGCGCCGTTCATTATGGAAAAAAACTCTTAGGAATTTCTTTTTTAGATGTTTCTACGGGAGAATTCATGACAACGCAAGGCAACGCAGAATACATTGACAAGTTGTTGCAAAATTTTAAGCCAAGCGAAATTTTAATTCCAAAACAACGAAAGTTAGAATTTGCAGATACTTTTGGAACGAATCTTCATGTATTTTATTTAGAAGATTGGGTTTTTAAAGATGATTACGCACACGAAAAACTCATCACACATTTTGATGTGAGTTCACTAAAAGGTTTCGGAGTGGAAGATTTAGCCGAAGGAATTATTGCTTCAGGTGCGGTTTTACATTACCTATCAGAAACACGACATAATAAGTTACAACACATTACATCTATTGCGCGTATTGCGGAAGATGAATACGTTTGGATGGATCGTTTTACGGTCAGAAACTTAGAATTATACGCTTCTACATCGCTCAACGCGATTACTTTAATCAACGTCATTGATAAAACGATTTCACCAATGGGCGGACGTTTATTGAAACGTTGGTTGGCTTTGCCGTTGAAGAACAGTCAAAAAATAAAGCAACGTCACGAAGTTGTGAATTATTTGTTGCATCAACCAGAAGAATTAGGTAGAATACAACAGCACATTCGCCATATTAGCGATATTGAACGCTTAATTTCTAAAGTTGCCACGGGAAAAGTCTCGCCAAGAGAAGTCATTCAATTAAAAAATTCGCTCGAAGCGATCGTTCCCATAAAACAAATTACAAGCGCCAGTAAAAATGAAGCACTAAAAGTTATTGGCGATACCATTCATGAATGTGAATTGTTGCGTTCAAAAATTAAAGAAACTTTAAACGAAGATGCACCCGTTAATATTTTAAAAGGAAGCACCATTGCTGATGGTTTTTCGGAGAAATTAGACGAATTACGCGCGATTGCATTTTCGGGAAAAGATTACTTAGATAAAATGTTGGAACGTGAATGTGCAAGCACAGGAATTCCATCACTGAAAATAGCATCTAACAATGTGTTTGGTTATTATATAGAAGTTCGAAATACGCACAAAGCGAAAGTTCCAGAGGAATGGACGCGAAAGCAAACCTTAGTAAATGCAGAGCGTTACATTACGGAAGAACTGAAAGAGTACGAAACAAAGATTTTAGGCGCTGAGGAAAAAATCATGCAAATAGAGCAGGAGTTGTTTGCAAATTTAGTCGTTTGGATCAATCAATATATAAAAGCGGTTCAGCAGAATGCAAACATTATAGCAAAACTCGATTGTTTGTGCGGATTTGCAACGTTGGCGAAAGCTAATAATTATGTGTATCCTGAAATTGACGACACCTTTGATTTAGAGATTAAAGATGGACGTCACCCCGTAATTGAACAACAATTGCCCATTGGCGAAAGTTATATTGCCAATGATTTGTATTTGGATAGAGATGCACAACAAATCATCATGATTACAGGGCCGAATATGAGTGGTAAGTCGGCTATTTTGCGTCAAACTGCATTAATTGTACTCTTGGCGCAGATGGGAAGTTTTGTGCCCGCAGCTTCCGCTAGAATCGGTTTGGTCGATAAAATATTTACGCGTGTTGGCGCGAGTGATAATATTTCTATGGGAGAATCTACATTTATGGTAGAAATGAACGAAACGGCTTCCATTTTGAATAATGTTTCCGAACGTAGTTTGATATTGTTAGATGAAATTGGTCGTGGAACAAGTACGTACGACGGAATTTCGATTGCATGGGCGATTTCAGAATATTTACACGAACATCCATCAAGAGCGAAAACCTTGTTTGCAACACATTATCACGAATTGAACGAAATGACCGAGATTTTTGACCGCATCAAGAATTACAACGTTTCTGTGAAAGAAATGAAAGATACAGTATTGTTCTTGCGAAAATTGGTCAAAGGTGGAAGCGAACACAGTTTCGGAATTCACGTTGCGAAAATGGCTGGAATGCCGCAACAAGTCATTCACAAAGCAAATAAAATTTTAAAGCGTTTAGAAAAATCACATTCAAGCGAAGAACTCGCAGATGATTTAAAAGGTGTTGAGAATGATATGCAGTTGAGTTTTTTCAATATGGACGATCCGTTATTGGAAGAAATTAAGCAAGAAATTCTCATGACAGATATTGATACTTTAACGCCTATAGAAGCATTAATGAAGCTCAATGAAATAAAACGCATGTTGCAGCGCAAAAAAAAGTAGTTGATTCTTAGTTGATTAAAAAATAATTCATTCTTTTTCTTTAAAACGCTTTGGTATTTAAAGAAATGTTTTAAATTTGCATCCGCAATACAGTAGTAGTATTGCATGTTCTTTAACACTATGCGAAAATAGCTCAGCTGGTAGAGCGTAACCTTGCCAAGGTTGAGGTCGCGGGTTCGAGCCCCGTTTTTCGCTCAATATAATATCCACGCTCGAGTGGTGGAATTGGTAGACACGTTGGACTTAAAATCCAATGGCCCTTGGGCCGTGCGGGTTCAAGTCCCGCCTCGAGTACTAAAGCCCTTCTTAATCTTTTTGATTTTGAAGGGTTTTTTTATGCTTGAAAGTTTTTAAACAGGATAAAAGTCAAGAAATAATCACAAGCGATCTTTTTAATGACCAATATAGGTTCTTGATTTCCTATCGACTTTGCTTACACTTATAATACTATCCGAATAATAAATCCGTTTTTCTAGTTCCACAATATCTAGCTTTAATACTACTTTTCTAGTTTCCTAAACCTTTACCAAACATAAATCTCATCCACGAAAATTCATGAAATTTCCTGCTGAGAGATATTATTTGGGGAGTTTTCTGTGATTTTAGCTTATTGTTTTTAAGACAACATCTTTTGTTTTTATTTATTTGATTATCAATATTTTAAAACATTATTCTTGAACACGTATTTAATTAATCACGACTATCGTTTCTTTTAGGTTCATACATTGTTTATTAAGTTTGGATTATTAATTATTAAAACAAATCATTATGAAAAAAAAGAAATTCAAATCGTTAAAGCTTAACAAAAAAACAATTTCGTCAGCGCAAGCAGGGAGAGTTGTTGGAGCAACTGGTCCATGTGTAACAATTCCTATATTAATGTCCTATATTCTCGGTTGTGGTGGCGGTGATGATGGTGGCGCCTCTTTCGCTGTTGAGTGTCCATTTTCTAAAGGAACAATTGATGCTAGTAATGCTGGAGAGTGTTAATCTTAGATAATTAATATTTTTTATTGAAAAACCTTGAATACTAGAAATGATTAATCAAATTATATCTCATCCTGAATATAGCTTTCAAATTGGCTTGATTGTTAGTGAAATCTATGATGTTAGAAATGATACTATGAGTTTAATTAAAAAACTATCCGCAGACGAATTGGATTCAGTTTTTGGTAAATTTAATAACAGTATTGGAACATTATTATTTCATTTCGCAGCATTGGAATTTAAATTTCAGTGTAATTACCTCTTCAAAAGAAAAGTGACTGTTGAGGAATACGATAAATATAAAATAGGATTGCCTCCATTGATGAGCGATAGACTTGTTGGTAAGAACGAATTAGAGTTTTACATACAAGAATTGAACGATACACGCAATAGGACTTTAGCAGCTTTAAAAACACTAAATGATGATTGGTTATTTGAAAATGTTAAGGCTAGAGATGGAAGAGTACTTGGGAACAATTATTATTTTCTTAAGCATTATTTAATGCACGATGAGTTATGTCATCAGGGGCAAATAAAGATAATGTTGAAAGTATTAAAAAAAGAAAGCAAAAGGTGTGAGCTTAAAAATTAGTATTCAACTGTAAACATTTATTAAGTAGGGAAGAGCGGACTAAAGTTCGCTCTTTTTATATTATTTAAAATTTTTGAGATACAAACTATCATTTTTGCTTAAAACATAGTATTTTTAGTTGCTATGAAAAGATTGTATTTCCCCTTTGTTTTCTTTCTACTCACTTTTTGCATGCATGCCCAACTGACTTCAAGCGTACAAAATGATTCTCTGAGGAGTTTCACATTAGATTCGTTGAAAAAATTAGCAGTGTCAAACAGGTATAATAATCCGTTGCGCGCAAAAGCATATGCTTTGGAATTTTATAAAAAGGCTATTGCCAATCAAGATGTAAAAGCGACATACAACGCTGCGCATATAAATGCGATAATTTATAATGTATTAGATCAAAAAGATAGTGCGTATTATTTTGTTGATATCTCCATAGCTAAAGCGAAAGATGCAAATGATCAACAACATTATGTCAATAGTTTACACTTAAAAGGTAATATCTATTATGATGCTGATTTGTATGATAAGGCGAGTGGAGTGCTCGCAGAAGTTTATAAGCTTGTTGAAAAGGGAAATAATGTTCAGAAATTAGCTGACATTCGACATAGTATTGCCTTGGTGAAAAAGCAAGTAGGGTTGCCAAAACAAGCTATAGAATTAACAAAAGAGAATTTAGAGCTGTATGATAAAGGTACTTTAGATAAAGAATCACAGTCAATAAAGTATATTAATACGCTTTTAAACTTAAGTAGTATTTATCTGCATTTAGCAGAAAGTTTCTTTGAAGATGAACCCCAGTATTTAGATTCGGTTGAAATTTATAATACCATAGGATTAGAAAAAAGTATTGCTTTAAATGATTTGCAAGGGCATTCTATCTTTTTAACAATTGAAGGAATAGTTCATCAAAAAAGAGGTAATCTTCAAGATGCGTTTACTGATTTTATAGCTGCTGAAAAGCAAATAAAAGATTTAGGTTTCTACAATCAACTATCGGTACTATATCAATATGAAGGGAAAAACTTTTTTCTACAAAATGATTATGATAACGCTATCAAATATCTATTAAAAGTAGATTCTATTGTTGCAAATAGTAATACAAGTTCTCCGTCAGTACAAGAAACATATATTCTATTAGCTAATTGCTATGAAAAGAAAAACGATCGCGAGAATGCAGTTAAGTATTTTAAAATTTTTGAAGAAAAGGATGCAAAGAATGATCTTTTAATTCGTAAAACAACAGAAAATTTATATAGACAATATGATATCCCATCTTTAAAAAGTAAGATTGAAAAATATCGTAATGAATCCCAGAAAGAACAGCTAAAATCACAAACATTAATGTATGTGTGTTTGTTTTTAATCCTATTATCAATTATTAGTTTTTGGTATTATAAAAAACGAGAACGGATACAAAAGAAACGTTTCAATACAGTTTTAGAAGAATTAAAAGAAATAGAATTGAGTCAAAATAGCATTGCAGAAAAAAGTAGACAATCTTATACCATTACTGATGAGAACATTCAAAAAATACTAGATGGTTTAGCAAAGTTTGAAAAGAAGCAGTTGTATCTGCAAAAAAAATGTACGCTCAATTATGTAGCAAAAAAAATTAATACCAATAGTACATATTTATCAAAAACGTTACAATCGCACAAACAAAAAAAGTTTGTACAATATATTACAGATTTAAGATTGAATTACGCATTGACGCAGTTAAAAAATGAACCAAGGTTTCGAGCTTACGATATTAAGTCCATTGCAGCTGAACTAGGTTTTAATACTGCTGAATCATTCTCAAAAGCATTTAAGAGAAGAACTGGTTTTTATCCATCATTCTATATAAATAGTTTGAATAGCTTAAAAGAAAATGAAATAAATATATAGGTCGTATTTATATAAATACGATTGTTTTTTCTTGGAATGTTTGACTTCATAAGTTAGTTTTGAGTTAACATAAACTTTTTATTACTATGAAAAAACAGAAGAAACTAAATCTAAGAAAACTTAGTATTGCAAAATTGAGCAAGGTTTTATCCTTAAAAGGAGGAGATACACATGAGACAACCGTAACTGGTCCAAAAACAAGAACTAAACAACTTTCAAAAATACCTGAAGAATGTAATGTGTTCTCTGTAATCGCTGGTGCATGCTAGGAAGTACACATTAAATTAAGTTGAAAACTTCATAAATCTCCAAGAATTGAATTTCTTGGAGATTTATTATTCCATAGCATAAACGAAGGCAACACCGTAATCAAATCTTCTTTTGTTGTTGTACTTTAGTTAATTAACCAAAAACTTTATAATCATGTTAAAAAACATCTTAGTTTTACAAGGAATTCAAATAGTAACTAAATCTCAACAACAATCAATTCATGGTGGCGTAAGTAGCTGTATTAGCGATTGTAGACAAGATTTTGCCGATTGCAGAGAGGACGGAGCGCCTAATTGTTCAGCAAATTTAGCAGCTTGTAGAGCAACTTGTTAATACTGCACGTATCATAATTACGGTAAAACCGTAACACAAGTAATGTTTATTCTTATCCTTATCAAGAGATATACTTTAATTTAGCACAAAACATATTGAGGTTTAGGGGAATCTCATTATAATAGTATTATTCTATTAGACAAAAGGGAGATCATTCTTATGACTACTCCCTTTTTTTTAGTGTTGCTGAGGAAACTTAGAGAAATATAAAAGTTAGTTATTTATTAAATTGAGAAATTAGGGGGTCTCATTTAGTAGTTAAAATAACTTCCACAAACCTAAAAAGGGATTTCCCAAACTTTCTAAAGTTTTGAAAATCCTCCTAAATATCTTCACAAAAGTAAAAACTTTCTTATTTAGATTAAATAAAAATAATTATATTTGCACTCGCAATATGATAATATTATTTTATGTTTTTTTTAGTTGATACAGAGCCAGTTCAAAAAAAATCTAAGAAGAAAAAAAGGAAAGTGCCAGTAGCAAAAGACTGTAAAAGTAAATGCTGCGATAAATTTAAAAAGGGCAAGCGTTGTAAACGTTGCCCAATGTTTGATTTATTAAAAAAAGCTTCTTAAAAGCTATCTTTTTTATTTAAAAGCGTTCAGTCCAGTAACGTCAAATCCAGTAATTAACAAGTGAATATCGTGTGTTCCTTCATAGGTAACTACACTTTCTAAATTCATCATGTGTCTCATAATTGAATATTCTCCACTAATTCCCATTCCGCCTAACATTTGACGTGCGTCACGAGCAATTTTTAAAGCCATATCTACATTGTTTCGCTTTGCCATCGAAATTTGAGCAGAAGTAGCAGTACCATTTTCACGCATCACTCCCAATCGCCAAGCTAGTAATTGTGCTTTTGTGATTTCAGTAATCATTTCGGCTAATTTCTTCTGTTGTAACTGAAACTGACCAATAGGTTTTCCAAACTGAATACGTTCTTTGCTATAACGCAACGCAGTATCGTAGCAATCCATTGCTGCTCCAATTGCGCCCCAAGCAATTCCAAAACGTGCAGAATCTAAGCATCCAAGTGGTGCTCCAAGACCCGATTTGTTTGGTAATAAATTCTCTTTAGGAACTTTTACATTGTCAAAAATAAGCTCTCCAGTTGCAGATGCTCGTAATGACCATTTATTATGTGTTTCTGGTGTAGAAAATCCTTCCATACCACGTTCAACGATCAATCCATGAATGCGTCCTTCTTCATTCTTTGCCCAAACAACTGCTATTTGACAAAAAGGAGAATTTGAAATCCACATTTTAGCACCATTCAAAAGATAATGATCGCCCATATCTTTAAAATTCGTGGTCATTCCACCTGGATTTGATCCATGATCAGGTTCTGTCAAACCAAAAGATCCAATCCATTCACCAGAAGCTAATTTTGGTAAGTATTTCTGACGTTGTTCTTCATTTCCATATTTCCAAATCGGATACATTACCAATGACGATTGTACAGAAGCCGTAGAGCGAACTCCCGAATCTCCGCGTTCAATCTCTTGCATGATCAATCCGTAACTAATTTGATCCAATCCAGCGCCGCCATATTCTTCTGGAATATACGGTCCGAAAGCACCAATATCTGCTAATCCTTGAATGATTTGTGTTGGAAATTCAGCACGTTGTGCATAATCCTCAATAATAGGAGAAACGTCTCTTTTTACCCATTCGCGGGCTGCGTCTCTTACTAATTTATGTTCATCTGTTAAAAGCTCGTCTAAATTGTAGTAATCAGGAGCCTGGAATAAATCTGGTTTCATTGATTGTATTTTAATAGCATTTCTTAAACACTTAAATTTATGGCAACTCCACAAATAAGCATCACAAAAGTAACCAATGAAATCTCACAAAACAAAAACGAATTGTTATAATTTTAAATAAAAAGCTTTTGTCAATGAAATGTAAGCTTCGGTATATTGGTGTCTTGCAGTTTCGATAACTAATTCTTCCGTAGTAGTTGTAGTTTTCTCAAACGAAAAGGTGAATAAACTCCGTTTAAAATCTGCTTTAGGGTTTCCTTTGACGTTACAGATTTTCTTTGGGAATAATCCGTTGGCTTCCGCCAGAGCGATAAAATGTTCCTGTTCTTTATAAGGTATAATGGTGTGAAACGTTCCAGATGGTTCCAATAACTTAGAAACACCTTCCAGTAATTCCTCAAAAGGCAATGCATCTGTAAATCGGGCAGTATCTCTTTGGGTACTTTCTGTTTTATAATTTTCGGTATAAAAAGGCGGATTTGACACAATCAAATCATATGTGTCATCAATCTCATCAACAAATTCATCCAATCCTGCGTGATAACAAAAAAGGCGATCGCCCCACGGCGAGTTTTCAAAATTGTCAACTGCCTGTTCGTACGCGTCGTCATCAATCTCAATAGCGTCAATCACTTCTGCAAAAGAGCGTTGCGCCAATTGCAAAGCAATCAAACCTGTGCCTGCGCCAATATCTAAAATTGAAAACGGATTACTGTCAACAGAAGTCCAAGCGCCCAGTAAAACGCCGTCTGTACCAACTTTCATCGCAGTTTTATCTTGATGAATCGTAAATTCTTTAAATTGAAAGGGCTTGCTCATACTTATTCCAAATACAAATCAATCAAACCTTCAGGAGCTTCCACATGAATCGTTTTGCTTTCGCGGTCAACCTTCTTAATAATTGCATCATTAATTGGAATTAAAATCTCAATCGTATCACGTACAATCTCCAATAATGGTTGCGAAGTCGAATCGTTCACGCCCGTAACTTTCCCAACAGTTCCAAAAGAAGCATCTTCCACCGTAAAACCAATAATCTCATGGTAATAAAACTTATTTCCTTCCAGCTTTGGTAAAAACTCTAATGGCAAATACAATTCACTTTTCAGTAATTGATCCGCGCCTTCTTCCGTGTCAATATCTTCAAACTTCAATCGCAACAAATCAGATTTGTGCAGCGATGACTTTTCAATAAAAAATGGAATAAACTCGCGTCCTAGTTGAATAAATACTGCATCCAAATCTTCATACAAATCGGGTTGATCTGTATCTAATTTTGCAAGCAATTCACCTTTAAAACTATACTTCTTAACAATCTTTCCTAAATAAAAACAATCTTCAATTCGCATATCTTATCTCATAAAAAAAGCCTAGCAAATTTACAATTTACTAGGCTAAAAATTATATGTAAAACTATAATTTATTCTTCTTCACCTGCAGGAGTTTCTCCAGCATCTTCAACTGCATCTTCTACAACAGGAGCGTTTGCAGCAATACGCGCTTCATTAACAGCTTTTTCAGCTTCCAAAGCTTTCGCTCTTGCGTCAGCTTCCGCTTGTGCTAATGAACCAATCTTACCTTCAACTTGTCCTTCTTTCTGAGCAATCCAAGTATTGAATTTCTCATCTGCTTGTTCTTGCGTCAAAGCACCTTTACGGATACCACCAAGTAAGTGATTCTTGTACATTGCTCCTTTATAAGAAAGGATGTTTCTTGCAGTATCTGTTGGTTGTGCACCATTTTGTAACCACTGTACTGTATTATCAACATTTAAGTCAATAGTTGCAGGGTTTGTGTTTGGATTGTACGTACCTAATTTCTCTAAGTATTTACCATCTCTTTTTGATCTTGCATCAGCTGCAACGATCCAGTAAAAAGGTTTCCCTTTTTTACCATGTCTCTGTAATCTAATTTTAACAGGCATAAAAAATTAATTTATGAGGTTCTCGACCTCTGTTATTAATGAGTCGGCAAAGATACTAATATTTCTGAAAAACAAATACTTATATTCTTTTTTTTGGGTATTCCCACATGAAAAATGTGGTCGTGCCTTCGCTAGTCGCTTTTTTAGTAAAACAAATTTGGTTAATAACTTCATACTTTTGCATAGTTAGTTTTACTAAAAAGAGCTCCAACACGCCGCTCAGTCACTAATACGGGTTTTGCGGTATGTTGATAACTCACTGCTAAAAACAGAAAAGAATTTTGTAATTTTAACCATTGAAATTTCTCCTCACAAAAACACAATATGTACTTAATATTTGATACCGAAACTACCGGATTACCAAAACGATGGGACGCACCTATTTCAGACACGGATAACTGGCCTAGATGTATCCAAATTGCTTGGCAATTGCACGATGAACTTGGAAATGTTATCGAGCATCAAGATTATTTGGTAAAACCCGATGGTTTCAATATTCCGTACGATGCAGAAAAAATTCACGGAATTTCTACGGAATTAGCATCAGCAGAAGGAATTTCACTGCAAGAAATGTTAGCGAAATTTAATGTGGCGCTTTCCAAAGCAAAATTTGTTGTTGGACAAAATTTGAAGTTCGATCTCAACATTATGGGCGCAGAATTCCATCGGGGAAATGTGGCGAACAATTTGCAAGAACTTCCCGTATTAGATACCTGTACAGAAGCGACGGCGAGTTTATGTCAATTGCCAGGTGGACGTTTTGGAAAATTCAAACTGCCAACACTTACAGAATTACACAAATATCTCTTTGGAGTTGGATTTGGCGAAGCGCACAACGCAACCGCCGATGTAGAAGCAACCACGCGTTGTTTCTTGGAACTCATCCGAAGAAAAGAATATACAATTGAGCAACTCGATGTAACACCAGATTACTTTGAGCGTTTCTCCGCGAACAATCCGGATACGATTCAACTCATCGGATTAAAGCACATCAATCTAAAAAAGGCATCTGAAAAAATTCGGCAACGTTTAGCCAAAACGCAACCATCAGGCGGAATTTCTCAGCAAGAACTAGAAGAGAATCTTCAAGCCTTGCAAGATGCACCATTTTCACACTTACACAACCATTCGCAATTCTCGGTATTACAATCGACATCAAGCATTCCCGATTTAGTAAAAGCAGCTTCCAAATACAATATGGAAGCAGTTTCTATTACCGATCATGCGAACATGATGGGCGCATTTCATTTTGTCTCAGCAGTCAGCAATCACAATAAAGGCGTGAAGGCACGCATCGCGGAAGCAGCAGAAAAAGGAGAAACAAGTGATGAAAACATTCTAAAACCTATTATTGGTTGTGAATTTTTCGTGTGTGAAGATCATTTAGATAAAACTCGAAAAGACAACGGTTATCAAATCGTATTCTTAGCTAAAAACAAAAAAGGATATCACAATCTGGCAAAAATGTCGTCCATCGCGTATACGCAAGGATTCTATTACGTACCGCGAATCGACAAAAAAGTCATTGAAGAATACAAAGAAGATTTAATCGTATTTACAGGAAATCTCTATGGAGAAGTTCCAAGTAAAGTATTAAACATTGGAGAAGTGCAAGCGGAAGAAGCCTTGCTTTGGTGGAAAGAAACCTTTCAGGATGATCTCTATATGGAAATCATGCGTCACGATCAAGAAGATGAAAATCGTGTGAATGATGTGTTGGTAAAACTGGCTAAAAAGCATGAAGTTCAATTAGTTGCTACAAATAACACGTATTACATTGCGCAAGAAGATGCAAATGCGCATGATATTTTATTATGTGTAAAAGATGGTGAAAAACAAGCAACACCAATTGGACGTGGACGCGGATATCGCTACGGATTGCCAAATCAGGAATACTATTTTAAGTCGCCTGACGAAATGAAAACTTTGTTCAAGGATTTGCCAGAAGCAATTCTTTCCATTCAAGAAATTACAGACAAAGTAGAACCTTTTGAATTAGCGCGCGATGTATTATTACCAGCGTTTGATATTCCAGAAGAATTTCTATTTGAAGAAGATAAAGCAGATGGCGGAAAACGAGGAGAAAACAAATATTTACGACACTTAACGTACGAAGGTGCGAAAAAAAGATACGGCGAAATTACGCCAGAAATTGAAGAACGACTCGATTTTGAATTGGCAACAATTGAAAAAACAGGATATCCAGGATATTTCTTAATTGTAGAAGATTTTATCCGCGAAGCGCGAAACATGGACGTTTCCGTTGGTCCAGGTCGTGGATCTGCAGCAGGTTCGGTGGTTGCATATTGTTTGTGGATTACGAATATTGATCCGATGCTGTACGATCTACTTTTTGAGCGTTTCTTAAATCCTGATCGTGTGTCCATGCCCGATATTGATATTGACTTTGATGATGAAGGACGAAGTCGCGTGATGGATTATGTAATTGACAAATACGGTAAAAATCAAGTAGCACAAATTATCACGTACGGAACTATGGCGGCAAAATCGTCTATTCGTGATACGGCGCGTGTATTAGATTTGCCATTAAGTGACGCAGACCGAATTGCGAAACTGATTCCAAACGCAAAACTTGCGAAGATTTTTGGAAAATCGGAAGCAGAACTTAAATCAAAATTTAGAGCTGAAGAAGTGTTGTTGATCAATGAATTGATTAATATTTCGGAAGAAGATGGTTTGGAAGCGGAAACCGTAAACATGGCGCGCGTGTTAGAAGGTTCAGTGCGTAACACCGGAATTCACGCTTGTGGAGTCATTATTACACCAGACGATATTACGAAATTCGTTCCGGTTGCCTTGGCGAAAGATTCAGACATGTACTGTACACAATTTGATAACTCGGTTGTGGAAGATGCAGGTTTGCTAAAAATGGATTTCTTAGGGCTCAAAACCCTAACCTTAATAAAAGATACCGTTAAGCTTGTCAAATATAAACACGATGTTGATATCGATATTGACAACATTCCGCTTGACGATGACAAAACATACGAATTATTCCAACGTGGTGAAACCGTAGGTGTATTTCAGTACGAATCGCCCGGAATGCAAAAACACATGAAATCGCTCAAACCGACAACGTTTGCAGATTTAATTGCAATGAACGCATTGTATCGTCCGGGACCAATGGAATACATTCCGAGTTTCATTCGACGAAAACACGGAGAAGAAGATATTGAGTACGATTTAGATGCTTGTAAAGAATATTTAGAAGAAACGTACGGAATTACAGTCTATCAAGAGCAAGTGATGTTGCTGTCGCAAAAACTGGCAGATTTTACCAAAGGTGAAGCCGATGTTTTGCGTAAAGCGATGGGGAAAAAGCAGAAAGCGGTCCTTGATAAGATGAAGCCAAGATTCATTAAGCAAGCATCTGAAAAAGGACATGCAGAAGATAAACTAGAGAAAATCTGGAAAGATTGGGAAGCATTTGCAGCGTACGCCTTCAACAAATCGCATTCTACCTGTTATGCTTGGATTGCGTACCAAACTGCCTATTTAAAAGCACATTATCCTGCGGAATATATGGCGGCGGTACTTTCTAATAATATGAACGACATTAAAACGGTTACCTTCTTTATGGAAGAATGTAAGCGAATGAAATTGGACGTTTTAGGCCCTGATGTTAATGAATCGTTTTACAAATTTGCAGTAAACGATCAAGGTGCAGTGCGTTTTGGAATGGGCGCAATTAAAGGTGTTGGACATGGCGCTGTAAAAACCATTGTAAAAGAACGTGCGGAAGGAAAATACAAATCAGTGTTTGATCTTGCAAAGCGAATAGATCTTCGCGCAGCCAATAAAAAAGCATTTGAAAATTTAGCACTCGCTGGCGGATTTGACTCATTTGGCGATACACACAGAGCACAATATTTCCTCACAGAAAATGATGGTATTACGTTTTTAGAAAAAGCGGTAAAATATGGTGCGAAATTTCAAGAGAATAAAAATTCTGCGCAAGTAAGTCTTTTTGGAGAAGCAAGTGATGTGCAAATAGAAGAACCAAAAGTTCCGCCATGTGAAGAATGGGGAACAATGGAGAAACTCGCACGTGAAAAAGAAGTCGTGGGAATTTATATTTCGGGACATCCGTTGGATGATTTTAAAGCCGAAATGGATTATTTCTGTAATGGCGATTTGACCTGTTTTTCACAAATGGAAAATTATCTAAATCGTGAAATATCTTTTGGCGGCGTGGTCACAGATGTGCAACATAGAGTTTCTAAAAACGGAAAAGGTTGGGCATTATTTACCGTAGAAGATTATTCGAATTCGTACGAATTCAGAATCTTTGGGGAAGAATATTTAAAGTTCAGGCATTTCTTTGTGCCAAACTCTTTTGTATACATCAAAGCGTTTATCAAAGAAGGTTGGACAAACCGAGATACAGGAAAAAAAGGCGATCCGAGATTGCAATTTAACTCGATGCAATTATTGCAAGACGTGATGGAAACTGCGGCTCGAAAGTTAACAATTCAATTGGATGTAAATAAGCTAAAAGAGAAAAGACTAGATTTTATAAACGATATTTTGGAAACGCATAAAGGCGATAAAACCTTGCATTTTACATTATATGAACGAAAAGAAAAGATAAAACTACAAGCACCAAGTAAAAAACGAAAAGTGAATATTACGCAGGAATTGTTGGACGCGCTAGCGGAAGAAGATATAAAGTATAAGATTAATTAGTGAGACTCAACTTTGAGAAGCTTGTGCTGAACTTGATTCAGTATCTTGGGCAAACTCAAAGTTGTAAGTCGAACTAATCCCGCTGAAAAGCGGGATCTTGATTTTTGATTCGAGATATTTGTGAAGCCCGAAGGAAGCAATCAAAACTGTAAGTTGAACTAATTCCGCTGAAAAGTCTTGAGAACGTCATTCTGAATTTGATCAGAATCTTGTCAAGTAGATTTTCAAGGATTATGTGAAATCGAATCAAGTTCGGTTTGACGAATTTTTATAATTTTTCAACTTAGTAACGTAGTCTAATATTCTGTGACCATCAATTTATGAAAAAAGAAAATCTCCTCGTTTTTGATATTGACGGAACGTTGCTTGACAGCGAAAACGTCCATCAAACAGGATTTATAAATGCGCTTCACGCGATTGGCGTAGAATTCGTAAATACAGATTGGGAAAGCTACACACACTTAACCGATAGTTTTATCGCGAAGCAAAATTATGAAATTGATGTGAATCGTGGATTTTCAGAAGAAATGTTGCTACGGTTTGAAGCTGAATTTATGAAGTTAATTCGCGATTGTAAAGTGACACAAATAGCTGGCGCGAATGTTTTTCTGCAAAGAATCTTAAACGAAACTAATTACGCAATTTGTTTTGCCACAGGTTCACTTTTACAACCTGTATTGTTAAAATTAGATCGTGCTGAAATTGAGTACAATCAAACCGTATTGGAAGCTTCTAATAATTATTTTACACGCGAAGAAATTGTCAATTCTGCCATCGCGAAAGCAAAAACATTTCATAATGTCTCTACATTTAAAAGAGTTATTTCGCTTGGAGACGGAGTTTGGGATGTGAAAACCGCAAAAAATCTTGGAATAGAGTTCATCGGAATTGGCGAAGGAAATCAAGAAAAACTAGCTTCTCACGGCGTAAAACATCATTTTGAAAACTTTGAAAAATTTGATGTAACTTTATTGTGAATCAAAAGGATATAAGATAATTACTTATAGAAGTTGTATAAATAGCGCGTTCACTCATTCATAACCGATGTTTACTCAATGTAGTTTTTCTATGTATGCTTCTTGTAATAAATTTGAATATATAAAATAGTCAGCATTATGAAATGCGCATATTTGAAAGTTTCCATGCTTACCGAAATGATGATGATGCGTATTCCATTTGACAAATTTAAAAACAATAAAATATGAAACAGATGAAAACAAAATTCACAGGTACACAAAAATTATGGTATGTTGCAATCTTCATGATTGTTGCATGTGCATTTAATCCAATGTATGGACAATCTGACCAAAAAACTTCAACCGAAGTTGCACAAAAAGAAAGAATTATTAAAGGTCTTATTAGTGATGAACAAGGTCCTTTGCCAGGTGTTAATATTACACTGAAAGGAACGAATATTGGAGTTGCTACAAATGTTAAAGGGGAATTTACATTTCCTAAAGCATTAAAAAATGGTGACATTTTATTGGTTAGTTATTTAGGTTATAAAACGACGGAAGTAAAAATTAAGCCAGAAACTAATTTTGTAAAACTTGTCATATCTGAAGAAATAATTGAGTTTATGGGCAGTTTGAATACAAATAAACGTTACAAGTCTAAGCGAAAAAATTAATACGTATTCATATTATATTATTTTTTTAATGAACACAATTAAATATATTTTTCTATTCATTTTTGTATTCCAATTGAATGCTCAAAAATCTGATTTTTCAACAATCACTTTTGAAAAAGCGGATAGAATTGCATTGGAATACAAAAATGAAAAACTTACTAATTTACCTGAATTAGCGTATAAACTTACGTCAGATTTAACAACTGATGTGGAACGTTTTAGAGCTATTTTTAAGTGGGTTTGCAGTAATGTTGCGAATGATTATTATTTGTATTCAAAAAACATGCGCAAAAGACAACGCTATAAAAATGATAGCGTACGTCTTAAAGATTGGAATGATGAATTTAAAAAAGTAATCTTTCAAAAACTCCGTAGAAATAATAGAACTATTTGTACAGGTTATGCTTATCTCATTAAGGAATTGGCAAATTTAGCGAATATAGATTGCGAAATTGTGCATGGTTTTGCCAAAACAAGTACGATAAATATTGAAACCTTAGATGTTCCTAATCATTCTTGGAACGCTGTTAAATTAAGCGGAAAATGGTACCTCTGCGATCCAACGTGGGCAAGCGGAATTCCAGACCCAGAATCGGCTCAATTTGAGTTTCAATTTAATGATGGATTCTTTCTGTCTGATCCAAATATTTTTGCCGTCAATCATTTTCCAGTGGATGAAAAATGGTCACTTTTGAATGACGATCAACCTTCATTCAATACGTTTTTAGATGCTCCGATTATCTATAATAAAGCATATACGTATTTTAGCAATCATAATGCGCCAAAAAAATTGCATACGGATATTCGAAAAAATGAGCATGTTATTTTCAAATTACAATTACTGAAATCTGTAAAAAAAGAAGATGTCAATCTTTTAATTGATACCACTTTTACTAGTAAAAAAATTCATCCTGAATCAATTTCAATTAAGGATCAATCGTTAACTATCGATTATACTTTTGATACCACAGGATATTACGATGTTCATCTGTATGTAAAAGATGATTTAATTTCTACCTACACAGTTGAGGTCAATAAATAAAAATTAAGGATTCTTAGTATCTAAATAATTTCCTAAATCTTCTAAAGAATCATCCCAGAATTGCTCATAAAATTTTAACCATTTATTGAGTTCTTTCAAAGGGTTTGTATTCACATTGCAAAATCGCTCACGACCTTTACTTTCAATATGAACCAAGCCAGCTTCTTCAAGTGTTTTAATATGTTTCGTAATTCCTTGTCGTGTAATATCGAACTGATTGGAGATTTGTGAAATAGATAATGCAGCACTTGCAATAACCAACGCGTGAAAAATATCACGCCTCGTTGGATCTGCAATTGCTTTGAATACTTGAGTGATTTTATCCTGCATGTATAGTTTCTTTTAAATAAGCGAGTAATTTAGTCAGGCAATTATCCCAACCGCCATTGAAACTTTCAAACATTGCAATCGCTGTTTCACCTTTGTAATTGGCGATTCCGGAATGTTCTAAATGTAATTTTGTTCCTTCGGGAACCGTTTCTAATGTCCAGCTAACCGTAGTTTCAACATTCGTATCTGCTACTTCCCAAGTATAAACCAACGTATAAGGATCGGCGCTTTTTATCGTTCCTGTAATGGCTTCACATCCTTTTTCTTCCGTAGGGAAGAAGGTATATTGAAATCCTGTTTCTGCTTTAAAATTGGTTTTTATAAACCAAGTAGACAATTCTTCTGCTTTTGTGATAGCATTCCATATTACATCAATTGGATGATTAAATACCTTTTCTTTTGTTATTAGATCTTTCATAAAATTTAGAGATTACATTAATACGCAACTAATTGGTTGCTAAATTACAAAATATTCTTAAACATGCAACTTTTTGGTTGCTTATTTGAAAATTGTCGAAAATAATTGATAGAAGGAATAATGAAAATGGTGTAAAAAGTTTTAATTCAGTATCTTTGACTATCTGAATACGATTAAATTAGTGATATAAAAAAAACCAATTGGCGTATAATCAAAACGAATACTTGCTGTGTAAGTTTTGGCAGAATATTTGACTAATATTGCATATATCACAAAAAATACATAAAATAAAAATTTAAAACATACATAATTATGGCTTTAGAAATCACAGATGCTAACTTCGAAGAATTAGTAATGAATAGCGACAAACCTGTACTAGTTGACTTTTGGGCAGCTTGGTGTGGACCTTGTAAAATGTTAGGTCCTGTTGTAGAACAGATCGCAAATGAATATGAAGGGAAAGCTGTCGTAGGAAAGTTAGACGTTGATGCTAACCAACAATACGCTGCTCAGTTTGGAGTTCGTAACATTCCAACAGTATTAATGTTCCAAAACGGAGAATTAGTAGGACGTCAAGTAGGAGTTGCTCCAAAAAACGCATATACAGAAGCTATTGACAAGTTATTAGCTTAAGAAATAATATATTTCGATATAGAACGATAAAGGTTTGGTGTATTGCCAAACCTTTTTTATTTTAGTGAAACTCAATTTTGAGAAGCCCAAAGGATGAACTCAAAATTGAGTTGAACTAATCCTGCTGAAAAGCAGGATCTCAAGAATGTTTTTTGAAAGTTTCTATAAATTCTTAGAACTTATTTTTTAATCTAATATTGAAAAATCTGCAAGATGTATTAAAAGGTAAGAAGTAATCCTTTTACTTTAATGCAAAGAACTATCGCTTAACATCAAAATCAGTATATTTCATGAAAATATACATCACTAAAGAAAACGCTTGTGAACTTACAACAAGAATTCAATAAAACTTCAGGATTTAAAAATCTAGAATTGCTTGCACAACAAGTAGTTGAAGGATTTATTTCAGGAATGCATAAAAGTCCATTTCACGGTTTTTCTGCGGAATTTGCTGAACATAAAATTTACAATTCTGGCGAAAGCACGAAACATATTGATTGGAAATTATTTGCCAAAACAGATAAGTTATACACCAAAAAATACGAAGAAGAAACCAATCTGCGCTGTCATATCATTATAGATAATTCGTCGTCGATGCATTATCCAGAAGTGGAAGAACCATCTATTGAGAACTTAAATAAAATAGGTTTTTCGGTATTGGCAACCGCTTCATTGATGAATATTCTTAAAAAGCAGCGTGATGCTATTGGATTGAGTATTTATTCTGATAGTTATGATTTTTACGCACCTGAAAAAGGAAGCGAACGCCATCATCAATTGTTATTGAATGCGCTTGATAAAACAGTCACTACAAAGCGAATTAATAAAAAAACAGATACATACACCTATTTGCATCAGATCGCAGAGAAAATACACCGTAGAAGTCTTATTTTCCTTTTCACAGACATGTTTCAAGATGGTGTTGCTGATGAAAAACTATTTGAAGCATTACAACATTTAAAATATAACAAACACGAAGTTATCTTATTTCACGTATTTGATTCTGAGAAAGAATTAAATTTTGAATTTAATAACAAACCCAAACGCTTTGTTGATGTAGAATCGGGTGAGCATATCGATATTTATGCAGATACCGTACAAGAAAACTATCAAAAAGCAGTTGAGACTTATTTTCAGCAATTACGAATGAAATGTGCGCAATACAAAATAAAATATGTGACGGCAGATATTACAAAAGATTTTGAAAAAATTCTAACTACGTATTTGGTTGAAAGACAAAAGTTTGCATAGGTTACTGTGAAAAAGTTCAAATTTTTATTGAAATATGTTTGCATAAATAGAATTGTGGTGTATATTTGCAACCGCAATAAAGCAACGGTTTGGTAGTTCAGCTGGTTAGAATACATGCCTGTCACGCATGGGGTCGCGGGTTCGAATCCCGTCCAGACCGCAAAAATTGCAAAAAAGCTTCTTTTTATTAAGAAGCTTTTTTTGGCAAAATGATTTAGTTGTGTTGTTTGAGGTAAGTCCTTGATTTACCTTTGGTTTAGTAGTTAAACCAATGAAAAGCTTTCCTTTTTTCTGTATAGAAAATTGGGATGCTTTTTTATTTTAGTGAAACTCAACTTTGCGCAGTCCGAAGGACGCACGCAAAGTTGCAAGTTGAACTAATCCCGCTGGATAGCAGGATCATGCACAATGTATTTCTACTTCTTAATATGTATTACTTTATCTCTTTTGAATTCAAATTTTTATAAATCCGAAGGACGCACGCAAAGTTGCAAGTTGAACTAATCCCGCTGAATAGCAGAATCATGCATAATGTATTTCTACTTCTTAATATATATTCCTTTATCTCTTTTGAATTCAAATTTTTATAAATCCGAAGGATGCACGCAAAGTTGCAAGTTGAACTAATCCCGCTGGATAGCGGGATCTTTATGAATACACTCCAAAAATTTATTTTTATTTATAAAGAGTAATTTTTCTTCTAGTTTCTAAAAAATAACACCTTTATATTCCCAAAAGTCACTCAAAAAAAAGCCGAAATAAACAATAGCGACAATAAACTTCAAGAGCGTAGAGAATAAGAAGCCTAAAAACGAGCCAAAAGCGGCTTTAAAGGCACTATCTACATCTTTGTTGGCAAATGCTAGTTCTCCGATCAACGCGCCTAAAAACGGTCCGATAATAATTCCAAAAGGTCCTAAAAATAACAATCCGAGAATTAAACCGATTGTAGTTCCGTAAATTCCATATTTGCTGCCGCCAAAACGTTTGGTACCAATGGCAGGAATGATATAATCCATCACAAAAACTAGGACAGCGATAAAAAGTGTAATGCCTAAAAATGTCCAGTTATTTGGAATTGCTTCTGTAAGATATAGAAACAACAAGCCGAACCAACTTGTAACTGGTCCGGGAATAATAGGTAAAAAGCTTCCAATGATTCCGAGTAGCATCAACAAAAAGCCAAGTATGGTAAAGAAAATATCCATGTGTTAATTTCTCTGTGAGACGTTTTTAAAATGATATTGTTACAATTTTATAACTAATAAGTTAGTTTAAACTAAAAATTTAGTTATATTTGTTTTATAGAACTAAGAGTTTAGTTGAAAAAACACGATTGAATATATGAAGCAATTAACGAAAGCAGAAGAGGAAATTATGCAAATTCTGTGGCAACTAGAAAAAGCAAATGTAAAAACCATCATTGAAAACTTTGCAGGTTCAAAACCTGCGTACAATACGGTTTCTACCATTGTTCGAATTCTAGAAAGCAAAGGATTTGTAGGATATGAAAAAGTAGGGAAAGGACATATATACTTTCCGCTGTTAGCGCAATCAGAATATAGCAATCAATCCATTTCTAAATTGGTGAATGGTTATTTTCAAGGATCTTTTAAAAGTATGGTATCGTTTTTTATGGAAAAAAATGACATCAGTACTTCGGAATTGGAAGACATACTTCAAGAAATCGAAAAAAATAACAAGAAATCATGATTTTATATTTTGTTCAAGTCATTTCGTTTCAGCTACTATTTTTAGTAAGCTACGATCTGTTTCTAAAAAAAGAAACATTTTTCAATTGGAATAGAGCATATTTAATCTGTTCGTCATTACTTTCTTTTATAATACCTTTTATTAAGATAGAAAGTTTTCAAAAAGCCATTCCACAAGAATATATTGTACTGTTGCCAGAAATTATACTCACGCCCGAAAAAGCAGTCGAAATTATTGCGCCTTCATGGAATTGGTATCTCATTATTGGAATCGCGATTAGTAGCATCTTATTTATATATAAAATTTCGCAGTTAGTCCGATTGAAATTGAAAGGAATTATTGTACATCAAGGAAGTTATAAAATCATCAAAATGCCAAACAGCACGATGGCTTTTTCCATCTTTAATTATGTATTTATCGGAGATGATATTGAAGAAGAAAAACTAGAAGACATTCTTTCGCACGAATTGGTTCACATTCGTGAAAAACACTCACTAGACTTGTTGTATTTTGAACTCTTACGCATCTTGTTTTGGTTCAATCCGTTAGTATATATTTATCAAAAACGAATCTCCGAATTGCATGAGTTTATTGCTGATGCAACAGTTGTAAAGCATAAAAATAAATCCGATTACTATGAAAAATTGTTGACTGAAGTCTTTCAAACACAGCATTTTTCGTTCACCAATCAATTCTTTAAACATTCATTAATCAAAAAACGAATCAGTATGTTAACAAAACAAAAATCCCGAGAAATTTTAAAATTAAAGTACTTAGTGTTAATTCCAGTATTATTAATCACGCTATTGTATACCTCGTGTAATAATAGTACAGAAACGGATATTGACCCAAAAGCATCCATTGAGCAATTGGAAGCCAATGTCAAAACAACGTTGGATAATTTCAATACGTACAGTAAAAGTCTGAAAGGCATCGAAATATTGAGTGAAAAACAATATGCAGAACTAGGCGACTTAATGCAAGTTTTCCTTGAAGCGCAACGCGCATTGAGTATTGCAAAAGGAAAAGAACCTGAAGCTTTATCAAAACTAGAAAGAAGTTATGAAGACTATCTAAAAGAAAGAAAGGCAAATATAGCCGAAACGAGTTCGTATGAAACTCTAGAAAAAGATGCTCTTGAATTCAAAATGATTGACAAAGCACCAACCTTTCCAGGATGTGAAGGAGAAGCTACTTTAGAAGCTTTGAAAGATTGTTTTTTACAAAATGTTGCTAAACATGTCAATAAAAATTTCAATTTAAAATTAGCAGAAGAATTAGACTTAAAAGGTGTGCAAAAAATGTTTGCTAAATTTGTTGTAGATAAAAATGGAGAAATTAAAGACATGCAAATAAGAGCGCCACATCCTCAATTGAAAATAGAAGTGGAACGTGTATTAAATACGTTGCCAAAACTAACACCCGCCGAAAAAGACGGAAAACCAGTAAGTGTAAAATACATGTTGCCAATCTCATTTAAAATACAATAATTTTTAGAATGAATAGATTACTAATAGTATTCATTTCACTAACATTCATAAGCAAAGTCGGAGCGCAATCTTCGACTTTTGTTGTTGCGGATAGTTTATACCGTGTCGGAAACTTTTCAAAAGCAATAAAAGCTTATGAAAAGCTGGAAAATAGCAGTTATGCAAACACGCAAATTGCAAAGTCATACAAAGCCTTAGGAAACTCCAAAAAAGCGATTGTCAACTATGAAAAAGCCTTAGCTGTCGATTCTCTAAACACCCTTGTTTTATATGACTATGGGAAGTTATTGTTTTCGACAGGAAAACCTCAAAAATCCTTGACTATTTTTGAAAAGTTAAAAGCAAAAGATACGCTCAATCCAAATTTTCATTATCAAATTGGCTTGGCGAAAGAAGCATTACAAAAAGAAGATTTCCTAAGCGCATACAAAACCGTTTTTCAACTCGATTCACAACATCAAAAAAGTATTTACAAGTTGATTGTGTATCACTTGAAGCATAAAGAATTTGAAAAAGCGGCAGCATTCATCAACGTAGGATTAAAAAATAATGCGGATGATGCAAAAGTTATCGGTTTCAATGCGCAATTGCTCTACGCATTAAAGCAACACAGAAAAGCATTGTTTTGGTTTGAAAAATTGATCGACCGTAAAAAAGCAACGCAATATGTATATGAAAAAGCAGCTTTTTCGGCGTATCGTGTGGGGAAAATTCTAAAATCGATTGCCTATTATGAAGAAGCTTTAAAGCGCGATCAAGGAAACTATTTTTACCATTCGCAATTGGCAAAATTATACTATCAAGATGGAGTTGTCAAAAAAGCAGAACATCATGCTTCACAATCAATTCTTGCAAAAATGATTGATACTTCAGGCGATTATTACATTCTCGGGTTGGTTGCTTTTGATCGAAAAGAGCATGGTAGCGCCATGAAACTATTCAGTAGAGCATTGGAGGAAAATCCAGACTATGAAGCGGCGCAATTTCAATTGGCGTTATGTGCGGATAGTTACTATTCGGATTTAAAAGCAACCTTGAAAACGTACGAGCGTTTTTTAGAAAAATTTCCTGAAGCAAAGCTCGATAAGCAGAAAATTATCCGAACGCGCATTCGTGAACTCAAAGCGGAAATACACTTAAAATCAGAATAAAATTAATTTTTACATACTTCTTCGTGGGAAAATTTCCAACAACACATGAAAATCATAGGTTTTTTCTTATATTTAGATATTTGGTTATTCTTAATACTATTTTTAAATGCTTGATATTATTTACGAAAAATTAATTACTACCGGGATTAAATTAATTAATCAAGAAATAAAAAGGTCAGATTTTAGTCCCAAATATTCACCGAAGGAATTACAAAAAGCAATTTTTAAGCATACTACATATATTAAAAATGAAACAAAACTTATTTCGTATAGAAAGACTAAAAAGAGTAAAAAAATAAGTGATGTATATATAGACATCGACATCAGTGTGAAGCCAAGAAGTGAATCCGTTTATGGGGCTTCACGAGAAAAATTTATTATTAATGAAATTATAAAGCACAAGGAAGAAGAGCTTGAATTTGGTCAATTGACACATATCATTTTAATGGGTGGTCCAGGTGCAGGAAAAACAACTACAGTAGGTCGTATTTGCAGACGTTTTTTAGGAGAGGAGCATAGTTTTGAGTTCAAACTTCCTATTTTAATCAAGTTGAGAGATATTCCTCAAGAGCTCACGATATATGGAAAGCTTGTAGATATTTTAGGACTAGAATTTTATAGTAAGGATAAAACTTCAATTTTTAAGGATAAGATGCTCTCTAGAAAAATTGTCAATGCGTATTTGAATAGTTTAAATGCTATTCTGGTTATTGACGGTTTGGATGAAGTAGAACCCAAAAAACTTAGTTTTTATAATGAAGAAATTAAAGACTTATTCAACTATTTAGATAATACGTTGGTTATTTTAACTTCTAGAAGTGCATCATTAAATTATTCATTTCCAAATTCTGAAAAGTATGAATTATGCGATTTAAGTGATGATCAAGTTGTTCAGTTTGTAAATAATTGGTTCAGTGAAGAAAAACATGAAGCACAAAATTTCTTAAGTAGCTTTAAAGAATCTCAATTTTATATTCATAATCTAAAAATACAACCATTAACTCTTGCTCACATTTGTGGAATGTTCGAATTCACAGGGAAACTTTACGATAAGCCAAGAAATTTGTACAAAAGATTACTTAAATTATTGATTGAAGATTGGGATGCAAATAGGCAAATAAAAGAAAGGTCATTATATTTTGAACGGAAACAACAAAATACACAGTATTCAAAATTTGAAACAGACGACAAGATCAAGTTTTTGTCGCACTTTGCTTTTGATCTTAGCGTTAAATATGCAACAAGATCATACACTACTGAAGAATTTGAGGAATCCTATTTAAGAATTTATGAGAACCATAATTTACCGAGAAATCAATGTGAAAAAGTTGTCAAAGAAATTGAAGCACATAATGGAATTATTATTAAATCGAGTATAGATACTTTTCTATTTTATCATAAAGTAATACAAGAAATTTTAGCAGCTAAGCACATTACAGGCTTGAAAAAGGTGCCAATTAATAAAATAAGCCATTCAAACATCTCAAATGAATTAGCAATTGCAGTTTGTATTGCTTCAGATTCAACAGATTGGTACATAGATTTTATATTTAATGAATTAGGTAAAATGAATCTGACAACTACATTTGTTTCAGAATTTTTAACAAGATTAATTGATGAACAGCCTATTTTTAAAAGGACAAAAGTAATTCCTTTAAGCTTTATTTATATCTATGATTTATTATTAAGTAAAGGTGTCATAAAAATGTATGATCGTACTGAGCATGAGGTTTTTAGAGACTTAAATACACAAGAGTTTAATAAGAAATTTAATGAAATTATTAGAAAGGCAAAAACTAATAATACAATTTATAATTGTTTTTTAAACTTTGATAGATTTTTTCAAGCGAATTATATTTCTGGAGGTAGACTTTGTAAAGTAAGTATAAAGGCAGATGCTTATGAAGCATTTATCCTAAATGAGCAAGAAGACTATATAAATTTTGATGATATAGAAGCCATGTTCCCTTTGTTAATTACTAGAGACCTATACAAAGAATACTTTGAAAAATAATTTACTTTTTATTATTACCCACTTAAAATCAGAATAATCGCAAGTAAATTGTTGCAAAATGTCTAAAAGTCGTATTTTTCAAGATATTTGTAGTGATGAAACAACTGTGGAAATATTGTCTAGTATTTTTTGTGTGTGTTTCTTGTGACTTGATTAATAGTTCTATTGTAAAAGAAGAAACTATTGTAGCGCAAGAAAAACAGACCATTGATTTGGATACAGTTACCGAATTTCCATCATTCACAAGTTGTGATCATTTAGAAAGTGAAGCACAAAAAAACTGTTTCTTTCAAGCCTTAACGGATCACATTTACGAGCGTTTATCACAAAATGAGCTTATGGTTTCTAAAGCCATTCACGATACCATTCAAGTAGAATTACACATCGATTCCATAGGAATTATTAAGGTTGCCAACATTCAAAAAAAAGCATTTACAGCCAAGCAATTACCGAGCTTAGATAGTTTGATTCGTGCAAGCATCAATAGTTTACCTAAAGCATCTCCTGCGAACAAAAGAGGCATTCCTGTAGCTACAAAATTCATGCTGCCAATTATATTACATGTTGAAGAGTGATAATTTTTTGTTGATTAATAGATAAAAAAATACGCATAAAGAATCCACAAAAAACAAATCAACAAAAAAACAATACCTAAAACCGAATCGCTAATTTCTTCAACAATCGCAACACTTCCACATACAACCAAATAATGGTCACTAATAATTCCCAAGTTGCAAACCATTCATACGTTTTATTGGCTTTTCCGATATACCGATCGATATAATCAAAATCGAGTAATAGGCTCAAAGAAGCAAAAATGGCAACAACGACATTAAACGTAATCGCAAACCAAGAAGAACTCCATAAAAAAGAAATCACAATTCCGAAAAAACTTAGTATAAAAGATACGATATAAATCACGAAAATTGCAGTCGTTACGGTAATCACAACACTTCTGAATTTTTGCGTCACTTTTATAATTTTGGTTACATATAAAAGCAACATAATCATAAAGGTTACCAACGTAATAATAACTGCTTGAAACGGTAAATCGGGAAAAATTTTATGAATATACGCACTAAATCCTCCAATAAACAAACCTTTGGCAAGTGCATAAATAATAGTGAGTGGCATAACCCATTCGCGTTTCACAGAAATAAGAATACTGCATATAAGGGCAACAATAAGTCCACCAGTAGTAATCCACTTAACTTCCACACCATCATAAAATAATTTCCAAGAAACTCCGGCTGTTAAAGAGACCAATAGCAAACAAAACATGGATTTCAATACAACACCACGAAGCGTCATTTTTCCTAGTTTTCGCTTTTTCCTAGAAGTATTCCAAAAATAAGTAGTAAATGCAGGATTTGAGGTGGACAATCCGAATAGACTCATGAGCTGATTTTTGTTAAAAATAATAAAAAAATCTACTTCACGGTTTCAATCTCGTTAAATATTTGTAAATTTACATAGTATAATAGGTAAAATTACTAAAACATGGAAGCGCTAACCCTATCGAGCTATATTGATAATCGAAATGATTCGCCACAAAATAAACTCAAAATTATTCACGCTACCCGAACTGGCGTTACGCGATCGCAACTCAAAAAATTTAGTATGCGCGTCGCTTTACCATTGACAAAGATTTCAGAAATTGTGCCTGCTTCGTATTCTACATTGTCCAAAAAACTGAGTTATGATAAAGAAGTAAGTGAACGTTTATTTGAAATTGCAGAAGTCTATTCAAAAGGATTTGAAGTTTTTGGGGACGAAAAAAAGTTTGCACGATGGCTCAATAAAAAAAGTAAAGTTTTGGGCGGACAAACACCTTTTTCACTACTTGATACAAGTTATGGCGTTAAATTGGTCATAGATGAAATTAGACGTATTGATTACGGAATTTTTGCCTAATGATTGTATACAGAATTGACAGAGCAAAGCGTAAAAACAATTTGCTTTCAGGAATTGGCGCTGAAAAAATTGGCGGTCGCTGGAACGAAATCGGAACGCGTGCCGTATATACTTCACAACACATTTCATTAGCGTATTTAGAAGTTGTAATGCATTTAGACATTACAGAAGATTTACCAAGTGATCGTATTTTAGTACATGTTGAAATACCAGATGATGTTTCTGTGTACGAGTTTAAAAAACTACCTAGAAACTGGAATACCTTTCCGTACAATAGTAAAACCCAAGAAATATTTACCAAATTCGTTGAAGAAAACAAACATGCTGTATTAAAAGTACCTTCGGCAATTGTAAAAGACGAATTCAATTATATTCTCAATCCGCGACATATAGATTTCCACAAAATTCAAGTTGTGAAAATTCAAAAATTCACCTTTGATTCACGATTATATAGCGAAAGTTAAACATTGTTTATCGATTATATGGTGTTTCATTAATCCAGTGAAAACCTCTATTAATCAACTTAAACTTCTTTAAATCGAATTGCTTTGCTTTGATAAGAATAGTATCATTCAAATGTGTTCCTTTCAAAGTCAAAATGCTGTCTTTCAATGTGTAGGTAAAATCGTAAGTATCGGTTGAATCGCTACGTTTTTTCATGTACATAGACTTTTGAATCGTATCAAATTCTAATTTAAAGTTAACACGATCTCCATTCATTTGATAAGCATAAATGTAACTTTCACGTTGAATTATAAAGCGTTTCCATAAGGTATCATCTGTAATGAGTAGCGGAATTGTATCTTTATTTTTTTCAATATGCGTAATGTCATAAATTCCATGCATATATGGTTTTGGAGCATTTGGACCGTACGATTCATTCGCGGACATGGCTTGACTTATACATACATAAAAAAACCAACTAACTATATAGACTTTTAAGATAGTAGCTATAATATTAAAACTACGCTTTTTAAAATACTGTGGAAAACTACGTGGAATCGTAGCGGCTTTGGTAAAAAACACCGCAAAAATTCGTTTCCAATCCTGCATAAAAACAAAAAGCGCAAAAAGCAGTAAGTGAAATGAAAAGAGTTTTACAGGAATATCATAACACATATTCATTGCAAAAATATTCATCATCACACCAAAACATACCAATCCGCCAAGTGTGCGTGTGCGTCTAAATATCAATAACAAACCAGCAAGAACTTCTGCAAAACCAGAGAACATTGTGTACGCTTTTGAAGCACCCATAAAAGTCCAAGCAATTCCCATTGGTGAAGAATCTCCATAAGATTGGACTAATCTTCCTAAAGAAGGAACTGGAAACTGTAGTGGAATTATTTTATAAAAACCATAACTAAACATGGAAAATATTAAAAAATACGCAAGAAATACGACCAAAATACGCAACAACTTTACATAATTTTTTCGGTTGCGATCAATAAGACTCCAAATAAGTGTTCCTAAAACGGCAATCAAAAAGTAACAAAAAATTTGCACATAATTATAAGTTGTATCTCCACTTCCAGTAAATCGATATGAACCTGAACTATCAATAAAAACATTAAGAATGTTTTCACCTATATAAGGCACAAGGTTTAACCATATAAACTCATCTATCTTATTTATGATATTAGATAAGAAATCGAAAATATTTAGTGGAAATGGCGATGTGAATAAAAGTGTATAGATAAAGAAAAAACGGAATCCTATTTTTTGAAAAATTGTCCAAGGTGTATTTGCAGACATTTGGCGGTTATATTGGTTAGTCTTTTAAAATTAGATTTTTTTTCTGAAAAGACTTACAAAGCATTAACTTTTTTTAGAAAATTAACGTCTTTTTAATTACTTTTTAAATTCCCGTTGCTTCCAAGTATAACTTGTAAAGAAAGATTTTAAGAATACAAAAACGGTAAAAAATGGATATAAAATTGAACTCAAAAACACATATATGAACCTGAATTTTTGTTGTGTAAATTGTAGTGTTTGAAATAATAAAAGCCCATCAATAATTAATTTTGAGCACCATAAAAGTAACATCACTTGCCATGAAATACTTGTAAATAGTAGTAAGAAAGGAGAAAGGCAGCAGATCAAATTCATTAAAATCACCATCACACCAATCAATTTTCCTGAAAGTAAACTATAATTTGCACTTTTAGAAGCCCAGCGGATGCGTTGCGAAATTAAATCTTGAAACCTAGGCACTGAAAACGTTTGTACCAAAGCTTCTCTCGATTTTAAATACAACACTTTTTTTGGCCATTTTTGCACAAACTTCTCTAGTAGAAATACATCGTCGCCACTAGCTATAGTATCATTTCCGGCGAATCCTTGTACGGCTAAAAACGCTTTTTTTTGATATGCCAAATTAGCGCCATTACACATAAAAGGAATTTGCAATCCAAAACTTCCGATTGTTGTTCCTTGAAGGCTTAAAAAATCGAGCAATTGAAAATAACTAAAAAATGACTTTTCTTCTTTGTACGTAACTGGTGCAGCAATCATTTTTGGCTGCTTCAATACAATCTCTTGATTGAAAAGGTGAAGCCAATTTGGTGGTAAGATACAATCTGCATCTGTGGTTACAATCCAATCATTTTGCAACTGTTTTATGGCGGTTCTAATCGCATCTTTTTTTGGCGAATTAGAAACGCGTTTATTTTTTAGAATGGTAATAGTAATCGTTGGATTTTCTTTGCTGAAATTTTCTATAATCTGATAAGAATCATCTTCAGAAGCATCATCTACAAACCAGAAAGAAACCGCAGAAGTCGGGTAGTGTAACCGTTTTATAGAAGCTAATAAAGTGGGTAAATGTTGGGTTTCATCCCGAAAAGGAATAATTACAGAAAAATTTGTCACAGGTTTTGAAGACTGCAGTTTGACGGTTGAAACTTTCCGAAAACCATATACTAAGCTCAGAATTAATGCGCTATACACGACAATGATGCTATAAAGAATTGCGCTGATCATGAGGTTATTGGCTTTTCTTCTGGAAAAGAAGGATTAAAATTGAATACAAAATAACTTCCCAAAATACTCGGAAGCACAAAATTTAAAATCCACATTAATGAAACGACCGTCAAAATGTTCAATTCAGGAACGTTGAGGTAGCCAAATAACCAAACGGCAATACTTCCTTTGACAATCACATCAAAAATAAACAACATTGGAATTAATGAACTAATCAAATACATGGCGGTAATTGCGCTCATCGTCGTTACATACGAAGTATTCAAGCCAAAAAGAAGCAGTAAAAAGTAAAATTGATGCGAAAATATCAAATAGCGAACGATGGAAATACTCAAGTTTTTTAGGTGAATAGTGTTGGGAATTTTTCGAATAAACCCTTTTAAGTTCTTCCAAGAATATCCTTTAATTTGAAATCGTTTTTGTTTGCTGCCAAGCAGAAAGAGTCCACTAAAAAGCAATACAATAACACACATGCGTAAAATTTTATACCAAGGCAACGCTACACCAAATTGATATATAAAAAAAACAAATCCAACAAGACCGAAACATAAAGTAGCGAACAATTGTGCACTGTTTCCGAGAAAATTTAACCCTACGATTTGCTTCCGTTGAGATTTTGGGAAATACAAAGCTTTTGCGCCGTATTCGCCAACTCTATTTGGTGTAAATAAAGAAGCTGTCAAGCCACCCAAACTCTGCGCTGTACTTTCCCAAAGAGAAATTTGTTTTAGATGTTTTACAAGCGTTTTCCACTTGAAAATTTCCAAAAACCAATTCAAACACGTTGCAAGTAAAAGCAAACTAATACGAGTAGGTTCAAAAACACGAGAAGCTTTCAGTTGCGTTACAAACGTATCAAAATCTAACTGTGAATTGTGAACTAACTTATCATAAATAAAATATGCGGCACCAATAACTATGGTTAGTTTTATTACCAAAGAAAAGAATTGCTTAGTTTTGTGAGATACCGAAGTCTGCATGCTACAAAGTAAAGCATTTCGCAAAACAAATCTATCATGGAAGTCATTTTCACAATTATAGATCTAGTTCGAATTAGATGAAGCAAGAGAAAAAGTCGTTAAAAACAGAAAAAATCATATTAGGAATTGATCCAGGAACTACCATTATGGGTTTTGGTTTGATAAAAATAATAGGCAAGGAAATGAAGTTTTTACAACTCAATGAATTGCAATTACAAAAATATAGCGATCATTACTTAAAGCTAAAATTAATCTTTGAGCGCACCATTGAACTGATTGATACGTATCACCCGGATGAAATTGCCATTGAAGCGCCTTTCTTTGGGAAAAACGTACAATCCATGCTGAAACTAGGGCGTGCGCAAGGAGTTGCGATGGCAGCAGGCTTATCACGCGAAGTTCCAATTACAGAATATGCTCCGAAAAAAATAAAAATGGCAATCACCGGAAACGGAAATGCAAGTAAAGAACAAGTTGCCAAAATGTTACAAAGCTTATTAGGATTAAAAACATTGCCAAAAAACTTAGATTCTATGGACGGTTTAGCAGCAGCAGTTTGTCATTTCTACAATGCAGGGAAAGTTGAGGTCGGAAAAAGTTACTCAGGTTGGGGAAGTTTTGTAAAGCAGAATGAAAAAAGGATAAAAAAGTAAAATAATTACCTTTACACTCATTCTTTAAAATTTGTTTTTAACCAAAACAGCAATACTTTATGAGTCATCAAAAAGAACTTTGTAAAAATTGTGATGCTTCTGTTGACGGAAACTATTGTGCTACCTGTGGACAAAGGACAACGATTGCAAAAATCACGATAAAGGATACCTTTCAGGAAATTATGAATATGTTTTTTTCTGTCAATGCACCTTTGATGGTAACTTTAAAGTATGCAATTATAAATCCCGGAAAGTTATTTAGAGAGTTTATACACGGGAAACGGAAAACGTATTACAAACCTGTTGCCTTTTTCATTCTAATGACTATTGTATATGTAATAGTGAATGCTATTTTGAAGTATGATCCAATACATAGTGAAATGATCAAAGATGCGACTGGAGACATGGAAAGTTTAGCATTTCGGTCAGGGAAATTTATGAGAAATAACATCACAAATTTTCTGTTCTTTTTTGTTTTTTCCTTTGGAATCTCTCTAAAACTGTTTTTTAGGAAGCATTATTCTCTAGCTGAATATTTCGCTGTTGCTTTTTATTTAACGGGAATGTACACGTTGTTAATTTCATGTTTAATGTATCTTATCAGTGAAATTTCTGTTTATTGGCGACCGATTCCATTTCTAATTATGCTGTTGTACTTTTTGTATGCAATTACCTCATTTTTCCAGAGCAAACAGTTCCTTATTTTTTTAAAAGGAATTATAGCCTATATTTTTGCGGTAGTCTTATATATCTTATTTAGTTTTGGGCTCTCAATGTTTATCATCTCTTTTTCTTAAAAATGGCTGGAATTTATATACACATTCCGTTTTGTAAACAAGCATGTCACTATTGTGATTTTCACTTTTCAACTTCTTTAGGGAAGAAAAATGAAATGATTACAGCGATTCAGAAAGAATTATTTCTACGGAAATCAGAACTGGAACAAACTACAATTGAAACCATTTATTTTGGTGGTGGAACACCAAGTATGTTATCGTTTGAAGAAATAGAAGCCATTTTGGAAAGTGTCTACGAAAACTACACAATTACTGACAATCCAGAAATTACTTTAGAAGCAAACCCAGATGATTTAACGGAAGCAAAAATTAAAGAATTTTCAAAATCCAAAATAAATCGATTAAGTATCGGAATTCAGTCGTTTTTTGATACACATTTACAATTCATGAATCGCGCGCATGCGGGAGATGAGGCTATAAAATGTTTGGAAATTGCCACGCAATATTTTGATAATATTACCATTGATTTAATGTATGGAATTCCTAAAATGACCATGCAAGAATGGAAAGAAAATCTTGAAATCGCTTTTAGTTTTAACGTAAACCATATTTCAAGTTATGTGTTAACGGTTGAACCGAAAACGGCATTGGAAAAATTTATCCGACAAGGAACCTGTCCAGATGTTTCTGGATCTGAATCTTGGGCGCATTTTAGCATGCTGGTGGAAGAAACCGAAAAGCAAGGATACATACAATACGAAATTTCTAGTTTTGGGAAACCAGGCTGTTTTTCAAAACATAATTCTTCCTATTGGAAAGGCGCAACCTATATCGGAATTGGTCCTGGAGCACATTCGTTTGATAAAAAATCAAGAAGCTGGAATGTTTCAAACAATCCGTTATACATCAAAAGCATTGCGAAAGACATTGTGCCAATCACCAAAGAAATACTCTCGTTAGACGATCAATATAACGAATATGTCATGACAGGTGTGCGTACAATTTGGGGAATATCGTTGGCATACATTCAAGAAGAATTTGGAGAAGTATATGTTCAACATACATTAAAAGTTGCCGCATCGCATCTACAAGAAAAAAACATTCAACTAGAAGCAAATATTATCAGAACAACACAAAAAGGACAGTTTTTATGCGATGGAATTGCAGCTGATTTCTTTAGAGTTTAATTTAGAAAAATTTCTTAGAAAAACAGCTTTTTCATGCTTTAACAGTAGAAGTTGAAAAATCATTTCCTATTTTTGCAGTATGATTTGCACTATTCAACGTAAGACCACAAAACATCAAATAGATTTATCAAAACCGTTAGATATTTCCATTCCATTACGCGCTTCTAAAGACAATGTTAATGCTTGGTATTTAGACGCACCAGAAATTTCGCCTATGCGCACAGATGAATGGGTTGGAAGTGTAAAAGAAGGCGGCGATGTCAACTTTAACAACATTTATTTCAATCCACATTCGCATGGAACGCATACAGAATGTGTTGGGCATATTACGGAAGAAGTATATTCTATAAATCAACAGCTAACCCAATTTTTCTTTCATGCCGAAGTCATTACGGTAGTTCCTGAAAAAAAAGATGGCGATCATGTGATTTCAAAAAAACAATTGCAACATGTGATCGGAAATAAAAAACGAGAAGCTATTGTGATTCGCACGTTGCCAAATTTTGACGAAAAGAAAAGCAAACAATATTCGCATACAAATCCGCCATACATAGAAGAAGCTGGCGCAGTATATCTTCGCGAAAAAGGAATCAAACATTTATTAATTGATCTTCCAAGTGTTGATAAAGAAAAAGATGATGGTGATTTGTTAGCGCACAATGCATTTTGGAATACTTCAGGTGATATTCGTATGGATGCTACCATTACGGAGTTTATATATGTTGCAAACAGTATAAAAGATGGCGCATATTATCTAAACATACAAATTGCACCTTTTGAGAATGATGCTTCGCCAAGCAAACCTATTCTGTATAAAATAGAGAAATAACTATGGAAGTAATTTATTATTTTCCTCTTAAATTTTTTTGAATTTCTTTACTGATTTGATCCAACGTAGGAAACGATTCTAACTTATTACTAAAGTCTTTGAGTTGTTCTTGTACGATACGCTTGATTTTATTTTCTAAAATTTCATCAATGGATTTTCCGTAATCGGGAAGTGGCTCTTTAGAATTTTTAATATTTATAGTCATATCTCCTTTTCCAGTAATTAACCATAAAGGATTGAGTTCTGGATACGTGTCGATTATACGCTCCAAAACATCACTTCCAACAGAAGCATTCGATTTAGATTGTTTACTAGTGTATCCATTGCCTACTTTTATTGAGATATCAAAGGCACGCATACTCATATTTTTATACTTGATAAATTCAATTATCCTGTCGATTATTTTCATCTTATGTCGAAATAAATCTACAAAAATTAACAATTTGTAGTGTATAGTTTTTAAAAGTTGGTAAAACGTCACTTAAACTGACAGTAAATCAGCACAAGCTTAGCAACTCGTAAATATACATAATTTAATAATACGTATAGCGTTTTTTCGGAAAAGACAGGAATTGTATACCGTTGATTCTCAATAGAATCATTTTTTATCGTGCAGTCTGACAGGAATAGTGATGAGTTTTGTTCTAGTAGAATGACCTTATTAAGATCCTAATTTTTTCTGAATCTCTAAACTAATTTCTTCGATTGTTGGAAATGTATCTAATCTTTCGTTAATTTTTTTTAGTTGTCTTTCGACAATGCGTTCAATTTTGTTTTCTAAAATGTCATCAATAGATTTTCCATAATCGGGGAGTGGTTCGTCTGTGATCTCTATTTCCAAAATCATATTGCCTTTTCCCGTAACTAACCATAGTGGATTTAAGTCAGGATACTCATCGATTATACGCTCCAAGACGTTGCTACCTACGGAAGCCCTAGATTTTGATTGCTTGCTAGTGTAGCCATTTCCCACGCCTATTGACGTATCAAACGTCCGCATGCTCATATTTTTATGATTCACAAAGAGGAGTATTCTGTCGATTATTTTCATCGTTTTTGGAAATTACTCTACATAAAATTTCATTATATAGAAAATAGTTTGTAATATTATACTGTCAGTTCTATGTTTTGTGGCATAAAATCGACACAAATATAACAATTACTAAATATATAAAGCTAAGAATAGGTATGATACGTAAAGAACAACGTAGAAAGCTCAAAGAAATTTTAGGATATCATTACACAGATGGCGTCCTAAAAATCTTAAAAGAAAAGAAGGTAACAAGTAGAAACGGAAAGCCGTATGGCTCGTCAATGATTCGGAATGTGTTTAATGGTCTTAATGAAAATGAAAACATAGAAAATGCCATTATAGAATTATTTATCCGTACACAAGAAGAGATTGAAGAAACTATCAAAGAAAGAAATCGAATATTAGGGATTTCATAATAGTTTGTTGCGCATAATTTTCTCTCTAAAATACATTTAACTAAAATTAGTTTAGATTTGTAGATGCAATAATTAGGTATGATTGTTGTAAATGTCTCAATATATGGATATAGTTTTAGCAGTATTGATCGGAGGAATTGTCTCTTATTTTGTATACGATTTCATCGGTAAAAAACAATCAGGAAAACGCACAAAGCATCAATCACATTTATTGCTTGATAAAATTAAAAATGTTTGCAAGCTAACAACGGTTGAAGGCGATTTTAGTGAAATTTATCATTACGAAGATAAATCGGCGCATTTTTTACGAATGATTTCAAGTAAAAAAAGAGCGCTTATTGTCATCAAGGCGAAAGCCAGTGTTGGGTATGATTTGAAGAAATTGCGACTACAAACTGATGTTGATAAAAAACAAGTTCGAATCATTCACTTTCCACAACCAGAAATTTTAACGGTAGAAACGGACTTTACCTACTACGATATAAAAGAAGGTTTGTTGAATAAATTCGGAGCAGAAGACTTAACAAAATTAAACCAAGAAGCCAAACAACACATCATTGATAAAGTGCCACAAAGTGGTTTGTTGGAAATCGCAAAAAAGGAAGCTTTAGACGCTATTTTAATCATCGAAAAAATTGTAGAAACGATAGGTTGGGAAATGGATTATTCAGAAATTACACTTCCGGAAGAAGATGTAACGTATCTTAAGAAAAACTAAAGACAAAACGTGAAATTTAAAATAGTGTAGTTGAATAACTTACGTGTTTGTACCTGAAAAAAACAGAAACCTCAGAAACAAAATAAAAGCTAGTCGGTTTTGTTATGTATTTCATCGATATTTTACATTCATTTAAAGAAAATAGGATCTATTTATAAGCATTGTTGCCGTATATTTGCAGTAACCTAAATAACAATAAGATGTCACTAATAGATAAAGTAGTTTATTATCTGAATGATGTTCTTGTAAGCTTGGATATTGCACCAACTCAAAAAACAGTTACAAAGCAAAAATCTAAAAGCAACACATCACCAAAAAAATCAGATATTAAGGCTTAATTCTTATACTACAAAATCAGTATATTAAAATCCGTATTCGAAAGTTTTTTATATCTTGTTTTCAAAACAATATGTATGAATATTGAATTGTTACGTCAATACTGTATTTCTAAACCTGCAGTTACAGAAGAATTTCCTTTTGATCAAGATACGTTGGTTTTTAAAGTTTTAGGTAAAATGTTCGCATTAACTTCTTTAAAAGGTTGGGAAGCTGGAATCGCTTCTGTAAATCTAAAATGCGATCCTGAAAAAGCAGTTGAACTTCGGGAGGAATACGAAAGTATCAAACCAGGATTTCACATGAGTAAAACACATTGGAATACGGTTGAACTTTATCATCGAGAATTTTCAACCAAATTCATTCAAGAACTTATCGATGATTCGTATCAATTAGTCATCAAAGGAATGACCAAAAAACAACAAGCAGAATTAGCAAATTATCAATAATTACAATCACGATATGTTAGAAATTCGACCAAGCTGTGAACATTGCAACAAAGACTTACCTTTCGATGCATCGGAAGCAATGATTTGTACGTTTGAATGTACCTATTGTGAAACCTGCGCGACAGAAATATTAAAAAGTGTGTGTCCAAATTGCGGTGGAAATTTTACGCAACGACCTATTCGTCCAAAAAGCTTACTAGAAAAATATCCCCCAAGCACAAAACGAGTACATAAACCTGCTAATTTATTGGAGCACTACGAGAAAATTCTTTCAACAAAAACAAAATAATCCAAAAAAATACAGCAGTAGTAAAACCGCTAAACTGTATTAAAAGGTCATTCAACCCTCTTAAAATTTAATTTAATCGAAAGAAGCAGGCAATCTCGAAGATAAAGAGGAAATTTATGAATTAATTGCTGATATTATAAGAAAACCTACAATGGAAAATCTTTCGTTTTTATTTATCGAAGATGACGAGATTGAAGTATTAAAGTTCAAAAAATCCATGAAAAAACTTGGATTTACGCACCGAATACTTGAAGCTAAGAACGGAGAGGAGGCGCTCGAAATCTTGAAAAAGAAAGAAGAGCTTCCTAATGTTATTCTATTGGACTTAAACATGCCAAAAATGAACGGACTTGAATTCCTGAAAGAACTCAAGGAAGATCAGCATTTGCGTTATATTCCGGCAATTATTGTAACAACTTCAAACAATCATCAAGACATGTTAGAAAGTTACAAATTAGGAATTGCAGGCTACATTATAAAACCTTTACGTTACGAAGATTACATACGCAAAATACAACGCGTAGTTGACTATTGGATGGTCAATGAAGTAATTAATTTCTAACGATACTACACACTTATTTTCTGTTTCTCACATTTTTACTCAATTCTAAACGTGTAGATCATCGGTTAATTTTCTTTTAAAACGAAAAATTATACGGAATTTAGTATATTCAAGCGCAAAACCCGAAGTCATCTAGATTTGCGTTCAATGAAAGAAACGATTCAATCCCTTAAGCAAGCGCTTCAGAACGAAAAGAAAGCACGCGAAAAAGCAGAAGAAATACTCTTACATCGCACAAGCGAACTGTTAGAAACACGCGAAGCTTTAAAAGCTAAGACACATGAGTATGATGTTTTCTTTGAAAATATATTGGACTCATTCATCGTCATGGACACCATGGGGAATGTCATTAAAATGAATGATGCAGCCGTAAAGCTATTTGGATATGACATCAAAGAAGAAGAATTAAATGTTGTCAATATTATTTACAGAGCTGATTTTGAATACGCAATGAATTCTTTTGCAAAACTCATTGAAGAAGGTTCATTTACAAACTACGAAGCAAGAATTTACACCAAAAGCAAAGAAGTAAAGTGGGTTCAAATCAATTCGAGTTTAATTCACAATGAAGAAGGGAGAATTATTGCAGCACAAGGCGTTGTGAGAGACATTACAAGTGCCAAAGAAAATGCTGTAAGCTTTGAAGAACAACGAGAACAGCTCGCCGCCATTGTAGACAATTCAACACTGGGAATTGTGTTGGCACAAGATCGTAAAATCATCAAAACAAATAATGCTTTCCAAAAATTAATGCAACAATCAGAAGAAGAATTGCAGGGAATTCCTTTGGGAGATCTTTCTTTTGAAGAAGCGCACGAAGAATCAAAAAAGTATTACGATCAAATGGTAGCTGGAGACATTAATAATTACAGTCTTGTAGAACGCTACAGACGTAAAGATGGTACCGCTTTTTTATCCAAAACAAAAGTAACAGCAGTTCGCGATAGTAAAGGAAACATAAAATACCAATTGGCATTAATTGAAGACGTCACAGAAAAAAATAAAAGGCGTTTAATTCTAAATACATTAAACAACCTAACGCGCTCTTTCATCGGAAAATTAACCATTCATGATATTGCTTGGGAAATTGCTAATGTAACAGCACATGACTTAGGATTTGAAGACTGTGTTGTCTATATAGTCAACAAAGAAGAAAAGGTCTTGGAGCAAATTGCTGGATATGGTGCTAAAGTAGATAAGAACAAAGAAATTATAAATAAAATATACATTCCGATTGGAAAAGGAATTGTTGGACATGTAGCACAAACGGGAAAAGCAGAACTAATTGGTGATACAAGTAAAGATGAACGTTATGTAGTTGATGACAAAAGGCGTTTCTCTGAAATAACGGTGCCAATTATTATCAATAGAGAAGTCGTCGGAATCATAGATTCTGAAAACTCAGCAAAAAACTTCTTTTCCAAAGAACACTTGCGCTTACTTAAAAATGTAGCAAACCTAGTGTCAATTCAGTTAACAAATGCAGTAAACCTAGAACGTACCATAGAAGCGGAAAGTCAAAACAAAGAACTTTTAGAAAACTTGAAGCGAAGTAATAAAGAACTTCACGATTTTGCACACATTGTATCACACGATTTAAAATCACCACTGCGAAGTATCAACGCGTTAGTGTCTTGGTTTCAAGAAGATTATGAAGAAGTGTTGGACGAAGGTGCCAATGAAACTTTTGATAAGTTAAATAACAAACTAGAACAAATGGACGCGCTTATTGACGGTATTTTGCGCTATTCTAGTGTAAACGATAAAAATATTTTAGTTGTCCAAAAAGTAAAAGTAAAAGAAGTTTTAGAAGAAATTAAAACAATTCTGTACATTCCTGAACACATAAAATTTAGTTATCCAGAAAACTTACCAACGATCAGAGCTGATAAAACACGCGTCAAGCAATTATTTCAAAACTTAATCAGTAATGCAATCAATTACATTGACAAAGAAGAAGGAAAAATAGAAGTGAAGTTCAGAGAATTGAAACAACATTGGAAGTTTTCAATTTCGGACAATGGTGTTGGTATTTCCAAAGCCTATCACGATAAAATCTTCAAAATATTCCAAACCTTAGACAAAAAAGGAAAATCTACAGGAATTGGGCTATCAATTGTAAAAAAGATTGTTGAACTTTATGGTGGTGAAATTTATTTAGAATCTGAAGAAGGAAAAGGAACCACATTCTTCTTTAAAATTAAAAAATAAAATGCAGTTAGATACCCCAAATTTATCCTACATAAAAGAACTTGCCGATGGCGATGCAGAGTTTGAAGCAAGCCTGATTACAATCCTAAAAAAAGAACTTCCAAAGGAAAAAGAAGCGTTTATAGAAAGTGTTCAGAATAAAAACTATCAAAATTCAGCCGAACATGTACATAAAATTAAACATAAAATTAGTATTTTAGGACTCGAAAAAAGCTATAGCTTTGCAATCTCTTTTGAGGAAGAGCTAAAAAAAGGAAATCCCAAGCGCTATGAAACGTTTCTTAGTATCCTGCAAAAGATGGAAGAATTTTTAATGAAAATATAAGCCTACCTACTTATGAAATGTATAATTGTAGACGATGAAGCTGCTGCAAGAGCAATAACAAAGCAATTGTGTAAAAAGATTGAAAAGCTAACAATTTCGGAAGAATTTGATAATGCAATTGATGCCATAAAATATCTCAACACAAACGAAGTTGACCTGATCTTTTTAGATATTCACATGCCAGCATTCTCTGGATTTGACTTCATTCAAACATTAAAAAATCCGCCACAAATTATATTAACAACGTCTGATCGGAATTTTGCATTGGACGCTTTTGAGTACGACTGTGTCATTGATTACTTAGTAAAACCAATTACGCCTGAGCGCTTTGCCAAAGCCGTTGATCGCATAAAAGATCGGAATGCAACAGTGGCAAAACCAGAAGAAACAACACCTTCGACTTCAGGAGACACAAAAGCAGTAGGCAATGATTTATATGTAAATATTGATCGTCGTTTGGTAAAAATAAACATTCCCGATATTTGCCTGATTGAAGCAAAAGGCGATTATATAAAAATCAAAGCAGAAGACAAAAACTACGTTGTACACTCTACACTCAAAAAAATAGAGGAAAAATTGCCAAGTCATTTATTCTTAAAAGTACATCGTTCCTACATTATCAATACCACAAAAATTGTGGATATAGAAGATAATAGTGTACTTATAAAACAAGATGTAATTCCTGTGAGTAGAGCCAATCGAAAAGAGTTAATGCAACGCTTAAATTTACTATAAGTTCAGAACATTTATACAAGCCTTAGTAGCTATTTAACTAGTTTTTAGAACATTTATCGCCATAAATACAAATTATTTCAAATAATTTTCTTACTTTTTAATTCCAAAATCTTAACCTATGCACCTATGAGATGGAAAGGAAATAAAAAATTCAAGGAAGTTTTTACAGAAGATGGTTACCATTTAAAGGCAGAATACTTCAATGAAAGTAAGTATTGGTGGATCGTTTACAAAAACGGTAAAGTGCTATACAGAGCAGTTGCTGATAGCGAATTTGCAAGCAGCCTCCAAATTGCACAAGCAAAAGCGCAACAGCGAATGATCAAACATTTAAAAAGTTCAATGGTTTAAAACTGTTTTTTCTGTAAATTAAAAAAAGCATCTGCTTGTAATTGCATTAACTCACGCGCTTTTTTGCGTTTGTAATTGTACACTTCGTCTTCTTCAGCAATATCAGCATATACTTTATTATTCAAGGATTGATCTGTTTGCAACAACGTTTTGCGTTGATGTACTTTTTGGGTAACCCAAGTTTTTACAGCATCTTCTGCATCTTGAAGCTTCAAATCATATTCACCTTTAGACGTAAACAATTTGGCAAAAATTGGAGACGTTTCGATCGCTAAGAACAACAAAAAGATAAAAAAGGAGGGAAGCCAAGGCAATTCGCCAAGCGCATTCACACGCGCCATTAAACCATCAAATCCGTCAATAATTGGTTGTGTGGTTGCTTCTTGTTCTTTCTGTTTCGCAATCAAATCTGCAATAGCGAGTTCTTTCGTTTCAATCTTTTTACTATTTTCAGCGCGCAAAGCTTGTAATTCCTGCAAAGCTGCATCATGCTTTTCACGTTTTTCTTTATACACAGGACCTTTTCCAATAATTTCAGTTCCTTTTCGTCCTTCTGCTTCCGCGATAAACGTCTCGTACAAATCATTTACCTCTTTTTCTTTGGTAATAACATCACCCTTTAATTGTGTAATTTCTTGTGAAACTTGTTCAATTTCGGGTGTAAATTGTAAAGCAATTTGATCTTTATTAGAAAGTGTGAGTTCGTTTTTCTGTTCCAACAACACTTGATTGATCTCTTTTTCAAAAATCTTCAACTCTAACGGTTTCGAAATCACAATTGCGATAATAACTGCTAAAATAATTCGTGGTGTGGCTTGTAAAAATTCGTCAAACTTATTCTCTCTTTTACGAAGTGTAGATACAATAAAGCGATCGAGATTAAAAATCAACAATCCCCAAATAAGTCCAAAGCCGACAGCGGCAAACGGATTATCAAAAACGGTATACAAAGCATAACTTCCGGCTATAAAAGCCATCAGCGCGGTAAAGAAAACGGTAGCGCCAATTCCTGCATATTTAGTTTGTTCGCCATCGCTACATTCACGTATGAGGTTGAGGTCAACGCCCGAACAGACGAGAAAAAATTGTTTCAACATAAGATGATTTTTTTTTGATTGATGATATAAGATGATACAATAAGAACGCAAAATGTATAGAAATGTTACAAAAAAAGAGCCTCAATATTGAGACTCTTTTATAAATTGTTTGAAAACGATACTAAATTTCAGCTATCCTTTCTTCTTTTTTTTTGCTGGCGGAGGCGGAGGCGGCGGAAGTAATTTTCCGTTTTTATCTACCAATTGACTTTTCTCGTTGTAAATATATTTGTAATCATTTTTTATTACGTAATAATGTTTCTTGCCATTAATCATCATGGTTTCTACCTTCTGACCTTTAATGTTTCGGTGCATTCTTGCTACGTCTGCAGTTTCTTGAACTGTTGGCGCATCAGGAATTTCAACTTCCTTAATCATAGGTTTTTTGGATGCTGGAACTTTTACCTCTTTTCCCACGACTACAGGTTTTTTTGGTGCTGGAACTTCTATCTCTTTTTCCGCTACTAAAGGTTTTTTAGGCACTGGTGGCGGTGGCGGCAATCGTATTTCCTCTCCAGAATCAGCTGTTATAATTGTAATATCATAAATTTTATTACTTTTTAAGATTGCAACCGCTTTGTTTACTAAATCTTTTGAAATAGCATTGTCATACCGAATTGAAGCTGTTCTCGATTTTTTATGTAGAATTTTAGCAAGCTCCAATTTTACAAACTTATCTAAACTATTTAGTTTACAGACATAGTCTTCATTCACTAGAAAATCTCCGTTTTTATTAATCATCACTACGATGTCTTTTCTATTTTGCTTCATGACTATTTCCGCTTTCGTAGGAATCTCCATTTCATTAGGACCACTTTTTTCATTTACGTAATTAATACCTAATTTATTAATCTCCGCAAGCTCTTGTTGTACAGTTTTTGTTTCTTTTTTAGCGCTTACTTTTTTCTTTCCCATAGGTTTTTTATATGAACCTTCTTTGGAATGTATAACAGCACGTTTACCTAACGGATTTGTTATTTCTCTTTTAAAGTCTTCAAAACCAGCAGTTGTGTACAAACGCATTTGATACAATTGCGGAAAACGTTTGCTTCTCGCATTTTTAGCCACACGACTTCCTGTGTAATGCACAATATCATGATTTGAAATTTCAGTGTTGTCAATCACCTTTCCATCCAACCAAATAGCAAAACCTTTTTTATCTTTCCAATCATTTAAAAGTTTAGCTGTTGGACGTCTTGCTACAGGTGTTTTTGGCGGCTGTCTTAAGTTTTCTTTTTGCTTGTTGGTGAGCTCCGTATACTTTTTTTTGACTTTATTTCCATCGGCATCTTCAAAAATAAACGTCACATTTTTATAATAATAATCTTTTGGATCTTCTTGCTCTTGCTGAACGATCGTTTGCGTTTTTATAGTTTCTATCAATTCCGCAGTTGCTTCTTTCGCTACCACTTTTGTGCTAAATAAAAATAGTGCGCCCATAAATATTGGAATTGTCAGCGAGGCAACGAGCCAAGCGCGAACACGAGATGTTTGTTTTGTCATCATTTGTAGTCTTTTTTTAGTTACAGAAAAATTTAAATTACTGGCCAAGTATAAGTTATGATTCCAACTTGCGTTATCGAGCAATAATTGTTGATAGGCTGGAATCTGAGTGTTTGATTTTAGTACAGCATCATCCGCTAAAAATTCGTGGTTGAGCTGTATTGCTTTTTTGTAATAGATAAGTAGTGGATTGAACCAAAATACAATCTGAATCAATTCAATTAAAATAATATCCAAGGTATGCTTTTGTGAAACATGAGCGAGTTCATGTGTATACAATTCATTCGCTATAGTTGAAGAATCATGCGCTTCTTTATCAATAAATATATAGTGTAAAAACGTATGTGGCACTACATTTTCTTTTAGTAAAACCAACGACGCTTTTTTGTAGAATGCTTTTGTGTTTTCGGCAATTTTTCGAAAGATTTTATAAATATTAGACGTAAATCGTGAAAAGAAAAACAAACCGCCAATAGCGTACAAACCTACTAAATAGAGCGTCCATGAAATTGGGTTCGAAGCTTCTTGTGGTGACATATTTAATGGCAATGCTTCTGTATTTTCAATAATTAACCCTGAATTGTTTTCTACTAAAGGAATTGCAACTGAACTTACCATAGGAATAAAAGGAACTATAAACGAAAAGCACAATCCAAACAGTAAATAATATCGGTTGAACACATATACGCGTTCGCGCTCAAGCAATACTTTGTATACTAAAAGTACCAATGCTAAGCACAATCCTGATTTTATAAGATACGTGATCATTTGTTATTGTCTTTTATTTGTTGATCGATAACCTTTTTTAATTCTTGTAATTCATCATCTGATAAGTTGGTTTCTTTTGTAAAAAAAGAAGCAAATTGTGACGCTGAATCATTGAAGAAATTCTTAATCAATCCATTCAAATGATTGGAAAAATAATCCGCCTTTTTGATTAATGGAAAGTATTCTCTCGATTTTCCAAACGTTGCATACGAAACATATCCTTTATCAGTCATACGTTTCAATAGTGTAGCAATCGTTGTTGTTGCAGGTTTTGGATTATTGTATTGTTCCAAAATATCTTTCATGAACGCTTTTTCAAGTTTCCATAAATGCTGCATTAACTGTTCTTCTGTTTTTGATAATTTCATTTTCAACTCATGTTTTTTGATTCTGATAAGGAATTTGCAGTTTACTATTTCGGTCGACATCGAACTAATAATTTGCTCATTTCTCAGGAATCCGTGCAATATTACTCTACAAATGTAGAACTAAATTTTGTATTCTACAAGTGTAGAGGTTAAATAATTTCAAAACCGCGTTAAGGATTGCAGTGAAAAGCCCGGAACGATAGTGAGGACTTGCAGCGGAAAGCCTGACCGCAAATGTTCATTGAGGTTTTCTCGAAATGAACATTTGTGGTAACGCCCAAAAACTTTATAATTTAAGAGGTTGAAACAAGTTTAGTACAAAAGAAAAAATCCGCACGAAGCGGATTTTTAGGTATTATTTTATTACTTAGAAAGTTCTGTGTAGTATTTGTAGAACAGTGGAATGGTTTCAATTCCTTTGAGATAATTGAAGATTCCAAAGTGTTCATTTGGCGAGTGAATTGCGTCACTATTTAAGCCGAATCCCATTAAAATCGTTTTGCTTTTTAATTCTTTTTCGAAGAGCGAAACTATTGGAATACTTCCGCCTGAACGTTGTGGAATGGCAGGAACGCCAAACGTCTCTTCATACGCTTTGCTTGCTGCTTGATAACCAATATTGTCAATTGGAGTTACATAGCCTTGTCCGCCATGATGAGGCGTTACTTTGACTGTCACACCTTTTGGCGCGATGTTTTCAAAGTGTGTTTTAAATAATTCGGTAATTTCTTTCCATTCTTGATTTGGCACTAAACGCATCGAAATTTTAGCATACGCTTTACTTGCGATGACCGTTTTTGCGCCTTCGCCAGTGTATCCTCCCCAAATTCCGTTAACATCTAAGGTTGGACGAATGGAGTTGCGTTCGTTAGTTGTGTAACCTGCTTCACCGTACACCGAATCAATATCGAGTGCATTTTTATATTCTTCTAGCGAGAAAGGCGCTTTTGCCATTTCAGCGCGTTCTTCCGTTGATAAATCTTCTACTTTATCGTAAAAACCAGGAATGGTAATGCGATTGTTTTCATCATGAAGCGAAGCAATCATTTTTGCTAATATATTGATCGGATTCGCCACAGCGCCACCGTACAATCCAGAATGTAAATCGCGGTTTGGACCTGTAACTTCAACTTCAACATAACTTAATCCCCGTAAACCTGTGGTAATAGAAGGTTGTGTGTTGCTAATCATTCCAGTATCTGAAATCAGGATAACATCGTTGGCAAGTTTCTCTTGATTGCGTTCTACAAACCAAGCTAAGCTTTCAGAGCCAACTTCTTCTTCGCCTTCAATCATAAACTTCACATTACAAGGTAATTGATTGGTTGCGTTCATCAATTCCAATGCTTTTACGTGCATGTACATTTGCCCTTTATCATCGCAAGAGCCGCGCGCAAAAATAGCGCCTTCTGGATGAATTTCTGTTTTTTTGATAATTGGTTCAAATGGTCCACTTTCCCAAAGTTCTAAAGGATCTGGCGGTTGTACGTCGTAATGTCCGTAGACTAAAACAGTTGGTAAGTCGTCAGAAATATGTTTATGTCCGTATACAATAGGATAGCCAGGCGTTTCGCAAATTTCTACATGATCGCAACCTGCTTTTTCCAAACTGGTTTTAATAACGGCAGAAGTATCAATGACATCTTGTGTATATGCTGGGTCAGCACTTATTGAAGGAATTTTTAGAAGTTCGATGAGTTCATCAATGAAACGATTTTTATGCGTTTCGACATAAGATTTTATAGTGTTCATGTAATATGTTGAATTTATCTATATACTCAAATGTACTAAAAAAAGAGGTAAAAAATAGTATCTACTTCCTTTGAATATTAAAAATGTTCTTTATATTTGCACCCACATTTTGCGGGTGTGGTGAAATTGGTAGACACGCTAGACTTAGGATCTAGTGCCTCACGGTGTGAAGGTTCGAGTCCTTTCACCCGCACAAAGCCAAAAGCTTCAGAGAAATCTGAAGCTTTTTTTGTTTGGTATAACTTATATAATTTTTAATGGATCGGTAAGCATTTAGTAAACTGTATCTACTGTTAAAAACTTATCGGGATCATTTAAACTTCTTTTCTGCGTAAATTCTACAATTACTTTTAGATGAATTTGAGTATTTAAAATTCATAGTTGATTTATAATATGTTCACTTTTATGGTTTTCCCGTAATTGATTATGATTTTAAATGCTTAATTTATAACATATTAACCAAATAAATTTAAAACATGAAAAAAATTACATTAATTTTTGCGTTACTTTTTAGTGCACTTTGCTTTTCTCAAAACCAATCTTTTGGTAGTGTGCAATCTTCAATCTTCAACCCAATCCCTCAACAATTTAGTGGGCAAGAAATTTTCAGGTTTAGGCCTGGTTTAGTAACTCAACTAGAAAAAGGAAACGCTTTTGATTTCAATAATAGTCGTTGGTTTTCTATTGGTCGCTTAAATACAGGGAGCCAAACTGTATATGGTTTACGTTTTCAATTGGAAAATAGAGCAATCACTATGGGGTATCAGGATTTATTGGATGTAAATCCAAGAATTCAATGGATAGGTGCTGGTTCTTCTTCAGGAACTGATTTAGAATTTAGAGCCGCAAATAGTTTTACATCAACAGGTTCTACATTAGTTGCCACGATGACTGACGATGGCAGAACCCTTTTTGGGAAGCCATTAACTACAAGCGAAACAAAAGTAGGTATTGATTATAGTGACATTGCTACCAACAGTAGAACAGGTATAACTGTGCAAAATAATACTACAGAAGGTAATTATTATACGATTACAGGTTACAAATCAATCAATAATGTTTCTTGTACTATAAAAACGGGTATGAGTATTCAAAGTGATGGTGGCTCTTATGGGAATACAGGTCTTAGTGTTAGCTTACTAGACGGATATTATAATACGGGAGTAAGTTCATCAGTGCGAAGCCAAGCATCTGGAGGTAGCTCTAATGGTGTAAGAGGAACTGTTTACGGACCTAGTGGTGTAACTCCTACTGGTTTTGGAGCAGGTATTTATGGTAGTTCAACAGCAAGTACAAATAGATATGCTGGTTATTTTAGTGGAAATGTGGTGGTTACTGGATCATTTTCTTCGGGTTCTGATCGGAAATTGAAACAAGACATTAAAACTGAGGAAAATATGTTGGAAAAATTAGCTCAGATAGATGCAGTATCATACACTTTTAAACCAAATGAGCAACTAAATCTTCCTTCCAATTTACAACATGGATTTATTGCTCAAAATATAGAAGAAGTTTTTCCAGAATTAGTTTCTACCATTACAAAACCTATTTTGGGTGAAAACAATAAGGAGCTTGGTATGTATGAATATAAAGCTGTAAACTATATTGGAATGATTTCAATTTTAACTTCGAGTTTAAACGAAATGAACGAAAAAATGGTTGCGCTTGAAAGTGAATTGGAAGATATGAAAAGACAAGTTGAATCTAATGGAGAAACTAAATTGGACAACCAGAATGATACTGGAGATGAAGGCTTTTCAATGGAGCAAAATAAACCAAATCCTTTTACAGATCAAACAGTGGTGAATTATACGTTGCCAAGCAACACAAAAGCAACGATTGCAGTTGTTGATTTATCTGGGAAGTTTATTAAGGAATATGATTTATCGAGTGAAAAAGGACAATTAGTGATCAATTCAGGTGATATAGGAAAAGGAATTTTTATCTACACTTTAATTTCAGATAATGAAGTCATCATCTCTAAAAAGATGATTATAAGATAATTTAAAAATCGTTAAGTTACAAAGCAAAAGTCGAAGTTCTAAACTTCGACTTTTTTGTTTGAGTAAAACATATAAAGTTTTGCGTAATTTTTATTCAATATGAGTATTTGAAATTTACAGTTAGCTTGTAACATACTCATTTTTACGGTTTCCCCGTAATTTTGTTTAACTTTTTTATATTATATTTAAACACAGTTAACCAATTAATTTTAAATTATGAAAAAAGTTACATTAATTTTTACGTTATTAATTACAGCAATTTGCTTCGCTCAGAATGAATCTTCAGGCACTATATCAACTACAATTACAACTCCTAGTCCACTATCAGGAGAAATTTTCAGGTTTGATTCTGGTATAGTAACCCAATTAGATTCAGGTGTTAGTTTTGATTTTGACAGCAGATGGTTTTCTTTAGGTAGACTCAATACGGGAACCCAAAATGTATACGGTTTACGTTTTCAGTTACCAGATAGAGCAATTACTATGGGATATCAAGATTTAGGAGATGCAAATCCAAGAGTTCAATGGATAGGAGAATCTTCTTTCTCAGGAACCGATTTAGAGTTTAGAGCTGCAAATAGCTTTAGTTCTACCAGTTCTACATTAGTTGCAACGATGACGAATGATGGTAAAACATTTTTCGGGAATCCTTTAAGCGCAATTGAAGCGAAAGTTGGTATTGATTATGGAGATGTTGGAAGTACTCGCACAGGTTTGATCGTAGATAATGTTTCTACCGCAAATGCCTATATAGCTACAGGATTCAAATCCATTAATAATGTTGGCGGGTATAGAAAAATTGGTTTGGATGTTTCAGGAACTAGTACTAGTGGAGCGGCTTACGATAATATAGGTGTTAATATTCGTTTAAACGGAGCATCTGTCAATAGAGGTGTAAACGCATCCGTAACGGGTAGTAGTACTGGAACTACCTATGGAGTTGCAGGATTCATTTATGGACCAAGTGGAACAACGCCAACTGGTTTGGGAGCTGCTGTTTATGGTAGTTCAGCAACAACTTCAAACCGATATGCAGGTTATTTTAACGGAAATGTGTTTACTACTGGATTGTATTTATCCTCTGACAAGAAATTAAAAACAGATATAGAAGATGAAAAAAATATTTTAAACAAACTAGCACAGTTAGACGCGGTTAACTATACTTATAAAGTAAATGATCAACTGAATTTACCTCAAGGATTACAACATGGTTTTATAGCACAAAATATAGAAGAGGTTTTCCCAGAATTGGTAACGACTATTAAGAAACCTATTTTTGATAAAGACAACAAAGAAGTTGATGTATATGAGTACAAAGCTGTAAATTATATTGGAATGATTTCTATTTTAACTTCGAGTTTAAAAGAATTAAATGAAACATCAACAGCAAGAATAAATGAACTAACTGAAACATCAACAGCAAGGATAAATGAATTAAATGAAAAAGTAGAAGCCCTAGAAAATGTAATAGAAAACATAAGAGATCAAGTTGAATCTAATGGAGAAACTAAACTTGATAACTTAAATGACGCCGAAGAAATGGGCTTTTTAATGGAGCAAAATAAACCAAACCCTTTTACAGATCAAACTGTGGTAAATTATACGTTGCCAAATAATGCCAAAGCAACAATTGCAGTGGTTGATTTATCAGGAAAGTTCATTAGAGAATACGATTTATCGAGGCAAAAAGGACAATTAACCATCAATTCAAGTGATATAGGGAAAGGAATCTTTATCTATACCTTAATTTCAGATAACGAAGTAATGATCTCTAAGAAGATGATTGTAAGATAATTTAAAAAGTAATTTTTACTTTAAAAGCCTTCAAGTCAAAAAGCAAAAGCCGAAGTTCTAATACTTCGGCTTTTTTGTTTGAGTAAAACGTATATAGTTTTTCGTAATTTTTATTAAATATGAGTATTTGAAATTTACAATTAATTTGTAACATGCTCATTTTTATGGTTTAACCGTAATTATGTTTAATCTTTTTAATTTATATTTAAACAAAATTAACCTAAAAATAACTTAGTCATGAAAAAAATTACATTAATTCTAGCATTGCTTTTTTCAGCAATTTCCTTTGCACAAATATCTGTAGGACCTGTACCTGTACCTATTAGTCAAAATCAATCTTTTGGCAGTGTGAGTTCTTCAATTTTTACTCCAATTCCTCAACAATTTAGTGGTGGAGAAATTTTTAGGTTCAGACCTGGTTTAGTAACCCAATTAGACAAAGGGAACGCTTTTGATTTTAACAACAGTCGATGGTTTTCTATCGGGAAATTAAAAACAGGTACGCAGACTGTATTTGGTTTGCGTTTTCAATTACCAAACACAGCGATTACGATGGGATATCAAGATATCGCTGATTTAAACCCACGAATTCAATGGGTAGGATCGGGAACCGATTTAGAATTCAGAGCGGCAAATAGTTTTACATCAACTAATTCTAAGCTGGTAGCAACGATGACAAATGATGGAAGAACCTATTTTGGAGATCCATTAGCCGCATTTGATACAAAAGTTAGTATTGATTATACGGAAGTTAGTGGTGCTTCTTCGCGTGTGGGCTTAACTTTAGAAAGTGATGCTAGTCAAAATGGTGTTTTTACCACAGCAATAAGATCAGTAAACAATGCTGGAGGTTTTATTAAAACGGGCTTGGATATTGAAAGTACTACGGGTTCTAGCTTCGAAAATACAGGGATTAATATTCGTTTAAATGGAGGAACTCAAAACACTGGAGTAAGAGCATTTGTAACAGATAATGGTAGTGATGGTCCAACGTATGGTGTTTTTGGATCAATAGCTAGTACTGCTGATGTAGCAGTTCCTGCTTTTGGAGCAGCTATTTATGGTACTTCATCAACAGACCCAAATCGATTTGCAGGTTATTTTAATGGAAATGTTTTTGTTACTGGAACATTTACGGTTTCCGATAAAAAATTAAAAGATAATATCAAAAATGAAGAAAATGTGTTAGATAAATTAGCACAGTTAGATGCCGTAACCTATACATTTAAACCAAATGACCAGTTAAATTTACCTAGTGAATTACAACATGGATTTTTAGCGCAAAACCTTGAAGAAGTATTTCCTGAATTGGTAACAACAATCAATAAGCCGATATTAGATAAAGAAAATAAACAAACTGGGATTTACGAGTATAAAGCTGTAAACTACACAGGACTTATCTCAGTTTTAACATCAAGCTTACAAGAATTAAATGAAAAAGCTACAGCAAGTATAGATGAATTAAATGAAAAAGTAGCATCGCTAGAAAGTCAGTTGGAAGAGTTGAGAGGAGAAGCTGGTTCATCTAAAGAAAATAAATTAGATAACGCTGGAGAAGTAGGTTTTTCAATGGAGCAAAACAGGCCAAATCCTTTCACAGATCAAACAGTTGTGAATTACACGTTGCCAAGCAATACAAAAGCAACAATTGCAGTTGTTGATTTATCAGGAAAATTTATCAAAGAATACAATTTATCGAATCAAAAAGGACAATTGACTATCAATTCAAGTGATATAGGAAAAGGGATTTTTATCTATACTTTAATTTCAGATAATGAAGTAATGATCTCTAAAAAGATGATCGTACGATAATTTGACAACATTTAATAAATAAGCCAAAACTTTCAATTATGAAAAAAAGAAACATTAAGAAAATCGCATTCAAGAAAAGTATTGTTTCCAACCTAGCTACAGATAGCTTAAAAGGAGGAACAAGAACCTCTAATCTTTGCTCGGCAGTATGTACTGGACAGTGTCCGCCAATGACAGATGGTTGTTTTACATTAGACAATGCCAGTGCATGTAAATGCTTGTAACAGCATACTATTTTAAATCAAAGCGAACTTCGGTTCGCTTTTTTTGTTTACAAGCTTTCAAGTAAATGATATTGAGTTAATTATGTTAAAAATATTCGTGAATTATGGATTATTTCTTACTTTAATGACTTAACCAAAACTATTTTAAATCATGAAAAAAAAGTGCATTAAAAATCTGTCATTAAACAAAAATTCAATCTCTAGTTTGAGTGCGGCTCAAGGCATTGGAGGAATAGAAAATTCAGTTCAACTCTGTATTCGAACATTTGTAGATGCAAATGGGAACAATATATGCTTTAAAACTAGGTTTAATTGCGATCGTACACAATTCGTAGGTTGTGCAATCACAAATGAAGTTGATCCATTTACAATTCCTCTTTGCTAGGAATAACCTTTATTTAAAAAAATTGAGTGGGCTTCGGTCCACTTTTATTGTTTACAAGCTTTCAAGTAAATGGTCTTGAGTTAATTATGTTAAAAATATTCGCGAATTATAGATTATTTCTTACTTTAATGACTTAACCAAAATTATATTAAATCATGAAAAAAAAGAGCATCAAAAACCTGTCATTAAACAAAAAATCAATCTCTAGTTTGAGCGCAGCGCAAGGCGTTGGAGGAAAAGAAAATTCAGTTCAAATTTGTATTCTCACATTAGTTGATCAAAATGGAAATAACATTTGTTTTCAGACTGCGGCGTATAATTGTCATACGCGAAGAATTGGTTGTGTGAACACAAATGAAGTAGACACAAATACATATCCTATTTGTTAAAAATAGCTTCTATTTGAAAAATAGAGTGAGCTTCGACTCACTTTTTTTATACTTAACTAGTTGATTTTTTGGCTTTAAGCTGTTTATTGTTAATGTAATTATGTATTTTTAAGAATTAACTTAAAATTTTAAACCATGAAAAAAAAGAATCTTATCAATTTAAAACTGAACAAAAAATCAGTATCTAACTTATCACAAAACTCAGTAGTTGGAGGAACAAATTGGCCGCCAAGAGAAAACCAATCAGAGAGTTGTTTTGGAGGCTGTGGAATAACTGAAGGACAAACTGGTTCTTGGTGTCTTACTGGAAACCAAACAAACTGTCAATAAATAAATATGATGTATAAAAAAAAGCTTCTCCATTCGGAGAAGCTTTTGCTTTTGTATGCGAAAAGAAACAAATCTTAGTGACCTGAAGCTTTTTCTTTTAAATTGTTAGCAGCTTTCTTAGTATCATCAACCGCTTTAGTTGCAGCGTCTTTTGCGTCACTAGCAGCTTTGTTTGCAGCATCTTTTACGTCTTCAGCAGCTTTTTCTGCACCTTCTTTTACGTCTTTAACTACCTCTTTTGCTCCATCTACTGCATCTTTAGCAGCCTCTTTAGTTGCATCAACAGCATCATTTGCAGCTTCTTTAGTTGCATCAACTGCATCTTTAGTAGCGTCTTTTACATCTTTTACTACTTCTCCAGCTTTATCAGCAGCTTTGTCTCCTTCTTTTTTTACCTCTTCACATGAAGTTGTTCCGAATGCTAAAGCAACAACCAATGCAGCACTTAAAATTACTTTTTTCATCTCTTAATCTATTTATTGTTAAATGTAATAGCAATGTTAAGATTTCTTTTACGGATTCACAAAGAATGTTTTAACATCTTTTTAACATTCTGTAAAATTATCGTTTTAACAGTTGAAAGGTAACTTTTTAAGAATTTCTTGCTTTTTGGAGAGATATGCCATAATAATTTCACTTGCATTTCCATTAGCATGCACATAATTGTGATTAATAATACCAACCGAAGCTCTAAAATTAGTGTCTTTTAGTAAGTTAGATAGTGTATTTTGAAACGCTGCCGGAGACTTTACAGAAAGAACACCGCCGAGTTTTACCAAATCTTCGGCTTCTTTAAATCCAGCATAGTGTTTGCCAATCACAACAGGAATTCCAAACACCGCAGGTTCTAAAGTATTATGCAAACCTGTACTTCCCATGCCACCGCCAATGTATGCAATAGCAGCATAACTATATATTTTTGTCAAAATTCCAATAGTATCTACAATAAAAACATCAAACTGACTTAGATCTTTATGTTGATCTAACTCAGAAAATAAAACAGTCGATTTTGTAATGCTATTTTTTAATTTTTGAATCTCTTGCGATTTAATATTGTGCGGTGCAATAATATACTTGCAATCTTCCTTAGAAGAATTAATAAAAGGTACAAATAAAGCTTCATCTTCTGCCCAACTACTTCCGATCACAACAGTAGTTTTATCATTCTTAAAATTGGCAATAAAAGGCAATGAATTATCACGTTGTAAAATCTCTAAAACTCTGTCGAAACGAGTATCGCCACTAATAGTTACATTTTTATAATTGATGTTTTCTAATAACTGTTTTGAAGTTTCATCCTGTACAAAAATATGGTTAAACGCATGAAGCGATTTTCGCATCCAACCACCATACGACTTAAAAAACGCTTGCGAACTCCTAAAAATAGTAGAAATAGAAATGGTGTGAATGTGTTGTTTTTTCAATTCGGCTAAATAATTTGGCCAAAATTCATACTTCACAAATACTACTAATTCCGGATGCACTAACTTGATAAATCTCTTTGCATTTGCTTTTGTATCAAGTGGTAAATATGTAATAATATCTGCAACGCCACTATCTTTTTTCACTTCATAACCCGAAGGCGAGAAGAAAGTCAGTACAAATTTATGTGTTGGATACAACTCTTTTAAGGATTCTAAAACGGGCAAACCTTGTTCATATTCGCCCAAAGAAGCCGTATGAAACCATACAACGCTATCCTCTTTTTTAAGTTGATTTGATAAAATTTCAAAAACGGTTTTTCTTCCTTGTACAAAAAGTCCAAGCTTTTTATGAAACAATGCTACAATCTTTAAGAAGAAACCAGCAATATAAACCAATATGTTGTAGATGAAATACAAAAGCAATGAGTTTACTGCTAAAATACATTCTTTCGTTTAAATTCATTGGGTATCGTTCTACAATTTTGTAATATTGTTAGAACAAAAGAAAGATACGAATGAAGAAAATCCAAATGGTCGATCTTAAAGGTCAATACGCAAAAATCAAAGACCAAGTTGATCAATCCGTATTAGATGTAATTGCATCTTCAGCATTCATAAACGGACCCGAAGTACACGCATTTCAAAAAGAATTAGAAGAATATTTAGACGTAAAACATGTCATTCCATGTGCTAATGGAACTGATGCTTTGCAAATAGCAATGATGGGACTTGGACTGAAGCCAGGTGATGAAGTCATTACTGCCGATTTTACGTTTGCAGCAACTGTTGAGGTAATCGCATTATTGCAATTAACTCCTGTGTTGGTTGATGTTGAAAAAGATTCATTCAATATAGATCCAGAAGCAATTCGGAAGGCAATCACACCCAAAACAAAAGCCATTGTTCCTGTGCATTTATTTGGACAATGTGCCAATATGGACGCCATTCAAGCCATCGCTAAAGAACACGATTTATACGTCATTGAAGATAATGCACAAGCCATTGGTGCGAGTTATACATTTGCTGATGGAAGCGTGAAAAAAGCAGGCGGAATTGGTCATGTAGCTTCTACGTCTTTCTTTCCTTCAAAAAATTTAGGTTGTTATGGAGATGGCGGTGCTATTTTTACAAACGATGATGACTTAGCACATACAATCAGAGGAATCGTAAATCACGGAATGTACAAACGATATCATCATGATGTGGTTGGTGTAAACTCACGATTAGATTCAATTCAAGCAACGGTTTTACGTGCAAAATTACCACTTTTAGATACCTACAATGCCGCACGTCAAGATGCCGCTCGTAAATACAATGCAGCATTTTCTGGAAATGAAAAAATAATCACTCCGCAAATATCAAAATCTTGCGAAAGCCCTATATGTTCAGGTTGTGACTGTCACGTATTTCATCAATACACATTGCGTGTTGTTGATGTCGATAGAGACGCTTTAGCACAACATTTAAACGAAACTGGAATTCCTTGTGGTGTATATTACCCAATTCCGTTACATGCACAAAAAGCATACAAAGACGAACGTTATAACGAAGCAGATTTCCCAATAACGAATCAATTGATAAAAGAAGTAATTTCACTTCCAATGCACACGGAATTAGATGATGAGCAAATAGCATTCATCACGAAAACGATATTGGATTTTGTGAATAAATAATTGCGAACAAGCACAAATTATTAAAATTTGAAAAAAATAGTAGTTACTGGCGGATTAGGTTACATTGGCTCACACACAGTTGTCGCGTTGCAATTAGCTGGATTTGAAGTGGTAATTATTGATAACTTATCAAACTCTTCTTTAGACGTATTACAAGGAATAGAAACCATTTCTGGGATAAAGCCACAGTTTGAAGAATTGGATTTACGTGATAAACCTGCGACAATTTCTTTCTTTAAAAAACATCTAACTATTGAAGGAATCATTCACTTTGCAGCAAGCAAAGCAGTTGGCGAAAGTGTTACGAATCCGTTGTTGTATTATGAAAATAATCTCTCAACGTTAATTACTATTTTACAGCAAATTCAACATAAAAAACAAATTTCCTTCATCTTTAGTTCTTCGTGTACGGTGTACGGTCAAGCCGAAAAAATGCCGATTTCAGAAAATGCTCCGATACAACAAGCATTCTCTCCGTATGGAAACACAAAACAAATTGGTGAAGAAATTCTTCAAGATACGGCTCAAATCGCAAACGGACTTCAGGTAATTTCACTGCGCTATTTCAATCCAATTGGCGCGCATGCAAGTACTGAAATTGGTGAATTGCCCAATGGGGTTCCACAAAATTTAGTGCCTTTCATCACACAAACAGCAATTGGTTTACGAAAAGAACTAGCTGTTTTTGGAAATGATTATCCTACGGAAGATGGAACTTGCATCCGTGATTATATCCACGTGGTCGATCTCGCGGAAGCGCACGTAATAGCTTTAAAAAGATTATTGGACAAGAAGCATGAAACTTCTTTTGAAGTCTTTAATATTGGCACAGGAAAAGGAAGTTCCGTATTAGAAGTTATTGAAAGTTTTGAGCGCGTAAGCCAACAAAAACTAAACTATAAAATTATAGATAGGCGAGAAGGCGATGTGATTTCTGCGTATGCAGATACAACAAAAGCAAATACTATTTTAGGATGGAAAGCAACATCAACATTAGATGAAGCGATGCTTTCGGCTTGGAAATGGGAACAGAAAATTAGAAAAACCAACTAAACTAACCATAAACAAAACCAAATGAAACCGACATATTAAAAATAATTATTAGCATACAATTACAATGATTATTTTTAATATCAAAGATTCCATTTGACCTTATTAAAAAAATAAAAACCAACCAAATGAAAAAAGGACTCATCTTATGCTTGAGTATTTTGTGTGCAACCATTGTAATGGCACAAGATACCTATTTGCATTGCGGAAAAATTATTGATACCGAAAGCGGAAAAGTGTTAACAGAAAAAACAATTGTTGTTTCTGGAAATAAAATCATAAGTGTTTCGGATGGTTATTTGCAACCCAAAAAAGAAAATGTGATCATGATTGACTTAAAGTCGAAAACGGTCATGCCTGGGTTGATTGATATGCACGTTCATATTGAAAGTGAAACAAATCCAAAAGCATATTTAGAAAAATACACGCTCAATGATGCAGATGTTGCTTTTCGTTCGGTAGGTTTTGCAAACGTAACACTAAAAGCAGGATTTACGACTGTAAGAGATTTAGGTGGAAGTGGCGTAAATATTTCGTTGCGAAACGCTATCAATCAAGGAAGAATTGATGGTCCAAGAATATTCACTTCAGGAAAAGCGTTGGCAACTACAGGTGGACACGCCGATCCGACCAACGGAAATCGTAAAGAAATTGTTGGCGATCCAGGACCAAAAGAAGGTGTTGTCAATAATGTAAGTGATGCAAAAAAAGCAGTCCGTCAGCGGTATAAGAATGGCGCAGATATGATTAAAATTACGGCAACTGGCGGTGTTTTAAGTGTTGCTAAAAGTGGAAGTAATCCACAATTTACTGTGGAAGAAATCAAAGTAATTTGCGAAACAGCGAAAGATTACGGAATGCATGTTGCGGCACACGCACATGGAGACGAAGGAATGCAGCGTGCTATTATTGGTGGTGTAAAAACTATAGAACATGGAACCTTAATGAGCGACGAAACGATGGAGCTCATGAAAAAGCATGATGCATATTTAGTGCCAACAATTACGGCAGGAAAAGAAGTTGCAGCGAAAGCAAAAATTAAAGGATACTATCCGGATATTATTGTGCCGAAAGCATTGGAGGTTGGACCAAAAATTCAGGGAACATTTGCCAGAGCTTATAAAAGAGGTGTTGGAATTGCGTTCGGAACAGATGCAGGTGTATATGAGCATGGATTGAACGGAAAAGAATTCGGATTTATGGTAGAAGGTGGAATGCCAGCAATGGAAACTCTTCAATCTGCAACGATTACAAATGCAAAAATTCTAGGAATGGAAGATCAATTAGGGAAGCTAAAAGCAGGATTTTTAGCTGATATTGTTGCCGTTGACGAAGATCCTACAAAAAACATCAATACGATGGAAAATGTAGTTTTTGTGATGAAAGATGGAAAAATATACAAGCAATAAAAAAAAGCAAAGCCATATGCATTTTACATATGGCTTTGCTTTTTTATTAATTTAATAGTTTGCTTTAATAAATAGTATTATTTACTCTCTCCTTTTAATAATTCTGAATATATATGGCTTAAGTCTGAAGGTTTTAAACCTGGGCTTGCAGAGTGGTGACAACTAAAACAGGTTCCATATAGAGCATAACTTGCCCCGTTTTGTGCATACGTTTCCATTGTACTATTTGCTAATTGACTGGTTCCTATAGCTACACCTGGAGCTGTATTTGTTGAAGAATAACTTGTTCCATCTGGCGCTGCTCCACCGTCAGTCCAAGTAGCTCCAATAAAAATATAGTTCTTACGTAAATCACCTGCTACTAACTGACCTAATACACTATTGTTTATAGAAATCACTTCGCTGTTAGATGCTGCTGGAGTGTCATTTTCAGCATTAGGCGCACCTTCATTTGCAGCTCCCCAAGGTTTTGTCATTTTAGTATTGCTAGCACTAATTGTATTGCTATCTTTTGCAACAATAGTGTTAAGTTCATCACACTTCTTAGCCTTTAACTCATCAGAGTTACAAAAAATCATGTGTGATTGATTGTAGGTTGAATTTGAGCTATCGCTATTTAATAACCAATCATTTCCTGTATCTGCAGCTTGTGTTTTGGTATTACTTTCCGTATCTAGGTAAGTATACTCAAGATTAGGTGCATTATTCACATGTTCAAAAGTTGCCCAAACCATTTCAGGATGCCCATCAATAGTACCTACAATATGTATTCCTATCATTGCTAACTTTTTTTCCCCTGTACCATTAGGAACCCATTTTTGATCATTACTTGTATCATAAGTAGGAACAATAGCATTCATCGTAATATAATCGTCTGCATTTGTTAATTGATCAGCGTCTACCCACGAAGTTTTAATTTCTATTGTTAAGGTGTTAGGGTCTTTAACAGTAATTCCTTGCGTTGCTGCAAAAGCGATAATAGTATTTAACTGATCTTGTGTTGTAGGGAACTCACTTCCACTAACACTTCCTCCACTATTTGCAACTCCATTTAAGTATTGCGCATATACGTCATTTACCATACTTATGTAATAAATGAGTGAACCATTTTGAGCCATCAATACATCATCTGTTGCTTGTCCTTCTTCAGTATCAACAAAGAGTCCATCATTTTTTTGGGCATTAGCTACTGCACTTATTAATTTTCCTTCTTCATGAGGTATTAATGTACGCACATCATCAACAGATGTAGATACCGTATAAAAACTATCTGATTCCATAACTGTTCCACTACTATAATCTCCCGAGGTATTTGGTGAGGTAATCCACAAAAACATTTGTTCAGACCATTTGTAAAAATCACAATTGTTGTTGTGTACAGCAGTTACTGAATTGGCTGCATTTACAGCACCATTTTCAGAAACAGTTTTAGAAGCAAACCAAGAATTAAAATCCGAATTGCTTACTGTACACGATTGTAATACATCGGTAGGGAGTTTAGAGTTTATGGGAGTGCTCAGGACAATTTGAGCCATAGCAGCTCCAGCATCATTCGTTGTCGTCTTATATTTTTCCTTATCCTTTTTTTCTTCACAGGAAACCATAATAAACGCTAAAATTAAAACGATAGATAAGCCTTTAAAAAGTAAATTCTTCATAATGATTAGTATTTGGTTAGTTGTCAAATTTATCGATAATATACGATATATATCTCGGTAAAAATACCTGTTTTTAAAGATTGACATCAGTTTAGTTACTATTATAACGGCTAATGAAGATCCTGCAAAAAACATCAACACGATGGAAAACGTAGTTTTTGTGATGAAAGAGGAAAAATATATAAAGTAGTTTCTTAGAAAAATGACTTTAAAAAAGGAGAAGTGAATCGAAATTCACTTCTCCTTTTTAATTTTGCAGCTTTTCTTAATAAGGAAAAGGGCAATTCCAAGGTAAATCAGTTGGACATACCCAAGCTGACGGACACGCATCAATAACAGATGTGCATGTATCTGTAAGTGGAAGTTTTGTTCCTCCTTTGATTTGTTCGTTTCCTAATTTCGAAATTGAACTTTTGTGAAGCTTCAATGATTTTACATTTCTTTTTTTCATAGTCTTAAAGTTTTGGTTATGTGTAGATTAAGATAAATAAATAGTGCAAGAAGTCATTACGGGAATGCCGTAGTTAACATAAAGTATAGTTTAAAACATTAATATTTCTTCATTGAAAAGAAATAGAACAATTAGGCTTACTATTTTACGCCTAATGAAATCGTTTACTTTGTACATTCTACCAATGATTGACATTCGTAATTAAGTGTTGGACATGTATTGTTTAATGTCTGACAAGTTTGAAAATAGGTGCAAGCAAGCGCAGATGGACAAGCGTCAATTTGTGAGCCACAGACATTAATTTTTGTGATTTGTACAAGTCCTCCATGTATTTGATCATGGTTTAAATGAGAAATTGATTTTTTACGAAGTGTCAATGATTTTGTGATTCTTTTTTTCATGATATAAAGTTTTTGGTTATACAATACCATTAAATTATAAAAAAAGAATAGAAATTGTGTACGGGAATGCCGTAGTTAACATTTAGACATATCTTTATCTGAAATGCTAAAATTAAGATTTGAAAAGAATAATTATTATCGGGTTCTTTCTAGCCGCATGTATCTACATTTTATTTTTTATAAATAGAGAAATTGTAGTACTGTGGAAATTAAATTCTATAACAATTCGAGTAGAAGCACCGTTACTGAAAGAAAAGATTACAGTTGAATATGCGATGAGTACCAAGTTTTATAAAGATGATATCGACTTTTTAAAGAATACAGATTATGTTTTAGTTTTTGATGGAATAGACACGAAAGCGATTCCACATAATTATGGAGAGAATGATTTTATAATTAGTTATGAGAATCAATATTATGTTCCTTTTAGACATTTTAAAACAAAAAGGCAACATCAACATGATTATATATTTTACCTTTATGAAAAAGAAGATGGACTATATGTGAGAATAATGATTGATGGTCCAGATGAAATGAATTTTGAAGCAAAAATGATAGCAATACCTATAAAAAAAACTAGCATTCACTAGGTTTTATATTTATGATATAGAAAATTCTTTTCGTTTGATAAATGAAATAATGAGCAACCCAGTTCCGAGCATGACGGAAACATCTGCCATGTTGAAAATTCCTGTTTTGAAAATTCCACCTAAATCAATATGCATAAAGTCGGTTACGGAGCGATATAAGATTCTGTCGTATAAATTTCCGATTCCGCCACCGATAATACAACACAACCCGAAAATCATGTACTTATCTAAATCAGTGCTGATAATGATCATTCGCAAGATAAAAAGTAATACAGCAATTGGAAGTATGATGAGAAAGATAACTTTCAAAATAGGGTTTTCCATAGAAGATAGAAATCCTAAAAAAGCACCTTTATTTTCTATTTTCATGAGGACAACATACTCGCCAATTACAGAAATTGTTTCGCGTGCGTTAATATGAGTTCGGGCAACAGATTTTGAAACTTGATCGCAACCAACATTCATTAAAATCAGTCCAAAAATCAACAACATCCTTAGCGATCTGGAAATTTTCATAGGTAGTTTTATTAACTTATTCTTCTCCGAAAGTAGCACTTTGCGCCGATACAGAACGATCAATTTTACGCAACAATCCTTGCAATACTTTTCCAGGTCCAACCTCTGTAAATGAAGTCGCGCCATCTGCAATCATTTGTTGAATAGATTGTGTCCATTTTACAGGAGCCGTCAATTGTGACATTAAGTTCTTTTTGATTTCATCAGCGTCAATGATTGCTGTAGTTGTCACATTTTGATATATAGGACAGTTTGGTTTGCTAAACGTCGTGTTTTCAATAGCGGCTGCTAATTCTTCGCGAGCAGGTTCCATTAAAGGAGAGTGAAATGCGCCACCAACAGGAAGCACTAAAGCTCTTCTAGCGCCAGCTTCTTTTAAGGTTTCACAAGCAGCATTAATTGCTTCAATTTCTCCAGAAATTACAATTTGTCCAGGACAGTTATAGTTTGCAGCTACGACAATTCCGGGAGTTTCATCACATACTTTTTCAACAACCTCGTTGTCTAAGCCTAAAACAGCTGCCATTGTACTTGGTTGAATTTCACAAGCTTTTTGCATTGCCAACGCACGTTGAGAAACGAGTCTTAAACCATCTTCAAACGTCAAAGCTCCATTTGCAACCAAAGCAGAAAGTTCGCCTAGTGAATGTCCTGCAACCATTTCTGGTTGAAAGCTGTCGCCAAGAACTTTGCTTAAAATTACAGAGTGTAAAAAGATCGCTGGTTGCGTTACTTTCGTTTCCTTTAAATCTTCCGGAGAACCTTCAAACATAATATCCGTGATATGAAATCCTAAAATACTATTTGCGTCTTCAAAAAGATGTTGTGCAACATCAGACTTCTCGTAAAGGTCTAATCCCATTCCTGTAAATTGAGCACCTTGCCCTGGAAATATGTATGCTTTCATGTGTGTATGTGTTGGTTTCTTCACATAGTGAAGAAGTGGTATTTTGTTTAAATTTTATTTGCAAAAATAAGCAATTCTGTAGAAAGTTAAGGATTAGTTTTATCCAAACACCTTTTGTAGTAATTAATCTATTTTCTTTTTTTGCTCTAAATTGATACTTGGTGGTGGCGGAATCCTCTTTTTTAAGAATAATATTTGTCCCAAATGACTTGATTGATGTTCCATGACATGAAACCAATAATAATGATTGTTATCCGTAGATCCTGGACGAATTTTTGCAAGCCAACTGTCGTCTAATTTTTTAAACTCTTCTAATGTTTTTGCTCTTACTTCTTTGTAAATTTTCAAATAATAGGCTACATCTTTTCCTTTAAAAGCTTCTCTTCCTGCATCATCTAAATTTAATGCTGGTCCCCAAAATTTTTCTTCTTCTTCGTTGAAACCTCTATTTTCAAAAGTGTATAATTGATATATTTTTTCGGCTGCAGCCAAATGCATAATTAAGGCACCAATAGAATTTGCTTTTTCATCGTGTAAATGATCTAGCTGTCTTTGATCTAGATCTTTCACGACACGTTCTACGCGTGCACTTAAATTATTCAACATAGAAATTAACGTGCCAATTTGTGGAGAATATCCTTCTCGTTCACCAATTATATAGGTTTGATCAATTTTAATATTTTTTCCTTCAATGCAAAGAGAATTGTTTTTAGAAGGATCATCTTTTACTAATTTGAAACCATATCCTTTTTTGATTTCATCAGTAAGCATAGGGTTTTTATTTTTCCAATCAAGAATATTATTGTCAGTGATTTTTTTCTCAAAATCATGATTGTCTAGCTTTACCTCTTCTAGCGCTCCCGTATTTTTGTTTTCGATATAAAGTTTAAAATCATCAAAATAAAATTTTCCATTATACATGCAAATTCCACCAAAATTTAGCGAACTCGAGTATTCATCAATATAACCGTTGATTTCGTATGTATCCCAAGTATCAGATAGTACAGGTCTATCGCCCATATTGTCAAAAAAACCATCTTCATCATTTTTATTATCAACTCTAGCCCAAATAGAAGCCCAACTAGATTGATCTCCGCCAACCAGTTTTACAGAAGCAGTAAGTTTAAATTTCAACTTCGTATCGGTTGTCATTTTGATCGACCTAGAAAATGATGTCCAAACTTTATCTTGTCCGTATGAATTAAAAGAAATAAGAATGAAAAGGGTGTAAAAGAGTGCTAAACTCTTTCTTGAAAGAAAATTGAGAGTATTCATGTAATGTGTAAATATAGTTGTTTTAATTATACTCTTTCATAAGTAAGAAAAGAGAATTCATAATTGTGCTTTTCATCTTTTTTATGAAAAGTGTTTGCTACTTCTTTCCAGTCTTTAAGTTCTATTTCAGGAAAAAAGGTGTCGCCTTCAAATTCATGATGTACACGTGTTAATTCTATTTTTGTAGCAAATGGAAGTGCTTGTTTGTATATTTCGCCACCACCAATTACAAAAGGTTCGGCATCGCTAAGTGTCGCAATACTGACAGCTTCTTTCATAGAATGCACCACAATAACACCTTTGGGGACTTTGTAGTCTTTTTGTCGTGTAATGACAATATGTGTTCTGTTTGGAAGCGGTTTTGGAAAGCTTTCAAATGTTTTACGTCCCATAATAATGTGATGACCAGACGTTAGTTTTTTAAACCGTTTTAAATCGTTACTTAAATGCCAAATCAATTTATTGTCTTTTCCAATGACATTATTTTCTGCGGCAGCAACAATTAATGATAAAGAACTTCGATCTGTAATTGCGTCAGTTTGAGGTGTATTTTCAATTTCTTGTTTTACTAATTCTTCGGCAACTTTAGTTTCTTGTGTTAGGAATTTTTGTTTGAGTTTTTCAATACGATATTCTTGTTGTGCAACTAAACGTTCAAGTTGTTTTGCTTCCCAATCTTTCCCCATGAATTTATTCGTAATGTATACATCAAATACATGAAATAGGAAGAAAAATAACCAAGCCAATACTGCCCATACAAACCATTGCGTTCCAAAGAGTGTAATGTCTTCTCCAAATCCTAAGACGACATTTAAAAGTACTAGAAGTGCAGAACCAATAATAAATATGACCAAATGATAGTACAGACGTTTTTTTTGTCGAATACGCTTTTGAGCATTTTCAATGATAGCAAGTTGTTCTTGATCGATTTGTGTGGTAGGTTTATTTTTTTTGCCAAACATGTATGCGGGTTTTCTAGTCGTTTACAGCATTTCTAAGTAATCTATCTGCTTGAAGCGTTAGTGAATACGCAGCATTTACAGCGTTTCCTTGATGCGTTCCACGAGAAAATGCAGGTAAGGTTTTCACGATTCTTAGTACTTCGGCTTTTAGTGAACTATTGTTTGTGCGTACACCAACATTTTCCACATTTCCTTGTTTGTTTACAATAAAACGAATGTATACAGTATTATTTTCGCCATTTCTTTGGTTAGATACGGAACGTGCAATGTCTTTGTTGAATGCTTTTTGAATGAAATCTTCAATTTTATCAGCAGTACATTTATTTTGCTTTTTTGAAATACTTGCGTTTTCACAACCTTCTAACAATGGTGCTTTATCCATCACTGCAAAGTGAATAGTTCCATTGGCAGCAACTTTAGGTGTTGACATATCGGTTGCTTTTTGAGCAAACCCAATTTGTATTGTTAGGCAAAATAAAGCAGGAATAATAAATTTTTTCATCACGATATAAATTTTAATGATATAAAGATACTTTTCTTTTTTGAATACTACATTCCGATGATACGAAAAGATAAAGTTTCACTATGAAATGCACTTTTTTTAGATGAATGTAATTTGATCAGTTTTATGAAAATGTAAAAATTACGAAAACGATGTCGCTGAAAATCAAGGGAAAAGCATCTGTTTTTCGGGTTGTTAATCTGTCAATTAAAGGGCGCCTTTTTTCAATTCTTTTTTGTTTTGAAACCTATTTTTTATCAAAATCATAATTCTTTCATTTTTGTGGGATTAATTATATGTTTGCCAAAAATTCTTATATACATTTGACCTTATTAAACTCTTGAAATTATGGGAATTAAAAAACAATATTTAAAAAGCAAACCACTTTGCAAAGTAACATTTAGTGTTGCAGCAAAAGAAGCAGAAGCGGTTTCTGTAGTTGGAAATTTTAATGAATGGAATACAGAAGCAACAAGCTTAAAAAAGTTAAAAAACGGAACTTTTAAAGGAACGGTTGATTTAGAAAAAGACAACGAATATGAATTTAGATATTTAGTTGACGGCGCATATACAAACGACGAACAAGCAGATTCGTATAAGTGGAATGACTATGCAGCCGCAGAAAACGGAGTTTTAAGTTTATAATTTGATTCAACTTTTATAACAAAGCCTTCTAGGAAACTAGAAGGCTTTGTTGGTTTATAACTTCTTCAATAACTCTCGTTTCACGCGACTAAACCATTCGTAGCGTAAAATACTGAGTACAATACTGTCGCGTCTGCCATCTACGGAAGCGCAATTACTTCGTAACACGCCTTCCACGGTACAGCCGATACTTTTCATGGCGGCAATACTACGTTTGTTATTATTGTCAGCTCTAAATTCCACACGCTGTACTTTCATGTGTTCAAAAGCAAATTGAAGCAGTAAGAATTTACAATTTTTGTTTAAGCCAGTTCCTTGGAATTCGTTTCCATACCAAGTATATCCTAATGAAACGGTTTCGTGATTTTGGTGAAAATCGTAAAATCGGGTAGTGCCTGCGTAAGTTTTAAAGCGTTTGTCATACACAATAAAAGGATAGGCTTCTTCATTGGCTCTTCCTTCCAAAGCCAATTCCATATATTTTTTAAGATTTGCTTCTCCGTTGCCTGGTGTCAGTGAATATTTCCATAACTCAGGTTCTTTGAGTGAAAACGGTAACAAATGTTCATAATCATCTGCCTGTAAAGGTCGCAATTGTACAAAACCGTTATCTAAAATATAATTTTTCTTGAAGTCTAATAATATCATATATGATAAATTCCTTGAATAACTAAGTTACAAATCATTCTTGTAAGTCAAACTTTTTATGCTGCTTTTAATACTAATTTACTTTAAAAACGATCGGTAATGTATACGGTATGGAAACTGGAGTATCTCGTAAAGAAGCTGGTTTTATTTCAGGAAGCATTTTTATAATACGTTCTACTTCACGCGCAAGCATAGGATGTGGCGCACGTACATTAACATTTGTGAGCGAACCATTTTCCGCAATGCTAAACGAAGCATACATTTTTACGACGCCTTCTATATCTAGTTTTTCAACAACTTCAAAATCGAAATTCTCAGAAACATGTTTAGAAATAGAAGATCCAAAACATTTTCTTTGTGTTGCAAACGTAGTTTGATCTTCACAACCCGGATAGATGGCAAACTTATCAGGAACACTAAATGATTTTCTTTTAGGTTTGTAATTGTATAATGGGATTAGTTTTTTATTAGCTCTGTCAATTTTTAAAAAAAGAGAACTACTCATAATGGCTTCTTGATTAAAAGAAGTTGAGCTTAGCGCAAATGGCAACTCATTAAGTGAAAAACTTAAAGGGACTCCAAAACTTTTCCTTTTACTTTCGTGAAATTTTATAGAAGAATCTTCAAGAAGCAACTTTTTATCAATATCATAACTTAAGATTATTTTCATGAAAATAATATCTTTTTGTGTATGCCCAATTATTTTTTCAATATCTGTAGCTTTTAAGGCTTCAAAAGCAGCATTGTTCAGTTTGTCAACTCCGCATTTAGATCTGTATTCTTCTTCTTCACAACCTTCCACAATTGGTGGTGGCGGTGGTGGCGTAGATTTTTGCTCTATTATAAATGAATCTTGTGCGTTGCAAACAAATACTAAAGAAAATAGTAAAGCCGTAAAAAGATATTTTTTCATCATAATATTTTGGTGGAAAAAGTGTGAAATTAAAGTGTAATAATGTTTAAGTATACTGAAAGCGATGATAACTAATTTTTTCTTCTTTTTCGTGAAGATTTTATTTTAAATACAATTGGAAGTGTGTACGATACATTTACAGAAACACCTTCTATGGCAGCTGGTTGCATTCGAGGAAGTCTTCTCACAACTCTTATTGCTTCTTTTTCCAACTCAGGGTGTGGAGCTCTAGAGCGTATCTCAACAGCTTTTCCTTGTTCATTTATCTTAAAAACAACATAAATTCTTATAATACCGTCTAATTTTAATTTTTTACCCAATCGGGTATTAAAATTTTCTCCCACAAAAGCGGATATTTTTTCAGCCATACAACGTTTTCTTTCTTTGTTTGTTGTTGCTTTTTGACAGCCTGGATATATAACGCCTATTTCTGGACCGCTAAACGGAACTCGTTCTGGGATATGATCGTATAATGGAATGAAAATATTATTTTCTCTATCTATTTTTAGGAATAAATGACTTGCTATATAGCTATTTTGTTTCTGGGATACTGGCGCTAATTCAATTTGAAAATCTTCCAAAGGAGTTGTTGGTTCAACAGCTAAAGCCTTCATTTCAGTTTCGTGAAATTTTAAAGAAGAACGCTCTTTGACAATTTTTCCCTCGTTATCAGTCGCAAGACTCATATTGACAAAAATGATTTCTTGTTTTGTGCTTTTAGCCACATTCAATACATCTGAAGGTGTTAAAAATGCAAACGTAGCACGCTGTAATTTTTCTCTGGAACATTCATAGATTTCTTCTTCGTATTGACAATCTTTTACAACTGTTGATTCAGCAGTAATAGGCTTTTTAGGGGCGTCAGTTTGTGCGTTTAATACTATAGTTAAACAGAATAATAATCCTGTTAGTAATTTTTTGTGTATCATAAATGTGTGTAAAGTAATAATATTAAACAGCTACTGCACCTTTGATGCGTGGATGCGGATTGTAATTAACGAGTTCAAAATCTTCAAAAGTAAAGTCGAAAATACTCTTAATTTCTGGATTCATTTTCATTGTTGGTAATGGACGTGGTTTTCTTGATAATTGTAATGCTAATTGCTCAAAGTGATTGCTGTAAATATGCGCATCACCAAATGTGTGAATGAAATCGCCCGCTTCATATCCGCAAACTTGTGCCATCATCATCGTTAATAACGCATACGAAGCAATATTAAATGGAACGCCCAAGAAAATATCTGCACTTCGTTGATATAGTTGACATGATAATTTTCCATTCGCTACATAAAATTGAAAAAACGCATGGCATGGTGGCAAAGCTGCTTTTCCATTTGCTACATTTTCTCTGAATGAAATTTTCGTATTTGGCAATACACTCGGATTCCATGCAGAAACCATCATACGCCTGCTATCTGGATTATTTTTTAGGGTGTCAATTACGTTTGCTAATTGATCAATACTTTCGCTATTCCAGTTGCGCCATTGATGTCCGTATACTGGACCAAGATCACCATTTTCATCTGCCCAAGCGTCCCAAATTTTCACGCCGTTGTCTTGTAAATATTTAATATTCGTATCACCTTTAATAAACCATAACAATTCATGAATGATCGATTTTAAGTGTAATTTTTTCGTTGTTACCATCGGAAAACCTTCGCTGAGGTCAAAACGCATTTGATGCCCAAATACACTTTTGGTACCAGTTCCTGTACGATCTTCTTTTTCATTCCCGTTTTCTAGTACATGTTTGACTAAGTCTAAATATTGTCTCATGATGGTTTCTTTTAATAATGGTGCAACACAATTTTTGTAGTGTGTAAAAATAAAAAAAACGCGTTGATTATAAACCAAAGCGTTTGTATTTTATTAATAGGTTATTAACTATACTTTATCCAACTATCATTCCAGCAATAGTAGCTGAAATTAACGAAGCAATTGTTCCTCCAATTAATGCTTTCATTCCGAATTCAGACAATGTTTTTCGTTGTCCTGGTGCTAGTGAGCCAATTCCTCCAATTTGTATTCCGATAGAAGCAAAGTTGGCAAATCCACATAACATATACGTCGCCATAATAATAGATTTATCATACGCTAAGTGCGAAGCGTTTGCTGCATTTTTTAAATCTGCTAATTGAATGTATCCAATAAATTCACTGGCGGCTAATTTAATTCCTAATAATTGTCCCATCAGCATCATATCTTCTTTCGCAACACCAATTAACCACATTAACGGCGCAAAAACAGTTCCGAGAATAGCTTCTAGTGAAAATCTAGGATACGGTGTGTTTGCTGCCATCCAATCGTTTAGGGAAGTTACATCACCAATCCAACCAAAAATTCCGTTGATCATGGCAATGAACGCGACAAATACTAATAACATGGCACCAACATTTACGGCAAGTTTCAAACCTTCCGTAGTTCCGTTTGAAATTGCATCTAAAATATTTGAACCTATTTTTTCTTGTGATACTTCAATATCATTATTAATTTTTTCCGTTTGTGGATATAATATTTTAGAAATCACAATCGCACCCGGCGCTGCCATTACGGAAGCTGCTAATAAGTGTTTCGCGTAAAATAAACGTAAAGCCGGATCGTCTCCACCTAAAAATCCGATGTATGCTGCTAAAACGGCTCCTGCAACTGTTGCCATTCCACCGATCATAACGAGCAGAATTTCGGAACGCGTCATTTTTTCCAAATAGGCTTTTATCAATAATGGTGCTTCTGTTTGACCTAAAAAGATATTTCCGGCAACGGATAAACTTTCAGCTCCAGAAATTCCTAAGATTTTTGTCAATACCCAAGCCATTCCTTTTACAACTTTCTGAATAACTCCTAAATAAAATAATACAGAAGTGAGGGCAGAGAAGAAGATAATAGTTGGTAATACTTGAAACGCAAAGATGAATCCATATGAATTCACGTCCATTACGCCACTAAATAAAAATTCGCTTCCTGCTCTTGTATAATCTAGAATGTTGATAAAAACTTGACCTACGCTTTCAAAAATAGTTTTAACGAAATCAATTTTTAATACGGCAATGGCAATTAATAATTGAAAAGTTAATCCAATACCAACCGTTCTCCAGTTAATTGCTTTCCTGTTTTTACTGAATAAGAACGCTATAAAGATTAAGGTAATCATTCCTAAAATACCTCTCCAAAGACTCGTGAATGAGATACCTTGACTTTCGATAATTGTACTTTCAACTGTAGTTGGAACAATATAATCAGGATGGTTTTTTGATACAAAAGAATAAACTTGATTCGCACCTTTTTTGATTTTCAAGGTTTGCTCTGTTTCTTCTATAATCTCGTAGTAAACGTCAATATTTGTTGGAACTTTTTGTTTAAATACCAATAAATTATTGTTTTGCAACCAATATCCTTTATTGAATGTATTGTCTAGGTTGCTTATGTATGAACCATCTTTATTAAGACTTAAAAAATCTTTTCCTTTTGAGAATTGTCTTGTTTCCTTAATACTGTCAGGATATTTTTTAAGATCCTCATACACAATATTACTCGTCAGTTGCCAATTTGCACCATCAGCTTTTGCGATATTTTCTTTTGTAAATTGATACGAAACACCTTTTTCATTAAATACTAAAGTAGAATCGGTGAGTGAAGTAATTTTGTATTTGCGGATGGTATCTGTTGGCGTATTGTAATAAAAAACCAATAAATTATTCTGATAAATATAATCACCACTAGCTTTTAAGTTGTCTTTTGCAGCAAGTTGATATTGAAATTCTCCTTTATCTAATGTAAGTTGGTCATTAGCAGTCGTAGGAATGATGCTTTCGTTTAAAGAATTTTGAATGCTATTAAAATTCCACGTTCCATCAATTTCAACTTCTTGTGCCTGTACGCTAAAAAGCACACAACACATCATAATAATACTTGCTACAAATTTTTGCATTTGAATAGGTGTTTTATTTTTTGTCTTCTCTCTTAGAAATTTCATCTCGAAGTCTGGCGGCTTTTTCATAATCTTCATCTGCGACAGCGCCATCTAACATATTGTATAATTCTTGAAGTGAAAGCGATGTTAATGCATTATCTTCAACACTTTCTACAACGTCCATATCATCTTCTTCTGTGAAGAGTTCATCAACGACAATACTTTCTTTTTCGGCAGCTTCTTCCTCTTCTTTGGAAGTTAACTTTAAGAAAATACCAGCTTTATCTAAGATTGTTTTGTATGTAAAAATAGGCGCGTCAAAACGAAGTGCTAACGCAATGGCGTCGGAAGTTCTCGCATCTATGATTTCTTCAATTTTATCGCGTTCGCAAATAATACTTGAGTAAAAAACGCCATCCACTAATTTGTGAATAATTACTTGTTTTACAACAATATCAAACCGATCCGCAAAATTTTTGAATAAATCGTGTGTTAATGGTCGTGGAGGTTTTATTTCTTTTTCTAGTGCGATGGCAATTGATTGCGCTTCAAATGCGCCAATTACAATTGGTAGTTTTCGGTCTCCATCAACCTCGTTCAAAATTAGTGCGTACGCTCCATTTTGTGTTTGGCTGTATGAAATTCCCTTAATATTTAGTTTTACTAAACTCATGTGTCTTTGAATACATTGACATAAAAAAAAGGCTGTCTAAAAGAAGGGATTACCCATTTTTAGACAGCCCTTAGTTGGGCACAATTTAAAAAAAATTATGCGTTATTCGCTTTAAATTCTTTCAATTTTTCGATAAGTGTCGGAACTACTTCAAAAGCGTCTCCAACAATACCGTAATCAGCCGCTTTAAAGAAAGGCGCTTCTGGATCTGTATTAATGACAACTTTTACTTTAGAAGCGTTAATTCCAGCTAAATGCTGAATGGCTCCAGAAATTCCAATTGCAATGTATAAGTTAGAAGCAACTGGCTTTCCAGTTTGTCCAACGTGTTCTCCGTGTGGTCTCCATCCTAAGTCAGAAACTGGTTTAGAACATGCTGTTGCAGCGCCTAATACATCGGCTAACTCTTCAATCATTCCCCAGTTTTCTGGACCTTTCATTCCTCTTCCTGCGGATACAACAACCTCTGCATCTGCAATGGTTACTTTTCCAGATACTTTATCTACAGATGCTACTTTTACACCAAATAATGAATCATCTAAGCTTGGCGCGAACGATTCTGCTGCTGCGGCACCTGAATTTTCAACCAATCCGAAAGAGTTATTTGAAACTCCAACAACTTTTACATCAGAGCTAATCTCTGTTATGTTGAATGCTTTGTTTGTAAAAGCAGTTCTTCTTACGGTAAACGGATTTGTGCTTGTTGGTGCTGCAACTACATTAGAAGCGTATCCAGCTTCTAAATTAACAGCTAAAATAGGTGCTAATGTTTTGCTATCTGCACTTGAACTTACGATGACTACTTTAGCTCCTTCTTTTGTTGCTGCTTGATGTACTGCTGATGCGTATGCTTTGGCATTAAAGTCTTTTAACGTATCTGCTGATACATTTAATACTTTATCTACACCATAGTTTCCTAATTCAGAAGCATCTTCAACATTAATAGCAACTGCAGTTACAGTTGTTCCTAGTTGATTTGCAACTTCTTTAGCATAAGAAGCAACTTCAAAAGCTGCTTTTTTAAATTTTCCTTGTTCTGATTCTGTATATACTAAAACTGACATAATTTTTTTCTATTTAAAAATTAAATAATTGAAACATTAGTTGAAAAGATTCCGAAATAAATTCGGAATGATTTAGTCATTTGACTAAATCACTTTCGCTTCGTTGTGAAGTAAATTGATTAATTCATCAATATTAGCTGCATCAACTAATTTTACAGCGCCTCTTGGTGCTGGTTTCTCAAATTTTACAGCTGTTGTTTCTTTAGCTGCGTCTGTTGGTTCAATGACATTTAATGGTTTTTTACGTGCCATCATGATTCCTCTCATGTTTGGAATACGCAAATCACTTTCTTCAACCAATCCTTTTTGTCCACCAATTACTAATGGAAGTGAAGTGTTTGAAGTTTCTTTTCCTCCGTCAATTTCACGCATCGCTGTTGCAGCTGTTCCGTCAACTTCTAGACTGATACAATTGTTTACAAAATTAGCTTCAATTAACGTTGCTAGCATTCCCGGAACCATTCCTCCATTATAATCAATAGATTCTCTTCCAGCAATAATTAAATCGTAACCACCATTTTTTGCTACGGCAGCTAATTGTTTAGCAACAAAAAATCCGTCTGTCGCTTCTGCGTTCACACGGATGGCTCCATCAGCTCCAATGGCTAATGCTTTACGTAATGTAGGCTCAGTTTCTGTACCACCAACATTAACAACATCTACAGATGCTCCTTGCTTTTCTTTGAACCACATAGCGCGTGTTAATCCAAACTCATCATTTGGGTTAATTACAAATTGTACACCATTGGTATCAAATTTAGTATCTCCTTCGGTAAAGTTGATCTTTGAAGTAGTGTCAGGTACGTGACTAATACATACTAATATCTTCATTGGTATTATATATTTTGAATGTTTTTGAAAATTTTTACGAAGATACTGATAATTTCTCTAAAAATGCTATGCATGCATAGTAAAATTCAATTATTTTTTATGTTTGGCTCATTTTGTTTCATTATCCGCAATATATAAGCTCTTTTGAATCTAATTTATCATATTTTTATAATAATGAAGTTACATTTTTTCTCTCTGATTTGATAGAAATTCCTTAAACGCAATCGTTTTCAATGAAGTTTTTATTCATTCTACTATATAGAAGTGAAGGTGCGTTGTAAAAAAACGATCTAGGATTTATTTACAGAAGAAGTATTTGATCTTTTTTTAAATAGAAGTAGTCTAAAGGCTACGCCTAATTTTTTTCTCATGATTTTAATGATGAAAATTAAAATATACTGCAATCCTTTACTGAATTTCCTAAAGATATCACAAAAAGACAGGACTTTGAGAAATGTTTGATTTTGTAACTCTCATTTTTAGAATTAATTGTTATTTTTGTTTTTCACTTTTTTAAAAATAACATCAATTGTATGAGAACAATACAGTTTAGAGAAGCGGTAGCTGAAGCTATGAGCGAAGAAATGCGAACTGACGATAGCATTTATTTAATGGGAGAAGAAGTTGCCGAATATAATGGAGCATACAAAGCCTCTAAAGGAATGCTTGATGAGTTTGGACCAGATAGAGTTATTGATACACCAATTGCAGAACTAGGTTTTGCAGGTATTGGAGTTGGCTCTGCCATGGGCGGAAACAGGCCTATCATTGAGTTTATGACATTCAACTTTGCACTAGTAGGAATTGATCAAATTATCAATAATGCAGCAAAAATGCGTCAAATGTCTGGTGGACAATTAAATATTCCTATTGTATTTCGTGGACCAACAGCTTCGGCAGGTCAGTTAGGAGCAACACACTCTCAGGCTTTTGAAAGTTGGTTTGCAAACTGTCCAGGTTTAAAAGTGGTAATTCCATCTAATGTATATGATGCAAAAGGTTTGTTAAAAGCTGCTATTAGAGATGATGATCCAGTTATTTTTATGGAATCTGAGCAAATGTATGGCGATAAAGGAGATGTTCCAGAAGGCGAATACACAATTCCATTAGGTGTTGCAGATATTAAACGTGAAGGAACTGATGTAACCATTGTTTCTTTTGGTAAAATCATTAAAGAAGCGTACAAAGCTGCAGATGAATTAGCCGCAGAAGGAATTTCTTGTGAAGTGATCGATTTACGTACCATACGTCCAATGGACAGTGCAGCCATCATAAAATCAGTAAAGAAAACAAATAGATTGGTAATTTTAGAAGAAGCGTGGCCGTTTGGAAATGTTTCTACCGAAATTGTATATCAAGTTCAAGCAGAAGCTTTTGACTACTTAGATGCACCAATTCAAAAAATAAATACAGCAGATACACCAGCACCATATTCACCAGTTTTATTGGAGGAATGGTTGCCAAATAAAAACGACGTAATCAAAGCTGTAAAGAAAGTTATGTACAAATAAAAATGTACTTTTAACATAGTAAAAGCTTCATCGGCATGTTTGTTGATGAAGTTTTTGTTTTTAAAAAGATAAAAATTTGAAGACTACATTCTATTGTTTATTAGCCCTATTTTTCTGCTATTCAGGATTTTCTCAAACGAAAGTAAGTGGATTAATCAAAGATACTAATGGAGAACCTGTGCCATTTGCCAATGTTGTATTTAAAAATTCCATTGTTGGAACAATTAGTAATGAAGATGGGCGATTTTACCTAGAATCCGATAAAACGTACGATATCGTTGTGTTTTCTTTTGTGGGTTATACTACAAAAGAAGTTAAATTAACTAAAAAGGTTAATTACAAAATGGAAATTGTGCTGGAAGAAGGTGAAAAACTGAAAGCCGTTGTCATTGTTTCAGGAAAGCAATCCAAAAAGAACAATCCAGCGATTGATATTCTCCGAAAAATTTGGGACCGAAAACGTTTCAATGGTGTCAATCAGTTCAAGCAATACGCGTATGATAAGTACGAAAAAGTAGAGTTTGATTTAAATACAATTGACAGCGCGATGATGAAAAGTAGATTGTTTCGCGGAATGGAATTCATCTTCAGTGAAATAGATACTTCACGCATTACAGGAAAAACATATTTGCCAATCTTTATTAATGAAGCGGTTTCCAAAGTATATGGCGATAATGTCAAAAATAAGGAAAAGGAAGATTTACTCGGAAACAAAAATTCAGGATTTAGTAGCAACGAAACCATTACAGCATTTATCAAAGATTTATATGCTGAGTATGATATTTATGATAATTATTTAAAGTTTTTTGACAAGAGCTTTACAAGTCCATTATCACGAACAGGAATCAATACTTATAATTATGTATTGGTCGACACGGCGTATATTGATAACAAGCTGTGTTACAATATTGTATACTATCCTAGACGAAAAAACGAACTGACTTTTAAAGGTGATTTTTGGGTGAATGATTCTACGTTTGCGATCAAAAAAATAAACCTTCAAGCAAGTAAAAGCGCCAATATCAACTGGGTAAAAGAGATTTACATTGAGCAAGAATTTGATGTTGTCAATGATTCTGTTTTCTTGTTGAAACGCGATTATATGCTGTCTGATTTCGCATTAAACAAAAAAGAAAAATCAAAAGGTGTGTATGGAAAGCGTACTACTTTATTTGATAATTATGTGTTTGATGAAGAAAAACCGTCTGGCTTCTATGCAAAAGAAATCAATCCGTTTAACGAAGAAATTTACGAACGCGATGATGCTTTCTGGGAAACCAATCGTTTAGAAAAATTAAACAAAGATGAAAAAGGTGTCTACAAAATGTTAGATACTTTAAAAACAGTTCCAAAGTTCAAACGCTTGTATAATTTGGCTTCTATTTTAGCTTCTGGTTATGTAGAATTTGATAAATACAACATCGATTATGGGCCGATTTTCTCAACGTTCGGATTCAATGATGTAGAAGGAATTAGGTTGCGTGCAGGAGGAAGAACCTATTTTGGACCAAACGACAAGTGGAGAGTTGAAGGATATGGCGCGTATGGTTTTAAAGACAACAGATTCAAATATGGAATCTCAGGAAAATGGTTATTAAACCCAAGAAACAGATTGATTATTTCAGCAGGAAATCGTCGAGATGTGGAACAAACAGGTGTGAGTTTAACCGTAAATGATAATGTTTTAGGAAGAAGTTTTGCTTCATCTGCATTATTTGCAAGTGGAAATAGTGACCGATTGACAAATATTAATTTATCAACGTTTGCTGTACAAATGGAGCCATGGAAAAATATTACCATGCGTTTGGGAAGTTCATACAAAACGATGCGTTCTGCATCGCCAACAACATTTAGTCTGTCTTACCTTGATCCACAAGCACCAAATGGAATTAATGATCGATTGGTACAATCGGAAGTAAACTTTTCTATCGACATGACACCTGGAAGAAGAACCATTCGTCATGGTGTAGAACGAAAAGTAGTGAATGATAATTTTCCACGAATTTATCTAAATTATAGTAGAGGTGTGGAAGGATTATTTAATAGTGATTTTAACTATTCAAGAGTTCAATTATTTTACAGACAACCATTTCAATTAGGAGGTTTTGGACGTACATTCACTACATTAGAAGCAGGGAAAACGTTTGGAACTGTTCCGTTAAGTTTACTAAACGTAGTACCAGGAAATCAAGCGTACTTCTCTATTCATAACACATTCTCACAATTGAATTTTTATGAATTTGTAACCGATACGTATGCTTCTTTACACATAGAACACAACTTTAATGGACGAATTTTTTCAAGAATTCCGTTTTTACGAAAATTAAATTTAAGAGAAATCATAGGAATTCGTGGAGTTTGGGGACAAATTTCAGATGAAAACGTAGCCATGAATGTTCCAGCATTTCAAAGCTTGCCGTTTAGTAGCATTACACCCGAAGGTATTGCGCCGAATAAAGAAATCTATTGGGAATATTCACTCGGAATTGGAAACATCTTTAAAGTCTTTAGAATCGATTTTAACTTTAGAGGAAACTACAAAAACAATATTGACGCACGACAATTTGGAGTCACAGGCGCATTTGGATTTCACTTCTAAAAGACACTTCTTATAAAATAAATAAACGGTCATAATTGTAAAATTATGACCGTTTTTGTTTGTTATTACTTCAACTAAAATAATTTTTCAAAAAAAATAAAACGAAGAGCTGTTTTCCTTTATAAATGAAGCGATAAATTTTTAATTAATTGAATATCAATACTTTAATTGTTAAAATAGAAGTCGAATTTGCGCAAACACGACATTCTCTTGTTGGAAACCTTCAAGCTGAACAATACATTTGAATCATTATTAATCGTATAAAACTTATATCATGAAAAAAAGAAAAGTGAATGTATTAGCCTTAAACAAAAAAATGGTTTCTAACTTAAACTCTAATGAAGTAACTGGTGGTTGGTTTTCGTATTTCTGTCCAGGAACCAATGATACTAACTGTGATGGTGGTTCACAATCCTGTGATGTAGAATGTGGAGGCGCAAGTAATATATGTCCTTCTGACCCGAATGGACAATGTGGAGAATCTCAGAAAATTACTTGTGGGGAAACATGTGTATTTTGTCAATAGGAACTAAATAAGAAGATAAAAGAGACTGAATCTAATGCTTGAAATGTATTTCTTCAACTCAGATTCAGTTTCTTTATTTTACATAATATTGATAGAATAATCTCCTAATGAATCACTCGTACGCGTATTTATAGTACCTTGAGTATGACAAGTGTCAAATTCGTGTGTTTCATTATTACAAACATCGTTGAGACAAGACGTGACTCCAATGGTTTCGCCTGAAATTTCTCCGCAATTAGTATTTGTTAAAGCGCCACCTTTTATGTTTAGTGTGTGTGCTAATTTGGCAATTTTAAATTTTTTAAGTGCTAGTTTTTTATACTTCTTCATGAGATTTTGTATGAATGATTAATGCGTTCTAAACTAAAGGTAAAATAGCGTAAACGCAAAGAAGAAGCTATCGTATTTGCGCAAATACGACTTGTTAAGCAAGTAATTATTCCTTTAATTTATTTAAGTTTTTGATATAAAAAGAAGGATAAATTCCAGTGCGTTTTTTAAAGGCTTTCGAGAAGGATTCAGACGTGTTAAAACCTAATTCAGCTGCAATGGATTTAATATCATACTTTCTAAAAGTTGCGTCATTTTTTAATTGAGACAATGCATAATCAATCCGTAAATCGGTAATATACTGTACAAACTTTTTTTGCTTGTGCGATTGTAATGTTCTAGATAAATACGTTTTATTCGTGTGAATTTTCTTTGCTACAAAATTAATAGTGCAATTTTTATGCAGAAACAATTTCTTCTCTTCAAACTTTGCCAAACCTTGTAAAATCTTGGCAATATTTTCATCTTTTATCGTATAAGATTGTGAACTATCTTCTTCGGGAGCAGTCTTTTCTGTTGTGTTGAGTGTTGCCAAAATAGCGTTGAAACTCTTTTTATATTTCTGTACTTTATTTCTATAAAACACAAAACCTAAGGCGAGTAATGCCAGCAATCCCAAACTTATATATATCAATGTTTGTGATAATTGTTCTTGTTTATTTGATTGATTTTCAAGTTGATTAATTTTATTCTTAAAAGATGGAATATCATATTGCGTATAAACATTTTCAGATGCTTCCCGAACTCTTTGGTCATTTTCTTTGTCTTTTTCCTCAAAACGACGATAATACTTTACTGCATTTTTTTGATCATTCAGAGCGTCATAAGATTTTGCCAGAAGAATATAGGTTTCTTCAAAAAAAGGAGAAATTTTTGCTTCTTTTTGATAAGTGCTATCCGCTTTCAATAAATACGTTACTGCATTTTTGTAATGCTCTTTTAAAAAGAAGTTTTTCCCTTTATACAAGTATAAAACAGGCAATTGTTTATGGAATGATAATTTTTTGGCATATTGCTCTGCACTATCTAGATGTGTAAGAGCGTCAATCAAATTTCCTCGCTTTTGATGAATAATTCCTTTGAGCGTTAAAAATAAATTGTAAACTTCAAGATCATTTGCCTCCAAGCTTTCTTTTAAACCTCTAGTATTTGCAATTTCTGCCGAATCTAAATACACATTGCGAAGTGCTGGAAAATCTTCGGAAAGCTTCGCGTACGTATCACTAAGTCCTAAAAGCGTATTGAAATATGATAACTTATATGGATTGCTTTCCGAGGACGTTTCATAAAAAGTTAAATTCTCTTTAAAATATTCCAACGCTTGTTTTCTATAACCAAGATCGCTTTTTAAAATAGCAACACTGTTTGATATTTTTGCTAATTTGACTTTTTCGTCTGTATTCTTAAGCAAATCATACGCTTTTGAGTAGTATTCTATGGCTTCTTTATACGCTTTGGCATTATGATAAATAACACCTTTTTTATAAATTCCGTTTACATAACTATTAGCGTCAGTGGATCTTGAAATATAAATATCTATAAAATAATGAGCACTATCTTGCTGACCTAAAGCGTCATAAACAATGGCGTTTAAAAAACTTCCGCGTGATGTTTCATGATCATTTTTTTCTAAAACAGCTTTCTTATAATATGCAATAGTTACTTTTTTAGCTTTCTCTAAATCTGAAAAACGATATTGTTTATATAAACTCTTTAAAGAATCGTATGATACATCTATTAAAGAATCATCTGTTTGTTGTGCTGCAATTGTTTGAAAGATAAATAGTGAAAAGAGTAGAAAAAATATGTTTTTTATCATGAAACAAGAGAATGGCATTCTATACATAATTATAAAAAGTATAGAATAAAGTCAGAAAGCTAAAATACTAAAAATGCAAGCAACTAAAAGCGGTCTTATCTTATTAATATTTAGTACAACAATCTATGTTTTTCAGTTTCACTTCGGAATTCATTTTGGTAATAAAAAAAGCGCATAAATTTCTTCATGCGCTTTTGTGTGTTTTATTTAAGGGAAAACTTAATTTTTGATTTGGACCTCTTGTGTCAGTGCAACGATCCGTTTCTGCTATTGTTTGTAAAGTCCCTCCAACTATTTTCAATATTTGAAAATTAGAAACTCTATTTTTTTTAAATTTAGTGTTTTGTTTTCATTTTGTTTTGAAATTAATTAGTAAGCTATACCGTGTCAAAAACTAGACCAAAAATGCAACATATATTTGATGCATTTTTGTTTTTACAATACTAGGAGTTAAAATACTTTAGCATATTGCATGGTCTCGAGTTTCTCCGTCTCCACCACAAACATCGCTTTCTGATACTGTTTTAATTGTAGTAGGGCAATATTTATAAGTATCACATTCAAATGAGTTAGCGCATGTACAGGTAGGTTCATGAGGTTGATCACCTGTTGGACAATGCGTAGTGACTCCACCAACTAAAGAGTTAATAATGTTAACTCCTGCAATTTTAATCTTTCCTAAATTTAATTTTTTTTGTTTCTTCATGACAATATGTTTTAGTGAGCTCGAAAGTAGTTGTGTTAAGTGTAAAAACAAAACAAAACACCCTGTAATTATCGAATTAAAGGTTCTTGAATGTCTTCTGAGGTGTTGATTTTATTGATGTTTTTAATATAATAAGAAGGATATATGCCTGTTTTACTCTTGAAAGCTCTAGAGAACGAATCTGGTGATTTAAAACCTAATTCTGAAGCAATAGACTTAATATCATACGAACGAAAAAGCTTGTCTTCTTTTAATTTTTCTAAGGCAAAAGTAATTCGCAAATTTGTAATGTATTGGATAAATTTCTGTTGTTTTTCCGAATGAATTACTTTTGATAAATACGCTTTGTTTGTTTTTACTTTTTTTGCGACAAATGCTAAATCGCAATTCACATCTAGAAAAAGTTTCTTTTGTTCAAACTTGTCTAAAGCAGTAAGAATTTGTTGTATTTTTTCTTCGTCAATAGTTAAGGTAGGTTTTGACTTTTCTTTTTTTACAGGAACAATTTCTTTCTTTGTCTTCAACTCCTTTAAGAGATTCTGAAACTTAGCTTCATTTTGACGTTGTTTACCTTTACTGTATACTAGAAATAGTAAGAAAAGGAAAATAAGAACGATAATTATGATCAGAGCTACAGTATAGTTATTTTCTTTTTCTTCTTGATCTGCTATTAATCTTTTTATTTGATCCTCTAATTTTTCCATGTCATGATCTCGAATAGCGCTTTTTACACTTTTGCTAACGTGCTCATTAATTTTCCTGTTCTCTTTATATAATTCCCAATATTTAAGAGTGTTTTTTCCGTCACCCTTTTTACTATAAAAATCTGTTAGTGTATAATATGTTCTGTCTAGAAGTATATAATTGGCAACATTTTTTTGGGATACAGAATCAGTTTTTCTTAAAAAGTCAATTGCTTTTTCTTCTTGTCCAAGTTTTTTATAACTGACTCCAATGTAATAATATATACTTGTAAGTAAGACTTTTTCACCTTGTTGAATTGCTTTTCTTTCTGCAATATTTAATTCAGAAATAGCTTTTTGATACTCCCCTTTTTCATGATTTATAATTCCATATTCGGTTAAAAAATAAATATATCGAGAAACATTATCAACACGTAGTGATTCTTTTAAGCCTATTTCATTGTAGATTTCAGCAGAGTCTAATAAACTTTTTTTTAAATCTTCTTCATTTGCAGCATATTTTACATAAGTGTCTGTTAGTGCTATTAATGTACTTAAGTACGAATAGGAATAAGAATTAGATTTTCGTTCTTCTTCGGAGAATGAATTGTAATAGTTGTAATTTTTCAGCAGAATTTTTAAAGCAGCCTCCTGATCTCCTAAAATATTTTCTACTAATGCGATATTATGAGAAACCATATATGTCATACGAGGATTCGAATCTTTATAAAAACTATAAGCAATACTATAGTTTTCAAAAGCTTCTTCATATTTGCCGTAATCATATAAAATTTTTCCTTTTAGGAATATGGACAGAACTTCTAGGTTGCGGTCTTTTAATTGTGTTGTGGCAATGTCTCTTGCTGTTTCAATATATTCAACTGCCTGATCATGGTTTCCTTTGTTATTCTCTAAAACTGCATAGCGCCTGTAGGCGTAAAATAATTTTAATGAATCATTTTTCTTCTGTGCATTTTCAAAAAGCTTATCTGCATATATCTTTGCTTTGTTAGACTCGTTATATAAATATTTTAAATAAAACTTATTAAGTTCTTTGTATGAATACTTCGCCAAGGAATCAACTTCTTGTTCTTGGGCATAAAATGTTTGAGTTGAGGTATATATGCAAAAAAGCAGCAATAGCCTTAAATAAGTTGGAGGAATTATAAAGCGCATAAAAAGTAAAAATATAAAGTATGAATATTCGATTGAAGGTACTAAGTGCTACTAACAATAGAAAAAGTTATAAATTCAGCTAAGAATCATACAAATCTAATAAAAATATAATCCGTACACATTGGTCAGTCAAAGTGTTTTACATAAATTTGCACCCGATTTGAAAAGAAGCGTAAAAATTGAAGATATGACAGCGAAAGAGAAAAGAACATTTGATGCACTGATTGAAATTCCAAAAGGAAGTAGAAACAAATATGAATATGACTTTGAATTAAAGAAAATTCGATTCGACAGAATGTTATTCTCATCAATGATGTATCCTGGCGATTATGGCTTTATTCCTGAAACACTAGCACTTGACGGTGATCCATTAGATGTATTAGTATTAGGAACAGAACCTACATTTCCAATGTGTGTGATGGAAGTAAAACCAATTGGAGTTTTCCACATGGCTGACGAAAAAGGACCCGATGAAAAAATAGTATGTGTACCTGTAAGTGATCCAATTTGGAATAGCTACAATGATATTGATGATTTGAATCCGCACAGAATAAAAGAAATTACACACTTCTTTCAAGTATATAAAGATTTAGAAAAAAAGAAAGTAGATGTTGGCGGATGGGGAAATGCCCATGAAGCCTATGATATCGTTGATAAATGCATTGAACGATACGAGTCTAGCGAGCACAAAATAAAGGGAGACTTCTCAATATAAAAAAAAGATTACACCGTAAATTAAAAAAAAACCTTCTAAAGCTATTTAGAAGGTTTTTTTTTATGCTTGATTTTGTTACATTTACGCCGCTAAATAACAAATCAAACAAAAATATGGAATCAATGATGATTTACATGCCAATAGCATTGGCTGCATTAGGCTTAGTCTACATGCTTATCAAAAAATCTTGGGTAATGAAGCAAGATGCCGGCGACGGAAAAATGAAAGAGATATCTGATTATATATATGAAGGAGCGTTGGCTTTCCTAAATGCAGAATATCGTTTACTAGCAATATTTGTAGTAATAGTAAGTATCGCTTTATTTGCTGTATCTGTCTTTGTGGAAACAACACACTGGTTAATAGTAATCGCATTTATATTTGGAGCTGTATTCTCTGCGTATGCAGGAAACATCGGAATGAAAATAGCAACCAAAACTAATGTGCGAACTACGCAAGCAGCACGTACAAGCTTACCAAATGCTTTAAAAGTATCATTTGGTGGTGGAACAGTTATGGGACTTGGAGTTGCTGGTTTAGCAGTTTTAGGACTCACAGGATTCTTTATCATATTCTACCAATACTTTATGGGAGGAATATGGACGTCAACTGGCGACATGACAATTGTACTAGAAACACTAGCAGGATTCTCTCTTGGAGCGGAATCAATTGCATTATTTGCACGTGTTGGTGGTGGAATCTATACAAAAGCTGCCGATGTAGGAGCTGATTTAGTTGGAAAAGTAGAAGCAGGAATTCCTGAAGATGATCCAAGAAACCCAGCAACAATTGCTGATAATGTTGGAGACAATGTAGGAGATGTAGCAGGAATGGGAGCCGATTTATTTGGTTCGTATGTAGCCACTGTATTAGCAGCAATGGTATTAGGAAACTATATCATTCGTGATATGGGCGGAAATATTGTTGACAAAGGTTTTGACGGAATTGGACCTGTATTATTACCAATGTCAATTGCTGGTGTTGGAATTATTATTTCTTTGATCGGAACCATGTTGGTGAAAATAAAAAGTAATGATGCCAAAGAAAAACAAGTAATGGGCGCATTAAATATTGGAAACTGGGTATCTATTGCACTTGTAGCATTAGCTTGTTTCGGATTAATAAAATATATGTTACCAGATACAATCTCAATGAAATTCTTCGGTGAAAACTTAGATGATGCAGGAAAGGCTGTACCAGTAGTTATAGACTCTATGCGTGTATTCTATGCAACCTTAGTTGGTTTATTTGTTGGTGGAGTTATATCATCAATCACAGAATATTATACAGGATTAGGTAAAAGCCCAATCTTAAAAATTGTACAACAATCATCTACCGGAGCAGGAACAAATATTATTGCAGGTTTAGCAACAGGTATGATTTCTACATTCCCATCAGTATTATTATTTGCAGGTGCAATTTGGTCGTCATACGCATTAGCAGGATTCTACGGAGTTGCTTTAGCAGCTTCAGCAATGATGGCAACAACAGCAATGCAGTTAGCAATTGATGCTTTCGGACCTATTGCGGATAACGCGGGTGGAATTGCTGAAATGAGTGAACAAGAACCAATCGTACGTGAACGTACTGATATCTTAGATGCAGTAGGAAATACAACAGCAGCCACAGGAAAAGGTTTCGCTATTGCTTCTGCAGCTTTAACATCATTAGCCTTATTTGCAGCGTATGTAACCTTTACTGGAATTGACGGAATCAACATTTTCAAAGCGCCAGTACTAGCAATGTTATTTGTTGGAGGAATGATTCCAGTAGTATTCTCTGCATTAGCAATGAATGCAGTAGGAAAAGCAGCGATGGAAATGGTAGAAGAAGTACGTCGTCAGTTCAAAGAAATTCCAGGAATTATGGAAGGAACTGGAAAACCAGAATACGACAAATGTGTAGCAATCTCTACGAAAGCATCTTTAAAAGAAATGATGTTACCAGGATTATTAACAATCGGTTTCCCATTAGCAATTGCTTTTATTCCAATGATTTTTGGAATGGACAATTTAGCAATCGCGGAAATGTTAGGTGGATATATGGCAGGAGTTACCGTAAGTGGTGTACTTTGGGCAATCTTCCAAAACAACGCTGGTGGAGCTTGGGACAACGCTAAGAAATCATTTGAAGCTGGTGTTGAAATCAACGGAGAAATGACATACAAAGGTTCTGAGGCACACAAAGCAGCTGTAACTGGAGATACTGTTGGAGATCCTTTCAAAGATACGTCTGGTCCATCAATGAACATCTTAATCAAATTAACATGTTTAATTGGATTGGTAATTGCACCAATCTTAGGAGGGCACGCTGAAGAAACGCAAACAGCAGAAGAAGTAAACAAAAACGTAATTCAAGTAAATGTTGAAGAAGCTGCAAAAACTGATGTCGCATTGAACGTGATTACAATGAAAGAAGAGAATTTATAAAAAATTCAAACGTATATATTCAAAAGGCTGTAATTGAAAAATTACAGCCTTTTTGTTTTTCAATACACTATTAAAAAGTGTATTGAAATAATCTCGCTGAAAAGCGAGATCTCATCACTTTTTCCGATACAAATACAATGTAAAAGGCGTTGCTTTACGCGATATAAAATTAACCACTTTCTCCGCTTCCCAAGCAGGAATATCAAAATCATGTGTCACAATACGTGCACCAACAGGCAATTCGTTTTCCAACTTCAATGAAATTTTTCCTAACATATTTCGGGTTAAGTATAAAATAAGTGCATCCACTTTTGAAATATCGGCGTTGAAAAAATCTTCCGCTCTAATTTCTATGGAATCTAAATTTCCTTCTTTTTTTAAATTTTCAGCAGCAGCTTTCAATGCAACAGGCAAAATTTCATAACCAACACAGGTTACCTTTGCCATTTTTGAAGCTGCAATCAAACTTCGAGCGTCGCCGCAACCTAAATCAAAAAGGAGTTCTCCATCTTTCAAATCTAAAAGACGTAATTTTTCTAACACTACTTCGTCTGGCGTTAGCTCGTAAGGTTCGCCTAATGACGTAAAAATGGTTGGTGAACTCATATAAATTTAACTAGTATATAATTGTTTTTTTAAGGTTTCGAATGTATCCGACAAGTAAAAAGCGCACATGCTTTTCAATCGGATAATTAATTCTTGATGTACAAACTCGCCTGTTTCGTTGGTGCGTGCTAAAAAGGCTTCTACGCCATATTGTGAAATAATAGGATGATCTTGTTCAAAAGTAGTCATTCCTGCCAACAAACCTTTAACAGCAGCTTTTAAGTCATCAGCGAAGAGCAGCGCAACTTTATCTGCCACAATTTCCATCAATCTCGAAGTAATCAGTAAATTTTGTGAATCATTTGCTTGCGATTTGTCTTTGCTAAAAGGATTCAAATTAAACTTTTCAGTTACTTCCATAATTCCTTGTCCTTTCTCAGCAACATTGGCAACTTGTTCCACACGATTGATGATTTTCCCATACTTTTCAATATTCGCAATGTTTCCAAAAATAGCGCCAATATTCCCCACAAAAGGCAATACGGTTAACAACATATTTACAACGGTAAATCCTTTATTGGCAGCACCACGCCAAACATCTGTTGAGGTAATTTTTGAATGTTCAAAATAAATATGCGCCAATTCAATTGCGACTAAAAACGTCAAGGCATTCACTTCTAAATGTCGAAGGCTTTTTGGGTCTAAAAAGTCAATTCCAATCATCAAAAAAGATGGTTTTCCTTCTACACCAATTACAGAAGTAGAATATGTTCCGCGACCAATATAACATTCAGGAACGTTTATCTGCAACGCGAAACAAATTGCCGTAATGCGTTCTATAATTTCTGGGTGATTATGAGCGTTTAATCGATCTGAAAAAGAAATCACCGCTTCATAATCTGGCGGATTCAACGCGGCAATAAAATTGTTCAACGAGTCAAAAAAACCTTTGGCATTTTGAAAACAACTTGGCACAACTTCTTTCAGTACTTCTTTCTTTTCCAGCCGTTGATAATCGTTTGTAACTTCCGTTTTATGCGTTACTAAATCTTTCGCGCTTAATATTTCTTGGATTGTTTTTGCTTTCTGTTGATGTTTTTCATGTAAGGCTAATGCGTCAATTCGCGCATGTAATAATGGTTGTAATACCGCAAGTTTGTGAATGGTTTCAGAAACATCTTCATTGAGTTCTTTTTGAATATTCAACATAGCTTCCAAAATCGTAATTTTCAACTGTTGCCCACCTTCGCCTTCCAAAAGATTGGTCGTGTTTGTCGGTAACAAATCTACAATACTATCATCCGGAAGCGATTCGTAAATTGTTCTATATAAAGAAATAGCTGCTGTAAATCGTTCTGAATTATTCAAGTGTTTTGCATAATTCAGATTGAACTCAAACACAATTTCAGCTTTCTTTTCTTTCTCAATAAACAATTGGTAAAAATGCTCATGAAAAGCAATCGTATGTTTGGCAGTTGTCTTTTTTTGAAGTGGTTGTAAAATCGCTAATACTTTCTTTTGTTCGTAGTATGAAAGTTTCCAATCGTTCACAATCATAATTAAATTCTCGCCAAAAGTTTCATGTGCATTTGCGTGTTTTGTAAAAACTTCCAATAGTTTTTCTGGCTTTTCTGCATCTACTTTTAATCGCTTTAACAGCGGAATTAAATCTGCTTTCAATTCATTCAACAACAAATCTGTCGTTGTACTTTGCAGTTGAAACAAGCGTGAAGCTAGCTGTAAATGTGCTTCTTTCTTATTGTATTTTTTAACTAAAATATCTCCAAAAATCCCCAAGCGATTTCCTGTATTTTCAAGCACAGGTAAAATTTCATGATACAACGTATCGTTCATGAATTCGGTGTAAAAAGACAGTGAATCTGTTGTAATTAAATCTTTCCCTGTTTTATCTTCAAGTGTAAAACTTTCGCTAGAAATGTCAAGCAATAGCATATTATAATCTGGTATTTTTCCAAGGAGAAACGTTCGTTTGGAAGTCAGTACAAAATGCCAAGAAGTATGTTTTGGAAGTTCCTTTTCTGCATCTTGAAGCGTTACTTCGCTAATTCCCAAAATACTCAAAACATATTCTTTCAGTTGCAACTGATGAAAAATAAAATTCTGCGTTTCTAAATCGAGTACTTGTACATATGAAATGACTTCTTCGTTTTTGAGCGCATACAAATGATCATCTTGCAGCTTCAGTAAAAAGGTTTGTAAGTGTATAAAAAACGCTTGTTTCTTCAAATCGAAATCTGCCGCTTTCTTTGTTTCTTTATAAGAAGAAAGGTCAATTTCTACCTGTTCCGCAATGACATAAATAATGGTTGAATTCTGGATGCATTGCAATCGTGTAGTTGCAATAATGCCTTTTTTTTCATCCGTAGTAACATCTGTGTCAACTGTAAAACCATTCGTAATTTTCTTAACAGCTAGCTCCGTTTTTGATGTTGTTTCAAAAAAAGTAACCAAAGGAATTTTTAAATCGTGAACCGAAAAACCATCGGAAACATACAGTTTAGCAATGGTTTTTTCGTCTTTATCTTTTGAACCTTTAAAAAAGTTGAGCATATATCTACAGAAATAACTTTTGAGAATAGAAAAATAAACAATTTTTAGCAGAACTGCTGTTTTTTCGTGTATACGCGTATAAATGGTATGGTTAAATGCTTATTGTCAGGCTGATAAGATTGTAACTTGAAGTCAATTATTAACAAACAAAACAATTTAATCATGAAAAAAAAGAAATTAATCGCGAAGTTAGCTTTAGGGAAAAACAAAGTTTCGGACTTATCAAAAGTAAATGGAGGATATATACCTCCATACGATGATACAACTGATGATGGCGGCGGCGGAAGCGGCGGCGGTGGAACGTATACCAATAATTGTAGTGGACAAACCTGCGGATATTGCATCACAAATAATCATCCTGTGAGTGATCCAATTCATTGCAGAACCTGTCATGATGCTTGCTAGGAAAGTAAAAAAAAAGCCATTCTGTACAGAATGGCTTTTGTGTTTTATGTTGAAATTGTGCTAAAACAATCCGTGTATTTCTGCATCAATTTTGTTGATTACGCTTCCTAAATCTTCCGGATTATCTACAAAATCCAAATTATCAACGTCAACAACTAATAATTTTCCTTGATCATATTTTGAAATCCAAGCTTCATAACGTTCGTTCAATCTGCTCAAATAATCAATACTAATTGAATTCTCATAATCGCGTCCACGTTTGTGAATTTGCGCAACCAACGTAGAAATATCGGCACGTAAATAAATCAATAAATCGGGCGGATCTACCAATTTTTGCATCAATTCAAAAAGGGATTGATAATTTTCATAATCGCGATTCGTCATCAAACCCATGGCGTGAAGATTTGGTGCAAAAATATTTGCATCTTCATAAATCGTACGATCTTGAATGATTTTTTTTCCGCTTTCGCGAATTTGCAATACTTGTCTAAAACGACTGTTTAAGAAATAAATTTGAAGATTAAAACTCCAACGTTCCATCTGTGTGTAAAAATCATCCAAATACGGATTGTCTACGACATCTTCAAAATGTGGTTCCCAACGGTAATGTTTTGCTAATAGTTTTGTTAAAGTTGTTTTTCCTGCGCCAATGTTTCCTGCAATTGCAACGTGCATGTGATTCTGTGATTAGGTGTTCGCTTTACAATACAACTACTGGATTTTGAGCTATATTCTAAAAATATTCGTTCTATCTATTCTTTTGTTGGTTTTTTTAGTTGAAACTGATACAATACAATTCCGTCGTAAATATACAAGATATCATCGTGAAGCGAAAACTGTTTTATAGCAATTCTGTCAGACGGTACATTTATAAGATAAACGTCTTCACTATTGGTAAAATAAAGCTGTTCATCCTTTAAAAAAATAACTTCTGTGTTGGTCATGGAAAAATCTGTGACGCCTGTCAATTCTTGTTGCGATAACAAACTTCCATAAATATTATAGGTGTATAAGGTAGTTTCTGTTAGTACTCTGCAAAAATTATAATTGCTTTTCAGCGTGATCATTTTCTCTGAGATCGGAAGATTTTTAACATGCGTTTTCTGTTGAACGTAATTAAACACTTCCAATTGTTGCGTATTCGTGTCAAAAATCCACAAATTTCGATCGTTTGCGGTAGTGGCTGCTGCCAGGTTTTTGAATTCGCCAATTACATTAAAATCTATGCGTCTAATTTCATTCAGTGTATTGTCGAGTACAATTACGGTATTAAAATCTTCATAAAACAATGTGATTTTCAGCGGATTTAAAATATCTACGGAAGTAATATCGCCTAACTGAAAGTTATTGTATTGCCATGATTTTGTGTCTTTTCGCTTGATTAAGATATTATCTTTAATTACATACGAAGCACCAAAATTATCCACTTCAATAAATCGGTCAACTAACAAACTATCTTGCTGTTGCAAAGTTGCCGTAATTGTTTTCTGTGCGAACAGTATCGTAGAACAACACAAGAAAATATAAAGGATGAAACTTTTCATGGTTGACAAATTACAAAAAATGCGCCATAGTTGGTGTAACAATTTTTTAATGTGTCAATTTGAAAATTACGCAATGTGATAATTTGAAAATGCGCTGATTTGAAAATGTAATGCCCAAACGTCAATTCGAGTGATTTTTTTGTCATATCGAGCGCAGTCGAGATAGATAAAAAAATTGTATCGAGAATAGTTTAGAAAAGCTTATCAATGTCTCAACATAATAATTTAAAAATTCTCACAATGGCTTTGAAGTTCGTTAAAAAACAAGTAGTTTCGGTTATTATCAAAAAAACAAGTAAAAAACCCTGATCTTAATATAAATATGCCGAACTCTATTCGTAATTTTTTTTCATGTATTCTTTTGTTATTAATAGTTGGCTGTAAATCACAGACGCTATCATTAAAAGAAACTACTAATCAAGCCGTTAAAGAACTTGGTCCAAATCCATATTTTGTTGTCAATGGAGAACCTGTCGATCAAAAGACTTTTGTATCACTGAATAAAGCTGACATATCAACCTTATCAATTATTTATGGTAAAGAAGCAACTGATTTATTCAATGAAAACGGCAAAGACGGCGTAATTACGGTTCAAACAAAAACGTATGCCATAAATAAGTTTCAATCTACATTTAAGGCTCTTTCAGACGAATATAATGAAATGATTGATATGTATAAAGACAGTGAAATTCAATATATTTTGAACAAAAAGATTCTAAAAGAAGATTTTGAAGGAACATTATCTTTTATTGATGAAACATTATTAAAAAGCATAAAGATTATTGATAGTACTAAACTTAGTCGAAAATATGGAATCATTGATAAAAAAGTGGGAGTCGTCATAAAATCTAAACCACCTAAAGACCTTTATAATTCAAAAAAGAAATTTTAAAATATATTATGAAAAAGAACCTGTTTATTTTTTTTACGACATTATTATTGATCTCTTGTTCAAGAAAATTAATTCCAAACTTTAATGGTGAAGGATCTTTAGTAAGTATTATTAACAAAGAAATTAAATCTGGAAATGCGAGTCATAAAACACCAATTTATCTTGATACTCTAAAAATTTCAATGGAAGATTTAACATTTCTAAATATCGTTGATACTAAAGATTTTACATCAATTAAAGTACTAAATAAGTTAGCAGCAAAAAAAAATATAAATTCTAATATCAATCAAAAGGTTATACAACTTATTCCTTTTAAAGATGAATCACTCGGTTTAAAACATTACGCTAATATTAATAATGAATTAATCACTAACACGATTAACTCTTTATTAAAATCTGGACAAGTTAATGCAAATCCAATACTTGTTTTAGATGGAATTCCACTTCGTGGAAATGAAATTTCCTCAAAAATAAATCAGGTTAAAAAAAGTGAAATTAAAAGCATAAGCATACTGAAAAAACAAGCTGCTTATACAATATATGGAATTAGAGCAATAAATGGTGTCATCATTATTACAACAAAAAAATGATGAACTAAAATTAATTTGGTAATTCGAAAATGTAGTTCGTTTTCAATTGTTGAATCATTTAATTTCACATTCAACAAATCAACTTATACCCAAAACCGCGCACATTTACAATCTGAATTTCAGGATCGCTTTTCAGTTTCTTGCGAAGTTTTGAAATAAAAACGTCCATACTTCGTGCGTTGAAAAAGTCATCATCGCCCCAAAGTTTGTTTAAAATGAAGGTTCTGTCCAAGACATCATTTCGTTTTTCGGATAAATAAAATAATAATTCTGCTTCGCGATGTGTCAATTGTACAGACGTTTCATCCCAAATTAATTGTTGTTGCGTATGATTGAAAATGTACTTTCCAATCGGAATTTGCGTATGATCTTGTTTTATGTGAATTCTATCCAACAACGCATGAATCCGAACGATTAATTCTTCCATGCTAAATGGTTTCTTCAAATAATCATTTCCACCGTGTTGAAAACCTTCAACCACATCTTTTACTTGTGATTTTGCAGTTAAAAAAATAATCGGAATCGTTGGATTTTCCTGTCGAATTTCTTGCGCAAGCGTGAAACCATCTTTCTTGGGCATCATCACATCTAATACTAAAATTTCGGGTTGTTCCTTTTGATAGATTTCATACGCTATTTCGCCATTTTCACACAAAAACACTTCAAAATCGCGCGATTCTAAGCTTTCTTTTACAATCTGTCCCAACGCGGGTTCGTCTTCTGCCAAGAGCAGTTTTATCTTAGCTGTTTTCATCCGAGCAGTGTAATTTTAAAAATAGTATGTTTTGTAGCTGGCACTAACTGAATGGTTCCGTTGTGTTTATCTACAATCTTTTTTGTGTAATAGAGTCCAATTCCAAACCCTTTTACATCGTGTGTGTTTCCTTTTGGAATTCGATAAAATTGATCAAAAATCTTTTCGCGCTGTGATTTGTCAATCGTTTCGCCATTGTCTGTAATGGTAATTTCAACAGTTTCAAGTATTTTGGTAACATTCACTTCAATTTGATCGCCGCCATATTTCAGCGCATTATCGATTAAATTGTTAATAGCATTCTCAAAGTGAAAAAGATCTACATCTGTGGAAAAATGTTCTGTATTGCTGCTAAAACGAATCGTTTTTTCTGTGGTTAGTGCTTGTTGTTTTTCAGTAATTTTTTGAACAAAATCAACAATATCTACCGTTTCTTTTTGTAATAATAAGTTTTCACTATCCAATGTGGCAGTTTCCAATAACTTTTCCACCATAAGGTGTAATTTTTTCAATTGCTTGTCCGAAATCGCTAAATATTTTTGTGCCTTTTCAGGGTTTTTTAAAGCGTCAAAATGTTGAATAGCTTCCAAAGCAGTTGAAATTGTGGTAATTGGCGTTTTAAATTCGTGTGTAATATTGCTTATCAAATCATTCTTTATTTCCGCCAATTGCTTTTGTCGTCGAATCACGCGCAATAAATACAGCAAAGACGTAATAATTGCCAATGAAAGTAAGGTTGAAAGTAAAATTCCAAACATGCTTTTTTTCCATACTGTATTAGAAATATTAGCGTATTGCAACTCTAGCTTTTCGCCAGGTCTCAAGTATGCTGATTTCGCATTTGTTTTTAAGAATTTTTTCGGAAGTTGCTCATTACTAACGGTATGAATAACCGTTTTGGCAACATATTGATTCAAGCGATATGGAACCGTAATTTGTTTTCGATCAAACTCAGTCGCTAAAAAAGATTGTAGTTTTTTAAAATCTAATGAATCTGCAGTAATAGAAATATATAAGGATGAAATTTCATCAAACAAACGAATGCTATCTCTTTTTTGTGATCCAAATGAACGTGGAAATCTATTGATAATCTTGGCTTTTCCAGAAACAACCAGTGAATCTCCATCAAAACCTCCATTGTGCCTTTGCATTCTATCATCAATAATAATAGTTGCAGAATCGCGATAATTCTCAATATCAAGTCCAAAACGTTTAAATATCGAATCAAACTTTATATTACGAATCACTTCAGAATGTTCCATAGAATCACCACTACTGAAAATCATCACTTTTTCATTCTTGGCAAAATCTGCATAATACGCTTCTACAGCATTATCCAGGCTAATCTGAACCTGATTGATAAACTGTTGTTTGTTGACTTGATAATTTTTGTAATTCCAATATACTTGTACAGCAATCGTAATCGCTATCGTAGCGATGATTCCGTATAAAACCCAAGAAGATTGTTTTTGCTGCATACTATTGTAATTACAATTCAAAAGTAAGGAGTTATTTATAATTACAACAATCGCTTAACACTCGTTAACAAAAAAACTATTTTTTAGAAATGACGATTTTATGACAGAAAAATAATTTAGTAAAGTAGGAAAAATATGTTTATTTTTATATATTGATGCTGGAAAAAATAATATTATTAAAAATAATTAAGAATGAAAAGAACAATTTTACTGATTTTAGTAGCGCAATTTTTCTTAATTGGTTGCAACCAAGAAGAAGTTTGTTACAGTTGCGATGAAAGCGTCGATGCTTTCGTAAAAGAAAATTTAAAAGCGATTCAACTGATGAATCGTGCAGACATTATTAACTATTCTAAAGAAAAACAGCGTGGAATATACAGAGCTTTATCGGCTGACAAGAAAAAAGAAATTTGGCAAGATAAATTCGTGCAAATAAATTCCTTAGATTTGAGTGATGGTGAGCGTGCATTGATGAATAAGTTTCAAGAATTTGTGAACAAAAAAGATTTTTCAAGCCCTATCACACATAAGGAAACAGGTTATCTGAATAGTTTGCGTGAAACAGGAATACAAAAATTCGGTTGGACACAACGCTTTGTTGTAAGCGCATTTGGTTATTTAGAAAACATTGACCGAAGTGGAATCATCGTTGCAAGAGATGGTGATGGTGATCCAGTTTTTACAGATCCCGATCCAAAACCAGATTGTGACTGTGATTGGGGATTAGGTTGTTTAGATGGACCTTGTGATGGGAGAGATGGTGCTTGTGATAAAACAGAAACGGGTTGTGGTTTTCTATTTTTTTATGAATGTGTCAGCCTTTGTAGACCAGATTTAGGATAAAAAAATAATGACAAATAAAAAGAAAAAATATCTAAAATACTTTCTGAATTCTATTTTAGGATTAACTATATATATCTTGATTGCTACTTTGTGTAATGGTAGATTCAGCTATACATTTCCTTTATTTAGTATATCATTGTTTATTTTGGGTTTTGTATTTGCTAAAAAAAATCAATCAACAGTTAGAAATATTAGCTTTATATTTTTGATGGAGTTATGCTTACTTTCAGTTTTAATTTTAGGTATTGAAAACGCAAAAGTAACATCTATCATTTTTTATTTAATTTTCATGCCACTATTTGTTTTTATGGGAAGTTGGGCTCGAAAACAAAAAATACAATTCTTATATCTAGCAATAAGTTTATTCTTTCTAACTTTTCTAATTAAGCCAAATACAGGACACTATTTAAGAAACTTTTATGCAGACCTTAATACAAAGTTGCCAAAAATATCATTCTATACATTAAACGAAGAAAAAGTAAATTTTACTAATGAAGTAACGATTATAGACTTATGGTCAACATCTTGTGCAGTTTGTTTTCGTAAATTTCCTGAATTTGAAAAACTCAAACAAGAGTTTGAAGGAAATGACAAAATCCAATTTTATAGCGCAAATGTGCCGTTAAAAAATGATACACGCGAAAAAACATTGGCAACGATCAAGCGATTGAATTATGATTACGAAACCCTATTTGCTGAAAAGTTTGAAATGATTCGCGATAGTTTAGGAATCAATGGTTTTCCACATTTATTAATCATAAAAAATGATACGATTCGCTACTTGGGCGATATGGAAACTGATAAAAAAATTGTGCTAACAAATACCCGAAATGTTATTCAGAATCTTTTAGAATAAAAAATAAACACATACATTTATAAAGTCTTTACAGTTATTTGTGAAGACTTTTTTTTGTGTTTAACACTCGTTAACGTTCATTAACTATTAGCTAAATTTTTCTAGATCATATTTGTATCATCAAATTAGAAAACAAAAATTATGAAAAACAACTATTTACAAACGGTCATTTTATTCGTTTTTATGCTTGTAAATGCTTTTCTCAACGCACAAGATTTTCAAGGTGTTGCAACCTATAAAACAAGTCGTAAAATGGACATTAAAATTGATAGCATGGCGCAAAGTCAAGGAATTAATGAAGACATGCAAAAAAAGCTAAATGCAATGTTGCAAAAGCAATTTCAAAAAGAATACAAACTTACATTCAATGCTTCAGAATCTATTTATAAACAAGAAGGGAAATTGGCGGCGCCAGCACCTGGAAATGACGGAATGATGATTATGGTAATGGGCGATAGTGAATCGAAAGCGTTATACAAAAACACCAAGGAAAAGCGCTATGCGAACAAAGAAGATATCATGGGAAAGGTATTTTTAATTCAAGATTCTTTAGAGAAGAAAGATTGGAAACTAGAAAGCGAAACAAAATTTATTGGGCAATACACATGTTACAAGGCAACGCGTACGACGGAAATTGAAAGAATGACATCAACTTCTATCAATGATACTGTTGATGACGAACCAAAAAGAACCAAAGAGACCATTACCATTACAGCCTGGTATACACTTGACATTCCAGTGAATACAGGTCCAGGAATGTATTGGGGATTGCCAGGATTGATACTGGAAGTAAACGATGGAACAGAAACAATTGTTTGCAGTAAAATTGTATTAAACCCGAAAGATAAAATCACGATCAAAGAACCAACAAAAGGTAAAAAAGTGAATCAGGCTGCGTTTGAAAAAATCATGGAGAAAAAGTCAAAAGAAATGATGGAACGTTACCGTGGCAATCGCAGAGATGGTGAAGATGGTATGAGAATTGAAATTAGAGGATAAAAATATGAAAATTCACCTAAAATATCATTGCGTACTATTTGTAAGCTATTTGTTAGGATTTACAGCAGCACTACAAGCACAAGTAGCTACGATTCCTTTTGAGAGTGATGGATTAATGTACATCAAAGTAAAAGTGAATGATCATGCAGAACCACTGAATTTCGTTTTTGATACTGGCGCGTCTACAGCCGTATTGGATGAAAAAGTAGCGAAGGAAATTGGCATAACTGCTGACTATCAACAACCAGCAGCAGGCGCCGCAGGAACCGAAATGTATAACATTGCTTTGTCTCAAAAATTGCACATTCAAGATATTACGTTAGCAGATGCGCATGTAGTATTAGTCGATTTAGATCGATTGTCGAAACGCGGCAATCAAAGAATTGATGGAATCATTGGCTATAACATTATGCAACACTATGTAACTCACATTGATTATGATCAGCAAGAAATAAAACTGTATAAAAATGTGGATGATATCGCAGCTGTGGATGCATATAAAATGTTGCCTGTATCATTAGGTTATGCGTCTATTCCGCAAGTTGAACTTGAATTTACACTAAAAAATAACAAAAAATTTAAAGGAAGTTTTCTATTCGATTCTGGCGCAAATATGACCTTTTTACTCAATACGCCTTTTGTAAAAGCGAACAATATAGAAACGCTCATTGGAAAAACAATTGAAAATAAAGCGGAAAGCTTAACGACTTCTTCAAGTTTTAAAATTGGAAACGTAACAAATGTACAATTGGGAGATTTTAAATTTGGTGAAATGCCAATCGATTTATCAAACAGTACATCGGGTGTGATGGCTTCGGAAGCGTACGCAGGAATTTTGGGTGTAAAAATCATTCAACGATTTCATATTATTTTAGATTATAAAAATCAAAAAATCTATCTAAAACCCAACAAAAGTTACGCAAACGAATTTGAGTTTCCACGAAGTGGCATTTCGATAGAAAAAGAAGCGGATAAAATCAAAATTTCAAATGTCGTAAAAGTATCTGAAGCATACCAAAAAGGAATTCGAGAAGGCGATCAATTGCTTGAAATTGATGAAGTTGTAGTGAATGATACACGCAAGTGTCGTGAATTGTTAAAGCAGAAAGATACAAGTGTGAAACTCAAACTAAAAGATGAAAAAGGCGAAGTGAAAACCGTCATAATTTTCTTGAAACGACTCATTTAGCTGTCATTTTAAGAAAACCTTAACAAAATAGAGTTAAACTTAAAGAGAAAACAAAGGTCTAAATAAAGTTAAAAGTGTAACTTTTTACCCTGTTATGTACTAACATGACAAGAATTATAAAAACACATAAAGACCTAATAAATGAAACGTATTTTACTTTGGAGCTTACTTTTATGTACAGTTAATGTATTCGCTCAAAATTTTCAAGGAAAAGCTTACTACCAATCTAAAACGACCATGGAGACGAATTGGGGCGGTAGAGAACTATCAGAAGAACAGAAAAAGCGAATTAAAGAACGCATGAAAGGCTTCTTAGAAAAAGTATACATATTAGATTTTGGAAGAACTGCTTCTGTATATAAAGAAGAAGAAAAAATTTCAGCGCCAGGACAAGGCGGAGGCGGTGGATTTGGTAGAATGATGATGGGAAGCTTTACACAAGGACGACAATACAAAGATGTTCAAAAAGGTGTGCTCATGGAATCGAAAGAATTCTTTGGAAAAAAATTCTTAATCAAAGACAGTTTGCCAAAACTAGAGTGGAAAATGGAAGGCGAAACCAAGCAAATTGGAAAATACCTTTGTTTTAAAGCAACGGCACTAAAAAAAGTAGACGAACTAGATTTCACGAGTATGCGTCGAAGAGATCGTAAAAAAGATGAAGACAAAACGGCTGAAGAGAAAAAACAAGATTCTATAAAAGCTGCAAAAGATCCGTTTAGTCAAGTTGAAATTCCAAAGGAAATCTTAGTAACAGCTTGGTATACTTTAGACATTCCTGTAAATCAAGGTCCAGGAGAATATTGGGGATTGCCAGGATTAATTTTAGAAGTAAACGCATATAAAACAACGATTTTATGTTCTAAAATTGTAATGAATCCAGAAGAAAAGGACCCAATTGAGGAACCAACAAAAGGACAAGAAGTTACACGTAAAGAATACAACGAAATTGTAAAAACGAAAATGCAAGAAATGCGCGACATGTATCGTGGACGCGGCGGTCGTGGAGGACGAGGCGGAAGAGGATAAATCTTCGCCTCACCAGCAACTAATCAGAAGAAAAAAAACCAATGAAAAATATACTATTTGTGCTGCTATGTTTCATAGCACAGGCAACTACTGCCCAAATTAAACTGGAAGGTGTTGTAAAAGATACACTCGGAAAGCCTTTGGAACTTGCCAATGTGATTGCATTGAACAAAGCAACCAATACATTAGAATCTTACGGGATTACCAATAATGAAGGACGTTTTAGGCTTTCGCTCAAAAAAAACACGACCTATTTATTAAAAGTAAGTTACATCGGATTGGCAACGATTAATGATTCATTGACAACAAAAGAAGCTGACATTACAAAAAACTTTGCAATGAAAGCGGACAATAAACTAGATGCTGTACAACTTACATACGAAATGCCCGTAACCATAAAAGGCGATACAATTATCTACAATGCGGATTCCTTTAAAAATGGTTCCGAAAAAAAGTTGGGTGATGTTTTAAAAAAATTGCCCGGTGTAGAAGTCGATGATGAAGGAGAAATAACGGTAGAAGGAAAGAACGTGACCAAAGTAATGGTGGAAGGAAAAGAATTTTTTGATGGCGATAGTAAATTAGCCACTAAAAATATTCCCGCTGATGCCGTTGATAAAGTTGAAGTCTTAAAAAACAGCAACGAAGTAGGACAACTCAGAGGACTTGGAAACGATCAGGATAATGTGATGATTAACATTAAACTGAAAGAAGGAAAGAAAAACTTTTGGTTTGGAGAAATTACCGCCGGATTAGGTCCAGATGAACGTTACATTGCCAATCCACGATTATTCTATTACAGTCCAGAATACAGCATCAATATCATTACAGATTTTAACAATATTGGCGCAATTCCGTTTACACGACGTGATTATTTTAAATTTTCGGGCGGATTCAGAAATACATCCAGAAATACAGGAACAAACTTCAATGTAGCTTCCAGTGATATAGGATTTTTAACCTTGCAAAACAACAGAGCAAAATCAATCGATTCTAAATTTGGAGCCGCAAACTTCAGTTATTCACCAAAGAAAACATGGGACATTAGCGGTTTTGCAATCTATTCAGGTTCACGAACAGAATTACAGCAAAATAACATTAATAATTATATTGATGAAAGCACACCTGATGAAATCACGGAGACAAATACAAAGCAGAAAAGCGATTTAGGATTGTTCAAACTAAGCACAAGTTACAAGCCAAATTCCAACAATCAAATGGATTATGATTTCTTCGCTAAAATATCGAAACAAAGCGAACGACAAGATTTCTTTTCTTCCTTATTAGGTGATATTGACGAAAATCAGTCTCAGAATCCGTATAGTATCAATCAGAATTTCAACTATTATTATACCTTAAACGATAACAATATTTTTGCTTTTGAAGCACAACATTTATTACAAGATGAAGATCCTTTTTACAATGCAAAATTGACGCAAAGTGATCAATTTCGCTTTACAGATGTTTTAGGATTAAACACATCACAATCGTTTTTAGACATTGCACAAGACAAACGTGTAAAAACCTATAAGTTTGATGCACGATTGGATTATTGGTACGTGTTGAATCAAAAAAGTAACATCAACATTACTGCTGGAACGACCTTAAGTACACAGCAGTTTGATTCTGAAATCTATCAATTTTTAGATAGTGGAAGCAAGTTGCCATTGATCAATCCGCAAGGAGACGTGATCAATGATGTAAAATATAATTTTAGCGATACCTATTTAGGAGTACACTATAAATTAAAATCTGGAAAATTCACCTTTACACCCGGAATTACAGCGCATGCATACAGTACCAAGAATGTACAATTTGGTTCAGAATTTCAAGAAACATTCACGCGTTTCTTACCAGATTTAAACGTTCGGCTACAATTGAAAAATTCTGAAAATATCAACTTTAATTATCAAATGCAAACAGATTTTACAGATGTAAATCGACTGGCAGAAGGTGTTGTTTTTAATAACTATAATTCCTTATTCGCGGGAAACAGAACACTTGAAAACGCACTGTCGCACAACTTAAACTTGAGTTATTTTAGTTTTAATTTGTTTAATTATACAAACATATTTGCCTTCTTAAATTACAACAAACGTGTAGATCCAATCCGAAATCGTTCACAATTCTTAACGATTCCAGGCGCAAATCCAGGTGATCCAGATGTGTTGAGTACAAACAGTGTTTCGTCACCTTTCAACTCTAACTTTGCAGATGAAACCTTCTCGGCAAACGGACGATTTGAACGTACGTTTGGAAAACTAAAAGCTTCCATTGGTGGAAACTTCGCGGTATCGAAATTTACACAAGAAATTAACGGAAATAAAAGTGTGAATGAATCCTTTACACAATCATATCGAACCCGATTTAGCACAAACTTTAGAGACGCACCAAACATTGAAGTTGGTTACAATTTAACGATCAACGAGTACGATCAGGGAAATAATACAAACCGATTCATTACCAACAGTCCGTTTGTAAATGTAGATGCATATTTCTTGAAGAGTTTCATCTTTACAGCAGATTATTCGTATAATAACTATAAAAGCGAAGAACGAACCATTAACAGTTATAGTTTCTTAAAAGCGGAATTATCATATCAAAAGAAAGATAGCAAATGGGAATATACCGTAAGTGGAACCAACTTATTAAATACAAAATCGTTGAATCAAGACAATTCAAATGACTTCTTAACAAGTACCAGCGAATATTTCATTCAGCCGCGGTATGTTATATTGAGTTTGAAGTATAATTTGTAATAGACATTGTTTTCATTCCTGCGAAGGCAGGAACCAAAAAAACGATATTTAAAAATCAAAAGCCTTTCTGATGTTACTCAGAAAGGCTTCCTTTTTAAGAAAATAATTAAAAAACCGCAATATTTTTATAAGTACGCTACAACGTAGCAAAATGTTTTCGATTCTTTTAATTAGATAACAAAACCTCAAAAAGGTTGCGTCAATACTTGAGAAAATTTCTTTTCTAAGTCGTTATTTGATGAGTACTAAAAAACACCGAGCAAAACAGTTTTTGTTTCATTCGGTGTTTTTAAGCAATATTTTTTTAAAAGAATTAGAATTATCCTTTCGTGATAATTTGTTCTACATAAACATACGGTCCATCTGGAGCTGACTGAGCAATACGCGCACAATACCAATCTGCTCCGTATAATAATCCTGTATCCCATGGACTATTTTTTGCGTCTGCCCATGTCCATTTTTTCGCATTTGAATCTGGATTTGAAGGCCATCCTTTTTCATAGACTTCAATTTTATCTTTCTGAGCTCTAAAAGGCGCATTTGTACTCCATTCTATCCATAATGTTCCGCGTTTTTCAAAAGTGGTCAATTTCCATGTGTACGTTTTTTCTGCCGTTTGATGTTTTGTTGCTTTTTCCATGATATATAATCTTTAAAAATGCCTACTCTATAAAAGGATTTTCGGCTTCGTCCTGTGTTTAACTAATTTGATATTTCAAAATTCATCATTATGAGTAAGAAAAAATAGACTGTAAGTACTGTAAATACGCTTCCGTAGATTCCCGTGATTTGTGGTGGTTTATACGCGGTTATCGGTTTGTAAGTTAAATAGGAGCAGTTTTTTGATTAGTTTTATATCAGATTAAAAAAAGAAAAGCCTGCCAATTATTAATAATCACATAAACTATTCACCAATGAAAAATCAAAAAAAGAAAGAAAAACAAGAAGATTATTCGAAACATAGAAGAAGATGGCAACGAGAAGATATCTTACAACTATCGCATCATTTTCATAAAATAACGACTAGCGGCGAACAATATACAAGAACGAGCGAATTTAGAATGAGTAAAGATGGTGTAGAAAAATTTGATAAAATGAAAAATAATATCGCTCATATTGAAATTCATTTAGGATTGAAAAAGAGAGATAAGAAGAAACAAACCTTTTTCCCAATCTTAAAGGTAATAGGTAAAGAAGGTCGTGAAGACTATTTTAAACTAGATCCTATTGAAAATCTTGAAGAAAGAGATAGGTCTACAGCAGAAGTCCCAGATGTGTTCAAAGAAATGATTTGTAAAAATTGGGACGAAATAGATGTTCATTTGATAGACGATTTATTTACAGCTCGGAAAAAAGAAGAAGTAAATGGTAAAAAAGTAGAATCTACAGTGAGAGTTTTACACTATAAAGTAAATGATACAATGATAGAAACTGTTATACAAAAACTTAAAGGAATTCATGGAATTACCTTATATTCTGGAGTTGACATGAACAAATTCCCAAATAAAGAACTCATTTCTTTCACGCCGGTTTTAGGTTTTAAGTATAAAGAAAGAAATGAAAATAAAGAAACATTAGGACTTAAAGGTGTATTAGAGTTTCTGGATGGGAAAGAAGCATTTGTTGAATATTCAAGCCCATGTCCACCAACATGTTAAATAAAAAATAATGAGTAAAGAACTCTTTGGGATTTTACGATTAATTTCATCTTTTGCGGTGATACTTCCGTTGCTAATTGCAGTGTGGAAGTATCATCGTTTGGATAAAGTGCAACGCAAATTAGTCTATCTTTTGATCACGATTTTAGTGGTAGAATCAATTTCGAATGTATTGTGGTATCAGAAAATAAACAATCTGCCAGTCTATCATTTTTATTCGATCATTGAATTTATTTTGATCGTAAATATCTATAAAGATGAATTGAAAAAACTATTTCCAAAGCGTTTTTTTTACCTATTAATTGCGGTATTTACTATATTTTCAATTGTAAACATGTGTTACTTCCAGAATCTGACGACGTTCAATTCCAATGTAACAACATTATTAGGGTTTTTGGTCATTTTTCTCTCACTCAGTTACTTTTATGCCTTGTTGAAAGAAGTGAAATACAGTTCCTTAGAACAAAATCCGATGTTTTGGATAAATGCAGGGTTTTTAATTTATTTTTCGAGTAACTTAATCCTGTTTTTTATCAACAACAGTATGTTTGCAACAGCAGATGAATCCAGTCGTTTAGTTTGGGGATTACACGCCATTGTCAATATAGTACTAACCTTTTTTTACACGATTTCTATATGCTTGAATCCGAAACAGCAGTAAACTTAAAAATTATCATTATCGGAATGGTCATGATATTTGTATTGGCGTTGGCGGTGATTTTATTTTTTATTATCTATCAAAAGCGATTGTTGGCGCAACAGAAAAAGCATCAACAAGTTGCCGCCGATTATCAAAGAGAACTGTTGGGCGTTGCTATTGAAAGTCAGGAAAAAGAACGCACGCGCATTGGAAAAGAATTGCACGATGATGTGGGCGCTTTATTGACGACAACGAAATTATATCTAAGTCAAATTTCACCAGAACTTTCTGCGGAAGAATTGACAGCTACTTCCGAAAAAATGCGCTCACTATTTGACACCATGATTCAAAGTGTACGGAATATTTCACAAGATTTGCGACCTGTCATTTTAGAAAAATTAGGATTGATTGAAGCCATAGAAAATTTAGTGCAAACGGTAAACGATTCTAGTAAACTGAAAGCTGTTTTTGTGAATAACAGCACACGTTCTATCGCGAAAGCAGATGAATTAAATGTATATAGAATCATTCAAGAATTGATCAATAATACCTTGAAACATGCGATGGCATCCAACATAACGATCACGTTTAACAATGAAGGAAACGCACTAGAAATTATATATGAAGATGATGGCATTGGCTTGCAGCAAGAATACTTAAACCAAAAAGGAATTGGACTCAGAAATATAGAAAGTAGATTGTCTGTAGTATCTGGAACAATTCATTTCAATGCCCAAAAATCGGGAATGAAAGCAACGCTTAAAATACCTATCTAATATGAGCAACGAAATCATACAATTAGGCTTAGTAGACGATCACAATTTGTTCCGTGAAGGCATCAAATCATTATTGGATAAAATTACGGATGTCAATTTGGTGTTGGAAGCGGTCAACGGAAAAGACCTATTTACAAAGTTGAAAAACGAAGTTCCCGACGTGATTTTGTTAGATTTAGAAATGGAAGAAATGAACGGAGTTGATGCTACTTTGAAACTCCAAGAAGCATATCCAGAAGTGAAAATTTTAATCCTAACCATGCACAAAGAAGAGCGCATGATTTCGTATTTGATGGAAATTGGCGCGAATGGTTATTTACTAAAAGATACCACACGCGAAGAATTGGAAGAAGCCATCAAAACTGTGTATAAAAAAGGATTTTACTTCAACGAATTTGTATCGCAAGCATTACTGAAAGGATTAAAAAACAAATCGGGAAAACCGTTAACTATCGGGAAAGATTACCATTTAACTTCACGCGAAATAGAAGTATTAGAACTCATCGCAAAAGAATTTACAACTGCTGAAATGGCAGAAAAACTATTTCTAAGTGTCCGAACAATTGAAGGTCATCGCAAAAACTTAATTAGCAAACTCGGCGTGAAAAATACCGCAGGATTGTTGATAAAAGCTATCAAAGAAAAGTTGATTGTGATTTAACGTGAGTTCGATATAAGTTTCATTCAAATAAAATTTCGCGAACATTTACCTTATAAGATTTAAAGTTATGGAAATTAGGTACTTACTTTCGTTTTCTTTGCTCGCACAAAGAATACTGAATCAAGTTCAGCATAGGCTTCAACAAAAGAAAGTGCGCTTTTAGTTCATTCATTTCTATTTTAAATTAAGGTATTCATGAATGTAAACATTTCCAGAGGTATTTTTAATTTTTCTTTTAGGGAAAAATTAAAACCGCATGAATTTTTCTAAATTTTCTCCAAGGTTTCAAAAATTCTTAACGAAAAATCCCTGCTATACTGCGGAAAAGAAGAAAAACCGCTATTGAATTTTATATTGAACTCAGGTAGTTTTAGACTTCTCCACCAACTTCAAAATCGTTTGCGAAATAAAAATACTCAAAATCACAAATCCCATAAAAAAGAAGAATCCGTTTTGCAATTCAGACTTATTCGTGGTTAAAATTTCGAGGTCTTGAAAGCTATTTTCTAATTGTCCGAGTTGACTCGAAATGATTCCTGTAAAACCAATATACGCCATAAAAATTGCGACAACCATTACATCTGCCATTGACCATTTTCCACTTTTAAATACTAAAAACCGAATGATTTTATTGTCTTTTAACGATTGTTTAAAAACTAACAATACACTTGAAATCAATTTCGATACGGGAAAAATTACGCTAAACAAAACAATCAATATTCCCACGAATAGTACTTTCATTTTTCCTTGTGACAACATCACGCTCGAAACTTCCATGATGCTTTTACTTTTATAATACAACACTTGATCTGTAAACGTAATCGATTCGCCCATGAGTTGTAAATCCATCGAAGAAATGCGCGCATCAATCGCAATCATCGGAAGAAAAACGCCCAATACTAACAAATGCAACGCAGCCAAAATGTACAGTATAATTTTAAACTTGGAATGATTTTTTTCTATCACAATGATCAATAAAACACAAATAAAAGTAAAAAGTAATATGGAGTTTACGATGTTTTGTTTTCCGTTGATGGTTTCCAGTTTTGCAGTGATAATCTCTTTGCAATCTATGCCAGTTTCAGCATTGTATTTTGCGATAATGTTGCTATATGTCGTATAATCAATCTTTTGGAAAGTGCCATCTGTATACGCGTTTATTTGCGCTAGAATATACTTTTTAATGTTGTTTCTATTTTCTTCATTTTCAAGAAAATCGAGAATATCTTCCGTAATTGTTGGAACATGCTCTTTTAATTCGCCAAAGATTTTAAAATAATCGGCGCCAAAATTTCGGAGTGAAAAACCATAGTTTGCTTTTCGATTGTTTTCTGCTTTATAGGTCGTTTCAAACTTATCAATTGATTCGTATAAAAACGTTTGAATTTTATTTCGAGCTTCTTTTCGATCGTTTCCTGTAAGTTTTAATTCTTCTAATTTTTTGGTAATAATGGTCGCAAATTGATCTTCCCAAGCATCTACATTAAACATTCCGTACTTAATATCCGAAAGTTCAATAACGTCCGCTTTGAACACTCGTTTATCATTTTCCAACGAATAGGACGTGAACGTTGCAATGCTGATCGCGATAAGCAGTATCACGAGAAAAATGTTAGCAAGCTGATTGGTCTTCATTAAAAGTGAAAATAAAATTAGTTGGTACTAACAAGACGAACGAATGTATGATTTGTTTCAAAATTAGCGCTTATTCTGCGTCAGCTATATAATTCAAACCAATCTGAGTTTTTATGGTATCGATAATTGTGATTAAATTTTGACTGAATTCTAACGGTAATTTTGAACTTTCCGTTTGACCATTTCGCAAACACGAATTCACTTCTTCAATCTCATGAATATATCCGTTTCCTGTATATGGAAGTTCAAAAACAGTTTCGGAATCATCTTTAAAAAGTGTAATTGTAGTTGGTTGATGAAATCTGCGGTGTAATTTTATAGCACCTTTCGTTCCGTGAATATACGCTTCTGTTGGCGTATTTGCTTCAAAAGTAGACTCTAAAACCGCTTTTGCATTCGTTGAATAATCGAACAATAGCGCGCAAAAACTATCTACGTCTGTTTCGGTCATTCTTGCCATTGTTTTAATATCTGTGGGAATTCCCGAAACTAACAAACTCAGGAAAATAGGATAAATGCCAATATCTAACAAAGAACCGCCGCCCAATTTTTTATTGAACAATCTGCTTTCTAAATTGAGTTCAGCTTTAAAGCCAAAATCAGCACGAATCTGTATAATATCGCCAATGGTTTCTTCGTCAAGTAATGAGATCATTTTTTCAATTGCAGGCATAAATCGTGTCCAAACGGCTTCCATCAAAAACAATTTCCGTGATTTTGCTTCTTGAATCATGGTTTTCACTTGCGTGGAATTGATTCCCATTGGTTTTTCACACAAAACAGCTTTTCCGTTTTGCAAACATAACATCGTATTTTCAAAATGAAACGTATGTGGTGTTGCAATATAAATGACATCAATTTTTGGATCATTCGCGAGTTTTTCATAAGAATCATACGCAGTAACCGCATTATATGTTGAAGCGAATTCGGTTGCTTTTTCTAGATTCCGAGAAGCAACTCCTTGCAGCATTACATTGTCAGAAAGTTGTAAATCGGCAGCGAATTTGTGGGCAATATTCCCCAAACCGATAATTCCCCAATGTATTTTTTTGTGCATGTTGTTTTGTGTTGAATATGTTCAAATTTAGGGAATTATAAACGAATCTTACACTTGAATTATTGTTGTCAGTAACCCACAAAAAAACCGCTTCCATAACTGAAAGCGGTTTTCTAAAATATATAACGAAGCTAAGAATCTCTTACAATCCAAAAGCTGTTTTTACGTTGTCTACGTAATCTAATTTTTCCCAAGTAAATAACTCAACATCCATTGTTTTAGATAATAATATTCTATCTATTTTTATGATGCCCATTAATTTTAAACTTTAAAAGCTCTATTTCTTTTTGTCTTAATTCTTTTAATTTATCTAGTTTTGTTTCAACTTTAGATTCAGCAATATAAAATATTATAGAAATTAAAAATATACCGATCAATATAAATATTATTGTCCAAATTAAACTATTTCCATCTTTAATAAAAAGACCATCTAAGAATATAATTATCATAATTGCTATAGCTCCATAGGGTAGTAGGACGTAGCCGCAACCATTAAAAGCTAAGTTTCCTAATCCATGAAAATTATCTTTTTTTGAATTAAGATGTTCTTCATGAAAAGAATAATTCTGTATTGTAAGATAATGATCTTTTAGATTATTAAATCTAACTTCTCTTTTGATATGATTAATTAGAGTATCTTTTTTAATTAGAGTCGATTCCTTTATATCTTTATTAGAATCAATTTCACAGTAAAAAGGATATTGGTAATCAAAACGAGCCACCTCTATTTCAAGTAATTTTTTATCAGACAAAGGAATTTCATTTTGTAAAAGTTTATAAATTTCGTCTATTTTATTTTTTAAAAGAGTTTCTTGACACAACATATGTATCAAATGCTCAACTTTTGCAAGTGGGTTTTCATTTATAAATTTAGCTTGTTTCATAAAGTTTTATTTTTAAAGTCTACATTTTAATATCAAGTCAGAATGTATTTAGATTTTACTATTATCTAACACAAGTTTTTTATTCTGAAATAACGACAATGTTTTTTAGAAAAAGATACCAATTAATGACGCTTTTTTTCTCATTATAAATGACTACTAAGTTTTAATTAATATAGATGATTAGGATGTTTTTTGTTATTAACGAAACTTTAGAATTTTTTTAAAAGACATTGTTATAATTAAAGATATCCCCAAAACGTATCTAAGTTTTCAATTGAAATTTACTCTGGTTTTGATGGGTAAAACTTCTAGATTACCCACAAAAAAACCGCTTTCAGTTTATGAAAGCGGTTTTCTAAAATATATAGTTAAGCTAAGAATTTCTTACAATCCAAAAGCTGTTTTTACGTTGTCTACGTAATCTAATTTTTCCCAAGTAAATAACTCAACATCCATGGTTTTACTTTCTCCGTACGGAGTTGTGAATGTTTTAGAAACCGTTTCGTTTTTACGTCCCATGTGTCCGTAAGCTGCAGTTTCGCTGTACATTGGTGTACGTAACTTTAAACGACTTTCAATTGATGCAGGACGGAAATCAAATACGTTGGTAACGATTTTTGCAATCTCTCCATCAGTCATGTTTACTTTTGAAGTTCCATACGTATCAACAAAAATTCCCATTGGTTCAACAACACCAATTGCATACGAAACTTGTACTAAAATCTCGTCAGCAACACCAGCTGCTACTAAATTTTTCGCTGCGTGACGTGTTGCATACGCCGCACTTCTATCTACTTTACTTGGATCTTTTCCTGAAAAAGCTCCACCACCGTGCGCACCTTTTCCACCGTAAGTATCAACAATAATTTTTCTTCCTGTCAAACCTGTGTCTCCGTGTGGTCCACCGATTACGAATTTTCCAGTTGGGTTGATATGATACTTAATATCATTCCCAAACAATGCTTGAATCTCAGGAGTTAATTTTGACTTCACTCTTGGAATTAAAATCTCCTTAATATCCTTACGGATTTTCGCTAACATTACTTCATCTTCATCAAAATCATCGTGTTGTGTAGAAACTACAATTGCTTCCACGCGTGAAGGCACATTGTTATCATCATACTCAATCGTTACCTGACTTTTCGCATCAGGACGTAAATAGGTGATGTCTTTATGCTCTCTACGCAAAGCCGCCAATTCGATCAACATTAAATGTGATAAATCCAATGCTAAAGGCATTAAATTAGAAGTTTCTTTCGTCGCATATCCAAACATCATTCCTTGATCTCCAGCACCTTGCTCTTCTTTTGTTGCTCTATCAACACCTCTGTTAATATCATCAGATTGCTCATGAATTGCAGATAAAACTCCACAAGAATTTCCATCAAACATGTATTCACTTTTGGTATATCCAATCTTGTTAACGACTTCTCTAGCAATCTTTTGTACATCTAAATACGTGTTCGACTTTACTTCTCCAGCAAGAAAAACTTGTCCTGTTGTTACCAACGTTTCACAAGCTACTTTTGATTCTGGATCGAATGCTAAAAAATTATCAATTAAAGCATCAGAAATTTGATCTGCTACTTTGTCTGGATGTCCTTCTGAAACTGATTCAGAGGTAAAAAAATATGACATAATAAATCTTTCTTTAAAAAATTATATTAATATGGAAAAACTAAAAGTGATTGCTTAGTCGGCTAAAGAAGTAGAAATTACTGCTTTAGCATTTTTTGTTATCCTGAATTTATTTCAGGATCTAGTCTATAAATCATAAACTAGGTACTGAAACAAGTTCAGCACAAGAGGTTGCAATCAGTTCAAATTTTTCCTCAAAATCAGGTGCAAATGTATGAAAATCTAGTTACATACAAACAACAAAAAAATATAAATTTAGATTTCACTTAAAAACTGTTAAAAACACTTTTTTTTGAAAAAATATTTGGATATTAAAAAATAATGACTTTACCTTTGTAGCAAACAAAGACGAAAAATGCAAAATAAAGTTTCAAATACAATGTGTTGTATGATGTGTAGCAGAAATGCCGCGGAGGACACCATTGTACGATAACTTTAAAAAAGCATCCATCAATAATATAAGCCTCTGCAAACGCAGAGGCTTTTTTCATGATTATATTTTAAGTTAATTTTTTTTCAAAAACCAATGATGACAATTTTTCAACTAGCAGAATTTACAATTACAAGCACAGCAATGATGTGTTGTTGTATGATGGTTATGTGCATGGTATGCTGTAACCAACTCCGCTATTATCGAAAAGTTCCTGATAAGCTCTAACAAGTTTATCGCATCTATAAAAAAGGTCCTTTTGGTAATATACTTCCAAAAGGACTTTTTTTTGGTTAAAATTCAAACACGCTAAGTGTCACATCGAGCACAGTTGAGATGCATTAGAAAAACAAACAAACACACAAATACACAGAAAAACAAAGAACAAAAAAACAAACGAACAAACAGAAAAACGAATAAACGAACAAATACACACATACAAAAACAAGAAAACATGAGCACACAAAAATTCGCAACAAAAGCATTACATTCAGGACACGACACTACAAAAAATGGAGGAACACGAGCCGTTCCAATTTACCAGTCAACAGCGTATGTATTCAACAATTCGGATCATGCATCTAACTTATTCGCGTTAGCAGAACCTGGAAACATTTACACCAGAATAAACAATCCAACGAATGATATTCTCGAACAACGATTAGCCGCTTTAGAAGGTGGAATTGCAGCAGTAGTGACAGCTTCAGGAACGGCGGCGATTGCCACAACATTACTCACATTACTCAGAGCAGGCGATCACATTGTAGCTTCCAACAGTTTATATGGCGGAACCTATAATCTACTCAATGTGACGCTTCCGCGATTGGGAATTACGACAACTTTTGTAGATCCAGATGATGAAAACAGTTTCAGCGACGCAGTTCAAGAAAATACAAGAGCTGTTTTCATTGAATCTTTAGGGAATCCGAAACTAGATGTTTTAGACCTTGAGAAAATTTCGGCGCAAGCCAAAGCAAACAAAATTCCTTTAATCGTCGACAATACGATTGCCACTCCATACTTACTGAATCCTATCAAATACGGCGCAAACATTGTCATTCACTCACTTACCAAATACATCAACGGAAACGGAACTGCCTTAGGTGGTGCCATTATTGACGCAGGAACCTTTGATTGGACGAACGGAAAATTCCCAGAATTCACAGAACCTTCTGCGGGTTATCACGGTTTAGTATACAGCGAAGCACTAAAAGAAGCGGCATTTATCGCGAAAGTTCGTATTGAAGGATTGCGAGATTTTGGTTCAGCATTAAGTCCATTCAACGCGTTTCAAATTATACAAGGATTGGAAACCTTACCAATTCGCATCAAGCAGCACAGTCAAAACGCACTCGAATTGGCAACCTGGTTGCAAACGCAAGAAGCCGTTGCTTGGGTAAACTATCCAGGGTTGGAAACGAGCAACTATCTGGCTTTAGCCAAAAAATACTTGCCAGAAGGACAAAGCGGAATTGTAACGTTTGGAATCAAAGCAGGATTTGAAGCAGCAAAACGCATTGCAGACGAAACACAAGTGTTCTCGCTCTTAGCAAATATTGGCGATACAAAATCACTCATCATTCATCCAGCAAGTACCACACACCAACAATTAAACACGGAACAACAAGCTTCTACTGGTGTGACACAAGATTTAATTCGTTTATCGGTTGGTTTGGAAGATGTAGAAGATTTGAAAGCAGATTTACAAACTGTATTCGAAAAGATAACCGCAGGAATTCCAGCATCCTAAACCATATATTTTGAGAGAGAAAATAGCACATATATCTATTACCGATTTTTTCACAGAAAGTGGCGCGTATTATCCGAACCTAAAGTTGAGTTATCAGCTTGCGGGTTCGGATAACGCAGATGCGCCGATTGTGTTGGTCAATCATGCTTTAACGGGGAACTCCGAAGTCACAGGCGAAAATGGTTGGTGGAAATCACTCATTGGCGATGGAAAATGTATTGATACAAATCATTTTAAAGTTTTAAGTTTTGACATTCCAGGCAATGGTTTTTTGCGCGAAGCAGCACTCATCAAACAGTATAAAGATTTTGTTGCGAGAGATATTGCGAAGATTTTTATCAGAGGATTGGAACATTTAAAAATCAATACATTATTTGCGGCTATTGGCGGATCGTTAGGCGGTGGAATTGTTTGGGAAATGGCGGTTTTAGAACCAAATTTGATTCAAAATTTAATCCCGATTGCTTCCGATTGGAAATCGACCGATTGGTTGATTGCGAATTGCTTCTTGCAAGAACGCATTCTAGAAAATTCGAGCAATCCGATTGAAGATGCACGCATTCATGCCATGTTGTGTTACCGAACGCCATTTTCACTCAAAGTAAAATTTCAGCGGACGCTACATAAAGAAAAAAATATTTTTAATACGGAAAGTTGGTTGCTCCATCACGGAGAAAAATTACAACAGCGTTTTCAATTATCCGCATACAAACTGATGAATCAACTCTTAAAAACAATTGACATTACCAGAGGTCGCGAATCGTTGGAAAAAGTTGCAGCGCCGATTGCGGGAAACATTCACATTATTAGTATTAATAGTGACATCTTTTTTTCGCCTGACGAAGATATAGAAACCTACAGAAGACTCAAGCGCGTGAAGGCAAATGTGTATCATGATGAAATACAATCCATTCATGGGCACGACGCTTTTTTAATGGAATACAGACAATTAAGTCATTTGCTCAGAAACATATTTCAAGTACAAAAATCATCAATTTGATATAAAAAAAATAAGCTATGAAGATATTGAAATTTGGTGGAAAATCACTTGCGAACGGAAAAGGAATTAAAACGGCAATTCAGATTATAAAAGATAAAGCGCAGCAGGAAGGAAATATTGCAGTTGTACTATCGGCGCGCGGAAATGCTACGGATGAATTGTTGGAAATGCTGGAAAAAGCTGCTCGCAAAGAAACGTACCATGAACAATTGACGGCGTTTAAAGCATATCAAAGTCAAACAGATAGATCGCTCGATTTTTCGGAAGAGTTTACAACCTTGGAAAATCTATTTCAAGGAGTTTCTTTATTGGGCGATTATTCTGAAAAAATAAAAGATCAAGTTGCATCGCAAGGCGAAATTATCTCAGCGAAATTGGTCACTAATTTATTAAAGAAAGAAGGTGTAAATGCACATTATACAGATACCCGAAAGCTGATAAAAACGGATGATGTTTTCGGAAATGCGAGACCTTTGGATGTAATTTCGAGAAGAAATGTGATCAATCATTTTAAATCGTACAACGGAACAACGGTTAATATTGTGACAGGTTTTATAGGATCGAATCAAAACAATGAAACGACAACATTGGGGAGAAACGGAAGTAATTATACAGCAGCTTTGTTAGCGAATTTTTTAGATGCTGAAGAATTACAAAATTATACACATGTCGATGGAATTTTCACCGCAAATCCTGATTTAGTGGCTGACGCCAGAAAAATTGCTGAATTATCTTTTAATGAAGCAAATGAATTGGCAACGTTTGGCGCGCACATTTTACATGCAAAAACGATTGTTCCGTTGATTGAAAAAAACATTCCATTGCGAATTTTGAATACGTTCAATAGTTCCGATAATGGAACGGTGATTACGCAAAAAACAAACACAAAAGGCATCAAATCGATTTCGGTATTAGACACTGTTGCGTTGATCAATTTAGAAGGTAGAGGTTTGCTCGGTAGAGTTGGTGTGGATGCACGAATTTTTAGAACCTTAGGCGAAAATGAGATCAATGTGAGTATTATTTCGCAAGGTTCATCGGAACGTGGTATTGGTTTGGTAATTGATGCAGACAAAGCTTCCAAAGCTATTGTTAGTTTAGAAAAAGAGTTTGAAAATGATTTCTATACAAAAGATGTCAATAAAATATCAGTTATAGATGATGTTGCTGTCATTTCGATTGTTGGTCAAGATTTGAGCGAATTTCACAAGCCGTATAACGCATTGATAAAGAATCAAATTGTTCCGATTTTGTTTAATAATACGGTTTCAGGTAAAAACGTGAGTTTGGTCGTGAAGAAGTCACAATTACACAAAGCTATCAACGTGATTCACGGCCAAATCTTCGGAATTTCTAAAAAAATAAACATTGCTGTTTTTGGAAAAGGATTGGTCGGTGGCACATTGCTCGATCAAATTGTACACAGTAAAACAGCTATTTTAGATAAAAATAACATCAAGCTAAATGTATTCGCTATTGCAGATTCACAACATGTGTATTTAGACAAAAACGGCATTGCAGACGATTGGAAATTTGAATTTCAACAACAAAAAACGGCATATACATTACAACAAATTATAGATTACGCGAAAGCGCACCATTTAGAAAACCTCATTGCGGTTGACACAACGGCGAGTAAAGATTTTATTCATGATTATATAAGTTTAGTTAAAAATGGCTTTGATTTGGTTTCGGCAAATAAAATTGCAAATACAGTTGAATATTCGTTCTATCAAGAATTGAGAACGCAGCTTCAAAAGTATCAAAAAAATTATTTGTACGAAACCAATGTTGGGGCTGGATTGCCATTGATAGACACGATTAAATTATTGCATAAATCGGGTGAAAAAATTAAAAAAATTCGCGGTGTATTTTCGGGTTCATTAAGTTATCTGTTTAATACGTATTCAGTGGAAGATATTCCGTTTAGTATGGTATTGAAACAAGCCGAAGAAAAAGGGTTTACCGAACCGGATGCACGTGAAGATTTATCGGGAAATGATGTGGCTCGAAAGTTATTAATTCTTGCCAGAGAATTGGACTTAAAACATGAATTATCAGACATCACGATTCAAAATTTATTACCAGCACATTTACAAGCAATCAATCTGCAACTATTCAAAAAAAGTATCACAGATTTAGATCAAACATATACACTCATCAAAGCAAATCAAAAGGAACATCATGTATTACGGTATGTTGGCGATTTATCTACAGAAACAGGAATTTTGGAAGTAAAGTTAATTTCTGTGCCGAGCAATAGTGCCTTGGGACAAATAAAAGGCTCGGATTCTATTTTCGAGATTTACACAGAAGCGTACGCAGCACAACCATTAGTCATTCAAGGTGCCGGAGCTGGCGCGGCGGTTACGGCAAGAGGTGTTTTTGGAGATATATTACGTTTAACGGAGAAATTGTAGACTTCGACTCCGTTCAGTCTACGTTTGAAATTTAGAGGTTTATAAGTTTAGACTATAAAAGAAGCGAATCGAAAGAAAAACAATCAACAAATCAACAAATCAACAAAAATAAAAGTTTATGAGTTGATAAGTTTACTAGTTTATAAAAAACGAATTAACAGAAAAACAAATCGACAAAGGAGCAAAGCGACTAAAAAAAGTCTAACAATCCAAAAAACTAACAAGTCTAATAAAGTCTCAACGAACAATGAATTCAAATTATATAGAAACACAAGCCATTCGGACACAACTAGAACGCTCGTCTTTCTTAGAACATTCCAATCCGTTATATCTAACATCAAGTTTTGTTTTTGAAGATGCGGAAGATATGCGCGCTTCCTTTGCGGAAGAAAAAAAACGAAACATTTACAGTCGATTTACCAATCCGAACACGTCTGAATTCGTATCTAAAATCTGTAAAATGGAAGGCGCAACTGACGGTCATGCATTTGCTACAGGAATGTCTGCGGTATTTTCAACCTTTGCAGCATTGTTAAATAGCGGCGATCATATTGTATCATCACGTTCAATATTTGGCTCAACGCATAGTTTATTTACGAAGTTTTTACCAAAATGGAATATAGAAACCAGTTATTTCAAAGTAAACGAGATAGATAAAATTGAATCATTAATCAAACCAAATACTAAAGTCCTTTATGCAGAATCGCCAACAAATCCAGCCGTTGACATTTTAGATTTAGAAGTTTTAGGTAAAATTGCCAAAAAGCACAATCTTATCTTAATTATTGACAATTGCTTTGCAACGCCGTATTTGCAGCAACCTATTAAATTTGGCGCAGATTTAGTCATTCATTCTGCAACAAAATTGATTGACGGACAAGGTCGTGTATTGGGTGGCGTTACTGTTGGGCGAGAAGATTTAATTCGGGAAATCTACCTATTTTCAAGAAATACAGGTCCTGCATTGTCGCCTTTTAATGCGTGGATTTTATCTAAAAGTTTAGAAACCTTGGTGGTGCATGTCGATCGACATTGCGAAAATGCATTGAAGATTGCAGAATTTTTAGAGAATCATCCAGAGGTAAATTGGGTAAAATATCCGTTTCTAAAATCGCATCCGCAATACGAAATTGCCAAAAAACAAATGAAACTAGGCGGAAACGTAGTTGCTTTTGAAGTGAAAGGCGGGATTGAAGCTGGGCGAAAATTTTTGAATACTATAAAAATGTGTTCGTTGTCTGCAAACTTAGGTGACACGCGAAGTATTGTAACGCATCCAGCATCAACCACACATAGTAAGCTTTCTGTGGAAGATCGTTTGGAAACGAGTATTACAGATGGACTCATTCGTATTTCCGTAGGATTGGAAAATGTAAACGACATTATGCAAGATGTACAACAAGCACTTGCAACCTAATATAAAATTCTTTTTTTTCATGTATATGACAGAAAAGGTTTTGATTGTAATTATAAAGATTCAATTGAGACCTTTTTCTTTTACATATGAAAATGTCATTTTGAGCGCGGTCGAGAAATCTTTGTAACTACTAATCGTAAAAGTATTTCTTTCCAACAATCCAATAAGTCTAACAGATCCAAAGCGTTCACATTGAGCAGAATCGAAGCGAATTGCTAAGTACGGTATTCCCGTAATTCATCCTTTAAAATATTTAGTATCTTTTCATGTATTAACTTAAAATATTGTAAATATGAAAAAAAAGAACCTAAAAAGCTTAGCGCTTAACAGAAAAACAATCTCCAATCTTGATGCAACAAACAGCAAAGGTGGAGTCGCTCCAACAGTACTATGTATATTAACAATAGATGATATTAATGGCGGAAATATCTGTCTTCGGTCGGTTAAATGTCTTCAGACAGACGGTTGTGTCAGTATTTTTCAAACATGTATTACACAAACGGAATTCCCTACATGTAGAGATTGTAACTAAGAATCAAAAATAGTAAAATCATGAAAAAAAAGAATCTAAAAAGCTTATCGCTTAACAGAAAAACGATCTCTAATTTTGACGCGTCAAGTAATAGAGGTGGAGCTGGTGGAACAGTACTCTGTGTATTTACAGTGCCTAACCCAGATGGTGTAAATACCTGTCTTCAATCAGTTGAATGTCTTCAAACGCAAAAAGGTTGTGCAAGTGTTCTGATCACGTGTCTCCCACCAACAGAATTTCTAACATGTAGAAATTGTGTGTAAAATCAACATTATAATGTATAAAGGCAAGCGAACTTCGGTTCGCTTTTTTTGTACAATAAACTAATTAAAACTACGATTTTATTCGTTGTTTTATAAGGTGTGAAGTATTGCTGAAAAGCCATAGAAATAAGCGTTTGTCGAGAAAACTTAAAAAGCGCGCCTATTTTTTACGGAAAACCGTAAACATCTTTAAATTAGTAGTGTGCATGTATGTGTGTTCATCAGGAAAAACGATTTCATTTTCGATGAAGTGTTGAATAAAAGGGTTGAAATGCAGTTATCTAAGGTTGATTGAAAAGATATATTAACTACTTTTAGGGTCTAATATAGCATGAACTACCTAATCCCCAAACTATGCGAATATCCACATTGCTACCTTTTATGTTGATATGTTTTTTCAGTACAGAAACTTTTGGTCAATGTGCCGGAATAAGTACCAATGCATGTTCTACAGCTGCACCGACAGTAATTAGTAATAGTATCACGTGTACACCACCTGCAAATCAAGGTGGACGACGGAATTTTAATGTGACCAACATGATTGCTGGTTACACGTACAGAGTTTCCAATTGTGGTTCTGGTTTTGATACACAAATGACTATCAGAGATGCTGGTGGAACTGCTGTAGCATTCAACGATGACAATGGCCCTGCATGTGCAGGAACTGCTGCTTCTATTGATTTTGTGCCAGCAACTACAGGCGATTACAGAATACATCTCAACAGATACAATTGTGCCACAACAAATAATTTAAACGGAGATATTGTAGTTACGCTAGTAGCAATTCCTGGTGCTGTACCTGCTAATGATGATTGTACTACTGCGATTTCATTAACCGTAAATTCAGGATCTACATGTACAACGAGTACTTCAGGAACAACCAGTGGAGCAACACAAACTATTGGCGCTATCAGTTGTAATAGCTTTACAGGAGCTGCCGATGATGATGTTTGGTATAGTTTTACAGCAACTTCTACAGAGCATGATATTACAGTAACACCAGGAACACTTATAGATGCAGTCGTAGATTTACGATCTGGAGCCTGTGATGGAAGCAATATAGACTGTGCTGATACAACAACAGGAAGTTCAGCTGAAGTAATCAATGCAACGAGTTTATCGATAGGAACTACATACTATATAAGAGTATACAGTTATGATGCAGCATCAGATGAAGGTACATTTGATATTTGTGTCACTACGCCATCATTAGTCAATTGCATGCCTACAACAGATTCTCCAGGCGGACGCTATATTGATACCATAAGTTTTATAGGTACTTTGGAGGATGTTACAAATGCAGGAACAGGTTTTAGTACTGGTTATCAAGATTTCACAGGACTTACCACACTTTCCAGACAAGTAGAAGGAGAAGGAGTGAATGTCTATGTAGAAGCTAACGCTAGAGGACGAATCAAAGCTTGGGTCGATTGGAATACGGACAATATTTTTGACGTTACAACAGAAGAAGTCTATGACTCTGGAGGCGTAGCAACGACAACCGTGACCTTTGGCTTTGTGATTCCATTAGGAACTGCCGTAGGAGATTACAAAATTCGAGTTCGAATATATAACACTGTAAGTGATAATCATAACTATGATTTTACGCCTTGTGAAAACTTTGTAGATGGACTTCCTTCAGACCAAATTGGAGAAGCTGAAGATTATTTATTTACCGTAGAACCTTATTGTGATTCCCTAATTACAAGCGTAACTGATGGAGAAACCTGTGGGACAGGTACTGTAGATTTATCAGTTGCCTCTAATATTGTAGGTCTTACTAAATATAGATGGTATGATGCAGAAACAGGAGGTACGATGTTAGCAGAAACAAATAATGGTAACTGGACAACACCATCCATTTCAACTACCACCACCTATTATGTAACTGCGTTTAATGGAACTTGTGAATCATGGGAGCGTGAGGCAATAGTCGCACAATTTAATCCTGTACCAGTACTTGTAGTAACTCCTGATGTTCCTGATAGAGTAGTATGTGGGGAAAATGATATGTTAGAAATATCAGCTGCAGGTGATGTTGATGATGTATTCTTAATAGATGAAGATTTTGAATCAGGGACTCTAGGGGCATTCACAAATGTGATTCTCAATGACAACGGTGCTACTATAAATGGTCTTACTGCATGGCAAAACCAAACAAGTACCTTCATTCCTGCCGAACAAGTATGGTTTCCAGCAATTTCATCAGGGTTTGGAAGTGATCAATTTGTGATCAGTAATTCAGATGTTGGTGCAGATGGATCAGGAACCTCATATATAACGGACAATGCGTTACAATCAACCACTTCGTATGATACAACTAACTATGTAAACCTTACACTAAGTCTAGATTGTTACTACTCACATTATTTAGCAGATGGTGTTGATGCTACAACCGATTATATAGCAATAGAAGCTTCTACGGATGGTACCAACTGGACAGCCATTACACCAAATATTGTAGCAGATGTTGGAATTGGAACAAGGTTTGAAACCCTTTCGTATGATCTAACTACGTACATTAACGAACCAACGTTGAGTGTTCGTATTCGCTATTATGGAGTATGGGTAGATGGTGTTGCGGTAGACAATATAAAACTATTTGGAGACAAAGATATTACAGCGGTCGATTGGACAACAACACCTTATGGGATTGTAGATTTATATATTGATACTGATAGTGATGGAATAGGCGACACACCATACACTTCAGGAAGTAGCGCAGAAACGGTATATGCAATGCCAACATTAGCACAATTAGAAGAAGCTACCTATTCATTTACCATTGATGCAAACCTTGCCAACGGATGTGGCGCAGCGAGTTTCGATTTTAATATCACCAACAGAACACGAATATTTGATAGTAGTGTAGATGCTTGGGGCGTAGCTTCCAATTGGTCACAAAACATTGTGCCTACGTCGGATGATTGTGTTATCATAAAAGACAACGGACTCACTTTTGATACCAAAGTATCGGGAACAGCATTGGCTAAAAACCTAACCGTGAAAAATGGAGCGCATCTAGAAATGGCATCGTTATCTTCACTAACAGTTACGGATTGGATTACAGTAGAATCTGGTGGAACCATCAACATAAATGATAGTGCAAACTTAGTTCAAGTAACGGATGTTACCTCCAATAACAATACAGGAGACATCAATATGCATCGTACGGTTTCAGGAGTCACGGGAACTGACTATATATTTTGGTCTACAGCAGTAGAAGGTTTTGATGTGGCAAACATATCACCAGGAACACAACCATGGTATATCTATCAATGGGCACCAACGGTAAGTGGAAATGGAGTGGGAGACTATGGAGAATGGCAAGCAGCTTCGGGAACAATGGCAGTTGGAAATGGATATATTATCCGTGGAATTTCGGGAACAAGTGCAGCCAATACCGCAGACTTTGTGGGACGACCAAATAATGGAATCATAAACACTACGGTTACTAGAGGAACGTATACAGGTGTAGACTATCCGGGCGCTGGAAGTACCAATGCAACGGAGTTAGATGATAACTGGAACTTAGTAGGAAATCCATATCCGTCAGCAATATCAGCGGATGCATTTATTACGACAAATGCTTCTGTTATTACAGATGATACCAATCCGGGAACCATCACAGGAACCGTATATCTTTGGAGACATCTGAGCGCACCTAGTGATGCGTATGTAGATCAGTTTTATAGTAACTTTGCGTACAATTACAATGCGGATGATTACATTCAATACAATAGTACTGGATCAAATCCTATTGGATTTAATGGGAACATCGCAGCTGGGCAAGCATTCTTTGTACTAATGGATGATGCAGCACCAGCAACCACTACCATAGAATTCAATAACTCAATGCGAGATGCTTCATACGGGAACAATCAATTTTACAGATCGAATGAAGATGATATTGGTCAAATTGAAAACAATGAAAACAATACAACCAACAATCCGATTGAAAGACACAGAATTTGGTTAGACATTATCGCTTCAGACAATACGGCGGCATCTATACTTGTTGGATATCTCACAGGAGCTTCTAACAATAAAGACAGACTTTACGATGGAGATAACTTAAGCGACGCAGCTACACATTTATACTCACTTATTGGTGACGAAAAAATGGCAATTCAAGGAAGAGCATTACCATTTCAAGACACAGATATTGTACCATTAGGTGTAAAAGTTGGACAAAGTGGAACTTATACCGTTGCTATTAATGCAGTTGACGGACTATTTGATACTACAAATCAGGCAATCTACCTAGAAGATTTATATACAAATACTGAGCATGATTTACGTGCAATGCCATACAGTTTTTATTCAGATGATGGAATCTTTAACGATCGTTTTATATTAAAATATGCACCGAACAGCACTTTAGATACGAACGAATTTGAATCAAATACAGGAGTTGTCATCTCTACAAACAACAATCAAATAAAAGTACATTCATACAACAGTCAAATTGAAGACATAATAGTATATAATATCCTTGGAAAACGTTTAATTGATCGTAAAAATATCAATCAAGATATATATGATATCACAAACTTACGTCAAACAAACAGTGCGCTTATCATAAAAGTTACCTTGCGAAACGGTAAGCAAAAAATACAAAAGGTCATTTACTAAACAAGAAAAAATTCAACAACAAAAAAGCACGCTGTATATCATTTTATATAGCGTGCTTTTATGTTTCAATATAACTAATATTGTTGTAAATATTGATTAAGCTTCATCCTTTTTAGGAGGTGGACAAATACCACATGATAATCCACACTGTGAATCATTCTGAGAACCACTACATCCTTGAGGAGAAGAAATTCCTCCTTTAATCACTTCTTCACGTAAATCTGAGATAAGTTTTTTGTTTAATCTCAACGATTTTAAATTTCTTTTTTTCATGCTATTTTTTTTAAATTAATAAGCAAACAAGTTAAGTAAATAAATTGCATAATTTTTATGGGAAAACCGTAATTAATCTGATTTAGATATAAAAAAATACATCCATCCATGAATATCTATCTTTTAAATAAAACAGAATAATTACCCAGAAATCTTTACCATAGTTGTTTGCCTTTTTATCTAATTATAAATAATGATTTCTTCTCCAAGGATTCCATCAAAATTTCCAATCACAGGAAAGCGATTAGCGGTCTTTAAATGCCAGTTTCCAATTTTTGTATTATTGCGTTTAATGTACAAACTATTAAATGTATTTCCAGAAAGCGTTAACAGTCCAATCCCGTAAGGTTTAGATACCAAAATATCTGCTTTGCCATCCGCATTAAAATCTCCAATTTTTAAAATCTTATTATCTCTAACCGTCCTAGTATTATAAGTCCATCTTCCAAAACGAGTGCCCACAGGCTTTACAACAATGCTATTTAAAGTATTGCCCGATAAAGTTAACAGTGCAATTCCATATGGTTTAGACACTAAAATATCTGCTTTTCCATCTCCATTAAAATCGCCAACTCCTTCAATTTTATTATCACGAACGGTGCTAGTATTATAGGTCCATATTCCGAAACGAGTGCCGTTTGGTTTTGTGAGTACGGAATTGAATGTATTGCCTTGAAGTTTCAAAATTCCGATGCCCCAACGGCTTGTAATTAAAATATCATCTTTTCCATCTCCATTAAAATCTGCAATTGCCTCAATCTTGTCACTTCCGCTATTTACAGAAGCATTATATCTCCATTGTCCAAACCAAGTATCTTTGCGTTTCACAACTATACTACTTAATGTATTGCCAGATAATGTCAACAGCGCAATTCCATACGGTTTAGACACCAAAATATCTGCTTTTCCATCGCCATTAAAATCACCAACTCCTTCAATTTTATTATCTCTGACTGTGTTGGTATTATAGGTCCATACTCCAAAACGAGTACCATTTGGTTTTGTGATGACGGATTTGAATGTATTCCCTTGAAGTTCCAACATTCCTATTCCCCAGGGACTTGTAATTAAAATTTCATCTTTTCCATCATTGTCAAAATCTGCAATTGCCTCAATCTTATCATTTGGATTATATCTCCATTGTCCAAACCAAGTATCTTTTGGTTTCACAACAATACTTTTCCATTGATTATTTATGCGAGATAAAACGCCAATTCCCCACGAACTGCTTATTAAAATATCATCAATTCCGTCTCCATTAAAATCACCTTTACCTAAAATTTTATTAAGATTTGAATCAAAATTCCATCCTTCAAACCAAGCTTTATTCGCATGTATTGCATAGTTGTTTAAATTACTTCCATTAAGTTTTAATATACTAAGTCCATTCTCATACTTCATTCTAACGGTCCAATCGCCAATAATACTCCAGGTATACGTTCGTTTATTACCAGCAACATCTTTAGACAACTGTGAGTCATTTGATTCTTTTGTAAAATAAGCGCGCCAACCATCACCAAAATGTTTTTTTTCACTCTTTCCTATTTCTTCGGTAAAGCCTTCGGGTTTATCATAAAATACTTTTGCTCTTGAAGCGAGTGCGACTCCATTAAGGAAAAACAATATGCTTTCTGCATTTTGCAATCCAGTTGATGTGCCATAGCTATTATGATTGTAAGGAACACTAGATGCGCCTCCTGGACTATTCACCTCGCATCCATTATGGATAAAAAGGTTTCCTCCGGTTCCGGATAGAATATTATTTTCATAAATTGTTCTATGTACGTACGCATCAGCTTTACCATTTTGCCCAAATAAAGAAGGTGTGTAGCGAAACAGACTTCCAATTTGTTCCTTTTTCCAACGCCAAGGACGGCCTCCAACTAAGTTTTCTAAGGTATTCAAATTATAAGAATCACCATAAATACTTCCCCAAGGATCAGAATGTGATGACATACCTTTTAAGGTAGCAGGAGTTTTTAAAAAATTCACATAATTAAGTAAACTTGCATCATTATAAGCAACGGAATTGCTAAAGCTTGGGGATGCTTTTTTTAAATAATTATTAAGGTTTGAAGCATTAATTAAGCCACTTCCAAAGTTTGCAGCTCCAGTTCTATGGCTACCCAATGGATTGCCTCCAGATCGGAAGCTATGATTCCTGTCAAAATAATTTATAAGCAGTTCACGCTCTGTCGCTGGATCTTTCCTTAAAAAGGTTCTTGGGTCAGCATTTCGAGTGGTTTCTAGTGTGCGAGGGCGACCGCTTCTATCTAACAAACCTCTATTGTTTGAATCTAAAAAATTTGGATCAGGAGTAACAGCTATATTTCTTGCATTAATTCTCGAAACCAATATCTCAGGTCTCGAAATTGGGTTTGACTTGCTACGATCTGCAGTGCTAATTTCTGGATGCCTTTGCGCAGTACGAAGTCTCAATCTTAAAGTTCCACTTGACGAAGTAAGTCGCTGGAAATTATCATCTCTTATCCAGAAAAAATCCTGAAAAGAAACTTGATTATCATTATACTTTGTAGAAACAAATGTCATATTATCAACTGGCCAATTACTTGCAGTGCCAGTCGTTGGTATGGCTTCAATAGATGCTACGTTGGTTGGCCCTTTCCTATAAATATCTTCCCATTTTCCATCTAAATCTGCCAATACAATATCTGCTCTATGCGCAACAATTTCGGGCACGATTCTCAAAAAATCCGTTTTATTACTATATGTGTAGTTTGTGCCACCAATGGTCATATTCCCAGTCTTTTTCTTCCAAAGCCATCTTCTGAGTAACATAGCTTCTGGGAATGAACCTACTAAAACAACGCCTTGTAAATTTTTGGTTCGCTTAACTTCTTTTAAAAATGATCTTAGTGCCAAAAGGGTTTGTCCATCTTGATGTTGTAGACCGTCATAAATATCAGCCTTTATAAATTTTGTGGTATATCCTTCTGCTTTCAAATCATCTTTAAACTGTTGGAGTCTATTTAACAAATCATTTGTTGAATAAGAACTTCCTGCTATTGTATTCAAAATCCTGTCTTCAACCAATACCAACACTAACTTACTGTTGGAATTAACGGTCTCATACCTTTGCTCAAATGGCAAATAACTTAGTTGATTGATCTCATTGATGCCATCAGAGTCCATATCGTATCCGCTATAAGAAGACATAACAGAAGATATCGTTTGCGCTTTTGCGATATTAATTGCTGTGAAAGCAATCATAAATACTAAACAATATTTTAATCCTTTAGATACGTGAGTAAATTTTTTCATCTTTTTTACTTTTTAGTTGATTCGTATTTCTTGTAATTCCAATCTTATTTCTTAGGATTATAATGCAGCAACCTTAGAAATAATTACAACAAAAGTAAAGTGTATGGCTGCGTTTTAAAATAGGTAAAACACCTTTTACTGGCTGATTTTCACCCTTTTAACAAGGTTTTATTCTTAGCTTGCTAAAAAGTGATACTACAGAAAATTAGATGTTTACATTTAGAACGAATGTCTATAAAGGAATTTGAACCAAACCTTGGAGAAACCGAAGATTGATGCGTTTCTACTGAAGAAAATAAAAAAGAAAACGATCAACAATAAAAAGCACGCTGTATATCATTTTATATAGCGTGCTTTTACGTTTCAATACAATTAATATTGTAACTAATAATTCAGGTCCAAGATTTATTGTTTAGGTGGTGGACAAATACCACATGATAATCCACACTGTGAATCATTCTGAGAACCACTACATCCTCGAGGAGAAGAAATTCCTCCTTTAATCACTTCTTCACGTAAATCTGAGATAAGTTTCTTGTTCAGTCTCAACGATTTTAAATTTCTTTTTTTCATACTATTTTTTTTAAAAAGTTAATAAACACCAAGATAAACAATTGAATTACATGCGGTTTACGGGAAAGCCGTAATATCACAAACGTACTAAAAGTAGGAAAAAGCGTTGATATTGAGGTATTCGTAACAAATCATTAAATTTTGATAATTTCGTTAAAAAATTCGCAATAAAAACACGCCCGAAACCCTCTCGCAGCAATGCGACAAGGTTTCCAACGCAAACAAAAGCTTCCCGCAGACCTGCGAGACGTTTTCAAACGCCAACAAAAGCTTCCTGCAGAGCTGCGAGATGCTTTCCGACACCAACGAAAGCTTCCTGCAGAGCTGCGAGAGGCTTTCAAACACAAACAAAAGCTTCTCGCAAGCGTGCGACAAGCTTCCCAACAGAGACGAAGCAGTAAAACAGAACATTGTCAGCAAATACCACAAAAACAAAACACATAGAAATACGGGTTGCTAAATCAAAAATGTTCACTTATTTTTATGCAAAATCTGAACACACATGCTTAGCAATACGATCAAAGAACTTTCAACAACAATACTCAACAATCAATCAGACATTACTGTATCTAAAAATGCCATTGATGAAATTCATAAGCATTTTCTAGAAATCACAGAAATTCTGGACTTAGGGAAAGAATTGCAAAACATAGCAGCAGTGCCAACGGCAAGCGGAATGGCATTATCACTCAATCATGCAGCAGCGTGTTTAATAGATTACAGAAGAACAACCAAATTTTTAAAAGGAATGGTTGAACTCATTCGCGCAAAGCAACAACAACATCCAAACGAAACCATCAATATATTCTATGCAGGCTGCGGTCCGTATGCACCATTTGTAACCATAGTAGCACCATTATTCGATCCAAAAGAAGTGCAATTCACACTCTTAGAAATCAACGCGGCTTCCATCAAAATGGCAGAAAAACTCATCGCAGAATTACAACTTGCCGACTACGTAACGGAATATCATACGGCAGATGCTGTCACCTTTCAAATTCCAGATGCTAAAAAATACCATATCCTATTCAGTGAAACCCTAGATGCTTTACTATACCGCGAATCATACATGCCAATTCTATGGAACATGTTGCCACAACTCTCGGAAAACTGCGCGGTCATTCCAAACAATGTCATTGTAAAAGCAGGACTGACCATTCCACTACAAGAAGAAGAAACGGTTCGGAAAGAAGACGAAGGCGGAATCATCATAAATGTACGTGAAGTTGTTAAAGCAAACAAAGGAAATTCACCATTACCCGAAAGACTTCCAACAGCTACCATAAACATCCCAAAAGACAGTAACTATCAATCCATGATTGTAGACACACAAGTACATATCTACGACGATATTTGGCTTGCCCGAAACGAATCATCACTCAGCATTCCACTCGAAATGGAAATTGAATATCCGCTAACATTCAGCGAAGTCTACTTTTTCTATCAACTCAAACCGTCCGTAGAGCTAAAACTAAGCTATAAGTAGCAAGCGAAAACGTTATCGTATAAAAATCACTAAAAAATATTTGCATCTTCCTTTTGGAAGCCGTTAATTTGTGTAAATAAATAGTTCATATACATACTGTCGTTATCAAGAAAGGCCGAGGGATTAGACCCGTTGAAGCCTTAGCAACCCTTTACACATAAAGAAGGTGCTACATTCTACTGCGCAAGCGGATAGATAACAAAAGAGAAATTCACTTCATTTCCTCACACTTTTTTGATACAACTTATAATTAGGGCGTTACCCTAGCGGGTCAGGCTATTCGCAGTCGCTTTTTTGTACTGTCATTCCTGCTTTCGCAGAAATCACAGCACAAAAAGAGCTCCGACAATGCTACTATCCTTAACGCAGATAGAAAAGCCAAGGAAAGCCTGTGCTAAACAAAGCACTAAGGTTGTCATGAAAACAAAACAAAGGACGCTGAGCGGAGTCGAAGCGACTATGAAACGAAAGAACGAAAGAACGAATTAACGAAAGAACGAAGAACAAAAAAAAATGAAAAACATCTGGAACGAAATAGAAAAACGAATCCTTGTCCTCGATGGCGCTATGGGAACCATGTTGCAAGCCTACAAATTTGTGGAAGCTGATTTCCGTGGCGAACGCTTCAAGGATTACCCAACACCATTGCAAGGAAACAATGACTTGCTATCCATCACACAACCACACGCCATCAAAGAAGTACATGCAAAATACTTTGCAGCGGGTGCAGACATTGTAGAAACCAATACATTCTCCGGAACTACCATCGCGATGGCTGATTATCAAATGGAAGACTTGGTATACGAACTCAACTTCGAATCGGCAAAAATTGCCAAAGAAGTGGCTGACGAATTCACAGCCAAAGAACCGCACAAACCACGTTTTGTAGCAGGTTCCATTGGTCCAACAAACCGAACAGCAAGCATGTCACCCGACGTAAATGATCCAGGTTATCGCGCCGTAACATTTGACGAATTGCGTATAGCGTACAAACAACAAGTAGAAGCTTTACTAGATGGTGGCGTTGATGTATTATTAGTCGAAACAGTATTTGACACGCTCAATGCAAAAGCGGCACTATTTGCCATCGAAGAAGTAAAAACAGAACGCGATATTACAATTCCAATCATGTTGAGCGGAACCATTACTGATGCAAGCGGACGTACACTATCTGGGCAAACCGCAGAAGCATTTCTAATCTCCGTATCACACATTCCGTTACTATCCGTCGGATTTAACTGTGCGTTAGGCGCAAACCTATTACAACCACATTTAGAAGCCATTGCGAACAAAACGGACTTTGCAATCTCAGCGCATCCAAACGCAGGATTGCCAAACGCTTTTGGGGAATACGAAGAATCACCAGAAGAAATGGCTGCTCAAATAGAAGAATACCTCAAAAAAAATCTAATAAATATTATCGGTGGATGTTGCGGAACAACGCCCGATCATATCACCGCAATCGCTGAGGTAGCTGCGAAATACAAACCACGTCAGGTAGTTGTTAGTTGTTAGTTATTTGTTGTTGGTAAATAAAATTTAAAATGAATACGAATTTCAGCCTTTTACGCAGAATAACTTTTATTGATGAATGTCATATCGAGCGCAGTCGAGATACAATTGAAATCTCTGTAAATCAATAAAAGATAATAGTTAATACGAGTATTACAAATTATGAAAATAAAGCAAACTAAATATATGCGACTTTCAGGTTTAGAACCACTAGTTCTAAACGAAAATAGCAACTTTATAAATGTAGGAGAACGAACCAATGTAGCAGGCTCGCGTAAATTCTTGCGACTCATCAAAGACGAAAAATTTGATGAAGCGTTGGCAATTGCCAGACATCAAGTAGATGGTGGCGCGCAAATCATCGATATCAACATGGACGATGGTTTAATTGACGGAAAAGAAGCCATGGTAAAGTTTCTAAACCTCATTGCTGCCGAACCAGATATCTGTCGCGTGCCCATCATGATTGACAGCTCCAAGTGGGAAATCATAGAAGCCGGATTGCAAGTGGTACAAGGGAAGTCGGTGGTAAACTCTATCTCACTAAAAGAAGGTGAAGAAAAATTTATCTGGGAAGCAACACAAATCAAACGGTACGGAGCGGCAGTCATTGTCATGGCTTTCGATGAAGTTGGACAAGCAGACAACTACGAAAGACGTTTAGAAATTGTGGCGCGTTCGTACGATGTATTAGTCAACAAAGTAGGGTTTCCTGAAGAAGATATCATCTTTGATTTAAACATATTTCCCGTAGCAACCGGAATGGACGAACACCGCAAAAATGCTATTGATTTCATTGAAGCAACACGTTGGACGCGTCAAACCTATCCGAATGTAAGTGTCAGTGGCGGTGTGAGTAATGTATCGTTTTCGTTTAGAGGAAACAATGTTGTGCGTGAAGCGATGCACTCAGTATTCTTATATCATGCCATTCAAGCTGGAATGAACATGGGAATCGTAAACCCTGCAATGTTAGAAATATATGATGACATTCCAAAAGACTTGTTAGAACATGTAGAAGATGTAATGTTTGATAGGAGAGAAGATGCAACGGAACGTTTATTGGATCTGGCGGAAGCTTTCAAAGGAACAAAAAAAGCAAGTGCAGAAACCATTCAAGAATGGCGCGGTTTCGAATTGCAAGAACGTATCACACATTCACTCGTAAAAGGAATTGATAAATATATTTTAGAGGACATAGAAGAAGCACGCCAAAAAGCAGAAAAACCGTTAGAAGTCATCGAAGGAAACCTCATGATTGGTATGAATGTCGTGGGCGATTTATTCGGTTCAGGAAAAATGTTCTTACCGCAAGTGGTAAAATCGGCACGTGTAATGAAAAAAGCGGTTGCTTATCTAAACCCTTATATTGAAGAAGAAAAAAAGAAAAATGCTACCAAATCATCGAAAGATGAAAGCGGGGCAGTAGGAAAAATATTAATGGCAACCGTAAAAGGTGATGTGCACGATATTGGAAAAAACATTGTAAGTGTCGTACTCGGTTGTAACAATTACGAAATTGTAGATTTGGGTGTGATGGTTGCACCCGAAAAAATCATTGCAGCAGCCAAAGCGGAAAATGTAGATGTCATAGGATTATCTGGTTTAATTACGCCTTCGCTAGACGAAATGGTGTATTTAGCCAAAGAAATGGAACGTCAAAACTTTAGCATTCCTTTATTGATTGGTGGCGCAACGACTTCCAAAGCACATACAGCTGTAAAAATTGATCCAGAATACAAAAATGCGGTCGTACATGTCAATGATGCATCAAGAGCAGTGACGGTTGTGGGTGATTTGTTAAATAAGAAAAAATCAAAAATCTATCGCAAAAAGCTAAAGGAAGACTATGATATATTCCGCGAAAAGTTCTTAAAACGTAGAAAAACAAAAAAATACATTCCATTATCAGCAGCGCGACGAAAAAAATATAAAATCGATTGGGAAACGAGCAACATCGTAAAACCAAATGAACTCGGAATCCAGAAACTTACACAATTAAGTTTGAAAGAATTAGTTCCGTTTATCGATTGGAGTCCATTCTTTAGATCGTGGGATTTACACGGACATTATCCAGCGATTTTAACGGATAACGTGGTTGGTGAACAAGCAACACAATTATTTGCGGATGCACAAGAAATGATCAAAGAAATCATTGCGAATCAATCGCTAAAAGCAAAAGGAATTTTTGGATTGTTTGAAGCAAACACAATTAATCATGATGATATTTCCATTCAGAAAAACGGAAAAGAAGTTGCTGTTTTTAGAACACTGCGTCAACAATTGGAAAAACGTGCCGAAGTTCCAAACATTGCTTTGTCAGACTTTATAGCACCAAAAGAAACAGGCAAGCAAGATTATATGGGAACATTTTGTGTAGCGATATTTGGTGTGCAAGAATTGGCAGATAGTTACAAAGAAAAGCAAGACGATTACAACGCAATTATGGCGCAAGCCATTGCAGATAGATTTGCAGAAGCATTTGCTGAATACTTACACAAACAAGTCCGAACCAAACATTGGGGCTACGATGTGAGTGAAAATTTAACCAATGAAGATTTAATTAAGGAAAGTTACAAAGGAATTCGTCCAGCGCCAGGATATCCGGCATGCCCCGATCATTTGGAAAAAGAAACCATCTGGGAATTGCTTGGCGTTGAAGAAGTCATAGGTGTTACACTTACGGAAAGTTTAGCCATGTGGCCAGCTGCAGCCGTTTCTGGATATTATTTCGGAAACCAAGAAGCAAAGTATTTTGGGTTGGGGAAAATTACAAACGATCAGGTTGAAGATTTTGCGAATAGAAAAGGAATTAGCATAGAAAAAGCACAAAAATGGTTGCACCCAAACTTGGCGGATTAACCCGCGTTAGTGATAGGAGCGGCATCCTCCCGATTTTCTCGGGAGATACAGCGGATAGCACGACCATAAAAGGTTTTTGAACATTGAGCGGAGCGGAAATGAGAAATAAGCTTTTGTGGGAACGCCCAAAAAAAAGATTGAGAGAAAAAGAATGAGATTCCCGTCTACACGGGAATGAAAAAAATAACAGATGAAAGTAACAGAACATATCACAAATGCCGAGGGAAAAACATTGTTTACCTTTGAAATATTACCGCCATTAAAGGGACAAGATATTAAATCGATATTCGATAATATTGATCCGTTAATGGAATACAAACCACCATTTATTGACGTAACGTATCACAGAGAAGAGTATACGTTTAAAGAATTGGGGAATGGATTGTTGAAAAAACAAGTGGTAAAAAAACGTCCAGGAACGGTTGGAATTTGTGCCGCGATTCAGAATAAATATCAAGTAGATGCTATTCCGCATATTTTATGTGGTGGATTTACGAAGGAAGACACAGAAAACTTCTTGATCGATTTAGATTTCTTAGGAATTGACAATGTGGTTGCCTTACGTGGTGATGCGGTGAAAAGTGAAACCTATTTTAAACCTGAAAGTGACGGACATACATACGCTTCCGAATTGGTAAGTCAGATACAAGACTTAAACAACGGAAAATATTTAGATGAAGAATTGCAAAACTCTTCCAAAACTGATTTTTGTGTGGGTGTTGCGGGGTACCCTGAAAAACACATGGAAGCGCCAAGTTTGGATTCGGATATTCATTTTTTAAAGAAAAAGATAAAAGCGGGCGCGGAATACATTGTAACGCAGATGTTTTTTGATAATCAAAAATTCTTCGAGTTTGAAAAAAAGTGTCGCAAAGAAGGCATTACGGTTCCTATCATTCCGGGATTGAAACCGATTGCAACACGAAAGCAGTTGAACTTAATTCCGCATCGTTTCAATGTAGATTTACCGGATGATCTCATTATGGCAATTGTTCGTTGTAAAGATAACAAAGCCGTTCGGCAAGTAGGAGTTGAATGGTGTACGCAACAAAGTAAAGAACTTATTGAAGCAGGTGTGCCGATTTTGCATTACTACTCTATGGGAAGATCGAGCAATATTGAAGCCATTGCAAAAAAGATATTTTAACTAAAAAAAGGTCATTTGAAAAGAATACTTCTCCAAATGACCTTTTTAGATACTACTAAAATTAGTAGTTTAACATCCAAGCGTGTTTGCGTCAAACAAACCGCAATTAAGATTTCCGTAACATCTAGTTACATCAACTGTTCGGCAAACATCTATGGATTCACAGATGTATACAGAATCTCCAAATCCACCTGTGATACTTTGCGCATTCAGTGTTGAAATGGAATCTTTTTTAAGTTTTAACTTTTGAATTGATTTTTTCTTCATGATATAAGTTTTTTTAGATTAAAATGAAAGTTGACTAAAAAGTTTGATTTACAGGATATGGATAAATTTGACATTGATATTCTCCTTTACATCTAGTGTAATCAATAGTTTCACAGAAGACCGTTTCACACAATAATGTATTCGTGTAATTTCCTCCTGTCAGCTCATTTTGGTTTAACTTAGAAATAGAAGCTTTCTGAAGTTTCAACCTTTTAATTGATTTTTTTTTCATAATTTAAGTTTTTAGTTAAGCTTAAATATATGATAACAAAATAGGTATGCGCAGTGGTTTTGCATTACTAGAATTACGTGTTCGCTATATTTAACATAATTCACAATAGGGCATAAAAAAAGAGGAATGCCTTAGATTCCTCTTTTAACTAAACATCAAATTGATTATTTTTAAAAATCAGTTTTGTGGGTGTTGTCAATACATTGACAACTTATTTTCCGTGATATAAAGTGAAACAAAAAGTATACTGAATCACAAACGAATTGACACATTCTATTTGCTTTCCCCTTTCAGTATATGGTCATCAACTTATAATTCACGGTTAAAGTAATTTGGTTAGGTCAAATCTATAGCAAAGCAATAGATATTCGTGCGGGTTTTACACTACTTTCACTACGTGATTGCTGTAAGTGTTTGATTTATAATAAGTAAACCCTTACTTGTTGTAAAATGACATTCGAAATTATCTTTGCGGGCTAGTATAAATTTCACAAAGACCGCCTGCTACGATACACGCAGTATAATCGATCGTTTCACAGAAGTTTACAGACAAACAAATTTCTGTATTTCCAAAGGTTCCTCCAGAGATTGCATTTGCATTTAGCTTAGAAACTGCTGTTTTCTTTAATCTTAATTTTTGAATTGATTTTTTTTTCATGGTTTTAAGTTTTTTAAAATTTAATTCTATTGATTAATTGGCATTCCGATCATAAAATTGACAATTTAGCTCACCGTTACAACGTGTAAAATCGATCGTTTCACAGATATTTACGGATTGACAAAATAAGGTGCCTCCAATAGTTCCTCCACTTACGGCATTAGCATTCAGCGCAGAAATAGAAGCTTTCTTTAACTTCAACTTTCCAATTGATTTTTTTTTCATAATATTAAGTTTTTTGGTTAAGTCTAAATATATACAAATGAAATAGTTATGCGCTGAGGTTTTGCATTACAAGTAGTAAGTGGATGCAGTAGTTAACATATATAAGGAGATTAGAAATGTCTTTTTACCTCATGAATCAGCTTTTTACCAATAAATACGACTGAAAAAACTATTTTTTTAAAATAAAAACTACATTTGTCAACGCAATGAAAAAAATAGTTTTCCTCTTATTCTTTTGTGTGACAATTGCTTTTGCACAAGAAAAATCGCAGAAAGCGGCAAGTATTGAAGTCAATTACTTTGGCGGAAGTATTGTGCGACATAATAATGATATTCTGCACCTGATTACAGGACATCCAGAAGGTTTTATTATCAGTTACAACGAAAAAACATTTGGGTATGACGATTGGTCTGAATTTTATAACTATCCTGATTATGGAGTTTCATTCAGCTATCAAAATTTAAAAAATGAATACTTAGGGGAAAATGTTGCCGTGTATGGACATTATAATTTTTACTTTTTAAAACGAAATTTAATGTTTCGTATCGGTCAAGGATTGGCTTACACAAGCAATCCGTATGACAAAAAAGATAACTTTCGCAATATTGCTTTTGGTTCACGCTTTATGAGCAGTACATATTTAATGCTCAATTACAAAAAGGAAAATCTATTTGACCGATTTGGTGTGCAAGCCGGATTGTCGTTCGTTCACTATTCCAATGCCAATGTAAAAGCACCAAACACAAGTATCAATACTTTGGCTGTCAATGTTGGTGTCAACTATAACTTAGACGATACTTCACTGATTGAATTTACAAAGAATGATAGCATTCAGAAGTTTTCAGAACCCATCAAGTTTAACTTTGTTTTGCGAGCAGGAATCAACGAAAGTGATGCTATTGGAAGTGGGCAGTATGGTTTTACAATTCTGTCTGCGTATGCTGACAAACGATTGGGAAGAAGAAGCGCCATACAACTCGGAACAGAAGTGTTTTTCTCTAACTTTTTAGATGAATGGATTCGATACAGATCGATTGCATTTCCTAATGGAGCAGTCAAAGGCGATGAAGATTTTAAGCGCGTTGGTATATTTGTGGGACACGAATTATTTATCAGTAGATTTTCAATTATTACACAGCTAGGATATTACGCGTATTATCCTGTGGATTTTGAAGGTAGAACGTATATTCGTGCGGGAATGAAGCGATATTTTGGCAAAAAGTGGTATGCAGTCATGACGCTCAAATCACATGGAGCCAAAGCAGAAGCTACGGAATTTGGTGTCGGAATTCGATTGTAGTTTGATAGTTGTTAGAATTGAGTTATGTGTATTGAGCTTATAAGGAACAAAAAATGTAACAATCGAAAAAATACAGACTCTTTACAATAGCAATCAAAAATGTAAAAAGATGAAAAAAAGAGTTTTGTACAGTTTAGTAGCAGTATTGCTTATTTGTCAATTAGGAATTGCGCAAATAGCACCAGAAGAAAATATTGAGAAGAAAAATAAAATAGCACAAAAAGATCATCCTAAATTAAAAGGGATGCTTTTAGGTGTTCATGGCGCTAGAGAAACCATGTTTGAAATCGGTTATTTTTATTATGATTGGACAGAAATAACTACGGGTAAAATACCTGCCATTGGCGGAGCAGGATATTCAATCTCGACAGAACACTATATAAATCATAATTATATCATTGCGCCAAAAGCAGCTATTTGGGCAAATTTATTATATCTAAATGTAGGAATCAGTACGCCTTGGTATTTTGATATGGAAAAAAATAATAGCTTGCGCGTACGACCAGAAATAGGAGTTGGTTCAGGAAGTTGGAAATTGACGTTTGCTGCAAATATGGCAATCACCAATAAAGACATGCCGAATGTAAGTAAGTATATGGTGTCCGCAATCTGTTTTCTAAATTTTAATAAGAAAGCAAATGATGTAAAGAGAAAAATAGGTTTCCTTGGCTTGTAAGATTGAATGTTTTATTTGACAGAATAGTAGGTTTTGCCAATTTTGAAAAAATAACTTTGAATACTGAATACTGAATACTGAATACTGAATACTGAATACTGAATACTGAATACTGAATACTGAATAAATGAAAAAACTATACTTCATACTACTAATTCTAACGTTCATTTCTTGTGACAAAGAAGATGCGAACGATTGTTTTCAAGCGTCGGGAAGTATCATCACGGAAGAAGTTCGCGTGAATGATTTCTCTAAAATAGAAGTCAATGAAGGAATTAATCTAGTGATAAAAGATGGCGCAAGTCAAGAAATAATCATAGAATCGGGCGCAAATCTGATCAATGAAGTAGAAGCAACTGTTATTGGAGACAAGCTATTCTTATTTGACAATAATAACTGCAATTATGTTCGCGATTACGGAATCACCACAATTTATGTGACTTCGCCGAACATTACGGAAATTATAAGTAAAACTCAGTTTGAAGTGCGTTCGGACGGAATTTTAACCTATCCAAATCTCACTTTGATTTCTGAAAATTTCACCAACGAAAGTGCAGCTTCTGGAAACTTTACATTACAAGTACAAAATCAGGAACTAAATATTTTGTTCAATAACTTATCGAATCTATTCATTTCAGGAAGTACTGATATTTTTGACATCAATTTTCCTGGTGGAAATTCACGCGTAGAAGCCCAAAATTTTGCAGCAAATGCAGTTTCTATCTTCTCTCGTGGAAGTAATGATATCATTATCAATCCACAGTTGGAACTTTCGGGAGACATCTTTGGAACTGGTGATGTAATTGCGGTAAATCGTCCGCCAATCATAGCACTTACGGCGCATTACACAGGGCAGCTTATTTTCGAATAATCGACTCATTATTAGCATTATATCTCTTTTTGAAAATTGTTTTATTAAGGATTGTAAAATTTAATTTTTACTACCTTCAGTTTAAGAACCAAAGGTTAAGTTTATTGTTTTAGGTGTTTTAACATACTACTTTCATGCTATTATTAATTTAAAATTTTAATGTCATGAGAGAAAAAAAAGTAAAAAATTTATTGCTTAGAAAAAAAACAATAAGCATTGTAAATAGCGTAAAAATTAATGGAGGAAAATTGCCAACAACAAAACAAACTTCACTTGAGGAAACATTTTGCCTTTGTATTGGATAAAAATAATGTCTATTAATTAGGAATAACAAGAGCGAACTTCGGTTCGCTTTTTTATGTGATATTTTGAAGGAATATTAAGATGTGAGAACTTTCAAATGTCAATTCTATACAGTCAAACATACGTGAATTCGTGGAGAGAAAAATAAATTTCCAAAAGAAACCTACTATTTAACGTGAGTTCGATATAACTTATTTTTTAATATACTGTTTATCATATATTTAACTCCAATGTCAAATCGAGCGCAGTCGAGATTCAATAAAATTATAGTACTTTTTAAGCTTCTCGACTGCGCTCGAAGTGACAAAATGCTAATTTTATTGCGTTTGGCAGTTTATATTGACGATTTCTTATGTCGAACTCACGTTATTTAATAACATTTAGAACATAGGCGCAAGCTGTTAAAAACCAAAAAAGGATCAATAAGCAAATACAAATATGTACTAAAAAAGAAAATCTCCTTTTCCAAAACGTAAACTCAGTTGTTCCTCTGTGATAAAAATACATGCCTGAAAAACCAAGTGTACTGAATGCGCAAAAAATTGCTCCAAACAAAAATGAAAAAGTTCTATTTGCTCCTTCAGGTTTAAGTAAAATTAAAAGAATGGAAATACAAACTAATGCCACATTAATCTGTGCATAACGAAATGATCTCGTTGAGTTTATTAAAGTATATTTTTCCATTAAAAGAAGTTTTATAGCACTTTAAATATAGTAAAAATACTTCAATTAAATAGCGTGTGTTGAAAACTCAATAAAGTATAGATATTCTGAAAATAATTCGAGAATTCGTAACAAACCAAACAAGCAGAAAAACGAAAAAACAGAAAAACAAATCAACAAAAAAGTAGTAATCCAACAATCTAAGAGCGAAGCGATCGAAAAGCAAAGCAGTCTAAAAGCATAGCGAATCTAAGAAGCCGTCAACTCTCTAAACAAACTCTCTAAATTTTTATTCTTAGGATTAATTTGCAATGCTTTCAATTCATTATCATGCGCAAAATCAAATACAGTCGAACGCATATCTTTTGTCGTGTCAAACGTAAGTTCATAGACCAAACCATGTGTATTCACAACTTGTGTCACATGCGGAATCTGTTCAAGTAAAACATCTTCAATACGGTAATCGAACTCAACTTCAATTACCTGTTGTTGATCTTTCTGAAGTTTTGCTAATGTAGTATCAGCAACAATTTCTCCTTTATTAATAATAATCACGCGATCGCAAATAGCTTCTACTTCTTGCATAATATGTGTGGAAAGAAAAATAGTTTTCTCTTTTCCAATCGAAGTAATCAAATTTCGAATCTCTGTCAATTGATTCGGATCTAAACCTGTTGTGGGTTCATCCAAAATCAACACTTCCGGATCGTGCAATAAGGCATTTGCCAAACCAACACGCTGACGATATCCTTTTGACAATTCACTAATCTTTTTATGAGCTTCTGGCGAAAGCCCTGTCATTTTGATTACTTCATCAATACGTGACTTTGCTACTTTGTGTACATTCGCGCTAAACGCTAAATATTCACGCACATGCATATCCAAATACAACGGATTGTGCTCAGGAAGATACCCAACACTCTTTTGTACATTTCGTGCATTAGCAATCGTATCAAACTCGTTCACAACGGCATTTCCCGAAGTCGCCTTCAAATAGGTCGTCAATATTTTCATCATGGTAGACTTTCCAGCACCATTTGGGCCTAAAAAACCAACAATTTCTCCTTTAGCAACACGAAAAGAAACTGCATTCAATGCTTTTTGTTCGCCATAAATTTTAGTGATATTTTCTACTACAATAGACATGTTCAGGAATTAGAGATTCAAAATTACATAAATTTTCATCAGTATTTTGCATCATTAAATCAAATAAAAACAAAAAATACGATGGTTTACTGATAAAAACGTTTTTCTTCAAAAAATATTGGAAAACGATTTTGATTACAAAAATTAATCTATACATTAGCTAAACATAAATGGAAACAACGATGTTTAAAGCAAACTATTTTTGGCAAGGTTATTTTTACTTTTTCTACAGAAAAAAGTTGGAACTCCTTGTTATATAGTTTAGTGTAAACAAACTCAAAACATATCAAAGTAAGTTCCGAAATATATTCGGAACTTTTTTTTTGGATAAAAATTAAAAAAAGAGATGTTATATGTAATTAGGGTAATGTGAATTTTATATAAAAACTAAACGGTTTTTCTTTTTCCGCAGTGTAGTAATTCTTTTCGTTAAGAATTTTTGAAACCTTGGAAAAAATTTAGAAAATAATTGCGGTTCTAGTTTTTCAGAGAAAAAACTAGAAACACCTCTGGAAAAAGCGCCTTTTCTTTTGTTTCTTTTCTTTGGGCGAGCAAAGAAAACGAAATTGAAGATTCATAAGTTCCTTAATTTTAAAATAGAAATGACACGAACTAAAATAAAAAACTAAAATTGAATACTTTTTGAGAAGTATTTTGATTAAAAATTATATCAAATAAACCTTTTAAGGTGAAGTATATAGACGAATGAAAAAAACAATTGCCATACAAGGAATTCAAGGTTCCAACCATCACAAAGTAGCACAAGCGTATTTCGGAGACGAAGTACAATTGGACGAATGTCTATCTTTTGATGCGTTAGTACATAGCTTGATGCATGGAAAATGCAACTACGCAATCATGGCATTGGAAAATACCATTGCAGGTTCTATCATTCCAAACTATGCATTAATTGATGCAAATAACATTCACATCAATGGTGAATATTACCTAAACATTCATCATCATTTAATGGCGTTGCCAAATCAAACCATTCAAGATATTACGGAAGTTTGTTCGCATCCGATGGCGTTGTTGCAGTGTAAAGAATTCTTTAAGCAATATCCACAAATCAAATTGGTAGAAGATGTAGATACGGCAGCAGTTGCACAAAAAATAGAACAACAACAACTAAAAGGAATTGCGGCAATTGCTACAAAAACTGCAGCGGAACTCTTCAATTTAGAAATTCTTTCAGGAGAAATTCAAACGATCAAAACCAATGCGACACGTTTTGTAATTCTACAAAAAGAAAAGCCAACGAACGGAATTGATCAAATAGACAAAGCATCCTTACGATTTGAATTAGATCACAAAAGAGGAAGTTTAGCAACCATACTCAATGTTATGAGCGATTGCAAACTCAACCTAACCAAAATACAATCCTTACCAATTATAGAAACACCTTGGAAATATGCCTTTTTCGTAGATGTTACGTTTGAATCGTATGAAAACTATACCAAAGCAATCTCCATATTGGAAATAATGACGACAAGTTTAAAAGTGTTAGGAACCTACAAAAACCAACGAAACTCATGATTCCTGCAAAACGCATACATACGGTTGAAGAATACTATTTCTCTAAAAAATTACGAGAAGTACGCGGATTAATAGCGGCTGGAAAACCGATCATCAATCTCGGAATCGGAAGCCCCGATTTGCAACCGCCAACAGTTGTAGTAGACGCTTTAGAAGCAAGTTTACACGACGATACAGCACACAAATACCAAAGCTACCAGGGAATTCCTGAGCTGAGAAATGCCATTGCAGATTTCTATCAGAAAAATTACAATGTTGCGTTAAACGCGAATGATGAAGTCTTACCATTAATGGGAAGCAAAGAAGGAATCATGCACATTTCCATGGTATATTTAGATGAAGGCGATGAGGTATTAATTGCAAATCCGAGTTATCCAACCTACACTTCGGTAACGAAACTATTAGGCGCAATTCCAAAATATTACAACCTAAAAGCAGCGAACAATTGGTTGCCCGATTTGGCACAATTAGAACAGCAAGACTTAAGCAAAGTAAAACTGATGTGGGTCAACTATCCGCACATGCCAACAGGCGCAAAAGCAACGAAAGCGTTCTTTGAAAACTTGATTGTTTTTGCAAAAAAGCATCAAATCCTGATTATCAATGACAATCCATACAGTTTCATTCTCAACGAGGAACCGTTGAGTATTCTAGCAATTGATGGTGCAAAAGATGTGGCTTTAGAATTAAATTCACTCAGTAAATCGTTCAATATGGCAGGTTGGCGTACAGGAATGGTGATGGGAAAAGCGGAACACATTCAACACGTATTAAAAGTAAAAAGTAATATGGATTCGGGCATGTTTTACGGAATCCAAAAAGGCGCAATCCAAGCATTGGCAAGTTCCAAAGAATGGTTTGCAACGCTCAATAAAATATATGAAAAACGCCGTAAACTTGTTTGGGAATTGGCGACAAAATTGAATTGTGTATATGATGAGGAAACGGCAGGAATGTTTGTGTGGGCAAAACTACCTGCAACCAATGAACTAACCTCAGAAGAATTCATAGACAAATTACTCTATGAAAAAGATGTATTCATCACGCCAGGAAGCATATTTGGGACACAAGGAGAAGGTTATGTACGTTTTTCATTATGTGTAACCGAAGCAAAAATAAAAGAAGTCATCAATAGAATGTAATATGAAGCAAAAAATAGAAATCATACACGCGTACATTAATGCGTACAATGCATTTGATATTTCAGGAATGTTGAAAGATTTGCATGCAGATATTGTTTTTGAAAACTATGCATCAGAAACATTGACACTCGCAACCCAAGGAATTGAAGAATTTGAAGCGCAAGCTAAAAAAGCAGCATTACTATTTGAATCCAGAATGCAGCGAATTGTTGATATTTCAAAAAATGAAAAAGAAGTTGTTGTTGCTATTAACTATCAAGGCATAGTAGCAGTAGACCTGTCTGAAGAAATAAAAAAAGGAGCGGAAATTACATTGAATGGTAAAAGTGTCTTCTCTTTTAAAGATCAAAAAATAAGTAAAATCATAGATATTAGTTAACATGAACGTATACATCATAGGAATCGGACTCATTGGCGGAAGCATGTCGTTAGATATTCAAGAAAAATATCCAGCAGCTGTGATGTACGGAATTGACACAAACGATGCACATTTAGAAGAAGCACTGCAAAGACAGCTCATTCATAAAAAAGCAACCGTTTCGAGCATGCAAAATGCTGATATTGTCATCATCACGATTCCGGTACACGTATCAATTGATATTATTACGGAAGTTTTAAATACAATTAGTGACGATACGTTGGTTATTGATGCTGGTTCAACCAAAGAAAAAATATGTAAAAGCATAGAAACGCATCCAAAGCGAAGAAACTTTTTGGCAGCGCATCCAATTGCAGGAACTGAATTTTCTGGACCCAAAGCAGCGATCAATGGTTTATTTGCAGGCAAAACGAATATTATATGCGAAGTTGAAAAAACAGCATTTACACTGCAAGAAAAAGCATTAGAACTATTCAAACACTTAGGCATGCGCATTCGATATATGGATCCGAAATCGCATGACAAACACATTGCATACGTATCACATCTATCGCACATAAGTGCATTTATGTTAGGAAAAACAGTCATTGAAAAAGAAAAAAACGAACGTGATATTTTCGATTTGGCAGGCAGTGGATTTGCTTCCACAGTGCGTTTGGCAAAAAGTTCGCCAGCGATGTGGACACCAATATTTGAGCAAAACAAAACAAACGTCATTGAAACATTAGACGAATACATTGCCAATTTGCAAGAATTCAAAGCATTGATGGTACAAGATAATTTTGAGGGAATCTATAAAGAAATGGAAAATACGAATCACATTAAAAAAATATTAAACGGAATCAAATAACAATAATTAGGGCGTTTCCAAGAAGCACACTTCGAGAAAACCTCAGTGTGCCTCTTGGTCGGGCTATCCGCTGTATCTCCCGAGAAAATCGGGAGGATGCCGCTGCTATCCCTAACGCGGAAGTTCCCACGAAAGTGGAAATCCCAAAGAACCAATATAATAATGAATAATATGCGTGTCTTGAGCTGATCGAAGGATAACGCAAAAAGTAAAAAAAAGAAAAACCATGGAAAACAAAAAAGAACTTAGAAACTGGTTAGATGCTTTCGGATTAGAACATCCATTAGTAATCGCAGGACCATGCAGTGCAGAAACAGAAGAACAAGTATTAAAAATAGCACATGAGCTCAAAGATACGGACGCAACTGTATTGCGCGCAGGAATTTGGAAGCCGCGTACGCGTCCAGGAAACTTTGAAGGTGTGGGCGCACTCGGACTCAAATGGTTGCAAAAAGCCAAACAAGAAACCGGAATGATGATAGCTACGGAAGTAGCCAACGCAACACACGTGCGTTTAGCATTAGAACATGATGTTGATGTATTATGGATTGGTGCACGTTCAACGGTAAGCCCATTCATTGTACAAGAAATTGCAGATGCATTAAATGGAACAGACAAAATTGTATTAGTCAAAAATCCAGTAAATCCTGATTTACCATTATGGCTTGGTGCTGTGGAACGTTTATATTCGGCAGATATTAAAAAATTAGGTGTCATTCACAGAGGATTTTCAACCTATGAAAAAACGCGTTACAGAAACAATCCTGAATGGCAAATTCCGATTGAATTGCAAAACCGTTTTCCAGATTTACCATTAATCTTAGATCCATCGCACATTGCAGGAAGAAGAGATATCATTTTTGACATTTGCCAAACAGGTTTAGACTTAAACTTTGATGGTTTAATGGTAGAAACACATTTTGATCCAGACAATGCTTGGAGTGATGCCAAACAACAAATCACGCCAACCAGACTAGTAGAAGTCATGGAAGATTTAAAAATCAGAAAGGCTACTGATACCGAAGCTGAATACCGAAATGCATTAAACACGTTCCGTACACAAATTGATGTTATTGACCATCAAATCATTGAAATGTTAGGAAAACGTATGAAAGTTGCAGATAAAATTGGTGCGTTGAAAAAAGAGAAAAACGTTGCCATCTTACAAGCCAAACGTTGGAATGAAATCTTAGGGAAGATGATCTTAGAAGGTGAAGAGAATAAACTAAGTGAAGAATTTATCCTTAAAATCTTCAAAGCCATTCACCAAGAATCGATCAATCATCAAGAGAAAATAGTGAATAACTAATAAGATAAATACAGAAAAGCGAGCCAATTGGCTCGCTTTTTATGTTCAGCAATGCTACAAAAAACTATGCACACGTACAATCTGTATTTGCAATGAGCGTTTCTGGCGAACACTTTAAAATATCCATTGAATTCGGATTTTCTTCACTTCCGCCAGAAGTATCAATTGGATTATCACCACCTTTAATACTAAAACTAGCAATTGACTTCTTATGAAGTGCTAAACTCTTCAAATTTTGTTTTTTCATAATTTTAAGATTTTAAAAATGATGATTAAAATGGATTCTGAATACTTTCACACTCAATACCACATGTTTCAAATAGTACTGATTCCTGTCCGCAGGTAGGTGCTTCAGTTGGACATGAATTTACACCATCTGACCAGCAACCAATAAAATTTGAGTTTGGCGCAGTATCAGTTGGTCCTGTAAAGGTGCCAGTGTCTAAAGTTTCTCCACCTCCATTAAGATTAGATACGGATGTTTTATTTAATACTAAATTTTTTAAATTTCGTTTTTTCATAACTTCAAGATTTTAAAAATGATGATTAAAATGGATTCTGAATACTTTCACATTCAATACCGCATGTTTCTTCCATAGTTTGTTCGCAAGCTGTACGATACTCACTTAGGCAAGAATTTACACCATCTGACCAACAACCAATAAAATTTGAGTTTGGAACAGTCACAGTTGGTCCCGTAAGGGTTCCAGTGTCTACAGTTTCTCCACCTCCTGTAAGATTTGACACAGATGTTTTGTTTAATGCTAGACTTTTTAAATTTCGTTTTTTCATAATTTTTAGTTTTAAATTAATATGAATCAAAAGAAGAAATAATTTTTCATCAAAAAAAGAAACACTATTGACGGTTTATAAATTCGCAATAAAGCGTTGTAAACGTGATAAGTAGATTGTTGATGGTTTATGAAAACGCAACACTAAATTTTTGTCAAAAACGAAGCACTTATCAATTTTATTTTGATAACTAAAATTTATCTATACATTTGCCAACTCCCACAAATTATTGCAAACAAAAATCACCCTAAAACTTTAAAAACACAGATGAAACACATTGTACACGTATTGCTATTTCTTTTTGTATTGAACGTAAATGCGCAAGGAAAATTAGGTCCTATTACAATTTCTTATGGAGAAGAAATCAAAGAAGACAAAGAAAAAATTGTTCGAATTGCCGGAGAACTCAATGGAAAAATCTACACGTTAGCACGCAAAGGGAAAAAGAAATATTTCCTAAAAATGTTTGGTGCAGACAAAATGGAAATACTCGGTACGCAGCAAATTGAATTTACAGAATACAAAGGAAAAGATCTCACGTTTGAAGAAATCATTGTCATTGGAAACAACCTATATGCATTTGGAAGCTTGTACGATCGGAAAGCAAAAGAAAACCATTTAGTAGGATTTCCTATTTCGGCAGATGGAAAATTGTCAAAAAATGGACAAATACTATTCAATACAAAGGTAACCAAGAAGCGAGAAAGAGGTGCTTTCTACTTCAAAGAATCACCAACAGGCGATCGTTTGCTAATTATGCACGCAGCATTCTTTGATAAAAAAGAAGAAGTACAGTACGAAGTAAAATTATTTGATGAAAATCTTCAAGCTGTAATGACAAACTTAGAAACTGTTCCTTTTGAAGACAGAAGAGACTTAGAATTCAACATTGCTGATTTTGATGTAAATGTATACGATGATATTTTCATTGTCATCAACGAAAGTTACAGAGATCGTAAAGCGAAAAAAAACATTGAAAAATTTGAAGTACACGCATTCAAAAAAGAAAGTGGTTACGCAAAAGAAATCATTAATATCGATTTTATAAACAGAGAAGTTATCAACTGTGAATTACTAGCAACAAATAATGATGTGTTGCATTTAGTGGGATTCTACTCAAGTGTGCGTAAAAATGGAAAAGCAAACAAAAAATTAAGAGGTGTATATGCTGCAACTATTAATGCAAAGACGAATGAAGTAACCAATCTGAAATTCAATAAGTTTGATTATGAAACAAAAGTAAAACTCATTGGAGAACGAAGAGCTAAAAAAGACAAAGACATCAAGCCTTTATACAGAACGCATAGTTTGATAGAAAAAGAAGACGGCGGATTATTTTTACTATCTGAATATCAGCAAATAGTTGTAGGGAGAGCACAAGGAATTGGTCCTGTAGCAGTACAACCAATTATATACATCAATAACGAAATTATAGTAACCTCTTTAAATGCTGATGGAACTGTAGCTTGGACAAATGTAATTCCAAAAGAGCAGAAGGCTGCTTTTACTGTATTCTCATTGGGAATCTTTGGTTTTGCAAGTGGAAATAACTTTTCGGTTGGTGTTGGAATCGCAATTCCAATTGCAGTTGCAGGTAGAGGTCCAGAATACTTAAGCGCCATTCCTATCTATGAAAACGGACAATTAACGGTTGTTTTTAATGATAATAAAAAAAATATTGGTGTTACTGATATTGAAAAAATTAAAAGATTAGGAAACTATAACAAAGCAATTCCAACTGCATTTGTATTTGATGATAAAGGAGAAATTACCAGAATTGATCCAGAAGAATATCAAGACGGACAATTAGTCATCAGACCAGGAGTCTATTACAGAAAAGGAGCCAATGATTACATCATTTACGCATCAAGAAGATCGAAAGACAAATTAGGGAGAATGCAAATTCAAAACTAATTTAAAACACACATAAATAAAAAGGTTTGTATGAAAGTACAAACCTTTTGTTAGTTATAAGAATAATCTTGATCTTTGCAGTAATGATAGGAACTGTTTATAAATCTACGGGAAGTTGGTATTTGGTGAAAACTGAAGATGGAACAGCGTATGAATGTAGAATTAAAGGGAAATTTAGACTCAAAGGAATCAAAAGTACCAATCCGATTGCGGTTGGTGACAAAGTGAACTTTACGCTAGAAGCAAAAAATAATACCGAAACAGGAATTATTGATGAAATTTTTGAGCGAAAAAACTATATCATTCGTAAATCGGTCAACCTATCCAAGCAAACGCATATCATTGCTTCCAACATTGATCAGGTATTTCTATTAATTACGATTGACAATCCACCAACATTTCCAAGTTTCATAGATCGTTTATTAGTTACCGCAGAAGCGTATCAAATTCCATGTGTATTAACATTCAACAAAATGGATACCTACACAGAAATTGAAAAACGTGCGGAAGTGATGTATCTCAGAGATATCTACGAGAATATTGGATATGAATGTATAGAGATTTCCGCCAAGGAAAACAAAAACATTGATGCTATCAAAGCGCGAATGAAAGGAACGGTAAGTATGTTTGCAGGACATTCAGGAGTTGGGAAATCTACTTTAGTCAATGCAATTGATCCAACATTAAACCTAAAAACAAAAGAAATTTCGGAACAACACAAGCAAGGACAACATACAACAACCTTTGCTGAAATGTTCGATTTAGAATTTGGCGCAAAAATAATTGATACACCAGGAATCAAAGGATTCGGAATTGTAGACATGGAAAAAGAAGAAATAGACAACTATTTCCCAGAATTTCTAGCACTAAAAAACAAATGTAAATTCAACAACTGCATTCACATTGAAGAGCCAAAATGCGCCATCAAAGACGCTGTAGATGAAGGTGAAATTGCGTGGTCGCGCTACAAAAGCTACGTGCAAATCATAGAAGGCGATGACAACAATTACCGTGTTGACGAATTCAAAGATGAATAATTTATAGACAATACAATTCTTTTTCCGCAGTGTAGTATACATTTTTCGTTAAGAATTTTTGAAGCCTTGGAGAAAATTTAGAAAAATGGATACGGTTTTGACTTTTTCAGTCAAAAACACCTCTGGAAATCGAAGATTCATGAATACTTTAGTTTGAAATAGAAACGCATGAACTAAAAAGCGCACTTTCTTTTGTTGATGCCAGTGCTGAACTTGATTCAGTATTCTTTGTGCGAGCAAAGAAAATGAAAATGAAAAACGAAAAATATACTTGCTTGAATAATAAGTTATTTAGAAAATTATAATTTTGATCAAAAGAATAAAACTATATTAATTATAAATGAAAGCCGTAATCCAAAGAGTTTCAGAAGCAAGCGTAACCGTAGAAGCTAAAAAGATAGCTGAAATCGGTCATGGAATGCTCATTCTCCTTGGAATTGAACACGAAGACACACCAGAAGATATTGCTTGGCTTTCTGCCAAAATAGCCAAACTCAGAATCTTCAATGATGAAAACGACGTGATGAATACTTCACTAATTGACACCAACGGCGACGCAATTGTAGTAAGTCAATTTACATTGCATGCAAGTACTAAAAAAGGAAATCGTCCGAGTTATATCAAAGCAGCAAAACCAGAAACTTCTGTTCCGCTATACGAAGCATTTGTAGGACAATTAGAGCAAGATCTTCAAAAAAAAGTGCAAACTGGCATTTTTGGTGCCGATATGAAAGTTGCTTTGCTAAATGATGGTCCTGTAACAATCATCATAGATTCTAAAAACAAAGAATAACTACGTTTAGTAACTTTTTCTTACACTTGCGAAATTTCAACGTTAGAAACCATTTCTTTTCTTATATTCGTAGAATGTTTCCCCACGATATCGAATAAAACATAATATGTATGCGCATTAAGTTAGTATGGATTGTCTTTTTATTATTAAATGTAAATTTAGTATTCTCACAGGACGATCTCAAAAGTTATTTAACACTTCCTCAAGAATTAAAAGACAATGCGAATGCTGTCGTCCGTCTCGATGAAACAATTGTTGCGGTAAAAGCAATCAATGATTTAGAAATTTCGCAAAAACGAATTGTTACTGTTTTAAACGAAAGCGGAATTTACAAAATTGGAGCAGTTGTCGGTTATGACAATGACATCAAAGTAAAAGAGGCAGAAGTTAGAATCTATGACAAATTAGGGAAACAAATCAAGAAATTTCGTCAACGCGATTTTGTAGATGTAAGTGCGGTAGATGGCGGCACCATGTATTCTGATTCGCGTGTAAAATACATAGATTACATGCCAATTGCATATCCGTTTACGGCAGTATTTACCTGTGTTGTACAAACAAAAAATACGGCAAACATTCCAAGTTTCAATCCGCTTGGATACTATGTCGGAATTCAAAAAAGTCGTTACAAAATAACCTATCCACCATCATTTACACTACACAAAAAAGAACTCAACTTAGAGGAATTTGGTGTCATAAAAGAAGAAAAAGAAGGGAAACTTGTCTACATCATCGAAAATATATCAAGCATAAAACCTGAATCATTAAGTCCATCAGAATCTGAAATAGAACCCAAAGTATTCTTTGCGTTGAATAAATTTAGCTATGATGGCGTTACCGCCGAAATCAACAATTGGGAAGAATTTGGTTCATGGATGCATCAAAGTCTACTCCTTGGTCGTACAACTGTCGATGCAGAAACAAAAGCAACCATTCAAAAATTAGTGGCTGGCGTAACTTCCGATCGCGAAAAAGCAAAAATCATTTACGAATTCATGCAAAACAAAACACGCTACATCAGTGTGCAAGTTGGTATTGGAGGTTTTCAACCGATTCCAGCAGAAGAAGTAGACAAAGTTGGTTATGGCGATTGTAAAGGATTGACGAACTACATGATGGCTTTATTAAAAATTGTAGATGTAGAATCTCATTACACACATGTAGAAGCTGGGAATGAAATAGTAGGTTTCTATGATGACTTTGCGTCGCTAGCACAAGGAAACCATGTTATCCTAAACATTCCAAATGGCGGCGATGATATTTGGCTTGAATGTACAAGTCAAAAAGTGCCTTTTGGACACATTGGCGACTTTACCGATAACAGAAATGTATTGGTGATTACTCCTGAAGGTGGAAAAATAAAACGCACCAAAAAATACACTGCGGAAGAAAGTTTACAAGAAACAACAGGTTCATACACGCTAAACAATGAAGGAAACTTAACGGCGGATGTTTCGATAAAAACAGAAGGAATTCAGTATGATAACCGGTATTACCTAAAAGATTGGTCTGACATTGAAAAAGACAAACACTACAAAAAATACTTTAGAACGATAAATAATATCAATGTTGATGGAATTGCGCTTGAAAATGACAAAGAAACCATTGCGTTCTCTGAAAAAGTAAAATTCAATGCGGATGCGTATGGAGTCGTTACGGGCAATCGGATGTTATTTGCACCAAATGCTCTAAACAGACAAACCAACATTCCTGATCGCTATCGAAATCGTAAATTTCCATTAGAAATTCAAAGAGGTTATTACGATACGGACGATTATGAAATCAAATTGCCAAGCGATTACGAAATAGAAGCGATTCCCGACAATGTAACGTACGAAACCAAATTTGGAAGTTACTCTTTTACAATTACAAAAAAAGACGATCAAACACTACAATACAAAAGAGAGATCAAAATAAATGATGGTTTATACCCAAAAGAAGAGTATAAAAACTATCGAAATTTCATGAAAAAAATTGTCAAATACGATGGTTCTAAAATTGTACTTATCAAAAAATAAACACCCTATTCAATATTAACAAATATACACAGATGAAAAAATACATCTTACTAACTTTTGCGTTTGTATGTTTTGCAGCATTAAATGCACAAGAAGTTAAATTTGGAAAAATTTCCAAAGCAGAACTAGAAGAAAAAGAACATCCAAAAGATCCAGAAGCTTCGGCAGCCATACTTTATGAAAAATTGTACGTTACATTTCGGTACATACAAGGACAAGGTTTTTACGTAGAAACGAACGTTCACAAACGGATCAAAATATACAAAAAAGATGGTTTTGAAATGGCGAACCATTACATTCCGCTCTACAAAGGAAGTGGCGAACGTGAAAAAGTTTTAGGTTTAAAAGCCTATACCTACAACTTAGAAAACGGAAAAATAGAAGATACCAAACTCCGAAATGACGGAATCTTCAAAGAAAAACGGTCAGAATATGTTGAAGTAGAAAAACTAACCATGCCTAATGTAAAAGAAGGTTCGGTTGTAGAATATAAATACAAAATAACTTCCCCGTATTATGGAAACATCAACGAAATAGATCTTCAATATAATATTCCTGTAAATCATATCGAAGTCGTATTTGAAGCACCTGAATACTTCACGTACAAAAAGCATTACAAAGGATACTTTTTACTAAAACCTATTGAAGCAAATCGTCCAGGTACAATAACGCTAACTGGAAGTTCAAGAAGTGGTGGAAATAGTACTTTCGCAACTACGAAAACAACTTTTAGTAGAGATGATGTTGAATTCAACTACAACATCACAAAATTCAACCTAAAAGATGTGCCAGCATTAAAAGATGAAAGTTTTGTGAGCAACATTGAAAACTATCGCAGTGCTGTAAAATTTGAATTATCACAAATACAATATCCGAACGATATCCCAAAATACTTATCAAAATCATGGGATGATGTCGTAAAAACGATTTATAGAAGTCAAGCCTTTGGAGGAGAATTAGAAAAAAAATCATACTTCAAAGATGATATCGACGGATTAATAGAAGGTGTTGCGGGCGATATGAAAAAAGCGTCGCTAATCTATAACTACGTTCGAAACAAAGTAAAGTGGAATGGAAACTACGGAAAATATACCGATGTAGGTGTTCGTAAAGCATACAAAGAAAACTTAGGAAACGTATCAGACATGAACCTAATGCTAACAGCAATGTTACGTTATGCAGGCATCAATGCAAACCCTGTAATCTTAAGCACACGACGACATGGAATCAAAATGTTTCCAACCTTAAATGGATTCAACTATGTAATTGCTGCGATAGAAGTAGAAGATGCTGTAATCCTATTAGATGCCACAAACTACTATGGTGAGCCAAATGTATTGCCGTTGCGTGCGCTAAACTGGTCAGGAAGACTCATTCGTAAAGATGGAAGTTGGAGTCAAATCAGTTTAATGCCGAACCAAGCTGCATTGCGTGCAACAAGTTTAAGTGTAACATTAGATGAAAACGGAGATTTAGCAGGAAAGCAACGTACACAATTCACATCACACAATGCGTTAGAATTTAGAGAAATCTATACAAAAGCTGACAAAGACGACTATCTTGAAAAACTTGAAAATGCAATTGGAGACATCGAAATTGACGAACATGCTGTAAAAAACTTGAAGAAAATTGGAAAGCCTGTATTAGAATCATACGCATTCACAAAAGAATCACAAGCGGAAGTTATTGGAGATAAACTCTACTTTTCGCCATTATTCTTTTTGGCCACTTCAGAAAATGTTTTCAAGACCGAAGAAAGAGTCTATCCAGTTGATTTTGGATATCCGTGGAAACGAAAAATTATGATGAACATTCAATTGCCAGCAGGTTATGAAGTAGAATCATTGCCAGAAGCTGCAGCAGTTCGATTGCCAGATAACTTAGGAGCGTATTCATTCAATATCTCTAAAACACCAAATGGAATCAGCGTAGTCATGTCAAAAGAAATCAATTCGTCTGTCATTACACCAGACAAATACGCTGCATTACGTGAATTCTATAAAATGTTGGTGGAAAAAGAAAAAGAAAAAGTAGTATTGAAGAAAATATAAGTACTGCAAAAAGTTCAGCGGTTTTTGTACAATCACACAAAATAATTCACCAAAAAACTATATTTTTACAAGTGACTTTATAACACGTTTATAAAGTCACTTTTTTTAGTGAAACTCAATTTTAAAAAGCCTGAAAGACGCATTTAAAATTGTAAGTTGAACTAATCCCGCAGAATTGCGGGATCTCACTTTTGAATACTTTTTACAAACAAGCTTTCGCTTAAAAAACGCAGTCTCATGGACATAAAAGCAGCACAACTCAACGTAGATACATGGATTAAAGAACACGGTGTTCGCTATTTCAATGAATTGACAAACATGGCGCAACTCACAGAAGAAGTTGGCGAAGTAGCGCGCATCATTGCAAGACGCTACGGAGAACAAAGCGAAAAAGAAAGTGACAAAGACAAAGACTTAGGCGAAGAATTAGCCGATGTGGTTTTTGTTGTACTCTGTTTGGCAAATCAGACAGGTATTAACTTGCAAGAAGCGTTTGACAAAAAAATGGACAAGAAAACCAAACGCGATCACGATCGTCATCACAATAATGAAAAGTTAAAATAATCTAAAAAATATCTTTTAATCTTACTTTGTCACATCGAGCGCAGTCGAGATGCAACTGAAAACATAGATTACCTAGAAATCACGCTATGAACATAAAGCTTCAAAAATCAACACTTCACAAACAATCAAACATTGCGATAACAGGTTCCAAAAGTGAATCGAATCGGTTGTTGCTATTGCAAGCTTTATATCCAAACATTACCATTGCAAACATCTCCAATTCGGATGATGCGGTATTAATGCAAAAAGCACTAAAATCTTCAGATACTATAAAAGACATTCATCACGCAGGAACAGCAATGCGCTTTTTAACAGCCTATTACGCAACACAAAACAGACAAGAAATCACCTTAACAGGTTCTGCGAGAATGCAAGAACGTCCCATAAAAATATTAGTAGAAGCGTTACGACAATTAGGCGCAGACATTCAGTACACAAACAATGAAGGGTATCCGCCATTACAGATAAAAGGACAAAAATTACAAGGAAATAAAGTTACGCTTGACGCGAATATCAGCAGTCAATACATTTCTGCGTTACTACTTATTGCACCAACCTTGGAAAATGGTTTAACGCTTTCGTTGAATGGAAAAATAACGTCAGTTCCGTATATCAACATGACACTTTCTTTGTTGAATGACCTTGGTGTGAAAACCCATTTTGAAGGAAATACAATCACTGTACAACGATTTGAAGCCACTGAAAATGTAAAAGCATTCACGGTAGAATCTGATTGGAGTTCGGCTTCGTATTTTTATAGTTTAATCGCGCTAAGCGAAATCGGAACCACCATTGAACTTTCATCTTACAAAGAAAACAGTTTGCAAGGCGATTCATGTTTGGCAGAAATCTATAAGGAATTTGGAGTGGAAACTGTTTTTGCTGAAAATACAATTACACTTTCCAAAAAATGGGAAGCAACCCAGGAAGCCATCAAGCTCGACTTGAAAAATGCACCAGATATTGCGCAAACAATTGCTGTTACAGCATTCGGATTGAAATTATCTTGCAACATGATCGGATTGCACACGCTAAAAATAAAAGAAACAGATCGTTTGGTTGCTTTAAAAACTGAACTGGAAAAATTGGGCGCTTCCGTTGATATCACGGACGCATCATTACACTTGCATGAAGCGACTCAAATTAATGAAAATATCATCATCGAAACCTATAAAGATCACCGAATGGCAATGGCTTTTGCACCATTAGCATTGCGTGTTCCATTGGAAATTGAAAAAGCAGATGTCGTTTCTAAATCCTTCCCAGACTTTTGGAAAGATTTACAAAATATTGGTATAAAAACCGTGTAAAATTGGGCACAATTGAAATGTTATGTAGCTAAAGAATCCAAAATGGATAGCAGAAATACAGCTTAATTAAAAGTATATCTAAAAAAACTCCTTAAATACTTGACAACGCCTATCTTGAGATTGTATATTTGCCGTTCTTAAAAATAACTCAAAAGACTTATGGCAAAAAAGCTATCGCATTTCAGTTTTGATCTTCCCGAAGAATTATTAGCTGAATATCCTTCAGAAAACAGAGATGAAGCACGCTTAATGGTGTTGAATCGTGAAAAGAAAACGATTGAACACAAGCAATTCAAAGATATAGTAGACTATTTTGATGAAGGCGATGTAATGGTGTTAAACAATACGAAAGTATTTCCTGCAAGATTATTTGGAAACAAAGAAAAAACAGGCGCAAGAATCGAAGTCTTTTTATTAAGAGAATTAAATGAGGAGCAACGTCTTTGGGATGTTTTAGTAGATCCAGCACGAAAAATTAGAATTGGAAATAAATTATACTTTGGAGAAGACGAAAGCTTAGTTGCTGAGGTTATTGACAATACAACTTCAAGAGGTCGTACATTACGTTTCTTATATGATGGTTCGTACGAAGAATTCAGAACGAAACTAAGTGAACTTGGGCAAACGCCACTTCCAAAATACATCAAAAGAGATGTGGAGCCAGAAGATGAAGAGCGTTACCAAACAATTTATGCAAAAGAAGAAGGCGCTGTGGCAGCACCAACAGCTGGTTTGCACTTCTCAAAACACTTATTAAAGCGTTTAGAAATTAAAGGAATCGATTTCTCTGAAATCACGTTGCACGTAGGTTTAGGAACGTTCAATCCTGTGGAAGTAGAAGATTTATCGAAGCATAAAATGGATTCAGAAGAATTAAAAATTTTACCAAAAGCGGTAGAAGTAGTCAATGCTGCAAAAGTTAAGAAAAAACGAGTATGCGCCGTTGGAACAACCGTAATGCGCGGATTGGAAAGTTCAGTTTCTTCTGATCTTACACTAAACGAATATGAAGGTTGGACAAACAAATTTATCTTTCCTCCGTATGAATTTAGCATCGCAAACTGCATGATTACGAATTTCCATACGCCAAAATCAACATTATTAATGATGGTTTCAGCGTTTGCAGGTCATGATTTTCTCTTTAAAGCTTATGAAGAAGCAATCAAAGAAGGATACCAATTCTATACCTACGGAGATGCCATGTTGATTATCTAAGAAAGAAAAAAATATAGTAGTATCAAAAATCCTGTCTTTGGCAGGATTTTTTTTGGTAGTATATGAATCGATTATCACTTTTTTTCGCGACTTGTCACATCTATAATTGGTTATGTATACAGGATTACTAACCAAGAACACATGTAAATTTCTATTAGGATTGTTTTTTGCTAAATTGAGACCTTAAGTTTGCAACTCGATATGATACATGATGTTGTGTGCATTCTTAAAAATCAATCATAATCATAATATCGAATCATAAATAGGATAAAAATGAAAAAACAGCTGCTATTCTTATGCTTTTGTTTGCCGATGGTAAACTATAGCATTGCACAAGATGGAAATAAAAAGATTTCAGTAGTAACAGTCAAAGCGAATAGTACCGTTTCTTATCAAGGAAATTTAGCTGATGGAGAAAAAATTTCTGACTTATCATGGGCTGCCAATAGTAGTGTTGCGTGTTTTCCTGCTACTCAAAATCAAAAATTCACTGGGAATCATGTTTTATATGCAACAACGATTCCGAAACGTTCTGAAATGTTTATCAAAGTGATTCCAAAGAATAAAAAGCACAACCTTAGCTTGTATGCGTATGAAGTTGGTTTAACCAATGAGCAACTGCCGCCAAATCTGAGTAGTTGTGTCACTTGTGAAGCTGACTATAAATGGGATCGTAAATGGCGCGGAAAAACCCAAGACCACACTCGAAACGTTCGATTGAATGCCATTAATAATCCTTATAAAGTAGTGATTGGTGTTGTAGGTGCAGAAGGTTTGACAGAAAGTGATTTTACCCTAGAAATAAAACTAATCGGAGGTGAAGAAATACCTCAAATGATGACCAAAGTTGAAGTTACTAAAATAGAGACAAAAGGTTCAGTTACGACAACGAATGGAAACCTTGAAACAGGCGGTTTAATTACAGATTTATCATGGGCTGCGGATAGTAGTGTAGCTTGTTTTCCATCGATTCGAAATCAGAAATTCTCTGGAAATCACGTTTTATATGCAACAACGATTCCGAAGTATTCTGAAATGTTTATCAAAGTTATTCCAAAGAATAAAAAGGATAATTTTAGCTTGTATGCGTATCAAGTTGGTTTAACGAATGAGGAACTCCCACCAAATCTGAATAGTTGTATTACCTGTGAAGCTGACTTTAAATGGGATCGGAAATGGCGTGGAAAAACACAAGACCATACTCGAAAAGTTAGAGTGAACGCTATAAATCGTCCATATAAAATAGTCATTGGTGTTGTAGGTGCAGAAGGTTTGACGGAAGGTGATTTTGAATTAGAGATTGAAATCAAAAGTAGGTAATATGTAGCTGCGAGATCGTTTTTGGTAGCCAGAATCTTAAATTTTACAGGTCAGCTAACAACTATAAACTCACAAATTCTACCTATTTTTGCACCATGCAAGCAGTTAAAAAAGACATTCGAGCGTTAAGCAAAGAACAACTTCGTGATTTCTTCGAAAGCGAAGGCGACAAAACATTTCGTGGAAATCAAGTGTATGAATGGTTGTGGCAAAAAGGTGCGCATAACTTTGAAGACATGACAAATCTTTCGAAAGAAACACGTCAAATGCTCGAAGAAAACTTTGTGATCAATCACATTCGTGTGGATAAAATGCAGCGTAGTAATGATGGTACGATCAAAAATGCGGTGCGTTTGCATGATGGTTTAACTGTGGAATCGGTTTTAATTCCAACAAGCACACGAACTACGGCTTGTGTATCGAGTCAGGTTGGTTGTAGTTTAGATTGTAAATTTTGCGCTACATCACGATTAAAACGTATGCGAAATCTAAATCCTGATGAAATCTACGATCAGGTAATTGCAATTGATCGCCAAAGCAGATTATATCACAACAGACCATTATCAAACATTGTATTCATGGGAATGGGCGAACCATTAATGAATTATAACAATGTTATCAAAGCAATTGATAAAATCACGTCTGAAGAAGGTTTGGGAATGTCACCGAAACGAATTATTGTTTCGACATCGGGTGTTCCGAAAATGATCAAGAAAATGGCGGATGATGAAGTCAAATTCAAATTGGCAGTGTCACTACATTCTGCAATTGACGAAGTACGTACGGAAATTATGCCGTTTAACGAACACTTTCCACTTAAAGACTTAAAAGAAGCGTTGGCGTATTGGTATGACAAAACTAAAAACCAAATTACCTACGAATATGTAGTTTGGGACGGAATTAACGATCAGCAAAAAGATATCAATGCATTGGTGAAATTCTGTAAAGATGTGCCGAGTAAAGTCAATCTAATTGAATATAATCCTATTGATGATGGGCAATTTCAACAAGCAAGTGACAAAGCCATCGACAGATATGTAGATTCGTTAGAACAAAATGGAATCACGGTTACGGTAAGACGTTCACGCGGAAAAGACATTGATGCAGCTTGCGGACAATTGGCGAATAAAGAATAGTTTTAATTTGAAAATTTGAAGATGTTTCAATTTGAAAATATCTTTCATAAAATAATATTTAACGTGAGTTCGACATAAGAAATCGTCAATATAAACTGCCAAACGCAATAAAATTAGCATTTTGTCACTTCGAGCGCAGTCGAGAAGCTTAAAAAGTACTATCATTTTATTGAATCTCGATAGCTACGCTAGGTATCTTCAATCAAAATACATTTTGATTTCAATAATGCTCGATTTGACATTGGAGTTAAATATATGATAAACAGTATATTAAAAAATAAGTTATATCGAACTCACGTTATTTAAGTAAAAAAACTAACAGCTAATCATTCAAAGGCAATTACTCAATGTCGATAGACAAAGGAGTCAATGTTCTTCCATCAAATGCAGGATGATTTTTTTCGTATTTATCTACTTTAAAAATAGCCGGATTTGTTTCTATAGGATTTTGATATTGCCATATAATTGTTCCCGATTCATTGATTTCAACGAGTGTTCCATCTCTTCCAACAGTAATTAAAGTATTGCCATTAGACAATCGTTTGGCTCCGGAAAGTCGAGAAGAAAAAATGAGCTCGCTATCATAAGACCAAATAGAATTTTCTGGAAGATTGATTGTGTTTGGTGCTAATTCGTAATTTCCATTTGGAAGTTGTGGAATCAAAATTTCATCAACAGAAGATTTATCAGAAAATTTATTATTATTAAAAACTAAGAAGTTTCCACCGTTATTTTGAGTGTTTCCAATCCAGGTTACATCATGTTGACCAAATAAGCGTTGATTATCAGAAGTGCCCGAGTTGTATGCTTGCGGATTTCCCCAGCGGTATAATAAATCGCCACCTTTATTGCTATTTCCTCCTGAATGCGATGCAGCTTCCGCGGTAGAAGTACTATGATCTATCACCCAAAATTCATTAAAAACTCTTGAACTCACTGCAATTTGATCAAATTCTTCAATGTAAACAATAGAATTCAAATGATTAAAATTTGCATCACCACCTGAAAAATTAATATTAATTAATTCTGGATGATTAGAAACGACTCCAAAATTTTCTTTTGTGGCATCGTGCTCTTGAATTAAATGATCCCAAACAGACCATTCCCAAACAATTTCCGCTTGATTGTTGGCGAGCGGTTTGATTTCTATAATTTTACACGGCCATACTTTATTGTCAAAAAGTAACGTTGGATTTCTTCCTTTTGCAATGGCATCATCTACAGATTTATATTCCCAGACTAATGCTAATATATTACCGTTTGGCAGTAAAGCTAAATCATGATGCAATATATAATCGGGTGTGTTATATTGCCAAAACCAAACTGGATCACCTTCAAAGTTTAAAATTTCTATAGCTCCTGTAGCGCCGCCTCCAGTAAATTCAGAATCATTCTGTCGCAGAGTTCTAATTAAGTTTCCTTCATTTGTTAAATATGTAACCAATGCACTAGTCTCAGCTTCCCATTTATGAACTACAAAACCTTCGTTGTTGATAAGAAACGTATCGGTTGAACCCAAAGGAGAAAGTAGCGTGTACGCATCAGAAATGGCACCTTCCTCATACACAACTATATTATCGTTTAGTTCAATTGGTGTAGTAGGTGCAATGGAGTCGTCATCTTTACAGCTGAACACACATACTATGCAAAATGACACGAGTAGTGTTACTAGAATTTTTTTCATAATTATATTTGGTAACTATTTTAAAAAGTATAATTCTGAAACACATTGTAAAATTTAATGTGAAAATCAGAATTATACTCTTATACTTTCAAGATTATTCTAAGGCTACTTCATAAGTATCTTAAAAGTCTTGGTTTTATTTCCAATACTTACTTTAGCAAAATATATGCCTGCATTAATCGTAGTAAGATCAACTTCGTGAGTTTGTGTCGTTAACTTAGAATTCAAAATCTGTTGTCCTAAACTATTAAATAATATAAAATTAGACATATTTTCAGAAGCTTCCATTGTCATGACTTTAGTATCATAATTAATGAAGTGTCTAAAATTATCCGCATTAAACTCTTCAACGCCTAACGTTTCAGAAACACTTAGATTTAAAAACATGAAAAGATTCGGTGAATTCGTAGCAGTTGCACGAAGTGCTACATAATAAGTGCCATCTGAAGGTGGTGTAAATGTTTCAGAAGCAGTATATGCTTGCGTAATCAAGTCATTCCCGCCAGTATCACCAAAAACACCAGCTTGTGTAATTCCAGTATAGGTTCCTAATAAGGATTGATATATTGCTGTGGATGATTGACCGTCAGTGATATACAGTTCAAAGCTTTCATCAGAAACCGTGTTCAAATCGAATGCATTGTAAAGTACATCTATTCCATACGTATTCGCAGTTGTCATATCCATCTTTTTTGAAAATATCCAATCATCTTTTGCAACCTCAGTCACAGCTTGTGGAAAAACAACCATAAAACTATCATTTGTTCCATCGCCATCTAAATCATTGGTATCCGTATTATATGACCATACAGGACTCATCATATCTGCATCTTCAGTTTCCCAACAGTCTAGGATAGTTCCATCCACAAAACTTTGAGAAAATGGAAATGTTGCAGAAGCAGAACAATCTCTTTCAGATCTGAACCCAATAGGACCAACCCAGCCACTATCTCCATTAGAACCACCACAATTGGTGCGAATGAAAAAGTCATAATTTGTATTTGGAGTCAATCCCATAAATACATAATTTGGTGTTGCAATATTAGAAACTAATGTTCCAGTTCCTTGTGTAAAGGCATCTGCTCCCCATTCTATTTCCCAAGTTGGAGTACCCGTATTTGTATCTGTCCAACCTAAATCAAAAGTAGTTGAAGTAGCGCCATTACCTACAAATGCAGACGGATCTATACATACGGCAGCAGCTTCCGTTAGCGTAAATTCAAAACCGAAAGAACTCCATCTGTTATCCCAAACAATATAATACGTCGTATTTGCAACAGTGTTGAAGGTAACTTCCGATAAATAATTTCCACCAGGGTAATCTACATCGTCGTTTCCTGAAACGCAAACCAGTGCTCCACAAGTTCCTTCATAAATTTGAATTCTTGTATCTCCGTTTGTATTAGCCGGTAAAATATTTGAAGATACAGTTGCTGACCCAGAGGCTAATGGTGTATATGTATACCATTCAGCGGCAGCAGCGGTAGTAGTACCTCCAGAGCAAATAAGTGTAGTGCCTTCCGTTCCGTTTACAGCGACTACATTATGTGTCCCAGCAGTAATTGGTGTTGCACCTGCACATGTGTCTTGAGCGACTCCTGTGTAAGTAAAGATTAAAAAACAAAAAAGTAATAAAGTAATTTTTTTCATATCGAGTGTTTTAATATTAGTAACTCTAAAGCTACAAAAAAATATAGAACTCTAGTATATTGCCTTTATTTTTATTGTGTACAAGAGTGTTTTTTATAAATCATATAAAATAAGATGATGAATTTTCTCAATTCCTTAAAGAAAACCTAAAAGTCAAAAACAATCTATTTTTTGCCAAATACATGCTAAACTTCCTAAAACCAGATTCAGAATGGTGAAAATAAAACGATGAATTGTACGTAGATCTGTTTGAATCTTGTTAAAAACGATGCAAGTCATTGAATTAGTTAATATCTTTGCAATCGAATGAAAGTAGTTGCGCAGATAAAACAACCGATTGAAAAAGAAATGGAACTTTTTGAAAAGAAGTTTTCCAATTCCATGACTTCCAAAGTCGCGCTACTCAACAGAATCACACACTACATCGTCAATCGTAAAGGAAAGCAAATGCGTCCGATGTTTATCTTTTTGGTTTCCAAAATGACATCAGACGGAATTGTGAACGAACGAACTTATCGCGGTGCTTCGGTCATAGAACTCATTCATACCGCAACTTTAGTGCATGATGATGTTGTTGACGACTCCAATCGAAGACGTGGCTTTTTCTCCATAAATGCATTATGGAAAAACAAAATTGCGGTCTTAGTTGGCGATTTTTTACTCTCAAAAGGATTGTTACTCTCTATTGATAATGGCGATTTTGACTTGCTAAAAATTATTTCTGTCGCTGTGCGCGAAATGAGCGAGGGCGAATTGTTACAGATTGAAAAAGCACGTAGACTAGACATCACAGAAGATATATACTATGAAATCATTCGACAAAAAACGGCAACTTTAATAGCTGCTTGCTGTGCGATGGGCGCAAAATCTGTAAACGCTTCCGATGAAGAAGTAGAAAACATGCGTTTATTTGGTCAACATATAGGTATGGCATTTCAAATAAAAGATGACTTGTTTGATTATGGAAACACACAAATAGGAAAACCCACAGGAATCGATATTAAAGAGCAAAAAATGACGCTTCCGTTAATTTATGCATTAAACCATTGCACGAAAGAAGAGAAAAAATGGGTGATCAATTCTGTGAAAAATCATAACAAAGACAAAAAAAGAGTCAACGAAGTCATTGCGTTTGTAAAAAAAACGGGCGGATTGGAATATGCTGTTGAACAAATGAAATCATACCAAGAAAAAGCGCTCACACTACTAGAAACCTATCCGCAATCGCCATATAAAGACTCCTTAGAATTAATGGTCAACTACGTAATTGATAGAAAAAAATAATTTTTTTTCAAACGCAGACAACCATTTGCATGAAAATTGCGTCTATGTCAATAGAAAGCAACCTGTATAGTGAAAGTTATTCAATTACATCTACAAGAATCAAAGCTTATAAAAAGAGCGAAGCAAAATGATCGTAAAGCGCAGCAAGCACTTTATGCGCAATATGCTCCGAAAATGTTAAGCGTTTGTAGGTACTATATATCTAATGTTCACGATGCAGAAGCAACGATGCTTTCCGGATTTTTCAAGGTATTTACACATATCAAGACGTATAAAAATGAAGGAAGTTTTGAAGGTTGGATTCGCAGAATCATGATTCGGGAATCAATCTCTTTTCTAAGAAAAAAGAATCCACTAATAGCTGTAGAAGAAATAGAAGTCTATACGGAAGCAGTTGCTTGCGAAATGGATGTGCAAGCGGGCGTAGCAGCCATTCAAAAAGCAATAGACGCTTTGCCAGACGGATATAGAATTGTATTCAATCTATATGAAATAGAAGGCTACAAGCATCAAGAAATTGCTGAAATGCTCAATATTTCCGTAAGCACCTCAAAAACACAATTATTCAAAGCGAAAAAAGTGCTTCAAACACAACTTCGATCAAAAAAAAACAGAACGAATGAAATCGCATAAGATGAAAAATATATTAGAAGAGCGTAGGATGGAAGTGTCCGAGAATTCTTGGGAAACACTCGCAAGTCAGCTAGACGCGAACGATCAAAAGAAAAAGCGCACACGTTTTTATCCGTATGCAGCTTGTATCGCATTATTGGTAAGTTTCATTGTATTTATGATACTGAAAACGGAAACGACAGTTGGAACAGAAACAATCGTGAAAACGGAAATAAAATCAAACAATACGATTCCGAAAGTTGATCAGAAGCAAGAAACAATTCCAACCGTAACAGAAAAAATAATTACAAAAAATAATGAAATTGCAGCGCAAGAATCAACTCCAAAAGTGATTGAATACAAAGTTGTAAAGGATCAGTTGCATTCTAAACAAAAAGAACAACTAGAAACCGAATTGCACAAAGAAGTTCAAAACGCGGTTGTGATTGTTAAAAGAGAAATACATCCAAAAGGAATCGAAACTTTCATTGCGCAAAAAGAAGTTGTGGTTGATTCAAATGCAGCATTAAAAGCTTCTATCGCTGCATTATCAGCTTCTGAAAAAGTGACAATTACGGATGAAGAAATAGATCAATTACTCAAAGAAGCACAACAATCACTGAAAAAACTAGATGTACAAAAAGACGTAGATATTACTGCGTTTGCTACTGCCGATGAACTACTAGAAGAAGTAGAGCTCGAACTAGACAAGTCATTCAAGCGAAAAGTATACGAACTCATCAAGAATAATATCCAAAAAAACCGAACAGTTATTGCTGATCGCGATTAAAAATCACACACCATATCGATAGGTGAAGTCAATCATCATTTAAAAAAAACGAACATGAAAACAATTACAATGTATTTATGCCTGGTATTCTTATGCGTAAATTTTACGATGCAAGGGCAAGAAAAAGACTCAATTCAACTTAAGAAAGAGCAAAACAAACGGTATTTAGAAGGGCGATTACGAATCATTGAAGCCGATGAAAAAAGACTCTTGAAATACGAGATAGAGCAAATTAATAAAAAATTAGAGAAAGGAAAGATTAGCAAAGAAGAAGCGGAAAGGCAAAAGAAAAAAGCGGCGATGTTAGCTGCTGCGAATATTGAATATCGTATGGCAAAAACCAAACGAGAAATGTTGACCGATTACTACATTCAAGAAGGTGGAAGTTTTATACGATTTGGAGAAGTATTTGATACGCGAAGAATCAAAAAAAGACCTTTAAAATATGACAAACGTACGTATTCAGATCTTGTATTTGCATTTGGTTTAAATAATGCCATTCAAGATGGAAAATCATTAAGCGATTCCGATTACAGAGTTGGTGGCTCACGATTTTTCGAATTTGGAATCACATGGCGAACACGTGTCTTTAAAAACCACAACTTTGTGCGTTTCAAATACGGATTGTCATTGCAATACAATAATTTAAAGCCAACTGGAAACAGAGTTTTTGTAGATAACGGAAACGAAACGACGCTGGAAGAATTTCCAAATGACTTACGTCGTTCAAAAATTAGAATGACCAACTTAGTCGTGCCAATCTATTTTGAATTTGGTCCTTCTAATAAAATTGACAAAGAAAGTTATGTTCGATATAACACACGAAAACAATTTAAAATTGGAATTGGTGGCTTTGCAGGATTCAATATCGCTGTAAAACAAAAACTAAAATATTCTCAAGATGGTGATCGGGTAGATCAAGAAATCAGAAGAAACTTTAATACAAATGCTTTTGTGTATGGTTTGGCAGGATATATCGGTTGGGACGATTTGAGTTTGTATTGTAAATACGACTTATCACCAATATTCAAAAGTCCAAATGCAAAGCAGCGTAACATTTCGCTAGGAGTGCGATTGGATGTTTTCTAAAACAATGAAAAAGTTACTACATATTTTTGTGTATTTATAACACTTAGCGCGAATGGGTAAGAATTACAAAAAGAAATTAATCACATAAAAATACCCTTAGATGTATCATCAATACAAAAATTAGAAAGATCTTTGGATGCGCTTGTCTCTCAAGTTTGAGCCAAGCGTGTTATTTTAAAATAAAAAATTAACTCTTTACCGCAGAATGAAACATTTTATCATAACACTATTATTGTTAATATCATTCTCACAAGCAATCTGTCAAGTAACAGGTGAAGTGATTGATACTAAAACTAAAAATCCAATAGCATATGCAAACATTTGGATTCAGGATACAAAATCAGGAACAACGACAAACGAAGATGGTACATTTATTTTTGAAAAAGCAAAAATAGGTGATACACTGAAAGTCTCTTGTGTAGGCTATGAAGAAGAATACTTTATTGCAAAGGCGGATAACAAAATTTCGTTAAATGCGATGGTTGTTGAACTAGATACAGTTGTATTGCAACCAGTAACCTATAAACGCATTAAAAAAATAACAACCTTCAAAAAGAAAGATTTAAAAAAGTATTATGCAAATGGACATTATTCTATTGCTAGATACTTTCCGTACAAACGAAACTACAAGGAAAATCCATATATAAAGGAAATCAAAACCTTGGTGTGGAATTCGAAACGGGAAAAAGTCAATTTTAAAATGTATTTACTTAAAGCTGATAATGAAGGAAATCCTACCAATATCTTGATCGGAGAACCTCAATTATTTTATGTAAAAAGAGGAGTTAGAGAAGTAAACTGGCGCTTAAAATCACCCATTTTATTTCCAAAAGAAGGTGTGTTTGTTGTAATTGATCGCATCAATATAAAAGATAATTTATACAGTAATGAATATCAAAAAAATATCATACAACCGTCAATTTCCCAAGAAACCATAGTGTATCCACAAAATACTTGGTTGCGATTTAGTGGCGATTGGAAGAGATCAAAAGAATTTAAGAATATAGGAACCACCGGAGAAGATAATATCGCTATTAATATTGAATTGACCGATTAAATTGACTCGTCCTAAAAAATTATAACGGTTTTTTAGGACGAGTCATATATTTATTTTTAATTTTTTAAAAACGAACTGTACAAAGACACTTTTTATTTTTAACCAAATATTGATCAAAACTTAGTATTTTTGAAGTTCATTCCTAAACTTTCGTAAACTTTGATTTCAAGATCGACTATAGATGCTGTATTTGACGCTGCTCGCGTAGAGGAAGTCATTGGCGATTTTGTACAACTCAAAAAATCGGGAAGTAACTTCAAAGGATTGAGTCCATTCTCGGAAGAGCGTACGCCATCGTTTATGGTGTCTCCTGTAAAGCAAATTTGGAAAGATTTCAGTTCAGGAAAAGGAGGAAACGCAGTTGCTTTTCTCATGGAACATGAACATTTCACCTATCCGGAAGCTATAAAATACTTGGCCAATAAATACGGAATTGAAGTTGAAGAAACGGAGCAAACCAATGAAGAAAAAGAGCTAGCCGACGAAAAGGAAAGCATGTATTTGGTTTCTGAATACGCTAAAAAATACCATCAAGACATTCTTTGGGAATCGCCGCAAGGAAAAGCCATTGGATTGACATATTTCAAAGAAAGAGGTTTTACAACGGATATCATCAAAAAATTTGGATTGGGGTATGCGTTGGATGAATGGGAAGCATTTACCAAAAGTGCGCTCAAAGAAGGTTACAATCTAAACTATCTTGCCAAAACGGGTTTAACCATTGTAAAAGAAGAAAAACGCTTCGATCGTTTCAAGGGTAGAGTCATGTTTCCAATTCACAGTATGAGCGGACGCGTACTTGGTTTTGGTGGACGAATCTTAACAAATGATAAAAAAGCTGCCAAATATCTCAATTCGCCCGAAAGTGATATTTACCATAAAAGTAAAGTTTTATACGGTTTGTACTACGCAAAACAAGCCATTGCAAAAGAAGATAACTGTTATTTAGTGGAAGGTTATACGGATGTCATTCAGATGCATCAAGCAGGAATTCACAATGTGGTTTCTTCTTCTGGAACTGCTTTAACAGCGGATCAAATACGTCTCATAAATCGTTTAACAAAAAATATTACGGTTCTTTACGATGGAGATGCTGCGGGAATTCGCGCGTCACTTCGTGGAGTTGATTTAATTCTTGAACAAGGAATGAATGTGCGCGTATGTACATTTCCTGAAGGAGAAGATCCTGATAGTTTTGCCAAAAACAATGCATTGGAAGATGTATTGGAATACTTTGAGAAAAACGTAAAAGATTTCATCAGTTACAAAGCTTCATTACTGATGGAAGTTACCAAAAACGATCCGATTAAAAAGGCAGAAGTCATCAACGACATGATGTCAAGCATCTCAAAAGTTTCTGACCGTATCAAGCAAGAATTGTATTTGCGTGAAACATCTCGCATCATGGACATTTCGGAAGAAGTGTTATTTGCTACGTTGGCACAATTGCAAAACAAAGATATTAAGGAAGCGAACAAACAAATTAGACAGGAGAAAAAAGCTTTTGAAGTCATAAAACCGCAAGAAAAAGCGGAACGCGTTGATGTACAATATGTCTTAGAACGAAAAATCATAGAAATACTATTGTTATATGGAAACATGGAAGCGACGTTTGAAGATTTAATTTTAAAAGAAAATGACGAAGGCGAATTAAAAATGGAGCATGAACTCTTTGAAGCAAAAGTCTTTGAAAAACTCTATCTCGATTTGCAACAAGATGAAATTGATTTGGCAAATGAAAAATTCAAAACCATCTATTACAGCGCTATTGAAAAATTAAACACAACTGGAACATTAGAACTAGATGCATTTGTAAACGAAATCGATCCAGAAATCGCCAATGAAATTACAGACATTCTCATGCGTGAAGAGCGTTACGAATTGCACAATTGGGAAGCGCAAAACATCTTTGTAAAGCCAAAAGAAGAAAAGATTGCGCAATTGACAAGCGAAACCATACTTAGTTTGCGTTGCTACTTAATCAATCTTAAAATTGAAGAACTCAAGCAAGGAATGCAAGAAGATACTGGGCTAGAAGAACTTCAAAATGTATTAGAAGAAATAAAAGACTACATATTTCTCAAAAAATCACTTTCCGAACAACTCAAAAGAGTGTTATAATAAAAATGATGATACGTACAAATTCTAAAGAGAACTATACATATCATCATAAAAATCTTAACTGTAGTAAAGAGTAAACTCTTTACAATGCAATTACAGTAATTCTAACGCTTTTGCTTGTTGTAATAGATCAACTAAGTTGTCTACATTCAACTTTCGCATTAGGCGAGCTTTGTACGTGCTCACAGTTTTTTCGTTCAGATTTAACTCTTCAGCGACATGTTTGTTACGTTTACCAGAAGCTAGAAGTTTTAACACTTCTACTTCTCTCGTAGACAAACGTCTAAAAAATCTGCGGGGTTTGTTTGTGCTTTCATCAAATGCTAAGCGCTGTGCTAATTCGTTGCTGATATAGATGCCTCCATTTGCAACTTTAACAATAGCGTCCTTAATAACATTTGTAGCTACGGATTTCGATAAGTAACCAGAAGCTCCAGCTCTCAGTGTGCTTACTGCGTAAACATCCTCTGAGTGAGAGCTAAACATAATTACTTTTACTTCAGCAAAGTCTTTTTTAAGTCTTCGCAATGCAGTAATACCATTGACTTCGGGAATATCCATCTCAAGTAAAACAACGTCTACTTGCTCTTGACTAATAAAGTCAAAAAGCTCTGATGTTGTAGAAGCTTTACCTACTACATCAATCTCTGTAGAGTTCTTAAACAAGGATTTAATTCCTTTTCGAACAATGGGATGATTGTCTGCAATTAATACTTTAACCATAATTTAGTTTTTAAAGTTATTATTAAATCAGACCATCACATAAAGAAAGGCTCGTTATGTCATGCAAACATAAATACGAATCAATTTTTATTTCAGGTTTAGGGGGTCTGTAACAACAAATTTAAACAAATTTTTATAATATCGATTAAAAAACATAAAATTTTATGTAAGATTTTGCGGTATTTTACAGACTGGAATTGGAATCATTTTATGTCGGTTAGAAGAATTGAACCGTTTGTAAATTTTGAAAGCTTCTTGTTGTCTGCCTGTAAAGTCTTCTGCGGTTTTTCCTTCATCATACATACGCATAGCCCACTCAAGTTCATCGTAGCTAGCACCAATCTGGTCTTCATCACTTCGAGCATCACCAAATAAGCCATCAGAAGGTGCTGCATTCATAATAGATTTAGGAACTTCAAGCGCTTTTCCTAGTAGGTAAACTTCGCTTTTCATTAAGTCAGCAATTGGACTTAAATCAACACCACCATCGCCATATTTCGTATAAAAACCTACACCAAAATCTTCTACTTTGTTTCCTGTTCCAGCAACCAATCGTCCTAATAAACCCGCATAATAATATAAAGTGGTCATTCGCAAACGCGCTCTGGTATTTGCTAAAGCCATATCAACGGTAGCTTGTGCGCCTTCCAAAGAAACTTCGGTTTTAAATTCTTCAAAAACTGGTGTCAAATCAGCGCGAACATCACTCACATTATCAAAACGTTCTTTCAATTGCTTAATGTGTTCCTGAGCACGTGTTACATGACTTGCCGCTTGATGTATTGGCATTTCTATGCACAATACAGGGAATCCTGTTTTTGCACACAAGGTGGAAGTCACTGCGGAATCAATTCCCCCAGAAACTCCAATTACAAAACCATTCACTTTTGCGTTGGTTGCATACTCCTTTAGCCATGCTACAATATGATCGATTACCTTTTCAGTTTTCATCTGTTTCAATTTTTTTACAAGATAAAAAAAGTAAATTTGCAGACAAATATAGTAGTGTAATAAAATTTATAAAGATATGTTTCGTTTCAAGACTATAAAGATTGAAATTACTATGAAAAAATTATTCTTTCTGTGCGTGTTAATTGTTGTTGGTTGTGCTGATGAAAATTCACTTGAAAAAGAAATTTCTGCCATTCCAATAGATGTGAATATCACTCGATTTGATCAAGTATTCTTAAGTGCTACACCGTCAGATTTACCAAAACTAAAAGAAGTATATCCGCTATTTTTTCCGAGTTCAATTCCCGATTCTACTTGGGTGTACACCATGCGTGATCCATTACAAAAAGAACTCAAACAAGAAATAGATATTACTTTTGCAGATTTTTCAACTGTTCAGCGCGATATCAAATCGCTATTACAACACCTTGAATTTTATTTCCCTGAATACAATCCGCCAAAGATAGTTACTGTAACGACCGAAGATTATCGTAAAAAAATAATTCTATATCAAGACATGATTTTAATTGCCTTAAATACCTATTTAGGCGCAAATCATCGATATTATGAAGGCATTCAAAACTACATTGTGCAGAATTTTGAAAAAGAAATGATTCCTGTAGATATTGCTACTGAATTTGCATACGCACAAATTCGTCCTTCACGTGATCGTTCTTTTTTAAGCAAAATGATTTTTCACGGAAAAGCACACTACATAAAAACCTTATTAGTGCCAAAAGCTTCTGCAGCAATGCAATTTGGGTATACGGAACGACAAGTAAATTGGGCGGCGGAAAACGAAGCGCAAATCTGGACGCATTTTATTGAAAAAGAACTATTGTATAGTACTGATAATAAATTAGATGCTAGATTCTTAAACTTGGCACCTTTCTCTAAATTTTACTTAGAATTAGACAGCGAATCTCCAGGAGGAATTGGGCGCTATATTGGGTATCGAATAGTGGATGCATACATGAAAAATAATGATGTATCTTTGCAAGAATTAATAGGAAAATCTACAGAAGAAATTTTTAATAACTCAAAGTACAAACCAAAAAAATAATGGCGAAGAAACTCAAATCGGAAATAAAAATTGCGGTAAGTGTTGATGAAAATAATGTTCCAGAAGAAATTAGTTGGACAGCAAAAGATGGCGGAATCAATGATGAAGCTACAAAAGCAGTGATGTTGTCTGTTTGGGATCACAAAGCGCAAGAAAGCTTACGTATTGACTTATGGACAAAAGACATGCCTGTTGATGAAATGAAAGTATTTTATCATCAAACATTAGTGTCCATGGCAAAAGCATTTCAACGCGCGACAAATGATGAAAAAATGAGTGCAACAATGCTAGATTTCTGTGACTATTTTGCAGAAAAACTAGAGATTACTCAGAAGTAACTATAGATTGCATTTTTAATACGATATCAATTGAGATTTTAGTCTTTTTCTAAAATCTCAATTCTTGTTTTAATAGTACCGCGTTCTTCCAGCCGGATAATTTTCAGTAGAATCTTAATGAAAAATCCGGGATTGATTACAATTTGCACTTTTCTAGTAACTTTTTCGTCTCTCTCCGTAATTAATTGTGGCCAAGTTGTTTCTGGCGAATTTGCTAACAATGTTGCATATTTCCAAGCGCCATCTCTGGCAAGTTTCATGCTAAAATCGATTAAAATCGTATCAAATTTTTCTGTCACTTTGATAATTTTCGCAAGTGTTGTCCAAATGATAGACAATTCTTTTTCTACATCGTGAACCAATTCGCCCAAAATCACATTAATCTTATCAAAATCATCTTTCAGGTCTTCAATATTTTTTCCTTTCATCACTTCGGCAGCGGCAATTCCTAAATCCAAATTAATATGCGCGTTCATGCCCAACAATAAATGTTGCAACACAATAAACCAATAATTATCAGCTTCGTCAAAGGCAGCTACCCACGATTTACTTGGCGTAGCGCCATTTTTAAAATCTGTATATGCTTGTAGATATCTATTGGCAAAAATAACGTCCAAACGTTCCATACGCGGATTATCATCAAAAAAATGATTCTCAATGCCTTCCTTTACTTTGCAAGTTACCTTTTGATACAACGCCGCGAAATAGCCCATTGTACTTGGAATTTGCTTATTTTCTTCAATAATAGCGTCTAAAAAAGAAATCACTTCGTCAATGGTTGTAGCTTGCATGCTTTTGAGTTTTGGTCAACTAAAAGTATGAAAATCTTCCAAGGTTGAAAAGGAAACGAGCACAATTACGACTTATAGTAGTATTGAGTTATGAGAAGTGAGTACTTAGTATTAAGATGATGGAAAATAGAGAAGAGAGAAGTGAGAAGAGAGAAGAGAGAAGAGAGAAGAGAGAAGAAAATACGCGAACTAAAACGAACATAATAAACCTGAGTTCGATATAAAATTATATGCGACAGACTCTTTTTCCGCAGTGTAGCAATCATTTTACGTTAAGAATTTTCGAAGCCTTGGAGAAAATTTAGTAAAATGAGTGCGGTTTTAGCTTTCCGAAGAGAAAGCTAAAAACACCTCTGGAAAAAGCGCATTTTCTTTTGTTTCTTTTCTTTGTGCGAGCAAAGTAAAAGAAAGTAAAATAATTAAAAATGAAATACTTAGTTCGAAATTTTCAATAAACACTTAATTTTTATTTTGTTGAAGTTGTATCAAACTCACATTAATAATAAAAAAAACTAATGAAAAAAATCATCTTCGTTTACAACGCGAAATCAGGAAAAATAAATGGCTTGCTCGATGTGGCTCACAAACTCATCAGCCCCAAAACTTATCAATGTAAATTGTGTTCTGTTACGCACAATGCATTTTCAGAAAATGAACAATGGAAAGAATTTAGAAAGAATTTTTCGCTTCCACTAGAATTTTTACACAGTGATGAATTTGAAGCAAAATATGCAACGATAGACACAAAATATCCTGTAGTTTTTTTGGAAGAACATCAAAAATTAACGGAATGGATCCCGAAAAGGGAAATAGAAAAAATAGAAACTACGCAGGAGTTAATTCAGTTGATACAATCGAAAACTAAGAGTTTTTCAAATCTTTATTAATCTGTCCGATAAATTTAATCACTTCATCACGACCAATTGCTTTTGATGAAGAAGTAATAAAGTGTTGCGGCATTTCTTCCCAAACATCTTCCAGTAATTTTTCACGATACGCTTCCACATGTTTGTCTATTTGTGAAGGACGCAATTTATCAGCTTTGGTGAAAATAATACAAAAAGGAATCTGATTTTCGCCAAGCCATTGCATAAATTCCAAATCTACTTTTTGCGGTTCGTGTCTAATATCAACCAACACAAAACCACAAACTAATTGTGTGCGCTTGCTGAAATATTCGGTAATAAACTTTTGAAAAACACGCTTGGTAGTCTTAGACGTTTTTGCGTAACCGTATCCTGGTAAATCGACTAAAAACCATTCGTCATTAATCTTAAAATGATTAATTAACTGTGTTTTTCCAGGTCTTCCAGAAGTCTTAGCTAAGCTTTTACGTTGTGTCAACATATTAATCAATGAAGACTTCCCAACATTAGAGCGACCAATAAAAGCGTATTCAGGAATTGGGTTTTTTGGACATTTCGCAACATCCGAATTGCTCATGACGAATTCGGCAGACTTTATTTTCATAATAGATTTGATTAAAAATTACGTTTTGTCAACCAATCTTGTAGATGATTATTGAATTCTTTTGGATGTTCCATCATTGGCGCGTGTCCGCACTTATCAATCCAGTACAAATCTGAATCGGGTAATAAATCATGAAACTCTTCAGCAACATTTGGAGGTGTTACGGTATCGTTCTTTCCCCAAATAATTCCCACAGGAATGTTCATTTTAGGTAAATCTTTTCCCATATTATGACGAATTGCACTTTTTGCAATCGACAGTGTTTTTACCAGTTTACTACGATTATTAACAGTAGCGAAAACTTCGTCGACAATCTCCTTAGTAGCCACTGCAGGATCGTAAAAAACATCTTCACTTTTCTTCTTAATAAACTCGTAATCACCACGTTTAGGATATCCATCACCCATAGCATTTTCATACAAACCAGAACTTCCCGTAATCACTAAACCTTTCACCAATTCAGGATATAACTTAGTATGTAAAAGCCCAATATGTCCACCTAAAGAATTTCCTAATAAAATAACTTTATCAAGTTTTTTGTGGAGTATAAAATCTCGGACATATTTCGCGAAATTCTTCACGTTTGTCTTTAGAAGTGGCATCGTGTAAATAGGCAACTCAGGGATTAAAATCTTATATCCTTGTGCTGAGAAATTTTCGGAAACGGCTTCGAAATTACTCAAACCGCCCATTAAGCCATGCAGAATAACGATAGGTGTCCCTTCTCCCAATTCGAGATAATTGAATTTACCTTCCTTTTTAAAGCTTTCTTTCATTAATGCCTATCAGTTTTTTTACAAGAGACAAATATAGGCATTTCGAAATTATTAAAATGCTTTTTTTTAAATGTCTCAAAAATTATCAAAACACACCATAAATATCGCAAAAATGCTTCATTCTGATTTGGAATTAGCACGCATCAAACTTCTGTTTTTCAGTGTATTTATAGGTTTTTAAGGTCGAAAAGTGAAAAACTTATCAACAAAGTGGTAGAAAGTGGTAAAATGTGGTAATATTTTCAATATATTTGAATCTTATTATAGGTAAACCATATTCTCACGTGATAAATTTAATTGGAACATACGAATGCAAAGTAGACGCGAAAGGGCGAATGCTTGTGCCGTCTGCTGTAAAAAAGCAGTTGTCTCCAGTGTTGCAAGATGGTTTCATCATAAAACAAGGTTTATTTGGTTCGTGTTTAGAATTGCATCCAATGAGTGAATGGAACACGGTCACACAAACACTTAACAAACTTAGTCGTTTTGACAGAGAAAATGTCGATTTCATTCGAAGATTTAACAAAGGTGTTCGAATCGTAGAAATTGATTCTGCAGGACGATTATTGATTCCGAAAGACTTAGTGGTTTTTGCAGGAATAAAAAAAGAAATAGTACTGTCGTCAGCAATCAATATCATTGAAATCTGGGACAAGGAAAAATATGAAGCTGCAACGGATGATGCTACGGTAGATATTGGCGATTTAGCTGAAAAAGTAATGGGAAATGGCAATGGAGACGGAAATGGAATATCATAATCCAGTATTGCTCAAAGAAACGGTTGATGGACTCAATATCAAGGAAGATGGAGTGTATGTAGATGTAACTTTTGGCGGTGGCGGACACTCAAAAGAAATTTTGAGTCGCTTAGGCGAAAACGGAAAACTATTTGCCTTTGATCAAGATCAAGATGCGCTAGACAATGCAATTGACGATCCGCGATTTAAGTTGATCAGTCAGAATTTTAGACATATAAAAAAGTTCTTACGTTTTTATGGAATCAAAAAAGTGGACGGAATCTTAGGAGATTTTGGTGTTTCATCTCATCAATTTGATGTGGCAGAACGCGGTTTTTCATTACGGTTTGAAGCGGATTTGGATATGCGAATGGATCAAGAAGGAGACATTTCGGCGTATAACGTTGTCAACGAATACTCGGAAAAAGAGTTAGTATCAATTCTATCTCAGTATGGAGAAGTTCGAGGGGCAAAAGCCATTGCAGCTCAGATTGTAGAAGTGCGAGAAGAACAGCCAATCAAAACAACAGAAGAGTTGCGAGTTGCATTGAAGCGCTTTTTGCCAAATTATAAAGAACATAAAATATTGGCACAAATCTATCAAGCGATTCGAATTGAAGTCAATCAAGAAATAGAAGTTTTAAAAGAATTTCTATTAGAGACTACTGAATTGTTAGACACAGGCGGAAGAATTAGTTTAATCAGTTATCACTCGTTAGAAGACCGATTGGTAAAACGATTCATCCGAAACGGATTATTTGAAGGCGAACCAGAAAAAGATTTCTATGGAAGGTTTGAAGTGCCATTCAAAAAAGTTGGCGGCTTAATTGTTCCGTCGAAAGAAGAAATAAAAACAAACAACAGAGCGCGTAGCGCAAAACTAAGAATAGCAGAACGTTTGTAACTATGAAGCAAAACATATATGACATACTAAAAGGGAAGTTCCTTATTAATGACGACGCCATCAAAAACTGGCGTTTCATTGTATTTGCTTCGTTTCTAGCGTTGATTATGATTGCAAGTTCACATTGGGCAGACGAAAAAGTTCACAAAATAGCAAAACTAAACGATCAAGTAAAAGAACTAAAAAGTGAATTTGTAGACGCGCGAACGAGCTTGCAACAACTAAAATTAGAGTCGTATATCACGGAAAAAGTAGCTGAAAGAGGAATCAAACCTTCTGAAAATCCACCAAAAAAAATTAGAGTAAAGTCACAACAATAAACACTAATGCCAGTAACCGACAAGAACATATTAAATCGTTTATATTTTATCGCAGGAGCTATGTTTCTTTTCGCGATAGCGATTGTTGTGCAATTGGCTAACATTCAATTTGTAGAAGGTGACAAATACAAAGAAATGGCGCTAGAGCAAACATTCAGAAATGCTACCATTGCTCCAAGTCGCGGAAATGTATACGCCGATGATGGAAGTTTATTGGCAACTTCAGTGCCTAAATACGATATCTACTTCGATACAAAAACGGTAAAATCGAATGTGTTTACAGATAAAAATGTAAAATCATTATCTGACTCACTAGCCACAATGTTTGGAAAGTCTTCTGGTCATTACGAAAAAATGTTAAAAACGGCTCGTAAGAACAAAAATCAATACTTGCGAATTGCACGTAAGCTTAGTTACTCAGAATACATTCGAATCAAAAAATTTCCAATATTCAAATTAGGAGCGAACAAAGGCGGATTTATTGACAAAGTAAAAACGGTTCGCGAACATCCAATTGGTAGAATTGCAGAACGCACGGTTGGTTACGAACGTAAAGATGATAAAGGATATTACACACGCGTTGGACTCGAAGGTGCTTTTGGCGAATACTTGCGTGGAAAAGCAGGAAGACGACTTGAGCAAAAAATTGCGAAAGGACAATGGAAACCTGTTTCGGGCGATAACGAATTAGAGCCGCAAGATGGTTTTGATATCATATCTACGGTAAACGTAAACATTCAAGACATTGCGCATCATGCGTTGTTGGAACAATTAGAAAAGTACAAAGCCGATCACGGTTGTGTGGTGGTGATGGAAGTGGCAACAGGAGAAATCAAAGCCATTTCAAACTTAGGAAGAAACAAAAAAGGAAAATATTACGAACGCTTAAACTATGCAGTTGGCGAATCGCACGAGCCAGGTTCAACCTTCAAGTTGATGGCAATAGTTGCAGCGTTGGAAGACAAAGTAATCGATAGCAGTTATGTTGTGGACACTGGAGATGGAAAACTCACTTATTACGGGAAAACGGTACGAGATTCAAACAATAGAGGTTACGGAAAAATTTCAGCTTCGGAAGCTTTTGAAGTATCATCAAACACAGGAATCGTAAAAATAATTCAAGATTTCTACGGTAAAAATCCTGAAAAATTTGTGGATCGACTCTATAATATGGGTTTAAATAAAAAACTAGACTTGCCAATTACTGGAGAAGGAGTTCCAATTATTCCACATCCGAATGACAAAGGTTGGAGTGGAATTTCATTACCATGGATGGCTTTCGGATACGGAGTTTCCTTAACGCCATTACAAACGCTTACTTTTTACAACGCCATTGCGAATGATGGTGAAATGGTGCGTCCACGATTTGTAAAAGCAGTGCGTGAAAACTGGTATGCAAGCGAAAAAGTATTTGAAAAAGAAGTCATCATTCCGTCAATCTGTTCCAAAGAAACAGTGGAGAAAGTAAAAAAGATGATGCAAAATGTAGTGGAGAAAAAACACGGAACTGGAAACAGTTTGTATTCTCCAGATTTCTCGATGGCAGGAAAAACAGGAACGTGTCAGAAGAATTACATCATAAAAGAAAACAAAGAATACATCTCAACATTTTCAGGCTTTTTCCCAGTGGAAAATCCAAAATACTCGTGTATTGTTGTCATTCATGAGCCAGACAGAACTATTGGGTATTACGGAGCGGATGTTTCGGGACCAGTATTTAAGAAAATTGCACACAAAATATATACTGACACACCAATTTTTGATGAAGTAGAAAGTATTCATAGTGTGTCGGGAACGGTTTCAACGGATTATGAGAAATATCGTGAGAAATCGATAAAATATAAAACCATCGTCCCAGATGTAATTGGAATGCCAGCAATGGATGCCATTCCGTTACTCGAAAATTTAGGATTGGATGTTGAAATCAGCGGAAGCGGAAAAGTAACCAAGCAATCGCTAGAAGCAGGAAAAAAAATAGGATCACAAAAAAAGATTGTACTAGACTTATCGTGAAGATATTAAAAGACATATTATACAAGGTTCCACTCGAAGCAGTTACGGGCGATACGGCAATTTCCGTACGCGAACTCGTATTTGATTCTCGAAAAGTGCAACTAAATGATGTCTTTATCGCAATCAAAGGATATGAAGTAGATGGACATAGTTACATCAGCAAGGCGATAAAAGCAGGTGCAATAGCTGTGATTTGTGAAGAAATTCCAGAAAATATCGTTAACGGAATTACATACATACAAGTTGCGAATGGAAATAGTGCGTTGGCAATCATGGCATCAAACTATTACGAAAATCCTTCAGAAAACTTGAAACTGATCGGAGTTACAGGAACCAACGGAAAAACAACGGTTGCAACCTTATTATATCAACTCTTTAAAAAAGCAGGGTATAAGGTTGGTTTACTATCTACGGTAAAAGTTTTGGTAGATGAAACTGAATATAATGCAACACATACCACACCAGATTCCTTAACGATTAACAGGTATTTGCAAGAAATGAATCATGAAGGTGTAGAATATTGTTTCATGGAAGTTTCGTCACACGGAATTCATCAAAAAAGAACTGAAGGACTCACGTTTCAAGGTGGAATCTTTACAAACTTATCGCACGATCATTTAGACTATCATGATACGTTTGCTGAATACAGAGATGTAAAAAAGCAGTTTTTTGATGAATTGCCAAAAGAAGCATTTGCATTGGTAAATATGGACGATAAAAATGGCTTGATCATGTTGCAAAACACCAAAGCCAAAAAATATACGTACGCACTAAAAACGTATGCAGATTATCGAGCGCAAATCTTGGAAAACAGATTGGCAGGTTTACTATTAAAAATCAACGACAATGAAGTTTGGACGAAGTTAATTGGAAGTTTCAATGCGTACAATCTATTGTCAATTTACGCTACAGCGGAATTATTAGGCTTAGAAGAGCTAGAAATATTACGATTGATCAGTGAACTCGAAAGTGTAAGTGGTCGCTTTGAATATTTCATCACAAAAAATAAAATCACAGCAATTGTTGATTATGCGCATACGCCAGATGCTTTAAAGAATGTACTGGAAACCATCAACAGTATCCGAACAGGAAACGAACAACTTATTACGGTTGTTGGTTGTGGCGGCGATAGAGATGTAACAAAACGCCCAAAAATGGGGAACATCGCGTCAACGCTCAGTACAAAAGCAATCTTTACATCAGACAATCCACGAAGTGAAGATCCTGATACTATTATTGAAGCGATTGAAAAAGGTGTAGAACCACAGAATTATAAAAAAACACTCTCGATCACGGATCGAAAGCAAGCTATAAAAACGGCGTGTCAACTTGCTAGTGAAAATGACATCATTCTCATTGCGGGAAAAGGGCATGAAACCTATCAAGAAGTAAAAGGTAAAAGAACCGATTTTGATGATTACAAAATTGCCAAAGAAATACTAGACAATCTCAACGAATAACAAGTTTAAACAAGCATAACAACAAAAGAAAATATGTTATACTACTTATTTGAATATCTCGAAAAGCAATACCAGTTTCCAGGTGCATCCTTATTTGGATACCTGAGTTTTAGAGCTGCGATGGCTGTAATTCTTTCGTTGTTAATCTCTACGATTTATGGAAAAAGAATCATCAGTTACTTGCGTACAAAACAAATTGGAGAAACGGTTCGCGATTTAGGATTGGATGGACAAAAAGAAAAAGCAGGAACGCCAACAATGGGTGGAGTTATCATCATTTTGGCAACATTAGTTCCGGTATTATTATTTGCGAAGCTCGAAAATATATACATCATACTACTCTTAGTCACCACAATTTGGATGGGAATTATTGGGTTTATCGATGATTACATCAAAAAGTTTAAAAATGACAAAGATGGACTCAAAGGAAAATTCAAAGTATTAGGGCAAGTAGGATTAGGAATTATTGTGGGTGCAACGTTGTTTTTTCATCAAGATGTGACTATTCGTGAGGAATTACCTGTAACTCAACAACAAGAATTGGTCGCTAGTAATGATGCGCCAACAAAGAAATTTGGCGAAGAAAAACGTTCAACGAAAACCACGATTCCTTTTGTAAAAGACAATGAGTTCGATTATGCAGATTTAATTACATGGATTAATCCTAATCTAGAAAAATACGCATGGGTGATTTTTATTCTTATTACGATAGTTATTGTAACAGGCGTTTCAAATGGAGCAAATCTCACCGATGGAATTGACGGACTCGCCGCAGGAACTTCGGTCATAATCGTTTTGACCTTAGGAATATTTGCGTGGATTTCTGGGAACTTAATCTTTTCCGAATATCTCAATGTCATGTACATTCCAAGAGCGGGAGAAATCACGATATACATTGCTGCATTTGTCGGAGCATTAATTGGATTTCTTTGGTATAATACCTATCCGGCACAAGTATTTATGGGCGATACAGGAAGTCTCACAATTGGAGGAATCATTGCTGTTATTGCAATTGCGATTCGTAAAGAATGGTTAATCCCAATTCTTTGTGGAATTTTCGTAGCAGAAAATCTATCGGTGATTATGCAAGTAAGTTACTTTAAATACACACGAAAGAAATTTGGAGAAGGAAAAAGAATATTTCTAATGTCACCATTGCATCATCACTATCAAAAATTAGGATATCATGAAAGTAAAATTGTAACCCGATTTTGGATTGTTGGAATTCTATTAGCAATTCTAACGATTGTAACGTTGAAGTTGAGATAAGTTGGATTTGTTAGATAATTAGACTTTTAGAAATGCCACATCGAGCGCAGTCGAGATGTAAAACAAAGAACAAACAACAGAATAAACAAAAAAGCTAACAGCCAAAAGCCAGTAGCTAAAAGCATAAAAATAAAGTAGTGCAAAAACAACGATTAGTCATATTAGGAGGCGGAGAAAGTGGTGTCGGAACGGCAATCTTAGGGAAGCAAAAAGGCTATGAAGTATTTGTTTCAGACAAAGGAGCAATCAAACAGCATTACAAAAACGTTCTGAATCAGCTTGAAATTGAATGGGAAGAAAAACAACACACAGAAGCTAAAATATTCAATGCGGATGTTGTGATGAAAAGCCCAGGGATTCCAGAAACGATTCCGCTTGTAAAAGCATTAATCGAAAAAAGAATTTCAGTGATTTCTGAAATTGAATTCGCAGTGCAATATACTGATGCAACGATTGTGGGAATTACAGGAAGTAACGGAAAAACAACCACCACAATGTTAACGCATCATGTGTTAAAGCAAGGTGAGCTCAATGTGGGTGTTGCAGGAAATATGGGCGACAGTTTTGCGAAGCAAGTTGCGGAACAAAATTATGATGTCTATGTGTTGGAATTAAGCAGTTTTCAATTAGATGGAATTGTAGATTTCAAACCGCATATTGCCATTATTACAAACATTACACCAGATCATTTAGATCGGTATGATTACAAGTTTGAAAACTATATCGCATCCAAATTTCGAGTTGCGATGAATCAAACAAAAGAAGACTATCTCATCTATGATGCAGATGATGAAGTCATTGCAGACAGGTTAAAAAAGCATCCTGTTCAATCAAAATTAATACCATTTTCATTAACAAAAAAACTTGAAAATGGCGCATACATAGAAGATAAAAACATAATACTAACGATACAAAATACGACAATTACTATGCCAACGGATTCGCTAGCACTAGAAGGACAACACAATACAAAAAATGCCATGGCTGCATCAGCAGTTGCACAATTACTAAACATCCGAAAACAAACCATACGCGAAAGTATGTCTGGATTTCAAGGTGTAGAACATCGTTTGGAAAAAGTATTAAAAATCCAAAATGTACAATACATCAACGATTCCAAAGCAACAAACATCAACGCAACGTATTATGCATTAGAAAGCATGACAACACAAACGGTTTGGATTGTTGGAGGTGTTGACAAAGGAAATGACTACACAGACTTATTGCCGCTAGTACACGAAAAAGTAAAAGCAATTATATGTTTAGGAGTTGACAACTCAAAAATCATTGAATCTTTTGGAAGAGTTGTGGATTTAATGGTAGAAACTACTTCTATGGATGAGGCGGTAAAAATGTCACACAAAATTGCCGATAAAGGAGATAACGTATTATTGTCGCCAGCATGTGCAAGTTTTGATTTATTTGAAAACTATGAAGAGCGTGGAAAGCAATTCAAAGCAGCAGTAAAAAACCTATAAGAGTAAATAAATAAGATGCTGAATCAAGTTCAGCATGGCGAAAAAACAAATAACGAATAACAAAAAGTGAATAGTAAACAATGAACACCATCTTTAAAAACATAAAAGGAGATAGAGCACTTTGGGCAGTTGTTGCCTTACTAGCGCTGTTCTCGTTTTTGCCAGTATACAGCGCAAGTAGCAACTTGGCGTATATGTACGGAGATGGAAGTACATTAAAATTTCTTATAAAACACGCTTCACACTTATTCCTCGGATTTGCTATTATTTACGGTGTACACAAAATGCCGTATCACTATTTCAAAGGCTTATCGCTCATTATGTTGCCAATTGTATTACTGTTTTTAGTCTACACGCTAGCGCAAGGAACGACTATCGGAGGTGCAAATGCAAGTCGTTGGATGCGAATTCCTTTTGTTGGAATTCGATTCCAGACATCAACATTGGCAAATGTAGTTTTAATGATTTATGTAGCACGATATCTATCGCGAATCAAAGACAAAGTAGTCACCTTCAAAGAAACCATTTTACCCTTGTGGGTTCCTGTGTTTTTAGTAGTTGGATTAATATTACCGGCTAACTTTTCTACCACAGCAATCATCTTTTCAATGGTATTAATGTTATGTTTCTTAGGAGGTTATCCGTGGAAATATTTACTCATGATCATTGGCTCAGGAATAGTAGGATTAATCTTATTCATTGCCATAGGAAGAGCCATTCCGGGACCAATTCAAGTCAAAATACAAACATGGGAAAACCGTGTTACGAACTATTGGAATGATGATAAAAGCAACAAAGAAGCAAACTATCAATCGGAACGTGCAAAAATTGCGATTGCTAGTGGTGGAATAGTAGGTGTTGGCGCAGGAAAAAGCGTGATGAAAAACTTATTACCGCAAAGTTCATCAGATTTTATCTATGCAATTATAGTAGAAGAATATGGTTTGGTAGGTGCATTGTCATTACTCTTTCTATACCTCTTATTGCTATTTCGACTAGTTATTGTCGCCCACAAGGCAGATACCATATTTGGTAAACTACTTGCTGTTGGCGTTGGATTGCCGATCATATTTCAGGCATTAATAAATATGGCGGTTGCGGTAGAATTATTTCCAGTAACAGGACAAACCTTGCCACTTATCAGTAGTGGAGGAACCTCTATATGGATGACGTGTTTGGCAATAGGAATTGTATTGAGCGTAAGCGCGAAACGAGAAGAAATTGTAGAACAACAAGAAAAAGAAGAAAATCCGTTAGCGGTTTTGAGTGAAGCATTGTGATATACGATTTTAGAAAATAGAAAATAGAGAGATGCTGAATCAAGTTCAGCATGATGAACAAACAAATTAACAGAGGCAAGAAGCTAGAAGCTAGAAGCAAAAAATGAAAGCGTACAAAATCATACTATCTGGTGGCGGAACAGGAGGACATATCTATCCTGCGATTGCGATTGCGAACGAATTAAAAAAACGTTATCCCGAATCGGAGTTTCTATTTGTAGGCGCGCAAGATCGAATGGAGATGGAAAAAGTGCCGCAAGCAGGTTATAAAATTGAAGGTTTGTGGATTTCAGGGTTTCAGCGAAGTTTAACATTAAAAAACATGATGTTTCCGTTCAAACTGATCAGTAGTTTGTGGAAATCGCGAAAAATTGTCAAAAAATTTAAGCCAGATGTGGTGATCGGAACTGGCGGATTTGCCAGCGGACCCTTACTAAAAGTAGCTTCTGGTAGAAAAGTACCTGCGTTGATTCAAGAGCAAAATTCGTATGCAGGAATTACGAACAAACTCTTAAGTAAGCAAGTTCAAAAAATATGTGTCGCGTATGACAACATGGAACGGTTCTTCCCGAAAGGGAAAATTGTAAAAACAGGAAACCCTGTGCGACAAGATTTATTAGAAATAAAAAGTAAAAGAGCAGAAGCAAAAGCGTTCTTTCAATTGCAAGAAGGTGTAAAAACGATCTTAATCATTGGTGGAAGTTTAGGCGCGAGAAGAATCAATCAACTCATTGAAAAAGAACTTGATTTCTTCAAAGAACAAAACGTACAACTCGTTTGGCAATGTGGAAAGTTCTATTACGAAGAATATAAAAAACACAACGAATTGGCGCATGTGCAAGTGCATCAATTTGTAAACAAAATGGACTTGGCGTATGCTGTGGCAGATGTTATCATCTCACGCGCTGGCGCAAGTTCGGTTTCGGAATTATGTATTGTAGGGAAACCTGTCATCTTCATTCCGTCACCAAATGTTGCAGAAGATCATCAAACCAAAAATGCGTTGTCAATCACAGAAAAAGGCGCAGGAATATTGATTCGTGAAAACGAACTCGAGGAACATTTTGAAGCCCGTTTTTCGGAATTGGTAACATCAGAAGAAATGCAAGCTGATTTCGGAAAGGAAATCAAAAAACTAGCATTACCAGATGCAACAGCGAGAATTGTTGATGAAGTAGAAAAATTATTAAAGAAATAAATCTCAATTATTGAGTAATGAATTTGAATAGTATACATAACGTTTATTTTGTAGGCATTGGCGGAATCGGCATGTCTGCGTTGGCGCGCTATTTCAAATTCAACCAAAAAAATGTAGCAGGTTATGACAAAACGAAAACTGAAATCACTGATGCTTTAGTAGCACTTGGAATTCAGGTTTCAACGAATGACAATGTAGCGGAGATTCCTGAAGCATATCTCAACAAAGAAAATACCATTATTATCTATACGCCAGCAATTCCAAGCTCACATTCGGAATTGACGTATTTCAAAGAAAATGATTTTAATATTTACAAAAGAGCTGAAGTTTTAGGTTTAATTACGAAAGACACGTATTGTTTGGCAGTTGCAGGAACGCACGGAAAAACCACCACTTCAAGTATTTTGGGACATTTATTAGCGGAGTCAGAAGTTGATGTGACGGCTTTTTTAGGCGGAATAGCTGAAAATTACAATTCAAATTTAATCCTAAAAGGAAACGAAATTACCGTTGTAGAAGCCGATGAATTTGATCGTTCGTTTTTACAGCTTTCGCCAGATATTGCTTGCATTACATCAACCGATGCGGATCATTTAGATATCTATGGTAAAAAAGAAGCATTGCACGATTCGTTTCTAGAATTTACAAAGCGCATTAAGCCAAACGGAACACTATTTATACAAGAAGATATTGAGTTAGATGGAATCACTTACGGATTCAAAGAAACATCTGATTATCACATAAAAAACATCAAGATTCAAGATGGATCTTATGTGTTTGACATAGTCACGCCTACCGCAATTGTAATAGCCATTCAATTTCATTTGCCAGGACGACACAACTTGTTAAACGGTCTAGTAGCTTTCGCGATGGCGGACAAAATAGGAACCCCAACCGACCGCCTCGCCAAAGCTTTGGGAACATTTAAAGGTGTGAAACGAAGATTTTCATATCAAATACGAAACGAAGATTTTGTGTTTATTGATGATTATGCGCATCATCCAACAGAGATAAATGCGTTGTATCAAGCAGTTCGTGAAATGTATCCGGATAAAAAAGTTACGGCAATATTTCAGCCGCATCTATTTAGTAGAACAAAAGATTTTGCAGATGAATTTGCAGAAAGTTTGGCAAAATTTGATGAAATTATTCTCTTAGAGATTTATCCCGCAAGGGAAAAACCAATCGAAGGAATTACATCAAGTTGGTTATTAAGCAAAATAAAAAACGATCAAAAACAGTTACTAACAAAAGAAAATTTAATCAATCATATCAGCACCATCAACACAGATGTTTTACTCACTGTTGGTGCGGGCGATATTGGAGCAGAAGTATTAAAAATTAAAAATTTATTTACCGTTGAAAATTAATTGGAATCTCATAAAAGGAATAATAATCGCGTCAGTTTTGATCTTTCTGTATGCTTTTTCGGCGAACAGAAACGCCACGCGTGTGATTGGAAATCCGGATGTGAAATACCACGATGGAGCACAATATTTCATCACGCGCACGATGGTTAATAAATTGTTAATACAAAATAATGATAGTGTTACGAACATACGAAAAGATCAGTTAGATTTGGATGTTCTAGAGGAGCGTTTACGCGCGAACGAAATGATTCAAGATGCAGAAGTGTATCTGTCTGTAAATGGGACTCTTGGTGCAAAAATTAAGCAGCGAACACCAATTGCTCGGATTGCAACTAAAGACTCTTATTATGTAGATTCTGAAGGAAAGGCGATGCCTTTATCTAAAGTTTCTGCTGCTCGTGTTCCTTTTGTAGAAGGAAAAGTGGATAAAAAAGCGTTAGAAAGTATATATGTATTGTCAAAATATATCGCTGAAGATGATTTTCTAAAAAAGAACGTTATCACCATCGTACAAAACGAAAATAAAACATTCAATCTAAAATTAAGAACGAATGATTTTATAGTACTATTTGGTAACATTGAAAATATTGAAAAGAAGGTGAGTAATTTGAAAGCGTTTTATAAGAAAGCTGTAAAAGACAAAACGTTGAATGATTATGCGAAAGTTGATTTAAAATTTACCAATCAAGTAGTTTGCACCAAAAAATAAGTCATGGAAAACAATAATATCGCAGTAGGATTAGATATAGGAACCACGAAAATCGTGGCAATGGTTGGGCGAAAAAATGAATACGGGAAGCTCGAAATTCTTGGAGTTGGAAAATCCAAGAGTTTGGGTGTGCATCGTGGTGTGGTAAATAATATTACACAAACAATTCAATCCATACAACAAGCAGTACAAGAAGCAGAAAGTGATGCTGACAATAAAATAACAGAAGTAGTAGTTGGAATTGCTGGACAGCACATTCGTAGTTTACAGCATAGCGATTATATAACGCGTAGCAATGCAGATGAAGTAATAGATGAAGAAGATATTGACTTACTCATCAATCAAGTATACAAATTAGTGATGCTTCCTGGCGAAGAAATTATTCACGTGCTTCCACAAGAATATAAAGTGGACGGACAAGCCGAAATAAAAGAACCCATAGGAATGTACGGCGGACGACTGGAAGCAAATTTTCATGTCGTAGTTGGACAAGTATCATCGATTAGAAACATTGGAAGATGTGTAAAAAGTTCAGGGTTAGACTTAGCCGGAATTACCTTGGAACCTTTAGCATCTGCGAATGCAGTATTAAGTCAAGAAGAAAAAGAAGCAGGAGTTGCTTTAATTGATATTGGAGGTGGAACGACAGATTTGGCAATTTTTAAAGACGGAATCATTCGCCATACGGCAGTAATTCCATTTGGTGGAAATGTCATCACAGAAGATATTAAAGAAGGTTGCTCTATTATAGAAAAACAAGCAGAATTACTCAAAATAAAATTTGGATCTGCTTGGCCAGGAGAAAATAAAGACAACGAAATTGTCTCGATTCCTGGATTACGTGGAAGAGAACCAAAAGAGATTACATTAAAAAATCTCTCAAAAATCATTCATGCTCGTGTGGTGGAAATCATAGAACAAGCGTACTTAGAAATTAAGAACTACGGACATGAAGAACAAAAGAAAAAACTAATTGCAGGAATTGTGTTGACAGGTGGCGGAAGTCAGTTGAATCACTTGAAACAATTAGTAGAATACATTACAGGAATGGACACACGAATCGGTTATCCAAACGAACATTTGGCAGGCGATTCAGATGCAGAAATGGCGAGTCCATTATATGCAACAGCTGTCGGACTTGTAATGAATGCAGTAGAAAACCAATCAAAAGTTGTCGTTGAAGAAGAAGTTGTGGAACAACCTACAGAAACAATTTCAGACGCAGAAACGTCACTCGAAGACGACGCAGAACATACCAATGCTCCAATACAATCGGAACCCAAAAAAGAACGAAAATCGATCTTTGAAAAATGGGCCGATAAGTTGAAAGATTTTTTAGATAACGCAGAATAAAAAAACAGTTAAAGAATTATGAGTAGCAACACAGAATTCGGAAACATTTCATTTGATTTACCAAAAAACCAATCAAATGTAATTAAAGTGATCGGTGTAGGCGGTGGCGGAAGTAACGCTATCAACCACATGTTCCAGCAAGGAATAAAAGGAGTAGATTTTGTCATCTGTAATACAGATTCACAAGCTTTACAAAACAGTACAGTGCCTAATAAAATTCAATTAGGAGTTTCACTGACGGAAGGATTGGGCGCAGGCGCGAATCCGGAAGTTGGAGAAAAAGCAGCATTGGAAAGTATTGAAGAAATTAGCACGATGCTAGATACCAATACAAAAATGGTATTTATCACGGCTGGAATGGGCGGTGGAACAGGAACAGGAGCAGCTCCGGTGATTGCAAAACTTGCCAAGGATAAAGACATATTAACGGTTGGTATTGTTACGATTCCTTTCAATTTTGAAGGGAAAATGCGTAATACGCAAGCACGCATTGGAGTGGAAAAACTACGTTCGCATGTAGATTCGCTCATTGTAATCAATAACGACAAACTAAGAGAAGTTTACGGAAACTTAGGTTTCAAAGCAGGATTCTCCAAAGCAGATGAAGTACTTTCTACGGCTTCCAGAGGAATTGCAGAAGTAATTACGCATCACTATACGCAAAATATTGACTTGCGCGATGCGAAAACGGTATTATCAAATAGTGGAACGGCAATTATGGGATCGGCAAATGCTTCTGGTGCAAACCGAGCAAGCGAAGCAATCATGAAAGCGTTAGATTCTCCATTATTAAATGATAATAAAATAGCTGGAGCTAAAAACGTATTGTTGCTTATCGTTTCTGGTTCAGAAGAAATCACGATTGATGAAATCGGAGAAATCAACGATCATATTCAGACCGAAGCTGGTGGTGTTGCAAACATCATTATGGGTGTTGGAGAAGATGAAACGTTGGAAGATGCAGTTTCGGTAACGATTATTGCTACTGGTTTTGATACTGATCAGCAGGATGAAATCGTGAATACGGAATCAAAAAAAATCATTCATACTTTGGAAGATGAGCAGCGTGCTGTTCAAGATTTAACGCCGAAGACAACTGCGGTGGTTACGCCAAACATTTTACAACAACCTGTGGAAGATGTAACGCCAAAAAAAGCGGAAGTAATTCGTCACACATTAGTAGATGATACTGCGACATTAAATTTAATTCCAACAACGGAATTGATTAAAAATATGTCTGTAATATATGAAGAAGTAGCAGCGCCAATTGCTGAAGACGATTTCATTATTACCTCAATGACAGATGAAATCAGAGCGATTGAAGTAAACGATCCAGAATTTGTGACTGCAGCAACAAAAGAAGCTGAAGAAGAAGAAAATCAGATCGCTTTTACATTTGATATGCCATTGGCAAATCCGGTTGCTGAAGAAACTCCAGTGAAAGAAGAGAATATCATTAAATTTGAATTGACTTCTGAAGATGTAAATGCTATGGAAGTGACAGATCATGTAGAAGTAATTCCTGTGACAGAAGTGCATGACAAAGGTGTCACGCGTTACAGTTTGGATGACTATATGGACGAAGATTCGGCAAAAGAAAAAAATATCCCAAAAGCGGCTGAAGATGGTATAGTTTTTGAGAAGAAAACAATCGAAGATTCTGATAAGAAAGAGGATGCTGTTGATGAAGGAAATCCATTCAATGCTACTATTGAGGAAAGCTTAAAAAGTAGAGTGGACGAACGCAGAAGAAAATTAAAAGAATTTAATTATAAATTCAATAATAATGTCAATCGTATTGAAGAAATTGAGAAGCAACCAGCGTACAAAAGAGCTGGTATAGAACTTGATGAAACCAATACGGCAGACAATGCTTCCCGCACCAGTTTGGGTACGGATAGTAATGATGATATGCAATTAAGAAGCAATAATTCTTTTTTGCATGATAACGTTGACTAATTAGATTTAGTACTATTATATATGTTTTTTAGACCCGGGAATTGCTGTTCTATTTCCGGGTTTAATTTTTTACCTCTAAAACATTTTAAAACAAAGAAATCATGGGATTACAACAAGATATAATGACAGCGCTAAAAACGGCAATGAAAGCTAAAGATCAAGTAGCTTTAGCGGCATTACGTGCAGTGAAATCTGAAATACTCTTAGCGCAAACCAAAAGTGGTGCTAAAGAAGAGTTGACAGAAGAAGAAGAAATCAAATTATTGCAAAAATTAGTAAAGCAGCGTAAAGACAGCGCGGCAATTTATTTGGAACAAGACAGAAAAGATTTAGCACTTCCTGAGATTGATCAGGCAGAGGTGATTAGTCAATTTTTACCAGAGGCTTTAAGTGAAGAAGAAATCGAAAAAGTGGTCGTAATGACTATTGACGCTGTTGGCGCTTCGGGAATGAAAGACATGGGAAAAGTGATGGGAATTGTTTCTAAAGAATTAGCAGGTCAGGCAGATGGAAAAACCATTTCTACCATTATAAAAGCTAAATTAGCGAATTAATATAATTTCAATAAAATAACATAAGATTCTCACTTTCGTGGGAATGCACGGCCTCGTAGTTCAACTGGATAGAATATCAGATTTCGGCTCTGAGGGTTGGGGGTTCGAATCCCTTCGAGGTCACAGAAATTGTAAAAACCTGTAATTTAAAAGATTACAGGTTTTTGTTTTTATACCCGAGAGAATGGTTTTTATGTAAGTTTTTGATTTTTAAATAGTTTAAAGGTTAGAACTTTATGAATGACCAAAATGATGACTGTCAGCCGCTGACTTTCCTAGTAATAAAATTCCATTCCATATTCGCTAGCTACACTATATATATTATTAATTCTAGATTGATATTTTTCTTCTTCTCCAATTTCTGATATTCCTTTTATAGCACTATCAAACATTTTTTCAATAGATATGTAATAATTCTCGTCAGAATACCCGAAATCTTGAATTATCTCTAAGCAACATTCTACATAATACAATTCCAGTTCAACGTTTAGTTCCGTGATTTTCATTTTGCGCACAGTTCGTATTATTTTCCTAGCCTCTGTTTCTCGTAAGATCATTTCTCTTCCACTTGGAAAAACATACCGCTCAATTTCCTTTTTATATTTTTCAATAAGAGTTTCTATTTTCATTCCAGAAAAAACATCTAGAAATTCTTTGGCAGACGGAATCTTTGAGTACATTTCTGATATGAGTTTAATCATTTCAGATTTGTCCATTTTATGAAGTTCTTTTTTTAAATCTCTTAATCTCATGTAAGTAAATAAGTTTTTAATATCGCTCGTTTATTGTATTTTTTATTTCAATAATTAAATTATCAAATATCAACAAAATATAAAATTCGTTAAAATTTTCATGAGGAAAGCGATATTAATAATGAATTATTCAAATAATTGGTATTTCGTTTTAAACAATTCCACTTAAATGAGTAATTCAATATTTGAATTCTATCTTAAAAAATATATAGTACATTCAATATGAGAATTTTTGAATGTATTTTATCTTTATTAAATATGCCATAATTTGTTTATATTTGACAGTATATCAATTCATGTATCATGGGAGCAATTGAATTAAGAAATAAAATAATTGAAATTATTAACTCGTCAGATGAACGGTTTTTACGAATGGTAAGTGCATTGCATAAAACGTATTCTGAACAAGAGACTACTGATTTCTATGACGAACTCCCTAAAGAAATTCAAGAAATTCTTATGGAAAGTAGAGATCAAGCTCGTCAAGGTAAGACACGCTCACATAAAGAAGTAATGGATGATTTTCGAAAGAAATATGATATAGCTTAATACGCTTATGAATGTTATATGGACACCAACTGCTGAATTATCATACGCAAAAGAATTAGACAAAATCAATAAAAAATGGTCAGTTAATGAAATTATGGACTTTATGAATTTAGTTGATGATTTTGTTAAAAAATTGGAGTCAGGAATAATTGAAGGTAAAGTATCACAGAAAACAAATTTACGCTCATTTGTAATCTCCAAACAAACAACATTGTATTTTGATGTTTTTGAAGATACTCAAACCATAGAACTACTGCTATTTTGGAATAATAAAGATAATCCGAAAGAGTTAAAAGAATTTTTAAATATTTAATTTCAGGATTTTAATTTATCTTTTTCCATACAAACTAATTCCATATATTTAGTCATATACAATAAACATATTGGAAAGTAATGATGGAAATACAGATTTGCTAAATCTCTTTCGTTCTTTATTTAAAGGGCGTGAAGATGTATTTGCATTACGATGGGAGAAAGGCAATAAAAGTGGTTATACTCCAGCGTATTCTTATGATCCTTATATGTATCGTCTTCACAAGCAAAGAGGCGGAACTTTTAAAGACTACAAAGATAAAACCTATGTGAGATTAGATAATTTGAATCTCTCTAAACATCTAAAGGGAGAAAAATATATTGGAATATATCCACTTTTGAAAAATAATACTTCATGGTTTATTGTTGCTGATTTTGATAAAGGTGGTTGGCAAGAACAATCTAGAAAAGCTATTGAAGTCTGCAACAAAAATAATATTCCAGCGTATTTAGAACGTTCTCGTTCGGGAAATGGTGGGCATGTGTGGATATTTTTTGAAGAACCTTATGCTGCTATTAAAAGTAGAAAAATCATATTGAAACTTTTTGAACAAGCAGGAATTTTCTCTGTATTTGATAGAAATACAAGTTTTGATCGATTATTTCCAAATCAAGATTATTTATCAGGTAAAGGGTTAGGAAATCTTATAGCACTTCCCTTTCAAGGACAGGCTTTACAAAATGGAAACTCTTGTTTTATAAGTATTAATACATTTACACCTTATGAAGATCAATGGGGATTTTTGAAAACCATTAAAAAAATTTCTACTGTTTCTCTGGATTCAATTTTTAAAAAGACATTTAAAAAAAAAGACAATAAAAGTGATTTTAATGTTAGTGTTACAAATTTTGGAAAATTAGAATTCGCACTAAAGAATAGTATTGTCATTAATCGAAATGGTTTAGCTCCCGCAGTAATCAATTTCCTCAAAGAAAACCTAAATTCTTTCAATGCTGATTATGCAATAAAAAAGAAAACAGGAAGAAGTACTTGGAAGACGGATCGTTATTTTAAGCTTATTGATGAAACTGAAAATGCTATAGAAATTCCAAGAGGATTTATAGGAAATTTGATTCGTTTTTGTAAACAACAAGGTGTTGAATATGAATTTATAGATCAAAGAAAACGTCTAAAAAATGTTGAATTCTTATCTTCAATTCAATTATTGAAACATCAACATGCTCCATTAGAAATAGCATTAAAAAAAGATTTTGGAATTATTGTAGCCCCACCTGGTTCTGGAAAAACAATTATTGGCTTAAAAATTATAGAACACAAGAAGCAACCAGCATTAATTATTACACATCGGAAACAGATAGCAGAACAATGGATCAGTAGAATTGAAACTTTTTTTGGTATTCCAAAAAGAGAGATCGGGAAAATTGGTCAAGGAAAAATAAAAATCGGAAAACACATTACTGTTGCATTAATTCAGACTTTAGGAAAAAAACTGACTGATGAAGATAATCTATTAACATCTGCTTTTGGAACAATCATTATAGACGAATGTCATCATATTCCTGCGAAATCTTTTCGTGAAGTTGTTCACAAACTTTCACCATATTACCAATACGGATTGACAGCCACTCCTTTTCGTAAAAACAATGATGAAAAACTACTTTTTGTGTATTTAGGTAATATCATTTCAGAGATAAAACCTCAAGATATTGATAATTATAAAAAGGCTAGAATTGTAATTCGAGATACGCATTTGAATATTCCTTTTAATTCTAAAACAGATCGATTTGAAACACTTTCAAAAATACTCATCCATGATTCTGAAAGAAACAAACTCATATTAAATGATGTTCGACATGAGTTAAATAATGGTAGAAAGGTGGTACTTATCACAGAACGAAAAGAGCATGTCCTAGTACTTTATCAATATCTAAAAAGTCAATATGAAACTATTCCTATCTCAGGAGAAGATAGCTCTGCTTTAAGAACTTTAAAATGGAACAGTATTGAAAAAGGTGACTTTCAAGCTATCATAACCACAGGTCAATTTTTCGGTGAAGGAGTTGATATTCAAAGTATATCTTGTCTATTTTTAGTCTATCCTTTTGCATTTAAAGGCAAGTTAATTCAATATATTGGAAGAGTCCAACGGTCTGAATTAACACCTGTAATTTATGATTATCGAGACAAACATATTCCGTATCTAAACAAACTATTTTTAAAACGGAATAGCTATTATCGAAATCTTGATCGACAAGCTACACTATTTGATGACTTTAAAGAAAGTTTAGAGTCAAAAATGAATCTAAACAATGATATTGATAAGTTCATTAAAGTTGCTATTAATGATCTAGACTTTCACTATGGTATGGTTTGTTTTTCGTATAAATTATCAAATGAAACATTACTACAATTAGAAATCGAAAATGAAGAGATGCAGCCTGAATTTGTAGTATTAAAACCATATTTTTCCAAAATTCTAAGCTCTAAATCTATTACAGTACACATTCAAATTGGATTAGAAAATGGATTGATTGTTTCTCAAATAGCTACTTCAGAAGATATTAATCGTATAAATAAAGAAATTATAGATAGTATAAAATTTCAATTTGTTGAACAACAATTTATTAAGAGCAAAAAGTATAAAAGTGATGATATAGTAGAAAAAACTTCTAAATCAATTGACTCTTTATTTGGTTCAGAAGAGAATCTCTTAAAAAGCCTTTTAATAAACAGTAAATTTGTTCATCATAAACAGTTATTTTATTTGTCAAGATATCATCAATACAAAAAACTAAAAATCAGATTTGTACTACATCCATTTTCATTTGTTTTTTTATTAGAAGGTGAACACAAATATCATATAGTTTTGGAAACCTTAGATACTAAAGAAGCGACTTATGTTTGGCATCTTCCCAAAAATAACTTTCATTTTAAGAAGCAATTAGAATCAATAAATAAAAAACTGAATTGGATTCGTAATAATGGCCGTCAATCTTTTTTGGAAACTAAAAATGATAATTTCAGTAAAGTTATTCATGATTATAGTGAAGACAAAAAAGGATTCTATAAATGGAAAAATGCTTTGGAAGAACGGTTGATTTAAAATTTGAATAAAATCAATTCTAGCCTAAATCAAAGTTGAGAAACATTAAACAGTGAGAAATGCTCTTTCACAAACACCCCAATCTCTCTCAAATCCTCCACCAAAAAGTTCGAACTTTGAAGGTTCGGGCTCACAAAAATTGTAAAAACATGTAATTTAAAAGATTACATGTTTTTTGTTTTTATACACGAGCGGATATTATTTTATAGCTTGTTAATATTCAATAATCTAAGAATTTTATTTTTCACTCTTAATTCCATTTAGATTATATATTAGTTTTAAGTCAAATTTATTTATTTTTAGTTTATCTGTCGGTATATTTCAAATATGGTAATAAAGATTTTTAAAATGACTTGAAAAATTCTATTATTGATTTGTCCTTATGTTGCCTTTGATTTCATCATCGAGAGTATTTCTTGAAATCTAGGATTATTAGTTAAATTCATAAATGAATCTTGTTTTTTATACCATTCAAAATCAATAAAGCCCTTTTCTACTGCTTTTTTAAAATAATCTAAGGCTTTATCTATATCTTGAATTATTGAATAATAAAGACTCCTATTCCTATACGTTCTCCAATCATCCGGAAATAACTTTTCGTGCTTACTAAAGGATGAATACGCTAATTTCATTTTTCCTTGCTTGACATATGTAAGGCCTATATTATTGTGATAATTGTTCTTATCCACAGAAGGAACCGCAACTGCAGCAGAAATTATATGCTCATGGGGAACAATAGATGTAGAAGCTGGACCGATTAATTCTTCTACAAAAAGAAAATGGGCGCAATTATTTAATGAATCAACAATTTCATACTTTGAAAACTCTATAACACTTGGTGTAGCAATACGCTGCATTAAAGAATAAAAACTACTGAAAACAGAGTGAGTCGTTCTAAATAGATTGACAGTTTATATAAATTAAATCAAACCAGCAAAGTTAACTTCGCTGGTTTTTTTTATGTGTAAAACTTAGTGTTTAACTAAAACTATAACGACTTCTATCATAACTTTAAAAATGCCGTACCATCTTCGAGTTGAGATGCTAATTCTTTCAAAGTAGTAGCGTCTAATATCGTTTTAAGATCTGCTCTCACTGCTTTAAACTTATCGTGAAGCGGGCAAGGTTTCAATGCACTACATTCAGACAAACCCAATCCACATCTGTTATAGACAGCGTCTCCATCGATAGCTTTTACAATAGCTGTGAGTTTTGTTTGATGCAAACCTTCTTCGGAAATCTCAAATCCTCCGTATGGACCTTTTACAGATTTTATAATTTTTGCTTTCACTAATTTTTGTAAAATCTTTGCTGTAAAAGCACTAGGGGAATCTATTGCGATGGCAATAGCTGTGTTGCCAACTCTTTCGTCTTTACTCGATTTCATGGCTATAAAAATAAGAGCCCTTATGCCATATTCACACGCTTTAGAAAACATAGTTTATGTATAAAATTAATACTGCAAATATATAAAAGATAAAAACGTCCTTTATATGATAAAAGTCATTTTTTCTCTTTTTTTTCTTACCTAAATTTGAAATGTTAAAATGAGTATTAACAAATAATACCTTTATATAATGACTAGAATAATCAAGTTAACTTTCCTCTTACTATTAGGAATATTAGTAAGCTGTGGAGGAAAAGAAGAGAAGAAAAAAGGGGAAATTCAAATAGGCAAAAACTCTAAAGTTGAGACTAAAAATGAAACGCCCGCATCCAAAAGAATAACGCTGGATAATAAAGGTGTTGGGAAAATTAAATCGCTCACGCTAGATGCTACTATCGACAATGCAATGGTAGAAAGAGGCGCAGCACTCTTTAAAACAAACTGTGCAGCATGTCACAAAATAGACAAACGTTTTATAGGACCTAACCCAACTGGGATACTAAAACGTAGAAGTCCCGAATGGATTATGAATATGATTCTAGATCCAAAATTAATGACCGAAGAAGATCAATGTGCAAAAGATTTATTGATTGAGTTTAATGGTGCTGCAATGGCAAACCAAAATATGACAGAAGCGCAAGCACGTGATATTCTAGAATACTTCAGAACACTTAAATAATAACCTTATGAAAACCATCCATGTATTAAAAGTAATTACTGTAGCCGTATTTCTTGTTGTTCTTTACAGTTGTAAAAACGAAGGGAAACAAGAAAATACTTCTATTCAAACTTCCCAAAAAGCTGTTTCCGATAGTCAAAAAGGGCAAGCCTTTATAGCAGATGATAGTTCTACGCCCAATGTATTGCAAATTGCTATAAAATCACCAGATCATACCACACTTGTAGCTGCAGTGCAAGCGGCAAGTTTAGAAAATGTATTGGTAAATGCAGGTCCTTTAATGGTATTTGCACCTACAAATGAAGCTTTTGCAGCCTTACCTGAAGGAACCGTGGAAGAATTACTAAAACCTGAAAACAAGCAAAAATTAGCTACTATTTTAAAGCATCACGTAACTGCGGGAAACTACGATAAAAACTTTTTAAAGAATTTTAAAAAACTAGGTCAAGCAGATGATACAAGCGTAAAAGTAGAAGTAAAAGGAGACGATGTATACGTTGGCGGTGCAAAAATACTAGCAAGTGTAAAAGCGGGTAATGGTATTGTGCATGTAGTAGACAAAGTGATTTTACCTGAATAAACGAATAATAACTAAACTTTAGAACAAATGATAAAATATAAATTTCAATTAGGATCACTCTTTATTGCCTTAATGCTTCTTACAAGCTGTGGTAATAACAATGGTCAAAAAGGATCGAGTGGTGCATTAAATTCCAGTGCGGCAGAAAAAGTATATGTGGCTCCTGGAGAACAAGACGAGTTTTATGCTTTCATGTCTGGTGGATATAGTGGTAACTTAACGGTTTATGGTTTACCTTCCGGTAGAATGTTCAAAGAAATACCAGTATTCTCTCAATTCCCAACTTCGGGTTATGGGTATTCTGAAGAAACAAAACCGATGTTACAAACCTCTCATGGTTTTGTCCCTTGGGATGATTCGCATCACCCAGATATTTCTCAAACAAACGGAGAACTAGATGGACGCTGGATTTTTATCAATGGAAACAATACGCCAAGAATTGCGAGAATAAGTTTGACCACTTTTGAAACGGAAGAAATCATTGAAGTGCCAAACAGTGCAGGTAATCACAGTTCCTCATTTGTAACAGAAAACACAGAGTATGTAGTAGCTGGAACCCGATTTTCGGTGCCAATTCCACAGCGTGACATGCCCATAAACGAGTACAAAGGAAACTTCAAAGGATCTTTATCATTCATCAGTGTTGATCCAGAACACGGTCACATGGATATAAAATTCCAGATCATAATGCCTGGTTTTAACTATGATCTTTCACATCCAGGACGTGGAAAATCACACGGTTGGTTCTTCTTTACAACGTATAATACAGAAGAGGCGAGTACATTACAAGAAGTAAACGCTTCTCAAAATGATAAAGACTTTATAGCTGCGATCAATTGGAAAAAAATTGAAGCATATGTTAACAATGGTGGCGGAACAAAAATGCCTGCTAACTATGCACACAACGTTTACGATGAAGGAACGCACACAGCAACGACAACAATGAAAAAAGAAGTGCTTACGGTAAATCCTTTAGATGTGCCTGGCGCAGTATACTTTTTGCCTACGCCTAAATCGCCTCACGGTTGTGATGTTGATCCATCAGGGCAATACATCATTGGTAATGGAAAGCTTTCTGCGGATTTAACAGTACATTCATTTGATAGAATGATAGAAGCGATAGAAGGCAAAAAATTTGACGGTGAAGCCTATGGGATTCCTATCTTAAAATTTGAAGACGTACTTGCAGGAACTGTAAAAAGTGGTGGTTTAGGACCGCTTCATACAGAATTTGATGGAAAAGGGAATGCGTATACGACGTTCTTTATCTCTTCGGAAGTTGTAAAATGGAAACTCGGAACTTGGGAAGTAATCGATAGAAAACCAACGTATTACTCTGTAGGACACTTGATGATTCCGGGAGGGAATTCCGCAAAACCATTTGGAAAATATGTAGTTGCCTTAAATAAAATTACAAAGGATAGATATTTGCCTACAGGTCCAGAAATGGAGCATTCAGCACAGATTTATGATATCTCTGGAGAAAAAATGGAACTTCTCTATGATTTCCCTACACACGGAGAACCACATTATGCAGCTGGATGTCCCGCAAGTTTACTAGCACCAAAATCTAAAAAGCTGTATCGATTAGATGAAAACAAACATCCGTATGCAGTCACAAGTCCAGATCAGGCAAAAGTAGTCAGAAACGGGAAAGAAGTACATGTTTACATGTCTACCATACGAAGTCACTTTACACCAGATAACATAGAAGGTGTAAAAGTAGGAGACAAAGTATATTTCCACATCACAAACCAAGAGCAAGATTTTGATGTTCCTCACGGTTTCGCAATGATAGGACAGAATACTTCTGAATTACTCATCATGCCAGGACAAACGAAAACTTCGGTTTGGGAACCTAAGCAAGTAGGGGTTTGGCCTTTCTATTGTACAGATTTTTGCTCGGCACTTCACCAAGAAATGCAGGGTTATGTTAGAGTTTCTCCCGCAAATTCTGATTTAGAATTAAGTTGGTCTCTAGGTGGAGATTAATGACTAAATATTTCAAAGCAGGCAGTTTAAAGACTGCCTGCTTATATCTCATATATTTTATAGGAATGCTTTTTATAAAAGCGTAATCTCAATAACTCTTACTAAGATGAAAAAAGCCAGTATTCTGATGATCCTTGGTGCCTTACTATTAATGGGCTTATTTCAATTTCCTTTATGGAATATCATGCTAGGCGCACCGCAATATCCAGAACCATTAGGAATGAATATCTATATTGATGGAATCCAAGGAATGAACGAATTTGATATTCAAAATATAGACGGACTGAATCATTATATAGGAATGAAAACAATTCCGAAAGCTATTGATATGTGGGAATTTGAAGTCTTCCCAATCGTTATTGCAAGTATGTCAATAATAGGTGTTATTATAGGACTCTTCGGCTATTTTGGGAAAGTAAGTCACCATTGGTTTCTAGGTTGGTTGCTAGTAATAACCATTCTAGGGGTTTTAGGGATGTATGATTTCAATGCTTGGATGATAGATTATGGAACAAACTTAGATCCGAATGCCATTATGAAACTCCAAAATCCTGATGGTACAGCTATGAGTTATAAACCGCCGTTGCTTGGACATCAAAAATTACTAAACTTTGATGCGTATTCATATCCGCGTTTGGGAGGTTATCTTATGGGAGCAGGAATGTTTCTCACGTTTATTGCCTATTTTCTTGGGAAAAAATCAAAAACAATCAACACATGAAAAATCTACATAACATCGCCGTTGGTATTTTAGTATTTCTACTGATGAGTGCTTGCAATACAAATCCTAAACCAATTGATTACGGAAATGACGGTTGCCACTTTTGTAAAATGACCATCGTTGATAAAATTCATGGATCTGAATTGATCACAGATAAAGGAAAAGTATTCAAGTTTGACGCTACCGAATGTATGCTAAATTATATGGCAGAAACCAAAGACCTTCAAATAGGAAACATACTTACAAATTATTATGAAGCGCCAACCGAATTAATAAAAACTCAGGAAGCAACTTTTTTGATCAGTGAAAATTTGCCAAGCCCTATGGGAGCCTATTTAACTGCATTTGAAAACACTGCGAATGCTGAAAAAGTTCAAGCTGAAAAAGGAGGGAAGCTATACAATTGGGAAGCATTAAAAGCACATTTACACAAAAAATAATATTGCTAGCACTATAATTTAATCATGGATTTACTCAAAAAATTGCTGTTTACACTAGTGCTCTTTTGCAGCTTTTCAATAACCGCACAAACTATTGAAGTCTGTAATGATTGCGATGTCAGTTCACTCAAAGAAGCCATCAAAGTTTCCACTATGTGTGATACGATTTTGGTCAAAAAAGGAACGTACAAAGAGTACAATATTGTAGTTGATAAACCATTGACAATTATAGGTGAAAATTTTCCCGTAATAGACGGTGAAGACAAAGGAGAAATTATACGGATCGTTTCAGACTATGTAACTATTGATGGATTGTTTATCATAAACGTAGGAACCAGTTATACCAGTGATCACGCAGCAATACGTGTGGTAAGAAGTAAACATTTTGTGATACAGAATGTTGTATTAGAAAACTTGTTTTTTGGTATTTACATAGAAAAATCCAGTCATGGAAAAATCTATCACAACAAAGTAATTGGTGATGCGCAAGACGAATACAATTCAGGGAATGGCATTCAATTGTGGCATTCAAAACACATCCTTGTAGAACGAAACATTGTCCAGAAAGTACGTGATGGGATTTACTTAGAATTTTCAGATGATATTACCATCAATGAAAATACAAGCACAAACAACTTGCGATATGGATTGCATTTTATGTTTTCTAATGATGATTTGTACACCAATAATGTTTTTGAAAATAACGGCGCTGGTGTTGCTGTCATGTTTTCAAAGCGAATTAAAATGCTCCATAATACGTTCAAGAAAAACTGGGGAACGGCAGCTTTTGGACTACTCTTAAAAGAAATAAATGATGCCGAAATTAAACACAATGTATTTGAAGAAAACACGGTCGCCATTAATATTGAAGGATCAAATAGAGTTGTGTATTCCGATAATGATTTTATTAGTAACGGATACGCTATCAAAGTGCTAGGTGCCTGTTATGCCAACACTTTTGAGAAAAACAATTTTCTGTACAATTCCTTTGATGTTTCATATTATAATAAAATAAATGACAATGTTTTTCAACATAATTATTGGAGTGGTTACACAGGTTATGATTTGGATGAAGATGGTGTTGGTGATGTTCCGTACAGACCTGTAAAACTATTTTCGTATATCGTGAACAAAACACCTGAAACCATCATATTAATGCGAAGTTTATTCATCGATATTATTGATTTTTCAGAGAAAGTTTCTCCTGTATTTACACCAGATAATTTATTGGATATGACTCCACAAATAAAGCGATACCAATGATTCAAATTGAACAATTACACAAACGATTTGGCAAAAATCAAGTCCTAAAAGGAATCGATTTGAATATCACCCAAAAAGGAATTTTCGCCATTTTAGGACCGAACGGTTCTGGCAAAACGACCTTAATCAAAGCGATATTGGGAATGGTGGTGCCAAACAAAGGCAAACTTTTAGTCGATAGTATTTCCATAAAGAAAAACTGGAAATACAGAGATCAGATAGATTATTTACCTCAAATAGCAAATTTTCCACCAAACCTTACGGTGAAAGAGCTAATTGTCATGATCAAAGATTTACGAAACCGTCCGGGAGAAGATAAAAAATTGATTGAATTATTCATGCTAGAACCTTTTCTAACAAAAAAATTAAGTAACCTTTCCGGCGGGACAAAACAAAAAGTAAACATTGTGCTTTCATTGATGTTTGATAGTCCAATAATCATTTTAGACGAACCTACAACAGGTTTAGATCCGATCGCATTAATACGTTTAAAAGAACTCATTAAAGAAGAAAAAGCCAAAGGAAAAATCATCTTAATTACATCTCACATTATGAGTTTTGTTGAAGAAATGGCAGACGAAATTGTTTTCTTACTGGAAGGAAAAGTCTACTTCAAAGGAAACATAGACGCACTGAAAACACAAACGAAAGAAGCTAATTTTGAACGCGCAATTGCTAACCTTTTAACCTACGACAATGCTTAAAATATTAAAATATAGTTTTTATGATTTAATTCGAAGTAGGTGGAGTTATGTATACTTGCTATTTTATTTATTACTAGGTTCTGTGTTGCTTTTTTTAAACAATGACCTGTCAAAAGCAGTGATTACCTTAATGAATGTAATCATCATTTTAGTACCACTGATAGGAACCATTTTTGGAGTGATGTATTATTATAATTCTAAAGAATTTACAGAATTATTATTGGCGCAACCAATTAAGCGATCTTCTATATTCATTGGACAGTATTTAGGTGTTGCATTATCACTCACAATGAGTCTGATATTGGGATTAGGAATTCCTTTTGTGTTGTACGGATTGTTTCAATCTAATGAAATTTGGGACTTTATATTATTGCTAGTCACAGGAACATTTTTGACCTTAATATTTACAGCACTTGCGTTTAATATTGCGTTGTATAATGAAAATAAAATTAAAGGATTTAGCTATGCAATATTAGTCTGGCTTTTTATGGCGGTTATTTATGATGGTTTATTTTTAATGTCGCTAATTGCTTTTCAATCGTATCCGTTAGATGCTTTTTCCATTGGTGCAACATTAGTGAATCCAATTGATTTATCTCGTATTTTAATTCTATTAAAGTTAGATATTTCAGCGTTATTAGGCTATACAGGAGCCGTTTTTCAGAAGTTTTTCGGGACTAATTTCGGGCTGTTTATTTCTATAGGAACCTTGTCATTATGGGTATTATTACCAGTATTGAATATTTACAGAAAATGTAGAAAAAAAGATTTTTAAGAAAAAAGTGGTTGTCTAAAAAGTATAATTTTCGTCAAACTGAACTTGATTCAGTTTCACATAATCTTTGAAAATTAATACGTTGAGATTCTGAATTAAATTCAGAATGACGCTTTTCAAGACTTTTTAGACAACCACTTCTGTATTTTTAGCTTATATAACTATTAATTTACGATCAATTTTAGATTGGTAATTTTTCCATCTGAAAGCATTGCTTTGATAAAATAAATTCCTGTATTTAAATGACTAACATCATACGTAATTTCTGTTTTTGAATCTGTATTGAAGTATGTGCCAAGTCTTTTTCCGGATAGATCCGATACTTCAAATTGTTCAATTCTAGAATTAGTGATCGATTTTATATTCACAAATCCATTTGCCGGATTTGGATATGCACGGACTAATTTTAGTTTGCATTGTTTTTAGTGTACTAGTCCTTAATGACTTTTTTAGTGAATTTTAATGAGTTTGATGTTTCAAATGTAATGATATAAACTCCTTTTTCTAATGAAGATAAATCAATTTGATTATTGCTGAAATTACTACTGTTGTATATATTATTTCCAAGCATATCATACACACTAATTGTCTTCATTAAATATTCCTGAGCACCTTTCCATGATAATTTATTCGAAAATGGAACAGGAAATACTTTAAAGTTTTGAGATGCATCGTTCCCAAATTCTTCTACCGAAAGTATGGATGTATTGATATAGTAAGCAAGCATTCTACTAAAATAAAAACTCGTAACAATATCTAATTTATTATCGTTATTTAAATCGACTAAAGTAATATCTCTGTCAAGGCTACCAGCATTTCCAGTTGCGTCTATTAATACTTTGTTTCCAAAACTTGTTCCATCATTTAGGTAGTAAAAAATGGTCTCATTGTTTCCATAAGCACTTGGCGCATGGTATACACAAACGATGTCTTTGTAACCGTTGTTGTCAAGATCGACAAAGTCAATTTCGGAAGCTCCGACAGTAGTGTCTATATCTGTTCTTGTAGCGGCAAAGGTTCCTGCGTTGTTTTTAATCCAAAAAATCACTTTATTTCCTGATTTGAACCCTCCAGAAATAATATCTAAATATCCATCATTGTCTACATCACCTAAAACGATTCCGTTTGTGGTTGAAGAAGATATGATCGGTTCAAAGGAAAATACACCTGTACCATCATTTCTTAATAACTGTATTCTGGAATAATTGAAAGAACTAATAACAATGTCATAATCACCATCATTATCAATATCACCTGAGGTGATTTTATTAGGTTGCATTCCATACGTGTTATCAATAATAATTGTAACATTTCCATACGTATCATCTCCATTGTTTTTTATCCAGCCAACTTTGTAATTATTACCTTCTCTTATGGTGAGGATAATATCCTTAATACCATCTCCATCAACATCTTTGACTTCAAGATCTCGTAATAGATAGGAATATGGAATTACAACAGTACTGAAAGTTTCATCTCCTTGATTGTTGAAAATTTCTATTCCAGTTGCTCTTAGTCCAACAATGTCATTGAAACCATCTGAATTCATGTCGGCAATTTCAACATCCTCAAATCTATTATCGTTATCTATGGTTGAGATTGTTTTGTAAGAACTAAATTTTTCATTTCCATAATTTTCTATCCAAAGTATAGCGTCACTAGCAATAATCATATCTTGATTTCCATCATTGTTAAGATCGCTCGCTTTTACATCATTTAGTACGTTATAGAAATAATTTATAATTGTTTCGTCGTATGAATTTCCAGAAACTTGACTTTCAAATAAAGAAACTTTGTAAATAAAATCTGTTTCACCGTATGGTGCGTAGGAAGTGGAAATAATGTCTTGATTTCCATCATTATTGATATCTTCAATTGAAAACGATCTTGGATTGGCAATATTAGCTACCAGAAGTTGTTTGCTGCCAAAATCGTTTGTGTTGGCTGGGACTTCACCTAAGTTTTTATACCAACTAATGTTGTCATTTGTCCAAAACGAAACTACAATATCTTTTTTTCCATCATTGTCAATATCTTTAATTTGTATTTCACGAGCGTCTTCTGCAGCTGCATCAATAGTAACAGGATTAGAAGAATCGAAAGAGGTTCCATTTTGATTTAAGGTAAATCGAAGTTCATCAGTACTATAGTCTCGAACTGTGATTGCATCTAGAAAACCATCTTCATTAACATCTAAAAAAGCTATTGAATTTCCGCTATTAGAACTTCCTGCAATATATTGTCTGCTTCCAAAGGTATTGCTCCCCATATTTTTAGACCAATAAACAGTTCCGTTACTGTGGGCTGATATAACATCTAGTACGCCATCATTATCTAAATCGTGTGTTTTAATTGTTTTTACATCATAACTAGAACTGTATACAACCACGGGAGTATTAAATGTTGCATTGCCTAAATTCTCTATAAATATCAATTCATTGTCATAACCACCTGTAAAAATATCAATATCTCCATCGCCATCAATATCTACAGGTGCTACATCCAAAGGACCATTGATTCCTCCTGCGAGTAAGATTTCAGATGAAAACAAACCGTTTCCTAAATTTCTGAACCAAACAATTCTATCCTCAGAAGCACTACTTACAATGATATCTTCAAAGCCATCATTGTTTACATCGGCATGTTTTAAACTGGTTGGAATATCAATTTGGTTTGAGATTACCTTTCGTTCATGGTATCTGTAATCTCCATTTACGTTTTCATACCAAATGATGGAATCATCGTAATAAGAAGCGACAACTAAGTCTTTGTCAGTATCATTGTCTAAGTCCACCATAATTAAATCGGTCGCATCATTAGATACATGCGATTCATCTAAAAGAAAGATTTCGTTATCAAAGTTAATTTGTGCGTTGATTGTGATACAAAAAAGGAATGCTACAATGGTAATTTTATTTTTCATGTGGTTTTAATGTTTGTTAAGTAATTTTTTCTTACAATAATCGGCGTGTTGTATAGGTGTAGTGGTAACTTAAAAAGTTACAAAAATAATCGAAAATTTGTTTAGGTATTGTGAATGGTTTTTTTAAAAACTCAGATTTGCACTTTACTTTTTCATAATCTTATGTGTATACGTACCTTTTTCAGTTTCTATAGAAAGAAAGTATAATCCGATTGAAAAGTCATCCATCGCTATTTCCCTAGCGGTTTGCGAATTAGGAAGTTTTATTTCTTTCAATAATCTCCCATTAAGATCATGTATGGATAGCTTTTTTATAGTGTCTTTTCCACGTATGTGTACGATGTTTTCAGTAGGATTTGGATAGATTGAGAATGCATTCGCCGTAAATTCATTTACTGATAACGTTTCTACAATTTCTGTGGACACTGTATTTGTTGTAATTGGCGGATTGAAATCAAAGAAAATATCTGCCGTATTATACATAATATCGCCAATAGCGACTGTACTTTTTGGTTTAATTTTATACGTAATAAAACCATGTGAGTTTGGTTCATCAGAAGTGCTGTCGGGTAAATTTATACCATCAAATATAAACTTCACCATATTACCATTCGTGATTTCTACGCTTCCAGCATGACTTAGTGTTTCCAACTGCATGCTTGTCCAATCTAAATTAGCGTCTAATACATTTTCAACATTTACATTGATTGCAGAAGCGGTTCCTGTGTTTTGAAAACGAATGATATAATGTAAATACTTATCAGCGTCTTCTAATAAAATTCGATCGCCTTCTAAAACTTGAATGTCATTTGGATCATACGAACCTATAACTGTTTGATTTAATGTAAATACATTATCTCCTGGTGTATTGTCTCCAGAAATAGGATTTATAGTTGCTGTGGCACTTAAAATTTCTCCAATATTTGTTGTTGGTGGTGGAAATACATTAAAATCTAGATCAATCGTTCTAGTTTCAAACTGATTTAAACCTGTAAAGTTAAACGTTAGTGTATTTGCAGTTTGCGAGTTTACCGTTTCGGAAGCATTCAAGAATTGTAGTTTCGTATTGTCATATTGAAAAGTGACATTTCCGCTTAATAACGTTGTACCGACATTATTGTAGACAATTTGATATACAGTATCAAATCCTGGGCGTGGCTCGTCTTGCGAAGGATACACGCTAATATTTAGCTCATTAACAGAACCAGTTGGTTCAACACAGAAATTAACTGTATCTACATTTCCAACTCCTGTAAAATTTGATGTTTGTGAAATAGGAGTCGCCGTGTAATAATTTGGTAATCCTGAAATAATCGAAGTCGTATAAGCACCATCACCTGTAAATAGTTGATAAATACCATTCTGATTGCTAAAAGTCGATACAGATTGAGAACCATTATTGGTTACAATCATCAAATTTTGTAGCGGCGGATTGTTTCCTGAACAACCTGTACTATTCACATCTAAACTAACTAAACCATTTATTGTATTAGATGAAGTTCCTAAATTCTCGTGCCAAACTACTTTACTATCTAATCGGGATGCCGCTAAAATATCTATATCGCCGTCATTATCAACATCGGCAGCATATACACTACTCGCACCATTTGCATTTGTGACAATTATTTGTTGTACGCCAAAACCTCCTTGACCATTTGTGTTTTCATACCAAGCTATTTTATCATCAGTACTCGATGCACTAATTACATCGTTATCTCCATCATTATCCATATCGATGGCATAAACGGAGGTTGCAAAATCTGCATCTGTCGTAATAATTTGTTGTGCGCCAAATGTCCCTTGTCCATCGGTGTTTTCATACCAAGCTATTTTATCATCAGCTCTAGAGGCTGAAAGCACATCGATATCTCCATCACCATCTAAATCTATAGCATATACCGAACTCGCACTATCTGCATTTGTTGAAATTACTTGCTGTGTACCAAAATTTCCTTGTCCATCCGTGTTTTCATACCACGCTATCTTATCATCGCCTGAGGAAGCTGAAAGTATGTCCATATCGCCATCGCCATCAATATCTTCGGCATATACCGCCTGCGCAAAATCTGCATTGTATGTAATCGTTTGGCGTGCACCAAAATTTCCTTGTCCGTCTGTGTTTTCGAACCACACCACACTACTAATCGTAGAATATGTTGACACTATATCCATATCGCCATCGCCATCTAAATCGGCGGCATATACTGATTCTGCATTGCTCGCTCCTGTAGTAATTATTTGTTGCGGACCAAATGTCCCTTGTCCGTCTGTGTTTTCATACCAAGCTATTTTATTATCGTCGTAGGAAGCAGAAAGCACGTCTATATCTCCATCGCCATCCAAATCTATTGCAAATACAGATTCGGCATCATCTATATCAGTGGTTATTATTTTTTGCGGTCCATACGATCCTTGTCCATCTGTATTTTCAAACCATGCAATGTTTCCAAAACTACCACCAGAACCGGAGATTGCATCTAAATCACCATCGCCATCAATATCTGCGGCATACACAGATTTGTTCCAACCTGGATTACTAATAACAATATGATCTTGTCCAAAATTCCCTTGACTATCCGTGTTTTCATACCACGCTATTTTATCCTCCTGAGAGGCAGCGTAAAGTACATCTATATCACCATCATTATCCATATCTGCAGCATGAATTGAGCGTGCACCATCAGCGTTTGTAATAAGTTGTTCTGCTCCAAAAGTACCTTGGCTATCTGTATTCTCATACCAAGCTACTTTATCATCATTTGCAGATGCTGAAATAACATCCATATCTCCATCGCCATCCAAATCTTCGGCATATACGGAAACTGCAACGTCGGCATTTGTTGAAATTATTTGTTGCGCACCAAAAGCACCTTGTCCATCGGTGTTTTCATACCAAGCTATTTTACTGTCATATAGAGAAGCTGTCAATACATCCATGTCTCCATCGTTATCTAAATCACTAGCATATACTGATACTGGATTATTAACGGCGGTTGATATTACAACTTCGGTTCCCATGGCACCTAGTCCATTCGTGTTTTCGTGCCAAGCTATTTTATTATCATAAGATGATGCTGACAGTACATCCATATCACCATCATTATCGATATCTACTCCATAAATAGATTGTAAAACACTGGCGTCAGTTGCTATGGATTGTGGTGCGCCGAAACTTCCTTGTCCATCTGTATTTTCATACCAAAAGATTCCAAAATTTGAACCGTTTGGAGAGAGAATATCCAAATCGCCATCGCCATCAATATCTATTACAGCTAATGAAGAGACTGCATTTGTATTGCCAGCAACTATTTGTTGTGCACCAAAAGTACCTTGTCCATCTGTATTTTCATACCAAGCTATTTTTTGATCAAAGTCTGAAGTTGACAATACATCCATATCTCCATCTCCGTCTAAATCTCCGGCATAAACAGATGTGGCACCATTGGCACTTGTTGTAATAATTTTTTGTAACCCAAATTCACCTTGCCCATCTACATTTTCATACCAAGCTATTTTGTCATCATTTACAGATGAAGAAATAATATCCAGATCGCCATCGCCATCTATATCCACGGCATAAATCGAATTTGCGCCATTGGCAGAAAAAGTTAGATCTACAATAGTGTTTCCTTGAAATTGAATTTGAGCAAACCCAAAAGTTGTACTCAGTAGTGTAAGTAAAAAAAGTAATGTATTCTTCATAGTTTTTAAAAAAAAATGTAGCCTCAAGATTAATTTAAAGAGCGGTTCATTTAAATTTTATGGGCGGATAAAAATAATAAATTGTTACTTTATATAAGTGAATTATGATGCGGAATCCGATGATTATTTTTAACTCTTCATGGAAACATGCTAATCCCTTACTCAAATAATGATGTGAAAGTAATGCAAAGGGAAGTGATGTAATAAGAATACACACCTTAATTCCGTGAATTGTCATAAATTTAGACCGAATTAAGCATGAATTCTTTCTATTTCATTTTAGTTATGTTCGATGTTAAAGAACATTGAAAATTATACTACATTCAAGAAACCCACAGGAATGTCACCTGAAACCTTTCAGTAAAAACACCCATTTGAGTCCCAATTCTTTTAGTTTCAAAAATACAGGACATTCAAAGTCATAGTTAGCAATATGTTTGTATCGTTATTAATTTTTAAATAATGATACTCATGAAAAAGAATATTCTCTTATCAATGCTCTTACTTGTCTTTGCTATAAATGCACAAGGAGCAATTAGATATGTAACTCCATCTGGAGCTGGAACTTTAGATGGTACAAGTTGGGCAAATGCTTTTCCGGGCACTTCACTGCAATTAGCCATTGATGCATCAAGTGTTAATGATGAGGTTTGGGTTGCCGCAGGAACTTATTACACAACAACAACAACAAACCGAACGATTTCATTTAGTATGCGGAATGGTGTAACGATTTACGGAAGTTTTATCGGCACAGAAACACTTCTATCAGAAAGAGTATTAACGAACGGTTTAACGAGCATCTTAAGTGGCGAAATTGGAGTTGCTGGAATAGCAGATAATAGTTACAAAGTTGTCTACAATCAAGAGTTAGACAATACTGCCATTATAGATGGTTTTATCATAGAAGGTGGAAATGACAATAGAACTCCGACAAATACTGGAAATGGATTAGGTGGAGGAATGTACAATCATGGATATAATTCTGGTGGATACTGTCATCCGATTGTTCGAAATTGTGTATTCAGGCAAAATACGGCTTCATGGGGCGCAGGAGCTTTCAATAATGGATACGGTGGCGGCAATACACTGCCTACGTATATTAATTGTGTATTTTCTCAAAATCATGCCTTAATTGAAGCTGGCGGAATGGACAGTTATGGCGTTGGTGGAACCGCAAGTCCAACAGTAATCAATTCTATTTTTTATGAAAACACGTCTGCTACAAATGTTGGCGCAATGTATGCTTGGGGCGGCGGTGGCGGAAATTGTCATCCTGTGTTAATCAATTGTGCATTTGTAAACAACAGTGCTTTAAATGGTTATGGTGGCGCTTTTATAGCAGATAATTTAGATCCAGGCGGTGGCGGAACATCATCTGGTGCATGCACGGTTACGCTGCAAAATTGTATTGTTTGGAATAATACAGCCACAGGAGCGAGTCCGCAATTTTATGTCAGAGGTACTGGCGCACAAGTTGTAGCAACATATTCAGACATAGATCTTACAGGGCAAAGTGCTCCACATGTAATTTCTGGAGCGGGAACAGGAAATATTGATACAGATCCTTTGTTTTTAAACAGTGCATCGGGTGCTGGCGTAGATGGAAATTGGATGACTGCTGATGATGGTTTGCAATTGCAAAACACTTCACTATGTATTGATGTTGGTGACAATACAGGAGTCGCTCTGACAGATCTGCTTTCTAACAATAGAATATTCAATACTACGGTAGATATGGGCGCTTATGAATTTGATTCATCAACTTTAGGTATAGAAAACAATCAGCCTACATTAGATGTAATGCTGTATCCCAATCCAACAAGTGACATTGCCAACCTCACTTTTAATATTTCAGAAACGGACATCATTACGTTGTTGCTTTTTGACATTAATGGACGACTTATAAAAACCATCGCTAAAGGACAAAAAACAACAGGAACATTCAGTGCACAAATTGATGTATCGCAACAACCATCGGGAGTTTATTTTATTACACTTCATACAACAAAGGGAAAATATGTTCATAAAATCATCCGAAAATAATGGTTGATCAGTCACTAGCAACACTTTTTTAAAGGATCGTTTAACATCCGAAAAGTGTTGCTAGTGTCATTAACTCATCTTTGCAGTTTCCTTCAAATTTTACATGTTATAAGTTTCTAATGTTTTTTTATCTGCGAAAAAATAAATCGTTTCGCTACCACTTTTCAATTTTTTATACACATCAAAACCTACGTGTTTATAAAAACGGATTAAGCGAATATCTGAAGTTTCAAAAATAATAGGCAGCTTAGTGGTGTTTGATAATTTAAAAAGCATTTGGTTGATTTCATTTAATCCATCCAATTTACCATACCCTTCTTCTTGTGCAATGAACCAAACATAGATGTAGTTGTCTAGTTTTAGTTGATGTTTCTTGATTTCTTTTTCATTATTTAAGATGCTTTTTATATTAGCAACAGGAACTCCTTTGAGTACTTTAAAATACCTGCAATAATCACTAAAAGTCTTTTTTAGTTTTTTATTTTCATAAAATAATACAATCGTTTTCTTGTTCTTAGAAACATACACGCCATTGGCTCTTAAAGCTACATGGAAACAGTACGAAACTAAGTTGAAAACGTTCTTTTTAAAACTTTTCTTCTCTTTGTTAAATACTAAAGACATCCGCGGGTTTTCAATAAACCGATTACTTATTAACTTCTTGTAATGTAATAGTTCAGCTTTCGAAAATTGTAGTTTATTGTTTTCCATGATTTTTCAATAAATTATAATGTGATATATAGGCATGTAAAGCACTGCTTTCATGATTGTATTCTAGTCCATATTTCTTTGCCAATCGCTTTATAATCGGAGTCATTTTAGGATAATGAACGTGAGAAACGTTTGGAAAAAGATGATGCACTACATGATGATTAAAACCTCCTAAGAGCCAAGTTGTCAAGTAACTATTTGTAGCAAAATCGGTTGTGGTAATCACTTGATGATGTGACCAAGAATAGGGCATTTTGCCATCGCTATCGGGCGTTATAAACACTGAATTTTCTGAAACATGAGAAGGTACTAGCACCAATGTTAAAAAGTAACTTGCTGAAATATGCATCAATAGATTACCAAACACTACTTGAGTGATGGATAACGACGTATAAAAAAACGGGACGAGTATAAAAATAGAAATGTACAGTAACTTAAAAGTGATGAGCTTTAGATATTCTTTTTTAGGAATATTCTTTAGGAGAGAATTTTTTGAGAAAAAATCTGTAAAATCTCGAATGTAAATCCAGTTTATCGTGTATACTGAATATAAAAATGGCACATATAGGTGTTGAAATTTGTGATAAAATTTGTGTGTTGCTTTGGGTAAAATTTTGACGATTTCTGTTTGTGTCAAATCCGGATCTTTTCCTAAGGTATTTGGAAAGGTATGATGTCCAAATTGATGTCTTTTTTTCCAAACAAACGAATTGGCTCCGATTAAATCCATTTGCATTGTAAAATAGGAGTTGATCCATTTCTTGGAATGCGCCACACCATGAATGGCATCATGAGAAATATTCAGCGCCAAAATAATACCTAAAGGACCTAGCATAACAAATGGTAAATACACACGATAACTATTCTGAAAATAAAAAATCAGTAGATATGAAAAGACACATACGACTTTTAATAGTACATATTTAAGTAGAAGAGCGTTGCTGCCATATTTATCAATCTGATTCGTTTCAAAATACGCTTGCACCTCTTTGCAAGCATCTTTATAAAAGAAATCGGGTTCTTTTGGGAATGTTATTTTTGCTTTCATCGCATATACTTTTTAAATACAGTATCAAACGATTTTAGCGTGCGATCCACATCTTCTTTGGTGTGTAAACTCGTTGGCGTTAAACGAAAAATAACAACGCCTTTTGGAACAACTGGATGAATAATTACAGAGCAATACACTCCATGATTGTGCACTAATTCTTTCTGAAGACTAAATACGTCGTCTAGTTTTATATTGAAATAAACAGGCGTGATATAACTGTTAACACTACTAGAAAGAAGTTTTCGCTTTTTTAAACCATCTTGAAGCAAAGCTGTTATTTCAAATAATTTTTTTCTATTGTCATGTGCTTTTATAACAATTTTCAAGCGTTCGTTTAAACCATACACGATTGGCATTGGCAATGATTTTGAAAATAGTTGCGAACGTAAATTGTATTTAAAATAATTTATAACTTCTTTTTTACCAGCGATAATTGCTCCAAAAGAAGCCATAGATTTCGTGAACGTGGTAAAATATAAATCAACTTTATTTTCTAGTCCGTGTGCGCAAACAGTTCCGTTACCTTGTCCCATATCGCCAAATCCGTGTGCATCATCGACCAAAAGTCTGAAATCATACTTCGCCTTTAAATCACAAATCTCTTTGAGTTTCCCTTGTGCACCAGACATACTAAAAACACCTTCGGTAATCACCAGAATGCCTCCTTTTGTTTTTTGTGTAATTTCTTCGGCAGCTTTTAATTGCTGTTCTAGGTTTTGAATATTATTATGCTTGAAAATTAATTTTTTACCTCGATGCAATCGGATGCCATCAATGATACATGCGTGACACTGCTCATCAGAAATCACCACATCATTTGGTGACAATAATGCGTCTACAACAGACAACATGCCTTGATACCCAAAATTAAGCAGCAATGCTTTTTCCATCTGTATAAAATCAGCAATATTGTTTTCAAATTCATCATGCAAAAAAGTATCGCCAGTCATCATTCTTGATCCCATTGGGTAGGTCATTCCCCATTTTTTCTGAGCATGCGCATCTATTTCATCAATCTCTTTTGAGCTTGCTAATCCTAAATAATTATTATAACTCCAACAAACTAGTTTCTTATCCTTAAAGAAAATATGATTAGAAATTTCTCCTTCGAATTTGGGAAATGCAAAATTGCCTTCAATGATGTTTTGAAGTTCTCCTATGGGTCCATTATTCTGTTGTATTCTTTCAAAAATATCCATTCCACTATTATTTAAAAAAAATTAATAATAGTATAAATGTATACGGACATGCTGTAGGCAATGTCTAGAATAATCACTCAATTAAAAAATAGGACAAATTAAAAACCTGCAATTGTTTAATTTTGATGCTATCTTTAAACAGGATTAAGAATTATTTTTTATAAGAAAAAAGCGCAACAAATTTTGTGACGCTTTATAGTTTTTGATGACGTTTGGTCAATGTTTATCGTAGTTTTTTCTATGCTTACTTACCGATGACTATTTTTTATAAATCCTTTAAGATCTTGTAAACTACCGTTAAAAACATCAAAGTCATCTGTTGTGCCATCAGTTTTATAATGATCTGATTTTTGCCACATTTTCCATCCTTTTTCTTTCCAAGTATCTGGTAAATCGGGCGTTTCTTTTCCATCATAATTCGCTATCCATAATGGATATTTTGCAAAAGAAGCATCATTCAAGTATTTGTTTCCTACAGGAATGTCTGTATATATAATAGGTGTACGTTTTAACTTTTTTTCAATCTCATTGATGAAAATCTTTAAATTTGATTGGACGTCAGGTACTGATTGAGAAGCGTCAATACCAGCTTCCTCAAAATCAATTATAGGCGGAAGATCTGTTGGGTCAATAGTAGCGATAGCATTCAAAAAATTTGCAGCTTGAGATATGGGATCATCTTCACTTCTGTAAAAATGATATGCACCTCTTACGAATGATTTTTCTTTGATTGTTTTCCAATTATATGAAAATTTTGGATCGGTATACGTCACACCTTCTGTTGCTTTACAAATGATAAAGTCTAAACTATCTTTTTGTTTCGAAAGCGTATTCATCTCATTGCCCTGAAACATAGAAATATCAATCCCGTATACAAATGATGGCATTTTCTTTTTCTCTACTTTAGTTGGAACCGCTTCATTTTCAACAGCCTCTGCTTCTTTTTGTACTTCTTCTTTTTTTGTTTTCTCGCAACCAAGAAGACATAAGACTAAAACAATATACAGCACTACGTGGTTTTTCATAATTTAGTTTGTTAGTGATCTAAGCTAGACGTTTCTTACTTAAAAACAAAATATTCACAAATCTATTCCTTGAAATAATATATTGATTCAACGGTATTTTATTTCATCACCTTTGATTTATAAACCAAAGGTTATGTTCCTTGTATGTATGGCTATTGCAGGTTACTTTCATACTATTATTAACTTTAAAATTTTAGATATGTTAGAAAAAATGAAATTTCAATTAATTCAAAATCCAGGCAGCATCTTTGGTGGAGCAGATACTTCGGATGATTTTATCATTACTGATGATTTAGACGGAGCAATTTCAGATTCCGATGATGAAGATTTCGTTATTGTAGACGATTTAGATGGTGCTTAATTTTAAAAAATGATTTATTATGATAGAAAAACTTAGAAAATATGAAATTCAACATGCGTATTCCGTATGTGGAAAAGGCGTTATAGTAACGATGGATGATAATGAAACAGATGTTGATTAAATAACAAGCGAACTTCGGTTCGCTTTTTTTAGATTTGTGAGATGATTGCTATTTCTGAGTTTCCTATTCAATAATTAACTTCATACTCTTTATTCCAGTTGCAGTTGAAACTTTCGCGATATACATACCACTGGCATAACTAGCCACATCAATGGTGACTTCAAGACTGTTTGGTTGAAGTACTATAACCTGATTTCCTAGAATATCAAACAGCGCAATTCTTTCAATAGTTTTATTCTCAGCCCGTATTGTTAAACGATCTTTTGCTGGGTTTGGATAGCTATATATATCATCCATATTCAATACTTGATCATTGCCTGTACTCAATATACTTGTGGTTTGTATAATATCATCAAATAGGAATGTTGCATTGGCAGAAGCATCATTTGGAGTGGCATAACCCAACATAAAAGTTAATACGTTGTACACTGGCGGATCTCCTGCAAAATCCCAATGATACGTTGCCCAACCACCTGAAACGGTAGTATTGACGTTTCGTTCGTTTGCAAAACCAGCATCCGTACTTTCTACTTTAAACTTCAACAAGGTGCCTACTGGTGCGTCTGTATATACTTTCATTGAGATTGAACTCAGTGTTGTATAATCCATAAATTGTGTCAATACCAGCTTGCTTTGTGCCCAAGGCGCTCCGCCACTTCTAATAAACTGAGCTACGGTAGCACTAGGATTGTCTGAATCCATTTGTGGGTTTGGTATAATCGTAGTTAAACCTCCACTGAAATTTGTAAAGTCGGATGTGACGACGCTTGCTTCAAAATCAATCGGCAAACTAGTTGGCACTTGAGCAGGTATAGCAGGACCTGCAATTTGTTGTACATCATCAAAAAGAAAGGTAGACGTGGCAGTACCATCTCCTACATTTCCAAAATCAAACAAAAATAGGATTCTATCATAATCATTAGCTTGACCGTCAAAATTCCAACTCGCGGTTTCCCACGCTCCAGATACGGTCGTTAAGTAATCTAAATTGGTTGAACCGTTAGCACCTTCTAGCTCTAATTTAATTCGTGTTCCAACTGGTGCTGTTGTATATATTTTCATAGAAATATGCCATTGGGTAGACAAATCTATAGTATTGGTAAGGAATATTTTGCTTGCTGCCCAAAACTCACCACCATCTCGTACAATTTGACCAACTGTATTACTCATATTGATGCCATTCATTTGTGGGTTTGGAATAACGCTTGCGGTAGCTCCTGAATAATTCAGGAAATCACTACTCACAACGCCTGTTTCAAAATCAATTGGTAACGAAGTCGGTATCGGTGCTGGTGGTCCTGTTACTTGTGCTACATCGTCAAAATAAAAAGTAGAGTTCGCTGTGCCATCACCTACATTGCCAAAATCAAACATAAATACAATCTCGTTAAGATTATTTGGTGTGCCAGCAAAGATCCATTCCAACGTTTCCCATGTACCTGAAACAGTTGTCAGCGCATCTACTTCTACAGAAGGAGCAGCTCCTTCCAACTTAAACTTAACGACAGTTCCCACAGGTGCAGTAGTGTATACTTTCATTGAAATTTTTGTCATGACAGAAAAATCAAGATTGGCAGACAAGAGAATTTTACTTCCAGCATATACAGCGCCACCATCTCTTACAATACGCGCAACGGAATTACTAGTGTTGATTCCTGACATCTGTGGATTAGTCGTTACGATTGCCGTTCCTCCGTCAAAATCAACAAAGTCAGCGGTAGTAACATCGGCTTCAAAATCAATAGGTAAGCTTTGAGAAAATCCATAAGAGAACACAAACAGACTTAAAAATAGGGTAATTTTTTTCATTTCAAGATGCAATAATGATTCATAATAAATACTAGAGGAGTAGTAATATTTATGCTGTTTACCCAAATGGGAGCTACTGAAAATAGAACCTTTAATCCGCTCTCAGAAATAGCTACTATCAATTGCTAATTTAGTAAGAATCCGTATTGTATGAATAACAAAGTTTTAAAAAAAGACTGGATTTATGCTTTTCGCAATTTTTTTTGTGTTTTGATGGTTTCATTAGAAAATTAGCAAAAAAAATGATGTTGGATTGCATTTACACTAATGCAAGTAGCTTCCATCAACTGTTGGATTGTGCTTACAGCTTTGAAGTAGCTTCCATCAACTGTTGGATTGTGTGTACAGCTGTGCAGTAGTTTCCATCAACTGTTGGATTGTGTGTGCAGTTGTGCAAGTAGTTTTTAACAGTTGTTGGATTGTATTTACAGCTGTGCAGTAGTTTCCATCAACTGTTGGATTGTGAGTGCAGTTGTGCAAGTAATTTTCAACAACTGCTGGATTGCATTTACAGTTGCGGAACAAGTTTCCGTTTCACGATATAAAGCAGTAGCTATTCAAAAACAATCTCATCTATATAAATGGTTTGTTGTGAATGAAATGTAATTAAAAATAGAAAGAAAGAGGAACCGCAATTATGTTACATAGCATTAATTATTTTACATTCGTAAAAAAGATAACAAAGTGACGAATATCAACATCCATCCTAGCAAAGCGAAAGCATTCGTAGTTATAAATTGCCTATTGCTTATTCTTAGTATATGCATAGTAAGTTGTAAGAATGATAAAACAGCACCTCAAAAATCGGCAACAGCAGTTGTTTCCTGTCAAGGAGATAATACAGCATCGTTGACTGAATCTAAAGAAGTTGGTTTTTTTGAAGCACTTAAAACAAAATCACCCATACAAATTGACGGTTGCGGTAAAGATGCCATTTGGTCTAGCTCAACATGGTATGGTATGAATTACAAATGGATGGGAAATCAAGTAGATTCAACAGATTATCATGGGCGATTCAAAGTTGCTTGGGATCAAGAACACTTATATATTTTGGTCGAAATCATAGACGATAAACTAAATCCGACACTCGGAGATGGTTTGGAAAATTTCTGGAAAGGCGATTATGTTGAGGTATTTATAGATGAAGACAAATCTGGTGGAGATCATAAATTTAACCATCAAGCGTTTGCGTATCATGTTTCTACGGAAGGTCATGCTATTGATCAAAGTACGTTGCAAAAGCCTATCTTTTTGGATGATCATGTGAACGTAAAGCGATCACAAGAAGGAAACAAACATCTTTGGGAAATGGCGATTAAACTATTTGATAAAGATTTTGACGAAAACGCACCCAACAATATTCCTGTCAAAATAGTAGCCCAAAAAAGCATTGGATTTTCAATTGCGTATGGCGATAATGATGGAAATAACAATCGTGAAAACTTTATGGGTTCCAAAAAGACACACGGCAATAATAACGATGGTGGCTATATAAACGCGGATGTATTTGGTGAGCTCTTATTCAGAGAATAATTCTGAATTGCTGATTCTTAGCGAAAATTCTATAGAGAAATTATTCTTTACTTTTGAATCTGACAAAAAAAGAACTTCTAATTCATGAATAGTACACAATCAACCAAGAATGCAGTAAAAACTGTATGGTATACATGTATCAGTAGTGTTGGATGGCGTTGGTTCCAGAAAGCAATTGTATTGACGATTTTCTCTTTAGTAGTAAATCATTTAGCAACGCGCGATAGTTTTCCAGGTGGTGAATCGTATAGATTCCCCATAGAAGGTTTTCTGTCTACTATTGTTTTATCTATTCTCGTTGGAATCATAGCGGATATTAATTTTAAATTTTACAAGAAAAAGTATTTCTCTAAAAAGGTAGAAATTGTCACTATCCTAAGGTTTATGGTTTCTACTCTAGGATATATTACAATCATGTATATTCCTGTGAATATTATTGCAGATAAAGTTGTAGGTGGACAGACAGTGTTCTATTATCTATTAATTGGTTTACTAATTACCTTATTATTGTGTTTTATTCTCATAGGTTTATTGTATGCTCAAGACATACACAATTTATATAAGTTATCTATAAGAGATGCTGAAATTACTATTGACAGTGGCACGAAAATGACGAAGCTTGCCTATGAAAATATTGCGTGCTTTTACAGCGAAAACAAAATTGTGTATACTGTTCAAAATGACGGCAGAACAATCAACACCGATTTTACATTGAATGAGCTCGAAGAAAAAATAAACGACCAATTGTTTTTTAGAGCCAATCGGCAAATTATCATTCACAAAGATACTGTAGACCTAATTGAAAAGGTTGAAAATGGCAAGTTGCGTATTCGGTTAAAAACTTTTATTAAAAACGATACAATTGCTGAAATCAATATAAGTCGTTACAAGCGAAAAGCATTTATGAATTGGTTTCAATAAAAGATGCCGAAAACTACCGACTATTCAGTTATAATTTTCGACCATTCAGTAAAAACATAAGTATTTAAAGGGAATTTCAGAGATTTTGTTCATTATTTCGTTTAGAATTTAAAATCAAAAAACAATGAACAAAATTACCTTACGACAAATATTAATTCCATTAATAACCATTTCAATCATATGCTTTCTTTGGTTTGGACCATTCCGTATAACCATAGAAAATATCATTATTTCTATAGTAATCATTATAGCGAATTATATAGAATATAAAGGAAAACCATTTTCAGCACTTGGATTTCAACGTGAAAAATTCACATTCAAAAACATTTTCGTACTTGCTCCATTAGTTGCACTAGGACTCTTTGTTTTTTATGTCTTTGTATTGGTTCCTGGGATTACAAAACTCACAGGAACTCCTATAGATTATTCAAGTTTTGATCAATTAAAAGGAAATCTTCCAGCCTTTTTAATTACTTTATTATTAGTGTGGGCTACTGCGGGATTTGGAGAAGAAATAATTTTTCGTGGTTATTTTATGCGACAATTTGTAAAATTCTTTGGAGAAAGCAAAGTCAGTATTGTGCTTAACATAGTCCTAATTACTGGCTTTTTTGGCTTTATGCATAGTCAACAAGGAATTACTGGGCAACTTGTTACTTGGGTTGTCGGAGCGCTCTTAGCCCTGATATTCTACTTGCGTAAATACGATTTGTGGTTTATTATTGCCATACACGGTTTTTTTAACACCATAGCTTTAACTTGTATTTACTTTGATTTAGTGTAACGATACCAAGTACTTAATTCTTAATTTTCAAGAATCACTTAAGTTTTTATTTTGTAAAAGTTATATCGAACTCACGTTAAAAACTATAAATGCCTAGTTATTCTTGAACTCATCGGTTTCGTAATTGAGAAATAGTAATTGATATAATCTCCTTTTTCATCCACTAAATACTTTTGAAAATTCCATCGTACACTAGAACTCTTTTTACCGTTTAGTTTTTTAGATGTCAACCATGTATACAACGGATGTTGTTGGCTTCCTTTTACGTCTATCTTTTCCGTAAGTAGAAAAGTAACGCCAAAATTTATTTCACAAAATTCTTGAATTTCTGAAGCATCTCCAGGTTCTTGTTTTCCAAACTGGTTACATGGCGAACCAATAACAACGAGTTCTTCTTTATACGTATCACTTAGCGATTGCAACGCTGTATACTGTTTTGTAAATCCGCATTTAGAAGCCACATTTACAAAAAGCAGCTTCTTTCCTTTAAATTCTATAAGAGAAATAGGCTTGCCACTAATATCATTAATAGCGATGTCATAGATTGATTGTCTTTCTGTTTCATTAGAAACATTGGAACTTAATTTTGCTTTATCAACGGTTTTCATAAGTATATTTTAAAACAAAATTAATCATTTTGTTTATGTTTACACGTGAATAATTAAACAAAATAAAAAATAAGCAAACAGTTAGAAGATGTACGTTGTTTATTCAATCTTAAATTCAGGACGCACTATTTCATCAAAACAGGCTGGATGTGGCTTCTCATTCGGATTGTTGAAAAAATCATTTGCAGCGTTCATCGCACATTGATTTCCCCAATTGGTTGTTGGTATATGTGTCCAACCTTTAAAAACTAAATGATGACTATTGGTTAAATTTTCTCGCATTGCGACTGCCCATTTTACAGGCGTTTCAGTATCATATTCGCCATTGATCAGCATTGTTGGAATTTCACTTTTTACAGGTTGATTTTCTATGGCTTTCACTTTTTCTACACTCCAAATCTTACAAATTTCCGATTTAAAAACGGCAGGCGATAATCCTTTCGTTTCAGGATATTTGTTAGTTTCAGCTTGAATTATTTCTTGAGAATTAAAAGGATATTCTTCAGCACACCAAACAGAAAGACGCATGCCAAGTCCGGCTCCATCTTTCGGTTTTTTAAATAAATTGGAAAGTCGTTTTTTAAGTGAACTCAAATCGTTATTCAACAATTTATCTATTTCAAAAGGAACATTCGCAATCGTATTTGTGGCAGTAAAAACGGTAATCAAATCTTTTCCTTTTAGATGAAAAGTTTCCAAATTCCCATTGTTTGGATTTTCAACTTCAATAACTAAAGGATTTTGGGTTTTCTCTTGTAAATACTCAAAAAAACGTTGCTTTATGTTTGGAAAAGCATTGTTGCATTTAGCATCGGACGCGCAATCGGAAAGTAATTTTTCAACAATTACTAACAGATTTCCAACACTTTCTTCATCGTAATTAACTTCTAGCGGAAGCGGAGAATCCATCACAACACTTCTGATGCGTTCTGGATAATCACGCATCAATACTTGTGCAATTTTAGTGCTATACGAAATCGTAAGCAGATTGTATTCCTTGATGTCTAATGCACTCACAAGGTCATTAATATCTGCGGCAATTTCGTTGGTAGTATAACTGTTAAGATCTATTCCTTTTTCAAGCAATCGATCACGACAAGTTGTTGCAGCTTTCGCGAAAAGTGCATCACTTTGACTTGTATCAAAGTTTGGAAGATTCGACGTGTAAATCGCTTTTGCCCATTCAGGACAGTCCAAATGTGGTTGCGCATAATAATTTCCGCGTTGTTCCACCAAGATAAAATCTCGATCATTAAGGTATTTGTAATAATTCATATACTGAGCCGATGGCATGGTGGTGGCGCCAGGTCCGCCAACAGTATAAATGATAGGATCTTTTTTAGGGTTTTCGCTTCTGCTTTTAAAAATGTAGGCAGGAATTTTGATGGTTTTTCCAGTAGTACTATTTCTATTCTCTAACACTTCCAGATATCCAAAGGTATAGATTTGTCCATCAGGAATTTTATGTGTAGCCTCAGTTGATTCTTGAAAAATAGGTGTAAAACTCGCGTTCTCCTTTTGTGTGATCGTACACGAAGTCACTAGAAAAAACAGACTTATAATTTTGAGTAATTTCATGATATTATTCTATTTCTTTTGTTCCAATCCATACAGCCAAAAAATCTTTATCTATGGAATGTGTTGAACCATACAGTAAACCTTCTTTATAAAAAAAAGAAGTATGATACGTGCCCGAATTATCACCAGAAACTAACGCCGCATAAATAATTCCGCGTTGTGTATTGATGCGACCTTCCCGAATTTTTACACCATCTCTGTAAAAATAACCATTCAGAGAATTTTTACCTACTTCTGTGATCACCATTTTTGCAAAATTAGCATCTGTAGTGTCTTCTGGACTCAAATCGATTTTCCATGTACCTTTTAACAGTGAAATGTCTACGGTAGATTCGTTTAATAAGTTTTCGTCAGTTTGTGTAAAATTTAGCAGTATGCATAATGCTAGTGTACTTGCAAAAAATAAAATTTTCATCTTCTAGTTTATTTGGTATAAATTAATAAACACAAAGAACATTTCTTTCTAGGAAGCTTACATTCACATTTGTTAAGAAATCAATTTATTTTTTATTCTGCTTAAACTTTGTTCTGAAACGCCTAAATAAGACGCAATATACTTTTGCGGTACTTTTTGAAACAAATCGGGGTTTTTCTGTACCAAACTTTTATAGCGTTCTTGCAAGTCGAGTGTTTGTATACTTGTTAACTTTTCAACCGTTGATAAATATGCTTTTTCAGCAATAATTCTTCCCAATTTTTCGAATGGATGATGCGCTGCATACAGTTTTAGTAAAGTTTCTTTTTCAAACTCGTAATAGGTCACTTTTGTCAACGTTTCAATAAAAATCGTACTTGGTTGATTGGTCAGAAAACTTTCAAAATCTGTGGCAAACCATTCCGCAGTGAAAAAATGATGCGTATACTCTTTTCCGTCTATCAATTTATATCCACGGAGTAATCCGCTTTCTATGAATAAACACTTTCTAGTAACGTTTTGCGGATAAAATAATAATTGATTCTTTTCAGCTTCTTTTTTCTTTGCAGAATTGAGAAAGAGCTGATACAATTCGTCTGATAGCGTAATATATGATTGTAAAATCTCTTTCATTTTTCCGGTGTAATTTGTTTTTAGTTATCTGAAAATGAATTACCTGAAATCAATTATTCCATTCGTCTATATTCTTTTATATCCTGAACGGCTCCTATTGCTTCAAAAATTTCATTTTGGTCTTGTGTATCTTTCCAACCCATTTGTGAAAGTTCACCTCTTACTTGAATTATTGATTTTTCTTTTATAAGATGATAATAAGCAAAATCAATAACTTCAGGTGGAATTCTTTCTAATTGATACATTGTTAAGCTTGTCAAAAGTCTAAAAGCACCAATGAAATAGGTAATGCCTAATTGAAAAGCCCAACTGATAATCAATCCTATCCAACCAGTATTTAAGTCTTTGATCGTTAATCCTGCTTCAATTCGTGCACTCATAAATTCCCAAAAACCAAAGTTGTATAAACTGTTTTCATTTAGTATAATTTGATATTGAAAATATTGATTTGAAACATACGTAACAATGATGATTCCAATAAATAGATAATGTAACTTATCATAATTTGTATAATTACTTAATTTAATCAATTGTGTCAGAACAAAACCGATAAAAATCGCAACTCCTAGTTCAAAGAGTCCAATAATATAAATCCCTTTTACGGAGAGAAAAGCAATAACAAAACCCAAAAGAAGTGCTGTGATAATTCCGCCAACAATAGGAATCCAAAATTGAGGTTCTTTACGGACTTTGGGTTGTGGTAAACTTTCGGGCATCTCATAATCGTCCAAATTGTTCGCTTTTTCAACTTCTTGTTCTAATTCAATAATGGCTTCTTTGTCAAATTCTTTTTCTGTTAATTTAAATGCGTGAATAAATAGTTGTACTCGTATAGAATTTCGCCCAAGATCCCATAATTCATTACCGAGTGAAGTACTTTTTACCATTAATTTCCCATGATGAAAAGTAACTGAAATTTTTTCTGTCCATTTATCCCAATTGCCTTTGCGTTTTGCTTCAGCATTAGTTTCATCTTGATATACAATGTCCCAACCTAATTTTTTAAATGTTTTAATTACAATAGGAATTACGACGGTTTTATTCAAGTCAGTTCTTATTTCATTTTCAAATTTAGGCGTCCAATTAAAACGGTGTTTTTTCTTAATTGTCTTTTCAAATTGTTTAAGTTCTTCTGTCATTTGAGCCTATTAGTGAAGTATATATATATGAATGAAGCTGCTAATTTAATAAATACAAACTGAAAAGGAAACTGTGCAGGTTCAATTCCTTATCGTACTTTCTTTATACAATTCAAGTACCTTATTCAAATCAGTCGTTGCGTTAAGTTCGTAAAAATAATTTAATTGCCATTTCTGAGTTCGTGCTGCTTGTTTACTATTGGTAATGTCCCAATTTGGATAGACACGAAACGCTCTTTTTCCTTCTTTTGTAGGTGTTGAAATAATTCCCTTTGTAATCAATATAGATTTCGGGAAGACAAATTGCCCAAACTTGTGTTCCGTGTGAACGTTTACCACAAAAAAATCAAATCGATCAGATTCATGAAATGGTGCAATAGGTTGATTGTTGTTTCTTTTCCAAAAAGTTACAAACTGTCCAACTTTCTTTGGCGTTATTTTGGCGTTTCTACACACAATATGCAATCCTGTTAAGTCAAATTGACATGCATCATACGCTGCACTTTCGGCTTCTTGGGTAAAGTTAGAAATTTTTAATCCACAACGTTCGTAAATTTCTGTTTGAATTCTTTTCAGGATAGCGTTCATTTATCTTCGAGTTCTTTTTCTAGATCGTCCAGAAGTGATCGTGCTAATTTTACATACTCTTTCCAGCTCAAAATTTGATGATACTCAGTTCTATGTTTAAGCGTCAGTACTCCTATATATTCTTTATCTAAAGCTAATGTTTCTATGTCTAAATTTGGTAAATGAGTTGACTTATTCAAAAAACCACCAATAAATTCCTGAGAAGGAACAAGTGTTTTAAAAAACTGCGGAAAAATAGTTTCGTAAATCTGTTTCACCGTGTTGTTATCCGTATAATTTTTCTTTGTAATTCTATAATAATTGAATATTTGTTGACGGATAGAATTATTTCGTATCGTTTTTATAGTACCTGAAGCCATACTTTCATCAAAAGTACCGCTGTTTAAATCGAAATGATTTTCATCAGCCAACGCAAAATTTAAGCGTAAAAACTTAGTAGTATTATAATCTTTAGGTTTGTATAAGATATCAAAAATAGAATCAATTTTATGTTGTCTATTTTGACCACTTTCGACATCGCGTTCCAATTGAGAAATATCACTCAGTAAATCTTGTTTTAGATTCTGGAGAATTCTTAGTTCCTCCGTGTTTTCTTTTGCTTGTTCAACCCAAGTATTTACCTGAAGTGCAATCAAAATTCCAATAACAACTTTTAAAATTTCGCCTAAAGCGGAATTTAAATAAGTACGAATTTTACTAGTTGAGATCATAATAGGGGTTTGGTTCGTTTACTTAAAATCGAAACTACTCGATTCTCAACTAAAATCAAAACCATACACAGTATTTTCTGGTTGCTTTGAGAATCATTCTTAAAAACTTTTTATTTTTCAATTTAGAAGTATCTTAGTAGACACAATTCAAAACGAACACACCAAACGATGAGCGATAAACAAAAACACGCTTCCGCATACTGGAAACAAAACATAAAATACTTAGCCATTCTGCTATCAATATGGTTTGTGGTTTCGTATGGTTGCGGGATTCTATTCAGAGAAGAACTCAATCAATTCAGGCTTGGAGGCTTCAAACTAGGCTTTTGGTTTGCGCAACAAGGTTCCATATATGTATTCGTAATTCTAATCTTTGTCTACGTCCGATTGATGAATAAACTAGATAAAAAATACGGTTTCGACGAATAATCAATTCTAACTAAACTTTTTAAAACAGCATAGCATGAGTGTACAAACGTGGACTTGGATCTTAGTAGGAATAACTTTTGCCTTATACTTTGGAATTGCAATTTGGGCGCGTGCAGGTTCCACAAAAGAATTTTACGTAGCTGGCGGAGACGTTTCTCCTTTGGCAAATGGTATGGCAACAGCTGCCGATTGGATGAGTGCCGCATCGTTTATAAGCATGGCAGGATTGATCTCTTTTATGGGATATGATGGTTCTGTATTCTTAATGGGTTGGACAGGCGGCTATGTATTACTCGCGTTACTATTAGCGCCATACTTACGAAAATTCGGAAAATTTACGGTGCCCGATTTTATTGGCGATCGCTATTACTCAAACACCGCAAGAACGGTTGCGGTTATCTGTGCGTTGATTGTATCATTTACCTATGTTGCCGGGCAAATGCGCGGTGTCGGAATTGTATTTTCTCAATTCTTGCAAGTAGATATTAATATTGGAGTGATCATCGGGATGACGGTCGTTTTAATCTTTGCCTTTTTAGGCGGAATGAAAGGAATCACATATACGCAAGTGGCGCAATACTGTGTGTTAATCTTCGCATTTATGGTGCCAGCATTCTTTATCTCCATGCAAATGACAGGAAACATCATTCCGCAAATAGGAATGGGAGGAAAGGTAGAAGGCGGCGCTTTTCTGCTTGATAAACTCGATACGCTTCACACACAACTCGGTTTCAACGAATATACCAGCGGAACCAAATCAACCTGGGATGTATTTGCAATCACCTTAGCATTAATGGTTGGAACAGCAGGATTGCCACATGTAATTGTGCGTTTCTTCACGGTTCCTAAAGTAAAAGATGCGCGTAAATCTGCGGGATTGGCTTTGCTATTCATCGCAATATTATACACAACAGCGCCAGCAATTGCGGTATTTTCAAGAACAAACTTAATAGAAACAGTTAGCGAGCAAGAATACAAAGAAATTCCTGCATGGTTCAAAAACTGGGAAAACACAGGATTAATTGCGTGGTCAGATAAAAACGGAGACGGAAAAATTCAATATGTAGCAGGAAATGCTTTAAGCGGAAAAAAACCTGAATATACAGAAGCTAGAGGAACAAACGGAGAACGTTTAATCTCCAATGCAAGTACGGCAGAAAACGAATTATATGTAGATAGAGACATTATGGTGTTGGCAAATCCGGAAATTGCCAACTTACCAAACTGGGTTATTGCGTTGGTTGCCGCTGGCGGATTGGCCGCAGCATTATCAACAGCAGCAGGTTTACTATTGGTGATTTCAACATCAATCTCTCACGATTTAATCAAAAAGCAACTAAAACCAAACATCTCAGAAAAAGGAGAACTATTAGCAGCGCGAATAGCAATTCTAGTTGCAATTATCATCGCGGGATTATTCGGAATCTATCCACCAGGATTTGTCGCCGCCGTGGTCGCCTTGGCATTTGGTTTGGCGGCAGCATCATTTTTCCCAGCAATTATTTTGGGAATCTTTGACAAACGAATGAACAAAGAAGGCGCCATTGCAGGAATGGTTGTTGGAATTAGCTTGATGTTATTTTACATGATCAGATATAAAACGGGTTTATGGATGACATTTGACCCAAGACCCGCAAGCGAATGGTGGTTTGGAACATCACCAGAAGGTTTCGGAACCATTGCAATGATTGTAAATGTGGTTATTTCGGTAGTTGTTTCACGATTAACGCCAGCGCCACCAAAAGATGTACAAGAACTCGTAGAAAACATCAGAATACCTTCTGGAGCAGGAGAAGCTTCTAGTCATTAAATTTTTATTACTTTTAAGAAGAAAGATCAAACACAATAAAAAATAGTACAATCTATTGGGTAATTTAGTATTCAATACGGAAAATATAGTTGTAGAAATTTCTGATGAAATTGAGATTATTCACAGAACATAAAGAAACAAATCATGAGTAACTATCATATAAAACACCTAGAAGAATACTATCAAGTATATCGAAAATCAGTTCGAAATCCTGAAGTATTCTGGGAAGAAATCGCCGAAGAACATTTTATGTGGCGAAAAAAATGGGACAAAGTGTTAAGTTGGGATTTTACAAAACCTGAAGTCAAATGGTTTGAAGGTGCAAAACTGAACATTACCGAGAACTGTATTGATCGTCATTTATATACGCGTGGCGATAAAACCGCAATCATTTTTGAACCGAACAATCCAGAGGAAGAAGCACAACATATTTCATATAGAGAATTACACGAAAAAGTATGCCGATTTGCCAATGTATTAAAAGCAAAAGGCATTCAAAAAGGCGATCGTGTCTGTATTTATTTACCGATGATTCCCGAATTGGCAATTTCAATGTTGGCATGCGCTAGAATAGGAGCAATTCATTCTATAGTGTTTGCAGGATTTTCTTCTACGGCGTTAGCTTCTCGGATCAATGATGCAACGTGCAAAATGGTGATTACAAGTGATGGATCCTATCGCGGTGCAAAAACAATCGATTTACAAGGAATTGTGGACGATGCTTTAGAGAAATGTGAATGTGTGGAATCTGTGTTGGTTGTAAAAAGAATCAACTCAGAAATTCGCATGAAAGAAGACCGTGATGAGTGGGTACAACCATTACTAGACAATGCGAACACTGATTGTGAACCCGAAATTATGGACGCGGAAGATTCGTTATTTATTCTATATACGTCAGGATCTACGGGAAAACCCAAAGGAATGTTGCACACCACGGCAGGTTATATGGTGTACACGGCGTATACGTTTAAAAATGTATTCCAATACCGCGAAAAAGATGTGTATTGGTGTAGTGCCGATATTGGTTGGATTACGGGACACAGTTATATTGTGTACGGTCCGTTATGTAATGGTGCGACTTCCATCATGTTTGAAGGTGTTCCGAGTTATCCTGATTTTGGACGCTTTTGGGACATTGTAGACAAACACAAAGTAAGTCAATTTTATACTGCACCAACTGCCATTCGCGCACTAGCAAAAGAAGGTGTGGAACATGTAGCAAAACACGATTTATCCACATTAAAAGTATTGGGAACCGTTGGCGAACCGATTAATGAAGAAGCTTGGCATTGGTATGATGATAATGTTGGAAAACGAAAAGCACCAATTGTAGATACGTATTTTCAAACTGAAAATGGCGGAATTATGTTGACGCCAATTCCGTATGTAACACCTACAAAACCAACCTACGCAACGCTGCCTTTTATCGGAATTCAACCATGTTTGATGGATGAAAACGGCGTTGAATTAAACGGAAATCAAGTAGAAGGAAAACTGTGTATTAAATTTCCGTGGCCAAGTATTGCACGAACCATTTGGGGAGATCATCAACGCTATAAAGACACGTATTTTTCAGCCTATGAAAACAAATACTTTACAGGCGATGGCGCTTTGCGCGATGAAGTTGGGTATTACCGAATTACAGGTAGAGTAGATGATGTCATTATTGTTTCGGGTCACAACTTAGGAACGGCACCCATTGAAGATGCAATCAATGAACATCCAGCAGTTGCGGAATCGGCAATTGTAGGTTTTCCGCACGATATTAAAGGAAATGCATTGTACGGTTATGTAACTTTGAAAGAAACAGGCGAAAGCAGAAATCATGATAACTTACGCAAAGAAATCAATCAGATTATCACGGAACAGATTGGACCGATTGCCAAACTAGACAAGGTTCAATTCACCAATGGTTTGCCAAAAACACGTTCTGGGAAAATCATGCGACGAATTCTTCGAAAGATTGCAGGAAAAGATGGAGATAATTTAGGAGACATCAGTACGTTGTTGAATCCGGAAGTTGTTCAGGATATAAAGGATAATGTTTTGTAGAACGATAAGAGACCGCTTACTTCGATTTCACTCAACACAAGTCGCTATTAGATACTAGAATAAAGACTAAATAGTAACTAACTGAAAATTAAGAATTATAATTACATATTTTTTTACTAAAATAGTTTCCTTACTAATGGAGATCAATAAAAGAGTGTGAATGTTTTATCGAATACTAATGAATTAAAATATAAAAACTCCTTGAAAGTGATTTTGAGGAGTTTTTTTTGGTTTTAGGATACTTAGTTATTGATTTTTCGTTCAAAACGTATTTTTCGAACTCCATGATCTGTGTCCCATTGTTTGACTTCTTTGAAACCAAATTTTAGATATAATTTAGTTGCGGGTCCATTATCTACGCCAGTTTCAACTACAAAGAGATTTGAATTAAATGTATTGAAAACGAATTCTAGCAAGCTTTTCGCAACACCTTGTCTGAAAAACTTTGGAGCGACTACCAAACTATTTATATGTGTGAAATTTGTAGTATGATCAATTTCAACAATTCCAGCGAGTTCTTTGTTTTTGAAGTAACCAAAAAATACGGTGTCACTGTTTATATAACTTTCCAGCGGTCTTTTTAAAGGAGGAAAATCTATTGCATTTAATAATTTGGCTTCAACCGTGTATGAAACTTGAAAAACGGAACGTATTTCTGTAGCTACTTTTATATTGGTATGTTGAAGCTTTTTGATCATTTTTATATGTAGTCATTTGTTTATTTTAATTCATAAATAAACTCTTCAATTTCTTTCTCACGAGCATTAGCGAATCCTTTTTCAATTCCAATTTTAGAAAATCGACAATTTTCTAGTACTTTTTTTGAACCGAAGTTATCGAAAGCAATTCGACCAAAAATGGGTCTAGTTTTTTCAATTTCAAGAAATTTTTTAAGAGCACTTGTTGCAATTCCTTTTCCCCAAAACTCTTTTCCAATCCAATAAGTGATTTCCGCATCGCCTTCCATCTCATATTTTGCAATACTACCGACGATCTCTTTTTTTAAAAGGATCGTTCTACTATTAACTTTTTCATCAGATAGTAATCGTGTCCATTTTTCGATGTAAGCATTTTTATCAGATGGGTTTTTCGAAGTAAATGCTGCCAAACGATTTGCCTCTTCATCAAGTTGAAAAACGAAAAGGGTTTCCAAGTCATTTAGATTGGTACGTCTTAACTCTATTTCAATTGTTCTGTTCATGAGAATGGTTTGTTTTATTCAATCATTTTCACAACTTGCTCAAACCCTTCGCTTAATTGATTATATATCTCTTTGACAATTGTTTCTTTTAATATCTTCTTTAAAGTTAAGTCTACAACTTTTCCTTTTAAAAGTTGAAACCAATTTTTCTTTCCAAGATTAAAATGATTTTTTAAATCTTCTATTTCTTCAAAGATGATCTGTTGTCCATGACCTTGTTTTTTCAGTTTTTCAAGAATATCGTTTAGTTTGTTATGTAATTCTGATTCCTGTTCAACATTGAATTTATCATATGATTGTGGTTCATGAGAGTAAAATCTGTTTATGTCATCGATCTCTTGGTCTATTGCAAAAAGACCAATTTCTCTTTCTTCATCATACCCACAACCAGTACAAGTTTTAGCATGTTTCTCTTTATCTTCTACTGTCTTTTTTCGAAGAGTTTTTAAAAAATCTAGTTTGTCTCTATCTCTATTAAAATCGTAAAGCTTCGAGGTTAAAACAGATTTCAGAGATTCTAGTGTTCCTGCGCTTATTTGATAAATTCTCCTATGAAATTCAATTGCTTCTTTTTCAATAATATTCATTAGTTATCTTTGTTTCTTTTCTTCAATTTTATCTACTTTATTTCTTAGCTGTTTCTTTTGAATTCTCTCTATTTTTTTTACTAGTTCAAAAATTACTTCATCAATAGGAAATGGGCCAATTGGTGCAGCAAAATTTCTTTTGTAAATAATTTCTTTTTTACCAATTCTAATTATAGCTACCTCTTTTTTGAAAACTCTTTCTCTTAAAAGTTGAACTTCATTTGGAAGATTAGAGTCATCAAATTTTGAATTAATTATTCCAATTTCTTTGTCAATTGAACCTAATTCTTTTAATATTTCTTTGGCTTGTTTGTGTAATTGTTCCTTCCTAATTTGAAGGGCTATTTTTTCACTATTAAATCTAAGGTTATTTTCTAAATTTTGGTATTCTGTTTTTAAAAGTTCTAACTGATCTTCTTTAGACTTTGCTTTATTTAAAAGCGTGTCAATTTCGGTAATTTTAGTTAGTTGACTTAATTTATTTGTCGTTTCTCTATTCTTGAAATTGAATCCATAAGTAGTCAAAGTAATTCCAATTGGAATCAAAACAGCAGTTGCTAATCCAAATAGTAGAAGGTACGTATTGTCCTCTTTTGCCAAGAAAAAAAGCCAAACAGATAATCCAATGAGCCCAAGACCTATAATTATTGGGATTAATATTGAGAGTAAGAATTTCATATTTTATTCTTTTTTAGTATTTTACGTACGTGTAGTAAGAATTCCTGTTTATTTATATGAGCGGTTTTTTTCTCTCGCTAAATATAAGCATTTTCATCATCCAACCGCAAAAACCAAATCCGATTGCACTTTCGTATCCAACAACACCTTCCGCAAAATTCGTTGCACATCTACATTATCTTTTTGCTTTATGATATGTGATTCCAATTCGTCTGTGTGACTTATTTGTACATCAAAATCAATGAATCCGTAGCCTAAGTACAAACCGTTTTTCACCATGATAAAGGCTTCTTCGTTATCGGTTCGTCCTTTTCGTTTGATAACAACATTCTGAGAAGCTTCTCGCGAATGCGCAACTGCAACATCAACACGTTCGTTATAGATTTCGATGGCTTCTTCTTGTTTGCAAATTCCTTTGCACGATTGGATTAAAAAGTGAGAACAGACTTGAACGCCTTCTTGTAAATGACAATACTTTGGACATAACTCAAATTGCATACATAAACGTTCCAAATACGTTCTGCAATCGCGAATGTTGTAAAAAGTAATCATCGGATTCGCAATCATTTTTGCATCATTAAATGCTAAATGTTTCACACCACGACGATCGGAATATTCAAAAATTGCATAACTCTTTGCCGCACGTTTGGAAGCGCTATTATATCTCGGATAATGATGTTTGATGGCAGCATCTTCCATTAACAACGCCACCAATTCACTTCCCGAAAGTTCAAAATCAATATCGGCGGTTTCTCTGCATAAATCGAGTTCCTTTTTTGACTTATTGTAAAAATGACCCAACACCCGTTTTTGAATGTCTTTGGCTTTTCCAACATAAATAATCTTGCCTTTTTTGTCTTTAAAATAATAAATACCCGCTTTTTTAGGCAATCCATTAAAGGTGTGACTTGGCAAATTGGGCGGAAGCGTCGATTCCTTCGATTCACGTTTTAGAAATTTTTCAAAAGTTTCCTCAGCGGTTTCTTGCGCTAATAATAGTTCAAATAAGATTACGGTCGCTGCTGCGTCGCCTCTCGCTCTGTGTCTGTCTGAAAGCGGAATTTCAAGCGATTTGCACAACTTTCCTAAACTATAAGATTTATACCCAGGAATGAGTGTGCGCGACAACCGAACTGTACACAATTTTTTTCGATTAAAATCAACATGAATTGCTTTGAATTCGTTGCGAATGACGTTGTAATCAAAGTTGACATTGTGCGCGACAAAAATCGTGTCTTTGGTAATGTTTAATATATCTTCAGCAACTTCTGCAAAGCTTGGCGCATTGGCAACGAGCGCATTGTCAATTCCGGTAAGCGTGGTAATGTGTACTGGAATTAAGGTATTCGGATTTACAAGTGATGTGAATTCATCAACAATTTTTGTCCCATCAAACTTAAAAATAGAAATTTCCGTAATCTGATTGCTACGTCCCGTAGTTTCAACATCAATGATGGTGTATAGTTGGTTTTTAGACATATATTTAGGACATTTTTTTGACAGCTTCTAGTTCAACTTGCAATTCTCTAAACATTGCCATAATACTGCTCAATTTGAGTTCTTTTTCGTCGTATTCTTGCGTATTGATGCAACAGGTAAATTCCCAAACTTCCAATACATCTTCCATTGGAACATGATAGGATTTGTATGCTTTGTTGTCACTGCTCAATATCAATGCTTGTCCTGTGAAGTGTTTGTGTACACGTTTGTAGACCAATCCGTCGTTTTTTGTCAATACAATATAGGTGCGTCCATCTTTTATCTCTGAAAGATCATCTACATATTTTGCCACAATGTATGCACCGTCTTTTACAGGCAACATGGAATCTCCTTTGATCGGAAATGCGCGATGTGTTCCAGTTGGTAAAAACGGCAATTTTATTTTTTGTAATTGTTCAATGTATTCTGGATCGGCATACCCTGCTAAATAGCCAGCGGAAGCTGTTGTTGGAATAATTTCGATGAGTTCTTCATCATTTTCATCGACTGTAATCGGAAATAACAAGCGTTGATTTCCTAGTTGCATGAACGAAGTGTCTTTTGCTTGCGATAAATCGTTTTTGACCAAAATATCAATGGGCAATTTGAAATAGTCCGATAAGTCAATTAAGCGATCAATTGGCGGTTCGGAACGACCTTCTTCGTACGAACCCACCATAGAGCGCGTCCAACCGAGTGCTTCGGCAAAGCGTTCTTGCGAAAAGCCTTTGAGGGTTCGTAAATGTTTTATGTTTCCTTGAATATTTTTCATAATACAGAATGTTAAAATCAGTATTACTACAAATATAGGCAAATGCTGCTACAAATGGTAGTTGTTTGTGGAAACTATGGGAAATGGTGGTTTTTTGTTGCTAGTTGTTGCATCTCGATAGCTTTGCTACGTAGTTGAAATCAAAATATATTTTGATTTCAATAATGCTCGATGTGACAGTTACTGGTTTTGCTTTACTCGCGAAGTTCTTCATAAAACTCCAACAAATACAACACACGTTCGCGCAAGTGTCTTTTTTCATAGCTTACGGCTGCTGCTCTTGCCATGGTTCCTCCTTGATATTGAATTCGATAGTACGATTCGTAAAATTTGACATCTGATTTGTGAAACGCCAACCATTTCGCCTGTGTTTCTTCTAATAATTTTATATTTATAAGTGTTGGATCTGCTTTTAATTGTTTTAAAATTGTGTCCAATTCGGTTTTCCAGGAAGCTAATGCCGCTTGTTCACATTTGATACTTCCGATGGTTGTTGGTACTGCATTTTCAAGACATTTTCCATTTTCAATATCAATAGAATGTCTGTCTTCTTGACTAAAACTGTATGATGTGATGAATAGGGAAAGTAATAAGAATAGGTTTTTCATGATGATAATGGTGTTTAATGTAATGTGAGTTTGATGCAAGTTTCATTCAAATAAAATTTAGTAAACACTTATTATATAAGATGTAAATTGCTGAAAATCATTTTTTTATATTTTCTTTCTCTTTGCTCGCACAAAGAATACTGAATCAAGTTCAGCACAGGCTTCAACAAAAGAAAGTGCGCTTTTTCCAGAGGTGTTTTTAGTTTTTCTATCGAAAACTAAAACCGCATGCGTTTTTCTAAATTTTCTCCAAGGCTTCGAAAATTCTTAACGAAAAACACCTGCTACACTGCGGAAAAAGAATTCGTTACTTATATTTCAATTTATCATTTAAATCGAATTAACGCAACTTTAAGATACATTTTTTCGGAAAGTAAGTTAGTGAATTGCAGCGAGTAAGTTTGAAAATACTGTCATGCATTCACGTTTGAGTGCTGTTTCTTCAAACTGTTCTGAGATTTGAACGCACTCAATAGGAAGTTGATATTTTCTACGAGAGGTGATGTTTTTTAGGCAATTAGACGATAAAACAATCGCGCCGTCAACGCTTCCGTCGTTGATCATTTTTAAACATTCTTGTTCGCGTTTGTGCTCCTCATAAGATTGAAACAGCATGATGCGATAGCCAAATTTAGTCGCTACTTTTTCAATGTTGTGTAAAAAGCAACTGTAAAAAGGCGTATTGATTTGCGGAATGATAATCGCGAAGGTTTTCGTTTGTTTCTTCCGCAAGGCAACCGCATAATTGTTTGGAACATATTCGTGCTTAGACGCTATTTTCTGAATTACTTTTCGCGTTGTCGGACTGATGTCAAATTTATTATTCAACGCTTTGGAAACCGTCGAAATTGAAAAACCCGACAATTGTGATAATTCTTTTAGTGTCATAGCCGATTGCGAAACATTCATGTTTGTAATGATTTTATAATTTGAATAGATTCTCTTGTCAATGTTTCAATTTTTTCTAAATCGAAGGTGCCATCTTCTTTTTTCTGAATTAGTTTTGAGCCCATTCCAACGCACGTTACACCTGCAGAAAACCATCCTTCTAAGTTTTCACGAGTAGGAGAGACGCCGCCAGTTGGCATAATGCTCGTCCACGGTTGTGGTCCTTTGATGGCTTTTACAAATCCGGGTCCGTATACACTTCCTGGAAATAGTTTTACGATTTCGCAACCCATTTCTTCTGCTTTCGCGATTTCTGTGAGCGATCCACAACCTGGTGACCACAATACTTTTCGTCGGTTACATACAATTGCAATGTCTTCTCGTAGTACAGGCGTCACAATAAAGTTTGCGCCTAACGCCATGAATCTTGAAGCAGAAGCTGCATCTGTAATAGAACCAACGCCCATAATCATTCCGGGCATTTCTTTGAGTACATATTTGTTGAGTTCTCCGAAGACTTCATGCGCAAAATCGCCTCTTGCGGTGAATTCCAGTAAACGTGCGCCACCATTGTAACACGCTTTGATTACTTGTTTGCTAATTTTTATATCGCTATTATAAAACAACGGAACCAATCCGGTTTGTTTCATTACTGCTGCTACTTCTAATCTTGTATATTGAGCCATTTTTTTAACTATTTATTTTCATTCCCGTGAAGACGAGAATCTTTTGAATATTGAGTAAAAATTGAACAGATTACTTCACTTCGTTTGTAATGACGATTTATAAATTATCGTGCAACTCGCCCTGAAGCGTCTCCGCCCATTAGTTTTTCTACTTCTGGAACGGTTACTAAGTTTGCATCTCCTTTGATGGTGTGTTTTAAACACGAAGCTGCCACTGCAAAGTCTAATGCGTTTTGGTCATCTTCTGGGTATTTTAGTAATCCGTAGATTAATCCGCCCATGAAAGAATCGCCGCCACCAACTCTGTCTACAATATCCGTAATTTGATATTGACGTGTTTCGTACATTTTTGTTCCGTCATATAAAACGCCAGCCCACGTATTGTGTGAAGCCGAAATAGAACCTCTTAGTGTGGTGATTACTTTGGTTGCTTTTGGAAATTTTGCCATCATTTGTTTACAAACAGATAAGAAAGCTTCTGCTTTTACGTCATGTCCGTGTTTGTGAACGTCTAAACCTTCTGGGTGAATCCCGAAATGTTTTTCTGCATCTTCTTCGTTTCCTAGTATAATATCGCAATATGCGGTGAGTTCAGTCATTATTTTTTCGCGATGTGCTTCATCACAAAATGTCCATAGTTTAGCGCGATAGTTTAGATCTGTTGAAATTGTTACGCCCATTTCGCTCGCAATTTTTACAGCTTCTAAACATGCGTCTGCAGCACCTTGAGAAATTGCGGGCGTAATGCCTGTCCAGTGAAACCAAGCTACATCTTTAAAGACAGCTCTCCAATCGATCATTCCTGGTTTGATTTCAGAAATGGCAGAATGTGCTCTGTCATATACTACTTTGCTTCCTCTGCTTACGGCTCCAGTTTCTAAAAAGTAAATTCCTAAACGATCGCCACCATAAATAATTTTATCGACACCAACGCCTCTTTTGCGCATTTCCATCATGGCGCATGCACCAATATCATTTTTTGGTAAACGTGTTACAAAATCCACAGGAACACCGTAGTTTGCTAATGATACTGCTACGTTAGATTCGCCACCACCATATACAACATCAAAATTGTTGGCTTGCGAAAATCTTAAAAATCCTTGAGGTGCTAGTCTGAGCATGATTTCTCCGAAAGTAACTACTTTTTTCATTTTTTATGAGGTCTTATAAGTTGATTAATTATGTTTTGGTTAAACGTTTAAGCAGATCGTTAAAAATAAATCAAAACCACTAAGTTTTGATTATGTAAAGTAAAATGCTATTTTTGCTTAAACGTTTAAGCAAATATATAAAAACTAAGTGAATAAAAAAAAAACTACAATAAAAGACATTGCAAATGTGTTGAATATTTCAGCTGCAGCTGTTTCAAAAGCGCTTCATGATGATTCTAGAATAAGTGCAAAAACGAAAGCTGCCGTAAAACGTGTTGCTAAAGAATTAAACTATCAACCAAATCACTTAGCAAGTGCATTGCGGAGCGGGAAAAGTAAGTTGGTTGGTGTTATTGTACCGAGAACGAGCAGCAATTTTTTTTCCTCCGTTATTCAAAATATAGAAGAAGTACTGAATAAGGAAGGCTATAATATTATCATTACGCAGTCTAACGAGTCTTTTAAAAAGGAATGTAATAATATTGATACCTTGCTTTTTACCCAAGTTGATGGAATTATCGCTTCGATGGCGAATGAAACTGTTGATCTTTCTTTTTATGAAAAGATTAAATCGAAAGGCATTCCATTGATTTTATTTGATAGAGGTGAAAACGATTTGAATGTCGATTATATCGGAATTAACGATTATGATAGTAGTTTTATGATTGTGGAGCATTTGATCTCAAAAGGATGCAAACGGATTGCACATATTGGTGGTTTTAGACATACTCGAATTTTTAATAATAGAATTAGAGGTTATGTAGATGCAATACGCAAATACGATTTACCTCATGAAGATGATTTACTAGTTGAAAGTAGCTTAACATTGGAAGATGGACGCTTGAAAATGCAAGAGTTATTAGCATTAGATAATCCGCCTGATGCTGTTTACATTGCGGGCGATTATGCCGCTTTGGGCGCTTTGCAATTATTGAAAGAGAAGAATATTAATGTCCCAAATGATATTTGCCTGATAGGTTTCGGGAACGAACCTTTTACATCTTTAGTCACACCAACAATTACGAGTATTCATCAACATAGTGAACAAATAGGGCAGTTGGCAGCACAAACTTTTTTGGAACGCGTTAAAATGGACGATTTAAAGCAAACCCTGAATAAGATTATTTTAGATGCAGAATTGATTGAACGCGATTCATCTAAAAAAAGTAAGCGCTATTGACCTTTCACAATAACGCCTAATTACTAAATAAAAATACCAAAATTCTTATTATTTTATATTCCTAAAGCTTGTCCACCACCAATTTGGATGGTTTCCGCTGTTATGAATGATGCATCTTTACTTGCTAAGAAAGAAATTACTCCGGCAACATCTTCTGGTTGTCCTAATCTTCCTAACATAATATTATTAGCCCAAGAAGCAAAAACTTCTGGTTTTGTCGATTTTATTTGCGCGTGAAATGGCGTGTCAATTGTACCTGGAGATACTGCATTTACTCGAATACCATATTCCGCTAAATCTTTTGCCAATGCTCTCGTCATTGCATGAACACCAGCTTTTGATGTTCCGTAGATTCCTGCGCCAGGTCCTCCAGCAGTCCAACCTGCATTAGATGTATAGTTGATTATTGAAGGATGTTCTCCATTTTTTAGAAAAGGAATGGCTGCTCTTGAAGCAAAAAATACAGAATCAAGGTTTAGTGCCATGACAAATCTGTAGAATTCAGTGGTCATTTCTTCAAATCGAGATCTTCCGCCTAATCCACCAGCATTGTTTACTAGCACATCAATTTTACCATATTTTTCTCCTATTTCTTTTATGTTTGATGCTACTAATTCTTCTTTTGTAACGTCAAAATTACGGTATTCAGCAGTGATTCCTTCAGCGGTAAGTTCCTTTACTCTTTTATCTCCTGCATTCTGATCTATACCGTTTAAAACTACAGTATATCCATCTTTTCCTAATCTTTTTGCTACTTCAAAACCAATACCACCAGTAGCTCCAGTAATTACGGCTACTTTTCCTTTATTGTTATTCATATTAATTTTTTTTATTTTTTATTTTTTTATTTTTCTGTATCTACTACAAGTTTTACTTTTCTAATGAAAAAGAAAATACACAGTACTGCTAGTACTACAGACACCGTAATTGCTACAAATGCTGGCGTATATGATCCTCCTTCTGTTATTTGTCCAATAAACCAGTTCATTATCATAGGTGAAAATGCTGCTACCGTACCAGCTAATCCTGCTAGTGTACCTACTGATGGTCCTTTAAATAAATCACTTGATAATGTTTGAATATTACCTATGGCAAATTGGAAACCAAAGAGTGCTAAACCTGCAAGGTATATGAATGTCATATAGTTAGAGTTATTTACAAATAGTATAATGGAAACAAATCCAATTATAATTAGAACACTTCCTAATACTATACTTGCTTTACGACCAAAGTCTACAGAGGTTCGTTTTATAATTATTTGTGTAAATAATCCTCCTAATATTCCGCCTGCGGCAGCCATTAAATAAGAAATCCACATCGTTTTTCCAATTTCTTCAATACTTAATCCAAACTTATTGAATAAGTATATAGGCATCCAACCTGCAAAGAACCACCAAATTGGCTCTATAAAAAATCTACATAGTAAAACTCCCCAAGGTTGTTTGTAACTCAATATTTGTAAAACAGCTAAGCTTTTTTCTCCTTCAACAACTACATTATTGTTTTCTATTCGGTCGTTAAGCAGCATATTCCTTTCGTCTTCTGTAATCCAAGGATGGTCTTTTGGTTTTGTTTTGTTTAATATGAGCCATGGAATAATCCAAAGTAACCCTAATAATCCTAGTATGATGTAGGTAGATTTCCAACCAAATTGGGCATATAATGAAACGATAATAACCGGAGCTACTACATTACCTATGGAAGCTCCAGCATTAAAAATACCTTGTGCTAATGCTCTTTGTTTTACGGGAAACCATTCTCCATTACTTTTTACTGCACCAGGCCATAATCCTGCTTCTCCAAGACCAAGTAATGCACGAACTATTGATAAGGAAACGATACCTCTTGCTACTGCATGAAAAGCAGCAGATACCGACCAAACAACTATAGAGACTACAAATCCCATTCTAGTTCCGATTTGATCGTACAATCTTCCTGATAAGAATTTACTTGCTGCGTAGGCAAATAAAAAGAAATTAAGCATTAATGCGTAATCAGTTTTATCCATACCTAAATCTTTACCCATTTCAGGCCATAGTAAAGCAAAAGCAGTTCTATCGATATAGTTTATAACTGTAGCTATAAAGATTAACCCTATAATCCACCACCGTAATCCTTTTAGTTTCATATTTTATGTATGAGATATGCAGTCCTTATATTGTTATAAGAATTGTATTTGATTGTTTTAGAGCAAATTTGCTCACTCGTATTGTGTGTGTAATTTGTGTTAAGAAGAAAGGTGTGTTACGTTTCTACATATAAAATTACAATCCCTCCGTTTTTTTTTGTTTCAATGCTGAAGTTGTGCACCTTCAAGAATTGAGTGTATTTTTTCTTTTAAATGTTATAACAGTATTGATATAATATTTTAAAGTGTTCTTTCATTTTTTGTTTTGCCAATTGCGAATCTTTCGCTTTGATGGCTTCATAAATTTCTGTATGCTCAATGATTCCAGCTTGCGCTTGATTGCTATCGCACACATGATATTTTTCAAAGTTTGTAATGATTTCTGGTGTAATAATCAGCATGAATGTATTCATAGTACTATTTCCACTGGCTTTAGCAATTGCTAAGTGAAATAATAAATCTTCTTGAACTGCATCTTCACCATTACGTACTTTTTCAGCATACGCATCTAAAGCATTTTTCATTTTTTGAAGGTCTTCATCAGTTCTTCTCAAGGCTGCCAATCGAGCAGTTTTGAGTTCAAGTAAAATTCTGGTTTCTACTAACGATTTAAAATCGGGTTCTTCTAAACGAAGAATATCTTCAATCATTCCGTTCATTGCTATCACACCAATATTTGCTACAAACGTTCCGCTTTGCGGAATTGATTTTAGTAAGCCATAGAATTCAAGTTTTTGAATAGCTTCCCTGACATTACTTCGGGTGACTTCAAATTTTTCAGATAACATACGCTCAGAAGGAAGTTTATCTCCAGGCTCTAAATTTTTCAGGTTGATTAAGTCTCTAATTTTAGAGATGATTTCCTTTTGAATATTGAGTGTTTCTGTTTTTGTTAGGATATCTAATTTCATACGTTTCCTTCTGTAATTGGTTAACCAGATTAAGCTTGTTAAATTTATAAAATTAATTTACGAATAGCTATTAACCGCTTTAAAATCTTTACTTGAATCTTACTGACCTGTATTTAGATCAGTAAAATTCAATGAAAAGCATCTATTCAAACTAAATTAACTTTATTAATGTGTTACTTCTAAACTGTAATACCGAACTTTTGCGAATGAACCTTCATCACGTGATTGAAAATAGTTTCCTGCTTTGAAATAATTCTCAAAGATTCCCCATTTTTTCATGTGAATGTTTTCATACGTTTTGAATTCGTTATTGTTTAAAACTATTGTCATTTTTCCTTCACTGACGCGCACTTCGAGCCTAAATTTTTTGAAACCTACTTTTTGCTCGAACGTAAATCCTTCATCATCACCCCAAGCATCTTCATGAAGTATTTCGGTATCTGTAGCACTCAAGTTTTTTAAGACTTTTGTTTTGACACGTACTTTACCATCTTTCCAATATATTTTTAAGATTGGTGGCGCATTGTTATCTTTTTGACCAATTAAATCACGTTGTTCGTTTGTGAGGCGACCATGAATTTGCATGATGATTACTCTGTGATATTTTCCGTTTTTATCACGAGAAATTTCATCAATCGCCAATTTGCCTTTCATGATTCCACCTTGCTTGAATGTCCAATTGACGTTGTTTTCACCAGGTTCCATTTGCTCTCGCAATTCTGAACGCGAATATTTTGTATTTGCCGTCGTAGCTTTGCTTGGATATGCATAAAAAACTAAAGCGCCACGTACAGAATCATTGTACATATATGGTAATAAGTCTTTATTGGTTGCATAGTCCAATATTTCTGGAGGCGACACTTCCTGCGGTTTTTTTCCATTGCCCGCAGGCGTTGTCACTTTCCAATGTGATAAATCAATTTTAGGTAGTTTAAACTTTTTCTTCTTTTTTTTCTTCTTCTTCTCCCTTTTTGTTTCCTTTTTAACAACATCAGTTTCGGCATTGTTATTTGACTGTGCAAAACCAATACTTAGGCTAAAAGAAAAGAATAAAATAAATAGTGTTCTAAAGTTCATATTTGTCTTAGTTAACAGCTGTAATTGTTACTGAATCAGCTCGTATTTCTTCATCTCCACTGCTATATCCATAACTTCCAACACTACTATCTCCTCCAATACCTCTGATGAAGAGCGCAACACTGTCATTAGCTCCTGCATTAAATGTATATGTTTGTGTAAAATAATCGTCATCGTTCGGATTAGGTATTGTCTCTACTAAAAGATTATTTGCAGCAGTTTCTACTTGTGCAACAGTTGTATATCCATACCCTGAATTAGGAAAATCTGGAGCAGCTGTATAATACGTTGGTGTGTAACCAGCGTTATAACCTGCACCTGCTAAAATTCTTATTTCAAGCGTGCTACCTGGGTAAGTGCCAGGAGTACTAGCTATTGTTTTATGTGATGTAACTATTGTTATTGAGTAATCTGCATTTGGTGTAACTGCAAATTCTTGGTATACATGATCTGGTTCATTATTGTCAAATTTAACAACGTTATCAGAACCTCCATTACCAGAACTTGATTCTCCTTGTTCACCAATATCATCATTATCCCATCCTGAACAAGAACAAAGGTTTGATGACCCTAGTTTCGCTAGTTTATCAAAATCACCATTTATTATAACTGGATCTGGAACTGCTGGTGTTGGTGGTTCAACTACTTCTACAATTTGCGTAGATTCGCTTACAACACCTAACGCATCTGAAGCTGTTAATGTTACTGTATATGTTCCTTCTCCTGGATATGTATTTGCGCCATCTACATCTGTAGATGTATTTCCATCACCATAATCCCAACTATATGTAGTTGCGCTTGTTGATAGGTTCGCAAAGGTATAGTCTTTCCATTCTTCATCTGGACCGGCACCTTGTGTAAAGGAAAAGTCAGCTTCTGGTGGTGTAGCATCTGCTATTGAACCTGCTTCTGGAAGTTCATATTTTTCCAAATCATCACATGAATGAAATGCGAAAACAAGTGCTAATGCTGCAGTGAACCCAACTATTTTTTTGATTTGTTTTTTCATTGTCTTTTATGATTTATTAGTAACCTGGATTTTGAGTTAAAACACCGTTACTTAAGTTGATTTCTCTTTGTGGTATAGGCAATAGTAAATCTGTTGCTGTATAGTTATATCCGTTTGTCGTTGAGAATGTAGAGAGTACATTTTGCGCTTCATTGAAACGAATTAAATCGAATAAACGGTGATTTTCAAAAGCTAATTCTACACGTCTTTCGTCTAGTAATTCTTGTTTTGAGATTGCGTTAGGCGCATCAATTGTTGGCATGCCAGCTCTGAGTCTTACTTCATTGAAAGAGTCTCTTGCTGCTTGTACAGATGTATCATTTCCGCCAGCCATGATAGCTTCTACATGCATTAGTAATACATCAGAGTATCTTAATACAATCCAGTCGTTTCCAGCTTTGGTTGGATCACTTGATGTTGCTGCAATTCCTAAAGTATCATCACCATCTGGTAAGTATTTGATAGCTTGAAATTGTGATGGTTGCTCTATATCTACTCTGTACGAAAACATTGTTCTGTTTCCACCTAAAGCATCTAGTGCAGCACGTACATCAGCAGTTGTATAGTTTACTCCACTTGTTCTTCCAACAGCGTTTAACCATTCTGCTGAAAAGTTTTGACTGTCTTCAGTATCTGGAAAGTATCCTATGGCAAAGATGATTTCATTGTTTAATTCATTGTAAAAAACATCTTTAAAGTTTGGTTCTAATGCAAAACCACTATTCATCACAGCTTCACATAACGTTTGTGCTTCTAGATAGTTTGTGCCTAGTGTTAGGTATACTTTAGCCAACATAGCTTGCGCTGCCGCTTTGGAACCTCTTGTTTTGTATGTATTGTCTAATTCTGCAACAGCAGTTTGTAAGTCAGCTACAATAAGATCATACACTGTACTTGTTGCTACTCTTGTAAAAGAAATTTCAGTGTCTGTATTTCCAATAACTCTGTCTACTAATGGAATATCTCCATATAAACGAACTAAATTAAAATACGCATACGCTCGTACAAATTTTGCTTCCGCTTCAAAACGTGGTCTGTTAGCTTCAGATACAACACCTAAGTTTTCTAATACTACATTTGCTCTGAATATTACATTGTAAAAACTTCTGTAATAATCGGCTACAATACCATTTGTAGCTACAATATTATAACTTTCAAATTGCGCTGCTTCACCTTCAGAAGCTTTGGTTCTTGTATTATCACTACGCATTTCAGTGAGATAGAATTCTACTTGTAATGAGTGGTAATCATTTGAAGATGTTGAATTCACTCCTTGAATCCCATCATACATATTTATCAAAGCAGTTTCTAACTGTGCTTCAGTAGTGTAATATGTTTCAGCATTTACTAATGATTCTAGTTCTGGTGATAAGTAATCTTTTTCACAAGAAAACACAGTAACCAGCAATATTAATAATGCTACAATTTTTGTTTGTTTCATACTATTTTTCATTTTAGTTATGTGTTAGATTAAAATTCAACGTTTAAACCAAATGTAACGGTTCTGTTTATTGGCGAACCTGCTCTTTGATATCCATACGTTGTTGGCGAAGTAGTATTTACAGATTCTGGATTGAATCCTGTGTAATCACTTGCCGTAAAGTAGAGTAGGTTTTGCCCAGTAACATATATTCTGGCTTTTGTTAAATATATTTTTGAAAGTAAATCTGTTGGAAATGTAAATCCAATGTTTACTGTTCGTAATGCTACATAAGAAGCATCTTGGATGATATCGTCTGTAAAGATTTTTTCCTTGATAAATTCTTGATCAGGAGTAGTTGCTATGAAATCTTGCGAACTGTTGAAATGGTTGAATAAGTACTGATCTCCCATGTTTCTGATTTCAGCACCATGGCTACCTTGAAACATAAAACTTACATCAAAACTTCCAACTTTAAAGTCGTTTGTAAGACTCCAAACTAAGTCTGGGTATGGATTCCCTAAGATTGTTTTGTCATCATCATCAATAACACCATCGCCATTCAAATCTTTTACATATACATCTTGTGCTTCTCCACCAACTGGATGGTATGGATTGCTGATATATTCTAAAGGAATATCACGATCTACAACCCATCCATAGTAAGACGAAATAGGATTTCCTACTAGGTTGATCCATTCTGCGGCTCTTTTACTATCTACATTTTGAATTTGTCCGTTAGAATCAGCAAAATCTACCAATTCGTTTTTATTTTTAGAAGCCAAAAGTGTTGTAGACCATCTGAATTTTTCTTTGGTAATGTTACGCGAACGTAATTCTATTTCAATACCTGAGTTTTCAACTTCTCCAATATTAATCAATCCACTATCAAATCCTGTGGTTACTGAAATAGGATTGTCAATTAATAATTGATCGCTTGTTCGTTTGTAATATTCAAAAGAACCTGTAATGATATTGTTAAATAATCCAAAATCAATTCCTGGGTTAATTTCTACTGAACGTTCCCACTTTAAGTTTGGATTTGCTAAGTTGATTGGATTGAATCCTGTTGCAACTGTTCCATCTACTACTGCTGTAGAAGATTCTAATAATGATAAGTATGGAAATTTATCTACTAATACATTTCCAGTGTTAAAGAAAGGATTTCCAGATACACCATAACTCATACGTAGTTTTAAGTTAGAAACTACTTCGCTTTCGCTTAGAAAGTCTTCGTTACTTACTATCCAACCCGCAGAAACTGCAGGGAAGTTTCCGTATTTATTGTCTTCTCCAAAAGCAGAATATCCATCGCGACGTATACTTAATGAAACTAAATATTTGTCATCATACGCATAGTTAACTCTTCCTAAATATGATAATAAACGTTCTGGGAATTTATAGGAGTCTCCCACAACTGTTGTTGGATCAGCTCCAGCAATAGTTCTTATTAAGTCTGAATCATAACCTGCTCCAGAAACACTTTCAAAAGTGGTATCCCATTTTTCAGCAGAGAAACCTAGAATAGCACTGATTTCGTGTTTGTCGTATATTTTGTTAAAAGATAGAATGTTGTCTGTTACGATGTGAATTCTATTTTGAGTTGACTCATTTAATTGTGTAGCTGAGGCTCCATTTCTACTAGATAAAACACCTTGCCAGCGATCTCTTTTCGTGTTTTGGTAATCTCCAGATAATGTTGTTCTGAATGATAAACCATCTGTAATTTTATAGTTTCCGTAAAAACTACCTGCTATTTTAAATTTGTAATCATTACGATCACGCTCCAATACTTTTGCAGCTGGATTCGTGTTTGATGTATTACTAATATCTGTTCCTCCAGAAGCAACAGGTTGCATTGTATCTAAATCGAAATCATCAAACATACGTTGTACTGCATAATCTCCAATTTGAACATTTGCATATACACCACCATCTCTCAATCTGTTTACAAATTGAATGTTGTTTTCATCAACGTATAAAGGCAACCAAGGTGTTTGACGTAAGATATCGTGTGTAGAACCATCAAAACGTCTTCTGTTTGTGTAGGTTGGTGTTAAGTTAGCTCCAATTGTTAGTTTGTCACTTACTTTAGAGTCTACTTTTAATCGCATTGAATATCTTTTGTAGTCATCTGTAAGTAAAACTCCTTCATCATGAATGTATCCTAATGAAGCACTAAATTTTGTTTCTTTATTTCCACCACGAGCATTGAAAGAGTGACTTGTAATGGTTCCTCCGTCAAAAATGACATCTTGCCAATCTCTATCAACTCCGATTAATTGTTTGTAGCGTGTTCTATCAGAAAGTGTTCCTGTAGCGGCCATTTCAGCAGCAGCTGTTTCAGCAACGGTAAAATAGTAGTCATCACTTTGTCTTGCTTCTTTAAAACCAAAGAATGTATTGTAAGAGAATTTTGTTTTCCCTTCTTTTCCTTGTTTCGTTGTAATTAAGATAACTCCATTTGCACCTCTAGATCCGTAGATAGAAGCAGAAGCGGCATCTTTTAATACCTCAAATGATTCGATGTCATTCATATCCAAAGAACCTAAGAAGTCATTGTCAACTACCAAACCATCAACAACAATTGCAGGATCAGAACTACCAGAGATAGAACCTGTTCCACGAATACGAATGGTTGGTGCAGAACCAGCTTCACCTTCTGTAGCTTGAATGTTTACACCAGAAACTTGTCCGACTAAAGCTTCATCCACACGTGGTACAGCGATTTGATCTAAATCATCATTTTTTACTTTAGAAATTGCTCCTGTTAAGTGACTTTTCTTTTGTGTTCCGTACCCAATAACAATTACTTCATCAAGTGCAGATGCATCATCTTCCAACGAAATATCGAGTGTTTTTTGGTTGTCAATAATTACAGTTTGCGTCACAAATCCTAAAAACGAGAATTGTACTACATCACCTTTTGTTACTAAGATTTCATAGAGTCCATCAAAGTTAGTTGCAGTACCTTTAGTTGTCTTTACATTAAGCACATTAACACCAGGCACAGGTTGATTGTCAGTTTTAGAAACTACTTTTCCTTTCAATGTGAAGGATTCCTGTGCATACATTGAAATGCTGAAGAGTAGCAAAGCAATGTAGGTTAGCTTAGTTTTTAAATTCATAATAGGTTTTTTTAATTAGTTAATATTAACTAATCACTTAGCACCGCAATTGTGCTGTTAAAATTCAATTTTTTTGTATTTTAGCAATGTACAGATTACGTTAAGTGATTATGTATAATTTTACTTCCCTCCAAAGAAGTAATTACTAAAAAGGATAGGCGTGCACCTGTCCTTTTTTTTATAGTATTCAAAACTGGTTAACCAGATTGGTTTACCAAATATATATTAATTATTTGTTAAATAAAAAATAAATTTAACTTATTCCATAAAATCTTCACGGATAGGACTGAAAACGTCAATAAGTACGCCACTTTCAATACAAATAGCGCCATGCATTACGTGTGGTGGAATGTAGAATGAATCCCCACCAACGAGTCGTTTTGTTTCGCCATCAATCGTTACATCAAACGCGCCGCTTTCCACATAGGTAACTTGTGAATGATAGTGTTCATGCATGATTCCGATAGCTCCAACTTCAAAATGTACCTTTACGAGCATGATTTTATCATCATAGCCCATAATTTTCCGTTTTAAGCCTTCTCCAACAACTTCCCAATCGAGTGTGTCGCCAAAAATAAAATTAGTACTTGCTCCAAATGTTTTCATAATAGTATAGTTATATATTTTTAATTCGATTTATTTTGGCGGTGTACCTGGACCTATTGTTGCTTCTCTAAACCATACTTCCGTATAACAACCATTTTCATATTGTTTAGCGATATTACCTCCATAGGTTTCTGCGCCTGCACACCATACCATATTTTTTTCAGGACTTTTTCCATTGGTTTGGTTATACGCACCTTGTTTAAAATAATTTAATTCTCCGCTATACGCAATAGCACGTTCAACACCATCTTGTCCTATTGGTACGAATAATTTTTTTACTTGCTCTGGAAGATCTGATTTTTTTACATATTCAGATGAAATGAGGTTTTTAGTGAATGTTTTGGTTTCGTGATTATCACTTTTGAAAGTAAGATACATGATCCCTTTATAGACATTTACTTCATAACTGAATTCTTCGCCTAATTCTATTCCATCCTCAGGCTCAGCAGGATAGTCATTTTTGCTTGTTCGAACAACAGACATATCGTGTCCCCAAATAGGATAGGAGTAATCCCATCTTCCAGAATTATCGTCACCTGCTGTATTAATTTCATAATTCCAGAATACAGACCCTTTTTTATGCCCTGGAAATTTCTTGTAGAATAATTTAAACGGTTCATTTTCATGTCCTTCTCCGCTATGAATTTGTCCAACTACAGTTGCGTAAGAGGCTGCGACTCTGGCATCGCCAGAAATGGAAACTTGCATAACCTTGCAGGAGCCAGTTAGTTTACCTCCTTCTTCAGGAGTCCATTCTCTTTTTTCTTGCAACTCCGTTCTTGTATTGCTGGAGTTTTTTGAAGTAACACCAGAATTTGGGGTTTTGTAAACCACCCAACGCCTCGTACCGTCAATTACAGTATAGAAAAAATCTTTATGCTCAAGATTGACAAGATTTTCCTCATTAGTTCCATCTCCCATCAATATTTTAAATTTATCCATAAAAGGAATCACTTCACTTGGATACACTGATTTTGTACTTAAACCATCATTCGCTTTAAAATACCCTGCATTAGATATGGCGTCATCGCTGATAGTAATACTTGCTGATTTAAACCAAACCTCAGCGTAATTACCATCTGCATATTGTTTTTGAATATCACCGTCATGCGTTTCAGCACCAGAACACCATACCTTATTTACTTTAGGATCTTTTCCATTCGTTTGATTGTAACATCCCAATTTAAAAAAGAGACCTTCTTCAGTGTACGCATTTTTACGCTCAATCCCATCTTGACCTATCGGCACAAATAAATTCTTGACTTGCGTTGGCATGTCTGAACGGTTTGTATATTCAGAGGAAATAAGATTTTTAGTGAATGTTTTGGTCTCATGTCCTTTACTTGTGAAGCTTAGATGCATTATGCCATCCTTAATTTCCACTTTATAACTGAACTCTTCTCCTAAAGCAATTCCATCTTCTGGTTCTGGCGGATAAGTATTTTCATCAGCCCCAACAACAGAAAAGTCATAACCCCAAATAGGATAGGAGTAATCCCATCTTTTTGAATTATCATCACCCGCAGTATTGATTTCATAATTCCAAAAGACAGAACCTTTGGTATGTCCTGGAAATTTTTTATAAAATATTTTTAGCGGCTCGTTCTCATGCCCATCTGCGCTATGAATTTGACCAACCACAACCGAGTACGTTGCCGCAACACTAGCGTCACCTGTAGTTGCAACATTCATTACTTTCAACGTAGCATTCATTGTGGCATCAGTCATTGGTGACCACTTTTTTAATTGCGCCAGTTCGGTTCTTGTATTGTTCGAAGTACCATGCGTATTTCCGGCATTGGGTGTTTTAAATACTACCCAATCTTCTTTGTCATCGTTTACAGTGTAAAAGAAATTTTTATCTTTATAATTAGTTGCCTGACCTACATTTGAACCATCACCTAAGATTAAATTCCAATGTTGAAAAAATGGTATAATGTCGTTTGCATTACGACTTGTCGCTACATTTTCAGTTTTGTTAGTAGGGTTTTGTTTTTTGCTTTCAGTACAGCAATTAAATAACAAAATAGCACTTATCATTAATGGATAATGGACAAAAACTGACTTGGATATTTTAAAACTCATATTATATAATGTGTTTGGTAATAATTGTAATTGATTATTGTTTGAAACTGCTTGATTAAATACATCAGCATGTGTTTCATAAAATAAACTTTTATTAGGATTGAAAAATTACTCTTTAATTATTTTTTTAGTAATACTTATATCATTCATTGTCATTTTAACGATATACATTCCGTTTTTAAGATTAGAAATATCAATAGTATTATTTATTCTATCAGCAGTTAATACTTCTTTGCCTAAAATATCATAAATGCTTACAGAAACTGAATCAATAGTATTAGTTTGAATATTTAGAATGCCTTTGCTTGGATTTGGATATAATTTGAAATCAGAAACTATAGTATCATCCAAACTTAAAGTAGCATCCGAAATTACGATTTCATTTGAATAGTTAAATGCTTTATCAACTGCATATATTTTATAATAATTACCAGAAACGTACGTATCTGTAAAACTAGTGTCTGTACCAATGTAAATTACAGTTCCCGAAAGTCCGCCTGTTCCGTTGGTTATTGTATTTCCGTATTCATAAATACCATTTTGATTTGGGTCATTATCTGCATTTGGTGCTGTGGTATATTTTACAACAACATAACCACCATTGTCAACACCGCCTGAAGGAGCTGTCCACCCAATAGCAGCCACACCCGAATTATCTGCATAAGTACCAGCCGTTGGATCGCTTGGTGCTGTGTTATCATAAGTACCTGAATATACTACAAAGTCATCTATACGTACTGTAGCAGTATAATTATTATCATCGCCATCAAGTCTTGCTACTGCCCAATTAGAGGCATTAAAGGTAGCGCCAGTTGTAATTTCTCTATACGTTTTAGTATATGTGTCAGCTACAAAAGGTGTTGCATCTGTTGTGTTTCCAGCTACACCTCCGGATGTGTTATTTAAATAAATACCTGCATCTAAATCGTTCCCTGGATCTATTGGTGCAGAATAAAAATATTGAACTGTATAAGCTGTACCTGTTTGAATTGTAGGATTCGTTGGCGATGGCGATTGCATACGCACATTATTAGCTCCAGGTGTTACTGCCCATGCTGCTGAAAAATCTCCTGTTCTTGCTAACATGGCGTCATTTGTCATATCTCTAACCTCAGAATTACCTGTTGATGATACTGTCCATTCGGTTTGAGCCATACCTGCTTGACCACTTCCAGCAGAACTCATATTACCTGCAGTTTGCGATTCCATACCGCCATCCATTATTGGAAACTCTCCAATTACTTGACCAGTTGTTGGTCCTGTAGTTGCTCCATTATACACAATCTGTGTGTTTACACGTTGCGCTTTTCTACTGGTTAACGTAGATGGAGCAGATGAAGAACCCGCTCTGTAATTAAGTGATTGATGCGTTGTATTGCTCCAATGCCAATTTAATGAGCCATTACCAGAAAATAATACATTTGGTGTCATAGGATCTAGAGGTACTAAACCTGAACTATCCCAATCTACAGCAATTTCTAAAGCGCCGCCTGTGTAATTAAAATCTGTGGATAAAACAAAATTCATAAATCCTTCGGCACCAGGAAAATTATTTGTTGTATTAAATGTGTACGTCCCTACAATAGTAGCTCCATTTATTGCATCTGTCCAAGTACTACCGTTAGCTACTACTTCTGTGGCACTAGAATTTCTCATATAAATTGTCATCGTAGCATCGCCTGAAGCTGTAATAATGTTTGTAGAACCTAAGTCAAAGTTTATTTGAGATATTGTCGCAGAAGGTGCTAAAGACGCTAATTCCGTTGCAGTATAAAGTATACTAGCACGAGAATATACAGAACTTGAACCGCTGTCAGAACGTTGAAAAGGACCTCTAGTTGCTGAAGAAGACGTATCTGTACCTAAAGTAAGTGTTGTCTGCGAATGTGCAAAATCAATAAAACAGGCAAAAAGTAATGTTAATAAAAGTAATTTTGTTTTCATATTATTGTTTTAATGAGTTAAGTAAAGACTGTAATATTTTACATAAGAAAATGCATTAGCATCTGTTGTTGTTAAGTAATTACCAGCTTTGAAATAGTTTTCAAATGGCCATTTGTCCAAGCTTACATCTTCATATACAAAAGGAGTTTCATTATTTAGTGTCACGGTAATTCTTGCATCGGAAGCCACAATTTTAAAGTCAAATGCTCCAAAGCCTACATATCCTAGATTTTCTTTGATGTCGTACCAAGTACTACTTGAAGTATCTAGCAAATCGTCACCGCTTGTGGTTTCATCAACTAAAGATTTTTTGTGCGACCAAACAAATCCATCTTTCCAATAGATTTTGATTAATGGCGGTCCGTTGTTGGATGCAAAACCATGTATATCCATATCTTCCTCCGAAATGATTCCGTGAATTTGCATGACAATTACTTTATGATAGGTATCACCTGAATTGGAATTTTCTGAAATGGAGGAAACTTTTAGGCGTCCTTGCATTGTACCACCTTCAAGTAACGTCCAGTTTTCTCTTGAGTTTGATGGATTGATCAATTCTCGTAATTCTGTTCGCGAAAATGAACTATTTGTCGTAGAAATATCAGGATACGTATAAAATACCAGCGATTCATCATCTGTGTCATCATACATAAAGGGTTGTACAGGCGCTAAGGTTTGATATCCAAAATTGATCAAATCTGCGGGTTGATATTCGTCTGGTCCACCATTATTATTTTCATCTACGGGAAGTGTTACTTTCCATGATGAAAAATCAATATCTGCATAGTTTATAGTTGTTGGGGGCGTATCTGGCGGCGTTGTCGGTGTATCTGTAGTTGAAGACGTTGGTCTTTCTAAATCGTCATTACTTGAACAATTTGCCAATGCAACAAGAAAAATCACGCAGATAACTGCCTTATTAATAGTGCTTAAGGTATGATTTTTTGGATACATCTTAAATTGGTTAACCAGATTGGTTTACCAAATATACTGATATTTCTGAATGCTGCAAATTTTTGCGAGAAAATGATTTGATGAAATAATACCATCTACCATTTTCTTTTACAGTAAATTCAAACTGTAAGTGGTATGAAACCCTAAATGTGAAGATGTAGCGTATTGAAAAAAATGGATCAAAAAAAAAGAAGTAAGTTTTGACACTTACTTCTTCTTGTTACGCATGTTGTAATTCTTATCGCCTTTTGTTTTTGGCTTTTTATATTTTCGTGTGATTTCTCTTCGATAGGAACCACCTTGATTGGTTTTTTTGTTCTTTTCTTTCTTCTCGTGAAAACCTGGTGCAAGTCCTGTAGTTTTTGATGGATTGTTAATTTCACCAATTCTAGTTTGTTCTTCAGGAGCCAATAACGTCGAAACTGCAACATCTTCTGGAAATTCCAATTCAGGAATTTCATAATTCATCAACGTTTCAATTGCTTCTTTATATTCTCTTTCTTTTTCTGTGTAGAATAAAATAGAATTTCCTTTGGCTTCAGCTCTTCCAGATCGACCAATTCGGTGCATGTAATTTTCTGGATAGTTTGGCGTATTAAAGTTGATTACATGTGTAATCATGTCTAAATCCAATCCACGTGCCATGACATCCGTAGCTACTAAAATTCGGTTCTGACCTTCATTAAACTGATTGATCGAACGCAAACGATAGTTTTGTGTTTTGTTGGAGTGAATTACGCAAGCTTCTTCGCCAAAATCAGGTTTTAAACAATCAAACAAGCGATCTGCAATGCGTTTGTTCGAGATAAATACTAAAACTTTACTAAAGGTTTCTTTATCTTTTAATAGATCTATTAGCAAGTTTACTTTCGTATAAAAGTTTTGAACTTGATAACACGTTTGTGATATATTATCCAAAGGCGTTCCACTTACTGCAATCGAAATTCTGTGTGGTGTTGTAAAGAAATCATCAATTAAATCACTTACATCATCGGTCATTGTTGCCGAAAACATAATGTTCTGACGTTGCTCAGGAAGTAATTCTAAAATATTGGTAATTTGGAATCTAAATCCTAAATCCAACATTACATCTACCTCATCAATGACTAATTTTTTGATAGATTTTAGTTGCAAAGCTCTAGCCAATACCAAATCATATAAACGTCCTGGCGTTGCTACAACAATATCTACTCCTTGCGCTAAGATTTGCATTTGCGCATTCATGTTAACGCCTCCATAAACACCAAGAGTTCGCAAGTTAATGTATTTGGAAAACAATTGGATTTGATCTACCACTTGCACGACCAATTCTCTTGTTGGAACGATAACCAAAATTCGCGGATTGACTTGTTTTGAAAATTTTAAATCGCGCAATATAGGCAACATATAGGCAAATGTTTTCCCTGTTCCTGTTTGTGCAATTCCTACCACATCTTTCCCGCCACGAATCACTGAAAATGATTGTTCTTGAATTGGAGTTGGTGTTATATACCCTAAATCCTCAATGGCATATTGCAATTGAGAAGATAAGTCAAAATCTTGAAAAGTAGACATCCTGTGTAATTTTGCGCAAAGGTAATGTATTTCATCATGTTAGCATGATGAAAGCGGTTTTTTGTGTTAATGTGCGTTCGATATATGTTTTGTGAAAAGGTGTGTAAGCAGTTTTTAGAATATATTAGGTTAAAAACTTCATTTTTAGCTTCTTAATTTTATTTTTTGGCGCAACTCCTTGGAATTATAATTATTGGGGAGATTGTTTCAAATAAAAGCCCAACATAAATACTGTTGAGCTTTTTTAGTAAATAAATAGTTTACACTAAATTCTATGATTCTTGATGAATGTATTTTGCAGCTTCTTCATCAGAATGAAATGCTGGCGTTGTATTTTGTGCTCCGCTATCTCTGTTTATTTTATCTGTAATAGCATCCGCTTGCGCTCTTACAATTTGAGATGCGTGATTTGGAATTTTTACTGATGCATCTGCAACAGGAGGTTTAATACCTTCCATCGGATTGTCTTTTCGAACTTCTTCTCTTGTCAATACATCCAATACATCTGAAGCTGCTGCATCACGACCAGTTAGTGGAGGTAAATCAAATAAAACTTCAATTGTTTTGAGCAATGAAGTATGATCAAGTGGTGTTTCACTTTTTGTTCTGTACACCGTTCCAGCTTCTATCCAAGGAGAAATTAAAATACATGGAACTCGTACGCCAAAACGGTCAAACTTAAATCCATTTTTGTTTTGAGTAGTTGGACTTGGAGGAACGGCTCCTTCTGGTGGCGTTATATGATCATAGCAACCTCCATGCTCGTCGTAATTAATTACTAAAAGTGTGTCTTCCCAATATTTTGATTCTCGTACGGCATTGTAAACTTCAAGCATATATGCTTCTCCAGCTGCTACATCGTAGTTTGGGTGTTGACTATTTCCATAACTTCCCCACGATGGTTCCAAGAAAGTATAATCAGGCAGTGTTCCATTATTTAGCCCTAATTTAAAGTCTTCAAAAGTTCCAAAAAAGCAATTTTCCGGAGTTGGATTGTCAGCTACATCTTGACAAAAACTATAGGTATACGGTTTCTGTAATTTATCAGCAAAAATTCCCCATGAATGGTTATGATCAGAAAGGTTTTTAAAAATACTTTTGGCGCTATATGATTTTAGTTCATCATACAAATGACCATCTGAGGTTGCCATGTGCATAAATGCTCTGTTTGGAAGTGTTTCCGAAGGAACCGAACAATGATATTGATCGCAAACTGCATATCCTTTTGCCAGGTTTGATAATATCGGTAATAAGTCTGGTGTATACATTCCCATAATATCTTTAGGAGCTGTGCCAGAAAACTTACTCACAATTTCTATACCTGATGTTGGAGGTGAATGATGTTGATACCAATTTTTATAGTTTTCGTTTTTATAATCTTTGGAGTGATCGTATGTTTTATCGTATACTTTTTTAGTAGGATGCGATGAACTATTTGAATTGCTAGTTGTTTTCTTTTTAAGTGGTGGATCGCCAAAATATTTTTCTGCAATCTTATTTTCAAAATCACGCACAAACCCTTGATTAGGCGCAATTCCTGATTGATACGGAGGATTTAATCCACCAAATAGCTGAAAATTAGTGTTCATAAACCCTTCTCCAGGATTCATTTTTGGCATGTAATAGGCGTATTTGTCATTTTTATCAATCGGAAATACTTGAATCGATTCTCCATTATTGTCAGGATTGGTTTCTTTTCCTGTCAATCCTTCGAATGGATGTCCAAGCGGCGATCTGTTAATGTTCTTTTTGTCTACGTTCTTGTCTTTATAACTGTCGTTGTATAAATAACCTAACATGTGGTCAAACGATCGGTTTTCGAACATGACAACAATTACATGTTTAATTTTATTTTTTTCAGAAGCTCTTTTGCTTTCGGTGGCAGCCATTTTATAGTTTTGAAGGGTTTAGACTTTCAATTTATAGTATAATATGCTGTAATCCAAATACAAGTATTGAAATGGAGAACTATACGTAAGAATAAGTTTTCAAGATTCTTGTGAAGCGTATTATTCAGCTGAGGCGTCCTTTTTCGTTTTAAAATAGACATAAAAGCTTATAATGATTGCCGAGTACGAAATGATTGTCATTACAGTTCCAGGAACGAATTTTACAAATCCACCTAAATCTAAAAACAAAAAGTATCCCAAGTCTGTCAATCCACCAGTAATTGCAGCAAAGAATATAGCGTTTTTGTTTCCTTTCCAGATGTAAAAAGCACTTACAAATGTTGCAATTCCAATCCAAAATAAATTAAATCCGTGTTGTCCAATAATTGCGCCGGCAGCTTCAGGATATATCATTTGTAACGTACTTGGATCAACAGCATCCGCAATTCCTGCAATGGAACTTGGAATGTCTCCTGATAAGATAAAATTCATAGTAAGTACGCCTGCTAATATGTGTACTAATCCCCAAATGATCCATAAAATAGCTGAAATTTTTAATAAAAGTGATGCGTTTTTCATTGCTTAATTTGTTTAGTTAAGCAAAAATGAAGAACAAATAGCTATTTTCCATTAATGTAGATTAAGAACGCACTTATTTTTTCCCTTTTCTCTTTTTGATCGTGCTTAAAGCTTCTGGTGTGATTCCAAGGTAGGAAGCAATCATTTTTTGGGGAACTCTTTTAAGAATGTTTGGATAGGTTTCTATAAAATGTTCAAAGCGTTCCATAGCCGAATAACTCATGAGCATGATGATTCTTTTTTGTAAAACGGACATGCGTTTTATTAAAGCTTCTACATTTTTCCCTTCTTGCGTAATATCTTTTTGAAATACTGTAATTGTTGAATCTTCAAGTGCATCAATGAATAAATCACATGGAAATTCAGGAGCTTGCGCATCTGCAATTGTCCAATTTTCGGGCGCGAAAATAAAAATATGTTCTTTTCCTTTTTCGTCAATGGTATAACCGCGGAGCAACCCACTATTTACAAAATATACTTTAGAATTTAAAGCACCACTTCGTTGAATTATTTCTCCTTTTTTGACAGTTATCGTAGCCATTTATGTTGCTTTTTCTTCAGATTCCTCAGTTTGTTTATATAATGCTGGCGACAGTTTCTTGAGTCCTTCTTTGGTCAAATATTTAGTCAGAATTCCACCTTTTATATTGTTTACATCAAATTCAATAATGAACGCGTGTTTGTCAATTTTGTCAATTAAATTATACGTTCTGCGAATGTCAATTCTATTAATTACAGTGTGAATGATGTCTTTTTCTGTTTGTGCGCCACGTTTTCCATGACCGCGTGCGCCTTTGTACAAGGTAACTCCTGTGCCAACGATGCGAATAAGTTCGTCTTCAATTTCTGCCGATGCTTCGGAAACAATCATGAGTCCGACGAAATCTTCAAAACCTTCAATCATCAAATCAATAATTTTGGCTGTGACCAAAAATGTCAATACAGAATACATGGCAATTTCCACAGAAAGTAACAACGCTGTAACTGCAAATAGAATGGCGTTAAAGCCTAAAATTACTTTTCCAATACTAATTCCCAATCGATCGTTAATGAAAATCCCTAATATTTCCGAACCATCTAAAACAGCACCATTTCTTATGGTTAATCCGATTCCTGCGCCTAAAAATAAACCACCAAAAATTGCAATTAAGAGTTTATCATCTGTAACTGAAGAGAAATTTTCAAAGTGAATAAAAATTGCCAATCCGATAATGGATAGAATCGATTTTACAAAGATTCTTTTTGTCAGCGTAAACCAGGCTAATGCTAAAAACGGAATACTAACAACGAGTAAAATGATAGAAATGTCAATGGCAAAAAGTTCACTGACTAAAATCGCAATTCCGGTAACGCCACCATCTAAAAATCCGTTTGGAAGTAAAAACATTTTTAAGCCAATACTCGCCAATAGAATTCCTATGAAAATTTGAAAAATCTCTGAGAAAAGTTGCTTCATATAGTGGTTTTAGGTAGTTGTATAAAGTATGATGCAAAATTAGTGAAAGCAATGCAATTCAATACCTAATTTAACTTGATATTATAACTTTTGTCTGAATATAAAAAGCTGTTCACAAACAAATGCGAACAGCTTTTTATACTAGATTTTTACTTTCTTAATTATTCCGATTCAACGCAATTGGTCCATAAGAAACAGCGTTTCTGTGCAACAGTCGTTTTTCAGCATCGTGTAGTTTTTTAGCCAATTCAATTCTGATAGCTGCATATTCTGGATTGTACGCTAAGTTTTCCATTTCGTTATCTTCAGCATCCGTTAAGCGATACAATTCGTAACGTGTTGGATAACTTCCTAAAGCGTGAAAGTAATACGAATATTTCCATTCTTTGGTTCTTATACAGCGAATGCGATTTGCCGCTAAAACTGCCGAAGCATGATCCGCCGAACTTGCTTTTGTATCATCAAATGTAAACATGATTTCATCTTGAACGCCTGTTCCATCTGTAATAATGGGCAATAGATTGTTTCCTTGCAATGCTTTTGAAGGACGTTTTACATTGGCAATTTCTGCCATTGTTGGCATAATGTCTATTAAAGAAGCAAGTTCATTTGAAGTGCGTTGTGGAATAGGAACTCCATTTTGATCTTTACTTGGAAATAGAATCGGATTTGAAAATACCATCGGAACATTGAGCGTTTCTTCATATACATTGAATGCTTTTTGACGCATGCCGCCATGAGCTAATCCCATTTCGCCATGATCTGAGATCCGAATCAATAAAGCTTCGTCTGCCATTCGGTTTCCTTTGTCACTTACCAGATACAATTCATCAATAAATTCGCCAATCTGTTTGTCAATCTTTGTTAAGGTATGTGCGTAAAAGTTGATATAATTGAGTTTATCGTCATCAGTAGGTAAATCGCCTAAAAGTATATTTGCCGATTGTACAATTTGAAATTGCGCCATCGGTTTCTCATTCTTCAATAAATCTTCATTCACAGAATATGGCAATCCAACACTTCTTCCAGACCAATCTTCCTTAGAATATCCGTAATTCACACCATTTGGATACGCTAATACATCATGCGGATTTACCAACGAAAGCACCAAACAAAAAGGAACGCGCTTTGCGCCACTTTCCCGTTCGGTTCGTACTTGACGTAAAAAATCAATTCCTTGCTGAATGTAGATTTCATCATGATTTGCATAACCGCCACCAAAATTTTGTGGTTTTACATCTTCTCCAGCATCAGGAGCTATCCAACCTTTAAAACCTGTCAGTGCAATTTCGGAAGCTGTCAAACCATTTTCAGTTTCGCCTTTACTTAAGTGCCATTTCCCACGATATTGCACATCATAACCATCGCCAGAAAGCATACGCGCAATGTTGTTCATTCTTGGATCTAATTGTGTTTCTGCGTCTGAGTAACGTCCGCCAAAAGTAAGCGTTTGCGTTACGCCATGTTGTGACGGATAAACGCCTGTGAAAAGTGTGGTTCTACTTGGTGAACACATACACGAATTACAAAATGCTTTGTTGAAAGTAAAACCATTGTCTTTTAAGAATGTCATGGTTTTCAGGTTTTCCTTTTCCCAACCTTCTGGGAAGTTTTGAGTTGCTCGTTCTTGATCAGTAATGATTAAAATGAGATCGGGTTGTTCAGGTAATTTGGCTCTTTTTTTGGAGAAATTCATAAGAAATTGTTTTTAGTTTACTAACAATATCTTATAAATTTTCCACCTACAAAAGGGTGCAACTACGTAGTTGTAAAAGCTAGTGGAAGTACTTAAGAATTCTTTAATTTTCGTTGTGTGAGAATACAAAGCCATCAATCAGTTGCTGTAACCAATTTTCAATAGCTGCTGTCAATTGTAAAAATAGTTGATCTACTTCTGTGACAAATAATTTTTTATCGATACAATCCAAACCCATTTCAATAGAATAATATACATCGTTATAACGGATTTCATAATATTTTTCGGTTCTATCAAGAATTCCAAACAAATTTTTATTGTTGTAGTATGATGTTTTTAAAGATGCTTCTGAATGTGCTAAGAATTGATGTATAAGAGTTCTAATTCCACTTGGTAATTTACTTTGGTGTTGAATAAATGTTCTACTTTTTTTTACCAATTCCTCGTTTATTTCTTCTGAAAATATTTTCGGCTGTTCATAAAAGAATACAAATAGTTGGTAATTCAAATCGTTGTCAAGAAACAGATTTATTTTTCGCAAATCATCATACAAACCTGGCGAAAAAGAGTAAGCTATTAGGTATTCTTTTTTAAGTTGTTTTTTGTTTTCAGCATTTGTTTCATAAAAATCGGCATCTTTAAAATTCATGTTGAAGTATATTTGTATTTTAAAATTGTTAGCTGAAAAGACGTTTCCAAAAACTTTTTTTCTCTTCTGTAGGGTTTGAAGGTTCTTGTGGTGAAACATCGTTTTTGGGAGTTTCCTTTTTCGGAATTATATTTTCGGGCTTTTCCTCATTCTTTGTTGTATCGGTAGAAGCCAAGAAAAAATGACCATCATCAGACATTCCAATTGGAAATTGCGTACGATCTTTCCATTCGTTTTCGTGTAAAGCAGCGTTTGGACTCATTTGTATTTTTTTGTCAAAACTATCACGTCCCATTCCAATAACTTTTTCTTCAATATTTGAAGTCGTTCCGCTAAAAATAGATTTAAATTTTTCATCAAAATGAAGCAATAGAATTTGTGTTTGTGTTCCAATTTTATAAATATCTAACACTTTATAATTTGATGGTGCCGAAATAATATGAAATCGATATTTTCTAACAGCAGGATTTATTTGCGTCAAATCTTTGGCTTTGTTAGATGCAATTGCGTATCGTAAATTTGTACTCAATCCTTCTGCGAAACCAGAAACATCTGTAAATCTTCTTTCTAGTAAAATTTGATTGATCCTGTATTTCGAAATATAATCAGGATTCAATTCACAATCTCTATAAAACATGGTAAGTCCACCGAAAGTTTCATTATACGCTTCTTCTATTTTTTTGTGTTCCATCTGTTTTTTTAGTTTTTACCCCAATTCAAAAGTGGTAATTCCAAATACTTTATTGAAGTTTATAGCTGGTGGATTTCCTAAATACATCCGCGCACATTCAAAAATATAGGTTGCTTCATATTTCTTGATTAATGCTTTTGCGTCTTCATTTATCATGGGAATATCTATGTATACCAATTCGCCAATAACAGCGTTTAAACAGGCTTTATACAATGCTTCTGCAACTTCAAGATTGTCCGCAAATAATGGACAAACTTTGTAACCTGTATTGCATTTTCGAATGATCGCAAATCCTTTGAGTTCGCCATTTTCAATATACTTGAATGTTTTTGTGAGTGGAAGTTGCAACCAAGGTTTTAGAAACTGCGGACGCGAAAATCCAAAGCATTGTTTGTCATATTTTAAAATAGTTTCAACATCGGTTTCTTCAATGGGAGAAATATTTTTGTCAATGGTAAAAGCCGTTCCTTTTTTCTCGTAGCGAACATCTCTAAACGCAATTTCAAAACCACCTTTTTGATAAAATGCTTGCATTGCGACAACTCCATCCATTCCGATAGCAGCATTTTTGTGCAATCGGGAACGCAATTTGTCACGTCTGTGATACCATAGTTTTCGCCCAATTCCGTGTGCTCTGTATTCTGTTTTTACGATAAAAAAGCCCATGAAACCAAATTCGCCGTTGTATGAAACAATAGAGCCACCAGCAATCAATTCGCCGTTGTGATGAAAACCATAAAAACCATCAGGATCTGTTGCAAAATAGACTTCCGCATCGTGCGGACCTGTATTCCAGCCTTCTTCTTGCGCCCAAGTTGCCAGCGTTTTTACACCGTTGAAATTTAACTTTTCGAATTTGAGTTCGTCTATGTTCATTTAACTATAACTTTTTATTCTGAGGCACTTTTGGTTTCTATTTCCAAGCCTGATTCTTTCCAAACACCATTTACCATTTCGGGTCTGGAATTTAGTTGCATAAAATGCTTCGTAAGCATTTGTTTGCGCGAGTATTCTTTTTTAGTTGAAAAATCTTTTACAATTTCTGTGAGTTCCATCAGATCTCCGTTATCGCCCATATTTGCTTGAAAGCTGAATTTGCGTTCTTTTTGAAGCTTATTTTTGGTGTCCATCAATTTGTATGTATAATAATAACCATATTCTCCAACATCCGTTTTTTCAATTTCTAGAATTTGATTGTTTTTCATGTAGCGAAATGTGCTCGTTTCTGCGTCACCAGCTTCACTTTTTACAACACCTAAATCTGTCCATTTTGTTACATCGAAATTTCCAAAATAAGGAAAGTCAAACACATCTTTTGTAATGATTCCATTTCCTTTTTTATCGCCTTCTTTTTTTACAGCGCCACCAAAAACCCAACCTTCTTTGTTGTCTGTTGTGGTTATTTTTAGCCAATTTTCATCGTATGCTACACCGCGAAGTACAATGATGTCTTTTGCGTCAGATTTGGTTCCTGTAAATTCTAAGGGATCGCTAGATGAATATGTTCCAATTACTTTTCCTTTTGTGTTGGAAGCATTTCGGACGTTGATATTGTCAACCCAAGCATAATAGGTATTGTTCTCTTTTGGAGTTTCTGTGGTTTCTGAAGTCGTTTCAGGAGTTGTTTTTGGTGTTTCTTGCTTTGTTTTTTCTTCACAAGAAATTAATGAAAAAAGTATAAAAAGCGTGCACAATTTTAAAGTTAGGGAATTAAATTTCATGTTGCTATTCGTTGATTAGAATTATGTTTCAATGTAAGAAATATTAAAAGACTTTAGAGAATTTGAAGTTTGAAAAAAAGCTTGTCATTAAAATAGTAAACGTTTACTAAAGAAATATGTCCATTCACTCATTTTTTTTCTTTTAGGTTTGATAATTAGTCACATTTGATGCGTCTTTAAATAATAAATTAATTAAGATTCAATATTTCATTAACTTGTAGCGAGTAGTATACAGTGTTTTACCAAACAAATATATGCTGCCAACTACTTAAAAACACTTATTATGCATATTACATCAACAAGTTATCCAAACAATAGCAAAATTTCATTTGCAGTTCAAGTAGAACGTTTACATGAAGCGATCACTAAAACAGATATTGCTTTAGGAACTTCAGCAAAGCCAATTCCTATAGATACGTTTGTTACCATTAACGATGCCAATTTATACGAATTTAAAAGTGGCGAAACAATCGCGTTTCAATTAGTTAAACCTGACGGTTCTGTTCCTGAAAAAATGGAATTAGAATTAGTCGCTTGTAGAATACACAATGTCGGGCAAGATTTTAATGCAAGTTCTGTAACAATTCTTGATCCATGGAAAAAAGTATTTGATACAAGTCCGGAAAACATTTTAGAACTTCCTGATAGCTCTTTAAGTATAAAACCTATTGATGATATATGCGCTATTACAGTAGCCAAAGGTGCTGGAACTGATATCCTAACTTCGTTCCTTTCCTATGAGGTTATTTTTAAATCAACAATCGATATTACGGAACCATCTGGGGAAAGTAAACTCAGAACTTTTTATTTTGTGATTGATCCATTGATTAAAATTACGTCTGGTGGTAGAGGCGGAGGAACATTTTAAAATTAATATCAAAAAGCATATATGACTTTTAATAAACAGCTACTATTTTCTATAGGATTTCTAATGCTAACTTTCTCTTGTTTTGCACAAAATGCACAGCGAACTGATAGTTTGTTGACAGTCCTTGAAACTCAAAAGTTATCCAAAAAGGAGAAAGTTACTTTATTGATAAGCATTGCATCTAACCATCCGCAACAAGATGAAGCTTCTTATTATGCTAGGCAATCATTACAAATAGCAACCGAAATTAATGATCCTGTTTTGCAAGCGCAAGCATGGGAAGAAATTGGCGCTATTGAACAGCGATTAGGAAATAAAAATAATGCCTTAGATGGAATATTTAAGGCATTACATATTTATGATTCGTTAAACCTGAAAGATAAACAAGCAGCATCGTATGCGCAAATTGCGGCTTATCATTTTGGAGAGAAAGAATATGATCCGGCAATTACATACTTTCAAAAAGCAGAAAAAATTTATTCTGAAATTGGTGATGATTTGTATAAAGCTTTAGCGCTGATAAATTTAGGAGACACGTATCGTTTAAACGGACAATTAGAGAAGTCAATAACAACTTTAGAGAACGCTTTGCGATTAAACAAATCCTTAAAAGATGAAGAAATTGAAGGTTATACGTTGGGGAATTTGGGAATGGTCTATGCTGCACAGGAAAAGCTTAATGAAGCAAAAGAAAACTTAGAAGACGCCATTACAATTCTTACAAAGCTAAAAGATGCATATTCTACGTCAATTTATATCTCAGAATTGGGAAATGTATATCGAAAAGAAGGCAATATACAATTAGCCGAAGAACAATTTCTTGTTGCATATACAATGGCAAAAGAAGCCAGACTTAAAGAGCAAATTCGAGATTTTAGCGCATCATTGACTAATTTATATGAAAATTCAAATAGATATGAGGAAGCATTAAAGTATCAAAAAATATATCAAAAATATCAAGATAGTTTAGTCAATAAAGAAAATATTCAAAAAAGTGAACAACTCAAAGCTGGTTATCAAATTACAAAACGCGAGTCAGAAATAAACATCTTAAATATTACAAACGCAAATCAAAAAAGATGGGGAATTGCCTTAATCTCTGGATTTGTATTGTTATTATTTTTTGCGTATTTGTTATATCGAGGAAATCGAAAAATTAAAAAATCGAATCAAGTTTTATCCGATCAAAAAGAACTGATTAGCAAACGCGAACAAGAAAAAGCATTGTTGTTGCAAGAGTTAAATCATAGAGTGAAAAACAATTTGCAAATGGTTTCAAGCTTGCTCAATTTACAAAGTAGAGAACTTACAGGTCATCCGGCACAAGAAGCGATTATATCTGGAAAGTATAGAGTAGAAGCGTTGTCGTTAGTGCATAGAAAGTTATACCAAGAAGGCGTGGATACTAAAATTGCGCTTAAAGATTATATTCAAGAATTGGTGTTAGGATTGTTTGAAGGATATAACGTAAAATTTGAACCAAGTTTTTCCATTGCAGATATTAGTATCGGCATTGATGTTGCAATTCCATTGGCACTAATTATCAATGAAATGGTCATTAATTCATTAAAATACGCATACAAAGATATTGAAGATCCGTTGTTGAAAATTGTCATCATGCAAGAAGCTGTTGAAGACTTACACATTCAAGTCATTGATAATGGTGTTGGATTTACAAAAATTGATAACGAAAAAAATAATTCTTTCGGAATTAAGTTGATTACATCTCTAATTGAACAATTGGAAGGAACTATGGAACGTATCAACACAAAAGGAACACATTGGGAAATGAAAATAAAATTAAACTAATGAGCGCAACAGTAAAAGTTTTAGTAGTAGAAGATGAGATTATTTTGGCACACGATATTCGCGATCGTTTGACCGATATGAACTATGAAGTTGTCGGAATTGCGCCTTCGGTTGCAAAAGCTGTGGCCATTTTGGAAGCACAAAAAGATATTGATATCATTATGATTGATATTATTTTAAAAGGCGATCAAGATGGCATTGAATTGGCGAAAATTGTCAATGAAAAATATCACCTTCCATTTATATTCCTAACATCACACGCAGATTCTTCACTAGTAGAACGCGCCAAAAAAGTACATCCGTATGCGTATATTTTGAAGCCTTTTAATGATCGACAAGTAAAAATTGCAATTGAATTGGCATTGATGAATTTCTCCAACAAAACACCTGGAAAAGATGTATTTGAAAGTAAAGAATCCAATGTGGAAACATCGCAAGTATTGCAAATAAAAGACAGTTTGTTTTTAAAAAAAAATCATCACTTTGAGCGTGTTCCGTTGGCTGAAATATTATTCATAGAAGCAGATAATAATTATTGTACCATTTATACAAAATCGGAACGCTTTGTATATGCTGTTGTCATGAAAAAGGTTGAACAACAATTGCCTGTTGCAAACTTCATCCGAACGCATCGAAGTTACATTGTCAATATCAGTCAAGTTACAGGATTTGAAGGCAATATGTTATTTGTGGGGACGCACAAAATTCCAGTAAGTAAATCGCAAAAAGAACATATATTCAAACTTTTTAGAACGATTTAAAAATTATACTAACAAAAAAATGGTAGTGAGAAGTATTGAGCTACTATTTTATGATTTGGTTTTATCCAATTAATACTCATTGTCTTCTTTGTTTCATAATAAAATTGATCTAATCACTATCAAATTTTATGAACTCAACATTCCTATTACGTTTTCGTATTTGATATCTGTAAATATTTCAACTGATTTTTCCTAATTATTGAAAAGTAGTGCTATTACTGAAAGCATGATATAAATCATAATTATTTTCCCTGACCCACAATAACTTTGATTTTATAAATAACTCACTACTATGTCTTTAATGCTTATCATTTTAGCAGTTACCATTGGTCTTTTTATTTGGGGAAAATTCACTCCAGATATCGTAGCATTAATTTCGATGCTGAGTTTGTTTCTATTTGGCATTTTAGACCTAAAGGAGACTTTAAGTGGTTTTAGCAATCCAACGGTAATTATGATTGCTGGTCTTTTTGTTATAGGTGAAGGGATTGCACAAACTGGATGGACAGCGATAGCAGGTAAAAAATTCGTAGAATGGGCTGGAAAAAGTATTGCTAAATTGCTTGTTATTATCACTTTTGGATCAGGCGTTTTATCTGGATTTGTCAGTAATACAGGTACAGTTGCCACTTTAATGCCACTCACCATTTCATCGGCTTGGAGTATGGGAACGTTACCATCTAGAATGCTCATGCCAGTAGCTTTTGGCTCAAACACAGGAGGCTTACTAACTTTAACTGGTACACCACCTAATATTATAGCTAATAACGCGTTGACTGATGCTGGATTTGTAGGATTTTCTTTTTTTGAATTTGGATTGATTGGTGTACCCTTATTACTGATAACACTTTTATATTTTCGGTTTGTAGGATACAGGCTTTTACCAAAAAATAAAACCAATAACAAACCTGTGGATATTGAATCTACTTTGCATAAATGGATTGCTGCTTACAAAATAAACGATGATTATTACAGATTGCGTATCCGATCTTTGTCACCACTCATTAACACGACAATTGATTCTTGGCAATTTGAAAAAGAATATCAGGTATCGATAATTCGATTAAAAAGAAGACATCCTAATGTATTAAAAAGGGTTCCTGCTTTTGAAGAATTCCCGAGTCATAAAACAGAACTACGCTATCACGATATCATAACGGTCAAAGGTGATACCGAAGCAATTAATAAATTGATGATAAAGTTCAGATTAGGACTGCTACCATTAGAGCCTATTACAGATGAGCTAAAACATAATTTAATTAATCAAGAGGTCGGAATGACCGAAGTTATTGTAAATCCAAAATCTATTCTTGTAGGTAGAAAATACAGGCTAGGAGATTATTTTCAGCGATTTGGCATTCAGTTATTGGCAGCTTCTAGAAACAATAAGCCATTACAAGACAAGGAAATAATTGTAAAAGCAGGTGATGCTTTTTTAATTCGAGGTACTTGGGAACACATAGGAGACCTTAAAAAACAACATGAAAATTTAGTAATTGTTGGTAGTCCTGAAGGTATGGCTAAGAATGTAGAGAATCTTAGTTCAAAATCGTATATCGCACTTGGAGCACTCGTACTAATGATTATTTTAATGGTTTTTAAAATTGTACCTGGCGCCATCGCCACGCTTATTTCGGCAGGCGTAATATTATTATCAGGTTGTGTGCCTGTTTCAAAAGCATACAAAAGCATTAGTTGGACAAGCGTTATTATGATTGCAGCTATGATTCCAATGGGTATTGCCTTACAAAAAACTGGTACAGCACAAATGATATCCAATGCATTGGTAGAATATTTAGGATACATCCATCCTGTTGCATTATTAGGAGGTGTGTTTTTGCTCACCACGTTATTTAGTCAAGTAATAAACAACTCGGCTACAGCAGTATTAATGGCACCAATTGCCATTCTCGCAGCAAGTTCGCTAAATCTGTCACCTGCACCATTTATGATTGTAGTTGCAGTAAGTGCATCAACCGCATTTCTTACACCAATCGGAACGACAACAAATGCTATGGTAATGACAGCTGGAGGCTATAAGTTTATGGACTATCTAAAAGTTGGAGCACCATTATCACTTATGTTTTTAATTATATCACTAATACTTGTGCCACTAATATGGCCATTTTAACACATTATAGTAATCTTTTAAATTGAATAAAATGAAAGACTTAAAACGCTACGGAATCAAAGATGCAACTGTGCATTGGAATTTATCTCCAGAAGAACTTCAAAAAATCACTGTTGAGAAAAACATGGGAAAAGAAACGTCTAACGGAACACTTGCCATTAACACAGGAAAGTACACTGGAAGATCACCAAAAGACCGTTTTATCGTTAAGGACGATTATACGACAGAAAAAGTATGGTGGGGGAAAACGAACAAACCAGTTTCTTTAGAGAATTTTGATAAATTAGAAAAAGAAGTTGTAGCCTATTTATCTGGTAAAGAAATTTATGCTAGAGATGGCTATGTGTGCGCAGCACCAGAGTACAGAACAAATATCAGGACTATAACAGAGTATCCATGGTCTAATATGTTTGTCTTTAATATGTTTTTAAGACCAACTTTAGAAGAATTAGAAAACTTTGATGAAGATTGGTTAGTATTATGTGCACCAGGTTATGTTTGTCCAGATCCTGCTGCTTATGGTATACGTCAAGGAAATTTTTCCATCATCAACTTTACTAAAAAAATAGCTTTAGTTGGTGGATCAGCATATACAGGTGAAATGAAAAAAGGTATTTTTTCTGCACTAAATATGATCTTACCTGTGGAGAAAAAAGTACTACCTATGCATTGCTCAGCTAATGTTGGAAAAGATGGTGATACTGCTATTTTCTTCGGATTGTCAGGAACAGGAAAAACAACATTGTCTGCAGATCCAGAAAGAAAACTAATTGGAGATGATGAGCATGGCTGGACAGCAGACAATACTATTTTTAATTTTGAAGGTGGTTGTTATGCTAAAGTAATCGACTTAACAGAAGAGAAAGAACCCGATATTTTTAGAGCGATTCGACCAGGTGCTTTACTAGAAAATGTAGTATTCAATGAAAATGGAGATGTAGATTATATGGATAGCAGTATTACACAAAACACACGTGTAAGTTACCCAATTTATCATATCGATAATATTCAAGAACCATCCTTTGCAAAGAATCCAAAGAATATTTTCTTCTTGACCTGTGATGCTTTTGGTGTATTACCACCAGTATCTAAATTAACACCAGGACAAGCAGCATATCACTTTATTTCTGGTTATACTGCAAAAGTTGCTGGAACAGAAGCTGGTATTACAGAACCTGTACCATCATTTTCTGCATGTTTTGGCGAACCTTTTATGCCAATGCATCCAACAGTATATGGTGAAATGTTAAGTAAAAAAATGCAAGATGCAGGCGTCAATGTCTGGTTAATAAATACAGGATGGAGCGCTGGACCTTATGGCGTTGGATCACGTATTAAATTAAAATACACACGTGCAATGATTACAGCTATTTTAAATGGCGATTTAGATAATGTAGAATTTGATCAGGACTTTATTTTTGGATTACACTTGCCGAAAGAATGTCCAGGAGTACCAACAGAGATTTTAAACCCAATAAATACATGGGAAAACAAAAGTGCTTATGTTGGTAAAGCAATACAATTGGCACACTCTTTTCACTTAAACTTTGAAAAATTTGCACACCAAGCTTCGCAAAGTATTATGGAAGGCGGACCTCTTGTTGATGAGCACCATCATTTAGAAGAGCATTTTTAGTAGATTATTAATGTGAAAAAGGAGCTTCAAACGAAGCTCCTTTTTTTTGTTTTATAGGTGCGAAGCGTCTTATTTTTTATAAGACATTGTTTTATCAATCATTTCAATTGTTTCTTTTCCTTCTTGCGTTGCATTTCCATAATCGTCGTTAGAATCTTGAAAAGCAATAATTCGTGTTTGACCACCTTTCATTTTAACCTCCAACAAATCTAACGTTAGCTTTTCGCCCATTAAATTCACGTTGATTCTTTTCCCTAAAAGTTTTCTTCCTCCAAGTGTTAAGCTTGTCTTTTCAATAGTACAATTGCCTTTTCCAAAACGTCCTGCAATTTCGTCAACAAAACTGTCTAAGGTATTTTCTTCAGCAACTTCAAAGTACATAATCACAAAATTATTTCCGTCAAATGTCCAGTTTTTATAACCAAATGATTCCTCATATTCAAACCCGAAACTTGTCGGATAATCAAAAGAAATCGTTCCATTATTAAACCTTTTAGATTTTGCTAAAGCTACAGAAACCGTAGCACCATCTTGCTTTACTTCATCGCCTTCGGAAACTTTATGCTCTTTTCCATTAATCGTTATCACAATTCCTGCTTTTGGCTCTTTTGTAGGATCTGATTTTTGTGCTTGTGCGAAATAAATATTTCCAATAAGAAAGAAGGAAAGTAGTGTAAAAGTGAATCTCATACCTTTAATATTAATTAAGTTTAAGTGTAAACCTACTATTTTTTAGGGGAAATTTAAAAATATAGGAGATGAATTTGTAATTTTTTTGTGGTGCGAAACTATTCTTTTTTTTGAATCAAAACAGCTCGTTTCTTTTCTAAATATTCTTTTTCAAGAGAATTTGTAACCGTTGCAAGTGCCAAATCAAGATGTGTGATGGCTTTTTCAATATTTTTTATGGCGAAATAATAGTCGGAAAGTGTTCCGTAATACAAATAACTTCGTTGTGCTAAATCAGTTGCTTCTACTTGATCTAAATAGGTTTTTGCTTTCGCGAAATCTAAATTTTGCAAACAGACAACTGCCATTGTCAATACGTGAATCGGAATCGGTTGAATGACATACAAACACTCATACCAATACAAAATTTTTGCCCAATCGGTTTCGTCAAAATGTGATGCGCGTAAATGTTCGGCAGCAATCGCAGCTTCGTAATGATAACAAGAATATTCGGTGTCAATAACAGCTTTTGTCATCATGGTATTTCCGAGTTGAATCAACGGAGAATGCCACAAATTCCGATCTTGATGTTTCAAATCGAGAATTTCATTGGCGGAATTAATTTTGGCTTCCAATCGTGCCGAATGAAAACACATTAAGGCAAATAACGCATACGCAGCGGAAATGCGTGTATGTTCATTTTTAAGTAACATTTTGCACAAACGCATGGCTTCACCACACAATTCTTTACGAATTAAATTTTCTTTACTATTGGAATGAAAACCTTCGTTAAAAATCAAATACAATACTTCCATCACGCTTTCCAAACGTTCGGGCAATGCTTTTCCTTGCGGAATGTGAAAACTAATAGAGGATTCTTTGATGGTTTTCCGTGCACGGGAAAGACGCTTTTTTACCGTTTCTTCTTTAGTCAACAATGCAGAAGAAATTTCTTTGATACTAAACCCAGAAACTGTTTTCAAGGCAAACGAAATTCGATCTCTTGGATCTAAATTTGGATGACACGCTGTGAAAATCATGCGTAATTGTGCATCTTCAATTTCGGTATCTAAAAAAAGTTCGTTAACGGCAATAAAATCGCGACTTTGTTGCAAATTTGGAAGTAGATTTTTTTCCGCTTTGAGTTTTCTGAAAATATCCAACACTCTATTCTTAGCCGCTTTTGTAAGCCAAGCTTCCGGGTTTTCAGGTTGTTGGTGTCGCCACGAAATACTTGCTTTGATAAACGTATCTTGTACCGCATCTTCAATAATTTCAAGATGCGACAATCCAAAAATTCGAGTTAACACAGAGACCATTTTCCCGCTATGATAACGGAATAAATGGTCTATGAGTTTTGATTCCATTTTCTAGTGATCTTCAAAAACGGTTACTTCTCTAATTTCAACAGTTCCGCCCAAATCGTAATCTGGAAAATCTTGTGCAATTTCTTGTACCGCATCAAAATCTTCGGCAACCACGGTATAATAACCGCCAATAATTTCTTTTACTTCTGCAGAAGAAAGATCTGTTACCGTACGATTTTTTCCAACAATTCTACGAATTTGAGGATTCAATGCGTTTCCTCCGCGAAGGATTCCTGCTTCTTCCATTTTGTTTCCCCATGCGAACCATTTTCCCATGCGGTTTTGTAATTCTTCTGGCGAAAGCCCTAAATCGGCATAATCGGCTCCGACGAAAATCATCATAAATTCTTTCATAAGTATCTATTTTTTATGTTATACTTCTAAGACGTTTTAGAAATTATAAAAGAGGACATATTTTTTAATTATTTTCGATTTGCATACAATTCTAGTGCTTTTCTAAATAATTTCCCAGCTTCTTGTGTCATTTCCATAGTGTAATAACCAAGATCATTTTCTTCACAATACACTTCAAATTCATTTAATAACTTTTGATCATGAATGTTTTTTTCATTGTAACCAACTAAGGTATCAAAAGATTGTTTTTGAATTTTATCATTCTTGATGTAATAGGTAACCTTAAATGTTCTTGGCGTTCTTTTCAAGGCAATATCCATATAATTTGTATTACTTTCAATAGTTGTAATTAACGAATCGTTTGCCAAAATAACCTCATCAATAGTCGTTTTTGAACTTAATTCTTTTGCCCAAAGAATATGATTGTGTAATGTTTCTTTATTTTCAATTTCAAGAAATTCATCTTGAAAAAGTTCTTGATAATCTTTGTCAATCATTGTGTTTAGTAACTCAATATCATAGTTGTTTCGCGTGTCAATAAACGCATCAACAAGTGTTTCAGTATTTTTTTTACAAGAAGAAAAACTAAGCAATATGAATGTGATGATTGTAAACTGTAAACGCATGTATGTTATTTTTAACTATTGATTTTTTTGTATTAGTTATAAGTCGATTGAAATTTTATCAAGATAAGTTTTTCGTCAAAAGGATTCTTTTTTCCAAAATATAATTCGCGATATCTTTTGCCCAAATTTGATAGGCGAATTCTGATGGATGAACACCATCGCTGAAAAAATCGGCTGGTGTTGCGTCTAAATTCATTTGCTCAATGTACTCTTCAAACTTGATGATTCTCGAATGGTAATGCACATTTTCATAATCGTTCACAATTTTTTCGAGTTCTTTACTAAAATGTAATACCAAGTTTCCCATCACAAACTTGATTGTGCTCGTAAACGCAGGAAACTCTTTAATTGGCGGCATATTTATGAATACAATTGGTGTTTTAGCATATTTCTCACGAATATTTGAAATCAACTCACGAATGTCTGCATTCCATTGTTTTGGAGTATGCAACTTAAAACTATCATTTCCGCCAAGTCCAATCACGATTAAATCAACTGGTTCTTCAGTAATGTATTGTACAATTTTTTCTTTTACATGTTTTACTGTATAGCCACTTTTTGCATACACTTTCCATGAAATAGAAGATTGTACTTGTTCTGACAATGCATTGGCAAGTGTTCCTGTAAATCCATTTTCGTGCGTGGTAGCGCCGACACCAGCAATCGTACTTTCGCCAATAGTAATCAACCGGAATGTTTGATTGCTTGAAACTTCTACGATTCCTTCAATTCCTGTCGCTTCAGGCAATTGTGGAATCGTTTTTTGAATTTTTTTCCCTTGGACATACAAAATTGGCAACAACGGAACGGAAACAATCGCGCCAAGCGTATACTTAATATTCATAATCATTTCAAATTAGCGTACGAAAGATACAATTCTTTCTGTAGTAAATAATTTTGTTTAATTATTCACTACATTTGTTAAACAAAATAAACAATGAAGAAAACGCACCTTCCATCAAAAATATGCAAAGTCTGCCAAAAACCTTTCAATTGGCGGAAAAAATGGGAACGTGTTTGGGACGAAGTTCAATATTGTAGTGAACGCTGTCGTAGAAATAAAAATAGTAAAAATGACTAAAACTGGACTTGTTTGGTTCCGAAATGATTTGCGTGTACACGACCAAATTTCTTTGCTAAAAGCGAGTAAAGAAAACAGTTTTGTAATAGCGGCTTATTGTTTTGATCCGCGTCATTTTGAAAAAGATCGGTTTGGATTTGTGAAAACGGAAAAATATAGAGGACAATTCCTACTAGAAACAGTTGATGCTTTACAGTATGAATTAAACCAACTAAATATTCCACTTTTTGTACATGTTGGAAAGCCTGAAACTATTTTACCAGAATACATCAAGGTTCACAACATAACTTCTGTGTATTTGCAAAAAGAATGGACTTCGGAAGAAGTGAAAGTACTTGAAAATGTAAAAGCGAATGTTGAAATTGAGGTGAATTTTGTAGAAAGCTACGATCAGTTTTTATACCATCCGGAAGATATTCCGTACGAAATTGAGAAGATTCCAAAAGTTTTTACAGGATTTCGAAAAAAGTGTGAAAAACACGGAAACATTCGTCCGTTAGAAACAATTTCTAAAATGCCAGGAAAAAATCGTGTAGACCATCTGACGAAAGTCCCAACATTAAAAGATTTAGGTTTAGCCGAATTTGAGCAAGATGTACGAACTGCGTTTCCGTTTAAAGGCGGCGAAAAAGCTGGATTGGCACGTTTGCATAACTATACTTGGGAAACGAAAAAATTATCCTACTATAAAAAAACTAGAAACGGATTGGTTGGAACCGATTACAGTTCTAAATTTTCAGCTTGGTTGGCAAACGGAAGTTTGTCTCCACGGATGATTTATCATGAAGTTAAAAAATATGAGTCGGAAATCGTGAAAAATGAATCTACCTATTGGATGATTTTTGAATTGATTTGGCGCGACTTTTTTAAATATATTTCCTTAAAACACGAAAATAAAATCTTCAAGCTTGAAGGTATTTTGGGTGCAACCTACGAATGGAAAAACGATTCAAAACTAATTCAACAATGGATTGATGGCGAAACTTCTGAACCTTTCGTAAACGCAAACATGTTAGAACTAAAACACACCGGTTGGATGAGCAATCGCGGTCGCCAAAACGTAGCTTCGTATTTTGCTAGAACGTTACAACTCGATTGGCGGATTGGCGCCGCGTATTTTGAATCTGTCCTGCTCGATTATGATGTACACAGCAATTATGGAAATTGGATGTATGTTGCAGGCGTTGGAAACGATCCGAGAAACCGAACCTTTAATGTGAAATTGCAAGCGGAACGTTATGATGCAAACAAAAAGTTTCAAAACCGTTGGTTACAAACAAGTTTATTTTAGATGAAAACACTCCGATTATTACTTGGCGATCAATTAAATCATAAACATTCTTGGTATGAAAACACAAACGATAATATTGTGTATTTCATGGCTGAAATGAAGCAAGAAACGAATTATGTAAAACATCACATTCAGAAAGTGGTGGCGTTTTTTAAAAGCATGCGTTCGTTTTCAGATTGGTTGCAAAGTGAAAAACATCAAGTGGTGTATTATACTTTGGATGATTCACAGAATCAACACGATTTGGTGGCGAATTTGAAACAACTTATCAAAGAATACAACATAGAAAAATTTGAATATCAATTGCCCGATGAATATCGTTTGGACGAACAATTAACGGACTTTTGTGATGAATTAGACATTGAAACAGAAGCTTTTGACACCGAACATTTTTTAACCTCACGAACCGATTTCACTCAATTTTTTGAAGGAAAGAAACAAATGGTCATGGAATATTTTTATCGCGATATGCGAAAGAAATACGATATTATGATGTTGACCGAGAAAAATCCAGAAGGAGGAAAGTGGAATTTTGATCAGAGCAATCGTAAAAAGTGGAAAGGAACGCCCGAAATTCCAGCAGCAAAAACTATTGAAAATTCAGTTGCTGAGATTTACGAAATGATTCAAAAAGCAGATATTGAAACTATTGGAAGTATTGATGTAGAAAATTTTGATTGGACCACAAATAGAGAAGATTCGTTAGATTTACTCGATTATTTCTGTTCAACTCTATTAGTTCATTTTGGCGATTATCAAGATGCAATGCATACGGAAGAACATTTCCTATTTCACAGTCGGTTGTCGTTTGCAATGAATTCCAAAATGTTGCATCCGAAAGAAGTCATAGAAACGGTGGTTTCGTATTGGAGATCGAATAAAGACACGATTGAAATTTCGCAAGTAGAAGGTTTTGTGCGACAAATTTTGGGTTGGCGCGAATATATGCGCGGAATGTATTGGAAACAAATGCCAAATTATAGAACTTTGAACAAATTAAACAATACCAATTCGCTTCCTAATTTTTATTGGACAGGAAACACGAAAATGAATTGTTTGAAACATGCTATTACACAAAGTTTAGAAAAATCGTATGCGCATCACATTCAACGGTTGATGATTACAGGAAATTTTGCTTTGTTAGCACAAGTGCATCCTGACGCGGTTGACGAATGGTATTTAGGAATTTATATTGATGCGATAGAATGGGTTGAAATTACCAACACGCGTGGCATGAGTCAATTTGCAGATGGCGGTTTGGTTGCCACAAAACCATATGTGTCTAGCGGAAGCTACATTAATAAAATGAGCAATTATTGTAAAGGTTGCGCATATAAAGTGTCTAAAAAAACGGAAGATGATGCGTGTCCATTCAATTCGTTGTATTGGAATTTTTTAGACGAAAAAAGAACATATTTAAAAGATAATCAGCGCATGTCGATGATGTTTAGTTTGTTAGATAAAATGGACGAAACAAAGTTAGAAGCGTTAAAAAATAGAGCACAAGCAATCATCGCAAATCCGGATGATTACTAATTGTAAAAGAACGAAAGATGCAAGAAGAAGATAAGAAACCAGATAATGTAGTTTTTGATGTAGAAACACAAAAATATGATGCGGCATTAAAGCCGTATGCTACTGATGTTGGCGCGCCAGTTATTACAACGCCTGATACAGTGACTTGGAAAAATGTCAATATTGATAAAGTAAATAAGCAAGTCAAAGCGAAATATGAAGAACTCAAAGCTGAGTATGACGCGTTGATGGAAAAGTTTGAATATAACAATTTGATTTATAGCGCAAAGTTTAACTTTGAACCAATTGTTGGTGAAATTTATCATTTATATCGCGATAAAAAACAATTGCCATTTTTGTCTATCATTGCGCCTGATCAATGTCGTTTTGATTATGTAGAAAGCTTCCGCTTGAATGCTGATAAAATGTGGGAAGTTGTGAAGAAAGAAGCATAAAAAAACGTCCTGCTGAAAATACATTCTGCAGGACGTTTTTAAAACTTTTTAAATATTGAATTTAGTTCTTCAGTGTTTCAATATCTGTAATGAGTTGTTTCAACTTATTAGCAATTGGTCCATATCCATATTTAAAAGATAAACGATAAATAACTACCGAAAATATAGTTCCTAACGGAACAATGATAAATAATAATTCGTTTGGATATGACAAACTTTCTACACCGAAAATCTCACCAAAAGTCTTCTCATATTGATTGTAATAGGTGTAAATTACCATTGGTAAAATTAAAATAGGCGTTCCAATCCAAAGCATTTTAGTTATTTCGTTTCTACTCCGTAATAGCAGTTTATGCAGCGATTTTAAGAATTCATAACAATTGGTTTCCTTGTTTGCATTTTCAATATTCTGAATTTGCTTTTTGATGATAAAATACCAAATAATACACCAAATAGAAGCGATACTTCCCGACCAGAAATCATTGCCAATAGCGTAATTTCCGAAAATGAAAACGATAGCCATGATGAGCAAAACTTTTGGTTCCGTATTTAGCATACGAATTAGTTTATCGCCTAAATGCTTCGATTTTTGATTGTATAGGTTTTGAATTTTAGGTGCGACTAAGGTGTCATTATTGACGAATCCTTCTTTCCAAATGTGTTCAATTGATTTTTCCATGTAATAATTTTTTAAGCTGTTCTTTGATTCGATTGATGCGAACACCAATTGTATTGGCATTCATTCCGATAATATTTGCAATTTCTTGGTATGATTTCTCTTCCAAGTACAGTAAAATGATAGCTCTGTTGATTTCTGTGAGCTGTTTGATCGCTTTGTACAATTCATTCAACGATTCTTCTTTGAAAAACGACTGACTGTCTTCAACGACTTCTTTTGGAATGACATCAGAAACAAACGTCTTTGTCTTTTTTTTGTCTTTCTTTAAAAGTGTCAAACACACATTCAACGATAAACGATAAATCCAAGTTGACCATTCAGATCTCTCGCTGAAATTATCTCGACTTCGCCAAATTTGCAAACACACTTCTTGGTAATAATCTTCAAAATCTTCTTGCGAATTGCTATATGCACGGCAAATTTTAATGATAATTCCTGCATGCGGAAGAATGTGTGTAGTGTAAAAATCGTGACTCATTTAAAAGTTGTATTTCAATTGTGCTTGAATGAATTTTAAAATGCTAAAACTAGCGAGTAGTAAACTACACATCAATGAAACTACGAATAGTTTTGTGTTGATTCCTGTATTCATCAACAATGAAAATACATAAATAAATATCGTGTGAAAATAGAAATGAACTAACATATTGAGCTTTTTTACTGTTTTATAAACTGTCTACACTTCGTTAGTGGCTCAAAATGAAAATTATTACATGAAGATTTTATTTTTTTATGAAAGTGTTTCTTTTTGAATATTCAAAGCAGCATCTACAAAAGTTTTAAAAGCAATGTCTTTATCAACGTGAAGCGCCAATTTTGTGAATTGTTTTTTAATCCCAAATAATCCGTGAAGTGTTTGTCCATTGCAAACTTCGATAATTACATTGTGACTTTCTAGTTCGCCCAATAATGCAAATCGAGTGATGTTATCTTCTTTAGTGAATGATTTCTTAGAAAGCTTTATTTCTTTGATTTCACTGAGTGGAATTGTAGCTTCTTGCATGATTCCGTAACGCAATAATACGCTGTCTTTCGTGACTTTAATTGGTCGTTTCATCAACGATTTTGCAAATCCAAATACTTGAAAACCTGAATAGATACTTAAAATTGTCAGAATCCAAGCAACAACCACATTCCATTTTGCCAACAAATGGTGAATTGGCGTAATTTCAATCGCGATAAGCATAATTAACACAAAAAATAATGCAACAGAACCACTTTCTTTGTGATAGCTAAATTCGTTTTTGGCTAGTTTTCTACGTTTCCAATAGATGAAACCATAATAGAATACCGAAATTTCAGTCGCAAAAGGTACAACTACAGGTTTCGGAAGGATTTCTGCGCAGGTCTTTTTTAGTGTAGTGAAAAAATCTAGCGAAGTATCTTTCTGTGATTTATGAAAAAGAATCGCTTTTCGCACTTTTACAATCACAAATGTAGCAACACTAATTTCTATGATTGGTAAAAACCAAGTTTTGAAAGCGTTGAGGTATTGATGATTTGTTTCTGGTAAGACAAATATTCCAATGATTAGTCCCAGTATCATCATCGGAACAATCGTTGTTTTTGGAATTGTAGTTTTTCTGATTAATAGAAAGTAAATAATCGGAATTGTGACTAATAAATCAAGTGTGATTCCTAAAGTTAATGCAGTGGAATCTAACTGAAAATAAGGTGATTTTACAAAAAGTATAAGTGTGATGAATAGTAGCGCAGGAATTCCAAATCGTAGCAAGTTGCGATTGAATAGCGGTGTAATAATCATGCGTTTCTTTTTTAGCTTTGGTACTAAGAGTTAGTGTAACAATTGATGTAATTGTTACACTAAACTTATAGGTATTTTATGGTATAGCTAAAACTTCACAATTAAGTTTTGCTTAAAGAAATCTTGAATTTTATAATCCTAAACTATTTAATACTGGATCATCTACTTCGTAATCGTAACATCTCCAGAAACCTGCACCATCGCCACCATTGTAGCGCCAAGCAATATCTTTTTCAGGTGTTACTTCCCAAAAACCAAAATCGCCTTCACATATTAAGGTATTTCCATTAGAGAGACGAACTGCACCAGATAGTTTACTTGCGAAGAAATCAGGATGTTCAAAAGACCAAACTACATTTGGTTCGTTGTCAGCATCTGGCGTAAGCGAAAAGGTTTCTGGCATTTCAAGTTCCATTACTTTAGACGCTCCTGCATTAAACCCATTGACAAAAATCAACATATTTCCTTCACCAGGAACACCATTTTCAAGTAAATTAGGAAAATGGTTATTATCGCTTCTTACTTCTCCAACCGTATTTCCATACGCTAACGGATTTCCGAATCGGTATAATAAATCGCCACCTTTTCCATAGTTTCCACCTGTACTTGAAGCAGCTTCTGCGGTTGTTGTACTGTGATCAATCACCCAAACTTCACTGAAAAAGTTTACGCTTAAATAGATGACATCTTTAGCTGTATCATAATCAAAACCATTGGCATGCATGATATCTCCGTTATTTGCAGGATTGTAATTGATATGGATTTTGTGTGGATTTTGACTTACTGAGCCATAATTTGGAAACATAGCATCGTTATCTTGAATGATATGGTCAAAACTTCTCCATTCCCAAACAATTGCATTGGTCTCAGGATTAATTTCCATTAATTTCTCTGGATAAATATCACCTGGATTTGCAGAACCTTGTAGTTCAGCAGTTGCTTCGTCGATGCGTTCCCAAACTAACAACAATATGTTTCCGTTTGGTAACATTTCTACATCGTGATGCAAAATGAAATCATCAGTATTTAATGTATATTCCCAATCTATCGAACCATCTAAGTTGATGATTCTTGCCACACCACCAAAACCACCAAAAGTGATTGATGGAGTTGAACCTTTAAAGAGACCTAATAATTTTCCATTCGGTAAAAGTTCCAAATCATTTCCTAAGTTATCGTCAAAAGTCCATTCGTGTAATTTTTGACCAGCTTTGTCCATTAAAAAAGCGGTTTGCGAACCGTTCACAACAGCCAATGTTAGATTGTCATGAATTTTGGCAGGGTCATATATTTCTACCTCTACAGCTAGTGTTGGAACAACTGGATCTGGATCCGTTGTGGTTGCAGGATCATCATCTGAACAGCTTGCAAATGCAACTAAACTTGCAACTAAAAAGTGTTTTAGTGTTGATTGTATTTTCATTTTCATTTCTTTTTAAAGTCTATAAAAGTATGGAATTATTGAGAATATTCTATTGAAAAATATAGGGTTTTTTATTTTTCAATTATTTTCTATCTAATTTTGTCAATTTTTTAAGAGATACCTTACTTTTTAAATTTTATTTGTTTCCGATCTAATGGAAAATTCACCGTAAGTTGTATGGAACCTTTATCAATTGGTTGAAAATCTTTATTGCTTAAAATGACTTGTGGATTTACGGTTAGTTTAAACTTTTCCCCGCCAATTCCGATGATAGGAACATATCGTATGGATGTTTGTGAAAAGTCAGTATACATTATTAATTCAGATCCAATTACAATAAATTGATAGTATATAAAACCGTTAATTTTTGGTCCAATAGTGAAGTTTCTTGTATTAAGTCCAATGTCTGTTCCAATTCCGTAAGCGAAGCCGCCGCCATGTCTTCCACCATAATTTGTTTTGTTAATTCCGATAGAAAGTAAGTGAAAATTTCTATTGTTTGGTTTTCCAAAACTGTAACTATACCCTGTTTCAATGTTTGTGGATGTATAAAAATGATCATCACGATTTTCTTGGCTATAACTTATCATGATACATAAAAATGATGCGAGTACTACGAATATATGATTGGGTTTCATGGTATGATCGGTTTTTACAACTAACGTGTAGGTGATATAATCTAGTATGTGGTTCTATAAAAGTTTTAAAAAGTGTGTGCGAAATTATTTCAATGATTCTCCGTTTTATAACCTAGAATATTTATTTTAGCCAATAAGTCATTTTTTATCAATTAATATCATGCATTGCTACTGCACGAATTCCTTAAATTTTTGCTATTGTTACTAAACCTTTTTCAAGGATTTTTTTATAAAACATTGCGTATGCATCGTTTTGTGTTGTCTGCGGATCAATTTTCCGAAAGGCAGCGTGCTATTGTTGCGGAAGAAATTTCTTTTTATAACAAACTAACGCCAAAAGAGCAACGTGTTTTTGAACACAGAGTCTTGCGATTCATTCGCTATCATACGTTTGTAGGTCGTGAAGAATTGTTAGTAACCGAACGTATGGAATTGCTAATTTCGGCAACAGCCATTATGATTACGTTTGGATTTAATCGGTATTTATTATCGAAATTTGAGACAATTTTGGTGTATCCAGAACATTATTTTTCAAACATTACACAAGAATATCACAAAGGAGAAGCGAATCCGAGTTATAAAACCATTGTTTTTTCGTGGGAAGATTTTCAGGAAGGAATCAAGGTTGAAGATGATAATCTCAATTTAGGAATTCATGAACTTACGCACGCGCTGCATTTTAGTTTTTTGACAGAACGCAGTTATAGTGCTTCACAGTTTTTAAAACATTACAAATTATTATTGCTTTCGCTCCGAAATAAAGATGCTCAAAAACGCTTGATAGAAATGGAATATCTTCGTGAATATGCATTTGAAAATCAATATGAATTTTTATCCGTTTTGATCGAACATTTCTTTGAGACACCTGAGGAATTCAGATCAAAACTGCCAACTATTTACCATCGGGTGAAACTGATGTTAAATATGGATGTGGCTGGCTTTTAAAGTTGAATCAGCGGGACTCTAAGGCAACTTTGTGTGCCAAGTGCTATTCCTGTGTCATTTTTCAATGTTCGCACATCTAGAAGCTTCTTTTTATAAGTATCTCCATTAATGATTTTTAGTCGCTCGTTGATATTTTCTAGTGAAATCCCCGAGCCTTCGTTGAGTTCTTTTTTTGTTTTTGTAATGCCATCGCCGTTATCCGTAATGCAAACGTATAGCATTTCTTTTTCTATCGTAATCTTGATACATAATTCACCTTCTCCAGTACATTTTTTACCTTTTAATCCATGTAAAATTGCATTTTCAATGAGCGGTTGAAAAATAAGCGGCGGCACTTTTGTGTATTGCAAATCATCTTCTAAAAGCGGATCAATTTCAATTGTGTATGAAAAGCCTTTGTCAAAAAGATCTTTTTGCAATTCGATGTACAATCTTGAAATTTCAATTTCATCTTGCAGTTCAATCATTTTGCGCTTTGTTGATTTTTGAACCAATCGGTACAAATGTGAAAGTCTATTTAGCCAGTTTATAGACTGAGTTACATTTCCTTTGGTCATGGCGTTACAGATACTTTGAATTGCATTATTAATAAAATGCGGATTCATTTGAGAGTTCAATAGATCGTATCGTAACGATAATTCATTTAATGTCATGTGCAATACATTTTTTAAGTTTATAATTAATGATGCTGGCTTTTAGGGTTTGTTATATAGGTGTTTGTAAATGTAACATCGTTACAGAGGATAATCAAACAGTTGTTGTAGGCTTTCCGTGAAAAGCGTGTTCTACATTCACGGAAAGTAGAAACCTATTTTTTGAGTTAAATTATTGATTTTTAACGATTTAATGACATTCTTGTGCATGTTGCAGTATGATCGTTAAAATTCACGAATTGCAGTGTTTTTCCGTGAAAATACAGTTGAAATACATGAAATTAAAGTTAGTTTTTACACTAAACTTGACTAGAAAAAGTCTATTTGAAGTTTTTAGTCTAAAAAAATGAGCACAAAAAAAGCAGTATTTTATCAATACTGCCTTTCGTTTTTTGTATAAAATGATGTTTCTTAAGAAACGATTTTCTTCAAATTTGCAATCGTTGCGGTTGGGTTTTCAGACTTAAATACAAAACTTCCTGCCACTAACACATCTGCGCCAGCATCAATCAAATCTTTTGCATTTTGGTCGTTTACGCCGCCATCAATTTCAATCTCAGTTGCCGCACCTTTTTCGGTAATCAACGCTTTTAAGTTTCTAACCTTATCGTATGTGTTTTCTATAAACGATTGTCCACCAAATCCAGGATTCACACTCATAATACACACCAAGTCAATATCTTTAATAACGTCTTCTAAGAGATTTATATTAGTATGTGGATTCAAGGCTACTCCAGCTTTCATTCCAGCAGCTTTGATCGCTTGTAGCGTTCTGTGTAAATGTGGACACGCTTCGTAATGAACCGTCAATACATTTGCACCTAAATCAGCAAACGTTTGAATATACCGATCCGGATCAACGATCATTAAATGCACATCAATCGTTTTGGTAGCATGTTTGCTAATTGCTTTTAAAACTGGCATTCCAAAAGAAATATTCGGAACAAAAACGCCGTCCATAATATCAATATGAAACCAATCGGCTTCACTGTGATTGACCATTTCAATATCGCGTTGTAAATTGGCAAAATCTGCGGCTAGGATAGAAGGCGCAATTCGTTTTGTAGACATAATTTGTAGTGTATTGTTGTTCGCACAAAAGTAGTATAAAATAAACGCTCTCGCAAAAGCGAGAGCGTCATTCATCAATCAAAAAACGAACAGTTATGTTATAAAAACTAAACTGCTGTGCGGTTTTAGGAATTTATCCTAAATATGTTTTTAGTATTTTACTACGTGAAGTGTGTTTCAAACGACGAATCGCTTTTTCTTTAATCTGACGTACACGCTCACGAGTTAAGTCGAAAGTTTCACCAATTTCTTCCAAAGTCATTGGATGTTGGTTTCCTAATCCGAAATACAAACGAATTACGTCTGCTTCTCTTGGTGTTAACGTCTCTAATGCACGCTCAATCTCTGTTTTTAAAGACTCATGTAATAACTCTTTATCAGGATTTGGCGATTCACCAGAATTTAATACATCATATAAATTAGAATCTTCTCCTTCTACAAGCGGCGCATCCATTGATACGTGACGCCCAGAATTTTTCATAGATTCCTTTACATCATTCACGGTCATGTCTAATTCTTTTGCAATTTCTTCTGCAGAAGGAATACGCTCATGACTTTGTTCTAAATATGCGAAGGTTTTATTAATCTTGTTAATAGAACCAATTTTGTTTAATGGTAATCGAACAATACGAGATTGTTCTGCTAATGCTTGAAGGATAGATTGTCTAATCCACCATACGGCATACGAAATAAATTTAAAACCACGTGTTTCATCGAAACGTTGTGCAGCTTTAATAAGACCCAAATTCCCTTCATTAATTAAATCAGGAAGTGTTAATCCTTGATTTTGATACTGTTTTGCAACCGAAACTACGAAACGAAGGTTAGCTTTTGTTAATTTTTCTAGCGCTATTTGATCGCCAGCTTTAATTCTCTGTGCTAATTCAACTTCTTCGTCTGCTGTAATAAGGTCAACTTTACCGATTTCTTGAAGATATTTGTCTAAGGATGCAGTTTCCCTGTTGGTAACCTGCTTGGTAATTTTAAGTTGTCTCATGTAATTTACTTGGGATTTTAATCATTGTGCTTACGCTCTTGGTTATACGTATGAAGTCATAAAAATGTTACAGAAGTTTCAGTATTATTTTAAATAAAACTAATAAAATAGTGTAATTAATTCATAATTAATGAATTAAACGCCTCTTTTATCACCATAAATATGCACGTGCAAACGATCTGTATAATTAAATTGATGCTTTTTGCAGATTTCAATGAGCCATTGTTGCTTTTTTTGTAATGCTTCCGGATTGGTTCCTTCGGGCATTAAATATACCTTTCGATTCGGAATTTTGTAGGTTGCGCAAATTTCTAACACTTCCGTGAGATCGTTCTCGGAGGTAATTACAAACTTAAAAACAGCTTTATCATTCGTGGAAAAGTAGTTATAGGCTTCTGGTTTTTCGCGAAGTTTTTTAGGATTGTTAGAGTTTGCCAATTTGGGCGATACATTATATTGATCGATCAATGCTTCAAATCGAGCGTCAGGAACTAGAGTTCCGTTGGTTTCAATCTCAAAAAAATAATCGTCAGCTTTCGTATTGAAAAATTCCATTAAATCTGATAATTCTTCGAGTTGCATCATCGGTTCACCGCCAGTTAAGACAATATTTTTGCAACCACTTGCGGCAACTTCATCGTATATTTCTTCCAGCGTAAGCGAAATAATCATTTCCTCCATCTTAAACTTTTTATACGACGGATCAGTATCTTTTACATGTGCAAAACGCGTTTTCTCCCAATTCCATGTATAATCGGTATCACACCAAATACAGTGTAAATTGCAAAGTGACGTTCGGATAAACACACTTGGTTGCCCAATATTTTTTCCTTCTCCTTGTATGGAATGAAAAATTTCAGGTTTCCCGTCAAGATTTGCAATTTTTAATGTAGTCATAAATTGTACGTGTAAAACAGGTAACAAAATTAAAGTATTAAAACTATAGACACAACACCTAAAGCAGATAGTTACTAAAAGTCTGAATTGTTAAATAAAACGTAATTTTTTTTCAATTTTAGATTGAGTTTCCTACATTCACAACAAATAAAAATTAATGGGTTCCAATTTTTTTAATTTTTTATTGATTGCTGGCGCGATTCAAGGATTTATCTTTAATAGCGTGACATTGTTATCGAAAAAAAAAGTAGATAAGGTTATTATCTTTTTAAATTTAACCGTCTTCTTTTTATCGTTAAACAATTTGCAAGCATGGTTAATTGCTAAAGAATTTCGATTTGACATCTTCTTTTTAAGACAATTTCTCGTGCCTTGGTATATGTTTATTATGCCAATGTTCTATATGTTTTTGATTCATTACTTAAAAATTCAAGATAAAGTAAAAGGTTTTTTAACGTTTGCGATTGTACTTTTTGTGATTGAATTAATTTCGCGTACAATTCTTATTATGAATACTACCGAAGCAGAAGTGTCATTGATAAAAAGTTATACTTCTATTGAAGAAATTGTAAACGCAGGATTTTCTATATTTCTATTTTATAAATGTCTTGAGATTGTCTTCAAAAAGGGAAAATTACTCGATTTCATTGTAAGCTACGACGATATAAAATGGTTGAAACTGTTTTTAATCTTAGGCGGATTTGTACTAAGTTTTTGGATTTTAGCCATTGTGTTAAATAACTTTTTTGATGATTTCCGCGTCTATTATCCGTTGCGTTTGGCGACTTCCATATTGTTATATTGGATTGGTTATCAAGGATTTTTTAGATATACATTGGTGCATGATCGAATTTTGCTACGCGGAAAATTAGCGGAGTTAAAACCAGAAACTGCTCAAAAACCAGTGCAGCAAACTGAAAATGGCTTGTCTGAGAAACATCAACAAGAATTTGAGAGTATTGCAAATTATATCATTGCTGAACAACGGTTTTTAGATGCGAAATTGGGCTTGGATCAATTGTCTGACGAATTGGAAATCAGCGCAGGACATTTATCAAAACTGATCAATACATATAGCGAATACAACTTTTCTGATTACATTAATTCGTTGCGTGTTTCGCAAGCAAAAGCGCTATTAAAAGATGACGATTTTGACAATTATACCATTGTCGCCATTGGTTTAGAATGTGGATTTAATTCGCGATCAACCTTTTACACAGCGTTCAAAAAGTTCACCGATTTAACACCTTCAGAATATCGGAAAGCAAACTAATATGTCCTGAATTTTCATCCGAATAAGATTTCGGACATTCAAAAAACTGCATGCTAACTTAAATTTTCTGCATCAATTTTCTTTCATATATCAGTCAAGCTGAAAGCAATCGTGCTTTAAGTCAATTTTTCTTGAATCATTCGTGTTTCTTGCTAGTTTGAAAACTTTTTGATGTTTAGTTTTAGGTTGAAACATCACGTATCGAATTGTAGTTTCATCAAAAAAGAACCAACTAAATACGTCCGAATTTTTCCATTAGGCAAGATTTCGGATGTTGAACTTCTAAATCACGGTTACATTCGTTTCATATTAATTTTAAAACCGATTATTATGAAAACACTCAAAAAACAATCTCGATTTTTTAGTATGCTACTAATTTTATTGATGCTTTTTCAAAGTTGCCAAGTATACAAAACGAAGTCTTCCACAATCGATGAAGCAGTTGCAAGCAAGCATAGAGTAAAAATACATACCAAATCTGGAGGTAAAATAAAGTATAAGAAAATTTTCAAGGAAGATGGAGTTTATTATGGACTTAAGCGAAGTGATACGTTGCAAGTTAATATTTCAGATATTGATAGAATTCGTTTAAAAAATAGAACATTATCTACGATTTACACGGTTCTACTTTCCTCGATTGCAAGCTTTCTCATCATCGGATTTATTCAGTTTAGTCAAAGTGGTCTTTCTATAAATATTGGTGGATAGCAGATTTTTGCTTCTATCTATTTAGTATAAAAAATAATTGGCAATCAATAAAATCATCTTGATTTATCGTATTAAGTGATATTTCAGATATCAGTATAATACTGACGTATACTAGTTTTAGTATCTATTAACATTAAAATTATTTATTATGAAAAAATATATTATTATAGTATGCATGGTCGTACCAATGTTTATATTCTCACAAGAAAAGAATGGGTTAAACTTTAGATCAATAGCTATCAATCCATTATCTGTCACCAATGCAGGTTTGGCTATCAATGCAGATTTAAGTTTTATGAATTCTAAAAACATTTATACACTATCGGGTTATGCAGGAACGGAACTTACATTTCCATTTGATAATAAAACTTCAGAAGATTCTTTTCAAGATTATAGCTTATTGTGGGGACGAGAAGTGAAAATAGAAAATTGGTTGCGATTAGAAGGACACGCAGGATTAGGATATTTTTTATTTAAAACGGAACATTTTAATGATGAAATTGAAGATGAAAAGAAAACGACGATAGGAGTTCCATTACTATCTAAATTAAAATTTATGTTGGGAAATCATTTTTCAATAGGAATTCAATTTCGAGCAAATATAAATTCAGCAAAAATTGTTAGAGGCGGCGGAATTTTTTTTCAATATGATATTTGAAAAATATACAGTAACGCTTTTAGCTTTTCTAGTCAATCTAGCTCATTAGCTCTAACAGACGAGACAAAATTTCAACAAAAAAAACGCCTCGAATTTCGAGGCGTTTTTTACTATATGTGAGAAAAGATTAACTTTTATCTTCTCTTGGTTTGCGATCTTCACGAGGTTTTCTGTCGTCACGTCTGTTATCACGTCCACCAGAACGTTTGTCATCTCTTGGTGGTCTTGCAACATACCCTTCAGGTTTTGGTAAGATAGCTTTACGAGAAACTTTCTCTTTACGTGTTTTTGGATCAACTCCAAAATACTTCACGTCTAAAACTTCGCCCATTTTAACAACGTCAGTTACATTATCAGTACGTTCCCAAGCTAACTCAGAAATGTGTAATAATACTTCGTTTCCTGGTGCTTCTGTATATTCTACAACCGCTCCAAAGTCAAGCATTTTTACAACTTTCACTTCGTAAATACTTCCTTTTTCAGGTTTGAATAATAAAGAATCTATTTTTGCTAATACAGCATCAATACCTGCTTTTCCAACACCTAAAATTTCTACGATACCTTCTTCAGTCACTGGATCTTCGTTAATAACGATCGTTGTCTCAGTTTCTTTTTGCATTTCTTGAATTACTTTTCCACCAGGTCCAATTAAGGCTCCAATGAATTCGTTAGGAATTCTACGCGTAACCATTGTTGGTGCGTGTTCTTTAACGTCAGCATTTGGTTGAGCAATCGTATCTGTCAATTTACTTAAGATATGTAAACGTCCGTCACGTGCTTGTTGTAATGCATTTACAAGAATTTCGTATGATAATCCTTTTACTTTAATATCCATTTGACATGCTGTAATACCAGCATCTGTTCCAGTAACTTTAAAGTCCATATCTCCTAAGTGATCTTCATCACCTAAAATATCAGATAAAACCGCATACTTTCCAGATTCTGCATCAGAAATTAATCCCATTGCAATCCCAGAAACTGGTCTGATCATTTGAACTCCAGCGTCCATCAATGCCATTGTACCAGCACAAACAGTTGCCATAGAAGAGGAACCGTTAGATTCTAATACTTCCGATACTATACGTACTGTATATGGACAATCATCAGGAATCATTCCTTTTAAACCACGTTGCGCTAAGTTTCCGTGACCAACTTCTCTTCTAGAAGTTCCTCTTAACGGTCTTGCTTCACCTGTACAAAAAGGAGGGAAGTTATAATGTAAATAGAAATTCTCTTCACCTTCATGAGATGGCATATCTATTTTGTTTGCATCTCTTGACGTACCTAAAGTAACGGTTGCTAATGCTTGCGTTTCTCCACGCGTAAATATTGAAGAACCGTGTGTAGATGGTAAGTAATCTATCTCACACCAAATTGGTCTAATTTCGTTAGTTTGACGACCATCTAAACGTAAACCTTCATCTAAGGTTAAGTTACGAATTGCCGATTTTTCAGCTTTTCTGTAATATTTAGAAACTAAATCACCGAAATCTTCTAATTCTTCTTCAGAAAATGTTGCTTTAATTTCATCTTTAATTTCTGCGAAAGAAGCACTTCTTTCATGTTTAGCAGAACCAGCTTTTGCGATAGCGTATACTTTATCGTACGCCATGTCATATACTTTTTTCTCTAAATCTGCATCTTCTCTTTCTGGTTCGTACTCACGCGTTTCTTTTTTACCGAAAGCTTCCGCTAAACGTACTTGTGCAGCACATTGAGCTTTAATTGCTTCGTGAGCAAATTTAATAGCATCCGCCATTTCTTCTTCAGAAATCTCATCCATTTCACCTTCAACCATCATTACAGAATCAGCTGAAGCTCCAATCATCATATCGATGTCAGATTCTGCTAATTGCGTTCTTGTTGGGTTGATGATAAATTCACCATTTACACGTGCTACTCTTGCTTCAGAGATAGGACATTCAAATGGAAAATCTGATAATTGAATAGCTGCCGAAGCCGCTAAGCCTGCCATTGCGTCTGGCATAACGTTTTCGTCATGAGACATTAACTGAATCATCACTTGTGTTTCCGCGTGATAATCTTTTGGGAATAATGGACGTAAAACTCTATCCACTAAACGCATTGTTAATACTTCACCGTCACTTGGTCTTGCTTCTCTTTTGAAGAAACCACCAGGGTAACGACCTGCTGCAGCAAATTTTTCACGATAATCTACCGTTAATGGTAAAAAATCAACATCACTTTGTTTGTAGTTTGAAACAACTGTACATAACATCATACATTTTCCAGACTGAACAACCACTGAACCGTGTGCTTGCTTTGCTAACTTTCCGGTTTCGATAGAGATTTCTCTTCCGTCTCCTAGGTCTATGACCTCTTTAAAAACTTTTGGAATCATAAATTTTTTTTAATTCTAATTAAACAAAGGTCGTTGTGTTGTTGTTGTGTGTAGTTGTTGTTTTGACCCAATGAAAAACCAGTAATAATAGCTTTTTATTACTTCTAAATTATTGTTAGAAGGCACTTTTGCATATAAAAAAAGAGGCACGAAGCCTCTTTAGTTTTTATTTTCTTAATCCTAATTCTACGATTATCGCACGATATCTGTTGATCTCTTTTTTCTTTAAGTAATCTAGTAAGCTTCTTCTTTTACCTACCAACATTACTAATGAACGCTCTGTATTATAATCTTTACGATTTTTTTTCAAATGCTCCGTTAAGTGATTAATTCTGTGTGTGAATAATGCAATTTGACACTCTGATGTTCCAGTGTCTGTTGCAGATTTCCCGTGCTTTGCGAAAATTTCCGCTTTAACTTCTTTAGTTAAGTACATGCCAATATTAATTTTAATGATTTTTATGTATTAATACGTATCTCGTATCAAGCGGCAAATATAGTACTATTTTTTTGAAACCAAATTAATAATTAAACCTTTTTGATTGCTAAGAGTCTTAGAATCATAAAAGTTAAAAAATGTTAATTATGAAATGAGCTATCACAATTAGTTGGTACCAAACTAATAAGACTCTTGGCGAATTTCATCTAACAAAATTTAAACACTAAAAACAAAAACATATGAAAACCACATTCAAAAAGCAACAAGGGATTTTATTTTTAGTATTAAGTCTCTTAGTAATGACAGCTTGTCAAAACGAAGATGCAACTTCAATAGTAGAAGAAGAAGTTGCAATAAACACCGAACTGGCACAAAAGAGTGCCGATATTGATTTAATTTCCGATGATATTGGATTTATCGTAGAAGAAGCATATCAAGAAGATGAATCGAGTGTATCCTTTTTACCAGCATGTGTTACCATTACAACAGTACTTACCGCAGGTTTTAGAGAACGTACTTTAGATTTCGGTACTGGTTGCGAATTGCCAAACGGAAATGTACTAAGCGGAGTTGTGACCATGACGCACGAAATTGATAGCGATCCAGCACGAAGAATGATTTCAGTAACTTTTGATAATTTTCACAGAAATGATGTACTGGTTGAAGGAACTAGAAGTGTAGAGCGCGTATTATCAAATGATGTAGGGAATCCACAATCAACAGCAATTGTAAACATGCAGGTTACTTGGCCAAATGGCGCTACGTACACACGTGATGGAACACGAATTCGCGAATGGATCGAAGGCGTTGGCTCTGGAACCTGGACAGACAATGTATATTCTATTACAGGAAGTGTAACAACTACAAATGTATTAGGAAACATATACGCAGCTACAATTACCACCGCATTACGACGCGAATTAACGTGTCCTTTTATTGTAAGCGGAACTGTATTGTTATCTAGAAATAATGCAACAGGAACATTGGCTTTTGGTGATGGAAGTTGTGATAACGAAGCTTCTTGGACAAATCCGAATGGAGATACACAAACAATTTACTTAAACTAACAATTTAAGCGTTTTAGGCAATGAAAAAAGGCATCCAATTGGATGCCTTTTATTAGAAAGAATATTTTAGACTCATAGCAGTTCCCAAATAACGCTGTTCGGCAAATGCTAATAGATTGCTGTTATTGGCATCTAAATAAAACTGTCGTTTGGGCGCATTATCGTATATATAGTTGATAGTAGCCAATAATGAAAGTGATTTTGATAACTTAAATTCAAATTTTGATTGGAACTGAATCCAAAAATCAGTCAGTTTACTTTCTCTAAAATCGTTAGGATCTGTAATTAGGCTTGTATTGTCTATTGAAGATTCATCATCGCCAGCAACTCTGATTTTTCCGAATAACGTATTTGACCATTTAAACTTTTCTCCTCTCAGTTCAAACTTAGGAGCTAAAACCAGTCTAAAAATAGTAGTTCCTTTGAAATTGTTAGTAAATGTTGAGTCATTGGCATATAATTCTAAATTCTCTTTAGTTTGTTCTACTTCTGTATTAAATCCAATTAAAAAAGCAAAACGGTATCGACTGTATTTTACCTTGACAGTGTTTTTATGTTTTTCCGTTTCTGTAAACAATTTTTCAATGTCATCAGCACCAAAAGTTTTTTTTAAATGGGTATAATAATCTATATTATCTAGCGTATTTTTTGAATAATTCCCCTCCCATTTTTTAATACTATTTATCAACGCTTGTCCTTCTTTCATTGTACTTTTGAATAAGTTTGCGACATATCCACCGCCAATTTCATAACGTTGATTGACGCCTAAAAACGTATTTCTACTCCTTATTACAAATGCATATCCTTCATGAGTAGTGTTTTCTGATAGATAATCTACAGAAAGATCTATATTAGAAACTACTTCGTTAAACTCACCATTTTGAATTTGTGTTTGTATATTCATAGAAGCTTCTACGTTTAATGGAAAAAGACCGCTGTTAAAATTCATGCCACTTTGAATGGTATATTGGTCAGCATTATCTGATTCGTTTCCAATGATTCCAAAATTTATAGAGCCTGATAACGAATTAATTTCACCTATTTTTCCGATAGTTTTAAGATAAGAATTGAAATCTTCAATCATATCTAATGTAGTATTGTCAGTTGTAAATGATCCATGTGTATAGGAGAATAAATCTAAACTTATATTGCGTATAAGTTTTTTTGAATCTCCAGAATTTTGAGCAATCCCTAAAAATGGAGCGCATACTAATAGAAGTACGAGTAGTTTTGTTTTCATGTCGTTAGTTTTTTATTGTTAACATGAAAGTACTTAGAAGTGGTAAATGAAAAAATCCCCAATGTTGGGGATTTTAATAAAATGTATTTTAAAACAAAATTATGCTCGTATCGGTTGATTCTGAATTAAATCAATGTATAAGTTAATTCTATTTTTGAGCTCTTTTCGGTGTGTAATAAAATCTAAGAATCCGTGTTCTAGTAAGAATTCTGAGGTTTGAAAACCTTCTGGTAAATCTTTTCCTGTTGTATCACGTACAACTCTTGGTCCAGCAAACCCAATTAATGCGCCAGGTTCTGCAATGTTAATGTCTCCAAGCATTGCAAACGAAGCAGTTGTTCCTCCCGTAGTTGGATCAGTACATAATGAAATGTATGGAATTCCAGCGTCTGCTAATTGTGCTAATTTTGCAGAAGTTTTTGCTAATTGCATTAATGATAACGCAGCTTCCATCATACGTGCACCACCAGATTTTGAAATAATCATGAATGGAACATTGTTTTTAAGCGAATATTCTGCGGCACGCGCAATTTTTTCTCCCACAACACTTCCCATAGAACCTCCGATAAAAGAGAAATCCATACAGGCAATGACTAAATCTTTTCCTTTCGATTTTCCAACGGCAGTTCGCACTGCGTCTTTTAATCCTGTTTTTTCTTTGGCAGCTTTTAATCTGTCAACGTATTTTTTACTGTCTTCAAATTTTAAAGGATCTTTTGAAGTTAGATTTTTATCTAATTCTTTAAATTTTCCTTCATCAAATAATATTTCGAAGTATTCTTTACTACCTATTCGAACGTGATAACCGTCTTCAGGACTTACGTAATAGTTTTTTGCCAATTCTTCCGAATCTACAATTTTACCCGTTGGTGATTTGTACCAAAGTCCTCTGGGCGTATCTTTTTTATCTTCCGTAGAAGTTTGAATTCCTTTTTCTTTTCTTTTAAACCAAGCCATAATGATTTGTGATTTATGATGTTCGATTGAATGTTCAATCGTCATCGTTGGGATCAATTAGTTAGTTTTTACTTTTCCAAGCCCACAAAATTACTGTTTTTATTAATTAAACTCAAAATTTGAATCCGCTATCTATTGATAAGTATCTTTTTTATACTAAAAAACCTCGTTAACACATTGTATTTCAATGTGAACGAGGTTTTTTGAGTTTCTCACTTTTGTGAGATTCCCGTTTTCACGGGAACTTCCGCGTTAGGGATTGAGGTTTTGTTGAAGCTCCTCGAAGAGAGCGACTACCGAAAGCCCGACCTTTAGGGAACGCCCAAATATTATAATGTATTTACGTTGTTTAAATCTTCAAAAGCTTGTTTTAAACGCGCTTTGAATGTCAATTCGCCTTCACGTAACCATTTTCTTGGATCGTATGTTTTTTTGTTTGGAATGTCGTCACCATCAGGATTTCCAATTTGTTTTGCTAAATAGTCTTGTTTCGATAACATATAATCACGAATTCCAGACATGAACGCAAATTGTAAATCTGTATCAATGTTCATTTTGATCACTCCATATCCAATAGCTTCTCTGATTTCTTCTAACGTAGAACCAGAACCACCATGGAATACAAAGTCAATATGATTGTGCTCAACATTATATTTTTTAGAGATGTGTTCTTGCGAATTTTTTAAGATTTTCGGCGTTAATTTTACGTTTCCTGGCTTGTAAACACCGTGAACGTTTCCAAAAGCTGCTGCAATGGTAAATCGTGGACTTACTTTCATCAATTCTTCGTATGCATACGCAACTTCTTCTGGTTGTGTGTATAATTTAGAATCATCCACATCGCTGTTGTCAACTCCATCTTCTTCACCACCTGTAATTCCTAATTCTATTTCTAACGTCATGCCCATTTTACTCATGCGCGTTAAGTATTCTTTACAGATTTCGATGTTTTCTTCTAATGGTTCTTCCGAAAGATCAATCATGTGTGAACTGTATAAAGGTTTTCCAGTTTCGGCGAAGTGTTTTTCGCTTGCGTCTAGTAAACCATCAATCCAAGGTAATAATTTCTTTGCACAGTGATCGGTATGTAAAATTACAGGAACACCATACGCTTCTGCCATTTCATGTACATGTTTTGCGCCAGCAATAGAACCTGCAATAGCTGCTTTTTGATTTTCATTGCTCAATCCTTTTCCTGCGTTGAATTGTGCGCCTCCATTTGAGAATTGTATAATTACAGGAGCGTTTAGTTCTGCTGCGGTTTCTAAAACACCATTGATAGTGTTTGATCCTACAACATTTACTGCTGGTAAAGCAAAGCCTTTTTCTTTGGCTAAGTTAAAGATTTCTTGCACTTGGTTTCCAGTAGCAACTCCTGCTTTGATTGTATGACTCATCTGCTTTAGTTTTTTTTGTTTGGTTTACAAAAGTACTAAAAATGTAAAGAGTTTTTACGTAGTTGCTATTTTTAGAAGCGAATGCCAAGCTACTTTTACGAATTTGATAATTAAAAGCGATTTGATACTTGAAATACTATCAAATTATTTGCGTTTTCACTGAAAAATTGATTTGTTGTTGGTAGTTTTTTAGGAAAGATTAGGGTGTGATTTGTAGTTGCTTGATGGCGAAAACGTTATCGCTTTTTTTGAATTGTAAATTTTGAATGCTGAATTTTAAATTAAATAAGATTTCTTTTAAGAGCCAAGAGCCAAATAATTAAAAAGGATAATTAATCCCAATGTTGTATACTGCATTTCCGAAGTTGTAATCTTTAAACCAACGATTGCCTATTGGATACGCCGGATCGTACGTTTTGAAACCAACATCAAATCGCAAGACGAAGAAACTGAAATCGTATCGAATTCCAAAACCTGTTCCAAGTGCGATGTCTTGCAACGATTCAAGTCCATTAAATTCGCGCTCTTCATCTTCAATGTCATCAAATACATTCCATATATTTCCAGCGTCTGCAAAAAATGCACCTTTAAAACTTCCAACCAAATCAAAACGATATTCTAAGTTAAACGTCATTTTTAAGTTGGCTTCGTTAAAATCTAACACACTTGCCGAACGTCCAGGACCTAATTGATACGCACTCCACGCTCTGTTGTCATTGGATCCTCCACCAAAATAACTTCGTGCAAACGGAATGTTTTCTGAGTTTCCATACGGAATGGCAATTCCGAAGAAACTACGAAAAGCCAATACATCTTGCTTTCCAGAAAGTTCCCAATGCTTGATGAAATCGAATTCTGTTTTGACATATTGCGAATACGGAACACCAAAAAGTTTGTTTTTTCCACGTGCGTCTTTTTCTAAGTTTGCAACGTTTGCAATGGTAGATAATAAGTTTCCTGCAAGTTCAAGTTCTGTTCGGAATTGAAAAAAGGTATTGTCCGAAATATTTTCTTTGTTATTGTGTAAAAAGTTGATTTTAGAAGAAGCAATTAAGTTGTCTTGCGTCAATCGGAATTGTCGTTGTTCAACACTTAATACCGTAGAAAGTTCATTGGCTGTTACAGCAAAGTTATTAGAAATAACATCTTCAATAAATTGATCAGTTTCACCATTTGCGATATTTAAAGAAGCATCATCAGCAATATAATTAGAACTTTGTGCAACGCCATTTAAACGATCGTACGAACTTTGGTATACATTAAAATAGTTGCTCGCATTTAGGTTTCTAATGAATTGAAGATTGAATAATTCTAGGTTAAAACTGTTTTTCTTGCTCGGTGTCCAATTATACCGAATCAATCCTGTAAAGGTTTGTCTGTCCAATCCAATATTTTGCTGCACACTTGTTCCTAACGATAAAACCGTTGTTGGTAACATATATTTCGGAATAATTTTATCTGTATTAAACGGAAAGAAGAAACGCGGAAAATTCAATCGAATATCTGCGCCAATTTCAGAAATATTAAAGAATTGATCTTCCGAATCTGCCACATCTTTAGAAGCTCCTAAAGTTCCTCTTGCAGAAATTTCTAAGGTTTCCGCACCGCGAAATACATTTCGGCTAATTAACGATGTGCTAAACGAAAATCCGTAATCTTGAATGTTGGAATGTGTGACATCAATATCAAAACCCAATGAAAATTTCTTTCGCGGCGTTAAATATATATTTGTGACTAAATCTGTGAGACTGTCATTTTCGTATTGATACTGAATGGTTGGATATTTAAACGTCCGTAAGTTACTAATGTGTTTGTACGTTAACGATCGGTCATTGTCACGATATACTTCTCCTGGATTGATAAAAATTGCATCCGTAATCGCTTTTGGACGAAAACGCAACTTGTCATTTGAGTAAATAGTATAATTTTTATAGGTAATAGAATCTATATATTTTGATCGCGAATTGGCAAATGTATAATCCGTATAAATGTTTACTTTCTTAACGCGATGTACTTTGTATTCAGTTTCAACAATGGTATCATTTTTTCGTTCACGCAAGTTGTTTATTTTTAATAACACAGGAAGTTTATAATCGCGATCTGCGCTAGAAGAATCAATTCCAACAGTTGGTTTAATAGAGTTCAACTGAAAATTATAAATTCCAGAATTTCTAAATAAAACGGTTAAACGTTCGCGTTCGTTATAAAAATCACCTGTATTGTATTGTTTTCCTTGCTTGAGAATCGATTTGTCTTTGTGTAAATTGTAGATAGAATCTAAATCGGGTGACGAAATTTGAACTTGTAAGCTATCTAAAAAATACGGATTTCCAGTGGTTACCGTATAATCTATACTAGCTCTTTTTTCTTTTTCAGAAGGAATAATTTCGTAATTAGCTTTCGCGTTAAAATATCCTTTATTTTGATAGTATACTTTTAAACGATTGGTCGTTTTCTTGGTTTTTTTATCGTCAATAATTACAGGAGCTTCCCCAGTTTTCTTCAACCAATTATTAAATCCTAGTTTATAATTTCGCATTTCTCTCACTTGCTTCTTAGAATATCTTTTGTGCAAGCGTGGCTTTCTATTCGGGTTTCTATCAAGCCAAGCCTGAAAGGTAGAATCGGGATTTAAACCCGCAAGATTATAAATATTGAGACGTAACGGATAGTTCAAAAAACGACTGTTCGGTTTTTGATACATCTGACTCAACGCGTTTGGATCGTTTGAGTTTTCATCATTCACCGTTAAGTTATTATTCACCAGTAGCAATTCACCATCCTTAACTCGTTTAATAGAGTTACAAGAACTAATGAATGCGCCAATTATAATAAATAATGATATTTTTGCTAAATAAGATTTCAATAAGTGGTATTTTTCAAATTCAAAAATAAACTATTTGCATGGTTAGCAAAAGACAAATAAAAATAATAACGAGCCTATCTCAAAAAAAGTGCCGAAAATCAACAGGTTTGTTTGTTGCGGAAGGAAAAAAGGTCATTGATGAGTTTTTAAACTCATCTTTTGAGCTTGATTCTTTATTTACCACAGATGAAAACTTATTTGCTGCCGATGAAAAAGTAATGCTTATTTCTGAGATAGAATTAAAAAAGATAAGTTTTCTTAAAACGCCCAACAAAGCGTTAGCACTTTTTAAAACTTCTGAGATTGTAAATGTTGATACAGAAGGTTTAATCGTTGTACTTGATGATGTCCGCGATCCAGGAAACTTAGGGACAATTATTCGCTTGTGTGATTGGTTTGGCGTGAAACATCTTGTGTGTTCTGAAGCAACTGTTGATTGTTACAATCCAAAAGTAATTCAAGCGACTATGGGTTCGTTAACGCGAGTTAATATTGTGTATACAGACTTAGAGAACTATCTAGCAGCAACAGAACTTCCTGTATTTGGTGCTTTTATGGATGGAAGCAATGTATACAAAACTAATTTGCCAACTGATGGAATTTTAGTCATGGGAAATGAAGCCAATGGCGTTTCTGAAGCAGTTTCAAAATATATTACACAAAAAATTTCCATTCCACGATTTGGAGAAATTCAACAAACCGAAAGTTTAAATGTTGCCATGGCAACTGGAATTTTATTGAATGAGTTTAAGCGAAGTGCGTTTACTGAAACGTAAAATTAATAAATATTCCGCGCGATTGCATTTTCTGAATGTTTCCAGTCCAAGGACTGTTTGGATCTACATCACGAACCAATTCATCATTCAAAGCAAAAACACCACGTATAGAAGGTGTGAATTTAAAATAATAAAGATAAAAATCAACTCCGAAACCTAATTCGTAATAATAGGTCGTTTTTTTCATACGAAACTGATTGTTACTATTATCATCCGGATTATTTTCATTACTCGATAAATTCAGCGAAGTAGAAAATCCGCCCACAATAAACGGCTTAAAGTTGTTGATACGTTTGGTTCCTATCTTTAAAAGCAACGGAATGTGTACATAACTCGATTTTATTTCGCGCAATTGATCCACAGGATCTGTCAATCCATAACTTGCAGGATATTCTAAATTACGTGTTGAAAAGAAAATCCCTGGCTCCAAACGCAAGTTCATATAATCGTTCAACTTTACATCACCGACCAATCCAACATTAAAACCTGTTGATGGTTTTAGTTGAATAGCATCCGCATTTGTGTTGTATGTAAACTTAAAATCGTAACTATTAAACCCTAAAAAATAACCCCAAGTTAAGGTGTTATTGTCAATCTGACCATTTCCTCCACTGGCATCATTTCGCACTTTATTTTTGCTAAATAACTGAGAATATGCTGGTTGCAAAGCAAAAATACAGCAGATGATTATTAAAATCTTCTTCATAAAATCTATTTTGTTGCGGTGTAAATACTAGCTACACCAAACGTTTGTGGTTTATCGTTCACATCTATAAACCCAATTTTTCGTAAAATATTGTTGAAGTTCTCACCATAGGGAAAAGCAGCTGCGGATTCTGATAAGTATCCGTAGGCAGAATTGTCTTTAGAAAATAATTTTCCGATGAGTGGTAGGATATTTTTTGTGTAAAATTTATAAAATTGTTTAAACGGCGTTTTTACAGGAACAGAAGTTTCTAACACTACAAAAATTCCGCTCGGCTTTAAAACTCTTAAAATTTCTTGCAAGCCTTGTTCTAAATTTTCAAAATTCCGAACACCAAAAGCGACTGTAATTGCATCAAAAGAATTGTCTTCAAACGGTAGTTTTTCGCCATCGCCCAACACCATTTCTATCTTTTCGCTCAATGCTTTCTTTTGAATTTTTTGTTTTCCTACTTCCAGCATTCCTGGTGAAATATCGAGTCCAACAATACGTTCAGCACTTGTTTTGGCTAAATTAATTGCTAAATCGGCAGTTCCAGTAGCAATATCCAAAACGCTCTTTGGATTCGTTGCTCCAACTAATTTCACGACCTTTTTTCGCCATTTAATATCAATACCAAAAGAAATCACACGATTCAGTCCATCATAATTTTTTGAAATCGTATCAAACATCTCTGTAACCTGCTCTTTTTTGCCCAGATTAGACTCTTTATACGGTGTTACATTCTTCGACATATAGGAAATTTTGGCAAATATAAATAATCCTTAGATGAATGTTGTGTTGCAATGCCTATAATTTCTGTCTGAAATACGATTCTGATAGGCAACAATGAAAGTATTAGCATAGAATCGCTTTTTTGCTGTATATTTGTATACTTTTTCAATAAGTTGAATAAATGAAAATTATTATTGCAGGAGCTGGTGAGGTTGGATATCATTTAGCAAAACTCCTTTCTTACGAATCCCAAGATATTACCCTAATAGACTGTGATAAGGAAAACTTAGCATACGCAGATGCACACTTAGACATTCGTGTGATCAGAGGAGATGCTACATCTATAAGTATATTAAAAGAAGCCAGAGTAGCAACTGCTGATTTGGTAATTACGGTAACTTCTTCAGAAACTACAAACATTACCATATGTGTATTGGCAAAGCAATTGGGCTGTAAACGAACCATTGCGCGAATTTCAAACACAGAATTTATAGACAATCAGGAAGAATTACGATTTAAAGATTTAGGAATCGATGAATTAATTTCTCCTGAAAAATTAGCTGCTGCCGAAATAAAATTATTATTAGATCAATCTGCATTTAATGATAGTTACGAATTTGAAGATGGTGCATTAACAATGGTTGGAACAACTTTGCAACGGACCGCGCCATTTGTTGGAAAAAGTGTTCAAGAAGCCGCAAATATATTTCCTGAATTACACTTTGTGCCGATCGCAATTCAGCGTTTTGGAACACAATATACTTTAATTCCTCGCGGAGATACATTATTTAAAGAAGGCGATCAAGTATATTTCATTACGTCCAAAGAAGGTGTAGAGGAATTGTACAAATTAATCGGGAAAGTAAAAGAAGATATCAAGAATGTCATGATTCTTGGAGGAAGTAATATTGGTTTCAAAACTGCACGTGATCTTTGCGAGAATAAATTCAATGTAAAATTAATCGAAAAAGACAAAGAAAAAGCTTTTGATTTAGCAGACGATTTGCCAAATGCCTTAGTCATTCAAGGTGATGGACGAAATGTTGAACTGTTGGAAGAAGAAGGCGTGTACGATATGGACGCGTTTATTGCCGTTACTGGAAATTCTGAAACCAACATCATGTCGTGTTTGGTGGCAAAATCAAAAAACATTCGAAAAACGATTGCATTGGTTGAAAATATGGATTATTTTCAACTCTCACAATCGATCGGAATTAATACGCTGATCAATAAAAAATTACTGGCGGCAAACAATATATTTAGACACATTCGTAAAGGTGATGTTGTGGATATGACACGACTCAACAATATGAATGCGGAATTATTAGAATTTATTGTAAAGCCTACTTCTCGCGTATGCAATCAAAGAATTAAAGACTTAGATTTTCCTCGATCAGCCATTATTGGTGGTGTTATTCGCGAAGGTGAAGGACTGATCGCTTTGGGAGATTTCCTCATAAAATCAGGCGATAGAGTCGTCGTTTGTAGTTTACCACGATCCATTAACAAAGTAGAAAGTATGTTTCTCTAATCGTTGATAATGAAGGTAAATTATAAAATCATATTTCACTTAATGGGATTGCTATTACTCTGTAATGGTGGCTTTATGTTTATCGCAACATTGGTTAGTTATATCTATAAAGATGGTGTAACATTTCAACTTTTCTTAGCAGGTTTGGTAACCATTTTGGTAGGCTCACTTTTAATGCTAACCACACGCGATCATAAAAAAGAAATCAAAAAACGTGAAGGATATATTGTCGTCACTTTTGGATGGATTTTTATGTCCCTTTCGGGAATGTTTCCGTATTTATTTACAAAAACGATTCCGAGTTTTACCAATGCTTTCTTCGAAACGATGTCTGGTTATACCACAACAGGAGCTACAATTCTTGAAAAAATAGAAGGCTTGCCGGAAGGTATTCTGTTTTGGCGAAGTATGACACATTGGATTGGCGGAATGGGAATTATTGTATTAGCGATTGCTATTCTTCCTTTATTAGGAATAGGAGGAATGCAGTTATTTGCCGCAGAAGCTCCAGGACCAAGTGCTGATAAATTGCATCCTAGAATCACAGATACCGCAAAGCGTTTATGGTTAATTTATGTAGGATATACGGTTGCAGAAACTATTCTATTGAATATTGCTGGAATGTCGTTTTTTGATGCTATCAATCATGCATTGTGTACGTTATCTACAGGAGGATTTTCCACAAAAGATGCAAGTATTGCACACTGGAACGGACAACCAATTATTCAATACATCATCATACTATTTATGTTTTTGGCAGGAACGAATTTCGTATTGAGTTATTTTGCTTTTAAAGGAAGAGTGCAAAAAATTATCAAAGATGAAGAGTTTAAAGTCTATGCAATTCTCATAGGAATTTTTACTATAATAGCAACAATGATTGTCTATTTTCAAGCTGATGTTTCACAATCGGCGTATCATCCCATGGTTTGGGGAGAATTTGAAAGCTCATTTAGACATTCGCTGTTTCAAGTCATTGCAGTTGTAACTACTACAGGGTTTGTAACCGCCAATTTTACATCATGGACTACTTTTTTAACGATTTTCTTTTTTGGATTGATGTTTCTTGGAGGTTCCGCAGGATCTACTTCGGGAGGTGTAAAAGTAGTGCGCCATTTATTAATGATCAAAAATGGGTTGTTAGAGTTTAAACGAACGTTGCATCCGCGCGCAATTATTCCAGTGCGATATAATAATAAATCAGTTTCTGAACATATTGTATATAACATTCTAGGATTCTTTATTCTGTATATGTTGTTATTTATTATTGGTGCTTTAGTGTTGGGATTTGTAGGTTTAGATTTTGAATCGGCAATTGGAGGAGCTGCTTCTTCTTTAGGAAATGTCGGTCCAGCTTTGGGCGATTTGAATCCGCTTGAAAATTATAATAAAATACCTGCTTTTGGGAAATGGTGGTGTGCCTTTTTGATGCTTCTCGGGCGTTTGGAATTATTTACGGTATTAATCCTAATCACGCCATTCTTCTGGAGAAATCGCTAATTTACAGTGATTTAAAAAATGATTTCTACAAATTTTTTTGAAATATCTTGTAACATAATTTATGTTCATGCGTCTTACTAGTATCAATCAAAAAAAACAATATCATGAAATCAACACATCAATTACAATCAATTACGGTTCCCATAGAATCGTCACAAGAACAATCAAACTTCTTTTACAGAGGAATGTTAACTTCTAGTTATAAAGAAGAAATTAAAGAAAATTTCCGCAACTTAAAATCGCAGTCATTATTTAGTTTAAAGCAAACTGTAAAAACAAATCAATATCGATTCATGCCTGCAGTTGGAACCATTTTAAAGGTCTCTGTGTTCGTCATCGCTTATTTAATTGCTTTCATCTAAAAATTGGTAAAAAAAAGGGGAAAAATCCCCTTTTGCACTTCAAATGTTTTAATCATCTTTACATCTGTAAATCACAAGATATTAAAACACAATGCGAAAGACATTCAACTTCTTAGAATTTTGTTTGTTGGCCACCATACTTTTATTAACAAGTACAGTGGTCATGCTTTTTGTAAATATGGACGTTTCAGCAGAAATGCCTATATCAAGAACATTGTTTGGAATAGACTTAAATTATTGCATTGTTATTTTTTACGCCTTTAATACGTTTTTGTTTTTCGGAATTAAAGAGTTTTTCTGGCGTTATGAACGAAAGTTTCCAAACACTATTATCATGCTTAGTGGTAGTATATTGACAATTTCACTTTTAATCCTTAATATTATATAGTTAATCTTAATCAAGCCAAAAGATGTCCTTATCAAACATTTTTTGGTTTGTTTTTATTCCCGAAAAATCGGGAATCTCTTATTGCAACTTCTTATAGTTTAAAAAAAAGCTGCTCTCCTAAGAAAACAGCTTTTGTATATGTTGTGAACTAATTTTTCTTTTATAAAACTTCTTTAATTTGCTTGATAGCTGCTCTTAATTGTTCTTCTGAAGCAGCATACGAAATTCGGATACAGTTTGGATTTCCAAAAGCGTCACCTGTTACGGTTGCTACTAAAGCTTCATCTAGTAAGTATAATGAAAAGTCAGTTGCGTTATTGATCGTTTTTCCACGCAATGTTTTTCCAAAGAAATGTGAAACATCTGGGAATACGTAAAAAGCACCTTCAGGAATATTGACCTTGAATCCTTCAATTTCGTTCAATAATCCTAACACAATGTCTCTGCGCTTTAGAAACTCATCAATCATGTACTGAATTTTGTCTTTAGAAGCTTCTAAGGCTGCAATTGTTGCACGTTGAGCAATACAATTGGCGCCACTGGTAATTTGTCCTTGAATCTTGTTACAAGCTCTTGCAATCGCTGTTGGCGCACCAATATATCCAATTCGCCAACCTGTCATGGCAAATGCTTTGGAAACTCCATTTACGGTAATTGTTCTATCATACATTGATGGAATTCTCGCAATGCTAAAATGTTCGCTGGTAAAGTTGATATGTTCGTAAATTTCATCAGAAACAATATAGATATTCGGGTGTTTTTCTAAGACTTCAGCCAACGCTCTTAATTCTTCTTCACTGTATACAGAACCACTAGGATTACATGGCGAACTGAACCAAATCATTTTTGTTTTTGGAGTAATCGCAGCTTCCAATTGTGCAGGCGTCATTTTAAAATCTGTTTCAATAGATGTTGCTACTTGTACCGGAACACCTTCTGCTAGTTTTACAATATCGCTATAACTTACCCAAAATGGCGCTGGAAGAATTACTTCGTCGCCATCATTTAATAAAACCATCGCAACATTTGCTAACGATTGTTTTGCGCCAGTAGAAACTACAATTTGCGAAGGTTCGTACGTTAATTGATTGTCCCTTTGGAATTTATGAATAATGGCTTCTTTCAATTCTGCATAACCATCAACAGGTGTGTAGCTGTTGTAGTTGTCATTAATTGCTTTAATTGCTGCTTCTTTGATAAACTCAGGTGTGTTAAAGTCTGGTTCACCCAAACTTAAACCAATAATATTTTTCCCTTCATTTCTCAATTCTCGTGCTTTTGCTGCCATTGCTAGCGTAGCCGATGTAGACATGTTTAATACGCGTTCAGATAATAGTGCCATTGTTGTGTTATGTTAATTCTGTGTTTAGTAACTGAATTGTGCGAAATTAGTTATTTTTGGTTTAGGATAAAAAATAGTTGTCAATAATAACAATAGAAATGGATAATAAAGAAAAATTGAATTCAGAAGAGTATTTTGTGTCAACTGTCACAACACAAATTTTAGAGACCAAGAAGCGACTAGATCGGTTGGTATTTCTTTTGATTTTGATTACAGCTATTGGCGCAATTTATTATAAAAACCCGCCAGAAAGCTTTAATTTTTTAGTTTCTAAAATCACACCATTTGGATATCATTTAGGGATTATTTTCGGTTTGTTGGGTTTGTTTGCAGTAATTGGTTCTAAATTGATTGATTATATTATCAAGCGAAGAAAAATAGATAATTATTTATTAAATGATATTTTTTTGATTAAAAATTATAAAGAAGAGCATGTGTTGTTTCCCGAAGAAACTTCTGAAAAGGAAATCATCACAAATAAATTACATTACATTTCAAGAACCGTAATTCCTAGTTCGTTTTACGAGTTCTTTTACACCTTGTTTATTTCCAAAAAAGATTTACGTTTGCCTTCAGTTATTGTGTTGATGTGTATTTTTATGAGTGCTCATGCAGTTTCTATTGTTCATGTTGTAACGATATGCGAAGGAAATTTTGAATATCTTGGCGCTATTGGAATGATTGCTTTTTATGTTGTTTTTTATAGTGGATTTTTAAGTTCTATAAAAAAGTATCGAGCAGAACTTGTTCATCCAGCGCTTAGTTTTATGGCTATTATAGGAATCCTTACGATACTTCTTTTGATTATTGGATATAATACCATTTAGAGTATAACTGGCATAAGGTGTAATGTTTATGTGAAACGAAAAAAGCCTACGCGAAGTAGACTTTTTTGATATTGTATAGTTTTGTAGATTTAGTTAGAAAAACGCACTTTTTCCAATCGGTAATATTCTCTAAACGTAATCATACGTTGTTCTTCTTCATCCCATAATTTGTGAAACATCATTTTCAATCCGTCTTTAAACGAAAGTGTAGTCACATATTTTGATAATATTTTATTCTCAGTGAAACACTTTTTTAGGTTGTAATTTGGAATTCTACTGTTTAAATGGTGAATGTGGTGAATTCCAATATGTCCTGTAAACCATTCCATAATTTTTGGAAGTTTTATGTAGCTACTTCCTTTGATTGCAGATAATAAAAAGTCCCAATCTTCTTTCCATTTTTTATATGAGTGTTCATGCTGATGCTGGATGTAGAAAAACCAAAAGGCAATGATTCCAAAAAAGAATAATATGATAAACTGAACCGCAAAGAAATCTGCCCAACCTATAAAATATCCTAATATTAAATAGGGAACAATCATTACAATATTATCTTTAATTAGTAAGTATGTGGTTCTTTTCCAGTTATTGAATTTTAGAAAAGGATATTTTGTGGTAATTATTAAATAATATGCAGGAGCAATTACAAAAATTACAATTGGACTTCTGAATACTTTGTATTTGAATCTTCCCCATCGACTTTTTGCTCTAAACTCTTCGACAGTTAGTGTTGGTAAATCGCCAACTTGTCTGACTTCTTTTTCTAGTTGTCCGTTGTGTCCGTGGTGAAATGTATGTGTTTCTGCCCAATATTTGAATGGTAAAAAACTAAATATGCTGCACACATATCCTATAAAATTACTTGCTTTTTGTGATTTTATAAATGAATTGTGTCCGCAATCATGCTGAATGATAAAAATTCGAACTAAGAAAAATGCATTTACAATTCCTAGTAAGAAAGTAAGTATTAGTGAAAAGTCAAGTGTGAAGTACATTAATGCCCAAACAGCTATGAATGGTAAAAAAGAGGATGCTATTTGGCCAATTGCTTTTCCTGTACTTTTCTTTTTATACTTTGCAATAATTGATTTCCAATTTTTTAAAGCTTCTTTAATTTCTTGATCAACGTTTTGATGCGTCATGGGAGGAACTATTTTTTAATCTTTAAGTAGTAACGATTATACGGTACAATATATTGCAAATATCGTAATTTGAAAACAATAAATTTACAGAATCATAAATAAAGATTAGTTTTGTCGAAGATATGGAAATTATACAAAAATATTTTACAGAATTAACAGAAGAACAAATTGCACAATTTGAGCAATTAGAAGCTTTATACAAAGAATGGAATGCACAGATTAATGTGATTTCGAGAAAAGACATTGACGAATTGTACATTAGGCATGTATTGCATGGTTTGGCAATAGCAAAAGTACAACCGTTTGTAGCGGGTTCCCGAATTTTAGATGTTGGAACTGGTGGCGGTTTCCCTGGAATTCCTTTGGCTATTTTATTTCCAGAAGTACAATTTGTACTCGTAGACGCTATTGGTAAAAAAATTAAAGTTGTGGAAGCTGTTGCAGAAAGTATTGGACTTACAAATGTTTCTGCACATCATATCCGCGCTGAAAAAGTAAAAGGAGAATTCGATTTTATCGTAAGTAGAGCAGTGACCAATATGCCTGATTTTGTAAAATGGGTTCGAAAGAAAGTTGCTAAAAAGCAAAAACACGAATTGAAGAATGGAATTTTATATTTAAAAGGAGGCGATCTTGCTGAAGAATTGAAAGATTTTGCGAAAGCAACCTTATTTCCAATTCCAGATTATTTTGAAGAAGAATTTTTTGAAACAAAAAAAGTAGTGCATGTACCTTTAAAATATAAACCTTAAAAAATTACAAGTAAGAGTTCAGAGCTTTTCTGTAGCATATAAAAGTAAAAATCCCTTATGTATAACACATAAGGGATTTTTTGTAATTAGTTAGTTGGGGTTGGTTGGTAATTGAGCGTTTTAAAATGCTGTTGATATATTAACAGTAACTCCTGTGCTTTGTGGTACAAAACGGCAAACACCTCCGACACAGACTAATCCGCCTCTTTGTCTTCCGTAGTTTAAGGCAATTCTTGAAGCGCCTCTTGCATAACTACCTCCAACATTATAATAGTGAATTTGTTCGTCTTTGTCATCGTTTCCGTAATTGTAAATGTCATTTAAGTAGAATGATAGTCTTGGTGTTACATTAAATTCTAATGTTCCTCCGACCCAGTTTTTGTTGTCGTCTGGTGTCCACAAGTGTTGCACTTCAGCACGAATCGATCTTTTAGAGTTGATTCGGTAAGTTGTTTCTACTACACCAATATTAGAATTTACTACACCAAGTTTGTCTACTATATAACGTTCGTTGTAATATTGATTTACATAGTAAAATATACTTTGCCACTTACGATTCCATTTTTTACGAACTTCTAAACTGAATTCAGAAAAGTATTTTTGTCCAAAACCGAAATAGTCTATTTCTGCTTCTCTATCTGTAAAATTAAAATCTCCTCTTAATCCAGCCCAATATGAAGCATTTACTGCGATTTTTGTCCCGTACTTTCCTCCAATTGGAGTCCCTTTTTTAAAGTTGTAAAAAACATCAACCTGCCCTCCAATTTCACCATATTTTAATAAAGATGGATCTGGAACTGAAATAGTAGGTTGCGCTTGATACACGTATATATTTGTCAATAAATAATCGTGTTGTTTTGTCAATCCTGGTAAATAATTCAAGATATTTTCATTGAATACATTTCCAGAAGCTTCCCTTTCAGAAAAGAGGCTCATGTTTTCCAACCTTCTAAATGTTGCATCGATTCCTAATCCTTTTTGAGAATATCCGAAGTTTATTAAAAGACCGTTTCCTGGTTCTACAAAATCTGCTATGTATCGTTGTGTATTTACAACGGCATCTTTGCTTTTAGTAATATATTCTATTCCAGAATAAAATGAGTTTCCTGAATAATCAAGTCGTGCAGAAAAAGCATTCGTCATTTCATTAAAGCCAGTATTTTGAAATTCTTCAGGAATATCTTCTTTTCTCCCAACATAACTAAATCCAGCTGAGAGTGATGAAGTTTCTAATTTGAATAAATTTGTAAGATCAACTTCAGAATTAAATCCAAAAATTTCACCTTCCGACACTTCAAAACCATCACGTTGTCTCGCATACATTGCCGTAAACGATAATGCATCTGATGGATCGTATTTTACACGCCCACCTCTAAAGGAGTTATTAATACCTAAAGGTCTGTTTTCCCATCCGCGTAAAATAAGTCCGCTTCCAAACTGCTCATAAAAATAACCTGCGGTGATTTCTAATTTTCGCGTTTTGTACATTGCATAATATTGCGCAATGCCAGAGTCGTCTAGTTTTGGTGAATAGTTTAACAAAGGCATTGGCGCATAAGATTCTACTTGAATTCCTGCAAACCAATTTCCATAGTTATAGTCTAATTTTAGATAATTATTAGATCGTACATGTTCATCTTCGGCAAATTTTCCAAGCCCAGTGTCATCATTGTACCACTGGACAATTGATTCAAATCCACCAGTTAGTGCTCCCCAATCTTTCTTTTCTTCATCATCCTTGTCTTGGGAAAATCCTACAGAAAAAGCCAATGCAAAAGAAAGGTATAGTAATTTTTTCATGTAAATATGTTCGTTAGTTTAGTTTTTGGTTGGTTTATTAGGTTTACTTCGAGTTTTCCTTAACTACGTCGTATAGTTGATCTTCTGCGCCAGGGAAATATCCTGTGTGACGAAATACAATTTTTCCATCTTTAATGACAATTACATGCGGAATTGTTGTGATATTTAAAGATCGTTGTAAATCTTGATTTTCATCTAAAAGAATTTTGTATTCCCAGCCTTTACCATTAATTAATGGCTTTATTCTTTTCTTGGTTCTAGCATCATCAGTAGCAATTGCAATGAGTTCTACATTTGTTTCATCTTTCCAATCGTCATATACTTCACTAATTGCATCCAATTCATTAATACATGGTACGCACCAAGTAGCCCAAAAGCTAATAATTTTCACTCCTTTTTCTTTTGTGATTTCATCCATGTTTAATGAGCTTCCATCCAAAGTTTTCACAGAGATATTTGGAATTTGTTTCTGTGCATTTATTTGTAGTGTAAGCGCTAAGAATACAACAACAAAACTCATAATTGACTTCATAATTTTTTAGTTTAATAGTGAGAATGCTGTAAATATATAAAAGGAAAAGTTAAAAAAGCAAGAAAAGTAAAATAAATCAATTTTGCGATTTTCTCCACATTCTCTATATAAATTATAGGCTATTTGATTGATTAACTGTTTATTAGTTTTTTCTTTTATTTAACAAAAATTTAATATAATTTAGAGCGCTAATTACACCTTAACCAAAAATTATAAAAAAAGAAATCTTATGAAAATTAAAAACATTTTTAAATGCTTAGTCGCGGTAATAGCTGTATTTACATACTCTTGTAGTGGTAGTGATGACGGAGACGGCGGAACAACACCTGGAACTGGTGGTGGATCAGGAATCACATCAATTACAGTTACAGCAAGTGAAAATTCAATTGAATTAGGAGGTTCAGTAACATTTACTGTAACAGCTAACGACGGTAGTAACGTAACAACTAGCTCAACAATTTTAGTAAATAATACTTCTATTCAAGGAGTATCTTTTACACCAACAGCTACGGGTTCGTATGTTGTAAGAGCTACAAACGGATCATTATCTAGTGCTAACATTAATGTAGAAGTAATTCCACCAGTAATTACTGCACTGCGCATAGAAAGTCCAGATGCAAGTATTAAAGTAGGAGATACAGCTGATTTTGTTGTTATTGGAACAGATGCTTCAGGAAATGATTATACAATTACAGATGATGCTACACTTTCTATAAACGGAACTCAAATTGAAGGAAGCAGATACATGGCAACTGTTATGGGAGATTTAGTAGCTACAGCTACAAATGGTGGAGTAACTTCTACTGCATTTACTTTACCTGTAACTGAAGAAGTTGCACCAGGAACATTTCAAAGAACAGTTGCTGTTATGGATGCAACTGGAACATGGTGCCAATTTTGTCCTAGAGTATCTTACGGAATTGAATTAGTTGAAGCTGCTACAGATAAAGCATTTATTATTGCTGCACATGTTGGTGATAACATGCAAAATACAGCTAGTTCAGCCTTAATTGCTCAAATTAATCCAGGAGGAACTTACCCAACAGCAGTACTTAATGGTACTATTGATTGGACATTCCCAGAGCCAAACAATGTTGCTCAAGTAACTAACTTAGCTAGTGGGACAACATCTAGAGGGTTATCTGTAAACTCAATGGTAGTTGGAAACAACTTACAAGTATATGTGAGTGCAGCATTTGCAGAAAGTTTGCCAAACGCTAAATTAGTAGTATATGTTCTTGAAAGTGGAATTGATGCTAATCAAGTAAACGGTACAAGTTATTATGGAGGTGTTAATCCACTTAATGAAGCAAGTGGTTTTACACACAATCACACATTAAGAAGTTCACTTACAGCTGTGCTTGGAGATGCTATCCCTGCAGGAAATACTGGAGCAGGTCAAAAGTATACGCAAGTATTTGATATTCCTATCCCTACTAATATTGATGATCCAAGTGAGATATCTGTTGTAGCAATGATCGTTGGTAATAACTTTGAGATTGTAGCATCTAATGGAGGTCACACAGGAGAAGACAAAGACTTTAATTAATAATTAATTATAATTAGCTAGAATACTCTTAAATTCTTAAAATAAAAGCAGCTCACTAGAGCTGCTTTTTTAATATACAGAATTTATAACTTTAGTGTGTTGTTATGGTTTAACCGTACTTTAAATTTAAAAATGTTTTATAGTTTTGATAGTATAACAACAAAACTTATAAAATCATGAAGAAACAAAAAATCAACAATTTGCAACTTAACAAAAAAAGCATTTCAAATTTCACTTCAACGCAAGTAAAAGGGAAAGGTTATGATCCTGTGTACCTTACGAATCTTCCTACTATGATCTTTTATTTTAATGATAAAGGCGAATGTTTGTGCTTGTCTGTTGATTGCTAAAATATTGAAGTAAGTATAAATAAAATTATTTATAGAACTATTGTTTTATGTAAATTACAGATAGTGAGTGTGTTATTACGGTGAAACCGTATCGGGAAATGTATTTGAATGATTATATTTAATTTTATTAATATTCAAAATCACATAACCATGAAAAAAAAGTCGTTAAAAAAAATCAGTTTAAACAAAAATGTAGTTTCAAATCTTAAAGTTGGAAGTGTAAAAGGCGGAATGCCATCTCAGCAATGTAGCGAGATTTATTATGAAGATGAAGATGGAATGATCATTTGTTGCACTTTTGTAGGTTGCTAATCAAATTGAATCACCAATAATAACAATAATTGAAGAATGAAAAAGCCAGTGTATCCCATGTACACTGGCTTTTTAAATATGATAACTTTATAGTTTACCCTAAAAATGGATATCTATAATCTATTGGTGTTACAAATGTTTCTTTAATTAATCGTGGAGAAACCCAACGCAATAAGTTTTGTGCAGAACCAGCTTTGTCATTAGTTCCTGATGCTCTTGCACCACCAAATGGTTGTTGTCCAACAACAGCACCAGTTGGTTTATCGTTCACGTAGAAGTTTCCAGCACAGTTCTCCAATGCTTTTGTAGCTTCATCAATTGCATAACGATCGCCAGAGAAAACAGCTCCTGTTAATGCATATTCAGAAGTTTCATCAACTAACTTTAATGTTTCTGACCAATCTGCATCTTCATACACATAAACGGTCATTACAGGTCCGAATAACTCAGTTTCCATGGTGGTATACTTTGGATCTTTTGCCACAATTACTGTTGGCTCAATAAAGTATCCTTTCGATTTGTCATAATTTCCACCAATAATAACTTCTGCGTCTGCATCCGTTTTTGCTTGATCGATGTATTTAGCTAATTTGTCAAATGAACCTTCATGAATTACCGCTGTAATGTAGTTTCCTAAATCAGCAGGAGAACCCATTTTAAAAGAAGCAACATCTTCTTTTACATACTTTAATACTTCATCAGCAATTGATTTTGGTAAATATGCTCTTGAAGCAGCACTACATTTTTGTCCTTGAAATTCAAAAGCTCCACGCGTAATTCCTGTAGCAACTTGCTTAGGATTTGCACTTGGATGCGCTATAATGAAATCTTTTCCTCCAGTTTCTCCAACAATTTTTGGATATGTTTTATAGGTATGAATCTTGTTTCCGATCTTTTTCCAAAGTTCTTTAAATACATAGGTAGAACCTGTAAAATGAACTCCAGCAAAATCTGGACTGTCTAAAACAGTATCTGTAATCATTACAGGGTCGCCATATACAACATTAATAACACCATCTGGTACACCAGCTTCTTTAAAAATATCTACAATCACTTTTGCAGAGAAAATTTGACTATCACTAGGTTTCCAAACAACCGTATTTCCCATCATAGCTGCACTTGCAGGTAAGTTGGCAGCAATAGCTGTAAAGTTAAAAGGTGTAATTGCATATACAAATCCTTCCAAAGGTCTGTATTCAACACGATTCCAAATTCCTTCTGCTGAATCTGGTTGCTCTTCATAAATCTGAGTCATAAACTCTACGTTAAAACGTAAAAAGTCAATCAATTCACAAGCAGCATCAATTTCTGCTTGATGTACCGTTTTTGATTGCGCAATCATTGTCGACGCATTAATCTTTGCTCTATAAGGTCCGGCGATCAATTCAGCAGCCTTTAAAAAGATAGCTGCACGTTGTTCCCATGCCAATTGCGACCATTTTTTACGAGCTTCCAAAGCATTTTCAATAGCTTGAGTTACATGTGCCTTTTCAGCTAAATGATACGTTCCTACAACATGTTTGTGATCATGTGGAGGTGACATTGTATTGGTGTTCCCAGTTCTTACTTCTTCACTACCGATATACATTGGAACATCAACAGTTCCATTGAAATATGTTTCGTATTGAGCAATAACAGCAGCTCTTTCTGGAGTTCCAGGTGCATACGATTTTACAGTTTCGTTAATTGCAGTTGGAACTTGAAAAAATCCTTTTCCCATAGGTTATATTTTTAATTGTATTTGATTAGAATTTTGAGGTGCAAAGATACAAAAAAAAAGCACCTCAATCTTAGAGATCATTTTTTATCATGTTTACTACTTTACATTAATTTTAAAGCTATTTTTCAAAAAAAACATACAGGTTGCAATTTGTTCAATATTTAATGAAAATTTTGTAAGTTGCCTCCTTAAAGTCAGACAAAAAGTACGATGTGTACAGTAAGTTTTATATATAAAGGAAATTCAGCGTTTGTGTTGACATCTAATCGAGATGAATCGCCAATGAGAGTCACACATGCACCTAGTATTTATGACGCATTGGATACAAAAATGATTTTTCCAAAAGATGCAATTGCTGGCGGAACGTGGATTGGAACAAGTGATAAAAAACGTGTCGTTTGTTTGTTAAATGGAGGTTTTAAAAATCATGCACGTTTACCAGAATATCGTCATAGTCGTGGTGTTGTGGTAAAAGATTTTTTGGCAGCTACTGATATTACAGAAACAGTACATCGTTACAATCTTAATCTTATAGAGCCATTTACCATAGTTATTGTTGACTGGAATGAAACGCTACAACTTTTTGAACTTGTTTGGGATGGCGCACAAAAACATTTCCAAAAGCTTCCATTAACATCACATATTTGGTCATCTTCTACATTATATACTGAAAAAATGAAAGAAATGCGACGCGATTGGTTTTCAAAGTTAAAACAAGAAAAAACATTAAACGCTGACACATTGCTCAACTTTCATAAAACCGCAGGTATTAATGATCCTAATGTGGATGTCATTATGGATAGAGGCATTATAAAAACGATTAGTATCACGCAAATAGAAAAAACCGAAGATAGTATCGCAATGAATTATTATGATCTCACAAAAAATAGGCATAGCGTTATATCTTTTAATCCAATAGAGGCTTTGCATGAATAATTCTGGTACTATACTTACATTGGCGTATCCTGATACTATTGTAATGACTGCCGAAGAATGGTATTCTCCGTATTTACGATTTATAGGAATAGGTAAAAAAAAATATGTTCGCGCAGGACATGCCGCTTTGGTGCTTATCAATAATACAACGGGAGTTTTATCCTATCATGATTTTGGACGATACATTACAGCGGAACCTCACGGAAGAGTTCGAGGGAAAATGCGCGATCGAGAGCTCGATTTCCCAATAAAAGCTAGGATTGTCAATGGAACTATTGCAAATCTGGATGAAATTTTACAATTTTTAGCAAACAATCCAAAATTAACACACGGTGATGGAAAATTACTTGCTTCTGTTTGTGATGCTATTAACTATGAAAAAGCACTAGAATGTATTACACATTTGCAACGAAAAGGCTCTATGTATTATGCCGCTTTTAAAAAAGAATCTTGTAACTGCGCCCGATTTGTAACAACTACTTTAATAGCTTCACTGACGAATGAAAAAGTCAAAAAGGCATTAAAAAGATCTACTTGGTTTACACCAAGTACGGTTGGGAATGTAGTATTAGCAAATACACAGCAACATGTATATGAAGTCATAGAAGATCGTGTTGAAATTTTTACATCCACATCTCGAAAAGAAACCATACGTTGTTTTTTGGATCGATTAAAAGATCATACGCCTAATTTCATTGGAACCTTAGAGCCAAAACAGGTCAAAGGAGTTGAAGATCATGCGCAATGGTTGCCCGGAATCGCATGCGGATCTTGGTTTGAAATTCATTCGCTTCCGGCAAGAACTTTTAGTTATAGAATCAGAAGAATTGCGCCTTACGGAAATATAGATGTAGACGGAATCTTTAAAGTAAACGATCCGGCTTTTGACATTCAAAAACCGTATCAATTCATACACAATTCAAACTGTTTATATTGTAATATTCTGCAAAATGGAAAAGTATTTTATTTCAGCTTTCAGCAAGATTATATATTAGCCATTCAATAAACTTCCAGATTCATAAGGAAGAATTTATTTTTTTATAATGGTGACTATGATTATATGAAGTTCCTGCGGAAAAAATAAGAATAGAGCCAAAACTATCGTACGCATAATTCAATAAAAGATTTCCTTCCTTAGAAAGTCCAATGCGCATTTTTTTGCTCGTGATTCCTCCAAAAAGAAAAGGAATTCCTGTTGCTTTTACATATTTATTATCTAAATGAATAAGTCCATTTGATTTAAGTTTCATCTTTAGGGTCGTTTCATAAACAAGTGTATTTTTATTTTTAAAGGAGAAGGAAATCTCATGCTGCGAAACCACTTTTAGGTCAACAGTATAATCAGTTTTTGATCCAAATGCTATTGCTTCGCCTACAAGGTATTGATCAATGTTTTTAATATCATTACTAACATCATATACGCGGTTGCCTCTTGCGCCAAACGATTTAAAAGGTTGAAACTCGTACGTTCCTTCAATATCTTGAATATTTTTCTTCGTTAGTCTTACACTTTCTTTTTTCGAAATCTTATTCGAAAACGAAGCACAACTTGATAAGCTAATTATTAATACTCCGAGAATTAGTTGATGTAATTTTTTCATGATGTTTTTTCTATTCGTTTAAAATAATAAGAAGTATTTCTTGTTCTTGAATCTGAAAGTAGGATCAGTGCTCCACCTGTAATATGATATACATGATTAATGATGAGGTCGTTACTTTTGCTAAGTCCAATTCGAGATCTGCTAATCTCAAAATTTCCATAAATAAGCGGAACGCCCATCATATCTCTTTCACGGTTTTTCAAATGCAACATGCCGTTTTTTCGAAGTTTTACGCCTAAAACTGTTTCATTAACAATAGAATCTTGATGTCTATATGTGAATGAAATTTCTTTGTCAGAAATAAATTTAATATCTACCACAAGCTTTTTTACAAGCGTAGAATCAATAGTATAGGTATTTGTGAAACTGTTTATAAATGCATCGCTGTTTGGTTTGTCAAACTGTATAATTTCTCTTCCTACACGAGACTTGAAATAGGAATCATAACATTGAATTTCATACGTTCCTTCAATATTTCGAATACTTTCTTTGGTTAGTATCTCAGTTTTATCTCGAATAATTTTTCCAGAAAACGAAGCGCAACTTGCTAAACTAAGGATGCTGATAAGTGTTATAACGATGTATTGTATTTTTTTCATGTTGAATGATTTTGAATTACACTTCAAATTTATTGCAATAATTACAAGATAAATCGTAGGAATAGCAACTAAGAATATTTATTTTTGTGAAAATCGCAAACGACATGCAAGAATTCTTTCTCTCTAAAATAAAAGACGCGTTACCCGCGAATGTTTCCTTAATCGATACCGTCGCAGAAATACTCGACATCAGTTATGATGCTGCACACAGGCGCACAAGTTTGAAAAGTAAGTTATCGTTAGAAGAATCTATAAAATTGTCACGTCATTTCAATATGTCTATCGATCAATTATTCGGAATTGGTTTGCAGAATGTTGTCGCCGTAGAAAAAACACAAACCATTACAACGCAAGCAGAATTGGAAGCGTATTTTGTGGCTTCTCATGAAAATTTACAACAAATACTAGCGATGAAAGGCTCTGAAATCATTTACTCAGCCAAAGATTTGCCTATATTTTATACGTCTTCCGACAATGTTTTATCGCGATTCAAAATGTATGTGTGGTTGCAATTACTAAGCGAAGAACAAAAAGTGATTGCTTTTGAAAACTTTGCACCTTCGGTTTCGTTGGTTTCGGCGGCTTCACGTTTGGGAGAATTGTACGCCAATTTAAAAGTAACCGAAATTTGGGATATCACTACAATTAATAGTACCATGAAACAAATTCACTTCTATTACAAATCTATGCTACTTACAGAAACGATGGCGTTGCGTTTGTGTGACGATTTAAAAAAGCTAGTGGAAATGATAGAAGATAAAGTCGCGAATGACGAACAATACAAACTGTATTACAACGAATTATTATTGATGAACAATACAGTTTTAGTCAAAACGCCGATCATAAAAACGTTATTTGTTCCATATACCATCTTGTCGTATTACAAAACAAGTGACACACAAACCTTAGCGCAAGTTGATCAACATTTAGAACGACAAATGCGAAACTCGAAGCTATTATCTTCCGCAGGAAAAAAAGAACAACGCATCTTCTTCAACAAAATGTATAAAAAAATTCAAGCATTAACCTATTTAATAGAAGCGGAAAATGTGTTGGATTTTGAGTGATTATTATGAAATTGAAGTTAAAACTGAAAATATCGAATACTGAATGTAGAAGCTTTTGAACCCTGAGCCGAGCATTGAGCGGAGTCGAAATGCTAATTCAGCGCAAAAGGCGCACTCAACTTAAACGTAGGAACAAAAACTCTAAACTTCTTTGTAGTTGTAAAGTTGACCATATTGTAATGACCGTGCATTGCACCAATTGGCGACGCAAGTAAACAACCAGATTGATAGGTGTGTGATTCTCCAGGTTTTAAAACGGGTTTCTTTCCAATAACACCTTCGCCTTCAACAAGTTCAGTGCTATTTAAAGCGTCAAAAATTTTCCAATGTCTAGATGTTAACTGTACAGAATCTTTACTTTGGTTTTCAATGGTAATTTGATAACCAAACGCAAAATGCATCTTGTAGTTCTTGAAGAATGTACCTTCAAAACTAGTCTGTACGGAAATTTTTATACCTCTGGTTACCTGTTGAATCATCTGTGGCTTGTATATAAATGATTGCGAGCATTCTATGTAATTACTTCAAAATGCCAAATCAATACACTCAAAAATACGAATTTTCTATTTACTATATTCAAAGTCGTTAAAATTTTAACGCTTTTCAGTGTAAAAATTATTCTTTAATTTTTAATTACGCTCGAATTTGTGCTACCAATTCCAATAATACTGTCGTACACTTCGCCAAACTTTCGAAAATATACGATGATTAAATAATCGTTTTCTGTTTCAAAATTAGAGCCGCTAATCTTCGTAGTTTCTACTTCATTCTTAGCATTTACTACAACATACTTATAATTGTAAAATCCTTGTTTAAGCAAAATTTGTGCTTCATACAAATCTGTTTCCGGATTATAAAATAGTTGATTTTCTTCTGTCAATTGATAATTATTAAAACGTCCGTACACATATACTTTGCTATTTTCTAAAGTCATATAATTGGCAAGCGAAAAATGAATCATGGCGTAATCTGCTTCAATAGAAGGATCTGTTCCTTGAATGGTATTAATTAAAAAATCACCATTAATATCTGGATTGAAGGTATATGGTTCGGAAGCGCGTGTTGCATCGGTATGTAAATAATTATGATAAATATCTCGTAATTCTATAGTTCTAACGCCAACATTTCCACCTCGAATTTCCTTATTCTCAAAATTGTAAAATTCGTTTCCGCCCGGAAAACTTGTTTCCGTATTATAACGATACATCAACTTTGAACCAAGCGTATATTGTGGTTTAATGTTCGTAATAGCTGTATTCCACTTGTAATTCTGTAAAATAGCAATCTTAACTTCGCGCTCAGGATGTCGTAAAAATAGATTAGGCGAATTGATCTCAAACTGAATCAATTGATTTTGTTGTATGGTGCTGAGGTCGCGCGTTCTGTGTACAGCTGCTCCAACATTAACAGCATTTTGATACACAATAAACTTTCTGGAAAACATCAATTCATCATCATCATTATAAATAGAAAGCATATAATTTCCTGTCAAGAGCAATGTTGTAAGGTTGTTAGGAATCGTTAATCTATAATTAGAATATAATTGTAAGGTGTTAAATGAATTTTCGTAATTTATAATTCGCTGATTGTCAAAGCCTTTCATGTATTGTGCTTTCGATAAGTTTGAAGGTGTCCAATCATAATTGCAATGCACAATTTTATAATAATAATCCTCTTCATCGCCATTAATATCATCAAAAGTAACATTCAGTGGTTCTCCCAATCGTAGTACCGGAAATTGATCGCCTTGATTTGTGCCAGCAAGTTCAATACTTTTTATAAAATTTGGAGGTGCAACTTCTTCCAATGGTTCAACTTGTGCTTGTAAATAAAAGCTTACGAGTACTGAAAAAGTGAAAATATAAAAATTGCGATGTTTCATTAAAAAAGAATTTTTGTAAATATAAGCAAAATGTATGCCTAAACAGGGCAATGATTTTTGTAGACTGAAAACGAGGAATGAAAATATTAATTTAGAATCAATATAAATAAATTTTATAGTGATGATATGACTTTTAGTTGAGTGTATTAATACTTAAATTTGCATGTTTTTTAGAAAAAAATCCATAACTATGTCAAAAGACATTCGCATAAAAAAAGGCTTAGATATTAAGCTTGTTGGCGAAGCAGAAAAGACTACAAAACCTGTAAAGGCAAGTAGTTTTTATGTGATAAAGCCCGAAGATTTTCACAGTATCATTCCTAAAATGTTAGTGAAAGTTGGTCATAAAGTTAAAGCCGGTCAGGCAATATTCCATTCCAAATTAGACGAAGCATTACTTTTTCCTTCTCCCGTAAGTGGAGAAATTGCAGAAATCGTTCGAGGAGCAAAGCGTAAAATTTTAGAAATTAGAATTTTAGCAGACGCAACTCAAGAACATCATGATTTCGGTAAAAAAGAGGTTGCTAAAATGTCTGGTGACGAAGTAAAAGCGCATTTGCGTGCTACTGGATGTTGGCCATTTATCAAACAACGTCCGTATGACGTAATTGCTAATGCAGAAAAGTCGCCTAAAGCGATTTTTGTTTCAGGACATAACAGTGCTCCTTTAGCTGCGGATCTCGATTATGTTTTAGCAGGGAAAGAAGCTGAATTGACAGCTGCGTTGACCGCATTAACAAAATTGACTGACGGAAACGTTCATGTAGCCACAAAGAAAGGTGGAAATTCTCCACTAGCAAATGTTGCCGGAACAGTAAGTCATACAGTTTCTGGACCGCATCCATCAGGAAACGTTGGAACACACATTAACAAAATTGATCCTGTAAACAAAGGAGAAGCTGTTTGGACAGTTACTGCACAAGATTTAGTGATTATTGGCGAAGTATTACTTACGGGTAAATTCAACGCAACACGAACAATTGCAGTTACAGGTTCACAAATAACGAATCCTGCGTATGTTACAGCAATTGCTGGAGCATCCATAAAAGATCTGGTTGCAAGCAACATTAACTTAGATAACACTAGAATTATTAGTGGAAACGTATTGTCAGGAAAGCAACAAGCAGAAGATGGCGCTTTAGGATATTACGACAATCAGGTAACGGCAATTCCAGAAGGTGACGATTATGAATTCTTTGGATGGAATAAACCAATCTTCAATAAAGTAAGTACGTCAAGAGCATTTACATTTTCTTGGTTAACACCAAATAAGAAATTCGATTTAAATACAAATACAAACGGTGAGCATCGCGCATTTGTAACTACTGGAACGTACGAAGAAGTATTTCCATTAGATATATATCCAATGCAAACACTGAAAGCTTGTATGTATGCAGATTTAGATGAAATGGAAGCTTTAGGAATGTACGAAGTTGCTCCTGAAGATTTTGCATTGACAGAATTTGTATGTGTTTCAAAGCAACCACATCAAAAGATTATTAGAGAAGGTTTAGACTTAATGCTTAAAGAAATAGGATAACACTATGAGCTTAAAAAGTAAATTACATGATATAAAAGAGAAGTATAAAGGAACCAAAATGGCGCCTGCGTTCAATGCTTTGCATACGTTTTTATACTTACCTAACGAAACTACGCACAATGGAACGCACATTAAAGTGGCGGACGATTTAAAGCGTACGATGAACACCGTAATCATGGCGTTAGTTCCATGTTTAATTTTCGGAATGTTCAATGCAGGGTACCAACATTACTTAGCATTAGGAGAAATTGAAGCTGCGAACGGATTTTTTGGCGCTTCTTTTTGGTCATTTGACAATTTAATTCTTGGTGCATGGCAAGTATTGCCTCTCGTAATTGTTTCTTATGGTGTTGGATTGGCTGTTGAATTTTTATTCGCAGTGATCAAAGGACACGAAGTAGAAGAAGGATACTTAGTAACAGGAATGTTAGTTCCGTTAATTGTACCAATTGATATTCCATTATGGATGTTATCAGTAGCGGTAATATTTGGAGTTGTCATCGGAAAAGAAGTTTTCGGTGGAACTGGAATGAACATCTTAAATCCAGCATTAACGATTAGAGCATTCTTATTCTTTGCATATCCAACATGGATGTCAGGAGATAAAGTTTGGGTTCATGATGCTGTAAACAGAGATCAGCTAATTGCTGCAGGAGAAAATGTAGATGCTATTTCGGGTGAAACACTACTTGGTTTCTATGCGAAATCAGGACAAGAGTTAACCATTGCAGGAACGAATGGCGGATCTGAGATTATTACAACATACGGTGATCGAGCTGCAGACTTATATTCATATTGGGACATGTTTTGGGGATTAATACCAGGTTCTGTTGGAGAAACTTCAAAGTTCTTAATCATCATTGGAGCATTATTCCTAATCTTTACGAAAATCGGAAGTTGGAGAATCATGTTAAGTACTATAATTGGTGCCTTAGCAATGGGATTAATATTTAACGGAGTTGTAGGTGCTGGATGGATTCAAGAATCAAGCAAGTTCTTTGGATTAATGAATGTTCCATTTTGGCAACACTTAATCATCGGTAGTATATTATTTGGAGCCGTATACATGGCAACAGATCCAGTAACCGCCGCACAAACAAACAAAGGAAAGTGGATTTACGGATTCTTAATTGGTTTCATATCAATCATGATTCGTGTATTTAACCCAGCATATCCAGAAGGTGTATTCTTGGCAATCTTGTTAATGAATGTATTTGCACCAACTATTGATCACTATGTGATTCAAGGTAATGTGAAGAAAAGAATGAAGCGTCTAAAAGTAAAAACAGCTTAACGATGGAAAAAAGAACAGATAAAAATTCATACACCATACTATTTGCCATTGGAATGGTATTCGTTGTAGGTGCGTTACTTGCTTATTTAGCATCAGCGTTAAAGCCAAGAATTACAGAAAATCAGCGTTTAGAAAAACAGCAAAACATTTTGTATGCAATGGGCGTAAACAATAATGAAGGAACGAGTGCAGTTTTTGTATCTACTGAAGAAGCTCCTGAATTATTTGACCAATATATCAAACAACAATTAGTCATTGAAAATGGAGAAGTAAAACAAGATACTACTGCATATCTAATTGATGTTAAAAAGCAACAAGCAAACGCTAAAGCCGGAAAGGTGAGAAGATTACCTTTATTTGTTGGTGAAAAAGATGGAAAAACATTCTATATCGCACCAATTAGAGGAAAAGGGCTTTGGGATGCAATTTGGGGTTATGTCGCTTTAGACGAAAACATGATTGTGCAAGGAGCTTATTTTGATCACAAAGGAGAAACACCTGGATTAGGAGCAAACATTAAGCAGCGTTTCTTTATGGATGATTTTATTGGAGAACACTTGTTGAACGATAAAGGTGCTTTCAAAGGAATCGTAGTCGCAAAAGGAAATGCAGATCCTAAAAACGTGAACAAAACCGATAATGAAGTTGATGCCATCGCTGGTGCAACAATTACTGGTGACGGAGTTACAGCAATGATCAGAAAAGATTTAAAGCTGTACTTACCATATTTTCAAAACTTAAAAAACAAACAATAAGTCATGGGAAAAGATAGTAAACTAATATTAGACCCATTAGCAGATAATAACCCAATTACCATTCAGGTATTAGGAATTTGTTCAGCATTGGCAATTACAGCAGAGCTAGAAGCATCTATTGTAATGTCTATATCCGTATTGTTTGTATTAGCAGTAGGAAACGTAGTCATCTCTTTAATGAGAAACATTATTCCTTCAAAAATTAGAATCATTGTACAACTAATCGTTGTTGCAACACTTGTAATTATAGTTGATTTAGTACTAAAAGCATTTGCTTACGAGTTGAGTAAAACACTTTCGGTATTCGTTGGATTAATTATTACAAACTGTATCATTATGGGACGTTTTGAAGCATTCGCTTTAGGAAACAGTCCATGGAGATCATTCTTAGACGGAATTGGAAACTCATTAGGATACGCAGTTATCTTAATCATTGTAGGATTCTTTAGAGAATTATTAGGTTCAGGAACTTTATTAGGAATTCCTGTATTAGGAAACCCAATTCCAGGTGAGTTATCTGGTTTATATGCTTATGGATATGAAAATAACGGATTTATGTTATTATCACCAATGGCATTAATTGTGGTAGGAATTATCATTTGGGTACAACGTACAAAGAATAAAGCTTTAATAGAAGACTAAAAATTAGTTGCTAGTTTACAGATGTTGGTTGTTAGTAAAAACCAACAACGAACAACAAACAACTAAAAACGAAAACATATGGAACATATAGAATTATTTTTCAAATCAATATTCATAGATAACATGGTGTTTGCAACATTCTTAGGAATGTGTTCTTACCTAGCTGTATCTAAAAAAGTAACGACTGCTGTTGGACTTGGAGCTGCCGTTATTTTTGTACTTGCAATTACAGTACCATTAAACTGGTTGTTGGATCAATACATTTTACAGCCTGGCGCTTTATCATGGTTGGGAGAAGAATATGCAAGTTACGACCTTAGTTTCTTATCATTCATCATGTTCATTGCAACCATTGCAACCATGGTACAATTGGTAGAAATCATCGTAGAGAAATTTTCACCTTCATTATACAATTCACTTGGAATCTTCTTACCGTTAATTGCGGTAAACTGTGCCATCTTAGGTGGATCATTATTCATGCAGTCAAGAGAAATTGCAACACTAGGATTGGCAACTACGTACGGAGTTGGTTCAGGAATCGGATGGTTCTTAGCCATCTTAGCCATTGCTGCCATTCGTGAAAAAATCAGATACTCTAACGTACCACCAGCCTTAAGAGGTTTAGGAATTACCTTCATCATTACAGGATTAATGGCAATTGGATTTATGAGTTTTGGAGGAATGTTAACAGGTGGAGATGAAGAAGAGAAAACAGAAAAAACAGCTCAGATCGAAACTGTAAAAGACAACAGTACTACAAAGGAAATCGCTAACAATACAAAAGTAATTGATTAATATGATATTAGCAGCAAGTACATTAGGAACAGTATTAGCAACCGTAGCAGCCTTTTTACTAATCACTTTAGTATTGGTTTCTTTATTGCTATTTGTAAAGCAAAAATTATCACCATCAGGACCTGTAAAAATTACCATTAATGGTGAGCGCGAAATTGAAGTAGCTTCAGGAAGCACACTTTTGACTACGTTAGGAGCAGAAAAAATATTTTTACCATCCGCTTGTGGTGGTGGTGGAACCTGTATTCAATGTGAATGCCACGTACTAGAAGGTGGAGGAGAAGCATTGCCAACAGAAGTTCCTCACTTTACACGTAAAGAATTAAAACACGGAGCACGTTTAGCTTGTCAAGTAAAAGTAAAGCAAGACATGAACATTACGATTCCAGAAGAAGTATTTGGAATTAAAAAATGGGACGCTGTCGTAGTTCGTAACTATAATGTAGCATCATTCATTAAGGAATTCGTAGTAGAAATTCCAGAAGATATGGGTTACAAAGCTGGTGGATACATTCAAATAGAAATTCCTCCATGTGAAATAAAATATGCAGACATAGACATTACTGCGCATCCAGAAGAGCATGAAACTCCAGACAAATTCCAAGCAGAATGGGATAAATTTGGACTATGGCCTTTAACGATGAAAAATAACGAAACGGTTGAACGTGCATACTCAATGGCTTCTTTCCCTGCAGAAGGACGTGAAATTATGCTAAACGTTCGTATTGCAACGCCGCCATGGGACAGAGCTAAAAATGCTTGGATGAATGTAAATCCAGGAATTGCATCTTCATATATATTTGCTCAAAAACCAGGAGACAAAGTAGTCATTTCAGGACCTTACGGTGAATTCTTCATCAATGAATCTGAATCAGAAATGTTATATGTTGGTGGTGGAGCTGGAATGGCGCCAATGCGCTCACACTTATACCACTTATTCAAAACCATTAAGACTGGAAGAAAAGTTACGTATTGGTACGGAGGACGTTCTAAGCGTGAATTATTCTACATTGAGCACTTTAGAGAATTAGAAAGAGACTTCCCGAATTTTAAATTCTACATGGCACTTTCTGAGCCAATGGAAGAAGATAACTGGAAAGTGAAAAAAGATATTAATGATGAAGCTGGAGACGGTTTTGTAGGATTCATTCACAACTGTGTAATTGATAACTACTTAAACCATCATGAAACGCCAGAAGACATCGAATTATACTTCTGTGGACCACCATTAATGAACCAAGCGGTTCAAAAAATGGGAGAAGATTTCGGTATTCCAGATGAAAGCATTCGATTTGATGATTTCGGAGGATAAAAAACTTCATTACAACTATTATAAAAAAGATCGTTTACGCACAGTAAACGATCTTTTTTTTGTTAAAAATGAAGTCAACACAACAGAAACTTATAAATAGAAAAATAATCTGCTTATATTTAGTGTTCTTAATATTTAGATTACAAAATGATTCAAAAATTACTATCACTACTCTGCTGTTTTATAGTAGGAATTTCGTTCGCTCAAAAAAAAGCAATCACACATGATGATTACGATTTATGGAAATATATAAATGGGACAAAGGTTTCCGATAAAGGGAAACTTGTTGTATTTTCCACAATAACATCAACCAAAAGAGGTGACGGCTATTTGGAAATTTACGACACGGAAACGCAGCAAAAAGCAACCTATTTTAATGGCTATAAGAGTGCGATTACAAAAAACGAAAAATTTGTAATCTTTCAACAGAAGGCGACTTATGCTACAAAAAGAGCTGAAAAAAAGGAAAAAACAAAAAAGGAAGATCAGCAAAAAGATGTTCTATATATCTATGATGCATCAAACAATACACTATACGATTCTATTTTGCGTGTAAAAAAATACAGCTTGCCCAAAAAAAATAGTGATTATCTGGTCATCGAAAAATTTAAAAACAAAAAAGATTCTATAAAAGGCGATAGTTTGCCCGCTTGGAAAAATAATTATGCGCTTATTTACAACCTAAAAACCAAGCGTAGAGATACGATTTTTGACATAAAAGATGTGGCAGTTCCTGAACATGGAACAACTTTTTATTACACTACAAAAGATAAAAAGAACGATAAAAAGGCAAAAGGAGTATATGCATACAATTTGATTTCTAAATCAATGAAAGTGATAGATACTTTATTATATGATTATAAAAAACTAAATGTAAATAAGCTAGGAAATCAACTGACATTCATTGCAGAAAGAGATTCTGTAAAAACAGACTCAGTACCTTTTAAGTTATTTCTCTACAAAGAAAACAAACTGAAATTATTAGTTGAAAACGAAGAAACGCGTTTAGGAACAAAGGAAACATTAAGTGACAATAGTGGGCCTTTCTTCTCGGAAGATGGAAAGCGACTCTATTTCTATTCAAAACTAAAAAGTGAACATAAAAAAGATACGACCCTATTAGATGATGAAATTCCGCAAGTCGATGTTTGGAATTGGCAAGACAAAATAACGCAACCCAGACAGAAAGCACAAGAAGAATCGCTCAAAGAAGATACACGATTTTATTATTTTGATACAGAAACTCAGAAATATGTGCAATTAAGAGGTGATACGTTAGAAAGTGTTTCTTTAGATAGAAAGTATGCTAAAAAATATATACTAGGTTACGATAGTAAACCGTATCAATTAGAAACTTGGACAATACCTTGGAAGCACGATTACTATGTTGTCAATATAGCAACAGGGGAAAAACGACTGCTGGTAAAAGGAGCGAATTCAGCACTTGATATAGCTTTGAATGGTGAATATGCTGTATACTTTGATTTGGAAGCTAAAAATTGGTTCTCTGTTAATTTAGAGACACTTCAAAAACACAATTTGACCAAAAATATTAAAGTTGCTTTTGAAAGAGAAGATCATGATACGCCAACATTGGCACGAGCTTATGGTTCTGGCGGTTATGATAAGGATGGAAGCCTATTGCTTTATGATAAATATGATATTTGGAAAGTTTCTTTAGATGGAAGAACAAAACCTAAAAATATTACTAAAAAAGGAAGAAGAAACAAAATAACATTTCGAACATCAAGATTAGACAATGAAAACCGCTTGTTAGCAAGTTATCTTGATGGGAAATTACTTTTAAACGGTTTCAACGAAAAAACAAAAACGGAAGGTATCTATTTACTTGATGATGCAAAACCTATTGAAAAAATCAAATCTGACTCGTATTTGATATTTGGTTATAAAAAAGCAGTATCAACAGACGTTTTAGTTTTCAGAAAAGAAAATTTCAATAACTATGGAGACTTGTATGTAACTACAGATAATTTTAAAACATATAAAAAAATATCTGACGTAAATCCACAACAAAAAGAGTTCAAATGGGGAACTTCAGAACTCGTTTCTTGGAAAGCTTATGACGGAACAAAACTAGAAGGAATCGTATACAAACCAGAAGATTTTGATCCTTCAAAAAAGTATCCAATGATTGTCTATTTCTACGAAAAAAGTGCATCTGAACTCAACTATTATTACATACCAAGCCCGAGTGCATCTACAGTAGATTTTACATATTCAGTAAGTAATGACTATATCGTGTTTGTGCCAGACATTGTATATAAGGAAGGACAACCAGGGAAAGATGCGTACAACTGTGTTATTTCGGGTGTAGAAGCCATGGAAAAGAAAGGATATATAGACAGTGATCGTATGGCGTTGCAAGGACAAAGTTGGGGCGGATATCAAGTAGCATATCTTATCACAAAAACAAATAAATTCAAAGCTGCGATGGCTGGTGCGCCTGTAAGTAATATGACATCAGCGTATGGCGGAATTCGATGGGCTAGTGGACTCAGTAGAATGTTTCAATATGAAAAAACACAAAGTCGTATAGGGAAAAACTTATGGGAAGGATTTGATTTATACGTAGAAAGTTCACCATTATTCAGTCTGCCAAGTGTAGAAACTCCGCTACTCATAATGCATAACGACAATGATGGAGCAGTTCCATACTATCAAGGAATTGAACTCTTTATGGGAATGCGTAGATTGCAAAAACCAGCGTGGTTACTTGTGTACAACAATGAAAGTCATAATTTGCGTAAAACGAAAAACAAGCAAGATCTTTCTATCAGAATGATGCAGTTTTTTGATCATTATCTAAAAGATGCACCAGCACCAATGTGGATGACCAAAGGAGTTCCAAGAGCGGAAAAAGGAATTAACTTTGGATATGATTTAGACAAGGACTAATTAAACAATAACATAACAATTTATACCAAAAGATACGATTACTACACGATCGTATCTTTTGTATTTCTAACTGCAATATAAATCATCATTAAATTCGGAAAACTCTGATTCACAGGCTATCTTTGTATAATTGTTATTTTCATCGTCAAAAATTGCACTTTATCGAGATTTATTACAAAAGAAATAATAATACTAAACGCTATCAATAAACCAATATTTTCGCAAGTGTTGGTATAGTGCTTCTAAATATGGAAAAGCTGACAAAACAAGAATTGCATAATCTTGCGATGAATATCGTAGGAAAAGAACTGGAAGAAAAAGGATACGAATTTTTAGCAGTAAACAGTACACTAAACAAACATCCCCAATTTGTTTGTATAGATGAACACAACAAAAAGAAATTTGTACTTGTAAAAGCTGTTACCTATCCTGAAGATCCAAAAGAATACGATATTGTTTGGATGGAAACATTCAAGCAACACGTAGAAAAGTTTGAAGCCGAATTATTCTTTGCAGGCGTTGGACTTGGTAATGCAGACAATCCATTGGAAGAAGTGCTAAAAAACCAGCCATACATACTAGACTATGATGGTTTAATTCAAATAACATAAATTATGAAAGCAGTTACATTGCCCCTATACTTGTGTATAGCTTTTTTACTAACGTCTTGTGTTGACAAACCCAAAGATGTTATCATGCAAACCAATACAGGTTTTGCATTAGGAACTACCTACGCCATTCAATATGAAATTTCGAGTGAAGATGAAAATTACAGCGAAGACATCGAAAATGTATTTCATGAAGTAAATCAATCGATTTCTGCATACTTACCAACCTCTGATATTTCTAGAATTAACAGAGGAGAAAAAGATGTTGTAATAGATGATTATTTTAAAACGGTGTATGACTTTTCAAGAGAAGTTTATGAAAAAACAGATGGATACTTTGATCCTAGTGTCGGCGCTTTAGTCAATGCGTGGGGATTTGGTCCAGAAAAACCTATCAATAACCTTAACAAAGAACAAGTAGATAGCATTATGACATTTACAGGTTTTGATAAGGTAAAAGTAACAAGTGAGCGAAAAGTTGTAAAAGACCATCCTTCTGTAACGTTTGACTTTAACTCGCTAGGAAAAGGATATGCCATAGATCTCATTGGTAAAATGTTTGATGAAAAAGGAATCAAAAACTATATCATTGAAGTTGGAGGCGAAATCTTAACCAAAGGAAAAAATACGCACAAAGTAAAAAAATGGACAGTAGCTATTGACAGTCCAATACAAAATGCTGATGAACGTCAATACATTGAACTCATCACACTTGAAAACAAAGCAATGGCAACCTCTGGAAACTATCGAAAATTCAGAGTAGATCCTGAAACGGGTGATCATTATGTACACATCTTGAATGCAAAAACAGGATATCCAATGAAAAACAATGTATTAAGTGTTTCTGTTGTTGCAGATAATTGCATGAAGGCAGACGCGTATGCAACCGCTTTTATGGTAATGCCTTATGAAAAAACGAAGGAACTCTTAAGCAAGCTAAAAGATGTAGACGCGTATGTTGTGAGTAAAGATGAATACGGAAACATTCAAAAATATACTACAAAAGGATTTCAGGATTTAATCATAAAAAAGTAAGCCTATTTTTACGTTAGTTAAATGTTAATTAGGGTTTTAAAGTACAATAAGTCGGGTTTTTTCGGGAATATTTGAATCTAAATAAAAGTACCTTGTGTCATTAAATTTTTAAAATTCAAAATCATGAAAAAAAAGCATTTACAACACAACGGACTTAGATTAAACAAAAAACTAGTTTCCAATCTTTCTACTGACGAATTAAAAGGAGGAAGAAGAACCTTCTCATGTTTTGCTGACGCAGATACTAATTGCGGAGGAGCTACAGGAACCTGTCAGACTGCTTTAGGTTGTCCATACACAAATGGTTGCGCTCCAACAGAATTATGTATTCCATCGATCTCTTGTGAGCCAGTAGGAATCTGTTAAGAAACACCATCTTATAATTTAAAAAAGCGATCTTTAGTTTACATACTAAAGGTCGTTTTTGTGTATACAAACAACAAAAAGGTGTTTGTTAGAAGCTTTTCAGTTAACATAATTAAATGTTAATTAGGGTTTTAGAGTATATATAGTGTGGTTTTTTAAGATGAAATATAGCTTGGATAAAGGTAACTTTAGGCTATAATCATAAAAATATAAAATCATGAAAAAAAAGAATCTAAATCACAACGGACTTTCATTAAACAAAAAAGTAATTTCTAGCTTAGAATCAGGAGTTATAAAAGGTGGAGGAACAAATTCATGCTTTATTGATGTCGATACAAGATGTGCCAAAACGGTAGGTTGTAACTTCACAAATGCATGTCCAACAGGTGCGTGTCCAACAGATACATGTGACTGCCCTAGTCCAACAGATAATACTTGTATTCTAAGTATCTCTTGTCCGCAAAACGGAATCTGTTAAGAAAATCATCATCATATAAATTTAAGTAAACGACCTTTAGTGTAAAAACTAAAGGTCGTTTTACATACAAAACAATTGACTTTCAATAAAAAAGTATTTTTGCTAAAAGCTAAAAGCTAAAAGCTAAAAGCTAAATGAAAACCTACGCACAATTTTGACACCAAATAAGAAACGTGTAACTTAGACTATCAACAAAAACGAAATGTAATTATGGTAGTATTTACTTGATACAAAACTTACCCAATGATAAAAATTTTTAGAAAAATTAGGCAAAATCTCTTGAAAGAAAACAAAATCAAGAAATACCTTCTCTATGCTATTGGAGAAATCATATTGGTTGTCATTGGAATTCTAATTGCGGTATCCATAAATAACTGGAAGAATGCTAAAAATAAAAAAGTAGTAGAACAGAACTTATACGGTGATCTCATACAAGAATTGCAAAATGACTTATCGGACGTTGAGGGTAATCGTCAGTACAACAGCAAATACTTAGCGCGATATGCTAAGGCAAGTAACATCATCTTACATGATTCGTTGAGGCAATTGACAGACACTTTAGGAATCATAGCTACCGAACTTATCTTCTTTTCGGATTTCAAAAATGAAGAATCGGCGTATAGTAAATTGGCTACTAGTGGTCAATTAGAACTCATCTCAAACAAGGAGATTTTGATGCGTTTACAAAACATGGGAATGCTTTACAGTTACATCAATAGGTTAGAAAAAAATCAAGAACAATATATGTATTCAGTTGTCCCAAAAATCTCTGAATATATACAAATGAAACCATTCCAAGTAATGAAGCCAGCGGAATTATATGATTATAAATTCCACAATGATATTGAAATTATGATCATGATTGGAAAAGAAAAAGATGGACTATATACACAAGCTGAAACCGATTTAAGGAACTTAATTAAGTTGTTAAAGACAGAATTAAATTAAAGCAAAACCCAATAATAATGGCGAAACCGATATTGATATTCTTTTCCATCCTAATAATAGCTTGTTTCAGTAAGAACAATTCAAAAGACTTCACAAACAGCGTTCAGAAGCCAGAAAACTTAATCGCTATTTTAGATACGATACGGCAAAAAGAACAAACACCAATACGTTTGCGGGATTCTCTGATGAATATCTATGGCGCGGAATCGAAAGAAGCGGAAGTATACCAGAAACAGTATCGGAAAAATCACGCTCAGAATATTATAAAAATTAAAGAAATTCTTCAAAATTACGGTTGGCCCGAACAAAAACAAATCGGAGATCGCGGAAATAGAACGATATGTAACGTATTACAACATTCAGATCTAAAAACACGTGAACACTACATTCCATTGATGAAAAAAGCAGTATTGGACAACAAACTAGAAGCAAGATTTTTGGTGCGTGCAGAAGACCGAATTGCAACCGACAAAGGACAATTGCAAATCTATGGCGGACAAATGAAATACTATCCGGAGACAAAAAGTTTCAATCTGTGGCCAGTTTTCGATCCTGTAAACATTGACAAAAGACGCGCAAAAATTGGACTCGAACCTATTGCAATCTTCCTAAAAAACAGATTTAATTTTGAATGGAATTTGGAAGAACAACTCAAAAGAACAGCAGCATTTGAGAAAGAACGATTGAAAAAGGAATAGGGAAAATGACTGAAAAAGAATCTAGAGAAAAGAGCCAAGAGAAAAGATATCATTTTGCAACTTGCTAAACGATAGTATATGTATTACAAACTTCATTCTAAAATAACTATGATGCACATCATTGGTTAAAATAAAGGTTCACTTTAGCTTTGATATCATAAGTTTAATTAAAAAAAGCACTTATGAAAACATCAACTATCACTGGGAACATAAAGACCAAAGAATTTCATAAGTCTAGTTGTTTCGCTATAAAGCGCATGCCAGAAGCCAATATGATTGCGCTAAATAGTATAAAACACGCTATTGATCACGGTTTTGATCCTTGTGGTCATTGTTTAGGTACAAAAGATGAAATAGTCAGAAGTTTAGACAAAAAATATAAAGGAAAAGTAAGTAGTCCTATATATTATTTTGGATATTTTCATGGTATCTTCAACGGACTTTCAACGAATGATTACAGTGGTATAGAAGCAAACATAGGTGACAAAATTGAATTATTTGCAACGCTTCATCAATGTGCTTTTGAAAATGGCGAATGGAATTTTTCACCTGTTCAAAACCACAAAATAGACATAGCTTGTGATTATATTAACTTTCCATCACAGCAAACGAATGCAGATGGGGCTGCAAAATGGAGTTATATCATACCACAAGGTTTTGAACCAGGAGATACTAGTATGAGCGCAAATTTTAATACGAGCGCAAATCTTATATTGGCTACTGGGAGCGTTTTATTTTTTAGTGTGCCTGTAGGAATAAGTAATATTAGAATTTCGCCAAATCCTTTTGATCAAAAAACTAAAATATATTTTAAATTAAGTTATGATAAAAGGATTAAAGCTGATATCTACAGGAATACTTATTTCCAAAATCCATGGTCACATGTAAAAAATATTAGAAATTTTAATGATGGAATCCTAAAGGCTAATGATGATGTTTGCTTAGAGTGGGACGGAAAAATTGATCATGGTTTTCGTGAAGGAGAATCAGTTATGCAAGGAAACTATGTTGTAAAAATTGAAGGCGAATTTGGAGAATCTGATTTTGAATATAAAGAAGGCTTGAAAAAGAAACTTGGAATACTTGGAGGTACAGACCCAAAACCAAATGAACCAACAGTATATGTCTCTGACATACGTTTTTCACCAAATCCATTCAGTATAGTAACAAGAGTAGAACTGAACTTTTTCTTAATAGACGATGCCAAAGTAAGTATACATATTCAACATGCAAACTGGCAATTTAAGGGCGATTGCGTTAAAGAGATTATTAATCATGTGTCTTTAAAAAAAGGTTCCCATTCATATACATGGGATGGTACAAATAATAGAGGAAATAGAGTGGCTTTAGGAGAATACAAAGTAAGAATATTAGCAAATGAAATCCCTTTTGTTAAAAGAGGTTTACACAAAAAATGGAAAATACGATAAAGCCCTTATGAGTAAGGGAACAATAAATAATATTGTGTTTTGCTTTTCTTTAGTTGAAAAACTGTTTTTATTCCAACGAATGTTCCGCAACTAATTTTACAAAATCTAAAGAACTAACCATGCCTTCTATTTTTCCTTCATGCATTGCAACAATATGATGCACTTTATGCCGTAGCATCATTTTGGCAGCTGCCTGAGCACTTGAATTTATATGAACAACGTGAACACTTGAAGAAGTCATTACATGTTCCACAATGGCATTGTTATGTACTTCTTTATTTATATCTGTAGCAGTAACAATTCCTCTAATAATCATTTCAACAGGTGTTGTATCCTTAGAATACGAAACAATAGGAATTGCATGAATTCCTTTTTCCTTCATGAATGTTCTAATTTCTTGAACGCTATTTTCTCCTGTCGCAGTAATGACTGGAGAAGACATAAAATCTTTTACTTGTATTCGCATAACTAGTGTTTTTAAGTTCGTAATAATAGTATGATAGTTTAAACAAAAAGCAAATGACAGCGCTTTGCATCTTCACTATGGTAAAATTATGAATATAGGTTCATACTGAATATGATAAAAATCATGCTATGACAATCAGAATTTTTGTAAACTGCGCAGTGTAAAAATAACGAACCATAACAAGCAGTTGCAATCAACTGTGTATGCTGTATGTACTTGGAAAACATTACTGATTTTCCGTTAGTTCGTTTTCTTTTATTATTTTAGAGCTAGCCATGCACAAACACGTTGGCAGCAAGCAAAAACTATATAAAAAAACTACTTAAGAAGATGAACTTCACCGCAGACCATTTTAAAAAAGTAAAAACAAGGAATGATTTAATTAATCTTGCAAAAGAAAACAATATTCCAATTGATAAAACGCTAAGCAAATTAAAATATGAAGCGGAGTTAGTCGATTTACAAGCTGAATTTGTGAACCTTCAAAAATGGTTAGATCAGAAAAAAATGAGAGTTGCTGTAATCTTTGAAGGTAGAGATGCTGCGGGTAAAGGAGGCGCAATAAAGCGATTTAAAGAACACTTAAACCCAAGAACATCAAGAGTTGTAGCATTGACAAAACCAACTGAAGTAGAAAAAGGACAATGGTATTTTAGGCGATACATAAAGGTTTTGCCTAATCCTGGAGAAATTGTGTTTTTTGATAGAAGCTGGTACAACCGAGCTGTTGTAGAACCTGTAATGGACTTTTGCTCTAAAGGCGAATACAAAAAATTTATTATGCAAGTTCCTGAATTTGAGCATTTACTATATGAAGACAATTTAAAAATCATCAAGTTTTGGTTTTCTATATCTAAAGATGAACAAAAAAAGAGGTTTGATGCGCGATTAAGTAATCCATTAAAAAAATGGAAATTTAGTCCCGTAGATGTCAAAGGGCAAGAACTATGGGAAAAATACACGTACTATAAAGAACAGATGTTCAGTAAAACACATACAAATTTTTGTCCTTGGATTATCGTGAAAACGAATGATAAAAAGCAAGCAAGGCTAGAAAGTATGCGCTATGTGCTATCGCAATTTGATTATGATGGAAAAGGAGAATCAAAAATATCGCTGCTGCCCGATCCTAATATAATTATGAGATATCACAGAAGTGCTATTCAAATTGATATGTAAAACCAAAACAACGAACAAGATGAAATTAACAGAGGAAGACATTACGCTTCTTAATTCTAAAATAGGGTTACATGCACTTTTGAAAAACAAAAAAGTAAACATTCCTAAAGTTTTAGAAGAAGTAAAATATATCAATCACCTAAAAAAACAACAAGAAGAATTAATAAAGCTTCAAAATTGGGTCATAAGAGAAAACAAAAAAGTAGTTATTCTTTTTGAAGGAAGAGATGCTGCTGGTAAAGGAGGCGCCATACGACGAATTACGGAATATATAAATCCAAGACACTTTAAAATAGTTGCACTAAACATTCCTACCAGCGATGAAAGAAATCAATGGTTTTTTCAACGCTACATCAACCAGTTGCCCAAACCAGGAGAAATTGTATTCTTTGATAGAAGTTGGTACAACAGAGCCGTAGTGGAACCTGTAAATAGCTTCTGCACGGAAAAAGAATATAAAATTTTCATGTCTCAGGTCAATGGTTTTGAGAAAATGCTCATTCAGTCTGATACCTATCTCATTAAATTCTATTTCTCAATCTCAAAGAAAGAACAGGCAAAACGTTTCAAGGAAATAAAAGAAAGTACTTTAAAACGGTGGAAAATGTCTTCTGTGGATGAAAAAGCCCAAGCGTTGTGGGATCAATATACATCGTATAAAGAGAAAATGTTTAAGCTTACAAATACCAAACATGCCCCTTGGAAAATAATTGATGCCAACAAAAAATCGAGTGCTCGATTAGAAGCAATTGAACATATTTTGGCAACAATTCTTTATTAATAACCGCACATATTTAAAAGGACATTGAACTTGTTTATTCTAGTTCAAATAGCTAAACAAGATAATTAATCTTGACAGCTGGTAACTTGCTAATCATTAATGAATTATAATATTTAATTATAAAAATAAGAAATGGGAAGATTAATATGTGAAAAGCATGGAGAACAATCATTTTTTGAAACTTGCGAGCATCACTACGTGGATATTATAAATGGCGTGAAATCTGAAGTTTATACTATTCAAATATTAAATCTCAAAATATGTACAAATTGTTATAATACGTATCATTTCGGAGAGATTAGTAAATTAAATATTGAAGAAATGTTAAGTACATCCGAAGCAGGTAAAAATGAAAAACTAGTGACTGAAAAATACAATTCGATTGGTAGAAAAGGGTTTTGTTCAGAATGTTACTTAGAACTTACAAGCTGATCTCAATACTAAAACCTCAATACTCACTACTAACTCTTAAAACAAACCGGAATAATCTCACCTTCCATCAAACAATACTTTTCGAGTTCTTCAGGAGTAAAAGTCGCCGTATAATCAACTTCTTCGACTTTGAATCCTACACTTCGAAGCTTATCAAAATAATCAAGTCCGTACACACGCACATGATCGTACTGACCGAAGATTTTCGTGCGTTCCTTTTCATCTGTAATAGAATCGTCTTCAAACGTAACTTCGCGATCTAAATCTTGTGGAATCTGTAAAATAGCCATGCCGCCAGATTTTAAAATTCGATACAACTCTTGCATCGCTTTCGTATCATCCGGAATATGTTCTAGTACATGATTACACAAAATGGTATCAAACGAATTATCTTCAAAAGGTAAATTGCAAATATCAGCTTTCACATCTGCCAACGGCGACAACAAATCCGTCGTTGTGTAGTCTAAATTTTCTTGCTTTCGGAAACGTTTATAAAAAGCTTGCTCAGGCGCCACATGCAATACTTTCTGTGGTTTGGTAAAGAAATCGGTTTCTCGCTGTAAATACAGCCAAAGTAATCTGTGACGTTCCAAAGACAAGGTGCTTGGCGATAATGCATTTTCACGATTGATCGCATAACCATACGACAAAAAAGTTCGGAAACTCTTCCCGTCAATTGGATCGGTAAAGGTATTTCCTTTCAAAACAAATGTAATAATTGGGCGAACCCAATAACTCATCTTAATTAAAAGTGGTCTTGGAATATTGTTTAATATGTATTTAAAAAGCTTTCTCACGAAAGGTCTTGTCTGAATTCTGCTTCTTCATCACTTTCAATACCTAAGGCTTCATAAATATACTTGAAAGTAGATAACAATTCTGGTTTTCCGTTTACAAGCGCAACATCATGTTCAAAATGCGCACTTGGTTTTCCATCGCGTGTCAAAATTGTCCAACCATCACGCAAATGCTTAATATCTTTCGTTCCCATGTTTGTCATAGGTTCAATAGCAACGACCATTCCTTCAATAAATTTCTTTCCACGACCGCGACGTCCGTAGTTTGGCATTTCAGGATCTTCATGCATCTTTTTTCCCAATCCATGACCAACCAATTCACGTACTACTCCATAACCGTGTGCTTCTGTAAATTGCTGAATAGCGTGTCCAACATCACCAACTCGATTTCCAAGTTTAAACTCGCGAATCCCAACATATAAAGATTCTTTGGTGACTTGCAACAGTTTTTTCACTTCAATTGACACTTCTCCCACAGGGAAAGAATACGCATGATCGCCATAAAAATCATTCTTAATAGCGCCGCAATCCACAGAAATAATATCACCTTCTTGTAAGGGTGTGTTATTTGGAATTCCATGCACAACTTGTGCATTTGGACTTACGCAAAGTGTATTGGGAAAGTCGTACAATCCTAAAAATCCAGGAATTGCACCTTGCTCACGAATAAATTCTTCGGCAAGTTTATCTAAATATAATGTAGTTACGCCAGGTTTAATTTCGCTGGCTAACATTCCTAATGTCTTTGAAACTACCAACGCACTTTCGCGCATCAATTCTATTTCTTCTCGTGTTTTTTGTATGATCATTTCTTCAGAAAGGAAAACAATCCTTTTTTCTTTTTTAATTCTACTTTAGGCATTTCGTTGGTGAGCAATTGATAAATTTCGCCCCAACCGATAAATCCGCCAATATTTCTATCGTCAATAAAATAGTCTGCGTTAATCTTTCTACTTATTTTCCCTTCAAATACTTCTTCGGGATAACTATTATTTACTGCATAAAAAACAATGCCATTTTCTTTGCAAAACTCTACAGCTTGCGCCAAATGCTTCCCGCTTCTATACGTCCATAAAATCAGTCGATGTCCATCTTGCTCTAATCGTTTCAGCGTTTCAAAAGCAAATATTTTTGGCGTACCAACTTTAGGATAAGCGTCTTCTACAATAGTACCATCAAAATCAACGGCAATAAGTAAGCTTTCTTTCATCATCACTTCCTATTTTGTGCATGCAAAGCTACAAAGAATTCCTGTGTTATTCAGCATAGCTGTGTTTATACTCTTTACCAGATAAAATGCTAAGCATATCTTCTTCCAAAGAAACTATGGGCGATTCTACAATTCGGTTGATTTCTTTTCCATCACGGTAAAATATAAACGTAGGAACGTTGGTAATATTGAATCCATCTTCCAAGTGTTCAGGTGTTACTTTTTCTTCGTCAACCGTAATCAATTCTAAACTTTTATCGTCCACTTTCATAATGTCTAAAAGCTTATAAAAATGAGGTACTTCTCGTTGACTATCTTCACACCAAGTTCCCATAAATATTTTTACGTTGACATCTGCAAGTAATGGTTTTACTTTGTCAAGCGTTACTTTGTCTGCTGGATAAGTAGCATACGTTGGACTGAACCAACTATCATACGGCGCAGCCGAAATTGACGCGCGTGTTTGAATTCCTGTCAAAATTGGCAGCTTTTCTTCTTCTTCGGAAGCAATTGAATCTGTTTGCTCGGTAGTTGCAGTTGTTTCCGTAGTTGGGATTTTAATTTCTTTCTTTTCGTTTTTACACGCAAAAAAGCTTAAGGCAACAACTATATATAAGAGTTTTTTCATGTTTAATAAGATTTGAATTTTGTTTGCTAATTTTCTTAAAGTAACGATTTTTGAGTCATTAATGCTGGTTGAGGGATTCCGATCATTTCCAAAATAGTTGGAGCAATATCGCCCAAAACACCATCTTTTATATGCTTAATGTCTTCATCGACCAAAATAATAGGTACAGGATTCGTGGTGTGTGCTGTGTTTGGACTTCCGTCCGGATTGATCATCGTGTCACAATTTCCGTGATCCGCAATTACAATCGTGCTATAACCATGTTTTTGTGCCACTTCAATAATAGATTTGGCACATACGTCCACAACTTCACAGGCTTTTACAGCAGCTTGAAAGTTTCCGGTATGTCCTACCATATCTGGATTGGCAAAATTTAAACATATAAAATCAGTTTCCTCGTTTTCCAATTCTGGAATAATCGTATCGCGAATATCGTAGGCGCTCATTTCTGGTTGTAAATCGTAAGTTGCCACTTTTGGTGACGGACATAACAATCGTTTTTCACCTTCAAAAGGCGTTTCTTGTCCACCGTTGAAAAAGAACGTTACATGTGGATATTTTTCTGTTTCCGCAATGCGAATTTGCTTTTTACCATGTTTGGCTAAAACTTCGCCGAGCGTATCTTTAATATTGTCTTTATTGAATACTACATGAACATTTTTATACGAAGCGTCATAATTAGTTAATGTTACATAGTAGAGTGGAAGCGCTTTCATGTCAAACGCTGGAAAATCTTGCTGCGACAATACTTCTGTTAATTCGCGCCCACGATCGGTTCTAAAGTTGAAAAAGATCACAACATCATCCGCTTTAATTTTTGCAACAGCTTCATTATGTGCATCCGCCAAAATAATTGGCTTGATGAATTCATCTGTCACGCCAGCATCATAACTCTCTTGAATACTTTCCGTAATATTTGTAGTTAGCGTTCCTTTTCCGTGTACTAAAGCATTGTATGCTAATTGAACGCGTTCCCAGCGTTTATCTCTATCCATAGCGAAGTAACGACCTGTAACTGTGGCTAACGTTGCATTGGAATTTTGGCAAAATGCTTCTGTTTGTGCAATGAAACCTTTTCCAGATTTCGGATCTACATCTCTACCATCGGTAAACGCATGAACAAATACATTTTCTACTTCATGCTCATTTGCTATATTCAGCAAACCTTCTAAATGCGTGATGTGTGAATGCACGCCACCATCAGAAACCAACCCTAATAAGTGAACTGCTTTATTGTGCTTTTTCGCATGTTGCAATGCTTCTTGTAAAACCACTTCATCTTTCAGGGTATTATTTTGAATTGCTAAGTTGATTTTGGCTAAATCTTGATACACAATGCGTCCTGCGCCTAAGTTCATGTGTCCAACTTCACTATTTCCCATTTGTCCTTCTGGCAAACCTACATTCATTCCATCCGTTAACAAATTTGCGTTTGGATAGTTTTTATATAGACTATTGATAAATGGAACATTTGCGTTTGCGATTGCAGAAACTGCTGGATTGGGCGATTTTCCCCATCCGTCCAAAATCATTAAAATAACTTTCTTATTCATTCGAGATAAATTGATTTAAAAAAATAAAAATAAGTGTATTTCATTACATAATAACAACGCGAACTTAAAAAACCAATCTTTTTAGCAAAGGTTTATCATATTCATAACGAAACGCTGCTTTTTTCATAAAAACGGCAAAAATGTGCTTTACTATCAAAGCATTATAAAACTTGGACAAATTTACTTTGATACTGATTCTTTTTCAAAATTTTTAATGATTTAAAAAATACAGCTACAAAAGAAATCCTTAAAGCTTTCTATATATACTGTTAACGCCGTTTCAGTTTTTGTGATGGTTTTAACAGATATATGACTGAATCGTTAAAGAAGTGTTATAATAGAAAAAAGCTTGCAACAATTTTTGCTGACTGTCGTCTCTTAAGAGTAATCAAATTACAAAAATCAACAATCATCAATTCAAAAAACAACAAACATTATGAAAAAAACAATTTTTATGATTGCTCTTATAGTAGGAGCTTCATTCACTACGGCTAACGCAACAGAAGGAAACAACGAAACTGCAACATCAAACGAAGTAACTGTAACAACAGTGGTAAAAGTAAATCCATTTTGTATTGCAATTGCAAAAGGAGATTTTGATACCGTTAAAAAAATGATCCAATTCGGAGAAAATGTAAACAAAACATCCAATGGAAAAACACCATTAATGTATGCAGCACGTTACAACAGAGTTGAAATTGCTTCATTATTATTGAAAAATGGTGCAAAATTAGATTCTAAAGATAAAAATGGACATACAGCTATTGATTATGCAAAATTATCAAAAGCACTAGACGTTAAAAAAGTATTGGTGGAAGCATCAAAGTAAAAAGCTAGATTACCTAATGTGAAAAGCCGTTTCTGTGAAGAAACGGCTTTTCTTGTATTTAAACTTTTAATAGAAAGTAAATTAATCAGGCCATTTCTGACACACATTCCCGCCATAGCATATTGTGATTCGTACTGTTGGTTCTGGACATAGATTCGTGCGCATTCCGCCTGTTACTTCGGTTGCAATCAACGTACTAATTTGTTTTTTGTTTAACTGTAAATGACTCGTCTTTTTTTTCATGGTTTTGATATATTAAGTTAATAACAATCAGCAATATAGAGATAAAAAGAGAAGAAGCGTTACTGTTTTACCATCATGATGGTATTGTTGGAAACACAATATTGAGAATTGAGTAGTAATATGTTAGATTATATGAGTCAAGAAAAAAGAGTATAGAACCAAGAAAAAATAGTCAAGAGCAAAAGGCTAACAGCTAACAGTTACTGTCTATATTCAGCAATCGCTTCTTTAATTCTTTGGATTCTATTTTCAGGATCGGGATGTGTGCTTTGAAATTCTGGAACTCTATTTGGACCTGCGGCAGATTTTAAAATTTTCATCACTTCAATCATTGCTTCTGGTTCATACCCTGAATTTATCATCAATAAAACGCCAAGTTCGTCGCTTTCCAATTCGTCTTCACGACCATTTTTTAATAAGGTATTTTGTGCGTAGCCGCCAACCATGTTTCCCATATCAGCACCAACAGAAGCGCCCGTGGAAATTGTTTGCCAAAAATCGGTTTCTGCAATGCGTTCCGCAGAATGTCTACCCAAAACATGTCCAATTTCATGACCTAAAACACCAGCTAACTGATCATCATCAAGTTTGCTATACAATGCATTAGTGATAAAAATTTGTCCGCCAGGCAATGCAAACGCATTAATAGCTCTATTGTCGGCAAGTAAATGAAATTCAAATTTATAATCAGATTGTTTCGCCATGCTCATCTCAACCAATCTTTCGCCAATCATATCTACACGTGCTTGTGCGCCCGCATCAGGATACAATCCGCCGTGTTGTTGCGCCATTGCATCACGATTGGCAAAACCAAGTTGAATTTCTTGGTCAGTAGTCATATTGATGGTCTGCACACGATTTGTATATGGATTTGTTTCTTGGCTTGCACATTTCTTAAAAAAAGCAAAACCGACAATAGCGAGTCCAATCAACAAACGAATTTTTAATCTATTTCCTCTCATAATAAGTTGCTTAGATGCTTATAAAAGTACAAAACCTTCCTATAAAAGCTCCGGGTTGATATCCAGAATGTTTTCTTTTATGTATGAATTGATAAAGTTTTCGTTGAAATGCTCACTTCCCATTAATTTTTCAGCTTGCAACATTTCTTTGATATTTAATTTCTGATATTCTTGCAACATCGGTTTGGATAATGGCGCATAACTATAATGCCAAGGTTCATATTTAAAACCTTTCCGATCCGCTTTATCTGTATACACAATGTAGAAATCATACGTGTTTGCGTTCGTTTCTAGCCATTCGCGAAGTTTGCAAAATGGTCCGTCGCCGTGAAACTTTTTAGGAATCAATACATCACCACTATAACTAGTATTTTTATCAATAATATCAATATCGGTTGCCCAATGATGTCTGGAAGTTCCCGGAATGGTAGAATATGCTATAATTTTTTCAATTGCTTTTATAGGCGATAAACCTTGCTGTGTAAACCGTTTGTACTTTCGTTCCCAAATTCGGTTTTGATGTGCATAATTTCGATAGCTTGAAACTACATGAATTTCAATTCCGTCTTTAGCTGCGGCGGAAGACATTTTTACAAATGCATCATACGCTTCTTTTCGTAACGAAAATCCTTTACCAAAAACCATTGGTTTTCCTTTTCCGATAAGTTCCAATGTCGTCGAATTTTGGGTGTTAAATGCCATACTCGGTAAACTATGCAAGGCAACAGTTCCGAGTCCGAGAAGCTTAATAAAATTTGATCTATTCAAGTTGAATTGATTTTAGTAATTTTTCAAACGGAAGATAGTAAATTTTTGAAGTTCCATTGCTTCCTGTAGTAACAACTTCTTTGAGTTGTTTTATAGATAGTTGATTGTAAGTCGCTTGAATAGTAGTTTTTTCACTCGTAAAAAAGAAATACTTCTGGTCAAAAGAGACAAACGGACAGTAATCTATTTGATTGGAATTAATCAATTTTCCTAAATGAACCGCTTCTTGCCAGGTATTGTTTTTGTTGAAACTGATATACAAATCGCCTTTTCCTAAACTTCCTTTTCGTCCGTAAGATCCAAAAATGATAAAAGATTCATCGGGACTTATATACGCATTGTATTCGTATGTTTTTGTATTCACGCCAGCGCCTAAACTTACAGGTGTTTGATAGGTTCCGTTTTTAAATTCACTTTTGTAAATATCTTCTTTTCCTTTTGCGTCAGCACGTTCAGCAGTAAAATAAATAGTTCCGTTTGAAGCAATTGATGGATAATATTCGTTTTTATCTGTATTGATGGTTTCTGGCAATCGCGTTGGATTGTTCCAGGTGCCGTTTTCTTTTGTTACAACCCACAAATCATAATCATTTTCAGAAGTTTTTTCAGTTCCTTTTGGACGTTTAGACGCGAAAAATAACTGTGTTCCATCTGGAGAAAATGCAGGTTCAATATCATGGTAGCTTCCGGAGAAAGAAGCAACTGCAAAAGCGGTCCATGTGCCGTTTACTTTCTTGGAAGTCAAAATGGTTCTAAACGCACTCTTTGGTGTATCTAGCGTAAAGAAAATTTCATCATTCGTGGGAGAAATTGTGATGTCTCTCATATTAATATTTGAAAATTCAGGTAGCTGAATGAAGATTTCAGGTGTATCAAAATTTGCCTTAAAAGTGATTTTTGTTTGATCTTGCGCAAGCAAACTACTACTGATGAATCCGAGTAGAAGTATAATTTTTTTCATAATACGATGAATTTGATTGAGGGAGTAAGGAATGCAAAAAGTACTTTTTTTAGATCGTAATTGCCGTTAAAAAGTCGTTAATCTTTCTGATTAGAATGTTTTTACCATGATAAAGTGCAATCCTATTTTTGGAATCGTAAAAGGCTCACCATATTTTTCATAGCCTAATTTTTCATAAAAACGAACCGCAATTTCACGCGCGTTCATCCACATAGCGGTTCCGCCACGAGCGAGAATCATTTCTTCCGCTTTTTTTACCAATGCATCACCAATACCTCTTTTTTGAAAATTGGTCAACACTGCCATGCCTCGAAGTTGAAAAGGATTTTCTGAGGTAAATTGGGGATGTGCTTTTTCTAACAAAGTAACTACGCCCACTAATTGAGTATCGATATAATAGCCTAAGTGGAAAGTGGTTGGTAAATCATCTCCATCAAAACGGCAAGAATCTATTGGTTTTCCTTCCCGCAATACAGGATGTCTTACATTATAAGCAGTTTTGGCGGTAATCTCTTTAATGATAAAATGGGTGTCTTTCATAATCACAAAAAATTAGTGCAACTCGATTTTGAGAAGTCTATAAGACGAACTCAAAGTGGTTAGTTAAACTAACATATTTTTTTAAAACACTCAAAAGTATAACTAATTTAGGAGTTCAGTTTTACAGAAATAAATTAATTTTGAATAAAAAGTTTACAAATGCAAATTACTTTTAAATTGCTCAAAGGCTCAGCAGCGGAAATCATTTTGCCATATTTGGACATCATGAATCAACAAAAAGTGCCAATGGATTTACTGAAAGCGCGTTTTGCCGAAATGTTAACGCAGCATTATGAAGCTTTCGGTATTTATGATAATGATCAACTTATTGGTTGTTTTGGATTGTGGAGCATGACGCGTCATTATTGTGGAAAAAGCTTTGAACCCGATCATGTGTATATTGAAGAAGCCTACCGAAGTAAAGGAATTGGGAAGCAATTGTTTGAATGGATTGAAGTTTATGGGAAAGAAAAAGGTGTTACAACCATAGAATTGAATACCTATGTGCAAAATTTTCCATCACATAAGTTCTATTATAATCAAGGATTTAACGCGCTAGGCTATCATTTTTTGAAAAAAATCTAAAAAAATATTAGGAAAAGGTGTTAGTATTTTTTTATATTTGCACCCGCAATGCGAAAGTAGCTCAGTTGGTAGAGCGTCAGCCTTCCAAGCTGAATGTCGCCGGTTCGAACCCGGTCTTTCGCTCTTCAAAAGCCGATTCAAATGAGTCGGCTTTTTTTATTAGTGAAAACTCAGTTTTAAGAAGTCTGCAAGACGCACTTAAAATTGTAAGTTGAACTAATCCCGCTGAAAAGCGGGATCTCATGTTGATATGAAATCTAGTTTTAAGAAGTCTGCAAGACGAACTTACAATTTTATAGAAATACAACTTCCGAACCCGTTTCTAGTTCATACGGTGTTTTTTCATATTCAAAGATTCTTGCGGTCAGTGGACCTTCAAGCGTATTTTTATCGCCAATGACACGAATCCAGCTTCCTTCTCTAATTCCAACAACGGGAAGTGTATTAAACTTATGAAACTCTTTAATTCTAGTTTCGCGCGTTTCGCCCATGTGTTTGCTGCCTTCTATCGGATCTAAATAATGAGGATTTATATTAAAAGGAACAACGCCCAAGGTTTTAAAACTTGGTGGATAAATGATTGGCATATCATTCGTCGTTTGCATCGTAAGTCCACAAATATTACTTCCTGCACTTGTACCTAAATAGGGCGTTCCATCCAAAATTGCTTCTCGTAATGGTTGCATGACTTTATGTTTGTATAATTGAGAAACTAACAAAAACGTATTTCCTCCGCCTGTAAAAATACCTTTTGCATTGGCAATGGCTTCTACAGGATTTTTAAATTCATGAATCCCGCGAACCGTTTTTCCAATCTTTTCAAAAGCTTTGGCAGCCGCAGCAGTATATTCGTCATGTGTAATTCCGCCAGGGCGTGCATAGGGAAGAAATAAAATTTCTTCCGTATCTTTATAGAACGAAGTAAGTTCGTCAAGTAAATAGACTAAGTAACCACTTCCGTGGACGGTTGAAGTACTGGCAATAATTATATTTTTCATGATGCTTCCGAGCTAATTTTTACTGAAATGTAAAAGTAATGATTAAATGGATTTAACAAAAGTTTAATGTACGTTGGGATTTTTTTAAGGACAATTGTTCATTTATTTATGCCGTATTTACAACCACACTATTTAACCAACAATACCAAACCTATGAAACAACAATTACTCATATTCTGTCTTTTTATTTCGACACTACTGCTTGCGCAAGATAGCGAACGTAAAATTTTACGTGGCGCAGTAATTTACAGAAACGTCAATGTTGTTGGAGTAAATATTGTAAATAATACCACAAGTAAAGGAACTACCACGAATCAGAAAGGTGAATTTGAAATTCTTGTGAAGAAAGATGATATTTTAGTTTTTTCTTCTGTGCAATACACCATTAGGGAAATTGTAATTACGGATAAAATTATCAAGAATAATCGCTTGGTTGTTGAGGTTAATGAAAAAATTGAAGAATTAGATGAAGTTGTCATTAGTCCAGAAAATAAAGATAAGTTTTTAGATTTTCAAGAAGAACAAATCGAAAAGTATAAAGATTATCAATTTGCTTCTGACCGCTACTCACAAGTGAAAAATGAGGCATTAGGACAAACAAACTTTCAAGGAGCGAACGTTTTAGGACTTGTTGGAATGTTACTAAATTCTATTATTGGAAAAGGTAAAAAGAAAGAAAAAGAAAAGGCTATTTACGAGCGTACGAGTTTTAATGAAGTCCGTTATCGCTATAAAGATGAATTTTTCACAGATAATTTAAGTATCCCTAAAGATAAAATAAGTGCGTTTTTATATTATTGCGATGATCAAATGCCTTCAGAAGATATTTTTACGAATAAAAACGAATTTTTAATGATCGATTTTATGGTGAAGCAAAGCAAAAACTTTCTAGAATCTATCAAAAAGAAAGACTAATTAAACTTGAAACAAAAAGTAACAGATGTAATTTGGAATGCTTTTTGAATATCTTTGTCACAAGAAAATAAAAGAGACAAATCTCAATGAAAATTCAAAAAATACTATTGCTATTTCTTGCCATTCCGCTACTATCGTTTGTAACGGTACATAAATTCTACGTAAGTGTTACTAATATTGAGCACAGCAAAGCCGATAAAGCATTACAAATAACAACCAGAATATTTATCGATGATTTTCAAAAATTATTAGAAGAGCGTTACGATTTGAAGGAAGAGTTGACCACTGAAAAGGCAACAGAAGAAGTGGAAAAAATGATGAAAAAGTACCTCACGAAGAAGTTGAAAATTTGGGTAAATGGTGAATTGAAAACATTCCACTTTATCGGAAAAAAATACGAAGATGATGTTGCGGTTTGTTATTTAGAAATTACAGGTGTTGAAAGCGTAACTTCTCTCGAAGTTGAAAACGCTATTTTATATGAAATAGAAGAAGATCAGCAGAACTTAGTGCACGTAAAAATCAACAATCAGCGGAAAAGCTTATTATTAGTAAAAGAAAATGATAAAGGTTTGTTAAATTTTTAACAAAAAACACTTAAAATAGTTACTTTTCGGGGTTAAAAATACAAACCTATTTTATAAGCCTAATGAAACGTATACACTTCTACATTCTCGCCCTACTTTTTATGGGATCAAACTTTGCCTTAGCTCAAGATAGTCAAGATGACAAAAAAGAGCCAGGACATACCAACAACAACAAGTTCAAACAACTCTATCAAGAGTTCTCTACACCAAACATGTACAGAACTGCTTCGGGAGCGCCAGGAAAAGCTTACTATCAGCAACAAGCTGATTATGAAATGGATATAGAGCTTGATGATAAGAACAAAAAATTATATGGTGTTGAGACTATTACATATACAAACAACTCTCCTGACAATTTAGAATACCTTTGGGTACAATTAGATCAAAATGTCCGCGCTAAAAATTCGCCAGCAAGACTTAAAAACGGTTCGAGTATTCCGCGTTTACAAAGAACTTCAACATTTGTAAGTAGTTATGTGGGCGATACTTTTGATGGAGGTTTCAATATTGATTATGTAAAAGATTCAAAAGGGAAACCAATGAAATACACCATCAATCAAACGATGATGCGTATTGATTTGCCAAAAGGATTAAATTCGGGCGATAAAATTTCGTTTTCTATCAAATGGTGGTATAATATCAATAACCACGTAACGAACAGAGGTCGTTCTGGATATGAATTTTTTGAAAAAGATGGAAATTATGCATATGTAATTGCTCAATTTTTCCCAAGAATGGCAGTCTACAATGATGTAGAAGGATGGCAAAATTATCAATTCTGGGGAAATGGTGAATTTGCATTACCATTCGGAGATTATAAAGTAAATATTACAGTTCCTGCAGATCACGTGCTGGATGCAACAGGAAAATTACAGAATAGAAAAAGTGTATTTACAAAAGAAATGATGAATCGTTTTGAGCGTGCACAAGAATCGTACGACAAGCCAGTCATCATTGTAACACAAGAAGAAGCGGAAGCAGCTGAAAAAGGTTTTTCTACAAAAAAGAAAACATGGAAATTCCATGCGGAAAACGTAAGAGACTTTGGATTTGCAACTTCGCGTAAATTTATTTGGGACATGCAAGCCGTTGATATCAATGGTAAAAAAGTAATGGCAGTCTCAATGTATCCAAAAGAAGGAAATCCACTTTGGGAAGAATACTCTACGAAAGCTGTAGCAAGTACACTTAAAACATTTTCAAATCATACATTTACATATCCATATCACAAAGCGATTTCTGTACACGCTAAAAATCAAGGAATGGAATATCCTATGATTTGCTGGAATTACGGACGTCCAAATGAAGACGGAAGTTACTCTGAACGTGTAAAGTTTGGAATGATCAGTGTCATTATTCACGAAGTAGGACATAACTTTTTCCCAATGATTGTAAACTCTGATGAGCGTCAATGGGGATGGATGGATGAAGGTTTAGATACATTCATGCAATATTTAGCAGAGCAAGAATTTGCAAAGGAGCATCCAGAATCTGTAAAATATTCAGGAGGAAAATATCCTTCTCGTAGAGGTGAGCCCTCTAAAATTGTACCTTACATGAAAGGAAGTCAAGATAGATTATCACCAATCATGTCAAATCCGGAAAACGTACATCAATTAGGACCTAACGCTTATGGAAAGCCAGCAACAGGATTAAATATCTTGCGTGAAACTATTATGGGACCAGAAGCATTTGATCATGCATTTAAAACGTATGCTCAACGTTGGATGTTTAAACACCCAAGTCCAGAAGATTTCTTTAGAACAATGGAAGATGCTTCAGGAATCGATTTAGATTGGTTCTGGAGAGGTTGGTTCTATACAACTGACTATGTTGATATCGCAATTGAAGAAGTGAAAAAATTCCAAGTTGGAACGCGTACAACGAATAGAGGTAGTTACGTTTACTTTATCCCTGAAGGTGACGAGCGTTACAAAAAAGAAAACGAAGGGAAAGCAGTATTAGATACTGAAGGAAATGAGCCATTAAAAGAATATTTAATGGATAACTTCACGAAGGAAGAAAGAGCTACAATGGACAATCCTAAGTACTTCTATGAAGTATTATTCAGCAAGCCAGGCGGATTGGTTATGCCAATTATTGTTGAGTGTACGTATGAAGATGGTACTACGGAACTAATAAAATATCCTGTTCAAATTTGGAGAAAAAATGATAACAATGCTAAAATTGTAATTGCTTCAAGCAAGCAAATCAAAAATCTTCAATTAGATCCTAAACTTGAAACTGCAGATATTGATACATCAAACAATACGTGGCCAAGTAAAGAAGGGAAAACTGACTTCAATGAATTCAAAAAGGATAAGATGAAGCAATAGTAAGAGTCTTATTTTAAAAATAAACACATAAAAAACCAGCTTAATTGCTGGTTTTTTTATTACATACTATTTACTTGTTTATATTTGTAGAATAATTGAACGAAGTATGGCATTATTTATTAGTGGAGGAGAGATAGTTGTAATCATGCTCATTGTAGTAATGGTATTTGGTGCGGACAAAATTCCTGAGATCGCGAGAGGCTTAGGAAAAGGAATGCGACAGCTAAAAGATGCAACGAACGAAATAAAGCACGAAATCCAAAAAAGTGCAGAAGACAATGGTATTGACACTGATATTGCGGGTGATGTTCAAAAAGAAATTAATAAAGTAAAAGAGGATATCGAAGACATGTCAGGTCCTATCAAAAGGCAACTTTAATGCTGGATGAATTAATTACATATGATCAAGAATTATTAATCTACATAAACAATCTCGGCGAAATTCACTTTCATAGTTTTTGGGTTTTCGTGACGAACTTTATCTATTGGGTTCCATTATTACTTTTTGTTTTCTATAAAATTTATAAAAAATTTCCAAAACATCAAGCAAAATACATTATTGGTTACGGACTTTTCATCCTATTTTTCTCCTTATTACTAGTTGAACTTGTAAAAATTGGAATTGAACGTATTCGTCCTTGCAATGATCCTTTGGTTGCGCCATTTATCAATATTATCATAAAGCCAGAAAATTATAGTTTCTTCTCAGGACATGCCACCGTTTCTTTTGCGCTAACTACGTATTTATTTTTAATCCTTAGAAAAGTATTCTCTTGGATATATTTGTTGTTTGCATGGCCTTTATTTTTCATATACAGTCGCTTGTATTTTGGGGTGCATTATCCTTCAGATATTTTAATTGGAATGCTTGTCGGAATTGTAATTGGAGTTGCATTTTATCGAATTTATAATGCGCGCATAGTAAAATTACGAATTTATTAATATATTCGTTAAAATTTTAACCAATCAACAATAAAGCATGAAAAATCTTAACCTAGGATTAGCCATCGTTATGACGGCTCTAGGCGTAGTTTCTTGTTCTAAAGATGCACCAATCATCGATAACTTAGAAGAAGAAAACAATGTTGTTTTAGTACAACGTACGCCACTTTCACCAACACAAATCAATGCAAAAATCAATGAAACCATTGCAAGTCGTGAAAAATTTGAATGGACAAACACGGACGCGCACATGATATGGAGTGCAACAGTTCATGGAGATCAAATCCTTACCATTGGGTATGGAGCTAATGATACTGATTTTACCAAAGAAAACTCTAATGCTAACGCAATTAAAGACCTGTTAATTGCGCGGATTGCAGCTGTTGAAGCTGGAGGACAAAAGAAAACAAGCGATTTCCTAATTGATGAAGATGACAAACTCAACATCATTGATGTCAAAATAGAAGACTTAGCAACTGTTGAAGATTTATTATCTCAAAAAGGAATTCGTTACATTGAACCAGCTGGGTATAGATATCTTGACCATGAAGTAACAGCTAAATCTGGAGCAGGATGCGGATATGATTCTGAAACGTTAAACTCTGCCGATTATACAACTGTTGCGCCAGGTGCAAAAGTGCCTTGGACGTTTTATGAGCACGGTATTCCATCTGCATGGAACTACAGTACAGGTGCTGGCGTTGGAATTGGAGTGATTGATACTGGATTAACACCAAACAATTCATTAATGAACGGGAACTTCAATGATGGATATTCATCTGGACGATACGTTCAAAAATATGGTACTTATGTAGATTCGTGGTGGCCTTGGTCATCAAGAACAGATGGAGTAAATGACAAATGTGGACATGGAACAAGCATGACTTCAGTAGCAACTGCACCAAGAAATAACAATGGAATGCCAGTTGGTGTTGCTTATAATGCAAATTTAATTAGCTATCGTGGAACCAAAAATGTACTTTTAGATGGTTATCATGAGCAAAAAGGTGTTGCAAATGCACTAAAAGCACTTGGAAACAGAAGCGACGTAAAAATAATTTCGATGTCTATTGGACACATCTTTTCAGTAGGTAGAATAGAGGATGCCGTGCGATATGCAAATAATAGAGGAAAATTAATCTTCGCAGCGGGCGGTACTTCCACAACTTTTACTAACTTTGTTGGAGTTATATTTCCAGCATCAATGGATGAGACAGTTGCTGTAACAGGAGTAACGGACGCTAACTACTATAAAGAGTGTGATATATGTCACAAAGGAAGTAAAATTGATTTTACCGTAGTGATGCAGCGTGATGGTAACGGAAGTAGAACAACACCAGTATTAAGTTACTACAACGGACAAACAGATTATGTTGGAGGTTCGTCAGTAGCAACAGCAACAACAGCAGGAATTGCGGCTTTAGTATGGTCGAGACATCCTAGTTGGACAAAAACACAAGTATTAAACAGATTGAAACAATCTGCAGATTTCTATCCAAACAAAAATTCCCAATATGGATATGGAAATATAAACGCATTGCAAGCCGTTCAATAAGAACAGTTGGCATATTTAGTTTAGTAAATAGGGAGAAACTCTTGTCGTATGGCAAGAGTTTTTTTAATTTAAAGCTTTCCTAAAAAGCTTTAAATTAATCTCGTCGCAGGACGAGATCACATCGAACTAGCAAAAAAGCTTAGAATTAATCTCGTCGAAGGACGAGATCTCAACATTTTCTTTTGAATATTTTTATAAGCTTTACAAAATCAATTCCTTAATCTTATTGGCATAACTGCGACTAACCTTGAGTTTTTGATTGTTTTTGAGAATCAAAATATAACTCTTTCCATATTTTGAAACTTCTTTTATAGACAGAAGATTTACAATGACACTTCGGTGGATCCGAAGAAATTGTTCAGGATTTAGTTTTTCTTCTAACTGTGAAATTCCTCTATTACTTAAATAACCTTCTTTAGCATCATAAATTTTAGAATAACTTCCGTAGGCTTCAATATAATTAATATCTGCGGTGGCTAAGGTGACGTATTTAGTGCCTTTTTCCACAATAATCCGATCAGGAAATGTGGGTTTAGAAAGAATGTGCTCATTAGCCAACGGAACAATATGGCTTGGCGAATTGTCTTTAAGTTTACTAATGGCTTTGTCAAAACGTTCTTTGGTATAGGGTTTCAATAAATAATCAACGGCGTGCACTTCAAACGCTTTGAGCGCATATTTATCATACGCAGTACTAAAAATAATAGTGGGTATTTCATCTAAATGTTCTAACACATCAAAGCCCGTAAGTCCTGGCATTTGAATATCCATAAACACCAAATCAGGTTTAAATTCATTGATAATTTTTATAGCATCCACACCATTATTAGCTTCGCCTACTAAGATCAATTCCTTGTGATACTCCAAATATTCTTTGATGAGCGTTCTACCAGATTTCTCATCATCTACAATGACTACTTTCTTCATAATTCAAAATATACTTTAAGACCCGAAGGTACGTTGTCAGAAAACTCTAAAGTAGAGTTGTACATCTTCTGCAATCGCTTTTGTGTATTGCTCAAACCAACGCCAAGGTTGAAAATATTCTCTTTATTTTTGATGCCAACACCAGTATCACTGATTTCAAAAATTAACTTATCTTCCTTTTCGCTGATGATGATATCAATTTTTCCACCTTCAACTAATGGAGAGATTCCGTGCTTCACAGAGTTTTCAACCAATGGCTGTAAAATCATGGGTGGAATCTTTTTTGAAAGTAAATCATCTGGGACATTGATATTTATTTTAAGTCTGTCTTCAAATCTTCGTTGTTCAAGTTTTAGGTATTTTTTTACAAAATCGAGTTCTTCTTCGAGTGTGACAAAATCTTCACGACTCGCTTTCAGTTGATATCTGAAAAGATCAGAAAGTTCAGCAATCATTTCACGTGTTGTTTCCATCTCTTTCGGAACACTGGCATTAATCGTATTAAACACATTATACAAAAAGTGTGGATTCAATTGTGCTTTGATGGCGCTGAGTTCACTTTTGAGTGCAACATTTTTTAGTTCAATCTCGTACTGCATTTTACGTTGATTAATGACGTAATATTCATACGCATGTAACAATGAAAATTGTATCAAATAGATAAGTGTCGGAATGTAAATATCCCAAACTTGTCCAGGGCCGCTCATGTGCCAATAGCCTAAAGATTCACAAATAAGATAGAATATTTTCCATGAGAAAAGTACAAAAAATGGCAAGCCAAGAAAATGTAAAAGCAGTCGTTGCCATAATTTCCACTGTCTGAAAATTCTAAAAATAAAGATCCAAACGACAGAAGTTGCAAAAAGCATAATGATATATTGCAATCCTTCATTATTAAACCAACTTTCTAAATTCAGTAAATCTGAATACACTCTAAACTCCTCAGTTCTATTAAACCAAAGTGTGATGTGATATCCTATAGATAACACGAGATATGTTCCCAAAAGAGCCGCAATATCAAAAATTTTAATACCAAAAATACGTTTATTCATAAGTTAGTTTTTACTGGTAGCCCACCACATTTTCTTAGTAAATGGGTTATAGCTTATTTTTAAGAAACCATACGGGATTTTTATTGCATACGCACCTTTTATGTTGAGCGAATGTCCATCTTGCCATGCTTCCGCTTTGCCATCTTTAAAATAAAAAATGATTCCATTTGAAAATTCAAGACGCATGTCGTGACCTGTTTCTTCATCATAGCTAAAATACTTTACTTTCAGTAAATATACTGTATGATTCTTCTTTTTATCTAGTTTAGTATCAACAACATAATCTCTATCTGTAGGACGACTAAAGTGATCTTTTGGTGGAGTTTCCCCGTTGTTTTTAGCAACTTTTTTATACGTTCTGTTTGTCTTTCCTAAGACTAATTTCCCACTATTAAGCTCATATACATCTGGTTTCTTATTCCATGATACAAATACAAATAAAGTAATTGGAGTTTCGATTTTATATACTTTTAATCGCTCCAAATCAGTTGGATTTAAAATAGTTTTGCCTTCTGAATCTTGCACTAAAAAACCAGTTTCCGGTGGATAACTAATGGTTTCTTGATCGCTTAATACGACCTTTAAATAACTATATTCATTAGTTTCAGCGTTGCATGTGTCTAAAATAAAAAATAGTGAAATGATTGAGATCCATATAGTATTCATGATGATTTGTTTTATCGTTTCTTCCAAAACTACAATCATTGTTTGGTGTTTGAAACAAACTTCTGACGAGTCGCCCTATACATGCACGAATGGTCCAAAGGCGGTTCATGACTTCTAGAGGACAGTTCGTCAGTTTTCTATTTGGTTAATGAATGTTGATGTCCATATTTGCTCAAAATTTAATCATTATGAATACAAAATACACGTTGATAATTTTCATTCTCTTGCTGTCTTTTACGAAATCTGTGTACGGTCAAACACAAGAAACATTAGTAATAAAAGGTAGTGTAATTTCAGAAACGAACGAACCTTTGCCTTTTGTCAATGTATTATTAAATACTTCGGAAGGAATACTCATCAAAGCAACGATTACCGATAGTGAGGGAAACTTCGTGATCAAAGATTTAAAACTTGCAAAATATCTTTTAGAAGTATCTTTCGTTGGATATGAAACGATACAAACCGAGGTAAATATTGCAAAGTCAACAACTGTAGTAGCTCCAATTCAAATGAAGGTTTCTACAGAATCTTTAGATCAAGTTACGATTGTAGCCGAAAAACCAATCATTCAGGTTGAACCTGATAAAACAATTTTTAATGTTGCGGGTACAGTTGGAAGCGCAGGTAATAACGGACTTGAAATCTTGCGAAAAGCACCTGGCGTACGATTAGATAATAATAACAACGTAATCGTGGAAGGAAAAGCGGGCGTACTAATCTACATCGATGATCGTCAAAGTTTTTTGCAAGGCGATGACTTGACAGCTTTTTTGCAATCGTTACAGGCAGATACGATTGAAAGTATTGAAATCATTACGCAACCATCGTCTAAATATGATGCTGCTGGAGCTGCAGGAATCATCAACATAAAACTAAAAAGAGAAAAAGGATTGGGAACACGCGGAAGTATTTCCAGCACAGTAACTGTTGGTGATTTTGCGCGGACAAACAATTCCGTATCTGTCAATACGCGACTCAAAAAGTGGACTATCTTTGGTTCGTATTCCAATTACATAGGTCGTTCCACAGGATTTATAAATTTATACAGAACACAAGGAACTAAAATTTTTGATGCGCAAAACGATTCAGAATATGATGGTTTTTCAAATAACTTTAGAACTGGCGCAGATTATTACGTTTCTAAACAAAGTACCTTAGGAACTGTGATATCGGTAAACTTACGAGATTCTGAATCGCGTTCAAACAGTAGAACACCCATCATAGATAGATTTACAGGAGTTACAGACAGTATTTTGCGTTCGCCGAGTAGTTCAGAGAATAACAGTATCAATCTTAGCGCAAATCTCAATTATCGCTACAAAGATACGTTAGGTAAAAGTTTTAGTGTCGATTTAGATTACAGACGTTACAGTCGTGAGCGCTTCAACAATCAGCCTAACTTTTATGTAACTCCAACGGGCGAAGTGCTCAATGCGATCATTACGAATCAGGAAACGCCGATTGACATTGATATTTATGCTGCCAAAGTAGATTATGGTCAAAAACTAGGGAAAGGTACGTTTGAAACTGGTTTCAAGGTTTCTCAGGTGGTGACCGATAATACATTTAATTTCTTTGATGTAATTGGAGGAAATAGCAATCTCAATTTAGATCGCAGTAATCAATTTAACTATGATGAAAAAATTTACGCGGTCTATTCAAAATATAATTTCGGATTCAACAATTGGAAATTTCAAGGCGGATTGCGTGTGGAAATAACAGATTCTCAAGGAAACTTAACCGCCGAAAACATAAATCAAAATCAAACAGTTTCCAGAAAATATACAGATTTTTTTCCTTCGGCTGGAATTACGTATCAAGCTGGCGCAAACAATTCTTTAGCACTTAGTTACAGTCGACGTATTCAACGACCTGATTATCAAGTTTTAAATCCTTTTGAATATCAATTGGATGAATTAAGTTTTAGTCGTGGAAATCCTTTTTTACAACCACAATATACCGATAACTTTAAACTTTCGCACACCTATAAATACACCTTAACAACAAGCATAAGTTATTCGTATGTATCTGATTTTTTTGCACAAGTAACCGAAGCTGTTGGAGAAAATAGAAACTTTTTGAGCACGCGTAATGTAGCAGATCAAGAAGTATATAATTTGAGCATTTCGTACCCTTTCAAAGTAAACAATTGGTGGCGCGCATACGCAAATGTATATGGATCATATAACAAATACACTGCGACAAATCCAACTTTTATTTCAACAGAACAAGAAACATTTGGGTTCTATGCTCAGAACACATTTTCCTTACCAAAAGACATAAAATTGGAAGTAAGCGGTTGGTATAGCAGTCCATCAATTTGGGGCGGAACGTACGAAACAAAAAGTTTGGGTTCACTCAATCTTGCAGTTCAAAAATCGTGGAAAAACTGGACAGGAAAAATCACAGTGAATGATGTGTTGTATACAATTCCATGGCAAGGTGTCACACAATTTGGCGATTTAATGATAGATGGTCGCGGTGGTAATGACAGTCGCAATATAAATTTTTACATTCGATATTCATTTGGGAATAGTGAAGTAAAAGAAGCTAGAAACCGCGATGGAAGTTTAGAAGATGAAAAAAACCGAATTGGTGGTTAGGAGTCTATTTAATAGTTCAAACCGTCATTTCGAGTGAAATTTCAAAGAAATTTAGTGTCGAGAAATTTTTGAAAGAACATGTTTCTCGATACAATTTTTCTTCATTGTATTGCGAAAAACCACTCGAAATGACCATAGTGGATACCTAAAAAAGTAATTTCACTCATAAACTCATAAACTCATAAACCTACTTCACCCGACTAATCGTCAAACCATCTCTAATAGGTAAAACGACCGTTTCTATGCGAGGATCTTCTTTTAAAAGTGTATTGTACTCTATAAGCGCTTCGGTGGAAATGTCGTTCTTCTGTAAAGGCTCCAATACTTTTCCGCTCCAGAGTACATTATCAGATAAAATAATTCCGTTTGGACGCATCTTGTCAATAATGGCATGAAAATATGCGGGATAATTGGGTTTATCAGCATCAATAAAAACCAAATCGAATGTCGTTTCTAGTGTTGGAATAATAGCTAATGCATCGCCTGTATATTGGTGAATTTGCTTTCCGTACTCAGAAGCATCAAAATACTTGCGTTGAAAATCGTGGAGTTCCTCGTTAATATCTATCGTATGCAATTCGCCCTCTTTTTGCATTCCTTCTGCCAAGCACAATGCGGAATATCCTGTGTAGGTGCCAATTTCTAAAATGGTTTTTGGACGAATCAATTTAGACAACATACTCAATAACCTTCCTTGATAATGTCCGCTAAGCATGCGCGGCTGTAAAATTTTCTGATACGTTTCGCGTGTCAACGCTTTTAACAAATCGGGTTCATTCTCTGAATGTGCTACAACGTAAGCATCTAAAGCTTCTGGAATAAAATGCATAACTCGTGAATTTGTGCAAAAGTATCAATTAAATAGAAACTAAAATTTGAAAATGACCTAAAACTATGCTCAAACTATCGATAAAGTGCATGTTTGTGCATAAATATTGACGCTTGCCAGTTTATTTTTGCCCACGTAAAAAAAGGGTTATATTTTTGACTTACAAGATTCACAAGAAAATTAAACCATTACTATGAGAAAAGCATATTGGCTAATTGTATTTACTTTTTTGATCTCCCTAAACTGTATAGCACAAACTCAAGAAAAAGAATACTGGAATGCACTATTGCAAAACGATCGCAAAAAAGCACTCAAAGAATTTAAAAAAGCAACTTCCAACAACGACATTGAAGCACACATTACACAACAAATTTTAAATGTTGAAAACGGAAGGTTATCCGGAGATGACACGTTCATTAGCAAAGTAATCAATGATAAAGACTTTGAAATGTACTTGTATGGATTATGGAATGAAACGTATTTTTTCAATCTATACATTGATACGGGATTCAATCCGACAATTGTGAAGAATGTAAAAGATGTCAGTGAAATGGAATTCAAAAATCAAACGTTGAAAGACGCTATGAATTACATGAATGCCATTATTAGCAGACATGAAAATAATTGGGATGATTACCATGAAAACATTGCAAAAATGGATTTCATCAACGCTTGGCAATATTGTGGTGTTTTTGAAAACCTAAACGAAAGTGGACTCGATGAGGTATATGGACCAGAAATGAACGCTTCTTCAAAAGAAGATTTCAACGCAAATAGCAATGGTTTTGTAAATTGGTATACACCAAAATTTCAAGGCGGAGACGGATATAATTTTTATACAAACCATGATGAATATGGAAATGGTGTAAATTATGCACAAACATTTGTCACCTCAAATGAAGCTAAAAAAGTAGTATTGCGTGTAGGAAATTCGTCAGCTTTTAAAGTTTGGTTGAATGATGAAATACTATACACAAACACCGAAGATGTTACAACCGATTTAGATGCGTATGCAGTTGCGTTTACCTTGCCAAAAGGAACAAGTAGATTGTTAATTAAAAATGCAGAAGGCAACTCCATAAGCTATTTTATTGCCAGACTTACAGACGAAAACGGAACGCCTATTAAAGATGTAACGTATAGTAGTAAAGTGCAGGAATATACAAAAGGAACAAAAGCAAATCCTGTAAAAGTTGAAAGTGCTGTAGAACGTTTCTTTAAAGCGAAAAGAGCTGCAAATCCAAATAACTTTTTCTATGATTACTGTTTGATCAGAATGTATTTAAGAAACTCCAATTACAAAGAAGCTAGAAAAGTAATTGCGCCACTTTTAAAAGCATATCCAAAGAGTTCGTTGCTTAGAAAAATAAACATTGGGATTCTATCTTTAGAAAAAGATTACACGACCATCAAAGAAATCAACAAAAACTTAGAATTAGACGATCCAGATTATTACTTATCGCTTACTTATAAGTTTCGAGATACCGATGAATTGTTTCGTATGGACATTAATGAAATGGAGAAATTCATAAAACGTTTTTCAGAAGCAACAGATGTAAAAGTATTCAAAATATCTTCGGAAGTGTTATGGCAAATACGAAACTCTGACCAAAGAGGCTTAGAGCAAAGCATGAAAAAATTAGTCAAAGCGGCTGATGGTTATCCAAAACTATTAAGCACGTATGCGCCTTTATATGCTTCCATTTTGAAAGATGAAGAAAAAACAATTGACATCTTAGAAGATTTAACTAAAAAACACTTCAACTATCCAGCAATCAGTAGTTTGGCGTATTACTATGAAAAGCAAAACAAAAAAGATAAAGCCTTAAAACTCTACAAAGAAATTTATAAAAACTCAAAAGGTGACAACTTTTCCATCAAAGACATCATTGAAAAATTGCACAAATACGATCGTCATGAAGAATCGTTGCCGTATATCAAAGAGTTAAAAGAAAACTTTCCATATTCGTTTGTAGCAGACAGATACGAAGGTGATGTATATATCAAACTAGGCGAAAAAGACAAAGCTGTTGCGGCATACAAAGCTTCTTTATTACATAATATGGAAAACTCGTCGTTGCGTAAAAAAATTCAAGACATTCAAAATCAAAAAGATTTCTTAGAAGAATTACACGAGCCAAAAATATATGATTACATCGCTAAAGAAAAAGGAAAACTCAAAGAAAGTAGATACGGATATACCATTTTACTAGATGACAAAGATGTGGTATTATTCAAAGAAGGTGGTGGAAAAACACGTTTCACTTCTATGTATGAAATCACGGCGGAAGAAGGTGTTGGCACATTTAAAGAATACAACTTAGGATTATCAGGAAGTTACAGTATCATCAAATCTGAAATTGTAAAAAAAGATGGTTCGGTTGCGCCAGCAGACAGTCAAGGTTCCAACTTAGTATTCAACGGATTGGAAATAGGCGATGTCATTCACTTAGATTACGAAATCAATTTTAGTGGAAATGGTAGATTCTACAAAGATTACACAGATTCTTTTCAGTTTGATTCTTTTGTACCTTGTTTAAAATCAAATTACAGCATCCTAATTCCTAAAGAACAAGAAATATCATTTAAAGTTGTTAATGGCGAACTAAAACACCGCAAAGAAGCAAAAGGAGATTACACATTATACACTTGGGAATTATTCACAGAAAAAGTACTTCCTGAGCAAGAATACTTCATGCCAAGAGAAGTTGATTTAGCACTTTTCTTGCACATTAGTACGATTGGTTCTTGGGATGATATAGCAAAATGGTATTCAGATTTAGTGCGAACGCAAATCGACGTAAACACTACGGTTGAAGAAGTATTCAAAGAATTATTTCCTGAAAAAGATATTACTAAAATTTCAGAAGAAGAGCGCGCTAAGCGAATCTATTACTACATCACAACAAACTTAAATTACAGTTACGTAAGTTTCAGACAAAGCGGATTCATTCCACAAAAACCATCAAAAACAATCAAAACAAAACTAGGTGATTGTAAAGATTTCTCAACCTTATTTGTAGCATTGGCTAAAAAAGCACAACTAGACACCAACTTGGTATTGGTCTTAACATCTGATTATGGACAAAACGCATTGGTATTGCCAAGTCAAGATTTCAATCACTGTATTGCAGAAGTAACACTAAATGGCGAATCGCAATTCTTAGAATTGACAGACAAAAACCTTCCGTTCAAGGCTTTGCCAATAAGCTTACAAGGCGCAACCGCATTAAAAATTCCGTATGATGCAAGTACAAATGAAAAGTACGATTTAATGAAATTGAAAAATGTAAAAAGAACGCCAAGTATTTTTAGAAACACGGTAAAAGTTACAATTGAAGCTGACAAACAAACCTTAGAATCGGTGACTTCTCTAGAAGGTGAAGTGGTTTCTTTCTACTCTGGAGTATTGACAAATCGTAGTTATGATTTAATGAAAAACGATTTGCAAGACGACTTAAAAGGTAGAATTGGCGGAAACATTACCATAGATACCATTACAGATATCACGGCTATAAAAGAAAGTGAAGTATTCAAATTTAGAACGGTTGCTACGCTTGAAGAAAAAGCAAAGAAAATTGGTTCTATCAGTGTCGTTCAAATACCAAACATTTCAAATGCATACAACAATAGTATCATTAATTTTGAAACCAGAAACTATCCAATTGAGTACATTCAATATGAAAATGTAGACCAATACATTACGGAATACCAATTGTACATTCCGGAAGGAAAAAAATTCATTGAATATCCTAAAAACATTGCGTTAACATACAAAGGACATTCTTATAAAATGTCGTACGAACTCAAAAATGACAATCGTTTAGATATAAAAGTAGAAGCAAATGTTGACAAAGGAAACCTAATCCTTCCAGAAGAATACGAAGCATTCAAAAAATATGTAGCACAAACCATTGAAGGGAAAGAAGGATTTATTGGCTACAAATAAAAACCACAATAGTTAGGAATAAAGATGATTCTGTTGTCTTTATTCCTAAATGTGTTTCTTAGAAAAAAAGGAATCCGTATTTTTGGTAAAAATAGCATTCAGTATGTTTCAAAATACATTGGCGTTCGCGAAAGCACAAGACGCAATAGATCCTCTAAAAAGCTACCGAACTAAATTTCACATTCCAAAAGATGCTGCTGGCAACGAATGGCTATATTTTTGCGGAAATTCACTCGGATTGCAGCCAAAAGTAACCCAAGAGTACATTCAGCAAGAACTGAACGATTGGGCAAACTTAGGCGTAGAAGGACATTTTGATGCAAAAAACCCGTGGATGCCATACCATGAATTCCTCACGGAAAACATGGCGAAAATACTAGGAGCAAAGCCAATTGAAGTCGTGATTATGAATACATTGACTACGAATCTGCATCTATTGATGGTTTCTTTCTATCAACCTACCAAAACAAAATACAAAATTGTCATTGAAAGCGACGCATTTCCATCTGATCGCTATGCGGTAGAATCGCAACTAAAATTTCATGGATTCGATCCAAAAGAAGGACTATTAGAATGGAAGCCAAGAGCTGGCGAACAATTACTTCGTATGGAAGACTTGGAAACCATGCTAGAGGAACAAGGCGACGAAATTGCATTGTTGATGATTGGTGGCGTAAACTATTACACAGGACAATACTTAGATATCAAAAAAATATGTGAACGCGGTCATGCAAAAGGTGCTATGGTCGGAATCGATTTGGCGCATGGTGCAGGAAACATTCAACCCGAATTACATGATTCAGGAGTTGACTTTGCCGTTTGGTGTACGTACAAATATCTAAACTCAGGTCCAGGAAGTTTAGGAGGATTATTTGTCCACGAACGTCATGCACACAACAAAGAACTGAACCGATTTACAGGTTGGTGGGGACACGATAAAAATACACGTTTCAATATGCGTTACGACTTTAATCCAATTCCAGGTGCAGAAAGTTGGCAGTTGAGCAATCCGCCAATCCTATCCATGGCAGCTATTAAAGCATCGTTGGATATGTTCAATGAAGTTGGAATGGACGCATTACGCGAAAAATCAGAGAAACTTACAGGATATTTTGAATACCTAATCAATGAAGTTGCTTCAGATCGAATCAAAATCATTACGCCTTCAAATCCAGCAGAACGCGGTTGCCAACTATCGATTCAAGTTAAAAATGCTGACAAATCATTACATCAAAAATTAATTGACAAACATATCATTTCCGATTGGCGCGAACCCGACGTAATTCGTTGTGCGCCAGTTCCATTATACAATACCTTTGAAGATGTATACCGTATGGTAGACGAACTAAAAAAATGTTTATAACATGAAGAAGAAAGAAAATATACTGATTGTAGGCGCAGGATTATGCGGTTCTTTATTAGCACTGCGTTTAGGACAACGTGGCTACAAAGTAACAGTCATGGAAAGTCGTCCAGACTTGCGAAAAGTAGATATTTCTGTGGGAAGATCGATTAATTTAGCATTTTCAGACAGAGGAATCAAAGCCATGAACATGGTTGGACTCACAGATAAAGTAATGCCGTTATGCATTCCGATGCGCGGACGTTTGGTACATGATGTACAAGGAAATACATTTATGGCAAACTATTCTGGTCGTGAAGACGAATATATCAACTCCATTTCTAGAGGCGATTTGAATTCTTTATTATTAACAGAAGCAGAAGAACATGAAGCTGTTGATATAGTATTCAACAAAGAATGTACAGGAATTGACATTGAAGAAAATATAGCAACATTTCACTGTTACGAGACAAAAAAAGAAATGCAACTTAAAGCTGATGTGATCATTGGAACAGATGGCGCAGGTTCTATTTTACGTAAAAGTTATTACTTAGAGCGTAAATTTTTATTCAGCTATTCGCAGAACTTTCTCAATCATGGATATAAAGAATTAAGCATTCCAGCGACAAAAACTGGCGGTTTCCGTACCGAAAAAAATGCGTTGCATATCTGGCCAAGAGGTAATTTTATGATCATCGCTTTGCCAAACCTAGATGGAAGTTTTACGGTAACGTTGTTTTTATCATACGATGAAGGCGAATATAATTTTAACAATCTGACCACAAAAGAAATTGTACAAGAATTTTTTGAAAAGGAATTTCCAGATTTAGTGCCGTTAATTCCTGAATTAACTACAGAATACTTTGAAAACCCAACAGCACCATTAGGAACGGTAAAATGTTCTCCTTGGTCGTACAAAAACAACACCTTATTAATGGGCGATGCAGCACATGCAATTGTTCCGTTTTACGGACAAGGTATGAACGCATCTTTTGAAGATGTTGTGGTGTTAAACGAAGTATTAGATCAGTATGAAGGCGATTGGGAAAAGGTCTTTAAAGTGTATGAGAAAACACGTAAAAAAGATACAGATGCCATTGCAGATTTAGCGATTGACAATTATTACGAAATGCGCGATCATGTTGCGAATCCGATCTTTAAAGAAAAACGAAAATTAGAAATTGATTTAGAAAAAGCATTTCCAGAAACGTATTTTTCTAAATATTCAATGGTAACCTTCAATGAAGACATTCCATACAGTAAAGCTATGGAAATTGGACGTGCGCAAGATAAAGCGTTACTCAATTTAATTATCGATGACGAAATTGACACAACTGCGGATTTACAAGAAATTCTTAAAAAAGTACAAGAAGAAACCAACGAAATTTTAGACGAAGATAATGTGGCGAAAACGATGAAGCATTAATTTCTTTATGGTTGCTTCAACTCTTTAATAATTGCTTCAACACCTTTTTGAAAACCAGTAAAATAATCGTCTTTTTTAAACTCAGGGACGATTGTTTTATTGATAATAGCGAGCGTTTCATCATCGGTGAGTTTTTCCATGATGCCATCACCATTTTGAATCCAAATACGGCGATCTTTCATATACAATGCTATCAATACGCCATTATTTTTACCTTCTTGACCTACGCCCCAATTATTGGCTAAGTCTAGTGAATACTCTTCCAAACCACTATATTCTTGTATAGAAGTGAGGGTAACAATAGAAATTTGATTGCTAGTCTCGGCTTCGTGTTGTTTCACTAAATTCAGTAAAATGGCTTCTTGTTCGTCTGACAAAATATTATCAAAATCATTGATAAATCCGGTCGGAATAGGAAAAACAGTGTCTGCGCGATTTTCTGCTGTAGCTGCAGTATAATGCGGCTTGTGTGTTGCTTCACAGCTAACACAAAGTGTAACCAACAGGGTAAGCAGGAGACTTTTGAATTGCATAGTAGGTTATTAAGATCTGTTTGGGTAGTTGCAATATAAGAAATTACTTCTAATCGCTAATGAAAATTAACATTTGAATGTTTGCTGCATTTAGAAAGTGGCATCAAACTCTAACCAGTTTAGTGGTTTTTGCAATTGTTTAGTGCTAAACTCCAAATGCAACACGCGACGTTGCTTATGATTCGTAGTACGTTCAGAAGCATGTAAAATTAGTGGTTTCATGAGCATCACGCCACCTTTTTCAACCTCACAAACATGTTCGGCTTCTGTGTTCCAATCGATGGTTTCAGGTCTGTAAATTCCTTTTAGGTGTGATGTTGGAATGACTTTTAAAGCGCCATTTCTTTTTTCTGTTTTGTCTAAATGAATGCGAATCGTGACAATGTTTTCTAAAATATTTAACGGCGGTTGTACACCATATTGCCCTTTTTTAAAGGTCCAATTCTTATAGTTTGAAACGTCAACTTTTCGATCTACAGAAACACTCAAATCTTGATGATATGCAACAAACCAATTAGATTCGCTCGGTTTGTCAAAATAGATCGCTTTGGTTAAAAAATAAGTTTCGTTAAAAAGGATTTTTAGCAACGCGTGAAATTCCTCGGTAAACAACAATGGTTTTAATTCGGGAATTTTGGTAATCACTTGCCGGATCGCAAATAGATTCGTCGAACTTTCATCGAGTTTTTTATCAGCAGCAGCTTTTTCAATGCATGAAATGAGTGCGTCAATTTCTGCATTCGAATACATTCGATCTAAAACAGAAAAACCTTTTTCTTCAAGCGTTGATTTGTAGTGTGGATTTTCAATCAAAAGCAATGTTAGTTTAATAATTTCAACTGTTCATCAATTTGGTCATGGAGTGCGGTAAGTTGTGCATCGTATTTGTTGGTGTCTTCACTGAGTGATTTTTTAAACAATTCAAATGCTTCCAATCGCAATTCCGCATAGCGTATCAATTTTTTATTTTGTACTACTAAATCATCTGGTAAACCTTCTATCGTATTCGCTTCTTTGATAAGTACTATATTTTCTTTCCATGCAGGAATGACTTTATCGTTCAGTTCTAAAATGAGCGAAAAACTACTTTCAGTATCCATATGACTATAAAAAGCCAATGATTCATTTTCATTTTTTACAAACTGATCAATTTTAGTATTATAAGAATCTTGCATTTCAAAATCAGTAGTTGCATAATCATATCCAAAAAGACAAACTACTAAAACCAATAATGATATAAAACCAATTCCTGCGGCTCTCCAACGCGAAAAGAACGCATATTCATTTTCTTCGTGTTGCTTAAAAATAGCACCGAATATTTTTTCTACAATCAAATATATTGCACCTGTATAAATTGCAGGAATAACTACTTTAGGAATTTTTTCTATGATATGTTCAGGAATAGAAAAAATAAGTGCTAACACAGTAATCATAGCAACAATTGAAATAATAAGCGCCTTGTTTCCTTTTTCAGTTTGATCAAGTGCTTTGTAGTTTTCTCTAATCAAATAACCTGCGGCTATTGGCCCGCCAATAAAGGTGGCAATACCAATGGCTTTTTGAGAATAAAATGTTAGCTCTTTTGTGTTGATTTCTTTTTGTCTAGTTTGCATTGAGAGGAATTATGAGAAATCAAAGATAGTGAATGCGAGTTGTTTTTATAGCAATGTATTTGTAGAATGCATGTAGAATTATTTTCTTTTTGTTATATTATTTTTTGCGATAAAACCAATATGAAATCACAGTTGTAAATAGTTGGGCAGTCAAAAAAATAATTGCAATTTCAAACTCAGAAGTATTATGGACATTGTTAAAAATAAGTAAACCAAGCGTAAGTATCAGCGGTGAAAAGTACGCAAGTATATGATAAGATGGCTTTTTTACGACAATAAACTGAGTTGTCGATGTTATGGCAAAATACAGTGCATAAAACAGACTGCCTATTAAGACTAAAATTACAGCTTTCGGAAAAGCAGGATCATCACCAATCCGTATTTTTACATAGATAATAGTAGAGATTATCATGGTCACACAGAACAATACTATACTTGCGCCATAAATTTTTAGCACACGTTTAAAGTTATTTTTTGGAGTGTTCATTGCATGATGTATTAAGAATTTGAACATTTTTTAATTGCTCAATATTCTGAGTAAATAGTTTATATGCTCTAGAATTGGGTATAGCGTTTTACCAAAACTTCCACCATTTTTTAGCGGTTTGTGTTGATGCTTGTTGTGGCGAAATATGTCCAACAATATAATAATCATCTCCTACAGCTTGTGGCGATGCGGTAAATGTGTCATTGAGACCAATACCAAAATTTTGATGCGGTTTATTCAGCAATTGACATGTGAGAATACTATTTTCATAATTTTCAACTCTTACCCAAATTAATTCAGGTTTTAAGTCCCCAATTGGTGGTAGCAATACTTGAATATCATCTGGGAAACCTTCGGCTCTAAATTGATGAAAAGTCTCAGAAGTTCTAAATGCTTCCAAATGCGATTTTGCATAGACAGACATAATATCGTTCGGAAGTTGTAAGCTGTGTTTAGCGACTCCTTTATCAGTGAGGATTGTAATTTCTCCAGCGTTTATAAAATCATCAAAGCGACAGATAATACGCGTATTTTCGTCAACAGGAGATTTTTGGAATACAATTTCGTCTTCAACAACATTAAAAAGCTTAATTACATCAAGTGTAATTCCCGCCGTATGATCTATGTATACATAACCAAATAGATTACTTCCTTTAAATTCTCCTAATAACTTTGCAAACGAAGCGTCAAGTTCGTTGATACGAATCCAGCGATTTGCCAATTGTACATGTGCGTCTTTCATAAATTTGAGTAAAGATGTAGTGTTTAAAATTCAATATACATCTTTTTTTAAAACTTAATACAAGCTACTTTTTTGAATGCGTAAGCTTGCTCAATTTTTCAAGGTTTTGAGTCAATAATTGATATGTTGAAGTATTTGGTGGAGTTTCCTGCAATTGAATACGATGCCAATGAATATACGTTTCGTAGTCAATTGTAGTTAGCAATGTTGCTCGTAAGTTTTTCCAAGATTTGTTGTCACGTAGCGCAGGAACTTCAAAATCATAATGAACTTGCTTCATTGCGTTTTTACATTGCGGACAGGAAACTTTTATTTTTTCATACGCTGCATTGATATATTTTACAATATCTATTTGCGAAGTTGCTTCGTAATAATCACTCATTAAGTTTGAAAAATCATCATCCACAGGGTTTTTTATGTCTTCTTTTGAAGCACGTTTAAATCCTTTTTGACATTTTAAACAAATATAATGTCGCTTGTAATTTTTAGCAGGAAGCCATTCGAAGCCCATGATTATTTATAAGTCGTTGATTTTATAAATATAGGAATTGTAATTTATTTACTTAATGCTTTTAAGATGCGTTCTTCATTGAGGACGATATCGCGGAACAGCACATACGGGAACTTTTCGTATTTCGATTCTTTGAAAGCTTCGTGTATATTTAGCAGCGTTGACGCAGTAACTAACGATAAATTCATTTCGGTGTCCATTTCACAATCAGTTACAAAATCGTCACTAAACTCCGGTGCGACCAATAAAATTTTGACAATGCGTAAATCATTCTTCAATGCTAAATTTTGATACGATTTCAATTGTCTTGAAACGGAACTAAATTTATTATAACCTTTCTCCTTACTTGTTTTACATTCAACAATAATAATTTCGTTGTTATCTAAATTCAAAAGAATATCCATCATATCCTTTTTAGTGTTCAATTGTTTCTTAAAATCTTCGTCAACATTAAACCCTAAACCTTCAAAAATATTTCTAGTCAACTCTTCAAACTTTAATCCAAGTTCACTTTCTTTGACTGTAATTCCGTTATCTTTCAATGTATTTAAATCTCTGTAAGCAACATTTTCATAGTTTTCTAAATACAAGTTTTCGACATCTTTGTAATGTTCTAAAATATTTAAAATATCATCACCACGTTGCTTGATTCTATTATCTAAAATGAATTTTTTTAAATCTTCTTTACTAATTAAATCTAAAATATCGCGCGGCTTAATATTGTAATCTAGCAGAAAATCAGCTTTTAAAACATATTCATCCTGTAATTGAAATTGACTTTTAATTTCCTTGTTTAATTTTGGTAATGATTCGTTAAGTTCAGTCAATAATTTATCAAAACCATCAACCGAGATTCCAACTTTTTCATCGCGTTCTACATTGTCAAAATGAGTGATTAAATTTTCAATTTTTTCATCTAAGGTACTTCCTTTTAGGTTTTTAATGTTCAGCCCTTTTTCACACAATTCATTCAACGTTCGTTTTCGTTCGGTAAGTGTACTTCCGTTTTTATAAATATCTGAATATAAAAGATTTGAAAAAGAAACACCTTCTTTAATAATTTCTTCGATTTTGTCAGAATACAACAATTTTCTATCAATATTATGCTCCTTGGCGATTTGATTAATAATTGGTTCGCGTAAAAGTTTAAGTGTTCTGCGATAGAATTTTTCGGCAACTTCTTTTTCTCTTACTCTTCGTAAAATTCGAACCATTTCATCAGCTACATAAATGGTATTTTCTTTATTAGAATAAAAAATAACTCCAATGTTTTTTAAACTTTTAATAACATCTTGAATGTCTAATTTTTTAATAGGAAGAATAGAATAATTGATCAGTTTTGTTTCTTCTTGCGAAAGTCCTAATTGTTTTGAAAGTGTGAGTAGAATTGATAATTCATCAGAACTTATTTTAGATTCTCTATTATTGTCTATATCATTATAATAAGCCACATACAAACACGATTTATAAATTCGATAATCTCTTTTTCTTATTTCAGATAAATCTGATTTATCACTTTCAAAATCTTTATTAAGTGTTTTAATTCTAGATTCTAAGTGTTTAATTTCTGCTTCGTACAAGCGTGAAAACCAATCTTGTTTCATGATACAATTTCCATCTCTAATAATAATATCTATTAAGATATCTAATTGCGAAGTAATATCTTGAAATTCACATTTTACATGTGTTTGAAACTCTTTAGAAGTGAGCGAAAATATTTTTGAAATGTTTTGGTTATCAACAGCTTTTAAACCTTTATCAGATGAACTTAAAATGGTGTCAATCTCTTTACCGTTTTTTGGATTTTTAGAAATAATAAGATCAATTACTTTGATAAAAGAATTCTTTTCAATAGAACCAAGTTTATCCAATATCTTATCTAGTTTCATATAGTGTAGTTTTGTGTAAACATAACGGAAACTACAAATACAATTTTACGGTTTCCCGCAATCACACAAAATAAAATTCATTAAACCTAAAACTACCCAAGATGTTCCTTAAAAAACGCAATGGTTCGTTCCCAAGCTAAAGTAGCTGCTTTTTTATCGTAACGCGGCGTGGTATTGTTATGAAAGCCATGATTTACATTTGGGTAAAAATGTGCCGTATGTACTATTTCATTTGCTTTCAATACTTTTTCAAACGCTTCCCAACCTGCGTTTACACGTTTGTCCAATTCGGCATATTGAAGTAATAATGGCGCTTTAATTTTTGCAGCATCTTCATCATTTGGTTGTCTGCCATAAAAAGGAACAGCCGCCGCCAAATCGTCTAGTTTTACAGCCATCATATTTGAAATCCAACCGCCAAAACAGAATCCGACAACACCAATTTTTCCGTTACAATTTGGGTGTTTCTTTAAGTATTCAAACGCAGCAATAAAATCTTCGAGCATTTCGTTGCGATCACGTTTCTTTTGCATGGTTCTTCCATCGTCGTCATTTCCGGGATAACCGCCTAAAGGTGTTAATGCATCTGGTGCCAAACTAATAAAACCATCCAACGCAGTGCGTCTTCCAACATCTTCAATATACGGATTCAACCCTCTATTTTCATGAACGACAATTACGCCAGGAACTTTTTTAGAAATATCTTTTGGTAAGGAAAGCAATCCTTTAATCGTTCCGCCACCTTTTGGAGAATCGTAGGTGATATAATCAGATTGCAAACTTGGATGATCTTTCGGAACTGTGATTGTATCCGTGTAATTTGGTGTCATAAAACTTAGCAATGAACCAACGGTAACACTTCCTACGGCATACAAAGAAAGTCGTTCCACAAATTGTCGTCGCCCGATTTTACTGTGCGCATAATCGTCATACAAATCAAAAACTTCTTGTTTGATGTCTTCTTTCTTTAGCTTGCTCATAATCGTAGAATTTTGGTTGTCCTAAAGTTATGCAATTTGTCAGACTTTTTAAACAGTGATAGATTGTTTTATTTTTTTACATTAAATTAACCTGAGTTCGATATAAAATTCAAAGGCGATTTTCATCTTTTCCGCAGTATAGCAGGAATTTTTCGTTAAGAATTTTTGAAGCCTTGGAAAAAATTTAGAAAAATTCATGCGGTTTTAGTTTTCAATAAAAGAAAAACTAAAAATACCTCTGGAAAAGCGCACTTTCTTTTGTTGAAGCCTGTGCTGAACTTGATTCAGTATTCTTTGTGCGAGCAAAGAAAAAGAAAATAAAAAACTGATTTTCAGTATTTTAAAGTTTGTGTAGTAAGTATTGACTAAATTTTATTTAAATGAAACTTATATCGAACTCACGTTAAATTATAATACAATAATGCGTTTGGATTATGAACAACTAATTCAATTCATTCTCTGTATTTTCACCTTTACTCCAACAGTCTAAATTGTAGATAGTCGTTTCTGCAATATTAGTTAATGCTTCTTCTGTTAAAAATGCATGATGTCCTGTAATCAATACATTTGGCATTTTATTTAACGTACTAAGCATCATGTCATCGGGAATGTTATCAGAATGATCTTTAAAGAAAATATTCTTTTCATTTTCATAAACATCGATTCCTAAAGCGCCTATTTTACCACTTTTTAAAGCATTAATTACATGTTCAGTATGAATAACACGACCTCTTGCAGTATTGATAATTACAACACCATCTTTCATTTTAGAGAGTAAACTTTCATCAATTAATTGGTGTGTTTCCGTGTTTAATGGAACATGCAAGGAAATGATATCAGCTTGTTCACATACATCTTGTAATGGTAGATACTCCAAGTTGTACTGAGTAATCAAATCGTGATTTTCTTCAATATCATGCGCTATTAATTTACAGCCAAAACCATGCATAATTTTACACATAATGGAACCTATTTTACCAGTGCCAATAATACCAACGGTTTTGTTATTCAAATCAAACCCAATTAAATTATTGATATCAAAATTATAACGTTCAACACGTTTATTGGAGGCTATTAATTTTCTATTGAGTGTCAATAACAAACTTGCAGCATGTTCAGCAATTGCATACGGTGAATACGCAGGAACATTTGCTACTTTAATACGTGATTTTGAAGCGGCTGTTAAATTTACATTGTCATAACCCGCAGAACGTAGTGTGATATACTTTACACCAAAAGCTTTTAGTTTTTCAATCGTAATAAAACTAGCTTCATCTGCAGAAAATATAGATATAGCATCATAGCCAACTGCTTTCATAGCTGTTTCTGACGATAAAGCTTCTTTAATAAAAGTGAGTGTATGTTTTCCTTTATTGGCGTTTACTAAATAAGGCGCTATAAAATCTTGGGTACTATAAACGAGTACTTTCATAATATCATTTTTTTCGGATAAGTTCTTCTTGTTCTAAGGATTTAATAATCGCAGTAACATAATTTGTAACTGTAGTACTGATCTGTTTGGGATCAACAATATTGTATGATGCTACCCAAACGAGCGATTTATCACTATCTTCTTTTAAATTGTATAAGGAAGCTTCAATATGATACACTTTATACTTATTATAATAGCCTTCCACTAAGTAAACATCTTGATGTAAATAGTAATAACGCCCAAAACGTCTCCAGTAATAATCTGTTCTGTATCGATCTCCGCTATAAGTTTCTTTTTCATCAACTCCTTTTACTGCTGAAATTAAAATAGCATCAAATCCCTGTTTAGAAACTCTGCTGATTTCTTGTTCAATAGCTTCCTGGGTTTGTTTTAAGTTCGTAAATGAAGGTTTAAATACCGTATAACTTTCCACAGCTACGATACCTCTATCTGCAAGTTCGTTCTTTAATTGTTCTTCAAATATTTGTCGCGCAGTTAGGTTTTCGGTAAGTCCAACAATCAACACTTTTTTAGGTTGATAATTGGTATATTCTTTATTGGTCCAAGTATCTGTCATTCTTGCAGTTGAACAGCTTGCCAAAAGTAATAATGTCAATGTGTAATAAAGTACTTTCATAATTTCTATTCTTTATTGACAAAACTATTTGATTTCCTGAAGGACAGCAATGATATATATCAGCGAAGGTTACTATTTAGTGAGTTCGGTCTAAAATTGTGCGCAACGGATTCTTTTTCCGAAGTGTAGTAAACATTTTTCGTTAAGAATTTTTGAAGCCTTGGAGAAAATTTAGAAAAATGTTTGCGGTTTTAGCTTTTTCAGCTAAAAACACCTCTGGAAAAAGCGCACTTTCTTTTGTTTCTGTTTTCTTTGTGCGAGCAAAGAAAATGAAAATAAGAATTTGATAATAGAGTTTTAATTCAAAATATTTTTGAAGTAGAATTTATGTTAATAATTTAAATTAAAGCGCTGTTTTAGTTCCATCGTGAAGTAATCGAAACATCACATCATTCTCAATTAACAAACCTTCCGATTGTGAATTTGGCCAACTCTTATTATAATCTTTTGGATGTTTTACATCAATTCCAATGATTTTTCCGTTGAAGAATGATTTCACTTTCGATTGCAAGGTATGTCCAACAACCACCGATTTTGCGTTGAATATTTCTAACTGCGAATCAATTTGTACTTGTGACAAATCTTCTCTAAAATAACCGCGATACCACGAAATTCCTTTGCGTGTGGAAGTGATCAATTGTGCTGTCGTTTTTTGAGGTTTTGGAAAATACGCTGTATAATAATGATTGCGCGAAATCGTATTTATTTCTTCCAAACTTAAACCTAATTCAGCAACTTCAGGATGAATGCCGCCATGGACAAAAATATGTCCGTTGATTTTTTCAATGGCGTTTTTGCTCGCTAACCATTTCCCTAAAAATGATTCCTGACTGTACAAATCGTGTTGTTGTTTGCCTAAAATTGCCGAAACGCCTAAATACTTTTGAGAAGCCGCGCCAAACTTTGCTTGCATGTTTTTCAATTCGTGATTCCCGATGATAAAATGAACCAATCCACCGTGGTTTTTCGCTTCCTGTTCCAGTTTATAAACAAACCATAAAACTTGCGTGGTAGAAAATCCACGATCGACAAAATCGCCCACCAACACCAAATGCCCTTTTCCGAATGTCCAATTCAAATCTGTGTCAATCACTTGGTGTTGCATCAAGAAATCGCGAAAGGTTTTATAACCACTTTCAATGTCTGAAATCGCCAAAATTGGATTGCCGTCGTTGTAAACAGTTTGTGGTGTTTCAAGTGTTGCATCAATCGTAAAATCGAACGTAGTATCTTCTAACGGAAAATAACAACTGCCCGGAATTGCTTCATTCAAGGCATAACTTTTAGTTGCTGTGTAAAAACCATCTTTTTTATTTCCTCTGAGATACTTCACGCTAAGTGTACTATCATTTTCATAAAATACATACGGACCTTCTTTGTCAAGATTCATGCGCGAAGGATGATCGCCATAGTGAAGTGACGCGCCGTGATACAACCCGAACGCAATCGCGCTCAGCGCTAAAAATAAAATGGTTACTGTGATATGTTTTACATATCGTGCTATTCGTTTTTTCATGATGATGGATTTAAAATGTTTCCACAAACTTATTTGGGAAACACTTCTCACAAAAGGATTTGGGTTGAACAGTTCCTCAAAAGTGACACAAACTATTTTTGTGTTGTTGAAATGATTTCATCACAGATTTTGGTCAAAAGAACCTCAATATTAGGTCGTTTATCAACTTCTTTTGTCAGCGAATCGTTTTCGGTTACATTTGTAATATGCTACTTAAAAAACACTATAAAAAAATAATATTCATCATTGGATCTTTGATATTATTATATCCGTTAGTCATCTCTATTTATGAAATAATTACGACGGACAAAGACTCGGTGGTTTTCTTAGAAAATTATCATCCTCTAATTAGTTTAGGGCTTTTTGACCTATACATCATGTTATTTATGGCGATGTTAGCCTATGGATTATTTTGGTTGTTCATGCGAATTCGATCTATTTTGATGTTAAAAAAGGAACAGCAACAAATGGAATTGTCACATTTGCAAAGTCAGGTAAATCCACATTTTTTCTTCAATATGTTGAATAATTTATACGGTTTGGTCGATAAGGATTCAAAGAAAGCACAAGCGTTGATTTTGAAACTGTCCGACATGATGCGCTACAGTATTTACGATGGACAAAAAAGCAGCGTGACCATTGCAGAAGAAGTTGAATATCTGAAGAATTATATTGAATTACACAAAATGCGCTATCACAAAGAAATAGCGATTCAATTCAATACAGACATTCAAGATGAAACAGCGAAAGTAATGCCGTTGTTGTTTATAATTTTGTTGGAAAATGCTTTTAAGCACGGCGTGGAAAACCTGCATGAACATGCTTTTGTAAATGTAAATTTGATTGCGAATCAGAAGGAAATTCACTTTACGGTGGAGAACAATTTTGATGCAGAAGCAATTACGGACGAAACAGGAATTGGGTTGAAAAACCTCAAAAGGCGACTCGAATTGGTCTATCCAAAAAAACATTCTGTATCTTTTACGAGCGAAAACCAAGTATACAAATCGCAACTAACTATTCAAGGTTCATGATTAGTTATGTAAGATCAGTTTGATATAAAATCTTAGCTTAATGTAAATGTCAAATCGAGCGCAGTCGAGATTTAATAGAAACGATAGCGTACTTTAGCTTCTCGACTGCGCTCGAAGTGACAAGAATTGATTTTAATAAACGCTATTATTTTAGTATCGAAATTCTTATGTAGAACTAACATTATTTAACAAGGCAGTTTCACAATCTATTCAAAATTTTAATTAAAGAAATATGGCGAACATAAGCTATTTAATTATTGACGACGAACACATTGCGCACGATATCATAAAAGGATATTGTGATTTGTTGCCGAATATGGAATTGAAAAAGCATTGTTACAACGCACTTGAAGCGATGGAATATTTAAACGAACATTCCGTAGACTTAATTTTCCTCGACTTAAACATGCCAAAACTCAAAGGATTCGATTTTCTAAAAACCTTGGTTTCGCCACCAAAAGTAATTGTCACAACGGCGTATCAAGAATATGCCTTGGAAGGTTACGAATTGAACATTTCCGATTACTTACTCAAACCATTTTCCTTTGAACGTTTTCTAAAAGCAATCAACAAAACCGTGAGTGTTTCATCGCAAGTGAAATCTACTGTAGTGGAAAAAAGGAGTGAAGCGTCACAAAGTATCTTCTTAAGAGCGCAAAGCAAATACGTACAGGTGTTCATGAACACCATTCATTATGTGGAAGCTTCTGGGAACTATACCAAAGTCGTCACAGCAACGGAAACCATTACCATTCGTGAAAAGCTTTCAGACATTATATCACAATTGCCAAGCGAAGATTTTCTGCAAGTACACAAATCGTTTGCCGTTGCCAAAAAGCACATCAACAGTATTGAAGGCAATCGAATTATGATTGGTGAACATATAATTCCTATTGGGAAAATGTATAAGGTGAATGTGAATGGGTTGGTAAGGTGAGATTATTGAAAAACATTACTTGTTGTGCTGTAATATTTTCAAAAGCTTTTTTGGATCTTGTCGATTGTCCCAAAAAGCAGTAATTATGATTTGTTTATCTGTAACTTTATAAAAAATACTAAAATTTCCTAAGGAAGCAACTCGTATGTCTTTAAAATCAGTTGCTTTAGAAATAAACGGTTCTTTTGCAATTTGATGGTTTCTTTCTGAAACTAACTTTACAAGTTTTTTTGAATAGTTGCTAGACTTGTTTCTTTTAGCCCAGTATTCTAAAATCCCGACAAATTGAAGGTCTGCTGTTCTTGTCCAAACTACTGTTCGTTTAGCCATTGAAGATTTCGTTTATCCATAGCTTCTTGAGAAATAAGCTTTCCGTTCTTTATATCTTCCTCACTCATTTCAAGCATTATTTTTTGTTCGTTCGTCAATTCTACTATTTTTGATTCAGCTGCACTTGAAGAAACTAGTGTGTCAAGTGCTTCTAAAAATCCTTTGTTTTTAATTGAAAGGATTTTATCGATCAGCTCATTTCGTATTTTATCAATTGTTGCCATTTCTACGTTGTTATTGTATATATTAAATATGCGAAATTCAATTGAGTTTTCCTAATATGGTAGAAAATATTAACAGTATTGAAGGCAACCGAATTATGATGCTATAATTCCTATCGGGAAAATGTATAAGATGAATGTGAATTTGTTGTTGAAGTGATTTTTTATTTCAAAATTGGAATAAGTTCGTTAAAATTTGAAATGCAATAGTTCGCATAGTCTGATTTTTCTTGACCAAACTTAGCTACTTGTACTGTATGTAACCCAAGTTCAAAACCCGCTTTTAATTCTGAATTCGGATTGTCTCCAATAATATAAACTAATTGTGGTTCAATTTTCCTCTCTAAAAGAATACTCTGAAAGATTCCTTTCTTAAAAACTCTTTCAGAACTAAGAATGTTATCAATATAAACTTCACTGAACTTTTGTTTAATTCCTAAATAATGAATTTTAGCATGTTGCAGTTTTGAAAATCCAGTAGTGACGAGTATTTTTTCTTGTTTTAAATTTTCAACCACACTAAAATCATCAAAGGTTCGTATGTTTAGTTTGTACTCATGTTCATTGATAAAACGCGCAAATTCAGTATTTTGATGTTTGTCAAACTTATATTTCTCAGCTACAAAATCAAAAGGATATTTCCATAACTCAGGAATAATTTGTGCAGTCAGTGCTGTTCCAAATTTATTGATAAGCAACGGTTCTAACTGATCAAAAATTGGTTTTACAGATTCTTTTTTTATGGATTTAGTCTCAAAAATAGTATCATCTAAATCGAAAATTAATAATTTATTCATTGGATTTGGAATGATTCGTGTCGGGAAATTAACGATTACTTTTTATCATAGTACTAAGTTAATTAAATTAGCCACTTCTTTATTAAGTGCTGTATTTTTAAATCTCTAACTACAAACGCTCTTTCACACCTTTTCTCCAAAAATAGATTCCAAAGACCAATGTTACAATCGCAAACATAATCCCATTCTCACCAAGCCAATGCTCGGTTTCTTCAAACGTTCTAGTCAACGGAGGAAATATTTTCTGAACATACACATTACTTACTGAGTGGAAGATTACTCCAGGCCATAAACTCTTAGATTTAAAAGCAAAGTAGGTCATAATAAATGACATCGAAATTACAAAAACAAAAAAAGTTATAAATTCCAAAGTGACATTTTCACTGTAATATACTAATATTGGCCAATGCCAGAGTGCCCAGATAAATCCAACAAAAAAGGAAACACCTGTAAAAGATAGCACCTTTCTTGATTCATAGATTAAAAAACCTCGCCACCCTATTTCTTCTCCTAAAACCGTTGCCATTGCCCTTATAACGCCTACAGTTCCTAGCAAAATAACACCTATAATTATGACAAATGTTGGTTTTAATGTTCCAATTCCAACTAATCCAAGTTCTGTAGCCCATTCCATAATGTTCTCTTCATTCGACAATCCTCCTAATCCAAAAATCCAGATGAGTACATAGGTAATCAAAACATACAAAGCAGGAATGAAATAAGACCATCGAATATATTTCCAATGTCCCCAATTCCAATTCAGAGAAGAAATAGTGCGTCCTCTCAATTTTAACGTGATGATTGCTGCTATTGCCGGACACCACATAAGCGCACCGACATAAATTCGTGAAGGATACAAATTAACGATTGCGTAATGAAACACAGCACTAATCACTGTGACAATCGCTAAGAAGATAAAAATGGTGTTCCAAGCTTCTTTGTGTTCTGGAGTTTTTACAAACATGAATGTTCTTTTAGTTGGTTTTGAGTATAACGAATGGATAGTAACTTTGTTACATGATGTCTAACAGCGCTAACAAGTCTAGAAACCTAAACTGTCTAAAAACCTCATTTTAAAGAATCCGCAATAAAATCATAATTTTTATGTGTTTTATTGAATAATTCGCAACAAAAATACTCCCGAAACCTTCTCGCAGCAATGCGACAAGCTTTCCAACGCATTTGAAACGTCCCTGCAGACGTGCGAGAAGCTTTCCGACGTATTTGAAACGTCCTCGCAGACCTGCAACTAGCTTTCCAATGTGTTTGAAACGTTCCCGCAGTCGTGCGACAAGCTTTCCAACGCGTCGGAAACGTTCCTGCAGACCTGCAACAAGCTCCCTTTTACTAAAGAAATACAGCTGCAAGCTAATAACAAGCTTTTAAATACCTTTAAAATGTACGTTCAATCCTACTAAAAGATATAAAGTCTAGAAATCCAATTCTCTAAAAATCTAAGCAAGTCTAACAAAAAATGTATCTTTGAAACGCACACAACCAACCAACATGATTTACATCGCCATCTTACGCGGAATTAACGTTTCAGGAAGTAAAAAACTGCCCATGGCGGAACTCCGTACGTTACTATCAACACTTGGTTTTACAGATGTACAAACCTATATTCAAAGTGGAAATGTAGTGTTCAAAGCAGCGAAACAACATCAAGAAAAATTAGGTAATCAAATCGCGGAAGCAATCAAAAAGCAATACGATTATGAAGTTCCTGTGTTGGTAAAAACAATTGACCAATGGAAAACGGCAATCGCTAACAATCCATTTGCGGAAGCAGACATTTCAAAACAAGGAATTACATTTTTAGCAACAATTCCCTCAGCAACAACGATTGAAATTGACAGCAAAGATGATCGTTTCGAAATCATCAATTCAGAAATCTATTTAGACTGTCCAGGCGGTTTTGGACGCACCAAACTCACCAACAATTTCTTTGAGCGTAAACTCAAAATACGAGCAACCACCAGAAACTGGAAAACGATTTACAAATTGTTAGATCTCGCGGAAGCGATGGAGTAAATAAATGTTAAATGCTAAATTTTAAATATAATGAAGTTGTCACATCGAGCGCAGTCGAGATGCATCAAAACTTAATAGATTCTTGACTTTGCAATAACTGACAAAGTGTTTAATCAAAAAAACAATGAAAACATACTATGTATATATCTTAAAATGTAAAGATGAATTATTTTATGTTGGAATGACAAACAATCTTGAAAGAAGAATAAATGAGCATCATGAAGGATTGAACAGAGAATGTTTTACATATAAAAGAAGACCTTTAGCATTAGTTTTTCAACAAGGATTCAATGAGGTTGAACAAGCAATCTATTTTGAAAAGAAAATTAAAAAATGGAGTAGTCAAAAGAAAGCAGCATTGATAGATGGAAACAACAATATGCTTCAAATATTATCAGAATGTAGAAATGCAACACATTTTAAATACAAAGAATAATAGTAAATTGCAGCTGCTGTCATATCGAGTATTAATAATGGAATCAAAATTGTCATATCGAGCGCAGTCGAGATACATGTAATTTACAAGGTTCTCGACTGCGCTCGAACTGACAAAGCTCAAGCACTATATTAGATTTGAATAATGCTCTGTGTAAACAAAATAACGAATAAACAATAGGAGCAAAGCGACGTAACAAATCAACAAAAACTGAGCAAAGCGAAGTAACAAGCAACAAATAAACAAGGAGTAATGCAAGAAAAAAAAGTAACACCAAGAGGCGCATATCCACATACAAAACGCGTGGGCGACTTTATATTTGTATCAGGCACAAGTTCACGACGACCAGATAATACGATTGCTGGCGTGGATATCATTGACGAAATGGGCACGAAACACTTAAACATCGGTACGCAAACGCGCGAAGTCCTAAAAAACATTGAAAAGAACTTGCAAAGTATAGGCGCAAGTTTGGCTGATGTGGTGGATGTCACTTCGTTTTTAGTCAACATGAATGACTTTGCTGGCTACAATAAAGCGTATGGCGAATTCTTCGACAAAGAAACAGGCCCAACACGAACGACGGTTGCGGTACATCAATTGCCACATCCAGATTTGGTAGTGGAAATCAAAGTAATGGCATACCAAAAACAATAAAACGATACAATGCAGAAGATTCTCAACTATATAAACGGAAGCTACGTTGCACCCAAAAGCAACGAATGGATTGACAATTACAATCCGTCCAATGGAGAAATCTACGGACAGATTCCGAATTCGTCTGCGGAAGATGTAGAAGCGGCGTATCAAGCAGCAAAAGCAGCCTTTCCAAGTTGGTCAAATACAACGTTGGACGAACGAAGTCGAATCCTTAGTAAAATAGCGGATTTAATAGCAGAAAACATAGCAGACTTAGCGTATGCAGAATCTCTGGACAATGGAAAACCGTTAAGCTTAGCAACGCAAATAGATATTCCGAGAGCGACGAGTAACTTTAAATTCTTCTCGCAAGCTATCACACAATTTTCAAGTGAAGCACACGAAAGTATTGGACACAACGCGATGAATTTCACCTTGCGACAATCAATCGGAGTTGTGGGTTGTATTTCTCCATGGAATTTACCGTTATATCTTTTTACATGGAAAATTGCACCAGCGTTGGCGACAGGAAATACGGTAGTTGCAAAACCGAGCGAAGTCACGCCGATGACAGCGTATCTATTAGGTGAGATTTGCACCAAAGCAGGATTGCCAAAAGGAGTTTTAAATATCGTTCACGGTTTGGGGCATACTACCGGACAAGCCATTACGGAGCATCCAAACATCAAAGCAATCTCTTTTACAGGCGGAACTGCCACTGGCGCACACATTGCCAGAACTGCGGCGCCAATGTTTAAAAAGCTTTCGCTAGAATTGGGCGGGAAAAATCCAAACATCATCTTTGCGGATTGCGATTATGATGAAATGCTCAACGTTACGGTGCGTTCGTCGTTTGCGAATCAAGGACAAATCTGTTTATGTGGTTCTCGAATCTTTGTGGAAAGAAGCATCTATGACAAATTCAAAACGGACTTTGTGGCACGTGTAAAAGCTTTAAAAGTTGGAAATCCGTTTGATGAAACCACGAAAATAGGTGCGTTGGTTTCAAAGCCACATTTGGAAAAAGTAAAATCATACATCGACATTGCAAAAGAAGAAGGCGGCACTGTTTTATGTGGTGGAAATGAAGTTGTGGTTGAAGGATCTGAAAACGGATATTACTTAGAACCAACGGTGATTGAAGTGCAAACCGATCAATGTCGCGTGAATCAAGAAGAAATATTTGGACCCATTGTGACGATGATGCCGTTTGATTCAGAAGAAGAAGTCTTAGCCATGGCAAATGGTGTTCGGTATGGATTATCAGCAACATTGTGGACAAACAACTTAAATCGCACGATGAATATGGCTAAAAAACTCGAAGCAGGAATCGTTTGGGTAAATACGTGGCTCATGCGTGATTTGCGTACGCCTTTCGGCGGAATGAAAAACTCAGGCGTTGGTCGTGAAGGCGGCATGGAAGCATTACGTTTCTTCACGGAACCGAAAAATATATGTATCAAGTATAAGTAATTAGATTTTTGGACATGTTAGATTTTTGGATTTTTAGACTTTTTAGTCAATTTTTTAAAAGTTAATAATAATGTCATGTCGAGTATTATTGAAATCAAAATAGGATTAAATTGTCAGTTCGAGCGCAGTCGAGAACTTTTTGTGCTAAAACTACATCTCGACTGCGCTCGATGTGACAAATAGAGCAAAAACAAATAACAAAAAAGTTAAGAGTTAAAAGTGCAGTGTTAAGAGGAAAAGCAAATCAACACTTCGACTCCGCTCAGTGTAAACAAAATAACGAATAACAAAAAACGAATCAACAAAACACACACACAACCAACCAAAAAATGAATCTCAACTTACAACATAAAAACGCGCTCGTTTGCGGAAGTACACAAGGAATTGGAAAAGCAACAGCACAACAACTAGCAGCTTTAGGTGCAAACGTAACACTCACCGCTAGAAACGAAGAAAAGCTCAAAAATGTGTTAAGCGAATTAGACACTTCTAAAGGACAAACGCATGGTTACATCGTAGCAGACTTTCAAGATCCGGATGGATTGCGCAAAAAAATAGTAGCATTCATTGCTGAACATCATACATTTCATATTCTCATCAACAATACAGGCGGACCAGCTGGCGGACCTGTTTTCAATGCAAAACTTGACGAGTTTGAGCGTGCGTTTACGCAACACCTAAAATGCAATCATGTATTAGTGCAAAGTGTTGTAGCAGGCATGAAAGATGCAGGTTACGGACGTATTATCAATGTAATTTCTACCTCTGTAAAACAACCATTAGATGGTTTGGGCGTTTCCAATACCATTAGAGGTGCCGTAGCTAATTGGTCAAAAACCTTATCAAACGAATTAGGGCAATTTGGAATTACGGTAAACAATGTATTGCCAGGCGCAACCGCTACGGAACGTTTAACAGAAATCATAAAAAACAAAGCCGCAAAAACGGGTAAAACAGAAGATGAGGTAAGTACAGCGATGAAAAATGCGGTGCCAGCCAAGCGTTTTGCAAAGCCTCAAGAAATTGCAAATGCCATTGCTTTCTTAGCAAGTGAAGCTGCTTCATACATCAACGGAATCAATGTTCCTGTGGATGGTGGAAGAACGAAGTCATTGTAATTTTACGTATGTAAAAAGCATAAGCATGTTAATTAAAATCTTACAGCGTTAAGGGTAGAAATACGTGACTTCGCATTTTTTTAACATTTGATTCACGATTTTGTTAAAAAAGTCTTAAATTAACAATCTGAAAAACACGTAAGCAATGTGCAAAACATTGCAAAATAATAACTAACCATATGAATAGAAGAAACTTTATTGTATCAAGTGTAATGGGTGCAGGTGCGCTCTCTATGTTCCCTAGTAGTGCTTTAGCTAGTAATAACGGTATCTCAATTTCCAAAATAGGAAAAGGATTTGAGCGTCTGTTAAGTTCTGTTGAACACCTTTCTATTTCAAACTTATCAAGCGGAGTTGTGAACACTCACGGACGATTGATGGCAGTTTTAAATGAAGAAGGATATTTGTACAACGCAACTGAAGTAGTAAAATTAAACAGCTCATGTTTTGCAATTCCACTTCAGAAAAAGCCAATGTTAGGTTTTGAAAGTAAAGAATTAGCATTAATAGTTAAAAACAATGGTGCTAGTAAATTTTACATTCTAAATGAAAAACTAGCGAATGAGTTTAGCGGATTAGTTGAAGGCATCAGTCAAAATGCTGAATCACACGAATTGGATTTAGATGCAGCTTCGTTTGCATTTCCTGTGAAAGTGGTAGCGCAAAAACAAGGACGTGAAACTGCATTTGCTTATCAAAATAAGTTTGACAATACAATCACGTTGAAAAATACTCGAAAAAAATCAGAGATTCACATAAGTTAAATACCAACCAACCATATATTATAGTAGCCTTTATTCCTTTTGAAGATTCAAAAAGGAGTAAAGGCTATGTTTTTTTTTAACTTCCCTATATTAAAACGTTAAATACAGCACAATTTCTATAAGAAATAGTATTTTTATAGAATGAATTACGTGTGAAGGATTGTCCTTCGACTTCGCTCAGGAATCATTATGTCGAAACGAAAGGCAATTGAAATCACGCCAAAAAAACTAACACCTTGAAACGAAAACTGCGTATAAACGGACACTCACATTTGTTGCCTTACCCAGAACAAATCCCTCAGTTTATGAAGGATAAAAAGATTTTTTGGGTAGATGATGAACGAAAATATATGTTGCAAGACGATTGGAAACGTCCTGTGACAGACTCTAGTTTTTTCTTGAATGAAAAGCTAGCTTGGATGGAACTCAATAAAATTGATCATGCGGTCATTTTAAACCTTTCGCAACTCTATGGAAATGGTTTGCGTTTGGAAGCGATGAAACATGCGCTGCGTTTTCAGAATGATTTTAATGCAAAAGTACAACAAGATCATCCTTCAAAATTTACCTGCGGATTTGTGGTGCATCCAGGGTTTATACATGGTGCATTATGGGAAATAGAACGTTGTGTGGAAGAGCTCGGCTTGCGCGTTTTATGCTTGCCAACACACTTTATGGATTCTATAGGACAGTGGCGATCGGTGTTTGACGAAGAAAACGATCCAATTTTTGAATTGGCAAATAAATACAAACTCGCTATTGAAATTCATCCGTATGATGGCGACAAAATGATCAAATTAGAAAATGTAAACTGGCGTTTTCACTTAATTTGGATGTTGGCACAATGTGGCGATGCGTATCATTTTTATACTTTAAACGGAATGCAAGAACGTTTTCCGCATATCCGAACGTGTTTTGCACACGGTGGACAATTGGCGCAAATGAACTTAGGACGACGGATTCAAGGATTTGATGGACGACCAGATTTGTTTGAAGGAAAAGTACATCCGCGAAAAGCTGTTGGACATCCAAATATTTACTTTGATACCTTGGTACACGATACAGATTCTTTTAAATTAATGGTTGATCGTCAGGGAAGTAAGCAAATTATTATGGGATTAGACGATCCGTATCCGTTAGGAGAAATGGTAAGTGATGCGCAATCTTCATACCCTGGAAAACTCCTCGATTTATCAATGGAACGCGATATTATTGATCAAAAACAACACGATGACATTTGGGAAGACAATGTACTTCGATGGTTATTTGGTGAAGATGAAGCAGCTAAGAAAGATTTGGTTCGTAAAATACTTGGTGATGAATAATGTAACAATTAATCAATGTAACAATGTGTTAATTTGAAAATGTGTCGATTTGAAAATGTAATCACAGCATGTTCTTTCAATCTTTCAATTCATTAATTATATTTTTTAAATGACCGATGTAGCGCAATTTCATAACCTAGCACATATTTTTATTTCCTTTATTGGAGCGATTTTGTTATTGGCAATTTACTCGAATATTCGGAAGCGATTTCGTCAAATTTTAGAAGAAGACGATTCGCAAAAACGGGTAGATAGTGGATTGTTATACTTAAGTCTTGCCATGTTTGTTTGGGTAGTTTCCGGAATTTGGGCGTACGTTTCACAGCGATTTGAGTTCTCCGAAACCATGACGTATCAAGTTGGTGTGAATCTGTTATCGATTGTCAATAACTTGTTTTTACTCTTAGCGTTATTCTATTTTTATTACGCACCAAAATTCATCTACAACAATACCAAAAATGTAAAAATCATTGTCGGAATCATCATTGCAGTCACTTCAATTACCTTATTGATGTCAAGTGTGTATGGAAATGATAATATTTATCACAATATTAAACTCAATGCAATTCCCGATTTAGTTTTGTCAGGATTTTTATGTTTTTTACTCTTAATTTCATTTTATAAAACCTTTGTACATCGTGGCTTAAAGACAGTTGCAATGATTTCTGTGATCATCATGATTTTAATTTTTGTGTCACAGTTGCCTGAAGTATTTCTGAGTTTTAATGATGAGTTCACCACAAACCTCATCAAGATTATCGCAAAAACTTCGTTGATTTCTTTGTTTTTAGTATTGGCGACAAGTTGGGTAATTCAATTGGCAAACACGCCGCGACCAAACGAAATGCGCCTTAAATTCTTAGATTGGTCGTTGATTCAACTCAGTATTCCATCCAAAAACATCAACAATGCACAAGTAGATTTTGGCTCAAAAACCACACAATATAAAAACCTATTAAAGTTTGCCATTCGTCGCGCACATGGAACTGGCGATTTGCAAAGTATTTTGGTCAGTGCTGGTGGCGAAATAAAAAACCAAACCTACCTGACGCGTATCATTGAAAATATCAACGAAATTTTACAACTCGAAACACATCAACAACTCGAACGTAGGGACTTATTTACGTTTTTAGGCGAAGGAAAATACCGATTGCGGATGATTCCGGAAAACATCACGATTGATGAAGGTTTGCTGCATGAGTTCGTGCAGAGTGTTGAAAATGATCAATATAAAGCTATTTGTAATTAATTGTGTCTCAGACACAAATCCGCACAACTTATTATTTTTTACTATACTTAACGACATCACTTTAGTCTGAAGCATAGGAAGCACACATTTGTATTCTAATTAATTTTAAATACAATGTCATCTGCTACTGCTTCCGATACTCGATTTGGACATCCAAAAGGATTATTTTACTTGTTTTTTGCTGAACTCTGGGAGCGTTTTTCGTTCTACGGAATGAAAGCCTTGCTGATTTTATACATGACCAAACAGTTATTGTTTAGTGATGATATGTCTATCGGGATTTTTGCGGCGTACATGTCATTAGTATATGTAACACCAGTTTTGGGTGGAATTATTGCCGATCATTATATTGGGTATCGAAAAGCAATTTTCCTTGGCGGAATTTTGATGGCGTTGGGACATTTTTTCTTAACGATAGAATTGCCTGTATTTTTCTACGGTTCGTTGGCGCTGATTATTGTCGGGAACGGATTTTTTAAACCAAACATTTCCACATTTGTCGGTGCTTTGTATAATGAAGAAGACAAACGGCGCGATTCTGGCTTTACCATATTTTACATGGGAATCAACATTGGTGGCGCTGTTGCTCCATTATTATGCGCTTGGTTTGCAGAAGTGTATGGTTGGCATTATGGCTTTATGTTGGCAGGATTTGGAATGTTATTAGGATTGTTCTATTTCTATCGTGGAACAAATAAAAATGTATTTCAAGACAAAGGAAATGTGCCTGATCAGAAAGTGTACAACGAGAAGTTTCTGGGTTTAAATAAAGGACAATTAGTAACACTTGGCGCATTCTTGGCAGTTCCTGTATTTGCAATAATTGTCAAGTTTAATCAATACGAACATTATATCGTGTGGATTGCCACAATCGCGATTACAGGAATGATGATTTATATTTATCGTTCTGTGGGAACCATCGCGCGAAAGCGATTATTAGTCACCGCATATTTTACCATTTTAATGGCTTTATTTTGGGCAATTTTTGAACAAGCTGGAAGTTCCTTGACACTTTTTGCAGATCGGAATATTAACCTTGTCGGATTGAACGCGGCACAAACCAACAGTATCAATTCTGGATTTATCATTCTGTTAGCAATTCCGTTTTCGTGGTTGTGGACCGTTTTAATCAAGAAAAATAAAAACCCGAATTCAGCTATCAAAGCAGGATTAGGATTGTTCCTTTTAGGACTTGGATTTATTGTATTTGCCATGTCTGCCAATTCGGTAGATGCCTTTGCCAAAACGGACATGTGGTATTTATTTGTGGGTTATTTGATTTTAACCGTGGGCGAATTGTGTATTTCTCCGATTGGATTGTCTAAAATGACGGAACTTTCTCCAAAGAAATATTTAGCGTTCATTATGGGCGTGTTCTTTTCGGCTTCTTTCTATGGGCATTTCTTTGCTGGGAAGATTGCCAAACTAACCACAGTTTCGGAAACAGAAGAAAACATGTTTGCAAGCGGAATTTTTGGGCAAATCACAGAAACAATTACAGGATTGACACCCAATTTTTCAGGAACCAACGGAGCAGCATTTGAACAATTGTATCAATATGTGTCTGTATATGCTGTTTTTGGCGTATTAACAGCTGTTATTGGAATATTGGTCATGATGATATCACCTTTTATTAAAAGGTTGATGAGCGGCGTTCATTAATCAAAAATGAGAAGACTGCTTTTAAAAGAAATAGATTGCTTCACGCTGTTCGCAATGACAACTTTTTTAAGCAGTCTTTTTTTATTACTCAATGTCACATCGAGCGCAGTCGAGATGTAATTTTATAGTATCAAAAAAGCCTCACAATTTGCGAGGCTTTTAAAAGATATTAACTAACTATTTACTTTAATCAGAATTACTTCTTCACAATAAGTTTCGAATATGTGTTTCTAGTAATACTTTCTATTTCAAGGCAATGGTTCAAAAGTACTGAGGAAAGAAGTGAAAAAATAATGTTGTATCCTACAATTCCGTGAATTGTAGCGACTATGAATATATAGATATCTTTTTTGTAAGATCAATAAAAGATATTAATATTTTGAGAATCAATTGACTATGTGTAAAAGATATCAAAATCAAAAAAGCCTCGCAATTGCGAGGCTTTTTCAAGATTTAGCACTAATTTTTGATCCGAATTACTTCTTCACAATAAGTTTTGTATAGCTATTTCCAGTTGTACTTTGTAGGTTAATGAAATAGCTCCCTGTTTTTAGATTAGAAATATCAATTGATTTTTGACCCGCTTGCATTTCAAAAGTTTTTACTTGTTGTCCAATTAAGTTGTACACAATTACTTTTGAAATTGTTTGTGTTGACTCAATCTGTAGGTTTCCAGTTGTTGGATTTGGATACAATGCAAAAGTAGCTTCTGATACATCAGGCGTACTCAATGTATTTGTAATTGTCATAGGTGTTGAAGCACTGTATAAATCACATGCGCCAACAGTATGTGTTATTGTATATAAACCATCTGTAGACATTGATAAATCAATTTCTCCCGTAGTAGCATTGATTGATAATCCTGCTGGCGTTGCTGTAAATACACCTGTTACACCAGTTGTTCTTGTTGGTGTTGGATCAGGATCGTCCATTGCGTATGTACTTGTACTATAGGTAAACGCTGCAAAATCATTGTAATGCAAATCAATATAATTTTTAATCACTGTTGCATAATCATCTGCAAACGGAACTAAAGTTTGTGGTCGGCTATCGAAAAAGTTTCCGTTGTAGGTTCCTAAGTCACGTACACGTCGGTTTACTTCGGTCATAATTCCATCAATAGTTCCACCACCGCCAAGTCCATCGCTTGCAGTTGGTCCAGATCCGTGACGCATATTATTATAGTAATCTCCAGCAAAGTATTGATTGCTATTAGGACGTGTATCATCACAGGCATCAGAACTACCTTGGTCAAAATCACTAGGAACTGTACGGTAACCAGAAGATACACCACAACCAGAATATCCTTGTGCGTTGTAAAAAGCACCGCCAGTATCTCTAAAAATTCCACCTAAGCTATTTGGTCCACGAACCAATTCTTCTTGTGTCAATCCACCTAAATTAGTACTTACTAAGTTTGTAATGGTAGAGTTGGAAACTCCGTTTAAGTGATTTGCAGTTGTATTATTTAAATCAGAAGCAGAAATGTTGTATCCAGCTTCAATTCTTGGAACTGTATGACTTTGTCCATGTAAATCTATATACAAACCTTTTCCCCATTTGCTCATTACATCTGTACTTGCATCATCGATAAAATTATGAAATGCATTCCAATAAAACAATGCATCTGCGTCTCCACAAGTTGCTTCATTTTGTTCTCTGTTTGGATCTAGTTTACTTCTATGTAAGTTACTGATAATAATGTACGGATAACATCCAGTTTGGTCAAATACAGATTGTTGTATTTCACGAATTAAAATTTCTGTATTATCATCTCTTTCAACGCTTCCACCACAATTCCTATCTGGTAACGCACTGTCATTATCTGGATAAAAAGTTCCACCAATGGTTTGTCCAGATTGTAGTACTCCACCATGTGGTGCAGAAATAATGATTGGCATGTTTCCAGGAATGTATTCAATATAGTTGTTTCCACTTGTATCAAACTGAGAAACTCCAGGAAAAGGTGGTGGTGGCGGTGCAGCTTCTTCTATAGCAAAGTAAATTGTTTGTGAAATTTGAGAATTTGTAGCAGAAGTATCAAAAGTTCCGTCAAATGCCAAGGCTGTATCTCCGTCAGCAGTAATAGTTAGGTTTCCACCACCATTCCAGCCATCTCCATACGTGTCATATACAATTACGTAATATCCAGCAGTTGTACTACTATTTATAGGGTAACTTACCGCAGTTGTAGTTTCATTATAAGGATTTACAGCAGAACCACTTCCGTCAAAACCATTGTCGATTGTTACCAATAGCATTCCAGCGGGATCGTAGAATTCAACTTTATTTTCGGTGGACCATTGTGGCCAATCTACCGTAAGGATCACATCTACATTTTGAGCAAAACCTGTGGCACTTATCATTAAAAAAAGTGCAAAAATACTTTTGAATATAGGAAAAGTAGTTTTCTTCATAGTCATTTATGTTTGTTAAGTAAGATTTATTTTGGGTGCAATTAAATTAAATTCCTTACAATTGTGGTAGTGAATCAAATTCAACAACAATTATACGATAAAAGGCATAAAAAACCGACAAAATGGACAGTAATTATTTCAAAATAAACAAAGAAACCTGGAATAAAAAGGTCGCTATTCACGCAAAAAGTGACATGTACGCAATGGAATCTTTTAAAAGTGGCAAGTCATCATTGATGAAATACGAATTGAATCGCTTCCCTAATGTAACAGGGAAATCATTATTACACTTGCAATGTCACTTTGGACAAGATACCTTGAGTTGGGCTCGCATGGGCGCAAAAGCAACAGGAATCGATTTGTCAGATGAAGCTATTAAACTTGCAAAATCGTTAAATACAGAACTGAATTTAGATGCGCAATTTCATAGTTGTAATGTGTATGATGTAAACAATCATGTAACCGATACGTTTGATATTGTATTTACGAGTTATGGTGTGATTGGTTGGTTGCCCGATTTGAATAAATGGGCAGAAATTATCGCTTCACGTTTAAACGAAGGTGGAACGTTTTATATGGTAGAATTTCATCCGATAGTGTGGATGTTTAATTATTTAGAAACGCCGCCAACGTTAAAATATGCTTACAATCAAGATGAAGTGATTTACGAAGAATATGAAGGTACGTACGCTGAAGATGGAGAAACAAAAATGGTGAGTAAAGAATACGCTTGGAATCACGGTTTTGGCGAAGTAATTAGCGCATTAATAAACGCAGGATTGACCATAGACTTATTTGAAGAACACGATGCGTCTCCGTACGATGTATTGCCCGATTTAATTAAAAACTCAGCAGGTTTATACGAAACTAAAGATAAATTGTATCCGCTGATATACGAACTAAAAGCCACAAAAAAACCTCGCTAGTACGTAGCGAGGTTTTTGTATGGATATATTTTTGGAATTAAAACTTAGCAAAAAGTTTATTCATTTTTACTTGTTCTTCATCAGCTAAAGCTGGATCAACTAAAATACGACCACTGTGCTCATCTGTGATGATTTTCTTTCTAGAAGCAATTTCTACTTGTACTTGTGGTGGAATTGTAAAATACGAACCTCCAGAAGCACCTCTTTCAATTTTTACAACTGCTAAACCGTTACGTACATTGTGACGAATACGCTTATACGCTGCTAATAATCTTTCTTCAATTAATTTTTCGAACTCTTCAGACTTTCCTAAAAGGAATTCTTCTTCTCTTTTTGTTTCTTCAAGAATTGCATTTAATTCTGCTTTCTTGTGCTTCAAGTGAGATTGTCTTTCGTCTAAACGTTCTTTTGTTTGTGCAATGACAGCTTTCTTTTGATCAATAGAAACTTTAAATTCTTTGATGTGTTTTTCAGCCAATTGCATTTCTAACTCTTGGAATTCAACTTCTTTAGATAAAGCGTTGTATTCTCTGTTGTTACGAACATTCTTTTGTTGCTCTGTATATTTTTTGATTAAGGCTTTAGCCTCTTCAATAATATTCTTTTTACTTTTAATGTCTACATCAACTTGATCAAGATCACCATTGAACTTTTCAAGTCTTGTATTTAATCCAGCTACTTCGTCTTCTAAATCTTCTACTTCTAAAGGAAGTTCTCCTCTTACATTTTTAATCTCGTCTACACGAGAGTCAATTAACTGTAAATCAAAAAGCGCGCGTAATTTTTCTTCGACCGTAACTTCTTTCTTCTTTGCCATATCTATGAATACTTGATTGGATTTGTATTTTCTGCTGATAAAATGAACGCAAAATTAGGAATTTTTTTCGTAAGATACTCAAATAAAAGATTTTTTGTATACTGCTCGCTTTCATAATGTCCAATATCAGCTAAAATTAACTGTCCTTCTGCCTTATAAAAATCATGGTATTTCAAGTCTGCCGTGACATACGCGTCTACGCCTGCACGTTTGGCATGTTCAATGGCAAAGCTGCCGCTTCCACCCAAAACAGCCACTTTTTGAATCATTTTTCCTGATAAAGCCGAATGTCTTACTACCGGAACGTTCATTTTTGTCTTTAACAACGTCATGAAATGCATTTCAGTGATTGGTTTTTTTAGCGAACCAATCATGCCCATACCAATATGTTGATTGGTGTTTTCTAAGGTTGTAATCTCATACGCAACTTCTTCATACGGATGATTTTCATGAAGTGTTCGGATAATAGTACCTTCTAAATGTTTCGCAAACGTGATTCCTAATTGAATTTCTTCTTCAAAATGTGTTTTACCTTTTGTGCCAACTGTCGGATTTGAAGCTTCATTTCCTTGAAAACTTCCCAAACCTTCTATATTAAAGCTACAATGATCGTAGTTTCCGATACTTCCTCCGCCAACGGCAAATAAAGCATTGCGCAGCGTTTCAGCATCTTTCTTTGGTACAAACGTAATGAGTTTTTTAATCGTTCCTTTTTGTGGAATTAAAATTGATTTATCGGTCAAGCCTAATTCATCACAGATACGATCGCTGACACCATTCCACGAATTGTCAAGCGCTGTGTGCATCGCGTAAATAGCAATGTCGTTTTTAATCGCTTTCAACACCACACGTTCCACATAGGTTTTTCCAGTAATCTTTTTTAAACCAGAAAATATAATTGGATGAAAACTCACAATCATATTGCACTTATTTTTAATAGCTTCATCCACCACATTTTCAAGTGTATCCAATGAAATCAATACGCCCGAAACTTCTTGCGTGTTTGAACCAACCAGCAAACCTACATTGTCAAAATCTTCCGCGTAGGCGAGTGGACATAATTCTTCAATGTGTGAAATAATATCTTGAACGATCATTTTTTGCGCTTTTATTCAAATATAAAAATTCAGATCAGAAAAACAGGTCATAAACATAGAAAAGCACACTTTTTATAACGCTTACGAATTTATTTTGACGCTTACGAACTATTTTATGGAAGTTAGCGATTGATGTCTTAATTTGAATGGATAAACCAATTAATTATATCAAATTATGAACACAAACATACTTACGTTGCTATTTTTACTGTTTAATTTTTTTGCTTTTGCGCAGTCGCGAAACGGATTGATTTCGATTGAAGATGAACGCCTATTTAAAGTTGTTTTGGAAATTAATGAAAACAATGTATTATCAAGAAGCAACGAATATTTTAGAATGCAAGCCATTAAAGTGGTTAGTGATGAACGTGTGAGCGACGACGACGAAATTCAAGCGTTTAAGAGCTTTTATTATATTGTAATTGCGGATTTTGAAGAATCGCCACAAGGAAAATTATACCAAACCGAAAATTTAATTTCGCCCCAAATTTCAGTATTCCCTGATAGTTATAAGTTTTTTAAAATCTTGATTACACATGGCGAGCAACAAGAAAAACAATTGATGTTATTTGCATCTAATGATAAGGTCTACATTAAAAAGGAATAACTTTTAGCGTTTCAATTCCTCAAAAAATTATACTTTCGCTTCTATGCGACAACTTCGATTCATATTATTGCCTTTCTCTTTGCTTTATGGAGCGATTGTATTTGTGCGTAATTGGATGTTTACGAAAGGTTGGTTGAAATCTACTTCATATAGTTTTCCCGTGATTTGTGTTGGAAACTTAAGTGTTGGCGGCACAGGAAAGTCACCAATGATTGAATATTTAATCCGATTGACCAAAGACGATTATAAAGTGGCAACATTGAGTAGAGGTTACAAACGGAAAACGACAGGTTTTTTAGTCGCGAATGAAACAACAACCGCTTCTGATATTGGCGATGAACCACTACAGTTTTACAGTAAATTCAAAGATGAAATTGTAGTTTCGGTTGAAACACAACGGACAGTTGGAATTGAAGCATTGCGAAATTTGGCAAATCCTCCAGAAGTAATATTGCTAGATGATGCTTTTCAACATCGAAAAGTTACTGCTGGTTTCAATATTTTATTAACGCCGTATCACGATTTGTATGTAAACGATTTTATGTTGCCTGCGGGAAATCTTCGTGAGCCTATTTCGGGTGCAAAACGCGCCGATGTGATTGTGGTGACCAAATGTCCAACAGAAGTTTCGGAAAGCAAGATGCTTCAAATTGTGCAAAAATTACGTCCGAAAGCGAATCAAGCAGTATTCTTTACCACCATTGCGTATGCAGAAACTATTCAGAATGAAACAGAAAAACTTCCGTTGATTTCACTGAAACAACAACCGTTTGTATTGATTACAGGAATTGCCAATCCGACACCATTGTTGCGACATTTAAACGATCAAGGATTGTCGTATGTACATTTGAAATATCCGGATCATCACCATTTCAGCGAAAGCGAGATTAATAGTATCAAACAAAAAGCAGGAAGTAAGCGTATTTTGACAACAGAGAAGGATTTTATGCGTTTGCTAGGAAGTTTGGATGCGTTGTATTATTTGCCAATTACGGTTGCGTTTTTAGCGGAAGAAGTATCTTTTCAAGAGAAAGTGAAAACCTTTATAAACAAGAAAGGCGAGTAACCAATTTGCGAGTGATAATTTTTAGTGCTGATTATCAATTAGTTATATTTTTTGAAATTTCAATTTTTAGCTAAATCGTATTCAGAATCGTATTCAGTTTCTGAGTTAATAATGAAGCTAATTTAATAAAAAAAAAGGTCTTTGCCATAATTTGCAAAGACCTTTTTATAGGTATTGAATATTTAGCGGAAAAATTTTATTTTGTGATTGTAAAGATTTTTTACGCAATTATTAAACGTACCAAAATTATAACTCATTTATTTTTTTATAGATTTCATTCACATTGTCCAGCAGTCGCTTTGTAGTGTGTCTTATAGATGAATATGCACTATCATAAAAAATGACTTCCTCTGTATTTGTTTCAATTAGTAACACTTCCATTTTAGAAGCACTCGTCACTAGAAATGAACTATTTACAAGCGTAAATTTTGGTTTTAAATAAATTATCATCACATAATCTTCTTTACTGTCTTTAAGGAGTGACTTAAAATTAGTTGTGAAGTCAATTTTTTGATTGTTTCTATGTGCATTAAATATATTTTGAATATCAACATCATGTAACGCATTTGAAGATACTTTTTTTGATATTTTATATTTAGTTGCTTCTACTGAAAATAGTGAATCAATTTTGTTATTTGAATACTTTTTAAATTTTTTAAAAGCTTTGGTGTTTTTTAAATTTTCAGTATACTCATATACAGGAGCTACATACCCTAACTTATCTATATTTTGTAGTTTCTCTTTGTTGTATATTGTATGCACTGATTTGCAACTTACAAGGAATAAGAGAGAAACAATTAGTATCGTTATTTTTTTCATGATTTCTTCCCGAGAAAGCGGGAAACTTATTTATTTCTCGTGAAAACGGGAATCTTTTTTATTTCCTAGCGCAGTTATTGAATATATCGAAATATAGTTGCTAAGCTTGCCGAAGTAGGAATGTTATTTATGTTTTTTCTTCTTTTTTGATACTTCTTCTGCCATGAGTAATGCATTATACGCATTCACTACTTTACCTGATTTGGAGAGTGAGCTGAAAGGAACCAATTCTTTTTCTTTTTCGTAAGAAGGTTTGCTAACCATTAAGTCAAAAGTGACTCCCGATTCCATGATAATTTGTTTTACTTCTGATGCTGTTAAGTTTGGATAGTAAGAACGAATAAGTGCGGCTACTCCAGAAACAACTGCACAAGAAAGTGATGTGCCCGAATCTTCATCTGTACTTTCTCTAGTTAAAACTTTTATATTCTCACCAGGAGCAAATATATCAACTGTATTTTGTCCATAGTTAGAATAATTAGAAACTAAACGATCAGTATTGTTAGAAGAACTTACTACAATAAAATTGTTTGAAATTTCATTTTTGTTTTCATCCATATCGTTAGGGTAGTAATATGTGTTTACATCGTCTAGATCAACCCATTCATTTCCTGCAGCAGAAATTAGTAACACATCTTTAGCTTCTGCATATTTAATCGCTTCTGTAATCCATTCTTTGTTCATTGAAAAATCTTTACCAATACTCATATTGATAATTTTAGCTCCATTATCTACGGCATAACGTATACCTAAGGCTATATCTTTATCATATTCACTTCCATTCGCAGAAACTATAATAGGCATTAACTTAACATTGTTAGCAATTCCATCAACTCCGTAATTATTATTTCTAATAGCACCTATTACTCCTGAAACCTTTGTGCCGTGACTCATTTTATTGGTACCTAAAACGTTATTATTTCCATAAAATTTATCATTAATATCCAAAGGATTGTCCAAAGTAATTCTGTCAAAATAATCTAAATTAAACTTTTTCCTTTTATTAGCTTCATGTTGCTTTATTATATCATCAATGTAGGATTCATCTATCTTTCTCTCTACACAATATTTTGTTTTGATTATTTTTGTTTTGATTATTGAATCTTTAGATATCATTTCCAAAGAATCTAACATATTTAAGGTATAATCTTTAGTTTTAAATAAAATATTCATTGTATCAATTAACTTTATGTAGCGCTCTTTGAAGCCCTTAAAAAAAACAATATTGGCATCAGCATCTTTTAAATTGTCTTCTAAATTTTTAACCGCTCTCTTATAAAGGTTATATTTTCTTATTTCAGACTCATGAATATCTGTAATTTCTTTTTCTTTAAATTTTTCTTGAAATGTTCGAACTATCCTTGTGGACTCTGCTGTTTGATATAATATTGAATCTTTATTTGTAGTTCCTAAAAAGTTCCAACCATGAATGTCATCTATATAACCATTACCATCATCGTCTTTATTATTGTTTGGTATCTCATTTTTGTTTACCCATATTTTATTCTGTAAATCTGGATGTTTAATATTAACCTCCAAATCAAGAACTGCAACAATTACAGTTACCTCTTTTTTCTTTGGCAAAAGATCATATACAGCTTCACTACTAATTCCCATGATACTATCACTAACAATACTTTTATGATGCCAGTTTTTAAATTCTGTTTCAGTTAGTTTTTTGTTTTCAACTACTTTTTTAAAATCACTTATTAAAACCTCGAACTCTAAACTCTGAGAATTACATGACTTCATCAAGATTAAAAAAAATAAAATGAAAACTTTTTTATTATAAATCAGCATATGTTATTAGTATTATAAACATAGATGGTATTATGTTTATACCATCTATGTTAATATTGATATCTCATTTTTTTTTATAGACATAGACAACCTGGTTCCCCTGATGTCATGCATGCCATTTTACCAGATGTTGTTGTTTTACCATCACCTCCATAAATACTATTGCTTAGTTTACAAATTTTAAACTTAACAAATCTTAATTTTTGTGTTTCTTGTTTTCCTTGTGTTTTCATTTTTTATAGATTTAAATTTATAACTGTAAATTAAAAGGTTATTTCATTCAAAACCTTGAAAACCCTGAATTAACCACCCAATTTTCATGGAAAGTTGGGTAAATTTTCACAAAATGAATAGTTAGCCCTGAACATTTTTAACTTTTTTTATAAAATAAGAAGTATGAATCCCCGTCCTTTTATAAAATGCCTTAGCATATGATTCACTATTAGAAAAACCTACCTCATCTGCAATTGCTCTGATAGTATAATTTCTAAATACTCCATCAGACTTTATTTTTTTTACTGTATAATCTATGCGAAGATCATTCACATAACTTCTAAATGTTTTTTCTTTATATATATTTATTACTTTAGATAGGTACTTAGAATTTGTATTACATTGCTTTGCTAATAAAGCTACATTTAGTCCTTTTTGAATATAATGATTGTCTTTTTCAAACTCTTCTAATTTGTTAAGGATACTATCAACTACTTCTTGGTCAATATCCAAATTTTGTTTTTTATTCTCAATAACTTTAACTTTTTTTACATTTAATTCATCGGGTGTATTTTCATTCTCTAACTTTTTCAGTAATTCTTCAAACTTTATTTTTTGTTTATTATTCCTACTGAAGTTAAAGTATAATATAATGCTAATGATTGTGATAATTAATACAAAAAGAATAGTGCTATAAAGTGATTTTTTTTTGGAATTCCCTAGGCTAATTTCCAATTTATTTTTTTCTTGAACCAAGTTCTTCCTGTCAAATTCTTTATATATATTTTTACTTATTTTTCTAAATCTGTTATTAATTAAACTATCAACAATTAATAACTTATTTACATAATACAATTGCTGTTTAATATCATTTTTATTTTTATAAAATTTAATAATATATTCATACGAAGGTCGTACTTCATGATATACATAATTGGTCTCATCAAAAATACTATCAACTTTTTTAAAGTAATTTATCATTTTTATTTTATTACCTTCTTCTCGATATACTTTTCCTAAATAAAAGTATGCAATTGACAAGTTCTGTAAATCATCAGACTCTTTTAAATAATTTAGTGACTTGTAAAGACTATCTTTAGCCGCTATGAAATTTCCTTTTAAAAATTGGTTATTACCTTCTATATATGTAAAACGAAAGTAACTTGAATCGTTAATAGAACGAGAAAACATATACCCTTCTTTAGCGTGTTTTGAAGCCAAATCGTACTCTTTCAAATTAATATGAGCTACTGATAACCCATAAAGAGTCTCGATAAAATCATAATCATTACCCTGAATTTGTGATAAATAATGTTCATAACATTTTTTGAAAATAGCTAAAGCCTCCTTGGTTTCTTCTATGTCCAACTTAATAACACCAATATTATATAATATTTTATAGTATATTTCTTTTTCTCTATCAACAAATTTTCTTGCTTTAAGAAAATCGTTTATAGCTTTCTCATCCTTACCATATCGGTAGAAAAGATTCCCTCTAAGAAAATATCCTTCTGCCAGTAAATCATTATGTTTATATTTTATTGATGTAACAATACTACTATCTAAAAAAAGTTTACCTTTTTCTAAATCATTATAATAAGTTGCATACAATCTAATATAGCTATTAGAAATTGCTCTAGTATTATTATTTTTAGTTGCTTTATTTAAAGTATAAAGAGCAATGTTTCTGGAAACCGTTTTATCATCAATATTTTCATAAAATAATTGTTTCAACTCATCAAAATTTTTATTTGACAATGAGTCTACATATTGCTTAGAATATAATGTGTTAAAAAACAGAAGAAAAAGAAAAAATACTAGGGAATTACAGTGATTCATTTTTTAATTTATGCATGTTATACGTATTTAAACCAACAATTTAAAAAAATAATTAATTTCTTACACTACAATTACTCTATTTTCTATGAAAGTTGGGTAAGTATGAGAAACAATCAATAATAAATTAATTGTCTGTTTTTCAGGTTTTTGTGTTTTTAGTTGAATAATATTCACAGAAAGTTGGGTGATATAATTTGACATGTAGCCATATACACCATTACATTTACATCATCAAAAAAATGAATGCGCATCATTTTGACAATGAAATCATAATTTTTAAAAACAGCAAACATGAGATTAGAATACTAAGTCAATTTGAATTTTCGGAATATTTAATCGTAAGGAATGTAAACACTGATGAACAAAAAGAAACGGATGTATGATACACAAAGAGCAACGGAAAAGGCTAAAAGAAGTATTAGGACACAACTATACAGATAAAGTGTTGAAATTTTAAAGGAGCAAAAAGTAACCAATAGAAGGGGAACGGCGTATGGAACTTCTATGATACGGAATGTACTCAATGGACTCAACGAAAACAAAGCTATTGAAAACGCCATCCTAGAACTGTATACCCGAAGTATAGAGAAAACTGAAAAAACGGAGTTACTTAAAAACCAATTATTGGGTATATCCGATTCATAAAACAGTAATTATATATAGTTCGTCAACCTCTAAAAAATGTTTTTGAATAAATAAAGACACAAAAAACTCCCGTGAAACGGGAGTCTATAATAAACAAATAAACATTTGCCTATATGATGTCGAAAATCAAAGATACATATTTTTTTAAATAGTATCACGGCAAATGTTTATAGAAGGAATGCTTTCCTTTTTATAGTAAATGGTAGTTAGTATTGAGATAAGAGATTGAAAAATATCTAAATACTAATATCTCACTACTCATTTCTATGTAACAAGCCGTGGAAACCGAAAAACGTACGAGTAGGTTATACTTAAATTAATTTAAAATGAGTAAATTATCATTTGAAGCACTTCAACAAAGAGCTGACGAAGTAGTTTCACAAGAACTATTAAATTCTATTTCAGGTGGAACTGAAAACGCATGTCATGACGATCCACCACCACCGCCACCACCAGCAGATGATGGTTGTCAACAATGTCAACAAGACGTTGTAACATCACAAGGGACTCATACTCCATTGGGAACTTGGTTGGTACATCAGATATATCATTAATCTAATGTGAAATGGTGTTCAGTTAGAGAACACCATTTCTAATATTTTTAAGTATGAAAGTAACGTTGTTTTTTAAAATATTTTTTTTATTTCTACTATTATTGTTTTTACAATTTTTGATAACACTGAGTCTAGTCAAAATTTTCAGTATTAGTATCAATTATGCTAGTGAGGTTACCTTTTTTAGTATAGACCTATCTTTTTTGATTGTCATCATTATTATGATTAAAATGTGGGGAATAGATATTCGGAAACTATTTAAAATAGTGAGCGTAAAACATATTCTGTATCTAATAGTAATTGGATTATTAATTACATTACTATATCCAATATTTAATATTCCGAATTTACTTAATGGATTTTCTGTAAATAAAACAGGTTTGATGATGCCAATAACAAACGTTTTTGAACAAAAAGGCATAAGCTTTTATTATGTAATTAGAACGCTACTACTCATACCATTCTTAGAAGAAACACTATACAGAGGTATTATACAAAACAAGCTAAAAGAAAAATTTTCAGCAACATGGGCAATTGTAATTTCAAGTTTGTTTTTTGCCGTTGGACATATGGCTTTTGAACAATCGATCACAGTATTCTTTAGTAGTCTTTTAATAGGGTACATATATCATAAAAGCAATAATTTATCAATAGTAGTATTGTTACACAGTTTTATAAACCTTGGTTTTTTATTTTTAAAAATTGAATATACTGATACCATAAGTGTTTCCATATTGCTGTATCATTTTGCCTTAATAGCCTTGTTACTTTTTATATCTAAAAAATATCCTAAAAAGGATTCGCATGGAAATTAAAAAAACCATTCACGAAAATCAAGAAGAAATTGTTAACACCATTAAGTTGTTAATTTATGGCGAATTTCCAAATTTGCTTAAACGTATTGATTTTGATGATGATGCTATTTATTTGGATTCTTTACTATTTGCTTATTTTAATAGTAAAAAAGATAAGCCGTTACCTAAAGAACTTTTAGAAGAAATTCTGCAAGGGTATTTCTTAGAAAAAACAACTATAAAAACGAACTATTCATATAACAAAAATAACATAGCTTATATACCTAAGATTGGATATTTCAAAAAAGACCAACATAGCTTATATGAACCCATTTTAGAGAAAGATGATTTTGAAATAGTAAAAGAAGTTCATCCAACGCATGAAAAATATTTTGTAGTGGTAGAAAAAGGACACATTGTTAACCAAAACCCAACACATCATTCTGTATGGAATGCGCATTATGAAGAAGTATTTGTTGCAATAGATATCATACGAGAATATTTGCCGAAATTCTACAAAGAATTAACGTTTGCCAACAAAAAAATATACTTGCATGATAATTCTAATATATTAAATTTTACTTCTGTTGAAACGCTTGGAATGCTCTATTTTTATGTAATAGGAGCTAATAATCTTATCTATTTTATAGAAGAACTCATTCATCAAGGTTCACACAATTATTTGTATTATATCGTACACAAAAGAAAAGACTTTTTTAAAATTGATGTAGATACTATTGTTATGCGCGAATATACCGAACAAGTGTGGGATTATAGAACTATTTACGGTGCTTTTCATGGTTTATTTACGGTCACACAACGCTTGAGAAACTTTGACAAACTGTTATCTCAAAATGTATTTTCTGGGCGGAATAAGCATGAGTTATTAGGTAGGTTAACAGATCAGTTTTCACGCTTTCGGACAGGATTAGAATTACTAGACCAAGACACCGTTTTCACAAAACAAGGTGCAGCATTTTATAAACTGTTAGATGATACATGTGAAGCCATTTTGAAGAAATACAATTCACTAAACTATGTATTTGACCTCAGTAATAGAGAGGTTGATTTTAGATATGATGATTTTTGCAAACTCAATTCTTTTGATGATTTTTTGAAAAAAGAACAAAAAGGATTTTTTAAATTTTAATTATGAAGAAGATATTATTACTAATTGTAGTATTAATTACACAAAATGTATACGCTCAAAAAGAGGTTGATGCAGACTACGCTTTCACAAATGTTTCCGTCATTACAATGACTGAAAATAAAGTGCTAAGAAACAAAAATGTACTGGTAAAAGACGGAAAAATTATCGCCATTACAGATGCCAACTCAAGTGCTCTAAAAGCAAAAAATACCATTAATTTAAAAGGCAAATATATCATACCTTCACTATCGGATGCACATGTACATTTACCTAAAGATGAATCGGAACTACGAAAATTTTTTATACTAAATCTCATAAATGGAGTAACAAAAGTACGCTCTATGCGAGGAAATTGGAATCATGTCACATGGAGAAAAACGTATAATACGGAAACCTCATTCTATCCAAAACTTTACATATCATCGCCACCAATATCATGGAAATATAATTTTGATGATACCCAATTAGCAGAGTATATGAATAGTGCTAAAAAATTCGATTTCATCAAAATCTTAAGTATTAAAGATGAAGCTACTTTTAGAAAACTAAATGCTGCTTGTGTATCACAGAATATATCATTAGCGGGACACTTTCCTAAAAACGTTTCAGATAATTTCTTATTTGAATCTAACTATACATCATTTGAACATTTGGGCGGTTTAATTGGAAGACCTTCTTTACTAAATGACAGATTACAAAAAATTAAAGAAAAAAATATTTTTATATGCCCTACACTTAGTTGGTACAGCGTGGGTTCGGGACGCTATTCGTATGAAGAATTACGCAATCAAGCGGGAATGAAATTTATCCCAACAACGACGATCGATTCCTGGATTGAAAAAACAACAGTATATAGAGAAAAAATAGGGAATGAAGCCTACAAGGAAGAAGTAAAAAAAGAATTAAAAACCCTAGATGAAAAATACAAAGTCATAAAACAAATGCATGAATTGGGAATAAAAATGTTGCTAAGTCCCGATAGTTCTTCCAAGTATATGGTTAATGGTTTTGGTGTTGTTGGCGAAATGAAATTATTGAAAAATGCAGGGCTAAATAATTATCAAATTTTAGAAATGACTACACGTAATTTTGCAGACTTTTTTAATGGAAATTACGGCACGATACAAAAAGGTAAAGACGCTGATTTTTTAATTTTAAACGATAATCCGTTAGAAAAATTAGAAACACTACATGCTATTGAAGCACTCTTTTTCAATAACAATTATTTAGATAGAGAAACCATCAATAAACTATCAAAAGAAATACTTCCTAAGTAAACTTTTAATGACTACATATAAATTTCCTTTTTTTCGACAATTAGACTATCGTGATTGTGGACCAACTTGCTTGCGCATGATTGCCAAATTTCATGGGAAAAATTTTTCAAGAGAATTCCTAAGAAACAAGGCAAGTATAACGCGAGAAGGTGTGACCATGGCGGGGATTGCAGATGCCGCAGAAATCATAGAAATGCGAACGCTAGGCATGCGTATTTCGTTGGAAAGTTTAGTCAATGAAGCACCAACACCTTTTATAGTTCCGTGGCGACAAAAACATTTTGTTATCGTTTACAAAACATCTAAATCAAAAATTTATGTAGCTGATCCTGCGCAAGGACTTTTACAGTATTCGCATGAAGATTTTCAAAAGGCTTGGTCAACTTCAACCGACGGTACTGGCTTTGTATTGATACTAGAGCCAAATACTCATTTTCATAGTTTAGAAGAAGATAAAACGAAGAAGAAAGGATTTTCATTTTTATATCCATACATAAAAACACATAAGAAATTAATATACCAACTCTTTATAGGGTTACTTGTTGGAACGGTCATCCAATTTATTACTCCGTTCTTAATGCAGTCTATTGTTGATGTTGGAGTAAATACACAAAACATTCCTTTTATCTACTTAATACTAATTGCACAACTGATTCTATTTATATCACAAACCTTAGTCCGCATATTTAGAGAATGGTTATTAATTCATATTACAAGTAGATTTCATATAAAAATGGTTTCTGACTTCCTGTATAAAATGTTGAAGCTTCCTGTTACTTTTTTTGAAACACGAAATACAGGAGAGCATTTACAACGAATTCAAGATCATTCAAGAGTTCAGAACTTTGTTTCTTCTTCCACGTTTGGAATGATTTATTCGAGTGTCTTATTTGTCGTTTTCAGTTTTGTATTAGCTTTTTATAATCTGACAATATTTGCTGTTTTCTTTATTGGTGCAGTTCTCTATGTTGGTTGGACGTTCTTTTTCCTGAAAAAAAGAGCCGAATTAGATTTTAAAAGATTTGATGAACGGGCGCAAAGTCAAACATCATTGGTGCAGATCGTTAATGGTGTTAAGGAAATAAAGATCAACAATTCACAACGAAAGAACCGTTGGAAATGGGAACAAATACAAATAAGCTTATTCAAAACGTCAATAAGTTCGCTGGCACTTGGTCAATACCAATCAATAGGTTCGGGTTTTATCAATGAATTAAAGAATATCATCATTACTTTTTTATCTGCAACAGCAGTCGTAAACGGAGACATAACACTTGGTATGATGTTATCCATTCAATATATCGTAGGACAGCTTAATTCGCCACTTAGAAGCTTTATTAGCTTTATACAAGTATGGCAAGATGCTAAGATAAGTTTAGAACGTTTAATGCAAGTACATACTAAAAAAGACGAAGACGAGTCAAAACACAAAAAAGTAAAAGAATTACCAAAAAACAAAGATATCGTTATCAAAGATTTATCATTTCGATATGGAGGTAAATCAACACCGTACGTTTTGAAAAATATTAATTGCGTGCTTCCCGAAGGAAAAACAACAGCTATTGTTGGCGCAAGTGGTAGCGGGAAAACAACCTTGATAAAATTACTTTTAAAGTTTCATGAACCCACGAAAGGTGCTATTCAGATTGATACTAATAATCTGAATGGTATAAATAATGATTATTGGCGAATGAATTGTGGCGCGGTAATGCAAGATACATTCATCTTTAATGATACCATTGCGGGAAATATTTCTGAATCTGAACAGAATGAAATCATTGATCGGGAAAAACTGAAAAAAGCATCCTTCATTTCAAATTCAGAAGAATTTATAGAAAGACTTCCTAATAAATATAATACAGAACTAGGTACTTCGGGAATTAGGTTAAGTGGCGGACAAGAGCAACGCATTATGATTGCTAGATCTGTATATAAAAATCCGTTTTTCGTCTTTTTCGATGAAGCAACAAGTGCTTTAGATGCCAACAATGAAAAAACGATTATGGAAAACTTAAATGGTTTTATACAAGATAGAACCTCAGTAATTGTAGCACATCGATTGAGTACCGTAAAAAATGCAGATAATATCATCGTTTTAGAGAATGGTAAAATTGTAGAAGAAGGAAATCACGAACAACTTACTATCAAAAAAGGAAAATACTTTGAATTGGTAAAAAATCAACTAGAGTTAGGCACATAATATGGAAGGTTTAAACGAAGAATTAAATATATACAGCGAAGAAGTAAAAGATGTACTTTCAGATCCACCTAAAATGATTTTTAGGTTTGGAAATGTATTGTTGCTAGTCTTTATCATTGTGATATTGATACTTTCTTATTTAATAAAGTACCCCGACATTGTGACTTCACAAGCAGTTTTGACAACAGAAATTCCACCTCAAAAAGAATATGCAAGAGTTTCGGGAAAAATAGATTCGCTATTTGTGTCAAATTATCAAGAAGTCACCGAAAATATGCCGTTAGGACTAATTGAAAATACAGCTAACTACGCAGATATTATACACTTAAAATCAATTATAGATACTATTCATATCAAAAAAGATTCGTTCTACTTTCCGTTAGATGAATTGCCTATCCTTTTTTTAGGCGACATAGAAAATGAATTTTCTGTGTTTGAAAATAACTATGTTCAGTATATGTTGAACAAAGAATCTCAATCTTTTTTCAATACCAATGTAGCCAACACATATTCGCTTTCACAATTAAAATATAGACTACAAACGCTTATCAATCAAAGACAATTAAATAAAGAAGAACTGGTGTTCAAACAGAAGGGTTTAACCCGAACTCAAAACCTATTTGACAAAGGAATCATTTCAGCACAAGAATATGAAAACAAGAAATTAGAATTTTTACAAGCTGAAAGAAGTTATAAAAACATGAGTGTTTCTATATCTCAAATTCGCGAAAATATCAGTAATGCAGACAACGTGAAAAAGCAAACACGCATTGATAATACAAGAGAAGAAATTAATCTTTTGAAAAGTGTAATCCAATCGTTTTATCAGTTAAAAACAGCCATTAAACAATGGGAATTGACCTATTTATTCAAATCAAAAATTAATGGAACAGTTTCATTTATGAAAGTTTGGAACAAGCATCAATCTGTGAATAGTGGAGATTTCATCTTTACAATAGTTCCAAAAGAACACGCTTCCTATATATGTAAAATACAAGCGCCAGCTCTGAATTCTGGAAAAGTAAAGATTGGGCAAGAAGTTAATGTTAAACTCAGTAGTTATCCCGAAAATGAATATGGAGTGCTCAAGGGAAAAATAAAGGATATTTCTTTAGTTCCAAATAGTGAAGGGTTTTACTTGTTAGATGTTGAATTCCCTAAAACATTAATCACAACGTACAATAAAGAAATAGCGTTTAAACAAGAAATGCAAGGAGTCGCGGAAATCATCACTGAAGACTTGAGACTCATAGAACGCATATTTTATCAATTTAAAGAAATTATAAAATAAAGAGTGTGTCATGCTAAAATTCAATTCTTTAGAAATTAAACTGTAATACATTTTACAATGAAACGTATACATATCATAATTTATATACTGTGCTTTTGTGTTGCAAGCCTCGCCAAGTTACATGCAGCTGAACAGCATACTGCCAAGTCACTTGAAGTAGCGTTGGTAAAAATAAACAATCAAACTACGGATAGTATTCAAACAAGAGAAACACACGAAAAATTGGTGGTAGCATTGCAAGAAAAGCAACAAGCATTTGAAATACGAGTGTATGTATTGGCTGGCATATTATTGTTGTTGGTATTAGTATTTGGTGTTTTGTGTTTTTTGAACAAACGAGGTGATAAGCGACTTGAAAAGATTGTTTCGCTACTAGAAAAAAATAGCAGTCAACAAAAAGATAGCGGGGAAAAGAATGCCAAAATTGATGAAGCAATTGTTGCTGCCATTTTAGAAAATTTGCAAGCATTTGAAAAAGAAAGAGGGTTTTTGATGTCAAAAATAACACTATATGAATTTGCCAAACAATTACAAACGAACACCAAATATTTATCGAGAGTGATTAATACACATAAGCTAAAATCCTTTCGGAATTATATCAACGATTTACGCGTTCAGTACAGCATTCAAAAATTAGAGAATAATGCGAGTTACCGAAAGTACACCATAAAGGCAATGGCGAAAGAGGCAGGTTTTACAACCGCCGAATCGTTCACAAAAGCATTTCAGAAGAAAACTGGCGAAACCGTTTCGAGTTTTTTAAGGCAAACGAATGAATTACTAAGCGAATAAATTAGATACAATGAATAACACCATGCATGATTTTAGTTGGCTATTATTTTTAGCGCAATTACTTCCAATTTTAAAAATTATTTTTTGGATTGTAGTTGGGTATTACACTATTAAACTTTACAAAGCTATTTTACGATATGTAACACGTTTTGATAGCGATACAGAATAAGTTGGATTGCTGTTTTTTTAGACAGGCAAGGCGGTATGAGGTAAAGTAAGGTTGACCTAGCCGCCTTGTTGTTTAAAACTGGACTCTCATATTTATAGGAATTTAAAAAAATAATTAATAAGATTCCCGTCTTCACGGGAATGACAAAAATTGATTAATAAGATTCCCGTTTTCATGGGAAATAAATACGTCTAAACGAAATCAGTTTGGGGAAGCTGAAGTAATGAGTACATAAAATCAAGAAACTAATGTCAAAACGACTTTGAATTAAGTATAGTGGATTCAATAATTTGAATTTTCTTGACGTATGTATGATTTGCTATTTAGACAGGAGTAGGGTAGTCTTAAGTTGTAAGGCTGCTTTGCTTTTTTTAAAACTAAGATTCCCGCCTGTTGCTGAGTTTATCGAAGTACGCGGGAAATGAATATGAACGCTAAAAGAATATTATTTATCAAAGGGTTTGTCTACGGGTTTCTATCCGCAGCAATATTCTTTGCAATATTTGTTTTAGTAGGGATCTATTTTTTTGTAAAACCTTAATTGCCAATCCGACACCATTGTTGCAACATTTAAACGATCAAGGATTGTCGTATGTGCATTTAAAATATCTGGATCATCACCATTTCAGCGAAAGCGAAATTACAACCATTAAACAAAAAGCAGGAAGTAAGCGTATTTTGACAACAGAGAAGGATTTTATGCGTTTGCAAGGAAGTTTGGATGCCTTGTATTATTTGCCAATTACCGTTGCGTTTTTAGCGGAAGAAGTATCTTTTCAAGAGAAAATAAAAACCTTTATAAACAAGAAAGGCGAGTAACCAATTTGGGAGCGATAATTTTAAGCACTGATTATCAATTAGTTAACTTTTTTAAAATTTCAATTTTTAGCTAAATCGTATTCAGAATCGTATTCAGTTTCTGAGTTAATAATGAAGCTAATTTAATAAAAAAAAAGGTCTTTGCTATAATTTGCAAAGACCTTTTTTGGATATTGAATGTTTAGTGGGAAAATTTTATTTTGTGATTGTAAATGTTTCCATCATGTGAATGGCATCATTGACAAAAAAATCAAAGAATTTTGACTTGGCAGAGAAACTAACTCCATAAAGAGTGTTATTATATATATAGAATTGTCTTATTGCTTTGTATTCAATATTATTAATAACAGAAGTATATATGACAACAATACTTTCTCCATACTTGGTTTGCTCTTTTACCTTTTTAAGCTTACTAATTTCATAATAAGACTTTCGTTCGCTTATGAACTCATCAACAATAGATTGTAAGGTTTCATTTTTTAGTTGACGCTTATAAGCTGTAATACCATTATAAATACGTTCATAACCTACATTCATCAAATCAGTAGGTGTATAATTTAAAACACCGTGAAAGCCATGAAACGTCCAATTGGGAAGTTTTTGGATTATAAAACCATTGGAAAGCTTTTCAAATAGTTCTTTTTCTGAAAGTTTAGTTGTTTGTTTTGTAGTGGTGCAACCTATAAATACAATAATGAGAAGTAAACTATATTTTTTCATTCTTCAATAGAATACTTTATTGTTTTACGTAACTATCTCCTTTTTTAAGTTCAATAGCTGTTGAATTGTCAACATTAAATTTAATTGGAATCGTTATTCTTTCTCCATTAACTTGATTAATGAATACTCCCATGTGTAAATGCGGTGCTTGTGAGAATCCTGTATTACCACTAAATGCAATTTTTTGTCCTTTCTTAACTCGATTTCCTAACTTCAAAGCTGTACCTCTATACCTCAGATGCACATATTCTGCAATTGTTCCATCATCATGCTCTATCCAAATATAGTTGCCATCATCCACACAGGATATCGTTGGACATCCTTTTCTTGAATCTTTTTTCACTTTTATAACGATGCCGTCTCTAATGGCGTGAATAGGTGTGTTTACAGGCATTGTAAAATCTAAGAAATTTTGTCCTTTGTGCGAGAAAGAGCCATTGTAGCCTTGATTAACACTAAATGAACTTCCCTTTGCATACGGCAAATCATATACATACTTGTCATTGTGTTTCGCATTAACATTTCCAACTACATAAGTAAAACTTGTACTAAAATCACTCTTTTTCTTAGTTGATCTAGTAACTGTAACTAACAATTTTTGTTCCTTGGGCGCAAGAACTGTTAACAGAGGTGTTTCTTTATCTTTTTCATAGTTATATCCGCTATGGATATTTAATTCTGCACTATAATTTACATTTGTATTGTTTTTGAGATGTATATATACAATATTCTCCTTGTATATTTTTACAACTTCAACTGCCTTCTTTTGAGCATTTGTATTAATGCTTAACAAAAGAAATAAGAATCCAACAACTAATTTCATGTATAATATTTTCATATTTTATTTCCCGTGAAAACGGGAATCTTATTTATTTCCCATACGGGAATGTTACTTACTTTTTTTCTTCTTTTTTGAAACTTCTTCTGCCATAAGTAATGCGTTATAGGCATTCACTATTTTACCCGATTTGGAAAGAGAACTAAACGGAACCAATTCTTTTTCTTTGTTTGTAGATGGCTTATTTACCATAATATCATATGAAACACCTGATTCCATAATGATTTGTTTTACTTCTGACGCTGATAGGTTTGGGTAGTAAGAGCGGATGAGTGCGGCAATTCCAGATACAATTGGTGTGGCATAAGAAGTTCCATCAATAAAAAGATATTTATTGTTTGTTGTAGAAGTATAGATATTTTCACCAGGAGCAAAAATATCTACGTTGCTATTTCCATAATTTGAAAAATCACTTACTAAATTTTCTATTTTATACTGAGAAGCACCGACTACAATGAAATTATCAACAAAATCTTCGTTATTCTCAATTTGATCATTAGGATAATTGAAAATAATATCACTATTGGACTCTTCATTTCCAGCAGCAATAACAAGCACTACATCTTTACTTTCCGCATATTTAATAGCATCGTCTACCCATTCCCTGTGAATAGAAAAATCATTCCTAAAACTCATATTAATGACTTTTGCGCCATTATCAACTGCGTAACGTATTGCCAAAGCAATATCTTTATCTCGTTCTGAACCCATAGCCGCTAATCGTATAGGCATTATTTTCACTAGGTTAGTAATTCCTTTTATACCCATGTTATCATTTCGGTTTCCTGCCAAAACTCCCGTTACTTGTGTGCTATGATATTGAGTATCTTCATCTCCTTCAACTTTATTATTTCCATAATCGGTGTTAGTAATGTCATTAGGGTCATCACCGATAATATCACTCTCGTTATATCCACTAACTCCTAAATGTTTTTCGTAACGTATGGTTGCCCATTTAATTTTGTATGAAATCCAATCTCTTGTTATATTATACTTTATACACTTTTTCATTTCCTCAACGTAATACTTCAATGAATCATCTTCAGTTTTTATTACATTCAGTTTTTCTATTGTAAAGTTTTCATTTGGAAAGTATGGCTTTAAGGTAGTTATAGATTTTTCATATTCCTTTAGGAGTGATGTAAAGTTTTCTAAAGCTTGTTTTGCACTTTCAAGCTTCTTATTATACTTGATTAGAGCACTTTTGTATTGCTTAAATAAAAGCGTATCCTTTCCATAAAAATCTTCCTTACTTTTATTTTTGAATACTGAATCATAAAGTCTCACAAATCTCACACATTCATAATTTGTAATTGAAATATTAACGCCTTTATTATTTCCCAAAAAATTCCAACCGTGCAGATCATCTATAAAGCCATTTTTATCATCATCAATACCATTATTTGGAATCTCTTTTTTATTTTTCCATAAAATATTTTCGAATTCTTTATGATTAATATCTAACCCTGTGTCTAAAACAGCCACAATGATTGTATCACTTTTTTTGTCTTTCAAAAAATCATACGCTTTGTCAAGACTAATTCCAGGAATAGAATCTTCGTAGATGTCTTTAAAATGCCAGTTTTGTTTTTCCGTTTCGGTCAATGCTTGCTTTTTAGCGAAAGCTGCGGTAACTATTGTTGGTTTTGTTGTTGTACTTTTGAGTGAAGTACAGGCAATGATGCAACAGCAACTCAATACTTTGATGATAAATGGTTTGAGAGATTTCAAGCGGTTTTATTTTTTAAGTAATATAAATGCTTTGTCGGTTATTCCAAAGTTCCTTTGAAAGTTTTACTTTGCGTGTATACTTTTATTCCGAATAGATACCAATGCATTGCACCGCTCATTTGGTAGGTATAGGTTCCATCTTCCTGTTTGTCGACATCAACATACGTAACTTCCCAATCGTGTCCATTTGTGAACCCTGACATATTGCTATGGCTATTACTTGCAACCAACTCACCTTTATCATTTTTCTTAAACAATACGGTAAGGTGTAATGTAAATGGAATCGTTTCTTCTATATGTGCATCAAGTGATGTAACATTGTTCCCTTTTAAATTTTTAGCATTGTGAAACGAATATTGATTGTCAAAGTCTCTTTCTTTTGCGCCTAACATGCCAATAACTCCCAAAACAAACACCAGAATAATGGCATTGCCGTATTTGTTATTGAATAGCTGCTTTCCTTTTGTAAAAAGGGTCAATACCAACCCAAAAAATAGGAGTACAAAAGCGCTGTTTATGAGTACCCAGATGAGGTGCATGGTTTTTTTAAATTATTCTAAGGTTTAATATAGTTATCTCCTTTTTTAAGTTCAATAGCTTCTGTATTATCAACATTAAATTTAATTGGAATAGTTATTCTTTCTCCATTAACTTGATTAATGAATACTCCCATGTGCAAATGCGGTGCTTGTGAGAATCCTGTATTGCCACTAAATGCAATTTTTTGTCCTTTCTTAACTCGATTTCCTAACTTCAAAGCTGTACCTCTATACCTCAGATGCACATATTCTGCAATTGTTCCATCATCATGCTCTATCCAAATATAGTTGCCATCATCCACACAGGATATCGTCGGGCATCCTTTTTTTGAATCCTTTTTCACTTTTATAACTATGCCGTCTCTAATGGCGTGAATAGGGGTGTTTATTGGCATTGTAAAATCTAAGAAGTTTTGTCCTTTGTGCGAGAAAGAGCCATCATAACCTTGATTAACACTAAATGAACTGCCTTTGGCATAAGGCAAATCATATACATAGTTGTCATTGTGTTTTGCATTTATGTTTCCAACTACATAAGTAAAACTTGTACTAAAATCACTCTTTTTCTTAGTTGATCTAGTAACCGTAACTAACAGTTTTTGTTCCTTGGGAGCAAGAACTGTTAACAGAGGTGTTTCTTTATCTTTTTCATAGTTATATCCGCTATGGATATTTAATTCTGCACTATAATTTACATCGGTATTATTTTTAAGATGTATATATACAATATTCTCCTTGTATATTTTTACAACTTCAACAGCCTTCTTTTGAGCATTTGTATTAATGCTTAACAAAAGAAATAAGAATCCAACAACTAATTTCATGTGTAATATTTTCATTTTTAAGAGACTATTTATTTTTTCTTCTTTTTAGAAACTTCTTCTGCCATAAGTAATGCGTTATAAGCATTGACTATTTTACCCGATTTGGAGAGTGAACTGAAAGGGACTTTCTTTGGGTCTTTTTTTTCTCCATCAGGAAAAGGTTTAAACACTAATACATCTAATTCAATACCTGATTTAAGTATTATCTCTTTTACTTCTGCTGCAGATAAATTTGGATAATACGCACGAATTAATGCTGCTATACCTGTTACTATTGGTGTTGAATAAGATGTTCCAGAAGTAAAACTTGGATTTGATCTTGTATTTGTATAAATAGCTGTTCCAGGAGCAAAAACATCTACTTCTTTTTTTCCATAATTAGAATAATTATTTACGAGAGTACTATCTAATTTATAAGATATACTACCCACCTTTATAAAATTAGTTATAAACTCTTTTGAGTCATAAGAATCATTTGGGTAATTAGTCTTTTCATCAAGATTATATCCATTATTACCCGCTGATGTGATTATTAAAACATCCTTACTCGCTGCATATTTCATTGCGTCATCTACCCATTCAGGATATAGTGATAATTCTCTACCTATACTCATATTGATAATTGTAGCTCCATTGTCAACCGCATAACGAATCGCTAAAGCTATATCCTTATCAAACTCATCTCCAGCTGCTGTAACACCTAGTGACATTATTTTTATACTATCAATAATACCATCTATTCCAATATTGTTACCTCTCGATGCCCCTAAAATACTAGCTACTTTAGTCGCATGTTTAAGTTTTCTAGTTCCTTGAATATTATTATTTCCATAAGATATATCTTGTAAATTATATGGATCATCATTTGTTGTTGATCTGTCATTATAATCAAAACTAAGTAATGTATTAATTGCTTTAGTCTGATAAATAATTTGATTATTTAACCAATTTGGATTATAATCATACTTCAAATAATAATGCATATTGTTGGCATGATCATAAGTCTTCTCTTTTTTATCTGAGACATTTTTTAAAGAATCTAATTGTTTTAATGAATAATTACCTTTGAAAACTGAATCCAAAAACTTATCAGCGGCATTATGTTTTTTAATCATGCGATTATACATTGCAATATCATCATTCCTAATTTTCATCTCCAAATTATAGATTCTTAACGCATCAAGATATTTTTTATAATGTTTTATATCTTTTGAATCAATTTTTTCGATGGGTAAATCTTTAAACTTAGATTTATATTTTTTGATAATTCTTGTTGAACTAAGACTAGTATATGGGACTTCATCTTTTAGATTGGTGCCTATATAATTCCAACCATTTATATCATCAACATAACCATTTTCATCGTCATCAATACCATTGTTTGGAATTTCGTTTTTATTGAACCAAATTTGATTTTTTAAATCTTCGTGATCAATATCCAATTCGCTATCAATCAATGCTACTACAATTTTTTTCTTTTCTTTTTTATTTGATAATAATTTCTCATACGCTTTTTCAATACTTATACCAGGGATAGTATCTTTCATAATATCTTTATGATGCCAATTTTCTAAATTTGCATCTGTAAATTTATTTTTTTTGGAAATAACAGAATCAACAAATATTAGCTTTTCAGTGTAATTCTGCTTTGTAAGTTTTGAATTTACACATCCAAAAAAACAGATTAAAAAAATAAGAAGATAAGGTCTTGATAAAAACATGTGAGAAATTATTATAAGAATTAATTAACAAGTAGCACCTTGCCTACTAGGACAATTTGTATCTCGCCTTGATTTTTCACCATTTCCTACATCTGGTATATCACAACCAGGAGGACAAGTAGCTTTACATGTTTCGGCACATGTATTTTCATCCTTTGTTCTGCCTTCTCCGCCAGTAATACTTGAAGATGTTAAATGTGCAATCTTAAAAATCTTTAAGTCTAATTTTCTTTTTTTGTTTTTCATTGTTTAATTTGTTTTAAATTCGGACTTAAAAGTATATTTAATTATTTGTAATAGAAATAAATGTATTTCTATCATCACGAAATATAGAAAGATAAAGGTTGTAAGTTGCTACATGTCAGTTATTTATTTTTTTTATAAAATAAGAAACATTTAAGGTTGTTTTTTTACGAAATGCTTTTGTAAAAGATTCTGTGTTGGTAAAACCCACCTCTTCTGCAATTGCCTTTATGGTGTAATTTCGAAATTTTTTATCATTTTGCAGTTTATGTATTGCATAATCAACTCTTAAATCGTTTATATAATTTTGAACATTTTTATTTTTTTCATGATTGATTACTTTAGACACATACCTACTATTTATTTCTATTCTTTTAGCTAGATCATTTAATGTTAATTTAGGTGCTAAATATCCTTTTTCTCTCTCAAAAATATCAAGACCTTTTAATACTATATCAATAATTTCCTTATCAATACCTAGTGATTCATTATTCGTTTTTTTAATTGCGTTTTTAGGATCTTTATTTTGTTGCTCTAATGATGAAATAATTTCTAAATATCGCTGCTCATTCTTCTTTTTTCTATTGATAATTAATAATGTAACTATTAATAAAATAATAGAAAAAATTATTACTAATAAAATAATGTATTTGTAAGAATTATTTTTTCTACCTAATGCATCTATTATTTCCTTTTTTTCTTCAATCAGCTTTGGAGTATCATACTCCTTATGAAATGTATTTAAAAGACCTTTGTGTTCCAAATCCAAAATACTGTCAACCTTTAAAAGTCTGTTCAAGTAGTATAATTGTTCTTTTAGATTATTCTTTTTTTTGTAGTACTTTATAAGACTTTCATAAGCAGATCTAGGCTTATTAAGAACATATTCTGTATTAGTATAAATACTATCTACTTTTTTGAAGTAGCTAATAGCTTTATCTGTGTTATTATTAATTTCGGATATCCTTCCTAAAAAAAAGTAGACAATAGATAAATTAATATCCTTTTTTTCCCTTAAAAAAGGAATTGTTTTTAAAAGGCTATCTTTTGATGCACTATAATTATTTCTGTAAAAATGATTACCACCTTCTAGTTGCGTAAAATATAATTCATTAAATCTTTCATTTTCTCTAGCAAGAAGATATCCTTCTTCATTGGCTATTGAAGCTAAATCATTCATTCCGTTAGCTACATAAACAATAGACAAATCATGTAATGAGATTATGTAACTAAGTTTATTATTTTCTTCATTAATATTCTCTTTCTCGTAGGCAAAACTTTCTTTTATAATTTTGAGAGCATCTTCATGATTTCCAACTCTCAATTTTAGCATACCTATTATATGGCGAACAGACATATATGATTTCTCATCATCCAATATTGTATACAATTCATCAGATTTTATATAGTATTTTAAAGCATCGTCATATAATTTATGATCTTTAAAAAGTTGTGCCTTAAAAAAGTATCCCTCAGCTTCCAAGTTTAAATTATCAATCATTTTTGATAAAACAATACAACTATCTATATCAGATAACCCATTTTCTAAACCTCTCTGATTTGACCTACATAATCGTATATAACTATTTATAATAGCAACCGTATCCTTATCTTTTCTTGCCTTACTTAAAGTGTAATTTGCTATAATATTTGCTTTAGTCAAATCCCCTTTATCAAACGAATTATAGAAAATGGATTTTAAATCTGCATGATTTTTCCCTTTTAAAATACTGTCAATAACTAACGTGTTCTCTTGAGCTGAAGAGTTTGAAAAAACCAGTAGAGAAATAAGAATAAGAAAAAGTCTATAATTACCCATAATAATATTTAAACGAGGTCTGATAAATAAATCATTTTAGGAAAAGCATTTCTATAATTCATGAATATAGCTTTCTATATTCATGAATTATAGAAACACACTACTTGATTTGCTAAATTTCCTAACTTACATTTACATCATCAAAAAAATCTGACAACTAAAATAGGAGTTTAAATTTAACAAGCGAAATCTTATAATAAAAACTTCTGCCTACAAAACTCAGATTTATAACATAAAGCATAACACTAATTTAAAAAAAACAGCTAACATGTCATTAGAAAGTTTAATCAATATTGAATTTACAAGATATATAAAAGTACTATTTAGTAGAACTGCTAGAACTGCTAGAACTGCTAGCACCGACGAACAAACGGGCGTATGATACACAAGGAACAACGCAAAAAGCTCAAAAAGGTGTTGGGATATCACTACACAAAAGGTGTGCTAAAAATTTTAAAAGAGAAAAAGATAACCACTAGAAAAGGTACACCTTATGGATCTTCAATGATTCGGAATGTATTTACGGGTCTTAACGAAAATAAAGACATTGAAAATGCAATAATGGAACTTTTTATTCAAACTCAAGAAGACACTAAAAAAACCTTTGAAAAAAGAAACCAAATACTAGGTTTAGCGGGTTCAGAAAACAATACTAGCGGTTAAATATAGTTGACTTGGGGTTGTACAAAGAATGTTTCGGGTTAGATAAAGAATATTTGGGGTTGATTATAGAAATTATGAGGTTCGGTAAGGGCTAATACCCCCCTAAACAACCCCAAATATTAGTTACTGAACCCCAAATATTGGTTACTGAACCTAAAATATGCTTCAATGAATCAAAAAGAGATACTTGTAAATGGGGTACATTATATTATTGAACCGTCTTTTATGATAATTCAACCGAAAAGAGATATTACTGAACCCGAAAAGACATAAAAAAGCTTCTACTAGAAATAGAAGCTTTAAATAAACAAATAAGCATTCGCCTACTTGAAGTGGAAATCAAAGATAAGTATTTTTTTAATACGCATCACGGCAAATGTTTATGGAGTGTGCTAATCACTTTAAAACAGTCGTGGAAGCCGAAAGACGAATGAGTAGGCAGATATTAAAAATTAACCAATGATGAAACAACAAAAAATAATTTTTAAACTACTAATGTTATTAACGTTAGTTTTAACTTTCTATAATTGTGAAAAAGACACTATTGTAGAAGTTAACGATGAAGCCATCATCGAAAATATCAATCAAGAATCATTATTCTCATTGAGGCTTGTATATGATGATGTAATACAAGATGATCTACTTTTAACGGACGCTTTAAGAAAGTTTTCAGAAAGGAGAACAAATAGTTTTTCTGAGAATGTAAATAATTCCCAATATGATTTTACGATCAACACCGAAGTAGCAAAATATGCAGAAAAAACCGACGGAAGCCTTTATTCTTACACATTCAGAGTTCATAGTGAAAATGATGATGTAAACATATTAAAAAACTTGGTTGTTTCAGTAAACACAGAGACTTCAGAAGTAAATACGGTTTTAATAACGTATCATTTTTCAGAAACACAAAGAAAAGAGTTTTTATACTTTGGTCACGTTAGTACACCTTATGATAAAACGGTTGAATCATTAGAAGGAGATTTTTCAGATATTTTACCCGAAAATGTAGTACCTCTCCCATGCACATTTGATGTTACGGTATATCATATTACTCCAGACACAGGCGAATCGTTTATTTTAGAAGATGGCGATACATGTCAACATATTAATCACGAAACAGGAGACTCGGGATGTGAAGTATATATTTATATTCATGTAGATTGTCCTGACACTAGTGGAAGTGGGAGTGGCACTGATTCTAATGGTTCAGATACTTCATCAGATCCATATAATCCAAACAATACAAGTGGAGGCTCTCAAAACACTACAAATAATACTAGAGATGATTCTGATGTTTTAACAACACCTATATTAACTCCATCACAAGTTATTTCAGATTGCATGAATGGAAATTCATTTAATCCACGCTTATCTGAAGCAGTTTTAACTTGGTTAGAAGAAAATAAACTAGCTACTTTGCCAATAACTGAATATTTAAAAAACGTAGGCTGTAATGAACAAGCTATGGATTTTATAGAAGACGCTATTGAAGCAATGATGGGTGATCCTAATTTAACTTTTGAAGACTATATTAGAGAACGAGTTGAAGAAATTTTAGAGGATAGACCTTTTGGGCTTATTGAAACACCTTGCTCGGAATTACAAAAATGGCAAGCCTTAGCGTTACATAATCCACCACCAAGTGTAATTAACAGAGTGCATGCAATAGATAATCAACACACTACCTACTTTACTGATTATGCTATACAGACATTAGAAAATGCTCAAGGACATTTGGTTAACATGGATTATTTTCCTGTTGAAATAACATCATTTCCTATTAATCCTTCAACAAATTTACCTTATACACCCGAAGAATTTTTAGCCTATTTTAGATTAAATATAAATTCATTTGTCGATAATAGTTGGGCTAGATTTGATCCTGTTGTATATCAAGATGGTAGCTTTTCTATTGACGATACGGGTTTATGGAATTCAAATAATCCTTTGACAGCTCTTTTGACACTTGATATACCAGTAGATGAAGGTACTGTAATCGTCAGTGATTATTCTAATTCTAATTTTACTGTGATAACATTAGAAACCCCATGGGATAGTGAACACCCTGTTTCTGGAGTTAGAGATTTTGGGTTTACACAAACTAATTGGGGAAGTTATGTTTTCTATACAAGAGCAGTAGATAGAATGGCGGATGGTTTGGATTATGCCATAGCAAATTCACCAATTCCTAACGATGTTGCGTTTTTTGGTTCAGATGCACTTTGGGAAAGTTTTCAAGAAAAATTAAGCACCTTTGTTAATCTTAATGGAGGAAGTGCAGAAATAGACTATGTAGAAACCTACCGACCAACTTGGGAAAAAATCAAAAAAGTATTGAGGGGAGAAATCTCAATTGATGAGTTAGACTGCTTAAATTAACAATTAAATTATATGATATGATAAAAAGTGCAATCCAAATTTTGAAAGTTTCAACACTAATGGGGCTTTTGACTAACATACTAAATGTAACACTATTTTCACTATATCCTAAATATTTAGCTAGAGAAGAAATGAATATTGCTACATTAGAAAACGAGTTTGTTTCTGATCTTTTAAATGTAAAATACATCTTGTTTTATTTAGTATTGTGGATCGTAATTTCGGGGCTATATTATCTAATGGCAAAATTGAGAGTCATTAAACTATATCGTACCATTATTTTGTCAGTATTATTTGTTGCTCTAATTGCGGGAACTACTAGCGTGGGTTACATGTTGCATTTATTGGGGTATGTGCTTTTTGTTATTTTTTCTGCGGTAACATTTACAGCTTTTTATCTATTAATCGAAAAGGAGATTTCAAAAGCTTCTTTTGATTAAGTAAACAACACTAAACAGTTCACTTTTTTTCATGATTACCTTAAAAAGCCATGCTTCTCATAGCATAGCCTGCTATACGCATGGCTTTTTTTAACAACAGATTGCCATTTTTTATTTGAAATAGTAAAAGATAGATTCCCGCCTACGCGGGAATGACAAAAAATAATGATAAATACATTTTACAATGAAATTTATATATAATAGCATTCTTATAGTATGTATCTGTGCCATGGGAAATCTACATGCTACTGAAGATAATACTCCAAAGACGCTTGAAGTAGCTTTAACGACAGCTAATCAAACTATGGATAGTATTCAAGTTGAAGAAACACACGAAAAATTGGTGGTAGCATTGCAAGAAAAGCAACAAGCATTTGAAATACGAGTGTATGTATTGGCTGGCATATTATTGTTGTTGGTATTTATATTTGGCATCCTGTGTTTTTTGAATAAACGAGGCGACAAACGACTTGAAAAGATTGTTTCGTTACTAGAGAAAAATAAAAGTCAACAAAAAGATAGTGGAGAAAAGAATGCCAAAATTGATGAAGCAATTGTTGCTGCCATTTTAGAAAATTTGCAAGCATTTGAAAAAGAAAGAGGGTTTTTAGTTTCAAAAATAACACTGTATGAATTTGCAAAACAACTGCAAACGAATACGAAGTATTTATCGAGAGTGATTAATACACATAAGTTAAAATCCTTTCGGAATTATATCAACGATTTACGCGTTCAGTACAGCATTCAAAAATTAGAGAATAATGCTAATTACCGAAAGTACACGGTAAAAGCCATGGCAAAAGAAGCTGGTTTTACAACCGCCGAATCGTTTACAAAAGCATTTCAGAAGAAAACTGGCGAAACCGTTTCGAGTTTTTTAAGGCAAACGAATGAATTACTAAGCGAATAAATTAGATACAATGAATAACACCATGCATGATTTTAGTTGGCTATTATTTTTAGCGCAATTACTCCCAATTTTAAAAATTATTTTTTGGATCGTAGTTGGGTATTACACTATTAAACTTTACAAAGCTATTTTACGATATGTAACACGTTTTGATAGCGATACAGAATAAGTTGGATTGCTGTTTTTTTAGACAGGCAAGGCGGTATGAGGTAAGGTAAGGTTGACCTAGCCGCCTTGTTGTTTAGATTTCCGTCTTCACGGGAATGACAAAAATCGATTAATAAGATTCCCGTATGCACGGGAAATAAATACGTCTAAACGAAATCAGTTTGGGGAAGCTGAAGTAATGAGTACATAAAATCAAGAAACTAATGTCAAAACGACTTTGAATTAAGTATAGTGGATTCAATGATTTGAATTTTCTTTATATATGTATGATTTGCTATTTAGACAGGAGTAGGGTAGTCTTACGTTGTAAGGCTGCTTTGCTTTTTTTAAAACTAAGATTCCCGCCTGTTGCTGAGTTTATAGAAGTAAGCGGGAAATAAATATGGAAACAAAACGAATAGTATTCATCAGAGGGTTTGTTGTTGGGTTTTTATCCGCAGCGATATTCTTTGCAGTATTTGTTTTAGTAGGTATCTTTGTTTTTGTAAAACACTAAATTTGGAACTGTAATAAACCTAGTTTCTGAAACTTCACCACAGAATAAGGTAGGTTGTTAAAATTTAAAAAACTGAATAATGAAATATCTATTTATTACAATTTGTTCTATACTATTTTTTTCATGCTCACAAAGAATTGATAATTCGCAGGAGTTAATTGAAAATTTTGTAAACAATATTTACATGAAAGAGAATGTAAATATAGAAGCAATTCATAAACACATGACAAAAGAATTTATAGAGAAATATAATTCTTTATCAATAGAAAATAAAAAGATTCATGAGCAATACATAACGGGATTTGCAAAAAAGGTTAGAAAAATTTTATCCAATAATAATAATGAATTTGAGATAATGAGTTTAGAAGAACTCGAAAAATCTAAACTTGACTATAAAAAAATAAGTTATATGGGAAATGGTGAAGTATATGGATTCGCTAGTGGAGGTATAAATTTATTTTTTTTCATAATCGAGGGAGACAAGATTCATTCTTTTTGTACTGATATATATTTATCCAATAAAGAAGAATTGATTCCATATTTTTTCTTTGAAAAAACATAAAAGTGAATCATAAATAAAAAAATCACTTTAATGAAAGCCTTTATTATAAACAGAGTAATTACCTAGAAACCCTAATAATCGTAAAGCTAAAATTATGCTGAAAGAGAAAACCTCGAATTAATTTTCGAGGTTTTTGATTTTGTTGCAGTAGTAATGTTCTTTTGTTGCAAGTTGTTGCGTTTTATTGCAAAGTGTTTGTCATCTTATGACAAGAGAAAGGTTTTGAATTCAATTATTCTTTTTCATATACTATGGTCTGTTCTCCATGTTTAAAATTAATAATAGAAATAAGTTCTCCTGTTTCATTGTAGTATTTGTAATCTCCATCTTCATATCCTTCAACAACTTTGCCCTCTGATTTAATAGTGCCGTTTGGATGATATGCACTAAAGTTTCCGTTCTCAAGAGTATCTTTATATTTTACAATATAGTCTAAAGTACCATCTATATGATACCTTTTTTCGACACCTATTTTTTTCCCATTCAAAACATCACAAATAGTGAAAATTTGTCCATTGTCATGATAAAATATTTCTTTGGTTAAGTTGCCTTTTTTATAGACTGTTGTACAAATAAGATAGTTGTCCGTCGAATAAGATTTCCAGATACCTTCTTTTTTTCCGTCATCATATTTGCCTGTTAAATAAACCTTACCATTATGCTGAAAATAAGTTGTCCACTTTCCATTTTTGTTTCCATTATGATTGTATGCTCCAGAATCTTTAATGGTTTTATTGATTCTAGTTTTATTTAAGGAAACCACGGAATCTGTCTTAATAGATTCAAAATTGAAATTTGGGATAGTAGTTGGTAGATTGTTTTGACTGTTTCTTCTTGTCTTAATAATAAAATTAGTCAAAATCAAAACTCCAGCAATTGACACTAAAATCCATTGATATTTTTTTTTCATCACTATATGCGTTAGCAACAGTTTGCAACAAGAGTTGTTGCAAACTGTTGCATTTTGTTGCAGAAATTTCTATTAAACGTTATTTCTCCGTTTCTGCATTAATCGTTTCCATGATTTCTCTGAAACTATTCAATCCAGCTTCTATGTTTTCAATGATTTCGTTTGCTAAAATGTCAGGATCAGGTAAGTTGTCTAAATCAGTTAGACTTTTATCTTTTAACCAAAAAATATCCAAACTCGTTTTGTCTCTCGCTATGATTTCATCGTAGCTGTATTTTTTCCAACGTCCATCTTGGTTTTCTTCACTCCAAGTTTCTTTTCGTTTGTGAATATTTTTACCATTATACAACTCTATAAACTCGTTTAAGTTTTCTTGACGCATTGGATTTTTCTTTGGGGTATGATGTACGTTTGTTCTGTAATCGTAAAACCAAATTTCTTTTGTCCAGGCTTCTTTACTTGCAGGCTTGTTTTTGAAGAATAACACATTTGCTTTCACTCCTTGCGCATAAAAGATTCCCGTTGGCAATCTTAAAATGGTATGTAATTCGGTAGTTTTTAATAGTTGCTTTCTAACTTCTTCGCCAGCGCCACCTTCAAACAGAATATTATCGGGAAGTACAACCGCAGCTTCACCATTTATTCTTAGCTGTGTTTTGATGTGCTGCAAAAAGTTTAATTGCTTGTTAGAAGTCGTTTCCCAAAAGTCTTGACGATTGTAACTTAAATCTTCTTTTACAATGTCACCTTGTTCATTGGTAAAAGTCATACTGCTCTTTTTACCAAAAGGCGGATTTGCCAATACATAATCATAGCGTTTTCCATCATCAGCGATTAAGGCATCATTTGGATTGATGAACGATTCGCCATCTATTTCGCCAATATTATGCAAATACATATTCATTAAGCACATTCTACGCGTGTTGGCAACAATTTCGTTTCCGTAAAAGGTTTTATTTTTTAAAAACTCTTTTTCTTCTCGGTCTAGTTTATTGTTGTCTACAATCCAATCGTAGGCTGCCAAAAAGAAACCACCAGTTCCACATGCAGGATCTGAAATACTTTTCATTGGTTTTGGTTGTACGCACGCTACCATTGTTTTGATTAAGGAACGTGGCGTAAAATATTGTCCAGCACCACTTTTGGTGTCTTCTGCATTTTTTTCTAACAGTCCTTCGTAGATTTTTCCTTTGATATCTGCGCCCATGAGTGACCAATCTTCTTTATCGATCAAATTGATGACTTTCAACAATTTCGCAGGATCTTGTATTTTATTCTGACTCTTGGTAAATATTTGTCCTAATGTTCCTTTTTCAGTAGAAAGTGTCCGCAGTAATTGACTGTAAAACGATTCTAATTCTGCACCACGTTTGCTTGAAAGTGTTTCCCAATTGGCAATTTCGCTGTCTGCAATTTCGTTGCCTTCTACATCTTTTAGTTTCGGAAAAACCAAGCCTTTGTTATAAGGTGGCTTGTTGAGTTCGTCTGCCATTTTTAAGAATAGCAAATAGGTAATTTGTTCCAAATAGTCTCCGTAACCAACACCATCATCACGAAGTACGTTGGCTAGGTTCCATATTTTTGATATGATGTTTGAATCTGTCATTTTATAAATTTATTATTATATCACCTATACTAGAAGTAGTCGTTGTTGTTACTTTGAAATCTGATTTCAAAGCATTAACATAGTAAGGTATAGGATGACCATACTTATTTTTTCCAACTGATATGATTGCGTTATCAAAAAAAACTTTTCCTGGATTATTATATTCATATTTACCTCCTTTTCCTCCATGATGTGGTACTATTAAATTATGATTATGTTTGTAGTTTAAATCAGGTAAGATGCATTGCGATATCTGAGAATAATGAGCGTCTCCTGAAAAAATGACACTTGATTTTGCAGTTTTTAAAGATATAAATATTCCAGAAATATTTCTGTCTTTGTGATATTGAGAATTATAGATTACTAATTGTTTTTTTATATTATTAAGAGGTCTTAAGAAAGTCATGCCACCTCTTGAGCTTCTTGTATCTGCGGGAATCGAATATAGATTATTAGAAGGAATCAAGCTTCTTATTCTACTGTATAATTTTCTACTAGTTATGTTGGGAACATTATCTCTGCAAATAAAATTTGAAAACGATGATAGCTCTGCATCTGTCATTCCTATCAAGCAATGGTAATGATCTTTATCCCAATGAGATAAAAATAGACTAGGCTTATCTTTGATATAATCGTGACTTCTAGTATTTATTAGTGCTCTAACATCTACTTTTTTTGCATTCATAAATGTACCACAGTCATAAACAATACTATATGAATCATCATTTAAAATCTCATTCCAATTACCCTGCCCTATGTTCCTAACAATAACACTTAGTTTACCGCTCAGATCAAAATCTAAGTCTTCAATATCTCTTTTCCCATACATTAAATGATTAAAACTGAAGGGATCATTTAGAGAAACTGAATGCATAAAAACTTCTTCAAAATCATATTCAGACATGTCAATTGTAAAACCAATTAAGAACGAATCTTCAGTTTGAACTACCAAATTATTTTCTCTCCAATAAACAACGGTTTCTCTTTTAATTGAATAATAAGTATTTTCTCGGATTGTCCTTTTGTTGTAATTAACTATGCGTACCATTGTTGCTTGGTTTAAGTCATAGTCATTATCTAATGTTGATGAAAATGCTTCAAATTCATTGGAGTCGTAAAAATCAAATAAAACATAATGGTCTTCTTTGTTAAACTCTTCAATGTAAATAAGTATATCTTCTGGAAATCTTGCTTTATGGTATTTTAGATACATTTAGAATTTTTGAAATTTATTAGACATTTTTTTTTCTTCAAACGAGTAAGACCAGTATTGCAATGGTAACTTTAACTGTTCTTTCAGATTTTGAAAATAAACTAAATCTCTTTCATTAGGTATTGCAGGTCCTATGATTATTAACTTATTTACATTTAAAGAAGTGTCCAAAAGAGCATATTCTATTATTTGTCCTAATGCTTGACGTATGTTTGTTAAAACAGAATTCGTAGTTTTCACTTCAAACAAAATATATTCGTCTTCGCTTTTAGCAGCACAATCTACAAGATTATTACCAACTCTAGTCTTTTCTGTTGAAATCTCAAATTTTTTATAAACTTTAGAATTTGTGAGATATTCGTGTAAATCATTAGTAATATCTGCATGTGTACGATTTACATTTCTCTTACCACCACTTATACTTTGAGAATATGAGTTTGATCCTGTCCCGTTTCCAGATTCAAACTTTATTTTTGGTTTTTTAAATGAAGTCTCAATTTCGTTTATAGCTAATTCAATTTCATCCTTTATTTTATTGGGAATGAATCTATGAATTTTAAGTAAATCTTGATTTAATAATATGGGTTCTTCATAAATAATGGCTCTGTTTAAATCAAAAGACATATTAGGTCTTAATTCTAAGGTTTTTAAAAACTTAGTATCTGCATTTACTTGTTTAAGTTCATCAAGCATTAGATCTCTGTTATTCTCAAAGGTTGATAAAATCAGTTCGTCAATTATTTCTTCTTCTCGATAAATTTCGACATCAAATAGTTTAGCTATTAAAAATTGTTGTTTTGTTTTAGGATGCAAACTATACAAGTACAATTCGTCAATAAAATAACTAGTTTCAGGCATCGTATCTATTCCTCTAACGTATCCGTACTGTGTGCCTTCAATTAAGTAGCGATTATTAAAAAGCCATTCCTCAGAACCGAAACCATATTGTTCGTGATGCGCTTTATCTGTTCTTCCTTGCCAATTTTTGTTCCAATATCTGGAGATAGGAAACTTCCAATTTTTATCATTCCATACTAAACGCATTAGACGCCTTTCTGGCCAAAAATGAGAAGATATTTGGTCTGTGATAGTTAATTTGTCTGTGAAATAAGCATCAGTTTTTCTGATTAGAGTAGACCAATTTTCGTGTTCTATATCTTCTTTTTTTATAACAGCATACTTTGTATCTTCTTCAATCATTGAATTCATTAATGAATCGAATTCTCTAATTCTGTTATTTTGCTTAAAAAAATCATCATTACGTTTAATATCTATTTTATAATATAGATTTCCATCTCCTCCAACTCCAAGAGTAAAAAAAATCAATTTCTTTATGTTATTGTTGGGAAAAACTTTAAACCAAGTATAATCTCTGTATATATTCCCTTTTTCTGATTTACTTTGTATTTGCCAACTGTATCTATTATTATCTTTAAACCAATCTAACTCTAGTAATTTTTCTCTCCAAATTTTTGTCTTTTCCCAAATAACTTTTGAAATAAACTCTCCAATATTTTTATCAACAGGACTATTCTTGTCGTAATACTTATTTTTAACTAAAACCTCAAATGAGTTTAATTCTTTTTTACTGAAAAAGGAATCTTGAACAGATGTGTCAACAATTGGGAAACCTAAATTTAAAAGTACTTTCTGTGCTTCGCTAGTATCAAAAGAGTTTCTATCAATAGGTTTTCCAATTAGCTCATAATGTTTAGAAATGACACCTGAAGGTGAGACTAATTTCCCTTTCCACCAAATAGCATATTTTGACGCATAAGTTCGATCACCTTTGAGATATGCCTTGATAGCTTCTACAATATTTTCCTGAGTTATTTCTGAGAATTTCATGCTTTTTTGGCTTTTATTTTCTCCAACAAAACACTAGCAGGCTCATACTCCTTATCCGCTTTGCATTTCGCAATTTCTGCGGCACTTAACAACTTGCCTTCAAAAGCTTTTTTAAGAATGCTTTGACGTAAAGCTTGGGCTTTTTGCAAACTTTCTTTGATGCTTTCTTCTACCTTATCACAAACTGATAATCGACTTTCTATTTCTCGGACGATTTGAAGTTGTTGTTTCTTATTAACATAAGGAATTTCTAATTTTAAAAATACCTTTTGAGTTAAATTTAAACCACTATCACTACTGCCAGATTTCATTACTTCAATTTTACTTAAAATTTCAGGTGAATTCAATGCATATTCGAAGTATTCTCCATCTATTAGTTTTTTATTTAATTCAAGGCGGTAAACTTTATCACAATTAATAAGTTTTGGTCTTGTTTTTCTAACTAAACAACAAATACCTACTCTTACTCTTGGTCCAGCTCTAGTAATTAAAATATCTCCTTTTTTTATTTCGTGTTGTTCTCTTGGTTCTAAATTATCTGGCAAAATTTTATTTTCAAATTCTACAAATCTACCTGATTGAATTGCAGAAGTTTTAATAACCGCCCATTGGCTTGAATCAGTAGAGGCTTGATTAATACATTTTGGACTCCAACCTTGACTTAAATTCTCTACTAATTCAGAAATTTCAATTTTCTTTTTTTTAGGAAAACTTGAAGATAGTACAGCTTGTCTATACACAACCAATTGGTCTTGCGCTTTTTTTAAATCGGCAATACCGCTATCTAAACTGCTAAAGAGTTCTTCTATTTTTTTGACAATGGCTTTTTGTTCGACAAGTGGAGAAACAGGAATATTTAATTTTTTCAATATGGTTTGGCTAATATTTGGTTGTGCTCCGCCAATACCTTGTTGTATTAGAAAATTTTTTCGAAAAAATAGATAATGATATAAAAAGTCAGAATTAAAAACGGAACTTTTATAAATTCCACAAATAGCTTGATTTGTAGCCGCATCAACCCCAAGAGTAGCCATTTTCCCTATTGTTGCACCATACAAAGCAAAAAGTAATGTGCCTTTTGGAAATATCTTAGCACTTGATTTTTTTATTGCTTCTTCGGAAATGTGTTCTTCTGAATCATAAATTACACCTTTGTCTAGTTCCCCAGATTTTACCCAAGGAATAGTACCATTATAAAAAGCTTTATTTTGTCTGCTTGGTGTTCCACCTGAAGTAGTAAAGCAAACTTCTCCCAATGTACATTCAATCCAATCTTCTCTCATTATGCTGCTAGTACTTCGTTGAGTTCGTTTATAATTTCATTCATTTGGTCGCCAAAGAGTTGGTACATTTTTCCTTTTCCGCCTTTGGCATCAAAAGGTGTATATGCTAAATCGTCGAGTTCTATGTGATAACTGCTCACAACATGGTCTTTTATCATGCGTAACCAGTCTAATTGTTCCGGTGTAAAACGGTTGTGTTGCCCTGTATGCTGTTTAAAAATCCATTTGTTATAGTTGGCTTCAATAGTACTGTCGTAGGCTTTTAATTCACTGTCTATACCACAAGTGCGTCTTATCAAAGATATCAACGCTGTTAATTCATCTTTTGGTTGTTTGCTTTTTACTTTTTCTAAAGTTACGTACGCATCCCACACATAATCAGGAGCTAACAATGGTTTTTCTAGTTGCAGTTTTTCCATCACCTCTTTTATCATGGTAAAGGTAATGTTTCTGCGGTTATACGGTTGGTTATAAAAGATACTTAACGCTTTTATTTCGTCTTTGTTCGCTTCTAAATATTCCGTAAAATCTTTTACTATTTGGGAAGCTTTGTCCACCGAAGTCGTATCCCATTCACTTTTAGTAATGGTATCTATATTTACACTATCTATAATTTGATCGTGTTGTTTGCGGACATTTTCAAGATAGGTGTTTAATTCGCCATTAAACGTTTTGCTGGCTTCTAAGATTAATTGTGCTTGCGCTTCATTTTTTGCATTTGCTATCAAGTCAGGCGTACTGTCCAATTTTGGAATTTGATCAATGGCTGGTTGCGCTAGATTATCTATAACATCTTGGTCGTACGCCGTAATCAATTCTTTGGTAATTTGTTTTAAATTTTTACCACCTGAAAACTCTAATAGTCTGTCTTTTTCCTTATCTGTGAGTTGCTTTTCCAAACGAATTAAACGATTTGCTAAGGACAGAAATAAATCTTCGTCTGCAACTCCCATAGTAACTGCGCCCAATAAATCTTTCATGAGAACGCTTGGTTTGCGTTCCAAAGGTCTACTATCGGTCTTTTTCGATTTGGTTGCGCCAACGGCATCTACAATGACAAAATGGGTTTTGTTTTTTGCCGTTTTAGAAACCAATTGTAAGGTATCACTATTGATGGTTCGCGTACCACGACCTTTCATTTGTTCAAAGTAGTTGATACTTTTTACATCACGCATAAACAACAACACTTCCAAAGGTTTTACATCTGTTCCCGTGGCAATCATATCAACCGTAACAGCAATACGTGGATAATAGGAATTCCGAAAACGGTTTAATACCGATTTTGGGTCTTCTTCAATTTTATAGGTTACTTTTTTACAGAAGTCGTTTCCTTCATCAAATTCTTCCCGAATTATTTTTATGATATCGTCTGCATGACTGTCAGTTTTTGCAAACACTAAGGTTTTTGGCACTTCATATTCGCCATTCTCGTCGATACGTTTTGGGTAAATCGTTGTTTTTAATGCTTTTTTGTATTCACGAATGATATTTCTAATTTGGCTCGGATTGACTACTTTTTTATCTAAATCGTTGCGTTGGTAATTGGTGTCTTCATCTTCTTGTTGCCAACGTTTTTTACGAGTAAGTTTGTCTCGTCTGTCTACAAACCAACCTGCTTTTATTGTTTCGCCATTTTGAGAGATTTCAGTTTCAATCGTATATACATCATACGGAACATTTACACCATCCGTTACCGATTCTTCATAGGTATATTGACTCACTACGTTTTCATTGAAAAAACCAAAAGTTCTTTTGTCAGGCGTTGCCGTTAAACCAATGAGGAAGGCATCAAAATAATCCAACACTTGTTTCCAAAGATTATAGATGGAACGATGCGCTTCATCTATGACAATAAAATCAAACTGTTCAATGGGTACTTTTGGAGTGTATTCGACAGGAACTGCCTGTTTTTGCGACATTTTTTTCTGTAACCACGAATTTTCGTTTGGATTATCCTGTTCCGCACTTTCGTCGAGTTCTTCGCCTTTTAAAATAGCGTAGAGGCGTTGTATCGTCGAGATACACACTTGACTATCAGAAGCAATGTAGCTCGATGATAAACGCTGTACATTGTATAATTCTGTAAATTTTCGGTTGTCGTCAGTTGGCTGAAAGGTCATAAACTCTTGTTCTGCCTGTTCGCCCAAGTTTTTTGTGTCAACCAAAAACAGCACACGTTTTGCATCTGCGTGTTTTAGTAAACGATATACAAATGTAGCAGCTGTAAATGTTTTTCCAGCACCAGTTGCCATTTGAATTAAGGCTTTTGGTCTGTTTTTTTTGAACGAATGTTCTAAGTTATTGATGGCTATAATTTGCGCAGGACGCAATCCCGTTTCATCTAATGCTGGAATCGATAATAATCGTTCTCGAAGCGATTGTCCTTGTTTTAGCCATTCGGCAATGGTTTCTGGTTTGTGAAAACTAAAAACGTTTCTACCTCTTGGTTTTGGATCTCGATAATCTGTAAATCGTGTGATTGTTCCTGTGCTTTCGTAGACGAAAGGCAACGGATCATTGTTTAGGTATTTTAATTTTGCTTTTGCATAGCTTAGTGATTGTTCTTCTACAACGGTCAATCGATGTCCTTCATCTTCTCGCTTCGCTTCTATAATTCCGACAGGTTTTCGGTCTACAAACAACACATAATCGGCAGGACCAACATCTGTTTGGTATTCTCTAACGGCAACGCCTTTGCTTGCTGATAAATCAACTTTCTTTTTAGACTGAACTAACCATCCAGCTTCACGTAGCATTTCGTCTATTTTGTCTCGTGCTATTTGTTCTGGGTTTTGGTTGCTTTTTGTGGTCATTAAATTGGTTGTTTTTCCTAAAACCTTTCAAATACGTTTTGTTTTAGAGGTAAGCTAGTGAACTAAAATAGTTAAGTTAGCCGAGTTCTCTCTAAATTATATGTAAAAAACATATTTTTAATTCTTCTTAGTTTTGATAAAAATAAGATAAAGATTACAATTTAGTAATGAGGTTTTAAATAATAAAAATTAAATATATTTTTTACGTTTGGTAAATTAATAATTCTTCTGATTTTGAATTGAATTATTTTGTCTCTTAATATTTTTTAAATAGAAAAGTCCCATGCCTAATGTTAATAAGATTAAACCAATCCAGCCAGATAAGTTGGGTAATTGTTCATTAAAAAGAATAAAACCCCAAAATAATGCTAGAGGAGATTCAATGGACTGAGTTCCATCAGCAAATGCTAAAGCAGTTCCATCTTTATTGGCGATTTTACGTGCCTTATACAAGAAATATGTCGCTATTACACCTGTAAGAATAGCAATAATAAAAATGTATTTTAATTGATAGATAGTTGGTTGAGTTGGATTTACTATAAATCCAACTATAAATATTAGTGGAAGTGCTCCCAATACCATGATAAGTATTTGATTTAAAGGGTCTTTGGATATACCGTACTTGTGGATACTTATTTTTTCATACTTACCTTCACAGGCAAACTTACATAGTGTGTTACCTAAAGGATATGAAAATGCAGCAATTAAAATAGGAATTATAGAATTAAAAAAAGCATCGTCAATAGTTTTAAACGCATAATTATTTATAAGTAATACTCCTATAAACATAACAATAAGGTATAATACTCCGTGAAGTTTTATTCTTTCTTTAAGTAAAAATAAAACTACGGGTGTAAATAATATTGTGGTTTGCCAAGTTGAAGCTAGAACCCATCCATCTGAATAACTTGCTGCATAGCATAGGCATAAATAAAAAATTCCAAACCCAATACCACCTGCCATATTCCAAAATAAAATATTTTGAAAGTAACATTTATAAGTTCTTAACAGACTATAACTACCATTTTTTATTAATATAATAATATTTATTAGTAAGAAGACATAGATATATCTCAATGAGGCAGTCCAATACCAATGTCCAAGCATTTCAACGTTTAGCCATTTGTTTATTGCAAAAGTACTAGAAAAGAATAATGCGGCTAAGAATCCGTACAATAGGATTTTACTATAAATCGTATCTATTTTCATTAAATTTTGTTATTTTTATTTGTTCTTCAATAGGTAAGTTATAATCAACAGGTTTAGTGTATTTTGTAAGTGATTTTGGTAATTCACATATTTTTATATAATATTCTGAAACTATTTTCCTAAAATCATCATCTGGGTGAGTAATTTCTGAAGGTAGAGTTGTAAAGTCTAAATGTTGAAATAATCTAATATCATTATAAAATTGCTCAATTATATTTTTATTCATCTTCATGTTCCATCCATCATTTCCTGGAACGATATCCTTGGAAATGTGAGGTCGTGGAAGAGAATTATATTTTAAAAGCATATCTTTACAGAAATTAAAGGCTTTAATTAAAGAATCTCGGTCTTCTTTGTTATTATGACCAAATACCATTAAAGTCTCAGGTGTTATAGAATATTCACTAGTTAGACGTATTGCATCTAAACACATTCGTGCAGTTTGTGGTTTTCTAGTTTTTTTATAAACATTTGCAGTAGCCCCATCAATACCGTATCCTACTCTAATCAGTCCAATTTTTTTTAATAAAATAATTAATTTATGATTGTTGTTATGAAGTTTTAAAAATGAAGCAACAGTTGCTAGTCCTCGAAATTCTATTTGAATCCTATACTTGCTTAATAGTTGATCCACTTTTGATGCGAACTCCTTTAATTCCTTAGGACTTTGGAATAAATCTAAATTAGATAAATAAATTTTTAATTTATTAATTTTAAAAAATAATGCTTTTTCTAAAATGAATTCTAAATCTTTTATTGCAATACTTATGTCCCTATATTCTTCCTTGACAAGATGTTTGACACCATCTATTGTTTTGGTTCTTATAGCAGAACAAAATGTACATGAGTATTTGCAACCTTGTGATAAATAAAATGAAAACTCACTCTTTAAGTACATTCGTAAATGTTTATCTGGGATCAGCTCATAAGTAGAAATTTGAGAAATTTCCAATAAATTAATATTCGGTATTGGTATATCAAAAAAGATAAAAATATTCTTGAAGATGTTACCATTTATTGTTCTTTTTGAAAAAAGATTTTCAAAATCTATATCAGTCAAGCCATTTACAATCTGACCTCCAATAAATAATGTATAATTATTATTGTACTTAAATTGCAGCCTCTCCTCAAATTCACGAACAACTGCTAAGTAAGGGGCTCCTAGTAAATTAATTCCTACTATATCAGATAATTCATAATCAGGTGTAATGTTTTCATCAATTATCGATACTTCAATACCTCCCTTTTTCAAAATTGAGGCAGCAGTAATAAGAGATGTCGGTAGATATATATGCCCATAGATATTTTCATTACTAGCTGGGGCATATATATGCCTTGGTTGAATTAGTTGAATTTTTTTAGTCAATTTCATAATCTAATTCTAATTCTCCGTCAATATAGTGATATAGCTTCCAGTTCATCTCAGTGTTTTCTCCTTTATCATCAAATGAATATTTTCCCGATTTTCCATCATCTAATACCATAGTTTGTTTCTTTCTAATTTCATGAACATAATCATTGACACTACTTCTAGTAATAATACCCTTAGTTCCTTTTAATATAGCAGTGGCAAGATCTTTTGCATCCTGACCTACTGTTTGATATGTAGTTGTTGCATTTCCGTTAAAATATTTTTCTACGGCAGAAACAAAATAGTGATTACTGTTGTTTACTGATTTTTTCATTAAGGATTCAACAGTACAACCATCAGTAAAAACTACAGGAATTTTTATATTCAAATTATTAACTTCTTCCATTAAAAGGCTTCCGTTAGTTGAAATACCTACAAATATTATCATGTCAGGCATCAAATTATTATCCACTAGTAATTTATAATCATTAATAAATCTATTAGAATTACCATAATTTTTTTTGAGAACAACAGTCCCTTTACCCTTTATGGTTTTGTCGGCAATTTGTTGTGAAAGGTTTTCTGAATAAGTTAAATTATCTTCATCAACATAAATTAAGACTTTAGGGTTATCAGGTTTTTTCTTAAAAATGAAGTTTTTGATAGTAATAGCTTGTTCTTCATTGTTCGGCATCATCCTTAAAATCCCTTGATAATTTTGATCTTTAGCTTTATCCGTTATATTGTCAGCTGTTGCGATCGGCAAAATAAAACTAGGCTTCTCTTTATCTGTTGATAATATTTTATTTAAAGTCACTTCAGTCAATGTGCTTGTTGAATTACCTATTATTAATACACAATTTAAATCTTCAACGTATTTGCTGGCTAATAATTCTGCTTGCGAAACAGAAAGAGCATCATCGTCTTTTATAAACTTGATATTCTGGTCTGTATTATCAGATTTATAACTAATATTACTTCCAAAACCGATTCTAAACTCTTGAGGAATAGTAAATGATTCATCACTTTTATTGGTAATAATAACAGCCACATATTTTTCTTCTTCTTTCGCAAATGTCTCGTCATACCACAATGTGAATTTATTGCCAATAAAACTAGCTAACACACCAGCAAAAAGAATTACTAAAATTAAATATTTGATAATCTTATAACTAAGTTTTGAGTTATTATTTGAATGCCATACTTCCATCTTTTTCCAAAATTTTTTCATGATGCAAAACAGTTTTAATTTAAAAAATCGTTATAAATATAAGTTAAAAATATTAAACAATGTAGTTTTAATCTTTGATTGTTAGTGGTCTTTTAATTACTTTAATTGTGTCAACATCTACCTTTTTTGAATCTACCTTTATTAATATTTAGTAATTTTTCAGGGCACACAAGTAATTCTACAAGGGATAATTTTTAATTTCAATCAAATAATTTACATAATATTGAGCTTTTTATTATTTAAAAATAAAGCTTTATTTATTTCTAATAATACGGTTATCCTCAATTGTAGCATATTTAACTAATTATAGAGAGAATTAAATGTGAGACTATCCTATTTGGGTTAAAATACTTTTTTGTTGGACACTAATAATTTATAACATTGTTTTGGTTGAGATCGATTTAAAATTTTGATTGGTAAAGGTTAATTCTTATTTATTTTTGGAATTCTTGATTGAAAGAGTTTTAATATTCAGTTGGAAAGTATTGATTTCCATTGATTTTAGTTGAAGACAATCGATTTACATCCAATCTTCATTGATAAACAGTTTATCTTATACATAAAGCTTTATTGATCCCCATTGAGAAGTGTTGATTTTATGTTGATTTTTTGTAACAGAAATATCAGTATTAACAACTTGAATTTCTTGTTTATCTTCAGAGTAACCATTAACAATAAGTAATAGACTTGTTATTAAAAAAATAGAGTAGTATTTTATCATGATCGATTATTTTTTTAAAAGTAAGTTAAATCGAGAATGAATAATTGAGGTTTTCCTTAATCCAATTAAAATAATTACAAAAAAAGGTATTTAGTGTTTTAATTTTATTCAACCTCAAACCCAAAATAATCAAGTACTTTAAGTACCTCGTGCCTCAATACCATTTTCTTTTTCTTAGCTTCTGTTTCAGAAATCTTACGATTCTCTGCAATAATTGTATTGATTGCATTTCGGGCGTGTTCTCTGCCTACACCGTGAATTAATTCCATTAATTGTGATTTCCCCATTGTTTTTATTTCATCTCTTTTTATCATAGTCAAGTATGTTTTGTTGCACTTGTTTTTATCTTTTGTTGCATCTTGTTGCAGCTGTATATCTTTTTGTTGCTAGTCATATAAATCAAATTCTTTGTTAGTTAATAAATTTAGTAGTCTTGGCACTTCGGCTATGAAATAATTCGGAATGCCTTTATTGGTTTCTATATAAGTATACACTTGTGGCAATGCAATCGTACCTTTTATAAACAGTTTTATTTGATCTCTTACTTTTTCTTCGTTGGTTTTCTGTCTGCGTCTTGCACCAGCTTTGCCCGCGTTTTGTTGCTTCCTTGTTGCTCGTAAATCTTGGTACTTTTGATATTGTTTGAGCCATTGTGCCGTATATGAAAATCCACCTTCACTTGGTTGTTTTCTTGTTGCATCAAAATAAATACATGGAAAATGGATGATATACTGTTTTTTACTTTTAAAGAAACGTTTTGCGCGACCTATTCGGTAGACTAAAAAGCCAAACTTGTACAACAATGTTTCTTTTCTTGGAATGCTTCCATTGGGATTCCGTAAATACTCATCATCAATTTGAATATAGGCTGTGTGCCAACTTCCGTAATACACATTCATACCTTTCCAAATAGGCGCTGCTATTTTGATAAATAGCTGTAACAACAATTCTCGAAATTCTTCTTTAGACATCGCGCCATGAATAGATTCCGTGTCCAAACGCCTGGTCATATTCGATGCTGAAAAGCTATACGTGTCGTAATGATGCTCGGTTAGTGTGTTTAGAAAAACGGTTTTGTATAAAATTTGACCTCGTAAATATTCGGACAATTCATTTTTCGGGAAATTTTCGCCGCCGCCTAGTTTGCCTGCGTTGTGATTGGAATTTTTTTGTGGTTTATCCTCTTTGGTGTTCTTGTAAGAGTTCTTGTTTTTGCTGCTATTTTCAGCAGCATAAGAAAATGCTTCCGCTTTTTGGGAATGGTTATCAACATTCCCTACTTTTTTTATTATTTCTTTAGTAAATGTTCTTGTATCTACACTAAAGTCCAGTGGTTTTCCGTTATTAAAAGGCTTAACTTGTTGATTATCAGTAAATCCTTTTCGCTTGTCTCTAAAGACAAAAATTACTCCATTTATAAAGTTATTAACAGGCAAACTTTTGCCTTTAAATTGATATTGAACAAATACGCCAGCTTTACGTAATTGGTGTACATGTTCACGAATTGTATCACGTTTTAACAGCATTCTTTTTTCACCATTTTTTGTGAAATTGCAAACTTGGGTAGAGGTAACTTGTATTTTTGGAAAAGACACTTTTACACTGCTTCCAAGCTGTTGTAACTGTTTTCTAAGCTTGATAAGCTGTTGCGCATATAACCAAACTATAATTTCAAAAGTACCTAATTGAGCTTGTCTAACAGGAAGGTGTTTTTGCTTCTTTAGTAAGAGCTTGTTTCCGTTAGTTTTTTCTATTTGCTCATTATATTCAAGCGTAGATAACCATTTGTTTTGTATGCCATTCACTTCGATGTCTTCAAACTCTTGTTGTGCAACAACAGCTTGTTGCTTTCTTTTGTTGCGCTCTATATAGGCTAAAAAACTGTTATTATATTGCTTTACTTCTTTATTTAAACGTGTAATGGCTGCATTGTACGCATTTATAAAAATGCGATAGCATTGCATCGTCTCTATTTTGTCTTCCGTTAGGAAATATGGACATTGAATATAACTCGGTATGTGATTAATCATTAACTGCATTAAGCAAAGTGATTTTTATGCATAGTAGCATTTGCTGTGTGTATTTTTAATTTGTTTATTGTCATATCTTGAAATTAACTCAGTAGGCGAACTAATCATCATTTGTGGCTCTTTTCAAAATTATTTATATTTATTTATGAGATTTTCTCACATTAAAAACGGTGGCTCTTAAATAGTCCTCAGCCGAAGCTTTTGATAACAGTTTTTCCTTTTTTAATGGTTTTATAATTTCTTTTTCAGTAGAAATATTGATGCCTAACATTTTATATAACATAGGGAGTTCTTCCTTTGGAAGTGCCTGTATTACATTATATGCTGTTGCTGCTTTCAACTGAATTCATTTACTATGCACTAATCTGCAATCATTTAATTAGTGTAGGATTTGACTTATTTTTATTCTATTTTCTATTTAAAAAGCTATATTTGTATTGATTTAACGAATTAAAGTAGAATTAATTATTCAAATATAGAATAAATTAGAATTAAATAGAATATTTATTCTTAATTTAACATTTCCCCGTATGATAGAATTTAAAGAAGCATTGGAATATTTAAAAAAGCGTGAAGTAACTGCGAATGAACTCGCAAATCATTCAGAACTGAGCGCAGGTTCGCTTTTTTTGGTTTTAAATGGTACGACAAAAAATCCTAGAAGAAATACGAAAGATGCTGTCATTGCATACGCTAGGGTTTTAATGGAAAAGAATAAAGAAGGGTTTGATGGTGATATTGTATTTAGCAAAGACGAGAATTTACTCGATAAGAAAGATAAAAATTACATTAAAAAGTTAGCCTTAGAAATTCGCGCCAACAAAGATGCATTGTTGCAAGAGCAATCCTTTAAAGACATGATCTACATTGAAGCTTTAAAAATGGCATTACTCGCTAAAGAAGGCAATAGCATCAGCATGGAAAAATTAATTAGTTTGAACAACTAATATTTTATTCTTTTCACACTGTCTTAATTCTCCAAATTTTATAATGTCTTTAAAATTCAATCGAATACATATCTGAATAATCTTTTGGAAGTGTAGCACCAATTTCACGTAAATAGTTTCTAAGTCCCGATTTAGATTTGTGACGAGTTATTTGCATCAATTGCATAAGCGCACCTTCTTCTGATTTCCCTTGTGTTAATAAATGATTGTAGATGTTTGTTGCAGCAGTATGTCTTATAGAATACAAGGTGTATTCATTACTCAAATTCAATGCTTTTTTGACAACTCTAAATTTATTAGAAAAATAATTGGTTTTGTTACCTTCGTCTATATCCCATATCGCAGGTTGCTCAAATCGAGTAATTACAAAATCATCGGGTGCATAATTTTCAAGCTTCATTTTACGAATGACATTTTCTAAATCTCCAATAATAGGAACAACCGCTAAAGGTGCTGTTTTAGAACGTACATACAGTCGTTTCGATTCCAAATCGATATCCTTTACTTGTAGTCTACATACTTCTACATTTCGTAAAAAAGCATACGACATAAATTGGATGAAGGTTCTGAGGTACGGGTCATTTTTATCAAGGTAATTTCGGATGTCTATGATTTGCTCTTTTGAAAATGGTTTGTTTTTCTTTGGAGTACTTTTGACTTGTCTAATTTTAGCAATAAAGTTGTTATCGATAATTTCATCGTCTTCAAGTTGTGCAAATAAAAGTGATAGCGTTGCTCTAAAGTTATTTCTTGTTTTTAGACTTATTGTCTCAAGTTCTTTGCCTTGTAATATTTCTTTTTTAGTTTGTGCTTTTTTGATCGTGTTTAGGAAAAGAGAAATGTCTCTTTTTTTAAGATCTTTTATGTCATTATCTAATAGCTTGTTTTCTTCAAGCCATTTCATAAATTTTTTGTAATGTCCCGTTAGCGTACTTGCCGTTTTCTTTTTCCAACTAGGTTTTCTTTGTGATAGTGCAAACTCAAGAGCTTCCTTAACGGTGTATTGTTTTCTTTGACTAGCGACTAGCTCTTTTTTAGCAATACTTGGTTTTCTTTTCTTCTTTTGAGATTCAAGACGTTTGTCAGTAGCTTCTGCATCTTCATACGGACTATATCCCTTTTTTAGCATACTACTTAAAACTACTTTGATCGTGGTCAAATATTCTAGCCTTGCCGTCTTAGTTTTGAGTTTATTGGCTTCTTTGTAGATGGGAGGTTGCCGTTTCAGCTTTCCTGTTTCGGGATTTCGGTATGAAAAATAGACATACCAGCGCTTAGAAATATCGCCATTAGCGGTATAAACTTTAGGTTCAGAATAGTGTTTTAAATTACTCAAATCGTATTCATTTTCGTATTCATTTTTCAATAGTAGTTCAAATATACGCATAAAAAAAGGTTTATAAAAGACTGAAAACCCTTGTAAATACTATGATTTTGACTGTAAAAGTGAAAATTTAAAAAAACAAGAAAGGCGAGTAACCAACTCGCCTTTTTCTTTAACTAACCAATCCAAATTTATGTGAAATGAAAACAAAGCGTGATCGCTTTTTTTTGCTTTCAAATTAGTGTGTACAAACCGTGTGCCAAAAGCTGCATTTGTAATTTTTTGGAGTGCTAAATGTTTGTTAATGATTTTCATCAATTTGAATAGAAAAACTTCGATTTGATGTGTGAAAAGGAAAGTTAAGTACTTCTCGATACAAATTTTCTTCGAAATTTCACTTGAAGTTACGTGTAGTGATTGAAGATATATTGTTTATGTTTATGAAAGTATGTGTGAAATCTTTTTGTAGAAAACTTCAGGATCAAAAGGTTTTGAAATTACCTCGTTGAAACCATCTTTTAAGAAATCGTCTTTGTTATCGTCAAGCGAGATTGCTGTTAACGCAATGATTGGCGTAGAAACATCAAACTTTCTAATTTCCTTTGTCGCTTCAATTCCGCTAATTCCGGGCATGTGAATGTCCATCAAAATAAAGTCATACCGATTGCTGCGTGCATAATCAATAGCTTGATAACCATCATCAGCAATGTCACAAGTCATGTTTTGTTTGGCAATTATTTTCTTGGTAATCACTTGGTTTATTTTGTTGTCTTCTACCAACAACACTTTAAATCCTCTGCTTTTAAGATCTGTTTTTTCTTCGTCCACAATTTCCGCATCGCTGATCGTTTCTGGTTCCATCTTATTTAATACCAGCGAAAAACAGAACGTAGAACCTACGCCTAGTTTACTTTTTAGTTGAATATCACTTTCTAATAATTCCAATAAACTTTTTACAATAGTCAGTCCTAAACCAGTTCCGCCATATTTACGGTTGATTTGCACAGAACCCTGCGAAAAACTATCAAATATATTTTCCTGCATTACTTGAGAAATCCCGATTCCGTTATCTTTTATTTCAAACTGAATGGTTTGTTCTGTATCATTTTCTTCGATAATAACTGCTGAAATATTTACAATACCATCTTTCGTAAATTTCAATGCATTACTGATGAGGTTGATAAATACTTGCGACATTTTTAAATAATCGCCAATTAATTTCTCAGGAATGCCTTCATCTATATCTAATACAATTTTATTGTTATTTTCTTTAGATGTTTGCGTAAGCGAATTCACAACATCATTCAATATCTTTTTAAGATTTAATGGTGCTCTTTCAACGGCTAATTTTCGTGCTTCAATTTTATTCACTTGAAGAATATCGTTGATAAACGTTAGCAAGTAATCTCCAGAAAATTTTAAAGATTTTAAGTGTTCTTTTTGGCTTTCGCTAGGATTTTCTTCTAAGAGTAAATGTGTCAAACCCGTTACGGCATATAGCGGCGTCCGCAGTTCGTGCGTTACCGTAGAGAGGAATTGAGCTTTGGCTTTCATCGCTTTTTCAGCATTGTCTTTTGCCAACTGTAATTCGGAGTTTTTCTTCAGTAATAAGTTGTTTGTTTTTACTTTAATTTGATTGTTTCGGTAGAGTGAAATTGTCAATAATGAAATAATGATCAATAGTGCCGAACTCAATATAGAGGTTAACTTATTTCGTTTTCCTTTTTGTGATTCTACATTATTATCTCGTTCAAGCTCTTCAATGTGACGCTTTTGAAATTCGTTGTCAAAATAGGCATTTGCTTCTGCCATACTTTGCATACGTTCAGCATTATAGATAGAATCTTTAATTTTAATATAGCTGTTTTGAAAATTATAAGCATTTTCTAAATCGTTCAAACCTGCATACGTATCACTAACAATAAGTGTACTTTCAAGCTTAATGATTGGGAAATTATATGAGTTTCCAATCTTCAAGGCTGTTTCCGCATTCAGTTTGGCATCTTTGTATTGCTTGATGTTTTTGTATGCTTTCGCAAGATTCAAATGTACTTTGGCGCGTAAATAATTTGGCTGATAAGGATCGTTAATTGGTAATGAATTTTCAAAACGTTCAATGGCGCGTCCATTAATTCCTTGACTCAAATAAAATAAACCGCGATAATATTTTAATTTGTTGATATCATCCGTAGATTGGTATTTGTCAAAAATAATTTCTGCATCACTAAAATGCTTATCGGCATTGCTGTATGAAGTGTTTCGAGTTGCTGTTAAAGCCTGTAAAACATAGTTGTAGCCAAGTCCAAGCGAGTCATTAATTTCTATTTGAATTTCCTCTGCTCTTTTTAAATAACTTTTTATTTTTTGGGGATCGAAGCTTTTGTAGTTTTCCTCAATGCTCAATTCGGCACGAAGCATATACGCTTTTGCTTTGCTTTTTTTATCTTGAATACTGTCAGATAAATCTAAAATATTCGTCAGCTTTTCTAGCGCACGATTCATTTTAGCTTTCTTTTTGTATTCATATACGTCCATGAAAGAGCGTTCTATACTGTCCTTAATAGTTTCATTAGACTGAGCTTGGGACAATATCGAAAATAAAGCAAACAATAAAAATAAAATGTGTCTTACTTTACACACCATGAAGTGATGAATTTATTCAAAAATACTTATTTATTTGAAATATATAGAATTAAATCAATTAATCTGTTACAATACGCAATTTCATTATCATACCAACCAATGATTTTGACCATTTTTCCGATGACGGACGTCATTAAAGAATCAAACGTACACGAATACGGATTATTGATAACATCGACAGAAACAATTGGATCTTCTGTATAGGAAAGAATTCCTTTTAAATTGGTTTCAGATGCTTTTTTAAATGCCGCATTAATTGCTGAAATAGAAGTTTCTTTTTTCACGTTAAACGTGATATCTGTCAACGAACCATCTGGAACAGGTACACGAATTCCACAGCCACCAATAACCTCAGAAAACTCTGGAAATATCTTGGTCAATGCTTTCGCAGCTCCTGTGGTTGTTGGTACAATGCTTTGACTTGCGCCACGCGCACGACGTAAATCGCGATGCGGCTGATCGTGTAAACTTTGATCGGTTGTATAGGAATGTATAGTGGTAATATATGCTTGTTCAATTCCGCATAACTCGTTGATTACTTTAATCATTGGCGCGGCATTATTTGTCGTACACGAAGCATTTGAAATAATGGTTTCCGAACCATCTAAAATATGTTCATTCACACCTAAAACGACCATTTTAATGTTTTCATCTTGTGGCGGAACAGCTAAAATTACTTTTTTTGCTCCGTTGGTGATGTGATGTTGTAAAAGTGATTGCGTTTTGAATTTCCCCGTAGCTTCAATGACAAAATCTACATTATGTGATTGCCAATTGATTTGAGTAATGTCGGGAATATTCGTGAGCGCATAGCCTTTACCATCAACCGTGATTTCTGTGTCTGTATGACCAATATTCTGCGGTAATACACCGTGAATACTATCGTATTTTAGTAAATGACTCAACGTGCGTGTGTCGGCTAAATCATTAATCACAACAACTTCAATCATTGGATGATTCAATAACAGGCGAAAGAAGTTTCGACCAATTCTTCCAAAACCATTAATGGCAACTCTAATCATACGGATTCTTTATTTGAGAAGGACAAAATTACGGTTTTTTGTGTGAAATAGAGGTGTTAGATTTTTGGACTTAATTAGATTACTAGAAATGTTGGTTTTCTTGGACTTTTTTTAAAGTGTCTTTGCGAACATTATTGAAATTAAAATATATTTTGATTGAAAATACTTAGCGAAGCTACAAAGCAATCTGTTCATTTAAAAAGATTACTTCGGCAAAGCTGAGCACAAGTACTTCGTCGTTTCCTCCTTGTGATGATGTAAACAAATCATTAAATATCCTTCATAACCTTCTCAACAATCTTCGTCAATTGCTCATCCAAAATTCCTTTTCTTTTCGCTTCTTTAAGATTAATAATATACTCTTCTAGATTACTTGTAGTTTCATTCTTTTCTTTGTGATACGAAGCATATTGAAAAGAGGCAAGTTTTAAAATACTCTTCTGTTTAGAATTCATAGTTGATTCATCAAAATTCTCCAAACCAGGAAACTTACTAACAATCACACAAAGCACTTTTTTAGGAGAACCTTCTGCAATTGCATTCATCGTATTAATGACTTCTTTGTCTAATATATATTGTGAATTAAAAAAATTAATCGACAACATAAAAATGACCAAATCACTTTCTTCCAATTCCTTTTGAATCTGATCGTGCCATTTGCCAATCGTAATATCTTCACAACTCCAATTATCGGCAACATCAAAGATTTTAAGCATATTTAAGTGCTTTCGCAATTCGTCTTTATATTCCACATCTTTTCGCGAATAGGAAATAAATATCTTCTTCATCTTTTTAATGTTTTTATTGTTGGTAAAATTGCGGTATTTGTAACTGCGTTGTGTTCTTCCTGCGGTTTTGTCCAAATCAATTTGATTTTCCTTCATTGGAAATGCTTGAATCTGTTCCTGTGTTTTTTCGGAATTATCTAAGGTATTATAATGCACAAAGTGTTCTCCATCAGTGGAAAGGTATAAGTCTTCGGGTTTTTTTAGATTATTGAATTCATCTCGTAAAGTATTTTCAGTAATCCTTTCTTTTTTCTTTTTAAATAAAGAATCTTCATTTCTATGATCTACTTCTTTATTTTTATCTTGGATTTTTTCATGCAAAGTCCTTCCCCAATACAACAAAATAATCTCCATGAAAATTGTACGAATACAATCGTTCAGTGTTGGATCTTTTGTAGTTTGCGGGTTGATGGAAACTGAAATGGTTAGTTTAGAAAAATCCAATTGAATCCAAACTTTAAAGCGATCATTTAAGGTGAAAATCAACTGATCTCGCCAATAGTGTTTCTTATCAGGATTCTGTCCATAATGACAAATCAATTGATTGATCAAACCAAACGGAATAAAGCGTTCAAATTTTAAAACAAATGTAGGTTTGTTAAAATCAAACTTCAATAAATCATAAACTTCAGCATCTTCACTTGTTAATGGTAAATAGTTGGGAATGATATATTCATCATTTCCTTTATCAAAAAACAACACTTTCTCGTTACGTAATAAGCGTTCTATTTTGTTTGGAATATCTAACTTTTGAAATTCTTTTGTAGTGAGTTTTCCTTTGTATTCTTCGATGTTTTCTTTGTTTAAAATTGTGTCATGAATCTTAGCAACAGTTGCGGCAGGATTTAGCCAAGCAACATCATTTAAGTCTTCATCATTTTTATAATATAATAGCATTCCTTTACGTGCCAATTGCTCCAAATCTTCTCTTAAATATTTTTTTCTTTCAGCTAAAGAAAGTTCTTCTCTTTTATAGTATTTCACAATTGTATCTAATGAAATAGCATCGTCATTTTTTTTATTGAGAATATAACTCAAAAATTCTGGATACCATTTCGGAACTTCTTTTTTGGAAGATTGATTTTCTACAACATCCCAAAATGTAGCTGTCAAATACTGTAAAGAGGCTGTGTTTCGGGACGTTTTAGAATCAGCGTTTAATGAAACATGAAATTCATCGACTACATTATTTTCATTAAAAGCTTCGTTCCAATTATGTTTTGCTTTGTTTTCATCTGCATGTGTTTGTATTAATAGTAATGGATCATCGTATTTTTCGAGCGTATCAAATCTTTTTAGAAACGAATATTGTAATTGAGCGAGCCAATACATACGGTTGTAATTTCGTGTAGGCAGCTTGTTACTATCGCTTTCTAATAATATATTGGAATCACTTTTTGGATTCCAAACCAATAGATTAAATGCTTCGTTCGTAAAAAAAGCTTGATAGATGCCATGATAATAATCTTGCCCACCAAAGTCATAATAAATTGCTTTTGGTAATTCATAATTTATAGTTTTCTTTGAATGTTGAACCGACAACACATGCGTGCTCGAGTTTTTGTTTTTGTCAATTTTAGTGCATTGTTTTGTTTGTAGATACTTTAATAAGGTAGATTTTCCTGAAAAATGGTTCCCTAATAACATCACTTTTACTGGAAGTTGTATGGATGTTTGTTGCTCTTGTAGTTTTTGCAATTCACTTTTAATGATTGCTAAATTATTGTTATTTGGTTTTAAATTTAAATCAAGTTCTGCCGCAAAGGGGTTTCCTCCAATGTATAGAGATCTTAAATTCTTATTTTTTAAAAAAAATGCAATATGTTGGATTTTAAAAATTTTATTATTCCCAATATTTAGATGAGAATTAGTAGTCAAAAAATCTAAGTTTTCAATTTTTGAAATCTGATTATTGAGAAGTATTAAATTTGAAAGATTAGTTAATTTTTCAAGGTTTTCAATTTTCGAAATTTGGTTATTATTTAAATATAATTTTGTTAGACTAGTTAATTTCTCAAGATTTTCAATTTTCGAAATTTTATTATGAGAAACACTTAACTCAATAAGATTTATGAGATTTTCAAGGTTTTCAATTTTCGAGATTTGATTATATGAAATATCTAATTCAGAAAGATTAGTTAGTTTTTCAAGGTTTTCAATTTTAGTAATTCGATTATGGGCAAGAGATAATTTTTCTAATTGTGTAAACTTTTCAAGGCTTTTTATTTCTGAAATTCCATTTTCTCTGAGATTAAGTCCAATTACTTGCGCATTCGCATTTAAAAGATATAGATTTTTTTTATCCCAATGAGTTATATATCTTTCTTCTTTCGTTTCCGTTAGTGAAATATTATAAACTTTCTCTAACTCTAAAATCTCTTGTGGTTTGCTCATTCGTAGTGTAATTGTAATTGTGTTGTGTACGCTTTTTTGTGTACGAATACAATATACGAATTTGTAAGAAAGAAACGATTAACGATTAACGATTGCTGATTTTAGATATAAGATGTACGCCAAACAATACAACAAAGCGGTGCAGTAAACATTATTTGACGTTGATTAATCACTCTTTTAGGTTGGTTCATCATTCGTTGTGGTTATTGAAATAATTCTTTTCGGTTGTTTGCTCAATTTTTTCGGTTGTTTGTCCTTTATTTTAGGTTCCGTAAGGGGTAAAAGCGGTTGGTGAACCCCATAATTTCTATAATCAACCGAAAGTATTCTTTATGCAACCCTAAATATTCTATATATAACCATAAGGATGTTATAGACAACGTCAATATTTCTATAATGAACGTCAACGATCTTTTAAAGGGCGTTATGAATTGTATCGAGAAGTACTTTTAAACATTCTGGAAGTAAATGTTTCTCGATACAATTTTTTCATTTTGCTTCGCAATGAAAAAACCACTCGAAATGACGGTTTGGAATCAAACAAAAAAGGCTAAAAGCAAGAAGCTAATAGCCTTAAAATATAAATTATATAATGAGATGCTGTACTTCGATAAACTCAGCATATTGAGTGCACTGAGGCACTCGAAGTGTTACAATATATGTTTATGCGCTTTATAAGACGAACGTACCAACGCGCCACTTTCCACATGACGGAAACCTAATTCTAAACCAATCTCACGGTATTTGTCAAACTGAGCTGGTGTAATAAATTCTTGTACTGGTAAATGCTTCTTACTAGGTTGTAAATATTGTCCAAGTGTAACTACATCCACATTTACTGCGCTTAAATCGTGCAGTGTCTGAATCACTTCATCTTCTGTTTCACCCAAACCTAGCATAATACCCGATTTTGTACGATTTATTCCTTGGTCTTTCAAATACTTCAACACACCCAAACTACGATCGTATTTCGCTTGTATGCGTACTTCACGCGTCAAACGACGAACGGTTTCCATATTATGTGAGACCACTTCTGGAGCTACTTCTACAATTCTGTCTAAATGACGTTCAATTCCTTGGAAATCTGGAATCAAGGTTTCCAACGTTGTGGTAGGATTCATTCGGCGTACAGCTTTCACTGTTTCTGCCCAAATAATAGTTCCCATATCTTTCAAATCATCACGATCCACCGAAGTCAAAACCGCGTGTTTAATTTGCATAATCTTTATAGAACGCGCTACTTTCTCAGGTTCGTCCCAAGCAACCGTTTCTGGTCGTCCGGTTTTCACACCACAAAATCCGCAAGAACGTGTACAAACGTTTCCTAAAATCATAAACGTTGCCGTTCCTTCACCCCAACATTCGCCCATATTTGGACAACTTCCCGACGCACAAATCGTATTTAATTTGTATTTATCTACCAATCCACGAAGTTCTGTATATTTCTTTCCTGTTGGAAGTTTCACCCGAAGCCATTTCGGTTTTCCTTTTGGTGGCAATACACTTGCAGTTGTGTCTGTACTCATAAGCGTTTTCTATTCAAAATGAAATGAAGTGCAAAGATACGAAGAATCTGTTTAAAAAAAATGGTTGTTGGTTGTTGGTTTTCAGTTGTTGGTTATGAGTTTTCGGTTAACTGTTATCAGTTGTCAGTAGAATATTGATAATCTTAATAAAAGTTTTGTGAATTTGTTTTTTTGCTATCAAATTAAAATAATTTTCTCACAACTCACAACTCACAACTCACAACTCACAACTCACAACTCACAACTCACAACTCACAACTCACAACTCACATAGTGACTAGATACCAAACCGAAAACCCAGTTAAGAAAAGTATTCCCATCCAACTCAAAACGCGCAATCCATGTTTAGGTTGCCATTCTTTTGGTGTGTGTTTGCTTGTGATGAGAATGTAGTTTGAAATTGCATAAAAAGGCGCAGTTACAAACGATAAAACCGTCGCAAGTTTGATTAAAGCGGACATTTCGGTTAAGAATTGTGTTAGAATCAACACGGTTCCTAAGACAAGAATCAACATCCAAAAAATATAACTATGCTTGATGATTTTCCCGAATAACAATTGACTTGCTTTTGCCATCGCTCTTGGCGAAGCGTCTAAGGTTGTCAAAGTCGTGCTAAACATCGTGGTAAATGCTGCAATTGCAATAATGATATACGTTCCACTTCCTAAGTTTTGGGTGTATAAATTAATAAGTTGTTTCGCGAAGTCACCACCTTTCTGCGAAAATACCGTTCCAGAGTTGAACATCACGTACGCACCCAAAGCCATAAAACAAATTCCAAGAATAATCGTGATGATGTACCCAAAATTGAAATCAAACAACGCACTTTTTGGTGTAAAGCTTGCTGTTTCTTGTTTCTTCTCAATTGCCCAAAGTGAATGCCAAATTGAAATATCTAACGGAGCTGGCATCCATCCCATAAAAACAATTAATAACGTAATTCCACCTAATTCGGTTGGGAAAATTTGTCCGGCTGATAATGCTTCATTTCCGTTCGACATGGCAAAGAAAACAGCAATCACCGTACTTATAGTTAGGGTAATGATGATGATTTTCATCAACTTATCTAAAATATTATAACGTCCAATGGCTAAGATTCCTAAACAAATTGCGGTGATAATAGTACTCCAAACGGCTAATGAAAGTTCAAATCCAAAAAGCTGTGAAGCTAATCCTGCGGTGACAATGGTTACGGCAGTTTGAATTGTAAACATCGTCGCGAATGATAATATGAAATATGTAACTAATAAACCTTTGCTGAGTTTTTTATAACCATCCAACAAACTTTCGCCAGTTGCGGCGGCATATCGTGGTCCGAATTGAAAGAAAGGATATTTAAACAAATTGACTAATAACAATGCCCACAATAATCCGAAGCCAAATTCAGCACCAACTTTCGTTGAATTTACCAAATGCGAAACACCAATTGCTGCGCCTGCAAATAATAATCCTGGACCGAGTTTTTTTACAAAAGAAGCGCTCATTGTTTCTGAATAATTTCTGCCAATAGTTTCTTAGCACGTAATAATTTTACCTTTACATTATTCATTGGTTCTTGCAATTGTTCCGAGATTTCTTTATAACTCAATTCTTGAAAATACCGCAAATTAATGACTTCTTGATAATGTGGTTTTAGCTTTTTGATGTCGCGTAAAAGCTTCGCTAAATTTTGCTCTGTGATAATTTTATCTTCAGGCGTTGGTCCATCATCAATAATGCGATAGACTTCTTCTTCCTGATCTTTTGTAGTTTCAATCGATGTTTTTTTCTTGCGAAGAAAATCAATATGTACGTTTTTGGAAATCGTGATCAACCACGTTTTAAACTTGTAATTTTCGTCGAAAGTATCAATCTTATCAAATGCTTTTGAAAACGTTTGAATCGTAATATCTTCCGCATCATTTTCATTATGAGTACGTTTCAGTTGAAAGCCATATACATCATTCCAAAAAGAATTCAGTAGAAAGTTAAAAGCTACTTGATCGCCCAATTTTGCTTTTTGTATGCTTGCTTTCAGAATCGTATCTGCTATTTCCAATGCGTTGGTTTTGAAGTCATATTAGCTATAAAGATACCAAAATGAATGATAATTAAAAAGATTTCGAGAATCGGCAGCAAATAGAGCGTGTCTTGTTCTTTCAATTTACTTGCTGCAAAACCGAGTATGAAATATTGAATGATGATTCTAAAACCTAAAACAATAAGTGCATATTGCCATGCTGAAGTGCATAGAAGTATAATAGCAAGAATCCAAAATAGCAACTGCGTTGTAAAGAAGGTTCCGAGTAAAAATTTATGAATGAATTTATAGTGTGATGACGTACTTACGTGTCTTCTTTTTTGTTGAAACCAGGTGCCAAAACTTGTTTTTGACTTTGAAATGGTAAAACTATTTTTAGCGAAACAAATGGCTGTGTTTTTACCAGAAGCCGCATCTTTAATGAACAAATCATCATCACCAGATCGTATTTTCATGTGATTGATGAAACCGCTAACTTTGTAAAATTCATCTCTGTGATACGCTAAGTTTCGCCCAACTGCCGTATACGGAATGCCTATTTTTGCATAACTAAACGCTTGAATAGCTGCCATTAAAGTTTCAAACCGAATCAAAAGGTTTAGAAACGAATATTTTTTCTTCGCGTAAGCGCCATACCCAATAATAATTTTCTTCTTACTCGAAAAACGTTGCGCCATTTCAGTCAACCAATGTTTTGTGGCTGGCACGCAATCTGCATCTGTAAAGACAAGGAAGTCGTTTGTTGCGGCTTTAATTCCGAGTGTTAAGGCGTATTTTTTATTTCCCCAAAAAGCTTCATTATTTTCAACATCGACAACTTTTATATTGTTGTTTTCTTTTTGAAATTGTTCCATGACTTCCAATGTTTCATCAGATGAAGCATCATTAATCAATACAATTTCGAAGTTTTTATACGATTGTTGTAAAAGTTGGGGAAGTAACTGTTGAAGGTTTTCTACTTCGTTTTTGGCACAAACAATGACAGAAACAGGAATGTCGTACTGTTTACTTTTTTTATCCTTCGCGAAAGCAAAAGCACCAAAAGTTAAAAAATAAATGATTTGAATAGCTGCAATGGCTATGAAAACGTAGAGTAGGAGTAAAATCATAAAAGGGGCGAAGCTACTTACTGATGTTGAGGTTCAGCACAAGATTCAAACTCTTCTGGTAGTTTTCCGCAAAATCCACAGGCATCACCATCTTTATTTAACATAGGATTTTGACTTGCACAGGTTCCTGCAAATTTACCATCTTTCTGTGCCCAAATTTTAATTGCAATTCCTGCAACGCCAACTAGTAGTAAACCAATTGTTAATAATACAAGTTTTATCATCTGAATGAATTTTTCTGTCCTCAATAAATCTGGCGCAAAGATACGGTTTTTTTGCAAGATTCATAAGTGAGAATGGGCGAATAACATATTAACAATTACAAATATTCTGAATAATAAGCTACAAGTGATAAATAGGGAGGTAAAGATAAAATATGCTTTTCAGACATCTAATTGTTAGTAAGTTATCATTTTTTATGAAGGTTTTTTCTTTATATTGAAATTGCTAATCATTAAAATATAACAATTATGAAGAAGTATTTCGCTGAAATTTTTGGAACATTCTGGCTTGTATTTGGCGGTTGCGGAAGCGCAATTTTTGCTGCTACTGTAGATTACGGAATTGGATATGCAGGCGTAGCATTGGCTTTTGGTTTAACCGTATTGACAATGGCGTATGCTGTTGGACATATTTCGGGCGGACATTTTAATCCCGCAGTTTCCATAGGACTTTGGGCAGGAGGAAAGTTTTCTGGTAAAGATTTGCCAGGTTACATTGTTTCTCAACTCGTTGGCGCAATTTTAGCCGCAGGTGCATTGTATTTAATTCTTACGAGTTCAGATAAAGCAATTGGAGGTTTTGCCGCCAATGGATATGATAGTTTATCGCCTGATGGATATAGTATGATGTCTGCGTTTATTGCTGAATTTTTACTGACCGCTTTTTTCTTACTTGTGATTTTAGGAAGTACCAGCGAAAAAGCTCCAAAAGGATTTGCACCTATTGCTATTGGATTGTGTTTAACGTTGATTCACTTAATCAGTATTCCGATTACAAACACTTCTGTAAATCCAGCACGATCTACAAGTCAAGCATTATTTGCTGGAGGCGATTATTTGCCACAAACCTGGTTGTTTTGGGTTGCGCCAATATTAGGAGCAATCGTAGCAGGGTTTATTTACAAAGCATTATTTAATAAAGCATAACTAACATAATTGAAACACTAAAGAATCCTGTTTTCCCATGAAACAGGATTTTTTATGGAATAATTATTGCTATCTTGTAGTAGGTTTTTTTAATGAAAAATGAACGCTATGAAATATTTAGGAATGCTATTCGTACTCATGCTTTTTGTAGCATGTAACGCGCCAAGAGTTGTATATGATTATGATAAGAACATGGATTTTACAACGTATAAAACGTATAATTTTTTCCCAAATATTGAAACAGGTTTAAGTGAACTTGATGACAAACGCTTGTTTCGCCAAACGGATTCCATTTTACAATCGCGCGGATTTGTGCGAACGGCAACGCCCGATTTTTATATCAATGTAGAAGTAAATGCTTTTGAACCAGATCAAAATAGTGCAGTTGGCGTAGGCGTTGGCGGTGGCGGACGTAATGTAGGTGGCGGAATTTCTATTGGATTGCCGATTGGAAATACAAAACTAAATCAACAATTAGTATTTGACTTTGTCGATGTTCGAAAAGATGAATTGTATTGGCAAGCTGTCGCAGAAGGTTATTACAAAGAAAAAGCAACACCACAAGAACGCGAAACGTATTTTAGAACTGTTTTGTTGAAAGTGTTGGAGAAGTATCCACCGAAAAGATAGTTGTTAGTATTGAGAATTGAAATTTTTAATTTTTAATTTTTAATTTTGAAAACTGAAAACTGAAAACTGAAAACTGAAAACTGAAAACTGAAAACTGAAAACTGAAAACTAGATCACATTCACTTCTGCTTCAATCGCTATGTTGAATTTTTCTAAAACAGTTTCTTGAATTTTTTTCGCTAAGGCGAGAATTTCCGCGCCAGTTGCATTGTCGTAATTCACCAAAACCAATGCCTGATTTTTATGCACGCCAGCATCTCCATATCGTTTCCCTTTGAAACCACATTGCTCAATGAGCCAACCTGCCGGAACTTTAATTTCGGTGTCTGAAATTACATAATGCGGTATCGTTGAGTGAGAAGCTTCAAGCGTATCAAAATCAGCTTTTGAAATCACAGGGTTTTTAAAGAAACTTCCACTATTTCCAATCTCTTTTGGGTTTGGTAATTTACGTTCGCGAATTGCAATGACCGCATCGCTTACATTTTTAATCGTAGGATTTGTGATGTTATTATGTGCCAATTCTTCCTGAATAGCACCATACGAAGTATTTAGTTTGTGATTTTTATGCGTTAACTTGAAAACAACAGAAGTGATGATGTATTTTCCTTTCGCTTCATTCTTGAAGATTGAATTTCGATAGCCAAAATTACAATCATCCAACATAAATACTTTTTGTTCTTGCGTTTCTATATCAATCGCAGTACAACGTACAAAAGTATCTTTCAATTCAACACCATACGCGCCAATATTCTGAATGGGCGAAGTGCCGACGTTTCCTGGAATCAACGATAAATTTTCAACACCACCAAAATCATTTTCTATACACCAAAGGACAAATTCATGCCAGTTTTCGCCAGCTTGAATTTCTACAACAACTTCGTTATTAGTAGTATAGACGACTCTTTTCCCTTTGTTGTTGATGTGCAATACAGGAAGCTCAATATCTTGTGTAAGCAACATATTACTTCCGCCACCAAGTACAAAATATTCTGAAAATTCAGTCAATTGTAAGGCAACTAGGAGTTCAGAAATATTGGTAATGGTGATGAATTTCTTTGCTTTCGCATCGATACCAAATGTATTGAACTCTTTTAAAGAGACGTTATGTTGTATTGAAATCACGATTAATTATGCGTTGTATTTTTTTAAGGCTTCTTTTAAAATTTTGATCGCTTTGACTAAACTTTCTTCATTTAGCACGTATGCAATTCTAATTTGGTTTAATCCTGTATTTGGCGAAGAATAGAATCCAGCTGCTGGCGCTACCATAATTGTTCCACCTTCATAATCAAAACTCTCTAAGAGCCATTTTGCAAAATCTTCTGCATTTTCCACAGGCAATTCTGCAATGCAATAAAAAGCGCCTTTCGGATTAGCCACGCGTACACCTTCAATTTCTTTTAATCCAGCAATTAATGTATCTCTTCTTTTTACATAATCGTCAATAACATCATCAAAATAACTTTGTGGCGTTTCTAAAGCGGCTTCACTAGCAATTTGAGCAAATGTAGGTGGCGATAAACGTGCTTGCGCAAATTTCATTGCAGTAGCCATTACTTCTTTGTTTTTCGAAACAATACAACCAATTCGTGCGCCACACATGCTGTAACGCTTTGAAACTGAATCAATCATTATTGCGTGATCGTCCAAATCCGGTTCTTGCATGATGGAATAATGGACCATTCCGTCATACGCGAATTCACGATATACCTCATCAGCAATTAAAAACAAGTCATGTTTCTTCACAATTGCTGCTAATTTTTTAATTTCTTCTTTTGTATATAAATATCCAGTTGGATTTCCAGGATTACAAATTAAGATTGCTTTTGTTTTTGGTGTAATTAATTTTTCAAATTCTTCAATTGGAGGCAATTTAAAATTATTTTCTATTTTAGAAATGACAGGCACAACTTTTACACCAGCTGCGACAGAAAACCCATTGTAGTTTGCATAAAAAGGTTCAGGTATAATCACTTCATCATCTACATCCATTGTACTTCCAAAAGCAAATGCTAATGCTTCACTTCCGCCAGTAGTGACAATAATATCTGAAGCATTTACATGAATATCATGCACTGCATAATAGTTTGCAATTTTTGTTCTGTATTCTTCAGAACCATCAGATTTTGTATATGCTAATACCTCTAAGTTGTGAACTTTTACAGCATCTAAAGCAGCTTGAGGTGTTTTAATATCTGGCTGACCAATATTTAAGTGATAAATAGTTTTCCCTTGTTTATACGCTTTTTCAGCGTAAGGAACCAATTTACGAATTGGTGATTGTGGCATTGCAATTCCTTTGTTGGAAATAGTTGGCATAATCTTGATTTTTAAGAATGACAAAATTGCAAAATATATTTTACATTATGTATAAAATCGTATACATTTTGAACAACGTTAAAAAGTTTAAAAAGTTCGGATATAAAAAGTAAATTTCGTATATTGGTATGTTACCAAATTTCCTCTCAACTCGTGTATACGGTTAAAAAACATATCGTCTTAGTCCTAATTTGCTTATGCGGAATCATGCAAGCGCAAAATCGGTTTAGAATTTTAAACGGAAAAGATAAAGCTACTGTCCCGTTTAAATTGATTAACAACCTCATTGTGATTCCTGTAGAAATTAACGGCGTAGAGATGTCTTTTCTATTAGATTCAGGAGTAAATAAGCCTATTTTATTCAGTTTAAATCCAGATGATTCGCTAACTATTGAGCAAAAAGAACGCGTGCAACTTCGCGGATTAGGATCGGGAAATACAATTACTGCGGTAAAAGCACGATCAAATTCTTTTAAGATTAAAAATGTTGAAAAGCTCAATTTAGAATTATTTATTATTCTAGATAAAGATATCAATGTGTCCACACGTTTGGGCATTCCTGTACATGGAATTATTGGGTATGATGCATTTAGGGATTTCATTGTAGAAATTAATTACAACACGGAAAAAATTAAATTCTATAATCCGGAAACTTATGAGTACGATTCTTGTAAAAAGTGTACCGATTTACCACTTACGTTCAGAAATAATAAACCGTATATAGATGTAAAAGTCGCAATTGAAGACGATGAAGAACCTGATATTCCTGTCAAATTATTGATAGACTCTGGTGGAAGTGATGCATTGTGGCTGTTTGAAGATGCTGAACAAAGAATTACAATACCCGATAAAAAGTTTGAAGATTTTTTGGGAAGAGGATTAAGCGGAAGTATTTATGGAACACGTGCACGTGTGAAAAAATTTAGTGTTGGAGGTTTCTCATTTGAAAATGCCAAAGTAGCATTTCCAGATTCTACAGCAATAACGTACGTAAAGAATTTCAAAGAACGAAACGGAAGTATTGGCGGCGAAATTTTAAAGCGTTTCAGGGTAGTTTTTGATTATACAAATAAAAGAATTCGACTCAGAAAGAGTAAATATTTTTCAACACCTTTCCGTTACAATATGAGCGGAATAGAACTACAACACAATGGAATGCGCGTGATACGAGAAGTCAAAAAGCGCAACAATTCCATACATACAAATTATGGTCGCGGAGGAAATAGCACGAATTTAGGAGAAGTTAGTGTTGTATTTGAACACTATAATAAATTTAGTTTGGTAAAAGCGTATGAAATTGCAGAAGTCCGAAAAAATTCACCAGCTGCACTCGCGGGTCTTAAAGAAGGCGATATTATAGTTTCTATCAATGGACGTACAGTTGATACGTATTCGTTAAGTAAAGTTACAGGAATTTTACAAGGAAAAGAAGATAAGAAAATGAGGGTCAAAGTAATACGTGGCCCTGTCGAATTAAAGTTTGAATTTAGATTGAAAGAAGTGTTGTAGTATTCAGTTGGCAGTTTTCGGTTGACAGTTTTCAGTCTCGGTTGATAGTTTTTAGGCAATAATTTTTTAAGTTATATCCAACAATTCAACAAGTTTAATAAAAATCAAGCATAAAAAAAGCGCCTTATCGTTTGATAAAGCGCTTTTCTATTTATTTTAATGTCGTTTACTTACGACTCAGTTTCTGATTTATCTTTCATCATAATACTTTTTTCTTTGCTTGGGTCAACAATTTTTCCTTTAATTTTGATCGCTTTCGTTGGCTCGTCTGCATTAGAATATACCGTAATGGTCTTTCTAATTGGACCTACTCTTTTGGTGTCATACTTCACTTCAATCACGCCAGTTTTTCCTGGTAAAATTGGAGCATCTGGTTTTTTTGGAATTGTACAACCACAGCTAGAATATACTCTTGTGATGATTAACGGAGCATCTCCTGTATTTGTAAATTCAAAAACACGGACACCATCAGCACCTTTTTCAATAGTACCGTAGTCAATTACTTCACTCTTAAACTTGATTTTTGCAGTCTTATCCTGTGCTTGAACAGCAAAGGCAAATAAACCAACAAACAATATTACAGCTATTCTTTTCATTATTTCTATTTTTTGTATTAGTGTAAAATTACTTACTTATTTGTAATCTCACAAATTTGTTTCATAAAATACAAAGTAATCAGTATCATATACACATATTTAACAATTAAATGCAAAAGTGATAAAACACTTTTTAAATAGTATAGATATAAGTACTTTTGCCAATTATATTACAAAAACAATACCAAAAATGAGTATTCAAACAAAGTATGATCCAAGTAAGATCGAAGACAAGTGGTACCAGTATTGGATGGAAAACAATTATTTTCATTCAGAACCAGACGAACGTGAAGCGTATACAATAGTAATTCCGCCACCAAACGTCACAGGAGTCTTACACATGGGACACATGCTAAATAATACCATTCAAGATGTATTGATTAGAAGAGCGCGACTCAAAGGATTCAACGCTTGTTGGGTTCCTGGAACTGATCATGCTTCCATTGCAACGGAAGCGAAAGTTGTAGATAAACTGAAAAAAGAAGGAATTCAGAAGTCAGATTTGACACGTGAAGAGTTTTTAGGACACGCTTGGGAATGGACACACAAACACGGTGGAATCATTTTAGAGCAACTAAAAAAACTAGGAGCTTCTTGCGATTGGGAACGAACTAAGTTCACGATGGATGACGATATGTCAGCATCTGTACTCAAAACATTTGTTGATTTATATAACAAAGGAATGATTTATCGTGGATATCGCATGGTGAATTGGGATCCTGAAGCAAAAACGACGTTATCTGACGAAGAGGTAATTTACGAAGAAAAACAAGGAAATTTATATTATCTGGCGTATGCCATTGAAGGAAGTGACGAAAAAGTAACGATTGCTACTACGCGTCCAGAAACTATTTTGGGAGATACTGCAATATGTATCAACCCAAATGATGAACGGTATGCACATTTAAAAGGAAAGAAAGCAATTGTTCCTTTGGTAAACCGCGTAATTCCTATTATTGAAGATGAATACGTTGATATTGAATTTGGGACAGGTTGTTTAAAAGTAACGCCTGCGCACGATGAAAACGATAAAGCTTTAGGCGAAAAGCACAACTTGGAAGTAATTGATATTTTCAATGATGATGCTTCTTTGAATAGTTTTGGATTGCATTACGAAGGAAAAGATCGTTTTGTAGTGCGAAAAGAAATTTCAAAAGAGCTGGAAGAAAAAGGATTCTTAATCAAAACGGAACAACATATTAATAAGGTTGGAACGTCCGAAAGAACCAAAGCTGTGATTGAACCTAGACTTTCTGATCAATGGTTTTTGAAAATGGAAGATTTGGTAAAGCCAGCGATAAAAGCGGTATTAGAAGATGGTGATGTTAAGTTATTTCCGAAAAAGTTTGAAAACACCTATCGTCATTGGATGGAAAACATTCGCGATTGGAATATTTCACGTCAACTTTGGTGGGGACAACAAATTCCTGCATACTTTTTTGGCGATGGAAAAGAAGATTTCGTTGTAGCAGAAACGCCTGAAAAAGCGTTAGATCTCGCGAAAGCGAAAACAGGAAATGACAGTTTAACAATTGCCGATTTAAAACAAGATGAAGATGCGCTCGATACGTGGTTTTCGTCATGGTTATGGCCAATCAGCGTTTTTGACGGAATCAATAATCCTGAAAATGAAGAAATTCAATATTACTATCCAACAAACGACTTGGTAACTGGACCAGATATTTTATTTTTCTGGGTTGCCCGAATGATTATTGCTGGATACGAATATCGTGATATGAAACCGTTTACCAATGTATATTTGACAGGTTTGGTACGTGATACGCAAGGTCGTAAAATGTCAAAATCGTTAGGGAATTCGCCTGATGCATTGAAGTTAATAGAAAATTACGGAGCCGATGGCGTTCGTGTTGGATTGTTGCTAAGTGCTGCGGCTGGAAACGATTTATTGTTTGATGAATCTTTGTGTGATCAAGGAAAGAAGTTTGCCAATAAAGTTTTCAATGCGTATAACTTAACGCAAATTTGGGAAGTTAGTGAAACCGTGGAACAACCAGAAGTTGCGAAGATTGCCATTGAGTGGTTTCAGTCTAAATTTCAAAAAGCGATTGCAGAAATAGAAGATCAATATAGCAAATACAGAATTTCAGATGCCTTAATGGTTTCTTATAAATTAGTTTGGGATGATTTCTGTTCATGGTTTTTAGAAATGGTAAAACCAACGTACGGTTCGCCAATTGACAAGAAAACTTACGATACCGTAATTTCATTGTTTGAAGATAACTTGAAAATTTTACATCCGTTTATGCCATTCCTTACGGAAGATATTTGGCAGCGTATGGCAAATCGTGCAAAGGAAGAAGCATTAGTTATTGCATCTTGGCCAAAAACGGCTCCTGTAAATGAAGAATTATTATCAAATTTTGAAATGATTCAAGATGTTGTATCTGGAATTCGTACGATTCGTAAAGAGAAAAATATTTTACAAAAAAATGCAATTTCTTTAACCGTGATGAATAACGAGAAATCAACTGCAGCTTTAGATTCGGTAATCGCGAAGCTTGGAAATGTTGAAAATATCAGTTATAGCGACGAAAAGCTAGAAGGTGCGTTGTCGTTTCGTGTAAAATCGAATGAATACTTTATTCCTATGGAAGGCGCGATTGATATTGATGCCGAGATTGAGAAACTAACGAAAGAGCTGGAATATACTGAAGGTTCACTGAAAATTGTTCAAAAGAAATTAGCAAACGAACGTTTTGTAAGTAATGCACCTGAACAAGTGATCGCGAATGAAAAGAAAAAAGAAGCAGACGCTGTTGCGAAAATTGCAACGTTGAATGCGAGTTTGGAGTCTTTGAAGTAATGTTTTAATGTTGCAATTTGAAAATGTATTAATTTGAAAATGCTTGGCTAGCTGAATTGTTCGCGTGGCTCACTTTTTTGTTAATTCGTTCATTTGATTGTTCGCGAAGCTCACTTCAATGTTTTGTGTGAAGCTTCTTAAAATATATAAAAAGTCATGTATAGAAGAAATTCTTTATGTGGCTTTTTCTTTTTATTGAAAAGGTTAAAAAATGTCACATCGAGCGCAGTCGAGATGCTTTTACATTTAAAACTACGAAGAAATACTTTTCCTTTCATAGAATCTCCAAATCCCAAAAATAACAATCAACATCAAAAAAGTCGCTAGGAGCGAACCTTCAAACCCGAAACTGCCGCCGTTTAATAAGTTATCTTCAAAGCGTGTTTGTTGAATGACAGCATAGAATTTTTGTCCGCTGACTTCAAAACCAAAGATTGGACCTTGAAAAAAGTTCCAACTAAAGTGCAGCGCAATCGGAAACCATAAGTTTTTGGTATAGATATACGTGATTCCAAGCAAGATTCCCGCTAGAAATAAGTTCAGCACAGGAATTGTTGCCATGTTCGGATTAAATGAATGTAACGCCGTAAAAATGATCGAGGAAACGACTAACGCAACATACTTATTAGAAGTTTCAACCAATTGCCCTAAAAGGTAGCCTCTGCATAGCGTTTCTTCCAAAACGGAAACAGAAGTAAAGAATAGTATAGAAAACAGTATTGATTTTATATGTATCCAATAGGAATTGAATGCAATTTCATTCAAACTAAGTAAAAGGAAAAAAGCAATCGCCATAATTATAGCTCCTAAAAAGAAACCAGAAACGAACTCTTTGAGTTTTCCTTTTGTATAAAAACCAATGGAAATGAACGGAATTTTATCGATATACTTGGTAAATAGCCAAATGCTACTGAGTGTTGCAACTAATTGAAATAAGTGATTAACCGTGCGAACAGGTAATTTGTAAATTGGTGATATTTTTTCAGAGAATTGTGGAAGTAAACTTTGACTAATAATTTCAAAAACGAGTAATAGTACAAACCATGTGACAAGAAATAAGCATAGTTTCAGCCAAATTGGGAAACTACTTTTACTTTTCAAAGTATGAATTTACCAATTCAGTATAGGCAACTTTTGCTTCTTCGGGAGAAATATCACGTGTTTGCAATAGCGCGTTCATTTTAAAAGCATTGATAATAGGTCTGCGACTGCTTGGCTTATCGTAGTTATTAGTGGCTTTTTTGTAATACGCGTACAATCGCAATAAAAAGTCAGCCGGAAAGGCTTCCGTACTGCTGTTTACGCGCTCAACAGCTTCATAAAATGCTATGTCTAACTCAGAATTTTCCATTACTTCATCGCGATAATATCCACGCCACCTTTTACAGTTTGGTTGAGTTTTACGTTGATTTTGGTGTCTAACGGTAAATATAAATCTACACGCGAACCAAATTTTATAAATCCAGCATCTTCACCTTGAATGACTTGCATGCCTTCTTCAGCATAATTTACGATTCTTTTTGCTAAAGCGCCAGCAACTTGTCGGTATAACACACTTCCATACGTTGGGTTTTCAACCACAACAGAAGTACGTTCGTTTTCTTCGGAAGATTTTGGATGCCACGCTACTAAAAATTTCCCTGGATGATATTTGCTGTATTTTACCAATCCGCCAATTCCATAACGTGTTACGTGTACATTGATTGGCGACATGAAAATAGATACTTGCAAACGTTGATCTTTAAAGTATTCTTTTTCAAATACTTCTTCAATCACCACTACTTTTCCATCGACAGGCGCAATCACATGTGCGTCATTTTTTGGTGTGACACGTTTGGGATTTCTAAAAAATTGTAGAATTAAGATTAAAAATACAACCGCAACTGCTTGCAATGCATACTTTATCCAATTGGTATCAACTTTATCAGCAGTTACTACAATGGCAGCAACAATGATAAATGTTACAATGATAATTTTATACCCTTCTTTATGAAACATAATGTAATATCTTTAAAAACAAATAAATAAATGGCGCAGAAAATATCATGCTATCCAATCGGTCAAAAATACCGCCATGTCCTGGCATTATTGATCCGCTATCTTTTACATTGGCTTGTCTTTTGAACTTTGACTGAATTAAATCGCCAATAGTTCCAATAGAACTTATAATAATTGCTAAGATAAGCCAACTACCAAAACTCAATGTTCCTGTAAATTTAGCTATAAAATAACTAGCAATGCAAGAAAAAAGTAAACCGCCCAAAAATCCTTCTACCGTTTTTTTAGGTGAAATACGTTCAAATAATTTTTGTCTTCCAAAGTTTTTCCCTGTGATATACGCAAAAGAATCATTTACCCAAACTAAGATAAAACTTCCTAGAATGATGTATGGCTTATAACTGTCGGTTGCATGTGGAATTAACAATAGAAATGCAAAACTACTACTGATGTAAAAGGTAGTGAGTAAGTATTTTTTAAATTGAAATAATGGAATTACTTTTTTGGTGAATAAGTCTCTGATTAAAAATAGCGAGACAAATATGGAAAATACCAATAGAATCATGGTTGCTTCCTCAATTTGAAAATCAGGTTGAAGCTGTTTCCAAAAAACAAAAATCCCAACCGTAATTAAGAATATAATGTATTGAATGAAGCCTTTGAGGTTGATAAGTTTACTAAATTCAAACAGGCACAACAATCCAAATATCGTGAACACAACTAAGATAGCTGTTTCAGAATAGAATACTGAAAAAATTAATAGTGATATAAAAATTAATCCAGTTAAAGATCGCGTTAAAAGTTCTTTCATTTTAGAGGTCTTCCAAGAGCAGCAAATATAAGTTTTTTGAGCTACTTCCATAAGATAAAAAGTCCTTTTCTTCCTGTACTTGAAAATGCTTAATGGTTGTAATATTGCTAGGAATGTTTGATTTGTATTTGTTCTTAATGCCGCGTAAACCTTCGCCAATAGCACCAACGAGTTGGCTTGTCGTTGCAAAAATCACAAAATTATCAGGTAAATCGTTGAGTTTTTTCTCTTTTATTTGGTTTGAATCAACTAAGATAGAACCATTATCGGCAATTAAATATTCACAAGTTGCTAGGTAGAAACTTGCGTTCATATTAATTTTTGAAAACTTCAAATCAAAATTGTCAAACCGTTCTTGTAGTTTTTCGTCAAAGCAAAGCACTTCTTTTCCTTCCCAACCATTTTCAATCAGAATACTTTCTAAACTATTATATACATCTGTAAAAGAATCACAGTATAAAAACTTACCACCGTTTTTACGAAAATTAATGGTGAAACGCTCATCAATAGGAAGTTCAATTTGTGGCATATATTTACCACGCTCATCTGCAAGATTCGCATCTTGATGAGGTTTGGATTTGGAGCCGAAAATCTTCTTAAAAAGACTCATGGAGTCAATTGTAGTTTAATATTAGGAAAAATTTATGTCAAAGATAAAAAATCTCGACTTATGCTAACGATAAATCGAGATTTTTTAAAGGTAAATGTATTGTAAAATGACAAACTATTCTTCTGAGTCGTCAGTAGCGTCAGATTTTACAAACGTTCTTGCTCCGAAAACTCCTTCTAAGTCGTCTTTGAAGATTACTTCTTTTTCTAAAAGTAATTCTGCAAGCGTTGTTAATTTGTCTTTATTTTGCTCTAAAATTTGAACTGCTCTTTGGTATTGACTTTCAATAAGCTTAGAAATCTCTTGATCAATAATCTTAGCAGTTTCCTCACTATATGGTTTATTGAATCCATTATCGTTTCCACTTGAATCATAATACGTCAAGTTTCCGATTTTATCATTCAAACCATAAACAGTTACCATCGCACGCGCTTGTTTGGTCACTTTTTCCAAGTCACTCAACGCACCCGTAGAAATTTTATTGAAAATTACTTTCTCAGCAGCACGTCCACCTAACGTTGCACACATTTCGTCCAACATTTGCTCTGTACGAACTAACATGCGTTCTTCTGGTAAATACCAAGCAGCTCCTAAGGATTGTCCTCTTGGTACAATCGTTACTTTTACTAATGGTGCTGCGTGTTCTACTAACCAGCTTACCGTAGCGTGTCCAGCTTCATGAAAAGCAACAGTTTTCTTTTCGCCTGGTGTAATGATTTTATTTTTCTTTTCCAATCCACCAACAATACGGTCAACAGCATCTAAGAAATCTTGCTTTTCAACAGCTTTCTTTCCTTTTCTTGCTGCGATCAATGCTGCCTCATTACAAACATTCGCAATATCTGCTCCAGAGAAACCTGGTGTTTGCTTTGATAAGAAATCAGTATCTAAATTTTCATCTTTTTTAAGTGGCTTTAAATGCACTTCAAAGATTTCCTTACGTTCGTTTAAATCTGGAAGATCTACATAAATCTGTCTATCAAAACGTCCAGCACGCATTAAGGCTTTATCTAAAATATCTGCACGGTTTGTCGCGCCCATTACAATTACGTTTGTATTGGTTCCAAAACCATCCATTTCAGTTAATAACTGGTTTAATGTATTTTCGCGTTCGTCGTTTGAACCTGTAAAGTTGTTCTTTCCACGTGCACGTCCAATGGCATCAATTTCATCAATAAAGATAATTGCAGGCGATTTTTCTTTTGCTTGTTTAAATAAGTCACGAACTCTAGAAGCTCCAACACCTACAAACATTTCTACGAAATCAGAACCTGAAAGCGAGAAGAAAGGTACTTTAGCTTCTCCTGCCACTGCTTTTGCAAGCAATGTTTTACCAGTTCCTGGAGGTCCTACTAATAAGGCTCCTTTTGGAATCTTTCCACCAAGTGATGTGTATTTTTCAGGATTCTTTAAGAAATCTACAATTTCTTGTACTTCTTCTTTTGCACCTTCTAAACCAGCAACATCTTTAAATGATGATTTAATATCTGTTTTTTCGTCAAATAACTTTGCTTTCGATTTCCCTATATTGAAAATCTGTCCGCCTCCGCCACCAGCGCCTCCGCCAGACATTCTGCGCATGATGAAAATCCAAACTCCAATGATGAGTATGAATGGTAAAATGCTGAATAAGAAGTTTGATATTGTATTATTTTGTTGCTTTGATTCTATTTCAAAATCCAGCCCTTTTTCTTCTTTTATCGTATTAAGATACGTTTCAAAATTTTCAAGATTCAAATATTTTATCGTAAAATCAGCTGTATCTCCCATAAGGAAGAGGCCACTTTTTTTATTGACCAAACCTTTGTAAACATCTTTTTCTGCCGCTCCATCTTTTAAATAAATTTCTGCGACGGTGTTGTTTGTTGTAACCTTAATAGTTTCAACATCATTATACGCTATCAATTCTTTAAACTTTGAATAAGAAACCTTATCCGTCGAATCTGAATCGTTAGAAAATATTAAGAAAAGGAGAAAAACTCCGATTAATCCATAAATCCAATATGCATTGAACTTTGGTTTTTTTGTAATGTTATTATTGTCTTTTGCCATTAAATCAAAATGTAGTTTTTAATAATTTGCTTGAATAGAAGTTACTTTGGCATCTCCCCAAAGTCCTTCTATATCATAAAACTCACGGATGTGTTTTTGAAATACATGAACAACTACATTCACATAGTCCATTAATACCCATTCAGCATTTTCTGCACCTTCTATGTGCCATGGTTTGTCTTTTAACTCTTTGCTAACCATTTTTTGAACAGAACCTACAATGGCATTTACTTGTGTGTTTGAAGTACCATTGCATATTATAAAGTAGTCACAAACTGTATTTTCTATTTCGCGTAAGTCTAAGATGGTGATATCATTTCCTTTTACCTCTTCTATCCCTTTTATGATGCCTGTGATCAATTGATCCATGCTAACCTTAGTTTTTGTCATTCAATTAATTATATTTTGTACAAAAGTATTACTTTTAAATGTTATTTGTAACTCCTTTATCATAAGAATATCTAAAGATTTTTTAAATATACAATGAAAACAATCAAACTTGATGCCATTGATTCCACTAATACCTACTTACGACAGCTAAGTACGCAAGAAAACGTAGATGATTTCACCATTGTGATCGCAGCTTCACAAACTGCTGGAAAAGGTCAAATGGGAACAAAATGGGAAGCTGAAAAAGGTAAAAACCTTACGTTTAGTGTCTTTAAAAAGATTTCTTGCCTAGAAACTGATGAAGGATTCTATATCAGTATGGCAACTTCATTAGCTATTTACAATGCGCTAAAGCATTTCCATATTCCGAAATTAGCTATAAAATGGCCAAACGACATTTTGTCAGAGAATCAGAAGATATGTGGGATTCTTATTGAAAATGTCATACAAAATAGCAAAATGACAGCAGCCATTATCGGAATTGGCTTGAATGTAAATCAAACAAATTTTGAAGTTGGACTGAATGCTTCTTCATTGAAAAAAATAATAGGCACTCATTTTGACTTGGATGAAGTGCTATTTCAAATTACAGAACAATTACAAAAATATTCTCATTTGATTACCGAAAGAGCTTTTGAGGAATTAAAAACTGCTTACGAATCCTTATTATTTCGAAAAGATAAACCATCTACTTTTAGAAATACAAATGGAGAATTGTTTATGGGATTCATTCAAGGAATTGCTGAAGACGGAAAGTTGAACGTATTACTCGAAGATGAAATTGTAGTTGCGTTTGATTTGAAAGAAATTAAATTGATGTATTAAGCTAGACTTGCTTAGATTATTAGACAAGTTAGATCACTAGACTTCATTAATTTATACTTGGATTCATACAATATCCGTCAAATTGAACTTGATTCAGTTTCACACACCTATTTAGTGTTTACAGCATAAAAAAGCCGAACAAACATACATTTATTCGGCTTCAGTGTATTGTATTGAGTACAATTATAATTTACTCATATTTTCTGCAAGCGTATTGATAAATTTACCAATTGGTCCTTTGATCATCATTCCCATCATTGGATTGAAATCACCATCAAACACTAATTGTGCTTCACTTTTTCCAGCTGATAACTCTTGAATGTTTCCAGTAAGTGTAAAAGGTAATTTGTCGGAGGCAGCACCTAAAACAACCTGATTTGGTGGCGTGCTTTCTTTTAATTTTAGAATGATTTCTGGCATTCCTTTTAACGCGAAAAGAAATTTCCCTTTTTCTAAAACTTCAAATTTACTAATGCTTTCGGGCATTAATTTTTCAAAGTTCTCAACATTTGTCAAAAAATCATAAAGCTCTTGCGGTGATTTAGCTACGGTAACTTTTGGGCTTTCTAAGTTCATCTATCTATACGTTATATTATTTTAATTCTATCAGATGGAATTTGCCAACTGCCACTTTGATTTTCACCAACAATGGTCATGGCTCATTTCATATTGTTATTTTTTGGTATTCTTAATCAATTAGCGTTCCAATTTGCAGGATCTTTTCGCCAATTCTCTAAAGTTTCAAGTTCAGCAGCTGTGATATAATTTGTATCTAACGCTTGTTCCAAAAGATTTTCGTAATTACTTAAGGTGTGCAAATCTACATTTGCGTCTGTGAAGTTTTGTTTCGCAATATCAAAATTATACGAAAAAATGGCAACCATGCCTTTTACATTTACTTCAGCTTCTTTCAACGCTTTTACAGCATTTAAGCTACTCTTTCCGGTACTGATTAAATCTTCAACAACGACTACATTTTGTCCTTTTTGAATAAACCCTTCAATTTGATTTTGCCTCCCGTGCTTTTTTGCTTCCGGTCTAACGTACACAAATGGAAGTCCTAAATATTCTGCGACTAAAACTCCAATTCCAATAGCGCCAGTTGCTACACCAGCAATCACATCGGGCTTTCCGTATTGTTTTTCGATGTGTTTTGCGAACTGCTCTCTCAAATAATTACGTATTGGAGGAAACGAGAGTGTTACTCTATTATCACAATATATTGGAGATTTCCAACCTGAAGCCCATGTAAAAGGTTCTTGTGGTTGTAATTTAATTGCGTTAATTTGCAATAATAATTCGGCAGTCTTTTTGGCTGTATTTTTATCAAAAATCATAATGCAAATGTATAAAGTTTTTATCAATGAAAAGCTCATTATTCTATCTAATGAAGTGCAAAAAAATGAAATTTCTGACACCTTTTTACTGAAAGGCGTTGATTTTGAGTGGCTTATAGGGAAAATGACTTCTGGGAAATTAGACAAAGCGATACTTTATCACGATGACTTTAACGAATTATTGCCACTTCTGTATGCAAAATTGCCTTTGGTAGAAGCTGCGGGCGGTTTGGTGAAAAATTCAAAAGGTGAAGTATTGTTTATTTTTAGAAATGGAAAGTGGGATTTGCCAAAGGGAAAGACTGAAAAACGTGAAAACATGGAACAAACCGCTATTCGTGAAGTTGTAGAAGAAACTGGCGTAAAAGGTTTGATGATTACCGATTTTTTAATGAACACGTATCATGTGTTTAAACGAAATGGCGAATACCGCTTAAAGTTAACACATTGGTATTTAATGCAAACAGCTTATGATGGCGCGTTGTTTCCAGAAGAAGCGGAAGGTATTATGAAAGTAGAATGGAAAGATGAAACAGCAATCAAAGAAGCACTTCAAAATTCATACGAAAATATAAAGCTGTTGTTTTGATGAGACTTTTGGACTTCTTGGATTTTTAGATTCCTTAGACTTTTTATTTTTGTCTAACCGTCTAACCGTCTAACCGTCTAACTATCTAAGAATCCTAAAAATAGGATAGCGCAAATGTGCTTTCTCATAATGATCAGATTTCTTATAAATCCAACGTAATTGTCTAGAAGCACTATTTGCAAACTTTTCATCACTTGCTTTTAAAGCTGAAAATTCTTTTTGCCATTCAGGATTGTTCGCTAATAATTCTTTTGCTTCATCTTCAAAAACATACGCTGAAAATCCTTCTTTTTGCTGTAAAATTGTATCAAAAAAGTTCCAATTGAAGAACGAATCGACAGCTTCAGGTTCGAGTGTTTCTATCAAATAACGAAACGCAGGCTGATTTGTATACACAATGACATCATCTTTTTTGAAACCAATCTTTTGTGACGTTTTAGTGACTTCCGTATTGTAATGTGTATAATGTCCTTCATACGGATTTGTATAGGTTTTAAAATCTTTAATATGATAGGTTTCTACGTTAATAAGAGTGTCATTTTCAATCGTATTAAATTCCACATTATTCAGCGAAAGCAACTCCAAAACAGCATGCCAACCTTTCGGAATGATGTATGCTTTTGGAACCGTTACTTCTTTTTTCGACTTAAAATAATTTGAATATTTTACTTCTTTTGTAAATGGTTTTGTTGCATCGTATTTCAGACGTTTTTGACCTGTTACATCACTATCAACAAAAGTTCCTTCATACCCTTTGAAGTTTAAAATTGTCTCTTTGCTTTTGTCTAATTCCCATTGCACAGTATATTTTGGAGCATTCAAAAATGATTGATGTGTTTTCTCGCGAATCAACTTAATGTCTTTATGATGTTTGGTTTCAATATTTTGAATCAGCGCGTCCATCAAAGCGTACGTTCCTTCTACACGTTGTTTATACGGTTTTAGCATGTGTGTTTCCACCATTAAACCAAGTGTATTAAACAAGGTTGTATATCCTGTAGAATAACGTGGCGAATCGAAAAATTGTGAAAAACCTTCGTTTGGAGTTCTTCCATAAACATTCACGTATGGTGTAATATCCCAATTATTTTGTTGCAGTGTTTTTTCTAAATCTGGCATCATGATTTCGTGTAAAAACGTGCCAGCTTCGTTTCCAAGTTTGTTATGTTGTGTAAATAAATGTGTCAATATATATTGATAATCCGCGCCATTGCTCACATGATTGTCTACAAAAACATCGGGTTGTACTTTATGGAAAATTTCCGCAAAAGCTTTTGCATTTCGAGTATCTGACTTTATAAAATCACGATTCAAATCATAATTTTGTGCGTTTCCGCGAAAACCATACGCTTCAGGACCATTTTGATTGGCTCTTGTTCCTGAGTTTCGATTCAAGCTTCCGCCAATATTATACACGGGAATTGCTGCAATGACTACATTTTTAGGTGCTTTTTTTGTGCCGTTTGCTAAATCTCGCATGAGCATCATGGTAGCGTCAATTCCATCACTTTCACCAGGATGAATTCCATTATTTACGAATACAATTGTTTTTTCTTTTCGAATTTGATCAAAATTAAAATTTCCATCAGGATTAAAAGTGATTATATGCAAAGGAAATCCAGCATCTGTATTTCCGATGGTTTCCAAGTGAATTTCAGTATAACTTTCCGCTAAATTTTCATAATACGCAATCACTTCTGGATACGTTGGCGTTTGTGTTCCGTTCGATTTTTCAAATGTCGTTGTAAAATCATGTGTAACGGTTGTTTCTTTTTTTGGAGAATCGCATGCAAATGCTACTAAAAGACATAAAAGGAAAAGTACTTTTTTCATCTGTTTATATTTTATTTTTTTAAAGTGTCAGATGGAATTCGCCAATAATCAACTCGGTTGGTTTCAACTAATTGTTATGGCTTATTTCATGAAAATAGGTTTTGACTCGTCAAACTTAGTCAAAAAATAAGGAATCTAAGTAGACAAAGCATTCTCAAAAACTTGTCAGTAGAAATAATAACTGTATTTTTGCGGCTTCTTAAAATTAAGAAAAATTAGAGCAAAGAATTATGACTGAGTTTATTAGAAAGCGTACGGCGAATGCCAAGAATGATATTTTGAGTGGATTAACAGTTGCTTTGGCATTAGTGCCAGAAGCTGTTGCGTTTGCCTTTGTTGCAGATGTTCCACCAATGGTAGGATTGTATGGAGCTTTCATGATGGGAATTATCACGGCTATTTTTGGTGGACGACCAGGAATGATTTCTGGAGCTACCGGAGCTATGGCGGTTGTAATGATTGCACTTGTTAAGAAAGGAAATGAATTTGGTCTTGAAGGTAATATAGGTGAACAAGGATTACAATTCTTATTCATTACATTGTTAATGGTTGGAGCGATTCAAGTATTAGCGGGTGTTTTTAAACTTGGAAAATTTGTTCGATTGATTCCACATCCAGTAATGATGGGATTTGTAAACGGTTTGGCGATTGTAATTTTTATGTCACAATTAGCAATGTTTCCACAGATTGCACCAGACGGTATTTCTATTTGGTCAAATTCTAGTGCTTGGTTTGAAGCATTATTTAGTAATGCGCAATTTTGGTTTATGTTCGGGTTGGTATTATTGACAATGTTGATTATGTGGGGATTGCCAAAATTAACCAAAAAATTACCAGAAGCATTAATCGCGATTGCAGTTGTTTCTGCGATTGTAATTTTTGGAAATGTTGATGTAGCAACGGTAAAATCGTTTATTATTGAAGGTAGTGGAGGAGAAGTAACCGGATTAAAAGGTGATTTGCCACAGTTTCAAACCAGTATATTTACCGCCGAATTATGGAGCTTAAAAACATTCTTAATTATGGCGCCTTATGCGTTTATTTTAGCAGCTATTGGATTGATAGAATCGTTGATGACCTTAAATTTAGTGGATGAATTAACAGAAACTCGTGGAAATAGCAATCGTGAATGTTTGGCGCAAGGTGGCGCGAATATTTTAAACGGTTTGTTTGGCGGAATGGGTGGTTGTGCCATGATTGGACAATCGATCATTAATATAAAAGGTGGTGGACGCGGAAGATTGTCTGGAATTGTTGCAGCCTTAGCGTTGTTATGTTTTATACTCTTTGCGTCAGGTTTAATAGAACAAGTGCCAATTGCAGCTTTAGTTGGTGTAATGTTTATGGTAGTTATTGGAACCTTTGCGTGGAGTAGTTTTAGAATTTTAAATAAAATACCAGTGAGTGATGCTATTATTTTAATTGCGGTATCATTAATTACGGTTTGGAAAGATTTAGCGGTTGCTGTAATTGCAGGTGTGATCATTTCGGCATTGGTATTTTCATGGGAAAACGCAAAACGTATTCGCGCTAGAAAGAAAATACAAGACGATGGAACAAAGGTGTACGAAATTTTTGGCCCCTTATTCTTTGGAAGCATTCAAGCATTCAACAATAAGTTTGATATAAAAAATGATCCAGATAAAGTGATTATTGATTTTATGGAATCAAGAGTTTCGGATCATTCTGCATTAGAAGCTATTTTTAATCTGATTAATAAGTATGATGCAGCAGGAAAAGAATTGCGTATCAAACATTTAAGCGAAGATTGTAAAGCGTTGATGGTAAAGGCTTCACCGAAATTAGCAAATGTTATTGAAGATGCCGTTGATGATCCAAGATATCACGTAATGATGGATATACAAAAATAATTATTTACGAAGTAAGCGTTAAAAGATTAGAAAGCTTCGCTAATTTTTGTATCTTTTTCGGCAGATTATAGCCTACTCCATAAACATGATTGCCAGACGTGTTTTTTTATTACTTTTTATTCTACTATTTGTATCGAATACATACGGACAAATAGCTCGTACCGTTGATAAAGACAGTGTTATTCGGTTGCATGAATCTGCAAACGAACTTTCTTCACAGCGAAAATTCAATCAGGCACTTCACAACAGTCAGGAAGCATTAAAGTACGCTACTACTATAGGTAATGATAGTTTGGTCGCAGAAAGTTATCGATCTTTAGGAATTGTTTACATTCGAATGCAGTATGGAGAACTCGCTATTGAAAACTACCAAAAAGCAATTCCATATTATAAGCAATCTCACAACGAAAAAGGCTTGATGAAACTTTATAATAACATTGGTTATTATTTATATAAAAACAACGAATACGAAGCCGCCGAAAAACAATTGAAAGAAAGTTTAGCACTTTCTGAGAAGTTTAGCGATGATTTTAGTTCTATCTATCCAAAATACAATATTGGGCAATTATTTTTAAGCAAAGAAAACTACATCAAAGCCGAAGATTGCTTTGAAAAAGTCATTGAGTATTGTATTGATAATCCCAATTATATCACGACAACAAATATTTTACAAACGGCTCATTATTTTAATGGACAAGCCTTGTTTGGACAAGGGAAAATAGAACAAGCAGAAAAGGAATATCAAAAAGTAATTTCCTTTTGTGATCCCAACAATGAAAATCATGCGGAGCTTTTATCTTTGGCTTATGAAAGTTTGGCGGAAGTGTATACCAAAAAGCAGGACAAAGAAGCAGCGTTAGCTGCGCTTGAAAAGCATATTCATTTTTATGAAATATTTAATGTTTGGAAAAAAGATAAAACACTTTCTGAAATTATCTTAAAATATGGAATTGACGATTATGAAGGACGTTTAGAAAATATAGAAAAGGGACAAGAAGCGAAAGAATTAGATATTTCAAATTATAAAAAACTTACGTATATTTTAGTTGTTATTTTGATTCTTTTAGGATTGCTTACAGGAGTTTTCTACTTGAATCAACGCTCAAGAATGAAAACAAATGCATTGCTCAGCGGACAGAATAGACAATTATTTGAAGCAAAAAAGCAAATTGAAAATGTATCTAAAATTCGATCAAATTTCTTTTCATTAATTAGTCACGAATTGCGGACGCCTTTGTATGCAATTATCGGAATGACCAATTTATTACTGCTTGAAAAACCTGAAGAATATCAAGAACGATATTTGAAATCACTAAAATTTTCAGGAGAACATTTACTCGCTATTATCAATAATATTCTTCAAATGAATAAAATTGAAGCAAGTAAAATGAAAACCATTGAAGAGAATGTGGATTTACGGAAAAGTGTTAAAAATGTAATTACTTCTGTGGACTTTTTGGTAAAAGAAAATAGAAATACAATTGATGTTATCATCGATGAGCAGATTCCTACTCAATTATTAGGTGATAGTTTAAAAATCTCGCAAATTCTTTTCAACTTACTAGACAATGCTGTTCGTTACAATATGGAAGCGAATATTCGATTAAAAATATATCAAGTTGCAGAAGCCTCTGAAACCGTTACGTTGAAGTTTTCTATAAAAGATAATGGTTTGGGAATTCCGCAACAGAAAAAACACATCATTTTTGAAAATCTTGAAAAAGGAATCATTTTAAGAGAAGATAATGGTTATCTCGATTTAGGTTTGGGATTAACTACGGTAAATAATTTATTAAAAGTATTAAAGTCAAAATTACACCTGCGAAGCGTATTAAACAAAGGTTCAGAGTTCTACTTTGAGTTGTTGTTGCGTAAAACTGAAGTTTCTGAAATTTCAGAGGAAGACTTTGAAGATAAAACGTATCATCTGCATAATCTGAAAATTTTAATTGTGGATGATAACGCTGTAAATGGTTTACTGACGGAAAAAATACTGCAACGTCAAGAGGTGCAAACCAGAGTAGTACACAGCGGTTTTTCTGCATTAGACATTCTGGATCGGCAAGATTTTGATCTCATATTGATGGATATGTTTATGCCAAAACTAAACGGTATTGAAACCATTCAGAAAATTAGAGACAACAATAACAACATTCCAATTATTTTATTAACAGCCATGGAAATATCGGATGCGTATGCAAAAGTGGTCGACGCAAAAATTAGCGGCGTGATTAGCAAACCATTTGAGCCTGAAATGTTGTATGATAAAATTGAGAACGTAATACACGAATCAAGTGAAGAATAGTAAGTTTCTACATATCGTCCTTTGCTTGTTTGCCTGTTTGCAATTGTTTGCACAAGAAGTATCTTCTGATAGTATCAAAAAACTAAACGAAAAAGCTTTCAGCCTCACACGTGCTTATAGTTTTGGAAAATCACTTTCATATAGTTATCTCGCCATACAACATGCAACCAATAATGAAGATGATGCTTCGTTGGCGTATTCGTATAACATCTTAGCGAAAACGTATCACCGAATGAAATATCGTGATAAAGCAAAAAAATATTATAAAAAAGCACTCAAAATCCAACAAGAATTAGACAATAAACGTCAAATAGTATTGATTTATCATGATTTAGCTCGAATTTTTCAAGATGAAGAAAATTTTGAGAAAGCACATGAATATCTGCAAAAAGGCTATGAAGTTGCAGAAATTTCGGGTGATTTGGAAAATGTCTTAATTATGGATTGGGCAAAAATAACAATATTTCAATCCGAAAAAAGATATAAAGAGTTATTGACATTTACCGATGAAATGTTTGCGCGCGTAAAGAAAATAAAGGCTGAAAAGATTATGTATACGGCGCGCATCAACTATTTAGAATATACGAAAGGAAACACTTATTATCATCTAGGGAACTATGAAGAAGCACAAAAGTTCTTAGAAAAACATACCACAAACGAATATACACATGCGCCAAATTTAGCAACATCGTATATGCAATTGGCGGAAATCTATAAATCGAAAGGTGAAGTAGAAAAACAACGAATGGCGCAACTCAACTATCAAGAAAATCTAAAGAAAAAATTAGATGATGATCGTGATCGTGTGCAAGAAGAATTGTTGGCAAATTATAGTTTGGGTAAAGACCAACTAAAGTTAGATAAATTAGAAGAAAAAAATCATCAAAATGCAATCATTGTCAATAGATTTAAAGTCGTAGTAGCCATTATAATACTACTCTTAATTGGTTGTATCATTTTAGGAACATTGATCGTTAAAGCAATTTATAAAAAGATAAAAAGTAACAAATTGCTCCGCATGAAGCACAACAAATTGGAAGAAGCAAAACTAAAAGCGGAAATGACTTCTAAAACAAAGTCAAACTTCTTTTCCATGATGAGTCATGAATTGCGAACACCTTTATATGCCGTTACAGGAATTACACATTTATTGCTGGAAGAAAATCCAAAACCTTCGCAACAACAATACTTAAAGTCATTAAAATTTTCAGGAGATCACTTATTGTCTTTGGTGAATAATATTTTGCAAGCAAACAAACTAGAAGATAACACCATTACCATTGGTGCATCTACCTTTAATCTTAAAGCAAATATTGATAATATTATAAAATCATTTGACTTACTGATAAAAGATCGTGAAAACGAACTGCACATTGCGTACGATACAGAAATTCCAGAATTGTTAGTAGGTGATAGTTTGAAAATTTCGCAAATACTGATCAATCTTATCAGTAATGCCATCAAGTTTACAAAAGCTGGAACCATTCGTTTGAGCGTAGAAAAAGTAGAAGAAACTGAAGAAGATGTGCAATTGCATTTTTGCGTTCAGGATACTGGAATTGGAATTCCAAAAGAAAAGCAGGAAAAAGTATTTGAAATGTTCTCACAAAACTACGATGTCATCAATGAAGAATATCAAGGTTCTGGTTTGGGATTATCAATTGTAAAGAAACTATTAGAGGTATATAATAGTAATATTTACCTAGAAAGTAAAGTCAATGTAGGTACAACTTTTACATTTGATATTCGTTTCCCGAAAGCTGTAGATGGTGTTGATCCAAATATAGAAGTACATTTGGATGCTGTTGATTTTAGTCAACTAAAAATGTTAGTGGTTGATGATAATAAAATCAATCAAATGTTGACCAAGAAAATTCTATCTACGAAAAAAATTGAAACAGACATTGTTGCAAGTGGCGCAGAAGCTATTGAACGTGTAAAATACAATCAGTATAACGTTGTCCTCATGGACATTCACATGCCAGAAATGGATGGTTACGAAGCAACCAAAGCTATCAGAAGATTCAACAAAGAAGTTCCAATCATTGCGTTTACAGCAGTTTCATTGGATGATAGTTTGCATAAAATTATCGATTCGGGCATGAACGACATGATTCTAAAACCATTTGTAGCTTCGCAATTATTTACTTTGATTCAGAAGTATATGAAGTAGTTTCTTTGGATCGCTTTACTTCGACAAGCTCAGTGCGAGCGCTTTTGGAACGCTTTGCTTTTGGAACGCTTCGCGCTTTTGGATCGCTTCGCTTTGTACTATTAGATTTCTGTGGCTTTCGTCAAGTTGAACTTGATTCAGCTTCACATAAAAATGAGAGTTCGTTTGTAACAGAAATTTTTCCTCATTTCAGCACAAGCAAGTCCAATAATCCAACAAGTCTAAGTAAGTCCAATAATCTAAGAAGTCTGATCTACCCGAACACTTTCAGGAACTAACAACGTATAGTCGCCGTTATTGCGAATCACTTCACGCACAATAGAAGATGAAATGTATGATGTACTTGCGGCTGTCAATAAGAAAATAGTTTCTATAGGTGCCAAATCACGATTGGTATGCGCAATGGCTTTTTCAAACTCAAAATCACCAGGATTTCGTAATCCACGCAAAATAAAATCGATATTATTTTTTTCACAGAAATGAACCGTTAAACCTTCATACGCTACAACTGTAACTTTAGGTTCGTCTTTAAAAGCATCTTCAATAAACTTTTTACGCTGTTCCAAACTGAACATATATTTCTTGGCAGAATTGACACCAATAGCAACAATAATTTCGTCAAATAATTTAACGCCGCGCTTTATAATGTCGTAATGTCCTAACGTAATTGGATCAAAAGATCCGGGAAAAACAGCTTTTTTCATGTGTGTATGTTTATTGCTTTTTTATCTGTCACATGGAACATTTATACTATGACTTCTTTAGATGACTAGATTTTAGTCATGAATGTTTCATGTGTGTAAAATTTCTGTGTAAAGAATAACAAGGTACTACTTTTTAGCCAAAGCCAATTCAACAGCATTGCCAAATAATTCAGGAAGTGAAATCCCCGCGACTTGTGCTTGTTGTGGCAAAATACTTTCTTCAGTCATTCCCGGAACGGTATTTACTTCCAAAAGATATGGTTCGTCATCTTTAAAAATAAATTCACTTCGCGAAAAACCTTCCATTTTTAAGATTTCATAGACATTTTTAGCCATTTTAGACACTTTTTCTTCCATTTCTGGAGAAATTCGTGCAGGTGTGATTTCTTGTGATTGTCCTAAATACTTTGCTTCATAATCAAAAAAGTCGTTCTCAGAAACAATTTCAGTAATCGGTAATACGGTTACGTTGCCTTTATAATTAATGACACCAACAGAAACTTCTACACCATCTAAAAACGATTCAATAATCACTTCATCATCTTCTTTCAACGCAACAGCAACGGCATTTCGTAGTTCTTCAACCTTATGTACTTTAGAAACACCAAAACTACTTCCTGCTTTGTTCGCTTTTACGAAACAGGGTAAACCAACTTTAGCTACAATGGCTTGTTCGTCAATTGCATCGCCTGCATTCAAATAATAGGAAGTTGCACATTTAATTCCATACGGTTTCAATGTAGATAATAAATCACGTTTATTAAATGTCAACGCAGCTTGATACATGCCGCAACTTGTCTGCGGAATTCCTATAAGTGCCAGATAACCTTGGATATGGCCATCTTCTCCGGGTGTTCCGTGAATTGCATTAAAAGCACAATCAAACGTAATCTTATGATCGTCAATAGTTACAGAAAAATCATTTTTATCAATTGGAAATTCTTTTCCGTCTTCGGTAACACAAACCCACTTATCTTTAAAAATATGCACCTTATAAGCGTTATATTTTTCGCTAGCTAAATGTTTGTAAACTACACTTCCGGTTTTAAGTGAAATGGCGTATTCGCTAGAATAACCGCCCATCATAATGGCTACATTTTTCTTCATTAGTATAAGAAATAACAGAAATAAACGTTACGTAAACGAAAGTAAATGTATTTGATGACAAATCAAAGTACAATAATAGGAATAATAGTATGTATATTTGCCACATTAAAATGTATTACAAATGAATTTTATCAAACTTATATTTACCAAAGCATTTCTAAAACAAATTGGTATTGCTGTTGGTGTTCTGATCGTTTTGATTTTTCTCATCATGCAATGGTTAAAATATTCTACAAATCACGGAGAATTTAAAACAGTTCCAGATTTGAGTAGACTTTCGTTTGAAGAAGCAAAAGCAAAATTGGCAGAAAACGATTTAAGCTACAAATTACAAGATACCATCAATTACAATCCAGATTATCCAGCATTTTCCGTGATAGAGCAAAGTCCGGTTGCTGGCGACAAAGTAAAAGAAGATCGAAAAATATATTTAAAAATAAACCCTTCTAAATACCGAGAAATTACCATTCCTCATGTCATTCAAATTACCAGAAGAACCGCTGAATCTACGTTAAATGCAGTTGGTTTTGAAGTTGAAAAAGTAATTTACAAAGACAATATCGGAAAAGATATGGTACTCGGAATACAATACAAAGGGAAACCCATAAATCCAGGTGATAGACTTCCAAAAATGTCAAAAGTAGAATTGATTTTAGGAAATGGAAATCGTCCAGGAGGAACCGTTAATGAAGAAAATGACAACAATGCAGGAGAATAACTTTCCACAGCCACAAGAAGAAAATGATGAGTTGTACGAACACTATTCGTTTACAGCCGAAAAAGGGCAACAACCATTACGAGTAGACAAATATTTAATGAACTTTATTGAAGGCGCTACGCGAAATAAAATTCAACAATCTGCCAAAGATGGAAACATTCATGTGAATGATGTACCAGTAAAATCAAATTACAAAGTCAAAGGAAATGATGTTATACGCGTTTTATTTGCACATCCGCCGTATGAAAACTTATTAGTTGGTGAAGACATTCCAATTGATGTTGTCTATGAAGATGATGATTTATTAGTTGTCAACAAACCAGCAGGAATGGTGGTGCATCCAGGACATGGAAACTATTCAGGAACGTTGATTAACGCATTAATTTACCACTTTGACAATCTTCCAAAAAACTCTAGCGAACGCCCAGGATTGGTGCATAGAATCGATAAAGATACTAGCGGATTGTTAGTGGTTGCTAAAACGGAAGAAGCCATGACACATTTGGCAAAGCAGTTTTTTAATAAAACTTCTGAGCGAATTTATCATGCATTAGTTTGGGGAAATATGGAAGAAGATGAAGGCACCATAGAAGGAAATATTGGTCGTCATCCTAAAAACAGATTGCAAAATACGGTATTCTTTGGCGATGAAGAAGACAAAGGAAAAGCTGCGGTAACGCATTACAAAGTGTTAGAACGTTTGGGATATGTAACGTTAGTCTCTTGTCAATTAGAAACGGGTCGTACACATCAAATTCGTGTGCACATGAAGCATATTGGACATACCTTATTCAATGATTCACGTTATGGTGGCGAACGCATTTTAAAAGGAACAACATTCACTAAATACAAGCAATTTGTAGACAACTGTTTCAAGATCTTGCCACGACAAGCATTACACGCAAAAACCTTAGGGTTCATCCATCCAAGAACAGGAGAGAAGATGAGTTTCAACTCTGAAGTTCCAACGGATATTGCACAATGTATTGAGAAATGGCGTCACTATGCGAAGCACATGGATATGTGATTTTTAAAAGAATTGAGATGTTAGTAATGAGTATTGAGATTTGTTAATTTTAACTCATAACTCATAACTCACAACTCACACACAGAGCGAAGCGAAGTGCATAACTATTTTTTAGCATCAAACAGCAATGATTTCTTTTTAAAATCGAGTTGAATTTGATCGAATTTTTTGCCCTTAATGAATGCCAAATTTTTCTTTGTAATTTCAAAACTCATCAACGTTATCCAACTATTGTAAGCACCTGAATATTCAGAATTAATCTCTTTAGAGTCAGAAGTTAATACGAGTTCATCGCCACCTAAAAAAGTTAATGTACTTCCTGTAAAAGTTTTGATTTTTGTAGGATTTAAAATGGTAACTTCCATAAAAACATAACCATTCAGTTCTTGAAGTCCAGCCCAAATTCCGCCATATTCTGAAGTAGCAAGGAGTTCTCCAGGTACATCTTTCATGATCTTCTCTGTAATAGCTGCTGAATGTCCACGCTCTGCAGCTTTGCTGCTTCCCATACTTGCCAATAATTTATCGATTGATTTTAATAACTTCATGTCTAAATTTTTAAAGGCTGCAAGATAGAGCTATTCTATGAAAGTTGAATCAATTGATTGAAAATATCGAAATGATGTCCTTCGTTTCTCAATTCGATAATGAGTGTATTATTTTTACAGGTAATTTTATAAATTTCTTTAGATTCGAAAAGCGGTTTTAGAATGCTTACTAGTTGCGGAAGCACTCTTGGTTTTCCTTTTTTTGCCTTTATTACATAATTTTCATGAGTATCTACTTTTGAAAAAGAAGGATTCAGTAGATCTAAAAATTTCTTTTTCCGCACAACAAATGAAGTATCATTCGTTCCAAAATCATGACATTTCCATTCTGCCAACGTTAGAAGGTTTTGATATTTAGAAGAAAACCAAATACTTCCACCTGAATACGTTGCTTTTTTATATTTTAAATCCCATGCTTTGCCAGTTTCTATTTTGCCATAAATACTATAACTCCAAGCATTATAAACTCCTTTTACCTTTCCTTGTTTACTCGCGATAAAACGTTCAAAATCGTGACAGAACTGTTCGTTTGCTAGATAAAAAGGAGAACTTAGCTCTAACGGTGTTGCGTTGGATTTTATTTTCATAGAAGAACTTTGAGTATAGGTTCTTAAAAATGATGGTTTGTTACAGTTTTTAAATTTTAAATGTTAAATGGGGAATTTTAAATTTAAAAGTATCTCTTTTAAAACCCAAAACCCAAAACCCAAAACCCAAAACCCAAAACCCAAAACCCAAAACCCAAAACCCAAATTCATAAGTAATCTTTATTTCTGTATAAACGATAACTTTTTCAAAGATGATTCAATCATTTCTGAAAATTGTATTTTTATAGTATGCAAATTAGCGAATTAACCCTTTTTACAACGCATTTAGCGGAACAGAGACACTTCTACACGAAGGTGTTAGCATTACCATTAGTAGTTGCTGATGAAGAAAAATTTACGGTAAGAATCGGCGTTTCTTCACTCACGTTTATTGCTGAAAAAAGTACAAATCCAGCACATTTTGCCATTAATATTTCATCCTATAAAATTCGAGAAGCTTTAAGTTGGATGCAACAACGAACAGAAATTTTACTATGTGAAGGCGAACAGATTGCTGATTTTTCCAATTGGAATGCAGAAGCCTTGTATTTTTATGATGTAGATGGAAATATTGTCGAATTCATCGCGCGAAAAGGCTTAGACATTAAAAATACGCATCCGTTTTCTTCAACCGATTTACTGAGTATTAGTGAAATTGGAATCGTTTCAAGCGATAATAAAGCAATTTATGATGAATTGAATGCCATGCGTCCAATTCCAATATATGATGGGAATTTTGAACGTTTTTGTGTATTAGGAAATGATGAAGGACTGTTTATTTTGGTCAACAATACAAAGAAAAAGTGGTTTCCAACACAAGAAGAAGCATTGGTAGCTGATTTTCATATTAAAGGCGACTATAATTTTGCATTTCTAAATGGTAAAATAGTCCCAGAAAAAGAGTAAATTTAACAACAAAAAAAACGAAAGAGCATACCATGAAGATTGTCATATCACCTGCCAAATCATTAGATTTAGATAGCAAAATCCCAACAAAAAAACACACTGAAGCTTGTTTCTTAAAAGAAGCAGCACAATTAAATAAAGTACTCAAAAAGAAGTCGCGAAAAAGTTTATCGAAGCTCATGAATATTTCAGATGCTTTGGCAGATGTAAACTATGAGCGAAACCAAGAATGGCAATTGCCATTTACTGCTGAAAATGCACGACCAAGTATTTACACTTTTAGTGGTGCGGTTTTTCAAGGATTAGACGCGTTTACACTTTCCGAAGAAAAAATAGAAACGTTGCAAAACACATTGCGAATTTTGTCAGGGCAATACGGATTGTTGAAACCATTAGATTTAATGCAGCCATATCGCTTGGAAATGGGGACAAAGTTGCCAGTTGGGAAAAATAAAAATCTATATGAATTCTGGAAGAAGAAAATCACCACACAACTAAATAACGAATTAGAAGACGGTGAATTATTTGTCAATTTGGCAAGCAATGAATATTACAAAGCTGTGGATGCAAAAGCGTTGAAAGTCCCTGTAATTACACCTGTTTTTAAAGATTTTAAAAATGGCGAATACAAAACCATCATGACTTACGCAAAGCTTGCTAGAGGTTTTATGACGCGCTATATTATAGACACAAATGCTAAAACAATTGATGATTTAAAAGGATTCAATTATGAAGGATATGGCTTTAGTGAAGAAATGTCTACTACAAACGAATTAGTTTTTACACGATAATTTTATGCTACGTTTCTACTCTCCAGTACTGATTCTTCAAATATATTGTTTGTACCATGCATATAAAAACAAAAAAGATTACTTCTGGTATTTAATCATATTTATGGTTCCTTTACTAGGTGCTATTCTGTATTTATTGACGCAAGTATTTAACAAAACTGATCTTGAAAAAGTAGCTGACGAGATTGTAACGATTATTGTACCGTCAAAAAAAGTAAAAGATGCTGAAAAACGATTGGCTTTTGCCGATACATTTCAAAACAGAGTTGCATTAGCTGATGCACATTTTGAAAATGCTGATTATGAAAATGCAAGTAAACATTATGAAGCGGCATTGAAAGGTAATTTTAAAAAGGATTTTTATGTAATGGCACAAATGATTAGTGCTATGAGTCAATCTCAGAATTATGAAGAAGTAATTCGTTTGGCAGATGAAATTAAAGACAAACACGAGTTTAAAAATTCTAAGTCGCAATACATTTATGGTTTAGCACTTGATAAATTGGGCAGAATAGAAGAAGCTGAACAAAACTTGAAAGTGATTGATCAACGATATTCCAATTATGGAGAGCGCCTTACCTTGGCTAAGTTTTATTACAAAAATGGCAAGCGCGCAAAAGCTGTTGAAGTTTTGGATGAAATTATCATAGAATCTGAACACATGACAAAACCAAACAGACGTATTTACAGACAAGTCATTACGAATGTGCGAAAGTTTCGCGAAGAATTGGATAATGAATAATTCATGCTAATTAAAAAATATTATCTCAGTAGTTTTTCTTTCTCTGAAGTATAGAAAAGGTTTTGCGTTAAGAATTTTCGAAGCCTTGGAGAAAATTTAGTAAAAGTTTTTCGGTTTTAGTTTTTCGAAGAAAAAACTAAAAATACCTGCCAGAGAAAGCGCATTTTCTTTTGTTTCTGTTTTCTTTGTGCGAGCAAAGAAAATGAAAGTAACAAGTAAAAATAGATTAACGATAGCTACTACTTTATTTAGTATCATATTAAACATATAAATAACTTCATGTTCTTCCACAAACATCCATACCAACCTTTCATTCAGCCTGATACCGAAAAACTCATTGTAGGAACATTACCGCCACCACGATTTTCCACAGATGATTTGCTCGAAAAAGATGTGAATTTCTGTTACGGAAGTTATTACAATTCGCTGTGGTTATTCATTGATAAAATTCACAAGCTGAATTTGCGTTATGACAATTCGCAAGAAGCGATTGACGAACGAAAACAATTCCTAATCCAACATAAAATTGGCGTTTGTGATATTGTTGACAGTTGCGAGCGCGAAAAAATAGATGCTTCTGATTTGGGAATGCAAAACATTCAATTGCGGGATGTGGTTGGCTATCTAAAAAAACACCCAAGCATTCACACCATATTATTCACGGGCGGAAACTCCAAAAATGGCCCAGAATATTTCTTCCGAAAACACTTAAAAGAGTACAATCTAAAACTAGAAGTCGTTTCAGACATTGTACCAAGAATTCATCAGTTTGACGTTGGTTTTATAAAAAACGAAGGTCATGCTGAACTTGATTCAGCATCTCATAAACAAGCTGTCACTTCGAGCGCAGTCGAGAAGTCAAGAATAATCAAAACCGTTTCACTTACCTCAGCGTCTGGCGCGGCAAATCGTGCTGTGGGAAGCATTCCATTATACCGAAAACTAAAACGCGAAAACCCAACGTTTACAACTTTTGATTTTCGCGTTTTACAATATAAAAAGTTCTTCTAAAAAAGAAAATCTATAATGATTTAGTTATTGCTTCTTGGTCCAATAGTGTTTAAATCGTCTGGATATGCTGCTTTTGGATCTGGTCCATATTCGTTTGGTCCAACTTGTCCTTCTGTGCACATTAACACAAGTAGCCAAATTCCTCCAACTAATGGAATCAATTGAATAAGAATCATCCAACCACTATTTCCAGTATCATGCAAGCGTCGTACGATGACCGCAAGATTTGGAATGAGTATACCCAATCCATAAATAATATAGACACTAAAGCCTAATATTCCTATTGCTGGAGATTGAGTGATAGCAGTCAGTATTCCGAATGTCATCACTAAGCCTATCAAAATAATAATGTTAAACAAAATAAACATCCAATATTCTTGACGTCTTGCTCTTCCTTCAAAGTTCGCGAAATTATCACGTACTACTTTTAAATACCATTCCATAATTTATTGTTGATTAGTGTTAGTTAATTTCAAATATAAATAAATTTTTGTAAGTCTTTTTTGAAAGAAGCAAAAAATGTTAAATCACCATAAAAAACGAGCCTTGATTTTCTATATCAAGGCTCGTACTATATGTATTTATCGATTACTTTTTTCAAAAGGTGGTTTCCAGCTTTTTGTTTTCATAATAGCTTTCACCTTTTCATATGATAACGGATAAAAATCGTGACAATCGACACCAATATCAAACGATAACGAATTTGGATTATCTGCCAAAGTTCCGTGCGAATGTCCGTATAAATGATACGTTCCCCAATGGGAAGCATTCCATTCGCGCATTGCGTAATGAAACAATACAATCATTTGTTCTCCGCGTGGAAACTCATCGTCTTTCACAACCAATTCGTGGTAATCTTTAATCCACTCAAATCGCGTATGACACGCTTGCGCAGATTTCTCATGGTTTCCATTAATAAGATAGATTTTCCCGTGTAAACGGTCTAAAATCTTTCTCAATTTTCCAGAAGAAGAAAGTCCAAAATCACCAAGGTGATATACTTCGTCTTCAGGATTTATTTTTTCATTCCATTTTTGGATTAAAATCTCGTCCATTTCATCTACATCCGTAAAAGGACGTTCTGAAAATTTGATGATATTTTTATGTCCAAAGTGATGGTCAGAAGTAAAAAATAGGGTACTCATTTCTTTAAATTTTAGTGTATAATATATTTTTATTCTTCGCGTACTATTGAAATCGAAATTTCAACTTTGGACTGCTAAGTTTACATCGTTCTGTTTTTACAAGTTTTCATAATTTTTATATTTAAGGTGTAAATGTACTATTTATTATATTTTCATAAAAATGACCAAGCCACAATCCGACTTACTTTATTTCCTTGTCCCATCGGAATGGTTTTTACAGTGGTTGCTTTTACAAGTTTTAAAGCGTTATAAATTGCGGGAAGATTCACTTCTTTAGAAACTAACGTCGTAAACCATAAACACGATTTTCCAAACTGTTTACTTTCCTTTATCATATTTTTAATAAACTTCTTTTCGCCACCTTTACACCACAATTCGTTGCTTTGTCCACCAAAGTTTAGTTCAGTTTTTATACTTTTTTCTCCTTTTAAATTTTGAAGTTTTCGAGTCGTTCCAGCTTGTGCTTCTTTGGCAGATTTGTGAAATGGCGGATTGCAAATTGTTACCGAAATACATTCGGAAGGATCTACAATTCCTTTGAAAATTTGATTCGGATTTGTTTGATGTCTAATTTCAATAAGAGCTGTTAAATTTGAATTTTCCGTAATAATCTTTTGTGCATTTTCAATAGAAATCGGGTCAATATCAGAAGCAATAAACGACCAACCGTATTCCTGTGTTCCAATAATTGGATACACCAAATTTGCGCCAGTTCCAATATCTAAACATTTAATTTGTTTCCCTTTCGGGATTTCACCCTGATACGTTTCCCCTAGAAGCGACGCAACATAATGAATATAATCAGCTCTACCAGGAATTGGTGGGCACAAATAATTTTCAGGAATGTCCCAATAATCAATATGATAATACTGTTTTAACAATGCTTTATTGAGCATTTTCACAGCTTCTGGATTAAAAAAATCAATAGATTCATCGCCAAATTTGTTCGGTTTTACAAACGAATCAAGTTCGGGACAACGTTCAATCAACAATTTAAAATCATAGCGTTCCCGATGTTTATTCAGCGGATGCAATTTTGACTTCGCTACTTCGTGTCGCTTCTTTTTTGAATCCATACATTAATTTTATCTTCTAGCAATTGAAGCGGAATACAACCTGTACTTAATACCTGATTGTGAAATTCTCTAATATCAAACTTGTCGCCTAAAGTAGTTTCAGCTTTTGCACGCAATTCACGAATTTTTAACTGACCAATCTTATACGATAATGCTTGCCCCGGATTCGCCATATAACGTTCAATCTCTGAAATAATGCTTCCTTCGCTTTCAGCTTCATTATTCAATGAATATTCAATTGCTTGTTCTCGTGTCCAACCTTTGGCGTGCAGTCCTGTATCAACTACCAAACGAATGGCGCGATGCATTTCCATACCTAGCATTCCAAAATACTGATACGGATCGGTATATAAGCCTAATTCTTTTCCAAGTGATTCAGTATACAAAGCCCAACCTTCGCCATACGCGCTATACCATAAAGTTTTTCTAAACGTAGGCAAATTTTCGTTTTCTTGTGTCAATGAAATTTGATAATGATGTCCAGGAATCGCTTCATGCAAAAACAAAGCTTCATCCGAAAATACATTATAGGTTTTTGCATCAGGAATTGGTGTGTAAAAAATCCCAGGACGCGTTCCGTCCAACGAACCTTGATTGTATTCGGCACTTGCAGATGCTTCTCTAAAAGCTTCTGTACGGCGAACTTCAAAAGGCGTTTTTGGTTTCAAATCGAACAATTTTGCTATTTGTGGCTTCATTCGATCATGAATCACATTAAAATTATCAATAATTTGCTGCGGTTCTGTATACGGCATCAACTCTTTATTCTCTCTCACAAAATTGAAAAATGATTTAATATCACCTTTAAAACCAACTTGTGTTTTTACTTTCTCCATTTCTGCCAAAATCCGCGCCACTTCTTTCAAACCCAACGCATGGATTTCATCTGCTGTCATATTGGTGGTTGTATAATTTTTGATAGAATGATCATAATATGCTTCTCCAAAAGGAATTGCAGCAATTCCGCTACTTGTTCTCCCAGCGTTTAAATAATCGGTCTTTAAAAACTGGTGTAAATCATCAAAAGATGGAATCAATGTATCTTTCAAAAATGTAGTATACGCTGTTGTTAATTGTTCTTTACTTTCATCAGAAAAACTATCTGGAAAATTTTTAATCGGCGAATAAAATAGATGATTCTCTAAATCTTTAGAAGTCAGCACTTCAAACTGTGGAATTACTTTTTTAATTAACGATTTTGGCAATACATATCCTTCATCAATACCTTCTTGCATGCGTTTTTTTGCCGATTGTAGCCAAGTATTATAACCTTCCAAACGTTTCAACCAATTTGTATAATCTTCCACGGTTTTAAAAGGTTGCGCGCCAGATCCGCTTGCCAATTGTCCAACTGATAAATTCAGCGTCCACATTTGATTGATAGGCATTAATGTGTTGTTTTTAAAACTTAATTGCCGTAAACTCATATCGCAATCCCAATTCAAAATAGCTTTGCTAAGTTGTTCACTTTCAGAAAGATCAACGTCAGCATAATTTCTAAGTGTTGTTTTAAAAGTTCTGTAATGTGCTTTCGTTTTTTCTATATGTATATCCGATAAAAAATCTGGAAACAAATCATTATAGCGATTGTCACCAGCCATTGTTGCGCTCAGAGGATTCAATTCCAATCCTTTTTGATAATAATCATCCAAAAAAGCAGCAAATGTTTGTGTAGATTTGTCAGGAGTATCAGTGGTTGGTTTCTTCTCATCTTCACAAGAAAAACATAAAATTAGCGAAAGGATATAAATGTATTTTTTCATTTTTTTTGATTGAATTTATAAATGTTTAAAAGTACGGTATTTTAGATTATCTAATTTCGTTGATAAAATCTGAAATAGTATCAACTCCATGTTTTGTCAAATGTTTGATAAAAGCACTTCCAATAATGGCTCCTTTTGCTTTACTTGTTGCTTGCGTGAAAGTTTCACGATTGGAAATTCCAAAACCGACAACTTGCGGGTTTTTCAAATTCATATTGCCAATTCTATCAAAATAGTCAGATTGTGCATTGCCGAAACTACTTTTTGCGCCTGTGGTTCCAGCCGAACTTACCATATAAATAAATCCGTCGGAAATACTATCGATGAATCGAATGCGTTCTTCGGAAGTTTGCGGCGTAATCAAAAACACATTGATTAAACCGTATTTCTCAAAAATAGCTTGAAACTGCTCGTGATATACATTCACAGGCATATCAGGAATAATCAAACCATCAATTCCGACTTCTTTACATTTTGCGCAAAATGCTTCAATTCCGTATTGCATCATCGGATTCAAATAGCCCATAATAATTAGCGGAATAGAAACTGTTTTTCGAATGTCAGTTAATTGCTCAAACAAAATTTCGCTCGTCATTCCGTTTTCCAACGCTTGCGTAGAACTTGCTTGAATCGTTGGTCCATCGGCTAAAGGATCACTAAACGGCAATCCAATTTCGACCATATCAACGCCGCTTTTTTCCAGATTTTGAAGTACGCCAACCGTATCATTCAAACTTGGATATCCTGCGGTAAAATAGATGGATAATAACTTTTTATCTTCTTGTAATTTTTGGTTTATTCTGTTCATTGTATTATTATATTTTTCATTCCCACGAAGGTGGGAATCTCACACAATTCTAAATAATTATATATACTCAGAAAGATCTTTCCAATCAGGGTTTAATCCGTTGATCAAATTTATCTTCCATTGTCGATTCCATTTCTTTAGTTGTCGTTCTCTTTTAATAGCATTATTTACATACTTCGTAGTTTCAAAATATACGAGCTTGTGAACATTATATTTACCAGTAAACGTATCTTTTTCATTGTTTTTGTGTTGAATCAATCGCTTTTTCAATTGTTTAGACCATCCAACATACAAAACCGTATGATTTTTATTTGTCAGTATATATACATATTGAATATCCATTTGATAATTTTATAGATTCCTGCCTTCGCAGGAATGAAAAATTTATAACTTGAAGTATTCTATATACGTATTCAAATCCTTGTCACCACGACCCGATAAATTCAGCACAACAATTTCGTCTTCCTTGAATTTCCGTGTATCAAAAATTGCCAATGCATGCGAGGTTTCTATCGCTGGAATAATTCCTTCTAGTTGTGACAATTCGAGTCCAGCTGTCATTGCTTCATCATCTGTAATTGAAATAAATTCAGCACGATTGCTTGCATATAAATGTGCGTGCATGGGTCCAACACCAGGATAATCCAATCCTGCTGAAATAGAATACGGTTCTGTTATTTGTCCGTCTTTGGTTTGCATTAACAACGTTCTACTTCCGTGAATAATTCCATCTTCACCCAACACCGAAGTTGCGGCACTTTCACCAGAATGAATTCCTTTTCCGGCTGCTTCCACGGCAATTAAATTCACGCGTTCATCATCTAAATATTGATAAAAAGCACCAGCTGCGTTACTTCCGCCACCAACACACGCAATCACATGATCGGGATAGGAGCGACCTTCTTTTTCTTGTAACTGCCATTCTATTTCTTCTGAAATCACGGCTTGAAAACGAGCCACCATATCAGGATACGGATGCGGACCAACCACCGAACCAATAATATAATGTGTATCTACAGGATTGCTAATCCAATCGCGAATCGCTTCGTTTGTGGCATCTTTCAAGGTTCTACTTCCAGACAATGCAGCCCGAACTTCTGCGCCTAACATTTTCATGCGCGCTACATTTGGTGCTTGTCGCGCAATGTCAATTTCGCCCATATACACAATACATTCCATGCCCATTAATGCACAAACTGTTGCTGTGGCAACACCGTGTTGTCCTGCGCCAGTTTCGGCAATAATTCTGGTTTTGCCCAAACGTTTTGCCATCAAAATTTGCCCGATGGTATTATTTACTTTGTGTGCACCAGTATGGTTTAAATCTTCACGCTTTAGGTAAATTTTGGTCTTGTACTTTTCAGACAAACGTTCCGCGTAAAATAACGGCGATGGTCGTCCGACGTAATCTTTTAGTAACTGTTTGAATTCTTTCTGAAAAGAATCTTCATACATAATATCCAAATACTTTTGACGTAATTCTTCCACATTTGGATATAACATTTCTGGAATATACGCGCCGCCAAACGTGCCGTAATATCCTTTTTCGTTAACGTGATAGGTCTTTTTCATAGTCTTCTATTCCCGCGTAGGCGGGAATCTATTTAAGTTGCACTTTTTTTATAATTTTCGTTAAACTGAGTTTGATTCAGTTTCATATACTCATTTTAAAACTTACGAGTGAGATGCTGAATCAAGTTCAGCATGACGCCCTATTTTCTTTTCGTCAAACTGAACTTGATTCAGTTTCACATAATCTTGGACTTATAATTCCAAAGTTTCCATAGTTGGATTCAATTCTTTTATTAAATCAATTTTCCAGCTTCTTTGCCAATTTTTTAATTGTTTTTCTCTTGCTATCGCTTGATTGATGTCAAGAAATTTTTCGTAATAAACTAAATCGGTTAAGTTATATCTTTTAGTAAACTCAGAACCTTTTCCAGAAGCATGTTCAAACATTCTATTTTTTAAACTAGAGGTTACCCCAATATAAAAAGTAGTTCTGTATTTATTTGTCATTATATAAACATAACTTTCTTTCATTTCTTAATGTGATGCTGAATCAAGTTCAGCATGACGTTGTAATTTTATTTTTAAATTCTTTCAATTTCTCAACATCTTTCAATCCAGGTACAATTTCAAACTTACTATTAATGTCTAACGCATGGCAATAGTTTGAAGCGCTACTGTTCAGAAAAGCTTCAAGTTTTGGAATCGTTTCCAAACCTATTCCGCCACTTAAAAAGAAAGGTTTTTTAGACGGATAATTTTCCAACACTTTCCAATCAAACGTAACTCCATTTCCGCCAGGTAATTTTCCTTTGGTGTCAAACAAAAAATAATCCACAGCAGCTTCATACGGTTTCAAAACCGTAAAATCAAATTCGTCTTTTATAGAAAATACTTTGATGATTTCAATATGCGCAACGTGCGTATTGAAATCATCATGCTGAACTTGATTCAGTATCTCATCACGAGCATCTCGACTGCGCTCGATGTGACATATTTTTTTCAATTCAGCACAAAACTCAACACTTTCACTTCCATGTAATTGTATTGCTTGCAAATCGTGTAATTTTATTTTTTTAAAGATATCTTCTATCGAAGCATTCACAAAAACTCCCGTTCTTTTTATGCTTTTCGGAATTTCTGGAATACTTGTATCAAAAAAACGTGATGATTTTTTATAGAATATAAAACCCAAGTAATCTGGCTGCAATTCGCTAATTGCTGTCATATTATCTTCGTATTTCATTCCGCATATTTTGAGCTTCATCACAACACTTGTTTTTGTGTTCCCACGAAAGTGGGAATCTATTTCTTCAATTCATTTATAAACGCCAACGCACTTCCACCGGGATTTTCCGTTTTCATAAAATTTTCACCAATTAAAAAACCTTGATAACCAAAAGGTTTCAGTTCTTTAATCGCAGCTACCGAACTAATTCCACTTTCTGAAACTTTTACAAAGTCAGTTGGAATATGATTTGACAATTCTTTACTAATGTCTGTGCTGACTTCAAAGGTTTTTAAATTGCGATTGTTTACGCCTAACATATCTAACGATGGCATGATGGATTTCTGCAATTCTTCTAAATTATGAACTTCCAACAATACATCTAAACCTAAACTTTTAGCAACTTCCGATAACGATTTAATTTCGTTTCTCGTCAATACTGCTGCGATGAGCAAAATAACATCTGCGCCATGTGCTTTGGCTTCTAAGATTTGATATTCATCTACGATAAATTCTTTTCGCAATATTGGAAATTGTACGCTCGCTCTTGCTAATAATACATCATCTAACGAACCGCCAAAGTATTTTCCATCTGTCAAAACAGACATTCCACAAACGCCCGCATGCTCATAACCTTGTGCTACATCTTGAACGCTTGCACTTTGATTGATGACTGCTTTTGAAGGTGAACGCCTTTTAAATTCAGCAATAATTCCCGTTGTACTTTCGCGCAAAGCGGTTGCTAAAGAAGAAGTTTTACGACCAAATAATACCGAATTTTCTAATTGCGATACTGGAATGATACTTTTTTTAAGTGCGACTTCTTTGTATTTGTCTGCGATGATTTTATCTAAAATGGTCATAAAAGTTTTCAATTTTTATTCCCGCGAAGGCGGGAAACTCTTTAATCATTCCCGTGCAAACGGGAACCTTCTGATTGTTTATTCTTAGCTAGTCACGTATAGATTCCTGCATCTCGACTGCGCTCGATGTGACACGCGGGAATGAAAAAGCAACTATTTACTCAACTCCTGTAATTTTTTCAATACTTGCAACGCTTTTCCAGAATGCAAGGATTCTTTCGCGATTTCAAAACCTTCTTTTGCTTCCAATCCATTTACCGTAGCAATTGCCATTCCTGCATTGGCACAAACCACATTGTTTTGTGGATCGGTACCTTTTCCTTCTAGTATATTTGTGAAAATTTCTGCTGCCGAAGCGACTGAATCACCACCATAAATTGATGCTTGCGAATGTGTCGGAACGCCAAAATCTTCTGGTGTTAGCATTTCTTCCGAATTGTTTCGAATAGCTTTTGTTGCGCCCGTCAGTGAAATTTCATCATAACCATCTAACGCATGTAAAATGGTGTAATTCTTATCTGTATTTTGGTATAAATAACCATACATTCTCGCCAATTCTAAGTTGAAAACACCCACCATTTGATTCTTCGGAAATGAAGGATTTACCATTGGACCTAACATATTAAAGAATGTTTTTACGCCCAAAGCTCTACGAATTGGTGCCACATTTTTCATAGCTGGATGAAATAATGGTGCGTGCAATACACAGATTCCTGTTTTGTCAATACATTTTTCAAGAAAGTCGGTGTCGTTGGTAAATTTGACTCCTAAATGTTCCATCACGTTTGAGGAACCGCTTACAGATGAAACACCATAGTTTCCGTGTTTGGCAACTTTTACACCAGCACCGGCCGTAATGAAAGAAGCCAACGTTGAGATGTTGAACGTGTCTTTTCCGTCGCCGCCTGTTCCGCACAAATCAATGGCGTTATACGCTGATAAATCTACAGGAATACACAATTCTAACAATGCGTCGCGGAAGCCTTTGAGTTCTTCCAGTGTAATGCTGCGCATCATAAAAACGGTTAGAAATGAAGCAATCTGATTTGGATTGTACATATCTTTCGAAATGTTGACCAATACTTGTTTGGCTTCCGCTTCCGTAATGTTTTCGTGATTGATAAGTCTGTTTAGTAGGTTTTTCATTTTTTATTGGCTTTTCGCTGTTAGCCTTTAGCTTCTAGCGGTAATTTTTATCTAACTAATCTAATAAGTCTAACAGGTCTAAGTAAATCTAATTTTTTACCCAGTTTTCTAATATTTGCTTTCCATGTGGCGTTAATACCGATTCTGGATGATATTGCACACCGCGAACGTTATAGACTTTGTGACGAAGTGACATAATTTGTCCGTTTTCATCAAACGAAGTTGCTTCTAAACTTTCGGGTAATGGACTTGCAACAATCCACGAATGATAACGTCCAACTTCAAAAGTTTTTGGTAAACCATCAAATAGTGATTCGTCATCAACAGAAACTTCAATATTTGTAGCAACACCATGATAAACTTCTGAAAGGTTTGAAAGCGTTCCGCCAAATACTTCGCCAATAGCTTGTTGTCCTAAACACACACCTAAAATACTTTTTGTAGGCGCATATCTTGCAATAATTGCTTTGAGTAACCCAGCTTCATCTGGAATTCCTGGGCCTGGCGAAAGAATGATTTTTTCATAACCGTCTACTTCTTCCAGCGAAAGCTGATCATTTCTTTTTACCGTAACATTACAATCTAAATCTTCCAAATAATGCACAAGATTGTACGTGAAGCTATCGTAATTATCTATGACTAATACTTTTTTCATTTTTTTATTGGCTTTTCGCTTCTAGCCTTTAGCTATTAGCTTTTTTTACTTCTTATTTTTAAATCACTTCTCGATAGATACTAAACCAAGTTCAGCACACTAGAAGTGACGATTTTGATATTTTAACTAACAGATTGCTTCGGCTGTCGCCTCGCAAAGACGTTTACTTTTACATTTAAAATTTCAAATGGTTTCCGCAATTTCCAACGCAGTATTCAACGCTCTTAGTTTGTTGTATACTTCTTGATTTTCGTTTTCTTCTTGTGATTTTGCTACAATTCCAGCACCAGCTTGGTAATGTAATTGATGATTTTTGCTTAGAAACGTACGAATCATAATGGCATGATTGAAGTTTCCGTCGAAATCCATAAAACCAATTGCGCCGCCATAAAAATCACGGTTTGAGGTTTCGTACTTTTCAATGAGCTGCATGGCTTTGTGTTTTGGTGCGCCGCTTAAAGTTCCTGCTGGAAAGGTATCTGCAACGACTTGCATCGTTAATGCATCTTTATGTTTTTGAGCTGTTACTTTCGATACTAAGTGAATGACATGCGAAAAGAATTGCAATTCTTTATAAGTTTCTACTTTGACTTGATTTCCGTTTCTGCTTAAATCGTTTCGAGCCAAATCGACTAACATTACGTGTTCTGCATTTTCTTTTGGATCGTCGAATAATTCTTTTGCTAATTCTGCATCGCGTTCGTCATTTCCACTACGTTTGAACGTTCCGGCAATTGGGTGAATTTCTGTGTGATTGTCTTGTACAACGAGTTGCGCTTCTGGCGAAGAACCAAAGATTTTGAAATCGCCATAATCAAAATAGAATAGATATGGAGAAGGGTTAATGCTTCGCAATGCGCGATATACATTGAACTCATCTCCTTTAAATTTTTGAATGAATCTTCGCGATAGAACTAATTGAAATACATCGCCGCGAAAGCAATGTTTTTTTGCCAAGGTTACATTTTGTTTGAACTGTTCATCATCTAAATTAGAAGTACGTTCACCATCAATTTTGAAGTTATACGTTGTAAAGTTTTTGGAACTTAGTAAATGTTCAATGGAGGCAATGTTGTCTGCTGTTTCATAGCAATGTGAAAAGATATACGCTTCATTTTTGAAATGATTGAACGCAATGATGTTTTGATATACTGCATAGTAAATATCTGGAATATTAAGCGATTGTTCTTTTTTTGATATTTCGACATCTTCAAAATAACGAACTGCATCGTACGCTATGTAGCCAAACAAACCATTGTTGATGAACTTAAAATCGTTTTTATCTGTTTTAAATTGTTGTGAAAACTCATGAATCAACTCAGGAACATTCGTAGTTGCATCAATAGGAGTGATGTATTTTTCACCATTTGGAAATTCCCGCGTAAGCGTTTCATTAACAACTTTAATACTCGCAATTGGATTGCAACATACATACGAAAAACTGTTTCCGCTGGCGTGATAGTCGCTACTTTCAAGCAGTAAACTATTAGGATATTTATCTCTGATTTTCAGATATACACTTACTGGCGTTATGGTATCGGCCAGAATTTTTTTGTAGGTCGTTTTTAAAGAATACATAGTTCGGTTTGTTTCAAAAAAAAAGACTTGTCGTGATTGACAAGTCTTTTTATATATCTATTCTTAGTAAATAGGGACTTAGCTCACGAGTTTTGTGTTCGTAAGTTCCACCACCAAGTATTTACTAAATTTGATTTCATTTTCTGTTTTTGTTGTAACAAATATAGCAATGAATTTTATAATAAAAAATATTTTAGAATTTTAATTGTACGTTTAAATCAAATTCGTCATTGATCGCTTTATCTTTTAATCCGTCAAAGAAAGAAGCCGAACCGTATTTGATACCATATTTTGTACGATCTACTTTTAATTTTGCTTCTGCAGTATTCGCTTCTACTTCAATATCAAATGTAATAGGTGATTTATTTCCTTTGATTGTTAAATCGGCAGCAACTCTGTAGATGTTATCATCAGTTTCTACAACTTTTCTAAAGTTTAAAACTGCATCTGGAAATTTAGCTACACCAAAAAAGTCGTCAGATTTTAAATGTCCGTCAAGTTTTCCTTTGTATTCTCCAGTTAAATCAGTAGTATTAATTGTTGTCATGTTTATGGTAAACGTTCCGCCCACAAGTTTTCCGTCTTTAAACTCTAATGCGCCACCTTTAAAATTAATGGTTCCTTCGTGTTGTCCTGTTACTTTATAACCTGTCCAAGCAATAGAACTTGCTTCTGTGTCAATTCTTTTTTCCTGAGAAAAAGCTGTTGTTACCGTAGCAAATATGAATAATGCTACTAATGTTAAGATACGTGTTTTCATTTTTTTTGTTTTTAATTTATGTCTATTGTATTATTTAGGGCAATTTTAAAAGGATTGCTAACCTCTTAGTTTTTCTAATAATATGTTTAATGTTTCCGCTTCTGTTGTGGTCAACGGTTTCATAATGTCTTCTTCTAGTCGATTTAATTTTGGGTCAATTACGTCTAACAGTTTTAAACCATTTTTTGTAATGATGATTTCTACTTTTCTTCGGTTTTCAGGACAAATCGTTCTTTCTACAAAGCCTTTTAAAATCAATTTGTCAATCAATCGCGTTGTGTTGCTATTCTTGTCAATCATGCGTTCTTGAATCGTAGCCAAGTTAGCAGGTTTCCCTTTTTGACCTTTTAAGATGCGCAATACATTAAATTGCTGTCCTGAAATATCATACTGTTTAAAGAAGTCTAAATAATTTTCTGATAACGTTTTGTTCGTGATCATAAAATTTAATGCAGTTCGCTTTGCTAAAGGCAAGGTTGCGTCACTTTTTAAGATGTCTTCTAATTTACTCATTTGTATGTACAACAATTGTATATACAAATGTAATTAAATTGAGAACGTGTGCAACTTTGGAAGTGTTAAAATTTAATTAAAAAATGATAAATCATTCAAAACGTCATTTCGAGTGATTTTTTGAAATGAAGTGAAGAAAAATAGTATCGAGAAAAATTCAAAAACAGAAAAAATTTATGTGGTTTCAAATTGCTTCTCGATACAATTTTCTCTCGAAAATTACTCAAAGTGACGAATTTTAAATTTCAAATAAATACCAAATTAAACTATTTCAGCGTTTTACAGTCTTAGCATAAAAGCTGTTCAGTATGACGTTACAAGAAATAGTACATATATATAATAGAGTAGGCTTTGGGATTTCATATACAGCAGCGAGTGCTTTGCAAAACAAATCACGTGCAACAATTGTTTCACAAGTATTTGACGCTTCTCGCAAAGTAAAACCACTTACGGTCGATGTTTCTGAACTCACTGCACAAGTGCGAAATGCACAACGAAACGATCGAAAAAAACTACGCTCGCTGATTAAAGACAGCGTGAAAAAAGTACACGAACTCAATATTGCTTGGATCTACAGACTTGGAACTACACAAGAAGTTTTACGCGAAAAAATGACACTTTTTTGGGCAAATCATTTTGTATGTCATGATAAAAATATTCTTCATATTCAACAATACAATAATACACTTCGCAAACACGCTTTAGGAAACTTCAAAGATTTTGTCGTTGCCATTTCTAAAGAAGCAGCAATGATTAAGTATTTAAACACAAAACAAAATAAAAAGGAAAAGCCCAACGAAAACTTTGCGCGCGAATTGATGGAGTTGTTTACGCTTGGACGCGATCAATATTCTGAAAAAGACATTAAAGAAGCGGCGCGTGCGTTTACAGGTTGGAATCATGATTTTGTGGGGAATTTTCGCTTGCGCAGATTTCAGCATGATTACGGAGAGAAAACTTTCTTTGGCGAAACCGGAAATTTTGATGGAGACGATATTATCGAAATCATCTTGAAGCAAAAACAATGTGCGCAATTTATCTGTGAAAAAGTCTACCGTTATTTTGTGAATGATCAACTAGATCCTTCTCGCATACGCGAAATGACCGAAGTTTTTTATAAAGACTATGACATTGAAAACTTAATGCGTTTTGTATTGCTTTCCGATTGGTTTTATGATCAAAAAAATATAGGAACGAAGATAAAATCGCCCGTAGAATTTTTAGTGGGCGTTCATAATGTCGTGCCAATGCAGTTTGAAAAAGAACGCGAACTTGTGTATCTGCAAAAATTATTAGGACAGCATTTATTATTTCCGCCAAATGTTGCTGGTTGGAAAGGCGGCAGAAATTGGATCAATCCGAATACAATGATGTTACGCCTTAATTTACCTTCCATATTATTAGCAAAAGGCGCGATTGCATTGGATGAAAAAGGCGCGTTTGAAGACGATTTTCAACGTTTTAATACCAAACGAAATCGACAACGAAAACTAAAAGTACTTCCCGATTGGGAAATGTTTTATTCGGAACAAAAAAATATAACGACAACACAATTACAGCAAGTTTTATTGGTAAGTCCATTAAATAAAGGAACAGCAACTTATTTAGACAAGTTAGCCGATCAGGATTTGAAAGAATATTGCATTCAATTGATGTCGTTGCCTGAATATCAATTGTGTTAAATTTTAGAGTGAATTAGATTCCCATTTTCATGGGAATGCAAAAATAAATTTTTGAATGAACAGAAGAAATTTTATAAAAAGCGCATCGTTAGCAAGTACGGCATTATTTCTGCCGAAGTTTGTTTCAGGATTTAATTTGTTGGATGAAGCTATTGCGACAGGGAAGAAGATAGTTATCATTCAATTATCTGGTGGAAACGATGGTTTAAACACAATTGTTCCGTTTAGAAATGATATTTACTATAAAAAACGTCCTTCGTTGGCACAACAAAAAAGTAACCTCATCGGCATTACAGACGAAATTGGTTTCCACGAAAGTCTCATCGCGCATAGCGACTTATATAATAACGGAGAATTGTGCGTCATTAATAATGTTGGCTATCCAAATCCGAATCGTTCACACTTTAGAGCAACGGATATTTGGCATACCGCAAGTGATGCGAACGAATATTTACAATCGGGTTGGATTGGTCGTTATTTAGATGCTTCTAAAAGCAAATCACTAGATGCAATTGAAGTTGATGATACCTTGTCGCTCATGCTAAAAGGCGAACAAACCGATGGAATTGCCACTAAAAACCCAAATCTTTTTTACAGAAGTACACAAGCGCCGTATTTCAAAAAAGTTGTAGAACATCATGATGAAGCTCATTTAAGTGAACATAATTTGGGTTATTTATACAAAACAATGGTGACAGCTTCTTCGTCAGCAAAATACATTTACGAAACTTCCAAAACGTTTAGCACAAAGACAACGTATCCGAATACTGGATTTTCAAAACAATTGAAGCAAGTTGCCCAATTTATCAACTCCGGATTGCAAACAAAAGTATATTATGCGTCGCTTGGCGGATTTGACACACATGCGAATCAAACCAATAAGCAAAAACGCTTGTTGAGTGTGTATGATGAAGCAATGGCGGCTTTTATAAAAGATTTAAAACAAGAAGACTCTTTTAAAGACACCTTAATTTTGACTTTTTCAGAATTTGGCAGACGCGTACAACAAAATGCTGCGAATGGAACGGATCATGGAACGGCGAATCAGGTATTTTTGATTGGAAGTCAGTTGAAAAAACCAGGTTTTTACAATCCGATGGCAGATTTGAGCAATTTAGATGAAAATGGCGATTTGAAATACGAAATTGATTTCCGAGAAATTTATACGTCTGTCTTGAATAATTGGTTAGATATTGATGCAAAAAAGGTGATAGGGAAACCTTTTTCTGGATTGAATGTTGTTTAGAAATACCCAAGGTAAGTTACAAATTTTAAATAATGAAAATACGATAGAAAATGTTTAATTTAGCATAACATTAATTAGCTATAGAAAATGTGTTTGAATAGTATAGATTTAACATTAATAAAAGATATTATTTTAATTATCGGTTCTTTAACTGCAACCTTTTTTACTCTTAGAAGTTTTAATAAATGGAAAAAGGAACATAAAGGAAAGTTAAAGTATGAATTATCAAGAAACTTATTAAAATCTATTCTTGATTTAAGAGACGATTTTGGAAGAGTTAGAAGTCCTCTTATACTAGCTTCTGAATTTTCTTCGAAACATCATATTTCCGAAACGAAAAAATCAGAGCAATATCAATATGTATTCCAAAATAGACTAAAGTACCTTCAAGAGAGTTACAATACTTTTTTAAGTTTTTTGCCAGAAGTTGAAATCGATTACAATTCTGAGATGAGTAAACTCTGTAAGGAGCTTACAAGGCACGTAACACATTATAATATAAAACTTAATGAGTTTATTCAATTAGTTGATAATTTGGATACTTTTAATAATCCTTATGAAAAGGAACTAAATAGTATTATTTTCAATAATGGAGATAATAATCCAACTACCGATTCTTTTGACAAAACAGTAGGTAAATTAAAAATACAATTGACAAAAGAAATGAAAAAATATTAAAATGAAGATCAAATTATTTTCTTCTAAATCATTTTTAATATTGTTTAAATTTTGTTAAAGCGACGTCCTTCAAAACTAGTTTTTGTATTTTTAGGCTGAAAATTAAAACCATGCTACAAAAGAGTATTCTTATCGTAATTTGTATTGTATTTTTTTCGTGTAAAAACGAACCAAAATCAACAGCAATTACAGAAGCAAAAGACGCTGAAACAAGTTCAACAAACGTTGAAATCGCTGAAGAAACAACTTCCGATATTCCCGTATTAAATTTTGAACAGTTTGAAAAGTATCTCAATATTGAAGATGATAATATTCATGTTGTCAATTTTTGGGCAACTTGGTGCGCGCCTTGCGTAAAAGAATTACCGCATTTTGAAGCTGTAAATCGAGACTATAAGGATAAAAACGTAAAAGTATTGTTGGTAAGTTTGGACTTCAATCTGAAAAAATTGAATTCATTCTTAGCGAAAAACGAATTAAAATCTGAAAAAGTTTTGCTCGACGATCCAGATCAAAATGCATGGATTTCAAAAGTGTCAGAGAAATGGTCAGGCGCAATTCCGGCAACGGTAATTTACAAAAAAGGAAAACGTAAGTTTTATGAACATTCGTTTACCAAAGCAGAATTAGAAAGTGAATTAAGAAATTTTATAAACTAATAAAACCCACAAAATGAAAACAATAAAACTAGCAGTATTGGCTGTGCTTTTCATGACGTATTCATGTACAGACAAGAAAAAAGATGGCGATGCAACACCAGAAACAAAAGCCGTTGCTGAAAATGTAGAAAAACCAAAGAAAGAAGTTGCAAACGGTTATCAAGTTGGTGACATTGTAAAAGATTTTTCATTGAAAAATGTAGATGGGAAAATGGTTTCTATGGCAGATTATAAAGATACAAAAGGATTCATTCTTACGTTTACGTGTAACACGTGTCCATATTCTGTGGCGTATGAAGACAGATTAATTGCGTTGGATAAAAAATATGCAAGTCAAGGTTATCCTGTAATTGCGATTAATCCAAACAATCCAGAAGCGAGACCAAAAGATAATTTTGAAGCAATGCAAACACGCGCTAAAGAAAAAGGATTTACATTTCCTTATATGTTGGATGTAGGACAAAAAGTGTATCCAGTATTTGGAGCAACACGAACACCGCACATGTATGTACTAGCTAAAACACCAAAAGGTCACCAAGTAAAGTATATTGGCGCAATTGACGATAATTACAAAGATGCAGCTGCAACAACAAAACACTATGTAGAAGATGCAGTTGATGCGTTATTAGCTGGAAAAGAAGTTGAGGTAAAAACGACAAAAGCGATTGGTTGTTCAATAAAGGTTTAAATTTTCTTGGATTCTGTTAGACTTCTTAGATGTTTAGACTGACTTAGATTTTAACTTATAAAAATAAAGGCACAACTATTGCCTGTAAAAAGCTGAAGTAAATTACTTCGGCTTTTTTTTGAATAATTTCTATTGAAAAGTTTAACTTTGAAACGCTAAAAGAAATGAGTTGTTAGAATTGAGTATTGAGAATTTGAAAACAGCGTAAAGAGCTAAATAAAAATATTCGCGAATTCCTGGCAAACAAGTGAAAAGTGAAAACAAATTAACGAATCATCAAATAACAAATAACAAATAACAAATAAGTTAAGAGTTAAAAAGTGATGAGTTAAGAGTGAAACAAACAAAAATATACAAATAGAATGGCAGATTTATCACAACAAGAATGGCAAGAACAACTTGCAAACGACACAAACGCAGTACTCCTTGATGTTCGCACACAAGATGAAGTTGACGAAGGACACATTCCGAATGCACTACATATTGACATCTTTTTAGGACAAGGATTTATTGATGAAGTAAAAAAACTAGATCCTTCTAAAAACTATTACATATACTGTCGCTCTGGCGGAAGAAGCGGTCAAGCGTGCGCTGTAATGAATAGTATTGGTTTTGAAAACACATATAATTTAATGGGCGGATTCTCAGAATGGGAAGGCGCTAAAACGAACTAAATTTCAACTGTATGAAACTCCAAAAAATCACGTTTGTATTTATTGCACTAACTTTTTTAGTATTCTTTAGTTGTTCAAATGCTCCGAAAGAGAATAACATTACTGTTACAGAACTTTATGAATTATTGAAGGATGCTGAAGTAACTGTATTGGATGTTCGTACACCAGAAGAAGTAGCGGAAGGAAAAATTACTGGCAAAGCACTTGAAGCTAATTTTTATGATGATACTTTTGTAGCTGATGTTACAAGTAAAATTGCGAAAGATCAAACGATTTATGTGTATTGTAAAAGTGGCAGAAGAAGCGGAAAAACTGTTGTAACACTTCGCGAGTTAGGATATTCAAAAACGTATAATGTTGAAGGTGGCATTAAAGCTTGGAAAGCAGCAGGATACGAAATAGAGTAATTTTTAAATCACTATACATTCTGATCTATAATTTTCAGTAAAGTCTTCGGTTCTGGTCGTACGCGATAATTATCGGTTTGATTCGTGTACGTAATCTTTTCATTAGAATCTGTAATGATAACGGTTGGTAAAACGGTGTGCGATTTAAAGCCAAAAATCTGAAAACCAAACGGCAAACCATTTTTGGAAAAGATATCTAATTGTTTGGCAACATTTCCATCAACATCTACCAAAAACTGAAAATCTAGCGGATATTTTTTAGTCAACTTCTTACTAAAACCATGCGGTTGCGAACTCACAAAAATAGTATTGATATTTCGTTCAGTTAGTTCTTCATACTTATCTACCATTTCCTTGATTTGCGCCATGCAAAACGGACACCAATTTCCACGATAAAAAATAAAAATACTTGGCGTTCCCGCGAAGCGTTCGGTAGTTATAGCTTCTTTTTTACTATTCTCAAAAGTCAATAATGGAAGCGTTTCTCCAACTTTTAAAATATCATTATTCGCTGCATTTCGCTTTTCAAAGTATGAATACCACACTAAATACATGATCCAGCCAACTGTCAACAGTATATTAAAAATAGTACAGATTCCTCTAAATGTGTCATCTTCTTGCAAACTACCAACCAACAGTCCAAGTATGCAGCCTAAAAAGATAATAAACGTATGCGTTTTTAATATGGCGTCTGTGCGTGGTGTTGGTTTTATGAAAATTTGTAAAAAGAAAAATACAATACATCCAGCAGTTAATAAGTGCGCAACATGTTGTAATGAGATTCCAGCAGTATATAAATACCAAAGACTATCTAACATTGCAATAAGTGCAAATGCAGGTAAGGCAATAATAAAAACTGACTTAATTAGGGAGTTCATTAATTCATAAAAAATTAAAGATAAAGTTGCTTTTTATACAAAAAATTGTAATTTACAATGTATAAAAATAAAATGTAAAATAGTGTATTTTTACACTATTAATCTTACAAGAGATAATAAACTTCTTTCCCCATTGAAATTATTAAAATTTAATAATTATCTATATGACTGTAAAAGAAGACCTGCTGTATTATCTGTGGAAATTTGGGAAACTCCACCTGCAAAACTTACAAACTTCCAATAAAGAAAATATTCAAATTATCAACTTAGGAACGCACAATCACCATGCTGGTCCTGATTTTTTCAATGCGCAATTACGTATTGAAAATCAATTGTGGGCAGGCAATGTAGAAATGCATGTAAACGCTTCTGATTGGTTTGTACATCATCATGAAAAGGATAAAAACTATGATAATGTCATTCTGCATGTTGTGTGGAATCATGATATTGAAATTCATCGAAAAGACAACTCTGTCATTCCAACATTAGTTTTAAAAGACTATACCAATTTTACACAAATACAACGCTATTCCAAGTTAATGAACACACCTAAAAAGTGGATCAATTGTGAAACAGAATTTCCAGCAATTACAGAATTCCAACTTGAAAACTGGCTCGAACGCTTATACCTCGAACGTCTAGAAAAGAAAGCTGCCGAAATAGAAATATTGGTCAAACAAACCAAGTACGATTGGGAAGCGGTCTTATTCCGATTGCTTGCCAAAGGTTTTGGACTCAAACTCAATAGTGAAGCCTTTTTTGAAGCTGCATGTTCCGTTGATTTTTCTATAATTCGGAAATTGAGCGAGAAACAACAATCATTAGAAGCTTTTCTGTTTGGTATTTTTGGATTGCTTTCGCAAGATGTGACTCAGGAAAAATACTATGACCAATTGTTCCGTGAATACAACTATCTGACGCATAAATTTGAATATGCTGAAAAAGCATCAATTCCATTGCACTTTTTTAGAACGCGTCCTGCCAACTTTCCAACGCTTCGCGCTTCGCAATTGGCAACCTTATATCATCAAGAAAGTAATTTATTTTCGAAACTAATCACCACAACTTCTATTGAAGACATGTATGCAATTTTGCAAGTTGCAACGTCTGTATTTTGGGAGACACATTACACCTTTGAGAAAATTTCGCCCAAGCGAAAAAAAGTACTTTCCAAAAGTTTCATTGATGTATTATTAATCAATAGTATCATTCCATTGAAATATTGTTACGAGCGATATTTAAGCAAACCGAATATAGAAAACATACTTGCCTTACTGCGAAGCATTACACCTGAAAAAAATACGATCATTCAAAAATTTGCAACTAAAAAAATTACGATTGAAAACGCGCTACAAACACAAGCATTATTAGAATTAAAGAAAAGCTATTGTAATACACATCAATGTTTACAATGTGCTATTGGAAATGCTATATTAAGATGATAAAATATGCGGTAAAGTAAAGATTTTTAGTCATTTAGCTTTGGTTTAAGTATGATTTTAGAATTATTTTAAATACAGTATTTCATCGAAAAACCATCTAATTTGTAATGTAAATCTTAATAAATAATTACTTTAGGGAATTATTAACCCAAAAAACCTAAAATCTTTTAGTATGAAAACCAAAAACTTTTTATCAATGTTAGCTGTATTTGCACTTGTATTTGCAACATTTACAGCATGTCAATCTGATCAATCAGATGAACCTTTACAGGATGAGGCAAAAATTAACCCAGAAATTTTGTCAAAACTTGATGCCGCATTATTTGACACAACCAACGCACGTGCCATGAATTTCATGGGAGAAGATGGAATTGCTGTAGAAGATATGTTTTTCTCCTATTCACAAATAGACGAGTTAGCACCAGCAGATCCATTAGCAAAACATTACAGAACTTCAAATTTAGTAACAAGTTTACCAAGAGTCATTACCATTAGTGTAGATCCAGATTTAGGAACATTAGGATCAAATGCGTTAGATGCAACAATTTCTATGTATAACAACTTAGGATTGCGTCTTACGTTTGCAAGAGTTGCTTTTGGACAACGAGGAAGAAACAAAGCAAATATTGAAGTAACTGAATTTTACGAATTAGAATCTGGTGGATTCATTACCTTAGGTAGAGCTGCTGGTTTTCCAACACGTAAAGGCGATCCTGCAAAAGGATTTGGAATCAATAGCAGATGGTTTGAACTTTCTATAAGTCCTACTGTAAACGAACTAGCAGGAACAATGGCGCACGAAATTGGACATTGTATCGGTTTCCGTCATACAGATTATCAAACACGCCAAAGTTGTGGACAAAACATCAATGAAGGAAGCGCTGGAGTTGGTGCAATCTATATCAATGGAACACCAACTGGATCAGATTCGTCTTCAATAATGCAGTCATGTGGACCAGCAATTAATTTCAATAACAACGATAGATTTGCTTTAGAAGCACTTTACTAATAATAAAAATCATTAAAAATTTAAAAAGTCACTAATCAATAGTGGCTTTTTTTGTGCAAAAAAATTATCTTGCATAGAATCTGCAAAAGCTAGTAAAAAGCAAAAATAGATACAGATGAAATTTATATACAGACTGCGTTACTTTTTTGAAAAACACGGATTCGGAGCCTTGTCACGCTTGGCAGAACGTTTAGGAATGCGGGCAAAAAATGTACGTTTATTTTTTATCTACATTACATTTGCTACGTTTGGAGTAAGTTTTGCTTTGTACCTAACCTTAGCTTTTATTTTACGTTTAAAAGATTTAATTTACACCAAACGAACCTCTGTATTTGATTTGTAATACAGAAGTTTAAACCATCCTGGTTCGAGGTTCTATTTGTTTTTTTGAAAGAAAAAAATATTAATATTTAGAAAATATTTTCCTTCATTTTATTAGTTAATTTATTTATGAAAAAGTATTTTTTTGTCAGAAAAAAAAGTTATTTGTTAATTTTTTAACATAAAATGTGTAATTTCCCACTTTAACTTATTAATAACCTCATAACCCAAATTAATGAAACTTAACAAAAAATTATCAAGATTTCTACTTGTAGGAATCTTAGCAGGAACAATTATCGGTTGTCAAACGGATGCTAATCTAAATGAAGATGACTTAATTGAAGTGGAAAACATTACTTTTAAAAACACCCAAGTAATTCCTAATCAATATACAGTTAGACTAAAATCTAATGGTAAAAACGTTAAAAAGTTCCCTAAAGTAAAATCACTAGGAGAATATCAAACTCAAATGAATGATTTACAAAAAGAAATCACACGCGATTTTAAATCTGTTGTAACTCCGGAAGCAATCCAAAAAACGTATGGACATGTTTTTGTAGGATTTACAGCAAACTTAACAAAAGACCAATTAGAAGCACTTAGAAGAAACCCTAATGTAGAAAGTATTGAACAAGATTTTATGTTTACAATTTCTCCTTACGCAGGAAAACCTGGCGGGAATACAGGAGGAAGTGATCCTCAAGTAATTCCTTATGGAACGACACGTGTTGGAGGAGGAAGCGGTGCTTCATCTAATACTGCATGGGTAATTGATTCAGGAATCGATTTAGATCATGAAGACTTAAATGTAGACGTTGCAAGAAGTGCATCTTTTTTAACAGGATCACCTTCAAATTTAAGCCCTGAAGATCAAAATGGACACGGAACACATGTTGCAGGAACAATTGCTGCAATAGATAATAGCGTTGGAACTGTAGGAGTAGCTCCAGGAAATGTTGTTGTTGCAGTTAGAGTTTTAGATAGAAGAGGAAGTGGTTCAAACTCTGGTGTGATTGCTGGAGTTGATTATGTAGCTGCAAATGGAAGTAGTGGCGATGTTGCTAATATGAGTTTAGGTGGAGGAATATCTACTGCATTAGACAATGCTGTGATATCTGCCGCTTCAACAGGAGTTAAGTTTGTGCTAGCTGCAGGAAACTCTGCTACAGACGCAAATAGTTCTTCACCTGCAAGAGCAAATGGAACGAATGTATACACTATATCTGCAATGGATATTAATGATAATTTCGCTTCATTTTCTAACTATGGTTCTCCAGTAGATTATTGTGCTCCTGGTGTAGCAGTTAGATCTACATGGAAAAGTGGAGGATATAATACAATCAGTGGAACTTCAATGGCAGCACCTCATGCAGCAGGAGTTTTATTATTTGGAAATCCGACAACTGATGGAACCGTAAATGGGGACCCTGATGGTAATCCAGATGCAATTATTCATCTATAAAACATTTATATATTATAAAATGCTGCTTATTTAAGCAGCATTTTTTTTGATCTAAACTTTTTTGTCATTTTGAATGTAAACTAGTGATCAATTTATATATTTACTTGAAATAATTTTAAGAAATAAAGATGCTTTCTAAATCGATTTTGATATATGTATAGATTTTTCAAATCAAAATTCTATCTGGCTTTATCCTTATTAGTAATTGTATTTACAATAGGAGTTTTTGGCTTTCATTCCGTAACTGAAATGAGTTGGACAGATGCGGTGTACATGACAGTCATTACGGTAACTACCGTTGGTTATGGAGAAGTTGTTCCTTTAGATGAAAATGCACGCTTATTTACTGTATTCTTAATTATTACGAGTGTATTTGTATTTGCGTACGCCATAACTGTCATCACCGAATACATTCTAAGTAGAAGCACCTTAAGAAATATTATACAACGTAAGACCTTAAAAAAAATAAGACACATGGAAAATCATATCATTATTTGTGGATTTGGAAGAAATGGAAGGCAAGCTTCTGAAAAACTTAGTGCGTATGGCGAAGAATTTGTCATTATTGAAAAAAACAGAAATATCATTGAAAAATATGAAGATATCGAAACGTATTTTGTAGAAGGAAATGCGAGCGAAGATGAGGTTTTGCAAAAAGCAGGAATTGAGCAAGCAAAATGCTTAATTACGGCATTGCCAAGTGATGCGGATAACTTATTTGTAGTGCTTTCTGCCAGACAGATCAACGAAAATCTATTAATCATCAGTCGGGCATCACAAGAAACATCGTATAGAAAACTAAAACTAGCGGGTGCAGATAATGTAATCATGCCAGATAGAATTGGTGGTGAACACATGGCTTCTTTGGTGGTTGTGCCAGATTTAGTAGAATTTATCGACAATCTTTCACTTAGCGGAGATAACACTACAAATGTAGAAGAAATAAAAATGGAAGACATTACGCCTTCTGGTAAAGAAATTACCTTAAAAGAACTCGATTTACGACGAGAAACAGGTTGTACGGTAATTGGTTATAAAACACCAGATGGTGAATACGTTATCAACCCAGAAGCAGAACTCAAATTAGCAAAAGAATCTAAAATAATCGTATTAGGGCGTCCTGAGCAAATAGAATCATTAAAGTTAAAATACAACCTTTAGAAACTGTCGAAAAATCTTATTTAATTCGTTAAAACTTGATTAAGCAATTTTTTTTTAGCATCTTGCTAGCTTATTAATTATCCACAAATAAATATTAACTAACTGACACTATATTATGAAGAAATATCTTCTTTCATTAATTACAATCTTATTACCTATACTAACCTTTGGGCAGGAAGCCGCCGAAAAAGGACTCGATCAACAAATCGATGAAGGATTTGGCTGGGCAACAAGTTGGTTTGTAGACTTTATCTTTTATCAAATACCATTTACAGAAGACGTTAAAGTGTTTTGGGTATTATTTCCACTAATTATAGGTGCAACGTATTTTACAATCTATTTCAAGTTTATCAACTTTAGCGGTTTTTGGACATCTGTAAATATTGTAAGAGGAAAATATGATGATATTGATCATCACGAATCTATGATTGGAGCAGGAGATTCAACGCCTGGAGGAGATGCAATCGAAACAATAGCAATTGAAGGTCATGAAGGAGAAGTTTCGCATTTCCAAGCCTTAACAGCAGCTTTATCTGCAACAGTAGGTTTAGGAAACATTGCCGGAGTTGCCATTGCAGTATCTATTGGTGGTGCAGGAGCAACCTTTTGGATGATAATTGCTGGATTGCTAGGAATGGCATCAAAATTTGTAGAATGTACGCTTGGTGTAAAATATAGAGACATTGGAGAAGATGGAACCGTATATGGTGGTCCAATGTACTACTTAACTAAAGGACTAAAAGCAAAAGGATTGGCTGGCTTAGGAAAAGTATTAGCCGTATTATTTGCCATCTTCGTAATTGGAGGTTCTTTTGGTGGAGGAAACATGTTTCAAGTAAATCAGGCATTTCAATTAGTTGAAAACATTACAGGTGGAGATGAATCTTTTCTACATGGATATGGTTGGGCATTTGGTTTGGTAATGTCTATTTTAGTTGGTATTGTAATTATTGGAGGAATCAAGAAAATTGCGAAAGTAACGGACAAAATTGTACCATTCATGGTCGTAATTTATGTAGCGGCTTCATTATTTGTAATATTTGCAAACTATACTATGATTGGTGATGCGTTTATGCAAATCTTCAATGGCGCATTTAGTCCTGAAGGAATTGCCGGTGGTGCTATTGGAGTATTAATTCAAGGATTTAGACGTGCAGCATTTTCGAATGAAGCAGGTATTGGTTCTGCATCTATTGCACATTCAGCAGTAAAAACGAAATATGCAGCAAGTGAAGGAATGGTGGCTTTATTAGAGCCATTCATTGATACAGTTGTCGTATGTACCATGACAGCATTAGTTTTAATCATCACAGGAACCTTAGCTGCTGGTGGACCTTCTAACGATGCAGAAGCTATTTTAATGACCTCTGGAGCATTTGCAAGTGCAATTAGCTGGTTCCCGTATGTATTAACGGTTGCAGTAGTATTATTTGCATTCAGTACCATGATTTCTTGGTCGTACTACGGTTTCCAAGGTTGGGCATACCTATTTGGAAGAACTAAAAGAGCTGAGTATACGTATAAAATTGTTTTCTGTTTATTCGTAATCGTTGGAGCAGCAGCAAGTTTAGATTCTGTAATTGGATTCTCAGATGCGATGATTTTTGCGATGATGATTCCAAACATGATAGGACTTGTATTACTAGCGCCAAGAGTAAAAGAAGAATTGGTAAGATATATGAGCGCTATTAAAGAAAATAAAGCTTAAATAATAATAACTTAGTGTAGAATACTAAACCCCATAAAATACTCATGTAACGATTAATTTAAAAAATCGAAAACATGAAAAACATCAAATCCCACTTTACGTTTCTGAAAGCAGAACGAAGTGGGATTTTGTGTATAATATTCCTAATCTTTATGGTACAAGGAATCTACTTTTACACAAATCCCACACAAACACCTCAACTATTTGCGGACGCAGAAGTTGCGATCTATCAACAACACATAGATTCGCTCAAACTGCTTGCGATTGAGGAACGAAAACCGAAAATTTTCCCGTTCAATCCAAACTTTATTTCCGATTACAAAGGTTTTACCTTAGGAATGTCTACTAAAGAAATTGATCGTTTACACAAATTTAGAGCGACCAATAAATATGTAAATTCAGCCAAGGAATTTCAAACGGTCACAAAGGTTTCAGATTCATTACTCAGCATCTTGCAACCGCATTTTAAATTCCCCGAATGGGTGACCAACAAAAAGAAGAAAAAGTGGGCGTATGGAAAAAAGGAGGAAGTTATTCTAAAAAAGATCGATCTCAACAAAGCAACGATTGAAGAGCTCCGAAAAGTATACGGAATTGGTGAAAAACTCTCAGCGCGAATCGTAAACTACCGAGCGAAATTGGGCGGATTTGTCACGGAATCTCAATTAGAAAATGTATATGGGCTAAAGCCAGAAGTAATACAAAAAGTTTGGAAACGTTTCTACCTAGGAAAGTCAAATACATACGAGAAAGCAGACGAAGTTGCGCTGGAAAAGATCGATTTGAACAAAGCAACGATTGAAGAACTCCGAAAAGTATACGGAATCGGCGAAAAACTTTCTGAACGAATTGTAAAATACAGAACAAAAATTGGCGGATTTGTGATAGAATCTCAATTAGAAGATGTCTATGGCTTAAAGCCAGAAGTAGTACAGAACGTTTGGAAACGTTTCTATATAGAAAAACCAGCGATCGTTAAAGTGAATCTCAATACGTGTTCACTGGAAGAATTACTAAAAATTCCATACATAGACTATGAATTGGCAGACGAAATTATCAACCAACGAATTCTCAGAGAAGGATTCAAAACTTTTGAAGATTTGGCAAAAATTCGAAACTTTCCAACCAAGAAAATCAAGATAATTGAATTATATTTGTCAATTGAATAGAAAAATATAAAAATTGCCATATATGGAAAGTATGTACTTTAACGAAGAGCATCAACTTTTTAGAGAAAGTCTAAGAGATTTTTTAAAAAAAGAAGTCGTTCCTCACATTGATAAATGGGAGAAAACAGGAACCATTGAACGCTTTATTTGGGAGAAATTTGGCGAAATGGGATACTTCGGATTGGCATATCCAGAAGAATATGGCGGAATGGATTTAGACCTTTTCTATACAGTCATACTTTTAGAAGAATTACAACGTATCAATTCTGGTGGATTTGCCGCAGCAATTTGGGCGCACGTATACTTAGCCATGACGCACTTGAACAAAGAAGGGAATCACGAAATAAAACAAAAATATCTAGCACCAAGTATTACAGGCGAAAAAATAGGTTGTCTATGTATTACGGAACCTTTTGGCGGATCGGATGTTGCAGGAATGCGAACGACGGCTGTAAAAAAAGGGGATAAATACATCATCAACGGTTCAAAAACGTTTATCACAAACGGTGTATACAGTGATTATTTAGTAATTGCTGCAAAAACAAATCCAGAACTTGGAAACAAAGGAATCAGTATTTTTGTCTTGGACAGAGAAATGCCTGGAATTTCTGCGACAAAACTAGAAAAACTAGGTTGGAAAGCTTCTGATACAGGAGAAATTGCTTTTGACAATGTTGAAATTCCACTAGAAAACCTAATGGGAGAAGAAAACAAAGGATTTGCATACATCATGCAACACTTTGCTTTAGAACGCTTAATTATGGGCGTAAATGCACATGCAAGAGCCGAATTTGCCATGGAATACGCAATACAATACATGTCGGAACGTCAAGCATTTGGAAGAAGTATTGACAAATTCCAAGCATTACGTCATACAATGGCTGACTTGGCAGCAGAACTTGAAGTGTGTAAAACATTCAACTATACAGTAGCGTACAGACTCAATAAAGGAGAATACGTTGTAAAAGAAGCTACCATATCTAAATTACAATCGACCAAAATGTCGGATAATGTAATCTATCAATGTTTACAAATGTTAGGTGGTTATGGTTATATGGAAGAATATCCAATGGCACGTTTATTTCGCGACAGCCGTTTAGGACCAATTGGTGGCGGAACATCGGAAATACTTCGTGAAATCATTGCAAAAATGATTATTGATAAAAAAGATTACAAACCTGCGACATAAATAGATTGGAGTCATTTTTATCAAAAATTCTTTTTTTGATTATTGATAAAAAAGATTACAAACCTGCGACATAATATTGAATCAGTACACGTCACTTCGAGTGATTTTCTGTCATATTGAGCGCAGTCGAAATAGATAGAAAATAGTATCGAGAAGTACTTTCAAAACGAAAATCATCAACACTTAAAATAAATAACAAAAGACCACTTTAACGAGTGGTCTTTTTTTTTGGTATAAAGAAACTCTTTCCAATTACGGTAAAACCGTATAAGTTAGAAACTTATCAACACGAAAACGTTTTCGCTAGATATGGGATTCTTGTTCTACAAAATAAATATTTACATTGAAAAAGAACTTTAACCCAAAAAATATGAAAACAACTAAAATCTTCTATTTCTTACTGATCAGTTTATTTCTAATTAGCTGTTCTGAAGACGAAATCAATCAAGAAAATGAGCAAAGTACAGAAGCAGTCAAAGAAACTGTTGTTGCTAAAAATAGATCCAATCTAAAACCAATTGGTTCTGGTGTAATGATGCAAGCGTTCTATTGGGATGTGCCAGCAGGTGGAACTTGGTGGAATGTTGTCAAAGGAAAAGTAGACGATTGGAGCAACGCCGGAATTGACGCTATTTGGCTTCCGCCAGCTTCCAAAGCGCAAAATGGACCGTTCTCTATGGGATACGATCCATTTGATTACTTCGATTTTGGAGAATACAATCAAATGGGAAGTGTAGAAACGCGTTTTGGTTCAACTGCCGAATTGATAAGTTTAGTCAATACGGCTCATAATAACAGATTGAGTGTAATAGCAGATATTGTATTAAATCACAATAGCGGAGGTGATAGTGAGTACAATCCGTTCAAAGGAACAAATACTTACACGGATTATCAACCAATGTCAGGAATGTTCAATAGAACCTATTATGACTTTCATCCAAATGATTACCACGCAAATGATGAAGGTGTATTTGGAGGTTTTGCCGATTTATGTCACCACAAACAATATGTGCAAGACTGGCTTTGGAACAATTCAAACTCAGTAGCCAAATACTATAAAAATGTTATCGGGTTTGACGGATGGCGTTTTGACTACGTAAAAGGTTTTGCGCCGTGGGTTGTAAAAGACTGGAAAAATGCTGTTGGAGGTTTCTCTGTGGGAGAATTGTGGGACGGAAATGTAAACATCTTAGATTCCTGGACAGCGCAAGCGGAAGTAAGCGCGTTCGATTTTGCTTGTTACTACAAAATGCGTGATGCGTTTGGCGGAAACGACCTTACACAACTAAATGGAGACATGTTATGGAAACGTAACGCGTCAAAAGCAGTAACATTTGTGGCAAATCATGATACGGATGAAATCATCAACAATAAAATTCTCGCGTATGCCTACATTCTAACACATGAAGGATATCCAACTATCTTTTATCGCGATTACGAAGAATGGTTAAACAAAGAACGTCTAAACAATCTTATCTGGATTCATAACAACTTAGCAAGTGGAAACACTTCTATTCTATACACAGATAATGATGAATATGTTGCCAGAAGAAATGGCTATAACAGTTCAGGCTTAGTGGTGTATATAAACAACTCAAACAGTTGGCAAGAACGTTGGGTGGAAACCAATTGGTCAAACACACGAATCAAAGATTACACAGGACATTCTGGTTGGGAACCAGTAACGCAAGGCGGAAAATGGGTTAAAATTCAAGCACCACCAAAAAGTTATTCTGTTTGGTCTGTAAAATAAAAACTCATCTAATGCTAATTGGTACATTATCAAATTGCTACATTGTCAAATTAATAATCTGGGCATTCCGCAAAGAAAAATTGCGGCCGCGCTTTCGGTAGTCGCTCTCCCAATTTCTTTGGGAGGAGCTCCAACAATACCTCTATCGCTAATGCAAAAAAAATAATGCAAATAATTTAATAGAATTAAAAAATAGTATCTATATTTGCAACCACAAAATCTAAAAGAGAGGAGGTTAAGGACTATGTTAATTATACCAGTTAAAGAAGGAGAAAATATAGACAGAGCACTGAAACGTTTCAAACGAAAGTTCGATCGTACAGGAGGAATGCGTCAACTAAGAGCTAGAAAGCACTTTGCAAAGCCATCTGTTGTTCGTAGAGCTCAAATCCAGAAAGCTCAATACATACAAGGATTAAGAGATGCAGAGAATATCTAACATTTCTAAAACTTAAAAAACTAAAAGGTTTCCACATCGGAAACCTTTTTTTATGCTTTAAATTTAAATAGTTATTACAAGTTCAGTAACTTTAAACTCATAAACTCATAAACTCATAAACTCATAAACAAATAACGAACAACAAATAAGCTATTAGTATTGAGTAGTTAAAAATTGAGTAAAAGAATCAAAGAAAACATTTGTGAATTCGTGGCAAAGAAATATTTTTCAAACAACAAACAACAAACAACAAACAACAAACAACAAACAACAAACAACAAACAACAAACAACAAACAACAAACAACAAGAAACAAGAATGACCTTCACTCCGTTCACAGAATACCTAAAACTTGAAAAAAACTATTCGCAACATACAGTCACGGCGTATGAAAATGACTTGCGTTCCTTTTCAGAATTCTGTGAAAAAGAATATGAAGATGCTAACATTATAAATGTACACTATGTCCAAATTCGAAATTGGATTGTCTCATTAGTAGATAATGGTTTAATAAACGCGACAATCAATCGTAAAATATCTTCATTAAAAACCTACTATAAATACTTGCTCAAAACAAAACAAGTAGAAGCAAGTCCGCTAGCCAAACACAAAGCATTAAAAACGTCAACTAAAATACAAGTACCATTCTCTGAAAAAGAAATGGATGAAGTATTAGGAAGTGTAAGATTTGAAAATAATTTTGAAGGCATACGTAACAAAACAATCATAGAAATGTTCTATGCCACTGGAATGCGAAGAAGTGAATTAATCAATTTAAAAGAGTCAGATATTGATTACACGGCAAAAACAATTAGAATATTAGGAAAAAGAAATAAAGAACGCATTGTTCCATTATTGCATAAACTAGAAACACAACTAAAAGAATACAATACGCAAAGAAAGCAGATAGATGTTTCTAATATTGATGAATTATTTTTGACAGCAAAAGGAAATAAAATGTACCCGAATCTTGTATATCGTTTAATAAATGATTATTTTAGTAAAGCATCTACAAAAATAAAAAAGAGTCCGCATATACTTAGACACACATTTGCAACTCACTTATTAAACCAAGGTGCAGACTTAAATGCTGTTAAAGAATTACTTGGTCATGCTAGCTTAGCTTCAACACAGGTATATACACACAATAGTTTAGCTGAACTAAAAAATGTATATGCCAAAGCCCATCCTAGAAACAAAAAGTAATCTTCTGAAAAAATAGCCAGAACCTAAAAAATAACCTAAAAAAATGCCGCGTATGAAAGTAAACATGCAGTCCGTAAACTTTACGGCAGATCGTAAGTTAGTAGATTTCATTCAGAGAAAAATGGACAAGTTAGAAACGTACTATGACAAAATCATTGACGCTGATGTCTATTTAAAGGTAGAAAACACTAGTGCAAAAGAAAATAAAATAGCAGAAATAAGGGTGAATATTCCAGGAGATGATGTTATGGTGAAAAAGCAATGTAGAACCTTTGAGGAAGCAGTTGACGAGGCAACAAGTACATTACAAAGAGCACTATTAAAAAGAAAAGAAAAAGTACGAACACATTGATACATAAAAATTTTTAAAAAATTGTTTTAATTAAAAAAAATTATCTATACATTTGCAGTCCGTTAGAAATAGCGGGCTTTTTTTATGAGTAAAAGCCGATGTAGCTCAGCTGGCTAGAGCAGCTGATTTGTAATCAGCAGGTCGTGGGTTCGAGTCCCTCCATCGGCTCAAAAAAAGTAAAACGCAACAGGAAGTTTATAAGAATCAGAAGGATTCTTTAAAACTAGGCAATAAAATAATCCTCAGCGTAACCGAAACAAGTCCTTTCATCGGTTAAAATTTGAAATATTGATTTATTATTGGGGAGATACTCAAGCGGCCAACGAGGGCAGACTGTAAATCTGCTGACTACGTCTTCGCAGGTTCGAATCCTGCTCTCCCCACTAAATAAAAAGCGAAAGTAGCTCAGTTGGTAGAGCGTCAGCCTTCCAAGCTGAATGTCGCCGGTTCGAACCCGGTCTTTCGCTCTATATATTTCTTGCCGATGTAGCTCAGGGGTAGAGTGTTTCCTTGGTAAGGAAGAGGTCACGGGTTCAAATCCCGTCATTGGCTCATAAAATGTATAAATTGAACACTAATATATAACTAAGATTAAAAAAATTATTAAATCATGGCAAAGGAAACTTTTGATCGTTCCAAACCGCACTTAAATATTGGTACTATTGGACACGTAGATCACGGTAAAACTACATTAACAGCTGCTATTACTAAAGTATTAGCTGATGCTGGTCTTTCTGAAGCAAGAGATTTCGATACAATCGATAACGCTCCTGAAGAAAAAGAAAGAGGTATTACAATTAATACATCGCACGTTGAGTATCAAACAGCAAACCGTCACTACGCACACGTTGACTGTCCAGGTCACGCCGATTATGTAAAGAACATGGTAACTGGTGCTGCTCAAATGGATGGAGCTATATTAGTAGTAGCTGCTACAGATGGTCCAATGCCACAAACACGTGAGCATATCCTTTTAGGTCGTCAGGTAGGAATTCCAAGTATGGTCGTATTCTTAAACAAATGCGATATGGTAGATGATGAGGAATTATTAGAACTTGTTGATATGGAAGTAAGAGAATTACTTTCTTTCTATGAGTATGATGGTGATAACGGACCTGTTATCCAAGGATCTGCTTTAGGAGCTTTAAATGGTGAGCAAAAATGGGTTGATACAGTAATGGAATTAATGGAAGCTGTTGATGACTGGATTAAATTACCAAAGCGTGATGTTGAAAAAGATTTCTTAATGCCAATTGAAGATGTATTCTCAATTACAGGTCGTGGAACTGTTGCAACTGGTCGTATTGAAACTGGTGTAGCTAACACAGGTGATGCTGTTGAGATTATCGGTATGGGAGCTGGGAAATTAACTTCTACAGTTACTGGAGTTGAAATGTTCCGTAAAATCCTTGATAGAGGAGAAGCAGGAGATAACGTAGGTATCTTATTAAGAGGTATTGAAAAGACTCAGATTAGTAGAGGTATGGTAATCTGTAAGCCAGGTTCTGTAAAACCACATGCTAAGTTTAAAGCTGAGGTATATGTATTGAAGAAAGAAGAAGGTGGACGTCACACTCCATTCCATAATAACTACCGTCCTCAATTTTACGTTCGTACTACGGATGTAACAGGAACTATCAACTTGCCAGAAGGTGTTGAGATGGTTATGCCAGGAGATAACTTAACAATTACTGTTGAGCTTATCAACACGATCGCAATGAACGTAGGTTTACGTTTTGCAATCCGTGAAGGTGGTAGAACTGTTGGTGCAGGTCAGGTAACTGAAATTTTAGACTAAAAATAAGTCTGATTAAAAATAGTAGAGGTGTCCCGTTTTTCGGGGCGCCTTTTATAAAATACGGGTTTAGCTCAGTTGGTAGAGCACTGGTCTCCAAAACCAGGTGTCGGGAGTTCGAGCCTCTCAACCCGTGCTAATAAAATCACAATATGGCTGGTATAGTAAATTATATAAAAGAATCTTTCGAGGAGTTGAGAACCAATGTTACTTGGACAACTTGGCCAGAAGCACAGCGTTTAACAATTGTTGTTGCTGTTTTCTCAATTATATTCTCCATAGCAATTTGGGGAGTCGATACAGTCTTTTCAGAGTCGTTAGGTTATGTGTACGATGTAGTATTAGGTAAAAATTAATCACTCTCAAAAATTATACTTATTATGGCGGATTCTAATGTAAAGAAATGGTATGTTGTGAGAGCTGTCAGTGGGCAGGAGAATAAAGTAAAAGCTTATATAGAAAGTGAAATTACTAGGCTAGGACTTGAAGATTATGTAGAAGAAGTTTTAGTTCCAACGGAAAAGGTAATTCAGATTCGTAATGGTAAAAAAGTAAACAAAGAAAGAGTTTACTTTCCAGGTTATATTATGATTAAAGCAAATATAGCAGGAGAAGTAACGCATGTAATAAAATCAGTTACCAATGTAATAGGTTTCTTAGGGGAAGTAAAAGGAGGAGATCCTGTTCCATTAAGACAATCAGAAGTGAATAGAATGCTTGGTAAAGTGGATGAGCTAGCAGTGAAAACTGATAATGTTGCAATTCCATTTACAATAGGACAAACTATAAAAGTAATTGACGGTCCTTTTAATGGTTTCAATGGAACTGTTGAAAAGATCAATGAAGAAAAACGTAAGTTAGAAGTAATGGTGAAAATTTTCGGAAGAAAAACACCTTTAGAGCTAAGTTACATGCAAGTAGAGAAAATATAATTGTTACACATTATATATACACGTAACGCTTTTAGCTTCCAAACAAAAAGTGTTGCACAATTTAAAACAAGAAAATGGCAAAAGAATTAAGTAAAGTAGTTAAACTACAAGTTAGGGGAGGTGCAGCGAATCCGTCGCCACCGGTTGGACCCGCTTTAGGTGCTGCCGGAGTTAATATCATGGAGTTCTGTAAGCAGTTTAATGCTAGAACACAAGATAAACAAGGGAAAGTAGTACCAGTTGTTATTTCTGTATACAAAGACAAGTCTTTTGACTTTGTAGTGAAAACAGCACCAGCAGCAGTTCAGCTGATGGAAGCGGCAAAGATTAAAAAAGGATCAGGAGAACCAAACCGTAAAAAGGTAGCAAGCGTAACTTGGGAACAAGTAAGAGCAATTGCTGAAGACAAAATGGTAGACTTAAATGCGTTTACTGCTGAGTCAGCAATGAGTATGGTTGCAGGAACTGCAAGATCTATGGGATTAACAGTATCTGGTGATAAACCTTTTTAAATCTAAGAAAAATGGGACGAGTAACAAAAAAACATAAAGAAGCTTTAGCTAAAGTTGACAGAAACAAAATGTATTCTGTCGCAGAAGCTTCAAGCTTAGTGAAAGAAATAACAAATGTAAAATTTGATGCGTCTGTTGATCTTGCTGTAAGATTAGGTGTTGATCCACGTAAAGCTAATCAAATGGTAAGAGGTGTTGTAACATTACCTCACGGAACAGGTAAAGACGTAAAAGTTTTAGCATTAGTAACTCCAGACAAAGAAGCTGAAGCATCAGAAGCAGGAGCTGACTATGTTGGGTTAGATGAATACCTTCAGAAAATTAAAGGAGGATGGACAGATGTTGATGTAATCATCACTATGCCAAGTGTAATGGGTAAATTAGGACCTTTAGGTAGAATATTAGGGCCAAGAGGATTAATGCCAAACCCAAAGACTGGTACTGTAACTATGGACGTTGCTAAAGCTGTGACAGAAGTAAAAGCTGGTAAAATTGACTTTAAAGTTGATAAAACTGGTATTGTACACGCAGCAATAGGAAAGTCTTCATTCTCTGCAGACAAAATTCAAGGGAATGCAGATGAATTATTACAAACATTAATGAAGTTAAAGCCAACTGCGGCGAAAGGTACATACGTAAAAAGTATTTTTATGTCAAGTACAATGAGCCCAAGTATTGCTGTTGACCCGAAAACAATTGGTAGTTAAAAAACATCTTTATCATGACTAAAGAAGAAAAATTAGTAGTAATAGAAGGATTAACTGCACAGTTAGCTGAAAATACAAATATTTACTTAACAGATATCTCTGGATTAAACGCTGATGCTACATCAGAATTAAGAAGAGCATGTTTCAAAAGTGATATTAAACTTGCAGTAATAAAGAACACATTGCTTGCAAAAGCAATGGAAGCTTCTGAAAAAGATTTTGGAGAACTTCCTGATGTATTAAAAGGGAACACTTCACTAATGCTTTCAGAAACAGGGAACGCTCCTGCGAAATTAATCAAAGACTTCAGAAAGAAAAGAAAATCTGAAAAGCCACTATTAAAAGGTGCCTTTATTGAGTCTGCGGTTTATGTAGGAAATGAGCAATTAGATGTCTTAGTTGATATCAAATCTAGAGAAGAACTTATTGGAGAAATCATCGGATTATTACAATCTCCTGCTAAGAACGTTGTTTCAGCGCTTCAATCTGGAGGTGGTAAATTAGCTGGTATCATCAAAACATTATCTGAAAGATAATACAAAAAGTACGCACTTAATAAAACAAATATTTAACAAAAACATTATTTTAAAACGATAGAAAATGGCAGATTTAAAAGAATTCGCAGAACAATTAGTTAACCTTACAGTAAAAGAAGTTAACGAATTAGCAGGTATATTAAAAGATGAGCACGGTATTGAGCCAGCTGCTGCTGCTGTAGCAGTTGCTGCAGGTCCTGCAGGTGGAGGAGACGAAGCTGACGAGCAAACTGAGTTTGACGTTATCTTAAAAGCTGCTGGTGGTTCTAAATTAGCAGTAGTTAAGTTAGTAAAAGAATTAACTGGTTTAGGTCTTAAAGAAGCTAAAGCAATTGTTGATTCAGCACCAGCTGCAGTAAAAGAAGCAGTAACTAAAGATGAGGCTGAAGGTCTTAAAGCATCTTTAGAAGAAGCAGGAGCAGAGGTTGAGCTTAAGTAAGCTTACCAAGCTATAAAAACTTGGTTTAGGTCTTTGGGAGTATCCCTAAGACCTAAACCCTTTTGTGTATATAAGCGTGAATACGTTTTATTTTATTTTATTTTAATCATAATACTGTCCATTGATGTTCACAAATCAGACTGAAAGATTAAATTTCGCCTCGGCAAAACATACACCTGATTATCCAGATTTCCTAGATATTCAGATTAAGTCATTCCAAGATTTCTTTCAATTAGAGACGAAATCGGAAGAGCGTGGTGAAGAAGGATTATACAACACCTTCCAAGAAAACTTTCCAATTACAGACACCCGTAATCAATTCGTATTAGAATTTCTTGATTACTTCGTCGACCCACCTAGATACAATATTCAAGAATGTATTGAAAGAGGATTAACATATAGTGTGCCATTAAAAGCACGTTTAAAACTATATTGTACAGATCCAGAGCATGAAGACTTTGAAACCATTGTACAAGATGTATATTTAGGAACCATTCCTTACATGACTCCAAGTGGAACGTTCTGTATCAATGGAGCTGAACGTGTAGTAGTTTCTCAATTACACCGTTCTCCAGGAGTATTTTTTGGACAATCTTTCCATGCAAATGGAACTAAGTTATATTCTGCCAGAGTAATTCCTTTTAAAGGATCATGGATAGAATTTGCTACTGATATCAATAGTGTAATGTATGCATATATTGATAGAAAGAAAAAACTACCTGTAACAACACTATTTAGAGCTATCGGATTTGAAAGTGATAAAGATATCCTTGAGATATTTGACCTTGCTGAAGAAGTGAAAGTTTCTAAAAGTGGACTTAAAAAAGTATTAGGTCGCAAGTTAGCTGCACGTGTATTAAATACATGGCATGAAGACTTCGTAGATGAAGATACAGGAGAAGTAGTATCTATTGAGCGTAATGAAATCGTTCTTGATAGAGATACTGTTTTAGAAAAAGAACACATAGAAGAAATCGTGGAAGCTGGTGTAAAAACTGTTCTTTTACATAAAGAAGAAAACCAAGCTGGTGATTACGCGATTATCCATAATACATTACAAAAAGATCCTACGAACTCTGAAAAAGAAGCCGTAGAGCATATTTATCGTCAATTACGTAATGCTGAGCCGCCAGATGAGGAAACAGCACGTGGTATTATCGATAAACTATTTTTCTCTGACCAAAGATATAATCTTGGTGGAGTAGGTCGTTACCGTATGAACAAAAAGTTAGGATTGAATATCGATATGGATAAGCAAGTCTTAACGAAGGAAGATATCATTACGATCATCAAATACTTAATTGAGTTAATCAACTCTAAAGCAGAAATTGATGATATTGATCACTTATCTAACAGACGTGTTCGTACAGTAGGAGAACAATTAGCACAACAATTCGGTGTTGGACTTGCACGTATGGCAAGAACAATCCGTGAGCGTATGAACGTTAGAGATAACGAGGTATTTACACCAATCGATTTGATTAATGCTAAAACCTTATCATCTGTAATTAATTCATTCTTCGGAACGAATCAGTTGTCTCAGTTTATGGATCAAACAAATCCATTAGCAGAAATCACACACAAGCGTCGTCTATCGGCTTTAGGACCTGGAGGACTTTCAAGAGAAAGAGCAGGTTTCGAAGTACGTGATGTTCACTATACACACTACGGACGTTTATGTCCTATTGAAACACCAGAAGGTCCAAACATTGGATTGATATCTTCTCTTGGAGTATTTGCGAAAGTAAACTCTATGGGATTCTTAGAAACTCCGTATCGTAAGGTAGAGAATGGAAAAGTTGATATCCATAAGTTTGCATACTTAAGTGCTGAAGAAGAAGAAGGAATGAAAATTTCACAAGCAAACATTCCAACAACTGAAGACGGTACCATCAGTGTTGAAAAAGTAATTGCGCGTGAAGAAGGAGATTTTCCAGTAGTATCTCCATCAGAAATCGATTATACGGATGTTGCACCAAATCAAATTGCATCAATCTCTGCATCGTTAATTCCTTTCTTGGAACATGATGATGCCAACCGTGCATTGATGGGATCAAACATGATGCGTCAAGCAGTACCATTATTACGTCCACAATCTCCAATCGTAGGAACAGGATTAGAGCGCCAAGTAGCTTCTGATTCTAGAGTATTGATAAATGCTGAAGGCGATGGATTGGCTGAATATGTAGATGCAAATAAAATTACAATCAAGTACGATCGTACAGATGAAGAAAAGTTAGTAAGTTTTGATGGAGACTCAAAAACATACAACTTAATCAAATTCCGTAAAACGAATCAAAGTACATCTATTAACCTAAAGCCAATCGTAAGAAAAGGTGATAGAGTTAAAAAAGGACAAGTACTTTGTGAAGGATATGCAACTCAAAAAGGTGAACTAGCACTTGGACGAAACATGAAGGTTGCCTTCATGCCTTGGAAAGGATATAACTTTGAGGATGCAATTGTAATCTCTGAAAAAGTAGTTCGTGAAGATATTTTCACATCTATTCACATTGATGAATATTCAATGGATGTTAGAGATACAAAATTAGGAGCTGAAGAATTAACCAATGACATTCCAAACGTTTCAGAAGAAGCTACAAAAGATTTAGATGAAAATGGAATGATTAGAGTTGGAGCTGAAGTAAAACCTGGCGACATTCTAATTGGTAAAATTACTCCAAAAGGAGAATCAGATCCAACACCAGAAGAAAAATTATTACGTGCAATCTTCGGAGACAAAGCAGGTGATGTAAAAGATGCTTCATTAAAAGCATCTCCATCATTACACGGAGTTGTAATTAATAAAAAATTATTCGCAAGAGCAATCAAAGACAAGCGTAAAAGAGCTAAAGATAAAGAGGAAATCGCAACTTTAGAACTTGAATACACGGTTAAATTTGGAGAACTAAGAGAAGTACTAATTGATAAGTTATTTACACTTGTGAATGGTAAAACCTCTCAAGGAGTTCAAAATGATCTTGGAGAAGAAGTATTACCAAAAGGGAAAAAGTTTACCTTAAAAATGTTAAACGCTGTTGAAGATTACGCGCATTTAACAGGAGGAACTTGGACTACTGATGATGATACAAACACTGCTATTGCAGATTTAGTACACAACTATAAAATCAAACTTAATGACCTTCAAGGAGCATTAAGAAGAGATAAATTTACAATATCCGTTGGAGATGAATTACCAGCAGGAATTTTAAAACTTGCAAAAGTGTATATCGCTAAAAAGCGTAAACTAAAAGTAGGTGATAAAATGGCAGGTCGTCACGGAAACAAAGGTATTGTAGCACGTATCGTACGTCAGGAAGATATGCCTTTCTTAGAAGACGGTACACCAGTTGATATTGTATTGAATCCATTAGGAGTACCTTCTCGTATGAATATCGGTCAGATTTATGAAACGGTATTAGGATGGGCAGGAGAAAAACTAGATAAAAAATATGCAACGCCAATCTTTGATGGGGCTTCATTAGATCAAATTAATGAAATCACTGATGAAGCGGGTGTTCCAAGATTTGGACATACATACCTTTACGATGGTGGAACAGGAGAACGTTTCGATCAACCAGCAACAGTAGGTATTATTTACATGCTGAAACTAGGACACATGGTAGATGATAAAATGCACGCACGTTCAATAGGACCGTACTCATTAATTACGCAACAACCATTAGGTGGTAAAGCGCAATTTGGAGGACAACGTTTTGGAGAAATGGAAGTTTGGGCATTAGAAGCGTATGGTGCATCTAGTACACTAAGAGAAATACTGACTGTAAAATCTGATGATGTAATTGGTAGAGCTAAAACATACGAAGCAATCGTAAAAGGTGAACCAATGCCAGAACCAGGATTACCTGAATCATTCAATGTATTAATGCATGAATTGAAAGGTCTTGGATTAGACATTAGATTAGAAGAATAAATATTAAATGCCGTGTAGCGTAAAGTTGCACGGCTATAAGTACACATAATTCATTATCAACCATTAGTATGGCAAGAAATAAAGATAAGAATACTGTAAAGAGATTTAATAAAATCTCAATAGGTTTAGCCTCTCCAGAGTCTATATTAGCAGCGTCAAAAGGTGAAGTGCTAAAACCTGAAACAATCAACTATCGTACACACAAACCTGAGCGTGACGGACTTTTCTGTGAACGTATCTTTGGACCTGTAAAGGATTACGAATGTGCTTGTGGTAAATACAAGAGAATTCGTTACAAAGGAATCGTTTGTGATCGATGTGGTGTTGAAGTAACAGAAAAAAAAGTACGTAGAGATAGAGTTGGACATATCAACTTAGTTGTGCCTGTTGCACATATATGGTATTTCCGTTCGTTACCAAACAAAATAGGATACCTTTTAGGGTTGCCGTCTAAGAAATTAGATATGATCATTTACTACGAACGTTATGTAGTAATTCAGCCAGGTGAAGCTAAAAATGAAGCTGGTGAGCCAGTTCAAAAAATGGATTTCCTTACGGAAGAAGAATACCTAAATATCTTAGAATCTCTTCCACAAGAAAACCTATACCTAGACGATACTGACCCTAACAAGTTTATCGCTAAAATGGGTGCTGAATGTTTAATTGAACTATTGTCAAGAATAGACTTAGATCAATTATCATTCGACTTAAGACACAAAGCAAACAACGAAACATCAAAACAACGTAAAACGGAAGCGTTAAAGCGTTTACAAGTGGTTGAAGCTTTACGTGATGCGAACAAAAATCGTGAAAACCATCCAGAATGGATGATCATGAAAGTTGTTCCTGTAATTCCACCAGAATTACGTCCGTTAGTACCATTAGATGGTGGTCGTTTTGCAACGTCTGATTTAAATGATTTATACCGTAGAGTAATTATCAGAAACAATCGTTTAAAAAGATTAATGGAGATCAAAGCTCCTGAAGTAATCTTACGTAACGAGAAGCGTATGCTTCAAGAATCTGTAGATTCATTATTCGATAACACGCGTAAATCATCAGCTGTAAAAACGGATTCTAACAGACCATTAAAATCATTATCAGATTCCTTAAAAGGTAAGCAAGGACGTTTCCGTCAAAACTTACTTGGAAAACGTGTGGATTATTCTGCTCGTTCGGTAATTGTTGTAGGTCCAGAATTAAAATTATTCGAATGTGGATTGCCTAAAAATATGGCAGCGGAACTTTACAAGCCTTTCGTAATTAGAAAACTAATTGAAAGAGGAATTGTAAAAACTGTAAAATCTGCAAAGAAAATTATAGACAAGAAAGAACCAGTAGTTTGGGATATTCTTGACAACGTTATTAAAGGTCATCCAGTATTACTAAACCGTGCGCCTACGCTGCACAGACTTGGTATACAAGCGTTCCAGCCTAAACTGATTGAAGGAAAAGCAATTCAGTTACACCCATTAGTATGTACGGCATTCAACGCCGATTTTGATGGGGATCAAATGGCAGTTCACTTACCATTAGGACCAGAAGCAATCTTAGAAGCACAACTACTAATGTTAGCTTCTCACAACATTCTGAATCCAGCAAATGGTTCACCAATTACAGTACCTTCTCAGGATATGGTACTTGGTTTATACTATATGACAAAGTTGCGTAAATCTACTCCAGATCGTAAAATCAAAGGAGAAGGGTTAACATTTTACTCTGCTGAAGAAGTAATAATGGCGTACAATGAAAAGCAGATAGAGTTGAATGCTTCTATGAAAATTAGAACCATGGACTTTAATGAAGAAGGGAAATTAGTTCCTCAAATCATTGAAACAACTGTTGGACGTGTACTTTTCAACGAAAAAGTGCCTGCGCAAGCTGGTTATATCAATGAAGTATTAACGAAAAAATCGTTGCGTAATATTATTGGTGATATCTTAAGAGTTACCGATATTCCTACGACAGCAAACTTCTTAGATGAAATCAAGAATCTTGGATACGGATTTGCCTTTAGAGGTGGATTATCATTCAGTTTAGGAGATATTATCATTCCAAAAGAAAAGCAATCGTTAATTGACAATGCGAACAAAGAAGTTGATAAAATTACCATGAGTTATAACATGGGATTAATTACCAACAACGAACGTTACAACCAAGTAATTGACAGATGGACAACAACGAATGCAAACCTTACGGAGTTGTCTATGAAGCACATTAGTGAAGATCAACAAGGATTTAACTCTGTGTATATGATGCTTGATTCTGGAGCCCGTGGTTCTAAAGAACAAATACGTCAGTTAACAGGTATGCGTGGATTAATGGCGAAACCGAAAAAATCGACTGCCGGTGGTGGAGAAATTATTGAAAACCCGATTCTTTCTAACTTTAAAGAAGGATTATCGATCTTAGAATACTTTATCTCTACACACGGTGCACGTAAAGGTCTTGCCGATACCGCATTAAAAACTGCCGATGCAGGATACTTAACACGTCGTTTAGTAGATGTATCTCAAGATGTAATTGTGAACATTCATGATTGTGAAACATTAAGAGGTGTTGAAGTAAAAGCATTAAAGAAAAATGAAGATGTTGTTGAGCCATTAAAAGAACGTATTCTTGGTAGAGTTGCATTGCAAAATGTATACAATCCATTAACAGAAGAAGTTTTAGTAGCGGCCGGACAAGAAATTTCAGAAGAAATTGCTCAAACTATAGAAGACTCACCAGTAGAATCAGTAGAAGTAAGATCTCCATTAGCATGTGAAGCGCAAAAAGGTATTTGTGCAAAATGTTACGGAAGAAATCTCTCTACAAATAAAATGGTTCAAATTGGAGAAGCTGTAGGAGTTGTTGCTGCACAATCTATTGGAGAACCTGGTACACAGTTAACACTACGTACATTCCACATGGGAGGAACAGCAAGTAATATTTCTGAAGAAAACCAATTACGTGCTAAATTTGGCGGTGTAGCTGAAATCGAAGAACTAAAAACAGTTCTTGGAGAGAATGCGCAAGGCGAAATGGTTGATATCGTAATTTCTCGTACATCTGAAATTAAAGTATACGACAAGAAAACAGGTATTACCTTAAGTACAAATAACATTCCTTATGGGTCAGCAATTTTCGTGAAAAGTGGAGACACTATCGCTAAAAATGATCCTATTTGTCAGTGGGATCCATATAACGGTGTAATTATCTCTGAATTTGCTGGAAAAATTCAATATGAAAACATCGAACAAGGTGTTACTTTCCAAGTAGAAATTGATGAGCAAACAGGATTCCAAGAAAAAGTAATTTCTGAATCAAGAAATAAAAAATTAATTCCAACACTTCAAATTTTAAATACTAAAGGAGAAGTACAACGTTCATACAACTTACCAGTAGGTTCTCACTTAATGGTAGATGACAATGAAAAGATTAAAGTTGGTAAAATTTTAGTTAAAATACCTCGTAAGTCTGCTAAATCTGGAGATATTACAGGAGGTTTACCACGTGTAACAGAATTATTTGAAGCGCGTAACCCTTCTAATCCAGCAGTAGTGTCTGAGATTGATGGTGTAGTTTCTTTTGGTAAAATCAAAAGAGGTAACCGTGAAATCATTGTAGAGTCTAAATTTGAAGACGTAAGAAAATATTTAGTAAAACTTTCAAATCAAATTTTAGTACAAGAAAATGATTACGTAAGAGCAGGAATGCCACTTTCGGATGGTTCTATTACGCCAAATGACATCTTAAACATTAAAGGACCTTCTGCAGTACAGCAGTACTTAGTAAATGAAGTACAAGAAGTATATCGTTTACAAGGAGTAAAAATTAATGATAAGCACTTTGAAGTAATCGTTCGTCAAATGATGCGTAAAGTAAGAATTGGAGATCCAGGAGATACAATCTTCTTAGAAAACCAATTAATACACAAGTCTGATTTCATTAGAGAGAATGACAATCTTTACGGTCAAAAAGTAGTTGAAGACGCAGGTGACTCAGAAAACTTCAAGCCAGGGCAAATCCTTTCTCCAAGAGAATTGAGAGATGAAAACTCTGTGTTAAGAAGAGCTGATAAACAATTAGTATCTGCAAGAGATATTGTTCCGGCAACGGCAACACCAATCTTACAAGGTATTACAAGAGCTTCATTACAGACGAAATCATTCATCTCAGCAGCATCATTCCAGGAAACAACAAAAGTACTGAACGAAGCAGCTGTAAGTGGTAAGATTGATTCACTTGAAGGATTAAAAGAAAATGTAATTGTTGGACATAGAATTCCAGCAGGAACAGGAATGCGTAAGTACGATGATATCATTGTAGGTTCGAAAGAAGAATACAACGAAATCATGGCTGCCAAGCATGAAATAAACTTTTAATACATGAACAACGACAAAGCAAACGAAAAGCAAATCAACATAGAGTTGGATGATGCAATTGCAGAAGGAATTTATTCCAACTTAGCAATCATCAATCATTCCGCTTCAGAATTTGTAGTAGATTTTGTAAACATTATGCCTGGGCGACCAAAGGCAAAAGTAAAATCTAGAATTGTATTAACACCACAACATGCAAAACGATTAATGAAGGCATTAGGTGAAAACATACAACGCTTTGAAAAAGCTCATGGACAAATTAAAGAATTTGAACATCCTACAATTCCAATGAACTTTGGACCGACAGGAGAAGCATAAACTAAAAAACCTCAATTTTCGAATTGAGGTTTTTTTATTTCTAGCAATATTTAAAAAATCTATTGTAAATATAAAATAAATAGATTTTAATTATTTTTAATTAAAATCAGGCTTTTTCACATACGATTTAATACCTACAAAAAAGACATCCATGCATTTGGATGTCTTTTTTGTGTAAATCGCTTAAAAAGCTTTAAAATAATTATTTTGCTTAAATTTCTAAAAAGAGAATGCTCTTTAATTTATTAATAATTTAATTTTTTAATTAGTACTGTCCGATTAAATGTTTTTAAGAAGATAGTAAAATCTATTTGTTCTTTGAAAATTACATCTGTTTATCAAATAGTAAGCATCAAGTCTTTATTCTATATTCTAAAAGCGAAGCGGTCTAAAATCTTTAAATTAACTAAAACTCACTTGTAAAGTGGAATTTAATATTCGGATATTTCTGTTGTGTCATTTGTAATGAAAAAGAAGAATCAGCCAAAAAGACCATTTTATTCTCTTTATCACGTGCTAAAAATTTCTGTTTTACACGTTTAAAATCTAAAAATGCAGGATCTTTTTTGTTGTCAACTTCAACCCAACACGCTTTATGAACATTTAAGTTTTCATACGAACATTTTGCGCCATATTCATGCTCCAATCGATATTGAATTACCTCATATTGAAGTGCTCCAACAGTTCCTATAATCTTTCTATTATTCAAATCTAACGTAAATAACTGCGCAACTCCTTCATCCATCAACTGACTAATCCCTTTTTGTAACTGCTTGGATTTCATTGGGTCAGCGTTATTTATATACCTAAAATGCTCAGGTGAAAAACTTGGAACACCTTTGTAATTCATTTTTTCTCCAGCAGTCAATGTATCTCCAATTTTAAAATTTCCAGTATCGTGTAAACCTACAATATCACCAGGGAATGACTCATCAACAATTTGTTTCTTCTCAGCAAAAAAGGCGTTTGGACTCGAAAATTTTAAGTTCTTATCAAGCCGAACATGTAAGTACGGAGTATTTCGTTTAAAAACTCCAGAAACGATCTTTATAAAAGCAAGTCTATCTCTATGTTTAGGATCCATATTCGCATGAATCTTAAAAACAAAACCAGAAAAATCATCTTCATTAGGTTCTACCAAACGTGTGTCAGAATCTTTTGGTCGTGGAGTTGGAGCAATTTCTACAAAACAATCGAGCAATTCTCTCACACCAAAATTATTCAAAGCAGAACCAAAAAATACAGGTTGCAATTCACCTTTTAAATATTCATCTCTGTCAAAATTTGGATACACTTCGGTGACTAATTCTAGCTCTTCACGCAACGTTTCTGCTGTGCTATCGCCTATATAATTTTCAAGTTCAGGGTTGTTAACATCTTCAAAATGAATGGCTTTGGAGATTGTTTGTTTATTATCAGCTGTAAATAAATTAATATTCTTTTCCCAAATATTATAAATACCTTTAAAATCATAACCCATACCAATTGGGAAACTCAAAGGCGTAACGCGCAAACCTAATTTTTGTTCTACTTCATCTAACAAATCAAAAGCATCTTTTCCTTCTCTATCCAATTTATTAATAAAAACAATAATTGGAATCTTTCGCATGCGACAAACGGCAACTAATTTTTCGGTTTGCTCTTCCACACCTTTTGCGACATCGATCACTACAATAACACTATCTACAGCACTTAAAGTGCGAAACGTATCTTCTGCAAAATCCTTGTGTCCGGGCGTATCTAAAATGTTAATTTTCTTGTCTTTATAAATAAAAGCTAATACGGACGTTGCTACAGAAATTCCTCTCTGACGTTCAATTTCCATAAAATCACTGGTAGCACCTTTCTTAATTTTATTATTCTTAACGGCGCCTGCTTCTTGAATTGCACCACCAAAAAGTAATAATTTCTCAGTAAGTGTTGTCTTTCCTGCATCTGGGTGAGAAATAATACCAAAAGTTCTTCGCTTATTTATCTCTTGTTGTATGCTCATTTGAAATAGTTAAAATAGGTGTCAAAAATATCACTTTTAAATCAAATACACTCATAAAGTTTTGAACAACTTTTAAGGCAAAAATCGCAATATTTTAACAGAAATAGTGCGATTTTGTTAAAAAACAGTAAAGAAACAGTTGAACGAGAAAAAATGTTTTTCATCGAAAAAACAGAGCCTTTGACTGTTGTTACTACATATATGTATGTATCAGTGATTACATTTGTTAAAATACGTTAAGAAAAAAACAGTCATTTTTCTTAAAGAGCCTAAAAATACTCGAATGAACAACATTACTATTGATGTACTGTTTAGAAGTAAATTCTCAAACAGTGCCTTAATTTTTATATTTATTCTTAAAAGAGTTTCCCTTATGCTTGCGTTGTGGCTTTCCATGCTGCACACGCAAATTTCTTATGCGCAAGAAAAAAATGTCTACGATGTACAAAATCTAAAACTAGACGAAACTACGGCTGACGGAATTATTTCCTTTCAAAAAATAGTGCCTCATTTAATGGGTATTCCAAAGCTAAGACGCCATGTCTATGAAAATCAAGAGCTGTATCCAATGGAGCAAAAAGCGATTGAAACAAGCAGAGACAAAAAACATGAAGCGCACAAGCGTTGGGAGCGATACATGCGTAAGCTGCCTGTATATGTATACGTTGTGAGAGATGTGCAAAATTACATTCAAGTAACCACAGAAATTAGCAATCGTTTTACGGTTTGTCAAAAATTCAATGACAATCTAACTGTCAATATTGAAAATAAAAATGAATACCCTATCAGTGCAGAAATAGAATTCGACGCTGGGAATCTGGTTAACTTTCCAAAATCAGGTGAAGAAATAAAAATCACATTCAATAAAAACCAAAAAATAACCTTCAATTACATTGGTAACGGAAGGGCAACATTTAGTTTGCCTGCAAAATCAAAAGTATCAGCAACAATTCCTGTTGTATATACCTGCGATGGTAAAAATGGTAAGACTAACAAAACTGAAAACAACCAAATCTTGATAAATCACAAGATTAATCTTGTTGGGTACATTTATAACAGTGAAAAAAAGGAGTTATACAGAATAACTTCTTTCCCTGTTACTACCTCAAGTATTAAACTTGCATATCTGTAAAATAAAGTTTCATGACTATGAAAAAAATTACATCAAAAATATTAGTAACACTAGTGGTGTCATTACTATTTTTATTCAGCGCTAATGCACAAAACATTTCTGGAGTAGTAAACTCATATACCACGGTTTCTGCTATAAGCGGAACAAGTGTTACAGTAGGAAGTAGTGCTGGATTAGCAATCAATGATCCTGTAATGATTATCCAAATGACAGGTATCAGTGGTGGTGGAAATACAGGAGGAACTGATAATGGAGCAGGAAACTATCACTTAGCAAAAATTACCAACATTGTTGGTACTACGCTAACAATAGATATAGCTGTAACAAAAACATTTACACCAGCAACAGAAAGAGTTCAGTTAGTCGGAATTGCAAAATATACAAGTGATGTTACGGTCGTAGGTACTGTATCAGCACAGCCATGGAACGGAAGTACAGGAGGAGTTGTCTATATAGATGCTTGTGATAATAATATTACAATGAATGCAGACATAAATGCATCTGGAGATGGTTTCTTTGGAAGAGCTACAACTGGAGATTTCACTGTAGATAACTGTGGAGAATCAGCAGCATTATTAAACACACCTGATGAGAACTGGGGAACAGATCCTGTTTATTTCGGTGGAGATTTTGGAAATGCAGCACCATTATCTGGTGGAACTGGTAGAGGTGGTCACGGAGGTTGTAATGCCGCACAAGGAGCACCAGATGGAGGAGCAGGAGTTGGAGGTAATGGAGCAAACTCTACTGACATCACACTTGGATCAGGTGGTGGTGGTGGTGGATATGGTGGTGGAGGAACCAGTGGAGGAGCTGGTGCTACTATTTCAGGAACTGCTGCACCAGCTGTAGGAAATGTTTTTAACGCGGCAAGTAACTTACGATTATTCATGGGGGCTTCAGGAGGTTCTGAAGCAGAATGGGCACCAGCTACTGGAAACGGTGGTGGAATTGTAATCGTTCTTGCAAATAATATAACTACCAATGGTTCTAACAGAGATATTGTTAGTGATGGAGATGACGGACCTAACTCAGGAACATATTCCTTTTTTGGAGATGCTTCAAATGTAACAGGTGGAGCCGGTGGAGCTGGGTACATAGTTGTTCAGGCAAATTCAATTAATTCACAAGTAAGAGCATTTGCACGTGGTGGAAATGCAACAACACAACCAGGTGCATCACCAGTTTTTATAGAATATGGTGGTCCAGGTGGTGGAGGATTTGTGATAAGTTCAACCGCAATTACAACAACAGCTGTAACTAGTGGTAATGTTCCGGTAGGAAATGGAGCGCGATCAGGTGCTGCGGGTAGCGTAGTTACTGATGCAGGAATTACGACTGCTTTTACAATAGAATGTCTAAACTGTAACATAGCAGACGCAGGAAAAACAAATGAAACGTGTAACAATAACTTAACACGCGTTCGATCAGATGATTTTATAAGCTTTGATTTAAACCCAACAGGAACAGACATAGGCACAACGTATACAGTGTCTGTTGACAATGGAGGTGCCATAACACCAACAACAGGAACGTATGGAACTGCAACAAGCTTTAGCTTGCAAGATGGTTCGGCGAACAATACATTATACACAATTACAATAACTGATAACGATACTGCAGGATGTACTACAACAACTACAGTGCAACAAACGAACTGTGATATAGATTTCTGTGATTTATCTATTGCAGGAAACGTAGATACCGATTCAGATGGTGTAGCAGATTACTGTGATGAAGATGATGACAATGACGGAATTTTAGATACACAAGAATTATGCGGAACAGATCCTTTAACTTTAAATCCTGATTCGATTGTCGAAATTCAAATTGATTTAGATCAATTTTCAACTGAAGTTGGATGGTCGTTAGCCAGAGGTGTTACACCGCTTTTTTCAGTGCCACAAGGAACATACGGAACAGGGAATGTAACAGTAACGCAAACGGTAACCATTACAGAAAACGGAAATCATGTATTCATCATTACGGATAACTTCGGAGATGGTATACAAGGGAATTCATACCGAATATTAGTTGATGGAGTTATTGTAATAAACCGAACTTTTGGATCGCCAACAGATACCACTACGTTTTCACAAACAGATAATTTCTTAGTAAATACAATTGTAACCAATCCTTTTAGCTGTTTATCCAATGATCCTTCGGGAGATGTAGATGGCGATGGTATTATAAATTATAGTGATCCAAACTATTGTGTATTAAACGGAAATGGTGTCTGTGATAACTTAGATGAAGATGGTGATGGAATCATAAACTCATTAGACCTTGATTCAGATGGTGATATGTGTTTTGATACACTTGAAGCTGGACATGCAGACGGAGACGATGACGGAATACTAGGTAGTGCTCCAATTTCAGTAAACGCTACAAATGGTAGAGTAACTGGACAAGGTGGATACACAGGTACAGACCCAGCAGTCACAAATTCAGCAAATACTGCCGCATGTGACACATGTGAATTGTTAAGTGCTTCTGTGTCATCAATATTTTGTGATGACAATGGAACTCCTTTTGATGATTCAGACGATACCTTTACATTCTACATAAGTCCTAATGGAAATCTTTTAGCAGCAACATACAGTGTAACGGGCGACATTACAAGTGCGAATGTTTCGTATGCTGCTCCTCAACAATTTGGTCCATTTGCAATCTCTGGAGGCGATATAACATTTACCATCACAGATGATGCAGACGGAGCATGTCAATTAGTAGATGTTACAGTAACACCACCAGCAACATGTTCAACTTCTACAACTGTAGATACTGATAATGACACTGTTGTAGACAATATAGACATAGACAATGATAATGACGGAATCATTGATGACAATGAAAACGTATGCGCAACAAGACCAATAACTTCAGGTGCTTGGTCAGGAAGCAATCCGTATGCTAATACAGCAGGATCCGTTGGAGTTTCCTTTGGAAGTACAATTCCAGCAGGAGGATTAGTGACTTATGTGCCAAATGGTACAATGACCACAAATTCTTTCTTTTCGGATGCCACAGTTGAAGGTTCTAATTCGCTACAATTTTTATTCACATGGGATACAACGGCAGAATCTTTAAACGCTGCTGCAGATGACAGAGTTGTAGGAACAATCACAATAACATACAGTCAACCTGTATACAACCCTATCATTCATATAGACAGACTAGGAGGAAACAGTCAAGTGCCTTCAGGAAATTACATATCAAACTCGTCATTATGGACACTGCAAAACGCAGGTTTATCCATGGCTAAAATAGCTGGAAATGATCAGTTAATAGTAAACTCAAAACAATTCTATCGTGATCCTAATCAAAATCTAGGAACAGGGACACCAATCGTACTTTCTGGAGATGCAGATGCTGCAGGGTTTGGTACTGCGGCAGGAAGTATCCAAATATATGGTAGCGTAACAACACTAACATTCCTAGTTACAGGAGAAGGTCTTGATGGAAATGGATCTGATGCCGTAGAAATGTCATTCGATGCCTGTCCAGTAGTAGATACAGATGGAGATACAATTCCTGATTTCTTAGACACTGATAGTGATGGGGACGGATGTCCAGATGCTTTAGAAGGAGCTGCAAATTTCACTACTGTAGATTTAACTTCTAGTAATAACTTAGCAGACGATGATGAAGGTGCAGTTGCAGCTAATGGAGTTCCTACCAATGCAGGAAGTCCGCAAGCAACAAATGCAAATGTTACAACAGCTACACAAGCAGCAATTACAACAGAGCCAACTGGACAGTTAATAATTGTAGGTGGAAACGCTACTTTTACAGCGGCGGCAAGTTCACAATCAACAACAACATTTGCTTCTGGAACACCAAATTATACAGTTCCTCCAGCAACAGATTCTTCAGCAAACATTGCATATCAATGGCAAGAAAGTACTAATAATGGAACAACTTGGACTAACATAACAGTTGCAGGAACCAATCCAACATATGCAGGATTCAACACAAATACATTAACATTAACTAACGTACCAATTTCATATAATGGAAATGTTTATCAATTAATCGTCACTCATAGTGAAAACTCGTGTATACTCATAGATTCACAAAACGCAAACCTAGCTGTTTCTACTATTAGTGATGTTGATAATGATGGTGTAAACGATGATGTTGATTTAGACAATGACAATGATGGTATTTTAGATACTGTTGAAAATGACTGTTCGCCAAACCCAACAGCGATCAATACTCCAGGATATGCATTAAATACAGATTTTTCAGGTTCTTCATTGCCAGATTTAGCAGAATATAACGGAACAGATATAGATTTGTCATATGTATTACAAGGAACTGCAACATGGAATAGTGGAGTAGAAATCCAAAATAACGGAGCCATTAACCCTGACGGTGACTATGTGAATCTTCAACCAGACAATACAAATTTTCAAAATGGTGATGTCGGAATCTATACCATGGATTTCAACAGATCAGGAGTTGCATCAGCAGTGACCAATCTTTCATTTAGAATAGGAGGAATGGACAATGGTGATATTGTACAATTTCAAGCTTTTCATAATGGAGTGGAAACACTTGTAAATCAGACGAATATTACCAATATCAATATTGCGGCAGGAAATTACTTTACCATAGGCAATAATGCAGTAAGAAGTCAAAACGGTGGCGCAAATGCACCTAACAATTCAGTAGAATTCTCAATCACGTCACCTGTAGATCAAATTGTTCTGACTATTGGTAAGAATGGAGCTAATGGTTCAAATATAACTTTACAGATATACAACATTGCTTACTGTATAGCGCTAGATACAGATGGTGACGGTTTAGTTGATAGCTTAGATGCAGACAGTGATAATGATGGTTGTGCAGATGCTATTGAGGGAGGAGCAAATTTCACTGCTGCCAATTTAACTTCTAGTAATAATTTAGCGGATGATGATGAAGGAGCAGTAGATGGAACTGGAGTTCCAACCAATGTAGGAAGTCCGCAAGCAACAAACGCAAACGTAACAACAGCTACACAAGCTGCAATCACAACAGAGCCAACAAGTCAATCAACACTTGCCGGTGGAAGTACTACTTTTACATCCGCAGCAAGTGCACAATCAACAACTACGTTTGCCACTGGTACACCAAATTACACAGTGCCTCCAGCAACAGATTCTTCAGCCAATATAACTTACCAATGGCAAGAAAGTACTGATAATGGAGCAACTTGGACAAATATTACAGTTGCAGGAACAAATCCAACCTATGCAGGTTTCAACTCAAACACACTAACACTCACAAACATACCAAGTTCATACAACGGATATGACTATCAAGTAATTATAACTCATTCTGAAAATGAATGTATACTTATAGATTCTCAAGATGCAAATCTAACTGTAAATGCGCTAGTTGCGATGAGCGTTGGTGATGTAACCATCGCAGAAGACGGCGGAAGCGTCTCAGTACCAGTGAGCATTGACAATCCAAGCAGTGTAGATACGGTAGTAAGTATCACGACGACTGATAACTCTGCAACTGATCCAAATGATTATACCACGACCACAGTTACTGCAACCATTCCAGCAGGACAAACGACCGTGAACGTTAGTATTCCAATTACCGATGATGTAGTTGGAGAGCCAACCGAAGACTTTACAGTTACAGGTAGCGTTGCTAGTGGCAACACGAGCAACCCAACAGATTCAGGAACGGTAACGATCACAGATAATGATACCCCAGCGATGAGCGTTGGTGATGTAACCATCGCAGAAGACGGCGGAAGTGCATCCGTACCAGTGAGCATTGACAATCCAAGTAGTGTTGATACGGTAGTAAGTATCACAACAACCGATAACAGTGCAACCGATCCAAATGATTATACAACCACGACGGTTACTGCAACGATTCCAGCAGGACAAACAACAGTGAACGTTAGTATTCCAATTACCGATGATGTAGTTGGAGAACCAACAGAGGACTTTACAGTTACTGGAACAGTAGCTAGTGGCAACACGAGCAATCCAACAGATTCAGGAACGGTAACGATCACAGATAATGACACCCCAGCGATGAGTGTTGGTGATGTAACCATCGCAGAAGACGGCGGAAGCGTCTCGGTACCAGTGAGCATTGACAATCCAAGTAGTGTTGATACGGTAGTAAGTATCACGACGACTGATAACAGTGCAACGAATCCAAATGATTATACAACGACGACCGTTACTGCTACGATTCCAGCGGGACAAACAACGGTGAACGTTAGTATTCCAATTACTGATGATACAACTGGAGAACCAACCGAGGACTTTACAGTTACAGGAACAGTAGCTAGTGGCAACACGAGCAATCCAACAGATTCAGGAACGGTAACGATCACAGATAATGACACCCCAGCGATGAGCGTTGGTGATGTAACCATCGCAGAAGACGGCGGAAGCGTCTCGG
>NZ_JACGWS010000010.1 GCF_014397005.1 Kordia aestuariivivens
TGATAGGCTATAGGTGTAAAGGCAGTAATGTCATAGCCGAGTAGTACTAATTACCCGTAGGCTTATGTACTGGCTCTTGTTATTTTAAATTTAACTCTTTTTTTTATCTCAATATGTTAACTTATTAATTGTTAGTTGTAGTGTTGTTAGCTTTTAATAGCTTACTTGATTACAAATTGCAACAGATTCCCAATCAAGTTGGGAACTAAAGATTTAAGGTGGTTATAGCAATGGGGCTCACCTCTTACCATTCCGAACAGAGAAGTTAAGCCCATTAGCGCAGATGGTACTGCAGAAATGTGGGAGAGTATGTCGCCGCCTTTTTTTAAAACCCTTACCCCAATAGGTAAGGGTTTTTTTGTGCCTAAAATCTAAGCAAAAGAATGACTAATTGAAGTTAAGTATAACTTTTAGAATAATATAAGATGTTTTGTATTTACTATATTGTTTTTTTAGTATATTGAACACAAAGTTTGATTATGAATACCATGGTGATAGATTCGCTTCTGAATACTTTATACAAGTCCAAAAACCTTTTAACTGAATTAAACGATATTTCTTACTGCTGTAAAGAGATCGGGCCTTATTATTCTAGTGTAGGTTCGCATATACGGCATATTTTAGATTTTTATAATTGTATTTTTAAAGGATTAGAAAGTAAACACATTGATCTGACTTTGCGAGAACGAAGTCAAATGATAGAACGTGATTGTAATTGCGCAATTTCTGAGATTGATACTGTAGCTAGTAAGCTAAAAGACTTGTATAGTGCAGATTTAACTTTATTATTAGATGTAGAAGATGATTTAGGTGATGGAAATGTTACATTGCAGTATACATTAGGCGCAATTTTGGCGCAAGCAAATGGACATACTGTACACCATTATGCAATTATTGGATATATTATGGATCGTTTGGATGTGGTTATTGAAGACGAAAATTTTGGATATAATCCTACGACACCAAAGGCAGTTTTGAAAAATACAAAGGTTGGCTAAAATATAGCATCCGTTATTTTTCGCATTCCTTTGAAAGCTAGTATGATTGCGCCAGCGGCAATAGCGAGTCCAATTATTAGTATTGGTATGTATAATGGATGTTCTTGATTTTTGAATGCCGAATGTAATACCACAGGACCTGCAAACATACAAACGAGCGATCCCGCCATTAGTTTTAATCCTTTTCCGAGTAGTTCTTTATTTGTTCTTTTTGTCATAGTTAGAGATTGCTAATCGTACGTTTTTATATTGTTCTAATAGTTTTTTTGCTTCTTCTGATGGAATTTGCAATTCTGACATGATCATTTTTACACCTCTTTCAACCAATTTATGATTGCTGAGTTGCATATCGACCATTTTGTTTCCTTTTATTTTTCCTAATTGAATCATCGCAGCAGTTGAAATCATATTGAGAACTAGTTTTTGAGCCGTTCCTGCTTTCATTCTAGAACTTCCTGTAACAAATTCAGAACCTACAATGACTTCTATTGGATGTTTTGATACGTTTGATAACGGACTGTTTTGATTGCAAGTGATGCAACCTGTTAGAATGTTGTGTTTGTTACATTCTTTTAGCGCTCCAATTACATACGGAGTTGTTCCGGAAGCAGCAATACCAATTACAGTATCTTTTGGAGTGATTTTATGTTGTTGTAGATCTTTCCAACCTTGTTCGGTATCGTCTTCGGCGAATTCTACCGCTTTTCTAATAGCGATATCGCCACCAGCAATTAATCCGACAACTAATTCGTGCGAAACGCCAAATGTCGGTGGACATTCCGAAGCATCTACAATTCCAAGCCTTCCGCTTGTTCCTGCGCCAATGTAGAACAATCGTCCACCATTTTTCATTCTGGCTACAATATCAGAAACCAAGTTTTCTATTTTAGGAATTACTTTTTCAACCGCAAGCGGAACATTTTTGTCTTCGTTATTGATGTTGGTCAGTAGTTCTGATACGCTCATTTTTTCAAGATGATTGTATTTTGAATCTTGCTCCGTTGTTTTGATGAATTCCATAGTTCAAAAATACAGTTTTTTGTGTAGATTTCTACTGGTTTTTTTGCGTTAGTGATAGAAGCGGCATCCTCCCGATTTTCTCGGGAGATATAGCGGATAGCACGACCCTTGTGGGAACGCCCTAATTATAAATTATAAATGCTAAATGTTGAATTTTAAATGCGATAATTTAGTCTTTAGTGAACTAATATGGCTAAATAAAAAAAGCTCCTTATAAATAAGAAGCTTTTTAGTGATTTTATATTATTTATATTTTGATTACGAAATTGTGCTCAATATGTTATTGAATGTTTCACTTGGACGCATTGCCTTAGAAACCAAATCTTCATTTGGCATGTAGTATCCGCCAATATCCATCGGCGAACCTTGTGCATTGTTTAGTTCCGTTACGATTTTTGTTTCGTTTTCTGCTAATTCCTTCGCAATAGGAGTGAAGCGTGCTTTAAGTTCAGCATCTGTATCTTGTGCAGCCAATCCTTGTGCCCAATATAGTGCTAGATAGAAATGACTTCCTCTATTGTCAAGTTCATTTACTTTACGAGAAGGTGATTTTTTGTTGTCTAAGAATTTATCCGTCGCATCATCCAAAGTTTCTGAGAGTACAATTGCTTTGTTGTTGTTGTATGTTGAGCCTAAATGTTCTAATGAGACAGCTAATGCTAAAAACTCACCTAATGAATCCCAGCGTAAGTGTCCTTCTTTTGTAAATTGTTGTACGTGTTTTGGTGCAGATCCACCAGCGCCAGTTTCAAATAATCCGCCACCATTCATTAATGGCACGATTGATAACATTTTTGCGCTTGTTCCTAATTCTAAGATTGGGAATAAGTCTGTTAGATAATCACGCAATACATTTCCAGTTACTGAAATTGTATCTTTTCCATCTTTTGTGCGCTCAAGCGTGAATTGTGTAGCTTCTGCTAATGCAAGAATATGAATTTCTAATCCTTCTGTATTGTGATCTTTTAAGTAAAGATTTACTTTTTTGATGATTTCTGCATCATGCGCTCTTTCTTGATCTAACCAAAAAACTGTTGGCGAACCTGTTGCACGTGCTCTGTTTACGGCTAGTTTTACCCAGTCGCGAATAGGTGCATCTTTTACTTGGCACATTCTCCAAATATCTCCAGCTTCTACGGTATGTTCTGTTAGCGTATTTCCTTCTGCATCTACTACACGAACAGTTCCATCAGTAGGAATTTCAAACGTTTTGTCATGCGAACCATACTCTTCTGCTTTTTGCGCCATGAGTCCAACATTTGGGACAGTCCCCATCGTTGTAGGATCAAAAGCACCGTGTTTTTTACAGAAGTCAATTGTAACTTCGTATAAAGCTGCATAGCTACTATCAGGAATTACTGCTTTTGTATCTTGTCTTTTTCCGTCTGCATTCCACATTTTTCCAGAGTCACGAATCATTGCGGGCATCGAAGCATCAATAATTACGTCACTTGGCACGTGTAAGTTGGTAATTCCTTTATCAGAATCTACCATTGCGATATCGGGACCATTTTCCATAGCTACTGCGATATCTCCAATTATTTCTTCTTTCTTTTCTGGCGATAATTCTGCGAGATTGTTTAGAAGATTTCCAAAACCATTATTTACATCTACACCGATTTCATCAAATATAGCTTGATATTTGTCAAATAAGTCTGCGAAATATATACGAACAGCATGTCCAAAAATAATAGGGTCACTTACTTTCATCATCGTAGCTTTCATGTGAAGCGAGAAGAGTAAACCTTTTTCTTTTGTATCTGCAATTTCTTTTGCCAAAAAGTCTAATAATGCTTTTTTACTTAATACAGTTGCATCGATAATTTCTCCAGCAAGTAAATCAATTCCAGCTTTTAATGTTGTTGTGTTTCCACTTCCGTCAGTATGCTGAATAGCTACACTTGTTGCCGTTGAAACAGTAACCGATTTTTCATTCGAGCGAAAATCGCCAGCATTCATCGTCGCAACATGTGTTTTTGAGTCAGAAGACCAAGCGCCCATACTGTGCGGATTTTTCTTTGCGTAGTTTTTAACTGCTTTTGGCGCTCTACGATCGGAGTTTCCTTCACGTAATACTGGATTTACTGCCGAACCTTTTACTTTGTTATATTGAGAAAGTATTTTTTTATCTTCTTCCGTTTCTGCTTCTTCTGGATAATCAGGAATTGCATATCCTTTTGCTTGTAGTTCTGTAATGGTTGCTTTCAACTGCGGTACTGAAGCACTAATGTTTGGTAATTTTATAATGTTGGCTTCAGGTGTTTTTGCTAAATCTCCTAATTCTGCTAATGCATCACTTACTTTTTGTGCTGCTGTTAAGTATTCTGGGAAATTTGCTAAAATTCTTCCTGCTAAAGAAATATCTTTGGTTTCAATGTCAATACCAGATGGAGCTGTAAATGCTTTTACGATTGGTAAAAAGGAATGTGTAGCTAAAGCTGGTGCTTCATCAGTTTTTGTATAGATAATCTTAGTTGATTTTGTCATATTTCGTTACAAATAAAAGATTGGAATAATTGAATGTATTTTTCGAAATGCGAATATACGAAAATGATAGTGGATTTAAGAAAATATTGCGAAGCAGTCCGTTCAGATTGTGTGATATTTTAACAAAATAAAAGCCATATCATTGTAATTGCTTACCTTGATATGGCTTTCTGAAGAATATTGTGTTTAATTTTTTAATAATTGCTTATCAAAAACTTGTATTGCTACGCTAAACACAGCTAGACTTCGGGTTTGAAATAGGTTCTGTCGTTATTGGCATTTTACCTTTACTGAAATCCTATTTCAGCTGTTTTTTTAATATACCTACTTGTACAGATTAGCTTTCGCAATTTGTCCATTTATACAAACCCCTTTTCCTTTCGGAATTTAGGTCGGCATAACACTTCGTTAGCATCTTAGCAATACTAACAAGTTTCAGCGTTTCTCCTTGAGTCTACTATAGTGTCCTATCTTAGAAATAGAGATACATTTTTCTTTGTAATTTTTGTGTCCAAAAATCAGTTCCAAAAAACCTACTAAAATAACAACCTTTGTTAGAACGTTCTTGTTAGATCTACAAAGATCAATTTGCATTGCCTCTTTGTATTTCGTTTTATAAATGTAGTATAAGTTTTTGAAAAAGCAAGAAATATAATAAATTAGAAATCAACAAGATATGAACCTAGTTTATCAACAATTGTTCATAATACCATTTACCAATTGAATTTACCGCAATAAAACGCCCTTTTTCTCTTTCTATTTCAGCATAAAAATAAACCGTAATTATGGCTATGCTTGATTTTTATGTTTTATATAAAGAAAAGAATCATCATTTTCTCTTACGATACATTCAATCAATACCTGGTATAACGAAAAAAGTCCTGCAATTTGCAGGACTTTTTTATTGTATGTGTTTGGAAGATTTTATTTGAATCTTCTCTCTTTGATTCTTGCTTTCTTACCAGTAAGACCTCTAAAGTAAAAGATACGAGCTCTACGAACTTTACCTCTTTTGTTTACTTCAACACGTTGAAGTGCTGGTAAATTAACTGGGAAAATACGCTCAACACCTACTGTACCAGACATTTTTCTGATTGTAAATGTTTCAGTAGATCCTGAACCTCTACGTTGGATTACAACTCCTCTAAAGAACTGTGTACGTGTTTTTTCACCTTCACGGATTTCGTAATAAACTGTAATAGTATCTCCTGCTGCAAATTCAGGAAAGTCTTTTGTTGGTACAAATTCGTCTTGTACAAATTTAATTAAAGCTTCCATTTTAAACTTTTTATAAATATTAATTCAAACCAACATATTCACGTCTATCGCCAGAGGTTGATCCAAAATTGAGTGCAAAAATAACTATTTATTATGAATGTGCAATGTTTCTCGATACAATTTTCTATCGAAAATCACTCGAAATGACGCTTTTGTTACTGTTTTTAATGTTTAAAAGAGATCATAATGTAACAGCGAAGCGATACCAAAATACTAAGAGATTCCTGCCTACACGGGACGAGTCCAAAAGCGAAGCGATTCTAATCATCTAATAAGTCAGGTCGTAATGCTTTCGTACGTTCGTAGGCTTGTTCTTCACGCCAAGCTTCTATTTTAGGAAAGTTTCCAGATAATAATACTTCCGGAACGTCCCAATCTTTGTAACTCGCAGGCCTTGTGTATACCGGCGGCGCTAGTAAATTGTCTTGAAACGAATCAGTTAGGGCAGAAGTTTCATTCCCTAATACACCAGGAATTAATCTAATGATGGAATCGCACAGTACAGCTGCGCCCAATTCGCCACCAGAAAGGACATAATCACCAATAGAAATTTCTCGGGTAATAAAATGATCGCGTACACGCTGATCGACACCTTTATAATGTCCGCAAAGAATCATAATGTTTTCTTTCAAGGAAAGCTCGTTGGAAGTTCCTTGATTTAAGGTCTTTCCATCAGGCGTCATATAAATGATTTCATCATAGTCGCGTTCAGCTTTTAAATCAGAAATGCATTTATCAATCGGAGCAATCATCATTACCATGCCTGCACCACCACCAAATTGGTAATCGTCAATGGATTTGTAGTTATCCGTTGCATATTCACGTAAGTTGTGAATGTGTATTTCCACAATGCCTTTGTCAATAGCTCTTTTTAAGATAGAAGCACTAAAAGGACTTGTTAATAAATCGGGAACTACGGAAATGATATCGATGCGCATTGCAGGTGGAAATTAGCGTTTATTTATTCTTGTTGATTTCATCTTGAAGCTTTCTGCGAACTTGTTGTTCACGTTCTAAAGCGCGTTTGCGATGTTCTTCAAATTCTTGTTCTGTTTCCGCTAGTTTTGCGTTCGCTTCTTTTGTAATGGTGTTACTCGCTTTGAATCGGTATGCAAAAAACAACCATAAAGCAGCCAAAACTCCAATAATTCCCCACATTAATGATTGGTATGAACCTTTGCTCAGTTGCAATCCGAGTAGGGAAATACTATCTTTTTCAGTATTTAAGTCAGCTATTTTTTGATTTACAGCAGCTAAATCCGTTTTTAATTTTTCAATTTCTGTTTGTTGGGTCGCCACTTTCGCCATTTCTTCGATAAAATCTTTGCGTACAGCATTGATAGAATCCGCAACGTTTTTTTGTAATTTTTCAATCCAAACACGTTTTACAACCTTATAATTTTTGTATTTGTTGGAATTCTTAAGAATGAACTCAAATTGCTCATTAATTGGTCCTTCTTTTAATTTTAAGTTTGCGTTTTTTGCTACATTTTGCGCGCTAACTAGGACAGAAAAGCTTAGCGTTATTGCTAGGAATAGGTATTTCACTTTCATGGTCTTTCAGGTTTAAAATAACTGTTGTCAAATAAACGAAGATATTTTTATTTATTGTATGAAATCTTAAGAGATTTATTAACTAAAAAAAGAGCCTCTAACTAGAGACTCTTTTCCTTTCGTATAATTGTCTACGATTAATAGTATGTATAACGTCTTACTTTCGAAATATATTTAGCCAATCGCATTACTTGATGCGAATAGCCGTATTCGTTATCATACCAAACATATAAGATGATATTTTTTCCGTCTTCACGAACGATAGTTGCTTTGCTATCAAAAATTGATGGCGCCGAAGAACCTACAATATCAGAAGAAACCAATTCATCGTTTAATTCGTATTTGATTTGCTCAACCAAATCACCTTCTAACGCATATTTCTTTAAAATTGTATTGACACCTTCGAGTGAAGTTGTATTTTCAATTTCAAGATTTAAAATCGCTAATGAACCGTTTGGAACAGGAACTCTAATAGCATTTGAAGTTAATTTTCCTTCTAAAGATGGCAATGCTTTTGAAACCGCTTTTCCAGCGCCCGTTTCCGTAATTACCATATTTAGTGCTGCAGCTCTACCACGACGGTATTTGTTGTGCATATTATCTACCAAATTCTGGTCATTTGTATATGCGTGAATCGTTTCTAAATGTCCGTGTTTTAATCCGAAAGAATCTTCAACTGCTTTTAAAACAGGTGTAATGGCATTCGTTGTACAAGAAGCAGCAGAGAAAATATCTACTTCATCCGGATTGTGTTCTTGGTGATTTACACCATATACTATATTGGGAATTCCTTTTCCTGGTGCTGTTAGTAATACTTTGTTAGCTCCGTTTGGCACTAAGTGTCTTTCTAGCGCTTCTTTATCTCTAAATGCACCTGTATTGTCAATAATTAATGCATCGTTAATCCCGTAGCTTGTATAATCAATTTCTTCTGGTCCGTTAGCCGAAATGATATGTACTGTAGTTCCATTAATGATTAATGCTGAATTTTCAACATCGATACCAACAGTTCCAGGGAAATCTCCGTGAACAGAATCGTTGCGTAATAGGGATGCTCTTTTTTCTAAAACCGTTGCATCAACTTTTCCACGAGTTACAATCGCGCGTAAGCGTAATTGGTTTCCACGACCTGTACGTGTCATTAACTCTCTGGCTAATAAACGTCCAATACGACCAAAGCCATATAAAACGACATCTTTTGGTTTGATACTCGAAGATTTTTTAGCGTCTTTCAATTTGTCAACTACAAATGAAGTTGCGTTTGCATGCTGATTGTCTTCTAAGTGATACTCGTACGTTAATTTCCCGATATCAATTTTAGATGGCGGAAGATCCATTTTTGAAATAGCTTGTGCAATTTCAACAGTATCAAAAATAGAGATTGGTTTTTGTACAAATTGACCTGCATATTCGTGTAGATTTAAAATCTCACTCACATTTCTGTCAATTAGTTGATTTCTAAAAATGACAAGCTCAATAGATTTATCATACCATAAATCGCTTACATTCTTAATAAATTCAACAGTAGCACGTCTTCTATCTGCTTGAAAAGTGAGTTCCTTTTCGTAAATATCATTAAAACTCATAGACTTAAATTTGTGTAGTTGTGTTTACAATTTTGCGCAAAAGTATACAATTTCAAACGTTTTCGTAAACAAATGAAAAAGTTTTTTTAGGACGCTTCTGAAGGAACAATTTTAAGATCAAGAAATTATTGATAAATCACAAAAAAAGCGAGGCACTTTAAGGTGTCTCGCTTTTCCAACATATATAGATGGCAATTTATCGAAAGATAAAACGCTCGTATTGTCCTTTTGGACTGATAAAGGCTAAGATTTTAACTTGATCTTCACCATAACTATTAATAAAACCTTTTAATGCTTCCGCAGATTTTACTTTTTTACCATTGACTTCTACCAACACATATCCTGGTGTAATGCCAAGTTCTTTATATAATTGTGGGTTATTATTGTCGGTAACTTTTAATCCGTAATTAATTTCGAGTTTTTCAGCATCTTCTTTGCTTAAGTTCTCTAATGTCATATTCATTAAGTTGACACTGTTTGCAATTTCTTCTTTTACTAAGGTTACGGCGAATGTTTCAAAATCATCATCACGTAGAACCATCACATTTACAACATCGCCTGGGCGTTTTGCACTTAAATATCCTGATAAGTCAGAGAATTTAGAAATTTTTACATCATCTAGTTTTTTAATAATATCACCTTTAACAATTCCAGCTTTGTCAGCTCCCGAATCTTCAAATACTTTATCCACATAAAAACCTTCCGTTTCATCGATACTTAATCTTTCAGCAACGACTGAATTTAAAGAACCTCCAGAAACTCCCAACAAACCTTTTTGCACATCGCCAAACTCTAATAAATCATTGACAATTTTTTGCGCAATATTACTTGGAACCGCAAATGAATACCCAATATAAGAACCAGTTTGTGAGGAAATGGCAGTATTAATTCCGATCAATTCACCATTGGTGTTTACCAATGCACCACCAGAATTCCCTGGATTTACCGCGGCATCTGTCTGAATGAAAGATTGACTTAACTTATCGCCTTCGTTCAAATCTCTTCCTTTAGCACTAATAATTCCCGCAGTTACGGTTGATGTTAAATTAAACGGATTTCCAACCGCCAACACCCATTCGCCAATTTTTGCATTGTCCGAATCGCCAAAAGAAATATATGGAAGTTCTTCGTCTGCTTCAATCTTCAACAAAGCAATATCCATATTTGAGTCTGTTCCCACTAAAGTGGCAATATAATTTTTATTATTATTTAAGGTAACTTGAATCTCGTTAGATTCTTTAATCACATGATTGTTGGTTACAATATATCCATCAGGCGTAATAATAACTCCGGAACCTGAACCAATCTGTGTTTGCGGTCGTCCTGTACCATTATATAAATCCCAGATACTTCGCGGTGCAACCTTCGTCATTTTATTTTTTACGTGTACTACAGCGTGAATTGTCTTCTCAGCCGCTACGGTAAAATCAATACCGTTTGTAGCTGCATTTGTTGTTGGTGTATTAACAAAGTTTGTTGGAACATACGTTTGTTGTTCAAAAACAGAAGCTTGTTCAACTTTTTCAGGTGTTTCTGAAAAGAATTTATAAGCTCCAATGCTGATGACGCCTCCAAGAATAGAAACGAATAGTAAACTTGCAAATTTTTTCATGTTTTTCAATTGATTATAATTAGTAATTTGTATTGATGATTTTAATAGTAACTAACTCTTTGTCTTAGTTTAACACTTAAAATTACAGATTTATTGTAGTCGTATTTTAACTTTAACGACACTTTAACGGAATTTTAATAAGTCTGTTAAAATGAACTTAAAACAATTATTAAAGGTACTTTATCTAATAATACAGATTCATACATTATTGTGACTTCTTAGGCAGATTCCTTTGAGATTTAATACCTTTTATTTTGTACTTTTGTCGGCATCAAACCTCAAAAATGATACAATCGTTTTATAAATATCAAGGCACAGGGAATGATTTTGTATTGATTGACAATCGACAATTACAATTTTCCAAAAATGATACCAAACTTGTCAACCATTTGTGCGACCGAAAATTTGGCATAGGCGCTGATGGATTGATTCTGTTGGAACACGATGCTGAATACGATTTTAAAATGGTCTATTACAATGCGGATGGAAACGAAAGTACCATGTGTGGTAATGGTGGACGTTGTATTGTTGCTTTCGCGAATTTTCTCGGAGTTATTAAAAATGAGACCACTTTTAGAGCAATTGATGGAAAACATTACGCAACGATTGACGGTGATGTGGTCAATTTGCAAATGCAAGATGTTTCAAGCATTGAACAACACGATGGTTATGTGTTTTTAGATACAGGTTCACCACATCATGTAGTATTCAAAGAAGAAATCAATCAATTTAACATACAAAAAGAAGGAGCTGCAATTCGGTATGGCGCGCCGTATTTTGAAGAAGGTACCAATGTGAATTTTGTAAAAAAGCTTTCAGATACCGAATTTAGAGTACGAACCTATGAAAGAGGCGTAGAAGATGAAACGCTTTCGTGTGGAACTGGCGTAACGGCAGTTGCACTGGCAATGCATCATTTACACGAAACAACAGCAAATAAAGTTACATTACAAGTAGAAGGAGGAGCATTGCAGGTGTCTTTTGAACGCGATGCAACTTCATACAAAAATATTTTCCTCAAAGGAAAAGCAACCCAAGTATTTAAAGGAGAAATTTCATGCTAACACTTACAGGCGAAAAATTATACTTACGTGCGTTAGAACCCGAAGATTTAGAATTTATCTATGAAATAGAAAATAACGAATCTATCTGGGAAATTAGCGCAACACAAACACCATATTCTAGATTTCTAATCAAACAGTATTTAGAAAATGCGCATCAAGATATTTACGAAGCAAAACAATTGCGTTTGGTGATGGTAAATATGAAAAAAGAAAGCATTGGCTTGATCGATCTTTTCGAATTTGACCCAAAAAATAAGCGTGTTGGTGTTGGTTTATTAATCGCGAAAAGCGAACACAAGCATAAAGGATACGGAAAAGAAGCGTTACAATTGGTTTGTAACTATGCTTTTAAGCACTTACACGTACATCAAGTATATGCTAATATTGGGGAAGACAATTTGGCAAGCATCAATCTATTTGAAAGTTTAGATTTCAAGCAAATTGGCGTCAAGCGCGATTGGACTTTTATCAATGGTGAATTTAAAAACGAAGTATTCTATCAAAAAATAGCGGAATGAGTTACATGAAAAAAATATTGATTGCCATCCTAATTATAGGAGTTGTCATTGGTTTTTACATCATGTACAGCATTACGCAAACTATCTTCAAGCCAATTACTGCGTTTAACAATGAAGAAGCATACATTTATATTCCATCGGATGCAGACTTTTTATTCGTTCTAAAAGAAATTGATCCTTTAGTAACAGATACAGAAGCTTTTAAAACTTTGGCAGCGAAAACTGGATATACAGTAAAAGGAGGAAAGTACACCATTCGAAATGGAATGAATAGTAATGATATTATAAAAGTATTGCAAGGTAAAGGCGAAATGGTTACTGTGAAGCTACCAACATTCATGGAGCATAAAAAATTTAAAGACATAGTTAAGTTAGTTTCAGATCAAATTGAAGCTTCTGAAAGTGATTTACGTGAAAAATTGTCGGACACTTTATACATGAAAAAGCAAGGATACAATCCAATGCTTGTGCCTTCAATTTATTTGGGTCATACGTATACAATTCCTTGGAATACATCCGCAGAAGAATTCAGAACTATTGTATTTAAAACCTACGAAAAAAGAAAGAAGCAATAATTGATGAAACTATTCTTAAAACTTTTTTTTATACTGTGTTTTGTGAATGTGGCAAGCGCACAGTTGACGCCGCCAAGCTTTTGGACAGTTTCTGACACCTTACACAAACCACGACGAAATTTTGTAGCGATTACAGAAACATCTTTGGCTGCGGTAACTTTAGTTGGTTTGGACAGAATTTGGTACGCAGATTTCCCACGATCTTCTTTTCATTTTATAAATGATAACAACGAATGGTTGCAAATGGACAAAGCTGGTCACGTGTTCACTTCATATTATGTGGGTGATATTGGCGCTAAAGTGTTGAAATGGAGCGGTGTATCTAAAAAAGATCAGCTCATTTATGGCGCAACGGTCGGATTTGGCTTTTTAACCGCCGTAGAAGTCATGGATGGTTTTTCTGCTGAATGGGGCGCTTCTTTTGGAGATATCCTCGCAAACGGCTTAGGAACTGGCTTATATGTCGGGCAAGAATTATTATGGGAAGAACAACGCATCAAATTAAAGTATTCTTTTCATCAAACACGCTTTGCAGAAATTCGTCCAAATAAATTGGGAGACGGTTTTCTGGAAGAAGTTTTAAAAGACTATAACGGGCAAACCTATTGGCTTAGCGCAAACGTGCATTCGTTCTTTAAACAAAGCAAAATTCCGAAATGGTTCAATGTTGCTTTTGGCTATGGAGCGGAAGGTTTAATTGCTGGAACTGAGCAAACCCAACGCGAAATTTTACCAAATCAGCAACGATATCGACAATTCTACCTCAGTATTGATATTGATTTAACAAAAATAGAGACAAATTCTAAGTTTCTAAATAGCGTGTTTAGCGTTATTAACTTCATTAAAATTCCTGCTCCAACTTTGGAAATCAATAGTTTAGGGAAAATGAAGTTCCATGCAATCTACTTTTAAGAATACTTTAACATAATAATCCTTGTATTAAAAAATAATGTGTATATTTGCACGCTGAAATTTTAAGCTTAATTCTATGAGTTAGTAAGTCTTAAAGAAAACAAATTTTATGAGAAATAGCACAATAAAATTTTTAATTTTAATAGCTGTTTTAACATTTGCAAGTTTAGGTTTCACTTCAAAAAAAGAAACCAACGTTCTTAAAAATAATATTGAAATACATAACAAATCACCTAAGCTAGTTACAGTGCTACCAATAGGTGAAGCTAAAACAGAAGAAGCGCCAATTCCGTATACAGGAAATAAATATTTGGGTTTCAAAGAAGCTTTAGCATTTAAAGAATCGCAAGGAAATTACTTCGTGGTAAACACCTTAGGGTATCTTGGAAAGTATCAATTTGGAAAAGGAACATTAGAAATGATCGGAATTTATAATCCGCAAGCATTCTTACACGATCCAAAATTACAAGAAAAGGCCTTTGAAGCAAATGCATCACGAAATAAGTGGATTCTTAGAAAAGACATTAAACGCTCAGTCGGTAAAAGAATTAACGGTGTGTTGATTACAGAATCAGGAATTCTGGCAGCAGCACATTTAGCCGGACCAGGAAGCGTAAAGAAGTATTTAAGAAGTGGCGGATCGCAAGGATTTGCCGATGCTTATGGCACAACAGTGAAACACTACATGAAGAAATTCGCAGGGTACGATGTTTCCTCTATAAAAGCCAACAAAAAAGCTAGAGTATCATAACTCTAAAGTTTAGTTAAGAAGATGACCTCAGTATAGAAATATGCTGAGGTTTTTTTATTTCTAAATTTTAAATAGGAAGTCAAGAAACAACTAGTTTTAAAATACTTCTCGATACAATTTTCTATCGAAAACCACTCGAAGTGACGTTTTGAGATGCTTTATGAAATTGTAAATGCTAAATATTGAATTTTAAATGTAAAAGTGTTTTTTTTGAATAACGAATAACGAATAACAAAAGTGCGAAGCACGTCTAAAATACTAAGAGCGAAGCGATACCAACATTCCAAGAGCAAAGCGAGTCTAAAAGCGAAGCGCTCTAACATCTAACAGCGAAGCGGTCTAATATCTATTTATCAATAATAAACATCGTCGGTCGCTTATGTAAATTCACTGAAGTCTTTTTCCACTCATTAATCGTTAACGTACGAATGTATTCTGTACTGAGCGTAATATCACACGCAATACACAAACGCGTATTTCCAGAAAGTGTCGCAGTTAAATCCGCTAATAATTTATCATTTCGGTATGGAGTTTCTATAAAAGCTTGTGATTGTTGCAAATCGCCAGCACGTTTTTCCAATTGTTTGATCGCTTTTTTACGTTCATGACTGTCAATTGGTAAATATCCGTTGAAAGCGAAGTTCTGTCCGTTCATACCAGAAGCCATCATTGCCATTAAAATTGAAGATGGACCTACTAATGGAACCACTCTAATTCCTCGTTGATGTGCAATCTTTACAATCTCCGAACCTGGATCGGCAACACCAGGACAACCAGCTTCCGAAATTAAACCAACATTTTTTCCTTGAAAAGCGGCTTCTAAAAACGCAGGCAATTCTTCATCTTTGGTGTACTTATTTAAAACATGCAACTGTAACGAAGGTTGTGACTTTTTTGGCGTAATCTTTTTAATAAAGCGTCGCGCCGTTTTTTCATTCTCAACAATATAATAATCCGTAGTTTCAATGATTTTTTTGACTGATAATGGAAGCACTTCTAATGGTTCATTATCGCCTAAAGTAGTTGGAATTAAATATAAAATTCCGTTGGTTGCATGCATAGGTAAGGAGTTTGTTTACAAATAAAACTAATTTTTGACTAATTTATGATAGGAAACAGTGTCATTATTTGAAATTAATTGCACAATATAAATTCCTTTGCTTAATTGATCAGTCATAATTTTTTGATTCTCAGTTGTAATAGATGTCGTTGAAACTAGTTTTCCGCTAAACGAGTACATCACGACTTCTTTAATCTGTGAAGCTGCATTTTGATTGTTAATCTGAAAATAGTTTTGTGCAGGATTTGGGTAGAGTTGATATTGGTTTGAAAGTGAATTTTCTTCCACGCCCAAAGTTGGGTCAAATACTTTATAAACAATTCCGTTAGTCAAACCTGCAGCATATAATTCTTTGCTAGAATCTTCTCCGAAAGTTGCGATATTTCCAGTGAAAGGTCCGTGAAATAACATATTCCATGTACCGCCTGAAAACTTTAGTGTTCCAACTTCGTTGGTGCAATAATCTGCAAAAAAGTACGCGCCTTCTAAATCTGGATACAAATTACCTCTATATCGATAACCACCAGTAATAGAACATTTAAAAGGATTTCCACCGTAATTATATTCACCAACAGGAAATGTAATTGTTGACATTGCTGGGCAACCAGAAGTATTAAACGTGCTGTTTCCTTCATAACATCTCCAACCAAAATTATAACCAGCGTTTACGATAGGAACATTATTAATTTCTTCTTTATTATTTTGTCCAACATCGCCAATCCATAATTCACCATTATTGCTGTCAAATGACATTTTCCAAGGATTTCGAAGCCCGTATGACCAAATTTCGTCCAAACCAGCAGGATTTCCAACAAATGGATTCGTTGCAGGAACTGTAAACGAAGTTGCGCCACTGACATCAATTCGGAGAATTTTACCTAAATGTGATTGTAAATTTTGTGCATAATTTTGTGGATCTCCGCCGCTTCCGCCATCGCCCAAAGCAATGTATAAATAACCGTCAGTGCCAAATGCTAGCGAGCCGCCATTGTGATTGTCATACGGTTGCGAAACTGTAAGTAGAATTTCTTCGGAAGTATCATCGGCAACATCAGGATTTGCAGAAGTTGTAAATCGTGCAATCACCGTATCTCCGCTAAGATTTATATAATTTACATAAAATCGATTGTTGGTTGCGTAATTTGGATCGAATGCCAAACCTAGCAATCCTTGTTCGTTTGCGGTGGAACGAACACGTGCATCAATATCTAAAAATGCTGTTGGATTTGTGACTCCTGACGCATTTAAAATTTTGATTACACCATCTTGTTCCACAATAAATAATCGGGAATCGCCAGCATGTTTAATGTCTACAGGTCTTGAAAATCCTGTTGCAAATACGTCTAAATCGACACTTTGAGAAAATAAAAGTATGGGGAAAAGTAGAGCGAGTAATATGTAGTTTCTTGGTTTCATAGTAGAGTAGGTTAGCTTTTTTTCAGTCAAGATACAAAAAAATGAAAAGCACTTTTACTTTTTATGATTTGGAAAGTTTCGCTGCAAAAATGCTACACGCTTCATCTAACATTTGAAATACATTTTCAAAACCTTGATCGCCGCCGTAATACGGATCGGGAACTTCTGCGTTTGAATTTGGTGAAATTTGATTCAACATCAAATGAACTTTTGAGCGATCTTCGGCAGTTTTTGCCAAACTTAGAATGTTGTTGTAATTGGATTGATCCATCGCAAAGATGTACTCAAACGTTTGAAAATCACTTCTAACGAACTTTCGCGAGCGTTGATAGGTAATGTCAATTCCATATTGTTTGGCAGTAGCAATCGATCTTCTATCTGCTAATTCACCAACATGATAACCAGCGGTTCCGGCAGAATCAACCATAAATTTTGTTGGATCGAGTTTAGAAGCTAAAATGCCTTCTGCTAAAGGAGATCGACAGATATTCCCTAAGCAAACCATTAGAATTTTAGTTTTCATGAAGTGTGATTATAACGAAAGTTTCTTTGTCAAATCTTCCACATATTTGCGGAACTGCTTATCGGTAGAGGATAAGTTATCAACCGTTTTACATGCGTGTAAAACCGTTGCGTGATCACGTTTTCCAATTTGAGAACCAATACTTGCGAGTGATGCTTTTGTAAATTTCTTCGCAAAAAACATTGCTAACTGTCTTGCTTGTACAATATGACGCTTACGTGTTTTTGATTGCAAGGTAGAAACATCCATCTGGAAATAATCGGAAACTACTTTTTGAATGTAATCGATAGAAACTTCGCGTTTTGTGTTTTTTACAAACTTTTCAACGACTTGTTTTGCCAATTCAATCGTAACTTCTTTTTTATTGAAAGATGATTGTGCGATCAATGATATAATAGCACCTTCTAATTCACGTACATTCGATTTGATATGCTTCGCGACATATTCCACAATATCATTAGGCATTTCCACACCATCACGATATAATTTGTTTTTCACGATTGATACACGTGTCTCAAAATCAGGAGTTTGTAATTCGGCAGAAAGTCCCCATTTAAAACGAGATAATAAGCGTTGCTCAATATCTTGCATGTCTACAGGTGCTTTGTCTGACGTTAAAATTACTTGTTTTCCATTTTGGTGTAAGTGATTGAATATGTGGAAAAATACATCTTGTGTTCCAGATTTTCCAGAGAAAAACTGAACATCATCAATAATTAATACATCAATTAGTTGATAAAAATGTATAAAATCGTTTCGTGTATTCTTCTTTACAGATTCTATGTATTGTTGTGTAAATTTCTCAGCAGAAATGTACAACACCATTTTTTCAGGATACTTATCTTTGATATCAACACCAATTGCGTGTGCAATGTGTGTTTTCCCTAATCCAACACCACCAAAAATTAATAGTGGATTAAATGACGTTCCGCCAGGTTTATTGGCAACTGCCATTCCTGCAGATCTAGCCAAACGGTTAGAATCGCCTTCTAGGAAGTTATCGAAATTATAATTTGGATTTAACTGAGATTCAATTTTAACATTTCTAATACCAGGAATGATAAACGGATTTTTCAGTTCAGGACTTTTGTTTTTGATTGGCACATCAATTTCTTGTGCACGCACGCCGCTACGATTTGCACTTGGAATTTTTTCCGTGAATGGTTTTTTGTTACCATACGTATTTTCCATCTTAATGATATATACTAAACGTGCTGTATTTCCTAACTCTTTAACTAAAGCGACTTTAAGTAACTTTACGTAATGTTCTTCTAACCATTCGTAAAAAAACTTACTAGGGACTTGAATGCTTAACGCTTTATTCGTTAACTTTACAGGCTTTATAGGCTCAAACCAAGTTTTATATGCTTGTGGCTGAATGTTGTCCTTTATGAAAGACAGACAATTATCCCATACTGATTGCGCAGTTACACTCATTATTATTGTTAAAAATTGTTAGTTAGGTTAGAAAAAAAGAGAAAATTCGGGGTTTTCTCCTCCTATTATTTTGCGTGAACAAATATGTGAAAAAAAAAGTGAAAAAAAAATTAGTAGCCTATTGAATTTGTTAAATTTTTTTCGCATGCCTAGTTACAATTTCTTTACAATTAGTTAACATATCTAAATATACATAAAATACTTTGAGAAGTCACGAAATAAAAGTAAGAATTCGATATGCCGAAACCGACCAAATGGGCGTTGTGTATCACGGTAACTATGTACAATTCATAGAAATGGGGCGAACCGAGTGGTTGCGCGCCTTAGGAATTTCATATAAACAAATGGAGGAAGCTGGTGTGATGCTCCCTGTTATATCAATTACTATAAATTATAAAAAATCTGCGTATTACGATGATGTACTGACGATTAAAACAACACTGAAAAAATTACCGTCTGTTAAGATTGAATTTGAGTACGAAATTTTGAACGAAAGTAAGGAAATTATTACAGTAGGAAACACCGTTTTGGCATTCATCAATATGAAGACAGGCAGACCAATGAAATGTCCTGCGCATTTGATCGAAAAATTATCGACGATTGACTTCTAATTTGTAACATTTTGAATACATATTATTTATATGACAGTAGCGCAAACTAAATTATGGAACAAAATTCGAAATTTTGAAATTGATGATATAAGTTCTTCTTTTACCTTTACAGATAGAATTGCTAGAGAGAATGGTTGGTCATTAGAATATTCTTTGCGAGCAGTTTTGGAATACAAAAAATTTCTGTTTCTGATAGTAATTTCAGATTTTCCACAAACACCTTCAGATCAAATTGATCAAGTTTGGCATCTTCACTTGTTATACACAAAATCGTATTGGATAGATTTTTGTCAAAACACAATTCAAAAATCAATTCATCATGGACCTACAAAAGGAGTAGAGGAAAAGTCGCTTTTTAAAGAACAATATTTGAAAACTCTTGAGTTTTATGAATCTATATTTTCGAAACAACCTCCAAAAGATATTTGGGTTGATGTTGATACGAGATTTAAAGAAATTCATTTTACACGTGTAAATAGACACAAAAACTGGATCATTCCTAAATTACTATTAAAAAAATAATGAAGCTACTCTCTAAAATAACACCAGCTGAAACAATTCTTATAAAAGAATGTGGTGATGCTCAACTAAAAAACCTATTGAGATTTACTTTTATGGATTTACTCCTTAAAAAAGTTATTAAAATAGTTGAAGAAGACAAACAACCACACCCTAGAGATCAAGTTCGCACATACACTTATGTTGAATCTGGCAAAAATTTTAATTCATATAAACCAAAAAATCATGAGTTAATCTTTATGAGTCCTTTTGTTGAAGAAGAATTAATTCAAATCTTATTCAAGCATTTTGTGAAAATTATATATGATGCTTCTGGTGGAAAAAAGAATTATAGAGAAAGTATAAAAAGTAATGAAACACAAAAACATTATTTTAATCAGTCGTTTTTTATAAACTTATTTCGATTTGTAAGACTAACTAAAGAAGGAGAAAAAGTCAAACAAGAAATAACTGCATATTTAAAAGAAGTTGACGAAAACATTGGTGATTTATTAGAAAATGATCAGAAAAAAGCATTAGAACTATTAGTTAATATTGGCGGAAATATATTTTTAATAAGGAATTTAGATTTTGACCTTCTTAAAAAAATAGATAAAGAACTCTTAAACCAACATAAAGCATTACACGAAAATATTGATCATTACGATGACGGTTGGTATTTGTTTGAAGATAGTTATTTATTTGAAGATTCTCTTGATTCCTTTTTTTATGACACTATAGACTCTTTCGATTCAGAATTTGATGCATCTAGTTGTTCATCTTGTGATAGTGGCTGTAGTAGTTGTGGTGGCTGTGGAGGTTGTGATTAAAATCGAAATTACTATTTGAATTTTCTTAACCTCAAGCAAATTATAATACTGAGCTAACTATTGAAAGTTTACAATTTTGTAAACTTTTTTAATTCATATTACATAATCCGGAAACATTTTCGTATCTTCATGCTATGGTAATTATCGAAACTGCAACAGGAAATTCACATCCAGTGGAAATAAAACTTGTTGATGATTCAGATTATCAGAAATTAACAAAAGCACGTTACTTTTTCGATTGGAAAGCAGAAAAACAATTTGAAGTCTATAAATTGTGCATCTTTGGTTCCAATGAAATCTTAGGATTGATCTCTTTAGAGCGAATTCCTGACGAATGGAGAATTCATATTAGATTGTTGACGGTTTCTGTTGAAAATCAAGGAAAACACAAACTATTTGATAACATTGCAGGAAACTTGATAGCGCATGCTGCAAAAATTGCAGTTGCTGCGTATGCCGAATTAGCCTGTGTTTCATTACGACCAAAAACTGAAATAGCGAAACATTATATAGAAACGTATAATATGCAAGTAACAGGATTGACGTTGAGCATCGAAGTGCCCGAAATACTAAATTTAACAAATCGATTTGACCATGACTAGAGCGGAAAATAAAGATTCAAATAACCATCCAGAGTTTGGTGTAGATTCACGATATACTTCAAAAAAGGAATCTCAATCTGAAGCTACTGCATTAATGGAAGCACGTTTGGCGCGCATGAAAAATGTGTCTAAAGATGATATTATTCGTGCGAAACTCATGCAGTTAAAACTAAACATGGAAGCGTTTATCAAACAGCCTATTCATGAGCCTCACAACTATTTTTCAGAATTCTTGCAATCGTATATAGATGCAATTTATTCGAAGCGAAGTATTTTTGCAATGGATCTTGATATTACTCCGTCAAAACTAAGTCAGGTGATCAATAATCACAGAGAACCACAAGATGAGTTCCTATTAAAATTGATGATTCATTCCGAGAAAATTTATGCAAATGTTTGTCCTTTTCAAAAGGAAATTTGGTATCAAGTGTATTTTCATGAGAAGTTGTGCAAAATGATGTCTACGCAAAAAGAATGGACATCAAAATTTGAAAATGTTGTGTCTGTAAGTGAGCCTATTACAAAATATGAAAAGTAATTTGTAGCGATTGTTCGTGTTTTATATTGAATTTTATTCAAGTAAGTTAATGATGATTAAATTATACAGTAAAATAGATGACGAAAAAAACACCAAATATGAAAACGTCTTTTCTTCACACTTTTTGGGTGCAATTAGATTTGAGACTTTCTGAAGAGTTTTCCAAATCAGAAGATCCTTTGTTGAAAAACTTTTGGTGTGATGGAATTTATTTATATCCTACAGATCATCAATTGGTTAAGAAGTATGTGAATGATAAGCGAAAAATTGTTGTGACGGCATGGCTAGGCAAAACAGGACAAGATGCGTACGAAGCAACGATTCATTTCGGAACGAGAGCATTAAGCAGATATGCGAAAGGAACAGATGTATCTGAAGCTATCCCTAAGTTTGAATCTCAAACAGAATGGATTGAAATTGATATTGAGCGAAAAACAATCGAAATACGACTAGATTGAACGTAATTGTAAGTGATAAGTATATACTATTCAAGCTCTTTAATCGCAATCTCATACAAATTTTGAAACAACTCAAAAATCTGTTGTGCGTCTTTTTGACGAACCGAAATGGTAATGCGACAATCCATTTCTAGTTTTTGAGCAATAATATTCAAGTTTCGCTCTTTTACCACTCGCATGACTTTGTTCATGTTTTTGTAATCAAAAACGAGTAAATAATCAATATTGATGGTTTTCTCCAAAATTTCTGAAGCTTCCAACGCTAATTGTGCGCCTGTACGATATGCATTAATCAATCCGCCAACGCCCAATTTTGTGCCGCCAAAATAGCGCACGACTACAATTAATATATCCGTAACATCAAAAGACTGAATCTGTCCGTAAATCGGCATTCCAGCACTATTGGAAGGTTCGCCATCATCATTGGCTCTAAAGCGAAACGGCTCCGTTTTACCAAATTGCCACGCATAACAAAAATGTCGCGCTGAATGATGACTTTTTTTCAAAGCTTCCAACTTTTCTTTTACGTCATCTTCATTAAACACCGGAAACGCATAGCCAAAGAACTTACTATTTCGATCTTTAAATAGTACTTCTTCCGAAGGAATGTCAATGGTTTTGTAGGTGTCTTTAGTTTCCAATATTTATAAATTACTGATTTATCGTTTTTTATTTTCTTTTTAGTTCGTGTCTTTTTTATTTTCTTAAAGATGAACTCATGAATCTTCGGTTTCTTTGTTCGCCCAAAGCATCTCGACTGCGCTCGATGTGACATTACGAAATAAAAGAAAACTGTGCGTTTAAATTTCCTAACGAAATTAGCTATTACAACTGTTGCGCCGAAATCGTAATCAATGCAATACTCACAATCGCGATTCCAATTCCAATCCAGTTTTTTAAGATGAGCTTTTCTTTAAAAATAAGGATTCCAAAAATAGTGGATAACATTACAATCGCTACATTATTAATCGGAAAAACCGTAGAACTATCGCCCAATTGATCAGGTCGTAATGCTTTCAACAAGAAAACTATCGAATAGAAATTTGGGATTCCGAGTGCAATTCCACCAAGGATTGTTTTTCCAGTAATCTTAAAATCGCGTCGAATGGTGATCACCATAATTCCAATAATTGCCGCACACGCAAAAATGGCTGCCGAAAAAATAGGCGTTTCACCTTCGGCAACATACGTAGTTTCCATGTATTTTATGGAAGTGTCAATGACGCCAGAACCTATAAATAGCAAGACAGGAAAGAGTAATTTTTTACGATCAAACGAAGCACCGTCTTTTTTAACTGTGGTTAAATAGACAGCGAGTAACGCCAAAATAATTCCAGCAATTTTTAATAGACTTAGCTTTTCATTGTATACAATCACCGCAAAAATCACAGGAACAACGACCGACATTTTACTTGAAACCGAAGCTACGGAAAGTCCATTGCGTTGCGCTGTGAGTGCCATCAAAATAAAAATAGAAATAAACAGAATTCCCAAGCAAACGGCACCAATCATCCAGGGTTTCTGGGTAACTTCTACAATTGTGATTCCATTTCCGTAAAAGAAAAATCCGCAAGTAAATGCTACAACGTAATTGACAACAATCGCTTGAAACGTGTTCACTTGAAACGTATCAAACAGTTTAAAGATGACAAATAGCGAACTCGAAATTAAAATACTTAGGATGAGGTAAATCAAAATAGTGATTTTTTGTGCGTGAACAAATCTACAACATCTTCTTCGCCCGGAATCAAATTCCAAACATGAATTCCTAAGTTCGCTGCGGAATCTGTGTTTTCGGCAGTATCATCAATAAATAAAGTTTCAGAAGCTTTCAAATCATTTTCACGCAATACAAATTCGTAAATATTGGCATCAGGTTTTCTGAGATTGATTTCATGCGAAAGGTAAAATTGCTCAAAACAAGCTGCAAACTCGTTGTATAATTCTGTTCCCCAATCGTGTTGAATCCACGAAATATGCAAATCATTCGTATTACTCAACAATAATAAACGATACTTTTTATCTTTGGCTAATTGCTGAATAAACTCCAACCGATATTTCGGAAAATCTAATAAAATAGCGTTCCAAGCGTCTATTAAACTTGCCTTCGTTGTATTTGGGAATTGGTTGTGATAAAAATCAACAAACGCTTCCGTTGTCATCAAACCTTTCTCGTATGCTTGATTCTTCTCAACCATTTCTGGCGTAAAATCAGTAATGCCTAATCTTTCCAATTCGCGCGCTGTTGCAGGTTTATCTAGGTTGATGAAAATATCACCAAAATCGAAAATTAAATTCTTAATCATTCGTATAAATATCTAATGAATTGTCTAAAATTGTTTGTTCAGATTGAAGTTTTCCTGTAAAAGTTGGCGCTTCAATTCCAGCTTGAAACGAAACGTTTCCTGTGAAAACGCGCGCTTCATCCCAAAGATTTGCATCAATAAACGTTTGCAAAGTTTGTTTTCCACCTTCAATAATAACCGATTGTACTTCGTATTTGTATAAAACTTCACAAATTTGTTCTGCAATATTTTTAGAAAAATCTATAACTTCAAAAATGATATTTTCTTTGTTATCTCTTTGCTGCTCGGTCAATACAATTGTTTTTATTGTTTGATCGAATAACGAATACGTTTCTGGAATTCGCAAAGATTTATCCAACACAATTCGCACAGGATTGTTGCCATGCCAATCGCGTGTATTTAACTTTGGATTGTCTGTAATTGCAGTATTTGTTCCAACTAAAATAGCAGCTTCTTCACTTCGCCATTTATGAACGAGCTGACGCGAAAATTTATTTGTAATCCAATTGGGTTGAACTGGATCATTTTCATGTCGAATCTTATCAATAAAGCCATCTTGCGTTTGCGCCCATTTCAGAATAATATACGGACGTTTGTATTGATGAAACGTGAAAAATCGTTTATTGGATGCGATACATTCAGCTTCTAAAACACCTAAAACGACTTCACAACCAGCGTTTTTGAGCTTTTCGATGCCTTTTCCAGCCACTTTTGCAAATGGATCAATAGTTCCAACAACAACTTTCGGAATTTGATGTTTGATGATTAAATCGCTACATGGCGGTGTTTTTCCAAAATGACTACATGGTTCTAATGAAACATAAATCGTTGCTTCTTTCAATAAAGAGGTGTCTTTTACGGAATGAATTGCGTTTACTTCGGCATGATCTCCACCATATGCACTTGTATATCCTTCGCCAATAATCACGTTATTATGCACAATGACTGCGCCAACCGAAGGATTCGGCATGGCAGCTTGCAAACCGTTTGCAGCCAATTGCAAACAACGTTTCATATATTTTTCATGCGAATGTTGCACTATAATTTTATCTTTATATCTTCAGTTTTGTCAACTTCATAATTGTATGAAAAGCCAAACGTACTATAAGTAATTGTTCCTTTGTATTGTACTTTCATTTTTTGATTGACAATACTATTTAGAATGCCTCCCAAAAGACCATTTTTATTTTTTTCAAACACTTCTTTTGTGGGAATGATCACTTTTAACGGGATTGTAAAATTTTCTTTTGCAGGAACTTTAAAAGATTCAGAACTCACGTTTGCAACCGAAACATCATTTACAAACACTTCAATTCCTTTGCATTCTAAACTTCCTCCAACATCATTTTGATTCATAAAATAAGCATCTGCCGTTAGCGTGATGGTTTCCAAAGTTGCATCTTCAACCACAACATTATCAACCTTTACGAATAATGGTTTTTCTTTGACTTTACAATTTATGAAAAGTAAGATGATTGGAATTATAAAAAGTTTTTTCATAATATAATTTGCTTTTTTCTGTAATGAATCATGCTGAAAATTTCGTCAGTTTGAGTGTTTTCATGTAATGAAAATGTATCGAAAATAAGAAACTTTCTAGCTGTATAGTTTCTCTTAAAAATCACTCGAAATGACGTTTTTATGATAATTGATCTTGAACCAACAACAAACAACTAGCAACAAACAACCAAATTTAGTATCTTCACAGCATCGCAAAACTACATAAATTCTATTTGAAGCGCACACAAAAATGAGTCAAGAATTTTACCAAGATCAAGTTTTTAAAAAGATCGATTATACACAACAAACTTTTCCGAAAGGAGAATATGACAATTGCACGTTTCTGGATTGCAAGTTTGAAGGCGTTTATTTGACAACAATGTCGTTTTTAGAATGTACGTTTGATACTTGCGATATGACAAATGCAAAAGTGAAAAGCACATCATTTACCGAAGTTGATTTTGTGAATTGTAAATTATTAGGAATCGATTTTAGTCAGTGTAATGATTTCATGTTTTCGGCAACGTTTCAAGACTGTATGTTGCAATTGGCTTCGTTTGCCGAATTAAAAATTAAGCAAACAACCTTCCGAATGTCTAATTTGCGAGAAGTAGATTTTACGGGAACCGATTTAGAAAACTCCGTTTTTGATGATTGCGATTTGCAACAAGCTATTTTTGAAGAAACCAATTTGGCAAAAGTAGACTTTAGTTCTGCTTACAATTACACCATTGATCCAAGTTTGAATCAACTTAAAAAGGCAACATTTTCACGTGTAGAAATTCACGGTTTATTAAAAAAATACGATATAAAAATTATATCCTAATGATTATTAGAGAAATACAACAAAAAGATAACAAAGATGTAGCAATTTTTATAAGAGCTGCTTTCCCAGAATTTAACATGGCAATGGTTGGAACTGCGTATGAAGATCCAGAAACAGATGCCATGTTTGAAGCATATCAAGGCGATCGTGAAGTATATTATGTGATTGAAGTTGATGGAGAAGTTGTTGGCGGTGCAGGAATTAAGCTATTGCGTGACAATACAGACAATGTTTGTGAATTTCAGAAAATGTATTTTTTGACGAAAACCAGAGGAAAAGGATACGGAAAATTGCTATTTTCGAAATGTTTAGAGGCTGCAAAAGATTTTGGTTACGATCAATGTTATTTGGAATCTTCGCCATTATTTGAGGCAGCAATTCATATCTATGAATCGTTTGGTTTCAGACAGTTGGATAAGCCTTTAGGGAATACAGGTCATTATTCCTGCGATATATGGATGTTGAAGGAGTTGTAACTTTTAGGTATTAGGTATTAGGTATTAGGTATTAGTATTTGTGATTTTTTATCCAAAACCCAAATTTAAGTTTAAGAGTTGAAAGGCTTATCAGTTTAGAAATCTTTTATGCAGTATAGTAATACAAACACGTTAAAAATTTTTGAAACCTTGGAGAAAATTTAGTGTTTGAATTACGGTTTTATTGCTTCCTGAAGAAGCAATAAAAATACCTCATAAAAGTGTCATTTCTTTTGGTTCATTTTCTTTGGACAAGCAAAGAAAAGAACAATAAAAATAGTTTTTTTGATAAAAAATTTAAAATAAAAATTTGAAACTAAAAGATATACAAGAAATATTTCACAAGGAATTGGATGAAATTTACGGAAAAGATGAAGTCAATAGCTTTTTCTTCATGTTAACGGAAGCCTTTTTTGGGTTGGAACGTTTTTCATTGGCAATAGATCCTGAAATTGTAATCACAAAAACGCAGGAAACTCTAATATTTGCAGCGTTAAGCGAATTAAAACTCGAAAAACCAATTCAACATATTCTTGGAAAAACTCACTTTTTTGGATTGGAATTTAAAGTAAATGAACACACTTTGATTCCACGACCAGAAACGGAAGAATTGGTACAATGGATGTTGGATGACCTCAAAGTTGAAAAATTACCCAACAAAATAATTCAAATTCTAGACATCGGAACAGGAAGCGGTTGCATTCCGATTGCACTCAAAAAGAATCTACCAAATGCTGTAATTTCCGCGCTAGATATTTCTGAAAACGCTTTGAAAGTCGCGAAAGAAAACGCAAAAAGTAACGAAGTCGAAATTCAATTTGTGCAAGCAAATGTGTTGACTTTAGAAAAATTGAATTTGTTTGAAGAAGAAAATATACTTTTTGACATTATTATTTCGAATCCGCCGTATGTGCGAAATTTGGAAAAAGAAGCCATGCACAAGAATGTTTTGGAATACGAGCCAGATTCAGCCTTATTTGTAGACGATCATGATGCACTCGTTTTTTACGACAAAATAGCGAATCTCGCGAAAGCGCATTTAAAACCATCTGGAAAATTATACTTTGAAATCAATCAGTATTTAGGCAAAGAAATGATCGATCTACTACAAAAGAAACAATTTAAAAACATCGAATTGCGCAAAGATATGTTCGGCGTAGACCGAATGACGAAGTGTATTCTAAATTAAAAATGTTAAATGCTACATTATAAATGTAAAAGTTTAAATTTAACATACCAACATACCAACATACCAACATACCAACATACCAACATACCAACATACCAACATACCAACATACCAACATACCAACATACCAACATACCAACATACCAACATACCAACATACTTGTCACATCGAGCGCAGTCGAGATGAACATCGAAAACTAAGATATCCATAATTTCATAGTCGTTTTTTTGAGATATTCATAAAAATTCTCTGAAGCTGCATTTTATTGTTTTACGTACAATTATAATTTGTATGTTTACAGTAATGAATACTCAAAATAAAAAATACAATAGAAAACCCATGTTGCGCTTGCGCAAACGCCGCCGCTAATTCTACTAATTAGCTCAACTCTATTGTTTCATTTTATTTATCTTTTTTGTGTATCATTTAACATTCATATCATCTTATCAACATATCGTTATTCCTCAGAATAACAATATTCCTGCACGCCGCTTTTTTCCGCGCCGCCCGTAAGGGTACATTTCTATTTTTGAACTTAGGTGCGTCCGGTTCTTCATTTTCAAAACATCATATCATTTAAGTTTAATCATTTTAAATCAGCACAATGGAAATTGTTATAGCTAACAATTCGCATAGTATATATGCAGATACTATTTGCGAAACTATTTTAAAAGCTGCCCAAGTAAGAGGAACAGGAATTGCCAAACGAAAACCAGCATATATTATTTCCAAAATGGAACAAGGCAATGCTGTCATTGCTTTAGATGGAGAAAAATTTGTTGGATTTTGCTATATAGAAGCATGGAGTCATGGAAAATTTGTTGCCAATTCTGGACTTATTGTTCATCCTGATTATAGAGGAAAAGGAATCGCGAAAATGATCAAGAAGAAGGTTTTTGAACATTCGAGAGTTAAGTTTCCCAACGCGAAAGTATTTAGTATCACCACCGGATTAGCTGTGATGAAACTCAATAGCGATCTTGGATATAAACCTGTTACATTTTCTGAACTCACAGACGATCAATCCTTTTGGAGTGGCTGTCAAACCTGCAAAAACTTTGATGTATTGAAACGTACAGAACAAAAAATGTGTTTGTGTACAGGCATGTTATACGATCCAAAAACAAGTGATGTGACTAAAAAAGTAAAAATAAAAGAACAGGTTTTCAACAGATTGAAAAACATTAAACAAGCCTTGTTTTTAAAAAAAGATAAAAAATGAAGACTTCAAAAAAATTAGTACTTGCCTACAGTGGCGGATTAGATACTTCGTATTGCGCGGTACATTTAACCAAAGACAAACACTTTGAAGTACATGCGGTAAGTGTAAATACAGGTGGTTTCTCGCCAAATGAAATCAAAGATATAGAAACGAATGCTTATAAAATGGGCGTTTCAACCTATAAAAATATTGACGCAGTGACTACGTTCTATCAAAAAGTTGTCAAATATTTGATTTTCGGAAACGTCTTAAAAAATAACACGTATCCTTTATCTGTAAGTGCAGAACGTATTGTACAAGCCATTGAAATCATTGAATATGCGAAAAGTATCAATGCCAACTATATTGCGCATGGAAGTACGGGCGCAGGAAATGATCAGGTGCGTTTTGATATGATTTTTCAAACATTAGCACCAGAAATTGAAATCATCACACCGATACGAGATCAAAAATTAGCGCGTCAAGAAGAAATCGATTATTTAAAAGCAAATAATGTGGATGCTTCTTGGGAAAAATCAAAATACTCTGTCAACAAAGGACTTTGGGGAACAAGTGTTGGCGGTGAAGAAACCTTAACTTCTGAAAAAGCATTGCCCGAAGAAGCATATCCTTCTCAATTGCAAAAAGAAGGCGAAGAAAAAGTACAATTGACTTTTCTGAAAGGAGAATTAATCGCGATCAATCAACAACAAAACACACCTGAAATAAACATTGAAATCTTAAATAATCTCGCTGCTGCATACGCAATCGGAAGAGACATTCATGTGGGCGATACGATTGTTGGAATTAAGGGAAGAGTTGGTTTTGAAGCGGCTGCGGCAATCATTACGATAAAAGCACATCATTTATTAGAGAAACATACATTGACGAAATGGCAACTGCAACACAAAGAATATTTGTCAAACTTTTATGGAATGCATTTGCATGAAGGTCAATATTTAGATCCTGTCATGCGAGACATGGAAGCTTTTCTACAAAATAGTCAGGCAAAAGTTTCGGGCGATGTTTTTATCACCTTGAAACCGTATCATTTTACACTTGACGGAATTCATTCAAAACACGATTTAATGAATGCAAAATTTGGCAGCTATGGCGAAATGAACTCAGGTTGGACAGCTGATGAAGCAAAAGGATTTATCAAAATTATCGGAAATCAAAACAAAATTTACCAACAAGTAAACTCAGAAGCATGATACAAGCAGGAATAATTGGCGGCGCAGGATATACGGCGGGAGAATTACTAAGAATCTTACTATATCATCCGAAAGTAGAAATCAATTTTGTGTATAGCACTTCAAATGCTGGCAACAAAATTAGTAGTGTACATCAAGATTTAGTTGGAACGACAGAAATGTTATTTACAAATACAATTGATACAACAGTTGACGTATTGTTTTTGTGTTTGGGGCATGGGAATTCTAAAAAATTCTTAGCAGAAAATACTTTTTCAGAAAACACAAAAATTATTGATCTAAGCAATGATTTTAGATTGCAAAAAGATGCACTATTTGAAGATAAAACTTTTATATACGGTTTGCCTGAATTACAAAAAGATGCGATCAAAAAAGCACAAAACATCGCCAATCCAGGTTGTTTTGCTACCGCGATTCAACTCGCTATGTTGCCTTTAGCACAACATGGATTATTAGCAACTGATGTGCATATAAATGCAGTCACAGGCGCAACTGGCGCAGGAACTTCCTTGTCAAAAACGACACATTTTACGTGGAGAGACAATAATTTTTCGCATTACAAACCTTTTACACATCAGCATTTAGGAGAAATTCATCAAACGGTAACGCAATTGCAAGAAGGTTTCACTTCAGAAATTAATTTCATGCCAAATAGGGGAAACTTTAGCAGAGGAATTTTCGCCACAGCGTATACAAAATTTGAAGGAAATTTAGAAGAAGCCATCAAACTCTACAAAGATTTTTATGCCGATGCGAAATTCACTTTTGTGAGTGACGAAAACATACATTTAAAACAAGTGGTAAACACCAACAAATGCTTGCTACATCTTCACAAACACGGAGATAAATTATTAATTACGAGTATCATAGACAATCTTTTAAAAGGCGCTTCGGGCCAGGCAATTCAGAATATGAATCTGATGTTTGATTTTGAAGAAACCGAAGGATTACAATTAAAAGCTAACTTTTTTTAAAACCGAAAAATCATGAGTTTATTTAATGTATATCCACTATTCGACATTACACCCACTTTTGCAAAAGATGTGTATGTGTATGATGAAAATAACACGAAATATTTGGATCTTTATGGCGGCCACGCTGTGATTTCTATAGGACATTCGCATCCAAAGTATGTAGCTGCAATATCTAATCAAGTTAAAAAATTAGGATTTTATAGCAATGCGATTCAAAATCCGTTACAAACACAATTAGCAGACAAATTAACAAGTTTATCTGGCAGTAAAGGATATCAATTGTTTTTGTGTAATTCTGGCGCAGAAGCCAATGAAAATGCATTAAAACTTGCATCATTCCATACACATAAAGCAGAAATATTGGCGTTCAAAAATTCTTTTCACGGTCGAACTTCTGCCGCAGTAGCCGCTACAGATAATGCTAAAATCGTTTCACCATTAAACGCGCAACAAAAAGTAAACTTTGTGTCATTGGGCGATTTGGAAGCCGTAGAAACCATTCTAAAACAAAATAAAACCTGCGCTGTGATTATCGAATGTATTCAAGGAGTTGGCGGATTGGACGAAAGTACGACTGAATTTTACCAAGGACTTGCCATACTTTGTAAAACCTACAATACCGTGCTAATTGCTGATGAGGTGCAATCGGGTTTTGGGAGAACGGGCGATTTCTTTTCCTTTCAAAAACATCATATTACGCCAGATATTATTTCCATGGCAAAAGGAATGGGCAACGGATTTCCTATTGGCGGAATTCTGATTCATCCATCCATCAAAGCATCTTTTGGTTTGCTTGGAACTACGTTTGGCGGAAATCATTTGGCGTGTAGTGCTTCTTTGGCGGTATTAGAAGTCATAGAGGAAGAAAACTTAATTCAGAATGCAACTGAGATTTCAGCATATTTCATAGAAAAAGCAAGCGAAATACCTGAAGTTAAAAAAGTAAAAGGTCGCGGTTTAATGCTTGGATTGGAATTTGATTTCCCAGTTGCTGAATTGCGAAAAAAGCTCATTCACAAGCATCACATATTCACTGGAAGTGCTAAAAATCCGAATCTGATTAGAATTCTTCCACCATTAACAGTCGCTAAAAAGCATCTCGATTTGTTTTTTGATGCGTTGAAAGAAGCATTAAAATGAAGAAGTCTTGATTTTATCTATCGGTTTGAGTGTGTCACATCGAGCGCAGTCGAGATGCAATAGAGAACAAGAAAAAATGAACAAGAGATGAAAATTATTCTATTTATAAATAACGAATTAATTTTTATCAGCTAAAAAAGTTTAATTAAAAAAGATTCCCACTTTCGTGGGAAATAACTATGAAAAAGTACACCAACATAGATGATATTGAATCGTTTCCCGAAATCATTCAAGAAGCGATTCAACTCAAAGAAAATCCTTTCGCTTATGAACATTTAGGAACACATAAAACCTTGATTATGTTATTCTTCAATGCGAGTTTGCGTACGCGATTGAGTACTGAAAAAGCAGCAAAAAATCTTGGAATGCAGGTCATGATTTTAAATGTGAATGATGCTTGGAATTTAGAATTTGAAGATGGAAGTATCATGAATTTCAATACTACCGAACATATCAAAGAAGCGGCGCAAGTGATTTCGCAATACGCGGATATCATTGCAGTACGCGCATTTCCAAGTTTGGTAGACAAAGAAAAAGATGCTTCGGAATGGATTCTGAATAGTTTTGTGAAACATGCCACAGTTCCTATCATAAACATGGAAAGCGCAACCATGCATCCGTTGCAAGCGTTGGCAGATGCGATTACTATTGAAGAATTGAAAAAAACAAAAAAACCTAAAGTGGTTTTGTCGTGGGCACCACATCCAAAAGCGTTGCCACAAGCAGTCGCCAATTCGTTTGTAAAAATGATGCAACATATTGATGTTGATTTCTACATCACACATCCGAAAGGATATGAATTGAATCCAGCAATTACGTTAGATACACCAATTCTGTACGATCAAAATGAAGCGTTAGAAGGTGCTGATTTTGTGTATGCGAAAAATTGGAGTAGCTATTCCGAGTATGGCAAGATTTTAAATCAAGATTCCAATTGGATGATGACACAAGAGAAACTGAAAACAGCAAAATTCATGCATTGTTTGCCTGTACGACGAAATGTTGTGGTAACTGACGCAGTTTTGGATAGTTCAAACTCTGTCGTGATTCAACAAGCAAATAATCGAACATTCGCAGCACAAATTGTATTGAAGAAAATTTTAGAAAATTTATACTGATGAAAACACTAAAAATCATAAAAATAGGAGGGAATATCATTGATGATGAAGTGGCTTTGCATAAATTTCTAGAAGGTTTTGCAAAACTAGCTTCACCAAAATTATTAGTTCATGGTGGTGGAAAATCAGCGACTAAATTAGCAAAGGAAATGCACATTGACGTTCAAATGAATGAAGGAAGACGAATTACGGATGCAAAAACCTTGGACATTATTACCATGATGTACGCTGGAAAGATCAATAAAATGATTGTTGCAAAATTACAAGCAAATAATTGCAATTCCTTAGGTTTTTCAGGAGCTGACGGAAATAGTATCGTTTCTGTAAAGCGTCCAATTCAAGAAATCGATTATGGATTTGTAGGTGATGTAAAAAAGGTAAACACAACTATTTTGAAAGTCTTGCTTGAAAATAAGATTACGCCAGTTTTTTGCGCCATTACACACGATGAAAACGGACAATTATTAAATACAAACGCAGACACCATTGCTTCCGAATTGGCAGTTGCTTTCGCGAACGATTTTAAAACAGAATTGTATTACTGTTTTGAAAAAAATGGCGTATTGAGAAACATTCAAGATGATGATTCGGTCATTGAAAACATTACTACTGAAACCTATCAAACCTTACTAAATGAAGGAATTATTGCAGATGGCATGTTGCCCAAACTCAACAATTGTTTTTACGCACTGCAACATCAAGTACAAAAAGTATGTATTGGACAACCAACGATGCTTTTTCAAAAAAATATAAAACACACAACCATTCAACAATGAACACGCAAGAATTAACAACTACGGCAATTGCATTGCTCAAGAATCTGATTGAAACACCATCGTTTTCCTCAGAAGAACAGGATACTGCCAAACTTATAGAAAATTGGTTTCAACACTATGAAATTCATTTTAAAAGAACACAAAACAATATTTGGGCGACGAATTTATTTTATGATGAAAACAAACCGACATTGCTATTAAATTCGCATCATGATACCGTAAAACCTAACAATGGATATACAAAAGATCCTTTTAAAGCCATTGTGGAAGATGGAAAATTATACGGATTGGGAAGTAATGATGCTGGCGGTTGTTTGGTGTCATTACTTGCTACGTTTGCATATTTCTACAAACAGAAAGATTTAAAATATAATTTGGTGATTGTCGCTTCCGCAGAAGAAGAAAGTAGCGGCGAAAACGGCTTGAATAGTATGCTGTCTGTCATTCCAAAAATTGACGTAGCCATTGTAGGCGAACCAACGTTAATGCAATTGGCAGTCGCCGAAAAAGGATTGTTAGTCTTTGATGCAATTGTAAAAGGCACGCCAAGTCACGCAGCACATCCAAATACGGATAACGCTATTTACAACACGATTGACGTTTTAAAATGGTTTCAAGATTACCGATTTGAAAAAACATCTGCTGTTTTGGGCGATGTAAAAATGACGGTAACACAAATTAACGCTGGAAAACAACACAATGCCGTTCCAGCGGACGTAAAATTAGTAGTGGATGTTCGTGTGAATGATGCGTATTCTAATCAGGAAATTGTTGCTATTCTTCAAAAAGAAGCACCTTGTGAACGTATCATTCCAAGAAGTTTAAAACTGAATTCGTCTTCCATTCCAATGGAACATCCATTAGTACAAGCGGGAATTACTTTGGGAAGAAAAACCTATGGCTCTCCAACTTTATCAGATCAGGCAGTATTGTCGTGTCCATCCTTAAAATTAGGTCCTGGCGACAGTACGCGTTCGCATACAGCGGATGAGTTTATTTATTTGCGCGAGATTGAAGAAGGCGTTCAGATTTATATTAAATTATTAAATAACGTACTATGATGATGGATTCCTGCCTTCACAGGAATGACAAAATGAACTAAATAAAAATAGATTCCTGCCTACGTAGGAATGAAAAAAAGTAACGCAAATGAAACTCTGGGATAAAGGAATTAGTATCGATAAAAAAATAGAAACATTTACAGTTGGAAACGATCGAGAGATTGACATGCATATTGCAACGTATGATATTCAAGCTTCGTTGGCGCATGCTAAAATGCTGCAAAAAATACAGATCATTTCTGCGGAAGAATTGCAACAGCTTACCGAAGGTTTGGAAGCGTTACAATCGCAATTGGATGCTAAAACTTTTGTGATTGAACCGCAGTTTGAAGATGTGCATTCAAAAATTGAATTTGAACTCACTAAAAAGTATGGTGATGTTGGGAAAAAGATTCACACCGCACGATCTAGAAACGATCAGGTTTTGGTGGCGTTGCAGTTATTTTACAAAGAGCATTTGAAATTGGTCATGACAAATACCAAAACGTTTTTTGATACACTTTTGCAATTGGCAGAAACACACAAAGAAGCCGTATTGCCAGGCTACACACATTTGCAAGTTGCGATGCCTTCTTCGTTTGGATTGTGGTTTTCGGCGTATGGCGAATTGTTAATTGACGATATGTACGTATTAGAAGCGGCACTTAAAACCGTAGATCAAAATCCACTCGGTTCTGCCGCAGGTTATGGAAGTTCATTTCCAACTGATCGAGATTTTACCACACAAGAATTAGGATTTAAAACTTTAAAATATAATGTTGTTGCTGCGCAAATGAGTCGTGGGAAAAGCGAACGAACGATTGCGATGGCATTGGGAAGTTTGTGCAATACACTATCGCGATTTGCGATGGATATTTGTTTGTATATGAGTCAGAATTTTAATTTTATTTCCTTTCCGGATGAATTAACGACTGGAAGTAGTATTATGCCACATAAAAAGAATCCTGATGTTTTTGAATTGATTCGCGGGAAATGCAATAAAATTCAGGCGTTGTATTCAGAAGTACTTTTAATTACGAACAATTTACCAAGTGGTTATCATCGAGATTTTCAATTATTAAAAGAGAATATCATCGGTGCTTTTATGGATGTGAATGATATTTTGGAAATATTCAATCATTCCATTCAACAAATTAAGGTAAAAGAGATTGATCTCACCGATGAAAAATATCAATATCTATTTACGGTAGACACGATTAATAATTTAGTGATGGAAGGCGTTTCTTTTAGAGATGCGTATCAAAGAATAGCTAGCCAAGTTCAAGACGGAACGTACACGCCAGACATGTCAAAAGAACACACGCATGTTGGAAGTATTCATCATTTGTCTTTGGATAAGATTCGCGATAAGTTTCCTGAATGATTCCTTTTTACACATTTTTAGTTATTTAATGTGTTTAAATTCAGTAGTTGAAAGGCAATTATTTTCTATCAGGTAGTTCAGCTTGGTTTCTAAAATCAGGCTATACTGCGCTAAAAAAAACGTGTGCACCAATTTACCTTTGGAGTGTATTTAATTAACAACTCTAAAAACAATTTATTATGAGCACATCACTAAAAGTAAAATTAGACATTTCAAAAAACATGAAAGATTCAAGCGGAAATCCTATTAAGGTTTACACCCATGATTATTATTACAAAACGCAAGCGGATAAAGACAAAGGTAGTTCGACGGCATATCGCGAATGTGTATCTGGTCGTACGGTTTGTGGTAGTCCTATAAATTATAATACAGCGAGTCCTGTTTGTAGCTGTGAAACTAAAGGTTCTGGTTCATGCGCCTTTGATGACAGTAAATGGGCACTTTATTTCTGGGACAATGATTCGGCAATTACTTCAGGGAATATTGGGTATGTACATTTCAAAGAAACCTGTGGGAGTAGCAAATGGCATGTATCGGGTTCAGGTTCTGTTGGGAAATATTTGGTATCGGTTGAAATGCAAAGCAATACTGAAGCAAAAGTTACGATACAACTATCGGCATCTTAATCAACTCTCTGTAATTTCAACACATATTTAAAACCTATGTATAGCTAGTTTTCTAGTTGTACATAGGTTTTGTTTTTTGAAGCACTAGCTATACGCAATTCTGTATCAAATTGAAATTTAGGATATATTTTGCGCTGAAATGTAAAATAAGTACTTTCGTTGGCTGTAAATGACGAATAAGAAGAATCAAGAGCCAAGAATATAGAATATAGAACCAAGAGCATAGATTCAAGATTCAAGATGAAGCATAGAGAAAATTTACTACAAGCAAAAAAATAATCTAAAAGTCTAACAAAGTCCAAGGAGTCCAAGAAGTCTAATTAAGTCTAGGAAAAAATGAAAAGTATCGCCGTCTATTGTGGAAGTAGTTTAGGAAATGACCCAAAAATTGTTGCAGATGCTACACAGTTAGGAGAAACATTAGCCAAGCAAAACATTACGCTCGTATATGGCGGATCTCAAATAGGAATTATGGGAACTGTCGCAAATGCGGTTTTAGAAAACAACGGAAAAGTCATTGGCGTGATTCCTGAGTTTTTAAAGTGTAAAGAAATTGTACATGACGATGTGGAAGAAATGTACACTACACAAACCATGGTGGAACGCAAAATGAAAATGATTGATATGGCAGAAGGTTTTGTTGCACTTCCTGGCGGATTTGGTACGTTGGAAGAACTTTTTGAAGTCATTACTGCGTTGCAATTAAAACAAATAGAACATCCAGTTGCGGTTTTGAATAGCAATGGATATTACGATGAACTCATCGCTATGATGAAAACGATGATCAAAAAAGGATTGCTCAAAGAGAAAAACTTCGATATGTTGATTATTGAAACGGACATTCCAACCTTATTAGCTCGCATGCGAAACTTTGTTCCGAATGTTACACCAAAATGGATTACAGCTAAAAATTAGTCAAAGAGCACTATTTTTTAGCTAGCCTAGAAAGTCTTATAAGTCTATATTTATCATCTACGATTAAGGAAGAGACATTTACAGAATAGGTAACGTCGTTATGTTTGAATAACACTTCGCCCTTTGTTCCTTTTACATTATCTTCTTCTTTATCTTCATACATGTAATCGGAATATTCAATAGCGTTCCAAACAATACTATTTTTTTCTGCTGCTTCTTTGATTCTATTGTAATCACTTTCCATTCTACCATTATACTTATCAGCTTCTAAATTGGCAATTTCTTTTCGACCTCTTTCGCTAATTTTATCGGCATTATTTTCCCCAAATTCTTTCACTTCTTCAAACGTAAATATGGTTTTGATATAGTCGTCTTTTGACGTATTATCCATTTTTTTTAGAACATCAAAAACGTATTTCCCCATATCTTCTGCTTTTGCAACGCCTTTTGAATTTTGACAAGCAATAAATAGCGTAGAAGTAATTACTAAGGCGAAGATGTAATATAATTTTTTCATAGGTGTGTTGTTGTTGTTGATATTTTTTTAAAGATATAAATTTTATATGATTACTTCGTTGCAGGTTCAAAATTTGACAAAGTAAACAATTGTTGTTTTTCTTGATGTTCAAACGAAATTACCTTTGCTAAGTACTTTTCTGAATTGTGCTTAAAAATGACAAATCCATCATGAAATTCCACGCCGCTATCAAGTCGAAGTCGATACACATATTCTTCAAAAGTGATGTTTTTCCAATTGATTTGATGTCTTTCGCCTGATTCTTTCAGCATTTCATACGCTTGAAGCAATCCTTCTCGATGTTTCTCTTTAGAAACCTTTGTCATGGCGTTTCTAAAAGTATCTTCAATAGTAGTATCTTTTACAAACTCGCGCAATTCTTCTAGTGAAATAAAATGATTTCCAAAATCGTCACTCGAAATTGTATCTAGCTTTTGTAGCAACTCAAACGTGTAACGCCCGATTGGTTCATCTACAGTAGTGGAAGAAATACACGCAGTATAAACGACTGAAATAATGATTAAGAAAGTGATGTAAATTGTTTTTTTCATGAAAAGATGATTATGATCTATTTTATAATGTAGAAGGTATATCCAGTCTATTCAACGTTTTAATTTCTACATCTAAAAGCTCTGTGGCTTCTGTCTGAAATATAATCGTTTTAGGCTCATTTGGTAGCAAATCAAAGAAATTATCTTCAAAATGTCCTTTGGTTTTAGTATGCATAAAGACATTTTTTTGTAATGTTTTTGAAGTTACTTGAATTGCAAAACCTTGTGGTCGTTTTGTAATAAAGGTATCAATTTCATGTGCTGGCAACGCTAAATCTTTCGGCTTTACCAAATAGAATAGGGAAGTAGCTTTATAAGGAATTGTACTTGAATCGTATCTTGTATCTGAACCTGAATATTTAGCTACTTTAGCGTAGTCAAAAACAGCTTTTACTACCGTTTGTTTATGATCGAATTTTAAATCAGCAATTGGAATTTTAATAATCAACTGACTTGTATTTGCTTTTAGCGTTACTTTTTGATTGACTTCATGTAATTTTTTACCTGTAAAATCTAAGAAAGTGAGTTTCAGTTCGCCTTCTTGCGCATGCAATTTGTCTGAAATTATATAACTTTTTAGTGTATCGTTTTCTATAACAGAAGAAATCAACATGTTTTCAAACGACTTCTTCGCTTTGTAATGCAAGGCTTTCCAATTTCCCATAAAATCGATGCTCGACCACGAAACTACTGGCCAACAATCGTTCAATTGCCAATACAAACTTCCCATGCAATACGGCATCGCACGACGTTGCGCTTCAATTCCCATCGTAATTCCGCGTGCTTGCAACAATTGACTCACGTAGACATAATCGTCGCCATTTTCAGGAATCGTATAATCACGTTCCATATACTCACGAATCAACTGAAAACCTCTCGCATGCTTTTGATGTGTCACGTAACTATCATGATTCAAGTCAATACTATCTTGTTCGGTGAAATATCGAATGGTTTCATACGACGGAAATGATTGAAAGCCAAATTCGCTCATAAATCGCGGTACTTGTTCTTTAAAATGTTCAAACGGATACGCATCATGCCAAACCCACCAATCGTGCGCATCGCCTTCAAATTCAAACTTCGGATTTCCGCGTCCATATTTCGGTGAACTTTCCCAATAAGAAACCTCAGGATTGAGTTTTGAAACTGTTTTTGGCAACATACTATCAAAAACTGCCAAATATCCTTTCCAAATTGCTTCTCTTTGCGCTTCTGTTTTATCCGCTTGCCAGCCCCAACGTTTCCAACCTTCGGAGTTTTCATTATTTCCGCACCAAAGTGCAATTGAAGTATGATTTCGTAAGCGTGTTACTTGATCGATCGCTTCTTGTTGTACATTTTCCAAAAAGTCATTATCTCCAGGATACATCGCGCAAGCAAACATAAAATCTTGCCACACTAAAATTCCTTTTTCATCACATAAGTCATAAAAGATATCATTCTCATAAATTCCACCGCCCCAAACTCTGAGTATGTTCATATTGGCGTCTACGACATCATTTAGGAGTTTTTCGTATTTTTCATCCGTCACTTCATTTTGAAAACTGTGTTGTGGAATATAGTTTGAACCTTTCATAAACACTGGTACGCCGTTGAGCTTAAAATAGAACGTTTCGCCTTTTTCGTCTTTATCTGTTACCAACTCAATAGTTCGTATGCCTTTTTTGACAGTACGTTCCGCTTTTAAGGTTTCGCCTTGTTTCAGCGTAAAATCAAATGCATATAAATGTGGTTCACCTAAATTGTGCGTCCACCAAAGTTTAGGTCTTGAAATTTCTATTGATAGTTCATACGTGTGTGTTCCTTTTTTAGGCGTAAAAACCGCATAACTACGCATCCTATCATCGTATTCAATTTCTAATCTTACTTTTTTTTCTGTATCAGCAGTAATCGTATATTCAACAGTTAAATACGCAGTATTGTTGACTAAACTATCTTGTTTGATGTAAATATCTCCTAACAGCACATCATCCCAAGCTTTGAGCGTCACACGTTTCCAAATTCCCGAAGTGTTCAATTTTGGTCCCCAATCCCAACCGTACTGAAATTGTGCTTTTCGGGTAAATACGCGCGGACTTTCGGGCAAAACATACGCTAGTTTAGCGCTTTCTTCTTGTTCACGTATAGACGTTCTATCGAATTCAACACGTAGCGTATTTTGCGTTTTTGCAGTTTTTTTGATGTCAAATTTCCACGTGCAAAAAGCATTGTCTGTTTTTCCCAACAATGAATCGTTGAGGTAAATGGTCGCGTAGGTGTCCAAACCTTCAAACGTAAGCTCAATATTTGATTTTTCTAATGTTTCCGAGTCAAGCTCGAATGTACTTTGATACAACCAATCCTTTTTAGAAACCCATTGTACATTGAGTTCGTTTGTTCCTATGAATGGATCTTTTATACGATCATGATGCAACAAATCTGAATATACATTTCCAGGAACCGTAGCCGAATTCCAAACGGTATCTCCAGTTTGTTGTTTAAATTCCCAGTTTTGGTGAATCTCGACAACTTTTGGAAGGTCTTCTTTTTTGGTGCAGCTATTCAATAGAAAACCAACAATGATTAGTAAGGGAAAGTATTTTAAATTCATGAATTGATGCGTTCTAAAATTTGCTTAATTTTTTCTTTGTTGGAAGTCGCAATGCGCGTATCATTGAACAAATTAGCACTATTCATACTAATCTTAGGATTATTTATAGATTGGCGAATGCTTGTTGCGGAACAGTGAATTTCTTTAAAATTACTTTCCTTAAACAAATACACGTTACTCGGATTAATTCCGCCGCCAGGCATCACAATCAATTCATTTTCAACAGTTTCTTGTAATTCTTGCAAGAGTAAAATTCCTTTTTCGGCACTTTGCGCTTGTCCAGAAGTCAACACACGATCCACGCCTAAAACGGCTAATTGTAAAATAGCTTCTATCGGATCGGGCGTCCAATCAAAACCACGATGAAACGTGAATGTCATGGGTTTTGCAAGTTCAATCAATTCCTTCGTGCGTTCTTGATCAATTGTTTGATCTTGTAACAACACACCTGAGACAATTCCAGCGCAACCGAGTTCTTTACACAATTCAATATTTGCTTTCATGATTTCAAACTCACTTCGCGAATACGTAAAATCGCCACTTCTCGGACGAATCAATACCTGCACAGGAAGTTGAAAATCGGTCATTACTTTTTTCAGCAATCCGTACGAAGGCGTAATTCCGCCAATAGCTAGTTCTGAACAAAGTTCAATACGATGCGCGCCTGCTGTTGAAGCATTCATAGCAGATTCATACGAATTGGCACAGATTTCTAGGAGCATTTTTTTGGGTTGTTAGGTGTTGGGTTATTGGGTTTTAGTTTTTTTGTAACTGATTTCAAAGATATTGTTTATTTGAGTTATTTTGAAAGTTTTGTCAAAACTTGTGGCTGTCTACTTCTTGAGCAACAGATTCCTGCCTTCGCAGGAATGACAAGTCTAACAATCTAAGAAATCTAAGAAGTCAAAGCAAGTCCAACAATCTAACCAAGTCTAAGAAGTCCAATAATCCTTTGAAGCTATTCATTAAAGAATACTTGACGTTCCCTAAAGAATATAGTTGGTTGTACTAATAACTGTTTGACGTTGAATAATCATTATTTGGGGTTCATTAAAGAATATTTTCGGTTCATGAAGGTTTTTTACCCCTTAACGAACCCATTATAGTCTATAAAACACCGAAATTAAACGATATCTAACCGCTTTGAGATACTATCAAAAGGGCTAACGATCATTACACAACCTCAAAATAAGATTACACAACCCGAAAAAAATAGTAAACAACCGCTTAAAGCTACTTTTTGCAGGTTTTTGTGTAGAATTTAGCAGGTATTTTGTTTCGTCATAGCGTACTTATTTTGGCATACTCAGCATATAAGAAATGTGCGACGTGGTTGTCTGTTTCAGAATAAACTAGAAATTTTATTTTAAGTAACAGATTACTTCTTTTCCATTAGGCTTATGGTCGCAATGGTGTTATCAATTCATCAGATTATTAACTTTTGAAACGGTTACAGTTGTGTAGGCTACAGTATTAATTTAAGTATGATTTAGCAGTTAAATACTTTTCTATATTAATGAGAATCCGCTTTAGATATTTAATTACTTGATTATTAATCATTCTTAAATCTGAAAGTGTATAATTACGACCACACTCGGCAAAAGATAAATCACCATGAGCTAATTTATTTCTTTGAATTTTAACTTGATGCAATGATGCTCCATTATTTAGGCTGTGATGAGATCTAGTAGAAAAACCTATTTGAGAAGCAAATTCTCTTATTTTAAGAGCGTCAATATTTCCGGAAATATTTTTATTAACATCAAATTCTATTTCAACAATATCTAATGCTATTTGATCAATCACTTCATAAATCCTATTAGTGCTATGTTGATTGAAATTCTTATAATTTAATTTTATCCATATTTTTTTTATTTCTTCCTTTACATCAGAGTATTGAACATTCTCATCAGTTATGGTATCATATATTTCTACTAATGCTTGTTTTATAGCTGATTCAGCTAGATTGTATAGTAATAAAAACATATTTGCTTTCATAACTTTTTGAAGTTCATCATCAAAGTCGTTATATTTTCTTGTTCTATTGTTAGGAAGAAAAAGCATTGCGTCTTTATCCAGAATTTTTTCTAATAACTTGAAATATAAAGTTATTTCGGTTGCTCTTTTTTCAAAGTCAGATATTACACTAGTCATATTAAACTAAGTAATTGGTTCCTTACAAATTCTATTCTATTTTTTATTGCTTTAGGAGCATTTTGTCCTCCTGCTGTAATTATAGATTTAAACTCTTCACTTTCAATCCAATCTACATTTTTAACACTTAATTTAGGGTTTTTTTCTAATGCAAGATGTATTCCTACAGATATTGAATCAAACCGAACTCTTGGTGTTTTATTTGAGTTAGGGGTTTTACTGAACCCATAAGGGAAATTTGAATCAACAAATTTTAACATGCGATCAAATCTTTTATATAAATCATTCCGGTTGAATGATTTATTCATACTATTTGTATAATCATTTAAGAATTCATTTACTCCTGTTCGCACATCAGTATAACGATCAGAATATGCAAAAAACCTAATTATAAGTTCTTGTGGTTCGCCTCTTTTTTCCATGTTTTCCGTAAAAGTTGTATTTTTTACAAACAATGGATGTTTTGCACATTCATTGTAGACGAAGTCAATAAATTTGCCTCCATATATGCCTTTTCTTTTTTCCATGTCTTTGAGTATGGAACTTCCAGTATTAATCCTTTCGAACATCATAAATCTGACTTCATCATCACTTTTATCCGTAAGTGAAATCATTCTAATAGTAGTGTTGTTGAATTTTCTTTGGCGAGATTTAAGTAAGTTATTATATTTATAACCATTCAAATTGTCTAGAATTGAAAGATTTTTTAATTTTAGTTTCCCACTTATAAAAGATACAAGAGTTCTTAAGCGTTGTGAACCATCAACAATTTCTAATCGCCCATCACCAGTATCTGCTGTAAAAATATATGGAATTGGTAGTCCTAAAACAACAGATTCAATAAATTTGGATTGTCTATCTATATTCCAAACAAATTTTCTTTGGTATGTTGGAATATAAATATCATTATCGTCGTCATCTAATCCTGTTAAGTATTTAGTAACTAGAAGTTCAATTGTAAATTCTTTAATGTCAAAATCAACAATCTTTTGTTTGTCAATTATTTGTAATTCTGCTATGTCTTGTGTTGTATTCATGTTTTTAAGTATTGTTGCTCAACGTATATATAACAAGAATTCCTCTTATCATACTTAATTTAATACATACCAGGAAATTAAATTACATCAATTTCCTCTTACTTCTCGTAAATGTAAAACAAAGATTACACATACACAATGCGGTTTCCCGTAAAGAAGTAAAGAAGTAGGTGTTGCGAGTATGAGATTGTTTCACAAAGCTTGTCTTGAGTAACGTTGAAAGGTTCGCAAAGACGTTTCCTTATTTGGTAACTATATCTTGATTTTAAGCGGTGTTCATTTTAGGGTTTGCAGAAACAATAGCATCTTCCTTTTATGAAATAGATAGATGAAAAGACAATAACTTTTTGCATTAATAGAACGCTAAGACTTTGATCTTTTTACTAAATTAAAAACAAGAGCTAAAATCATTATTGCTAATAATACATATTGAACCATAACAAGATTATCTTTCTTATCAAATAGTTGAATGAGTAAAATTAGAAGCAACGGAATAAAAATTATATATTTTTTCATAGTTATTGATTTTCAAGGCAACTTGTATGGTCATTTGATGCGTCATCATAGCACAGTGCCATAACAGTTATTGCGGCAGCAGTTCCTATTGCAGTTCCAATACCAATTGTGAAAAAGGCTGAAATACCCGCAGCTGTTACTGCTATAGCGTAATTCCTTGCGCATCTCGATCGTGCTTCTATGTATGCATCTGCACAAGATCCATTTTTACCAGTAAATGCAATTGTTTCTTCTAAATCCTTAGTATCAAATTGTCTGTGTATTTCAATATTAATTTTACTAATTATTTCTTTTTGATCTAAATTTACTAAATCTTTAACAAAGTTATTTGTGTTATTTTGTATCTCTAGATATATTTTAGCTATTTCTGAACTTTTTGAAAAATTAGCGCCTTGTAGAAACTCTGTGAATTCTTTAACATTATCAAATTTATCAGGAAATTTCGATAACATTTCCATATTAATATCATCTTCTTTACTGTAAATTTCTATAATTTTATTCGTTAACGATATATGTTTCTCTGTAAATTCTTCAATTGTTAAAAAGCTTAATTCTTCATTACTGTTTGGGTTATAACAGGATGAAAATAAAACTAATAATGATAAAATAAAGCCCAGATAGGGTTTTCTTAATGTACTTAAACTATTCATGCTTTTAAATTTTTAGAGAAAAACCGTTCTTGATGATTTTACATGACTTTTCTAATTTGCAACAATTCTTACTCTTTTGATTATCTTATATTCTAGAGTATTTACGTTTTTTATTTAAAGTCTGAATTTTATCCAAAACCAATATCTAAACAACTCTCTATCTTTTTAGTAAAGATAAGATAAAGATTACATACAAGTAGTGTGGTTTCCCGTAAAGGGCAAAAAAAACATGAAAAAAAATCGAATTACTCAATAACTGTACGAGAAAGAGAGCTGTAAGAGAATTATGTAATTTGCTATATGAGAGGCAAATTGCCACTAAAACGTATACAATACTTATAAATGAGAACCTAAAAATGGTCAACACTATAGAAGGAAGTACATTTGAACCTTGAACAATTTCCGACTTTCAATCTAAAAAATCCAACACTCCAAGAAGTATAATTAAGTCTAATTAATCTTTATAGTACCAAAAAGGAATTTTAGACACATTCCAATTTGTTGTATCACCTTTTCTGATTCTTAAGCGGTTCACTTTTAATATGTGTTTGCCATCTATTAAATTTTTAGTGCTAACGTACGTTTCAAAACCTAAATTACCTTTTTTACTCTTGGCTATAATAAAATCAGCATCATACTTAATGGTATCTATTTTTACTGAATACATATCATTAAATGTTTTTAAGTAAGCGCGTCTTAGACTATCTGGCTTATTAAAGTTGTTACCAAATGTAATAGCCGATCTCAATCCACGACTATCTTCATCTGGCTTTAATTCTGGATTAAAATTAAATATGTTGTCTTCTATATTTTTAGAAAATACGACAAACACTTTTACATAATTATCAGCGATGACTTTTGATTGGATTGCCACATCATCAATAAATCCATCACTATCAGATAATAAATCTTCATAGTTATTATTGTTCGCAACATATTCACTTGAAGTCATGTCGTTCCCTAAAAAATTTGAAACATTGTATTTAAGAGTTGTGGCTAATGCTATTAATATATAGAATGGTACCAATGCAAAACTTAATCGTTTTCCAAACTTATTATCTAGAAAATTATACACCAATGGTCTATACAGAAAAGACAAGGTAATAAAACCAAAGACCCTATATATAGGGAAATACAAGATAGATAACCATTTTTTCTTTTTAAGAAAACCGAGCGTTAAAAAGTCAATTAAAGTAAAAAACATTCCGAAAATGATAAATACCATAAGCGGTATACCAACACCATGAGATAGCCAGCCAGGTAAATCGTCATTGCCTATTAATAGATTCGCAATAAAAACAATAGCGAGTATGGTGAACGTTATTGCCAAAACATAAAAGATGAGTAAAAAAGAAATTGCAAAGATGACACTACAATAGTTTTCTAATGTGCCAATATATTTATCGAAAGAGCCAACTTTCTTCTTTAAGTGATTCGTGAATTTCTTGCTGTATTTTAAACTATCATAATCAATATCACCTGATACATAACGCAAGCCTAAAGCACCTATCCATAATCCGCGCAATAATACATGAAACAATAGATTAAAGATTAATATATAACAAGATATTGTTGCAACTAGTGAAATAGCAAACTTATATATTTGGCGATTATTTTCAGCTTCTACAAGGCTTTCTGTAATCGTTGGGATGGCTGTAAATAAACCGAAAATTGCAAAACCAGAGATGAGTAGCTCTAGCTGCCAACTTTCTTCTTGGAGTTTATGTAATAGCTTTTTAAATTCTGGCTTTGTATAATCGTTCTGCATTAATTTTTATATTATTTTATAAATATAATATTATTATAAAAACTGTAATCATATTTATAATGAAGATTATACATGTGCAATGCAGTTTTCCGTAAAGCAGGAAAGAAATAGGGATAGCGATTATGAGATTGCTTCACGAAGCTTGTCTTGAGCAACGTCGAAAGGTTCGCAATGACGTATCTAACAAGTCTAATAATCCAAGCAGTCTAAGCAAGTCTATTTAACAACAATCTCATCCAAAAAAGTCCACGCTTTATGTCCTGCACCTTGCAAACCATCAGGAATGACTCCGTAATTTGGAATAAAGATTTCTATATACTGCGTCGTGAGTTCTTCAATTTGTAACGTATATGGAATAAGCGTAGCATCGCTTTTTGAAATTAGAGCGATCCTGTTCAGTGTTCTGCCATCTTCATCATTAATAAAACTAAAACCAATTTCTTCTGGCGCGTGAATCCATTGTCCGCTTGCGTTGTAAAATCGTGTGGAAATGCTGCTAATTGTGGTGGGTTTTCCCAAGTCAATTTTAATTGTGACATCTTTTCCCGAAAAACCTAACCATTCTTTATCGCCATAACGTTTACTACTTCCCGAAACGCCATTGATCAATCCTTCTTTTCCGCTTCCAGGATATGCTTTGCTTGGTGTTGGATCTAAGGTAATTGTTGCGCCAACGGCTTTGTGATTGTTGAATGTTAGCGTAAAATCGCGACCTAACTTTTCTTTTTCGTTAAAAACAGCCGCTTTCAATACGGTTGAACCTTCAATTGGTAGCGTACCATTGTAAACTTCCGAAGTTATTGTTGGAGACGATTCATCCGTTGTATAGCGAATTGTTTTATCCTTAATCGTTGTTTGCAAGTCAAAAACCAATTGCTCGTTTTGTTTCGTGATTTCACCTTCAATCTCATACAAATGATTTGCATAATTTACATTTTGTGCATCCAAACGTTTGTGAAAAAGCGATAGACGGTAGGTAAAATGTTGATAATCTTTTTGTTGATAATCTCTTTTCGTTGGATTCGACCAAACAACTTCTGCCATAGCAATAATTCTTGGAAACACCATATATTCCGCTTGTTCGGAAGTCGAAATGTATTCTGTCCATAAATTTCCTTGTGCGCCCAACACATGTTTGGCTTCTTCTTCGTTGAGTTCTTTAGGAATCGGATTAAAATTATATACTTTTTCTAATGGTAAATAGCCGCCAATCGCCAACGGTTCAGCGTCATTATCCGATTGATAATAATCAAAATACGCATGTGAAGTAGGTGTCAAAATTACGTTATGACCCGCTTTTGCAGCTTCCACAGCGCCTTCTGTGCCACGCCACGACATCACAGTTGCATTTGGCGCCAAGCCACCTTCTAGAATTTCGTCCCAACCAATAATTTGTTTGCCTTTGCTATTGATATATTTTTCTATGCGTGCAATAAAATAGCTCTGCAAGCCATATTCATCTTTTAATTTTTCCTTTTTTATTAATGCCTGACAATGTTCACAGGCTTTCCAACGAGTTTTTGGAGCTTCATCGCCGCCGATATGAATATACTTTCCAGGGAAAAGTGGCATCACTTCATCCAAAACATTTTCTAAAAATGTGAAGGTTTCCGCTGTTGGACAATAGATATCTTCAAAAACGCCCCATTTTGTAGCCACTTTGGTTGGTTTGCCTGTACATCCTAAATTTGGGTACGCAGCAATGGCAGCTTGCGAATGTCCGGGCATTTCTATTTCTGGAATTACGGTGACAAATCGTTCGGTAGCATATTTTACAATAGCTGCAACTTCTTCTTGTGTGTAAAATCCGCCATATTTTTTTCCATCAAATTGTTGAGGTTCTTCGTTATAATGCCCAATTAGTGTTTCATCGCGATAAGCGGCAACTTTTTGTAATTCAGGATATTGCTTAATCTCAATGCGCCAACCTTGATCGTCGGTTAAATGCCAATGAAAGGTATTCATCTTTAGCATTGCCATCATATCAATGTATTTTTTGATGAATTCCACGGAAAAGAAATGTCGCGATACATCCAAGTGCATTCCGCGATACACAAATCGTGGCGCATCTTTTATTAAGGCACATTTTAACAGAATTGTTTTATGAGGGAAGGTTTTATTTTCTACAGTAGCTGGAAAAAATTGACGTAAGCTTTGAAACGCATAAAAAGCACCTTTTGCGGTTTTCGCTTTGATCGTGATTAGAGAAATATCAACCTTCAATTCATAGCCTTCCTCATTTTCAATACTCTCATCAAATATAAATTGCAGTAGATTTCCATTTGGTTTGCTGTCATAAGGGAGTTTATATCCAAGTTTTTCTTCAAAAAAATCATTCGCAAAATTTGCTGCGCTTCTTAATTCAAAATCTGTATGTAGGGATACATTTTTATCAAAAACAAAATCTTCGTTACTAACACCGTCGAAACTAGGAGTTGGAAGAATAAAAGGTGTAATGGACGGCTCTGGTTTAGTACAACTTACAATACAAAGTAAAATTACAAGTTTAAAAAAAATATTGCTTCTCATTTTAGTATATTAGATGCCATAAAATTAGCAATCTATTTTAATGAAACTTCAACACATCACTATTTTTATTGTCATGGTACTATTTTTTAGTTGTACGAATGATGAAAAAATACACATCGCACAAAAAGATTCCTCATTAATTAGTTATGTAAATCCTTTCATTGGAACTGGTGGACATGGACATACCTATCCAGGCGCAACGATGCCGTTTGGAATGATGCAACTCAGTCCAGACACGCGTTTGGATGGTTGGGACGGATGTTCGGGGTATCATTATTCGGATAACTATATTTATGGTTTTTCGCATACGCATTTGAGCGGAACAGGCGTTTCTGATTACGGAGACATTTTGCTAATGCCAACCAATGAAATTAATTTTAATAATGGTTCCAATGGAGAAAAAGGCTATCGCGCACACTTTTCGCATGATAATGAAGTTGCGGAACCTGGTTATTACAAAGTACATTTAGATTCTACGAATATTGATGTTGAATTAACGGTTTCCAAACGAAGCGGAATGCATAAGTACACATTTCCAACTGCGGAAAATCAAGTAGTGATGTTAGATTTGGTGCATCGTGATAAAGTATTGGATGCAAAAATTGACAAGATTTCTGATACGGAACTCGTCGGTTATCGATTTTCAAACGCTTGGGCAACAGATCAACGGTTGTTTTATGTTATAAAAACATCGCATCCTTTTGATGATATGTTACAATCGCCACCAAAACAAGGAATGCCGGGCGCACGAAGAACCGCGTTGACATTTATCAATCCGAATAACGAACCGATTTATATTAAAATTGGAATTTCAGCAGTTGATGTGGAAGGTGCTAAGAAAAATCTGGAAACAGAAATAGGAGCGAAGACATTTTCAGCAATTAAAAAAATAGCGCAAGAAACGTGGGAAACACAATTAGAAAAGATTGTGATTGAAAGCAACGATCTTGATTATAAAACAAATTTCTACACTGCATTATATCACACGATGCTGGCACCAAATTTATACCAAGATGTGGATGGACGTTATCGTGATATGGATTTAGAAATTCATCAATCGGATGATCACAAACATTATACGGTTTTCTCTTTGTGGGATACGTATCGCGCGGCACATCCGTTGTATACAATTATTGAGCAAGAACGCACGAACGATTTCATAAAAACATTTATAAAGAAATACGAATCTGGCGGAATTATGCCAATTTGGGATTTATCAGCAAATTATACAGGTTGTATGATTGGATATCACGCTGTTCCTGTGATTGCGGATGCATACCTAAAAGGCATTCGTGAGTATGATGTAGAAAAGGTATTTGAAGCCATGAAACATAGTGCTACACGTGATAAATTAGGCTTAAATTATTACAAAGAAATCGGGTATATTCCTGTGGAAAAAGAATCGGAATCAGTGTCTAAAACCTTAGAATACGCCTATGACGATTGGACAATTGCTGAAATGGCAAAAGCACTCGGGAAAACCGAAGATTATGTCGAATTTACCAAACGAGCACAATACTATAAAAACGTATTTGATCCTGAAACGCAGTTTATGCGTGGACGTTTCAGAAACACTTGGTTTGCACCTTTTGATCCGTATGAAGTGAATTTTAATTATACCGAAGCAAACTCATGGCAATACAGTTTTTATGTGCCGCAAGATGTTTCAGGCTTTATTGAATTATTAGGTGGAAAAGACAAACTTGAAGCACAATTAGATAAATTATTTACGGCGAATCAAGAAACTTCTGGACGTAATCAGGCAGATATTACTGGGTTGATTGGGCAATACGCGCATGGAAATGAGCCAAGTCATCACATGGCATATTTGTATAATTTCATCAATAAACCTGCAAAAACACAAGAATACGTTCATCAAATTCTAACAACTTTATATAAAAACGAACCTGATGGCGTTTCTGGAAATGAAGATTGTGGACAAATGAGCGCGTGGTATGTATTGAGCAGTTTAGGATTTTATTCCGTAACGCCTGGAACAAACGAATATATCATTGGAACGCCATTATTTGATAAGGCAACGATCAATTTGGAGAACGGAAAAACGTTTACCGTGGTTGCGAATAATAGCTCAAAAGCAAATAAATACATAAAATCGGCGACATTGAACGGTCAAGATCATCCGTATACTTTTATTTCGCATGAAGACATTATGAATGGCGGAAGTTTGGTTTTTGAAATGACCAATACAGCTTCCGATTGGGGAACGAAAGACGCGCACATTCCGGTAACGGAAATTATGGAACATAAAATTGTACCGCCGCCATTTATTGCAAAAGGAAATATTGCGTTTAAAGGAGAAACAACAGTATCGTTACAAACGGTTGACAAAGAAGCGAAGATTTACTATCAACTCATGAATATGCTTCAAGCTGAAAAGCCTGATTTTGTAGAATATACACAACCAATTACGATTTCTGAAATAAGTGTATTAAAAACTTATGCACAACGGGGCGATGTGAAAAGTGCCGAAATCATGACAGAATTCTTCAAAATTGATCCAAATTTAAAAATTGAACTCGGAACCGAATACGCCAATCAATACAATGCAGGCGGACAAAACGCACTGATTGATGGAATTTTTGGAACCGAAGATTTCCGAACTGGAACATGGCAAGGATATTTTGACAAAGATGTCATTGCTACGATAGATTTAGGAAGCGTGAAAGACATAGAATATATTGGTGTCAACTTTTTACAAGATCAAAAATCGTGGATCTTTTTACCAACCGAAGTAGAATTTTTAATCTCTACGGATGGAAAACGATTTACGTCAATTCGAAAACATCCGTATGGAGAAATTACACCAAAAGAAAAGCCTAAAGTAGAAGAATTTAGTTTGGCTTTTAAAGGGAAAAAAGCGCGCTACGTAAGAGTCATTGCAAAGAAACTAGGCGTATTACCCGAATGGCATTTAGGATATAAACACGATGGACGTTCGTGGTTGTTTGTAGATGAAATTGAGATAAAGTGATTTATAATTTGAGATGTCAAATCGAGCGCAGTCGAGATTCAATGTAAACAGATGTACTCATAAGCTTCTCGACTGCGCTCGAAGTGACAAAAAATTAAATAATATCAAAAGAAGTCAAAAAACGATTGGCTGTTTCTCATAAAATTCATTTAATTTGAAACTAAGAAAAGGCAGCTCTAAAATCTATCACAGATGAAAAGAAGAAAATTTATACAAAGCGCGGCTTTGACAGGATTAGGCTTGACCGTTGGAACGGCGTTAGCATCATGTGCTGACGAAAAAAAGGAAGCTGTTAAAACTGCTGCGGCAGGAACCACAACAAACGCAAAACCTGTTATTCCACTTGTTGTGGCAACTTGGAATGTTCCAAATGCAACAGCAAAAGCATGGGAAGTTTTACAAGAAGGTAAATCTGCGTTGGACGCGGTAGAACAAGGCGTAATGATTGAAGAAGCCGACGAAAAAAATCAATCTGTGGGAATTGGCGGTTTGCCCGATAGAGACGGAAATGTAACACTCGATGCGTGTATTATGAACAAAGAAGGCGATTATGGCGCAGTCGTTTGTATTGAAAATATAAAACATCCAATTTCGGTTGCCCGAAAAGTCATGGAAGATACACCACATGTACTTTTAGCTGGAAATGGCGCAAGGCAATTTGCTGTTGAAAGCGGTTTTATACCTGAAAATTTACTCACAGAATCTTCTAAAAAAGCATGGGAGAAATGGAAAGTAGAAGCAAAGTACAAACCAATTATCAATGTGGAAAACCATGATACGATTGGCATGTTAGCGATTGACAAAAACGGCGATATATCTGGCGCGTGTACCACAAGTGGATTATCGTACAAAATGCAAGGTCGTGTGGGCGATTCGGCAATTATTGGTTCTGGATTGTTCATTGATAACGAAATTGGAGGTGCCACCGCAACTGGAATGGGCGAAGAAGTTTTAAAAACCGTTGGAAGCTTTCTGATTGTTGAACTCATGCGACAAGGAAAGTCACCGCAAGAAGCGTGCGAAGAAGCTGTTGGGCGTGTGATTAAAAAAAGCCCGAACTTCAAAGATTTCCAAGTGGGCTACATAGCTGTCAACAAACAAGGAGAAGTAGGCGCGTATTGTATTCACGAGTGGTTTAATTACACCGTATATCAAAACAACGAAAACAAAAATCACAAGTCTGATTATTACACTAAAACAAAATAGTAACTAGTTGTGAGTTATGAGTTATGAGTTAAGAGTAAAAACGAAGTAACGAATCAACAAAAAACAAATCAACAAAAAACAAATCAACAAAAAACAAAGTGTAAGAGTTTATAAGTTTAGCAGTTTATGCTTTGAAACAAACAGGTATCAGTTAAAAGTTAAAAAGTGATGAGTTACGAGTTGCGTAAAACGAATTAACGAATCAACAAAAAACGAAGTTTAAGAGTTTATAAGTTTAGTAGTTTATGCTCTGAAAATAAATAGAAATCAACCAATTTAACCAGTAACTAACAATTAACATTCAACAACCAATCCAACATGTCTACAACCACCAACAAATCCTATAAAAGTGCCTTTATATTTTTAACCTCATTATTTTTCCTTTGGGGATTTATTACGGTTTTAGTCGATCCGTTAATTCCACGATTAAAAGAAGTCTTTGAAATTACATATTTTGAATCTGGATTGATTCAATTTGCATTTTTTGGTGCGTATTTATTACTGTCCATTCCCGCGGGATTTCTATTGTCTAGAATTGGCTATAAAAAAGGAATCATTTTAGGATTACTTATTATGGCTTCGGGTTGTTTGCTGTTTTATCCGGCGGCTTCCTCGCGAATTTTTATTGTGTTTCTACTAGCGGTATTTGTCTTGGCAAGCGGAATGACTATTTTGCAAGTTGCAGCAAATCCGTATGTTGCCGCGTTAGGTTCGGAAGAAGGTGCAAGTAGTCGATTGAATTTATCACAAGCGTTTAATTCTTTAGGAACAGCAATTGCACCAGCAATAGGCGCAATGTTTATTTTGAGTGATAAAATTAAAACAAGTGATGAAATTGAAGCATTGACGGACGCTAATAAAGAAATTTATTATGCTGCGGAAGCATCCAACGTGCAATTACCATTCGTGGCTATTGGATTATTCACATTATTACTCGCCATTATTTTTGTATATGTAAAGCTGCCAAAGTTGCTTCAAAAAGCGCCAAAAGGTGGTTATTTAGAATTATTGAATCAACCATCGTTAGTGATGGGCGCGATTGGAATTTTCGTCTATGTAGGTGCAGAAGTAGCCATTGGAAGTTATTTAACAAGTTATTTTGTTGATATGAATCTGGCGGAAGCCGTAAAAGCAAGTCCAACCATGAAAAGCATTTCAGAATGGATTGTGAGTACCGATTTAGCAACTTTAGATCCAAAAGCAATTGTTGGCGCGTTTGTTACCTTTTATTGGTCTGGTGCCATGATTGGACGTTTTATTGGTGCGTATTTAACCAAAATTATAGATCCTGCAAAAGTATTGATCAGTTTTGCCATTGGTGCGTTATTGATGATTCTAATTTCTATGAACTCTGGAGGATTTATCTCGATGTGGAGTATTTTGGCAGTTGGACTATTTAATTCGATTATGTTTCCAACAATTTTTACATTGGCACTTGGCGGACTCGACGATTTGAAACCACAAGCATCTGGAATTTTGTGTACCGCAATTGTCGGTGGTGCAGTGATTCCACCATTTTACGGATTGTTAACAGATAATATAGGATTTAAAACAGCATTTGTTTTAGTATTAGCTTGTTACGCATATATTATGCTTTATGGGTTTACGAAGCGAAGAAAACAAAAAGCAATTGCATAAGTTTACGATTATTTAATAAGCAACGATTTTTATAAAATTACATGAATAGCATACAAGAACAGTTAAACGCATTGCGCGAAGAATTACGCGAGCACAATTATAATTATTACGTTTTGGATAACGCAACGATTAGTGATTATGAGTTTGATATGAAACTCAAAGAATTGCAAGAACTCGAAGCGAAACATCCTGAGTTTCATGATCCGAATTCGCCAACCTTACGCGTAGGCGGAACGATTACGAAAAACTTCAACACCATTCCGCATGAATATCGCATGTATTCGTTGGAGAACTCGTATTCAAAAGAAGATTTATTGGATTGGGAAAAGCGGATTGAAAAGATTTTAGGTGTTGAAAGTGTAGAATTTACCTGTGAATTAAAGTACGATGGCGCTTCGATGAATTTGACATACGAAAATGGTGTCTTAATCAAAGCTGTTACACGTGGCGATGGTTTTCAAGGTGATGAGGTGACAAATAATATTAAAACGATCAAAACGGTTCCGTTGCGCTTAAAAGGTGATTTCCCTCCAAAGTTTGACATTCGCGGTGAGATCATTCTTCCGCTTGACGGATTTAAAAAAATGAATGAAGAACGCTTGGCTAATGGCGAAGATTTATACATGAACCCGCGAAATACGGCTTCTGGAAGCTTGAAACTACAAGATAGTAGCGAAGTCGCCAAACGTCCGTTAGAATGCTTGTTATATAGCTTAAAAGGCGAAAAATTACCAATTTCAACACAGTTTGAAAGCTTAGAGAAGGCGAGAAGTTGGGGATTTAAAGTGCCAACAGTCGCAAAAGTTGCCAAAAATGTAGATGAGATTTTAGCCTTTGTGAATTATTGGGAAGCCAACAGACACGAATTAGAGTATGAAATTGATGGCGTTGTGATTAAAGTCAACAATTTACAACACCAGGATGAATTAGGATATACCGCAAAAGCACCGCGTTGGGCAATGGCGTATAAGTTTAAAGCCGAACAAGTTTCTACGGTTTTAAATGAAATTACTTATCAAGTTGGACGCACTGGCGCGATTACGCCTGTTGCGAATTTAGAACCTGTTTTATTAGCTGGAACTACCGTAAAACGTGCTTCTTTACACAATGCAGATCAAATAGCTAAGTTGGATATTAGAGAACGCGATACCGTTTTTGTAGAAAAAGGCGGTGAAATTATTCCGAAGATTGTCGGTGTAAATTTAGAATTACGTCCTGCAGATTCTACGCCAACCCAATATAGAACTACGTGTCCCGAATGTGGAACACCTTTGGAGCGCAAGGAAGGCGAAGCACAGCATTATTGTCCGAATGTTTCTGGATGTAATCCACAAATAGTGGGAAGAATTCAGCATTTTATTTCGCGTAAAGCGATGGATATAGAAGGTTTAGGTGGCGAAACCGTGGCTTTGTTAGTCAATGAAGGTTTGATTGCGAATTATGCCGATTTATACGAATTGACAAAGGAACAAGTAATTCCGTTGGAACGTATGGCAGAAAAGAGTGCAGAAAATTTGGTAAATGGAATTGAAGCTTCCAAAAAGATTCCGTTTGAGCGTGTTTTGTATGCATTGGGAATTCGATATGTAGGAGAAACTGTAGCTAAAAAGTTAGCAAAACATTACAAATCTATTGATGCGCTCATGAACGCTTCGTCGAATGATTTAGTGAACGTCGACGAAATAGGCGTGAAGATCGCCGAAAGTGTAGCGTTGTTTTTCGCAGAAGATGCTAACTTGGAGACTATTAATCGTCTAAAGCAATACGGAGTACAATTAGAATTTTCGGCGGAACAATTGGAAGGTTTGACTGAAACTTTGTTAGGAAAATCATTTGTGGTTTCTGGAGTATTTGAAAAAGTATCGCGAAACGAACTTAAAAAACTGATAGAAAATAATGGAGGAAAAGTATCTTCTTCCATATCATCTAAAACATCATATGTAATAGCTGGTGACAAAATGGGACCTAGCAAACGTGAAAAAGCAGAAAAATTAAATATCACAATACTAACCGAAGATGCTTTTTTGAGTATGATATAAATTGAATGAATTTAACCAAACTAACACATATCACTTTTTTTATCGTTGCATTTATAACATTGCTTGTCGCAATGTATATGGAAAAGTTTTATTTGATTTATGCACAGCCATTTACGGTGTTGGCTATTTTAATTATTTATTTTACAGAAAAAAAAGATCCGACAAGCGTATTATATATCCTTTCGCAAATCATTGGATTGGCTGGTGGTATACTGTTAATACTCGGTATGCGCGATCATTTAAAAGCAGTTTCTGTATTATTTTCACTGTTTTATATTATTTATCTTCGTTTGATGTATGTGCGAAATGTAATGAAAAAGACAGAAGTTAGAACGTATTTTTATGTCTTCTTAATTTCATTGCCAGTATTGTATTTGTATCATAGAGTTATTCAAACAATTTCATCAGAACTTACGGAAGTCGCTATTTATTTTGGAGTTTTAATGTTTTTCATGTTGAGCTATATTTTCACAGCTTTGTATTATTATTTAAAAGAGAAGAATCAAGCAAATTTATGGATGTTGATTGCGGCTATTAACTTTGGTTTTATGAACATTATTATTGGTTTGAATGAATTGTATGTGTACGAAACCACGTTTACGGTTATTGTTGTTTTTTGCAGTTTCTTTATACAGTTTTTTGTGTTGAAATTTATGTTGCATGATAAAAATGATGAACATGACTTACTGAGGAGTATGCTACAAGAAAAATGAATTATAAAAAACCGACATATATCACTTTTTTTACGTTAGCTTTTATTTCGCTACTAGTAGCTTTGTTGTTTGAAAAAATGTATCAATTGTACATACAACCGCTTACAATAATTGCTATTTTTATGATTTACATCACAGAAAAAAAAGCACCTATAAGTATTACGTACATACTTGCATTAATTTTTTCACTTTCTGGAGCAATTTTATTAATACTTGGTTATAAAGAGTACATTCCAGAAGCTTCAATACTATTTTCATTATTTTATGTAATGTATCTACGATTGATGTATTTAAAAAATAAAAAAAAGAAAACAACTGTTAAGATGTATTTTATTTTAGTCATAATTTCTCTACCAATAGTGTATATTTATGACAGAGTCATTTGCTTGATATATAATGAAATAAGAGGTGATTTTATCTATTTTACGGTATTGGTGTTTTTCATTTTTGCTTACATCATTACTGCTATCTATTATTACTTACGAAATAAAAATCAATCAAATTTATGGATGTTGATTGCAGCTGTGAATTTAGGAATCATGAATATCATCATCATGATAAATCAATTGTACATATATGACGTCATGTTTACTGTGATCACACTTTTCTGTAGCTACTTGATGTATTACTTTTCATTAAAATTTATGCTAGAAGATGATGAAAATAACGTGTCAGATTTAATTGTATAATTCACTATTTTCAAACTTCAGTAAAATATGTGAGTTTAAAATTTTTTCCCGATAATAGGAATGTTTTTACGTTGCAACCAAAGTGTAATGGCACTCAAAATAAAGACTACAATTGCTGTTATGAATAATGTGCCACCATCAGGTTTGCCTTCAAACGGAACTTCAATGCCTAATTGTGTCAAATGCATTAGTATAGCACCACCAATAATTCCCAATGTAAGTGTTGCTCCAAGCCAAGCTGTTCTTGGAATCAAAATTAAAACTCCTGCAATCAATTCAGCAACTCCAATTCCAATACGACCAAATGGTTCTAAACCTACTTGTTCAAAAATATATACACTATCTTGATGCGCAGTTAACTTAAATCGTAAGGTTTGAATCAAAATGACAGCAACAGCAATTCGAATGATAATTGGAACATATTTTTTCATTGTTTTTGGTTTTTTTAGTTTTTAGTTGTCACTATAGTCGATTAAAAAAAATATAGCTTACAAAATAACGAATTGAGTGATTTTGTTTAAAATATTTCGTATCTTCTTTGAAAGCTTATTTTTACTAAATGCCGACACGAAAACTACTTACTTACCTATATTTTATCATCATGTTATTTGATGCTTTCGCAGTATTTTTCCCAGATATTATCAATAGAAGGTATACAACCTATTTTCCATTGCCAATATTGATGTTATTGTATTTACTTTCGGTAAAAAAAATCAATTGGTTTTACGTGATAGGATTAGTATGTACGTTTTTGGGTGTCGTTTTTTTTAGCAAACAATTCTATTTTAAACTTGGGCTCGTGTTTTATGCCGTTGGTGTGCTCTTTTATGTATTAATTTGTTTAAAACAGGCAGCGATTATTTCCGTAAAAAGTGTCATTGTTGCAACGATTCCTTTCCTCATAATTTATTTAGTACCACTTATTTTGTATGCTGATGCTGTGCAAGTTGATATTTTTAATTACATAATCCTGTATGTGTTTTTTGTGGGTTCCTTCTTTTTCATTTCATCTTTAATCTACTTCAACCAACGAAACAATCGGAATCTTTGGTTATTTTCTTCAGGAATACTATTTGTCATATCGACCACAATACATGGATATAATATGTTTTTCGGATATGTTAAGATCGTACAATTTTTTGTGATCATTACCTTTATATTAATGCACTATGCGATGTATCGATATATTATTCATAAGTAAAACCTTATGCGTTTAAGGTCAGTCGAATTACATTTTTTTTGATTTCAACGATACTGAGAATCAACAATCAATAAAAAAACATAGGATTTTCACAGAGAAATATTTTACTTTGTGACGCTGATGAAAAAAACAAATACGCTTCTTAAAACCTTATTAATCTGTATTGCTAGTATAGATATTATTTGGTTTTTCTTTTCAGATTTAACATTTAGGCGCTATACAATGTTATTGCCTATACCGTTATTAGTCCTTTTTTATTTTTTAAAAAAAGATACTAAAAGCGTACTATACTTAGCAGCATTAGCATCATTTATGGTGGCAGATTATTTTTTTCGCATTGAAGGCGGACAATTTATTGAAGGTGTTGTTGCTACAAGTGTCGGAATTGGATTGTACGGTATTATTGTATTGATAAATTCACATTATATTTCTACACGAAGAATTTTAATTAGCACAGTCCCTTTTTTGGGAATATACATGATTCCATTTGTGTTTTTTATAGAAAAAATACCTGATGACATTTTCAGTCAAATCGTTGCGTATACATTTGCCATTGGTTATTTTTCTTTTTTGACGATTCTTACGTATGTAAGTAAACCTAGTTTGGTGACAAAAAAACTATTAATTGCAGGCATTAGTACCATTTGCATGGGAATTCTTTACGGAATTTTTCTATTTGTATATACGAACAGAATAGTTGGAATTGGCGCCAACATCCTTTTTATGGTTTCCAATTATTCCATGTGGCGCTATATGATGATAAAAGATACGCAAGCAAAAGAAGAAATTATTTTACGATAATCGACTTTCCGTTTGCAATCACATTTTTTTCATCGTCAAAATAAAAGTCAATTCTACCTACATACAAACCATACGCACCAACTTGATTCACTAAAACAGAATCACCATTCAGGTTTTTCTCAATCGTTGGTTTTGGTAAGAATGTGTGTGTGTGTCCTCCAATAATCAAATCGATATTTTTGGTTTTCTTCGCTAAAATCAAATCAGAAGGTCTATCAGGATGTTTAGAATATTTGTATCCTAAATGTGACAAACAAATGACCAAATCGCACTTTTCTTCTTCTTTTAAGATTCGACTCATATCTTGCGCAGATTCAATAGGATCGTTGTACACCGTTTCTTTGTACATGCGCTTGTCTACCAAACCATTCAACTTGATTCCAAGGCCAAAAATTCCAATCTTAATTCCGTCTTTTATAAAAATCTTATACGGTTTCACATGCGTGTCCATTACCGTATTTGTAAAGTCATAATTTGCCGAAACAAACTCAAAATCAGCATTTGGCAATTGCGCGTACAATCCGTCAATACCATTGTCGTAATCGTGGTTTCCAATTGTAGCCAAATCGTATTTCATCATGCTCATGAGCTTAAACTCCAATTCGCCACCATAATAATTAAAATATGGTGTTCCTTGGAAAATATCACCTGCATCAAGCAATAATGTATTTGGGTTTTCCTTTCTAATATTTGCAATCAAACTTGCTCTGCGCGCCGCACCACCTTGATTTGGGTTTCGAGCATCATTTGCATCAAAAGGATCAATGTGACTGTGCACATCATTGGTATGTAAAATGGTAATATGTTTCTTTGCGTTATTCGCTGTAAAACTTTGTAAAGACAAACCTCCTAAAGTTACAAAAGCACCTGTTGCTAACGAATGTTGTATAAAATCTCTTCTTTTCATCTGAATATAGGTTTATTGCTTTACAAATCTGCCATCCAATCGTGCAGGAATTGTGTCTACGCTTTTAAAATAATCAATCATTGCATTTCTAATCTTATAATCTAACACTTCCAATGTCACAGGGTTTTTTAAGAAATTCATGCGATCGCCGCCATTTTGCAAATAATCAGAAGTCACTACATGATATGTTTTACCGTCTTCAATTGGTTTTCCGTTCACTAAAGCTTCCAGTAGTTTGTAATCTTTATCTAATTTAATGGTCAAGCCAGCAATTGGATGTGCTCTTTTCGCAGTTACTAAATAATCAACCAAACCATGTACATTTTCGGAAGTCAATTCAGCGACTACAATAGAATTCTCAAAAGGCATTACATTAAAAGCAGTTTGTGTTTTAATTGGACCTTTCGGAATTGGCGCACGAATTCCACCATGATTCAGTAAACAGATATCAATATTTTTTCCTGTACGTTTATTAAAAATAGGCTCACTTTGCGATCTTACAAAATCTGACATTAAATTACCAATCGTCGTTTCTAGTTCGCCGTCGTTTTTATGCATGTCTATTGGCGCATAACTCAACACTTTGCTCATATCTTCTTTGATACGATCACGATAAGGTTTTATATAGTCTTCTATAGCTTGATCTGCGGGTAAGGAATCGCTTATCGTAATACGTTTCCCTTCAATTCGGGAAATACTTTGTTTTTCTTTGGCACAAGCAACAACTAAAAAAACTACGAGCAGTGCAACAATTTTTTTCATCTGTTTATTTTTATTTTCTTGATTAGGTCAGATGGAATTCGCATACGAAGTATTTAAAATTTAGGTATGCTTATTTCATGTAAAATAAATATGTGGCAAATTATGAAAAAACATAGATACAATTGGCGCGAACTACACTAAAAAAATGTAAACACACACACTTTTTTTGTGATTCCTTGCCGAAAATCGACGTTCGTTGTTAAAAATTGACGCTTACTAAATATATTTTTTGTTTTCGGAAGTGACACGTATCTTGCAGTATAACTAGCGTTAAACAGGGTAAAAGTTTGCTTTTTATTTACTAGAAAGAGATATGTACATCAGTATGTGTCTCTTTTTTTTATTTAAAAAGATTATTTTTGTGAAGAATCAAATAGAATACATGTTTTTAAAAGCATTACAATACAAATCCTCTAAGAAACTATTGACGCAAAAGCTCGACAAAGTCGCAACAAAAGAAGTCAATACGAACCCTGTAAAAACTGTCGGAATCATCATAAATGCTGATGAAACTGATAATATTCAAGAGATTTTGGACGGTTTGAAGCTACCAGCTGAGATTAATATATTGTGTTATCACAAAGAATTTAAAAAAACACGAACGCTTGCGTATCCAGTTTTTTATGAAAAAGACTTTGGTTGGAAAGGAAAACCGAAAACTGAAGATTTGAAACATTTTCTTGAAAAACCGTTTGATTTATTAATTAGTTATTACAGTGAAAACATAGTACCATTGCAATTAGTTTCAGGTTTGCACAAAGCAAATTTTAAAGTTGGTATTTCTGGAAGCGATCAACAGATTCATGATTTGATTATTCAAACAGAAAAAAGCGAAATTGCAACATTTACAAAGGAACTGCATACATATTTACACATACTAAACAAACTATAAACATGAAGAAATTCATAGGAACTGGCGTTGCATTGGTCACACCTTTTAACAAAGATGGTTCAGTAGATACACACGCACTAACAAACATCGTAACACATGTGATTGAAGGCGGAATTGAATATTTAGTTGTTTTGGGAACTACGGCAGAAAGTGCGGTATTGACTTCCGATGAAAAGAAACTTGTGGTTGATACTATTGTAAAGGCGAACAATAATCGTTTGCCAATTGTTTTAGGAATTGGCGGAAATAATACGGCAGCAGTTGTAGCTGAATTAAAAACAACCGATTTGCAACATATTGATGCTGTTCTATCTGTTTCTCCATTTTATAATAAACCCACACAAGAAGGAATTTATCAGCATTTCAAAGCGATTTCTGAAGCAAGTCCAAAACCAATAATTTTATACAATGTTCCAGGAAGAACGGCGAGCAATATGTTGCCAGAAACTATCATTCGTTTAGCGAATGATTTTGAAAATATTATTGCCGTAAAAGAAGCTGCGGGCGATATTGTACAAGCGATGCGCTTGCTAAAAGATGCGCCAAAAGATTTCTTGGTAATTTCGGGTGATGATATGATAACGATGCCAATGGTATTTGCGGGTGGCGCAGGTGTCATTTCTGTGATTGGACAAGGCTATCCAACACAATTCTCAGAAATGGTACGTTTAGGATTGGCAGGCAAGATAAAAGAAGCCAACGAAATTTTATATACGTTAATGCCAGCGATTGATTATATTTTTGAAGAAGGAAATCCAGCAGGAATCAAAGCGATTTTTGAAAAACTAAAATTGTCAACTGCAACAGTTCGCTTGCCACTTGTGGAAGCTTCGGACGCACTCAAGCAAAAGTTGAATCATTTTACGGACAGATTGAATTCATAAACTGAATGGCAAAAAAAGTAAAAGATCCAGGGTTTGGCGAATCTACGATTACGAGTGCAAAACGAATTGTAAACAAAGACGGTTCGTTTAACATAAAACATCTGCATGGAAAAACAGGCATTTCTGCGTTGTATGCGTATTTGGTAGATATTAGTTGGACGCGCTTTTTTTTCTTGGTACTCTCCGCATACTTTGTATTGAATATGGTTTTTGCCACTATTTATGTTTCCATCGGAGTTGAATTTATTTCTGTAGAACCACAATCATTTCTAGTTGATTTTGTCAATGCATTTTTCTTTTCATCACAAACTGTCACAACTTTGGGTTATGGAGCCATGGCGCCGACGAGTTTGCTATCGGGAATTGTTTCTAGTTGCCAAGCGTTGATTGGATTATTGAGTTTTTCATTCATCACAGGATTGTTGTACGGACGTTTTTCAAAACCAAAAGCCTCTATTGAATTCAGCGATAACATCATTTACAGAGATTTTAAAGAAGGAAAAGCATTGATGTTTCGTTTGATGAATAGCAAAACGGATGTCATGATCAATCCGAAAGCATCAGTTACGTTAGCAATTACCGAACCACACAAAGAACATGGTTACAAGCGTAATTTTTATCAGTTGCAACTAGAAAGAGATCACATTACCTATTTGCCAACCACATGGACATTGGTGCATGAAATTATTGAAGAATCGCCTTTGTATAAATTTAGCAAAGAAGAATTAAAAAATCTAAATGGCGAATTTTTAATCATGGTAACGTATTATGATGAAGCTTTTAACGAAGAAGTGTACAAACTCCATTCGTATACGTTTGAAGAATTACTCATGGATGTAGCGTTTGAAAAAGCATTCTATTTTGATGAAGATGGTTATACTGTGTTAGATCATCATAAAATTAGTCATACTAGGAAGTTGTAAGACATTTAGATTTCTTAGATCGTTAGATTTTTGGACTGTTCCATAACTAAAATCATTAAAGAATCTAAGTCGTCTAACCGTGATATTTCAACAAAAAAGTTAAAACTCTGCTAAAGAATATTGAATTCAAATATCTAAAGTTATTTTAGCGACTTAAAATGTTTTTATAATACATAATAAATACCTATTTTTGCAAGATGTTTAAAAAGATGAGGAAATTTCTATTATTAGTTTTAATAACTGTGATGCTGGCTTCGTGTAGTGAATACCAAAAAGCACTAAAGACGGAGGATATAAAAATTAAATACGAATTAGCTGAGCGTTTATATAAAGAAGGAAAGTTTAAAAAAGCAAGTAGACTTTTTGAACAAATCGTTCCAAAATATCGTGGAAAGCCACAAGGAGAGCGTGTAACGTATTTATATGCACGATCATTATTTGAAACTGAGCTGTATTTTACGGCAGCGTATCAATTTGAGCGTTTCACTAAATCGTACGCAAAAAGTGATAGTATTCAAGCAGCAACTTTTTACGAAGCGAAAAGTTATTATATGGAATCGCCTCGTTACAGCATTGATCAAACAGAAACAATCAAAGCAATTAACAAGCTTCAATCATTCATCAATAACTATCCAGATTCAGAACTTTTGGACAAAGCAAATGTGATGGTTGATGAATTGACAACGAAAGTTGAGAAAAAAGCATTTGAAATTGCCAAACAATACAATACGATCTCTGATTACAAATCATCGATCAAAGCAACGGAAAACTTCCTTTCAGATTACCCTGGAACATCTTTTAGAGAAGATGCAATGTTTTTAAAATTAGATGCAATGTACAATCTTGCAACAAAAAGTTTTATAACATTAATGGAAGGACGTTTCAATGAAGCAGCATCAGCATACAAAACGTTGGTGAAGTTTTACCCAGAAACTAAATACAAAGAAGAAGCTGATTCAATTATGGCTTCCATAACAGAAGAATTAGGAAAAATTTCAAAATAACCCTTAAATATGGTTGATATTAAAAACTTAGATGCTCCAATTAGCACAACGACAATCGAAAGAAATCAGTTTGACGCACCAACAGAAAATATTTACGAAGCAATTTCTGTAGTTGCCAAAAGAGCAATCCAAATCAACGCTGAAATTAAAAAAGAATTGATCGAGAAATTAGATGAATTTGCTACACACAACGATAGTTTAGAAGAAATTTTCGAAAACAAAGAGCAAATCGAAGTATCTAAATTCTACGAGAAACTTCCAAAACCACACGCTATTGCAGTACAAGAATGGTTGGAAGAAAAAATTTACTACCGTAACACAAAAGAAGAAGCTTAATATATGTCAATTTTAAGGGGCAAAAAAGTATTACTAGGCGTTACCGCTGGAATTGCCGCTTATAAAACAGCTTCTCTAGTACGGTTATTTATAAAAGCAGGCGCTGAAATCCAAGTGGTTATGACGCCTGCTTCTAAAGACTTCATTACACCGTTAACGTTATCTACGCTATCTAAAAATCCTGTACACTCATCTTTTACCAATGAAGATGATGAAAACGATATGTGGACAAACCACGTTGAACTTGGTTTATGGGCAGACTTTATGTTGATTGCGCCAGCAACAGCAAACACAATGTCTAAAATGGCAACTGGAAACAGTGATAACTTATTACTCGCTACGTATCTTTCTGCAAAATGCCCAGTATATTTTGCGCCAGCAATGGATTTGGATATGTACAAACATCCATCTACTAAAAATTCTTTTGAAAAATTAACCAGTTTTGGAAACATCATGATTCCTGCGACAAGCGGCGAATTGGCAAGCGGTTTGGTTGGAGAAGGGCGTATGGCTGAGCCAGAAGACATGGTAACTTTTATTGAAAATGATATCCTTGGAAAGCTTCCGCTGAAAGGGAAAAAAGTGGTAATTACCGCAGGTCCAACCTATGAAGCAATTGATCCTGTACGTTTTATTGGAAATCATTCTTCAGGAAAAATGGGCTACGAATTGGCGCGTACAGCTGCAAACTTAGGTGCTGAGGTGATTCTAATCGTCGGCCCAAACAATCAAAATATAAAACATTCATCGGTGCGCGTTGTCAATGTAATTAGTGCGGAAGATATGTATAATGCGGCCCACGAAGATTTTCCATCAGCAGATATTGCCATCTTATCGGCAGCAGTTGCAGATTATAAACCAAAAGATGTTGCTTCTCAGAAAATAAAAAAGAAGGATTCAACGTTAACCATAGAGCTGATCAAAACAAAAGACATCTTAGCATCTTTAGGAGCCATCAAAACAACACAATTTTTAGTTGGTTTTGCATTGGAAACGAACAATGAACTAGAAAATGCAAAAGGAAAGCTCACAAAGAAAAACCTAGACATGATTGTCTTAAATTCTTTAAATGATAAAGGAGCAGGATTTGGAAAGCCAACGAATAAAGTGACGATTATTGACAAAAAAATGAATACCTTAGCTTTTGGGTTAAAGCCCAAATCTGAAGTAGCCAACGATATATTTAGTGAAATTTTAAAGCGAATCCATGCGTAATCTTGTTTTAAGTATCTTATTTTTAAGTGTAGTATCTTTTGCAACTGCACAAGAACTGAATTGTCAAATCACGATTGATGCACAACAAGTCAATCAGACAAATCAGCAAATCTTTAAAACACTTGAGCGCTCATTGAATGATTTTGTAAACAAAACACAATGGACAAATAAAAAATATGCTCCTTCAGAGCGTATTAATGCTAGTATGGTGATCAATGTATCACAATACAATTCAGACGAGTTTGTCGCAACAATTCAGGTGCAATCTTCACGACCAATTTACAATTCGTCATTTGAATCGCCTACATTTAACTTTAACGATCGACAATTTAGATTTATCTATCAAGAATTTCAACCAATTGTATATAACCCGAATGCATTTACAAGCAACTTAGTCGCTGTTGTAGCGTATTATGTATATGTAATTTTGGGAATTGATGCAGATACATTTTCGCTTCGTGGCGGATCTGATTATTATGCACAAGCACAACAAATTGTAAACCTTTCGCAACCGACGGCATTTGTAGGTTGGAAAGAAGCAGACGGAAACAGAACACGTTGGAGGCTGTTGGACAATATGTTAAACAATACATACAAAGAATATAGAACCGTAATGTACAACTACCACAGAGTAGGAATGGACATGATGGCAGACGATCCGCGAGCAGCAAAAAGTACCATTGCGAAAAGCTTAGAACTTTTCAAAGCATTGAATAACCGACGACCAAATGCATTTTTACTACAAACATTTTTTGATGCAAAAGCAGAAGAAATCGAAAGAATTTATTCTGGTGGGCCAAAAATAAATATCACGCAATTGGTAGAAACCTTAAATAGAGTCGCGCCATTTCACGCTTCTAAGTGGGAAAAAATTAAATTCTGATTTTTACGAAAATCTAGTGCAATAGTCTATTTTTGTAGTTGACTAAAATTCTACTGCGTGCTCACACATTTATCTATAAAAAACTTTGCGTTAATCGATTCTTTACAAGTCGAATTTGACAAAGGATTAACTATTATTACTGGGGAAACTGGTGCTGGAAAATCAATTCTTCTGGGCGGTTTGGCATTAATATTAGGGAAAAGAGCCGATTTGTCTTCATTGAAAGATACAACACGTAAATGTGTGATAGAAGCTGAATTTGCAGTTAAAAAATACAATCTCAAAACTTTTTTTGAAACGAATGATCTTGATTATGATCATCAAACGATTATCAGACGTGAAATATTACCTTCGGGGAAATCGAGAGCGTTTGTAAATGATGTTCCTGTCCGATTGGATGTGTTGAATGCGCTTGGCGATCAATTGATCGATATTCATTCGCAACAGCAAACATTACAACTTACCGACAATCAATTTCAGTTTCAAGTCATTGATACCTTGGCTAATGTTTCGGAAGAAGTAGAAGTGTATCAGGCTTTGCTCAAAACATATCAAATCACACAAAAAGAATTACAAAAAACTCGTAACGAGCAAGCGGCACTTGAAAAAGAGCACGATTATAATATGTTTTTGCTAAAAGAACTAGAAGAAGCAAAACTAGAAAGTTTAGTATTGGCAGATTTAGAAACGCAATACGAACGTTTGAACAATGCGGAAGACATCAAAACAAATTTGGGCGCTTCTGAACAAATGTTATCTGACGAACAAGTTGGAATTTTAAACTTACTTTCCGAACTGCAAGTTACCACAGGAAAACTATCAAGTATAGCTCCAGAATTTGAATCGTTAGCAGAACGCGTCAAGAGTTCGTATATAGAATTGGATGATATTTATAATGAAATAATGAATTTGGAAGGTGAAGTTGAGTTCAATCCAGAGCAACTGGAAGAAATCTCAGCGAAGCTGCAAAAAATATTTGATCTACAAAAAAAACATACGGTACAAAGTATAGAGGAGTTACTAGCCATTCAAGCGGAACTTTCAGAAAAAGCGCAGGTATCAGAAAGTATTGAGGATGTAATTCTTGCCAAAGAAAAAGAACTGTCAATACATAGCAAACAATTAACAGCATTTGCAAAATCCATTCATAAAAAACGCATCGAAGGAATTCCGACACTAACACAACAATTGGAAAATATGTTAGCGACGTTAGGAATGCCAAATGCACGATTTGACATTAAAATACAACGCACCGATCAATTCTATTCCAATGGAATGGACGATTTACAATTCTTATTTGCTGCAAACAAAGGTGGAAATTTTAATGAATTGAAAAAAGCGGCTTCTGGCGGAGAATTATCGCGTGTAATGTTGTGTATCAAAGCAATTCTATCGAAATATATGCAATTGCCAACGATTATGTTTGATGAGATTGATACAGGAGTTTCGGGTGAAGTAGCTAATAAAATGGCAAAAATTATGCAAAACATGGGGAAAACTATGCAAGTATTTTCCATTACGCATTTACCGCAAATTGCAGCTAAAGGGAAGCAGCATTTCAAAGTATACAAACAAGATATCAACGAAATTACAACGACACATTTAAAACAATTGAAAGATGATGAGCGCGTATTGGAAATTGCACAAATGTTGAGTGGTGCAAAAATATCCGATTCGGCTTTAGCGAATGCAAAGGAATTATTGAATTCCTAAAACAGAATATTCGACACAATCACATCGCTCAATTAAATCTTTTACCATATCTTTGAACTACTAAACGACTAAAAATAACAAGCATGTCATATAACTTATTAAAAGGCAAACGAGGAATCATCTTTGGTGCTTTAGACGAAAATTCTATTGCATGGAAAACTGCTGTACGTGTTCATGAAGAAGGCGGAACATTTGTATTAACCAATGCGCCAATAGCACTGCGTATGGGAACCATAAAAAACTTAGCTGAGCAAACAGGTTCAGAAGTTATTCCTGCAGATGCTACAAGCCTTGAAGATCTTCAAAACTTAGTTGACAAATCAATGGAGATTTTAGGTGGAAAAATTGACTTTGTATTGCACTCTATCGGAATGTCTGTAAATGTTCGTAAAGGAAGACATTACACAGATATGAACTACGATTGGACAACCAAAGGTTGGGACATTTCTGCGGTTTCTTTTCACAAAGTAATGCAAACACTTTACAAATCAGACGCAATGAGCGAATGGGGAAGTATTGTGGCGTTAACATACATGGCAGCACAGCGTACATTCCCAGATTACAATGATATGGCAGACAACAAGTCGTACTTAGAATCTATTGCGCGTAGTTTTGGATATTTCTTTGGGAAAGACAAAAAAGTGCGTGTCAACACCATTTCACAATCGCCAACTCCAACCACAGCTGGTCAAGGTGTAAAAGGATTTGACGGATTTATTTCGTACGCCGAAAAAATGTCACCATTAGGAAACGCAACTGCATTAGATTGCGCAAACTATACCGTAACATTATTCTCTGATTTAACAAAGAGAGTTACGATGCAAAACTTATACAATGATGGAGGATTTTCTAACACAGGCGTAAGTCAGGAAGTCATTGAACGATTCACAGAAGAATAAAAATACCATTCATAGTACAAAAAATGCCGCTAATCCCTTAGCGGTTTTTTTTATGGAAAAAAGTAGTATATTTAACTGTGTAAAAAATTGTATATGAATAAATTACTACACTTTTCTCCTTTCGTTTTAATATCATTTTTCAGCTTACATCTACATGCGCAGTCGTATTTTGAAGATCAAGCAACGGCTTTAGGTATTGGAGATCATAGTGGAACAATTTATTTAGGTGGTGGAATTTCTTTTTGCGATTTTAATGATGATGGATGGGACGATATCACGATTGCAACACAAACTGGTGATCCATTAAAAATCTACAAAAACAATGGAGACGGAACGTTTTCACTTGAAACTACCCTGAATCCAGACAATAATACGCAACAAAAACAAGTCGTTTGGGTTGATTATGATAATGATGGCGATAAAGATTTATACATTGCAAGTGATGTAGGCGGAAGTCGTTTATACAGAAATGATGTCACTACTTTGGTTAATGTTTCAACTACTTGCGGATTGCCAACGGCAGTTCAAGATAATTATGGTGCTTCTTGGGGCGATTATAACAATGATGGACATTTAGATGTATTTCTTTGTAATAGAGGAGAAATTACACCACAGCAAAACTATCTCTACAAAAATAATGGTGACGGAACCTTCTCAAATGTTAGTAATACTGCGGGAATCAGTACAGGAAGCCACTTATCATTCTGTTCCGCATTTTTTGATTATAATAATGACGGTTGGCAAGATATTTATATTGCAAATGATAAATTACCGAATCCAAACATACTTTACAAAAACAATGGAGACGGCACATTTACAGATGTAAGTGCTGCGTCTGGAACAAATATTTCAATAGATGCGATGTCTGTTACCATTAGCGATTACAATAGCGATAGTTGGTTTGACATTTATGTAACTAATGGAATTGATGGAAACTACTTCTTGCTAAATAATGGCGATGGAACCTTTACCAACATTGCAGCGAGTTCAGGAACTATGTTTAACAGTATTGCTTGGGGATCTGTATTCTTAGATGCTGAAAATGATGGCGATCTTGACTTATACGTAAGTGGTTCATTTGATGGAAGTAATCCGAGTTTTCTAGCTGCTGCGCTCTACACAAACAATGGAAACGAAACATTCAGTATAGAAAGTAGTGCTAGTTTTGCCAATGACAACAGAGAAAGTTACGCAAACGCAATTGGAGACACTGACAATGATGGTTTTCCCGAAATTGTCGTTAGCAATTCAGGTGGAGACAATATATTTCTATGGAAAAACGAAACGACAAGCGCAAACAACTGGCTCAAAGTAGGATTAGAAGGTGTTGCAAGTAATAAACAAGGTATTGGTGCTACTATTGAACTCAAAAGTGGCGCTAGTATTCAATACAGATATACGGTTTGTGGTGAAGGTTATCTTGGGCAAAACTCAGGAAAAGAATTCTTTGGAATTGGCACGAATACAGTGATCGATTATTTGAAAGTAACCTGGTTAAGTGGCGCGCAAGACATTTTATACAATGTAACCCCAAATCAACTCATCAATATCGTAGAGGGCAGTAGTCCATTAAGTACGGATGAATTTGAAACGGCAAACATCATCAATGTCTATCCAAACCCAACTACGGGAAAACTCTGGATCAATTCAAATACAAATGAAAACTATGAATACACTATTTTTGATACTAAAGGAATACTCGTAAAAAACGGAAAAGTAACTCAGGAAAAATATATAGATATCACTAACTTCGCTTCGGGTTACTACGTACTCAAAATTACAGAAGAAAATAGTACATTCAACAAAAAAATAATAGTAAAATAATCCCCTCAATTCAATAACGTAATGTCAATAAATAAAATAGGATACTTTCTTTTTTCATTTCTACTATTTGGCTTTAGCCTAAATCTTCATGCGCAAGTATATTTTCAGGATCAAGCAACTGCCTTAGGAGTTGGTGACAGTGGAGGAACCATCTATTTGGGTGGAGGAATTTCTTTTTGTGATTTTAATAATGATGGATGGGATGATATCACGATAGCAACACAAAGTGGCGACCCTTTAAAAATCTACAAAAATAATGGAGACGGAACGTTTTCGCTTGAATCGACACTAAATCCAAACAACAATTCAAATCAAAAGCAAGTCGTGTGGGTTGATTTTGACAATGATGGCGATAAAGATTTATACATCACAAGTGATGTGAGTGGAAACAAACTTTATAGAAATGATGGAACTACTTTTACCGACATCACATCAACTTCAGGATTGCCTACTGTAAATCTATTTACGTATGGTGCTTCTTGGGGCGATTATGACAATGACGGTCACTTAGATGTGTTTATATCCAATAGAGACATCAATTTAGCAACACCAAACTACTTATACAAAAACAATGGAAATGGTACGTTTACGGATGTAAGTATAACTTCAGGAATAGGAACAGGAAGTCATTTATCATTCTGTGCAGCATTCTTTGATTACAACAATGATGGTTGGCAAGATATATACATTGCGAACGATAAAGTATCTCAAGAAAACCTATTATACAGTAACAATGGCGATGGTACATTTACTGAAATAGGGCAGAGCTCAGGAACCAATGTTGCCATAGACGCAATGTCAACAACTATCGGTGATTATAACAATGATGGATGGTTTGATATCTACGTAACCAATGGTCCTCCAGGAAATGTGCTATTCACAAACAATGGAAATGGTACTTTTACAAATGATGCTTTTGAATCAGGAACAATATTCAACAGTGTAGGTTGGGGATCCGTATTCTTGGATGCAGAAAATGATGGTGATTTAGATTTATATGTAAGTGGCGCTATGGATGGAAGCATTCCGAGTTTAATTTCTGCGGCATTCTATGAAAATAATAACAATGGTGCATTCACACTATCCAATACTAGTGTTGGTTTTGTTGGAGATACACGTGTAAGTTATGGAAATGCAATAGGCGATACTGACAATGACGGTTTTCCCGAAATCATAGTAAACAATGATGGAGGAGACAATATCTTCCTTTGGAAAAATCAAACAACTTCAACGAATAATTGGTTGAAGGTTGACCTAGAAGGTACTACAAGTAACAAACAAGGTGTTGGATCACGAATAGAAATAAGTGCTGGTGGACAAATTCAATATCGATATACACTATGTGGAGAAGGTTATCTAGGACAAAACTCAGATACAGAATTTTTTGGAATAGGAGCAAATACCAATATTGATTATGTAAAAATAACATGGTTAAGTGGAATGCAAGACATTCTATACAATGTAACATCAAACCAAAAAATTAATATTATTGAAGGCAGTAATCCATTAAGTACCGAAGAGTTTCAAGTAAAAAACGAAATTCGAGTATATCCGAACCCAACAACGGGAAAAATTTGGATTAATTTTGATACAAATGAAGACTACAAATACATTCTTTTTGACAGTAAAGGAATACGTGTAAAAAATGGACAAATCACTGAGCAAAAATATATCAATATAGCCGACTTATCTTCAGGTTATTATTTGCTTAAAATTTTAGGAAAAACAGCAGTATATACTAAAAAAATAATGTTAAAATAATCTTAAATATATACTGTAAGAAAGCCCTTTTTTTGTGTGTTTTGTCGACAATAAGTGTTCGTTTGTCGATATTTCCGTGGTTGATTCAAAAAAAAGGTGGTTCTTTAAATTGATATTCAACTAACTAACAAAAAATCAGACTTTTTATGAAAAAAATTACACTTAAAATTTTTATGGTAATGTTCTTGTTAGGTACCTATATAGGTGTCTCACAAACATTAAACCAAGCCGCAAGTTGGCCTAACGCAAACTGGACTTTATCAGGTACGTTTACAGCAGGAGGGTTACTATCTGACCCAACAGTAGCTGGCACTACTTTTACCTTTGACGACGATGCTGCTGGTAACGGTTCGGCTGATGATATTCAAGCAACATCACCAGTAATCGATTTAACTGCTGCTAATGGAGCAGGAGAAACATGGATTACTATTAGTGGTGACTTTGTATACAGAGAACTTGGAGGAGATGTATTAAACATCGAAATCTATGATGCGGATGCAATGACTTGGTCAGCTGCTCAAACGTTTGCTGGAAACTCTACAAATACAGATTTCCAAACATGTGCTGCAACAGCAGCGTATACAACTGCAGTAATCAATATTGCAGGATATACAGCAACACAATTGTCAGGATTCCAATATCGTTTTACATATGATGATCAAGGCGGATGGCAATGGGGTTGGTGTTTAACTTCACCAACAATTGTTTCTGCGGCACCACCATCATGTCCAGATCCATCGGCATTAACTGCAACTAATATTGACGGTTTTTCTGCTGATTTAGGATGGACAGAAGCAGGAAGTGCTACATTATGGAATGTTGAATTAGTAGATATTACTGGTGGAGGAACTGTAACAGGAACTGCAACAGCTACTGGCGTTGCAAATCCATATATGGCTACAGGATTAACACCTTCTAATAATTACGAATATTATGTACAAGCTGATTGTGGAGGAAGTACTTCTGCATGGGTTGGACCTTTTGCATTTTCAACTACGGTTGCATGTCCAGCTCCAAGTGCATTAACAGCTACGAATATTTTAACGACTACTGCAGACCTTGGATGGACTGCTGGAGCAGGAGAAACATTATGGGACGTTGAAATCGTAGACATTACTGCTGCTGGAGTTGCCACAGGAACACCAACTGCTTCTGGCGTTGCCAATCCTTATGGTGCTTCAGGTTTAACACCAAATAATAATTATGAATTTTATGTAAGAGCAGATTGTGCTGCAAATGGAACTTCTACATGGGTTGGACCATTCGCATTTACGACTGCATGTACAGCGTTTACAGCACCATATTCGGAAGACTTCGAAAATGCAGGTGTAGTACCAAGTTGTTGGACACTTGGAGGAGATGAAAACTGGTTATTTAATACTGCTGGACCTAACCATGTTGGTAACGGTGGAACAATTACAGGAAGCACGCCTTCAGGGAATTTCTACGCAGTAGTAGATGATTCTACACCAGATGCAGCAAATGCTGAATTAACATCTCCTTTTGTTGATGTTTCTGGTTTAACAACACCAGCACTTATTTTCTATGAAATTAGTAACAATGAAGGAAATCCTAACGCAACGTTAACAGTTAGTGTATGGGATGGAGCTATGTGGAATGTAGTTGGAACATACAATACAAACACTGTAGCCGGATGGGAACAAAAAGTAGTAGACTTAAGTGGATTAACATTTACAGGAGACGCACAAGTACGTTTCTCAGTTGCAGATTCAGGAAGTTTCTATGATGACATCGCTATTGATGATGTTTCTTTAGAAGAATTACCAAGTTGTCCAGATCCTTCTACATTAACTGCTACTGCTATCACTGATACAACAGCTGATTTAGGATGGACTGAAACAGGTTCAGCTACATTATGGAATGTTGAATTAGTTGATGTAACTGCTGGAGGAACTGTAACAGGAACTGCTACAGCTACAGGCGTTGCAAACCCATATATGGCAACAGGATTAACAGAAAATAATAACTATGAATTCTATGTACAGTCTGACTGTGGACCAGGAGGAACTTCTAATTGGGTTGGACCATTTGCATTCACAACATTAGAAACATGTCCTACACCATCAGCGTTAACAGCAACCAATATTATGGAAACAAGTGCTGATTTAGGTTGGACAGAAAACGGAGTAGCTACTTTATGGAACATCGAATTAGTAGATATTACTGCAGGTGGAACACAAACAATGACTCCAACTGCTTCTGGCGTTGCAAATCCTTATGCTGCTACTGGTTTAGTTGGAGATAACTCATACCAGTTTTATGTACAAGCAGATTGTGGTGTTGATGGAACATCAGCTTGGGCTGGACCATTTTCATTCGCTACACCGTATGTAGCTGTACCACCAGATTGTACGAATGGAATATTCTTAGATTCAGGTGGAGCTAGTGGAGATTACTCAGCGGGTGAAAATATTACCTATACAATTTGTCCAGATAACCCAGCTACTCAAACAATAGAAGTTGAATTTACAGCATTTAGTACAGAAAATAATGGAGCAGCTGCATGTTATGATGGATTAACAATACATGATGGACCAGATGCATTATCAGCAACAATTGATCCTCCAGGAGGTGGAACAGTTTGGTGTTGGGATTTAAATGATACTCCAGCTGTTGGTACAGGTGACTTACTAGGAATGATGATTGAATCTACGGATCCTTCAGGATGTTTAACATTTGTATTTACATCTGACGGTTCTGTACAAAGATCAGGATGGGAAGCAATGGTAAATTGTAATCCACTATCTACGATTTCTTTTGAAAATGGACGTGCTTTCACATTCTATCCAAACCCAGTTGATAACAAATTGACATTGGTAGCAGGAAAAAGAATCGAAAACGTAACGTTTTATAACATTTTAGGAGCACAAGTATTAACAACTTCTCCTAATGCATTATCAAAAGATGTTGATACATCAGCATTAACTGCAGGAACGTACTTTGTACAAGTAACTGTTGAAGGTGTAACGGATACGATCAAGATTATTAAGCAATAATCAATCTTTTAAATATCAAAAATAAAAGCCACCAATTTGGTGGCTTTTTTTATGCGATTAATTTACATTTGTGGCATGCATATAAAGTTCTCCATAATTGTTCCTGTCTATAACAGACCTGATGAAGTAGAAGAATTACTCCAAAGTATCACTGCGCAAACTTGCAAAGAAGATTTTGAAGTAGTGATTGTGGAAGATGGTTCTACAATTCCTGCAAAAGCAGTGATTGATGAATATGCAGACAAACTGAATATTAGTTATTATTTTAAACCAAATTCAGGGCCTGGCGATTCTCGAAACTACGGAATGAAACGCGCGCAAGGAAACTATTTCCTCATATTTGATTCCGACTGTATTTTACCACCACAATACCTGACGGAAGTATCAAAAGCATTGCAAAAACAATATGTTGACTGTTTTGGTGGACCAGATGCAGCACACAGTTCGTTCACAACCATACAAAAAGCAATTAGTTATGCAATGACTGCTTTTTTAACTACCGGAGGAATTAGAGGTGGAAAAAATGCAGTAAATAAATTTCAACCAAGAAGTTTCAACATGGGAATTTCTAAAGAAGTCTTTGAAAAAACACAAGGTTTTGGACAAATTCATCCCGGAGAAGACCCAGATTTAACAATTCGTATCTGGAAAGCGGGTTATGAAACCATTCTGATTCCAGAAGCTTTTGTATACCACAAACGAAGAATTTCTTGGGAAAAATTTCACATTCAAGTCAATAAATTTGGAATGGTGCGTCCTATCTTAAATCTTTGGCATCCAGAAACGGCAAAACTTACGTATTGGTTTCCAACGATATTCTGTATTGGATTGCTTCTTTCTGTAGTATTCAGTATATTTTTAGGATTTCATTGGTTTTTAATCGCTTATGGCGTATATTTTGTAGCCATACTATTAGATGCATTACGAACAACGAAAAGTATTAAAATTGCTTTGTTAGCTATGCTTGCCGTTTGTATTCAATTTTATGGATATGGAGTTGGGTTTTTAAAATCGACCATTGCACTGAAAATATTTAAACAAGAGCCAGTAAAAAGATTTCCAAAACTATTTTTTAAAAAATAACAATGATAAAAGGAATTCGAAGTCTATTGACAGAAACACTTAAAGGGAAAAAAATCAATGTATTTTTTATCTTCTTTATCGTTTCTTTTATTGTGTGGACTTTGGTCAGACTTTCTGACACGTATACAGATACCATCAAAATGAAGGTTGCGTATACGAATCTTTCCAATGATAAAATCATATTAGGAAGTCAAAAAAATACGATTGAAGCACAAGTAAAAACGACAGGTTTTCGGATGTTGCGTCAAAAATTGTTCAAAAAAGAAATTGAAGTTGATTTAAAAAATATCAATAAAGTAAGAGCTAGCGAAACATATTATGTGCTTTCAGATGCAGCCATCAACAAACATATTTATCAAGACATTGAAATATTAAAAGTTTTTCCGGATACGTTATTTTTAAAATTAGGAAAAAATAAAACAAAGGAAGTTCCAGTAATTCATCAATTGGAATTAGCGTTTGAAAATGGTTACAATCTTTATGACTCTTTACAAATTGAACCAAAAACCATTGAAATTTCTGGGCCAGAAGATGTTGTAGATCAGTTAAAAGTTGTGTATACGGAAATTAGAAAACTAGAAGATATTAATAAAAATATTGATCTGCCGCTTAAAATTTTAAAAAATGATTCGCTTACGCGACTAAAATATTCGCAACCTACTGTAAAAGCAATCGCGAAAGTAGATAAGTTTACAGAAGGAAAGTTAAGCATTCAATTGCGTGTTCAGAATCTTCCGCAAGGCTATACGATCAAGCTATTTCCAAAAGAAGTCACAATTACGTACACGGCGAATGTGTCTGATTTTAATAACATTACAGCAAACGATTTTGCAATTTATTGTGATTACAAGGACATTGAAAACACCAATGCTTCTTTTTTCATTCCAAAATTGGGTAAATTTCCTAAAACAGTAAAATCGCATCGCATTGAAAACAGAAAAATAAACTTTTTAATCAAAAAATGATTGTAGGTCTCACAGGTGGAATAGGTAGCGGCAAAACCACCATTGCTAAAATGTTTCATGAACTTGGTGTTTCTATTTACATTGCGGATATAGAAGCTAAAAAACTCATGCATACTTCCGAAGCTATCAAAAAAGAATTAATAGCTGCTTTTGGTAAAGAAACCTATGTAAATGGTGAGTTGAACAGAAGTTATTTGTCAAATATTGTTTTCAATCAACCCAAAGAATTACAAAAAATAAATGCTATTGTACATCCGCGCGTTGGACAACATTTCAAAGATTGGTACGAAGCACGTAGTGATGAAAAGTATGTTATAAAAGAAGCCGCAATCCTTTTTGAAAATGATTCTTATAAACAATGCGATAAAATTATTACGGTAGTTGCACCTATAGAAGAACGTTTTCGTCGTATCTTGTTGAGAGATACAACAACACGAGAAGCTGTTCAAGACAGAATGAACAATCAGTGGAGTGACGAGAAAAAAATGGCACTTTCAGATTATATTATCCATAATGTAGATTTGGCTCAAGCAAGAGCACAGGTATTTAAAATACATCAAGAAATCTCGCTGTTATGCTAGAAAATCTGACGAAATTAACATATTTGTTAAGGTTTGGTTAAAAAGTTATTATAACCGAGATTATACGTTAATTTTGATCAAATGAGTAAACGATTATTTGTTGTTCTAGTCATTTTGATGAGTTTATCGCTCATCGGGATCATATTTGTTCAAGGATATTGGATTGCTTCTGCTGTGAAAGAAAAGCAAGAATCCTTCTCGTTGAATGCAAATCAAATTTTAACACATGTATCCGAAAGTGTCACTGATCGTGAAGACAGAAGATATTATTTAAAGTTTCAAAATTTAATTGACAGTGTTGGTGAGCCAAAAGATACACAGCTTACCAATGTTTTTCAAATTAGAAGTAGAGACGAGAAAAATAATGAAACAAGCATTTTCACTAGAGGTATCATAGAAGAAAATTACAATATTTTCCCTACGTTCATTGATAGTACTAAAGAAGACGATAGCACCTCCATAAAAAATTACAAGCGTTTTGAAACGCGTACCATTTATAGAGAAGATCTATTAGACAATGCAAGTGTGAAACTCTCACCTGTGCAAAAATTTAAGAAAATCAGCAATGTCTCTAAAGTAATGGCAGCATACAAGGATATCATTAATGAATTGACACGACAAACTCCACTTCATGAGCGGATAACAAGTGAAGTGCTTGATTTTTTATTGCAAAGATACTTAGATGAACAAGACTCAGATTTAGACTTTGAGTTTGGTGTATATGATGATGGATTAGCAACAAAAATAAAGTCTGATAATTTCAAAATTACGAATGAAGGAATGTATAGTGTTCCACTTTTTGAAGAGAGTGATCGTCAAAGTGGATATACATTATATGTAAGTTTTCCCAAAAAAAACAAATATGTATTATCGTCCATCATGGGAATGGCAATTATGTCCATCGTTTTTACGTTAATTATTATCATAGCATATTCGAGTGCATTGTATCAATTAATTAAACAAAAACAGATTTCAGAAATAAAAACTGATTTCATCAACAATATGACACACGAATTCAAAACACCAATTGCTACAATAAACTTAGCGTTGGATGCAGTAAGGAATCCGAAAGTTATTGATGACAAAGAAAAAGTAAAGCGTTATCTTAGAATGATTCGTGAAGAAAATAAACGAATGCATGCACAAGTAGAAAACGTATTGCAAATTTCTAAACTGGAAAAAAATCAGTTGGAAATAAGTAAGGAAGAGATGGATGTTCACGACTTAATCGAGGATGCAATGTCGCACATTGAGTTAATCGTTGAAGATAAAAAAGGATATATAAAAACACACCTTAATGCCACGGACTCAATGGTCATGGCAAATGATACACACTTTACCAACGTATTGGTAAACATTTTAGACAATGGTGTAAAATATACTGAAGGTGAACCAAAAATTGACATTTACACTGAAACAGTGAAAAATTATATACAGATTACAATAAAAGATCAAGGACAAGGAATGTCTAAATCTGTACAGAAGAGAATATTTGAAAAATTTTATAGAGAACACACAGGTGACATACATAATGTAAAAGGGCACGGACTAGGCTTAGCTTACGTAAAACGGATCGTAGACGACCATCAAGGTCAAGTATCTGTTGAAAGTGAAAAAGGCAAAGGAAGTACATTCATTATCAAATTACCATTAATATCGTAATATCGTAACTAACATGGAGATTCAAAACAAAAAAATTTTATTAGTAGAAGATGATCCGAATTTTGGAACTGTATTAAAAGACTATTTATCAATGAACGATTATGATGTTGTTCATGCAAAGAACGGAATGGAAGGATTTGAAAAATTCAAAAAAGACAATTACGACCTTTGCATACTAGACGTCATGATGCCGTACAAGGATGGTTTTACACTTGCGAAAGAAATTCGTGAAAAAAATACAGAAGTTCCTATCATTTTCTTAACCGCGAAAGCATTAAAAGAAGATGTAATGAAAGGCTACAAAGTAGGCGCAGACGACTACTTAAACAAACCTTTCGATTCGGAAGTATTATTGATGAAAATCAAAGCAATAATGCAGCGTAAAACATCAGATTCTGTCGCAGACAGCAAACAATTCGAATTTGTAATTGGGAGGTTTAAACTAAACTCTAAACTTCGTTTCTTAACATTTGACGACGAAGAACCAAACAAATTATCTCCAAAGGAGAACGAATTATTACGTTTGTTAGCTTTGCACGAAAATGATTTAATGCCAAGAGAATTAGCATTAACCAAAATTTGGAGAGATGATAACTATTTCACTTCTAGATCAATGGATGTATACATAGCAAAACTACGTAAATATCTGAAACCAGACGAAGACGTAGAAATCTTAAACATTCACGGAGAAGGATTTAGATTGGTCATTAAAAACAAAGCAGAATAAATAACTGCGCGTTTCCCCAATAAACACTTGAAAAAACATAGTCGACACTAATTGTCGACTTTTTCATTTATTCTCTAGTAAGTCTATGGATAATATTTTCATGTTTTGGATACAAAGCGGTAAGTTCTGAACGCTTAGCTAATTCGAAATCATCAAAGTCAAATCCTGGCGCAACGGTACAACCGACAAAAGCATACGAATCTTCTTTTGCTACGCTTGACGCGAACCAACAACCCGCCGGAACTACTAATTGTGGCTGTTCTCCTTGGCTAAAATCCATCCCAACCTTGTGTTCTGTGTAATTTCCTTGGCTATCAATTACATGAACGCTTAATGTGCTTCCGCCATAAAAATGCCAAATTTCATCTTGCTTAATTCTATGAAAAGCAGAAAAATTTTCGGAAGTCAATACAAAATAAATACTCGTACAATAACTCCGATCGCCTGAAAAATCATCGGGTAATGTTTCCTTTGAAAGTAGTTTTTCACTTCTGTATACTTCTTTATAAAATCCGCCTTCTGGATGTGGCAACAACTCTAAGCTTTTTACTAATTTATTTATTTCTTGATTCATGATGGTTTCTTGGGTTTCTAGGTATTGGGTTTTGGGTCGCTTCGCTTTTGGGTTTGTTTGTTTGTTTGTTTGTTTGTTTGTTTGCCAGCTTTCGCTGGATGTTTTAATTGGAAATCTAAGTTAGTCCAAGAAGTCTAAAAATCCAACATGTCTAACAATCTAAGTCAGTCTAACCAAGTCTACTCTCAATCTCCTTCACAATCGTTTCTATATGTTCTTGATAATCAAACCAAATGGTACTTTCATCTTTTCGAAACCAAGTTCCTTGTCGTTTGGCAAAACGGCGTGTATTTTTTTTAATCTCGCTAATGGCGAAATCTAAGGTATAATTTCCATCTAAATATTCAAAAAGCTCGCGATAGCCAACTGTTTGTAATGCATTCAATGCTTTGTGCGGATACAATGCTTTGGCTTCTTCCAACAAACCTTCTTCCATCATAATATCCACGCGTTGATTGATGCGATTGTACATAATTGGACGATCGGCTGTTAAGCCAACTTTAATAGCCGTAAAATTTCGATCGGCAGTTTTATCTTTCAAAAAGCTCGAATAAGGTTTCCCGCTTCCAATACATATTTCCAAAGCGCGAATCAAACGATGCGGATTTCCAAGTGCTACACGTTCATAATAGGTAGGATCGAGCTGCAACAATTGTTGCTGTAAAGATTCGATGCCGTCTGTTTCTAATTGTTGATTTAAATCTTCTCTGATTTTCGGATCAACTTTCGGAAATTCATCCAAACCTTTCAAAACGGCATCTACATACAATCCGCTTCCACCAACCATAATTACAATGTCATGCTGTTGAAACAATTCATGAAGTTTTTCAATCGCGTCTTTTTCAAACTGACCGACATTATACGAATCAAAAATGCTAATATGTTGTATAAAATGGTGCTCAGCTGCGCTCAATTCTTCTTTTGAAGGAACCGCAGTACCAATAGTCATTTCTTTAAAAAACTGTCGCGAATCGCACGAAATAATAGCGGTATTAAAATGATTGGCAAGTTGTATGCTCAATGCAGTTTTACCGATAGCCGTAGCGCCAACAATAGAAATTAGGTATTTAGACATGAAAAAGGTTCGTTAATCAGTTTCTTCAGGATGTAAGCTTTCGCCACAATGAAAACAATAGTCAGCATTGTCTTTATGACCATCCGTAGCACAATGTGGACACGATTGTGTATTCAAATCAATATCATTCTTGTCCATAGTTGCAAATTCGGCAGAAACAATTCCCGTAGGAACGGCAATAATTCCATAACCCATAATCATAATCAAAGAAGCAATAGCTTGTCCCAAAGGAGTACCTGGCGCAATATCTCCGTAACCAACTGTTGTTAGTGTTACAATTGCCCAATAAATGCTTCGTGGAATGCTCGTAAAGCCACTTTCTTCACCGCTTTCTACCAAGTACATGATAGAACCTAAAATGGTACATAAAATCAAGATAAACATAATAAATACACCGATTTTAATTCTACTCGCTTTTAAAGCACGCATAAGATTATTTGATTCACCTATATAACGCGCAAGTTTTAAAATACGGAAAACGCGCATTAATCGCAACGCCCGTAATGCAATTAATGATTGCGATCCAACAATGAAAAAGGATAAGTACATTGGAATGGTTGATAAAAAATCAATAATTCCATAAAAGCTAAAAATGTACTGTGTTGGTTTGCGAATGGAAATGATTCTGGCAATATATTCAAGTGAAAATAATACCGTAATTACCCATTCGGCTATATTTAATAATTCACCATGCTTATCTGAAAATTCAGTGACACTTTCGAGCATTACCAGTATAATACTAGTAATAATCAACACGAGTAAAACTAAATCAAATAGTTTTCCCGCAGGTGTATCTGCTTCATAGATAACTTCGTGAAGTTTAGATTTCCAATCTTTCGCCATGTTGCTAATTTACTATTATTTTAGGAATTCTTCTTCTTTATTGTTAAGAGTGTATTTTTTTGAATTTTCACCAAATTCGTAAAGAAGTTTTTTAGCAATTCATATTCTTCAGTGGTATAATGAAATTGATTAATTAAAAGTTCAAATGTTATATTGAGTTTTCCATTTTGCTGAACAGTTGTAAGCTTACAAATAGCTTTGTTTTCTCCAATGGTAAATGTTTGATTTTTTGGTAAATTCCCAAATTCATAATTCGGCGGAAGCGATAGTAAAAAACGAGTTGTATATATTCTTGGATGTGCAAAATCTACAGGATAGGTACGTTTTTTAAGCGTAAAAGGATTCTTTGGAAATGCTTTAAACACAAATGGATCTAGGTATAACGTGTTATTTGCCGGTTCTTTATCAATTTCAAATTCAAAAAACTCCTTTAGCGGAAGCTCTGCATTTTCTTTGTCAGTTATTTTATAATCCAAAATTTCCAAACCTTCATATTCAGTTTCAATCGTATTTAAGTATTCTTCGTTTTTTTCTTTATCGAATGTGTTTCGTTTACTAAGTGCAAAATGTCCCGTGAGTGCATTTGCAAATTTTCCTTTGATTGTTCCATCTTCTTCTAAAGTTAAACTAATTGATGTTGTCAGTCGATTCACAAGGTTTGGAGTAATTGTTTCCCAATAGCTTTTTTTATTAAAATTGAGCGCTCTTCCTTTATAGTTTAATGCTAACATGGGTAAAATTCCAAATGGTGCAGCTTTTTCTGACGCATCTAAAAAGTATACTTTTCCTTTAATAATTACTTTTACAATCAAATAATTAAAATCAGACATTACAGGATAATCCTGTGTCGGAATGCTGTGATCTCTTGTTGCTATTAATAATACTTCTGCACGAATTCCTGCGGCATGCATCGCATTCATTAATGATAAATTAATCTCGGAGATACTTCCTTCTTTTCTTTGAAATGCTTTTCTAATATCATTTTCATCCAGTCCACCTATTTTAGTATTCCATACAAAATGATCTCTGATAAATTGATAAACTTTTTTCGCCTTTTCAAGTTTTTGCTTTGTCTTCAAAATTTCTTTTGGTAAAAAATCTTTAAGCATTGATTTTTTTAAGATCCGTCTAATGTATTGCTTATTCGAATTTATTGACCTGTCAAATTCTTCCCATGTTTTTAATTGTCCATAACCACTAAATCCAAAACTTCTATAATGTGCCAATTTGAATTCAATTCTAGAAATATAATTTTCATAGGACAGTGAAAATTGTTCTTTTCTAAACGCAGGAACATCTTTTACTGCATATCGAACTATTTCGCAATCTACAGCTTTGTCTGAATCAGGAACTTCAAAACAATTTTCAATAACGTATGCGCCATTTACCGTTAATTTTAAATTACCTTTAAATGAGCGTAGAAAGCGATAATTTGCGGGTATTTTGGCATTAAATTCACTATAAACTTTTGGAATATTTGATTGAAAAAACCAAGGTCTAAATGAAAACGTAAAAGGCGAAATAAGTGTGTATTGATATTCAATGACACTCCCAACTTTTACATTGGGCAACAACAATTTTAGTTCGTTATAATCATCTTTAACATTTATCCTAATAATTTGGTCTTCCTGTAAAGTACTAGAACCATCAAGATTGTGTGTAATGGCTTTAATATTTACGATTTCTTCTTCGGAGAATTTTGATTTAATAAAAGGAATGATAATATTTCCTTCTTCTAAACCAGCTATACTAAGGATTTTTATTTTTGCGTAATAATGAAGTTTTGTATATGTATCTTCATTTTCTTCTATGTATTCAAATGTTTTTTTTGCATTTTCATATAAAACGACTGCAGGAGCCGTAGAATCTTTTCGATAGACTTGCATGTTGAGTTCTTCTTCGGAAACCTTGTTAAATCGTTCTTCAAAAGGATTTTGTCCAAAACAAGAAGCTGAAAAAAGACAAAAGAGTAATAGTTGAAAATACTTCATTAAATAACATTAAAATTCTTAATAAACATACGATTATTTCTTCTTAATTGCTAATCGTGTATTTTTTTGTAGAATAGATAATTTACTAAAAAAGGCTTTCAATTCTTGGTATTCTTCCGCAGTGAAATGAAAATTGTTGATAATCAGTTTGAAAGACATGTTTAATTGCCCGTTTTGTTGCACAACATTGAGTCCACAAATCGCTTTATCGCCAGCAATTGAAAACCGTTGATCTTCAGGAACGCTTGTAAATTCGTAGTTATCAGGAAGCGACATTAAAAAACGCGTTGTGTAAATTCGCGAATACGCAAAATCTACAGGATATTGTCGTTCTTCTAGTTTGAAAGGATTCTTAGAAAATATTTTCATGAAAAACGGATCTAAAAAAGTTTCTGAATTTGAAAATCCATCTTCATCAAATTCAAAAGAAAATATTTCTTTGATCGGTTTTTCAACATTGGAGCGTTCTTCTGCTTTGTATTCTTCAATTTCTATAAACGACAATTGCGTTTCCAATTCGTCCAAATAACTTTCCGTACTTTGTTCAGCTAATTCATTTCGTTTTTCATACGCTAAATAGCCTGTATTGACTTGTGAAATTTTCCCCTTAGCGCTTCCATCATCACTCACAGCAATGCTTACAACCGTATTTTGGCGATTTTCTGCGAACGGACTAATCGTGTACCAATAACTAGGTTTTTTAAAATCCATCGCGCGTCCGTTGTAATTGAGTGCGCGAATTGGAAGCAATCCAAATGATAATGATTTATCAGTTGCATCTAGTAAAAATGTTTCTCCGCCAATCGTTACTTTCGCAATTAAATAATTAAAATCAGACATCACAGGGTGCTTTTGCGTCGGTAAACCTTTGGCACGCGAGGACAACATAATGGTTTCTGTTTTAATATCGGCAGCCAATAAACTATTGATCAATGATAAATTGATTTCTGCGACATTTCCTGATTTTTCTTGGAACGCTCTTCGAACACTTGCATCACCAAAAAGACCGTATTTTCCATTCCAATTGTAATGTTCTTTAATGAACGCATATATTTTTTTAGCTTTTTTTAATTTGGAAGATTCCTTTAAAATAGCATCAGACAATTGATTTTTAAAGTAATTATTCTTTCGCACTTGCATGCCAATATCTTTATCTCTTCGCATGTCTTTATCAACGGCTTTCCATGATTTTGTATACGTATCTGTTCCGCCATCAAAACGCTTGAATTCAGACAATTCAAAAGAAATTTTTGACAAATAGTTGTTTCGCGAAAGCATATACGATTCTTCTTTAAAAGCAGGAATATCTTTCATAGCGTACTTTAATACTTCGCAATCGGCTTTATCAACAAAACCTTGAATTTTAAAGCATCTTTTTTCCACAGAAGCTTCATTAACAGCAAGTTTTTGAAAACCTTTTAAAGTTCTGTTATAGCGGTAATTGGCAGGAATTTTTGCATTAAATTCACTGTACATTTTTGGAATATTAGATTGAAAATCCCAACCTTCAAAGTTGTAAATAAAAGGCGATTCTAAGGTATATTGGTATTCAATAACGCTTCCTACTTTTGCATTTGGAAACGTAAATCGTTTTTCAGAATAGTAACCATTTACATCCACCAAGAAAATTTGATCTTTTGCCAAATGGTCTATTTTACTTGGATTGTGCGTAATCGCTTTGACGTTTTTTATGTATTCACTTGATTTATCATTTTTGTAGATTGGAATTTTAATATTCGCTTCTTCAAGTCCTTGCTTGTCTAGTATTTTAATTCTGGCATAAAAATGTTTTATCAAACGAATGCGATCGTTAATGACATCAAAATAATTTTCGCCGTATTCTTCTAAGACAACCGCATGCGCTGTGGTATCTTTTTCGTAAACGGTCATGTTTAACTCCTCTTGTGAGATTTTATTAAACTTATCGCTCATAGAATTTTGTCCATAACTCAATGAAGTGCACAGAAAGGTAAGTAATAGGTAAATCGGTTTCATCTGTTTATTTTTTACTTTGGTGAGATAAATTACGCCAATAATTAGATCATTTCATAATATAAATGATGAATTGTGATGGCAAATCTTACACGTTATTGCAGTGGAATAATTTTAAATCTATTTTTTCGGCGAAGATGACTCTGAATAATATGTTGCACATCGCGGTTATCTTGCATCGGAGTAATGATGGATTTTAGCACTTCAATATTTGTAACTTGATAGTTAAGCGTGTAAAAACCAAAACCTTTATACTGACCATTTTCAATTAAAATTGCGCTCCGTTCATCATGATGGCGACCTTTGTCAACAATCAACATATTTTTATTGGAATAACTATATTTTTCAATAGCTTCTTGAACACGTTTATTATACGAAGCAACATCTTCAAGCTTGATACATGCGCCATCACATTCCTTGATCGTATATTGAAAACAATGCGATTTTGACGTATACAATTCGTTGACCTTTTGACACAATTTGAAATCTTCCGTAAGCTTAAACATCACGTGTTTTGCTTGCGCCATATTGGTAAATGTGGTAATGTGCTTTTTGCGTCCATCAGCTTTTTCAATGCGCAATCCTATATAACCATTTTCATCGGTATAAGAAGCCATTGCAAACTGAAAGATTGTTTTGCGCTGTGCGCGATTGTAGAGTGGTTTTTTAAGCTTAATTTCTTCACTCTCTTTTAAAAGTGCGACTAATTCACTTCCCGTACGTTCAAAGGTAACGGCAACCACTTGTTTTTGAATCTTTTTAGATTTGTTGTTGGTGCCAGTAAAATGTTGATTGACTCGTTTTTTGATGTTTTTACTTTTCCCAATATAAATAATATCGCCGTCGGCATTGTGCATGTAATATACACCTGTATCAGAAGGCACACTTTCAATAATATCGAGTAGGCGAGTCGCTACTTTTTTTCTAATATCTGTTTTTACGGCTTGCTGAATGATTGTTTTCTCAGAATCTTTATCGAGCAAAAGCTGAAAGAGTTTTACGGTTGCTAGCGCATCACCAGAAGCTCTGTGTCTGTCGCTCATTGGAATTCCGAGTGCGCGCACAAGTTTTCCTAGTTTATAAGACTCCATTTCTGGAATGAGCTTTTTGGACAATTCAACCGTGCATAAAGATTTGCGTTTATATTCGAATCCTAAGCGCTTATATTCCATTTGAAGAATGCGAGAATCAAAACTTGCGTTGTGTGCAACCAAAATGCAATCTTCTGTAATCTCTACAATGCGTTTGGCAACTTCGTAAAATTTTGGCGCATCGCGAAGCATTTTGCTATTAATTCCTGTCAAATTTACCACAAATGGTTGAATTGGTTTTTCAGGATTTACCAAGCTAATAAACTGATCAACAACTTTATGACCGTCAAATTTATAGATTGCAATTTCCGTGATGCCTTCTTCATTGTATTTTCCACCAGTGGTTTCTATGTCTACTATTGCGTACAATCTATATGCGTTGTTTTTAGATTAGGGTATAAATATAAAAATAACCTAAGGATTAACTTAGATTGCTGACGTATAATTTCGGCTCCCAAAAATACTACTTCCAATTCTTACCATGTTGCTACCAGTTGCAATTGCCAATTCGTAATCGCCACTCATGCCCATAGAAATGATTTCTAATGATGTGTGTTTGGGTTGTAAACTATCGAAAGTGTTTTTTAAATGCTTGAATTCTTTTTTAACTTGAGTTTCATCATCTGTAAAAGTAGCCATGCCCATGAGTCCAACAATTGCAATATTTTCAAGTTCTTTACATTCGTCAGAAGCGAGTAGTGTAGCAGCGTCTTCGGCAGACATTCCAAATTTAGAATCTTCTTCCGCAATTTTTATTTGAAGTAAGCATTTAATAATTCGATCGTGCTTTTTCGCTTGTTTATTGATTTCTCTTAAAAGTTTAAAATTATCCACACCATGAATTAAATCTACAAACTCAGCCATGTATTTGACTTTATTTCGCTGTACATGACCAATCATGTGCCAAGAAATGTCTTTGGGAAGCACTTCCCATTTTTCTGTCATTTCCTGAATTTTGTTTTCACCAAATATGCGTTGTCCAGCATCGTACGCTTCTTGCAAGTCAGCAACAGGTTTCGTTTTGGAAACCGCAACTAAAGTTACGTGTGTAGGTAATTCGGTATGTAATGTTTTTATTTTTTCTGAAATTGACATTCTTAAAATTATATTTTTTTGCTATTATAATAGGTAAAGTAATTTCACTCACAACTCACAACTCACAACTCACAACTCACAACTCACATCGAGCGAAGTCGAGATGAACTCAAAACTCATAAATCACAACACCACTGCGCAATTTTGGTTCTATGTACGTACTTTTTGGCGGCATGGTTAAGCCTTCGTCTGCAATGCGTTTCATTTCTTCTACATTGGCAGGAACTAAGCCAAAACCAACGGCAAATTCTTTTGCGTCTATGCGGTTTTTCATTTCAATAACATTGTGTTTGTCATATCCGTAATCAATTCGGCTATCGTTGCGTAAATCGGTAATGCCTAAAATGGGTTTTAATATGGTAACATATAAAATATGTGTGTCTAATTCGCTTAACGAATCTGTAAACTCATAACTTGTCTTTCGTAAGTATAACGAATAGAATTCGCCATCTAAATACATGCTAAAGTGATGTTTTTTAGAGGGTTTGTATAATTCGTGACCTCTGTTTTCAATCCGAAATAATTCATCTAATTTCAATAAAAACTGCTCTTTAGACAATCCGTTCAAGTCTTTTATCAAGCGATTGAACTCTGAGATTCGCAATTGCGATTCAGGAATGAGATAACTCATAAATGCATTGTATGCTTCGTTTCCAGTATTTTTTAAATCTTCTCCTAATAAAAATGAAGAAGCCGATCGATGATGCCCGTCCGCAATATAAATAGCGTCCATTTTTGAAAATTCATCTTGAATCATTTGAATATCTTTTGCATCTTCCACCAACCATAAATAATGTGTATCTCTATACGTTGTAGTAAATTCAAACTCAGCACGTGTTTGTGTGTACGATTCTAAAATATTTTCAATTACATTAGAATCAGGATAGGTCAGCAATACAGGTTCGGCATTGAAACCTACAGTTTTTAAATATTCTTTAAATATTTGTTCTCTGTATTCAATGGTATCTTCATGACGTTTGATGACATTGTTTTTATAATCTTCCGTACTTGCAGCGGCTACAATTCCTGTAAATACTTTTTGTTCCCGATTGACAACTCTGTAAATGTAAAAACACGGTTTTTTATCTTGCACAAAAATATCATCTTCTTTAAATTCTAAATAGCGATTACGAACCAAGCGATAGCGCTCTTTCCCTGAGATTTCTTTGTGATATTTATACCCAGGATTTACAATGTGTAAAAATGAAAACGGATTAAAATCTAAGCGCGCTTCACGTTCGTCTTGCGTATAGCTTTGATACGATCGTGCAGCGACTAAACTTACTTTGTCGCGTGTTGGTCGAACTGCTTTAAAAGGATTTATTTTTGCCACGTTAGTTTCTGTTAGCTTTTATAAATGTTGTCGGATTCAAATACCCTAAAGTTTCTTTACTGTATCCGCCACCAATATCCATGAGAATACTATCGCGAATTTCTAAGTGTAAATGTGCATAATAAGCACCATCAGCATTGCCAATAGTTCCTATTTGAGTGCCTTTTGTGACAAAGCTACCTTTTTTTACAGAGATTTTATCACAATGTGCATACAACGATTCATAATAGTTGTTTTTATACTGATGAATGATGCGAATTACATTTCCCCAACCACTGCCAATGTCTTCGGTAAAATTGACATAACCATTGCCAATTGCATAAATTGGATCGCCTAAGTCTGTATTTCCGCCACCTTTTCCATTCCAATCGTCGCCTAAGTGATTGTTTACGGTAAATTTTTGTGCGTTGTAATAACCGTTTCCATTCGGTTTCCCGACAGGAAAATCGAATCCTGAAGCTTTAAAAGTTGGTTTTTTCTCGAATATAGAATCAAAAAAGACGAATGCATGTTTAGGTGCGTTCGTCTTTTGTATCTTTATTTTAGCTGTACTCGCGTTATTTTTAGTTGTTTCTTGACAACCAAATACACATAAGCATAGTATGAAAATGAGTTGCTTCAAGCTTTTATATGCGCTTTAAAAGTATGTTGATCTTCTTCAGTATAAAATATATCTTTTGGAATGTAGATATAACTATTCATCGTAAGATAGACTAACCAATATTTTTCATTGTCAACAGCATTTCTAATATCTACAAATAACCATGCTGATGTGCCATCATTTTTTGTGAGTTGAAATTTATTTTGATCAAATTGCAATTGTGTTTCTGCAAAAAATGGTTTTAAATTTTTAAAAAAGCACCAAAGTAATATACATAAACCAACAAAAACTAAAGTGCAAATACTGCATAATCCTATAAAACGCGTCCTTTCCCAACCTAGTAATAGTGTTAAATACAACAGAAATGGAATGAGCTGTATACTATTTCTTTTCAATTGAGAAAATAAAATAGCTCGGTACATTTTCTTGGTCAAATGATACGCTTTAGTAGCAACCATTAGCTAAACATTTTTGCTACTTTCTCCGCTTTTCTACTTTCTGAATAGTCATAGAAACCTTCTCCAGATTTTATACCTAATTTTCCAGCCATCACCATATTTACTAATAGTGGACACGGCGCGTATTTAGGATTTTTGAATCCTTCATACATAACGTTTAAGATAGATAAACAAACATCTAACCCAATAAAATCAGCCAATTGTAATGGCCCCATCGGATGCGCCATCCCTAATTTCATAACTGTATCAATTTCCGAAACACCAGCAACGCCATTGTATAACGTCTCGATTGATTCGTTGATCATTGGCATTAAAATTCTATTGGCTACAAATCCAGGATAATCGTTTACTTCTGTTGGAACTTTGTTCAATTGCTTTGAAAGTTCCATAATGGTATTCGTTACTTCGTCAGAAGTATTGTACCCACGAATGATTTCCACCAATTTCATAATCGGCACAGGGTTCATAAAGTGCATTCCAATCACCATTTCTGGACGCGAAGTTACTGCTGCAATTTGTGTGATAGAGATTGAAGATGTATTCGTCGCTAAGATGGTGTCTTTTGGACATAATGCGTCTAAGTCTCTAAATATTTTAAGTTTTAAATCGATGTTTTCAGTAGCTGCTTCTACGACTAAATCTACATTTCCAACACCTTCTTTGGTAGAAGTAAAGGTTGTAATATTGTTTAGGGTTTGTTGTTTGTCTTCTTCCGAAATACGTTCTTTGGCAACCATACGATCTAAATTTTTCGTAATCGTTGCAATTCCTTTATCTAAAGAAGCTTGTGAAATATCTATTAGTTGAACTTTAAAGCCAAATTGTGCAAATGTATGCGCAATTCCATTGCCCATTGTTCCTGCTCCGATAACAGCTATATTTTTCATAATATTTGTATAATTTACTTAGTCTGTAATTTTATTTTTTTTGTATATGTATATCAATAAGATTTAGATCTTAAAAGCTTTTAATAATAGCGAAAACGTTATCGTATATGGAAAAAGCATTCGTATGACTTATTGATTAGTACTAAGAATCTTTATTTATTAAATTTTTTGATGATCTGAATGGCGATGCGTAACGCTTCCGTTCCTTGTTCTAGCGAAACAATTGGAGTTGTATCGTTGTTGATGGCATCTGCAAACGTTTCTAATTCTTCCAGAATGGCGTTGTTTTCGGCAATTTCAGGATTTTCAAAATAGATTTGCTTTTTTACACCTTCTGCGTTTTGAAGAATCATTGCATACTCATCTTCTTCTTTAGGCGCATCTTTCATTTTTACGACTTCAACTTTCTTTTCCAAGAAATCAACAGCAATGTATGCATCACGTTGAAAGAAACGTGATTTACGCATGTTTTTCATGGAAATTCGACTTGACGTCAGATTGGCAACACAACCATTTTCAAACTCCAAACGTGCATTGGCAATATCAGGTGAATTGCTAATGACAGAAACTCCACTTGCATTAATTTTAACCACTTTAGATTTAACCACACTTAAAATGGCATCAATATCATGAATCATTAAATCTAACACCACAGGAACATCTGTTCCACGCGGATTAAATTCTGCCAAACGATGTGTTTCAATAAACATGGGCGAATTGATCTGATCTTTTACCGCTTTAAACGCAGGATTGAAACGTTCTACATGTCCAACTTGCCCTTTTACCTTATGCTGGTTAGCTAACGCAATTAATTCTTCAGCTTCGGCAACCGTATTGGTAATTGGTTTTTCGATAAAAACGTGTTTCCCTTTGATGATTGCTTTTTTAGCACATTCGTGATGTGAAAGCGTAGGAGTCACAATATCTACAACATCTACAACATCTATCAATGCATCGATCGTATCAAAATAGGTGTATCCAAATTCCTTTACTATTTTCTTAGCATATTCAGGATTTGCATCATAAAAACCGATAAGTTCGTATTGAGAAGATTCTTGTAATAATCGAAGATGAATTTTTCCTAAGTGTCCAGCACCTAAAACTCCAGCTTTTAACATATAAATGTGTTTTCCACAAAAATAATTTATTTTTCTAAAACCGATGGAGTTCTCACTAACAATTATGTATTATTTATATTTTTAAGTCTTAATCTTTTGGAATCTTTCATTTAGAAGTTGAAATCCATTCGCACACAATGACTTGTGTTTTTTGAAACATATTTAGGGAATTAGACAAAAAATAAAACTATTTTTGTGCGTGTATGAAAGATACGTTGAAACATAAAGGAATGCGAAATCAGTTAGCGCAAATTGTTGCTAGCAAGGGAATTACAGATGAAAATGTATTGAATGGAATTCGTAAAATTCCACGTCATTTGTTTATGGATTCTAGTTTTGAAGCACATGCGTATCAAGACAAAGCGTTTCCTATTGGCGCGGACCAAACCATTTCACAACCTTTTACGGTAGCATTTCAATCACAATTATTAGAAGTTTCTAAAGATGCTAAAATTTTAGAAATAGGAACAGGAAGTGGCTATCAAACCGCAATGTTGCTCGAATTGGGCGCAAAAGTGTACAGTATAGAGCGTCAAAAGGAATTATTTAAGCGTACGAGTCTATTCTTGCCAAAATTGGGCTACCGACCAAAGAAATTAATTTTTGGCGATGGTTACAAAGGATTACCAGCCGAAGCACCTTTTGATGGGATTGTTGTCACAGCTGGCGCGCCGTATGTACCAAAACCATTATTATCACAACTTAAAATAGGAGGAAAGTTGGTTATTCCGGTCGGTGATAAAGCGCAAATCATGACGCTATTCGTCCGAACTTCAGAAAAAGAGTTTACAAAAAAAGAATTTGGGGAATTTCGCTTTGTACCTATGTTAGAAAATAAAAACTAACGAAAATCTTTCTTAACACGCGCTAAATCACGTTTGTTGTCGCGATCTTTAATCGTTTCACGCTTGTCATGAATTTTTTTACCTTTTGCTAACGCAATGGTGAGTTTCGCCAATCCTCTGTCATTCAAAAATAAACGTAAAGGAACAATCGTCAATCCAGCGTTTTTAACTTCTTTATGCAGACTGCGCAATTCTTTTTTATTCAATAATAACTTACGCGTACTTCGTGGTTTATGGTTGTAGTGCGTTCCGAAAGCGTATTCTTCAATATACATATTCACTACAAAAAGTTCGCCGCGCTCATTAAACTCGCAGAAACTTTCAGCAATGGAAGCTTTGCTTTGGCGAATAGATTTAATCTCAGTTCCAGTCAAGACAATTCCTGCCGTGTACTTATCTAAGACTTCATATTCGAAGCGCGCTTTTTTGTTTTGTATGTTGATATTATTTTTCATTGGTTGCCAAAGGTACTAACATTTATCAGAATGGCAAACTAGTGTAGGGCTAAGGTTAATTTTATGTTGAAAATATAGTATAAAAGCTATAAATGTTGCATCATGAAGTCGGTTCTGATGAATTTGATAATTAATATGAAAATGAAGCTTTTATGATTATTTATGCACTCGTAATTTACTAATTGATCGTGATTTATAAATCACGATTTACTTTCTTATTTATCTCTTTTCTTTATAGTTAGTTTTGAATTCTTATTAATTTTTAAAACTGTATTAGTATGAAAAAAAGAAATTTAAATAGCTTAAAGCTTAACAAAAAAACGATTTCAAGTCTAAAGGAATCAGGAAAAATTACAGGAGGAACTGGTACTTGTCCAGCTGTTACTTATTTTATATGTCCCATAGTTGTCTCCCTGCTTGTTTGCCCTGATGATTCTGCAGATGGTTGCACTGGTACTCCCGATGAAACAATGACTTGTGCAGATTGGTCATGTGGATGTCCGATGAAGTAAGTTAACACGCTTACAAAGTATAGGTTGTTTAAAGAGTCTTGAAAAACGTTATCTCCGTATAGTGGACAAGTTCGTTGGTTATTGGTATGATTATAGACAAGATATAGCAATAGATTTAAGCGAACTTCGGTTCGCTTTTCTTTTGATTTCACTTCAAAAAAATTAGTCTGTTGCAGTTAATGTCAATTTATATTTTAAGTCAAATTCATCTTGGTCAAATAGAAAAAATTATGTTTTAAAATACTATGACTTTTGTCATTTTTATGCGAGAAATGCAGCAATACATTTGTGCTATAATTTTAAATATAGACTTATGAAAAAAGCAATATTAGGTGTTTTTTTAATGTTAGGAATGTTTCAACTAGCAGCACAAGAAGATGTAAAGCAACAAGATACTAATAAGAAATGGCAAGTTCGTGCGCGTTTTATTTCAGTAATTCCAAGTGAGAGTGCTTCTATTGAAGCTATTGGCGGTGATGTTTCTATTTCTACGTCGTATGTTCCAGAGTTGGATTTTACATATTTTTTCACAAAAAATTGGGCAGCAGAATTAATTTTAGCCACAACAAATCATGATGTCGAAGCGATCAATACAGCGGCAGGAAACATAGATTTAGGCGATGTTTGGTTATTGCCACCAACGTTAACGGTTCAATATCACTTTCCAATAGGAGACTTTAAACCATACATTGGAACAGGATTAAATTATACAATTTTTTATGGCGCAGACGAAGGTCCAGTAGCTGATGATGTAAGTTATGATAATAGTATTGGTTTTGCCTTTCAAGCTGGACTTGACTATGCACTAAACGATACTTGGTTTTTGAATTTAGACTTGAAGAAAATATTACTTCAGACTGATGCAACAGTCAATGCAAATACTGCATTAGGCGCGACTGTTGGAGCAGATGTAGACATCAATCCGTTAGTGATTGGTTTTGGTGTCGGAATGAAGTTTTAATAGTTGTTCAAATATGAAATGAAAAACGCTACTGAGAAGTGGCGTTTTTCTATGGAAATACCAATTGTTTTATAAATTAATCGTTATTTATAAATCACGACTTGCTTAATTTTTTCCTTCTTTTTTTTGGAACTATTTTCGATCAATTATTAATTCTAAAAATTCTGAGAAATGAAAAAAAGAGACTTAAACAGTTTAAAACTTAATAAAAAAGTTATATCTAATTTAAGCGATAAAAATAAAATTACTGGAGGAAGTGCTATTGAATGTGCTCTAACTATGTGGGTGTGCCCAATAGTTTCATATACGATTTCCTTAGCTGTTTGTCCTGATGATTCTGCAAATGGTTGCACGACTACTCCAGATGAAACTATGACTTGTGCTGACTGGTCTTGTGGTTGTCCAGAGAAATAGTTTTGAAGACTAAGTTAAAGCAAAAAACGCCACTGAGAAGTGGCGTTTTTCTATTTTTTTAAAAGAAGATTTATCTAATTAAGCGTCAATAATTGTACTGTTTTTGAATCTCCAGTAATGGTTACGATATATAAATTTCCGTTATTACTATCGTCAATATGTTCAAATTTTTCTTCATTCAACAATCTATTTACAAAATCGGGTGTCGTATTGCTATGCCCAACAATTAAGGTTGTTTTTCCTCCGGTATTCGCTAAAAATTGTTTAAAATCGATTTTAAATGGATGATATAATGTGAGTTCTAACTCGTTCGCTTCTGCTGTTGGAACTGCGGTTTCTTTAGTTCTGTTGTAATCCGTAGAGTAGACAGCATCAAATTTTACATTTTTAAGGACGTCTGACCAATATACGGCTCTATTGTTTCCTTCTTTGGTTAATTTTGGATCTTTATTTTTCTTGTCGCTACGATCTTTTTCCGCATGACGGATTAAGTAATAGACAGAAGTTTCAACTTCAACTTCGGTTTCAGTTTCAACTTCAATTTCTTTTGATTCTTGCGCAAAGCAATTCATCAATAAGAATAAACTCAACAGTACTAAAATGTTTTTTTTCATCGGATATTTTTAATTTTTGTGTTTAAATGATTGCCAATGCAATTTCGATCATTTCTTTAAAAGTTTCTGCACGTTCATCAGAAGTTGTGGTTTCATGAGTCACTAAACTATCAGAAATAGTCAATAAAGATAGTGCTTTTACATTAAATCGTGCAGCGAGTGTATACAAAGATGCCGTTTCCATCTCTACGCAAAGCACGCCGTATTTCGCCCATTTTTTATAATATTCAGGATCTTCTTGATAAAATACATCACTCGTTAAGATGTTTCCTGCCTTTACAGGAATATTTTTTTCTTTCGCGGCATTGATCGCTGCTAAGAACAATTCGGCATTAGCCGTAGGAGCAAAAGTTTCGCCCGTAAATGGCAATTCATTCATACTACTATTGGAAGATGAAGACATTGCAATGACGATATCGCGAATGTTTACATCTTTTTGATACGAACCAGCGCTACCAACACGAATCAGTTTTTGTACATCGTATTCATTGATCAATTCGTGAATATAAATACTAATAGAAGGCGCGCCCATTCCGGTTCCTTGTACAGATACAGGTTTTCCTTTGTAGGTACCTGTGTAGCCAAACATTCCTCTAACATCGTTGTATAAAACAGGATTGTCAAAGAAGGTTTCTGCAATCCATTTGGCACGCATAGGATCGCCAGGAAGTAAAACCGTTGGTGCTATTTCGCCTTTTTTAGCTTCAATATGTATGCTCATAACTTAATAGGTATTTTTTGATGATGTTTTATTGATAATTGCAATTCCGTTGGAAGTTCCTAAGCGAGAAACGCCCGTGTCAATATACATTTTAGCCGTTTCGTAATCTCTGATTCCGCCAGAAGCTTTTAGTTTTGCCTGTCCGTTTACGGCTTTTTTCATGAGTAGAATGTCTTCTACTGTTGCGCCGCCAGTTCCAAATCCGGTAGAAGTTTTTACAAAATCTGCGCCAGCTGCAACAGCAAGTTCGGAAGCTTTTATTTTTTCTTCACCCGAAAGATAACAGGTTTCAATAATTACTTTGAGAACAGCATCGCCAGCGGCTTTTTTTAGTTGTTGAATTTCTTCTTTGACTAAATTTTCTTTTCCCGATTTCAACCAGCCAATATTAATCACCATGTCAAATTCGTCTGCGCCATCTTGTTTCGCTTGAAGCAACTCAGCAACTTTTGCTTCTGTACTCATTGCGCCCAATGGAAAACCAATGACGCTACAAACCTGTACGGAAGCACTATTTTTTAAACACTCTTTCGCTAGTTTTACATGACAACTATTCACGCAAACGGAGAAAAAATCGTGTTCTAACGCTTCTTTACAGAGTTGTTGAATATCTGCAATTGTAGCGTTTGGTTTTAGTAACGTGTGATCTATATATCGGTTGATGTTCATATTTATTTTTATATTGTTAAGTACATGACAAAAGAGCCAAAACATGTTTAGTATCCTAAATAACTTTCTAGCTCTTTTCTTTGCTTGCCCAAAGAAAATGAACCAAAAGAAAAGGCACTTTTATGAGGAATTTTTAGTTCTTTTCTAAAGAAGAACTAAAACCGTACTACAAACACTAAATTTTTTCCAAGGCTTCAAAAATTTTCAACGTGTTTGTATTACTATTCTGCATAAAAGATAAACCACGAGTTGTCATTTAATCTTTTACTAAATTGTAAAGCGTAAATATATCTAAAAAATCATTTCAAAAACCTGATATTTATCACGAAACTGTTGCCAATCGTAAACTTTTAATACGTTCATCAAAATTTGTTTCTGTAATTGGAAGTACCGCATTCTCGAATAAATTTATATATTTATCGTTGTGTTCGTGTGCTTTTCCTTTTAGAATATTGAAGTGAATAAACGAACTCCATAAAACAGCTTTTAGTTCTGTTTTTGCTTCGTTCCACATGCGGATTTCCACTAATAAGTGCCTTTTGCTAAATTGTAATAGTTGTGAATCAATCGTCACGGTTTCCATCACAAATGCTGGTCTGATGTACGATATTTGATGTGAACCAACCACCCAAGTTGTACCAGTTGTCTTAGCTGTTTCAAAAATATCTAAGTCGTAATGAGTAATTAATTGATCTTCTCGCGCGTTGATGAGGTAATCTAAGTATTTGCTATTATTCAAGTGGTTCAGCGGATCGCAATCTTGAAATCGTATTTTACTCTTGCTTTCTAAAATTTTTGGTAAGTTTTCCATTAATAATTTATTTTTAATATCAATTATTGTTTAAAATGAGCTATAAATAATTTGAATTATATCAAGTCCAAATAAAATAGAAAATCAAAGCATAGCCATAGCTACGGTTTTATTTTATATTGAAATGTGGGCATTATAGAAACGAATTATATAGTTTGTTTTAAATGATTATTGATATAGTATACCAATCGGTATATTTTTGATTAAAAAAATAGTTTTATGCTCTTAATTCTTCGTTGATCATTTTATCTACTTGATCCATAGTGTCTTTGATATAAAATTCATCATCCATCGTATATGCCATAAAAATTGCACCTTGAATCATGGTGTCAATACGTTTGGCAGCATACATGGCGTTTACTTTTGTTGAAATTTCTCCAATGGCAATTCCATCTTCAATAATTGATGCCAATTGATCTTGAATTCGTTGAATGATCACGCGCACTTTTTCGAGTAATAGTGAGTTTTGATTGTTCGCGTCGACGCCAATATTCAAAATTGGACAACCGCCCATTTTGTTGGCATACATATAATAGTTTCGATAAAAATCTGAAATCAACAAGAGTTTTTCAATAGGCGAATCGCTTTGCTCCATGTGCTTGACAATTTCCTGCATCAAACTTTTCACCATGAATTTAAACGCAGCAATAGCCAATTGCTCTTTGTTTTCAAAGTTGCCGTAAATCGCACCTTTTGTCAAGCCTGTCGCTTTGGTGAGATCAGAAATGCTCGTTGCTGCGTAGCCATTCTTGTTAAAAATAGGCGCAACCGTCTCAATGATATATGTGGCTGTTTTTTCGGCTTTTGTGGTCATGGGAACAAATATACTAAAAATAATATACCGATCGGTATAAAATATGTTTTATAGTTATAACGTAGTGGAAGTATTGTTTCTGTGTATATATAAGTAATTGATTATAAGTAAATTTAGGATGTTAACTTAAAATAAAACATATAATGAAAAAAAGAAATCTAACTGTAAAATTGAATTTGAGAAAGAAAATAATTGCTTCTCTAGATTTAAGAAAGCTTCATGGAGGAATTGGAAATGCAAGTGATGACCCAACAACTGTTGATAATTCATTGGGAAAGCAGAGTACCTGTCCAATAGAAACATGTACATGTGTAGATCCTGTACGACTATAAAATGTTTTATTGTTAAAACGTAGTCAAAGTATTGTTTCTATGTATTTGTAAATAATTGATTATTAGTAAATTTACTTTTTGATTATAGCATGGTGTTTTTTTAATCCGAATGAAACATCACTAGAATTGTTATAATCAAATCATACATCTTGAGTTAGTTAAACGAAGATAGAAGTGTGTGTTTGCATGTACTTCTATCTTTTTTGTTTGCGTTTTTGCTATTTTTTATAGTTTGATTTTTTACTTTAGGAAAAAATTAAATTATATGACTTCTCAAAAGATAAACGTAAATACGGATTACGATCTTATTTGCGTTGGCGGCGGTATCATGAGCGCTTCTTTAGCTTTATTAGTAAAATTGGTACAGCCAACATTGAAAGTCTTAATTTTAGAACGCTTAGATAAAGTTGCATTGGAAAGTTCCGCAGCTTGGAATAATGCAGGAACAGGACATTCTGCTTTGTGCGAACTCAATTATACACCCGAAAATGGAGACGGCTCGATTGATATTAGCAAAGCGTTGAAAATTTGTAAACAGTTTGAAATTTCAAAACAATTTTGGTCATACTTAGTCGAAAAGAATTTAATTAAAGATCCTGGCGCGTTTATTCAGAAAATGCCGCATTATAGTTGGGTTACTGGGGAAGAAAACGCCGCTTTTTTGCAAAAACGATACGAAACATTGACAGCTCATTTTATGTTTGATTCGATGGAATTTACCAATGATGTTTCAAAAATGAAGGAATGGTTTCCGCTTATCGCGAAGGATAGAGGAGAAGATGAAACCTTAGCCGCTACAAAAATAGAACGCGGAACTGGCGTGAATTATGGAAATTTAACCCGAAAACTGTTTGAAATTTTAGAAAATGAATACGATACCAAAGTACAATGCAATCAGGATGTATTAGATATTGATCCGGATGATGAAGTAGAATGGTCCGTAAAAGTTGAAAATACAAAAACTGATGAAGTTCAGCACTTAGATGCAAAACATGTATTTATTGGCGCTGGCGGTGGAAGTTTGTTGTTGTTACAGAAAGTTGAGATTGACGAAAAAGATGGTTACGGCGGTTTTCCTGTGAGTGGCGAATGGCTCGTTTGTAAAAATGAAGAAATTATTCAACAGCATTTAGGAAAAGTATATAGCAAAGCTGGAGTTGGCGATCCGCCAATGTCTACGCCACATTTAGATACACGTTATATTGATGGAAAGCGCGAATTGTTGTTTGGCCCTTTTGCAGGATTCAGTCCGAAGTTTTTAAAAGAAGGTTCGCGGTTGGATTTATTCAAATCGATTAAGTTTGATAATATTCCTTCGATGTTTGGTGCATTTTGGCACAATTTACCTTTGACAAAGTATTTGGTAGAACAAGTGCTCATGTCTCATGACGATCGTATGGACGATTTGCGAAAGTTTGTAAAAGATGCAAAAAATGAAGATTGGGAATTGATGGTTGCTGGACAACGTGTGCAAATCATCAAAAAGGATGAATTTGAAGGCGGAAAGCTTCAATTTGGAACTGAAGTTATTCATAGCAAAGATGGAAGCATTACCGCATTGTTAGGCGCTTCGCCTGGTGCTTCTACGGCAGTGCAAATTATGTTAGAAGTGTTAGAAATTGCTTTTCCAGAAGAAGTACATTCCGATCACGGAAAAAAACTATTAAAAGAATTAGTTCCTTTTTGGAAACAGGAATTGACAAAAGAAGTGTTTCAAGCGCAATTGGAAGTTTCTAATAAGGCTTTGGGATTGGTTTAGTTCTCAGTTCTCGGTTTTCAGGACGAAGTCGAAATGCACGAAGTATCAAATCTAAAAATCAAAAAGCGTATAAGCGCATCTAAAAATCTAACCCTCTATCTTTTCGCCTTTATTCTCTTTTCCCCACTTTTGCATGCTGTGAATAATTGGCATAAGTGATTCGCCTGTTTCTGTCAAAAAATATTCAACTCTAGGGGGAATTTCCGCATAAATTTTTCTCACGATAATTTCATCTCTTTCAAGTTCCCGAAGTTGCGTCGTTAACATTTGTTTGCTAATCCCTTGAATTCTTCTGTGCAGCTTCCCAAAACGATTTAGTTTATTAGAAATTAGATATAAAACGATGGGTTTCCACTTTCCTCCAATTTTAGTCATACAATATACAACGGGGCAATTATTATACATTATTTGATCTTCGTCCATTATTTTTTCAATTTTTATTTAATTATAAAGTTAGCGTTTTCAGTATAAGTCTTATTTAAAGACTATGTTAGTTTTAAGTAACTACTTGCTAAAATAATACTTATAATCTACTTTTGGACTAAAGTATTAAAAAATTTATAATGAAAGCAGTTAACCTAAAAGAGAAGTATGACTTGTTTCACGATTATTGGAATCCTCGAATTGTAGCAGAATTAAATGGACAACACGTTAAAGTAGTCAAGGTAAAAGGAGAGCTAATTTGGCATCGTCATGAACATGAAGATGAGTTGTTTTATGTTATTAAAGGCAAACTAAAAATCTGCTTTGAGAACTCAGAAAAAACAATTAATGAAGGTGAATTATTTGTTGTTCCTAAAGGAATAACACATAAACCGATAGCTCAGGAAGAATGTTGGTTAGTACTATTTGAACCATCTGGCACAAAACATACAGGAGATCAAAAGTGCGAACAAACAGTATCAAAATTTGAATGGATATAATCACGATATAGTATGAAAAAAATTATTCAACATTGGGCTTCAAGAATTGTAATAGGTATTGTAGCTTGTGTCTTTGGCACATTCGTTATAAAAGAGTTTGTAACGCAACCTATTCTTGAGTTAATAATAGATTCTAAAGAAATCAGCGATGGAATTCAACAATTAGTATCTGGCTTTTTAATTATTATAATTTACTATGTTTTGTATGTAAATTTAGAGAAAAGAAAACTGTATGAACTCGCACTAAACAAGTTTGGGAAAGACACTTCAATTGGCTTACTGACTGGTTTCGGACTTATTTCATTATGCGTACTTATTTTGTATGGATTGGGTTATTACGAAGCGTATGGTTTTAATGCATTTTCTGTTATTTTACTTCCATTAACATTATTAATAGCTGCGGCTTTATTAGAAGAATTTGTATTTCGTGGCGTTATTTATAGAATTTTAGAAGAACGTTTTGGAACAAACATCGCGTTGCTTCAAGCGTTGATTTTTGGCGTAGTTCATTATGGTAATGAAAATGCTACGATTACGTCGGTTTGGTTTGTGTTCATGCTTGGTGTTGTTTTGAGTCTTATGTATACGTATACGCAGCGACTTTGGCTGCCATTTTTCTTTCATCTTAGCTGGAATTTTGCCCAAATAGTATATGGAACACCACTTTCTGGAGATACTGATTTTAATGCGTTGCTAGCTAGTAAATTTAATGGACCTAGCTTGTTTATTGGTTCTGAATTTGGCTTAGAAGATTCTTTTTTCTCTATACTGTTCATGACAGTACTTGCCATATATCTTTATTGGGTATGCAAGAAAAAAGGGAAGTTGAAATCTCTTACATCAGATTAATTTTAAAAAACTGAATATTCGAAGTATTCTCGATACAATTTTCTATTTCGCTTTGCTTCATATAAAATCACTCGAATTGACGTTTAGTATTTCCAATCGTCATTTCGAGTGAATTTGTGAAACAAATTTGTATCGAGAAATAGTTGAAATAAAAAAGCACTTTTAGTTTGTTTGTGGTGATAAGTTAGGCGTAGGTCATATGTTATTTTTCAGATAGAATTTCTTCACTCAATCCTAAAATATATTTTATTGTTTTCTTTTGAGAATCATTTGTATGCTTTTCAGTATTATTAAGTTGAAAATAGTATTTCTCATCAGATATCACATTTTCTTTATCACGTTCCCTATTATTATAAATAGCAAAATATGCGTTTTCTTTTTTATAGTAGATGGTAATTTCTAATCTCCCTGAAGTTACATTAGTAGTATCTTTATAATTGATTGTTTGATAGTATTCAGCTTTAACGACTTCGTTCGTTTTTTGATTCGTATATATATTTGTTACAAATCCTCCTGAACCAGTTTCTAGAAGTGAACGATCAAAAAATTGTAATGATCCTTCGATAATACGTGTAGTGATATATTTTGTACTGAATTCCATTTTATCAGAAATCTTAATCAAACTATCAGTTGTTGCATTTAATTTGGCAATTTCTGATGGTATTGAATTGTCATTCTTTTCTATAGAATCTTTTGCTTTACTTGTTTTCTTTGATGTATTGAAAACACTGCAACCTGCAAAAACGATAAATACGATGTAGATGATTTTTTTCAAATTGAGAAGAATTTACGGATAGTAATTAAGATAAAAAATCTAATGACTTATTTTTAGTTTGTATATAGGCACAAGTTACAAACTTCCGCTAGCGTATGGATACACTTAGCTCTCTTTATTTATAAATTACGATCAGCATTATTTTTTGTTTATTCTTTTTCCAACTATTTTGGGTTAAATATTAATTTTAAAACCATTTACTATGAAAAAAAAGAATCTTAAATTATTAAGTTTTAACAAAGAATCAATCTCAACGCTACAATTTACAGATCAAATTAAAGGAGGTTCTGGTGGTTGTCAGCCTAGTGACATAATTCCACTTTGTCCAAGACCTGATGATACTTCAGCAAACGGATGTGAAACTGTACCAACTTATGAAACAATGACTTGTGCTAATTGGTCCTGTGCTTGTAATAAATAAAAAGTTCAACATAATATTTCACTAAAGACAATTCACACAACTTTAACTTTTCCCAGTAAAATAAAGCCTTTCAAGCTGCGTTTATATAGTGAATCTTGTAGTTCAGGAACTATGAAAATAGTTCCATACTTTGTTAGTAATGAAAAGAGCAGCTTTTAAAGTTGCTCTTTTTTTTGATCTTTACTAATACCATTTTCACTTTAAAATTACTTACAAAAACTTGGGCTTTTTCCTTTATTCTTCAAAATAAAATTTAATCGTAGCTAAGGCTATGCTTAAATTTTCTTTTTTCCCTAAAGAAAAAATAACTGCCTTTTTATTGAGTAATTTTAAAGCAAAACTGATATAAAACGATTTATATACTTCTTTGGTTTTACGTATTTTATGTACAATAACTGGTCTTTTCAATAGTTTTATGTTGATTATCAGTTGATTGGTGAATTTATTGCTATCTTCAAATAGAAATAATATTCAAAATCATGAAGAAACGTGTCCTGTCATTTTTTACATGCTTACTTTTAATCAACTATATATCGGCGCAACCTTCTGAATCTCAAAAGCCATCTTTAGACGCTAGATTCTATATTTCTACGGCAGATTTGAATGTATTACTCACAAATTTGCAAACAGCACCTTTTGTAAATGAAGGCTGTTCAGAAGGCGATTGCGAAAAAATGAACACCTATTACAATGCTTTATACAATCTACGAGAAGATGTACGGCAGTATTATTTAGCCTTAGACGCAAGTAAAAATATATCTAAAAATCAATGGTTTTTATACTTAGATCAGACGTATAAAAACGAAAACTTAAAATGGGCACTAATTACAAATTTACGTTTTAAGGATGCTTGGGCTGGTGCTTCTTCATTCTTATTAGATGTAGCTTCTGGTGCGCAAATTTTCAAAGCAGGAAATCATATTTCTAAAAAAGGAATCGAGAAATTTTTACAAATACTAAATGATTTAGACGGTTTGTTGTCGCAAATAAATGCCTTGTACAAGCAAGTAAATACGGATAGTCAGGCAAATATTCTTTCTTCTGCAACTTCAGATGATTGGGCTAATTTGTATTCAGGATTAAAATCAGGATTGGATTTATTAGTGCAAGCTGTTGAGGTATATAACAAAGTAGACGCGAGTTTAACAGGTTCAAAGCTTAAAAAAGCCCGAATTTCCAGAGGTTTTGCAATCACAGCGGCTGTTGGTCAATTGCTCAATATCTATTCTAATTATGAGCGAAAAGGAATGAGAGACGCTATAAAAGAATTGGATAAAGTACTAAAACCAAACCAAGATGTGCAAACAGGTCATTACGATAAATACATTTTAAAAAGAAAACGGTTAGATATTTTAGACAATATCAGAAAAGAAATCAATCTTCGGTATGACGGTGTATTTGATTTGAACCTACGTTGTAAAGGAATCACGAAAAGAAAGCCCAGAAAAGCGATAGAAATTGGCGAACGCAAGTTTGGTAACGCATTAATGTATTACAAAGCGATACTATTGAAAACGACTCCTAATTTGAAAAGTGCTTGGAAAGGTATTGAAGAATGTAATGAAATAGCTAGAAACATTCAGTTTATTGTGAATGATGGGCTTGGGAAAAAGCGTTCGACGTATATAGAAATCATTCGAGAATCTGATCAGAAAAACTTATATACAGGTTCCACAAGTAGCAAAGCATCGATACTAAAATTATATCCAGATTCTTATACAATAGAAATTTATGATGGACATACATTCGATGGAATTCAAAGTCAAGGAACAACACTTAAAAACCTTGCTATCAAAGCAACGAAAGATAGTATTGTCACTTTAAGTCCTTACGGAAGAATAGAATTAAAAGTGGTTGATAAAGAAGGAAAGCTGCAAGAATTCAGGTATAGTTTCAAGAATAAAGAAAATAAAGAAATCGCGTATGCGATGACTTCAAGTGCTAAAACGGTACGACGAGATTTACTGGCAGAAACATTCGATCTTGAATTGAGTTATAAATATAATTCGGAAAAAGAAATCAAGAAAAACATTAAAATTCAAGCAAATCAACTCAATAAATTACATTTTGTATACGATGATGGAACTTTTACACAAGAAGAAAATCCATTGGTAGAAACGGTCAACGAAAGTGAAACTAGCACTTCAGATTTTAAACCGACAGCGCCTAAAGTCGCACCAGATGGTTGGGTTTCAGGAACAGTTTACAACACAACAAATGGTTCGTGCGATTGGAAAAATAAAACGCTAATCTTTATAAATCAAGGCGGATTTTTGATGAATTTAGCAACTGGTGAAATAAGCAAAGAAATCACAGTTCTGGCTGGAAAGGAAGCGAAAATTGCAGTTCCTGCGCGTGCTGAATCTTCTTTTTTAAGAGTATTTATGCTAGATGCAGATGGAAAACAGCGCATTTCTTTTTGGCTATTAAAAAAGCCGAAACATAATTGGTGGTATGCAGTTGGTTGCAATGATGGTTTTGGTTCGCAAAACACCTGTAATGATGGAAATGGAAACGCTGGTTGTGAATATTTGCCACATTGATAGTTACAATTTGCGCAAAAAAAAGAGGCTGTCTGAAAAGTTTTAAAAAGCTTCATTCTGAACTTGATTCAGAATCTCATTACACTGATTTTCAATGATTATGAGAAACCGAATCAAGTTCGGTTTGACGAAACTTTGACTTTCTAGACAGCTTTAGGTTATTTCAATTATGCATTTACTAATAAATCGGTTTGATTTCGAAAGACGAGTTTGTCATTAAACTCATCCAGCAAAATAATACTATCTACCGTGACTTTTCCGCTGAGAATTTCTTTGGAAAGTTCATTCAGTACTTTTCGCTGAATCACGCGTTTTACTGGTCGCGCACCAAACTGCGGATCGAATCCTTGTTGCGCTAAGTATGCAATTGCTTCTTCGGTTGCATCCAAGGTAATTTGCTGTTTTGCCAACATTTTTGTCACGCCTTTTAACTGTAAGCGAACAATTTCTTTAATATTTTCTTGTGATAATGGTGTAAACATAACAATATCATCAATTCGATTTAAAAATTCTGGTCGAACGGTTTGTTTTAATAAACCTAAAACTTCCACTTTTGCCACTTCCATCGCTGTATCAATGTCTTTTACCGCTTTGAATTTTTCTTCAATAATATGACTTCCCATATTTGAAGTCATGATAATGATTGCATTCTTAAAATCGGCAACTCTACCTTTATTATCTGTCAAACGTCCTTCATCTAACACTTGTAACAGCACATTAAACGTATCAGGATGCGCTTTCTCAATTTCATCAAGCAATACCACAGAATATGGTTTTCTACGCACAGCTTCCGTTAATTGTCCGCCTTCATCATAGCCAACGTATCCTGGAGGCGCACCCACCAATCTACTTACCGAATGTGATTCTTGGTATTCGCTCATGTCAATTCGGGTCATTGCGCTTTCATCATCGAACAAATAGGCCGCAAGTGCTTTTGCCAATTCTGTCTTACCAACTCCGGTAGTTCCTAAGAAAAGGAAGGAACCAATTGGACGATTTGCGTCTTGCAATCCGGCGCGACTTCTACGAACCGCATCCGAAACGGCAATAATTGCTTCTTCTTGTCCAACGACACGTTTGTGCAATTCTGCTTCGAGTTGTAATAACTTTTCACGTTCACTTTGCAGCATTTTTGTCACAGGAATTCCTGTCCATTTCGCCACAACTTCCGCAATATCCTCATTCGTTACTTCTTCTTTAATCAGCGCAGTTTCTTTATATAAAGACAATTCTTGCTGTAAATTATCTAACTGTTCTTGCGCTTCTTTTATTTTTCCGTAGCGCAATTCGGCAACTTTTCCATAGTTTCCTTCACGTTCTGCTCGTTCCGCTTCCGCGCGATAGTTCTCAATGGCTTCTTTTGTCGCTTGCACTTTATCAACAACATCTTTTTCTGTCTGCCACTTTGCGAAAATTTCGTTACGTTCTTCTTTAAGATTTGCCAATTCTGCGTTTAAAGACTTTAGTTTTGTTTCATCTTTTTCACGCTTAATAGCTTCAATTTCAATTTCCAACTGCATGATGCGTCTGTCCAAAACATCTAAGTTTTCTGGTTTTGAATTAATTTCCATGCGTAATTTAGAAGCTGCTTCGTCAATTAAATCAATTGCTTTATCTGGCAAGAAACGATTTGTAATGTAGCGTTGCGATAATTCTACTGCTGCAATAATTGCTTCATCTTTGATTCGAACTTTGTGATGTGTTTCGTATTTTTCTTTGATTCCTCTCAGAATAGAAATCGCACTTTCTGTATCAGGTTCGTTCACCATAATTTTCTGGAAACGACGTTCTAAGGCTTTGTCTTTTTCAAAGTATTTTTGATATTCATCTAAAGTCGTTGCACCAATTGCTCTGAGTTCGCCACGTGCCAATGCAGGTTTTAGAATGTTTGCTGCGTCCATCGCGCCTTGTCCGCCACCAGCACCAACTAAAGTGTGAATTTCGTCAATGAATAATACAATATCGCCATCTGCCGAAGTGACTTCTTTGATAACCGCTTTTAAACGTTCTTCAAATTCTCCTTTAAATTTTGCACCTGCGATTAATGCGCCCATATCGAGCGAAAATATTTGTTTGTCTTTTAAGTTTTCGGGAACATCACCTTGAATGATTCGGTGTGCTAAACCTTCCGCAATAGCGGTTTTACCAACACCAGGTTCACCGACTAAGATTGGATTGTTTTTCGTTCTACGTGAAAGAATTTGCAATACTCTACGGATTTCTTCATCTCTACCAATAACAGGATCGAGTTTTCCATCATTTGCTAATTGATTTAAGTTGTTGGCGTATTTATTTAGCGAATTGTATGTTTCTTCTGCATTCGCAGATGTAACGCGTTCGCCTTTGCGCAATTCTTGAATCGCACTTTGTAAGCCTTTTTCAGTAACACCTTGATCTTTTAAGATTTGCGATATTTTACTTTTCGATTTGAAGATTGCCAAGACTAAATGTGACGTTGAAACGAATTCATCGCCCATATCTTTTGCAATAATACTTGCGTCTGTCAAGGTTTTTCCAGCCGCAGGCGAAAGCATGATATTTCCGCCACTTACTTTAGAAAAACTTGTCAGTGTACTTTCTAGAATTTGTTCTAATAAAGAAACATTTACATCTAGTTTTTTAAGTAGAAAGGGCAAAACATTGTCATCAACTTCCATGATTCCTTTAAAAAGGTGTTCATTTTCAATTTGTTGATGTCCGTATGTTTGCGTAAGTTGCTGCGCTTGTTGCACAGCTTCTTGTGATTTTATAGTATAATTATTAAAATTCATAGCTGTATGTTATGTGTTTTTCTATAATTTTACAATTCTTATTCCAATTGTGAATAAGAGACAAAATGTCGGTTAAAGCGTGTGTTTACAAGACATTTTGGCATTTGAGCATTTAAAAAGTTTGAAAGTTTTTTAAAAGCTTTTCGACTCACTGATTAAATTTACAACTTACCTATGGGAATATTCAATAAAATGTTCGGAAGTTCTGATGCTTCTGAAACTCCAGAGCCTTCAAAATTGCAATGGACGCCACTTACAAACGTTGATCAGTTAGACACTATTGTGGAAGAATCAAAAACACAACCTGTTGCTATTTTTAAGCATAGTACGCGTTGCGGAATTAGTAGAATGGTGATTAAGCAGTTTGAAAGTTCGTATGATTTGGAAGAAAATCAAATGAAAGTTTATTATTTAGATTTATTGAATTACCGCCCAATTTCGGAAGAAATCGCAGCAAAATTCCAAGTATGGCATGAAAGTCCACAATTAGTTGTGCTAAAAAATGGTGTTACAGTTGCGCATGCTTCACACAGTCAAATTAATGCTCTTTCTTTAGAACAGTACATTTAACGTATTATTTTTCCATGTAAGCATAAGAATTAAGAATTTTTTAAGACAGATTTTACTTTCTTGTTTGTATCTTGAAACTATCATCATTCAATCAATCAAAAAACGTTCTTAAAATTAACTGCTCATGGAAACTACCATTAATCTATGGATAATGCTATTTTTTGCATTTGCCATACAATCCTTCGTACTCGGAATTTTATTTTTTTTAAAACGAAAAGGTGATCGAATTGCCAATTGCATCTTTGGCGTTTTCTTATTATTATTTGCGTACAATCAAATTTTTAATTGTGCGTATTGGTCTAATTATCAAGGTTCTTTCGTAGAACATTTATCATTTACCAACTTTATTCCTTGGGTTTCGTACGGTCCGTTACTGTATATCTACATTAAACGTGTACTGAATCGAACTCCTTTTACTTGGCGCGATTTACAACATGCAATTCCAATTGTTTGGATTTTTGCCGTATTTGGACGCTTTTACTTCTTACCATATAGTATTAAATTAGAACTTGTTGAAACTGGTAATTATGCTGATTATGTCAATTGGTGGCCGATTCCAAGATATTATATGGTGTTTACCGTTACATTATTGATGTTTTTGTATGTGATTAAAATTTACGGTTTGTACAAAAAAGATAAAGACAATGTACCATATCCACAACGTTTATGGGTAAAGTCGTTATGGATCTGTTTTACAGGATACACACTTATATTTTTCGCGTATTTCCTGTTGATTTATTTTCGATTATTGACTATTTCTAATGATTATTTAATTGGTTATGGAATTACATTTTTTATCGGAATTGTCACATATTTTAGTTTTATGCAGCCAAATATATTTTCGGGCACGATTTCGTTTCCGTTTGTAAAATATCAAAATAATGGCTTGTCATCTTCACTAGCAACGGAAATGAAAGATAAGTTGGTTTCTTTGATGGAAGCCGATAAATTATTTTTAGATAATTCGCTTACGCTAGATGTGTTATCGGATGAATTGAACTTATCGCGGCATCATACTTCGCAGTTAATCAATGAGTCTTTTAAGGTAAATTTCTTCGAATTTGTCAATAACTATCGGATTGACGAAGCTATCAAGCTGTTGAAGGATGAAAAAAGCAAATTAAACATCAATCAGATTATATATGCGGCAGGATTTAATAATCGAACTTCTTTTTACAACGCATTTAAGAAAAAGACAGGGATTTCGCCTAAATCATACAGAAACAAAAACAAAAAAGCTTTGTAATATTCTTCATTTGATTTTGTAAACCTTTATCGGTTAGGATTTTTTTATACATTTTTCTCAGTTCCTTTAGGATAGAAATAAACGGCCATTTGTTTTGAAAAGTGGAAGCCGAAAAACTGATAGAGTAGGCAAAGTATTAAATATTATATCATGAAAAAACAAGAAATTAAATTAGGGTTAAAAAAGTTTATTGTTTCTAACTTAAACGTTGACAGTGTAAAAGGAGGAACAGGAACTTTTCAACCAGAATCAGAAGACAGATTGAATTGTGAAACGGAAGGTTGTACGCAAGGTTGTATAACATTAGCATATACCAATTGTAATCAATGTCCATATACTACATGTTAAGCAATGTGACGAAAGTGTAAGCCGAAAAACGGATAGAGTAGGCAAGATTCAAAATTTAAAAGTAAATTATTATGAAGAAAAAAAATATAACAAAGTCCTTAAAATTGAGTAAATCCAGCATAGCAAGTCTTGCGGATAAAGAGATCAAAGCTATAAAAGGTGGAGCATCAGCAGTTCCACATTTATGTCCAACTTTTATTCCTATTTTATGTTTAGTTACCTATCGTTCGTGTACGTTTACGGAAACCTTCCGTACATGTCCGGTGTAATGAAATGGTTATAATCATAAAAATGATTACATACTAATTTTAATTAATTCTAATACTTTTTTCAGCAACTTCAGACTTCGGTTTGAAGTTGTTTTTTTTAAGAATATTTAGTATTGTTATCTGAATTTATTCCTGGTGATAATGGATTTTAATTTTGCTTTCAAATCTTCTCCAGTATCATATACCATTTGTTCATTGCTAGGAAAAGGAACTGCTCTAACATTTGTAATGTTTATATATCGTTGATCTAGCGCTCTACGATCGCCATCAAAATTTGCGTAAATATGCTCAAAAGCAAATTCACTACTTATTGGAAACGCTTCAATAAGTTGCTTTGACTTATAATTTATATACTTTACTTGCCCAGCAACTCTAGTCGTTTTAAACTGTGTAAATTCATACAGCTCGCAACGAACGTTTTTATATTTATCTACCTTGATTTTAGTTCCCAAGCTATCTCTTAAAATTGTTCCGCTGTCGTCTGTTGCATATTCCCATCCATCTTTTATCTGTTTTTCTTTAATGATTTGTTTTTCTCTTATTTGTTCAGGAGAAATATTGATTTCTCTCAAATCGAGAATTAAGCCAAAGTCATATTGTATTTGAGGGATTTCATTTCCATGATATACAGTCCATAAATCATTTAATCCATAGGTGTTAAAGTTGAGTAAATCATCTTCTAAGCGTTGCGGAATTACTTTATCGGTACTATTGCTTAAAGTAACTAATACAAAATCAGTTCCTTTTACATGCGCTTCTTCCATTAAGCGACGCGTGTCTTTATAATTTGGTGATATTTTATCTATATACCTGAAATCATCATATACTTTTCTATATTCATTTTTTTGTTTTGTAGTACTTAACAATGATTTTGCATTTGCATATAAATGTTCAGACAACTGATTTTTTGTATTAATAATTTCAGATGAATAATCTTGAATCCTGAATTTCGCATTGATACCTTTTTCTAAAATAGGCAATGGAAGTAATGGCTTGATCGTTTCTTGTCGATCGCTTATAGCAAGATACGTATTATAAATATCCTCTAACTTTTCAGGATTTCCATCCGCTTTTAAAAACTTAATTGTAGACAAATCTCTATCCAAAGCCTTCGCATACGCTTCTTGTAATAAAATAACATATTGCTGTTTTCTTTTACTTGTTTTATTCTTTTTAAGTTGATTAACAGCATCCTGAATCACGGAATCATAATTCCCTGTATTCAATGCTTCTTGTGTCTTTTTAACACCACCACAAGCGATTAAGAATAAAAATGCGGTCATTAAAAGTAGTATTTTTTTCATACGTAATTCTTTAGGTTTGTTAGGTGTAAGCAATTTAGAGACCAAACTTTGTAAATATTATATTTTTTTAATAATTACACTAAAATCTATGCATTTATAATGGCATTAATTCATGAATCATTAAATTTTTTAGAAATAGTGTGTAAAGATATTGTAGAATCTTAACTTCGCGCCATGTGTGACCCAATTATTTATGTACTCTTAGGACTTGCTGTTGGCTATATTGGCGGATTTGCAGGAATTGGAGGCGGCCCATTTTTAGTTTCTTTTCTAGTACTGTATTGTGGAATGTCGCAATTGGTAGCGCAAGGAAATGTGCTCACCATGATGTTAGGGCCCATGAGCCTTCTAGGTGTTTTATCAATGTATGAATATGTAAAAAAGCAATGGCTCAATATTGCTATTGGCGTCATTGCATATTGTATATGTTCGTATTTTGGGGCCGTTTTTGCCTTTTACATTGGAGAAACTGATTTAAAATATTACTTCGCTGTTCTATTGGTAATCATTGCGTTGATGCAATTTCGATCGTATTTAAGGAAGAATGCAAAAGCATCAGATAAAGAATTTATTTCTCCTTATTGGATTTTGATATTGGCAGCTTTCACAGGAATTTTAGGCGGTATGTTCGGAATTGGAGCTGGTGTGTTAATGGTACCAATATTAATAGGTATTTTTAAACTAAAAAAAGAATATGCGCGCTCGTTAAGTTTGGCAATTTTAATTCCGCCTGTGAGTTATGGAGCGTTTATAAAATACAACTTTGAAAATCCTGTTGACTGGCAATTGGTTGGAATTCTTTTTGGAACCTACTTTATCTCAAACTTCTTCGGAGCCAAAATGGGAAGCAAAATTTCAGGAAAAGCATTCACCTTAGTGTATGGCGTTATCTTACTCTCCATTGCTGTTATTTATTTAGTTTGATATTGTTTTCAAAACTACTTCTCATCAAGAAATAATCTTTTCTACAAAAAAATATAAATCATATCATATCATTTTAGCGAAGCCTATATAACGAATTAGCTGAGTTTGAATCTTACTATTTGATTTTCAGTATTTTAGATTAACAAAATATTAACTAATGTACTGTTTATTAATTAGTTAACTATGATCGGGATGAACGTTAGTTGTGTTTTTTTTTATTTCATTTGAACAATTTATACAAGGTGTAAGCATGCACACTCTTGTATAAATTGTTTAATATTTAATCATACTATTATGAAAAAACAAAAATCATTACAATCGTTAAGCTTAAAGAAAGCGCAAATAGCAACCTTAAATACGAAAGCTGTGAAAGGAGGTGGAACGTATCCGCACTCATCTAGAGGTTCATTGAATCCCTTAAATTGTACAAATAGTGCATTTTGTTATTAATAGTAATAAAATGAGGTTCAATTATTTCAAAAAGCATTCTTGATATTTTTTGAAATTTGAACATTACGTACTATATATATCCCACTCTTTTAAACTTAAAAATGCTGCTAAAATTTAGTGGCATTTTTTTATAATATATGTTTCAGCACATATATTTTCTAGGTTTCTATAATTTTTTCTCCGTTTTACAACTTGTAAGTGGGCAATATTTGATTAAAAAATATAATTATTCTTACGATTTCATCTTCATAATAACCATCTTTTTTTTACGGTTTTCCATTCTTTTGTGCGCTTTTATTATCGTATAATTGGTAAACCAATTTGGTTTACCAGATTGGTTTACCAAGTAAATTATTAATCACAAACCAAAAACCATGAAACAATTTTTATCAAATCTAACCTACAAACCAATGAAACTTTTGATGCTAGTCTGCTTAGTACTATGCTATTCGTGTTCTACAGAACTGGATTCAGAAATAGATGAAGAAGCTATTGAAAATGGAAAGCAACCAATTTTACAAAAAAATGCTGAAATTACACCTGCAAGCGTCTCCGCAAATGGCGATGATGGCAATGTTCCACAAAATACACTAGACGGAAACTTAGGAACACGTTGGTCGTCAAATGGCTATAACGGAAAATATATCACATATGATTTAGGTTCTGTAAAATCGGTCTCGTCTGTAAAATTGGCTTTCTATAAAGGCAATCAACGGAAAGCGTATTTTAAAATTAGAGTAGGTACATCAACTTCCAATTTACAAACCATTGTAGATAAAAAATCTTCTGGAAGTAGCGGAAATACAAACGGATTGGAAACCTATAGTTTCAATACTGTGAATGTACGTTACGTGCGAATTTCTTGCTTTGGAAACTCTTCAAGTTCGTGGAATAGTATTACAGAAACAGAAATTTATGGAACTGGCGGAACTATTGGTGGTGGCGATTCACCCGGAGATAATTTAGGACTTACTTCAAACAATTGGAAACTAAACGGATTTACTGGAAGTCCAGGGTCAGGAGCAACGTACAGAGACGATGTGTTGGCTTCTACGGGAGAAACTTTTGGAACGTACAACGATCCAAATTACTTTTATACGGATGGAGAATGGACATTTTTTAAATGCTATAGAGGGTTAGGAGGTTCTTCAAACTCTGGAAACCCAAGAGTAGAACTCAGAGAAATGAGCAATGGAAATCTTGCTAGTTGGAATGGTGGCTCTGGGAACAATACCATGACATTTACGGTTAGAGTGGATAGATTGCCACAAGATGCTGATAATGATGGAGGCGTTTTATGTTTTGCGCAAATTCATGGACCAAGCAATACCGTTGATGATGTGATTAGAGTACAATTTTTAGGAGATGAAAATCAGAGCTCTGGCGGCGTGCGAATGAAAATTAGCGGTTACATCACTGAAGATGTGCAAGGAAGCAGCTTAATCATTGATAATGGTTACCAGTTAAACACGAGCTACACGTTTAAAATTTCTTATAACAATGGAGTTGTAAAACTTTTTGATGGATCAAATGAAATCTTTTCGCAGGCAATTGGTACAAACACTTCTGGAAATTATTTTAAAGTTGGAAACTATTTACAGTCTGTACAAGGCGCAAGTTATACAGGTTCAAACGGAGTTGTAAGAATCAAAAATTTAAGTATTACACATTAAGCTTTTCAAGAATTTGAAAAGCGAAATTCTGAATTTAGTTCAGAATCTAACTATTTCCCGAATTAGCAAAAACGAAAAACTCCCAAAGGTCATTTTGGGAGTTTTTTAATTTATCGATTCATATAAATATCGATATAGAATTTAATACTTAATTACTTTTTAACTAACTTACTAAAGTTACCTGTTTTGTGATAAAAATTATTCATTTACTAACTGATTGTGACCACACTTCATATAGACATATGGATTCTGCTATTTTTTGCTTTCTCTTTTCAAGCATTCACTTTAGGAATTTTATTTTTTCTAAAACAAAAAGGCGATAAAGTTGCCAATAAACTTTTTGGAATATTCTTGTTTTTATTTTCCTATAATTTGCTTTATAATTGTGCTTATTGGGCTACGAATAAAGGATTATATCATCCACATTTATTGTATACAAACCTTATTCCTTGGGTTTTATACGGACCATTATTGTACTTGTACATTCGTCGCGTATTGTATCAAAAGAAAATGTTACTAAGAGACAGTTTGCATGCAATTCCATTATTGTTGATTTTTATAAAATATGGAGACTTTTTTATTTTATCGGCCACAGAAAAGCTTCAAAAAGCAATAAAAATAATGGCTTCCGAAGATATTACACCTTGCAAAATATACAAGGATTATATAATTATTATCGTCATGTTACTCATGTGTTTCTATGTGGGATTGATATACAAACAATACCATACCTACAAAAAAGAAACTTCCTCTGCACAGATAAGACTTTGGATAATGTACTTGTTAGGAAGTTACACAGCATATCTACTTATATTTTCGTTGTATTATTTGTTAGAATCTTTTCAATTAATGTCCCTTGCGGGAGATTATATCATCGGTTATTGTATTGTCGTTATTATTGGAATTGTTTCATACTTTAGCTTTATGCAACCTGATATTTTTTCTGGTAAGAAAATCATTCCATATATAAAATATCAAAAAAATGGTATGTTAACATCCTTTGCGCTTGAAATGAAACAGCAATTGGAAGATTTAATGGAAATAGAAAAAGTATACTTAGATCATACATTGACGCTTGATAAACTCGCAGATTTGTTGAATCTTTCTAAACATCATACTTCACAAATTATTAATGAATACTTTCAATCGAATTTCTTTGAATTTGTTAGTAATTATCGAATCAAAGAAGCGATTACTTTAATGTTAGATACTTCCAATACAATGAACATTAACGAAATTATTGATGCAACGGGATTCAATAACCGTTCTTCATTTTACACAGCTTTTAAAAAGAAAACTGGTATGTCGCCTACATCGTATCAAAAAAAATCGTTCGAGCAGTTTTAATTTTTTCCTGAAACGTTAGTCAATAATGATCGGGGTTGTACAAAAATTGTCAATCCTTGTCGGCTCACATGTGTTTTCTTACGCTTTTAATTTTCTTTGATAAAGAATTTGTTTGTGGCCAAAAACATTCTACAAAGCGGAATCCGAAAAGCTGATAGAGTAGGAAAATTATTTTAATCTTTAATTATTATGAAAAAAAAGAGTATATCAAATAGCTTAGTATTTAAAAAATCAGTTGTGGCTGAATTGAGCAATAAGAAAATGCAAGTCGTTCTAGGAGGATCAACAGCTACGACTTCAGCCATGCGTGAATGGTGTGCAACAATTAACCCATTAAATTGTACAATGAGTGCACAGTGTGCATACTAATAAGTTGCAATAAAAAAAGGCTATTGTAAGTAACAATAGCCTTTTGAATTTCTTATTTCTTCTTCGGTTGAAAAACAGGCAATAATTTTGAAGAAACTTCTCCGAAACCAATCCGTACATTATCATTCTTACAATGTCCACGCATGATTACCGTATCACCATCGTTGATAAACGTACGTTCAGAACCATCATTTAATTTCACAGGATTTTTTCCTGCCCAAGACAATTCTAACATCGAGCCGTACGAATCAGGTGTTTTACCTGATAACGTTCCACTTCCCATCATGTCACCCGAATTTACAGGACAACCATTTACGGTGTGGTGTGTTAATTGTTGCGCCATGTTCCAGTACATATATTTAAAGTTAGAACGTGCAACAACAGTTTCTGTGCTGTTTTCTGGTTGAATAGCGACTTCTAAGTTGACGTCGTAACTTTTCTTTCCAGTATATTGTAAATATTCTAATTGTGGTTTTAATGGCTTAGGACTTTCTACTCGGAAAGGTTCCAACGCATCCATCGTTACAATCCAAGGAGAGATTGAGGAAGCAAAACTTTTTCCTAAAAATGGTCCTAATGGTACATATTCCCACTTTTGAATATCGCGTGCGCTCCAATCATTAAATAAAACGACACCAAAAATATAATCTTCTGCTTCTTCAATAGGAATTGGTTCTCCTAAATGATTTGCATCTGTGGTAATAAACGCCATTTCTAATTCAAAATCGACCCGTTTTGAAGGTCCAAATACTGGATTTTCAGCGCCAGCAGGCAATGTTTGTCCTTGTGGACGGTGAATTGGAATTCCTGATGGAATGATCGAAGAACTTCTTCCGTGATATCCTACAGGTACATGAAGCCAGTTTGGCATCAATGCGTTTTCTACGCCTCTAAACATCGTACCAACATTGGTTGCATGTTCTATGCTTGAGTAAAAGTCTGTATAATCACCAATCTGAACTGGCAATTGCATTTCTATTTCGTCTAAAGTAAAAATGATCGTTTTTCTATGTTCAGCCTGATCACGTAAGCTTGCATTATTTTCATCAAAAATATCTCCAATACGGTTACGAACCAATCGCCATGTTTTCTTTCCATCTGAAATGAAATCATTTAAGCTATCTTGAAGAAAAATATCATCTGTTAAAGGAATTCCATCAAAATAACCTAATTGATGCAATGCGCCTAAATCAATGGCAAAGTCACCAATTCGTGTTCCAATGGTAATTACATCATCTCTAGTAAGGAAAACACCAAAGGGAATATTTTGTATAGGGAAATCACTATTTGCAGCTACAGTAAGCCACGTTTTTCTGTTGGGATTATTGGTAGTATCTGGCATAGTTGTGTTGAATATTTATGATTTAATAAAAAATGTTATTTCTATTCAAATATATGAGTTTTCTATATGAGTTTTGAAATCTATATCATATTTTTGGATATTATTAACATAGACTCAAAATAATGCAACGCGACGAACAAATTTTTGAATTAATTCAAGCCGAAAAAGAACGACAAAAAGAAGGATTAGAGTTGATTGCTTCTGAGAATTTTACAAGCGAACAAGTTATGGAAGCTGTAGGTTCTGTATTAACCAATAAATATGCTGAAGGATATCCCGGAAAACGCTATTATGGCGGCTGTGAAGTGGTAGACGAAGTAGAAACTATTGCAATTGATAGAGCAAAAGCTTTGTTTGGTGCAGTATGGGCTAATGTACAACCCCACAGTGGAAGTCAGGCAAATACCGCTGTTTTTGCAGCATGTTTAAAACCAGGCGATAAAATCTTAGGATTCGATTTGTCACATGGTGGACATTTAACACACGGATCTCCTGTAAACTTTTCAGGAAAATTATACGATCCTGTTTTTTATGGTGTAGAAGAAGAAACGGGTGTGTTGAATTATGATAAAATTCAAGAAATCGCAACCAAAGAACAACCAAAAATGATCATTGCAGGTGCTTCTGCATATTCAAGAGATATCGATTTTGAACGCTTTCGCGAGATTGCAGATAGTGTAAATGCACTATTATTGGCAGATATTTCACATCCAGCAGGATTGATTGCAAAAGGTGTTTTAAACGATCCAATTCCACATTGTCATATTGTGACCACAACAACACACAAAACTTTACGTGGACCGCGTGGAGGATTGATTATGATGGGAAAAAACTTTGACAATCCATTTGGATTAAAGTTAAAGAACGGAAAATTAAAAAAGATGTCTTCATTATTAGACAGCGCCGTTTTTCCAGGAAATCAAGGTGGACCATTAGAACATGTAATTGCCGGAAAAGCAATTGCTTTTGGTGAAGCGTTGACGGATGAGTTTATGCATTACATCTTACAAGTACAGAAAAACGCCAAAGCAATGGCAGCCGCATTTATGGCAAAAGGATACAATATTATTTCTGGAGGAACGGACAATCACATGATGTTGATTGATCTTAGAAATAAAAATATCACTGGAAAAGATGCTGAAAATGCACTTGGAAAAGCGGATATTACGGTAAATAAAAACATGGTACCTTTTGACGATAAAAGCCCGTTTGTAACTTCTGGAATTCGTGTTGGAACTGCAGCAGTAACTACAAGAGGTTTACTAGAAGGCGACATGGAGCTTATCGTAGAATATATTGATGAAGCGTTGATGAATTATGAAAATGATGAAAAATTAGATAACATTGCGTTTAAAGTAAATGTAATGATGTCTGATAGACCTTTATTTAAAGTTTAATGTCTAAAAGATAAAAGACCGCTACGCTATTAGATTATAGAATAAAGACTAAATAGTATTTAACTGAAAAGCAAAGCTTTTAATTTCCTATTTTTATTCTTGACAAAATAATGTGAAAGGTTTTATCGGACACTAAAAAAAGTTTACTACAAAAAAACAGCAATCGTATTATCTCTAAGATAACGCGATTGCTATTTTTTATTCCGCTTGTTTTCTCTTAACAAGTATATTTAATTCTTATCCAAGAATGTGAATTCCTAAGAATCGTAGTACAGTCATTATTAGCAATGCAACTCCAACAATTACTTTGAAAGGCATTAATTTTTTAGAAACTTTTACCAACGAATCACCAATAGTTGGAATTTGACTTAATACATGCGTTAATAATAATAATCCAGCAGCGATTGCTAATGCATTGTATAATATATGATGAAAGCCTAATAAAAAGTAAATTCCTAATCCTAAGGAAGCACCACCGATGGTTGTGGTAAATGGCATTAATTTTTTAGCAATGTTGTTAAAAAAATCACTTTCGCCATCAAGTCGATCTAAAGCTGTGATACCAAGTAAAATACCAGCTAGGATATTCGCAATTTTATAAATAAGTACAATCATATTCAGTTTTTTTGTGTTAAACTATTCTTTGTTTTATTGTGTACTTACAATATACGCATAAAAATTGCATGATCAAACAGTGTATTTCTTTTATGATTCTTTTCGGTATACTGTTGTCTTTTATAGACGTTTTACCGTTTAATTTTTTTCATGAATTCACTCAGTTCTGTTTCTTTCTGAGTTCCAATTAGAAACTTTTTTCCGTTCAGTAATTCAATAGCGAGTCCTTTTGTTCCTTTTGTGTTGTAGACTGTTCCGTATTTTGTCCAAAGTCGAATTCCCCAACCGCCAACAAAACCATAATCTAATACTTCGGCACTTTTTATAGCTGTCCAATGAATGCGTTTTTTGACAAAAGGGAAGAAGTGCATTCGGATTTCATAGTTGTCAATTTCAGTTTTCAATCGTATTACGTAAAACATCGCAAGTACTACAAAAATAAGTACTGCAAGAATAATCAATCCAACATTAGACATTGGTTTGTCTCCAAATTGTTCGCCAAGAAATAATTGTTTGTAGATTCCGTAAATAGGCAATATTCCAATTCCGATGAGAAGTACCCAAAGCCACCATTGTGTGAATTATTGTTCTTCTTTGAATTGGATATTCATGAGGTATGTTTTTAGGATCAACTAATTTGTAATAAATAATGGGAGTTCTGAATACGTTTTTTGAGCTAGAATTACGTCAAATCGAGTGAAATTCTGGAAGAATTTTGTACCGAGATTAAGTGATTCTATTATGTCGAACTCACATTAAATAGCTAGTTCTGTTGTTGTGAAACATTTTTTATTGCCAAGCAAGTTTTTGCTGATTCAGAATAACTTTAGTCAATTTCAATTTTTTATCGCCATTTTTTAATTCCACTAAACGATATTCAGATTCAGTATGAAACTTAGATTGAAAAGCACGGCTTCCATCAAAAGTTAATTCGTACAGATCATTTTCTTTGGCTTTCCATGTCCCTTTTTTAATTGACAGCACTCCATTTCCACAACCATAGGATTTTGTTAAATCTTTAAAAATGATTTCTCCATTTTCTTTAAATTCAAAAGTATATTGTACATACTTGTCTTTTGGTTTTTTGAGCTTAAGTGTAAATCCACTTTTTAAATAGGTATAAAAATTATCGACATAATAGTTGCCAACTATTTTATTAAGATCGGATTTTTTTGGTGCATCAAAGAGTGAAGTATCAAAATTGAGATTGTCAGATCTCAATTCCGCAATTTTAGTGTAACTAGCGTCAATTTGCTTTTGTTCTTGGTTACAAGCATAACACAAAACAAAAGTTAAAATCAATACTATTTTAGTATATTTTTTCATGATTAATCATCAAACGTAATATGATTGTACGCACCAACATCTGAAGGATTTGTTCGTGGAACACCTAAAATATCTGACTGAATTATGAATGGCATTGCAGGTGTATTTCCAATTCCATTTGCGCCAGAATCTGCACCAATTATGAATTCATTTTTCGCTGTGTCTTTAAAGTCAAACACATCTGAATTTAATATTTTTGTTGTTTCATCAAAAATTAAATCGTTCGAGAAATTATATAAATCATTATTATTAAATCTATTATTGAAATCATTAAACTTGATCAAGCAGTTTGTAAAGTTGTAATTTAATTCGGCTCCATTATTTTTATCTAGAAATAATTCAATACCGTTTGTTCCATCAATAATACAGTTTGAAAAATTAGCTTGTACCAAGTCTGCAGTGAAAACTGTTCCATTTCCAATATCTAAAAAGTTATCCAATAAAACGGTTGGAAATACTCTAAAACTATTCGTCCAATAGTTGGCAAATGTACAATGTCTAAACGTGTATCGTCCGCCTAAGTTAAGATATAATGACGCTTGTCCAGCACTTCCAATAACGGTATTGTTGGCTTCTATATGTCCTGTACGCGCTAGTAACCCGACAGATGAACTGTTGTATATTTTTGAATTGTTTAGTGTTAAAGTTGGATTTGCGGTGCCATCACTATTTTCTGTTAAGATTCCCACAGAAGCATTTTTAATGGTTGCGTAATTGATGTTGTTATTTGTACTTCCATCTGTCAACCAAATTGTTCCCCATTGTCCTGGAACATCCGCAAAACCAGGTTCTAAACGATCGCCTTCAAAGATAACTTCACCTTCAAGTACTTCCGTTGTACTCAATACGCCATTGACTTGCAATGAACCTAAGTTACCGACAATTAAGCCAGAATCTGCATGAAAATGCACTCTTGCGCCAGCTTCTATATTTAAAACTTTATTTTGACCAACAGCTGCGTATCCGTATACAACATACGGTTTTTCGTTTGTCCAATTGAGTTCTGTATCTTCCAAAAAGAAACCTTCTACACGTGATTCATTGCCTTCGTCATCTACGCCAAGGAGTAATGTTTCAATAGTACCATCATTAAATTGTTGTGGAAATAAGAAAACGGCATCTTGTACTAACGTGACCAATTCTACTTTTTGTTCGTTGCCTCCGGTGTCAAATTCAATTGCGTCTGTATATAAAAATTGATCACCACCTGTAAAATCGTTGATGTCAATCGTGCTTTCTACAAAAACAAACATACTATCGTTTGCTAATAATTCAATGTCTTGAAATATTTTTCCAGCAATTCCATCTACATTTAAACGATATTTAGAACTTTCGCCTTCGCCCAATTGAATCGTAGGAATGCGAATATCGTCATCAGTTCGGTTATACACTTTTAAGTTGTACGTGCTTGAACCAATGTTGGTAAAAATAGTATCAAGATATACGGTATCTTTTGAAAATTGGAGTTGTCCGGAGCTAGGAACCGTAACAAAATCTTTACGACATGAACTCCAAAGTATTGCAATTGCAAAAATTAAAAAAGCATATAAAAATTTCTTCATTGTGATAGTTTAAATAGACACATATCGTTTTCAGATACATGTAGGTGTAAAAATATAACTTTTTGAAGTTCTTATTATTGTTTTAGCGGTTTAATTTTTCATGATTTAGTGACTCAATTCACGATAAAGAACGTACTAAAAGCTAAAAATGCGCACAATTTTTTGAATTATCTAAACGTTAATGATAGCTTAATTAACAGTTGTGAATCAATTAAAAGTGCTAATATGCATGTAAGAATAAAATTTTTTTAAAGATTTTTATTTTTCTTGGGTAACATCCTTGAAGAATTGAAACTTTATAATATATCATGTGCATCATGGTATAAATTTTGATGTAAACACAACAATGAATTATCAAGTCTTAGGTACATAATAAAGTGGAATAATGCCATGAAAAACAGCCTAACATTTAAGTAAACCACTGAAGTGATCTTTTGTATATTAAAAGTAAACTTCGCCTAGCAATGGAAATCATTGCAGGACTTGATTATATTGAAACTCCTTTTATTCGTAGAAGGAGTTTCTTAGTATTTAATTATTCTCAAGGTTCTGTTTCTGGGCTTTTTTAGCTTTGCGTTTCGCTCTTTCGGCACGCTTTCTTTCGCGCTTTTCTCTCCATTTTTTCTTTTGAAACTCGAAATAATTCTTTGTGCGTTCCTCTTTTTCTTTGATTTCCTCTTTGGACATTGGTTTTTTGTAATAATCTTCGGAATAACAGCTTACAGCTACACCAACAGCACCGCCAAGTACAATGACCTCACTTAAGCTTCCATCACTGAGAAGTATGATATTATAAGTATATTTATTAACATGAACTTTAATTTCTTTACTTTCAAAACCTTCATAACTGATAACTAGGATCTGTCCGAGATTTGCTTTGATACTAAAGTTACCATCAAAATCGGTCGTTTTCCCTATATCTGTGCCTTTTATGACTATCGATGCGCCCTGAAGTGGTAAGCCACTATCATCTGTAACGGTTCCATTCACAGTTGAAATTTGATTTACTGTTTTCCCTTGTCTTTGTAATGAACTAATATTTAAAGATGTAAAAGTTGAAGTATTGGTTTGTTCCGTTTTTGGAATATTTTGATTTCCTTTTTTAACTTCTTGCGAAAATAAAGCCATTGGAAATAGGAGTGAAGCCGCATACGAAAGCCAGTGATTTCGTTTTTTTCGGTCCACAATTAATTTACGATCCAATTGAGAAGCATGAAATCGTCCGCAAAGATTTGTATTTGCAACCGCATATTTTACAATTTCTTCATCGCTTTTGGCTGAAAAATCAATCACTTCTTTTGTGCAAACACCACAGAATTTTCCTTTTTCTGTTGGAGTCATGTTGTTCCAATCTTCATGACACGGTTCTGGAATGCTTACTTTTATTTCAGGATATTTCATGCGCATGTTTTACTTTTTAGAATCGTCTTTCTTTTCAGCTTTGCGTCTCGCTCTTTCGGCACGTTTTCTTTCTCGTTTTTCTCTCCACTTTTTCTTTTGAAGTGTAAAATATTTTTTAGTACGCTCATCACGTTCTTTGATTTCTTCTTCGGTCATTGGTTTTGGATAAGAAGTTGTATCATACTTACTTACATATCCGTATTCATCTGCTCCTTCAGGTTCCGAAAAACAAACCATTCCAACCATCATTCCTATTGTATCATCATACTCAAGCAATGCATTGTATTCACGTCTATTTTCGTTTATTTTGATTTCTTTACTTGCAAACCCAACATAACTAATCACTAAAATGTCTCCTGCTTTTACATCGAGTTGGTATTTTCCATCAAAATCAGTTGTTTTTCCTATGCCAGTGCCTTTTATCAATACAGTTGCGCCAGGTAATGGAAGTCCTGCATCGTCTGTCACAATTACGGTTACGGTAAATCTTTCATTTTGAAGTGTAGTGTTTGTTGTTCCTTTTCTTTGAAGTGAACTTATATGTAATGATTTAAAGTTTGAAATATCAATTGTCTCAATTTTGGAAACTTTTCCAGTTTTTTGTGGTTTTTCTTGAGAGAATAAAGCCATCGGTAATAGAAAAGAAGCTGCATACGACAACCAATGATTTCTTTTTTTTCGATCAGCAATCAGTTTTCTATCTAATTGAGAAACATGAAAACGTCCGCAAATATTTCTATGATTTGAAAAGTATGTTATAATTTCTTCATCGCTATCAGCTGCAAAATCAACAACTTCTTTTGTACAAACACCACAAAACTTACCTTTTTCTGTTGGAGTCATGTTGTTCCAATTTTCATGACACGGTTTTGGGATGCTTACTTTTAGTTCAGGATCTTTCATAAGAATGGTTTTTACTTTTTAGAATTGTCTTTTTTTGCTTTCCTTTCAGCTCTTCTTTTTTCACGTTCTGCACGTCTTCTTTCGCGTTTTTCTTTTCTAGCTTTCTTTTTATCTACTTTAACATCATTTGCATTTACTGGAACTGCCAAACCTGCAACACCAGATAAGTTTCTATATACACTATATCCAGTTATAGCGACTAATTCTAATGAATCACCAGGTTTTAGTTCAATTTTATAGGGAGTCTCCGTTGTAACTGCTTTTATTTCAAAAGTTTCGTAACCTGTATAACTTATCATTAATACATCGTTGCGTTTTACTTTCGTATTGAAGTTTCCATCAAAATCGGAGAATGCTTTTGTTTCCGTTCCTTTTATTTGAATAGTTGCGCCAGGTAATGGTAATCCAGTATCATCTGTAACGGTTCCAGTTACAACAATAGAATCATTTTGAATCACGGTTGCAATTTTTCCTCGTTGGTGCAAAGAACCAATATTCAAAGATTTAAAATCTTTATTATCGGTTTGTTCTGTTTTGGGAGTTTTTGAAGCTACTTTTTTTGCTTCTTGCGAAAATAAAGTCATCGGCAACAATAACGAAGCTGCATACGACAACCAATAATTTCGTTTTTTTCGATCTACAATTAATTTGCGATCCAATTGTGAAGTATGAAAACGTCCGCAAACATTCATGTTTTTTTGAAAGTGCTTTACAATAGTCTCATCACTCTCAGCTGTGAAATCGATCACTTCTTTCGTGCAAACACCACAAAATTTACCTTTTTCTGTTGTTGTCATTTGGTTCCAATCTTCATGACACGGTTCGGGAATGCTTACTTTTATTTCTTGATATTTCATGGTTTTAGCTTTAAGTAGTATCAAATAAAAGGCAAAATTCATCTTGAAGAAACTAGCAATGAGTAAACAGGTGTTTTTAATGAGTAAACATACTAAAGCACAAAAAACTCCTTTACTTCAATACAGAAATAAAGGAGTTTGATAAAATTCACAAATAAGTCTAAACGATTTCGCTTACGATAAAGTTAAAGCCACTTGCAACAGGCGTTTCTGTTCCGCTTACATTTTGAAATACTTGCATGGTAAATCCTCCTGAATACGAATACAACATGTACGTTAATCCAAGTGCTTGTAATGTAGGAGATACAACCACAGATGGGTTTGTTACATTATTATTATAAGAAATCGTAAATTTCTTTTGATTGGAATCGTACTGACATGAAAAATTGTTGTTGCTCGTAATTTGACCACTCGAAGTGACCGTTCCGCAATAAGTTGACATAATTTTAAGGTTTTAAATGATTAATAATATGTTAGTTTTCATATCAAATATTTCACTTGGTGCCAAGTTTATAATTTGATACACTCCAAAATTAGAACCTCTTACATTCATATAAAAGATAGCTTCTACGTGATTTAAAACACGTGTTTTAAGATGCTAAATGCGTAGAAATACATATATATAACTGTCTTTATTACAGTAATTTAGTATTGAAACAAAAAACAATTAATTATGGCTTTAGAACCAATTGAAAATTTCGACGAAATAGAAATAGAAGACGCGTCTGATCAAACTGCAGCTTGGCAAGAAAAAAATAGTTTGAAAGCTTTTATATTCCATCAAAATGATATCGACTGTCTATTGGATAATGAAGTAGCAATAGCGGTCAGGTTTTACATGGGAATTAGAACATGTGATAGTGATACGGAAAGAACAACGCTTGTTCCCGATATGATGGTTGTTGGTGCTGATAGTGACGGAAATGATCTTATTGAAGAAGAAGGCGTTAGCGGCATATATAACTTTGCATTGCCGTGCCCAAGAGCGTGCGATCCAGGAAGTGTTTTATTTCACAAAGAATATGCAAGCACCATTACTTGTGGAGAAACTGAAAAAACAGTTGTGCATTCTACGGATGATACATGTAACATTCTAGCATATTCCATTAGTTTAGATACAGCTTTTGTGCGTACCAAACTTTGGCAAGACCAAAATGCATTACGATCTATTCTTATAGGAAAAGAAGACTTATCGGCAATTTTTAAAGAATATGATGCAACGCTCATACGAATTTATTTTGCGCTAGGTGAAGATGATTTGCATAGAATCATACTTATAGGTGCTGAAGAAGCAACAAATGATCAAGGAGAAAAGTATTATGCAGATATTCCTCGTGAATATCTATACACAAATGATTTAGCACCATGCACCACGACACACACAAATACATGTGCCAAGGATAGCCCTTTATGTCACGGATGTAACTAATTATTTTATATGGCATCAACCGCAAATATTATTAGTGAAATAGCACAATTTTCCATTGTACTACCCATAACGGCATGTGTGTTTCGATACAAACGCTTTGATAAATTATTTTGGACATTAGGTATTTTACTTGCCTTTGCAGGAATCATCTCATATAGCGCATATCAATTGTATATAAAAGGAGAAAATAATATGCATTTGCTGCATGTGTATACGGTTGTTGAATATACGTTGTGGAGCCTATTTTACTATCAATTATTTCAAAAAGTATGGGTAAAACGATTGCTTATAAGCTTGAATATACTTTTTATACTATTCTCTATTTATAATGTGCTCAATTGGCAACCTTTAGATACATACAATTCGTATGGGCGATCGTTGGAAGGCATACTATTACTATGTTTTGCGATTGGTTGGTTTTATAAAGTATTTATCAATAGTGCTATAAAACGTTTAGAAACACATCCGATATTTTGGATCAATGCAGGTGTGTTGGTTTATTTTTCGGGTGCTTTTTTATTATTCTCTTCCAAAAATTTTATGCAAAAAATTTCCAGAGAAGAATTTATCGCAATTTGGACATTACATGGAATCTTCCTAATAATTCATTATCTTTTTATCTCAATAGGTATATGGTTGAAAAAGCGATAGAAACAACATCCGATAGCGGATTAACAGTTATTTATACAGGTATGTTAGGAATGTTTTTCCTAGCATTTGCCATTGTTGGTTTTGTCATCATCTACAAAAGAAGATTGCTAAAACAACAAATGAAATTACAAGAACAGCAAATTCTACATCAGCAACAATTACTAAACACTTCTGTAGAAATTCAAGATGAAGAACGAAAACGCTTTGCCGCTGACTTACATGATGAAATTGGTGGCGGAATCTCTACGATTTTATTGAGCGTTTCAAAACTTAAAAAAGAAGCGCTTAAAGACACGAATACAGTTGCACAATCAGAAAAAATTCATCATCAACTCAATGATTTACTAAAAAAAGTTCGTGAAATCTCATACAATATCATGCCGCCAACGTTGGAAGACTTTGGACTGAATGAAACAGTAAGCGATCTATGTTTTACCATTTCGGAAACGGATATTATTATGGTTGATTATGAGTGGAATGGCGAAGAAAAACGATTGAATTTTTCGCAAGAATTAATAGTATATCGCATTATAAAAGAAATTTTGGTAAATGTTGTGAAACATGCAGAAGCAACGAAAGTTGTGATTACAATTGATAATACTGCGGAATCTTTCAAGCTTTTAATACAGGATAACGGCAAAGGATTTGACACTGAAACCACAAAAAAAGGCGCAGGATTGCGAAACATAAAAGATCGGGCATTAATAATTGGTGCCGAATTGATCATTTCATCAAAAATAAATTCAGGAACAACCGCACGTTTACATTTAAACAAATAAAAACATGATACACATAGCGTTAGTAGACGATCATTTGCTATTCAGAGAAGGCATCAAAGCGATTTTTCAAGAAGAAAAAAATATGGAAATCAGCTTGGAAGCTTCTGATGGAAACGAATTTCTAAATTCATTACGAAGTGCTGTGGTCAAGCCAAATGTGGTATTACTAGACATTCGGATGCCAAATTTGGATGGTTACGCTACTGCGGAACTATTACTAACGGAATATCCCGATATGAAAATTATTGTGCTGACGATGCATGAAGAAGAACGCCATATCATCCGAATGATAGAATTGGGCGTAAATGGTTATCTCATGAAAAATGCAAGCCCTGATGAGGTGCTGGAAAGTATTGATTGTGTTATGGAACACGATTATTATTTCAACAATAAAATTACCAATATCATGCGTAAAGTGATGATGTACAAAGGAAAACGAACTGCCGATAACAGCATGTACGAGCTGACGGAACGCGAAATAGAAGTCTTAGAATTAATCTGTAAAGAATTCACTGCCAAAGAAATAGGAGAGAAGTTGTTCATCAGTTTTCGTACGGTAGAAGGTCATCGCAAAAAATTGCTTTCCAAACTAAACGTTCGTAACACAGCCGGATTGGTGGTCTTAGCTTTAAAAAATGAAATTGTTCAGATCTAAAATTTTAAATGCTGAATGTTAAATTTTGAATTAAAAAGTAATTTCACCTAACACCTAAACAGCAAATTAAAATAAGCAAAATCTTTTCAGTATCTTGAGCAACTATTAAAAAGGTATTTTTTAAATTTTTGCTATGAAAAAAATCCAATTCCTATTGCTATTCCTAATAGCAACGGTTGTGTATTCGCAATCACCAACGTCAAATAATTCTAGTCAACTCTACAAAGATGCGCCAACGTGGGCAAAACTCATGTATAGCGAAAATCCAAACGTAAATACAATTGATGATTTATACGCTACATATTTTAAAACACATTCGTTTGAAAAATCATATCATACACAATATTACAAAAGATGGCGACGCGCAATCAATCCGTTTCTAAATGGTGAAGGATATTACGATCACACAAAAAAATTACAACTCAAAGCTGCAATTTCACGATTGCAAACGGTACAAAATAATCATCAAGAAATGGGGAATTGGTCTCCAATTGGACCTTTTGAAAGTTACAAAGAAGGCGGAACAGTCTTAAGTGGCGCGCAAACTAATGTATACAGCATCAGTAAATGTTTAGCTGTTCCTGATGTATTGTATTGCGGAACCGAATCGGGCGAAGTCTACAAAACCAGTAATGGAGGTGATACTTGGACAAACGCATCTAAAACGTTAGTGACCACATTAGCACCACAAGCAGTTATAGCAAATGCAGGAATCAGCGCAATTGCTGTACATCCTGTAAATCCAGATATCGTTTACGCAGGTTCAGGAAGTGAAGTATTCAAAACTACCGATGGCGGAATTTCTTGGACAACCGTTTTTGACAGTAACATACCACTTTTCGGATACATTGAAAACCCTGCAGAAATCAATATCAATCTAAGCAATCCAGAAATTATTTTACTCGCAGGAAAAGCAGGAATGCATAGAACTACAAATGGCGGAACTTCATGGACGCAAGTACTAGCCAACGAATGTTTTGACATCAAAGCACAACCTGGAAATCCAAATACATTGTATACGGTAAGACGCAATACGGCAACAAATACGCATCAATTTCTAAAATCTACCAATGCTGGTATCACTTGGATTGTACAAACGAACGGTTGGTATACTTCAACAGATGCAAACAGGTCTGTTGTTGGCGCAAGAATCGCGGTAAGTGATGCAAATGCTTCAAAAGTATATGCTTTTCTAATTGGTGATTCTAAAGCTGGTGACAATGGATTTATTGGCGTGTATAGAAGTGATGATGCGGGAGTTTCATGGACAAATCCTATGGGATATGATGGCGCGCCATACACTGCTACACATCCAAACTTATTAAATTCAGATACTTCTGTAACTGGGTTCAATCAAGGGTTTTACAACTGTGCCATTATGGGTTCAAATTCTAGTGCGGATGAAATTTTGGTGGGCGGAATTGGAATGTGGAAATCTACCGACGGCGGACAAACATTTACCTGTATTTACAACTATGGTTGCGGAAGTTACGAGCCAATGCACGTAGATATGCAAGACTTTAGAGCGTACGGAAACGAATATTGGGCAACAACAGATGGCGGAATCTTTAAATCGAATGATTTATTTGATTCGCAGCCCGAATTTAAAATGAATGGTGTGCACGGAACCGATTTCTGGGGATTTGGCTCTGGCTGGAATCAAGATTTATTAGTCGGCGGAACTTTTCACAATGGCGTTGATGTCTACGCAGAAGGATTTCCTGCTGGGGTTTTCTTAGATTTAGGCGGCGGAGAACCTGCTTCTGGATATGTAAATCCAGGATCATCACGAATTTATTCAACAAACATTGGAAGTAAAATAATTCCAAATACACTTAGTGGAGCAGTTTTGAATGCTTCTATGGGATTAGCGCCTACGGAAGAACCTTGGTTTGCACAATCGTCCGAAATGGAATTTCATCCAAGTTGTTACAATCATGTATACTTAGGGAATTCAAATCAATTATATAAGAGTGTTGATGGCGGCGCAAATTATGAAGCTATATATACAGCAGCAGCGAACAGTACTGTTTTAGGTATTGAAATTTCTCGTAGAAATACAAATACGATGTTTATTGTGGTTCGACCAAATTCGGGAAATGCTTTTCTAGTAAAAACTACGGATAGTTGGGCAACGAATACAACCATCACACTTCCAAATGTAAACACAACACTTGCATTGATAAGTTTGGATCCAGAAAATGATCAAACAATATGGTTAGCGTTTCCACGTGGAGACAATGGAAACAAAATATTCAAAAGTATCAATGGTGGTGTTTCTTGGACAAATGAAACTTCTAGCGAATTAGACGGACAAAACATTCAGGTAATGACCACTATTGGTGGAACAAATGGTGGTGTGTATCTTGGTACAAGCATGACTGTTTATTATAAAAATAATACAATGCCAGCGTGGGCGATAGACAATAGCAATTTGCCACTTACGGTTGGCGCTAATGATTTGCGACCATTTTACAGAGATGGAAAAATACGTTTGGCGAGTTATGGAAAAGGAATCTGGGAAAGTAACTTATATGAAGCACCAACACGTCCTGTAGCTAATATTATGGTTGACAAACTAACGGCTACTTGTGCAGGTGATATTTTCTTTTTTGATGATTATTCAATGTTAAATCATACCTCCGCAACGTGGGCTTGGACATTTGAAAATGCTAATATCGCGACTTCTTCCATGAGAAATCCACAAGTAAGTTTTAATTCAGCAGGAACTCATTTAGTGACTTTAACAGTTACGAATGCAGCAGGAGTTTCTGATAGTGATTCAATTACAATAGCTATTGAAACACTCACAAATACTGAGTTGGATGAAGATTTTGAAGTAGCTTTTGTACCCGATGGTTGGTCGCGAGAATCAAGTGGAAATCTTTCTTGGACGTATCAAAATACCGTTGGAGGTTTTGGTCTAAGTACCAACTCCATGTTTGTAAACAACTTTACCATTTCGCAAGTTGGAGATTATTGTGACATTATTGCGCCATTAAACATGACAAACACCAATGCTGGTGATGCTGTATTAACTTTTGATGTAGCGTATGCATTATACTCAGCAGCCTATGCAGATGGATTAGAAGTGCAGATTTCTGCTGATTGCGGCGCAACATGGACTTCTGTGTACAATAAAGTGGGAAGTGTGCTAGCAACGGCTCCAAATACGACGGCGCAGTTTGTACCAACTGCAGCGCAATGGCGACAAGAAACGGTTGATCTTTCTGCATATATCGGAAATGAAAATGTGCAAGTGAAATTTAGAAACATCAATGCGTACGGACAAGCATTATATATTGATAATATCAATCTGGGAAGTACACTTAGTATTGAAGAAGTTACGTCTGACGTGCTAACTTTCTATCCAAATCCAGTTGAAAGTAGTGGAAATGTATTTGTGAGAAGCAGAAACAATACGGATATAAAACTCTCTTTGTACAATCTTCAAGGGAAACACATTGGAACAATTTTTACGCAAACCAACAAAGCCATTTCAATAAAACAATGGAATTTAAGCACAGGCGCGTATCTATACAATATCAAATCAGATAATAAAATAAAGAAAGGAAAGCTGATTATTTATAAGTAAGCCTCAGTTTTCAGTTGACAGTTGACAGTTTCGTTTGTTTGTTGAATTTTGTTTAAAGTCAAATAAATAAGATTTATAGTATAAAAAATTAATTTAACTCAAAACTCAAAACTCAAAACTCAAAACTCAAAACTCACAACTTTCACACTGAGCAAAGTCGAAGTGCACAACTCACACACAGAACAAAGTACTATTTCACCATAATCTCAACTTCAAAAAGCTTGTCCCAATACTTTCCTGTGACAAAATAGGTGTTGGTTTTTGCATTGTAAGCGATTCCGTTAAAGACATCAATATTAGGATGATTTGTCACTTTTTCTTTCAAGCCTCTAAAATCAATAATACCTTCTAGCGCGCCATTTATTGGGTTGATAATCATCATGCTTGGTTTTTGGTAACTATTGGCAAAAATCTTTCCGTCAATGTATTCCAATTCATTGGCTTTAATATAGGTGCGTTTATTGTCACACACTTGAATTGCGTATTGTTCTTTTAAGGTTGCTGGATCTAAAATCCAAATTTTCTCAGTTCCGTCACTTTTAAATAACTTTTCGCCGTCAGTACACAATCCCCAACCTTCTTTACTATTTTGATAGGTAAATGTGTCCAAACGCTCTAAATTATCAGGATTGAAGATAAACCCAGTATTTGATCGCCAAGTAAGCATATATAATTTGTCATTCAACACCGTAATTCCTTCTCCAAAATATCGGTTATCCAAATCAATTTTTTGATATACTTTTCCAGTCTTATAATCTACTTTACGTAAAGACGATTCGCCACGCTGTCCGGTACTTTCAAATAAAGTATCTCTATAAAATTCCAAACCTTGTGTATAGGCTTTTACATCATGTGGAAATGTATTTACAATTTTATAGGTATACACTTTAGGAGCTGTATTTGATAAAATAGTCAATTGATCACGTACGCTTTTCGTTTTTCCATCATCGTATGAAACGACTGCTTTCAAAAAATGCTTTCCTAAAAGTGTATTTTCAGGAATTATAGTTTCCAATTCCAACGGATTTGTACTTGTATTTGTCAATTCTTGATCGTTTATAGAATAGGTAATACTCGCGATTGTTAGGTTTTCTTTGTTGGAAACCTTCGCTTTTAATGCAGTATTTAGTGGGAATTTCCCCGTTTCTCCTTCAATTTTTAAAGAAAAAGGAGGAGGAGTTGGTTTTTTTTCGCCACCACAGGCAAAAATAATCAAGCTTAAAAATGTGATTATGAATATATTATATAATTTCATTGGAATACTTTATTTCTGGCAAGTTAATTCATTAAAATCAGTTTAAAAAATCATTGCTAAAATGTAAAAACATATTATCTTTGCATCGGCAAGTCCTACACAACCAGCTCCTGTTGAATCCTCCAGGGCGGGAACGCAGCAAAGGTAAATGGTTGAGCGGTGTGATGTAGGTAGCTTGCCATTTTTTATTCTCCAAAGTCAAGGCTTAATTTCTCCTTTTTTTTAAGCATATTTGTAAAAAATAATCAAAACATATCGTAATGTCTAAAGTTGTATTAATTACTGGTGGTTCATCGGGAATTGGAAAATCTATTGGAATTTTGCTAGCTGAAAAAGGCTATACTGTTTACGGAACCAGCAGAAACCCTGATAAATTCAAAGATTTTACAGCGTTTAAATTGATTGCATTGGATGTACGGGATACAGAAACGATTCAAAAAGCAGTAGCTACTATTATAGCAGCAGAAGGACGTTTGGATGTTTTGATTAATAATGCAGGTGTCGGAATCACGGGTCCGATTGAAGAAACTCCTGATGAAGAAATCCACAAAGCATTTCAAACCAATTTATACGGTCCAATTTCAGTGATGAAAGCGGTGTTGCCACAAATGCGTGCGCAAAAAAGCGGATTGATTATCAATGTGACTTCTATTGCAGGTTATATGGGATTGCCGTATCGCGGAATTTACTCCGCAAGTAAAGGCGCGTTGGAATTGGTTACCGAAGCCATGCGCATGGAAACTAAAATGTTTGGAGTTGAAATTGCAAATGTGGCTCCAGGTGATTTTGCGACCAATATTGCAGCAGGACGTTATCATACGCCTGTTTTTGAAAACTCTCCATACAAAGAAGTCTACGGAAATATGTTGGAAGAAGTAGATGCACATGTGGATAGCGGATCTGATCCGCAACTAATGGCGAATGCGGTGTTGAAAATTATTCAAACGAAGAAGCCAAAAATTCACTACAAAGTGGGCGCGTTTATGCAGAAATTTTCTATTGTGTTGAAACGCATCCTACCAGATAAAGTATATGAAAAAATGCTCATGAATCATTATAAGTTGTAAAACATTTAATTTTAAATCATTCAAGAAATGAAAACACATATCATGAAAAAATTCGCCATTACAATCGTATTTTTTATGTTTTGTAGTATTTCTGTAAATGCTCAAACCATTGAGCCTGCAAAAGGATATGATACACAAATAGGGAATATAGTGTCTATGTTAAACGATTTAAAACGTCGCGTGACGAATAGTGTTAGGAACTTAACGAGAGAAGAAACAGATTTTTTACTAGATGAAAACGCTAATAGAATTGGCGCTATGATTTATCATTTGGCTGCTACAGAAAAGTATTATCAACTCTATACTTTTGAAAATAGAGGTTTTAATAAAGATGAAAGAGAATGGGAAGCAGCATTAAACTTAGGAGAAAACGGTAGAAAACAATTTCAAAATAAACCCATACAATACTATCTTGATATTTGGAATGATGTTCGTAAAGAAACCTTGCGATTACTCAAAACGAAAACTGACAACTGGTTTGTGTCAAAAGTACGAAACTCTAATATGAACAATCATTGGGCTTGGTATCACGTGATGGAGCATCAAGCAAATCACATGGGACAAATTCGATTGATTATTAAAAGAATAGACAACTAATACATTCCTGATTTTTCTCGTGTCATAAAAAACAATTCTTTTTCAATATCTGCAGCCGTACTTTTTACACTTCTACGCATTACGAAATAAGGAATTGCAAACATAAGAATAGCATGTATGACCATAAACAGGAAGAATGGACTTAACAATTCCAAACCATTACTAATAGTAGTAATAAAAAATATATAGAAAGCAATTGTCAGTACATAAAAAGGTATAATCATTTTGCTAAAACCATTAATAGTGAGATCAACTACTACATGGTCTGCTTGTTGTCTAAACGTACCTTTTATACGTGCAAATAGCTGATTTCGTTGAAAAAGAACTTTCCGCCTTCTAATTTCAAAATCGTTATTAGAAATGTTTCCTTTAAACCTATTTTTGCTAGTCGTAAACGCTTCAAACATTCCTGAAAACATTCCAATTTCTCCTTCGTCAACGTTTTGTCTAAAGGCTTTTATAAATTCTGATTTATCTACGGGTAATTTAATTTGTTTGCGTTGAACAAGTTGTATTCTTTCTAAAAAATCTTCCATGTTTTGCTATTGTTTACTCGATATACGTGCTTATTTTTTGGAATAAGTTACAATCATAGTGAGAAATATTATGTACTGAAACTGTTTTTTTGACTATTAATTAAAGATATTCTCTATTTTTGAACGAAACAAGAAAAAACACAAACCAATATGCGAATCGGAATTTTACTTTTTTTAATTATTGGATTGCACACAAGCAATGCGCAAACTGATTTTGAAGAAAAAATCGTTGGTACGTGGAAGTTTGTTGCTGAAATTAGAAACAATGCAGATGGTGAAGAACAACGAATTCTTGGGAAATCAACTAAAAATGATCCGCTGATTAGCGATAATGTGCAGTTTACATTTAAAAGTGATAAAACGATGATTATTACCGTAGAGGAATTTACGTTGGAAGCTATTTATGAAATTAACGATATAGAACTAACCATTGGTGAAAGTCGTTATTTGCTGTTAGATGTACAAAAAGACAAACTGTTTTTTAAAGATAGAGACACACTATTGAATTCACGATATGAATATAAAAGAATTTTAAAAAATGAGTAACGAACAACCGAACAATCCGTTACACGGTGTAAAATTGGCTGAAATTTTAGAAAAATTAGTCGAGCATTATGGTTTTGAAGAATTATCAGAACGAATCAATATCAACTGTTTCAAAAGTAACCCAACCGTAAAATCGAGTTTAAAGTTTCTCAGAAGAATGCCTTGGGCACGTGAAAAAGTTGAAAACTTATATCTTAAATTGATTCAAAAACAAAAGAAAGCGTAAGTATTGAAAACACCTATACATAAAATTTTAATCGCAATTAGTTTATTAATTACTGCGACAAGTTGTGACGTTACATCAGCAGAAGATTATTATGATGACGCTACAGAATTAAGCGCAAATTTCAAATGGGAAGAAGCTATCTTATTATTGGACAAAGCCATTGAAAAAAAACCAACATTTAGACTCGCGCTAATTCAAAGAGGTTTTGGCAAAGCTCTTTGGTTGGAAGATTACGAAGGAGGAATTGAAGATTTTAAAAAAGTACTTACTATTGATCCCGATAATACGCTAGCACTTTATTACATTGGTCTTACTTACGACGATCAACAACAATATGTAAAAGGAATAGAATACTTGTCAAAAGCGTTGCTAACTGAAGGTGTACAAAAAACGATTTCCATAGAAGAAAATTTAAAATTAGATGGTGATTATGATAAGGAATCGTTATTTACCGTAGATGTAAGTAATATCTATTATGAACGCGGTTTGGCGTACGTCCGGACTGAAAAATATGATAAAGCAATTGTAGACTTGCGTAAAGTTGTAACAGCAGGCGCATACCTAAGAGACAGTTATTTTTTGTTGGGCGAAGCGTATTTAGGTAAAAAAGATACCATTAATGCGTGTCAAAACTTTTCTGAATCTGCAAAACTTGGCGATGAAGAAGCTAGCAAAATGTTGACAAAATATTGCAATAAAACAAATGAATAACAATGTAACCGAGCCAAAAAGTTGGTGGAAACAACACTGGAAATCGTCGCTTGGATTGGCAATTTTGATGTTAATTCTGTTGTCGTATGTATTCTCGTCGCGTATGGGAGACATTGTTTCCGATTACACCAAAGCGTATGCTGATCCGGCGTTGTATGAAATTCCATTACAAAAAGTTCGTGCCAACAAACGTGTGCAAGAAACGCTCGGAACCATTGAACCGATTGATAATATGACCATTCTAAATGGAGAAGTCATTTATACGGAAGGTAACAAAGCTGTAAAATCTACTATAAAAATTACAGGCAAACATGGAAAAGCCATGTTAGATATTTCTGCACTATTTGAAAACGAAGCTTGGACTTACAAAACGATTACAGTCAGAATCAAAAATCCACCAACGAAGAAGGAAACGATTCAAATTCTAGAAACAGCAGTAATTGATGAATAAAGCACAATCTAAATGTGTCACATTGAGCTATGTTGAAATGCCTTGCATTGAGCTTGTCGAAATGTTAATAACTCACGAACTATTCTCCAATACGAATTTAAAATCACATCTGATAATATTGTAATTTTGCACCTAATTGCGTTAAGGATTGATGCGGCATCCTTTTATCGTCAGTTCGAGTGAATTTGTTCATTTAGCGAAGCCAAAATGAACAAATTTGTATCGAGAACAAGATAAAAGATACAGCGGAAAGCCTGTTAAAACGCCCAAAAAAGAAAACACAACTTTTACATACTAAAATAGACAACAAATGAAATTTTTTATTGACACAGCTAACTTAGATCAAATTCGCGAAGCGCAAGCATTAGGAATTTTGGATGGTGTAACGACAAATCCATCGCTAATGGCGAAAGAAGGAATTACTGGAAAAGAGAATATTATCAATCATTACAAAGCAATTTGCGAGATTGTAGACGGCGATGTTTCTGCTGAGGTAATTGCAACTGACTTTGACGGAATGGTGAAAGAAGGCGAAGAGTTAGCAGCATTACATTCACAAATTGTTGTGAAGCTTCCAATGATTGCAGATGGCGTAAAAGCATGTAAATATTTTTCAGATAAAGGTGTGAAAACAAATGTAACGTTAGTCTTTTCGGCTGGTCAGGCATTATTGGCAGCAAAAGCTGGCGCAACGTATGTATCACCATTTATTGGACGTTTGGATGACATTTCTACAGATGGTTTGAACTTAGTTGCGGAAATCAGAATGATTTATGATAACTACGGATACGAAACGCAAATCCTTGCAGCTTCTGTACGTCACACGATGCACGTGATTGATTGTGCTAAAATTGGTGCAGATGTTATGACAGGTCCATTATCGTCTATTACAGGCTTATTAAAGCATCCATTAACGGATATCGGATTGGCTAAGTTTTTAGCAGATTACAAAAAAGGAAACTAATTTCTTTTTCCATAACACATAAAAAAGCGTCTTCGAAATTCGGAGACGCTTTTTGTATATATAATTCTTTTGGTGCTATTACTTTTTCAATTGATCTCTCAAATCCGTATTATAAATACTGGCAAACGCATTCTTAATATGTCCGTTTTTATCTGTAATAATTAGTTTGTTGATATTAATAAGCGCAAAATCTTTCAATAAGGTTTCTTTATTTCCAACACGATATTGCTTGCTTTCAGGAAAATCGAGCTCCTTTACCGCTGTTTTCCAACGTTTATGGTCAGTATCTAAGCTGATTCCAACAATATTCAAATCTGGAAATTCTTCTGATAACACTTTAATTTTCTCTGTAATCAATCGCTTGTGGCGCAATTGTTTGGAAGTCCAAAAATATAAAATAGTTTTTCTTCGGTTTGAATTGAGTCTGTTTATAGAAAGTCTATTATGCGTATCATCATACACATAAATTTGATTCGAAAAGCTATTTCCAGCTTGTAAACTTTTGACACCTATGTGTAAGTTGTATATTTCTTCTTTAGATTCTTTATCAGTTGTAGTTTTTTCATACAGCTTGAAGAATTCGTTATTATTAACAATATTCGCGGTATTATCACTGTAATAAGAATATGCAGTATACCGAAGCAATTCGTTGCGCAAATACGGATAGGTTACCAAACTATCAATCAGCATTAACTTGTTTTTATTATAAGTTAAGGAAGTATTCAGTTCACGATTTCCTTTCCACGATTTATTCAAACACTCACTATATGAGGAATTATTGATGAATTGCATAATGTAACGTGTGTACGGAACATAATAACTCATCGTAGAATCGTTTAAATTGACATGTTTTTTATATTCATAAAAAGAAGGTTTAATCGTCAACGTAGAATCTTTTCGCTTTCTTTTATTGAACATGTTCTGATAGGTTTCACAATACGTATAATTTTTATAGCGTATAACCTTGTCTGTAAAATTTTTAAACGCTTCAGAAACATTAGGATTATTAATCAAAAATTTATCCTGTTTCGTCAACTTTATCTGTTTTAATGAATCTATTTTTTGTAAAAAAGCATCACTATCCAATCGAGAATATTGGTAAACAGGTCGTTCATGACTTTCGTTCATTAAAAACAATTCAATATAAAAGTTGTTTTTTTCAGCACCTTTTCCTGTAAAAAACAAGGATTCATCAAATGCATAGGTATTCAGGCGGAGCAATAAACTATCGCCTTTTTCGATATTAATATATTGGTGTTCACGGTTGTGGTAGAATTTGTACAATCCGTTTTTGTGGTTCTTTAGCTTTACTAAAAAACGATTGTTTTCATCGAGTTTTAAAGAGTCTACAAGCGTTCCTTTATGATAAAGTAACACAAACTCGTCTGTTGGGTTTATAATTTCGCCGCCAAAATACGCAATGTCTTTTGCGCTTTTATTAGTGGAATCATTACAACCAAAACAAATTAATAGAAGTAATAATGGGGTAATATATTTCATAGTAATTTGATCAACTCTTTCATGATTTAACAAAACTAACCATCACAAATACAATAGGGTGTTAACAGGCTGTTAAAAATCTATGTTAAAACGTTAAGACAAACCAAGGTAATGTTCAATCTAATTGTTACTTTTGCGCAATATATAAAAAGTTTAAAAAATAATAAAGAATGTTATCTGTATCTAACTTATCCGTACAATTTGGAAAACGTGTATTATTTGACGAAGTAAATACGTCGTTTAACCAAGGAAATTGTTATGGTGTCATCGGAGCTAATGGCGCTGGTAAATCTACATTTCTAAAAATTATATCAGGAAAGATGGACCCAACTTCGGGACATGTACATCTTGAGCCTGGCAAGCGAATGTCTGTATTAGAGCAAGATCACTATGCGTATGACGAATATACAGTGCTTGAAACTGTAATCATGGGAAACAAACCGTTGTTTACCATCAAAAAGGAAATGGATGATATCTATGCGAAAGAAGACTTTTCAGATAAAGATGGAGAACGCGTAGGAGAATTGCAAATAGAATTTGAAGAAATGAACGGTTGGAATGCCGATTCGGATGCAGCAGCATTACTTTCAAACCTTGGAATCACTGAAGCAAATCATTACTCATTAATGGGCGATTTGGATGGAAAACAAAAAGTACGTGTATTATTAGCACAAGCACTTTTTGGAAATCCTGATGTATTAATCATGGATGAGCCAACAAACGACTTGGATTTTGAAACAATCGCTTGGCTAGAAAACTTCTTAGCAAACTATGACAACTGCGTAATTGTGGTTTCGCATGATAGACACTTCTTGGATTCGGTTTGCACACACATTTCAGATATTGATTTCTCTAAAATAAACCACTACAGTGGAAACTACACATTCTGGTATGAAAGTAGTCAACTTGCAGCTAGACAACGTGCACAACAAAATAAAAAATCGGAAGACAAAGCGAAGGAATTAGAAGAATTCATTCGACGATTTAGCGCCAACGTAGCAAAATCAAAGCAAGCAACGTCTCGTAAAAAAATGTTGGAACGTTTAAAAATAGAAGACATCAAGCCGTCAAGTCGTCGTTATCCTGCAATTATTTTTGACAGAGAACGCGAAGCTGGAGATCAAATTCTACAAGTAGAAGGATTAGAAGCAAGGGCTGAAGGCGAAACCTTATTTAAAAATGTAGACATCAACTTAGCGAAAGGCGATAAAGTAGCAATCATTTCAAAAAATTCACGTGCTACGACAGCTTTCTATGAAATTATCAATGGAAATGCTGAAGCTAAAGCCGGAACTTATAAATGGGGAGTTACCACTTCACAAGCATACTTACCAGTTGATAACTCTCAATTCTTTGACAATGACATGTCATTAGTAGATTGGTTACGTCAATGGTCTAAAACAGAAGAAGAACGCGAAGAAGTATTTGTTCGTGGATTCTTAGGGAAAATGATTTTCAGCGGAGAAGAAGCTTTAAAAACGTGTAGAGTACTTTCTGGAGGAGAAAAAGTACGTTGTATGTTATCGCGTATGATGATGATTAGAGCAAACGTATTGATGTTAGATGAACCGACGAACCATTTAGACTTGGAAAGTATTACGGCGTTTAACAACTCGTTAAAAAACTTCAAAGGAACGGTATTGTTCACAACGCATGATCATGAGTTTGCACAAACAGTTGCGAACAGAATCATTGAGTTAACACCAACGGGAGTTATTGATAGATACTCAACGTTTGATGATTATATGAATGATAAAAAAATCAAAGAACAACGTGAAAAAATGTACGGAGTAAGCGTATAATCTCGAAAATAGATAAAACATAAAAGTCTCTTGAATTAATTTTTAAGGGACTTTTTTCTATTATGGAAGTCTGCAAAAACCATTATAAAACGCATACGGAAGATTGCAAGGTCTGCGATGACTTCGAAATCGTCGTGCGCCACCTACAATGGTTTGTTGTTGTTGTTTATTGATCGGAATACACCCTTCTAAATTTGAAATTTTGTGTAACATGATTTTTAAAGTTTTTTGGTTAAACCTAAATTTAAAAAATCTAATTATCAGTTAGTTACGGTTTTTCCATATCATTTTTGATTGTTGGACCTACTTGGACAGTTTAGATGATTAGACTTGCTTAGATCGTTTAGATCGTTGGACTTACTTAGACAATTTAGATTTGTTAGAATAGACTCAACTCAGTCTAAAAATGATAGAAGTATTTTTTTGTCAGTTTGAACGCAGTCGAAAACAAGAAAAAATGAAAATAAAAAAGTTTCAAAACCAAAAAAACGCTTTCTACAAGCGTAAAAAGCGTTTTCTTATATTTTCAAACTGCTACATTGTTACATTAAAACATTGCTACATTAAAAAATTATCTCAATTCAGCACCGAGTTGTTTTTCAAAACTCTGCTGTAATTTATTCATAATTTTATCAATCTGTTTGTCAGTCAAAGTTTTGTGCTCATCTTGAAGTGTAAAACTCACGGCATAACTTTTTTTGCCTTTCGGCAGATTGTCTCCTTGGTACACATCAAACAAGTTCACTTCTTTCAACAAACTGCGTTCGCTTTGCTTGGCAATAGTATCAATTTCAGCAAACGTAGTAGCCTCATCAATCAACAATGCAAAATCTCTACGAACTTTCGGGAATTTTGGAATTTCTTTAAACTTGATTTTTCTGTTTTTAGCAACTTCAATCACGTTATCCCAATTGAAATCGGCATACATTACTTCCTGTTTAATATCGAATGCTTTCAAAACATTTCGTTTCACAATTCCGAACTCTACCAGTTTTGTTTTTCCTAAACTTAATAGCAATCCTTCCGAAAACAAATCATTCTTAATCGGCGATACTTTCAATGAATTCAGTCCTAAACGAGCCAAAACAGCCGTTACAATTCCTTTTGCGTAGAAAAAATCGCTAGATCTAGCTTTGCCTTCTCGCCAAGTTTCAGCAGTCGTATTTCCGGTGATTAACAATGACAAATGTTTATGTTCTTCACGTGTATCATCATAACCGTGATACGTTTTTCCAAATTCAAAAAACTTTAAATCACTTTGTCTTCTGTTGATATTATATGAAATAGCTTCCAATCCTGAAAATAATAACGATTGACGCATGACAGATAAATCGTTACTCAACGGATTCAACATCGTAATATTATGTTCAGCTTTCAATTGCTCAGAAAGTTCTACATAAGTAGCGGTTGTCAATGAATTTGACATGATTTCATAAAAACCTTGTGAAACCAATTGCGTACCCACAACATCTTGCAATTTATAATCTTCGTAGCGTGATGTATTTGAAATCGACGTATGCCATTTCTCATCAAACTTGATATTGTTATAACCGTATACACGTAAAATTTCTTCAATAACATCAGCTTCACGTTGTACATCAACTCTGAATGCAGGAATTGTTAATCCTAATCCACCATCAGTAACCGAATTAATTTTAATCTCTAAAGAAGATAAAATATTCTTAATGGTTTCTCTTGGCAATTCTTCTCCAATCAGTTTTGTAATGTTTTCGAAAGAAACACGTACTTGAAAATCTTCAATTTTTGTTGGATAACTGTCGGTCACATCACTTGTAATTTCTCCACCAGCCAATTCTTGAATCAACAAGGCAGCTCTTTTTAGTGCATATTCCGTAGTATTTGGATCAATTCCACGCTCAAAACGGAAAGAAGCATCTGTATTCAACGCGTGACGTTTGGCAGTTTTACGTACCGAAACTGGATTGAAATAAGCACTTTCTAAGAAAATATTCGTTGTTTGTTCGGTCACGCCAGATTTTAAACCTCCAAAAACACCTGCAATACACAAAGGTTTTTCAGCATCGCAAATCATCAAATCATCTTCATGTAATTCGCGTTCGATTTCGTCTAACGTTGTAAACTTTGTACCTGTTTTTAAGGTTTTAACAATGATTTTATTTCCAGAAATATAATTCGCGTCAAATGCGTGTAACGGTTGTCCTAATTCGTGCAACACATAATTTGTTACATCGACTACATTATTTTTTGGAGTCAAACCAATCGCTTTCAAACGATGTTGTAGCCATTCAGGTGAAGGTTTTACTTGTATTCCAGAAATGGTAACACCACAATAACGCGGCGCTAAAGTTTTATCTTCAACTTCTACATCAACTTTTAGCGTACGATTATCGACTCTAAAACTACTTGTAGAAGGTGTAATTAATTCTATTTTAATATCTTGTTGTGACAATCCAGCTTTTAAATCTCTGGCAACTCCGTAATGACTCATGGCGTCTGCTCTGTTTGGCGTTAAACCAATTTCGAACACTGCATCATTTTCAATATCAAAAACTTCGCTTGCAACTGTTCCAGGAACAAGTGCTTCGTCTAAAACTAGAATTCCGTCATGACTTTCGCCTAAACCAAGTTCATCTTCGGCACAAATCATTCCGAGTGATTCTTCTCCACGGATTTTCCCTTTCTTGATTTTAAATCCTTTTCCTTCTGCATCGTATAGCGTAGTTCCAACAGTTGCCACAGGCACTTTTTGTCCGGCAGCCACATTTGTTGCACCACATACAATTTGTACAGGTTCACCCGAACCTAAATCTACAGTAGTAACTTTTAAGCGATCTGCATTTGGATGTTGTACACATGTTAATACATGTCCTACAACAATGCCTTCCAAGCCACCTTGAACAGATTCGTATTTTTCTATACCTTCAACCTCTAAACCTAAATCGGTTAGTAGTTCTCCAGTTTTTTTAGCATCCCAGTCGAGTTGAATAAATTGCTTTACCCAATTATATGATATTTTCATTCTTATTAGTATTCAATAATCGACAAAGATAAGATAATGCGGTAAGTTGACAAACAACAAAGCATCAAAGATGTATTAAATATTCTTGTGTTAAGAATCAAGAATCTAGACCGCTTCGCTGATAGATTTTAGACAAAAACTTGGTAGAGGAATATTTGAAACGATATTGTGAATAATTTAAGATTTCTCTTTTCTTAAAATTTTCTCCATTTTTCTTCCTCTTGCGAGTTCTTCAATCAATTTATCCAAATAGCGTGCTTTTCGTGTGAGTTCATTATGAATTTCTTCAATTCTGTAGCCACAAATGACACCTTTGATCAAATGTGCGTTTGGATGTAAAGTTGCTTCATTAAAAAAGGTTTCAAAAGTAACTTTACGATCGATTAGTTCTTGTATTTTTTCATCGTCAAATCCGGTGAGCCAATTAATTACTTCATGTAATTCCGCTATGGTTCTTCCTTTCTTTTCAACTTTGGTTACGTAATGCGGATACACTGAAAAAAACTTCATTTCTGCAACGCGTTTATTATGTGCTTCGGTAACTTTCATTTGGAATGATTTGCTTATTAAAACTAACCAAATTCTATCTCAAAACAAAATCATCACACATTTTATTGTAATTTGTGAACGATTGTGCGAACTAACGTTTAATAAGGACATCACAAAATAAATTACATGCAAAAAATATATATACTATTCTTGGGAATACTGCTCATTTCCTGCGGAGGGAAAGAAAAAAATACTGAATCAAGTTCAACACAAGGAAAAGAAAGTTATAGTTTAAAAGATGGTTCTTGGCGTGTTGCACTAACTCTGCAAGACAACAAAGAATTGCCATTTATCTTTTCCACAACGGCGAACGGTATTGAAATTCACAATGCGGAAGAACGTATTTCCGTAGATGATATTACCATTAAAGACGATTCCATCACGATTAAGATGGACGTGTATGAAGGTGTTTTGAAAGGAAAATTTACAGATGCAACTACATTTTCAGGACAATTCATTAAAGTTTCTTTAGATAGATATGTTCCGTTTACCGCGACTTTTGGCGAAACAAAACGGTTTTCAAACATAAAAGGCGATGCAAAAGCGACAATTACAGGAAATTGGGAAACTGTCTTTAGTCCAGATGCAGAAGCTGATCGATACATTGCGAAAGGAATCTTCAAGCAAAACGGAAATACAGTTACAGGAACATTCCGAACAACTACGGGCGATTACCGTTTTTTAGAAGGAACATTGAACGGCGATCAATTACAATTATCTGCGTTTGATGGCGCACACGCGTTTCTATTTACGGCAACAGTTACGGATAGTACCATGACAGGAGAATTTCAATCGGGAAATCACTGGAAAGAACCATTCACGGCAAAACGTAATGAAACCTTCGAATTGCCAGATGCAAAAAGTTTAACGTATATCAAAGAAGGCTATGATGCTTTTAATTTTTCCTTTCCAGATGCAAACAATATGATGATTTCGCTTACGGATAAAGAATTAGAAGGAAAAGTACGAATCGTTCAAATTATGGGAACTTGGTGTCCAAACTGTTTGGACGAATCCAAATACTATTCAAGCTATGCAAAAAGCAATCCGGATGTAAAATTTATTGGCCTTGCATTTGAATACACAAAAACAAAAGAAAAAGCATTCGCAAACATCGAACGCTTACAAAAACGACTCAATATTCCGTATCCAATCGTATTGGCACAATTTGGAACTTCTGACAAGAAAAAAGCACAAGAAAAATTGCCTATGTTGAATCATGTATTATCCTATCCGACGACAATTTTTATAGATAAAAAAGGAAAAGTCCGACGCATTCATACAGGATTTAATGGACCTGCAACGGGCGACAAATATATTGCGTTCAAAAAAGATTTTGAAAACTTCGTTTTGGAGCTTCAAAATGAATAAAAAGTAAGGTTTACATGTTTGATTTGTAAGGGATAAACGTATAAATGATTTTAAAATAAAAAACAAACAATTTATTAATATAAAATATGAGTATTCTTTTTTTTCTACCTATTTTTAAGGTGTAGAAAAATGAAACTATGCAAAGAAATACTTTTAAAGTAGACAATGATATTCAGCGTAAAAGCTGCTAAATAATATAAAGCGTCTTGATTCCGAAAGGAATGAAGGCGCTTTTTTAGTACAGCTCTAAAAAGTTGACTTCGTTTTACTGTATAAAGTGCTTTGTGTGTAGTTTTAAACTAATTAACCTTAACCTAAATAATTCACATGAAAAAACTTTTACTCTGGCTATTTTTAGCCGTAAGTATTACTGCGTATGCGCAAATTCCTTCGTATTACAATGATGTAAACTTATCACAATCGGGAACAGATTTAAAAGATGAATTGGCAACCAAAATCATTTCAACGCACACCACTTTCTTATCATACACACCTGGTGTATGGAATGCTTTAGAACAATCAGATTTAGATCCTACTGACAACTCAAAAGTATTATTGATTTATGGATCGGATGACACTGATGGTGTTTTTAAAACTGATAGATCACGCGATAAATTCCAACATGGAGGAAGTGTAGGCGACTGGAATAGAGAACACGTATACCCAAAATCATTAGCAAATCCAGATCTTGGAACTTCTGGTCCTGGATCCGATGCACATAGTTTACGACCATGTGATTCTCAAATGAATTCAAGTCGAAATAATAGAAAATTTGGCGCAGGAAGTGGAAATTCAGTTATAAATCCTCAAGGAGATTTTTACCCAGGTGATGAATGGAAAGGAGATGTAGCACGTATGATGATGTATATGTACTTACGTTATGGAAGTCGTTGTTTGCCAAGTAACGTTGGTGTTGGAAATCCAATGGCTTCAGATGTAAATATGATTGATTTATTTTTGCAATGGAATGTTGAAGATCCTGTGAATGCTTTTGAAGAACAGCGAAATGTTGTATTAGTAGGAATTCAAGGAAACAGAAATCCATTTGTAGACAATCCAGCATTCGCAACTCAAATTTGGGGCGGGCCACAGGCTGAAGATAAATTTAATTTAGGTAATGATATGGAAGCTCCAACAATTCCACAAAGTCTGGTAGCATCAAACACAACAACTTCTGCCACGACTTTAAATTGGGCAGCTTCTTCAGATAATACTGCTGTAACATCTTATGAAGTATTTCAAAATGGCGTATTAATTGGGAACACTCCAAATACAACATACAATGCATCAGGACTTACAGGAAACACAAGTTATACATTTACAGTAGCTGCTAAAGATGCAGCAGGAAATACGTCGAGTGCTAGTTTGGGAGTAACCATCACAACAACAATTGGCGGAGCAACAACTGAATTATTCTTCTCTGAATATGTAGAAGGATCGTCTTATAACAAAGCTTTGGAGGTTGCTAATTTTACAGGAAACTCTATCAGCTTAGCTAATTATACAATTAAAAAGCAAACCAATGGAGCCGGAAGTTGGTCTACAGGGTATGCTTTGACTGGAACTTTAGGAAATGGAAGCGTATATGTATTAGCACATAGTTCGGCAGATACAGGAGTTACTTCGCAAGCAACGGCGACAACTACAAATTCAGCTATTTCGTTTAATGGAAATGACGCCGTAGGATTATTTAAAAATGATGTATTGGTTGATGTGATTGGAACTTTTGGTTCTAGTGCAAATTTTGCCCAAGATGTAACCTTACGTAGAAAAGCGGATATTACCAATCCAAATACAACGTATACAACTTCAGAGTGGGATATATATGCAACGAATACATTCTCTGATTTAGGAACTCATACACTAAATGGCGGAACTACACCAGATACGGAAGCATCATCAATTCCAACAAATATTGTAGCTTCAAATACTACAGAAACTGGAACAACATTAAACTGGAATGCAGCTTCAGACAATATTGGCGTAACTGCTTATGAAGTATATAGAAACGGAACATTACAAGGAAGTACAGCAAATACAACATACAATGTTACGGGACTTTCAGTAGCTACAACTTATACATTTACAGTAAGAGCAAAAGATGCTGCTGGAAATACATCTGCTTCAAGTACTGGAACAAATGTAACTACAGTTGATTTAACGGCACCATCAATTCCAGCGAATGTAGTAGCATCAAATGAAACACAAACGACTATTGATTTAAACTGGACAGCCGCTACAGATAATGTCGCAGTTGCAAGTTATGAAGTATATAATTCAACAACATTGATTACAACAATTGCTTCAACTTCATATCAAGTTACAGGACTTTCTCCTGAAACTTTATATACATTTTCAGTGAAAGCTAAAGATGCCGCAGGAAATGTGTCAGCAAATAGTACAGCAGTAAACGCAACTACATTGGCGCCTGTTGTTGGAAATCCTGATGTATTATTCTTCTCTGAATACGTTGAAGGAACCTCATTTAATAAATCATTAGAAATAGCAAATACTTCAGGAAACACAGTTGATTTAGCTGCATATACAATTAAAAAGCAAACAAATGGAGCAGGAAGTTGGTCTTCAGGATATGCTTTAACAGGAAACTTAACGGATGGAAGTGTATATGTAATTGGTCATAGTTCTGCCGATAATGGAATTACTTCCAAAGCAGATGTATTAACTACAAATTCAATCATCTCTTTTAACGGAAATGATGCTGTGGGATTATTTAAAAATGATGTGTTAATTGACATTATAGGTACATTTAATTCTACCACTACTTTTGGAAGTGATGTAACCTTACGTAGAAATGTTACCAATCCAAATACTACCTATACAATTACCGAATGGGATACATACGATGTAAACAACTTCTCGGATTTAGGAACATTAAATGGAGCCGTTGTAGCAGGAACTACAGTTTTACATGAAGGTTTCTTCGAATCTGGCTTAGACGGTTGGGTTGATGGCGGCGGCGATTGCTACCGATATTCAGGAAGCAGATCGTACGAAGGAAATTATTCCATGCGTATTCGTGACAACTCTGGAACAGCATCTTCTATGACATTAAATAATGTAGATGTTTCTCCGTATGATACAGTAGAAGTAGAGTTCCATTTCTATTCATACAGTATGGAAAGCGGAGAAGATTTCTGGTTGCGTTACAATGATGGTTCTGGATGGAATACTGTAAAAGCATATGCGAGAGGTACCGATTTTGAGAATAATGGTTTCTATACATCTATTGTAACCTTAGACAAAACTTCATATAACTTTGTAAGTGACGCAAGCTTTAGATTCCAAGCAGATGCTTCTGCAAATGGCGATCATATTTACATAGATCAAGTAAGTATCAAAGGAATTACAAGTGGTGGATCAGCTAGACAAGCAATTGTTTCTACGAAAGATACTGCTAAAACAGAATTCTTATATGGATTGAATGAAAACGAAATTTTAGCAGAAGACTTTACGATTTACCCAAATCCTGTTAAAAATCAATTAGAAGTGAGAATCTACGCGGATGTAACTGCTGAATATCAAATTCATTCGTTACTAGGTCAAGTTGTAAAAGTTGGAACCTTAGCAAACAAAACAATTGATGTTGGAAACCTAAAAGCAGGAATCTACATTTTACAAATCAACGACGGTGATGAAATCTTGACGAAGAAATTCATCAAACAATAATTCATCAACATACATTCACAATACGAAAGCCTTGCAATTTGCAGGGCTTTTTTTGTGTTAGAATGATTTCTTAAATTTCAAAAATTGTTTTGTATCTTACAATGAAGTATTACAAATTGATAAAAATAATTACACATTTACTAATAAAATATCATGTTACTTTTTGCTTTCATAATTTTGATAATGGGTATTCTTTCAGGTTATATCAATGAAAAAAATCCAAACAGAACAAAACTTACGAATCTGAGTTTCGAGAAAGACTAGCTGAAGAATTGAAAAGGGATAAACCTTTACACGTTGAATATTACAAAGACAAAATTGCAGAATGCAATGAAAATTACTATAAATATAATGCAAGAGGTGGATTAATACTTTCTATTTCAATAATACTATTTATCATCATTTTAGTTCGAAGTTGTAGCTTTTAATTAAAATAAAGTTATTCAATTATCAAGATTGTAGATTAAAATAATACAAATGTTTAAAACAATAAAAAATCAATTAATACTGCTATTAATCAGTTGTTTTTCAATCATGAACATGAACGCACAAGATTTGAAAAAGCATCAATGGGAAAACAGAATCATTATTATAAAAGCAACTGATATCGCTTCAAAAAAACAGCAACAACAACTCAAAGAATTCAGAGATGCATCCGAAGAAATGATAGACAGACGATTTGTAGTGTATGTGATCACAAGAGACGATTTTAGGTTGATCAATTATAAAAATTCTGCACTAAATACTTCTGGAAAAATATCTGAAAAGCTGAAAAATAGTTTAAATCCAAAAGAAGATTTTGAAGTATTTCTAATTGGATTAGATAGCGGCATCAAACTTCAACAAACAGAAGTGTTGACAAAAATTGATCTTTTCAAAATTGTAGACTCAATGCCAATGCGAAGAAATGAATTGCGAAAGAATTGAGTCAAAAACTGAAAAACGTACTAACCTTAGTTCGACGTAACTATTTTACACAACACGTTCTTTTCCGCAGTGTAGCAGGCATTTTTCGTTAAAAATTTTTGAAGCCTTGGAGAAATCGAAGATTCATGAACTCCTATTTAATAAAATAGAAAAGTGTGAACTAAAATTTAGAAAAATGTATGCGGTTTTAGCTTTTTCAGCTAAAAACACCTCTGGAAAAGTGCACTTTCTTTTGTTGACGCCTGTGCTGAACTTGATTCAGTATTCTTTGTGCAAGCAAAGAAAACGAAAATGAAAAACTGAAAATTAAATACTTAACTCTATAATTTTCAAGAAGTAATGAAATTTTTATTCTATAGAAATTATATTGAATTCTCGTTAATAATATTCTCCTATTTCATTTCACCTTACAAATGTTAATTAACATAGTTAACTTCAACATTAACAAAGCTATAACAAGTTCAAGCTCTTTAAAACTTACCTTGTTGGAATAAACCTTACTAACTAATACCTAATTTTATGAAATTAAAAATTACACACTTCACTAGCGTGGCTGTTTTAATGTTCTTTTTGATAAGTTCGTCAGCTTTTGCGCAAATCAATACACCACGAGGAAGCCAAAAATCGACGGTTTCTCAAACGGTTGGAATCTCAGAAGTTAGCGTTACCTATTCAAGACCAAGTGTTCGCGGACGAGAAATATGGGGAAAACTTGTTCCTTATGGAATGAACAATCTCGGATTTGGAACGGCTAAAGAATCGCCTTGGCGTGCAGGAGCCGATGAAAATACAATCATTACTTTTTCAGATGATGCAACAGTAGAAGGAAAAGCAATCAAAGCTGGAACGTACGGATTGCATGCTGAAGTCAAACAAGACGGAAGCGTAACAATCATACTTTCTAACAATAGCACCTCTTGGGGAAGTTATTTTTATGAGCCATCGGAAGACGCATTACGCGTAGACGTAATTTCTAGAGAAATTCCAAATAAAGAATTATTGACCTTCGATTTTATTGAGGTCAAGCCAAATAGTACAACCTTAGCATTGCAATGGGAAAAGAAAGAAATTCCTATCACCATTGGTTTTGATGTAACGAATATTGTATTAACAGACATTCGTAAAAAAATGCAAGACCAACCAGGGTTTAGTCGTCAAACTTGGGAACAAGCCGCAGGGTTTGCACTCAACAATGGTGGCGATTTGGAAGAAGCTTTAACTTGGATTAATAATGCAATTGCTGGACAATTTTACAGCAAGCAAACTTTTAATAATACACAAATTAAAGCAGCTATTTTGATGAAACAAGGTAAAAGAAACGCTGCTATTGCTGCAATGGACGAAGTAATGCCAATTGCTACCGTACTTGAAATTCATCAATATGGACGTCAATTAATTGCACAAGGTATGACAGACAAAGCAATGGAAATATTCAAATTTAATGCGGATAAACACAAAGGAACTTGGCCAGTGCATTACGGATTAGGAAGAGGATATTCTGCAAAAGGAGATTTTAAAAATGCAATAAAACACTTAGAAAAAGCGTTAAAAAATGCGCCTAATCCTCAAAGCAAAGCAAATGTGCAAGCAAACTTGGATAAACTAAAAAAAGGAGAGGATATCAACTAAAATATAAAAGAGAAATTGCTGCATGAATGAGAATTTCAACGTCATTCATCATATAAGAAAAGTGTCTATTGCGAAATAGATGCTTTTTTTATTTCGTTATAATTTTTGTCATTGTGAAAATTTAGAAGAAATTCGTGACAATCTACTTCTTTAACAAACAAATTACTTCGGCAAAGCAAAGCAATACTAATATTTCAAGAACGTCAGTTACCATACAGGCATAGAAAATTGTAAAAACCCTTTAGACGATTTTGATTCTTATAACTTTAAAAAATAACTAATTCTAGAAAATAAAATAGGTTTGGTTGTATTAGAAATAATAAGAATTCCTGTTATACATACGTTAACTACAATTTATGAAGAAACTTTTCGCATCACTAGCAATTTTTTCGGTTCTAGCCTTTGTTAGTTGCAAAAAGAAGAAAATATTAGAAAAGAGTTTTGATATAGTAAAGACAGATGCTATGTTTGGAGGAATGATAATATCTGCAATTCCATTTCAAATAGAAGGAAAAAATGGAAAAAGATATCTTCGTGAAAAAGGTGGTGTCGGTGGAATTAATATATTAAATCCTCAATTAGAAAAATTATATAAAGTTGATAATAAAGTAACTGATAGTATAAGTGCCATTCTTATTATTGATTTCCCAATAGAAAAAAGGATTGGCTACGAAATATATAATAAAAATGGGTTTACCAAAAGAGACATTGCGCTTGAATTAAGCAAAGCTTATTCTGAAATTTATTCTGAAAAAGAAAAATATGGAATTTGTTGTGATGAACTCACTGATTTGGAATTAATAGGTATTGTGAGTTATAAAGTTGGTAAAGAAATTTATTTAGAATCGAATGTAGAATCTAAAAAATAACAGTGGGCAACAACGTTTACAACCAATTGCTAGCTTTGTACTTACTCGGAAAACCTCACGGATTTTCCTCTGGTTTGTTCAATTTTATTAACTTAGTTCTAGCCAACGCAACGAAACCATATGCGAATACGTTGGCACCAAACAATTCAAAATCAAATGAAAATGAAAGTTACAGCCGAAAAAAACGAAAAGGTTGCCAATATGATATTTGCATCCATTTATCCACTTTACCTGAATAGATTAGAGAAAAATGGAAGAACAAAAGAAGAACTCAATCAAGTAATTAAATGGTTTACTGGTTTTGATCAAGATGCTTTACAAGCACTTATTGATGAAAAAGTAACCTTTGGAACATTTTTTCAAAAAGCAAAAATACATCGCAACGCACACATGATTAAAGGAGTCGTTTGTGGGTATCGAATTGAAGAAATAGCCGATGAATTTGAATTGTATAAACAATGTAGACGTATGGAAAAGCTGATTGATGAATTGGCAAGAGGTCGTAAAATGGAGAAAATTTTGCGTGAGGAAAAAAAGTAGAAACTAGTGCTAACAAAACCTAAATTGTATTCACACTTTGACTCCACTAATTGTAAAGCGCAGTTTAACCAAAACGTTAACCATACTAAAAATAGGTATTAACAAGTCATTTCTTATCAAGAACAAAGCGAGTCTAACATACCAAGAGCGTCAGCGATCCAAAAGCAAAGCGTTTCCAAGAGTGTAAGCGATACCAAAAATCAAGAGCGCAGCGAGTCCAAACTAAACATGCTGATCTACCAAAATCACATTTCCATCAGGATCAGTAATTACAAAACTTGCAGGACCTTTTGTGGTTTCATCGGCTTCTGTGGAAAATTCAATGTTTTTACTTTTCAGTTCTTTCTGAATATCTCTTACATCAGTAAACGACTCTAAATTTTGTGCATCTTGATCCCAACCTGGATTAAACGTTAGCAGATTACCTTCAAACATGCCTTGAAATAATCCAATAATCGTATCACCATTTTTCATGATTAAAAAATTATGATTAATCTCTCCATGAAAAACTGAAAAACCTAAATTCTCATAAAAAGCTTTTGAAACGTGAATATCTTTTACCGAAAGACTCACCGAAAATGCACCTAATTTCATAATATATTTTTATAAATAATTTGACTAAAGTTACATAATTTTAGTGAAGTATCTCGACTGCGCTCGATATGACATTTGGAAACATTTATAATAAGAGCGACATTTCGACTCAGCTCAATGCCCTACAAAATAATTCATAATTGCGTCAGCGATCCAAAAGCGAAGCGAGTCTAAGAGCGAAGCGGTCCAAGAGGGTCCCGCTTACGCGGGAACAAGTCTAACTAATATAATTCCAAATATTCTTATGTTTCACCAATTGCGCAAACGTATACCGAACGGCTTTGTGTTCCTCCAATGTTAAACTTGGATCGGATTTTAAAATTTGCATTGCATAATACCGCGCTGTTTTTAGAATATCATTATCCTTTACGATATCTGCAATTTTAAGGTTCAAAACACCACTTTGTTGCGTTCCCATAATATTTCCAGGTCCGCGAAGTTTTAAATCGACTTCTGCAATTTCAAAACCATCACTCGTGCGAACCATCGTTTCTAACCGTGTTTTTCCGTCGGCACTTAGTTTGTGACTCGTCATTAAAATACAAAAGCTCTGTTCTGCACCACGACCTACACGACCGCGCAATTGATGCAGTTGTGACAAACCAAATCGTTCGGCACTTTCCACAATCATCACGGAAGCATTCGGAACATTCACACCAACTTCAATCACCGTAGTTGCCACCATAATTTGGGTTTCACCTTTGATAAAACGATTCATTTCAAAATCTTTATCTGCGGGTTTCATCTTTCCATGGACAATCGAAATTTGATATTCTGGCATTGGAAACTCTCTGGAAATACTTTCGTAACCGTCCATTAAATCCTTGTAATCCAACTGTTCAGATTCTTGAATTAACGGATATACAATATAAATTTGTCTTCCTTTTTTGATTTCATCTCGAATAAACTTGAACACTTTCAACCGATTGCTATCATAGCGATGCACCGTTTTAATCGTTTTTCTGCCTGGTGGCAATTCATCAATCACAGAAACATCCAAATCGCCATACAAACTCATGGCAAGCGTTCTCGGAATCGGCGTGGCGGTCATGACCAAAATATGTGGTGGATATGTGTTTTTATGCCAAAGTTTTGCACGTTGCGCGACACCAAAACGATGTTGCTCATCTATTATTGCCAATCCGAGATTTTTGAATTTTACTTTATCTTCTAAAACAGCGTGCGTTCCAATGAGAATATGCAATGAACCGTCTTCTAACATTTCGTGAATCACGCGGCGATCTTTGGTTTTTACCGAACCTGTTAAGAGTTTTACGTTTAATCCTAATGGTTTCACCAATTCCATAATGCCATTGTAATGCTGAATCGCTAAGATTTCCGTTGGCGCCATGATACAAGCTTGAAAATCGTTGTCAATGGCGAGTAGCATTGCCATGAGCGCGACAATCGTTTTTCCAGAACCAACATCACCTTGCAACAATCGATTCATTTGTGCATTGCTGCCTAAATCGTTTCTGATTTCCTTAATCACACGTTTTTGTGCATTTGTTAAGTCGAACGGCAAATGATTCGCATAGAAATCGTTAAATTTTTCGCCAACTTGATCAAACGGAAATCCTTTAATTTTACTTTTATGGATGAGGTTTTTGGTGATGAGTTGTATTTGAATGTAAAAAAGTTCTTCAAACTTCAAGCGATATTGCGCTTTTGCCAATAATCCTTGACTTTTTGGAAAGTGAATATTGAATAAAGCTTCACTTTTTGAAATTAGTTTGAGTTCTTCCAAGATAGCAGGTGGCAAGGTTTCATAAAATTGTGTGCGCGATTCTATAAATAATTGCTGCATCAATTTGTTGATGACTCTGTTGGTAATGCCTTTGTTGCTGAGTTTTTCCGTCGATGGATATACAGGTTGCATGGCAGTTCGCAAGCTTTGCTCGTGTTCTGTAAGCAATTCCATTTCTGGATGTGGTAAGGAAAATGTACCGTTGTACCAATTCGTTTTGCCAAAAATCACATACGGCGTATTCAGCTTTAAGCTGTCTTTAATCCATTTGTGACCACGAAACCATATCAATTCCATTTGACCTGTATCGTCTACAAAAGTGGCAACTAAACGTTTTCCGCGTTGTTGTTGCACCATTTTGATGTGCGTAATTTTCCCTACGACTTGCACTTCAGACGAATTGCGTTGTAACTCCGCAATTTTGTAATAGCGCGTTTTATCAATATATCGATTCGGGAACAGATTGATGAAATCTTGATAAGTGTGTATTCCAAGCTCTTTACGAAGCAAATCGGCACGGTTTGGACCAACGCCTTTCAGGTAATCTATGGGAGTTTGTAATACATTTTGATTCATCAATTCAAAAGTAAGTTTTTTTGATTGAAAAATTAAATGATTGAAGAATTGAAAGATTAAAAAATTAAATAATTCAAAACGTCACTCCGAGTGAATTTGTGAAACAAATTTGTATCGAGAACTACTTTGAAACGAATGATTAGTTAATATGTTCTCGATACTATTTTCTGTCGAAAATAACTCGAGCTGACCTTTGGGCTTTGAATTGAATATTTTTATCATCTAAGCAAGTCCAACGTTTAAATCGTCTATATCGATTAGTCTTGACAGAAATACGCTTTTGCATCCTTAACGCTTATGGTTTCCATTTTTGTTAACTCTGCTGTTAGTTTATCTGAATTACATTCAACTTCTTCATTTTTAGCATTTTTCAGTAATTCAGTCATCGGAAGTTGTCCTTCATAGTAGTGCGCTTTTTTTTCTAAACAACGAATCATTTGACCATTTTTAAAATACGTACGGTATTCTTCAATAATATGACTGGTACCAGGCGTGTAATCATTTTTGTGAAAAATAAAAATCAACTGTCCATCCCAATAATAATGATGTTTGGTAGCACAACCGTGATCTCCACAAACACGGTATTGTAAATAGCTAAGTTCTCCTTTTTCATTGTATTTACGTTCTAATTTTACCGACGATCTTTCGTCACATTGTGCTTCAAAAGGAATGGTTTTATAATTGGTAGCGTTTGTAATAATTGCATATTTATCACGTATAAACTGAATGTCTGATTCTATGGAAGTACTTTTATTAGCATCTGTGTCTTCTTGAACGGTTTCTTCTGTATCAGTTGTAGCACTTGTTGTGTCTGTGACTTTCTCTTCTAGTATCGTGGTATTTTTAGTCTCAGGAGTTGTTGTGCTATCGTTTGATTTTGGAGTGCTTTCACAAGCAGTTAATACACCAATTATTGTGATTGTTATTAAAAAAAGAATTCTTTTCATTTGATGCTGTTTTAGGTTGAAGTCAAATTTCTGCAATAGTTACTGTTTCGCGTTTAGGGATTTTGGTAGGAGAATCTGCGTAAACAAAAACAAAACGATCTTAACAAGCGCCTAAAATAACAATTATTTCTGTATGGTAATAAGTGCGATTGTTTTTATTGAAAGATTGCTTCGCTATCGCTCGATGACGTATCAAACAATACTAATACTCCTTATGGTTCATTGTATTCTCCATAAACCAATTTCCATCTTTCAAACGCCATTGCGTTAAGTAGTTTCCTGAAAATGTACCATTATTATTTCCTTCCCAAATTCCTTTTTCAATTGCAATGGAATCAGAAATAATAATAAAAGTTGGTTTGTCTACGTTCAAGCGGAATCCACTATTATATACACCGTGATAATAATCGACAATTTCGTTTCTGCCGCGTAATTCTCTGTGGTTAGATGGCATAAAACTGGCGTTTTCTAAGAATAAGATTCCGATAGAATCTATTTGTCCAGAATTGTAGTATTTGATAAAAAGGCCACTTGCTTCTGATACATCTGATCTTTTTACTTTCGTATCGTCAAAAGTTGTTTTTTGGGTTGCCATGACAACAAACATAGCAATGATGGATAAAATTGGAATCAGTAAAATCAATAATTTTTTCATAGGATTTGTTTTAAAATTTAACAGTTCCAAGAAATGATTTTGAGGTTTTTTTGCGATTGTATCTTCCGAAGAATTTAATGCAACAGCATTTTCAAATTCAATTTCCAATGCTTCAAAAATCAACTTTATAGTAGAAATTCTTGGCGTAACTTCTCCAGCTTCAATTCGCTGAAGTGTACGCACGTTTATATTGCATTTCTCGACCAATTCTTCTTGTGTGAATCCTTTTGCTCTTCGTTGATCTGCAATTTTTTTACCTAATGCTGGTTGTTGAATCATTTCTTTAAAACTTTTGAGCAATATTACTTGCTAACTTTAAAACTGTCCACGAATTTTCATGGGATTTTGCCCGACATCAACACGACTTTTGCCCGACTTTTTTTTTAATTAATTGATAATAAGTGATTTAATAATATTTCGTTGTTGTTAAAAAACGCTGATTTAATTCGCGATTAGCGTATGTATACATAGAATTTTCATTCAGAATTTGTTTTACTTCCTATAAAAGTAACATAAAGATGATAGCTATGCAAAGTGATTTGTGGTACAATTCTATTTCCTACGTATTTATAACCTACTCACAGACGTGCAGCTGTATTTCTGACATATTTTAGCACTTGTAGTTGTACAATAAGTTTGGGAAAGGTGCATGTTTATCTAAAATATATAACGAACCATAGCGATTTTACTTATATTCATCACAAAATCAACTAATTTAATAAACCCTAAAACAATCTCTATGAGTAAATCAGCTATTGTCGTAGTAAGACACGCCTGTGATGGTGGAACTAAGCCATCACCTCAAACTCTTCCTTTTAATGCAAACATTAAGTTTAATAATCAAGGCACTTATACTAAAATTAATGCTGATAATAGTATTACGATTCCTATAAATTGGCTTGGCGGACTTGGCTTAAAACAAGCAGCAAATTTAGGAGTAGCACTACCAAAATTACTTAAAGACTATTGCCCTGTTAGTAGAATTATTACAGAAGATGTTGGAAATGGGCATGACGGAACATCAAATCCGTTGCATACCATAAGTTTTTATGCAAATAATATCAATAAAGATCAAAATATAAGCTTCGATATTTTCAATGGTGGCGCAGTTCCAAGCCCTGAAACGTTTAATGTAGATACGTTATTGAAAGATGGAAAAGGTAAATTTTCTACGGTTATTTGTTGGGAAGCTATGGGAATGTGGCGTCAAGGGTCTGGTACTCCTTATTATAAAAAATCAATTTTGGGACTACTTGGTCATTGCGGACCGAATGGCGAAAAAGTTAATAATTATAATCAGATAAAAGAGAACTCACCATACAAAGGTCAAATCATTTACATTTTTGAATGTAATGATGATAGTTCTTTAAATCTAAAAATATATAATCTTGATGGTACTAATTTTACAGATATTACTGGTGCATCGCATTGGCCAGGTAATATGTGTCCAAAATCAGAACAACACGATTAATACATAAAATGATATAACTAACAGGCTCACTTTTATAATTTTAAATGGTGAGTCTGTTTATTTTAATTAGATGGTTTCATTATAATTTCAGAAAGAATTAGTTTTGCTTTTTTAGCAATTTCTGACGAACTTTCAATAGTATGATCGCCGAGTAAATCTAAAAACTCTTCTGGTATTTCATCCTTAGGATACGCCAAACTTCCAAAAATGTTTCGTTCATTAAGATAGCCATCTTTCCAATTAATAGCGCCTGAATAATCCCATTCCAAGCCAAAAAAGGCAAATGGTTGCTTGTTGTAAAATTCAAGTGCTTTCATTTGTGTGCCAATGGTAATGCCTTCTTTCGTTTTCCAATCAGTGTTTTTACCAGATAATCGTATGTATTGAAGTTTGTTGTAGTGCAGCGAGTCATCTTCCCATACAAATTCAACTTGATTTTTTGAATCAGGAAATAACAAAGTGTTTTTATATTCGCCCATTCCTTCAGGATAATAACCAACGGATCTTTTTACATGTTTGCCATAAACCTTTTTAAGTGCTGCTTCCGAATCAAACGACAATAAACTATCTAGCGGATAATCTATTTTTGAAACATCTTTTGTAACAACTTTCGTTTCTTTTGAAGCTTCTTTCTTTGGTTCATTTGAACAGCTATTCAATAGAAATAATATGAGTAAAATGTGAATTGTTTTCTTCATAAGTGTTTGATATACTCGATAAGAATTATTGCAAAGATACCATAAATACATTGTTTCCTATGATGATTCTAATATCTAAATATGCCTAACAATCCAAGAAGCCGAAAACTCAATTAAACCAAACGGCATAGCGCTTTCGACGCAATTCTAAGGCTAATATTTTTTCCATCTTCAAAGCTTGTAATCGCGTAGGGAATGGATCAATATGATTGTACAAACTTGGACGTAAATACAATCCATATTTTTGTACAATGTTAGAAGATAATTTGTGACCTTTCTGGTTTCGATAGCCCGTTTTGTGTTGCAGAAAACGTTCTTTCGGTGTTTTACTCGTCATGCCAACATACAAACATTCTAGTACGCCATTAAATTGCGGATTCGCCAAACGAAACTTTGTATTTTCTGTAAACACACGCTTGGAGAGTTCTATGACGTATACGCGGTATTCTGTTCTGGGCATTTTTTTTTAGTATTGAGTATTGAGATTTTAGTATTGAGGTTTAAATCTAGTTAAAATAAATTGAATCGTCCAGCATCTCGATAGCTATGCTAGGTGTTTTCAATCAAAATGTATTTTAAATTCAATAATGCTCGATGTGACACAGTCTAATTTATTTATCTAGCAATCCAAGAGATTCCCGCCTACGAGGGAACGAGTCCAAGAGCAAAGCGATACCAAAAGCGAAGTGTGACTAATATTCTAGAGCGAAGCGAGTCCAACCTACAATTTCATCGACAAAATAGCCAAACACATCTTAATACCTTGCGAAATATTGCCAATACGAATATTCTCGTTCGGATTGTGCTGATTATTGTCCATATTCACCATCGGAACAATGATTGCAGGAATGTTCAACACTTGTATGGCTGGCGTAATCGGAACGGTTCCGCCCATCGTGCGAATTAAGATGGGTTTCTCATCAAATTCATTTTCTAGCGTTTCTCGCAGCGTAGTTCCAATCAATGAATTAATATCAGTTCTGAATGCATTAATGCCCGGATTCATCGTCAATTTTGCAATCTTAGGATGTTTCAAGCGTTCTGCGTCAGTCGGATCGCGGTCTAAAACCAAATATCCTTGCGCTTCAATGTGTTTTTTAATCTTTTCTAATTGTGTTGCACCATCAGTTTCTCTCACCAAACGTACATCGATATAAGCAGTTATAATTTCTGGAATGATGGTTTTTAAGCCAGGACCTTTCCAAGAAGTTTCAATGTGACGCACATTTAACGAAGGATATTGTAAGGATTCCTGATAGTTCTTTCCAACATTATCTGCTTTTGCAATTCCCAAACCAGTTCTAATAACTTCATTATCATCGGGCACTTGCGCGAGTAGTTTTTGTGTTTCAGCGTCCAATTCAATTCCATCATAAAAATTGTCAATAACAACTTTTCCAGTATCATCTTTCATGCTTGCCAACAGATGTGACATGCGAAATACAGGATTTGGCGCATAGTTTCCGTAATGTCCGCTGTGTTGTGGTAATTTTGCACCATAAATGCTAATATTACACGTAGCAACTCCTCTGCAACCAAACGTCAACGTTGGTTTATTGGTTGGATGTGCCGGACCGTCCATAATAATTAGATAATCGGCTGCATAGCGTTTTTTATAGGTTTCTAATGTGCTTAAAAAACCTTCCGATCGGGTTTCTTCTTGTAAATCGAGAATAATTTTAATGTTATACGATAGCTTTTGTTGTTGCTTTTGTAACAATTCCAAGGCGGAAAGCATCATGATAATTGGTGCTTTGTCATCTGCGGCAGCGCGACCAAATACACGCCAATCTGGATTGATATGCGTTTTGATTCGTGACCAATTGATAATTTGCCAATTGCCTTCTGCATCTTGTTCTTTCAACACTGGACGAAACGGATCTTTTTGATTCCACTTGGCAGGATTCACGGCTTGACCATCTAAATGCAGGTAAAATAAGATTGTTTTCGCTTTCGGATCAACTTCTTTTTCTGCTAGAAATACAGGCAAGGTTGAAGTTTTAAGAATCGAAACGTTGAAATTGAGTTTTTCAAATTCTGTAGTTACCCAGTCCACATTCTTCATCATGTTTTCTTCGTCCGAAGCTACATTTGGAATGCTCACCAATTCACGATGTTTTTTGAGAATATCAGGAAGTTTATCTTGAATCTTTGTGTCCCAATTTATTTGTGCATGTGTGGCAATGCTAAACAAGCAAAGTATGACGGTAATTGTATATAGTTGGATTTTTTTCATGATTTGACACGCATTTTAATATATTTACACATAACTATAAATTGTAATATTTCACAATCTCCCATTCGTACATCGCTTTGAATTCGGAAAGCGGTTTGGCTTTTTTATCAAATTTAATGACCGTTACTTTTTCTTTTTTTAATTCTTCTTCTTCATTAGAAATATTACCTTCTGTAATCGTAATTTCGTTTTTACTAAAGTCGAACACAGAATTACGAGTATCACCAGAAGCTGCATGAACACTATTACTTTCCGCGCTTACGATATTAAATAAATCTTTCTGATATTCAAATATGTAAGCTGTTTGAGAACGCGTATATTCTTGATGAATAGTAAGTTGATTGTTTTCTATTCTTATATCTGGTTCAATTTGTGATGCCATGCCGCCTTCATCCGATCGTGGAATGAATTCATTGTTTTGAATGTGTACCGTATATACATCGTTTTTACAAAGTAAGACTAAAATGATTCGCGCTTTACTTAACGATGTTGGACAATCAGCACAACGGATTTCTACAAAATCTTCTTTGGATTCTATCACAATAACTACATCATCTATCGTGTCATTAGTTAGATCGCCCGTAGCTTTGGTAAGAAGTTTCCAATTTGGATTGCTTTCAATGGCATCTAATTGTTGTCCCACAAAATCAGGATAGGGCGTGGGTTTGTCTTGTGCAAACGAAACAACTGTACTCAATACAAAGATGAATAGGAGAAGGTGTTTTTTCATAATTAATGTATAATGAGATTTGATTAAAATATTTTTTTTGCCAAAAGCCAAAAGCCAAAAGCCAAAACGCTACAACACATACTTCTGAAAAATATCTTCCAGTTCTGTTGTAGGATCATGACATAAACCTGAATGTGTTGGCGAACATAAAATCATGGTGCTTTTGGAAGCTGCCAACCATCGGAAACGGTCCGAAACTTCGAGTGCTCCAATTTCGCCACCATGCGGAGCGCCTTTACAAATAGATTCCCAAGCTTTTAAATATTCTGTTAATTCATCAAGTGTAATTTCACATGAAAATGCAGCTAGTTTTTTTGGATCAATGTGATATTTTATATCTAAAAATTTTTTACGTTTCGAAAATAGGAGCACACCAATATTGAAGAACTCTTCACGTTCTACCTTGGGCATCAATCGAATGATGGCGTATTCAAATGTAACTTTATCTTGCATCTTCCGCTTCTTTTACGAGTGAATCAATCATTGCTAGTTTTGCAAGCAGATATTTAATGTATGCAGCTCTCATTTCGTCAGGTGTCAACGCATCAGATTCGTGTTGTAACCAATCTTCAGGAATAGTGTTCACAATTTCTTCAATCTTATCTTTTGTGAGTATCGATAAAAAATCTTTTGCAACGTCTGCTAATTGTGTAGCTTTCGCTAATAACACATGATTTTTGACGAGAGGAAACGTTTTTGTCAAATGATTCTCCCACGTTGTCCAATTGTGATGAAAATAAAAACTTGCGCCGTTATCAATTACCCACAATTCTTTATTCCAGTGGAGTAAATTGGTGTTTTTTACCGTACGATCAATGTTGCTGATGATACTATCTAACAACACAACTTTAGAAGCCGTTAGCGCATCTACGGAAGTAACTAATGGATCAAACGTAATGGCACTTGATAAAAAATGCAATCCCAAATTTAAACCCACACTAAACTTCAATAAATCTTGAATTTCTTCGTCAGGTTCGGTTTTGCTGAATGAATCGTCTAAATTCATAAAGACCAATTCCGGAATTTTTAATCCTATAGCGCGTGCTAATTCGCCACCAATCAGTTCGGCAATTAACGCTTTCTTTCCTTGTCCTGCGCCTCTAAATTTTAATACATAGAGAAAGTCATCGTCTGCTTTTACAATGGCTGGAAGTGAACCGCCTTCACGCAACGGTTTTATGTATTGAACCACATTTACGGTTCGGATATCAATGGTTTTCATTCCTGCTAAGATAGAAAAAGAAACCTATTCGTACTGCTGTGAAATAATATTCGTTTCGCTAAAAATGTATATGTGGTACTTAGTGGATAATTTTCTATATTTGAAGCCTTATGAAAAAAGTCTTTGGATATATATTTTTAGTGATCGGTATTTTTATAAGCTTAGGATTGTTGAGTAGCTTACCAAAATCACTTAAAGAAATTTTCGGCAAGTCCCAAACCGGGATAGCTAACGATACTGCCTATATAGCAGGTTTTATATGTGGGATACTTTTCTTGGCTGTAATAGCCTTTCTTTTAATCAGATTTGGTTTAAAATGGATTTCAAGAAAGCCAGTGATACGCGAAGTAGATGATATTGGACGCAAATAACGTTTGACTATTCTTTCACCTTCGAAAGTCGTATAATTTCTTTCATATAGTGTTCAATGCTATTTTCGCCTTTAATGGAGTTCACAATATTTTTATTAAAATGTTGCTTACGAACGAGCATATTGATAAAGATAGGATCTTGAATCAATTGTAAATTTTCTTCACTGTTCATTTTTAAAAAATTCCCATGATTGATCACATAGGGTTCTATTGTGTTTGACCATAAATTGATGTCAATTTCCACGTATCCAGTATAATTTGTCAATACATCTTTCCACGAAACCAAATGCCTTCGGAGTGAATCATTTCGAATCAAATTAAAATCTCCTGAACTAATCAACGATTCCACAACGCCATTGGAAGGATGATACGAATAGCCACCAAACATGCCTTGTACATATTTATAGACAGAATCTCTCGATTGTGGAATGTGCATTTTCGGAAGATTTCTAAATACAATATTTCCACTATTAAACGTGTTGAATTGGTATTGCTTTACAGGATAAAAATCAGCTAAATTCTTTGAAAACTCCCTGTGGAGCTCACCTAAAATAGCTTTCTCTTTAATACGATCTTTTCGTCCTTCATTCCATGTATTCACTTGCAAGGCTAACAAAATCCCGATCATCACTAAAATAATTTCGCCGAGCGCATACTTTACATACTTTCGGATATTATTCTCCTTCAAACTTTTATCACGTTTCTTTCTAAACAAATTGAGCATACACGAGTAGTTTTTACAAGTACTACGAATATATAAAAATTACAGCGGAGTCGGATACTTATAATTTTGTATCCCTAAGTAAGCCCAATACTTCGACTCCGCTCGCATAAAAAAATCTAATATTCCAAGTATTCCAAGTAAGTCCAACAAGTCTAAGTAAGTCTAAGAAAGTCCAAATAAGTCTAAAAATACAAACAGTCTAATTAACAATCAACTAAAGAAGTGTTACATTTACACAACGATTTACAAATCAATAAAAATCTACGTAATTTCACAATCTAAAACTTACAGCTTGCCAACACAATTGAAACAAACCATTCTCTTTTTCTTATTATTTTTAGGTGCTTCTACGGCTGTCATGGCACAGTATATTCTTGAAGGAACTGTCATTGATCAATCCACCAACGTTCCGTTGGAAAATGCAACAATTACAGATTTCGATACCAAAAAGAGCGTGCAATCTGATGCGAAAGGAAAATTTTCAATACCTACCAAAACAATTTATGCTCGACTAATCATTTCCCATGAAGGTTATTACACATATACATTACTAAACGCAGCTAAAGAAAACATCATCATTGCTATGTATGCAACTTCAAATGCGCTAGACGAAGTTGTCATTAACGGAATCACGATCAATCAAAAACTAAAACAAGCTACGGAAGCTATAAGCATTGTCACACAAAGTGAAATTAATAGTGAAAACACCGTACAATTAGCACCTATATTAAATAGAGTTCCCGGCGTATACATGCAAAGTGGTACGTTGAGTACAAACCGAATTACCATCAGAGGAATTGGCGCAAGAAGTCCGTTTAGTACAGCTAACATTCGTGCGTATTATGCAGACATCCCACTAACAGACGGAAATGGCGAATCGGCAATTGAAGATTTAGAATTAGCTTCAATTTCACGCATGGAAATTCACAAAGGACCTTCATCGAGCAGTTACGGTGTTGGTTTGGGCGGAACCATTCTTTTATATCCTGAATATGCTTCTTTTAATGCGTCAAGCGCGAATGTATACAGCACGGTTGGAAGTTTTGGACTCTTCAGAACCGTTGCCAAAGTCTCGCATGGAGGCGAAAATGCAAATGTAAACGTTATTTACAGCAACACACATTCCGATGGATATCGTGACAATAATTCGCTTGACAAAGCAACAGGAGCCATAACGTCTAATTGGTTTATAAATGATGCCAATGAACTCACGTTTATCGGAAACTACACAAGTCTCAAAGCATTTATCCCAAGTTCGTTGAATCGTGAAGATTACGAGAATTCACCACGAAATGCAGCAACCTTCTGGAAGAATGCACGCGGTTTTGAAGATTTCAAAAAAACCTTGTTTGGAATCAATTGGAAACATGATTACAACGAAACCTACACACAAAAAACGAGCGTATTTACAAGTTTTAATAACAACTACGAACCGCGACCTTTTAATATTCTCGAAGAAAAAGCGACAACGTTTGGTGTACGAACACGTTTATTAGCCACAAAATTATATTCAGACAGTTCCCTAAAATGGTCGGTTGGTGGCGAATTGTTCTTTAATAACTACAACGGAAAACAGTTTGACAATCTCTATCAAGATTTCCCTGATGGAACAGGAAGTGTAGCGGGCGATATCCTATCAAACATCAACGAAAACAGAAACTATTTCAATCTGTTCGCGGAAGCAATTTACACACGAAAAAAACTATCTATCAGTCTTGGATTGCATTTGAATCAAACAAAATATACGGTTGACGATCAAATCAATACTTCAGAAGGCGAACAAGACTATACGTTTGACGCGATTATTTCTCCAAAATTAGGTGTCAACTATGAAGTTTCAAGCAATTTCAATCTCTTTGGAAGCATTGCGCATGGTTTTTCAACACCAACTACGGAAGAGACCTTATTGCCCGATGGCGTTTTCAATCCAGACATCAAAGCAGAACGCGGCTGGAATTTTGAAATCGGTTCCCGATTCAACACGACAAATAGAAAATTATCAGGTTCAGTTTCCGTCTACACCATGGCTGTCAGTGATTTATTGGTCAATCGCAGAACTGCAACCGATCAGAATATCACGCTAAACGCAGGAAAGACAACGCACAACGGAGTAGAAGCGGCAATTCGGTATGAAGTCTTAAAAAACAAACATTTCGAGCTGAATTCATACATAAATGCAAGCGTAAATGATTTCAAGTTCAAAGAATTTACGGAAACCAACGCAAACTTTTCTGGTAATGACCTAACTGGAGTTCCAAAATCTGTTGTAAATTTAGGAATTGAAATAACAAACTATAAAGGTTTCTATGGACGACTCGATTTTCAAGCCGTTGGCAAAATGCCCGCAAATGATGAAAACACCGTATATAGTGATGCTTTTGAATTGTTAAATGGTAAAATAGGCTATCAGAATACCATTGGAACAAAATTTAGATATGACCTATCAATAGGCGCAAACAATATATTTGATACCGCATACACATCACAATTACAAGTAAATGCATTTGGAAATGATACGTCAGCGCGTTATTTTTATCCAGGACTTCCGTTCAATATGTATGGCGGAATTCAATTAAATTATAGATTTTAAAATTTTAATATACACACCATGAAACTATCCGTACGTTTATTAAGCTTAGCAATGCTGTTCTTTATTTCTTGTGGAAAGAAACAAAATGAAGTTGCAAAAGCAGAAATCACGCCCAAAACGCCGTTAACTGCCGTAAAGCCAACGGAAGAAATTGTAACAGATCAACAAAATTATGCTTCGGAATTAGTCGTAGATGGAATTGATGTTCCGTGGGGAATGACATGGCTTCCCGACGGAAGTATGCTGGTTACAGAGCGTTCAGGAATTTTATATCATGTAAAAGATGGTAAAAAAATAGCAATCAAAAATGTGCCAGAAGTTTTTGCGAAAAATCAAGGTGGATTGTTAGATGTTATGTTACATCCAAATTATAACGATAATGGTTGGGTGTACATTACTTATTCTATTGTAGACAAAAAAGAAAAAGGAAGTCATACCGCGTTGATCCGAGCTAAAATCGTTGACAATGCGTTGACATCTATTGAAAAACTATATCAAGGAAGTCCAAATGTAAAAACGGCGCATCATTTTGGTTCACGTATTGCATTTGACAAAGAAGGCTATGTGTATTTTACGATTGGCGATAGAGGACGACGTGACGAAAATCCACAAGATATCACCAAAGATGGTGGAAAAGTATATCGTTTACACGATGACGGACGCATTCCGGAAGACAATCCGTTTGTGGGACAGAAAGATGCGAAAACAGCGATTTACTCTTACGGACACAGAAATCCGCAAGGAATGGCTGTCAATCCGCGCACAGGACAAATTTGGGTGCATGAACACGGTCCACGTGGCGGCGATGAAATCAATCCTGTGACGAAAGCAGTAAACTATGGTTGGCCAGTTATTACGTATGGAATCAATTATAGTGGAACAACTATTACTGACGAAAAAGTTCGTGAAGGTATGGAACAACCTTTATACTATTGGGTTCCATCGATCGCGCCAAGCGGAATGGCATTTGTGACAAGTGATCGCTATCCAGCATTAAACGGACACTTATTGGTTGGTTCATTAAAGTTTCAATACTTAGAATTGTTAATCTTAACAGACGATGAAAAAGTTGCCAATCGCGAAAAATTACTAGACGGAATTGGACGTGTGCGTTCGGTGCGTCAAGGTCCTGACGGTTTTATTTATGTTGGAATTGATGGAAAAGGAATCTATAAAATGGTTTTGAATTCAAATAAGAAACAAACACCGAAAGAAACTCCAAAAACTGCTGAAACAACAGAAACCACAGAAACAACAGAATTGACAGAGAAAGTAACAGAAAAAGTTGCCGTTGAAAAGCCAAACGTTTCTGAAAAATTTGATAAAGAAGTAATGGCAGCAAGTCTGAAACGTGGAAAAGCTGTTTATAATAAAGTATGTGTACAATGTCATCTAGGAAATGGAGAAGGCGTTGCCAAAACATTTCCTCCATTAGCAAAATCGGATTGGTTAAAAGATAAAGTAACCGAAAGCATCCGATCTATTAAATACGGATTGAGTGGTGAAATCATCGTGAATGGTAAAAAATACAACAATGTCATGACACCACTAGGACTCAGCGATCAAGAAATTGCCGACGTGATGAATTATACCTCGAATACGTGGGGAAATACCAGCAATCAGTTATTCACAGCGGAACAAATAAGCAAAGTAAAGAAGAAGTAGTTTCGACTCCGATCAACTACCTTTTTTGACTTTGTTCAGTGATATACAAAAAAACCTCAAAATCAACATTTTGAGGTTTTTTGTTGGGATAAAGTTTCATCTTTTTTACTTACATTTATGGCAAAATAAAATTACATGAAAAGCAAACCAACCATTAAAAACCTATGCTACACATTTTTGGCGTTTACATTCCTATTCATTGGGTGTAAATCCGACGATGGATCTGGCGTTTCAGCTCCTACATTTAGTGCAGCGAGTACGAGTATTACATTTGAATCCATTCAAGCAGGAACAATTTCTTCACCAAAAACAGTCGCTGTGACAGGCGCACGTTTATCGCAATCTGTAACTATGAATGTTTCTGGTGCTTTTGAGATTTCAAAAGACAATACTAGTTTTAGTTCTAGCGTAAGCTTAACAGCAACACAAGCAAATCAAAGCAATACAATTTATGTGCGTTTTGCGCCATCAATTACGTCTTTAGGAGCATTGACAGGTACATTAACAATTACGTCTGGTGAATTTGATACCATCAACATAGCGCTTACAGGAACTGCGTTAGAAATAGCAAGAGAAATACAAATTATTGGAACGGTTGCTAACTTAGGCGCTGTCAATGTTGGAACGATGTCTTCTGCGCAAACGGTTCAAGTAAAAGGATTGAATTTAGAAAATGATGTTACCGTAACGGTTACGGGTTCTTTTGAAATTTCTACCGATAATATTACATTCGGAACAACAGCAACATACAATCATACAGCAATTAATGTAACTGCGGAAGATTTATATGTGCGATTTATTCCTGGGACCACAGATCTTGGCGCGCAAACAGGCGTCATTACACTTGCAGCTACGGGCGTAACCAATCAAACAATCGATCTTGCAGGAACTGGAACAGCTGTACGACATAATTATCAAACGTTTGATAACCAGCGAATTGCTTTTGGTGGCGGATTCAATCAAACAGTAACAAATACCTACGCATTGCACAATACAATGTCCAACATTGAACAAATTATGATGTATGTGAAATTGCGTTGTCCAGCTGGCGGATGTAATGCTTGGGATGTGTATGCAAACATTAAAGTAAAAGATGCAGCATCAGGAGAATTCTATGAAATTGGCCGTTATATCACACCGTATGGAGTAGATAATTCGCAACTAGCACGTGGTTTTGAGATTGATGTCACAGATTTTAAATCCTTATTACAAGGAAGTACAGAATTGTACGCACGTATTGAAACCTGGGGATCTGACGGTTGGGAATTATCAGTTGAATTTGATTATGTAGAAGGAACACCAGATTATGAATATTATGCAATTGCAGATGTGATTACCTATGACGCTTGGTCAACTTCGGGTGTGCCTTATGGAGTAACTATTGATCCAATGACGTGGGATTTAACCAAAACCATTTCAATTCCTGCGAATGCAGAAGCAACAGAGTTACGTACTATTATTTCAGGTTGGGGACACGCTACGCCTGTAGATAGTGACAACAGACCGTGTGCAGAATGGTGTTTTAGAACCCACAATGTAAAAATTAACGGCGCAAATATGTTCCAACACAATATGTCGCCAATAGGTTGTGCTTCTAATCCTGTGCAACCACAATCAGGAAATTGGACGCCAGACAGAGCTGGTTGGTGCCCAGGAATGGCAGTTCCAGTAAGGACAGATACGTTTAGTACGGCAATGAATGGAAGTACATTTACGTTTGAATATGATTATCAAAATTGGACTTCTGACGGTGGAACAACTTCTGGGCAAACAGGCGCATATTATGCAACATCAACCTTTGTAGTAGTAAAAAGTACTACGCCAATTGTGAAGCCAACTGTAACAGATTAAGTAGATAGAAATTATAAATTGAATTAAATAATACATCAAAATATACTATTTTGGTGTATTATTTGTTTTATACCACTACATGAAATATATCTTCCTTCTTTTTATATACTGTATTTCCTTTACAGGATTCGCGCAACAAACTGCTATTGTTGATTTTAAAACTGCTACTGTTGATATTGTACTTCGACCTACTTTGAAAGAAGTTGGGATTGATGTTCAGTACACCTTTGAGATTTTAAAAGATACCGATTCTATTTATTTCGATCTGAGATCAGTTGATACGTATAAAATCTATCAACAAAGTTTTGAAGGCACAAGTTCGTACGTTGATAAAAAGATTATTCTTAAAAGTAATTTTAAAAAAGGCGAGAAACATACCGTAGGATTGGCAGCTTTTACGCATCCTGCAAAAGCGATGTATTTTATTGATTGGAATGCAAAAGATGGCAGACAACAAGTGTGGACACAAGGACAAGGAAAATACACAAGCAATTGGTTGCCAAGTTTTGATGATGTAAATGAAAAGGTTGAGTTTGACTTTAGCATCACGTTTGATAAGCGTTACGAAGTCATTGCAAATGGAAATTTACTCAAAAAAGAATCGCCCAATGATTCGTTGACGAAATGGTATTTTGACATGAAGCAACCGATGAGTAGTTATTTGGTGGCTTTCGCGATAGGAAAGTATAAAAAGAAAGTGGAGATTTCTAAAAGTGGCATTCCGCTAGAAATGTATTATTATCCTGAAGATGAAGCAAAATTTGAACCAACGTATCGTCACACGAAACGAATTTTTGATTTCCTAGAAGAAGAAATTGGCGTTGCGTATCCATGGCAAAATTACAAACAAGCACCTGTAAAAGATTTTCTCTACGCAGGAATGGAAAATACAAGTGCTACCTTATTTTCGGACAGTTTTGTGGTTGATAGTATTGGTTTTATAGACAAAAACTACGTAAACGTAAATGCGCACGAACTCGCGCATCAATGGTTTGGAAATTTAGTCACCGCAAAAAGTGGTGAACATCATTGGTTGCAAGAAGGTTTTGCAACGTATTATGCGCTCTTAGCGGAAAAAGAAATCTTTGGCGATGATTATTTCTATTGGAAATTATACCAATCAGCATTACAATTGCAAGCGATGAATGATGGAAAAGGAGAATCGTTGTTAAATCCGAAAGCAAGCAGTTTAACGTTTTATCAAAAAGGCGCTTGGGCTTTGCATGTTTTGCGAACAAAAGTAGGAGAGAAGCCTTTTAAAAATGCTGTACAACGATATTTGAACACGTATAAATTCAACAGTGTTGAAACGGATGATTTTATCAAAATAGTTGAAGCAGAAAGTGGACAAAATTTAGATACGTTTGTGAAAACCTGGTTGGTAAATGCGCAATTGTCTGATGATTTTTATGATTTTGATAAATTGCTTACGCAAGATATAAGAATTAACAAGGAAAGTATGTTTGCATATTTAGGTGAAATGCTTGGTGCACCAGCACAAGTAGCTTCTTTTAGAGAAACAAATCATCCAAATATTTGTTTCAGTATAAGTAGTGTTATCAAACTATTTGGTTCAGATAAAAATAAAGGATATGTTTCTGAAGAACTAGCTGTAAACTTAGTTAAAAATCTACCCAAAGAAACTTCTGATATTCAAATAAGAGCGTACAAAGAAGCTTTCCAAACCAACAACATCAAAATCCGTCAAGCGATAGCACAAACATTGACAAAAATTCCACTAGAATTAAAAACTGAATACGAAAGCCTCTTGAATGACGATTCTTATGTGACAAAAGAAGCCGCCTTGTACAATTTATGGGCAAATTTCCCCGCAGATCAAAAGAAGTATTTAGATCAAACCAAAAATATACAAGGATTTAGCGATCAGAGTTTCCGAATTTTGTGGCTCACGTTGGCAATTGTCACCAAAAGTTATAGTGGAAATAACACGCCATTCTATTATAAAGAACTTTCAGGCTATACAGATCGTAGCAATCATTTTGAAGTCCGTCAAAATGCTTTTATATACATCAACGAATTGCAAGCGTTCAGCGATAAAAACCTAGCCGATTTGGTCAATGGCGCCTTGCATCACAATTGGCGATTTGCTTCGTTTTGCAGAAACCTACTAGACAAATTGATCAAGAATCCTGAATACACGCCAAATTTGAAACGCGTAGAAAAACTACTCAACGATAAAGAGAAAGCATATTTAAACAAACGAAAGACTACTAAATGAAAGCAATTGTAATTTCTGGAGGAGGAAGTAAAGGTGCATTTGCTGGTGGCGTTGCGCAGTATCTTATGGAGGAACAAAATAAGAAATACGATATGTTCTTAGGAACTTCTACAGGAAGTTTAATTGCTCCTTTGTTAGGTTTAGATGATGTGCCAAAGCTTAAAAATATTTACACATCTGTAAACCAGCGAAGTATTTTTAGCAGAAACCCATTTATCGTTCGAAAGAAAAAAGGAGAAACATTTATCAGTATTAATTATTTTAATGTTTTTGCACAGCAGGTGAGAGGAAGACGAACTTTTGGAGAAACAAAAAAGCTCCGAAAACTGATCAGGATAAAATTTCCAATAGAAGAATTTACAAGGTTAAAAGCTTCCGGGAAAGAAGTTGTGGTCACGGTGACTAATCTTACTAAAAATAGCGTTGAGTATAAATCAATTAAGGATTACGAGTACGACGATTTTTGTGATTGGATCTGGATTTCCTGTAATTATGTTCCTTTCATGAGTTTGGTTACAAAAAATGGTGATGAATATGCCGATGGAGGTTTTGGATGTATTGTTCCAATTCATGAAGCCATTAAAAGAGGCGCAACAGAAATAGATGCCATTATATTAGAAACCGAACATGGTGTAGCCAATAAAAAATTAGGAAGAAACCCTTTTTCGCTCATGGTAGATTTATTTGGCTTTTTAATCGATCAAGTAGAACGACATGATATAAATATTGGAAAGTTATCTGCTAAATTTAGAGATGTAAAACTCAACCTTTATTTTACACCTACAAAGCTCACGGATAATTCATTAGTCTTCAATAAAAAACAAATGTCCGAATGGTGGGAACAAGGCTACGATTACGCAAAAATGAAAAATGAAGCCTTAGAAGAATGAAAATATAAATTGTTATCTTAAGGATTCAATAAATCTCCAACTTCTTTTTTAATAAAGGATAACGCAGCGTCCGTAGGCGACGGTATTTCTAGCATTTCTCTAAGAACGACTTCGCGAAGTTTGTCTGCTGAATCTGTTTTTTCAGATAAATTTGCCTTTTGAATCAGTTGGATTACTTTGTTTTTAGAAACAATAATTGCGCTCCAGCACTGATCGCTCATATATATTTGTTGTGCTAAGTTGTGACTGAACTCTTGCTCAATACTCATAATCAACAAACGTTCGTAATCTGTTTTGTCAGAAGAATTTGGTCCTACTCTAATTAATAATTTTGAAGGTGTAACGCGTTCTAAAAACAGTGAAAGTCGCTCATACGCTTGCAAACGGATTGGCAAGGCTTCTTTTTGTGCTTCTTTGTGTAATAAATAACGTCTTCTTTTATCTTCGTTTGCAATGTGATCTCTAAAGAAAAAATAAGCAATTCCTCCAGTAATAACTGCTGGGACAGCATACATTAACAAGTCAAAAATTCTATCTTCCATAAATAATAGCAGTTTTAGCAAACATAATACGTTTTTACTAACTGAGCAAATAAACATTTATTGTATGAAAGTACTGTTTACATTCATAAAATAGCTGTTTCTTTCAATGGAAACTATTTTAAAGTTACCAAAAGCCTTTCTAGTGTTTTTTTAATAAATATGCGAGATGATTTTGATTTCCGTTGAGATTCTTCTAGTTTTAACAACAAACAAATTCACAAGAGTTCTTGTTAAGTATACCTTGTATATGCGCTGAAAAAATCAACAAACTAAACGAATGAAAGACCAGAAAGTTACCCTAAAATATATTCTAACAGGAATACTCGCCGTAGCATTCACTTGGTTTATTCACGAATTTACACATTGGCTTACAAGCGAATTATTAGGATACGAAACCATTATGCGATTAAATGGAACAGCATCTGTTAAAGGACAAAACCCTACCGAACTGCATAAAGCTTTGATTTCTATTTCTGGACCAATTATAACGATTATACAAGGACTCATTGTTTTTATATTGCTAAAATCAAGAGGTTGGAATAAATACCTTTATACACTGTTATTTACAGCATTTTATATGCGACTTTTAGCGGGACTAATGAATTTTATAATGCCGAATGATGAAGCGCGCGTTGGTCAATATCTAGGAATCGGAACGTTTACACTATCTATAATTATCAGTGGACTTTTATTTTTTATGATTTATAAAATAGCAAGAAAATACAAACTAAATTGGAAATTTCAACTTTGGACAGTTCTTATTATTTTGTTAGCCAGCTCGATTTTGATACTTTCAGATCAATTTTTTAGAATTAGAATCTTATAGAAAATTCTTGTTAATAACTTTGATTTTAAGTAGGATTCTTATAGTTTTAGCAATAGACAAATCGATTTAGACTAAATGAGAATTCATATTAGTTCCTTTTATACATGCGTTGTATATAATTAACCAAAAAATGTTAAAAAATGAAAAGTTGGACTAAAAAAGTATTCTCTAAAAAAGAGAAGAATAACTTAGGGAAAACTCTTGAAAAAGCTGAATTAATTAGGCTAGATGATATTGATACAACTCGTGAAATATGGAATGTTTTACAAAAGAGTGGAATTAATAATTATGACGAATTTTATAATGTTTGTCTATATTCTTCGATTGTGTATAATGATATATCTATTTTATTTGACAATTATCAAACCTCAAATAGTGAAACTCAAGTAAATTTATTCGGACGTTTATTATGTATGACAATAATTGAATTTCTTGATGATATTAACCCTCTAATTGGCAATAGTTTGAGAAAAGAACTTGAATCCAATGATATGCCTGAGTTTATAGATGAATTAAAAGAAATTGGAAGAGAATTTGCATTGTTAAAAAGAGAAAATAATATAGAACTACGTATGATACGAAATAATTCGGCTGCTCATAAAACAAAAAAAGCAAAAGATTTAATAGATTTCACAAAAGAAACTCCTTTTAAAAATTTAGACGAATTAGCAACTAAAATTAGTGTAACAAATAATAAATTGACTAATCTAACCACAAAAATAATAGTTAAAATAACAGAAATCATTAGTTTGAAGTTTGAGAATATAAATAATAAAAAGTCGTAAAATATGGCTATAAAACATAGTAAATAATTGTTAAATTTAAAGGCTTGTGCTTATTTGTAAAAAACATTCTCATCGAGAAGCTCTACAAACTTCATCAATTTAAAATTACCGTTCTTTACGTTTAAATTATCCCGAAAGCATAACATACACATGAAGCCAGTAACCGTAACAATATTAAAAAAAGAATTAAAAGAACATACGCATCAAGAACTGATTGAGATTTGTTTGAAACTGGCGAAATTTAAGAAAGAAAACAAAGAATTACTGACGTATGCACTTTTTGACTCTCGCGATGAGGATCAATATATTCGGGAAATTAAAGAGGAAATTGACGTAGAATTTTCAAAGTTAAATCACGACAGTTTATATTATGTCAAAAAAAGCATCCGTAAAATTTTACGCTTGCTCAAAAAATACATTCGATACTCCAAAAAGAAAGAAACCGAAGCTGATATTTTATTACACTTTTGCGGAAAATTAAAAGAATTAAAGCCCGCACATAAGCGAAGTCTTCAAATCATAAATATATACGACCGACAATTAGCAATGGCTAAAAAAGCAATCAGTACGCTGCATGAAGACATACAATATGACTTTCACTTGGAGATTGAAGAATTAGAGGATAACTAATCTATTTGCAACTTCTTATTCTACAACAATTATTAAAAATTAAAAAGTTGTCATAGAAAGTCTTTTTTCTTGACTCTAAAAGCGCAGCGATCTTATTTCTTCACATTTCCACCCAAATACACACAATCTTTCAAAGCTTGCATGTTTGTAAACGGTACAACCGTTTTTTCATAGTTATACGTACTGTCCAATTCTTTGGATAAATTATGATCGGCTACATTGACTTCTACATCTTTCATGTTGAATTGACACGGATGTTCATGACCTGCGGCATGTGTAATTTCAATAAACTCTTTTCGGAATGTTTTAAAATATTGCGCCAATCGAACTGATTTTAATGTCGGATCAATTCCGGCTTGCAACCATTTACTTTGTGTAGCAACTCCTGAAGGGCATTTATTCGTATGACAAACTTTAGCCTGAATACAACCAATACTCATCATAGCTTCACGTGCTACATTAATACAATCAACGCCCATTGCGAACGCCATTGCAGCTTTTGCAGGAAAACCTAATTTTCCACTTCCAATAAACACAATACGCTCTGTCAATCCTTTTTGCTGAAATAATTTATACAAATCTGTAAACCCGTATACCCAAGGCAATGATACATGATCGGCAAAACTTGGTGGCGCAGCTCCGGTTCCGCCTTCGCCGCCATCAACCGCAATAAAATCTGGTCCTTTTCCTGTAGCTTTCATAATATCAGCCAATTCTTCCCATTGTTCTAATTTTCCGATAGCTGCTTTAATTCCAACTGGCAAACCAGTTGCTTCAGCAATAGCTTCTACAAAATCGACCAATTCAGGTACATTAGAAAACGCTTTGTGATTTGGAGGTGATAATACATCTTTCCCAATTTCAACACCTCTAATTTTAGCAATTTCAGAAGTAATTTTTGCACCAGGTAAAACACCACCTTTTCCGGGTTTTGCACCTTGTGATAATTTTACTTCAATGGCTCTAATAAAAGGATTATCTTCTACCAGTTTGATCATTTTCTCCATAGAAAAACCACCATCTTCCGCACGAACCCCAAAATAACCTGTTCCGAAATGAAACACAACATCGCCACCATTACTGTGATACGGAGACAATCCGCCTTCACCAGTATTATGATAGGCATCAGCCATTTTTACACCTTTATTCATGGATTCTACTGCTTTCGCAGACAATGAACCAAAACTCATTGCTGATATATTAATCACTGAACCTGGACGATACGGACGTTTTCTTTTATTAAATTCACCCATAACTTTGGCACATGGCAAAAATGTTTTATCAATTGCATTGGGATGATTTTCAGCTATTTGATATGGCATCATGGCATTATTAATAAACACATGATGATGCGCATAAATATCTCTATCAGTTCCAAAACCTTCGTAATTGTTTTCTTTTTTCGCAGAAGCATAAATCCAGCCGCGTTCAATACGGTTAAACGGTAATTCTTCACGGTTATTTGCTACAAAATATTGTCTTATTTCGGGACCAATACTTTCAAGCATATATCGAAAATGACCAACAATTGGGTAGTTGTGACTTATAGTATGACTCTTTTGTAAAATATCTCTAATGGCAACAATAGCAAGCCCAATAAGAATCCACATCCACCATGAAATACTTCCTAAAAAGTGTAAAACTGCATCCATATAATTTAGTTATTTAGGTAATCGATACTTAATTGAATAAACGTTTTTACGCCGAGTTTCATTCCGCTTTCATCAATATAAAAATCAGGTGTATGATGCGAAGTTGCTTCTTTATCAACTGATTTTCCGCCTAAGAAGAAATACAAACCTGGTACTTCTTTTTGAAAGAACGAAAAGTCTTCTGCGCCTGTAATCGCTCTAATTATATTTACATTGTCTGCACCTGCTGCTTTTTGTAATGAAGGCAACATTTGTGCTGTTAGTTTTGGATCATTATAGGTAATAGGATATCCTTTTTCAATTTCTATAGTTGCTTCAGCTCTGTATGCTTTTGCAATTGCGGGAACCATTTCTTTCATTCGTTTGTTAATGAATGCTTGCATGTCATAATCTAATGTGCGAATGGTTCCAATCATCGTTGCTTCTTCAGGAATGATATTGCTACGAACACCACTTGTAATTTTTCCAATAGTAATCACAGCGCCTTCTTTCGTCAATTCAGATTCTCTACTGATGATGGTTTGCAATCCGTCAATAATTTTTACACTTGTCATAATCGGATCGATACTTGACCAAGGCCGTGAACCGTGACTCTGCTTTCCTTTTACTTTGATTTCAAAACTCTGTGAAGCAGCCATAATTCCGCCAGCTTTATAATTGATTGTTCCAACATCTTGTCCAGCGCTAATGTGCAATCCGAAAATGGCATCAACATCAGGGTTTTTTAAGACACCTTCTTTTACCATCATTTCTGCGCCGCCTTCTTCGCCTTTTGGTGCGCCTTCTTCCGCAGGTTGGAAAATAAACTTGATGGTTCCTCTAATTTTATCTTTATGTTTTGAAAAAATCTCTGCAACGCCCATTAATATGGAAATATGTGTATCGTGTCCGCATGCATGCATTACGCCAGTTTCAACACCATTAAACGTAGTTCTAACGTTTGATTTGAAAGGAATATCTGTACGTTCTGTGACTGGAAGTGCATCAATATCAGCACGTAAAGCCAATACTTTTCCGGGAAGATCACCTTTTAAGATTCCGACAACACCAGTATGTGCAACACCTGTTTGTACTTCTAAACCTAACGAACGAAGGTGTTTGGCAATTTTTTCCGCAGTTTTAAATTCTCTATTTGACAATTCTGGATTCTCGTGAAAATCACGTCTCCATTCAATGAGTTTTGCTTCAATAGCATCAATATCCTTTTCAAATACGTCTTGTGCATGTGTATAACAAAAGCCAAGAAAAAATACTGCAAGTAATAGTTTTTTCATAATAGTGTAAGATTGGATGATTGTAAACATAGTTTGTTTACAGGAAATTCAAATATATTCAATTTTTTTGTTTGTGAAACGCTATTTACAAAAGAAGGTATAATAAGAAAGCTTCCAGTTTCCTGAAAGCTTCTGTTATTGTAGTCAATATTCTTTTTTTAAGTACTAATAATCATAGCCAATATCATCATCGTCATCATAGTCATAATCATCATTGTAGTCATCATCATCATCACACTGAAAATTATTAGAATTTACTTTAAACCCAGCTAGCATTGGATCGTTTTTAACATGAAAACTTGAAACAACCGCTCTTTCTAGCGCCAATTTTTTTAAGATTTGTTTTTCCATAATTAAAAGTTTTATATCAATAAGTTAGAATTATAAAATATGAAAACTTGATCATTACGAATGCTCGTAATATTTTTTACTTTTCATTAAAATAAAGTTAAGAAACAAAAAAATATATAACAAAAAAACTTCCAGTTTCCTGAAAGCTTTTTTTGATCTTTTTAAAGTTAAAATATGTTGTATTATGAATTGTAAACTGGTGTTGGAAATAATTCTTTGAATGTAGTTAGTACCTCATAAGCATTTTCACAAATTCCTTGCGTTGGCACATGATTTGTAGCTTCAGAAAAACGAGCACAAATTACTTGTTCATATACCTGTTGAAAAGTATACTTACCAACATAAAATTTATAATAAATATAGAGCGCAGTAATAGTAACAGATCTGCTTCCACCATCATGGCAATGTATATATAAGTTTCCTTGTGGAAAAAAGTTGGTCATGCCATCTTCTTTTTGTTGTTCTTCAGATGGAAAACTTAATAATTGCTCAGCCATATATATTGCGGCTACCAATGTCATCATTTTATTTTCATTCCCATCAACTAATCCTACCTTACTTAATTGTGTGTGATAATAGTTTGAATGCGGTTTTGGGAATTGTCCTGCCAATGAACGACAATCATCTACATCATATGCTACATTCAGTACACCAGCAATATTATTATCTTGTAAAATTTTAGCAGTTAAATTATAGCCAATACCAACAAGAATAAATTGTGGTGCTTTTGGCAGTAAATTAGGAATCGGAAAAATTGCAGTCATTTTATCTGTACTTGAAAAACCAGTAGGAAGTTTCCAAATAGGAAATACTGAACAAAAAGTTGGCGGTTTGGGATGATGTACTCCGATAACTTTTTTTGCAATTTCTTTTAATTCTTGACAAAATGAATCTGACATAATATTAAAATTTTGGTTGGTTAATTTATACTTTTGATAGTTTACGCACAGGTTCAGGAAATAATGCTTCGTATGTATTTAATACCTCATAAGCATTTTCGCAAATTCCCTGTGTCGGATGGTGGTTCATCGAATGGTTCCAACGCAAACAAATAATACTTCTATATACTTCTTGGAAGATAATATCCGTATGAATAAAGAATTTATAATACAAATACAAAGCTGTAACCGTTACAGAACGACTTCCGCCATCATGACAATGAATAAGTAAGTTTCCTTGTGCAAAGAAATTCACCATTCCGTCCGCTTTTTGTTCAGTAGGCGAAGGGAAATTTAACAATTGATCAACTTCATAAATTGCTGCAAGTAGGGTTTCTATTTTATTTTCACTTCCGTCAACCAAACCAACTTTATTGAGTTGATTCAAATAATACTTTTCATTATTTGAAAGCTCAAACGGCAATGCTGCTCTTTTGTCTACTTCTGGATCTGAGAATGGAATTTGTAAATCTGCCGCATCATTTTCATCATACGCTACATTTAAAACTGCCGCAATTTGATTGTCAATAATAGCTTGCTCGCTTAATAAAAAACCTGCACCAACAAAAATATATTGTTCCGTCATTCCTTTTGGTAAACTTTCAGTAGGAATTTGAAAAATACAAGTCATGGCTGTGTTTGAAAAGTTTCCTGCGGGTTGCAAAGGATTTAATCCACATAAATCGATAGCACTGATGGTTTGTAATTCTTCACAAAAAGAAAGTTTTTTGGGATCAACAATAATATGATCTGTATCTCCAAACATTAACAATTGTGGAATTTGATCCAAAGAATAGCCTTTATTTCCATTATAGGTAAGTTTCCAAACCAAATCAAAACAATCTTCTGGCCATTTTGTAGTGGGTACTTTTTCTGCTCCAAAAGCAGTTGCAATCGCTGCAATATCTGTGTGTTGCCATGCAATTGCAATAGTTGTGTCTGTATGTGTATCATCTCCAAGAATATGTGTAATCATTTCTTGGTATTGAAATTTTAAATAGGTGTCATTTAATTTCTTGCCTAATTTTTCAGCCAAAGGCGTTACGGTTTCCCGTGGTCGTTCACTATGGCTTTTAGCTCCAACACCAGCTGCAAAAATAGCATCAATAGTACCGAAAGTGTTTGGTAGATAATTAGCAAGCGCTGCCGCACGATCATATCCTTTGGCAGATAGGTTTTCATTACTTGTATCAGTAGGCTTTTCAGCGTGTCTTAAAATCAAGATTTCTTTAGGATATCCCATGGAATAATTTTTTTATAAAAGTAGAAAAATAATCATAATCTACACAAAGGTGTTTCTACGTGATTTTAATGCTTTACTTTACAGGAAAACCACTCTTTTGTTTCAAAGTTAAATACACTACTTTTATAACAATAAATCGTTTAAAAGATGAAAAACTATACACTATTATTATTCACAACTTTGCTTGTGTATACAAGTTTTGGACAAAATACAACTTCGGCAGAAGATAACAATGCATTTAATGATTACTATCCGATTGCGGTAAAACCTTCTTTCAGTTATCAATCAAATATGAACTCACAAGAAAATATTCTTTTTGATGCCAAACCAGTTGTGTATTATAGTATTTACAACAATATGCGTAAAAATATGCAAGAAAGTATCAGCAAACCAAGCGATGCTATTTATATTACTTTTCAACCGCATATTCGCATGTATGCGGAAAATTCAAAACCTGTAAAAACACCTTCGTACCGCATTCTATTTGGTTGGCAACGAATGGTTAAAACAAAGAGTAACAACTTTTTTGCTTGGGCAATAGAAACGGGGCATTATTCTAACGGACAATCTGGATGTGCATTTTTAAGTGGCGCAGAGGATGAATCAATGGAATGCAACGATTTTCATGCAACGATTACGGATGCAAGTAATTTATCAAGTTTATTAAACAGAACCAACGGGAACTTTTCAACCAATACTACAAAATTGTCGTTTAACTTTAGGTTTAATAATTTGAATCAATTTGACAAACCCTACAAAGTACATTCATTTACCGTTTCATGGGAACTCTATCACAACAAATTCATCGGACTGTTTGATTTTGGTGGGTATTCAGATTTTGACATAGATATTTATGGTCACAATCGGTTTAACTTAGGCTACGAGTTCGTTCATGTATGGAAACCAAACTTGCGGTATGCTTTTGAGCAAAAATTTGAAATCATTCAAGGTGCGCATCCTTTTGTAGAACCTTTGCGCAGCGAAACTACATTTACATTGTATCCGTTTGATCGTGATATCGGTATTTTTGCAAGCTATGTCTATGGACATGACAATTACAATTACCGTTTTGTCGATTCGGGAAATCAAATCGCTATTGGCGTAAGTTGGGATTGGTTTACACCATTTCAAATAAAAAGAGCAAAACAAATTCGAGAGTCTAATACCGAAGATGAACCCTAAGAAATTATAAATGTTGAATGCTAAATTTTAAATGTAAAAGTATTTTTGCAAACAACTAACAACTAACAACTAACAACAAACAACAAACAACAGAGAACAGAGCGCAAAGAACAAAGCGCAAAGAACAAAGAACAAAGAGCAAAGAACAAAGAGCAAAGAGCAAAGAGCAAAGAACAAAAAGCCACGAATAGTTGGTGATAAAAAGCCAAAAGCTAACCGCAAATAGCTAAAAGAGGAAAAAAGTGCATAACTTTCAAATAGAACAGTTGTAATAGCGAGTTGAGTGTTTTATTTTTGGGATAATTATGGAGCAAGACATTCAACACTACATTGCGCAGCTAAATGAAGCACAACGCGCACCAGCAATTCACAAAGATGGCGCGTTAATGGTGATCGCAGGCGCAGGTTCTGGAAAAACAAGAGTACTTACGTATCGCATCGCTTATTTAATGAGTCAAGGTGTAGATTCATTTAATATATTGGCATTGACGTTTACCAACAAAGCCGCGCGTGAAATGAAAAAGCGTATTGCGGATATTGTCGGTGGAAGTGAAGCGAAAAACTTATGGATGGGAACTTTTCACTCCATATTTGCCAAAATCTTACGTTTTGAAGCAGATAAATTGGGCTATCCAAGTAATTTTACCATTTACGACACACAAGATTCTGAACGTTTAATTCGCTCCATAATCAAGGAAATGCAACTTGATAAAGACATTTACAAATACAAACAAGTACGTTCGCGAATTTCTTCTTTTAAGAACAATCTCATCACAGTTCGCGCGTATTTCAATAACTCAGACCTAGTAGAAGCAGATGCGATGGCAAAACGTCCGAGAATGGGCGAAATCTATCAAGAATATGTAGAGCGTTGCTTTAAAGCTGGCGCAATGGATTTTGATGATTTATTATTAAGAACGAATGAATTACTAAATCGTTTTCCAGATGTCTTAGCAAAATACCAAAACCGATTCCGATATATATTAGTGGATGAGTACCAAGATACAAACCATTCACAATATTTGATCGTGAAGGCTTTGGCAGATCGTTTTCAAAATATATGTGTTGTTGGTGATGATTCTCAGAGTATTTATGCCTTTCGTGGCGCAAATATCAACAACATTCTAAACTTCCAGAAAGATTACGAAAATGTTGAAATGTATCGTTTGGAACAAAATTACCGCTCTACCAGAAACATTGTAGAAGCAGCGAATTCAGTCATTGAACAAAACAAAACCCGAATAGATAAAGTAGTTTGGACCGCCAATGAACCTGGTGGACAAATAAAAGTAAACCGAAGTGCAACCGATGGAGAAGAAGGTCGATTTGTAGCAAGCTCAATCTTTGAAACTAAAATGCGCGAGCAATTACACAATGGCGATTTTGCTATTCTGTATCGCACCAATGCACAATCGAGAGCAATGGAGGACGCGTTGCGTAAGCGTGACATTCCGTATCGTATTTACGGAGGTTTGTCATTCTATCAACGTAAGGAAATCAAGGATGTTTTGGCGTATTTACGTTTGATTGTGAATCCGAAAGATGAAGAAAGCTTAAAACGTGTCATAAACTATCCTGCGCGTGGAATTGGACAAACGACGATTGACAAATTAGTGGTTGCAGCCAAACATTACGGGCGATCTATGTTTGAAGTGATGGAAAACATTTCCAAAATTGATCTCAAAATAAATAGTGGGACAAAAAATAAATTAGAAAACTTTACCACAATGGTTAAAAGTTTTCAGATTATGAGTGAAGGCGCAAATGCATTTGAATTGACAGCGCATGTGACTAAAACTACAGGTTTGGTACAAGAACTCAAAAAAGATGGAACGCCAGAAGGAATTGCACGTATTGAAAACATTGAAGAATTACTCAATGGTATCAAAGATTTTGTGGAAGGACAAGAAGATGTAGTAGATGCAACAGGCGCTTTGGCGGAATTTTTGGAAGATGTGGCTTTGGCTACGGACATGGATAATGACAAAGGCGATGATGATCGAGTAGCTTTGATGACGATTCACTTGGCAAAAGGATTGGAATTTCCGTATGTATATATTGTTGGAATGGAAGAAGATTTATTTCCTTCCGGAATGAGTATGAATACGCGAAGTGACTTGGAAGAAGAACGTCGTTTGTTTTATGTAGCGTTGACACGCGCAGAAAAGCAAGCCTATCTAACGTATACGCAAAGTCGTTACCGTTGGGGAAAATTGGTCGATGCTGAACCAAGCAGATTCATTGAAGAAATTGACGAAAAATATTTAGATTACATCACACCAGTTGATAGTTATCGTTACAAACCATTGATTGACAATGATATTTTTGGCGAAGTAGACAAAAGTAAGTTGCGTTTGCAGAAACCAAAAACAGGACGTCCACCAGTTGTGGGAAGTCCATCAGCAGAACAAATTCGGAAACTAAGAAAGATAAAACCATCTTCTTCAGATTCACCGCCAAGTCCAAGTTTATTTGATGGCGATTTAGCACCAGGAACAAAAGTAGAACATACACGATTTGGTCGTGGGGAAATCTTAAAAGTTGATGGCGTTGGAGCTGATAGAAAAGCAGAAATTCGTTTTCAAGTTGGCGGAATCAAAAAGCTATTGTTGCGCTTTGCGAAGCTGAAAGTGTTGGAGTAGTAAGTTGCTGTTTGTTGTAGAGCATAAAAAAAAATAGATGATTGAAATAAAAACATATTGGTCAAAAGAAAATCCTCCTTACGGAGCTTTTGACGAATATGTAATTATAGAATCAATTGTTAATAATAAGCGAATTTTAATACGACCTGAAGAATTTGATTTTTTAGCATCCAATCAAAATAGCGCTTTAAAAATCAGGAAAGATTAATAAATGGCTACACCGAAAAAAAAGCAAGGATTTAGAAAAATTGTAGTTATTAATATCTCTTTTAATTGGAAGTTCTCTGGAGGAATAGATGTTAGACCTGACATTAATAAAAATAATCAACTCCTTATTGATTATGGCTGGTATGATGATTGGTTATATATGAATAATAAAGAAAACAAACCTCCAGATTATAAACCACAAATAGTAACTCCGAATTTCGTTAGAAAGTCAATAGAATTTGCTCTTAAAAACGGTTGGAATATAGATAACAAAACTGGGAAGTTTGAAATTGAATATAAAGCTGGCGAATACAAAATAAAAACCAACAATGAAACATAAAAACGGTCTACAACAAAAGCATAATTGATACACGTTTTTGTGTTTAACCGAAAAATTAATATGTTGGTAAATTATGCTCAATTCGTCAAAAATTGATTGTGTTGGAGCTGATAGAAAAGCAGAAATTCGTTTTCAAGTAGGCGGAATCAAAAAGCTATTGTTGCGCTTTGCGAAGTTGAAGGTTGTTTCTTAGTAGGTTGGTATTTTAGTAGTTGAGAGAGACTTTAAAATTTAGCATTTAAAATTCATCATTTAATATTAAGCCGTTAACTCCTGAATCATTCTTTTAAAATAAGAAAAATAAATTCTTCCCCAAATTGGTTTTTTATCAAAAGCGAAGACTTCTTTCGTTGAAGCATCAATCACTACGGGAATGGTAAATGCTGCCCATTTTTTACCAGATTTCAGTTTTTTACAGTAGATTTTAGCTTCTTCTGTGACATTTTCAGAGATTAGTATAGAAATCACACCAACACCAGATTGCAAGCCTCTTGGCCAACCTTTATAGTTTTTACGACTATACTCAAACGCTTGTTTTAAGTGTGCCTCAATGGTTTGTACCGTAATTTCTTTGTCTTTAAAATCAGATGCGACTATAAAGGTATTTAATTGTGTTGCCATCCAACTCCATTTGAACTTTTTATCATAACCAATCACAGTTGGTTGTTCCAAAATTGAATCTTCAGAGTGAAAGATATTGTCTGATTGTAATTTGCTTTTAATGGATGCTAAATTCATACGATTCGTGTTATTCTTTTAAAAATTTATCTAACAAAGAGAAAAAGGCTAAAAATAATAGTACTCATACGTTTTTAACGCATGTTATTTGTTTTCAATATTGACTACAAGATATAGAAAAATTTAAAAAGAAATCACTTTTATTACGAATTAACAAAAGCGTCTAATCGATCAAAAGCACTTCCCCAACCATTGTAAACGCCCATTTTTTCTTGTTGTTTGCAATATTCTTCCGTTTCATGGATACAATGGAATGTAAAGTACGTAGTATCTCCATCAGCTTTAAAAAGTACATGAATTTCAACATTTTCAGTCATTGGTTTAAAATCGGCAGTAAACACTATTTTTTCATGTTCAATAATTTCAGAATACACACCTTCAGAGATAAAATCGCTTCCATTTGGCATTGGCATGCTGAATTTCCACTTGCCGCCAGCTACAAAATTGTGTTCAATAATATCTAACTTCATTCCGTTTGGAGCCCACCAAGAAGCAATATGTTCCGGTTTTGTCCAAGCTTTCCAAACCAATGCAAGTGGCGCGTTAAAAGTTCTTTTTATTGTAATGGTGCGATTGTCAAGATTACTCATTGTCTTTGTTTTTAGATTGTAATTGTTGTAGATAGTTCTCGAAATTATCAAGCTTATCTTCCCATAATTGTTTATACTGATCAATCCATAAAAATGCGGGAATCAATTTTTTGGGCTGAATCGTGCAAAAACGTTCTCTGCCTTGCTTTTCAATGGTGATAATATCACATTCTTTCAATATTTTTAAATGCTTTGATATGGCAGGACGACTTACATCGAATTTTTCTGCGACAGCATTTATTGTTAGCGTTTCGGTTGCTAATAGTTCAATAATATCTCTACGAACAGGATCGGCAATTGCTTGAAAAACATCTCTTCTCATATTTTATGTAACTAATCGGTTACGAATATAAATGTAACTATTCGGTTACGCAAATATTTTTGAGATTATTTTTGCTTAAAGTAAAAAGTAAATGTGTTTAGAAAATAGGGTAGGAGAATGACAAATTATCTGACAAGTCTAAAAATCTAAGCAGTCTAAGAGATTCCCGCCTACGCGGGAACAAGCTTACCGAACCATACAAACCGAATTGATATTTCCTTTGTAATCGTATTCTTTGACAGGATTTGCTGGATCTAACATCCATTCTTTATCTACAATAAATTTATATTGATGCTTTCCGCCAGAAAGTAATATGGTGAATTTCCAGCCATAATCTGTTTTAAACATTTTAAATCCGTCTTCTGACCAATCATTGAATGATCCTGAAAGTAAAACTTCTTTTGCAGCTTTGTAACCGCGCAATTTAAACGTGTAATACGCTTTTACTTCCACAATAGAATTGTATTCATTAAATTCGTTTCGCACCTTATTTGGATTGCCTTCATCGTTCATCCACCTACCATCAACAATGAATTTATATTCGTATACATTCGGTTTCAATTGTAAGGTAAGATACCAACCGTTTTTCGTCTTTTTCATTTCAAACAGTTGTTCATCCCATTTGTTAAATGAACCAGCCAGCACCACTTTTTCAGCGTTTTCATGACCTTTTAAGAAGAAAGAAGTATTTCCATCTTCGGAAACGTGCGAAGTGTACATTTTAAGATTGTATACGTGTAAATTTTGCCCGTCTCTATCTTTTGCATCTGATAAGTTAATAACTTCACCTTTAGGTTCAGCCCAATAACGTTCATTGATTACAAACTTGAATTCCCATGAAAATTCATCGGTAAAATCAGCAATCTTTTTGCGGAATTCATAGCGATTTTCATCAAGTTTCGTCATGATCCATTTGTCTTTAGCCCAATCGTTGAACTGTCCGGCAACGGCAACATTTTCAATCACAAAATCATGATTTCCGATCGATTTCCGATCTTGTGTTTCGCCATGCATCACTTCTTGATATTCACGTTTATCAAACGTAAAAATCACTTCTTCGCCTTCTATACGGTAGCCTTGCACGGTTTTTTCTTGTGCAAAAATACTCGTGGAAACACAGAGTAGTAATAATAAAGTGATATGTCGAATGATTTTTTTCACGGTTTAAATATAGGCGATTTGATGAAATATAACTTTTCTTTTTTATAATTTATAATCGTACGCTTGTATTTTAGAAATTCGTAACCCAAAACGCCGTCAACGGAAGTTCCATACGCTTCTCGCATTTTCCGAAGATTTGTCACAATTGTATACATTGGACCAACTCCTGAGGTTTCGTTCAGTTTGAAACCATACAATTTCCCTGCCAAAACCCGAATCTTTTTACCATCCGCACTTACCAACGACAGTTTTCGCATTGGACGAAATTTTTCTAGTATTTTTCGGTTGCTATTTTTATTTAATTGATTGAACTCAGCGCCCGTATCTAAAGCAAATCGTACTTTTTCATCGTTGACAAAACCAGAAACTACAATAGTATGTTTTACGAGTTGAAAATCTAAACTGTCTACAATTTCTTCCGCGTAGACTTTTGTGTCAAACTTATTTCCATGCTTATCAACCCGTGACAGCGTAATTTGATTCAAATACAAATCGATAAATACTTCGTAATCTTTCAGAATATTGTAACCAATAATGCCCAATAAGTGCATTTTCTTACTCTTTTCAATATGAGACAAATCGATTACATCCGATTTTTTATTTTTTAGATTGAAATTTTGTAGAATGAACTCGCTCAGCTTTCGTTCGTACGGTTGATCTATAATGCGCGTAACGCTTGTCGTTTGCGTTTTCTTCTTCGTTAATCGTTGTCCTTTCGGGAAATGTACTTTGTTTAAAATCAAGGTTTCAGAACCTGTATCAATGATAAAATTTCCTTTCTGATTTAGAAATTCGGCTTCTACCACAATTAGTTGATCGATGATTTTAAATGGAATTCGCGCGGTATAATCGTTTAAAAACTCTGCTTTTGGAAACAGAATTTTTATAGGATTTTCTTCTTCGCCAGCAAAAAGATTCGTGTAGCTAAAAAAGAAAACCAATGTGGTTAGAATTAGTTTTCGCATGGTATTTTGATTGATGCTATTTAAATATAGACGATCATTTTGGAAAATTGTTGCACTTTACGAAGGATTTAGGATTGTTTTAACATGAAACGTTAGTTTGAGTATGTCAGTTCGAGCGCAGTCGAGAACTACTCTGAAAACTAAATTCATCATACAAACCCAATTCGTAAACTTTTTCTTATTTTAGTGATTGAATAATTTGTAGTTGTATGACTAAGAGAGAAGAACAAACATTACGTAAGCTCACCCAAGAAGAATTAGATGTAATTATTGAAGATCATGCTAATTGGGTAGACTTACTTTTTAATAAGGTAGACCTTAACAAACCTCCAATAGTTAATACAAAAGCGAACCTGTCTTATGTGGACATAAGTGGATTGGATTTGAGTAGAAAGCCTTTAGTTGAGGTAGATTTTACGGGTTCAAATTTAGAAGATGTAAACTTTAATTTTTCTAATTTGATACTTGCAAACTTTAGTCATGCAAATGTCACAAATGCTAATTTTATAGGATGTAACTTAAACAAAGCAGATTTTACTAATACAAACATAACCAATGCCACCTTTCAATACGCATCACTAGATAGTGTAAAATTTACTAAACAGCAACTAGACTCAATTTTCATTACACCAAATTATAATATTGAAAATGAAAAAAATATAGAAGATGAAGCTAGTTTTGAAATTAAAGCACTCAAAAAAGAGTTAGAAGAGCAGAAAAAGAAATTATCAGCACAAGAAGGCGAGGAAGATAAAATTAAAACTGCTACAAAATTATTAGAAGATAAATTAGAAGAAACTGAAGCTATTCTGGCTAAAGAACTTGCTGCAAAAAAAAGCACAAAAGAAGATATCGACATTGGAATCGGACACTTAAAAGCTCCAAATAATTATTTAAAGGCACAAATTAATATTCAATATTGTTTAACTATTTTATATGGAGTTTTAGCAATTATTGCTGTCATATTTTTGTTTCACTATATCAAAGATCATTATAATGAGTTTAAAACTGATTTAACCAAAGAAACTACATTTTTACAATGGTTATTCTACGCCTTGCCAATTGCCGTTTGTTTTTCTTTGATTATTACATTTATCAATCAAATTAACTCACGGTTAAAGAGTGTAATCGCTTTACATGAAAAGAAACGCTATGTAGATTCTATAAGTGGCGGATTGAAAGCTGTGCAAGAATTAAGCGAAAATAACAAAGAAGCACGTTCACGAATTTCTGGCGTGTTAGATGAAATTTTAAACAATACCATTACACTTTCCGAAAAGCTTCAAGAAGATGTATTACCAGATGAAAAACCGATAGATAATAAGGTTTCTATGAGTGTGAAAGATTTAAAGGATTTTTTTTCGAAGTAGGGTTTAGTGCTATTTCACGTCACCTTGAACTTGATTCAAGGTCACATAAAATGGTGTGTGATGCTGAATCAAGTTCAGCATGACGAGAACTTAATTTTTTCAATAATTCACTCTAACGGCTAACAGCCAAAGGCTAAAGGCTAACAGCTAAAAAGAAAGCTTCGCCACCACCAATCGATCACTAGACTTTGTTAAGCGAATGATTTTGACTTCTTTGGTTTCTTTCTTTGTTCCGTAGTATTTGTACAAGGTTACTTTCATAAAGGTCGGATTCTCCACTTTTTGATAGCGATCGCCGAAGTATTTAATCTTTACAAAATAGTTTCCTTTGATGGCTTTTTTTAACGTGAATTCTTCTGGACCAAAACCTTGCGTCATGTCTTGCGACATACGACCGCCAATTTTAGTTTTTGTATGACTGTACCAGCATTCTTCCAAATTCGGATCAATCACGTGTAAGTCAATATCCGTATCATTATGATTCCAATCAACCACGATCCGCACATCAAAAGTTTCTTTCGGAACAGTTGTTTTATCGAGTGCACTCGTAGTTATATCATTTTCATATTCTTCAAGCAAATGATTCAATTCATTGAGCACAATTTTATTGAGACCTCCAAAATTTCGTCTGTGTGAATTCTTGTAAATTTCCCCAGAAATTATTCCGTTTAACAAATCAAAAGCTTCCTGACATTTGCCAACATTTCCATACGCTAAGGCTAAATCTCTGTATGATTGTGCATCTTCCGAACGCAATTCTAATACGCGATTAAATATAAAGACTGCCAACCAATTTTGATTGTTCGCTTGCAATTGATAGCCGTATACTTTCAACAATTCATAATTATCAAAGTCCGTTTCAGCAATGTTAGAAGCAATTCGTTCTGAATACTCCATTGTTTTAAATTCATCTCTAAAAAGATTGGAAACATCTACGTAATACGCTGGTACATCGATGTATTTTGTACGTTGTAATAAGTAAAAATTGTATGCTTCTTCTTTCGTTTTAAACTGACGCAATTCGTTGATATAGTCGGTTTTTACCGTTAAATCGGCAACTTGTAATCGCTTTTTAGATGGTTGACGATGATTTTGAACACTCGTTGTCGTTTGCTGTACTCGTGTTGTATTTGTGAAATTAGCTCCGTTTGCATTTACATTAAAAATGATAGGTAAGGTGTAACGAACACTTACAGTTCTTCCGCCTTGTTTCCCTGGTGTCATTTGTGGTAATAAATTCAATACACGTTTTACTTCTGCTGAAATGCGTTCATGTGGCGATCGGACTGCAATAGTTCCAATAGTTCCTTGTTCAGTAATCGTAAACATAACATCTGCACGTTTTCTTCCTTCGGGAAGATTGAGTGTATTTACCAATGCCAGATTAAAATTTTCTTTTATATGTTCTTGTATTTTTTGTGCGAAACATTGTTTGCTTTCGCTTTTACTTCTAATACTTTCACAACCCGGAAATATTGGAGCAAATTCTATAATATAAAAAGGAATTTCCTCGATGGATTCTTCTATTTCGACGATTTTGACTTCTTGAATAGTATTTAGGATATTAGATCGCACTTCTTGATTTGTACTTCTAATATTTGGACTTTCATTGAATGAAACAGAATTTTCAGATTCTATGACAGTTTCTTCAACTTCTACTTCATCTGCAATAACTTCTATAATATCGCCATTTGGAAATTTCTTTTTGTGAAGTTCAATATCAGCAAGTATTTTGTTGTATTCTTCCAACAATTCTGCTGGCGGTTCAATTTTATAACGCACATAATCCATAACTTGTTCCAACACAATTAAGGATGTAAAGTCAGTAACTAAGCCGTATTGAGTGGCTAAGTTGATAATTTCTGCTTTATTTTCTTTTGAATTTTGGTGTAGATCGTTCAACTTTTTCTGTGCCCACATGCGTGGAACATTTTGTGCTTTTTGCTGTCCGTCTTTAAAGTTTACAATGATGCTTTGTTCCACAGTGGTTCCATATCCAAAATGTAAAACAATACTATCGCTATTGCCTATGTTTTTTCCAGCAATGGAGAATGTATTCCCAACATTTACAGGCAAATTCGGATAGGCTTCTATATGTTGAGCGCTAGAGGTGTAGCCTAAAAATCGATATTGCTGATATTTTAAACCAGAAAATCCTTCTAATGCCGTTTTTGTAGTCAAATTGAGATAAGTTCCATTAGATGATTGTGCCATTCTACTTAAAGCAGCGTGATTGGATTTTGTCAAACTATTGACCACGAATAAAGGAATGGTAGAATTATAGCTTGAAGCACTTAACGACTGAATTCCATCTGAAAATAATAACACAAGATCAGCATCTTTATGTTTGGGATCTTGTATGTCATAGTTTGTTCCGCCATCATAAATAGTATTCTTAATTTCGGTTTTTAAATCGTTCCAATTTCCGTTACGAATGTTGAATGTTTTTTCGGTGATTAACACATTGCTAAACGATTTGAAGTTTACTTTCACATTCTCTAAGTATGAAAAATAAGCGTCTAATAACGCAATTTCTTTTGCTAAATTTCTGTCTTTCATTGAAAGTGAAGCGTCCCAAAAAATAGTAATTTCGGTTGCTTTCTTACGAATGCTTTTTTTCGGGTTTAACGACATAAATGCATAGAAATGATCGTCTGAAATAAATACTTTTTTTGAATTCACTTTCGTTGGAATTTTTATCAGGATGCTTTTATCGGGCGTGTAATTTGACTTTGAGAGCTTTGTTTTAAAATTACGTTGCCAGTTTTCAAATTGCAATCCAGAAACTTGTCCTTCTTCAATAACAGGTTGATCTTCTTGTTCAAAAACGGTAATTTCAAGATTGAACTTGTCTAATTTATTTTTGAAGTGTAATGGTAAATTATAAAAGAAACCATCTTTTTTGTGGAGCAAATCTTGCTCGTACGCTAGCACAACGCGTTTGTAACCTTTTGCCGGAATAGGGTAGATGCGCGCTTTGTAATTGTTTCCCGTGCCTTTTTCTAGTAATGCCGGATCAACTCTTCGGCGAACGACTGCTTCAAAGGCAATTCTTCCGAGTTCTTTGTCAACAACGACGGCTTCTCTAAGTTTGCCGTTTACATCTAGCGCAAAGCGAGAAACATTAAAATTTTCTCCCAAAGGGAAAGATAACTCGCCTTCTAAAATTTGATTGGTAGGATTGTAATACAGCATATCAAAGGTTGTAGTGGCTTTGTTGCCGATAATTTCTACTTTGATATCTAAAGAAGATAAACCTACTTGTGTGTTGCCTGTTTTTAGTACAGGCGGCTCTTGTGCGTTACTGAATGTGGTAAACAACAGTAACAGTACAAATGGTACGAATGTTTTCATAAAATCGGGTTTTGAGACTAAAGTTTTGTCTCTAGAATCAATTTTCATACCGTTTTTTAAGAAAACTTTATGATATGCTTAATCGCGAGTAGCTTTATTTAATACAGACTGGCTTATAGCGTTTGATAAGCGATGTATTGAGCGAAGAAGATAAATACTTTGATTTTTTTAGTAAAAAATGCTGATAGGTTTCATCTTGACTTTTATAATCGGCACCAATCTTTTTTGCAATGGTGAGCGAGTTTATATTTTCAGGAATAATGCTAATGTGTAGGGTTTCAAAATTTAATATATGAAAACAATAATAGAGGATTCCTGTGACCAATTTACTGGTGAGTAATGTTCGTCTGGCACCAAGAATATCATTCACCATGATTCCTAATTCTCCAGAGCCATCAGCAATATTTTTAATCAATACAACGCCTTTTGCTTTGTCTTCGTCTATTACGATAAAAAGGTGCGTATTCTCGGTTTCAATTAAGTTTGCTTTCACCCACGAAACATGACTTTCATACGGAATTACAGCACTATTTCGCATTCCTTTCCGAACTTCAGGACTATTAATCAAGTCATACAGCTTATCGGTATGTTCTGGCAAGAAACGCTCCATGGTTATATTACCAACATGAATTATCATAGGAATTTTTTAACGATTTTACAGGCTTCAGTCAATTTTGACAAATCCACTAGAAAGCTAGGGAAAAATCGAATGTATTGATCATAAAAGCTGACTATTATTTTATTAGCCATGAGTTCTTTCACCACAGCTTTTGTATTGCTTTGTGAACCCAAATTAATATTCCACAATGCACCTTGACCAGCTAAAGATGCTGCAGGCAAATGCTCCAAGACACATTTTTCAATTTCAGTGATATATGTTTCCACATCAAGTTGTTCGTATGCTTTTAATGTTGCAATCACAGATGCACAAGCCATTGGATGATTGAAATAGGTGCCGCCTCCGCGAAATTTTTCTGGAGTGATAAACGTTTTTTCTTGTAAAACTACAGCGATAGGAAAACCACTGCCCATTGCTTTTCCTCCCAAAACAATATCAGGTTTTAAATTGTGTGTTTTAAAGAAGAAAGAAGAACCAGTTCGGTGAAATCCTATGAGAATTTCATCATAAATTTGAAGCACACCAAAGCGTGATGCCAAGTCCTGTAGACTTTGGTAAAAGTTTGATGATGCTTTGAAACCGCCACCACTCATTTGAATGGGTTCAATAATAACAGCCGAAATTGTTCCTTCACGCATGTGATTTTCGCAGATTTCTAGAATTTCACTTTCTTCTTTTTCGCCTACAAATGGAATTCTGATGATTTGATTGTCATCTTTAAGGCAGGATTCAAAACCAAGCTTGTTGGCAAATATGGTTTTTCCATGCATGCTATTTGCAAAACTGATAATTTTAGATTTGCCATTGGATGCCATTGCCATTTTTACTGCAATTTCTACTGCATTTGCACCCGAAGGATAAAAACCATGCACATTGTATCCTTCTACATATTTTTCTACAGCTTCTTTTGCTTGTACGTATACCGACGATTCAATAAATCCGGGAGATGTGTAGGCTTTCAATTGTTTTACTTGTGCACTGACCACTGGAGGAAAATTATGCCCAAGACATACGGAGCCGTAACCCATGCAAAGATCGAAATATTCCTGCTCAGACGTATCTATAAGATAGTCTTCATAAGCATTTGTGATGTTCATTTTTGGTTCAATCATTGGTAAGTGCTTTTACGATACTTTGTGGTGTTGGTAAACGATGGTATTCATCTAGAATACGTCGACGGTTTTCTTTTGAATACTGTTTTTCTAATAGTGTGTCAAGATTTGGTTCAAGTGGCGATAGAAAATCGATAAATTCAGGTTTTCCGCTACGATAAATTCCATCTGACATGTGGTTAAATAAATCTTCACTTAAATCGGCAATATGTCCTTTTCCAAAACATAAAAAAGGAACATCATAATAATAACACATTAATATTGAGTTTGAGAACACATTCCAATAAAAAACGATATCCGATTCACTAACGAGTGTTTCAAACTCTTCTAAGGTTAAGAAATTTAATATTTGTAAGTTTTTAAGCGGAGCTAAAGGTACGCGCAGCATATTTGCTATATTTTCAGGAAATACACAGCGAACACGATTTTCTGTGTTTTGACAAATTTCTTTTAATCTTTCGGCTAATTCCTTGATAAATAGTTCGCCATGTTTGACGAATAGTAAGGTGGAATCAAGCTCGCCTAATACAAAAAGCCAATGATCTTTTTTTTCAGTGTCGTGCTGTGGTTTTTTTTCCTTTAAACAATATTTGTCATTATAAAATAAATAGGCATTTTCCAGATTGCTTTTACATGGAAACCCATAAATATGTGGTAATTCTTTTAAATATTCACTGAGAAAAGTCATTTCATTTTTTAGCGATACCAATGGATTTCCATCAAGTTCAAAAGAACATTCAGGATAACTATCGTACACTCTAACAAAAGGGTCGGTAGTTATTATTGGGCAACCTAATTTCTTTAAATACTCATAAAATAATTGAAATTCCTCCATCGTTGCTAAACCACCATTGACTATTAAATAGCCCGTATTGAGTGAGATTACATCTGGCTTTTCATTTTCTATAATTCTTTCCAGTTCGGTGATAGAAGAGTAGACATATTTGATATCAACAACTTCATCAAAATAGGTTGCTCTTTTTTTTGGTACGACAAAAATGCTTTGAAATGGTTGATTGCGCGCGAAAAAAGTTGCCAGACTCAATTCGCCAAAATCATTTGACGTTATAAATAAGACCTTCATAATGCTTCTGTTTTGTTAGACAAAATTGCTAATGGAGTGTCTAATTCATAATATGGCTGGTGAAGTTTTGGGTTTTTCATGGATTCGTCATCGCATTCTAAACTTTTTATGAGTGTAGCTATGGAAGCGTCATCAAGTGGTATGATTTCTGGATCATTCTCTGGAAACCAAGACGATTTGATGTATTTGTAAAAACCTGGAAAAATTGTTTCCATGTGTCCAAGACCTAGAAAAACAGTCGGTTTTTTGTAGAGTCTGCACAGCAATGTTGAGGCAGAAAATACATTCCAATAGAGCATTAAATCTGATTGGGCTATGAGATCTTCAAAAGCAGCCATACTGCAATAACTCACGTAATTAATATTAGGAATAGCAGTTAGTTTTAATTTTAATATTTCATTTAAAGCTTCTGGGAATACCAAATTGACTTTGATATTGTGGTTTTGAACTAATGAGGTAAATAGCGGAATTAATGTCTTGTGATAACTTCCATCATTGCCGTTTTGCAATAGCAAAAATTCTTCCGATGACATGATAAAAGTCCATTGCTTTCTATCATCCGATGGAACGATTACATCACGCTTGAAAGGATTTGAGAAAGACTGACATGGAGCACCATCAAATTGAACTGGAACCGAATAAAGATGTCTATAAACTGTCAAACGTTCGCTGAGTTCTTTTAATTTGTCTCTTACTTTAGAGCGAAAATCGACAGAATCAGGGTCGTAGTCTAGTTGATCGTAGTAGCGCATGAATGGATCGCTGGTTGATACTGCAATTTTCTTTTCATCTAGATAGTCTAGAAAACTGTAGAATTCAGGAAAAGTTAGGATGTTATTTGGCGCGATTAAATAGGCACTAAAAAGGAGTACTTGCTCTGGTTGTATGTCTCCAATATTTTTTTTTAAATCATCACTTGTATGATATAAAAATTTAGTCGCATTCGGATATTCAACGTGTTCAAACAAACGTTCAGGCAATGCCAAATATACATGAACTGGCTGTTTGAATAGGAGCAATCGTAGCAATACCAACTCTCCAAAATCATTGGAAAATACGAATAGGGTTTTATTCATGGTTGTGAAAGGTTATTAGTAGCCGATTGGTATTACATGTGTAAATCGATCATTCTCTTTTTTAATAATTGAATTTGATCATTTTCTAACATGGTTTGACCGACTTTGATAAAATCTAATACAAGCACCACACGATCTTCCTCCGTATTATTCCATACTTCATGTTCAATGGTATCGTTGAACATCAAGAATTTTCCGGGTGTCCACGAACGTGTTTCATCGCCTACACGAATAGCGCACGCAGCTGCATCTTTTGGGATTTTTAATCCTAAGTGTGCACGATGCATGTTACCGTTGTTATATAAAAGTTTATCATCCTCTTTTATCCACTCATGGTGTGGATGAATGCTTGAAAAACCTGAAAGTTTGGATACTGACGCAAAGGTGATGTTAGGTATTTTTCTTAATAATTCAAACGTAAGTGGACATTGTTCTTCATATACGTCATTATACTTATCGAGCATAATAAACAGCATCATTTTCCATCCACCGTCTTTACTGTGCTCGTAATCTGAATACTGCTTTTTTCCCAGATTTTGAATTTCTGACCAAACAGCTTCCCATTGATTTTCTATTTCCAATAAAAATGGGTAATCGTCATTTACTTCATAAAACATAACAATTATTGTTTTTGGTTACTATTTTTCGATAATTTCTCCCGCTACTTTATTATACAGTTTCGCCATAATAATATTTGCGGCAATTTTGGCTCCATCACATTGCGCCAAATCGTTCGCAAACGATGCTAGATTAGATTTCACCTCTTGATTATGTGTTAACTCCTCAATAGTGTCTGTGAGCGCTTTAATGTCAATCGTATGATACGGTTGTGTAAGTAAGACTCCTAGTTTTAATTTTTCAACTCTACGACCAATTTCAAGTTGTTCCAAATTATTAGGAATAATAATCATCGGTTTTTTTTGCTTGATACATTCCATTACTGTTTCATGTCCTCCGTGACAAATAACCAGTGAGGTTTGTTTTAAATAAGAACGTAAATTCAAAAATTGATCATCTTTTTGTTGACCAACATACGAAAGTTTGTAATCGGATGGCAATTTATCAATGAACCAAGGCGTTAGTTTTTCAGAACAACCAGTACTTCCAAAGAATAGAAAAATATCATTCTTCTCTGGTACTTTTTGTATTTGTTGCCAACCTTCCCAGGAAAACATACCACATAGCATCCATTTATTTTTTATAGTATCTGAATCATGTTCAATTTCCGAATTTTCAAAACGATCTATGCCAGGGACCAATATGGTATTTTCATTCAATGGATACGGATATTCACCATGCACACGATGACACAAAGTAGGATATCCTATTTTATGAGAGATGCAAAATAATGGAATCTCTTTCGTTTTTGGAATCAACAACGGCGCGTAATGATAATCTAGCACAATGACATCTGGACAGACATGTTCAATAATTTCTGTATCGCGATCAATAATTTTTTTTAGGAGTTTACCACGTCTTTCTAATTCTGGAGTCTCAAGATGTGTTGAAGCTTCAAGTAATGCTGATTCGTTTACATTACCATCTTTTGCATACGAAATTTGTCCAAAACTTTTGGTTGCATCGGCATACATTTCAATAGATGGAAGTATCGTTATTCTTGGGTCTACGAATTCGAAAAGATTCGCGTAATAGTCAGAAGCTGAGACATAAACATCTTGCCCTTCTTTACAAAGTTGTTCCGCAAGTGCTAATGTTCTCGATAAATGACCGAGTACATTAGCCAACGGGAAAAGCAATATTTTCTTTCTCAGCATCCTGACAATTTATTTATTTCAACAAACACCATCTATAAACACTATTTTGTTTTTAAGTTGGGTAATGAAATCTGTCTAATTTTATTTAGGCGGACAGCTTAAATCGAATAGTTTTATATCAATTTCAAATTGTTTCAATACATTAAGGATTTCCGCAATTAATGCATCAAAGTTTGGAATACTTGGAAGATTAATATGGATATTAATTAAATCACTTAAACCTGGAATCGATGGCAATTTGATATGTAACGCATTCAATAAGTCATTAATTAGACCTTCAATTGGCTTCATAGCCAGATCAAGGAATTCTCCTAGCGTATTAAAGATATCATATAGACTTACCATGTGTGGATATGGTAACGGAATCATAATTTCGATTGTCTTTAATGCATGCTCTACTTCTTTCAATATATCCATTAATGGATTCAGTACTTTGAAAACATCGTTGATAGCATTCAGTATTGCTGGCAATGGGTTTAAAGCAGCTTTTATTTTAGCCAACTCATTATAAAGTGTATTAATTACTGAGTTAGTATCGCTCATCGCTTTGTTAAGCTTAACGGTTCCTGGCTCAGTTTTACTTGAAAACGTATTCAAGTAATTTTGACCAGTTTCTTTTACGGAACCTTCTGGTAAGCTGTTAATACAAGAAGCGATTTCTGTAAAATGAGTTAGAAAAGCACCTGAAATTTTAGCAACTTCATTTGCCGCAGCAATTCCTTTATCCAGAATAGGATCTAGTTTTTGCAGATTATCGTGCAGTGGTTTTACTGTTTTAGCTAAACGAGCCGCAGCGTCTTTGGCCGGTTTAATTTCTAACATCATTGTATTCACAAGGGTTTTATAAGCACTTGCTGCTTGTCCTACCTCTGGAACAACTGAAACAATAGTTAATAAATCTTTAGTTAAGGACAAAGCCTTATAAAGTTTGTTTAAATCGTCAGAAATTATCTGAGGATACCCCAAATATTTAATAACTTCGTCATTAGTATTCTTTAATCGAGTAAAGTTTTGACTTAATTCCGTAGCTAACTTTGGCGTTTGTGTTAACGTCCGAATAAAACTGTTTGTAGGTGTCATATCTACCATAACATTTGTTTTAGTTGGTTTCTCATTAATAATTTAGCAGATTTACTTCTTTATGAATATGAAATAAATTTACCTCTCTTTAATAATTAAGTAAAGTTAGATGTTTATGGAGAAAATATATCCCGTACAAATACCTGTTTTTTTATTTAAGTTCTTTAATAAATACAGCTTCGTAAATAACTTAAAATAAGTGTTTTAATTTGTAAGTCAAGATAGCGAGCATAATAGAATAAACAAGGTTTATAAAAACGATCCAAGTAGTTTTGCAGGCACTATACAGTCATAGCCTGATTTCAGGAAGTAAATAATATTGCCAGCACTTCATATCGAAATGTAAGACATTGAAAAAATGGTGCGAAAGCATGGACTCAATATGTAATATTTACAAAAAATATGTATGAATAATATTTTAAAAGAATGTTTTAATATGAAAAGTCAACGAGCAACCAAAAATTAATGATGCTCTGCAACAAACGCTTTCAATTTTGTCCAAGTATCAATTGCGTTTTGTCCGCCCCAACCATGTCCTTCTTCTGGATAAAATGTAAACTCGTGTGTAACGCCTAAATTGGTTAAGCGATCGCTTAAACTCGTTCCTTGCGAATTTGGAATCAACGGATCTTGTCCGCCATAAAACAAAACTGTCGGAGGTGCAGCAGTCGTTACTTGATGATACGGACTGAATTGTTCTAAAAACGGAAGTACCAAATCTAGCCCAAGCAAATCTATATATGCTTGGATGGTTGGATCTGCATTGTTCAAATACGCTTCATCCGTTAAATTTGTAGGACCTACAATACTTGCCACCATATTTACATTGGATTGTGTATCGTAGTCATAACTCCATAGTAGCGATAAATGTGCACCAGCACTTGTACCAAGAAAACCATAACTTTCCGAAATAATATATTCTTCATTTCTGGTTTTCAAATCATTAATAATGCTTGTAATATCGTCCAATTGCATTGGAAACGGTGAAGTAGTGTCGTTTGCCAATCTATAATTAATATTTACAATTGCGTATGTTGGTAACTCTTGTTGTATCAACTCTACAAAATTAGCCATATCAGCCTTATCGCCAGATGTCCAACCGCCGCCATGTATCAAAATCATTACTTTTGTTGCAAGTGTTCTATTTTGTGGTAAATAAATATCGTATACCTGATCAGTATCTGAACCGTACGAAACATTTAACAAAGTAGCTGCTGTAACAGTTGAAGATGTAGGATCTGATGGTGTGATATTAAAATCCGAATCTTCTGAACTACAAGCGTAATTCAATAAAATAAAAAGACTTAAAATACCAGTGTAAACGAATTTTTTCATGACGTATGATTAATTGTAATAGAAAACGCAATATCCTAAAAAAAGTATGCAAAACTCTTAATATTGACTTAAAATATTTTTTAATTAATTTCAAGCAAAAGAGTTTACATTCAGTGAATTAAGTTGATATTTACTAGTATTTTTAAATACACAGTTACAGATTAATTTGACAATGCGTTTTTTTAATAAAAATCGATTACTTTTGTGAAGCTGAAGATAAGCGCAAGGTATGGCCGAATTTATCAAAATATATAACGAAAATCCGAATCCGAAGGAAATCAAGAAAGTTGTGGACATTCTCCGCAAAGGTGGATTGATTATTTATCCTACGGATACTGTTTATGGTTTGGGTTGTGATATTACCAGCAATAAGGCATTGGAACGTATTGCGAGAATAAAAGGTATCAAACTTGAAAAAGCAAACTTTTCATTCATCTGTAACGATTTAAGCCATATTAGCGATTACATTCGTCAAATTGATACGGCAACCTACAAAATTCTCAAAAAAGCATTGCCAGGTCCGTATACGTTTATTCTTGAAGGAAATAACAATCTGCCAAAAGTTTTCAAAAAGAAAAAAACAGTCGGAATTCGTGTGCCAGATAATGATATTGCACGCATGATTGTCCGCGAATTAGGAAATCCTATCGTATCAACTTCTATTTATGACGAAGATGATATTGTAGAATATACAACCGATCCAGAGTTGATTTTGGAAAAGTGGGACAACCTAGTCGATGCTGTCATTGATGGCGGATATGGAGATAATATCGCTTCTACAATTATAGACTTATCTGGCGATGAACCCGAAATTATTCGTGAAGGAAAAGGAGATATAGATATCATTCTTTAAAATTGATTTGTAAATACTTATGAAGAGTTTAAAAATAATTGGAGTTATCATTCTTGTTGCAGCTATTGTTGTCGGAATTTATTTCTACCCGAAAGCATCTATGTATTTCTACGGAAATAAAACGACTTCTATCACTAAAGAAACCACGTTTTACGTACCGTCAGAAGCAACTTTTGCAGAAGTATTGAATAGCTTGAAAGTACAAGGAATTGTGGATGATGTTGAAAAATTTCAAGAATATGCAGCGTTCCGAAATTTAAAACAAGAAACCTTAGAAGCTGGAAAATATATGTTCCCAAAAAATGTTGCATATAGCAAAATACTAGAAGATTTACGCAAAGGAAACGGCGAAAAAGAAACGCAAGTAACGTTCAACAATGCACGAACAAAAAAAGAATTAGCTGAAAAAATCGCTGTTACTATTGAATTGACAGCGGACGATATTCTAAAACGAATTACTGACGAAAAATACACAAGCCAGTTCGGATTCACGCCAACGACCATAAACACCATGTTTATTCCGAATACATACAATGTATATTGGGACATTTCTGCGGATGATTTAATTGCCAAACTTGCCAAAGAATACAAACGTTTTTGGACAGCAGATCGCAAAGCAAAAGCAAAAGCGCTCAACATGTCGCAAACAGAAGTTTCTGTTTTGGCTTCCATTGTAGTTTGTGAAACGATCAAAATGGACGAAGCGCCAAAAATTGCAGGTGTATACGTAAACAGAATCAGAAGAGGAATTCCGTTAGATGCCGATCCAACACTAAAGTGGGTTTTGGGCGATTTTGAAATCAAAAGAATTTTAAACAAGGACAAAGAACTCGATTCGCCATACAATACCTATAAAAATCTTGGATTGCCGCCAGGACCAATCTACATTCCATCGGTGCAATACATTGATGCCGTGTTGAATTATGAAAAACATGACTATATATTTTTCTGTGCGAAAGAAGACTTTTCAGGCTATTCTAACTTTGCGAAAACGAATCGTCAACATGAAGTAAATGCACGAAAATATCACAAAGCGTTGAACGAACGAAAAATTTATCGCTAATGTCAAACTATAATCGTAGAGACTTTGCTAAACTAATGATGTTGGGTGGAATCGGTTATACGGTTTTTTCATGTGCCGATGATAAAAAACAGGAAAAAGGCGTTACTCCTGAAAAAGAAGCAGTGCCAACAATGCCCGAATTGCTTCCAGAAAATATAAAAATCTACCAAAAGGCGGACGCTGAATATCAAGACTTAACGATTCGGTTCAACAAACGCATTCAGCAAGCGCCAACGTATATTGCACAATGTTTCAATACAGAAGGAGTTGTCGCTGCAATGCAATTTGCAAACTTTAAAGACTTAAAAGTCGTTGTAAAAAGTGGCGGACACAGTTTTGAAGGCTTCTCTAGTACCAACGACGGTTTGGTGATTGATCTTGCTGAGATGAAAAAAATGGACTGGAATCCAGATCATAGTTTGACCGTAGAAACAGGTTGTATTTTAAAAGAATTGTACAATGAAATGTTGCCAAAACAACGCATTCTGCCTTCAGGGTCGTGTGCTACGGTTGGAATAGCCGGATTGACTTTAGGTGGCGGTTATGGTTTTTTCAGTCGAAAATATGGATTAACCTGCGATAGCTTACAAGAAATTACCTTAGTTGATGGAAAAGGAAACATTCATCACGAAAGTGGAACATCGGCTATATTAAAAGCCTGTAAAGGTGGCGGAAACGGAAACTTTGGAATTGTAACCAAAATGAAATTTAGAACCTATCAAGCACCAAAATTCTTTCAAGCATATCGTTGTAAAGCGTATAAACTCACAACTTCCAGAGCTAAAAAATTGCTAGAAACTTGGTTTACACATTCCAAAAACTTGCCAACTACGGCTTTTGCAGCTTTTGTACTCAACGGAAAAACATTGACCGTTCTCATAACCAATTATGCAGACGATAACAAAGGTGTACTTGACATGTACAACGCACTCAAAGAAATTTCGGATAAAGCTACGATTGGAAGTAAAAGACCATTAGCCAAAGCATTGCGAACGTTTTACGGCGTACAGCATCCAATATATTTTAAAAACGCTTGCGCGGGATTGTACAAAGATTTCGCTCAAATTGAAGGTTGCATAGACGATGTAATTTCTAAAGTAATCTCGTCTCGCGGCTTAATTTATCAAGTGAATACGCTTGGTGGCAACATCAATTCATCTTCTTTGGAAAAACGTTCAGTATTTCCACACAGAAGCTATCCGTACTTATCGGAATTGCAATCCTATTGGGACAAACCATCACAAGAAGCGAGTAGGCTAGAAGCGTTTCAAGAAGTGCAAGATCGTTTTTACAAACACGGAATCCGAGCGCATTACCGAAACTATCCTGATATCAATTTCAAAGACTTTGAAACTTCGTATTACGGAAAGTATCTTCCCGAATTAAAAAAAATAAAACAACAACTCGATCCCGAAAATCGAATTCAACATCCGCAGAGTATTTCTTTGTAGACTCGTTCCCGCGAAGGCAGGAATCTCTTAGACTTTTTTGGACTGCTTAGATTGTTAGACTTGTTGGATTTTTAGAAGAAGTGGCTTATTAATATTGATTAATGCTAAAACTCAAAAGAAAGACATCCTTAAAAGCGCTAAGAATGTCTCGTTTTTTATAAAATTATGGGCTTGCGCAACGGTTACCATTGTTGGCAAATCGTTTTTTTAATTCTTCTTTTTCTATAGTTACGGTCTTTTCAATAAAGTTTGTCCAAACATCAACCACTTTTCCTTTTTCTGTTGTTTCAATCGTATCATCCGATATTATTAAATAATTATATTTATCCAACTTTTTTAAACGTTCGTTTATGATATCAGGTTTTCGCTTGATTAATCCATCAATGTGGAAAATATATTCGATTTCTTTCTTTAGATTTTTTACAGTACAATGTCCAGTTTCTCGTATTATTTTTTTCAATTCCCAAATTAGATTACAATCCAATACATCAATATGTCCAAGTCCGTAAATTGAAACTTTTCCGTTTTTTTCTATAGTTCGATTAAAAAATCCAAGTAAGCCATCAAGTGAGTAAATTATTTGGTCAAGTTTACATCTAAAATGATCTAAAATTCTTTCTTTCCCTAATATATTTACTTTAAGCGCACTTCTTCCAAATCCGTTTGGGTCGGAATCAATATGATAGTTTTCGATTAGGTCAGTCAATTCCGATTCTATTATATTTTTGGCTATAATTAGACTTTCTCCTTCGAGTAATTCATCAGAAAAAAAGCCAATATTTTTATTATATCTATGATTAAATTTTTGAATCAGAGAGTTTAAATAAACAGTTAATTCAGATTCGGATGAGCAAGAGCCACCACCTTTATCAATATTATTTTTATAGACTATATATTTCATCAAATGTTTGCCAACTTATGTATATACGGAATTCCGTATATTTCTACTATAACCAAACTTTTTTATAGTTAAGTTTCTCATTGAAATCTAAGCTACTCTTTTCCTAATCAAAATCAAAATTATCAATTGAGTTTTTAATGTTTTCAATCCCTGTATGTGTAAATATTTCTTTGGTTTTACTTGAGCTATGCCCAATATAATCCATAAAAAAAGAGCGTTCAAACTAAACTTGAACGCTCTTTTAATATATTTTAAAATGATCTTATTTTCCTTCCGCAGAAAGTGTTTTCATTTCTTTTTCAATCATGTCGTAGAACTGATCAATTTTAGGCAATACCACAATACGTGTACGTCTGTTCGTTGCTCTGTTGGTTGCTGTATCATTTTCAACCAATGGTACATAAAAACTTCTTCCTGCTGCAATTAATTGCCCTGGATCTACACCCAATTCTTGCAATACACGAATAATAGAAGTGGATCTTTTTACACTTAAATCCCAGTTATCAATCAACACACCTTTATTATAAGGAACATTGTCTGTGTGACCTTCTACCATGCATTCAAAATCTGGCTTGCTGTTTACAACCTTCGCAACTTTCGCTAACACTTCTTTCGCTCTTGTTGTTACATTATAACTTCCGCTTTTAAATAATAATTTATCAGCAATAGAAATAAATACAACACCTTTTTCTACATTAATCTCAATATCCGGATCGTCAATTCCAACGGCTTTCTTCAAGCTAGAAACAATAGCAAGTGTTACACTATCTTTTTTATTAAGTGCGTCTTGCAAACGTGTAATTTTTAAATCTTTCTCTTTCATACTCTCTAATGACTTCTCAAGGTTTTCAGCACCTTTCGTTGTCAAAACAGTCATATCTCTAGAGTTTTGAATCAAGCTCTGGTTATTTTCTTTTAAATCATTATTGGCTTTTCTCAAATCTGCAACTTGATCTCTTAGTGCTTCTGCACTTGCAGTAGAAGAGGCTTTTTCTTCCAAACAAGAGTTCAACTTAACAGTTGCGGAGTTCAATAAATCTTTAGTTTCCTTGTGTCTTGCTTCTAAAGCTGCAAAATCCTTTTTAGAAACACAAGATGATAACAAAACAGACAGCGTTACTGTCAATAATAGAATCTTCTTCATAAATCTTATTTTTATATATTAAAACGGTTTTTTTAAATTTTACCCAAAAGTATTAAAAATGCTATTCAATTTACAAGTATTAACAAAGTTTTAAACCTATCATTAAAACTTTTTTTAACAATTCAAAAAGGAACCCTTTTTATTGATAATACTGTATCTAATTCGGTAGTAAACGGGATTCTTACTTTGATATTGCTTCTTTCATGTATTGATTTGAATATCATTTCAAAGTTATTTTTAAGTAGATTATAAGTTATCAACTACTTCTCGATACAATTTTCTTCGAAAATTACTCGAAGTGACGTTTTTGGACACTAAAAATTCTAAATTTTATACGAAAAAGAGTCGTCATTTCGAGTGACAAATCTACGATTTGGCGTATCGAGAAATGCTTTGTTTTTGAGAATTGGTGCAAAAAATATTCGTGAATTCGTGGCAAAGAAACAGGATACTTTTAAAGTTCACTATACGTTTTCTTGCCTTTCACAAAATATAAAAACACAATTGATTTCTGCTGAAAGTACTGTTTTTGCTGTGTTTCCCCACGTTTTTTTAGCATTTTGGGTAAGCGCGCGTAAAAATGAAAATGTGCCTTTAAAATAGCTGCAAAATGCTTGAAACGCAATTGCACTAAGAATTGAATTGCGGCAATTCCATCTAAAATTAGACGCGAAAATATAATTGGAAACAGTTTTCCTTTCGGGAGATTCTTCGCAAGCATGCACAACGAATTCCGAAAGTTTAAATAGGTTTTCTTCGGATGTAAACTGTCCAAAGTTGCGCCACCAACATGATACACCACACTTTCTGAAATATATTTGGTTTCATACCCTAAATTAAATGCGCGCCAACACAAATCGATTTCCTCTTGATGCGCAAAAAAATCTTCATCAAAACCGTTTAATTTTTGAAAAACAGCTTTTCGGATAAACAAACACGCACCAGAAGCCCAAAAAATTTGAAGCGAATCATTGTATTGTCCGTTGTCTTCTTCTAAAGTGTGAAAAATACGTCCGCGACAAAATGGATAACCGTATTTATCAATAAAACCACCAGCTGCGCCTGCATATTCAAAATGTGTTTTTTGCTTAAAATCTAGAATTTTCGGCTGAATAATTGCTGTTTTTGAATTCGATTCAAATTCCGATCGAATAGGAGCGAGCCAGTTTTCTGTGACTTCAATATCTGAATTTAGCAAACAGAAAATTGCTTCATCTATACTTGGCAACGCGTCATTATATCCTTTGGCGTATCCACCATTTTTTTCATTCTGAATAATAATAACTTCTGGGAAATGTGTCCGAACATAGCTTACAGAAGCATCACTCGAAGCATTGTCCGCCACATAAATTGTTGCTTCTTGCGAAAATGCAATCACGCTCGGTAAAAACTGTTCTAACAGCTTCTTTCCGTTCCAATTTAGAATGACAATGGCAATGTTCATGTTGTAAATTATAAATTATAAATGTTGAATTTTAAATGTAAAAGTATTTTCGTCTAACAAGTCTAACAAGTCTAACTTGTCTTATACTCTGGCAACTCTCTCAAAAAATGATACTGTTTCGCTTCGTAATCCATCGTGCAATAATAATGATTCAAACCGTTAGTCACCATTAAATATTGCGCTTCCAATACCATATTATAGCGTGCAATTTGATCAAATGTATTTTGTTTAATCGCAATCGCACTTCGTTTACATTCAACGACTAAAAAAATACTTCCGTCCGAGTTGAAAATTACAATGTCATATCGTTTCTTTAAATCGTTGAATATGAGTTCTTTCTCAACATTAATCAAGCTTATCGGATAGTTTTTCTCTTGCATAAGAAATTGTACCGTATGTTGCCGAACCCATTCTTCAGGAGTTAAGACTACAAACTTTTTCCGAATCGCATCAAAAATATAGATTTTATTTTCCCTATTTTTGAAGCGGAAAGTATATTTTGGAAAATTCAAAGGTTCCATAAGCACAAAACTAACGATTCGTGCATCGAAAACCAATACAATTCCGCATTTGTCTGAACAATGGAAGAAGCTAAACAGATTGTCATCGATATACAGAAAGGAAACATCAAACCTATTTATTTTTTAATGGGGGAAGAAGCCTATTATATTGATAAAATTGCCGATTATATTGAAGATAATGTACTGGCAGAAGAAGAAAAAAGTTTCAATCAAATGGTGTTGTACGGTCGCGATGTCACAATTGATGATATTGTTTCCAATGCAAAACGCTATCCAATGATGGCGGAACGACAAGTTGTAATTGTGAAAGAAGCACAAGATTTGTCGCGCACGATTGACAAATTAGTTGACTATATTGAAAATCCGCAGCCTTCTACGGTTTTGGTGATTTGTTATAAATATAAAAAGATTGCCAAAAACAAGAAATTGTACAAAGCCACGGCGAAAAATGGCGTCATGTACGAAAGCAAGAAATTGTATGAAAATCAGGTTGCAGATTGGATTCGTAGAGTCTTGGCTGGAAAAAAATACAATATCACGCCAAAAGCCGCACAAATGCTGGTTGAGTTCTTAGGAACGAATTTGAGTAAGATTAATAACGAACTCGAAAAATTACAGCTTATTTTACCAAAAGGAAGTGAAATCACGCCAATTCTGATTGAGGAAAACATCGGGATTAGTAAAGATTATAACAACTTTGAACTGCGCAAAGCCATTGGAGATAGAGACATTACCAAAGCATTCCAGATTATCAAGTATTTTGCTGATAACCCAAAAGACAATCCTACGGTGGTGACGGTTTCGTTGTTGTTTAATTTCTTCTCACAATTATTACAATATCACGGATTAATTGATCAAACACCGCGAAATGTGGCTTCCATTCTTAGAATCAATCCGTTTTTTGTGAAGGAATATCAAATTGCTGCACGCAATTATCCAATGAAAAAAGTAAGCGGCATTATCGCAACACTACGCGAAATGGACGTAAAAAGTAAAGGTGTTGGCGCAAGTAATTTACCTAATGGCGATTTGTTGAAAGAGTTGTTGGTGCGGATTATGAATTGATTTTAGACTTCTTGGATTTATTAGATGTGTCACTGCGAGAAACGTATGTGACGTGGCAGTCTTTTTATAGTTCAGCAAGCATGAGATTGCTTCGTCGAAACTCCTCGCAAAGACGTACTGTAATTTTCAAATTAACACATTATTCCATTACATTCATTTGAATGACAAAACAAAGTTGACTGAGCGCAGTCGAAATCAAGCTGCATGAATATCTACTTGGAAATTCTTCTTCATAAACTTCCCGATCATTTGTCGCGCTAAGCCCAAATATTCTTCATTAGGATTAAGAAAACTTTGCAAAGCTTCCATTTCGCGATGTAAAATTTTCGCAAATCGTTTGGAGCGAACAGGATCGTGTGAAAAATCATTATAATTAAACATCGCTTCTTCAACACGTTGCATTTGTGCACTGATGAGAATTGCTTTTTTCTCGCGATCTTGCACTAACGGAACACGCTGCAAGGCAAAAACTTTGATAGAAGATAACGCACGTTGTTTTAAAAACTTCTTTCTTTTTCGCGATTTGATTACGCCTGAATTGATATCATATTTAAAGTAACTTTCAGGATTTTCCACACACGGATTGAGCAACAAGCGTACTTTTTCTTCCTTTTTTAAATCGTCTTCATGCGATCGCGCTCTTTTTTGCTCATCAAATACAGGAAATTGGTTCATTTTTCCCATACTTTTGGCTTCCTGTACATTTATCGTTGATTGTTTCGATTTTTGATTGCAGTTTCGACACGATAATAACAAGTTATCCCAATCTGCTGCCAACCAATAATAACCAGGTTTTGAATTGCCCGAAGCTTTCAGTTCTTCAATTTCTCCTTTGGGTCTGAAATGCTCAATATCACCTACATAGGTTTTTAAAAACGTGCTTTCACAATAGGCACATTTGCTTTTGCAGAGTTCAATCAATGCTTTCTTTACAGAAGGATCACGGTAAACTTTAAAGTTTTTATACGTTTTATGCTTATCCGGACCTGTAAAGTGTTCGATTGCTTTTTCTAATTCTTTTTTTGCTGCACCATTTTCATCAGTCAACTTCTTTGGTGCAGTAACCAAATTTCTATCAATGAAAATCATAATTTATTTTTTGCGGAAATTGCTTTCCAAATATCTTGTACTTTATCTATCGTTTCTTTTTTGATGTTTTCGTCTACAATTTTGAGTTTTTTACTCTTCATTTTCTTCGCAAGCAACTCATCAATAGCATGATACATTAAATCTTCACGCGCATCATTTCCTAAGCGTTTCTTTTGCGGAAGTACTTTTTGCAATGCTGTAATTTCATTCTTTTCTGCTTTTGTCCGTTTTGATTCTTCAATGGCAAGCAATTCATAATACCGTTCAAATTCTTTCTCCGTTTTAGAATCCATCGTGCTATTCAGTCCAAAATATTCAGACGTTAATAATTGATCAATTCGTAGACTGCTCGGATTTGGCAAGTCACTAATAGCAATGATTGCATTTTCATCATCACGTTTTAAAACCACGACTTCATTTTCTTTTAAACCACGTAAACAGAGCGGTTCATGTGTAGTAATAATAAATTGAATTTTCGGAAATGTTTTGCGCAAGCGTTCTACTATTTCCATTTTCCATCGCGGATGCAAATGTGTGCCAATTTCGTCAATCAGTACAATTCCTTCTGCCAATTCGTACACTACATTTTCTTTCGATAAGGTATAAATCATATCAATGGCAATCGCAAAAATGGACTTGTAACCGTCGCTCAAATGATTAATGTCTACATTATCTTTTGTTTTATCATATTTAATGAAAATTTGTTCGTTTTTAATGCTTCGCTGAATGGAATCTAAATCATCTAACAAAAGCAAACTCTTCAATGTTTTCGCTACTTGATTGAATGTTTTTCGATCTGCGTTTAAAAACCAGTCTTTTGCATTTGATAATGAAATAGAGGCATCAAATAGATTTTTTACTTTTAAATAATTTGGATGATCTTTTTCAGGCTGCAAATTTCCAATCGGCAACAATCGGGTAGAACCGTAACCAATAATAAACGCAGGTGGGTTTTCAATATTGGCTATAATTTTATTATCCTTATTGTTGAAGGTAATCTCAAAAAATTCGTCCTTTCCTTTTCCGTACACTTGAATAGATCCGCTGCGTTTTCCATATTTCAGTAAATCGCCCACAGTAATTTCTAAAGCATCTAAATAAGTTTGTCCCATCAAAGCCAATGCGATGGCTTTTAGCACCGAACTTTTTCCAACACCGTTTTCTCCTAAAAATACCAACCAAGGTTCAGAACTTGTATCTTCTGCATAATCAGGTATTTGAAGTGTTAAATCGGAGAAACATTTAAAGTTTTTTAGAACAATTTTATCTAAATATATATTTTTGAGAATGCTTGCGTAAAATTCACCATCTTTTTCGTTAAAAATAGCTTTTTCCACTTTTGGCACTTTCGTTGTATCTCTTGTAAGTCCATCAACAAGATCGTCTTTTAATGGAAATTGAAGCGACTCAAACATGTTATTGCCACCTTTTACCTGTTCTTGCGGAGCAGGACTTTCTGTTGGTAACTGTTGTTGTTGTTGTTGTTGTTGTTGTTGTTGTTGTTGTTGTTGAGCTTGATTGTAATACGATTGTATTTGATCGGTAAGCCCAGAAAGCTTGCCATATATTTCTTTGTCTTCCAAGTAATGATCAATCAAGGCTTTTCGGAAGGCGAGATGATCTTTTCTAGAAGTTCCTTTCAATACTTCATTCCATTCTTCGGCAATTGCATGCGAATTTTTAACGCCTTTTCGCAAGCCTTCAACTTCACGTTTGGTTTCGTTGGCAATACTTTGACGCTCGTAAATCAAGTCTTTCCGATTCAATCCTAAGATTTGAATCGTAGCTTCGGCTTTTTGCTTGACCATTTCCCCGATTAATGGAGAGAATTTTATTTTTGAAAAAAATGACAGTTTATCTTCTTTCAGCGGCATAATTTCGCATGTGCTTAAATCAAACGTAAAAAACTGACTTGGATCATCGATACATGGATCAATTAGAAAAGCATTTTCTTTCTCTGAAATGGCTTCATGCGCAGTTTCAATAGCAGCTCTTTTTCCTTGTACTGGAAATAGGTTCGATTTGAATCGACTGCAATTATGGCAACATGCATATAAGTTTTCCCATTCGTATGTGAGCCACCAATAATGATCTGGATCAATTTCTTTACTATCAAACCCTTGTGAATTGTTGCTTGGGCGAAAGTGATTTACGTAGGATCCATATCCAATTTTTCTTGCGATTAATTGCGATTCACAATACCCACATTTATGATCAAACAACTTCATTAAGTTATTGACTACTTCATCAGAGAAGGAACTAACATTGTACGTACGTTGTGCACGTGTACTTTTGTGTAGTTTATAAAACTCACTAATTTCTTGCTTCAAACGTTCATAATCTTTGGAATGAAAGAAATCAGGTTTTGCTATTTTATGTCTGTCAATTTTAATCACAACGGATAGTTTTAAGAGAATAGTTTCTATATAAGTATATAAAGAACGTGAAAATTGATTAATAATAAAATAGTCAACCTAAAATACGGGGTTTTTCCCCTATGACAATTTACAGTATATCAGTACATTGTATTTCTGTAGTTTCAGTGGAATATAAAAGTAGTATTTGGATGAAAAATCAAAAAATAAAAGCAAAAGATGAAAAAGGGAATCAAAATATCATTCAACGCAAAAAAGGGAAATCGTTTGTAAAGCCAAGAGGAGCACAAGATAGTTTTACGCCTCCAACACAACAAAAGCAAAATAAAGCGTTGCCAAATGCATTGCAATCGAATATGGAGACTTCCTTGGGGCAAGATTTTTCAAATGTAGGTATTCATACCAATTCACAGAAAGCAGTTCAAATGAACGCACGGGCTTATACACAAGGTGAAAATGTTCATTTTGCACCGGGCGAATTCAATCCGAGTTCTTCCAAAGGACAAGACTTAATAGGACATGAGTTTACACACGTTGCGCAACAACGTGCAGGTGTTGTAAAACCTACAAAAGTGCTGCAAAAAGGTGTGGCTATCAATGATAATCAAGGTTTGGAACGTGAAGCTGATAGTTTTGGGCGTAAAGCTGCTAAAGGCGAAACGGTTTCAAAATATCGTTCTGCTGGTTTAGGAATGCGAAGTTCGTTGCGAACGGCACAAGCGAAGAGTAATGTGGTTCAGATGGCTATAGCTACTTTTGGAGGTTCATGGGATACTGATGAGTATAAATTACGCCAAGATAAAGCTAGAGGCATAAATTATCCTGCAGCATCAGGAGTAAGAGGAGCAGATATTAAATTAAAATTTATACCAAACGCAAACGCAGATGCAGAATTGATTGGGATTACACAAACAGCTCAATCTAAAGTTGGAGCAACGCGCCCATATATAGATGGGAATAAAAGTAGAGAAGATAGGGCAATATCTAAAGGAGCAGAGCGTGGTACAATGATAGATAGGGCAGATGACTATAATAATCCAATCTATGGAGTTATCACACAACCAAGTCTAAACTTACAAGACGTTAATACACATGGAAATGCTAGTTTAGGATGGCATTACAAAGACAAAGGAGTTCAGAAAACAAAAAATCCAATTTTAATTGATAAACCAACTTTATCAGGTGCATCAAAAGAATCACATCAAATATTTGAAACAACTGCTTTAGCAACAAAAGGAAATCAAACGGGAACTTATTATGGTTCAGTGCAATGGGGTTGGAAAACTAATGCCGCAGGAAAACATGAATTATTACCATTTAAGAAAATTAATGATGGAGTTCCTTCAGGCAAATTTATGCGTGCAGCCAAAATTTGGAATGATGCCAAAGATTCTACAGGAGCAGAAACTTTAAATTTACCATTACAATGGACAGGGACAATACATAATACTCCTTTAGCAGCTTTGAGAACAGGAAGATCAGTAAACTCGCAAATTTTAGCAGATGTGCCTCGAGGTGCTACGTTGACAGTATTAAATGATTCATCAAATTGGTTGCAGGTACAATTAGATAAAACGCAAGCAGGAATGGTATTGAATAGACATGGACAAGCTGCAGTAATGACTGGCAATTTAATTAGAGGTTATATTTATAAAAATTTAGTTAATAAAGACGCAAGTTATAGATAATGGTACAGCAAAAATTTAAGATAATGATATTATTGTTTCTAATATGCTCATGTACGCAACATAAATCAAAACAAATGAACGAATTATTAGATAACGCCCTTGAACATGAACTTATAGCTATAGGTTTCAAGGGATTATTTCAATTGTATTATGATAATCCTAAGAATAAAATATGGAACTCCGGAGCTAATGAGGAAAAACTTAAGAACATAATTGAGCAACCAAATAGTAGTTTATTAGGTTCTTTTTTAGCTGCTGAAACATTGCGATATTATGAAGTTAAATTAGATAAAAAGTATACTAACAAACTCAGTGAAGCGTATGTTTATGCTTTAGAGAAAACGAATATGGAAGATGACGACTTTATAGGAATTTCTGCTAATTCTTGGGGTTTTTTATACAACAATAAAAATGCTGGTTATCTTGGTGAAAAGCTTATTAGTTATGGAGAGATTACCATTTCTAATCTAGTAAAATTATTAGAAATTGAAGGCAAAGTTCTTTATGAAGGAAGTGAAGAAGCTACCATAGGAAATGATTACCAATACCGCATCAAAGACTTCGCAGCTTTTTACATCGCTAAAATTAAAAATATTCCACTTACGTTTTATCAGGATTTTGATGAAAGAGACGCCGAAATAGAACGATTAAAAAAAATCTTAGCAAACGAATAATTATGGACGAATTAAATCAAGACCAAGAAATAGTACAAGAGTTGGAACGCCAACTAGAACGTTCAGGTTATTTTACACACAGTTCTCTTAGTAATCAAGCAGAACGTATCAACGAAATAGAATCGTTCTTATATGGCTTAATTGATACATTAATCGACGATGGAAAAGTACAGAAAGAAAAACTTGAAGAAGTCGTTCAAAAAGTACGAATAGAAACCGTTCAACGAAAAGAACATTTTCATGCAGGAATTGCCATTAGAGTTGATGAAGAAGAAACGAAAGATGATTTTGTTCCCGTAAACTGCGAGGAACGCATGCATATATGTAAAGGTGTGTGTTGCAAACTCAATTTTGCGCTTTCAGTAGATGAAATAGAAGGCGGGAAATCAAAGTGGGATTTGGGACAACCGTATTACATTCGGCAAAAGTCAACAGGATATTGCACACATTTAAACGAAAAGAAACAATGTTGCTCTATTTATAACGATCGTCCGAAAGTATGCAAAAAGTACAGTTGCGCAAGCGATAAGCGTATTTGGAAAGATTTTGAAAAAATGGAATTAAACGCTGAATGGATTGAAAACAACTTACAAGAACGAAAAGTTCAATTGCAAGGTATCTATATGATTCCAGAAGCTACAATTGAATATAAAACCAAAAGCTAAGTCTCAATAAATCAATACACTTTATCGTTGTTGTTTTTTATTGCAACACCTAAAAAGCATCTCATGAAAGGAAAAAAAATAAATTCTAACGAAGAGAAAGGCGTGCATCAAATCATTCAACGAAAAGAAGGAAAATCGTTTGTAAAACCTAAAGGAGCACAAGATAGTTTTACGCCACCAACACAACAGAAAGGCTTGCCAAATGCATTGCAATCGAATATGGAGACTTCCCTTGGTCAAGATTTTTCAAATGTTGCTATACATACCAATTCTCAGAAAGCAACTCAAATGAACGCGCGCGCCTATACACAAGGTGAAAATGTGCATTTTGCACCAGGCGAATTCAATCCAAATTCTTCCAAAGGGCAAAACTTAATAGGGCATGAGTTTACACATGTTGCACAACAACGTGCTGGTGTTGTAAAACCTACTAAAGTGTTGCAAAAAGGAGTGGCTATCAACGACAATCAAAGTTTGGAACGTGAAGCAGATAGTATGGGTAGCAAAGCTGTAAAAGGTGAAATCGTTTCAAAATATAGAGGCGCAAAAGCTTCATCTGCATCTACAATGCAGGGAAAAAAGAGCGATAACAATTTATCAGAAAATCTTACTAGTGCGCTTTCTCCTGAACAACAACAGAGTGCAGTGGCACAATTTACGCTAACAAAAGACCTTAAAACGGCATTGAAAGCTGATGCTATAAGTGTTGCAGCTATTATTGACTTGATAAGAGCGGCTCCTGTGGCTGAACGTAGTGTTGCTGTTGTCAAAAACTCTGTTTTAAAATTGATTCGTGAAAAAGTATCAGGAGTTGAAGCTTCAACTATTATTTCTGAATTACTGGTAGGATCACAAAATTGGGCAAATCCACCAAATACAGACTTCTATTCTTATTTTGTACTGAATAATGGAAATGGAAAATTACCAGTATTAGCAAATATGAACTGTTGGGAAAGTATTTTATATGCTGCGTATTTGGCAAATAGAATAGATGCCAATTGGATTCGAAGTTATTATGTAAGTGCAGGCGCTATACCAAAAGCAACTGTGAGTCCTGTACCTAAACTATGGGCGCAGTTAAACTATTCAACGTCGCTTCCAGAACTTGATAGTTCTGATGCGTCAAATAGACCTGCTGTTGGCGATTTAATATTTTATATGATACCAGATCTTTCAGTTCCTGCGCATGTAGCAGTGTATATTGGAGGAGATGAAGTCATAAGTTTATGGACAAAACCTAACGGAATTAGTTCTATTCAAAGAATTCCGATTACGGCAATTTCAGGAACTCTTTTTTATTCGCCGCCACCGTGGTAAATAAAAAATAACTTACATTAATTATCTTAAAAGTTTGAAAACTGTAAAGATGAAATACAAAATTTTACTTTTATTTATTATATTTAATTACAATTGTGAACGAATGGAAAAAGCAACATGTTTTGATATAGATACATTTTCAATGCTAACCACATTGATTCAAGAAAAAGGAAGACAAATGCTGCTGCATAAGCGTTTGGTTGCTGGTGAGAACGAAACAGCAAAAGAAATTCGTTTTGAAAACTACTTGATTGAATTAGTTACAGAAAGTAACACACACAAAATTATTGTGATCGCTATTGAAAGAACAATTCCAACCTATGTTTGTGAAGTGAAAGATGAAAAGTTGTTTTTCTCAGCGTATGAAGCGCGATTTGATATTGACAAAGACGTTCAAGACAGAAAAGATAATTGGTGTATGCTTGTGACAAAAATCTTAGCGAAGTAATCTTAGCTTTATATATAATGTATTTATGAAAAAAATCAAGTTGAATAGTAATGAAGAAAAAGGTACTCAAAATATCATTCAACGAAAAGAAAGGCAATCATTCATAAAATCAAGAGGCGCACAAGATAGTTTTACGCCGCCACAAACTTCAACAAAACAACACAGTCGTTTACCTACTAAATTGCAATCAAATCTAGAAACTTCACTCGGACAAGATTTTTCAAATGTTGCTATTCATACCAATTCTCAGAAAGCTGTTCAAATGAACGCACATGCATACACACAAGGCGAACACGTTCACTTTGCGCCGGGCGAATTCAATCCAAGTTCTTCTAAAGGGCAAAATTTAATAGGGCATGAGTTTACACACGTTGCACAACAACGCGCTGGTGTTGTAAAACCTACGAAAGTTCTGCAAAAAGGCGTGGCTGTTAATGATTATAAAAGTTTAGAACATGAAGCGGATACTTTTGGAAAGAAAGCTGCTAAAGGTGAAACCATTTCAAAATATAAAGGCGCAAAAGCTGCTGAATCTTCAACAATGCAGCGAAAACTAAAAATAGATGGTGTTACTGCACCAGAAAGACAAGCATTCGTTCAAAAGATAAATGATGGCTCAAATATGAAGTTTGAATTGGACAGTGCAAATTTTTTGCAACTAAAAAACTTAGTTCAAATTCCTATTGGTGAATATGACAAACGAATTGAGGAAGCCGTAATAAGTCCGCAAACGGTTACTTTACGTTTGGTTAATGCAAGTAATAACGCTTTTATCGATAATTATAATTCTGGAGAAGTAGATGTTGATGATATGTTTGCGATGTCTGCAGATTTGTTTAGAAGTTCGTTTCTTCATTTTATAGTAGAACGATTTCACTATCATAATTACGATACTTTACGCAATGTGGCAACACAACAGGAATTTGATGCTGCACATAAGTATGCAATTTCCTCGCAAGAAGCTTTTTTACGAGAACAATATCCGCTTAAAACGATTAAACACATATCAAGTGCACTTGACCAAAGTTCTAGTCTCGTTGATGCGGCTGGCAACGGCACGGTTGATTATGTCATAGATTTTACGGATGTGAGATACATTTTAACACAACCTATTGTAAATACAAATTTATTAGAAAATGTAGTGAGTTCACGAATTGATATTGTCCGCTAAGTATGATCATTTCTATCTAATTAACTTTTTTAATCCCTTTTGCCAACTGTGCTTTAGTTGTACAACTATAAAACCTGTTATAATTAACAGGCCTTCTAAGCCTGAGTTCGATATAAAATTTAAAAGCTGTTTTCTTCTTTTCCGCAGTATAGCATGAATTTTTCGTTAAGAATTTTTGAAGCCTTGGAGAAAATTTAGAAAAATTCATGTGGTTTTAGTTTTTCAATAAAAGAAAAACTAAAAATACCTCTGGAAAAGCGCACTTTCTTTTGTTGAAGCCTGTGCTGAACTAGATTCAGTATTCTTTGTGCGAGCAAAGAAAACGAAATCGAAGATTGGCTTCGCCGAGTTCACATTTGGCAAGCAAATGATTCATTTCATGAGTTCTAAAATTTGAAATAAAAATGATGCGAACTAAAGTAAAAAAATGATTTTCAATATTTTAAAGCTTATGTGGTAAGTGTCTACTGAATTTTATTCTATAAAAGGATCTGAAAACTTGGTATCCGTGACAACGGTATTGTCAGTAAACGTTTGCATAAAGGCAACTAAGGCATCTTTTTCAGCTTGCGTTAAATTCATTTGAATCGGTTGCCCATTTTGATCGCGCAAGCGATTGTCTAAGGCTTGACCATTTTGAATTCCTGAATTGTAGAACTCAACCACTTCTGCTAAAGTTGTAAATCGTCCGTCGTGCATAAACTGTGCTGAGGTTGCTATATTCTTTAACGATGGCGATTTAAAAATGATCGTTTCACCAGCATCCAAACCATTGCTTCTTGAATTGGCAGCAAGTGCAAATGTTGGCAATTGATGACACGTTGCACAATTGATTCCACCTTGGTTGGTGGTGAAAATTTGTTTCCCTAAGTTTTCTTGTGCTGTAAGTTGTGGAAAATTTTGATTGATTCCATTTCCTGGCACATTCGGATCGTAGTTTTGTGCGAATGCTTCATCAAACCTACTATCTGTAGAAACCATGCAACGAATGTATTGTGCTAAGGCTAGTTGAATACGTCCTTCCGTAATGGCTCCATCGCCAAAAGCAAGTTCAAATAGCGCTGGGTAATAGGCAATGGTATTCATTTTCGTGATTAACGCATTTAAACCGCCATTACTGGCATCAAAGCCCATTTCTACACTATTGATAATTGGTTCTGTAGTTTGATCTTCCAAGGTTGTCGCACGTTTGTCCCAAAAGAATGATTCGCCTTCGTAAAAACGCGCATTCAACAATCGCATGGAATGTGCTCCGGTAACATTTACACCATCAAATCCTGTGCTAAACCGATTGTTATCTGTAAAAGCAATTGTTTGGTCATGGCAACTTGCGCATGAAACCGCATCATTAATGCTTAGTTGCTTGTCAAAAAATAAAATTCTACCCAAAATAGCACCTGTATCAGTTGCTTGATTGTTAGCTGGCTCATTAGTATCACCTACGGAATTCACATAATGAATTGGATAATCAGGATTGCTGTAATTTGGCAAGCTGCTAAAGTTGATTGTAAAATAGTCAGACATGTCAATTCCGTTTACTTCAGTATCAGTTGGAATTGTAGGCGTGTCTGTGTTTTCTTCTGGAATTTCTGTGTAAACATCCTCATCAGATGCGCACGAAAATAAAATTAGGACAGGGAATAGAAATACATACTTTCTCATTGGGTCTCGGTTTTAAAATTCATAAAGTAGTATTTCTCTAATAGGCAAATTGATTGTGGTTTTAGTATAAGATGTTTTTTAGACTAAAAACTTGCGTAATGGTTTAATATTTTTCTAATTAAAATAAAAAAGAGCTCTTTTTTAGCCTCTTATTCTGAAGTGTCGGAATGATTTTGTGGAGTGTTCAAATGCAGTTATTACAGTAGTTATGAAGAAAGAAGATAAAAGAAAAGCGAGCCGAAGCCCGCTTTGATGATATTAATTATTATGAGGTGGTTTTGGACAACTAAGGTGACAGGTTTGTCCTGGAAAAAGATTACAAGGATTACAATGAATAATGCCTCCATTGATTTCTTTTTGCTGTTGCTTTTCTATAATTTTAATACGCTCAAGGGCTAAAATATTTTTTAACATAATATAAAGTTTTGATTAGATAAAAAAGTATAAAAACAAATGATGAACCACTTACGGGAATCCCGTAATTAACATTTAAATAGTAATCACTCGTAATTTATAAATCACGAATACTACCATTCATTTTTCTATATAATATCAGGCAGCCTTACTTAACTTTGGGTATAATTTTAAAAATTATGTTATTATGAAAAAGAAAGAAATCAAATCATTAAGCCTTAACAAAAGATCTATTTCAACGCTTCAACAAGATAGTGTTGTCGGTGGAGCAACAATTGGTACTTTGTGTGCACTAATTAGTAACGTTTTTGCATGTCCTTCTGAGACGTGTATTTCTACGGCGCAAACCGGTGGAGTCGTTCAGCCAACTTGTGCTAATTGTGATCAGTAATTAGGTATAAACTGAATCACTCAGAAATCGCCTAGAAAGTAATTTTTAGGCGATTTCTTTTCCTTTTGCAGGAATTGTATCAGAACAACTCAACTGTCGTATCTGCGTCTTCCTTTGTAATCGTAACCAATAGTTTTCGCAATCCTAAACTATTGACTTTGTATATTTTAGTACCAACGGTCCAATTTTCTTTGCGTAAGGCGTTTGGCATCATCGGGAAACCATAACTAAACTTTGAACCATCTTTTTTGGGTCCGATCACAAAGAATTGATTTCTATTAAAATTATTATTCTTTATTTTAAACCGAATCCATTCTGCATCTGGGTTTTTAACGGTATTCTTTTCTGCCAGACTTAAAATCTGTCCATCTTTTTTCGTTTTCTTATTGATCGTTTTTGGCGAATTTACATAGATGAGTTTTCCGCTATTGCTCACTTCCGCATGAAGCGTATTGATCACGTTTACTTTGGCATTTCCCCAACTCCAGATATTTACAAAGGCATTTTCGGCAACTAACTTAGAAGCGTCCACTTTGGCAAGTTCAACACCAATGCGTAACTCTTTCGTTTTTCCTTCTAAAATAATGGTTCCTACGGGAGAAGTCAATTGCAAATAGTCGTTGTCAACATTGATAACCTTTGTGACATCGTGTGTGCCTGTTTCTACATGACGTAAGTTTGGTGCACCAATGGTAATTATTGCTTTCTGCGATGGTTGAATCCATTCTTTCTGATCCAAATGCAGCGTGTTTCCAACGACTTCTGTATCGATCAAGTCAAATAGATTTTCGTCGGTCGTAATCGTCATGCCTTCTGGCGCTGATTGATCAATTGTAACTTGCGCATAAAAGTTGATTTTTATCTTTTGAACGCTTTCTATTGGAAAAGTTCTCGTGCTAATCTTTTTGTTTCCTTTTACTTGTGCCATTCCTGAGAATCCGATCAGGAGCAACAATACTGTGATATGTTTCATTTTTTTTGATATTGATTTAATGAGCTATTGTTTTTCCTTTCGCTACATCAAAAGTAGCTTCGTATACAAGTGTTTGCGGTTTATATTCAAACTGTAAAGTACGATTTGGTTGATCTTTCAATTCGTATTGCTTTTGATTGACAAACTTGAACCGAATGCTTGAAGTCGCCGTTTTTTTACTAAACGTTCCTTCGTAAATTCCATCGTTATTTTCGTCGGTTAATGGAATTGTTACTTTCCAGGAAGGATTTGTGAAGTTTCCTTTAAGACCAACGTTTTCAACAGTTGAAAGACCATTCATATCAACTTTAAATGTGACTGTTTTCTCATGTGTTTCCTGAACACAACTTTGTAATGAAATTGCTAGGATAATGGTTGAAAGTATGATGAGTTTTTTCATGATGCTTTAATTTATGATTCTGTATATGAGTATTGATTGCGGACAAATTTCCCTGGCGCGTCTTTAAATTCCACTTCTTTCTTCATAGAAAGTTGATGCTCATTAAAAGAGTAGGTGATGTATATTGTAGCGTCTCTATTCGCGTCTTTTCCTTCGTACCTAGTTTCAACTTCGATGCTTCCGTCGGTTGATCTTTGAACACGGATTATTTTTTCGTTTCCTAAATACGTTCCGTCTTTTTTAATCTTGATCGTACTTTTATCGTTCGCACTTTCTTCGGTGGTGTATTTTTTATAAAAGATGATTTTGTTTTTCTCCACTTCAATTCTAAGTGTTGTTGGCAATATGACTTCTTTGCTGTCACTGTAATTTACGTACATCAATTCGCCCGTCCAGTTAGTATTGTCTAAACTTTCAAAATCTGAAATGCTTACTTTTTGTTGTGCTTGCGCGAATGTTGCCAGTGCGATAGAAATAATTACTGTGATGATTGTTTTCATAATGATGATTTTATTTTTGATTAAATGATTGTTTTAAGTTTTACTTTTGAAATTTTAAGAATGTTTGAGTTAAATAGTTGATTGGTATTTTTTTATTTTCTTTCTCTTTGTTCGCACAAAGAAAAGAAACAAAAGAAAGTGCGCTTTTTCCAGAGGTGTTTTTAGCTGAAAAAGCTAAAACCGTATCCATTTTTCTAAATTTTCTCCAAGGCTTCAAAAATTCTTAACGAAAAATGTATACTACACTGCGGAAAAAGAATCCGTTGCGTTTAATCAAGCTTTAATCTTTTAGCGATTAGATAATCCAATCCGAAACGACCCGAACCTAAGTATAGATTGTAAACTGCAATCCATAAAAAGCCTAAGGCTGGAAGCATTCCCCAAGTTCCTTGTCCCCATTTCTGAAGAAAGATGGCAACCAACATGGTACACATGATTAGAAAGGAAGCAATACGTGTTTGCAAGCCGAGGGCTAAGAAAAGTCCGCCAACGGCTTCGCTAAATGCGCCCAACCAAGCAAAGAGTACTGGAAACAGCGCGAAGATTCCGCCATATTCGGCAACATCTTCCGGAAACCAAGCGGCCACTTCAAATAAGTTTAAATTTTGACTTTCGTCTGTCCATGGCATTCCAAATTTGCTTGCGCCAAAATCAATAGCGAGTAAAAGGCCACATACAATTCTTATGAAGGCAAATAATACATCAGCGAACCAATGTTTTTGTGTAATTGGAGTTGTAAGTCTTTTTAAATAGGTTTTGATCGTTTTCATGATGCGTAAAGTTTGTATCGTTTGTTTGATACAAATTTGCGACATCACGCTTGGTTGAACGACTTATTACGTATGGAGACGGCTTATTGTACGATTTGAGACGCGTTTCCCGCGTAGGCGGGAATCTCTTGGGTCGCTTCGCTTTTGGGGTCGCTTCGCTTTTGGGTCGCTTCGCTGTTGGGTCGCTTCGCTTTTGGGTCGCTTCGCTTTTGGATCGCTTCGCTTTTGGGTCGCTTCGCTTTTGGGTCGCTTCGCTTTTGGATCGCTTCGCTGTTGGGTCGCTTCGCTGTTGGGTCGCTTCGCTTTTGGATCGCTTCGCTTTTGGGTCGCTTCGCTTTTGGGTTGCTTCGCTCTTTGATCGCTTCGCTTTTGGGTCGCTTCGCTCTTTGATCGCTTCGCTCTTTGATCGCTTCGCTTTTGGATCGCTTCGCTGTTGGGTCGCTTCGCTTTTGGATCGCTTCGCTTTTGGGTTGCTTCGCTCTTTGATCGCTTCGCTTTTGGGTCGCTTCGCTCTTTGATCGCTTCGCTCTTTGATCGCTTCGCTGTTGGATCGCTTCGCTGTATATTCTTATGATCCGTCATTACGAACGCTAGTGAAGTAATCTGTTTGTAGTGTAACGCGATTGACGGGTTGCTTTGTAGCTTCGCTAGGTATTTTCTATCATAATGTTGGATTACTTTCATTCCGCATTTAATGAGGTGTTATATAGTTATTTATAAATAAATAAGACTTACATTTCAAGTCTGGTAATTTAAACCAAATCCCTAATCAACAAGAGCTTGAATTATTACCACACAGATTTCTATTTATAATTAATAAATAGCCCCCTAAAACCCTCTAAAACATGAAAAAATTAGTATTATTATTTATCATCAATTGCTGCTTTCAAATAAGTGCTTCGGCTCAATGTGGTCAAACAGGAATAGACTCTGGAGTTTGTTACAATAGTACTGATGGTTTACAAGCTATTGCAGTTGATATAGGCATTCCTACAGATATAATTGTTGTTGATTTTACAGCAGGATCTATAGAGACTTGTTGTGATGAAATCGTTGTCTATTCTGGTGCTCTTGGAAGTGGTACTGGAGGAACTCAGATTTACAATGCATCACAAGGTTCAGGTACCTTTGCAGGATTAAGTTTTACAGCAGCTGCGCCAGGTGAATACTTAAGTATTTATGTGAACGCAGATGGTTCTGTTGATTGTACTACCGAAGGAAGTATAAGTCCTGTATATAATACATCTTGTATAGGATGTGGTCTAACAGGAGTAGACTCTGGAGTTTGTTACAATAGTACTGATGGTTTACAAGCTATTGCAGTTGATATAGGCAGTCCTACAGATATAATTGTTGTTGATTTTACAGCAGGCTCCATAGAGACTTGTTGTGATGAAATCGTTGTCTATTCTGGTCCTCTTGGAAGTGGCACTGGAGGAACTCAGATTCACAATGCATCACAAGGTTCAGGTACCTTTGCAGGATTAAGTTTTACAGCAGCTGCGCCAGGTGAATACTTAAGTATTTATGTGAACGCAGATGGTTCTGTTGATTGTACTACCGAAGGAAATATAAGTCCTGTATATAATACATCTTGTATAATTCCATCAATAGGATGTGGTCTAACAGGAGTAGACTCTGGAGTTTGTTATAATAGTACTGATGGTTTACAGCCTATCGCAATTAATATAGGTATTTCTACAGATATAATTACTGTCAATTTTACAGCAGGCTCCATAGAGACTTGTTGTGATGAAATCGTTGTCTATTCTGGTCCTCTTGGAAGTGGCACTGGAGGAACTCAGATTCACAATGCATCACAAGCTTCAGGTACCTTTGCAGGATTAAGTTTTACAGCAGCTGCGCCAGGTGAATACTTAAGTATTTATGTGAACGCAGATGGTTCTGTTGATTGTACTACCGAAGGAAGTGTAAGTCCTGTATATAATACATCTTGCCCAACTTTGGGTATTGATACTGTTCGTTTTGATACTTCAAGTTTGACGATATATCCTAACCCAACATCAAATTTTGTGACACTAAAGAATCCAGAAAATATAAAATTAAAAAACATAAGCATACACGATTTAACAGGGCGCTTGGTTAAAACGTTAGACGCAACGAATGTTACTGATAAATTACAAATAGACTTGTCAGACTTATCGAGTAATATTTATTTTTTATCTGCTGAAACTGAGAAAAACAAAATAACGTTTAAAGTGATTAAAGAGTAAATCTAATAACAGAAGTGTTTTTTTGTTGATGTCGCTTCGCTGTTGGATCGCTTCGCTTTTGGGTCGCTTCGCTTTTGGGTCGCTTCGCTGTTGGGTCGCTTCGCTTTTGGGTCGCTTCGCTTTTGGGTCGCTTCGCTGTTGGGTCGCTTCGCTGTTGGATCGCTTCGCTGTTGGGTCGCTTCGCTTTTGGGTCGCTTCGCTTTTGGGTCGCTTCGCTTTTGGATTGCTTTGCTTTTGGGTCGCTTCGCTTTTGGGTCGCTTCGCTTTTGGGTCGCTTCGCTGTTGGGTCGCTTCGCTGTTGGGTCGCTTCGCTGTTGGGTCGCTTCGCTGTTGGGTCGCTTCGCTGTTGGGTCGCTTCGCTGTTGGGTCGCTTCGCTGTTGGGTCGCTTCGCTGTTGGGTCGCTTCGCT
>NZ_JACGWS010000011.1 GCF_014397005.1 Kordia aestuariivivens
AACACTGTAAACTAACTTCGCTTTTTTATTGTGACCGTTTTTAATCTCAATTAATCAAAGCTTGAGATCAAAACAAAATTAGACCAAAAAGAAAATCGCCTAAAAATTACTTTTTAGACGACCTCTTAAATTCAGTGAAACAACTCAAAAGGAGCAACCAAAATTGATTGCCTATTCTTATTATTTTAATAGTGTATCATGAATTGAGAAAATATACACTTCAACTCCGCTCAGTGTAGCGTAAATATAACAATCTAAGTAAGTAGACTGAGGCATTCGAAGTCTAACTCTCCAAACTCCTAGAAAATCGCTTGCTAATCATAGTTACTTGAATAATCACGAAGATTAATAAAAAGAAAGAACTATACGCATACGTTGCGGGAATGGTGAATTTGATATCGTATTTCTGAACGAATAAAGTAGATAAATCCCAATCACCCAAAATAGAAAAACCAAGTGAGAAACGTGTCAATACAAACGTAAAGACTAAGAATAATGAACCTATAAGCAACCAGCCAACTTTGTTTATTAATGGCTTGTATACTTTTACAGGGACTTTTTCTTTGGAAACTTCTGCCATGACATTGGCTAAGAAATCTACAGAAGGAGTTGTCAATCCAGCTTCCTGAATGACATCTTTCGTAAATTGATCTAGGTTTTTATTTTCTGCTTCCATGATTCAAATATATAGGTTCTACAACATTTTTCAAGATATGATATAACTTTTTTCGACTGCGATGCAATTTAATCTTTACATTATCATACGAGATTTTAACAATTTTCGAGATTTCTTTCAGTGATAAATCTTCAAAATAAAACAAGGTTAACAACACACGTTCTTCTTCTGGCAACTGCAATAAGGCTTTTTCTATCGTTTCCTTCTTCTCTTTTGCTTCCAAATAACTCAATGCATCTTGCATGGTTCCGATATCGGATTCGTGAATTGTATCAATATGTTCTGAATAAATGACTCTTTTACTCTTTTTGATGTAATCCAGACTCGTATTATACACAATTCTGTACAACCACGTAGAAAACTTAGACGTTCCTTTAAACGAATCTAAAGCCTTGTACGCCTTTACAAACGTATCTTGCGCAACTTCTTCCGCATCTTCTCGATTTCCAACCATACGCAACGCCAATGTAAATATCATATCCTTGTAATTGTTTACAAGCATAGCATACGCATTCACATTTCCAGAACGAATTTCCAGAATATAGTCGTGGTCAGTTTTTTGATTCATTTGTAGTTAAGACGATGACTTTGTTTGATTGGTTACAGTTTTTTTAAATTATTTGGTATTTGGTATTAGGTATTAGGTATTAGGTATTAGGTATTAGGTATTAGGTATTAGGTATTAGGTAAAATAATTTTTGAATTTAAAATTCAACATAATATATACATTTTCAAATCAACACATTTTCAAATTGACACATTGCTTAATTGATACATTTTCAAACTTTTTTTAAATTTTCTGTAACCAAAACAAAAAACCGTTCGTCATAATGGGCAAATACATAAAAACTAAATACAAAAAATAATTTATTATGGGATCAGAAGTAATTATAATGCCAGCAATGTTAGGAGTAGTTTTCGGAATCTACTATTTGTACATTTCGTCAAGAAACAAAGAACGTTTGGCTTTAATTGAAAAAGGCGCAGACGCCTCTATCTTTTTTAGCACTAAAAAATCATTAACGCCTACATGGAAAGTATTGGTTTTAAATGTTGCTGTTTTAATGATGGGAATCGGATTGGGAATCTTTATTGGAAACATGATGCATGTATCTTTCGGTTTACCTGAAGAAGTTGCGTATCCTGGAACTATTTTCTTAGTAGGTGGAATCTCATTATTTACAGGTTTCTTCTTAACTAAAAAATTGGTTGAAAAAGCATAATTGATTTTCATCAATCAAAAAACACAGTTAGTTATCACACAAAACGATTGTTAATTTAAGGATTAACAGTCGTTTTTTTATTTAAAATTGTCACATATGAAATATCGAGATTTTCTAGAAATTGCCTTTCGTTGGTATCTATTTTTATTTATTAGCATCTATGGTTTGGGGAAAATTATGGGTGGTCAATTCTATCGTAAAGGCTTTATTCCACAAGATGTTGCTACAACTCCAATTGTTGATGTTAGTAGTTTTGAATTGGCATGGGTTTTTATGGGACATTCATTCGCCTACATCTTATTTGTTGGTGTTTTACAGTTAATTGGAGCATTTTGTCTTCTTTTTAAACGAACAGTACTTCTTGGTGTTTTTATTCTAATTCCAATATTAGTAAACATTATTGTATTTGATATTATCTTTTTAGATACATATGCCGCATTAGTAAATGCAATTGTATATTTTCTATTGCTTTTAGGAATTCTATATTTTCATAAAGAAAAAATTATCGCAGTATTTCATATCTTAACAAAAAGAAAAAGTAAGCAACAAATCGAGTTAAAAACAAGAATAAAGAGTATTGCTATTGTCATCGGTATTATGTTTATTATTTTTATAGTCAATCAAACTATTGGTACCTTTGTAGGACATTGAAATGTATAATACCATTAAATTTTCGTAAGTTTTAAATTCATACACGACTGAATCAAAAAAATAATTGATATGAAATCGATATCCTTAACATTTATTGCCATTCTATTCTTTACGTTAAGTTGTAATTCTAATACAACAACGAAAGAAACACATCAAAAAGAAAAAATGAGTCAGCAAGACTTAGCTAAATACGAAACTGCATACTTTGCAAGTGGTTGTTTTTGGTGTGTAGAAGCTGTTTTTGAAAGTGTAAAAGGTGTAAAAGAAGTAGTTTCTGGATATGCTGGAGGAAAAGCAGAAACGGCAAACTACAATTTGGTAAGTGCCGGAAGAACCGATCATGCGGAAGCTGTAAAAGTGTATTACGATGCAAAAGTAGTTTCGTATGAAACCTTAGTAAAAGTATTCTTTGGTTCGCACGATCCAACAACTTTAAACAGACAAGGTCCTGATGCAGGAAGACAATACCGTTCGGCGATCTTTTACAAAGATGCTAACGAGAAAAAAATCGTAGATGCATATATTGCAAAATTAAAAGCCGATAAGGTTTTTAGCGGAGCAATTACCACCGAAATAACGAAGTATACTGCTTTTTACGATGCAGAAGCATATCACCAAGATTACGAAGCAAACAATCCGAACAATCCCTATATCAGAGGAGTTTCTGTTCCGAGATTAAAACGTTTCCAAAAGAAATTCCCAGAATTATTAAAAAAAGATGCACATTAATTTCGATGGATTGAAAATTCAATAGTTGAAACTTTAAAATATTTTATATCTAAAGCCGATAACCAGTGTTGTCGGTTTTTTTGTGTCTACTTCATAAGAATTCAGTTCAATTTTGATCAAAATTCAACGCTCATTGTAAAAATTCAACGCTTATACAATATATTCCATTTCTAAATTTATTTTTCCTACATTTATAAAGTAATTACATACAAAAAACGCGTTTTTTTATTTAGTGAAACTAAGTTTTGAAAAGCCATTTAGGCGAATTCAAAACTATACGTTGAGCAAATTCCGCTGAAAAGTGGAATCACAATTAACATTATTTAATTAAACACTTTAAAATTATGAAGAAAAAAATGATCTCATTTGCTTCTTTAGGACTTGTATGTGCTACATTTTTCCTGAGTTGCGAAACAAATAATCAAGCAGAAGAAGAACAATTAGACCTAGCGTTAGAAACGCCTGACAAAATTATTTCCAATACGCAAGCTGCTACGCTATTTCAAAATGATCAAAACACACGGTTGGCGCAAATAGGAAAGTCAAGAATGTCCTTTGAAGACAAAGCTATTCATTTTGACTTAGCAACCTTAACTGCTTATATCAACCGTTTGGAAAGCATGGCTGTTTCAAAAAACATTCCGATTACGGGCGCAAGTTTTGTATTTGGCGCTGACGCGAATGGTAAGCGTACCGCATTTTTAATGCCTTCTACACGAAATGCATCCTTAGATTATCAAGAATCATTTACGATTGAAAACGGAGAATTTTTAACATTCAAACATGTAGATCCATCGTTAAAACTACAAAACAGCTCTCAAAATGATGAAAACTTGATTTTGTCACCAAATGGATATTTGTCTTTTAATGAAGCGACAAACATGTTTAATAACTATCAAACACAATACATCAGTACGTTTGCTAAAAAAGTAACCAAAGACTATTATACAAAAGCAGTTTGGTATTCTCTAGAAGAATTCAAAGACTATTTTGCATACTTACAAAAGAAATCAAAAGACCACAACTTAGCCATTACGGGTGTTGATGTATTTTTTGGAGTATATAACAATGATCCAAGTTTGGAGTTAAAATCGAATGCACAAACTTTGTTTATGAGCGCGAGTACACAACAACAAACTATTATAAATATCAAAGGAAAGCCTTTAAAGCAATTTACAGAAGAAGGATTTTTTGCGAAAAATGGTGATGAAAATACAAGTGGAAGTTTAAGCTTTAATGAAGGTCAACTTTCTCCGCCACCGCCTATTTGTAATCATTCAACGTGCTCTGCATTCAAATGTAAATATGTAGAATAAATATTAGAGGTTGTTTGAAAAGTATAATTTTCGTCAAACTAAACTTGATTCAGTTTCACAGAACACTTGAAAATTAACAAGTTAAAATTCTTAATTAAATCCAGGATGATGTTATTCAAGACTTTTCAGACAGCCTCTTTCTTTTTTAACATATTATTAAGATAATTGACAATTACACATAAAAAAACGACAGCTATACATCTTCTCACTTTTGTAGGACTCTTTTGTCTTATATTTATAATGTAATTACACACATTAAGTCGCGGCTTTACACTTTATCAACGTAAAACTAAATACCATGAAGAAAAAAATGATTTCATTTGCTTCTTTAGGACTCGTGTGCGCTACATTTTTCCTAAGTTGTGAAACAGAAAACCAACACTATGAAGAACGCTTAGATGCAGCATTGGAAGTGCCTGAGAAGATTATTTCCAACGCAAAAGCTGCTACACTTTTTCAAAATGATCATACTACTAGATTGTCACAAATTGGAAAAGAGACCACTAGTTTTGAAGAAAAATCAATCTATTTTGATTTACAAGAACTCACCAAGTATGTCAATCATTTAGAATCCGTTGCTGTTTCAAGAAATATTCCAATTACAGGGGCAAGTTTTGTGTTTGGAGCTGATGCCAATGGAAAACGAACGGTATTTTTAATGCCTTCAACACGGAATGCTTCCTTAGATTATCAAGAATCATTTACGATTGAAAACGGACAATTTCTAACATTCAAGCATATTGACCAATACTTAAAAGTAAAACCCAATTCGGTAACTAATGAAAACTTAATATTATCGTCAAACGGATATCTATCATTTAATGAAGCTGTTACGCTGTTTAATACGTATGAAATAAACTATATTCAACCGTTTGCTGCCAAAACTCCAAAGGAATATTACACCAAAGCAGTTTGGTATTCGTTGGATGAAATTAAAGCATATATTTCGTACATAAAAAAGAAAGCTACCGATCATGATATTGCCATTACTGGAATTGATGTGTTTTTTGGGGTGTATGATACTAATCCAAATTTGGAATTAAAGTCCAATGCGCAAACCTTGTTTTTAACCGCAAGTATACAAAAACATGCGATTATCAATACAGAAAATGAGTTGTTGAAAAACTATATCCAAAACGGTTTTTTCGCAAAAGATGATGCCACTGATGATGAAGATGAGAGTTTAGCTTATAATTTAGGGCACTTATCTCCACCACCAAAAAATAATTAAAAAATTAGCTTCCTCCAAGCCTATTTTATTTTTCTACATATCCTTTTGATTTTTCCCTTTTCTACCTAGCTACACCTAATTTCTCTCAAAAATACAATTGTAGTTTTTTTCTGTACGTTCTATCTTTAACCACTTTTTATCAAAAGGGAAAAACACCCAATTTTTAATTTCTAATTTTTTTTCTCAAAAGATTGGCTAATTTTAGCATAAATTAAAAAAGATTAATAAAACTACAACTTTATGAAGAATTCAGTAAAAACGATTATTCCACTCATCTTAGGAATTGTAATTGGTTATTTTATTTGCAAAAGTATGGGAGATAATCCTGATGGAAATCCTGATGCGAAAGCTCCTGAAGGAATTATTTCTGTAAATGATGCCGTAACCTTACATGAAAATTATGTTACCAAATTGAATGATACAACACATGGAACAGTAAATAATCCCGAATTTAAAGAAACACAATTTGTTTGGTTTTCTATGAAGAAAATTCGCGACTATATAAAATATTTAGATAATGTCGAAAAAGTAAATCCTGACAATCCAAAAATGTCTGGAATTCGTGTATACTTTGGTAAATACAATGATCACAAAAAATATCCGAATCAACAAACAGTTTTCTTTACACCAACGGTAGATACAAACCTTACAAGTGAAGCGGAATTTCCAAATATGAAAAACTTACCTTTTTCTATTAAACCAAAAGATGCATCTTCTCCACTAATTGGAAAATATAAAGTAATAGCGAGATTATTACTAGACGAGCATTATGCAGATACCAGAGCCAATGAAGCAAACGCAAGTTTAGGACATGAATCGTCAGAAAATATAGCACAAAAATCGAATGCAAAAAATGGAGGTGATGATACAAGTTTATCTTTCAATTTAGGTCACTTATCACCTCCACCACCAAGAAGCTAACAAAAGCATAAACTATAAATACATGCAAGATAACATATTATATAATTTAATTTTATATGTTGAAATAACTACTGCTATCGTTGCTAGTATCTATTTTTATAAATATAAAAGTACGTATCTAAAGTATTTTATAATTTATCTCTGGTATATTGCAATTAATGAGGCTATTGGTAAATATTCGTCGGAAGTTTTGGCTATTTACAATCTAATAATTTACAATATATATTTATTGATTAGCTTCTCTTTTTTATTTTCAGTTTATTGGAATTTTTTAAAATATAAAAAATATAAAAAAACTGTTTTCATCTTTGGGGTTATATATATTATATTTTTTACAGTAAATGGATTATTTTTTGAGAACTATACTAAAGATTTAGTTACTTATCCTTTTATTATGGCATCATGCTTTCTAATCATTACTGTCACATTTTACTTTATAGAGATATTAAACTCAGAAAAAGTTTTAAACGTAACACGAGATTTATTATTTTGGATTAGTGTTGGTGTGGTTTTATTTAACATAGGTGTTATACCATGGGTAATTACTTTGAAACATTATTCAGAGAGTTTTGCTGCAATGAATACACTATTTAGAGTACTAATCTTAATTTTAAATATTTGCTATATAGTAGGCTTTATATGCAGTCACAAAATACAGAAACAGGAGACATCTCTGCAATAATCATTACATTGGTATTTATACTAATGGTCGTTGCAATCATTGCGCTTTTCTTGGTATTCATCAAGCGAAAGAATAAGCTATTGACCGAAAAAGAATTAGCGAAACGAGAGTTTGAAAACGCTATTGCCGAAACACAAATAGAAATTAGAGAACAAACCCTTAGAAATATAAGTTGGGAGTTGCACGATAATATTGGGCAACTCCTTACACTTGCCAAAATACAATTGCATCAAATAGAAGGTTGTAACGAAGATATTTCGGAAGTCACCGAAACTATTTCAAAAAGTTTAACGGAATTGCGAGCGCTATCAAAATTGATCAATCCGGATGCGTTGAAAAACATCATGCTACCCGAAGCATTGAGTTTAGAAGTAGCACGATTTAATCGTTTAAACTTTATTGAAGCTACGTTAACTATCAAAGGTGAAGAACAAATTATTGATGATAAAGCCGAAATTATTTTGTTCAGAATTCTACAAGAATTCTTCTCAAATACCATCAAACATGCAAAAGCTTCCAAACTAGATGTTACGTTGACGTATGAAAATCGGAGACTAACCATTACCGCAAAAGACAATGGAAAAGGATTTAATAAATCAGAAGATGCTTCTAATAAAGGCATTGGATTGCTCAATATGAAAAGTAGAGGGAAATTAATTGGCGCTGAAATTGAACTAGAATCACAACTAGAAAAAGGTACAGAATTGACGATTATTCATTATCTTTAGTTCGTTGTTGATTGTTCGCTACTAGTTGTTAGTAATGAATAAACTGATAAACCATTAAACATATAAACTAAATGCTAAAGGCGAATAGCTAGAAGCTAAAAACCAAAAAAAAATTGAAAACATATTCCGTTGCCATCGTAGAAGATCATGTATTATTATCACAAGCCATTGGCGGCTTAGTCGATTCGTTTGATCGTTTTAAGGTAAGTTATTTGTGTAAAAATGGAAAAGAACTTATCACACGCTTGGAAGAAAATTCAAATGCACCAGATATCGTTCTCATGGATATCAATATGCCTATCATGAATGGTATTGAAACCACAACCTGGATTACGGAACATTTTCCAAATATAGATGTCATTGGACTTTCTATTGAAGAAGACGAACGTACCATTATTCAAATGTTGCGCGCTGGTGCAAAAGGATATTTGATGAAAGATGTCGAAAAAAGTGTCTTAGAAATGGCGCTAAACGAAGTGATTACAAATGGTTTTTACCATTCCAAACATGTTACTAACATTTTGATTGGTTCGTTAAACGGAAAAGGAAATAGTGGCGCAAAACTGAAGGAGAATGAAATTTCCTTTATGAAGTTGGTGTGTACGGAAATGACGTATAAACAAATTGCAGATCAAATGTGTTTGAGTCCTAAAACAATTGATGGATATCGCGATGCATTATTTGAAAAACTACACGTAAAAAATAGAATCGGACTCGTTATTTACGCGATTAAGAATAAAATATATTTACCGTAGACTGACTGTTTTTGGTTGCTAGTTGTTGGTTATTAGTTGTTTGCAATACTCTAAACTCATAAACCATTAAACTTATAAACTAACTTACGATTTCTTCTGCAATGAGACTTCGCTATACTTGGCGTTGATATTAATCTCACTGCCTGTATTATTTGCCTTTTGAAATCCACGAACAATCGTATTGAACTGCGTTTTATTTTCAGTTCCAATCACACTTTCAGGATAGCTAATCTTAGAATTTGAACCGATGTAATACAACTTAAACGCGGAAGCGGGCAATTGAATGCGCGCGTCCGTATTTTCTAAAATGATATCCAAGGTTTTAAAAGTATCACTTACATTATGGATCAATAAGTTGCCAAAGGTTCCACTAATGATTCCCTTCTCTTCGAGTGTTCCAACACTTACATTGGAAGAATTAGACATCAAATTAATATCATTCACCAATTGTAAATCGACCGTATCAACAAAATTTACTTTCAAAGAACCATTATTCCATTTAGTAACATGAACAGGCGCATACGACGATTCTATCGTCGTATTTGCACCATCTATCACATTGGCATACAAAGCTGCGTGAGACAGCTTTGCATTCATATTTTCGCTAGTGGAAGCTAACGTTACCTCTCCATGACGAACATTGAGTTTTAACTTGGCTTTCTTTGGCATTTTTATTTTGATTGTTTTCTTTACTTTAAAATGCTTATTTCCAGATGAAATATAGAAAAGACCATCTTTGTTTGCTTTTCCTTGCAGATTCAGTATAGTCGCATTACTTAGATTTGATTCGTTAATCATTTCTAATTTTTCAAGTAATTCTTCTCTTTGTTCTAATAACTCTTTCGTGTTATATTTTTCAACATCTTTATACACTTTAGCCAATTCTTCAATTTTTATAACTCTTGAATTGTGTTTTCCTTTATCAGTAACTTCTCTTAGTTTTGCTAATTCTTCTTGATGTTTTTCAAATTCAACTTTCCATTTCTCCATACCTTCTTTGAACTTCTTTTCATCAAAACCATCTTTCCATTGCTTTTGCCATTCTTTCATGTACGCTTCGCCATTTTCTTCAAAAGCTTCCATGTCAAATTTTATATCTTTCATCGATTCAATGACAATATTTGGTAAATCTGGAATTTTTGCAAGTCCACTAAGCTCAAAATGTAACGGTAGTGATCCATGATCAATAACAATTGGATCTGATAATACTGCATACGGACCTGCATTTCCAAACAATGAATTGCTTCCTTTTGAAGTAACTGTTACTTTTTCGCTATTTCCAATGGCTTTAAAATTCCACTTTTTAAAGTATGCTTCTATTTCTTCTTCGGTTGCATCTTCAATTTCGATCGTAGCTTCAATCTCTACTTTATTCTTGTTCCAAGTATCGAATTCAACATCTGCATGCGAAGTATTAATTTCTAAAGTAACATCTTTATTTACCGTAAAAACTTCCTTCTTTGTTCGCTTTTTTGATTGTGAATATCCAAATGTAATCACTAACAAAGCGATCAATACACATTTGGTAATTTTTGATTTATGCATCATTTTCTGATTTTTTTAATTCGTTTAACTTTTCCTTTAATTGGTATAGCAATTTCAGTCTAAATTGTAAATTGTCAATCATCGCATTAATTGTTTGCTCGTTCGGTCCTATTTCTTTCAATTCTTTTTGAAGTACTTTGTGTTCTTCATTCAATAAAGAAAGTTTTTCCATATAGCTACTAAACAATTGTTTTCCCGCTTCAGAAACTTCTACTTGCGTCAATTCATAGTTTATATTAGCCATGTAGTAATCTTCAATCTTCTTTAAATCGGGAGAAATATCACCTAAACTCAACAATTTTTCATCGCTTGATTCGGTATTGTTCTTCACAACAGTCTCATCTGAAATCAATGGTTTTTGTTGCAATTGCTGATATGCCAAACCACCTAAACTGACGATCAGAATAATAGCTGCCGCAATTTGATACAGTGAAAAAGAACGCTTTTTCGGCTTACTTTTCTTAGCTGGCAACGCTTTATCCAATCGTTCTAGGAAACGTGCTTCGTGTCCGTCCGACAATTCTTTTTGAATATGCAACGGTTCAGTTTTCAACAAATCTTTAATATCCTGTCCCATGATTCTTCTTTTTTAATGCGTGTTGTAATTTCTTTTTCCCTCTTAATAATTGTGTCCGTGATGCGGTAGTTGAAATATTTAATATTTCTGAAATCTCTTGATGATCATATCCTTCTAATAAAAATAAAATCACTACAACTCGATATTTATCGGGCAAGTTTTCAATTTCAGTTTTTACTTCCTCCAACGTAGTTTCATCGCTTGTTTGCCAAGAATCTTCGTCGGCAATCACTTCCAATTGCGCTTCATCAATAGTTACGTAATACTGTTGTTTCGCTCGCAATTTGTCAAGACTCTTATTAATGACAATCTTTTTTAGCCAAGCACCAAAACTTACGGTTGCCGTATACTGATCAATCTTTTGAAATGCATTGATAAATGCTTCTTGCATTGCATCTTCTGCGTCTTCTGTATGTTTCAAGAATCGATTCGCAACAATAAACATTCCTTCACAATACTGCCTGTACAAATGCAGTTGCGCTTTCCTGTCGTTATTCTTACACTTCTCGATGAGCTCAGTTTGAAACATACTAGCTAGTTGGCCTTTTTGGTGTTGGTTAATTGCTATACATCTCTAAAGACGTACTAATTTTTTGAATGTTGCAATAATGTAAAAAAAACGCACCAATTTGATACGTTTTTCTTCTTTTTCTTTTATAATATATTCGCTTACGCTAGATTTTACAAGGATTGTTAGACTTCTTAGACTCGTTCCCATGTAAGCGGGAATCTCTTAGATTTTTAGACTTTCTTGGATTCCTGCCTTCGCAGGAATGACAGATCATCGAGCCCGCGAGATAAAGTCTAAAAGCGAAGCGTTCCAAAAGCGAGGCGAGTCCAACAATCTAAGAGCAAAGCGATCCAAAAGCGAAGCGAGTCCAAGCGCAAAGCGCGTCTAAAAAATCACCAACACTTCCACTTCCCGTTCAGCTTTACTCAATTTCAACCCAATTTTTGCCAATTCTTCTTTAAAAGAACCTTTTTTCTGAGGATCAAATACAAAATCAATATCTATAAATTCCATATAATTTGTTTCATCAACCACAGGAACAGGACATTCATTTTCTATATAATCTGCAAAATCGTGCATGCGAACCTTTTTTCCATTGAATTCATATCCTTGAAACACCAAGGAACGTTTTTCAGTTTTCGATTTGAGCGTTTTTAACTTAGTACGATCAATTACACTTAATACATACACAGAAACCGTACGTTTTTCAAGTTTGGCTTTCACTGCAAAGGTTTCATTCAGTTTTTCAATTCCTTTTTCATACATTTCATCGCCTGACGTTTCAGTAATCACATCCAAACAGTACTTGTTTTTTGGATCTTTATAGTTATATTTTTCTTCATCAATCTCAAAAACTGTTCTGTTATAACTTGTTTTATACAAATGGCGATACATGCTCGGAATCGTCAGATTGATCAATGTTAAACGTCTTCCCTTATAATTTTCATCATTCAAATATCCTTTCGAGAAAGATGCTACGCCAGAAATTCCACCTTTTAGTAATACGCGTTCATTTTCATCTTTCCTTAGCGGAAAAGGATCTGCATCGTAATCAAACGTGATGTTTTCTTGTTTCAATGGCAACGAAATTGATTTTCCATTTTTTACTTTCTGAATAATTTCTTTCGTGATGTTATCCGTAGATGTAATCGCAACTATTTTTCCTTCAGGATTGATGATAATTGCATGCGACAGAATTCTGTACGGAAATAACGCTTCTAATTCTTTTGTCTGTAATCCAAACCAAACTTTGGAAGGTAAATTGTCAATGAAGCGCTGCAAACGTTCTGGTTTGTCTTCCGCAATTCCAATGACTTGCAAATCCGTTGGAAATTCATCTTGAAATTTGATCAATTTTTTCATCGCAGGAATGCACGGTCCGCACCAAGTTGCCCAAAAATCAAGAATAATTACTTTTCCTTTTAAGCTTGATAATGAAATGTTTGCACTCGTAGAATTCAACAAATTTGTCAATTGAACTTCCGGAATTATATCGCCAATATTTAGTTTCGATTGCGCATACGTTGTGCTTGTCAATGCGAAAAGCATCAACCAAATTGTTATTTTTTTCATCTGTTTTTGGTGTTATTCGTTGTAAAGAAGCGTAACAAAACCGTGAACTAAATCAAGCTTGAACATGTTTTTTTTCACTTCAGGAGTGTCTTTTCCACGTGAAAACATTTTAGTTTTTTCGCCGTTTCTGTTGGGTTGCATTACTATTTTCATGCCCTTATCATTCATCACAGCATTGTTTCCAACAGCTTCCATATAATAATTTTGATTTTTTATAGTGTATAGTTTTATATCTGAATATTCACACATCATGTTGATCGATTCAAAGTTTTTCCCCAAATTATGAATTAAAAAATCGCTTTTAAAGTCACTGAATTGTACATTTTTAGTGATTTCTCCAATAATTATTTTTGAAAATTCAGTTTGCATCATTACATTTTCAAGTTGACCAAATACCCCATGCGTAACATTTTTAAACATATAACCACCACCAATCACTTTTTTGATTTTTATACTTCCATTCCTAAAAGCAATCGAATTATCTTTATTATTTAACTCTTTAGCAATCAAATTACTTTCTTGAAATGAACCAACAATTGTGTTTGTAAATTTTCCTTCAAAATACACATTAGCGCGATTTACATGTAAATTCATGATCATATATGAAGGAATATAGATTTCATAAGTAGCTCGAATACTTTGAATTCCTTTATGGTTACTCGTTTTGATATCTTTTAAAGCAACACTATCATTTTTGAATACCATAAAACCTTCCAAATCTTGAAAACCTGTACCGTTTTCAGAAATCATTTTGTTAATATCTGAAACGGTTTTGTACTGATTTGGTTCATTCTTTTCAGCAAATATATTTTCAATACTAATGTGTCCATCACTAAGTTGGTACGAAAAATTTCCTACGGAAGTTGGGGAAGCATTTTTAATTTCTAAATAATTTGAATCGCCCATAGTCGTTTGCATCGCAGCATACACAACGATTCCGTTAGAAACATGTTTCTCTTCTTCAGCTGTGTAATTTTTAAAATTGATTTCAAAATCTACTTTTACTTCATCTTTGTCCCAAACTTTGAAAGTGACATCAATATTCGTTGTTTCAAAATTAAGCCTAGTATTTTTATCTACCGAAAAGGTTTTTTGATACTTTTTCTGCGTTTGCGCCATCAGTCCAAACGAACCGATGAAAAGCATAATGACTAAACTATATATTTTTTTGTTCATCTTGTAAGCGTTTTAAATGTTGTTGAATTTCCTGTAAAAGCGTCAAACGCATTTGCAAGTTTTTAATCATTTTGTCAAGTGTTGTCAAACTGTTTTTTTCTACTAAAAAGGCTTGTTTTAATTCTTGATAGGATGCATCCAAATTTTCCAAGCGTTCTTCATACTTTTTAACTAAACTCTCGTCGTTTGCCGTCAGTTGAAATGTTTCCCATTCCGATGCAATATGTTGTAAATATTCATCTTCAATAGATTTCATTTCGGTAAATAGTGAAGATTGCACAATTGCTGTTTCACCATAATTACTATACAGAACAGCGCCAATTCCTAGAAATAATACACATGCTGCAGCAATGCTTTTCCAGTATTGAAATGATTTTGGTTTTGAAGGAATTCCTTCCGTTGTAGCGAGTTTTTCTAAAAACTCAGCGCGATGTCCTGTTGGCAACGTTGGTGTATCCAAAGTAGCATCGTTTTCGTTTAAAATGTCTTTTATATTTTTTTTCATGATATTTTATGTTTAAAATGATCATTTAATATGTTCTTAAGCTTTGTTTTTCCGCGCATTAATTGCGTTCTTGAAGTTCGCACAGGAATGTTCAATATTTCTGAAATTTCTTGATGATCATAGCCTTCAATCAAATAGAGTTTTACAACGTATTTGTAAGTGTCTGGCAATGTGTCAATGACTTGAATGATTTCTTGTTTGCTAATATCTGAATGTACTTCCCAAGTAGCATCATCGTCAATAATTGTCAAGGTTTGCTCGTTCATTTCTTCATAGACCAACGATCGTTTTTTGAGCGTATCAATACATTGATTGATGATAATTCGCTTCAACCAAGCGCCAAACGCAACTTCTCCTTTGTATTGTTGCAAGCGTGTAAATGCTTTCAGAAATCCTTCCTGCATAACATCTTTGGCATCTTCCCTATTTTGAATGTACCGACAGGTAACACTATACATCGCATCCGCATATAAATCGTAGAGCTTTAGTTGGGCTTTCCGATTTCCTTGCATACATTTTTTAAGTATTCCTAAATGCTGTTGGCTCATTTATTTGGTTTGAGTTCTATTTTAAAGACGACATTATTTTTCAAGCGTTTCATTTTAGTGGAAATTTATTTCAATTTCGCTCAATTTTATTCTCCTAGCCTATTCAAAACTCTGAAAAATATATTGTAATTTCGTTTTTATATCATTTATAGTTTCAATTTACTGTAAAATAAAATAATGATTTTTTTCTTTATTCAAACTCAAAAATTAAATCATAGCATTAGCTACGGTTTCTTTTTTTAGTGAAGAAGAAGGGGAAAAAGGGTGTTTTATTACAGTAAATTCAAATGGTAAATGGTATTACAATTTAAAATTATATAAACACACTTGAATTCAAAACCAAAACATACATCTGCCTTGCATGAAAAAGACGGTATTTCACCACCAGATTTTATCAGCAAAGATTCTGTGGCATCTATTAAAAAGAATAGAAGAAAACAACCTTCTGTAGATGAATTGGTTACAGGAATTTTGAATCAGGATAAAGTTGCGTTGAGTAGAGCAATTACGCTTGTAGAAAGCAAAAATAATACGCATCTAGCGAAAGCTACTGAAATTATAGAGAAGTGTTTACCACATGCTAATAAATCGATCCGAATCGGAATTACAGGCGTTCCAGGTGTTGGAAAAAGCACCTTTATTGAAGCGTTTGGAAAACATTTGACAGGTTTGGGCAAAAAAGTTGCCGTGTTAGCAGTTGATCCAAGTAGTTCAATTTCTAGCGGAAGTATTTTAGGCGATAAAACCCGCATGGAAGATTTGGTAAAGGACGAAAACGCTTTTATTCGTCCGTCCGCTTCTGGTGATTCGCTTGGTGGTGTTGCCCGAAAAACCCGTGAAACGATTATTTTGTGTGAAGCCTGTGGTTTTGATACGATTGTGATTGAAACTGTCGGCGTTGGACAAAGTGAAACTGCCGTGCATAGTATGGTGGATTTCTTTTTATTGTTGAAATTGGCTGGCGCCGGAGACGAATTGCAAGGAATTAAGCGTGGAATTATTGAAATGGCTGACGCAATTGTGATTAATAAAGCCGATGGCGATAACGTAAAGCGTGCGCAAATGGCGCGAACCGAATTTAAGCGCGCATTACACTTATATCCGATGAAAGCGTCTGAATGGCTTCCTAAAGTGATTACAGCTTCTGCTTTGAAACAAGAAGGAATTGACGATGTTTGGCAACTAATTTCTGAATTTCATAAAACTACAAAAGCAAATAGTTATTTTGAAAATCATAGAAAGCAACAGAATCGTTTTTGGTTACTACAAACTATTGAAGAACGCTTGAAACATAACTTTTATAATAACTCAAACGTAAAAAAAGTCTTAGACGACTATTTGAAAGCGACTGAAAATAGTACAATTTCTCCATTTCATGCGGCACAACAGTTGTTGGAGTTGTTGAATTCTTAATATTTTTCGATTAGATAAAGATTAACAAAAAATACACCTTTTAATTACCTTCCTGTTTTATTACATTCTGTTTTTTATTTAATAAAATCTGTTGGTAATTTAATTGAAACTCAATAGCTTTATTGATGGATTCTAATTGTGGCTTGTTTTCCTTATTATCATCCAAATATTTACTTAAGGCAGTTTGATCGATAACAAGTTTGTTGTCTTTCATTATTACAAAATTGATATTTTCTAAGCCATTTAATTTTGCGTTTTTCAAATACTCATTATAAGCTTCTGGTAACTTACTATCTATGCCACCTAAAATTGTTACTGGTTTATCAAGGTTTTGATTTTTGACAAATTCTCTTAAATATTCAGGAATTTCGTAGCCATTTCCGTTAAAATAACTTCTGGTTGTTTGGTTTTCGTTTTCCCTAATAACAATTAACTTTTGGCGCAACTTACGTTCGCAATCCAATATTGCTTTATTCAGTTTTGTTAAAAAATCCTTATGTTCATTTGATAATTTTTGTTCATTAATTACTTTATAAGAATATAAATATTTTAATGCATCAACATAGTTTTTATTCTTATATGCATTATTTCCTTTAGTATATAGCTCACTATGGTTATTTGAAGATTGTATAATATGCGATGTGAAACCAAACACTATTATTAAAGATATTGGTATAATTATCCATTTAATGTATTTCATAGCTTAGTATTTAAATTGGAGATTCATCTGGTAGGTCTTGACTATCCAGTTGTTCTATTTCTGTATTTTTATTAGTGTTAGAATCAGCGTATTTAGTAAAATCTAATCCTTTCCAGATGGTTACAGATATTATTATTGCTCCAAATAACGCAAAGAAAGTTCCAGGAGCAGCTTTTTTAAGAATTAATTGATTGTCTTTAAATTTTATATCTAAATCTCCTGCTTGTCCCCAAATACCTTTGGCAAATAGTTTGTAACCTAGGTATATTGACATTAGACCAACTAAAAGGGAAATTAATTTATATGTAGTTAACGAGATTATAATAGAGGTTTCGGTTTCCATAATTGAATGCAGCGTATTCGTTTGTATTTAGTTGTGTATACAAGAAACTAATTTAGTAAAAGAAAATGAACCTGAAGATGGTTCGTAGAATTTTCTCATAAATTCACCAATATCAATGCGTTACAAATGTTAGCATGAATAGTTTTTTTACACCGAACTTCATTAAATTACTTGTAATGATTGTATAAAAAAAGCGAACCGAAGCTCGCTTAATTTATGATATTTGTTTTTTCTACAATTCACAATCCCAAACGGTATGGCATTCTGTGTCTGTACAGTCTCTTTCAGTTTCACAAGCACACCAAGAGTCATTTGTCCATCTGTTTGTACCACCACTTAAAGCAACACTACGCAGATTTGAAATTGATTTTTTGTTAAGTTTTAATGTGTTAAGATTACTTTTTTTCATGATATAAATTTATTTGGTTATGTCATAAAATTACTGAAATAGATTTAAGTTAAGGCACAAATTATCAATTCATTAACAATAACTTGAAATTTCGACAAAAGTAAAACCAATAAAATTTAAGCGTATTTCTTTATCAAGAATTGTCTCAGTTTAAAGATCATTCCGCCATAAAAACCACCCACAATCATTCCTGTGAGGACATCGCCTGGAAAATGTACACCAATATAAATTCGGCTGTAGCCAACACATGCTGCCCAAAAGAGTAAGATGAATACAATGTATTTATAATGTTTCCGTAACACCAAACCAACAAACGTTGCGAGTGCCATCGCGTTTGACGCATGCCCTGAGAAGTAGCCAAACTGTCCACCACAATACGATTTTACCAATCGCATATGATCAACTAAATCCGCAGTATGACAAGGTCTCGGGCGTAAAAAGAGTGTTTTTTTGAATAGATTTGCGGTTTGATCTGTAATTGTAATCAACAACGCAACTAATACTAACGTGAAGAATATTTCTTTCTTTTTGTGTGTTTTTAAGATGAGAATCAACAAAAAAGCATACAACGGAATTGCATAATATTTATCCGTGATAAACATCCAAAAGCCGTCCCAAGTGGGCGTTCCGAGTCCATTTAAGAATAAAAATAATTCTTTGTCGTAATTGATGAGTTGATCGATCATGTCAAAATATTAATCGTCGTAACGTGATAATTCACGATCATAAAAATCGTTTGCATCTTGAAATAAACCTTCAGCTTCTGTAGCCAATTCTTTTTCATCTTCTTTATCGAATTCTTCTAACCATTCCACTTCGTCATTTTCTAAGTTGATGATAAATCTTGGAAATTCGGTATGTATGATGAAGATTGCATCGGGATAATCGGTATTATCGCCTAGTAAAAATTTAGGAAACTCCATAAGTAGCTTGATTATTAATAAGTTTTTTTGATAAATAATTGAATCTAATATACAATAATATTGCCGAAACGGTGAGTCCCGCTAGCAAACCTATCCAGATTCCTGCACTTTTATATTCAGTGTGCAATCCGAGATAGTAGGAAGTTGGAAAACCAACCATCCAATAGGCGAAAAATGTAATTAAAGTCGGGATTTTCACATCTTGCAAACCGCGCAAAATACCCAAACCAACGACTTGTATTCCGTCCGAAATTTGAAAAAATGCAGAAACAAATAATAATTTGGCTGCAATAGCTATTACTTCTTGATTGTCTATAAAGTTTACCACATCCGTTTCATTGACATATAATGTTGGAAACCAAGTATTAAATATCATAAACATGGCAGCGAATACAATATCAATGATCAATACTAATAAGAATAGTGAAAGGGCAATTCTACGCAATTCAGGAAAACGCTTTAATCCTTTTTGATTTCCGACACGAATCGTTGCCGCAACACTTAATCCCATTGCCACCATAAACGTCATGGAAGATAAGTTTAATGCTATTTGATTTGCTGCTTGTGAATTTTTACCTAAAATACCAGACAACCAAATAGCTGCCGTGAAAATAGCGACTTCAAAAAACATTTGTAACGAAGATGGAAAACCTAATGAAATGATCTTTTCAAGTACAGATTTTTTTATTTCTTTAAAGTTAAAATTAGTCACATAGTTTCTAAATTTTTTCTTGTATCGCAATAATAACCAGATAAATACTAACATGACCACACGCGAAACTAAGGTTCCGATTGCTGCGCCAATAATGCCCCATTTTGGAAAGATCCATATTCCGAAAATTAAGAAGTAGTTGATGACAACATTGACCACATTTGCCAATAATGTTGCCCACATAGCGTATTTTGTTTGTGATAAACCATCTGCAAATTGCTTAAACGCTTGAAATATAATTAGCGGAATTAAGGAAGCAGCAACTAAGTTTAAGTACGGCATTGCCAAATCGACCACTTCTTTGGGTTGATCCATGACGTACATGAGTGGTTTTGCCATCATCACACCAATAAAAACGATCATTGAAATGATGGTACACAATATCAAACCGTGTTTGAGTGCGCCTTTTACTTTTGCTTTATCGCCTGCTGCATCTGCTTCTGCAACCAACGTGGTAATTGCTGTTGAAAATCCGATTCCAATCGACATTGCAATGAATAAAAAGCTATTTCCTAGAGAAACCGCCGCCAATTCTGCTGTTCCCAGTTGTCCAACCATTGCATTATCTACAAAACTTACAAATGTATGCCCAAGCATTCCCAAAATTATTGGAGATGCAAGCTTTAAATTATAAGCGAATTCTTTGGTGTATTCTTGTAAAATCAATGGTTATTTTTAGACGTGGCAAATATAGAGCACTTTTGCTTTTGACACCTATACTTTCAAGTGAATTTATCCTTTCTGTTTTATAAATTGAACAGCCATAATTTGTAAACTCCCTATCGCGCTCTTTTTTTTTTGAAATACGAGTCGTATTTTTATGATACAAAAGGTGGTACCCGAAAAACCTCAAAAGAGTACGGACAATCTAAACAACTTAAATACCATGAAAAAAAACATTTTAAACATCGAAGGAGTTTCTGCAATTTCTAAAGAAGAGCAAAGTCAAATTAACGGTGGAGCTGGTTGGGACATTTCCAAATGCGGATGTGACTGTGCAGGACGTGTTACAGGACCAAAATATTGTCCGTGGATTATGGCTTGCCCACAAGTATATACTTGTTAATGACAGATAAAAATTTTAGTGAATTATAGATTTACATAAAGTAACTATGATTTAAATGAAAAGAATGGCTTCTCAAAAAATTAAGAAGCCATTTTTTTACTTAAGCAACAGTTATAAAACCAAAAGGTGGTACCCGAAAAACCTCAAAAGAGTACGGACAATCTAAAACTTAAATATCATGAAAAACATTTTAAACATCAAAGGAGTTTCAGCAATTTCTAAAGAAGAGCAAGGTCAAATTAATGGTGGTGCTGGATACGATTTATCAAAATGCGGATGTGATTGCGCAGGACGTGTTACAGGACCAAAATATTGTAGATGGTTTATAGCGTGCCCACAAGTATATACATGTGGTAGCGACATATAAACTTTCTGAAAAACACATTAAATATGGTTCCAACTTATGAAACTATATTTTAGATTACAAAAAGGCTTCTTTTTATATAAAAGAAGCCTTTTTACTTGTGATAGCAATACATTGAGCAACATTGCATAGTGTTTGTTTTATAAAATGAATAGCTGCAATTTGTAAATCAACGAATACTCCTCTTTCCTATCGATATATATGTGTATACTTTTATTGCAATCAAAAGGTGGATCCTGAAAAACCTTTAATAGAGTACGGACAATCTAAAACTTAAATATCATGAAAAACATTTTAAACATCAAAGGAGTTTCAGCAATTTCTAAAGAAGAGCAAGGTCAAATTAATGGTGGTGCTGGTTGGGACATTTCCAAATGCGGATGTGACTGTGCAGGACGCGTTACAGGACCAAAATATTGTCCATGGATTATGGCTTGCCCACAAGTATACACTTGTGGTAATGATATATAAACTTTCTGAAAAGTGAATTAAATATGGTTCCTATTAATGAAACTATATTTTAGATTACAAAAAGGCTTCTTACTATATTATAGAAGCCTTTTTACTTGTGATAGCAATACATTGAGCAACATTTTATAATGTTTATTTTATAAAATGAATAGCTGTAATTTGTAAATCGATGAATACTCCTCTTTCCTATCTACATATATGTGTATACATTTATTGCAATCAAAAAGGTGGATCCTGAAAAACCTTTAATAGAGTAAGGACAATTTATAATTTAAATATCATGAAAAAAAACATTTTAAACATCAAGGGAGTTTCAGAAATTTCTAAAGAGAAGCAAAGTCAAATTAATGGCGGAATCGGATTAGGTTCTGGTGTTGGATGTGGATGCGATTGTGCAGGACGTGTTACTGGACCTTTTTATTGTCAACAAATTTTTGGATGTCCACAGGTGTATACTTGTGACGATAGCCAAGCATCATAAATTTTTGATACTAAATATTCGTATTAAAAAAGGCTTCTGAAAATTTCAGAAGCCTTTTTGCTTTTTAATGAATTTTGAATTTTGTTAAACTGAAGTTTCACAATCTAATTGATATGAATCAGTTTGTGTTCTTCCTCCTTTTGGAGTTCTTGATTCTTGTATCGTACATGGCAGTGTAGAATTTGCAATGGTTCCTTTACCAATGATACTAAATGAATTTATTTTTGCTATTTGTATTTTTTTGAGGGCTAAAAATTTTCGTTGCGTTTTCATATGAGAATATGTATTAGTTTAAACCAAGATACATAACTGTATGTAATGAACGCTAAGAAAGTATTGCTATTTTATAAATTGAACAGCCTTTTTAACGTACTTTTTTTAGATAGGTAGAAGGGTTTTCGCCTGTTTTGGCTTTGAATGCGCGTGAGAATGATCCGTGGCTTTTATAGCCAACTTCTTTTGCAATTGCCTTTATGGTATACATACGAAACTTTTTGTCATTTTCGAGCCTAGCAAGTGTATATTGAATGCGAAGATTGTTTAAATATTCTGTAAAAGTCATCTTTTTATGCGAATTCAAAATACTAGATAAATAGGTTGTATTGGTGTCTATTTTTTTAGCGGTTGCATATAAATTATACTTTGGATTTAAGTAGAATTCTTGTGCCTCAAGGTTTTTTAATTTTTGAAGAATCTCATCCACAGTTTTATCGCTTTTTACAGCATTTTGCGGTTCTTTTTTGTCTGCACCTTTTAGTTTACTTATAACTTCTGCTCTTTTTTTATTGAATTGTCTATATAATAAAAAACCAAAAACCCCGACCACAACAATGGCAATACTTAGAAAAATATAGAACCGTTTTTTATCTTTTTGATGTTGTGCTTCATACTTATTCTTAATTTTTTCTATTTCATATTTAGTCGTGGTTTGAATCACCGTTTCTTCATTTCCGTCCGCGAGAATACTATCGTTTATGTCTGCTGATTTTTGTCGGTATATCGATTCTTTTTCAAACTGTTTCGTGCTTTTATAAACAGCAGCTTTCAACACTAAAACGTCATAATAATCAGTAATTAACACTTTTTTTTCTTTGTAACGTGTTTCCATCTGTTCCAAAAACGCCAATGCTTCTGAATATTCCTCTTTTTGAACATGATAATCTGCCAATAAATAGATGATTTTAGAAACTTGTTTGTTATTTTCTAACGTTTCAAAAATGTCTTTTGCCTTTATTAAGTTTTCATATGCTTCTGGGAAAAGTTTTTTTGCAGTATATGCTTTCCCTTTTAACTCAAATAAATACGCTGTTCCTTCAATATCGTTGTAATAATCAGCGATGTTAATTCCTTTGTCAATGTACAATAACGCAGAATCTAGCTCTTTTTCTGCTTGATATGCTTTGGCTAAAAACATGTGATAATTAATGTAATCTTCTACATAGTTAGTTGCATCATTTTCGATTAGTTTTTCCTCTTCTATTGTAGCAATAGCTTCTTTGAAAGTTTCTTTGGCTTCGCTATAATTTTTAAGTTCCAAGCCCAAAATCTCCATATTTCCATTAATATTGAGCAATTGCCGGGTTCGTTTATTTCGATGCGCAACTTCATATATATGCAATAAAATATTTCCTGCTTTGTATTTATTACCTAATTCTATTTCGGTTGTTGCAATGGCAATTTTTGTTTGAATGTAGCGTGCGCTATCAGCATCGTCTGAAATATTTTGTAGTGCTTTTTCATATTCAGACATGGCGTCTTTGTAAATTCCTTTACTTTGGTAAAATTCTCCTAAATAATAATGTGCGCGATACAAATGTACCGAATCATTGAAGGTTTTTGCTTTATGAAAATACTCCATGTGAAGTTTCATCATAGAATCGGTTTCAATTCCTTGATACGCTAACAAATCTTCTTCAGCCTTATCAAGAATCTTTGTAATATCAGTAATAGTGTATTCTTGCGAAGTCGTATTCGTGCAAGAATATACCAAAAAACTAAACAAACATATCAGCAAAAAACGATTCATATTGGCACATTATATCCTTGTGAAAAATATACTTTTTTACAATCATAAAAACTATTTAGTCGTTCTTTTTTCCAGAACACAACTAATTACGTTCTAAAATATTCACATTTTATAATAAAATAGAGCCTTTACACTCTTTTTAACTTCATTTTAAGAAATAAAACACATTCAAAAAGTTATTTTTGACTTAATTAATCCATCCTAATAAATAAAAAGAAATATGACATTTAAACCACAATCAAAAAACAAAGTATTCTTTGTCTTATTATTGTTGTTTGCATTTTTAGCTACTCCAGATGCAAATGCACAACGAAAAAAAAGAAATAAAGACAAGAAAGGCGATACAGAAAAAGTAGCACCAAAGAAGAAATCTACTGAAAAATCTATTGCTGATTTAACCAAAAAAAGCAAAAAAATTGAAGGTCTATTTACGATCTATCAAGATACTATTACGGGAAGTCTTCAAATGGTTGTTACCAAAGAACAATTAGAAAAAGAATTTATTTATTTCAGTCAAATAAAAGACGGAGTTTCAGAAGTTGGTGCTTTTAGAGGTGCTTATAGAGGTTCTAAAATATTTACACTGAAAAAATATTTTAATAAAATAGAATTCGTTGCCAAAAATACTTCTTACTATTTTGATCCTAATAGCGCATTGTCAAAATCTGCCGAAGCAAATATTAGTGAAGGTGTAATGGCAAGTTTGAAGATTGAAGCTACCGATAAAGAAAAAGGATTGTATTTAATTAAAGCAGATGCCATCTTCTTAAAAGAAACATTATCTCAAATAAAGCCACCACGTTTTCCAGGTCGTGGACCTTTCTCTTTTTCTTTAGGAAACTTAGATAAAGGAAAAACTAAAATCAACGCGATTAAAAACTATCCTGAGAATACAGATTTAGTAATTGAGTATGTATACTCTAAACCTTCTGTATTAAATGGTGGATCGAACGCAGTAACAGATGGAAGAAACGTGACTATTAAAGTAAATCACAGTTTGATTCAAGTGCCAGACAATACATATATGGCACGATATGATGATCCAAGAGTTGGATATTTTACTACACAAGTTACCAACATGACAACGCCAAGCGTTACACCATATAAAGATTTAATCCACAGATGGCACTTAGAGAAAAAAGATCCTGCAGCAGCAGTTTCTGAGCCTGTAGAACCAATTACATGGTGGATTGAAAACACCACACCTCTTGAATATAGAGAAACTATAAAAGAAGGTGTGTTGCGTTGGAATATAGCTTTTGAAAAAGCAGGATTTAAAAATGCAATGGTTGTCAAAGTGCAACCTGATGATGCAGAATGGGACGCAGGTGATGTTCGTTACAATGTATTGCGTTGGACATCTTCTCCAAGACCTCCATTCGGTGGATACGGACCAAGTTTCGTAAACCCAAGAACTGGACAAATTTTAGGTGCTGATGTAATGTTAGAATATGTACATCAAACAAATAGAGTTATTTATGACAAATTGTTTGAAACAATGAGTGCATTCTCTTATGAAGATATTGACAAAGCTGAAAACGAGTTGCAAAAATTCAACAAGCAATACAACTACTGTTCTTTAGGACATTTAATGCATGAGAATAGTGTATTCGGAAATACGGCATTAACACTTATGAATGCATCTGAAGACGAAAAAGAAGTGTTGAGAAACGAAGGATTGACACACTTAATTATGCACGAAGTTGGACACACGTTAGGATTAAACCATAACATGAAGTCTAGTCAGTTGCACTCACCTGCTCAATTAGCCGATAAAAATTATATTCAAGGAAAAGCCTTAACAGGTTCTGTAATGGATTACGAAGCTATTAACGTAACAAACGATAGAACGCAACAAGGACACTATTTTACAACGACTTTAGGACCTTATGACCTTTGGGCAATTGAGTTCGGGTACAAGCCTGTAACGACGTATAAAGAACTAGATGACATCTTAAAAAGATCAACTGAACCAGAATTAATCTTCGGAAATGATGCGGATGACATGAGAAGTCCTGGGAAAGCAATTGATCCAAGAGTAATGGTAGGCGATTTATCAAATGATCAAATTACATATTCTGTAAATAGAATCAACTTGGTGAATGAAATGACGGCTAAATTACGTACAAAGTACAGTGATTACGGAAAATCATACCAAGAATTAGTAGTTGCGTATAGCATCTTACAAGGTCAAAAATCAAGTGCTTTAAATGTAATCTCTCGTTTTATTGGTGGTATTTATGTTGATAGAGCTATGCAAGGACAAGTTGGTGGAACACAACCATACACGCCTGTAAGTTATGCTGACCAAAAAAGAGCGATGAAAGCTTTAAAAGATTATTTGTTTGCACCAAACGCAAATGATGTTCCAAAAGATTTATATACGCACTTAGCAAGACAACGTAGAGGGTTTAACTTCTTCGGTGGACCAGAAGATCCAAAAATTCACAGTGCAGCATTACGTAGACAAATGGGCGTTTTATATCACATATTACATCCAAATACATTACAACGTATTGTAGATTCTGAATTATATGGTAATGAATACAAGCTTCCAGAATATATGAGAGACTTGAACAAAGCTATTTTCAATGCAGATATTAATACTTCTGTAAATTCATTCAGACAGAACTTACAGTTAGCATATACAGACATGTTAATTCAAATGTTGACAGGAAAAGTAAGCGGACGTTTTAGCAATGTTGCTAAATCTATGGCGATTTACAACTTAAAAACAATCAGAAGATTTGCAGCAAACAATCTTGGAGATTTAGGAACAAAAGCGCACAAAATGCACTTGAAAACCTTAATTGACAATGCAATGAAAGAGATTAAGTAATAATAATTTATTCAAAAATTTATAAAAGGCATCATATTATGATGCCTTTTATTATTGTAATAGTCTGAAAAACAATTTATTAGTAATAATACCTTATTTTTTAATTACGTGTTTGTACGTTAAAACTTTCAATCTTTAGGTTATAAATTTGATATAATTAACCACAAACACTTTTAATCATGGCTGGAAAGACATTTCACAACAAATCAAAAAATTACATTAATGTGACATTATTAATTCGTCAAGGAACAAATATTCAAAAACCTTCTTTAGAGCAGTTTTTTTCTTTAGATGCTGGTGAGACAAAGTTTGTAGAGTATGGAAATGCTACAAATATTTACTTGAACGGATTAGTATTAGAATACAAAGATCCTACAACACAATCACTAACAAATGCTAAAGAAGAAGTAATTGCTACTGGTGTTGCACCAACGTTTGATTGGGTTTTAAATACACATAGTACTATCACTATAAATAGTACAAATGGATTAGATATTTCTGCAAGTAACTAAAAAAGTAAAAGCACCATTTTCATTGCTGAAAATGGTGCTTTCTTTTTAATGTAACTAAAAGTAATTAATCACTTTTAAGAACATGGATATCTTGTCGCAGTTCCTTGACAACCTTGAACTCCTGAATGATCTAGATCACGAATTCCACCTACTACATTCATAACATTAAATTTTAAAATTGTTTTCTTGTTCAAAGACAAAGAATTTAGATTTCTCTTTTTCATAATATTTTTATTTTAAATTAATAACTTTCTAAATATAAGGAAAAGAAAGATTAATAGGAAGAAATGAAAGTCTAGATTTATGAATTGTAAGCGCAAAAATGAACGCAAACATTGAATCTCTTCCAAGAGGAACAGATGCTTATAAAAAATAAAAGCAGCATTTCCGTAACGAAAATGCCGCTTTTAGTTTTATTTATATTGAGATCGTTGCTACTTCGTTAAATACGAAACTACGTTCTCTTCTATTCTGGTAAGAATGCTTGAAACATCTGCCTTTTCAAACGTTTCTCCTGTAATATTCTCATATAATTCTATGTATCTATCAGAAACAGAGTTGATATATTCGTCACTCATAAAAGGAACTTTTTGTCCTTCTAATCCTTGAAAATCGTTGCTTATCAACCATTGACGCACAAATTCTTTCGATAGTTGCTTTTGTGGTTCTTGCTTGTCTTGTAATTCTTGATAACTATCTGCGTAGAAATAACGAGAAGAATCTGGTGTGTGAATTTCGTCAATCAGTACAATTTTACCATCTTTCGTTTTCCCGAATTCGTATTTGGTATCAACCAAAATTAAACCGCGTTCTTTTGCAATTTTAGTTCCTTCTGCAAATAATAAACGCGTATAGTTTTCTAATTGAATATAATCTTCTTCGGAAACAATTCCACGTGCTAAAATATCCTCACGAGAAATATCTTCATCATGTGCGCCCATTTCTGCTTTGGTAGCTGGTGTAATAATTGGCGCTGGAAATTGATCATTTTCAATCATACCATCTGGCATTTCCACACCGCAAAGCATGCGCTTTCCAGCTTTGTATTCACGAGCTGCATGACCAGACATATAACCTCTAATCACCATTTCTACCTTAAAAGGTTCGCATGCATGACCAATAGCCACATTCGGATCTGGTGTTGCCAATAACCAATTTGGAACTAAATGTTCTGTAGCTTTCATCATTTTAGTCGCAATCTGGTTTAAAATTTGACCTTTAAACGGAATTCCTTTTGGCATCACTACATCAAAAGCAGATAATCTATCCGTTGCAATCATGACCAACAAATCATCATTAATTGTATATACTTCGCGTACTTTCCCTGTATATTTTGCCGTTTGTCCGGGGAAATTAAAATTTGTTGCGGTAATCGTGTTACTCATTTTTTGGGTATTTGGTGTTGGGTTCTAGGTTCTAGGTTCTAGGTTCTAGGTTCTAGGTTCTAGGTTCTAGGTTCTAGGTTCTAGGTAAAAAAACTTTTATATTTAAAATTCCAAACACTTCTCGATACTAATTTGTTCCACAAATTCACTCGAAGTGACGTATAACTTTTACATTTAAAATTTATAATTCAACATTTAGCATTTTTTAGCTACTATGTTCAATATTTCGATATGCTTCTATAACTTTCTTTACCAATCGGTGACGTACAACGTCTTTATCGTCTAAGTAAATCATTCCGATTCCTTTTACATCTTTCAATATTAATAAAGCTTCTTTTAGTCCAGAAATCACACGTCTTGGTAAATCTATTTGTCCAGGATCGCCAGTCAACATAAATTTTGCATTTTTCCCCATACGCGTTAAAAACATTTTCATTTGCGCATGTGTAGTATTTTGTGCTTCATCCAGAATTACAAAAGCATTATCCAACGTACGACCACGCATAAATGCCATAGGGGCAATCTGGATGGTTCCGTTTTCTATATAAAGTGCTAATTTTTCTGGTGGAATCATATCGCGCAACGCATCATACAACGGTTGCATATACGGATCTAGTTTTTCTTTTAAATCTCCCGGTAAGAAACCTAAACTTTCGCCTGCTTCTACTGCTGGACGCGTTAAAATGATTCGTCGTACTTCTTTATTTTTCAGGGCGCGAACGGCTAATGCAACACCTGTATAGGTTTTTCCTGTTCCTGCTGGACCAATAGCAAACACCATATCATTTTTGTTCATCATTTCTACCAACTTCCGTTGATTTGCCGTAATAGCTTTGATCAACTTTCCATTCGTTCCATGAACCAATACTTGGCCACTTTCCGCAGAAGTATCATAATCTTTGGTGCTTTCGCTTGTCAGTACACGTTCAATGACGTTTTCGTCAATTTTGTTGTACTTGGCAAAATGTCCCATTAACATGGTTAATCGCTTATCAAACTCTTCCAATAAAGTTTCATCTCCGTAAGCTTTAATCTTATTTCCTCTCGCTACAATTTTAAGTTTTGGGAAGTATTTTTTTAACAATTCTATGTTGGTATTTTGGTGACCAAAAAACTCTCTTGGACTGATCTCAGAAAGTTCAAAAATAATTTCGTTCAAAAGCGACTCGTATTAAGGTTAGATTTCCGTTTTGTTTTTTTAGATTTGCATAACAAACTTACCATTTTTTAATATATTAAGTTTAAAAAAATATCAACAATTCGCCAATGGCAATTATAACACTGACAACAGATTTTGGGGAGAAAGACCATTTTGTGGGCGCAGTTAAAGGAGCTATTTATAGTGAACTGAATGATATTCGCATTGTTGATATCTCTCACAGTGTGAATCCTTTTAACATTACAGAAGCTGCTTATATCATACAAAATGCCTTTAATAGTTTCCCAAAAGGAAGCATTCATATTATCGGAATTGACTCTGAGTTAAACCCAGAAAACAAACATATTGCGGTAAAATTGGACGGTCATTTTTTTGTTTGTGCTAATAATGGCATCATGAGTTTGATTGCTTCTGAAATTGTTCCTGAAAAGATTGTTGAAATTAATATTCACGATCGCATCGAAACAAATTTCCCTGTATTAGACGTGTTTGTTAAGGTTGCATGTCATATTGCGCGTGGCGGAACGTTGGAAGTTATTGGGAAAACAATTCAAGAAATAAAACATCTAACCGACATTAAACCTGTGATTAATGCTGAAGAATCCCAGATTATTGGAAATGTGATTTATATTGACAATTACGGAAATGTTGTGACAAATATTACACGAAAAATATTTAAAGACGTTGGAAAAGGGCGCGAGTTTGAAATTTCAGCGCGTAATTATAAATTTAAAAAGATTCACGATCGGTATAGCGATAGCATCAATTTTACGGTAGAGCGTCACAAACGCGAAGAAGATGGTAAAAAATTAGCGCTGTTTAATTCTGCTGACTTTTTAGAATTAGCGATTTATAAAAGTAATCCGCAAACCGTGGGTAGCGCTTCTACCCTATTTGGCTTGCGATTTAGAGATACCATAACCATTAATTTTATAGCATAATATGTTTGTACGCATTGTAAAAATGAGTTTTCATTCGGAACACATTCCTGAATTTTTGGCTATGTTTGATGAAAAGAAGGATTCAATAAAAAATAGAGAAGGTTGTGAATTTTTAGAGTTGTATCAAGATAAAACAAATCCTGAAATATTCTTTACATATAGTCACTGGAAACATGTTGATAATTTAGAAGCGTATCGCAATTCAGAATTGTTTAAGAATGTTTGGAAACAAACCAAAGCGATGTTTAACGACAAACCACAAGCGTGGAGCGTTGACAAATTAGTGAGTTTATCCTAATAATAATACTAGAATCCATAACAAAACGTTACACACTATTAGAGTTACACATATATGCTGAGATCAATATACTATAGCTTATCGCCCAAACAACGACTATTACTGAGACGCATAGTGTATTTTCCTATTGATCTTTTTAGAAAACGTCACGAACTCGAACCGCCAAAAGGATACATTTATACAGGTCCTGGAAATTATATTGAAATTGGCGAAACGTTTTTTGAGTATTTCAAAACCTACGGAAACATTCAACCCAACAGTCGTATTTTAGATATTGGTTCAGGAATCGGTCGGATGGCAATTCCGTTTACCACATTTTTAAACGAGCAAGGAAGCTACAAAGGCTTTGATGTGGTGGCACAAGGTGTTGATTGGTGTTCGGCGAATATTACATCAAAATATCCAAACTTTACCTTTATACATACACCGTTAAAAAACGATTTATACAACTTAAATACGTCCGAAGAAGCTAAAAATTTTATATTTCCTTATGAGGATGAGACGTTTGATTTTGCTTTCTTAACCTCTGTGTTTACACACATGATGCCGAACGATGTTTTGCATTATTTAAGCGAAATTAACAGAGTATTAGCTACGGATAAAATATGTTTGGCAACGTTTTTTATTTTAGATGAAACGTCTAAAGAATTAATGCAATCTAGCACGATGAACTTTAGCGTAAATCGCGGAACGTATTCACTGATGGATGAAAAAGTAAAAGAAGCCAATGTCGCTTTTGATAAAGACTATATTTTTGCACACTTTGAAGCTAAAGGCTTTGAAGTTGCCAACTATTTTCCGGGGACTTGGTCTGGAAGAACTGAAAATACTTTATCATACCAAGATATAATTATATTAAAAAAGAACTAAATGTTAGCCATACTTAGAAAAGAAATCAATTCCTTTTTCTCCTCATCCATAGGATATTTGGTGATTGCTATATTTTTAATTCTTAACGGATTATTCTTATGGTTTTTTAAAAGTGAATTTAATATTTTCAATTACGGATTTGCAGATTTAACACCGTTTTTCACCTTAGCGCCTTGGATATTCATCTTTTTAATTCCTGCCATTACCATGCGAAGCTTTTCGGAAGAAAAACGCTTGGGAACGCTTGAATTGTTATTGACAAAACCAATTTCAGGTTGGCATATTGTCCTTGGAAAATATTTTGGTGCGTTTGTGTTAATTCTCATTGCGCTAATTCCGACCTTATTATATGTATACACCGTTTGGATTTTAGGAAACCCAGAAGGAAACTTAGATGTTGGAAGTACGCTTGGCTCCTACTTTGGACTATTGTTCTTAATTGCTGCGTATACAAGTATTGGCGTATTTACATCAACGCTTTCGCAGAATCAAATTGTGGCGTTTATTGCGGCAGTTTTTATCTGTTTCTTACTTTATTTTGGGTTTGAAGGAATTGCCAATGCGGATGTTTTTGGAGATTTTAATAACACCATTGAAAAAATAGGAATGAAAGCACATTTCGACAGCATTGCGCGCGGTGTGATTGATACACGCGATGTGATTTACTTTTTGAGTGTCACTATTTTCTTTTTATTTCTAACCGTATTACAATTAAAAAAACGATAAGCTTGAAAAAAGAACTCAACACGCCCGTTAAAATACTGTTCGTCCTTATCGGATTGATCGTCTTGAATGTGATTGCAAGCAGCGTATTTACACGTTTTGACTTAACACAAGACAAACGCTATACCTTATCAGAAGCTTCCAAAAACACCATTTCAGAAGTAAATGCTCCAATTGTAATTACCGTATTTTTAAAAGGTGATTTGCCTTCAAATTATAAACGTTTGGCTACGGAAACCGAACAGTTATTAGTAGAGTTTTCAGCCTATAATTCCAATGTAAAATATAGTTTTGTTGATCCGATTGAAGAAAATGCAGAAGAATTCCTGAATACAAACGGAATGCCTCCAACTTACATTACGGAAGAAGCTACCAATAAAATATCGCGCGAAAGCGTGTATCCGTGGGCAATTGCCAATTATGGAAACAAAAATGTAAAAGTAGCTTTGTACAAGAATAATCTGGCGAGTTCGGATGATGAAAAAATTGCAGGTTCGGTACAACATTTAGAGTATGCTTTCGCGGATGCGTTTACAAAATTAACCATCATAGAAAAGCAAACGATTGCTATTTTGAAAGGAAATGGCGAATTGGACGATGTGTATATTGCTAGTTTTTTGCAAACACTGAAAGAATATTATAAAATTGCACCGTTTGATTTGAGTGCGTTTCCAGATAATCCAGAAAAGTCATTAGAAAATTTAAAGCGTTTTGATTTAGCCATCGTTCCAAAACCTACAAAAGCGTTTTCGGATGAAGAAAAATACATTTTAGATCAGTATACACTCAATGGTGGAAAATCTGTGTGGCTTATTGAAAATGTATTGGCCGAAATGGACAGTTTGTACAGCGGAAATGGCAATAGCTTAGCTTTTCCAAGAGATTTACGCCTGAACGATTTCTTCTTTCAATACGGCGTTCGGATCAATCCAAAGTTGGTCAATGATATGCAATGCGCGCCTATTATGATGGCAGTTGGCGAAGGAAACAATACACAGTTTTTACCAATTCAATGGCGCTACAATCCATTGGTGAAACCATCTGGAAAACATCCAATTACAAATAATACCAACTTGGTACGATTTGAATTTGCAAACCAGATTGACACCTTAAAAAGTAGCACAAAAAAGACGATTCTTTTGAAAAGTTCGGCTGAATCAAAGTTAGAAGGCGTTCCAAAACCGATTTCTCTTTCTGTGATTGAAAACGAACCAAAATTAGAAGAATATCAAGGAAAAGGCAATCAAAATTTAGCTGTTTTATTGGAAGGAACTTTTGAATCTGTGTATAAAAATAGAGTGAAACCATTTGAACTTTCAGACCCTAAGAATACAGGTACATCTAAAATGTTGGTCATTGCCGATGGTGATGTGATAAAGAATCAAGTTACGCGCGGAAGACCACAAGATTTAGGCTTTGATATTGCTACTAAACGTCAATATGGGAACAAAGAATTTCTATTAAATTCGGTAAATTACCTGCTAGACAACAACGGACTTATAAACATTCGATCTAAAGAATTAAAGTTAGCATTTTTAAATACGGAAAAAGTAATTGCAGAGAAATCGTACTGGCAAATGATAAACATTGGCTTTCCGCTTGTGATACTCGCTATTTTTGGGTTTGTATTTACCTACTTACGCAAGCGCAAGTTTGCGAAATAGTTGTTAATAAGTTTCCTTTCTTTACAACTACATTTGAGATATATTTGTAAGCATATAACAATGTGATTCTTCACACATAAATTTACAGCTAAAAAAGCTATGTAATTTAGTTCGAAAGAATTATTTTTGAACATTAAAACAGAACATAAACAGATGAAATTTATTGTATCAAGCACCTATTTATTAAAGCAGCTTCAAGTTTTAGGAGGCGTAATTAATAATAGCAATACCTTACCTATTTTAGATAATTTTCTTTTTGAACTGAATAATAACGAACTTACCGTATCGGCTTCTGACTTAGAAACGACGATGTCTTCAAAATTAAACGTAGAATCGGATAGTGAAGGAAGTGTTGCAGTGCCAGCAAAGTTATTATTAGATACTTTAAAGACGTTTCCAGAGCAACCATTAACGTTTGTTGTGGAAGAGAATAATACGGTTGAAATTAGCTCTAATCACGGTAAATACGCGTTGGCGTATGCTGATGGCGCTGAATTTCCGAAAGCAGTTGAGTTAAAAGACCCAAGTTCCACAACAATTATGGGACATGTGTTAGCAACTGCGATTAGCAAAACTATTTTTGCTTCTGGAAATGATGATTTACGCCCAGTAATGAGTGGTGTCTTTTTCCAGTTTTCACAAGATAGTTTAACGTTTGTAGCTACAGATGCGCACAAATTGGTAAAGTATCAACGTAATGACTTAAAAGCGTCACAGGTTGCAGAATTTATCATGCCAAAGAAACCATTGACTTTGTTGAAAGGAATTTTAGGCGGAAGCGAAGACGAAGTTGTGATTGAATACAACGATAGCAATGCAAAATTCACGTTTGATAATACGATCTTAATTTGTCGTTTGATTGATGGAAAGTATCCAAACTACGAAGCGGTAATTCCGAAAGAGAATCCAAATAAATTAGAAATCAATAGAAATCAATTTTTAAACTCTGTACGTCGTGTTAGTATTTTCTCTAACAAAACTACACACCAAATTCGTTTGAAAATTGCTGGAGCTGAATTGAATATTTCTGCGGAAGATATTGATTACTCTAACAAAGCAGAAGAGCGTTTGACATGTGATTACCAAGGTGATGATATGCAAATCGGATTCAACTCACGTTTCTTAACAGAGATGTTGAATAACTTAACTTCTGATGATGTTTCGTTAGAAATGTCGTTACCAAACAGAGCCGGAATTTTAACACCAATTGATGGTTTGGAAGAAGGCGAACACATTACAATGTTGGTAATGCCTGTGATGTTGAATAACTAATTTTAGGTATTTGGTCTTGGGTCGCTTCGCTTTTAGGTGTTGGCTTAGAATCTTATGATATTTGAAAATATTTTTTATATAGTAAAAGCCGTTGTACGATTTGTATAACGGCTTTTACATTTTTCTATTTTGTCTTTCCTGCGAAGGCAGGAATCTATTTTTAGTTTGTTTGTCGGAATATCTTTATATGAAACTGAATCGAGTTCAGTTTGACCAAAACTCCAACATATCTAAAAGTCTAGTAATCTAAGAGATTCCCGTCTACGCGGAAACAAGTCTAAGAAGTCCAATTTACAATAACTTAAACGACATTGGATAATAAGGCTCTTCTCCATTACTAGCTTTGATTGCATTTACAATTGGCATCACAAAAGATAATATTGCGACTGCTAATAATAATAGTAAACCTAATCCGAAAGCAAATATTAATGGAATACTAATGATTGCATATATAATCATGCTTAGTTGAAAGTTTACAATTTGTTTTCCTTGTTCGTCCATTTCGTCAACTTCATTTTTATTAGTTGCCCAAAGAATTAAGGGAACGATTAAGCTTCCAAAACCTATGACAAAAGTTGATAATTGACTTAAATGTGTGATGACGATTAATTGATTGTCTTTTCTTCTCATGATGCTGTGTTTTATTGATTGATAGCTATGTGACGGAGAAAATTATATTTTGTTACACTTTTATTTTTTGATTTATCAAATAACTATCTGGAGAAGGCACTACTTTTTGTATCAAAACAGTTAACTTAATATGAGTTGGACGTAAGAAATTATCATTGTAATTGCGAAGCGCAATAAAATCAACATTTTTCACTTCGAGCGCAGTCGAGAAGCCAAAGAAAATGTTTGTTTATATTGAATCTCGACTGCGCTCGATTTGACATTTTTATTAAAATTATAAAAAGCTAAAAATCAAAACTATAGTATAGTTGTTAACTTATATCGAACACAAATTAGCTCAATTCTTTAACCAATTTTTCTAATATTTCAACACAACTGTCCAATTGTTCTTGCGTTACAAATTCATTCGCACGATGCGCTTGTTCTATACTCCCAGGACCGCAAATAATACTTTCGTATCCAGCTTCATGAAATTGTCCAGCTTCCGCAGCATAGGCAACTGTTTTCCAGCTATGATTTCCTGTCAACTTTTGCACTAATCCAACAATGCTATCCGTTTCTTTAGTATCTAATGCTGGCACAGGCGGATGCACCAATGTATTGGTTATTTTAAATCCAGTATATTTTTTACGAATTGCTGTTTCTCTTTCTGCACAGAATGCATAATAATCTTCAAATAGCTGGTGAATATCATCTTTTGGAATCACACGAATGTCCCATTCAAAACAGCAATAATCTGCTACGATGTTAGTAGCTACACCACCATTAATTTGTCCTACGTGAACGGTGGAATGTGGCGGATCAAAACGATCATCTGAAGAAACAGTAGCAATTGTTTTCATTTTATTTTCCAACCACACTATTAACCGTGTACTTTCATGAATAGCACTTATTTCTTTGTGAATTCCACTGCTGTGTCCTGCAGATCCGTTTACTTCTGTTTTCACATAACAAACTCCTTTTTTACCAATTACAGGTTCTAATAAACTTGGTTCACCTATAATAGCATATTTTGGAGTTTCCTCGTATGTAGTTTTAATATGTGCTATTAAATCTGGTGCAGCTAAGCATCCTATTTCTTCATCATAACTAAAAGCAAAATAGATAGGTGTTTTTAAGTCAGCCTTTATCATAGCTGGTAAAACTGCTAAACAACACGCCACAAAACCTTTCATATCACAACTTCCGCGCGCGAACAGTTTGCCATTCTTCTCAGTTAAGGTAAAAGGATCTGTATCCCAAGTTTGCCCTTTTACTGGCACAACATCCGTATGTCCTGAAAGAATCGTTCCGCCATCAACAGCAGGACCTATTCTACAGTGTAGCGAAGCTTTTGTATTTTCTTCATTTGGAACAAGTGTCGTGGAGATTCCATGAGATTCTATATACTCTTTAATCCAATGAATTATAGTCAGATTACTTTCGCCTCCTAAAACAGGAAAACTTACCAATTTACTTAATATAGTAGTTGCGTTCATAGTTAATTATAGCCTGTTAATACTGCTATTACGAGTGTGATTGCTGAAAAAATAAAGATCATTATTGCCACCGGAAATATAAATCGAAACCAACGATCGATAGGTACACGACACATGCTAAGCATCGCGATTAATCCGCCAAGTGTTGGGTTGATTAAGTTAGAAACTCCATCTCCAACTTGAAATGCTAAAATAGTTGTTTGGCGTGTTAATCCGATCACTTCTCCTGACGGAATCATAACTGGTAATGTTGCCAATGCTTGCCCACTTCCAGAAGGAATAAAAAAGTTAATTAGACTTTGTGATATTGCCATACCGACAGCAGAAACATATAATGGTAAATCTTTTAATAATTCTGATAGATGAAATGAAATCGTATCGCTAATATGTCCCATTTCTAATAATACTTTTATCGTTGTTGCAAACCCTACCATAAAAGCGCCTGGTGCTACATACGATACTGATTTTAATAAGGTCTCACTAAACGTATCAGCATTCATTCTTCCAATAATTCCTGCAGCAATCGCTACCATTAAAAATATAGCAGAAATTTCATTAAGGTACCATTTTAGATTAAAAACACCGTATAAAATTGCACTCAAACCTAGTATAAATACAAAAATCACCAGCCAATTATTCATTGATATTGTATATTCTTTGATAGGTTTTGAAAGTGAAATACCATCTATATTCAACCCTTTTGCAAGGCTTTTTTCGGGGTTCTTCGTAATTTTCTTTAAGTATCTCACATTGTAAAAAGCTAAGAAACTAAGTGAACTTATACATAAGATACTTCTTAACAAAGCACCTGAAAATAAAGGAAGTTCTGCAATTTTGTGTCCAACACCAACCGTATAAGGATTTATAGGTGACAGTCCAAATCCAATAGTGATGGCTCCAACCGAAATTCCCGCAGCTAATATTAAATCGCCACCAAGTGCCAATGCAACAACAGCAGCAATAGGAACCATAGCGATGTTGTGTTCGTACCCGACAAAAACACCAAGTGCTCCATAAATAAAGGTCATAATGACTACGGCAAGGTATTTCTTTTCCTGTCCAAGTTTTTTCACAAATGATCCAACCGCATTTTCAATAGCTTTCGTACGTTCCATGATACCAAACATAATTCCTCCAGCAAAAACTACAAACATGACTTCAATGGCTGCTTTAAAACCTAAAGGAATGGCTTTAAACATGTCTAAAAAACCTATCGGTGTGTTTGGAATAGTTCTGAATGAATTTGGAATCACACGATTGCGACCGTCAATTAGCATCCGCTTAAACTCTCCAGCAGGAATGATATACGTAAGGAGTGTTACAAAAACTATAATTAGAAATACGATGACTACAGCATGAGGAATATGTTCATACCATTTTTTCCTGTTCTTTAAAGTTGCATTCAATGGTTAGCTATGTTTGAAAATAAATGAAAGCGTAATGTACTCAAAAACTCAACTATTTTTGATTTTTCAGGGAAATAAAATGATGGTTACTATAATTACTAGCGTTCAAATGTTAATTACGGTCTTACCGTAAGCAATTCCTAATTTGTTTTTATACTTTTTATGTAACCAAAAACTTTATATCATGTTAAAAAACATTTCAAATCTTGATGGTGTTAAGACACTAAACAAAAAAGAACAAACAGAAATTAACGGAGGTATTGTCTGCGCTTGTATTTATTGGGATGCTTCCAAAGGATGGTGGGCATGTTGCTAATGTTTTCACTAATTAAGTTTATAACATTTTAAAACTACTGATTCGTTTTTGAACGTATGTCAGTAGTTTTTTTATTCTACTCAATCTTTATAACTTCAATGCAAAACATTATTTGCGATAAAATGCTAACTTAAGCAGCATATAAACATTAACAAATGAAAAAAATAACCATCCTCTACTTTTTATGTCTCTGTCTTTATACTGTGAATGGACAACATAGTAATGATATTGTTGCAAAAATTGACAGCATAAATTCCAAGATATTAAACGAAGAACGAAAACTATTGATACATGTTCCAAAAGGAAGTTCTAATAAAACGTATCCTGTTGTTTATGTTTTAGATGGAGATTCACATTTTCATTCGGTGGTTGCTTTGATACAGCAATTGGGTCCTGAAAATCGAAATACGATGTGCCCTGAAATGATTGTCGTTGGAATTCCGAATACGCATAGAAATAGAGATTTAAGTCTCACAAAAGGAGAACTTCCTGATTCAGGTGGCGGCGCTAATTTTATGTCATTTATAGAAAAGGAACTCTTTCCACATATAGATTCAAAGTATCCAACAAAACCATATCGCGTATTTATTGGACATTCACTTGGAGGACTTACCGTTATGAATACTTTAGTACATACGCCTGATTTATTCAATGCCTATGTTGCAATTGATCCATCAATGTGGTGGAATGAAAAGAATTTACTCAATCAGATTAAGAATACACCATTCAATGAAAAGTATGCCAACAAAACACTGTTTTTAGCCATTGCAAATACAATGAGCAAAGATATGAATATCGTAAGCGTCCAAAAAGACACCACTGCTACCACAAGACATATTCGCGCTATTTTAGAACTAGATTCTTATTTTAAAAAAGACACTCAAAAGAAATTATCTTATAAAGGAACCTATTACGAAGATGATAATCATGGTTCTGTTCCTTTAATTGCTGAGTATGATGCCTTGCGCTATATTTTCGAGTTTTATAGATTTAGGCTAAAGAGTGAAGATTACTCAAACCCTGAAATTGATGTTTTAGTGAAAGTTCAGAAGTACTATAAAAGACTTTCAAAAGGGTTTGGAATAGACATGAAACCAGATCAACTCTATATGAATGACATCGGTTTTACGCTATTAGAAAATAAACAGTTTAAAAAAGCAGCACAAGCTTTTGAATTGAATATAAAAAATCATCCTGAAAGTTTTGGTGTGTATGATTCCATGGGAGATTTTTATGTAGCGATTGGGAATACAAAAAAAGCGATTGAAAATTATAAAAAAGCAGTTTCATTAAATATAGATTCATACGCTAAGTATAAATTAGAAGAATTAGAAAAGGAGTAATTTGTTTGCTCACGAAAGCTTCTTGCACAGCTACGAGAACGTATCAAACGCATCGGAAAGCTTCTTCCACAGCTGCGAAGATTCTTCTTAAATGGTATTTTTTATATATTCAGTCAAAAACATAGTGTTGCTTTGCTCCTACTGAAAAAATAAAAGCTATGCTTACGCTAGGCGAATATGAGTTGGATCATAATTTTAGTCGCGCCGAATACCATTGGGTTGGCTAAAACAGCAACTACGGTAGACTTTACAGATGCAACTGACCAAATTACCTACGGAAGCAATGCACAAACGATTTTTTGGAATGCAAACCGATATTGTTGGTATGCGGACAGGAAATGCAAATGAAGATGTAATAATTCAATACTCTGGAGTCAATCCTGATACGCCAGACATTCTATCAACAGTACTAAATGATGCTAAAAACTTCTTAAACTTTCCAACCTATGTGGTAAGTGGCTATAATGCTAATGATGTAAACATGGATGGAAACACACAATACTCAGGAACAAGCCCTGATACGCCTTTCATTCTTCAAAATGTATTGGCGCATCTAGGAAATTTTCTAAATTTTAGTACGTATCAAATTATAGAACAATTGCCAGAAAACTAAATACACAAACGCCATCTTTAATTAGATGGCACTTTCTTATGCTCCAAACGAAAGCTTCCTGCACAGCTACGAGGCCATTTCGGAACTTGCCGAAAGCTTCAACGTTTTGTTTATTTCACGTATAAACGCTGTACAATTCACGTAGTATCCGCAATAGCAGTTTCCGTAGTTATGGTCTGTTTTAGTGATTGATTTCAACCCAAATTTGTATTTCAAGTAGAAGGTGGAATCTGAAAAACCTAAAACGAGTAAGAAACACAATTAAATTGTAGAACGATGAATAGTGCAATACAAAACGAAATGCTTCAGCTTATAAAAACGCTGGAAGAAAAATCATTAATTACCAATGAACAATACCAATTCCTAAAGCAAGATTTTGAACCAACTTTTAATCTCAATGAATCTGTCAATTGGTTAAAGGTTCGCGAATTATTTTTTAACCCTGGTGTTAAGCCTGAGTTTGAAGTTGAACCCATGAATTCTGCAAACTTGTGTCCCACGTTTGTTCCTGTATTAAATAAAATTAATAAGCTACGTTTTCAATTCAATGCCGATATTTCCATGCAATCAAGGCAACAACGGTATGGAATAATTTTAGAAGCGATAAGGAATGTAATTGCATTGCACGTTGGTGCTGTGTCTAAACCAGATATTAAAAACATTGCGCTGGTTCGCAATACGAGTGAAGCCAACAATCAACTTTCAAAAGGATATAAACTTTGGGAAGGCAATACGGTGCTGCTATGGGATGAAAATCATCCAACAAATAATAATGTCTGGAAATTGAGAGAAACCGAAACGAAAAAAGTGAAAACATTTTCACTCAATACGGTAGACTTCATTAATTGGACAGACGAACAAATTGTAAAAGAAATCTGTGACATTATTATTGAAACAATTAAAAATATACCTGGAAAAACAGTAATGCTAAGTTTTTCTGAAGTATCTAATATTTCAGGGATTTGTATGCCTTCAAAAGAGATCGTAGAAAGAGTACGTGCTGCATATCCTGAAATTCATATTCACATTGACGGCGCTGTAAGTTGGGGCGGTTTAGAGATCAATCTTATAGAAAAAAATAACGTTAAAGGCATAGGTTGCGACAGTTTTGCTTCCAGTTCACACAAATGGTTAATGGGACCATTTGAAACTGGTATTTTTTATATGAAACCTGAACTAGCCAAAAATTTCGATATTAGTATTCATGCGTATGATGGTAAAATTGGCTTTAAAGATGAATTGCCAAAAGACACATCGCGATTTGAATTACTTGGACAAAGAGATGAAGCCAATATATATGCGCTTGGAGAAACCATTGCAGAGCACAATAAAATAAATAAAGGGGACCCAAAATGCATTGAGAAAAGAGTCAAATTTCTTCAAAAAGATTTAAGAAGAAAATTAAACCTTATGGCACAAGAGTTGGGTGTAAAAATCGAATACACCACACCTACTTCTGAAAAGTTATCAAATGGCGTGACAATTTTTAACATTGTTGTACCGAGAAGAACCATAAACCATCAAGATTTATACAATTACTTATATGGGAAAAAAGGAGAGCAAAATAGATTTGCCGTAGGGTATATTCCTGAAAGAACAACTGTTAGCCCATGTCCAGAAAGTCTTAGAATCTGTCCTCATATCATGAATTTACCAAATCAAATTTCAGCAATAGTGATAAAGATCGCTACTTTTATTCGTCAAGGTCATAATATCACTCCCGAAAAATTAGAAGCATTAACGGTTATAGAAGCATAGTTTTAAACTAAAAATATATAGTTTGCCTAAGTACACAAACGCCATTTCTTATCAGATGGCGTTTTTTATGCTTCATCTTTATATAATTCTTTACACAAAAGCCACTCATGGATCTACTGTTTATTTTTTCTTTTTCCTTCTTTTCTTCATAACTACAGTTTTTCTAGTTCCTCATTTTAAATAATTTGAGGTTCTAACTATTTTTTTTAGGTTCCATAACCTTTAATTTGGTTATGTTATTAATTTTAAAATCATTTAATCATGAAAAAAAGAAACTTTAAATCTTTAAGTCTCAATAAAAGGTCTATTTCTAAAGTAAATAGCGAAAGAGTAAAAGGTGGTATTACTACTAATACTTCTCGACAGTGTGATACTCTTTGGAAAACTAGATAATAGAATGTAGAGTGCGAACTTCGGTTCGCATTTCTTTTTCCTTTTGTTTTCATAACAACTGTTATTTTGTTATTCATTTTATCAATTGAACATTCCTTTTCTTTCAATTAAGGCTTTACCATAAGTGGTTTATAATTTGTTATTTATATTTTTCTATTCTAAGTTAAAATTATATAACATAAAAAAAGAATCTTAAATCGTTGTCGTAATATACTTCGTAAATAACACTGCTATACTGCGGAAAAGAAGAAAATCACTATTGGTTTTTATATTGAACTAAGGTTATTTATTAGTTCTTCTTTAAGCTCTCTACCTTCATTTTAGCATGTTCATTATCAGGATAAAGTGCAAGTGATTTTTTGTAGTTTTCGATTGCTTTTTTCTTATCTCCTAATGCCTCGTATGCTTCTCCCAAGCTATCATACGCATTAAATGAATTTGGGAAGTTTTTGGTATTCAAAATGAAGAATACCAATGCCTTGGATGTATCACTTTTATTTCTGCTTCGTAACATTCTATACCCTATTCGGTTCACAAGAGACTCAGGTGGATTAAAATCCCAAGATAACCGTTGAGAAATAGATTGAAAATGTTGAGTTAACAGCTCTTTGCTTTCTACATCACGATAGGAAATTCCATAACCTTCAAAAATTGCAGAGATTCCATTATGAAAGGCAATAATTGGAACCGAGCCATGGTTTTCATTTTCAAAGTATTCCAATTTTGCGGGAAACTCACCTTCACATTTACTATTTAATGCCTCATACAACCGTACATGGCGATCACGATTTCTAATGTTTCTTTTGTTCCAATTTGCAGTAGCTATGTAGATGAATCTTTTAAATGATTGCGTTGTCATGGCAGCTAACTTTTTGTCCATGATTTCTGCATCCCAGGTTCCAAGGCTTGGATCAACGGCAATAAATGAATTGAAAAGTGTCTTTTCCTTCATATAGGTATGCGTAGCCAACAAACCGCCTAAAGAATGTCCAAAAAGTATTCGATAAGGAGCTGTTCTATACTTCTGATCCAACTCAGGAATAAGTTCATCTTCTAAAAAGCTTAGAAATCTTTCTCCACCGCCAGAATCATTCTTTCGCCTTGTAATAATTTTGTCAGGTGTAAAGTCTCTGCGTCTGTTAACATTTTGAATAGCGACTACAATCATTTCCGGAATTTTCCTGTTTCCATTGTATCCAGAACTCATATAGTTTACCATACCTGTAATAGACTTAAAATGTGAATTTCCATCAAGTACAATAAGCACTGGATATGTTTTATAAGATGATTGTTCGTTGCTGTAAGATTCAGGAAGGCTTACCCAATATTCTCTATCTTCATTCAAGATATTTGAATTGAGAATATGTTTCGTACCCATTACAATTTGCTCGTCATTTTGTGACTTTACTTGATTCATTCCAATTAGGAAAAATAATACTACAATGATTTCCCTACTCATTCTGTTGATTTTCATATAATTGGTAATGTGTTCATGTATGGTTTACCTTGATTCGAACTAAATTAGTAAAAGAAAAGCTTCCTTTCATACTATAAAACGGTTTTCTTCTTTTTCGTGATTTTACAAGGTACCATTTTAAGCATCATAAAAAACCTTAGAAACTTTGGCTTAATTTTTCTTGCACTTCAGTTTTGTCTATTTTTTTAAGAAGAAAAAGTGCTATAATAAATAATGGCAAACATATAATTATTGAAGTTATGGATGCTGGTTCTTCTGCTACTTCGCTTTTAAAGTTTGGTAAAAATTGAAGTGAAAAGAAAAAATTAATTAAGGCATGCGTAATAACTAGCGGCATTAGTTTATTCGTTTTTAGCAATAATACACCAAAAAAGAAGCCAATGAGCGTTGCAAAAATAACTTGGATTAGTACAGGTACTATTGGTTCGTCTGGAGAAATATTAACAAGATGAAATAGCCCAAATGCAAACGCAGGAATGAAAGTTCCTAAAAATATTCCTGATTTTAGAGAACTATATTTCTTGAGAAAAAGGGATTGAAGCACACCTCTAAATAAAAATTCTTCAAAAAAGCCTACTCCCAAAAAACTTAACAACAGAAGAATAACATTTGGTAATTCTATGTTGGTGAAATCTGCTGATAGTACAGAAGCTATCCCAAGAAGCATCAAGTAAGCAGGAATTAAATTTAAGTATGAAAACTTCCATGCGTATTTTGTTGAAAGCCCCGAAATAACTGTTAAATTCCATTTTTTAATTAGTACATATCCCAACAGCGCTAGTACGCTCGTTTTTGCCAATAGATGAATATATTCTGCCTGAAAACTTGAGAATGAGCAGCTTAAAAGAAAATTTTCCAGCGGGATAAAACCAACTAAGCCAATTATAGATAGTAGTAGTATTGTAAAAAGATAAGGAGAAATAGTTTTAGTATTAGACATTGCATTCGTATTAATTAGTTATATCTGTGATACAAATAAAGAAAATTAATATCTTTGTAACAAGTACATACTTAATTGTAATGTACATACTAAAAAGTTACTAATGTTGATTATCAGCTAATTAAAACCTAATAAAGTTGAAAAATAATAAAGAAATCGTTCATTGCTTTGTCGATTATGGCTTTAAAAGAATTGGAGGCAAATATAAAGGGCGCATATTATGGGTACTTAAAGGTGGTGTTTTAAGGTATGGAGAATTGAAACGTGCTATTGTTGGTATTACTCCAAAAATGTTAACTCAAACACTTCGAGAACTTGAAGCCGACGAGTTGGTTCATAGAAAAGTGTATTTAGAAGTACCCCCAAAAGTAGAGTATGCGTTAACGACTACAGGAAAAGAATTAATTCCTTTTATTGAACAACTAAGAAGTTGGGCTAAAAACCAAATGGAACAAAAAAATATTACGTAAATTAATTCAAGATTTATATGTTATTGGTAACTGCCATTTATCGATTTGAACGTTCTTTAACTATCTTCCATGTTTCCAAAATTTGATTCAATCTTGATTTGAATTCTGTGGAATCTTCACTTTTTTCGATGATCGCAAATATATCATGGAGCTCACCTCGAAGTAATGGATATTTATCCGATACTTTTCTAAAATCTAGCCAAGCATCAATATGTTTTTGATATGCCGATTCAAACTCTTTTGGACAATGAGAAAAATCCAATGATTTTAAATTCTTTGAGTAATTGTTAATTGTTTCACTTAATGAAATATTTTCAGAAGCATGATTTCTGATATTACCAAAAATGCTGTCTTTTTCAAATATCTGCTTAACACAATTGATACTTTTTTCTTCCGTATTTGAGAAGGAACTATTTTCTTTTTTATTTGAATCATTACACCCTAAAAGTAAAAGAGTTAACAATAGCATTATTGATTTTATCATCGCCTTATTGAATTAATATTCTAGTTTCTTCCTGCCTATGCAAAACAGGAATTCTTGTTATTTCTAGACATTTAGTTATATATAAAGCTATTATAATCTTGTGCAAAATCAAAACTATTAGCAGGAATTTTCTATTTAAGATAGGTGTATCTCAGTTCCAAATGGTACTAATTATTGTCCATTTTAAACTTTATGGAACAAGCGAACTTCGGTTCACTTTTCTTTTACTCATTTTTAAGTAATCTAGATTATCTTAGGAACTAATTACGTAAACGTCATCTACGATGAGATGGTGTTTTTTTATGCTTCAAACTAAAAACATTATTCCTATTTTTGCACAAATTCATTTCAGTATGATTCCAAATGATACCATTGTAGCATTAGCAACGCCTTCTGGAGCCGGAGCAATCTCAGTAATCCGAGTTTCAGGAAAAGAGGCAATTACAATATGTGAACCACTTTTTAAGTCAATTCGTAACAAAAAATTGACTAAACTAAAGTCGCACACCATTCATTTAGGGCATATTATTGATGGAGATCGCTATTTGGATGAGGTTTTAGTGTCTTTGTTTAAAGGACCTCACTCCTACACTGGCGAAAACACGATTGAGATTTCATGTCACGGCTCTGTGTACATTCAACAACAAATCATTCAATTACTATTGAGAAGTGGCTGTAGAAACGCGAATGCGGGAGAATTTACCCTGCGTTCATTCCTCAATGGAAAACTCGATTTATCTCAAGCGGAAGCAGTCGCAGATTTAATTGCGAGTGATTCGGAAGCTTCACACCAATTGGCAATGCAGCAAATGCGTGGCGGATTTAGCAATGAAATAAAAAACTTGCGTGAAGAATTACTAAACTTTGCGTCGTTAATAGAATTAGAACTCGATTTTGCAGAAGAAGATGTCGAATTTGCCGATCGTTCACAATTTAAAACCTTAGTCAAACGCATTCAATTTGTCTTAAAACGCTTAATTGATTCTTTTGCGGTTGGAAACGTGATCAAAAACGGAATTCCTGTTGCAATTGTTGGCGAACCAAATGTGGGCAAATCTACCTTACTAAATGCGTTGCTAAATGAAGAACGCGCTATTGTTTCTTCCATTGCTGGAACAACGCGTGATACGATTGAAGATGAATTAATTATTGAAGGAATTTCGTTCCGATTCATTGATACGGCTGGAATCCGAGAAACGAAAGATGAAATTGAAAGTATCGGAATTCAGAAAACATTCGAGAAAATTGAACAAGCACAAGTTGTGGTATATCTAATAGATAGTTCGCAATTAACAGCCGATAGTTTAGCCTTATTAAAAACTGAAATCGGGAAAATTCAAAACAAATATCCTTTAAAACCATTAGTTATAGTTGCTAATAAAATTGACACGCTTCAAACCACTCAAATTGAGGAATTACAAGCTGAAATTGAAAACATTCACTTGCTTTCTGCCAAAGAAAATTTAGGTGTAAACGAATTAAAAACAAAACTCGTTTCTTTCGTAAACACAGGCGCATTGCGTAACAATGAAACCATTATTACCAACACACGTCATTACGATGCACTGCTAAAAGCATTGGAAGAAATTGACAAAGTACATTTCGGATTAGAATCTGGTTTATCAGGAGATTTAATGGCAATTGACATTCGCCAAGCATTATATCATTTCGGGGAAATCACAGGAGAAATCACCAGTGACGATCTACTAGGAAATATCTTTGCTAATTTTTGTATTGGGAAGTAATTTTATGATCTAAATATCAAAACAATTAGCTGTTCTGTAAAATATAGATGTTTGCCACTCACTGTGATTTATAGGTCCAAGTCCTTTAAAATCGATTTTCTTGAAACCATTCTTCACAAAGTGATCATACCCTTCTGCATATTCATCTCTATCTGAATTATCCCAGATAATAATTCCATCCTTTTTTAAGGCTTTGATGGAGTTTTTTGCACAATTAACACGTTCTCTGCCGTCAATTACAATAATATCAAAGGCATTATCAAAATCTAGTATTTTATCGCTATATCCTTCTCCTAAAGGAATTAATTCACACTGAATATTCTCAAATGATTTTAGTTCATTGCGTTTGTGCGCATAGAAATCTGCATCGTGTTCCACAGAAAAAACGCTTTTTACTTTTGAAGCAAACCAAAGTGTTGAATTTCCACTTCCAAATTCAAAAACAGTAAATGATGTATTCAGTTTTTGAGTAATAAAATGAATAGATGCATATGTAAACCAAGGCAATGGAACATTTTTTTCATCAACAGGCGACAATAAAAATCTACTTAAAAACCATCCTTTTGGTATTAGATATTTTTTAGAAAAAAAATAGGTCTCTAATAGTCTTGCCGTGAACGCATATTTCCTCAATATTTTTTTTATGAATACCATGTTAAGAATAAGAATTGTTTTTATTGCTAGTATGCAATAATAATCTTTTTATTTTTTCTACAGAAGTGGATTTCCTTTTTTGTTTTATGAAGTCTATGGAATAAATTTAGTGTTTTTAATACATAGCATATTTTTACGTTCAAAACTTAATTAATTACATTTGCCGCATACATTATATACCTATGAATTTACTCTATCGTATCATATATCAATCAACAATTAATAGAATCATTAGAAATATTAATTATTTCTTAGCGCCACTTTTACCTTCAAAAATTAAAATTCATCCTTCAGGAAAAATGAAGGTTTCCATAGATAAAAATCATGGTTCTTTTATCTTAAAAACGAATCAAACGAGTTATATATCTAGAGAAATTTTCTGGGAAGGTGCGCTAAATTTTGAATATTCTCCAATATTTATTGGGTTGATCAAAAAAATGAAGCTGTTTATTGACATAGGATCTAATATTGGGTATTATTCTATTTTGGGCAGTAAAGTAAATCCCGAATTAATAACGTATGCATTTGAGCCCTCAAGAGGAGCCAATTTTTATTTGTCCGAAAATGTGAAATTAAACAACTTATCTAACAGAATATTTGTGGAATCATCCGCTTTAATGGATGCTTCAGGAGAAATTGACTTTTACGAAATTCGAAATAAAAAATATCCTTCCATCTATAACTTATCTGGAGAGCATAATATTGGTACAAAAACCTATAAATTATCTCAAAAAACAAAAGTTAAAGCCACGACACTTGATGCCTATTTTTCAGATAATAATATCAATGCTTTGAATTTAATAAAACTAGATACTGAAGGCGCTGAAGCATACATTTTAAAAGGAGCACATGAAGTTATTAAACAACATCAACCCATAATTATATGTGAATTGTTATTTAATAAGATTGAAAAAGAACTAGAAATGATCATGCTCGCGCATGCATATAAATTTTACGCGCACACCGAAAAAGGCTTAAAATTGTTAGATTCACTTGTTAGAGATACTGATAATGGTGTTAGAGATGTATTTTTTGTTCCACTTTCTAAAATGGATTTAATTGAAGAATGGATTGTAGATTGATAATCAATAGAAGCCTGTTTTCGATACACTAAATCCTAAATTTGGTACAACAAAAGATGATTGAAATTTTTATATTGCTTTATAAAATTAAAACTAGTACGCTTGGTTTTGCTTAATTTTTTATTTTCTATAATCTAGAAGACCTTTGTAACAATTATCACAAACCACATCTGATAAACAAACAAAAAAATCACCATTTCGACTACCAAATTTGATATACCAATGATCAGCATCTTTTTTTGGATTAAAACCAAATTTTTTAAACTGCTTTTTGAGAGATTTTTTTTCATCCTTTGTTAATAAATCAGAGTAGTTTAATGTAATATTGAGTCCTTCCAAATCTTGATCAATTCCTATTTGTTCTAGTTTTTCTTTCAAAATAGGATTATTTTCTATAATTTTAAGAAAGTCATCTTGGGACATCGTTTTACATCCAGTAGCATCTTCTGTCATTGTCTATAATTTTGAAAGGTTTCATTTATGATAATTTTTAAAACTAATCAAATTATTATAAATTAACAAAAAGCAAGCTAAAATAGTTAAGTATATATTTATAATTTCAAAAAGAAAATCTACCAACCTCAAAACCATCCAATCTCATCGAAGTTTTTCGCTCAGAAATCAACTCACTCACCAACTTTCCGGTAGCTGGACCCAAACTCCAACCCATCATGGCATGACCAGTGGCAATGGTAAGATTCTTGTAGTTCTCTGTCTTTCCAATATATGGCAAACCATCTGGCGAACACGGACGCAATCCGCATGTAGCAGCATCAATAGCGCTTTTCGGAATCTGTAAACCGTTATAAAAACCTTCGGCAGTATTTGCAACAGCTTTCACTCGTTTCGGATTCATATCGTGATTAATGCCGCCAATTTCCATCGTTCCTGCAAAACGCGTAAATCCTCGCATTGGTGTCACCGCAACTTTCGCTTCCACCAAAATGGCTGGCATTGAAATCCCGGTGTCTTCTGTAACATTAATGCTATATCCTTTTCCCGCTTGAAGCGGAATATTGATTTGTAGTTTTTTTGCCAAAACGGAACTCCATGTACCTGCCGAAAGCACGAATTCGTCTGCTTTCAGTGTGCGTTTCGAAGTTTGTACAGATACAATTTTATCATTAGAAACTGCCAGATTGGTAATGGCTTCATTTGTATAAAACAGAACACCTTTTGTCTTCAAAAAAGCAATCATTTGCTTCATAAAATCGTTTGGCGTCATGTGCGCATCCGAATCGTAAAAAACAGCGCCTTTAATATTAAAATCTACGTTTGGTTCAAACTTTTTAACTTCTTCTTTTGTTAAATGTTGAACGTTCAAACCTTCTTGGATAGCGCGTTCGCCAATGTTCCATTCTTCTTCGCCTGCTTTTTCTGTTTGATAACACATCAGCAAGCCTTTTCGTTCAAAATGAAAATCAAAATCGTTGGATTTTTTCAATTCGGCATACAATTCACGACCTAATAAATTGATATCTTTAATCACAGGAATTGATTGTTCTACGTGTTTCGCTGTCGCAGATTTTTTAAACAACCAAGACCATTTCAGGAAGTCAGCGTCTAATCGTGGTTTTACATAAAAAGGACTCGAAGAATTCAGCATCCATTTCAAACCTTTCGTAATCATTCCTGGCGCAGCTAAGGGAATAAAATGACTTGGTGTAATATATCCAGCATTCACAAAAGATGCACCTCTAGAAATATCGCTTTTATCCACAATCGTGACTTGGTGACCATCTTGCTGCAAATAATACGCGCAACAAAGCCCAATAATTCCACCACCGATAATAACTACTTCTTTTTTCAATGTTATATTACTTATTTTGTCATTCCTGAGTAGGCAGGAATCTCTTAGATTTTTAGACTCGTTCCCGCGTAGGCAGGAATCTCATGAATTTCTTTGCTTTTAGACTTCTTAGACTTTCATAATTCATTTTATAATTTTCATCATGCTGAACTTGATTCAGCATCTCATCATACAATTATAACTTATTTTCAATACTAACTTAATTCGTCTCTTCGAGTGATTCTCGATAGAAAATTGTATCGAGAAGCCTTATCGTTTCAAACAGTTCTCGATACACCAAATCACAGATTTGGCACTCGAACTGACGGCTAAAAAATCTCAATACTAAATACTCACTTCTCAATACTAAAATCTATCCCTACCAACAGATCCTGAAATAAATTCAGGATAATTTAATTCAAAAAAAATTAAATTACCTGAAAACCATGCGCATACGGATCATCTTCCTCATCAATAATAATCGTATTATAACCGTATATTTTTGCCCAACCTTGAATGCTTGGAATAATCGCAAGTTTTCCGTCTAAGGTGGTTTCTTCTTCAACACGACCAATAAATTTTGATCCAATATAACTTTCGTGAATGTACTCCTCGCCTAGTTTTAACTTTCCTTTTGCATACAATTGTGCCAATCGCGCGGAAGTTCCGGTTCCACAAGGACTTCTATCAATGGCTTTATCGCCATAAAAAACGGCATTTCTTCCCGAAGAAGTTGCATCTAACGGATTTCCCGTCCACAATAAATGTGAAACATCGCGAATGGTTTTATCTTCTGGATGAATAAATAGATTTGGATATTTCGCATTAATACGTTCGCGAATGACTTGTGAATATTGTATAATTTTACTCGCAGTAAAATCGTGAATGCCTGAAAAATTTGCTTGCGGATCCACAATTGCATAGTAATTTCCGCCGTAAGCGACATCAAACGTAAGTGTACCTAATTCGGGACAATCTACAGTTAAATTCTCCGCAGCGAGATAACTTTTTACATTCGTCAAGCGAACCCAATCTACTTTTTTATCTGTTTGTTGATATTCAATTTCGACCAAGCCAGCGGGCGTTTCCATCTTGATTTTCCCTGCTGTTTTTGGTGTAATCAAACCTTCTTCAATCGCAATCGTAATGGTACCAATCGTTCCGTGTCCGCACATTGGCAAGCAACCCGAAGTTTCAATAAACAAAATTCCAAGATCATTTTCTGGATTGCTTGGCGGAAACAAAATACTGCCGCTCATCATATCGTGACCGCGTGGTTCAAACATTAAACCTTTGCGAATCCAATCATATTCTTGTAGAAAATGCTGCCGTTTTTCGCTCATGCTCGAACCTTCCAAATTGGGTCCGCCACCAGTGACAACTCTCACAGGGTTTCCGCAAGTATGTGCATCAATACAAAAAAATGTCTTTCTCATAGCAAGCTTTTTTTAGCATTTAGCATTTAGCATTTAGCATTTAGCATTTAGCATTTAGCATTTAGCATTTAGCATTTAGCATTTAGCAAAAATAATTTTTCATTAACTAAATAACTCTTTATAGTGCTTCCTTTGTTTCTTGATCGTTTATCAATCGCGTAATATGTAGAGGATTTTCATTCTTCAATTCGTTTGGCAACAAGTCATTTGGCCAATCTTGGTAACTAAATGGACGCACCCAACGTTTGATAGCGTCTCTACCAACCGCCGTAAATCTGCTATCTGTCGACGCAGGATACGGTCCGCCGTGTTGCATTGCTGGCACAACTTCAACTCCAGTTGGAACGCCGTTAAAAATAATTCTTCCCACACGTTCAGTTAATGCATTTACAATTCCTTCATGTTGTGCAGCTTCATCATGTTCAGAAATAATTGTTCCTGTTAATTGTCCTTCTAAATTCGCGATCACTTTTTCTAATTCTGACGCGTTTTCACATTGTACCACCAACGAAAATGGTCCAAATACTTCTTCATGCAAGTTTGAATTTTCTAAGAATGTTTTTCCATCAACGGTAGCAACAGCTTGTTGTGCGTAGTTTTCAGCGACAGCAGTATCAACACTTGCAACAGTTTGTACATTTTCTTGTGATTGTGCGTTCGTCTTATTCTTTTTAAACGCTTGATGAATATTCGGATGCAACATACATTGCGGTGAAATCGTTACAATTTCTTCCGACAACGTTTCTATAAATTTTGTGAGTGAATCACTTTTAATTCCTAAAATTAATCCTGGATTTGTACAAAACTGTCCAGTTCCCAACGTGATAGAACCTGCATAAGTTTTCGCCCAAGATGCTCCTTTTTCATCCAACGCTTTTGGCAATAAAACAACCGGATTTATACTTCCCATTTCTGCAAATACAGGAATTGGTTCTTTTCGTTTTGCAGCCAAATCGAGTAATGCACGTCCACCACGAATGCTTCCAGTGAAACCAACCGCTTTTACATTTGGATGCGCTACGAGTTGCTGCCCGACTTCAATTCCACTACTATTTAAGTTTGAAAATACGCCGTTTGGCATACCTGTTTTTTGTGCTGCTTTCGCGATTGCCGAAGCAACCAATTCACCTGTTCCTGCGTGCATTGGATGCGATTTTACAATAACTGGACAACCAGAAGCCAATGCGGAAGCTGTATCGCCGCCCGCTGTTGAATACGCTAATGGAAAGTTACTCGCACCAAAAACCACCACTGGTCCAATAGGAACTAACATTTTTCGGACATCTACTCTTGGAAATGGTGTGCGATCTGGTTGTGCGGTATCTATTCGTGCTTCTACCCACGAACCTTCTTCTAGTAACGTTGCAAACGTTCGCAATTGTCCAATCGTTCGTCCGCGTTCGCCTTTAGCTCTTCCTTCTGGCAAACCAGTTTCAGACATATAGGTTTTGACTAATTCGTCATCTAACGCTAAAATTTCGTCTGCAATTGCATTTAGAAATGTTGCTTTTTTGGTTCCAGAAATTTTAGAATATGTTTTGAATGCTTCTGAAGCTAAGTGTACAGCTGTTAGAATTTCTTCCGAAGTTGCTTCCGTATACACAGTTTCGTTTTCAGCATTTGCTTGTGGATTGAAGGTTTTATAGGTAATATTTCCGTTGGCGGAAAGTGTGTTTCCAATATAGTTTTTTCCTGTGATCATAATATTTTATTATTTATTGTTCTTTTACTCATAAACTCTATTCTAATAAAGCGGAATTCATGAATCTTCGATTTCTTTGCTTGCCCAAAGAAAATGAACCAAAAGAAATGGCACTTTTATGAGGCGTTTTTATTCCTTTTTTTAGAAAAGTAATAAAAGCGTGACTCAAATCCTAAATTCCTTCCAAGGCTTCAGGAATTTTTAACGGATTTAATTCACTACGCTGCATAAAAGGTTAAATCTTGGAATTAATTTTTCAACTCTTTACTTTTTTTTTAGATTATCTATTTTTTTTCTAATATCTAATATCTCAATACTGTTCATTACGTCTTTGCGAGAGTTTTTGAAAAACTCGTGGCAATCTGTTTGTTGATAAGCAGATTACTTCAGTCATACTTCCTTCGTAATAACGTTTCAAAACATATCTCAATACTAACCCAAATACTGTTTGTAATCTGGTAAGTTTGGTCGTGTTTTCATACCATTTTCGATGATTGCTAACACATCTTCACGTTCTGTTCCAATTAATGGCAATCGTGGTTCGCGCACGTTTTCTGTTCCGATTCCTGTTGCAACTTCGGCTAGTTTTATGTTTTGAACCAACTTTGTATTGATGTCTAATTCTAATATTGGTAAAAACCATCGGTAAATTTCGATTGCTTCTTGTGTTCTTCCTGATTTCGCTAAGGCATAAATTGCCACAGTTTCCGCAGGAAATGCACACACCAAACCTGCAACCCAACCATCTGCGCCCATCAATATACTTTCTAGCGCAAGTGTATCAACACCACAAAGAATTGCTAATCGATCGCCAAAACGATTTTTGATACGCGTAATGTTTGAAATATCACGTGTTGATTCTTTCACTGCTTGAATGTTTGGACATTCGTTTAGTAATTCCTCAAACATATCTAAAGTTACTTCAATTCCGTAATCTACAGGATTGTTGTAGATCATGATTGGCAAATCGGTACTGTTTGCAACTGATTTAAAATACGTTACCGTTTCTCTGCTATCTGCTTTGTAACGCATTGGTGGCAACATCATCAAACCACTTGCACCATCTTCTTTGGCATGTTTTGCGGCTAGTTTTGCTGCAGCTGTAGATTGCTCGGCAACATTTATAATTACAGGAACTTTTCCGTTGACGATTTTTACCGTTTCACGAATTAAGATTCGCTTTTCGTCATTTGTTAACGTACTTGCTTCACCTAAGGTTCCACCGAGAATAATTCCGTGTACGCCCGCTTCTACTTGTGCTTTTATGTTTACAGTAAACATCTCTAAATCTAATGTATCTTCATCTGTAAATTTAGTTGTGACTGCTGGCATAACGCCTTTCCAATTGATTGTCATCTGATTGTTTTTTTGATGTGGTAAAAATACATTGTATTCAAATCTTAGAAATTGTAGATATTATCCAATACTGATACTATTTTATCATTATTATTTACTTTTTATTATTTTTGGATTAATTTTAGCATAATAATTTTTAGTTCTTTATTAATAATGATTCAAGTTAATTATACCCTTTTTATATTTTTATTTTCATTTTCTTTGTTTGCCCAAAGAAAACGAAACAAAAGAAAGGGCATTTTTCTGGCAGGTATTTTTAGTTTTCTCTTCGGAAAACTAAAACCGAAAATGTTTTACTAAATTTTTTCCAAGGCTTCAAAAATTCTTAACGCAAAACCTTTTCTATACTTCAGAAAAAAGATAAGCTATTGCATAATAATATCCATTAAGCTTTGATTAATTAAAATTCGATACTGAGTAAATAAATATATCATGAAAGTTTTACCGTTTAAGATACCAAAGTCTGAAGATGCAATTTTGATTGTGCAGGAAGATCGTGGGCGGACTTTTTATGAAAAGTTACACCAACATGAAGAGATTCAGCTTTCGTATATTGTTGCTGGAAAAGGAACGTTTATTGTCGGTGATACCATTCGTGATTTTCAATCCGATGATGTGTTATTGTTTGGTAGTACTATTCCGCATGTTTTGAAAAGTGATCTTTCAACCGAGCAAGAATCCTATATGATTACCGTGTTTTTTACGCATGATAGTTTTGGCGAACAGTTCTTCGATTTACCAAAGCTTCAAGAGGCAAATCGATTACTGAATGATGCAAGTTTTGGAATTAAATTCAAAGAAAATCAAGCTATTTTGAAACCATTGTTTGAAGCGATTTTACTTCAGAAAACCATCAAACGCTTTGCTACTTTTTTTGAAATGCTCGCTATTGTCACGGAATCTAAGTATGAAACTGTTTCATCTTTCATTAATACAAAAAACTACACCGACGACGAAGGAAAGCGCATGAGTGCAGTGTTTGAGTTTGTGATGAATCATTTTGATCAGAAGATTGTGTTGGAAGAAATTGCAACAATTGCCAATATGACGCCGAATGCATTTTGCAAGTATTTTAAACAACGAACGAATAAAACTTTTTTTAAGTTTTTGACTGAAGTCAGAATTGAAAATGCGTGTAAATTTTTAAGCAATCAACAACAGGTATCTATTGCAGATGTTGCCTACAATTGTGGCTTTTTTAATATTTCAAACTTCAATCGAAAGTTTAAAGAGATTAAAGGCGTTACGCCTACTGAGTTTCGGAAACATTCTTCTAAATTATAAATGTTGAATGTGAAATTTTAAATGTAAAAGTTTTGTTTGTTTTATTATTTCATTCCGCACCTGTTGCGGAATCCAATCACTGACTGTATAGATTCCTGCCTTCGCAGGAATGACAATTTCAACCAATAAAAACTAAAAACCATTTCCTCAATACTCACTTCTCAATACTAAAATCTTTATAACTGTAACAATCACTTACAAAAGTACACGTATTTTATAGTAAGAAATTAACTATATTTATTCTCTATGATTACAAAAGAAACTTATGATTGGGTAAAAAAACTACTTGATCCAAAAATTACAGAACTTTCAGATGATGATTATGATAAATTAGTTAAAGATTATTTTCGAAAAGATAAAACAGATTGGTATAGAGAAGTTGATGATCGAAAAAAATGGGATATTGAAAAAGTTGAACAATTTTGGTTTTTGATAGGCAAGTATGTTTTTCCAGAAGGTGATAAACATCAATTTTATAATTTTTCAGAGTTTATTTTCCCAAAGCTTATAAATGCTTTTTCAATTTCTACCTATGTTTTTTTAAGAGACGCTAGACATAAAAACTTCTGGATGGATTTATCACATAAAGTTATTCCATTTGAAATAAGCTTAAAAAGTGCAAAATTTTTAGATGATTTAAATTTTTATAATATTGAATTTGCTAAAGATATAGACTTTAAAAATGTTCAATTTCATGGTGAATTTTATACTTCCCTAAAGTGTAAATTTAGTGGAAATGTAAAGTTTACAAATGCAGTTTTTTATAAGAATGTATTTATGCCAAGAATAATTAAAGGTAATGCTAACTTTTATCAAACTAATTTTCATAATCTAGCAAACTTTATTAATACTGAATTTCAATCAGAAGTGGTTTTTGAAAATGCTATTTTTAAGAAAGATGCATACTTTAATGGATGTAAATTCAATGAATCTGTTAATTTTGAAGGAGCTGATTTTTCACAGCTAACACTCTTTATAGACACTGAATTTGAAAAAAAAGTGAGTTTTTCTGATGCAGAATTTAAAGGAGACACTAATTTCTACAGAACACTTTTTTCAGACACTGCTAGTTTTGATAATTCAATTTTTTTAGAAGCTAAGAAAATCTATTTCTTAGATTTAAAAGGCAATCCATTAAATTTAAGTTTCAAAAATACGATTTTCTCAAAATCCATACTTTTTAGGAGAATAGACTTTACAAATACTACATTTTTAGAGTCTGATTTAACTGATGTAAAGTTCAGAGAATGTGAATGGGGAGAAAATTATCGAATAGTTTTACAAGATGAAAAAGATATTGGTAAAGAAGAAAAAGATAAACTTTAAAGCTTAGAAGTTTTATATCGTCAACTTAAAAAAAACTTTGAAACCACTAAAAACTGGGAGTTATCAGGAAAAGCATACATCAGTGAAATGGAAATGCGGAAACGTCGCTTATTTTTAGAGAAAAAGTATTATCAATGGTTTATTTATAAGTTTTATGATGTTTTTGGCGGTTATACACAAGATTTTAAGAAACCTATTCTTAGTATTCTTTGTTTAATTTTGATGTTTTCTGGAATTTATTATTTTATTGATTATGATATTTTAAAAGCATTACAAAGAGGAGTTAAAGGTGCATTACCATATATGGAAATTGATACTAAGAATCCTTTTGAAGGTTATTGGTTAATTCTTCGAAATATAGAATTGGTGCTTGGTGGTACGTTTTTAGCGTTTTTTGTATTGGCTTTACGGAAGCGGTTTAAGCAGTGATAAAAAAATTATAAATGTTGAATGCTAAATTTTAAATTCAAAAGTTTTGTTTACCGTATAATGTCACATCGAGCGCAGTCGAGATGCTTTTTAATTTCAAAGTGGATCTTGATACAAAATTCTTTCAGGTTGCTCGCTAGGTTATGGGAAACTGAATCAAGTTCAGTTTGACGTATTGAATAGATTTCTGCCTGAATCTCGATAGCTTCGCTATGTATTTTCAATCAAAATATATTTTAATCTCAATAATGCTCGATGTGACAAATAGGAATGACGCATTCAATAGATTCCTGCCTTCGCAGGAATGACAAAAAGATAAGTATATATAATTAATCGAAGAAACTAAAGCCGAAATAGAAGGTTACCCAAACAATTACTGACGAGAAAAAGATGCCAATTACGTTGGCTGCAAATGCCTTTTTACGCTCAATGTTAAAGAGGTACGTTGCAATGGTTCCTGCATATACGCCCGTTCCTGGAATTGGAATCATGACGAAAAACATTAATCCCCAAAAACCATATTTCTGAATTTTATCTTTGGCGCCACGTTTTGCTTTTCGGGCAACGAATAACGCGCCTTTTTTGTAAAATCGCCAGCGAAGTAAGTATCGATTGACGTGATCTAAAAAGAAAATCATGACAGGAAATACCAATACATTTGCTACAAATGCAGCCACAAAAATGACGTACGGATTTGCGTCCGAATTCAGTCCAATCGGAATACCAACTTTGGCTTCTCCGAAAGGTGAAATACTCCACAACATTGTTATAATGATATCTTCGATGACGGTTCTTTTTTATAGCTGTGCAAAGCTAAGTGAATTTGAACTGTGAACAAATTTTAGGTTTGTAAAATTTTGGTAAAAATTGAAGTCTGGTTAATTATATCAATTTTATGAATCGTCCATGCTGTGAGATTTTATATCTTTAGGCAAAACCCTTTGATTTTATGCAACCAACAAGAATACTTCATCCCGATTTTGAAACGTTTCTATACTTGAAAGATCAAGATTGTATTGATTTGTTTATCGATTTGAGGAATTATGTGTTGGAATTGTATCCTGATGCAAACGAACTTGTGTATCATACACATGCGTTGACAGCTGTTTTCTCGATTTCTGAGAAACTTTCAGATGCGTTTTGCATGATTCCGATATATACAAAACATCTGAATTTTGGCTTTAATAAAGGAACACTTTTACACGATCCGAAAGAGTTGTTGCAAGGAACAGGAAAGTTGATTCGTCACATACCAGTTTCAAAAATTGCTGATTATAGAAATGTAAATGTAGAGAATTTACTGAAATCTGCTATTGAACTCGCTGTTTCAGATCTTAAAAAACCTTCAAAAATACTAGGAACGACTATTTCTAAGATTAAAAAGTAATAGGTAGGTATGTTTTTTTAATTAAGTGAAATAAAAAAGCGGGCAAAACCCGCTTTGATATGATTGTTTAATGATGATCAATTCCACAACAATTTGTAAATGCACATAAAGTAGGTGATGTGTTACCTCCTTTTACTTCATGTATTTTCAAATTTGAAACAATTGTTTTCTTTAATTCTAATGATGTAAGATTTCTTTTTTTCATAATATAAATGTTTGATTATTACGAAATATAGATAAATAATATATGACCTATTTACGGGAACACCGTAATTCATAGATAAATATTATTTTTAGTAACTTCACTCCTATTTTCCCTTAAATATCGCTTGCATTTTATCATGCTGAATTTCTGAGAAATCTGAAATGACATGATTCGCTATGGAATAATCTTGATTTTTAGAATGTACACTATCATATCCAACACAGAAAATTTTGGCTGCATTTGCCGCTTTGATTCCGTTGGTAGAATCTTCAATCACCATACACTGAGAACGTTCGTAACCTGTTGAGAATGCTGCTTTTTCAAAGATTTCCGGATGCGGTTTGGATTGTTGTAAATCGGCTCCGCTAAATTTTTCAATGAAGTATTGATTTAAGTCGAATCGATCAAAAATATTGTTAATCGTCATCATGGATGCCGAAGAAGCCAAAACTAATTTTAATTCTCTTTCGTGATATTCTTTGATGATGTCCAATACGCCATCTATCAATTGCAAACTAGGATCGTTTGCAAATATGTGTTTAAAGTGTTTTCGCTTGAGCTGAACCAAGGTTTCTGGCGTTTCTGTTACACCAAAATGATCACACAAACGTTTGCAAATATTTAAAGTAGATTGTCCTGTAAATGATTGATATAACTCAGGTGTAACCTCAATTTCTACATCATCAAACATTAGGTGATAGGCTTTATGGTGTAATGGTTCTGTGTCCACTATTACGCCATCCATATCAAATAAAACTCCTTTTAACATTGCTTATTTTTTGGCGAATATACTAAAAGTGATTTGATAATTAATATCCATTAATGTGAGTTAGATATAACTTCTACAAAATAAAATTTTTTATATTTTCTTTTACTTTGCTCGCACAAAGAATACTGAATCAAGTTCAGCACAGGCTTCAACAAAAGAAAGTGCGCTTTTTAGTTCATGCATTTACACTTTAAATTAATGTATTCATGAATCTTCGATTTCCAGAGGTGTTTTTAGCTTTCTCTTCGGAAAGCTAAAATCGCAATCATTTTACTAAATTTTAGTTCACACTTTTCTATTTTATTAAATAGGAGTTCATGAATCTTCGATTTCTCCAAGGCTTCGAAAATTCTTAACGTAAAATGATTGCTACACTGCGGAAAAAGAGTCAGTCGCATATAATTTTATATCGAGTTCAGGTTATAATAGTATTTGAAAGTTATCGTTTCACGATTCAAATATGTGTTCCCAATTGAAAAATTAGTAATTTTGCAGCATCAAACCATATTTTATGATTATTCACGATTTTACGACACAGTCGTCTTTAATGAATCAGTTTATAGCTGAGTTACGCGATGTTACAATTCAAAAAGATTCAATGCGCTTTCGCCGAAATATTGAGCGTGTAGGAGAAATTTTAAGCTATGAATGTAGCAAAATATTAGCAAATACTATTGAAATCGTAGAAACGCCATTAGGAACGAAAGAAATGACCGTACCTGTGAAAGATGTGGTGATTTGTTCTATTCTTCGTGCTGGTTTGCCATTACATCAAGGAGTTTTGAATTATTTTGATACTGCAGAGAATGCTTTTGTTTCTGCATATCGCGATCATATTGATGATCAAGACGAATTTGAAATTGTTGTAAATTATATGGCTACACCTTCGTTGGAAGGAAAAACATTGTTATTGGTTGATCCGATGTTGGCAACAGGACGCACCATGAAAAGTGTGTATGATGTTTTACTACAACAAGGAACACCAAAAAATATTCACATTGTTTCTGTGTTAGGTTCTACACAAGGAGTTGAGTATGTACAAGAACATTTCCCAGCAAATACACATTTATGGATTGCCGCAGTTGATGACCAATTGAACAGTCGCGGATATATTATTCCTGGCTTGGGCGATGCTGGTGATTTGGCGTATGGGACGAAGCGGAGTTAGACTTCTTGGACTTAATTAGACTTCTTGGAATTGCTTGGACTTGCTTTGCTCTTAGATTGTTGGACTTACTTGGACTTTGTTAGACTTAGAAACGTCATGCTGAACTTGATTCAGCATCTTATTATATGTTTTAGTAATTTACCAGCACAAGTTACAAACTTGCGCTAGCTATATCTAATCATCAAAAAGCGAAGCGCATCTAAAAATCTGATAATCTAGTTGATTACTATCTTTTTTGTGAGTGTTTTTCCGTTAGATATTATTTTTGAAAGATAGATTCCGCTTGTTAGGTTTAGTGGAATTGTGACCGTTCCCGAGAATTGACTCGTCAATAGTTTTCTTCCGTCTAACGCATAAATTTCTAGCGTAGCATCTTCTTCAATTCCGAGAATGGTAATGTGATTTTTTGCCGGATTCGGATAGATTTTTACTGTGTTTGCAGTGAATTCTTCCGTAGATAATGGTTGTGTCCACGCCACAGCTGTTAGATTTCCCCAAATATGTTCTACTAATTCTGGATGATCTATGAATGGATTTCTGTTGAATTGCCACGTATAGACTACATTGTTACGATTCATTTCATAATCATCTGGCGGATCGTTTCTGTGCCAATCTAATATGGTTGCTAAATCGCCTAATTGCCCTAGTACCGCAGGAAAACCGTTTTCAATAGATAATCCGTTGTAACGAACTGCTAAGAATAATACACTTCGAGCTACATCGCCACGAAAGCTTCCCGCTGTTCCTGTTGGTCCAACATATTGTCCGTAATGTTGATTTCCTCTGGAACTATTTTCTGGTCCGTCACTCGCGCGTAATGCATGTGCGTCTGAGTATCCATGACGTAATGAATCGGGTCTTGTGACCCAAAATACATCTCTTCCATCAGCAATACCATCTTCTTCTATGCTTCCATACCCTGCTAATGATTGTGGGAATGTATGCTCTCTGTTCCAAGCACCTGTACTGTTTGAACCGCTTTGCACATCTAGCTTTGCACGACCTTGCTCCGTATATACCAACCAAACCTGATTGCTGTTTGCTGGGTTTTGATCAGCTTCTTTCAGTATGTCAATTACATCTGCGTACGTTTGCGCTCGCACAGTCATAAAATCTGCAATAATGGCTTGCATAGCATCTTGTAAAGGACCAGCCGTTAAGCCATCCATAGTATTATAATAACCGTTTGGTGCAGTACTTGCAACCGTTCCATATGTTGGATTTAGTGGTGTACCAAAAGGTGCTACTGTAAAATCATTATCAACAGCACGCACTAAAAAATCATTGTTTAGAATGATGTATTCTATTGAAAAGTTATCTACTAGATTTATGATTAATTCTTCATCACCTTCATCCGCAGTATCATCAATCAATGTAATTGGTACGGTTACTGAAGTTTGTCCCATTGGAATAGTCGCCGTTGTTGCTCCTGTATAGTCAGCAATATCAAACGTTCCGTTATCCAATGAAAATGTTAAGTCTAAGTTTGATAAAACTGGCGTTTCCGTAGTGAATTCTATGTTGAATGTTTCACCTTCTGTATATTGATCGTTTACAACATTTATTGCAATTCCATTCAGAATAATTCCACTTCCATCGTTGAGTTGTCTGGGTGTAGGCGTTGCTACAAAGTAACTTCCGTCTGTTTCACTTCGTTGAATTGAGTTTGTATTGTTGTTTCCACCTTCACTAATTTGTGTCGTTAAGCCTAATAAGGCAAGTAGTCCAACATCATCCGCTTCTCCTGTGTCATATACGATAGCATCTACTAAATCTGTGGTGGTTGCTTGTGTTCCTTGCGGAAAATCAGATGCGTCAGCTTGATAGATTGCTACAGCATCAGCTCCATTTTGTATGGTGTTTGCACCAATGATTAGTTGTGGAATTGGTGAAACTGTACTACTTCCTATTAATAGTAATCCATTAACATCTGTCGTTTGTCCGTCTAAGTCTAATGCAAAATAACTACTATCATTTCCAGAGCTAGAACCATTAAATAATACCAAAACATAGCCATCTAGTGTGAAGTTTGGTACAGAAGATTTTAGTTCAATGAATTCTCCAGTATCTGTTCCTGGAGTATCACAATCAATTTCATTGATCACAACTGTTTGACTTACTACAAATTGACTCATCAATAGTAGTAAGAATAAGGGAAATGTATGTTTCATTATTCTACTTTTGGCAAAAGTACAATAATCCCATTATCTTTTGAGTGCTTCTAGATATATTTTATTGTGAAGATCTTCACATGCTATCAACATGAGGTTTGGCTTTTAAACACTGGTTTCGCCAATTGTAATGGTTGTATTCAGCACAATATCATTTACCGGAACGTTTTCAAGTTTTGATTCTAAACGAAGTAATAATGCTTTGGCTGTTTGCCTGCCAATTTCTTCTGGATGTTGATCTATGGATGTGATTTTTGGGTACGAAAGTTCGTTTTGTGCTGCATTTACATAACCAATTAGCGATATTTCGTTTGAGTATGTCAACCCTTGTTTTTGAATCGCACTGTTACAAAGCAATGTTGCATTGATATCTGCCGAAATTAGTCCATCGATCTTACCTTCTTTTAAGGATTCTTGAAGTGTTAATTGTAATTCGCTTAATTCTTCATAAGCAATTACTATTGGATTTTTTGCTTTTGATAGATATCCATCTTCGCGCAAGCGTCCAACTATTAATGTAGGTATGGAAGATACAAAGGCAATGTTTTTACACTTTTTTTCTTCAAGATATTCATACGCACTGACTATACTGTCATAATCGTTTACATGTACCACATCAAAACCAAGTGGTTGCATCGGAATACGATCAAACAAGACTAAAGGAATTCCTTTTTGTTTGATGTCAATGATATGATCAAATGTTTTCTTTTTGTTGGTTTCTTCCGCTATACAGATAAGAATTCCATCTACATTTCCTCGTGAAAAATGATCCAGACATTCTTTTTCTTTTTCAAGGCTTTCATTGCTGAAAAATGTAATGATATTGTATTTTGAAGTACTAACAATTTCATCAATTCCTTTTAAAACAGAGGCAAAAAACGGATTTTCAATGTTTGGTATAATTACACCAATTTGCATGGTTTCTTGCTTTTGCAAACGAACAGCAATAGGATTTGGCGAATAACCTCTTAATTTCGCCAGATTCTTGACACGTTCTTTGGTTTGTGCACTTATTTCTTCACTATCATTCAATGATTTAGAAACCGTAGACACAGATATGTTTAATTCTTTTGCAAGGGACTTTAAAGAAACTACGTTTTTCATTGATTGATTTTTATGTTGTTAGTATGAATAGTTATTGTGAAGTAAAAAAAGTGTGCTTATGCATTATAAACACACTATTTTACTGTAAACAATTCTATTTTAATTTTTTACTAATTTGATACTACTTTGTCCTTTATCTGATTGAATGTTAGCAAAATAGATTCCTTTTTGTAACGTTCCACCATCAATAGAAACTGTAGACGCGTTTGGTGTTAATGTCAGTACTTGTTTTCCAGAAATGTCATATACACGAACCGAAGTGATTGTTGTGTTGTTTGTTGCAACATTCCAAGCATCGTTTGTTGGGTTTGGATATGCAATAAAGTTAGCTGCTGAAACTACTTCATTTGTACTTAAAGTAATACTTCCTCCTGCTCCCCAAACATAACTTCTAGATTCATCTCCTAAGACGTTGACAAATCTGTTTGTAAATCCACCATTGGTTATTGTTCCTGCAGCGTCTGGCATAAAATTTTCTTGATCAGCCCAATCATCAACTGAGAACTTAAATTCATGTGAGTTTTCTGTCATTGATATTGTTGTTGACCACATTCCGCTCCCTATATCTACCATAGGATTCGCTGTTCCACTCCATCCATTAAAAGCTCCACTGACGTGTACAGTTGTAAAAGCTCCTGCATATCCTGACATATCTACTATAAAAGTAGTATTGTATGGGCCAGCATTACCATCATCATAACATGTGCTAAATGAAGGTGTGTCTAAAGTTTGATTTGCACCATTGACAGCCAAATATCTATTTGTAAATCCACCGTCAGTAACGGTACATGCTTCTCCTTGTATTAAGTTATCTTGTCCTGCCCAATCATCATGAGAAAATTTGTATTGATATTCTCCATCAGCAAGGCTAATGGTAGCTGACCAAATTCCGCCACCCATGTCTACCATAGGATTCGCAGTTCCACTCCATCCATTAAGTTCTCCACTTACATAGACGGTTGTAAAAGAAGTTCCATAAGAACTCATGTCAACACTAAATGTAATGTCGTTCTGAGCAGTCATCATTAAACTTGTCAATACTGCAATAAAAAAGTAAAGTTTTTTCATACTTTGATGTTTAAATTAAAAATATTTAGGGTTTATACATATAAAGTATCAAATATATTGTTTTTTTTATAAAAAAAGTGCGTCTATACTGGTTATAGACACACTTTTTTAATGAATTTTTACAGTTATTTAGTTTTTCACTAATTTGATACTGCTTTGCCCTTTATCAGATTGAATTTTAGCAAAGTACACTCCTCTTTGTAATGATGAAGCATCGATAGAAACTTCAGAAGCATTTGGAGCTAATGTCATTACTTGTCTTCCTGCAATATCATATACTTGTATAGCATTGATAATTACATTATCAGCTACTACATTCCAAGAATCCTTTGTTGGGTTTGGATACGTTTTAAACGTTGAAGCAGTAAACTCTTCTGTACTTAAAATGTTATTATGGAAATAAATATTATCTACATATACAACACCTAAGTTAGATGTAATTAAAAATTGAGCTAAATCATCTCTTGTTAAGTTGTTTGAGAAGCTTGTTGCTATTTCAACATCAATAGAAACCCACGTACCAGTTGCTAAAGGTGGTGTTGTTCCTCCGTTAATGTTTAATTCCATAGCAGAAACTTCACTAGATGTTCCGCCCCATTGAGAGAATTTAGAGTTGAATACTTTCCCTACTAAATCTGGGTTATCTGTCCAGAAATCCATGTGAAAATGTGACATTGTTGATGCATCAATTCTGTTATTTGTAAACTCAACCCCGATAAAGTTTGTAAACGTAATTTTTTTGATATCATCACCAAAAGCAACTACATCTTCAGAAACAGAATCGTCAAAAGAAGCATTCCAAGTTTCAATTGTAGTGTTTGTATATGCATTACTAAATAAAGAAATAACATTTTGTGGTGCTCTAGCTGGTGGTGTTGGTGCTGCCGAAGTTGGTCCAGCAGTTATAAATGAAACTGTATATGTTTCAGTAACAGATCCATTTTGTGAAACTACAACTACTGTTGCATCACCTGGAACTGCAGGAGCTTGGTTTATAGTTACACTTGTAGCGGCAGGATCAGTTGGTGTTGCTGCAGTAATTTGCGGCACTACTGTTGTTCCCGGAGCTAATTCAACAGTATAACTAGTGATTCCTGAAGCAAAAGTTGCTAATGGAGTACTGTCAATTTCTAATGAAGCTAAACTAGCATCAGAACCTGCTGCAGTTGGGTTTTTCCAAAAGTAGATATTATCTAAGTAAATATCAACAGGTACCGTACTTCCTGGTCCATTCGCTGCGAACTTCATTTGAAATACACTATCCCAAGTCATTCCAGTAAAAGCTGACTTTGGAATGTCTACACTTGTCCAAGTACCTGATGTGTATGCAATTGAAACTAATGTTTCACCTGCTCCAGATCCGTTGTTAATAGGACTTACTTGAATGTCCGTAGCTCCTGGACTTGCTGCTGTCCAGATATCAATATGCAAAAATTCCATTTGAGAAGCATCTTGTGTTGCAATCTCAGTTCCCTGGTAGTTAAAGTTTGGATATGCTAATAAGAATTGTCCTGTTCCTGGGTCGTACGCTGCGTTTACTTGCGTGTGCCCTGATTGTCCCCAGTTAGGGTCATGGTTCGTTGTAACAGATGTATATGTGTCACCATATATAGATATTACATCCACTGCAGCATTTGTAGGTGCTGCTGGATTTGTAGTTGGTTGCGCATACATTATAGATGCGAACAACAGAAATAAATACGTAATTTTCTTCATAATAGTTTCTATTTAAAATTTGAATTGTTCATGTTTGTCCCAAAGTCCCCAATAAGCGCCAACATCACCTTCATTTCCTACTTTCCATGATTCATCGAAAGATGAGAAATAGAAGATTTCAATGTCTTCTTCTCTTGACCATTTTTGAGTGTTTATAAAATATTTAATTGCATTTGTGTCTGATGGAAACGCGCCTTCTAAGCTTGTTCCTTTGTTTGGCCAACCCGTTTCGGTAATGATTACTTTTTTACCTTTTCCGGCTTTTGCTGCTCTGTTGTACATGTCCTTCATATACAACAACGAGTAATCTTGATCGCAACCTTCCCAAAAAGGATAACAGTTTGCTAAGATTACATCACAAGCTTCCGTAATTGCTGGACGTTCTGTAAATTCATAATACGCATCTACATATCCTACAGGAATTCCTTTGAGTTGCTTTTTGGTATCATAAATAAACTTAAGTAATTCTTCTTCGGTTAAATCACCTCGATACATTACTTCATTTCCTACCGCAGCTATGTCAACATATCCTTGATCTGCAAGTTCTATTAAACCTTGTACTTCAGCTTCATTGATTTCTGGATCGTTTCCTAACCAAGCACCAACTAAGGTTTTCATACCCAGTTCTTTGGCGATTTTAGGAATGAATTCATTTCCTTCTGTACATGAAAATGAACGTACCCAATTGGTATACGGCTGAATGATTTCTAAACGACGTCTTACTTGCGCTTCAGAAAGTGTTGCACCCGGCTCTTGTCCTTCTTCATAAGGACTAAAGCACAATCCGTGCATTCCTGCTTTAAGCGTTTTTTGCCATAGCTTTTTTAGATCGTCAAAGGATTCTCCTTCAAAATCTAAGGCTGCAAGTGCAAAAAATTTTTCTTTACGTAAAGACATGTTTAGTTATCGATTAAAATTTTAATTTTTCATGTTTATCCCAAAGTCCCCAATATGCGCCAACATCTCCTTCATCTCCTGTTTTCCATGATTCATCAAATGATGAGAAATAGAAAATTTCGACGTTGTCTTTGTCTGCCCACACTTGAGAATTGATAAAGTATTTCATGGCGTTTATCTCTGAAGATTCTGCTCCTCTTAGACTTCCACCTTCACTAGGCCAACCCGTTTCGGTAATGATTACTTTTTTTCCTTGCGCTGCATGTGATGCTTGTCCAAACATTTGCTGCATGTGCGCTAATGATCCATCGATGTGACAACCTTCCCAATATGGATAACAATTGCTCAAGATTACGTCACTAATTTCTACAAGTTCAGGATGTACTGAAAATTCATAGTACGCATCTACATACCCTACTTCAACATCTGGCAACGCTTCTTTTACTCTTTTAATATAGTCAAGTAATTCTTGTAAAGTTAAATCATTTCTATATAATACTTCATTACCAACTGCTGCAATGTCTACAAGACCTTCTTTTCCTAATTGTATTAAGCCTTCTATTTCTTTCTCATTGTCTTCTTTGTTATCTCCTAACCAAGCACCTACCAATGTTTTCATTCCGTGCTTTTTTGCTATTCGCGGAATGTGCTCGTTTCCTTCGATACAAGAAAAAGAACGTACCCATTTTGAATATGGTTTTAAAATTTTTATTCTTCTTTCTACTTGCTCTTCACTTATGGTATCGCCGGGTTCTTGTCCATCTTCGTACATGCTAAAACAAATCCCGTGCATTCCTTTTTTTAGCGAAGCTCGCCAAAGTTTTTTTAATTCTTCAATGGAATATTTTTCAAAATCTATTCCTGAATGTGTTGTAAAATTTACACCTTGGTATAAATGATAATCTTCGTCTCTATATGACATTGTTAATTGGTATTCTTTATTAATTTATATTTCTCCTCTTCGTTTTACTAATTCTTCTTTTATTTCTCTAGCTCTTTTTTCATCTAAACTATATGACCACATAATCCATATTGCTATTCCAGCAGTTACAGACGGAATGATAATATCTGCAATTCGCAGTTGTGTCATTGTTTCAACTGTTTGTGTAACATTGTCTTGATTGAATCCAACTATTTTCAAGACTAGTCCACCTAAAACTAATGCTAGTGCTTGCCCTAATTTTACCATCCACCAATAGATTGCTCCAAAGGTTCCTTCTTTACGCGGCATTCCGTTTTCTAATTCATCTAAATCACAGACATCGGCTGTCATACTCATCATTAGTGTAAATAATCCTCCTAATCCAAATGCAATAAATGGCACTGGCATAAATAATAGGAAAGGATTTTCTGGATCAAAAGCCCACCATTTAAGGATGTAACCGATGATTGAAATTACTGTTGAATATATAAATGCTTTTCGTTTTCCCCATTTGTTCGCCATCCATGAGATGATTGGTATTACTGCAAACGCAGTTACTATTGCTGTTACTGTAGAAAACCAAGCTGGCCAATTCCCTGCCGCTTCATAGCTACCATTATACATGTGAAATACAATAATGAAGAAACTAAATGATGCTACTAATTGGAAACCATTAAATACTAAAAACGTTGCTCCACAAAGCTTTACGAAAGGCTTACTTTTTGAAACTTCTTTTATTCCAGCCCAAAGATCTGCTAGATTAGAAAACATTGTTTTGAAACTAATTTTCTTTCTATTTTTCATGTGAGAGGAATCTATTCCCTTGCAGAAAAACGCTGGTAATACTCCTAAAACAATACAAATAGCTGCAACAATGATAGATAGTTTACGTACTCCGTTTGCTTGTAACGCTTGAAGTGTTGCTTTTGCTGTTTCTTCCTCTGTTAAGCCTAGTTCTGCTATACCTCTTAATTCTTCTGCTCCTAAAGGCAGTATATCTGGCGAAGCAATAATTACCCAAAACCATGGCACAATCATCCAAGCAATTTGTCCCATCATTTGTGAAAACGCCATTAAACGTGTTCGTTCATTATAATCTGATGTCATTTCATATCCTAAACCAATCAATGGTGTGGCGAACATCGTATTCCCTATTAGGAAAATCATCGATAGAATTAGAAAATACCAAAAGTTATAATTTTGTGAGCTTTCAGGATCTAATTGCCATAGTATAGCAAATAAGATTCCACTTAGTATGGCTCCAACAAATATGTAAGGTCTTCTTCGTCCCCATCTAGAATCTGTATTGTCAGAGATAAAACCCATTATTGGATCTGTAAGCGCATCAAAGATACGTGGAAGACCACCTAATAATCCTGCCAAAAAGGGATCCATCCCAAAAGCAGTTAGAAGGAAGAACATAAATATTGCAAGAGAACCTGGTAATAGGTTCAATACTAAATGACCTGCTCCAAAGGATAGCTTTTGTCCAAATGGAACTTTACCTCTAGCTGTAGATTGTATGTCTGACATATTTTATTTGGTTTTAGTTGGTAATTACGATGGTTTGAATCGCTTGTGGGTTAATTGATATATTTTTTATTTTTTCACCTAGTTTAAGTGAAAAGTGTTTTTCTGTTTTTCCTTCATTAAATACAACTACAGCGATGCTTCCATCAGGATTTTTCGCTGCTGTCACCATGAGTTCTTTGTCAGTTTTGTTTGCATCAATTACTTTTGCTCCAGGACGAATGTACTTGCTAAAGTGCGCCATTGTGTAATATAATGGCGTCATGTATACTTCATCTGCATCAGGATCAACGATAACAGGCGCTACACACCAGTTTTTAAACCAGTTTGGTCCACCTTGTCTGTCTAAGACCATATTCCAGTCTACCCAACCATCAACCCAATTGTTTAAACAACCGATGATATCTCGCGCATAGCGATTTACAGGGGCATATTTTGGGTGTAAGTGTTTGTCTTCTTCTGAAGCCCAATCCCAACCCCAATCGGTTGCTTCTTTTTTCCAATACCAAGCATCATCTTTCCATACAGGTACTTGTGAGTCTACACAACCTTCTGTTTCTATTAGGTATTTGTCTGGAGCTTTGTTGTGTCCGTATTGTAATGCTTCTGGGAAGAAATCATAGGTGCTTTCATACCAGTGAATCGCTATTCCGTCATAGTATTTTGAAGAGGCTTCATCTTTGTACATTTCGTCAACCCATTCTTTGATACCTGCGCGGTTTTGATCGTATCCTAAGATTTTCACATCTCCTTTTCCATCAGCTTCTAATTTTGGTCCTAAATGGTTTTGAACTAAATCTGTCATTTCTTTCGGCGAAAAGTGCATACTTTCCCAGTTATTCCCGTTTCCGTGTGGTTCGTTTACAACTGTTATTCCCCAAATATCAATACCTTCTGCTTTGTATGCATCTATATATTTTGAGAAAAATAATGAATAGGCATCATTGTATTTTGGTAATAATTTTCCACCAACCCATTCTTTGTTGTCTTTCATCCAAGGCGGCGCAGTCCAAGGAGAAGCAATGATTTTGAATCCGTCTTCAGAGGCTTTCATTGCATCTTTTATCATCGGGATTAAGTCATCTTGATCTTCTTGAATGGAAAAATGTTCCATCGTCATATCGTCTGCAACTGGTGCATACGTATAGTTACTTAATGAAAAATCACAAGAACTAATGTGTGTTCGTGTGAGTGAATAGCGCGCGCCATCGTTTCCAAAGTACGCTTGAATGATTTTATTTCTGTTTTCTTTACTCAGTTTATTTAATAAGTAAGCAGATGATTCTGTAAATGAACCTCCAAAACCAGTAATGGTTTGGTATTCTTTTTCGGGAGAAAGCACAATTTCAGAAGGATTTATAAGCGTATCCTGTTCTGCCGTTTTAAATTCAGTAAGTTGCGTCAGTTTGTTTCCGCTTTCTGAAGTTTCAAATACGTCTGCTTTCAATTTCAATTGTGTAGGTTTTTCTGTTTTACATGCTGCTATTGTGATGATTGATAGCATTAAAAAACTGTATGTTTTTATATTTTTCATGGTTAGTGGTTTACAGCTAGTTTTTTTATAGGTGGTAATTGTACTTCCAGCAATAAAGAGTCTTTGTCTCCATTGTATGTTTTAACAATTGGTTTTCCATTTCTAGATAAGCCTTTGAATATACCTTTGTCTACTAAATCCCAAAGTGCATATTTTGCTTTTCCATCAATGGTAAATAATCCAAAGTGATTTTCAGAACCGCCCGGATTGCGTGCATCTTTCCATATTTCATCGAATGCTTCAAAGTAGAAACATGACATGTTTGCTTCAGTTGTCCATTCGCGGATGTGTTTGTAATACAATGCTTCTTTATATTCGTCTGTTGCTTTGCTTCCTTTATTTCCGTAATGTCCGTTAGAAAATGTTGCCCAACCTGTTTCACCAATGTGAATTGGCTTGTCAACTCCTAAACTTTTCATGTAGTTATAGACACTATCGTATTGAGATATTGCATATTTTTTAGCTCTCAACATTGCATCGTCAATTTTTTGAAGACTCGATTTTGTTTTGCCTTCTTCTATTCCCCAAAAAACTGGATGGTAATGTGTATCGTGCATTGGATACGTATGCATAGAAATGAAGTCTACTGCTTTTATCAACTTATTTAAGTCTTCTACATGATATACGGTATCGCCACCGCCCCAAGAAGCAAAGTTGTCCGAACTTGTAATCCACACATCTTTTGATAGTTTTCCTTCTTCTTTGAGGTCTTGCAAATGGTTTACCCATTTTAGGATTACATTAGGTTGTACATAGTAACTAGCCGCCCATTTTACCATTGCTTCGTTTCCGACAGCTACTATTTTTACGATATCTGGATATTGATTCGCCAATGCGACAGCTCTTGCGATTTCGTCAGCATTTAGCTCACTTTCCTGATTGTGATCAGGAATATGTTCTGTCCAAGCATTTTTACAATCAATCCATGCACCTAACATCACATACATCTCAAAGTTTGCGTCTTCGTTTTTCAATTCCCGAATTGCTTTTAAAATGTTAGCTGCTTGTGGTAATTGTACGTTGTATGTACGTAATACTCGAATATCCATCGCATGGAGAATCTTCATATCTTCTTTTAGCTCTGCAATAGTTGGCTGTATGTCACGTAATGTATCACGGTAACCTCCATACGAGATGGCTAAATAGTTTTTGTTTCCTAATATATCTTTAGCAGTCACTTCTTTCTGTGTTAATGGTTCGGATGATTCTTTCTTTTTTTGTGAATTTTCACAAGACACCATTAATAGCGTTACCAATAGTAGTTTCGATATGTGTTTTAGTGTGCTCATGGTACTTTTTAAATGTTACTTTAAATGACTTGTTTTAATATTCACATTGATTTGAATCACTTCGCCTTCGCGATCAAATACTTTTTGACTTGTTTCTGCGTCTAAGCTTAATTTTTCAAATGCTTTGGTATGTCCATCTTTTAAATGAACTGTTAAAGCGTATTCGTCTGAAATTGTATATACTATGGGTACTTGACAGTACGTAAATGCCAACGAACCTTTTTGTACAGGAATTTGTTTTTCTTCTTTCGCAATGTTTATATAGTTGAATGGACGATCTTTTAGTAAGAATTCATCTTGACGCAATAAACATGGATCGAAATAGAGTTTTCCTTCCGTTACAAATACACCTAGTTCACCAAAACGGCTTAAGATGTCTTCTTTTACTTGTCCTGTCATTCCAGGTTGTTGTGCACCTTTTCCTGCTGGCGTATGCGAATACGGATCCGTTGGAAAAGCACCGTATAGTGACGGTGATTTATGCACTCCGATTCCTTCGTTGATTTCGTAATAGTGTTCTAATAATCGACCAACAACTTCATCGCTTTCATCTTCACGAATTGCTTTTAGACAACATTCTAATACTGCTAATTGCAGTTTTGACACCATGTGCCAATAGATAGAACCTAATCCTTCGTATCCGTAAAACGTTCCTGAACGTCCTGTAAATTCTTTGTGATTGAATACTTCTTCAAATATGTCTAAAACTTGTGTCGCATCAGATGTAACTAAATCGCTGTATGAAGTGTCCGCTAATCCGTCTAAAGCAATTTTTAAATCGCCTGCATTTTTAAAGTTTCCATTGAAATGATAGTCACCATTTACATCTTTCTTAATGATTTTGCCATTTCCATCAGCTACTAATTGTTGTAATAGCGTTGATGCCGCTACCGCTGAAGCTGAAATTGTATTACGTTCAATAAACCCTTTTAATTCTTTATTCGGATAGAGTACATAACTGTATTGATCTGGGCGGAATAGTTTGCTGCTTTTTAAACTATCAAGCACTTCTAATGCTTCTTTCGATGAGATATAGCCTGAACTTAATACCGCAACTTGTCCTTCTAACATTTCGTTTAAGTACGAAATAGAAACATCTCCATTGTCTTCAACAGTCATTAGGTTGTAAGCGTGATAGAGATTGTCTTCGCGTTTGTTGGCTTCAATTGCATGCTCTAGGTATGCTAAACTTGTTTCCACAAATGCTTTGATTTCGCTGATAGAAATATCTGTTTTTCTTCCTGAAAATGCTTCGTTATAGATTTTTTCTCTGTAATCACTTCCTGCGTTTCCTAAACCATCTAAAACATGTTTACGCTCCGTGTTGTTTATTTTTCCTGCAAGTAAGTCTTTGTGTATTGTAAATGTGTTTGAAACTTTGTGGAAAAATTCAGCTAATTCCGTAGAGATTTCAACCGTTTCTGTGTTCGATTGTGCAAATACACCGTCGAAAAACTTCAAGAAACGTCTCAAGTAATATAACGTTACCATTGAAACTCCGTTTCCAACTAATGCGTTGTTTGCGTCATTCCATTCTGGACGTTGTGTGTTCATCCAAATTCCACCTTCGGGAATAAAGTTAGATAGTTTAGCTAGCGTTGTTGCTAGTATTTTTTCAATGAAGTTTACTTTGATAATAAATCTGTTTTCATCGCGTAGTAACGCTCCATCAGCGCCTAATTCTTCACGTTGATCACGAATTTTAAGATCTAACGCTTCGTCAAACTCTATCGTATCTTTTGGGTTTTTTAGTAAATCTTGATACTTTTTTATTTTGTAAGGAACATTTGCATACACAAATAATTCTTTGCTAAAGAAACTTTCCAGTTTTCCTGGTTTGTGACTTTCTATAATTTCTAAAAACTTCTGTAAGTAAATAATTTGGTGATCGCCCCAATATCCAATGTACGACCAAGGATCGTCTGGCTCAATTGTTTCCCAATCAAAACCACCTTTTGTTACACGGTATGGATTGTACCCATCAAACGTAGTTGCGTTTAAGAATTTATGAATCATACTTTCGATAAATTCAGGATACGAATGTGCTAATGCTTCCCAGTTTTGGAAGATATCGCGCCAGTTTCCTTCGTAATCAAGAATTTTAGAACCATCTATTTCACTTCGTGTATTGATCGAAAATTTATTCCAAGGACGACTTGGATCTCCGTGACGACGACTGAATTTTAATGGCATGTATTCTAAACATAAACGTCTAAAGTTTTTGTCTGTACTTTGGTATGCAAGGTCTTGAAGTAGTGAAAAAGCAAATTCTTCTGGCAATCCGTCAACAACTTCTTTGTTGTTAATGGCAACTTTTTTGTTTGCTTTTGCTAGATAGTTTTTGAAATCCCACTTTTCTATTTGATAGTTGTTATCAAAGATTCCTCCACGCATAATGTTGAATAACGTGTTTGAGAAATGACGTGTATCTCTAAATTTATCCGCAGATAGTTGCAATCCGTCAGAAGCTGCATTTAGTTGAATCAACTTTTTTGTTCCAACGTCGATGCTTTCCTGTATTTTTTGCGCTAAGTCTGGATCGTTTTTTATGTTGTTTGATAAGCTTGCAATATCAACATGATCTTGATTTACATTCGCAACCGTGATCCAATCTTTACTTTCGGAAGCATTTAAGCTTACTTCTGCATTGATAAAGTACGCTCCTTTTTCTGCTTTTACATCTGTTTCTTGATGAATAGGATGACGCTTACGGAATGATTTTAGTTGTAATGATGATAGTAAGTATTGTGCATTATCAAATCCTAATGACCAAACTACATTTGCTTTTAACGCTTCGCTTGGTTCTGCTTTGTCAACAATAATCGCGCTTAACGCATAGATTCCTAAGCCTGTACTTTCTTCAAGTTCAGTACGTTTGTAAGCATCCACCAAGTTGCTACTTGCGTTTTGCAAGTCAGATCCAACACCATACGGCAGAATATTTTGAATTCCATCTAAAACAGTAATGCTTACTGTTTCTTGTGAATTGTTAGTGAGTTGTGATTTTTTTACAAATCCGTAATTCTCACTTGAATTCCATTGGTAGCGAAACGTAAGTTCTAAATCGTGATTGATTTCTTCGAACATTACTTTGTTTCCGTAATTGTTTTTGTACAAGTTACGTGTCACTTCATACATACCTTCAAAACGTTCAGAGAACGGTTCCCATAAGTGATTTTTGTTGTTTTTCGTGATTTGAAAAATAGATTTACTTCCAGTAATATCAGCAGATTCTGTGATTTTATCATCTGTGTAGTATGGAAATAAAGAAAATTCTGAATTTTTACGTCCTGCGGTTAATCCGCCATTACTGGAAATAAACATCCAATGGTTTGAATCACTTACGATACTCATGAAAAATGGTCGTATGGTATCGCTATTGGAAATTTTATAAAATTGTTCGTTGTCTATTTTGACGGTATCTATTTGAGACATATGAGCTAAAATATCTTGATCTGGTGTTGCTTGGTTAATCATTATTGTCATTTTTTACTTCCGTAGAAGTAGCGGCTATTATAATGTATTTCGTTCTAATTTTTATTCTTGGGTGATATCATCAAAATAATAAATGTCACCGTCGCATGGAGTATTTCTTTCAAAATAGATAATCATACTTTTAAAAGTTCCAGAATTAACATTTGTAAAATCAAAACTAAGTTCTTGCCATGCTCCAACTTGTGTTATGGTTGCTATTCTTTCTTGGAAAGGATTTACATTTGGAAAAGGCATAAATTCTAATCTTAGCGTAACATCTGTAACTTGATTTTCTGCTAAAACTTTCATTTTAAAAGTTTTATTAGTCATTGTTGCAAAATCTAATGAAGTTGGAAGTTCTTTACCTACTCCAGACCAAACTTCACAACCATTTGCCTTTTCGTAGACTTGTACATTACAACTACTGTTTACAGCATCTAATACTGGATTTGTTACAATGGCACCACCAATATTTCCGAATGGATCAAAAGTTGCATCATCATTTGTATTTAAAAAAGTCCAGTTTAAATCCCCGTTTGCAGGATCTATATTTTCATCCGTTTCGTCAGTACATCCATCAATTATGAATGTCTCTTGAAAAGTACTAGAGTCGCCGTTGTCATTGTATGCTGTAAGGCTTACTGTATACGTCCCATTATCATACCGGTTTACAGGACTCGTCAATATAGAAGTAGTTCCATCACCAAGATCCCATAAATAAGATGTGGCATTGTTAGAAACATTGATAAATGAAATTGTTTTAGAATCTATTTCTTTTACAAATTTAGCTTCTAATCCTATAAGTGTTACTCCACTTTCATTGTCATCTTCACAAGAGGTAAAGATTGTTAGTGAGAATACTACTAGAGAAAGTAGGGTTATTTTATGTTTTAAAAATTTCATGTCTTTGTTTTTTTTAGTTATAAACTCTTATATAGTCAACAAACATTCTTTGTGGGAAAACGGTATTTGCATCTGGACTACCAGGCAAGTTACCTCCAACTGCTACGTTCATAATAATATAGAAAGAGCTATCAAATACCCATGTACCTTGACCATTAGTTTCTTCTGTAATGGTTTCTGGTGTAATACTTTGGTATAAGACATCATCTACATAATAGTTAATTTGATTTGGACTCCATTCTATACCAAAAACATGAAAGCTTGTATCAAATCTATCATTTGTAAGTTGATATTCTTTTGAGATGGATTCTGCACCAGAATAATTAGGTCCATGTACACTACCTAAAACAATTGTAGGCTGGTCTCCTAGATATTCCATGACATCAATTTCTCCACATGCTGGCCAAGGATTCTGATCACAATCATTTCCTAACAACCAAAATGCTGGCCATAAACCTTTTCCTTGAGGCAAACGAATTCGTGCTTCAAAACGACCGTACTGTTGCTCAAATAATCCTTGAGTTTTTATTCTAGCAGAAGTGTAACCTCCAGAGTTACTTTCGCGAGCCGTAATAACTAAAAGTCCATTTTGAACCTCTACATTTTCAGAATTGCTTGTATACACTTGCAACTCATTATTACCCCAACCTGCTGGTAAACCTTGTTGTGTTCCATCACCTAAATCATACGTCCATAAGCTAGCGTCTGGCGTACCATCAATATCAAACTCGTCTGACATCACTAAATTATTTAGAGTAGCGACAGTTTGGGTTTCATCTGCATCACAACTAACAAAAGTAAAACTTGAAATAATCGTTAATGCTAGAATACTATTTTTAATTATCTTTTTCATATTTTGAAATTTTATGAATTCTTAATAGAAATATATGTTATCGATTAAAAATGATGCTCCGTTTGAAGAAACAAAAACAAGGTAACCGATATTACCTAAATTAGGAGAACCAGCACCGCCTCCACCCGTAGGTAAAGTAAATGAACTTAAAGGGATATCTATACCAACCCATTGTCCTTGGATTAATTGACTGCTGACATTAAATCCACCAGCGCTTCCATCACCAAAACCATTGTCAGTATCATCAGGGCCAAAATCGATTAATTCCATTACAAGTGCAGAACCAGCAGCGCTTGTTAACTGAACATCTATATGAACCATTGTTTCACCTGTTACATTCACAGTTCCATTCCATCCCATTCCAATAAAATCTATTCCTTCATAGCGCACATGACTATTCCCTGCAAAAGATTGTACGGCAATATTCTGAGTATTAGAACCTGCAAAAACTCCTGGATCAAATCCATCAACTCCAGTGTAAGAATCACTGTAGATAGAAGTAACATCGGCTTGTGCTTGCGTTGGGTCTGGAGCATTCACAAATGCACCTGTAGAAGTTATTTCTAAAGATCCATTAGCTTCTTCATTTCCTATTCTTGCTGTAATAGTTGCAACACCTGCGCCAATCACAGTTACATCACCACTATCAGTCACAGTAGCAACAGTTGTATCAGATGATGAAAAATCGAAATAAGCTTTTGCTGCTTTGACAGATACATTCTGTCCGTTTCCTCGGTTGAAAGTAGCTCCTAAGCCATCTATTGTTTGTGTATATCCTGTAAAATTATCAATTTCTACATCTTGACCATTTAGCATAAATGGGAATAGTAAGTCTACAGTACCTAGGTTTTCAAATCTTAATTCATCTATCCAAAACGTGTATCCAATATTATCACTAAATGAGCTTGCATCGGCAAAATCATCATTTCCTAAGGCATCGAAAGATCCTGCTGAAAATAAGAACATACCTCTTTCCTGAACTAATTTAGAAGCATCAGGTATTGGAATGACATACTTTTTCCAACCGGTTGCTAATTGGATTACTGTTGAAACTGGATATGTATCAGTTTCGAAATCTGTACCAAAACCAACTTCTATACTTCCAGTAAGCGTTCCTTTTGCCCAAAAAGTTAAAGCATCGTAGCCAGATAAATCTCTACCTTCGCCTCGATCTTTAAAAATTCCACCAATAAAATTACCATCTGGATCACTTGGACTCGGTACATCAATTCTTATTGATGATGTTCCTTCATAAGCCACGTTTTCATCAGTTCCAAAACCTTCAGTGTTAGCACCAACGGCAGGATCAAAAGATGTAAAGAATTCATCTGTAAGTCCTACTGGTGCATCCGTAAATATATCTGGTGTATTAGGGAATGTTGCTTCTATAGCATCATCCGATATGTCTCTTTCACAACTTACAGTCATGGCAATTACCAAACTCGCAAGTAGTGCTTTTTTTATGTATGTTAATTTTTTCGTTTGCATAGCTTTTTATTTTCCGATGTTGATGTGTATGTATGTTCTTATTTCCCATTCCGTACCATTATCAAATCCTACTGGACTTAATACTGGTGCGTTTGAAAATTCATTAGCTGTCGCATTTGGAGCGTATCTTGGTGAAAATTCATTCATTGTACGCCAAGTTCCACGAATTCCGACTGTTGTACTTGGTAAAATAAACCAATCTGGTTTTCCAAGTGTTGTAGATATATCTAACATTAACTGTGTTGGATATGTTAAGTTGAAATCTCTGTGGTAATCAAATGGTCCCCAATCGTTAATTTTTACATGTGATACTACTTTAATGTTGTTGTAAATCATTCTTATATCTCCACCAAATCGTTTGATTAAACGATCGTCATCACCGTTTGCTTGTGCATTTCCGTAGTAGAAGTTTCCAATGATTCCTAATTCTGGAGAAATCTTAGATACGATACGAGAGTTTATTTCCCATAAGTCTTCTGCGGCAACAGTATTTGGAAAGGCAAAGAATGTACGATTTGCATTGAAACCAATATGTGCATCTTGTGTTGTTGGTAAATGACGGAATACAAATCCTAAGTTTGCAGCAAATTTTGCATCTTCTGCTCTGTCATTATTCCACTCATACATCCAAGTTCCTGGTGTTGGATCGAATGTGATTAATAATTCACCCGCAGTTGTTTCTCGGTTTCCACCTCTAACAGCAAAAGGATCATCAATAACATTACGTAATCTACCTGGACCTGTAACATCAGTTGGCATTGCATCTACAAGTGGTTTTTGCCACATAAAGTTTGGTGCTATTTGAAAGTCTCCAAATGTGTATGTGAAACCAGTTAAGATGTTTGACATGTTACCACTTCCAGAGTCTCTTAATCTCCATCCTGTGAATGTTTGTGTTTGATCAGCACCACCATTGGCAACTAATCCCATGATACTACCTTGTGCATACCAATTAAATCTTCCACCTTGGTAGGTGATTTTTGCTTTCGCTCCCCAATTGTCACTAGATTTTATTTTGTCATTTACAACTGTGTAGTTTCCTGAAGTTCCTCTAACATCTTGATAAGAACTACCGTTTAATGGATTTCCTGCCCATATAGCTCCAAGTGTCAATCCGAATTTACCAAAATCACGTTCAATAGCAAGTGTAGCTCTTTCTGTTGGCCACGCTGGTATCACACCACTTCGAACTTGATTTGGATCTAGTTCACGACGTCCAGTTTGATCGAATGTAATATCAGTTTCAAGATCTCTGTGATAGATACCTGTAATATCCCACCCTTTTACATTTCTTGAATATTTTAATAACATTGTTGGATTTGCTCCCCACCAAAGTTGTGGACCAAATGCAGCTTTTGCACCTTTAAAGGCTCCTTTACCATCTACTTCGATTCCTAAAATTTCACCTCCATAGATGTCTAAGTTTGGACCATAGTTTGCTTCTGGATATAATCCGAAGATATCACCTTCATAACCCCAATGGTAATGACCAGTTCTGTAAAAACCTCTTAAATCAAAATCTTTAGCATTCCATTCAAATTCAGCGTTGTATACATTTACACGATTTACATCACCGAGTATTACTTCTCCATTATCAGAATTAACAGAAACATTACGTCCTCTGTTTTCATAGAAAATTTCATCAATTGGATTCTCAGCAACTCTACCAATAACATTGAAGTTCACATTTGCTCTCATGTTTGGCGAAGGATTTCCTTCAATACCAATAAAATACGATTGCATATGATCAAAACCTAGTTGATTTGGAAAACTGTCACCGTTAGGATCCGCATTGTCTGGTGTTGTAATGAGGCTTCCACCTGTATTGAATGTTGTGAACTCAGCTCTTAACTGACTAATACGTATTTGTTGACTTCCGCCACCACTCAAGGCAGCTTTATCTCCTCTTGCTCTTAGGACTGCATCCATGATTTGAATATTGTCAAAGTGATTTGATATAAACTCAGCATTTGTACCAGGAGCATACGGATTTAATTGATGTGCTTCTTGTAAAGCGTAATATGCAGCACGAGGATATAATGTATATAAACCTCTAGCATTGGTTGGTCCTTTTGCACAGATACCAAACCACTCTTCATTCATGTTGTTATCAGTTCCTTTTACTTGATCTCTAGAGTATCCTCCATTTGGCCAAACAGCAACATTATCATGAACATCTAAATTTTTTGTTTGTAAATATTTCCACCAACCGTCAGAGAATTGAAAAGTAAATCCTCCTAATGAGTTTCCAGCTTTTCCTAAACCAGCAGCATTTGCATATATTTCTTTCCAGTTTCCTAGATTGTAATAAGCTTGTGAATATTGATCTTCTTCATTGTCTCTTGCATTAAAAGCATCAGCTCCAAATTCTGCAAATAAGACAGGCATATCTAATTCATCCTTAATTCGTTGAAAAGCATCTCCAAATGAAATACCTCTATACATATTTGTACCGTAGATATCAACATCTTTACATTCTTCTTTTACTAAGTCTATATATAATAAATCTCCATTACAGATTGCAACAGGAACCGATTTGTCAATTTTCTTAACTTCTATTGTTGCATCATTGACAGCTTTGTATAAAGCACGGGCAGATTGTATTTTGTTTGAATCAATACCTTCTATTGGAATGGCTTCTGTTTCTGCTCCTGTCCATGACAAGTGATAGTTATTTTCATTTCCTATCATATATAATAATAGTCCTGGCGTACCTTTATAGGTATTTGCCATTTCTATAGCTTCTGCCATTAAAACTTTTCGCGTAGCAGGATCAGCATAATCTGTTTGTGGTGTCCAAGCACCATTTATCGTAAGTCCGTATGCTCCAAATGTTATATTTAACATTGTGTAGATCCCATAATTTTCATAGATGTATGTAATCCATTTAGGTTTTAAACCATATGTACGAATTGCATTTACGCCCATGTTTTTTAATAGAGACATTTCAGCATCTAATGCTGACATAATTACTTCGTCAGATCTATTCCAGATTCCTGGATCAGTAATTGTAGAACCAATAGGCACATAATCCCAGTTCATACCATTAATGATGAAATCTTTTCCGTTTACTACTAATTTCATTCCCTGACTGTCTTTTTTAACAGTCACGCTATTTGTTTGAGAAAACATCGTCGTTGTTAAAAAAATCAGTGCTAACGTTAGAAAGGTTTTTTTCATTGTTGATTAGTTTATTGCAATGTTAACATTTGGTAAATTGGTTATGAAAACACAGCAAGATTTGTTTGTTACTAAAACTATATATAATTATTGCGAAATTCTCAAAAAGAATTACAACAAAAAACATACACCGTAATAAAAACAAGTGTTTATTGTGAATTATTTAATTTGAATCCGTTGGTTTTAAAGGATTCGCAATGATATTATTTTTTAAATATTTTTTAAATATACCAGCTGTTTTACAGCTATTTCGTTAGATGTTGTGGTAATGTTGTAGTTGTTGTGGTGTGTCTTGTGTATTTTTAATATCCACTATGCTAACAATATAGGTGATTTTGAGGGTAAATACTATAATTTACGACATCGATGTCGTTCTTTTAATCTAAGATTGCTTGGTTAATTTGATTGACTTTTCATTAGCGGTAATACTTTATCATAACTTGCAATGTTTGTTCTTTTCGAATATGAAAAGAACAAACATTTTAAGCAAGTTTGCTTATTCAAATAATAATTAGCTATTGATATACTCTTACATAGTCAATTTCCATAGTATCTTGTGTAAATGCTGGGTCAATGTCTCCTCCTAATGTTCCGCCCATTGCGACATTTAAGATTAAGAAGAAATCACTGTTAAATGGTAATGTTGCGTTGTTGTCAACCGTATGATATACGAAATCGTCTACCAAGAAGATAATTTCCGTTGGTGTCCACTCTACAGTATAGTTATGAAATTCTGTAGTCGATGTTGGTAATGATGTCGTTGCCGAATCTCCTCCGCCTGGTGAAACTCCCGGATGATGCACCGTTCCTAAAACCGTATTTTTATCTTGTCCTTTTTGCTCCATGATGTCAATTTCACCACAACCAGGCCATGTGTTTGTTTGGTAATCTTCACCTAACGCCCATATTGCTGGCCATGTTCCTTGAGAAGCTGGCAGTTTTGCTCTAACTTCTACTCTACCATTGGTAAACTCAAATAAGTCTTCTGATTTTAAACGTGCTGATGTGTAGTTTCCGCCACCAGTACTTATCGCATTGATTTTAAGGAATCCACCATCTACAACTGCATTGTCTGTACTATTTGTATAGGTTTGAAGTTCTCCATTCCCCCATCCGCCTGCGCCAAGGTCATACGTCCAGTTCGCTGCATCTGGTGCGCCATCTGTATCGAATTCGTCTTGCCAAACTAGGTTGGTATATTGTGTTTGGAAATTGTTTCCTGCTGGTTCAGCCGAAGTGATGATAAACCACCAGTCAAATTCGCTGTTTCCATCTGTAGTTCTTAATATCAATTCATTTGGTACTGAACGATCAAAAATCTCATACGTTTGTGATCCGCCTGTATAATACCCAATGAATCCGTTTCCTGTAAGTGTGATTGTTTCTACACCACCTGGAGCGATTAATGCCCAAGCTTCATCAAAATCACTGAATGGTAAGTTTTCAAGATCTGCTCCGTTGACAGTTCCACCAGAACCTCCTAAGGCATCTATTTGACCTACACGACCAAATACGGTTCCTGAAGTGTCTGTTGTTGGATCGTCATTTGTATTGTCTGTGATAAACGTAAACGTTCCGTCAGCATTGAAAACATATCTATCATCATACATTCCAACAGTTGCTTTTTCTTCTGGTCCAGCTCCATACCATTCTGTCGGAACTGATCCGCCAACAGGTCCTAAACCAAAGTGTCCTTGTTGTTCAGATTTGATTCTCCATGATCTTGAACCATTTCCAACAAGTTTATCTAGTAATTCTGCTGGTGGTGCATACGTAGCTAATACATCTACAGTAATTGTAGTAGATGTTGAAATTCCTCCTGTTCCAAAAGCAATTACAGTAACAGTATACGTGTTGATTCCTAAGTTAGAGAATGTAAATGTCGCTGCTCCTGCTGGGTCCGTTTTTTCGTTTGACTCATACACAAACCTATAGGTGATAGTATCATCTGCGGAGGCGCTAAAGTTTACCACTCCACTTCCATCTCCGTTTGGATTGTTTGCATCCTGACCAACAATTACTGCCGTGACTTGTAAGTTTGTTGGTGTTAATAAGTCTCCAACAGTCGCTTCATCATCCTGACAACTCACTGTGAGTAACAGAATACCTATAAGTGATGTGAGTATGTATTTAATTTTTTTCATCTTTTTCATTTTTTAATTCTTTGTTAGCTTAAATGTCCAAAATACACCTGCACCTGCTTCTATGTTCAGTGTCATTGTAGTGGCATCAATAGTGGTCACATCGTATACAATAGAACTTGGAGCATTTGCTGGATCTGAAAGTTCTCCTGCATTGTTTGCTTTAGGGATTCCTAAATATGCGCCTGTTCCATTGATTGTGATTGTTCCTGCGATTTCGTCATACACGAATGTTGCTGCTGCAGATCCGTCATGCGGTGCTACTGGTGCGCCACAAGCGTCTCCACCACCTTGCCATGGTTCAATCCAAGTATCGGCTCCTAATACGTTGCTGAATGATCCACCATTGGTGAATACATATTCATCATCATAGAAACATGCTCTTGCCATTACTCCTGCATCATCAATAGAGAACCATTGTCCTGAACCTAATGTAGGTCCAACGGCTAATGATCCTGCTTCTGGAGTAATACTCCATGATCCTGCAATAGGTGATACGGGTGCTGCGCCATCTCTGATAAGTTTGTATGACCAGAATACACCTGAACCAGCTTCAATATTTACGATCATTGTATTGATATCAACTAGTGTTACATCGTATACAATAGAACTTGGAGCATTTGCTGGATCTGAAAGTTCTCCTGCATTGTTTGCTTTAGGGATTCCTAAATATGCACCTGTTCCGTTTAGTGTTATGGTTCCTGCAGTATCATCATACGTATACGTTGCTGCTCCTGATCCGTCATGCGGTGCTACTGGTGCGCCACAAGCGTCTCCACCACCTTGCCATGGTTCTATCCAAGTATCAGCTCCTAATACATTGTTGAATGTTCCGTCATTGTTAAATACATATTCATCATCGTAGAAACATGCTCTTGCTATTACTCCTGCATCATCAATAGAGAACCATTGTCCTGAACCTAATGTAGGTCCAACGGCTAACGATCCTGCTTCTGGTGCTACTTTCCAAACTCCTGCAATAGCGGGTGCTGCTGAGGCTTGTTTGTAGAAATAGATATTATCAATGAATACTGTTCCTGCTGCCCAAGGTGTTCCAACGAATTTTAATTGAAAGATTTCATTTACGCTTAGTCCTTGATTTACATATTCTGCGATTGGAATTTCAATACTAGTCCATGAATCTGCTGTTAACGAACGTGTTACTGGTGCTTCTGTTGCTGCAGCTGGTCCGTTGATAAGTGAAGTTTCTAGGTCTGTAACAACATCAGCTGTCCAAACATCTATGTGTAAGAATTCCATCCCAGAAACATCAACTGATGTTCCATCTGCTAAAGCAATTCCTTGATAGCTTAGGTTGATGTACTGAAGCATTTGGTCTCCACCTAAATCAAACATTGCCCAGCTACTTCCTTGACTACCTTGTCCCCAATCTGGGAAATAGTTAGTTCCTGCTACATCATTGTATGCACTACTAAAGATAGAGATTACATCGCTATCTGCTCTAGCAGGTTGTGCTGGTGCTGATGTTAATGGCTGTACAATTGCTGTTACTTCAAAATCTTCGGTATATGTAGTTGTTTCAATGGCTCCACCCATAGCAATCACTGTGATTGTGTAGATTCCTGGATCATCATATATATGAGAAACGTTTTCTCCAATGTTTCCAGATACAACAGGACTTCCATCACCAAAGTCAATTTGGTTGCTCATTGCAAAATCTGCGGTAGCTGTAATATTTACTTGTTTTGAGATTCCCGGATCATTTTCAATGGTCACCACTAAGTTTTGTGGCGCTTGAAACGATACTACTATTTCTTTTGTCAACGTGGTAATGTCTCCATTTAACGCTTTTGCTGTCAACGTAGCTTGGTAAGTACCTTCTGCATACGTATGCTCTACAAAACTTCCCGGTTCTATACCTTCTACTAAGTCAGAACCATCACCGTAGTTCAAATCATAGTTAGTAACTCCTTCTCCTAATGGCGTGATTTTCACCAAACCAGTATTGTCCTGCGTTATTTCTGTTAATAACGATAAATTTGTAGGCGCACTTGCTGTGTCTACAAAATCCGTACTGTCATCTTCATCACAACTGTAAACGATCAGTGCGACTAGACATAAACTGAATACATATTTTAATATTTTCATCTTGTATTGTTTTCTTTTTCTAGCTATTAATATCCTGCATTTTGTGGCCAACGATTCCCTGCCAATTCTATTTCGATTCTTGGAATTGGAAATACTTCGTTTTTCCCTGGTGTAAACCCTGGAATAGTGCTTGCTTGTCCTGTTCTAACTTGGTCAAAGAAACGATGTCCTTCACCTGCTAATTCACGTCTTCTTTCATCTAATACATTTTCCAAAGTTGCTGGAATTCTGTTTAGCGTGTTTCCGAATGCTCTATCGCGTACCGCATCTAAGAATGTTTGCGGGTTTGCAATTGGCGCTGGCGCACGTAAGTTTGCTTCTGCAGCCATTAAGAGTACGTCTGCAAATCTGATCGCTCTGTAGTTGTTACTACGGTTGATGTTTGCATCTTGTATTACATTGTCGTTTGCATACGGAATGTATTTTAGATTGAAATATCCTGTGTGTTCTGAACCTTCATTGAAGCTTACATCTGGTCGTGCTGCAACAAAAGCATTGATATCTAATACTGTTGACGCCAAACGCGTATCACCAGCTTGGTAACTATCTACAACATCTTGTACTGGTACATTGAAACTGAAACCAGAAGCATACGGTGAAAAGTTTCCTCCTAAGAAACGTGGTCCCATAAAACCTACAGCTACATTTCCTTCTACACATTGAAAACATCCAAAACTAGCACCTTCTTGCGTACCTGAGTATTGAATTTCAAATACAGATTCTTCATTGTTTTCGTTATTGTTTAAAAAGATAGTGTTGAAATCTTGTACTAATTGATATTGTCCTGAGTTAATCACTTCATTAAACGCTTGTGCTGCTTCCGTGAATTTCTCTTGGTATAAGTATATTTTACCTAGTAATGCCCATGCAGCTCCTTTGGTTGCTCTCCCGTTTTGAGTTTGCGTCCAAGGTAATTCTGGAATTGCATTCATTAAATCAACTTCTAAACGTGCATATACATCTGCGCTAGGCGTTCTGTCAATTGCTTGTGTTTCATCAATAGTGATTCTTCCGTCTGTATATAAAGGTACATCTCCGAAGAATTTTACCAATTCAAAGTAGTAGTATGATCTTAAGAATAGGTTTTCAGCCAATAGCTGGTCTTTTCCATCAAAATCGATATTGTCTTGAAATTCTACAATGTAGTTGGCTCTACTGATTCCTGCATACATCCACTGGAAAATGTTACGCAAAGCGCCATTGTCCGGAGTCTGAATCATATCATCAATTTGTTGCCAATCGAGTACATCTGTTGGGCTTTCTCCTCCACACAAACTGTTGTCAGAGGCTATTTCACCTAAAATATTATTCAAATACGTAGTAGATAGTAAGTCATAGACACCAACGAGTGCATCTTGATAGTTATCGGGCGTATTGAAGAAGTTTTCTGAGTTTTCTTGCCCTGGAGGCAAAATTTCTAAATAATCATCACAAGATTGTATGCTTATAATGACCAGCAGTGTTGCTGCTATTTTTGTTATCTTATTATACATAGTTCTCTTTTTAGAATGATACATTAATTCCTGTTGTAAATGTTCTTGCTAATGGATATTGTCCTAAATCAACTCCTGCGCCCAATGGACTTGAGTTCGATACATCAGGATTGTATCCTTGGTATTTTGTAAACGTATATAAGTTATTTACTCCAAAGTAAAGTCTGAATCTGTCCAAATGAATTTTTTCTAAGACATCTTTTGGCAATGAGTATCCAACTTGAATGTTTTGTATACGTAAGTACGAACCATCTTCTACATAAAAATCTGAAAACAAACGGTTGTTTGCAGCGTTTGTAGAAGCTCTAGGTACTGAGTTTGATGTTCCTTCGCCTGTCCAACGATCTAAGTATAAACTTGGCTTGTTGCTATAGGTTAAGAAACGTTCGTAACTTCTAGCAATGTCGTTTCCGATAGAAGCATATAAAGACGTAGCAAAATCAAATTGTTTGTAATTTAAGTTTAAGCTAAGTCCCATCGTTAGGTCTGGAATTGGATTTCCAATCATGGTTTGATCATCTTGACTTCCAAATTCAATGACACCATCTCCATCAAAATCTACATAACGAATATCTCCCGGTTGTGCATCTGGTTGTGCAGCATGTGCATCAATTTCTGCTTGGTTTTGAAAGATTCCATCTGTTTGTAATCCCCAAAATGCTCCAATTGGTAAGCCCGATTGAAAACGCGATGTTGTTTGATTTAAGTCAAACAATCCTCCTGGTAAGAAACCTGCCGCATTGTTTACTTCAATTGCTTTGTTATCAATACTTGTTAGGTTATAACCCACTTGGATACTGAAATCATCAGAAAAGTCGTGAGAGAAGTTAATACTTAAATCAAGTCCTTTGTTTTCAACGACTCCCGCATTTACAACTGGAGCTGAACTTCCACCTGCGCTTGTTCCTAATAATCCTGATACTTCAGGTATTAATAGTAAGTCTTCCGTACGTTTTTTATAATAATCTACTGTGATATCTAATTTACGATCTAATAAGCTAATATCAAAACCGATGTTTGTTTGTCTCGTAGTTTCCCATTGTAGTTTTGAGTTTGATAAAGCTCCGATTGCATTTCCAAATGATAAGTTATCATTAAAAGGATATGTAGCTTCTGCGTTGGCTCCTTGTAAGAAACCTAACCAACGGTAACTTCCAATTCTATCGTTTCCTGTAATACCCCAACTTCCTCTTAGTTTTAATCGGTCAATTCCTTTTACTTTAAAGAATTCTTCTTCCGTTACAACCCAACCACCAGAAACTGATGGAAAGTATCCAACTCTGTTGTCAGGACCAAAACGTGTAGAAGCATCGCGTCGTAACATGGCAGAGAGTAAATATTTTCCTTGGTAATCGTATTGAATTCTACCAAATACAGAATAGTTTCTGTCTTCTCCTATTCCTGTGGTTGCATTTAGCGTTTGCTGAATGTCTTGTGGATCGCCGTTTGGCGTATCGTCTTCATCTATAATGAATGATTGTGTATTGCTTAGATATGCGTTGCTCCATGTATCTGGACCATTTACTAAGAAACCTGTCGCAAATATTCCGTCATATTGAAAACTTTGCAAGGATGCTCCTAATAATCCTTTGAAATTGTGATCTCCAAATGATTTTTGATAGTTAAGGAAGGTTTCCCATGTATAATCGAAGAAGTTCTGCGTGTTTTCACTTACCGTACTATATACGTCTCTGTCGCCGTCATCATTCGTATCTAAGTTAAACTGATTGTTTTGTACCAATACATTGTTTTGTACTTTGTTTGGTCCATAATATTGTAATGGATTGTATGAACGAGAAATTACATCTGCATAGTTAAAGTTAAAACGCGATGTAATTTGCATATCTTCTATAATATCATATACCAGTTCTATTTTTCCTGTAAAACGATTTGTTTTTGCTTCGTTAAACGTATTATTGATTACAGCAAATGGATTGATAATTTCAATTCCTTGTTCCGTACCAATGTATGAGAACCCTCTTGATGGACCTGTACCATCTGTTCCGTCAAATATTGGCGTTAATGGAGAAGCATTTGCGCCGTAGTAGAGTATAGAACCTCTTCCGCCTTCTGGAATTCCTCTTGTTTTTCTGTTTGTATATAGTAAGAGTGTGTTTAATTTCAGTCTTTCAGAAAGATCAACACTTAAATTATTTTTTAACGTCCATCTTGTAAAGTTAGATTTATCACTGGCAATGATACCATCTTGTCCAAGATAACTTCCACTGAATCCGTACGATATATTTTCCGAACCACCAGTTGCACTTAAACTGTGACTGAACAATGCTGCTGTTCCAAATAACTCATCTTGCCAATCTGTTCCTACGCCAAGTCCTGAAATGTCTGGGAACGGTAATGCGTTTCCATCCGCAATTTCAGTTTCGTTTACATATACTCCATATTCAGTAGCATTCATCAAATCGAGCTTGTTGGATGTTTCTTGAATTGTGTAATACGCATTGTAAGAGAATTTTGTTGCCGAATCTCTTTTTCCGCTTTTCGTAGTAATTAAAATGACACCATTTGATGCTTGCACACCATATATAGCAGAACTTGCATCCTTAATAACATCAATTTGCTCAATGTCGTTTGGATCAATGATACTTAGGTCATTTCCGACGTTCACACCATCTACAATAATTAATGGATTGTTGTTTCCGTTTGAAGTAATACCACGAATACGAATGTTTAACGCTGCTCCAGGCGAACCTGAAGTTGCATTTACTTGTACTCCCGAAGCTGCTCCTTGTAATGCTTCTTCAACTCTGACCGGGTTTCGCTCAATAATTTTATCAGCACTTACAGTAGAATACGCTCCAGAAACGAGTTCTTTTCGTTGCGAACCGTACCCAATTACGACTACCGATTCTAACGATTCAGCATCTTCTACCATAATAATAGAAAGTGCTTTGTTGGATCTGATCACAACTTCCTGAGTTGCATATCCAATGGAAGAGAATACCAAAGTACTTCCGCTTGGGACGCCTTTTAAGATAAAGTTACCATCAAAATCGGTGGCAGTTCCAGTGGTTGTGTTTTTTAGTAAAACAGTAACGCCTGGAAGCGGCATGTTGGTGCCTTCCTCCGTAACATTACCTTTTATCTCAAAATCTTGTCCATAACTCCATATTGCGGAGAACATGAAAGCAAGGATGATTAAATAACGGTTCATATAGTTGTTTTTGATTAGTAGTAGCAATTTATTTATAATTGTTAACGAATCCTTAAAAACCACCTATACAAAAAACATACATCCTAAAATTAATGTTATTTTTTTATCAGATTATCAATAGCAATGCAACAATAATGGTGTATCAGCAACTAAATCGTTTTTACTATAATATGCAAATACAACTACAACGTTGTAGTATTTTTTGACAGTGTTGTGGTAATGTTGTAGTCTTTTTGAGAAATGATGAGGTATTTAACAGTCTTTTAAGGAATGGATGTATTCGTATATCACTAATCCATCGTGGGTTCACTCGTTTTTCTTTACTTTTAAGTAATTATTAACTTAAACTTTTAAATTATGAAAAAATCAGTAAAAAAACTCAACTTGAACAAAACTTCAATCTTAAAATTGAATGAAACTTCAACTATTGCAGGTGGGCGAAATGCACCACTTGAACAAGGTTCTGGTCAACAAGGGTGTGGTGGTTTTACAACACAACCAGACTGCCCTCCTAGTATTGGTTGTGCGAAATAACAACTATTTATTTTAGATAGTTTTATTTTAATGAGCTACAACGCAGCAATATCCTATTGTTGTATTGTAGCTTATTTTTTTGCAATAAAGTAATTCTATTTATCTTCATAAAATAAGAACTTAAGTAATTCATTTTTAATTGTTTTACTTTGTTCGTACAAAGAATACTGAATCAAGTTCAGCACAGGCTTCAACAAAAGAAAGTGCGCTTTTTAGTTCATGCATTTATACTTTAAATCAAGGTATTCATGAATCTTAGATTTCTCCAAGACTTGAGAAGAAATACCTAAAATTCATCACAAAAACAGTAAAAAGTGAAGCAAGATCACTTGCCTTTGTTTTTTTAGAAATAAAGTCATTATTTGGTAACTATATTTTGATTGTAAGCCGTGCTAATTTTAGGATTTAATAGTAAAACTCAAAAGAAAGACATCCTTAAAAGCGCTAAGAATGTCTCGTTTTTTTGAATTTATAGGGTTGTGCAACGGTTACCATTGTTACCCACAGTTTTTTATTCAGTTCCGATTAATTTTCTTGCGATTTCGTGATTCGGCCACTTATCAGCTCTCATAAATATGGCAATTTGTTCAATCCAATAATTCTCGTTTTGAATTTTGTTAATTGATAATAATTCAGAACTATGTTGATTTGGAAAATTGGTAATATTCTTTTCAGTTGCTAATTTCACAAATGTCTTAGCGAGAACTTCTTTTGTGAGTTTTAAAGATTTTAAATTTTCGGGCAGAATATCCAAAGTACAAAACAAGGAATAATACAAATTATATAAATCCTCATAAACCAAAGAGTTTGGTAATTTTAGATTTAGATAATTATATAGTTTTTCAACGCTTTCCATTTCAGATTTTCATTCTACAGGATTTTCTACTTCACTGATTTCTCTTATTATACTTGCTAATCTATCAAAATCAACAAAAGTGCAAATTCGATCATCATCTTTAATTAGTTTTTTTAATTCCATTAAATCATCCTGTAAATCTCCTTGAGAAATTTCAGATGCTGAAAACCAATCTTCGGGCTTTTCGAATTTATTCCATTTATATGTTGGAATTAATCTATAAACGGAAGTATTAAGTTTCATTTCCGAATCTTTACCATATTCCGTTTCGAGTTTATTTATAACTCTTTCGAATAATATCTTTAGTTCTGATACTTTTATGTTGCTCATTTCTCAAATGGTTGGCAACGTCTCTTGTATGGTGCGTTTGCTTCCCGCAGGGAGCAAATGAACTATACAAATTGTTATGCCTTTTTATTTTATTTTTTCTTTTAATAGTTCTTTTACAATTCTCTCAAGATACCCTTCATATTTTACTTCACACTCCAAACTTTTCTTTTTGTTCTTCAAATTGGAATATATTTTCATTCTACTGGCACCTAAGAAAGCTATCCTTATTTGAGGTTTATTTTCATCTATTCCATGTCTTCTTGATCTTGATAAAATGAAAACAGACAATTGTGTTCCAACTCGCAATAATTCATCAAGTTTAAAATCTTTCATTTCTTTCATTAACCTAATAACATCTCTGTCTTGTTCATAGGGTTCAATTGACAGTCGTTGATTATAATCTTCTTCCAGAATGTTCCAACTTTCTATGAACTCACCTTTTATTCCTTCTCCATTTTCATAATATTTTGCCAGTTCATTAAGTTCTATTTCAGGAAATTGAGTTTGAATTTTTGATGGTATTGATTTTTCTAATACCCAGTCAATTATTATTTCCCCTTGTCTTTTAATGTCGGTACTTGAAATTTCAAAAATTGGACAATCATCCCATTCAAAAACGTATTTCGGAATTTCGCTAAAAAAAAATGGGTAAATTTTACAACTTCTATCTTTATCTTTTAATTCAATATTGGATTCAAACGTAAAGTCAGGTTCAACAGTTATTTTATTACTCTCTATATTAAGTAATTCATTATAACTTTTATTGAGTTCAGATTGTAAAAGTTCTAATTCTTCTTTCATTTAAATTTAGAATTCTTTTTAATTAGGCATAACGTGTTGTGTATGGTTAGTTGCGATTGTTTCGCAACTAATTTAGCAAAAGGAAACCGAACCTCAGGAAAATCCGGAGGATTTTCCGAGTAACACAGACCCAAGCAATTAATTATACACTTTGTGCCTGTTGCACAAGTCTAAGATATTGATAAATTTCTTATCTTGAATAATGCAAGGCAAGAAAGTATACCAAGAACAATTATTTACAGATTTTCGATTAAGCGATCGCGTTCCCAAAGAAAATTTTTATCGTCGTTTATCATCTGAACTAAATTTAGATTATCTGTATGAACTTACCAAAAGGTATTATGGAACTAGCGGACAAAAAAGCATTGACCCTGTTGTGTTTTTTAAATTATGTTTGGTAGGTTATTTAGAAAATATCATTAGTGATCGTAAGTTGATTCAGCATTGTAGTTTGCGATTGGATATCCTTTATTTTTTAGGCTATGATATTGATGAAGAACTTCCTTGGCATAGTACATTAAGTAGAACGCGACAGTTGTTCCCTGAATCTATATTTGAAGAAGTTTTTACGCGGGTTTTTATGCTTTGTGTTGACAAAGGCATGGTTAGCGGTCATACGCAGGCTATAGATTCTGCTCCGATCAAGGCAAATGCATCGATGAATAGTTTGGAGCTTAAAGTTCCCGAAGAAGATTTAGAAGCGCACCTATCTAAAATCCGCGTACAAAGTTATCGAGATCGTCAAGTTCAAAACAAGGCAACTAAAAAGCAACAAACAATTACCGCCAACGCACAGGAAATCAACGCTATTAAATCAAGGAATACCAAATGGGCTAAGGAACAAGATCAGCGACCAGGCGCAGGCAATAAAGGCAGTCGTTATACCAGTAACAAAACGCATTACAGTCCCACAGATCCTGATGCGCGCATTAGTGTAAAACCCGGCAAAGCAAGAAAACTTAATTATATGAGTCAACTTAGTGTGGACACAGCACATCATGTAATTACCGACATTAAAGCGTATCATGCTGATAAGAAAGACAATCAATATTTACAAGATATTACCATAAGAGTACAAAGACGTTTACGCAAATCAGGTGTGCTTTTAGAAAACATAGTAGCTGATACAGGATATAGTAGTGGAGAAAACTATGCATTTTTAGAAGTTCAAGGCTTAAAGAGTTACATTCCACCACATGGAACTTACAAAGGTGGTCCAGATGATTTTATATATGACAATGAATCCGATCATTATATATGTCCACAAGGAGAGATTATTCCATTTAAGAAAGTATTTTTAGATTATCGCACCAAGACCAAGAAGAAAGAATACCGAAATTCTTCCAAAATATGTAAAGGCTGCCCAATTGCTTCACAATGTTTAGGTAAAACAACTAAAGAAAAGAAGTTCTCGGTTACGTATTATCGCGAAGAATATGAACGTAACATAGCAAGAATCAATAGCAAACAAGGACGTTATATGAAGAGGAAACGGCAAAGCACCGTAGAACCTGTCTTTGGAACACTAAAGGAATATACGGGACTTAGAAAGATCAACACATTAGGAATTAAACAAGCAAACAAAGTAATGCACTTGGCTGCTATTGCTTATAATTTGAAGAAATACCTAAAATTCATCACAAAAACAGTAAAAAGTGAAGCAAGATCACTTGCCTTTGTTTTTTTAGAAATAAAATTCCAATTAGGCAAATTTATCTTGATTCTAAGAGATGCTAATTTTAGGATTCAATAGCATAATCCAAAAGAAAGATATCCTTAAAAAAACTGAAAATTAGGCACTTTTTATAAAATTAAGGGCTTGTGCAACGGTTACCGGTGTTACCACACGTTTTTTATTTTTGGTTTGCAATAAATTCATCTGCGATTATATATGGTTGTCCCAAACTAAAATCGTTTGGACTAACATCTTCGTTTCCAAAAATCAGAAGCTTTGCATTTGGTCGATACGCATAACCTTTGTCAAAATCCTTAATTACGTTCTCAACATTAAATTCAATTCCGTGTTTTTCACAAACTGCTCTTATCGGTTCAGCGAGCGGTTCTGAAATTCCGAGATTCATTTTTCCAGCTTTTTTATAATATTCTTTGATGTTGTAAAAATTCTCATTTAGTGGCAACCAATTTCCAGCGTGTTTTTCGTAGGCAAAGAATAAATCTCCAATAAATTCACTTGCGTTTGTCGGAAAACCATTTAATTCACATTCCAATTCGTTTTTGTTGAAAGTCCAAAGTAGTGGATGTTCAGTTAAGACTTTTAGTTTTATATATGGTAAATACTGTTCGCTAAAAATTCCGCTAAATTTTATTGTATTATGAGCAATTAATCGCCAATGTTCAACATCAGTAATTTTTCCATAATCATCTCGTTCTTCAACGATAAAATTGAATTCCATTGTTTTAAAATGTCCAATTTGACCTTTTAATTCGGTCAAATGAAAATGTCCATTTTGATAGAATTTTGTGGTGTTTGTTCTTTTAATTAATTCCTCTAACATTGGTTTCTCAAATGTGTGGTAACGTGTTTGTATATGGTTTGTTGCGTGTTTTAAGCACCTAATTTAGCAAATATAAACCGAATAGAAAATCCGCGAGGATTTTCGTAAGTAGGCTAGAACTAGCAATAAATTATATACGGTGTGCCTGTTGCACAAGTCTAAGATATTGATAAATTTCTTATCTTGAATAATGCAAGGCAAGAAAGTATACCAAGAACAATTATTCATATCATTTCGGTTAAGTGAACGTATTCCCCAAGAGAACTTTTATCGTCAATTATCATCTGAGTTAGATTTAGACTATTTGTATGAACTTACTAAAAGGTATTATGGTAAAAGCGGACAGAAAAGTATTGATCCAGTAGTTTTCTTCAAACTCTGTTTGGTAGGTTATTTAGAAAATATTATTAGTGATCGTAAATTGATTCAGCATTGTAGTTTGCGATTGGATATCCTGTATTTTTTAGGTTATGATATTGATGAGGAACTTCCATGGCATAGTACCATAAGTAGAACGCGACAGTTGTTCCCTGAATCAATATTTGAAGAAGTTTTTACGCGGGTTTTTATGCTTTGTGTTGACAAAGGCATGGTTAGCGGTCATACGCAGGCAATAGATTCCGCACCAATCAAGGCAAATGCCTCGATGGATAGTTTGGAACTCAAAGTTCCCGAAGAAGACTTAGAAGCGCACCTATCCAAAGTTCGCGTACAAAGTTATCGAGATCGTCAAGTTGAAAATAAGGCGACTAAAGAACAACAGACAATTACTGCCAATACTCAGGAACTCAACGCTATCAAATCAAGAAACAAAAAATGGGCAAAGGATCAAGATCAACGTCCAGGTGCAGGTAATAAAGGCAGTCGTTATACCAGTAACAAAACGCATTACAGTCCCACAGATCCTGATGCTCGCATTAGTGTAAAACCCGGCAAAGCAAGAAAACTTAATTATATGAGTCAACTTAGTGTGGATACAGCGCATCATGTGATTAGTGATATAAAGGCGTATCATGCTGATAAGAAAGACAATCAATATTTACAAGATATTACCATAAGAGTACAAAGACGTTTACGCAAATCAGGTGTGCTTTTTGAAAATATAGTAGCTGATACAGGATATAGCAGCGGAGAGAATTATGCGTTTTTAGAGTCGCAAGGAATTAAGAGTTACATTCCACCACATGGAACTTACAAAGGTGGTCCAGATGATTTTATATATAACAAAGAATCCGATCATTATCTATGTCCACAAGGAGAGATTATTCCGTTTAAGAAAGTATTTTTAGATTATCGCACCAAGACCAAGAAAAAAGAATACCGAAATTCTTCCAAAATATGTAAAGGCTGCCCAATAGCTTCACAATGTTTAGGAAAGACAGCGAAGGAGAAAAAATTCTCTGTTACATATTATCGATCAGCATATGAACGTAACAACAAAAGAGTCCGTAGCAAACAAGGACGTTATATGAAGAGGAAACGGCAAAGCACGGTAGAACCAGTCTTTGGAACACTAAAGGAATATACGGGACTTAGAAAGATCAACACATTAGGAATTAAACAAGCAAACAAAGTAATGCACTTGGCAGCAATTGCCTATAACTTGAAGAAATACCTGAAATTCGTTACAAAAACAGCAAAAAGTGGAGTAAAACCACTTGCTCTAGTCATTTTTAAAATAAAGCCATTATTTAAACACTATATCTTGATTGTAAGCGGAGTTAATTTTAGAACTCTATAACGAGAATCAAAAGAAAGGCACTCTTAAAAGTGCTAAGAATGCCTTGTTTTTTTTGAAATTATAGGGTTGCGCAACGGTTACCAATGTTAGGCACAGGCTTTTCCTTTCGGTTAATCATTTGCCTTTAATTTTATCCCAAAACGACTTTTTAGAAATCAGATTTTTTCTGTTTAAATCCAACACTTCTTTTCCGTTGGCTTTTATTAATAAATCCAATAATTTGCTATATCCGTTTTCTATTTTAAACTCCATCTCGTTTTTGTAAAGAGGAAGAACGTTGTAAATATTTATTTTTTTACCGTCCTTATTTATTTCGGTAAAGTCTTTATCAAAAGTAACAGAAGGAAGAATTAGTGCACCGACATATTCCGTATCATTTCCATAAGGCGTTAAATCCTCTTCTGCTTGTATTGTGTGTCCAATTCCAATCCAAGTGTCATAAAAATGAGGGAATTTCGCAGTTCTTTTTAGAATTGAAATAATCCAATCATTTTTATTTTCTCCAGAGTAAACTTGTCCGAATTCGATAGTTTTTGGAATAAGCATCATTAATTCGGCAAACTCAACATCTTTTGGATTTTCCACTTGGTCCTCAACATTCATTTTTAAAGTACTCATTCCAGAGGTCAAAAGTATGTTGAATGACGAGCTTTCAGGTTTTATGAAATAAACGTCAAGATGTAAATCCAAAGTAGGTATTTCGTGAAATACAGAGACTAACTTATCATCGAAAAATTTGCTCAAATGTTCGTCAATCCATTCAGCGTGTTCGTGATAATGTTTTCTTTCCGAGAACGGATTTTTGTATTCAGCCATATGTTTTTTTCAGCTTGTGCCTAACGGTCTTGTGTATGAAACGTAGCGTGCAAAAAGACACTAATTTTTCGGATTAACACAGAGCCGAATTTTTATATTTTGTTTTTAATTTTTCTATTCTAAAAGCCAAATTTAAAAATTTGGCGGTCTTTGCAAATAAGCACAAACCTTAGATTTAGCATTTACTAGCTATGTTTTATACACGTTGTTACCATACGTACTTTTTTACAACGTTCCACCATCAGGCCAATTTTTCCAATGATTATTTGGCTTTTCAGTCGGTTTGTAAAATTCCGTTTGTCCAGTTTCAAGAACCTTGGCTATTTGCTTAAAAGTTTTGCTTTTACTCGGAATTTCAGAATCCGCACAGTCTGGATGATTCCATTCCGTCAATTCCATAATTTTTGGTATATCCGTTGGGATTCGGTCTCTGATTTCCTTTTCAGTTGCTTCAAATTCTTTACTGTATTCAGGCTCTAAACCTCTCAAAAATTCCCAAATGAAAATTTTGTCGTTTTCTTCAAGTTCAATTCCTTTTTTTAAATAGAAATCGCGATTATGATTAATATCAATTTCTTTATCTCTCAAAACCATTGTTTTAGTTTCGGGATTCAAGCTTTCCAGATATTCTTCATCAAAAGTTGAATGCTCGGAACTATCATCTGTTATATACAAGAAATTGTTGTTATCGGTTCCAGGTTTTGTCTCAATACAATTTCCAAAAATGTGCAAACAATTCGAAATTCCGTTATGTCCACCACCACGATAATTAAATCCGATTACTTCAATTATCAAAGCCCATCGTTTTTCATCTCGATAAGCACTCAATTTAGAATGAACTGGATAAACATATCCATTATCCAACATTGGAAACGTAAAATCCTCCGCACACTTGTCCAGTTGTTTTAAAATATCCTTTGATGAATATTCCTGTTTTTTCTTAAATCCGAAAATGTTCATTCGTATGTATGGTAACGTATGTATATACGGAATTCCGTATATTTCTACTATAGCTAAACCTTTTTATAGTTTAGCTTTTCTTTGAATTCTAAACTACTCTTTTCCTAATCAAAATCAAAATCATCAATAGGATTTTTAATGTTTTCTATACCTGTATTTGTAATATGTGTATAAATTTCAGTTGTTTTAGAACTTTCATGACCTAATATATATTGTATATAGCGTAAGCTAATCCCTTTTTCAAGTAAATGTGTTGCAAAACTATGTCTTAAAGTATGTGGCGTAACATTTTTAGAAATTCCAATACTATAGCTTTGTTTTTTTAAAAACTTTTGTATGCTTGAAGCTGTATATTTTCCTCCTCTTTGCCCTTCAATTAAATAATATTCTGGAGCATATTCTTTTAAATAAATTTGAATAAGTTTTTTGGTTCTATTTGCAATAGTAACATAGCGATCTTTCTTGCCTTTACCAGCCACAATATGTATTTTGTTTTCCTCAAAATATATTGATGACAATTTTAAGTTAATAATTTCACTTACTCTAAGTCCACAACTATAAATTACTGTTAGAATAGTTTTATGTTTTAAGTTTGAAATTGACTTTAGCAACAAAATAGTTTCTTTTTGTGATAGCACAATTGGTAAGGGCTTACTTTTCTTTGGACGATCTATAAAATAGGTTTGTTGTTTTCCTCCTAATACTTTTTCATAATAAAACTTTATCGCATTAATCATTTGATTTTGATACGATTCACTAATTTCTCTTTCTTGAATTAAATATCTTAAATATGATCTAATCATTTCATTTGTAATCTCTTGAGGTTGATAAGCATAATGGTACGTGAAGAATATGGACAAAAAATTTGAATATGTTTTGATTGTAGAGGCGCTATAACGTAACGCCTTTAATTTATCGATAACTATACTAGGACATTTTCTGTGGTGTTCTTCTAACATCGTAGATTTTGTAGATCTCTTAGGTTTCGTTTTTCTTTTATCTATGTAGTCTATAATGAAACCATCTTTCAATAGTAATTCTAATTTGACAACAATAGTTTCTGTATATGGAATTGTCCAATGCTTGTATTCTGAATTGTAATGATAATAACTTAATGATTTTATATATTCTATACCTTTCTGCGTTGGATGACAAGTAATACGCAGTCTGTTCCCTTTTAGTATTAGAAACGTAACACTCCTTTTGGGCTGCTTAGCTATGGATTTTAAAAACTTTCGAGCTTCTTCATTTTTAGGAAACACCCATTGTCTATAAGTACTTGACCATTTTGAAAGCACATTATTTTTAATGAGTTCAATTCTTTTGTCATTTTCATGAATTGCTACTACATACCAATACTTATTTCTATAAAAAATCTCTGTTACTTTCATGTAAAATTCCTGTTATTACACCAAACAAGAGGAATATACGGAAGTTTTATTTTTATTGGTGTATATTTTTAATAAGCGTTAGAAATAATGTATAAGCGTCTAAAAAACATTGATTTTTACTTTCTGAATTATAAAATCTAACAAGCTTGTAATAGTTCTATATTCCTCTCTAAATATTCCCCAAAAGATATAATATCTTTGATGGGAAACTTAGATTCCAGAATGTTGTGACTTCAAAAATTCTTAACGAAAAATAGCTGCTACACTGCGAAAAAAGAATCCACTACGTAGAAAAAATTAGCGTCTATTATTATATCAAACTCCAATTAAACCGTAGTCTACAAGTTTAAAAAGTAATCGTTAAGGTTGATTTCTCTCCCAAGGCTGATTTTTTTACGTAATCGATAGCGTTTAATTTCCACACTTCGTACAGAGATGTTTAATAGCGGCGCAATTTCTTTTGAGGAAAGGTTCAATCGCAAGTACGCACATAAACGAAGATCGTTTGCAGTCAGTTGCGGATGCAGTTCTTTTACTTTTTTGAAGAAATCTTTATCAGCATGATTGAACGCTTCTTCAAAGAATTTCCAATCTTCCGCATTGTTGATGTTTTTGTCAATTAAACGAATGACAGGCGTCACATTTTGATCGCCATCGTGTTTGTTGAGTTCATGTTTAATACTATTGAGCGTTTCATTCTTCTTAATCATGTTCATAGTGGCAATTGCCAATTCACGATTTTTAGATTCGATATCACTATTTAGTTGTGAATTTTTTAATTGAATGATTTCTTTTTGCGCTTCAAGTTCTTTTAAAGCCAAATCGCGCGTGGTTTTTTCTAATAAACGTTCGCGCTGCTTTTTGTAATACCTTTTGTTGTAACCGTTCAATGCTGTTAAGAGTAAAATGGCTAGAATTCCATACAGCAATAATGCTAAGTTTGATAAATACCAAGGTCTATGAATGATGAACGCGTACGTTGCTGTATTCATTGTAACCTGATTGTTGATCCGTGCTTTTACTTTAAATGTATAACTACCATGTGGCAAGTTTTCAAAAGCTACATCTGATTTTGTACTCCAGGTACTCCATTCATTGTATAAACCTTCAAGCTGAAACGAATATTCTGCAACTTCATATTTGTTATAGGCAGGAATGCTATACATAAACGCCAAGAAATTTTCATTCGCTTTAAATTCACTTTCAACAGCTAAAGGAATTTGTTTTATATCGCCCGAAATTTTATAATTTGTAACACTATTGATCGTGATTTCATACGATTTGGAATGCATCTGCGCTAAATCAATGGTAATGTATCCGTTAGACGTTCCTAAGAGGTAATTCTTCCCTTTAAGATGCGCAATGTTTTCATATCCTTTCATTTCGTTTCGCAACGATTGTGGAATGGCAATGCGCTGTACTTTAAAGTCTCCGTTTAATTTTTCTTTGGTAACATAATTAATATAATTGTCTGTAAACGCCCATAAATAGCCGACATTGTCTACCACTAGTTTCCCTGAAGTATATTCGTCATTTTCAAAAATAGTACTCAAAATGGAATCTTTTTGAAACCAAGCCGTTTCTGTATTATAGCCGTAAATACCGTTTTTATTTGCTTGATAGATGGTATTGTTGAATTTTATTAGACTCGAATTGGCACTTTTTTGAACGGTTTTGTTTTTGACGAATTTTGTGACTTCTTCATACTTCTCGTCAAGCGTGAGTTCATATACACCTTTGTATTCATGATTCATTAATATTTTTGTCGGCGTTGCCCATTCAAAATGTTTTGAAGAAATATTGAATCCTTTGAGTTTATAATCCAATGCCCAAGAATCATCTTGTATGGTAAGCATGTACAATCCGTCATAATTCCCTTGAATGATCTTATTTTCATTTCCCGGAACCGATTTGATATCCCAAGTACCTTGGACATTTGCAATTTTTTGCTGTGTTCCATTATTGATAAGAAACGTTCCTAAATCATGACCACAAAATAATTGATCTTTAATGACACGCAAACACCAAACTTGTCCATTAGTCCCTGCTACAAAGTTAAAATTAGAAGTACTATTTTCTTTCTTGTAAAACAATCCTTGATTCGTTCCTAAATAAATAGAACCCTTATGAATTATAGACGCATAAATAGTTCCCAAGCGTCCTTCATGATCATCAAAGTATTTAAAAGGTTCTTTGGTGTTTATACAATTGATTCCGTTATCGAGTCCAACCCACACATTTCCATCAATATCTTCAAACAAAGAAAGTGCGGTATTATCGCCCAAACCGTTCGTTTGATCTATATGATACAATAACGCGCCGTCAGCAGAAATATGAAAAATTCCTTTCGAAATCGTTCCTAATACAAAACTTCCATCTTTTAGTTGAATACTTGTATATACACTCTTTTGTTGGTATTGTTGTTGATATGGCAATTGTAGTGCTGTCAATCCGTTTTCATCATACGTATACCAACTTCCATTCCGGGTAATGATGAGTTTTTGATCACCTTTTGGATACAATCCTACGATTCTATTATTTCTTAAAATTGCATTGTCGCTTACAAGTGATTTCTCACCATTTTCAATGCTATACAAACCTTCATTAAGTACCTGAAAGTACAATTCGCCTTCAATCTTATAAAGCTTCGTGATGGTTTGCGACGCTTCAATGGTTTTCAGTGTTTTAGTTTCTGTATGATAACTGTAGATTCTATTGAGCGATTGAAAAAGGACCCATTGATCTAGTTGAATAATTTCCCAAATCTGTTCATCTTCCACCATTTCAATCTCTAATTGGTCACTTAGCGATGTGTATTCCAGGCTTCCCATGGCATTGCGTTCCCAATATCCGAAGTTCCTGTAACACCCCGTGTATACACGATTTTCAATGACTTTTACGGAACGCATAATGGTTTCGTTTGGCGACTTGTAGAGTTTCCATTGTGCGCCGTTGAATTCCAACAATCCTTTGTTATTGGCTACATACATAAATGCATCGTCTGATTGTGAAATCATCCAATTTTGGTTGTCCGCATTGTATGTTTTTGGTGTGTACTTAATTATTGGCGGCAATTCCTGTGCAAAAGAAAAAAACGAATACAGTACAATGAATACGTAAATAAATGTTCGCAAAAAATAATTGGGTTTGGGATTTGATCCTAAATTTAAGATTATTTTTTGACTTATATTCAAATTAAATACAACAAATAAAAATCTAGTTATAGGAAAGTACCATAATATTCGATGATTTTGCATGGAAGCTTTATCTTTGTACTAAACTTACCATTCATGGACACGCAAAAGTTATTTACTTTTATTTATGATTATATAAAAGGGCAAAACTACTCAGAAGGAGTTGCTATTTATGCAAACTTGATCGTGCTGTTAATAGCCGTTTCCATTATTGCTTTTATAATCGATTTTATAGTTAGGCGTTTGTTGATTTCTTTGGCACATCGGATTGCCCCTAAAACAAAAAATGATTTTGATGATTTTTTAATTAAAAATAAACTTCCTCAAAATTTAGCACATCTAGTCCCTACATTTTTTATTGAACAAATAACGCCGCATTTATTTATACATTTTCCACAGTTTGAAGTTGGTTTCTTAAAAGCAATTGATGTCTTTTTAGTGATTTTAATCATTAGAGTGATTCGTAGCATCTTACAATCTGTTCGTGATTTCTTAAAAACCTTGCCCGCTTTTCGCGATAAACCAATTGATAGTTACATTCAGGTATTCATGATCTTTATTTGGATGATCGGAATTGTTTCCGCGTTTTCCATCATCACAGAAAAATCTATTGTTGCATTTGTGACGACTTTAGGAGCGTTATCAGCCGTTATTTTGTTAATCTTTAGAGATACGATTCTTGGTTTTGTGGCGAGTATTCAAGTATCTGTAAACGATATGGTACGGATTGGCGATTGGATTACGATGGAAAAGTATGGTGCTGATGGTGATGTCGTTGAGATCAACTTGGCTACTGTGAAAGTGCAGAATTTTGATAAAACCATTACCACGATTCCAACGTACGCATTGATTTCGGATTCGTTCAAGAACTGGCGCGGCATGAATGAATCTGACGGACGCCGTATAAAACGTGCCATTTTAATCAAAGCGCATAGCATTCATTACCTCAACAACGAAGAAATTGAAGAATTAAAAAAAATACAGCTTGTTTCCAATTATATCGATCACCGTCAGAAAGATATTGAGTTGTTCAATGAAAAACGTTCGGCAGATAAATCCTTGTTCATCAACGGACGCAACTTGACTAATATTGGTGTTTTCCGAAAATATGTAGAAACGTATTTAGAAAGACATCCTGCCATTAATGAAAACATGATGATTATGAGTCGCCAATTGGCACAAACGCCACAAGGTGTTCCTATTGAGATTTATGCGTTTAGTAAAGATAAGGTTTGGAAAAACTACGAACATATTATGGGCGATATCTTTGATCATTTACTAGCTGCCGTTCCGTATTTTTATTTGGAAACGTATGAGTTGAATAGTTTTGACTCGCTGCGCTCATAGACTCGCTGACGCTCTTGGACTCGTTCCCACGTAGGCGGGAATCTCTTGGTATCGCTTCGCTCTTAGAATTTTGGATTGTTAGTATCGCTAATAAAGCTCTTGGAAACGCTACGCTTTGGTATCGCTTCGCTCTTGGTATGTTGGTTGCTTGCACTTCGACTCCGCTCAGTGTGGCAGTTGTGGGTTGTGGGTTGTGGGTTGTGGGTTGTGGGTTGTGGGTTGTGGGTTCAAATTTAAAACTTTTACATTTTACATTTTGAATTTAACATTTATAATTTGGGTGTTGGGTGTTGGGTGTTGGAAAACACGGAAACTGAGCTGAGTCGAAGTTTTACATTTAAGATTTAGCATCTCGACTGCGCTCGATGTGACACATTTTACACTTTTACATTTTACATTTTACATTTTACATTTTGAATTTAACATTTATAATTTGGGTGTTGGGTGTTGGGTGTTGGGTGTTCAAAAATACTTTTTAATTTAAAATTTAGCATTTAACATTTATAATTTTGAATCTTACTCTTTGCTCTTGAATCTTAGGTCTTAAAAGAAATACTTTTACATTTAAAATACATAATGTCAGTTCGAGCGCAGTCGAGAACCATTACTACTAAAAGAACCTTTTTAACTTCGCAAACACTTCTTTCGCATACGCTTCATTAAACGGAACATATTTTTGAGCAAGTTCAATAGTTGCCAATTCTTTCTGTACCTGCGCTAGTGGAATCGTTGTCACCGCGGCAACTTCTGCTGTTTGTAGTGTGAATTCCGTCGTTGCGGCTATTTCACAGGCATAAATAGTACTGAATTCTCTGTCCCAATAATCTGCTGCATGTTTATAATCTATCTGGAAGTTTGCAATTTTCTGGAACTGTGCTGGCTGTGCTTGTATTCCTAGTTCTTCTTCCAATTCTCGTTGTGCGGCTTGCAACGCCGTTTCACCATGACTGATGTGTCCTGCCACCGATACGTCCCAACGATTGGGGAAATTTTGCTTGTCTGCTGCGCGCAATTGCAATACCACTTCTCCCCTTTTTGTATACAACCACACGTGTACCGTTCCGTGAAAATATCCGTTGCGGTGTACTTCATCTTTGGGCAAGTATTCACCTGTTGGCTTGCCGTTGTTGTCTAGGATGTCGAGGAGTTCCATGTGTTTGTAGGGATTAGGTTTTGGGGATTAGGGATTAGTTGTTGGTTCAAGGTTCAAATTTAAAACTTTTACATTTTACATTTTGAATTTTGAATTTAATATTTATAATTTGGGTCTTGGGTGTTGGGTATTGGGTATTAGGTATTAGGTATTAGGTATTAGGTATTAGGTATTAAAAGAAACACTTTTACATTTAAAATTACAATGTCAGTTCGAGCGCAGTCGAGAACCAACCACACTAAAAACACTTTTACATTTTACATTTAATCTTTTTCATTTTTCATTTACTTGGCTCTTTGGTCTTTTCTCTATGCTCTTTGGTCTTTGGTCTTTGGTCTTTGGTCTTTGGTCTTGGGTCTTTTCTCTTTTCTCTTTTCTCTTGAGTCTTTACTCTTCATTCTTTTCCTTCGCTTTCTGTACAATAGCCTTTAGCCGTGCCTTGGTCGCTTCCTTCTCCGCGCGCTCTTTGTTGAGCTTGCGTTGCAGGAGCTTGGTATGCTTGGCTTTGTTTTTGGTGTTTTTTTGTCCTTTGGGTTTTGGCATGACTAGTTCTGTCTTTTGAGTTCGTCTAAGGTTTTGCCATTTTTATCTTTCCACTTCGTCCATCCATTTGTATTTCGTCCTATAATAGTTGCTGCTGCTGCTGTTGGTGAGTTGAATATATAATCTTGTTGAAATACATACACATTATTTTCTTCCTTTAATATGCCTTCTGCTACTAAGCGATTACGTAACACACCTATCCATTTCGTCATACTTTTGGTTTCTTCAATACTAGCTGTACCATCTTTGTAGACTAAGAAACCGTCATCAGTTAGCTCTCCTATTGCAGCACCATTATTTGTGCCTTTACAGTAAAACAATTCTTTAGCACTTTTTGCTTTTCGTTTCTCTTCAAAGATTGGATAGCCTAAAGTTGCTAATAGTATTTTTGCGGTATCAAAGTTATCTAATAAATCATACTCTCTACTTTCTGATATAGAAGGCTTTTTAGAACCTGCATCATTATCAATAATATAACGTCCAATTTCTTTTGCTTTATCTAAACAGTAATGTTCTAAGTACTTCCCATCTGTTTTGGTATACTCATCTGTTTTAGTTGTGATGATGACACACTGTGTCCAGAAATCTTTGTTACGATTGTGAGATTGAATGCGTTTAAAACAATCTTCGCCTTCTCCAATATATACTAATGGCTTTGTTCCGTCTTCTGTATTTCCAAACAAAAAATAAACACCTGTAAAATGAACCATTTCACGCTTTGCGACTTCTTGCATTTTGTTTCTAGGAAACAGAATTGCTTTTACTAATCTATTGGTGATTTCTGCTTCTCTGATACTGGTTGGCGAACCGTCTGGAAGAAATATTTGTATAGTTTGTGGTCGGTTTTGCATTCGTTGTTATTAATAAGGTGCTATAATTTCAATAATTTTATTGGTAGATGATTTCAGTTTATCCGAAATATCAAAATCTTCTAGTATACTTTCAATATCATTGACACTATCTGCGGGTTTATTATTTCTTTTTTTAATAATCTCTTTCATCATGAATGTGCACCATTCAAGATCTAGTTTGTTGTTGCTATTAAATTGTTGACCTATATTTCTTGCTAACAAATAGCGAAACATGAAAATTCGTAATTGACGTGGAGTTATTCTTCCTTCAATACCTTTTGCACACTCTTTAAGTAATTCTAACTCTTCTGATGTAATAACATAATTAATTTCTTCTATAGTTTCGTCTGAAATTTCATTATTTGAGTAATTTACATTATCAACTTCAGCATTAGTTGTATTAGAACGATTATTTTCTACTATACCTTCTAAATTTTCTTCTGCACTCTTTTCTTTTTTGAGACCTATTTTTTCTGCATAACTATCCAATATTTTATTTTTTTCTTCTCCATATAAAGGAGGAAGTTTTAAACAAGATATAAAAAGTTTGTCCATGTATTCTTTCACTAATGTATCATCTCTTTTTTCCTCTTCATTTTCATGAAGAAAATTTTTATATTTCCATTTTATAGCACGTTCCAAAATATCTTTATCTATTGCTGCAACAATAATAACACGCATTAAAATTTCATCATCTTCAAGCATCACTCTTAAAGCGTCTATTACCTGAATCAAACGTTCTTCATGACAACGATCAATATCGTCTACAAATAATAACAACCGTTTTTGATCATTTTTTAAACACTCAATAGGCTTACTGCCAAGTTTGCCATCTTCTTCTTTAAATTCAGTCTTCATCCAAGCACGTAATATAAACCTCAGCTCTTCTTGTATTTCTGCTTGTACGCCCAATAATTTATTAAAATTGGGTTTATGAGTATATGTCCTGATGAGTCGTTTACCTTTATCTCCGAGTTTCCAAGCTTTACTCAAAAATACCAATATTTGAACTGAAACACTTGTTCCAAAGAAGGCTTTCCAAAATAGCCAATCCTTTAAAAAATTAGGATAATATATAGCTATTAAAATAGCTAGTAGTAATACTATTAAAAACATACTCAAATTAAACATGCCATTCCGTATTCTATTCAAACGAAACAACAATCGTGCTTCATGCCACTTTGCTAAAATAGGATATCTTATATTTTTCTGAAACCAGTTTCCATACTTAAGCGATTCATTATTTTTATGAGTTAAATATAATTCCATGATATTTTGATACAAATACGCCCAAACGCCTTCCGTATCTTGATATTTCCATGCGTGAAACTTTAAATAATAAAACTGATTTTCTTTTGATTCATTATTGGCAATTTTATGATGATCTAGTTTAAGTTTCTCTTTAACTTGATTCATAAAATACGTTTTCCCTCTTCCCCATTGACCAAAGACACCTAGCATTTGTCCAGGTGTGTTTTGCAAGTTAGAAATCTGTTCTGCAAAACTTTTACTTAATATTTCAACATCAAGTTTGGGTAATACATCATGATCATACGTATAAAATGAATTTCCAGAAATAGTACCAGCACTTTTAGAATTTCTGCTATTCTTGGCGCTTTCATATTCTTTTCGAAACCATAACTTAGTTACTTTCTTCTTAACTTCATCTTGCCGTATTTGTCGTATTCCTGCTTCAAGTTTATATTCAAATTGTTCCTCTTTTGATAAATCGTAAATAATTGCATCTGATACTAATATCCAATCTCCCCAATCAACCTCTAATTCTCTAAATTCTTTTTCTAAATGTGCATAAGGAGAATCTGGAAAGGATTGCATATTATCGTTTACCCTTGCAACTCCATGTACCGTATGACCATCCGTAATAGCTACTAAATCTCCTGAATTGAAGGTATGCTTCTCAAATGTAATAACTATCTTTTCTCTTTTTAGTAATTCATGAAAATTAGGGTTTCCTTTTCCCCAACGGGTTCCTAGTTTCCAAACAACACCAGTATCACCACCGCCTAAATGATTTCCTTCTTTGTCAAATATAGGAAACCCCATATTTACTAAATAATCATTGGTGGGTGCACCACCATTTAGCGCATATTTACTAGGATCTAAGCCTTCATATCTTGCTGCCTCTCGTATAATTTCTTTGGGTGGGTATAATCTTCCTGAAATTAAAACATCGTATTTTGTTGATGGAATTAAATTATTAATATCAATACTATTTACAGCTCTTAGTACATCATTTCTTGTAACAATCTTTGCTAAATTTTCAGCCATTTCGTATGGTTTATTATTCTCGTTGTGAACCTATTCAATTTACAGATTGTACTCTTACGGTTTCTCACAATAACATCAATATATTATCTAAGCCGCACCAATACCAGTACCATTCATGGCACTATTAAAAATATGATCAAAAATCTCATTACTTTTCTCTGCAAAGACATTTACATCATAGCTTTTTGGTAAGCCTTTTTCTTTATCGTCTAGTAAATCCTTGATGATGTTTTGTACACGCAAGCGTGTTTTGTATGATTTGTACCAATCAATCACAAACAGTTTTTCTTTCTCCTCTTTTAATCGGTTTAATAAATACTTACTTGCCAGCTTTACACGTTGCAGCTCTGCTTTGGTTAGCTTTTCTTTGCAAAGCATGTCATATACTTCCAATTCTTCTGGGGTGAGTTCTTCTCGGATATGGCGTTCTTCTTCTTTCTGAACTTCTTTGGCATACTTTAGCATTTCTTCATACATCTCCTCTATAGAAGTACTGCCCGAATTGTACTCGTCCAATATTTCCTGAAAACGTTCTAAGAAACGTGTACGTGTTTTATTCTCACGTATCATCTGTTGTAGCTTTGCACCTAAAAACTCGCGCAAATCTGCAAAAGCAATATTCTTGGTATCACGTTCTTTAAATTCTTTTCGGAGTTTGTCAATGTCCAGTTTACTTAGGTCTATTTGTTTGTGTTTGGTAATTTCGTACCCAACACTTTCTTCTTGCACAGCATCATCAGATTTCAATATGGATTCGTCCAACAATTGATCTACTTGTTCGCGTACCTTGTCCATACGTTCATCACTTCCTGCATTGCGCTCTACTACTTTTTTTAAGTATTCAAATACTTCTTTTTGTTGCTTAATAATTGGATAGTTGTATATATCGGGCTTGCACGAATCGTATAAGGAAACAATGGCGTTTGTATAGAGTGCAAATTGCTTCTTCACATCATCATTTACTAATAAGAGATTTCCAAAGGTTTCAAATAAGCGAATTTCTTTAAAGCCTTTTTCTCCTATGTCTAAGATTTCTTGTAAATCGGCACCATTATCTTTACTATACTGCATACCTTCATCAATAGCATCTTTTAAAATAACTACGAGTTCTTCAAACTCTTGTATTGGCATATCGTCATCATCAGTAACCTTGTCGCTACTTCCTTGTGCATAGACAGCCAACGCTTTTTTCAAGTTTCGGAATACGCCAAAATAGTCTACTACCAATCCATTTTTCTTCGCTGCAAATACTCTGTTGGCACGCGCTATGGTTTGCATAAGGTTATGATTTCGCAACGGCTTGTCTAAATATAAGGTAGATACCGAAGGCGCATCAAAGCCTGTAAGCCACATAGCAGTTACAAATACGATCCGAAGCGGATGATTGGCATCTTTGAAATAATCTTCTACACTCTTACCATCGTTATCTCTAGCGTCAACCATTTTATGATATTTGCTTACATCCAAGCCTTTTTTTGCAAAGCGTTTTTCGTCATTAATATCCGAACTTATTACTACCGACATTTGCGTTTCTTTCATAAACGCTACCGCGCGTTCATAGCGTGTGCGCTCTTCTATATTGAAGGTTCTACTTATTTTTTTATTGAGTTCTCTTATATATAGTTCCTGTTTGTATTGTATTTTTTCATACATCTTAGCAGCCGTATACTTATCTATACATACCACCATGGCTTTCATGGGTTTGCGGTTGCCTTCATCGTCCGTCATGTCTAAACGATACGGATAGTGCTCCAATATATCCTGTGCTACTACCTCCAAACGGTCATCACGTTTTACAACTTCTATTATGGTACTATACTCTCTATTGAGCTTTTGCTCTTCTTCTTCGGTAATGTCTTCTTTTTCTAATATATCCGCAGCTTCTTCAATGAGTTTATCATCCTTTACATTTACCATCGTTGGCACATGCTTTTTGTAGAATAATGGCACGGTGGCTTCATCTTCTATAGCTTGTGCAAAGTTATATTCGGATACGTAGTCGCCAAACCAACGTTCCGTTAATCCGCCTTTTATAAGTGGTGTTCCTGTAAATGCTAGGTATTGTGCATTGGGTAAGCCGATGCGTAAGTTGTCGGCAAGTGATTTGTATTGCGATCGGTGTGCTTCATCAATCATGACAATCCAATTGGTACGATCTGTAATTTGCTTAAACTGTAACCCGCGTTTTGTCCCAAATTTTTGAATAAGCGAAAATACATAGCTTTTGTTTTCGCCCAAAAACTGTAAGAGTTCCTTTTTGTTTTTTGGTCGGTACTTATTGTTCTTTGTGTTGCTTATGCCTGTAATGGCTTCCGTTTCGGTAAAGTTTCTAAATATTTGATCGTCCAAGTCCGTACGGTCGGTGAGTATTAAAAACGAAAAGTCGCCTGGTATTTTACGGTTGATCTTTTCTGCATAGAATATCATAGAATACGATTTCCCTGAACCTTGTGTATGCCAAAATACGCCTAATTTTCCTTTTTTGTCCTCGCGCTGTGTAAATGCTTTCAGCGCACTGTTGACACCTAAGTATTGGTGATTTTTGGCAAGTATCTTTTTGGTATTGTTATGATAGAGTACAAAGTTTTCAAAATAATCGAGCAAGGTGGTTTTATTGCAGAGTCCTTCGCTAAAATATTCTAAACTAAGGCGTTTGTCGGTAGTTTCACTTCGCTTTTCTACTTCTTGCAAACTTAGTTGCCGTCTGTTTGCCGTAGTATCATCATGTTTTACCCATGGGAAAAAATGTTCCCAATCGGCATTGAAACTTCCCATCCGGGTTTGTATTCCGTTTGAAATACAGACGAGCAAGTTATAATCAAACAGTTGTGGAATGTCGCGTTTGTAGTCTTCTAGGTTTTTGTCGTAGCCTTGGCGTACTTTTTCGCTGGCATTTTTAAGCTCTATAAACACCAAAGGCAATCCGTTGACGTATAGTAATACATCTGGTCGACGATTTCGTTCAATGTCTCGGTATTGTATGGAAAGTTGCGATACTACTAAGAATTCATTAGCAGCCGCATTGTCAAAATCTACTACTTGTACTTTGGTAGGTGTTTCCTTGCCTTCATGGTTGGTATACGTTATAGGTACGCCATCTTTTATGAGGTTGTGTACTTCTTTGTTGGCAAGTATGGCACTCATAGAAGCTCTACTTTGCGTCAGTTTTTCCAAGGCATCATCAATGGCTTTTGGTGGCAAGTGTGTATTAAAGGCTTCCAACTTGGCGCGCAAGCGGTCTTTGAGTACTACTTCTTTTAGGCTGCTGCGTCCTAGTAGCTTATCGCGATACGCGTTAATGTGTTCGTCGTAACCAAGTTTGTTGATAAACAAGTCTATGTCTGCTTGCTCTAAGTGATCTTCGCTAAGGTAGTTTGCCATGCTATTGTATGCGCATTAATTTTCATACAATATAAGAATATCTTAGGTATTTGTAAGATACTACTTTGTAAGATTTAAAGGAAACGTCTTTGCGAGACGCAGTCGTGGCAATCTCAACATCGCTATGCTATACAAAGAAAGCCGCATCGCTTACTCTTTGCAGTAACAAATGTATGTGACTGAGGCACTCGAAGTCATACTTGTAACTTCCCACTAATGAGCCGTGGCAACAGCAAATCACGGGTTTGTTGTAAGAGGTTGTTTTTTTCTCCTAATACTTGAACTTCTTCAAGCATTGGCGCTATGGTTTGTTTAAATTTTGTTTGAATAACTTCGGAAGGAACTAATACTTTTTGTGAATGTATAAAATCTTCAAATTGATAATTACTAATTCCTGTTGATTGTACTTGAAATATAGAAACTTCTCCCGTATAATATATTCTGTGAAAGAATTGATACAACAATACTGGTTCAATAACTGATTTATCTGCTCTAATTAATTTACAAAAACTAGCTGGCATTACTGGTTTCCCGTATCTATCTAATGCTTTTTGGGTTAATAAACAAGAGCGTCCAAGCCATTGACTTTCCGTTCCGCCTGAAACTTCAAATACAATATCTCCTTCTTGCATTGCTCGTGATGATAAATTTGACTCTGTATGATAACGAAGTACTTCTCTATTGAGATTACCTTTTGTAAATTTAGGAATATCAGTTCCTCGTATTACATACGCTTCTTCTGTAAACTTTCCTGTTTCTTCATCTTGTCCCCATCCGCCACCTATATAGAATGAAATTAGGTCGTTTAGTCGTTTCTTTTCCCAACCTTCCGGAATACCATCAACAATTGTACTATTTTCATAGTTAGGAAATCGCAAGCGTACAAACCATTCTTTGTAAAGCTCGGAAGCCATTTCTTCTAATAATGCAACGCGCTTGTTGTTATTTTCTATGAGATCATCATAGGCGGAAAGGATAGATACTATTTTCTGTTGGGTTGGTAATGGTGGCAATATAACAGGGAGTTGTCTAATATCTGATAAATTTAATAATGGGACAGAAGAACCTCTATTTTGTAATATTATATATTTTCTCATTTTTTCAGAAGAGAAATAGTAATATAAATAATAAGGATCAACCTTGTTATTATCGACTCTTATTCTTATTTGTTTATTTGAAATAATATATTTTGGAAATCTTGTATTTCTAGGAATGATGCCTATCTGCCCTAAAGTTCCAACTGCGGTAAATACTATATCATCAGACACAGTAGTACAGTTTCTTAATTCATAAGCCTTCTGATCAGTTATATAAACAAATCCATTATCAATAAATTTTTTCCGCGGGTCTTTCAAATTGTTTCCTCTAATAACTGGAATACCACTTTCTACAAAATACTTTTTACTAATTGAAGAACCAAAAGGCCCAGAAACTAAACCTTTCTTGTCATTTATCAATTTACCTAATCTAGTATGAATATTTACTTCTTTCATGATGAAATTGATTTTAGTTTATTCAAAACTTCATCTTCAAATATTTTTGACTTATCTGTTAAATTGGTAAATTCTTTTATTTTATCACTCATCTTCTTTTTAAATTCTTCCTCTGTTAGGTTGTCTTCTTCAATTTCCACGCCTACATAACGTCCTGGGTTTAAGGAATAATTTTGTTCTTCGGTTATTTCTTGCTTGTCTGCTAGTTTGCACAAACCTACCACATCTTGGTATTCCGCCTTTGGGAACCGTTGTTGCAACCACGCCATACACTCGTGGTAGTACGCCAGCTTGGTATATACTTTTTGGTAATTGTGTTGTGCTTTGGTTAGTGCTCTCTGCGGTGCTTCTTTAAAACAGGTATTCCAAACACTTTTGTTTTTTAGCTTTAGCTGCTTTTCGGCAAAGCTTAGCAAGGCTTCTAGTTGCTTGGTATAGCTTGCCAATTGGTGTTGATGTGTTTGGTGGCTTTGTGTTAGCGTAGCCAATTCAGTAGCCAATTGGTGTTGTGCTGTGTTGGCGTCGGCTAGCTTTTGTGTTTCGGTAGCTTCTATACCCGCAATGATTGCTTTTTGTAGTAGTTGTGCTTGCGGAAAGGCATCAGGGAAACTAATGGCAGTTGCTTGTAAGTCCTTCCATTTGGTGTTCCAATTAAAGTCTTCTTTCTTTTTTAGCTGTGCTTTTGTCCAATGTTGTTGGGCTTCTTGTAGGTATTTTTCAAGATATTCCGTTTGGTCTTGTAGTTTTAAAATATAGGCTTCCAAACTCGTTTCGCTTTGCATTACCAAAGGTTGCGCTGCGGAAAGGTATTCGTTGATGAGCGAAATGAAACGTTCGTTTTCGCCACGGTATAAACGGGTTATCATTCCTAAGTTACGTACCTGCTCTTCGGTCCATTCGCGTTGCGAACGGCTGATTTGCTTGTATACGTTGCGGGCATCTATAAATAGTATCTTGTCTTTACGGTCGGTATTGATTTTGGCTTTGTCAAAAAACCATAATGTAGCGGGCAAGGTTACGGTATAGAACATATTGGATGGCATGGTTGTCATTACATCTACCATACCAGCATCTACCACGCGTTGGCGAATGTCGTATTCAGAATTTCGTGCATCACTGGCAGAATTTGCCATCACAAAACCTGCGCGCCCTGTACTGTTGAGTGATGTTGCAAATAAACTTACCCAAAGGTAGTTGGCATCGGTAATTTTGTCTTCTTTTTTACCTTTGTTTTTGGGCAATCCAAACTCCGTAAAGCGTTTGTCTTTTTCTACGGTACTTTCTTTTACTGATTTTACATTAAATGGCGGATTTGCCATGACATAGTCAAATTTTCCAAATCCGTCATACGGATCTTCTGCATAGGAGTTGGCTTGCATAATGTTGCCGCGCAATCCGTTGACCATGAGGTTCATTTTGGCAAGTTTTACGGTATCGCCTGTTTTCTCTTGTCCGTATACCATGATATCGTCCGATACATTGCCATGTTTTCGTTTGCGGATAAACTCAGCCGATTGTACAAACATACCACCACTACCACAAGCAGGATCGTATACTCTACCTTTGTACGGCTCTATAACTTCTACAATAAATTTTACAACCGATGTTGGTGTAAAGAATTGTCCTCCTTTTTGTCCTTCGCTTAGCGCGAATTTCCCCAAGAAGTATTCATATATTTTTCCAAATACATCGCCTTGGGCATCTTCGGGAATGTTGGATAGTGCTTTGAGCAACTCAGGCAAAATGGTACGGCTACTTTTTTCGATGCGTGCGTACTCATCCTTGGGAAGTACGTTTTTAAATTTTTCTTCTTGGTCTTGTTCTATGCCTTGCATGGCAAGTTTTAAGGCATCCGCCATGCTTTCTTTCCCTGGCATATCTAGCAGGTATTGAAAACGGGCATTATCGGGTAAGTAAAAGCCACACTTAGCAATGGCAATTTCTTGTTTTGTTTTTTTGTTACGCGAAGTTTCTTGTGCTTTGTACTCTGTATCAATAGCATTTTCTACTTGCTTGTATTTGTTATCTGCATATTTTAGGAATATCAATCCTAATACAGGCGTAGCGTACTCGCTTGATTTAAGGTCTGAATTGGCGCGTAGGTTGTTTGCCGATTCCCATAAATTGTCTTCTAATTCTTTGAGTTCTTCTTGTGTCATTCGTAGGATTACTTTCTTTAATACAATAGTTGCAATTTACACAAGTATCTATAATAAGCTATACTGATTTATAATTTTATTGTGTAGTAATTGCGGTATAAAGATAGAAAAAAGTCTATAATTTGCCATAAAAACAACAAATTATTCACATATTATCTTACATTTTTTTGTGAAGCAGTGCGGTATCGTTGCACTTCTTTTTGGTTGTTTTTCTACTTGTATACATACATGCTCTACAGTTTCAAAACAAATTATGAAAAGTTAGCAATAACAGCTACTCAGCACTACTTATTTTCTACTCTTGAGTAAAAAAAATTCTAGACAAGAGCACAGAATAAGAGCACTTGAGTAGAAATATTTCTACTCAAGTGCTCTTATTATAATATATACTAGACTTTTTATTTAGTGATTTTCTCCAATATACCGCCAGGCATAGTTGGTGATGTATCAGATTTTAGCAAACCAGAGTCCGACCTACTGAATAGTGATTGTAAAACTAGGTGACGTTCTTTTTCGTCAATATTTTTGTCTTGTTTTAATGCTAAGTAGACATAAGTAAGTTGTTTTCGTTCTTCGGCATCACTTGCCAAATGATACGAACTAAACATCAATTTTGTAAAGGTGCGAATACCAAATGCCAAGAAAGATATTAGAGTAATAAATACAATAGACCACCGAATGGCAAGTCCTGTTTTTTCATAGAGTTCTTTTAGTGTTCCGTCGGATATGAAGTAAAGTATTAATGTGAGTAGTGTTATTGCAATTACCGAGCAACCAATAAGCCAGTATAGCCACTTGTTTCCTTCTTTACGTAATTGTATTGCTCTTTTGCTCCAATACTCTGTAGGTGCTGACAATTGTAGTTTTTTATCGTATAGCTCTTCTTTGTCAGTAATGGTTTGTTTGCTTTTTTCATCGAAGGTTTGGAATGCTTTTTGGGTTTTGGTAATCCATCTATCATAATCTTGTCGTTCAGTACGAAACCATCCTTCAAATTTCTCTGTGCTGCGACCGTCGAAACTTGTTAGTTTATGTTCTACTTTTTCAATGTAAGATTCGAATTCGCTTCTAAGTACTTGCAAGCTTTTCTTTTCTGCTTCGCTCCTTTTTATGTAGTCGTTTTCATTTCTTCGGAATTCATATAGTTCTTGTAGAAAGAAGAAGTCATCCGAGTCTAAATTTTCTATCTTTTCACCTGCTAAATAGCTAGCTGCCTTGTGTACTTTGCTTTCGTCTCTTTTGTGTAGGTTTGTCAGAAACTCTGTTGCAGCTGCATCATAAGTGAATATGTATTCATCATTATACGACTTTTGTCGTAGCATTATAATACCTGCTGTTGCTGTATCTCCATTATTATTAAATCTATCCTTATTTTCACGAAAATTATTATCTATAAACTTATTGAATAACTTTAATATTTCATGGAAGTATAATTTGGAGGTTTCAAAATATCCATTTAAATCTTCTTGACTGTCCCAACCTTTATATTGCTTTAGCACAAAGCGGTATAAATTGATAAAACCTTTTAATTCTTTGTAAACATTAGCTTGAGGATAGTTTGCGGTAGCTCCAAACATTTTAAGGTGTTCTTGTTTTTCTGCTGGTAAAGTATTTATTTTTTCTTTTAGTTCTTCTAGGGTAATATAATCATTAATAAGATCCATTGCGTGTTTCAGTGTTTAATCATGTGTAGGGCAAAAGTAAGTAATGTTACAACTACTATTCATTTACTTACTACTATTTCAGAAAAAACCTTTCAAATACTAGATACTGAGCATTAAAAAAAGCACTACTGTAATACATAATTACAATAGTGCTTGGCAATTCTCAATACTAAAACCTCAATACTAACTACTTGTCTTAGTATACTCTAATGTTTTTAGCATGTTTCGGAGTTCCTTTCCAGGACGATACCGCACTTTAGCACTTTTGATGTTGCTTGCGGTTACTTCTTCTGGTGTGTCCGATGGATCACTACTTACTGAAATGGAAAACATTCCTAATTTGTCTAAGCGGACACTACGCCCTTCTTTGAGTTCCCCTACGATGACATTTAACAAACCAATGATTACTGCATAGATATCATTTTGACGTACGGTGGAACCGTCACCTACCAATTCGGCAAGTCGGTCTATATCAACCGTTCCGTTATTAATAGCTATCGCATAGCTTTTTGGTGCTGCTAATAAATCACGAGGATTTTTACGCTGAATTACTTTAAATTTTACTGCCATTTTTGTTTCGATTTTGAATTAATAATAGTTTTAAAACACAGTACAGTACTGTTTGATGTAGTGAATCTCTATTATTTTTTTGAATCAAATACTATGGATAGTGATAAAACGAGGCAAATTCAGGCAAAACATCCGCACCTGATTGTGGGTTTTCTTACGGGTTCTCAGTGTTCAGTATTCAGTGTTCAGTGTTCAGTTTTCGGTTGTTAGACAGTTTTCCATTACGTCATTGCAAATGCAGTGAAGCAATCTCACTCTCGATATACTAGAAACAGACTGCCGCGTCGCATACTCCTCGCAGTGACGTATTATAGTCATAGATTCCTGCCTTCGCAGGAATGACAACAGAAAGATTAAGACTAAAAGCGAAGCGACCCAAAAGCGAAGCGACCCAAAAGCGAAGCGAACTTAATTTATCAATGTGAAAATTTGAAAATGTAACAATTACTAACCTACCAAAATACCAAGAGCGCAAGCGATACCAAAAGGCGAAGCCGCTACTAAGAGCGAAGCGACCCAACAGCGAAGCGACCCAAAAGCAAAGCGACCCAAAAGCAAAGCGACCCAACAGCGAAGCGACCCAAAAGCGAAGCAAACTTAATGTATCAATGTGAAAATTTGAAAATGTAACAATTACGAACCTACCAAAATACCAAGAGCGCAAGCGATACTAAAAGGCGAAGCCGATACTAAGAGCGAAGCGATCCAAAAGCGAAGCGATACTAAAAGGCGAAGCCGCTACTAAAAGCGAAGCGATCCAACAGCGAAGCGATACTAACAGGCGAAGCCGAGTCCTAAAACAAAAAACCGTTCTACACAAGTGCAAAACGGTTTTTAATATATTTTAAGAAAGTACTACTTACTCACTCATAAAGATACTCACAACATACCAGAATAGTAACATTAACGAAGCAAACAATCCTAAAGATGCTGCTACATACTGCTCTTCTTCGTATTTGTGCATCATGTTCGATGTTTGGTATAAAATAGAACCTGAAGCCAATACCACCATTCCTACGCTAAACCACAATCCTAAAGTAAATCCTCCGAAAAGTGTTCCTGCGACGATCAATCCGATGGCTAAGAAACTTCCAATAGTAATGATCGATTTCAGAAATGAAAAGTCTTTCTTCGTTACAAATACGATTGCTGTTAATCCTGCAAACAAAGCTAAGGTCATCACAGCAGCCTGACTTAAGATGTCTGTTTCTCTAGCGCCCGATATTTCAATCGCAATATAAATTAAGGGCACAAATATAAAAGCTTCCGCAATTACATATAAGAATAAAGCGGTATGATGTACTGTTTTATCTTTCGAACCTAATGCCATTCGTTCTACATGATTGGTGACAAACATAAATCCACCAAGTACTAGAAGCCATGTCCAACCTTGGATCATTTGCAGTCCAATATTTACGATAAAGTCTACTTGTAAAAAGAGGTATTCTACTAGTACAAATAGCAATACTGCAAATGCTAAGTAGGTATATGTTTTTTTATAGAAAGCAACTCTAGCATCTTCACCCAAAGCGCTAACTGGCAATATTTGATTAAATTCATTCATTGTGTTACGGTTTTTTTAATATATATCCAAATTTACTATTTAGTTTCGTCCCGTGCAATAGCCAAGTATGTAGAATGTCTGTTAATTGTTCGTTAAAGTGGTTTTTTGGTTGTTGGTATGTTGGTATGTTGGTATGTTGGTATGTTGGTATGTTGGAAATTACTTTTACATTTTACATTTAGCATTTTACATTTAATATTTCTTTGTTCTTTGTTTATTAGGTGTTCGGTTGTGAGTTGTGAGTTGTGAGTTGTGAGTTGTGAGTTGTGAGTTGTGAGTGAAATTAATTTTACATTTTACATTTAGCATTTTACATTTGATATTTGTTTATTCGTTATTCGATATTCAATATACTTTTACATTTTACATTTTACATTTAGCATTTAGCATTTAGCATTTATAATTTTACATTTGATATTTCTCTGTTCTTTGCTCTTTGTTCTTCAACACACTTTTACATTTTACATTTATAATTTTACATTTGATATTTCTCTGTTCTCTGCTCTCTGTTCTCTGTTCTCTGTTCTTTGTTCTTCAACACACTTTTACATTTTACATTTAGCATTTTACATTTAGCATTTTACATTTAATATTTCTTTGTTCTTTGTTTATTCGTTATTCGGTGTTCGTTATTCGATATTCGATATTCAATATACTTTTACATTTTACATTTTACATTTAGCATTTAGCATTTATAATTTATAATTTTACATTTGATATTTCTCTGTTCTCTGTTCTTTGTTCTTCGTTTATTCGATATTCAATATACTTTTACATTTTACATTTAGCATTTTACATTTGATATTTGTTTGTTCAAGGTTCAAAACTAAAAAAATTACATCTAACATTCATAATTCAATATCGTGATAAGAAACGTCTTTGCGAGACGCAGTCGCGGCAATCTCACCCTCGCTATACTACACAAAGACTGCCGCGTCGCATACTCCTTGTATGCTGAGCTAAGCCGAAGTACGCAATGACGCACTGAAGAATTCTGAGCGGAGTCGAAGACTACACATTTCCAAACTCATTAACACATTTCCAAATTAACACATCATCAAATTGGTACATTGGTACATTAAACACATTCTCCGTATCTTTACACCACAAAAAAAAAGAACGATGCTTACTTGGAAAGATATTATTCACCTCGCAACAAAAGGCAACAACAAACCTGATAGACGCGTTGAGAAAACAGAAGCCGAATGGATTGCACAGTTAACTCCTGAACAATACCGCATTACCCGCTTAAAAGGTACCGAACGTGCTTTTTCGGGTGAACATTGCAGTCGCTATGATCCGGGTGTGTATGAATGCGTATGCTGCAATACACCTTTGTTTGATTCTAATTTAAAGTTTGAATCCAGTAGTGGTTGGCCAAGTTTTACCGAGCCTGTAAAGGAGAATGTAATTGATTATATTAAAGATACCACATACGGCATGGTTCGCGTAGAAGTGACCTGCAGTACCTGCGATGCGCATTTAGGACACGTATTCCCAGATGGACCAGAACCAAGTGGTTTGCGTTTTTGTATTAATTCGGAGTCGTTGGTGTTGGGGGAATAGATTCTTGGGTATTAGGTGTTAGGTGTTAGGTGTTAGGTGTTAGGTGTTAGGTGTTAGGTGAAAATACTTTTACATTTAAAATTTAGCATTGTAATAAGAATATCATTGCGAATAATTCTCCTTTACGTTATTGCGAACATTATTGAAGTCAAAATATATTTTGATTGAAGATACCATGCGAAGCTATGAAGCAATCTCATTCTCGTAAAACCAGAAACAAGTTGCCATGTCGCGTACTCATCGAACTGACGAAAAATTATTATATTCGTTTTTATGAAGAATCCATGTGTCTACTTCCTAACCAATAAAAATAATACAGTCATTTATATTGGTGTGACTTCTGACCTAACTAAGAGAATATATCAACACAAATCAAAAACATATAAAAGTTTTACCTCTAAATATAACTGTGATATACTTGTTTATTTTGAAGAATTTCAAACAATGGATGAAGCCATCGCTAGAGAAAAACAATTAAAGGCTGGAAATAGAAAGCGTAAAGAAGAATTGATTAATCAAGAAAATCCCGAATGGAATGATTTGTCTGATGGATGGTTGTTTTATTTTGATTAATTCATTAACGTCATTGCGAGGAGTTTCGACGAAGCAATCTCAATTTCGCAATACTACAAACAGATTGCCACGTCGCTATCGCTCCTCGCAAAGACGGATCGAAAAAGCCTGAATTGCGGCGATTGAGCCTGTCGAAATCACGCCATCTCAAAAGCCTTCTGATAGATAAACTCATACACTGGTACAATTTTATTGATATCAAAAGCTAAGGCTTGTTCCTTTGCACCTTTTTTGAATTTTTCGAGTTCGGCGTCGTCAGTTAGTATTTTGAGTGCGTTGCGCGACATGTCTGCCACATCACCTACATCGCTTAAATATCCTGAAACACCGTGTACATTTACTTCTGGAATTCCTCCCGTATTGCTCGATATCACTGGAACCGAAGAAATCATTGCTTCCAAGGCTGCCAATCCGAAACTTTCGGTTTCTGACGGTAATAAGAATAAGTCTGAGAAGCACAATATCTTATCAACCTCATTACTATTTCCAAAGAAAATAACTTTGTCTGTAATCCCTAATTCTTCACAGAGTAGTTCGGCTGATTCACGCTCTGGTCCTTCTCCAACCATCATCAATTTGGCAGGAATTTCTTTTTGAATTTCATTGAAGATCAATACTACATCACCAATACGTTTTACTTCTCTAAAGTTACTCACATGCGCGATGATTTTTTCATCTTCGGTTGCCATCAAACTTCGTTGACAATCCGTAAATCCGTGATCGTACTTGGTAACATCTATAAAATTGGGGACAACATCTATTTCTTTCTTAATGTCAAATAAACGCAAGGTATCTTGCTTTAAGCTTTCCGAAACCGACGTCACTACATCCGATTTGTTGATGCTAAACGTTACTGCCGATTTGTAAAACGGATGACTTCCTACCAGCGTAATGTCTGTTCCGTGCAACGTGGTTACCATAGGAACGGTAATTCCTTCTTCTGCCAACATCTTTTTTGCCATATATCCCGCATAGGCATGTGGAATGGCATAATGTACGTGCAACAAATCAATTTCATGGAGTTTTACCATATCGACTAGTTTGCTCGACAATGCTAATTCGTACGGTTGGTAATGAAACAATGGATATTCGGGTACATTTACTTCGTGAAAGTGCACATTTTCGCTTAACAAAGCCAAACGAACAGGCTGTTTGTAGGTTATAAAATGTATCTCGTGTCCTCTATTGGCTAAGGCAATTCCAAGTTCGGTAGCGACAACGCCACTCCCGCCAAAGGTTGGATAACATACTATTGCTATTTTCAAATTAGTTCAGTTTACTCTTCAATTGCTTCGTATATGAGCTTTTGAATTTTGGTTCGTATATCAGTTTTTATTAGTTTCCTATTCGTCATCGTCGGATAGGTTCTGTTGGATAGGAATACATACACTAGTTCTTCATCAGGATCTGCCCATGTGTATGTTCCGGTGAATCCTGAGTGTCCAAAGCTATTCATGGAAACACATCCACAGGTTGGACCCACATCGCCCAATTGCGGTTTGTCAAATCCTACGCCACGTCTATTGTCTTCATGACAAAAGTAACAATTATTGAATTTGGCTATGGTAGCCGCATCCAAGTATTTTTTGTCGCCATAGGTTCCGCCATTCATATACATTTGCATTATTTTGGCAACATCATTGGCATTGCTAAACAATCCTGCGTGTCCTCCTATTCCACCTTGCATGGCAGCGCCCATATCATGAACGTACCCTTGCACAGTTTGGTTTCGATAGTAGTCGTCCACTTCTGATGGAACTATCATTTTTTTTGAAAATTTTTCTAACGGATTGTAGGTTGTGTTGTGCGCGCCCAAGGATTTGTAAAAATATTGTTGGGTAAGCGTATTCAAATCCAATTTGAGTGTTGTTTCTATATATTCTTTTAAGATGTAAAAAGGCAAGTCGCTGTACTTATAACGAAGGCGTTCTAGTAAATCGCTGTCAATGATGCGCTGCATGATGGAATCTTTGTATTCGTTGTTCATGTAGAGCCTGTGAGCGACTTTGATATTGTAGGTTTTAGATTTTTTACTGCTGTACCACTTTTTGTCTGGCTTTTTGGTCACACTGTCCAAGGTATTGATGTAGAAAGGAATCCAAGGTTTGAGACGTGCGTAATGCGATAGTATTTCGATCACTTTTATGGTATCTTTATTGGTACCTTTGAATTTTGGTAAGAGTGTTGCCAATTCTGAGTTCAAAGCTAGTTTTTTGTTTTCTTCTAGTTTCATGACCAATGGCAGCGTTGCCAATATTTTAGTCATAGAAGCAATATCGTAAATGTCATTGTCTTTTACTTTGCGCTTTTTCTTGTAGGTATGATACCCAAAGTTTTTATTGTAAATGATTTTTCCTTTGCGCGCGATTAAAAGTTGAACACCAGGTGCCATTTTTTCTGAGATGACTAATTCCGCTAAGGAATCAATACGGTTTAGTTTTTTGGAGTTGATTCCAACCGATTCGGGTAAATCATAGCCAAAACGTGGTAAGGTTGTGGTTTCAAATCCTGTACCTATAGGAAATACATCTTTGATTGCTACGGGCAATTTTCCTTGTGCCTTTAATCCTCCAAAGATGATTTGCGCTGAGATTTCTTGCGAAACGTCGCTGTTTTGATACGATACTAAGATGTTATCAATGTTGGTAAAGCTTTTTACTTTTAATAGACTGTACGGACTTGCAAAGACATCTAAAATGACCGTGTTGGTACGTGCGATTTCTTGCAGCCAAACAATTTCTTTATCTGTAAATTGATACGCTTCCCTAGGCGTTGCATCCGATTTGTGAAACCCAATGATGACTGTTTTATAGGACGCTAATTTTGCTACTAACTCTGCTAAGTTTTTTTCTTTGATGACTGTCACCGAAGCGTATTTCTGTAAGGTGTTTATAAAGGTTTTCCCGTCAGCATCGCCCATGGCAACATACGCAATGGTTTGTTGGTCTAAGTTTTTGAGTGGCAGTATATTATTGGTATGTTTTACAACTGTAATGGCGTGTTTTACCGCTTTTCGATGCAAAAGATCGTCTTTGACGGTGTATAAGTTTGCTCCGATAGAATCTACTTTTATGGCTTCAAGCGAAAACAAACCGTGCTTGAGCTTTGCTCTTAGTATGTTTTTTACTGAATATGCCAAGCGTTCTTCTTTGATGATGCCTAACATGATGGCTTCTTCAAATTTTTCTATGATGATAGGTACATTTTCTGGCAACAGTAATACATCATTCCCCGCTAAGAAAGCTGCCAATTCTATAGCGCCCACTTCTTTGTTTTGTGTGAGATTTTTTATGTTTAGCGCATCCGTAAAGATTAATCCGTTGAAACCAAGTTCATTTTTTAGTTTTTTAGTAATGATATTGTTTGATAAGGAAGCTGCTAAACCTTCTATTGGTTCAAGACTTGGCACTTGTACGTGTCCTACCATAATTCCGCCAATGTTGTTGGCAATGAGTCCTTTATACGGAGCTATTTGTATGCTGTCAAGATAGGATTCGGAAATTACAGAAGTTGGCAATTCGTCATCCGCATTTCTATGTCTGTCGCCTACACTTGGAAAGTATTTTGCCACCGCTATGGTTCCTGTACTTTGCAATCCTTTGGCAAATGCTGTTGCTTTGTTTGTAACATTCATGATGTCTTCTCCGTAGGAACGATTTCCAAGAATCATGTTGTCTGGTGCTATTTTCACCGTAGTTACAGGTGCAAAGTTTGCGTGTACGCCGAGTCGTTTGCTTTGTTCGCCGATGCGTTTCCCAATTTGTTCTATGATGGTATCGTTTTGAATCGCGCCAAGCATCATATTATATGGATAGCGGTTTGTAGAGTCGAGTTGCTTGCCCAAACCCCATTCGACATCCATAGAGATTAGCAACGGAATTTTAGAGAGTTTTTGAAATTGATTCGTCAGTGTTGCCTGTTGTGTTGGATTCCCTTGAAAAAACGTGACGCCACCCACATGGTATCTCATGATTTGTTGTTTTACACGATTGTCATGCGCTAATCCTTTGTTAGAATACGCCGCAATGGAAAATAGTTGCCCGATGCGTTCTTTGGGTGTCATATTATTATAGACACTATCGACCCATTTGTCCTGTGCTGTATCGTTTTTTGTATGGAATGGATGCGATTGTTGTGCGCCTATTATGAAAAGGGAAACGACAACAAGTACAAGTGTACTGTATTTATTCATAGGGTAAAATCTCTTTCATTGGTATGCTTCGAGTACCTCAGCATACAGTTACTTCAATAGTTAAAATCAGTCATTGCGAGAATTTTTTAAAAATTCGTGGCAATCGCTTTCATTTATGGGAGTTCCGAAGAAAACACTTTGAGTGCCTCAGTGTTTCTTCGTCAGGCTATCCACTGTATCTTTTTGCTTGTTCTCGATACAAATTTGCTTCGCAAATTCACTCGAACTGACGCAAAAAGGATGCCGTTTCTATCCTTAACTCGAATATAGATTAAATGTAAAGACTTTCGCGCATACAAAAAAAAGTCTTGTGCTGTTTTTAACAAGAATTTTTAATGTTTTGATTTTAATGTTTCTTAAAACGTATGAACCAACCGCAGAAATGGATTTAAAAACACACTTTATTGCATAAAAAAAGAGACAATCTGAAAAGTTTTAGAAGGCGTCATTCTGGACTTGATTCAGAATCTCATTACACTGATTTTCAATGATGATGAGAAACCGAATCAAGTTCGGTTTGACGAAATTTTGACTTTTAGACAGCCTCTTTTAAAGTTTAATTAATTATTCCGATTATAAATCTCATCTACAACCATAAACTTATAGATTTGATATCCACAGAATGATCCTATTGTGTTTCCACAAAGTACTCCTGTAGTTCCACCGCAGTCATTGGTTTCAAAACAAACATCTGTTCCTGCATTAAATTAAGCGATACAAAATAGCACATCGCTATACGTTGAATTGTCATCTTTGAAAGTATCTAATTGGATAGATACAGATGTGTACAGACAGGCTTTTGCACATAAAACTTAGCGTGAAAAGCTATCAGGCAATGGTTTGAAATGGATTTCAAACGCTTTTTCAGGAGTTCGGGTATATTTTAGTGTACCACTCAATTGATCTGTGAGTATTTGTATTAACTGCATCCCTAAAGAAGTTGCTGTTTCAAAATTAAAATCAGCAGGCAATCCAACCCCATTATCTTTGTAGATGAGTTTGTAATATTCATTTTGTTTGGTAATTGAAATATGAATACTGTTTTTTTGGTGTTCTTTGAAAGCGTGTTTAAATGAATTTGTGATCAATTCATTGATGATTAACCCTAGATTGGCTGTTGTGTCTCCATCAAAGATGAGTTCTTTGTCAATATCGATTTCTTTTGTCAAGTCTAAATCCTTGTTGCGCACTGTATCTTCTATAAAGTTAATTAATTGTGCTATGTATTCATTAATTTGAACATTTTTTAATGTAAGATTCTCATATAGTTTTTCATGTACTAATGACATGGATTTGATTCGGTTTTGACTATCGCGGAGTGCTCTTTTTACATTTTCATCTTTGTATTCATCTTCTTGTAGCATTAGAATACCCGAAATCATTTGCATATTGTTTTTTACTCTATGATGTATTTCCTTGATAAGTGTTTGTATGTTGCTAAGGTTCGCTTCTAGTTCTTGATTCTTGGAAATAACAATTGCGTTGGCTTCTTGTAGATTTTTATTAAGCACTTTATTTTTCAAAAATTGATGCAATACTAAAAATAATAACATAGCAACCACACCAAACCATACGTATGAAATATAACTAATGTTTTTACTAATGGTTTGTGGCTTTTTGTAGGCGCTCCCAACTTTTAATTTTAATCCAAATAATTGAACTGTTGAGTATATAAAGTCTTCTTCTTTTACCTTAAATTTTTTGTAGTATTCAGCATCTCTAGCTGTATTGAAAATTTTAGATCCATCATAAATAGCTTCTCGTGTTAAATCTATAGAGTCATTGATTAAAAACTTATGTACATACACATCTTGATCGTTGCTTTCGTAAAAATACTCCAACAAGTACTTTACATTTAGTATTGGTGTTACATAACCTACAACTTCACTATCACTATTTTCGGCTGAAAAGTTAAAAGGAAAACCCGCCCAACCTTCTCTAAGATTGATTGGCGTAAATAGTTTTATAGTCTTGCTTTGCATTAAACGATCTAATTCATCAATTCTTTTTTGAGATTTAATCGATTTTACAGAAAACCCTTTTAAGTTATTCGGATCTATTTTTTGAGGTGTGATTACATATTTAAATACATGATTTGTATCGATGTAGTTGATTAATATAGAATCGTTGAATTTTATTTCTTTTAAAAAGTCATTGAGATAACTCTGTAATTGAATCTCCGTAGGAAACTGTTCGCTGTTTTTTATATAACTTTTTAGAGATGACACTAAAGAGGCATATACTTCTATTCCAGCTTTTGCATTTATCGTAGCATCAGTGTGTGCTTTGCTTAGTTGTGCATCAACTTTTTGTTGCTCAAGCGCTTCATAGTTATTTAATATGTTATGCAATAAAAATCCAGTTATTGCTAAAACAATACATACACCAACGTAATATTTGAAACTTTTAAACATGTAATAATGATAATTTAAGGGGAAATTATACCTACAAATATACGCGTTTAAAAAAAAGCCTTGTTCTTTACGAACAAGGCTTTCTACTTTTATCCAACTAAAGAGTTAAACATCTTTAAAAAATGCATCCTTATAAACATATTGAAGCCAGATAAAGTTTAGATATACTATTATTAGTGTTGTGGGCAAGGCCATTCTCTGGTTACTCCTTGACAGTTAGAACAGGTTTCTTGCAAGCCTGTACAAATATCTGTTTTGGCTCCTCCTTTGATTTGTGTCGATTCTAAGTTAGATACTGAATTCTTCCCTAAAGTTAACTTTACGTTTAGATTTCTTTTTTTCATGATCCCTTTTTTTAGTTATCACAAAAATAAGCTATTTGATAATCAATCCTTTACGGTTTTCCCTTACGATATTAAATCACATCGTACCCTGATTGCACGAACCGTGACAAGATTCTAATTCGCTGGTTCCACACTTGGGAGAAGTTCCGCCTGTTCCGAATCCGCCAAATAATTGTCCTGATTTCGCAGTTGCTTGCAAGCTAGAAATTAAAGTCTTTTGCAAACTGATTTTTTTGAATGCTCTCTTTTTCATGATTGTGTTTGTTTTGGTTTATACCATAAGATACTAAATAAACATACAACCCAAAACTTCAAAATCTTACAAATTTTATGATAAGAGTAGTTTATACAAAAAAAGGCAAGCCGAATAGCTTACCTTTTATATAGTGATGTAGTGTGTTTTTAGTTTAGGAAACGTCCGTGCCAACTGTCGCGTGCAGGAACTTCCCAGTTTTCTAGGAAATCTGCTTTGGTGGTGACTAAGTTGTTGAATACGATTGTATTTGCCGTAACCGACTTGTCTTTTGCCATTTTACGGAAGTCTTTTAAGTCTTTGTAGGCTATGTATTCACCTTGCTTATAAGACACGTTCATTTTGTCCATTAAATCAACATTGTATTCTTTTTCTAGTTGTTGAATGAAACGTACAGACGCATCAATGGAACAACCTGTTGCCGCTTGTGCTTCTTGATCTACCGCAATGATAATGAAACGTTTGTATTTGATTTCAAAGGAAGCTTGTAAGTCACTTCCGTGTGCTGTCCACTGTGTGATAAAACTAGATAGTTTCGCTTTGATTTCTTCTAGTTCAGTTTCACTGAATGATCTGTTTGCTTGGTAAATCCAAACTTTAGCTTCATCCGAGATTGTATTAAATTCTACGAGCATTTTTTTTAGTTTAGGACTTCTAGTTTTCTTAGTACTTTATAGGTACGATAGTCTTTGAGCTTTGGATCGTACATTTCTTTGCTTTCATACGAAACTTTCATCTTGCTTTTTTTGAGATTTTTTACATCAGAAAGCAATTCTTGTCCTTCAAAGTATTCCAACCAAAGTAGTTTGTATTCGCGTTTGTTTTCACCTTTGAATGTTACGATGTTAAATTGATCATTGGTCAACTTAACCACATTCCCAAGTACAGCCGTGTTGCTTCCTTTGCTTGGCGCATTTGATTGCTCTTTGATTTCATCTTCTATCAAGTCTTTTGCAAATACCATAAACGTATCTGGGCAAAGTTCCAACATTTTGAATCCAATTTCTTGCCCTAATACTTCTAAAGAGTTTGCATCATCTAAAGAAACAACCAAGTATTTATCCAATCGGTCTTTGTATTTTCCGTACGATTTCATCATGCATAACCCAAGTTGTATTTCTACTTCTTCTTTGGTTAATCCTTCTGAACTTTTTTCACTTACACATTCACAAACTTCTTGTGTCATTTCAGTAAGTACCACATCTTTAGTGTCTTTTTTGTCTTGTGCAAATCCTATGGTTGCAAAACATAAAGCGATTACTGTTATTATTTTCTTCATCCTTATTTTTTTATAAATCTTGTGCATTTGCGATCAACTCCGCAATGTCTTGCACGATCACGCTGTCTTCTTTTTCTTTGTTTTTGATTCCGTCTGTCATCATGGTGTTACAGAATGGGCAACCTGTCGCAATGATGTCTGGCTTTACTTCTAGTGCTTGTTCTGTACGCTCTATATTTACTTCTTTGTTTCCAGGTTCCGCATCTTTAAACATTTGTGCGCCACCGGCACCACAACAGAGTCCTTTTTTACGGCAGTTTTTCATTTCAACCAATTCCACATCTAACTTGCGAATGAGTTCACGCGGCGCTTCATAAACATCATTGGCGCGTCCTAAGTAACAAGGATCATGGAAAGTGATTTTTTTCCCTTTGAAACTTCCACCTTCAATGGTCAATCGTCCATCATCTAGTAATGATTTTAGGAATTGTGTATGATGCATCACATCATAATTTCCTCCTAAGGATGGATATTCGTTTTTGAGCGTATTGAAACAGTGTGGACATGCCGTTACTACTTTTTTGATGTCGTAAGCATTCATGACCTCAATGTTGGTCACAGCTTGCATTTGAAATAGAAATTCGTTTCCAGCACGTTTTGCAGGATCACCAGTACAACTTTCTTCTGCACCAAGAACCGCAAATTCTACATTTGCATTGTTCAATATTTTTACAAAAGCTTTTGTTATTTTTTTGGCTCTGTCGTCAAAACTTCCTGCACAACCAACCCAAAATAGTACTTCAGGTTGTTTTCCTTCGGCCATGTATTCTGCCATTGTTGGTACTTTCATTGTTGTATTTTTTTAAGTTGTAACTTTATTTTTTGCTTAGTTTTCGTCTTTCCAATTGAGTCTGTCCATTTGATTGTATGGCCAAGGTGCTCCATTGTTTTCAATATTCCCCATCATTACGTTTAGTTCCGTTGGTGCAGCCGATTGCTCCATGACTAGGTATTTACGCATTTCCATGATAATGGATAACGGATCAATACTTACAGGACAGGCTTCTACACATGCGTTACATGAAGTACACGCCCATAGTTCTTCCGTAGTGACATAATCATTTAGTAATGATTTGCCATCGTCTACAAATTTGCCTTTGTTAGCGTCAATGTTTTTCCCAACTTCTTCCAGACGATCTCTGGTGTCCATCATTATTTTACGTGGCGATAGTTTTTTCCCTGTTTGATTCGCTGGACATTCGCTTGTACAACGTCCACATTCAGTACAGGTATACGCGTTCAAAAGTTGAACCCAATTTAAGTCTTGCACATCCGAAGCGCCAAATTTTTCGGGTTCGCCTTCATCTTCTCCTTCAGCTGGTGCCGCAAACGGATCAGCATTTGGGTCCATCATTAACATCACTTCTTTTGTTACATTCGCATCGTTTACAAATTCGCCTTTAGGCTGTAAGTTCGCGTACCATGTGTTTGGAAATGCTAAGAGAATGTGTAAGTGTTTTGAGAAGTATAAGTAGTTTAGGAAAACCAAGATTCCTGCAATGTGCAACCACCAAGCAGTTTTCTCAATGATATGCGCCATTTCTATGTTACCTTCAAATAAAGGATATAGGTATTGACTGATGACGTTTCCAACGCCTGCTTCTTGAAATTTCACATCTGCTGCATTCATGACGATGAATAAAGTCATTAATACGACTTCAAAGTATAGAATGATGTTTCCATCACTTTTTGGCCAACCTTTCATTTCGGCACTTAGGAAACGTTTTAGTTTGATTACATTTCTACGAATCCAGAATATAATTACAGAGATTAATACCGCAATTGCCAATACTTCAAAGGTTCCGATAAGGAAACCGTATATACTATCTGGTAAGATTTTAGTAAATACTCTGTGTGTACCAAAGAGTCCGTCAATAATGATTTCTAGTACTTCAATGTTAATGATTACAAATCCTACATAGACAATGATATGAAAGAAACCTGCAATAGGTCTGCGTACCATTTTGGATTGTCCCAACGCAATCATTCCCATGTTTTTCCAACGTTGTGATTTGTTGTCAGATCGATCTACATCTTTTCCTAAGTTTATGTTTCTAGATAGTTTTTTGACATTTTTCGCAAAATAACCTACGCCAGCAATTAGTAGTATGGCAAATAGAATGTTTGGAATGTACTCCATGGGTAGTGTAACTTTAGATGGTTATGCTTTAGTTTTTCTTTGGTGTATTTTCTTCTTCTCCTTCTTTCGCTTTTTCGTATTGCTTTGCTTTTTTTCCGAATAACGAGAAGTGTACGTATCGTTTTGGATTCAGTTTCATGTCTTCCAATAATTGCTCCATTTGTAAAGATGCGCCTGTAAGATTGTTATACAGTTCTTCATCTTTTAATAGTTTCCCTACTGAACCTTCTCCATTTTCAATTCCTGCAATGATGTTGTCAAACCCTTCAATGGTTGATTGTAATTGCTTCATGGTTTTGTTGATTTCCAGTTTGGCTAACGAATCTGATACTTTAGAAAGGTTTGCCGTTAGGTTGTCAACATTGGTAAAGGTATTGTCGAGTTTTTCTTTGTTACTATCTAACATCGTATTTAAGGTGCCCGATGCTTTTTTGAAGTTTGCAATGGTGGCGTTGAGTTCTTTGATTCCGTTTTTGATGTTGTTTCTAGATTCTGTGTCTAATATTAAGTTGACAGAAGTTATGAGCGAATCTGCGCTGACAATCATGTGTTCTACCTTTCCTTGCAACGGAAGTAATTGATTTTTGAAAGCATCAACCATTCCTAGTTGGGTTTCCGTTTTGAGTGTATCACCCGAAACTGCCATTTCTGCGCCGTCTTGTTTTAGTAGGATTGCTAAGTTTTTTCCGCCGAGAAATCCACTTTCCTGTAATTGCAATAAGCTGTTTTTAGAAAATTGGAAGTCATGGTTTATAGCTAGCGTAACTAATGATTTTCCTGATGGTTGCAATTGTATGTCTTGCACTTTTCCGACTTTGTAACCGTTGATTAAGACTTTGGTAGAAGGAACTAAGCCGCCAACATTATTGTATTCTGCGTAGAATACTCTGTCGGTAGATAATATTGATCTTGACATTAGGTAACTAATTCCGAAGTATAAGAGGACTAGTGCGGTAATTACTAGCAATGCTGTTTTAATTTCTCTGGATATTTTCAATTTTTTGGGAATTTGTGAACTTCACAAAATTAAAGATTTTTTTACTAAGAATACGTCTAATTTATTATTGTTTTAGCACTTCTGTCAAGGATACCTTTTTTCCTTTTTTGTAAGCTACAACATAACAATCACTGTATCCTTTGCGAATGGCTTCTTGCTTTTTGCGTTTTATTTCTTCATAATCAGAAGTTTTACCATAGAAATAACGGTATATGCTTCCTGCTTTTTCTCGTGAGATTTCTTTTAATCCTTTGAAATTATATGATTTTGTTGGAATTTTTTTAGAACTCGCAGATAACTGTACTTTAAAGGTAACACCATTGTAAACTCTTGGAGTTACTTGTTCTTCATGATTTATCACAATTTCACTCGATGTATCCGCATGCAATGAAATGTATTTTTTTATGGCATTGTATAAAGATTGCGTCATGATTTTTTTACCCTTTTTAGAGTTTAAAAAATCTTCTTCTTTTTTGTGCGTCAAGAAACCGAGCTCTACCAATACGCTTGGCATGTATGTTTTGGAAAGTACCCAAAAACCTGCCTGTTTTACGCCTCTGTCCTTACGTTTGGCAGTTACTTTGAATTCTTTTTGAATGTAACTTGCAATTTCAATACTTTGATCTAAGTATTCTTCTTGCATGAGAATGAGACTGATTAAGGATTCTGGTGAGTTTGGATCGAATCCTCCGTACGTTTCTTCGTAATTGTCTTCAAGTAAGATTACCGAGTTTTCACGTTTGGCAACTTCGAGGTTTGCTTTGTTTTTACTTAAACCCAATACAAATGTTTCTGAGCCATACGCTGTAGTCCCAAATTTTTTGCCATTTCTCCCAGGTTGCGCATTGCAATGTATGGAAATGAATAAGTCTGCTTTTTTCTTGTTCGTCACAATAGCGCGTTGTTGCAACGTTGGATACGTGTCTCTTGTGCGCGTGTACACTACTTTTACATTTGGAATTTTTTCCAGCATTTTCCCCAAAGCCAACGAAACATCGAGTGCTACGTCTTTTTCGGTGGTTTTATAACGTCCGGTTCCGGGAGTTCCGGTATCGCCGCCGCCATGTCCGGGATCGATCATGACTACAAATTGTTTCTTCTTCTTCGGAGGATCTTTTTCTACATTTCCATTAGAAGCTGTTAAAAAACTAATAGTTAATAATAGGATCAGCACTGAAAAATATTTCTGCATATATTCGATTTTCATTCGTTTCTGGTGTAATAATGATTATTGTGTGTTCTTTATTGTGTTAATTATGATTAATTTATCATAAATCTATGATAAAAATACACAACTAGGTTTGGCACTTCAAATATTGAACCATACTTTTACGACCTATATTTTAAACGAAAATATAAAAGTTACTTGACTATTCATAAAAGAAATCTTTCTTTTGTGAATTATAACGAATTTTGATTAAAACCTTTGCAGACAAAAAAACATTACATACTTACGCAGCTACTACTGTTATTGATTAGTTCGTTTGCTATTTCACAAGAACTTCCAGAAAGGAAGAAGCTTCCAATAAAGCCTATTCAGGAAATGGATACGTTAAAGGTAAGCCTGAAAGATTCAATCAAAATAGGAACGCGAAAAGTTAGAGATACGATTAAGAACGATTCTATTCAAAAAGATTCGGTTCCGCAAAAAGCACCTGTATTACTGGATTTGGTAAAATACAAATCGAAAGATTATGTAAAAATTAGCCAACGTACGAAGCAAATTTATTTATATAATGAAGCCGAATTGTATTATCAGGATACAGAATTAAAGTCGGGAATTATTATTTTAGATTATGAAAAGAATGAAGTATATGCAGGTCGCTTGAAAGATTCGGCAGGTGTATATTCGCAACCTCCATACTTTAAACAAGGAGATAATATTGTTGAACCCGATTCGATTCGATTCAATTTTGATTCTGAAAAGGCAAAGATCTGGAATTCAAGAACCGAACAAAATGGGACTCAGATTTTAGGAGAAATCACAAAAAAGGAAAACGATTCTGTAATTTTTATTAAGAATGCAAAGTTTACCACTTCTAAAGATATTGACAATCCTGAGTATTATTTTTTAGCACGAAAAATAAAATTAGTACCTAAAAAGAAGATTGTTTCTGGGTTTACAAATTTATACATCGCAGATGTTCCCACACCCATTGGCTTTCCGTTTGCGTATTTTCCTTTGACAGATGATAGAGCTTCTGGATTTATTTTTCCAACGTTTGGAGAAAATAGCAGTCGTGGATATTTCTTCCAGAATGGAGGTTATTATTTTGCCATTAGTGATTATTTTGATCTCGCGCTACTCGCCGATTATTATACGAATGGGAGTTATGCCTTTCGGGGAGAAACCAATTATGCGGTACGTTATCGTTTTCGAGGGAATTTAAGTGTGCGTTTTGAAGCATTGATCAACAGTCAGCGAGGTTTTCCCGATTATAGTAAGTCTAATATTTATAATATTCGCTGGTCGCACAATCAAGATGCCAAAGCAAATCCGAATTCGCGATTTTCTGCTTCGGTAAACTTAGGGAGTAGTAGTTTTTATCAAGCGTCTATCAATCAATTGAACACGCCAAATTTCTTGAATAACACCTTAAATTCTTCGGTTTCGTATTCAAAGACATTTCCATCCTATCCATCGGTAAATGTTTCGCTAACAGCCACACATTCACAAAATACAAATACGGAGAGCATCAACCTTACCTTGCCGACATTGCAAGCAAGTGTTGAACGTATTTATCCGTTTGCGCCAAAAGATGGAGCAAAAAAAGGAATTATTCAGAATATCAACTTTCAATATAATTTGAGAGGAGAAAACAGAATTAATACGACAGATTCTTTATTTTTTAAGAAAGAAATGTTTGAAGATGCAAAAATGGGTATGCGACACAGTATTCCTGTAAATACAAACTTTAAATTGTTTAAATACTTAAGTGTAAGTTTAGGTGGAAACTATGATGAAGTTTGGGATTTTAAAACCACCAATCGTACGGATGCAACACTTGATCCTAATGATACAACAATGCAAATAGCTTCCGTAAAAGATACGATTAGCGGATTTGATTCGTACAGAACATATAATTTTAGTACAAGTATTGGTACAACGCTTTACGGAACGTTTACGCGTGGTGAAGATCGAAAAATTCAAGCTATTCGACATACCATACGACCTTCTATTAGCTATAGTTATAATCCTGCATTTGATCAGTATTATGATACGTATATTGTAGATGCTGAAAATGGTACAATGCAAGATTATACCCGTTTTGAAGATGGACTTTTTGGAGTGCCAAGCAGAACGTTTGCCAGTTCTATTGGAATCAATGTAGCCAATACACTTGAAGCAAAAGTACGCTCGAATGATTCTACACAAACCGAACCTAAAAAGGTGATGTTATTGAATAGTTTTAACTTTTCTACGAGTTATAATATTGCAGCCGATTCTTTGGCTTGGGCACCTGTGCGTGTATCAGGAAGTACGCAACTTTTTGACAATAAGATGAGTGTAAACTTTGGCGCCAATTTAGATCCGTATTCTATTGATAATCAAGGAACACGTATTAATAAGTTTAATATAAATAATGGCGGAAGTTTATTCCGTTTGACAAGTGCCAATTTAACACTGAATTATTCGATCTCCAGTAAAAGCTTGGATGGAAAAGAAAGGAAAGATTCCGATAATACACGAAGCGGTGGACGTGATGATGATTTGTTTGGTCGTGCACAAGATTTCAGTAATAGTGATTCATTTGGCAATGATGACGATGAAGATGACGAAGAAAAAGAAGATGTAGAAGCCTATAGATCCAAGATTCCGTGGGATTTACGTCTTGCCTACTCCATGACCTATTTGAATAGTAATCGGCAAAACGAAATTTCCAATAACTCACTCATGTTCTCTGGAAATGTAGAGTTGACACCACAATGGAAAATAGGAGTTTCTTCGGGGTATGATTTTAAGAATAAAGGATTTACGTATACACAAATGCGTTTTGAACGCGATTTGAAGAGTTGGCGAATCAATTTTAACTGGGTTCCGTTTAGTTCACGAGCTTCATGGTATTTCTTTATTGGAATTAAAGCATCTGTTTTACGTGATGTGAAGTGGGAAAAACGAAGTGAACCGGATAGACGATTGTAAGAGTTTAGAGTTTAGAACTCTAAATCAAACAATCAGCAACTAACAACCAATAACTAAAAAATATGTCAAAACAAATCATCTCAACACCACACGCGCCAGCACCAATTGGTCCATACAATCAAGCAATTTTAATTAACGGAACTTTATATACTTCTGGTCAAATTGCGATAGATCCTAAAACTGGAAAACTCGTTGAAGGTTCTATTGAAGTAGAGACAAAGCAAGTTATGGAAAATATGAAAGCTGTTTTAGCGGCAGCGAATATGACTTTTGAGAATGTAGTAAAATCGTCTATTTTTATAAAAAACATGAACGATTTTAAGAAGATTAATCCTGTATACGGTCAGTATTTTGATGATGCAACTGCGCCAGCGCGTGAAACGGTTGAAGTTGGAAACTTACCAATGTATGTAAATGTAGAAATTTCTATGATTGCGATACAAGATGCTTAATAGACACTACTTTTCAAACTAAAAAAACCTCAGAAAACAATTGTTTTCTGAGGTTTTTTTGTGAATACTGTTTCTTTTAACAAGGCAAATAGAAAGTCTCTGTCTTCGTTCTATAACAAAGTCGTTGACCTAATATACAGGTATCCTCACACAAAAATAGTATTCCACCTGCGATACCATTTTGTTCTTTCTTACTCAGTTCTTTTACATTTTCAATTTTTAGAATTGTCTTTAACATGATTTTGAATTTTTAGTTAATATTTAATTGCGATTATACTGCCAATACTTGCTCGTTATCCTAGCAACCATCAGTATCTAACGTATTGCACTAAAAATAACATTGCAAATATTGTTACTTGATGTACACAGTCCTGAAACTCCACCTTTAATACTCGCCGAATCTAAGGTTGATACAGTTTCTTTTGAAATGGATAAGCTTTTAATTCTTACTTCTTTTCTGATCTAAAATTTGTAGTTTTTGCTGCATAAAGTTATAAAAATCAATAGGTTACACTTTACGGTTTTACCCTATTTAACAAAATTTTAAAAAGTAGCCGTCTGATTAAAATACATTTCGATAATAATTCTTTAATTTTAAAGGACATAATACACCTTGCATGAAAATCATTTTAATTCCAGGATTGGCTTTTGACTGTCGAATTTTTGAAAACCTAGATTTATCAGGCTACGAGGTGGAACATCTTAATTGGATTGAACCCAAAACCAACGAGAAAATTCATGAATATTCACAGCGTTTATTTTCAAAAATTGAACCTTCTTCTGAAAAAGTAACGCTTATTGGTCATTCGCTCGGCGGAATCGTTTCGCAAGAAATTGCAAGTGCTCATAACATTGAAAAGGTCATTTTAATTTCAAGTATCCAATCAAGAAAAGAATTGCCTTTTTCTTTTAAACTCGTAAAACCATTGCGATTAGATGTGTTTTTCACGAAAGGGCTTTGTGTAAAAACAGTCAGATTTTGGGGAAAAGGTCATGGTTTTGAAACTGAGAACGAGCAAAACCTATTTAAAAGCATGGTTGGAAATCAAACAAATCGCTATTTACAATGGGCGTTGAGAGAATTATCAACTTGGCACGAACCCACAATTCCAGCAGAAACAGAAATAATTCACATTCATGGCACAAACGACAAAACTCTTCCGTATAAATTAGTCAAGAAAACAGATTTTACTATTGAAAACGGCACGCATATTTGTGTCCTTAAAAGAGCAGCAGAAATCTCTGCATTGATTAAAAATGTACTGTAACACACTAAAAAAGTAGTATTTCTATCGTTTAAAAGAATTTATATTACGTTCGTATTCTCCTGACACTGCGTTTAAAAAAGTATCTTTACCGATTAGCATTTAAAAGTGAACTGAATCATGCGTTTTGCGACAATCAATACACTGCAACTCGTTTCAAATCAAGTAAAAACAATCGATGAGTACAGACATACAGGTACATAAGCCAACACCAATTATCGCTAAAGAAAAGTTAGTGCTTTTTGATCGTTCGTCAGATATGAAACAAACAATGAAAGCGTTAGAAGCTGGAAAATCGGTATTAATCACAGCGTTTTATAGCAATGGTTTGTCGCTTTTGAAAGAATTGCAAGTATATCTTAGAAGAAAGTTGCCCACCGAATCTTTTAAAGAACAACGCGAATATCGTGCGCAATATCACAAGTTATCGAATCAAATCTTAATAGAAATTGCTGACCATAAACTGGTTCCCAAAAAAGCACCTTCTATTGGTTGGTTAGAAAAATTATATCCTGAAACTGGCAATTTTTTATTGACTTTTCCACAAATACAAGGACTGAATAGTGCTTGGCAATGGTATATAAAAGGGATTGCAATTCCTGTATTGCGAAACAAATTGCATCCGTATTACGGCACCTATTTCCCTACTCGCTTTGATCATTTGATTCTTTTTGACAATTGGTTGAAACGCTACGAAGGACCAAAAAAGTCTGCCATTGATGTTGGTATTGGAAGTGGCGTACTTTCGTTTCAACTAGTAAAACATGGCTTTCAGAAAGTTTTTGGTACAGATACAAACCCGAATGCAATTGTAGGGCTTACCGAATTTATGGGCGATACAAAAATGTCCAGAAAGGTTGAATTAGATTTTGGGCATCTTTTTGGGAAATGGGAAAAACAAACCGAACTCATTGTTTTCAATCCGCCATGGTTGCCAACCTCTAAGCAATTAAATAGAAATGATGAAGCTATTTATTATCCTGAAGGTTTATTTCCTGACTTTTTTACAGAAGCTAAAAAAAGGCTTTTGCCAGAAGGCAAACTCGTTATTATATTCTCAAATTTAGCGCAAATAACAAATGTTACAACTGATCATCCTATTGAAAAAGAACTCGCCAGCGGTGGACGATTTCAATTGGAAAGAAAGTTAACAAGAGCTGTAAAAGCGGCTTCCGACAAAACAAAACGCGATCAGCATTGGCGCGCTTCCGAAGAAGTAGAACTTTGGGTGTTGACGTATTGATAAGTCTATTCCGAAAATACACAAAATTGTTCGTTTCGCTTTCAGTAACTTAGTTGCTTATATTCACTCAAAAACACGAACGCACATGAAAACAATGACATTAGTAGTGCTTTTGCTATCATTTAGTGTTGGAATTGCTCAGGAACAAGATACACCACTAGAAATTGTGAATAAGAGAATGCGTTTGTACAATGAACACAACTTTGAAGCGTTTATAAAACTTTATAAAGAAGATGTGAAAATTTACACCTATCCAGATAAGTTATTAGGAACAGGGACCGAAAATATTGCTTCTATTTTTGAACCCAAATTTACTTCCAAATCTATAAAGGTGGAAATTATAAGCCAAATGACGAATGGAAACCACGTAATCAATCATGAAATCGTAACAGAAAACGGAAAGAAAACAAAGTACATTTAAATTTATGAAATCAACAATGGATTGATTAGTAGTGTACGATTTGTAAGGGATTATTAGCGTTTAAAAGGGTTTCAATAATGTTACATACAAATTGGTCATAAGTTATTAGTTATTGAAGAGAAAACAGTATTTTGTAAAAAATATTCGGGATTCTGTATACGTATTGCATACAATTTTGAAACTATTTTTTCAACTGACCTTATAACCCTTTAACAAAAATTAAAATGAACAAACCACTGACTTTACTGATGAGTATTGCTATGATACTTATTCTCAATTTTTCACTTTTTGCACAAGATGATACCGAAACAATAGCGCTAGAAAATGAAATACAGCAATCTTATGATTATCATGAATTGGAAGAGAAAAGATTAGAGCTTATTGCTGATATGTATTCAATGATGTATGAGATTGGTGGTCTTTTTACAGAACTAGAGAGAGCGCAAAGCCTTGAAAAATTAGTAAATAGCTACCATGAAAAAATTTCTAAAGGTATGGATTCAAGTGTTTTTTCAATGAAAGAACGAATGAATATTGAGCGTTTACAAGAAATAAAGTCGCAAATTGTATTACCTGAACTTCAAACAGTTGGCGGTATAGATTTACATAATATGCAATCTATTAGCGTGACAGAAGGTTTTCGACGAATCATAGAAAACAAAGTGCAAACAATTGTAAAAAAGACAGATCAACTTTCAAGTGTTGGCACAAAAGTAACAGAGTTGAACAATACTTCTTTTGTAACTCAAAACTTTAAAAAACAGATTAGTTGGTCATTCGCTCTTTTAGTTGGGATTGTCATTGTTGGCTTTTTTGTCATAGCGTATAGAGATGATGAAATTCGTAAAACAATTTTCTCTGGCGACGCTGGACTGCAATTTATCACCATTTTCTCAATCATTATTGCTATTATTCTATTTGGAATTACAGGAGTTTTGGGTGGAAAAGAGATTTCAGCATTAATTGGAGGAATTTCTGGTTATATTTTAGGTCGTAGCAGTCTTAGTTCTAACGCTAAGAAAGGAAACTAGTTTAAAAAAGTTATAGTAGTATTCAAACTTGATTACAAAATCTTAAAGACAAAAAAGGCGAACCAAAGTTCGCCTAATTTACTAAACTACATGCAAGCCATTGTAATGAGACAATGACAACGCGATCCTGGTAATCCATAGCATTTAGTTACAAAAGTTGGATCTATACCTCCAACTAAAGTATCGTGCTTTAAATTTGAAATAGATTTTTTGTTCAGTTTTAATGATGTAAGATTACTTTTTTTCATGATATAATGTTTTGGTTAACTAAAAAGTATAAAAACAAATGAAGAACCACTTACGGTAACACCATAATTAACATAGAATCGTAGTTTAAAAATAACACAACCTCACTATCAGGCTTTAATTTTAAGAATTGTTTCTCTGTATCAACAAGGTTTATAAAGCCAACCTTTTTGATTAACGATTTTAAAACAAGTAGCGTGTTTGTAAAAGAACACGCTTTATTTGTTGCATTAAATTCAATTAAATCTACTACAATTCACTGAATTGTCAGATACTCCACACTTTCTGCATACGCTACTTCTCTATATTTGACAGCGATTAATTTCTAAATCATTTATTATGAAAAAAGCAGTACTCATTATTTTTACTTTCATTTCTACACTGCAACTGTTTGCACAACCAAGCAATGACCAATGTGTTAATGCAATTACGCTTTCTTGCGGAACTACCTTAAACAATCAAGATACAATTAATGCTGTATTAGAAGATTCAAATAGTTGTATTGGGAATCTGATTGGAGAAGATGTATGGTATAAGTTTGAAGGAACTGGAGATGAAATAAATTTTGTGCTAGTCATGTCTAACGGAACTGCCTACACAGAAATTTACGAAAGTACCAACAATGAATGTTCAGGAATTTCGATTGGCAATTGTATTTATGGCGCTGGATTTATTAATGGTTCTATCAGTACAACGACGCTCTTCTCAGATATAGGAACCACTTATTATATAAGAGTCGGAAATAAAATCAATGATGGACCCATTGAGTTTTCTATCACTACAAATTGTACACCATGTTCTGCTCCTGCGGGTTTAGGTGTTACGAATATCACAACAGCAAGTGCTGATCTTACTTGGGTAGAATTGGGCGCGGCTACGGCATGGAATGTAGAATGGGGATTAACTGGTTTTACGCAAGGAACTGGGAATGCAATTAACAACACTCCCAATAATCCTCAAAATATAACTGGCTTAACTTCTGGTGCAACGTATGATTTTTATGTGCAAGCCGATTGTGGCCCAGATGGTACTTCTACTTGGGTAGGTCCGTATACATTTATAGCGACTTGTTTAGCGACGCCTCCATACGCAGAAAGTTTTGAAGACTTTACGGTTTCCGAAGCTGATTTTTTAGAAGGAAATTGCTGGACAGGAACTCCAGGGAGTATTGGTGGTTACAATTGGGAAGTTGCAGCTCCAACTGACACGTCGTCAACGGACACTGGTCCTGCTCCGAATTTAAGTGATGGAAATTATATGTTTACAGAAGCTTCTGCCGCTTTAGGTGGAGAAGTTACAAACTTAATATCTCCTTCTGTAGATTTATCTACTTTGGCTGATCCTGAAATGACTTTTAAGTATCATATGTTTGGGGTTGATATGGGAACTTTAGAAATTCTTATAGATAATGGCTCCACAACGACAACTGTATTTACAGTATCTGGTGAACAACAAGCAACTGAAAATGATCCGTTTATAACGGCTACTATTGATTTGTCAAACTATGTTGGACAAACCATACAAGTTACTTTTAAAGCTATTATGGGACCCGGATTTCGAAGCGATATTGCCATAGATGATATAACTTTTGGTGAAGCTATTTTAGGTGTAGAAGAATTCGAGAATGCAACATCACTCACATATTATCCAAATCCTGTGGAGAATATATTGACATTGAATTCGCTATCGAAAATCCAACAGGTTAGGATTTACAATATGTTAGGACAAGAAGTGAAATTACACGCTCCAAACACTAAAGAAGCTAAAATAGATTTAAGCAATTTACAATCGGGAACATATTTTGCGCAAGTAACTATTGATGATGCTTTTAAAACGATTCGCATCTTAAAAAACTAATTCATATTGAAGGAAACAGCTAAAATTAATCAACAGTTATCAATTCAGAAATAATCAAATTATTATGAATGTCTTTTACAACTAATTGATATGCGCCAACGGGCAACGAAAAATTGATACCTTTTTTATCAATCGCACTAATTTTATTGAGAATAGCTATTGAATTCGATTTGTATTTTGAATACTCATTTGCAAAATAGAATGAAAATAATAGTTGCTCATTCTCATGATTGTTTAGGAGTTCATTTGTGAAATTGATCGTTTTAAGTTGCTCCTTTTCATAAATAGATTCTAAAGCGGGTTTTAGATTGTTTAGTAAGAAGTAATCGACATTTGTATTAATTTTTGGCACATTTTTTAACGCAGCTGATTCCAGTAAAGTCAATGTGTTTGAAGAAGTATACGGAATTTCTACTTGGTCAATTGTTACAGGATTAATGTTTGTTAATTCCATAAAATATTCCGCCATTCGTTTGTTCGTAGCATCTTTTTCTAAAATATGATCAATTCCTGAATAGACCACTATTTTTGCGTTTGGATCTGTATCTAAGATGCTTTTTATGTTTATTGCTTGCGTTTGTTCTCTGTTTTCTGTGCTAAAATCATCATACCCAACAATTGTAAAACCTAATTTTAATGCTTCTCTGATGAAAAGTCCGAAATAAGGTTCTCGGGTGTAATAGCCCGAAGATTTCAGTGGAAAACTACTGTTTTGAAAGAATGAATTTTTCTCTTTATCGATAGCTTCTACAGCCAAATATTTAAAACCGTTTTCTTTTAAGGTAGCTAACATTTTTAAAGCAGCGATTCTATGTTTTGGATGCCAATGCATTTCATTGAGCATGAGCACTTGTGTCTTGCTTGAAATTTGCTTTATTTTTGCTAAAAACGAATCTTCAAAAGTTACATTTCTGTTGTTTTTTAAAATAGAATCAATATGTTTTTTTAAATATTTTTCCCTTTTGAGTTCAAATTTAGCAACCAAGTCATTGTAATTTTTATAAGTCGGATCTTTGGAAAGAATCGTTGTTAATAACTGAAACTTTGTCCACTCATTATTGTTCTTCTTTTCTATCGGAGCATTCTCAAATTTACTTTCTACGAATAAAATATTGTCTTCTTGCTTATACGTGTTGAATACTTTCATGTACGTTAGCTCATCTTTCAATGAATTATCAAATCGTACAGAGTTTACTATTGATTTCCCGTCTTGTAGCATTGATCTATTTGATTTATGCGTGCCAATTGCTTTTAAATACACATAAATTGCTTTTGTTTTTTCTGTTTTTCGGTACACGACAAAATTCTCAATAGTATCATTTACAACTAAATCAACAGTAGTAGATTCTGTGCTACTTTGAAGTGTCTTATCAATTTTATAGAAAAAAAGAAGGTCATATTTGGGTGAAGAATACGCTTTTCCGGCTACGACTAAATCTTTGTAGCTAATGTTTAAATCATTGGTACTCATGATTTTTTTGTACTCACTTTTACTAGGAAATAAATAGTTAATATCTCCAAAAAAACGAGCGCTGATTTTTAAAGAATCGTTGTAGAATTCATTTCCGTTGAAATAATTATAGTTTCTATTCACGTCAACAACACTACATGATGATACTAGAATGAGTACTATTACATATAGAACTGCTTTATGACTTCCATTCAGTTGTCTGCGGATCATAATTGCAAGTGGAATTATGTTCATATACTTCATTTTCAAGGTTGCTTTTTAGTACAGGAATTCTATTGTCTGGACAAACGTATCTAAATTCACACGATTTGCAAACTTCAATTTTTTCCTTAGGTATCTTCCATAATTTTTTAAAAGCTTTGGAAGTAACTATTGATTTTATATCATCCTTTTCAATAGAACCATGTGTAATTTCGGAATTATAATAATTCTTAATATTTCCTTCATTATCAATGTATGCTTTTCTATTAAAGAAAAGGTTATGCTTTAAAGATTCTCTGTATGCTTTTTGGTTTAAAATAAAATCGTGTATGTTCGTTATTCGCTTTGTGAGCACTGTATCAAAAGAGCCGTTTTCATAGCTAAATGGCTTGTCTTCGCCTTGCTCCTGTTCGTTGGACTCAAAAAAGACTGTTTTTTTGAATCTTGGAAACGTATAGTGAAGATTCAAAATTTCAGCTTCACTTTCCGCTTCATGCTTAGTGATCAGTGAAACACTTTGGATTTTTGATCCTTCAAGCAGATTCAAAACGTTCTCTAGATGTGTACTATCAACTTCTTTTCTTGTCAAGAATACAACTTGAATGCAACCTAAAGAATTGATGTTTTGTAATAACGCTATTTTACTTTCTTGCAAAGTGTCTATTTCTAAAAAAAGAATATCCAACAAAAAAGGAGAACTGAATTTGTTGCTATTACTCGGAAATCGACTTACATCTTTCGTCAAATGAATCAATTCATTCGCTACTAAATAATTGAAATACTTATCTAACAAAGCAGTTTGCGACTCATATTCTTTATAAATTGTTGCCAACGTATTTGTTTCGTTTTCTAAAAGTAAATCTATAATAGAGTTTGGGAAAAAGAAAAAACTTCCACGTTGCAAATCAAAAATAACGCCTCTTTTTGATCCTTTTACAGGAACGCAAGAATTATGAAACTTGAAATAATTGTCTTTATCAATCATAAAAATGCTGGTTTATAAAAATCGTAACACCTCATTTTATCTGTCGTATAAAAATCAGAAGCCACAAATGTTAAATCTGATCTTTTTATAGGAGCAACTTCTTTGCCTTCAATAAAAAAAACATTTATAGGCAAACAGTCTTTAAACTCTAATGGAATTTCATCAACTAAAACAGTCTTCATATTCAATCTAATTTTTTAATTAAATAATTTGCTACTTTCTTATGTAAATTATAATTGCAAGGGAAACTAGTCATCCCAAATTGCCCAGAAGGATTCACTTCTAAAAAATAATAATTACCATCAATACCTTTTACCAAATCAATAGATCCGGTGTTTAAGCCTATATGCTTCATTAGGTTTGACAACTTTTTTTCAATAGCACTTGGAAGTTTATATCTGGCAACTCTATTTGGATTGTCGAAATCGTAATTTCTAAAATCGACTTTGGTTTTTTCATTATTCTGAGAAAAAATAACCATGCTGTAGAACTTCTTTTCAATAAAAAATATTCTTAATTCATATTCTTTTACAATATACCCTTGAAATAATGAAGGACTGAATTTTGGAGTTACCTTTGAAAGGTCTTCTATTTTTTGCGTATAAAAAGGATAATTTTTTCCTTCATACTGAATATGTTTTCCTTCTCCTAAGGACTTAGAAATAATTGAATTATTGTTATTTTTAAAAAAGGCTTCAAGATCAGTCTTTTTAGAAGTAACGGTTGTGTTGGGTATTTTTAGCCCAAATTGATGCGCTAAATTTAATATTTCAAGCTTCGTTAGCATGTTCTTTCTTTTGAACAACCACTTTTTATCTTCCAATAAATTAAAGATGATGGTTCTTAAAACAGAAAATTCTGAACTAACATAGCGTACCAAATCATTTTTACTGCCAAATTCATCTTGATATCCTTTAAAAAAACCAAACTTTCGATACCAAACTACGGTGATTTCTTTAAAATAAAATTTAATGTTTTTTGAAACGATGTATGAATCTTCCATTTTTACTGGATCGAGGAAAAAAGAAGCCTTTCCAGTCATAATATCTTCATCATTCAGCCTAAAAAACGGGGTGTTTTTAAAATGTAACCAATCGATAACCGCTTGCGTGTCATAATCTCTTGGTGTGCTTAAAATTAATATCATAAATTGATAGTATTAAAAAAAATAAAATGAGATTGTATAACGAATCATACAATCTCATCATAATATTAGTAATAAAATATTACTTTAAGTCATCCCAATCTTCATCAGAACCATCGTCTCCATCAGCAGGAGCTCCACTTCCAACAGTTACCGTGTTAGAACTGAATGTGTTAGACGCCATTCTTCCTCCAAAAATTGAATCGATATCAACTTTTTCACAATTAAAATCTTCTAATTTTTTCATTTTAAAAAAAATTTATAAATTAATGCTTACTCTTTTTAAGGATTTTCAGCTTCCTCCCTATTTTATTCAAATGAATTGCTTTTGATTTAATGATTTTCAAAGTATATAAATCAAAAGGTTTGTGAGTAGGGTTTTACCTTATTTAACAAAAATCTGTAACAGTCAGTACTATACTGTGTGAATAAACCGTCTCTATGAAACATATTTTCCTTCTAGCGAACCAAAATTCGCTAGAATGCGTGACTAATTAGCAGTTGCCACACGTTGGTTTAAGTTCTTCTCCTACTTGAGCAGTAGTAATACAAGTTTCAGATTCACATATAATAAAGCTATTCACAGTTATAAGAGAAGGCATAAGCGTAACACTTCCACCTACTACTTTATTTTTTTTGAAACTTGAAACAAACGTTTTATTAAGTTTTAACGATTTTAGATTCTTTTTTTTCATAATTAAAATAATTTAAAATTAATGATGATTAAAGGTTGGAAATAAAAATAAAAAATAAAAGAATCATGCATCGAGATTCATAAATATCGAGCATAAAAACAGTTGTTTTTATAGTACCTCTAAGGTTCCTAAAGTCAACTTTTTTAATTGAAGATTTAAAAGCAATTAGCACGTATTTTGAGAAATATTCTTGTTTTTAGGAATGTCCAAAAAAGTTGTATTTTTAGAAAAACAACAGGAATTCCCTATATATATACGTTCATAAATATTGAAGAATGAGAAAAATAAAACTAAAATATGGTGTATGTATATTGGCGTGTATCATTTGTGTATTCACGTGGTCTTGTTTAAATCAATAGAACGTAATTATGTCAAATAATAAAACAAAAGATATATCATCTAGTAATGGAAAGTATATCATATCTGCCCCAATAATTTTTAAAAATTTCGTTAAAAAAATGGCGAGATAACTGAACATAAAGAGATGTACATTCGACGTTCCATACAAGATTATTATATAAAATTCTGCGAAAGTAAAATTAGTAGTGAAGATTTAGAAAATTATCTTTCTACGATGGATACAGAAATTAAAGTTGCCACACTTGAAGTTGAATTTCTTGATGGATATTGGGATATCTGTGATGGTGATTTTGAACAACAAAGTAGAATAAGTTCCTATGTAATTATTCATAGAATAGTGGAATAGACACCATCGGATTTATATTTTGAATAGTAATTAGTTACTATTTGCAAACCATTTAGCGTAAAAAAAACGCCTCACTATGAATAGTAGCTCAAACTATTGATAAGTTTAGGCAAATCTCCTACAATTCACTGAATTGTCAGACGCTCTACTTTACCTCTGCTTCCATTTTAATTATATTTGACAACAATTAATTTCAAACAAATTTTAAATCTTTTTAAAAAAAAGTTACATATCAGGAACTTTTATTTCTAATAAAAACGATCCAACAAATTCTAAAATTTACATCATTATGAAAATAAAAACTTTTGTTTCAATTCTTATATTCGTTTTTAGTCAATACGCTTTTTCTCAAGAGTTTTATTCTGACATTGACGAAAAATCAAGTTATAATGTTACTATTAGCTTTAAAAATAATGAACAAAAGCAATACAATAACGTCAGACTTTCTAAGATATATACAGGAATGAAACAAAATAATTCTGTTTTGCCATCTTTTAAACCATTAAGTATTAAAAAACTAAAAAAGCAAAAGATTGTTGTAAAGCAGAAAAAGAAACAAAAAATAGAAATCCCGAAAGATTCTATCAGTGAATTAATTATCGAAGATGTAAAGAAGAACATCACTTATAAATTCAAAAATTCAACAATTAAAGGGTTTGATAAGGAGTTAAATTTAGTTACCGTAGCGGAAAATATATTGTTACCGTTGCAATATACCGATAGCATAAATATTTACGGATATAAAGTAACTACTTTTGATGTGTACAATGAACAAAAAAATGGCTATAGTACGAGAAGAATGATGCCGCCTGTATCAAGTATTTATTATTTTTTAAATCATCCAGACTCAGACGTCGTAATAAATCCCGTTGATTTTTCTGGTGGTATGTTTAACACAAAATTGATTTCTGATAAGTTTGTTGCTACGCTTAAAGAAATAGGAAAAGACTGTGATGCTTTTGTTGCACAATATAAAGATTACAACTATGCAAAAGTGTCTCAAAAACAAGCGAAAGAGTTTGCTAAAGTTTATAAAAAGAAAATGAAAGAGATCAAGAAAAAGTCAAAAAGCCTTCCTAAAAAAGACAGAGACGCATATATAGAGAGTGAATACAACCGATTATTTTTATTAAATAATTATATCAAAATTATAGATGATTACAAGGAAAAATGTACCGAATAATGGCAGTTATTAATTAAAAACAACTAGTCTAAAAACAAGTTTTATATCCAAACTAGAAACTAAACCCTAGTAGAAAACATATCCGAAACCGTTACTTAAACTATTAATAATAGAATAAAACCTAAACAAACAGAATTAGTTTTTTTCTAATTTGAAAGAGGTTGTCTAAAAATATAATTTTATCAAACTGAACTTAATTCAGTTTCACATAATCCATGAAAATTAGCACGTTGAGATTCTGAATGCCGCTTTTCAAGACTTTTTAGACAACCTCTAAATATTAATATTCATTTTTATTTCACAATCATCTTTTTTGTTCCCATAACAATATTATCAGCAATTAATGTGTAGAAATAAATACCCGATTTAAGGCTATCTTTATTAATTACTAATTGAGACTTTCTTCCTCTTTCATCAAGTTTAAAAGTATTAATTGTGGTTCCATTAGAATCATAGATAATGATTTTTGCACTATTTACTGTCTTTAAAATGAAATAGTCAACTGTTGTTGTTGTATTAAATGGATTAGGGTAATTTGTAGAGAACGATGTTCTATCACCAAGTTTTAATCCTTCATCTGTAGATGATGATAATTGCTCTATGTCTGAAAGTTTATTTTCAAGTAATATAATTTGATTCTGCTGTTCCTTGATAGCTTCAACTAATACAGGAATAAGTGCTGTATAGTTCATGCTATGCTCACCACTTTTATCAACATGTACAATTTCTGGAATGATTTGTTTTACTTCTTGGGCAATAAAACCAATTTGTTTACGGTCCGTAAAGTCATATTGGTCAAATTCACCAACTCTCCAATCATATTTTTTTCCATTAAGTTTCAGTAGCGTTTCTAAAGGATTTTCAATAGCAACTATGTTTTTCTTAAACTTTTTATCCGATATAAAAATATTTGCCATTGAATGAACAGGACCATTTACACTTAGTTTATATGTAGGTGTGACAGTTCCTACTCCTACATTAGTGCCATTATCGAATACTTGACTACATGTAAGATCACCACTACTTGTTACTTTTGTTAAACGGTTAGTTGGGGTTTGAGGTGATACTAACAAGCATCTTAATGATACACCATTAAAATTATTAGAATACTGTTGTACATTACCATTAGCATCAGTTCCCAAAATATAAGTAGCACTTCTTGCAAAAGGAAGATTTTCGAACCGAAGTTTTCCTGTTGTATGAAGTTGAGCCGTTGGACTTGAAGTCCCAATACCAACTTGTCCATTGGTATAAATATTATCGTTTATCGATGTTGGAATGCCTCCTGTTGTTTTAAACCAATCGGCATCTGAGCTTCCACCACCACTCGGAACAGGATATTCTCGTACATTTCCACTTGTATCAGTTCCTAACATAAAAGTAGCAGTAGTTCCATTAGAAAGATTTTGAAACCTAACAGCTCCATTTGTATGCAGTCTAGCACTTGGAGTTGTAGTTCCCAACCCTAAATTTCCATTTGCACGTAATGTCATTAACTGTGTATTACCATTTTCCCAAGCAAACACAGGCCTATTAACTACATTGCTCGCTGATGTTCCCCAAGGAAATGATCCTCCACTCGGAGCATTCAAATTAATATTGTTTCTAAGCTCTGCTCTGAATATCATCAGAGGAATACTTCCAGTATCAAATGCAGAAGTTGTTGTAGCGAAATTCCTTAACACATATCTATTATCTGATTGTTGATGTGCCCAAATAGACGGAATAAATTTCCCTGTCTGATTTGTTGAATTAGTAATTTCAAGGAAGTCTCTTGCTTCGTCTTGTACTTTAAATCTAGCAACTCGTTCTGCGTCACCATTACTAGCGACATTAATATCGTGTGGCACTTGCGCAAACATTAAATTAGATATTAATAAAGAAAATCCGAAAAAAATAATTTTTAGTTTCATAATTATCATGGTTTAAATTAGTCCATTCAATGTAGGAATTAATCCATTATTAAAAAGAGTATTATACTCGTTATTTATGAATTGTAAGAACATGTTTTTAACCAATGAAACATTAATTAATGTAAAAAAATATCAAGAAAAATTAGAAGAAATAGGAAAGACTAAGGGTGACGATTAAACTCGTATAGTGAAACTTTAAAATTATCGTTTAAGAAGAAAATTCTTAGCACCAAAACTAGCAACCAAACCCCAAAATTTTAACTTCCAAACTCTAAATAAATTTTTGTAGTTTTAAAAAAAAATGATTCACATTGAAAAAAGCTGCTAAAATTATCGGAATCCTATTGCTTGTTATTTTTATTGCAGGATTTTGGTTTTACACCACCTTATTGCCAACCTACGACGGAACACTCGATATTGAAAACCTTCAAGAAGAAGTCACCATTCATTACGATACATACGGAATTCCACATATTTATGCTAACAATGAACCCGATGCGTTTACGGCGTTAGGCTATGTACACGCACAAGATCGTTTATGGCAAATGGAACTCATTCGCAGAATTGCACCGGGAAGATTATCAGAATTATTTGGAGAAAAATTACTCGATACGGATCGCTTTTTTGCCGCTTCAGGGATTGATGAAGCTTCCGAACAAACTTTATTAGAACTCGATAAAAACTCACAGAGTTACAAACTCGCGCAAGCATACATCAACGGAATCAATCAATTTGTCGCAAATGGCGCTACACCAATTGAATTTTACCTTACGGGAACGGACAAAACCGAATTCACCATTAAGGATATTCACAACATCATTGGTTACATGGCGTTTAGCTTCGCAATGGCACACAAAACAGATCCATTACTAACCGATATACAACAAAAACTTGGCAACGAATATCTGGCAGATTTAGGCGTTCATGTAGATCCAAAAACGACACTTTTGCACAATTATCCTTCAAAAGCTAGAACTGCCATCAAAAATACATTGGTAACTTCTGTTCACAATGCATTAAATCCATTGCCAATTCCGCAATTTATTGGAAGTAACAGTTGGGTGATTGCGCCACAAAAAACAGCTACAGGAAAAGTATTATTTGCCAATGATCCACATATTGGATTTTCGCAACCTTCGGTTTGGTATGAAGCACATGTGCATACACCAACCTATGAAATGTACGGATATCACTTGGCAGGAACCCCTTTTCCATTATTAGGTCACAACCGAAAAATAGCCTACGGAATGACGATGTTTGAAAATGATGATATTGATTTCTATTGGGAAGAAAACAAACCGAATGACGACAATTCGTATAAAACGCCAACTGGTTGGGAAACCTATGAAACACGTACCAAAACGATTCAAGTAAAAGATGGTGAACCTGTGGAATTGACGTATAAAATATCGCGTCATGGACCAATTTTAAATCAAATTGCGGACGGAATCAATTACGAACAACCTGTTGCGATGTCTTGGGCATATGTACATCACAAAAATCAGGTTTTGGAAGCCTGTTACATTATGTCACATGCAAACAATCAAGCTGAATTTGAAGAATGTTTACCTAAAATTCACGCGCCAGGTTTAAATTTAATGTATGGCGATGCAGAAGATAATATTGGTTGGTATGCGGTCGGACAACTCTTTGAACGTCCATCACATGTAAATTCAAAATTAATTTTAGATGGTGCTTCAGGTGCAAACGAAAAAATTCGATACATGAAATCGGATGAAAATCCTGGTGCTGTAAATCCACCGTGGAATTATGTCTATTCTGCCAACAATCAACCAGATAGTATTGCCAAAGATTTATATCCTGGGTATTATTTACCCGAAAATAGAGCAAAACGCATCAAAGAACTCATCGAACAGAAAAGTGATTGGACAAAAGATGATATGATGAATATGACACTTGATGTGACAGCAAAAACACATGTAGCGGCGATTCAAGAAGTCATAAAAGTAATTGAAAGCAGTAATTTTTCTGCCAAAGAAAAAGAAGCGATCAACATATTAAAAAACTGGAATGGCGACAATCAACTCACAGATATTGCGCCAACTATATATCATAAATTTATCTATCAATACCTAAAAAATACATTTACCGACGAGTTGGACAAAGAAACATTTGATCAACTTATAAAAACGCATATTGCAAAACGATTCACTGCGCCACTACTCTACCAAGAATCTATTTGGTACGATAACGTTTCCACAGAAAAGAAAGAAACTAGAAAAGACATCTTACTAGAATCATTCAAAGAAGCCATTGCATTGTTAGAAACACAATTAGGCAATGATGTAAACGCTTGGACGTGGAATAAAGTACATACTGTAGAACATCCGCATCCAATGGGACAAGTGGAAACCTTGCGTCCGTATTTTAATGTAGGTCCGTATGAAGTCGCGGGAACGCGTGAAGTCATTAACAATCTTGGGTATCATTATGATGATTCAGGTGAATACAAAGTTTATTTCGGACCTTCTACACGACGAGTTGTTGATTTTTCAGATATTGAAAATGGCATGAGCATTTTACCAACGGGACAATCGGGAAATCCGTTCAGTCCTCATTATCAAGATCAAGCGGAACTGTACATTCAAGGGAAATTTAGAAAAATGATGTTGAATACGGAAGAAATCAAACGCACCTCAAAAAACACCTTGATTTTAAAATAAAAATAGTAATTTACACTTATTTTTATACAAATTCTAAAACGTCGGTGATGAAGAAAATGATATTGATACTGAGTGTTTTACTCTTTTCCTCTTGTGGAAGTTATTACAAAATGTCAACTTTTTACAATGCACACAAAAATGATGACAAAGTAACGGCAATGCAAGTTCCGCGATTTATGTTTGCGGTTTTAAAAGGACTTTCGCCAGAAATGAATTCGGTTTTAGCCAATGTAAACGATCTTCGCTACATACAATTACAACCCAAAAATAAATCGGCAGCACAAGCAGTTCAGGCAGAAATCAATCAACTCACAAACGAACGTTTTACAGATATTTATAGAAAGAATGATTTATTAAAACGTACCTTAGTTTCGGTTCGTGAACAAGGAAATGTTATTAAAGAAGTTATCGTACATACCACAGCTGGTGAAAAACATACGGTTTTATACTTAAACGGAAATTTCAATCCAACGACAATAAAACAATACGCCGAAACAGGAAAATTTGATAATTTAGCCCAATCGATTACACAACAATACTCATGGAATACAACTGCTCCGATATCGTATTAGCACAAAAAGAGTTTTTTAAAACGCGACGCACACAAAATAGTACGTATCGAAGAAATTCATTAAAAAAGCTCTTAAAAGAAATCAAAAAACGTGAAAACGATATTTGTGACGCCTTATATGCTGATTTTAAGAAACCAAAATTTGAAGCGGTACTTACCGAAACAAGTATTGTGATTGCTGAGTTGAAGTTAACCATCAAAAAGATGAGATCATGGGCACGTCCAAAACGTGTATTGCCAGCATTATTAAACTTTCCATCGAAAGATAGAATTCATTCAGAACCTTACGGAACTACGCTAATTATTTCGCCGTGGAATTATCCATATCAGTTGGCCTTAGCACCTTTAATTGGCGCTGTTGCTGCCGGAAACACCGTTGTTTTAAAACCGTCTGAATTAACACCAAATACCTCAAAAATACTAGCAGAAATTATTTCAGAAGTTTTTGAAGAAAACCATGTGAAAGTCGTACAAGGCGGCGTTGCTATTTCTCAAGAATTATTAGCAGAACGTTGGGATTATATTTTCTTTACAGGAAGCGTGCCTGTTGGAAAAATCATTGCAAAAGCAGCTGCGCCAAATTTAACGCCTGTTACCTTAGAACTTGGTGGAAAAAACCCATGTATTGTAGACTTGCATTCCGATTTTAAATTAACTGCCAAACGCATTGTGTGGGGGAAATTTTTAAATGCAGGACAAACCTGTATCGCTCCAGATTATTTGATTGTACAAGCGCAAGCAAAGTTTGACTTTATAAAAGCATTGATTGAAGAAATTGAAGCTGCTTATGGCGAAAACCCACAAGAATCACCCGATTATCCAAGAATTGTCAACGAAAAGAATTTTAATCGTTTGGAAGCACTATTAGCAGGTGAAAATGTATTACATGGCGGAATCGTTGATAAAGACGATTTGTACATGGCGCCAACAGTTTTAGATGAACCAGCGTTTGATAGCGAAGTCATGAAAGATGAAATCTTCGGACCTATTTTACCGATTCAAGTATATTCAACCTTGGAAGATATTAGTGATATTATTGCTAAGTATGAAAAACCATTAGCATTATATGTTTTTTCTAACGATAAAAAATTCGCCAATCGCATGATAGAACGGCATTCGTTTGGTGGTGGTGCCATTAATGATACCGTGACACATTTTGTAAATCATAGATTGCCGTTTGGTGGTGTTGGACATAGCGGAATGGGCGCGTATCATGGCAGAAGAAGTTTTGATGTCTTTTCACATAAAAAATCAATCACAAACAAAGCTACTTGGCTCGATATTCCGATGCGCTATGCACCATACAGAGGGAAATTGAAAGTTTTAAAATCATTTCTGAAATATTTTTAGTCCAATTATATCTAGAAATTAATTCCTATTCCTAATACTATTTTTAACAAAATGATTGGTATGTTTGTAGCATGACTCCAGAAAAAACAGTTACCGAAGCTATTCAATACAGACGCTCTGTGCGCGTTTTTGACAAAGACATTGAGATTGACACCGAAAAAGTGAAACAATGCGTTAAAAATGCTGTGCTAGCACCTACAAGTAGTAATTTACAGTTATGGGAGTTTTATCATGTAACAGATGAAGCCGTTTTGAAACAATTAACGGAAGCTTGTTTGGGACAGAATGCCGCAAAAACCGCAAAACAATTGGTCGTTGTTGTTGCCCGAAAAGATTTATGGAAACAACGCGCTAAGGCAAATGTAGATTTCTTGAAGAGCTTATATGGCGATAAACCCAAACAAGAATATTCGCGGAGAGAAAAATTTGCTTTAAACTATTACCAAAAGTTAATTCCGCCAATTTATGCAGAGTTTCTAGGTATTTATGGTTGGTTAAAATATGTCGTTTTTAATTGTATTGGATTATTCAGACCAGTATACAGACAAGTTCGCTTGAGCGATTTACGCATTGTAGCACACAAAAGTGCAGGTTTGGCAGCCCAAAACTTCATGATTAGCATGGCAGCAATTGGTTATGATACTTGCCCGATGGAAGGCAGCGATACGTTACGCGTCAAAAAGATTTTAAAACTTCCGCGTGGTGCTGAAATCAATATGGTTATTGGTTGCGGCGTTCGCGATGAAAATGGAGTGTACGGACCACAATTCAGAGTGCCATTTGAAACTACGTATTTTGAGTTATGAGTTATGAGTTATGAGTTATGAGTTATGAGTTATGAGTTATGAAAACTAAAAAATCTCAATACTCACTACTAATTTCTCAATACTAAACACAAACTATTTACTAGCAACCATATTGTTACGAATTGCGTATAAAACCAAGCCTATTCTGCTTTTTACTTTGAAATGTTTGAATAACGATTCGCGATAACCGTCAATGGTTTTTGGACTCAAACACATTTCTTGCGCAATTTCTTTATAGGTCATTTCGGTACACGCCAATTTTAAGAACGTTAATTCCGTGTCTTTCAATTTTTTACCGTTTTTGACTTCATTATCATTTCCTCCGTGCAGCGTATTTAGTAGTGTGGTAGCAACACGTTCAGAGTAGTAAATTCCATTAGAAATGACTTCATTTAGGGCTTTATAAAATATTTCGGGATGAATGTCTTTCAGTAGATATCCTTTCGCGCCTAAGCGCAACATTCGTATAATGGTTTCTTCATGATCGTCCATAGAAAGTGCCAATACTTGAATCCTTGGGCGATTTTCTTTGATCCATTCCATCGTCTCAAAGCCATTCATCACAGGCATATTGATATCTAATAAAATGATATCTGGGACATTTTCAGATTCTAATAACTTCTTTATCAGTTCGCTTCCATTCTTTACATGGTACAAAACCTCAAACTCATCAAATGCATTTACCAAACCTTGTAATGATTGGGCAAAAAGCAAATGATCATCGACAATAACAACTGAATGTTTTTTCATACTATTTTTTATAGGGATAGGATAAAGTTAAGGAAACTCCTTTATTTTTAGCAGATTTCATACTAAATTCCGCATTTATGATTGCTGCGCGGCTTTTCATATTAATTAATCCTGATCCTTTTTCTATTTCTCCTTCGTCAAAACCAACACCATCATCTTGCGCTAAGATAATTAATCGATCTGACTCAAAAGTAATAGTTACATCTAATTTATTTGCTTTGGAATGTTTGATGGCATTTGAAAAGAATTCTTGCATGATACGGAACAAAATGATTTCTTCCTTAATATCAAGTTCTCTTTCTTCTCCTACAACCTCTAATTTTGCGACTAAAAAGTTTAACTTATTAAATCGATCCAACTCTACTTCTACTGACTTCACAAGTCCCATGTTTTGGATAATTTCCGTATTCATGGTTTTAGACAACAATCGAATCTCTTGCAAACTTTTGCCCACAATCTCACTAATATCATCTAGCTTTTCTTTATTTTCAGATGTGAGTTGTGTTCCTAAAATGTTGATGTGCATGCGTGCGACAGATAATAACTGACCAATATTATCATGCAATTCCCAACTCATATTTTGCAGTGCCTGTTCTTGAATTTCAATTTGCGATTTGGCAATTTCTTCCATGTATTTCTTTTCGGCTTCTTTCTTTTCAAGAATAAACTTTAATTTTCGTTTTTGGAAGAATACAAATAAAATTATAACGGTTATTAACAAAATAAGCAACACTAAAGACGATGTTGCTACAACTACTAACATTTGAACTTCTTCTTCAGTCTGCATGATTTTTACCCTTGTATATTAAATAATTTTACATTTTTTCTATAATCTAATAGCTTTTTAGTTTTCTTTTTATGTAATATTAATATTAGTATAGTAAAGATAATTGAACTAAAAAATATAATAGCAGAAGATACAACTACAGTTAATTCTAAACTTGAATTATCCATTACACATCAGTTATTTGATTGTTATAGTTTTTACGCATAGTAGAAAATCCAATTATAAAACATATACACATTACAAAATTCAAGAAAAATAATACCGTACTGAATATCTTTGGGTCTCCAAGAAGGAAAAATTTGTAGGCAACTTGGAACGGTAAAAACGTTCCATGGAACAATAAAATCCCTAAACTAAACCAAAAATGAGTAGATTTAGTAATATTAAGTACCATATCACTTTTAAAAATTTCAACAAAATAAAAGCATATTGAAATTATTAATAAGATTACTCCTAAAGCATAAGTATAACTTTGTATACCTGTATAAAAATTTTGAATGAAAAATACATTAATTAGTGAAAAACAAAGAAATAACAGTCCAAAAGAAATTAGTAAATTCTTTTTAAACTTAGGCTTTATTAACCTGAAATACCACCAATAATAAAAGAGCATGAATGTTATTATATATGTGTTATAGACAGGATAATTTAACATCCCAAACCATGAAGTAAATTTACTTCCCAAAAAATCGAAACCAGCCATTAAAAAGACTGATAATAAAAAATATTCAGTCTCAGCAAACTGTTTTTTCTTATGCTTAGTATAATTAACTAGATAAAAAAATAAACCTATTAAGGCAGCTGCTAGGACTAAATATTTTGATAAGAAACGTAGTTCTTCCATTAATTTAAAATGTTATTCTCCATAATCGTTTTGTGGAGGATTTCCTTGATCTCCTAAATTCATTGCTGGAATCTCAGTAATGTCTTTACTGCAATTCTCTCTAGAAGAGGTTGTAGGACACATAAACAATGTGTTTTGACCAGCTTTGGATTCATCATCTGTACTTTCTGGATATACACCAAAATAGAATCGAATGCCATCAACTGTTACTTCCTTCTCCAAAGCTTGCTGCTTTACATAATTGATGTAGCCTTCTAAATCTTCTAGCGAATACCAACTAGAGCAAGAAAAATTGCTGTCATCTTCTTCGGCGCTAAACCGGCCGCTTTGCTTTTCTTTGAAACAAGCATTTAACTCAGCTGCTTGCTCATTCGTTATAAGCTTTTCTTTAGGGGTTTTGTAGTCACTCATACTTAATAATATTGTTGATTATATCGACAAGTTATCTATAAAGAACCACAATTCAAAAACTTCTAAACACAGTATTTATGTGCAATTTTAGCTAAAAAACTGATAACTAGAATCTTACCCTGAAAATGCTTGAAAATTCTCAGGTAATTTCCTTTTAGAAAGGGGAAAAAGCCCCTTTATTTAAGGGACTTTCCTCTTGTCAGCTATCGCACAACGCTGTACATTCGCTTATATAAATAAAACTACTGTAAACCTCCAAAATGACCTCGCTAGATAAAAATATAAGTGCATCACGCATGATTATTAAGTCACATATTGATAAAGCATTCGCTGAAAAATATATTCAGTGGAATGATGGACTTAATTATACCGAATTTATCCGTGCGTTGTGGCGCTTGTTTCTAAATCATGATAGTTTTAAAGATGGAACGCAAGATATTTTAGGAAAACTTAGCGAAGAAGATGCCATGCAATTACTTTCCGACGAAATTGATATTACAAAACTCAGAGCATCTTAAAATAGATGCTATCTCCAGTATGTTTTTGCGAAAGTATACTGATACTTTTTTGGTCTAATTGAAGAATTCTCGGATAACCGCCCGTAGTTTGGCAATCTTTCATCAAAATTATTAATTTCCCCGATGGTGTCAATTGAATTGTTCCTGGTAATACTGCCGAAGTAATGATGGATGGAAAGTCATTTGTGACCAATTCGTTCAATTGATACGCCATTCTATTGTTCAATCCAACTGAAAACGAAGTGCTGAATAGCTGTTTTCGCTGTTGTTTTGATAACAAATCAAATTCTGGGCCTTTAAACACGTTTATTTCGCTGTCGCTGAATAAATCTTGTCGCAATTTAATGTTTGAAAACGATTCTACTTTTTTCGCTGTCGCTTGATACGGAACAAAATCACCTTTTTGAATTCGTGATTTTACTGTGATTCCATCATAAAAACTACGGCTTCCCAATATTTTTTCTGTTTGAAATCCATGTTGCACAGCCAAATACGCTCGAACACCATAGTTTCGTGCGCCAAAATCAAGTTGATCGCCTTTAGCAATATGAATCGGAATGTTCAATCGGATTGGTTGATTGTTTAGTTTTGGGGATAAATCTGCGCCACAAATCACAATTTGTGTTGCTTCATGAAAATACAAACTTGGACCTTGTAATGTGATTTCTAATACGGCTGCATCTTGATCATTTCCTAAAATCTGATTCGCCAAAGCTCCATGATATTCGTCCATCACACCCGAAATTGGAACACCGTAATTTCGGTATCCAAACCTCCCAAAATCTTGAATGGAAGTATACAATCCGCTCTGTAAAACTTCCATCATTCTACACTTGATTTTAGTTCATAATTTCCATTAGAAACAGCTTCAGAAATATTGTGATATTCATCCAACGAAATTGAAACAAATTTTATAAAATCGCCCGCTTTTGCAAAACATGGATTTTCGCTTGAAGCATCAAAAAAATTGATCGGGGAATTGCCTAAGATTTGCCAACCACCAGGGCTTGATTTCGGGTAGATTCCAGTCTGCATTCCGCCAATCCCAACAGCACCTTTCGTCACTTCTAATCGCGGTGTTGATTTACGATCGATATGCAAGCGTTTATCGAGTCTGCCTAAGTATAAAAAACCGGGCAAAAAACCGATTGAAAATACTTGATATTTTGGAGCTGTATGCAATTGTATAATTTCGTCAATAGTCAACTTATTTTTTTGTGCGATTTCTGGCAAATCAATTCCAAATTTTGAATCATAACACACAGGAATTTCCCAACAATGGTATGTTTTAGTCTGTACGATATCGTTTTTTAGCAAAAACAACCTTTCCAACAAATGTTGGAGCGTTATAAAATTCACTTTTAATTCATCATAAACAATTAATAATGAATTATTTGATTGAATTAACTCAACTATTACTTTAATATTAAAACTCAACACTTTCTCTTTGAATTCCAACACCTTATTTAGTACTTCTGGTGACATTTTTGCTTCCCAAGTTACTAACATCCCTGAATTTCCATACGATTTGTACGTTGGGAATTTAGTTTTTGAGTTGTCTTTTTTTGTATTAAAATGTGAATATAATTGCTGTACAATTTCAATCGCGTTTAGCGTATCAGAATGCACACAAAATGTATCTGATTTTAGTGTGATTTTTTGACTAGAAACCGTGCATACTTTTTGCTCATTTTTCAGTGTAGAAACATGCTGAATCACCTCTCCTATTTCGGTAATAATAGCATTGCTTTTTTTACGCGACACTAGTGTCAAATCATCATTGTAATTTCGATCAGCAAACGCTTCATAATAGACTTTAAAATTTTGTTCTAAAGCTGCTTTTTCAATCACAGAATTGTATGAAATATAGAGCTTATATTTGTCTTTATACGTTGAAATTGCCTTTAAGAAAAGTTGTGCTTTTTCTTCACTTTTTGCCACATCATTATACAAAGCACCATGTGGTTTTATGTGTGTGATTTTTGCATCATTCAACACAACAATTTTTTCTAAATCAGAGATTTGTTTTTGGATCGTTTTGATGAATTCAACTTCTGGCATTTCCATAGAAGCTCGTCCAAAATTGACACGATCAGGATACGAAGGATGCGCGCCAATTTCTACCTGATATTTTTTAGCCAATGCAACAACTGTGTGCATGGTTTCCGCATCACCAGCATGTCCGCCACACGCAATATTACACGCATTGATGTACGGCATGAGGATTTCCTCATTATCTACGCCTTCTCCAACATCACAATTGATATGTATCATTTTGGGTTTTTGGTGTTAGGTTTTGGGTTTTTGGGTCGCTTCGCTTTTAGAGTCTAGACTTTTTAAACGCGTAATTAGTCATTTATTTCAACTTTTAAATATTTAACTTTTTCTTTACAATCGTTTAAAAACATTCGTACTAGCTTTAAATAATATACGTTTTTATGTACTTTGGAAGCTGTTGTTGTCCAGCCTTCAATACTGATCATGTATTGTTTTTTTGTTTTTAGATCAGTTAACGCCACTTCTTCTTCTGTATAATAATTTGAGTATGAAATTGCAGTTACACCATTTGAAGTCAACGGTTTTCCCATGGTATAAAAGGCAATTCCGTTTATTAAATCAATAGATAAAAATCCCCAACTTTCATAGCTTGAGAGTTCAATTAAAGCATTTCCACAATATATTCCTTTGAATTGATAGTCTAAGTATTCTTTAGTTTGCACCTTGTTTTTACAAGCTTTAAATACAGATGGAATAAGACACGTCTCGTCATCAATTTTTATTTTGAATTCGTAACAAGAGTCTTTACGCTTGAAGATCTTTGGATAGTTTTGGACTAGTTTCGCTTCTGATATTGATGTGAATTCTATATACTCTTCTGAAATTCCAATGACTTTTTCGTATGCAGATTTTTCAATAAGTGTAGACTTTCCATTTAATTGATTTGATATTGTTGTGATCTCAAAATCGCATTGTTGCGCCCAAGATGTTTGAACCGTAAAAAATAGTAGTAAAGTGAGTCTTATGTTCATTAGTTTTAAAATCTATTCAGATTAAAATACGCTTATGATTCCTTTTATTCCTAGAACAAATGTGATAAGGATGATACATATTGCCAAGATATTTTGAAACATTGAATTCTTGTACTTCCCTAAAACATTGGCTTTGTTTACAATCCAAACTAAGAAAATCGCGACAATTGGTAGTAATAATCCATTCGCAACTTGTGCAAATGTAATGACTTCTACAGGATTAAATTTTAAGGACGAAAACACAACTCCTAGTACTAAGATGATTGCCCAAACCGTACGAAAACGGTTGTCTTTTAATGTTCCTTTCCACCCAAAACAACTTTTTGCTACATACGCAGCCGCTAAAGGCGCTGTAATTGCAGACGTGATTCCTGCGGCAAATAAACCGATTCCAAGCAAGTATTTGGCGTATTCTCCATATAATGGCTCTAGTCCTTTTGCAAGATCGAATGCATTCGTAATATCGCCGCCAGTTGTTGCAGTTGCTGCGACAATGATTGCCATAGAGACAATTCCACCTAAAATAATAGAGATTACGGTGTCTTTTCTAGCAATTGATAAATCTTCTTTCGTTTTCCATTTTTCTTTCACTAAAGAAGCGTGCAAAAATAGATTGTATGGAACTACGGTTGTTCCTATTAAACCAATAATAATCAAAACATTACCTTCTGGAATCGTAGGCACAAATGTTCCTTTTAACATCGCCATAATGTCTGGCTTTGTTAGAATTGCCGTGATTAGAAACGATATACTCATGAGTAAGACTAGCGTTACTAAGCTGCGTTCCAACACTTTGTAATTCCCTATGAATAGTACAATGAATGCAATAGCACCAATTAGAATTGGATATACTACTGCGTTTGCTTCACCAAATACTTGCATGCCTAATGCTGCGCCGCTGATGTTTCCTGCTTCGTACGCTGCATTTCCAATGACAATAGCGCCGAGAATTAAGAAAATAGCTGAGTTTCGTACGATTGGATTGCTTATTTGTCCTTTGATGACTTCCGCTAATCCTTTTCGCGTGATGATTCCGGTTCGTGCCGCCATTTCTTGTAATACTATCGTTGCAATGATTGATAGTAACATTGCCCAAAGCAAACTGTAGCCAAATTGCACGCCCGCTTTTGTACAAACCGTTACGGTTCCAGGTCCGATAAACGCTGCGGCTACGAGCGTTCCAGGTCCTATATTTTTAGTCCATTTGAACATTTGCAGCAGTATTTAAAGCGTAAATAGCGAATGAACCTAACCAATGTGTTCCACTGTAATTATCGTCTACAATGCTTGGTAAAGAATAGTTAATGTGCTCGTTTGCAACCTTTTTTAAGTGTGCATATTCTGGAAATTGATTTGCAATTCCGTATAAACACCAAGCTCTACTGAAATTCACACCATCTAAATGGACGAGTTTCCCATCTTTTCTATCGGATACTTTTCCTTGTGCAAGTTGAAAGTCTTTGTTGGCTAATTGTGGCAAAAATTTGTGCAACCACGTTTTGAATTCGTCTTTTCCTAAAATTCTTCGCATAATGTCTGCTTCTTCCAAACATGGCGATAGAAAGTCGAATCCGCTTGGCTCCCAAGTTATTGGACAGTTTTCATCGTTTAGATAGAATTTTTTTGCGCTGTTTTCTATTAAATTGGCTAATGCTGTATTTTCAAGTGTCTTGGCATAATCGTACGCAAATGTAAGCCCGAACGCAGTGTTTGTGTGCTCTCCAACGCGAATTGGATAGTTGAGTTTTGGTAAAAAATTCACATATCCTTGCACAATCAAGTCTGTTAACGGTTGTAAATTTGTTTCCAATTCGCGTGCTAACGGATCATTCCAAGTGTGTAATTCTTCTGCTAGTTTTAACAACCAAGCCCAGCCATAGGTTCGTTCAAACGATTTGCTGTATTTTCCTTTGAAGTATAGAATTTCGGTTTCTATGTTTTGTTTGGAGATATTTTGCGCTAGTTTTTCTCTGATTTCTGCGCTGTTTTCTAAGTCTGGAAATTGTTTCAATAACGTCACTAACGACCAATGTCCGTGAACCGACGAATGCCAATCAAAACAACCATAAAATGCTGGATGCAATGCTTTTGGCGATTGTAAATCTTCCCCACTTCCAATGGTTTGATTGAGTTTGTTGGGATATTCTTCTTGAATGCAATGCAATGGCAATGCAGCCAAACGGCTTGCTTCTGCTGAAGATAGTTTGACAATTTCACCAGAAACTTTCACGATTTCGTCCGTTTTTGATGTTTCTTGAACTGCTTTTTCTGTTTTTTCTGTGGTTTGACATTGAACGAACAGGCAAAGCATTATGAGGTAGCTAATTTTTCTCAATCTTAAAATGTTTTGGTTAAAGGTTCAAGATAGGAATTTCTGTTTAGACTTTGTTAGACTGTTTTAGACTTTGTTGGACTTTGTTAGACTGTCTTAGACTTGTTAGACTTGTTGGATGTTGGATTTGTGGAACTTTTTGGACTTATTTAAAATGAAAAGTGGCGATTTATAAATTTTAATTTTTGAAAGAGCAATCAATAGAACCTAATTATGATAATGTAATTGTATCAGTTAGTCTAGATAGTTGTTGTATGTAGCTTTACTAATGGTAAATATAGAAGACGCTAAGAATTTCAGCGTCTTCTATTTTGTTAAATTATTATAAGCTGATGCTCACTTTTAATTTCTTAATTTACATCTAATCTGAAAATTATTTATTCCCAAATGAAAGTATTACTTGCTATTTGTCTTACGGAACTATATATTCCCATACATAGTGTGTATTTTTCGTTATGGTTCAATGGTTTGTCAAACGTCAAATCTCCAAATCCAGTATAACTTTCTCTTGACACAGAAACTACTTTTCCTTGGACTGCCGCAGACTCTCCTTTTATTTCCGTTCCTGCCACCAAGTATATTTTTACATTGGTTTTGTTATCAAAAATAGAAGGCGGTACACTAAAGTCGTAAGATACAGAATTGGTTCGGTTGCTAATTTTGAAAATTCTTGATGACTGAAATCTTTTCGCTTGGCCTTGAATAATAGTAGCTGTAGCTGCAACCGAAAGTACATTGCTATCTAAGTAGTGTGGTCCAAATTCTAACGTGTAGTTATTGCTGTAAAAATCCAAATAATTAGATTTAATTTGTCCTTCAACTGGGCTACTTTTTACATTATAACTTTTGTACGTACCCTCGACAGTTTTCCCTTCACCATCAATAATTCTAACAAAGTATCCTTTATTTGTTCCGTTTAATGGCAATACTCCTTTGTAATTAAGAATACTTCTTCCTAAAGTTACTGCTTCTTGTATACTCGTTGTTTGAACCCAGTTAGAGTTTGCGCCCATTTCCATGTGCAATTCCAATGATTCTTTTAATGATAGACCCATAATATTAAATTTTAGTTTGATTAATTTTCCTACTCTATTTTAGGCTTTTCAGATTCCGCCTTTTAATTTTAAAATGATATCATTTTTGCTTTTGTACGATGTAAATGTAGTTATGAAATGAAGCCGTTTAATGAATTGTTCAATGAACGCAGCAAAATGTAGTGTGAATGATGAAAAGTGCGGAAAGAATGATTTTTATCTTTTTAGATATGGATAATTAGTCTAAAAGTTAATTACTTAAAGATTAAAATTTTGTTTTAAACATGAGTTCGACATAAGAAATAAGTAATATAATTGCCGAGCGTACTAAAATCAATACTTTGTCACTTCGAGCCTTTCGACTGCCGCTCAAGATAAACTAAAGTCGAGAAGCTTCAAAACGCTTTTTTTTATAGAATCTCGATAGCTACGCTAGGTATTTTCAATTAAAATATATTTTAATTTCAATAATGCTCGATTTGACATTTGAATTAAAATGCTGAAAAACAAAACATTAAAAGTTAAGTTATATCGAACTCACGTTTTAATATCCAAATTCGCGTAAGGGATAGAGTGATTGTTGGAGCTCCTTGGAATGCAATGGAAAGAGCGACTCACTAAAGCCCGACCTGAGTTTTTCGCGAAGGATACGCCCAAATTTTAAAAAGAAAAGGAAAGGTTTTGACTGTTTTATTTGATAATTGTAAAGAGCTCTAATAGTACTTTTCGGTGACGTTGACTTACTGGTATATCTTTGTTATTTTTGAGAATGACGGTATAATCATTTGTATGTACAGATAAGATTTGATTGGTATTGACAACATATTTTCTGTGGATAGAAACAAAGTTTTGTGGTAAGGTTTCAGAAAAACTTTTTAAGCTTTTTTGAACTAAAAATCGAGCATCATTGGTGTAGATGTAACAGTATTTATCATCCGATTCTACATAGTAAATATCGTCAATGGCAACTTTGACTAAGACATTTCCTTTTTTGATGAGTAATGTATTGTCAATTTGTAAAGTTGCTTCATCTTTGGTCGTCAATTGCCCAATTTGATCCACATATTTTTCGATGGCAAGTTCTATAGCAAATCGAATTTCAAACGGATTCACTGGTTTTAGTAAATAGCTGTAGGGTTTTTGTTTTTTGGCAGCGATGAATGATATTTTGTCTTTTGAATTGGTCAAAAATAAGATCGGAATTGGATGATGATGATTGATGTAATCGGCAAAGCGAATTCCGTCGCGTGCCTGATCTATAAAAATATCTAATATGGCAATATCGGGAAGGTTTTCATTGAAAGTCTTTACGCCATCATCATAATTTGTAGCAATTCCGCAGATATTGTAATTATCGGAAAGTGCTTGTTTTAGAATTTCTATTTCTTCTAAATTATCTTCAAATATTAAAATATTTATTTTATCCATAGGTTTTTATGCTACGTTTTTATATGGTAATGAGATGTTTACGATGGTTCCGCCAGCGGGATTTGATTTGATTTGAATGCTTCCACCATTGAGCTCAATCATTGATTTGGTAAGCATTAAACCCAATCCAGAACTTTTTCTTCCTGATGTATCTTTTTGTGTTTTGTTTGATTTGATTTCGAAAATACTTTTGAGTACTTTTTCCGGAATTCCAATGCCTGAATCTGTGATGAATACCGTAAATGATTCGTTTTCGATTTCGCCAGAAATGACAATTTTCCCTCCTTTTGGCGTGAATTTTATTGCATTGTCTAAACAGTTTCTGATAATGATTTTGAAAATTTCCATGTCTCCAAATATTAATACAGATTTTGGAACTTTGATGTGAAATTCGATGTTTTTTTCGGCAATTAATGCGCCGTATTGTTGCTCTATTTGCGAGAGAATTGGCCATAATGGAAACCAATCTTTTTGAACAGAAAGCAAATCGGATTGACTTAATGCCCAATTGAGTAAATTGTCTAATAGTAAACTTAACGAATCAATGATTTTATATACATTTTTGTCTGATGAGATTGTGGTATTTTCAGCTACTTTTCGCAACTGAAATGTTTGTTTTAATTGCGCTACTGGACTTCTTAAATCGTGTGCAATGATGGTGAATAGTTGATTTTTGACTGCATTTGTTTCATTCAACTTTGCATTCAACTGATTGATCACTTTGTGTTGACGCGCCAATTTTCTGTAGAATATAAAAACGATCAATAATACGAGTAAAATTGCAATGGAAATGGCTATGAATGTATTTCGCTGTTCGGTTTGAATGTCTACTTCAGCTTGTTTTTGTGCTATACTAAATGTTTCTTTTTCTTTGGCTACTTGCCATATTGTATTTTGTTTTTGAAGTGAATCTTTGAGTATTGTGTATTCTTTTAAATAATTTATTGCCTTTTTATGCTCTTTAAAAACTTCCGAAGTCAAATACATATTATATGTAATTTGACTTTTCAGCTCTAAATCTTTCAATGGTTTGGAGAAGTTATACGCAGAATCAAAGTATTTTTTGGCGATGTTGTCTTTATATTGCTCAAAGTATAGGTTTCCTAAGTTTGAATACGTTCTAGCAATTTGAAGTGAATCGTTATTCTTTTTATATAGTTGTAATACTTTTTGAGATAATGAATCGGAAGCCTTGTAATTTCTCTTTGACAAATATATAAAAGCTTCACTTTCAAATATTTCTGTTTTAAAATAATGTGTTTGTGTTATAGGAATTGCAATTGCTTTGTCATAATAGCTAATTGTAGAATCGTATTTTTGTTGGTCAAAATATAGTTTTCCCAAACTCTTGTAAACAAATTGTTTCAAGCTTTTATTAGGTGTATTGCTAATGCTTAAGAAGTAATTTTTTGCTTCATTTTCAACTTCTAGTTGTACTAAAATATGTTTTTCTAGTAATAGCTTTAGCGTATCATTCGTTTCCCTGTCATTTAACACATATCGTTTTGCCTCTTTATAGTCCTTTTTCGCAAAACTTACATGTGCATTGTGCCACGCACTTGCTGTAACGTTTACTTTTTGTTGCGTTTTTGTATTCGCTTTACAATACTCACAATATGTTGAAAACCATTCATCAATGTATGAATTTTGACCAAATGTTGTATTAAAAATGAGTAAAAATAGTATGTATATAAAATAGTTGATAGTTTTCATTATGAGAAAATAAATTGATTTCTTAAAAAACCTTCAAACTCATAATTTTGGTGGAATGAATACAGTTCCTCTTTTTGGATCTCCAAATTTAATTGAGTCCAATATTTTATATATTTTGGCTATCTTTTTTTGAGCCTTTTGTTCACTAATACAATTTATGTTTTTTGTGATTTTTTTTATCTTTTTTAATCCCTTAATTGGAGTAACTAATTCGCTATTATAACTCACTATTTTTTCGTTAAAATCAATATTTACTTCTATTTTCGCTAAACCAAAAACATCCTTACTATTTTTTGGCTGAAACCAAAATTCCCAATGATTTCGTGCTGTAACTTTTTCTGGCAAACTTACTTCTTTAATATTTTCTATATCAAGTGTAATACCGTTATCTATGACTTCTACATAGGTTGGAATCTTTATTTGGTCTTTGGTCACTGAAGCACAAAAATGAGCTGTTACATAAATGATACCTCTTTTTTCGCATATGTGAACTAAAGGTCCAAGGGATTTATCCATAGCATCCGAAGGAAAACTTCGTTTTGTGGTTTGTGTAATGATATTACTATCAGTGTTAGAGAAATAAATTAGTTGGTGCATAGTAGGTTTATTTTATAATTAGTCTGCCCAATATAAAAAAATTACTTTAAAATAAAGAATTCACTTTCTAAGTTTTTAATTTTTACTGAACTTGTCTTGATTTTTACTCCTTAAAAAAAATGAATAAACACGTGTTCAGTTGGGATACTTTTCAATGTTTTTAGGAATGCAATACCACGAATATAGAATTGAATTTATAAATGAATTTGGCATAAATGAATCTGTAAGCGTTTGGCTTGGTGGAATTAACGATCGGATTTTTGAATTTGAAAAGTGTTTAGATTATTATGCGACTAACGCAGTAATTGAACATTTTACAAGTACATTTGGTCATTAAGAAATAGTGCTCAACAAAAAAACGAGCCGAAGCTCGCTTTTGGTATTTGTGTTTGTGTGTAATCTTAACAGATAAAGCATGATACACTACACCAAGCAACTACACTACTTGCGCATTGATTATTTTGTGTAGTACAATTAAAATTAGTCAAAGGTGTACAAAACTCCTGGGCAACCTGAAGCTTGTTTTTCATCATAATACTAAATGAGTTTCTACCAGCAAGGGAAGCAGGTTGCTTTACAAGTTAAAAAACAACTCACAAAGCAATTGGTAAGACACGTATTATCTGTTACTTGAGGTAACAGACATACGGGACATCCAGATAATGGATTTGTTGGACTTAGTTAGACTCCTTTGATTGTTGGATTTATTAAACTTACTTAGACTTGTTATATGCTGAGCGGAGTAGAAGTCTTGGTTTTGTGTGAAACAAAAAAAGCGAGCCGAAGCTCGCTTTCCTATATCGTAATACTAAGAATCTTAACAGAAAAGTATTCCAGATGCAACGCATGCAAGTGCTGGACATGTCCATCCGCAATTCGTTACACATTTTGTAGCACAAGCGCTTCTTGGATTAGATACTACGCAAGGATTGGAAGCTGCTTCTGCTGCTAATCCTCCACCAACTTCGTCTAGGTTAGAGATTGCACTTTTGTTTAATGTTAGTTTGTTGATTTTTTTTTTTTTCATAATGGTTAAAATTTAATGGTTATATGGTTATTAGGTTTTGAGTTTTTCAGTAAAATTTTGCAGAAATGATGTGCTGAAAAACGTATTCCCAATATTACCTTCTTTTTTAGGTATTTGAAAATAAATGTGACGAATGCATGTGTTTTGTGACGAATGCAATAGTATGATTTTTCGCCTTATTTTAAATATAGAAGTACTATTCTTACGTAACTTTTACTGACAGGCACTAGCGTAGTTGTATTTTCTAACGAAAGTAATATTCGTTGTGAGTTTCCTTTGTGCGAATTTATTTTATGAATGTTTACATAGTATTGACGATGGCATTTTACGATGAAATCATAGTTTTTTAGTCGTTCTGCAATGAAACGCAATGGTGCGCGCAATAGTTGTGCTTTTTTGTCGCCAATGGAATAGATTTCAACATAGTTTCCGGAAGCTTTTATATAGCCAATTTGCGAAGGTGTGACTTCAATACATTGATTTACGTCTGGCGATTTTAGAATGATTTTTTTGTCTGATTCAATTTTTTCATTTGCAATGTCAACAGTTACTTGAGCAACTACATTACTTCTATTATTTACAGCTTTGTTTGTGTATAATTGATCTAATAAAATTGTAATGATGAACAACGGAATGCTGATCATGATGGATCGTGGAATGGTGACAAATAGATAATAATTTGTATCAACTACACCAACATCCATCATAAAGCGATGGTACATGGTTCCAATGAATCCGGCAATACTCATGATGGCAACTAATAATAACCAATGCTGATAGGTTTTCCAAGGTCGATGTTCATTGGCAAATTGTAGTTTACGAAAAAGCAACCAATACAGAAAGTAAATCACCAAAGCTGTATTGATTCCGTAACCTAATTGAATGACTTTTATGGGAATTTCATATTTAGGAATCGCTAAGTAGTTATCATACGGATCAAATATGTAGACAAACATCGTAAGCACAATTCCAATGACAACAGAAAGTTTTAGATAATACGATTGGTTATCTATGAGTTGGTGTTTTTGTTGAAAGTAGTCTGTTATTTTGTCTATTGTCACGGTTTTTTGATTAAAAAAGTGACTTGAAGTTACAAAATTGTTTTGTTTTTTATGGAAATTAACCTGTGATTTGTGACCAAATTGATTTTTATGTGATGAATTATACTTTGTGAAAAAGAAAAAATACACGCTCTAAATTTTTAACCTTTAAGGTATTTATTAAGTGTGAATACTACTTAGATATGCGTACGAAGTCTTCAATTTCTTATAATGAAACTATTTTTATCTAAAATTTATACTTTTTAATGATCCCATTAATTTCTTTTTTCATTACATCAGTATGATCATTATCTACTCTTAATTCCATATTTCTATAAAAGTTTAATAACTCATTTACCTTATGTTTTTTCTTTAAATGATCATTAATTAAAAGTTGTTTGTATATAGGTAATAAAGTAAAAGGTCTTACTATATGAGATTTTTCATAATACTTAAAAGCTTCCTCATATTCTCCTAAATACTCAAAAACTTCGCCTGTAAATAAAAGCATATTATATGAGAGATTTTTATCATTTAAATATAGAAGTATGCGCTTTGCGTTTTTGGAATCTTTACTGATGTACTCTTTAGCTACCCAGTATTTAATTTCATTATTTTTAAAAGCATGTTGCGTTAGTTTAGAATCAAGTAAAGTGTTTACAGAAACACAATTATCTATATTTTTTAATAAAACAAATTTTGGGTAATAATAAACAGCACTTAATGTGAAAAATAATAAAATAGTGATCACCTTAATTGAAATAGTATTCGTAAATAGTGTGTTTTTATTAAAAATATTTAGTTTGAATAACTTCTCTTTTTTTGCAATTTCAACATAAAACAGAATTAAGAAGAATAAACTAGCAGTCATAAAGAAAGGATAACTTGTTAGAAGCATTAAGTTTATGATTAGAAAACAAACGATATAAAGTCCTTTTTTTCTTTTTAATAGGATATAGAGTATGTACATGTTAAGTGCTACGAATATACTAAATGGAATAATTCCATATTGAATTAGTATTTGTAAATAATCATTAAAGGCAACATTGTAAACTTCACCAATAATCTGACTCATTTCACTAACATTATGATTAATGATAGTATGATTATACCAATTTGTAAAAGGATTATAATCAAAAAACTTTACGGTGTCTAAATGATTTAAAATAAAAGTATTGATGTGCATTCTACCTGTAATAGATATCTTTTTTATAGTCAAAAGTGGGATCAATACTGATAAAAAAATAAGCACACTTAAAACTTTTAATCGAGTTCTTTTAAAATGATCAAAGATCTTAAATAGTAATAAACTACAAGTAGCTATAAAGCCCAAGCGTGATTTTATTATAAAAAACAAAATTGTAAAAACGATTAATATAATTAGCATCGCTAAATTGATTTTATCCATTTTTAAAACGGATAAGCAAATGATTAAAATTGAAGTGTTTACATAAAATCCGTTTAGTTTTGAAATACCTTCTATTTGTAAGAATAAAACAGATTTTAGAATCAAAATTGAAATTATAGGAATCAATACTAGTAATAGAAGATTTGCACTTATCCTTTTATGAATGGATATTGAAAAAAATAACAATAATGAAATTCCCAGTACATCGGTGTACTGATTTACAAATACCAAGAGTAGCGCAACTACAAATGAAATATAAAGAAGTATATTTTCTGTTATACTGTATCTAGTGCTATTTATAAAGCATAAAGAAACGCACAACAAGCCAATAATAAGGTATGAAATATTAATAGTTTTGTATAGTGGATTTAACACTATAAAAAAAGAAAGCACAACACACATTAGTATGTCCTTAAGGTTCATATTAATTGTGGTTTGTGCTTTCATTATGAGGCTTTTATTTAATCAAAAATTAGTCTGTAATTCTTAAAACAATATTTGAGCCTTGGAGAGAATAGTTTCTATTAATTTCTTCCCAATAAAATAAATCAAAAGCTCCCATAGGTAAGGTTTTATCAGGATAATCAAATACAACAGTACTCGCTTTTTTGGCTCCTATATCTAGACCAATATCGAAAACATCTTTTTTTCCAATTTTAAATGTTCCTTTAGCGTCTATTTCTTTTGTTTCTGTAAAGGTTTCAGTAGTTATCTCACCTGTATCAGTTTCCGAAATATTTACAAAAATTACCTTATTGTAATAATCACCATACCAGTTATTGATCAATGTAATTGGTGTTGAGTTTTGAATCAGAAAGATTTCTGGTGCGTATGGAATCTGATGCGCATAGATAGGATTGGATGTAGACGGAACATAATCGTTACCAAAAGGTATAAGAAGTTGAAAATTTTGATAAGGCCATGGAAGCTGTATAACTTGAGCTAATTTTGGCGTCAAACCAACAATACCTTCTGATGTTTTCGTACCTGCGTCTTCATCGGTAGCAATTGTTGAAGCAATAAAAATCTCTGGCATCCCTAATTCTGGTAATTCAAACGTAGTAATATCAGGAATATTAATTTCACTAATTCTGACACGGTCTCCACTGTCTCTCCATGCAGGATAAACAACATCGTATACGGGTAAAGAATAATTAGCTCCCAATTTGTTTCTAATTCGAAAATGTTGGCGATTCCCTTTCCAACCTGCCGGGTGACCTTCAGTATGGCTTATTTCTAAAGGATCAGTAATGTCTTCAATGTTTGACCAAGAGCTGTTAGTTCCATTTGTTGAGGCTTCAATTTTATAGCCTGTAGATTGATAACTTGCAGGTGGACTCCAATAATATTCAATAAATCCTTCATTATAGTTTCTTGTTTCAAAATTTTGAACAGGATCTACAATAAGACTAGCATCAGTTTGTACGGTTATAGAGTTTGTCCAAGCTGAGCGACAATAATCTTCGGATGATCCAAAAGGAAATTTTCGCATTACAACACTTCTAACTCTATATATATACGTTGTATTTGGTATTAAATCTGTATCAGTAACTAGATATTGATTGCTTATATAACCACAAGAATAAATAGGAAATAATTTTATTTCACCAGTTACAGGGTTGCGTCGTTCAAGTACGTAACGATTCCAACTTCCTGCTTCTTCTAAATCGCTATTCCACACTATTTGTATAAAACCATCTTGCATGGTTACTGTAAAATTAGTAGGAGTATTAGGAGTGTCACAAGGACCATCAGGTTCTGGTATGCTTTCTACATCACATACTTGCGATGGTGTTAATTCCCCTAACGGACCCACAGGACCAGAAGGACCGAAGAAGAAAGGATTATCATAAGTCATGATTGAATTTCCTTGATCGTCATGTCGTTCACTAACTTGCACAGTTAAAAAAACTTCATTAACCACTTGTACTCTTGTATCGTTACTATCATACCCAAAAAGTAAATTACCAACTCTATGTTCTCCATTAACAAAAACAACTTTTCGTATCGCTAAATCTCCTGGAGTTAGAGACGAAGGACTCGTTGTGATATTATTTCTCAGTGCTATTATAACGTTTGGCATTTCTTCAGCTCTAGTCGTTAAATACGCTGTTGCTTGATCGACTGAGATGTGTTCATTACGAGCTAATTCTCTTGAGAAAATTTGTAAACCTGTCAAATTCCTGTCATCAACATTGGTTTTAAATATATCTGTTATCAAACTTTCATTATTACCATCTTTCCTTTTGGCGTTTGACTCTAATACTTTGGCAAGAGTTTCTTTTTTATCAATTAAACTAGTCAATACGCTAGTCAATTTATTTCCATAATCTAAATAACTTTTAGATTTATTAGAACTTCCATTTCTTTCTACTGATGATTTTTCAAGAGATGAACTAAGTAAAATTTCTTCTTCTTGACATCCTATCACCATAAAACAGATAAAAAGTAGCATTACATACAAATGTCTTTTTTTCATAATTTTAATTTAAAGTTTTAATTCCCTGCTTGAATTTACTAATAGGTTTCAGGTTTTACCTACGTGAATCGATTCATTAATAAGAGTCCGCATAAAAATTTTGTTACCCAATAAAGTTTAATTATTTCTAAAACAGCACTATTCGAAATTTTACAAGGATTAGTTATGATGGTATTTATAGATGAAATGCTAAAAACTTTATAAAAAAAACAAGAGTAATCACTAAAAATTAAGGTTAATTATATTTTACCCGACCTGAGTTTTTCGCGATGGTTACACCCAAATTATTGTGCATAAAAAAACTCGCATTGCTGCAAGTTTTTATGATTTTTGAATGTACTTTCAAACGGTTAACATAGTATTGATAGACAAACTAATGTAACAACAGTTGGTATGCTATTATTTCCATTTGTTTTGTCATCTGTCATGTGTGTGTCAATACCACATACAGTGTTTGGATCGTTTATATCGCTTTCGATACCTGTACCTCCAATAATTTTAGTTGTTACTGATAGGTTTACAATTTTTGTTTTGTTTAATGCCAATGTTAATGTACGTTTTTTCATCTGTCATAGTTTTAATGAAATCTGAATCTAAAAAAAATACACTCTTTATCAGCTATTTTTTCGTCTGAGAAAGTATATATTCATGAATTTGTAGCGTTTTTTATGAAATTTACGCTGAACTGCTTATCTTTTTTAGTTTTCTGATGAAATATGAAGGATTGATTCCTTTTGCATTGAAAAACGCTTTGGAAAACGATTGTACATTGTTGAACCCAACTTCTGCAGCAATAGCCTTTACCGTGTATTTTAGATATGTTGGATTGGTTTTTAGCTGCTCAATTGTATATTCAATACGCAAGTTATTGATGTATGTGGAGAAGGAACATTTTTTGTAATGATTGACTACTTTTGATAGATAGTTTGGATTGGTATGAAGTCCTTTTGGCAAATCATTGAGCGTAGTTTGATTGGAAATGAATTTGTTTTCATGTTCAAATGCTTCAAGTTTTTGCAATATGTCATTTACAATATCGATTGGAATTGCTATTTTTTGTTCGTCAGAAGCTAGGCTTTTTGATGATTTTTTAGGTTTTTTTTCGTTGATGACTTCCTCAAATCGACGTTGGTATGTTTTCCGTTTTCGGTATTGTATGCCAAAACCAATGAGTAAGAACAGAATAAGCACAAATAAACCAATGATTGCTTTTTTGAATCTGTTTCCTTGTTGTTGCTTTTCCTCGCGCAGGTTTTCTTTTTCTGCTTTTAGCTTCGGAATGTCATACTCTTTAAAGATTGCTTTGTTGAGATAAAGTTCGTCTGCTTTGAGAATACTGTCAACTTTCATTAATTGGTTTTTGTATATCAATTGATTTTTTAAGTCGTTTTTATTTTTGTAATAGGTATCTAATTGTATGTATGCTTCTCTTGTGATGGGAAATATGGAGTATGTTTTTTGAAATATACTATCTACTTTTTTAAAGAAATTGATTGCCTTCTCGGGTTGATTTAATCCTGCATGCGCTTTTCCAGAGTAATAGTATACAAATACCAATTTATCATCATCGTGAATATTTTCAAAGTATGGAGTGTATTTTTGAATGCTGTCTATAGCAATTTGATAGTTTTTTTTATGATAGTTTGTTACACCTTCATTGAATGCGAAGTGATTTTTGTACGATTCGTTTTTTAATCGAATGGCTTCCCGATGTCCAATTTTATTGTAATGATTGGCAGAATCTACGGTTTTGTTATCATTGAAGATGTTTGCCAATGCCGCAATTGAGTTGAAATAGGTTATTGTATTTACGGCTTCTTTATTTTTTTGCGTGTACGCATAGTTCTGCCGATATAATTCCAACGCTTCTTTGATGTTTCCTGTACGTCTTTTTACCGTTCCTATGTTATAATTTGCGCGAGAAATCATATCTTTTTGGTCATGTTTTTGCGCATATTCAAAGAATTGAAGATAGTTGTCTAATGCCCGTTGATAGGCGTGTTTTCCATAATAAAAATCTCCTTTTTTCTCGTAAGCAATGGCGGGATAATGAATGCTCGAATTATTTTTAGTCAACGCAATGATACTATCACTATAAGCAAGTACATTTTCGTCGGTATGTGTTACGGAAAGAATTCTGTAGCCAACAATGATGTTTGTACTATCTGTGGCTTGCTTGTCGTTTTTTGCTTTCTCTAAATATTGTTCGCCGTAGTAAATTTTTTGTTCTATGGTAGTGGCTTCTTGTAGCAACTTGTATATTTCGCCATACTCTTTGCGTGTCACTTCATCAATAGCAGTTTCTTGTTTTTGATTACAACTACTTATATACAGTATTATTAGAACGATCATACATAGAAAACCAATTTTCTTGTATGAAAACCGCGTTTCTTTTTTAATATCTAATGTCAATGTGGTAGATTTTTTTAGTTATGTAAAAAAATGATATCTAAAAATAGTTCTTTTTTCAAAAAAAAACATGGATTCATGAATATATACTACAAATTCATGAATGTTATACAACACTGTTTGTCAGCTATTTTTTTGAGCTGTTGCTTTGTAATGCACAAATGTAACAGCCAATACCGAGTTTGTGCAGACATAAACAGTACATGTCTTAAAATGTTTACTGTAACAGGAACACTTTAAATTTTAATTTATGAAAAAATCAATTTTAAACATTGGAACCGTATTAAACAAAGAGCAACAAAGAAACATCAATGGTGGAGATTCACTTACAAATCTTCAAGAGTATTGCGGTTCGCTTTCTATTGTATATTATTCCTTAACAAATGATCCTGAAGGCGATGGAATTAGTGCTGAAAATGATGCTTTAGCAACACAAACATTAATACAATGGAATACGCACTGTATAGGTGTCAATTAATGTAAATTCTTTTTTGCAAGAACAATTTTTATAAGATAGAAGGCTTTGAAGTTTTCAGAGTCTTCTGTTTTTTTAGCATGAAAGACATAAAAAGCGAGTGTCTATAACTGTTCGCTTGAAAAATAATTTTAACGATTTACTCATGAAAAAACAGCATTTACACCAATTGAATATTAAGAAAAAGACAGTTTCTAATTTGAACACTTCTAACTTAAAAGGAGGAACAGATATGCCAACACTTGATATTTTAAATTCTCAATGTGTATGTGGCACTAATTTATTTTGTAAGACCATACCTCCTTTTTGCATTTTTTAAAACAAAGTCAAACACCTAATAAACAGCAAGTTTATTTTTTACGCTTGCGCAATAATTAACCTTTAAATTTTTATTATGAAACAACACATTTTAAGTATTGGAAAAGCTTTAAGTAAAGCAGAACAAAGCACTATTCATGGCGGCCTTGCAGAAGAGTGCATCCCGCTTTTGGGCGCATGTACTAGCAATGAACAATGTCATCCAGTTCATAATGGTTTTCCAGCTATTTGCCAATTTGGATGTTGTGTAACACCCATTTAATAGAAAATATAGAAGACTCTGAAGATTTCAGAGTCTTCTTATGTTGATCAGCTTACTAATGGTATCCTTTTAATTGGATTTAGCTTAGGTTCATATTTTGTGAAATGATTCTATTGTCTACGATTTGATAATTTTGACTAAAAAGGGGAAAATCTCCCTTTTCGATCTCCAAAAAAAATCAGTACTTTATTAGATTCAAAACCATATAGGGCATGGCACAACCTTCAACAGAGAAGAAACTTGATGAGCATTCGAGTACACAACGAAATCCTAAAAAAGGAACTTTTATTGCTGCCACAAAAAATAAAAACAATTTTATTCCATCAAATGTTGTTCAACGAGACAAAAAGAAACCCAAAAACCCAAAATTCATCTCCGATTGGTTAAAGGTTGCAGTTCCAGCTATTTTAGTTGGTGCAAGACAAAAATCTTTATCTATGCAACAGGTCTTTAATTTAATTGTACAAGCGTATGGTGAACAAGGTCCTAATGCAAAAGAAAAAAGGCCTGCATCCAGAATAATTCAATCTAATGGTCTTTATAGATTGTTTAATGAACATGCAGCAATTCGTAAGAAAAACAATAAAACAGTGGTTGATGAACATGGAAATCCAAAGTTAGTATTAAGTCCTGAAGAGATTAAAAAATTAAGAAAAGAAGGCGTACATGTTGAGATGTTATTGCAAGAAGAACATAGTTCTAAAGGCGGAAAAAAGAAAAAAAACAGCCCTACTTTTGTTTATGAATCACCTGTTACTTCTGCTACACATCATATAGAAGTCCTCAAGTCTAGATGGCATCTTGATCTTAAAAAACAAGATAAAAACCTTAAACAATTTGCTACTCATTTAGCTAATAGCGGATATGCCACAGCAGGAAAAAATACGCCAAATGACCGAAGTGATGATTATGATACGAAACTTGTGAGTTTAACGTCTCAAGTTAAAAATCAATTATTGATCTATTTAGCTAGTCAAAATGCGTATTGGAATTATAGAATTAAAACTACCAAAAAAGATATTTCGAATTTAGAAAGTAGAATTAAAACCATATCGTCTCATTTAGAAATATTAGCTGAATTAGAAGGTATAGGAGAAGGACATTATTTATTAGAAAAACAGAAAGAGACTGCAGAGCGGACTTTACGAACAGATATCAGAAAGCTAAACAACTGGAGACATAACAAACAAATATATCAAGAGTTACAAGCTGCCATTATAGCAAATTTTAAATAGGATACTTAGTTAGAGACTCGCGTCGTATTGTTGTTCTATTTGAGAAAGAATTGACGATAATGGAAACCATACTAAAAACTAAGTTTCTGTAAAAAGTATAACACAAAAAAATCTCATCCTCTCGAATAAGATTTCTGTACTTGCTACACTTAACTAACAACAAAAGCTCCTCAATAGGAGAAGCTTTTGTTTTAAATTGAAATATTGTTTATCGCAAATAAATGGTTCCGTTTACGGTACTTAATTGCAAACTACTTATTGGTTTCTTCGTGTTTGCAATTACCTTTCGTCCGATAGATTGAGTTACGTTTACTGTTTTTAATTTTTCAGCTGCAAATACTTTTCCATGTGTCGTTTCTGCAATCACACTGGCATCTACAATTTCTAAATCTATTTCACCATTAACAGTACTTAAAAATAAATCTCCAGTATACTTTTTGAGCTTGAAACTCCCATTGATCAAATCGCCAGAAAGATCACCTTCAATCTCTTTAGAAGTCACTTCAGCATTCATACTGTTTATATAAATTGTCGCCTTTTTAGGAACATAAATTTCATAACTAAATGTATACTTATCAGTATCATTGTATTGCTTTACGTTGTCAGGATTCTTTTTATTGTTTTCTGCCCAAATTTTTCTAATAATCTTCTCTGCTTCCGCTTCAACATTTATTTTATCAGATGTTCTAGCAACATTCAGTTCAAAATCTTCTATAAAACTTTCTTCATCTGTTTGAATCGTTACTTTTACATATACTTCAGATTTGTCCCAAGAATTGATTTCAATCGTAGAAGCATATTTTAGATAGAAATTAATTTTTTGACCATTATATGGAATATTTTTTTTTATTATTTTTTGCGCATGTAGTTGAATTCCAAAGAGGAAGACTAATACAATAATAAATTGCTTTTTCATTTTGTTATTTTTTTAGTTAGTTTTTAATTGAATGTTTCCTGTGGCAGAACTTAATCGTACAGAAACGCCACCATTGTTAATCACTCCTTTTATTTTTTGATCTGTAATTTTTTTCTTTTCGTTTTTTGGATCGTCAATTCTAAAATCCGAATGTATTTTCCCCATCATAGAAGCCATAAAAATACTGGCGCTAGCATTATTTGGCAAACGGACTTCTATCTCACCTGTTGTTGTGGAAATTGTGGTGGGTATTTTTTGATTTATCTTTTTAAATGTAGCAACTACATTTCCAGCATTTGTACTTATCGTAACAGGTCCTAAAACGTCCGTAATAGTTACATTTCCTGAAACTTCTGAATCTACTTCAATTTCTCCTTCCATGTTTTCTATTTCCGTATTGCATAGGTTTTCGCTATGTACAGCAATATTTAACGAAGCAGGCACATAAATAGTTGTTTTTTCTCCGCCAGAAGCTCTTAAGTTTTTTATGAGCAAGTTGCTTCCATCGCGACTCACATTAAAATCAATTCCTGTATTATCTGTGTCATTGGTGTCTGCTCTTTTCAACCCTTTTGTTTTATCTTCCGATACAGGTCTAAATCGTTCTGGAACTATCTGTATTTCGTTTTTATCATGCGCTTTAATGACAACATCTGCTTCAGAAGTAATACGTATCCACTGAATACCATTCACGGGTTCAGTATGGCTTGTTTGCGCTTGTAGCGAGAAACTTGTACCTATTAGTATGATGAAAGTGACTATAAATTTCATAAGTTGTATGATTTTAAGTAATATTAGGGACTATTTTCTTAATCTGATCTTTTACAAATCCTTCCGTTTCCGAATCGTTCAACAATTGACGCATTGGTGATATAATATCTTCTTCGTTTAAATTTGCTAAAGCTTGAATGATTGCTATTTGAACACCTGCATTTTTTTCTGTTTGCAATGCATTGATGAAACTTTTTTGTACAAGTTGATTTTTGATAAATTTCTGCAAGGTTTCAACGGCAGTTAAACGAACATTGACATTATTGTCATATAACACACTATTTGCTAGGGTTTGCAACATATCAGGATCTAATTCTTCCAGTTGATTTATTGAATTTACCGCCTGAATTCGTTTTCCGGCAGATGTACTTTCTATTAAAGAGATTGCCATTTTTTGTTTTACAGATTTCGTTTCCTTCGTTAGAACAGCAATTTCGTTGCTAGTAGTATCTGTTTGTTGGTATTTTCCAATTACAAATCCACCTACTAACAATACAATACTTGCTGCAATACGCATGATGTTTTGTTTCCAAACAGTACGCTTTTTTGGCTTTTTATCTTCACTTATGTAAACAACTTTATGATATTTTTGAAGTTCTTCATCCAAACGTTTGTGAAAATTTTCTCGAAGACTTTCTGGCGACATTTCTGGCGATTGTTCTTTGAAAGCGTTCATTACTTCTTTCAATCCTTCCAATTCTTTTGCACAAATAGCACACTCACTTAAATGTTGTTCTACTTGATCTTTTTGTAATGTATCTAACAATCCGTCAAGGTATTCAACCAGTAAATCTTTAATATGTTCTTTTTCCATTGCTATACTTTTTGCAGGTATAATGTTTTTAATTTTTTCAACGCTCTACAGACTTTCGTTTTTACAGCACCTGTTGTACTTCCTAAAATTTCAGCCATTTCTGCGTATTTTATTTCCTGAAATCTGTTTAAAATCAAAAGTTCTCTATCAGAAGCTTCCATCCTATTCAAAACATTCATTAAGTGTGAATATTCTTCATTTTTAGATGCTTGCGGTTCAACTAATTTATGCTCAAAACCTTCCAACGCTAAGTGATTTTCTTTTTGTCGTTGATAATGTGTGTTTAAATTGTTTCGCGCAATTGTGTAAATCCATGTGACAAATTTTTTATCAAAATTATACGATGATTTGTACTTAATTAATCGATAAAAAACCTCTTGTGTCAAATCTTCACTCAGCATTTTATCACCAGACATTTTATACAAAAAAATGTATATCTGCTTATGATAACGCTCAAAAAGAATTTGTAACATAGCTACATTTCCTTCGGCTACTTTTTGCATAATATGCTCGTCTGTCATTTGTTTCACGTTGGATAGTTTTTGATCCTTTGTTCACTTGTATATAACCCGTTTTTTGAAAAAGGTTACACGCAATGTATCTTTTTTTTGAAAATTTTTTGATAAGTAACGGAAATGTACGAAAGAATTAATTTACTTTTTCAATAAACGTATTGATTTCTCTATGATCTACATAGTAAATGATGTATTTCGATTTCTGTTTGGCTGCCATATGACAACTGTATTCTGGATGAATACTTAGTTTAGAAACATACCATTCATCTTTGTATAGTTGCGTTTGATTTTCTATAATTTCAAACGATTTTAAAGGTACACTTAATCCTTTTCCATTGGCTTTTAAAACGGCTTCTTTTTGTGTCCAATAATTGTAAAAAGCACGTTTTTGATCCGTACTATTTTTAATAGTAGCGCTTTCGTTTTCGGTCATTTGATAAAAGAAATCTTCAATTTGTATTTCTTTCATTTCTTCAATATCAATGCCTACTGGTAGCGTTTTTTGTATCGTGCAAATAACCAATTCTCCAGAATGTGAAATATTGAATTCAATATCACTATCTTTTAAAAATGGTTTACCATTCTCGTTAATACCTATATCTGATCCGTTTATTTGTTTGTCATAAAAATCTGCAATACCGCGGATCAATAATAAACGCCCTAAAACAGAAGCCTGTTGATCTTGCCAACGTTTGTATTTACAAATCTTGTTCGTAAAATCATTTGGAAATATTTTCAGTTGTTCTTGCAATGAAGTTTCATAGAACTCTTTTGATAAGAATGTATAAAGAATTTGAATCATAGTTAGGTTTTCTGTCGTATTTAGTAGGTATCTTAGAATTTTGGGAGCCTATTATTTTCCTTCGTAAACAATGGCTTCAATTGCACCTGTTGCAGAGTTGATAACGCCACCATCTGTTTTTGATGAAGACATACGTACCCAAACACCTCCATAGTTATTACCAAAACCAAAAGCGCCCCAAATGAGTTTGTGAGGCGTCCATTCATTTTCATTATTTGGTGCATGAAAGTTTAAGGATTCACAAAATTCTTGTGCTATAAAAGCCGCATGTGGCAATGATTCTTCAATTGCTTTTTCCCAAGCATCTTGCGATAGAAATTTTCCAACGAATACACTTTTTCCTTGAAATCCTGCGGCTGGTTTTATGACAAATTGATCTTTTTGTGTTTTTAGAAGTTCTAGTAAGTTTGTTGTTTGACTTCTGAATGTTACTTCTTGGTTTTTTAATTCTGCTGCCCAAGGAATACAATCGAGTAATAGTGCATTGTCTTCCTCACTAAATGTTTTCTTTTCGGCTAAAGTTCTTAAAATGCCTAAGTTTCGCTTATCGCCTAACATGGCAGTCCCGATATGATCTGGAAAGTATATTTTATCAGTAATGAAAGCACGCGTTAGAATTGGTGGAATTTCATCCGTATCTTTAAAACTAAAATATAAAACACTATGAATTTGTATATTGTTGAGGAATAACCCTTGAGGAGTAAATTGTAATGTAGCCGGATCAGCGTCATAGACTTTACCTGTCAAATTACGTTTGTGCAATTCTTTCTGAATCAGCTCGTTGAAAAAATAAAGCCCATCTGATACCATTTTAGTATCTTTCTCTACTTTTGGCAATCCAACAATAATAATATTTATTTCATTTGCAATTCCAGGTACGTAGTTTTTAATTTTTTCAATTAAAAATTCGGCATACTTTTGTTGTGTATTAATTGCTGTAAAATTTGCTGATGTTTCTTCGCTTGATAATGCCGAATGCATCGATCGTATTAACGCATCAAAACTTTGAATTTGCCAGCCACCAATGGAAGTTCCAATGTTTACTTCTAAGACTTTAAAACCGTTTTCAGTGTATGTTAAGTCCAATCGACTGCCAATTTCTACTTCTTTTTCATGACACATCAATACAAATTGTGCGAGCATTTCATTTCCATTAAAATAGAAATCAGCAATCTTTTTGACATCATTTTTAAAATAGCATGCTGGTATTTTACGCAGTAATGCTGATAAACGCACACACATTTTTTCCAGTTTATTAGAAATTTCTGAATCAATAATTACAGGCCATGAACTTACTGGATATTCATAATTGTTGAATATTTCATGTACGCTTTCGTGTGTAGCATCTGCAATTGGAGGTAGTGACGCTGTTGCTTCTGACACGAATGTATCGTAATGATTGAAGAGAATTGTAGGATTCATAAGAATACGTATTTTTATTACACTTAATTATATTGATAACACGCCCCAATACCCCATATAAACAAACAATAAGAGGTTTGAGAATACGACTAAAAAGACAATACTTCTGTCTGTAATTTTTCGTAGTTTAATGATGTAATACACAACTGTAATTACTAACAAAGCAACGAATATGAATAGAGTGATAAATAAGTAATTAAAGCTGTTTGGCAACCCAAACGCTAGTATGTAAAAATTTTGTTGTGATACATGATCTAAACTTCTAAAAAATCCAATCATCATAATAACACCAATAACAGATGTAATGATTCCTAGAATTCGTACAATTTTATCTGGCCAATGATTGTAACGACTTACTTTGTTGTATTTCTTCTTGATTAGATTATAAGAATGCAATACAATAAATAGTAATAATACAAACAATGCAATGGCTAATGGTACGATAAACACTGGATTTAACTCTTGTAAACTTTGTCCCATGCCCGAAATGCCACTATTTAATTTGATATCATTTACATACGATATTTGTTGTGCCTCCTTGAAAGCATCTTTTGATGGTTTCTGTATTGGATTGTTAATGAAGTTCGTTGTCAATTTATTTCCTAAATATGTAAACCCTGGAGTGTGTCCATAAGTAGTACCATTTACAACCGTTGAATTTTTGAATTTACTTGCTGTTTTTTCTCCGTTTGATTGTGGTGTTATCGGATCGTATTCTCCTGCAATTATTAATACCGGAAAATTTGCTTCCGATACGTTAGAAAGCGTTGGTGCAATGCTATATAATGAATCTTTTTGATTGGTATTCCACTTGTCGCATACCGCAAAATCAGATTTATAAAACGCAATTCCACCACCAAGCAATTTGTATTTTGAAGCATTTGCATTGTAGGCTTCTATATTATTTTTCGGCAAGGCTTCGTTGCAACTTACACAATAATAAACGCCATAATCCATAGATAATAAGCCCGAAAAGGCACTTACTAAGTTTCCAAGTGCAGCTTCATTTCTATCATGAAATTGATAGATCAGTATTGGAATTACTTCTACCAATTGTTTATTGTATAATGCCTGATGAATTGCTATTTTAAAATCTTCTGCATTGTACGTAAACGTTTCACTTTCAACCACCCTTTTTTTAACTGAAACTGTAATTGGGTTTTTCTCTAAATCAGCAATCGTTTTGAAGAATATTTTTTCTAAATCAGGATATTCCTCATTGCATGTTGGATTGTTTTTACATTCATCAAACACATTTTGTAAACTACCCATGAAGTTGTCTGTATTTTCTGTGTAATACTTAGAAATATCAGGAATAGAAGAATCTAATACTAATGTACTCACATTTTGCGGAAACTCATTTGCATATACTTGCGCCATATACGTTCCATAAGATACGCCATATACATGCCATTTTGAATATCCTAATTCTTTTCGCAATGCATTCAAATCTTTGGCAACAGACAAACTATTGTACTGTGCAATATCAATGTCATTCTTAATTAATTCTTGCTTACAAGACAATGCAGCCAAAACCTTTTGCTTTTCATCTTCTGCCTCTGATTGATTTTTGGCAAGTATTTGTAAAAAGTCATTTCCCAAATCTGGACACAAGCGCGGTTCTGAAAACCCAGTTCCACGAACATCCAAAAATATAATGTCTTTGTCTTTTCGCAACGGATGATGCAACCATGTCCATATACTTTGCACACTACTTGCGCCTGGACCACCTTGCAAGAATATAACCGCTTCTGCGTTTTCTTTATTCTCGTAGTTTTTCAGTATCGAAACTGCCACTTTTACTTTTTTACTTTGTGGATCATTCCAGTTTTCAGGTGTAGTTAAATATCCAAAAACTGCATTCTCTTTTTCAAGTACTTCAGTATAGCCTGGATAAAAAGTCTCTGTTTCTTCGAAACTCGCTTCTTGCGCCATTCCGAATTGTACACAAGCTATGATGATACATAACGTGCATTTCACTATTTTTTGATAAACGTTTATCATAAGTAAGTTATTAATTGTTGGTATTAATGTTTGTCTAAAAGTTAAAATCTATTTCTAGTGTATTTTCCAATTCTTGAGTCAATGTTGTGTCGATTTCATGAAGCGAAATTTTAGGATTATTTGTAATACTTTTTAATACGGAAGTAAAGCGCAACATCAATAATTCGATTGTGGCTTCTTCATAATTGTGTGTATTGTATGTTATTGTTGTGTTGATTCCTGAAGGTTTTACTGCAAAGTTTATTAATAATGGAAGTCTGCTATATTTTACTTGTTCAGGTTGTTCTATAAGTTCTAATTGTTTGTGTATGCGAATGTTCTCAAAGTCCATTGATGCATCTTGAAACGCTATCAAAATATCCAAACGCAAGTTTCTGTAGGTTGCTGCTGGCATATCTTGAAATGCATCTAATGTCAATACGTTTTCGTGTGTTTTTACAGCTATCGCACTAAAACTATCCGTTGTTTCTAGTTGTGTTCGAATTGGAAGTGTTTTTACAAACATTCCCAATTGATCATCAGCATGTAAAAAATTACGCCCCGAATTGATCGTTCCAACACAAATATCATCATGTGCATAGGTTTTATATAACAACACATTAAACGCTGTTAAAAGCAATGTGTGCACTGTTATTTGATGTGTTTCTGCTATATTTTTTAAAACTGTTGTTTGAGAATTATCAATTTCATAGCTATACGTTGCGCCCGAATGTGCTGTTATTTCAAGGTTTTCATCATGTGGCACTAAATTTTTCCATGAATAGTTTGCCAAATATGAATTCCAAAACTCACTATTCTTTGCATGTTTCTTTGCTAGTTTATCTGCTAACCAAAGCGTATAATCTTGATATTGAAATTGTACTATTTTTTGCTGAATCTTCTCGTTAGCAATCAAAGCTTTATAATTTTGAATAAATTGCTGCATCAGTATGTTTAGCGACCAACCATCCATAATAATGTGATGCGTAACAAATAGTAATGATGTTGGCGTATTATTTTCATAAACCAAACCAACTCTGAGCAATGCATCTTTTTCTAAATCAAATTCTTTGTGAATGTACTGCTGATATGTTTCTTTAGTTAATTTATCAATGGTAAAGTTATAAGCTTCTCTACTTGCTATTTTTTGATGCGGAATTCCTTCGATTTCAATAAAGTTTGTTCGCAATACATCGTAATTTTCTATGATTGCCAGAAATGCTTTTGCCAAGAAATTTTCATTAATAATTCCAACGATCTTATAATTCGCAAACATTTGATACGCAACAGATTTTTCTAGTTGTTGTGAAGCTAACCACATTCCGTATTGTGCGTTTGTTACAGGATAAAATTCTTTTATACTTCCAGAAGTAATCGTAGGCAATTGCTGCGTTTCTTCCGTTTCCAGATAATTTGCTAAGGAAGCAACTGTTGGATAATCAAAAATACTTTTTAGTGGAATTTGATAGTGTTTTTCTTCAGCTATTGCGCTTAACAGTTTTACTGCACTGAGCGAATGCCCGCCCAAGCGAAAGAAATTATCCGTTACACCAACTTCATTTGGCAATTCTAACACGTGTTGAAATAATGTACACAACACTTTTTCCAAGCTTGTTGTTGGTTGTTGTGCAATTTCATTTGCTTCTTTTATATTGGAGATTTCTAGCGCTGCTAATGTTTTACGATCTACTTTTTGATTTGGTGTTAATGGAAATGCTTCCATCGGAATGATGACTTGCGGAATCATATATGCAGGCAATTCTTTTCGTAATTGCTGAATAATGATTTCTATATCGAGCTGCGTTTTTTCATAAATAATATACGCAACTAAGATTGCTTCTTGCGCTTCTAATTTCTTTGCAATGACAACCGATGTTTTTATTTCTGGAATGCGATCTAGTTTTTTCTCAATTTCTTCGAGTTCTATGCGATACCCATGAATTTTCACTTGATTGTCTTGACGACCGTAAAAAGCAATTTCACCATTGGGATTCCATTTTCCTAAATCGCCTGTATCATAAATTCGTTCTCCTTTTACAAATGGACTTTCTATGAATTTAGTTGCTGTTAACTCTGGACTTTTATAATATCCTTTTGCCAATCCATCTCCACAAATATATAAAGTTCCAATGGCGCCAATTGGCAATACATTCAGATAGGCATCTAAAATATATAATTGTGTATTGTGAATCGGTTTCCCAATGATTGCTGCGTCTGCTGGCTTTTTAATTTGCTTTATACTTGACCAAATTGTCGTTTCTGTTGGTCCGTACATATTCCAAACTTCACCACAATTTTGCACTAATTTTTCAGCCAATGCTTTGCTTAATAAATCGCCACCACATAATACTTTTAGCGCTTTGTTTCCATTCCAATTCGCATTAAAAAGTAATTGATAAAAACTTGGTGTAGCTTGGATTACTGTTGGTTGTACACGATTAATTTCTTCAATTAATTGCAACGGTTTGTTTAAAATTTCTTTGTCAGCAATGTATAACGTTCCGCCAGAAATAAGCGGTACAAAAAATTCTAACATCGAAATATCAAACGATTGTGTTGTGACTGAGAATAACACATCTTCTTGCGAAATTCCGGGTTGCGCTTTCATACTGAGTAAAAAGTTCAATAGAGAACGATGTCCAATTTCTACGCCTTTCGGATTTCCCGTAGAGCCTGATGTATAAATGATATATGCTGTATTTTCAGCATGTACCTCATCTTCAATTGTAACACTTTCAGATTTTGTATTTAGTAGTTCAGTGACCAAAACGTTTGTCGTAGTATCATGCGCTACTTTTGATAGTAATTCTTCCGTAGAGATTACATAATTCACGCCGCTGTGCATGACAATGTATTGCAAACGATCTTTTGGAAAACTTGGATCTAACGGAATGTACGCTCTTCCAGCTTTGAGAATTCCCAGTAATATTGCAATGAAATTTGGGTTTCTATCCAATAAAACTGCAATTGGCAACGTAGGTTCTTCTGAAAAATGTTTTAAAATGTAACTCGCTATTTTATCTGATATAGTGTCTAGTTCTTGATAGGTAAAGTTTGTATTATGGTTTTTCACCGCAATTTTTGTAGGCGAAATTTTCACTTGTTTTTTGAAGAATGTTAGCAATGTTTCTTCACGCGGGTATGCTGTTTTTGTTTGATTGAAATTGTATAATTTCAATTCTTCTTCTTCTGTAAGATACTTGTATTGTGATAGTTTTTTAGAAGGTTCACGCAGTACATTGTTTAGTAATATTTCAAAATGGGTTATAAATTGTTGCATTTCGGCTGCATCGAAGTAGTTGATATTATAATCAAAATCGATTTTTACAGCTTCTGTGTCATCAAATTCACGAATGTATACTGCTAAAGCAACACGTTCCGCTTGATGCGTCATTGGAATTACGGTTGTTTTAGTTCCTTCAAAGTGTGCTGAATAGTTCTGCTTTTCATACGATAAGGTCATATTAATCAACTGATCTTTTTCTTGGAAAAGTTGTAATTCTTCAATCAATTTCCCAATCGGAAAACGTTGATGACGATAGTCTTGTCGCAATTGTTGACGAATGGCTAATACTAGATTTTCAAACGTATCTTCAAAATCGACTTTCATGCGCAATGCATTGATTCCCATGAATAAACCAACCGTCTTTTTGAAAATAGATTTACTCCTGTTCAAAACAGGCAAACCAATGGTAAGGTCTTTTTGTTGAGAACTGCGACCAATGTATGTGTACAATACAGCTAAAATAACATGAAACGTTGTGCTTCTATTTGCTTTTGCAATGATTCCAAGTTGATTGTACGTTTCTCGTTTTAGCATCAAAAATTCACGCTTACTTTGATGAATGGTACGCGCCGTTTTTTTCTCAAAGATTCTATTGGGCAGAGTTTTAAATTTCTCTGTCCAATAGCTTTTATCATGTTGAAAATCTTCTGATGCTAGATAAGCAGCATCGTTCGCTACAAAATCTTTGTAACTAAAAGGATATTCGGTACTAATGTTTCCTTGCGTTACAAGTTCATTGTAATTCTGAACCCAACGTTGAAACATGAGTGAAGTTCCCCAACCATCTGTAATGATGTGATGATATTTTGAGAATATATAATGAAAATCATCACGTACTTTGATTAATACAAATTGATGTAACAATGCTTTCTTTTGCAAATTGAATGGTTTTACAAAAGTTTCCTTCATGTATGTATTTGCAGCTGTTTCAGGAGATTTATCTTCTGAAAAATCTATAAATTCTAGTTGTGCATTGTGCGTTTCTAGAATTTCAATTTGCGCATCAGACATACTTCCAACCAATACACTTCTGTACGCATCGTGCTGATCAATTAGCGCGGTGTACGATTTGTGTAATAGTTCATAGTTTAAGTATCCTACCACTGATATTTTAGCACCAATATTATAGATTGGATCTTCAGGATAGAGTAATTGCTCAAAGTAAACGTCTCTTTGAGGAAGTGTGAGTCTCATAGTTTCTAAAGTAGTTTGGTTTTTGGTTAAATTTTGTTGCAATTATGCCCACAAACTTTCTGTCAATTCTTGTTTGTTGTGAACGCTTACATCTTTAATGATACTTCCATAATCAAATTTGATAATTCTGTCAGCCAAGTGGAAATATGCGTCATCATGCGTTACTGCAATGATTGTTTTTCCTTGTGCTTTAAATTTTGGAATTAATTCTTCATAGAAGTATTTTCTAAAGTGTGGATCTTGATCTGCTGCCCATTCATCTAAGATTAAGACTGGTTTTTTCTCTAGTAAGGCAAATATCATTGACATACGTTTGCTTTGTCCTTTGGAGAATTTTCTTCGTGCAGAGTCTTCTTTGTCATCCGTAATTATCTTTTCCATTTGCATCATTTCCAACATTTCACGGTATTCCGTGTTGTTTTCTAATCCATAATCGTCATAATTGAATGAGAAGATGTGATTGTTGGTAAATATTGCTGTCATTGAATCTTGCAAATCTTCTTTGATTGTTAAACTTGGATCATTGTTTAAGACAATATCTCCCGCATTTGGTTCGTACAATCCTGTTAAGATATTAATGAACGTACTTTTTCCTGAACCATTTCCTCCAACAATAAAAAGCACTTCGCCTTTGTCTATTTTTAAGTCAATATTTTTTAGCGCGAATTTGCTTTCTTGATTTTCTGATTCATATTGAAATCCGATGTTTTTAAATTCTAACGATTCAAAAGCATGGTCCGTTTTTTCTTCTAGTAATACTTTTTCTGTACTAATTTGGAAATCGTTCATGAAGGTTTTGATTCTTCGATTTGCCACTAGAAAACGTGTGTACATTTGTTGTAAGTTGATAATATTATTGATAGGTCCAGAAATGAACAAGATTACAACCACATATGCAATCACTTCATCTCTACCCAATAATCCTAATGCTGGCAAACCAAATAGAATTGCACCAATAACCGCGTACAATCCGTATTGACTTATCATGTTGATTGAAAGAAATACGTAGTTTACTTTAAAATCTAGTTCTTCAGAATCATCACGATTTGGTCCAAGGTATTTAGACATCATATTTTTTCTTCGGATTGCACTTAATTTTAATTCTTTGAATCCGCCTAACAAATCGTCTACATATCCATAGTAATATTCGTTGTATTTACGCAATGTCCCTACCTCTTTCGACATAGAATTCATTACAATAAAATAACAAGCTGCCACAACAATAATAAGTCCTAAAACAATCAGTGCCGAAACTGGAGAAAGTGTAAACATGTATATAATTCCCAAGACTAACATGAGTAATGAACTTACCGTGTGTGTTACCGTATATGGCAAACTGGAGAAAAGTCGCAAATCTTCCATTGCTGTGTAAAACCGCTGTGTTCCAAACTTTTCAATGGTGATAAGTGGTGCCCGTAATATTTGGTTGAATAGATTTTTTTCGTTTTCATATAATATTCTGAAAGCGTATTTATTCAATCCTTTTTGGAAAATGATATTTAGCAAATATGTATATATAATTATCGCCATAAAAACGATCATCATATAATCTTGAAGAAATGCTTCATTTCCTGCCAATACATTATTTATGATGTAAATGATTCCGAAACTAAGTGCTGTGTTTGGAATCGCGTATAGCAACAGATAAATAATGTCTTTAACTTTTAGTTTAATCATGATTTTGAATTTTAAGTGTAGTGCAATGGTTAGGATTGACTACTTCGTGTGGTTATTGATTATTGTTAAATAAATATGGATTTCGTCATTTTTGGTGGCTGACTACTTATCGCATTGATCACTTCTGCAATTTTTTGTGGATGTTCATTGATAAAGAAATGATTTCCTTCTACAATTTCGGAAGTGAATTTTTTGGATGTAAATTTTTTCCAATTAGCAATATGATCTTTTGTCTTTTCTTCTGAACCCATCATGGCATGAATTGGTGTGTGAATCATCAATCCTTTTTCTGAGTTTTCTTCTTTTTCTAAGATTTCAAAATCTGCACGCATGATTGGGCTGAATAAGTCATATAATTCGTTATTTTCTAATACTTCTTCTGGAACGCCTCCTAAACGTCTGAGTTCTTCTTTAAATTTTATGTCATTCATAGAATATCGTTTTGGTAATTCTTTACCTCCAACATATTCTTTGATTCCTGGTCCAGAGTTTCCCGAAAGGATTAAATGTACAGGCGCATCATTTTCTTTTTCGAGTTCTGCAACTATATTTAATCCTAAAGTTGCGCCCATACTATGTCCATAAATAATATACGGTTGCTCATTTCTGAGTGTTTTTATTTGTTGACAGTAATCTTGGACAGCTTCTGTTTTGCTTTTTAGCAACGCTTCTTTGAATCGTTTTCCACGTCCTGGAATTTCCAAGGGTAAGAAATCAATGTGCATTCCTAGGTGTTCTTTTAAGCTGTCAAAAGAGTATTTACTTCCACCTGCAAAGTGCAACAGAAATAGTTGATGTCTTTGCAATGGATACGTTGTTTTTATGATTGTTTTAGTTCGTTCTTCCTTTTTCTTCATCACTTCCAAAGTTTCTGTTTCTTACATTAATTTTATTGTTTCCGAAATTGTATGATACTGAGAATCGGAAATATCTTCTACTTCTATTTTCTCCATAGGTTACATCAACTCCATTTACGTTAGATACAATGTTTCTGAAACTTCCCGTATCTAAAATATCTTTTACGAAGAGTGAAAATTGCAAATCGTTGTTTAGGTAACTTTTTCGAACTCCAAAGTCCAATCCGTAACGTTCTCCATATGTTGATAAACGATCTTTTAATGGTGAACTGTAAAAGAAATCAAGTTGTAATTTTGTGTTATCATTTACGATAAACGTATTGTAAGTATCTGCGTAGAATTGAAATCCGTTTTGTGGTTCTGCATCTAACAAACTATTGCTGAAGTCCGATTTGTAACCAATTAACATTACTTGGTTTTGACTTTGCCACCAAGAAATTTTTCTAAAGGAATAGATTTGTGCAATTCCCATGCTAAAACGTTTGTAATAGTTACGTCTTATGACAGCTTGCGTATTTGTTACTGGATCTGCAGAAAAAATAGTTCCGTATCCATCAGATATGCTACTTGCAAATATGTTTGTTGTTAAGACTCTTTTGTATGTATAGTTAAAGTCAAAATTGTCCGTAAATGATGGCTGTAAGAATGGATTTCCTTCTGAGAAACTGTTACTGTTATTAAAGAAACGGAATGGATTTAATTCTCTAAAGCTTGGACGCGTTATTCTTCTTCCATAGTTGAAAGAGAAATAATTGTTTTCATTTTTTGCGTACGATACATAAAACGTTGGAAATAGTTTTAAATAATCGTTTTTGTTTGTTTGATTTAAAGATGTTGAAAATCCTTCTGTGATTGTGTTTTCTAAACGAAATCCAAGTTGCATTTGCCACTTATCATTTAGTTTTTTGTATCCGTTTACATATAAAGCTTGTACATTTTCTTTGTATTCAAATTCATCAGATAATGCTGCATTAAATACTGCTGCGCCAGATGCTGTATCAAATGTTCGTAAGTCATTGATGGTTTTGATAAAGTTTATTTTTCCACCATACGATATGTTTGCAAATTTTGTTGGTTGCTCCATATCAACACGCATACTGTAGTTATCAATAGATTGTTTTGATCTGTTGATAATAGCTTGATTGATATTTAAGAATTGTCCGCTTGGATTGAATGTGTTTACTACATAATCTCTTACCAAATCATTTCCATAACTGAAATAATCCAAGTCTACAGAAAGTGTTTTCCCTAAGGTATCTAGTTTTGAAATTAAGTGTGCATTTAACATATGACTTTTCACAGAACGATCACTTGTACCAACATTATCATATATAGAATCTATTTGATTTTGGTTGTTACGAATTTCCGTAATGTTACGATCGCGTGTATCAGGTGCGTTAAAATTCCCCATATATTGTGCGCCAATCGTTGTGTTATCTGTCAAAGCATAATCTAAAGAGAAACGACTTGAAATGTTGTCTTTTTGTTCTTTTAAATCTAATCGCGTATTCCACGGACCGCTTGGATAATCAGTATCTAAGGTTTCTATGATCCGAATATCGCCTTTGTCTCCGTTTAAGCTAAAGTTTAGTTTGAACTTGTTTTTGTTATATACAAAACTGTTCCGCAACGTATAAAAACTATATGTGTTTTGCGTGTATGATAATGTAGTTGTATTTTTCCAAAAATCACCAACTCCTTTTTTGTATACAATATTGATGAGTCCACCACTTCCCGCAGCTTCATATTTTGCAGGTGGATTTGTAATGATTTCTATTTTTTTAATATCGTCCGAAGAAATTGAATTTAAAAATCCTACCAATTCTTCTCCTGAAAGCTGAATAATACGTCCATCAACCATTACACGAGAAACACCTTTACCAATCATACTAACTCCATCACTTTCTACACTTAATCCTGGAGCTACACGCAATGCATCAATAGCATTTCCACCACTAGCTGCAATACTGTTTTCGACATTGAAGATCAATCGATCTGGTTTGCGTTCTATTAAGCGTTTTTGCGCTTTTACCACAACTTTGTCTAGTTCTTCTCTTGAAGCTTCTAATACAATATCATCTAATGTAGTTGCATTTTGAACTGTGATACTTTTGTTCCAAGTTTGGTAACCTAAAATACTGATTTCCATTGTAAATGTGCCTAATTGCGCATTTATGGAGAATGTTCCGTTTTCATCAGTAATATCATAGTGTTTTACCGTGTTTTCTGCATCTTTTAGTACTACAGTTGCGAATGGTACTGGACCTTTCGAGTCTTTGACCAATCCTTTTACTTCAATTTGCGAGAAACTTACGTGAGCGCAAAATATAGCTAGAAATGTAAGTAGGTGTTTCATTATTGTGTATGTTTAATTTAAATTGTTGTTTGTTAATTATGATTATACCATTTTTCCAAATTGGCTAAATAGATTGTTTTCTAGAAAGTTGCGAAATTGTGCATTGTATGCATTGTTTTCGTATAATTCCACTGGTGTTACCAATCGTAATTCAATTCCGTTTTTGTATGCTACACAGACCAATCCGACTCCGTAAACTGTGTTCCAAAACAGTTTGTCTTCTGTGACAACAATTTCATCAGATGCTAAATCTTCCTGTGAAATATCAATCGTATCTTGAACACTAAAGTTGAAATACCCTTTGATTCCTTTTTCGATATCAGTTTCCGAATGTTTTAAGAAATCATTTCGAATGGTTTCATACGGTATTTTTTGATGAAAGCGTGCATTTATGTATTGTTCGTATACTTCCGTAATGTATGCTGGAATTGATGTATGTCTGAACGGAATATTTTGTACTGGTAAAAAGTTTGTCATTACACCAGAAAATGCTTCTTTGTCCAATCCGCTATATGAATCTTCTCGCCCATTAACAGCAAGCAATACTAAGTCCGAATCGCTAAAGTTTAGTTCTGATAATAAATACTGATGTGCTGTCATCAATACTGCATTTAGTGGCATATTGAAACCTTCTGCCGCCGCTTTTAGCATTTCATAATCAAATCCTGTAATTGTTTTGCGTAATACCACATATTCCAATATAGTTTCTGATTTGCTTTGCGGTATTTCTTTGATTGTAGCTGCCAATAATTGTTTTTTCCACCAATTTCTTTGTTCCATCGCAACATGTGACGTTAAGAATTGCTGTTGCCATGTTGCAAATGTTTCGTTGGAAACCGTGAATTCTTTTGCGTTTGCTGTTGTTTGAATTGCTCTGCATATTTCACTAAAACTGTAAATATCAATTAATGCATGCGCAATACTAATGCGAACATATGCTCGGTTTGGCTGTTGTATAGCTGTTGCAATGAATACACGAATACAAGCAGAACCATCAAAATAGTTGAATGTTCTTTTTAAGAAATCATGCGCTTCATTGTATATTGTATTGAAATCTTCTGTTCCGTTAAGTATGCTATGTTTTGAATCAATTGCTACTTCACTTGCAGCAATGTTTTGTTGCTGTATTGTGTTTCCTTGTTTTGAAAAACGTACCGCTAATGAATTATGTTTGCTTATAATTTGATTAAGTTTCGCTTCAAAATTATCTTTTTCATAGTTATTTAATACCATGATTGGTGAAGCTACCATATCCCAAGGTCTGCGTAAAAAGTAGCGTTGATTTTCTGAGATGTTATCTGTATTTGTTGTGTTATTCGGTTTTTCAAACACTTCATTTTCTGGATTAAAATCTTCTCCATTAAGTTTGAAATCATCTTTAAATATCGCATTTGCCATGTCTTCCAATACTGGAAATTGAATGCTGTCAAGTACTTCCAACATGTATCCTTTTCCTTTGAGATACGCGATTAGATGCATTGATTTGATTGAATCGCCACCTAAGCGATGAAAGTTGTCTTTTTTTCCAACGCTTTCTTTTTTGAGAATCATTTTCCATGCTTCCGCCAATACTTTTTCTGCTTCCGTTTCTGGCGCTATGTATTCTTTTGAGTTGTTTGCGAGAAAATCAATGTTTTCTAAAGCATCTTTATCAATTTTCCCGTTTTGTGTCAGTGGAATTTCTTCCAAGTTGATATAGATTCTCGGAATCATATATTCAGGAAGTTGTGTCGCTAGTTGTTGTTGTGCTTCTTTTTCGCTGAAGTGTTCGTTTGCTTTTATGTAAGCTACTAATTGCAAGATTCCTTCTTGGTTTCCGCTTGCTAATACTGCTGCTTGTTGTATGTTTTTAATTCCGTCCAACGCATGTTCTATTTCTTGTAATTCTATACGATAGCCGTTTATTTTGACTTGCTCATCTTTTCTCCCATTGTATAGAATGTTTCCATTTGGCAATTTTGCAGCAATGTCACCTGTTTTGTACAAACGTTCTCCTTCTTTAAATGGCGATTGAATGAATTTTTCTGCGGTTAGTTCTGGACGATTTATATATGCAGTTGCCAATCCTTTTCCGCCAATGTATAATTCGCCTATAACACCTTCTGGCACTATTGTTTGATTTGTATTTAGAATATATATTTCTGCATTCTGAATCGGTTTTCCTATCGTGATTTGTTCGTTTGCGTTTTCCTTCGTTATTTCAGAAATCATACAACCAACAGTTGCTTCCGTTGGTCCATATTCGTTGTAAATTGTAATTGCTGGATTTAATTTTAGTAATGCATCTACATGAATTTTTTTCAATGCTTCTCCTCCAACAACTGCCATTTCTAGTGTTACATTCTCTAGTGATAATTCTTGTAATAGATGTATGTGCGAGGGCGTTAGTTTGATACAAGAAATTCCTTGTGTGAGATAGTTTTCAAAAATACTTCTTGCATCTAATGTTTCTGGAAATATATGAACTGTTCCGCCTTTTAGTATGGATAGAAATAAACTCGTTATTGTTAAATCAAATGAAGGCGAACTAAACCAGCCAAAGTCATAGTTTGTGAGTGATGATTTTAAGTAGTTTTCTTTTCCAAAAACTGTATAGTTGTTTAATGCTTCATGCGAAATCAATACACCTTTTGGATTTCCTGTAGATCCTGAAGTGTAAATGATATATGCTGCATCTTCTGGTGTAACGTTTACGTTTACTTTTGTATCGTAATTTTCTGCGTCAAATTCTACATCTAATGCAAGGACAGTTCCTTCAAAAAAATCAATATCAAAAATATAATTGGTATCAGAAATTAGCAATTGCAAGTTTGCGTCCGTAGCAATGTAATTTTTTCTTGATGATGGATATGCAACATCAATTGGAACGTACGTTGCGCCAGCTTTTAAGATTCCCCAAATTGCAACTACATAATTGATTTCTCTGTCTAAATGAATTCCGACACAATCACCTTTTTGAATTCCGTGATCTTGTAGTAAACAGTTTGCCAATTGACTCGATTGTGTATGCAATTCTGCATACGTAAGCGTTTGTTCTTTGTAACGAAGTGCAATTGCTGTTGGCGTTTGTATTGCTTGTGTTTCAAACTGTGTTAAAACAGTTTCGTTTGCCGGAATTTCAACTAGTTCGCCAATAGCTTCTTGTTGTATTTTTTCTAGTTCACTAGTTGTCAAATAATTAATTGAACCAATTTCTTTATCAGCATCTTTTACTACTTCTTTAAGTACTGTTTTATAATGCGCCAATAAACGTTTCATGATGGCTGCATCATATATATTTTCATTATAATTAAGTGTAATTACAATTTCTTTGTTGACTTCCGTTACGTGAATTTCAACATTGAATTTCACTAACGTATCTTCTAATTCTTGAATTTCATCAGAAGTATTTAGTACACCATCCGAAACGCCGTGATAGTCAATCAGTATATTGAATAAGTGACGTTTACCATCACCATCCAATGCTGTTAAATCTTCTACAACTTTGTCCAACGGATACATTTGATGCGCATAAGCTTCACGCGTAGCTGTAGCAATATTTTTGAAAATCGTTTTAAAACTTTCCGTTGACTTTACCGTATTGCGCAATGGCAAGGTATTGATATAAAATCCTATTTGATTTTGTAAATCCGCATGGTCTCTTCCTGCAACAGGATTTCCCAGTATAATATCTGTTTCACCTGTGTATTGATGCAACAGTATATTCCACACGGTAAAAATTCCTAAAAAGAGACTTTCTCCAGCTTCAGTTGTATAGTTTCTTAGTTTTTGTGTTGTTTCTTCCGAGATAAAGCATTGTATACTTTTTCCAGCGAAAGAAGCTATGATTTCTTCTTTTTGAAATGGAAGTTTTAGTACTGGATTTTTCTTTTGAAGCTTTGAAGTCCAATAGTTTTTATGTGCTTTAAAGTTTTCCGATTGCAATTGTTCTTGCTGCCAAATTGTATAGTCTTTGTACTGAATATCCAAAGGTTTTATTGTTGTTCCATTTGAAAGTGCTTCGTAATATGCTAGTACATCTTTTGCTATAACTTCCATTGACCAACCATCGCTAATGATGTGATGCAAATTGTAATAGAAAATATATTTGGTTGCCGTCAATTGTATTAGTGAAATGCTGAATAATGGTCCTTTTTCTAAATTGAAAGCTGTTTTTGCGTCTTTCTGTATGATATTGTTTGCCGCTACTTCTGGCGCTATTTCTTGCTGACAATCATACTGATTTATTGTAAAATTTAATGCTTCTGTTGATAAAACATATTGACGAATTTCTCCTTGAGCGTTCATTTTGAATATTGTACGTAATATTTCATGACGTTCAATTACTTTATGCACTGCTTTTTGAAAAAGCGCAATGTTATACGCGCCATCCAATACAATTTGATTGGGCATATTGTACGCCGTAGAAGCTTCCGAAACTTGACTCGCCAACCATACACGTTTTTGCGCATTGGATAGCGGATAGCTTTCAGCTTCAGCTGTTTTGTTGATTTTAACAAACTGCTTTTCGGTTGCAGTATCAAATTCAACTTTAATAAATTCAATAAGCGCTGATTTGTGCGTTTTGATTGTTTGTAAAAATTCTGGTGTTAATACCGCATTTTTACTTTTACGCAACGCTAGGTTATCATTTTCAACAGACAAATGAATTCCTTGCTTTTTTGCTTTATGAATTATTTCTATGAGGATTTGTTTATGTTGCATTCGTTATGAATTAACTTTGGTTCCTTGTGTAGTGATTGTATGATTCCTCCCTATTAGTGTATACTTGCAAATATGTATTTGGTTACAACTAATTTTTATTTTTCTTTCTTTTTAATCGTATAATTTATTTGAAGAATACGAAATATCTACGTCTTTCGTAGCTAAATCAGCATATGTAAATACCAATACAGTTCTGTTTAGATCTTCTTTTAATGGCAGTACTCTGTGTACAGAATGACTTGCATTCATAAGGTATGATTCTCCTTTTTCCAGATAATCTGTTATTGCTTTGTCAGTTCCTAACTCGCTCAAATCCATTGATTTTGGCACAAATTCTAATTCGCCACCACCATCTTTTCCAGGTGATTCAAAACAGGTAATAAGTACATACGGATAGGTATCTAAATGTCCGCCATGAATATCATTTTTCTTATGCAGTTTGTGAATCGCATGTCTGTCTGCCATATCTGGCGTTAGACAAATAGAATTGTTTGTAATTTTTGTGATGAAGTCAATGATTTCTTCATTCTTGTATAAGCTCGTTATAAAAGTAGATTCTTGATCGATTACTTTTCCTGAGACTGTTGTGATTCTTCTTGGTGTATTGTTCGTTTCTTCCATTAGAAAATCTTTACGCAATGCGAAAGTGTCTAAAAGATTATTCACTTCAACTTCTATTTTATTAAAGACAGAAGGAGTAAAAAAAGAAGGCAATTTGATGTATCCAATTCGATCAAATTGTTGTTTTAAATTTGTGATGTCCTTCTTTGTAGAAGGATTTACAACTCGGTTGATGATTTCTAGTTCCATGGTAAGATAATTACGTTGTTCTGTTAATTAATTGGTTATAGGTTATGTAGTATAAAATGATATTGAATGCGTTGTACTACTAATTATAGGTATAGTACTTCGTCATCTACAATTTCATCTTTGTTTATAGTGTCTTTTATTTTGATATCTAAATATTTTGCTTGCATATCTATGGTTGGAAATTGAAAGATCATATCTCTATCAATAACTATTTCATAGTATTTTGTAAGCGTGAATGCTAGCTTTACTGCGAGTAAAGAATGTCCTCCCAATTCAAAGAAGTTGTCGTGTATTCCTATTTTTGAGATTCCTAAGAGTTCTTCCCAAATATTGAAAAGCACTTTTTCTGTTTCCGTTGTTGGCGCTATATACGCTGTTGTATTTAGTGCGGCTTCTTGCGGTTCTGGCAATTGTTTTTTATCAATTTTTCCGTTTTTATTGATTGGCATTTCGTCCAATGCAACATATATTTTCGGAATCATGTATGCTGGCAAATGCTTTACAAGTGTGTTTTGTACTTGCTGACTGTTTACAGATGCATCTGCAACTATGTATGCCACCAATTGTTTTGTGTTCCCAATATTTTCTTTTACCAAAACAGCTGCATGCTGAATACCTGTTACCGTTTTTAATACAGCTTCAATTTCTCCAAGCTCTATACGATATCCTCTTATTTTTACTTGATCGTCTTTTCGCCCAATGAATACAATGTTTCCATCTGACAAATAGTATCCTAGATCACCTGTTTTGTAAATTTTTTCTCCAGTTATAAAAGGATGTGTTGTAAAACGTTCTTCCGTTAATGCATCACGGTTTAGATATCCTTTTGCTAATCCTTTTCCGCTCACACATATTTCGCCAATAGCCCCTTTTGGAAGTAATTGATCGTTTGCATCTAAAATGTATGTTTGCGCATTTGCAATTGGTGTTCCTATTGGCACATTTGTATTGTTGTTGGACATGTTGCTTGCATCCAATTTGAATATGGTTGCACAAATACTTGTTTCCGTTGGTCCATACGCGTTGTAAAATGTTCCGCCAGCTTCTACGTATGCTTTTGCATGCAGAACAGCTGCCGCTTCTCCAGCCGTAATTAATACTTTTACCGCATTGAAACTTTCAATATTCATCATTTTGAAATATGATGGCGGCAATGTCATTACTTCTATTCCGTGAACTACATTGTAGTTTTCTAGTTTTGCAGGATCTACGCGAAGTGTTTCTGTGGCAACGTATAATGTTCCGCCAGATAAGAGACTTAAAAATGTTTCTGATACAGATGCATCAAATGAGAAAGAAGCAAATTGCAAACATTTGTATTGGTTTCCTTTGATGTCAAAAGCTTCTATTTGCGCTTGTATTGTGTTACAAATTCCTCCATGCGTAATTAATGTTCCTTTTGGTTGTCCTGTTGATCCTGACGTATAAATTATATAGGCAATATCTTCTACTTGTACGTTGCTTGTGTATGTTTTTGAGTATGCTGAAAGCACTGTGTTTCTTCCAAAAATATAACTTGGCGTTTCTTCAAAAGCTGTTGTTTCTTCAGAAACGATCAATAGTTTTACATTCGCGTCTTTGATGATGTATTCTTTCCGTTCTTTTGGCGATGTTGTGTCTATAGGCAAATAGATTGCGCCTACTTTTAGAATTCCGAGTACTACAATGATACACTGTTCATCTCTTTGCACATGTACACCAACAATATCTCCTTTTTGAATTCCTTTTGCTTCAGAAAGCAACCTTGCAAATTGATTCGATTTTTCATCTAATTCGCGATAGCTTAGTGTTGATTCTTCACATGCCAACGCAGTTGTTTCTGGGTATTTTTCAACACATTCGTGGAAAATATCAAGCATTGTTTTATCAGCTTCGTATGTTTTAAAAGTGTTATTGAATGTGTGTATTTGTTCTTCTATTTCTACTTTCGTGAAATATGAAACTGTGTTTATTCCCCCGAAAGGGTTTTCCAACACATTGTTCAACAAGTTTTTATAGTGCTGAATGAGTTTTTTCATCATGCTCGCTTCATACACATCTTCGTTGTAGTTGACTACTAATTCAATGTAATCGCCATGCTCAACAAAATGCAATTCAATGTCCGATTTTACAAAAGTTGTTCCTTCTTCCGTGATTGTATCATGTGATAAACCTACTGACTTTTGATCGTCTTCTTTGTAATAGTTGATATGAATGTCTGCCAACGGACTTCTACTACGATCTCTTTGCATGTTTAATTCCGAAACCAGTGCATCAAAAGGATACATTTGGTGTTCATAATCTTGCAATGTATTTTCTTTGATCGTGTTGAATACTTCCGTAAAGTTCAACGCTGGATCAATTTCATTTCTAAGAATTAAGATATTGATATAAAATCCTATCTGATTTTCTAAATCTTCATGATCACGTCCGGCAATGATGTTTCCGACAGCAATATCCGTTTCTCCAGTATATCGATATAAAAGTACTTTCCAAGCTGCCAATAACCCCATAAACACACTTCCTTTGTTTGCTGTGGCAAACGCTTTTAAGGTGCTGATTTGTGCAGGAGCAATGTATGTTTTGATTGCTTTTCCGTTGTACGTTTTTAATAACGGTCTGTTTTTTTGAGATGGTAAGTTTAGTGGCGGAATTTGCGTATTGAATTTATTTGTCCAATAGGTTTTATGTGCATCGTATTCCGAACTTTCTAATTGCTCTATTTGCCAAGCTGCATAGTCTTTGTATTGAATGTTTAATGTTGGCAATGCAGCTTCTGACTGTGTTTGCAATGCTTGGTAAAACGCCATGGTATCATTTAATAGAATTCCCATAGATAGATTGTCGCTTACAATATGATGCATGTTGTAATACACCATATATTTACGATCTGCAAGTTTGTACAATCCTGCTCTTAGCAATGGACCTTCCGAAAAGTTGAAAGGTTTGTAATAATCTGATTGTACATACGTATTTGCTATTGCTGCTGCATTTGAGTTTTCACTAAAGTCTTTTACGTCTAATTGAAAATTGACAGTATTCAATATATATTGACGTACATCTAATGCTTCGTTTACTTTAAATACTGTACGCAATATTTCATGACGTTCTATGACTTTTATAATTGCTTTTTCAAAGTTTAGCGCATCAAAATCATTTGCAATTATGAATTGATTTGGCATGTTGTACGTCACAGATTCTTCTGCCGTTTGACATGCCAACCATAAACGCAATTGTGCATTGGAAAGCGCATAATTTTCAGCAATTGCAACAGGTTTGATTTGTTGTTTTTCGCTTGGCGCAGCATATTCTTTCAGAAAAGAAACAATGGCAACTTTGTTATCTCTGATTTTTTCAATCAGCTGTGCATTGATTTCTTCCTGATCGAAGTTGAGTTTTAAATTCTCGCCTTCCAGATAGATGTCTATGTTGTTATTTCTTAATTCTTGTATTAAATCTAGCATGGTCTAATGGTTAGATAGTGATCGTATTTTTCTTTTCTTCACGATTTTTGGTATTCGATAATTCTATCGCGATGTAAATGATGTTTCCAAGTTCTTTGATTGTTGGTCTGGCAAAGAAATCTGTGATTTTAATTTTTACGCTAAAAGCCGTTTGAATTTTCATGATGAGATTGATCACTGATAATGAATCGCCACCTAATTCAAAGAAATTGTCTTGCGTTCCGATGCGTTCTATTTTGAATAGTTCTTGCCACATGGTAACTAACGTTTCTTCTACTTCAGTTGAAGGCGCTACATATTGTTGCGATGGATATAAGCTTTCATCTGGCAATGGCAATGCTTTTTTATTGACTTTACTATTTTCAGATAATGGCAATTCATCCATAAATACATATACCGCAGGAATCATATACTCTGGCAGTTTGTCTTGCAATGCTTCTTGCAACATTTTTTTGTTGATTTCTTCGGAAGTTCTAACGACATAAGCAATGAGTTGTTTGTAACCATTTGCATTGTCTCTGGCTATTACGACAGATTGTTGCACGATTTCTTCTTCGTTGAGCGCAGATTCTATTTCTCCAAGCTCAATACGATATCCTCTAATTTTTACTTGATCGTCTTTTCTTCCTATAAATTCAATGTTTCCATCTGGCAACAAGCGTGCTAAATCGCCCGTTTTGTATACGCGTTCGTTTGCTATAAACGGGTGACTTACAAATTTTTCTTCGGATAGTTCCGGACGGTTTAAGTAGCCAACTCCAACACCAATTCCACCAATGTATAATTCGCCTGCAACGCCAACTGGTACTAATTTCATGTGCTTGTCTAACACATACATTGTAGTGTTTTGAATAGGTTTTCCTATTGGTGTAGCGTTTAGTCCTCTGTAATTGAATTCAGGATATGGACTGAATACAGAAGCATCAATCGATGTTTCTGTGGTTCCGTAACAATTGAATAGTGTCAATGTATCTGAAAATCGATCTACCAATTCTTTGAATTCATTTACACTTACCGTATCAGAACCAACAATTAAAGTTTTTAAATATGGTAATTTAAGTTGATTTTCATAGACATAATTCATTAATGGAAAGATGATTCCTGGCGTAAATTCATAGAATGTTACTTGATGTTTTTGTAATAGGTCATAAATCGTAATTGGGTCGTATGAATCATTTTCAGAAACTACTAAGGTTGCACCAAGCATTAGCGATCTACAGAAATCTGCCGAGAATAAATCGAACGTGAAATTCGCCATTTGTAATACATTCGTAGTTCCATCAATTCCGTATAAATCTTTCCATGTATGCGTTCTATCTAATAAAGATTCATGATTTATAATTACACCTTTTGGCATTCCTGTTGTTCCAGATGTGTAAATGATGTATACATTTTGTTGTAAATCAATTTGTGTGTTTAATGCGCTTACTGACTCGTTTGCAATCGTTTCTGAATCTGCAAATATTAGCTGTGGAATTTCTACTAATTTTTGGAATGTACTGTCAAATTTTTCTTGTGTCAACACTATGGAAGCTTCCACATCTTTTAGAATGTATTCAATTCGTTGTTTCGGATAGGAAGCGTCAATTGGCACATATACTGCGCCAGTTTTCATGACCGCAAGTATCGAAATAATTAAATGTGTAGAACGTTCTATACAGATTGGAACGTGTGTTCCTGTTGTGATTCCTTGTTTGACAAGATGGTTTGCTAGTTGATTTGACTTTTCTTCTAATGCTGCAAACGTCAATTGTTCATCTCCGTATGCTAATGCAATTGCGTTTGGCGTTTTTTCAACATGATCCGTAAATAAATCTAATAACGATTTGTCTTTTGGTGTGCTCACTGCTGGCGCATTGAATACGTTTAGCAATTCGTCATTTTCCACTTCATTTAAGTATTCAACATATTGTAATTGTTGTGTTGGTTGCGCAATGAATGTTTCTATTACATTTTGCAGGTGTACAATTACTTTTTTCAGTGATTCCGTATTGTAACGTTTTTTGTTGTATTCAAAATCAACTTTTAAAGTATTGTTTATGGATGTTACAATGACACTAAAATCGTAGTTCATTTGTTCGTGAACATCTATTGATTCTAACGAAAGTGATGTTTTGTTTTCTGCTTTTTCACCAACCAGTTCTTCGTCTAGTAATTCTTGAATCGGGAAGTTTTCAAATACCATTACATGGTCTATTAATGACATTCCCAATTCGCTTTGACCTTGTACCGTAGCCAAACTTAAATAGTGATGTGGTAACGATTGAATTGCGTTGTTTTGCGCTTTTTTCAACACAGTACTCAACGTATCTTTTCCTTCGTATTTGATACGCACAGGAATGGTATTGATAAATAAGCCAACCATGGTTTCTACGCCTTCTAAATCGGCTGGTCTTCCAGAAACTACAGAACCAAATACAACATCTTGTGTATTGTTGTATTTAGATAATAAATAGCCCCAAGCAACTTCCATGAAGGTATTTTGTGTTACACCTAAGTCATTACAAACCGTTGTTAAGTTGGTATATTTTTCCCCAGTTATTTCAATGGTTTCAATTCCGTGTTCGTACACATCTTCAACACTATCAAGGTATTTATATGGTGCTTCTGCTACTTCTGAATATGCTGCTAAGTAATTTTTCCAAAAAGAAAGCGTTTCGTCTCTGTCAATTGCGTTTAACCATTTGATGTAGTGTCCATATGATTTTACATCTGGTAAGTTATGCGTAGTTTGTGTACTGTTTGCTTGTAATATTTTGTAGAAATCGTTGATTAGAATACTGTTACACCAACCATCCATTAAAATATGGTGATGACTCCAAATAAATTCAAATTCATCATTTCCAAGTTCTATCAACATCAAACGCATTTGAGAAGCATCATCAAGTTTGAAGCCTTTTTGTCCGTCATTCTTTTTGAATGATTGGATTTGTGCTTCTGTATTTGTAGCTGCGTTTAGTTGTACGTTTTTAAAGTTACTCGGAATGTCTTTACGAACTATTTGCAATAGTTTTCCTGTTTGCGCATGGTTTATAAATCCTGTTCGTAAGATTGAATAACGTTCTACTAAAGTATCATATGCTAGTTTTACTGCTTCTGGCGTGAGTCCTTTTGATTTTATTCGATACGATACTTGTACGAAGTATAACATTGGATCTTCCGAAACCAACCAGTGATAATACATTCCTTGTTGTGAAGGCGATAGTTCGTAGATATCTTCTACATTTCCTTGTCCTGTATTACTGAGTTGTTGAATTTCTTCAAACGCAACTTCTTGGTATGTTAAATCTGATGATGTTACGTATTGTTCTGTACTTTCTGTCAACGCTTCTATAAGCTGTGAGAGCTGTTTTTCATACGCAAGTGTCAGTTGCGCAATTGTATTTTTTTCAAATAAACGGCTGTCGTATACTACAGATAGTTGTAATTTTCCAGAAACGATCATTCCAGAAATACTAATACTAGTTTCGTCTGTATTGTGCTTGCTTACTGTTTCTCCGATATATTCCGCACCGTATTCAAACATGGTTTCTTCTGCATTGTTTCCAACAGTATCACCAAAATCACCTAAATAATTAAATTTGATGGTTGGCGTTAATTCCTGATCAAAACCTTTGCCTAGATATTTAATAATTCCGTAGTCAATTCCTTTGTTTGGAATACTGCGCAAATTGTCTTTGATCTGAATTAAACTTTGCAGCATTTCTCCCGATTCCGAAACTTCTAGTATATGTGGATAGAGTGATGTGAACCATCCAATAGTTCTACTGACATCAATTCCGTTGATCACATCTTCTCTACCGTGACCTTCCATCATCAGTACCGTTTTGTTAACATTGAATACTTCGTTAATTGCCAATCCTAAACTTGTGAGCAATACATCGGTGATTTCTGTATGATAGACATCGTGAATTTGCGTTTGAATTTTCTCAGTTAGTATACTTCCCAATTCAAATGATATACTTTGATCGTTTCTTTCTTCAGCAATGTTATTTGTGTTATCCGTTGGAAATGCTGGAATGTTTTCTTGTACTATATTTTCCCAGTATTGTTTCGGTTTACGAATTTGTTTTTGATTTGCATATTCATTTAATTGAATTGCCCATTGTTGGAAAGCATCCGTTTTACTAGGCAATAGTATTGAAGTTCCTGTTTCTTGTTGTTGATATAACGATGCTAAATCTTCCAATAGGATTCTCCATGAAACTCCATCAATAACTAAATGATGACAGATGAGTGCCAAACGATCGCCATCTGACATTTTAAAAATTGCTGCAATGAATAATGGTCCGCTTTCAAGATTGAATCCAGCTTGTAATTCATTACAAATATCTCCCATTTTAGTGACAGCATCTTCTGTATTTGTAAAGTCATGCGTTTGCAGTTGGAAGTTATCACCTGTGAATTTTTCATTGTATTGTGTCCAACCAGAAACTTCTTGTTTGTATACCATTCGTAATGCATCATGATGTTTTACCAATGCTTGCAAACTGTTTTTTAAATGATTTTTATCAATTGTTTTTTGACTTCTTAATACAACCGATTGATTGTAATGTGCAGGTGCTTTTATGTGTTCGTTATTAAATAAGTACTGTTGTACTGGCGTTAATTGTACGTTTCCACTAACTTCTGCTTGGTTTGAAGTTGTTGTTTTTTCTTTGATGAGCAACGCCATTTTTTCTAAAATTGGTGTTGATAAAATGTCTGCAACACTTAATACAAATCCTTTTTGACGCAGCCTGCTCACAATTTGAATTGATTTGATCGAATCGCCTCCTAAGTTGTAAAAGTTATCTTGAATACTGTAAATAGTTCTTTTCAAAATTGCTTCCATGACTTCTACTAACAGTTTTTCTTCTGTTGTTTTTGGTGGAATTATTTCTTGTTTCGCTTCTGATGCTTCTGTTGGATTTGGCAATGCTTTGTAATCTACTTTTCCATTTTCTGTAAATGGAATACTTTCCAATGCTACATACATATTTGGAATCATGTAATCTGGCAATTTCATCGCAATTGCATTCCGAATTTCTGTTTGATTGATAGCTTGGTCCGCTACTATATACGCAATGAGTTGTTGTACATTTTCCGCATCTTTTTGAACCGTAACAATTGCTTGTTGTATGGTTTTTAATTCGCTAATGACAGCTTCTATTTCACCTAATTCTACACGATATCCACGAATTTTAACTTGGTTTCCTTTACGACCCATGAATTCTACGTTTCCATCAAAATTCCATCGTGCTATATCGCCCGTTTGGTATATTTTTTTACCCGCTTTAAATGGATGGTCAATAAATTTTTCTTCTTGCGTTCCCAAAAGATTCCAATACCCTGGAGAAACACCATCACCATCAATGAACAATTCACCCGTAACACCAATTGGTGTGATGTGTTGATGTTCGTCCAGAATATAGATTCCTGTGTTTGAGAATGGTTTCCCAATAGGAATATTTAGATATTCAGTGTCAAGATTTACTTTATGTAATAGTTTTCCAATGGTTGTTTCTGTCGGTCCGTAATGATTAAATACTTCCGTTGTTGTGTTTGCTGCTTTTACTTTCGTCAACGCTTCATTTGTCAACATTTCTCCTCCAAAAATGATTGCTTTTTTCGGGATTATATAGTTTTCATCTCTATGCAATGACAACCAATAGGAAGGTACAATTTTGATGTAATCAATGGAATTATCTTCAAAATAATGATGCAACTTGTACACATCCATTAAGTTTTCTTTAGCGAATACATGCAATGTTCCACCCGTTGCCAATGCACCAAATAAGATCGTATTTCCTAAATCGGATGATAATGTAGAGAGCAAAGCAAAATTACTTTGTGTGGCTATGTTTATAGATTGTGTTAATCCTGCAACATAATCTGCAATGTTTTTATGCGAAATGGTTACACCTTTTGGAACACCTGTTGATCCTGATGTGTATATCATGTATACTAATTTTTCAGCTTTCGCTAGATGTACCTCTGAAACGTTTGTTGCGTTGATAGCATTGAAATCATATACTGGAATGTTCGCATTTTCCGTTGTCAGCAATTCGCTATTGTCTGTTAAGACAGCTTTCATGTTTGAGTTTTCAAAGATGTATTGTCTGCGTGCTACTGGATGTTTTACATCAAGCGGTACATACGTTGCACCAGCTTTTAGGATTCCAAGAATAGACGTGATATACTTTTCACTGATTCCCGCGTAGATTCCAACAAAATCACCTGAATTGATTCCTTTTTCTAATAAGAAATTTGCGTATCCATTAGAAGCTTCATCAAGCTGTTTGTATGTTAGTTTTGTATTTTCAAAGATGATCGCTTCTGCATTTGGCGCGTTTTGTACATGATTGTTAAACTGGTCAATGATTGTTTCCTGCGCGTTGTACGGAACTGAGTTCGTTCCCAAGACATTGGTTAAATACTGCTTTTCATCATCCAATACATAATCAACTGAACTTACAGTAGCATTTTCATCTTCTAATGATTTTTCTAGCAACGTATAGAAATGGCGCAACCAAGATTTCATTAATTCATGATCGTAAATATCAGTATTGTAACTCAATACGATTTCGACTTTATCGCCAATTTCCGTGAAGTTTAGTACAATGTCAAACTTTACCATTCCCGAACCGTAATCTTCTACTTGGAACGGCACAAAGTCTTCCGAATTTCCTTCAACCGTTCCGTTATGGTTGATTAGAATGTCAAATAATGGACTTCTGCTTACATCGCGTTGTACATCTAATTCTTCCAATAATTTGTCCAACGGATACATTTGATGTTTCAACGCTTCCAACGTATTGTCTTTGATTTGATCGTAGCATGCTGAAAATGTGTTTTCTGGATTCAGTTTGTTTCGCAATGGCAACGTGTTTACGTAGAAACCTATTTGATCTTGTAAATCTGCGTGATCTCTTCCAGCTACTGGATTTCCAACAATGATATCTTTTTGACCTGAATAACGATAGAGTAAAATATTAGTTGCCGTTAGTAATCCTGTGAATAAACTTCCTCCTTTTGTATTGGCAAAGTCACGAAGTTGTTGTGTGATTTTGTCTGAAAGAAAAATACGTTGCGAATGTCCGCTATACGTTTTTAGTTGTGGTCTGCGACGGAAACTTGGTAAATTAACCAATGGCAATTCGCTAGCTAATTGTGACAACCAATAGGTTTTGTGAGCTTCGTATTTTTCACTGTATAATTGATTTTGTTGCCAAGCTGTATAGTCTTTGTATTGAATATTTAATGGCTTGTCTTCTGTTATCGTATTATTTTCGAATGCTTCATAGTAACGTATAACATCTCTTGACAAAATTTCAATAGACCAACCATCACTTATGATATGATGCATGTTGTAATAAAACACATATGTTTCTTCTGATTGTTTCAGCAATGCAGCTCTTAGTAATGGTCCTTTTTCTAAATCGAATGCTGTGTAAGCATCTTTTGAAGTGTATGCCTCTATTTGATTTGAAGCATCTTTTTCAGCACTGAAATCTTTGTAATCTAATGTAAAATTGATTTCTTCAGGCGCTACAATGTATTGACGCACTTCGCCAGCATCAGATACTTTGAATAGTGTTCGTAATGATTCGTGTTTTGCAATCGTTGTATCAATTGCCTTTTTGAAATTCTCAACTGAATATGAACCTGTGAGTGTTACTTTGTTTGGCATGTTGTACGCAACCAGACCATCTTCTATTTGACTCGTAAGCCATAAACGTAATTGTGCGTTTGACAACGGATAGTTTTCCGCTGCTTCGATTGTTTTTATTTTTTCATACGCTTCTTCACTTGATTTTGCAAGTAAAGCAGCATGGTCTTGTAATTTTGGATGATCGAAAATGTCTTTGATCGCAATACGTTTTTGGAATATTTTGTTGTATTGTGCTATTAGTTTTACAGCATTGATACTGTTTCCGCCTAAGTCGAAAAAATCATGTTGCAAGCCTATTTTTTTAGTTCCTAGTACAGATTCCCAAAGCGATGCTAATTTTTTCTCTACTTCCGTAACTGGTTCGATATAGTTATTTTGATTGTAACTGTTACCATCTGGAGAAGGAAGTGCTTTTGTATTAATTTTTCCCGTATGATTTAATGGCATTTCTTCTAGAATGATAAATATTCTAGGAACCATATAATCTGGAAGTTGTTCTTTGAGTGTTTTTTGAACTTTACGTTCGTCTAAATCACCATTTGGAACTACATACGCAATGAGTTCTTTGTTTTCGTTTTCATTGTGAACGATTACTGTTGATTGTTTTACAACTGGTAATTTGTCTAACGCTGCTATGATTTCATCCAATTCAATACGATGTCCTCTTATTTTAACTTGACTGTCCTTTCTTCCCAAGAAGTCTATGTTTCCATCTGCTAGCCATTTTCCAACATCGCCTGTTTTATACATGAACTTGCCTTTGCCATTGTTCACTCCTGTAAATGACCAAAGTGTGTATTTCTGGTTCCCATCGGTGCTTTTTACATAGTAATCCATGCTTCTAACTGCCAAGTCGCCACCACCAAGTTGTTGTAATAACGTTAAGAGTTGGTATTTGTCTTGAGCCACTGATTGACCCTTTGTGATGTAATGATCTTCTTCTGTATACACAATTCGATCTTCATGATCGCCATCATCAAATGGGATGATCGGTAACAAAGCCTGTACACAGAATTTTCCATCTGATTTCAACGTATCAAACATACTCTCCAACACACGTTTGGGGTATTCCAATCGGTCTAACACCAAGGTCATAAATGTAATATCAAACTGATCCTTGGTAAAGCCTGTCGATATCTTAAAATCTTCTGGAGATAAATCTACGCGCGACATTACCACTCCATAATCCTTGTGTGATTGGTTGTGTACAAAGTATGGATTGGCGTCTATTCCAAAGACATTTGCGCCCATATCCGATAAAATATCTAACAGTTCTCCATTTCCAAAACCAATGTCTAATACAGATTTGCCTTGTAACTTTTCGCCTGCTAATAATTCTTTTACCACTTCTTTGGTAAAACCAAATGAGCTGTAACTCCCTTTTTTACTTTCGTTTAAATAACGTAAGAAGCCCGTTCTGAAAATATCACTCTCACTCTGGTAGAGTTGTTTGATCTTTTCTCGTAAGTCTTGCGATAATTCCTGATCGTTGTAAAACGTTTCAATGCTATCTTGAAAGAAGGATCTATTGCCACTAACTTCTACTTCTTTTTCTATAAAAGCAGCGACTGCTTCGGTGTTGTGTGTTAAGTGTCCTTTGTAAGGGATCTCATAAATATCTGCCACAAATCGGTCTCTTGTTAATTCCTCTCTGTTTAGATATCCTTGTGCTACATTAGCGCCATTTACATAGAGTTCGCCTGTAATCCCTTTGCCAACAAGTTCGCCTTGATCGTCCAAGATATAAACACCTGTATTGGTAATTGCTTTTCCAATCGGTACTCGATTGTGATCTAAACGATCGCCTAGTTCATAAACTGTTGAATATACCGTGTTTTCTGTGGGTCCGTAACCATTAACTAGGGTTCCAACTCCTTTCCAACGCTCGTAGAGTTCTTTGTCAAAGACTTCTCCTACTACAACTATTAATACATTGTCTATGCCTGTAAAGTCTTCTGGAGAGAGTGTTTTTAATAAACTTGGAATGGTAACAAAGACTTGAATTTTGTTCTTTAGTATGTACTCTGAGATACTCAGTTCTTCGTGTCCTTTAAGATCGTACATGCATAATTTGTGTCCAAAACTAAGTGTCCAAAACGTCTCTCCTACTGCCCCATCAAAGTTGTATGAGAAGTATTGTAATACATGACTTTGTTCTACTCTACCTAAGTATTCTCCTTGCCAGTGAATTAGATTGCTCAGATTTTCATGATTCACTAAAACTCCTTTCGGAAGGCCTGTCGATCCTGAGGTATAAATTACATAGGCCGTACTATCCATTGGAATCTCTAATTGCAATGGCGTTGTTGGATAGGCGTCTTTTTCAAATTCTACATCCAGCGCTAATAATGCGCCTTCATAGTAATCCATATCAAACATATAGGTGGTATCTGTAATCAACAGCTCAATGCCTGCATCAGTAACCATATACGCTTTTCGATCTTCTGGATACGCAGGATCGATTGATACATACGCTGCTCCACTTTTTAAGATCCCTAAGATGCTCCATACAAAACGCTCGTCTCTAGCTAACTGGATTCCAACATAATCACCGAGTTGTACCTTATGATCTGTGGTTAAACTATGTGCTAGTTGTGTGGAGATTGTATCCAATTCCTCATAACTAAGTGTTTTGTCTTTATATACCAGTGCCGTTGCCTCTGGTGTCTTGGCTACTTGTTCTTTAAATAATTCTAAAAAGTTTTTACCTGAGTATTGTTTAGTGTCACCTTTAAAATCATGCAAGAGTTCATGCTTTTCTTCCTGCTTTAGATAGTCAACATACCCAATGGCTTTTGTTGGATTGTCTATCAAGTTCTTGGTCAGTTCTTTAAAGTGAACTAGTAAATTACTGATCATATCCTGATCGTATAAATCTGTATTGTACATCACTCCAATGGATAACATTCCACCAATGGGTTGTACGTGGAATTCAACATCGTTTTTACACAGTCCTTCTCCTAAATCACTAATACCTGCTGCATCTGTTATGTTTGACATTTTGTAGTCACTCATATCTGAGATGTTGTGAAGCGTTAAAGAGATATCATATAATGGAGTTCTACTTGCATCATATTGCAAGCCTAATTCTTCAACAAGGGTATCAAAAGGATATTGCTGATGTGCAAAGTCTGACAGCACATTGTGCTTTACTTTTTCGTAGAGCTCATTAAAACTAGCCT
>NZ_JACGWS010000012.1 GCF_014397005.1 Kordia aestuariivivens
GTTTTGAAAACACCATCGATCCACAAACGGTCTTTATCCGTGTGGAGAATACCATTACTGGATGTGTGAACACCAATAACATTGCAAGTTTAGAGCTTAGTGTAGAACCAATTCCAACAGCGACAGCGCCACCAACATATCAGGAATGTGCAACAAATGAGGCAGATCAGGATACAGCCGTATTTGATTTAACTTCACTTGATGTTACCATCATAAATGGACAAGCAGATATGGCAGTATCGTATTATGAAACAGCCGCAGATGCTGATGCAGATAGCAATGCGATTGCAAACACAACAACGTATACGAACACATCGAATCCGCAGACTTTGTTTGCACGCGTTCGACAAACCATTACAGGTTGTCTTTCAGATCCGATCTTAGTGAATTTACAAGTCAATCCATTACCTGTGTTTAGCTTACCAGAAGATGATATCTTATGTGTGGATGCAACCACAGGACAAGCTTTAGATCCACGAACAATTGGGGTAGACTTTGGCGCAGGATTCACCTATCAGTGGACCACGCCAAGTGGAACTGAAAGCAGTGCAACAGTGACAGTAGATCAAGCAGGAACGTATACGGTTATAGTTACCGATCAGAACAATCCAACGAATTGTAACTCTAGTGATAGTGTAACTTATACAGCATCATCAGCACCAAGCATACTTGATATTGCAGTAACCACACCCGCCTTTTCAGATACACACAATGTGGTAGCAACGGCAACAGGAGGTTCAGGGAACTATGAATATCAATTGGATGATGGGCAGTGGCAAACCACAGGAGAGTTCTTCGATTTACAACCAGGACAGCATACCATTACGGTAAGAGATACCAATGGTTGTGGAGAACTGGTACGGACTTTTGGACTGATAGACTTTATGGAATTCTTCACACCAAACGGTGATGCGTTTAATCCAACATGGAATATCATCGGATTACAGAATCAGCCAGCAGCGAAGATTTACATCTTTGATCGTTATGGAAAACTCCTCAAACAGATTAGTCCTGCAGGACAAGGTTGGGATGGAACCTACAACGGAACGCCAATGCCATCAGCAGATTACTGGTTCAGAGTAGAATATGTAGATCCATTTGATGGAAATCCAAAAGAGTTTATCAATCATTTTACATTGAAGCGATAAATTAAACAGAAAAAATAAAACATACTAAAACCCGAAGAACAGCTGTTCTTCGGGTTTTTTATGAAGTGAACGTTTGTTGCTATTAAGTACTCGTTATAAACGAGCGCTAGCGTAAGGTATTTTAATCTGCTTCTGCGTTAAGGATTACTCATGCATACTTATTGATTAAGAAATCGTGAATGCTACGCATTTGCAACGGCATCCTTTTGCTTTTCGCAAAAGATATAGTGGAAAGCCTGACCACTTACACTGAGCGTAGTGGAAGTGTTGTGGTAACGCCCAAATTATTGTTTTTCAAAAAGAAGCGTATTTATGTGTCTACGAGAAAAACCATTTGACTATTGATATTGTAATTCACTTTGATCATGAATGATTTAATTTGCAAAATAATTTAGTTGCATCTGAGGAAATTCAAACAAAATAAAGCATAAAAAAAACCTCATTATGGAAATGAGGTTTTTTACGGTGAGATTAATCGGTTGTATATTATTTATAGTTTAAACGCAACTGATAAAGTAACGTTTGAGTTTATATTATTAATGTTGGCTAACCCAACTAAACCAGCTTGTAAAAGTCGTGGATTTCTTGCTTGCTCGCTTCTGTCATACGCTAAGTCAACAGACATACTTCCAAAGTTGTATCCTAATCCTAAAGAATATCCTTCTAAATCTCCAATAGTAGTTCCATTTTTGTATGGACTTTGCTCAAAGCGATATCCACCACGTAAGCTAAATTGTTTGATTCTGTATTCTCCACCAACCCTATATGTAGAAGCTGCTTGTAATTGATTTTCGATATCATTATTCGTGACAATGAAATCATTTGTCGGACGTATTTTTGCATGTGTGTAATCTTTTAAAGAGTAATCAAAACTGATCAATCCTTTCTTTCCGAATATATAAGCAAAACTTCCTGTAATATTTCCAGGTGTAACAATTCTGTGCTGTCTGTAAGCGTTTATCACGTTAGGGAAAATATCTCTTCTTAATATATCAGATGGAACACCCGGATCTCTAAAATCCGTGCTTAAACCTTGAATTAATTCATCATTTAAGCTATACCATGTTGGTGATTGATACGAAGCTCCTAAACGAATATTTTTCAATTTTAAGATGGCTCCAGCTTGAAAAGAAATACCAGTTCCGTACGTGTATAATTCGTTAGAAAATTCGGCATATTGCAATCCAGAAGTAGCATCAACAGGTGTTTCAATCAATACTCTACGTTCTCTAAAATCAACATCATGTGAATTGATATTTAAACCTAAATATAAGTTGTCTCTGTATTGTGCTGCTACGTTGAATGTATATTTTCTATTAAATCCAGAAGTTTGTAAGATGTAATCATGATCGGCTCCAGCAGCATAGTTTGCATTAGGACTGTATGAAATATTATCATCTCCAGGATTATTTGGATTAATTACAAAACCTTCATATCCTAAAAATCCTTGTTGAGCTGCAAATCCAAAATCTTCTCCAAGTATTAAATATGTATCTGTATCACTTTCTCCAGGTTGTTGTGCAATTACGCCTGTTTCTTGTCCGTTTGCAAAAAATGTAAAGTAATCTCCGATTCCGCTAGATTGATTCCGTCCAGTGGCAAAAACATTGTTGTAATAATTATCATTATTTTGAACGTTTACACCTAACGATATTTTTTTCCAGTCGCTATCGCCCATATTATTAAAGACAAAAACGATTCCTGCCTGATTCAAATCAAATTCTGATTCATTTCTGTTGGCAACTGTTCCGAAATATGAAGTATCGTTATCGTTATTATAATTACTTAATGAAATTGTAACCTCACTAGTTGTAAAAATAGCCGATCCTGCGGGGTTTATCGAGAAAGCTGAGAAATCACCTCCAAGTGCTCCAAAAGCTCCACTCATGGCTCTAAAACGAGCTGTTCCGTTTAAACTTTCGGAAGAATATCGAACAACATCGTTTATATTTTGGGCATTACTTACAGACATAGTAAGCACACCTATGAATAGTATAAATACTTTTTTCATAATTTTATTTAATATTTCTTTAGGAATATGTTAATGTGTGATAATTTTATCTTCCACCTCTTCTTGAACCGCCTCTGCTAGCTCCACTTGATCTACTTCCACCAGATGATCTTACTGAAGAACCTCTGTTAGATGATGATGATCTTGTGCTGTTAACTCGTGATCGAGAATTGCTGTTAGATCGTGTAATAGTAGAACGTACTTGACGATTGTTTCTTGTAGCTCTTGTGGTATTTCTAGTGTTTCTCGTATTTCTAGTCGATCGCACATTGCTGTTACGCGTATTTCTTGTCGATCGCACCGTACTATTTGTTCTTCTTGATGAACGAGAGTTTGAATAGCGTGTATTGCTATTTCTATTTGCAGTTCTTGAGTAATAATTAGATCTTCTGCTTGCTAAAGCTCTATTGGCGTATGTTCTTCTTCCTCTGTTGTATGCGTAGTTTCCATAATAAGGAGATCTCCAGTATGGGCTATAAAAACCAGCGTAACCATAAGATCCGTAGAATCCACCACCGTAAGGTCCGCAAAGTCCAGCATTCCAGCCCCAGTTGTTCCAACCTAATCCCCAACCGTTCCAACCCCAGTTGTTCCAGCCCCAGTTATTCCAACCCCATCGGTTTCCAAAACCTCTGTTCCACAATCCAACTCCAAAAGGAGAAAATCCTAAGCCAGTACCAGCATAGACATTAATAGTAATGTCTTCAGTAGTCTGACCCCATGGAGAATAGCTTTCTGTATATCCTATATCGTCAACATTTACTTCAGGATCAACATAGTCTTGACTAGAGTATGATTCTACGTCTGTAAAAACATCTCCGTAGCGATCTTCCGCTTCAAGTGATTTTTGTTCAAAATAATTTTGATATGGATCATTACCAGTATTTACAACCTCAGTTGTTTGTGTTCTTTCTTGATCAGAACTATAAATACCGTCATCATATGTAGCTTGTTGGTATGTACCACATGATGTTAGTGCTAAAAAAGTGATGGCTAAAACGTGTATAGCGCTTATCTTGTTTTTTAAATAGTAAATTACTCGCATATCTCCTAGAATTAATTGTTGAACAATACAAAAATAGTTAGTTTTGTCGAAACTATTTTATATTTAACATATTCACAATATTTGTGCCAAACTACTAAGAATGAGCAAGAAATTAACAAAGAGGAGTGACGATTACTCAAAATGGTATAACGAGTTAGTCGTAAAGGCTGATCTAGCGGAGAATTCAGCGGTTAGAGGTTGTATGGTAATCAAGCCGTATGGCTATGCAATTTGGGAAAAAATGCAAGCACAATTAGATAAAATGTTTAAAGAAACTGGGCATGAAAATGCATATTTTCCATTATTTGTACCCAAAAGTCTCTTTGAAGCCGAAGAAAAAAATGCAAAAGGCTTCGCAAAAGAATGCGCAGTAGTGACACATTACAGATTAAAATCAGACCCAGATAACGAAGGAAAGCTAATAGTTGATCCAAATGCAAAGCTAGAAGAAGAGCTTATTGTCCGTCCAACAAGTGAAGCAATTATTTGGAGTACGTATAAAAACTGGATTCAATCGTATAGAGATTTACCAATCTTAATCAATCAATGGGCAAATGTAGTTCGTTGGGAAATGCGTACGCGTTTATTCTTAAGAACGGCCGAATTTTTATGGCAAGAAGGACATACAGCACACGCAACAGAAAGTGAAGCAGTTACTGAATCATTACTAATGCAAAGAGTATATGCTGAATTTGCAGAAGATTTTATGGCAATGCCAGTAGTAAAAGGTGCAAAAACAGAAAGCGAACGTTTTGCAGGCGCTTTAGAAACACATACTATCGAAGCACTAATGCAAGATGGAAAAGCGTTGCAAGCTGGAACATCACACTTTTTAGGACAAAACTTTGCAGAAGCATTTGATGTAAAATATGTAACCAAAGAAGGAAAACAAGAATTAGTATGGGCAACTTCTTGGGGAGTTTCTACACGATTAATGGGTGGATTGATAATGACACACAGTGATGATGCCGGATTAGTGTTGCCTCCAAAATTAGCGCCAATACAAGTTGTATTTGTGCCAATTTATAAAAATGAAGAGCAATTTGAAGCAATCGCGGAGAAAGTAACTGAAATAGCAGATCAACTAAAAGCAAAAGGTGTTTCTATTAAATTTGACAAAAGAGATACATTGCGACCTGGTGCTAAATTTGCAGAATGGGAACTAAAAGGAGTTCCATTACGAATTGCAATGGGCGCACGTGATTTAGAGAATGGAACACTTGAAATTGCACGTAGAGATACATTTGAAAAGCAATCAGTAGCTCAAGAAGACGCTGTAGAGACAGTTGTAAGCCTTTTAGAGACAATTCAAGAAGAATTGTTTAACAAGGCTAAGGATTACAGAAATGAGCACACTACGGTCGTGGATACGTTTGAAGAATTCAAAGATGTATTAGAAAACAAAGGAGGTTTTATTTCTGCACATTGGGATGGTACTGAAGAAACAGAAAATAAAATAAAAGAGTTAACAAAAGCAACAATTCGTTGTATTCCTTTAGATGCTTTGGAAGAAGAAGGAAAATGTGTATATTCGGGTCAGCAATCAAGTAAAAGAGTACTATTCGCTAAGGCGTATTAAAAAAACTAAAAAAACTTTTAAAAATAGTTGGAGCATATAAAAATAATTGTATTTTTGCATCCGCTAATAGGAATAATGGCCCGTTCGTCTAGGGGTTAGGACGCCAGGTTTTCATCCTGGTAACAGGGGTTCGAATCCCCTACGGGCTACTAAATTATTTCTGTAAGTTTATTTTGCAAATACTAATTAATAAATTAGATTTGCACCCTCATTGAAAAATGAAGGCCCGTTCGTCTAGGGGTTAGGACGCCAGGTTTTCATCCTGGTAACAGGGGTTCGAATCCCCTACGGGCTACGAAACATTAAGTTTTAAAAAGTTAATTAAGAAAAGAAAATGGCAAATCACAAGTCAGCATTAAAGAGAATCAGAAGTAACGAGACTAAGCGTCTTAGAAATAAATATCAGCATAAAACTACTCGTAATGCTATTAAGAAATTAAAAAGTCTTACAGAGAAGAAAGAGGCTGAAGCTTTATTTACTAATGTAGTTTCTATGATTGATAAGCTAGCAAAGCGTAACATTATCCATGATAATAAAGCTGCTAACTTAAAATCAAAGCTTGCTAAGCACGTAAGTACTTTATAGTAAAGTAACTTATCTACAAAATATGGAACTCCAACTCAGTTGGAGTTTTTTTTGTGCTTAATTTTTACATATTATAAAACGGTCTCATCCTAAATAAAAAAGCTGCTTACAATTTGTAAGCAGCTTTTCGTATATGTTGAAATTCTATTTGTTCTATGCGTTCATAGAAATCAAGAATTCGTCGTTATTTCTTGTTTGTTTAATACGTTGGTTAATGAATTCCATCGCTTCTACAGGATTCATATCTGCTAAGTATTTGCGTAATACCCACATGCGTTGAATCGTTTTTTCATCTAATAACAAGTCGTCTCTACGTGTGCTTGAAGAAGTAAGATCGATAGCAGGGAAAATTCTACGGTTAGAAATCTTACGATCCAACTGTAATTCCATATTACCAGTTCCTTTAAATTCTTCAAAAATTACCTCATCCATCTTAGAACCAGTTTCAGTCAATGCAGTTGCAATGATTGATAATGATCCGCCACCTTCAATATTTCTAGCAGCTCCAAAGAAACGTTTTGGTTTGTGTAAAGCATTCGCATCAACACCACCACTTAATATCTTTCCAGAAGCAGGTTGCACGGTGTTATACGCTCTAGCAAGTCTTGTGATAGAATCTAATAAGATCACTACATCATGACCACATTCTACCAAACGCTTTGCTTTTTCTAAAACAATATTTGCCACTTTTACGTGATCTGTAGCTTCTTTGTCAAAAGTAGAAGCAATAACTTCACCTTTAACATTACGTTGCATATCTGTAACTTCCTCTGGACGTTCATCAATTAACAACACAATTTGGTATACTTCAGGGTGATTTGCAGCAATAGCATTCGCAACATCTTTCAATAACATGGTTTTACCAGTTTTTGGTTGCGAAACAATCATTCCTCTTTGCCCTTTTCCAATAGGAGAAAATAAATCCATGATTCGTGTAGAAATTGTACTCTGACGTTCTGCCAAGTTAAACTTCTCATCAGGGAATAATGGTGTTAAGTGCTCAAAAGCAACTCTATCTCTCACTACTTGTGGATCTAGTCCATTAATTTTACTAACCTTAATTAAAGGGAAATATTTTTCACCTTCTTTCGGAGGTCTTACAATTCCTAAAACAGTATCTCCAGTTTTCAATCCAAACAAGCGAATCTGAGATTGTGAAACATAAATATCATCAGGTGATGATAAATAATTATAATCAGATGATCTCAAAAAGCCATATCCATCTTGCATAATGTCTAAAACACCTTCACTTTCAATAATTCCATCAAATTCAAAATCAGGCTCGCGGTAGCGATTACGTTGATCTTTATTTCCGTTATTCTTGTGAGAATGCTCTTTTTTAGAATGTTTCGGATTTGGTGAATGCTCTTTTTTATTGGAGTGTTGTGGTTTCGGATTTGGCGTATGCTCTTTCTTATTGGTGTGTTGTGGTTTTGTATTTGTATCCGATTGATCATTTCCTGATTTCTTTGGATCATCTTTCTTTACGTGAGAAGGGATGTTCTTTTGATTTTTGTCAGATGCTTTATGAATCGGTTTATTTTGTTTCGGTGCTGGCGTATTTGGCTTTTCTGCCGTTTTAGGCTCAGGTTGACTTTTTGCTGTAGAAGGTTTTACAGGAGAAGGTTGCTGAGTGGAAGGCTGTGGTGAAGAAGATTGGTGCGTTGAAGGTTTCTTTTCAGTTCGTTGATTAGGATCTCTCTTAATGCGTCTTCTTTTTGAAGTCGAATCTTCTTCGGTAGCTTTTGGTTCTGCTTTTGTTATAGGTGCTACTGATTCAGGATTTATAGCTTGGTGATCTAATATTTTATAAATTAAATCTAGTTTTTTTAAAGTCCTGTACTTTGGAACAGCTAAAGTCTTGGCTATTTCTTGTAATTCGGGGAGTTTTCTTGTTTTTAATTCTGAAATTTCTAACATTTATTTCGTGTAATGAATTGTTTTTTTGAAAAAGTGAGTGATAAAGTACTCTAATGAAGTGTGTAAATCTATTATTAACAATAGATTATGAATTGTCTATGCAATAATACAAATTTATTTTAATAAACAAAATAGTATTTTATGAAAAGAACTATTATTTTTGTGTTCCAATTTTAAGGTATGATTCAAAGAATACAAAGTATTTATATGTTATTAGTCGCTGCAATTGCTGGCGGTCTAACATTTATATTTGGTTTGTATACAACTATTGAAGGCGTAGAAATTTTTGCAAAAGACGATCCAATATATATAGGTTTGTTTGTGGCATCAGCAATTTTAGCGCTTATCACTATCTTTTTATTCAAAAATAGAAAATTACAATTTGTGTTGAATCGTTTCAACATCATATTTAACCTTACTTTATTAGGAGTATTTGTATATCGAATGCTAACGTTATCTGGAGAGACGGAAGTCTCGGAGAAAGGTATTGGGATCATTATTCCGATTATTTCTATCGTTTTATTAGTGCTCGCTAACCGAGCAATTAAGAAGGATGAAGATCTTGTAAAATCTGTAGATCGATTACGATAAACCTAACATCTTAGTAATATTAGTGCGTAGAAAACTCCAAAGTGTCAAAACTTTGGAGTTTTTTTTAGTAAAACTCAATTTTGAAAAGCTTGTGCTGAACTTGATTCAGTACCTAAGGCGTATTCAAAATTGTAAGTTGAACTAATCCCGCTGTATAGCGGGATCTCAATTTCATATTTCCTTCATTAGAAAAGCTTGTGCTGAACTTGATTCAGTACCTAAGGCGCATTCAAAATTGTAAGTTGAATTCATCCCGCTGAAAAGCAAAATCTACACGTTTTCAATCCAAAAGTAAAGAATCAAGTGAAAATACGGGAATTTAAAAACCAAAAATAATACGCTAAAAATCAAGGAAATACAATTGTAAGTTTATATAATTAATAACCTAAACATATTCTAATTATGAAACTTACAGCATCAATTTATGGCGGAGGACCTTTTTATCCAGGTCCAAGTTCTGCATTACCTACATTAAATCAAACAGGTTTTACAACCGTAGTTTGTTGGGCAGTTCACGTAAAATCTAATGGCGATTTAGTATACAACGATACGCCTATAGTTTCCAACGGTACATACATCGGAGATTCTTCTTGGGGCGCAATGCTTGAAAACGTAAAACAGTATGGAAGTGTAAACCGAATCTTATTCTCTATCGGAGGTTGGGAAACAAATGATTTCTACCATATCATGAGTCTAATTCAACGAGATGGAACATCATCATCAAGTATATTATATAAAAACTTTGAAGCATTATTAAGAGAAATTCCTGTAATTGATGGTATTGATTACGATGATGAAGGAAACTATGATCAAAATACGATTGTACAATTAAGCCAAATGCTTTCAACTATTGGGTATAAAGAAGTTACCTTTTGTCCATATACAAACAGTTCTTTTTGGATTGATTGTTTAACTGCTTTAGAAGGAACAAATCCAGGATTGGTAACAGGGTTTAACTTGCAATGTTATGCTGGAGGTGCACCAAATTTATACAATGTACAGCAAGGATGGATTGATCCATTACAAAAAGCAATGCCAAGCGGGTTTGATGCAGCAGCATTTATAGATCCGGGACTTTGGTGTAAAAATGGTACTGGTTGTACGCAAGGAATGGACGCGAGTACAATTCAAGGTTATTTTTCAGGTTGGAAAAATGATGGAATCACCGGAGGATTTATTTGGTTGTATGACGATATTGAAAAATGCGGAAATGATCCACAAAGTTATGCAGACGCCATTTTAAATGGATTAAGTTAAAAAATACTACATAATGCACGATACAAACCTCAGCGAAATACTGAGGTTTGTTGTTTTTAGTGGTTTCACTAAAAATTAAATAGTGTTTTCCCCGTGTCTTTCTAGTTTTCTTCCTAGGGTTCTTCTCTTACAATAATGTCAAATTTGTCCTGTACAATTTCGAAACTGAACAGGCGAATACCGAAAAGCCTTTTGAATAGAGTAGGTGAAACAAAAACAATATTATGAGTTTATCAAAATATAACCCAGGACAAGAACTGGCAAGTATCGATTTTGAATCCATGATTGGAGGTCCATTAATCTCAGTGGTGAATGCGCAAGCACAAGCATCGATGAGTTCGGTTGATTTTATCCAAAAAGTAGGATTCACAGAAGACAAAGATCCAATATATGTATCTTTTAAATATCCAAAACAAGTTGCACCGTATCAAGAAGGAAACACAGATCAAGTCGTATCTATTACGATTTCTAATGGCGGAACTGGTTACACATCTGCGCCAACAGTAACACTTACTGGTGACGGAACTGGAGCAACTGCAACAGCATTTATAAATGGCTCAGGAGTCGTTGATAGTATAGATATTACCAATCAAGGAAGTGGTTATACATCGCCTCCAACCATAGCTTTTACAGGTGGTGATGGTAGTGGAGCAGCTGCGGTAAGTGCTTTAGGAACACAAGTTGCAAGAGCAGCACAATTTCAAGATATGAAAATTGAAGTGCCAATCTTAACGATGTTGCCAATTCCTTTTATTCGTATTGATGAAACTACGGTAGATTTCAACGCGAAAATCAACTCGGTAGAATCTAGAAACGTAGAAACTGAATTTGGAATCAAAGGAGATTTAACAGTAAAACAACGTTGGCCAGGCGGATCAGCAAAACTAAGTGTATCTGCATCCTACAAGCGTAAATCGCAACAAGGATTCAACATAGAAAAAACATATTCTATGGCTGTACACGTAAGAGCTGTTCAAGATGAAATGCCAGCAGGTATGGAAAAACTGTTAGGAATTTTAGAAAATGCAATTGTTTCAACTCCAACTGCTATACCAGCAGCTTAAATTTAACAAGGAAGAACAATGGCAAATTTACAAGATTATTTAGGGACATTAGTCGCTAGTGTAAATCAAGCAAGAGTATTGGCGGATATTGAATCCGCCAACATTGCTGAACAATATGCACAGCATCGTTTGTTAAAGCATTTTTCTATTCCAAGAATGAAAATGCAAAATGTAGAATTTACAATTCCTGTAGCAATAGAAGATGTAGAAACTACCGAGCCAGCAGATTATCAACCAATTGATAATAGAACGTTTGTATCACGAGCGTATGACGAATTAATTAATATATATCAGATAAAAAGTTTTGACAGAGCTTCCTCTCTCAAAATTCGACAAGCATTGTATAAAGAAGCTGATTTGCTCGAAGCAAAATTAAAATCGGGAGAAACAATTGAAAATGCATTGCGTAATTTTTCAGATACAATTGCAGATCAAACACTGCGAATAAAAACACCTTCTGTATCAACAACATCACTAACATCAGGAGTAGTATCTGCGGAAGCGTCGGCACCTAAAGAAAAGGCAGTCATTACAAGAGATGTGATGAGTCAGAAAATTTTAGCGCGATTACAACCAGAAGTGAAGCCAAAAGAAATGCAACGCAACATTGAAAATGCCAATGTAATTGTAGAAGCAAGTAGGCTTAGAGAGCAAAAAACAGAAAATATGGTTTTCATCAAAATGACCGTTCTTGAAGAAAGTATGGAATGGCACACCATTGAAAACGAAAATGGAGATAGCATATCAAGGCTTTCACCAGAATAGCATTCAGAGAAAAAATGTAAAACAATACCCATGAACAAGTCTTTAGTAGATATCGTAGAAAAATGTAAAAACCTATTGTTTCAAGTTTCCGGATTGGCAGATAAATTAGGAGAAAAAGATGTGCATTTCATATCGGAACTGACCAAATGGTTGCAAGAATCAGAAGAATTCTTAAAAACATACAACTACGCACAATGTTCAGAGATAGCAGGATTTAGGAGTCAGCTCATGACTCCTTTGTTATCCTCTGAGAAAAATTCGTCCAAACGAAAAGAACAACTCTATGTTGCTTCTACCATATTATATCCAGCGCAAAGTGTATTGCATTCGGTGTTGGAACCAATTGAATTTAAAGTAAATCAAGCACGAGAAATTATTACACAATTAATGCAATTGGCAAAACAAGCTGGCATGATTCGCTATGAAGCCAACATAGATTTCAATACATATATTATGGGGATTTTTGAAATGTTTAAAAGTCACGAGCAACTCAAGGCGAGTATGACAAAGGTCTTAACCATGGTCAATCGTTCGGATGTGTTGCGTGTGATGGCGGAGGAAATAGATTTTTCTTAGTTTTTTTAACTTAATTATATTAATCACAAGGAAGTAATCTCAATAACCATTCTTACCTTCATTTTTTCATTTTCTTTGTTCGCCCAAAGAAAACAAAAACAAAAGAAAAGGCGCTTTTTCTAGAGGTATTTTTAGTTTTCTAAGGAAAACTAAAACCACATCAATTTTTCTAAATTTTTTCCAAGGCTTCAAAAATTTTTAACGAAAAATAGTTGCTATACTGCAGAAAAAGGAAAAAATAGGATTTATAATAATTAATGCCGATTCGCCAATTCAATAATTTCTAACTCTTTAATTTTATCTCCATCAATCACAAAACGCAGCATGGTTCTGACTTTATGAAAACCGTGTTTTCCGCAGGCACCAGGATTCATGTGAAGTAGATCGAGTTTTTTATCAAACATCACTTTCAAAATATGTGAATGCCCACAAATAAATAATTTAGGTGGATTTTGACGAATTTCTTCGCGAATACGCACATTATATTTATTTGGATATCCGCCAATATGCGTGATCCAAACATCAACACCTTCACACATAAACCGATTATTTTCAGGGAATTCCATGCGTGCTTTATCGTTGTCAATATTTCCGTAAACTCCACGCAATGGTTTTAATTTCTGAATTGTATCGGTCACTGACAAATCGCCAATATCGCCTGCATGCCATACTTCATCGGCATTTTTGACATGCTTTAAAATCTGATCGTCTATATGACTGTGCGTATCGGATAACAATAAAATTTTCTTCATGAATTATAGTTGGTAAAACTTTCCTAAATAATTGTGAATTCAATTAAAATACTGAATTAAAACTTATCTTTGTGAGTCTGAAACAAAAGTAGCAAATATTACCTTGAGATACTTCATTGAACTTTCTTATAATGGCGAAAAATATCACGGTTGGCAAAATCAGCCAAACGCTATTTCAGTACAAGAAGTTCTCGAAAAAGCAATCACAACTTTATTACGATCAAAAATATCAATTTTAGGCGCAGGAAGAACAGATGCAGGCGTACATGCCAAGCAAATGTTTGCGCATTTTGATACAGATATAGTATTTGATCGATCAGAATTAACCTTAAAACTCAATTCGTTTTTGCCAAAAGATGTCGCTGTTTATGACATTCATCCCGTGAAAAAGCATGCACATGCACGATTTGACGCCACAGGAAGAACCTACGAATATTGGATAGTTACAGAGAAAAATCCGTTTCACAATCAATCCGCACATTTAGTCTATAAAAAACTAGATGTTGATTTGATGAATGCTGCTGCAAAAGAATTATTCAATTACGAAGATTTTAAATCTTTCTCCAAAACGCACACAGATGTAAAAACCTATATCTGTAAGATTGAAAAAGCAGTTTGGGAACAACGAAATGAACTCTTAGTATTTACTATTCGTGCCGATCGTTTTCTCAGAAATATGGTGAGAGCCATTGTTGGAACTTTGCTAGAAGTAGGATTAGGGAAATTATCAATAGAAGAATTTAAACAAATTATTGAATCGAGAGATCGAAACAACGCAGGAACTTCGGTGCCCGGAAAAGCACTATATTTAACGGCGGTAACGTATCCTGAAGAAACATTTATAACACATGGCTAAAGTAACTGGAAAAGTATTCGACGTCGGTCTTTTTAAAAGATTATTGGTCTATACCAATCCGTACAAACTTACCTTATATTTTGTAGCAATTGCGGCAATATTATTGTCTGTATTTTCAGTGGCACGCCCAGTTTTATTAAAAATTACGGTTGATGATTACATTATAACCAAAGACGAACACGGATTATTGATATACATACTTCTAATGCTTGGTGTGTTAATATTGGAGGTTGTATTCCAGTTTCTATTTGTATTTTATGCCAATTGGCTTGGACAAAGTATCATTAAAGATATCCGACAAAAATTGTTTCATCACATGTTGCAATTCAAAATGGCGTATTATGATAAATCTTCGGTCGGACGTTTGGTAACGAGAGCTGTAAGTGATATTGAAACCATCGCAAGTATCTTTAGTGAAGGATTATTTGTCATCATTGCAGATTTACTAAAAATGCTCGTGGTGATGGGCGTTATGTTGTGGATGAGTTGGAAATTATCATTAATTGTATTTGCGATACTTCCGTTAATCATTTATGCAACACGCGTATTCCAAAAGGCAATGAAATCTGCTTTTGAAGATGTACGTGCGCAAATTTCAAACTTAAATTCCTTTGTGCAAGAACGTGTAACAGGAATGAAAATCGTGCAATTATTTTCAAGAGAAAAAACCGAATATAAAAACTTTGAAGCAATCAATGAAAAACACAAAAAAGGATGGTTAAAAACCGTTTGGTATAACTCTATATTCTTTCCAATTCCAGAACTGGCAAATGCTATTGCTGTTGGTTTAGTGGTTTGGTATGGAGGATTAATGGCTGCTACTGGTGGCGAAATTACGGTTGGAGAAATTACAGCTTTCATTATGATGATAGGAATGTTGTTTAGACCTTTACGTCAGATTGCGGACAAATTTAATACCTTACAAATGGGAATGGTTGCTGCCGGACGTGTATTTGAAGTTTTAGATACTGAAAGCACTATTGACGATGAAGGAAAATTAGCTTCCATTGATATCAAAGGAAATATAGCATTTAAAGATGTGCATTTCTCATATATTGAAGATGAAGAAGTATTACACGGAATTTCTTTTGAAGTAAAACAAGGACAAACGGTAGCAATTGTTGGTGCAACAGGCGCAGGAAAATCTACGATTATCAACTTATTAAATCGTTTCTACGAAATAAATTCTGGAACTATTTGTATTGATGATATTGATATCAAAAATGTGAAATTAGAGGCGTTGCGTACTAAAATTGCAGTCGTTTTACAAGATGTGTTTTTGTTTGCAGATACTGTTTTAAATAATATCACCTTACAAGATCCAACAATTACACGAGAAACGGTAGAAAAAGCTGCCAAGCAAATTGGCGTGCACGAATTCATCATGAGTTTGCCAAATAATTACGATTACAACGTAAAAGAACGCGGTGGCATGTTATCTTCTGGACAACGACAATTAATATCGTTTTTGCGTGCGTATGTTACGAATCCTAGAATTTTAATCTTAGATGAAGCAACTTCTTCGATAGATTCGTATTCGGAACAACTCATTCAAAATGCTACGGATACCATTACAAAAGGACGAACGTCTATTGTGATTGCACATCGATTGGCAACTATTAAAAAGGCAGATACCATTATTGTAATGGATGCTGGAAACATTGTAGAGCAAGGTTCTCACGACGAATTACTTCAAATTCATAATGGCTATTACAAAAACTTATACGAAGTACAGTTTATTCAGCAAGAAGCGTCATAATTTTTTAAGTTTAATTATTATATGCAGCATATAAAAAACCACCGAGTATTGTAATGATAAGTAGTAAGATAAAAAATCCTATGGCGATGAAAAAGACAGTAACTAGTTTTTTAAACAGCTGAATTCCGTTTAGTTTATACAATCTAACAAACACATAGAAGAAGTAAAATATAAAGCATAAGAAAAATAACATGCCTATTGTTGTTTGTGCTTCAAGAGATAAAAAGAGTAGCGGAATAGAAATCGTATATATTATAAGTTGATACTGAGAAACCGTATAAAGATTTATAACGATATGTTCTGTGAAATTATATTTTTTGTTTTTCCAAAAAGTAACCTTTGTGACGAAGGCATTGATTGGTATAGAAGCGAAAGCAAATAAGTTAAAATATTCTAGAAAGAACGTAAAACCATCAAAACCATTATCGGAAAACAATTCATCCTGACCAAAGCTTTTAAATGAATTCTGATAGAAAGCAATGGTTTCTTCCAATAAGAATGATTTATATAAAAAATTGTACAATCCGGTAATTGCCAAACTCACCAAAAAGAAGTTGAAAGGATTCAAATATTTCTTTCGTGTTCCTTGAATAAAACTATCAATGACAACTTCGGGCTTTGTAAACATGTGCCGAGCCGTTTTAAGTAATGTATTGTCATAATTCAAAAAACGCTCAAAAAAATCACTCCATAAACTTTTTATTGTCAATCGATTATGAATCTTTTTTGCGCCACAATTTGCGCAGAATTTATTGGTAGTTTCTAATGAATATTCACAGTTTTTGCATTGCATGGATTTGCTATTTAAGGGAATCTGTTTATTTGCTAAAAGTTACATTCAAGAAGGAATGTTACCCAACTTAATTAATCTACTTCATAATTGGTAACATCATCAATACGACCATTTTTATAAATTGCTTCTTTGTATACCTTTCCATTCTCGGTGTAAAATTTCACCAAACCATTTCCATTGGCAAAATTACCGTTGTTGATTTTTTTTCCATTTCTGTCAAAACAGGCTACATTTTCAATCAATTTATTTTTCTGATAGATTAACTTTTGACGCAATTGACCGTTGTCATAATACGTACTCCATTCGCCATCTTTTTTATTGTGTACTTGGTTTTCAACAGATTTAAGCTTTCCGTTAGGGAAATATTCTTTAAAAGCAGTTTTTGCATCACTAATTTCGATCATAGAAGCCTTAAGCATTCCATTTTCATCAAAATCTCTATATTCAATATCTTTTCCTTCATCAGTATAAACAATAGAAGATTTTACGTTCCCATTTTCACGATATGTTATATGTTCGCCAACAGGTTCATCATTTTTATACATTCCCGAAAATGACACTATTCCGTTTTCAAAATAAGATTTTTCAATTCCTTCTTGTTCACCATTTTCATTAAATCGGTTCTCTTCTCTTAAATTTCCATTTTCAAAATACTGTTTCTCTACACCAATTTGTTCTCCGTTTTTATAATTTTCTTCAGTTCGAAGCTTTCCATTTTCATAAAATATTTTCGAAACTCCGTGTTCTTCTCCTTCATCATTATACTGTGCCGTTTGCAATAACTTTCCACTTTCGTGAAACTCTTCATAAGTTCCGACACGTTCGCTATTTTTATACGAAGTTTTTGACTTTATTTTTCCGTTTTCATAAAAACGCTCTTCAACTCCGCTCAACAAGTTTTCATCATTCAATACATATTCAATGGTTGATTTTAGCTTTCCATTTTCGTAATATTCTTCTCCAACTCGAAGTTTTCTAACCTTGTCATATATTTCTTTAACTTTCAATTTTCCATTCTCAAAATAAGCCTTCAAGCCTGGAAGTAATTTTCCTTTCTCAAAGTTACGAACAGATTCTACTTGTTTATTTCCGTAATATTCTGTCAATATTCCATGCAATTCATCATCAAGATACGAGCCTTGCAAACGAATATTTCCATCTTTAAAATAGTGCGTAAATGAACCATTAAGCTTTCCATCTTTAATGGTATATGAGTATTCTAAATTTTTAGAATTGTAAAATGTATTTTCTAGTTTTCCATCTCCAATTTCGGCAACTTTCTTCATAAACGCTTCTTTGCCGTAAGCCATCATTTCGTCATAAAGCTTCTCTTTAGAAATTTGAGCAAACAAAAAAGTGCTAAAAATTAAAAAAAGCAGGGTAAATTTCACTTTCATCTGTGGTAATTTGAAGAATTAATTTAAGTCATTCTGAAGCATTTCTTGTAGCATGGCAATATCTTCATACAATACAAATTCGCCATCGCGGATATATGAAATCTGTCCACTTTCTTCCGAAACAACCAATACCAACGCATCTGTTTTTTCCGTAATTCCTACGGCAGCTCTGTGACGTAAGCCAAAACGTTGCGGAATTTTAGTTTCTTTGGAAACAGGCAAAATAACGCGTGTAGCAGTCACACGATTACCTTCAATAATAATGGCACCATCATGCAATGGACTGTTTTTAAAAAAGATACTTTCCAAGGTCGGAACATTCACATCCATTCCCATTGTATCTCCAGAATCTTTTACAAAATCTAATGAATTGCTACGTTCAATGACGATAATAGCACCGGTTTTTGTGGCAGCCATTTTTACACAAGCCTCCAAAATAGCTTCTACATCAGTTTCGGTATTTCCATCTTGTTTCAAAAACTTAAAATGTTTGACAAAACTACGTTTCGTAGCAAAATTTGTAGAACCAATCATTAGTAAAAACTTTCGGATTTCTTGCTGAAATACAATAAATAAGGCAATAATTCCAACATTAATAAATCCGCCAAAAATATTACTCAATACTTTCATTTCTAGTGCTTCCGTTATTTTCCACATGATGAAAATAATCACGATTCCAACAAAAATGTTAATAGCGGCAGTTCCTTTTACAAGTTTGTATACATAATACAAAAGCACCGCAACGAGAATGATTTCGATGAAGTCTAACAATCCGAAATTTAAAAAGCCTATAAAATCCAAAGTAGTTGCATATACGGTTGGAGTAAAAATAACAAATATTATACAAGGTTGATGTAAAAGCTGTTTTTTTTCAACAGAAACGCTTTCTACCATTGCGTAGAGGAATTGCAAACAAGGGAAAAAACGATCACTTATTTCTATGGTAAAACCGTAATAGTTTGATTATTAGATGAGTTATCTTATGACTATTAACCAAAAAAATAATCATGTTACACAAAATTTTAAACCTAAAAGGAGTCGAAGAAATCGAAAAAAGTCAACAACAAAAAATTAACGGCGGGCGCGCTAAATGTTTTAACGGTGGTGTTTGTACAGATTGTGGACATCATTGCGCAGAAGTACAATGTTGTTATTGTTTGGACTTTTAGAAAGAAAAGTAAAAAGTAAAATTGTAAAAGTTGCCTAAAAATTATTTTGGGCAACTTTTATTTTTATGGTAAAACCGTAACAATTTAATTTATAAGTTTTTTATTTTTCTGTATTTATTAACCAAAAATAGTATAATCATGTTAACTGAAATTTTAAATTTAAAAGGCGTTAAAAAAATTGAAAAAAGCCAACAAGTACAAATCTTAGGTGGATCTGTTTGCAAACACAGCGGATCTTGTGTAAACTACGGAAGCGAATGCAACGAGCGCGATTGTCAAAGTGCTCCTTCTCCGTGGCCACGAAACATGTATTAGAAGTTTCTTAAAAGGAGTCGTATTTTGACTAGTTTAGTATCAACATTAAAAAAAGTTGTCTGAAAATGATTAGGCAACTTTTTATTTTTTTATCAAGAATAACCAATCAAAACTTACGCACGCATTATTCCCACTAACTTCACACATTCCATCGCTTCTTTCACATCATGAACCCGCAAAATAGAAGCGCCATTTTGTAAAGCAATCGTATGTAGCACAGAAGTTCCGTTCAACGCTTCTTGCGGAGAAGTTTCTAGCACTTTATAAATCATGGATTTCCTGGAAACACCTGCCAATATTGGGAAATCGAGCATTTTGAATACTTCTAATTGTTTTAAAATGGTGTAATTATGCGCGATGGTTTTTCCAAATCCAAAACCAGGATCGATGATGAGGTCGTTAATTTTATGTGATTTAGCTTCCGCAATTTTACGCGAAAAATAATGAAGCAATTCTTTCACAACATCTTCATAATTAGGGTTTTGTTGCATGGTTTTCGGTGTTCCTTGTAGATGCATCATAATGTATGGGACACCAAGTTTTCCAACAGTTTTCATCATTTGATTGTCCAAATTTCCAGCAGAAATATCATTAATCATCGCTGCGCCAATAGCAATAGCTTCTTTGGCAACTTCACTGCGAAAGGTATCAATAGAAATGATAGTTTCAGGAAATTTTTTCAAAATCAGTTCCACCATCGGAAGCAAGCGTTGTTTTTCCTCAGTTTCAGAAACATCTGGAGCATTTGGTCGCGAACTATAGGCGCCAATATCTATAAAAGTCGCGCCATCAATCAGCATTTTTTCTACTTGCGTCAGAATAGCAGCTTCGTCTTTGTACTTTCCTCCATCAAAAAAAGAATCGGGCGTTACATTCAAAATCCCCATTACTTTTGGCGTGTCGAGGGAAACTAATTGACCTTTACAGTTTATATTTTGCATATTATACCTTTACAACAAAGTTATGTCCGTTTCTTTTTATAAATTGGTTATTTTGGACGAAATTTACATAAAATCTCATTAATCGGATAATATAATAACTATGGAATCACAGGCAACTGCTAAAAACAAAAATATAATTCAGAAGATTTTTGACACCACAGCAGGGAAAATTTTCACGATACTTTCACAACTCTTCGTGGGTGGATTATTTATCTTTTCAGGATTTATCAAGCTAAATGATCCTGTTGGGTTTTCGTTTAAACTGACGGATTATTTCGCAGAAGACGTTTTAAACCTAGAATTTTTATCGCCGTATGCACTTTGGATTGCACTTTTTGTAGTTATTCTTGAAGTAATACTTGGCGTGATGATTCTTTTAAGTCTCTACAAAAAACCTGTATTATGGTGTTTGCTCGGATTGATTATTTTCTTTACATTCCTCACGTTTTATTCAGCATATTTCAACAAAGTAACCGATTGTGGTTGTTTTGGAGATTTCTGGAAACTCACACCATGGGAAAGTTTTACAAAAGACATCATTCTATTATTCTTTATCATTATCCTATTCTTAGGAATCAACAATATCAAATCTATATTTCCTAAAAAAATAAACATCGGAATTACGGTTTTGAGCTTACTAGCATGTATTTTATTTGGAAGGCACGTATTAAATCATTTACCAACTTTCGATTTCAGACCGTATAAAATCAGCGCAAATATCACTGAAGGAATGTCAGTTCCGCCAGATGCGCCACGACCAGTTTTTGAATACATCTGGACATTTGATGTAAATGGTGAAATGAAAGAAATAGTAACGCAATCAACCGAATATCCTGTGGTAGAAGGCGGAACGTATGTAAAAGTTGATAGTAGAGTACTTCGCGAAGGCTATGAGCCACCAATTCACGATTTCTCCATAGAAAGTATGGAAGATGGCGATTTAACTGAAATGATGTTGCAAGAAGAAAAACTCATCATGGTAGTAATGTACAACTTGGACAAAGCCAAAGAAGCTGGATTTTCAAAAGTAAAATCGTTTACAGATAAAGCCATTAACGCTGGTTACAAAGTAATCGGAGTATCTTCTTCAGATCCACAAAATTTAAAAGATTTGGCAGACTTGATGCAATTCAATTTTGATTTCTATCTATCAGATGAAACCGCACTAAAAACCATCATCCGATCGAATCCCGGAATTTTAAAACTTGAAAAAGGTACCATTATCGACAAAGCGCATTACAACGATTTTGACAACATAAAACTATAAGACAAACTTGATTTTTGGTTCGTATTTTACCTGTCAGTTCGAGCGCAGTCGAGAACAAGAAAAAATGAATGAAAGATGAAAAATTCCGCAGTTGGTGAACGATAAACTGATTTTTGCTAAAAGCTAAAAGCTAAAAGCTAAAAGCTAAAAGCTAAATACTAAATACTAAATACTAAATACTAAATACTAAAAATAAAATATAAAACAATTCTTGGCAAGCTACATCATACATAAAATTGGGTATGCATTTCTAACACTTTTCGGAGTCGTTACAGTGATATTTATCTTGTTCAATATTTTACCCGGCGATCCTGCAAAAATGATGCTTGGGCAAAATCAAACGGAAGAACAAGTCGCGATTGTGAAGAAAAAATACGGTTTCGACAAACCTGTCTTAACGCAGTATGCATATTATTTGAATGATTTACTGCCGCTATCATTTCATTCCACAAAAGAAGAAGATTATACATATTTAGCAAACAATAAATACAGCGCAGCCAAACTATTTACGATCGGAAATACAACGACCGTATTAAAATTTCCATACTTGCGTGAATCGTTTCAAAAATCTGGAAAAAGTGTATCGCAAGTTATCAAAGAAACCTTGCCAAATACCATTGTGTTAGCAGTCGCGGCAATTAGTATTGCGATGTTACTCGGTATTATTTTCGGAATCATTTCGGCATTATACAAAGACACATTTATTGACAAAAGCATCCAAATCATAAGTACCTTAGGAATGAGTGTTCCGTCGTTTTTTAGCGCAATTCTATTTGCGTGGATTTTTGGATTCCTTCTAAATGAATACACAAATCTTAACATGACGGGAAGCTTATACGAAGTAGATGATTTTGGTGAATCGATCAGCATTCGCTGGAAAAACCTCATCTTACCAGCCATCGTATTAGGAATTCGCCCGTTAGCAGTTGTCATTCAACTCATGCGAAATTCGTTATTAGAAGTCTTCAATCAAGATTACATCCGAACGGCGCGAGCGAAAGGATTAACGGAATTTCAAATTATAAAAAAGCACGCGGTTAAAAACGCACTGAATCCTGTAATTACAGCAATATCAGGTTGGTTTGCTTCTATGTTAGCGGGTGCTGTATTTGTAGAATATATTTTTGGTTGGAATGGACTCGGAAAAGAAATTGTTGATGCCTTAAACAGTCAAGATTTACCAATCATCATGGGCGCAGTATTAATCATTGCGAGTATGTTTATCATTATAAATATTCTGGTCGATATCATTTACGGTTGGCTCGATCCTAAAATTCGACTGCAATAAATGAAACACATGAAAGTTACACCACTATATTTCGTCTATTTCGGTATGTTTTTATTGTTGTTTTCGTGTAAAAGTGAAACAGAAAGCAAAAAAGCAGAAACTGTTGAAACAACACTAAAACAATTATTGCCAACGAAAACGGCAATTCGGATTTTAATTGATAAAAGTGACTATACACTTTCTGTATTTGCATCCGATACCTTAGTAAAAGAATACGCTGTTGTTTTTGGTGGAAATCCAACAGGAGACAAGCACAAAGAAGGTGACAAGCGAACGCCAGAAGGTGTTTTTGGAATGCGAGACAAATATCCGCATCGCAATTGGTCAAAATTTATATGGATTGATTACCCAAATGCTGATTCGTGGAAAAAATTCAATCAGCGAAAAGCGGACGGAATCATCAAAGACGGTGAAACTATTGGCGGAGAAGTTGGGATTCATGGTGTTCCCGACGGAATGGATCACATGATTGACGACAAACGCAATTGGACATTAGGTTGTATTTCGATGAAAAATGCAGCCATCAACGAAATCTATCCATACATTACAAAACGAACACAAATTAAAATTCAACCATAAAATGAAATACATACTAAGCGTACTTTTTATCGCAGTCTTTTCTATAAGTTGTCAAAAAGAAATCTTAAAAGAATTTCCAAAAGAAGCCTTACAAGACACCATGCGAACCATAGATGGGAAAAGCATTAAGTTTGAAGAAATCTTAGCCAAACACAAAGGAAAAACAATTTTCATTGACATTTGGGCTTCTTGGTGTGGCGATTGTTTAAAAGGAATTCCAGGCGTAAAAGAAATTCAAAAAAATAATCCACAGTTAACATACCTATTTTTATCTTTGGACAAAAAAGAAACTAGCTGGAAAGCAGGCATTGAAAAGCACAATTTAGTTGGAGAACATTATTTTCTCAAAGCTGGATTTAAAAGTGCGTTTTGCAAAGCCATTGATGTCGATTGGATTCCTAGATACATGGTTGTCAATCCTGACGGAAGTATCAAGCTTTACGAAGCAGTTAAAACAAGTGATGAAGCATTGCTAGAAGCAATCAAACTATAAAAAAAGAATAAGATGAGACGTAAAATTGTTGCAGGAAACTGGAAAATGAATAACGATCTTTCGGAAACGGAAGCTTTACTAAATGATTTAATAGCACAAATGCCAAGTACACATGCAAGTGTTATGGTGGCGCCAACTTTTGTAAACTTATTTCAAGCATTTACTGTTTTAAAAGGACACGATATAGAAGTTATTGCTCAAAACATGCACCAAGAAGAAAATGGTGCGTATACAGGTGAAATTTCTGCAAAAATGTTAAAAAGTGTTGGTGTAAATACAGTAATTCTTGGACACAGCGAGCGCAGAGCTTATTTTGGAGAAACGGACGAATTGTTAGTAGCAAAAGTAAATACAGCCTTAGCAAATGACTTAGAAATAGTATTTTGTTTTGGAGAAGAATTAGAAGATCGTACTTCTGGAAATCACTTTTCTTTGGTTGAAAGTCAATTAAGAAATGCATTATTTCACCTAGATGTTGCCGATTGGAAAGGTATTGTGCTTGCGTATGAGCCAGTTTGGGCAATAGGAACAGGAGAAACAGCTTCACCAGAACAAGCGCAAGAAATGCACGCTTTTATTCGTAAAACCATTGCTGATAAATTCGGGAGTGAAGTAGGAGATGAGGTTTCTATCTTATATGGTGGAAGTGTAAAACCTGCAAACGCAGCTGAAATTTTCGCCAAAGAAGATGTTGATGGAGGATTAATTGGTGGCGCGGCTTTAAAAGCAGCAGATTTTATAGCCATTATAAACGCTATATAAGCATGTCTACAACCTACATTGGATATATATTTAAAGTTGCACCAGCAAAGCCAGGAACTGAAATTTTAATTGCAGAATTGGGCTATGCAGGATTTGAAAGTTTTGTGGAAAATGAAGATGGTGTCAATGCGTACATTCAAAAAGATGATTGGCATGAAAGTATTTTAGAAGACATTCAAATATTAAGCAATACGGAATTTCAAATAACGTATCAAGAAGAAGTCATTGAGCAAGTCAATTGGAATGAAGAATGGGAAAAGAACTTTGAATCCATTGAAGTTGATGGAAAATGTGTCGTGCGCGCACCATTTCATGAAAAACCAGCCGTAAAATACGATATTGTCATAGAACCAAAGATGAGTTTTGGTACGGGACATCATGAAACAACACACATGATGTTGCAACACATTTTAAACACAGATGTAAAAGATAAAAAAGTCTTAGACATGGGCTGTGGAACTGGTGTATTGGCAATTTTGGCTGAAATGAAAGGCGCCAAACCATTAGATGCTATTGATATTGACAATTGGTGTTACCTGAATTCATTAGAAAACGTAGAACGCAACAATTGCAAGCATATTTCTGTATATGAAGGTGATGTTTCTCTTTTAGATGGAAAAAAGTATGACATTATTATTGCAAACATCAACAGAAACATTCTTTTAAGTGACATTCATCAATATGCACGGTGTTTAAACGCAGACGGAATCTTATTTCTAAGCGGATTTTACACAGAAGATATTCCACTGATTACTGAAGAATGTGCTAAAAATAAGTTAAAATTTGCAGACAAACTTCAAAAAAATAATTGGGTTGCTTTAAAATTTGTAATTTAGCAGTAAAATATTGACTATGAGTACACAAGAAGAAGTTAAGGAAGAAGTTTCCACCTTAGAAGATGTACAAAAAAACAATGAGATTGTATTGTACAATGATGAAGTAAACACGTTTGATCATGTCATTGAGACATTAATTTTTGCGTGTGATCATACTGCCGAACAAGCAGAACAATGTTCAATAATTGTTCATTATAAAGGAAAATGTACCGTAAAAACGGGACAGTATGAAGAATTAAAACCAAGATGCAGTAAATTGCTTGAAGCTGGACTTTCTGCAGAGATTATATAAGTAACTCCTACATTATAAACACATTAACGAAATAACCGCCTAATTTACAGGTGGTTATTTTTTTTGATGATTATTTAACAATACGCATGAAATCTGTTAATTTTTTAAGTATTCTCAGTTTTTTTAACATTTTTTTGGGAATATCTCAATCTTATTGTTGCTTTTGGTGAGTGTTAAAAATCGCTCCAAACTTTAATTAACATTAACCAGAAAAACTTTAAAAATGAAAAATTTTAAAAACTTAACCCTTTTTATAGCACTAGCTATAGGAATCACAGTAACATCTTGTAGTAAGGATACAGCTGTAGTAGATGAAGAGCAAGATACAGCAATCGGAATCCCACAAGATGTTCTTGCAAAAGCAAACTCTCTGCACTTTAACACATTTGACATGCAAGAAGCTTCATTCGAATTACCAAATGGTAAAATCCAAGAAGGATACATGTTGGAAGATGATATCTTCATGACACGTGACCAGTTGATGAACATGGAACTTGGTGGAGATATTACAAGCAAACAATATCGTACAAACAACTTAGTATCTCCTGGAGTTATTACCATCATTGGATACACAGGAAACAACTCAAATGGATTAACATCTACAATGCAAACAGGACTTAGTTGGGCAGTTGCAAACTACAACAGATTAGGCTTAAATATTAGCTTCCAGTTAACATTTGGTACCGACTATCAAAATAAAGATATGGTAGTATACCAAGTAGCTGGTGGAGCAGGTGGATCTGCAGGTTTCCCTTCAGGAGGAAATCCAAACAAGTGGGTTAGAATTAACTCAGGATTATCAGGTTACAGCACAAACGTACACGAGCACGTAATTTGTCACGAAATTGGACACTCAGTTGGATTCCGTCATTCAGATTACTTTAGCAGACAAAGTTGTGGACAAAATTCTAACGAAGGAAGTGCTGGAGTTGGTGCAATTCACATTCCAGGAACACCAACAGGATGGGATTCAACTTCTTTAATGAATGCTTGTTTCAGTTCTAGTGAAGATGGAGAATTCAACAACAATGACATTACTGCTTTAAATTTCTTATACTAATTACCATAGTAGTAGTATCGTAATTAATAAATAATAAAAATCGCGAGTGATTTTTAACACAGAAAAGGCGCCCAACCAGCGCCTTTTTGCTATTTATATACTTTTTGAAAACAGTAATTTGTAGATTTAATACAGTACCTACTTTGAATTTCAATCATAAATAAAACAGCTATTTTACGATAAAATTTTCTTTACCACATTGAAACCGCTATACACAGCACCATCCATATAACCGCCATGAATAGGCGACGTTTCCGCGCCTGAAAATAATAGTTTTCCGTTGCCATAAAATGCTTGAAAAGCAGGATTCCCATAGCGTGGACTCATGTAAATAGATTTAATAGCTGCGCATGAAGTATTGCTGTCTTGTGACCAATCTTTTTCTTCGTAGCTAAGATGATTTAAAATTTCATTGCCTAAATATTTTTGTAAATAATCTAAAATTTGTGATTTTCGTTCTTTTGCAGTTGCATCGCGCAAAGCTTCATTTACAAAACCCATTAATGCATACTTTTTTTCTTCAGCATCGCAATGATCATATAATTCGGTAACGCAACCAACTTGTCCAATTAAAGTGCCTGAAAACTTTTTTGCTTTCCAAAAAGGTGTTTCAAAGGTCAACCCGACTTTTATCGCATTGCTCATCCACGTATGTGTATTCGACATAATTTTGATCAATGTTTCGGGAAGTTTAGGTGAAAATTGAATCTGTGTTGCAATCCTTGGCGGAATGGTAATAATCACTTTATCAGCGATATATTCGCCAGTATTCGTTGTAATTGTTACGTAATTTTCTGCTGTTGCAATTTCAGAAACTGTTGTATTTGTATGAATTCGATCTTTCTGAACTGCTGCCAATTTTTCAATCAATGCAGAAGAACCGCCAGAAATACGATACGCAGACGGATAACTCGGATCGTTCTCAAAATAATGTGCCGGCGCCATGGAACTGTAAACCAACACACTTTTTCCTTCGCTATATTGGTGAAATTTTTCAAGCTTCAAATCATCTAAAAGCGCAAATATATTTTCATGATAATTCTGAAACCAAGTCGCGCCCAAATCAATTTTATTTTTTGTTAGAATTCTCCCTCCAACACGATCTCTCGATTCTAAAATTAAAATATCTGTCTCACCTTGTTTATGCAATGCGTATGCAGCTGTCAAACCCGATAAACCTGCGCCAATAATAATATAGGTAGCTTTTTTTTGTGACATTATAATTCGGTTAAGTAAGTTTAGTGAGTATATATTAATATAACTTCTACAAAATAAAAATTTAGAAATAAGTTTTTTATTTTCGTTTTCTTTGCTCGCACAAAGAAAAGAAACAAAAGAAAGTGCGCTTTTCCAGAGGTGTTTTTAGCTTTCTATCCTGAAAGCTAAAACCGCACTCATTTTACTAAATTTTTTCCAAGGCTTCAAAAATTCTTAACGTAAAATGATTGCTACACTTCGGAAAAGAGTACATTGATGATAATTTTATATTGTGCTCAAATTAAATTAACAAAGGCAAAGTCTTGTAAACTTTACCTTGTATAAAAGTGTATTGTTTACTTTAAGATAGCGTAGAAGGACAGACAAATTCCGTAAATGGTAAGTCTGTTTTCTTGATCGCGCCAAATCCGCCAGCAACATCAGTTACTTTATGAAAACCACGTGCTTTTAAAATAGAAGCCGCAATGACAGAACGATATCCGCCAGCACAATGGATGTGATATGCTTTTTTTGCGTCAATTTCATTCATGTTTTTATTGATGTAGTCTAAGGCAAAATGTTGTACACCTTCAATGTGTTTTGCTTTGTATTCGCCATCTTTACGAACATCTAATACGTTGATTTTATTATTTTTGAAACGATTTGCAAATTCTTCTGCTGAGATAGAAGTAATACTTGCTGTTTCTTTTCCAGCAGTTTTCCAAGCGTTTATTCCGCCTTCTAAGTAGCCAAGTGTATTGTCATAACCAACACGTGAAAGTCGTGTCACGGTTTCGGCTGATTTCCCTTCGGGAACAATTAATAGAATTGGTTGTTGCAAATCTGTGATTAATGCACCAACCCACGGAGCAAAACTTCCATTGAGTCCAATAAATATACTATTTGGAATGTGTGCTGCTAAGAAATCTTTTTGATGACGAACATCCAAGATTAAAGTATTTTCCTTATTCGCTAAGTTTTCAAAAATTTCAGGCGTTAATGCAACATCTCCTTTTTCTAAAACGGTTTCAAAAGCTGCGTAGCCACTTTTATTTAAGAGTGCATTTTTAGCAAAATATTGTGGTGGTGGTGCGATTCCGTCTAATACTTCTTTGACAAATTCTTCTTTTGTCATATCGGCGCGTAACGCATAATTGGTTTGTTTTTGCTCACCCAATAATCCAACGGTTTCTTTGCTTAGGTTTTTTCCACATGCCGATCCAGCTCCATGTGCAGGATATACAATAATGTCATCTGCTAACGGCATAATTTTCGTACGAAGTGAATCAAACAACATTCCAGCTAAATCTTCTTTTGTTAAGTCAGACTTAATTGCCAAATCGGGTCTGCCGACATCACCTAAAAATAAGGTGTCACCTGAAAAAATAGCATGTTCTTTTCCCGTTTCGTCAATTAATAAATACGTAGTAGATTCTAGCGTGTGTCCTGGTGTATGTAATGCTTTTATGGTAATGTTTCCAATCGTAAATTCTTCGTTGTCTTTTGCGCTATGTATTTCATAATCAGTCGTTGCGTTTGGTCCAAAAACAATGGTTGCGCCACTTGCTTTTGCCAAATCAAGATGTCCAGAAACAAAATCTGCATGAAAATGCGTTTCAAAAACATATTTAATTTTTACACCATTTGCGTTTGCTTTGTCAATGTATACTTTCGTTTCACGTAATGGATCAATTATTGCTGCTTCACCATTAGACTCTATATAGTATGCACCTTGCGCTAAGCAACCTGTATATATTTGTTCAATCTTCATAATTCTGAATTTACGGTACAAATATAGCAAAGATTCACGTTACAAATGCTGTGCACGCATTGTATTTGTGTGATAAATATTAATCACAGATTAACACAGTTATAGCACTAGAAAGAGTCGTAAAACGCTATATTTATACAGAAAATACTATAAAAATATGTCATCAAAAAAGTTTAAAATATGCATCACAATGGCAGGTGCAGTTTCCGCAGGAGCTTATACCGCAGGCGTTATTGATTATTTGTTAGAATCATTAGACTTGTGGGAAAAAGCAAAGTTGCGTAATACTACGTTGGGAAAGGAACATCCTGAGTACGACGATTCTATTCCGATGCATGATGTGGAATTGGAAGTGTTGAGTGGTGCTTCGGCTGGAGGAATTACTGGAACATTGACAGTTTTAAGCTTGTTAAATAAGGAACATCGATTTGTGAATAAGGACAATCCAACTGGTGAAGACAACGTTTTTTATCAATCTTGGGTAAAAATGGCAGACACTGATACTGAAAAGTCATTGATGAAGTTGTTGAATGTTGATGATTTGAAAGATGGAGAATATCCTGAATCATTATTGAATGTTGCACCAATTGAAATTATCGCGGATAACGCGTTGAAAACCAATGATCATGTAGCGTTTCCGAAGTATGTTTCTAAAAGTTTAGATTTGGTGTTGACCACTACAAACTTACGCGGACTTAATTTTAATATCGATTTTAAAGATAGTGATAGTGTGATTACGAATCATGGAGGTTTTTTTCGGTATAAAATTGAAAATGAGGATTTTGAAGCTGGTATTCCAAAAGATAAAGATTCATTATATTTTGTGTTGGATTTGAAAGATTCTACGCATGTAAATTATTTGAAAGATGCAACATTGAGTACCTCAGCGTTTCCGATAGGACTCAAATCAAGAAAAATTACGATTGCACAAGAATATGTAGCGCGGTATCCAAAATATTTGTTCGATAGGAGTGAAGGTATTAAGGTCGATTTAAAAAAAGATGATGTTTATACGTTTAATTCTGTCGATGGCGGACTGATCAACAATGAACCGTTTGGAATTTGCATGAAAGTGCTCTTAGAGAAAAATCCAGAAATTAAAGAAAAAGATAATTACGCCATTATTATGGTAGATCCTTTTCCGAATCAGGATCATGATGCAGACGTGTATGATGCAAAAAGCGATATTATTTCTATTGCCAAAGGAATGTTTAAAGCCTTGCGAAATCAGGTAATGTTTAATCAAGATGGAATTTTTGAAGCCTTGTCATTGAGCAATCGTACAAAATTTCTGGTTGAACCAAAGAGAAAACAACATTCTGCAAAAGGAATCATTCGCTCCCAAAAAGACTTAGCATCTTCGCCATTAAGTGGATTTGGCGGGTTTTTAGACGAATCGTTCCGTGAACATGATTTTCATTTGGGAAGAAAAAACTGCCAATCATTTTTACGGTATTATTTTGCGGTTGAAAATGAGAATATTGCCAAACGATTTGGCGCAGAAGTTACTGAAACAACTAAAAATCGTTTTTGTTATGGCGATAAAGATGATGTACATAAAGTTCCTAAATACTTTCCTATCATTCCAGATATTCGTGTATTGCGCGCAATAGACAGAAAATACGATACGGAAACCTTTGGAGTTGACGCTGAATTGCCTTATCCAACGTATCCTAAGTTTAGCATGGAAACATTTGAAACTACCTATAAAAAGCCCATTCAGAAACGTATTCGTAAAATTGTGCAAAGTTTCACTAAAAACCGTTTCTACACATTTGCATTTCGATTATTGGGACAAAGAAAAGTGTATCGCATGGTAAGAGATACCATTGAAAAAAGCTTGAAAGACAGTGAATTGTTATAAAATTATGATCTACTTTATGAATTGAGTAGATCATAATTTTATGAATTACTTTTTAGCAAAGTGTATTGATTCCAGTAATGCAACCAGGATCTCCCCAAGTATTAATACAATCACCACAAGTAAATGTACAAAAATCCGTTTGCTGTGGACATACATCTGAAGGGCATAATTTTGCAGTGTCTGGCCAATCATTGAATGTTTGTATAAGGCCGTCACCACCAGATATTTTTTGAAGATTTGACACTGATTTTTTGTTTAATGATAAACTTTTAAGACTTTTTTTCTTCATAATATTTATGTTTAGTTCAACTAAAATTATGAAGAATAAGTGGCTGCGGATTACGGTTTTTCCGTAATTATTATTATGGAAAATGTCCTCAAGTAATAAAATAGGGCAATGATATACTTATGTAATCCTATCCTTTTTAGTGTTGATACTTCCAAAAAACAACAAAAAAGCATATTTATTTAAAAATAATAAATAGGAATGGAATTTGTAAGATTCTCATATTTTAATTACTGATTGTTAGGTAGTTGTGTTTTATTTATGTGTACGTAATTTATAAATTTCGTGTAGTGTTTCTTTTATGCTATGTTCAGTTTGTCTAAGTTTACCACAGGTTTTTTAGGTTATTTATTCTTCATTAAAAATTTACGAACTTAAACTTTAAGTTGGCAAATTGAAGAATATATTTCTTATGCAAAAGGAGCGTTGGGGGACGCTCCTTTTTTGTTTTTCTACCAAAAACGTAACGCTTATTTATTTTTTTTAACGCTTATACAATATTTTCTGTTGGTATTATAACTTTTACTATTTTAGATCAAGTTTCAATGAGTATTTTATTGAGGTTTATTATTCTACAAACAGAAAGGAGTGTTGGGGAACACTCCTTTCGCTTTTTATACTATTGTTTTCCAAGAGAAATTTATTAGCCTATTTTACAGTAGGATCGATAACGCTTTCAAATGATATTTTCATCGTTAAAGTATTTAACTATCTGATAATCTGAGTTAAATATTAAAAGTTAGAGCACTTGTCGTCAGAATACTGTCATTCGTCTATACTGTAAGTATAACTTAACGACTTTTACGGATTGGTTTTATTTCTAGTGCTATATTTACATCAGAATATTTAGTATTACGATAATTACAATCTGGTAAATTGTAAAAAGATAAAGAACTTTTGTGCCCCGAAAGTTCTTTTTTTATTTGTACTACTTTCAACGAGACACCTCTTTTCTTTAGCATCACTTTCGTCGAATAAAAAACACCATTCATCTACATTAAATATATAATTGATCGACTTTGTAAGTGCATTGAAATTTATACGACTATATTTATATCATAATATTTAGTATTACGGTATTTAACAATCTGATAAATTGTATTAAAAAATAAAAAGAGAATCCTTTGCCCTAAGGATTCTCTTTTTATTTATAACAGTTTTAGTCTTCCATTTCAGTTTTCGTAATCGTGTCTAGCAACTTTAAAATCGTTGGCATGCGATGTTCGCCGTGGAGTAATTTCATTTTTTCTAAAACCGTTTCCTTGTCAATTCCGATACACGAAACATATAATGGATTTTCACTTGAACCGCGGAGTATTGGTGTAGCAACTTCTTCCGTGTTGATGAATGATTTTTTTGCGACACCAATGATAGGTGCTTTTTTATCCAACGCTTCCCAAAGATAGCCGCCTAAGCCATACTTTTTGTCATTATGAACAAATACATGTCCGTCTACAATAATGGCTTCTATGCTATCTAAATCGGTTTGTGCTAAGACTTTCAGCACACATGGTAACTCACGCTTGTAGAATTCACCAGGAATGTATGGTTCAACTTCCGAAATTGTATCGATATATACTTTTTTCGGAGTTTCGTCTGCCCAATCAAACGCAACGCACACAGCTTTTGCGTAGGTTTCTTTATAGTGAATGTCAATGGCTAATATCATTGTTGTGAGTTATCGCGTAAAGCTAAAAAATTTAAAAAACAAAACCGCCAATATTAGTTTGACGGTTTATAATCTGTATAAAAAATATCGAATCTATTTTCTCGGATAGCGCAACTCTTTTGCTTTAATGGTATAATCAAAGGCTTTCTTTCCGTCCGTATCATAAATAGTTAAGAGCAATGTGCGATCTGTTCTTTCGCCAGAAATGTCTATAATTCCAAAGTTACGATTGTAAAATGTTTTGTCTTTCACTTGAAGCGTATTGCCTTCATTACTTGCTTTGTGCGTTCCTGCGGTTAATGGAGAACAGGTAATATCAATTAATGGATACGCGTTTTCACGTTCCAATCGCGAAATTTCAGTATGATGTCTGTCGCCACTAATAAAAAGGACACCGTTAATTTTAGAATCGTTCAGTCGTTTTAACAATTCGGCGCGTTCAGTCGGATACGTTGCATAGTTTTCATACTTAGCTGCAGTACTAATGATTTGTCCGCCACTTACAATGATTTTAAATGTAGCTCTACTGTTTGTTAATGCATCAATCAGCCAATCCAATTGTTGCTTTCCAAAATAGGCTTTGTCTTTGTTTGGATCTCTGTTTGGCGCTCTGTGATAGCGATCGTCTAGCATAAAAAACTCTACATCATTCCATGCAAAATGTTGTGTAACTCCGCCATTTCCAGCTGCATTTGTGTTTAAATTCCCCCAATATTCATTAAAAGCTTTTTCGGTCAATTTTTTATTTACATAACTTCGATCGGAGTCATTTGGACCAAAATCATGATCGTCCCAAGTTGCATAATGGTGCACACTTCCTAATAATGCTTGCAATTCAGGAACTGCGCGCGTATGTCTGTATCGATGGCGAATGCCTGTATTTGTCATAAAATCGGGCGTTCGTAAATAGGTATTATCACCAACCCAAACCATTGCATCAGGATTTTTGTCAAGTATGGAATTAAATATTTGATACTTCGCTCCATACGGTTTTGGGCGATCGTCTTTTGCTTCATTGATAAAATTACACGAACCTATCGCAATTTTAAAATCGGGCGGATTCGTTCTGAATTGCCACAATGCTTGCGTTTGAAATTCTAGTTTGTAACTTCTCGGAACATATACATCGTTGATATAGAGTTTGTATGTGTAGGTTTTTCCATAATCAACTTCGTTTGTCGTTAATTTCGCAATTAAATCACCTTCTAGTGTTGTTTGAACGGTTTTCGTAAATTTTTCATTCTCATTTCCAGATACATATCCAATTTTAACAGCTGCGGGTTCTGTAGTTTGTACCCAAATGAGCGCTTCTCTAAAATCTGAATAACCAACCATTGGACCCGATTTTAAAAGTGCTTCTTGTGCAACAGATACAAAAGAGAATATGATAAATAGGCAGGATAATACTATATTTTTCATGATATGAATTAATTTAGAATGTAAATTTCAACATAAAATTATACATACACATTAAATCTAGGATATAAATTTTAATAATAAATTTTTTAGCCGATACATAAAGATTGCAGCTACTGATTCCAAAATAAGTTATATTTTTAACACGATAACCGCTATTTATTCTTGATTTGATTTTTAAACAGATGAAACAAAATGTTCCAGAAACTGGGTATTTGCTATTTCCTTTTACGTTTGATGTAGCAGCTTTGCAAACAGATTTACAAACCTGTATGAAGTTTCCTTTTTTGCAAAATTATGTACCAGCTAATTATGCAGGGAAGAATTATATTTTGCCACTTCGTTCTATTGACGGAACTTTAGATACCGCAGTTGCAGCTCCAAATCAGGCAAGTAGATTTAAAGATACTGTTATATTGGAGGAATGTTTGTATTTTCAAGAAGTCATACATGCATTTCAATGTGAAAAGGAAGCGGTGCGATTGATGAATCTTCCAGCAGGGAAAATTGTCAATACGCATGTTGATTTTAATGGTGGTTATGAAGATGGAGTTTTTAGAGTTCACATTCCTATTATTACCAATGAACATGTATTTTTTATTTTGAATGAGGAACGTTTGCAAATGCGCTCAGGCGAAGCATGGTATACGAATATAAATTTACCACATGGAGTCGAAAATAACGGAACTACAAACCGGATCCATTTAGTTATTGATTGTATTAGAAACGATTGGTCGGATGAATTATTCTTCTCTTTAGCACCAAAAGAAAGTTTTTTTCCGATTGCTCAAGACGAAGATGCTCCAGAAACACTACTACGAATGATTGAAGAATTTAGACATCATCAAAATCCAGCATTTGATGTTATTATAGCTGAGTTTGAAGAGAAACTAAAAAATATTGAGAATTAAATGAAAGCACCATTACTTTTTTACAAAGACAAAAAATTCAGGAGAAAGCAAATCATGCTTTCAATGCTTATTATGGTTTCTTCTGGTTTTACCATCTATTTTGCACCTACAATGACAGTGCGTATAATTTTCGGATTATTTTTTATAGTGGGAAGTTTTATATTCTACAGTTTCACAGCCAATAAGCCAACAGTAATAGTCAATGATGAAGGTATTAGAAGTACAACCAATGGTATGGGGATTATTGCGTGGAAATATATTACTGGATTTGAAATCAAAAAAGGAATCAACTTTAAAGCAATTGTGATTACCATTAACGATGAAGATGATTTTTTTAAAGATAAAAGTAATCTCGCTAAAGGTTTGATGAAAACTAATATAAAACGTTTTGGAAGTCCTGTGATTATTCCTGAATCGGAATTTAATGTTTCCATGTTGGAAGCCATTGAAATGATAGAAGCCTATACATAAGTCGATTTTACTTAAAAAAGGCAAAGTGACGGTTGTCAACCACGCCACTCTGCCTGCCTAAATAAACTAATAGGTTCCCCCAAACCTAAGACAAAGAGAGGCAACACATTTCATTATGCTCAGATTCCCAGATACTTGAGCGTGAAAATTAAAAACTTAATGAAAAAAATCTAACTCCATGTGTTGCACTCTTACTCCCATTCTAAAATTTTTAAAGCTGCTAAAAACTAATACTTTTCATGAATTCTAACCAACTATTTATATGTTGTTTTTAACAGCTTTTCTTTAAAAATCACTCCGCAAATGAAGCGATTTGTATAGTATATATCGTTTTCATACATGTTCAGAAACTTCATTCATCTGAAAAGTTTCAAACTTTGTTAAGGGTATTTTTTCTAATTCTTCTTCTTTTTCTTTTCTTTCTTTTTCTTCCTTTTCCAACGCGATCAATTCGTGCATTCTGTCAAGAGCAACTTGCGCTTCGTTTACAGGTATTGCAACTAATGCCAAACTTGCTACGGATGGAAGCAATGAACTTGCAATGCACAAAACGGCTGTCAATTCGCCAATAAGCATGGTTTGGTCAAATACTTGTAATGAAGTATAAATTAAAACGCCCATTAAAAACAACACGCCAAATACACTCGAAAACAGCGACAATCGGACATTAATCTTTCCAAGAAGGAATACTTTATCTTGAAAATTTCCGTAAATACGTTGATTCATCTTCTGAAAAACACTTTGTTTATTGGTGCTTTTAATGCTTGAAATATTTTGAATCGAACTAATATAATTACTTTCAGTATCAGTACTGCTTCGCATGATTTCTTTTTGTGCCTTTATTATTTTTGTGTTGAATCCATAAATTAATAGGAAATAAAACGGTAAACTTATAGAAGCAATCAAGCCAATTTGCCAAGAATAATAAAACAGAAATCCTAATGAAACAATAGACACCAATGTGTGCGTAACTACATTTCCAATAACTACTTTAATAACATTCTGAATGCGTTGTGTATCATTGAATCTTGCGACTAATTCACCAATTTTTTGTGTATCAAAAAACGGTTTAGGTAAACTTAGCAGTGATGAATAGAAGCGATCAATGATACGATTATTGAGGTTTTTGCTTTGCGAAATCAAAAAATGATCGCGCAATGTGGTAAAATATACTTTGATCAATAACAATACAGAAACAATGACAATGCTAATAATGAGCATATTTGTATCTCCTGATGGTAAAATTTTATCAATCAACTGTTGTGCAAAAACGGCAATGCTCATTCCTAAAATGGCAATACATAGTCCTAAAACTATACTATATCCGATTGTTTTATGATCGGGTTTTAAGATATTTATGAACCATTTCCTTCGAAATTGGTGTCTTTTATTAAATTTTTCCGAATTTTCGTCAATCGTAGCTGAAAGAATTATTTGGTAAACAATCCCAAAAGACAAAACTAAAATTGCTAGTATCAAAAAATAAATAATTGAATTAAATTTCATACTTTGAATACTTAAGATTGAACAAAAATTATTTTATACGTTTCAACTACTTTGTTGAAGTGCTACTAGTGGCTGGTAGGGCAACTAGTAGCAGGTAATCAACAACCATACTTAATAAAAAGTATTTCTCGATCTAAATATTTAAAACTGTAACACAGTGCAAAGAAATCGGCAAAACTCTAGTTTGTATTACAGAAGCCAATAATTTTAGATCATCTTTAAGAAGTTTTAAATAACCAAAAAACTTCAGTGCTTTTTTGAATCGTTATTGTTTTTCAACACTGTAAATGTAAGTGTAAAGTTTACCTAAAAACAAGAGAAGGTATTCATGATTTATAAATCTTTCACAAATACTTACAAAAATTCAGTAACTTTAAAATGTTAAAAATCTTACACTGAAAAACTACCTATATTGTATACAATAATTTCCTATGATTAATAAAAAGAAAGTTTTCGGAACCCTAGTGTTTATAGCCGTATTACTAATTTTTGGAACAACGCTAGTTGCACAAAATACTACAACAAAAAGTACTATTGATTCATCCGAACAACAAAAGGAAACAATCAAAACTGACCCCGTAAACCTGACTACACTCGAGAATAAATTGCAAAAAGCAAAACAAACCAAAAACCCAATAGCAATAGCAAATGCATACTATAAATACACCGAGTTTTACCTGAATCCTTTAGATGAAACATGTTTAAAATACTGTGATAGTATTATTTTAATAACTAAATATGGAGAGAAAAACGACATGTTTCCAGCTGAAGGTTACAAACAAAAAGGGAGGTATTATTATAAAAGCGGTAAGTACAACACAGCACTCAATAATTATTTAGATGCATTGGATTACGCCAGAGAAAAAACGTTGCTTTATGAAACCATTAATTTTAATATTGGCTTGATAAGAAATAGTGCAAAACAACGTGTGGAAGCTAAAAAAATATTTAAACGATATGTCAATTTTTTAGAAGTAGATCAAAAAAAAGAACCTGCTCAAAACTATAATTTAGCATTATTTGCACTTTCGCATTCATATACATATACGGGACAATTAGATTCTGCTGCGTATTATATTGATAAAGGAATGAAAAATTGTATTGCTACTAAAGATGATTTTAGCTATAGTTATTTTGTGTTGAATTCTGGAATTAAATCGTATTTCGAAAAAGATTATAAAACCGCACACGATAGCTTGATGCGAGCCAAAGAATTATTTTTCAGTGATAGCAACAGAAGAACTTCGTTAGCCTTTGCTCATCTATATCTTGGAAAAAATAACTTGGCAATGAATAAAAAAGGTATACAACATTTTAAAAGCGTTGATTCTATCTTAGAAATAACCGAAGATGTATTTCCAGAATTGTTAGAGACATATGATGATTTAAAAAAGTATTACAAATCAAAAGGAGATCCAGAAACTGGCGTACACTATTTGGAGCAGCAAATAAAGTTTAATGACATTTATACAAAAGGTTATGAAGACTTAATCCTAAATATAAAGGATTATGATGTTGAGAAATTCTTAAAAGAAAAAGATGAACTCATTGATACGATTAATAAAAAAAATAATGTTATTGTTATTGTATTGCTATCCTTATTATTAGCGTTCGCTGGCGCGATTTATTATTTCTTCCGAAAACAAGTCATACACAAAAAACGTTTTCACAAACTACTAGCAGCACAAGAAGAAAAACAATCAAAAAAATCTACTAATAAAAATGAACAAGTTGCTACTGTTGAAAACACAATAAAGGAATTACCCGAAGATTTGGTCAATGACATTTTGGCCAAACTGAAGAAGTTTGAAGCAACGGATAAATTTGCAAAGAAAAAATACACCTTGCCACAATTAGCTAAAGAACTCAATACCAATGGAACCTATCTGTCAAAAGTCATCAATGAAACCAAACAAGTAAATTTTGCAAACTACCTGAATCAACTCAGAATTGAATATGCAGTAGCGCGTATTACAAACGATTCACGATTCAGAGAATACACCATAAAAGCCATTGCCGAAGAGTGTGGATTTAAAACGCAACAGTCGTTTTCTGCCGCTTTTTACAAAAAAACAGGCATAAAACCATCATTCTTTGTGCGACAGCTAAAAAACAAAATAAAAAGTTCAATTAATTGATTTTCAGTTAATTAAATTAAAATTAATCACTTAAAATTTATAAATAGTACATAACTTCATTTGGATTTGATAGTAATAATCTCATACATTTAGTATAACATTAAAACAAAGAAGAATGAGAAACAAGACCAAATCCCTAAACAAATTGCTGTTATCAAAAGTAAAAATAGCAAAAGTAACGAAGCTAGAAAAGATTATAGGAGGCGGACGCGGAACAAAACGTCCCAACTCAAAAACAGGAGACACTAGATCGCAAATACAAGTACACATACAACTACATGTACGAGATGAGATCGAAATTCTTTAGATTTTTTTAGAGTGCTAAAAGTGTGCAAGTCTCTTACCACGACTTGTGCACTCTATTAATCCCCAATAACTATGAGCAAAAAAGTGCTGTGTATTTTATGTATCGTCTTTTTAAGCTGTTCGACAGAAAATCAATTTCAGAGAATAGTCCCAACGTATCTAGAAAGTAACACTTCCGAAGTATATCACGGAACAACGATTGTAGATACATTCAGGCCGCTTGAAAACATGAAAGATGCCAAAATTCTCAATTGGTACAAAAGTGAAGCAGCATACGCGCAAAATATATTGAAACACATATCTGGACGCGAATCTTTACAAGCAAATACAAATAATACTTCCGCAGTCATCACAGAGCTCACCATTACAAATGACAATTATTATTATTACTTAAAAAAAGATCCTGCTGAAGAAGCTACAAAACTGTATTGCATCCATCAAACAAAAGGAGAAGAAACCTTAGTTTTTGATCCTGAAACCTACAAAAATCAATCAAAAAACAATTACTACATCAACTATTTTAATCCAAGTTGGAATAATACAAAAATAGTGATCAGTCTATCTAAAGACGATGAAGAAATATCTGAAATGATCATTTTAGATCTAAAAACCAAAAAAAAATATCCGCAAACACTCTACAATACTTGGGCAGCAGCTTTGGGCGGCGTTCGATGGTTGTCGGATGATAGCGGGTTTTTCTACGAATACATTCCAATCGCAAATAGTGATTCAGATGAATATTTACAAAATATAGAAACGGTTTTATACACATTAGGAAGCGACCCGAAGAAACGAAACGTTTACTTTTCTAAAAAGAACAATCCAGAAATAGCGATGAATGTTGGTGATTTTCCAGAAGTAATAGTTCAGAATCAACATGACAACTATTTATTCAGTAACATCTCTGGCGCAAGCGCTTACTACGAATATTACTATACGGAATATGATAACTTATATGATAAAAAAATACACTGGAAGCCATTATTTACGCAAGAAGATAAAATTCCGTATTTCTTTGTCGATAAAGATGATCTGTATTTTGTGACTGCAAAAGATGCATCAAACTTTAAAATATGTAAAACATCACTCAAAAATCCAGACGTTAGAAACGCTGAGGTTTTAGTGGAAGAAGATCCAAATGCCACCATTTCAGACTTTATCATTACCAAGCAAGGACTCTTTTTCGTAAAAACCAAAAATGGAGTGTCTTCAAAACTATACAGTTTACAATCGGGTGTTATAGAGGAAATTCCAATTCCAAAACCTGCGGGCGCGATCTATTTAATTGCAAAAGATGCGAATCATGATGATTTATGGATAGAAATTAGTGGTTGGACCACAAGTGAAGTACGCTATAAGTACCATCCAACAGAAAAAGTATTTATAGAAGAAAATATATATCCAAAACAAACCCAAGCAAACTACGACGATATTGTGGTAGAAGAAATAGAAGTGCCTTCGCATGATGGAACACTTATTCCGATGTCATTAATATACCGTGTTAAAACTCAGAAAAACAGCAACAATCATGTATTAATGCACGGTTACGGAACGTATGGTTTCACGTTAACTCCCGAAATGAGCAGCATGATGATGGAATGGGTTAAAAAAGGCGGAATTTATGCAGTAACACATGTTCGTGGCGGCGGAGAAAAAGGAGATACTTGGTACAAAGCAGGTTTTAAAAAAACAAAACCAAATACTTGGAAAGATTTTATTGCGTGTACAGAATATTTAATACATGAAAAGTATACAAATTCTAGTAAAATTGCAGCGTGGAGTTCAAGTGCCGGTGGAATTTTGATTGGTCGCGCAATTACAGAACGCCCCGATTTATATGCGGCTGCCATTGTAAGAGTTGGGAAGCTAAACACCTTACGTTCTGAAAATACACCAAGTGGACTCAACGGAATCAAAGAATATGGAACCGTAAAAGATGCTTCCGAATTTCAATACTTGCTAGAAATGGATGCGTATCATCATATAAAAAATGGTGAAAAATATCCTGCATTACTATTCACGGCTGGTATGAATGATAGCAGAGTTCCGGCGTGGCAACCTGGGAAATTTATCGCGCGAATGCGAAAAGCAACAGCTTCCGATAAACCGATATTATTTAATGTTGATTTTAACAGCGGACATGGTTTTGATGCAAGTTCAGAAAAACGAAAAACCGAGCTTCAAGATATTCTATCGTTTGCTTTTTGGCAAACAGGACACAAATATTTCACCTTAAATGCGGAAGCTTTTAACATAAAATAATTGAAAAAGAAAAATTAAACTGGTATTGCATTCAGCTAACCTAGAAGCAATCCAATACAATAAAAATTGCTGTTTTCACTTGTTGTGACAATACGCATATTTTTGCTAACTCAATCCAATTGAAAAGCCAGGCAAATTTGTCTGGCTTTTTGCTTTTATAATTTTAGTAGATTTTTTTATTTTTTTTACAAAGGAAATTTGACTTTAAATAGATTTTGTCTTGATGTTTTTTAGAACTATCTAAATAGATTCATAATCAAGCGTATACAATTCGTAGACAGGTTGTGTTTTTGTGTGACACTTCGTTCGTTACTAGAGTAAAATTAATTATATTTCATAAGAAATCTCTAGCAATCATGAACACTCACGTAGACAAAGCTAATAAAAATAAAACTGAAGCTGCTGCAAATGCAGTTGCCCAAAAGAAAGACAAATCACAAGCTTTCCACTTTACAGACAATCGTCAAAAAACTGCTGTGCAACTCAAAATGCAAGAAACGGCTAATGACAATTTAGATGTGCAAAAAACATCTATAGTACAATTAGTTCGTAGAGGGAGCGGAGCGCCAGTCTTACATAAACATGCAGATAGTATGAAAAAGCGAAGACGATTCAAGCGAAGCATAAAAACTGCAATTCGGCGAATACAAGCTATTAAAACTGCAGGACCAGCTACAGAAAGGCAAATAGAAATTCATGATGAAGTACTTCATTCTGGTCAACATCATGGAATGCGGAATGTTACTGTACAGAAATTAGTTGGTGATCTAAATGACAAAGTTACGGAACTCACCAAGCTAAACTTAGAGGAGAGCAATGATCCTAAATAATAAAATTGTCGCTAAAATAATATTAAACTCGGCAATTTCACTTTACGTGGTTTTCTCTTAGTGGTTAATGCCTATTTTTAGGAAGCAAAGGAATATCGAGCAATTCATTTTGGAGTACAAAAACGACTAAGCCAGCGACATTTTTACAATCTAATTTTGATAATAAATTGTTGCGATGTCCGTCTACGGTTCTGGCACTAATAAATAGTTTTTCGGCAATTTCTGGCGCTGTATATTGCTCACAAATAAGTTGCAATACTTCTTTTTCTCTATTGGTGAGGTCAGTTGAAAATAATGCTTTGGGTTTTTTCTTTGAGATGATATTTTCTCGAATGATTCCCAACACTTCGGTATTGTAATGAAACCCTTTTTCATAGACAGCTTCAATCGTTTCTACAACCTCATCTGGTTGTGAGTTTTTTGGTAAATATGCTACCGCAGATAATTCAATCATATTGATAATAAAAGCTCTGCTAAAATGTGTTGAAATCACAATCATTTTTAAACTCGGATATTTTTTCTGTATTATTTTTGCGACTTCAACGCCATTCATTTCAGGCATTTTTAAATCGAGTAATAAAACATCGGGTATGGTTTCGCACTGCAATAATTTTTCTAATAAATCGACTCCGTTTTCAGCCTCTAAAGTTACGTTCAGATGCTCGTAATCATTCAATATTAAACTCATTCCTTTTCGGAATAATGCTTCGTCGTCTGCGATGGCAATAGAAATTGTTTTCATGGTTTAGTGTCTTAATTAGAGTTGGGCTGCGCTATTTCAATGACAACCTGAATGCCCTTTTTTAAGGACGAATTCACTTCGTATGTTGCGTTGATAATGCGCAATCTACTTTCAATATTTTTCATTCCAAGCCCTTTTTTGTGTGCTTTATTTGTACTGTCGAAACCAATGCCATTATCTTGATAAGAAAATGTAATTGCTTCTTTTTCAATACTTAATTTAAGATCAATTTCGGTTGCTTTTCCGTGTCGAATAGAATTATTGATGAGTTCTTGCAAGACTCTAAAAAGATTGAGTTCAATTAAAGAATCATCAATCTTGTTTTCACCTTCAGCAGTAAAATCTATTTGAAGATCTCCGATTAAATTGTAACTGTGTTGTAATTCTCTGATCGTTTCTATCAAGCCAAATTCTTCTAAAGTTGGCGGCAATAATTCATGCGAAATAAACCGGATGGAATTGATTGTCGTATTTACAACAGTTTCTACTTCGGTGGTAATTGCGCCAATTTCTTCATCTGCTTTGCCATATTTTTTCAAGCGACAAACATTTAAAAAAATCACATTCAGTTTTGAGCCAATTTCATCGTGTAAATCTCGTGCGATGCGATGTCTTTCTTTTTCTTGAGTTAAAATGGTCGCGTGGAGTAATTCTTCTTGATGTTTATAAGCTAGTTTCTGAACGCGCATTTGCTCTTTTAGAAGTCGTTTTTGTGAATGATTAACAAATAGCACGAATGCCATCGCGAAAGCTAGCATAATCAATATACCAATGACCATGAGTGTCATAAAGTTGTTTTCTTGAAAAATACTTTCCATAGTCCTAGTAAGATAAGCAATTGAAATAGAAAATTTAAAACGGCATTAAAAGCCCAAAACGGGACATAAATTTGCATGTTTTCTAAATACACATTGCTGCACATAAATATAAATAAACTTCCTGAATAATAGACCAATATCGCCGAATTGATCAGTCGTAAGCTTTTAGATAGAGCAAGAGAAAACAATTGATTTTCCACAAGATTGTAAAAATACAAGATGGCATAGCCAATAATGGTAACTTGAACAAAGGTTTTTGCAAACGTGTTGAATCCAAAGATACTTTGAAAAAACAGGGAATTAATGATGATTAAAAAGCTTCCTCCAATGATAAAATACCAAAAACTTGTTTTAAAAAAGACAGGTTTTTCAAGGAGACTTTTAAAGAAATAAGAAAGCAACAGAAATTCGCCCAAGGTATAAATATGCAATAATGGTAAATTATTATATCCTAATTTCATTACTATATATGCTAGGATTTCAATAAGAAGATTCCAAATCAAAAAGTAACATAAGCGTTGAAACGGAATATTTAATTTTTTTCGATGAAAAATACAGAACGCTACATTAATGCACAGAATTAACAATGTAATTTTTACGGTATAAAAGTAAACAGTCTGTAATAATGTAGCGTCTGTGTCCATTAAGTTTATATAATTAGGTATTTAATAGCTTATAGTGAAGGATACGTAATTCCAGGTAAATCTGGACAACCATTTGGGCAAGGTTGTGTAAAGTCGAAATAAAAATTATCACTTCCATCAGCGGGTTGAATTACTAAAACAACTTCGGTTACAAGCATGTCACTTTTTGATTTTGTTTCTGGTTTACGAACATTCATTAAAAATATTCTATCGTCGTCCGTTAGATTTCCTCGGTGTTTCTTAAACTCTAAAAGAACTTCAAATAATTCTAGCGCAGATGTTTCAGAACCATAATTTAGTGCTTTACGATTTTCTAGAGGAGTTCCATGTTTTTGATCATCAAGATAATTGACTACATCATCTATATATGTTTTATAATCTTCTAGATAACCGATTGCTTCATTTTCGCATATTTGATTTTTTATGTAACCTCTTCCATTATTACAATCCTTTGATTCTTTTGTGAGTTTATTTTTTGTAACTGGATTTTCTTTATCAGTTTTTTCTTGATTACATGATAAAAACAAAGTGAATGCCATTACAAATAATACAGCATATTTAATAGTTGATTTCATAATTATTAGTTTAAGGGTTTATCCATTTTTCATGTTGAAGATAGGACATAAACCTACTATAAAAATGTTTCTACGCTCAAAACAGGTTGAATTACCTAGTTATTTCCGTCAAATTACCTGTAACATATACATGAAAAGTCACTTCGACGATTACATTTCTTAAAACGAAAGCTATTACATCATAATCTATTGGTATTCATAGGAAACAACCACGAAATAAAGTGTGCGAATACAACCAAGTAGTTCAGCCTGATTTCTCGAAACAGGCTAATCCACTCTTAAACAATATGATGAGTTTGTAGACATTTGTACAGATTCAAAATAGAATTATCGATTGAGTAGCTGCAATTAAATTTTGAACCAACAGGCGGAATCCGAAAAGTCTTAAAAAACAGAGTAGGTTTTATAATTATTTAAAATAAAAAATTAATAAACTAAAGAATAGAATATGAAAGATAATGCACAAGGGCAAATGCCCTCTTATAGTCACACATTTGATATAGACCATACTACAAATGCAGATCAAATTATTATAGTTGCTCGTTTTTATGAAGCTTATGGAAGCAATGGCGGAAGCGATGGATGGGAACAACCAGTAACACCTCCCGTTTTACGTTTGGATAATGGTAAAATGGATATTAACATGATTGATATTTTTTCTGCCAATTGTACTAATATTGGAGGATATACATATAAACCTTACCAATATGGACAACAAGGTGGTGGATATGATCAGCACGCACAATATTTTGGAGCAAAAGTATTTGCTTCTCAGTATCGAAATTCAAAATCTTTAACTGTTTCTGGCACTTTTCAATGGGCTGGTTATTTTAGTGTAGTGTTGTATTATTACAATGCGAGTACCGAAACTTTTTTATCTCAAACCGAAATTATTGATAAAAAAATGGTCTCTTCGCCTTTACCAAATCCATATATTAAAGGAAACCCTAGTATTTTTTCCTATCCAGATCCATCAGTAATTACATCAAAAATTGAGCAATCAAAAATTGAACTTCCTTCTTTTAACTCCAATAAAGGAACAACATTACATGTAGAAAGTGGTAAAGAATCACAAGCTTCCGATCACAAAATTAACCTGTATAAACCAGATAAAGTGAGTTCTGAAACTAGAATGCTCGAAGGTGTAGTTCCACCTGGTTGTAGTATAGATTACTTGATAACTGATGAGAAAAACCCGCCAACACAAGAAGTATTGGTGCTACGTATAAAATTACCCGATGTTTTCATTGAAAATAATAATCCTCCAAAGACTTTTGAAGATTTTGAATGCCGTTACCTTTCTGTAAGTTTAAATACTCCAGATAGCACTAGTAATCCGAATTATCAAGATCCTGTATTGTACTTTTGGACCGTAACTAGTCACATGCTTTACAATCATGTTCATGATGGATATGCTTATGTTTTCTTTGCGCCAACTTCTTTTGTACAGGAACAATTAGATGATCCGCAGCAGCGAACACCTCCAGTGTACACTTGGGGAAACATTAAAGGATATCTTTTGGGACCTCCAAAATCTGCTATTGTAATTCGGTATCGTGACCCTAATCCAGAGTGGGAAGGAAGTCCAGAAAGATTACCGTGTTATGCAACGCCTGAAGAATGTATGGCAAATCCTGTTGAAGCTCCAATGTTGGGTGAATATAGACCTGAAATATTTGGAGGTAGTCTCGAAAATTTTCATTCAGGAACTATAGGACCTATCAACTCCGAAGGTGAACGATAGACTGATACTACAAACTAGATTCCACCAAGTATTAAAAAATTGGTTAATTCTTACTAAAGTATACGAAAAAAAGTGATGTATAGGTTGTCTTAATCGGGCAACCTACATCTAAATAGTACAACTTCTGGTTTTACTGTATCATTATAAGAAATAGAAAGAGGAAAACCGCTAGCATTCATATCATTAACTATTTTTAAAAGAAATAAAACACAAAGTCATGGGGAAATTAAAAAATCTTAAGAAGCCAAACATTGTCATTATTATTTCCGATCAGCAAACTTGGAAACAAAATTGGGATAAAGTATGGACAGAAAATAATTTACCAGCAATGAACAAGTTGTTAAAGAATGGACTTGCATTCAACAATGCTTTTACCAATTCATGCACCTGTACATCGAGTCGGACAACACTTTTTACAGGAACTTTTCCTGCGACACACACCGCAACGCAAGTTTTAGCCTTTGATGATCCTTTCAATAAGCAGAGTCCACCAAAAGGATATACACAAGTAATGCAAGGGCAATTGCGAAACAATATGGACAATATGTTTGAAATGATGGAAAGCGCAGGATACAATGTTGCGTATAAAGGCAAATGGCATATTAGCAAACCAACGGAATTTGTGAAAATGAAAGGAAAAGGGCCGCTAAAACCAGATATCGATCAATTATATTGGACTTCTAAAGATGTTTCACAGTTAGATAAATTGTATGGTGTGAAAGAATGGAGTTATCCGGATGCTGGAGACGACGCTAATATTTTTAATTTTGGTGGCGGACGCTTCAATAATGACGGTCGCTTTGTAGATGGTGAAGGTCAAAGTGCTTTGTATGGTAAAAAACTTCCAGGGATGAGCGTTGAAGAATCAAATGCAGAACGATTGAAAACAAGTGCTTTAGAATACATCAAAAATTATAAAGATGACAAACCCTTGTTTTTGGTGGTTTCGCTTGTCAATCCTCATGATGTATTGTCGTATCCAGGCAATGAAACCATGACAGATCCTTATGGAGTTCCAAGAGAGCCACCTTTGTATAAACTTGGTGGATATGATGATGATTTTAAGTGTATTAAAGTAAAATTGCCATCAACATGGGATGAAAAACTAGATACAAAACCCAAAATTCAGGCTACTTGGCAAAAAATGTTACAAGGATTTGGCGCGATCAAAACAGAAGAAGTTGCTACAAACTATGTGAAGTTTTATGCATACCTAACTTCTTTGGTTGATAAGGAAATAGATAAAGTTTTAAAGGCACTGAAAAAAAATAAAAAAACAAGAAACTCTTTAATTATTAGAGTGAGTGATCATGGAGATATGGCAATGTCACACGGTATGATACGTCAAAAAATGTTCAATGCATATCAGCAAACCATCAATGTACCCATGATATTTTCGCACCTTACCGATCGAAAGATGTTTTCAGGAAAAACGACAGAATCTTTTGCAGGATTGATTGACTTGATGCCAACAATAGCTGAAATTGCGGGTGTTAAGACTGAAAATTATAAATTTCAAGGGAAGAGTTTGGTGCGGATTTTAAAGAATCCAACTAAAAAAGTACAAGATCATGTTCATTTTACATTTGATGATAGTTATCTTGAAACTGACACACCTCAGGATATGGGCGCTTGCCGTATTCGTTGTATTATTCAAACGAAAGGCAATCAGAAATGGAAATATGCGGTGTATTTTGATCCTAATTATGGACAGGAAATGGAATATGAAATGTATGACATGACCAACGATCCGGAAGAAAGATACAACTTAGCATATAGCGACTTGAAGAAGGTTATAAAACTTTATAACGGATCTAAAAAAGATAAAATTAAAAAAGGATTCGTTCTGAAAAAACGTCAAGAATTGCATAAGCTATTGACAAAAGTAATGATTGAAAAAGGCACGATGCCAGATACGGTTGTTTGGCCAAAGATTTCAGGAGGAAAGGCATAGCACTCAAAATTTGATCGTAAACTACTTAATTTTTTTGTGTAAATTACTTGAAGATTTACTGAAAAGATGCATTCGTTCTTATCATTACTATTAACCTTTAAAAAACCAAAATATGAGTAAAAAAGACGTTCACGTTCGGAAAAGTGTGTATGACCTTTCGGAAAGAGAAATATCGAATTTGCGAAAAGCTTTTGAAAAGTTATATAAAAACCGAGTATATCAGGAAAAAGCCGGAATTCTCATCAACGACGGTCATTACATGCGAAATGATATGCTTTTTTTACCATGGGCACGCGCTTATTTTGCAGATTTTGAAAAAGCACTTCAAGCGGCGATTCCTAATGCGAAACCTGTCATTACGTTGCCTTACTGGGATTACACTTCCAAAACAGCAAGAGAAGAAGGGATTCCTCCGTTATTGGCAGATGAGTATTATGAAACCACCAAAAAGGATAAAAATGGTGTTGAAAAAATCACAAAAAATCCAAATCCATTTTACAAGGCTGAATATAACATTCCTTTATACACGTTTAGAAATGATGTGCCAAATAATAAATTTTTAAAGTCAGCACGAAACTCAGCTCGTAAAGCAATGAAGGCAATTGATTTTGTAACTTTTGGTACAAAAATTTATGTAGCAGATATAAAAAGCCATATCTATTTAGGCGGTTCGTCTGCGAATACTAATTGCACAGCGTACGATCCTATTTTTTGGTTTACGCATTGTCAGTTAGATCGTTTTTGGGATCAATGGCAAAGACTACCAAAGCGCAAAGATCTTGGCGAATCTACGATGCCCGATTCTGTTTTGAATGCGAGTTTAAACCCATTTAGCAAAGATGACGACGATGAAACGGCATTGAAAGCTGAAGATGTATTGAACACAAAGAATCTTGGGTATCGATATGCGGATTGAGATTTGGGTTTGTTTTAAACATTAGAATTATTATTTTCAACTTGCTATTTCACCGATGTTTGCATAGTGGAAAATATTGTTTAAAAAAAGATTGCCTCATAACCATGAGACAGTCTCCTAACATACGTCAATCTGCCCTACAAATTATACGCTTTGCTTTCTGATGATCAGAAAAAATAAAATACTTAGCCTATTAAAACCCCATTTGTGGAAATAATATACTACTCATCATTGGTGTGCATTGATGAAGCATTCACTCCCATAGAGACCGCATTTGCATTGTATGTTTTGCGTTCTACTGCTACTCGTTACGTTGTGATAATTTCACACCATTTTTATTATTTGAAAATCTCTTTAATATTAAGGAGCAGCAAAAATTGAGCATAAATTATTTCTGTATCAACAAATGTGTATAGCACTATAATGACCATTTAAAAAGTTATTCCAAGAATTACAAACAGATGATTTTAAATCGTTTATCGATCTATTTTGGAGCGTTTGGAGTCAATCTTCGTATGCTAGCTTTGATTCAAAAAAGAATCCAGTTATTTATGAAAATGAAGAAGATGCTCCACCTATAGTACTGCCATATACATCAGATACTACCATAGGGTTTTATCATACCAACGCAACGATTAAGTTTTCAAACAATGTAACCGATTTAGATGTTTTATTAGCAATAGATACTGGGGAGACAAAAATAGAAGCAGGAGCTGGTGGATATCCTCGCACTGAAAAAGTTTACAAGTATTATGACTACATCTATCATATTTTTAATCCTATTGCCATCATAAATAGTAAAGTTCCTAAATTTTTGTATAGCAAAAATGAAGGGCAACAATTTACAGTACTACCTGCTTTTGTTATTATGGCCAATCAAGAAAGTGCTTTTTGGAAGAATATTCAAACAGGTGGAGAGTATTTAATAGATGCTATTACTACACTTTCAGGTGTTGGAAACTTAGCTAAGTTTAGACACTTGAGTAAGCTTGCTAAATTAGGACATAAACTAACTTTAGCAAATAAAGCTAAAAGAGTTGTTTCTGGATTTGCTGCCTTTGCAGAAATATCAAGTGGAACTATTAACACTTTATTAAAACTTAGTGGATTAAATGATACTAAATTTGGGCAATCATTAAGTGAAGTTCTTTTTTATCTGGAATTGGTGTCTTTAGGAGGTGAGCTGACTAATGCTATTCGTAATGGATTAAAAAAAGCCTCGAAAGAAGTTTTGGAACATCCAAATCTAAAAAAGTATTTGGATGAGGTAAAAATTGATTTACCTAATGGAAAAAAACGCAAGCTTAGTCCCAAAGAAAAAATCCAACTTAAAAATGAACTTAAACAAGTACAGGGTAAAGGAGGAGCTTATGGAGATTCAATAATAGCTACATCTGACCCTGTTAAAGTAAAACAGTTTGAAGAAGGTTATAAAAAACTTTTAAAATTAAACTTACATTTGAATCCTGAAAAAGCCATAAATTATCTAGAAGACGCTATGCCACATTTTAACCACAAAGTTGTTGATGGTGAAATTATTCAAATAAGTAAAACGAATTGCGGTAATACCGTAGAGGTAATGAAAGATTTTATAAGGCACGGAAAATTAGATAAAGCAGGAAAATCTGGATTTCAAACCTTTGATGTAGTTACGCCAAAATTTGGACATGGCTCCTTTGTGGACATACATAAGACGATTGACACATCAGCTATTCCTAGGCTAGAACAAATAATGAAAAACGGTGACGAAGTTGTGATCTATGGAATGCAGCACAAAAAGACAGTAAAAGGAGCAAGAGGAGAAGTAGCTGAAAAGTCGATAGGACATTATTTTTATGGCAAGAAAATTCAAGGGAAACTACATATAGGCGATCCTCAAACAGGTGAGTTTTTTGTATTTTCAGCATCAAGTAGAAAGGCTCATGAATACCTAAATATAGTAGGTAAAGATGGATTCAAATATCTAACAGTAAAAAATTAAAAAAACTATGCTAACAGACAATGAAATGCTAGAAATAGCAGAAAAGTATTTAAAAAGATTAGAAGATGAAGGAACGATCAAGTTAATGTTGCATTCAGATTTTACGAAAAAAGACTATGGTAATATTTACTTTTTTAATAGTAAGCTATATATTGAAACAGGTGATTTAAATAAATCAATCGGAGGAAATGGACCATTTTTAGTTGAAAAAGAAAAAGGTAGAGTTGTGCAATTTGGCTCTTTTGGGCTAATAGAAGATCAATTCAAGGCTTATGAAAATGGAACTTTGGTACCAGCTTTAGACACTTATTGGTATCCTGACGAAGACCGGTTTAGTCATAAATAGAAAACTAGCTAAAAACAAAAAACTACGTCATTTGATGTGGTTTATTTCTTGTGGTGCCCTCGACTGGATTATAGTTCCTGAAAGCTCCGCCTTGAAAATGAAAAATGCGCTAAAATAAAAAAGCAAGCTATTTATTTTAGCTTGCTTTTCATTTATTCGTGAGCCCGAACCTTCAAAGTTCGAACTTTTTGGTGGAGGATTTGAAGAAAATAAATACTTTTTGTCTAGAATATTACCAACTTTTGATTGCTTCTTGATTTTTGTGAGAAAGAATTGTATTTTTATTTAGCTAGTAAGAAATTATTGTGCCCATAACATCAGGAATAAATTGAACCCAGTTTACAATTTTTTAATAAAATTTAAGTAATGACAGATTTTAAAGTTCATTTTAAAGAAACCGATTCTGAATTCTCAATCGCTGAGAAAATCAAGAAAGATGATTGGTTTGACACATCGTATAATGAAGTCACAAGTTCAATAGGAAATCTTCGTTACCCTATAGTAGACAATGGAAGGTATGGAAGTAAACACCCAATATATGATACCTTAGGAGGAATCATAGGATATCTTGTTGGTGCAGAATCACAGATTGGTTATACTTGGGGATGTGTTTATGCAGGAGCTGGTTTTTGGTTAACAAATCAAACTTTTTCCGCTACAATGGGAGGCGGAGGCACTAACATATCTGTAATAGCTGATGTAGGAAATTTTCTATTTTCTTCAAAGAGGAAGTTCAAGCTTGTTGAATCCTTTTATTTTGAGGAACATAGCTGGAAATCCCCAGATGTATTTAAATTACTAGATGATGGTCGCGAATTGCTTGTTATAACACGTTACGGGTTTTGTGTCTTTGAAACATTCAATAAGACAATGAGATCTAAAACTTATTTTCAATCATATTGCGACAATTATGATTTTACTATTTCTCCTAAAGTTAAAATATTAGCAATCGTTTCTAGTTTCAATGGTAGAAAAAAACCCATTGATGGTGAGTACAGATATAAAAATAGTATTTGGCTTTATAATTTAGATACAGGAGAACTAGTTGGTGAGAAAACCCTAGAAATTGACAAATCCTTAAATTGGAGTATTAATTTTAGTGAAGATGGTCGTAAAATCAGAGTTTTATCTGATGAATTTTCAACTCAGTTTGAGCTTACATCGTGATGATGAAAACTAATCATAATAATGTTTAAAATCATAATTTTACTTTCAGGGAAAGATACTTTTTCGATGAAACATTATCATAAAAATCTAACTTTTAAAAATTTAAAATTAAAAAACTTATATAAAACTATCCGCTCGGGTATAAAAACAAAAAACATGTAATCTTTTAAATTACATGTTTTTGCAATTTTAGTGAGCCCGAACCTTCAAAGTTCGAACTTTTTGGTGGAGGATTTGAAAGAAATTAATGTGTTTTTTGAGGAATATTCGAACCTTTTAAGCGCTTATTAAATCAATACCAATTTTATAAAAATTTCTAGTATTACTCTATAATAACTCGTTATGTATTTTAAATAATACTGATTTTAATATTATTAATACTTTACAGCTAAAAAAATTACTGATTATCAGTAAAGTGAAATATTAATAAACAAACATTATCTTTTATTTTTCCAGTAATGTGTAAAAGTATTGACATAAAATCTCACTTGATAATAATTTAAAACCTTAGAGTTATATTGTCATTTTTGTTAAATTGTTTTAGTATCTTATTATTAACTACCAAATATCAAACAATTTTGAAACAACCAACATATACACATTCAATGCAAAAAAACATGAAACATTTTTTATTTAGTATCATTTTTGGAGTAGTATTCTCCTTAAATGCGCAACAGAAAGAATCTCCCAAATTAGTTGTTGGGATTGTAGTAGATCAAATGAGCTACGAATATTTGTACCGATTTTACGATAAGTTTGGAGATGACGGTTTTAAGTTGATGATGAATAAAGGCACAAATTGTCGCAATATGCATTACAATTATGTACCAACATTTACGGGTCCAGGGCATGCTTCAATATATACAGGTACAACACCAAGTAATCATGGAATTGTTGCAAATGATTGGTATCGGAGAAGTTCAGGAGAAATTGAGAATTGTGTCGCAGATTCCACGGTTCATTCTATAGGTTCTTCAACGAAAAATGGTATTTATTCTCCATTCAATTTGAAAGCAAACACAATTACAGATCAGTTAAAATTAACCTATTCCACTTCGAAAGTGATTTCGATATCTATCAAGGAACGAGGATCAATTCTACCAGGTGGACATCTGAGTGATGGTTCTTATTGGCTCGATTATGAAACGGGGAATTTTATAACAAGTTCTTTCTTCAAAGAGAAACTACCTAACTGGCTTGTAGAATTTAATGCAATGAATTATCCTGATGAAAGCCTTAAAAAAACGTGGGATACGTATTATCCAATTGAACAATATACAGCAAGTGGTCCGGATAACTCACCTTATGAGTATCCAATAGGAAATACCACAAAACCTGTATTCCCATACGATTTAACAAAAATAATTATAGATAGAGATCAGTTTAAAACTGAAGCTGAATACTTAGAAGCGAAGCATTTAATATTTACAACGTCTCCTTTTGCAAATACACATTTAGTAAACTTAGCGATGAAAGCAATTGAGTCGGAAGGAATGGGGAAAGATAATCAAACTGATATGCTTTGTATGAGTTTTTCTTCTACAGATATTGTTGGACATTATTTTGGACCTTACGCTGTTGAGCTCCAAGATATGTACATCCGACTCGATTTAGAGATTGCTCGATTAATTAAATATTTGAATGAAACAGTAGGTGAAGATGAGTTCACCATTTTTCTTACTGCCGATCACGCAGTAGTTCCAGTTCCTCAATTTATGCTTGATCATAAACTTCCTGGAGGATATCTTTTCACTGATGAACCAGAGGCTGAGCTACGCAAAACTTTAGTTTACAAATACGGTGCGGATGTGATGAGTGAAATTGATAATAATAACATTTATCTTAATAGACCTGAGATTTCTAAACTTGGTTTAAACCTCAGTGAAGTTGCTGCTTTTGTATCGGATGAAGTGAAACAATGGGATCATATCAAACGTGTGTATACGGAAGATGAATTATACATTGGAGGAAGCGATGACGAATGGATGGATATGGTCAGAAGAGGTCATTACAATGTAGAAAGCGGAGATTTAATATATGTGCTGCAGCCAGGATATTTGCCTAAATCAGTAGATATTAAAGAAGCACGAATGGGAACAAGTCACGGATCTCAATTCAATTATGACACTCAGGTTCCGATGTTATGGTACGGAAAAAATATTCCAAGTCAAGAGATTCATCGCAGTATGAATATTACAGATATTTCAGCAACATTAACGCAACTGTTATATCTTCAGAGTCCGAATGCATTAACTGGAAAACCTATTCTTGAAATTTTAGACAAGAAATAGTCTGATTTCAATTCTTATACGTATTAAAAAACGCTTTTAGACACCTTTTTTAGGTTGAATAAAAGCGTTTTTTTATGGGTATTTCTTGATAGAAGTAAAATTTCTAATCTAAAACTTTATGTAGAGCGATCCACTTTTTAATGAAAGTGATTGCTTCATCAAAATATTTGTCATGTATCCATGATGTTCCCCAAGCAGAAACTCCATTGACATGAATACCTAAAAGCCAAATATGTCTGATAGCAACAAACACATAAGCAGCTTTTATTTCAGCTTCGCTAAGTGGTTTTAAACTCAAATAGCCATCCAAAAATGCCTTCCAAAGAAGTGCTCTTTTATCCAAATTATCCTGTTCCCAGTTATTTTCTGGTACGCAACTCCATAAAAAAACAGAAATATCATACGCTCTCCATCCATAACCAAAACAATCAAAATCAAAAACAGAAATTTCATCATTTTCACCCGAAAAGATATTACCATAATGAAAATCGCCATGACAAACGCCATAATCTAACTTTGACTCCGACATTATCTCAGAAATTTTAGCGCTTAATGCATTCGCTGTAGTCTGTAGAAAATTAAAATCAGCTTCTCGATGTTTTAGAAATGGTTGTATACTTTTTAAAGGTGTATCCAGCAAATATTCCATGTTTAGTTCAAAACGTTCTAATTTTTCCATTTTGTCTGAAGCTTCATGTATAGACGCCACCACTTTTCCGTAATTTCGACTTATAGAAACATTCAACTCTGGGATACTTTTCCCTTTTGCCGATTCAAACAAAACAGCATATCGAACGCCTTCTGAAGCATTGATTTCCATGATATATTCATCATGCATGTTTTTGATAGGAATTGCAGCTTGAATATTACTTTTATCAAGATGGTTTATTAATTTGAGCTCTGACTCAATATCATTTTTTGTTCTCCATTTATTTGGATATACTCGCAAATAATATGCAGTTCCGTTATCTAAAACTTTGTAGGTATCATTCAATCCTGGTTTAAAGAGTACGCATTCACAATCGGGACTCAAATTGAATTCCGACAGGATGTTCTTTTTAAGACCTTCACCCGTAAAGGTTGATTTATGTGTGGGAAATATTTCCTTCATATTTAGGTTTTGATTCGTAGCAAAAACAACACATAGCCTTCGCCTCTAAATTTATTTTTTTTTGTTTCTTATTCTATTTCACCAGGATTCTAACTTCTTGTGTACTCACAAGTTGATTTGAATACTCACTATTCTCAAGGACTTTTTCTATTATATTTCCATGATGACAGTCTAAATTAATAACTTCTAAGTTTTCAACAAACTGTCCGACGTTATTATCTTCTAATTTTTGAATATATGTTTGAATTACATCGCTTCCTTCAAAGTCAATTCGTGTATCATGTTGTAACGCCTTGAATAAAATAACACGACTCGATTTTAATATTCCAGAAACGGATTGCTTCCCAATTTTATCTTCTGCTTTAGCAGCTCTTACCACATTACGAGCATACGCTTCGTCAAATCCATCCGAAATCAATTTTGCGTTTTCAATTTCCGTGCTTTCAACTTCGCTGTACGTATCTAATAACTGTAATAAATGTGTATCCCAGATTAATGTATCAAGTATATAAATGTTTATATTTCTAAATCCTCTTTGCTCTAAAATGTATCCCATTTCAAGCGCTATATGTCCACCTAACGACCAACCGCACAAGTTTATAGGATGCGCCACATCGATAGTAAGCAAAGCATCTACATATTTTTCTGCAAGAAGGTTCAGATTGGAAATCGTTTTTTCCTGTATGATGTTGAAATTATCAACTCCATACGAATTTCGTTCATTTTTAAGTTCATACGCCAATTCTGTGTACACCTCACAACCACCTTTGGCTGGATGCACAAAGAATAATGTTTCTTTATCTTGCTCACTCATATGCATTTTCCGCATGAAGCTTACTGCGCTTGACTCAGAAACATGATTGGATAAAATTTCATTTACACTTTTGTGCATAAATAAATCAACAATACTAAGCTTGTCCCCGATTTCGGAAAGAATCTTGTTCATTCTTCCAACGAGTTTTATTGCCAAAATTGAATTCCCGCCTATGCGGAAAAAATCATCAGTAACTCCAACGCTATCTATACCTAAAACTTCCTGCCAAATTGAACAAATTTTGATCTCCAAATCTGTTTGAGGCGCTATAAAAGAGGCTGAATTTTCAAATTCAACATCTGGAAGTTCTTTTCTATCTATCTTTCCATTGATCGTTAATGAGAAATTTTCAAGCTGCACAAATGCACCTGGAAGCATATATTCAGGCAATTGTTCTTTTAGCAAATCTACTAATTGTACTTCTTCTAGCTTTTCTGATGCGACAAAATAAGCTGTCAAGTATTTCGTATTGTTCTTCTCCTTAACAACAACACAACTTTGCTTTATACTAGTAATCGTATTCAAAGCATGTTCAATTTCTCCAAGTTCTATTCGATATCCTCGAATTTTTACTTGAAAATCGTTTCTGTCTACATATTCCAGATTCCCATCATCGAGCCAACAAACCAAATCTCCCGTTTTGTACATTTTAGAATGACCATTTTCTATAGCTGATTGACTTGCAAAAGGATTCTCGATGAATTTCTCTGCTGTCAAATCAGGTTTATTGAGATATCCACGTGATATTCCTGCTCCACCAATATACATTTCACCAATAATTCCTTGCGGTAAAGGCTTTCGTTGTGCATCTAAAATATAAACCTGAGTGTTCGCAATTGGTGTTCCAATGTGAACTTGATCAGAAGAAATTGTTCCGATTGTTGTGTTTACCGTAGACTCGGTTGGTCCATACGCATTTAGTATTTGAATATTATTTCCAGACCACAATTCTAATAGATCTGCTGAAAATTGACTTCCGCCAAATGCAACAATTCGAAGATGTTCAAGGAGTTTTTCACGTTTTTCTAAATCTAAATCTTCAAGTAAAAAACCAAAAGGAATAGGTAAATTTAATATGGTAACATCTTGTGCGATTACGGTTTCACAGAAATGGTTAATGTCGAGCATTTCCACGGTACGTATTACAACTTTTGCGCCTGCAAATAGATATGGAAAAATTTCTTCCACAGACATATCAAACGCTATTGAAGCAAATTGAATGATTGCGTCTTGCGAAGTGATATCATATTTGTCAATTAAACAACAAGACAAATTAATCACAGATCGATGTTCTATCATGACTCCTTTCGGATTACCCGTTGTCCCAGAAGTATATAATACATATGCCAGATCTTTCGATTGGTTTTCTATGGTAAGATTAGACACATCAAGAGTTTGATAATCAACTTTATCAAGAGCAATTAACTTTGCTTTTGTATTCTGTTTTAATGAAGTCAGCAAGGAAGATTGACTCAGCACAAGTGCCGTTTGAGTATCTTCTAAGATATAATTGATTCGCTCTATTGGATATGCTGGATCAATTGGAACATAAGCGCCTCCAGATTTTAGAATTCCTAAAATCCCGATGATCATTTCAAGACTGCGATCCATGTATAACGCGATCAATGTATCTGATTTGATTTCCGTTGTTGATTGTAAATACCGTGCTAATTGATTGGCTCTAGAGTTTACTTCTTTATAGGTTAATTGCTGATTTTCAAAAACCAAAGCAATGGCATCAGGTGCTTTGTCAACCTGTGCTTGAAAGAGTTCATGAATTGTTTGATCCTTTGCATAATCCGCTTCGGTCTGATTCCAATCAATGACCATCTTTGTATATTCTGCTTCGCTTAGTATTGAAAGCTCGTTGTGCTTTTTGTCTAAACTACTGGTCAGTGCATTTATTAAATTCTTGAGTTTGTTTAAATTGAAGTTTGCCTTTTCCTCCTCCAAAAGTTCACGATCGGACTCAATCTTCAACACCAATTGATCTGCTTGTTCGTATGCTGTGATACCAATTGGGTAATCGACTTTTTCTACTGCATAACGGAATGTCGCTTGCAATTTATCCTTTCCTTCTTCTTTGTTTTCAGGCATTGGATAGTTTTCAAATACAAATAAACTATGGAACAATCGTTTTCCTTCTTTTTGTAAATCTGCAAGATTCGCAAAACTATGCGTATTTATATCTGTAATTTGATCATGGAAGTATTGAATTTGTTCCAAAACCGTATGTTCATTGTCCCAATCAATAATTAAAGGCAAGGTATTGATGTACAATCCGACGCTTTCTTCAATTCCATTAATTGGAATATCTCTTCCTGAAACAGTTGTTCCAACAATAGTTTGCGTATCTTGAGTATACACTTGAATCAATTTATGCCAAGCAAATTGAACCAACGTATTCAGCGTTAATCCTGCCGTTTTGGTCAATTTCTTTAATACTTGATATTCATCTCCGCCAATATTAACTTTGATCTCAAAAGCATTTTTTAATGATTTAATAGTATCCAAATCTTGTTTACAAGAGATGAATGGTCGTAAGTCATTCGTTTGTTGTACTAATGCGACTTTTGTTTTCCAATAGTCTGCAATTTTTTGTTTTTGATTTGATACATAAACCTGCGCTTCTAAATAAGAAGTATCTACTCGAACTGCTACTTCTTGATTTTTTTGAAGCTGTTCGTAATTTTCATGAACAGTGTTTAATAAAACTGGTCCACTCCAACCATCACAAATACTGTGATGTTCTGACTTAAGAATTGTATAGTAATCCTCCGATTGCTTAACGATATAAAGTCGTAATAAACATGGAACGCTTAAATCGAACGCGATTTGCCTATCTCTTTCTTGTAATTCAATAAGATAATTAGCGCATTCTTCTTCTGTTAAATGACTGATATCAAGTAGTTCGTAATTCAATGTGGCTTTGCGATAAATTACCTGAACGATATCTTCTTCCCAGTTAAATCCTGCTCTTAGAATTGGATATTTTTCAATCGCTAATTCCCAAGATTTAATATAGTTTTCAGGATCAAACGCTTGTTTGTAATCAAATAAGAATTGTACACGGTATGCATCATCTTCTACCTGACTCAGGGCGTGATAAATAAATCCTTGCTGTAAACTGTTCGCTGGATAAATTGCTTCTATTTGCCTGTCTTTTTGTAATTCATCCAAAAGTGATTGTGAAATTGTTACTGTTTCAAAATCACTTGGTGTATGCTTAGTTTCGTTGTTTGCTATCTTAGTTTGACAATGTTTTATCACTTCTGATAAATGCATTTCAAGATTGCGAGCAAATATTTCTGTTTGTTCAAAGCCTAATTTAGTATCAACTCGAAAGCTTAATTTCCCAGCGACAACCATTCCGTTAATATTGATCAGCGTAGTATCAGCATCATCAGTATGAATAGCCATTCCAGAATTTTCAGATAGTACTTGCCAATATTCATCTTGACTATCAAACTGACCTAAATAGTTAAAACTGATTCGTGGTAAATTGATCAATTCTTCAGGGAACATTGCACCAAAACCAATTCCTTTGTTTGGAATTGTACGCAGACTTTCTTTGATCGATTTGATGCTTGAAGAAAGATCTTTTTCTAGTTTTAATGCTACAGGATATAAGGTCGTAAACCAACCAACTGTGGAACTGTGATCGATGATTTCATTTAAGTCTTCTCGTCCATGTCCTTCCAACGTAATGAACTGACTTTTTGAAGCATTCCAATTTTGAAGTGCCAAGCCAAGTGCCGTTAATAATAAATCGTTTACTTCTGTATGATATGCTTTGTTTGCATTTTGTAATAAGTTGCTCGTTTGTTGATTGGTCAGCATTGCTTTGCTTGTGTGAACTTGTTTTTCTTCAACCTCAGCAGGAGCAATTTTCTTTAATATTTCTTCCCAATATGCTTTTTCTGTTGGATGTTTTTCTTCGTATGTTGAAATTTCCTGAACCCATTGTCGATAGCTACTTGATTTCTTTTCTAAAGCATTTCCATCGTATAGAGTTTTAAAATCTTCAATCAAAATTCTCCAAGAAACCGTATCAATAATTAAATGATGAAATGCAAAGAATAAGCGTGCACTATTATCTTCATATCCGTCAATATATGCAATTGTCCATAATGGACTTTTGTTTATGTCAAACGTACTTTGTAAAGTCGTTAATTTTGTTGCGATTTCAGCTTCTGGTTCATTTCCGATAGATAAACATGTAAGCTCAGGAATTTCTATTTCGGATAGATAGCGTTGATTTCGATCTCCAAATTCAATTCTTAAAATATCATGCTGCGCTACAATTTTTGCGATGACTTTTTGAAGTTTACTTATATCTAATTCTGGAACTTTGATTAGAAAACTTTGATTCCAATGATTAAATTTTTCTAACTGATTACGCTCTTTTTTATCAAAAAACCAGTGTTGTACAGGTAGTAAATCAAATTCTCCTTCAAGATTTCCTTGTTCGGCTGTGATTACAATAGCTGTTGCATCTTCTGCTATAAACTGAGCTAGTTTCGAAATCGTTCGATGATCAAAAATTGCTCTAACACTACAATTGAAACCTTGTTTTCGTAGCCTTGAACTCAGTTGAATACTTAAGATAGAATCTCCTCCAATTCTAAAGAAATCATCTGATATTCCAATTTTTTCAAGGTTTAATACTTCTTCCCAAATTTCACAAATCTTGATTTCTAAATCAGTACTTGGTGCTTCATACGAGTTTTCACTTTTAAATTCAGCATCTGGCAATGCTTTACGATCTAGTTTCCCATTGATTGTTAATGGAAATTTCTCCATCTCAACCAAAATACTTGGCACCATATAATCAGGAAGTTGTATTGATATGTGTGCTAAGAGTTCCTTTTTAGTTACTGTTCCATCAGAAACATAATAACCAACAAGGTATTTATTACTATTCTTTTCTTTTGCTAAAACACAAGTCTGTTTGATGCCTCCAATTGAACTTAATGCATTTTCAATTTCGCCTAATTCAATACGATAGCCTCTGATTTTTACTTGGAAATCGTTTCTTCCCGCATATTCCATATTTCCATCCGGAAGTAATCGTACTAAATCTCCTGTTTTGTATAAACGCGTGTATCCTTTGTCAATTTCAGCTTGACTGGCAAATGGATTAGGAATAAATTTCTCAGCCGTAAGTTCTAGCTGATTTAAGTAACCGCGCGCCAATCCTGCGCCACCAATATGCAGTTCTCCAATTACTCCAATTGGTACTGGCTTATTCGTGGAGTCTAAAACATAACTTGATAAATCATCTATCGCTTTTCCAATATTTGAAAACGCTTTTTCATCTTCAAACACTTCTTTATATGTAACATGAACCGTAGTTTCAGTAATACCGTACATGTTAATTAGTGTTGTATCTAGCTTGTATTTTCGTTTCGTGTCCCACCAATTGTTCAACAACTTCACATTTAACGCATCACCTCCAAAAATGATGTATTTAAACGATAATTCAGAAACATCTTTATGACTTAGATTATCAGCAAAAGTGTAAAAAGCAGTTGGTGTCTGGTTTAAAATTGAGACTTTATTTTTTAGACATACATCGATAAAACGAGGAATATCTTTAACCGTTTCATTCGTCGGAATGATGAGTTTTCCGCCATAAAATAATGCGCCCCACATTTCCCAAACGCTAAAATCGAATATATATGAGTGATATAAAGTCCACGTGTCTTTGTGGCTAAATTCAAATTGATGATCTGTTGTGCTAAATAATCGTTGCACATTTCCATGCGTCTGCAACACACCTTTCGGATTTCCCGTCGTTCCAGAAGTGTAGATTACATATGCTAAATCGTTTGGTTGATTTTGAATTGGTAGATTAGAAGCATCTAAATCCTCATAAGAAATCGCATCAATTGCTAGGACGCTAACAGTTGCCGTTTCTGTAAATCGCTCCACTAAATGTGATTGCGTTAGAATGAGGCTCGCTTTTGTATCTTCTAAAATATAGTTGGTTCGCTCCGTTGGACATGCTGGATCTATGGGAACATACGCTGCTCCAGCTTTTAGAATTCCTAAAATACCAATCATGGTTTCTAGGCTTCTGTCTAAACAAAGCGTAATTAAAGTATCTGGTGTAACTTTCGTTTGTGACTGAATATATTTCGCCAATTGATTCGCTTTCGCGTTTAATTCGGCATACGTAAGTGCTTCTTCTTTAAAGATTATTGCAATAGCATTTGGTCTCGATAAAACCTGCGCTTCAAACAGTTCATGAATCGTCTTATCTTTTGGATATGCTGCTTCCGTAGTATTCCAATCAATAACAATTTGTTGGTATTCTTCTTCCGTTAAAAGTTGATAATCTTTAAGTTTTTTATCTTGTTCATTTACCATTTGTTCTAAGACAAGTTGGTAATGCGTAATCATTCTTTTGATTGTAGCTTCTTCATACAGCGACGTTGCAAAGTTAAACGAGCCATGAATTTCTTCTTGACTGTCATCCATGAAACAACTTAAATCATATTTCGCAATTGCATACGTATCTTTTAATGGCAATGATTTGAATAGATTACACGCCGATTCTCCTCCAAAAGATTGCACGCCAAACATCGTTTGAAATATTGGGTGGCGAGAAGAATCTTGCGCAACTCCAATTGTTTCTACTATTTTTTCGAATGGAATATCCTGAGAGCGTTGCGCTTCTATTAAGTTATTTTGAACTTGAGACAACAATTCTACGATTGTGTTTTCTTGATTTAGTTCTTCACGAAGTGCCAAACTATTCACGAAAAAACCTATTAAATTTTGAATCGTAGCATAGTGTCGGTTCGCAATAGGTGTTCCCAAAATAATGTCATTTTGCCCAGTATATTTACTTAATACGATGTAAAATCCAGCTAACAAAGTTGTGTACATTGTACATCCGTGAGTTTTGGATAAACTTCTGAGTTTATTCGACAATTCAGCATTCAAACTAAATAATACATCAGCGCCTGAATAGTCTATTTGTTTCGGTCTGATTTTGTCTTTAGGCATTCCTAAATGTTCATAACCATCTAGTTTTTCTCGCCAATAATCCTGTTGATTTTTAAGAAGATCGCCTTGTAAATATTCTCGTTGCCAAATTGAGAAGTCTTTGTATTGAATACTTAATTCAGCTAGCGATTCATTTCTATAGATAGCATCAATTTCTTTTAATAAAATGTCTTCTGACCAACCATCTGAAGCAATGTGATGAATCGTAATTAACAGTTGTACACTTTCTTCTTGCTGATAGAAATTAACACGAATTGGAAATTCCTTTTGCAAGTCAAATGGTGTGTTAATGTCACTTACAATTTGATCTTCAATATTTGTGTTTTCATGCGAGTATTCATGGATCACTAATTCCTCTTGAAGCACTATTTGAACATAGTTTTCATCTTCTTGTTTAAAGATTGTTCTCAGCACTTCATGACGTTGAATAACTTGCTGAATCGCATCTTTTAATCGCCCAGCATCCGTATCTTTTTCTAGTTCAACCAATAAAGGAATATGGTACGCATTTGTGCCTTGCTCATATTGTTCAATGAACCATAAACGTTCTTGTGCAAAGGATAATACGTGTTCCTCAATGGTTTCGACTTTATAAATATAAGGCAGTTTTATTCCGCTTGAAAAAACTTCGTTATACTCCAATATTAAAAGTATCGATTCTTTATTCGCGCTTAGTTGGCTTAAAAGTCCTTTATTACTAAATGATTTAGGAATTCTAGACTTTAGCTTCCCTTCTTCGGTCCATAAAATGATGCCCGAATTGTTCGCTTCGTATATAAGTTTTAAAATAGCTGTCATTATAATTCCATTTCTATGAATTCTTCTTCATCTTCTGTCATATCAGAAACACGTTCTAATAGTTCTTGAACCGTTTTATGTTTAAAAACATCCGTGACTTCAATTGATGCATCAAATTCTTTGTTTATTCTGTGTGATAGTTTTATTGCTAAGATTGAGTTTCCTCCTATTTGAAAGAAATTATCTGTGACACCTACTTTATTCAAGTTTAACACGTCTTGCCAAATTTCACAAACCTTGATTTCTAAATCAGTACTTGGTGCTTCGTATGAATCTTCATTTGTGAATTCTGCTTCTGGTAATTTTTTCCGATCTAATTTTCCATTGATTGTTAACGGAAACTTCTCTAGTTCCATCAAAATACTTGGAATCATATAATCAGGAAGTTGCGCCGATACTAGTTTTAAAATGTCTTCTTTAGTGATCGTTCCATCAGAAACATAATACGCAATTAGGTATTTATTGTCATTCTTTTCTTTTGCTAAAACACATGTTTGTTTGATTCCTTGAATTGAATTTAAGGTGTTTTCAATTTCGCCTAATTCAATACGATAACCTCTAATTTTTACCTGGAAATCATTTCTACCCACGTATTCTATATTTCCATCTGGAAGCAATCGTACTAAATCTCCTGTTTTGTATAAACGCGTGTATCCTTTTTCTTCATCCGATTGATTTGCAAATGGATTTGGAATGAATTTCTCCGCAGTCAATTCAACTTGATTTAAGTATCCGCGAGCCAATCCTGCGCCACCAATATGAAGTTCTCCTGCAACTCCAACTGGACAAATATTTAGATTTTTGTCAAGTATATAATGCTTTTTATTGTTTAGTCCTTTTCCTATTGGACTAATATCATCGTGCGCTAATTCAGACAGCTTACAAAAAGTTGAATACGTAACCGTTTCCGTCGGTCCATATACATGAAGTAAACTTAATTCAGGATATTTACTTTTAACCGTACATATATTTTTATCGTTTGAGTTTTCGCCTCCGAATAGGATTTGATCTAAACCTGATAAAATTTTAATCTTGTTTTCTACGACAGAATTAAATAATGCAGTTGTGAAGAAGACCGTGTCTATACTGTTTTGTGTGAATCGATCATATAATAAATCTAAGTTCGTTACATCATTTTTAGCGATCATCACATACTTTTTCCCTGACAACAAAGGAACAAATGCGTCAAAAATACTTCCGTCAAATACAAAGCTAGATAAACCAGCAACGGATTCAACTCTTGAGTAATCAATGAAATTATTGTCAATTGCAAAACTAACCACCGAAGTATGTTCTACCATGACACCTTTTGGATTTCCTGTAGTTCCAGAAGTGTAGATTACATAGGCTAAATCGTTTGGTTGATTTTGAATCGGCAGATTAGAATCATCTAATTCTTGATAAGAAATCGTATCTATTTCGATCAGACTAACATCTGTAGTTTCTGTAAATCGCTCCACCAAATGTGACTGCGTTAGAATGAGATCTGTTTTGGTATCGTTTAAGATATAGTTGATTCGCTCCGCTGGATATTCAGGATCTATGGGAACATATGCGGCTCCTGATTTTAGAATTCCAAAAATACCAATCATGGTTTCTATTCCTCGATCTAAACAAAGTGCAATTAAAGTATCTGATGTAATTTCTGTTTGTGACTGAATGTATTTTGCCAATTGATTCGCTTTCGCATTCAACTCTTGATAACTCAATTCTACATCGTCATATACTATTGCAGTATTTTCTGGTGTTTTTAAAACTTGCGCTTCAAATAGTTCATGAATCGTCTTGTCTTTTGGATAATCTGATTCTGTATTGTTCCAATCAACAACGATTTGTTTGTATTCTTCAGCTGTAATCGTTGAAAGTTCGGTATGTTTTTTAGCTAAGTTTGGAGTTAATTGATTCAGTAACAATTCCAACTTACTTAGATTAAATTCTGCTTGTGCTGCATCTAAAACAGCACGATCTGATTTTATAGTCACAATCAGTTTCTCACCTTCTTCATACGCCATGATTCCAATTGGATAATCCAATTTCTCCACTGCATATTTATATTCGGCACGCAACTTATCTTCGCCTTGCCCTTTGTCTTCTGGCATTGGATAGTTCTCAAATACGAGCAAACTATGAAACAAGCGTTTCTCGTCTTTTTGCAAGTCTGCAAGATTCGCAAAACTGTGACTGTTTATGTCCGTAATTTGCTGATGCAAATACTGAATTTGTTCTAAAACCGTATTTTCATTCTCCCAATCTATAATTAAAGGCAACGTATTGATGTACAGTCCAACACTATCTTCAATTCCTGAAACTGGAATATCTCTTCCTGAAACCGTTGTTCCAACAATCGTTTGATTGTCTTTTGTGTATTCTTGAATTAGTTTATGCCATGCAAATTGAACCAACGTATTTAAGGTTAATCCTTCTGTTTTCGTTAGTTTTTTCAAAGCCTGATATTGACTTCCCGAAATTTCAACAGCTGTATCAAAAGGATTTTCTAATGACTTCACAACATCCAAATCTTGTTTACAAGATAATAAAGGCGTCAAATCGTTTACCTGTTCGATTAATTGCGATTTTTCACACCAATAGTTTTCTATCGTATGTTTCTCCTTGAAAAGATACTCTTGCGCTTCTAAATAAGAATTGTCGATGCGAACATGAACTTCTTTCCCTTGTTGGAGTTGTTCGTAATTTTCATGAACTGTATTTAACAAAACAGGTTCGCTCCAACCATCAGAAATACTGTGATGTTCTGATTTTAAAATTGTGTAATGTGTGTCTGATTGTTTTATGATATGAAGACGCAACAAACAAGGTTTCCTTAAATCAAATGCAATTTTTCGATCTGCTTCTTGTAGGTCTACTATTTGTTGTTTTTGTTGTTCTTCTGATAAATGACTGTTATCCGAAACTTCACAAATTAAGTCTGCCTCCGTATATACAATCTGAAGAATTTCTTCTTCCCAATTAAATCCTGTTCTTAGAATCGGGTGTTTTTCAACAGCTAATTCCCAGGACTTAATGTAATTTTCTATGTCTAACGTTTGTTTGTAATCAAACAAAATTTGTACTCTGTATGCATCATCATCTTTCTGACTCAACGCGTGATATACAAATCCTTGCTGTAAACTGTTCGCTGGGTATATTGCTTCTATTTGTTGATCTTTTTCTAGTTGACCTAATAGATTTTGCGAAATTGTTACCGTTTCAAAATCACTTGGCGTATGCTTTGTTTCGTTGTTTTCTATTTTGGCTTGACAATGCTCTATTACTTCTGATAAATACTTCTCAAAGTTACGAGCAAATACTTCTGTTTCTTCCAACCCTAATTTACTGTCTACCTGAAAGCTTAATTTCCCAGCCACAACCATTCCATTAATATTGATCAATGTAGTATCAGTATTATCCGCATGAATCTCTATTCCTGAATTTTCAGAGACGACTTGCCAATATTCATCTTGACTATCAAACTGACCTAAATAGTTAAAGCTAATTCGTGGTAAATTGATCAATTCTTTAGGATACATTGCGCCAAAACCAATTCCTTTGTTCGGAATTGTACGCAGACTTTCTTTGATCGATTTGATACTTGAAGAAATATCTTGTTCTAGTTTCAGTTCTACAGGATATAATGTCGTAAACCAACCGACTGTCGAACTGTGATCGATGGTTTCATTTACATCTTCTCGCCCGTGACCTTCTAACGTAATGAAGTTCGTTGCTTCTTTATTCCAATTTTGAAGCGTTAAACCAAGCGCAGTTAGCAATAAATCGTTTACTTCCGTATGATATGCTTTGTTCGCGTTTTGTAATAAGTTGCTCGTTTGCTCCTTCGTCAGTGTTGTTTTGCTTGTTTGAACCTGCTTTTCTTCAACCTCAGCGTGCACAATTCTTTTTAAGATCTCTTCCCAATATGTTTTTTCTGTTGGATGCTTTTCTTCGTATGTTGAGATTTCATTCACCCATTGTCGGTAACTGCTTGATTTCTTTTCTAAAGCATTTCCAAGATATAAAGATTTGAAATCTTCAATTAAGATTCTCCAAGAAACCGTATCGATGATTAAATGGTGAAATGCGAAGAATAAGCGGGCACTATTATGTTCATATCCGTCAATATATGCAATCGTCCATAATGGGCTTTTGTGAATATCAAAGGTACTTTGCAAAGTCGTTAGTTTTGCTGCGATTTCATCTTCCGTTTCATTTCCAATAGATAAACAAGTAAGCTCAGCAATTTCAATTTCTGATTGATAGCGTTGATTTCTATCTCCAAATACAATTCTTAACACATCGTGTTGTGCTACAATTTTCGCGATAACTTCTTGAAGTTTGTTTGCATCTAATTCTGGAACCTTCACTAAAAAACTTTGGTTCCAATGATTATATTTAGCTAACTGATTGCGTTCTTTTTTATCAAAAAACATTTTTTGTACAGGAAGTAAATCAAATTCACCTTCAAGGTTTCCTTGTTCGGCAGTGATTTCAATAGTTGTGATATCTTGCGCTATAAAAAGTGCTAATTTCGAAATCGTTCGATGATCAAAAATTGCTCTCACACTAAAGTTTAAACCTTGTTTTCGTAGCCTTGAACTCAGTTGAATACTTAAGATAGAATCTCCTCCAATTCTAAAGAAATCATCTGATATTCCAATTTTATCAAGGTTTAATACTTCTTGCCAAATTTCACAAATCTTGATTTCTAAATCAGTACTTGGTGCTTCGTATGAATCTTCATTGATAAATTCTGCTTCTGGCAATGCTTTGCGATCGAACTTTCCATTGATTGTTAATGGAAACTTCTCTAACTCCATCAAAATACTTGGAAGCATATAATCAGGAAGCTGCGCTGATAGTAATTTTAAAATAGCTTTTTCTGTGATTTTTGATTCCGAAGTGAAGTAAGCTATTAAATATTTACTTCCATTTCTTTCTTTAGCTAGTACACAACATTGCTTGATTCCTTCAATTGAATTTAGCGCATTTTCAATTTCGCCTAATTCAATACGATAGCCTCTGATTTTTACTTGGAAATCATTTCGACCTACATATTCTATATTTCCATCTGGAAGTAATCGTACTAAATCTCCCGTTTTGTATAAACGTGTGTATCCTTTTTCTTTATCCGCTTGACTTGCAAATGGATTTGGAATGAATTTCTCCGCAGTCAATTCAACTTGATTTAAGTATCCGCGAGCTATTCCTGCACCACCAATATGCAATTCTCCTGCCACTCCAATTGGGCAAATATTCAGGTATTTATCCAGTATGTAATGTTTTTTATTATTCAATCCTTTTCCAATTGGACTCACATCATCGTACTTTAATTGAGATAGATTACAAAAAGTTGAATACGTAACCGTTTCCGTTGGCCCATATACATGAAGTAAACTTAATTCAGGATATTTATTTTTAACCGTACATATATTTTTATCGTTTGAGTTTTCGCCTCCGAATAAGATTTGATCTAAACCAGATAAAATTTCGATCTTGTTTTCTACGACAGAATTGAATAATGCCGTTGTGAAAAAGACCGTATCTATATTGTTTTGTGTGAATCGATCATGTAATAAATCTAAATTCGTTACATCATTTTTAGCGATCATCACATATTTTTTCCCTGATAAAAGAGGAACGAGTGCGTCAAAAATACTTCCGTCAAATACAAAGCTAGATAAACCAGCTACGGATTCAACCCTTGAATAATCCATAAAGTTATTTTCAATCGCAAAACTAACCACCGAAGTATGTTCAACCATGACTCCTTTTGGATTTCCTGTGGTTCCAGAAGTGTAGATTACATAGGCTAAATCTTTCGATTTATTTTGAATTGGCAAATTAGAAGCATCTAATTCTTGATAAGAAACCGTATCTATTTCGATCAAATTAACGCCTTTAGTTTCTTTGAATTTCTCCACTAAATGTGACTGCGTTAGAATGAGATTCGTTTTGGTATCGTTTAAAATATAGTTGATTCGCTCTGCTGGATATTCTGGATCTATGGGAACATATGCTGCTCCAGCTTTTAGAATTCCTAAAATACCGATCATGGTTTCTATTCCTCTATCTAAACAAAGTGCAATTAAAGTATCCGATGTAACCTCCGTTTGTGCCTGAATGTATTTCGCCAATTGATTCGCTTTCGCGTTCAACTCTTGATAACTCAATTGTACATCATTGTATACCAGCGCAGTATTTTCTGGTGTTTTTAAAACTTGCGTTTCAAACAGTTCATGAATCGTCTTGTCTTTTGGATACGCTGATTCTGTATTGTTCCAGTCAACAACTATTTGTTGATATGCTGCTTCCGTTAATAACTGGTAATCTTTAAGCGCTGTATCTTGTTCATTTACCATTTGCTCTAAAACCAACTGGTAATGAGTAATCATTCTTGTGATCGTCGCTTCTTCATACAACGAAGTCGCAAAATTAAACGAACCATGAATTTCTTCTTGACCGTCGTCCATAAAACAACTTAAATCATACTTCGCGATTGCATACGCATCTTTTAATGGTAATGATTTGAATAGATTACATGCCGATTCTCCTCCAAAAGATTGTACACCAAACATCACTTGAAATATCGGATGGCGTGAAGAATCTTGCGCAACTCCAATCGTTTCTACTATTTTTTCGAATGGAATATCTTGTGAGCGTTGCGCTTCTATTAAGTTGTTTTGAACTTGAGACAACAATTCTGTGATCGTATTTTCTTGATTTAGTTCTTCACGAAGTGCCAAACTGTTCACGAAGAAACCTATTAAATCTTGAATCTCCGAATAGTGTCGGTTCGCAATTGGTGTTCCTAAGATAATGTCATCTTGGCTCGTATATTTATTCAACAATATAAAAAATCCAGATACTAGTGTTGTGTACATTGTACAGCCCTGCACTTTAGATAGATTCCTTAGTTTATTAGACAATTCTGCATTTAAACTAAATAATACATCAGCACCTGAATAGTCTATTTGTTTCGGTCTGATTTTATCAGTTGGCATTCCTAAAGGTTCATACCCTTCTAATTTTTCTTGCCAATAATCCTGTTGATTTTTAAGAAGATCGCCTTGTAAGTATTCTCGTTGCCAAATTGAAAAGTCTTTGTATTGAATACCTAAATTTGGTAACACTTCTCCTTTATAAATAGCATCAATTTCTTTCAGTAAAATATCTTCTGACCAACCATCTGAAGCAATATGATGAATTGTAATTAGAAGTTGTACTTTATCTTCTTGTTGATAGAAACTAACGCGAATAGGAAGTTCATTTTGTAAGTCAAATGGTGTGTTGATGTCACGTACTATTTGATCTTCAATGTTTGTGTTTTCATGCAAATATTCATTGATCACCAATTCGTCTTGAATCACTACTTGAATGTAATGTTCATCTTCTTGTTTAAAGATTGTTCTCAATATTTCATGACGCTGAATAACTTGTTGAATCGCGCCTTTTAATCGATCTGCATCTGTGTCTTTTTCTAGCTCAACCAATAAAGGAATATGATATGCATTGGTTCCTTGCTCGTATTGTTCAATAAACCATAAACGTTCTTGTGCAAACGATAATGGATAGCGTTCTAAATTCTGAGTTTGAATTTTTAGTTGTGCTGACGTGTTCGTGCTCAAATATTTAGCAAGACTCGAAATCGTCTTGTATTTTAAGATATCAGCAACAACGACAAGAATATTTAACGACTTGCCTATTTTATGAGATAGTTTTATTGCCAAGATAGAGTTTCCTCCTACTCGAAAGAAATTATCTGTGACGCCAACTTTATCAAGCTTTAATATTTCTTGCCAAATTTTACAGATTCTGATTTCTAAATCAGTACTTGGTGCTTCGTATGAATCTTCATTGGTAAATTCAGTATTTGGTAATGCTTTTCGATCTAGTTTCCCATTGATTGTTAATGGAAAATTATCAAGCTCAACCAAAATACTTGGAATCATATATTCTGGTAACTGCGAAGATACATGCTTCAAGATTGCTTCTTCTGTCAACATTTCGTCAGTTACAAAATAAGCAACTAAGTATTCGTTTCCATTTTTTTCTCTTGCCAAAACACATGCTTGTTTGATTCCTTTTATTGAATTTATTGCATGTTCTATTTCGCCTAATTCAATACGATAGCCTCTGATTTTTACCTGAAAATCATTTCTACCAATGTACTCTAAGTTTCCACTTGGAAGCCATTTAACAGTATCTCCTGTTTTGTATAGTCTTGTGTATCCTTTTTTAATTTCAGCTTGACTGGCAAAATAATTTGAGATGAATTTCTCTTTGGTAAGTTCTGCTTGATTCAAATATCCACGCGCCAAACCTGCGCCACCAATATGCAATTCTCCCACAACTCCAACCGGAACTGGCTTGCTATTTTTTCCTAAAACATATACTTTATAATTATCGTACGGCTTCCCAATACTGTTCGTTCCATCAACATTTAAAATCGTTGTTGTTCCAACAGTAGCTTCCGTTGGACCATATTCGTCATAGACATTTGAAATGTATTTGTTTAAATATGTCAGTTGATTTGCATCACTTTTTTCTCCACCAATGAAACAGCTTTTCACGCAATGCGTTATTTCTGCAAAAGGAATTTGAGTTAGGAAAGAAGGTGTCGATTTTATGAAATCAATTTTATGATCGCTTAAGTGTTTTACATATTTATTGATTTCTGTGAGTTTCCCTCCATAGATACAAATTCGTTTCCCCATTAGTAAAGGAACAATTGTGGTCGTTACTGACAAGTCAAAAGAAAAATTACTCGAATAATCAATATTTTCAATATTTTCAAAACATGTTGCAACAGTTTGCATATAATTACACACCGAAGCATGTTCAATCATGACACCTTTCGGATTTCCGGTAGTTCCAGAAGTATAGATTACATAGGCTAAATCGTTCAAGTTATTTTGAATCGGTAGATTAGAAGCATCTAATTCTTGATTGGAAATTGAATCTAACGCAATGAGTTTTAACCTTGAACTTTCTGTTAACCGTTCTGTTAAGTGTGATCGTGTTAAACCAAGATTCGTATGTGTGTCTTTTAAAATATAGTTGATTCGCTCCGTTGGATATTCAGGATCTATTGGAACATATGCTGCTCCAGATTTTAGAACTCCTAAGATACTAATGATCATTTCTAGGCTTCTATCTAGACAGATTGCAACTAAAGTATCTGAGTTAACTTCCGTTTGTGTGCGGATATATCTTGCTAATTGATTCGCTTTCGCATTTAATTCGGCATACGTGAGTGCTGCTTTTTCAAAGACAACAGCAATTGCTCCTGGCGTTTTTAAAACCTGTACTTCAAATAGTTCATGAATCAATTTATCTTTTGGATATTCAACATTTGTATTGTTCCAATCAATAACTATTTGCTGGTATTCTTCTGTCGTAATTGTTGACAGTTCTGTATGTTTTTTATGTAGGTTTGGAGTTAGTTGATTTAGTACTAATTGTAATTTACTTAGATTGAATTTTGCCTGCTCAACATCTAAAATATCGCGATCTGATTTTAAACTAATTACAATTTTACCATTTTGTTCACTTGCCGTAATTCCAATTGGATAATCTAATTTCTCAACCGCATACCTCAACTCTGGATGCAATTTATCTTCGCCTAGCTCTTCATTTGTAGGCATTGGATCATTTTCAAAGATGAATAAACTATGAAATAATCGTTTCCCTTCTTTTTGCAAGTCTGCAAGATTCGCAAAACTGTGACTGTTTATGTCCGTAATTTGCTGATGTAAGTATTGAATTTGTTCTAATACCGTATTTTCATTATTCCAATTAATTATTAAAGGCAGCGTATTAATGTACAATCCAACACTTTCTTCGATTCCCGAAACTGGAATGTCTCTTCCTGAAACCGTTGTCCCAACAATCGTTTGATGGTCTTGCGTGTATTCTTGAATTAGTTTGTGCCAAGCAAATTGGACCAACGTATTTAAGGTTACTCCTTCTGTTTTCGTTAGTTTTTTTAGGTTTTGATATTCACTTCCTGAAATTTCAATAGCAGTATCAAAAGGATTTTCCAGTGATTTTACAGTGTCTAAATCTTGTTTGCTAGATAATAATGGTGCTAAATCATTTACCTGTTCAATTGATAACGATTTTTTATACCAGAAATCATCAACGTTTTTTCTGTGTTTCGCATAATAACGTTGTGCCAAACCATATGAATCGTCTACCGTAATTTTTATCTGATTTCCTTTTTGTAACCGCTCATAATATTCATGAACCGTATTTAACAAAACAGGTACACTCCAACCGTCTAAGATACTATGATGTTCCGATTTTAGTAAAGTATATTGTGTTTCTGATTGTTTAATGATGTAGAGTCTGAGCAACGAAGGCTTCTTTAAATCAAATGCGATCTTTCGATCATTTTCTTGCAATTTGACAATGTATTCTTCTTTCTCATCAATTGATAACTCACTGATATCTAAAACTTCATAATTCAGTGCTGCACTTCGATGTACCAATTGAATGATTTCTTCTGACCAGTTAAATGTCGTTCTTAGTATTGGATATTTCTCAATAACTAATTCCCACGCTTTGATGTAATTTTCTACATGTAACGCTTGCTTGTAATCAAATAGAAACTGTACTCTGTACGCATCATCTTCTTTTTGACTTAATGCGTGATAGACAAATCCTTGCTGTAAGCTATTCGCCAAATAGATCGCTTCTATTTGTTGATCGTTTTCTATTTCATCTAATAAGCTTTGTGAAATTGTTACCGTTTCAAAATCACTTGGCGTGTGCTTTGTTTCTTTGTTATTGATTTTCTCCAAGCAATGTGCTATAACATCTTCTAAATGCTTTTGGAAATTACTTGAGAAACTCGTGGTTTCAGTTTCGCCCAATTGACTGATGATGCTAAAATTGAGCTGACCGTCCGTTACCATTCCTGTAATGTTGATAATATCTGGTTCAATATTATCTATATGTATAGGAGCGCCTGAGTTTTCAGAAGTAACTTGCCAATAGCCATCTTGACTATCAAATTGACCTAAATAGTTAAAGGTGATACTTGGTAATTTGATATAACTGTTAGGATATATTGCTCCAAAACCAATTCCTTTGTTCGGAATAGCGCGTAAGTTTTCCTTGATCCATTTGATACTAGATTCCAGATTTTCCTGATTCGAAAGTTCCACAGGATACATGGTCGTAAACCAACCAATTGTTTTACTATGATCGATGGTTTCATTTAATTGTTCTCGACCGTGACCTTCTAAGGTAATGAAATTCGTTGCTTCTTCGTTCCAACTTTGAAGCGTTAAACTCAATGCTGTTAAGAGCAAATCGTTTACTTCTGTATGATACGCTTTGTTGGCTTGTTGCAATAAATCACTTGTTCGTTTTTTGCTGATTTCAATTTTACCGAATGCTTCTTTCTTTTCAAGAACTTCGTATGTTGGCATTGTTTTTAAGATAGCATCCCAATATGTTTTTTCTGTTGGATGCTTCTCTTCGTATGTTGAGATTTCATGTACCCATTGACGATAACTACTCGTTTTCCCCTCTAAAATTTCGTTATTATATAGGGATTGAAAGTCTTCGATTAGTATTCTCCAGGAAACTGCATCTACAATTAAGTGATGTAATGCAAAGTACAAACGCGCCGTTTTGTCTTCATATCCTTCAATGTATGCTACACTCCATAAAGGACCATTCTGAATATCGAAATGACTTTGCCAGTTTGTTAATGTTTCTTCTATTTTTTCTTTTGATAGATCTTCAACATTTAGTCTGCGTAGTTGTGGAACACTAATTTTAGAAGAGTATAGCTGTGCTGTATCGTTAAAATTCGTTCGTAAAATATCATGTTGCGCTGTCAAAGCTTGAATGATTTCTTGAACTTTTTTAACTTCAAGTTGGGGAACTTTTACTAAAAAACTTTGATTCCAGTGATTAAATTCAGGAAGTTGTTTCGCATCTATTTTATTAAAAAACCATTGTTGAATAGGAAGTAAATTAAACTCACCTTCAAGGTTTCCTTGTTCTGCAATAATTTGAACTGTATCAACATCTGAGACTATAAATTTGGCTAGTTGTTGAATTGTTCGATAATCAAAAATAGCTCCAACACTACAGTTAAGACCTTGTTTTCTTAGTCTTGAACTTAACTTAATACTTAAGATCGAATCTCCGCCTATTCGAAAGAAATCATCCGATATACCAACTTTATTTAGGTTTAATACTTCTTGCCAAATACTACATAATTTAGTTTCTAAATCATTACTTGGCGCAACATAATTTGCTTCATTGGTAAATTCAGGTTCTGGTAATGCTTTTCGATCTAATTTCCCATTGATCGTTAAAGGAAAACTTTCAAGCTGTACAAAAGCACTCGGCAACATATATTCAGGCAATTGTGCTGCTATTATTTTTAAAATATCTTCTTCTAAGATTGTAGTTTCAGAAGTGAAATAAGCTGCTAAATATTTCCTTTCATTTCTTTCTTTGGCAAGTACACAAATTTGTGTTATTCCTTGAATTGAATTGATTATATTTTCAATTTCTCCTAATTCTATTCTAAATCCTCTGATTTTTACTTGAAAATCATTTCGTCCGATGTATTCTATGTTTCCATCTGGCAGCCATTTTACTAAATCGCCTGTTTTGTATAAGTGCGTGTATCCTTTTTCAATTTCAGCTTGACTTGCAAATGGATTTGAAATAAATTTTTCCGCACTGAGTTCTGGTCGGTTCAAATACCCGCGAGAAAGATTTTGTGCTCCGATATATAATTCTCCTTCTACACCAACAGGTACCGCTTTTTTATTTGCATCTAGCACATAAAATTTAATATTCTGAATTGGTTTTCCTATTGGAATCAAATCAGCATTCACCTGTATATCATCATAAGAACTTACATCGATTGCAACTTCTGTAGGTCCGTAAAGATTGTTTAGTTTTATGTTTGGATATAAATTTTTAAAATCCCTAGCCAGTTGAATAGACAATGCTTCTCCACTACAGAAAACGTCCTTTACAAAAGGTAATTTGTTGTCATTTGTGTTTTTTAAATACGCAACAAAACCAGTTAACATACTTGGAACAAAGTGTAGTTTCGTCACTTTTTGACCTTCGATAATCTTATATAAATACTCAGGTTCTTTGTGTCCATTTACTTTTGCAAAAAGTAGTTTACTCCCTGAAATTAATGGCAATAATAATTCCCAAACAGAAACGTCAAAAACGTATGGTGTTTTTTGCAAAACAGTATCACTTTCATTAAAGTTATAAGTCTCCTTTTGCCAAATTAATCTATTGACCAATAATTGATGCGTTACTACAGCTCCTTTTGGCTTTCCTGTTGTACCAGATGTGTAAATTACATACGCAAGGTCTGTAGCTGTATTTTGTATAACGAGATTGCTCGATTGCTCTTCCTTATAAGGTATAGTATTCAATGTAATGAGCCTTACATCGCTTACTTTTTTTAGACCTTCAGCCAGATGAGATTGGGTTAGAATGAGATTCGTTTTTGTATCTTCTAATATATAGTTGATTCGCTCTGTTGGATATCCTGGGTCTATTGGAACGTAGGCTGCTCCAGCTTTTTGAACACCTAAAATAGCAATAATCATATCCAAACTTCGGTCTAAACAAAGTGTAATTAAGGTATCCGAATGAATCGTTGTTTGTGATTGTAAATAGCGCGCTAGTTGATTTGCCTTTGCATTTAATTCGGCATACGTAAGTTCTTCGTGTTCAAAAACTGCTGCAATGCTATTTGGTGTTTTTAAAACCTGTTCTTCAAATAATTGATAGATGGTTTTTTCGGAAGGATATGCTACATTCGTATTGTTCCAATCGAGAACAATTTTCTTGTATTCATCTTCGGTAAGTAAACTTATCTTAGATGACTTAGCACTTGGGGGTGTTTTAATTAAGTTCATTAAATAATTTTTTTATAATGATTTTATGGTCAAACTAATTTCCTGAACATATTTTCAAATTTGCATCGCCTTACTTAAAATATAATCATGCTTTACAAGTTCAAAATCATTAGTATGTATGAGTGTTAAATATTCTAAGTGAAAAACTAGAATACAGTTTACTCATTATAACAAAGTTACGTTTTAAAATAAACGAAGTGGCAAGTAAAAACACCTGTTTTACAATTGCTGACTGGGTAATTTTATTTTCGATTCCATGATTGAAGTCTTTAATTTATTAGTGCTATTTCTATTGAGAAAACTCTAAATTGCCTATCTTGATCAAGGTAATGAATTAATTTTGCTTGAATAAAAAAACAGCGTATCGAAGCTATTTTTTGTTATTATCCAATAAATTATAGAACTTTACCTACACGAGAAATAGGTCTTGTTTTATATTTTTTAAGCTTTATCATAAAAATACCTATTCTACAAGAAACACTAACCGTATATTAATTAATGAAAACTACAGCCGCGTTACTATCGTTAACTAGAAAAAATTCAGTTCATAGTTTTGGTATATCCATGATCAATGGTTCTATGGCAGAATTAGAACTCGAAGCGCTTCATCCAAAAGAATTAGAAATTTATTCTTCTTTTAAACATGAGCCGAGAAAGATGAGTTACCTTCTCGGTAGATTGTCTGCCAAAAAAGCTATTTATGAGTTGACTGATTTTAATGAATTGAATACTATTTTTATAGATACTGCTGTATTTGAATTTCCTGTAGTTAAATGTCTCGCTATACAGAATATTCAGCTTAGCATTAGTCATTGTAATACGATAGGACTTAGTATCGCATTTCCTGAAAGTCACCCGATGGGAATTGATTTAGAAGAAGTGAACACAAAAAACGTTGATGTTTTGAAAGATCAAATGACTTTAAAAGAAGTTCAATTGGTTGAAAATCTATTTCTCGAAGAAGCGAAAGGCTACACACTTATTTGGACAGCAAAAGAGGCACTTTCAAAAATATTCAAAACTGGCATGATGATGGACTTTAAGTTATTGGAATTAGACAAAGTTGTAAAAAAGGGACCCATTTGGGAAAGCACCTTTAAACATTGTGAACAATACAAAGCAATCTCTTATTTCTCTGGAACTTATGTCTGCTCATTAGTTTTACCTAAGTATAGTACTTTCAATATTTCAAAATATTTCAAAATATTTAAATCATTAAATTAAGCTTCCATATACTTATAAATATCTATTATGAACCAATATGGTAAATTCAATTATCTAATTAATTCACTCACTTTCAATAAGTTTTAGAAACAAAAAATCCCTTCCAAATAAATGAAAGGGATTTTGTGACCTCGACTGGATTCAAACCAGTAACCTCTTGAGCCGTAATCAAGTGCGCTATTCAGTTGCGCCACGAGGCCTTTTTTTGTGGGTGCAAATATATTTGTTTTTATATTAAATACAAACAATAAAGCGTAAAAAAACAATTTTTTTCTGCTTAAATGAGATTAAATCAAACAGGAAGTTTCATATAAAAATGATGTTTGTCAATCTAATGCTTTGGTTGTGACGTAATAACGCTATCCAATGATTGCTAATTGTAATTTTGTTGCTTTACTTAAATCCAGTTGTTTTTTAGAAAAAGAAGGCAATAGGACCTTATTGAGCTTGGCTATTATTTTAAAAAAAGATTTCTTCATCACTATAAAAGTAACAAAAACAATTCAGAATAAGCGAGTTACCTATTATAATTATAACCATACATACTAGTGTTATATAGTATATTTTAAAACTGTAAGTAAGATGGGGTTATTTCATAAATACTGCAACTACAGGATGACTTAGTTGGAAAATTTAGAATTTTAAATAATTATTTGGTTATTTGTTGAAAATATAAATGAATAATAGGAGTGAAAATTCTTTTATTGGTTTAAAAAACTCGTTTTTAATACAAAAACATACACTTTAGTAAAGAATATGTAAAGTATTAACATTAAAATAACAGATTTTTTAAAATGAAAGTTCATTTTGCGTAAGATTTTTTCCTAACTTTGAGTGGAATAGCATTATCATCTGCTATTTATATTCCCTCCTATAAAACTGTAATTAACTATTCATAAGTATTAATTACACCTTTACATCTCCCACACAGTATTAAACAATGTCGTTCGATAAATTTTGTTTTATCGACACTAAATAATTTTTAAAATAAATTAAGTATGGCTTTTTATTTTTTTACAGAACCATCAAAACTAAGTGTGCAAACGCAAAACAAAGCGTTTGGAGCTATTGATGAAGATAATTATAGATTGAACAATCTATTTTCTGGAAGTTCAGCACCTAAAGCGTTTGCAATAACAGACGGTACGGTATTGGTACAACAAATTGGTGCTACAAATGTGTACAATATTGTACTCAAACCCAATGCACAACCCGATTTGAATCTACCCAAAATAGATTACATTATATACAAAGGAATCAAAAAAGATAGCATCATTGAAGGTGCTAAAGTTGCAAACATCAATAAAAATGATCTGACAAGATCTATTCATGAAAGTGCTATTGCATGGTATGCAGCAGCAGATGAAACGATGCCAGCTACTGAACCAGCGGCTGATACTTCATTAGGACTTGTATATAATGCTAGTCAAACTGATCCAGTCCTAAAAAAGGAAGATACAGATAGTCTTAATGAGGCTTTTTATGCAGCAGGAGATATCACATTACCTTTCATTTTTGGGGGGAATTATATCGGAGATTTTGATACAGCTTCAGATTTTGGAATTACAATAGTTTTTGAAAAAATCGGTTTTCAACCAACTTTTAAACTTGCTCGAGAATTAGATTCTAAACTAAGTTTTACTGCCTTAGCACCAACTGCAACTGATACAGAAAAATATAAAAGAAAGCATGAAAAGGAAGATGCATTAGCTTTTATGGACTCTAATGCGTTTTTTAATGCGTTCTATGATGAAGGTTTGCAAGTTTTTAATGGAACTGGATTCGTTCCAAAAGTTGGAGATGCAATATATAATGATATCACCACAAAACACTTTTATAAAAATAGAATATACATAGATATTAGAAATGAATTTAATGATTCTTTTAACTATTACAATAACTATAATGATACCATTCAATGGAATTTAGATAATACCAATACATTGGTTGATGTAAATTATTACAGAGATTTCAAATGGCCATTACTTGTAATCAGTGATGATAGTGCGGCAAGTGAATTTGGAACCGCGAATACAGATAAAAATATCTTATTCTCTTTTCCAACTGGAGATAATGAATTTCCTCGACTATATTATAAGCGGGCTTTTTTAGAAGAAGTTGGGCTTACATTGCCAGAAGCAAAAGATCTTTTCTTTACACCTACTATTGTAGATGAAAAAGTAACATCGAAAAAAATTACAGTTCCAAAATCAGGTGGAAGAGCCTTTACAAACTATTTTAAAATTGGTTTCTTAAAAAGTAATGAAACGCTGCAAGACCAAGGCTTATCATTAGAAAAAAAGACGTATTTAGATACTATTTTCCCACTATTTACAATGGACATTCCTTTTGACGAAAGTTCAGGGAAAAGCTATCTTAAAGTATATTATGATGCTGCTTATGTGGATAAAACACAAATAAATGGAGCTAATTACACAACCAATTTAGGAATTGCGAAAGACAACCTTTTCATAACATTTGTTTCGTACCCTTCAAAATACAATCTAAACATCAAACAAAGCATTGATGATAAACTTCCTCTAAGCGGAATGGAAGGCGCAATTAATAACCTATTTCTATATGATTTAGATGCGCAAATTGGTTCCATAAAAATTATCAAGCAAAAATTTATCATTGGAGGTGTTGACAAAGAGTACTTAAAATTTCAAGTACAAGAAAATGATCTAATTCAGGAAGCGGAGAAATATACTTTTGAAGATGTTTCAATAATGGGAATGACCGTGCAACAATATCAAGATTTAGAACAGTTGAAACAAACGGAATTTGATCCTGCTTTTAAAACATATCTGGCAATTGATGATGTGATTACAGGTCTTGATGACAACGGAAATCCATATACACAATTTAAGTATGTATTAAGAGGTTTAAAAGTAAATGGAGCTGGAGATTTAGAAGCACATCAAGCAGCGCCAGCTACAGATATAATTGTTTTTACGGATGAGAAAATTGAAAGTGTTGCCTACGAACGCAATTATGAAGAAGCAATAGGAACTGAGATATTTTCAGGAACCATTAAAAATGAAGATCAATTTATTGCATTACAGTCAGAAATACAAACTGTAGCTTCTTCATTTGAAACCTCGCTAAATAATTTGGATGTACAAAGTTCACTTTTATATTCTCAAATTACATCCTTAGTGAGCCAAAAGTCTAGAGAATTATGGGAAAAAGCAGTACAATATGTTCAAGCTAATCCAACGGATGCTGATGATCGTCCATTATATTGGGCACGTTTAAAAATGGCATCCATACTCAAAGCGCATCCATACTTTTTGGGAGACATTCGAGAAGACTCACAAATAGCTCCTGATTCAGACTTGGAGAAAACGATTACCTTAATGGAAGAGGAAAGTAGAAACTATACTAAGGTTGATTTCTCTGGAGCGCCAGCTGGTGCTAAAAAAATACTAGTCACTGGTTTTGATCCTTTCTTACTAGATGAGAGTAATCCAGCTTACAGCGGAAACAAGCGTCAAAGTAATCCTTCTGGTTGTGTTGCTTTGTCTTTACATGGAACAATGACAGCTAATAATTTAGGATACATTCAAACGTTAATAGTTCCGGTTCGATACAAAGATTTTGATAGTAATGCAAATTCGACAGAAGGTCAAGGAGAAGGAGTTATTGAAGAATACATTCAGCCTTTTATCAATCAGGTAGATATGATTATAACAGTAAGTCAATCTGGACCAGGGAATTATAATATTGATAGGTATGCAACTGTAACCAGAGGCGGATTCAATGATAATTTAGATTATACAAGACAAGCTTTAAGCAGGTCTATTGAAATTAACAGTACTAATTTAGAATGGATTGAAACGACATTACCGCCAGAATTTATTGATCCACCAATTGTTTATGATTATAGTTATGTTGACAGTACAGGAGCGTTTCATTCAAATTCAAATGGAATAGATCCGCCAACTGTTGGAGAAAGAATGAATGAAGGTCCAGGAAGCGATTACTTATCAAATGAAATCTTTTACAGAGTTGCAAAAATGCGAGAAGAATTGCGCCCAACATTACCCACAGGACATTTTCATATTTCAAAAATTCAAATTGGAACCGCGGACTTTAATGGTGGAAATACTAAAACGCTGGTAGATATTGTAACAGAAGGAATTAATAACGCAGCAACAGGATTATAATGTTAAAAAGGAGCTATAAATATGGTACTCTTTTAATGATAGTAGTAACACTATTGTTATGTATTAATTGTGTTTCTCAAAATATCACTAAAATTCATATCTCAAAAGTTAAAAGTGAAATTAAAGGAATCAAGTATGAATATAAAGTTAAAGACTCAACAGACTTAAATTTTATAAATATTAAATACAAAGAAGATATGGGACATGTTACAAATGTTCAATATGCTCTAAAGGAAAATTTACCAGACGGTAGGTATAAAATTTATGTAGACAAAACACTAAGAGAAGATGGATACATAAAACAGAACGCTAAAGAAGGAATTTGGATCACATACAATGAAAAAGGAGAAAAACGGCTAACGCCTTATAAAAAAGGAAAAGCTTCCGGAATCATTAAAGAATTTTATAAAAACGGTTCATTGAAAAGCGAAACAAATGTTCGAGCGAATGAAATTTTATTCAGAACAACTTTTTATAAAAAAGGAAAGATAAAAACACAAGAACAATTTAAAAATGGTCGCTGTGTGGAAATCAGAAAATACAATATCAAAGGAAAACAAATAGATGCCAACAACGGCTGATTAAAAAGATTTAATATGATTGCAATAACAGATACAAGTGCATTTGCAGAAGTAGAATTGGTGCTACTTACGCAAAATATCTCGCTAACAACAGCAATAGTTGATGCAGAGTTAACAGGAAGTGTTATCATAAACGCCACCATAACAACTGCTGTAAAAACGATGCTAAACAGTATTTTAGGAAACACGGATCTTACGTCTGCTGCTAAAAATAAAATATCAGAATACGCAGGATTTTCGCATAACGCAACAACAAACACAGTTGATTTTACAAGCGCAAATGTTTCGTTAGACAAACTAACGTTTTATGTCATCTTTAAGTTGCCATACACGCATACAAACTTTACGTATGAAGACATTGCAGATGGAGATACCTCAAGCACAATAGCAACCAGTCCTACAACTTGGGGGAAATATGCCAACTACATCAGAAATCTAACAGGTTCTGGAATCAAAAAAATAAATTCCGCAGGCGAACAAGTAAACAGTTCAGGAAAACCTGTCGATGGAAGTAATGTCGATATTGAAGGCTGGCACAAAGAAGAAGCGTATACGTATGTTGGTGAAACACCTTTCAATGGAAGTTACACTATACCAACAGGACTTACACCTTCAGCTACGGAAAAAGCTATGCTATTTGGGCAAAATGATGAAACAGCTGTGGCTGGAGAAACGCCGCTAGACATCACAAAAATACCCTTGTATTTCTATTTGTTAGCTAAAGTTGAAAACCCATATAGTAATAGCTATTGGTTAAACCCAAGTTTGACAAGTACCAGAATTTCTAGAATCCCGCATTGGCCAGCAGGTATAACAACAAAAGTATATCGCAAGCACTTTGTAAAAGAATCCTCAAACCCTGACAGTGTTACCGTAACAAACGGAACGCATACATTAGCGCATGATACAGCCGGAACGTGCCTTACCATCACACAGGTAAACGCAACAACAAACGTACAAACATCGCACAAAGTATACGTTGAAGCGATGGATACGGAATCACTAAGTTTTGAAGGTTTAAGTTTGTCCGATGCCGATGAAGTCATAAAAGATACAAATGGATTAAAAGCTGTTTGGAAAGACAAATATGATCATCCTACATTGCAAAACAATTCAGGACTCACCTTTGGAATGGGCGTTGACATCGGAGCTACATTTAATGGCTATTATGAAATAGAAATTGATATTCAGTTTTCTGGTGCCGGAACTTTTAGATTGTACTACGGAGGAAGAAGAACAGCAGCAATCAATGTAAATGTGACATGCGCTTCGCTACAAACAACGATTCGATCATTAATAGAAGACAATTCAAGTAGAACGAAAGTTACAAATAGTACAGGCGGAACTTCTGGAACACCAGCTAAAATCAAAATACTTCGTCAATATGCAAGTAATCAAAAAGCGTATAATCACAGAATATATGTTGAAGACGAAACGAGTACGGCAAGTGTAACATTATCTCCTAATGCAGAAAATGATCGTTGGAAAGAAAGAACTTCTGCTGACAATGATGATTGGTATTTCTATAACGAATTATTAAACTATTCTTTCTCTAACAATCCTGTAAACGGATTTTACCAACATTGGGAAACTGCAATTCCAGGTGATTTTGCTGACATTGGACCAAGAAGTAAGTATCTAAAACGCAGTTTTGGTTGTAGATCAAAAGCAAGCTATCATATTTGGGATGAACAAAAAGACTTAATAAACGACATAGAAATCAAAACCTATGTGCGCAATCTAAGAGCTACGTTTCATAAGTTTTTCATTCCTCGATTTTACGATTTACAACGTACACTCAGAGACGGAACTCAAAGATATAATGGGCGAAAATATAAAAATGGAGTCTATTCTGAAGAAGGTAGAGATACTGTTCAATACCTTTTAAATGACACCAGACTAAAAGCGAAACCAAATCAAGCGGAGTTATTTGCAATTGTACTATTGAATTATAATTTCCCATCAAGATATAGAGCTAGAAGGAAAGAATTAATCGACGCAATCAATCAACACAGTATATCAAAAATAAAAAATGCGATTAGAGGCTTAAGTGCTGATCGAATTACGGCACTCAATCAATTTATTGGACCCTCTGTAAAATCAAAACTATATCATGGTATTGAAGATTAAACAACATGTTTATGTATTGATTATAATCACTTTTTTTTCATGCACCACACAAAAAAAAGGAGTGTATTCCTATCAAGACATAACAAAATGGGAAGAGTTTTATATAAACTCAAACAATACAGGTATCAAAGGCGAATTAAAACTTGCCATCAATAAAAATGAAGAAACTGTAAGTGAACTAAATTACAAAATACTAACACTTTCGTCATTACTCAAAGAAGAACTTGGAGATTCAATTCAAAAAAATAAAATTGAAAACTTAGTAAGTAAAGTAGAAACGATAAACGATGAACTCAATTTAGAATATGCACCAATATACTCAACAGCTGTTTTAAGTTCAGACAAATTGCTTACATACACTATCGTAAAACGATACGAACTATCAAAAGAACCTCCATACACTGAATACATAAATTTAGATATAGAAAAATTAAAACGCATAGAAATTTCTGCCATTATTGACACAAAGAAAAAGGAAGAATTTCAAAAGTTCATTTCAGACTACACACACAAAGAAAAGCGAAAAGTAGTCGATAATTATCTTTTAAAATTGGCAGAAAGAGTAGATCATTTACAAGAAGCATATACGGAAGTTTTTGAAAAACCGGCGTACAGTACAGACAACATCAAATGTGTCATAAACAACGCCTCTTTTTCGCACTTTCACAAAGAAGGAATCGTTTTTAACGTTACCGTAACAGACGAAAACTTCTTAGAAAACACAGAGCAAAACAGAATAGAAACATACATATCGTATATACAGATTCCTTACGAGTTCGTAACTCCGTATATAAACAAAGAATCAAATCTATTCGCATCAATTAATAATTTAATTAAAATCGAGAAATAATGCCAACACCACAATTTTATCCGGCGCTAAGTAAACTGATACGTTCAGACAAGTTGCCTGAACCAATAAAATCAGTTGTTGATAATACAACAGACAAGCTATTCTACAAAACGTATTATGTTGAAAAAAGTATATATGGAGAAACTGCATATCATCATATAGTCTTGGTTTTTAACAAAGAAATAGGATTCAATCTCTTTGGTGGTGAAGAAGGTTTTGAATTACTTTTCAATCCGGGGAGCGCCACAAATACAACAGAATTGCCATTGGCAATATATTACAATCTTCCAATAGTAAAATACATAAAGAAAATTCAACTTGGAGACTTAAACTCCGTTGAAGATTACTTTAACTTACTATTAGAAATGTTTAATGTCTCAAAAGAAGAATTACTATTTGAAGTAATCAATGGTTTCTTAGGAGAAGAAACGGATCCTTTTTTAGCTTTTGTTGATGAATTTAACAACAATCCTGATTACAATGCGCTTCCTCCTTTAACACTTCCGCAAGAGGCAAATGACTATGACAAAATAACGAATCTAATCACGCAGCTTCAAACTAGAAATCTAGACTTATTACTATATACGCTAGAAAACTATGTTGATATTGCTGATTTTTCTGGAGGATTTGAAAACCTATCAACCATTTTCAAAAAATGGATGGGCGAATTTACGCTTGATACAATTATTGATCTCTTCATTCCAAAATTTTCAGTATCCTTAGAACAATTAGAACTTGCGTTAGCGTTTCCAAGAAAATGGTTAAAACCTGTTGATGCTAACGGAGAAGTGATTGAAGGTGAAGATGAAAAATCGATGCTAATCTACAATGTGGGTAGCATGTCGTATCATTCAGAACATGGATTCGAATTCAATCAAGCAGATTCTTTCAATCTCACACCCTCGCAAATAGGAAATACAGGATTACTCATAGACATAGATAATTTAAAATTCGACTTCCGAACCGATCGTAACATTCCAGAAGCAACCGCCGATGGAAGACCCGATGAGTTCAGAGGATTTTATGCGGAAACAGTAGCCATTACACTACCAAAAAAATGGTTTAACAATGTAGACAATGCAACACTAAAAGTGGCAGGATACAATATGTTAATCGGAACTGGCGGTGTTTCAGGAACCATAGCATTAGAAACAGTTGCTCCAGGTGGAGACGGTTTTATGCCTGTAAACATTGGGAATTGGGAATTAGGATTCAAAGATTTTGATATCACGTTCAAGCAAAATGCAGTCATAGAATCAAACATTGAAGGACGTTTGCTTATTCCTAAACTAGAAGATGGTGACGGAAACGAGGCGCTTATCGAAATCAAAGGACACTTAAATGACGAAGGCGATTTCAATCTGACAGCTTCCGAACCACAAGGAATTCCGTTAAACCTATTCAACTTTGTAACAATTAACTTCCTAACCTTAGAATTGGGTAGGGAAGAAGGTAATTTCTACATCGGAACATCCTGTGAAATTTCATTTCAAAATGAAATCATGATACGCGTGTTGGGCGATCAAAAAATAGTAATTCCAAAACTACGTGTATACGATGATGGATCTATTGAAATCGTAGGCGGAAATGCATTCATTCCAACAAACATTTCCTTAAATCTTGGACCTATTGAAATTGCAGTGACAGGAATTCATTTCGGGTCACATCAGCAAGAAAAAAATGGTGTCATGCGCAAATACAACTATTGGGGATTTGATGGAGCCATCAGTTTAGATCCATTAGGAATTGACGCGCGTGGAGAAGGAATCAAATACTACTACACAACCGACAATGACGAACACGACGACGACGGAGACAGCTTCTTACGTATTCAAACGATAGAAGTAGACTTAATCATTCCAGGAACAGCAAATCCAGATTCTGCATTAGCAATCATCAACGGAATGCTATCGATTCCAGAACCGGGAGAATCTCCTGAGTACGAAGGAAAAATTGGTTTAAAACTTCCAAAAGCACGAATCAGTGGCGCAGCACACATGCGTCTACAACCAAAAGAACCGGCTTTCATCATTGAAGCAGGAATAGAAATGCCAACACCAATTCCGTTGGCAGCAACAGGATTGGCTTTCTATGGATTTGGCGGATTACTCGGATTCAAATACGTAGCTGAAAAAGAAGCAATAGGTTTAGTTTCTGGCGAAAATACTTGGTACGAATACTACACCTATCCACAACGAGGCGTAAATATTAATAAATTTAGTGGACCACCACGAACCGATCAATACGAATTACCAGTAGCGGTCGGTGCAGGAACAGTCTTAGGAACCATGCATGATGATGGATTCCTATTCTCTACACGACTCATGGCAATATTATCATTACCATCAGTATTCATTTTAGATGGTAGAGCCAATGTACTCGGTGAACGTTTAGGAATTATTGACAGTACAGAACCGCCATTCTTTGCAGGTGTTGCCGTTGGTGACAACTCATTCGAATTCTGGTTTGGAGCAGACTATCAATTACCAAAATCTAACGGTTGGATCTTAGACTTATACGCAGAAGTACAAGCCGGATTCTTCTTTAACAATCCATCGGCTTGGTATCTAAACTTTGGAACAAAACAATCGCCAATCACAGCGCGTGTCTTAACAATCATTACGGCACAAACCTTCTTAATGCTTTCGGCAAGAGGAATAGAAGCTGGAGCTAGAGTTGATTTATCATTGAAGAAAAATTTCTTCGGAATCAAAGTAGAAATCAGTGCGTATGTAGAAGTTGGTGGATTCATCAGTTTCGAGCGTTTCCAATTAGGTGGTTACATCGCTTTTGGTGGAACAATCTCAATCAGCGTGTGGAAAATTGTTGGATTCAGAGTCAGTCTCGATGCGATTCTTTCTGCGGAAGCAGCAAAACCATTCTTACTCTTTGCACAAGTTCGTATTCGAGTATGTATCAGAATCATCGTTAAAATCTGTAAAACTTTCAAAGTCAAGCTTAAATGGGAGAAAAACAAGCAAGTTGACAGAACACCAATTCCAGCACTATCTGACGGAAGTAATCCAAACTATCCAGACAGAACAAAAGAAGCGGTACAAGGTGTGCACATGATGACGAATGAAACCTTTGAGTTGAATTACTTCGCAACGGTTCCAAATGCTAACAACATTGACAAAGTCATTCCTTTAGATACGTATATCGATTTCAAAGCAATGAAAGGACTCGTTCCTGGAGCAATCTCTAGTAAAATTGGAGGGCACACAGGTGGCGCAAACAATTTCACAGACTTAATTCCGCCAAACAAAGTTGTTCGTGGCGGGCACGAATTACGCCAAGTAAAACACAAATATTCTATTGAAAACATAGCAATAAAAATGTGGAATGGAAGCGCATGGCAAGACTATCATCCGTATGAAGCTGTGGTGCCAACTGCAGAAAGACCAGACGTAAGTCATCTAAGAATAGGGTATTGGCAACGAAATGGAGATCAATATGATTCTATTAGATTACTAGCTACAAATCCATTCTCATACATGGAAGCTGGTGAGCCAGGATGGTTTATTCCAGAAGAATACGGAATTACACCTTCAGAATTATACTGTGTGACAACACTAGAAACTGGTGATTGTTCTGATATGCTAGAAAAACTATTAGGAACCAAATATTACCGACCAAACGGATACATCGGTCATTTCATTGATGGTGCGTACTATTCTATTGAAGAAGGAAATGACGATTTAGAAGAAACAACGTATGTTCAAAATATGACTTGGTCACTTCCACTGATACATTCAGCTAGTGGTCAAGATTATACTAGAGCTAATTTTGATCGTATGCGAATCAGAATAAATGGTGCAAATACGTATGTGACGCTCGGTGTTAACGAAGATTTCTATACGCTAGAAAACGGAGCAGCAACGAATCTTATTGAAATTTCGGAGCAATACCTAACGGCAATAAATACCATACTTCTTGACAATAATAGTGCTCCACTTGATAGTTTAGAAATTACGGAAGTAAGCGTTGATAACGGAAACTTAATTGTAAATGTAGAAGTAAAATCAGAGTATGAATTTACAGCAACTGGAGCGAACGAATTATTCTTTAGTGCTATATACTTAAAACGCTTTAGGGACAACGGAACAAGTTCAGTATTAGCTTCTGCAATAACGAATACAACAGAAATTATTCTAACAACAAACAATGAGCCAACGGCTGTTGGTTGTATGGAAATTACTGACGTAGAAAACAACTTTGACTATGCGCAATCGTTACAATTTAGCAATGCAGATAGGCTCATTATCATTCTGCCAGAAGCTTCTGTAACAACGGATTTAAAACTAACAACGTATGCCGAAGGTGTGACCATTCGTTACTATAAAACGCTATTATCAGACACAAATAGCACACCGGATTATGAAGAAATTCATCAAGTGTACAAAACAAGAGCAGAACTCGAGAATGTCATTTCATATACCAATGAAAATGAATTAACATCTAAAATTACGGTCACTCCAAAATCAGCAAATGCACATCTCATCCGTCAAGTTCGTGAAGAAATTGCAGAACTATTAGAAGCGACGTATGATAGCGAAACTGGACAAATCATAGAATTAACACCAGCACAACAAGCACGTTACGATGAATTAGTAGCTGAATTAGAACGCTTAGAAGCTGAAGGTTGTTCGACGGAAACTGTAGAAGTTACCACGCTAAAACAACGAATCATAGCCGAAATTTACAATGAAATTGACACTGATGGAATTGATGAATATCGTTTCAGAGTGTACAATGAAAAATGTGAAATTGTATTAAGTAGTAGCACACGTTACTATACCAAAGAAGCTGCTGTTAGCGAATTGAAAACTTCGGTATTTGCAATTATAAATGAAAGTAATAGTATTGAAATTAAACAAACAAAAACTAACAAATACTACTTCAATGTCATTGATAACACAGGAGAAGTAATTGCGCGACGCATTGAATATTTTGATACACTAAGAGAATGTGAAAGCGAAATTACAAACTTAAAACTATTGCTAAGTACAAGTGAAATGGCTATTGGCGAAGTAGGTTGTGGAGAAGCAGCAAAAGATAATACATTACAAAAAAGTGCAATTCAAACGGTTCAAAAATCAGTATTCATTAATGAATATAGTAATCAAACAATCATTGACGACACCTATTTAGATACTCGAAGAATTGGTGATCATATGTACATTGTAGGATTCACAACTCCTGATCGATCAATTCAAAAGTTCCCAATCTTCATAAAACTAGATGAAAATGGCGAAACCATATATAGAAAGGTATTCGATGTCGGAAGTAAAAGCCCTTCTGCACAATTTACAAACATTGAAGAATTTGTAGATGGAAATATTTTAGTAACGCTAGAATACGTAGATCGTAACAAAGCCGCAGTTGTAAAATTTGATAGTGACGGAAAGTTTATTTGGAAACGAGAAATTAACAGAACTTTCAAAGAAGGCATAGTATCATTACAAAATATGTTACGACCGATTCCTTCGGGCGAATTCTTCTTCATACCAGTAAATTACACGTACGTAAATGCTAAAGGTGTAGAAGTAAACATAGCAGATGTATATTACTTAGATAAGAATGGAGACTTTGTGAAAAATTACAATCTCAGCGACAAATCTTTAGTATCTACTGAAATCACAGCAGTTACTTCTGACAATAGTAGAGGAATAATACTTGGAATGATGGTAACAGATGGTGATGCTGCACAAAAAGCATGTGTCGCAAGATATGATGCAGGTTTCAACGAAATGTGGAATAGAATTATAGATCAATCAACGACGAAAAGTAATGCTGCAAAAATAGAAACGGTTCATAAAGCTGGAAATGGAAATTACTACGTGATTTCAAGAGATACGGGACTCGTATTTTCAACATTTGCAGAAAATGATATCCAAAACAATAAGGTTTACACTAAAATTTTAAATATTCAAAGTGCTGAAAAAATCTCTTTTGTAGAAGAGCAAAATTATTCCAGTACATACAATACGGTAGCAGCTTATACGGATGGTAAAATTTATGAATTTGCAATAACTATCGTGAAAGATATACCTGAAATAAAGGATATAAAAATGATAGATTACAATAGTGTTTTGAGATACTCAAATATCAATAAACTAGTATTTGACGCTATTAAAAACAAACATTACATCTTGCTAAATCCTTCTATTGCAGGCAAAATAGGTGTAGATTATATGAGTTGTATTGCGTTGATGAAACTGGAGCTAGGCTTTAAACCAGACGGAGTAGATGTACCAACTAACAAAGATACTAGTATAGTAGTAGTAGGTGTAGAAAAAGTAGAGCCGACAATAAATGGAAGTGAAGCATCAATCATCATTGAAAGAATTATATGTGAAGAATTTGAATCGAATGATTGTGAAAAAGATCCAATAATCTGTGATGCGTATGACAACTTAGTAAGAATCTATAATGAATGCTTTGTAGGTATTGAAACCAGTGAGCAAGTAGACGCAAGTATAAGATGTTTTGAAGAGTTCAGAGACATTATCAAAAACTTATTAGTTGTACCAGGTATATCATTACCTTCAAGTATAGGTGCTGAATATGAAAACTATAATACACTCTATAATCTAATTGTTGGACTCGTAGGACATCATGAGCAAATCTTGCGATTCAGAGACTTAAACGATTCTGCAATCTTACTCATGCAACTTATTGAAGCTGCAGGAAATTGCAACTGTAACGAAGAAGTACCACATATTTGTAACACATCTTTGCAACAAGTTTGTTGGTTATCAATTGAAAAATTTGAGTATAACGAAACAATCCCAGGACAACCTGCAATTCAGCAAGAACAAGAAGACATGGAAGAAGCCGTACAACGTACTGCCCAACCAATCTGGAGACCGAATTCGAAATACTATGTACACTATCAACTAAAAGATGAAGTAGACAATGGAGAAAATCAAGGTGTATTTGATTACTATTATGGATTTGAAACGGCTGGTCCAGTTGGGCATTTCCACAATGCAGATGGCGTAACGTATGGAAACGAATATGATGAAAGTAACAACATCAAAAACAGAGCTGATGCAAATGGAATCCTTACACTATCAGGCGAATTGACAAATCCAGATAGTTATCCATTAACATCATTACGTCAATACATTGATTACACAAGATCATATCCAAATGCAGACGGAAACTTATTGCAAGCAAAACCTGTATTTTATGGACAAGAGCAATGTAGAATTACGCTGTATTTCACGAAGCCATTAGCATTCCACATGTTGAACACTTGGGAATCGTACTTAGGCGCACCAGAACTAACAGGTTCTATGCATATTGCAATCAAAGATCCAGTAACTAATGTAACCATTCCATATCCATTACCAATAGATTATAATGAAGATACGGTTCCGTTACCAGAAGGAAATGGAGAAGGCGGCGTACCATGGGTAGATGATAACGATCCGAGAATTCCGCTAAACATTAGAATACTGAACAATTTCATTAACTATATCAATGAAAATGATGATGCAATACAATGTGACTTCATGATCGGAAATGCAATCAAACCACAGAGTTATGCGTACTCAGTAACGCTGACCAATCTGAAGCCAAGAAAACTATACACAGCGTTAATTTTCAATGCTTTTGAAACGGCAAGCAACGACGTAGTTACAAGCGAACAAGTACACAACTATGTGTTCCAAACGTCACGATACCAAAACTTCGGAGCGCAAGTAAACAGTTATCTATTAGTTGATGAAAACGACGTTGACAATCCGCGACAAGCAGTATTTGAAGTTGCCTTACCAGCAATAACGGCAAGCGAAATCACAACGGCTTACAACATCGTAGTAGGAAACAGTGATACGGATAGCAATGCAATAGAAACACAATATCTAGATGTATTTGATAGAGTATTAGAAGGTGTATTAGGAATGACTCCATTAGATCCGCCAATCAATACTGAATTCAACAAAATTTTAGATGGCGGTGGAAATATAGTTGCACTACTCATTCGAAATCCAGAACCATTCAACATTCCGAAAATTCCAATTGAAAAAATCAACGGAACCGAAGAAATCTTTGAAGCTGGTAGTACAGATGGAGAAAGAGGCGCAATACGTGTAATCAATACAGCAAATGATCAAGATGATCCTGCGTACAAAGTATTGTATTCAAAAGACTATTCACAAGCATTAATAATGCATGAAAGCAAAAAAATCACGGCTGTGAATCTAAGTTTCAGATTCCGATACATGATTTGGAATGGAACTGAATACGTAATAGAAGATACAATTCAAGTAGACGATATCACGATCGCTTAAACAATAAATAAAAAAGAACTTGATAGTTAAAAAATATATCAAATGGCACTAGAAAATAATTTTTTCGTTAAAAATATAAACTTGGGGTATTGCAAACCTTACTTACATCACAATGGTTTTATCTACTGTATCTATTACAGAGCTAACTCAAACGTAGTACGTAACATTCCTGCAAAAATTGTGAAGGTTGATACCAATTACAATCTAATTTGGGCAAAGCAAATAAACAACTTACACTTCATTAACCAAATAATCCCTGGCACAAGTGGAAACCTAATCATTTACGGTGGACATTACGGGGTGGACACAAATACGCCAAATGCAGTTGCGCTAAAAATGAGCGAAGCTGGAGTCATACAATGGAGTAAGGAATACAATATTGCTGCAGATCCGTATGCACACTATAATGTTGACAAAACATTGATACAACAAATACCACTAGATCGCTACGTATTTACAGCGCTACAATCGGTTTGTACTATTGATGATAATGGAAACATTATCAAATGTATAAACATGTCATACATAGAACCGAACAACTTTTCAGTATTTTCTGGAATGACAGTTCATAATGACCGAATATTCTTGGCAGGAACTGGTAGATTTACCAATATTCCTTTTGGAATTACAGAGTTAAATACAAACTTGGAAATTGTTGGAAGAAACAGATATCAAAACTTATCACCAATACAAATTGGTGGTGGCTCCGGATCTTATCACATTTATCCGCAAGGCGATTTATTGTACTTGGCACATTCTCCAAGTGGGAAACGTTTGCTAACATCACTAAATCTTAACAACAACTTATTGCCTGAAAAAGCAATATTGGCAGAAGGATTAGGAGCAAACAGTAGTGAGCAAAGTAATAAGATGGTGTTTAACAACACAAATTTCTACTTCAATCACAAAGAATTTGGATCGTCACAAACGAACTATTTTAAATTTGATTTCAACTTAAACTGTTTATGGACAAAAAGAAGTTCAATAGCAATTAACGCACAACAGTTTCAAGTATTTGACAATTTTATCTTCTTGCAAGAAGCAAATAGAAATGTTATCAAAACAGATGTTGAATTAGAAGGAAACGATTGTATTGCGGCATTTGATCAAGTAAGCAACCCAGAAATCAATGAAATTTCATTGGAAATGCAAGCTATAAATGATGTGGAAGTAACAATAATTCAAGGAAGTGCTGCAGATCTTGGTTTAGAAGCAGTTGATTACGATCCAAACATCATTCAAATATGTCCAACATTTGACATTGATCAAAGTACCATTACAGCAAATCCAGCAGCGATTGTTGCAGATGGAAACAGTACATCGTTGATTGCTGTACAATTAAAAGATGCGCAAGGAAACAACATTACTTCTGGCGGCGAAACTGTAGTTATTACAACATCTAAAGGAACTCTTACAGCTACTGTTGACAATAATAACGGAAGATATACAGCTACTTTACAATCCACAAGTATAGAAGAAACTGCAAATCTCAGTTTTACTGTAAACGGAACGCAAAGTTCGCAAACAACATCAGTTGAATTTTACATTTCAAGTGATTGCTACTTTACAAGCTCATTCCGAACAGGTGGATTAACAGACAATAATGGCTCAGTATGTAAGCTAGGAACATCGAATATTTTAACTGTTGGAAGTGATGGAACTAACGGAATTGTAACGCTCTTTAACGGAAATAGTACGGTAGCTTGGCGCAAACAACTTGTCATTGCTGGTAGAAAAGTATCGTTATCATCTGCAGTAAGGTGTTCAGATAACAACAGTGCTATAGTATTAGGAAACTATGGTACAGGAGCAACAAACAGAGCACATATTGTACTATTCAGAATCAATTCGCAAGGAACGATTCTTTGGTCAAAAATACTGTATTCTACAAACACACGTTTTGGAACAGGAATTAGAAAACTAAACGAAAATATAGGTGGGCAAAAATACATTGTAACAGCTTGGTACAACGAAGTTTCATTACAAGATGACATGGAACTCTACAAACTTGATGAAAACGGAAACATAAGTACCTCAAGAAAAATTACAGGAGTTTCTGATGAGCAAATCATGGAAGTAGTGACAACGCCTTTTGGTTTTACCATACTAGGTTCGGCAACAACACCTGCACAACAAACCGTTCGCCACGGAATTGTACTATCATTCAATGACAACTTAGGACTAAACTGGGGAAAACGTTTTGGAGATGGTTCATATTTATTTACAACAGGAGCAATTCCAATTGTAGCGCCTAATGAAAGTTACATTCTTGCAGGTGTTCATAATAGTTCAAACAAACTATTCATCACCTTATTTGACAATTCGACAAACGCATACAATGTAAAAACGGCAAGCTTAGGAAGTTTAAATGACAGACTAAGTACCAATACAAAATTGGTAAAAGGAGCAGGAAATACCTTCTATTGTATTGCAAATTTTGAAACAGACAGAGCAACTGAAGTCATTAAATTTGATTATCTGTTAAATGAACTCTGGAGAAAAAAGCTTGACTTTGGAAGTAAAAACAGTATCAGTCAATTACTAAACGATGCTGACCAACAGCTATTTTTAGTTGGAACAATCACAGGCTCAAATGAAGCATACATTGCAAAGACAAATTTAGAACTGCAAAACTGTATTTCTCAAAATATTACACCAGCCGCTTACGTGTTAGCGCCGTATACAGCAGATACTTTTACACCAACTGTTGGAGACTTGCCGTATACGTATGAAAATGTTGCGATTACTGTTGCTGATGTAGATGCGGAACGTACTGATTATTGTAGTGAAAACTGTGATACAACTGTCATCACAGTTACAGAACACTCGGTAATTCAATCGCCTAACTTCTACTTGCAAGCAGCAGGATCAACAGGAAATGATGGTAGTGCGGAAGGAATTCATACACGTTGGATTTTCTCAGGAGCACTTGGAGAAAAACACTTGCCAAAAGGAAACTATGCAAACAGTACTGCAAACTTCAACAAAGAAGATGACTTTGTAAGAGTGTACAGAACACCGTATACAAAAGTGACAAAAGTGATTGATTTTGCAGCAGAACCAACGATCGTTGATGATGCAAATAGTTTATGGATATACAGAATTGATGGGAAAGATTTCCACGTATACTTCAAAAATCAAGCAAAATACTCGCAAGTACGTGCTACGATAAATCCAGCATCAAATCCGCAAGGGTTCGTGCAAAGTTATGGAAGTGAACTTATAGAAGTTGAAAGCAAGCGACACTTATTCTTCGCGGTAGAAGCAAAAGTAAGTTCATCAGCGTCCAACAGTTCATTGCAAACAGAAACTCTGTCGGTATCTACAAACACATTAATTGCACTCAAAAAAGCAACCAACAGAAAAACATTCTCAGCAGGAGCTTTGCAAAACATACGATTACTATGTGAAAACGGACGTACATTTAGATTCACGGGAAGCAACTGTTTCATGATGCAAATTGTCATTGAATTATACGGTGATTTCATTGAAAATACGAATGAAAATTCAGCGTGGACACCAATGGGAAGTTACGCGTTAACATTAGATGATAACACAGCTTTGCAACAGTTAGAACCAACAGCAGGATTGGTCAATGCAAATTGGCCGCGATTCAATGATAATGCTACGGTAAACATTGATAACTATATAAACAGATGGAATGTAGTTGAACCCGATATTTACGATAGAAACATAAAACAAGTTGTTGAACAATACATCACATTAAGTGACGATGCTTCCAACCCGAAAGCAATTGAGGAAATTCCTTTAGATGAAAACATTGTTGTTGAAGGAGAAGATGATGTAATGGAAATTTCAAATTTAGACATGCTAAACATCGCTTCTTTTGATTATCACATAGCGCGTATGTTGGGATTAGGATTTCTAGACCTTGCTTCACAATTACAAAGTGAAACCTATGTTTACATTGCAGAATATGTAACAACTGCCGATTTAGAAGACGGACAAGGTGCTCGCGAAGTACAACACTTAAGCATGAGTTTACCAACCGCAATGGCAGATGAACGTTTGCCATTGCCAATAGAATTGGACGAACTAACGCCAGGTGCTTACTTTGGAACAGAAACAAGTGAACCTTCTAACATTACTGATGTTGACGGATACACGCATGATGGTAAAAAACGTTATGTAACCTTATATGCGGAAGAAATTCCAGAGGATGTGTTCAACCCAGCTTTCTATGTTGTAAACACAGAATTTGAAGCAAAAAATTACACCATTCCAATCTATGCAGGATTAGAATACAGAAAACAACGTGTAAACGAAATAGATCCTGGTGTTTGGGAAAAACCAGAAATCTCGCATGACAAACGCTATTTACATCTTGATAGTACCGTTTCTGATGCAACACAACGTTATGAAGCGTTCCCAGTTACATTGCCAGAAGTAGGACAACCGATTTATGTACACAAGCAAATCATTAGCGGAACACATTACTATGGTTCTTATGGAATCAACTGGTTCTCAAGAGCAACCGCAAGTCCAACGGAACTTTCAATCATTACAGACTTAAAACCTGTAAATCCGCTACTGCCGCCATCGAACATTCAGCCGCATTTAGTGCAAAAAGAAAGTCCATTATTATTAACGTCTCAAGAAGAACAAGATCGTTATGACGCGATTACGGATACAGATAAAACGTTGGTTAGAATCTCGTATGATTATCATTCATATCAAGAATTACTAGACTATGCGGTTTCAGATGATTCCGCCATTACAGATGCGCAATTAGTAAGTGATACAACCTCTATTTTTGATGATGCTGATGAAATTTTTGCAGAAGATGTAGATATCTTTTTCAGAAATGAAATTCCGAATAATATCTCAGGACAAGTCATTGATATAGCAGAAGATCCTACGAATAATTTAGTGTCAATCCTTACGGTAGATGAATACTACTTATCAAGTGTAGATCAAACGTTGATGCCTGATATTCCAAACGGATTAGAGTCAAACTATGAAGGTGGTGTATTTATCATTGGGCAACAGCAACACATCATTCACGAAGTCATACAAACCTCAGGTTTTCCAAAATTTGTAGTCTATAAAAAAGAAATCAGTGATGCCTTAGTAGATGACATTCCTTCGCCAGATGCAGATAATTTGCAAGCAATTGAAATTACGAATGATGGTATTTTCATGGCAATTGAAAACATGCAAACGCCGTCGAGTTGGGGAACACCAAATCCGCAACCATTACACGTGCAAGTTGGCGATAATTGGCCAATTCACAGAGAAGTTGTGATGGTTGAAGGTGACAATGGAGAATTAGAACGTCACTTAGAAAAAACGCGTGGAATTTGGTCAGATCCTACAAACAATCATACAACAATTACGGAAGTTGATGAAGTTATCGACTTAGATACGAATGGCGATCCTATCATGGGACACAAAGGAATGTACAATATTACATTCCACGGAATTACGCTAGATCAGCATGCGCAATACAATGCAGCTGGCGAATCTGTAGAATGGTACAGAGGAATTGTTCGTGTAAATACCACAGGAAATCCAAATGGAAAACGTAAAGTATTAAAAGTTGCTAAAATTCTAAACATTGTAAATGTTGGGGATACAGTACAAAACGATGTGCAAGTAGTAGCGTTTGATCCAATATTCTCAAACGATACTTCGTACGATCCAATCAAAACAGGAGCCAATGTTTCGGTAAACTTCTATCCAGGTTACAAAGTATATTTATACAAAAATGCAACCTACGGATTAACGGCAGCAAACTTATTACCAGGAGACGATGAAGAAGTACGAAACTCTATCATTGGATTGCGAAGTCATGATACTGACGAACCATACTACTCGCAAATAAGCATTCCGAAAATTATGTTTGCACAAAAAATTGTGGAAGCATTACAACCGGAACAGCCAGATGGTGCAAACTATGCAACACGACCAGATTTCTTTGGGCGTTCTACATACACAATCACCACGAAATATACACACAAACCACACGGTGTATTATTTTACAGAGCCAATGATGAAGCAATTTTAAATGCGCTTTATGAAAAGGAAAAGGTTCGTGAAATTAGAGAAGAACTAAAAGCTTTAGGTGGAAATGATGAAGAATACTTTACAAATCGTTGGGAAAACTTCTTAGACTTTGATACGCTTGAAGCAGAAGGTGATTACAGATATTATCCGCCACCATTATTATTAGTAGATAATTTCAAATTTCCGAATCCTAATAAAGTTGCACTATTTGAATGGGCAAATGAACTCATTGGTAGAATCAACAGTAACACAGCATTTCCACCAGATGTGACAATAACACCATTTGTAGCTGATCCGAATGCTGTAAACACAGATGTTGGAAATATTGCAGTAGGCGATCCACGTTTATTACAATTCATAAAAGGAGTCATATTCAATGCGTTTGTTCCGTTAACGGAAATACCAGTTGTATATGCGTACATTAATGGAAATAGTTACAAGCCAGTCAACAAAAAGCAAGTACTGAGAGATGAAAATGGAAGTGTATTATTACCAACAGATCCAGCATTTGAAATGGCGCCAATGATGAAAGTTACAAGTAGTAGTCCGCATACAACGCAGTTTACAGACTTTAACTTGGACGGAACATCAAACAACATTTATTTCTATGGAGCGCGAGAAATGAGTTCGCAGATGAAACTTGGAGAATTTAGCAAGTTTAAAGGACCTATTAAATTGGTGACTTCAAACGCACCAGAAGCACCAGAAATAAAACGAATCATGCCAGTTTTAGAAAATGCAGCGTTAGACATTCAACCAAAAATTCAGTTAGAAATCAATGCATACCCTGAAATTCAAAACATCAAAAAAGTAAACATTTACAGAGCATTTAATAAGCTTGATGCACAATCAATCAGAACCATGACGCTCGTAAAATCAGTTGATATTGAATTGGAAGGAATTGAAGCAAACGAATTGTGGACTGTATTTGATGACTTTAATGATTTAGTTGAAGTTCCTTACGGAGATGGATTATTCTATCGATTAACGGTCGCAAGACGCATAGAATATTCAGAAGCAGATTATGGTACGAATTCGCCACAAATCCTCACGGAATATGCGCCATCGCAACCTTCAAAAATTGTAGCAAGTATGATGGTAGAAGTCGCAAGTCCGCCAGCACCAACAGTACAATACATTTCAGAACCAATTGCCGCAAATGGCGATGTAAATGAAATTGCATTATTCTGGCAGAAAACCTGTTACAAAGGAACCTACTATGTATACAAAATGAACGCGGAAGGAAATTGGGTGAAAATTCACGAAGTAACCACCAATGAAACTGATATCTATGTATTGTTAGCGGATACCGATTTGCAAGAGCAAAGTTTGTCAACACAAGATGCTGATGGAAATACAATAAACCATCATTTTAAAGTAGTGGCAAAAAATACATCGGGTATGTTAAGTACAGAAGATAACATACTAACCATTCCTAATGAAGACAATTGGATTGACATTGGAGGAATCGGAGATATGATTATTGGAACCACATTCATTATAAGATAAATCACAAAAAAATAACGTATAAAAAAATAAATCATGGCAGAAAAAAATAGAACAGAGCTAAAAGCATATTTCGAAACAGGTGATCGTCCAACACAAGGTCATTTTATTGATCTCATTGACAGTGCAGTAAACAAATCGCAAGACAAAGCAAACTTAACGGAAGCTTTATCTACAAATGACACCAAATACATTACGCCAAAAACGGCAAATCATATTGTAGATAATGCAGTGCCAAACGCCACCATTTCTACCAAAGGAAAAGTAGAATTGGCAACGCTTACGGAAGTTACAGCTGGAACAGATTCCACAAGAGCTGTAACACCAGAAGGCGCAAAGCGAGCTGCAGAAGTGCATGCACCTGTAACAAGCGTTAACGGACAAACTGGAAGTATTGTTATTGGAAATGATAGTGGTTGGACAGTTCCCTTATTACAAAATGGGTTTTTAAATTATAATGCCAGCTGGTATGAAGCCGTTAGATATAGAAAAAAAGACGGCGTAGTTTATATGGAAGGACTTGTGAAAGCAGGTGCTACTAATGTGGTACTTTTTCAGTTACCTTCTGGGTTTAGACCGTCCAAAAGAATGATGTTAAGTAATATTAGCTATGATGCTACTGTTTATTCACCAGCTCGTATTGATATAACATCAGGAGGAAATGTTTACATAGTAACCGATCCTGGCGAATTTACAAGTTTATCTGGTCTTTCTTTTTTAGTTGATTAAAAAATAAGAAGGCATAAAAAAAGCGTCATATTTTATAGATATGACGCTTTTTTTAATTTAAAAAGTGAAGAAAGTCTATTTCTTTTTCTTTGTTTTAATAATAATAACACCATCTTTTCCTTTATCACCATACTTCTCAATAGCTGATTTCCCTTTTAAAACAGAAACACTTTCAATTTTATTGGGATCTAAATTATTCATCTTACTCTGTTTTACTTGCTTTCCATCAATAATGATAAGCGGTTTTTTATTATTAGAGTTATGAAAAACAATTTTATTATCTTCCTCTTTAATAATTTCTATTTCAACATCATCATCCTTTTTATCAGATGAATTTTTAAGAAAAATAAAGTTTGTGCCGTCTCCATTTTTAATCTCAATTTCTTCCTCAATAATTACGTCTAGAGGCAACTTTTTTCCGTTGACAATAATTACATCTTTTCCGTCTTCATTCTTAATATCAATTGTTTTGACATCCTTTTTCTGAACCCAAGTATTAGTTCCTTTTTTTCCATCTTTTGTCGTTACAAAGATTTTTTTGGCTTTTCCATCATCATCAGAATACTCAGATGTTACAGTATATGTATAGGTGTTTTTTCCTTTACCTTCGAATGCTTTCGATTTAATGAACAATTCATTATCGCGCTTTCCTAACTGAATTTCAGTAATTGCTTTGTCTTTGCCAGCTTTAAACTTTCCATTTGCTGCTTCCAAATCTTTTGAAGTCAATACAAGTCCAATACTACTAATTTCGCCTTTTGAATTAAAATCAAGATCATTATATTTAAACTTGATATCTTGAGAAGAAAACAACTTTTTATACGCTTTTAGCTCATCAACTGTTGTGTTTTTTGTAATAACAACGACCAAATCTCCAACAACTTCTTTTTCAATAAAAGTTTCTTCAACAGTTGAAGTTGTAGTGCTTACTTCTTTTGCAATGACTTCTGTATTAAACAGAAAAACAAACGCAATAAGCATTGGTAAAATTAAAATTTGTTTCCATCGATTCAGATGTTTTGATTGTGTTTTTTGTAACATAACTATTCGTTTTTTGATTAATGAATTATAAAAATTATTGGTTAATGCAGGACAATACGTATGCCCAGAAACTTTCAATAATGTAAGTTGATATTCTTTTTTTGAAGGTGTTTGTTTAATGGCGGCGCTATCTGCTAAAAACTCTAAATTTTGTAAAATATACTTTTTGTGTAACCATGCTAACGGATTGAACCAGAATAAAATACAATACAATTTTGCCACAAAAACATCTACAGAATGTAACTGTCTACTATGCGCTTGTTCATGTTTTAAAATTGCAGCCAACTCTGAATCAGAATACAACTCCGGATTGTACACGATATAATTAAAAAATGAAAAAGGTGAAAACGTAGACGTCGTTTCAATATAAATAAACTGTCCGTCTCTTTTGGAAACACTCGAAGTCCAAAGCAATTTGCATAAGGAAGCGAGTTCTATCAAAAACTTGCCAAAGAAAAATAATACGCCAGTTATGTAGGCATACAATAAAACTGTTGTCCAAGAAAGTGTAGCTTCTTCTGTTGCGTTTGTTCCTGCAATCGTAAATAGGTCCGTAGTCGTTGTCAGTGCCGGAGTTTCAATATATTTCGTAATGACCAAAAATGGCAACGCCAAAGAAATTAGCATGCCGCTTAACAAGAAAAAACGATTTCCAGTGAAGAATGTTTCTTTGCGAAGCAATAAAAAATACACCACTAAAAAGAGTAGGAGTACGCCTGAACTTTTTGCGAAAAATAAAAATAATCCGTCCATTACTGTTCTTTTTCAATAAGGTTAATAATCTCTTTCAAATCGTCTACACTGATCTTTTCTTCTTTTGCGAAAAAAGACACCACATTCTTATACGAATCATTAAAATAATGCTGAATTGCAGAATCCATATACTTTTTACGATAGGCTTCTTTTGTCACCACTGGATAATACTGATGTGTATTTCCATAAGCATTATGACTTACATATCCTTTCTCTTCTAAATTCCGAACAATAGTAGATAAGGTGTTATAATGAGGTTTTTTGGTTGTAATCTCTGCCATCACATCTTTTACAAAAGCCTTTTCAAGCTGCCAGATGATGTGCATTATTTCTTCTTCCTTATTGGTTAATTTTTGCATGATTCAAAATAAATTAAATAAACTTCGATATAATTTCAATACAAATATAAACTAAAAAAACAGTTGCACAACTATAAAAATAGTTAATCAACGAAATTTATAGTTTATTTAACACGAATTATGTGCTAGAAAATAGTGATGAAGGTTTGAATTACAATAAATATGAGCATTTTATTAATTTCAGCATAGCTATGACTACGGTTAAATTAAAAAATGCAGCGAAGCGAACATATTTGAAGTAATTCAGAGTTGTAATAGATTTTCTGGTGCTTAGTTCGTGTTTGAGATCTAAAAGGAAATAGTATCTTCGCAAAAAAAAATAGTAAATGGAAAACATAGCCTATGTAATTCTTGGATTAATACTATTGGTTGCTGGTGGAGAATTTCTAGTCAGAGCATCCGTAGGATTGTCTTTCAAATTGAACATATCTAAAATGATTATTGGTCTTACGGTAGTTTCGTTTGCTACTTCGGCACCCGAATTATTAGTAAGTGTAAACGCTGCATTAAACGATTCGCCAGCAATAGCAATCAACAATGTAATAGGTTCTAACATCGCCAACATTGGTTTGGTATTAGGAATTACAGCGATTATTGGACCGATTGCGGTCAACAATACATTTTACAAGCTGACATGGCCAGTATTAATGGTATTTTCATTACTCATCTATTATTTTTTATGGAATGATGATGTACTAACACTCTTAGAAGGAATCATCTTATTAGGGTGTTTGATACTATTTTTAGTCATTTTAATTCGCTCAGCACGAAAAGACAAAGATGTCATTGATATTGAAGAAATTAACGATGCCGCTGCCACAATATCCTATTTAAAAATCTTTAGTTGGTTAGCCATTGGTGGCGCAGCATTATATTTTGGTTCAGAATTTTTGGTTGACGGCGCAAAAGAAGTTGCACGTAATATGAACGTAAGTGAAGGTGTTATTTCCGTTACCATGATTGCTATTGGAACAAGTGTACCAGAATTGGCGGCGTCTGTCATTGCAGCTATCAAAAAGGAAAAAGCGATCTCATTAGGAAACCTTATTGGTTCCAACATATTTAATATTGGTTCCGTACTTGGATTAACATCAATCATTACTGAAATTCCAGTAGTAGAAGCTTCAATTCTTTCCAGAGATATCTTTTGGATGTTAGGTTTTTCCTTTGTACTCTTTCCATTAGCATTTATACCAAAGAAATTCGGAATAGAAAGGTATGAAGGTGTACTACTATTTTTAAGTTACATCTTCTTCATATACCTTGTTTTTTAAGAGAAGAAAAATAACAGCATAAAAAAAGAGCTTACAGAAATGTAAGCTCTTTTTAATATGTTTAATAAAATCGAAACTAGCTAATATTAGCCGATTTTACAGTCTTTATAATTCTACCTGCAATCTTATAAGGATCACCATTAGAAGCTGGTCTTCTATCTTCTAACCAACCTTTCCAGCCTTTCTCTACAGTAATAATTGGAATACGAATAGATGCACCTCTATCAGAAATACCGTAACTAAAATCATTAATAGAAGCTGTTTCATGATCTCCTGTTAAACGCTCATCATTAAATTCACCATATATTTCCATATGCTCATCAGTAACTGGTCTAAAAGCTTCACAAATTTTCTCATACGTTTCTTGAGAACCACATGTTCTTAAAGTCGTGTTAGAGAAGTTTGCGTGCATACCAGAACCATTCCAGTCACCTTTTATTGGTTTAGGATGGTATTCTATATAATAACCATGTTTTTCAGTCAATCTATCTAATAAGTAACGAGCAATCCAAATTTCATCTCCAGCTTTCTTTGCGCCTTTAGCAAATAATTGGAATTCCCATTGTCCTGGTGCAACTTCTTGGTTAATACCTTCAAAGTTAAGTCCAGCTTCAATACATAAATCCGCATGCTCTTCTACAATATCTCTTCCCCAAGTATATCTTCCACCTACAGAACAGTAATATTTTCCTTGTGGTCCAGGAAATCCTCCTCTTGGGAAACCTAATGGTAAATCTGTTTTGGTATCCATTAAGAAATATTCTTGTTCAAAACCAAACCAGAAATCACTATCATCATCATCAATAGCAGCTCTTGCGTTAGATTCGTGCGGTGTACCATCAGCGCTTAAAACTTCGGCCATTATCAAAAATCCATTTTTTCTTACTGGATCTGGAAAAATTGCTACAGGTTTTAATAAACAATCTGAAGCACCTCCAGATGCTTGTTCAGTAGATGAACCATCAAAAGACCAAACTTCACAATCTTCTAGTTTTCCATTAAAATCTTCTACGACTTTAGTCTTACTTCTCATGTTTTGAGTAGGCTTATGGCCATCTAACCATATATACTCTAATTTAAATTTTGCCATAATAATTGCTGTTCTTATTAATAATTACGTTTGCAAATATAATTTAATTTCAAGAACACCTATTTTAAATTAAGGTAAAATTTATGTAAATTATTAAATGTTTATTAACAACCCCTGTTTTTTTGGGGGTAAATAATTTTTTGATCAAAATATAGCCTAAAATTGATATATTTGTAAAAAATTAGAAAATTATGTCTACACTTAGATTTAATGCGTTAAAAGAAACATTAAACAGGAAGCCTGTTGAAATTGAAGAAAAAGGACGTCGTTCGGAATTATTCGGAAATAATGTATTCAATGAACATGCAATGTTGCAACATCTAACCAAAGATGCTTACAAGAGTGTAATGAATGCAATTGAATTTGGAACAAAAATCGATAGAAAGATTGCAGATCATATTTCTACAGGAATGAAAGAATGGGCTATCGGTAAAGGTGCAACACATTACACACACTGGTTTCAACCATTAACAGGTGCAACCGCAGAAAAACATGATGCGTTTTTTGAAACGATTGGTAACGGACGCGCTATGGAAAAATTTGGAGGCGGACAATTGGTACAGCAAGAACCAGATGCATCAAGTTTTCCAAACGGAGGCATTCGAAATACATTTGAAGCAAGAGGGTATACAGCTTGGGATCCTACATCACCCGCATTCATATATGGTACAACTTTATGTATTCCAACTATTTTTGTTGCATACACAGGAGAAGCACTAGACAACAAAGCACCATTATTAAGAGCATTACATGCCGTTGATACTGCAGCAACAGCCGTTTGTAAATACTTTGATAAAAACGTCACAAAAGTAAATGCATCTTTAGGATGGGAACAAGAATATTTCTTAATTGATTCTGCATTAGCATCCGCAAGACCAGATATTACCTTAACGGGAAGAACCTTATTAGGACATTCTCCTGCAAAAGGACAACAACTAGACGATCATTACTTTGGGTCTATTCCAAACCGTGTAATGAGTTATATGCGCGACTTAGAACAAGAATGTATGTTGTTGGGAATTCCTGTAAAAACACGTCACAACGAAGTTGCACCAAACCAGTTTGAGTTAGCACCAATCTTTGAAGAAGCAAACTTAGCGGTGGATCACAACTCCTTATTAATGGATGTGATGGAAAAAATAGCGCAACGTCATCAATTCAAAGTATTATTTCACGAAAAACCATTTGCAGGAATCAATGGTTCAGGAAAGCACAACAACTGGTCATTGGCAACAAATACAGGCGTCAACTTATTAAGTCCTGGAAAAACACCGATGAAGAACTTACAATTCTTAACGTTCTTTGTAAACACAATAAAAGCAGTTCATGACAATGAAGAATTGATCAGAGCTGCGATTGCAAGTGCTAGTAACGATCACCGTTTAGGAGCAAATGAAGCGCCGCCAGCAATTATTTCGGTATTCATCGGATCGCAATTATCTGCGGTGTTGGATGAATTAGAAAATGTAACCAAAGGAAAACTATCACCACAAGAAAAAACAGACTTAAAACTGAATATTGTCGGGAAGATTCCAGAAATATTATTAGACAATACAGATAGAAACCGAACGTCGCCATTTGCTTTCACAGGAAACAAATTTGAACTGCGCGCTGTCGGGTCTTGGTCAAACTGTGCAGGTCCAATGACGGTTTTAAATACAATCATCGCGAAGCAATTAAAAGACTTTAAAGTAGAAGTTGACAAATTAGTCGCTGAGAAAGATTTAAAGAAAGATGAAGCCGTTTTCAACATCTTAAGAGAATATATAAAAGATTCTAAAAAGATTCGTTTTGAAGGAAATGGGTATGGAGAAGCTTGGGAAAAAGAAGCGAAGAAACGCGGATTGAGCAATAACAAAACAACGCCAGAAGCATTAAAAGCACAAATTTCTCAGAAAGCATTCGATTTATATGAAGAAATGGACGTGATGAGCAAAATAGAAGTAGAAGCACGTCATGAGATTGAATTGGAAGAATACATATTACGTATTCAAATTGAAGGTCGCGTTTTGGGAGATATTGCTCGAAATCATGTAATTCCAACAGCCATTCGTTATCAAAATACATTGATTGAAAACGTAAGTGGATTGAAAGAAATCTTCGGAAATGACTTTAAAAAATTAGCCGCAGAGCAAATTGACTTAATCGAGAAAATTTCGGCGCATATCGCAGGAATCAACTCAAAAGTAAATGCAATGACTGACGAACGTAAAAAAGCAAACAAACTAGAAGGTCAAAAAGCAGCAGAAGCATATTGCAACAAAGTAAAACCATATTTTGAGGAAATTAGATATCACAGTGATAAATTAGAGTTATTGGTTGATGATGAGATTTGGCCATTAGTAAAATATAGAGAATTATTATTTACGAGATAGACGCGTTCCCGAGTAGGCGGGAATCTTTTAGATTGTTAGAATTTTAGACACACTACGCTTTTGGGAAGTATCTCAAAGACTAGATAGCGATGTCGTCAGTTCGAGTGGTTTTTCGCAGTGAAACGGAGAAAAATTGTATCGAGAAGTACTATGAAACGATATTTGAATTCTAGTAAATATCGATACAAATTCCGTATCAGAAATTTACTCGATCTGATGTATAATACCGAATCAACAAAAAACTAAAACTGTCAGTTCGAGCGCAGTCGAGAAAAAACTCAATAGCCATGGACATCCAAACCAAACGAACCAACTCATCAAATCCAGATTTCATAAATTTGGTCAAAGAACTCGATGCTTTTCTAACCATTCGCAACGGAGAAAGTGACGAATTTTTCAGTCAGTTCAATGGATTGGAAGATCTAGATAATGTCATTGTAATTTATTTGGAAGATGAACCCATCGGTTGCGGCGCGATCAAAAAGTACGCTGCGGAAACTGTTGAGGTAAAGCGTATGTATGTGCAAGAAAAATACCAAGGGAAAAACTTAGGAGTTCTCATTCTAAATGCATTGGAAATTTGGGCAAAAGAACTCGGAAATACACGTTGCATCCTAGAAACCGGAACCATGTTACCCGAAGCGATTCGTTTCTACGAAAAAAACAACTATCAACGCATACCAAACTACGATCAATACATTGGTGTGGAAGAAAGTGTTTGTTTTGAGAAGCGATTGTGAACGAGTTAAACATTTTGAAAAATATGATAAGTGATAAAAATCTTACTTTTTACTTTGATTTTATGTAAGATTCTCCTAGTTTTAACGGTAATTAAAGCTGTGTGTAAAAAGCAAGTTTAGTTACAATAGAAATATATGGAATTCTGTATATATATACGTTGTGCTGCATTATAAAAAAACTACGAGAATAGATGTATATAAATTTCCACAAATTCAATTATTTAACCATTCCTCAATCTGAAAAAGGTAGATATGAAGATAGAGATAAAGAGGCTTACAAAGAAGTTCTTAAAGATTGGTTTAATTCTAATATCGATAATTTTGTTAATAGAAAATGGGAAATTGAAGAAATCCACTATCTAAAAGAAATAAGCGACTTTATAAAGTTAATTAGAGAATCGGAAAGTCTTTACGAATTAGGGTTTTATACAGGTTGTACGGCTTTAATAGGAGTTTCAGCTGAGGATTTTTCAAAATACATTTCAATAAAGAACAATAAACATAATCATATAACTGACACATATAACTCTGGGAGACGAAGAGGACAAACCTATGATGTTAGCCAGTACGATAGATTAAAAATGCAATTGAGCGAATCTTTGATTGACCAAAACACTTATGATTTACTTGATGAAATTCGTGGAATAAGAAATAATTGTCTTCACTTTAATCAAAGTTTTAAGCAAAAATCGCAGAACGAGTTAAAAGAAGATTGTCTAAAAGTCCTTAATAATCTCAAATCGATTTTGAAAAACAACATAGGAACGAATCCAAACCCAAACGATGTAAAAGAATTAATGGACGAATTATTTAAGAGCGAAAATCATAGAAGTTTCGAGGAGCTTATCTGGAAACAAAAGAATATGTTCTCGCATTTGCTTAAAATACCGATGACGCAAGATCCAAATGTAAAGCAAGTTATAAAAGCAAATTTCTTCAAGGTAACAGACTTAGATGATGAGGAAATAGAATTTAGAGAATTTGGTTCTGAATTGGTTGTCTGGGTAGATATTGACGATAATGGAAAAAAATTAATCGATAAAAATGAGATCTCAAAGGAAAATAATGTTTGGGCGGAAATATATTCAAATGTTGCCGAAGATGGACAAACTCGATTATGGTATTTAAATGACATTGCGAAAATAACGTAGCATAACATTATATATAAAAAATAGAACAAGTCATTGCAAAATCAATGATTTGGACATTTTTGAAAATTCAGCTTGTCTATAACCCGAAAAGATATCGCTTATTTTCAGTGCTACTTTTCATATACGTGACCATTATGTACAATTTAACCAACCGCTTCGGGTAAGATGAAAATCTATAAAAATAGAAAGAAAAAAGTTGAGATTCTTACAGTTAAAGAATGGTTTGAGCATTGCCCACCTACGAACCAAAAAAAGCAATGGGTTGATAAACGTAGTGCCAAAGAAATGGCTAAATTTTGGACTGATAATCAGAAACGAGATGATTTTCAGCTATATTTAAAAAAAGTTAGTAAAGAATTAGTTTTTAATTATGCTTTACCTGAAATATCAACCGAATTTGACGATTATAGAAGTCCAAGAAAAACCGACTTATGCATTTTTGCAAAGAACAGAAATAGAAAAGTTTTAATTTCTATCGAAGGCAAAGCGGATGAACACTTTGGAGAAAATTATATTGATAAAGAATGGATTTTAAGTATCAATGCGAAAATCAAAAATAAAAAATCAAGAAAATTAGATAGAATAATAGAATTGTACAAAAGATTCAATAGCGATTCTGAATTCATCAATTTAAGATATCAACTTACATATTGGCTTGCTGGTTCAATTGATGAGGCTATCAGAAATGAAATTGATACTGTTTTTTTAATAGTTCAAGAATTTCATAGTGATATTACAAGTAAAAAGAAGATTGACGCAAATAAAGAAGATTTAGATTATTTTATAAATTTTATTACAAATTCTTCTCATAAAAGAATTAATAAAAATGAACTAATTGGTCCTATAAAGAATCTATTTACGAAACAGATAAATTTGTACATCGGGAAATTTCAAACATATATTGAATAAAAAACAACTGTTAATATCAATTCCCCTGCTTTCTCTTATGTTCTTGATAACCATCCGAAATCTTCTGTGCTCTCGCTTTTAAATCACTTTGAACAGCTTGCGGCAACGACTTTAAATCAATAATGCTAATATCAATCTTAAACAGAATATCAAAAGCTAGTTTAGGATTCATCGTATGCAAACTATGAAAATAATCGGTCATTTTTTGAGTCAAAGCTGCTCCAGATAAATTTTTACTTTCTCGCGTATACAGCGAATTAAAATATTCTTTCACGCACTTGGCATCATTCTTACAAGCTAAAATTCCATTCTTTTGTTCATCAGAAAAACTAGTGACGGCTGTTGTGTTTGAACTTGAAGCTGAATTTGAAGTTGAAGATGAAGTTGAGGTTGAATTTGAACTTGAAGTTGAGGTTGTTGTTGCTGTCGATTGGAACTTCCCATTCACCCAATTTCCAGCATTGTAGCTGTCTTTCGTAAAATACTGAACGCCTTGTCCATGTTGTTTTCCGTTTTGGTAATAGCCCATATAATAATCATATTCAGATCGTGTATAGGTTCCTAGTCCGTGATAATTTCCATTGTAAAATTCACCGATATAATCGCCACCAGATTTAAAATAGAGCATGCCAAAACCATTTCTTTTGCCATTTTTAAACGTTCCCAAATAGGTTGAATTTCCGTACTCATAAATTCCAACACCATTGCTACAATTCCCAACAACACAGGTTTTTGAATTGTTATATTGAAGCTCTTTTTTAGAAATTACTTCTCCGTTTCTGTAATTCAATTGATAGGTTTTCTTAGTTTTAGAATCATTATAAAAACCAATATTTTTAGACTTATCTGTGAAAATCATCAAGTTGTCACCATTATATTCATACGCAAATCCTTCTTGGTCTAGGAATGAACCTTTAAAAACCGAGAATGAACTTTTCTTGTCATTTTTTCCTGCTGTATGCATCGGACCATATACTTTTCCGTCCTTAAAAAAACCACTTGCTGTTTTTCCGTCTTTAAATTCTTTCTCTCCGTAGCCATCTTTGCAATCGCCTTTTACACATTCGCCTGTAAAATATTCTGAATATTCATCCAAACTATTAGCCAATTGTTGCGCGCTATCTGTCATGTTTCCAGAAGAAGTATTTGTATAATCTCGAAGCAATGTAACAGGATATACGGTATACGATTTTGCAGTTCTGTAATTTGTTAAAACGACTTTTTCGGGATGTTTCTCACCTTTAAAAAACACATCTTTATTATTGGATGTATACTCAAAGACTTGCGTCTTGCTAATATAAGTTCCATCATTCAGAAACACATGTACGCCACCTTTCGGAATTCTATACCAAAAACCGTTTTCGGTAGCAACCGTCATTTTTTTAGCTTCAATTATGGAGTTAATTGGTTGCGATTCAAAATTTTCTAAAAGGAATAATTCATTTGTATTTGCGCTGTAAAACAAAAGATGATCGCCCATACGTGCATTTTTCCCAGTAGTAACTCTTTGGTTTCCGATAAAAAAAGTGAAATTATCAGCGTCCACTTTTTTCCAAGTAGCAGCTCCTGAAAGTGAGGTATTGGCTGATTGACGAATTTTTGCTCGTAGCGAAATAAGTTCAGTAGTAACGTCATCAATATTTGTTGTTCCGGTAACTTCACCGTTACTATATGTGATTTTACGCAATCTCGGATTCGGAAAACTTTGGATTTTTTTTGCATAACTCAAATCTAAAAGCGATAAAGAAATCGTCCAATTTCCATACTTATCATACAAATAGACATAGTTTCTCTTTGTAACAGTATTGGTGTTTTTTGATGTTTCTACAAAAGTTTCCACTTCGCCATTTGAATTGTATGTATAATTCGTAATTCCAAAAGCAGATTCAGACGTAACTAACTGATTTTTGGCATCGTAGGTGTAAATTGTTTCAGAAGGTTCGTTGCTGTTATAATTTGTAACAATCTTATCAACTAATTTTTTATTCAAATAAAATTTTTGAAAAATAAGTCCACTAGAAATATAACCATAATCTGTTTTTTTGAACGTTTGTTTAGAACTATTAGATTTTCCTTCATAAATCTTTATATACCTAAACGTTCCATTAGCATCATAGGTAAAAGTATTTGTGTATTTAAAAGTAGGACTCTTATAATTATACGTCAATAAGCTTTCTTGTTGATTGTAGAAGTATCTTTCTGTTGATGTCTGATCTCTATAAATAATAGAATTAGAAGTAATTCTTTTATTCTCGGTGTCAAAATTCCACACTTTCGTTCTTTCTAAAGTAGTACTAATTTCTTGCGAACCTCTTTTTTTTCGTTGATCAAACTGTTTCTCATTAATCAATTTTGGAATTACAGCTCCTTTACCGATCTTCAAATTAAAATCAGTAACCAAATCTGTATTTGGTATACCTAAAATCTCTTTTTGAGTTTTTACTTCTTGTGAAAAAGAAAACGTAGCAAATAATCCAAAGAAAACAATGAAAAGACAATTCATGAGAAATGTATTTAAGTTATAAAACAAATATGCTGAATAATCAAAAACGAGAACATACGACATTCATCGTATATTTATGTGATGATAAATTCTTGTGTTTAGACGAAAAAATTATCTTTGCAGCACAACAACACAACTATGAGTCAAGAAGTATCAAAACGGTATGCAATGCGAGGCGTTTCGGCATCGAAAGAAGATGTACACAATGCCATCAAAAACATTGATAAAGGTTTATTTCCACAAGCGTTCTGTAAAATTGTTCCTGATTATCTCACGAATGATGAAGAATATTGCTTAATCATGCATGCAGATGGCGCTGGAACAAAATCATCATTAGCGTATATGTATTGGAAAGAAACAGGCGATTTGTCAGTTTGGAAAGGCATAGCGCAAGATGCATTAATCATGAATATTGACGACTTATTATGTGTTGGCGCAACGGATAACATTATGTTATCATCTACCATTGGAAGAAACAAAAATGCAATTCCAGGTGAAGTGATTTCGGCAATCATCAACGGAAGTGAAGAACTTATCAAAGAACTCAAAGAATTTGATGTTACGATTCATTCCACAGGTGGCGAAACGGCTGATGTGGGTGATTTAGTACGAACAATCATTGTAGATTCTACGGTAACGGCACGCATGAAACGCAAAGACGTGATTGACAACGCAAACATAAAAGCGGGCGATGTCATTGTTGGTTTGGCTTCTTTTGGTCAAGCAAGTTATGAGAAATCATATAACGGCGGAATGGGAAGCAACGGATTAACATCTGCGCGTCATGATGTTTTTGATAAATATCTTGCCGAAAAATATCCTGAAAGTTTTGACAATGCAGTGCCAAGTGATCTAGTGTATTCTGGAAAAACGAAGTTGACAGATGCTGTGGCAGATTCGCCAATTGACGCTGGAAAATTAGTCTTATCTCCAACGCGAACGTACGCACCAATCATTAAAAATATCTTAGATAAATACACTTCTGAAGACATTCATGGAATGGTGCATTGTAGTGGTGGCGCGCAAACCAAAATATTACACTTCGTGGAAAACTTACATATTATCAAAAACAATATGTTTGAAATTCCACCACTTTTCAAACTCATTCAAGAGCAATCGAATACCGATTGGAAAGAAATGTATCAAGTCTTCAACTGCGGACATCGTATGGAAATATACGTTTCTCCAGAAGTTGCAGAAGATATCATTGCCATTTCAAAATCATACAATGTTGACGCACAAATTGTCGGTCGCGTAGAAACTTCAGACAGTAAAAAGCTGACGATTTCTAGTGAATATGGGATATTTGAGTATAACTAACCAGCTTCTAGCTATTGGCTGTTAGCTTTTGGTGAAAAACTAGTTGTGCGTCACCTTGAACTTGATTCAAGGTCACATAAAATAGCTAAATAACTACGCTTTAACAAAGTGCTCAATTTCTACACTTGAGTACAATATTTTTTACTCAAAAGCAGAGAACAAGCGTTCTTGAGCAGAGAATCTGTGCTCTTGAGTAGAAATCATACGTTCGTAAGCTCAGTAATTACAAGGGTTTTGAAAGTATACTTTTTATTCATTACGTCTTTGCGAGGTGAGCCGAAGCAATCTGTTTCAAAGAAAACTCAAACTTCATTCACAAACAGACAAACTCATTTCAAACACTACTTTAACCTGAGTTCGATATAAAATTTAAAAGATGCTTTCTTCTTTTCCGCAGTATAGCAGGGATTTTTCGTTAAGAATTTTTGAAGCCTTGGAGAAAATTTAGAAAAATTCATGCGGTTTTAGTTTTTCAAAAAAAGAAAAACTAAAAATACCTCTGGAAAAGCGCACTTTCTTTTGTTTCTTTTCTTTGTGCGAGCAAAGAAAATGAAAGTGAAAATATGATTTTCATCATTTTAATCCTTATATATTAAATGTTGACTAAATTTTATTTGAATGAAGCTTATGTCTAACTCACGTCACTTTATTTAAAGAAATGTATTACATTTGGTTGTAAGCTAATCAATTATGACCGAAAACGAAATAAAAAAACTTCAAGAGGAAAACGAGCGTTTAAAAAAAATAAGACCTAAAAGCAATAACGAAAAACTTTTAATTGGAATCATAGTAGGTGCTTTTGTTGGCTTTGTGGTGATTTGGGGATTGAATATAGCTTCAGATTATCAAAAAGAAGTCTATCTAATTTTCATATCTATCTTTATTTTCATTGCTATTTTGTTTTTAGGAACGGTTTGGTTTAGAAATCGGATCATAAAAAAGTTCTTTGGAAAAGATGTAGACTTTGATAACATTATTGAAGAATCTCAAAGTACGTTAAACATCGTCTCAGAAAAAGTAGTGCAAACGCTTCCCATAGAAAGTACTGACAAAGAAAAGATGAAGCTATATGCACCACGAATTATTAGCTTTCTATTGTGGTCCAATTATCGAAATTGGGCGTTGCGTGTCATGTTAACTTTTATTGCCGGTTGCAGCGGTTTAGTGGTCACGATGTTAACCCTGAACCAGAATAAACTTTTTGAAAGCCAAAACAAGAAAATGGATCAACAAACCCAATTGGTGGAAGCTTCAAGACGCTCAACTCAAATGTTTATTATGGGAGAAGTTTTAAGTGATCTTAATACTGAATTAAAAGACCCATTAAATAAAAAAGATACCTTATCAAATACGTTGGTCGGACGTATCATAAGTCTTTCTCGCTCCATGAAACCTTATAAATATCTTCAATCATATCGAGAAGGAGGATATTCAGATAGTTTAGCGTTTACCAAAATCATAAGCCCAGAAAGGGGACAATTATTAATTACGTTGCTAAGAAGTAAGATAGATAGTGTTTTTTTTAGAAAAAACATTTTAGGGCGGAATAATTCAAACTTCAGCTATGCAGAACTTAACAATGCAAATTTGGGAAAAGCGAATTTACCTAAAACGAATTTAGCGTATGTGAATTTGTCTTTTGCGAATTTGAGTGACGCGAATTTGCCTTTTGCGAATTTGAGTGATGCGAATTTGTCTTTTGCGAATTTGAGTAATGCGGAATTAGGTAATGCGAATTTGACTTATGCGGATTTGAGTAATGCGGAATTAGGCAATGCAAATTTGACTTTTGCAGATTTGAGTAATGCGAATTTAAGGAGTGCAGATTTGAGAGGTGCTAATTTGAGTAATACGAATTTAAGAAGTACAGATTTGACAAACGTAAAATCTTTAGACAGAACAAAAGTAGACAGATACGATTGGTTAACCTTTATCAGAGATAGTTTAAAGCTCAAAGGATCAGAAAAAATATATAATGAATATAGGGTAGATAGTACTCATAGATCTTATTATTATATAAATAAAGAAATTAAAGAAATAATGAAACCTATACTCATTCGTAAAAAATAGAGCGTTATTCCGTTTCTGTTTTTGCGATACAATTGTCATTTCTTATTTTTAGACTTAGACTCCGCTTAGTGTACGTTGAACGTCAAGCTGAACTTGATTCAGCTTCCCATAAAGTTGAGTTTTATATGTGATTCTGAGTCAAGCCCAGAATGACGAACTGAATACTGAGACTATTCCAAACCCTTCAATTTCCCTGTATCCGCAAAACTTGAAAAATCACGTAATAACAACTTCAATTTCGGATTAATATACTGTTCACAAAATGGTTTTGTTGGCTTGGAATAATAATAATTTGTAAAATCATTTTGCGAAGGTTTAAATGCTACAAATGGTAATATTTGCGTGATGATAGTTGAATCAAAACCATCTTGAAGTTCAGAAAGAATATCTTCAATAATTTCTTCTTGTATATCCTCAAAAAAATAAACGGCCGAACGATATTTCTTCCGCATGGAATGTTGTACAGTAGATTTATGCGTCCGCAGATGAATCTCTGTGAGAATTTTTAATGGAATGACATTTGCATCAAACGCTACAATGACGGCTTCTGAAAATGTGTTGTTCACTTCCGTAGATTGTACCCAACCTTGTGCCACATCATGCACACCAATCAACGATTGAAAAACCGCTTCGGTGCACCAATGACAGCCGCCACCAAAGGCAATTTTTTCCAATTGAAGTGTTGCTTTTATTTTCATAATACTGGATGCATTCCACACAAAAATAGAACAAAAAAGTAAAATAGTTGCTTAACGTGAGTTCGATGTAAGAAATCGTTACATAAACCCGAAATACAATAAAATCAACACTTTATCAACTTCGAGCGCAGTCGAGAAGCTAAAGAACACGACTGTTTTTATTGAACCTCGACTGCGCTCGATTTGACATTTGTCTTAAAATGCTGAAAAACAAAATAATAAAAGTAAAGTTGTATCGTACTCACGTTGCCTAAATACACATAAAAAAGAGATCGTGAATTTTTTAGAAGAATATATAAAACACTACATTATTTTTAGTAAATTGAAAACATTCTAAGAAAAAGGAAAATTAAAAAATTAAAAAAATGTATCGTAAACTTACCATACTATGTTTGGCAATAATTCCGGTTGTACTTTATAACTGTACAACCAATACGCTTGATGAAGGCGATGTAGAAGACTTACCGCCAATTGTTGAAACTGTTACGTATGATGATGATGTAGCAGCTATCATCACAACGAATTGTGTCACTTGTCATAGCGGACCCAATGCAAACGCAGGTTTGCAATTAACAGGCTATGCAAATGTGAGAGCCGCAGCAGAACAAGGAAATTTGGTCAATCGGATCAATAACTCTGCAAATCCTATGCCGCCAACGGGACAATTGCCACCCGAAACACGCCAAATCATTGATCAATGGATTATTGACGGCTACCTTGAAAATTAAACCTCAAAAAATAACAATATGCAAAAAATACTAGTACTGTGTTTACTCTTTGTAGTGGGAACGGTTTCCGCGCAAAAGTATTACACAAAAACAGGAGAAACAGATTTCAAAGCTTCCGTAGATGCTTTTGAACCTGTAGAAGCAAAAAGCAATAGTACCACTTCAATTTTAAAAGTAGATACAGGCGATTTAGCAGCGTTATTATTCATGAAGTCGTTTCACTTTAAAGTGGCGTTGATGGAAGAACATTTCAACGAAAACTACATGGATTCGGATAAATTCCCGAAAGCTACTTTTAAAGGGAAATTGAAAGATTTTAACATGTCTGATCTATCAGCTACCGCGAAAGAATACAAACTTTCAGGAACACTAACAGTTCGCGGAAAAGCAAAAGAGATTGAAACCACCGCAATGATTTCTAAAGACGGCGACAAAATTGTCATCAAATCATTCTTCACAGTAAAACCACAAGACTTTGATATTGATATACCAAGTATTGTAAGAGATAAAATCGCAAAAGAAATTAACGTAACACTAAACTATGAGCTTGTCGAAAAAAAGTAAATTCCTTATCGGATTAGTCCTAATTATTGCCGTTTCTGCGTATGCAGGATACAAATACGCTTATGCGCCACATACTGCTATTACTGACATGGAAGTAGCTTTTGAAGGTACAGCAATTGAATTTTTAGAAAAAATAAAAGAAAATCCTGAAAGTTGGACACAAGGAGAAAAAGTAATAAAACTTGTAGGAGTCATTACGGCAACAGACGAAAAGGGAATTTCGCTAAACGAAAGTATCTATTTTCAATTAGCAGAAGGAACGTCTACGAGTGAACTCTTTGAAAACCAAAAATTAAAAATCATGGGTAGAATCATTGGATATGATGACTTAATGGAAGAGTTAAAACTCGATAAAGCAATCGTTATCCAAAAATAATTCTACGATCAAACGTTAAACGAACCAACCGAAATGAAACATTATTACATACTTGTACTATTCTCAATATTTAGTGTGGGATTATTGCATGCTCAAGACGATTTGCTAGACGAATTAGAAGATGAAGCTGTACCACAAACCTTTGAATCACCTGCATTCAAAGCGATGAAGATTGGAAACTTACAATCGACAAAAGTGGCAGCAAAAGGCGATTTCTACCTTTATGTTTCACACAGATTTGGAACATTAGACGATGGATTGTCTACTTTTTTCGGATTTGACAATGCAAACACTAAAATACAATTGGTCTACGGACTTTTAGATGGTTGGCAATTTGGAATCAGCAGAGAATCGTTGCGACAAACGTACGCGCTTTCTACGAAGATGAAATTGAAAAATCAATCTGATAGTTTTCCAGTAAACCTTGTCGGATATGCTACCGTGAATATCAACACGCAAGTGCGAAAAGACCGTTTTCCATTCTTAACTTTTGACGATCGATTGAGTTATACAACGCAATTATTAGTTTCAAGAAGATTCAGTAATAGCTTTTCTCTTGAATTAGCACCTTCGTATGTACGTCAAAACTTAACGCTAGAAGCTGCTCAGAAACACGATCAATTTGCCATGGGCGCAGGTGGACGTTTAAAAGTAAGCAAGCGTATGTCAATCAACATGGATTATGTATATAATTTTAGCAGAGCAGACAACTCTCAATTCAAAAATCCATTGACAATTGGTGTCGATATTGAAACTGGCGGACACGTATTTCAATTATTATTCTCCAATGCACAATCAACCAATGAACCTGGCTTTATCAGCAATGCTGAAGGCGATTGGGGCGATGGTGATATCTTTTTTGGATTCAATATTGTACGAGTATTCTAAATACAAGAAACACCTAAAAATACAAAAGGCTTTCATGTATTTGAAAGCCTTTCTTTTTAGTATACTATAAAGTGTGTTCTTAGTAGCAATAAACTCCTGGAGGACATACTGAATGTGAATTACATAAAAGCGTTGCAGGTGGGCAACCATTTGTTGGGCATGCACCTGTTTGTGGTGGACAACCGTCAGTGTATACTGGGCAACCATTTGTTTCTCCTCCACAGCCAAAATCTGAAAAACATGGCTCAGCAGTTCCTGTCCAAGACTGGAATCCTCCTGTTACACTATTAGATTCTAATGAAGCTACTCTTGACTTTTTCAAGCCTAATTTCCCTAAAGTTACTTTCTTTTTTTTCATGATATATAAGTTTTTGGTTAAGGCACAAAAGTAAAGAATATATAAGTAAACTATATATGGATAATCCGTAATAAAAGTAATGTTTGCAATAAAAAAACTGCATCGTTTTCTATTGAAAATGATGCAGTTATAAGACATTCTATGTGTTTTGAGAACTATCGCTATTGCGTTTCACAATCATGTGACTCAGGACATGGATCTCCATTTCCGAGAGAAGTACAGTCACTAGGTGATCGAAATCCACCTTTTATAACTTCTTTTAATGATGAAATGCTTCTTTTGTTCAACTGTAATGTACTTAAATTTCTTTTTTTCATGTGTGGTATTTTATATGGTTAATTAATAGTCTTAAAAATACAATTAATAAGTAAAATAAAACCTATAATTATTGAAGAAAATAACGTTTCTCCATAATAAAAGAAATGTTGTCATAAACAAAACTGCATCATTTTCAATAGAAAATGATGCAGTTAAAAAATAATGTGTGTAGTCTATGAACTAGTGTTCTTGCGTTTCACAATTACAATAGGTTTCGTCACATTCTCCATTTCCGTAAGAAGAACAATCACTATCTAGTGGCGTACGAAGCCCACCTTTTACAATTTCTTTTAAAGATGAAATACTAATTTTGTTTAATTTTAAACTGTTTATACCTCTTTTTTTCATGTGTGGTAATTTTATATGGTTAATTAATAGTACTAAAAATACAATTAAAATGTGAGATAAGTCAAGAAGATATCGTTGAAAATTACTTTTTTAACGAAAGTGTTTTAGAACTCACACAGAAAATCTAAAACAATCAATAAAAATTGTAAATTTGCAAACCTGAAAAGAAGAAGTTCTATGTTAGATAAATTACAGATAGTAAAACAACGTTTTGATGAGGTGAATGATTTAATTATTCAACCAGACATCATTTCAGACCAAAAAAGATACGTACAGCTCAATAAAGAATATAAAGATCTTAAAATACTCGTGGAAAAACGCGACGTATACAAAGAGCTCTTGGACAATATTGCGGAGGCAGAAGAAATCATTGCAGATGGAAGTGATGCAGAAATGACCGAAATGGCAAAGATGCAATTAGAAGAAGCAAAAGATGAATTGCCAAAGCTTGAAGATGAAATTAAACTCTTATTGATTCCAAAAGATCCAGAAGATAGTAAAAACATTGTCATGGAAGTACGTGCAGGAACCGGAGGAGATGAAGCAAGTATTTTTGCAGGTGATTTACACCGTATGTACACAAAATACTGTGAAGGTCGCGGTTGGAATGTAAGTATCGTAGATTATAGCGAAGGAACTTCGGGAGGATTCAAAGAAATTATTTTTGAAGTTTCAGGTGATGATGTTTATGGAACCATGAAGTTTGAAGCTGGAGTGCATCGTGTACAACGTGTACCACAAACAGAAACACAAGGACGTGTACATACAAGTGCAGCAACAGTAATGGTATTGCCAGAAGCAGAAGAGTTTGATGTAGAATTAGATATGAAAGATGTTCGTATAGAAAGAACAACATCTACTGGTCCTGGAGGACAATCGGTAAACACAACCTATTCTGCAATTCGTTTACATCATGCACCATCAGGATTAGTGGTAAGCTGTCAAGATCAAAAATCGTCACATAAAAATTTAGAAAAAGCATTAAAAGTATTGCGTTCTAGATTATACGATAAAGAATTAGAGAAAAAACTAGCAGCAGATTCTGTTCGCCGTAAAAGTATGGTGTCTTCTGGAGATAGAAGTGCTAAGATTAGAACCTATAACTATTCGCAAGGACGTGTTACAGATCACAGAATTGGATTAACACTATACGATTTATCAAACATCATGAATGGAGATATTCAAAAAATACTCGACGAATTAATGCTAGTTGAAAACACTGAAAAGCTGAAAGAAGCTAGCGAAATAATGTAATTTAGGTCTTAGGTCTTAGGTCTTAGGTCTTAGGTCTTAGGTTTGATATAATTATAAATAAATGCGAGATTTTAGAAAACTTGATGTTTGGAAAAGCGCAATTGACCTTGTGGCTGATGTCTATGAAATATTAGAGCAACTTCCAGATGTAGAAAAATTTGGGTTACGTTCTCAAATTTCAAGAGCAGTCGTGTCAATTCCTTCAAATATAGCCGAAGGTTCTGCAAAAGATTCTCAAAAGGATTTCGCTCGATTTTTAAAAATAGGTTTGGGATCGGCTTTTGAAATAGAAACACAGTTTGTTATTTGCATGCGACTTTCTTATATTTCTGATGAAGATGGTACGCTTATTATTGAAAAGATACAGACACTTCAAAAAAGGATCAATTCATTGGTTAAGTACGTTAAGACCCAATACCCAAAAACCTAAAACCCAATACCTAAAAACCAACTAATGACCACCACACAACTAATCGCCGAAATTCATAGAAAAAAATCCTTTCTCTGTATTGGACTTGATGTTGATTTGCAAAAAATCCCGAAGCATTTACTAGAAACGGACGATCCAATATTTGAGTTCAACAAAGCAATTATTGACACTACACATCATTTGGCAGTTGCGTACAAACCAAATACTGCATTTTACGAAGCGTACGGAATCAAAGGTTGGCGAGCGTTGGAAAAAACGATTCAGTACCTCAATACCAATCATCCTGAAATCTTTACCATTGCAGATGCCAAACGTGGCGATATCGGAAATACATCAAGCATGTATGCAAAAGCTTTCTTTGAAGACTTAGCATTCGATTCGGTCACTGTGGCTCCATACATGGGAAAAGATTCCGTAGAACCTTTCTTAGCATTTGAAGGAAAACATACAATTTTGTTAGCCTTAACATCAAATGAAGGTGCGTATGACTTTCAAACGAAATTAATAGACAATAAAGAAGTTTACAAACATGTGTTAGAAACTTCTAAAGGTTGGAAAAACAGTGAAAATTTAATGTATGTTGTAGGCGCGACCAAAGCTTCTTTCTTAGGAGAAATTAGAAAAATTATTCCGGAAAGTTTTTTATTAGTTCCTGGTGTTGGCGCTCAAGGCGGAAACTTGCAAGACGTTTGCAACTACGGAATGACCAAAGATGTTGGACTTTTAATCAATTCGTCTAGAGGAATTATTTATGCTTCAAATCAAGAAAATTTTGCTTCGGCTGCAGCCGAAAAAGCGGCAGAGTTACAAACACAAATGGCAGAAATTTTAGCACAATAAATCGTTTTCTATTCAATATGGAATTTACAGATCAGATGCAGCGAACGTTTACGTTGGAAACTACGCCAAAACGAATTGTTTCCTTAGTGCCTTCACAAACTGAATTGCTATACGATTTGGGTTTAGAAGACAGTATTGTTGGTATTACAAAATTCTGTGTACATCCATATCATTTAAAAAGCACGAAGACCATTGTTGGCGGAACAAAAAACATCAAGCTGGCTAAAATTATCGCGTTGCAGCCAGATATTATTCTGTGTAACAAAGAAGAAAACACCAAAGAAATTGTTGAGGAACTAGAAAAATTATATCCAGTACATGTTTCTGATATACAAAATATTGACGAATCGCTGGAAATGATCACGCAGTACGGAACAATTTTTAAGTGCAATACAGAAGCTTCTAAAATCAACGATAAAATTCGATTTCACTTAAAAGATTTTCAAGAGTTTGTTAAAGATATTCCTGTGCAAAAAGTTGCGTATTTTATCTGGCGAAAGCCATGGATGGCAGCAGGAAAAGATACATTTATCAATTACTTATTGAAGCTTTGTAAATTTGAAAACATATACGAATCACACGGAAGGTATCCAGAAGTTGAGATCAAAAAGATTCGTTTGCAAGGCGATCCAGCAATTGTAATGTTATCTTCAGAACCATATCCGTTTAAGTCAGCACATGCTTTTGAACTCGGACGACATACGCATCATGCGAAAACTGTTTTTGTAGATGGTGAATATTTTAGTTGGTATGGCTCGCGACTTTCTAAAGCTTTTGCTTATTTCAAGCAACTTCACAAAAGTCTCTAAACAAGAAAAATCGGGCAATGAGACCCGATTTAATTTCTTTAACTAACCCAAAAATGTTGTATGGAGTATTACAACACTGCAAATATATGTCGAAAACTAGATTTTGTATGTTAAGAGAATATTAGAAATATATTAAAGAATTGCTAAAATTTAATGTAACTATCCTTTGAGAACTTTTTTAGCTTTTGCATCTAAAGTTCTTCCTGGAGAATCTTTTAATGCAAATTCCATGTATGCTTTAAAAACGGCATACAATTGAGCATCTTTCCCTGTACCACTTTTACTAGAACCTGATCCATGTCCTAACATTGGAGGTTGCAATCCTAATTTTTCAGCAGCTTGAACTAGCGTAGTTTGTGTCTTATCACAATATGTCCAACAATGATCTTTCATAGCTTTATCATCGTCCCAGCCACCTGGAACAGGCTTATACATTTTTGGTTTGCTAGGTTTCTTAGCTTTTTTTCCCCCTTTTTTTCCGAGTTGTGTTACTTTTTGTTCAAGGAGTTGTAGTGATTTTAGCTGTAAAGTTTTAGTTGGTCTTTTATCAACGAATTGAAATGGTGTATTTGTAGTCGCTTTTTTCGCAATTGAATTTGCAACCGACTGCTGTTTATTTTTTGACTCTTTCTTCAATTGATAATCCATTACACTGCCTTTTAAAATTAATTTCATAGAAATGTAAAGAATAATTCATCAAAAAGTTAGAAAATAAAGGATAAAGTTAGTCGCTGTCTACGATTTGTATATGGATGCGTTTTTCTGGAGGTAATGGCCCTAACCAAATAACTGATGATTGCGTACCAACAACTTCTTGCCCAAGCCGCAAAGCAGCATCTTGTGACACTTCATGTTACCCATGTTGGGGTTAAATGTTAGCGAACTTCGGTTCGCTTTTTAACAATTGATTAACGATGTGTTCCTGCTTTTCACGCTATATTGTAATTAACTAACTAATTTATTTAACGATGAAAAAATTACTTTTTGTATTAGCCGTTTTCATTTCAATGACTGTAAATGCACAACAAGATACTTGTGCATGTTGTACTGAAAATCATCAAGCATTTGATTTTTGGGTTGGCACTTGGAATGTGACCAACACAGATGGAACACCCGCCGGAAAAAATATAATTACAAAAATTGAAGATGAATGTGTCCTTCGTGAGAATTGGACAAGTGCTAAGGGAGGTTATACAGGAACAAGTTATAATTTTTACAATGCACAAAAAAAGCAATGGGAACAAATTTGGATTGACAATAAAGGTGGAAGTTTACACTTAAAAGGCAATAGAGTAGGGAATGAGATGATTTTACAAAGTGATGAGGTTACTTCTCCAAAAGGGCAAAAATATGTAAACAGAGTCACTTGGACATTGAACGAAAATGGTTCGGTACGTCAACATTGGGAAACTTCTGGTGATCAAAAAACATGGGCGACAGTTTTTGATGGTTTATATGTGAAAGAAAAATAGGTGTCAAACATCGCAACTTTTCATTCTTCTCAAAACGCTTTTAGATGATTTTGTAAAACTTGATCTAACAAGAGCATTTTACTTAGTGTTACCATATTCTTCTTCATAAGTTTTAGATAAATCTTACATACTATAGTTTTCTTAATTACCTATAATTCACTGAATTGTCAGATAGTTGATTAGTGTTTGCTTACTTCTTGAGCTACATTTGTTTCATCATTAATTCTAAAATATATCAAAATGAAAAAAAAGAATCTTAAGTCGTTATTACTAAATAAAAAAGCGATCTCTTCGCTGAATGGAAAAAATATACGTGGTGGAGACATAAATATTTCAAAACTTATAGGTTGTGTTACAGGTCCTTGTCCTCCTTATCAAATAACCGATGATTGTGTGCCATCAACTTCTTGTCCACCACATACTGAGTCATGTTACCCATGTTGGGATTAAATGTTAGCGAACTTCGGTTCGCTTTTTTTATAACTAGATTTTCGAAAGAAAAATAAAATTACAGACAAAAGAAATCGCCCAGAAAATTTTTCCAGGCGATTTCAAACATGATATATAACTACTAAATTATATATTCCCTTTTAATAAGTTGCAGACTGTTTAGCAAGGAAAGAGGCAAGATAAAATTGCTCTAGTTGCTGTTGGATTACAACCATCGGTACAGTTATTACTTCCACAATCGTTTGTGTTGCAATTTTCGGTAATATCGCATCCATCAACAACTCCTGTAAGGATACATTGCGGATTTGTAGATTCACGACCAGCGCCTTTAGCGTTTAGTGTGTTCAACTCTGCAATTCTTGATTTTGTCAAGCTTAACTTGTTCAATCCTAATTTTTGCTTTTTCATGATTTATTTTTTAATAAGTTGCAGTATCATTGCTCGGATCTGGACAAACAAAATTTGAAACTCCAGTAGATAATGTTACGGTACAGTCAACACTGTCTATGCAATCATTATCCGTCGCTTTATTTCTTCCGCCTCTATCTTCACCTCCAAAAATAGTTCCAGCTTGTAAATCAGCAATGCGTCCTTTATTCAATTTTAATGTCCCGTGTTGTACTTTGTTTTTTTTCATAATGAGTAAATGTTTTGATTAAACTTGAAGTAAAACTATACAAACATTTAGCCTAAAAAAAGCACATGATTTGTCAATTTATATAATGACAATCGCTTGAAAGGCAACGATGCAAGATGTATTTTATATCGTTTTAAAATAAATTAGAGAATCGTAAGTATTTGTTTTTGAATGAATTAAATGTTTTTAGAGAAGTTTGTTTCTAGAGAAAAGCATTTTTTGATCTTCCTGAAAACATAGTTGCTTACGGTATAAATCATTTTGCACGACAATTCATCTATTGTCTTTTTTAACCATTAAAAACAACAAAAAAAGCGTTATACAGAATGTGAAGCTTTTAAGTTTTTTATAAAATACGAAGGATTCAAATTGGTTTTTCGCTGAAAAGCTCTTGAAAATGTACGTGTATTGCTAAAGCCAGATTCTTCGGCAATAGCGTCAATGGTATACTTTCTAAAAGTTGCATCTGTTTGCAATCGTTCAATAGCATACGTAATGCGTAACTCATTAATGAATTGGTTGAAGCTTTTATCTTCATACACATTGATGATTTTAGACAAATAGGTATGATTTGTTTTAAAGCGTTTGGCTAACTTTTGAAGTGTCACATTAGACGATAAAAATTCATCTTTCTGTTTGAAGTCATTTAAGTTTTTTAATACTGACGTTACGATATCTTCGGGAATATTTAATTCACTTTTTTTACGATCGGAAACATCAATGATTGTATGTTGTTTCGTATTTTCTTGATCTTTCAGTAATTGTTCAAAACGTTTTTTATATACATTTCGTTGTATGTATTGGTATATCAAGAAACCTCCAATCAATAGAATTAAAAGAATTGCACCGATAATACTCACCACATAAAAATTCTCTTTCTTTTGAAGTGAATGTATGATTTCTTGTTTAGCTGCAATTAATCTTGGCGTGTTATAACCTTCCGAAATGTGTTTGGCTAAATACATTTCTTTGTCATGTATAATACTGTCTAAACGTAACAATCGATCAATATACGTAAGCTGTTTTTTTAAATCCTTCTTCTTTTTGTAATGATCAATTAATAGTTCATACGTTGCTCTTGTTTCTGGAAATAAATAATTTATTTTTAAGAAGATAGTATCTGCCTTTTTTAAATAATCAATAGCTTCTTCAGTGCGTTGAGTTGCCAAATACGTTTTGGCAAGATAAAAATAGGCAAACGTTAATTTAGAATCATCTTTTTTACTTTTAAGATAAGGAACTGTTTTTTGAATGCTATCAATTGCATCGGAATACTTCTTTTTGAAATATAAATTTATGCCTTCATTTAGCACGAATAAATTATATAAATACTTGTATTTTGGTTGCTTATGTGTTTGTTTTATTCCTTCGGTTGTATAATGAGTTATAGAATCATACTTGCCGAGTTGTCTGTATGATACAATCATACTCGATGTAATTTGTAAGCGTTTCCATTGGTCTTCAAACTCCAATGTTTCAAAGTTTTTCAAGGATTCTTTAAATGTATTCAATCCATTTTCATAATCTTCAATTAAATTATAAATGATTCCAATATTATATTCAATGTTAAACAATGCATGCTTATTATTACTTTTTTTAGCATATTTCTGAGCTTTTAGATAGATGTTTAATGCTTTTTTATACGATCTAGAATTATAAAAATTTCCTGCTTTGATTACTAATGCATTCTCCATCAAATAATGATCTGTACGTTTTGCAGAAAGCTGAATAAGACTGTCTATATATTGTATCTTTAATGAGTCAGAATCAATTAAACCTTTATAGTAATAGCCATTAATTATTTTTTTTGAATCGTTACGTTGTTTTGCTTTCTTTAAATACGCATCTGCATACAAACTCGCTTCAACATCAGAAGTTTGTGGAGCAAAAAAATGTTTGTGCAACTCTTCAAAACTTTTTTCTGAAAGGGAATCTATCTTAAAAGTGTTTTGTTTTTGACCATATATATAGAAGTTGCAAAAAAGGAAACATGCTGCAATGAAATAGTGTTTTAATGTCATATAGAGGATATAGAATTACTAAAATACATTTTTTTTATAGCAATTCGCTTTCTTTTATTTTTCTAGCAGAATAAAACGAATAAATACACGATATTCTAGTGACAATAGATCAATTGTCTATTATCTAGTTGTTTTTCAGTACAATAAAAAGTAAATAATTGTAGTTTTGAAATGCATTAACCTAACACTAAAACTCAAATTATGAAAAAAAAAAGTAAAATTCTTAAGCTGAAAAAATTTACAATTGCATCATTTCGCGCACAATATCATATTATCGGTGCAGGGCAAACAAATAACGCGGAATGTTCAATTACATTAGATCTAGCTTTGTGTAAAACAGATGAACCAGATACTTCATGCATATCTTCTCTTACTGATCCTTTAAGTAACCAAAGAAGAGGATGTGCTTCACATGTTGGTAGCACTGATTGATATTTATGAGAATAAATATTTTAAGAATAGGAATCAAAAAAAGCCAACGAAGTTATATTTTCGTTGGCTTTTTTAGTGTTCAATATGTATTAAAAGGAATTAATTAAACTTCCCTAATTGTACCGCTTTTTGCATGGCTTCATACCGTTTTCTCCAAACTGCGCGGTCTTTGTTCAAATGATCGTCAATATGTACAGGATCTTTAGTGTTAAATAATCCGCCCCAGCGCAATTCAGGATCATTAATAATTGAACTCAAAAACTGTTTTACAGGCGCAGGCACATTCGGATATTTTGCCAATACTTTAGAATTTGCAAATTTACCATTTCCATAACGGACATTCATGTCAATTCCATGTCCAGCCAAATGGTTTGAAAAAGTTGCTGGTTTTACAATGGCACCTTGTACATTGGTTGTTGTTCTAAAAGAACTCGTTACATGTATAATAACATCAGCTTGCTCAGCATATTTGTTAATTTTTTCAAGTGCAGGCACAAATTGAATATCGGCTCTACACGGTTTTCCTGAAAATCGAGATCCTTGAAATAATACTAAAGGCGATTTTTTACTAGGTAAATTTTTCGCCGCTAAATCACTCCATTTGCTTCCGTAATACTTGTTAATATCTTTCAAGAAAAGATCCACAACGGGTCGTGTGAGCGCGTCTCCATCAGATTGAATTCCATTGTCTTTGGCATATTTTATCACAGCTTTGCGTGTGCTATTTCCATACAATCCGTCAGCGCCAAACTTTGCGAAATTAAGTTCATTGCCATAACCGAGCGTATTTAGAAATACTTGTATGGCAGAAATGCTCATACGTGTTCCTTTAGAAATAAATTTCCTAGTTCTAAGGTCAGAAGTGTGAATTGACCATAAAATGTACATTTCAGGAAGAAAATCATGACGTTGTAGAATTAGTTTTGCTAAGGAATCTGAAACAGAAGTTCCGTCACTTGAATGATCGTTTTTTGCTGCAAAAGCCGCAACAGCTTTTGTGGTTGCTTTGCCATAATCGCCATCAGCTTGATAATCGTCCCAACGAAGTTCCTTTCTAAAACCCAATTCAAACAGTGTTCGTTGCAAATCTGTAATTAGTGTTTTATCTGAAGATCCTTTAAATAAAGATTGATGTATATTTCCTTTTTTGAGTGCTGATTCGATGAGGTTTGAACATTCCATGCTTGTAAATTTTTTAGATATGGCAAATTAAAAAAAATGTATAAATTCCAAAAGGGGGAAAACACTTGGTTTAAAAATGAATATTAAAATTGCAAAAGCAACGTCAAATTTGTCCAACAATTAGGACAGTTTGAATAGCTTTTTTTAGAATATATTTTCAATGTTAAAATCGCTACTATTTTAAATCAGCTAATAATTTTAAGGATTTTTCTGCATCGGCTTCTTCTACATGCAATTCTATGCTTCCGCCCAAAATACCAGCGTATGCAGTGTCCATTTTATTGATTTCAAAATAATTAATGCCAGCTTCGTCTAAAATGTGCTTTGCGTCCATAATTTGAATCTGTGAATCGCTTGTATATATCTTTTGTCTGTTCATAATTTTAATTAAGTGTTATCTACTAAAGATACAAAAATGATAAGGATTTTAATGTAACAATGTGACGATTTATTAATGGATCAATTTGATGATTTGAAAATATAATTTCTTAAACCTAGTTCTTCAATCTCAATCATGCTGATAACAATAATTACCGTTTTTTACTTTTCGCTTACAACGATTTCCCGATTTTGTTTTTCCACGACATCTTGAAGAACTTTGAGAATTCCTTGAAGCATTGCTATTTTGTTTAGTATGTTGAAAACAATAACCATTGGCGAGTCGTGTTTTATGTTTACAACGCGTTCCTTTCTTTGTATAACCTTTACAACGAACAGAAACGGAAGTGCCAACTGATTTATCTTCAGAATTCAATCGTTTTTGAAGTTGACTTTTTGGTGGTGGTTTGCAAATCTTGCAAGGTGTTAATTTGGAAGCAGCAATCGTTTCGAGTCCAACCAACTTACTAGAAACATTTTCCACCATTCTGCATGAACTCAAATGATATCGCTTTCCAGAAGGTGTTTTGTAAACGTCTTGTGCTTGAATGTTTAAGGAAACTAGAAATAAAAATATAGATAGGAATACTTTCATTTCTTTATTTTACTCGTTTACCGGATACTTTACCTTTAGAATTCGCTGCTGTTCCCGAAAAATAACCGTTCATTTCATCGTTCTCGTAAGCAACAACAAAACTTCCTTTGGTTTCTCTGCGAACACCTTTCAAAACATAAGTACAATAAATGCTATCATTTTTATATTTACCAGTAACGATTAATGGATCATGTTCATTAAAAGGAAGCTCTTTATTATTAAATCGCCATTTCTCACCTTCGCCTTTTATTTGTTTATTACTTTGTATAAAATGCATTTTATACTCAGCAGTCTTGTTGTTGTAAGCGTTATAGGATGTTTCTTGAATATGGAAATTCAAAGTCCATTCTCCTGTGATATCGACCTTAGAACTAAAAATATTTTTAACATCATTGAAATTGAGAATGAGTGTAGTAAGCAAGACTATAAATGAAATTACAGCGACTATTTTAGTGATGACTTTTTTTTTCTTTTTCTTTTTAATCATGTTATAGGTTATATAATGTAAAACTATCAAAACCAAACAACATACAATTACGGTTAACCGTAAAACACAACTTCCCCAAAAAAAAACGCCTTCACGAGAATTCTAAAATCTCACAAAGACGTTTTATATTTTTAATTAAAAGCTAACGGTTAGAAACCAAAAGCTGATAAACCTAATCCTGCAATGCAAAAACTTTTTGCAATAAAGCAGTTGTTCTTGATCCAACTTTCGTGCGAATCTTTTGCTCTTCCACAGCAATCATAGTATACACACCTTTCAATGCCTGATTCGTTACATAATCCGTTAAATCTGGATTTACCTTATTCACAAAAGGAATCTTATTATAACGATTAATTAAATTCGACCAAATTTGATCCGCGCCAACTTTCGCAAACGAGTTCTTAATCACTGGGTTAAACTTATTGTACAATGCAGTGTTTGTTTTTCCTTGTAAATAGCTAGTTGCTGCATCATTATTACCTAACAAAATATTTTTTGCGTCCGCAAACGTAATATCTTTTACCGCATTTACGAAAATAGGAGTTGCTTCTTTTACCGCATCTTCCGCAGCTCTATTCAACATTTTAATTCCATCATCAGCCAAACTTCCCAATCCAATATCACGTAATGTCTTATCTACTTTTCGTAACTCTTCGGGCATTAAAATCTTCACAAGACTATTTCCATAAAAACCATCTTTCAAGGTTAATTTTTTCACTTGCTTTTCAATTCCAAAATCTAGTGCCTGACGCAATCCAGCTGCAATATCAGCGTTTCCAAGTGTTCCACCTTGTGGCAACTGATTCACAACTTGTTGTAACTCTGCACAAGAATTCAACATCAATAATCCAACAAAAGCAATAATGATCTTTTTCATGTAAAATGTATTTAAGTTTTTTAGAAGATATAGTATATAAATGGTTTAATCATTTACAAAATGCATACCACAAAAATACATGAATTATTAATAGGATTCTTTTTTGTGTCATATGAAATGTTGTATCAATGAATCTCAGTAAAAAATAATATCTTACATAAAAAAATAAGGATGTACAGAGGATTGTTTTTAACCTTACTACTATTTGTCAGTTGTCAAACAAAATCAACTCCTGTAGAAAATACAGAACCAAAAGTTGAAAGTGCACAATACATCACGGTTTTAGGAACCGCACAAGATGCAGGGTATCCGCAAATCAATTGTAAAAAATCATGTTGCAAACCGTATCACGATGGAAAAGTGGATAAAAAATTAATTTCTTGTTTGGGTTTAATTGATCTCAAAGCAAAGCAAAAATGGCTATTTGATGCCACACCAGATATCGCACTACAAGTGCAAAATATTACTGAAAATCACCTAGAAACTACAAACGTACTAGACGGCATTTTTCTAACACACGCACACATCGGACATTACACAGGACTCATGTATCTTGGTCGTGAAGCTATGGGCGCAACTAAAGTTCCTGTCTATACAATGCCCAAAATGAAAAGCTACTTAGAAACAAACGGACCTTGGAGTCAATTGGTTGCGTTGGAAAATATACAGCTTAAAAAGTTAGAACATAACACTGCTGTAGATTTGACAAACGGACTCAAAGTTACACCTTTTCTAGTGCCGCATCGGGATGAGTTTTCGGAAACGGTTGGTTATAAAATTGAAGGTAAACTCAAATCGGCATTATTCATTCCAGACATTAACAAATGGCAACTTTGGGAAAAAGACATTGTAGCAGAAGTCAAAAAAGTAGATTACGCATTCCTAGATGCCACATTTTTCAAAGACGGCGAAATTCCAAGACCGATGAGCGAAGTGCCGCATCCATTCATTGAAGAAACGGCAACACTATTTCAATCAGCAGCTAAAGCGACAAAAAACAAAGTCATTTTCATACATTTCAATCATTCCAATCCAGCATTGCAAGACGCACATCCACTAAAAGACAGTTTGCAAAAACTAGGTTTCCGATTTGCGAAAGAAGGAATGCGTTTTGGACTTTAAAAATAAAACCAGTAAAACGCCCAAATAATTACAAATGAGTCTTTATTCTACAATCTAACAGCGTAGCGGTCTTTTATCTTTAGTCGGACAACATTGATTCTTATATATTTCTTAAAAAACAGTCGATTTTTTTGAATATTCCGTAAATTGCACGCCTAAAATATAGACTTCATTACAGATGGAACAAGCGCAACCTTACAAACCCACATATAAAGTACGAATCGTTACAGCAGCATCACTATTTGATGGACACGATGCCGCAATCAATATCATGCGACGCATCATTCAGTCAACAGGTGTTGAGGTTATTCATTTAGGACACGATCGAAGTGTAGAAGAAGTCGTAAATACGGCAATTCAAGAAGATGCAAATGCCATTGCGATGACTTCGTATCAAGGTGGACACAATGAGTATTTTAAATACATGTATGACTTGTTGCAAGAAAAAGGCGCAGGACACATCAAAATATTTGGCGGCGGTGGCGGCGTAATTCTTCCAGAAGAAATCAAAGACTTAATGGACTATGGAATTACACGTATCTATTCACCTGATGATGGACGTGAAATGGGCTTGCAAGGAATGATTAATGATTTGGTGCAACAATCAGATTATGCCATTGGCGACACATTAAATGGAGAAGTGAATATTCTACACGAAAAAAATCCAAAAGCAATTGCACGTGTGATCTCTTCGGCAGAAAACTTTCCAGAAGTTGCCAAAGAATCATTAGACATTATTCACGAAAAAAATAAAAATTCAAAAACACCCGTTTTAGGAATCACCGGAACTGGTGGCGCAGGAAAATCAAGTTTAGTGGACGAATTAGTACGTCGCTTCTTAATTGACTTTCCAGAAAAAACCATCGGATTAATCTCGGTTGATCCATCAAAACGCAAAACAGGCGGCGCATTACTTGGAGATCGTATTCGTATGAATGCCATCAACTCACCAAGAGTCTATATGCGTAGTTTGGCAACACGTCAATCTAATTTAGCCTTATCAAAATATGTAAATGAAGCAGTACAAGTTTTAAAAGCTGCGGAATACGATATCATCATTCTTGAAACATCAGGAATTGGACAATCGGATACGGAAATCATGGAGCACAGTGATGTGGCTTTATACGTAATGACACCAGAATTTGGCGCAGCAACACAATTAGAAAAAATTGACATGCTTGATTTCGCTGATTTAGTAGCAATCAACAAATTTGATAAAAGAGGTTCATTAGATGCTTTGCGCGATGTAAAAAAACAATACATGCGTAATAACAATCTGTGGCATGTACACCAAGATGATTTGCCAGTATTCGGAACAATTGCTTCACAATTCAACGATCCAGGAATGAATACCTTGTACAAAGCTGTCATGGACAAATTGGTGGAGAAAACGGAAGCAGATTTACAATCGACTTCTAAAATTTCAAGTGAAATGAGCGAAAAAATATTCGTCATTCCACCATCAAGAACACGCTATCTATCTGAAATTGCTGAAAGTAACAGAGCCTACGATAAAAAAGCTGAAACACAAGTTGAAGTTGCACAACGTTTGTACGGAATTTATAAAACAATCGCTTCTATCACAAATGTCACATCGAGCGCAGTTGAGATGTCATTCATGTCAAAAATTGGTTTGGATGAAACGATTATTTTAGATCGAATCGAGAAAGAAGCAGACATTGACTTAGTAAAATTATTACTCAAAGAGTTTGATCGCGTAAAGCTAAACTTGGATCCTTACAACTGGGAAATCATCATCGGTTGGAGCGAAAAAGTAAATACATACAAAAACCCAATCTATTCGTTCAAAGTACGAGACAAAGAAATCAAAATAGAAACACACACAGAATCGTTATCACACGTACAAATACCAAAAGTAGCGTTGCCAAAGTATCAAGCTTGGGGCGATATCTTAAAATGGTGTTTGCAAGAAAACGTACCAGGAGAATTTCCATACACAGCAGGATTATATCCTTTCAAACGTACAGGAGAAGATCCAGCGCGAATGTTTGCAGGAGAAGGCGGACCCGAACGTACCAACAAACGTTTTCACTACGTAAGTGCAGGAATGCCCGCAAAACGTTTATCAACAGCTTTTGACAGTGTAACTCTTTACGGAAACGATCCAGATTTACGACCAGATATTTATGGTAAAATTGGAAATGCAGGCGTTTCTATTTGCTGTTTAGATGATGCGAAAAAACTATACTCTGGTTTTAATTTAGCTGATATCATGACTTCGGTAAGTATGACGATCAATGGTCCAGCACCAATGTTATTAGGATTTTTCATGAATGCAGCTATTGATCAGCAATGTGAAATCTACATCAAGGAAAATGAACTAGAAACGGAAGTGGAAGCAAAAATTGCTGAAATTTACAAAGGGAAAGAACGTCCAAAATACAATGCCGAATTACCAGAAAGTAATAACGGTTTAGGTTTGATGCTTTTGGGAGTTACGGGCGATCAAGTTTTGCCAGCGGATGTTTATAACGATATCAAAGTAAAAACAATAGCACAAGTTCGTGGAACGGTTCAGGCAGATATCTTAAAAGAAGATCAAGCACAAAATACGTGTATTTTCTCAACAGAATTTGCATTGCGATTGATGGGAGATGTTCAAGAATATTTCATTGAAAACAATGTACGTAACTTCTATTCGGTTTCCATTTCTGGATATCACATCGCGGAAGCAGGCGCAAACCCAATTACACAATTGGCATTAACCTTATCAAATGGTTTCACGTATGTAGAGTACTATTTAAGTCGCGGAATGGACATCAATAAATTTGGTCCAAACTTATCATTTTTCTTCTCCAACGGAATCGATCCAGAATATGCAGTCATTGGACGTGTAGCGCGTAAAATCTGGGCGAAAGCCTTAAAACATAAATACGGAGCGAATTCAAGAGCGCAAATGTTGAAATATCACATTCAAACTTCGGGACGTAGTTTACACGCACAAGAAATTGATTTCAACGACATTCGTACCACGTTGCAAGCGTTATATGCAATCTATGATAACTGTAACTCGTTGCACACAAACGCGTATGACGAAGCTATTACAACGCCAACGGAAGAATCGGTTCGTAGAGCCATGGCAATTCAGTTAATCATCAACAAAGAATTAGGATTGGCGAAAAACGAAAATCCAATTCAAGGTTCGTTTATCATTGAAGAATTGACAGACTTGGTAGAAGAAGCGGTTTTACTAGAATTTGATAGAATTACGGAACGTGGTGGCGTTTTAGGCGCGATGGAAACCATGTACCAACGTTCTAAAATTCAGGAAGAAAGTTTATACTACGAAACCTTAAAACACAATGGACAATTTCCAATCATTGGTGTAAACACATTCCTAAGTAGTAAAGGTTCGCCAACGGTAGTTCCAAAAGAGGTAATTCGTGCAACGGAAGAAGAAAAACAGTATCAAATCAGAATCTTAGAAAATCTTCAAAAAGCACACGATACGGACGAATTATTACTTGAATTACAAAAGAAAGCAATCAATAATGAAAACATATTTGAAGCCTTAATGGAAGTATGTAAAGTATGTTCGTTAGGACAAATCACAGCTTCGTTATTTGAAGTCGGTGGACAATATCGAAGAAATATGTAGTAATTTTTGCAGGTTCATTAAATTGTCATAAAACTACAAAGTACGTCATTCTGAACTTGATTCAGAATCTCATGCTTCTGTGAATCAAATATATATGTGAGACCCTGAGTTTTTAAATCAGCGAAGCTAAATAAATTCAGGGTGACGCAGTAACTATTTGACAGAAAACAGATATCCAACAATCAATCTTAACGAGTATAAAAACCTTACGTTTTAATTTGATTTTACAATTCAATTCTTAGAGTGAAATTTTAAAAGTAGAATTTTGTCTGAGTATGCATCAAAATCCTTTATGCAATCAATATAAGTTGAAGATACGCCTAGTAGAAAGTATTCTAATATACTAATAATTGTCCCTTTGAAGTTTATTGTATCTGTTGAAGATAAACCATAGTCTCTGAATATTTCAGAAATTAATAAATCTGATTTATCAATAATTTGTTGGCTTAAATAATCTGCTCTGTGAGTAAAATTTTTAAAGTTATTGGGTGAATCATTTTTTAAATTTTCTTTTTGTTTTAATACAAAAGCTTTTAAACGTTCTTTATGTATATCTAAAAAATCTTGCTTTGTCATTTAGTTAAATATATTTAAATTAGACAACAAAACTACACCAAGAAAAAGCTATTGAAAAATATTTAACGGTTTGAGTTAAACTCCCTTAAATTGGTGTTAAATAAGTTTATGATCTTGTCTAATAAAGTTAAAACTAGGTTAAAAACGAAATGCTAAATTATGACGTGTATATTTAATTGCTAGGTCACTGCCGACTTACGAACATTCCTGCGGAATATTTTATCTGTGATTTATTTGCTAAATTAGATACTTAAACACGCAATAAACCATGAGTGAACACGTTGTGTGCAATTGGAAAAAAATGATAAAATTTCAAACAATATATTTAAAAGATAAGTACGACTTTTCAAAAGTACCAAATGGATTTATTAAACTTATAACTAAAAACCAAATTGGGAAAAAAATTGTGTCATTTAAGACTGACCGAAATGATGTTGTTCTATCAAGAGAGTTAGAAAAAGTTATTTCAAAGTTAGATTTTGATAAGTCACATTACTTAATTCTGACAACAAATTTGACGATGGAAGGAATCAAAATATTGAAAGAAAAAGGAATTGAATATATGACAACTTCAGACTATATTTGGACTGACGAAAGCTATAAATCAATAAAATTGATTTAATGAATATCTTCTTTGTTTGTAGTCGAAAATAAAAGAAGAAGTAGAATAGCTGAGGAGATACTCTTAAATAACCAAAGAGTTTATGTGAAAACTACTAAAAATATAATTAACTAATTGGTTATAAAATATTTACAAAAACCCTCGCAATTTTTCCAATAATTACTATTCAGTCTCTATTCTATAATCTAACAGCGCAGCGGTCTTTCATCTTCTCGAAAAAAAAACCAATATCGAAGAAACAAGCAACTTCAACTAAACAGAAAGTATATCATACCAAAAATGTGTAAATCGAGACGGTTTACACATTTTTTTTATGAGACAATTTAAAAGGAAGTACTTTCATGGCTCGTAAACTAAATTAGGGGCAATTACATGAGGGCAAAACTACTTTTCTTAGGAATTCTATTCACTATATACTACAGTCATGCGCAAGTACCAGCAAACAATGATTGCGTTGATGCTGAAGTTATTACAGTAACAACAACAGGAACAACATTAGTCAGTTTCAATAACGAAATGGCAACACAAAGTTTGCTCAGTAGTTGTGATACTTCGCCAACTTCATACTTAGATGTTTGGTACGAATTTACGATGCCAGTTACGGGAAATATACGAATTACAGCTGTCAATTTTGCAGACGGTTTTTCACTATACAATACATGTGGCGGCGCAGAAATAGATTGTTTTTATGACGATGGATTCTTTTACAATCTCACAGCAGGAACATACAAATTAAGAGCTGTTAGTACTGCCAGTCAAGCTGGAGCGGACAGTTTTCAAATTCAAGCATTTGAAGCGGCAGCCAATGACGAATGCGCGAATGCCGAAGTCATTACGGACGATATTACAACAGCTACGACGATTAATTTCAACAATGCACAAGCAACCGAAAGTTTGCAAAGTAGCTGTGATACAAGTCCAACTCAAGACTATTTAGACTTATGGTACGAATTCACAATGCCAGTTACTGGAAATCTACGAATCACAGGCGTTAACTTTGCCGACGGTTTTACATTATATGATAACTGCGGAACGGTTCCGACGGAAATCGATTGTTTCTACAACAATAATTTTACATACAATTTAGCTGCCGGAACCTATACATTACGTGTGGTGAGTACAGCTGGAAATGCAAACGCTGATAGTTTTGTCATTCAAGCTTTAGGAACAGCGACCAATGACGAATGTGCGAATGCAGAAGTCATTTCAGATGATATTACAACAGCTACGACGATTAATTTCAACAATGCAACAGCAACCGAAAGTTTACAAAGTAGTTGCGATACAAGCCTAACAGAAGATTATTTAGATCTTTGGTATGAATTCACAATGCCAGTCAATGGAAATTTAAGTTTTACAGGGATTAACTTTGCAGATGGTTTTACACTCTATGACAATTGCGGAACGGTTCCGACGGAAATCGATTGCTTTTACAATAATAATTTTATATTCGGATTAACCACAGGAACCTATACATTACGAGTGGTAAGTACTTCGAGTAATGCAAACGCTGATAGTTTTACAATGCAAGCTTTTGAAACAGCTGCGAATGACGAATGCGCTAATGCGGAAGTCATCACAGCAGATATTACAACAGCTACAACAATTAATTTCAACAATGCAACCGCAACCGAAAGTTTACAAAGTAGTTGCGATACAAGCTTAACAGAAGATTATTTAGATGTTTGGTTTGAATTTACGATGCCAGTGACAGGAAACTTAAGTTTTTCTGGAGTCAACTTCGCAGACGGATTTACACTCTATGACAATTGCGGAACGGTTCCAACGGAAATCGATTGCTTTTATAACAATCATTTTATATACAATGTAGCTGCCGGAACGTACACGTTACGCGTAGTAAGTACATCAGGTTTTGCGGGTGCTGATAGTTTTGTCATACAAGCGTTTCAAACGGCTGCAAATGACGAATGCGCCAATGCGGAAATCATTACGGCAGATATCACAACGCCAACGACCATCAACTTTAACAATGCTTCAGCAACCGAAAGTTTGCAAAGTAGCTGTGAAACAAGTCCCACAGACGAGTATCTCGATTTATGGTATGAATTTACAATGCCAGTCAACGGAAATATTACAATTACAGGCGTGAATTTCGCGGATGGATTTACCTTATACGATACTTGCGGAACTGTTCCAACGGAAATTGAGTGTTTCTATAACGAAAAAATAATATTTGGACTCACTACCGGAACGTACACATTACGTGTAGTCAGTAGTAGTATATATGCTGGCGCAGACAGTTTTGTCATTACGGCGTATGAAAGTATTACAAATGTAGATTGCGCTTCCGCAGAATTGATTCAGGTTGCGGCAATTGGCGAATGTAGCACACAAAATGTAACGACAGAATTACGCGGTTCAACCTTAGCTTCTTCCGTGGGAAGTTGCCAGAACGGAACACAAACATGGTTGGACAGTTGGTATACGTTTGAAGCTACACTGACAGGAAATATTACACTCAATACGAGTTCAACATTTAACAACTTTACGGTTTACGATGCTTGCGGCGGAACAGAAGTTGCTTGTTTTAATAATGATGGCTCTATTCCTGTGGTATTCGGAAACACCTATTACCTACAAGTTTCCCGATTAGAAACAAGTCTTACAGCTGTTACGTTCTGTTTAGAAGGCGCACCAGTTGTGGCTACAGGAACAGCAGGCGTTTGTGAAAACATACCAACGGTAGAAATTTCAACATTACAAGGAAATACAAACGAATGGGTTCCGATTTTAGATGCATCAAACAATATCGTAGCGGCGATGAACGCTAACGGAAATGACTTAGGGACTATAACCACCACATTATTTATTGACAATGCTGATACTCGAGACTTCTCAGGGCAACCGTATTTACGGAGAGAAGTCTCCATCAGTGCTCAAAATGCACCTTCAAGCAATGTAAATGTCCGCTTATATGTATTAGGTGATGAGGTTGATGATTTAATTTTGGTTGATTCCAATCTGATAACAATCAGTGACTTAGAAGTGATGAAAGTAAACGGAAATACCTGTACTTCAGGCTATGTTTCTGGGGGCGATTTTATCAATACAGTAGCTACTTCCTATCAAGATGATTATTACATCCGATTCAATACAAACTCATTCTCTGTATTTTACCCAACATCAACCAACTTAGACGGAACCTTAAGCATTACAGGAAATGATGAAGCAGCATTTGGAATTACAATCGCACCAACACTAACCGACGGAATTGTATATATAAATGCAGCGACAAAACTCGATAATGTAGCTGTGAATGTTTTCGATATTACAGGAAGAAATATTTATAAAGCAACTTTTGACAGTATAGATCAAACAAAACAAACCATAGATTTACGCGGCTATCAAGCAGGAATGTATTTCTTGAAAATTTCGCAAAAGAACAAACAATTCACTAAACGAATTATACTAAAATAGTTAGCAATCTGATGTTACTATGCAAAAGTGTCACAAAAAGTCGGGTCTTTTCTTTGCGTGGCACTTTATTTTTAAAAAAAGAATGGTTTTACTTCAATCGTTCAAAAATATATCCTGCTTTTTCTGCGCCCCAAACATGTTCATCTTTAGCATTAAAACCGCGATCCCAACTTTCAATTACATTGGGTTTTATCGTTACTTGTGAAGTTGCGTAGCTTGCGCCGCGCATTGTGCTTTTACAGCCAGCTCCATGTGTGCCACCAATATATTTTTTTCCTTTTTTCACTAAATAAACACCACAGCCTTCGCGTTCTTTTAGAATAGAAGTATCAAATTGGTCAAAATACTCAGGAGTTTTCCATTTCCCAATAAAGTCTTCTGGATTTTGGAGTGTATATACTTTACTCACATATCGTGTATTCATAAAATATTCTATTTTATAAACTCGCTGACGATATGGTTTTGCTTGGTTTGTGTTTAGCGCTTGCTCAACATACAACCAATAGCCATCTTTTGATTTCCAAATAGGATACATGTGCAAGGAAATATTATAATAAGTTGAATCTTTTGCAGCTTGTTCACTACTATCAAACGAACCTGTCATTTGCGTTTGCAATGCTTTTAATTCGTTGGTAGAAGTAGTCGATTTGTAACTATCACAACTTGAAATGGAACATAGGAATACTGTAATTACAGCGATTATGATTATTTTTTTCATCAGTCTGTGGAATTTTTGGTTTCTAAAAAAGATAGGTTTTTGTAAATCAATGTAAGTAAATGTAGAAAATACATTTCGTTTTTCAAATTAACATCACATATAGTTTGAAACTATACAAAATGTTAAAAATAAGCAAGCTTTCTATTAATTCTGTAACTTTAGAGAAAGTATCATTCATGCGTATTGTATTTCTCTGCATCCTAAGCCTCTATGTTTCTGCCGGATTTGCGCAAACAGATCGTTTTGAAAAAAGTAAAATTTTAAACACGATTCCTGTGCAAAACAGTACAGATACGTATGCATTATATCTTCCAGAATCGTATGATACAAGCAAACTCACAGCAGTTGTTTTCATATTTGATCCAAGCGGAAATGGCAAACAAGGAATAATGCCTTTTGTATCGTCTGCCGAAAAGTTTAATTATGTACTAATTGCTTCCAATGTAACCAAAAACGGCGTTCCGTATGATACCAATTTTGAAGTTGTCAATAGATTGTTTGAAACCGTTTTTTCCACCTTTAAAATAGACGAAAAACAAATTTATACTTCTGGATTTTCAGGCGGTTCACGTTTGGCAACTGCCATTGCTGCATTGACCGATAAAATACAAGGAGTTGTAGCGTGTGGCGCAGGTTTGGCAATCAACAAATCTGTTACACCAACGAAAGAAATGTTTTCTTTTGTGGGTTTGGTTGGCGATGAAGACATGAACTATCAAGAAATGTTCAATACTAAAAATTGGTTAGACAAATTTGAAGTCGCGAATGAATTATTCATCTATAATGATACACATAAATGGCCGCCAAGCGAACAAATTGAACGTGCTTTTGGTTGGTTAGAATTGCAAGCTTATAAAAAGAAGATACGACCTGTTGATTCAGTATTTGTACAATCGTATTTTGAATCTCAATACAAGATTGCTGACTCGTTGGTAATTCACAATAAATTTAGATCTGTTTTGGAATATGAAAGTATTGTCAAAAATTTTGCGCCGTATTTTGAAGTCAAAATGATTCAACAAAAAATGGAAGCTTTAAAAACTTCTCCAGAATATCAAAGCGAAGTTACATCGCGAGCAGCAAACATTAATGAAGAAAATGAACTGTATGAAAAGTTTTCAAAAAAGTATTCTCACGATATTTTAGCTGCGGAATCTGACGATAATTTTCAATGGTGGCGTAGAGAATTGAAACGTTTAGATTTGGACATCGCGAATGCGGAAACCACCAATGAAGCAAAAATGTTGAAACGTTTGAAATATACCATTTTTGCAGGCGCATACGAATCTTCTATGGGTTATATTGGCGCGAAAAAATACAAACATGCTTTGTATTGCGATCAATTATTAGTGTATTTTAATCCTGAGCAAGCCTATTGGTATTATCGTGTGGCGCAGAGTTATGCTCGAAATGACGATTTGAAACACACCATCAGAAATCTCAAAAAGGCAAAAGAACTCGGATTGCGACGATTTCAAGCAATTCAAAACCTTCCATTATTTGCAAAATTTAAACAAAAGAAAAAATTTCAAAAGCTCTTTGAGGAAGAATCTAAGTAACTAACTTAAGTTGGTCTAGGAATTACTCGTAACGGATTCTTTTTCCGCAGTGTAGTATTCATTTTCCGTTAAGAATTTTTGAAGCCTTGGAGAAAATTTAGGAAAATGAATACGGTTTTGGCTTTCCGAAGAGAAAGCTAAAAACACCTCTGGAAATCGAAGATTCATGAATACTTTAGTTTAAAATATAAATGACATGAACTAAAAAGCGCACTTTCTTTTGTTTCTTTTCTTTGTGCGAGCAAAGAAAACGAAAATAAGGAGCTAGTAATTTGAAGTTTAACTCAGAATATTATTTTTATTTCAATAGCTTTTAGTAATTATATTGAAAATAACAACCTTACGAATCCATCTTCTCAATATATCGAGAAGGCGTTTCATTCATAATGGTTTTAAACGATTTATTAAACGTAGATTTTGAATTGAATCCTGCATCCATCGCAATGGCTAAAAGCGTCTGTTTTTTATGTTCGCCTTCTTCAACCTTTGCTAAAAAAGCTTTCACACGATGTTCATTAACATATTCATAAAAGGTTTTTCCATAGACAGAATTCAATAACCACGACAAATTATTTGCAGAAGTATCTAGTTTTTTTGCAAGTATCTTTAAGCTTAAATCTGAACGCGTGAAAATTTGCTCTTTATTAATCAATTCTTGTAATTTTTGGGTGATGATTTTAATTTCTTCTTGACGTAATCGATCTTTTGTTGTTGTTTTTTCGACAGTTAGTCGGACAATTTCTGGTTGTGTAAAACTAAAATAACCAACGATAAAAAGGAAAATTGCCATGCTAATCCAAACGAGTTTATAGATGATAAATGAATCGTAACTATGCAGTGCATACGTCCTAAAAATTCCAATTGACCAAAATATGATGATGGCAGACAATCCGAGTACGATGAACTTTATATACCGTACTAGTTTTTGTGCATGTATAAATTCTTTATGCGTCGAATTTTTAATTTTTTTCACAATTCTATAGGATAAAATTGCATACACAATTAGTGAAGTTACGCCAAAAAGTTCCATAGCAAGATACACAATACCCATTCCTATTGTATAACTCATGGCAAAGTACTCTTCAGTGGTCAATGTGAGCGTCCAACAGAAAAATAAAAATAATAACAAAGAAGGAATAAAAGGTTTAAATGTTAATGAATCGCTTGCTCGTTCTTTAAAAACTAAGGTCCTAAAGTAAGTATACAAAAGCGGTCCATACATATAAATTGAACAGTCTGACAGTAAAGAAAAACGCCAAACTCATAAGCCTTTGATTTGAAATGTCGCCATTTTTCCAGCAAAAATAAATGTGGCAAGCCCAATAATAAAAATAAGTAGTTTATTCGCTTCTCTGTTTTTTCTGGAAGTAAATTGTAAAGAGAAAATAAGGAATATTCCTTGAATAAATCCAGCGAATAACACAAGGTCTAAGAAAGAAAATGTCATCAATTTTTTTGTAGTTAAAGATAAACAGAATTTACTTTATAAAGTATCAATGTGTACATTCGCACCTATATTTTGCAAAAAAATAACAGACTTTAACAAGCTGTAGAAATTTTTGAAATATAAAATAGTTAATCGTGGAACAATAGATTCATGAATCTTACAAACTACTTAGTTGTAAATGTGTGTATTCGCACTCACTTTAGGTAAATATTAACAAAACAGAAAAAGGCATCTGCTACTTTTATGATATTATAAATCTTAAAAAAGTATATCATGAAAAAGAAAAGATTAAAAAGTTTATCATTGTGTAAAAAAACAATCTCCAGATTTAATGAAGTAAATCAAATAGTTGGAGGAGAAGATACCGTCAGTGATGAAATTTTATGTATGGAAGAATTTACAGAAGGTTGTGCCCCATCGTTTGTAAATGGGTGCGCAACAGTAGAACCTCGACTTTGTTTCTCATTGGCGCCCATGTACTGTACAACAACACCTATATTTTGCGGCTAGACTCGTTTATGGTGATAAAAAATAATAGTTAAAAAAGTATCGTGAAAACGGTGCTTTTTTTCTTTTTATAGTGTGTCATATTCTGAATATATTGACATAAAACTTCGTGTGAATGTGTACAATCGTATCTATTATGAGTAAAAAAATGATATTTCAAAAACTTGATTTTTTACTTTCGTTTCAACATTAATTTAAAACAAATTATTATGAAAAAGCAAAAATTAAAAAGCTTATCGCTAAGCAAAAAAACAGTGTCAAAACTAGATCATTATTCTTCGATTAAAGGAGGAGGACACACGGATGGATGTTTCTACACCGATAATACAAGATGCCAAACGCAACAAGAATGTGTTTCCAGAGATCCAGGATGTTTAACGCCAACTGGTATTAGTGCATGTTTAGCATGCTTTGAAATCTACACGGAAGGTTGTGGACAAAGTTATTTAGGTCAATGTCCAACAAATGGAAATGATTGTGATACTAATGTAACGGCTTGTATTTGAGTAAATTATATTTTAAAAATAAATTTTTTTCAAAGAAATTAAGTTTTAAGAAGACATCAATTTCATCACAAGAATCACAAACTATTTCTGACGATATAACAGCAACCAACTGTTGTTCCGTAAATTTTTGAAATAGGATCTAACTGGACAGATGCTTATTTACCAGTTCACAGTGACTGCGATAAGTTTGTAGTAAAACGAAAGGAATGTCGAAAGATGTTCCTTTTTTTAATTTTTGTATCTTCATAAAGATATAAACCAAAACTAAAATATCATGAAAAAAAGAGCAATCAAAAGTTTAGCAATTAACAAGAAGACAATTTCTAAATTTAGTGCAATAGAAAAATTAAAAGGCGGAAGAAACACTTCACACACAAGTTGTTTGTGTATAGATACCGTATGCGAATGTGATGGAGAAATTCCATTCCGTTAGAGGCTACAAAAGAAAATTACTTTAAAAAGGCGCTAAATGCGCCTTTTTTTATGAGTAAACTTCGTATTTGTATGTAAACAGAGTATTAGTCGGTACACATACCATCCATACAACAACCAAGACCAGTTGGAGAATTAGGATTGTCATAACAAGGACATCCTTCACTCTCTGGAGTACATAAAAAGATGCTACACCTTCCAAAACTACCTTTAACTGAAGATTGCTCAGATTTGTTTAACGATTTGGCTCCTTCAAGATTTAAAATTGATTTTAACATGATACATAATTTATGGTTAATAAGTTAAAAAGTTAAAAAAAAGCGCAAACAGTTCGTTACGGTAAACCCCTATTTAACGTTTTTAATAATATAGAAATGAAGTTTTATAACCTGATTATTTAAATGCTTTTCGGGTACGTTTTCGAAGTTTGGCAAGTCGATCTTTATAATACACTTTCAATTCATCAACAAACGTATACGGATTTTCATATTCGCTAAGTACTTTATATAAGGATGAATTTTTTAATTGGTGCAATTGTTCTCTAAGTGCGTCAATCTCAATTGTTATATGTGAAGTTGTACTTGCGTGAATTGCCACAGTAGCGTTTTCTGTAAGTGCTGTTAAAGATGCATCACTAAAAATATGCGCATGATAGGCTTGTAGCGCTTTCAAATCACCTTCTTTATAAATTTGAATCAACTTTGTGGTGACTTCGGTTGCCAATTCGGTTTGTTCAGGTTCCATCGAAAACGTATCTGGATGCACGTGAAACATGGCTTCTTTATACAATCGTTTTTTCTCTTGGGCATCGTCACTATTGATTGTTTTCTCGCTTTGTACAGCAACTACTTTCAAGCCTTTTGGCGCGATATATCTCTTTCCGCGTTGTTTTTGTGACAAACGTTGTTGTTTTTTGGAAAGTTTCAATTCCTTATAAATCACAGTCAACTCTTGAACTTCCACAATTTCGTCTGCCAAATGTGAGTAGAGTAGTGCTTTAAACGTTTGCACTTCTTGTTCCATTGCATCATATTCTTTCTGCAACTTTTCCAATTGCAATTGAAAATCAATTGCTTCAAGATTCGTGCTTACGGGAAGATTTTCTTCAGACATGACACAAAAATACAATACAAAATTCAAAAAGCTTCTGCGAGTTGTGATTCATGTTAAATTAAAAAAAAAGTGATTGTTTATTTTTGGTAGTTTGTTCTTTTTCTAAAGTATATGGAAAAACATTAAGAAAATGGTTAGGTCGAAATAATGCTTACAGTAAAAACCCCATATACAATCTATATGTATATAGGGCCTTTATTATAGGAATACTAAGTATCGTTACATTCTCTTTTCCAAGTCCTAATCCAGAATATAGTTTGCCTACAGACACCTGTTTTCTTACTTTTATGATTCCCTATCCAAGGTCTTTTCCATCTTGACATAATAATAAATTTTAAGATTAATAATGATGTAAATGTATTTTAGAAAGCTTAAGAAAAAAATAGTCAATCTATTATCAGTTGACTTCAATAGATAAACTAAAGGAAATAATAAACAAACTGTTATTAATATGAACGAAACAAAACAATCCTGAAAAGGCAATTGAATATTATAAACAAAGTACAGATAGTTTTGGGGAATTGAGAGAGAACTGCTAGTTTGTTCTTTTGTTTATGTTGTGTCACATCGAACGCAGTTGAGATGTTGTGAATCAAACAGTATTATCAATTCATCTAAAGTTTTGTAAAGTATATTGATAAACTTTAATTTTAAGTACCTTTAAAACATCAATCAATAATAAAAACATGTACGCGCACATTGAAGCTACCGTAACGGCAATCGTTTGTTTGCTTACAGCATTCGTCATTCAACGTATTTATGACAAAGAACAAAAACGACAAGACTTACAAACCATCACTGGAATTAAATGGTTTGGCTTGGCAATTTTCGCTTGGGGAATTGGCGCATTTGTTACCTTAATTTCTACCAAATACTTTGAATTCTCTGCAAGTTCAAAATGGTTAATTTATTGGAGCGTTTTCATTTCGCTCATCAATTCGTTGTTCATTCTTTTGTCATTACCTTCTATAGAGCATCAAAAAGAACGCAATATGATTGTTCGCATTGTCGAACGTTTTTCTGTAAAAGAATTCATGATGCTATTTGGCGGAATCTTCAGCATGATCGCTTTTGTTTTCATTGCAACTTCGTACAACAATCAAGAAATTAGCAACACGTTTATTTGGTTGATAGACATTCCTATTTCACTTGTGGTCGCACTGGCTTTATTATATGAATTGAACAAAGCATTTTCCAATAGAAATATGAAATTCATGTATTTGCCTTGTTTTTCATTATTTATTTTGATCGTAATTGCGGTTTCACACAGAATCATTCCGTATGAAATGGTACAAGAATATATAAGCTTATCCAATTGGAGTTTACTAGGAATCATTACGGCATTATCGTTTAAATTCATCTTCATCTTACTCTTTTCTATTCTTTTATACAGTTGGAAATTCCTCTCAGAGAAAGAACAACAACAATCTGAATTTGTATTGCTTGAAGCGGAACGGAATGCATTGCGTTTGGAAAATGAAAAATTGAAAACCGCGAATGAAAGTCATATTGACACCATTCAATCCATCACCAAAAAATTAAATCAAAAGAAAAAGAAAGTTGCCAAGCTGCAAGAAGCATCAAAAATTATTTTATCTGATCGACAAAAAGAAGTATTGGCAAACTTAGGATTGTGCGGTGCAAAAAAATCATACACAGAAATCGCCGAAGCCATGCACATAAGCGTTGATGGTTTTCAGGCGCACATCTATCAAATCAAAAAAATACTCAACATTAGCGGTTCTGCTGGAAAAGAACAACTCATTGCGTATGCCACAGAAAATGACTTACTTCAATATGCTACAATTGAGTGTGATTAAGTACATACTTAACCATTGTCAACACTAGAAACAGCAATGCGTAACCTTTTATAACTTTAGGATACTTTTCATCTTCGTGCCAATCAAACAAACGAACAGATGAAATCAGTACGATTATGTTACCTAAGTTTCTTACTTCCTTTTTTAGCGAATGCGCAAGACGAATTACCATCGTTAGATGCACGGATCAATGAAAATTTCCGAAACGCTACAAGTTGGTTTACCGATGCCATTTTTGCAGAAATACCAATCACAGATGAAGTCGGAATTCCATGGGTTTTAATCGTACTGATTATTGGTGCAACGTATTTTACAACGTACTTTAAACTCATCAACATTCGCGGATTTTTCACCGCGATTAAAGTAGTTAGAGGAAATTATGACGATTTAGAAGACGATCACATCGTTGAGGTTTCTGATTCAGTTCATACCACCGAAAATAACGACAATCCTGATACCATTCGTATTGAAGGAAATCATGGTGAAGTATCACACTTTCAAGCACTCACAGCAGCTTTATCGGCAACTGTCGGACTCGGAAATATTGCAGGTGTTGCGATTGCGTTGTCTATTGGCGGACCTGGCGCTACCTTTTGGATGATTCTCGTCGGATTCTTAGGAATGGCGTCCAAATTTGTAGAATGTACACTTGGTGTAAAATATCGCGAAGTAGACGAAAATGGCGTTGTATATGGCGGACCCATGTATTATTTAAGCAAAGGATTGCGTGAAAAAGGTTTGCAACGTTTTGGGAAAATTTTAGCCGTAGTATTCGCAATTATGTGTATTGGTGGATCGTTTGGTGGCGGAAATATGTTTCAGGTAAATCAGGCATTTCAGTTATTTCAATACGTAACTGGCGGCGAAGAAAGTATATTCTTCGGAAAAGGTTGGTTGTTCGGATTGATCATGGCAATTTTCGTCGGCATCGTGATTATTGGCGGCATTAAAAAAATAGCAAAAGTCACAGATAAAGTTGTTCCAATCATGGTTGCGGTGTATGTCCTTGCTATTTTGGTTATTCTCGGAATCAATTACCAAAGCATTCCTGCGGCGTTTGGTGAAATATTTAATGGTGCTTTTAGTTATGAAGGTGTTGCTGGCGGATTCATTGGCGTATTAATTCAAGGATTCAAACGTGCGGCATTTTCCAACGAAGCTGGAATTGGTTCATCGTCTATTGCGCATGCGGCTGTAAAAACAAAATATGCGGCAAGTGAAGGTTTAGTTGCTTTACTAGAGCCATTTATTGATACGGTTGTCGTTTGTACCATGACAGCACTCGTTTTGATCATTACAGGGCAAATTACTGCGGGAAATGAAGTTTCCTTTGAGCAAGGAGCTATCCTAACTTCCAATGCACTAGAAAGCGGTATTTCGTGGTTTCCATACCTATTAACCGTTGCTGTGATTCTATTTGCGTTCTCTTCTATGATTTCGTGGTCGTATTATGGACATCAAGCGTGGTCGTACTTATTTGGACGAAGTAAAAAAGCGGAATATACCTATAAAACCATCTTTTGCATGTTTGTTATCATTGGCGCGGCGGCAAGTTTACAAGCCGTTGTAGATTTCGCAGACGCAATGGTTTTTTCAATGTTAGTTCCAAATATGATCGGATTGTATCTATTAGCGCCAAAAGTGAAAGAAGAATTAAAGCGTTATAAAAAAGCGATTCAAAAGAAAGAAACGTCTACTGAATAGGAGTTGCGGATTGCGCATTGTCAATAATACGCTCAAAAAATTCCTCATCGGATGGGCTTGGCGCGCTATTCACGATAATCTTATGATGCTTGTCAAAAACTACATATCTAGGAATTTGATGAACTTCAAGTACTTTGGCTAAAGATGATTTTTTTCCTTTTAGTAATAAATATGAATTTCTAAAATGTAAAAACTCATTTAATTGTTCACCTTTTTTTAACCATTTTTCACGATCAGAATCAATAGAAAGATAAATCCATTCTACATTATTTTCCACCGACAAACGATCTTTAAATGGTTTGCTTTCCTGAATTTGGTTGATACATGGTGGACACCAACTCGCCCAAAAATCAACTACTTTAATTCGTTTGTTGGATCGATTAAAAATGTCGCGTAAGGTAATCGTATCACCTACATGATTGATCATTTTTGAATTTAAAGCGCTTTCAGAGAGTTTGAAATCGTAGGTGAGAATGTCATTTTTAATTTCTTGCATTTTCTTTCTGTATGATTTCTTATCAGCAATTGTTTTACTATATTCATCAATAAGATTGAGCATGTATTTTCGGTTTTCATCGCTATATGTAAATCCTTTACTGTAATAATCTCTAATCATTCTGCCGATGGCATACTCTTTTAAATCTCCTTCTAGATTCTTATCAATATATGTTTTTTCAGCGATTAATTTTTCTTTGGAATAGGCTGGGTAATCAGAAGTTTCGAAGTAATTACGTATGAAAGCATTAATGTTATTTTTAAAAAAGTGACTATGACGCAATGCTTTTGAATCTTTAAACTTTTCAATTTTCATATTGTCTAAATATGAAGTCAAATCAAAAATCACTTCTTTGGTTGAATATTCTTTTTGCGCAAGGTTTTTCAAACAGTCAGCTTCATTAAAGTAAATGTCTAGTGTTGTTGCTTTTACATTTCGTGGATTGATGAGGTTGTTGTAGTATTCAAATTCTAAATGTTCATTAAGCACATCTAGAAACTCTTTGGAAAGCGCATGTATAGCTTTGTAATTTGCAACAAATTTCTTCTTCTGTTCATATATAGATTTAATTTCTTCTTTATATAAAAAAAGATCCCCTGCATAAGGAGATTTTGAATAACGTGGAGTTTGTGCGTCTAGTTCTGTAAATAAATTATTTTGTGCGGCATTTTTTCCTATAAATACTATTTTTTCATCCTTAACCTCAAATTGAATCGTATCATTTGGACTGATAAAAATATTTGTAGAATAACGTTTCTTATCACCACTTGGAGAGAACTCCATTAATAAAGGTTCGTCTATATTTTTTAAAATAATTTGGGCGTAATCATCTTGTATGCTTTTCTCAATATCTTGATGTGGTTTTCCGAAAAGGTACGCATCATTTATAAAATTTGGTCGTTTAAAAACTCCTGGATCATCTGATTTCCCAATAACTACTATGTTATTGTTTTCTGTTTCTTTGATTCTATGAGTAACTAAAGCGTTATAAGTTGGTGGCTCAAGAAATGATTCCGACTCAATATCTTGATTACTAATTGAAATTGAAGTCTTTAATTGGTCTATGGTAGCTGTTGAACTTGTCAAGTAAACAATAGCCAAGAAGGCAAATATGACTATGACAGACAACTTGTTTTGCGTTTTTTTCATTTCGAATAAAAATATGCTATTAAATGTAGGTAAATGATTTCAATTAAAATTACGGGAAGCCGTAATAGGGATGAATTTTAATAAATATTTAATACTAAGAGCGTTATTTTGCAAATGACGCTCTTAGTATTTTGGACATTAATTTCCGCCACCAGAGCAGATTTTGGCACCGCCACGACCTTCACATGCTGCGTCCATTTCATCACAGCTACTTATTGTGTGTGAAGTTTCATCGTTACACAATACCGTTGCATCTTCATCACTCAGTGATGCTTCTCCAAATCCTGCAACGATTTCTCTCATTTCTGCTCTGCTTAAGTTTTTAGTGTTTTTTAGGTTTAAAATTTTCATAATAATAAAAAGTTGATTTAATAATTGCCTACTCTGTTGATAGCTTTTCGGCTTCCGCTAATTTTGTTGTTTTATCGTCGATTAATTCTTCGATAAAGTATTTCAAATCTGATAGCTCATACATTTTAGGATATGCGTAACCATTGACAAATATGCATGGCGTAAAGGTGAATTTATGCTCAATGCACCACAAACGTTGCGATTGAAGCATTTCGTCAATGTTTTCTGAATCAGTTATATGTTGGTGTTTTTTTAACCATTTTTCATGATTGCTTGTTTCGTGAAAATCATCTAAGGCATTGAAAAAAGCTTCATCTCCAAATTTCTCATGAATATGTACTAGGTTTCTAAGTAATAGCTTGGAAGGATCTCCGCGTTTTTCCAAATTCACATTATAAATGAATCGGACTGCAATCTGTTTTTCGTGTTTTTTTAAGAAATTCCTCAACATTTTATAAGGCGCTTTGCAAAATCCGCAATACGGACTTGTCATAAAGTCAATGGTGATTTTTGCAGCTGAATTTCCAAATAGTAAGTAGGTTTGAGGTAATGCAAACTTAGGGTTTGAAAAAAGGGTGTTTTTGAAAATATGATAATTCCGTTTGAATCGATTGGCTTGAATTAATTCACTTTGTAAATGATTAATTGTAATTAATTTCCCTTTTAAATAGTGCCAACTTATAAGTAACGAAAGGAATATGAATAATTGTAAATTGTATTGAAACAGCGTTGCTTCCATTGAAAATTGAAATCCTATATAGGTTGCTACATACACAAATTCAAGGACAAAAATTCCAATGATTGAAATGCAAATTGGGCACCATTTTTTTATGATGAATTTTTGATAATATATAGAAAGTAACACTATCGGAATCGCTGCAATGAGCAATATTGATTGTGTTTGGAAGAAGAAATTGATCGTATTGGTGATTCCCGCTAAGGAAAACATCACGATTTGAAAGCTAAAAAATGTAATGCTTAAATCGCTAAAATTTACTTTTTCAAAGAGTTTCCAGACAGATGAATCTACAACTGTAGCGCAATTTTGTTTGTCTGTTGTACCACAAAAAGCATCGAGTATCGTAGTATGAATGTTGAATACTTTTTTGAGCGCAAAAATTGAAAGCACACATCCGACAAGTGGAAAACTAAAAAATAATAGCTGTTGGAAACTTGAAAAAAGTGGTTTTAAAAGTAAGATTAAGGAAAGGAGACAACATATTATTAAATACTGATGAAATGTAAATTTGTTACGCTCTTGTTGATTTTCAACACTACTTTCAACCAAAAAAATAATGCCTTTCCATTTTTCTAATAAGGAAGCTTTAGAAATTGTAATTGCTTTTGAATTTTGATAAATAGTATAGGAGTGATTTGCCGTTTGAGTTTCTACAAAAGCTAACGAATCATCATTGTTACCTTTGAGTTTTGTCATGAAAATAGGAGGTAATGAAGTAATCTCAGCTGCATTCACGTGTAAAGCACCATTCGTAATATTAAAGAAACTTAAAGTGTCACTTACAGCCAACAAAGAAGGATATGCTGGATGCGATTCATATTGAATGGCAAACTCTTTTTCGTTGATAAAAACATTTAGTTTCTTCAAATACAAGAACAGTATTTTAAAATTAGTCATTTAATTCGTTACTTAATTGAAGTCTAAAATAATAAGTAGATTGAGATAAATCTTACGTAAAACCGTAAAACGGGAAAAATAATTAGAAATGAGGATGGAACTTGTAGTTACTTTTAAGGAGGTTTTGTATCTGATTCACAGATAGATACCTAAGTTTTTGAAAATAAATTTTAATTTTATTCCACAAAATGCATCTTTTTAACGCGATCTCCGTCTTCTGTATGAACTTTAAATTTATAAAATGATGGAAACTGATAAAAACTGTACCTGTAATTGTACAAACTGTAAAGATGGACAATGCACTCAATGTACTTGCGAAAATTGTACCTGTACAAATTGTAATTGTTAAGTAAATAAAGAAAAATAGATTGTCTTTAAAAGATCAAAGTATTAATTTCACAAAAGTTATTGCTATCTTTCTAAGACAATCTTAGTTTCTAAACAAAGAAAAATATGACCACTACGGAACTTTGGGAAACCTACGCAAATGATGTAAAGCGCTTGATTATGAGTAAGGTGAAAGATGCGCAAATTACTGATGATTTGGTACAAGAAGTATTCATCAAAGTACATACAAAACATTCGACAATAGAAGATGCGCAGAAAGTGAAATCTTGGTTGTTAAGCGTGAGTAGAAACACCGTATTGGATTATTTCCGAAAATCAACTAAAGAAGTTCCATTAGCGGATGATGCAGTTATTGAAAGTGATGAAAATTATACACATTCTGAAAAAGATTGCTTGCCAGGCATTATCAAAAACTTGCCACAGAAATATAGAAATCCATTGTTATTGTCAGATATCAAAGGCATGAAACAAGCAGCGATTGCTTCTCAATTAAAATTACCATTGGCAACTGTAAAATCACAAATACAACGCGGACGAAAACTCATTGTGCAAGGCTACATGGATTGTTGCGATTACAAACTTAACGACAAAGGATTCTTAATTGGTGAAATTAAAGATAAGAAACAATGTAAAGTCTGTAATTAGACGCGCTTTGCTGTTGGACTTGTTCCCGCGTAGGTGGGAATCTCTTGGATCGTTTCGCTTTTGGATCGCTTCGCTTTTGGATCGCTTCGCTCTTGGATCGCTTCGCTCTTGGATCGCTTCGCTTTTGGATCGTTTCGCTTTGCTTCTTAATTACTGATTCGTCACTTCGAGTGAAATTCTGAAAGAATTTTGTATCGAGAAGTGCTTATCATTTTCAAAATTATTTTTGATATAATCAAACACCAAAAAATGAACACATTTTTATACTATTTCATTCCGATATTCTTTATTGGGTACTTTTTTATTGCTTTCATTTTGAAAAGCATCATGACTTCTAAAAAAATAGGAAAGTCAGCAATGGTAATCCCTAAAGACGATTCTGCGTATGGTGTTATCGGGAAATATTTCGGAGCTACAATTTTAGCGATATTCTTTTACATCATATTCATGATGTTTCAGAAAAATGCTTTGGATTCTTTTTTTGACTACACTTTCGTGAAATATCTCGGAATTATTTCATGTTTAATTTCGTTACTAATAACCGTGATTGCACAATACCAAATGAAATATTCTTGGCGTATTGGGATTGATTTGGATGAAAAAACAATCTTAATTACGTCGGGATTGTTTGGCTTCTCGCGCAATCCAATATTTCTAGGAATGTTGTTGAGTTTACTAGGTTTGTTTTTAATGCAACCGAATTATATAACGTTATTTTTCTTCATCATTGCATACATCTTAATTCAAATTCAAGTCCGATTGGAAGAAGAATATCTACAAAAGATTCATCAACAAAAATATCAAACCTATAAAAATAACGTAGGACGATTTTTTACTCTATAACCGTTCCGATTTCGTCAATACTAGAAACAGATTCATTCGTATCGCGTAATAAGGTTTCTACCTTGGTAATTTTATAAATTACATACAATGCTAAAACAATTCCGACAACATCAATAACATCAGAAATAATAGCATACGCATTGGCGTCAACAAACGAAGCAATGTCAAAAGCATTGTCATACTTTCTGCTAGAATAACTAGAGAACATATTATTAAAAATCATAAAAATCCACCAAATGACAATAAAGGAAGTATCTGTATCTACTTTTAAATTAGAATTATATTCTCTAATGGCATATTGAGTTTTTAAATAAATTTCCTTCGCTGTCGTAATCGGGCGATACAAACTTACAATAGGAATAAAAAATCCCCATGCAGAACCATTTTCACTATATTCCATAGGTTGATGCTTTCGGATCAAATTTCCATACGCTCTCTTAAACCAACGGACAAAAAACACAATAGAAACTATATGTATTACAAATTGTACAATGCGCATTACAGGAACAACAATATCTAACAATTCAATTGTAGACATATTTGTTGGGTCTTCCTCATAGCTTTGGAGTACATAACTTTGATAAATAATGAGTAAAATAGCAATGATATCAATAGCAATAAACGTATAAAAAACCATCGTAATGTCTTTACTACGTTGCGAATTATCTTTAATTTCTTCTTCCATAAATTTTAGTAATACAAGTCAGATATATTTTTTAACAATCAATCTTTTGATTTTTGCGATGTCATATTGAACGCATTCGAATTGTTGGGAGAGCCGCAAAGAAAATGAAAATAAAGTTTTTAAAGCAATATTATTGATTGAAATTTCATTTATCAAAGTAAGATTAAAGATCTAAGGAAGTATAAGAACAAAGCGATCCATGAGATTCCTGCCTACGCGGGAACGAGTCTATTTAATAATTGTGTGCGGATAGCCTTCCAATGTCCAATCAATAACCAATCCGCCAGCGAGACTTTTGGCAATTTCTTTTCCATATAAATATTCACACAAATACAAAGCAGCTTCAAACGATTTTGCACCGCCAGCAGATGTAATAAATTTTCCATCATGAACAAATAGTGTATTGTCTCTAATATCTAAATTTGGAAACATTTCGCGCATCTTCTTAATATCGCTCGGAAACGTTGTAGAAGCTACATTATCAAGCAATCCAGCTTTAGCCAATACGAATGCTCCATCACAATGCGACGTAACAAATTCCGCATCTTTGGCTACTTTTTGTACAAACGCAATCATTTTTGCATCGTCTAAATCTGTATCTAAATGGTGTTCGGCACTTGGCACGACTAAAATATCAATCTTGGGTAAACTATCTTTCAAATAATTAAAATCGGGAAGAATTCGCATGCCTTCAAACGTAGTCACAGCTCCATCTGTATTTGCCACTGTAAACACATTCATTGCTTTAATATTCTCACGGAAAATAGTATGCTGAAAAATATCAAACGGCGCAGTTAATTCGGTATTAAATACACCATCCATAATTAAAAAACCAACATTATAACGATTTGGTTCAAGCTTAGGGAATTGTTTTGTTTGGACATTTGATAGAGTATCTTTCTTATCTGCGTTTACGCTGAGCGAAGCTGAAGCGTCATTTTTTTTGGTCGAAGCATTATCTTGACAACCTATAGTAACTAGTGCAAACGTTAAAAGTATTACGATTTTTCTCATTGCGATATGATAGCGATTATAATTTTGTAAATTTAGGCATTCAAAATTAACTACTACAATGATAAAATCCTTTTTTAGACTAACCTTACTATTACTACTTTTAGTCACAGCTTGTAAAGATCAAAAAACGATCAAAGCTGAAGCTGCTGAAGCAGAAAAAACATATGTGCAAGATAACTATGATAAACAAGAAGTTACCATAGAAATGCGTGACGGAATCAAGTTGCACACCACTATTTATTCTCCCAAAGATAAAAGTAAAAAATACCCAATATTAATGAAGCGTACGCCGTATAGTTCTAGACCGTACGGAAAAGATGAATATGCTACTAAAATTGCTCCAAACGTTCATTTAATGAAAGAAGGAAACATCGTTGTATATCAAGATGTGCGTGGTCGTTGGATGAGCGAAGGTGTGTATGATAACATGCGCGCGTACATACCAAACAAAACAGATAACACACAAATTGATGAATCTTCAGATACGTATGACACCATAGATTGGCTCATAAAAAATGTTGAAAATAATAATGGTAATGTAGGGATTTGGGGAATTTCGTATCCTGGTTTTTACGCTACGTATGCTACGATTGATGCGCATCCAGCGTTGAAAGCATCTTCGCCACAAGCATGTATTGGCGATTTCTTTTTTGATGATTTCCATCACAATGGCGCTTTTTTATTGAGTTACTTTAGAGCAGTTTCTTTATTTGGAACGATGAAAGATGTCCCGAAAGATTCTGCGTGGTACAAATTGCCCGACTTAGGCACTAAAGATCAATATCAATTCTTTTTAGATGCAGGACCACTGAGCAATTTGAATAGTTATTTTGAATATGAAAAGTTAGATAATGTATTAACGTCTAAATCTGATAAGATTGATGATGTTTTTTGGAAAGAAATCATCGATCATCCAAACTATGATAGTGTTTGGAAACCCAAAGGAATTATTCAGAATTTAAAAAATATAAAATCATCTGTAGCTACGATGGTCGTTGGTGGTTTTTTTGATGCGGAAGATTTATATGGACCTTTAGAAACATATAAAGCGATTGAAAAAAATAATCCAAATAACTATAACACACTTGTTTTTGGACCTTGGGATCACGGAAGATGGGCGAGAAGTAAGGTAGAAAATTTTGTTGGAAATTATTATTTTGGCGATTCTATTTCGTTAAACTTTCAGCGTGATGTAGAAACAAAATTCTTTAATCATTTCCTAAAAGGTGATGGAAGTAAAAATTCTGGTTTGCCAGAAGCGTATGTTTTTGATTCAGGAAAGAAAGAATGGAGCAGTTATGATACTTGGCCACCAGCAAATATTGCGAAAGAAGAACTATTCTTAAACGCGAATCAAGAATTATCAAACACTAAAAAAGGTGATTCAAAAGAAGTATTTATCAGTGATTTAAAACGTCCTGTGCCATATTCAGAAGATATTAAAACGGTATTTACACCACGAAAATATATGACCGACGATCAACGTTTTGCGGCACGTCGCCCAGATGTAGTTATTTTTGAAACAGAAGTCTTGACAGAAGATTTTACCCTTGCGGGAGATATTATGGCAAAGCTAAAAGTTGCTACTACTGGAACTGATGCCGATTGGATTGTAAAAGTTATTGATGTGCATCCACATGATACGCCAGAACAAGAAAGTGGCATGCAAGATCATTTAAAATTGAGTAATTATCATTTAATGGTTCGTAGTGAAGTAATGCGTGGGCGTTTCCGTAATAGTTTCGAAAATCCGGAACCATTTGTGCCAAACGAAAAAACTGCCGTAAATATCCAGTTACAAGATGTCTATCATACGTTTAAGAAAGGACACAAATTACAGATCCAAGTGCAAAGTACATGGTTTCCACTCATCGATTTGAATCCGCAAACCTTTGTGCCAAACATTTACAAAGCCAAAGAAGAAGATTTTAAAAACCAAACACATACGATTTTCAATGATTCGAGTATTGAGTTTTCAGTGTTGAAATAGTCTTCGAGAACCTCAGACTACGCTCTTTGACTGTTAGATCACTAGAAAACGTCTTTGCGAGGAGTTTCGACGAAGCAATCTGTTACTTACTTGACGCTAGTGAAAACTGAAAACTGAAAACTGTCAACTGAACACTGAATATAGACAACTTAAGAAATCCGCCACGGCGGATTTTTTCTGTTTTCACCAGCTTTGAAAAGAATCAATTTGTTTCCGTCCAAATCGTATAAATGTGCTTCGCGCCATTTCCAAAATTTGTCTTCTGGTAAACTCGTAAATTCAATTCCTTTTGACTGCAATTCTTTGACGGTTTCGTCTAAATCATCATTTTCAAAATAGAGTGTAATGTTATTGCTTTCAGACATTTTTTCTACATGATGAATAGAAAAAGTGGCATCGCCATCAGGGCATTCAAATCGAACATACTTAGTAGGTACATCTACAATGAGACGCAATCCTAGTGTTGTGTAAAATTCGGTTGCCTTTGCAACATCTGTGGACGAAATTGTAACTTGATTCAAATTCATATTATAATCCTTTTTTAGTTCGGTTGTGTAACCAGATTGATAATAACATCGCAATAATTCCATACGTTCCTGTCACAAACCAATTGACTTGATGTCCAAAGTTTGCTACAATTTCCAGTCCAGTTTTAGAACTGAAAATATGTGCTAGCGAAAAAGCCATCGCGTATAGCGCCATATAGCTTCCTTCATGACCTTCTTTTGCTCTTTTGAGGGCGTATGCATTTGTATATGGAAAACCAATCATTTCACCAATCGTTATAATCACAATACAAACAATGAGCATTCCTACCCAAACATTATATAGTAATACATAAAAACTCAGTCCAAATAATAAAGAGCCTACGATGATGAGTTTTGTGGTTGAAATATTGCGCTGTTCTAAGTAATTAATAAACGGCATTTCAAAAACTACAATGATAGCAACGTTGATAAACATAATGAGTCCTGTATCAAATTCGGTCAAGCCGAATTGATCATTTTGATAAATCGGCATTGTGATGATCAATTGGAAAAATGCCATTCCCATAAAGAAACAAATCGCAATGAAAACCCAGTAACTTTTATCTTTGTACGCAGCATATTTCTCTTTGATAATAGCGGGTTTACTTTTATCAACTGCTGGTCTTTTTTGTTCTTTCACTAAAAAGGTGAAAAAGATAATAGCAATGATACACGTAACACCATCAATCCAAAATAGCATATCATATCCTTTTGACACGATAATCAATCCAGCCAATGTGGGACCAATTCCCATTCCTAAGTTAATAGCTAAACGAATCAGCGCCAACGAACGCGTTTGATTTTCAGGTTTACTATACGCTTTCAGCGAAACAAAAATTGCGGGACGAAACATGTCGGCAATTGTCATAATTCCTAAAATCGCAAAGCACAATCCCCAAAATGAAGTTACGTACTGCAAGCCTATAAACCCAAATCCTGTAATGAAGAGACTGAAAATCATGATTTTATAAAACCCAATTTTGTCTACTAATTTTCCTCCTAAAAAAGATCCTAATAACGAACCAATCCCGAAAAAAATAAGAATTGAACCTGCGTCACTTTCGCTGAAATCTAATTCTTTGGTTAAATACAATGATAAAAACGGAATCACCATCGTTCCGGCTCTATTCACAAGTGAAATTAAAGCGAGATACCATATTTCTTTTGATAATCCTTTAAATGAATCAATGTAATTGCTGTACATTTTTTTCATGATTCGTGTTTTTGGTTGGTTATTTTTAAAACTGACTCCGCTCTTCAACGGAGTTAGCTCAACTTACAATATTGAGTGCGCCGTAATTGGCTTCTCAATATGGAGTTTCACTAAAATAAAAAAGTCCGACTGCGAAGTCGGACTTTTTAAATTGTTATATGTGATAGTGATATCAACACAATAAATAAATGCCCAAACTTCTTTTCCAAGAGGTTCTTTGTACATAGGTATTTACTGTGAAAATTCTCATTTTTGTCGTATTTGAATTCAAAACTACATAAAAAATGTACACAAAAACTAAAAATCTTTAAATTTTTGAGGACAAGCTGTGTTTATGAATGTTGATTTACGAAACTTTTGGTTTAAGTTTTCTAAGAAATTTTATACTCAAATAATATATCTATTAATGAAAAAAGACAGCAACTAATATTTTAATTAGTTACTGTCTTTCAGGCTATGTTCAATTTTGGGGTATTATGATAACTTCTAATACGTATCGTATATTCTCTAATTATAATTTAAGAGAAGAAGTTACTTTACTTTACAATCATTTTTCTAGTTTCCATTATTTTACCACCAGAAACTAAGCTATAGATAAACATTCCTTGACCTATATCACTTGAGTTTATTACGAGTTCTCCTTTTTGATTTGGCAAATCATATTCTCTGATAAACTTCCCAGACATATCAAAAATAGCGATGTTTGCTTTTGTATTACTTGGCAACGTGTAACTGATAGTTGCTTGATTGTTGAAAGGATTTGGAATGTTTTGTTCCATTGAGAAACCTACTTCATCAATAGTTCCTTTGTTTCCATCTTTAGAAATACCTTCTCCTTTGATTTCTTCTAATTCATTTCGAAGTGAAGTTACTTCTTCATTTAATTCTTGAATACTTGATGTTAATACAGAAATAAGTCCAACATAGTTTACAGCTTTGTACTCATAAGAATCAACTTCATTATTTTCTTTATCTAAAATAGGCTTGTTAATCGTAGTTACCAATTCTGGAAAAACTTGCTCAATGTTTTGCGCCAAGAATCCATGTTGTACTTCGCTTGGAAGATTTAATTGATCATTTTCTTTAAATGTATAAGTTACTGCATCTAATTGAGCTAGTTTATCTAACACATTCTTTTCACCTTTCACATTTTCTTTTAATCTTTCATCAGAAGCTGTAAATGTTCCAGTAACTACAACATTTCCATTAAAATAACCTGCATATCGGTTTGTATTTGTGGATGAACTACCATAAATAGCAGCTCCAAAACCAGTAGCAGTACTAGAAATGAATCCAGATACACCGTACATGCCTCCACTAGCCGTACCATTTACGCTTCCTCTAATAGCAGTATTTTGATACGTTCCACTTACGGTAGAATTAATACCTGTGGTACTGTAAGATGAACCACCACTTTTAACATCAATACCTGTTTTAACATATCCTGAAACATCATTGATTACTTTAATTCCCGTAAAATAGCTACCAGAAGTTGATGTGTTTTGTACAATTAATCCCGTACGTGTACTACCAGTTAAATTGCTATAATCCATACCAACTAAAGGTTCATTTGAACTTAATGGATTTCCGAAATACGTTTTACCGTCGTTTGTCATCGTTGCTACAAGTGTAGAGGCAGTAGAGGTAAAACTATCTGCGACTCTAAATTCAAAGTCAGTTCCTGCAGACGAACCAGCTCCTATCCACTGAAGTCTTGGATTTATATCACTTAAGTCTTGATAGCCCATCGTTAGAGCTCTGTTTGGCAACTGAAAACGCAAGCCATATACATTCTGGCTTCCTGTATTCAATCTACCAAAAGAAAACCATCTGCTGTTAAAGTCAAAATTTGACCCTGAGTCTAATTGTGTTACTAAACCAGGACCAAACCTAAAAGTTTCTCCTGATAATGGACTAGGAGTTGTAATTGAAGTTGCTATTGTGCCTGAAGATTCATTCTGCGCAAAGCAAATTGCTGTAATTAATAACGTAAAAATTAAGGTAACTTTTTTCATAATTTGAATTATTGATTGGTTAATATTGTTTAAAGATAATTTAAAAAAGCTAAACAAAACTACGGTAAAACCGTAAAATTTCTTCCTTATTGGCTATTTGAAATTATTTTCTGTTAAAAAAGAATGTAAAAACCTACATATACTATAAATCAGAGCGTTACATGTAAAAAAGCAACAAATTTCAGGTGTTTTGTTAGAAAAATAGAAAAGTCAAGATGAGTTTTATCTAAATTATGGAGGTAAAAAATAAAAGTTCTTTATTATTTGATGACAAATTGTATTTTTGGATGTATTATTTAAATTAAATCGTTACCGATGAAAAATATCTTTCTTATAATATGTGTTTTAGTGATGAATGTAAGTTGTTCACAAGAAAAAAAGGAATTAGTTGGAGAAACTGAATTTCAACGAGAATTGAATGCATCTTATAAAGATGCATCTACATCGCCGCTAAAAGCAAAAGATTTGAAAACTTTTAAAGCGTTGGACTTTTTTCCTGTAAATAATACATTTAAAGTAACGGCAAGTTTCAAGCTTACGCCAGATTCCAAACCTTTTAAAATGAAAACGTCTACTACCCGAACGCCAATCTATAAGCGTTACGGAATTGCAACGTTCAAATTAAACGGAAAAGAATATTCATTAGAAGTCTATCAAAATCAAGATCCAAATAGAGATCCAGAATACAAAGATGATTTGTTTTTACCATTTACCGACGAAACAAATGGATTTGCAAGTTACGGTGGCGGAAGATATATTGATTTAAAAATTCCAGAAGGAAACACTCTTGAAATTGATTTCAACAATGCATACAATCCATATTGCGCATACAGCGATCGGTATTCGTGTCCTGTTCCGCCAAGAGTTAACTTTTTAAAAGTAGAAATTAATGCAGGTGTAAAAGCTTTTGATAAGCATTAAATGTCATTCCTGCGTGTTACATCGAGCAGCGTCGAAATGAAAGCAGCAATCTAAAAAAGTAAATGATGTATTATAAGGAAGACTTTCCGTTTTCTATGGTACGGATTCTGTAGGCTTCTTCAATAGGAATGACAAAAATTTTACCATCACCAACTTCTCCAGTGTAGGCGTGTTCTAAAATTACATTGATGGTTTCTTCTACGAAATCATCTGTAACGACAATGGAGACGTTATACCTGGCAATATCATGTGTATTATAATTTACATCGCGATATACAGGACTCTTTTTTTCGTTTCCAATACCAGAAACTTCCCAGTAGGTGAAAAAATTCACTTCAATTTCGTGTAGTGCATCTCTAACATCTTCAAGCTTAGATTTGCGAATGATAGCTTCTATCTTTTTCATGATAAAACATTTATTTTACAATGATAAAGATACAGTAGGGTGTTTTAATTCAGGATGTAAGCTGTTATTTTTGTGAATATTTTAATTTATGCCTTGTAATTTTCAAGGTTATTTAATTTAAAAGTATTTTTTTAATGAATGCGTATTATTTTTTTGGGTGAAGAATGATTTAGAAATATTTTACCACATACATTCCTAAAAATACAGCCGCAAAACCAATTACAAAACTAGCAATAGTATATAGAGCGAATGTCATAAAATCGCCTGATTTTAAGAAGACGTGATTTTCGTAGGCAAAAGTTGAAAATGTTGTAAAACCACCACAAAAACCTGTGGCAAGTAATAATGTGTGTTGTTGGCTGATTGCTTCATTCTTAGCAGCCAATCCTAAGATAATTCCAATTAATAAGCTTCCTAAAATATTAGCAGCAAAAGTTCCATACGGAATTCCCGTTGTTTCGCTATTAAGATATTTACCTAATAGAAACCGAAGTGAACTTCCAAATCCGCCGCCAAGAAAAACTAATAAAAAATGTTTCATTTGCTATTTTTATTCAATCAGACTCCGTTCTTCAACTGAGTTTTACTAAAAAGATTGTCTAAAAGTAGTCAATGCATACTGTTTAGACAATCTTCTTAAATTTTTTTAGTGTTATTATTCAGCTGCTTTTACCAAATAAAAAATGTCTGTTTGAATTTCTTCTGGTTTCACAGTTGTAGGATCATTAGGATACAATTCCCAAACGATTCCTTCAGGCATTAATTTTTTTTCATTCATATAGGTTGCAATCTTCATGTGCGCATCCATATCGCCAACTCCATAAGGACCAAATTTTGAAATTTTCAGAATTTGTCCAGCAGGAAGTATTGTTTTTGTCATGCCTTCTCCATCAGGAAGTATAGTATCATCATCAAACAAAAGTCCAATGTAAAATTCAGCTTCTTTAGTTTCTTCATCCCATTTGATATACAGCGATCCGGGAGTATAACCTTCTAGCTTATTATTAACGGCATACATTCCCGCTTGCGGCATAAATTCAGTAAATAACTTTGTCATGTCTTCCATGCTAGCATCGGTAGTCGTTTTTTGATAAAAACCAATAAACTGTTTTGCAGATGCTTCATGTTGAGAAATATCTCCCAATCGGAATTGTTTTGGAGGGTTTTTCTTGAGTTCTGCTAACACTTCACGTTCTATATTAGCGAGTCCTTTTTCTTCCATATCGCCCAACATTTTATCCATTCCACCACTTAAAGCGGCAAAAAGTTTGAACATAAAAGCTGTCTTGTCACTTTTCATTCCCCAACTTACTTTTGTTCCTTCAGGTACTTCTTCAAACGTCCAATACACGTCTGTTGGTTCATAATCACCAAACTGCATCACTTGTTCTAAGGATTTATTTTGGGTTAAACTCACCGTTTTCATCTTTCCAGGTCCATCTTTACTTGTCCATGTGTAATTAGCTCCAACTCCAGAAGTTTGTTCATTATATTTTACAACAATTGTAGAATCTTCTTCCATCCATGGTCCCCAAGCTTCCCAATTTTTATAATCATTAATATTATTAAACACAACATCAATAGGAGCCTTAATTACTTTGCTTCGTACCACATCGTAATCATTCGGTCTAGTTGCTACAAAAATTGCTCCAGCAACAATGAGTACTAGCAGTAAGAGTAGTACATACTTTAGAATCTTCATATTATTAGGTGTATTAGTTAGTAATGCTAATGTACAAATTTTTAATGTTTTATTGAATTGATTACATTTGTGGCAAAAGAATATATATTTCGTAATAAATAAGTACTCTTTTTATATTTTCCTAAACCAAATAAAGAACTCATAAAAAAATAAACAGATGAAATTAAAATCAATTGCAGGAATCGTATTAGCTGCAGGAATGTTATTCTCTTGTACAGAGAAAAAAGATGAGGTGAAAGTAGATCCTTATGAAGCGCAGTTTATTGAAGTAGCTGAAAATGCAAAAATGGACTTTCAGGTAGAACAATTTGCAGATATAAAGGTTTTACGATATGAAATCCCAGGATTTAACGAATTGACGTTAAAAGAGCAAAAGCTAGTGTATTACTTAACACAAGCTGGACTTTCTGGGAGAGATATTATGTGGGATCAAAATTACCGTCATAATTTAACTATCAGAGAAGCATTAGAAAATATCTATGTGAATTATGAAGGAGATAAAGAATCTGAGGATTGGAAAGCTTTTGAAACCTATATAAAACGTGTGTGGTTTTCAAATGGAATTCATCATCATTATTCAAATGATAAAATGAAGCCTGAATTTACAAAGGCATACTTTGAAACTTTATTAGCAGATACAAAAACTACGTTAGCAGGTGAAGCATTAGAAGTAATCTTCAATGATGCAGACAACAAAAAAGTAAATAAAAAAGATGGTGTAGATAATGTATTAGTATCTGCGGTGAATTTTTACGGAGCTGATATCACAACGGCTGATGTAGAAGAATTTTACAAAACGGCTTACAAAGGCCCAGAAGGAAAACCAGTGGAAGCTGGATTAAACTCTAAGTTAGTTCGTGAAGACGGAAAGCTAGTGGAGAAAGTTTGGAAATCTGGCGGAATGTACGGAAGCGCAATTGACAAAATTATCTATTGGTTAGAAAAAGCTAAAAGTGTCGCAGAAAATGACAAGCAAGGAGAAACGTTAGGTTTATTAATAGAATATTACAAAACAGGAAGTTTAGATACTTGGGATCAATATTGTATTTCTTGGGCAACTTCAACAGAAGGAAATATTGACTGGATCAACGGATTTATTGAAGTATACAATGATCCAAAAGGATACAGAGGTTCGTACGAAACTATTGTACAAATCAAAGATTTTGACATGTCTAAAAAAATGGCAGTATTATCTGAAAATGCACAATGGTTTGAAGATAATGCTCCACTAATTGATAGTCACAAAAAGAAAAATGTTGTAGGTGTCTCTTATAAAACGGTAAACGTTGCAGGAGAAGCAGGAGACGCTTCACCAAGTACGCCAATTGGTGTAAACTTACCGAACAACAACTGGATTCGTCAACAACACGGTTCAAAATCTGTTTCTTTAGGAAATATTATCAATGCGTATGCACAAGCTGGCGGATCGGGAAGATTAAAGGAATTTGTTCATGATGATGAAGAATTTCAATTAGAAGAAAAATACGGAAAAGTTGCTGATAAGTTACATACAGCTTTACATGAAGTAATTGGACATGCTTCTGGTCAAATCAATCCTGGTATTGGGCAACCGAAAGAAACGCTGAAAAACTATGCTTCTACGATGGAAGAAGGAAGAGCTGATTTAGTTGGATTGTACTATTTAATGGATCCAAAACTAAAAGAACTTGGATTGGTTGAAGATACTGAAGGTGTTGGGAAAGCTGCTTATGATGGATATATCAGAAATGGTTTAATGACACAATTAATTCGTTTAAAACTTGGAGATGACGTAGAAGAAGATCACATGGTGAACAGACAATGGGTTTCTGCTTGGGTTTTTGAAAAAGGAGCAAAAGACAACGTAATTGAGAAAGTTACACGTGATGGAAAATCATACTATAACATTAATGATTATGTGAAATTACGTGAACTATTCGGTCAATTATTACGTGAAACGCAACGTATCAAATCAGAAGGTGATTTTGAAGCGGCAAGAGCATTGGTAGAAGGTTACGGAGTAAAAGTTGATCAAACAATGCACGCAGAAGTATTAAAGCGTAATGAAGCGTTCAAATCTGCTCCGTATAGTGGATTTGCAAATCCTGTATTAACTCCAGAAACAAGTGAAGCTGGAGAAATTACAGCGATCAAAATTCAGCAGCCAGCAGCATTTGACAATCAGATGTTATACTACGCTAAGAATTATAGTTTCTTGACGGACAAGAACTAAATTTAAAACTATATTTACATATAATTAAAAAAGGGTGCATTCGTGCATCCTTTTTAATACCATTTATCATACAAAGTCATGATCAAACAAGGAAACATCGTAGACATCTTCAATAAAAAAATCTACAAGGGAGAAATTCACATTCAAGATGGGAAAATCACAAACATTGTGGCAAAAAATCACAATGTGGAAACGTATATCATTCCTGGTTTTGTAGATGCTCATATTCACATTGAAAGTTCAATGTTGGTCCCTTCCGAGTTTGCACGTTTGGCAGTATTACATGGAACTGTTGCAACTGTTTCTGATCCGCATGAAATAGCGAATGTGCTAGGAAAAACTGGTGTAGAATTCATGATTGAAAACGGTAAAAAAGTTCCGTTTAAGTTCAACTTTGGCGCACCTTCTTGTGTGCCCGCAACGAGTTTTGAATCGGCAGGAGCAGTATTGGATTCTAATGATATTAAAGAATTGTTAGAAATGCCAGAAATAAAGTATTTGGCAGAAATGATGAATTATCCAGGTGTGTTGTTTAGAGATGAAGAAGTCATGAAGAAAATCGCTTGGGCGAAATATTTCAAGAAACCAATTGACGGACATGCGCCAGGTTTACGAGGCGAAGATATCTCAACATATATTGCCGCAGGAATTTCTACCGATCATGAATGTTTTAGCTACGATGAAGCATTGGAAAAGTTGCAAAAAGGCATGAAAGTAATTATTCGCGAAGGAAGCGCCGCAAAAAACTTTGAAGCGTTAATTCCTTTATTAGATGAGCATTTCGAAAACATGATGTTTTGTTCAGACGATAAACATCCGGATGATTTATTATTAGGACATATAAACGATTTATGTGCGCGTGCTGTTGCGAAAGGTGTAGATGTTTTCAAAGTATTGCAAACCGCTTGTGTGAATCCTGTAAAGCATTATAATTTAGATGTTGGACAATTACAAATTAACGATGTTGCGGATTTTGTTGTGCTAGAAGATTTGACAAGTTTTAAAGTATTAGAAACCTATATTGATGGAATCTGTGTCGCTTCTGGTGGAAACTCACACATAGAAAGTGTGCCGTTTGAAATTCTGAATAATTTTAATACATCTAAAAAAAATGTGATTGATTTTCAAGTCAAAGCCACGAAAAGTAAAATCCGCGTGATCGAAGCTTTAGACGGTGAATTAGTGACAAACGAGTTAATCCTTGATAACTTAATCAAAGATGGAAATTTAGTTTCTAATGTTGAAAAAGACATTCTGAAAATGACCGTTGTCAATCGCTATAATGAAGATGTTCCAGCAATGGCATTTATAAAGAATTTCGGTTTGAAAGAAGGTGCAATTGCTTCTTCCGTAGGACACGATTCACACAATATCATTGCCGTTGGTGTTTCTGACGAAGCGATTTGCAAAGCCGTGAATCTTCTCATTGAAAATAAAGGTGGAATTTGCGCTGTTTCTGAAACTTCCGCAAACGTAGTTTCATTGCCAGTCGCAGGAATTATGAGTGCAAAAACGGGTTGGGAAATAGGCAAGGAGTACGCTGAGTTAGACAAATTAGCCAAACAAATGGGAAGTACCTTGCGCGCGCCTTACATGACCTTGTCGTTTATGGCATTGTTAGTAATCCCGTCGTTAAAACTGAGTGATAAAGGCTTGTTCAACGGGACTACTTTTGAGTTTACTTCGTTGGAAGTTTAGGTTATTCTTCCAGAGATTCTCCTAGTTTTTTAAAGAAGTCAGCAATTGGTTCTTTAAAATCTTCAACAACCGATTCTATTTCTTCTAGTTTCACTTTGAATGGATTTGTTTCAGTAACTTTTACAGAAATTTCTAGGATATTATCAATAGGAAACGCATCCGAAAGTTGCTCATTTATTTTACTGTTTAATGTTGTTCCTGTTGACATACTTACAGGGATTTTCAGAGTGCTAGATTTCACTTCTGTTTTACTAGTCTTCAATGTGCCATTTTCTTTAGAACTAGTATCATAAGTAACAGAAATTTCAATTAATAAAATTAAGTGTGTGTAATCTTTTTTGATTTTCGCTTTACTAAATTTTATAGTTGCTTGATCTACCTTAAAAGAGAAATTTTCATTTATGATTTCTTGAGGTTTTAAAACTATTTTACAAGCTTCATTCTCACTAGGATTATTAATATACCTTGTTAAAGTGACAATAGGTAATTTTTTTGAAGAATCAAATATAACTGTATTTTTTGCGCTATATGTTGCTACATATTTTTTCTTTTGACCTTTTAATATTTTTGAAAAGTATTCAGGTACTTTAGGAATTTGGTCAATAATAAAAGGAACGAGTACTCCTGTGGCTAGAGAAGCAAATTTAGGATTCTTTATTGCAGCTAATTTATCAGGACCTTTAGTTATTTCTAAGGTTATATATTCAGATTGTGCTTTTACAACATTAATTTTATTACCTGTTATTTGATAATTTTTCTCTTGAGCAGATATATTAAATGTAATACTAATAAATGCTAAAAAAGTAAATAGTTTTTTCATGATTTTAATATTTGATTAATAACTCAAATGTAAATCATGAATGAAGGCAGAAACATACCCATCAATAGTGAGTTTTAGAGTAAAGGGACATCCACTAAAATCGTTGTTCCTTTTCCGAGTGTACTATCAATACTCAGTTTTCCGTTGAGGTGTTCTACACGTTTTTTGATGGTTTCTAAACCAATTCCAGATGATTTGTTGTTGGAAGGATCAAACCCTTTTCCGTTATCTTCTACGATGATATTTAGGTTTTTTTCATGTTGCGTCAATTGAATCGTAGCGTTTGTAGCTTCTGAATGTTTGATGATGTTTGCAATCAATTCCTGAATCATTCGGAATAATGACAATTCAAGTGAATTCTCCAAGCGTTCTTCTAATCCAAATGAGATGACTTCTATGTTCATCTTATTTGCACTACTAATTTTAGCACTCATATTCGTCACCGCAACCAACAATCCTTGATTCGCAATCACACCTGCATTTTTAGCATGTGCAATCGTTCGGATTTTATCATACGCTTCATCGAGAAGCGAACTTGTTTTTGTCACAGCATCTTCGTTTTGCGCGGTTTCTATATTCTCAAAATGTAGTTTTACCGTTGCCATCAACGCGCCCAAATCGTCGTGTAAATCTTCTGCAATGCGTTTCCGTTCTTTCTCTTGACCTTCAATCATAGCGTCAATACTAGAGAGTTCTTGCTCTTTGAGTAAAGTCGAAACTTTCTGTGCTTCTAAGTCTTTTGCTTGTTCGGCAAGCAATTGTTTTTTACGTGTATTTTTTTGGATGAGGTATGCGGAGATGATGACTAGGGCTAAAACAATTAGAGAAATTATGAGCTGACTGTTTTTTCGTTTTTTTTCATTTTCTCTTTCTGTATCAACAAGTGTATATAAAGTTTGTAATTTACTAAGGTCTGCACTAATTGTTTTTGTATTGTATTTAGAATTAGTTTCATTTATTGCAATGTTTTGGAATTCATCTCCAATACTATCCTTAAGGTTGATAAATTTTTTCAAATAAATAGCTGCATTCTTATAATCCTTGGCTTTTTCATAAGTATCTGCCATATTTTCATAAAAAATCACTTTTGTTTTAGCTATATTTTTTTTTAGAGGTATCGAATCAGCTTTCTTGTAATATTCAATTGCTTTGAGGTAATTTTTTTTTAGTTCGTAATGATATGCTTGGTTATTATAATTGTGCGCGAGATTTTTAAAGTCTTTATTTTTTTTTAATACAGGTATTGCCTTCTTGGTATATATTAATGCTGAATCAGCGTTTTTTAGAGCATAGGCGTAAACAGTACCTATATTCATGTAGGTTAATGCTACTTGCAAAGTGTCATTTAAATGTTTATCGACTTCAATTACTTTATTAAAGTATAAAATTGAATTTTTTGCATCTTTCTTATCTAAAAACTCAACAGCTTTTATTCTATAAATAGACCTATAAAGAGTGCTGTCATTTTCTTTTTGTGCATATTTATACAATTCTTCAACAATATCATCTTTACTTACTTTTATGTCATTTTGATGATTTAAGATGTCTAATATTAAAAGATTACAATCTTTAACATCATTTTTTAAATTTGCTTCATTAAATTTTTGTTTAGACTTCAAGGCATAATCATAGGCTATATGCTGATTATCTATTCTCAATTGATAATCAGCATAATAAAAATACCATGTTCCTATATCCTGATCACTAGAGTTAATTGTATCAATTGCTTGTAATGTTTCTAGAATTTTATTGTTATTATCAGAATCAAAAGCATTCCAAACATTTTCAAAATCTAAATTTTGAGCATATGAAAAATCAGCATTTAAAAAAAATGCTGATATTAAAATTAAATATTTGATTTTTTCTATCCTCAAGATTTCCTTACGGTTTACCTACTAAAATACTTTTTCCCTTTCTTTGAGGGTGAGGGTCTATTAATGCTCTTATGTATTTATTAGCATCATCATCAGGGCATTCTTCATCTTTGTATGGAGGAACAATGTCTGTAGTTTTTTTACCGCCAATGTGAATGTATTTATCTTCACATCTTAATTTTATATTATAGAGTAGTACTTCAACATTAACTTGCCCCTTATAATATGGATCAGGATTTAAAGAAAATTGTATTCCTTGATGCTTTGTAGAATAAGTATAATTAAGTTTTTCTCCAGCTGTTACTAGTGCTACATGTATTTGAAAAACATCTCCACCATCAACATAGTTAGCATGAAATAAATCGTATTTTAAAGATTGTACTTTCTTTTTGATTTCAAGAGGGATTTGAGTGATATAATGTTTATTTATCCAAGAATTAAAATCCCCATAAATTTCAAATTCTCCACAATCAACAAAAAATAAATCGTTATTGATTGAATCAACCTTAATATTTACTGTCATAAGTTTAATAATTTAAGTTAGAAATTGTTTAAATACTATTTTCTGATCAGGAGCAGCTTTTATTTTATAGATGTGATTAAAAATGTGATTTATATTGTTTGCAATACTTACATTTTTACCATCACCAGCATGTATCAAACCTACTACATTGTTATTATCATTAATTACCACCGATCCTGAATCTCCTCCTTTTGAAATTCCCTTTTTTATCAAGAGTTGATTTTTGAAAATGATACTCTTACCTCTTTTGTAGGAGTGTCTTACTCTAACAAAAGCATTTGTTGACTTTATTGTTCCTTTTTGTTTTCCAGATGTTTTGCCATTTATGTGAACTACCATTTCATCCAAAGGAGTTTCAATATTTTTTAGAATAGACTTTTTTAATTCTAAGGTTTTTTTAGATGAGGTGAATCCCGCGCAACTCATGTTGTTATTTAAAACTTCGGCAAAGGCAACATCAAGGGTATTACCATTTGTGCCATCTTTTCTTTTAGTATCACCATATCTGCCAAATTTTAGGTGAGCAATAGCATTAGAATAATCTAATTCATAAGAATTAAATTTTCCATATATTTTTGATGGTTGAAAAATAATTTCATCTAGAATTAAATTTTGCTTAGTCGATAATATGTGGTAATTAGATATTATAAATAAAGAATTTTTAAAACTTTTTAGCATAATGATAGCACCTAGTGTCCCACCAACTTCTAAATCAGAACTATTTCGTCTGACTTTACATCCAGCTAGGTATGGACGTATTTTATGATCATTAATATTTTGTGGAAGAATTTCTTCAACATATTCTTTTACAATTTTTAATTCATTATTTGTTACAGATTTAACAAAGCGCTTATTTACTTTATCTACAGTACTTATTTTGATATTATCTAATATATTTTTTGGAACTCTAAATACATTAGGTTTTATAATTCCATTCTTTAATACACCTTTTTCTATATAATAATTATTTTTATGTTTTTCTTCTTTAATAGAAGCTAAATACTGTATTTCTGTATCATTCATCATCCATATTTCTGCATAATTATTAAGTAAATGGTCAACTTGTTTTTTGTTTAAAGTCTTCATTTTTTGTTAGTTTTTACATTACAAATCTCTAAAAATCAACCACACCAAACCATACCCAAACATAGGTATTCTCAAAATCTACAATCCTAAAAAGCATACTTCTTCTCAATGGCATAACCCAACAATTCGTTAGCGCCTTTCAAAGCTAGCTTTTGGATCATGTTTTTGCGGTGTGTATCTATGGTGGATTTGGAAATAAAAAGTAAATCTGCGATTTCTTGAGAAGTCTTTCTTTGGGCGATTAATGCAAGAATTTCCTTTTCACGACGCGATAAAATAGACTTGGAACTATTCTTCGCAAGCTGATCAATATTCAACTTGGCATCATAGTAGGTTTTGTTATCGGCAAGTGTGCGAATGGCTTCTAAGACGATTTTCAAAGGTGAATTTTTCAAAATATAACCTGTTGCGCCAGCATCCAACATTTGTCGAATGGCTTCCGCTTGGTCATACATCGTAAACGCCAACACATGTATATGTGGAAACTCTTTTTTAATATGTGTCGTAGCGACAATACCGTCCATTTTTGGCATTCGGATATCGCAAATTACAACTTTGGGTTGTTTCTGTCGGACAATCTTTAACAAAGCTTCGCCATCATTGGCGTGTCCTATAATAGTAACATCTTCTTCGTATTCCAAATACGACATTATGCCGTCAATCAGTGCTTGATGATCTTCTGCAATAGCAACTGTAATCATATCTAAGGGATCTTAAAATTACAAACAAACGATATGCTATCCGAATATAAATTTGAACGATTTGAGAATCCTATTACAGCCAAACTGTAATAAATGTATCTATATTGTAGTAGTGGTTTGTTAGTTATTCCTACAATGTACGAAAAAATATGAAATAGAAAAACTAAGAAAAATCAGGAAACAATAAATTTCTTAATCACTACAATGGTGATAATGAAGAGAATGAAGACCGCCAAAATGCGCAAACTTCCTTTATAATAACGCTTGTGTAACTGTAAATCTTTTCGATATGCATAAATCATAACCACCGTAAAAACGATCACAAAAAAAGCGGCAAAAATCAACTGACCTGTACTAAACATAACGTATTTAATTTTTAACAAAATTACGGATTAAAGATTGAAAGTTGTTAATAAAAGTTTCAAAATAAAAATACAATCGCTCAAAAATCAATTAAATAATCAAGTATATTTCAACTTCAATTTGATTCTACAAACATTTAAAATACATACGATTTGAAAAGAAGAATAGAAGCCGTTACAGAATTTCATTCCGCATTTGGGTTAGGAATAAAAAATACACCAACTGCCGATTTAGGAAAAGCAAAAAATATGTTGCGTTTTAATCTAATGAAAGAAGAAAATGAAGAATATTTAGAAGCTGCAAAAGATAATGACTTAGTAGAAGTTGCCGATGCGCTAGGTGATATGTTATACATTCTATGCGGAACAATCATAGAACACGGAATGCAAGAAAAAATCGTAGAAGTCTTCGAAGAAATTCAACGAAGTAACATGAGCAAACTAGGAGCAGACGGAAAACCAATCTACCGCGAAGACGGGAAAGTCCTCAAAGGCCCAAACTACTTCAAACCAAATATTGACGCAATTCTAGCGGATAAATAGAATATAGAGTTTATAAGTTTAATAGTTTACGGCGGATGAACGAATCCACAAAAAAAGAACATAAAAAAAGTGATTCTCTTGGAATCACTTTTTTTGTATTTTTCAGCTAACAGCTAACAGCTAACAGCTAACAGCTAACAGCTAACAGCTAACAGCTAACAGCTAACAGCTAGACCTTATATCTCCATCCATGTGGATCTTCAGAAAGATTATACTGAATATCCGTCAATTTATCTTTAAAGAAAGTTGCATACGAATCATCCAATTTTGGTAAATCAAACTTATCTCCTGCATGTTCAAATCCTGAAATCGGATTAATCACAGCTGCAGTTCCTGCACCAAATATCTCTTTCAATTCACCACTTTTAGCCGCTTCCTTAATCTCAGAAACAGTCACACGGCGAATTTCTACTTTAATATTATTGTCTTCGGCCAATTGAATCACACTCTTACGCGTAATTCCATCCAAAATACGATCACTCTTAGGAGCAGTTAATAAGGTATCACCAACTCTAAAAAAGATGTTCATCGTTCCAGCTTCCTCTAAATATTCGTGCGTACTTGCATCTGTCCAAATAATTTGTTGGTAGCCTTGTTTATGTGCCAAACTTGTTGGGTAAAATTGCGCTCCGTAATTTCCGGCAGCTTTTGCATATCCAACACCTCCATCGGCAGCTCTACTAAACTTTTCTGCAAACAAAACTTTCACTTCACCTGCATAATACGATTGTACTGGCGAACAAATAATCATAAACTTATATGAATTTGCTGGAGAAGCAGAAATTGCTTCCTCAGTTGCAATCACAAAAGGTCTAATATATAATGAATTTCCTTTCCCTTTCTTAATCCAATCTTTCTCTAAATGCAATAACTGTGTCAATCCTTCAAAGAAAAACTCTTTTGGAAACTCAGGAATTGCCATACGATGTGAAGAAATATTAATACGCTCGTGATTATCTTCTGGACGAAACATCCAAATTTGATCTTGGTCATCTTTAAAAGCTTTCATTCCTTCAAAAACAGCTTGTCCATAATGAAAAACACGCGCAGAAGGTGCAATGGTGAGTGGCTGATATGGCATGATTTCTGGCGTTTGCCAAACTCCATCTATATAGTCACACACAAACATGTGATCCGTGAAAATTTTACCAAACTCTAAATCATCAAAATCTACAGTTGAAATCTTGCTTTCAGAAACTTTGGAAATTTTTATAGCATTAGAAGGGTCACTCATCATATAATTCTTAATTTTGTGCAAAGTTACGTAATATTTAACTTTAAAAAAATCTTAGTTTTCAACAAAATTAGGTGCTTAAAATTAATTATTCGTAATAAAACAGTCGTAATTATAAGAAATCCTTAACAAAAATGAAGAAAATACTAATTTTAGGAGTCGCTTTACTAGCATTTATTGGATGTAAAGACGGAAAAAATAACGAAAAATCAACAGTAGATACAACAGATGTCAAAGCTACTGAACTAGCGTACGCATCTTTTGGAGAAAAAATTGAAGCTGACAAAGCATTATCAATCACCGAAATCAACAACATATACGATGGTTTAAAAACAGGTGATACGTTAGACGTAAAATTTGCAGCTAAAATCAATTCAGTATGTGCAAATAAAGGATGCTGGATGCGTTTAGATGCTGGTGATGAAAAAGAAGTCATGGTCAAATTTAAAGACTACGGATTCTTTATGCCGCTTGACGCGAAAGGTGAAGTAGTTGTCAACGGAAAAGCGTTTGTACAAGAAACATCTGTGGACGAATTGAAGCATTACGCAGAAGATGCAGGTAAGTCGGAAGAAGAAATTGCTAAAATCACAGAACCTAAAAAAACACTTTCGTTCATCGCTGATGGTGTTTTGTTGAAAAACTAATACTATTTTTATTTTAAAATTCCGTAGATAAAACACAACCTATTTTTTAATTATGCAAAAAAGAAAAAGTCAGCATAGCTTAAGTTACGGTTATATTTTATTTAGAAGCATAGGTGAAAAAGAGCAAGTTTTAGCAGGTAATTTTAATGTAGAAATAGTATACACTTGAAACGAAAAATAATCACCACAGAAGATGGATCTTCCACAATTCATCTTGAAGAATGGGACGAACAATACCATTCTACGCATGGTGCCATACAAGAAGCCAATCACGTTTACATAAAAACGGGCTTACAACATTTGCAAAATACGTTCAATCCTGTGCAAATCCACATTCTCGAAATTGGGTTTGGTACAGGATTGAATGCTTTTATAACCTATCTACAAGCGGAGAAACACAACTTCAATGTCAACTATCACGGCGTAGAAGCGTATCCTGTTTTACCCGAAGAAATTGCGCAACTCAACTATGTTTCACAATTAAAAGCAGAAAACAAAGCAGCTATTTTTAATAAAATGCATGTGTGCGAATGGGAAAAAGAAACGGTACTTTCTGAAAATTTCACACTTACAAAACGACAGCAACTCTTTGATCAAATTACGGATGAAGGGAAATTTAACCTGATTTATTTTGATGCGTTTGGCGCGAGAGTTCAACCTGAATTATGGACAGTAGCCATCTTTCAAAAAATGTATAATGCACTTCAAAATAAAAGTGTTTTAGTGACGTATGCAGCTAAAGGAAGTGTACGACGCGCTATGCAAGAAGTTGGCTTCAAAGTGGAGCGACTTCCTGGCCCGCCTGGCAAACGTGAAATGCTACGTGCAACAAAAATTAACTAATATTTAAGATTCTAGACCTAATGTAGTTTTCTAAATGTCTTCTTTTTAGCGTATTTTTACCATGAAAAAGAAAACGCATTCATGAAATGAGCTCTAACAATTAGTGAATAAAAACTAATAGCATTTTGCGAATTCCATTTGACAGCATTAAGAAATAAAAATTAACAGATGAAAATACTTATTTGCGGTGCAACAGGATTAATAGGATCGGCATTAACCGAACTATGCTTGCAGGAAAATCATGAAGTTCAGTATTTAACGACGCGCAAAAGTAAAATTCAACAATCAGCACAGACAAAAGGGTTCTATTGGAATCCTGCTGAAGGCGAAATTGATAGGGCATGTTTTGAAGGTGTTGATGCCATCATAAATCTTTCTGGAGCAAACATAGCCAAACGTTGGACACAAGCATACAAGGAAGAAATCATGAACAGTCGCATTGATACGGCAAACGTATTATTCAAAGCGCTTCGGAACATGGAAAATCATACTGTAAAGCATTATATTTCTGCCTCTGGAACGGCAATTTATCCAAGTTCATTCACTGAAAAATATACAGAAGCTACTGAAAAGGAATCTACAGACTTTTTAGGAAGCGTGGTAAAACAATGGGAATTGCATGCCAATCAATTCAAATCATTAGAAATTCCAGTAACCATTCTTAGAACAGGATTGGTTTTCTCATCAAAAGGTGGAGCGTTAGCAGAAATGGCAAAACCTGTAAAATATGGAGTTGGTGCCGCAATAGGGTCTGGAAAGCAATGGCAATCTTGGATTCATATTGACGATATTACTAAAATGTATCTTCATGTATTAACAAACAAAATCACAGGACTTTACAATGGAGTTGGACCCAATCCGACTACCAATAAATTACTCACAAAAGAAATTGCTTCGGTCTTAAAAAAGCCTTTCTTTTTGCCAAATGTGCCAAAATTCATCATGAAACTGATTTTAGGCGAAATGAGCACGCTCTTATTTTCAAGTCAACAAGTAAGTTCAGAAAAAATAAAAAACACAGGCTTCAAGTTTCAATTTCCTGAGTTAACAGCTGCATTAGAAGACATATTCAAAAAATAGAAATCTAATATATTCTTTCATATGATCTTAGTTGCGTTATATCGAACTCTTACCGAAAAAGGGCAACTGACACAAAGTTGATTTACGATTCAAAAATTTTTGGTGACATTTTGACATTTTTCCATAATTGGCAGTACTTTTGCCAACTATATAAAAACAATAAAAATTTTTTGGACATATACCATGAGCAAAAAAAAGAATACTACAGTAGAAAAAGAGCAGCCAGAAGTTGTAAATGAAGCAACTACAAACGCTGAAACAACTGAGAACACTGCGGAAGAAGTTTCTGCGGAAGCAAAACTACAAGAAGAATTGGCAAAAGAAAAAGACAAGTTTTTACGCTTGTTTGCTGAATTCGAAAACTATAAAAAAAGAACGAGCAAAGAACGTGTGGAACTTTTCAAGACAGCTGGTAAAGATGTTTTAGTTGCCATGTTGCCAGTTTTGGATGATTTTGACAGAGCTTTGGCAGAAATTTCTAAAACGGATGCGGACGACGTAAAAACTGGTATTGAGCTAATTAGCAACAAACTAAGAGAAGCGTTAAAAGCAAAAGGATTAGGAGAATTAACTGTAAAAGCAGGCGATACTTTTGATGCAGAAGATCACGAAGCAGTGACACAAATTCCTGCACCATCGGATGACATGAAAGGTAAAATCATTGATGTACTTGAAAAAGGATATACGCTAGGAGACAAAATTATCCGTTATCCGAAAGTAGTTGTAGGACAATAAATAGAAAATAGTATAGCGTTGTTCCCAACAACAATACGATCTTTTTGAAACAAGTTGAATAAAGATGAAACAAGATTATTACGAAATATTAGGTATCAATAAAGGCGCTTCGGCTGCAGAAATAAAAAAAGCATACCGTAAAAAGGCAGTTCAATATCATCCCGACAAAAACCCGGATGATAAAAGTGCTGAGGAGATGTTTAAAAAAGCTGCAGAAGCTTATGAAGTACTGAGCGACGAAAACAAAAAAGCACGTTACGATCAATATGGTCATGCAGCTTTTGAAAACGGCGGCGGTGGCGGCGGTTTTGGTGGCGGCGGAATGAACATGGACGACATCTTTAGTCAATTTGGTGATATCTTCGGCGGCGCTTTTGGCGGCGGCGGCGGATTCAACGGATTTGGCGGCGGCGGTGGCGGAAGACAACGACGCGTTAAAGGAAGTAACCTAAGAATTCGTGTAAAACTTTCATTAGAAGAAATAGCGAATGGTGTTGAGAAAAAAGTAAAAGTTCGCAGAAAAGTTCAAGCAGCTGGTGTAAGCTATAAAACTTGTGATACTTGTCAAGGTTCAGGTCAAATGACAAGAATCACCAACACAATTCTTGGTAGAATGCAAACATCAACAACATGTAGTACATGTGGCGGTGCTGGACAAACGATTAATAAACGACCAGCTGGAGCAGATGGACAAGGATTAAAAGTTGAAGAAGAAACTGTGCTGATTAAAATTCCAGCAGGTGTTGTAGAAGGAATGCAATTAAAAGTTTCTGGTAAAGGAAATGATGCGCCAGGACAACATGGAATTTCAGGAGATTTATTAGTCGCGATTGAAGAAAAAGAACACGACTTCTTAAAACGTGAAGGCGATAATTTACACTACGATTTATACATAAGTTTCTCAGAAGCGGCATTAGGAAGCTCTAAAGAAATTGATACTGTAACTGGAAAAGTTAGAATCAAAGTAGAATCGGGAGCGCAATCAGGAAAAATATTACGCTTGCGCGGAAAAGGAATTCCAAGTATTAATGGATACGGAAGAGGAGATTTATTGGTGCACATCAACGTGTGGACACCGAAAACATTGACAAAAGAACAACGTAGCTTCTTTGAAAAGGTAGCGGATGAAGAGAATTTCATCCCAAGTCCGGAGAAGAGCGACAAGTCATTTTTTGAAAAAGTCAAGGACATGTTTTCGTAATTCTTTTGGTATTACGAAAAAAAAACTATCTTTGATAAGTTACTAGCCGTAACCGGCTGGTAATTTTTTCTTTTTCATAGCAATTTTTTCCCATCCTTGATCATATTAAGGGTGGGTTTTGCTTTATATTTACATCCAACTGTAACAAATTACGCAATGTAGTTACATATATAAAAAACTTTTCATGAGTTCAATTCTTCAAGCAAAAGATGTCGTAAAAAAATACGGCGACTATACTGCATTAAATAAAGTTTCTATTGACGTTCCTAAAGGAAGCATCTTCGGACTTCTTGGACCAAATGGAGCAGGAAAAACATCACTCATCCGAATTATAAACCAAATTACAGCACCAGATGCAGGCGAAGTATTGCTTGATGGTGCTGCACTACAACAGTTTCATGTGAAAGATATTGGCTATATGCCAGAAGAACGCGGTTTGTACAAATCTATGAAAGTTGGCGAACAAGTATTGTATTTGGCACAACTAAAAGGATTAACCAAATCTGAAGCGAAAATACGTTTGCAATATTGGTTTGAAAAATTCGAAATCATGGATTGGTGGAACAAGAAAATTCAAGAGTTATCGAAAGGAATGGCACAAAAAATACAATTTGTAGTGACTGTGTTACATCAACCTAAACTTTTAATTTTTGATGAACCATTCAGCGGATTCGATCCAATTAATGCAAATATCATCAAAGACGAAATTTTACAACTTCGTGATGAAGGTGCTACCGTAATCTTTTCTACACACCGAATGGAATCTGTAGAAGAAATGTGCGATCATATTGCGCTGATTCACAAATCGAATAAAGTGCTTGACGGAAAGTTAACCGACGTAAAGCGTCAATATAAGAGCAATACTTATCAAGTTGGAATTGCTGGCGGAGACAATCAACAATTGCGAAAAACATTAAATGATAAGTTTGAATTGACTGATGCAACGTTTAAATCTATCGATGACGATTTAAAAGTAAACATCAAACTTCAAAATGGTGATACTTCAAACGATTTGCTTTCATACTTAACATCAACAGGACAAGTCAATCATTTTGTGGAAGTCATTCCAAGTGTTAATGACATATTTATTCAAACCGTAGAAAAAAATAATTAGGACTATGAATCACTTACCACTAATTATCAAAAGAGAATATCTAACAAAAGTTAGAAACAAGTCATTCATCCTCATGACGTTTTTGAGTCCATTAATTATGATCGGATTGTTCATGTTGATATTCTATCTGACACAATTAAACAATAGTAAGGAGCGAACGATTTCTATTTTAGATGAAACGGGCACTATTTCGCAAATATTTACGGAAGATGAAGATGAAACTACGACTTATAATATTCTCAAAGGAATTTCTTTAGAAGAAGCAAAAAAACAAGTGCAAGAAACAGAAGAATATGGTTTATTGCACATTCCTAAAATGACCTCTACGGAGGAAATTGCGGAGCAAATAAAATTCTACTCAGAAGATTCACCTTCTCAAAAATTTATCTCACGCTTAGAACGGCAATTAAGTAAAGAACTTACCGACGTAGCAATGGTAAAAAATGGTGTGGAAGTTGAATTGGTTGAGAGTTCTAAAATGAACGTTGCTATTGTGCAAGAAAGTTTTACTGGCGAACGGACTTCAAAATTTGTGAACTATTCCAAACTAGGCTTTGGACTGGCAGCGGGATACTTACTATTTATGTTTATCATTATATATGGAAACATGATTATGCGTAGTGTAATTGAAGAAAAAACAAACAGAATTATTGAAGTTATCATTTCTTCCGTAAAACCTGTACAACTATTAATGGGGAAAATTATCGGAACTTCTTTAGCGGGGATTACTCAATTCTTAATGTGGGTGATACTTGGTGGAATTATGATGGTCGTTTTTTCGTTAGTATTTGGAGTAGATTTAGCAGGAATGCAAACAGCACAACAAACAGAATTATTGGCACAAGGCGCAGATATGAATATGCAAATGCAGATTTCGGAAGTCTACCAAAGTTTACCGTTAGGAAATTTAGTTGTAGCATTCTTTATATTCTTTATTGGTGGGTATTTATTATACAGTTCATTGTACGCAGCTATTGGCGCGGCAGTAGATAACGAAACAGATACACAACAATTTATGATGCCTATTATGGTGCCATTAATATTGGCAGTATATGTTGGTGGATTTACCGTATTGGAAGATCCGCATGGAACTGTGGCAACCATATTTTCATACATTCCATTTACTTCGCCTGTGGTTATGTTAATGCGAATTCCTTTTGGTGTTCCATTATGGCAACAACTCATTTCGGTAGTAATTTTGTATATTTCCTTCACGGGAACGGTTTGGTTTGCATCAAAAATTTACCGCGTTGGTATTTTAATGTATGGAAAGAAAGCAAGTTATAAAGAAATATTTAAGTGGTTAAAGTACTAAATGAAAGAACTAAATAACATATTAAATCAGTCTTTTCAACTTACAGAAGATGTAGAAATAAGTGTAAAACACATATTACTACTTCTATTTGTGCTGTTGATGGCAAATTTAGTATTAAAGTTATTTCAACGAATCATTACCAAAAAGCTTCAAGACGATGGAAAACTAAAATTCAGAGCAGTTTTTTCGTATGCCAGGTGGTTTTCGTATGTAATCATAGTTTTAGTCACACTAAACGCTGTTGGTGTCAACGTAACTGGAATTTTTGCAGCTTCTGCCGCATTATTGATCGGAATTGGTTTGGCGTTGCAAACATTATTTCAAGACATCATTTCTGGAATATTTATTTTAATAGATCAATCGGTTCACGCAGGTGATATTATTGAAATAGAAGGAAAAATTGGTCGTGTAGAAGAAATCAAGTTGCGAACTACAAGAGCAGTAACCATTGACAATAAAGTATTAGTCATTCCAAATCATTTGTACTTAACAAATAGTTTGTACAATTGGACACAAAATGGCGTCACAACTCGTGAAAGTGTTACCGTAGGTGCTGCGTATGGAAGTGATGTAATGTTGATAAAAAAACTATTAACTGAAGCTGCACTGAATCATAAAGAAGTTATAAAAGAACCCAAACCTATGGTGCTTTTTACTAACTTTGGAGAAAGTTCTTTAGATTTTAAATTAGTATTCACGGTAGGCGATAGTTTCACAGCGTTTCAAGTGCAAAGTGATTTGCGTTTTGAAATCGATCGATTATTCAGAGAAAACAACGTAGCAATTCCATTTCCACAAAGAGATATTCATATTATAGAAAACAAGAAATAAGTATGCCTAAAATATTAGTAATAGAAGATGAGTCGGCAATCCGTAGAGTATTGATAAAAATTTTATCAGAAGAAAATGATACCTATGAAGTGTCGGAAGCAGAAGATGGATTGGCTGGTATAGAAATGGTCAAAAAAGAAGATTATGACTTGGTATTGTGCGACATCAAAATGCCAAAAATGGATGGTGTTGAAGTATTAGAAGCTGCTAAAAAAATAAAACCTGAAACACCTTTTGTGATGATTTCTGGTCACGGAGATTTGGACACGGCTGTCAATACGATGCGATTGGGCGCGTTTGACTACATTTCAAAACCACCAGATTTAAACAGATTGCTAAACACAGTTCGCAATGCGCTGGACAAAAAAGAATTGGTTGTTGAAAATAAGCGACTCAAAAAGAAAGTGAGCAAAAACTACGAAATGATTGGAAACTCTGATGCCATTCATCAAATCAAAGAAATCATAGAAAAAGTTGCGCCAACTGACGCACGTGTTCTCATCACAGGACCAAACGGAACTGGAAAAGAATTGGTTTCACATTGGTTGCATCAAAAAAGTGATCGAAACAAAGGTCCAATGATTGAAGTAAACTGTGCGGCAATTCCAAGTGAACTAATCGAAAGTGAATTATTTGGTCATGTAAAAGGTGCATTTACAAGTGCAAACAAAGATAGAGCTGGGAAATTTGAAGCTGCAAATGGAGGAACAATCTTCTTAGATGAAATTGGCGACATGAGTTTATCTGCACAAGCAAAAGTATTGCGCGCATTGCAAGAAAGCAAAGTGCAACGTGTTGGTAGCGATAGAGACATTAAAGTAAATGTTCGTGTTGTTGCAGCAACCAACAAGGATTTAAAAAAAGAAATTGAAGAAGGAAGATTTCGTGAAGATTTATATCACCGATTGGCAGTTATCTTAATTAAAGTTCCTGCGTTAAATGATCGAAGAGATGATATTCCGTTATTAATAGAATATTTTACAGGTAAAATAGCAACTGCACAAGGAACAGCAGCAAAGAAATTTTCTGAAAAAGCAATCAAATTATTACAAGAATACGACTGGACAGGAAACATTAGAGAATTGAGAAACGTCATAGAACGTCTCATCATTCTCGGAGGAAAAGAAGTCACCGAAGAAGATGTAAAATTATTTGCTTCTAAATAGTATAAAAAAATCAGCTCTAGTGGCTGATTTTTTTTGTTCAAAATTAAATATTTAAAGTTCAGTGTTTTATTTTTAACCTAGAACCTAGAACCTAGAACCTAGAACCTAGAACCTAGAACCTAGAACCTAGAACCTAGAACCTAGAACCTAGAACCTAGAACCTAGAACCTAGAACCTAGAACCTAGAACCTAGAACCTAGAACCTAGA
>NZ_JACGWS010000013.1 GCF_014397005.1 Kordia aestuariivivens
ATCAATATGTCAATGAACTCGTAATTTCTTTTTATCTTTACTTTGCTTCCCGTAGAAAGCGGGTGCAAATATAAAACCCTTTTTTGTTTCTAACAAAACTTTTTTAAGATTTTTTTTGAAGCTCTTTCGCAAACTTCTTGCCTCTTAAATCACAGTCTTTTATTATCAGAACTTAAACTAAATCCGTTACCGTTTTTAGCGGCTGCAAACATACAACCTTTTTTAATATCTAAATAACTTTTTTAAACTATTTTTTAAAAAGTTTTTTTGCCTAAATCTTACTTCAATATCGTATCAGAACTTACCACTAAATCTATCTGTTTTAGCGGGTGCAAATATAAAATTGATTTCTATATCCACAAGCCTTTTTACATCTTTTTTTACCCTTTATTTTTAACACAATCTTAACCAGCTTATCAAGAGTGTTTTACATCCTGAAATTTTTACTTTGACTCACCTCGACTCACTTCGACAAGCTCAGTGACCGGGATTTGGGTGTTGGTTGCTAGTTGCTAGTTGCTGGTTGTCTGAAAACTTACTGAATACTCCTATTATATATAGGTGTTCTATGTTCGGGTTAACGATGGAGCCATTGTTGGAGCTCTTTGCAGCTTTTTTTTTAAGCTGCAAAAGCGACTGGCGAGAGCGTGACCGCTATTTTCTAGCGGGAACCCCCACACTTCTCTTCGACAAGCTCAGTGAACAACTTTGATGAACTCAGTGGGCGTGCTTTGTTTTTTGTGTATTTGTTTTTATGAGAAGAAGTTCCAAACGACTCCGAAACGTATGATGAAATCGCGGTACGGATAGTTTGGTGCAGAGAAAAAGTTGTATCCCGTGAAAGACGAATTGAGGTGTTCTAGTTTGAAGTAGATTCTGGTGCGCCTTACTTTGGCGTTGATGAAGACATCAAAACGTGGAAATCCTCCAATTTTTTGTTGGTTTTGACTGTAGAATTCTCCTAGTAATGGACTGTATCCATTTCCGAAGTATTCCGTGAAGTAATTGAAGGTAACTCCTGTTTGTATGAATAGTGCTTTTTTGAACCATTTATCGGTAAAGTATAGCGTGTTTCGCGTTACAAGCTCAGGTACGTTGAAGATGTCGCCCGATTGCGTTACTTTTTGATACATTACCGTATTGTTGAGTGCAAATTTTCCGTAACGGAATTCTTTTCCAATTTTCACTTTGAGATATGTGATTGCATCTGGTGTTTGCTGCGGCGTTATTTGTGCATCTGGCGTGAGTCCAGAAAAGTATGTATAGTTGTCTAATGACGTAAAACTCACATCTGCGTCAAACCATTTTTTTGATTTTAGACTGAAGTTGATACTTTGCGTACGTTCATTTTTGAAATCGTTGCGCCAGTTGTAGCTTATGTAATCACTTTGATTGACTAATAGGTTAAAGCTTGGCGCTTTGGAATTGATTACGATAGAAGCCGCGACATCTATGTCATCGTTAAGTTTGTATTTTGCACTTCCATTGAAGTAGTTTCCCCCAAGTTCACCAGATACATTTGCCAGTAAGTCTGCTTTTAGTTGGATTCCTTCAATGGTATGTTGCCATTCACCACCAACCGAAATTACATCGCCTTCTAGTTTGTTTGGTATGACTGTTCCATCTGCCTGATAGAGTATTTTATCAAAGAAGTATTCATATTTTGTATGATTTGCTTTGAATTTTACATCGCCAAATGTTTTTGTGCGGTAGCTTAAACTTCCTTCGTTGAATAGTTTTCGTAGTTGCGATCGATCTCGCAAAGCCGTAGCAACATAACTTTCCCCAAATTGAGCGTTTTCTCTGGTTTGATCAAAGATGTAGTATTTGGTTTCGTAGTTAAATGTATGTCCGACACGCAAGTTATTGTCGCGAAGTGAATCTTTTTGTTTTACTATTTTGTAATCGTGCTCTAAGTAATAGCGTTTTCCTACGAGTATGTTTTGTGCGTCTTGATATTGTACTGACAAGCGCGATCGGTCTGTGAATTCGTCTACGCCAGTTTCAAAATCAATGACAGCTAGATCTGTAAGTCCTCCATTTTCATTGTTGAGCACATCTTGCGAATAGAAATGTCCACGAAGCGTATATCGATCATTTTTTGTTCGATAGTTTGCCGTTAGCTTGAAGTTTCCAGTACTACTGAGTATGTTTTGATATTTTCCCAACGAGCGCATTCCTTTGTATCCGATGGAGAAATTCATGCGTTTTGATGTATTCATTGTAATGAATGCATCTAACAATTGCCCTTGTTCCATTGCCGTTTTAAAGAATAGTTCGGTTGTTGGCGTTGGCACATTGAAGTAGTTGACATCTTCAACTTCATCATAGTTAAAGTGTTTTGCGCGCATTCCAATTCCTGGAAATGCAGAAGGTCTGTCAAACGAATATGCAAGACTGTTATAGGTTTGTCCTAAGTTTGAGAATGGTAATAGTTCAAATTCGTCTTTACGTAAGTAGTTGTATTTGTAATCTTTTTTGATTGTCAATGTTGTATCAAAAACCATTGTATCACGTTCGTGCGTTATGATTTTATATAGATTGATATCGTAGTCTTTTCGCTTGCCTGTTTTATCTTTTTCAGAAGAATTATTTGTGTTACTGACGGCTTGCTCACGTTCGCCTTTAGTTTTTCTGTTTTCTTGAACTGGTTGAACTTCTACCTGCGCATTTAGTGCAGGAATAGTTATACCTATAAATATAATGAAAAGGATGTACTTCACTTCTTTGATTTTTTAGCGCATTCTTTACAATTAACCATAACATTTTACGCTTACTAAGGAACAAAAGTATACTTTTTGAACGAAATAAAAAGCCTTGCATTGTTATTGAAATCATAAATTATTGTTTTTCGTGAAAAGTGTTTTGTATTTCCATTTTGATTTGGTCATGAGAAGGAATAGTTTTGTTCTTTAAGATTTTACGCATGTTAGCATTACAATTATTGGATGGATTAGAAGCTGGTACTGACGAAGCAGGTCGCGGATGCCTTGCTGGACCTGTAACCGCGGCCGCTGTTATTTTGCCCGAAGCGTTTTCAAATACGATCTTAAACGACTCTAAACAGTTGAGCGAAAAGAAACGTGAAATTCTTCGTCCTTTGATTGAATTGGAAGCTACAGCGTTTGGTGTTGCACATATTTTCCCTAAAGAAATTGATAAAATTAATATTTTGAATGCTTCTATTTTAGGAATGCACAAAGCTATTGATCTAATGGCGATTGTTCCTGCACATATTATCGTAGACGGAAATAAGTTTAAACCGTATAAAGATATTCCACATCAAACTATTGTAAAAGGTGACGGAAAGTATCTCAATATTGCTGCCGCTTCTGTGTTGGCAAAAACATATAGAGATGCGTATATGGAAAAAATTCATGAAGAGTTTCCTATGTATAATTGGAAACAGAATAAAGGATATCCTACTGTAGAACATCGTGATGCGATTCGGAAATACGGAACTACAAAATACCACCGCATGTCGTTTCGGTTATTGCCTGAACAGTATTCGTTGGATTTGTAGTTTTAATATGAGTTCGATATAAATTCAAGAAAATAAAAATTTAAGCATTTTATTTTTAGTCATTTACTTTAGCTTGTGTCATTTCTATTTTAAATTAAGGTATTCATGAATCTTCGATTTCTTTTACTTTGCTCGCACAAAGAATACTGAATCAAGTTCAGCACTGGCATCAACAAAAGAAAGTGCGCTTTTTAGTTCATGCATTTCTATTTTAAATCAAGGTATTCATGAATCTTCGATTTCCAGAGGTGTTTTTGACTGAAAAAGTCAAAACCGCATTTATTTTTCTAAATTTTAGTTCACCAAGCCCTATTTTATAAATCGGAGTTCATGAATTTACATTTCTCCAAGGCTTCAAAAATTTTTAACGAAAAATAAATACTACACTGCGGAAAAAGAACCCGCTACGCATAGCTTTTAAATTGAACTCAGGCTAGCTTTAAGTATGTAAACGGAAATTATAAATGCATTATATCAATTGATTCGAAGTAATCACTTACTGCACTAAATGACTACTTCGATTGATTTTTCTTTGCACATTTTTAACGACAATCTGCAGATGCTAATGGCTTCACAGGCAACTTACTTTGCACAGGGCATATTAATTGAGAAATAGTAATGAGTATTGTTGGTGTTGCCGATCCAACAACTCCTCCAGTTACTTCTAATTGATTTAATGAACTAATTTTTCTCTTCGTAAGCGTCAGACTTTTGATATTTTTTTTCATGATTTTAATTTTTATGTTTATATCTATATGGGTTTTTACAACAAATTCATTACCCATATTTTTTAAAAAATGTAACTTTAGTTTTTTAAACTCGTTTTTATGTGGGAAGAACAACTTAACTCACTGAAAGCACTACTTCACTCATTCTGTATTTTATAGTTCATTGCATACACCTATATTGTCGCTAATAGTAATGTACTCGCATTTATTACTATTCTTAGGCTAAAAAATGGAGTTTCTGTTTCGTCAAAACTCAACAATGGTTATTTGTTAATAAGAACTGTAATTCTATGTTGCCACAATAATTTACAATCCCGTAAGTTTTATACTTTTGTAGATAGTTATATTATAAAAGGGCAACAACATCGAAAGGTGTTATAAATAGACATTACATGAAAAGAATTCTCATTCTTCTTCTTACCATATTGAGTATTGGCTGTACAACAGAAACTCCTAAAGAATATTCCTTATTAAAGTTTGCGCCACAAGATGCTGCGCTTATTTTACAGATTCCCGATTTTGAAAGTTTTCAGAGCGAACTTAAAAACAATCAATTATTAAAATCGTTTAAGAAACCAAAGTTTAAGAAAGATTTTAATGCGTTTGTTGATTATTTAGAATACATCAAACCAAATTCAAAATCGTTATTGTGTTTTAATGAGTTGGGAAAAGATAGTTTTCAATATACCTTTATTACGAAAACACATCCAGAATTGATCGTACTCGATTCGCTTCAAAAAGCAAGCACAAAAAATATTGTTTATGAAAATGTATCTATTGTTGAAACTACACTCGGCAATCGTGTAAATTATACTTTTTATGCGGATAGTATTTTTGTAAATTCCTCGTCTAAATTGTTGATTGAAAACTGCATTCGTTCGTATAAGAAAGCAACGATTCCGGCTTCGCTCAAAAAAGTATATGCAACTATTGATGAAAGCAAATCCGCAACTTTATTGGCAACTCCGAAGCAACTTTCGCCTTTGTTAGCGTATCTTTTTCCTAATGCCGATTCAAAGTTTGTAGCAACTCTTGGTGAACAACTCGCGCTTGATGTTTCTGTTTTACAGGATGAAATTTCCTTTACAGGAATTATCACGGCAAACGATTCTTTGTCGCACGCTTTGAGTTCTTTAAAGAATACAACTCCGCGCGAACATAAGATTGCAAAAGTGATTCCACCATTTTTTGATACGTTTACCACAATTACATTTGATTCCTACGAGAAGTTTCAACCTGAAACTAAAAATTCATTGTTCGATGCATTGGAAGAAATCAGTTCGTTTTCGTTTAACGGAAGTACTTTTACAGGTTTACGTTTTATTTCATCGAGTAATGAAGCGAGCAATCAATTGCAAAATAATACGAAGTTTAGCACCGTACGAAATATTCAAATTTACGAAAATGAAGATCCTTCACTTTTTCAGAATCACTTTTCGCCATTCATCAACACTTTTGACACTAGTTTTTATGTCATTTTAGATGAATTTATCGTTTTTACCAACGGAGAAGGCTTGAGAAATTTGGCCATGTTAATTGGTTTGTACAAGGACGAACAAACACTTGCGTACCAAAAAAATTACCAAGAAACGATTGGAAATCTCAGCGATGAATCGTCATTATTGGTCTTTGTGAATACGGAAAAGTTCAAGAAAACCATCGCGGAAAGCGTACAAAAATCATATAAAAAAGAAATTACAAGTATTAATGTGGAAGATTATCCGTTTGCCGCTTTGCAGTTTACCAATGAAAAGGGAAGCAATTACGCGCACGTTCACGGAATTTTGAAGCGAAACACTGCAAAACCAACTGAAAATACCGTTTCTCAATTATTGAATGTTGTGTTGGATAATCCAGTAACTTCTGATCCGCAGTTTGTAAAAAATCATATTACCAAACGAAAAGAAATTGTTGTGCAAGATGCGCAAAACATCTTGTATTTGATTTCAACTCAAGGAAAAGTGTTATGGAAAAAACAGCTTGATGGAAAGATTTTAGGCAAAGTTTCACAAATTGATTTGTATAAAAACGGACGTTTGCAATTGGCTTTTACAACGCCGCAATCTTTTTATGTGTTTGATAGAAAAGGAAACCAAGTGAAACCCTATCCAACAAAAGCAAAAGTAGCCTATACGCAAGCAGTTGCCATTTTTGATTATGATAAATCGAAAAATTACCGTTTTGTATTTACGGAAGGAAATAAAGTCATCATGCGCGATTCTAAAGGAAAGCAAGTGACCGGATTTACCTTTTCGGGTTCGGAAAATGATTTTATAAATCCGCCGCAACATTTTAGAATTATTACAAAAGATTATATTACGTTTCAGGAAAGCAACGGGAAATTACACATTTTGTCGCGTACAGGCAAACCAAGAATTACCGTAAAAGAGAACATTCAGTTTTCGAATAATGATATTTATATTCATAATAATTTGTTTACGACTTCTGATCGTGATGGAAATTTGATTCAAATAGACAGTAAAGGGCAAATTGAGAAGACAAAACTTCCTGTAACCGAAAATCATAGTATTACCATGACAAGCAAAACCTTGGTGAGTTTCTTTGAGAATAAGTTACGTATTAAAGATAAAACCGTAGAACTTGATTTTGGTTCGTACAGCAAGCCTGAAATTTTCTTGATTCGAAATAAAATTTATGTGACGTTGACTGATAAGGATGCGCAAAAAGTGTATTTGTATGATAGTAATGCAAAAATGATTCCTGGTTTTCCAGCTTTTGGAAGTTCGGCAATTGACTTGGAGAATTTTGATAAAGATTCAAAGTTAGAGTTTGTGACCAAAGGAGAAGCAAATTCGATTGTGGTGTATAAGATGAATTAGGTTGGTTGTTGATTCCTAGTTTCTGGTTGTTGATTTACAATGAACAAGATAAAAACAGTAGCCAAAGTGCGCTAAGCGGAGTCGAAGCACTAACATACCCAAGAAGTCTAAGATCGTCCAACGAATCAATTTCCTATTTGATCAATTTCATTTTGTACCGCAAATTCTTCACGGTGTTTTGCAATGTGTTTTTTAAGGATGAACATTTCTAGGAAGCTGAGAACTGCATATAAAACAATTAAAAAAGTAAATACTACTGAAAGAAAATATAATGGAGAGTTACTCAGTTCAGGATCCATTTGCAAACCAAGAACAGCAAACAGTCCAAATATTAAAAAGTAAACATTTGATAAAATGGCACAAACCCAGAAAATTACAGAACTGTTTTTAACTCTTTTATTTTGAAGAGATTTTCGGTAATATCGAAACGTTTGTATATGAAACAGGAAAGTTAAAGATCCTAAAACTAACCCTGTCACTGCAAAAATCAACGCTAGTTTACCTTCTAAAGTATCCATACTATTCTGTAAAGTGCCAATAGCTCCAAAGACTAAAGTCAATATTAAAAATAATAAGATACTGATCAAAATTATTTTAAATGCGCGCATGAATGTTGTTGTTTAGATAGATGAATTTCCTATGGATTTTATCTCGTCTGTTCTGTTGGCTTCTATTCGCAATTCCTTGATTCGTTTTCGCAATAAGAAAAATTCTAAAAACCCAATACTTCCAAATATGAAAAATTGTAGTGCATACCAAAGTAAATAAGTAGTGTCAAAATCAAAATAATCATATTCTGTAAATTTCACATACGAATATAAATAAGATATTGTGGAGTAAAATAGAACACCATTAAAACACAGAACACCAAGCCAATATATTTTTGATATTTTCTTCTGAACTTGTATCGGCTTCCGCTCTCTATAATAGCAATAGCTTTTGTAATGATATATTAAATTTAAGGTAGAAAATACAAGTAATAATGCTAAATATCCATAATGATTAATGGTCGTGTTGTATAAATCTTGTTCCATAAAAAGTAGACCTATATAATAAGTCGTCATGATAAAACAAAACACACTAATTAAGATTGAAAGTATTTTCAGAAAACGCATCGTTAATTTTTTAGAGTTCCAATATCGTCAATTTCATCTTTTATAGTACGTTCCGTGTTGAATTGTTTGATACGTTTCTTTAAAAGTGAAGCTTCCAAAAAGCCAATAATTCCGAAAAGTAATAGTACAAATCCCGTAATAAATTGCTTGATATCATACGAAAAACCAAGTCTTGAAAACCGGATAATGTCATATACAGTTAGTCCAAAAAGAAATAGTAGAAAAGCGGAGAAACAAATAGGCCCTATCCATAAAAATTTGGAGAACGTTTTATGTAGTTGTTGTTGCTTTTTTCGTCTGTAAAAATAAAAACTCTTATAGTGATAATATAAATTTAAAATTGTAGCAATACAAGCCAATACAAAAAGAACATACACCAATAAAGGCGCTCCACGGCTGTTATCTTGAGTTAAAATTAAATATGAAAGGTATGAAAGTACTAAGAAAGAGAAAACTCCAAATAGGATTGTACTAATTTTGAGAAAGCGCATACAGTAAAGTTACTTAAAAAATTTCATTGCCAATATCGTTAATTTCGCCTTTTGTATCATGCTCGGTTTTAAGACGTTTGATACGCTTTTTTAAAAGAGAAACTTCTAAAAACCCTAAAAACGCTGGAAAGATTAAAAAACTTAGAAAAAATATATCTTCTCCTGAGTAATTATTTGCCCAATATTTATCAGCATTATTATACAGAGAAACTCCCACAAGAAACAATAGAAAGGCTGAAAAACAAAGTGTTCCAATCACTAACATCTTTGAAACTTTTTTATCTAGATTTCGTTTTTCTTCTCGTCTGTAAAAACGAAAAGTTTTGATATGATAGAAAATATTGATGATAGACAATATAATCATTAGCACAATACAAATTCTTGCAATCATTGGAATTGTCAGTAGTGTTTCCACCGAAAACTCTTCCCAAGCCGCATACGATATTCCCAATAAAACTAAAGAGGGAAAAAATGATTAAAAGTATTTTAAGAAAACGCATACGCTAGAATTATTTATAAAGTTGAACTGTCGCCAATATCTTCAATTCCTTCTTGACGCGCGCGACGTTCTTTGTATGAAACTATAAATTTGTTTAAAAAATACACATCTAATAACGTCCACAAACCTATGATGAATAAGAAAATTGATATGACTAATATGAATAATTCCGAAACACTATTAAGCCAAAGAATAATCATGAGTGTTCCTAAAATCAAAAGAATCAATCCGAAAGCAATGTGTAATGCCCAATATTTCTTGGAGAGTTCATGTAATGGTTCGTCAAACTCAGAAAACGGATAAAGTTCCTCTGTTTTCGCATGAAAATACACACTAAAAATACCTGCACAGCCCAATAAAAATACAGCTACAATTGACTTGTTGTTTTCTGTTGGCATAAAATAAGTGATGGCTCCACCGACTAATAGCACACCTGACAATAGACCAGTAAACATCGTTAAGAGAAGTTTGAGCACTCTCATTTTATACGTGTAATGCTAATTCTGCTTCAAAAAGTAGTTGAAAGTGATGCAATAGTTTTTCTTTTACTTCAGCTTCATCAACGCGCATTTTGCCTAATTCTACGTTTAAAGAAGTCACAGCTTTTCCACGAATTCCACACGGAATGATATTATCAAAATAACCCAAATCAGCATTTACATTCAATGCAAAACCGTGCATGGTTACCCAACGACTCGCACGAACGCCCATGGCGCAAATTTTACGTGCAAATGGAGTGCCAACATCAAGCCAAACGCCTGTTTCACCTTTGCTTCTATCGGCTTTCAAACCGTATTCTGCCAACGTTAAAATGATCATTTCTTCGAGCAATCGTAAATATTTATGAATATCTGTAAAGAAGTTTTCCAAATCTAAAATAGGATACCCTACAATTTGTCCAGGTCCGTGATAGGTAATATCGCCACCACGATTTATCTTATAAAAAGTAGCACCTTTTGCCGCAAGTTGTGTTTCATCTAACAATAAGTTAGAAACATCGCCGCTTTTCCCTAAAGTATATACATGTGGATGTTCTACAAACAAAAAATGATTCGACGTTTCCAAATTTGCATCTTCACGTCTATTCTTAATTTTTGTATCTATGATTTTCTTGAATAATTCTTCCTGAAAATCCCACGTTTCCTTATAATCTTTCGTGCCTAAATCCTGTACTTCTATTGTTTTGTTCAAAGTAGTGTCTTTTACAAGTACAAAAATACGACATTATCAAAAAAGGAGATTCGTTTTGCACAAAGTATTTATTCCTGTGTAAGCTAGCGTGTTTTTCCTGTCATAATTCTAGTGGAATTGCTGTTTCACACTTTTTCATTTATAAAGTTCTTTGTACCGAAACAAAAAATAATAGAATCATGAAGAAAAAATCACTTAAATCGTTATCACTAAAAAAAAGTAATGTTGCTAATATTTCTGGTGGATTGCAAGATGGCGCTGCGAATCAGGCGCAAAATGCATTAAGTGTAGGATGTCCTCTGACGTTTGCTACAGTAACAATTCATACCATTGATCCATGGCGCTGTCCGACAATGTCTTGCAATAGTATTTGTAATTGGTGCGATTTGCTCGACTAATGAAACTAAAAAAGAGGAATTACATCAACGTAATTCCTCTTTTTTTATGCTTATAAAGCAACATTTTAGTTATCCTTTTGGGTTATTCAAAATAATTAAAGCGGCAATTGTTCCCGGAACCCATCCACAAAGCCACAAAATAAATACAATTACGATAGAACCGCAACCTTTATCTAACACAGATAATGGCGGAAAAATAATTGCTAATAATACTCTCCATATACTCATGATATTTTTTAATTTGATGATTGATGATGCATATAGGACTCAAAATCGTTGTAAATGTTACATAAACGCTGTATTCACACAATTATGAACGATTCTTGCAGCTTCAAATATTTCCAAATCAATACATTGGTATACTAATGAAATGTAATTATCTTTGCGAACTTAAATTTACATATAATACTATGCAATTATCAGAACAAGAAATCGTTCGCAGAGAAAAACTTTCAAAGTTGCGCGAACTTGGTATCAATCCGTATCCAGCAAATTTGTATCCCGTAAATCATACTTCGAAACAGATAAAGGAAACTTATGCAGAAGGAAAACAGGTTGTAATTGCAGGTAGATTGATGTCGCGTCGTATTCAAGGTCCAGCTTCATTTGCTGAATTACAAGATTCCGACGGAAAAATTCAAGTATATTTTAATAGAGATGAAATTTGCACAGGAGAAGATAAATCACATTACAATGATGTGTATAAAAAATTACTAGATATTGGTGATTTTATTGGAATTGAAGGCGAATTGTTCACCACGAAAGTAGGTGAAAAAACCGTAATGGTGAAAAACTTCATCCTCTTAAGCAAAGCATTGAAACCATTGCCACAACCACGTGTAGATAGTGAAGGAAAAGTACATGATGCTTTTACCGATCCGGAGCAACGTTACAGACAGCGTTATGCTGATTTAGTAGTAAATCCACAAGTAAAAGAAATATTCGTAAAGCGTACAAAATTATTTAACGCTATGCGAAACTTCTTTAATGAAGCTGGTTATTTTGAAGTGGAAACTCCAATATTACAACCAATTCCTGGTGGTGCAGCGGCACGTCCGTTTAGCACACATCACAATTCATTAAATATTCCATTATACATGCGAATTGCCAATGAATTATATTTAAAAAGATTGATTGTCGGTGGATTTGATGGTGTATACGAATTTTCTAAAAACTTCCGTAACGAAGGAATGGATCGTACGCACAATCCTGAATTTACGGCGATGGAAATATATGTAGCGTATAAAGACTACAATTGGATGATGGAATTCACGGAAACGTTGTTAGAACATTGTGCAATTGCCGTAAACGGAAAAACCACCGCTACGTTTGGTGAACATCAAATAGATTTTAAAGCACCGTACAAGCGTGTGACGATGACACAGTCTATTATTGACTTTACAGGATTTGACATTACTGGAAAATCTGAAGAAGAACTATTTGAAGCTGCCAAAGGCATGGGGATTTCTGTTGATAAAACGATGGGGAAAGGAAAGTTGATTGATGAAATTTTCGGTGAAAAATGTGAAGGAAATTATATTGAACCAACATTCATTACAGATTATCCGAAAGAAATGAGTCCGTTGTGTAAAGAGCATCGCGAAAATCCTGAATTGACGGAGCGTTTTGAATTAATGGTTTGCGGAAAAGAAATCGCGAATGCGTATTCAGAATTAAATGATCCAATTGATCAGCGCGAACGTTTTGAACACCAATTAAAATTAGCTCAAAAAGGCGACGATGAAGCAACCGAATTTATAGATCATGATTTTTTACGTGCATTAGAATACGGAATGCCACCAACGTCTGGTTTAGGAATTGGAATGGATCGTTTGGTTATGTTTTTAACAAACAATCAATCTATACAAGAAGTATTGTTCTTCCCGCAAATGCGCCCAGAACGTAAACAAATAGCATTAACTGACGAAGCAAAAGCGGTGTTAGAAATTTTAAAGAAAGCTGAAAAGTTAACTTTAAACGATTTAAAAACACAAGCTGGATTATCAAATAAAAAGTGGGATAAATCTATTAAAGAATTGACAAAAAACAATTTGGCTAAAGTTGAAAAAACGGATGACGGATTGTTTGTAGAACTCGTATAATACAGAATTCACATATCGTACTATAAAAAAGGAACTACAAATCGTAGTTCCTTTTTTGCACTTATAATTTATAAATCACGACTACAAGTCTTAGTACAAACACTATATTCTATGTAACTTTATTCCTAGTTAGTAAAATTATAGTGATGACGGTGGTGGTAACGATGATCCAATCATTTAAGAAAACAAACCACCCAAACCTATTTTACAAATGTAATAGCCAACCTGAGAAGTCCTTTTCTCAGGTTTTTATTTGCGACATATATAAGTAGCTAAAATTCTATTTTCATATCTTTATAAAAACGCAAAAAAGGAGGAATTAATAGTTTCAATTCCTCCTTTTGTCGTTTATATTCCGTGAATTGCGACTACAACTCTTTTGTTTCACAATATATGTTTGGTACTTTTAATTCATTATTAATCCAAAAATTTATTAATTATGAAAAAAAAGAGTTTAAACAGTTTAACATTGAACAAAAAGTCAATTTCAAGCCTAAGCGAAACAGTAGCACTTATTAAAGGTGCTGGAGATAAAGCATCAGTTATTATACATTGCCCTATTGGTCCAACAACTGATACCTTAGATCGTAATTGTACACAAAATTGGTGTTAATCAGTATCATCTAAATTTATTCAGCCCAAGAAAATATATTCTTGGGCTTTTTTTTTGCGATGTATCTACATTAAATAGAATTCTAAAGAGGCTGTCTGAAAAGAAAGTTTTAACAGGCATCATTCTGAAGTTGATTCAGAATCTCATTACACTGATTTTCAATAATGATGAGAAACCGAATCAAGTTCATTAGTGTCCGATAAAATTTTTGACATTCTTTTCAAAACGTTACTATCAATGAGTTTTTAAGACATTGTTGATGAACCACCATACTTTTAGTAAATCTTGATTAGTAATGAAATTATTTTGGCAAGCATAAAAAATATATAATTATAAGCTTTGTTTTTCAATTAGTTACTACACTAGTCTTTATTCTATAATCTAACAGCGCAGCGGTCTTTAATCTTTTGTCCGACAATAGTGAATCAAGTTCGGTTTGACGAAATTTTGACTTTCTATAAAGTCTCTTTTTTTTTTGTGTGTCTGGAATTTATAAATCACGACTACAACTCTTAGTTTAAACACTTAATTCGGTGTAATTTCATTCCTTATTAACCAAAATTATAGATCATGTTAAAAAAGATTTTAATTATTACTGGAACCAAAACATTAAGTAAAGCTGAACAAACAGAAATTCTTGGAGGAGGATTAAGTTCTGATCCAATTTCTGGCGGTGGTGGTGGATCTGGCGGCGGCGGAACTAATGACCCAATGCCTTGTTTTTGTATTATATTTGGACAAGCCAATCTAGTACCTTGCAATAGCACGTGTCCAGATGGCACACAACCATTTTGTCCATAATTTAAAAAAACATCTAACCTATTTTACAAATTTAATAGCTAACCTGAGAAGTTCTTTTCTCAGGTTTTTATTTGCAATATATATAAAGTAGCTAAAATTCTATTTTCATATCTTTATATAAACGCAAACAAAGCATCTGTGAAACGTTCTCGACATTCTAAATATGATAAGAAACGAACTCGTTCGAAAAAAGATTCGAAACGAACGTCTACGTATAGCAAAAAAGTGTTAGCTAAACCAAAAGATTCTATCGATCGTTTGCAGGATTTTGAGATTACTGAAAATCAAGAGAAAAAGTATAAACGGAGACAAATTCGACCCAAAAAAACTACTTTTTTTTCGCGACTAAAATGGCCAATTATAATTGTTGTTATTTTCTTAGTCGTAAAACTTTTATTGAATGTGAATAGTTGTGAATAATATTCGACAACACAAACTATTTCTGACAGATCTGATCCATTTTTTGAAAATCGCGTGCTCGCAAAACCTAACACGCTAAACATATAAAAAACTATAAACTACAATCCTTTTTATGCTTACAATTCATAAATACCGACAATCATTCTTTTATTTAGTGCATCATTTGTTTTAGTTTGGATGTATTAATTAACAAACTAAAACTATATATCATGAGAAAAAAGAATTTAAAATCATTGATGCTTAACAAGAAATCAATTTCCAACATGGAAGTTAGTGGAGGAAGACCAGTAAGTGGTGCATCTGTGTTTGACCAAAATGGATGTATGTCTGAAGGAGGTTGCACAACTGGACCAGATCAAACAATGACGTGTCCACATTATTCATGTGCATGTGACCAAAAATAATTATTTAGTAAGCGAGCTTCGGCTCGCTTCTTTTTTACAATTTAATATCTTACACGTCTTTAATTAATTCCAATGTGGTTTTATATAAAGGCGTTTTATTCATTTTGGCTTTTAACCAAGCGTAAAAACTCATCACAAAGATATCTTCTTGCACAGATGATTTCCATTCAAAAGATGCTTCTACCGTATTTTTAAATGCTATGGAAGTTACTTCTTCTGGCGCATTGTAATATTGTTTAACGAATTTTAAAAACATAATTACACGCTGTTCGCCTGCTTTTTTTAAAAACGGATAATATTTTCGTTGGAAACTGACAAAACGCGAATCAACATAGGAAATGTTCCCCAATTCAATGTGCAATAACAATTCAATGAGGTTTTTCTTAATCACCCATTCTACGCCCGCTTTTTCTTCGTACCATTTGTCCGTGTGATAGAATTTTGAGAAAACTTGTTGCGCTTTTTTATATTCACTTTGTTGAAAGTAACACACAATTAAGCTTAAATGCACATCTAACATTATTTCCAAATCGTACTTTTTAACATTCGCAACAGCTTCTAACATTGAAATTGCGATTTCAGAATTTCCAGAATAGTTGTGATTTAGCGCCACTAAACATTGATGCGTCAGCAATGAACTTTTGTAATAGCGCTGTTTTTGTTGCTGCATTGCTTCATGCATTAAATCCAAATAGTGTAAGCTTTCCGCGAACTCTTTCTTTCTAAAAAATATATTTGCAATAAGATATAATACTTTGATATGATAGAATAAATGCTTGTCGCTTTGTTTCAATCGGTTGGAAATGTCTTTGTAATTATCCAATACAAATGATGTTACATTAGAATAATCTTTGTTTACCGAAGCAACGGCGTTGATAATTTGCGCCAATTGATAGAGCGATTTGTACGACAATCCGATTTCTTCTGAAATATCAAATCGTTCGTAGGTTTCTTGAATCAACTCTTGAAACGAGATAATTTCACCTTTATATACTACTTTTTGAAGATTTTCTTTGATGACAGCGTACGCCATATTCAACTTTTCTTCTTGTAAAAAATCTTTTTGATTTACAGTAAATTTTTCAATCAACGTTTCTAGCGGCGGCGCAAATGTTGTGGTATGTGCATATTGTATTTGTGTATGATAGACTTCATTTAGCAATGAAAAATGCAATGATTCTTGCGCTTTCTTTTCTGCTTTGTTCAATACTTTAAACGCCGTTTTGAATTGTTTTTGTTGCAATAAGTTTCGAGCAACTAAGATCCGCTTGGTAATATCGAGTTCTACTGAAACTTCATGTGTGAGACTTTGTGTTGCCATAAAATCGAGCAGCGAACTCCACAGACGCTTTCGCAATCCGTGATACGCCGTTTTGTTATCCTTTCCATATAGTTTTTGGGGAATTTCCTTTGCAGAATAATTCGCCATCAACAATTTAAACAATTGAATGTTTTTAGTATCGTGTCTTTTGTTCTTATAGCTAAGATATTTTATGAATTCCTGTTGTTCTTCCGTAGAAAATTGAGAAATTATTGTATCAATTGCAATCATTATATCGTCTGTTTTAAAATATTTAATAAACTAATAATCAATACTATAAATATTTTAATTTACTATAAATATAGTCCTTTTTTATTAAAAATTGAATTTCACAGCCGAAAATGCAATCGCATATTTGTCCTGTAATCAAAAACAAAAATCAAGTAACATTTAAAATTATAGTATTATGGAAAATCAAACAGTTGCAAGTTCAGAAGAAAAAACAAAGAAACCTTTAAAAACAGTTAAAGAAGACAGAAATCCTTTTAAACCAACACCTGCTTTTATTTCAGCATCTTGGGCAGCTTTATTCATTGGAATGGTTGCGTATTGCATCGGATTGTGGAATGCAGGTATGGAATTGAATGAGAAAGGATATTACTTTACAATATTATTATTCGGATTATTCTCTGTGATTTCGGTTCAAAAAGCCGTGAGAGACAAAATGGAAGGAATTCCAGTAACTGATATTTATTATGGAATCAGTTGGTTTACTACAATTGCTGCGATCTTATTATTAGTTGTCGGATTGTGGAATGCAGAATTAGAATTGAGCGAAAAAGGATTTTATGGAATGTCATTTGCCTTAAGTTTATTTGCTTCGGTAGCCGTACAAAAAAACACGAGAGATGTACACGCAATAAAAAATCAAGAAGCATAAATGTTGGTTGATTACCAGAAACCTCGTAACACGTAATTGTAAGTTGTTGCGAGGTTTTATTTTAGTGAAACTCGATTTTGAGAAGCTTGTGCTGAACTTGATTCAGTATCTAAAGTGAACTCAAATTTGCAAGTTGAACTAATCCTGTTGAAAAGCAGGATCCAAGACTTATCATCTTTTTTATTTATGAATAATTAATTAGTACATTTAATAAATTTCCTTAAAACATAGGATTATGAGTTCAAAAATTATAAGTGCACTTCCCGAATTAATTGAGAAAGAAATTATTACGGAAGAAATTGCACAAAAAATCGCCGCGTATTACGGGACTTCGGAAGACACAAATTCAAACAGATTGTTTGTACTTTTTGGAATTTTAGGCGCAACCTTAGTCGGATTGGGATTAATTCTCATCATGGCGCACAATTGGGATAACTTCCCGAAAATTGTCAAACTGATCTTGGCATTTTTTCCAATGATCGTTGGACAAGCCATTTTAGGTTTTAGTATTTTTAAAGATAAAAGTGTCGCTTGGAGAGAATCTGCAACTGTTTTTCTGTTTTTCTCTGTTGGTTTGTGCATCGCTTTGGTGAGTCAAATCTATCATGTTTCAGGCGATTTGGAATCATATTTATTGGCTTGGATCATTTTATGCCTTCCGTTATTGTATGTGACAAAATCAACCTCAGCAATTATTTTACAGCTTATTTTTATTACGTATTATGCGTTTGAAGCTGGTTTTGGATATCGTTTTGAAGGAAACTCAACCATTCCACAAGTCTACTTTTTATTATTATTATTCCCGCTTGGTCGTTATATACAATTGATTAAATCGAATGAAAAAACGCATGTGATTTCAATATTGAATTGGCTTTTTCCTATAAGCTTACTTTTTGCATTGCCTGTATGCATTGACGATAGTGAAGGAATTGGGTATTTAATGTATGCCTTAGTATTTGGCGTTTTCTATAATATTGGACAACTTCCCTATTTTCAAAACAAATCATTAATACAAAACGGATATCGATTTTTAGGTTCCGTTGGAACGATTATCATATTACTTACGCTAAGTTTTCGCATTGTATGGGAATATCAATTTAAAGATGTACGTTTTGACTCGCAGGAATTCTTTTGCGCTGCCGTTTTATTTGTAATCGCAAGTGTATTGCTCTATTTTCATATCAGAAGAAGAGCACAACAAAGCATCAAACTCTTTCAAGTTGTCTTTCTACTATTTACATTGATTTTTGTCATTGGACTTGTAGATTATATTACAGCAACTGTACTTATAAACATCTTATTATTAGCATTGGGAATTATGGCGATTAAAGAAGGCGCAGACACTTTTAACTTCTTAAAATTGAATTACGGCATGTTAATCATTACCGTATTAATTGCGTGTCGATTTTTTGATACAGATATGACTTTCGCTTTACGCGGATTTATATTCATACTGATTGGAGCTGGTTTTTTCACTGCGAATTACCTCATGCTAAAAAAACAAAAATCTAAAAATTAAAAAATCATGAAAAAATCTTATATATACATCCTTTTTGGCTTGATGGTGATTGCACAAATTGCCGCTTCTGCTCAAATTGTATACAAATACGAAAAAACGATTGCTTCCGACAGTGTATTCAAATTTAGAACAGCACCTATAGATCCGAGTGATCCATTTCGTGGAAAATCAATCATACTCAATTTTGATATTGACCGTTATGAAACTTCGGATGATAGTTGGGAAGATTCTAAAACAAGGTATGCCTATTTTTCAAAAGATGAATACGGATACGCAGTTTTAGAAACTGTATCCAAAGAGCTTTTAGCCGATAGTAATTTTGAATATGTCGAAGTAGAAATCTATAATTATTATGGTGATGCGGTTCATTTCAATTTACCATTTGACACGTATTATATGGAAGAATCCAAAGCATACGATGCAGAAGTATTATATCGAGAAAATAACAGAAACGAAAAACAACAAGATGTGTACGCCGTTGTTCACATTAAAGATGGCACTTATGTACTCACAGATGTTATTATAGACGGTGTCTCTATAAAAGATGCTGTGGCGAAGTAATTTTTTAAAATAATAAACCAAAAAAACACCATCTAAACTATTTTCAAGATGGTGTTTTTTTATGCAAAATTTCCAAGTTTTCAAATCAACTTGATTTCTTCATTTCACACGTCAGACTAAAATTTTAACATAATTTTTAGTTAAAATTCAACGCTTACACAAAAAAGTCTGCGCTTATACAATATTTCACAGATTACGTAAAATATTATATACATTGAATAAGAATTAACCACTTACCCACCCAAAATTCAACCCTTTTAATAGTTCAAAATATTAAAACGCATCTCGCATGCAAAAAACTGTAGTGTAACAATTAATTATTATTTTATGAAAGAACAAAATTCACAAACCCTCTTTCGTTTTACCAGTCTAAGAAGTCCAGACTTAAGCGAAGAAAAAAACAAAGAATTACGATTTATTTTCCCATCAGAAGCTGCAAAGTCCGATGATTTTTACGACGCTATGTCTGAACGAGAACCTGGTGTTTCCAAATGGCAAACATTGCAAACCGTTGCCGCAGACTATCGAAGCTTAACAAAGTCAGAAGTAAAAGCGATAGACTCCAAACTATTTGAATTCTCTGAATGGTTAGCTAAAAACAGAACGACAGCTACAATTGAGGAAATTGAAGCAATGACTATTAGTGTAAGTGCCTTAACAGAAGATGGAACGCTTTGGAACAACTTATTTTATCAATTTGTAACAGAAGAAGACTTCTATACAAAAGAAGCCGTGATTCACATGCTCAAAGCAAATCATGTGATTGCTAATTTCCCTACAGGAGAAGAATTAGACGCAGATGAAAAGAAAGGCATTGTAAACAGTATTGTATACGCAAAAGTAATTTTACCAAGCGAATTGTTTGATCATTCTGAAGATGTTTTAGCAGATGAAAACAATTCTGAAAATACAACAAGCACGTATAAAACGGTTCCATTAAGCCAAAACTTATTAGCAAGTATTGCGAATTTAGAATTGCAAAATTTAGAAAAAGTAACAGAAGAAGTTGAAGAATTACATGCTACTTACGAAGAAGAATATCGTACAGCATATGCAACTGCAAAGGCGAATCATGACAAAGATGTAAAAGTATTGTTAGATGCGTATGAAGTAGCTGTGCAAGCCGCTAAGGACACTTGGTGTGACCTAAGAGGTGATATCGTGTATGATGCTTCAAATGTAAATCCTTGCGATCAGCCAGTTCCTGTAAAATATCCAAGTTTGCCTGTATTTTCTTTTTCGTTTGATGATGAAATTGATTCGGCAGAAGCCATCAACTTATTTTCACCACTAGCGTATGAAACTTTATCTTTTTTAAAGCCAATTGACAAGATAAAAACCTTCGCGCAAGCTAAAAAATTATTAGCAAAAGAAACAGCACAGTTTACGGCTACTTTATACGAAAACACTTCTTTTTATAAAAAATCAGTAAGTATAAATGGAACAATTCTTCCGATCTCAAAAACAATTACAGATGATTTAGGAAGTGCTTATCAAGCAGCTTTTTGTTCAAAAGTAATCATTGATCCAAAAACAGGAAATTCGTCTTGGAAATTTTTTGCAGACATCGCTAGCAATGCAGACAGTATTTCTCCAGTGATTAGTACTACTACTAGAGTATTGAGTATGGATGGTGTAGAATTGACCCAATCAGACAGTTTTGCAATTATTGCTTCTGGTTCAGATTCTGTAAAAATAAACTTTCTAGTGTTGGCAGGACCTGTTTCATCGAGCACTTTACATCTAAAAAGTGCAGTTACATTCTTAGATGGAACATCCGTTTCTTTTGATGGAATATTACGTCCAAACACGTGTGGTTTAGGAACAAGTGGCGGTTCAACTACAAATCCGACAACAGGTGAAGAAAAATTTGTGCCTTCCGGATATGGAATGCGTCAATTAGGAATTGCAGATTATCGAAAAGTAGAGCAAAGCGTACATTGTTATACCGAAGGAGAAGTATCGCATATTGAAAATGTGATGGCGCGCGAATACAAGGAAAAATCTACCCGTAGATTGCGTAGTTCAGAAAATACAACGTCTACAAGTTCAGAAACTGAAAAAGAACGTTTGTCTGACACAACTACTACGGATCGTTTTGAAATGCAAAATGAAGTTTCACAAGTAATTTCAGAATCACAAGATTTCTCTTCTTATGCAAATTCAAATGCTAGTTGGAAAACTGGTGGTATAGGTGTTAACTTCAATATAGGTGCTGGCGTTAATTTTGCAACACATACATCAAATGAAGACAGCGTCAATCAAGCGATGACAGAAGCACAAGAAATTACATCAAGAGCGATGGATCGTGTAGTACAACGTGTAAAAGAGGAACGTATTTCAAAGATTGTGGAAGAATATGAAGAGAACAATTCACATGGTTTTGACAACAGAAAAGGAGACAAACATATTGTGGGCGTTTACAGATGGATTGATAAAATATACAAAAATCAAATCTTCAATTACGGACGACGTTTGATGTATGAGTTTGCCATTCCGCAACCTTCAAAGTTACATCGTATCGCCATGACATCAATGCAAGAAGATACTTCGAGTGATACAATGATTTTAGCAGAACCAATAGATCCGAGAACGGTAACTATTAGCAGTCACAAAATCAGTGATGCATCTAAAATTGACGAAGAAAATTATAAAATATTAGCAGCTATTTACAATGCAGAAGTTAGTCAGCCACCAGTTGAAGAAATGTTTATTGGAAAAGCATTTTCGTATAAAGCTACGGAGGTAAAAGACAATGAGCATGAACGTTATGGAGAACATGTAGAATTGGATATTCCTGAAGGGTATTATACTTTAAACGCAAAAGCAGAATGGATAGACAGTGAAGATAGTGGCTACGGTCGAACACATATCATTGTTGGAGGTGTAAAAATGCCTCAAGATGACACAAGGTCTTTATCAAAATTTGTTTCAACTATTCCTGTTTCATTTTCATCGTTAACACATCTTTCTGGAAATTCTAACGTAAGTATTAAACTTAGAAGATTAGATGAAACTTTTGAAAGATGGCAATTGGAAACGTTCAATGCAATTATTACAGCATATGAAGATAAATTGGCTGAATATCTTGCACAAAAAGGCGAAGAAGAAGTAAAAGTTGCGGCTTTAAAAGAATCGAATCCACTATTCTATCGTCAAATTGAACAAACCGTATTACGTAAAAACTGTTTATCTTATTTAATGGATCAATCTCCGTTAGCCGAACGAACTTTTGGTAAAAAAATGTATTCAGGTGATGAATTAGACAATCATAATGTAACCGTAACACAATCACTAGACGATTATGCTTCGTTTGCAAAGTTTATGGAACAAGCATTTGAATGGGAAATTATGTCGTATAACTTCTATCCTTTCTATTGGGGTAATCGCAAAGAATGGAATGAACTGTACAATTTCGAAAACAACGATCCATTATTCAGAAGCTTTATGCAAGCTGGATTGGCAAGAGTTGTCTTAACTGTTCGCCCAGGATTTGAAGAAGCTGTTATGCATTACATGAGTACAGGAAGCATTTGGAATGGTGGCGAGTTGCCTTTATTGGACGATCCATTATACATGTCAATTGTTGATGAATTGAAAAAACCATTAGGTATAAAAGAAGGAAAAGCTTGGAAAACGCGCGTTCCTACTTCATTGACCATTTTACAAGCTGATAGTTTAGGCTTAAAAGTGGAAAAAGCGTTGCCTTGTGAATGTGATGATATTGATGACTTCATTGAGTCTGATCAATCAGAATGCAGCAGTAATATTGTGAATGACCCAACTGTTTTTAATGATTTACAAGTTGGTGATGCTGCGGTTTCTAAAAAGGAAATTCAGCTCACATTTCATAACAATTCAGGAGCGAAACTTCAAACAGTAGCTGATTTTGACGATTCAGAAGCATTTCCATTGACTTATAAATGTATGGATCAGGAAATTGTAATTCAGCGTGATGCGAATTGGGATTTACTAGATAGTGCGGGTATTATTTATCAAGTATTAGCGAAGAAAATATCTTTAATTTCTGGTGTAGAAGCGCAACAAGTATTTGACAATGAAGCAAATCCATTGGGACTTCAATTTAAGATTGATTACGGAAAAATTTCAACATTCTCGTATGAAAAACCTAATGTAGAAGGTCCTGTAAATGATCAAGCGCATGATGTATTGAAAGTTGAAATGAATTCAGAAGGTATCGTTGTAAGTTCACCTACAAAATACACCAATCGTATTCAGGATAAATACGCAACATCACTTACCGATGCAGAAATTGACGTACTACTTCCATTGAATAGATTTCAATAATGAGTAGTGTACAATTAGAAATGATATGGCAACACGACAACGTGTTGCCATACATTCTCAATGAACTGAAACAGTACGTAGAACGAATTACGCCTGTCCATCAAATCTATTTATATGGAAGCAGAGCGAAAACTCCGATTGCTGATTGGACACAATTAGCAGGGAAAGATTGGGACATTATGATGGTGTGCAGTTTCCCTATTATCAACACATATATTTGGACGACTGACAGAAACTATCATATTGATTTGAGTGTCATTGGCAAAAGTCAGGCAACTGAATTGCAAAAATATCGAAAGGATTTGGTGGAGTTGTTTCCGAATTATGAACTAAACATAAACATGAATGATTTAAAAACTAATTGATATGGTTTTAAAAAAACAGAATTTCATAGATACACAACCAGAAAAACCTTTTGAAGACGTTTTAAATAAAAGTTTCTTTCCTTTAATGCAGAAGCTTGATTTTGAAGAAATCCCTTCTGAAAAAAACAGTGTTTTTTATGAAAATCGTTGTGGAGAATTCTCAGAAAATTTTAATATAGGCAAAACAGATTTCGACCAATTAGCAACAGATTTAAAAAATAACTTAAATGATCCAAAATTTATATTTAATTGGTCAAAATATACTTCTCAACGATTTACACAAAGTCGTTACAGAGTAAGTGTTAAAGATATTTACTTAGACAGGGATGTAAAGGGGTTACCTAAGTATGTAAAAACACGACATGACATACCTTTTAAATATAATTTAGATGGGGAAGAAAAATCTGGATATTTTGAAGAAGCAAGGTTCAATAAAAGAATTTGTTCTTTAAATCCTGAGCCTCAGTATTCAATTAATATAAATATCAAAAAATTAGAAGCCAGTTTTAAAATCTTCCTATTTTACAAAAATGATAGAGAAAAAGGTTTCAATCTTAGTAACTATGATCCTGATAATGATAAAACTTTTGATGTGCCATCAAAATATATTGCAATTAGACTTACCTCCAAAAAAGCAACAGATTTTTTAGCTTTTTGGGAATTAATTAAAGGCACACCATTATCAAAGTCAACATTAAAGGCTGAGTTTAAAGAGTTGTATAGTAAAAATACAACCGATGAACAACTCGATTGGCTGTATTCTATAACTCCTATATCTCTTATTAAAGAAAAAAGTTTACAAGAATTATGGAAAGATACTATTAGGCTGCTTAAATATGATACAGATCGTTATTTTACAGACAATAGTAGCAATCAAATAAAAGTATTGGAAGCCATAGCTGATAAGAAAGGTGATAAGATAAGTGGGATGCAGTTTCTTTACAATAAATTTGAAGACAACCCTAAAATAATAAAGGACATTTATACCGCTTTGGATGGTATAGGAACTTCTCAATATACGTTAGGGTTTACAGTTCCCAATAAAACCATTTTCGCTTCACTTTTACGTGCATTATGTAACTACAAAGGGCAAGGATTTCATCGGTATAAAAAATTCATTACATTCAAGAATACAAAAGGCTATCAAGTCAATTCTGCCAATGAGTTAACACGTAAGGACATATCTAATGTTATAAATGATATATATGATGCAATATTTGATACAAACGATGAAACCAGTTATGTTAATGAAGAAAGAATTGCACTTGTACAAGAAGAAGAAGAATATGTAGAGAATTCTGGATCATTTGAACCTCTCCCTTCAAGTTATGTTCATTATTTACATCCTTTAGACTTTGTGAATTTTGTTATAGAAGATACTGATGGAAAAGAAACTACTTTTCAAGTTCCTGCAATTTTTTTAAAAGATCAGGCTTTTCAACGTAATTTAAAAGACCTCATAAAAGTTATCCGTGTTGGACTAGATATACTTGTAGTAGTAGTTTCAGCACATACACTAGCACAAGGTACAACTCCTTTATTAACCGCTATAAGTATTATTGATTTAGGACTAGCTACTGGCGATATAGCTATTCAAGCTTTCGAAGAACAAATACGAAAAATTGAAGGCCCTAATGGAGAGCCATGGGGCGCAGACTTTTTAGATACTTGGGAACATATATATATCATTGGCGGCTTTGTAACCGGAGTTCCTTTATTAGTTCCATTAATGGGAAACATGTTAATAAGTGGAGGGAAATTACTTTTAAAAATTACTGGAAAAGCTAGGGATCAATTAATTAAAATACTTAAGTACGGTATTGAAAGACTTAAAAACTTCCCAAAATTTATTGGAGGAAAATTCACAATTATTACTGATTTTGCAAAAAAATTTGGAAATTCAAAATTTACCTATCAATTAAAAGAATTATATAACGAAGGAGCTATCTTAACCAAAGGTATCATAGAAGGAGAAACTATAAGCAAATATTATTTACTATTCAGAGAAGAAATTATTAGCTTTGGTAATATTAAAGAAATAATAAAAGATGTTACTGCAATAGGCAAAATAAAAGGTGCTAAATTACTAGATAAATTATTAGAGTATGTATCTTTTTTAAGAAAACGAAGAACTCTAGTAAATACAGCCGCTAAAATTGGAGAAGAAGCAACAGAAGAATCTATAAAATGGGGGACTGTAAAAATGAAATTACATCCTAGATATGAACAAATTTTATCCTTCCTGAAAGAGAACAAAATACGGATTATAGAGCTAGATACTGATACATTCTTGAAAGTAGGGGCAGGGTATCGAGTTAGATATGTTTTTGGTCCAAAAGGTAAAAAGTTTTTACGTATTGAAAAAGAAATAGAATGGCATCCTGAAATGCGTTTTTTAGATTTAGAGCATGAAATTGATCATGTTTTACAATTTGAGAAGAATTTAAACAATAAGTCTGTTACAGTAGTTTCAAAAGAAGTTAATGGAAAAACCATCGATATTTCACTTAATAAACAAATTCTATTAGGTAGACTAAGTGATCGTAAAATGATATTTCTTGAAGCTGAGGTAAGGATTAGAGAAGTAGAACGATTAAAAACAAGCAATGTTCCACAAAATATTCTCAAAGAACATGAGGACGCTCTAAATAATTTCTGGCTCCCGAAAACAAAAAAGGCTATCGTAGACAATAAAAAATTGTTAATATGGGTTAAAGAAAAATTTCCAGATTTTGATTTAAACATTATAACCAAGTAATAAATTATGTTAAGAAGATACATTTACGGTCAACTATCAGGTAAAATTAGTGGGGATTTCTCTAAATATTGGACTGACCAAAAACAATTGGGTTCTAAAAAAAGTGTTTTTGGGATATACCGATATATTTATACAGAAAACCAAGCAGGAACTACAAACCTTCTCTTTCTAAATATAAATAACGATTACATTTTAATGAGACATTTAGGTATTGGAAGAAATTGGACTATAGAAGAAAAAGGGGAATATACATTAGAGAGTAAAACTATTGAGTTTTATTGCAAAAGCAGAAAAAACAGCTTTTTCAAAACTGCAATGGATCATAATTTAGTAAAACTTGAAGAAAACATGTTAATAGCAACTACTTCTGATAGTAATAATCATTTTCAGAAAATAGAATATCCTAAAATACTAAAATGTAATACTACCATATATAAAGAATACAATTACAATCATAACTTAAAGTCTGATAATTTATATGTTATAGATTCTGAAGAAAATAACTCTTTTATAATTCTTAATGATACTGGTAAACTTAAAAGTTATCCTAAAGAGCTTTTTGAAACTCCATAAGAATCCTGAGAAATTCATAAAAAAGATATTAACTCAAAAAACAAGAATTCTGTTACGTGTTGGATAAGTGAAAACTTACCCGATAGCGCGGACTTGCAGTCCGTGCATACACAAGTAGTACAAAAACGTAATAAATGTTAACAAAAGACAAAGCTACAGAGTAAGGTGCTACTTACTTTATTTCCGATAGCGCGGACTTGTAGTCCGTGCAGACAAAAAAGTAGTACAACAACGTAATAAATGTCAACAAAATACAAAGCCACAGAGCAAGATGCTGCTTACTTTATTACCATAACAACAGTAGGTTGGGTAGATATTTTCACAAGGTTAAGACAAAAGTATAGCATCATAAATGCTTTGCAATATTGCCAAAAACATAAAGGTTTAGAGATTTATGCCTATTGTATTATGTCTAGCCATATACATTTGCTATGTAAAGTACAAGGCGATAGTTTACTGTCTAATGTCATAAGAGATTTTAAAACCTATACATCAAAAAAAATTATTGAAATTATTAAAGAATATCCTGAAAGCAGACGAGAGTGGCTGTTAGATTATTTTAAAAAAGCATGCTCACATTTAAAGAGAAAACAAATGTATAAGGTTTGGCAAAATGGCTATCATGCAGAAAAAGTATATTCTAACAAATTCATAAAGCAAAAAATTAACTATATACATAACAATCCTGTAATGGAAAAAATAGTAGCTAATCCCGAGGATTATGTATTTAGTTCTGCACGAAATTATGCAGAATTGGATAATGAATTAGAAGTTATACCTGTATTCATATTTTGACCTTGATTATTGCACGGACTGCAAGTCCGCGCTATCGGGTGGCTAGATTTTTAAAATTAGAAGATTTCACATATACAAATTCTAGATATATAGAATTGCAGAATATAATACTTAATTAAAATTAAATAATGATGTTAACAGACAAAGAGATGAGAACTATTGCAGAGAAATATATTGATTTTCTTAGTAGAGAATATGATACTGAGTATATGCTTTTTCCAGAGTATATCGAAAAAAAAGCGTATGGAAACATTTATGCTTTTGATGGAAAAAAATATTTTGAAACACAAGATGTAGAAGATCATTTAATAGGCACACCTCCTTTTTTGGTCGAAAAAGAATCGGGTAAAGTGGTCCTGTTTGGAACAGCTTATCCTTTAGAAAAGTATTTAGATTTTTATGAGAATAATGCATTAGCTCCAAGTTTGGATCTTTATTGGTATCCAGATACAGAAAAGTTTAGTCACAAATAATAAAATATGCTAACAGATAAAGACATGCTAGAAATAGCAAAAAAATATTTAAAGAAAATGGAGGAAGAAAAAGCCCAAGAATTAGGGGAAGAAAACAGTCATGAATTAATGATCAATAGAACAATTAAAAAACCACTTGGCAATATTTATCATTTTGGTATTAAACTTTTTTCCGAAACATTGGATCGTAAATATACAATAAATGCCACACCTTTTTTAGTAGAAAAAGAACGCCGTAGGGTTTTACGTTTTGGAACCCATTATCATTATGAACAACAATATGAAGATTATAAAAACGGGGATTACGTAACATCATTACATTCTTTTTGGTATCCTGACGAAGACCGATATAGCCATGAATAAATAGTTGTAAAAATGCTAACAGATAAAGACATGCTAGAGATAGCAGAGAAGTATTTAAAAAAAATAGAGAAGGAACCCGATAGCGCGGACTTGTAGTCCGTGCAGACAAAAAAGTAGTACAACAACGTAATAAATGTCAACAAAATACAAAGCCACAGAGCAAGTTATTTTCTCATGGTTCACAAGCATTTTTCTTTTTCTATTTTGATGAAGGCACTGAAGATCCAAAAGTTTGGAAAGTCCAGTTTTATGAAATTGGAAATCATGAACTAAGTCAAATAGAAGATAGGAGTAATTTTAGTGAATTCATAAATGATGTTGTGGATTATTCCATAGAAGATTATAGGCAAATGTATGGCTAAATAGTCATGAAAATATAAAAACCAGTTCCCCCGCTACCGCACGATTCCATCGTGTGGTAATGCCAAATAAACTATAAAAGCATGAGCCGTAATTAAAAATTCCATAATCCCTTGCCAGCGGCTAGCAAGAAATATTCATGTCAAATTCCAATTAAAACACACCTAACCTCACAAACTCCCTTCAGAAATATATTTATAATCTTCCAAATCCGTGAGTTGTTGTACACGTTTAGAGCTTCCATTTTTGATTAAGTAAATAGCATCTGAAACTTCCGTGATTTCACGATAAAAATGATCGGTAATAAGAATGATTTTATGCTGTTTTTGTAGTTGAATTAATTCCTTAATCCGCTCAATTTGTATGGGAGCAATATGCGAAAAAGGTTCATCGAGCAAAATGATTCGCGAAGGCGTTTTTAAGGTTAAAAAGACTTCTACAATTCTTCGTTGTCCACCAGATAACTTTCCGAATTTTTGAGTTAAATCGAAATCTTCTTCAACAAAAAATGCTTTAAAATCAGTTTCGGTGACACCGTATAACTTCAAAGCTTTTCGAATGGATAAAAAATCAGGAATAAAATTATGCTGCGGCAAGTATTTGGCAATTCCGGTAGTGTACATTTTTTTGTGAAGTACGTTTCCATCAATCTTAATCAACTTATATTTTGATCGCAAAGTTCCAAAAATGATTTTCAGCAGGGTACTTTTTCCACAACCATTACTACCTAAAATTCCCGTAACCTGTCCTTCTTCAGCTTTCAAATACACGCCATAAAGGATTTGAACCGAATCGTAATATTTCTCTACATTATCAACTTCTAACATAGCTTATCGAATTAAAAATTGAAGTAGAAAAACATCCACATTAGATAAGAAAAACAATAAAAAAAGAATCGTCCGATTGCGCATTCCTAAATTATACAAAAAATATAAAGTTGTCTGATCGTTCATTTTTTTAATGATGAAAAACACAAAAGGCAACACTAGTTTAGCCGCAATTGCCATGGGCGCGAAAACAGGAATAAATACATAGCATAACGTCAGCAAGAATGACAAAAAGAGCAATTCTCTAGCGTAATAAAAAACGTAGCCAATGTATTTCATAAAACAAATAATGTATGATTCAAAGAAATGAATTTAAACAAAGCTTTCACGTTAAATTTCGTTAGAACCTTGTTAAACAATTCCCAAAATAAAATTCGCATTAAACCTTTCTATATCACATAAGTCCAAGAAGCAAATAAATATAACAACAAAAGACATGAAAAACATCATTTATGCACTCGCTATACTATTTACACTAAACATAGCAGCACAAGAAGGAACTGACAAAACAGATCGCAAAGAGCGAAAAGAAATGAAGAGGGAAAAAGGAAAAGAGTTCATGAAAGACCTTTCTCCTGAACAAGTTGCCCAATTGCAAACAAAAAAAATGACGCTTGCGCTCGACTTATCAGAAAATCAACAAAAAAGAATTTTAGCATTACATACGGAAACTGCAAAAGTTAGAAAGCAGAAAATGGAAGAACGCAAAGCTAAAAAAGAAAAAAAGGAAAAGCCAACTGATGAAGAAAAGTATGCCATGATGAATGCGCGTTTGGACGCAAAAATTGCTTTCAAAAAAAGTATGAAAGAAATTCTAACTGCTGAACAATACGAAAGGTGGGAAAAAATGCAAGCGCACAAAGGCAAGAGAAAGCAAGGTAAAAAAGGGAAACGTGACGGGAGAAAATAATAAATCAAGAAAGAGAAGCTTTTTTTAACTTCTCTTTTTTGTTATTTCTATACAATTTTAGTATTATTGAGTTATTATTCAGCTAACACCAACCAATAATTATGAAAAAATATATTACACTATTCACTTTTATATGTGTTTTGTTTTTAGGAATTCAAACAGCAACTGCACAAGATGATCCTCTTGAAACAATGGCAAAAGACAAAACAACTGCGTTAGCAAAAGCATTAGATCTTTCGCCTGCACAAGTAAAGCTAGTATTTGAAATTTACTATACTGCCTATGAAAAAAACAATGGTATTATAAGTAAAGATGTACTTAATGGTATGAGAAAAAAGATTAGTGCCGTTTTACAACCAGCACAACTTGAAGAATTCAAAATTTCTTTAAATAAAGAAAAGGAACGTCAAGATAAAATTGAAGGCGCAAATGGAGGATGATATTTCCTTTCATATCACATAAAAAAAACTCGGCTATTTGCCGAGTTTTTTATGCGTATATTTTTCTATAAAATTATATTACTATTTATAAATCTTTTGCAACTTCTTCAATAGCTTGAATCGTTTTGTCTAAATCTTCATACGATAACGCATCTGATAAAAACCAAGTTTCAAAAGCCGATGGTGCAATGTAAATTCCTCTATCTAACAATCCGTGGAAAAACTTTTTAAACGAATCATTGTTTCCTTTTGCGGCAGAAGCAAAATCAATCACAGGTTCTTCACAAAAATGTACCGAAATCATCGAACCAATTCTATTGATTTGATGTGTCACGCCAGCTTCTGTCAATACTTTTGATATGCCTTTGTGTAAATATTCCGTTTTATCATGTAAACTTTGAAAAACGTTTCCTGTATTCAACTCTTGTAACATTGCGAATCCTGCTGCCATCGCCAATGGATTTCCACTTAAAGTCCCCGCTTGATACACAGGTCCAATCGGTGCTAAATGATGCATAATTTCTTTTCGAGCTGCAAAAGCGCCAACCGGCAATCCTCCACCAATTACTTTTCCAAAACATACAATATCAGCATTCACGCCCAAAAGTTCTTGTACGCCACCTTTTGCGAGTCTAAATCCTGTCATGACTTCATCAAACACTAACAAAATATTGTGTGCATCACATAATGTGCGTAATCCTTCTAAAAATCCTGCTACTGGAGGAATACAACCCATATTTCCTGCAACAGGTTCTATAATAATACACGAAATTTCACCTTCATTCTGCGAAATAATTTCTTTTACATTTTCCAAATCATTAAAGCGAGCCAATAAGGTATCTTTTGCAGTTCCTGCAGTAACACCAGGACTGTTTGGGCTTCCAAATGTCACTGCACCACTTCCAGCTTGAATCAAAAATGAATCACTATGTCCGTGATAACAACCCGCAAACTTGATAATTTTATCTTTTCCTGTAAATCCTCGCGCCAAACGAACTGCACTCATACACGCTTCGGTTCCACTATTTACAAAACGAATCATGTCAATATTTGGCACCATAGAAACCGCTAATTCTGCAATCTTAGTTTCTATTTCGGTTGGCATTCCAAAGGAAGTTCCTTTTTTGGCTTTCTCAATTACGGCATCAATGACAGGCTTGTGTGCATGTCCCAAAATCATGGGACCCCAAGAATTAATATATTCTATATACTGTTTATCATCTTCATCAATAATGTAAGCGCCTTTTGCTTCTTTGACAAAAATTGGTGTTCCGCCTACGGCTTTGAACGCACGAACAGGTGAGTTTACGCCACCAGGAATCACTTTTTGTGCTTCCGTAAATAACGCGCTGCTACGTTTATATTCCATCTATATACTATGTTTTTTAATGACTAAAAATCTTTTGGAAGTGGTTTTACAAACAGTACTTGTCCAACAAAAATTTCATTGTTTTCAAGTCCATTTAAAGATTTTAATTTCGCAACCGTTACTTTATGTTTTTTCGCAATACTATACAAAGTATCGCCTTTAGAAACCGTATAACGATCGTTATGTGTGGTTACTTTTTGTGCATCTTCAGGTTTTTTACCCAAAACTTCTGCATCATATTTGTATAATTCGTAACGCTCTATAAGTGAAATTAATTTTTTAGGATATTTTCGATCGGTAGCATATCCTGCTTTTTTCAAGCCTTTTGCCCAACCTTTATAATCGTCTTTTGGCAATTTAAACAAAGAAGCGTACCGCGATCTCCCTGTTAAGAATAAAGAATGATCTGAAAATGAATAGATTGGATTTGCATACTTGCGAAAACACTCTTGATCTTCATCATCATCGTGATATACGCGTTGTCCTTTCCAACCGCTATGACATTTAATTCCAAAGTGATTGTTGGAGCGAACGGTCAATTTTCCTTTTCCTGAACCCGATTCTAAAATTCCTTGTGCTAGCGTGATACTTGCCGGAACTCCGTGACGTTCCATTTCTTGTTTCGCAACAGCACTATACTTTTCTATGTACAATTCGGTAGCAGTTTTTGTAGAATTCTTTGGTGTTTTTACCTCAACATCTTTAGGTGTTGTCGCAACTACAACAGGTTCTTTTGTTGGAGTTGTCTTTACAACTCGTGTTGTTTTCTTAGGCTTCTTTGTTGTTTTAGAAACGCGGTTTTGCGTTCCGCAACTCGCCAATAAAAATAATCCTAAAAGTGTATAAATAATAGGTGTTTTCATGTGTTTATACAATCGTTGTTTGTCCTTTTCTTTGTAGTTTCTGGTTCATTCCTGCAATTCCTTGCAAACCACCAGAATGAATTGCTAAAATACGGTTTTGTTTGGCAAAATGCCCTTTTTTGATTAAATCTATAATACCAAACAGCATTTTTCCTGTGTAAATTGGGTCTAACGGAATTCCTGTTTGTTGTTTAAACCTGTTTATAAACTGAATCAATTCGTCCGTGACTTTTCCGTAACCGCCAAAATGATACGTTGTAATTAATTCCCAATTATCTTTCGATACAAATTGCTCAATTTCTTTCTGTAAAAAATCACCTTTCAAGGCTGGAAATCCTAGTATATGTTGATGTGAAAATGCTCCGTGACAAATTCCAGCAATGGTTCCGCCAGTTCCAACCGCACAACAAATAGTATCAAAATCTTGTGCACTTTCCGCAATGATTTCGGCGCAGCCTTTTACTGCCAAATCGTTTGTACCGCCTTCTGGTATGCTGTAGAAACGTCCAAACTCTTGTGTTAATTGTGCAAAAAAATCGGAAGTTGTTTTTTCTCTATACTTTTCTCTTGTTACAAACTTGAATTTCATGCCATTTTCTTTCGCAAAACGCAAAGTTGGATTGCTGTCTACTTTGTCCACCAATTCTTCACCTCTGATAATTCCGATCGTTTTAAAACCATGCAATTTTCCTGCGGCAGCAACTGCAGCAATATGATTGGAAAATGCGCCGCCAAATGTCAACAAAGTGTGTTGTTTTTCTTTTTTGGCTTCCGCCAGATTGTAGGTGAGTTTCCTGAATTTATTACCAGAAACAAATGGATGAATTAAATCTTCTCGCTTTATAAACAAACGAATCGATGTATCAAAATCAAGCTTGATTTCCTGAATAGGTATGTTTTCAGTTTGGAATTCCATAGAAGCTTCAAAAATACCGAAATCTACACACACATGATGTATCTAGACATAGAAAATAGTAAAAATTCGCTAGCTGATTTTGATTTTGAGTAAGATTATTCTAGCTTTAACAGGAACTAATTCTAAAAAATAAGTTTACTTACAATAGAAATAAAAGGAATTCTAGTTATAAACACATTGATAGTAATTTGAACGAAAAAAAGAAATTGTATGAAATCCTCAATTATTATTTTAATCACAATTATATGCACCTTAACAAGCTGTAAATCAAATGACATGAAAGAATCTAAAATTGTTTCGATTAGTATTGATATAAATGCTAATTCATCTGAAGTTTGGAATCTTATTACAAGCAAAGATTATGCGAAAGAACTCGGGAGCGTATTTGATAAGAATGCCTTTGTAGAATCCGATTGGAAACTTGGGTCTGAAGTTCATTTCAAATATGAACCCAACAAAATTGTATCTACTGGAATAATAACCAAACTAATCGAAAATGAACTTATTCAAGTCGAATATGATTTCAGTGGTTTTAAGTACGAAGAAAGGTATACGATTGAAGAAAGTAATACTGTTTCTAAACTTGCCATTTACGCGGGACCGTACATTTCAGATTTTGAAGCACAGAAAATTGTTTGGAAAAGTTGGTTATTAAAAGTGAAAGAATTGAGTGAAAAGTAACTTCTGATTTCTATTCCGAAACAGAAAACTGCTCTCAAAAACATATATAAAACCGTTATCTACAATTAAAAAGAAATGAATTTTAACTTACAAAAATCGATAGAAATACTTGAACGAACTCCCGAAATTTATTATGCGCTTTTCAATAATTCTATGCATGATTGGGATACAATTAATGAAGGAGAAAATACCTGGAGTGGCTACAATATCATAGGTCATTTAATTCATGGTGAAAAAACTGATTGGATTCCGAGAGCAGAAATAATTTTAGGAGATGCTAAAAATAAAACTTTTGAACCTTATGACCGATTTGCCCAAGAGAAATTGTACTCATCACAAACAACCGATGAATTATTGAATGAATTTAAAACGCTTAGAGCTGAAAATATTAAGAAATTAAAATCATGGAATTTAACTGAAGTCGATTTAAACAAAGAAGGAATTCATCCAGATTTAAAAACGGTAACGCTTAAAGAATTAATTTCAACCTGGTCAATTCATGATATGATACATTTGAATCAAATATCGCGTGTATTTGTTAAACATTATGCTGAAGACATTGGACCTTGGAAAAACTATGTTCGATTATTAAATGAATAAAAAAGACCTAGAAAATAGTATACATATGTTAGGTGTAATCTTGACACAAACTTGAAGTATAAAATATGACCTATTACCAACATACATCTAATGATTTTTTAAAACAGTACATCCGATGTTTTTGGTGGTTAGACAACGATTCATCAAAAAATCTTAATTACACCATTTTGCCTGACGGTTTTTTTGATATTATCGTTCGCTTTGATAATTATAAATACCAAAGTACCGTACTCACAGGACTATATACAAAAGAGGTTGAAGTGGTAATTTCTCCAAATCATCAACTTTTTGGAATACAATTCAAATTACCCGCTGTTGAGTATGTATTCTACGAAAGTATTGCTCCGTTGTTAAACTCCCAAAAAAAGTTGTCCGATGCTTTTTGGAACCTAAATTCATTCAACTTTTCCGAAAACGTAGCTACAATTGATAGCTTAAGTTCAATAATAAGCCAAGAAGTTGATAAAGAAAATAATCTAGACCATCGAAAACTTCATCTATTCAAGTTATTGAGCCAAACGAAAGGCAATGAAAGCGTGAGTTATTTTGCCGATAAACTATTTTGGTCTAGTAGGCAAATCAACAGATATTTTAATAAAATGTTTGGGCTTTCACTAAAAAGTTATTGTAATATATTACGCTGTTCGGCATCATACAAAGACATCAAAAAAGGAGATTTATTCTCAAATCAAAACTATTACGACAGATCTCATTTTAATAAAGAAATAAAAAAGTATACCAATCACACTCCAAAAAAGCTATCTGATAACGAAAACGACCGATTTTTACAAATTTCTGTAATCCCTAATGAGTAGCTTTGTGATCGTACGAATCATAATAAACTAGGAATGGACAAAGAAGTGGTTGCTTGGAAGAACAAAGGTCAAACAATAAATATAAACGGTCATCAAGTATTTTACATCAAGGAAGGTAGCGGTCCTAACCTTTTAATACTTCACGGATATCCTTTCAATACCTTCGAATGGAAATCTGTTTGGAAAAATCTAGTAAAAGAGTACACCGTTTTTACATTTGATTATTTGGGAATGGGATTTTCAGATAAACCCAAAGATCATGTCTATAGTTTTCATGAACATTGTGAAATCGTCAATTTTCTAATCGAGTTTTGGGGCATTAAACAAACCCATATCTTATCGCATGATCTAGGAGTTAGTATTGTGCAAGAATTATTAGCTAGGGACGTAACTTCACAGAACTGCTTTAAAATACAATCGGTAGTATTTATGAACGGTGGTTTGTTTATGGATAGTTACAAACCTAGAATGATACAACGATTGCTTTCACAATCTCCAAAGCCTATTGGAAAGTTGTTGAGCAAGCTTCTCACTAAAAAGAAATTGGAAAAATCGATACAATCAGTTTTTGGTCTCAACACCCAACCTACGAACCGACTCATAAATCAATTTTGGGATATTTTAAATTATAACGACGGGAAATCAATCGCATATTTGATAGGGAGACTGGTTTTTGACAAATTAAACCATCAAGAAAGATGGATCGCTGCAATGCAAAATACGAAGATCCCGATGTGCTTTATAAATGGTCCATTCGACCCCAATTCTGGTATTCACATGGCGAATCGATATAAAGAACTAATTCCCAATCCTAATGTAAAATTATTGGGCAAAGACATTGGACATTGGCCACAAATAGAGGACCCAAGCGGTGTTTTGTTATATTATAAAGAATTTAGAAACGAAATTCAAAAAAATACTTAATAACAACGCTCTTGATTAAAAAGGTTTTGTCAAACTTGAGAATGTTTAAAGTGAAATACACTATATAACATTAGTGCTTGTTGCGCAGCGTATAAAATTAATTTCCTGACTCTAGACTACTTCCAAAAATCTTCGCGAATTTTCTATTCAGTTTTTATTTGCTAAATTAGTACTTAACCAACGCAACTAATCATACACGCAAACTGTTGTATGTAATTTGAGAAAAACCAAATAAATATGATAAAAGGACTCTTTGAAACGCATTTATTTGTTGAAAATCTTGAACGCTCCATTGAATTTTACAAGAATACGCTCGAATTAAAACAATGTCGTTTCGACGATAGTCGTAGAATTGCCTTTTTCTGGATTGGAGAAGACAAAAAATTTATGTTAGGCTTATGGGAAAAACCTAAGGAAGAAATTGATATTCGACATTTTGCGTTTGAGTGTGATCCAGATTGGATTCAAAACGAATCTCTGAATTATTTAAAATCTCGAAATATTAACTCTTGGAATTTTTTGAATGATGGAACTCAAGGACCCATGGTTTTTGTTTGGATGCCCGCAATTGCAATCTATTTTAGTGATCCAGACGGACATGAACTTGAATTTATTGGTGTTTTAGATGGAGAAACGAAATCTAATACTGAAAAAAGAGTGGTGAGTTATGAAGAATGGCTACACATAAAAGATGAATAAAAACGCCATGCTATAACGTGTATAAAAAATTGCTAAGTTAGTACTTAACAAAAGATAGTTGCAATTTTCCATACACAAGCAAGCTGCTTCATTAGCGCCAAATTAATACATTAAACAAAGAGCATGCAGTCTTCACAGTTTTTAATTTTACCGTAGTATGTTTCACGGTATTTTTGTAGTGTCTTGATCGGCATTCCCAAAAAGTATCTTTTAATATACGTAACTTCCGTAGTGAGTTCGCCCATCTTGATATTGTAACGTTTTTCTGTTTTTGTTTTTCTTTTGATATATAATAGTTTCATGTAAAATGTTTTGTGTTCAGTAACCTAACCTATTCGTGCCCTTAAACAAGGAAAAGATGTTAAGTCTTTGTTATTATCTATAAATAGAGACCTATCTGAGTAAAATTTGCTCTTATTTGGTCGTTTAACAGTTTTACGAGCGAAGAATTTCAAACCAGCGCTACTTGAATAACGAAATCAGAAGCAATGACTCTGATTCATTACTTCTGATTTTTCTATCAACATATTCGGTTCAAAATTGTGAAAAGCGCAGATGTTTACTTCTCAAAAAACAAACTTCCAACTTCAAGTTCGCCACCTTTCTCTTCCAATCGAACAATAGCGACTTCTTTTTTCTCTTGTTCAGTTCCGTAATTTGTATACAAGGTAACTTTCAAAATAGCTGGGCCTGATATTTTTTGAACATTATCACTGTAATGATTCACCATGACTTTGTATTCTCCGTTGATTGCATTTTTCAACATAAATTCTTCCGGACCATATCCTCGCGTCAAATCTTTGGACATTCTTCCGCCAATTTTTGTCTTTTTATTTGCATACGATGCTTTTTCACCTTTCGGATCAAACACCCAAAGATCAATATCCGTATCATTATGATTCCAATCAATCACAATGCGCACATCTACAGGAATTGGTTTAAAGAGACTTCGCTCCTCTTCTGTGATTTCAAGTGTTGTGTTGTATTTTGAAACCAATCTGGTTAATTCTACAAAGGCAATTTGTTCAATTCCTCTATAACGTCCGATGGAATCTTTTTCAAGCAATTGACCATCGTATAATTTATACAGTAAGTCATAACTTTCTTGAAACTTTCCTGCTAGCTCATACGCCAACGCCAAATCTCTATATGATTGCGGTTCTTCTGGGCGCAATTCTAATACTTTTTTGTATGCGATTACTGCCATATCATATCGCTGAAAGTACTCAGATTTATACGCCATTGCTTTCAATAATTCGTGATTGTGCAACTCAACTTCCATCAAATTCGTCAATACCGTGATCGCAATATCTGTCGCTTTCTTATCATGAAAAAAATCAGCAACATCCAAATAAAATGTTGGTGCATTGTTATAGGTTTCTCTTATCTCCAAGTACTTTTGATACGCCATTGGTACCGAAACTTCTTTTTGTAAAACTTCTATATAAGGCATATCGGAATTCCAAGGTTTCATAGTAATTTTCTCTGAAACTTCCTCATTAAATGCGGCAATTGCTTCTTTGTTTTCTGTAACTCCATTTTTCGTCGTAATTACAATAATGCCGCCTGCACCTCTATTTCCATAGATTGCCGTAGCCGCTGTATTTTTTAACACAGAAACCTCTTGAATATCTTCTTCGGTAAGCTTACGAAAACTTTCCTGATCTACAGGAACGCCATCAATAACGTATAATGGTTCAATGTTTCCATTTAATGAGGCGCGACCTCTTATGGTAATTGTATCACTTTGTCCAGGCTGTCCAGAACCAGTTGATACGCTAACACCTGCAGCAGTACCTTGAAGCACTTGGTTTAAAGGAGCCTGTTCTACATCTTCCGAAGTAATTGTTGATACTGCAGATGCTACTCTAGCATTATTTACGGCGCCATCATACGCAACTACGGTTACAGCTTCTAACGCTTCACCTTGCTCTAATTGCACATTGGCCATATCACTTGAAACCCGAATTTCTTTAGACTTAAAACCTACATAGCTAACCACTAATGTTTGTCCATTATTTGCATCAATGCTGTAATTCCCATCAAAATCAGTAGTTCTGCCTGTCGTTGTTCCTTTAATGATTACGGTAGCTCCTGGCAATGGCATTCCTTCACTATCGGTAATTGTACCAGATACCGATCCGGTATTTGTACCAGGTCGTCTGATTGTTGCAATCTTTTTTACTGGCTTTTTTGGTTTATAATCTTTTCCATACCAAGACAATACATTTTCATAATCCTTCAACAGGTATTGTTTTTTGTCAAGCACCGCTTGTTTCTGTAGCGCTCTATCATTTTGTGCAGTTTCCAACCGTCGTTTGTACTCAGCCATCAATTCTTGTGGTGGCTCAATACGATAGCGTACATAATCTTCAATTCTATCTAAAATAAGCATCGATGTATAATCCGTAATCAAATCATATTGTTTAGCTAAGGAGATAATTTGTTGTTTATTTTTTTCTTTATCACTGTTTAAATAGTTCAACTTTTGCTTTGCCCACAAACGCTTCACTTCTCTTGTTCCTCTGGATGTTTTTATCGTTACAGGAATTTTCTCAGTGACGTTTCCGCCATAGCCAAAAAGTAATTCAAGTGTTGTTTCTTGTGTAAATTGTCCCGTAATAGCAAAATCTTGATATACATTCATGCGTTGTTTCGGATAGATTTCGCGGACAGCATCCGTATGGTTGACTCCTAAAAATTGATAGGTTTCTTCTTTTAAAAGTCGTGTTGCTTCGACAGTATCAAAACGTGTCAGATTGATATAGCTTCCGCCAGATTGTGTAGCAGTATTAATCAACTGTTGATGATTCGCAGACACTAACGAGTTAATGCTATATACGGGCATTTTAGCAGCCATTGAAAACTCACCTAAATTCCCCAAACCATCTGAAAACAATAAAACCTCATCTGCCTTAATTTTCAGATCGTGAAACAAATTCAACTTTGTACCACCATCGTATTGCACGCTATTTATGCGTTGTCGTAACAAATCGATATTGCCGTTTTTAATCGTAAATAATTGTTCCGTTTTTACCGCATTATTAAAAGCGATAAACGTAACTTTTACATCTTGCAGATATTCTAAATAGCCTTGTAAAACTTTTAATTCATTGGCAACATTTCTATGACGCATAGAATACGAAGCATCCCAAAGTATGGTGATCTTTTTAGGCTTCGATTTTAATCGTGATGTTGGCGCCAATACTTTGTAATAATGAAAATATCCATTGTATGTAGATACGGTTTCTTGATCTAAACTATTTGGAATCTGAATCACAATGGGTTTCTTTGGCTTGTATGCTTTTTTAGAAACGGTTGCTAAATACGCGTCGTCCTTTTTTTGAAAAAAGAAATCTTTGTACGGTGATTTGCTCACAATAGGTTGCTGCTCGTTAAACACCCTAATGTCAACAGAAAATGTATCTAACTTTTCAGAAATACCTAATGGCAACTCGTAGGTTTGTTTGCTGTTGAATGTTTTCAATTCTTGTTCAAACTTAATGACAATGTGTTTGTAATTTTTAGGAAGTATCGGATATACACGCGCTTTGTAATTATTACCTGCTGTTTTTTCTAACAACCCCGGATCTATTCTTTGGCGCACTGTACTTTCAAAAGCAACTCTTGCCAATTCTTTTTCAACAATCACAGCATCGCGTAGCTTTCCATTGACGTCCATGGCAAATCCTGAAACAGTTTGTCCTTCTCCCAAAGGAAAAACCAATTCGCCTTCTAAAGTTCTGTTCAATCCATTGTAAAATTTCATATCGTACGTAGTAACGGCTAAGTTTCCGATGATAGCAACGCTGACTTTCAAATCGGTTAATTTTAAATCTTTGGCATCTTTTACAGTGACTGAAGGTATATTCTGAGCAAATAAACTTGTACATAAAAGGAAAAAGAAAAGATATAGATACTGTTTCATGATGGTATTGTTTTTAATTACAACACAAAACTGAGTATTTATAATAGCATACGAAAGGTAGAATGAGTCAGCTCCTCTTTTGAATGAGTTAATGGTATTTTCCTTTACTAAAAAATGAAATGTCATATTTGTAGAAAATATGATAAAGAAGCTGTCTAAAAAGCATCATTCTTAGACAGCCGTTTTTATTTAATAACATTGATTACTTCTCCCAAGCAATAGGAATTTGAAGCCATTCTTGGTTCCATCCTTTTAACCACAACTCTGGTGTTCCTTCTTTTCCATCGTATTGAAATTCTATCTGATTAGATTGTTCTTCTTCGCGCATTAAAGAGAAGTAATTATGCTCATAAAATACAGGTAGTACGCGCTCCCCGATTCCTCCTGATGTTGTAGGTTTTCTTACTTGCACTCTGTTCCAGAAAGAAAGTTGATCTGAATTATTTTTAAAGCTTGTTTGCAGTACATAATTACCATTTGCGTCTTTACTTCCTTTAGCACTTGTGGTTAATGATGGTACTTTGTAAGTTCCTATTTCTTCGTAGTTTCCAGTTTTACTCAACCAATACATATTTCTAGAAAGCGTTTTGCCTTCTTGTTCCAATTCTAATACCACAAAATATACTTCAGAAGTTAATTCGGATAGAATTTGAGTCAAATCTAAATCGCCAATTTTAGTGGTCGAAGATCCTAGATTCTTAGTCTCGGCTGGTATTTTCCCAGTACCAATACTACCTTTCAAACCATACGCATTCCAATTCAGTTCCAAGTTTCCTAATTCTTGTAAAGTATGATTGACCACGTTTACTTCATACGAAGTTCCTTTAGGATAATTGATCAGATTCAACTGTACATGAATAGCTTCGCAAGCATCTTTAACGCCCCAATGTCCACCGTTTTGTTCTAAAAACCAATCGTAGAGTTTTGCTCTTACGCCTGTCCAAGAACCTTGGGATTTCCAAATAATTAAACCTGTATACCAGTCCCACATGTTCGTTAAATATCCTTCCCATAATCCTTTGTACTGCATGTAATTGGTCAGCTGTGCCTGATCGCAAAAGGCATCAATATCTTTAGGCACTCCGTAGGTATATAACTGATCGTCAAAATCTTTGGTCTGACCACCTACATTATAATCAACAAAATATTGACTGTACTTTAATTGTTGCCAGCTTTCATTTACGACAGGTAAATCTATGTGAGCAGCAGTAAATTGAGCAAACTTTTTTGGAGGCTTGGCTAAACTAGCTCCTCGTATCATGCGTCGAATACTTTCAACAGGCGAAATTCCTAAAGATCCAATTTCAGGGTTCAAAGGATTCGTCCAACCACCTGGCATCTTCTGAAAATAGTTGTTTAACTTTAAAATTCCATAAGGTCCATCTGTCCCAACAGAATCTCCATGAACCATCAATGAGTTTTTAACTAGTAAACGATCATCCAACGCTTTGTCTCCTTCTCCAATATATCCTTGCAACTCTTTCAATAAAGTTGGAGGAGGAATAGATTCATTTGCTGCACACCAAAACAACAAACTGCTGTAATTCCGAAGCATTTTTATAGTATCGGTAGCACATTTGGTAAATAGTTTTTTATAGTACGCTGGCAATGGTATTTGCAAACCTCCACTATTGGGATTTGGGTAGCCGGGTTCACTAAAGATAAATTCACCTGAAAACCAAAATTCCTGCATCACCATAATACCCATCTCATCACACGCCTCGTAAAATTCGGGACGTTCAATCAATCCGCCACCCCAAACACGTATCATATTCAAGTTCATTTCTTTGTGCATCCGCACTTCATTTCTGTATCGAGTGGCATCACCTCTAAATAAAGTATCCATGCCCATCCAATTTCCTCCTCTGATGAATACGGGAACTCCGTTTACAGAAAACTGACGCTTTTCAGGATTATCTGACGGTATCATCGCATGTGTAAACTCTCTCATTCCAACGCGAAGCGTATGTTGATCAGATAGCGAATCTGTATTTATATCTGCTGCCATTGATGCGTACAAATTCAAGGTATACAACTCAGGAGCTTTCTTTGGATCAATAGGATCTGTTCCATTTGGCCACCACAAACGTGCATTTTCAATTTCGAATGCATCAAATTGTATTGGAATTGTTTTACCAGCTTCAATTGTTATGGATTGTTGATGTGTGTTCCCTTCTAATTCATAACTAACAAAACCAGTTTGTGTGACAGCTGTTGAATTATGCACCTGCATTTGAATAGTAACAGTAGCAGTTGTTCCTTTTACTTTCGTGGTAACATTTGGGTCTTTTAGCTGCAATGCTTTCGTGGTAGACACCGAAACCTGATCCCATAATCCTGTACTTCTATCGGGAATAGAAATAGTCCAATCCCAACCTACAGTATGTCTCATGGTAATCAATTGACCGATGTTTGGTGCGTTTAATACGCCTCCATTGTTAGCTAGAGTTGGTATTCCTGGAGAATCTGGTGGTACAATCCGAATTGCAAGTCGGTAGATTCCGTCTTTGCTTGGATGCTCGGTAATATCAAAAGAATGACGCAAAAACATTCCTTGTAATTGTGCTGCTTTGTTTAATTGAACTCCATTTATAAAAACATCTGCGGTATAATTAATTCCTCGTAGGTTTAACCAAAAACGCTGATTTTTGGCTAACGTAGCTAAGGTAAACTCCGTATAATACCAATACGTATACAACGCAACGCCTCCGTCAATAGAAGCATCTGGTATAAATTTTTGGTTGGTATCAAAAAACGGATCGAAGAAATCAGTGTCGAGACTTTTTCCTTGTTCTTTTAATGTGTATGTTTTACCATCTTCGTCTGTATAGGCTGTTTTTATATTTGATTTCAACCAATTTTTATCTCGTAACAAGGTATTTAAGATGGTTCCAGGAACAACCGCAGGAATGGTACTTTCTGTTCCAAGGCCTTGCGTAGAATAGGCAATTCCTTGTTTTATAATTGCAGGTAAATCTTGATCTCCTGATGGCGTTTTGGCAATTGTATCTTTCACCACGACCCAATTGTTATTGGTTGAGTTTAAAAGATGTGGTTTGGCAATCTTTGGACATATTGATTCCGTTGGTGTTGGCATGTGTTAGCGGTTTATAGGATGATTAATAGGTATGGTTAATTGCACTAATATAGGATGAATAATTAAATAAGAATTTCATTTTAGTAAAAGATTAATATATCAACAGTTGTGAATTCCATAGCAGCTTCAAAAATATTAAAATCAACATACACATTGCTCACGCTGACATGCAAAGTCTTAAAAATCTTACTAATAATTTTGATTTTGAGTAAGATTCCTATAGCTTTAACAATAACTTATGCGATCACCTAAATTAGGGTACGTTATAAGAGAAATAACAGGGAATTCCTGTGATGTCTATGTTAGTAAAAATTACCATAAAACTAATTAAAGATTACAAAACGTTACCAAACCAAGAAACTATGAAAAGAAGCATCCTTATTTTTACAATCTTCCTGACTTTTGTGTGTACGTCCTTCGGGCAAACAAATCCTGTTTTAAATTTAACTTGGGATCATACTTACGTATACCCTCCAGGGAACAACTATTTTGACCTTTCATGGGATGAACCTGCATTACCTCACGATGCGTTAATTGGATATAATGTATATCGAGGAACTGAATTATATAGATTTCAAACTGAAAACTCGCTTTATAATTTAATACAAGGTGCAAATTGTGGAGAAGACTTCTTATTTTACAACCCAGCACCTTTTTTTGTACACGTAACTGCTGTTTACAGTCCAAATAACACGGAGTCAACATTCACAGAAACCGTTCAAGTTGATGGCCCATTATTGAGCAATCCTGAATTTAAAAAAATGGATGCCATTCTCTATCCAAATCCAACAAGCGGAATACTGCATATCGGAAACACAAATTTGACGAAGATTTTAGTATATGACATTTCAGGGAAAATTATACGTGAACTTAAACCGCAAGCTACCGTTGACTTATCAAACATGCCAAAAGGTTTTTATTTCATAAAATTGATGTCTGAAAAAGGAGAAACAACAGATAAGATTATTGTTTACTAACGCTTTTATGACTTAAAATTTTCAGGTGCTTTCTTGTAAAATCTTGTAGAAACATCACATATACCGCAAAACCTGAAACATCTTTATCCATCCATAAATAATCATTCTCATATCTGACAAAGTTTTGATTTTCAATAGGATTCCTATAACTTTATCAATCACTAATATTGGCATGTAAATTAAGTTTAAGTATAAAGATATGTATAGAAAATAATAGACTCATATTTTGTTCTTGTGTAGACGAAGAAGAAAACCCTGAAAAGGATAAACTTGTAGATTATTACACTTGGTATTTGACAAAATATCTTGGTTCTAGAGAATCTTCAATAAGAGGGAAAATTATGATGCCTAAAAAAGATTTAGGAAATGGAATCAATTTAAAGAATATACTTCATCAATTAAACTCAGAGATAAATTGTTTTGATTTTGAGTATGCTCCATCAGAAGGAGATTGTTTACAAGTAGAAATTCCACATGCAATCGAAAGATTTAGATATTTTAAAGTACTATTTATTAACAACAAATGGAAACAAGGTTCAAATCCTGTCTTTGCTTCAGTCACCGAAGAAATAGCGAGTGGAAGAATAAAAAGGTCAATAAGTAAAGACCTGAATCCTTCTCAGACAACTGTTTGGGTTACATCTGCCAAAAATTCTATTGAAACGCTTTTTGATAAACTTTTTACGGATTCTTCCGAAGAAACACATTGGAACTATATTACAGAATTAGTACAGCGAGAACCCCAAATATGCCTTCATAAAGCGGCTTCTTTAGTTTCATCAAATGTGTTGAAGGAAAAAATAATCGGCATAAAGCTTTTTATTAAACTTTATTATTCAAAATATGATACTGAAAGAATACTTAAAATCTTATTTCATCTCTTAAAATCTGAACAAGAAAACGAAATAATAAGTCTCCTAATAAGCGTAATGGATATTGATAATAAGAATTTGACTGATAACCAAATTGACTTGCTTTGTACTTTTAAAAACCATAATGCTAATATAAAGTTTAGCTTAATGAATGCTTTTTCTGAGCTCGCTACTGAAAAAACAATTGATGTATATATCGAATTATCAAATGATAAAAATATCGGAATAAAACAAACAGCTATCTATAACTTAGCAGAGGTCATAGAAACAGATACTGATGAAATTAGAAAAGCACTCTGGGACAAAGTGTTAGATACAGATCAAAAAACCAGATCCTATGCTATCTTAGGCTTGGCAAAACGCAAAGATGAAAAAATAAAAGACTTTTTAATACACAAACTTGAAAGTATCGATCATAGTGGAACACTAATTTTAGAAGCAATTGAAACACTAAATGATAAAAGTCTAATTCCCTTTATTGAAAACCAAATAGAAAAACATAAAGTCTATGCCTCACATCTTCATAAATGGCTTTTAGAAACCTTGGACACTTTGAAATCAGTAAAATAAAAGCATAATTTCTTGCAAAACTTTGTAAAAATGATATGTACTAAAAGTGCACTTTTTTTGTTTCGCAATTGGACATTGAGCAGAGTCGAAATGTCACATATACCGAAAAACCTGAAACCACTTCCGTTTCTTTAAATACTCAAAATTTGCTTCGTTTTCATAGGCTTCGCGTTCAAAACTTAGGTTTCTATACGCTTTATTTCGATTTCGGTAATAGCAGAGTTTTACAAACCACTCCAACACATATATAATATAAAAAGGCAGCACTAATAACTCCATTTGTTGTCGCAGGTGAATGCGTTCATGATGTACCAAAACAGCATTGCTTTTATCTTTCGCTTCCCGCAAAAAAATAAAAGGATACAAGGTAATTCCTCGAAAATCTCTCGGAACTAGATATTTTGACACAAAAACCATATCAATAGCTATTAACCTGAATTATATATTAGAAAATCTATTACATCTCTGAACCACTGCAAATACTAACGCTACGCTGCATTTTTTAATTTAACCATAGCGGTGCTATACTGAAATTAAGAAAAAACTAGTATTTGCGGTAGTTCAAACCTTCATCACGAAGTTCTAATACATAATTCCGGTTCAAAATTTAAGCCAATTTAAGTACCTTTGTAGAAATGAAGAAATTAATTCCTATTGAAGAAGGCGATTTTTACCTTTCACCAGAAGGTTACAAGGTATTCACAGCACAGTTTCACCTAAAAAGAGGCTATTGTTGTGAAAGCGGTTGCCGTCATTGTCCGTATGGATTCAACAAAAAAAGAACATAAAAACTATGGATCTTATCTTTATGAAGTATAAAAGAGCTACTGCACAGTTGAATCGTGTAGACATTCGCTATCCCTAGTACATTTTAAACCAAACACGTTTTAAAATGATGCCTAACGATACAATCCAACTATAAAATGACAGTACAAGAACATATTTTACAAGGAATTCCGAACGAGTTACCAAACTTAAAACCGTACGATCCAAACATCAATCACGCGCCAAAGCGAAAAGAAATACTATCAGCAGTAGAAAAGAAACTAGCATTGCGAAATGCATTGCGCTATTTTGATAAGAAACACCACGAAGTTTTATTGCCCGAATTTAAAAACGAACTCGAAACCTATGGACGTATCTATATGCATCGTTTTCGTCCCGATTACAAAATATATGCACGTCCAATAGACGAATATCCTGGAAAAACAAATCAGGCGAAAGCGATCATGTTGATGATTCAGAACAATCTGGATTACGCAGTAGCGCAACATCCGCACGAACTGATTACCTATGGTGGAAATGGTGGCGTGTTCCAAAACTGGGCACAATATCTTCTAATCATGAAGTATTTGGCAGAAATGAACGAAGAGCAAACCTTAGTTGTATATTCTGGACATCCGCTCGGATTATTTCCTTCGCACAAAGATGCACCAAGAGTTGTCGTAACGAATGGAATGATGATTCCCAACTATTCAAAACCTGATGATTGGGAAAAATTCAACGCACTTGGCGTGACGCAATACGGGCAAATGACCGCAGGAAGTTATATGTACATTGGTCCGCAAGGAATTGTACACGGAACCACGATTACCGTATTGAATGGTGGACGAAAGATTTCTAAAAATGGCGAAGGCTTGGCTGGAAAGTTATTCCTAACGGCTGGATTGGGTGGTATGAGTGGCGCACAACCGAAAGCTGGAAACATTGCTGGTTGTATCACGGTGTGTGCAGAAGTAAATCCGAAAGCAACAGAAACGCGTCATTCGCAAGGTTGGATTGACGAAGTTATACACGATTTAGACGAATTGGTCACCAGAGTCAATTTCGCGAAAGCGAACAAAGAAATCGTTTCCATCGCATACCAAGGAAACATTGTAGACGTTTGGGAAAAGTTTGATGAAGCAAATGTGTATGTAGATTTAGGAAGCGATCAAACCTCGTTACACAATCCGTGGGCTGGCGGCTATTATCCAACAGGATTATCGTACGAGGAATCGAACGAAATGATGGCAAGCAATCCTGAACTCTTTAAAGAAAAAATACAAGAAACCTTGCGCAGACATGCCGCAGCCGTGAATAAACATACTGAAAAAGGAACGTACTTTTTTGATTACGGAAACGCCTTTTTATTAGAAGCTTCACGTGCTGGCGCTGATGTGATGGCGGAAAACGGCATCGATTTTAAATATCCGAGTTATGTACAAGACATTATGGGACCGATGTGTTTCGATTATGGTTTTGGACCTTTCCGTTGGGTATGCGCTTCGGGAAAACCAGAAGATTTAGCCAAAACAGATACAATTGCCTGTAAAGTGTTGGAAGAAATCATGAAAGTTTCTCCACCAGAAATTCAACAGCAAATGGCGGATAATATTCAATGGATTAAAGGTGCGCAAGAAAATAAACTCGTGGTAGGTTCGCAAGCGCGAATTCTATATGCAGACTCCGAAGGTCGTATGAAAATTGCGCAAGCATTCAACGAAGCTATTGAACGTGGCGAGATTGGCCCTGTGATTTTAGGACGCGATCATCACGATGTTTCTGGAACCGATTCTCCTTATAGAGAAACCTCCAATATCTATGATGGTTCACAGTTTACAGCAGATATGGCGATCCATAATGTCATTGGTGATAGTTTTAGAGGCGCAACTTGGGTTTCCATTCACAACGGCGGTGGCGTTGGTTGGGGCGAGGTAATTAATGGCGGCTTCGGCATGGTTCTTGATGGTTCTAAGGAAGCATCAAGACGCTTACATTCTATGTTATTTTGGGATGTAAATAATGGAATAGCGAGACGAAGTTGGGCACGAAATGAAGAAGCTATTTTTGCCATAAAACGCGCTATGGAAGTAGAACCAAATTTAAAAGTGACACTACCAAATATAGTAGATGATGCATTGTTAGACCAAGAATAGTATATTAACCCAAAAAAAGCAATGATATGAAAAAAATTAAATTACTTATCCCTGTAGTCGCGCTACTACTACTCGTTTCTTCTTGTATTTCGGTCAGAGTGGTTTCTGATTATGATAAAGAAGCTGACTTTAAATCGTATAAAACTTTTGCGTTTTACAAAACTGGAATTGACCAAGTAGAGATTTCAGATTTAGATAAGAAAAGAATTCTTCGTTCAATTGAAAAAGAGATGATGGCAAAAGGTTTTGTGAAGTCTGAAAACCCAGATCTTTTAGTAAATATCATGACCAAAGCAAATAAGCGTGTTGACATTAACAACAATGCCTATTTTGGTTGGGGATGGGGATTTCAGCCATGGTTTTGGGGTGGAGGCGTTCCATTGAACACGGTGACGACACGTACAGAAGGTGTATTATACATTGATTTAATAGATACAAAACAAAAAGAATTGGTATGGCAAGGAAGAGGTTCAGGAAACCTAAGTGGCAGCCGTAGCATGGAAAAAAAAGAAGCACGAATTCAAGAGTTTGTTGCTGAAATTATGAAAGAATATCCACCAGTGGCAGAAGCCAACTAACAAGAATATATTCTATATAAAAAAACCTCGAAATGGTCTCATTTCGAGGTTTTTTTTATACGCTTATGTCGTTTTTGCTCCGCTGCGTAGATGCTCTACTCAAGAGCTTAGAATCTGTGCACTTGAGTAGAGATTCTGTGCTCTTGTGTACAGTGGCACCACTACAAAAGCTAAAATTCTCCGCTGCAAATACCCAAAAGCACAGGTGAAAAAGGTCAAAACCTCCGCTGCTTTTTACTTTTTCCTCCTTTGCTTTTGGGCAAAAGCAAAGGTGCTTTTTCAAATAGACTTTTTATGGTAGCTATTTCTTTACTTTAGGTGAAATTTTCCACAAACCACCCTCGCTAATTTTCGATATTTATTATATAAATCAACCATAACATAGCCTATTTTCTAAAACTATTTTCTGAAAAGTTGTTGCTACATCATGCGTTTTATGTTTTTATTACGGGTTCATTTTATCACAATTTCATATATTTACTTGTTTAAAAACTGATTTGAAATGACTAGAAAAATCCTTTTCTCTTTAACGATATGCTTTCTGTTCACCTGCTTTTCATTCGCGCAAAGCGATTTTCACATTAAGCTCGACAAAAAGAATCGGGTACAAGAGATTGGTGCAAAGCTAAATGGTGAGAAGGAAGGCTTATTTTTCCGCTTTAAGCGAAACGGAAAACACAAATCGTTCTTTTATGAAAATGGTAAAAAGAAAAAAGTAGCGCCATCAAAAGTAATCGTTGAAAAGAAACAAGATCCATTTTCGGAAGGTCAAATCTTAGAAGAAAGTTTTGGTATTAGTAAAGGTGGAATTCGCGAAGGCTTGTGGTATACGTTTGATGAAGAAAAACAATTTAAAGAAGTTTCTCAATATAAAAATGGTGTTTTGCACGGTATGAAATATCGTTTTCATCAAGATGGTGAAGTACTTGCAATTGAAAGGTACATTAACGGAAAAAAGCACGGTATTTCAAAAGAGTTTCATAGTGGTGGCGCATTGCATTACAGTACCGAATATAAGAACGGTAAAATTGTAGATGGTAAAAATGTATACTACTATCCTAACGGAAATAAAAAGCTTGTTGACCACTACAAAAACGGATTAAAGTTTGGAAAAAGTACTACGTATTACGAATCTGGAGCTATTGAAATTGAAGGTATATATCGCGATAAAGGACTGCCAGAAGGTCCTTGGATAGAATATTATGAAAGTGGCACTATTAAAGAAAAATACATCTATAAACACGGAATTTTTCATGGAGAATATACCATCTACGATGAAGAAGGTACGATCTTAAAACAATACATTTACAAAAACGATAAGCTCATTAAAACGATTATTGAGTAGGTTTTTAGATGCGGCTGCGCCTTTTGGATCGCTTTGCTTTTAGATCGCTTTGCTCTTGGACTGCTTTGCTGTTAGACGCTATACATGTCGGATGTCTTCCTGCGGAGGCAGGAATCTATTATAAAAAACCCTCATCTTATATATAACAAAAAACCAGCGAAGTAAACTCCGCTGGCTTGATTTACTTTATATAAAACAATCATCCTATTTTAGGACGACTTATTTGAAAAGTTATTGCTTAATAATCTTGATTGTATCTGTAGCACCATCAACAGTAACTTGTACAAAGTACGTTCCTGTTGTTAGTTTAGAGGTATCAATATCTTTCGTTAAGCTATTTGGAGCTGTCGTTAGTACTTGTGCTCCTAGAATATTGTAAATCGTTACATTTTCGATTTGCTTTCCTGCTACTAATGTCAATTTATTAGCAACCGGATTTGGAAAGTAAGTGAAGGCACGTCCATTTCCAAAAGAAATTGTAGATAGTGTATTACAGTTTACGATAGCTTCCCATCCATCTAGTTGTACATCTCCGTCAGAAGTAAATACAAATGTTAAACATCCTGAAGCATCGGTAGAAGTAATCGTTTGTCCTAGTAAGTCACCTGTACCTTCAGCAGCATCATTATCATAACACCAAATGGTTCCACCTCCTGGAGGATCAACCGTTGTTGCTGTTGCATCTGCACCGTTATGTATTGTTAATCCATCAAAACAAGTAGCAGCACCATCATTCTCTGTTGAGAATGCCGTGAATTCAACTTCTACGACATCTCCAGCCAAGTCTGGACATATTGTATAGGTAATGTTTTCACTAAATCCATAATCTCCATTTATACCTCCTGAATCTAAGAATATTCCGTTGGTACAATCTGGTGGGACCGCTACATATTGTGATGAAAATCTAAATGGTCCAACCCACATAGATGTTCCATCTACGCCACAATCTGCCTGTACAAAAAATCGGTATGCGTTGTCAGCAACTAAACCAGTTTGATTGTATGGAATTGTTGTAACACCAGAAGCAGTTGGTGTTCCTGTAAAAGTTCCACCTGCGGTAACATCTACTAATTCGATGTTCCATGAAGTAGTGGCTCCATTTTCTGTCCAGCCAAAATCAGCCGTTGTTTCAGTGATACTTGTTGCTGTTAACCCTGATGGATCTAGACATGGTAACTCATTTATAGTAACATCATCAATAGCAAAATCATCATAAAAGTCTGTACCATTATTTTCATCTACAATAAAACGAGCTTTTACATCACCTGTAATCGTGTATGCCGATAAGTTAATAATTACTTGCATCCAGCCACCTGTGTTAGTGTTACTTGTGTATATTGCTGTATTCCATGTAGCTCCATCAAAGAAATCTACGGAGAAATCTACATTTGTATTTCCTTCATTATTACTATTAATCCAAAAAGATAAAGCAGGTACTGCTAAACCACTTACATCTACAAAAGGAGATTCTAACGTAGTTCCTGTACTTTCTGGAGAAGAGTCATTTACCCAAGCAAAATATCCAGTTCCGGAAGTATAATCTACAATAGCACCAGCGTTTCCTCCGTGTGCTGGCTCCTCTGATGTACCATCAGCAAACAACCAATTTTCAGCATTAGCTGCGCCTTGCAACCAGCAACTTGGTATTGCCCCAGCATTATCAAAATTTTCTATGTATGGTGCTGTAAACGTTGCACATAGAGTTGTAAAAGCATAAGGTCCTTCGTATACAGATGTACCTGCTGCTCCACAGCCTGCTTGTACATAAAACTCATAAGCTGTTACAGCCGTTAAGCCAGTTGCTGTAAATGGATTAGACACGCCAACATTGGTTGCTGTACCTGTTGGTGCTGAACCAGCAGTTACTACTTCTATGTTCCATAATGTAGCTGTGCCAATTTCTGTCCAACCTAAATCTGCAGTAGTTACTGTAATATTAGTTGATGTTAATCCGATAGGACTCAAACATGAAGGTTTTTCTTCAAAAGATACATCATCTATAGCAAAATCATCATAAAAGTCTGTACCGTTATTTTCATCTACAATAAAACGAGCTTTCACATCACCTGTAATCGTATATACAGATAAGTCAATAATTACTTCAAGCCAGCCACCTGTGTTGGTGCTACTTGTGTATATTGTATTCCACGCTGCTCCATCAAAGAAATCTACGGAGAAATCTACATTTGTATTTCCTTCATTATTACTATTAATCCAAAAAGATAAAGCAGGTACTGTTAAACCACTTACATCTACAAAAGGAGATTCTAACGTAGTTCCTGTATTGTCTGGAGAAGTGTCATTTACCCAAGCAAAAAAACCTGTTCCAGAAGTATGATCTACAATAGCACCGGCATTTCCTCCATTTTCTGGTTCTAACAATGTACCATCAGCAAACAACCAATCTTCAGCATTAGATGCACCTTGAGACCAACAATTTGGTAGTGCACCAGCAGTATCAAAATTTTCTGTGTATGGAGCTATAAACGTTGCACATAATGTTGTAAATGCTAAACCTCCTGCGTATGCAGATGTACCATCTACTGCTCCACAGTCTGCTTGTACATAAAACTCATAAGCTGTTTCAGCCATTAAGCCAGTTACTGTAAACGGATTAGATACACCCATATTTGTTGCTATACCTGTTGGCGTTGTACCAGCAGTGACTACCTCAACATTCCATAATGTAGCTGAAGCAGCTTCTGTCCATCCTAAATCTGCTGAAAAATCTTCAATATTCGTTGCAATTAATGCAGATGGGGTAAGACATGAAGGTGGTGGCGTCGCTGATCTAACAAAAGGTGATGTTACACAAAATCCCCATTGCCATCCATCATTATCGTCATACGTAAAACGAAATCGAAAGCCTGACAATTGTGTTGCCGTGTATGCTGAAATATCGATTATAGGAGTTGTGTATGGGCTAAGACCATTACATGTTAGAAAATTTGTAGTTGTAGTATTTCTTGCAAACGTGTGAAGCACTGACCAAGTCATTGCATCTGCATCATATATTTCGATGTTTAATACATCTCCTCCAAGTGCTCTGTATACAAAGCCACCACTAATGGTAACCCATGTTTCTCCAGCAGTACTTGCAGGAGTTAGATCGAGAGCTGGTGATGTCGCTTGTAGATCATCAAATGAACCGTTACCGGCTGTATCATCGTCAAAAGTAAAATTTAGATTTACTGTTGTTGGATCTGCGACTACTCCTCCAGCTGTAAACGTTCCTGAAAGTGTCCAATTTGGGTTAGGCCAAAATGGATTATGATTTAATGTTTGTGAGACACCTACGTAGGAGCCTAACAAGAATACAATCATGAAAATTTTAAGGGTATTTTTTTCCATCAATAGTTTGATTAGTTGTTAGTAAAAATCGCAGGTGAAAGTACACCCTTTATTCAGTTAAAGATGAACAATAATTCATTATAACTGTTGATTGCGTATATGTACCTACATCGCTATTTCTATTTCTTACGAATGTGTAATCTTTACTTGGAAAGTCTGTTTTTTTGTGGTGGATTTTACTACTCTATTTGGACACGGCTGCGCCTCTTGGATCGCTTCGCTCTTGGATTGTTGGAATCGCTTTGCTTTTAGATGCAGCTGCGCCTTTTGGAGTATTAGATGTCATTCCTGCGAAGGCAGGAATCTATTATAAAACATCTTATCACATAAAAAGGCATCTCGACTGCGCTCGATGTGACAAATTGAACATGTTGACAAATACAATACCTCGTCATTCTAAATTTTTACACTTGATTTTACACATAAAAAAACCAGCGAAGTAAACTCCGCTGGCTTGATTTACTTTATATAAAACAATCATCCTATTTTAGGACGACTTATTTAAAAATTATTGCTTAATGATCTTGATTGTATCTGTAGCGCCATCAACAGTAACTTGTACAAAGTACGTTCCTGCTGTTAGTTTAGAAGTATCAACATCTTTCGTTAAGCTATTAGGAGAAAGTGTTGCTACTTGTGCTCCTAAAATATTGTAAATCGTTACATTTTCGATTTTCTTTCCTGCTACTAATGTCAATTTATTAGCAACTGGATTTGGAAAGTAAGTGAATGCACGTCCGTTTCCAAAAGAAATCGTAGATAGTGTAGCACAGTTTACGATTGCTTCCCATCCATCTAGTTGTACATCTCCGTCAGAAGTAAATACAAATGTTAAACATCCTGAAGCATCCGTAGAAGTAATCGTTTGTCCTAGTAAGTCACCTGTACCTTCAGCAGCGTCATTATCATAACACCAAATAGTTCCACCTCCTGGAGGATCAACCGTTGTTGCTGTTGCATCTGCACCGTTATGTATTGTTAATCCATCAAAACAAGTAGCAGCATCATCATTCTCTGTTGAGAATGCCGTGAATTCAACTTCTACGACATCTCCAGCCAAGTCTGGACATATTGTATAGGTAATGTTTTCACTAAATCCATAATCTCCATTTATACCTCCTGAATCTAAGAATATTCCGTTGGTACAATCTGGTGGGACCGCTACATATTGTGATGAAAATCTAAATGGTCCAGCCCACATTGATGTTCCATCTACGCCACAATCTGCCTGTACAAAAAATCGGTATGCGTTGTCAGCAACTAAACCAGTTTGATTGTATGGAATTGTTGTAACACCAGAAGCAGTTGGTGTTCCTGTAAAAGTTCCTCCTGCGGTAACATCTACTAATTCGATGTTCCATGAAGTAGCCGTTCCGTTTTCTGTCCAGTTAAAATCAGCTGTTGTTTCCATAATATTACCCACAGTTAAAGCTGATGGTATAGGACATGTTTCTAATGTTGTGAACGCAAATGGTCCAACCCAACCTGACGTTCCGTTTATGCCACAGTCTGCCAGCACATAAAACTCATAGTTATTATTTTCTGCTAATCCTGTAGCCATATATGGATTTGCAACTCCAGAAGCCGTAGCTGTTCCTGTTACAGTTCCTCCGCCAGTTACATCAACTAGTTCAACATTCCATAAGGTAGCTGAACCTGATTCAGTCCATCCTAAATCAGCACTAGCATTTGTAATGTTTGTAGCTGTTAACATTGATGGATCTGGACATGTTGGTAATTCTTCTACTGAAACATCATCAATAGCGATGTCATCATAGAAACTTCCTGAATCCGCAATAGAGAAACGTACTTGTGCGGCTCCTGTAAATGTTAATCCACTTAAGTCAACTATTTTTTGTTCCCATCCATCTGCGATAGTGTTTGTATTGTATGTTCCAACTACATTCCATGCAGCTCCATCCCAAACACTAGCTGTTAAGGTAGCATTAGGACGACCTAGTCCTTCATTATTACTAATTTCATAAAAAATAAGTGCTGGTGTAGTTAATCCAGAAACATCTATAAAAGGTGATGTTAATTCAGCATTTGCTGCATCTGGCACAGAATCATCTACTACTGCGTAGAAATTACCTGAAGGCGTGCTTCCTGAAAGTACGCCACCGTTCCCAACATGGTTAGGTCCTGCAGTATTAAATTCCCAATCATCATCTCCTCCAAGTGTCCAACAAGCTGGCAATGCGCCTCCATTTTCGAAATCTTCCGAATATGGTGCAATAAATGCATTACATAATGTTGTAAATGCAAATGGTCCAGTCCATGTAGACGTCCCATTTACAGTACAATCGGCTCTTACATAGAATTCATAATTATTATTATCTGTCAAGCCAGAAGCACCATATGGATTTGCAACTCCAGAAGCTGTAGGTGTTCCTGTTGCAGTTCCTCCACCAGTGATGTCTACGATTTCAACATCCCAAAGTGTTTCTGCTCCTCCAGCAGTCCATCCAAGGTCTGCAGTAGTTTGTAAAATATTTGTAACATTTAATGCCGTTGGTTGTGGACAGGCAGGTAACGTTGTAAATGCAAAAGGTCCAACCCATGTAGAAGTACTTACTGCACATTGAGCTTGTACATAAAATTCATAATTATTAGAAGGCGTTAATCCTGTAGCCATATATGGATTTTCAACGCCAGAAGCAGTCGCAGTTCCTGTTACAACTCCTCCACCAGTAATGTCTACTAACTCAACATTCCATAATGAAGCACTTCCTGTTTCTGTCCATCCTAAATCTGCTGAAAAACCGTCAATGTTAGTTGCAGTTAATGCCGATGGATCTGGACATGCCGGTGGCGCCGCAGAAACAATTGTTGGTGAAGTTATACACCAACCCCATTGCCATCCACCAGTATCGTCATACGTAATACGATATTGGAAGCCTGACAACTGTGTTGCAGTATATGCTGAAATATTAATTATAGGTGTTGTGTATGTTACTGTTCCAGCACATGTTTGAAAATCTGTATTTATAGAGTTATTTCCAAACGTTTGTACTGCAGACCAAGTCATTGCATCCGCATCATATATTTCTATATTTAATACATCTCCAAGTGCTCTGTATACAAAGTCACCACTAATGGTAATCCATACTTCTCCAGCAGTACTTGCAGCCGTCAAATCGATTACTGGTGATGTCGCTTGAAGATCATCTGCAGAACCGTTACCGGCTGCATCATCGTCAAAACCAAATGTAGCGTCTATGGTTGGATCTCCGAGTAATCCTCCAGCTGTATAGGTACCAGATAAAGTCCAGTTAGCATTAGGCCAACTTGCCGCTTGGTTTAGTGTTTGTGAGACACCAATATAGGTGCCTAACAAGAATACAATCATGAAAAGTTTAAGTGTAATTTTTTTCATCAATAGTTTGATTAGTTATTAGTAAAAATCGCATTCAATGTACAACCTTATACTTGCTATACATGAATATTAATTCGTTATTAGTATTGATTACGTATATAAACCTACATTTCCTTTTTTCTTTCTTACGAATGTGTAATCTTTACTTAGAAAGTCTGTTTTTTTGTAGTGATTTGCACTACTTTTATTTAGATCGCTTTGCTCTTAGATTGTTGGACGCGGCTTTGCCTTTTTGATCGCTTCGTTCTTGGATTCGGCTTTGCCTCTTGGTATGTTGGATCGCTTTGCTCTTGGACTGCTTCGCAGTTAGACGCTATACATGTCGGATGTCATTCCTGCGGAGGCAGGAATCTATTATAAAACATCTTATCTTATACATAAAAAGGTATCTCGACTGCGCTCGATGTGACAAATTCAATACCTCATCATTCTAAATTTTCACACAAAGTACAGACAGGAATCTCTCATAAAAACACCTTAATCTTATATATAACAAAAAAAGCCAGCGAAATGAACTTCGCTGGCTTGATTGGATTTATATAAAAATGAATCTCGACTTTAGTTTATCTTGAGTAATCGTCGAAAGGCTCGATGTGACAACTTGAATCTGTGGATTCCCATCTTCATGGGAATGACACCTGTATACATAAATTTAATAATTCATCAACTCCTCAATCTTAGCTTTTACTTTTTCCGTGGATGGAATCATAGTTTGCTCCAAGGTACTATTTAGTGGAATAGCTGGCATGTTTTCTGAACCAATAATCATTACGGGCGCATCTAAGTATTTGAAGCATTTTTCCTGAATCATACCACACAAAGCTCTTGCAAACGAATTGTTTACTGGCTCTTCCGTGACTACTAAACATTTCCCTGTTTTCTTTACAGAGGTTATAATAGCTTCTTCATCTAGTGGAAATAAGGTTCGCAAATCAATGATTTCAATATTTTTACGTTGTCCTTGTGAAGCATTCATTGCCCAATGCGTTCCCATTCCGTAGGTAATGATTGTCATGGTTTCTTTTTCGTCTTGCTTCCAGATTTCTTGTAACACATTCGCCTTTCCAAACGGTAATGCATAATCCTCAGATGGTTCAATAGATGTTGCTCCTTTGGTTCCAGGTACTTTTGACCAATACAATCCTTTGTGTTCTAAAATCACCACAGGATTTGGATCGTGATAGGCAGCTTTCATCAAACCTTTTAAGTCAGCTCCATTACTTGGATATGCAATTTTGATTCCTCTAATGTTTGTTAAAACAGATTCTACCGACGATGAATGATACGGTCCGCCACTTCCATACGCACCAATTGGTACACGCAAAATCATGGAAACTGGCCATTTTCCGTTCGATAAATAACACGAACGACTTACTTCCGTAAATAACTGATTGAGTCCAGGCCAAATATAATCTGCAAACTGAACTTCCACAATTGGTTTTAGTCCAACAGCACTCATTCCTACCGTAGAACCTACAATATAAGCTTCTTGAATTGGCGTGTTGAATACACGATCGTCTCCAAATTTTTGTGCTAAGGTTGCCGCTTCACGGAAAACACCACCTAAACGTCCACCAACATCTTGTCCGTATAGTAAACATTCTTTGTGTTCTCGCATGATTTCTTCCACTGCAAATAAAGCACAATCAACCATCACTACTTTTTCTTCACGTTCAGGAGTTCTGTCTCCTACTTCGGAAGTGATTGGTGTTGGTGCAAAATCGTGTGTGAATAAATCTGCTGGCGTTGGATCTTCCGCTTTTAAAGCTTCCGCGAAATCTGCTTTTACTTTTGCAATGGCGTCTGCTTCTATTTTTTCAATGGCTGCTTCTGAGAAACCATTATCTCGTAATTGTTGTTTGATTACTGGATACGGATCACGCGAACGTGCTTCTTCCAAATCGTCACGATACCATTCCATACGCACACCAGAAGTATGATGATTTAGTAATGGAACTTTAGCGTGTACTAAGATTGGACGACGTTCTTCACGAATGGTTTTGATGACTTTTTCGAGCGTTTCATAACTCTCAATAAAGTTTGCTCCGTCGATAGAAATAGCATCTAATCCGATGAATCCTTCTGCATATTCTGCGGCATTTTGCGCTCTGGTTTCTGCGGCATTCGCCGAAATGTCCCAGCCGTTATCTTGTACTAAGTATAATATTGGCAATTGCTTTAGTGCTGCCATTTGAAACGCTTCTGCAATTTCTCCTTCCGTTACCGAAGCATCACCTAAGGAACAGACTGTGATTGGTTTTAAATTACGTGTTTCATCAAACGGAGAATCTTTTGCTGCCTGGTCTTCAATGCCTTGCAATTCTTTGTATTTCATTCCCATCGCAGCGCCTGTTGCGGGAATGGTTTGCATTCCTGTGGCAGAAGATTGATGTGGGATTTTTGGCTTGTCTGCCTCTTTTAAACTTGGATGACAGTAATAGGTGCGTCCGCCCGAAAAAGGGTCGGATTTTTTTGCTAGTAATTGCAACATTAAATCATACGGACGCATTCCGATAGAAAGTAACATAGAATCATCACGGTAATACGGAAACGCATAATCTTGCGGTACTAATTGCATTCCCAACGCACATTGAATGGCTTCATGCCCACGTGAAGTTGCATGTACATATTTTGATACTTGCTTGAAATTGTCTTCGTATAAAGTTGTCATTGCTTTGGCAGTGCAGAGCAATGAGAATCCTTTTTGTAATGTTTCTTTGTTCATAAGATTGAAATTTCCTATTCGTCATTCCGAACTTGATTCGGAATCTTATTGTCTGTAACTCTTACTCTGATGTGATGCTGAATCAAGTTCAGCATGACGTATGATTGTTATTTCTGCGTTAGGGATTGAGGCTTTGTTGGAGCTCTTTTCTAAAGTGGATTCCTGCCTCCGCAGGAATGACAGTTTGGAAAAAGCGACTGCCGAAAGCCCGACCTTTAGGTAACGCCCAACTAATTTTATTCTGAAACAGCAACCATCCAGTTGTGTTTGTCTACTAGTTTCCCTGAACGAATTCCGTTAAGCGTATCCATAACCATTTGTCCCACAGGACTTTCGTCAGACACATGAATTTCCTCGTCATTGTATCCAATGGCTTGTATCATGGCAATTCCAACCGCAGTTCCTGTTCCGAACGCTTCTTCTAAACTTCCGTTTGCAGCCGCTTCTTTGACTTCTGTCAACGTAATTGGACGCTGCTCAACTTCATATCCGTTGTCTTCTAAAATCGTAATTACTGTTTTGCGCGTGATTCCGTCCAAGATAGCGCCATCTAAACCTGGCGTGATAAATTTTCCGTTGATTTTGAAGAAAATATTCATGGTTCCAACTTCCTGAATGTAGTTGAATTCATGTGCATCTAACCACAATACTTGATCGTATCCTTTTGATTTTGCAATTTCCGTTGGACGAATTGCTGCTGCGTAGTTTCCTGCCGCTTTTGCTTCTCCTGTTCCGCCTTGTGTTGCTCTAATATATTTTGTTTCCGCATATAGCTTGATTCGCTTCGTAAAGAATGGACCTGCTGGCGATGCAATGATGATAAAGTGATAGCTTGTTGCTGCGCGCATTCCAATGAACGGTTCGGTTGCATACATAAACGGTCGCAAGTACAACGCACTTCCTTCTTGTGGTGGAATCCAACCGCGTTCCATGTTTACAATTTCTTTTAATCCTGCTACAAATAAGTCTTCGGGAAATTCGGGCATTCCCATACGACGTGCACTAAAGTTCAAGCGTTTTGCATTTTCTGCTGGGCGAAATAGTAACGGTTCTCCAGCTGCATTTACCGTAGCTTTCATTCCTTCAAAAATAGCTTGTCCGTAGTGTAATGCCATTGCTGCTGGATGCGTTGGAATCATTCCCAAAGGTTGAATTTTTGGTGTTTGCCACGCTCCATCTTCATACGAACAGATAAACATGTGATCGGTAAAGGTTCTTCCTAATGGAATGTTGTCGAAGTCTAATTTTGAAACGTTAGATTCGGTTGCTTTTGTGATGTGAATATCTTGGACCATAATTTCGTTGTTGGTTGTTAGCTTTTAGGGGATTTCTTTTTTGTTGTGTGTTGTGTGTTGTGTGTTGTGTGTTGTGTGTTGTGTGTTGTGTGTTGTGTGTTGTGTGTTGTGTGTTGTGTGTTGTGTGTTAATTTGTTTTTTTTACTCTTAACGCTGCACTTTTTAACTCTTAACTTTTTTATATTTTTCTATTTGGATCGAATGCTTCTAGGTAATCACCCACTTTTCGCAAGAATGATCCGCCGAGATATCCGTCGACAACTCTATGGTCAAAGGATAAAGACAGATACATCATGCTTCTGATAGCGATTTCGTCACCTTTTTTAGTGGTAATCACTTCAGGACGTTTTTTGATGATTCCTAATGCAAGAATTGCAACTTCTGGTTGATTGATGATAGGTGTTCCCATCAAACTTCCAAACGTTCCTACATTGGAAATTGTGAACGTACTTCCTTGAATTTCCTGCGGTTTGAGTTTGTTTTCGCGAGAAGCTTTTGCTAAGTGATTTACCTCAGCGGCTAATCCTTTTAGGTTTTTTTCATCCGCATTTCTTACTACAGGAACGATTAGATTTCCACTTGGTAAAGCTGTTGCCATTCCGATATTGATGTCTTTACGCTCAATCACTTTTTTGCCGTCTTCTGATACCGAAGCGTTGATGCCAGGGAAATCAATGACTGCTTTTGCGACTGCTTCTACAAATAATGGTGTGAACGTTAAGCGTTCATTATATTTTTCTTGGAATGGTATTTTGTGTGCATTTCGCCAATTTACCATGTTCGTCACATCTATTTCGATGTACGCTGTAACGTGTGGCGATGTGTGTTTGGAATAGACCATGTGATCCGCGATCATTTTTCGCATGCGATCCATTTCTATTACCTTATCATGTCCTTCCACATATTTGATCGGTGGCGGATTGTAACTGCTCTTGGCTGCTTTTGGCTGTGCTTGTGGGCGACTCGCCAACGGATAGTTTCTGTTTTTGAGATAGTTGAATACATCGCTTTTACGAATGCGTCCGTCTTCACCAGTTCCCGGAATGCTTTGCACTTCCTCAATGGTCATGTTTTCTTTTTTGGCAATGCTTACAATTAATGGCGAAAGAAAAGCATCAGGATTTCGAACATATTCTGAATTAGTTGGTGCTTCAGCCTTGAAGGTTTCCTGTTTTTTAGGAGCTTCTTTTTTTACTTCATCATTCGCTGTTTCAGAAACTTCTACTTCACCAGTAGCGTCAATCAACGCTATGATTTCTCCAACAGGAACAACATCATTTGGTTGAAAGCGAATTTCTGTAATCATACCTGTACATGGCGATGGCACTTCCGAATCAACTTTATCGGTTGCTACTTCTAAAATGGTTTCATCTATTTCAATGGTATCTCCAACATTTTTCAGCCAACTGATAATGGTGGCTTCCGAGATACTTTCTCCCATTTTGGGCATTTTCAACGGTATGATAGGCATGAGCGTGTATTATTTTAAGGAGAACAAAAATACTCTTTTATAGCCTTATAAAAACAAATACACTACAATAGGTTTTTATTAATAGTGTTTTTTTCTTTATTTTTGATTTTTAATTGTTATTTTTTCTTTTATAAACTACTTGACACAGTTTTTATATAATTTTTATCTGAATAGTTATGAGATTAGATGAAATCGATTTGAAGATTTTGAAGTTATTGCAAACGAATAGTAATCGTACAACGAAGAGTTTAGCTGAGGAGTTGCAAATGTCAACTACGCCAGTTTTTGAACGCATTAAGAAGCTTGAAAAAGAAGGTTATATTGATGATTATGTAGCACTGTTGAACGCGAAAAAGTTAGGTATGAAGCAAACTGTTTTTATCGGAATCACGTTGCAAGGCCATACACGAAGTTATTTGGAAAAGTTTGTGAAGCAGATTAACGATTTTCCTGAAGTGGTGGAATGTCATCGTGTGACAGGAAATTTTGATTATTTATTAAAGCTAATTGTGGAAGATGTGGAAGCTTACGAGAAATTTATCATTACGAAATTGACTTTATTACCATATTTGGGAAGTGTACAAAGTTATATTGCTTTGTCGAAAGGAAAACAGACGCATGAGTTGAATTTGAGAGATTTGTAATTTTGTTGTTTGTTAAGTTGCCTACTTTCTTTTTTGTTTCAAAGTATAAACTGTTAAACTCATAAACCCTTAAATTTCAAAACTTGTGTATTTGTTTTTTCTTGGCTCTTGGTTGAGTTCAAACTGACAAAAACAGGTTTTTAAATTCTTGTTAGATTAGAATAAATAGTATTTTTAAGTTATGGTAAATTTTAAACTCGATTTTTTAGATCATGTTGCGATTCTCGTAAAAGACATCGATGCTTCGGTTGCTTGGTATGAAAAGGTTTTAGGCTTGAAACGCTATCAACTTGAAAAGTGGGGCGAGTTTCCTATTTTTATGTTATCGGGAAAAACAGGAATCGCGTTGTTTCCGGCAAATACAAATGATCCAAAACTTGAACCAACTTCTAACAATGTAAAGATTGATCATTTTGCGTTTCAAGTTAGTAATGAAGCATTTGCAAAAGCACAACAACATTACCAAAATTTAGGACTTACATATTCCTTTAAAAATCATCATTATTTTCATTCGATATACACTAAAGACTTAGATGGACATGACGTAGAATTGACGACTTTGGTGGTAGATGAAGATGCGTTTTATTCTTAATCACATTGCCGCTTCTTAATCTTTAAACTATCTTTATTTTTTAATAATTTTATTGCTAATGACAGCTATTTCCAACAACCAACGAAACTTAGTCCGAATCGTTTATGACATTGCCAATGATCATGAAATTGACATTGAATCTTTTTCGTATGACTGGATCTTGAAACTTTCCAAAAATGGTCGTAACAGCCATATTTTTGGGTATAATTTTGAGTTAAACTCATCTACTTCCAAAATGATTGCTGGTGATAAAAGTGCGGCTTCCGATTTATTACATGCCGCTGGCGTTTCTACCGTAATGCATCAATTGTTTTTGAATCCGAATATGGAAAAGTATGTCAGCAGCAATGGTAATTGGCAAAATATCCTTAAATTCTTCCATGATAACGACCAGCATATTGTGTGTAAACCTGTGGATGGCACTGGCGGAAATGGAGTATTTATGGCTAACTCTATTATAAAATTAGAACAAGCAATTCATTCGCTTTTCTCCAAACATAGAAGTATTTGTTTGTCGCCTTTTTATGATATCAAGAAAGAATATAGAGCTGTTATTTTAGATGGAGAAGTTCAGTTAATGTATCAAAAAGATATTCCTTTTGTAGAAGCTAATGGTTCAAAAAATATATTAGAATTGTTACAATCAAAATTTTCAGGGGAAACGTTAGACAGCGTGATTGCTACTTTTTCTACTAAAAAAGATAGAAACTTTAGTGACATTCCACCGAAAGGAGAAATCATAGAAGTGAATTGGAAAAGCAATTTAGCAGAAGGTGCAGAAGCAGCATTGACAGAGAATGAAACGGTAAAAATTCTTGCCGTAAAAGCTGCAAATGCGATTAACATTCGATTTTGTTCTGTAGATATTACAGAAACAACAACTGGTGATTTTTATGTGATGGAAATTAATTCTGGCGTGATGATTGAGCATTTCTTGAATAGCAATCAAGATAAATATCAAATGGTCAAAAGTATTTATGAGAAAGCGGTTTTGAAGATGTTGGAAATGTAATATTTGTATTGGATGAAGGTGAAATTTCAACAAAATTACACTGATTACGGAAAGCCGTAATAATGTTTTAGTGAAGTAGGATATTTTTACTAAATATTAATATTCTAAATAACTAAAACTTATGAAAAAGACATCCTTTCTTATTTTAATTTTACTCGTTACCATTTTAACTTCTTGTGGCTCTTATGTTCGAATTGGTGATTTAACAGGTATCAGTAATCGCAATTTAGATGATAGCGAAACTTATGTTTTATTAAAAAGAGATGTGCAAGCGATTGCGAAATCTAAAAATGATGATGCGTTAGAGCAAGCTGTGGATAATCTGACCCGAGAATATGAAGGTGAATTTCTGAGAAATGCTAAAATCTATGTAAAAAGTAATGGAGCAAAAGTAAAAGTTATTGGTGATGTTTGGGGTGTTCAACGCACTAATGTAAATGTAACAACCAATGCGAATGCTAAAATTGAATTAAAAATAGGAGACAAAGTTGTTTTTAGAAGAAAAGGTGACTTAACAGACGGAAAAATTATTGGCTTGAATGCAACCTCTGTTATTGTAGAATATGGTCGTAAAAAGAAGAAAATAGAGTTAAAATATGATGAAGTTATTAAGACAGAATAGTATTAGTTTTAATAAAAATCACTCACCCATAAAATCACGTAAGGTATCATAAAACGCTTCCTGAGTTGGACGCTCTTTTGGAACTTCACGCAACGGTTCCACTTCGCGTAAAGTTTCGTGACAATCCGTCGGTAATTGTTGATAGAGTTGCGTGCCTTTGGTTTTCCATACAATCATTTCATCGCTTACTTGCTTGATCACTTTTGCAGGATTTCCAACTACTAAACTACGATTCGGAATGACGGTTTTTGCTTTTACAAACGTCATTGCACCAATGATACTTTCATCACCGATTTCCGCATCATCCATGATTACTGTGTTCATTCCGACCAAGACATTTCTGCCAATATTTGCACCGTGAATAATAGCACCATGACCAATATGCGCACTTTCTTTCAACACAATCGATTTTCCTGGAAACATGTGTACGGTACAATTTTCTTGCACATTTACGCCATCTTCCAAAATAATTTCGCCCCAATCACCACGAATCGCAGCGCCTGGACCGATGTAACAGTTTTTACCAATAATCACATTTCCCGTCACAGCCGCCAACGGATGCACAAAACTACTTTCGTGTACGACTGGTATGTATCCTTTGAATCCGTAAATCATATTTAGCTGTTATTAAACGTCAGTTCAAGTTGAAGCGAAATGACGTTACTTTTACATTTTATATTTAGAGTTTTACATTTTGCCTTTTAAGCAAACCGTTTCAGCGTTTCCTTAGTAAATTCCGAAAGCACTAATCTTCCAGAAATTGCTGCGCGTTCTGCCAATAGGTTGTCCCAATCTTCCGTTCCTGCCCAAAATGCTTTTTTCATTTCGGCCATTGCTTCAGGATTATAGGTACATAAGTGATTCGAAAACGCAGTTACTTGTTCGTCCAGTTCTTCGTTAGTTTCGTAGACTTTCATGTACAAACCTTTGCTTCTCGCCCATTCTGCATCGTAAAAACTATTGGCGTCAATGGCAATTTGTGACATTCCGCTCAATCCTAATTTACGCTCTACAGCTGGTCCAACGACAAAAGGTCCAATTCCAACATTCAATTCACTGAGTTTGATCGATGCAAATTTAGAAGCCATGCAATAATCGACTGCAGAAGCCAATCCAACGCCACCACCAACAGTTTTTCCTTGCACACGTCCAATGATAAATTTTGGACATTTACGCATTGCGTTGATTACGTTTGCAAATCCTGAAAAGAAAATTCTTCCCGTTTCTGCATCGTTGATATTAATCAATTCTTTGAAACTTGCGCCTGCGCAGAAAGTACGATCTCTTCCACTCTTAAGAACAATTACTTTGATGTCGTCATTCGTCCCTGCATCAGTAATCGTTTGTGCTAATTTGGCTAAAATATCTCCTGGCAACGAATTGTGCGCTGGATGAAAAAATTCAATCGTGGCAACTCCGTTGTGTATGTCTTGTTTTACGTATGGATCTGTCATATTCATTTCCCACGAAAGTGGGAATCTTATTAATGGTTACACTTTATTTTCTTGGGATTCCCAATTTATTGACAAACTAATAGGAATCTTATTAATGGTTCTACTTTATTTTATCTGCTAAATCTTCCCAATTAGGATTTTCCTTTTCAATCAACTCAATTTTCCAATCACGATTCCATTTCTTCATTTTCTTTTCTCTGAGAAGTGCGTTTTCTTTTTCTTCGTGATTTTCAAAATATACCAAAACATTCAAATTATATCTTGCTGAAAAAGTGTTTGGATGAACTTTGTTTTTATGCTGTTGTATTCTTCTTTTTAAATCTTTTGTAACTCCAATATATAAAACACCTTTTGGTTTGTTTGTGATGATGTATACTGAATATGTTTCCAAATTGATTCTATATTTAAATTCCACTTTCGTGGGATTCTTCTCTTAATTTAATATTTTATTGACTTTGTGAGACTCCCGATTTCTCGGGAGCTTTGAACAATTCGGTTTGCCTAAAGCAAACCGAATTGTTCAAAGTGATGATTGAAATGCTTAGTATTCATCAAACTCCACTCAAATTTGTCTAAAGCTCCAAAAACTGCATTTTTAGTCGTTGCTTCAGGGTTTTCTTTGAAATACAATTCGAATGCGTGGTATGCTTCTATCAATTTTTGTTTGGCTTCCGCCAGATTTTCGTAGCGTGCTTCTGATATTAGATTTTGTAATAATTTTGGTGCTTCAAAGTTTCTAGGCATTTTATCGTGCGTGTACAAACTGTCTTGCACTTTTTCTAGATATTTCTCTGGAGTTTCTATTTCAAAATCTTGAATTTCTCCAGATGCTACTCGTAGTGAATATTCCAAATGCTCTACCATTTGTTGTGACGACATGTTTCCCCAAGCTGGTTTTGTATCTTCAGTAAGTTTGCCTAAATAGTTTTGAATCGATTTTTTGTCTATTGTTTTGAACGGATTGATTTTCTGAACCATTGTCAAAATTGTCGCAATTGCCACCAATTCGTCTTCCTGATCAAATACCTCAACAAACCATTTTACAATTCCGCTTGGTAATTCTTTTCCTCTAGAATCACGATCTATTTTTTGCTTACAGGTCAATCGTACATAAATCGTATCATTGTGATAGATTGGACGCAAGAAACGACATTCTTCCAAACCATAATTTGCCGCTACTGGACCTTTGTTTGGATAGACAAACAACCCTGCCGCTGCGGCAATGATGAAATATCCGTGCGCCGTCCGTTTTTCAAAAATACTTCCTTCCAACGAAGTGATATCTGTATGCGCATAGAAATGATCCCAAGTTAAGTTTGCAAAGTTGATAATATCCGTATCTGTAACGGTTCGTTTGTGTGTTTTTAAAGACATTCCTGCTTCGATATCTTCCCAATGATATGCAAACGGATGTTTTAGAGTTTCTTTATATTCGGCATTCGCCTGATAGATTCCTGTAACTTCGGTTAGTGTTGTCGGCGAACCTTGAATAGCGCAACGTTGCATGTAATGTTTGATGCCGCGCATTCCGCCCATTTCTTCACCTCCACCAGCACGTCCTGGACCACCGTGAACTAATAGTGGTAATGGTGAACCGTGGCCTGTACTTTGTTTTGCCATATCACGATTTCCGACTAAGATTCTTCCGTGATGCGATGCTGCTCCAACTACATATTCTTTGGCGCGTTTGTCGTCATTTGTAAAGATGGAAGATACTAATGAACCTTTCCCCATTTGGGCTAATTCAATAGCTTCATCCATGTTTTTGTAAGGCATAATGGTACTCACAGGACCAAATGCTTCTATTTCGTGAACCGCTGTGTTTTTGAACGGATTGTTTTCTCTTAATAAGATTGGACTTAGGAACGCTCCTTTTTCTCCATCTGCGCCAACTGCGTCAATGTTATCTAGACTTCCATACACCATATCAGCCGTTTGTACTAATTTGGAAACCTGATCTTTTACCGATTGCACTTGTGCTTTGTTGATTAATGCGCCCATGCGAACTTCTTTGAGTCGCGGATCACCAATGGTCACTTTATCTAATTGTTTTCCAAGTGCGATTTGTACATCTTCTACTAAGTTTTCTGGAACGATGATTCTTCGGATTGCGGTACATTTTTGACCAGTTTTTACCGTCATTTCTTTTCGAACTTCTTTGACGAATAAATCAAATTCTGGAGTTCCTGGCACTGCATCTTCTCCTAATACTGAACAGTTCAGTGAATCGGCTTCCATGGTGAATGGAACTGCTTCTTGCACTAATCTTGGATGTGCTTTTAAGATTCTTCCTGTATGTGCCGAACCTGTAAATGTTACTACATCTTGAGATTCTACTGTATCTAGAATACTTTTTGTCATTCCACTTAAGAGTTGCAATGCGCCTTCCGGCAAGATTCCAGAATCTATAATGACTCTTACAACTGCTTCTGTTAAGTAGGATGTTTGTGGTGCTGGTAATACTACTGCTGCCATTCCTGCCATCCAGTTTACGGCACATTTTTCTAACATTCCCCATACTGGGAAGTTGAATGCGTTGATGTGAACTGCAACGCCACGTTTTGGCACTAAGATATGATGCGCCATGAAACGTCCGCCACGCGACAAATCGATTGGATCGCCTTCTACATGGTATGGTTGATTTGGAAATAGTTTACGAAGTGAAGCATTTGCGAATAGGTTTCCGAATCCGCCTTCGATATCAATCCAACTATCCACACGTGTTGCGCCCGTTTTGTAACTGATGTCGTAGAATTGTTCTTTTCGTTTGTTGAGATATAAAGCTAGTGTTTTGAGCATGTTTCCACGCTCTTGAAAAGTCATTTTTCGAAGTTTTTCGCCTCCTTTTGTTCTTCCGTACGCAAGTGCTGACGGAATATCGAGTCCTTCTGTGGTTGCAAATCCGATGGTTTCTCCTGTTACGGCATCAAACATTGGTGAACCTTCTCCGGTTCCTTGCGTCCATTGTCCGTTAATATAGCTTTGTAGAATCATATTTCGTTGTTGGTTTCTTGTTGTTGGTTGTTGGTTGCGTCGCTTTGCTCCTAGTTTTTTTGTTTATTTGTTTTTCTGTTGATTTGTTTTACTCTTAACTCATCACTTTTTAACTTTTAACTTATTTTGTTGATTTATTATTTCGGCTTTCTCAATACTCAATTCTCATATCTCAATTCTAGCTCCGCGTTAGGGATTGAGGCTTTGTTGGAGCTCCTCGCAGAGAGCGACTGCCGAAAGCGCGACCGCCATTTTTCATGGTGGGAACGCCCAAATTTATATTTTAAATAGTTACATTTTCAATGATTGCCGCATAGCCTTGTCCGACACCGATACACATGGTAATGAGCGCGTAACGCTTGTTGGTTTCCTGTAATTGCAACGCCGCCGAATACGCAATACGTGTTCCGGTAACGCCCAATGGATGACCGATTGCGATTGCGCCACCATTTGGGTTGATTCGTGCATCATCGTCCGCCAATCCCCATTCGCGAATGCACGCTAAACTCTGCGCTGCAAAGGCTTCGTTGAGTTCGATAACGTCCATATCATCCATCGTTAATCCTGCTTTTTGTAAGGCTTTGTTGGACGCATTTACAGGACCAATTCCCATGATGCGTGGTTCTACACCCACAACTGCCGAACTTACGATGCGTGCCATTGGTTTTAGATTGTATTTTTTGACAGCTGCTTCCGAAGCGATGATTGTTGCCGCCGCGCCATCATTTAGACCCGAAGCATTTCCTGCGGTAACACTTCCGTTGCCTTTGAAGGCTGCTCTTAGTTTTCCTAAGATTTCTGCCGTCGTTGTTGGTTTTATGAATTCATCATCCTTGAAGATGATTGGATCTTTTTTACGTTGCGGAATTTCCACAGCTACGATTTCTTTGGCTAAACGTCCAGATTTTTGTGCTGCCGTCGCTTTCATTTGACTTCTGTATGCAAATGCATCTTGATCTTCGCGAGAGATATTGTATTTTTCGACTAGGTTTTCTGCCGTCATTCCCATGCCGTCCGTTCCGTACGCATCGTGCATTTTTGAGTTGACGAATCGCCAACCGAAACTTGTATCGTACATTTTAGCATCCGAACCATACGCACTTGTAGGTTTCGCAATTGCATACGGACCACGCGTCATGTTTTCCGTTCCACCAGCAATGAATACATGTCCGTCACCAGCTTTGATTGCACGATTGGCGTGAATGATTGCTGATAATCCAGAGCTACACAATCTGTTTACCGTTTCGCCAGGAACCGTGAATGGCAATCCTGCAAGTAGTAACGACATGCGTGCTACATTACGATTGTCTTCTCCCGCTTGATTTGCACAACCGATGATGACATCGTCATACGCGTCTTTTGGAATGTTTGGATTACGATCTGTGACTTCTTTGATCACCAAAGCGCCCAAATCATCTACACGTTGCGTAGCGAGTGTTCCTTTGAATTTTCCTATTGGAGTTCGAACTCCGTCTATGATGTATGCTTCCATGTTTGAAATGTAAAATTTAAAACTCTAAATGTAAAATGTAAAAGTGTTTGTTTGGATTACCAAACTGTATTTAGAACTTTTTCATTGATGCTTATTTTTTGTTTGATGTTTTTATGCTTGTTGTAAAGATAGCAACCAATTCGCTGCATTCTTTCTCTATTTTCTTAAATTCATTGATGTCTTTAACCAAGTTTGCTTCTATCATAATCTGCATGTTTACTTGAGATTCTCTCAACTCTTTTAGACATATTTTCATTTTATGAATAAAATCTCTTTTTGATTCAGCTGCTTGCGCTTCTCCATAATTTAATGCTGACGATGTTACTGAACGAATGAGCTGTTTTAATAAATGTTCAGATGCAAATTCTTTTTTTAGTGTCGAAGCATTTATAATTATGCTTGCAGAGAATTTTACTAATCGTTCCTGTAAATTGTATTGTTTCCGCGTCTCCACTTTTACATTTTTAATTTGAAATTTTACATTTAGAGTTTATTCCCAATCTTTTTGTGTTCGGTACACAACTCCTTTGAATAATGCGATGAGTTCGTCACCACGTTTGACTTCAATGATGTTAAAACCGAGTTTGTTTTTTACTTTTTCTATGACAGATTCTGCATAAATATAATCACCTTCTTCTAATGCTTCAATGTGATTGATAGATGTTTCGATAGAAACCGCATATTTACCATGTGTGTTTGCCGCGAATCCAAAAGCCGTGTCTGCTAGCGAGTAACTGATTCCGCCATGTGCTTTTGCCATACTGTTGAGCATGTCTTTACGAATGGTCAATCCAACTTTACATCTTCCTATCTCACATTCCAAAATTTCAATTCCCAACCACGTACTGAACGGATCGAGACTGAGCATTTTGTGTGGTATTTTGTTTCCTTGCATGTTTGAATTTTAAATGTTGAATTATAGATTTTAAGTTATAATCCTTTGCATTTTTATTTTTCACTCTTATATATTATTGCCGTTTGTCTTATTGATTTCGCGTCTAAAATTTGAATTAATTCTTCATCATTATCACATTCAATTAGCAATCCTGCATGTCTGGTTTTTACCTCGTCATAGTCTAAGTAATGTGGAGGACGAAAATAATCAACACCAATAATTTTTCTAACTAGAATAACATCTTCTAAATTAAATTCTAAATAATTTCCTGCTTCTATCTGTCCATGATGTTTTACATCGATATTTCCCGTCAAGACAAGACCCAATTTGACTTTAAACTTATCTTCAATATCAATTTCCAATAGTTTTTCCATTAAAAGAAATTCTTTCCTTGACGATTTAATTTTCTAAGCAACGGCGAACAACGATATCTGTCTTCATGGTATTCGTCGTAAAGTTTGTCTAAAGTTTCCACACACCAATCGATTCCTTTTTCATCTGCCCAAGCTAATAATCCTTTTGGATAGTTTACGCCTTTGGTCATGGCGTTGTCGATGTCTTCTGTGGAAGCGATGTTTAAGAATAAAGCATCTGCTGCTTCGTTGATAAGCATTACAAGAACTCGATCGAAAATTTGATTTGCTAGTTCTTCATCATAAGGCTTCTCGACTGCGCTCGAAGTGACACGTCCGTTTTCATCGTAATCATAATATCCTTTCCCAGTTTTTCTACCTAAATACCCAGCTTCTGACAAGCGTTTTTGCGTGAATGAAGGTTTGTATCGAGCATCGAAATAGAATGCTGTAAATACAGTTTCCGTCACGGTATAGTTTACATCATTTCCAATGAAATCCATCAATTCAAATGGTCCCATACGGAATCCGCCCAATGTCTTTAATGCTTTGTCGATGGTAGCGAAATCAGCCAATCCTTCTTCATAGATTCGTAACGATTCTCCATAGAAAGGTCGTGCAACTCTATTTACGATGAATCCTGGCGTATCTTTTGCCACAGCGACTACTTTTTTCCAATCGGCAATAGTTTTGATTGTTTTGTCTAAGACTTCTTGCGACGTTTGAATCGCAGGAATTACCTCAACCAATTTCATTAATGGTGCTGGATTGAAGAAATGAATTCCAATACAACGCGCAGGATTTTTTAATGCAGAAGCAATGGAAGCTATTGATAATGACGAAGTGTTTGAAGCTATGATTGCTTCTTCAGAAAGATATGTTTCTAATTCTACAAATACTTTTTGCTTGATGTCTAGGTTTTCTATAATTGCTTCGATAGTTAGGTCCGAATCGCCTAAATCCTTGAGCGAATCTACATAGGAAATGTTTCCTTGAATGCGTTTTTTTTCAGCGGTATTGATTCGTCCTTTTTCGACCAATCGATTTAATATTTTTTCTAAAGCTGCTTTACTTTTGTCTAAAGCCGCTTGTTTTGTATCGTATAGTTTGACTATGCATCCAGCAGTTGCTGCAACTTGCGCAATTCCGCTTCCCATAGTTCCTGAACCTATTATTCCTACGTTTTTGATCATAAATTATAAATGTTGAATTATAAATGTTAAATGTGAATTTCTTTACCTTTTACATTTAAACTTTTACATTTTGCTGTTTTATATTTATTTCCCTTTAAAGTTTGGTTTTCTTTTTTCAACAAAAGAAGCAACTCCTTCTCTGTAATCTCCCGATTCACTTGCTTCAATTTGATGTTTTGATTCTAACGCAAGTTGCGCATCAAGGTCATTTGAAAGTGATTGATTTAATACTTTTTTCGTGAGACCTAATGCTTTTGTTGGCATTTTCGCTAGTTTTTCAGCCAACGCCGTTACCTCTTCTTTGAATGTTTCTAGTGGTAATACTTTGTATAGCATTCCTAAACGTTCCGCTTCTACAGCACCAACTTTGTCGCCTAATAACATTAAGGCAGATGCTTTTTGGAATCCGATTAATCGTGGTAAGAAAAACGTTCCCGCACTGTCTGGAATTAATCCGATTTTACTGAAAGCTTGAATGAAACTTACTTTTTCATGCGCTACGACAATGTCACATGCTAATGCAATGTTTGCGCCTGCTCCAGCTGCAACACCATTGACAGCAGCAACAATTGGCTTTTCAATGGAACGAATTCGCTTGATAATCGGATTGTAATGTTCTTCGAGTATTTTTTTGAATCCAGGATTGAGTTCAGGCTGCGTAACTTCTTTTAAATCTTGACCTGCGCAAAATGCTTTTCCTTCTCCTGTGAGTACAACAGAACGTACTTCATCATTTTGTTCACACTGATCTAAAGTGTCTTGCAAACGCAATGCCATTTCGCGATTGAAGCTATTGAATACTTCTGGTCGATTGAGCGTTATGTGCGCTACATTGTTTTCAATTTTTAGTTCAATTGAATTATTACTCATACCTTATTTTTTTATTTCTACTATAAATAGAGATTCCTGCTTGTGCAGGAATTATTATTTTAAACATTTAAAGTAATCAAAAGGTTCTAAACAGTCTTCGCATTTGAATAATGCTTTACATGCTGTGGAACCAAATTGACTGACTAATTTTGTGTTGGATGAATTGCAATTGGTACATTTTACAATGCGTTTGTCTCCAAGCAAGGCTTCTTTGTCTGCATCAGCTTCCAACGGCGGCGCAATTCCGTATTCGCGGAGTGCATTTCGTCCACGTTCTGTAATCCAGTCCGTTGTCCATGCTGGCGACAGAATTAGTTTTACGCTGGATTTATAACCGTTTTCTTCGAGTGCTTTTGTGATGTCTTCGCCAATAACGTCCATTGCAGGACAACCTGTGTACGTTGGTGTAATTTTAACTTCCACGATTCCATCAACAAGTATCGCTGAACGCACAACGCCCATATCCATGATAGAAAGTACTGGAATTTCAGGATCGGATACTTTTTCCAGTATTGGAATGAGGTCTTCGTCTATGTATTGATTGGTTGTGATCATTTTGATTTGTAATACGTTTGATGAGATCCTGAATCAAGTTCAGGATGAAGTGGTAACATTTCTGATTTCTCAGAAATGTTACCACTTCATGTTTGGATACGCTCTTTGCATGTATTGCATATCAGCCAATATATAGCCCATGTGTTCTGTATGAATTCCAGATTTTCCTCCTTTTTGGAAGTATTTTGATGCTGGAACCGTAAGCGTTGCTTCTTGTAGTAATGCCGTTACTTTTTCGTAATACACATCTTTTAATACTGAAACATCCACACCAATTCCTTCTTCTGCCATGATTTTTGCATCTTCCGTCACTTCAAATAGTTCGTTGGTATATGTCCAAAGTCCATCAATAGCATTTTGCATTTTTTCATGACTAATCTCAGTTCCATCGCCCAAACGCTTTACCCAATCGCCAGTGAAACGCACATGATACGATACTTCTTTGATAGATTTTTTTGCAATCGCGCTTAGCGTCATATCTTGACTGAATTGTAATTTTTCGAGCAGCAATAAGTGATATACATCAAATAGATATTGTCTTGCAATTGTATATGCAAAGTCACGATTTGGTTGTTCTACTAAGAGTACATTTTTATATTCACGTTCTATACGTAAGAACGCGATATCGTCTTCTGTTTTGTCTTCACCTTTTAGTTCGGCTGCATATTGAAAATACCCACGTGTTTGCCCAAATAAGTCTAAAGAAATGTTTGTACACGCAATATCAGTTTCCAAGTTTGGTCCGTGACCGCACAGTTCTCCCAATCGCTGACCTGCTATTAAGCAGTTGTCTGCCAATTCGAGTATGTAGTTGTATAGGTTTGTTTTCATAATCATTTCCCGTGAAAACGGGGGTTTTTTAATGATAGCTTACTGTTTTTTGAATTCCTGCTCACTTCGACTCCGCTCAGTGAACATGTTTAGATTCCTGCCTTCACTTCAACTTCGTTCAGTGCAAGCGCAGGAATGACAAAACTTGCATTAGTGAGATTCCCGCCTACGCGGGAATGATGCTTTGCATCACATATGCTTTATTTCATCCGGCAACGTATAAAACGTTGGATGACGATATACTTTGTCGTGTGCTGGTTCAAATAATTCTCCATTGTTTTCAGGATTTGAAGCTGTGATATCTTTCGATTCTACAACCCAAATACTTACACCTTCGCTTCTACGCGTATACACATCTCTTGCATTTTCTAGTGCCATTTCTGCATCAGCAGCATGCAAACTTCCAAAGTGTCTGTGTTCTAATCCGTTTTTACTTCTGACGAATATTTCCCAAAGTGGCCAATTTTTTTCCATATTTATTGCCCACGAAAGTGGGTAACTTTTAGTTATTATTACAATGTTTGTAGACTTATTGCATCTCGACTGCGCTCGATGTGACAAAGCCAATACTATTAAACAGCTTTACTGATTTTTCTTACTTTTTTCTTTTCTGCGTAACTCATGGCTGCATCACGAACCCAAGTTCCTTCTTCCCAAGCACCAACACGTGCATTCATACGTTCTTTGTTGCATGGACCGTGCCCTTTGACTACTTGCCAAAATTCATCCCAATCGATTTCTCCAAAGTCGTAATGACCAGTTTCTTCATTCCATTTTAAGTCTGGATCTGGGATTGTTAATCCTAAGATATCTGCTTGTGGAACTGTTTGATCAATGAATTGCTGACGTAATTCGTCGTTTGTTTTACGTTTTAGTTTCCACTTCATCGATTGTTCTGTGTGCACAGATTCTGCATCTGTTGGCCCTAACATCATTAATGATGGCCACCACCAACGATTGAGTGCATCTTGCGCCATTTCTTTTTGTTCTGGTGCTCCGTTACAGAGTTTCATCATGATTTCGAATCCTTGACGTTGGTGAAAGCTTTCTTCTTTACATACACGAATCATTGCGCGTGCATACGGTCCGTACGAAGTGTTGCATAATGGCACTTGATTGATAATTGCTGCACCATCTACTAACCAACCAACTGCGCCCATGTCTGCCCAACTTACCGTTGGATAGTTGAAAATGCTTGAGTATTTAGCTTTTCCAGAGTGTAATTGTTCGTATAATTCTTCGCGAGAGATTCCTAAAGTTTCACATGCGCTGTATAGGTACAAACCATGTCCGGCTTCATCTTGCACTTTGGCTAACAATGCAACTTTTCTACGGAGTGAAGGTGCTCTGGTAATCCAGTTTCCTTCAGGTAGCATTCCTACGATTTCAGAATGTGCATGTTGCGATATTTGCCTGATGTGTGTTTTTCTATATTTTTCGGGCATCCAATCTTTTGGCTCAATTTTTTCGTCATTGGCGATTCGTTGCTCAAAGATTTCTTCCAAGTTTTTTAATTGTGCTTCACTCATGATTATGAATTTTAAATTAAAAATGCTAAATGTAAATTTTGATAGTTTTCATTTAGACTTTGTTGTTTTTTTCTTTTTCTTTTTTAGTTTCCCATTTTCATGGGAAGTTCCGCGTTAGGGATTGAGGTTTTGTTGAAGCTCCTCGTAGAGAGCGACTACCGAAAGCCCGACCCAAAGGGAAACGCCCAAATTATTTTTCTATACATCAAAGTCAACAATGACTTTTTCTGTGGTTGGAACGGATTGACATGATAATACTAATCCGCTAGCAACTTCGTGATCTGATAGTGCATAGTTGATTTTCATTTCCACGGAACCTTCTACAACTCTACATTTGCACGTGCTACAAACGCCTCCTTTGCAGGCAAACGGCAAATCGGCTCCAGCGGCAAGTGCACCATCGAGAATGTTGTCATATTCGTCTTCCATAATGAAGTGAAATTCTTTTCCACCATCCATAATGGTTACATCGGTTCCTTCTACTTTTTTTTCTAGTATTTCTGCGATGTGTGCATTGGAAGCTTTTTTGTCTCCTGAAAAGAATAGTTCGTAATGAATGTTTTCTTTTGGCAATCCGGCAGCTTCGAGTTCATCTCTGATCAAAAAGATCATTTCTTCAGGTCCACAAATGAAACAATCGGCAGTATCATTGATATCAATGAACGTTTTTGTGAGTGTTTGAATTTTTTCTGTGGTAAATCGTCCGTTTAAAAATTCAATATCTCGTTGTTCTTTTGTTAAGAAATAGAACACATTAAAACGCTGTAAGTATTTGTTTTTCAGTTGCTCTATCTCTTCTTTAAAGATAATAGATTTTACCGTGCGATTCAAGTAGAACAACTTAAAAGTGCTGTTTGGCTCTAATGCTAAGTGTGTTTTTATGATGGATAGCATTGGTGTGATTCCACTTCCAGCGGCAAATGCAATGTAATTTTTGTGTGCGTTTGGATCAACTTCCACATAAAAGTTACCTGCTGGTGCCATTAGTTGAAGTGTATCTCCAGCTTTTAGTTCTGTGTTTGCGTATGTTGAAAATACGCCTCCAGGAATTTGCTTTACCGCAACTTTCCATTGCTTGTCTACTGGACTTGAGCATAACGAATACGATCGGCGAACATCTTCGCCATTAATCATTTTTCGCAAGGTTAGGTATTGTCCTTGAATATAGTTGAATTCTTCCTGAAGATTTTCAGGAATATCGAATGTGATTACAGTACAATCTGAAGTGTCTTTGTATACTTCAGCAACTTCAATTTCATGAAACTTTGCCATGCAGTTTTTTTAGTTCTTTTTACAAAACTAACAATTGTTAGTTTTACTTGCAACTAAAGTTATGTTAAATATTATGGTTCAATTATTTACCAAAGAAAAAGAGCGCTTTAGAGGCGCTCTTTTATGTTTACAATTACTTACAAGATTAGCATGTTCGATCACAGCTTTGCTCTTGGCAGGTTTGTTCTCCACATGTTAAGCATGTTTCTTCTTGGATACAAGAATTACTTCCTGGCGGTACTGGCGGTCCGCCTGCGACAATAGTTGTAAGATTTGAGATTACATTTTTTTTTAATCTTAAATGATTCGTAGGTTTTGTTTTCATTATGGTAGGTTTAAAAGTTCTATACACATAAAGATATGTATGATTATCTGTTTTAGTGAAAGGTTTTACATTAGAACTTTTAGTGTGTAAGTACTTGAAAGGTTATATTTATTCTTGTATATTAGAGAGCTACACCTGTAAGCAATACTTTGCTCAATTTACCTAATAAATCTTCTTTTAGAATGTCTTCTCTTTTAGGAATCCACAGATATAATGAACGCAAGGTAGAAAGAATAGAGAATAAGATGATTTCAGGATCTACTGTTTTGAGTTCTCTGCTTTCAATACCTTGTTTTAGAATTTGACGAAAACTTTCTTCGTAGTTTCTTCGTAATGTTAGGTAATATTCTATTTGTTCTTCTAGGTGCATCCAATCATTATTCATGGTTGCCATTCGTGAAGGGTTTTCCATAGTAATTTGCACATGAAGCGCAATGATGCGTTCTAGTTTTTCGATACTTGATATTTCGGCGGCAACTATTTGAGCCATTCCTTGTGTAAATTGTTCGCCAATGGTGATAATGATATCTGAAAGTATTTCTTGTTTTGACTGAATGTGATTGTATAAACTGGCTGCTTTGATTCCCATAGCTTTTGCTATGTCACGCATCGTCACCGCACTGTATCCTTTTTGCTTGAAAAGCATTTCGGCAGTACGTACAATTTCTTCTTTTCGAGTTTCGTTTTTTTGTGTCATGATGTTGCCCTAATCAGTTTGTGAATATACATATTTTATAAAATACGTTGAATATTTGCTTTTTATTGCTTGAATATTTTAGGTTTTAATAGCTTTGTCAAAATTTGCCGCATGAACCAGAATATTGAAACGAATCCTTTGTTGGATAGACTTCCTCCGCATTTACAACAGTATATTAAACCGCAGAATTATGACGATTATACCGCCATTAATCAAGCAGTTTGGCGTTATGTGATGCGAAAGAGCGTTTCATATTTGGGTACAGTTGCACACGATTCGTATTTGGATGGTTTGCAAAAAACAGGAATTTCTATTGATGATATTCCAAGTATGTACGGCATGAATCGGATTCTGAAAGAAATTGGTTGGGCTGCTGTTGCCGTAGACGGATTTATTCCGCCAAATGCGTTTATGGAGTTTCAAGCGTATAAAATATTGGTGATTGCGAGTGATATTAGACAGTTAGAACATATTACCTATACGCCAGCACCTGATATTATTCATGAAGCAGCTGGACATGCGCCAATTATTGCCAATCCTGATTATGCTGAATATTTAAGACGTTTTGGAGAAATTGGAGCGAAAGCCATTTTATCTGCGCATGATAATGATATGTATGAAGCAGTTCGTAAGCTTTCTATTGTGAAAGAAGCAGCTGGAAGTACAGCAACAGAAATTGAAGCCGCAGAAAATCGTGTAAACGAATTGCAAGCCAAAAAAGTAGATTTGTCTGAGATGGCAATGATTCGAAATTTACATTGGTGGACTGTAGAATATGGCTTGATTGGCAGTGTAGATACTCCAAAAATTTATGGCGCAGGGTTGCTTTCTTCTATTGGCGAAAGTAAATGGTGCATGACTGATGAAGTGAAAAAGATTCCATATTCCGTTGATGCCGCTTATCAAGAATTTGATATTACAAAACCGCAACCGCAATTGTATGTAACACCTGACTTCTCCTATTTAATGCAGGTTCTGGAAGAGTTTACCAATACCATGGCATTGCGAAAAGGTGGATTTAGAGGTTTGCGAAAGTTGATTGAATCTAAAAAGATTGGAACGATTGAACTGAGTACTGGTTTGCAAATTTCAGGAGTTTTTACAGAAATGATTACGAATGAAGATAATGAAGTTGTCTTTTTCAGAACCGAAGGACCAACCGCATTATCGAATCGTGAAAAAGAATTGATTGGTCATGGTGTATTGACACATCCGCATGGATTTAGCTCACCTTTAGGAAAGTTGAAAGGAATCAATTTGGCGATTGAAGATATGAGTCCGAGAGACTTGAAAGCATATAATTTTTATGACGGCGAACGCATTGCATTTGAATACGAAAGTGGTATTAAAGTAGAAGGTTTAAATGTTACTGGAATTCGAAATATCAATGGGAAATTGATTTTAATTCAGTTTACAGATTGTACGGTTACGTACCAAGATAAAGTATTATTTAAACCCGAATATGGAACGTTTGATTTAGCTTTAGGGAAAGAAATTGTTTCTGCTTATGCTGGCGCAGCCGATTACCGATCGTTTGATGCTACACATTTTAAGTCAGAAATAGTAACGGTAAAAGTTCCAACATCAAAAGCAGCTAAAGATTTAGATATTTTGTATGCAAAAGTGCGTGATTTTAGAACTGGAAAAAATACTGCAATTTCGCTTGAAACTATTTTTGAAACACTTTCCAACGAACACCCAAAAGATTGGTTATTGTTGGTTGAATTGTACGAACTGACAACTAAAAATACTTCGTTACAAACAAAGGTTTTAGAACGCTTACAAACGATTCAAACTACACGACCAGAAGTTGCGCAGTTGATTGCTGATGGAATTGAGTTGGTTGTTTAGTTTAACTATTCAAAAAGTCTTTGAATTTTTTATTCGTCAATAATTTCCAAATTCCTAGTAAAACTGCCAATCCTTCTGTAAAAGAACCTATAGTTAAAACTATTGCACCATACGGCCAATGTTGAATTTTGAATAAAGCGCCAATAATTGTAAAAAATACGCCTAAAAGGAATAATGTAATGATGTGTTTTACTTTCATAACTATTGATTTTTAGCTCGATCTTTTTTGTAGTCTATAAAATCTTTTATAATGATTAAAATATCTACGATCAAATATGTACTCGCGATTAAAACTATTGCTATTCCACTAGGGAGTTGTTTTCCACCATGAATTGAATCGTTGAAAATCTGATAATTTTGTATCATCTCAATTCCAATGTATATTAGAAATACACAAAATGGGTATGCAATCAATCGTATAAAGAAGCTTTTTATCATTTTAGAAGTACGTATGAATCATGAGTATGCTTTTCGAGGTAAAAGTTACAAAAAAGCGAGCCGAAGTTCGCTTTTACTATCATGCACTTTCTATAATGGACAACAATGTGTTGCTTCTACTTGCGAAATACACGTTGCTTGGTTTGTATTTGCACATAATTCACAGTTGGATCTTCTTTCTGATTTTTCTGCTCGTAATGGTACACTTCCACCGAAAGCCAAATTAGAAATTGATTTCTTGTTCAGATGTAAACTTTTAATACTTTTTTTCATGATATTTAATATTTGATGTTTCTTAAAAGTAGACATCATTATATCATCAAAAAAATATAACCTATCGAAATTTATGAATAACGAGTACAAAAAAAGCGAACCGGAGTTCGCTTAGTTTTCTATGGTATTACATTTCTTGTCCATCTAGTTTCAATATTGCATAATTATTAACGTCTATTAATATTACACCAACATTCTGTGTGGTTTAATGTATCGGTTGGACATACAGCAATCATTGTTTGTGGATCCCATGGAATTCCTGATGGTTGTGCAGGACTAGAACTTAATCCTCCTACTAAATTTGAAATTGACTTTTTGTTAAGCGCTAAGCTTTTAAAATTTTTGGTTTTCATAATATATATTTTTTAAGATTATATATACTAGGGTTAGATTTTAAAATTCATTACCCAACAAAAAAATTACAACTTTATTATAGCTAACTACAAGTCAACAAGTTAAATTTAAAATTATTGAAATTTCATAAAAGAAAACTGCTGTTGAAGCTTTTCAACTTTAGCTTGAAGTTTGGCTAAAAATTGTTGATGCGCTTCCGAATTTGGATTGAATGGCTTGTGCGCCAATCCTTTTTGAATGGTTGCTACTTCTTCTAAGGTTTGTTCACTTTCGTGAGAAATCCACGCGAGTTGAAACTTTTCCCAGATATATTTAATTGCCGTTGTATTTGGATGAATCATGTCTTCGGCATAAAAACGATAGTCACGCAATTCGTCCATCATAAGTTCATACGAAGGAAAATAATGCACTTGATGTCGCGCAGATATAGTTTGATGAATTCCGGCTAACAAATGTGCTTTGCTTTGCTGATTTTCCACAAATCCATCTTTTAAATGTCGCACAGGCGAAACGGTATACAGCATCGTAATTTTTGGGTTGATGCTTTTGAGTAACGCAATACAGTTTTCAACACTTGCAATTACTTCATCAACGGAAAGTAATTCTTTTAAGAACTTTTTTTGCGGCACTTTATGACAATTGGCAACTGTTGTATCTGTTTCAATATGTCGATAGGTCCACGCTGTTCCTAACGTGATGATAATATGAGAAGCTTCAAGCAGTGCTGTATGCGTTTGTTGTATTGCCAAATTCAAATTTGATAACAATACAGTTTTATCTGTGTGGCTCAACTCAGAATGTGCTTCAAAACAATGCCAACGTTCGTTTAAATAGAAAAGATCGGCTTCCGTAAATTCATCTTGATTGATGGCTCTCAGAATTAAATTTTCAATCGCTTTCGGATGAAATAGAATTCCCAACGGGTTTTGAAATGTGTCAAATTTATAATACGCCAACTTTTCGCTTATATTTTCAGAAAAACAAGAACCCAATAAACATACTTTAGAACTGTATGTTATTGGGTTATACGTTTCTTTTACGAACGGAATGTTGGTTTGCAATATCATAAAAATTATTGCTTAGCTTTTTTTTCTGCGGCTCTTTTAGCGGTGTGATACATAAGGTTCAATCGGTTTTTCATTCCTTGTGTAAACCCGACTAATTCTTTGCTATCATAGGTTATTCCTTTGATACGTTCTAATTTCAAAATAGCATCACTTGTAGCTCTATCTAGCTTTCCTGGCTCACTAATATCACTTGGCTTTAATAACTCAAGATACGTTAATTTTGTTTGAAAATCCATCACAACAGCTGGTTTTGGTGCTTCTAAAACTAACCATTCTCCTTTTTGATTTGGCATTACACACCAAACATATACACCTTTTTCAGAATCATCTTTTGCTTCTTTTTCTTGTGCAAACATTGGTACTGCAAGAAACAGTGCCAACACTATCATATATACTTTTTTCATCTGTTTGTTTTTATTAATATTACTACTAAGTTTATTTTACATATTCTATAACACGTTCAAGTGCTTTTGGAATTCCACCAGGATTTTTTCCTCCTGCGGTTGCAAAAAATGCTTGTCCGCCGCCGCCGCCGTGAATTAGCTTACCCAATTCTCTTACTACTTTTCCTGCGTCATAACCACGTTCTGCGGCTAATTCTTTGGAAATATAGCACGTTAACATTACTTTGCTTTCATTCGCGGTAGCAAAGAACAAAAATAAATTATTCATTTCTCCACCAAGTTCAAACGCTAAGTTTTTTATTCCGTTTTGGTCTAAATCTATTTTAGTTGCCAAAAACTGTACGCCATTCACTTCTTGCAATTGCCCTTTGAGTTCTCCTTTTAGATTTTTTGCTTTATCCTTTAACAAGTTTTCAATTTGCTTACGCAGCTGAGCGTTTTCGTCTTTCAAGTCCGAAACTGCTTTTACCGCATCTTTCGGATTGTTCAATACATCTTTTATTTCGTAATATGCTCTGTTGTTTGTAGCGTAAAATTCTCTTGTTGCATCAAAAGTAATTGCTTCTATTCTTCGAATTCCAGCTGCAACCGCACCTTCCGATTTTATTTTAAAATGCCAGATGTCACCTGTGTTTTGTACATGTGTTCCGCCACATAATTCAATGGATTGCCCAAAACGAATCGATCTTACTGTATCGCCGTATTTCTCGCCAAATAGTGCCATTGCTCCATCTGCCATTGCATCTGCTACTGGTCTGTTTCGTTTTTCTTCTAGCGGAAGCTTCCCTTCTATTCTAGCATTTACAAAATCTTCAATATCGCGTAACTCTTCTACCGTTAGTTTTGAAAAGTGAGAAAAGTCGAAACGCAAATATTTTGAATGCACCGCCGAACCTTTTTGCTCTACATGCGTTCCTAAAATTTCGCGCAATGCTTGATGCAATAAGTGTGTTGCGGTATGATTTGCCGCTGTACGTTGCCGTTGTTTTTCATCTACGACCGCTTTAAAAGCAGCATTTACATTTTTTGGTAGTGTTTTCGTAATGTGAATAATCAGGTTGTTTTCCTTTTTAGTATCAATCACATATACAATATCACCATCTTGTGTTTGTAAATATCCTTTATCACCAACTTGTCCACCGCCTTCTGGATAGAATGGCGTTAGATTGAATACTAATTGATATTGAACACCATCTTTTTTGGTTTCTATTTTACGATAGCGCGTTAATTTCACATCAACTTCTAAGGTATCATATCCTACAAATTCTTCGTCTTCATCTTCTAAAACAGTCACCCAATCGTCTGCAACAATTGCAGTTGCTTCACGACCTTTTCCTTTTTGTTTTTCTAGTAATTTTTCAAATTCTTCTTTGTTGTATGATAAATCGCGTTCACGCAAAATCAATTCCGTTAAATCTTCTGGGAAACCATACGTATCTTTTAGTTCGAAAACTTTTTTACCCGATATTTCGTTTCCACTTGTGTTTTTAATCACACGATCCAACAATACCAATCCTTGATCTAACGTACGTAAGAATGAATTTTCTTCTTCTTTAATTACGTTTTGAATGAGTTGTTTTTGCTCTTTCATTTCTGGAAAAGCGATCCCCATTTTTTTATCTAGTACATCTACCAAACGGTAAATGAATGGTTCTTTTTTGTTTAAGAACGTAAATCCGTACCGAATAGCTCTTCGTAAGATTCTACGAATTACATATCCTGCGGCATTGTTGCTTGGCAATTGTCCGTCTGCAATTGAGAAAGATACCGCACGCACATGATCTGCAATGACACGAATAGCAATATCAACTTTCTCATCTTTTCCGTATTCAACATTTGTAATTGCTTCAATTTCTCTAATGATCGGTGTAAAAACATCCGTATCATAGTTCGATTTTACATCTTGCAACACCATACACAGGCGCTCAAATCCCATTCCTGTATCTACATGTTGTGCAGATAATTTTTCTAGTGATTTGTCTGCTTTTCGATTGTATTGCATAAATACCAAGTTCCAGATTTCCACTACGTGTGGATGATCCATATTGACTAACTCAGCACCTGGCGTTTTTGCTTTTTCTTCGTCCGAACGAATGTCTACATGAATTTCAGAACAAGGTCCGCAAGGTCCTTGACTTCCCATTTCCCAGAAATTATCGTCTTTATTTCCCATCAAGATGCGATCTTCTGGAATAATTTCTTTCCATAAATCGTACGCTTCTTGATCAAGTTTCAAACCATCCTCATCACTTCCTTCAAAAACCGTTACATACAAGATATCTTTATCAACTCCGTAAACTTCCGTCAATAATTCCCATGCCCAAGCAATGGCTTCTTTTTTAAAGTAATCACCAAAACTCCAGTTTCCAAGCATTTCAAACATGGTGTGATGATAGGTATCATATCCAACTTCTTCCAAGTCATTATGTTTCCCACTCACACGCAAACATTTTTGCGTATCGGCGATACGATTGCTTTTTGGCGTTCCATTCCCTAAGAAATATTCCTTAAATGGCGCCATTCCAGAATTGATAAACATCAATGTTGGATCATTTTTCATGACCATTGGCGCAGAAGGCACAATTTGATGTGTTTTAGATTCAAAAAAGTCTAAAAACTTAGCTCTAATATCCTGAGATTTCATGTCTTGTTCTTTTATATTGTACAGGTAAGATAATTCTTGGACAATTCTTAAATTTATCTTAACCTACTTTAAAATTCCTAAAAACTGTAAAACAATAGCTATATTTGTTCGTTTCACAGGTTTCTCATTAAATTATTTCATTGAGAATCTGTGCAAAAATAGAATTTTTTAAGGAATGAGTAAGGTAAAATATTATTACGATTCAGAAACATTGTCATATCGAAAGATTGAAGGCAAGCGTGGACGCAAAATTGGCTATATATTTTTATACGTTGCTTCGGTTGTTTTGTGTTCAATTTTACTGGTAACAATCTTCTTTTACACAGCACTAGAAACGCCTAATGAAAAGGTATTGAAGCGCGAATTGACCAATATGCAGTTTCGGTATGATTTGCTAAATAAAAAAATTACGCAAGCCCAAACTGTACTAGAAAACGTTGAAGAAAGAGATAATAATATTTATCGTTTGTATTTTGAAGCGAATCCAATTCCTGAAGAACAACGAAAAGCAGGTTTTGGTGGTGTGAATAGATATGAAGAGATGTACAATTATGAAAATGCAGATTTGATCATTTCGACCACAAAACGCTTGGAAGAGTTACAAAAACGATTGGTTGTACAATCGAAATCACTAGACGAAATAGCAATATTAGCAGAAGATAAAGAAGAATTTTTAGCTTCTATTCCAGCAATTCAGCCTGTAAATAATGAAAATTTAACACGCATGGCTTCTGGTTACGGAATGCGAAATGATCCATTTAATAAAACCCGAAAGATGCACTGGGGAATGGATTTCACTGCACCAAAAGGAACGCCTGTATACGCCGCTGGTGATGGAAAAGTAGTGCGTGCAGACAATTCTGCTGCTGGTTTTGGAAAACACATTCGTATTGATCACGGATATGGATATGTGTCGTTGTATGCACATTTGAGCAAATACAATGTACGCAAAGGTAAAAAGGTGAAACGTGGTGATTTGATAGGTTTTGTGGGAAGTACAGGCCGATCGCAAGCACCGCATTTACATTATGAAATTCGCAAGAATGGCGACAAAATAAATCCGATTAACTTCTATTATGGGAATTTATCGCCTAAAGAGTTTGAAGAATTACTTAAAAACGCTGCTAAACAAAATCAATCGCTCGACTAATGCACATTAATTTACCTGATAAATTATACTACAGCATCGGCGAAGTTGCCAAGGCTTTTGACGTAAATGCTTCTTTGATTCGCTTTTGGGAGAAGGAATTTGATGAAATTCAACCCAAAAAAAACGCGAAAGGAAATCGTAAGTTTACTCCTGAAGATATTAAACATATAGAACTCATCTATCATTTGGTAAAAGAGCGTGGCTTTACACTTGAAGGCGCAAAAGTTCATTTAAAAGAGGAAAAGAAGAAAATACTTTCCAATTTTGAGATTATTCGTAAATTACAACATATTCGAGCTGAACTTGTAAAGATTAAGGATAACATGTAACGCTTTTATATTATCAATAACTAATAACAATAAATAACATTTTAGAATTATGAAAAAATGGTTAATCCCTTTAGTGATTGTAGCCCTTCTTGCTTTTGGTATTTTTAAATGGGGAGTTGGAGTTAACAATGAAATTATTGAACAAGAAGGCCTAGCGAAAGCACAATGGGCAAATGTTGAAAGTTCTTATCAACGAAGAGCGGATCTTATTCCAAATTTGGTTGCAACTGTAAAAGGATACGCAGCACACGAAAAAGAAACATTGGAAGGTGTAATTAAAGCACGTTCTGAAGCTACAAAAACAACTATTGATGTTGGTAACTTAACACCAGAAAAAATGGCAGCTTTTCAACAAGCACAACAAGGACTTAGTGGAGCTTTATCAAGATTATTAGTAACCGTAGAACGCTATCCTGAGTTAAAAGCAGATCAAAGTTTCTTAGAATTACAAAGTCAATTAGAAGGTACAGAAAACCGGATCAATGTAGAGCGCAATCGCTTTAATACTATAGCTGGTGCATATAATATATTTATTGCTAAGTTCCCAACAAATATAGTTGCCAACTACATAGGTAAAGAAGGAATGTCATTGTTTAAATCTGCTGCTGGAAGTGAAAATGCTCCTAAAGTAGAATTTTAATTTTCTCATATGTCTGAAGTAGAAGATTTCCTAACGGCTCATCAAGAACAAGAAATCATAACTGCCATTAGAACGGCAGAACGAAATACTTCTGGTGAAATACGAGTTCATCTAGAAACACATACCGATATTGATGCGTTTGAGCGTACATTGGAAGTATTTCATTTACTTAAAATGGACAATACTAAACTTCGTAATAGTGTTTTAATTTATGTTGCCGTTCATGATAAAACATTTGTAATTTATGGTGATGAAGGCATTCATAATGTGGTTCCAACTAACTTTTGGGATAGTACACGCGATGTGATGCGCAATCATTTTCAACAAGGAAATTTTACACAAGGAATGATTGAAGGTATATTGCAAGCCGGATTGGAATTGCAAAAACATTTCCCTTGGGATGTTGATACGCATGAAGACGAACTACCAAACGAAATTTCAAAAGGCTAATGCTGAACACCTCAACAATATATTTTAAAACGTTTATTTGCATCGTTGGATTGTTTTTTCTGAACGTTTCATACGCTCAGTTTAAAATTCCGCCAAAACCTACAAAAGCAACTCCTGATGCAGTATACGATTATATCAACTTACTTTCTATTGGTGAAAAAAATGCCCTAGAAAATAAACTTATCAAATATTCTGATACGACTTCTACGCAGATTGTTGTTGCCATCATTAAATCGACAAAAGGAGAAAATATTGATTATTTAGCTTCAAATTGGGGGCATGAATGGCAAGTTGGTCAAGAAAATCATGATAATGGAATTTTTATATTATTAGCCAGAGACGATCGTAAAATTAGCATTCAAAACGGATATGGCGTTGAACATTTAGTGACCGATGCACTTTCCAAACGTATTATTGAAACACGTATAATTCCACATTTTAAAAGAGGAAATTATTATGACGGATTAAACGCTGGTGTAGAAGCTATTTTTCAAGTGATGAATGGTGAATACACAGGATCTCGAAGTCGCTCAGGAACTGATGAAGGCATTCCTTCTGCTGTTGTCATTTTCTTAGTAATCTTCTTTTTTGTGTTACTTTCTATTTTATCAAATAACAAACGTAACGGCGGTAATAATCGCGGTGGCAGACACGGCACAGGAGGCGGTTTACTAGATATTATTATTTTGAGTAGTTTGGGTAAAGGCGGATTTGGCGGTGGAAGCAGCGGTGGATTTGGCAGCGGAAGTAGCGGCGGATTTGGTGGTGGCTTCGGCGGCGGCGGATTCGGTGGCGGTGGCGCGAGTGGAAGTTGGTGATTTCGACTACGCTCAATCTCCTTTGAAATTGTTTTTTAGACTTGTTGGATTGTTTGGACTTCTTGGAGTTTTAGATTATAGCACACTGAACGAAGCCGAAGTGTAGACTTAAACAATCTCAATACTAAACTATCTCTTTAATGTAAAATGTCCCGTAAAGGTTCGTCCGTCTTCTAGCGCAACGGAAAACCAATAATCACTTGACGGCATTTTTGCGCCTTTATTTGTTCCATTCCAAGCGTCTTCAGCGTTGATTAAGATTCTGAGTAATTTTCCATAACGATCGTATATAAACACTTGTGTTCCAGCTTGAAATTCCGCAGAAATTCCTTTAAGTTGCCAAGTATCGTTTGCACCATCATTGTTTGGTGTGAAGAATTTTGGATAGCCAATGACAGCAATATCTTCATTTACAATTCCACAATTATTTTTGATGTCTTTGATATATACCGTGTGAAATCCTGCTGCTACGTTTTGAAAAATGTTTGATTCTTGGTAAATTCCATTTGGATTGTCTAATGCAAATACATACTCACCTTCCCCAGAAACGATCACTGTTACCACATTAACATCTGAAATATCATCAATTAAAATATTCCCAATAGTTGCAATGTTTGACGGTTGCACAGCAATTGTTTTTATTTTTGAACAAGCTCCAATTTCAGTTACTTCAACCGTATAATTCCCTAATTGATTTACTTGAATTTCAGGCGTGGTTTCTCCTGTTGACCAAGCAAACGTATAATCACTAAAGTTATTCGTAATTCCGCTTTCAAGTGTGATGAGTTGCGGTGAAAAGTTTACACAATAATATACTAATTCTTCCGAAGGAATATCGGGCAAACCGATTACATTAAGCATCACCTCTCCAATTCCAAAACAATCTCCATTCTGCTCAACCCGCGCATATATTGTCTGTGAATATGCTATTGTATTCGTATATTGATTTGCTAATGGATTTATTAAAAGTAACGCATTTTCCAGCGTTTCGTAATAGGCAACCGTAACACCTGACGGCAATCCGTTTGTAATTTGCAAGTCTGCTAATGACAAATCAAATTGTGTGATTCCAACTTCTTCAATTGCATCGCAAGCAGTTAAAACAGGATTACTTACTGCGTTAGAACTTACTTCCAAACGTACTTCTGCCGTGTTTACACAACCCGAAACTAAGTCAGTAACTTCCGCATATACTGTTTGCGGATTTGACGTATTTGTATACGCACTTGTCGTGATTTCTTGCGTCAAGCCACTATCAATATAATACCGAACTTGTCGATCGGCTAAAATTCCTGCGGCAACTTCTTCATTGTTTTCAAATAGATTAAACACAGTAATTCCACTTGTAGCACCACATTGCACAATGTTTATATCTTGCGTTGCTGGAAGCCCAAAAACGGAAGCAGTAATTGCACTTCTTGCGCCACCAGTACATCCTGAAAATGCTGGCAATACCCAAAATGTGGTGGTTTGGGTTACAGTTATTGTGTAACTTGTTCCTGAGTGAATTGGCGTTGTGGACGTTTCTGTTTCAAACCATAAAACACTATCCGTATTGGTATCTACACTTAGCGTGATTTCACTCGGATCGCAATTTCCATCTTCGTTTAGTGTAAATTTTGGTGTTTCAATTTGTGTACTTGCCGATAGATTTATGGTTGGTTCGCCTGGCATTCCACCATATTCAATGATATATCCTTGTGGATGATACGGATTGTTTGGATCTGTTGATCCTACATTTGGCAAATCGTTCCAAGAACCTAATAATCCAATACTTGGATCAGTGATGTGCGCATAATGTTCTTCTCCAAAATTATTGGGTTCGCCAGAATTCCAAAAAGAATATTCTCCATTTTGTGGTGTTCCATTGACTTCTCCAATCCAGAAAACAGTTCCTGCTTCTGGTCCAGTAACCCATTGCCACGTTCCTTCTTGATCTACATCTGTAGCACCAATCCAACCTGTTCCAGAGCTTTGCGAGCCTGCCAGCTCTGCTTCTTCTACGGTGGTTAGTGTAGCTAAATACCCTTGTAAACCGAAATACGTTTGCGTTGCTGCCAAATCGCGTGCTTGCGTCCATGTAATTCCTGCGTTTTGCACATAGAAATAGTAATGACCTGTAGATGGCAAATAGTTGGCATCACCTAAGTTGATAGAGAAGAATTTATCTTCGGTAAAATTGGTTTGTGTGGTTTCAAATACAATGTCTTGAATTGCTGCTTCATATTCGGCAAATGTTGCAGGACCAACTAACGCCATTCGTCCCAAAGCTGGTGTCCAAAATCCATTAATATTTGGATGCGTTCCTGTTAAGGTTAATTGATCTTGTCCATTGGAATATCCTTCTGAAATTTGAACATATACAACTGGCAATGTTGTATCCGTAGGATCAGGATCAGTGATTGATACAGAAGTCACAATATTCATCGGCATATCTCCGCAATACTGCTGATTTCCTGTTGCTGTAATGGTTGGCGGCGTGTTTTGCGCATGCGCGATTGCGGAAGCTAGAAGCAAAAAAGAGAGTTGTATCAACCGAGAAAAACTGCGCATATCGTTATGAGTCTGACTTTAAAAATAAGCCTTTTTCTTTTCAATTTCCAATGCGAATCAGTTTTTTAACAACTACAACGTTGTAGTTATTGCGATTTGATTTTTACAACTCTTTAGCGCTATTGTATTATTACTTTTCAAGCTGTTTTTTAATAAAGTTCATCAACTTATTTTCATAGTCTTTTCCACCTTTTGCATACACATCAAAATGTCCTGCGCCTTCTACTAAAACGAATTCTTTTTCTGCGGAAGCGAGATTTTCATAGAGTTGTTTTCCATATTCAAAACTGATATTTTCATCACTATCGCCATGCGCAATGAACATTGGTTGCTCAATTTTTGCCACAGAAATAATCGGTTTTACTTCATCAGGATTGAAGTTTGCGATGTTTCCAGCTTCTTGTAATGCTGCATCTGACATGAAACGCAATCCGAAACCTTTAGCCATCTTCTTTTGGTAATCGTATACAATTTGATCTAATTCCGTAAATGTACTTTCCACAATCCCAAATTCAATACGTTTCTCTATTTCCAAAGCTTGAATCGCGATAGCACCACCTAAAGAGTTTCCCCAAATTCCAATTGGTAATGACGAATTTCTCTTTTTGAGTTCATCAACAATGGCGATAATGTCTTGTTTTTCATGAAAGCCATAGGTGCAATATTTTCCGCCACTTTCACCATGTGCTCTACCATCAAATAATACAGAAGCAATTCCGTTGTTTGCCAAGTTTCCCGCTAAGTTTAAGAAATGCTATTTACAACCGCCAACTCCATGAATTAAGATGATGATTCCTTTGGTTTCTGACGTATTAGATTGAATGTAATACCCTTTTAAGGAAATACTGTCTTCTACATTCACCGTTAGTTTTTCGCCCTGTAATCCAAGTTTTTGTGGTGTTAGTGCCAGGTTTATTTTTTGCGGTTGTACAATCGCATACGGTAATACATGAATGGTAAGAATGTATCCTGCAATTCCTATTAATAGTGCAAAAATTAAAAATACGTATAGAAGTTTCTTTTTCATTTTAATTCTATTGTACTATCACTATTTTTTTTTGGAAGCATTGTATTTATCTAGTAGTGAAAACGTGAGATATTTATAGAAATCATTTGTAAAATCTTTTACTTCAAAGACTGCCAATAATTGACTTGCTAATACTGAAATTTTAGGATTGTTTCCAGAAGTAGATAGCTTTATAAATTTAGCTAATTTTGAATCTTTATAGCTTGGATCTGTCAAAATTCCATTCATACAAGTTGCGTACGTTTGCGCATTTTCACCACCTTGAAGTGCAGCTACGATAAGGTTACTAATTCCTAAGTTTTCAAGTCTACCATCAACTGCTGTTTCAATATTTTCATAAAACGCCATATAACTTTCGCCACTCGTGTCTTTTAGCAATTTTGCTTCTATGAGCTTTTGTTCTGATTTTTGAATTAACTCTTTTAGTTTTGCTCCTTCGTCATCTAGTAAATTATAGATACAATCCATGAATCGTGTTTCTAATTCGTAGGTATTGTTTTGTGCAAAACTTGCGCATGAAGTAAATAATATTAGGGCGCAAATAAATGGTTTTAGTATCTTATTCATCTATATCTGTACTTTTAATTTTTAATGGATAGGTCTTTTTTATTTCTTCTTTTTCAGTTTGACGATCAATTGTCCTGATCCGTTACATTTCGTTTTTTTTACTTTTCCAAGATACAAAGTTCATTCCACAAAAAAAGCTTTTGAGAATATTCAAAAGCTTTTTTTTAATGAGTTCGTAATTACGATTAGAAATATTCTATGTTACTTTTCTTGCCACCAACTTTGCTAAGTTTATAGGTAAATCCTAGCATGAAATACCGTTGCAATACGGTACTTTGTGAATCCTGAATGTAATCTGCCGTCACACTTCTACGTGTGTTAATGTTTTGATCTAATAAGTCATACGCTGTCAACTTGATGGTTCCTTTGTCGTTGAGAATTTTTATACCTAAACTCATGTTCCAAAATAAAGCACTTCGCTCAAATCCTGGCGCAACATTGGTTCGATAGGTGTATCGTAAGTCGTTTCCAAATACAATCTTTTTTGGCCAGAAAGTTGTCGTTTTTAAACCTACATTATGATTTTGAAACGTTTCATTCTCAAGATTTTCCAAACTGTATTGTATGGTATTAAACGACATTGAATATCTAGGTTCTATTTCTAATAATTCTCTATAATTGTATGTCATTCGTACACTTGGCGTCAATCTGTTTTGTTTTGTGGAGAATTTTACACTGTTGCTAAAGTTAAATTCTTTAGTGTAATTATTGTACAAGCCAACTCTGAAACGCACCGAACTACTATCGCGTTTGATGGTTTTACTGTAGGATACACCACCATTTCCTCTAAAAACTCCATCTACGTTTGTGTAGGTTGTAGTTCTAATTCTGTTTTCGTCTGTTGTAGAAAATGGAACAATTTTGTCATTGGTTAATGTTGCCGAAAACCATGCAAAGAATCCGCTTTTACTTTTGAAATCGTAATTGTTGAAATTCAAATACATACTTTGATTGAATTCTCGATTCAAATTCGGATTACCGACAACAATGTTTAATGGATTACTTACATTGGCAACAGGCTGTAATTGTTGCGCACTTGGCGATTGCGTATTGGTATTATAGTTTACATAAACGCTCATTCCTTGTTTAATACTATAGCGCATGTAACTGTTGATACTTATATCTGAAAAACTTGATGTAACCGAGGTATTTTGAATTAATTCTTCATTTTTTAATTCAGAGAATAGTAATCCTGTATTGAAACTTAGGTAGAGTTTTTCACCTTCATAATTGATTCCAATTTTTGGTGTATGTGTTTGGAAGTTTACTTTTAAATCTGAACTTAGGGTTTGATTGAAAGCGTCGTATTGATTCGTTGTATTGTCAAAATCAAAAACACGTCTGTCATTGCGTTCGCGTCTGTTAGCAAAACGATAATTTAAGTCTAAAAATAGTTTTTCTTTTAGTGGAATCCGATATTCTATGTCTGCTGATATTTGATTTTGTTTGGATTCCGTATCCGTCAATTGATCTCTAGTTTCTGTTGAAGGTGTTGTCCCAAATATTTCGTTGGTTGTGTTTAAGAAGTTGTCTGAAACATTATTGATGAAGCTATTGTTGATTCCAAGACTTATATACGAACCTTTGCTTCCAAACTTTTTGATAACATCTATATTGTTTGCAAAGTTTCGACGTTCAGAATCAGTACTATTTTGTGAATCTCCTCGGTTTAATAACGTTCCTTCATCGTCTAACGATTCTTCATTTCGCGAAGAAAAATTTTCACCTTCTGTATATCTAAAACTTGGCGCAACTATAATTTTGAATGTTGAATCTATTTTAAATTGGAGTTCTGAAGTTGCTCTGTGACTGTCGTTTACATTCATGGAAGTACTGGTCGAATTTGTAAAGAAACTTCCATCGGGGAGAATGTTTTCGCGTTCTACTCTACTTTCATTTTCCGAATCGGAACGCGAGAAAAAGTAATCTGCAAGAATTTCTGTTTTGTCCTTGAATTCATCTACAAAACTTGCGCCTGCATTACTCGATGTGGTAATTCCTTGTCCGCCGCCACCTCTTAATCCGCCAAAACCTTGACCGTCTCCGAAATAGACATTCCCACCAGAATTCCCCATCATGTCATAGATTTCATCATAACTAAATCCTGAACTGTTAATGTTGTTTTTACTTGCCAAAACACTAATTCGCTGATTTTCATTGAAATAATTTCCAATTCCACTCATGGCATAACGTTCATCCGTTCCGCCGCTGACAGTGGCTCGCCCAAAGAACCCTTTGTTTTGATCTTTTTTGAGTTCAATATTAATCGTTTGTTCTTCAGAAGTCCCTTGTTTTCCTGTGAATTCTTCCGATTCGCTTTTCGTGGCCATTACTTGAATTTTGTCTACGATATCTTTGGTTAAATTTTTTGTAGCAATGTTAGGGTCGTTTCCAAAGAATGGTTTTCCGTTTACCAAAATTTTATTGACTTCTTTTCCGTTGACTGTTATTTTTCCGTCACTATCAACTTCAACACCTGGCAATTGTTTGATTAGGTCTTGTACTGTAGCATCTGGTCGTGTTTTGAACGAGTCTGCATTAAATTCTAAGGTATCTTTTTTGACTGTAATTGGCGCACGTATGGCAACAATTTGAACCGCATCCAACTCATTGGAAGCTAGTTCTAATCCAATATCTGGCAATCTTATTACAGATGTATCAAGTGTTACTTTTTGCTTGTATGTCTGAAATCCGTTAAAGGTTACAAATAGGTTTACTTCTTTGAGTTTTGTTCGTGTTGATAATTCATAGTTCCCTTTTCTATCGCTAATTGTATAGGTAATGAGTGTACTATCTTTTATAGATTCTATGTAAACAGTTGCAGATTCTAGAGGAGTTTTTGCAGTTTTGTCTATAATTTTACCTGTAATTTCAAATTCTTGTGCGCAAAGTGAAGATGTAAATATACTGGCTATTAATACCAGTATTACAATAAATGGTTTAGTCATTTTAGATTTTAATTGATGGTGAATCGGTTCAACACACAAACAAACATAAAAAATGATGATTTATTATTAAAATAATCATAAAACCCTTTTTGTAAATCTTAAAATATAGAAACGCTTTAAATTAGATTACTGATTTAGAATAATTTAGAACTATGTAGATACATTCTAATTATGACTGCTTATTAATTCGCTACGAGTACCATCTAGCGAAAGCTGAAAAAACTACTACTTCCTGAATTTTCAAGTAAAGAAATGACATTTTAATTAAATTGAAGAAAGTAGACTAATCCTTTAATACTGCGTTAAAGATGATCTCTTTTTTATTTTTAATATCGTTTTCCATGGTAGTTAATTTCACATAAGATGCTATCACAGGAAAGCCCTTAAAGTTGTAGCTTAACCAATCTTCGTTTTCTCTTATGTCCGTCCGTAGTTTAAATTTCTGTGTGTTTGTTTTCGGAAATTCAAGATGGATGATTGCTACTATGTTTTCGTAGGCTTCTATTTTGGCAAGAAATTGTGATGCTTTTTCGGAATGTTGCCCATTTTCTAAAAAGAATACTACATTATTTTTTGCGATTTCAGGATCTTCGTAGTTATAATCCGTAAGACCATTTGGAATGAGTTCTTTTTTTATGAGTAGAATGTTTGCCAATAATTCATCAGCTTTTGCATTGAATTGTAGCACGATTTCTGGTATAGCTTCTGTTGATGTTTCTAGTTGTTTTTGAAGCGAATCTACTTTTGCGGCTACAGATTCATTTGCTTCTATAAATTTCTCTTCTATCGTTGAAAAACGCTCTAAAACATTAGTACTTCTTGCATCAGCAACTAATAACATCAGTCCAATTAATAGTAGACTAACAATGAGAACCGTTACAAGAAATACCTTTTTAGACATTTTATTTTTTCCTAAAATAGACGGTTACTGGAACTCCAGTAAAGTCAAATTGTTCACGCAATTGATTTTCAATAAATCGCTTATAAGGATCACGTACATATTGCGGCAAGTTTGCAAAGAATGCAAATTGCGGATATGCAGTTGGTAATTGTGTACAGAATTTTATTTTTACATGTTTCCCTTTGTATGCTGGCGGCGACATGCGCTCAACTATTGGCAACATGATGTCGTTTAACTTACTTGTAGAAATTCTTTTCGTACGCTTTTGATACACTTCAACCGCAGTTTCAATAGCTTTGAAAATACGTTGTTTTGTCAATACAGAGATGAATACAATTGGTACATCTGTAAATGGTTCTATTTGTGAACGAATGTGTTTTTCAAATTCTTTTACTGTAGATGTATCTTTTTCTACTAAATCCCACTTGTTTACTAAAATCACGATTCCTTTGTGATTTTTTGCTGCCAACCAGAAGATGTTTTGTACTTGCGAATCAAATCCTCTTGTAGCATCAACAATGAGTAAACATACATCACTGTGTTCAATAGCACGCACGGAACGCATTACTGAGTAAAATTCTAAGTCTTCTTTTACTTTGGCTTTTCTACGAATTCCAGCAGTATCTACCAAGTTGAATTCAAATCCAAAACGGTTGTATTTGGTATCAATAGAATCACGTGTAGTTCCAGCAATATCTGTTACGATATAGCGATCTTTCCCAATTAAGGCATTGATAAACGACGATTTTCCAGCATTTGGTCTTCCAACAACTGCAAAACGTGGTAAGGTTATTTCTTCAGCTTCTACAGCTTCTGGTAACGCTTCAATTAATGCATCTAACATTTCACCTGTTCCACTTCCGTTGATACTTGCAATTGGATAATATTCTCCTAATCCTAATGAATAGAATTCGGCAGCATCATGCAAACGATTGGCTGCATCTACTTTATTTACAACGAGTAAAACTGGTTTTTTTACTCTACGTAGCAATTTTGCCACATCTTCGTCCATTCCTGTAACGCCAGATTCTACATCTACTACAAAAAGAATTGCATCTGCTTCATCAATTGCCAATTCTACTTGCTTATCTATCTCTTTTTCAAAGACATCATCACTTCCAACGACATATCCACCAGTATCGATTAACGAAAATTCTCTTCCGTTCCAATCTGATTTTCCGTAATGTCTATCTCTTGTTACACCACTTACCGCATCAACAATCGCTTCTCTACGTTTAATCATTCGGTTAAACAAAGTCGATTTTCCAACATTTGGACGTCCTACTATGGCTACTATATTACTCATTTCATTCTATTTGTGCCTGCAAAGGTACATTTTCTGTTTATGAGTAAAAAGTTATTTTGTGTAAGTATTCTGTGAATGTTGCTTCTAGCTTTTCTTTTCTTTGCTTTCCCAAAGAAAAGAAACAAAAGAAAGAGAGCTTTTATGAGGTGTTTTTAATCTTTTTCTAGCGAAAAGAATATACTTTAAGCGCAGATGATAATTATCAGTTTTTGTTTTGATGAGAACTTGTATTTTGGAATACTTAAAGAAATTGTGATGCATATAGGTGAAGAAATTGTTTTACGGCCGCGTTTTAAGAGAACGATACCAGAAGCGAGCGAAGTTGTGCTTGATCGTTTGGAAGTGACTAAAGGAACACAAACCGATTTTGTGGTTTCTCGTATAGACAATCATGTTTTTATCCGAATTCCGAAGAGCAAGCAACATTTTTGGTCGCCACAATTGCATGTAGAAGTCGATGAAATAGACGAACAAAACTGTGAATTGCACGGATTGTTTGGTCCGAGTCCGACCGTTTGGACATTTTTTATGTTTTTACACTTTTTAGTTGCGTGTCTTTTTATCGGATTTGGCGTTTGGGCATACACCAATGCCACTTTGAAAACTTCTTATGGAATTCAACTTGGTTTAATGGTATTGATGATCTTCGTTTGGTTTGTGCTTTATGTTGCAGGTCGCATGGGAAAAGCCACAGGAAAACCTGAAATGATTGAGTTGAATCATTTTTTGAATCGGACTGTTGGTTTGTAATTTTCTACTTAAATCACTTACAATTGCCTCAACTTTTCTGCAGCTACGGGAAACCACATTTATATGTGTGATCTTTATTTTACTTTTATAAAACTTATTTAATCCTCAAATCGGTAAACAAAAACTTCAATCATGAACTATAAATTATTAAAAATAGGATATGTATCGTTAGGAATTATTATTTTGATTTCTTGCGTATTGGGATTTATATTTATTGATGAAGTGTTGCAAAAAGTTTCTGTAAATACGCTAATAATTATTTCTGCATGTTTATGTTTTCCGATGTTTGTCTTGAAAATTCTGCATGAACAAAAATACCCACCGACTAAGAAAGATAAGATTATAGGCGCAATTATAGCTATGGCTACACTGATATTGATTTTTATAATATAATTGTGTGAATCTATACCAGTAAATTTAATTTTCACTCAATACTCACTACTAAAATCTCAAAACTAAAAAAACCTAATTATTATACCCAAAACGTTTCAACTGTCGCGAATTGCTACGCCAGTTTTTGTTGACTTTTACATACAATTCAATGTGAATTTGCTTTCCGAAGAATTTCTCTAAGTCTTTTCGTGCTTGGATTCCAACAGTTTTTAACGCGCTTCCTTTGTGACCAATGATGATTCCTTTTTGCGTTTCGCGTTCTACCATAATGACAGAACGAATACGAATGATGTTTTCTTCTTCAAAAAATTCTTCCGTTTCTACTTCAACCGCGTACGGGATTTCTTTTTTGTAGTTGACCAAGATTTTTTCGCGAATTGATTCGTTTACGAAAAAACGCTCTGGTTTGTCTGTTAATTGATCTTTTGGATAGAATGCTGGCGACATAGGAAGCAACTCAATAATTCTTGAAAATACTTCGGTGACATTGAAGTTTTCAAGTGCTGAAATTGGATAGATTTCTGCCGTTGGCACTTTCGCTTTCCAGAAGTCCATTTGCGCTTCTAATTCTTCTTGTGAAGACTTATCAATTTTATTCAATAATAATAATACAGGAATTTCACTGTTGATGATCTTATTGAAAAAGGCTTCATCTTTTAGATCTTTTTCGCCAATTTCTACCATATAGATTAACACATCGGCATCTTCAAAAGCAGATTTTACAAAGCCCATCATAGATGATTGCAATTCGTACGCAGGTTTTATAATTCCTGGTGTATCAGATAGAATCACTTGAAAATCGTCTCCATTGACAATTCCTAAGATTCTGTGACGTGTTGTTTGCGCTTTTGAGGTAATAATCGAAAGTTTTTCCCCAACAAATGCGTTCATTAAGGTTGATTTTCCAACGTTTGGATTTCCGATAATATTAACAAATCCTGCTTTGTGTGTCATATATAGTATTGATCATCAAGAATATTCGTCAACTGTGATTTTTTTCACACAATTGAATTTTACTTGAGAAATTAAAGTGCAAAAATACACATAATTTCCCAAAATCATTGACTTTACACTATTTTTCATAGACATGATTTTCAGGCACTTTACCTTTAATTTTTAAGATGAACTATAAAATTAATTTACATTTTTTTCAAAAAAAATAGTTAAACTTTTAGTTTTTAATAGTAATACTATTATATTTGCTACTATTAGTATGGAAAATTTACAAATACATATTGTCATCAGCGAAGAGCTGTACACTAAGAATCCTGAATCGTCAGAATTAGGAAAGAAGATTGTATCGCGCAGTATTGAAATGATTGACGAATTGGGTTTTGAAGCGTTTACGTTTAAAAAATTAGGACAATCTATTGGTTCTAACGAAAGCTCTATTTATCGTTATTTTGAAAGCAAGCATATATTGTTAGTGTATTTGATATGTTGGTATTGGAGTTGGATTGAGTATAAATTAGTATTCGCTACGACAAATGTTAAGTCATTTGAAGAAAAATTGTCAGCTGCTGTTGAAATTTTAACTCGAAAAACGGATGTTGATAATTCATTCTCGTACATCAACGAAGTGATTTTGAATCGAATTATTATTGCAGAATCTTCAAAAGCATACCATACTAAAGATATTGACAGCGAAAACGAAAAAGGATATTATAAAGTGTACAAACGTGTTGTACAACGTGTAAGCAATATGGTTACTGATATTAATTCTGATTTTGAATTTCCTCACATGTTGATATCAACTGTGATTGAAGGCGCACATCAGCAACGTTATTTTTCGGAGCATTTACCTTCCTTAACAGATGTAAAAGCAGGAAAAGATACTATCATTAAGTTTTATACAGATTTAGTTTTTAAAGTAATCAAATAAATGTCATTGGAACGTAAACACATATTGAACCTTATAAAGCAAATTCCTTTTTTGCTGGTTTTGTGTGCGATGTTGTTACAACCAATTGCAAATACATTTTCTATTTTTTCTGACACTTCTTTTGAGCTGGTTGATTATGATTTTGAAGATGATACCGAAGAAGAAGTCGAAGATAAAACAGAGAAAGACACTAAAATAGAACCTCAACGTATACATTCTACCATAGCGTATTGCGATCTTAGCAATATAAACGCAAATCATTATTTACAACAATCAAGATGGTCTTGTAATCTCGACATCCTAATTCCGCCGCCAAGGCACGCCTAATTTTACATTTCGTACATGCTATTATTCCGAGAATAGCTAGAATATTCTTCTAACTAACAACTACAGAAGAACCATTCTATTTTTTACAACAACAAAATAATCAAACTAACTGTGAATTGAAATTCATGCAGGGTTTATATACATCTTTTTCAATTCAAAAAAATTATTGCTATAATGAATAGTTCAAATCCATTCAAAAATTTAAAAGCGGATTTTCCCGCAAGTATTGTCGTTTTCTTCGTTGCACTTCCACTCTGTTTAGGAATTGCTTTGGCCAGTGGCGCACCTTTATTTTCAGGACTAATTGCTGGAATTGTTGGTGGTATTGTCGTTGGTGCTATAAGTGGCTCACAAGTTGGAGTTAGTGGGCCAGCCGCAGGTTTAGCAGCAATTGTCCTAGTTGCCATTACTTCGCTAGGAAGTTTCGAAAACTTCTTAGTTGCCGTGGTACTTGGTGGTGTTATTCAAATACTTTTTGGTGTTTTAAAATTCGGAATTATTGGATATTTTTTCCCTTCTTCTGTAATTAAAGGAATGCTAACAGGTATTGGACTCATTATTATCTTAAAACAAATTCCACACTTTTTCGGATACGATTCAAATACTGAAGGAGAACTTCCCCTTTTCCAATCAGACAGTCAAAATACATTTTTAGACATTTTCGACTCGGTCAATCACATCAGTCCTGGAGCAACGATCATTGCAGTTATTGGATTGGCAATTTTAATTCTTTGGAATACCGTTTTATCCAAAAAAGGAAAAATATTTCAATTGGTACAAGGACCATTGGTTGCCGTAGTTATAGGTATTATTTACTTTTTATTAACACAAGGAAATGTGGCATATGGAATTTCTGCAGATCACTTAGTAAAAGTGCCTGTACCAGATGATTTTAGTTCTTTTCTCGGACAGTTTAGCTTTCCGAATTTTTCTGCCATCGGAAATCCTGCTATATGGGTAACAGCTTTTACAATTGCCTTAGTTGCAAGTTTAGAAACCTTATTATGTGTGGAAGCAACTGATAAACTAGATCCACGAAAACGTGTAACACCAACAAACAAAGAATTATTTGCACAAGGAACAGGAAACATTCTTTCTGGATTAATTGGTGGATTGCCAATTACACAAGTAATTGTTAGAAGTTCAGCAAACATTCAATCTGGTGGAAAAACAAAAATGTCTGCGATTATTCACGGTTTCTTATTATTAATTTCTGTGATTTTGATTCCAACATTATTAAACATGATTCCACTTTCAGTATTGGCTGCAGTTTTATTAATTGTAGGATATAAATTAGCAAAACCTGCCTTATTCAAGCAAATGTATAAAGCTGGTTGGAAACAATTTATTCCATTTACAATTACTGTTTTAGGAATTGTTTTTATCGATTTATTATGGGGAATTGGATTAGGACTTGCCGTTGGTATTGTCGTAATATTAATTAAGAGTTTCCAAAATTCTCACTTCTTGCATATTGAAGATAAAAGTAACGGAAAACATAGAATTAAAATGACTCTTGCCGAAGAAGTAACATTCTTTAACAAAGGAGCTATTTTAAAAGAATTAGACAGTTTACCAAGAGATACATTCTTAGAATTAGATGTACGTAAAACACGTTTCTTGGACAATGATATTATAGAAATATTAGAAGATTTTTCAGAAAAAGCACGCAACAGAAACATTGATATTAAATTGATTTCAGAACGTGGAACTGTGGAAAATCCAACTAGTTTTCTTGAATTTTTTCAACTTAGACCAAAAAGCGCTTAAACACACTAACCACTAAAAACTTAAAATCATGAACACACCAAAATATAAATTACTAGTATTAACAGATCTTTCTGAAGCATGTAACACAGCTCTGGAAAACGCGGTAAATCTTTCAAAAATCATCAATGGAAGCGTTGAAGTTTTTCATGTATTGAAACCTTCTGACATAGCAGAATACGAAAATCAATTATCTGCCATGCGTTCTATTGATGAAGAACGTGTTAATAAGAAAGCAAAACTAAAAACATTGGTTCGTGAAATTTCTAAAAAGACGGGCGTTACCATTACGGCAAGTTCCATTTTAGGAAATTTGAAAGACGAAACCATGGAACGCATTGAAGCGGTAAAACCTGATATTGTTGTATTAGGAAAACGCACACAAAAATTGATCAACTTTTTAGGTGACGGATTCACAAAATTTATTTTAGACACTTTTAATGGTTCTGTATTAATTTCTGGAAAAGACAAAATAATGAGTCCATCGGAAGCAATGTCCATAGGTTTATTCAATACAACTCCAGAAGAATTATCATTAGAACTCACAAAAGATTTGCGCAAGCATACTAAAAACCCTATCAAACGTTTTAAAGTACGTACGGATGCTGAAAAAGCAGAAGCAATTGCTGAAAACGTAATAACGTATGAGTTTGAAAACGGAAGCAATACGATGAATAATATCGCATCGTATGTTGCCAAAAATAATATTGGACTCTTATGTATGAATCCGCACACGAAGAAAAGTACTGGACCATTCCAAGGACTGAGATCTAACATTAAACAAGCGATTCAAAAAATCAACGTGCCAATTTTAATCGTGAATAACCAAGCATCAATTCAATTACAATAAATACAAAAGCTATGAAAGCACATACAAAAGAAACACAAGAGATAATGACTCCAGAAACATCTTTACAAGCGTTAAAAGATGGAAACGAACGATTTATAAACAACACACAAGTAACACGTGATTTACTCGATCAGGTTTCAGATACAAGCACAGGACAATATCCGTTTGCTACTATACTGAGCTGTATTGATTCTAGAGTTTCTTCTGAATTAATTTTTGATCAAGGAATCGGAGACATTTTCAGCGTTCGTATTGCAGGAAACTTTGTCAATGAAGACATCTTAGGAAGCATGGAATTTGCGTGCAAACTTGCCGGAACAAAATTAGTGCTTGTTTTAGGACATACGGCATGTGGCGCTGTAAAAGGTGCTTGCGATCATGCAAGACTTGGAAACCTAACTGCATTAATCAACAAAATAGAACCTGCGGTAGAAGCAGTTACTGAACCAACAGACGAAAGTTTACGCAACTCAGGAAATATAGAATTCGTAAACAATGTTGCGGTTAAAAATGTAGAAATGACCATTGAAAACATTCGCAATCAAAGTCCTGTGTTAGCCGAACAAGAACGCAACGGAGAAATCAGCATTGTCGGTGGAATGTATGATATTAATAATGGTAAAGTAACGTTTTTATAGGAATGAATTTTAAACAGAAAATAAGTGCCATTTTACTAACACTTTTCATGATTCCACTATTAAGTTGGAGTCAAGACGAAACTGGAAATTGGTTGATGTATTTTGGAACCAACAAAATCAGTGAAAAATTTAGTATTCATACGGAAGTTCAATTTCGTAATCACACGATTTTTCCTAACAATACGGAACAATGGTTGTTGCGAACTGGATTAAACTATCACTTTGCCAAAAATGCGTTTGCAACTGCTGGATATGCTTATATCGGAAGTTTTGTATACGATAGCGAACGTGATAGTCCAGAAACGGAAGAACATCGTATTTGGCAACAATTGATTACCACAAATAATCTAGGACGCGTAAAATTTGAACATCGATACAGAGCTGAACAACGTTGGGTTGAAGACGATTTTAAAACACGTTTTCGTTACCGATTGATGCTTTTTATTCCCGTAAACAAACCCGTAATAGAAACAGGAACATTTTTCTTTGGTGTCTACAATGAAATCTTTGTCAACGGAGAAGAAGAATTTTTCGACAGAAATCGATTGTACGGCGGTATCGGATATCAATTAAACAAAAACCTAAACTTACAAACTGGAATGCTATACCAGCGTGTAAGTACAACAGGAAAAGGATATTTACAATTTAGTGTGATTTACAATACAGACTTACGAAAAAAAGAAAAAGAAAAAAATTAGTTAGTTTATTTTTGTTGTTACGAAAAGCTACAATGTCATCAAGTGACATTGTAGCTTTTCTATTTTAAAATGTAAAGATTGGAAGATAAAAAAAAAACCCTTGCTACTTTTCAATGTTACACAGGAAAAACCGTCAATTTGTCGTATCTTTAATACCATTTCTGATGTTAAATTACACATAAGAAAAATGATGAGTTTTTGCGTTAGATAAAAAAAGAAAAAATATTCATAGCAGTAGCTACAACTTATTTCTATTTTGAAATATAACGTGAAAAGGTGTATTTTAATTGAGTGATTTAATATTGGAAATGGTATAAAGTGCTAAAAAACCAAGAAAAAGAAAAAACATGTTCGGATTATTCAAAAAGAAAACAGAAAAAGAAAAACTCTACGATCAATACGGAAAGCTCACTAAAGAAGCTTTTGATCTCTCAACCTCAAACAGAAAACTAAGCGATCAGAAAGCTGCTGAAGCCGAAGAAATCATGAAAAAAATTGAAGCCTTGTAACAAAATCTTCCGTTAGATATTGTTTGTTAAAAAAGTTCTGTGACTTTTGTTACTGAGCAACGCTGTGGAAAACAATACTTTTGCTTTCTAAATACTTTCTTTACCTTTAAAGACGAAAAACTGCTAATCCAATTATGATTCAGGAACTCAAAAACAGCTACGGACATCTATTTGAAGATGAACTACTGAATGAAATAGCGCAAGTAGGAACTTTTAAAGAAGTCCCAGCTGGCTTTACGCTGATGTCCATTGGCGATTATGTACGTGGAATGCCGTTGCTAGTTTCTGGAGCCATCAAAATCATGCGAGAAGACAAAGAAGGAGACGAATTACTACTCTACTATTTAGAACAAGGAGAAACCTGCTCTATGACGATGAACTGTTGCATGGGACAAACCAAAAGTGAAATTAAAGCAGTTGCTGAAAAAGACACAAAACTCATCATGGTTCCTGTTCAAAAAATGGAAGAGTGGACTGCAAAATACAAATCCTGGCGAAATTTTGTATTCCAAAGCTATCATACACGTTTAAACGAAGTATTACACATTTTGGATAGTGTGGCTTTTGAAAAAATGGATCAGCGTTTACTCAACTATTTAAAAGAAAAAATTCGAGTAAACAAAACAAATACAATTCACAACACGCACCAAGAAATCGCGTATGATTTACACACTTCCAGAGTTGTAATTTCACGACTTCTAAAAAAATTAGAACAAATGGGGCGCATAGAATTACACAGAAATCATATTAAAATCATAAATTTAGTCTGATTATGTAACTTTTGTTACTGTGTGATCATTCCATAAAATGGTACTTTGCACTAACAAATATCTGAACAACTATGGAAATACTTGGCTATGTTAGTGCCTTGATTATTGGAATTTCATTAGGACTTATTGGCGGCGGCGGCTCTATACTAGCCGTTCCTGTACTTGCATATCTATTCTCTGTAAACGAAAAAGTAGCTACTGCATACTCACTATTCATCGTGGGAACAAGTGCGCTAGTTGGCGGTTTAAAGCAGCACTTAAAAGGCTATGTAGATTGGCGTACTGCTGTCGTATTCGGAATTCCTGCCATTATTGGTGTCACCTTAGTTCGTTACTATGTCGTTCCTGCATTACCAGATACACTATTCACTATTGGAAATTTTGACTTCACACGCCGAATGGGAATGTTTGGTTTATTTGCTGTATTAATGTTTCCCGCTGCATTTTCGATGCTAAAAGAACGTAAAGAAAAAGTTGCCGAAGGAACGGTTCATTACAACTATCCATTAATATTAATTGAAGGATTAGTTGTCGGTGCTATTACAGGTATGATTGGTGCTGGCGGCGGATTCTTAATAATTCCTGCTTTGGTTTTACTAGCAAATGTAGACATGAAAATTGCCGTTGGAACTTCACTCATTATCATTGCGTTTAAATCATTACTAGGTTTCTTTTTGGGCGATGCACTAACGATGGAAATCGATTGGGAATTTTTAGCAATATTCACGAGTATTTCATTGGTTGGAATCTTCATCGGAAGCTATCTAGGGAACTTTATTGACGGAAAAAAGCTCAAAAAAGGATTTGGCTATTTCATCTTTATCATGGCAATCTTTATCTTCTACATGGAATTCTTCGTGAAACAATAATTCCCTCAAAAAAAGTACACACAGTGGATTCTTTAAATTTCACAAAAGCTATATTTAGCTCAAATTAAATAAAAAACTCACTCAAAAAAACTCACGCTACTGTAACAAAAGTTACTGTGTACGTAGCAAAAACAGCCTAATTTTGTTCCTGTAATTATAAAATAAGAAATCATGAACATTGAACAAATATATACAGGCTGTTTAGCACAAGGTGCTTATTATATAGAAAGTAATGGCGAAGTTGCTATTATTGATCCATTACGTGAAGTACAACCATATTTAGATAAAGCTACAAAGCAAAACGCAAAAATTAAATATATTTTTGAAACACATTTTCATGCAGATTTTGTAAGCGGACACGTAACACTTGCCAAAAAAACAGGCGCGCCAATTATATACGGACCAAATGCAACACCATCTTTTGACGCTATCATTGCGGAAGACAATCAAGAATTCAAATTAGGAAATATTACAATTATTGCATTGCATACGCCTGGTCACACGATGGAAAGTACCACGTATTTATTACGTGATGAAAACGGAAAAGATCATGCTATCTTCAGTGGTGACACCTTATTTTTAGGCGATGTTGGAAGACCCGATTTGGCTCAAAAACTTGGAAAGATTACTATAGACGATTTAGCAGGTTATCTATATGATAGCTTACGCGAAAAAATCATGCCGTTAGCAGATGATGTCATTGTATATCCTGCACATGGAGCGGGTTCTGCATGCGGAAAAAACATGATGAAAGAAACCATTGATACGTTGGGAAATCAGAAGCAAATGAACTACGCGTTACGCGCTGATATGACCAAAGAAGAATTCATCAAAGAAGTGACAGACGGATTGCTTCCACCACCAAGTTATTTCCCAGACAATGTAAAACTCAACAAAGAAGGTTATGCTGATATTTCCGAAGTATTACAACGTGGAACTCAAGCATTAACTCCAGAAGTATTTGAAACCATTGCCAACGAAACTGGGGCTATTGTGTTGGATGTTCGCCATCAAGATGAATTTGTAAAAGGACACATTCCACGTGCTATTTTTATAGGATTGGATGGAAGTTTCGCTCCTTGGGTTGGCGCATTAATTGCTGACATTCAACAACCTATATTATTAGTAACACCAGAAGGTCGCGAAAAAGAAGCTGTAACACGCTTATCAAGAGTTGGATTTGATCATACCTTAGGTTATTTAGAAGGCGGATTTGACGCTTGGAAAAAAGCTGCCAAAGAATACGATACAATGAGTTCAATTTCAACGCTAACTTTTCAAGAAGTATTCAATAAAAACAGTCAAGTTTTTGATGTACGTAAAGAAAGTGAATTCAAATCTGAACACATTCTAGATGCAAAAAATACACCTTTAGATTTCCTAAATAATCACTTAGCCGAATTTCCGAATGACCAACCGTTTTACGTGCATTGCGCAGGCGGTTACAGAAGTGTCATTGCGGCATCTATCTTAAAAAGTAGAGGAATTCATAATATGATCAATGTAGAAGGTGGTTTTAAAGCCATCAAGGAAACGAATATTCCTGTTTCTGCATACGTTTGCCCATCAACGTTATAAAAATAAAAGCGTTCTGTAACTTATGTTACTGTGTAGGATTTGTAACACACTTATTTTCGCTTCAAATTAAAAACCCCTAAATACGAATATATGTCATTTTTCACCTCTTTATTTGGCGACAAAACCAAATCAACTGATCAAATTGAAATTTTAGATGTTGACACATTTAACAAATTAATTACTGCTGAAAATGTACAACTCATTGATGTTCGAACTGGTTTTGAATACAAAGCTGGACATATTCAAAACGCTGTGAATATTGACTTTTTTGATCGTGCAAATTTTAATGAAAACTTTTCAAGTTTCGACAGAGAAAAACCGATCTATCTATATTGCAGATCAGGAAATCGAAGTCAACGAGCGGCAAAAAAACTACTTCAAATTGGGTTCAAAAAAATATACGATCTAAAAGGCGGTTATAAGGCTTGGAAGTAATTTTATTTAATGTGAGTTCGATATAAGAATTATCTAAATTAAATTTGAACTAACGGAGTAAATAGTTAATTCAAACTTCATTTTCTTTGCCCGTACAAAGAATACTGAATCAAGTCAGCACAGGCTTCAACAAAAGAAAATGTGCTTAGAAAAAAATATTGACTATTATTTGGAAAGCACCAACGTTGACATACTTCGTAAGTCGTTAACGTTGGTGCTTTTTACGAGTTCTAAAAATGAAAGCTGATGTGTTTCCATGAGTTCGTTTAGTAGACTTCGAGTTAATAAAAAACGTTCAGATTCATCTCTCAGGAAATAAACTCCATCTTGTAAATGCGTTGCTTTTCCTTCTACACCAATATCGGAAGTCATTCGGATAAACAAACTTCCTTCCTTTTTCAATACACGGACCAATTCTGCAAATAATTGTTTAAAATGTGTTTCGCTTCTCGCGAAATGCAATACGGCATTACAAATAATATGATGAAATGTATTTTCTGGAAACGGAATTTTTTCTATTGGTGCGACTTTAAAATTAGCTTCAAGTTCAGGATAGCGGTTTTTTAAATTTTCAATGTGAGTTGAATTAGTATCTATTGCATAAAACTGAAATCCACTTTCGTGAAAATACTGCAAGTTTCGTCCACTTCCGCAACCTGCATCCAATACAAGATCGTTCGCTTGATAGCGACCTTTTAAAATTTGATCGATCAAATAAATATCTGCATTGCCTAAAATTTCAATCAACTGTTTTTGTTTCATCAGGATAAAAATAAAACACTTTTAGCATACAAACACGTGTTCATCATAGAACTTTTTAAGACTTTGTAACAAAAGTTACTTCCGTTTTGAATAGATTTTCTTTTTTTTGCTTAAAAATTATAAATATGGAATGGATTTATGAACCGTGGCCGTGGTATATTTCGGGCTTTATGATTGCTTTGGTGATGTTTTTATTAATCATGGTTGGAAAAAACTTTGGAATGTCGGGAAATCTCCGAACGATTTGTACCATCTGCGGAAGCGGAAAGAAGGTTGATTTTTTTCGATTCGATTGGAAATCTCAACGCTGGAATTTAACAGTAGTTTTAGGTGCCATTATTGGCGGATTCATCGCGCATCAATTTTTAACGGTTGAAGCAACAGTTGCGTTAAATCCGGATACAGTTTCAGATTTACAATTGCTAGGATTTGAAAATGCTGGAAAAACGTATATGCCAGAAGAATTATTTTCATCTGCCGTTTTTACAGATCCAAAAAACATCATTTTATTAGTCATCGGTGGATTTTTAGTAGGTTTTGGTGCTCGCTACGCTGGCGGATGTACTTCCGGACATGCCATTTCAGGATTGAGCAATTTGCAACTTCCTTCTTTAATTGCCGTTATTGGTTTTTTCATTGGCGGATTGACCATGATTCATTTAATTTTCCCCTTACTTTTTTAAGCTATGAAAAGAACACTTATCTATTTATTGATCGGGATTCTGTTTGGAATCATCATGTTTAAGTCAGAAGCCGCTTCTTGGTTTCGTATTTACGAAATGTTCAAGTTTGAAGCTTTCCACATGTATGGAATTATTGGAACTGCAGTTTTCTTAGGAGTTGTCACGATTGCACTCATTAAACGTTTTAAAATAAAATCATTTTACGGCGAACAAGTTCATTTTCCTCCGAAACAGAAAAGTTTTGCGCGGTATGCAATTGGCGGAATTCTATTTGGATTGGGTTGGGCGTTGGCGGGCGCATGTCCTGGACCGATGTTTACGTTACTTGGCGCAGGATTTTTACCAATTATCATTGTGATTGTTGCTTCGCTTTTAGGAACCTTTGTATATGGTTTGTTGAGAGATAAGTTGCCGCATTAACGGATTGTTGGTATCGCTTCGCTTTTAGAAACGGCTGCGCCTTTGGTATCGCTTCGCTGTTAGATTCACTTCACTTCGACAAGCTCAGTGTGAACGCTCTTGGTATTTTAGTTGGTTTGCTTTGTCATTCCTGCGAAGGCAGGAATCCATTTCATTTTTTGGCACGAGTTACATTTGTTTTAGCAACTTTATGTGACCTTGAAGCAAGTTCAAGGTGACGAAATCTTCAAACAGATCTAAAAATCTAACTTTCTAATAAAGTCCAATAATCTAAATGAGTCCAACAAATCTAACATGTCTAAAAATCCAAGAAGTCTAAATAAGCTTCTGCGATTTTGCTTTTTGAACGGCTTCCATTTTGTTGTGTACTTGCAATTTTCGGTAAGTATTTTCAATGTGTTTTCGGATCGTTCCAGAAGATATAAATAGATTCTCCGCAATTTCATTATAATTCAGGCCTTTGCTTAGTTGTAATAAAACGTCCGTTTCACGTTTGGTGAGTTTTACTTTTTCCACATCGGAATCAACAGTAATAGTTAACGGATTCCTGAGTAAATTCAGCGCTTTTAACGCAATACTTGGCGACATTGGCGCGCCGTCATTCACAACTTCCAAGATTGATTTATGAATGTTTTCCGCGTTGATTTCTTTCAACAAATAACCATCTGCGCCCGCTTGAATTGCTTTAAAGATATGTTCTTCATCATCAAACACTGTCAACATTATGATTTTAATTTGCGGATGTTTTTCTTTGATGATTTCCGTTGCTTTGATTCCATCCATTACTGGCATTTGAATGTCCATCAAAATAACATCTACATTATGATTTTCTTCTAATTTCCCAATCATTTCTGCACCATTTGCCGCTTTAAACTTAAATACAAAATCGTCAAAGAAAGATAACTTTTCAATGACGGCTTTTGCCAAAAAGTGATTGTCTTCCGCGATGGCTATTTTGAGTTTCATGGTTTTTGGATATTAGGTATTAGGTATTAGGTATTAGGTATTAGGTATTAGGTAAAATATTATTTCTTTTAAAATTTAAAAATAATCATCAACACTTTTTAATTTCGCTATCCAAACATTTTCAAATTTTCAAATCAACACATTGATAAATTGCTACATCAAATATGATATTTCACCGTAATTGTCGTTCCTTTTGATGGTTCGGAATGAATATCAATATTCGCGTTGATTTCATCCATACGTTTTTGCATATTGTACAATCCGTTTCCAAGTTGAACGGTTTCTTTTTCAAATCCAATTCCGTTGTCTTTTATTTGTACTCGTAATTGCTTTTCCGTTTCGCTAAAATCTACTGTTACTAAGGTTGGTTCTGCGTATTTCAGTGAATTATTTACTGCTTCTTGAACAACTCTGAATAAATGCATTCCTTCAATTGCTGTAAATACAATTGGCATTTCTACTTCATTATTGAACTCAAATTTAACGTTCTCCTTTGCCTTTTTTGCTTTTTCAATAAACGCCAATACTCTACTTTGTAAGTCTGTAATAGAAATTTCATCTTTGTTCATTGCCCAAATCGTATCGCGTAATTGATCAATCGTTGCAGATGTAAATTCACTAATGTAACTGAGTTTGTCTTTGAATTCGTCTGAAGTTTCTTTGGAAGCGTATTTTAAATTATCAATCGACGAAATGATAAACGATAGTTGTGCGCCAATATTATCGTGTAAATCGCGTGAAATTCGTAACCGCTGTTCTTGCAATTTGTTTTGTGTTTCTATTTCTCTCAACGCAACTTTTAGCTTGTTTTCCTTGACTAATTGTGTGTTTTTTAATTTTTGTTGATTGTAAAATAGATAGCCCAAAATAAAGATTACCAATGCCAAACCTAACGCGCCATAGATTTGATATTGCCGTGTATTTAACAATAATTGTTTTTCGGCAATATCTGTACGCTGTTCTAAAATTTCGCGCTCTTTCTCGGCAGTTTTATACTTGGTTTTTGCTTCTGAAATTCCATCCGCAAAACGTTTGTCGAAATTTACAATACTCAATCCGTAAATAGAATCGCCAAAACTACTCGCAGCTTTAAAATCTTCCATTTTCACCAACGTGCGTTTTTTTTCTACATACGCATATAATAACGATGGATTATCGTCAGCATCTTTATACGTTTTGATGGCTTTATCTAACATTTTATTAGCCTGTGCGTATTTTTTATCTTTTGCTAACAAGTTTCCCTTTTTAATCAATGCGAAGCCTTCTTGACTCAAGCTTTTATCTTTTTTGGCAAAATATATTGCGCTGTCTAAAAGTCGAAGTGCTTCTTCTTTGTTTTTTTGCTGGTTATACGCTTCTGCCAATAAACTGTAATTGGAAGCGAGTTTAGTATTATTTTTTCTTTTTCGATTGATTGAAATCGCTTGATTTAATCCAATAATTGCATCGTTAAACAATGCTGGATTTGGTAGTAGCATACCATTTTCAATATCGAGAGCGCCAACATTCGCAATAGCACTCGCTTTCAAATCTTCTGTAACATACTGGCTATTTTCTATGACAGCTAACATATGTACTTTGGCTTCTTCTCGCCTGTTTATGTAGTAATAACAAATACCGATTTTATAACGTCCGCGATAGTAATTTTTGTAATCATCTTGTCGTTTGAAAAATTCCGCTGCTTTTAGCAATACGTTCATTGCTTTATCCGATTGTGTATCGCGGATTAACATAGAACCTCTGATTAAGTCTGCTCTGTAATTATAGGATGAATCTTGCGTTTTGGGAAGTAACGCGTCTAACTTTGCTAAGTAGACTCGCATAGAATCGAGTTCGCGTTTTTGAATGAAGTCTTCGCTTTTTTGCTCGTAGAGTTCAAATAATGCACTGGCTTCTTTTTTCGCTTTCGCTGAATTTGACACTGTGTTTTGCCCAATTAGCAAGCCAGAGAATAAAAGCAAGAATGTTAGTATGCGTTGTTTCATCTTTATAAAGATAGAAAAATGTTTTGGTTGAGTGTGTTTTGTGTGATTTTATCACACTAACAATATTCCATCTTTTTTAGTAAAATTCCAATACGATGAGTTGCGTATTTTTTTGAATAGTTTTATTCGATTTGTCATTCCTGCGTGGTCACTGAGTTTATCAAAGTGAAGGCAGGAATCTTTAACGTCATTTAGATTTCTATGACATTTGCAAACGATTTTGGCAAAAGTCTGATTCGCATACGGATTGGTTTTAAGGATTTTTCATTTTGGAAAAGTCTATTTTACCTTTGAACAAATTTTTCTCTGGATTTGATACAATATAGAAATCAATCAGTGCTTTTATTCCAACAATGAGCAACGCCACAATATCGATCGCAAACGAGAAGATGAAGAAGAAAAATCCGAGTATTACAGCAAATTGCTGCACCACAATTCTCCCGTAAGGACCTAAAAAACTTTGCTCTATTGTGATGTTTTGATACGCTTTTGGCACTATGAAATTCAGATAGAAATCTGCAATGTTAAAAATAGCTAATGATATTAAAATTGGGTAGATTCCTTCGTAGGTTGTTAAGATATGTTCTATGTTTTGCAGAATGCTGAATGGATCAATTTTAGGGTCTTTCATTTCCAATAATACAAAGACAAAAATAGATTGAATCGCCACAAAAAACGTGTAATGAACTATGAAAAAAAGAATCATTCCGCCGCCATTATTTGCTGTACGTTTCACTCCTGTTGTATTGGCATACTTTAAAATTCTGTACATTTTCACAACGTGAATCGCGCCAATGATTAGCGTTTCCATAAAATACGCCATTACAATCGAAAACGCATCCGTTTCTCCTGTGAGCAATAAAGTTGCCACAAAGAGTACGTTAAACCATATAAATGCGTTTTGACGATTGGGAATGATCTGTATGTTTATTTTTTGTTTCATTTTAAAAGAATACAGATACGTACATATGTTATATTCTAGCTTCTTGTGTGATGCTGAATCAAGTTCAGCATGACGATTATTTAGTATTTACCTTAAATATTCAAAAGTTTTCCAAACAGTTGAAATTGCAAGTTTGTCTTTGAAGTCTTCATAAATTTTTACTTGATCATCTCTTGCCGCCATAAGCATGATAATGTGTGTGTTTCCATGAGGATTTGGTTTCGCGATGACATTGAAGAAATAACGTCCAACAAATAGGTCACTTAGTCCTTCTTTCATTGTTCCAATGGCTTGTAATGACAAGTATTTTTCTCCGTCAAATTGTAACATTCCCATAGTATCTTCTTCTATTTCGTATCCGCCACTTTTGAGCATATCACGGATTTGCTTCATAAACGCTTGTCCATCTTTTTCTAGTGACATTCCATCCATGGTAATGTAGCCAAAAGAAAACATTTCGGTTACGATACTATCTTTGTTAACTTCTTGAATCATTCCGTACGAATAGCCTTTTTTGCCTTCTACAGGTTTTTCTAATTTTAATTGCTTTGGAATGTCTACTATGAAATGAACTTCTGGTTTGTCTATTTTTTCAGCAAATTCGGGCGTTACTTCATACGTAATAACTTCTTGTTTGGTTTCGCATTGAACAAAAGCGAAGTGTATGATAAGTGAGAATGCGATGAGTTTTATTTTTTTCATCGGTATTATTATTTGTGCTCTACAATTTTCATAGTGTTCATCAATTCATCACACATGTGTATTTTAACAGTTTGATTATTGAATACATTTTTAGACAATTTGTCTTTAAACATATATAATAAACTAACGGTATTTTTGTCTTCTATTCGACTTTTGTCTAAAACCATTTTAAAAATGTAAGCATCATTTTCTTTGTCTAATGCGACTGTTTTACGGTTTTGATCGTCTGAAAAACCAAATTCAATTAAGAAGTCTTTTAACTTTTCTGCTTCGGCAAGTGTTACATTTTTAGTATAACGAACTTCCGTTGCTTTTGCCATAATTGTTTGTATAGCATCTGCCAATTTGTGTACGCGCAACGTAGTAAACGAATCGTCGCACAAGTGCAAATCAACAGGTAAATCCATATAGTCTGAGAGTTCTTTTGGGAAGATGTTAAACACGCTTTCCATCGATTTGTCATTCAAAAAATCGTCTTTGATTACCATTTTAAAAATATAATTTTCACCATCTTTTAAAAACTGCACAGATTTTCCAGCTCCATCAGCAAATCCAGAAGTGACCAAGCTTTCGCCTAATTTATCTGCTTGTGCTTCTGTGACTCCATCTTTATAATAAACTTCCGTTCCGTTGAAGATCTTTTTTTCGCCATAGTTAGCACAGGAAACTAATAATGCGATTGCAGCAAGTAGTGTGATTATTTTTTTCATAATGATGTTGTTATTAAGTTATAAAAGTCATTTTTTGACATTTTTCATTGTTACAAAACTCAGCATTTCTCTAAGTTTTAACAATACGACGAATTACGTATTTTTAAGGCTTTTTGCATTTTCCATAATACCGATTTACGTTTCCTGTATATCCAAGTGCTATTGCTTTCTTCCAGTTTTCACAAGCTTTTACAAGGTTTTGCATCATATCGTATACATTTCCTTTATTGGAATAAGCTTTTGCATAATTTGCATCATACCCAATGGCTTTTTCAAAATAACTCAAGGCTTCAGCTACATTTCCTTTTTTCGCATGGCACACTCCAATACTATTGTACACTTTTGGCTGATTTTCGTCTATGCCTACCGAATTCATGTAATCTAATATTGCTTCATTTAAAAAACCCATTGCATCGTGTGCGCCACCACGATAAAAGAAAGCTTCTGCATGTTTCGGTTCAAGTTCAATGACTTTGGTATAATTGGCTATTGCCGCTTTATAATTTTTATAATCTTCTCCAGCGTTTTGCTTGTTGATTAATGCTGTGTGAAATCCTGCTTTATATAAATAAGCTGTTGTCAATGTGCTGTCTAAAGAAATGGCTTGCTCACAAAGTTTAATGCTTTCTTTGTAGTGATGTTGTTCTTTTTTAACCAAAGCACTATCTAATAATACTTTTGTAGTTTGCGCATTCGCGAAAGAAAAAACGCTTAAAAAAATAACTATGTACGTATGTTTCATTTATTAAAAAGTTTACACCTTAAAATTCCGTTTTTATAGGGTTTAAAACAATACGAAGAATTACGTATTTGTGAAGTCATACAATATGAACAGTTCTCTGTTAGATTTGACGCTTCTCAATAAAAATATGTACATTGCTTGTGTATAGTCACAAAAAAATAACCCTAACCATTAAAGCTTAATCGTATGAATGAAACCTCTATTCCGTGTCCTGTTTGTAAAACATCAATTGCAGTAAATTTTCAACAATTATTAACAGGAACACCATTTAAGTGCAAAGGATGTGAGTCTGAAATCAGTCTTGGAGATAAAAATTAGTACTAATACCAATAAGACTCAAAAAACATAAATTATAACTATGTTGAACGTACTTTTTGTCGTTATTATTGGCTTTATCACAATTGCTATATTTGATGCTATTGGCGCTATTCTTTCTAGAAAACTAAATTTTAATTATGCGCTATTAACGATAGGCTCAATTAGTATTTATGCAACTATTGCCGTTTATACAGCAATATATGGCGGCATACTTATCGGAATCATTTCTAGTTTTTTAATGGGTTTGTTTGATGCAACTGTTGGATTAAAAATTTCAGAAAAATTTAAAGCAAATATCCCTGATAAAAGCATTACATTTAAGATAGATTTTAAAACAGTATTCGCTGTAAGTATTTTTGCCACAGTTATTGGCACAATTGCTATTTTACTCATCCTTTAAAAATAAATTTTATGAAATCTAATTTTACGTACATCGTACTTTTTCTGAGTTTACTTTTATGTGTGAATTGTGCTGAAAAAGATAAAAAAACAGCAAAGCCAACGACTGATATAGAAGCTGAAAAGCAAGCGAAGTCAAAGGATTCTATCAAAGATGCAGCAACAATAGAAGAAATAGAAAACATCAAAAGCAAGATTGTACACCACTATATTTGTTACAAAAATGATGACAAAACTTCAATGCAACTTTCTATTGCTTTCAATGATGAAGGAAATGCATTGTTTGTAAAATATAAAGGTCAAAAAGGTACAATTCCATTAAAAAATGTAAAAGAAGATTATGAAGAAGGTGGCGCATATCCAACAATTACGCAGTTTTATCATGAGATGTATGAAGGTAAAAAGAACGGCGTTTACGAATTAACACATTCGGGAAATTGGGATTACGCAACGTATACCAGTGAAAAAGATGGTGAACAATTCAAATTTACAATTGATCATGAAACGACTGTTGTTGCTGGCGAATACAGAAAGACACCTTGTTTTTAAGCAATTAAAATAGCACAAAAAATTCAAAAAGCAACTTGTATACATGAGTTGCTTTTTTGTTGGTATACTTATTGGTGTAGTTAAAAAGTTATTATTTCCTAGAGCCTAATCGCATGAACAACAAACTTTTACTAGCATTCTTTTTCTTCATTTGCAACCAATTCGTTCAGGCGCAACATTGTGAATATGACAATGCACAATTGATCGGAATGCTGCCACATGCAGAAAATTCAAATCAAATTATTGAAGGTTTAAAAATTACATGGATTGATAAAGACGGAAATCCTGTGTTGTTAAATAAGACACCATATCAAGATGATCCAAAAGCATATTCAATAGAAAAATCATCATTAATTGCTTGGCGAAATCCTCACTTATATCTTTCATTTTTAAATGAAAAACGAAACTTACAAAAACGGTACTTTCCATTCGCAAGTAATCATTATATATTGATAAGTAGTTTTTATGGACAAGATATTTTCGTTAAAATAGAAGATATTGACAAAGAACATAATGGTGGACATTTTGAAACCAAAATAGTGACTGTTCCCGCAGCATATATTCTAAAATTATGCGGCTATCGACATCCTTCTCTCAAACATGAAACTACTTATAAAGCAATCAATATCGAATTAAAACGTTTAGATAAAGACAAAAAAAATGCTGTTGAGAAGCAATTTGGAGATTATAATTTTGATGGATTTGAAGATTATAGAATTCTCACACAAGTATATTACGCAAGCTATGATTATTTTATTTACAATACCACTACAAATACGTACATAAAAGATACGTTTTTAAGCACGATGAGTAACACCATTTTCGATTGGACACATAAAAACTTTCGAGGTGGGCAGTTAATTATTTTAAATAAACTTTCGCGACAAGCGGATCACTATGATTTTTACGAAGGAAAATTAACGGTCGTACATCGATCTATTTGCACACAAGTACATGAAAACTCTGAACGCAGTGATTGTACCATTTATAGATTAAAAAAAGGAAAATTAGAATTTGCCGAATATTTACAAGGTGCAGAGTAACGTACTTTTACATAGTTCTTTTTCTCGTTCGGGCAGAATCTCCATGTTGTCCCACAATCCTGTTTGAAGCGTGGCTGCATACGAAACTGAAAATTCGTTTTTAAGCATGATTTTCACGGCTTCTTCATGATTATACTTAATGTATAATAGTTCACGCTAAAACCATCTGTAAAATCGTAACCGCAATCAATAGAACCAATTGCCAAATGGTGACGTTGTCCATGATTTTACAGTTATTATATTTTACTACTTTTGTTTTTAATCAGTTAACACTTCATTGCAAATGTTTTTACACGGAACTTTTGATCTTGGGCTCTCCGATTACCTTTTTTGGGTTGGTATGATTTTAATAGTGATCATCATTATCGCCGTCTTAAAAGCACTGTTTACTACTAAAAAGTAATTACCGTTAAGTACTCTTTATAATTGTGATTAGTATGCGAATGTATTTGCGTTTTTGACAGATGATGTCAAAAATGTTTTATTTTTTAAAAATTAAAGTTCCACGTTGATATCTGCATACGTCTTTCACATTTTGAAGCTGCTTATATTTTTTAATCACATCTTCATGAATTTCGTCTGCTGACAACGGATTATGCGCCCTGTAATTTTCTCCTTTAAAGTCAATCACAGTGAGATCATTTTCTTTACACAATTCAAGATAAAACAGATACGAAAGTCTATTTGTATACGCAATATCGTTTCCTGCCCAGTACTTCCAAGTCTTATCTGAATACTTTAAAAAGTTGAACTCCGAGATGTTTTTGTCTTGAAAAAATCCTGGATTTGTAAAATGATCTATAAAATTAATAGTATGAACCGCAAAACCATCTTTCGTTAACCAACTTTTCATTTTCTGGAATAATTCCGTTAAAAATGTTGGCGGAATATGCTCAAAAACAACTTGCGAACAGATATAATCAAACGAAGTACTTTGTTTCTCAATATCGCTCAATGTGTACTTTGGAATGTATGTAATATTGCAAGATTCAAACAAACTTTTGAGGGTTTGAAACGATTGTAGTTGCGCTATTTTTTCTTTAATTTCAGTCGAACTGAATGTGCTTTTTGCTGCAATTCTCGTTAAGAAATCATCATGATCAATGTGTTTAATTTGCTTCTGGAACGTTTTGATTGAAACATCTTTGGAAATATCCACCGTGATAATTTTGTCAAATCCTAACAAGTGTAAAATCACAGGCGAAATCAACGAATATCCTGTCCCGATTTCCAACGCTGTTTTTGTATTTCCTGTTTTCATCTCGACTCCGCTCGATGTGACAGTTGTTGAATGTTGAGTTTCATCAAACTTACGCAAACATTCATACGCTTGATACAGACAGACATTTTTGTGATAGTCTTTTTTCAACGTAGCAGGAATGTGATTGAGCTTATCGCCAATCTTCGTAAAATGCAATAGCTTTTGTAGGCTTGCTTTTAGTTTCCAGTTCATGCTTATGGTTCTAGGTTCTAGGTTCTAGGTTCTAGGTTCTAGGTTCTAGGTTCTAGGTTTAAAATTAAAAAATGTTTTTTTTGCCACGAATTCACAAATGCTTTTTCTTCTCAATACTCAATACGAATAGTTAACTTCTTGTTCGTTATTTGTTTCACTCTTCACTCATCACTTTTAACTCTTAACTTATATTATTTGCTTGCGAAAATACGAAAACTGAGCATTATTGAGATTAAAATATATTTTGATCGAAAATACCTAGCGAAGCCATCGAAGTTTTACATTTAAAATTCAACATTTAGAATTTAAAATTTCCTTTATTCATTCCGCCAAACAAGAACATTAATACTATTTCCATTCGTTGCTTGTGCTGCTTGATTGTAATTTATAGTGTTTAACGTCGCTTCTTCCGCAGGATATGGCATACGTACAGGAATCAATCCGTTGTTGAGACTCGCCGAAAATGCTGGCAAATTCGGAAATCCTGTTTTTTGAACTTTTTCAAGAATTTGTGCGTTAAAGTATGAGAAACAATTTTTCTCCACCAACAATTGTTTTGTGCTGCGATTCTTCTTGAGAGGAATTTGCAAAGATCAAAATTGCAGTCGCATTTGTTGGTTTCAACACGTAAGTTATAAGGTGTTTTGTAATATTTGGGTTTAGTTAGCTAATTTATTAAAACCTTACACTTGTTTTTTATTTTTTTTGACTAATTTTAACATATATTTAAGAAAATATTGAAACCGATTACACAAATTGAAAGAATTAAATAAAAACCTACATTTATCTTTGTCTGCCATTGCCGTCGTGGTTGTTGGCATCACCTACGGATTGTATCCGAGCACTTTTTTGCCTTTATTTTTTGATTTTAATGTAGAAACAACTGATCTTAATCATGTTTTTAGAGCTATGATGGGTTCTTATTTTGCACTTGGAATGTATTGGGCATATAGTGTGTGTTTTCATAAACATTGGCGTGGTGCCACCTATTCTGTTGTGTTTTTTATGGGCGGATTAGCAGCTGGACGTTTGTTAAGTATTTTTATAGACGGCATTCCTTCGTTAGCATTTACCATTGGAACTGTATTGGAAATTATTTTCGTGATTTGGGGCTGTTATAATTTGAAAGCATATCCTGAAAGTTAATCATATTACAATAGTTTTAATTATTTTTATGGTAATTTTTTAGTTCAAATTATAATGAAAAAAGAAGCGTATAAAATTTATATTGTTGGTGCTGGAATTAGTGGATTGATTGCTGCAAAAGTGCTCGAGAATCATGGTTTTCATCCTATAATTATTGAAGCGACCGATCGTGTTGGTGGACGTGTAAAGACAGATATTGTGAATGGTTATCAACTTGATCATGGTTTTCAAGTTTTGTTAACAGCGTATCCAGCGGCAAAAGCCTATTTGGATTATGAAACACTTGATTTACAAGAGTTTTTACCTGGCACAACTATTTTTTCTGATGGAAAGCGGCAAACTATTGGCGATCCGTTGCGAAAACTTTCTTTGTTGTTTCCGACTTTATTTTCTGGAATTGGAACTTTTTCCGATAAGCTAAAAATTCTAAAGTTAAATACTTCTTTAAAGAAAAAATCACTCACTGAAATTTTTGAACAACCAGAAACAACTACGCTTGCCTATTTGCAAAATTTAGGTTTTTCGGAAGCGATGATTTCTCAGTTTTTTAAACCGTTTTTTAGTGGAATTTTTCTAGAATCGAAATTGGAAACTTCTAGTAGAATGTTTGAGTTTGTGTATAAGATGTTTGGCGAAGGATTTGCCGTACTTCCAAAAGCTGGAATTGAAGCGATTCCAAAGCAACTTTCATCCAAATTAAAACAGACTACGTTTCACTTTAATACGCGTGTACAAAATATTGAAGATGGAAAAATCACGTTAGAGAATAGTGACATTTTAGAAAGTAATTTTACAATTGTTGCCACAGAAGCGAGCAACTTGATTTCAAATTTGAAATCGCAAGAAACGGAATGGAAATCATGTGATACCTTGTATTTTGAAACTTCAAAACGTATGATTTCAAAACCTTTGATTGGATTGATTGCAGATTCAAACAGCCTTATAAATAATATTTTTTATCATCATAGTTTGCAAACAACTTCGTCTGGCGACAAGGAATTGTTGTCCGTAACAATTGTTGATTCGCATGATTTATCTAGCGAAAGCTTGATTGAAAAAGTAAAAGAGGAATTGAAACTTCATTGCGGAATTGATTCGTGTACTTTTTTGAAACAGTATACAATTCCGAAAGCATTGCCCAATTTGCAACAACTTCAATATACGATGTTGCCATCCGAAACGCGTTTGACCACACATACTTTTTTAGCAGGCGATGTACAACTCAACGGCTCCGTAAATGCTGCAATGTTGGCAGGAGAAGCCGCAGCGTTAGGTGTGATTGAAGCGTTGAAAAGCTCTGTAAACCCTGATGATTTAAAATCTGAATATTCTTAATAGTATGAGATTAGCAACACATATCGCAAAACATTTTAGAGAAGTTCATTTTGGAGGAAATTGGACAGGCACAAGTTTTAAAGAAATTATGGAAGGCATCACTTATGAGCAAGCTACGACCAAAGTGCAAGACTTGAATACGATTCTTACGTTGGTTTTTCATGTTAATTATTATGTTGCGGCTGTTTTGAAAGTGTTTCAAGGTGAAGCGTTGAATGCGAAAGATGAATTAAGTTTTGATCATCCACAAATTACTTCACAAGCTGAATGGGAAGTTTTTTTAGCGAAGGTTTGGAAAGATGCCGAACAGTTTGCTGATGAAGTAGCGAAGTTACCTGACGATTGTTTTGATCAAGATTTTACCGATAAAAAGTATGGGAGTTATTACCGAAATATTCATGGAATTATTGAACATACGCATTATCATATTGGGCAGATTTCATTGATTAAAAAGCTATTGTTGAAACGATAATACTGCTTTTTTAATCTTAAGAAAGCTTATATAAAACAGAAAAGTCGAAAGAAAAAATCTTCCGACCATAATTGTCTTAAGTTCGTTTTAAAAGTTAGCGTTATCTAAAACGCCTTTTCATATTCCATGCAATGGAATTTGAGTTACTAAATACTGTTGTTTTAACTCCTGTTTTAGTTACTGCGGATACTGTATTACTAATTGTTTTCATGTTGATAATTTTTTAATTGTTTTTTTGAATGATGAATTTGTTCTCACTATAATAGACGAGCTATGATTTCTAATGTTACACATTCATGATTACTTAACAGATGATTAACTTATAACATGCAAACTGTTAAAAGAAACCAAATTAATCTATCGTTTAATAACAGAAAAAGCCAGAAGAAAAAATCTTCCGACTTTGAATGAACCGTAGTTCGCTTCTAAAATGATTTAATTTATAGTCTATGGCAATCTCTACGATTGGTATCAGTACATATTGTCTGATTATCAATCGTAATTCTATTTCCTCCTTTAATATTGATAAAGTTAGAAATAGATATTTTGTTAAGTTTTAGTGACTTTAAATTTCTTTTTTTCATGATAATAAAATTTTGATTAAATAATAAAATATGAAAAGAAATTATGAATTACTTACGGTAACACCATACTTAACATTTAGATTATAATTCAAGATAAGGCATCATTTTATAAAAAAACCTCCTTGAGAATTCAAGAAGGTTTTAGCTATGTTAAACGGAGTTATACCTGTTTTTAGTCTTCTAAGAAATCTTTTAGGATCTCTTTTAATACTAGTGTATCATTTTCCGTATTTCGAATTAATTTGTTTGCTTCGTCACATTCAAATTGAGCATGATTGATCTTCATGTAACGCATACTTTTATTGAGAACAGCTTCTTTTTTAAGCTCGTCATAGTATTTTATTTGTGCTATTCGTGCTTGTTCTTTTTCATCCAATTCACTAACCGCAGTCGTTTGCTTGAAAAATTCAATGACTAGTTTTAAGTCTTTGTAATACGCATCTAAAGGTAGCTTTGTTCTGCCTTTTCCTCTTTTGTGAAGATTTCCTACTAAGGTGTCAAACGTATGTTTTCTTGAGGCTTTTTTGTCTAATAATTCATCACATAGATTTATGAGATAGTTCTCATCACTGTTTTGAATATCGAGTAAGTGTTGTTCTTTTTTGCTGATCTCAGGAATCACTTCTTTTGGCTCATATTCCTTACCTTCTCTCACGATATACCAATATGTATTTTCCGTTCTTCTTTCGGCATGTACCGTAGGTATTTTTGCGAGTTCCGATTTTTGATCTAGTCGGCGCAATACTTTTCGCATTGGAAACCCTTTTTTTTCATCTTTTTCAAAGATCCCAGCTGCAACTAATGCAGGCATGATTGTTTTTACTGGAATCCAATCAATAGTAGGGTTTGCATTAAAATACTGAGCTATTGCCTCATTAATCTTTGCTATATTTTCATCAGTCATACGATTGTATTTTACCAGTTTCGCTTTAAGTTTGAGTCATCCTAAAATAGGTTGACAGTTTTCATATAAATTAAGCCCACAAAAGTAAGTGTTTTAAAGTTAAGACTCTAATGAGGTCTTTTATCATTTTCTAAAAATTAATAGAAGACTAGAATTTCATGTTTTTAATGGATGCATACATTTTTTGAAAAGCATTCAGATCTTTTGAAAGCTTCATGAACTAATCTTAATTATACATTTAGATAAAATGTTTATTTTTAATGAAGAAAACTATTACTAAATAATAAAATCGAATAAAGGGAAAAAAGAAAAATGGTTCCCTTCAAAAAACTTTAATGGTTGATTGGCACAATATTAGTTCCATTAGTAATTTATTTGTTAACTCTGATATTTTTACCTCAAAAAAAGGTGTCTAGTAACCCACAATAATTAATGGGGATCACAATACAATCATATAAAATTCCCATAGAAAAACCCTATAAGGATGTTTTATTTAATGCATTGGATATCATTTAATCAGGTTTTAAATGAACAATAAATATTCTAAAACTTCTTGATATAAATAGAAAGCAAAAGAAAAGCGAACCAAAGTTCGCTTTGTTCAAGATTCTTAATCACTAAAGACGGCATACCGTATCTGCACATTTAGTGTCTTGACAAGGATCTGGAGGTGGTAAGGTACAATCTCTGTGCCTTGAATACCAACATTCGCCATTTAAATCTCTAGAACGTTTTATGCCACCTGCAACAATAGAAGTCATTGATTCAGTATTTAAATTGGCAATACCCATTTTCTTAATACTAAGTTTTTTAATGCGTTTTTTCATAATAAATGATTTTAAGATTAAATATGTAAGCAAGTAATAATAAAAAGTAAGAGCAAAAAAGGAAAATAAGTGACGTTTTATAAAATATCAACCTTAAAAACAAAAACTCCAATCATTACAATTGAAGTTTTTAGGAATCAATATTTTTCTATAATCAAGAGAAAATAATGAACTTACTATATCCATGCTTTAAGGAAAAAATGACTTTAAAATATCTAATCAATGAATGCAGTTGATTCAAAACTAAATCATGTTCTAAAACAAGGTTTTTTCATACTAATTCGTTACTTTTAAAGCCAAACACCTTTCTAATTCTAAAAGACAGCTACTTTGAAGATTAAAAAATTATGGAAACGAATTTTATTAGGACTCATCTTAGTTCCTATTTTATTAGTAGGAGGTCTAATATTATATGTTCAGAGCAACCAATCTGAAATTATTAAAGGAGAGATCGCAAAATTAAATACAGAACATAAAGGCCTTATTAGTGTTGGTGAGAGTGAATTATCCCTTTTTGGCAACTTCCCATATATCTCTGTAAAGGTGTATGATTTACAAATTTTTGAAACAAAAGAAGACAATGCGCCTGTCATAATGGATGTAAAAGATATTTACATTGGTTTTAACCTTTGGGATATTGTAAATGGAAATTATGATATTCAATCTTTAGTAGTTGAAGATGGCACTTTTAATATTGTTATTCACGAAAATAATACTACTAATATTCAAAACTCCCTAGCTAGTACTTCTGATACAGAAACTCCTGCTACTAATATTCATCTAAAAAAGATTAAACTTAAAAATCTAGATATTCACACTTTAGATGAAGCCACTAATACAGATGTCGAAAAATTTATATATGCTGGCACAGGTAGTTTTAGCCAAAAAGACAGTATCATCGCTGGGCATATCGACACAGATTTTGAATTAAATGTGATAAAAAATAGAGATACAACCTTCATTCATAAAAAACATTTTGAAGTTCATACAGATCTGGTATTTAATGAATATACTGGTATTCTTGACATACAACCCTCAGGTATTGTAATGGAAAATGGTGATTTTGAGTTAGAAGGTTCTATAGATATAAAAAATGACGTAGACCTTGACCTTTCTATTAAAGGAACAAAGCCCAATTTTGATATGCTTATAGCATTTGCTCCAGCAGATGTAATACCTGTATTAGAGAAATACAGAAATGCTGGTAAAATCTATTTTAATGCTAGTATACAAGGACCAGCTAATAAAGGAAATAGGCCTTTTATTAACGCCCGTTTCGGAGCTGAAAAAGCTTTTTTAGAAAATACTGAAAGTGGGAAAAAAATAGATGAAATGGGCTTTAATGGTCATTTTACGAATGGAGAAAATAGAGATGCAAGTACCATGGAATTTTCGCTAACCGATATGACTGCGTCTTTGGAAAAGGGAGAATTTAAAGGAACTCTTTTTGTGAAGAATTTTGAATCTCCAGAAGTGAACATGCAAATAAACTCAAATTTTAACCTCAATTTTATTGCAGATTTTTTTGACCTAAAGCAAGTAGAAGATGCCTCAGGACAAGTTTCGCTGAAAATGAGTTTTCACGATATTATTGATATTGATAACCCCGAAAAGGCGTTACAAAAACTCAATCAAGCCTACTTTGCAGAATTAATTGTAAAAGATGTAAGTTTAGTTGCGAAAGAACTTCCTGCTCCTTTAGATAGTTTAAATGTACACTTGGTGATGAATGGCAAGGAAGCAACCCTAAACCAGTTTAAACTATTGATGGGAAATTCAGATCTATCTGTAAGTGGTTTTCTTTCGGACTTACCTGCAATTGTACATCACACTGACATTCCAGTAGAAGTCCATTTAGATATTGCCTCTAATTACTTAGATATTGCCCAATTAACTAGTTTTTCAAAACAAGACACAATACAAACCGGTTTCGATGAACAAATAAAAGAGCTGAGCTTAGGGCTTTCTTTTAAAGCGTCTGCAAAAGATTTTACAGAATCTAAATATTTACCGAAAGGTGAATTTTTTATTGATAGTTTATATGCAGACTTGAAACATTATCCCCATAAATTACATGATTTCCATGCCGATGTATTAATCGACAGCTTAGACTTGCAACTAGCAGATTTCACGGGATATATAGATGATAGTGATTTTCATTTTGATGGACTCATACATGATTATGCCTTTTGGATGCAACCCGAACTTAACGGAGATGTAGACTTAGATATCAATCTTACTTCTAAGAAGCTACGATTGGAAGATGTTTTTTCGTATATGGGAGAAAATTATGTTCCAGAAGATTACAGACATGAAGAATTTGATGATTTGGCATTACATTTTACCTCTAGTATGCATTATAAAGACTCTGCTTTACACTCCATCGATTTGGCTTTAGATAAATTAGATACAAAAATGAAAGTACATCCACTTCGCTTTCATGATTTTAGAGGAAACATACATTACGAAGATCAACATGTGGTGATAAAAGACTTTCATGGTGAAATAGGAACCACCAATTTTAATTTCGATTTAAACTATTATTTAGGGGAAAATCAGCAAATAAAGAAAAGAGATAATTATCTCAAATTAAAAGCAAATTATATTGACTATGATGCACTTTTCAATTTTGATTTAAGTCCACCAAAACCAGCAGCGGCTGTTGCTTCAAAAACTGCAGATGTAAAAGAACATGCAGATGCCTTCAATTTATATGAATTGCCATTTACGGACATGCAATTTAAAGTAGATATCGCTCACTTTATGTACCATAGAATTGATCTTCAAAAGATCAAAGCAGATTTAAGAATAACACCCAACCATTATATTTATGTAGATACGTTACATATGGATGCTGCAGGAGGGAATATTCGATTAAGCGGCTACTTTAATGGTAGCGACCCAAAACATATCTATCTGCAGCCAGATTTAGTGATGAATAATGTTGATTTAGATAAATTACTGTTCAAATTTGAAAATTTTGGGCAAGACCATCTCGTTTCAGAAAATTTACAAGGAAAACTCACCTCTAGAATTACAGGAAAGATTAGAGTATACCCAGATTTGGTGCCTGATTTGGACCAATCAACTATAGAAATGGACGTAAAAGTATTAAATGGAAGATTAAAAAATTACGATCCAATGCTGGCACTTTCAGATTATATGGGAAATAAAAATCTGCAAAACATTCGGTTTGACACCTTACAGAATAGCTTGGATATAAAGAAAGGGAAAATTAACATTCCCTCTATGACGATCGAATCTACTTTGGGTCATATAGAATTGTCTGGCACACATGATCAAAATCAAAATATCGACTATTACATACGTATTCCTTGGAAAACTGTAAAAAAAGCTGCTTGGCAAAAATTATTTGGACGCAAGAAGGATACTATTACTAATGAAGAACAAGAAGATGAGATTGTAGAAATAGATCCTAACAAAAGAATAAGATATCTCAATCTAAAGGTCAAAGGAAACATAAATGACTATAAGATTTCATTGGGTAAAAAGAAGAAGAAGAAGAAAAAGTAAAAGTGCATCACACTAGTAACCTTTTCACAACTGATAATTCCCTCGCAATTAGCGCCAGTAGATTAAGTTTAAAAAAACACTTTCAGTTATTTAGTAACATGCCAAAAATTCAAAGAAGACAATCTTAAGTAGCTATAAATCATCTATTTTCGGCTTATAGAAATTCTATTTGGAATGCATCTATGCCTTTTCGTTAGATAAAAACGCCTAAAAACAAAAAAAGCCTCACATTTCTGTGAAGCTTTGCTTAGTAGCGGGAACTGGACTCGAACCAGTGACCTTCGGGTTATGAGCCCGACGAGCTACCTACTGCTCTATCCCGCGCTATTGGATTGCAAATATACAAGGTTTTTTGATTCTACCAATAAAAAAATTATTTTTTTTATTGTTCTATGTTTTGAGCATCAAATCCCATGATTATTCCGTCTTCACTTTGCACTGTCAGCTCAATGGGATTACAGCAAACCTCACAATCTTCAATGTACTTTTGCTCACGGACTGAAGTGTCAATTAACATAGATATTTCTTCCCAACAATAGGGACATTGAAAAAAATGTTCGTTCATATTAACTTAGTTCATCCATTTGTTCTTGTAATTCTTCCCAATTTTCCATCAAAGTTTCCAAGGTTTTCTTTTTCCCTTGATACGAATCAAAGAAGTTGGGCTTGGCAATCGTTGCTTCATAATCAGTCGCCAATTCCATATCAATGTCTTTGATTTCTTTTTCTAAATCAGAAATACTTCGTTCAACTTTGTTGAGTTTGTTACTGAGCGATTTTAGCTTTTTCTGTGCTTCGTACGTTTGCTTGGTATCTTCCGTTTTTACAACTTCTTGTTTCACAACTGTTCGCTTTTCTACTTCGCGTAAGTTGGCAACTTTTCGTTCTTCTAGGTAATAGTTAATATCGCCGAGATATTCTTTTATTTTTTGATCTTTGAATTCGTACACTTTGTTTGTTAAACCTTGTAAAAAATCACGATCATGCGAGACTAATATTAAGGTTCCTTCAAAGTTTTGCATTGCCGTTTTTAAAACATTTTTAGATTTGATGTCTAAGTGATTCGTCGGTTCATCCATCACTAACACATTAAACGGCTGCAATAGCATTTTACACAACGCCAAACGGTTTCGTTCGCCTCCCGAAAGCACTTTTACTTTTTTCTCCGCTTCTTCACCTCTGAATAAGAAAGCACCAAGCATGTCACGTACTTTTGGACGTGTTTTTTCGTCAGCAGCTTCAATCATGGTTTCTTCTACTGTCAATTCGCCATTTAGATATTCTGCCTGATTCTGCGCGAAATACCCAATTTGTACATTATGACCTAAAGCTAGTTTTCCGCCATGCGAAATTTCATTGACAATGATTTTTGCTAAGGTCGATTTTCCTTGTCCATTTTGACCGACAAATGCAATTTTACTGCTTCTTTCCACAAATAAATCTACATTTGACAATACTTGCTTTTCGCCGTATTGCTTTGAGATGTTTTCTCCTTCTAGGACTACTTTTCCAGGTTGAATTGATATTGGAAATTGAATTGTCATCACCGAATTGTCATCTTCATCGACTTCGATACGATCAATTTTATCCAATTTTTTTATGAGCGATTGTGCCATCGTTGCTTTGGAAGCTTTCGCTCTAAATTTCTCAATTAACTTTTCAGTATGCTGAATCTGCTTTGCTTGATTTTTTTGTGTTGCTTTTTGCTGCTCGCGAATTTCTTCTCGTTGTATTAAATATTTCGAATATGGTTTGTTGTAATCGTAAATTCTACCTAATGAAATTTCAATGGTTCTGTTGGTTACATTATCGAGAAACATTTTATCGTGCGAAACAATAATTACAACACCTGGAAACGTTTTTAAGAACTGTTCTAACCAAATGATAGATTCTATATCTAAATGGTTTGTTGGCTCATCTAAGAGTAGAATATCGTTTTTTTGAAGTAGGAGTTTTGCCAACTCAATTCGCATACGCCAACCACCAGAAAATGTGTCTGTTTTTTTGTCAAAATCTTCTCGGTTAAAACCCAATCCTTGTAAAACACGTTCCGTATCTCCTTTGTAGTTGTATCCACCTAAGATTTCATATCGTATGGTATATTCACTTAAGTCTTCTATGAGTTGTGTGTACGATTGGCTATCATAATCGGTTCGTTCTGCTAATTGATGATTTATTTGATCAATTTTAAGTTCCAATTCACGAATTTGTCCAAAAGCTTCATAACTTTCTTCAAGTACCGTGCGTCCTTGCGTAAATTCGATATCTTGTTTCAAAAAACCAATTTCAATGTCTTTATCGGTTGCCATTGATCCTTCATCAGGTTCGCTTTCCTTGGCTAGAATTTTTAATAACGTGGATTTTCCTGCGCCATTTTTTCCAATGAGTCCAACGCTGTCGCCAGCATTCAAACGGAAAGCTATGTCTTTGAATAAGTAAGTTCCGCCAAAAGCAACGGCTATGTTATGAATATTTATCATGTGTGTGACAAAAGTTACAGTTTTATGAAATGGAAGTCTTATTTTTGTGTGAAGTAAGACTAGCTATTTAATCTATATTTTGCAAATGTTAAAAAAAGGATCGAAATTATATAGTATTTTAACGGGAACTTGTCCAAAATGTCATAATGAACGCATGTATAAGGTTCGAAATCCGTATAAGTTAAATGCTACATTGAAAATGAACGAAACATGTGCACATTGTGGAACTCGCTATAAAATTGAACCTTCATTTTTTTATGGTGCCATGTATGTTAGTTATGGTGTTGGAATTGGGTTTGCATTTGCCGCATTTTTTGTTTCTCGATATTTGATTGGAACCAACTTATTGACTTCCTTTTTTGCTATTATGGGAACAATGATTGGTTTTATGCCTGTGATTATGCGTTTGTCGCGAAATATCTGGATTAATCTTTTTATGTCTTACGACAAGAATTTAGATCGAAATAGCAAGTAATTATTTTAACTAGAAACTAATCTTTTCGGTTTAAATTGTCTGCTCTTCGTTTGTCGTCCAACTCTTTGGCAACACTTTTTCTATAACGTTTTTCAAAGCGTTTGATATCGATTTCCTTTGGCAGCTCTGCTTGATGCGCTAGATGGTTATAGAGTTGTTTTGCAACTGTAGGTCCAATCATTACACCACGTGTTCCCAAACCGTTTAAAATAGCCATTTTCGGATGCATTGGATGCGTTCCAACTAAAGGTCTTCTATCAACTACCGTTGGGCGAATTCCAGCTATTTGATCTACAATTTCATAATCAGATGTGATCAGTTTTGATAATTTTTCTACAAGTTCAGTTTTTGCTTCTTCGGTTATTGTATTTGTTTTGTCTTCCCAATTGTACGTTGCACCAATTCGATAGCGATCATTTCCCATCGGAATGATGAATACTGATGATTTTAGCACGCTGTTTACTTTTAAATCGGGCGCTTTTATGGTGAGCAATTCGCCTTTTGTTCCGTTTAGTGGCAAATAGTTAAAGTATGGATTTTCCTTGATTCCGAAACCCTCACAGAAGATGATATTTTTTGCTTCTATGTTTTGATAGCTCACTGAAGTTTCATTAAGAATTAGATTTTCATATTGAAAACGCTCCGTACGCAACCCATTTTTAGTTTCGAGATAGTTTCGATATGCTTTGAGGAGTTTTGCTGTGTAAATTCTCCCTGTTTCTTTTACTTTACCAAGTGAGAAAGGCGCATTCACAGCTTTGTTTGTGTTTACAACAAGATTCGTATCAAGGTATTTTGAGAGTTTTGGTTTATCGGAAGCTTCAAACCATGTATTTTGTTCTTCTACAGTGGCAAATCTTCGCATCACCACTAGTTTATCATCGAACTGAGTATCTAGCTTTTTTTCTAATGCTTCGTAAAAAGGCAACGCAATGGCAAGTTGTTCATCTGCGTTCCAAGCAAGCGTAAATCGTTTTAGCGTTACCGGATTGTATAATCCGCCAGCAACAGTTGATGAATGTTGCGAATTGTCTTCAAAGACGACATACGTTTTCCCTGCTGCTTCTAGTTGTTCACAAAAAGCAATTCCGGCTAAGCCCAATCCAACAATTATATAATCTACCATAGTGCAAAAATAGAAGGTCTTGAGTTTGAGTACAAACTATCAACAATAAAAAAAAATCAGCTTCAATTCAACTTACAATCTCTAGTACTTCTAAGCGACTTCTCAAAGTAAATTTATGATCAAAAGTGATTGTAAAAAAAAAGACTGCCTTTTCAGACAGCCTCTTTTGTATTGTTATGTTATGAGTATTAGTAATTCCACATATCTTGTTCTCTTCCTCTAATCTTTTCTTTGATTCGTTCAGATTCTAATAACTGCATGAGTGAATTTTCTTTTACATATTCTTTTACACGTCGATCTCCTTGAACGTTTTCCTCTTTATAGATTAATCCATTAAAGCGTCGTGCGTTTAATAGGTGATCAAATGATAAAGGTTTTGCTGCATTTCGATCATTGAATGCTTTTGATTCATGAAGGATTTCTCTAACATCTGGATAAAATACCCAAAATAACTCGATTAAATCTTGTTGAGCTCCATCTTGATCAATAAATTTTACATCTGGTGCTACAGGAGCGATTGCTAATAATCTATATTTCAATTCTCCTTGACGTTTGTCAAAATACCAAACACCTTTTACGTGATATTCTTCAATATCAGCAGCAGTTAGATCTCTAATTTCAATGTATTCATCAGAAAGTTTTTCACCTCTGTTGAGTTGGTCAAAACCAGCATCTAATGTATCTACTGTTCGTAAACTGTTTAGAATTTGCTCGTACGTTCTAACTTCTGTAAAGTTTCCATCAGCATATACTTTTTCAATGCTTTTGCTTTTTACGTTTCTTATAAGTACATCGTATAAAGAACGTCTGTCAGCACGCATACCGATACTATCTATTGGATAATATAATGGAAAGTTTATTCTTTCATCCAAATCAATGATTTCCCATGTCGTAGCTGACCAAAGAATGTCTCTATCATCTACATATCCATACGGTAATGGACCATCGTTATCCGCATCTTTTTGTGCTTGCGTTTTTGCTCCTATTTCACCAGGATCTTTGGCATTCAATAAATTTGCTTGCCCAAGTACTGTTCCTGTGATTAGGAATGCAAATGCTGCTGTAAATAATCCTTTCCAATTCATAACAAATGTTTTAATAATTTTAGTTTGTAATTTCAATAATTACAGGCGCTACTCTTTTGATGAGCGGACCAGAACTTTTAGCCTTGATATTAAGGATTTGTACTGTTTGCCCTCTTTTCGCTCTATTTAAAGCACTTTTAGCTCTTGAATCTAATTTGCTACCGTTCACCGTAATTGTTGGTTGTCCAGGCACTTTAAAATCAAATTGTGTTACTCTTAATGGTAAATCAAAATCGAAATCATCTAGTTTCGCTTGAACCGTTCCTTTTTCTACACCTGATTTACTCATTTTTGTAGATCCAGCAACTCCTCTAAAGTAACCTGTTGGTGCAGGAATTTCTTTAATTCTGAATTCCTTATTGTCACCAACTCGTGTTCCATCATCTAAAGTTGCAGAAACGCTAATCGTTACCTTTGCCCCACCTTGTGGCTTCATGTTATATTTACCAGTACTTACTTTATTTAATCCTGGTGCTGTTGCACTTACTTTATTGTCTGATACTCCCGCAAATGATATTGTCATTGGGTTATCAACTCCACGATATACAACGTTCATTTTGTCTGCAGAAATTGTTGCAGAGTTTGGACGTGGTACTACAACGTAGTTTCCAACGAATGGGATCGGTAATTCTTCTCCTTTTTCAACAAACGTGAAAACTCCTTTTACTTCGTGCTCTCCTACATTTCCAGTTTTAAACTTTAAACGTGCATTTCCAACAGAATCTATATTACCCTCTTCTGTAAGTGAAATATCCTTTCCGTTTACATTTAATTTTGAAGGTGTTACATCTGCATACTTACCTAATACAACTGTTCCTCTAAATTCTTCTCCAGCGAAGAATGCATTTTTATCAGGAATTACAATTGCTGTGTAATTTTTCAATGTAATGGCTTCGTCAAGTGAATTCCCTAAGAATAAGTTATACAGGTTTGCTTCTGTAGTTTTAACATCATTCTGCATTGCTGTAATTTTAGCATACGAAGCAATTGCAGGAAACCCTTTGAAGTTGTAGTCTAAATAACCTAATTCATCGCCTTCTTCATTAGTTATATCTGACAAATCAAAACGTTTCTCAAAGTTCTCAATTGCTGCTCTGTAACTTTCATCATTACCAAGTACACCTCTAATATCTGATTTGTATTTGTTTATTGATGCCATTACTGAATCACCTTTAATAGTAAGTCTATCTCCGGTAAACCATTGTTCATCAAGGTAGTCACCTTTATCCATTTGCTCATAAGGTAAGTCGCCATTTTCTTCTCTTTCATATCCACCACCTTCAACGATATCTTTCTTAAGATCTGCAAGATACGAGTTAAACCTATCTGAGATTCCTTTAATTACTTTTGCCTTTTCAGCTGGAACTTTAAATTCAACCTTCTCTTCTGCTTTTTGTTCTAAACCTTTAAGAAGTGTTTCATTAGATTTATCTGTTAATTCGTTTGTACTTACGAATTTTGAGTTCATTGAACCAAACGCTGATAGTACTTCTTTGGTCATTGTCATCGCGATCATCGCAATGAATACCAAGTACATCAGGTTTATCATTTTCTGCCTTGCGGATTGTTTTCCTCCTGCCATTTCTAATTAGTTTTTTTGTTAATTTTTTGTTGAATTAAATTATACTACTAATTAGTTTTTGTTCATTGCAGATAACATTCCACCATATACACCATTTAAAGAGGAAAGGTTTGATGCTAATGATTGCATTTGCTCTTTTAGTTTCGTTGCATTTTCAACAGCTTCATCGTTAATCATTGCTTGACGGTTAGCGCTGTCCATCTGCACTTTGTAAAGACTGTTTAGAGACTCCATTTGTGCAGCCGCTAATGACATTTCTTCACTATATTTTTTAGTTGAAGCAATTGCATCAACAGTTGGAGAGATACTTTTTGCAACTCCTTCAAAGTTACGGATGCTTGATCCTAAGCTTACCATTAACTCGCTATCAATTTTAGCATCTTTTAATAAGTTATCTAATTTTTTTGACAATAATCCTTCTGCGTCCTTAGCTTCTTCTTTCTTAGCTTTTGCTTTAGCAGAACCTCCTGATAATTCAGGGTATACTAATGACCAATCTAATTCGTCTGATTGTCTTTCAAAAGCTGAATATGTAAATACTCCTGCTTCTACGATCATTCCAATCGTTAAGATCAAACTTCCATAAGGCCAGTGTTGAATTTTAAATAATGCTCCTAATATTACAATTGCCGCTCCAAGTCCATATACCATGTTCGTTAGCGTAATCTTGCCATTCTTTGCCATAATAATCTAATTTAGTTTAGTGTTTAGTTAATAAAATTTAAGTGTTGGGTTAACCTAGATTTTCTTGTTTAGTATTTAGTTTAATAGTGTTTTTATTATCTTGGACCTTGTCCTACGACATCAGTTCCCATGTAACTTTGCACAGTTCTGAACCCGATGTAACTTCTAGCTGAATCTCTGTATTCGAAGTCTCTTGTACTTACTTGTAAGAAGTACTCAACATCTTTCCATGATCCACCACGAATTACTTTACGCGCATTTAAGGTGTCATTTACATTTGGACTCATTGTAGACATATATTCATACGAACTAGGATCATAAGACGAAGCTGTCCATTCAGCAACGTTTCCTGCCATGTTGTATAAGTTAAAGTCATTTGGCTCATACGCATCAGCTTCAACAGTGTATAAAGCTTGATCGGCTGCGTAGTTACCTCTTAGTGGCTTAAAGTTCGCCAAGAAACATCCTCTATCATTCATTGTGTAAGGTCCTCCCCAAGGGTAAGTTGCTCCTTCTAATCCACCTCTTGCAGCATATTCCCATTCTGCTTCAGATGGCAATCTGAATTTATTGATTTGATGACGTTTTCTTTCTCTTCTGTAGATATTCTTTTTTAATGTTCTCCATTCACAGAAGGCTTTTGCTTGTTTCCAAGTAACACCAACTACTGGATAGTCATTGTATGCATCATGCCAAAAGTAGTCATTGTGCATTGGTTCGTTATATGAGTATTCGAAGTCTCTAATCCAAACGGTTGTATCTGGATAAATTTCTAAGTTTTCTCTTTTGATGAATTCAGTACGCTTTAAACCTTTGTTTTTCGCTGCACTTTCAATATCCATCCACGTGTATTGGAATCTTACTTTCGTCCAATTGAGTGTACGTTGTCCATTATATGATTCTGCTTCTGGAATTAACATAGAGTCCATTACTTCAGCATAGAATTCATCAGGAATTTCAGAGTAATCCCAAATTAATTCTTCATCATTTAATCTTCTACCTTCATAACCTGTAACTCCAAGACCTACATAGTTATCTAAGTTATACTTTTCCCAAGGTGTTAGGTCTGCTGTATCCGCATCTTTAAAAGCGTATTTTGCAATACCATCTTCTGCAGGATCAGTTTTTCCTTCTTCATCAGCTAGAATTGCTAGTTTTGTTCTGATAATAGAATCTCTTACCCAATACACGAATTCTCGATATTCACTGTTTGTGATTTCGGTTTCATCCATGTAAAACGAAGGTACTGTAACGGTTTTAGTAGGTGCATTTTTGGTTTGAGCAATGTCATCATCAGACTTACCCATAATGAACGAACCACCAGGAACTAGTGACATTCCAAATGGCTTTTCAGGATGCCATTTTTTTCCTTTGACACCAACTAGCTCACCTCGATCTTTAGAACCACAGCTGTAAAGAAATGCTAAAAGGGCTGTTAATACAACAATCTTTTTCATACGGAATTATTGAGGTTAATACGTTTTTTATAGATTTTAAGGGCGTAAACCTATCTATTTATTTTCAAAAAAACAATTTTTTATTCTAAAAACTAATGGTTTTAGATTGCTTTTTTAAATATAATTTTTAGGTTTTGTTAACACGCTTATTTAATTTATACTTTTTTTATACGCCATCCACCATCTTTCAGGGATTATTTGATTGCATGCATTCAAATAATCTTGGTGTGTGCAAGGTAATAACGTATGTCTTTTTAATTTATTATTCAAACTTGAAATAAATGGTATTTCTATCCACCATCTTTCAGTTCTGTTACTTTTGTAAAAGATCATCTCTTCTACATCATTTGGCACAATATACTTCAAATAATCATCTTTTGACGCAAATGGATAATCATTAACACGATAATTTACCCCTTCAATGAAATACCAGATCATTTGCGCTACCAACATTGCTGTGATTTCTTCGTCTCTAGAATTTTTATATTCAAAGATTCCAAATGAAGATACTTTGTCGCTAATTCCCGCATAACGACTGATGGCACAGATTTCTTTTCCGTCCAACCCGTTTGGTGATGTATTTTGGTTTCCGCTTACTTCAGAAGCTTTTACCGCAGACAAATCGATTCCCACAATATCCGCATCACGCGTAATTGGCTCAACAATACTTATGTCATTTGATACCTTTCCTAAACGATACGTATCAAAAAACAATTTCTGCATTAAGTCTATTTCTTCTTGTGCATTGAAATAGGTTTGATAACCAATGTTGCTGTAATTAAATAAATTGTGTGGCGCTTCAACAATAATTTTCCCCATGTACGAATGATTGCTCACCGTTTGACTCACTGCACCAAAATCAAATTTATTGTCAACATTGACAATGTTCACCATTTGCTCCAAGTTGTCATACGCTCTGTACATAGCGTACATTAAATCTTGACTTCCACCTATGATGATAGGAATGATATTTTTTTTGAGTAGCGGCTCCATGATTGTTTTTAAAGCTGCATACGTATCATCTACCGTTTCACCTTTATGCAGATTTCCAAGATCTACTATTTTATGACTCCAGTTTCCTGGAAATAAACTAAAAAGTGCTTTTCTAATTTCTAATAGATTGAGTTCTTCGCCCAAATAGTTGATATCACTCCGATTTTCCAATACGGCAATTATTGCAAATTTTGCATCCGCTACCGTTTCAGGAATTCCATGTTTGGAAGTATGAACCGTTATTTGGTTTCCTAATGCTTGTTTGGACAGTAATTCATTATGAGCAATCAATAAATCATTGACTGGTGATAGAAATTCAAATTCCATTATTTTTTAGCTTTTGCTTTTGCTTTAGGCTTCGCTTTTGCCTTTGCTTTCGCTTTTTTCTTCGGAGTTTTCTCCTCAATCATTTTTTGAACTTCTTCCAACGTTAGTTTTGTTGCATCTACCGTTTTTGGAAGTTCTATTTTTATTTTTCCTTTGAGAATGTTGCTGCGTCCCCAACGTGCTTTTTCCACGCGGATTCCTTCTGCTTCCCAATTATGGATAACTTTATCAATCTCTTTTTGCTTTTTCTCTTCTATCAATTGCTCAATATCTTCTTGCGAAAGATTGTCAAAGTCATATTTTTTATTCACATTGATAAAGATTCCGTTCCACTTAAGGAAAGGACCAAAACGCCCTACTCCTTTGGTTACATCATGCGTTTCGTATTGTGCTATTGGCGCATCTGCTTCTTCACGTGCTTTAATCAATTCCAAAGCTCTGTCCATTTCTACACTTAATGGATCTTCTCCTTTGTCAAGTGAAATGAATTTTTTACCCAATTTTACATACGGACCAAAACGACCGTTGTTTACCTCAACAGTTTCACCTTTGTACTCTCCAAGTGCTTTTGGCAACTGAAATAAATCCATTGCTTGTTCAAAAGTGATCGTGTTTAATTGCTGATCAGGACTTAGACTCGCAAATTTTGGTTTTTCTTCATCGTCAACGGTTCCAACTTGAACCATCGGTCCAAATTTCCCTAAGCGCACACTTACTTGTTTTCCTGATACTGGATCTTTTCCTAAGATACGTTCTCCAGATTCGCGCTCAGCATTTTCTTTTACATCTTCTACTTTTGGATGAAAGTCATTGTAGAAAGTTTTCATCATGTCTTTCCACTCTTCTTTTCCTTCTGCAATATCATCAAAGTCTTGTTCTACTTTCGCTGTGAAGTTATAATCTAGAATTGAAGCGAAATTTTTCACCAAGAAATCATTTACAATCATTCCAATATCGGTTGGCACTAATTTCCCTTTGTCCGAACCAACTTTTTCTGTCAATTCTTTTTCAATGATTTTATTCGCTTTTAAGGTAAGTTGCTCGTAGTTTCTTTCTACGCCATCAACTGTTCCTTTTTCAACGTAACCTCTGTTTTGAATTGTAGAAATGGTTGGCGCATAAGTAGACGGTCTTCCAATTCCTAGTTCTTCTAATTGTTTTACGAGAGATGCTTCCGTAAATCTATAAGGTGCTTGTGTATATCTTTGTGTGGCAGTTATGTATTGGTTTGCAAGTTTTTCACCAACTTTTAGCGCTGGTAACATTCCGTCTTGCTCTTCGTCTTCATCATCTTTTCCTTCTAGGTATACTTTTAGGAAACCTTCAAATTTTAACACTTCTCCGTTTGCTGTAAAGCGTTCATTGTGCGTATCAACTTCAATTTTAGCATTGGTACGTTCCAATTGTGCATCGCTCATTTGAGATGCAACAGTACGTTTCCAGATTAATTCGTATAAACGAACCTGATCGTATTCAGCACTTACGCTATGGTTTTCCATATTCGTAGGTCTGATTGCCTCATGCGCTTCTTGTGCACCTTTTGCTTTGCTTTTATAGTTTCTTGGCTTGCTATATGCTTCTCCATACGAACGAATGATTTCTGCTTCCGCTGCACTTTTTGCATCGTTAGACAAGTTTACACTATCTGTTCTCATGTATGTAATGTAACCTGCTTCGTACAAACGCTGTGCCAATGTCATTGTTTTACTTACTGAGAAATATAGCTTTCGCGATGCTTCTTGTTGTAGTGTTGATGTCGTAAATGGCGCGGCTGGTGATTTTTTTGCTGGCTTTGTTTCTAGGTTGGCAATTTTGAAGTTTGCGCCCACATTTTTAGCCAAAAAATCTTTTGCTGCTTGATGCGTTGGAAATGTTTTGTTGAGTTTTGCTTTGAATTTTTTTCCTTCAGAGTTTAAGAATTCGGCAGCTACTTTGAAAGATGCTTGTGGCTTGAAGTCTTGAATACTGCGTTCACGCTCAACTATTAAACGTACAGAAACCGATTGCACTCTTCCGGCAGATAATCCACCTTTTACTTTTCTCCAAAGTACTGGCGACAATTCATATCCTACTAATCTGTCTAAGATTCTTCGGGCTTGTTGTGCATTTACTAAGTTGTAATCAATGTCTCTTGGATTGTCTATTGCTTTTAGAATCGCGGTTTTGGTAATTTCATGAAAAACGATTCGCTTTGTACGCTCTGGCGTAAGCTTTAATGTTTCTGCCAAATGCCATGCAATTGCTTCTCCTTCACGATCCTCATCACTAGCGAGCCAAACCATTTCTGCTTTCTTCGCTAAGTCCTTTAGCTTTTTTACAACTGCTTTTTTATCATCGGAGACAATATATTGTGGTTCAAAATCACCATCTACATTTACACCTAATTCTTTGGAAGGTAAGTCTGCAATGTGTCCAAAACTCGATTCTACTTTATAATCTTTTCCAAGAAATTTTTCGATCGTTTTTGCTTTTGCGGGTGACTCAACAATTACCAGATTCTTTGCCATACATTGATTTTTCAGAGTACAAAAGTATATAGATTTTTAAATATTGACGTACTTTTTTTGTTTTTATACTTTTTTTATACTTAGAATGAATCATTTTTGGGAACTTTAAAAATCATATTTTACTCCAATGATAAATCCTCCATATTTCTTATTTCCGAGATAATCAATGTAAGGTGAGAGTTCATATTTGAATACAAGTGCAATTTTCTTGTAGTTCAATGCGGTCGCCAATCCGTAATTAATTTTTTGCTCAAAAAAGTTTGCGTTAATGTTGTTGAAAAGCTCATTGTTTGGCGAGTAGATTTCATATCCTAAGTACGCACCAGCTTCTATTCCAAAATTCCCAAACCTTTTTTCGATATTCGTATTTATATTTAGACTCAATTCACCACTATTGAAACTGATAGAATCATTTTTGAACCTTAAATTCCTAAATTGCAACGCAGCTCCATAGTTAAGAGAGTAGTTGTTTTTTAGCTTTTTTTCTTTTGTATACGATACTTCTATGACATACGATTTTGAAATTTCGTAATTGTTAGAAGTGAAAAACCCGTTCAGCCCAACCATTAAGTCTAAGTTTTCGGAGAAGTCAGTTGCTTTTGCCTTTTTAGATTTCTTTTTACGTTTCTTTTTGAGTGTTTCTGGCGTGATGAGTTCCCAAGGAAATAGTTTTACACCTACATTTTCTAGCAAGAATGCTTCATCTCCATCATTTTCAGCAATACCAAATTGATTTTTATTTTGCGAGTTTGTGATCGAGTTTAACTTATTATTGGATGCAGCTTTATTTTTTTCGTTGTTTAATTTTGAATTGATTCCTGCCTTCGTTTCCACAATTCCATTTTCATTTCCAGAAACCGTATTTGAAGTTTTACGCGGTTGTTTGTTTGTTGCAGCTTTTGTTGCTGACGTGTCCGTTCCAGCTTGACTGGTATTATTTTTAGAGATTAAAGTGGAATCTGAAGTAGCGTCTGAAACTGAAGTTGAATCAAGATCTGAAGTTGAAATCACCTTTGTATTTGCGCTATTGTTTGAATTGTTATTGTTGCCAGATTTTATTTGTTGTAAATTTTTGTTCGTTACCGAATTGTTCTCAATGTCACTATCGGAATTGAAATTGATTCCTTGATAGATTCCAAAAGAACCCAAAAGTGCAAACAGGAAGATGAAAACGAAAAATATGCTGCGCTTTTTACGCTTCATTTTCCCCTGAATATCATTCCAACCGCCTTTGGAAGGAACTGCTGTACGATTTGAAAGCTCGCTTTTGGCAAGCGCGTCTATGTAATCAAAATCTTCCATTGGACTTTTTTATGGTGGTTATTTGTTCTTTTAATAGTTTTCGGGCTCTGAATAAACGTGTTTTTGAAGTCGGCTCTGGTATTTTTAAGAGTTCTGAAATTTCTCGATGCGAATATCCTTCTATCGCATAGAGATTGAAAACCACTTTAAACTCCATAGGGAGCTGCATGACTAAACGCTGAATTTCAGAGACTTCTTCTACAGGTTCCTGATAGGTTTTTTGATGTTCTAAAATCGTTTCACTTTGATCGGAGATGATGAATTTCTTTTTCCGTAGAAAAGACAAACTTTCTCTAATCATAATTTTACGGACCCAACCTTCAAAACTTCCTTCCGATTTATATGTTTTGATGTTGAAAAAGACTTTTACAAAACCATTATTCATAACTTCTTCCGCCATGGAACGATCAGAAATAAAGTTCAAACAAGCACCTAACATTTTGGGTGCGAGCGATTCGTAAACTGCTTTTTGAACCAGTTCGTCGCTTGCCCGCAATCCATCAATGTTATGTATTTCCTTTTTCGTATTTCCCAATAATGGTTGACCTATTTGGTGGTTTTGTATTTTTATTACTTTTAGCAACTTATAGACTGAATTTCAATTGGTATGAGTATAAAATCTGTGCTCCCAATATAATCAATACGCACATATATTATTTGCACACTCGCTGTGTTTTGATACGAAGTTTGCGACAACGGATTGACTTGATTGTTAGCATCTTCTTCAGTTTCGTAGAAAGCAATTGTATCATCTATTGTGAGTTCGTCTAAGTTACTTATTTGAATAATGCAAGGTATGTAATCTTCAAATATAAATTCTGAAATTTCTGAACCAACAACATCTTCACATTCTACAAAGACCAATGTAGTACAGTAATTTTCTTCGTCACATTCTTTTGTTAGTAAAAATGTTCCTGTGTCATTTGTAAACGTCATTTCATCGTTTGATAAAAGTTGTGTTTTCCAATCAAAATTCCAATCGATTCCAGTCATATCAGTCATATCAATAATGTTAATTGTAATGTTTGTATGTAATTCGTCTTCAATAAAGTACACAATTCGCGCACCTTCATATTCAATTCCGTTGTTGTAGAATTTTAAGGTTCCGTCGTTTGCAATGTTGAATACCGCATTTTCATAGGTGTCTTCGCCGTCTGTGTGACTTACAATCCAAACGCATTCTTCTTGTACTAAACGACAATTCCCTGCTATTTGATCTTGTTGTGCTAAAATACAATCGTCAATTGCTTGTTTGAGTTCGTCTTTGTTTTGAATTAAAAATTCATCGCCATTGTCAAGAATACTTTGAATTGGAAAACTGATTCCAATACTGTTTCCGGCTGCGATTCCTTCTAAAATGCTACTAAATTGCGGATCGCTTGAAACTACATGTTGTGCTACTGGCAATAAATCAGTATTAAATTCTAACAGTGTAAACGAATAGAGAAATTTGATACACGTAATTTCATCATCATCGTCTGTTTCGGCTACGCGCTCAATGAGACCGAATAATTCAGATTCTTTTTGAATTAGGTTTTCAATATCGACAGTTCCGACTTCTTCATTATCGTCCAAATCGGAACACGAAAAAGTGAAGAATCCGATAAAGGCGAATATTGCTATTTTTAAAAGTTGATTTTTCATTATAATGGTTTTGTTAATGTTTCTATTGGTATAGACGTGTTGATTTTTGAAAAGGTTCCCAAAAAGAATAAAAAAAGCCTACTTTTTTAAAAATAGGCTTGTATCAAAAGCGTTCTGCTGATATGTTTTTATATTTATTTATTGAATTGTAAACTCGCTTAAGAGTTCAATTCCTGTATCAGTGTAGCTATATTGTGTTAGTTTGTTAGCGCCGATCATAAGTAATTTATCTCCTAACGGAATGACATCATACGCATTGATACTTGCGTATGTTTGAAGTAGTTGCAAGTTTGACACATCTGCTTTGTTGTATACTTTTAATCCGGAAGCACCATCACATATAAATAAGTGATCGTTTTTGATTCCTAAACCATACGGTTCGTCCATGAAATAAGTTTCTTCCAGTTGCGGATTGTAAATGTCTGTGATGTTTATAATTTCTAGTCTACTTTCCAACATTTGCGTTTCGCCATCCATACAACTTGCGCCAGCACGAAGGGTTACATACGCATAGTTCCCATCAACTACCACAGGATCACAAAATTTTAAATGATCAAAATCTGAAATGTATTGTGGTGAACTTGGTTGTGAAATGTCATAAATATACATTCCCGATCTGGTTCCGATGAATAACTTATCATTTTCATGAAAAATAGTTTCTGCTTCCCAAGTGACATATTCTTCATTCACTTTTACAGGCGAAGTTAAATTTTGAATATCAAATACATTTATTTTAGAATTATCTACTGCATATAAATAATCGTTTACAATTTTGAAGCGCGCTAATGATCCTCCTGAACCAGAAGAATTACCGCTTGAATCACCTACTGAGATCGCTTCGTCATCATACTGTATCACTTCTCTACGCTCAACGGTAACTTGCCAACCGACAATGATATCGTTTTGATAATCATAGTCATCCCAATTATAAAACTGGGCTTCTTCAGGGTATTCAATATAGTTTTCAAGAACATTTTCTACACGTCCAACCATTTGTATATTATTAATGTCAGCAATATTAAAAACGACTAAATCCATTCCGCTATCTGCATACAAATAATCACCTTTTATAGAAACATCTCTGTTTAATGGAATTTTTAAGAAGTTGATTCTTGATGGCTGCAACGGATTTCTATTGTCAATGACATGAACACCTTTGTCTACATCATTTATAAAAATATACTGTTGATACGCATATATTTTTCCAGATGTTGTAATATTCTGTACAGGTAAGATTTCTACGGAAGATCGCAATTCTTCGACACTTAATGTAATTGGTTTTGCAACTTTATAATACTCAAATTGCTGATCGTCAGAAGAACAGGATACGAAAAGACATCCTATTAAAAATAAGAATAGATACTTAAATTTCATGGCGCGTTGGTTTTAATTAGATACAATATAGATACATTTTCACAAATAGGGTTGCGTAGCGCTGCAAACTATTTTTATTTAACATGTCATTATGTCACTTGTTTTGAAATAATTCTATCTTTGCATCTTAATTGATAGAGAACTCACGGATCACATTATACTTATGGTGGAGAAGATTATAGACGAAGAGAAACAGGGAGAACATATTGTTTTAACCCAAAATCCTACAAACACACGAAAACTATATATTGAAAGCTATGGTTGTCAGATGAATTTTGCAGATAGCGAAGTAGTGGCTTCTATTTTAGCAAAAGAAGGATTCAACACCACAAATCGTTTAGAAGAAGCTGATTTGGTGTTGGTGAATACGTGTTCTATCAGAGACAAAGCAGAACAAACGGTTCGGAAACGTCTAGAAAAATACAACGCTGTCAAAAGACTCAATCCAAAAATGAAAGTTGGTGTATTGGGCTGTATGGCAGAACGCTTAAAAAGTAAATTCTTAGAAGAAGAAAAAATTGTAGATATGGTCGTTGGACCAGATGCATACAAGGATTTACCAAATTTACTCCAAGAAATTGACGCTGGACGCGACGCAATAAACGTAGTACTTTCAAAAGATGAAACCTACGGTGACATTTCACCTGTTCGTTTAAATACAAACGGAATTAACGCATTGGTTTCCATCACGAGAGGTTGCGATAATATGTGTACGTTTTGTGTAGTTCCGTTTACGCGTGGACGCGAACGTAGCCGTGATCCACAATCGATTATTGAGGAAATTCAAGAGTTATCGGATAAAAATTTCAAAGAAATCACGCTCTTAGGTCAAAATGTAGATAGCTTTTTATGGTATGGCGGCGGCTTGAAGAAAGATTTCGAAAAAGCATCTGATATGGAAAAAGCAACTGCAGTAGATTTTGCAAAGTTGTTGGATATGGTAGCGAGAAAATTTCCAAAATTACGCATTCGTTTCTCTACATCAAACCCGCAAGACATGCATGAAAATGTATTTCACGTCATGGCTGCGCACAAAAATATATGTAAACACATTCACTTGCCAGTACAAAGTGGAAGTGATCGCATCTTAAAAGAAATGAATCGTTTGCATACGCGTGAAGAATATTTTACCTTGATAGACAAGATTCGCGAAATATTGCCAAATTGTGGAATCTCGCAAGATTTAATTGCTGGTTTTCCAACAGAAACGGAAGAAGATCATCAAGATACACTTTCGTTAATGGAATATGTAAAATATGATTTTGGATACATGTTTACCTATTCGGAACGCCCAGGAACTATGGCTGCACGAAAAATGGAAGACGATATTCCTGAAGCCACCAAAAAACGAAGACTTGCAGAAATCATTGAACTGCAACGATCGCATAGTGCCTACAGAACAAAATCGCATCTAAATACAGTAAAAGAAGTACTCATTGAAGGAACTTCCAAAAAATCCGATGCACATTGGATGGGAAGAAGTTCTCAAAATACGGTGGTAGTTTTTCCAAAAGAAAACTATCAATTGGGTGAATTTGTAAATGTAAAAATACACGATTGCACTTCAGCTACCTTAATTGGTGAAGCTATTGGACTTTCAGAAAATAACTAAACATGAAATCACTTTCATGTACAATCAAAAAACGGAACTAATGAAAAAAACTCTTTTAATCACCTCGATACTACTAGCATTTGTATGTTTTTCGTGTGATGACGAACTTTTAGACAGTGACATTGTCATTCAGAATCCAACAACAGGTACGCCAACCGATCCAACCGATCCGACTGATCCAACAGATCCGACTGATCCGACTGACCCAACAACAGGCACGTTGACAACTTACAACTATGATGTAGATTCTACACTACCGCTTTTTGGAACGATCAATACAAATACAGATTTTAACATCTCAGGAGGCGTTGTAACTTCTGTTAATATTGAAGTAATTTTTGGAGGAGTACCAACTGATGCTGTTGGCGTGTACACACGCGATGGAAATGGCAGAATTATTCGTTTAGATGCTACTACCGAAGGTGTTCCGTCTGAGGCTACAACTATAAATTACACTGGCGATAACATTTCAGAAATAGTATATGAAGATTTACTAGATCCAACCGAGAATTACACACATAGTTTTGCGTATGCTGGAAATACAGTCACACGAACAACTACGGACACCAATGAAAGCATCGTGTATACGTTTGATACAAATAGTCAATTGATTTCAGTAGAAGCACTTTCAGGAACAACAAGTACGCAAACAGAAACACTCACATACGCAGGCGGAAATTGTGTAGCTACGACAACAACAGGATCAAACAATGGATCATTCACACTTACGTATGATACCTTTACAAATCCTTCAAAAGCAGTATTTAATGACCAATATCTATTCAGTATTTTTAATATCGAATACGAAGATGAAGTAGGAACTACAATTGCAACTTTTCACAGCACTAACAATTGGACAGGAGGTCAAGACAGTGGACAAAATGTTGTATACACTATAACTTACAATACAGACAATAACATCACAAGTAGAGCTGGAACATTTGATTTAGGTGATGGTTTTTTATTTACATTAGATGAGACATTTCAATATTAATAGTTTGAATTATTAAATTGTAAAAGAAAAGTATTTAACAATAAACCGATGAAAAAAACATTTTTACTTACCACAATATTACTAGCTTTTTTCTGCTTTTCATGTGACAATGAACCGTATGATGGTGAAATTTTCATAGAAACTCCTATCATAGTAAATCCAACAGATCCAGTAGACCCTGTTGATCCCGTAGACCCAGTAGACCCGACAACACCAGGAAGTTCATTACAACTTAATGATTATGATTATATCAAAAATTTTTCTGATGTCGCAGGAGGCGGTGAAACTACCTTTATTACTGATTTTGTAATTAACACAAACAATCAATTTACAGCTCAAAATACGAGTATTACCTTTTTCGGAATTACCGTTAATGGTGTTGGTAATGTTATTAGAGATCAAAATAGTAGAGTTACAGAACTCAGAACTACGGTAGATGGTGTAGTCATCAATAGAACTATTGTAACCTACAACTTAAACAAAATTTCACAAATTGATTACGAAGATTTACAAGATGCCGCAGATAGTTTCACATTTGCATTCATACATAACAACAACGTGATTACACGCACAAAAGAAGGAACAAACTTTTCTACGAGGTTTACATTTGATGCGACCACGAGTAAACTTGTCAATAGAGAAACCATGGAAAATGATATCGTAATCAAAACAGAAGCTATTTCGTATGATACTGCTGGAAACTTAACTTCTACTGTCTTTACAGGACAAGATGCAAACACATTTACGTACACGTATGATAATAATACAAATCCTTTGCGCAATTCGCTAAACGATTTATACGTGTTTTCTATCTTAAATGATGAATATGATGATCAATACGAACATTGGCAAGCGGTTATATACAGTACTAACAATTTAATAAGTGCTACTACATCACAAGGCAGTTCTAACTTAGATGTTCAGTATGACGCAAACAATAGAATTATGAGTAGAAACGGAACAATTTTTACATCAGTTCCGACAATTTCTAATGATGTAACGATTACAATTGACGAAACATTTCAATACATAAATTAAAAATATAACAACAAACACATGGAATCCATTCAAGCGATCAAACAACGTTTTGGAATCATTGGCAACGATGCTGGACTCAATCGTGCCATTGAAAAAGCCATACAAGTATCGCCAACCGATATTTCTGTGCTCGTAACGGGTGAAAGTGGTGTTGGAAAAGAAAGTATTCCTAAAATAATTCACTCGCTTTCGCATAGAAAACACGGAAAATACATTGCTGTAAACTGTGGAGCTATTCCAGAAGGAACAATTGACAGTGAACTATTTGGACACGAAAAAGGTGCTTTTACAGGCGCTACACAAACACGAAACGGATATTTTGAAGTTGCCGATAATGGAACCATCTTTTTAGATGAAGTTGGAGAATTACCACTTACAACACAAGTGCGTTTACTAAGAGTTTTAGAAAATGGCGAATTTATCAAAGTAGGTTCTTCTAAAGTGCAAAAAACGGACGTTCGAATTGTGGCAGCAACCAATGTAAACATGTTTGACGCCATCAAAAAAGGAAAATTCAGAGAAGACTTATATTATCGTTTAAGCACGGTAGATATTGCGCTTCCACCATTGCGCGCACGTAAAGATGACATTCACTTACTCTTCCGAAAGTTTGCGTCTGACTTTGCCATGAAATATAAAATGCCTTCCATTCGTTTGGATGAAAACGCTACGCAGCTATTAATAAAATATCGCTGGAGCGGAAACATTAGGCAACTAAGAAACGTAGCAGAACAAATTTCTGTTTTGGAAGAAAACAGAACGATTACCGCAGAAACACTCAGTCGCTATTTACCAAATACTTCTGGGAATTTACCAGCAGTCATTGAAAGCTCAAAAAGTGAAAGTGATTTCAGTTCGGAACGCGAAATTTTGTACAAAGTACTTTTCGATATGAAAAGTGATTTGAATGACTTAAAAAAACTCACGATGGAGCTGATGCAAAGTGGTGTTTCAGAAAAAGTCAAAGACGAAAACGAAAGTCTCATTCAAAAAATTTATGGTGAAGACGACAATGAAGATGTTTTTCAGGAAGAAGAAAATTCACCTGTAAAACTACTGCCTATTTCTTCAGAAACGAACGTAGTCGTTCCAGAAACAGATAAATATCACTTTGCCGAAGAAATTGAAGAAGAAGAAACACTTTCATTACACGATAAAGAATTAGAATTGATCAAAAAATCATTAGAGCGCAACAAAGGAAAACGAAAAGCAGCTGCTAGAGAATTAGGAATTTCTGAACGCACGCTTTATAGAAAAATCAAACAATTTGATTTATAAAATTATATGAAAAAGATAAAAATAATCATCGTTACGCTCATCGTAGCAATCACAGTAGTAAGTTGTGGCGTATACAACTTTACTGGAACTGGAGACTTGAATGCAAAAACGTATCAAGTAAACTTTTTCCAAAATAATGCGCCAATAATTGAACCTGGTTTGGATAGAGATTTTACACTTGCCTTGCAAGATTTAATACTAAACCAAACAAGCTTAGATTTAGTAAGAGCCAATGGCGACTTAGTATACGAAGGTGAAATTGTAGAATATCGTGTATCGCCAATGAGTGCTACGTCAAACAATACGGCTGCGCAAAACCGTTTAACGATTGGTGTGCAAGTTCGTTTTACACACACAAATAGACCTGAAGACGATTTTGACCAACGTTTCTCATTCTTCTTTGATTATCCAGCATCCACACAATTAATAAATGTACAAGATGCTGCGTATCTAGAAATTTTTGAACGAATCACACAAGATATATTCAACGCAAGTTTAGCAAAATGGTAATATGAACATTTCTGATTTTACATACATATTACAAAATCCAAAGCAAATCAATGTTTCGCAAACCGAAGCAATTGAAGCGATTACGAAAGAATTTCCATACTTTCAAGCTGCGCGTGTTGTACACTTAAAAGGATTAAAAAATCAGGATAGTTTCAAATACAATCAAAGCTTAAAAGTAACGGCTGCCTACACAAACGATCGTAGCATTCTGTTCGATTTTATTACTTCTAGAACGTTTGATCAGCATGAAATTTCGAGTACTATCAAAGAATTACACACCAATACAAGTGAAATTGAAGTTGATGTTGAAGAAGTAAAAGTGGATCAAAATCTTCGTATGGAAGACGCGATTAAGACAAAAATTCAGGAAGCTAATGCCATTCTTGATCCCGATTTATTTCAACCAAAAGTAATTCCTGTACCAATTGCAGCAATTACGGAAACTCCAAAAGAGAAAGAAAAAAAGAAGAAGAAAAAGAAGAAAAACAAAGAGAAGAAAGCGAAAAACAAAACAGTCGAAGTTGTCCAAATAGAAACTCCAGAAGAAACCTTAAAACTTGGAAAACCATTAACATTTGAAAAAAGTGAAAAGCACTCTTTCTCGGAATGGTTACAACTCACAAGTCTAAAACCAATTGATCGATCTGAGGAAAAAGAAGCTGCGCAAGAAGCTAAAATAGCGGAAAAAAAACCTGAAAATGAAGTTTCAAATGACGAAAAAGCAAAAAGATTTGATCTCATAGACAAGTTTATAGATAAAAAACCAAAGATAAAACCAGCGGCAACATTGGAGAAAACAATCAACCTAGCAAACGAGTCAAACGTAGACCAGTCAATGCTTATGACGGAAACTTTGGCAAAAGTTTATTTAGAACAAAAGAAATATAAAAAAGCAATTAAAGCTTATGATATTTTAATTTTGAAATATCCAGAAAAAAGTGGTTTCTTTGCAGACCAAATTCGAGCAATAAAAAAATTACAACAAAATAATTAGTACAAATGAGTTCAACTTATTACATTTTTATAATCTTAATCCTTATTGTAGCATTTTTATTAATGTTAGTAATAATGGTACAGAACCCAAAAGGTGGTGGATTATCTTCTTCTTTTGGCGGTGGCGGAAACCAACAAATCGGTGGTGTGCAGAAAACAACAGACTTTTTAGATAAAAGTACGTGGGCTTTGGCAACTATTTTAATTGGATTAATCTTAGTAACTAACTTTACAAACTTAAGTAGTGCTAGTAATAAATCTAAAATTACAGGAGATGCAGTTCCAACTACACAACAAGATACTACTCCTGCAGCTGATGACACGAACACATTAGATACAACAAAAAAAGAAGGTGAATAAAAATCCTTTCTAATACTATAAAAAAATGCCAGCTTATGACAAGCTGGCATTTTTTATTTCAATTTGTCAGCATTCGCACAATGGCACAATTTCTGACTAAATGATACCCGTAAATAATAACATAATTAATCAAATTAAATATTCAACAAAATGAGCAAAGTTAATATCAGACCACTCGCAGATAGAGTTTTGATTGCCCCATTGCCAGCAGCTACAAAAACTGCTTCAGGACTTTACATTCCAGATTCAGCGCAAGAAAAGCAGCAACGAGGAACAGTAGTTGCTATTGGATCAGGTAAAAAAGACGAACCTTTAACAGTAAAAGTTGGTGATACGGTTCTTTATGGAAAATTCTCTGGAACTGAAATCAAGTTTGAAGGAACTGATTACATCATCATGAGAGAAGAAGACATTTTAGCAATTATTTAATTGCAACGCTTTACGCGGATTAAATAACATAGTACAACAACTCTAGCCAAAAGCAAATAGCGAAAGGCTAACAACTAAAAAAACATGGCAAAAGATATAAAATTTGATATTGAAGCTCGCGACGGACTAAAACGCGGAGTGGACGCATTAGCAAACGCAGTAAAAGTAACCTTAGGACCAAAAGGAAGAAACGTAATCATAAGTAAATCATTTGGCGCGCCATCAGTAACAAAAGATGGTGTAACTGTTGCAAAAGAAATTGAGTTAGAGAATCCCTTAGAAAATATGGGAGCGCAAATGGTAAAAGAAGTTGCTTCTCGTACAAATGATTTAGCAGGAGACGGAACAACAACCGCTACTGTTTTAGCGCAAGCAATTGTAAAAGAAGGATTGAAAAATGTTGCTGCTGGTGCAAACCCAATGGACTTAAAAAGAGGAATTGACAAAGCAGTTATTGCAATTGTTGAAGACTTAAACAAACAAGCTAAAAAAGTTGGCGATTCTTCAGAAAAAATAAAGCAAATTGCTTCTATTTCTGCAAATAACGATGAAGTTGTCGGTGATTTAATCGCGAAAGCTTTTGGAAAAGTTGGAAAAGAAGGTGTTATTACTGTTGAAGAAGCAAAAGGAACAGACACGTATGTAGATGTTGTAGAAGGAATGCAGTTTGACAGAGGATTTTTATCACCATATTTTGTGACAAACTCTGAAAAGATGGAAGTAGAATTGGACAGTCCTTATATCTTATTATTCGATAAGAAGATTTCTTCCATGAAAGACTTAATGCCCGTATTGGAACCAGTTGCACAAACTGGAAAACCATTATTAATCATTGCAGAAGATGTTGACGGAGAAGCATTAGCAACTTTAGTAGTAAACAAACTAAGAGGTGCATTAAAAATTGCAGCTGTAAAAGCACCAGGATTTGGTGACCGTAGAAAAGCAATGTTGGAAGACATCGCAATCTTAACAGGCGGAACCGTTATTTCGGAAGAAAGAGGTTTCACCTTAGAGAATACGACTATTGACATGTTGGGAACTGCTGAAAAAATTACAATTGACAAAGACAATACAACCGTTGTAAACGGTTTTGGAGATGCAGATATGATCAAAACACGTGTTGGACAAATCAAAGCACAAATAGAATCAACTACATCTGATTACGATAAAGAAAAATTGCAAGAACGTTTGGCTAAATTAGCTGGTGGTGTTGCTGTTTTATATGTTGGAGCTGCTTCTGAAGTAGAAATGAAAGAGAAAAAAGACAGAGTTGATGATGCATTAAACGCAACAAGAGCAGCTGTAGAAGAAGGAATTGTTGCCGGTGGTGGCGTTGCTTTAGTTCGTGCGAAAGGTGTGTTAGAAAGTATTACGACAGACAACTTAGACGAAGTAACCGGAATCAAAATTATTGCACGTGCCATTGAAGAGCCATTACGTACCATTGTTTCTAACGCTGGTGGCGAAGGAAGTGTTGTGGTTTCAAAAGTAATGGAAGGTAAAAAAGATTTTGGATACAATGCAAAAACAGATGAGTATGTAGACATGCTAAAAGCTGGAATCATTGATCCTAAAAAAGTAACTCGTATTGCTTTAGAAAATGCAGCTTCTGTTGCAGGAATGATTTTAACCACAGAATGTGCGTTGGTTGACATCAAAGAAGAAGCTTCTGCTGGTGGAATGCCACCAATGGGCGGCGGTATGCCTGGAATGATGTAAGCATCAAAACAATATAAAATTTTAAAACTCCGAAAAAATATTTCGGAGTTTTTTTATATATAATGTTTTTTGGTATTCTTTTTGTGGAGTTTTCTTAATAAAAAAACATTAACACCAATTTACCATGAAAAAAAAATATTTGCTATTATTTATTGCGATCACCACAATTTTTAGTGTCTTTGGTCAACAAGAAAAAAACATTGAAGACGAATATTCCGCGTACTTCACACTTCCGAGAGAATCATTGTACTTACACTTAAACAAAACAAGCTATTTTACAGGAGAAGAAATTTGGTTCAAAGGATACACTTACGACAAAAAAAACCAACTTACCTCAAAAGCTACTACAAACATTAATGTTGGGATATACGATGAAACAGGAAAGCAACTTAAAAAAGCACTCTTTAAAGCTGAAAATGGCGTTGCACAAGGAAATTTTTCAGTCGATTCTACTTTCGTAGCTGGAACGTATTACATCAAAGCAGAAACCAATTGGATGAAAAACTTCAAGGAAAATGATGCATACATTCAGAAAATAGAAGTTTTCACCGAACAAGAAACAATAAAAAACAATGTGTATACTGATGAACAATTCGATTTTCAGTTTTTACCAGAAGGCGGACATATTGTAGCAAACACACTCAGTAATGTTGGTTTCAAAGTCATTAATGATCAAGGAAAAGGTGTTTCAGTTTCAGGAATTGTATATGATGAAGATCAAAAACAAGTCGCTTCCTTTGAAGGAAATCCGCTTGGTATGGGGAAATTTTTATTCCAACCAAAAGCAAATCATCAATATACTGCTGAAATCAAATTAGAAAACGGAACGATTCTTACCGAAACGTTGCCAAAAGCGAAAGAAACAGGTATTTCCATGATTCTAAACAATCCGTTTCCTGACAAAATTATCATCAATTTTAGCACTAACGAAAAAACCTTAGCGTACAATCCATCAAAACAATACAAAGTACTCATTCATCAAAATGGAAACCTTAAAACATTGTTATTGACATTTGATGATGCTACTGAAAAAATAATCAGTGTTCCGAAAAAAGACGTATTCAAAGGTGTCAATACAATTACCGTTTTTGACAACAATGAAAACCCAATTTTAGAGCGTTTATTTTTTAATGATTATTTCGTAAAAAAAGCAAACCTGAATATTTCAAAACTAAACACGGTTAATGATTCTATATTATTATCAATTAACGAATTAGCGTTACAAGAAAACGCAAATATTAGCATTTCTGTATTACCAGAAACAACAAAAAGTTACAATCCGAAGCATAACATTCTTTCTAATTTTTACTTAAAACCACATATAAAAGGTTTTGTTGAAAATCCGCAATACTATTTCTATAATATGAATCGAAAGAAAAAGTATGAGCTTGATATTTTATTATTGACACAAGGTTGGAGTCGCTACGATTGGAATGATATTTTTGGAAGTAAGCCCAATGGATTGAATCGTTTTGAAAACGGAATTACCATTCGCGGAAGAGTAAACAAACCAACTTCTGGTATAGATCGTTTGTTTTTACATGCAACAAAAAACCATTCTGCACGATTCATCACCTTAGAAGAAGATCAAAAATTTACTCTTGAAAATTTCTTTCTAGAAGAAGGTGAAGAAATTCGCTTCTCGTATGCAACTAAGAAAGGAATTTTCAGAAAACCAAGCATGTATCTTCGATTCAACATTACAAACAAAGAAGATCAAATTTCGGAAGTTATTTTAAACGATACAAAAACAACAAACACAGCGTCAGCAAGTTTTTCACTACCAAAAGATTTTATCTACAAAAACACTGAAGTACTGGACGAAGTTGTGGTAAAAACTGATAAAAGAACAAAATACAGAGATCCAATTTTACAAAATGGAGTCGTGACAGACATTACATTGGAAGAATATAATCGTTTTTACAACATTACAGACTTTATTGGCTTCAATGGCTTTTATCAAGTTTCTGAACAATTAGGTCGTGTTTCTATTGTGACAAGAAGGCGTCCGCAAGCGTCACCTGTAATTTATTTTGATGACGTTCGATTGCTCAACTTTAACATTCTATCTAACTTTTCTACGGCAAATGTAGAACGTATTATCATGGACAGAAACGGCATAGGCGAAGGTATGAATGCTGGTTTTGGTGGAGTTATTAAAATTTACACACGTAAAACGCCATTATTTAAAAGAGGTGAAGGCGAAGAAATGTATCTAGGCTCTAAAGCTCCTTTTGCTTTTGCAACTACAAAAAAATATTATGCGCCAAAATATGCTTCCTTCCAAAGCGATGTTTTTCAAGAATATGGCGCTATTTCGTGGATTCCAGAATTGAAGTTAGAAAAAGCGCAAGCAAGCAACTTCAAAATCTATGACACAAAAACAGATAACATTACCTTATACATTGAAGGAATTTCTGAAAATGGTGATTTAATTTCTGAGAAAAAGACGATTCAAATACGCTAATAGGCTGAATCAGCTCAGTGTGAACGTTTCAACTATATTCCAAAGAACTGCTTTTAAGATGTTAAAAGCAGTTTTGTTTTTTTATAAACATTGGGACGTTTTTAAGAAAAGACTCACTTAGAATTCCATATTTTTGTAATGTTAAAACCAACCTATTCAACATGAAATACAAGCACCTATTCCTTTTTATCTTTCTACTAAGCATATCACCTATTTTTAGTCAACAAGAAAAAAATATTGAAGACGAATACTCCGCGTATTTCACACTTCCCAGAGAATCATTGTATTTACACCTAAACAAAACAAGTTATTTCTCAGGAGAAGAAATTTGGTTTAAAGGCTATACCTACGATCAAAAAAACCAACTCACTTCAAAAGCCACCTCAAACATTAATGTTGGTATTTATGATGCAGAAGGAAAGCAGTTTAAAAAAGCATTGTTTAAAGCTGAAAATGGAGCAATGCAAGGAAGCTTTAAAATTGATTCTACCTTTTCTGCGGGAACGTATTATATAAAAGCAGAAACGAATTGGATGAAAAACTTCAAGGAAAATGATGCCTATATTCAAAAAATAGAAATCTTTACAGAACAAGTAGCCAAAAAAGACATAGTTACTAAAAAAGAGCGCTTCGATTTCCAGTTTTTACCAGAAGGTGGACATATGGTTGCTGACACAAAAAACGCAATTGGTTTTAAAGCTATTAATGAAAACGGAAAAGGTGTAGTTGCTTCAGGAATTGTATATGATGAAAACAAAAATGAAGTCGCTTCCTTTGAAGGGAATTCGCTTGGCATGGGGAAATTTTTATTTCAACCAAAAGCAAATCATCAATATACTGCTGAGGTCAAGTTAGAAAATAGAACACTACAAACAGTAGTCTTACCAAAATCTAAAGAACGTGGTATTTCTATGATTGTCAACAATCCATTTCCGGATAAAATCATCATCAATTTTAATACAAATAATGAAACTTTAGCAAATAATCCATCAAAAAAATATAAAGTACTAATTCATCAAAATGGGAACTTAAAAACGATTGCACTGAATTTTGATACTACAGAAAAAACAATTAGTGTCCTAAAAAAAGACCTTTTTAAAGGTGTCAACACCATTACGGTTTTTGACAACAATGAAAACCCTGTCTTAGAACGCTTGTTTTTCAATGATTACTTCGTAAAGAAAGCTAATATTAATATTTCAAAACTAAACACTACAAACGATTCTATACTATTTTCTATCAACAAATTAAACTTAGAAGAAAATGCAAATATTAGCATTTCGGTATTACCAGAAGTAACAAAAAGTTACAATCCTAAACACAATATCCTTTCTAATTTTCACTTAAAACCACATATCAAAGGTTTTATAGAAAATCCGCAGTACTATTTCCAAGATATGGATCGAAAGAAAAAATATGAACTTGATATTTTATTATTAACGCAAGGTTGGAGTCGCTATGATTGGAATGATATTTTTGGCAGTAAACCCAATGGATTAAATCGTTTTGAAAATGGAATTACTGTTCACGGAAAAGTAAATCGTCCAAACTCAGGAGTTAAACGCATCTTTTTATATGCGACGAAAAATCAACCAGCAAGTTTTATCGATTTAAATGAAAATCAAGAATTTACCATCGATAATTTCTTTTTGGAACAAGGAGAAGAAATTCGTTTCTCGCACATGAACAACAAAGGAGTCTTCAAAAAACCAAGTATGTATCTTCGATTTAACGTGTCGAATAATAAAGATTACATTTCGGATGTATTATTAGAAAACTCACAAACTACACAAACAGAAACGATTAATTTTACCGTTCCAGATAACTTTTTCTATGAGGATTCTCAGTTATTAGATGCTGTAGTTGTGGTAAAAAATCGGAACGAAGTATATAAAGATCCTATTTTGGTAAATGCCAAAGTAACCGATTTTACAGAGCAAGAATACAACCGTTTTATCAATATTACCGATTTTATAAACTACAACGGTTATAAAGTTTCAGAACAACTTGGTAAAGTTTCTATAATCACCCGAAGAGCTCCAAAAGCAGCACCTGTCATTTATTTTGACAATGTGCGAATCACAGATTTTAGCATACTTTTCAATCTTTCATCTTTCAATATTGAACGTGTTGTGATTGACAGAACAGGAGTTGGTGAAGGTGTAAATGCAGGTTTTGGTGGTGTCATAAAAATTTACACACGTAAAACACCATTATTCAAAAAAGGCGATGTAAGCAAAATGTATGTGAGTTCAAAAGCTCCATATGCGTTTGCTGTAACTAAAACATATTATTCGCCTAATTACACTTCATATCGCAGCAATACATTTCAAAAATATGGAGCTATTGCATGGATTCCTGAATTGAAGTTAACCAAAACGCAAGCTTCAAACTTCAAAGTGTATGATACACGCACCAAAAACATTACGCTATTCATTGAAGGAATTTCGGAAAGTGGTGATTTAATTTCTGAAAAAAGAACCATTCAAGTACGCTAACACTTCGGCTCCGCTCAGTGTAAACACTTTGACGGAGTTTATCTTGAGCAAAGTCGAAAGGCTCAGCGTCAACGTTCCGACGAAATTCATCTTGCGTAAAGTTGAAAGGTAAAAACAGCTCATTTCTTGTTTTGACTAAAAAATAGAAAAAAAATAAGTATCTTTAATTCAACTAATAATTTCAAACCATTGCTTTTGTTCCCTTTAAAATCATAGGTTGTATTGGTTAAGAATTCCCATTCTTTAATAATTTCTAAAAGACGGACGTCTAATTTCTAATAAGAAAACCGTCATTAAGAGTGAATTTATCCCGTAAAAATTCTCTTTTAGAAAACTATATTCAAGAAATAACTTCTTGTTTAACTAATTTTAGAAAAATTAAACCGATTAACCCATGTTAACTATGAAAAAGCATTACCACCTTTTTTGTGTCTTTTCACTAATTTCATTGCATGTTTTTGCGCAAACCGCAAGTTCTATTAGTGAACGTTACCAAGCACACTTTAAATATTCTGAAGAAGAAGCCGTATTTGTCCATTTAAACAAAACCACCTATTTAGTCGGTGAAGAAATTTGGTTTAAAGGCTACATTTTCAACAAACGAAATGAAGAAATCTCAGCAATCTCTACCAATTTGCACGTAGGTTTGTATGATGAAAATGGCAAGCAAGTAACCAAAGAATTATTCCGGATTCGAAATGGATGTACCAATGGAAACTTAAAATTAGACACATCTGTTCGTTCAGGAACCTATTATATAAAAGCTGCAACACAGCAAATGGTTGATGAACAATCTGCGGAAGTATTTATTGAAGAAATTACGATTTATGGCAAAGATATTCCTGTTCAAAAAATAGCAGATTCAACTACAAAAAAATATGACATTCAGTTTTTACCAGAAGGCGGACATCTTGTAAAAGGTGTTGAAAATACAATTGCTTTCAAAGCTATTAATCAAGAAGGAAAAGGTGTTTACGTCAATGGAATTATTTATGATGCAAGCGGCAATGAAGTCATTACGTATGAAAGTAACAATCTAGGTTTTGGCGTTTTTAAACTATTGCCCGAAAATAGAATTCAATACAAAGCAACAACTACTTTTGAAGAAGATAAAACAAGCGAACAAGTACTGCCAAAAGTCGCACCAACAGGAATTGCAATTCAGGTTGATAATTTAGCAAAAGATACCTTGAAAATTTCGCTCAGTACAAATCCAGAAACGTTACGCAGCATTGTTTCAAAAGAATACACATTACTAATTCACAAAGATGGCTGGGCGCGTTCCATGCCTTTTTCGTTTAAAAATACGGAGACAGTCGATTTGTCAATTGCTCGAAACAGACTGTTTAATGGTGTAAATACCATTACGTTATTTGATGGTAAAACACCTGTTTTGGAACGTATGTTTTTCAACAGAAAAGTAGTAAAAGAATTATCTGTAATGGTCAAAAAAACAGAAACAGAAGGCGATTTCTCTAAGTTTTCGCTCTATTTAATTAAAAACAAACCAAGGATCAGAGAAGCCAATGTGAGCATTTCCATTCTTCCAGCTACTAGCGAAGGGTACGATCCGGCGCATACTATTTTTTCTAGTTTCTATTTAAAACCATACATCCGTGGCGAAATAGAAAATCCGAAGTATTACTTTCCAAACAAAACAAAAACAAGAAGAAAAGCATTGGATGCGTTACTTATTACACAAGGTTGGAGTAAGTATGATTGGACAGCTATTTTTCAAGAGCAACCAAAACAACCGATAGCTTCACAAGGAATTACCATCAAAGGAACGGTAAACTTTCCTTTAAAAGGCATCAAAGGCATGTTTTTACACGACACAAAAGATCAAAAAGCACAATACATTCCTATTGATGACGAACGAAAATTTGTGGTCTATAATTTATATCCGGAAGCGGACGAAAAACTACGTTTCTCCTATATAAGTAATAAAAAAGAGTTTTCGCAACCAAAATTATATTTACGATACAATGTATCAAGCAAAAAAGATGCACTTCCTGAAAACGCAACTATCGATCGTGTTTTTAATGGTAAAAATAATATTTTCAGTCTTCCCGATGATTTTTTCCCTTCAGAAGCAGAAGCACTAGACAAAGTAGTTTTGAACGCTAAAAACAAGAATAAGAAGGAAAAAAAAGATCCGACGATGGTAAATGGAGTAGAAACAAAAATTACCGAAGTAGAATATTTGCGTTATCAAAGAGTTAGTGAATTCATTCAATACAACGGCAGTTTTGATGTTGTAGAAGGTTTGTCTTTAGGAAGACTAGAAATTACTTCAAGAAGAATGTTAACGCTCGGCGGATTACCCAGTACAAGAGAAGAACCATCTGTAGCTGGAGCTTCTACTACCGTTTCTATGACAAAAGGCAGTGGTAATGTATCTCCTTTAGTATTTATTGATGGTAATCCTTTAAAAAATTTCAATGTATTGGCCAACTTATCTATGGCAAGAGTAGAACGCATCATTATTGACAAAACAGGTTTGGGTTATGGAATGCGCGGAACAGGCGGTGTTATTAAAATATTCACACGAAAAACACCTTTAACACAAACCTCAACTGCAAGAAGAGATTCTTATGTATACAGTGTGCCGCCAATAGGATTTAGTGTTGCCAAACAATATTATACACCCAAATATCAATCGTTTTCAAATGATGCCTTTTTGAAATATGGTGCTGTCGATTGGCTACCAAATATTTACATTCCAAGAAGAGGTTCGTCTGATTTCATTGTAAAACACAAAGACTTAAAAGGCATTACGATGTTTATTGAAGGTGTTTCTAAAGATGGAAGTCTGATCTCTCAAAAAAGAACAATTACATTAATAGAAGACGAAGAATAACCTGCTGTTTAAAGGTGAGTTCGAGCTAATTGAATTACTTAATTTCGACACAAAATTCTTTCAGAATTTCACTCAATTTGACGTAATTCAAACTAAAAAATCGTCAATTCGAGTGATTTTCGAGAGAAAATCGTATCGAGAATAGGTTTTTTAGTGTATACAAACTTGTATCGAACTCGCTTTATTTTAAAAGCAAAAGTCGTCTAACAATCCAAGAGCGAAGCGATCCAAGAGCGAAGCGATCCAAGAGCGAAGCGATCCAAGAGCGAAGCGATCCAAGAGCGAAGCGATCCAAGAGCGAAGCGATCCAAGAGCGAAGCGATCCAAGAGCGAAGC
>NZ_JACGWS010000014.1 GCF_014397005.1 Kordia aestuariivivens
TTGGAGGTAAAAGACTTAACTGATCTTGACAATAGGTCTTAAAAATAACTTTTCTGCTCATTCTTAAAGTTAAGAATTACTTCAAAAAATTGCAAAAAAAAAGACTGCCTTTTCAGACAGCCTCTTTCTATGAACGCTGAGCGTTTTGTGTTTTATGCTTCTGCAATAACTTCGAATGGGAAATCAACAATCACATCTCTGTGTAGTCTAATTTTCGCTTCGTACTTACCAGTTCTTTTTACACTTCCACCAATCACCTTTATGAATTTTCTTTCAATAGTGTGACCCGCTTTTTCAAGTGCTTCTACTAAGTTGATATTGCTTACAGAACCGAAAAGTTTTGTTCCGCCTCCTGTTTTTGCAGTTATCTTAATTTCTAAGTCTAATAATGCTTTCGCAATTTTACTAGCCTCATCAACTAATTTTTGTTCTTTATATGCTTTTTGTTTCAAGTTTTCTGCTAAAACTTTTTTAGCTGAACTTGTTGCCATTGCTGCAAATCCTTGAGGAATTAAATAGTTTCTTCCATAACCGTTTTTCACAGTTACAACGTCATCTTTAAATCCTAAATTCTCAACATCTTGTCTTAAAATAAGTTCCATATCGTCTCTATTTTATTTTAACATATCGCCAACATATGGCATTAATGCTAAGTGACGCGCTCTTTTCACAGCTACAGACACTTTTCGTTGATATTTTAATGAAGTTCCTGTTAAACGACGTGGTAACAATTTACCTTGTTCGTTTACAAATTTGATTAGAAAATCTGGATCTTTGTAATCGATATACTTAATACCAGACTTCTTGAAACGACAATATTTCTTTGCCTTTGTTGTTTCGATGTTTAAAGGAGTTAAATACCTGATTTCTCCTTCTTTCTTTCCTTTTGCTTGTTGTTCTATTGACGACATAATTTCTTAAGATTTAGCGGTTTTTTTGTTTCTTCTTCTCTCTGCCCAAGAAATTGCATGTTTGTCTAACCTTACAGTTAAATAACGCATAATGCGCTCGTCACGTCTAAACTCTAACTCATAAGGAGTAATTACTTCTCCTGGCGCTTGGAATTCGAATAAGTGATAGAAACCACTTTTTTTGTGCTGAATTGGATATGCTAACTTCTTTAGCCCCCAATTTTCTTTTGAAATCATTTTTCCACCTCTAGAAACAACGAAATCTTCAAATTTCTCTACTGTTTCCTTTATCTGAGTTTCAGACAAAACGGGATTTAAAATGAAAACAGTTTCATAATGATTCATATATACTATTTTTAGTTAAATTGGGCGCAAATATAGTGTTTATTTATTTTAAACCAAATAATTAATAATCTTCTTTTCCGTTTAAATGCATAATAAATACGCTAAATTGTTGTGTCTTTGATTTATTTTTTATAACATTGCATGTACCCAAATTTGATAAAATCGCTTTTTGAATATGAAGCTTAACTGTATTATTGTAGATGATTCTTCTATACAGCGAATGGCTGTTGCGAAGTTGACGCTAAACCATCCATCTTTAAACCTAATTGCCGAGTATAGCAATGCTATTGAGGCTAAGAATGGATTAAAGACGAATAACGTTGATTTAATCTTTTTGGATATAGAAATGCCCGTTTTAAATGGATTTGACTTGCTTGAGTCACTAAAAAATCCACCACAAGTCATTATGGTTACTGGAAAAACTGAATATGCTTTTAAGGCATTTAGTTATGATGTGACAGACTTTTTACACAAACCTTTAACGAAAGATCGCTTTGACAAAGCTATTGCGCGTGCCCTTGAGAAATCAAATTATGGCGCAAAAAGCATGGAAGATGATGATCATATTTTTGTGAAAAGTAATTTAAAGAAGCGTAAAGTAATCTTAAGCACAATCAAATGGATTGAAGCGTTAGGTGATTACGTGAAGTTAGTTACTGACGATAGCAACATCGTGGTTTTATCTACAATGAAAGCATTTGAAAAGCAATTACCAGAGAATAAATTTTTAAGAATTCACAAATCCTACATCGTGAATTTGGATAAAGTAGATCGTTTTAACAGTAAAAATGTTGAAATTTCTGGACAATTGATTCCACTTAGTAGAAATAAGAAAGTAGAACTTTCTGAAGCGCTTTCTAATATTTAGTCTTCGACTACACTTATATTTATTTCCAGTTTACATTAAAATCACTCAAGAGTGACACTTTGTATTGTATTTTGAAAAATTGAGAACCTCAATACTAATTACTCACTTCTCAATACTAACTTAAACCGTATCCACGTCAATTATAATTCGCACACTTCTGTATGCTGAAATAGACAAAAAGCTCGCTTTTACGCGCTCAATAACGTCTTTTGTTTTTCCTAACGATTGTTGTTTCGGTATTTTTAATAAGATATTTTTCAAGTATAAGTTTCGAATTCTCGCTATGGCTGGAAATTCTGGTCCCAATACATTATCTCCAAAACTATTGCGAAGCGATTTTGCAAACCAAGCCGCACTTTCATTGACACGATTGTATTCTTTGTGCTTAAGTGTAATTTTGATCAATCTGTAAAATGGCGGATAGTGAAATTGTCGTCGATCATTGAGTTGATCGGTAAACATTGCTTCATAATTCCCTACAGAAACCTGCTGTAATATTTGATGATACGGATTGTACGTTTGCACAATAACTTTTCCTCGTTTTTTAGTTCTTCCGGCGCGACCGGCAACTTGCTGAATGAGCTGAAAACTACGTTCATGCGCTCTAAAATCAGGAAAGTTCAGCATACTATCCGCATTCATGATTCCGACTAAATTCACGTTTCTAAAATCCAATCCTTTTGTCAACATTTGCGTTCCTACCAAGACTTGAATTTCTTGTTGCTCAAATGATGAAATGATTTTTTGATAGCCATATTTTCCGCGCGTTGTATCCAAATCCATGCGCCCTACTTTCACATTGGGTATTAATTCGAGCAACTCCTCTTCTACTTGTTGCGTTCCAAAACCTTTGGAATCCAATTCATGACTGCCGCATGCAAAACATTGTTGCTGCATCGCAATGTGATGACTGCAATAATGACAACGCAATTGATTTTTATAATGATGAAATGTCAAACTCACATCGCAATTTGGACATTGTGGCGATTCTCCACAGGTTTTACATTCAATAATGGGCGCATACCCACGTCTATTTTGAAATAGAATGACTTGTTCGCCATTGTCTAATGTTTCTTGAATTTCTTCCAATAAACGATCAGAAAAATGACCTTTCATACGCTTTTTACGATGCTTCTCTTTGATGTCAACTAATTCCATTTCTGGCAACAGAACATCGCCGTAACGCCTTGTAATCGTTGCTAAAGTGTATTTATTGACCTTTGTATTGTAATAACTTTCTACGCTTGGCGTTGCCGAACCTAATACTATTTTTCCTTGATGCAATTTTGCCAATACAATGGCTGCGTCGCGTGCGTGATAGCGTGGCGCTGGATCAAATTGTTTGAAAGACGTTTCGTGTTCTTCATCGACAATAATTAACCCTAAGTTTGAAAATGGCAAAAATAAAGACGAACGCGCGCCTAATACAATTTGTGCTTTTGGTTTGTTTTCCAATACATTGTTCCAAACCTCAACACGTTCATGAATGGAATATTTAGAATGATAGATGGCAACTTTTTCGCCAAAATAGTATTGTAATCGATCAATGAGTTGCGCAGTTAGTGCAATTTCTGGCAACAGATATAACACCTGTTTTCCAGTTGCTATAATTTCTTCAATGAGTTTTACATAGACTTCCGTTTTCCCCGAAGATGTAATTCCGTATAACAAGCAAACATCTTGCGTTTCAAAAGCCGTTTTGATGGTTCTGTAGGCTTCTTGCTGATATTCATTGAGCTTTTTGGAAGCTGAAACTTCATCGCCGTTGTATGTAATTCTATCAGTTTGAATGTAATATTCATCCAAAATTTCTTTGTCAATTAATGCTTTAATAACAGCTGAACTCGCTTTGCTTTGTTCACTTAATTCCTTGACTGTGATTGTTTTTTTTGCCGTCGCTGAGAGTGAGAATAAACTCAGAATGACTTCACGCTGTTTTTTGGCTCTGCTTAATGTTTCAAGTAATTCCTGTAAACTTTCTTCACTTGTATAATTCGCGTGAAGCTTTACGTAGCGAACTAATTTTGGCTTGTATTGCTCGTAAATTTCTTCGTATACCTGAATGACTTCTTTTTCGATCAATCGTGTTAAAACGGGCAACACATTTTTCTTTCCGAGAATGTTACTGATTTCTTGAATTTTCAATAGTGATTGATGCTGCAATGCTTCAAAAATTAAAAATTCATCATCTTTTAAGGTACTTTCATCAATTTCACTATTCTCACGTCTGGAAATAATTGTTTCACTTTCTAATAAAAAAGCACTCGGAATTGCAGAACGAAATACTTCGCCCAAACTCGACATATAATAACTCGCAATCCATTCCCAATGTTTCAACTGTTGTTTGGAAACAATAGGTTGTTCATCCAGAATTTGCTGAATGTCTTTGGCTTCATACGCTTCTGGCGCTTCTTGATGAATTTTATAGACTAATGCTGTGTAGACCTTACTTTTTCCAAACGGAACAGCCACACGCATTCCTTGTTGTAGAAAGCGTGCTTCAGCTTCCGTGATACTATAGGTAAATAGTCGCTGAAGCGGAATTGGTAATATGACATCGATGAAATAAGTCATGAGTTCAAAGGTACTGAGTTTGGACAAGAAGATGAATTATTCTTTCGCCATTTTGTAAAGGTCAGAAGCATTTACTTTTTTTTCAGTTCCATCAGGATATTGAATGAAGTATGCATATTTTCTCTTTATCACTTTGAAGTCTTGTAATGGAAATACTTTTATATATGTTACTGCTTTTTCTTTTTTTGTTAATATCCGCATTCCCCATACACCAATTTTTCCACGATTTTCAATGATAAAACCTGCATCTTTTCCTTTTTGCAACGCGTAAAACATTAAAGATTCGTCTGCTTCAATATGATCGTATTCAATAGCTAAAGCGATTGTTCCGTTAGCATTATACAACCCGTATTTATCTTTTTTACGAACAATTATTTTTTGATTGTGATATAAGCCATCTATTAATAATCCGGGTGGAGTTAGACCATTCATAGGTCCTTTAGTATCTTTTCTATTACTTCCGTAAGTATTTGCAGTGACATCAACCTCAATAGGCACATTAATTTCATCATATTCTATAGGAAGCAAGAAACTACCATCTGATTTTACGATTCCCCATTTGTAGTTGCCTCTTTTTTTCTTTGCCACCAACATCATTGGCTTTTCTCCTCGCAGTAAATACGGTTTTCCAATGCTGTCAAATTTTGCAGGAATAACATCATTATCTAATACCAATCCATATTTTTTTCTTTGCTTGTAAATGATGTAGTTTTCACTAAAATGACGTTCTATATCATTTTCATGAGATTTTGTTCTGTGATATTCATATCCATAATTATAACTTACAAATTGAACGTTTTTAGTATTCTTTACAGGAATAATCTCGATTGTTTTCTCCGCCTTTTTCGTTTTGTTTTTTATGGAAACATAGTGTATTTCGTTTCCATTTTGAATAAACTCATAATGAAATGCATTGAATGAAGATGGAAGCCTTTTAGATTTCTTTTTCTTGTCACTAGAATTATATCTAGAATCTCCTTCAATTTCTTGTTGAGTTTCTACCTCTTCACCTTCTAGGACTTCATGTATTATTTGCCCAATTGAAAGATTCGCGTAAGCAAAACAGAGAAACAACATTAGTATTTTTTTAATAATTCCCATAATTCAAAGGTAGGTACTTTCCATAAAAAAACCACTTTTAAGCAAAGTGGTTTCTGATTTTGTATAAATATATTTAGAATCGATAACCGATACGTAAATGCAAATTAATGGCAACTTCGTGTTCATCAAATAGAATTACACCGTCTGGCTCAAAAAAACGTATATATCCAACACCAATACCTGTTTCGTAATTGAAATGTTTTCCAATACTACGTCGAATTCCCCAAGTAGGAACGATAGAAATATCACTAATAAATCGATACGTATTTTTATCTCTGTTGGAAATGACAAACAAATCTGGATGATAGGTAGTCTTAATGGAGAAAAAGTTTCCGCTGTTTCCATCAGTTCGTCTTGATTTTGATTGACGCTTATCTAAGTTGTAATACCAACGCGGTTCTAGAGTAATAGCTGGAATTAACGAAAATCCATTCAGGTTGCTATTATCACTTATAAAGATTCCTGCATCCAATCCTACTTCTGTTCGTAATGCAAATTGATTGGATAGTTTGGCTTCGTTATGCGCCCAAATTCCAAATAAACCTGTTTGTACACCAAAGATTGATTTTTCAACACTAGCGTCTTGTGCGGTGGAGATAAAGGTAATTCCGCAACAAAGTACGGTTAGCATGATTTTTTTCATTGATTGTGGTTTTGATTTATTATGAGACACTATGCACCAAAAATCATTCCTTTTTCATTTTTTGTGTAGAATTAAGTCAAAAATACGGCACAAACAAACCGCTTCAGAAGAAACGGTTTTTGAGTTATGTGTAATTGATATTAGTCAACGCGATACCAATTTTGTGTTCGGTATAAAAACGCTATGTATCCACGCACATATAGTTTATCTTGATTCGCTTCATCAAGCCAAAGTTTGCATTTGTATTCTTTTCCCTTTTCAGGATCTAAAATTTTGCCACCTCTGTATTCATCATCATCTTTTTCAAGACCATTAATGATGAGCATTCCTAATACTGGCTTATCTTTTCGATCATCGCTACATTTTTCACAAACACCATCACGTTTATCTGGATTTAAAATACCCACTACTTTACCATAAATTTTGCCACTTTCCTCGTAGATTTCTACAATGGATTTTGCTTCGCCTGTTTCGTCGTCAATAGTTTTCCATTTTCCGATAATACTCTGCGCAAAGCCAACTTGAAGACTTAGCAATAGTACTGTAAGATATACGTACGTTGTTTTTTTCATGTTTTTTATTCGCGAATTAGCTTCCTAACATTCCTTTTTTAAGCTTTTTGTCAGCTGGTTTGTCAGATAACCAAATTCCGAAAAGTGCTTTTTTGAACTCTAATCCTGTAATGGTTCCTTTTTTTGTTCCGTTTTTGTACACAACGACACCAGTTCCTTTGATGTATGCAATATCGAAAATATCACCATCATTGATTTCGTCACTAAAGAATCCCTTAAATTTTTCTATTTCAGTAGCAATTGGTGCTGTGTTTCCACCTGTTGCATTTTCAAAACCATCGTTTACAGCATTGATCATTTTACTACTTGAAATCATTCGAGAAGTAATGTGTAATTTTATTGCCATAGATTCATCTGCAGACATGATATCTTTCGCATCACTTGACTTTTCCATTAAGTACAATCCACCTGAATATAGCTTGAACCATGCTTTCTTACGAACACCTGCTCCATTGTATACTAGTTTTTGACTTTCAAAAGTAACCGTTTCTGGAAGTGTAGCTGCTCCTATTTCAATTTGTGCATGTGAAACACTCATACCTACGATTAAAAAAGCGATGAACGCATAAATTGTCTTTTTCATTTTTATTGGGTTTATTTATATTTTTTTCGACGTGTAATATACTATTTTTTATTATGCAAACATAATATCTATGACTGCTGCTTTTTATTTTTTAGCATGTTTAAAGAAGCATTTAATTCAAACCCTAAGAGTAATATATTCGAATTCAACCAGATATACATCATTAGGATTAATAATGCTCCAATAGAGCCATATAGTTCGTTGTATTGAGAAAAGTTAGCAATGTATATTCCAAATAGGTATGACGTTAATACAATCAATACCGTAGTAAGCAATACGCCTGGCGAAAAGAATTTTGCTTTTCGTGCTTGATGTGTTCCAAAGTAATATAGAATGGCCGTTCCTAAATATACCATGAAGACTAAAAACGAAAATTTTGCAATGGTAACTCCTAGTTCATCACCACTTTCAACACGAAAACCTGTTGTTTTCCCTGCAAATTCACTCAAATAAGGTATGTACAATTCTACATATCCCAATACGGCAATGGTAAAAATCAATAACAATGCCAAAAGTATACCGACACTTAATGCGTACAGATATTGCTTGAAGAAGTTTCGCTTTGTTTGTATGTAATAAGAGTTTTCAAACCCAGCAAAAATGGCACTTACACCGTTTGCCATTAGAAATATAGAAAGCAAAAATGTAGTCGATAACAATCCGCTACGCTTATTTTTTACAATATCAACAATGATTTCATTTAAGAAGTTACCGGATTCATTCGGTAGAAATGAAGTAATTGTTTCTATAAAATTTGCTTGAAAGTTTTCAATAGGAATAAACGGCAGTAGGTTTAAAAAAAATAATAAGGTTGGAAATATTGCCATAAAGAAACTAAACGCAACCGCGCCAGCACGAGAAGTCAATGCGCCGTTGATGATTCCGACAATATACATTTCCAATAAATCATAGACAGACAAACCTTCAAGTCCAGGAAGTTTTACCTTCTTGAGCAAGGCTACTAAGATGTTTAGTAGTGGAATTTTAGCTAGTTTATCTTCGATGTCTTTAGACATTATTCGACGGCTTTTAAGCTTAAATCTAAGTTATATACAGAATGTGTCAATGCACCTGACGAAATGTAATTTACACCACAAAGTGCGTAATCGCGAATGGTTTTTTCGTTAATTCCACCCGATGATTCCGTCAAACATTGATCGCCAATCATAGCAACTGCTTTTCGCGTATCTTCATAATTAAAGTTATCAATCAGTATTCTATACACACCTTTTGTTTGCAGTATTTCTTCAATTTCTTTTAAATCACGTGCCTCCACAATGATTTTTAAATCGAGATTATTTTCTTTTAGATATGTTTTTGTTTGCGTAATTGCTTGCGTAATTCCACCACAGAAATCTATATGATTATCTTTTAACATCACCATATCATACAATGCAAAACGGTGATTGACACCACCTCCAATTTTTACCGCCCATTTTTCCAACGCTCTAATTCCGGGTGTTGTTTTTCGAGTGTCTAATATTTTGGTTTCGGTTCCTTCCAGCAATTGTACAAACATATTTGTTTTCGTTGCAATCGCGCTCATTCGTTGCATTGCGTTCAATACTAAACGTTCAGCTTTTAGGATGGATTGCGATTTTCCTGTTACATAAAACGCAATGTCGCCATATTTTACAGTGCTTCCATCTTCGATTAAGGTTTCAACGCTCATTTCAGGATCTACATAGTTGAACACCATTTTGGCAAATTCAATTCCGGCAATAATTCCTTCATCTTTCACTAATAGTTTCGCCTTTCCCATTGCTGTATTTGGAATACACGCCAACGAACTGTGATCGCCGTCGCCGACATCTTCACGGATAGCATTTGAAATTATTAATTCTAATTCTTTTTGAAATTGCGTTTCTGAAATCATTTTTTCGTGTGAAATTAGTATTTATACCAAAATTGCAAAGTTTAAACTGCATATCAAAATTGTAACGCATAATTATTGGAAAATAAAAAAGCACCACCTGAAAAGATGGTGCTCTTGAGTTAAAAAAAATAGAATCATTACTATTTTTCATGTATTACATGAAAAATAGTACTAGCACAACATCGATGTTGCATCACAACCAATCAAAAAGGTTAGGTCAGGACAACTTATCAATGTTTCTGGAATGGTACAATTATAGCTTATCAGGCATCTAGAACCAGTAACTCCTCCATTAATTTCTTCTGTGTTGAAATTAGAAATTGTGTGTTTCTTGAGTTTTAACGATTTTAAATTTTGTTTTTTCATTTTTAATTGAGTTTTAATTGTTAATAACTTGAGTGTAGGTAAAACGTTCTTTTTGAATCGTTTTTTAAATACGATTCGTCACAATTGCAATTGATTTTTGTACGTTTTCGAATGTTTTACGCTGTTACTAAAGTATCGCAAAAGCACTGTTATTATTACATTTTCAGCATACTAAGGGATGAATGAAGCCAAAAGAGTTACGAATGGAAATACGCCATTTTTGTCAATTTTTGTAACTGTGATGACCGCAAATAGAAACGTGATGAATATAGTGTGATGGATTCTTGAAAATTCTCTTATTTTTGCCAAATGAATATAAAAGTGCTCGCTATTGGACGAACGGACGATAAACAGTTGCAACAACTGATTGATCAGTATGTGAAACGTTTGTCGCATTATGTAAAGTTTGATTTGGAAGTGATTCCCGATTTGAAAAACACTAAAAACCTCAGCGAAGCACAACAAAAAGAAAAAGAAGGCGAACTCATTCTTAAAAAACTGTCGCCAACGGACGTTTTAGTTTTATTAGATGAAAATGGAAAACAGTTCACTTCCATTGATTTTTCAAGCTATTTACAAAAGCGCATGAATGCTGGTATTAAGACATTGGTATTTGTGATTGGCGGACCTTACGGTTTTTCCGAGACCGTTTACGCGAAAGCGCAGGGAAAAATATCGGTATCCAAAATGACTTTTTCACACCAAATGGTTCGTTTGTTTGTCGTAGAACAAATTTATAGAGCCTTCACTATTTTACGAAATGAACCGTATCATCATCGATAAAAAATATACTCCATGAAACTCGTATTCGCCACCAACAACGCCAATAAAGTCAAAGAAGTTCAGTCTTTATTGCCTAGTCATATTACTATTTTAAGTTTGAAAGATATCGGCTGTGAAGAAGACATTCCAGAAACGCAACCAACGATTGAAGGAAACGCAATTCAAAAAGCACAATACATAAAAGAACACTACGGTTACGATTGTTTTGCGGATGACACAGGATTGGAAGTAAACGCATTGAATGGCGAGCCTGGCGTTTTCTCGGCGCGTTATGCGGGCGAACAGCGAAATGCCGACGATAATATGAACAAGTTACTGAATGAACTTCAAGATAAAAATGATCGTTCTGCACATTTTAAAACCGTTGTCGCTTTAATTTTAAATGGACAACAACATACGTTTGAAGGAATTTGCAAAGGAAGCATTATCAACGAAAAAATAGGCGATCAAGGTTTTGGCTACGATCCTATTTTTATGGCAAACGGATTTGAAGAAACATTTGCACAAATTTCATTAGCAGAAAAAAATTGTGTGGGACATCGCGGAAAAGCGGTACAAAAGTTGATTGATTTTTTGAATACAAACAACTAATCAAACTATATGAAAATTCGATTTTTACTTTGTGTGCTAGTACTTTCTTTAGCTTCTTGCACAAAAACCATTACCGAAACTGTTATTGAAAAGGAAATAATATACCTTCAAACCATTGATGATAACTTAACAGAAGTAACTATTCCAGAATTAAACATAGAAAAGCATCAATTTAAAATAGAAAAGGTAGATTCACTAATAACTTATCAAAGACCAAAAAATTACAACAAAGCTATTTACAATACTTTTCAAAAAAAATATAAGTTTGATGATACTTTTGAAGGGAAATTTGTGTTGCTAGATTCTGGTGCTACTCTTACAAAAAGTGCAACTATGACACATCGAAGATTTTCTTTTTTTGACAAGTATTCTAGAGACACTTATATTGTAAAAAAATTCACTAAAACATATAAAAACCTCAATTTTGAAGGATATTCAGGGATTAAACATATCTTTCAGGTATTTAATAAACCTAATTACAAAAAATCAAATAAACCTCTATATAAAGTTAAAGCATACGGAAGTCACCTACAACTCTACGACCGAGAAGGTTATTTTGTTTGCTCTCAGTATGGTTGTTGTATGAGTTCTAATACCTATGAATTATTTGATTTACAAGGCAACTATATTCTATCATCAAATGACAATATTAAGTCTGTAAAAACAGAGAAAAACTATTATTATATTGGAATATTAAAAAATGAAATTCCTGATATACCAGTACTTTTCATCAAAGAAGCTTCTGGAAGTACAAAATACATAAGTTTCTTAAATATTAATTTTGATAATATTTTTGAAGAACATTTCTATCTCAAATTTAAAAATCAAAAATCTCCATTTATTCCCGTAGAATCGCAAACATTATCTGAATTTGAAATTGAAAACCTTGACGATCTCGAACTTTGGTTTCCATTTAATAAAAAAGACACCCTAAAAATTCCATTCAAAAATGAAAAAGCATTCGGCGTTGACTATCCACAAATCAAAATTTCACTTTCAGAAAAATAGTAATAAATTGATTTTCAGTAAAATACACTGACTGTTTTTTATATTTTAATTTATTATGCTTACATAATACAATCTAAAAATAAAACACTACCTTTGCCGCTTGAAATCCCAGAGCGGGATGAAGTTATGCAGCGTCAAGGTATTTTTATTTAAGGTCGTGCGCTCCATGTAACTTCTCAACACAGCAAGAAGCTGTACGAACCTTTTTAAGATTACAATATGACAAAATTTGAAGAATTAGGTCTTCAAGACTCGCTTTTGCGTGCAATTCAGGATATGGGCTTTGAAACCCCAAGTGAAGTACAAGAAAAAGCAATTCCATTATTACTTACCGAAGACGTTGATGTAGTAGCATTAGCACAAACAGGAACTGGTAAAACAGCCGCATTTGGTTTTCCGTTAATTCAAAAAATTGATGCGAATAGCAGAACAACACAAGGATTAATCCTTTCTCCTACACGTGAATTGTGTTTGCAAATTACCAACGAATTAAAAAACTACTCTAAATACGAAAACATTAATGTTGTTGCTATTTATGGTGGTGCAAGTATTACCGATCAAGCAAAACAAGTAAAGAAAGGTGCACAAATAGTTGTGGCAACACCAGGACGTATGCAAGATATGATCAACCGTCGTTTGGTTGATATTTCTAAAATTGAATACTGTATTTTAGATGAAGCTGATGAAATGTTAAACATGGGATTCTATGAAGACATTACAGCCATTTTATCGCACACACCAGATGAAAAAAATACATGGTTATTCTCGGCTACCATGCCAAGAGAAGTAACTGCAATTGCTAAGAAATTTATGCATTCTCCAAAAGAAATTACGGTTGGATCGCGTAATTCTGGAACAGATACGGTAAGTCACGAATATTACACAGTAGGTGGTAGAGATCGTTATTTAGCATTAAAACGTTTGTCAGATGCAAACCCAGATATATTTTCAGTAGTTTTCTGTAGAACAAAACGTGATACACAAGCAGTAGCTGAAAAGTTAATTGAAGATGGTTATAATGCAGCAGCGATTCATGGTGACTTAAGCCAGAATCAACGTGATTTAGTGATGAAATCATTCCGATCACGTCAAATACAAATGTTAGTAGCAACAGATGTTGCTGCGCGTGGTATTGATGTAGACGATATTACACACGTAATTAACTATCAACTTCCTGACGAAGTAGAAACGTATACGCACCGAAGTGGTCGTACAGGTAGAGCAGGAAAATCAGGAGTTTCGATTGTGATTGTAACAAAAAGTGAAATGCGTAAGATAAAAGCTATCGAACGTAAAATTCAACAAAAATTTGAACAAAAAACAATTCCATCTGGAATGGAAATTTGTCAAATTCAATTGTTTCACTTGGCAAACAAAATTCACAATACGGAAGTAAACGAAGAAGTAGAAAAGTTTTTACCTTCTATCAGTGAAATTTTTGAAGATACTTCTAAAGAAGAATTAATTAAAAGAATGGTTTCTGTTGAATTTAACAGATTCTACAATTACTATAAAAAATCAAAAGATCTCAACCAAAAAGGCGGTTCTGATTCGTATGCAGATTCTGGTTCTGACAATCACTATTCAAGAAGTGGCGGAAACTCTAACAGCACACGTTATTTCATCAATGTTGGTGAAAAAGACGGATATGACTGGATGCGTTTAAAAGATTTCTTAAAAGAAACTTTAGATTTAGGTCGTGATGATGTTTACAAAGTAGATGTTAAAGAAAGTTTCTCTTTCTTCAACACAGATGTTGAGAAAAAAGAACAAGTTTTAACACACTTCACAGACTTTAAAGTTGACGGACGTTTTGTAAATGTTGAAGAATCAACTACTGGCGGCGGTGGCGGTGGTGGAAACCGAAGACGCTCAGGTGGCGGAGGCGGTGGATACCGTAAACGTTCTGGCGGCGGAGATAGCGGTGGCGGAGATCGCAGAAGAAGAGATAGTTCATCATCTTCTTCATCGGATGGTGGAAGAAGAAGAAGAAGCAGCGGCGGTGATAGCGGTGGCGGATTCAGAGGAAGATCAAGAAGAAAATAATAATACCATAAGTGTTAATATTAAGTAAAAAGTGCGCCATGGCGCACTTTTTTTAGTTTTGTTTAGTATTTTTACAGGAGAATTAGTCAAATCGGCTGATTTTAAAAATTGCATACATGAAAAAGCTTTCGTTCCTTATCCTTTTAGTATTCACCATAACTTCACTTACTGCGCAAACTGATAAAAAATTGTATGCAAAAGTTGTGAACGATTCGGATGATACTCCAATGCCAAATGTACACGTCGTAAATTTGACCACAATTAAAGGTGTTATTACAAATGAAAAAGGAGAATTTGAATTAACAGCAAAAGCCGACGATATCATATTCTTTTCTTTTTTAGGATTCAAATCAATCAAGGTTCGCGTAACGAATGACATGTTAAAGTACAAAGGTTCTTCTACAATCCGATTGACGGAATTAGCCTATGCACTTGAAAAAGTTGTTTTAACACCTTATAAACTCACAGGGTATTTAGATATTGACGCTAAAAACGTTCCTCTTCGTCCAAACTATCGTTACCGTATTGCGGGACTTTCTACAGGATATGAAGCTGGACAAAATGCTCCTGGTGCAATTTCTAGCGTATTAGGTGCCATTTTCAATCCTGCTGATTTCTTGCAAAAAGTTTTTGGTAAGAAGCCAAAACAAATGCGGAAACTGCGTCAGATGAAGGAAGATGATGAGATTAGAAATTTATTAGCTTCAAAATTTGACCGTCAAATGCTTCGTGAGTTGCTTCAAGTTGAACGTGTAGATATTGACGAAATTCTTTCTTTATGTAATTACTCTAAAACGTTCATTACAACTGCAAATGATTTACAAATTTTAGATGCAATTAACGATTGTTACGAAGAATATAAAATATTGAGCAGAGAAAAGAAGAAGTAAACCTTCACTCCTATTTTTTGTAAAATCTATAATTTTACTACATTTTTTTGCCAATTTTTTATGTAAACAGATCGTTTTTGTAAAAAGTTATAACAACTCAATCGTTGTCGTAACTATTTTTTAATCGATTGTCGGTTTCATGGTATGAAAATATCATCGTATCGTTTATATTGCAATTGTTTTTATTCAATTAATACATAAAACATGAAGCAATTATCACTACTCTTTTTAGGATTTCTATTTATTTTTGGATGCAAATCAAAACCTTCTGAAGTTGCCAAAACAACTACCGAAGTACAACCTTTTGTCTGGGAAGCTGCAAACGTATATTTTATGTTGACAGATCGTTTTCACAATGGAAATAAAGAAAATGACATCAATTACGATCGAACAAAAGAACCTGCAAAACTCAGAGGTTTTATGGGCGGTGATATGGCTGGAATTACACAAAAAATAAAAGATGGCTATTTTGACGATTTAGGCATCAACGCAATTTGGTTTTCGCCTGTATTAGAGCAAATTCACGATAGTACTAATGAAGGAACAGGAAATACGTATGCGTTTCACGGCTATTGGACAAAAGATTGGACAAACTTTGATGCCAATTTTGGAACTGCCGCAGATTTTAAAGCATTAATAGATACAGCACACGAACACGGAATTAGAATCCTGATGGACGTTGTAATGAATCATACAGGTCCTGTAACAGAAAAAGATCCTGTTTGGGATGATAATTGGGTGCGTACTGGACCAAACTGTTCGTATCAAAATTATGCCACTGCCGTAGATTGTACACTTGTTAAAAACCTTCCAGATGTATTGACAAATAGTAATGAAACTGTGACATTACCTGCTCCACTAGTTGCAAAATGGAAAGCAGAAGGTCGTTACGAACAAGAGATGAAAGAGTTGGATGCGTTTTTCACTTCAACTGGTTTAGAAAAAAGTCCAAAGAATTACATCATAAAATGGTTGACAGATTACGTTCGCGAATATGGTGTGGATGGTTTTAGAGTTGACACGGTAAAACATGTGGAAGAAGACGCTTGGAATACATTAAACGAACAAGCACAACTAGCGTTTACCGAATGGAAAGAAACGTATCCGGAATCAGTTTTAGATGATCACAATTTCTTTATGTTGGGCGAATTGTACGGTTACGGAATAGATTCAAAACGCTTTTATGATTTTGGCGACAAGAAAGTAGATTATTACGCAAATGGGTTTGATAATTTAATCAATTTTCAATTCAAATATGATGCAAGAGGAGATTACGAAAGTATTTTTTCTAAGTATGACGGAATTCTTCACAATGATTTAAAAGGGAAAAGCGTGATGAATTACATCAGTTCACACGATGATGGCGATCCGTTTGATAAAGCACGAAACAAAACCTACGAATCAGCCACCAAATTATTATTAACGCCAGGAATTTCGCAAGTATATTACGGTGACGAAACCAAGCGTTCATTAATCATTGAAGGAACTGAAGGCGATGCAACATTGCGTTCTTTTATGAATTGGGAGATGATGAATGATGCAGCAACCAAAGATTTATTAGCACATTGGCAAAAACTAGGAACTTTTAGAAAAGCACATCCTGCAATTGGCGCTGGAAAACATACAATGCTTTCCAACAGTCCGTACGTATTCGCTAGAAGCTATAAAAATGACAAAGTTGTTGTTGGATTAGATTTGGCAAAAGGAAGCAAGGAAATTACTGTGGGAACTCAATTTGAAAATGGCATCACTGTAACGGATCATTACTCTGGGAAAACAGCAGAAGTAAAAGATGGAAAAGTGACGATTGATTCTGAGTTTTCGATTGTATTGCTACACCAATAGTTTATTTTACACCTTTGAATGTAACGCAATTCTATTTCCTTCGGGGTCGATAAAAACAGCCATATAACCTATTTCGGGAGAAATTTGTGTTTTCCCTTGAACTATCGTTCCGCCAACTTCTGGTATAATTGCTAATTCTGTATCAACATCTTCAGAAGCAAAATATACTAAGACACCATTTGTTTTACTTGGGACATATGATTCATGTTCTACTAACGCGCCTGTACAACTTTCTGAAGCTGGTTTTGGGGGAAACCATCCGTACAATAATCCTCCTAAATCTTGAACTTTAATAGAAACTTTAAAAACAGTTTCGTAAAATTTTTGTGCGCGATTTATGTCAATCACTGGAATTTCAAACCAGTTTACCATATTATTTTATGTTACGTTTACTACTTAAAGATAGCTTTTTTTTTAAAACAAAAAATTCATTCTAAATTAGAATCGAAAATAAAATACAATTGCTGTTACAAATTTTTTACTAATTTTAAATTTCCAAAATAAACAATCTCATGAAATACGAAGCTAATTCTGTTGACGAATATATTGCACAACTTCCAGAAGATCGAAAAGAAGTAATAGCCAAAATTAGAAGTATTCTTCAAGAAAATTTACCCAAAGGTTTTTCAGAAACAATTGGCTACAACATGCCATCTTTTGTAGTTTCACATGATACCTATCCAAACGGTTATCATTGCGATCCGAAACTTCCATTGCCTTTTATTAGTTTTGCTTCGCAGAAGAATTTTGTAGCGTTGTATCACATGGGAATTTATGCAAATCCTGAATTGTTAGCTTGGTTTACAACCGAATATCCTAAACATTCTAAACGCAAGCTAGATATGGGGAAAAGCTGTATTCGTTTTAAAAAAATGGACGATATTCCGTATGTCTTACTCACGGAATTGGCAACAAAAATGACACCTCAAGATTGGATTGATTTGTATGAAGCAAATGTGATAAAGAAGTAGTTTTGGTTACTTCCGAGCAATTTTAGTGTTGTTATCAAAATTAATAGCAAATGAATTCATTCTAACTTTGCAATAATTTATAGGTATAGAAATCAATAAATAGTAAAGATTTTACTTTCAAAAATACAGTTTATCTGATATTTAATTCTGAATAACTAATTGTTCAAAACATACAATCTAAAATTCTATTTTATTTTATTTTTTTACTTCTTTTGAGTAACTAATAAAATAATTAGCTTAGTTTATGACCTATTTAAGTAAAAAAGATCGCATCATTACTTGGATTATAATTATCCCTTCAGTTATAACTTCTTTAGTTGCCTTAGCTTATATTGCTGAATTTCTATTCACTTTATAAGTATTCATGCACTTCAGAAAAGGAGTAACATATTGGTGATCTTCATCAAGAATGTAATTCGCGGTAGCGTTTTATGATATCATCAATACTTTTGATTGTTTTTTTGCACCAATCAAACCGTTTTTCTAAAATTTCATTTTCAGTCAATTGCCAAGCAATGTCAGAGTTTCGCAATAAATTCGTCACATGCTGAATAGTGATAGCGGCAGAAACAGAAATATTAAGGCTTTCAGTAAAACCTACCATTGGAATTTTTAAAAATTCGTCTGCTTGCGCTAATACTTCTTCGCTTAAACCTTCTGTTTCTTTTCCGAAAAAGAAAGCTGCTTTTTGCGTTACATCAAACTCATGTAAGTATTGAGAATCTGTATGCGGTGTTGTCGCTATAATACGATATCCTTGCTGTTTTAGCGTATCAATACAGGTTTGTGTATTACTATATCGCTGAATATCAACCCATTTTTGTGCGCCCATCGCAATTTCCCGATCCATCTTTTTCCCCAATTGCGCTTCCACTACATGCACATCTTGCACGCCAAAAACGTCACAACTACGCAATACTGCGCTTGTATTATGGAGTTGATATACATCTTCCACAGCAACTGTAAAATGGCGTGTACGCGACGCTAACACTTTGGTAAACAGACCTCTCCTTCGTTCCGTAAGATACCCTTCAAGATGTTCTAGTAATTCTTTGTCGATCATATTGCAAAACTATCATAAAAACAGATTCGAGCAAAATAGTAACCACAATTATAAAATCGATATAATTTGGTTATTTTTGTTTTCCTAAAACATATTAAATGAAATATATTTTCACTTTGCTCCTATGCTGTTTTTCTACAATCATATTTGCACAAAATTTTGCTGTAAACGATTCTATTAACGATGCTACAGTTATTGTATTTGGAGAACAACTTCAAGATTCTTTTTATGAAAAAGAAACCACGTTTTTTATAAATAATTTTGACAAAGATGGTTTTACTAAAAAAGTGGTATTAAGTCTAGAAGAAACAAATAAGAGTCAGAAAATAAAGAAGTTTAACTCATCATTCAAAGATGGTTTTTTTAAAGGATTTGAGGCGTTTCCATTGAAAATTATCGAAAGCATGGAAAAAGACAATTCGTATGATATTGTCAACTATTATTACAACGATAGTGAACAAAAATATCATTTGCTATTTCGTATGTTTTCAGATGAAGAAGGATTAAATTATCATGATTATCAATTAAATTATGTAAATGAAAAGTTTCTTATTGAAGATTTATACATCTATTCTACGGGCGAATATTTGAGTGAAACCTTACGCCAGCTATATCTTATGGCAATTCCAAAACAGTATATTGATGATATTGATATAAAAAGAAATCGAATTGCCAATATTCTCTTTATTCTTCAATACAAAAAATTACTAGAAAAGCAAGAGTATAAAAAAGCATTTGATTTGTTGAATAATTTAGAAGGCGACATTAAAAATCAGAAGATCTATTATACACTGAAAATTCAAGTTGCTTCCGAGATTAATGATGTTTATTATATGGAAGCTATTGATGAATTGTTGAAAAAATTTCCTGATGATCCTTCTACACAACTCATGGCAGTAGACTATCATGTGATGTTGAAAGATTACAATGCTACAATGGGCGCTTTAAATGCATTACAAGAAGCTACCGAAGATGATTTTATAGAATATGTAAAAGGAAATATGGCGTGGGAATTTGAAGATTATGAAGGTGCCGAAAAAGCATATACGTATATCATGAACGAATATCCAAACTATGAAATGGCAAAAATAAGTTTGCTGTATTTGTATGATTTTTTAGAGAAACATGAAGATAATATTCTATTGCTCAATAAAATGATTGATAGTGAAGAATATACCAAACAAGATTTGGTAGATTTCATCGATGATAAAGAAAATGAATTTGAACATTTACCAAACGCTCCAATTTATAAGAAATGGAAAGAAAAAAAATAGTTATTCTTACCGGCGCAGGAATTAGCGCAGAAAGCGGAATTAAAACGTTTCGTGATGCAGATGGCTTGTGGGAAGGACATGATATTATGGAAGTTGCATCGCCTAATGGTTTTGAGGAAAATCCGGTGTTGGTATTGGACTTTTACAATCAAAGAAGAAAACAATTGAAAGAAGTTACTCCAAATGAAGGCCATAAAGCATTGGTTTCTTTGGAAGAACAATACGATGTTACAGTAATTACGCAAAATGTAGACAATTTGCATGAACGCGCAGGAAGTTCTAATATTGTGCATTTGCATGGCGAATTGTCAAAAGTGAGAAGTACTAAATCACCGTATAAAGTTTATGAGTGTACGGAAGATATTGTGTTAGGCGATTTGTGTGAACATGGCGCACAATTGCGTCCACATATTGTTTGGTTTGGCGAAGAAGTTCCAATGATTGAAACGGCTGTTGCAAAATGTATACAGGCAGAAATTTTAATTATTATCGGAACATCTATGCAAGTATATCCTGCCGCAAGCTTGATAGATTACGTACCAAAAAACACTCGTATTTACTTTATAGATCCAAAACCTGCTGTTCCACAAAAATCATATCAAAATTTGACAGTGATTGCTGAAAACGCTTCGGTTGGTGTGCCTAAAGTGGTTAGGGAATTATTGAATTAATTTGAAAATTGTATTCCGAGTACTTCTCGATATAAAATTTCATCATTTCATTTTAATGAACTGATGAAATTTCACTCAAAGTAACGCTCATATTATTTTTTAGCAATGAGAAATTGACACATTATCAAATTTTCAAATTAAAAAATTACTGCGGTTTTTGCTGTCCTAATGCCATAATTGCACGTGCATTTTTTACCCAATCAGCAATTTCTTGTACTTGTGTTTCGGTTAGTTTTGCATCACTATGTGTCCATAAATACGAACCAATTGGCATGTGCCCTTTTTCAATTTCTTCAATAACCTCTTCGAGTTTATGATCTTTTCGTTTCCAAGAATACGTACTCCATTCTGAAAAATTTAACTCGTCTTTTCCGTGTTTCACATGGTTAGCCATCCAATACGAAACTGGTTCTATGTTATTATACCAAGGATAGCGCGTATTGCTTGAGTGACAATCATAGCAAGCAACCTTCAAGGTAGCTTGTACTGAAGCTGGCGGATTGGTTTCTGTTAAAAATGGTTGCAAGTCTGCAATATCACCTTCATTTTTTTCGGGCCCAAAAAATTGTAAAATTACCAATACAATTAATGCCAAAACTGCGATCTTTTTAACTATCTTCATGTCGTTGTTTTTATTTGGTCTAAAAATATAAAAAGTATGACGTTTGAACAACTCTATTCGGAGCTAAATTATGTTAATCATTCTCGCGAGAAGCGAAAATATTATGCTGATATTGTTTTAAACAATCTTAGTTTATTGCCAACACTCCTAAAAGTGGTATTTACTATAGACGATAAAATTTCAGCTAGAGCCGCTTGGTTATTTGAGTTTGTCGCTAGAGAAAACTTAGATGCAATACTTCCCTATTTAGATACCTATCTTGAAAAGATGCACACCGTACATTTAGATCCTGCAGTACGACCAATGGCGAAAGTTGCCGAATATTTGATTGAAGCATATTACCATAAAGAACCTAATCAAACTCAAGAAAAGTTAACCAAAAAACAGCGCGAAAAAATTACAGAAGCTTGTTTTGATTGGATGATAAGCGATCAAAAAGTAGCTGTAAAAGCCTATTCTATGCGTTCTTTGTATTTATTAGGAAAAGAATTTGATTGGATTCATGAAGAATTATTGATCATTTTAGAGCGCGATTACACTTCGCAAAGTGCTGCTTTTAAAGCAAGAGGGCGCGAACTCATCAAGAGAATTAAAAAAGCTAAAAAGTAAAAAATATTGAATTAAAAGCAATGGAACAAGTATATTTGTATGCTTAAACAACAACACAACTACAATGACCCTTACTACGCTCAACGCAATTTCCCCTATTGACGGAAGATATCGTAACAAAACCATCACTTTAGCTAATTATTTTAGTGAAGAATCACTTATAAAATATCGTGTTTTAGTCGAGATTGAATATTTTATCGCTTTATGCAATATTCCTTTACCACAATTAGAAACTTTTGATGCTTCTTTGTTTGACGATTTGCGCAGTATTTATGAAAATTTTTCATCAGAAGACGCGCAAGCCATTAAAGAGATTGAAAAAGTAACCAATCATGATGTAAAAGCTGTTGAGTATTTCATCAAACAAGAATTTGACAAATTAGGGATTTCAAAATATAAAGAGTTTATCCACTTCGGATTAACGTCACAAGATATCAACAATACTGCCATTCCGCTTTCTATTAAAGAAGCTTTACAAGAAGTATATCTTCCTGAATTGGTTAGCGTATTAGAAAAATTGAAAGAATTGGCAACCGAATGGGCTGCTATTCCAATGTTGGCAAGAACGCACGGACAACCTGCTTCACCAACGCGTTTAGGAAAAGAAATTGAAGTATTTATTACACGTGTGGAAGCACAAGTTGAATCGATTTCAGGAATTCCGCATGCAGCGAAATTTGGTGGTGCCACAGGAAACTTTAACGCACACAAAGTTGCGTATCCAGCAATTGACTGGAAAGCCTTTGGAAATGATTTTGTAGAGCGTATTTTAGGATTGCACCATTCATTCCCAACAACACAAATAGAACATTACGATCATCTTGCTGGAATTTTTGATGGATTGAAACGTATCAATACTATTTTAATTGATTTAGATAGAGATTTCTGGACGTATATTTCTATGGATTACTTCAAACAAAAAATCAAAGCGGGCGAAGTTGGCTCATCTGCCATGCCACATAAAGTAAATCCTATTGATTTTGAAAACAGCGAAGGGAATTTAGGGATTGCAAATGCGATCTTTACACATTTGTCTGCAAAGTTGCCAATTTCGCGTTTACAGCGTGATTTAACAGACTCTACGGTGTTACGTAATGTTGGTGTTCCTTTTGGACATACTGTCATTGGATTTCAGTCTACTTTAAAAGGATTGACCAAGTTATTATTGAATGAAAAGAAGTTTGCAGAAGACCTAGAAAACAATTGGGCAGTTGTTGCAGAAGCCATTCAAACGATTTTAAGAAGGGAAAGTTACCCAAATCCGTATGAAGCACTGAAAGGATTGACAAGAACTAACGAAAAGATAAATGAAGCGTCAATTGCCGAATTTATTGACACTTTAACGATTTCAGACACTATAAAATCTGAATTAAAAAGCATAAATCCAAATAATTATACAGGAATTTAACATTTAATGACAATTAGCGTGTTTTTTTTATTAATTTTGCAAAGCTAAAGAACTAACAAAATAAATCCCTGTGGATATCAAGCTAACACACTCGAAAGTAGACAAAAGTTTGGATGTTGCTGCGAATGTTGGACGGTTACAAATTAAAAAAGTAATCTACAACAAAGCATTCAAGTCTTTTATCAAGGACAAATACGGCTCTGGAATTCATTTCGGTAGTATGAACAACAACTTAGAAGAAATTCTCAAAAGGCTTTCGCTTGACGGGATAATGGAAGGTATTGTTAAATTACCTTTAATAGATGTAAATACTTTGTCAGTTGTCAATGATTTGCAAAATGAATTTGCAGATTTTGACATTTATGAAAGTTTTACCTGTACATTTTTAGCTAAAGATGGTATAAGTTCTGAGGAATTTATGAAAGGAATTGAAACGCTAAAGGAAAATTTCTTAGGTTCTTACAACAAAGAAGTACATTTAGAAATTACCCAGAAAGATTACGAAACTCGTTTGCTTACTAAGAAAAGAGAAATTAGAGAAATTAGCATTAGTATTATAATTGCTATTATTGCGCTGATTTTAATATACTTTTTCTCTAATAGGTTATTTTAAACGTAAATAATTATAAAAGATAAGGCTACATGTATGCAATATACATGTAGCCTTTTTTAGTTAAGTATTCTTTTTTTAGTTTGTAATAAAACTTGTCAGTGCTCCAAGGTTAAAATCTCCTTGTGAAGAATTGCCCACCATTTTATACAATTCCATAAATTTATTCATGGTCATGTCGTTACCGCTGACTCTTGCGACCGCAAAGCCCATTTCTTTATTTGATAAGAAAATAATAATCTCATCCATAGCATTTTCTTCACCTGAATATTTGATGATTCCTTTGCTTCCAAAATTCATAAGCTCTTCGTACTTTTTCTGCTTCAAGATGGTTTTCACTCTTGTATTTTGGAGTTCAAAATCATCTTTCTTTTCTTGATCGTATTTGTATATCAATACATTTACACGATCAACAGCATCATACGCTATTTGTTGTTCTGGAGTTAACTTTAAGTTTGCAGGTTTTATAAGACTTTTTGGAATACTACTCGATGAGAAACCTACTTTTTCAGCATTTTCTAATATATAGTTTTGCAAGCTGTTTTTATCTGAACAACTGCTTATTCCAATGGTTATAAAAACCAGTACTAAAATTGATTTTATAGTTTTCATGTGTTTTTTGATTGTTGATGATGAATGATGAATTCTTTGATACTATAAAAAAGTACGTCAATAGAGGAAACTATTGACGTACTTGAAACATATACGATGTTAGTTCTTTTTCTTTTTCGCGTCTTTTAAATGTTCTCCACCTGGGATATCCATTTTGCTTGTTAATTTAGAAATTTGATTTAAGTCAATATCTCCTGTTAACGATACAACAACCGTATTGATTTCTGTTTCGCTAATTTTAACTTTATCTTCAATTCCAGTGATGAACATTAATAGTTCTTTAACCTGTGTATCACTGCTTCCCGATTTTACGTAAAACATCATACGTGAACCACCTTCTCTTACTTCCATTAACTCTTCCAAGTCGTTTGAACGTCTTCCAACCCATTTTTGAAGGTCTGCTGAAATTTTAACATTGCTAGTTGCAATTGTTTTAAAACTCGTAATACTATTTACCATTTTCAAAAATTCTTTTGCTTCTGGATCATCAGAATCGATGCCCATAGAAGCAAGCATTTTAAACATTCTTGGTTTGATAGAAACATAAGCAACTTCTTCGTTGTCTGCATATTTCTCAAAAATATTTTGTCCGAATGTAACTAATGGCAACGCCATTAAGAATACTAATACTATTATCTTTCTCATGTTTTAATTGTTTTCTGTTATAAAAATTTTGTTTGTTGTTTCTGTAAATTGATTTAAATGATTGATGTGACTAGCTCCATTATTAAAATTTTTGGAGACCATTGTCATTGTTGTTTTGAAATCTTCAAAAGCTTCACTAGCTAGTCGTTGTTCATTCCATTCATTAAAAAATAATCCTGTTGTGAGTAAAAATACCGCGGCAACTGAAATCCATTTTAAATAGTTTTTTCTAGGTTTTAATGGAACATTGCGTGTTGATTGTTCTCCTCTTAAATTAGCGAAGTGTTGAAACATTGGTTGGTATTCTTGCAAATGCGGCGCCACATTGTCTTGCGAAAAATACAACTGTAACGTTTGTTCTTCTTGAACCGTTGTTGTTGCTTCAAAATACTTCTCTAATAAATTTTCTATGTTAGCTAATTCCATAGTTGTGTTTTTTTATAAGTTCTTGTCTTATGTATTTTCTTGCTCTTGATAATGCTACGCGTATTGCGGTTGGGTTCATGTCTACTACTTTTGCAATTTCTTCAAAATCATATTGCTCTATATCTCTGAGTTGAATAATGATTTTTTGTTGCGATGGTAGTTCATCCATAATTTGATGCACAAAACTGACACTATCTTTTAATTCTACTTCTTTTTGTAAAGATGTATTTTCGTCTTTATAATTACTATGTACTAATTTTAAATTGCTGGCTTGTTTAGATTTTAATTTGTCTAAACAATAATTTTTAGTCATTGTCATTGCAAAAGCTTCTACATTACTATACGTACCGATCTTTGTTTTCTTAGACCATAATTTCAACAATACTTCCTGAGTTGCGTCTTCAGCTTCTTCATTAGAAACTAATAATCGCTTCGCAAGTCTGTATAACTTGTCTTTAAAAGGCATTACCATCTGTAAAAAATCTGCCTGTTTCATTTCTATGGTTACTTAATTTCGGTTAGTTATAAGGAAGACGAGCGAGTTAATAATTTGTTACAAATAATTTTTATTTTACAATAATGTCGCTATTTTTAGTGTTTATAAAGTAAACCCTAAGTAAGATACTGCTATGATAAAGAAAATTATGAATATAAAAAAATTGCTCTTCCTATTTGTTGCTGCTTCTGTAATCACCATAAGCTGTACAGATCAGGATGATAATCTGTTTAGTGTACCTGCAAGTATAGAAGTGCAGGACTTCGTTTGGAAAGGACTAAATTTATGGTATTTTTGGCAAGGTGAAGTTCCTGATTTAGCTGATAGTAAGCTAGATGATAGTGAAAATTACATCTCTTTTTTAAATAGTTTCCCAAATCCTGGTGATTTATTTGAACATTTACGTGATCCTGATGATCGTTTTAGTGTGATTGTAGACAACTACGATGTATTGCAAAATTCGCAACAAGGAACTTCAGAATCAAATGGTGTTGATATTAGTTATATCTTTTTAAATAGTGGAAGCTCTGAAGTAATTGGCTATGTACGTTATATTGTACCAAACTCAGATGCAGACGGAAAAGATATTCGCCGTGGCGATATTGTATATGCTGTAAATGGACAAAGTTTATTCTATAATTCTGATACAGACAACAATTTAGATTTATTAGATCCAACAAACTATACATTCAATTTAGCGGACTTAACAGTAACTAGCGGAGTTCGTTCTATTACACCTAACGGAAGAAATATTGATTTGACAAAAACGAATATTACTGAAAATCCTATTTTGATCGCTTCAACAATTGATGTTGGCGCAAAAAAGGTTGGATATATTGTGTACAATCAATTTATTTCAAACTTTGATTCACAATTAAATGATGTTTTTGCTGATTTTCAAGGGCAAGGTGTTACCGACTTAGTATTAGATTTCCGTTACAATCCAGGAGGATTTGTAAGTTCTGCCATCAATATAGGAAGTATGGTAACAGGACAGTTTGAAGGTCTATTGTTTACACGATTTAGATATAATGATAAAATTCAGCCACAGCTAACTGACGAACAAGAAAATCGTTATTTCACTGGCACATTAAGTTCTGGCGCGGCAATTAATGGTTTAAACTTAACGAAAGTATATGTATTAACAACTTCAAGTACTGCTTCTGCAAGCGAATTAGTGATCAATTCACTAGAACCGTATATTGATGTGATCCAAGTAGGAACAACTTCGAGAGGGAAAAATGAAGCTTCGGTTTCTTTATATGATTCACCTTCTTGGACATTTGGCGATTCACAATTAAATTCAAATCATAAATGGGCAATGCAACCGTTAATTTCTCGCTTAGAAAATAGCGCAGGTTTTTCAAACTATACAGAAGGATTAGTACCTGATATTGTAATTTCAGAAGATTTGACAAATTTAGGAATCTTAGGTGATGAAACGGAACCTTTATTAGCTGCTGCTTTGGCAAATATTGCTGCGGCTGGAAGACCGTTAAACTTCAATACAACTAGAGTTGTACCAATTGATTTCATTACAGACACAAAATTGCGTAGAATTACTGGAGATCGTATGTATATCGATTTAAAAGTTGGTGACAGCGATGATGCTTTACAAAACCATAAATTGATTATTAAGTAATATTGATTTTGAACATTTAAAAAAACTATTCTCGATACACTTTTTTATCAAAAATCACTCGAATTGACGCTTTTCTAAATACACAGCATAATCAATAAATGACATAAAAAAACGCTTCTAAATTACTTTTAGAAGCGTTTTTTGTATCGTTAATATTTGACTTTATCCTACTTTCTGAATGGTTACAATTGCACCAGTTGCATCTCTATCTGCTAAGGTAGAATCGCTATGTGTTACATCATCAAAAGCAAATGCATAATCATCTTTATCAATAGCATTCGCATGTATAATTTTAGCATATACATTATAACAATCTAAAATATCTCCATTTTTTAATTTCATGGTATTTGTATAAAAATGACCTTTATACGAAATCCAATTCTTTTTTTGTTTTGTTGTCGAAGGCATTAAGAATAAAACATCATCTGTAATCTTTGGATGCGCTAAAAGTCCAACATTAAATGCAGCGCCTAAATTTTTAGCAGGCACAGATTGTGGTGTTTTATTTGGTGCTGCAAACAGGTCTGCACAACCAAAAATACTACCTTTTATTTCGTTACTTCCATTTGGCTTTTCAAAAGAAATATCTGGCAATGCTCTTCCATTGGCGTCTTTTCCTGAAAACACAAATTCTCCGCTTTTCTTCACAACACCATTAAAAATAACACCTTGATAGCCAGGATTAAATTCTGCAATTTCAGACATATCAACTGCAATCGATTTATTTTTCCCTTCTGCATAATATTCCCAAACCGCATCTACATACGTTTGAAATGAACTTGCATCAAAATTATTGTTAATTACATTTGGAAGATCAACCAATGCCTTATTTGGTGCTATAATTCGAATGATTCCTTTATTATTTGGATTTTGTATAATTGTTTTCCAGTTTCCAGTAAGTCCACCAGTAAACGATTTAAAAACTTCTTGTCTGCCTTTCTTAAATCCTTTTGGACCATTGGTGGTACCGTTGGGAAGTGTTTCTTGTAACTGTAAAGGAACACATAAAAAATCTACATTCGTAATATCTATATACGGAAAACCATCTTTGGGTAAAAACGAAATTTCAAATTTATCATACACAACGTCAAAACTTGGATCTGAAGGATTTCCAATATTTGGTGGCGAAATTCTGTTTGCAAATGCCAATGCTTTTCCAAAAGAAAGATATACTATACCCGAATCTATATTGGGCATATTGATCACGTTTTTAGAAAAGTCACTCAATTTAGTAGCAACAGAAGTATCACTCCACACTTTTTTTGTTGGATTATAAAATTGTTGTACTTTATTTCCAGCTTTAGCTGCATTGATTCCTTTGATCGTAATATATACTTCTTCTTTTGATCCTGAATTATTTACAATTGTAATTGGAAATGGATTTGGACTACTCATGCTAGTATGGTTTATAAGTTAGGAGTCACAAGATACTCTAACTTTCCCAAGTGCAATAGCGTATTTTTACGTAATTGATCAAACAAAAAAGCCACTCTTTTGCGGAGTGGCTTTAATCGACTTGTACTAGTATTAAATAAACTTATAGGTTTAAAGAGAATCCAATACGAACGTTAGTTCCTCTTGTAGTAAATCCTATAATCTCTGTATATTCCTCGTTGAATATATTTGAAACGGTTAAAAATCCACTTAAACGCTTGCTAAATGTATGATTTACATTCGCGCCAAGTAAGCTGAATGATTCTAAAGTTGCATCTTGAAATGTTGAAAAGTCTGTGTCTAAACGCTCAGAAGTAAACTGATACGAAATACCTGCATTTGTTTTTGGTGTAAACGCATACGCAACATTCAAATTTGCTTTGTGCTTCGGAATCCGCAATACTTTTACATCTTTCTTTTCTGTGAAAGTATAATTTGCGTTCACTGTTAAGTTTTTAATTGGCGTTGCTGCAACTTCAAATTCAAAACCGTTTACAGTAAATTCAGCTCCTATATTTTGATATTCTCCAGCAAACGTTACAAAATCAGTCACGACATAATCGATGAAATTTTCTTCTGTTCTGTTGAAATAAACGGCACTTACACGTAATTTATCAGAGAACTTCACTTCTACTCCACCTTCTAATGTTGTGTTTTCTTCTGGTGATAAATTTGGATTTGCTCCAAAATTTCCAAATAATTGCGATAAAGAAGGTGCAATAAATGATGTACTATACGAAGCAAATGCTTTTGCATATCCTTTTCCGAATGGCATACGATATGATGGATTCAAGTTGTATGTAAAATGTGTTCCGTATTCGCTGTGGTTGTTTAAACGCCCACCAGCATTTACATTCAATCCAACATCAGAAACATAAACTACATTTAAGTATGGATCTACAATTGAAGACGATTGCTCTTCTAAAAACAACGTTTGGTTGTCAATATAATTTAAACCGACAACAGTATAAAACTTATTACTGAAGTTGTATTTATTAAAAACATCCAACGCAATTGTTTCACCTTCAAACGTAGATGGAAAGTTTGATTTAAACTCTCTATCAATCTTTGTATAAGCAGCATTTAAAGTTACGCTACCATTTTTATACGTATACTTTGGTGCAATTCCAAATCGATATTGTTCGCTTTCACTTGTAAAATCAGCATCTGCTATTGGAAAGGAACTATCAAAATCACTTTTGAATTTATCCATATTTCCAAAAACACTTGCTTCAAAAGCATCAGAAAATTTATATCCAATACGCACATTTGTGTTGATACGAGAAAAACGATCGCTTTCTTCACCAATTACAGCCGACAATCCATCTGTATTTTGATGACCAAAACCAACAACATAACTGATTCCATCCACAGTTCCGTCAATACGAACACTATTTGAAAAATCGTTTACATTATAATCTGAATCGTCTTGTGATTGATTCGTCCCAAAAGAACTGTTTACACGCAAAGCAATGGTGTCTTCGGAAGCTTTTTTGGTTGTAATGCTAATCACTGCGGTTGCTGCGCCACTTCCGTAGAGTGTACTCGAAGCACCTTTTACAATCTCAATCGATTCTATTTGATCCAACGCAATCAAACGTAAATCAAAATCATTTGCAATAGAAGAAGGATCATTTACCTGAATTCCATCAATCAAAATTAATACTTGACGGTTGTTTCCACCACGTACAAAATAACTCAAGTTTTGTCCTGCGTTACTTCTACTTCCTAAAATTTCAATACCACTTTTGGTGTTGATGACTTCGGCAACGGTTTTACCTTGATTTTTTTTAATTTCTTCGCTAGAAATTGAAATCACTGTTTTTCCAGAGTTTTCACGTTTTAATGCATGACGTGAATCTGAGATGACAACTTCATCAAGTTGTTCATTTTTGTCTTGTTCTTGCGCAAATACACTTGTACACGCCAATAACAAAGCACTAACAGATAGTACTGTTTTTTTCATTTTTTTTCGTTTTATGGGAATAAAGTATGGGTTTCCATACGCAAACTCTTATCCCGAAAGTTTGACATTAATTGCGAAATGTGGCAGGTCTCCTGACTTGCAATTTGTTATATACCTTCCCGAATACTCAGTGGTCATGTAGTTATAACAACTCATCTTTGAAATGAGGTACTGAAAAAAGCTTTCAGCACATGCTTACAGTTGCGGGAACAGTCCAAGAATGGAAGCATGTTGCCTCTTCACTTGATTCCCTTTTAATTCAAACATACTAACGTAGGTTCGAAACCAAAATTCGGCGCAAAAATAAACATTCTTTAGAATGTATCTACTAAAAGATGAAATAATATTACTTTTGAAAAAAATTAGCAAAACCATTCATGCCACAATTCAAATCTATTTATTGCCTTTTAATTATACTTTGTGCTTTCACTTTCTCGTGTAAAACGGAAAAAAAGGAAGCAAAAGAAACAACGAATCCGTTTCCAGTTACAACTGAAAATACAGTAAGTACAATTGCGAATGCAAAAGGTTTTACGATTGAAAAATTAGGCGACATTACACTTATTAAAGTGCTTTCGCCTTGGCCAGATGCTGATAAAAACTATACGTATGCGCTGATTCCGCGAGAAAAAGCAGCTACAATTACACTTGATCGTGATGCGTATGATGCCATCGTTTTAACGCCTGTTGAACGTATTGTAGTTACTTCAACCACACACATTCCAATGTTGGAAATGCTTGGCGTAGAAAGTACGTTGGTAGGTTTTCCTGATACTAATTATATTTCTTCTGAAAAGACAAGAGCTTTGATTGATGCTGAAAAAGTGAAAGATCTTGGGCAGAACGATCAAATTAATATTGAATTACTAATTGATTTACAACCAGAATTAGTCATTGGTTTTTCGATCAACAATACAAATCCTACGTATAAAACCATTCAAAAAGCAAACATTCCAGTGGTTTATAATGGCGATTGGACAGAAGCAACTCCAATTGGAAGAGCTGAATGGATTCGATTTTTCGCGCCTTTCTTTCATAAAGAAGCCAAAGCGACCGAAGTTTTCAATACGATTAAACAAAATTATAACGAAGCCAAAAAACTAGCGCAACAAGCAACTACAAAACCAACCGTTTTAAGTGGCGCGATGTATAAAGATATTTGGTATTTACCTGCGGGCGATAGTTTTCAGGCACAATTTTTAAAAGATGCAAACGCTGATTATCTTTGGAAGGATTCCGAAGGAACTGGAAGTTTGTCGTTAAGTATTGAAAGCGTGTTGGATAAAGCTGCAGATGCCGAAATTTGGATTGGACCCGGACGTTTTAAAACCTACGAAGACCTAAAAAAAGCGAGTGAATTATATGCGAAATTTGATCCTTTCAAGCATAAAAAAGTATTTACTATTGGAAATACAATTGGCGAAACTGGTGGAACTATCTATTACGAATTAGCGCCAACACGACCTGATATTGTATTGAAAGACCTCATCAAAGCAATTCATCCAGATTTATTACCAACGTATGAACCTTACTTTTTTAAACCTGTAAACTAATTGGCTAATCAACCCACATATCGACTCACGTTTATAGTGCTTAGTGTATTGCTAATCGGTTGTTTTCTGATGAATATTAGTCTAGGTTCAGTATCAATTCCGTTGAAAGGAATTTTTGCTGCATTTACAGGTGGCGAAATTGATAAAGAAACGTGGCGCATTACCATTTTAGACATTCGCTTACCAAAAGCAATTGCAGCGATGTTGGTTGGTTTTGGCTTGTCGTTAAGTGGTTTGTTGATGCAAACGCTATTTAGAAATCCACTTTCTGGACCTTTTGTTTTAGGATTGAGTTCGGGCGCAAGTTTAGGTGTTGCTTTATTAATTATGGGTGCATCTGCATTTGGCGGTTTTTTTGCATCCCTTTTATTATCGAGTTATAGTTTGGTCATTGCGGCAAGTATTGGAAGTTTCTTGGTATTACTTACGGTAATGGCGGTTTCGTATCGCGTAAAAGACACCATGTCGATATTGATCATCGGATTGATGTTTGGAAGCATTACAGGCGCTATTGTAAGCGTTCTGACGTACTTTAGTGATGCTGAAGAGTTGAAACAGTTTATGATGTGGACATTGGGTTCGTTAGGAAATTTAGATTGGCAGGAATTGAGTATTCTTAGCTTTTTAGTATTTCTCGGAATCGGATTGAGCGTTTGGGCTATAAAATCATTGAATGCGTTTCTTTTAGGCGAAAATTACGCACGTAGTTTAGGAATTGATATTAAGACATCACGTATTGTCATTATTATAGCGACTAGTTTGATGGCAGGAAGTTGCACCGCTTTTGTAGGTCCGATAGCTTTTGTTGGATTGGCAGTTCCGCATATTACACGTTTGTTTTTTAATACTACGAATCATAAAATTTTAGTGCCCAGTGTTTGTTTGATTGGTGCAATTTTGATGTTAATTTGCGATAGTATTGCGCAAGTTCCGTTTAGTGAAATGACGTTACCAATTAATGCCATTACGTCAATTATTGGCGCGCCCGTAGTGATTTGGTTGTTGGTTCGTAAACGGAAGATGATTTTTTAATACTAGATCGCTTCACTCTTAGAATCGCTATCGCTTTTGGTATTTTGGTATCGCTACGCTGTTAGACTTCTTGGATTGTTAGACTTTTAACTCATAACACACAACTCATAACTGACAACTCAAAAATAAAAAATGTAATTTAGCATTCACAAAATAATTCCTATCAAAACAACAACTACATATCCTGTTTTACGCGTTTCGCAATTGAGCATTGGTTATCAAGAGAAAGGTAACACGAAAGTGATTGCAGAAGCGATTGATTTTAAAGTTTCAAGAGGAAAATTAGTTGCGTTGGTTGGAGCAAACGGAATTGGAAAGTCTACATTATTGCGAACATTGGCAAAGATTCAACAACCAATTTCTGGAGAGATTTTATTGCAGAATAAAGCACTTCACGCCTATTCTAATGGTGATTTGGCAAAAGAGATTAGTTTGGTATTAACCGAACAATTACCTTCTAAAAATTTGACGGTTATTGAGTTGATCGCGCTCGGTCGTCAACCGTATACCAATTGGATTGGAAACCTTTCGAAGAACGATCACGCGATTGTGGAAAGTGCCTTAGAGAAGACAAATTTACTCGAATTTAAAGATAGAAAGTGTTATACACTTAGTGACGGACAGTTGCAAAAAGTAATGATTGCACGTGCGTTGGCGCAAGATACGTCCATGATTATTCTGGATGAACCGACAACACATTTAGACATGTATCACAAAGCATACGTGTTGAATCTTCTGAAAAGATTAGCGCACGATACACAAAAAACGATGTTGTTTTCTACCCATGAAATCGATTTGGCGATTCAGTTGTGTGATGAAATGATTGTGATGAATGATGGCAAGGTATTTTCTGGAACACCCTGCGAATTGATTAGTCAAGGTGTTTTTGAAGCTTTATTTCCAAACGATCTCATTACTTTTGATGCAACTTCGGGAAGTTTTAAAGTGAAGAATACATAAACTTTTAGGTTTTACCTAAAAAGAAAAAACGCCTTATCAAGCGATAAGACGTTTTATTCTAAACTAACCAACCATGTAATACGACTCTTTTACTTCAAGTAACCAGCTCTGTGTAACGTCATCATCATACTACATAAACTATATTTCAACTTCCGTGCCAAAACGGAATCTTTTTTCTTAAATTCTACAAGGTTTTTGTTAAAATTATAGCTGATTTTTAAAGAGAAAAAACACCTTGCAAGCGCAAGGTGTTTTTTTTACTAACTAACCAACCAAAATGTAATACGACTCTTTTACTTCAAGTAACCAGCTCTGTGTAATGTCATCATCGTGTTACATTAAACTATATGTCAATTTCCGTGCCAAAACGATTTTGAAATAGAAAAATAGTTGTTTTTATTTTGAGCAGCGACCAACTAATGCTAGTTGTTCCTTAAAGATTCTTACCAAAAAATATCAACGACATTTTTTAAAGAAGAAATTACTGTGTTTAATTTTCATATTGAACTCACGCTAAATAATATCAGCTTTTTGTTAAGAATGAAAAGTAGTTTCTCAGTAAAAAGCTTCATAAAACAAAAAGGTCGGAAGAAAAACTCTCCCGACCTAGAATTAGCCGCAATTTGTGTTTTTAGTTGTTGTTCTAATTTGGGCAATAATATGAATCGCAACCTCCAAATCTAGAATCACACCAATTTACTTTGGTATCATTACAACCTGGTTTATTCTGTGTTAATGGCACTTCTACTGGCTTACACGATAAATAACCAGAAACTGCTCCTCCTTTTAATACTTCGTGTAAATTACTAATGGTTTTTCTAGTAAGTGTCAATGATTTTAAATTCTTTTTTTTCATAATGTTTATATTTTTAGTTAATAATTGATATTTCAAATGTATATGCTACAAAGAAATAATTCATTGATTTTGTAGCGTTTGTGCTGGTTTACCCTATAAATAGTGACGGTCAAAAAATGGCGTGTGACGAAATAGAAGGTTTTAGGGATGAAATTATTTTTTTAAAAAATTAAATTGTTCAGTTCGGCTGTATACGAATTACTCACTGGCAATTTTTCATCATTTATAATGACTTCCTTGCTGTTTTTTTCGGCTACTTTGTCTATTCGGATAATGTATGAACGGTGAATTCTTAAGTACTCTAAAGGATCTGGTGTACGATTTATAAATTCTCCTATTTTAGTCCGCACGATGTAATTTTTACTTTCTGTTATTATTTCGATGTAGTTTCCAGAAGATTTCACATAGAGTATTGTATTCGCTTTGATTCTAATTTCTTTGCCAGCATCTTTGAATGAAAAGTACTTTTCTTTGCGCTTGATCTTTTTTATGAGTAATCGCAATAATTCTCTAATGATATGTCTGTTGTACGACAATATTCTATATTTAAAAAAAACATATATGAGTAGCAACGCAGATAGTATTCCTGAAATTACAAACCAAGCTTGTTTCCAAAATGGTGCTTTTATAGAAATAGGAATTTCTATAAATTGTAAATTTTCAGCTTTTTCGGAAGTAGTTGCGGCAACTTTTAGTGTATAATCGCCATAAGGTAACGCTGGATACGGTATTTGACGGTTTTTTGTAAAATACCATTTATCATCCAATCCTTCGAGCTTGTATTTATAGAGTAATTCGCCCGATTCTTTAAAAGAAATGCCTTCTACCAAAAATTCTACTCTGTTTTCTTTATGAGAAAGATTTTCTAGTTTTTCCATACAAACGCGAACGTCATTTACATAAGACGCTTTGATTTGAAGATGATAGGAATTTGTTTCTTCTTTTTTATCAAATACACTTTTCGGAGCGTATATCAATCCTTTTTGTGAAGCAATCCAAACCGTATCATTAATCACTTCCACATCACTTATTCCGTCATTTAGCGAACCACCAGAGCTTTTTAATCCTGTAATTTTATAACTGCCGTCTGCCAAAAATTTTATTTTATTCAATCCAGAATTTGTACAAACCCACAGTTCGTTTTTATTTTCAATATACAGTTCATTGATAATATCGCTCGACAATCCGTCTTGCTTTGTAATCGTACTAATTTCGGCTGTATCCGCGTTATAAATAATAATTCCAGCACCTAAGGTTCCAAAATAAATTTCATCTTTTCTTTCATTAAAATCAACATCATCTATTCTATTTTTAAATATTGGAGCCAATGTATCTAAAGAAGTTATTTCATCATTTTTTAAAATATAAGCTCCGGAAGGTGTTCCTAAATAAATTTCGCCATTTCTAATACAAGCATCATGAATTCTCATGGCAGTGTTAACACTTTTCACCGAATCGTTTTTAATAGCTGCCAAGTGTTTTAGTTGCGATATAATAATGCCCTCTTTTGTAGGCTCAGATAGTTTTAATGAGTAAAATTTACACAAGGAATCTCTAATTTCTTCTTTGTTATTCTGTTTATTTTTCTTGTAAAATGTTGCGCCAGAATACACATATAATTCGTTGTGAAGACTATCAAATTCTACAAAAGCTTTTTCATAACTTTTAGAGCTATATTCAACATACGATTTTTTAGTTCTAGTAAGTACTCTTTCTACATCTCCGTTATCATACCCAATATATAGTTCATTTGCTGAATTTTTTGTCAATGAATTTATGGGAGCATTAATCAGGTTTTTAAAAACTCTTATTTTAGGATCTTTGCTATAAAAAACTCCTGAATTTAATGTTGAAAACCAATAACCACCTTCGTTATCAATTAAAAAATCTGTAACGGATTTATTTGCTAAAAACCTTTCTACTATATTTCCTTTGAGATCTACAATGGCTGCACCTCCAAAATGATACCCTACAAAAAAATGAGTTGCATCAATTACTTTTAACATAATTGGCATTTTTGAATCATCAAGCTTTGCTATTACTTCTCCTTTAGCATTCGCTACAAACACACTATTCTTGTAGCTGTAAACAACATGATTTCTATCTGGTAAGACAATCGGGTAATTATTAGTATCAAATATTGTTTGAAATTCTAAGGAATTAGGAGTAATCTTTCTACTTTCATTTGCGTAATAAGCAAAATAAAAATCATTTTCACCTAACACTAAATAAACTACTGGAGACTCTTTATCCTTATTCGCTTCGGGTGTTTCTAAAACGTTTCCTTCTTTAGAAATAACTAATTTACCAATGGTTTTATCACTACTAAGATGTAAATTATCTTGATCGTCAATATATAAACTGGTAATGTGTTGGATATCTTGAAACTGTTGTTCATGTTCAAGGATGTGATTATAACTATAAGAGATGAATCCATTAAAATTTTCATTAAAATAGAATAACTTACTATCTAATGTTGCACAATAGATATCGCCATTTTTTTGTGGATAAAAATCTAAAACAACATTATTCAACACGCCATCTTGAACGCCATATTTTTTGAATTCATATCCATTGTAACTTGCCAAACCTCTATCGGTTGCATACCAAATAACTCCGTTACTCGCTTGGTACATATCGTACACTTGCAAACTAGGAAGTCCATCATTAATTCCAAATTCTTTAAATATAGTATTCTGAGAAACTAAAAATTGGCTGCATAACAGCAAAGCAAAAAGAACAGTTTTTTGAATCATTACAGGAGTGATTTTTTAAAAATTATAATACTCAACTAAAAGAGTACTATTGGTGGTTTATAAAAAACTGGGGGCTTCTAATTACTCAGATGCAAATTGCGACGAGAAAATAGAAGGATTTGTTTTTCATACTAAATGTTAATGTTACATCAAACCTAAAGTAAAAAGTAGGGAGAACAAACAGTTATAGCTGATGTTTTATAAAAGATCATTACAGATAATCATTAAAAAAATACTGATAATCAAACAGTTATAAAATTCATAAAGAACAAAAAACTTAAAATATCATATTTTTGAAAAACTAAAAGTTGACTGAATATCAACAACGGAAAAGAATGATTTTTGAATTATATAAAGGAATTGATTACTAAAAATCATCAAAATGTATTGCATAAAAAACACTTCACAAGCGTGAAGTGTTTTTTAAACTAACTAACCAACTAAAATGTAATGCGACTCTCTTTAATTCGAGTAACCAGCTCTGTCTAATGTCCTCACCGCGTTACAATTTATCATATCCAACTTCCGTGCCAAAAATAAATTTATATGTTTTTTTATTTGAATTTTAATTCAATACATTTAATGTTTAATACTTAAGTTATTGAAAACAATATTAGAAACCGAACGTTTGCGCTTGCGCGAATTCAAATTGAGTGATGCTGATTTTATATTGCAATTGGTAAACACACCATTGTGGATTCAATTTATTGGCAATAAAAATATTCGAACGCATGGAGTTGCTGAGGAATATATTCAAAACAATCTGCAAAAAAGTTATAAGAAAAATGGTTTTGGTTTGTGGTTGATGGAACTCAAAGAAACTTCCAAATCCATTGGCATGTGCGGTTTAGTCAACAGAGAATCACTCGACGATGTAGATATTGGTTTTGCCTTATTGCCAAGCTACGAACGGAATGGATATACGTTTGAAGCTGCAAAAGCAACACTCAACTATGCCAAAGAAACACTAAACATTGACAAGATTGTTGCCATTACCGATCCAAAAAATGTAGCTTCTATTGGATTGCTGAACAAAATTGGATTACAATTTGAAAAAGAAGTACACTTATCAGAAGATGATGTTGTATTATTGTTTTCCTAACAACTTTTATACATGATACAAATACTAAGAAACTAAACATGAAAAAAGAACTTTTATATCTCGCATGCGTTATACTCGGTATTATTCTTATTGATGGTTTACAATTTGGATTTGATATTTTTTCTGGAGATACAACTATTGATTTTAATGTACACGATACATACTTCGTGACTTCAACTGTATATGTAGCGGTATTTTCAATACTACTCTTGACCTCAGCTATCTATTTTGCGCGACTCGTATTTACTCGATTTAAAAATAAATTTGCCAACTACACATTCTTAGTTTGTAATGCATTATTGATTTTATCTCTAATTTTAATTTGCATATTTCTTGGAGATTTTAATGCATTAATTCGTGGAGATGTGAATGAGACAACAACTAGAGAATTTGCGACTTCTATGAATAAAGTCATAGCTAATCTTCTATATTCAGCCTACTTTGCCATCATTTTAGCTCTTTTTCTTGAAATTATCGTGATTTTTAAAACCCGAAGGTTACATCAGGATGCATCCACAATTTAAAAAAGGAATTCAAATCAGTTCCATAGTATATGGTCTTTGCTTTTGCATTTCATTTATTGTACTTGAACGTTGAGAATACGTAATTGTGAGGTATTAAAAAATCATAATTCAAAAATCTACAATCAATACAAAATACTATCTTTACGCAAAATCAAATTCATGTCAGAAATCGTTATCTATATAATCCTTATTGTGGTGTTTTTAGCCGTTGGTATTTTCTTAGGAATGTACATCGGAAATCTAAAAACGAAAGCAAAACAAGAAGGTTTGCACGAACGCAATCGCCAAATACAATCACAATTTGACGATTTGAAGGTATTGATGGATGCTGAAAATGTAAAACAAGACGAGGCGTTTCAACAGCAGTTGAATAGTATCAAAGAAAATTTATCCAAAACTGAGCAAGATCGCGAAGAAATTCGTCGAGAAAAAGATTTTTTAAATGTAGAACTCGCACGTAGAAATTCTGAATTTGAAAGTTTACAAAAACAAAACATAGAACGTGACGAAGCTTTAAAAACCCAGCAAGAACAACTTCGAAAAGATTTTGAGCTACTCGCGAATAAAATTCTAGAAGAAAAATCATCAAAATTTACAGAACAAAACAAAGAGAATATTAAAAATATTTTAACGCCACTGCAAGAGAAGATTCAACACTTTGAAAAGAAAGTGGAAGACAGTCAAAAGGAAAACATAAGTATTCATTCCGCTTTGCGCGAAAAACTATCGGAACTAAGCAAAGCCAACATTCAAATCAGTCAAGAAGCTGTCAATCTAACGAAAGCCTTAAAAGGTGACAGCAAAATGCAAGGAAATTGGGGCGAATTGGTCTTAGAACGTGTGTTAGAAAAAAGTGGTTTAGAGAAAGATCGTGAGTATGTAGTGCAACAAAATTTCTCGCGTGAAGATGGTTCGCGTGCATTACCGGATGTGATTATCAATTTGCCAAATAACAAAAAAATGGTCATTGATGCGAAAGTTTCATTAACGGCGTACGAACGATATGTAAATAGTGAAGATGAAGAACGCGAACTTAATCTAAAAGAACATTTAATCTCTATCAGGCGTCATGTAGATCAACTATCTGCGAAGAAATATGAAGATTTATACGAAATGGAAAGTCCCGATTTTGTATTGATGTTTGTTCCGATTGAACCAGCATTTGCGATTGCAATTAATGAAGATAATACTTTATACAACAAAGCTTTTGAGCAAAATATTGTCATTGTCACGCCAACAACATTACTCGCTACATTACGTACCATTGATACCATGTGGAACAACGAAAAGCAACAACGAAACGCAATAGAAATTGCACGACAAGCGGGTTCGTTGTATGATAAATTTGAAGGTTTCATGACAGACCTCATCGGAATTGGTAAAAAGATTGACGCGACAAAATCTGATTATTCTTCCGCGATGAACAAGCTCTTTGAAGGTCGTGGAAATATCATCACAAGCATTGAGAAGATAAAGAAAATGGGCGCGAAAGCTAAAAAGTCACTTCCTGATGCAATTATCAAACGTGCAGAAACTGAGAATTTACAATTAGATCAACAGCAAGAAGACGAAGAACCGAGACGACTTCTTTAGTATTCAGTCTCAGTTTTCAGTTTTAAAAACGTCTAACCTTCTAATAATCCAAGAAGCCTACTAATCGTCATTTCGAGTGATTTTTGAAATGAAATGAAGAAAATTGTATCTGGAAATAGTTGTTTCTCATTACTCAATACTAAGATCTCAATACTATAAAAAAACATCCGTTTTACTAACACATATTATCTAATTTACGTTTCCTTCGTTTTTTATTCTACAATTTCAGTGATAGCTTGCAGTAGTAATCAATACTTCTTGATTGCTAAGGCGAAGCCGAAAACCTTTCTCAGAGTAGGCATTTTTTAAACTGTTTAATCATGAAAAAAAGAACGCTTAAAAAACTAACATTTCACAAAAACGTGATTTCATCGTTCAATCCAGAAACTATAAAAGGCGGCGGCTGGACTTCTAGTTTATTTTATCCGCCTGGAGCATATGGTTGTCACTTTGCTTGCAAAATTCCAACTGGAGATTAAGAATTTAAAAAACAAAAAAACACCTTATCAAATTTGCTGATAAGGTGTTTTTGTAACGTTGCCGTTCATTGGGTAAGCAATTCATATTAAGCATTTTTTACCGTGATTGCTACCGCTTTCCCTGGCGCTAAATCATTGGTTACTTTTACTTTTGCTAAGTGCTTCATTAATTGCTGATCTTTTTTCCATTCGCCATTTACCAATAAAGCTACTTCATATATCGTTCCTTCAGTTGTCAACTTTACTCGTAAACCTTCATACGTTGCATTGTATGTTTTCATTGCGCTTGCGTAGTTTGTTTCAAACCAAAGTTCTGCTTCTTGCGCTCTTTTTGCCAATTCTTCTGGTGATGCTGCTCTTTTTTTCTGTGCAGCTACTGCTTTTGCTAATGACTCTTTCAATGACAATTCTGCTGCTGCAATACTATCGCTTACACGTTGCGCTTCTGCAATTTCCATCAACTTAATATCATTCAATATTTTTGAATACGAAATACAATCTTCCATTGCTTTTTCTTCAAATTGAGTCGTTGTTTCTTGTGGTATTGTTTCTGTGATTACTACTTCTTCAGCAACTATTGTTTTTGTGTTTTCTTTTGTTGAAGTGTTGCAAGCTACAAATGTCATTGCTACTAATCCTAAGGCTGTAAATGTTGTACGTTTCATAATTGTTTATTTAAAGTGTTATACTTGATTTATAGTTCAAATATGCGACGAAACTGAAGAACAATTTGGGTAGCTTTAGTATTCGTTAGGAGTTATCTAGAATTCGTTGAAGATTGGTGAAATTGGTGTTTTTTCAAATAGAAAAACGTAGCAAAAACATTTAAAAATTTCCTGCTACGTTTATATAATTATTTATAAAATTACACTTTCGTATAACTCTCAGTATGAATATCTATTGGTGAATATTCAGTTTTATTATTCGATTTCATCACTGGTTGCATCACGCATAAAACGGTTGTTTTTCCTTTGATTGTTAAGGTATTTCCACGAATTTTTGTTAACCATCTAAATTTTTCTATCGGAATATTGAATTCCATGATGGCGTTTACTAAATCTTCATTTTCGGAAATCCAATCCATAATTTGTTGTTTAGTTGAAAAATTTGGAATGTCTGAAGCTTCTTCAAACTCAAATTCCCATTCCACCGGAATATTGAAACGATACGTATGCAATTCGCCTGGCAATTGCTCAGCGCGCGTTTTTAAAACGGTTTCCCAATCAGCTTTTACGGTTGGATATTTCTGTTTGAATTCGCTTGCTAACATTCTCGGTCCGGGCGAATGTGCCGTTGGATAATAGCCGTAATAGGTTTTTGCTAAATAATGTTCCGCATATTTTCCGCCAAATACATTAAACAATTCTGATGCGTAAATGTGTAGTGTTGCATCATGCGTAAATGCTTTTTTCAAGCTTATCAACAAGGTTTTATTTTTGCCCAATCCACAGGAATGAAAGATGATTTTTAAGCCTTTCGGCAAGAAGTTTTCAGCTAACGGAACGATTTCTTTGTTTTGTAAAGCTTCCGCTAGATTCGTTTCTGTGATGCGTTCGCCAGTTTCACTCGTTTTCATCGACAAACCGCGCCACGGATTGCTGTGACTTACAATGTGAATATCACTATATAATTTGGAATCGTAATGCAAACGCAGCCACGTTAGAATTTCTGCCAAACTAAACACCTTTTCAACTACTTGATAGTTCTCGTTGTCAAAATACTTTTTCGCATTGGTATAATAGGTATTATCGCCTTCATCAAATCCTGCAATGAAAACTAATGGTTGTGGTTTTCCAACTTCAAGTTGCGTTGTTTCAGTTCCCGCGAAAGCGGAAACCGAAAAACATAATAATACTAAGATAAATAGCTTTTTCATTTGACTAATTTTTGATTGTAATCGTAACTCCTTTTCCAATCGTAAACACTTCTTTCGCAATCATCAAATTGAGTTGTTCTAGCACGACTTCATTCATAATCCAAGTTCCATTTACTAAGATTTCTACTTTTAAGATTTCGCCATTCTCTCCAATTTCTACACGAATACCATCGTACTTTTTTAAGTATTTCTTAATGAATTCTGTATAGTTTTCTTTAAACCAAGTCGTTGCTTTTTCATTAGCAGTTTTTACAGTTCTTTTTTTCTTTTTGATCACCGTTTTTCCTTTTACAGAAGCTGCTGCACCAACTGCGCTGTTATTCACATTTTTTGGCATTGGCAAGGGTTGTTTTACCACTTTTCGATTTCCGCTGTTATTCACAACTTCATTGTCCACTGCAACAAATGATGTGTATTGCGTAACCAAGTTATACTTCAATCCAAGCTCAATGACTTGTTGTTTGGTATTATCATTAAAACGTCTTTTATAATCGTCCAAACGCTCTATTTTTTTGCGCGCCCATAAGTAGCGAAGTGCTTCGTTGTCTTTACTCAACATTCCATCGGCAACTTTGAATTCTTTTTGAAAAACGCCGTTTCCACTTTGTCCCGTAATCGTTAATGTTCCAGTTGCTTCTCCTCTGTATTTTCCAAAAATTAAAATGGGACGCGATGCAAATACATCCGGAATGCTACTTGGCGTAACATCATACACATCAAAACCTTCTGCTTTGATGCGAATTTGCGTTAATAAAGGCGATTTAATGTAGTTTCTGAACTTTTCGGCAACTGCATTGGCTTCGCTCATTTCTGTCGCAATAAACGATTCGCTGTTGCTTACTTTTGCCATGCCTTCTAATAAATATCGGTTCACGCTCGATCCAATTCCGAAGGTAAATACGTTTGCTTGTCCAAGATTTTTTTCGATAAGTTCAAATGCTTGGCGTTCCACACTTACGTATCCGTCCGTAATTACTACCATTGATCGTGCACTTTTTGCGTCCATTCGTGGTAATTGATACGCTCTTTTGAGTGCTTTTATTAATTGCGTTCCGCCACCGCCGCGTTCGTTTGTTAAGAAGTTGATTCCTTTTTGAATGTTTTCTTTGGTACACGCCAATGGTTTGTCTGATAAAACAATCGAACCGCCTGCAAATAGTAGAATGTTGTAATGATCAGTTTCTGGTAAATTGACTAATAAATTGCGTAATAATTTTTTAGAAACTTCCATCGGATATCCATTCATAGAACCCGAAACATCCACGATGAAAAGATATTCTTTTGCTGTCGTTTTTAGGTTGGCAGAAGCTTTTGGCGGTTCCATCATATACGCGAAAAATTGTTCGCCTTTGTCTTCGTATAATAATAATCCCGCTTGAATTTCGTTGCCACGCATGTTGTATTTTAGAATGAAATCGCGATTAGACGGATTTTTGTTTTCTTCTCTTAACGAGATTTCCGCAATGCGCGTGTTTGGATACTGAACCTTAATTTTGTGCGTGTTTGATGAAACATCTGCGATTGGAATTCCTGAGTTGATTTGAACGTTTAAGTCAAAATCAAAAGTATCAGCCACACCTTTTTTTGTATACGGTTGATTGAATGTTTTTTCGCCAGACGTGTTTTCGCCTGTAAATCGTGGTCCGACAACTGTTGGAAATACAAATTCGTAGGTTCCTGCTGTTGGCACTAATAATTCTGTGTAATAAATATCAATCGTAACTTCATCATTTTGCATGATGTTTCCAACGTTCATTTGAAACACATTTGGACGATGTTGATCGAGTTTTGCTGCTCTTTTCCCTGCTTTTAGGGCTTTGTCATAAACACGTTGCGCTTCTTGCTTTTCATATATTTTTGCGTTGATGGTTCTGTCACCAATTGTCATTTGCATTTTGTGTACAGCCGCTTGTGTTGATAATGGAAAAATGTACTTTGCTTCTATCGGAATGTTTCCTTTGTTTTGATAGGTTTGCGCAATATGAATGTGTGCAATGTTTCCCGAAATTTTCACATCAACGTTTGTTGATTTCAATGGAATCACAGCGTTTGGCGTGAGTACTTCTAAATACGGGCTTTCCGTTTTTTGTGCAAATCCAAAGCTGGAAATGAGCGCGATGATGATGATAAAGATATGTTTCATAGTGTTGGAATTTTTAAAGTTTTGTTCTTGATGAATCAAATATCCTATGAAACTGTGGTAGAATGTGTGTCGTTTTAGTATTCGTTGGTTGTTGTTTAGTATTCGTTTGAAATCTATCTATATATTCTCAAAAAGAATTTAATTTTCAGCGAGTTTCATCTCACGGAAGTGAAAGTGAAATTGTAACAATCTTTTAAAGTATTACTACTACTTAAATGTTAAGTATGGCGTTACCGTAAGTGATTGATGATTTGTTTTTCTAATTTAAAGATCTAATCAAAATTTTATATCATGAAAAAAAAGAGTTTAAACAGACCATTTACTTTTGACAAGCTTGAATTTAAAAAAGAGGTAATTTCAGAACTTAATCCTAAAATTACCAGAAGAGTTGTCGGTGGAGGTATTTGCAACGACACAAATTGTACTATGGATCCGTGTCCTGACTTCTTAAATACGAGAATATACAGTGGCGGTGGCGGTATTCCTGACTAATATAGCGAGAGCGAACTTCGGTTCGCTTTTTTTGTTCTTTCTTCACATTTACAAATTCATGTGTATTGCTAATTTTATACATACTTGTTTAGCAAAAAAACTACACGTACACACTTTCGATACAATTTCTTTATTCAGCGAAAGAATTTAATTTTTAGCGAGTTTCATCTCACGGAAGTGAAAAAAAATAAAAATTAGATACTAGTAGTACAAGTGTTCGTCCTATTTTTATTAGATTTAGATTCACATAATGTAATTAATTATAAAAAGTATGTGCCAAGCTAACAATCGAATTATTTTCTGTAGTTGTGTCGATAAAAATGAAGATCCTTCTACTCATGAACTTACAGTGTATTACACTTGGGATTTAGTACGATATCTTGGTTCTAGAGAATCTAAGGTAAGAGGGAAAATTATGATGCCTAAAAAAGATTTGGGAAATGGAATCACTTTAGATGCTATTCGTGACCAATTAAATTCAGACGTTACTACTTTTGATTTTGATTATGAACCTTCGGAAAGAGATTGTTTACGGTTAGAAATATCTCATCCAATAGAACGATTTAGATATTTTAAGTTAATTTTTATTGATGGACAATGGACATCTGGCGCAAATGATGTTTTTACTTCCATTACCGAAGAAATAGGCCGCGGTAATATAAAAAGAAATATAAATTCTTCTCTAAAAGACCAATGGGTTACTATTACAAAAGATACTATAGAAATACTTTTTGAGAAGCTTCTAACAACTACCGATTCCTCAAAACAATGGGATTGTATTGCGGAATTGGTACAACGAAAACCTGAAACTTCTTTTTATAAAGGACATGTATTAATTACTTCGAATTCATATATGGAAAGGCTTGTTGGTACTCGTATCTTTGTCAAACTTTATGATTCAGATTATGAACCAGAGAAAGTTTTGAATATTTTTTTTGACCTGTTAAAGTCAGAAGAAGAGGAAGAAATTATTAGTCTTATACTAAGCGTAATAGGTAATGATAACATGAATTTTAGTGAGCAACAAATTGAATTTCTCTGCAAATTTAAAAGCTACGGAGATGATGTAAAAGATAGTTTGATGACTGCTATTTCCGATCTTTACAACGAAAAAGTAATTGACGTTTTTATTGAATTATCAAAAGATAAAAATGTTGAGATACGAGAAACAGCAGTATTTAATTTAGGACATTTGACAGAAGTAGATAGTGCAAAAATTAAGGAGGCACTTTGGAATAGCGTTCAGGATAAAAACAAACAAGTAAGACATTATGCTATAGAAGCCTTGTCTGAACGTAAAAATGAAGATATAAAAGATATTTTATTGAAAGAACTTGAAACTATTGATAGACATGGCAACCTTATCTTAGATGCAATTGAAAATTTGAATAATAAGAGTTTTATTCCGCATATTGAACTACAAATTGAAAAGCATAAAAACACTGCAAATCACCTCACTAAATTACTTCAAAGGACATTAGATCATTTAAAATCAATAACGTAATAGAATTATACTACTATAGTTCGTTAAAATAAAAATTTAATTTTCAGCGAGTTTCATCTCACGCAAGTGGAAATGATTGATTATTTTTAGCAGCTAAATCAAGTATTATGAGCATCCGATATAAGTCTGCAGCAGAATCAAGAATTACGATTTCCGAATTGATGTTGCCATCACATTCAAATTTTAGCGGAAAGATTCATGGAGGTTATATTCTTTCATTACTCGATCAGATTGCGTTTGCGTGCGCTTCCAAACATTCAAGAGCGTATTGTGTGACGGCTTCTGTTGATACAGTCGATTTTTTGAATCCGATAGAGATTGGCGAATTGGTAACGATGCGCGCTTCTATTAATTATGTGGGACGAACTTCGATGGTTGTTGGGATTCGCGTTGAAGCGGAAAATATTCAGACAGGCGTCGTAAAACATTGTAACTCCTCTTATTTTACGATGGTTGCACGTGATGATGATGGTCATAGCCTTGAAGTTGACGGTTTAGTTTTGGATGATTTAACGACCATTAAACGTTTTTTGAAAGCCTTGAAACGTATGGAAATGAAGCGTAAACGTACAGACGAATTTGATCATGAAGATTTTACTCCTGATGATTATATGAAAGAATTAGAAAAGTATAAGGTGAAAGTTACGTATCGTGAATAGTGCACTTCGACTTTGCTCAGTGTGAAAGTTTTGAGTTTTGAGTTTTGAGTTTTGAGTTTTGAGTTTTGAAAAGTAACTTATTTCTTAACGAAACGCTTGGTAATTGATTTTTTATCAGTAATTACTTTTACCAAGTAAATTCCAGATTTCCAAGAAGTAATATCAACTGCATTGTGCATTGTTGTTAGTTTTCCTGTGTAGATTTTTCTTCCTAATAAATTGTAGATTTCAACTGTCGCTTCTGTTTTTTGCGCAAGTCGAATGTTTAACTCGTTAATTCCTGGATTTGGTGAAATGTTGAAAACAGTTTCTTGGGTAACACCAATTTGAGTGCTATTGCTGTTTTGTGCGATAGCAATAGTGCTTAAAGAGAATAATAGGATAAAAAAGAGTATTTTTTGCTTCACGCGTATTCGATTTGGTGCATTTATTACAAATGTAATAATTATTTACAATACTATCTTCATTTTAACATTCTATATACATTTTTTTTAAACTTTATCAGTAAAACTACGTGGTTCTGTTTTCGCGTAAAAGTAATCTTACGTGAACTTTTTTTTAGTCGTTACTTTGTGTATTAGTATTAACCGATTAAGAAAAAAAGCTATGAATCCAACAAGTGAACTATTACAACAAATATATAGTCTCTCCTTTTCTACAAATTCAGCATCAAATTTATCATGGAGTCAAACCGATTGTAAAAGCGGAATGATTGAAATGCAAGCGTACGTTACCAAAGTCGCGAAAGATGTATTGACTGAAACAGCATCAATTATTGGTGATTGGAAAGCAATTTGGGGACCAATTGTATATGCAAACGATCCAACTTCTAATTCTGTACATGCCGATAATACCATGGGAATGTATTACAATGCAAGTGAAAATGTTGTAGTAATTTCTATTGCGGGAACGAATGTAAACTCACCTTACGGTTGGATTGTAGAAGATTTTTCGGTACATAAAACAAAATCTTGGGAATTGGTTACTGGTGCTAAAAATTCTGGAAATATCTCTTTAGGAACGTATACTGGCTTAGAAATTTTACTAGACATGAAAGATCATAACAATGATACCGTTGTGACTGCCTTGAAAAACTTTCTAACTTCAAATCCTGATTTATCGGATGTACAAGTTGCTGTTGCTGGTCATAGTTTAGGAGGCGCATTATCGCCAACTTTGGCTTTGTATTTATTAGATACAAAACATCATTGGGATTCGAACGGGAAAACTTCTATTGGTGCTTTTCCAACAGCTGGTCCAACACCTGGTGATGAAGGTTTTGCTTCGTATTATGAGAAAAAAATCAAAGCGAAAGATATTTATTATTTAAGTCAACACAACGGAATTGATGTCGTGCCACATGCGTGGGAAAAAAGCGATATTGAAAAGATACCAACCATTTATAGTGATCATATTGTGCAACCAAGTGATGCAAATCCATCAGAAACCTTAACAGGAACGTTGGCAAGTGTTGCGGCATTGAATGCATTGGCAACTAAGAATATTATTGGTGTTCCAGTAAATCGCTATCAGCAAATATCGCCATCAACTACATTGAATGGAACTTTTGATACTACTATTGACGATCTCGTTTCTAAGCAATTAAAGTATATAGAATTAGTACTTCCATTAGCGCTTGGAAAGTATGCTGTGTATTTACGTAATTTAGTGCGTTTTGCGGCACAAGCAGGAACACAACATACAGTAGCGTATCATTCATTATTGAATATTAAACCATTTATGACTGCATACAAACATATTTTAAATGCCAACAAACCTAGTGGTATTGTTGTTCATGAGCCTTATGTGTATGCTGTAAAAGATATTGCGAAAGTTGATTTACAAAAAATTGATGAAGCTGCGATGCAGTTAGCGAAAGATCATCACTAACCTTTTTTAAGGTAGTGACTAACCAACCATTTTTTATTATTAAAGGAAAATGCTCCTAAAGAATCGTACAGATTTGATGGGAGCATTTTTTATTTGGGTTGAGGATTGGTTGTTAATATTATATAATTTATTTTCATACGTTTTGTAAAATATTATTATTTTATCCAGCGATATTTTCTAACCAAGTCTCCTTTTTTCGTTTCAAAGTTTCTCTTGTCTTCATTTAAAACTTTTTTCAAAATCCAACCAGCATCTTTTCCAGCACCTTTAATTGCAGAGTCATCAGTTTTTCCTTTAGATTTATGTTTGTCAAATAGTTTTATCATTGGTGTTCCGCTCCAGTTAAAATTTTCTCCACCAAAAAGATCACGTGCAGAGAACCATTTTTCCTCTTTGTTTTTACACCAACAATATACTGCTCCTTGCATGTAATCACAAATTCTTTTAATTACTTCTGGTTTCAAATCTTTTACTTCTCTAATTTTTGAATCTGATATTAAAGTCATTCGGTTTATTTGTTTTTAAAGTTTTACAATGTATGCATACAAATAATTTCTATTTATTACTTTCCATAAAATTAAAACAAACAACACACATAAAATTGTGGTTTCCCGCAATCAGATGCAATTTCAATCTTAAACATAGAAAAGAAAAATGTCTTTGCGAGCGCCAGCGAAGCAATCTCAACTTTAGTATTCATGAAACAGACTGCCACGTCACTATCGCTCCTCGCAGTGACGCAAAATATAACAGTGCAAAAACCAAAAAATGTTTCCAAAAAAATCATTGTGATTTGATGGAAACATTTTCTATTTGAGTGTATTCTAAAATCCTTTTAAGGTGCTGTGCTTACAGGAAATGTTTACTTAAGCCAGCCGAATCGAATTTGAAAGCAGTATCATTTTCCGACTTATCTAGTTTATTATTGATCGTTAACGCCCACAAAACCAATTCCATACAAAAAACTTGATCTTCTTTGCTTAAATCGCCAGCATGTTCTTTTATGATTGCTGCTAAAGGCGTCACAGCGTTGAGATTCGCATAAAATTCTTCATCTGTATCCGTATAGTTCAATTCAAGAAAGTTGTTTTCGAACCAATCAACAACGTCAGTATAGGTTGTTTTTACACCTTGCTTTTCTAGTTTAGGAACTCGTGGAAAGATCTCTTCAAACTGTGTCATTACAGCATTGTCAATCAGGATTTTTGCTACCTCATCCGCACCTTCTTGTTCGCCTTCATACACCAATTCGATTTTTCCCGTGATGGACGGAATAATCGACATGAAATCAACTAAACGAATGGTGGTTTTTTCAGCTCCAGTTTCAATCAGACGCAATTTAGCAGCTGCCATCAAGTTTTCCATGGCACTAATAGTTAAACGTGCACTGACACCACTTTTGGCATCTACATATTCGCTGTTACGCGCTGCAAAGGCAACTTCTTCCAACAAGTCTTTTGCCATATTAGGAATTTGAATTGCCAATTTGTCTTTGCTTGAAACGCGTGCTTCTTGCTCCGTAATTTTTCGCGCCAACGCAATTGATTTTGGATAATGCGTAAATATTTGAGATCCAATTCTATCTTTTAAAGGAGTCACAATGCTTCCTCTATTGGTGTAATCTTCTGGATTTGCGGTGAACACGAATTGAATATCTAACGGCATTCGCAGTTGAAATCCACGAATTTGAACATCACCTTCTTGTAGAATGTTAAACAAGGATACTTGAATCCGTGCTTGTAAATCAGGAAGTTCGTTAAGTACAAATATGGAACGATTCGCACGCGGAATCATACCATAATGCAAAACGCGTTCGTCCGAATACGGCAATTTTAAAGTCGCGGCTTTGATAGGATCAATGTCGCCTATTAAATCAGAAACGTTCACATCTGGCGTCGCTAATTTTTCAAAGAAACGATTGGATCGATGTATCCAAGAAATTGGAGTTTCATCACCATGCTCAGCGATTAGATCTCTTGCAAATTTGGAAATTGGTTGAAATGGACTGTCGTTGATTTCAGAACCTTTTACAATTGGCATGTATTCATCGAGCAACTCCACCATACTTCGTGCGATTTTGGTTTTTGCTTGTCCACGCAAACCCAATAAGTTGATGTGATGTCCAGCCAAAATCGCCTTTTTCAATTGTGGAATTACGGTATCTTCATAGCCCCAAAGTCCTTCAAATACTGGCTCATTTGCTTTAATGCGCGCAATTAAGTTCGCCTGAATTTCTTCGTTGATGGTTTTATCTATAAATCCCGAATCTTTCAATTCTTTAAATGTGATTTCTTTTTTCATGTATTTTTAATTCTTTTTCAATTAATAATTTGAATATTTATTAAATGTAAGTGTAACGTTTTTTTGCAATTTTATATATCTGTCAAATCGAGCGCAGTCGAGATTCGATTAAAAGAAAGTTTTCTTTAGCTTCTCGACTGCGCTCGAAGTGACAGCTAGTTTTCATCTTCATTTAAATTCTTTTTATTCTATTTTTTTCGTAATCTTCAAAAATCATTTGTCCTAAACCTGATAAACCTGTTAGAAAGGCTTTCCCTCTATTTTGTGCGGTAAATAGTTCTATAAAATGACGCAGATATGGATCTTTGGCAATCATAAATGTGGTAATCGGAATTTTTAATTTCCTTGCTTGTGCTGCTTTGTTTAAACATTTTGAAACAATCATTTCGTCCAAACCATTGCTGTTTTTGTAAAACTCTCCTGATGGTAACCGAATACAACTTGGTTTTCCATCCGTAATCATAAAAATCTGCTTGTTTGTGTTTCGTTTTCTACGAAGAATGTCCATTGCTAATTCCAATCCGGCAACAGTATTTGTATGATACGGACCCACTTTTAAGTATGGTAAATCCTTGATTTTAATCGGCCACGCTTCATTTCCAAATACGATAATGTCTATGGAATCTTTGGGATATTTTCGATTGATCAATTCCACCAAAGCCATTGCCACTTTCTTCGCGGGTGTAATGCGATCTTCTCCGTATAAGATCATGGAGTGACTGATGTCAATCATCAACACCGTACTCATCTGTGATCTGTGCTTGGTTTCTTCAACAATTAAATCATTTTCAGTGAGTCGAAGATCCCCTATTCCATTATTGATTTGTGCATTTTTTAAACTCTCCGTCATGTTCACTCGCGACAAATCGTCTCCATATTGAAATGAACGTGTATCGCCATCACGTTCGTCACCGACACCAATTTTTGTAGTGCGATGATTTCCGATGCCACTTTTTTTGAGCTTTCCAAAGATTTGATCTAACGCATATTCGCGCAAAGCGGATTCTAGTTTGGCAGTTAATATGTTTTTACCTTTTCCAGTGCCTGTGTTGCCTTTTTCGGGATCAATTTCTTCTTTGATATATCCGCGTTTCTTGAGATCGTTTTCAAAGTCTTGAAGTGAATATTCTTCGTTGAAGATTTCATATTCTTTGTCGAGCATCTCAAGCCATTCAAACGCTTCTTCGATATCGCCTGAGGTATGCGTTAGTACATCTTTGAAAATGTTAAACACGCGATCAAAATGTGATATATCTTCTGGAGTGTGTTTACTAAACGTAAACCCTTTTCCGTAATTAAACTTCCTGTTTTCCATGTGGAAACTATTTCTTTTTCAGTTTATCTGGATTCAAATCGTAAAGATTTACGCCAGATTGTTCTTTTTTTATAAAAATACGGGAAAGATTGCAGATAGGCAATTTGTGTAGAAGCGATTCCTTCTTATTTTAAATCGTTTTAAACAAAAATGTTTCCAAGAAATCACGAGAATTTGATGGAAACGTTTTATAATTGAAGCGTTAGCAGCTAGATTATTCTATCTATTAAACCATCACTTCACTCACTTGTATTATAGGTTCAATGTTTGTGAAGTTTGGTAAATCGCCCATTATTTTATCAGCATTTGGTCCAAAAGCATTTTCGAAGTCTGCTACAGAATTGAAATACATATTCCCCATTCCTGCATACGGCGCCAAAGATCCGGGAGCACCGCCACCAATTCCCTTTTCAACAGTTGCACCTTTGAGCGCGTCACCTAATAGTGCACCAACCATTGGTAAATGTGTATTACAGTAGTAATCCATGTCAAATTTTTTCCCAGCTGAGTTTGGGTATACTACACTTACTTTAATTGAACCTTTTTTCATTTTAATATATTTTTAGATTATTGTTTATAATTTTAGAACTATTTGATTGAGAATTATTATCGTGATGTGCAGCAAAATTCCTTTTATTTACTATAAATGTAACGCAAAGATTGCAGATACATCGTGTGGTTTTCGTTAATACTAGCGTTTATCTTTAATAAGAGTATCATTGGACAGCGCTCAATGTGACACATCTCGATAGCTTCGCTTGGTATTTTCAATTAAAAAATATAAAAAAATGTTTCTATGAAATCAACGCGATTTCATGGAAACATTATAGTTTTTCTGTCGTATGTTAAGTCTGGTGATTGGATTGTTATAAAACTAGAATGGACTCAAAGTGTACTTTTTTTATCGTTACTTTTTTAGAATCCCTGAAATTGATATCCATCGTTTTTTTTGCCAGTATAGCTAAGTAACTTTTATATTTTTTATCCAAAAAGACTTCTTTAGTTATGAATGAAGAATCTTTTACCACTGTTTTTCCATTTATGATTTCAATTTTTTTTAGTGGAATTGATAAGCCTTCTCCATGTGCTTTGACTACAGCTTCTTTTTTTGTCCAATATTCGTAAAAAGCATTCGTTTTATTTTCGCTTTCATTAACTCTTTTCCATTCGTAAGCAGTCATTTGACTTTTAAAGCTTTCAATTTTTATTTCATTAATTAACTCCAAATCAATTCCAACCTCAAATCCTTCAGTTATAGCGCAAACGACTATATTTCCTGAATGAGAGATATTGAATTTTAAATTTGAGTCTACAAAAAATGGTTTGTTGTAATCTGTATATTCCAGTTGATAGTCATCAAAGTTTTTATTTAATTTGTTCATACCATGTACCAAAAGTAATCTTCCCAATAGCGATAGTTGAGCATCTTGCCATCTACGATATCTATGAATTTTTTGTTGGTAGATTTCTGGAAATCTGAACAAATGTTTTTCAATTAATTCTTTATGGCTTTTTTCATGAATGTAAGCGTAGTAAATATGAATCATTATAGAATAAGGGTTTCAAAGAATAATCGTTCGTATACAATGGCTTCGACTGCTCCTGACGCAGAATTAATTACTCCAATATCTGTTTTTTCTTCTGACATTCTAACCCAAACTCCTCCATAGTTTTCTCCAAAACCAAACGCTCCCCAAATTAATTTGTGAGGTGTCCATTCTCCTATTTTGTTTGGAGCAATGTTACTATTGGAATTGCAAAACTCTTGTGCGATAAAGGTACTTGTGTTTTCAGCTAAGTTAATGGCTTCTTCCCATTCTTTATCGGTCAGAAATTTTCCAACAAAAACATCTTCCCCTTGAGATCCATTAGAAGCTTTTATAACAAGGTTTTCTTTGTTATTTTTTAATACTTGGGCAAATAATTCCGTTTTCCCTCTATATAAAACTTTACTGTTCGGCGTTATTTTCTTTGTCCAAGGAATACTGTTTAGTACTAGGTCATTATCTTCTTCAGAAAAAGCTTGTTGCTCGGCTAATGTTCTTAATAGTTCAAGATTTCTTTTATCCCCGTACATAATGGTTCCCAAATGATCAGGGAAATAGAGATTCCCAATAAAAAATGCTCTAAAAACATCTGGCGGCAAGTCTTCTTTGTTTAAAGTTAAGATAGCTAGTCCGTGTATTAAAAGGTCGTCTTTATACAATTTACCATTCATTAGATGTAATGAGGAATAATCTGCAACGCATACACGTCCTTTTAAGCCTCTTTTAGATAATTCTTGCTGAAATAATTCATTTAAAAAATCTTCAGTATTTTTATAAATACTCGTATCATCTGCAACTCCTAAGCACATAAACACATTAATTGTATCATCGTCGGGTAGTTTTATTTTTATAAGGTTGTCTATTAAAAAATTGATATAATATAATTGCGTGTTTCTTGACTCGTAAAAATGCTCTGTTTCCGTATCATTAAGAATAGTATGTTGATCGCGAATAATATGATCAAAAGACTGTACTTGCCAACCTCCTATTGCAGATCCAACATTGGCTTCTAATATTTTGAACTCGTTATCCGAATATGTTAAGTCCAATCTACATCCTATTTCAATCTTCTTTTGATGGCATAACATGGCATATTGCGCTAACATATTGTCTCCATTAAAATAAAAATCAGCTATTTTTTTTAAATCATTTTTAAAGTATAGTTCTGGGATTTGTTGAATCATTTTAGGAATACGCACGCATAATTCTTTTAGTTTATCTACTATATCAGTATCAATAATTACGGGCCAAGAAGATACTGGATAATGATATTCTTGAAGCAATTTTGGCAATTTTTTGGATGTTAAGTCTACAAAAGCAGGAAGGTTTTTAGAAGTATTAGACATCAACTGGTTATACGCTTCTCCTAATATACTATTGGTTATTTCTTTCTCTTCGTTGTTTGTATGATGATTTACGGATATTTCTTCATATACTATTACTTCTACAGCGCCCGTTGCTGCATTGATTGCGCCCAAAGCATTTTCCTTAGCTGCCATTCTTACCCATGTTCCTCCATATGCATCTCCAAACCCAAAAGCGCCCCAAATCAGTGAATGTGGTGTCCATTCGTTATTTTTATTTGGCGCTAGTAAATAATCTGAAGGAATGTATTCTTGAACGATATACTTCTTTTCATTGATCGCTTTTTTTATTGCATCCGACCAAGCTTCTTTAGATAAAAATTTTCCTATAAATACATCATTTCCTTGCAATCCATCAGCGACTTTGATGACGAAATCATCCTTTTTTTCTTGTAATAATACTTCTAAGATATGTTCACTTCCTTTATATAAAGTTGTCGTTTCGTTTATAAGAACTGACCAAGGAATGTATGTTAGTATTTTTTCATTTTCACTAGCACTGAACTTTCCTTCTTCTGCTAGTCTACGAAGTAGTACTAAGTTACGTTTATCTCGCAACATCCCAACTCCTTGATGATCTGGGAAATAAATTGCATTCATCATAAATGCTCTAAAAATGTCAGGAGAAATATCTTTTAAAGCGAAGTCGGATATTAGTACAACATGTATTCGCTTATCCTTATAAGTCAGTACATTGTTTTTTAACTTCACCTCAGACATTCTATTTATTATTACGCTTCCTTTCTTCTTATATTTTCCAATTTCATTATTAAATATCTCATTATAGAAATTTTCTGCTTCTTTATATGCAATCAAATCCTTTTCATAAAATTCCGTTCCTACCATAAAAATATTAATCTCTTCTTCGCCTTCAGACATATATGAGATTGCTTTTTGAATAATAAAATCAATGTAAATTTGTTGTGTAGGCATTGCAACAATTCCTAGTTCTCCATTACTCAACTCTGGATGCATTCCACTTATAACTGGTTCAAAATTTTGAAATTCCATACCTCCTAGTGAAGAACCCGCATTTACTTCTAATACTTTAAATCCTGTTGTGGTTTTTATGAGATCTAAACGACAACTTATATCTATTTTTTTCTGGCTACATAATATAGCAAAGTGTGCTAAGGTTTCATTACCGTCAAAATAGAAATCAGCGATTTTTTTAGTGTTATTTTCAAAATATAATTCAGGTATTTCCTGGAGTAATTTTGGAATTAAAACACAGCATTCAGCTAATGCTTCACTATCTTTTTTGGGTAAGATAACTGGCCAAGATGATATAGGATATTTAAAATTTCTCAGTATTTCAGGAACTTCTTCAGCGTTTGTATTGATGAGCGCTGGAAGTGCTTTTTTTGAAGCATTTATGATAAGGTTCTGATAGTCAAATAAAATAGTTTTTTCCATATTTTTTCTGTTTTTGTATTAAATAACTCCCCAATAAAAAAGATATGTGGCTAAGAGTATATTTGAAAATAGTATTGAAAATAGTATACTTCGATTCGTTATTTTTTTTACGCTTATCGCGAAGTATAAAATGGTGGTTATAAGCAATCCAAAGAATAGCAATACAATCCAAAAGATATAGTTGAATCGATCGGGCAATCCTACTGCTAGAATGAAATAATTATAGTTAGCTATTTCTTGGATAGACATTATTAAACTTATAAGGCTACCCAACCCAACAATTGAGGTTATAATAGTTAATAATCGAATTATTTTGTCTGAACTACGAGCGTATTTTTTTCTAAAAAAGTTAATCGTATGCACTAATATATATATCAACATAATTCCTAAAGCAATGAAAAGCGGAAATAGAAAGATAGGCTCATTAGCGCTAAGACTGTTTCCCATCCTAGAAACTCCCACATTAGGTTTTATGTTTGTCACAAATACTACTTTTTTTGCTTTTTCAAAGGCATTTACATCTATGGTTTCATGAGGGTTTGTCGTAAATTTGGTAGTTACGTCATTTCCAATTCTGGTGAAACCTGGAACATGCCCATAGGTTTTTCCAATGATATTGTATGCGCTTTTAAAGTTATTGGCTGTGTTTTCTCCATTGTTTTGAGGTGTGATAGGATCATATTCACCTGAAAATAGAAGCACTGGAAATGATGTTTCTTTTAACGTTTTTAGCGATTCGCTTTTAGATACAGAATCTATGTGTATTCTATTGAGATTCCATTTTTCACAAACTTTGAAGTCTGATTTGTAAAATGATATTCCTCCATTGAGCTTGTCAAATTGAGCCGCATTTTCTTTATAGGCATCAAAATTGTTAACAGGTAAAACTTCATTACAGCTCACACAATAGTAAACTCCATAGTCCATTTGAATTAAACTAGACAATGCAGGTACTAAGTTTCCTAATGTTCCTTTGTTTTTTTCGTGAAATTGATAAATCAGCAGCGGAATCATTTCTACTAATTGTTTGTTATATAGTGCTTGATGGATTGCTATTTTAAAATCTTCTGCATTAAATGTAAACCCACCTGATGCTATCAAATTTTCGTCTACTGCTACTGTGATTGGTTCCTTTTCAAGAGCGGCTATAACTTCATAATACATTTTTTCTAAATCAGGATACGCAGCTTTACAATTAGGATCCGCTTCACATCCCGTAAATACTTTGCGTAAAGTGTTTATATAGTTTGATGTGTTTTTTGTGTAGTATGTTGTTATGTCATCTATGGATGAATCCAATATTAGAGATTTTATATCTTCTGGAAATTCGCTTGCATATATTTGCGCAATGTATGTTCCGTAGGAAGCTCCATAAACATTCCATGCATCATAACCCAATTTCTCTTTTAACACATGTAAATCTTTAGCAATGGATTTACTGTTGTAAGCTTCTATATCAATGTCATTTTTGATAAGTTTTTCTTTGCATGATAAGGCAATGCTCGTTTTTTGCTTTTCATCTTCTTCTGCAGATTGATTTTTTGCCAGTATTTCTAATAATTCTTTTCCAAGATTGGGGCATAATCTGGGAGTTGAAAATCCAGTGCCTCTAACATCAAAGAGTACAATGTCATGAGTTTTACGCAACGGATGCATCAGCCAAGACCAAATAGTTGCTATACCGCTTGATCCTGGTCCACCTTGAATGAAAACAACAGCTTTCGCATTTTCGTTTTTAGCGGTATTTTTTAGTACCGTAACTGCTATTTTTATTTTTTTACTGTTTTCTTTCTCCCAATTTTCAGGAATCGTTAGGTATCCCCAAACTATGTTATCATTCTGAAGTTCTTCATAATTATAAAAAGGAGCCGTATTTTCGAAAGCTATATTTTGAGCTTTCATGCTACTTGTAGTTAGAAAGAGAAGCAATGCGTACGTTAAGGGCACACACAATTTTTTTATAGTTTTTATCATGTTATAATTGGTTTTTTTATTTAAAAATTAAAATCGATATCTATTATTTTTTCTTTTTCAAAGTCTAAATCAATATTTATATCTTTTATCAAAACATCCGGATTCTCTACTACTTCTTTTAATAGTATTTCAAGTTTCAGTACTAAAAGTGCTATCGTTTCCGAATTATATTTTTCCGTATCATAATAGATTGAACCGTGAAAAAAGTTTTCATTTACTGAAAAATCTATTAATAGTGGTAATCTGTTATATTTTGCATCAATAGGATATCTGCGAACCGTTACTGTTTCTGATAAGTATATATTGTCGTAATCATAGGTTTGGTTTTGCAAAACAATAATGGCTTCTAGTCGCAATTCGTTCATGATAGTTTGCGACATATCTTGATGCTCATCTATGACTAATATATTGTCGTGAGTTTCTCTTAGAAGCTCTGAAAAAGATTGATTTTCATTTATTTTTGTTCTTAACGGAAGTGTTTTTACAAACATTCCTATATGGTCATTGAGTTCAGAAAAAACCCTGCCAGAATTTATTGTTCCAACACATATATCTGTATGTTCATATAGCTTATGTAGTAGTACATTAAATGCTACAACAAGTAGTGAGTGCAATGATACTTTTTGCTTTAACACCAGTTTATTTAAAGGTTCTAGCAAATTTAAGTTCCAATCAAAAAGATAAAATGAACCCGTGTATTCTTTATTTGAATATTCTTTGTCATAAGGAATTAGGTTATTCCATGAGTAATCCGCTAAATAATTGCTCCAATATTGGCTATTTCGTTCTTCATTATTCGCTTGAACCGTGTTTTGCCAGGCTACAAAGTCTTTAAATTGGAAGTTTAACTTTTCTTCGTGTACATTTTTTTTATCAAATGCAGCTTTATAATACTGTGCAATTTCTTTGATTAATACTTCTAAAGACCATCCATCCATAATAAGATGATGTGCAGCAAAAACTAAGGTTTCTTTTCCTTCTTCATCTTTAAATAATCCTACTTTGAATAGTAATTCGTTCTCTAAATCAAATTCACTATTCACATATTCTCTTAGTTTATTTTTTGAAGCAGCAACAGACGTTTCAAATTCATCTATTTTGAAAGCGACATCTTGAATATCCAATACTTTTTGGCAGGCAACTCCATTGACTTCTATAAAGTTTGTTCTTAATATTTCAAACTTATTGATTGTTTTTAAAAAAGCATAATGCAAGGTTTCTTTGTCTATTTTCCCTTCTATTGCATACGCTGCAAACATATTGTAGGCTATTGATTTTTCGGGAGCTAAGGATGCAATCCAAATAGCATACTGAGGGCTCGTTATTGGGTAATAAGGTTTCTTCTCTTGTACAACTATTTTTCGATGGCTTTTTTGCGTATTTGTAGTAAGATACCTTGCTACTTCTTGAAGCGTTGGTTTATCAAAGATTGTTTTTAATGATAATGTATTTTGAAACTCCTTTTCTATTTTATTTATAAGTTTTACTGCATTTAAAGAATGCCCGCCTAGTTCAAAGAAATTTTCATTTAAGCCAATATTACGTTCTAATTTTAGAACGTCTTCATAGATTTTTGACAACCGTATTTCTAAATTAGACGAAGGCTGAATGAATAGTTCTGCATCATACGATTTCTCATTAAGTTTTTGTGTGGATAGTGCTTTTCTATCTACTTTTTTGTTAGGTGTTAAAGGAAATTCATCCACCAAAGTAATGGCATACGGAATCATGTACTTCGGGAGTTGACTCGATAGAGTATTAAGTACTTCTTTAGAATTAAATTCTTCATTTTCTTTTTGAACATAAGCGACTAGAAATGCTTCTTGATCACCCCTTTTCTTAGCCACTACTACCGAAGATTTTACAGTTTCTATGGCGTTAAGTTTTGTTTCAATATCTCCTAGTTCAATTCGATAGCCTCTTATTTTTACTTGATTGTCGTTTCTCCCTAAAAAAATGATTTCTTTTTCTTCATTCCATTTTCCTAAATCGCCCGTGTTATAGATTATTTCTCCTTTATTGAATGGATTTTTAATGAAACGCTCTTGCGTCATTTCTAAATTCCTGTAATAGCCTTTTGCCAAGCCTTTTCCTCCTATGTAAATGATTCCCGGAGCATATTTAGGAACAAGTGACAACTCATTGTCAAGAATGTATATTTGAGTATTTTGAATGGGAGTTCCTATGTTTGACGATTGCTCTGCTTCCACTACTCGTTTGCATGTAGACCAAATAGTCGTTTCTGTGGGCCCATACATATTCCAGACTTCGCTACAAGTTTTGATTAGTTTATCGGCTAATGTTTCACTTAGTAAATCGCCTCCACAGAGTATTTTTAATGTTTTATTTCCAGTCCAGCCTGCATTGAAAAGCATTTGGTAAAAACTTGGTGTAGCTTGCATTACAGTAGGCTGAACGCTGTTTATGGTTCGGATTACCTCAAACGGGTTTTCTAAAACATCATCGGTAACAATGTACGTTGTTCCTCCACAAATTAATGGTACGAAAAATTCAAGAATAGAAATGTCAAATGATTGTGTTGTCACAGATAATAATACATCTTCTTTATAAATTCCGGGAGATTTTTGCATTCCTATTAAAAAGTTTAATAAGGCATTGTGATTTATTTCTACACCTTTAGGATTGCCCGTAGAACCTGAAGTGTAAATGATGTACGCCGAATTATCTCCTTCAATTGCTACATTTGTTTGGTGCATTTCTGTATCATTCACAAATAAATCATCAAGAATACTATTGCTTTTACCTAAATAAGTAGCATGCGTTTTATCTGAGATGATGAGAGGTACTTTACTGTGTTCTACAATATGATTAAGCCTGTTTACAGGAAATTTTGGATCCAATGGAATATAAGGCCTCCCAGATTTCATAATTGCCAGGATTCCAATGATTAGTTTGGCAGAACGAGGCATTAACATAGCTACTGGTTCTCCAACACCGATCCCAGTTTTTAATATGTGTTGCATTGCACTATTAGAAAGTGCCTCTACTTCTTTATAGGTGTACGTATGTTCTTTATCTTTTAGTGCAATTGCATTTGGAGTCTTTTTTGCCTGTTTTTCAATATAACTTAGAACCGTTTCTTTTTCAGAATACTGAAAGGCTGTGTTATTGAAATCGTATAAAAGTTCTTGCTTTTCTTGCGTTTTTATATAATGGTATTCACATAGTTTACGATTAGGCTCTTTTATGATTTGATGCATTAAGTTTTCAACACCTGTCACAAAAGAGTCAATTAGATGTTCTTCAAAGTAATTTATGTTGTAATCGAAATCAAGAATAACATCTTTAGTACTATCAAATTCTCTTACATAAATGGCTAAAGCGACTCTTTCTGACTTATGACTTAAAGGAATGACTTGTGTTTTTGTGTTTAAGAAATTGGTTGCATAATCCTGCTTTTCGTAGGAGAGTGTTAGGTTAAATAACCTGTCTTTTTCTTGATATGCATCTAGTTCTTTGACGAGTTTACCAAGCGGGAAACGCTGATATCTATAGTCTTGTCGTAATTGTTGTCGTATTTCCTGTAGTAATTCTATAAATGTGCTCTGAAAACCTAGCTGCATTCGTAAAGCAGTAACTCCCATGAATAAACCAACTGTTCTTTTAAATGCTGCATTTGATCTATTTAAAACTGGTACTCCAATGGAGATATCTTGTTGATTGTACCTTTTACCTAGATATAGATATAAGAGCCCTAAAATTACATGAAATACGGAACTCCTGCTTTGTTTAGAGATTTCAATAAGTTCATCATACGCTTTTCTTGGAATTACTAATCTTTTTCTGTCGCTTTTATTTGAAGCATCCGTTTCTCGTATCGTTTGAAATAGCCGTTCTGGTAGGATTTTAAATTTTTCCTTCCAGTAGTTTTTGTCTTTTTCGTAAGCTTCAGATTGATAGTATTCATCGTCATTTTCTGCAAAATCCGTGTATGTATAAGGATACTCTGTTGTTACTTTTCCATAAGAAATCAACTCGTTATAATTACTAACCAATCGCTGAAACATAAGAGAAGTTCCCCATCCATCTGTAATGATATGATGGTACACAGAAAATAGATAGTGTTTTTCTTCGCTAACTTTTAGTAATATGAAATTATGCAATAACTTGTCTTTTAGAAATTCAAATGGTTTTTGAAATTCCTCTTGCATGAAGTTATTTGCTTTTTCATCGGCTTTTTCCTCATCGGAAAAATCAATTACCTTCAAACTTGTTTCATGAGTATCCGCAATGATAAATGAAATGTTTCCGGTTTCTTTAGAAATAGATCCTCTATAAGCATCGTGCTGATTTATAAGGATTTCATAGGCTTCTTTCATGCTATGTATTTCTATTTTTCCTTCAATCTTTATTTTTGCCCCAATGTTGTATATAGGCTCATTAGGATATAGCAATTGCTCAAAATAAACATCTTGTTGTGGCAGTGTAAGTTTCATAGTTTTCAACATCCTATTGTAATGCGATTTTGTTTGAAATTATTAGCTTGAAAGATTACCGTTTTGGTAACTTCTTTAAGCATTAAAAATTCATGGTTTATGACCAAATGTTTTGTGTAGATTTTGATGCAGCGGAAGATTTTACATTTGTTGCAATTTTTCCGTAATCAAATTTTATAATTCTGTCTGCTTTATGGAAATAAGCATCATCATGAGTGACAGCAATGATAGTTTTTCCTTCTTTTTTAAATTTAGGAATAAGCACTTCGTAGAAATATTTTCTAAAATGTGGGTCTTGATCTGCCGCCCATTCGTCTAATACCAAAATTGGTTTTTCCTCTAAGAGAGCAAAAATTAGCGACATTCTTTTGCTTTGTCCTTTAGAGAACTTTCGTCGGGCACTTTCTTCTTGATCGTCAGAAACGATGTGATTCATTTCCATTAGTTTTAATAACTCCTTGTATGTTTCATTACCTTCTAGTGAGTATTGATCATAATTATGAGAAAATATATGATTGTCTGTAAATACAGAAGCTATTTCGTTTTGACTGTTTGTTGTTGGTTTTCCGTTGATTGTTATTGTACCTTCAATAGGTTTGTATAATCCTGTTAAAACATTTATAAAAGTACTTTTCCCTGATCCGTTTCCTCCAACGACAAAAATGACTTCTCCCTTTTTTATATCAAGATTTATCGGGCCAAGCGTAAAAGAATTTGCTGATTCATTATTTTTTTCATAGTTAAAAACTATGTTATTAAAAGATAGATTTTGAAACGCTACAGTTGTCGTTTTATCTTCAATTAGTATTTCTTCATCTATTTCAAAATCTTTCATGAAGGTTTTTATTCTATAATTTGCAACTTTAAAACGCGTATACATTTGCTGTAAGTTAATCAAGCTATTGATAGGTCCTGAGATGAAGAGAATTACCACAACATAAGCTATGACATCTGTTCTATCTAGTAAGCCCATTGCTGGAAATCCAAATAAGATTACTGCAATTACAAAGTATAGTCCGTATTGACTTATTAAGTTAATGGATAAAAACACAAAGTTTATTTTAAAGTCTAAGTCTTCTGATTCGTTTCTATTTGGGATTAAATAGCGATCTAGAATGTTTTTTCTTCGGATTTGACTTAATTTTAACTCCTTAAATCCGTTAATAAGGTCATCTACATATCTATAGTAATGCTCGTTTAGTTTTCTAAGATCGCCTACTTGTTTGGTCATTGTATTTATTACTACAAAATAACAAATAGCTACTAAAGCTATCAAAAACAACACAATAGCGGCTGCTTGCGATGATAATGTAAACATATATATGATTCCTAAAACTAACATGAGTATTGATGTAACCGTATGCGTTACGGTATAGGGTAAGTTTGAAAATAATCTTAAGTCTTCCATTGCCGTGTAAAACCGTTGAGTTCCATGTTTTTCTAGAGCAATCAGCGGAGCTTTTAAGATTTGAGCAAATAATTTTTTTTCATTCTCGTATAAAATTTTAAAAGCATATTTATTTAACCCTTTTTGAAATATGATGTTTAACAAGTATGTATAACAAACTATCGCTAAAAACACAATAATCATATAATCTTTAAGGAATCTCTCATTCCCCGATAATACATTATTAATTATGTATATAATTCCAAAACTTAAGAAGGTATTTGGAATCGCGAATAGTAATAAATAGACAAAGTCTTTTATTTTTAATTTTAGCATGTTCATTTTAGTAAGTTTTACACGTAATTAGATAGAATATTTGTTTAACGTGAGTTCGATATAACTTCTAGAAAATAAAAATTTAAGAATTTCTTGAAAATTTCCAGTTAAGCATTTTATTTTCAATTATTTATTTTCGTTTTCTAGAGGTGTTTTTAGCGGAAAAAGAATCCGTTACGAATAATTTTATACCGAGCTCAGGTTGTTTAAGCTTTTTTATACGTACTTAAAATTATAGTTGTTAGTGTTTCAGTGTGCTCATGAATGAAAAAATGATTTCCTGTTAGCACTTGCGCTTTAAAAGAAGTATTTGTGAATTTTTGCCAATTATTTATGTGCTTAACACTTTTTTCTTGATCGCCCATTAAAGCATAGATTGGTGTATTGATAATTATAGATTGATCTGCATTTCCTCCTTCTTCCAAAATTTGAAAATCGGCTCTTAAGATTGATGAGAAAAAACTATATAGTTCTTCATTTTCTAAAATCTCGTCGGGAATGCCTCCTAATTTTCTGAGCGCTTTTTTAAATTTTTCGTCATTGAGCAAGTGTTTTTTAGTAGAAGGTTTATCTTCATTTTCCTCTTTTATTTTAGGTCCAGCGTTTCCTGTAGCAATGAATTGTAATGGAGCATCATTTTTTTCTTCCATTCTTTTTATTATGGATAATCCTAAGGTAGCTCCCATACTATGTCCATAAATAATATATGGCGTTTTATCTCTCAGTTTTGTGAGTTGATGAAGGTAATCGTCTATCGCAAGCTTTTTATCACGTGCTAATTTTTCGCCAAATCGTCTTCCTCTTCCTGGAAGTTCTAATGGATAACATTTTATATTGGAGGTATTCGTTTTTAGTTTTTTAATTAAAAAATCATACGAAAAACGATTCCCTCCTGCAAAGGGTAATAGAAAAAGTTGCAAAATATATTTTGATTAAAAAATTGTAGACTTGTTTGTGTTGTATTATATTTTTTTAATGTAAACTTCCATATTATAAAGCTTCATACATCTTTCATAGCGTACTATTTGATAGTTTATATTTTGTATATAAAATACCTTCAGACCAAATGTAATTTACTTTACCCCATTTAATCGCACTTTTTAGATTTGAAAAGAAACCTCTACCTCTAAAGTTTGCAGAAGTATTACATAGTAAGGGAATTCCTGAAATTTCTTTATAACATTTTAATAATTCATATACTTCTTTATTTTCGTATTTGAAATAAAATAGTTGTGGTGGCATTCCTCCATCCCAGACTAAGATATATGAATCTTTTTTCTCTTTAGCGAAATTACTAGTACAATACGCTCCAAAAAAATGCCTGCAATGTGTCGATAACTTTCATATTCCATATCTAAATCGGAAATGAAATGTTCTTTTTTCCCGAATATATCTTCTTCTTTTGATAGCAAATGACCGTATCCAGCAAGCTTTATATTTACTTTGAAATTCCCCAGAGAGACATCTTTAAGAGTTGCGTGATTGCTCTCGGGTTTTCCCATGCTTTGATCGAGTCAGTCCATCCATCAAAAGCAATTTTATCTAGTTGTTCAAACTCGTAACCATATTTTTTTAATTTCATTTATTGACAAATTGAATGATTGTATTCGAAAGTTGTTATTAATCTTTTCCATTTCATACGAAAAAATAAATTTCCCATTGTCTATTAGAGCTAGTGCTCCATCGTGTGTAAATTTTATTCCTAAGATTATCATTTTTCTATATTTTTTTTATAATTCAATTCATACAAAACAGTCCTTCTTTATTTTTCATTATTGTTACGAAGGGAAGTCGCATGAATTCTCACATCACTTAAAAGTTAATAAGTGTATGTGTTTAGTTAATTATTAAAATAGTATTGATAAATAATTGTTTTATGTGTTATAAAATCAGTTCATCTTTTTCATGTTGCTCAACTATAGCTGTTTCTTCGGTATGATGAATAGAGAAATTTAATAGTTCTGCAACTTCTTTTATAGTTAAAGCTTCAAACAGGTCTGTTATGGAGAGTTTTGTATTGTATGTTTTGTTTATGTTATTAATCAGTATAACCGCTTGTAAACTATTGCCGCCTAGTTCAAAGAAATTATCTTCTATCCCTAATGTATCTGCTTCAATTTTTAAATTTTTTGCCCAAACTTCGATAAGATTTTTTTCTATATCATTTTTAGGGGCTACATATTTAGTGTTTTTTATAGCTTCATCTTTTACGGATAATAATGCTTTTTTGTCTATTTTTCCGTTAGGTGTTAAAGGCATTTTATCTAATATATGGTAATACGTAGGGATCATATAGTTAGGAAGCTTTTGGTGCAAATTGGCACGTATGTCTTGAAGTTTTAAATTATCTCCTTGTATGTAGGCTACAATGTGTTTTTCATCTAATTCCTCTTTGAGTAATACTGTGGCAGCTTTTACATTTTTTTCTTTTAATACTGCTTTTTCTATTTCACCAAGTTCTATTCGGTATCCTCTAAGTTTTATTTGGGTGTCTTCTCTGCCAACAAAACCAATGTTACCATCTGGCATCCAATACGCTAAATCTCCTGTTTTATACATTTTGGTATTAGGCATGTATGGATTTGGTATAAATTTTTTGCGCGTAAGTTTAGGCTTGTTTAGGTATCCTTTTGATAATCCTGCTCCCGATATGTATAGTTCTCCCACAATACTTTCTCCTTGTAAAGAAAGGTCATTAGATAGTATATATATTTTGGTATTTGCAATAGGTTGTCCTATTGGAATTGTTTGTTCGTGCCTTTTATCAATTTTATAACAACTACTATAGGTAGTGGTTTCTGAAGGACCATATAAGTTTCTAAGTTCCACAGGATATTTTTGTAACGCATTACTTAATACGGTAGAAAGCGGTTCTCCGGCAAGGTTGATTGCTTTTATGTTTTTGAGAGAAACATTTCTTTGCAACAAGTTTTGTATTGCAGAAGGAACTGAGTTTATTAAAATTTTCGTGTCCTTTTCTAGATAATCTACTATGGATAAACTATTAGTGAGTATCCTCATTTTTTTCCCTATGCATAATGGATGGAACATCTCAAAAATAGATAGGTCAAAACTATGTGATGTTGCAGCGTAAAGCACATCAAAATCTGTTTTTGAAAACTCTCTGATACTCCAATTTAGAAAAGCAACAGCATTAGCATGCGTAATCATAACACCTTTGGGCTTTCCTGTAGATCCTGAAGTGTATATAAGATAGGCTAAATCATCTGGATTTAGTATAATTTCTGGTAATTCACCTTCAAATTCATCGCCATTAGATTTTTCAAAATCTTGTAGTAATTCTTCAGTTATAACAATTTTACAAGCACTATCTTTTTCTATATACGCTATTCTTTCTTGAGGATAATTCATATCTATTGGGACATAGACCGCGCCTAGTTTTAGTATCGCTATTATAGTACTAACTAGTTTTTCGTCGCGTTTTAATTTTATACCCACAAAATCTCCTGGATTTATAGCATACTTTTTTAATAGGTAATATGCTAAATTAGTATAGGTATTATGTAAGGTATTATATGTTATTGATTTTTCTTTATTAAGAATTGCAACAGCTTCTGGTGATTTTTTGATTTGGGTTTCAATAAGATTCAGAATTGTCGTATTGTTTGAATAGTTAGCTAGTGTTGTATTGTTTTTGTTTACTAATTTATCTTTTTCTTTAGGTGATAGGTATTCAATTTTTGAAATAGTATCTAAAGGATTTTCAATTCCTCTTGAAATAAAGTATTCCAAATGAACTGCCATTTTTTCAACAAAATCTAGCGTATATATGTCTGTATTATAGCTTATTTCGACAATAAGATTATTTTCTTTCTGTACAAAGGAAAAAGTTAAGTCAAACTGACTTGTCGTTTTTTGCAAGCCTCCATACGGAGTTACTTCTATGTTATGAAGATGTGGCGACTCTTTGAAGAGATCTGTTTGATTATGAAAGACCACCATAATGTCAAATAAAGGTGATCTCGTCACGTTTCTTTTTAAGTTTAATTGCTCAACCAAATCATTGAAAGGATACGATTGGTGCGCATAACTTTTTAGAAGTACTTGTTTTTGTTTTTTTAGTAAGCTTTCATACGTATCCGCTGGTTCAAACTGCGTTCGTATTGCTAAAGTATTTAAGTAGAGTCCTATTTGATTTTCTAAACCTGAATGTTCTCTTTCTGAGATAGGTGTTCCCAATATTATATCACTTTGGTTGCTGTATCTATATAATAAACCATTTAATCCTGCCATCAACCCCATAAATAAAGTAGCATTGTTTTGCTCTGTGGTTTTTTTCAAATTAGCAGTAAAGTCTTTAGAGAATAGATGTTTATACTGTGAACCGTTATACGTTTTTATTTTTGGCCTCGTTTTAGGTGTTAGAAATTCTAAAATGGGTACATCTCCTGATAAATGTTGCAACCAATATTCTTTTGATTTCACAAGTTTTTCCTGCTGAGATTTACTGTTTTTCCAATACGCGAAATCTTTGTATTGTATGGGCAAACTTGGCAACTTTTCAGAACTACCCTGATTTAATTGATTGTATAGTGTGATAACCTCTCTGGATACTAATTCCATAGACCAACCATCACCTATGATATGATGTAAGTTAAAAAGAAGTAAAGAATGTTCTTCACTAATTGTTATAATTTCTACTTTGAGTAAAGGCGCTTCCGTTAAATTAAAAACATGATTTATATGTTTGTCTATTAATTTTGGAATATCATTTTGTGTTGCTATCTGGTGTACTTTGATTGAACATTTAGCCTGTTTATTTTGTAAAATATATTGATTTAACATTCCGGATTCATCAGCTTTAAAGAATGTACGAAGGCTCTCATGTCGATCTATTAGTAAGTCTATAGATTTTTGCAAGAGCGAAATGTTTAAAGTTCCTTTTAACGCTAATACATTAGAGATGTTGTATGCTTTGCTACTGCCTTCAAATTGACTTAACACCCATATTCGTTGCTGTGTTGAAGTTACTGGGTACTGTTCTTGTTGAGGCGCTAATTTTATTTTTTTATTGGAAATCGGAACGATTTTCTTTGCCATTTCTCTAATTGTAGGGTACATAAAAATGTCCTTTACTTTTAGAGAATATCCTGTATTTTTCAACTCATTTATAAGTCGTAATGCTTTTAGGCTATGACCTCCTAATTCAAAAAAACTATCAGTTACTCCTATTTGTTCTATTCTTAGTATTTTTTCTAATATTTTAACTATTTGGAATTCTAGTTTATTTTTAGGCGTAATATATTCACGTCTTTTAGTACTTAAATTCTCTATAGATAGTAACGCTTTTTTATTAATCTTTCCGTTTACTGTTAGTGGTATTGTTTCTACTTCTACAAAAAAGTCAGGAATCATATAATTAGGAAGATGCTCTTGTAATATGCTTTTTAGGTCATCTATTTTTATGTTTCTCCCTTCTAAATAAGCAACGAGTATTTTTTCTTCTGCAAGTTCTTTACTTAGTACTACTGCATTCTTTATTGCTGTTTTTGTCTGTATAACGCTCGTTATTTCGTCGAGTTCTATTCTATATCCTCTAATTTTTACTTGGGTATCTTTTCGTCTTAAAAAAACGATTTCTCCATTAGGTTTCCAGTATCCCAAATCGCCTGTACGATACATAACTGTATGAGGGTTATGTGGATTTTCTACAAATTTTTCTTTGGTAAGTTTAGGATGGTTTAAGTATCCTATAGAAAGCCCTTTTCCAGAGATACATAATTCACCTACTATACCAATAGGCGTTAGCTCTGTAGAATCTGGATCTACTATAATAACGTGTCTATTCGCAATCGGTTTTCCAATAGAAATATTATCTTCTAAAGCTGTTATTTTATGATATGTGGCACATACCGTGCTTTCAGTTGGTCCATACGTATTATATATAGGCATTTCCTTTAGTAAATTATCAATGTAATGCGATAGTAATACATCTCCACCACTAATTAAAAGTCGTATTTTAAGATTGTATTGCTTGTATACTTGATTCAAATATTGTAATACATAAGGATTCGTACTTAACAATGTTATTTCATGATCTTCACAAAGCTGAATTAAAGTGTCTAAATTGAGTTTATCTTTGTGAATTGCTAGTGTTCCTCCACTAATTAGTATAGGAAATATTTCCTCTATAGAAGTATCAAAAGAAATACTAGCTTGTTGCAATACCTTATCATCAGGTGTTAATTGGAAATAGGACTTAAATGTAAGTGCATAATCCACAAAGGATTCATGTGTTATTTGTACTCCTTTAGGTTTACCGGTAGTCCCAGAAGTATATATAACATACGCTAGATCTTTTGAACTTATTTTGTTTATAGGTTTTGTGCTATATTCATGGAGTTGTGCTTTTATTTTTTCAAGTTTATTTGTATCAATAGTTAGCTTAGATTTGCAATCTTTTTTGATATACTCTTTTCTTACTTTTGGATAATTAGGATCAATAGGTACATATACAGCTCCAAGTTTTAATACGGCAATAATGGTGATTATTGTCCAAACGCTACTTTCCAATTCTATGATGATAAAATCGCCTTTAGCAATTTTAAATTGATCCTCAAGAAGAGCTGCTAATGCATTGCTATGCGCTTCTAACATTTTGTAAGTTATGTGCTCATTTTGATCAATTAATGCATTTTGATTTGGGTTTTTTCTCGCCTCCAACTCAATAATACTTAGTATAGTACAACCTGGATCATAGTTTGTGTTTGGTTGATTGAACTTAGTTAGAACGCTACTTTTTTCTTGAGGCGTTATAATACTAAGATTTTTTATTTGTGCATTTGGATTCTCAAAACCAGCTGTTAAAAACGTTTCAAAATGACCTAACATATTTTGTATAAAGGTTTCTTGATAGATATCTGTATTATACTCAACGTTTAACGATATTCCTTCCTTTTTTTCAACAAAGGAAAAACTAAGATCTAACTGACTTACGCCTCTTTCTATTTCATTGTATTCTGAAACCTCAACATCATTGACGCCATCTAAGTCACTAATTCCTAAATCTTTGTGGTTTTGCAACAGCACCATAATATCAAATAATGGTGCTCTACTAAGGTCTTTTGGAATGGATAGATGACTTACTAATTTAGTAAAAGGATATTCTTTATTCTCATAAGCATTTAGTAGTGTTTGCTTTTGTATTTGTATGAAATTAATGAATGTGTTTTCTTTATTGAACTGTGTTCTTACGGGTAATGCATTTGAATATAACCCAATTTGATTTTCTAAATCCTGATGTTCTCTTCCTGCAACAGTTGTTCCAAGTGTAATGTCTGTTTGTCCCGTATATTTAGAGAAAATACCGTTTAGTCCTCCTAGCAATATCATAAATAATGTAGTATGATGTGCTTTACTGAATGCTTTTAGCTGATGGCTAAAATCTTCTGAAAATTCATGATAATACACACGTCCATTATATGTTTTTATAGCTGGACGCTTTTGAGCTGTTAGTTCTAAAACTGGAGGCGGTATTTTAAATTGCTCTTTCCAGTACTTTAATTTTTTATCATAACTAGAACTTTTAAGTTTTTTAGTTAACCACTCACCATAATCTTTATATTGGATCGGTAATTCTGCTAATTTTATTTCCTTATTTTGAATTAGGCTATTGTAAACTAACATCACTTCTTTGGTTAGTATTTCTAACGACCAACCATCGCCTATAATATGATGAAGTACAAATAGTAATATATGTTCTTTTTCTTCGAGAGAAAATAAAGATGCTTTTATTAAAAGATCTTTTTTTAAACTAAAAGCCTCATCATATCTTTCTTTTATTTGCGCATGAACCTCCTTTTTAGAAAGGTTTTGCGATTTGACAACTTCAAGTTTAAACTTTAGAGAATCCTTATTCAAAATACTTTGGCGGACTTTCCCTTTGTTATTTTCTTTAAAAGCTGTTCTTAATATTTCATGCCTTTCTATAACTTTTTGAAACGCTTTTTCTAAAAGTTGCTTGTTAAGATTTCCTTTTAGCTTTAAAGAAGCAACTATATTATACGCTTTATTCCCTCCAAGGTGTTCATGTGTAAACCACATAAAATATTGTGTTGGTGTTAAATTATAACCTTTTTTTATTTTGGTTTTTGGAATAGATTCACTTGATGTAATAAGATTCGTTAGATATGCTTTATTTTTTTTAATTTCTTCCAATAATTCATTGGTCAATACACCTTTAGGCGCATTAACCTTAAGGTTATTGTTAATTATTTCAAACTGAACTCCTAATGAAAGAAGTTTTTGTAAAAATTCTTTTTTCATGAAAATATCTTATCTATGCTTGGGTTATAAAAAGCGTTACAAAATCACTTCATCTTGTTCTTGGTTTGCCGCACTCGTTTTTTTATTCTGAAGTATTGCAAAGTTTAGTAAAACGGCTAAGTCCTCTATATTTAATGTGTCGTATAGATTTACTACTGAAAATGACGTATTATATATTTTGTTTATTTCATTGATTAAAATGACCGCTTGTATGCTGTTTCCTCCTAATTCGAAAAAATTATCTTTAATTCCTATTTGTGCAGAATTGTCTGTTTTTAAAACACCTTTCCAAATAGTAATTAATTCCTTTTCTAAATCGGTACTTGGCGGTATATAAGGTGTCTTTTTAAGATCGGATACTGTTGGAGTAGGAAACGATTTTCGTTCAATTTTTCCTGTGCGTGTATGCGGGAAGTGCTCCATTACCATAAATATGTTGGGTATCATATATTTAGGTAAAGTTTTGCTTAGTAGTTCTTTTATTTCGGATGATTCTATTTGTTCCTTTGTTCGTAAGTATGCAACTATGTGTGGATTCTCTTCTATATTTTTGATAAGAACAATAGCTTCCGCGATGTTTGTAATTTGTTCCAGATTGTATTCTATTTCTGAAAGTTCAATTCGCAATCCATTAAGTTTTACTTGTGTGTCTTTGCGATGTAAAAACTCTATTTCTCCTGTTGGGAGCATTTTTCCAATATCACCTGATTTGTATATTCTTCCAGTACCAGTGATTGGGTCTGTTATGAATGCTTTTTCGGTTAGTTCTTTTTTGTTTAAATAACCTAAGGAAAGGTATTCGCTTTTAAAGGCAATTTCTCCTTCTTGATACACTCCTTTTTTGCAATTATTCTCATCCAATAAAAACACTTCTGTTTCTATTACAGCACTTCCTAATGGAATATTATTTTTTATGATTTGGGATGTATGATTTAAAAACTTTTGAGAAACGATTGTCGATTCTGTAGGACCATAATCATTCACAAGAAAAGCATGTTTTGGAAAATGCGTTTTAAAAAGATCGAAATCAATTTTATGACAAGGTTCTCCACCTAAATCAACCAATCGTATATCTTTAAACATTTTTTTATCATTAAATTCCTTTAAAAAATATCTATAAATAGTAGGGATAATATGTAATACTGTAATATGCTCAGTTCGCAACCAAGACGATAAATTATTGATCCCTTTTTTAGAGACATTATAGAAATTTACGGAAGCTCCATTCAAAATTGCCGCATAAATATCTTTTACAGAAGCATCAAATGTGTAGGTTGAAAGAACACTTAATTTATCTTTTTGAGTAATTCTGATATTGTTAGTATATACGCTAATGTAATGCAGCACATTTCTATGGTTTTGCATCACTCCTTTTGGCATTCCCGAAGATCCAGAGGTGTATAAAACATACGCTTCGTTTAACACATTAGAGTTTCCTGTTGGGTTCGGTATTTCTTCAAGATTATCATTTTCAGATAACTGTATTAAAGCCACACCAGATACTTCTTCCAATACTTCTTGGGCTTTTTTTGCAGTTTCTTTAGTGCATACAATTGACATACAATCTGCATCTTCAATAATGTACTTAACTCTTTTTATTGGAGTCCCAACATCAATAGGCACATACGAATATCCTGCTTTTAAGGTACCCAACATACCTATTACTGAGCTTTCATCATGATTTAAAAATAAAGCGACTCTTCTTTTATTTGTGTCTTTAGTTACATTATGTATTTGGTTTGCCAAATGATTAGCATGATTATTCAAGCTTTTATAGGTAATTTCATTTCCATCAGAAAATATCGCAATGTCATTTGGAAATTGTTTTACTTGTTTTTCAAATCGTTCTGTAATACACTGCTGAATTTCATCTCTTTCATATTTTACAAACTCATGTGTTGGTTTTAAATCTGTTTGATTGTAAAGGTTATTTTCAAAAAGTTTTATATTTTGAATAGGTTGCTTAAAATTATTTACTACCTGATCCATAACGCACATATATGCTTCTGCCCAATACGCTATCGTTTCTTTTTTGAAAAGAGTATTATCGTACACAAAATTTAAAGCGTATCCGTTTTCATAACTTTTAATGTAACATTCTAAATCAAATTTTGGAGACGATTCTAATACGCCATGACTTGCGCTAAAATCACGTATTGCTTCTGAAGATTCCGATTCAAAATCTATCATATTTAAAAATACGGGGCTTATTGGAAAACTATGTTCTTCTTTGCTATAATTTAATTGATTTAATAGCATTTCAAAAGGATATTCTTGATGCATCAATGCCGAAGTTAATGTTGCACTCACACTTTGCAACCATTCTTTAAAAGATCCTTTATCAGTTATAACATCTCTCAACATTAAAGTATTTATAAAACACCCAACACTGTCTTTTAACTGAAAGTGGTTTCGATTTGCGACTGGAATTCCAATAATAATATCTTCTTCCGAAGTTAGTCTGTGCAATACGATTTTTAACGTTGCAACAAAAAATGCAAACGCACTTACCTTTTCTAAACCTGCTAAAGTTTCAATTTTTTGTTTCTGTTCTTCACTAATATATACCTTGTGAAATGAAGCATTTTTTTGAGTCGTTTTTAGTTTCGTAGCATAATCTGTTGGTAATTGTAAATATGGTAAGTCTCCTTTAAGATGATTTTTCCAATAATTTTCATGAGTTATCATCTCAGGCAATTGTAATGAACTGTGTTGCCATTGTGCGTAATCTTTGTATTGTATTGATAGTTTACAAAGCTTCGGTTTTCTTGCTGATATTGCGGAGTCATATAACTCCATTAAATCTCTGTGTATGATTTTCATTGACCATCCATCACTAATACTATGATGTATGTTAAAAAACAAGGTATTGGTTTGTGCCTCTTGTACAATAGCTATTTTAAATAAAGGATAGGTATCAAGATCAAACTCATGATTAAAAACTTTATCTACAGCTTCTTCTTTAGTGTTACAATATAAAATTTCTACAGGCGAAGGATGTTGTACATGCTGCTTTGGAACGCCTTTATCTTCTATAAATACAGTTCTCAGAATTTCATGACGTTTCATCAACTCATTAAAGGATTCCTCCATAATAGTTGTGTCTACATTCTCAGGTAGCTGTAAAGCACTATAGATGTTAAATATTTTAGACTTGCCCTGTATCTTATACAGCAACCAATATCGCATTTGAGAAGAAGAAAGATTATAATATTCTTGCAATGGTGCTTTCTCAATCTTATAGCCTTGATGCCTAGTGTTATTTAGCAGTTTTGCATGACTCCTTAACGTAGTGTTTGTGTATAATTGCTCTAAAGTTATAGCTACTTTAAATGTTTTTTGATATTCATTTAGCAATTTCGTAAGAAGTAAACTGTGTCCTCCTAATTCAAAAAAGTCATCTAAAACTCCTATTTTTTGAATGCCTAAAATTGCTTTCCAAATCGTTGAAATTTCAATTTCAATCTTACTATTTGGTACTATATATTGTTTTTTCACAATATCTAATTCTGAAATAACTGGCAGTTTATCTCTATCTATCTTACCATTGGACGTTAAAGGCACTTTTTCTAATTTACTATAATAATTGGGCACCATGTAAATTGGTAATCTGCCTGACAAGTAATTTCTTAGTTCTTCAATATCAATGCTTTCAGAAGTTAAATAATATGCTACTAATACTTCATGGCTGTTAACTGTTTTTACAGATACAATAGCATGTGAAATTTCAGCATTAAATTTAAGAATGCTAGCTTCTATTTCTCCTAGCTCTACTCTATTTCCTCGTATTTTTATTTGAGTATCTTTTCTGCCTATAAACTCAATATTACCATCAGGTAACCAACGTGCTAAGTCTCCTGTTTTGTATAATCGTTCTCCAGCTCTATATGGGTTTTCTACAAATTTTTCTGTTGTAAGTGTTGGACGATTCAGATATTCAGTTGCAAGTCCTGTACCCGAAATACACAATTCACCAACAACACCTATTGGAGTAAGTTGCAATGTTTCTGTTAAAATGTACACTTTTGTATTACTGATAGGTTTTCCGATTGGAATATTTTCTTTGGAAATAGAAGTACAATCAAAAAAAGTAGTCACTACAGTATTCTCTGTAGGTCCATAGTTATTATATATTTTTAAGTTTGTTTTTTTAGAATATGTTAATGCTTCTCCGCCTGTTACGATGATCGTTTCAAGGTCTGAAATATCTTTCGCTATAAAATCTTGGCAAATTTTAGATGGAAGGTATGCATGCGTAATTTGATGATTTTTTAAAAAGGCGGACAATGCTTCCACATCAAAACGTATTGCATCACTTTGAATTGGAACTAACGATGCTCCAACAGTTAAATAAGGATAAATTTCCCAGACAGATGCATCAAAACCAATTCCTGAGAATAATGTTCCTTTGCTTTCCGCTGATACATGATATGCCTTTTGGTGCCAAAAACATAGATTAGTAAGACTTTTATGTTTTACAACAACGCCTTTAGGATTGCCTGTGGAGCCTGAAGTATAAATAACATACGCTACATCATCACTATGAGGTGAACTATCTAATTTTAATGGTTTTACATTTGAATCTTTCTTTCTAAATGTAGCTAAAAATGTTTCATCAATACATACGGATATACCTGCATCTTTTTTTATGTAGTTGATTCTTTCTTCAGGATATTTTAAATCGATTGGAACATACGCTGCACCTGCTTTTAAAACTGCTAGTATTGAAATTATCAAATCTGTGCTACGCTCTAAAAGTATTCCTACTAATGTTCCATTTGTTACCGCATATTTTTGCTGTATAAAAACAGACAGCCTACTTGATTTTTCATCCAATGCTGCATACGTCAAGGTTTCATTTTCAAAGTTTACAGCAATGTTTTTTGGATTTTTTCGCACTTGCTCATAGAATAAGTCTATGACCGTTTTCTCCAGTGGGAAGAGTTCGGTAGTTGCATTAAATTCAGTAAAAAGTTGATTTTTTTCTTCTTTTGTAATAAGTGTTAGTTCGTTTAGTTTTATTTCTTGAGAAGAAGTGATTTGTTCAAATATCTTTTCTAAATGCCGAGTCATTCTTTTTATAAATAAATCACTATACAAGTCTGTGTTATATGACAATAATAGTGATAAAGAGTCATTCTCAACAAATGAAAACGTTAAGTCAAACTGAGCTGTTTCTCTAACTGTTTCAAAATCACTTATAACTAATTCTCCTTCATTATAAAATGATGAACGCTCCTGTTGATTTTGCAAAACCACCATGACATCAAATAATGGTGAACGCGAAGTATCTCTTGATACTGCTAGGTTTTCTACAAGTTTATCAAACGGGAAATCTTGATGTGTATATGCAGCCTGAAGCTGTTCTTTTTCTTTTGCTAATAGTGTCGAAAAACGATCATCAGTATTAAATTTTGTCCGAATTGCTAATGTATTTATATACAATCCTATTTGAGGTTCTAAATCTGGATGAGACCTTCCAGCAACAGGTGTTCCAATACTAATGTCTGTTTGATTACTATATCTAGATAGTAACATTCTAACACAAGACATTAAAGTCATAAATAATGTAGCTTGCTGTTCCTGAGAGACATGCTTTATTTTTTTGATTAATTTCTTTGAGAAATCGTGTTGAATTATTTTACCAGCGTATGTTTTAACCTGTGGTCTAGGTTGATACGTTGGTAAATTTAAAATAGGTATTGATTCGCTAAAGTTTTTATGCCAGTATTTTTCTGCTTCGGTATGTGAAGGTGAATTCAAATTATTTGACAGCCAAACTGCATAATCTTTGTATTGTATTGAAAGTTGGGGAAGATTTATAACTTCTTCTTTATTTTGTAAAGAATTATAGCTCGTTACGATTTCGTTCGTTAATACATTTAACGACCATCCATCACTAATAATATGATGCATCGCTAAGTAAAACACAAAGCTATTTTCATCTATTTTTAATAAGGCAATTTTAAATAAAGGAGGAGTTGTTAGATTAAAAGCTTTTTTGTCTTGCTTTTGAATGTACGCTTTTACCGATTTTTCAGGGCGCTTTTTATTTGAAAAATCTATCGTTTTTAATTCAAATTTAAACGCATCTTCAGGAATTACGTATTGCTTAATCACGCCTTCTGCATCAGCCTTGAAGACGGTTCTCAAAATTTCATGACGCGCAAATACTTGTTTAAATGCATTCACAAAATTGGGTTGATTAATTTTACTTTTTAATCGTAATGCTCCTGAAATTTGATACGCTATTCCACCTCCTTCAAACTGACTTAGTAACCACAATCGATGTTGCGAAGGTGTTAATGGATATCCATCTTTTAAAACTGTTTTAGGAATTGATGTGTATTCTTGGCTTTTAAGTTCTTTTGCAAAATCTTTAATTGTTGGATTTTTAAAAAAGGTTTTATGCGTAATTCTTTGGTTTAAGTTTTTATAGGTAAGATTGATAACTTGTGAAACCATCAAACTATGCCCGCCTAATTCAAAAAAATGGTCATTTATTCCAATAGGGGAAATCCCTAATACTGACTCCCAAATTTTAACTACTTCTTTTTCGATCTGAGACGAAGGCGCGATATACTTTGCTTTATCATCTAGGTTTTTTACTTGTGAAAGCTTGTTTTTGTCTACTTTTCCATTAGGTGTTAAAGGAATTTCATCTACTTTTATGAGTTGGTTAGGAATCATATAAGAAGGAAGTCTCTTTTCTATATATGAAAAAAGGTGTGTTTTATTGATTGGCCTATTTTCTAAGTAATAACCAATTAATATATCGCCTTTTAAAATGACAGATGCTTGCAGAATGTTTTCTGAAGACGAGAAAATTTCATTCTCTATCTCTCCTAGTTCAATTCTATATCCTCTTAACTTTATTTGATCATCTTTTCTTCCTAAAAATTTTAGTATGCCATTGGGCATCCATGTAGCCAAATCTCCAGTGTCATACATTCGTTGCCCTTTGTTAAAAGGGTTCTCTATAAATTTTTCTTGGGTTAACTCTGCATTATTCAAATAACCTTTTGCAACGCCTTCACCAGCTAAATATAATTTCCCAACAACTCCTACAGGAACTAACTGCAATTCATCATCTAAGATATAGGCTTCTGTATGCGCTATAGGCTTTCCGATAGGAATGAAAGTATATTTTTTTAAAGAAGATAGTTTATAACACGTACTATACGTAGTATCTTCAGAAGGACCATATAGGTTTCTAACCTCAGCATTAGTTTCTAGTAGTTTTTTAGCTATTTCTACAGGGAATATTTCTCCTGCTAAATTAATTACAGTAACGTTTTTTAAACTATTTTCATTATTTATGATGGTTCTTATACTTGAAGGAACAGTATTTAATAGTACTTTTTCATCATTTTTCAATGCTGATTCTATATCAAGAGCATTGGTTAATATTTTTACTTTTTTCCCAATAGATAATGTATAGAACATCTCAAAAACAGAAAGGTCAAAACAGTGAGATGTTGCGGCATAAACCACCTCAAACTTTGAAGAGTCAAATTCTTTACAAGCCCAAAATATTAAAGCTGCCACATTTTTATGAGTAATTACAACTCCTTTCGGCTTTCCTGTGGTTCCAGAGGTATATATGACATAAGCAGTATGACTACCATCCATACGAACCTGACTATTTTCTTTTGAATATTTGTATTGGTCTTTGTAAAATAATTTTAATTTTTTAGCAGTAATAACAAGGCTACTTTTACTATGATTTTCTATATATTTAATTCTCTCTTTTGGATAATTAATGTCTATCGGAATATAGGCTGCGCCCGCTTTTAAGATCCCCAATAGAGTGATTAATAACTTCTCCGTTCGTTCAAGTTTAACAGCAACAAAATCTCCAGCAGCTATATCATATTCAACTCTAAGATAGTTTGCAAATTGATTGGCGGTATCGTTTAATTCTTTATACGTTAGTGTCGATGATTTATAAACTGCAGCAATCTGATTAGGCGTTTCAGCTGCCTGTTTTTCAAATAAGCTTACAATGGTTTCATCACTATTAAAGTTTGTGCTTGTACCATTATCTGTATGTACTAGTAAATGTCTTTCTTTTTCAGAAAGAATAGAAATCGTATTTACATCATTATTTATATAGCTTTTAAGGTTAATAAGCCATCTTTTTATGCTCTGAATAAAGTGACTCGAAACATGCTTATCAATGAATTTTTCTGAATACGAAAGCGAAATTATGAGCTCGTTATCATTTTTATTAATATTTAGACAAAAAGGAAATGATGAAGAAGACTCCAGTGTTGTTCTGTAACAAAACGCATAGGGCGTATATTGCTCAAAAGAATAATTTTCTTTTACTTCTTCTGCGTAGTTACCATTTGTATAGACGTCTTGGATTTCTTTTTTCGATTCTTGAATATATTGCTTGAGCGTTTTTCCTTTTATAGCGCTGAATTTATACAGTAACGGAGCTTTATTTTCGTCCATTCCTAGTGAAAAAATAAGCTCATTACTTGCAAAATACCGTTGTAAAAGTATATTGAAAATGATAATTAAAATGCTGTGTTCGGCTAATTTATTACGACCAGTTATTTGATTAAAATAAGAGAGGTCTTCGTCTTTAATTAACGTTTTTTCTATACAGATTGACTTAGAAAAATCATTTGTTATTACAGGAGTACCTCCTAATTTTCTTCTCCAATAGTTGTATATTTTTTTTTGTTCTATATTATTCATAATGCATCATGAGTGGTTTTACATATACATGTCTTACAATAGGTTTCTTTTGATAATTTGACAAGATGATTCTTTCCTAACAGTTGAATTGCTTGGTATGTTATTTATAATCATACAATCGGGGCCAATTTGCGTATTATCGCCAATACTAACGGCTCCTAATATGCGTACACCACCTGCAATATTTACATTATTACCAATGGTAGGATGTCTTTTGCCTTTTGGATTGCATGTGATTTTTTTAGCACCTAGTAGGACATTATTTAAAATTGTACAATCATTCCCTATAATTGATGTTGCGCCAATCACAGTATTTACTCCATGATCTATCACAAATCTTTCTCCTATGATCGCTTCTGGATGTATTTCTATTTTTGTGTCCTTCGCAGCTACTTCAGAAAGCAAATAAGAATAGTATTTGCAAATTTTACTAGTTTCAAAATCTTCATGATTAAAATAAGAAACCGCATTAGCGATTCTGTAATAAAAAATGACTTTAAAAGATTTTGATATCGTATAGATTAAAAAAGGCGTTATGGCTATCGGATCTTGCTTTACTCTTGCATATAAATCATCATATATTAAAGCAGCCGTTTTATTTAAAATATCTTCAGTAAAAAGAACGTTTAACGCAACTAGTTCTGCACATAGTTTGTTATATAGAATGTTGATATCAGATTTTATTTGTTCTAAAGAAACATGATCATCAGAACCTTTAAAAGTATTTACAATTTCTTCTGAAGAAAGTAAATTAGATTTATTGCTATTCATAATTTTTGTGTTGTCAATTCAATACTGTTCAACTTTATAGTTACAGTAAAAAGATAGTTGTCATTTTGGGATAAAACGTTCGGTTTTAAAGAAGTAACATGAATTTAAAATCACATGTATTGCTATATATATACTGATTCTAAAGACTTAATTGTATGTGATTACTTTTTCGCCAAATAGCCTTTCAGCTTCTATTCCGTTGGCTTCACAATATTCTAATAGTTTATTGGATTCTATAATAGGGCGTGATTCTTCTGTGTATTTTACAGAGGTTATATATTTAAGCCAAGGTTCCATTCCCATAGCATATACAAAGACATCTTTTGGGTTAAAAATTTCAATGAGACTTTTTGCTTGTTCAAAATCGGATCCTGAGAGTCTTCTTGATCGATCTTCTTCCCTTTTTACTGGCTTTGGCAATAAAGGTCCATATAACCAAGATAAAGGAGCGCCATCACATTCCATTCCTAGAAAAATTGCTTCTATATCTCCAGTTACTTTACTAACTTTTTTATAAACCTCAGGCTCAAGATTACTGGAATCTGCAACAAAAAGAATTTGATGTCCTTTGTTGAATTTTACCAAATGGCATAATTTACTTTTGATGTTTAAATCGCAATGTTCTCCTAAAAATGGTAGTCCCATAATTGAACAATCTGAAAGCTCCAATTTTTCCAAAACCCCAAGTTCAATTACATTCGTAAATCCAATTTTGTTAAGCATCGTTTTAACGTTAGGGTCTTGCAACTCTCCTCCATTTGCTTTAGGAACAATAATATTTTTGATTTTATGTCGAATTCTCAGTAAGGTTTCAAATAAAATATGATCTTGATGATTGTGTGTAAAAAGTACATAATCTATCGTTTCTGGCAGGTCGGAAAACGTAAATCGCGATATATCAGATTCGTAGCCATAACTAATTACAGGATCAACTAATATGGATATGTCTTTTGTTTCTACTAATATGGAAGCATGACCAAAGTATCTTGTCAACATTCCTTCTCCGTCATATTTCGTATATTTTTTTGGTGTTTCTGTGGTGAAAAAAGTGCTGAATAATTCTACATCATCAGCATGTACTTCCATCATTTTTGTGATTTCACCAAATGTTAGAGGAGTTTGAGTCATTCCAAACAAGGTATCTATTCGTGAATCTTTGAATGGAATGTTAAATCGTATGGTTTTTGGTGTACTTAATCGTGGCGTACTTAATACAAAGTTTCTGGAATCATCATCTTGAACTAAAAACAAATTGAATGATTGTAAGTTTTCTTTGTAAAATTCACTCTCATATAAGAGTTCTTCATAAAAACGGTATGACGCATTATTATTAAGATCGTAATAAAGTTCTACGTATCCTTTTAAAACATCTGGAACTTTTTCATAGATAGGTTCTAAAGACATTCCACTCATTGGCGCCAAGAGTTCATTTAATTCAGAAATTGCATTGCATAGTGTTAAGAGATCATCACATTCGTCTAAGGTTTCGTCATGCAATTGCTGTATTTCAGAAACTCGTTGACCATTATAATCTATGAATGGGCCTCCTAACATTCTTGGATCTTTAACCGCAGCTGCATGAATTTGTGGCGTATCAATATAGGATGCCATTATTTTTAAGTGCCTTTCTTTTAAATTTAAAGCTGTGGTTGCTGGAGGAATTAAGTGAGGCCAAGCATACCAGTTATTGACTAAAGGCTCAATGACTAAATTTTCTTTTATATAAACTAAATCGTCATTTTTGATTTTCATTTTGTTGTATTTTATTGTTTCTAAAATAGATTTCTACGCGTTTTTGTGTGTTACGAGTAGTAATCGTAAAGCGAGTAACGTGATTTTATAGTTTTTGGATAAGAAGCGTGTACGAATTTTTCCGAAAATAGCGCTCTTTTAGCACAGGGAGGTTTTGAGAGAAACTCAGTTTAGTAGCCTAAATTATTTTCTCCAAAAAAGGTTTTCGCTATGCGTGTTTTTTTAATTGTATCCTAAGTGTTTATTTATTTCTTCAGCTATTTCAGCAATGTGTGGAAGTCCTATCATATCAATATGAGAACAATCTACATCGAAGGCTTTAACTGCTGTACTTGTAAAATCGTTCCAACCTAAATCGTCTTGATCTACTATTTCTCCAAAGAATTTCTTTCTTTCTTCTAGTTGATCTATTGAAAAAGCGGATTCCACTTTTAGTGCCTTAAATAATATTATAGAAAGGTTTGGAATGTCTTTAATTTCAGGAAGATATTTTATTTGAGAGTTTGATATATAGACATTGATAAAAGATTTTATTTGCTCAAATGTAAAAGGTTCACCGAGTTCAATTAACTTATCATGAAATACTTTTAATTGTGCATTTTCAGATTTGTTTATAAGATCTGAGTAACTCAAATCCATTTTTAAGTTTTGATCATTTAATTTTAAATTGTACAAGTCTTTGAAATATAATACCCATTTCATATAACTTGAAGGAAGCACGCTTTTATAGTCTTTTACAACTTTATCTGGAGCTAATGCATCCAGAATAATCAGGTTGTTAACTTTAAATCCTTCACGTATTAATTGCAGAGCCATTTCATAAATGATTTTTCCACCAAATGAATATCCAAGAAGAGTGTATGGTCCTTCAGCATCAATTTTTTGCATTTCTTTGATGAATAATGTTGCCATTTCTTCTATGGATTCTAAAATTTCAGATTTCATATCTATTCCAGAAGATTGGAAAGCATATAAAGGTTGTTCTGAGCCCAATTCTTTTGATAAGTCATTATAAATTAAAACATTTCCACCACCTGGAGGAGCACAAAATATAGGAGTTTTAGTTCCTTCTGTATGTATTGGCACTAATATTTTGGCTTCATTACTTTCATTTTTTGATCGGATAACATCTGCTATTTTTTTTATCGATGGATGTTCAAAAAGTATTGAAATAGGTAATTGAAAATCAAATTCACGTTCAATGAGTGCTATCATTTTAGTTGCTGTAAGCGAATGTCCTCCTAAGTCAAAAAAGTCATCATTTATTCCAATTTTTTCTACGCCAAGCAATTTCTCCCAAATTTCAGTTACACCTTTCTCTATTTGGTTTTTAGGAGTTGTATAATTTTCTTTTACGGTATTGTTGTTTTCAATATCTAGTAATTTTTTGAAATCAATTTTTCCGTTTTCATTAAGAGGCATTGTATCTATTTTAACAATGGAACCAGGAATCATATACTTAGGAACTTTCGCCGTCATATATTTAATGATTTCTTTTTTATCAAAATCACCTTCTATTACAAGATACGCGACTAATTGTACATCTTCATTTTTAACTTTGTCAATAACAATTGCATTAGAAACCGCTTCAATTTCCATTAAAACACTTTCTATTTCACTTAGTTCTATTCTATATCCTCTGATTTTAACCTGCCTATCAACACGACCTTTGAATTCAAAATTTCCATCATTTCCTAGCCTTACTAAATCGCCTGTTTTATACATTTTACTTCCCCTATTCAAAAAATCATCGTCAAGGAATACTTTATTTGTAAGCTCTTCTTTTCCAAGATACCCTCTGGCGATTCCGTTTCCTCCTATGTATAACTCTCCAATGCAACCTTGTGGTAGTAGTTGTTTATTTTTGTTTAAGACGTATGCAGATACTCCTCCTATTGGTTTACCTATTGGAATACTTCCTAAGTCATAAGGACTTACTTTATAATCCGTAGAAACAACGGTTCCTTCCGTAGGCCCGTAGTTATTATAAATTTTTAATGAATTGGCTTTTGGAATTTTTAAAGCTTCTCCACCAGTCATTACGATTGTGTTTTTAAGACTAATGTCTTGGTCTATTAAATTCAGTACTATCTGGGTAGGAACATGTATGTGGGTGATTTCATTTTCTTCAATAAATTCAGCCAATTTCCTCATATCAAATCGGATATCATTACTTTCTATCGGATACAAACGAGCTCCAGCTATTAAGTATGGAAAAAGTTCCCAAACAGATCCATCGAATGATGTTCCATGATATAATGCAACTCTGGAATCATTTGTTACTTTATAAAATTCCTTATGGTACAGACAAAGGTTTACTAATGATTTATGTTCAATCATAACTCCTTTGGGCATCCCGGAAGTTCCTGAAGTATAGATCGTATATGCTAGACTGTCATGATGACTATTGTTTAAACTTTTATCACCTGAGTATTCAGAAATAGCATCTAATTTAGAATCAATTGTAAAAACATTAATATTTGCCGCTAAAATTTCATCAAAAATATCTTTAGAAGAAATGATTAGACTTTTTATTTTAGAATTTTCAATCATGAACATTTTCCTATCTACTGGATATTCTAAGTCAATTGGAAGATATCCTGCACCAGATTTCAAAATTCCTAAAATAGCTACAATCATAAGTGAAGAACGCTCAAGCATTATACCCACTAAATCATCTTGTTGAATGTTGTATGATTCTTTTAAATAGTGAGCTAGTTTGTTTGCTTTGTCATTCAGCTCTTTATATGTTAACTTTTCATTTTTTTCAGATGATATAACCGCAATAGCGTTTGGGTTTGATGCAACTTGCTGATCGAAATAGTCTAAAATGGTTTCCGTATCGTTTTTGATAAAATGATCATCAATCGTATTTACATCATAAATAAGTTTTTGTTTATCAGCAGTAGTGATTAGGTCTAAATCGTTTATGCTTTGCTCAGGTGCATTTAATAATAGTTTAATTAAGTGAATAAAATACTTGCTTATTCTTTCTATGGCTTCTTTTTCAAATAAATCAGTACAATACTCAATATCTAAAACGATTGAATCTACCGTATTAACTATCGTAAACGTTAAATCAAATTTTGTAAATACACCTTCAGAAGTTTGAATTTCTATCTGAATTTCATTAAAATCATTATTCGCTGATTTTTTATTGGTCTGATCATTTTGAACAGATAACATGATTTGAAATATAGGGCTTTTACTTAAGTCTCTTTTTTGAATTACAGTATCTACAATTTTTTCAAATGGAACTTCTTTATATTTTAATGCTTGAATAATATTTTCTTTAACATTCTCTATAATTTGAAAAAAGTTAGCTTTCTCATCTAGTTTTGTACGTAAAGGAAGTGTATTTACAAAATAGCCTATTAGCCCTTGTATTTCTTTAAAGTCTCTATTGGCAACTGGTGTGCCAATACATATATCGTTTTCATCAGTGTATTTGTATAATAGAATATTCAAAACACTCGTCATAAACATAAAGGTTGTGATTTGCTTTTCTTTCAAAAATTTATCTATCCTTGTTTTTAGTTCACCATCAATGCTATTAGAATATAATGCGCCTTTAATACTTTGTATCGACTTTCGAGGATAATCAAGCGGGAATTCTAAGGTTTTGTAATTGTGCAGTTGTTTTTTCCAAAAATTTAAAGATTCTTGTAAAAAGGCCTCATCATACAATTTTCGTAGCCATATCGCATAATCCGCATATTGAATTGGCAACTCTTCTAGGTTAGGCATAATTCCGTGAGAAAGTGCGTGATAAATTTCGCCCAATTCAGCAAAGAAAATTGGCATTGACCATCCGTCATACACCAAATGGTGCATCACGATATGAAGCATATATTCCTTTTCTTCAAGTTTTACTAAATGAATTCTTATTAAGAAATCGTCTTTTAGTATGAAAGGAATTGCTGTATCATTTTTGAAAATTTCATTTAGGCCGCCTTTTTCAGTGATTTCTGTAAATTTCATTTTCCACAAATCACTTTTAAGAACGTATTGGTAAGCATCTAAGTTTTCATCTTGTTTTATCACTGTTCTTAAAACTTCGTGACGTTCAATGATTGCTCGGATGGTTTTTTCTAAGATTGTTATATTCAAATTTCCTTTTATACTGAATACATTGCTGGAGTGATAGTTTACGCTTCCTTGCATTTGATCAACCAACCATAGTTGTTCTTGTGCAAACGACAGTGGAATTTTACCTATTTCATCTTTATTGTATTTTGGTATTTTTTGTACTCCTTTATTTATTTCTTGAAAGTTTTTGTTTTCTGCCTTCAAAAAATCTACAATACGTGTTTTATTGGTTTTTAAATTATTTATTAAATCTTGATCGACAGTTTTATTTTTATCAATTTTTACTTTCAGATCATTTTCGTTGAGAAAAACATCAACACCTTGTTTTTTGGCGTTGGTTAGTAATTCTAAAACGGTATCATTTGCAGAAGTCATAAGGTAGTATTTTTAAATTTTGGCAATTATTTTTTCACTCGATAGCCTTTCAGCTTCAATTCCTTTAACCTTACAATAGCTAATAATTTATCAGGAAGTGATTCTTCGGTATGTTTTCAACGAATATGCTGAAAACCAGCATTTACTGTGGCTTTTTTGGTAGTTATAACAGTTATATTATTTTTAGTTGTAGTCGTTAACTGCGCTACGTACATAGTGCTTCACATAGTCTTTCATATCAGGGAATTCTAGCCCTAATTTTTCTTTAACAATCCTCATCGTCAATTCGTTTGAATTGTGAGTCATATCATCTTCGATTCCATCTTCTCTTACAGGGTGATTTCCTTCTAATGCATTTATTAATTCGGGAGAGTTAAAGTCGATAAATGATAAGATTGGTAAATGTAGTTTGTCAGAATCTTCTAAAAATTTCATTAACAGCTGTTGTAAGGTTAGGTTTTCAATTTTTTTATCTAATCCAACAGAATTATCAAAAATTCGCTTTAATGACACCAAACGATTGTTGTTTAAATGAAATATGTTTTGTTCCAAATCATTTTGAAGAGATAATTTAGTAATAACCTCACTTACAAAGTCTATAGGCGTTATTGGCGCCATATATTCGGATGTATACGCACCTAGTTCATAACACGATTTGAGAAGTTTTGTGAACCATTGAGATTTTGGTATTTTACCTGTAATTAAATCTCCTGTGGTTAGTCCAATTCTATAGATTTGAATTGGCATTCCCGCATCTAGCGATTTTTTCATCATTATTTCTCCTACACATTTACTAGCTCCATATCCATTAAATTCATGATGAATTTCATATTCTCTAGAGCTCCATTCGAAAAATTTATTTTCATGATGTGGAGGAATGAATCTTCCAAGATTTGATAGGTGGATGATTTTTTTTAATTTGTTTTTTAGAGAAAAATTCAATAATTCGATAGTTCCATACACATTGGTGTTTTTGAGTTTGCTATATGGAGAATGATGATCCATATAGGTTGCGCTATTGTATACATAATCAATTTTCTTGCTTAATTGATTGTACATTTTAAGTTCTATGCCAAGATATGCTTTAGAAAGATCTCCTTTTACAGCTACAATTCTATCATCAAATGAAGCATCATAGAGATTATAATCTTTCAATGAGTTAAGTATTCTCTCCTTGCAGACTAATCCTTCTTTTTCTCTTACTAAACAGTATATCGTTGCCTGTGTATTAATGAGTAAATCTTTTAATAAATAGGTTCCTATAAAACCTGTTGCGCCTGTTATTAGTATATGTTCAGGAACTAATTTGAATTTTTCTAAAGAATCAATCATTGAGAAATCAATATCTAATTTGCTTTCTTTTTCTAAATCAAGAACTTTAAATAATTTATCTTTTAGCGTTTCTTTATTCGTAATATAATCTGCAAGTTTCGCAATTGTTGAAAAGTTGAATAGTGTTTTTACCTCAACATCTTCTTTAAATTTCTTCTTGAATAGGGGAATCATTTTAGTGATTAGTAAAGAATATCCTCCAAGTTCAAAGAAGTCATCATTTATTCCAATCTTTTTTAACCCAAGCAATTGCTCCCAAATTTCAGTTATGTCCTTTTCTACCTGGTTTCTAGGAGCTATGTAGTTTTCTCGTAATGTATTATTGCCTTCAACATCTGGTAATTTTTTGATATCAATTTTTCCATTTTCATTGAGAGGTAATGCATCTATTTTGACAATGAAACTAGGGATCATATAACCCGGAACTTTAGTCGTTAGGTATCTAATAATTTCTTTTTTATTAAAGTCTCCATCTATCACAAGGTATGCGACTAAAGATATGTTTTGATTTTCAACTTTGTCAATAACTATTGCATTAGAAATCGCTTCAATTTCCATTAAAACATTTTCTATTTCACTTAGTTCTATTCTGTATCCTCTGATTTTAACTTGCCTGTCCACACGTCCTTTGAACTCCAAATTTCCATCATTACGTAACCTAACCAAATCTCCTGTTTTATACATTTTGCTTCCCCTATTCAGAAAATTATCCTTTAGGAATACTGTATTTGTCAGTTCTTCTTTTCCAAGATAGCCTCTGGCAATTCCGTTTCCTCCTATGTATAATTCTCCTATACAACCTTGTGGTAGTAGTTGTTTGTTTTTATTTAAGACGTATGTAGACACGCCAGATATCGGTTTACCAATTGGAATACTTCCTAAATCGTAAGGGCTTACTTTATAATCCGTAGAAACAACTGTTCCTTCCGTGGGTCCGTAGTTATTGTAAATTTTTAATGAATTCGTTGTTGGTATTTTTAGCGCTTCCCCACCAGTCATTACGATTGTGTTTTTAAGACTAATGTTTTGATCTATTAAATTCAATACTATTTGAGTAGGAACGTGTATGTGTGTGATTTCATTTTCTTCAATGAATTCAACTAATTTCCGCATATCAAATCGGATTTCATTACTTTCTATCGGATATAAACGTGCTCCCGCTATTAGGTATGGAAAAAGTTCCCAAACCGATCCGTCGAATGATGTTCCTTGATAGAGTGCTACTCTAGCATCTTTTGTTATGTTATGAAGATTTGTGTGATACGTACAAAGGTTTAGTAATGATTTGTGTTCAATCATTACTCCTTTGGGCACTCCAGAAGTTCCTGACGTATAGATTGTATACGCTAAACCATCATCACTACTGCTGTTTAGACTTTTACCTGGATATGCTGGAATGAAACCTAGTTTACTATCAATTATGAATACATTTAGGTCTGCCGCTAAAATTTCATCAAAGATATCTACCGAAGAAATTATTAAACTTTTTATTTTCGAGTTTTCAATCATGAACATTTTCCTATCTACTGGATAATCTAGATCAATTGGAAGATATCCCGCGCCCGATTTCAAAACTCCAAGAATAGATATAATCATCGACGGAGAACGCTCCAACATGATCCCAACTAAGTCATCTTTTTGAATGTTGTATGATTCTTGTAAATAATAGGCAATTTTATCAGCCTTATCATTCAGTTCTTTATATGTTAATTCTTCGTTTTTTTCAGGTGAAATAACTGCAAGCGCATTTGGGTTTTGTGCTACTTGTCGATCAAAATAATCTAAAATCGTCTCTGTATCATTTTTGATAAAATCGTCATCAATCGTATTTACATCATGGATAAGTTTTTGTTTATCGTCAGCAGTGATTAATTCTATATTGCGTATGGGTTGTTCGGGTGTTTCTAGCAATAATTTAGTTAGATGACTAAAATACTTGCCTATTCTTTCTACAGTTTCCCTTTCAAATAAATCAGTACAGTATTCAATATCTAAAACTATTGAATCTGCCCTGCTTTCAATAGTAAATGTCAAATCGAATTTTGCAAATACACCTTCTGAAGGTTTTATTTCTATCTGAATTTCATTGGCATTCCCATTAGCGTTTGCGTTCGCTGCTTCAGTTTTAGCTAATTCCCCAGTGATCTGATCATTTTGAACAGATAGCATAATTTGAAATATAGGCGTTTTACTTAAATCTCTTTTTTGGATTACGGTATCTACAATTTTTTCAAACGGAACTTCTTTGTATTTTAATGACTGCACAATGTTCTCTTTGACACTTTCTATGATTTGAAAGAAATTAGAGTTTTCATCTAGCTTTGTACGTAAAGGAAGTGTGTTTACAAAATAACCTATTAAACTTTGTGTTTCTTTATGGTCTCTATTGGCAACAGGTGTTCCAATACAGATGTCACTTTCATCCGTGTATTTGTATAATAGAATGTTTAGAACACTCGTCATAAACATAAAGGTTGTCAGTTGTTTTTCTTTCACAAATTCATCAATACTTGTCTTTAGTTCAGTATCAATGTTACTTGTATGTACTGCTCCATTTATGCTTTGTATAGACTTTCTAGGGTAATCAAATGGGAAGTCTAAGGTTTTGTAATTATGTAGTTGTTTTTTCCAAAAGTTTAAAGATTCTTTTAAGAAGGTTTCATCATATCGTTTTCTTAGCCATATGGAGTAATCCGCATATTGAATTGGGAGTTCTTCTAAATTAGGAACAAGTCCGTGAGAAAGCGCGTGATATATTTGTACCAATTCAGTAAATAGAATTGGCATGGACCATCCATCATATACCAAATGATGCATTACTATATGAAGCATATATTCCTTTTCTTCAAGTTTTACTAAATGAACTCGTATTAAGAAATCATCTTTTAGTGTAAAAGGAGCTGCTGTATCATTTTTAAAGATTTCATTTAGGCTGCCTTTTTCCGTGACTTTGGTAAATTTCATTTTCCACAAGTCACTGTTAAGAACATATTGGTAGGTGTCTAAGTTTTCGTCTTGTCGTATGACAGTTCTTAAAACTTCGTGACGTTCAATGATTGCTCGGATGGTTTTTTCCAAAAGCGAGATATCCAAACCTCCTTTTATATTAAATACGTTGCTCGAATGATAGTTTGCGCTTCCTTGCAATTGATCAACAAACCATAGCTGTTCTTGCGCAAAAGTCAGTGGAATTTTACCAATTTCATCCCTATTGTATTTTGTTATTTTTTGTATGCCTTTGCTTATTTCTTGAAAATTTTTGCTTTCTGCCTTCAAAAAATCCACAATGAGGCTTTTATTGCTTTTTAAAATATTTATTAAATCCTGATCGACAGTTTTGCTTTTGTCTATTTTCACTTTCAAACCATCTTCTTCAAGAAAGACATCAACACCTAGCTTTTTGGCATTGGTTAATATTTCTAAAACGGTATCATTTGCAGAATTCATAAGGTTGTATTTTAAATTTTGATAGTTATCTTTTATTAAGATTTTATTGGAGTATTGCTAGCTTTCTAAAGCTATGATCTAAATGTCCAGAATTTCATATTCTGATTCTGCGTCTTCAGGCTCAGAGCTTGATAACTGAATATAATTCGCTAAACTTTTAATAGTTGTATAGTTGAATAGCGTTAAGAAAGGAAGTTGAATGTTAAGTTTTTCTTCTATTTTAGATATTACACTAATAACTAAAAGAGAACGACCTCCCAAATCAAAAAAGTCGTCTGTAATTCCTACCTGCTCTACTTCTAGTAATTCTTCCCATATAGCAACAAGTGTTTTTTCCAAAGTGGTGCTCGGTGCTATATATTCTTTATTTAACACATAATTATTCACTCTTTGTTGTAATACTTTCCTGTGTACGTTTCCATTAGTATCCATTGGGAATTCTTCTACTTCCACAAATGAAGTAGGTATCATATATGCTGGCATAATATCGTTTAGATATGACTTTATGCTTTCCTCATCAAAAGTTTCTTTTGCCAATATACATGCCATTAAGCTATCAGAGTTTTTCTCATCCTTTTTTATAAATACAGAAGCATCTGCTATTGAATTGTGGTTTTTTAAAGCGAATGCGATATCGTCTAAATCGATTCTATAATCTCTATATTTTACTTTTAAATCTTCTCTTCCAACGAGTTCTATGGCATCAGACGCAGACCAACGAGCTAAATCGCCTGTTTTGTATAAAAGTTTATGATTTTCATCTCCATAAGGATTCGTAATAAACTTTTCTGAAGTAAACTCAGAATTATTCAAGTATCCGTCTGTCAATTGTGTCCCTGAAGTATATAAATAGCCTACTGTTCCATCGGGAACCAATGCTAAATTAGAATCTAAAATATAGAAATTGTTTCCCTGAAATGGCTTTCCTATTGAATTACTTTTTACAGATTCATTTGAAAAATCATGCAAATTATGACTTGAGTGCATCAATGTTTCAGTATGTCCATATAGCGAAATTAGTTTCGCTTTTAAACCTAGTTGTTTGTATAGTTTGATAAAATCAGGTGCTAAGTTAGTGTCTGATAGTACAACATGTTTTAGTTTTGACAGATGCGAATCTTCAATGATTGTTCTTAAATACGACATTAGAAAAGATAGATACCATGTCGAAACATGCAAATGTGTGATATTAGTATCTCTTACAAGGTTTAAAAATGAAGGCACATCCAGATCTTTTTGAGATGCTGGAATCACTAAACTCGATCCTGGTAATATCCATCCAAATAGTTCATAAACTGTTGTATCTACCGCAGGATCACCTTTTAAAAGCATTCTATCCGATGACTCTAAAGGATAGTTATCGTGCATGGTGTTTAGCAATGAATATAATGCCTTGTGTGTTGATATGACACCATGAGGTTTGCCTTTTTTCCAATTGTACATAATGTGAGATGCATCTTCTGGAAGAATAGAAACAGAGGTATTAGCAATAGGAAATGTGCTTAGTTTCTCAGCATCTGAATCTATAAAAATGATCTTATACGCAGCATTTTGTTCAAAAAGATCATCGAATTTTGTTTCACTAATTACTAGATTAGAATTTGCATTTTCTAAGATAGCTACTGTAAGGTGTTTTGAATTGGATATGCTCAACGGAATATATACAGCACCTAATTTTAGAATACCAATAATTCCAACCATCATACTAAAGGAGTTTTCTAATAATAGTGGAATCATGTCTCCCTTTTTAACACCTTTATGAGCTAAATAATGTGCGAATTGATTAGATTTTTCATCTAGTTCTTTATAGGTAATTAGTTGTTTGTCTAAAACAATAATAGCTGCCTGATTTGGATTTAATTTAGCTTGATTTCTAAATATATCCAATATCGTTTCGTTTTTATCAAGGTTTATTTCTAACGTATTGTATCGGGAAAGGATTTCATTTTTATCAGATGCTTCTAGGATAGAACTATTGCCAATTAGCTTATTTGGATCAGCAGTAAATATAGATAACAACGCTTTAAAGTGATTCGCCATTTTTTTGATTGTCTCTTCATTAAATAAATCAGAACAATATTCAAAATCTACATTTAATTCTTTACCTACTCGTATGACTCCTACAGTTAAGTCAACTTTTGCACTGTCATGTTCATAGTCTTCTTCTAACAAGGAAAGATCCGTTAGTTCAGTATTTTTTGCAACCGGATTATTTTGCAATGTAAACCCTACATCAAATAATGGATTTCTGTTTGTTACTTGTTTATCAGCAACTTCGCTAACTATTTTTTCAAAAGGAACATCTTGATTTTCATAAGCTTCTAAAGTAGTTTCTTTTACATTTTTCAGGAATTCAGCAAATGGTATATTTAAGTCAAGGTTGTTTCTTAAAACGATGGTATTCGCAAAAAAGCCTATTAAAGGTTCTACTTCTTTAGCCGTTCTATTAGCAATTGCTGTACCAATGGATATATCTGTTTGTCCGCTATATTTATAAAGTAATATTTTAAAGATCGCTATTAGCAACATAAATAATGATGCATCATGTTTCTTAGCTTGTTCTTCCAGTTTTTCGCTTAAAGTTTCATCTAAATAAAATTGATATAGTTTTCCTTTTTGACTCTGAGTTTCCCCTCTTGGGTAGTCTAAAAAGAGGTCTAATGATGCTGCACTTTCTAATTTCCTCTTCCAATATTCTAGTCTTTCTGCTAGTTTTCCATTTTCAAACTGCTCATTTTCCCATATACTAAAATCTGCATATTGAATAGGTAATGCTTCAAAATTAAGTTGTTCTCCTTTTTTAAGCGTGTTAAATATTTGAACCAATTCATTAATGAAAATTGATCTAGACCAACCATCAAAGGCAATATGATGAATAATTATACTTAAAACATATTCATCTGAAGGAGTATGAATTAAAAGACCTCTTAATGGATGTTCTTCAGCTAATTTAAAAGGCGTGTTTACTTGATTTTGAATCAGTTCTGTCATAGAACTGCTACTATTTGATAAACGAGTATGTGCTAATTTCCAAGTATCTTTTTCTAAAACTTTTTGATATGGCAGTCCATCTTTATCTTTGTAAACGGTTCTTAATACCTCATGGCGATTTAGTATTGCATTAATTGATTTTTCTAAAAGCAATTTGTCTACTTTACCTTTTAACCTAATGATAATTGGAATGTGATAATTTATACTACCGGCCACTTTATCTAAAAACCATAAACGTTTTTGTGTAAATGATAGTGGGATAAAATCGGGTCTTTCGTATTTTTTTATCGGACTTAATGTTGATTTATTTAATGTTTTTATTTTAGAAGATAATTCGGCTATTGTAGGAAGATAGAATATATCTTTTACTTGAATTTCACAATTAAATTTTAGTTTTATTGCAGAAATTAATTGCATAGCCAATAATGAATGTCCTCCTATTTCAAAGAAATTTTGATGTATTCCAATGTGTTGGTTCCCTAAAATTTCTGTCCATATATTCATTACATGAGTTTCTGTAATATCTCTTGGCGCAGTTTTTATATTTTCAGCGGTTTCTTTTTTGAGAGGAAGTGGTAATTTTTGCCTATTTATTTTACCGTTTGGAGTCAGTGGAATTGCTGGAATTTCGCAGATAAATGAAGGAATCATATAATCTGGTAGTTTACTTTTTAGATAGGTATAAATTAAGTTTTTAGCAAATCCTTCATTCGGAACAATGTATGCTACTATTTGAGGTGTTGCATTTTGATCTTTTTTAACATCTAAAAATACTTCATCAACAAAGTCTGATTGAAGTAATACTGCTTCAATTTCTTTTAACTCAACACGATTTCCTCTAATTTTTATTTGGTGGTCAACTCTACCCACGAACTCAATATTTCCATCTGGTAAATAGCGTGCAAGGTCACCTGTTTTATAAAGGATTTTATTTTTATCAAAAGGGCTTGGAACAAATTTTTCTTTACTCTGTTCTATGTTATTCAAATAACCAGAAGATACTCCGTAACCACCAATATTTAGTTCTCCAGGCATTCCAATGCCTGCATTATTATTGGACTTGTCTAGAATATATATATCGGAATTTGTGAAGGGTTTTCCTATTGGAACTTTATGATATGTTTTGTTAATATCTACCAAGTACAATGTTTTACCAATTGTTGTTTCGGAAGGTCCGTAATGGTTAATAATAGCTACTTGAGTTGTTTGAGATTTAATTTTATCAATTTCGTTTCCTGTTAATTCTTCACCACCAAAAATTATTAGTTTTTTGGGTATCAATGGTTTGTCTGTTTCTAGACTTTTCCAATGAGATGGTGTCATTTTAATACAGTCTATACTATTCTTACTTAAGTAATTGTGTATTGCTATAGGATTCAGTAGATCATCATACGAGAATAAATGCAGCGTTCCTCCAGATACTAAAGCACCATAAACAATTGTATAAGATAAATCTCCTGCAAATGTTGATAATAAACCAAATGTCTCGCAGTTTTTTGTAGTGGTGTTTAAGAAAAATCCTTGGAAATAATCAACTAAATTTTCATGAGATATTTTAACGCCTTTAGGAGTTCCTGTAGATCCTGAAGTGTAAATTACATACGCTAACGATTTTCTGGAGATTGTTACATTTAATTCTTGATCATCATATTTACTAGTTGCCTCTATTTTTTTTAGTGATACACATTTAACGGATTCTGTTTTTTCCGATAGCTTTATATTTTTATCTGCAATAATTAGTTTAACATCACTGTTTTGAATAATAAAATTGGTTCTTTCTTCTGGATATCTTCTGTCTAAAGGCAAATATGCTGCACCACTTTTTAATATACCAATAATAGTCAGCATCATTTCAAGTGGATTGTCTAAGCTAATCGCAACAATATCATTTTCTTTAACTCCTTGTTTTGATATGTAATTTGCAATCTGATTCGATTTTAAATCTAATTGATGATAGCTTAGGCTTTCTGTTTGATATACTAAAGCTTGTTTTGAAGGATGTTTTAAGGTTTTCTCTTTTATTGCTTCTAAAATGGTTTCCTGTGTTGGTACCTGATAAGGATACTTTTTAGGTATAGATAATTTGTCTTTATTTAAAGAAGAAATACTAATACTATCTATTTTTTCATCTACATTATCAACAATACTTGCTAAAAGTAATTCGTAATTTTCAAGAAGTTGTTTTATGGTTTCACGTTTGAATAAATCTGTATTATAAGTTGCTTCAATAAGCATTTCTCCATTAGTTTCAGTAACGCTTAATGTAATATCGTATTTAGTTGTTTTTTGATTGAAGGATAAAGTATCTATTTGAAGTTCATTCACTTCTTTTAATTCAGCTTGAACATTATTTTGTAAAATAAATACGGTTTGAAACAACGGTGTTTTTGTAAGGTCTCGGTTTTTAACCACTTTTTGTACAATTTGTTCGAAAGGAACTTTTTGATGTGCTATTGCGCGCAACGTAGTTGTTTTTACTTCAGAGAGTAATGCTTTAAAAGACAAGTCTCCATCAACATAATTTCTCAGCGGAAGCGTATTTAAAAAGAATCCGATCAGCGGTTCTATTTCTACTTGATCTCTATTGGCTACCGGGCTACCTACACAGATATCAGGTTGTCCCGAATATTTATATAGTAGAATATTATATGCCGTTAATAACGTTATAAATGGAGTTACTCCTTCTTTTTTTGAAACTGCATTGATTTTTTTAGTAAGATCAGATGCTATGCTATGATCTATACTTTCTCCCTGTAAACTCTGAGTGGAAGGTCGAGGAAAATCTGATGGAAAATTTAAAAAAGAAAGAGCGGACAGTTTATCTTTCCAATACTCAATTTCATTTGCTAGAATGTTTCCATTAATGTACTTCTTTTGCCATATTGCATAATCCACATATTGAACGGGTAGTTTTGGCAAACTAGCCTCTTCATTTTTGATAATAGATTCATAATTTAATACGAGTTCATTCACAAAAATAGGCATGGACCAACCGTCAAAAGCAATATGATGACCCACAATAATAAGTATGTTTTCATTAGCAGCTTTTTTAAGTAAGGTAGCACGTAATGGATAGTCGCTGGATAAATCGAAAGCAGTCCATATTTCTTCATCAATTACATCGCTAAGGTTTTGGTTTTGAGTTGTAATCGTTTTTAATTTCCAATGTTCTTGAGATTCAACTTTTTGATAAACAGCTCCTTCTTGTTCATAAAATAAAGTTCTTAACACTTCATGACGTTGCATTATTTTCTTGAAACTGTTTTCCAAGTCAGCCTCATTGTAAGTGCCGTTAAGTTTTAAAATAATAGGAATATGATAATTTATACTTCCTTGCAGTTTATCTATAAACCATAAACGTTCTTGAGAGAATGATAATGGTATATTTTCAGGTCTCTTTTCGGATACAATTTGAGGCAATAAAACTCCTTCTTCTTTTGCATCGATACACTTCGATAATTCTTCTATTGTCGGATGTTCAAAAATATCATCGATCACTAATTCTGTTTTCAGGTCTTTCCTAACTAAAGAAATGACTCTAACAGCAAGTAAAGAGTGCCCGCCTAGATCAAAGAAATTAGTGCTAATTCCAACTTTTTCAATGGCTAATACACTTCCCCAAATGTTAGCTAAGACTTTTTGTGTTTTAGTTTTAGGAGCAATGTATTCATTTGCGTTATTTAAGTGCTCTTCTGTTACTATTGGTAATTTCGTTTTGTCAGTTTTTCCATTTCGAGTTAAAGGAAGCGCTGGAATTTCTATAAAAATCTCAGGAATCATGTGAATTGGCAACTCCTTTTTTAAAGTTTCTTTTATTTTTTTAACATCAAAAGATTCATTAACAGCTACGTAAGCAATGATTCTCTTTTCATTTTTTAAAACTTTAACTTCAACAACAGATTGATTAATTTGATCCTGTTTAGTAAGCGTATTTTCAATGTCTTTGGTATCAATGATTTTCCCTCTTATTTTAACTTGTCTATCAATTCTACCTATAAAAATAATATCACCTTCTTCTGTCCATTTTGCATAATCTCCAGTATTATAAAGTGTTTCTTCTTTGTTTAAAGGATTTTTTATAAATCGTTGGTTTGTTAATTCTTCATTTTTATAATACCCTTTACTTACTCCTATTCCGCCTAAGTATAGAATTCCTGGAATTCCAACAGGTTGTAACTGCATGTACTCGTTTAGAATATATGAACGAGAATTGTCCATAGGTTTCCCAATAGGGATTCTGTCTAAGTGTGTTTTAGTAACTTTATAAGTCGTAGAAAAAGTAGTGTCTTCACAAGGTCCATAACCATGAATTATCTGCATATCAGGGTATTGAGACCTCAACAAATTGAAATGCCTAACCGATTCTATGTCTCCGCCAGATAGAAATTGTGTGATTCCTTCAAAAATACTAATATCAGTATCTATTAAATTTTCAAACCAAGAGCTCGTTAAGAACATGGTATTCACCTTATTACTTCTTACTATATGTTTAAAAACCTGAGGAGAAAGTAAATCGTTCTTTTTAACTAGAATGATTTTGGATTGATTTAATAAAGCAGCCCAAAACTCCATATTTGTAGTGTCAAAAGCAACAGACACCGTTGACAAAATTGTTGTGTTGCTATTTAATTCCATATAAGAACATGGTTTAGAAAAACCAACTATGTTTTTATGGGTAAGCATTACTCCTTTGGGCATTCCAGTTGATCCAGAAGTAAACATAACATGAACTAATTGATCTGGTGTAATTTCAATAGCAGGATTGCTCTTTTTATAATTGCCAGTGGTTGTTATAAAATCCTCCAGAATAGCATCGTTAATTGTTATTCGACAATTTGTAAAAGATGTTAAGTACTGTACTTTTTCTTCCGGATAATTAGGATCAATTGGAACATACGCAGCGCCAATTTTTAAAGTTCCTAATAATACAGGAATTAACCATTCCGATTTTTCTAACAAAATACCAACCAATTCATTTTTTTTAATTTTATACTTTGAAAGTAAAAAGTCTGAGAATTGATTTGCCCTAATATTTAGTTCATTATAAGAAACATTTATTGGAGTAAAACTTTTTTCTAATGAGTTTGAATATGGTGTCTTTAAGTTAAAAACAAACGCTATTTCGTTTGGAGTAGCTTTGCTTTGTTTTTCAAATAAAGAGACAACGGTTTCGTCTTTAGGATACGCTACAGTACTATTATTATATTCATGTAATAATAGATTTTTTTCGTTTTCTGAAATAAATACAATCGCGCCTAGCTCTTTTTCTGGTTCATTGATTGCAGCAGTCAGAAACATTTCTAAGTGATTCATTAAGTTATGGATAACACTTTCTTTAAAAATATCAGTGTTATACTCAATGTCAAGCAATAAAGTATCTTCTTGTTCAATAAACGAGAAGGTAAGATCAAATTTACTTACTTTAGAATCTATAGTATCATAGCTGTTAACACTTGTATCTTCGGTTTTTGTAGTATCCATAACCGTCTCTTGATTATGTATAACTGCCATGATATCAAATAATGGAGATCTACTCGTATCGCGATCAACATTAATTTTATTTACTAAACGATCAAACGGATAATTTTGATTTGAATAGGCATCAAATAATTCTTTTTCTTGAATTTTTAATAATTGATTAAACGTTATGTCTTTTTCAAATTTTGTTCTTATTGCTAATGTATTTATATAAAGACCTATTTGATTTTTTAAATCGGGATGCTCTCTTCCTGAAGATGGAATCCCGATAATAATGTCATTTTGGTTAGTATATCTATAAAGCAATCCATTAATCCCTGCCATTAAAGTTGTAAAGAGTGTGGTAGCATTCTCTTTAGAAAAGGACTTTATTTTTTTGGTGGTTTCAACAGAGAAAAAATCCACGATACTTTTTCCATTAAATGTTTTCTTAATAGGCCTTTTTTGACTTGTTGGGATGTTTATAATAGGAAGTTCTCCTGAGAATTTGTGCAACCAAAAAGATTCTTCATCCTTCAGATCCGTTATTTTTTTATGAATCCAATCCGTATAATCTTTATATTGAATTGTTAAAGGTTGAAGGTCAATAGCAGCATTATTTAGAAGGCAACTATAGACATACGTTATTTCTTTAATTAGTATTTCCATAGACCATCCATCACTTATAATATGATGCATGCTAAAAGATAAAATATGTGTTTCTTTAGAAACTTTTAGCAGACTTGCTCTTAAAAGTGGGCCTTCCGTTAGTTCAAACGGTGTATTTATTTCTGTAGTAAGAATTTGTGCCTTTTCCGATTCAACATCCTTAACATCAGATATATTGTATGTATTAATGTTAAAGTTAATTTCACTAAAAGGGATGATGTGCTGCCTTACTTCATTATTTTTATCTTCTTTAAAGAAAGTTCGTAAACTCTCATGCCTTTCTATAATTATATTGAATGCTTTGGTTAAAAGATCTATTCGTAGTTTTCCATTAAATTCAAGTAAGGAGTTAATTGTGTATGCTGTATTTCCTCCTTCAAATTTTGACAATACCCAAAATCGTTCTTGAGCAGGAGTTAATGCATAAGATTCTTTAACTTCTGTATTGTCAATACTAGCTTGATGCATTGCTAATATTGCTTCTTTATGCTTTTTTATGTCATTTAATATCTCCTCATTAAGTACACCTTTAGATGCAGAAATATGTAGATTATTATCTACAATGTCAATGGTTATACCCTTTGAGTTAATTTCTTTAATAAATTTAAAAGTATCCATAGAATAATTTTGTATTAATTTTTGTCGTTTTATTGGAAGTAGGAAAAACTAGATATGTTGGAGTTTGGTATCTAAAAAGTATGATATATTATGTCCAATAGACAACTCTATTTTGAGAAGAACGTCCCAAAAAACGTCCTATGGTAATTCTACTATCTTTTTGTTTTTTTTCTACTGCGTGAATGTAATTTGCATTGATAAAATACAAATCTCCTGGTTGCGTTTCTAGATGCAAACAATCGATGTCTTTTATTGCTGAAAACGGATAAGGATAGCCCGTAAGCTCTATACCTAGTTCTTTTTTACAAGCTTCATCGGGGAAAAGATTCCACAGTAATAAATTTGCGTTTTCAGTATTTTCTACACATAAGTTACAAGCTACTACATGCTTAACAGTGCTTATTTCAAAATTATCTCTTTTCGCAAAATGCAATTGTGCTAAATCTTCATGTGCATTTAATGCAAATTTTTCTTCTTTCTTATCTTTCCACAACCTCGCAGTAAACATATTACAATAGTTTCCTTTATGATATGCGGGACCAAAGTGTGTATCTTTTTGCAATAAATATTCTCTGAAAGAAGTTTCTAACATGAAGTCATTTAAGTCATCATAATCATAAATACTATCTACAAGATTATTAACAGCTTCTTTTGTCTGAATACATTCATCAAAAAATGCTCTCGTTTCTTTGTGGAATTGGGTTGCACCAATTTGAGAAACTTCAACAAAATCATCTGAAGCCCTGTTTCCGCCGTTGGTTTTCTCTATAATTTCATGAAATTTGTTCTTGAGTTTTTCGCAACTATCATGACCTATATAGTTTCTCACAATGTATACTGGGGCACTATCTTCTTTCCCGAGAAACATATCATTGATGATATCTAAATTTGGGATATGTGTATCTTCAAAAATTTTGAAGTTATCTTTTGGATATGATTTTCCTATTAATTTCATTTTGAACTATATTATTACATTTTCAATGTTATTATCCTTTTCTGTGCTTTTAAAAAAACTCACATATTGCCCTATGTCAATAATTGTAGGAGTTTGATAGAGGTAATCCACTTTAATGTCAACATTAAAATGTTCCTTTATTTTGTTCATTAATACAATCATTTTCAAGCTATGTCCTCCTAGTTGAAAAAAGTTATCGTTTATGCTTATTTTTTCTTTGCCTAATATTTCCTGCCATATTTGAACCAATTTTTCTTCTACTTCGTTTGTTGGTTTTGTATATTCTTTTTTACTGTTTAAATCTTCAATGTTAACGACTGGTAAGGCTTGTTTATCTACTTTTCCATTAGGAGTTAATGGTATATTTTCTAGTTGCACATAGTATTGCGGAACCATATAATAAGGAAGTATTTTTTGTAGAAATATTTTTAACTCGTCATTATTAACAACCTCATTAGCAATAAAATAAGAAATTAAAGCATCTTCACCTTCCAATTTATCAACAACTACAATAGCTTGCTGTATACCAGTATATTTTAATAAAGTTTGTTCTATTTCTTCAAGTTCAATTCTATATCCTCTAAGCTTTACTTGATGATCTTTTCTACCTTTGAATTCAATATTTCCGCTAGGCAGCCATCTTCCAAAATCACCTGATTTATACATTTTTTCGCCTTCTGTAAAAGGATTCGGTACAAACTTTTCTTTCGTTAGTTTTTCTTTGTTTAAATACCCTTTTGCGACACCTGCTCCAGATAAATATATTTCCCCAATAACTCCAATTGGAACGGGATTTTGAGAAGCGTCTAAAATGCATGCAGACGAATTAGGTATAGGCTTTCCAATTGGAATGCTCGTATACGACTTTGATGTTATAGTATACGTGGTAGAAAACGTCGTGTTTTCAGTAGGACCATAACCATTAATTACTTTTATATTCGGGGCTTTCTCATAGAGTTTCTTTACATGATTTGCCGATACAATATCACCACCAACAATTACTTGAGTAATATTTTCAAATATTTCAAAATGATTGTTATTGATTAAAGTATTGAACCAAGGTGATGTCATCCAAAAACAATTGACAGCATTTTTTGAGATCATTTCATGCAACATCTTAGGGTTCAGTAAATTGTTGGTTTTTTCAATAACTAAGGTCGCTCCATTAAGTAGCGCTCCATAAATTTCTATGATTGAAGCATCAAAAGAGACCGAAGAAGTACTTAGTAGAATATCGTCATTTTTTAATTTAAAAAAATCGCCAGGCTTTATAAGACTTACTATATTTCTGTGTGTTACCATGATTCCTTTAGGGTTCCCTGTTGATCCTGATGTATATAATACACACGCCAAATTAGTAGGCGCTACCGAAATTATTACTGGTGTAATAGGCAATGAGATTCCTTCTGTGCTCTTTAAAAAATCTTCATCAATCGTAACTAAGCAATTGGTATCTTTTTCTATATATTCAATTCTTGTCTCAGGGTAATTCACATCTATGGGAACATAACTTGCACCTGTTTTAAGCACAGCCAATAAGGATACAATTAATCTTTTATCACGCGCTAGCTTCACTCCTATTAAATCATCATTTTTTATGGTGTATGTATTATATAGATAGTGTGCTAGTTGATTAGATTGTTCATCCAGTTCTTTATACGTTATTTTTTCATCACCAGATATTAGTGCAATACTATTTGGTGTATTTTTTACTTGTTCATTGAACAAATCGATAACAGTTTTATCTTTTGGATATGAGCATTTTGTATCATTAAACGTATATAAGACTCTGTTCCTTTCTTGGTCCTCTAAATAATCTATTGCATTGATTTTTTCGTCAGGAGAAGCGATTACTTTTTTTAGCAATTGTTTGTAATGTGTAATAAGCCTTTTTATAAAACTCTCATCATATATGTCTGTATTGTATACAAAATCTAAATAAAGAAGTCCTCCAATTTCTTCAAACTTAATTTCTAAATCAAACTTTGAAAAACACGTCCCTTGATCTGTGATTATATGCTCTAAATTGTCGGTTGATTCAATGCTACTTTTATTAGTTCCAATATTTTGAAAAGCTAAGATCACATCAAAAAGCATATTTCTTCCTGGGTTATGGGGAAGGTTTAGGTCTTCAACTAATTTGTCAAAAGGATACGCTTGGTTGTCATAAGCTTTCAATGTTGTTGTTTTTACATTTTCATAGAAATCTAAAAAACGATCATTCGGATCAATTTTGCTTCTTAATGCTAACGTGTTTACATAAAAACCTATCTGATTTTCTAAATCTGGATGATCTCTACCAGCTATAGGAGCACCTATTATGATATCTTCTTGCAACGTATATTTATAAAACAATACATACCATATAGATAACAAGCTCATAAATACACTTCCACCATTTTCTTTACTAAAAGCAACTAAATTGCTTGTTGTTTCTTTTGAAAAAGAAGTATGCAACCGATGTCCTTGATATGATTTTATTTTAGGTCTTAACTTAGAAGTAGGAAGTGATAATGTTGGAGTTTCATCTGAAAGCGTATTCAACCAATAGGCTTTAGATTGTTTTAATTCTTCTGTTTGTAATCTATATAATTGCCAAGCAGCATAGTCTTTATATTGAATTTTAAGTTTTGGCAACTCAACGTCAGTATTCAGTTTAAAAGCGTTGTAAAAGGCTTGCACGTCTTGGTGTATGATATTCATTGACCAACCATCACTAATGATATGATGCATGTTGTAGTAAAAAATAAGTGTGTTTTTTGCCGTATGTAACAATGCTCCTCTTAGTAATGGGCCTTTTTCTAAGTCAAAAGGTTGGTACGAATCGTTTTCGATGTACGATTGTGCCAACGCTTCTGGATTTGATTTATTTCTAAAATCGTAATATTCTAAATTAAAATCTAATCCCTCTTTTGATAAAATATATTGTCGTACCTCGCCTGCACTGTTGGTTTTAAAAACTGTTCGCAAAATTTCATGTCTGCTTATTACAGCTTCTACTGCTTTTTTAAAACAGGAAATATCATTTATTTCATTTAGCGCAATTTGCGAAGGTATATTGTAAGCCACATTTCCATCTTGAAACTGACTTAACACCCATAATCGATATTGCGATGAAGAAAGATCATAACTTTCTTTCGTAGAAATAATAGGTATTTCTTTAAATGTCGCATCTTTAGATTTGAGGTAATCGATCAATAACTCTTTATGCAGTTTCATCTTAGAGAGAAGTTCTTTAAGGTTTTTGTCTCTTGGAACTTTTACAATTAGTTTCTCTTTTTTAGATAATTTTATAAATAAATTATTGTCTTTTATTTCTTTTAATAGCTTATGCATTAGTGTTTATTTTTTTGTGGAAAAAACGCGCAAGTTGAATTTCAAAAATAATGGCGTCTTCAAATCAATGAGTTAAGAAATTGAGTATTCTAAAATCAAAAGGTTTCGTAATTTTTAGTGTATTGAAAATAATAGGTATTAGGAATCTCGTCTCTTTATCCTAATTTTTTGGCTAGAATTCTATTTCTTTATAAGAATCCATATCGTCTATAAATTCTTCTTGTGTTATAGACGCTATTTCTTTTTGTTCTTTAATGTGTTCCGACATTTCTTGTATCGTGTTATTATTAAAGATGTAAACAAGATCAAGTTTTACATCGAACTCCTGATATATTTTAGAAACCAATTGTGTTGCATTTATTGAATTTCCTCCTAAATCAAAAAAGCGATCTGTGATAGTGACTTCTCGAACATTTAAAAGTATTTTGAAAAAAGAAATGAGTTTGTTTTCGAACTCATTGTATTGGTCAGAATCTAGTTCAAAAGCATATGCTTCAAGCTTCTTTAAAAACCCAAGATTTGCGTATTCGAGTGCTTTATAAGTTTGCTTGTGAAACAATTCAGATTCGTTAATCAAGTTTTTCTCCCACAACCAAGTTTCTTTTTTGTTTTCTTGTATTGCTTCTGTAACAGAATGGTTATTTACAGTATCTTTTTCAATCGTAATCGTGCTTTTTTTAGTTGCAAGCAGCGGAAGTTCTTGATCTAAATAAGAGGTAATATAATCTGTATGTTCAGAAACATCTTTCATTGCTATTTTGTAACCACTAGTGTTATCTTGATCAAATGGCATCCATGTATTCTTGATTAAAAAATCATGAATAGGAACATTCTTTTTAGTATCAATATATTTGGCAACAATTAGTTTACAGTTACTTTGAGCATATTTTTGTTTCAGAATAGTGATAATCGTTTCTTCAACTGCGCGTCCTAAAACTCTACAACTCAACATGAAATTTTCAATAAACAAAGTTTCACCTTTCAAGCTAACTAAAATAGCACCTACCAAACCGTAGGTTCCAAATTTGTCTCGTACGTTAATAACAAAGCATGCATTGTCTTTTTCTTTGATAAAGTCAATGACTTCTTTATTGTTTTTTCTAATTCCGTTAAGAGAAAACTGATTTGTTCTATGTGTTAATTGGGCAACTCTGTCTATTTGAGCGTCGTTCACATGATTGAAACTTAGCTCTAGCTTCAAGCTTTTCAGAAAGTCTTCTAAATTTAATTTTTTACGAGATGCTATTCGTGTTTTTTCAGTTTTGTACATTTCAGTTCTTAAAGTATCTTCTTTAGATACCTTCTGTTTATCAAAACTAATTACGTGCTGGAGAAATTCATCAAAATGCTCCGGTTTTTTAGGCAATTCTAGCGTAAGTACTTCTGGATTTTCTTCCATCATTAAATGACATTCTAAAGGATTGTCATCAACAAAAGCAAAGCTTTCTAAACCTAAGTTTAACTCTTCTGCTAATTGTTGAATGTTTCCTGCTTTTGAATCCCAGTTAATTTTCCATCCGACAAGATGCTCTTTGGTAAGAAGCATATCTGGATGATTTTCAAAAACATCCCATACGGCACTTTCGTTATTCTTGCTTAGAAGCACAAGTAAAAATCCTTCTTTATATTTTTGAATCATAAACTGTTGTAATAGTTTATGTCCTTCTGAAATCACTAAATCATTCACATTACTTTCTCCACATACACCTTCCCATAAAGTATGATCACAGTCCAAAGCAATTACTTTACAGTTTTTGCTTTTAAGTCCCCATAAAACTCTGTTTATTCGTTGTGCAATGGTGTAAAAAAATGTTTCCGTAAAAGGAATGTGCCCCATTTCTTCGGTGAGATCGTCAAAAACTTGAAGAGAAGGAAGTTCGTTTTTTGGGTTTTCTAAATGAATGCAGTGAATGTTTCCTAACTCCGCTAATGCTTTAATACTTTTCTTGTTTAAAAGATGTATATAATCAACAATTTTTTGGTCATATAGATTTTCATTAGCATGAGAAAAAACCATGATAATGGTACTCGTTTGCGACTGATGCGTGATCACTTTTAGTAAGTCTTCATACACCTGATCTAGTTTTGCTTGAAAGTTTTCAGCGTGTTTTTCTTCACCAACTAAATAATCTTCAAAACGATTTAGTACAACTAGTATAGATTTCGCATTCTCGGCATTGTTATCGTTTAAAGCGATAAACTCTTGAAATACTTGATTGTATTTTCCTAATTTAATAGGATGCGGTTGCGCAAATTCATCTAAAAACCATTCAAGTTTTCCAGCTAATGGAGCAACAGTATACGAGGATATAATATGAAGCGTATCTAATGATTTTGAAACAGGTTGAGGCTCCGAGATTTTTTCTTCGAGGTATTCTATTGTTCCATCTGGCAACCATCTTCCTTTTTTTCCGCTGTCAATTAAAAAAGTACCTTCTTGTATTGGGTTTTCGATGAACGCAAGATCATTTTCTGAATCTGATACAGCTGTTTGTATATATACTTTTCCATATACACCTATGGATTGTTCCATAAATTTATCGGATAATATCATTGTTTTTGGGTTTGAAACCGTCGTTTCAGCGAATTCGCTAACGGTTGTCTTTTTTCCAAAATTTGATAGTTCTTCTTTTTCTTCTAAAGAAAGAAAATCGATATTTGAAATTAATTGATTTGGAAAATCTAGTACATTTTCAAGACAATTTTGCAAATGTTGAACTAATTTTTGAATAAATGATGCATCATACACATCGGTATTGTATTCAATTCTTAAACGCAATTCGCCATTATCTTCTAGAAAATCAAATTTAAGATCAACTTGGCTGCTAGCCGTTTTTAATTTTTCATAAGCAGCTATTTTTAAACTTTCATTTTCAAGTTCCGTTGTTCCTGTAACAGAATCCTGATTTTGAAAAATTGCAACAACATCAAACAACGCAGATCTGCTCAAATCCCTTTTGATACTTAGGTCACTTAATAACTTATTAAAAGGATAGTTTTGATTTTCAAAATCATTAAGTAATGATTCTTTCTGTATTTCTACTAATTCTAAAAAGCTATTCTCATTTTTAAAAGCTGTTCGTAAAGCCAGCATATTGGCGTACATTCCAATCTGATTTTCTAAATCTGGATGTTCTCTACCTGCAACTAGCGTTCCTATAATAATATCTTCATCACCAGTATATCTGTTAAATAAAGCATTTAATACAGCTATTAACACTGTAAACACAGTTGTGTTTTGTTGTGCCGAAAAGGTATTAATCTTTTTAAGCAGTCCTTTTTTAAAAAAACTCGTCGTAGTACTGCCATTATAGGTTTTCACCTTTGGACGTTCCTTAAAAGAAGGTAGATTTAATACAGGAATTGTTTCTCCTAATTTTTTCTTCCAATATTCTTTTTGAAACACTCCTTTTTCGGTTTCCAATCTATTTTTTTGCCAAACCGCGTAATCTTTATATTGAACTTCTAACGGAGTTAAATTTGTTTCAGTTTGAGCTTCTATTTCATCGTAAAACTTTAGCGTTTCTTTCATGATAAGAAACATAGACCAACCATCAACAATAATATGATTAAACACGCAACACAAAATAGTTTCTGATGTGTTTATAGATATTGTACTTACTCTAAATAATGGTCCAGTTGATAGGTTGAATTTACTTGTGATTTCCGTATGTAAAGTATCGTGAATTTCCTTCTCGGTATGATTAGAGTTTTCAATGTTGTGGTGTATTATTTTAAAAGAGGTCTCATCTTTTGGCAGAATAAACTGCGCTGGAATTCCTTTTTGATTTTCTTTAAAAATGGTTCTCAGTACTTCATGCCGCACTATCATTTTTTTAAATGCCATTTCTAGAGATGAAATATTCAGAACACCTTCACATCTAAAAACACTAGTGATATTGTGAGTTGTATCTTTGTGCCCCAATTGGTTTAAAATCCAAAAAACAGACTGAGAATAAGATAATGGATAACTTTCGCTTGATTTTGCAACCGGAATAGGTTCATAGTTTGATTGAGATAATAGCCTGATAAGTGCTTCTTTATTTTTTTTTATATCCTCTATAATCTCATCACTAAAAACTCCTTTAGCAGCACTAATTTTTAGTTTTCCATTTTCAATTGAAAGATGAATGCCTTTCTCTTTAACTTTTTTAATAATTTGATATACACTCATGGTGTTTATTATAAGTTTAAAACGTTCTATTCTGTGAATTAAATGATATTGAGCCCAAATTATGTAATAGAAAATCTATTGCATTTTTGAAAGTATAGTATAAAAGCTCTTACGGGATTATAATACGTGATCCCAGTAATTGATTGATAAAAATAATATTCGTGTACGTGTGTGTTCCTTGCTATTTTTAGACAAAAATAACAAGAACAACGTTTTTTAAACGATTAGCGTATTAGAAGAAATTCAATTGGTAATGATTCCTTTAATTTTAATGCTGGCAACGTTTATTAATTGATTGACAAAAAGATATGTCCACCAAGTTTAAAATGTTGAGATTCGTTTTTTTCTAATTTATATTGATTGAGGTTGCGCTATTGAACACCGTATAATACATGTCACAAAGCAATTTCCTTATAATTCTTTTACAAAATTATATGTCTTAATGCGTTACTGAAATTAGTAAAAATTTAATAATTAAAAACGTTTCATACCAGTTTATAAAATGACTGCTATTTTTCCAATCTTAACGAATTCGATTATCGTCCTCATTAACTTTTTTATTTCTGTAAGAAGATTTTTTAATATTTCCAAAAGAGTATTTTAATGATATATAAAATTCTCTGGCATCCACAATAAAGTTATTTCTAGTTTGTACCGAGTTTATGGTAGCAACATCTTCAAAGTTCATTCCTTTAAAGATATCATTATACCCAATTGTACAAGATATTTCTTTAAAGATCGTTTTGGAAAGCGATGCGTTCATAACAAAAAGAGAGTTTCTTTGAATTGCACCTTCGTTTCTATCAGTATATCCCCATCCTGTGAGCGATAATGAAGTATCACCAGGAATCTTAAATCGATGATTAGAGTAATAATATAAGTAAGGAGATGGATCTGATGTTGCTCGCGGATCTTGGATGTTACTGTAGTTAAAATTTAACACGTTCACACTGCTCCAAAAATTAGTTATTTTTTGAGGATAATAAAGACTCAGGTTGATTCCTGTTTCTTTTTCAAAGTTTATCCATGTGTTGCTAAAAATGTCGTCCGTTTCGTTATACAAAGTCGTTAGATTTACAGGATCTTTATAATGGTAGTAAGTAAATGTTAAAGATTTTCCTTTACGGCTAAAACTAGCTGACACTTCATTCATTAAAGTTGGTAATAAATTTATATTTCTACTAAACGTTATAAAAGGAGATACAAATACCACCACTTGAGATAAGCTTGTAAAATTAGGTCGTGTTATGCTTCTTGAAAAATTCAATCGTAATGTGCTGGTATTTGTAGTATCTAAGGCAAATGTTAAATCTGCTTTAGGGAAAAAATTAGTCTGGTTTCTATTAATTAGCAAATTACCATCTGAGAAAGCACCTTCTGCATCATAGTTTTCTACTCTCAATCCAACAGAATAATCTATACTTTTTGATAGTTTTCCTGTTAACTGAGAATATACTGCATATATTTTTTCATCGTAATTATAGTCAGTATTTGACGAATTAGCACTCGTGACAACATCTTCTATATTTTGTTGTGTATCAGAACTAGAAATAGATGTATTAACACCTAATTCAAGTGTGGCTCCTTTTTTAAAGGTCGTTTCATAATCCAATCTTCCTGACAAAGATTGAATATTAAAATCCTGAAATCTGCTCTGAGTTGAAACAAAACCTGTATCATTTTCATTGATGTCAATAAAACTATCGGTATTCTGATCAAAGGTTGTATACTGAAGCCCAAAAAATAAGTTAGAGGCATCATTGATCTTGTTATTATAGTTAAAGTTACTATTTAGATAAGTTCTATTATCACCTGTATCATTTAAGGTAGTTACATTATCCGTATCTACATCTTCTTGTACAAAACCGCGAGACATGATATCGGTTTTGGCATTGAAAAAGTTAGAGTTTACATTTAGTGAAACATAATCTCCGCTATTTATTTCGTAGTAAACTCCTCCACCCAAAACAAATTCTGGTTTTTCAGCATCTGACAATGTATAATTTTCTACAGATAAATCTCTATCTATAATATTGAAATCTGATTCCACTTCTTCTCTACGCATCACAGCATTATAACCAAAGTTGGCTTTAAACTCAAATTTATCTTTTTTGAAACTAGCATTCACCGCAGCATAATTATTGAAGAATTGTTTAAAAGAAGCTGTTTCCGATAAGGTTACTTTAGTTCCATTAGATTCATTTTTTTTCGTTTCAACTAAAATGACACTTCTACCATCTGCTTCATATTTGGCTGATGGATTATTGATCACCTCTATACTCTTTATATTATCTACTGCTAAAGTGCTTAATTGATTAGCCGTAATTCTTTGTTTGTTAAGGTAAATTAAAGCGTTACCGCGCCCTACAACACTTATGCTTTCTCTATTAGGACTCACCTGAACTGTAGGTATATTTGAGAGAATATCTACAGGACTTGGTAATGCGCTTAGTTCTGTGTTTGCTATATTCGCTTTTATATTCCCTGACTTATTTTCAAAGAGTCTCTTTTCTGCTTTTATAACAACTTCATCTAAGCCTTGTGCTTGTTCTTCTAAAATAACATTAACACTTTGATCGCTATACATAGCAATTTTAACAATTTCCTCTTTATATCCTAAAGAAGAAATTTTTAGTAAATATTCTCCTTCTTTAATTTCATTTATAGTAAACGCACCTTTATAAACATACGAATATGTTACAACAGTTGAATCAGCTACACGTAGTATCAATGCATCTGCTATTTCGATAGGATTATTAGCGGTGTCTTGTACTATTCCTGATAGTTTATAAGAGTTTTGCCCGTGTGTAAATTGGATGATAAAAAAAAGACTTGTTATTAAAATCGCCTTAATATTATTTTTCATGTATGTGTGTTTTTTAATTTACTTAATTTGAATACTTACAGATATAATAATCTTAATTTTCTGTATTTTTTTCATGTAATTTTGTTCAATACCGAATCAAAAATAGTACATCAATAAGTTTCAATCGTAAGGTTGATAGCTGGTTAAGCACAATGATGGATCGAAAATACAAAAATAGTTTTAAATTGTGTGAGAAAAATCAATTGATAGATTGCCTATTTATATTAGGATTTACCGTAATACTTGTGTATGTATCTCTGTTAAACTTTACTTATTTACTTATAATCAAGCTATTAAAATAGCTTTTAAAAAATTCTAGGTGTTCTAAAATAAAAAAGTGTCCACCTTTAAATTCTGTAATTAAAACTTCTGAAGATGTTTCTTTTTTCCACATAGACATCTCATCGTATGAAGTTGGTTCTTCTGATCCATAAAAAACATCAATAGGAATTGAGAGTTGATTACTATTAGTATAGTTATAACTCTCCCAAAGTTTAATATCAGATCGTAAAACTGGCTCAAAAAACTTTTGAAGTAGTGGCTGCACTATAAATTCATTTGGTACGCCTCCAAAGCTAATTAACCTATCCCAAAATTCCTTTTCTGGCAAATGCGAAAACCTATCCCGTGTAGCAGATGGTGGTCTAAAACCAGACACAACGAGTTTTGTTGGTTTTACTACTTCGGGATCTTTTTCAATTCGTTTTGCAATTAAAAAAGCGACCATCGCTCCAAGGCTATGTCCATAAATAAAATAATTTTCTACATCACGTAACTCCTTGATTAGTATCGGATACAAATCGTCTACAAGTTGATAAATATCAACTATAAAGTCTTCTTTAATTCTATCATTTCTACCTGGATAATTATAAACAACAATATTTTTGAAGCCTTGAAAAATTTTATCGTAAGAAGATTCATTTCCTCCAGCAAATGGAAAAGCAAAAACTTTTACAGTATCTTCTAAAGTGTTGCATATTTTCTTCATTTTTTATGTTTAAATAATGAGTTTATGACAAACTCATGTGAATATTTGAGAGAAAACTACCTTATCTTATCAATAGATAGAAAAGTAAACAGGAATACGCTAAAAGTTTAACTTACGTAACTCATATACGATTTTAATCTAGGATAAATATACTTTTCTGGAATCCCAAGTCCAAGTCCTAAATAAAGCATAAAATTATAATATCCGTTTTTAATGGGCGCTCCTTTTAGTATACTAAATACACCTTTTCTAGCAGAAGAGGAAGTGTGCCAATCAATATTAAATGAAATAGAATCACTCAAGGAACGAACATGATGAAGTGTGTATGGAGGAATATACAAAACATCTCCTGATTGGACATGAACAGATATTGGTGTTACTTTTTTTGTCAATGGAAATGTATCAAAATCCGGTTTGTTAGGGTCAAATTTAGACCATCGCCAAGAATTCATATAACAGAATTTTTTCTGCTCTGGTGGAACCAGCGTAAACTCTTTTTCTCCATCAACCTGAAAAAAAAGATTGTGTGTTCCTAGCGTATCAAAATGTAAGGGTGTAATGCTATTTTTGGGACCAATAAAGAATTGGGCATAATTTGGCCAATTTGACCAATACCAGTTAGGAATGAGTTCTTTTGGGAACGGATTTACTTCTTCTATCAGTTTAGGAATAAAATAGAAAAGTGGTACATCATGTAAATAGCCAATATCAGATGTATTGTTTTTACTTGTTCCTTTAGCTTTATTTAAGGAGTTTAAGTAATCTTTCAATGCTACGGGTTTCAATACACCTTCTGAGACATCTCCTTGTTTTACACCTAGGCTAATATTACTTGCCATAGATTTTAAATAATCGTTATCCCAGTTCAACGCCTTCCATTTGGACATGAGTCCTTTAATTACGACTGGCTTCCCTTTTTTCACGTAGTTGTCATGAAATTCTTTTGCTGTAATAGAATTTACATAATCGATGTTTATTTTATTATCCATACTAACTAACAGTTAAATTTCTAAAAAATACAAACAAATGCATTTTGTTCTTTTAAGTTTTTTTGATGTAATTTTTGACCATGAGACAACCGATATGGTGAACTCATTTTGCTTAGTCTTCGGTATTGGTATAGTTTATAGCAAGCTATTATTCGCAAATAGTTTGTGGTGATTTTTCTTGTAAGTTTTCAACCATAGATTTTTCTATGAGCGCTGCACGAAGTGAAAGGTGACTGAAAGAACCTGCGTCTGCCAAACCATGAGTTGATTCACACAATCCATTAAGGTAGATTTTAGGAAAATTACTTTTTCCATCAACAGGTATCAATTGGTAATCACGAGTAACACTAAATGTTCCATCTTCTTCTCGTTTATAAAACTTTTTAATGTTTTCAAGAAGTGGATGAATTAATTCTTCATTTTCTCTTGCCCCAAAATTTCTAAATCCAGTTCCTAAAATAACTGCATCGACAGATTGATTTTGCAAAGCACCTGTATGCAAATCTTTTATTTTTAATTGCACTTGATTATCCAGCTCGTAAGCTTCTATAACTTCTTGATTTTTATATATTTGAATTGTATTATTGTTATGCAAACGATTTTCATACAACGTAAAATACAATTCCTTGAGAATGTCTTCGTCAACCGAACCGTAGTTACTTCTAATTATTTGAGCACTCAATTCGTTCTTTGATTTTTTTGAAGAATTATAAAAATAATCAATGTTTTCTGGCAATAATAAATCTTCGGTAAACGGACTAGTGTCTTTCAGTACAAAGCTAAATTTACGATGAATACAGATAATTTCAGTTTCTGGAAATTTAGCATGTAAATCAAGAATAATCTCTACAGCACTTTGACTACCTCCTATGATCGCAATTCTTTTAGGTTTTGTCTGCGAAAATTGTTGAAGTAGTAGATTGTATTTAGTAAAATGAGCTACTTTTTTGCTTAAAATAGACTTAAATACTTTAGGAATATTATGCGACCTTCCAGGTGCAAAGGATATACTACGTGCTTTATAGGTTTCTGAACTCGTTTTTATTTCAAGAAATACGTTCTCTTCAAAATCAGATTCAACAATAGAAATATCTTTTACCTTTGAATCATAAGAAACCAAATTATCAAATCTTTTAGCTACCCATTCTACATATTTAGAATATTCACTTCTTGGAGGATAAGGCGCATCCAAATTCAAATAATCTAAAAGTCTGCCTACATCTTGAAGGTAACTTAAATAACCAAACTGACTGCGAGGATTTCGTGGTGTAGCGAAGTCTCTAAGCGGATTGTGTTGTATATCGCTCCCAGGAATTGTAACACCTAATTGCCAACCGGGAGTTGTACTTGCATCAAGGAATTTAATTGTTCGCTCCGACTCCATTTCTTGATGAGCTACTGCTAATGCGATATTAGAAGGACCGAATCCTACACCAATCGTATCATAAAAATTATTTTTATGAAAATCCTTGTTATTATTATTCATTTTGATAAATATTAAATATGATTTATGTTTAAGTACGTCTTAAAATGTTGAGAATAAATTTTTAGTTTTTATACTAATACTCAACAGATACTTTTGTTGCTTGTCTGTATAATCTACTTTAGAAAGTAGTTGGCTTTTTTTTTTGGAATAGGCCCTGTACTTATCGTTCTATATAAATTCATGAGCAATTTCAAACTTGGCATTTTCCAATTGCCAAAGTGCATATTTTTGAAGCATTGATTCTCTTAAAAATCCAAAACGTATGTTTCCAACAACTGTTTCCCATTTATTTTGTTTCAAGAGTTGCATCCATTCATTAGATGAATTTTCTAATGATAAAAGCTTATTAATTATTTCCAATGCTGCGTATGTTTCTAGAAAAAATGTGAATGGATATTTTTGATTTGAATTGTAATATTGATCATTAATTTGCTTAGCTTCTATATACTTGCTTGCATGTGTATACCCAAAGACAAAGATTTTTGGCTTCCTAAAGCCAATCGAATTTATCAATTCAGGATGAACAAGATCATCTGTAAAATACAACTCATCTGTGTGTTGAAGTTCGGAATAGTTTTTCTTTGCAAAATCTATAGAATTCTTAAAATTCCCAATAAATAATACATTCTTGGCTTCAGATAATTTATCAACAATTGTTACAGTTGGTACTTTAGAAAGTCGCTCTAATACTAAAGATGAGAGTTCAACACCGTGAATACTTTGGTCATACCCAACATATAATGTATGTGCTTTTTTCTCAGAAATTTCATTGGTTATTAAATCTGCCAAATCACTATCCTTACCACAAATACGAAAAGCACAATCGAATTTTTCGGTTAAAATATCAGAAGTAGCTGCAGGAAGAAAAACAGGGATATTCTTTTTCACATAAAAAGGCAAAGCATGTTTTGCTGCCGTTGAAGAATAATGACCTATTACAAAATGAGCACCTCTTTTAATAAGATTAGTTGCTGCTTGCACGCCTCCTGCTTCCGAAGCAAAGTCGTTTTCCCAAATTAATTCTACCTTTTTTTCATCAAACGCTAAGTTTGACCAAGCTAATTTAATAGCGTCAACAAAAGTGTCTTGATGAATAGAACCATTTAGTGAAAGGTCTGCTGTAGCTCCAATTCGTATCATAGTATCGTAGTATTAAAAGCAAAGTGATCTGAAGGTAACTTATATCTCCATTGAACAGTATTAGGCATCTCTTTTCCATCAATATAGCCGTTGATTTCTTCTGCTACACTTTTAGAAATAGAAATACAACATTTATATCCTCTACCAGAAAAACCAGTCGCTACATAGAGACCATTATTATTAGGTAAAAACTGAACAATGGGTTTTTTAAATTCGGTATATGAATCATATCCATAAATACAATTAATAGGGTTTTTGTTTATTTCTGGTTTTAAAAACCGGTTTAATCGTTCCATAGAATTATCAATAATTTTTACTGAATCCTTACTGAGTTCTTCTGGAAACTTTGTTTTTTCAAATTTTTGACTTCCTGTATAAAAAGATAAACCAGATCCCGGTGCTACATATACTTCTATTTCTTCATCCACAACTGGTATATCAATTTTGTGTTTGTTAGTTGCAACATGAGTCAGTGAAATAGACCGTGTATGAATAGGCAAATTCTCCACTATTTTATTCGTTAAAGCTCCAGCTGTCATTAAAACTACTTTTGCCTTAACGACTCCTTCTGATAGCTGAACTTCCCAGTTATCAGCACTCGTTGAACGGATGCTTTGAACAGTACAATTATCATAAAGTTCTCCTCCTTTTGATAGAAAGCCCTCAACAAAGTTAGCGGCAGTTAAAGCTGGATTCCCATAGCCTCCATGTTTCTCGTAGATACCTACTTTGTTTTTAGAATTTTTGATCCAAGGTGCTTTTTCGAGCAATTTTGATTGAGACAAAATTTCCATTGGGTATAAGTTGCGGTCTACGAAACTGAACGTATTTTTTAAATCTGGTAATTTTTGTTCATCTAGAAGGTATAGAAATCCCGATTTATTAAAGGGGCTAATTCCTGGATAGTTGTTTTCTTTCCAATTTAATAAATCAATGATAGAAGTATACGATTGAAAACTATGTTCTATATCCGGATCATACACTCTAGTAATACCTCTAGAATAGCTCGTAGCTCCACAACTTCCTGCTTTTCCTTTTTCAATAAGAAGTACTTTGTTCTTTGTGTTTTTTAAGAAAAATGAACAGGAGCTTCCATAAATACCGGCTCCGATTACGATGATGTCAAATACATTATTCATTAATATGTTGGGTACTATATAACTATGAAGAAAGTAACAAATTACTCAATAGTTGTTTTTGAAATTCTTCAGGAGTTATTATTCGATAAATTAGTTTTAGATATTGTCGCGAAATTTCATCATTTGTAATGATAAGGTCATAAAAGTCTTTTTCGGAGGCAGACAAAGCTTCTGATGCTGAAAGTGTAGAAATTCCCTCAAAATGTGGTGTTAATCTATCTTTGTGAGACTTACTGTATTCCGAAAGTGCTTCTTCCTTTGTTTTTTTATTGTCGAAAAACTCCATTGTATGCTTGTATAACCATTCGGCAGTATTTAAAGCAAAAGCGCAGCCTGTACCTGATACTGGGTTAGTTTTCATTGCAGCATCACCTATAAATGCAATTCCATTTTTTACTGGACTTCTGTACAGGTTATCTATATTTAGCATCCAAATAAAATCGTCAATTCTCTCGGCATTATCTAAACTTGGGATTTCTTTTAATTTGGCTATAAATTGTAATACTTTAGTATCCATATCCTCACAATTCTTCCAGTCATCATAGTCAGCATTATTAAAAAATAAACCAAACAGAACAACTCCATCTCCAAGTGCCCCAGCATACACAGAAGCATCATCAAGAACCCAATGAGCAGATGTTTTAATATCAATACCCTTGTAGTATGTGAAAAAAGTGAATTTATTACTTGGATTGAGCTTTGCTTCGTTTTTGGTGAGTTTCGCAATTTTTGAATGCGCACCATCTGCAGCAACTACTAAATTGGCAGTAATTTCTATACGACCATTTGACCCAGATACCACAATTCCATCTGCTATATCATTAGTATAAGTAATCGATTTCAGCACATGTTGTTCCAAAAATGTTACATTAGATTCTTCCTCTAATACTTTTATCAAGTATGGATCTAATAATTCACGCTGTATATTAAATCCGTATATATCTGAATCTGTACCAAATAATTCTTCATGATTTATAGTTCCTGAAGGTAGATGCATGTTTAGTCCATGTTTTGCACCTCCTATTTTCTTGATATCCTCAAAGAGGTTAAGACGTTTTAAAATAAGAACTCCCACAGGTTGGATAAAGTGTGTGCAATTTACTTTGTATTGATCCTTTTTTTTTCGATCAACGATGACAACTTTAAGGTTTTTCCTAGCATAGAAAAGTGCTGCAGCACATCCTGCTATTCCTGCACCAACTATAACAACATCTGTTTTTAATTCCATACTTTATTTCTTAACTGTTGCTTGGGAATACTTTCTTGAATTAAGCCAGTCCATAATTTCATTTTCATTGATTAAAAGTTTATCTATTAATCTTTCGGAAAATGAAGGGTGAATTGGTTTACTAAGCACTACATATATAAAAGAAGCTCTCATAGCCTTTTCATTTTGTCCAGAACTAAATAACTCTGCAATGTATTGTAGAAAATCTTCAAGCCTTTTCGCAATATTTTGAATAGAGAATGCCTGTAGTTCCGAGAAAAAATCCCATTTAGAAAAAATTTCATCAATCTTGTTTAATTCTAACTCATCATATTCATCTTTAGAAAATCGCAAACATGTTTTAGTAGTATTAATTTTCTCTTCAATTAAATTGATTGTGGGAGAAAATACATTTTGATACCAATCAGTGAATGCCTTCATTTCAAAGTTTGTTACTTCTTCTTCAGGAGATATTAATGCCATGTAAAAACGAACACCATCGGAAGAGTAATCCTCCAAAATGTCATCTACCCAGATAGCATGACTTCTACTTGTAGAAAAATCATCTCCATTCAATTTCAAGAATTTATTAGTAATCTGAGTGAAATTTTGTGTAAATCCATCAATATTAGATGCTAAAGACGGATACACAATGGCATGACTAAACGAACAATCGAACCCAAGAAAATTCACGACTTTCGTGTTTTTGTCTTTCCAAAATTCCTCATGACGTTGCGGTTGCTTTACACTTTCCCAGTATTCTTTAGAAGCAGCTAGATAGCCCGCCAATCCAGAAAACCACGTGTGTAAGGTTATTTTTTTTCCTTGAAAAGTTAAATCTATTCCATTTCCGTCTGGGCGATCTATAAACCATTCTATGTTTTCATTTGATAAAACCTCATCAATGAATGTTCTTAAATGTTCTCTTATAGGGTTTTGCTTGTATAATTCTTTCAGATGATCTTTGTACTTAGAAATTTTCAGGAACATTCGTTCCTTATTAACAAATCCCATAGGTTTTTTAGAAATTATTGAGATAAAATCGCCCATTTCTTCTAAAACAGGATAATTAGCACAAGATTCGCATTGACTGGCATCTGATTCTGATCCACAATAATTACAAGTTCCTTTTGCAAATGCCTCATATCCATACTGATTGTCTTCAAAAGAATATGGTACTCTAATTTGCTTTTCACCAATTCCATTTTTTTCTATAGCATTTTGCAAAAGAAATAGTATGGCTTCTTTGTAATATTTGTTTTCACAAGATTTTAAAAACCAATCCACCTTAATATTTGCTTTTTTCAGCGAATTTTCAATTCTAGAACCATACTTTAAAGCCCACTCAAATCTGATTTCTTTATTTTCTAATGCTTTACTAGCTACATAATCCTGATGATCATCAGAATAGCTGGTAAAAAACACATCATCATTCTTTAACCTACGCATCCTAGTAAAAACATCAGCCGCAAGAAACGGTCCTGATAAATGCCCTAAGTGCATATCTCCGTTTGGAGTTGGCGGTGCAATGGTTACAATATATTTGTCCATATTAGTTTAGTTTGAATTTGAATTGATATACCCTGAAATTATTTCGGCATTCCACCATAATGCGTAAAAATGACAATCTTCTTTATAAGGGTTTTCTAAAAAGTGTGATACTCCTTTGGGAATATAAACGATATCTCCAGTCTCAACTTCACGGATTGTTTCATCTAAATAAACCTTAGCTTTACCACTAGTTACAATGAACATTTCTTTTTCATCTGATGGTTCATTTACATGTTCTAAGGAGATTGTATCTGCTCTTAGAACACAATATGCTCCTCCAAAAGGAAAAGGATGTTTTTCTTCTCCCCAAGGTAAAAGGCGTTGACCGTCAAGTCCATATTCATGTTTTAAATTTTCCCAGTCTATTTTTTTAAATTGTTCCATAGTTAATTAATTGATATTAATGCGTTTTCAAAAGCATATAAAATGTCGTCTGCGTTTTTCTCGCTAATGTTTAAAGGTGTTAGTAATCTTAAAACACTGTTTTCTCTTCCACCCGATTCTATGATGAGTCCATTGTGCAGGCATGAGCGTTGGATTTGGGCAGCTAGTTTAGTATTTGGAGGATAAGAACCTAAAGCGTTAGGAGATTCATTTGTATCTACAATTTCTACCCCAATCATTAAGCCTCTTCCTCTTATTTCTCCTATGAATGGATATTTTTGTTGAAGTTTTAAAAGCTCATTTCTTAGATAATTTCCTTTCTGTCTTGAATTATCAACTAGGCTATTTTCTGTGATATATTTTATAACAGCTGTTCCCGTTGCCATAGCCAATTGATTACCTCTAAAAGTACCTGCGTGTGAACCTGGTTGCCATTTGTCGAGGTATTTTTGATATACAATTACAGATAAAGGCAAACTACCTCCTACGGCTTTTGATAACACACAAACATCTGGTATGATGCCTGATTCTTCAAAAGCAAACATGTGTCCTGTTCTTCCCATTCCGGCCTGAACTTCATCTACAATGAGAGGAATGTCATATTTTTTTGTAATTTCTCTTATCCCTTTTAACCAAAATGGCGAAGCTGGAATCACGCCTCCTTCACCCTGAACGGCTTCAAGAATAAATGCTGCAGGTAAACCTACTCCACTATGAGAATCTTTTAGAATATTTTCAATATAATGCAAGGAGAGTTTCTCTGCTTCTAGACCTCCGACTCCGAATGGACATCTGTAATGGTATGGAAACGGAAGAAAAACCACATCTGACATGAGGTTAGGAATCTGGGTTTTAATTGATTTATTCCCTGTAATGGCCAGCGCGCCATTAGTCATACCGTGATAGCTTCCAGAAAATGAAAAAATTGTAGATCTTCCTGTAGCTATCTTAACTAATTTAATAGCAGCTTCGACCGCATCTGTGCCACAAGGGCTACAAAATTGTATTTTTGCATTCTCTCTAAGTTCTTGCGGTAAAACTCCAAATAAAGTTTTCACAAATTCGTCCTTAATAGGCGAAGTAATATCCAAAGTTAAAAGCGCACTATCATTAGCTATGCTTTTTTGAATAGCTTTTTTAATAACTGGATGGTTATGTCCCAAAGCTAGCGAACCCGCTCCTCCCAAGCAATCCATAAAGACTTGCCCTTCAGTGTCCATGATAAAATACCCTTTTGCTTTTTGTATCGCAATTGGGAATTTTCTTGGATAACTACGTGCATTGGATTCGTAGTTTTTTTGCTTTTGTAAATACGAATTATCATTTAATTTATAAGGTCTCGAAGTCGTATCCCAAATAGTCTGTAGATTTTCTTCATAAGTATCTACAGGGGAAAGCTGTAAATTTTCTTGATTCATATTTTCATCGAATTTTTAATTATTATTTTTATTTAAAAGACAATAGTGGAAAGATTTACATTTTCTAAAGTTCATTAGGATTCCTGAAATACAATTAAATAAAAGCGTATATAGCTATCATTTCTATATAAAAAACGAATAGCAATTTTTATTAGAAAATGCTTATACAACAAGTTGTCACAGAAATTGCTTTCTGTTACTTGTTGATCGTTTAGGCTAACTTATGTTGCTGTTATTAATTGGTTGTAATTCTGAACTTAGAAGTTATGTTTTATAAGTTAATGTGTAGTATTTTTTAAATTTCTAAAAAATATCTTTCTTTTGTTTTTGATGCTGCTCCTATTCTATCATAAAATTTCATGGCTCGAACATTAAAGTCAGGAGTTTGCCATTGAATTTGCTTGCATTGGTTTTTAGCTCCTTCTTCTTTTATTCTATCGACTAAACTTTCACCAATTCCAAAACCTCTTGATTGCTCCATCATAAATAAGCAATCCATATAAATATAGAATTCTGCGTCCCAAGTCGAAAATTGCTTCATGTATGTAGCAAATCCGATAAGTTTATTGTCATATTCAACAACTAAGCAGAACACGCTTGGTCTATCAGAAAATAGATGGCCGTTAAGCAGCTGTTCTTTATTTTCTGTGTTGTATTCACTTTTTTCATAATCTGCATGAAGTTTACATAAGTGAACTAAATCTTTTAGGTCGGATTTTTGGATAAATCGAATTTTTGCTTCTTTCATTCTATTTTTTAATCTCTAAGAAATTTGATTTACAATTAGTTTTTTAATTTCTTTTTCATAGACTTTGTTTGTACTTGTTTTTGGGATTTGTTTGCTAATAATTACCCTTTCAGGAATCATATACACTGGTAATTCTTTTCTTAACAAACCATTAATTTGATGTTCATCTATATTGCTTTCTAAATTTGTCCCATAGACATATGCATAGATTTTTTTTCTATCATTTACATCAAAAGCATCCACAAATGCATATTCAACATACGGCAAGTTTAATAATGAATTCCTTATTTCATTCAAGTTTATTCTTCTCCCTAAAATTTTCACTTCTTTGTCCATTCTTCCTTCAAAAGAGTATTCTCCTTTTTCATCTCTCTTTGATAAATCTCCGGTGATGTAATATTTTTCATTATCTATGATAATAAATGCTTTCTCCGTTTCTTCAGGGAGATTCCAATAACCATTCATGAGTTGTTTTCCGCCAATTACCAATGTTCCAACTACATTATCCTCATGAATAACATTACCGTGTGCATCAATTAAATGTGCTATACAACCCATAAAACAAGTTCCTATAGGATACGGTCCTTTTCTAGTTGTATCTGGAGTTTTTATATGATACGCCATACAAAGTGAATTGCATTCAGTAGGACCATAACCATTAAATATTTGAAATCCTGGAATTTTCTCCAACCAGAGGTTGATTAAAGCAGGATTGCATACTTCACCACCAGTCATGCAAGCTTTTAGGTTACTAGACTTTAGCGAATCAAATTCGTCAGCTGCTGGCGTAATAAGGGATAATACAGAAGAAACACATATTAAATGAGTAACGTTATTTTTATGTATGATATCTGTAATAATCTCAGGTATTAGTAATCCGTCAAGGATATAAACACTTGCGCCGAAATAAAGTGGTATAAATGTATCTTGTACACATACATCGAAATGAAATGGTCCAAAATTAATAGAAGTAGATTCATTATTAATTTTTAATAATTCATTTTCAGCATGAAAGTAATGAGTCATACTTTTGTGGTTTAAACAAACACCTTTTGGTCTGCCTGTGGAACCACTTGTGTAAAATATGGACGCTATTTCATTACCATCTAATTCTTCATGAAATTTTTCGCTCTTAGCTACCGGTAATAAGCCAATCTCACTATAACTAATAGTTGGTATCGGTTGAATAACTGATTGAAATTCTTCTAAATATTTTTTGGACGATATTATTAAACAAGGCTTTATGTCATCTAATATATACTTTAATCTATTTATTCCATTGTTGAAATCTGCTGGAACATAAATAGCTCCGAGTTTCCAAATGGCAATTATTGACGCAATAAGTTCAGTTGATTTTTTACTAATAATAACAACTCTATCGCCTTTAGATACTTTGTATTTTTCTTTTAAAAAGTGAGCTATATTATTAGCAAGGTTTTCCAACTCAAGAAATGAATATTGAGCATCTCCAAATTTAATAGCCCATTTATCAGGGCTTTTTTCACTATGGTTTGTTATAATATTTCCTAGGTTTTCCATATTAAGTAATAGGTTTATTTACGTGAATACGTATAATTTATATTCAGTAATTGACTAATTGTAGTTTTTATGTAATTGAAATTTTACTATCCAATTTTACTTTAAGCAATTGTAAATCTCTGTGTCCTTTTAACTGCTTGTCCCATTCAAATTCTACTAAGGAAGCATTGTTATTGTATAGCAATTCTTTATTTACAATTTCTGCAATTCGTAAACTCATGTGCTTTCCTATACAAGCATGAACTCCATGCCCAAAAGTCATGATAGGCTTTCTGGTTCTGTCAATTTTAAAACTATCAGGTTCAATAAGCTTACCTTGTTCATCATCTCTATTGGCACTGCCAATTAGTAAAATAAGGTTTTCTCCTTTTGGAATGTTGACGCCTCCAATTTCCACTTTCTCTTTGGTTATTCTGAGTGTTGATTGGATCGGAGATTCTAATCTGATGGCTTCAAGAATTGCTTTGTTGAGTTCTGATTTGTTAAACTTATCTTTATTTTCAATTAATATTTTTATGGTATTACACAAAAGAATAACGGTATTAAATACCATTGCGCTAAAGACTATTGATTGTTGGATTTGAAAGATATCAAAGTTAGAAATGTCATATTCTTCTTTATCAAAAACATCATAGTCTCCCGTAAAATCTGAGCCAAGTTTTAAAAAATACAAAAGACTGTCTGCAAATTTTTCCGCCATTGTTTTATCCAGATATACTTCTTCTCTTAAAAAAGAAACCGAATCTGCATGTTTGTAAAGAAGTTCATCAAATTGGGAAGTTTTTGCACTTTGAGAAATTCCTAAAACTCCTTCTGATATTCTACTCATAACAGGAATTGCTATATCTTTTTTATAATCTAAAGTATCGCCTTCCATACTATCTAGGATACTTTTTAATGTATTTTCAATACAGCTATCCATATCATTTTGCACATAGGAAAAAAGTTGTGATGTCAACTGATTTTTTATATGACTTACATCATTATTTGTATGGTTGATCCATTTTTCCAGAACTTCTCTAGCAAACCTTTCTTTATAGCTATAACTCTCTATATCAGAATTATATGCGAAAAATGGCGTTGTTTTGTCATTAGTGAACGCTTCCGGTGCCTCAAAGGCAGTTTTTACATCTTGAAATCTGGAAATAAGCCATGTTTCATTAATTTTCATGGGGCCCATGGCTCTTAAATTTTCGTAAAATGAATAATATTCGCTCATCTTTCCTGTTGTTTTAGAAGATTTTCAATTATATGCAGATATACCTTTCTCATTTTAAAAAAAAATGGTTGTAATATGTTATTAAATAATGTTTTAAGATTTAATAATTCTACAGTTAAAAAGGCAATAGCAATTGTTATTTTTTTCTTTGATTAAAATTTACGAGGAACTCTTCATAAGTGTTCTCCATTGAAATTATGTTCCCATCAAGTTCGGTTGGACTGATTCCAATTTCTTTGCAAATAGTAATGATTATATTTACAAATTGAATTGAGTCAATACCTAAAAACTTTAATTTTTCTTTTCTCACCTTTTCTAAATCAAAACCATCTATTTTAGTTTCGAAAATTTGAGTAATTGTTTGTTCAGTAGTCATTTTTTAAAATTTTATGTAATGAAATATCCTGTACTAGTAAGCATCAAAAATATCTTGAAGCTTATGTTGGTATTTTTTAACTATTTATACTAGATGAAGTTTTATTCGTTTAATGTATCTTTTGAAAGATTGTAGCTGCGTATGTACCCGAAATTCCTAAGTTCAAAGTTAAGATACGCTCGTGTTTGTGGTTGTTGGCTAAATTTGTTTTTAAGTTTAGAATCAAGTCGGCAGTTCCTAAATGACCATGCTTTTTTTGATTCGTAGTATCAATTTTTGAAGTATCAAGACCTACATAACTTAAAGCTTCTTTCATTAACAAATGATTGGCATTATGCAAAATTATACTTTCAATATATTCATCACTTAAGTTTTCTAATGCCTTCATAGATTTTATGTAAGCTTTAAGATGCAAAAAAGCACTTCCTTCTTCCAATGCCGTTAGACCGTTTTCTGGTTCAGAGAGTATATTTTGTTGACTAATTTTAAAGATTGCGTCTTGGTCATTACCAGTTATTAAAATGATTCCGGCTGCGTCTCCCATAACACCATATCCACCAACAATTCTTTCTGTTAAAGAAACTTCTAACTTGGAACCTGCAAGGATGAGTACTTTTTTATTTTTATCTTCCTCCTTTTCTAGTATTTGACAAGCGCTACCAAGGGCTGCATCAATATTCACACAAAAATCTCCTGATGCTCTTAACAAAGTAGCCCTATTCATTTTGTACTTATTTTGAACAAAAGAACCGAAGTCTACTAATTGACTATCTAAGTCAGGAGCCACAATAATGTAATCAATTTCATTAGGAATAATAGAACCTTTAGCTATGTTTTGGTCTAAAATCCACATGACCATTTCTTCTAAAGTTTTTTCAGTTTCAACTGCAATACTTTCTAAACCAAGAACATTTTTACTATAATCAATAAACTTTTGTGCAGTGTCAAAAGATTTTTTATTTGTGTTAAAAAAATCAACATGATCATTAAAATGCAATCTATCAGAAGGCAAATAATAATCCATAAGTTTAATATACCCGTTCATTTAAATTTTTTATGTTATTATTTATGGTGATAGTACTAATGTTAATCAAATCTGTAAAGCGTTCTTTTATAGACATATCTTTCCAGAAAAATGTTTGATTTCATTTTACTAATTTTTACTCAGAAGCATTAAACGTACATTAGATACTACTTAATTAAGAAAAGTCATGTACTATTTTCATTATGCAAAAGAATGAAGTGGAATTGTTGCCACTATATTCTGCTTTAGCGAATCAATCCTTACAATAATTTTGTTGTGATTATCCACTTTAATAATTTCACATTCCAACCCATTTAGTAAACCATAAGTTATCCTTTTAGTTTCACCAACCTTAGGAAGCAGCGTATTAGTTTCTATGCTAGTGATATTTTCATCTCCAACTAAAAGCTTAATTTGATTTATTTCTCTTTCTGTCACACGTGCATAATCTTTACCAAAACGAATAAATGTACATGCTCCATTCACAGATAATGCTTTATAAAATTCCAATGAAGAATTAATGTTTACAAATACATACGACGGAAACAAAGGTTTTAAAATTGTTTTCTTCCGATCGCTCCATTGACTTATTGTTTTTACTTGAGGCAAAAATGACTCTAAGGAAATCTCTTGTAAAGAGTTATTTACTTTGTTCTCCCAACGAGATTTGACATATATTACATGCCAACCAGTGGTAAAATTCATAGCGATAATTAAATTTGGTTATAAAGCAAAGCTTCGCTTCCCTCAGTTACATGAGGTTCTTTTTGCAAATACTTTCTATAGGGGTAGCGGGTAATCCTTTAATTATAATTATTTCTGCTTAGGGGAGAAATTTTAGAAATAACTATTTTTTTTGACGGTGTAAGAATAATATTTTTTTCTATACAAACATGAATTTGCAGATCTGAATTTATGAATATCTACACGTATTTTTGTACGTACTAATTATATATCGCTGAAAATGAGTTATTTAAAATATTCTTGAAAATCTTTCCGATTCGTAACTTCTATTTTCTTAAATATATTTGATGCATGTTTTGAAACAGTTTTTTCAGTTATAAAAAGCATTTCACCAATATCTTTATATAAATAACCTTCTAAAATATGAGTAGCTATTTCAAATTCTTTATTTGTTAATCTAAATTGTGATAGCATTTCTTTTGTTTTGTCTTCTTTAAGTTTATTTTTTAATTCTATAAGTAAATATGCTTCTCGTTTTCGTTGATATATATGATTCTTTATATAAGCAAACGCCATAATAAAAAAACCAAAATTTACTAACGGCTGTTCAATATGTTGGTAATCGCCAATAAAAACCATTAGTGGCAACATTAAAAATGAGATTATTCCAAAATTGGCTGAGATAACTCTTAACTTAAAATGTTTTTCGGTAGTATTTTCAAGCTTTTGCTTCAATATTTTAATCAATTCAATTAGAGCTTTAAAAGAAAAAATTATTGCAAGCACTAAAGGAATTCCTATGAAAAGCTTCCTAGCTAAAGTCAAGTTTAAAGTAAAAGCGTATGGAATTATAAATAAACACACAAATAATACAGATAGATATAGTATTACTCGTTTAATAGTAAAATAAATAAATGGTGTTATGTGAAACTCTTTGTATAAGTAATAAATAAAATAAACAGCGAAAATAATACCTGCGCTATATGCTATTATATTCTGAATAACTATGAGGAAGTTGATATTACTATCTGGAAATATCCCTGAAAAAAAATTGTAATTTATATAAACTACAATTAGTATTAAATATCTTTTCGCATGTTGATCATTTATATTTGAAAAATAATTAATTATTTGAAAAAATAATACCATTAATTGACTCAAAAGGATTACAAATGTAATCCAGTGCATTTCAGTTCCAAACATACATTTAATTTAGCCCCTTTTATAATATGAAAAAGTATATAGCCTAAATCTATTTCACTTATAACTTTAACCCCATGTCGTTTGTAAAATGGTAGGTTTCTAAGAGTGTAAGTTTCAAAATAAACTGTTTTATTAGCTACTTTATAATAAATAATAATTTCTTCAATAAGTGAACTTCCCTTTTCTCACTTTGATTCTACTTCGCAAGTACATATATACCATAAATGAATAAATGGAGAATTAGGATGATGTTGTTTTGAGTTACTTTTCTCGATTTATGACTTCTATTAAGTTATATATTTCAATACATCCAAACAATAGTTTCACTTCCCATAAAGTAGAAGAGATAATATCTTTTTTGGGAGTGTAATCTATACGCTGTCTTTTGTTTTTCTCAAGCAAGAGTAGCATACAACAAGTAGTTTCTTTATTAGAAATAAATACTTTTTCAAAGTTTAATCCCATAAAAAGAAATATTCAATAAGTAAACGTATGCGATATTTTTTCTATTATCTTGCTTAACTACAAAATTATGAATCGGTTTTTATTAAATGATTGACTTAAAATAACAATGTCTATATCTATTCGAGTCGTTTTCCTAACTATTTTTTAAGCTAAAATACTTTTTTTTGCAAAAATTACAATTGGGAGTGATTTAATTTTTTTGAAAAACCCATTCTCGATTCGTAGTCTTCGATTAAAGTTTTGAAATTTCTAGTAATATCAATAAATATATACGTTAACTTGATTATAAGTCTCTTTAGTACATTAGTATTTTCGCACTTTAATTTGAATAACTTTCTTAAAATTCGATTTTCAATTTCTTTTCGAAAACAAAATGAGGGTTTCTGCAAAGCGAAGATTTTAGTTGAACATATCTATAAAATAAACGTCATTGCAAACTATAAGGTCGAGTGCAGTCGAGAACAAAATGAAGCTCTCTACCTCGTCAATTCTATAAACAGATTACTTTATCACTCTCGTTTCTCGTAATGGCTGAACATACTATTTTTAGGATATGTACAGAAAAAAATGCTTCCAAAAAACCGTTTGGCTTAATGGAAGCATTTTATATTTATATCTCGACTGCGCTCGATGTGACACATCTCGATAGCTTTGCTAGGTATTTTAAATATTAGAATCAATATGAATTTTCCATTTTCCGTCAGGTTGTTTTTTCCAGACAAGAATGTATTTCCCATTGTAACTTCCACTGCATTGTCCGATTTCATAGGCGAAATTCGCATTTACGACTTCCAATTTCATTGGTTCTAAGTTTAGGGAGTACTTCGTGTTATTCATGTAATCATATTCCTTTATCACATCTTCTAATCCTTGTATTATTGGTTTGTGATTGAAATAAATAGTATTGGTACTATAGAGTTGCTTGACTAGGTTTTCAGCGTTATTAGCATTGCAAAGTTCAACCCATAATTTTCTTCTATTAGCGATTTCGTTGATGCCAACTTTTTTCGCTTCTGGACTACTTCTTTCTGTAAATTCAAATTCTCTGATTACTTGTCCGTTTTCTAATTTCCAAATTACAATTTGGATGTATTCTTTTTGATCTTCGGTTTTATACTTGATTATTTCATAAGTAATGCGCCTTTTTTTGTTAGCTTCCACAGTAAATAAGGATTCAATTGCCATAATTTTATTTTTTTTGATTCCGTAATGTGTCGCTATTTGTGATGAGCTTTCAAGTATACTATCTACAGAAATAACCATACTAGCATTGGAAGCATACATCTTTTCTATAGCGTGAATGTTCTTATTGTTTATTGCATTGACCCAATCAATACTATAATCAGAAACCTTTTCAGACTGAACTATTTCCTCCTTAGAATTCGTTACATTTTCTTTTGTATTCGCCAGCTGCTTACATCCAATAATGACTAAGACGACAAAGGATAGTATGATCGTTTTTAATTTCATTTTTTCTTAGCTTATGTAAGCTTTATTGCTTGGTTTAAGGACTAAGTTAGCAAATAAAAGTCGAATAGGAAATCTAGATAATCACTGAGTTAATCAAAGTGGAATTTTCGGAAGTAAGCTGCTTTTACCAGCAATTAATTTTATACGGTGTAGCAAACGTTTGAATTCGTTTATTCTTTTATAAATTTCAATGTAATTCCGTTATCAAATTTTAAGAAATATAGTCCATTAGTTAGGTTCTGAATATCAATTTTTTCATTGTTAGAGATATTACTACGTTTTATTTTAGCTCCTGAAATGTTATAAATTGTATAATTTTCATTCTTAGGAAAATTGGAAAGTTGAATATAGTTAGTAGCAGGATTTGGGTATAGTTGTATTCTAGGTTTTAATATATATTCATCTACTGAAAGTGGTGTAATATTTACTTTAGAGATTTTATTACTACCAGATTCCGCAATATATAAATCGGTATTATTTACTGCTAATCCATAAGGATCATTTATTCCAATTGCTACATCTGTCATTATATATGTTGTGCCTGTAACGCCCATTTTAAAGACTCTACCAGATTGATTTTCAGAGACATATAAATCGTCACCATTTAATGCAAACGCTGCTGCACGATTCATTCCAACTACTACGACTGTTAATGTAGGTGTAGTAGCTGTAATATCTATTTTATATATTCTATTATCATAGAAATCTGCGACATATAAATCGTTGCCACTTACTGCTAATCCAGCAGGATAAAATATTCCATTTCCATTGACTACTTCTATTATTGTTGGGTTTGTAGCTGTAATATCTATTTTAGAAATTTTATTACTGCCAGATTCCGCAATATATAAATCGTTGCCATTTAATACTATTCCTTTAGGAGATGCTAATCCAGTTACTACAACTGTGGCTGTAAGTGTTGTGGCTGTAATATCTTTTGTATAGATTTTATCTTCGCTAGAGAGATATAAATCGTTGCCATTAAGAGCAAGCCCACGAGGATTATTTACTCCAGTTACTACATCTGTTAACGTAGGTATTGTAGCAGTAATATCTATTTTAGAAACTTTATCACTATCAGGTTGTGAGATATATAAATCGTTGCCATTTAATAGTAATCTATGAACGTCTATCCCAGTTATTACATCTGTTGCAGTAGGGATTGTGACTGTAATATCTATTTTAGAGATTTTATTACTACCAGATTCCGCAATATATAAATCGGTACTATTTACTGCTAATCCCTTTGGGTCATTTAATCCACTTGCTATAACTGATGCTATAGGCATTGTGGCTGTAAGATCTATTTTAGAGATTGTATTATGATAAGATCGTGAGAGATATAAATCATTGCCGTTTAGTGCTAATTCCTCAACAAAAATTAAATTAAATACTACATCTGTTATTGTAGGGGTTGTAGCTGTAATATCTATTTTAGAAATTTTACCATCAAGGAAATCTGCTACATATAAATCGTTGCCACTTACTACTAATCCAATAGGCCAAAAGAATGGGCCTCCATCTACTACTTCTGTTACTGTTGGGGTTGTGGCTGTAATATCTATTTTAGAAATTTTATTACTACTATATTCTGCAATATACAAATCGTTGCCATTGACTGCTATTCCCCTAGGATCATTTAATCCAGTTACAACAACTGTGGCCGTAAGTGTTGCGGCTGTAACATCTATTTTATAGATTTTATCATCGCTAGAAAGATATAAATCGTTGCCATTAAAAACAAGCCCTTTAGGACTATTTACTCCAGTTACTACGTCTGTTGCAACAGGTGTTGTAGCTGTAATATCTATTTTAGAGATTTTATGACTAGTAGGTTGTGAAAAATATAAATCGTTACCATTTAATAGTAATACACCAACGTCTACCCCAGTTATTACATCTGTTGTTTGTGCATTTATGTTAATACAGGTAAAAAATAAAATTGTTGCTAAAATGTAAATGTGTTTCATGATTGCTTCTGATTAATTATTTATACTGTGATTAATGTTTGCTAACGTTGTGCAATAAGTAACATAGTAATCCTTTTTATAAGTGTGAAATTTACTACTTATTAGATTTTTAGAAAATGACTTAGATCATAAAACACGTTTTTAAGATTCCTATTCCTATAATGGACATGGTGGCAAATAGCATTCGTAATAGCAACAATTACTATTGCACTTAGAATTGAATGATGTAACTATTGAATTTTGAAAGAGTTTTTTAGCTCTAGGCTGGATAACTAATTGCTGTATGTCCTCAATTCGTTGAAGTTTCAATCAAAAGAAATGTTTCCAAGAAATCGTGAAGATTTGATGGAAACATCTTTTTTTTTGAGTTGTTTAGTACTTAATTTAGCAAATATAAACAGAATGCAAAATCTGCGAGTATTTTCGAAAGTAGGTTGCTTTAATAATTAATTTTATCCGATGTAGCAAACGTTTTAATTCGTTTATTCTTTTATAAATTTGAATGTAACTCCGTTATCAAATTTTAAGAAATATAGTCCATTAGTTAGGTTCTGAATATCAATTTTTTCATTGTTAGAGATGTTACTACGTTTTATTTTAGCTCCTGAAATGTTATAAATTGTATAATTTTCATTCTCAGGAAACTTGGAAAGTTGAATATAGTTAGTAGCAGGGTTTGGGTATAATTGTATCCTAGGTTTTAATATATATTCATCTACTGAAAGTGGTGTAATATTTACTTTAGAGATTTTATTACTACCATATTCCGCTATATATACATCGGTACTATTTACTGCTAATCCCCTAGGCCCATTTATTCCAATTGCTACAACTGTTGCTCTAGGTATTGTGGCTGTAATATCTATTTTAGAGATTCTATTACCTTCAAGTTCCGCTATATACAAATCGTTGCCATTAAGAGCAAGCCCAAAAGCACCACTTACTCCAGTTATTTCGTCTGTTACTAAAGGTGTTGTAGCTGTAATATCTATTTTAGAGATTTTTTCACCACTATACTCCGAAACATATAAATCATTGCCATCTACTGTTAATCCAACAGGGGAAAATAATCCAACTACATCTGTTACTACTGGGTTTGCAGCTGTAAGATCTATTTTAGAGATTTTATTACCACTAAATTCCGCAATATACAAATCGGTGCCATTTACTGCTATTCCATAAGGAGATGCTAATCCAGTCACTACATCTGTTACTATGGGTGTTGTGGCAGTAATATCTATTTTAGAGATTTTATTATCCCCTGAGATATATAAATCGTTGCCATTAAGAGCAAGCCCTTGTGGATCATTTACTCCAGTTACTACGTCTGTTAACGTAGGTGTTGTAGCTGTAATATCTATTTTAGAAATTTTATTACTACCATATTCTGAGATATATAAATCGTTGCCATTTAATAGTATTGTATTAACGTTTACCCCAGTTATTACATCTGTTGCAGTAGGGATTGGAACCGTAATATCTATTTTAGAAATTTTATTACTACCAGATTCCGAAAAATATAAATCGGTACTATTTATTGCTAATCCAATAAGGCCATTTAATCCACTTACTAAAACTGAAACTATAGGTGCTGTGGTTGTAAGATCTGTTATATAGATTTTATTAAGAAAATAATCCGATACATATAAATAGTTACCATTTAGTGCTAATTCCCTAGGAAAAGATACTCCAGTTACTACATCTGTTATTGTAGGTGTTGTGGCTGTAATATCTATTTTAGAGATTTTATTATCATGCGTGTTAGCGACATATAAATCGTTACCATTTAATAGTAATCCAGTAGGAGTAAATAGACCGCCTCCATTTACTACATCTATTAATGTTGGGGTTGTGGCTGTAATATCTATTTTAGAGATTTTAAAACTATCAGTTTGTGAGATGTATAAATCGTTGTCATTTATTGCTAATCCACTAGGGGTATTTAATCCAGTTACTACAACTGTGGCAGTAAGTGTTGCGGCTGTAACATCAATTTTATAGATTTTATCGTCGCTAGAAATATATAAATCGTTGCCATTAAAAGCAAGCCCTTGAGGATCATTTACTCCAATTACTACGTCTGTTGCTACAGGTGTTGTTGCTGTAATATCAATCTTAGAAATTTTATGACTAGTAGGTTGTGAAAAATATAAATCGTTACCATTTAATAGTAATCTACTAGCCTCTACACCAGCTATTACATCTGTTGTTTGTGCATTTATTTTAATACAAGTAAAAAGTAAAATTGTTGCTAAAATGTAAATGTATTTCATGATCGCTTCTGATTAATTATTTATGCTGTGATTAATGTTTGCTAACGTTGTGCAATAAGTAACATCGTAATCCTTTTTATAAGTGTGAAATTTACTACTTATTAGATTTTTAGAAAATGACTTAGATCATAAAACACGTTTTTAAGATTCCTATATTGCTAAATGGACAATGGTGGCAAATAGCGCTCGTAATAACAACTATTACTCTTAAATTTGAATGATGAAACTATTGAATTTTAATAGAGTTTTTTAGCTCTAGGCTGGATAACTAATTGCTGCATGTACGCAATTCATTGAAGTTTCAATTAAAAGCAAAAAAAATGTTTCCAGAAAATCGAGTTGATTTCATGGAAACATTTTCTATTATTTAATAACTTCTCGACTGCGCTCGAAGTGACATTTTCTATATAAAATAGATCTTTAAGTTTACTTACTCAAATACATTTTTCTACGTGAATACAAGTCGTAAAACTCATCGTCTTTTAAACTGTCTATGAATAAGATACTTTCTCCTGTACTTTTCATTTCAGGTCCTAAACGCTTGTCTACATTCGGGAATTTGTTGAATGAGAATACTGGTTGTTTGATGGCAAATCCTTCTAATTGTGGATTGAAATCAAAATCAGTGACTTTCTTCTCACCTAACATTACTTTCGTTGCATAGTTTACATACGGTTCTTTGTATGCTTTTGAAATGAAAGGAACGGTACGCGACGCTCTCGGATTCGCTTCAATGATATATACGATATCGTCTTTGATCGCAAACTGAATGTTAATCAATCCAACCGTATTTAAGGCTAAGGCAATCTTCTTTGTGTGGTCTTTTATTTGTTGCATCACAAATTCACCTAAGTTAAATGGTGGCAAGGTTGCATTTGAATCTCCTGAGTGAATTCCGCAAGGTTCAATATGCTCCATGATTCCGATGATGTATATATTCTCTCCATCACAAATAGCATCTGCTTCAGCTTCTATTGCACCATCTAAATAATGATCTAATAACAAGTGATTTCCTGGCATTCTTCTTAACAAGTCTACTACGGTTTCTTCCAGTTCTTGCTTGTTGATCACAATTTTCATTCCTTGTCCTCCAAGTACATACGAAGGTCGTACCAAAATTGGAAAGTCTAAAACATCCGCAATTGCTGCTGCTTCATCTGCTGTTGTAGCTATATCAAATTCTGGATAAGGAATGTTGTTTTCTTTTAATAAGGTTGAAAAACTTCCTCTATCTTCTGCTAAATCTAAAGCTTCAAAACTAGTTCCTATGATCTTAATACCATATTTAGATAATTTCTCTGCTAATTTCAACGCGGTTTGTCCACCAAGCTGCACAATGACACCTTCTGGTTTTTCATGTTGAATGATATCGTATATGTGTTCCCAGAAAACTGGTTCAAAATATAGTTTATCAGCCGTATCAAAATCGGTAGAAACCGTTTCAGGATTACAGTTAATCATGATGGTTTCGTAGCCACATTCAGCGGCAGCTAAAACACCATGTACACAACAGTAATCAAACTCAATTCCTTGTCCAATTCTGTTTGGCCCTGAACCTAATACAATAATTTTCTTTTTATCCGTAACAATACTTTCGTTGTGAACGTAACGTTTTCCATCAGGAGTTTCAATTTCTGCTTCAAAAGTAGAATAGTAATACGGTGTTTTTGCTTTGAATTCCGCAGCACAGGTATCTACTAATTTGAATACACGATTGATTCCTAATTCTTTACGCTTCGTATGCACTTCACTTTCCAAACAGCTAAGCATGTGTGCAATTTGTCTGTCTGCGAATCCTTTTTGCTTTGCTTCTAATAATAAATCTTTTGAAATCGTATCTATTTTATTATGAGCAGTTATTTCTTTTTCTAATTGGTGAAGTTCTTCGTATTGTCTTAAGAACCACATATCTATTTTTGTAATTTCATGAATTCTACTCAGCGGAATTCCCATCTGAATAGCATCATAAATAACAAAGACTCTATCCCAAGAAGCAAATCTGAGCTTGCTAAGAATTTGGTCATAATTTGTATATCCTTTTCCATCTGCTCCAAGTCCGTTACGACTTATTTCGAGCGACTGTGTAGCTTTGTGTAAGGCTTCTTGGAACGAACGTCCAATTCCCATCACTTCACCAACAGATTTCATTTGAAGTCCTAATTCGCGATTTGAACCTTCAAATTTGTCAAAGTTCCAACGCGGTATTTTTACAATAACATAATCAAGTGTTGGCTCAAATAATGCCGATGTTGATTTTGTAATTTGATTGTCTAATTCATCTAATGTGTATCCGATCGCTAATTTTGTAGCAATTTTTGCAATTGGATATCCTGTAGCTTTACTTGCTAATGCAGATGAACGTGATACACGCGGATTGATTTCAATAGCTATGATTTCTTCTTTTTCGTCTGGACTTACGGCAAATTGCACATTACATCCACCTTCAAAATCTCCAATACTACGCATCATGTGAATTGCCATATCACGCATTTTCTGATACGTACGATCAGATAATGTCATTGCTGGTGCAACCGTGATAGAATCTCCAGTATGAATTCCCATCGGATCCATATTCTCAATAGAACAGATAATAACTACGTTGTCGTTTTTATCGCGCAGTAATTCAAGTTCAAATTCTTTCCAACCCATCATGGCTTTGTCAATCATGACTTCGTGAATTGGCGAAATTTCGAGTCCACGTCTCAATAAATCGTCAAAATCTGCTGGATCGTGTACAATGGAAGCTCCTGCACCACCAAGTGTGTAAGATGCTCTAATTACTAACGGAAATCCAAATTCTTGTGCAATTTCTTTTCCTTGCAAGAAAGATGTTGCTGTTGCTTGTGGTGCCATTCCAACACCAATTTCGAGCATTAATTCTCTAAATTTTTCTCTGTCTTCCGTAATGTTAATCGCATCAATATCAACCCCAATTAGCTTTACATCAAAATCTTTCCAAATTCCTTTTTCATCAGCTTCAATACACAAGTTTAATGCAGTTTGTCCTCCCATTGTTGGTAAAACAGCATCAATTTGTGGATGATCTTTTAGGATTTGAATAATTGATTTGGTAGTTAACGGTTTTAGGTATACATGATCCGCCATTGAAGGATCTGTCATGATTGTCGCTGGATTCGAGTTAATTAGAATTGTTTCGATTCCGTCTTCTCGTAACGAGCGTAGTGATTGTGATCCTGCATAATCAAACTCGCACGCTTGACCGATTACTATCGGTCCTGATCCGATAATTAAAATTGATTTAAGGTCTTCTCTTTTTGGCATTGGTTTAGTGTGTTGTTTTGCTTAAAAATAAAAAAACGTTGGGTACAAAAAAAGGTGTTGCTTCTAAAAAAACAACACCTTATTTATGTAAATGTATATCATTACTTCTTATGTCTCAATTCAGATGACACAGATACTTTCTTTCTTCCTTTTGCTCTTCTACGAGCTAATACTTTTCTCCCGTTTACTGAAGCCATTCTTTCTCTGAAACCGTGCTTGTTTCTTCTTTTTCTTTTCGATGGTTGAAATGTTCTTTTCATTACTTATATGTCTTTAATTTCTTTTGAAAATTATTGTGAATGCACGCGAGTTTTATTCCCAAAAGTGCGGCGCAAATATACAAAGAGTTTTTACTTTGACAAATAGAATTTAAAAAATATTTACGAATGTTTTTTATACATTTGCAACCTCGACAAATATATACTGATTTATGTTCAACAAAAATATCAAATTAATTATAGCAGGACTCATTTTTGCGTTCGCAATTTACCAAATTTACGATAGTTATATCGGTAACGGAATCTTTTTGATTCTGTTAGCTGCCATTTTTGTTTTATTGTATTTTAAGAATGAATTTATATTGTTATCATTTTTAAAATTACGTAAACAAGATTTTGATGGTACAAAACGAATTCTTTCTAAAATTAAAAACCCAGCAACCGCTTTAACAACAAAGCAACAAGGTTATTATTATTACCTACATGGAATTATGGCTTCTCAGGATAACTTAACCCAAGCGGAGAAACATCTGCGCAAAGCAGAAAAGCTTGGATTGAGTATGGATCATGATATGGCAATGGTAAAAATGACCTTAGCAGGAATCGCGTCGCAAAAGAATAGAAAGAACGAAGCCAAAATCTTAATGAAGGAAGCTAAGGCGCTCGATAAGCGCGGAATGCTTAGCGAACAGATGAAGATGATGGAACAACAGATGAAACGTGCTGCAAGTGCTCCTAAACAGCATTACGGGAATCGTCAGCAGATGAAAAGAAGATAATATTTAAAAAAAGTGACTTGTAAGAGTCGCTTTTTTTATGCTTCTTATTAATTAGTAATTAATACAACTTCATTATAGTTACTATAAAATTAACTAATTGAATATTTATGGGCACTTTGAGTTAATTATTTCGCTATCAAATTCTTATTTTCATTTTCTTTGCTCGCACAAAGAAAACAGAAACAAAAGAAAGTGCGCTTTTTCCTGAGGTGTTTTTGACTGAAAAAGTCAAAACCGTCTCCATTTTTCTAAATTTTTTCCAAGGCTTCAAAAATTCTTAACGAAAAATGTATACTACACTGCGGAAAAAGAATCCGCTACGTGCAATTTTAATCATTTAATAATCAAAATCACTTCGTGCGATGTCGAATGATATCTTTTGTAATTTGAGAATCGGTATTGATAAAATGTTTTAACTCTGAAAGCATTTCGTTGTTTGTGTCGTTTTTAGAAATAAGTTCATACGCGATGTCTTCTATTTTCTTTTTTGGTGCAATGTCTCTGTTGTATTCTAGTTTGAGCACTTTTAAGAAATTAGACTCGTTAGTCCCGTTCACTAATTGCTTGCCAAAGTTGGTAAGTACCTTTTCTAGCGATGCTTTGTCTTTAAAGTTGGCAAAAAGATTGTTTGCACAATTCACGGCATCTTTGTTGTCTTTCCAACCTTTTACCAAAAGTTCATTAGCAGCTTCTTTGTTTTGCATCTTTTTACGATATAATAATGCCGCTTTTACGTATTGATCGTTGTTTTTGTAATTGTCCACTACAAGTTGATAATGATGATGTGCTTTTTTGGTGTCTTTCACTTTTGTGTAAATGTCCCCTACTTTTTCATTCATATCCAATTCTTTATAGAGTTTGATTGATTTTGTATACGAACGCGCTAGTTCATAACATTCAGCCGCTTCATGCTTGTCTTTGCACCTTCTTAGATAAACATTTGCCGCTTCACTATATAAATGTCCGCCTTTTAAAATAGAAGCCGCTCTGTGTGGATTTCGTAATAGTTTTAGTTGAATGTACGCAGCTTTCTTGTATTGTTTCTTTTCAATGAAATCATTACATAATTTTTCATATCGATCCATCAACGATTGAAATTGACGATCGCCAACGGTTGTTGCGCCGCCGCCAGACGAACTTCCAGGAGAACTATCGTCGTCAAATAAAGAATTTACAATTGTTGCCAACACAAAAAACACAACAACAAGTATTACGAATGCAAATAGGAAATCTAAAATGCTTTCTGCAATGATGGATTCAATCACTACATATACTAATTTTAAAAACAATACTAAGATGATAAAGTAAATCACCTTCGCTTGGAATTTACTTTCTTTATTCGTTGTCATCGATGATCGTTTTATTTTTATTTAGTAAAAAATACAGCAATCGCAGCACTATGAATACTGCGAGTACCATATAGAATGTTCCGAATCCTTCTGATTCCAAGATTGGATAGAAAAGATATATTAAGAGTCCCAAAATAATGAAAAAGATGATTATTTTGTTTTGTAATGATAATTCGTTTCCTCCAAAGTATAAACCACTTTCTTTTGTTTTACCTTTTTCATCAAAGGAAAAAAGTTCACTATCTTCAGGTAAATCTAACCATGAAGTCGATTTGTTTTTGAGCTCACTTTTTTTAGCATGATTGGATTTACTTTTTAAATAATAAACCAACAATAAAATAGTAGCCAAAATAAAAATGATCGAAATGATTACTGCAATGATCGAAGTTTCTTCTTTTACTTCTTCTGCTGGTTGTAGATTTGTATTTCCATCCAAACTGTCATCATCACCCAACTCTGTACTTTCAAGGACAAGATTTTCTTGTTCAAGTTGTTCATTTGAGTCTGAACTAACTGTCGTCGTACTAGAAACAATTTCATCCTCATTGTGTTGCACTTCCTGAATGACTAAATGACCAATCCAAAAAATAAGTAAGATGGCTATAATTCCTCCAACTACTTTGAAGAATTTTTTTGATGCTTCAGACATCGTACCAAGTCCTATTGATTCAAAGAAATTACTTTTAAATTTATATGCCGCATACGCTTTCCCGCGTGAAGTTCCCATCATGTCTAATGGAATTGCCATTTTTAAAGCTGCTTCTGGGTTTTGTTCTAAGTATTTTAAGTATTTTTCAACTTCTGCATTGTTTCCTTTTAATACTTTTTTCATATCAAAAGGCAACTCTTTAGGATCAATTTCAGCTTCGGCAAACGGATTTCCCAATGCGTCTGTTTCCTGCTCTTCTTCTATTTCTATACTAAATGCTGATACTTCTGTTGGAATTCTTACACCTTTCGCTGGTGTTTCAATCGTTGGAAATTTTGCAATTGGTTGTTCTAAAATGGTTTCCCAACGCAATTCTTCTGTGAGTTCGATCATTCCAAATTCATGATGAAAAAAATGCGGATTTCCGTGGAGCAATGTATCATATTCATCATTCGTCAACGCCATATTGAGTTGCGTATTTTCAGGAATGTAAAAGTTTGCATGTACCTTTTGAATGCATACATGATGACCGACACTTAAGTTTTTTTGAGCCGATTTTAAAATGATTAATACGCCCGAAATACTGTTTGCTTCCAATCCTGGACATGGATATGCTTTGCAATCTGAAAGCTTCAGTTGCATGCGCTTCATTTCTTCCAACCACACTTTTGGCGAAGCATGCTTGATGAAAATTCCACATCTTGGATACGGATTGTTGTCAGTAAATGTGAGCGCTAACTTCATGAATTTAAAATATTTATCAAGAAGGGTTCCACATATTTTTTCTTGAATTCGGGAACTGTTATTTCTATTGCATCTGAGTTTTCAGGCATAAAATAGCCATATCCCGTGAATTCGTCTTCGGTTGCCATTGCCAAACCAATGCCTATGTATGAAGACAGATAAAACGTTGGAATGCTTGGTATTGTACTTTCAAATATAATGACACCGTTTTTGTCTATTTTAATTTTACAACCATTTTCAAAATCTGCCACTAAATTTCGGTTATGAAAATAGATGGTTAGTTCATCTTTAAGATCAAGTTCTTTTACACGTATCAACTCAAAATTGATCCAATCGTCGTCAAAGCTTAATAGGTGTTTGCTATTGAATATAATTTTTAAATCTTGTGTAATGATAATATGATTAATTTTTGAAAATATAGAACCTTCAAAGTAACCAATACGTTGCGTCAAATAGTTTTCATATTGTATTTTTAGTAATGCAGATGGTTCTGTGAGTTCTTCATACGTTTTATCATATACATCAAATCGTGTATATACAGCCTCAGCGTTGTAGTGTTTTTTGGTGACTAAGTAAATTTCTTCTTCGAATACAATTAACTGTTTTAAGGCAACTTTTTCATATTGACTGAGGTCTTCTTTAAAAATGTAGGTGACGGTTTGCGTTTTAAAAATCATGTAGTTTAATGCATTCCAATACAACACCATCAATTCATCTTCAAACAGTATTGCACGCATTGGCAGCTTGATTCCTGTAACAAATGACATGCCTCTTTCAATCATTTCAAACCCTCTTGATCTGTCATTTGTTCTGAATAAATCTCCATTCTTTTGCAAAGTATACGCGTAATTTTCATCTGAAAAATTAACGACATTTCGCGCTGGGAATCCATATAAAACTGGATAATTCACAACTTCTTTTCCTTGCGTTTTTTTACGAGGCTGATGATTTTTTTTACGTCTTCTACTTGGTGGATTTGCCCATAATTCGTCTAATGGCAATTGAATGTGTTTTACCAACCGTTTTGCGCCACTTTTCATTTTATAGACATCTATATTTCCATTGATATCAGCTGTAATCACACCGCCAAACTTATCATGATACTTGTTGAATACTTTGGACATACTCTGATGTTCCAAGGTTTTTGGCGAAGTAAACAGCGTAATTTCTACATTTTCTTTTTCACAATCTTCAATAAATTGTGTAATTGCTTTTGAGGCATCTAATGCTGGCGATGTCGTTTGCAAACCTTCAATGATACTTACTTTTGAATCAAAGTCTAAGCTTCCATACAAACTACCTAATAAGGCATACGCCTGAAAGTTCATTTCATTTTTTGGATGATGAATTAACGAGAAAGCAGTCGCAAACGACAATATTTTTGGCGTTCCCCAATTTTTAATCGTAGTATCTATCAAAAAGATCCGCGTGCGCAAATCTTCTTCTGGTGTGGTTTCCCGACGAATGAATAGTGCTTCTTTGTTGGCGATTCTATGTAAAAAGATTAAATCGTCATTAGCAAATTCTGAAATTAGTAAGTTGTCAAAATTTCCTTTGTTAGTCACATCTGAGATTCCGCCAAGCGGCATTTCTCCTGGATGTACATAATGCATTGGTAAGTTGATTCCAGACCATAATCGCTTGATGAGACTTCCCATGAAAAACGTTTTGGGTTCTTCAATCAATTCTTGAATTAAATCGGGATTGTTACTAAACGATTCTCTTTCTGAATCTTCAGGGTCAATTGCTACCTCAACTATTTTTCCCCACGCGTTTATCAACGCATCCACTGTTGGATAGCGTTCGTGTAATAGTGCTAATGAATTAAAATCTTTACTGAGCGCAGACATCGTAATTTCTACTTTAATACTACTCGCATTCAGTTCAAATTCATCGTTTTTGATACAGGCAAGAACCTCCGCTGCGTATTTACTGCTTAAACCATGATTTGCATCTTGAAATAAGAATGTAAATAAATCAATTCTGTTTTTGCCTTTTTTGTATGCTAAAGGAAGTGATATTAGGTTTTTCAGAAAACGTTGTGCATCTTCAAAATAGACATGTTTGAATGTTAATTCGTCATCGAATGTCTTTTTAATTTTAGTAAATATTTCATCAATGGTAAAACCAACTTCGCCTGAGTTTGTTGCTAAAAAAGCTAGTATTAACGCGCCAAAAGGTGGCAAATCATTGTTGGAAATTGCTTTTAAAACTTCTTCTAATTGTTCTTTATATGCAATTGTCATTCCATCAGGAATACTGATACAGTTGATACCGCCTTGATGAATTTCAGCACTTTCAACTACATCAACACTAAACATATAGTCAATTTCCCATTGCCAGAAATAGTCCTGGTAGGATTGAAAATAATAGGTTGCTTTTGTACTGGTTTCGCTCATGAGTTATCGTGACAATCGGTAGCCGCTGATTGTGAGTTTTTTAAATTTGTCTTTTGGTACGTTATAATAGGTATTGTCTGTGTTTACGATGATGTAATCGTTGCTGTTTTGATTGATTATTTTGTTGAAATAACTACTCAGTTCTGGATATTCAAAATCGTAGCCTGTTGGCAATAGAAATTGTTGCTGTTGCCAGAAGGTTTTCCCCGGAATTGATAGCAATGGTGTTCCAATTAGTAATGCTTTATCGTCAAGCAATGTCCATTCAATCGGTTGCAATCGTATGCTAGGCATTGTTGGAATGATAGCATCTAACATGGTCAAATCGACTATTTGTGCTTTCGCAGATCGTTCAATACTTGATGGAACAATGTTGAATTGAATTTTTTCATCCACACCAAAATAATTGAAATTATAATCGGGCATTTCTGCGGGCAATGCTTTGTCTATTGGCGACCAAAGTAAGGCCGTTTTTAAACGCTCTTCGGGTAAATTCCCGCCAAGGAGAAACAATGCATTTTCATGCTGAAAGTATATTTTTTTGAACGGAATACTGCGTATTTCTTCACTATTGAGTTGATTTGGCGAAATTCCGCGCACCCAAACGTCGTCCATATCCGTTACCATTCGCACGGTTTTCCATACGCGAATTTGGGATAGTTTGTGTTTATATTTTGAAGGCAATCGTAACCAATATTCGGTTACACCTTGTGTAAGATCTGTTTCCACAGTTGATCTATTTCAGTGTTTATGTATTGCTTTTTCTGTTGATCTTTGATCCAATCGGTACGATTTTGCAGATAGCGCAATTTGTCTTTGATGACATTTAATTCTTGCAATGATATTTCCTGATTTGAGAATTTAGTTTTCAAATTCGTCACTTCACTCATTAATTCTTCCGGGTTTGGCGCTTTGTTAAAGAACGCTTGCGGATGCGATCGCTCATTCGTTTCTTCTTTTTCAATCAATGCGTTTACGGTAGCTTGCAAGGTTTCTATTTGTTCTTCCGTGCTCCAAATATATTTTAAAACCCACAAGTCTGAGAGTATTGCTTCTTGTCGGTCGCACAACATTGCGCTTGCCGCCACCAAGTTTTGCATTTTTACAGCACGTCGGTCAGAGACTTCGATGCCTGTGTTTCGCAAACTATGAATTAGTTCGATGTACGAACTTCGAATCGGCGACAGATCGACTTCTTTTACTTTGGTTTGCAATACTTTGACTTCGTCTGGAGATATGAGCGTCTGTTCTTGTTGTTCGTTTCGTTCAAGTTTCCAACCTGCAAGTAATACTTCTTCTAAACGATCGGGTTTTACGTTGTCTACTTTTAATCGAATTAGGAAACGATCTAGCAAAGCCGCCAACGCCTCATCATCTGGCAATAAGTTACTCGCACTAATGAACATTAATGCTGGTATTTTTTTCGTTTCTTTTCCGCGACGAAATATTTTTTCGTTCAACGCCATGAGTAAACTATTCAAAATGGCAGAATTCGCATTGAATATTTCATCTAAAAATACCAAAGATGCTTCTGGAAGCATTCCGTCGGTATTTGTAACTAGTTCTCCTTCTTTTAGTAAACGAATGTCCAACGGTCCAAAGATTTCGTTTGGTTCCGTGAATCGTGTCAGTAAGTAATCAAAATTAATTCCACCAATAACATGACTTGATAGTTGTTTTACAATGGCACTTTTTGCCGTTCCCGGAGGTCCTAATAGGAATACGTTTTCTCTCGCCAAGAGTCCAATTCCTAGAAGATCAATGACTTCATCTTTTCCCACGAAGACATTTTTGATTTCTTCGAGTATGGTTCGTAATTTTTTAGTTTCGTTCATAGTGTTTTAAACTTCAGAAACGAACGCGCTCCAAAAGTGATTGGAATGTTCTCCTAAGTGAATCGCGACGTTTTCATGTATGATTTTATGTTCAGTTAAACTGATATCTTTTTTTGCAATAACTCTGTCCGTATATAGTGTTTTGAAACAATTATCTTGAAAGAGTTTTACGAGTATTTCTTCATTAATTTCTAATTCCAACTCGTGACCGATGGCGGAATATTGAAATTTTTGTAAATGTTTTGCAAGTATTTTGATCAGCCAATCGTCAAAGTCAATCGTTTCTAATTCTTTGATGATATACGGCAAGAATCTGAGAGAAACATCTGCCGAAAGGCAACTACTTGGCGACAGTTCTCCTTTAAAATCTTCAAAGTACTTGTTTAAATCTTTCGGTTCTTCCAAGCGATGTGCTAGAAATTGCGCTGCAAAGTAGATCATTTTTGCGCCCCAAATTGCTGCTTCTCTGTTAAATTTTGGTGCTTCAAACGGATAGTTTAGAATTTCATTTTCATATTCCTGCTCTAAGAAATCACCCAAATCATTGAGTTCAGCACTCGTTACTTTTGGTTTGTTTGTGTATAATACAAATTGCCCAGAAGTTCGCAGGTGATGAATGGTTTGAAGTATGTTATTCTTTGTGTTCAAAAATTAAAATATATGCATATCAAGAAGATAATACTCAAAAGAACAAAAATTAAATGTAAGAAGCAATAACAAGCGATGTAAGTTGTTGTTTAATGGTTGATTTGTGTTTTTGGGTCGTTTGTTGGTTCATCTCGATAGTGCTCGATGGAGTTTATGTGTTTGTTTGTTTATACACTTCGACTTAGCTCAGTGTGAATGTTTATGAGTTTATGAGAAAATTTATAGTTTTTATATTTTTGAAACATTACACTAAGTTTTCCACTTTTACTTTCTTAATGAGTTCTCCGGGTTTTAAACCAAATCTTTTTGTAAATACTTTATTAAAATACGAACGACTGTTTAATCCGACAGTGTATAACACTTCACTGATGTTGTCATAGTTATCTTTTACGATTAAGTTGTATGCTTTTTGCAAACGAATTTCCAAGATGAATTTTATAGGAGTAAGTCCTGTTTTTTGTTGAACGATTTGTGCAAACTGTTTGTGTGAATAGCCACATTTTTTTGCCAATTCACCGATGCTAAATTCATTGTTAGCAAGGTTTTCTTGCACAATATTGTTTACTTTATCCATGAATTCTGAATATGCAGTATTGATGTGAATGCTATCTGCATCTGTATCTTGAAGTTGTTTTGTATAGATGCCTTTTTCGAGATGAAATTGTATTCGTGTCAACAATTCTGTTCCATCAAAAGGTTTTATGAGATAATCATGAATTCCATATTCTTCTTTTTGATGTGTTAGATACGCTTCTGCGGAAGCGGTTAAGATGATAAATGGCGTAGTTTCATAGTTTTTGAGTTTGTTTAATTCAGTTTTGAGCTGATATCCGTCTATTAACGGCATGCGTAAGTCTGATAGTATAATATCGTATTGTTTCTTTTTGGCAAAATCTAATACTTGTGCGCCGTCAAACGCAAATGTACACGCAAATGAAGGTTCTAGTAAGTCCTTTAAGTAGCCAATCATTTCTATATTATCATCTACAATTAAGATTTTGGGTAAGTTGTTTGAGTGGTCAATTGTTGGAAGTTCTGGCTTGGATATGCTTTGGAATACTTCTATATTTTCGTCAATATATAAAAGCGGATTTTCGATGTTTAGCGGTAATTGAATTGTAAACACACTTCCCACATTCTTCTCACTATCTAGTTTAATAGCTCCATTGAGTTTCGTTATTAATTCATGTACTAGCGATAAACCAATTCCGAAACCTCCATTGGTCAGATTGTTTTTGGTTTGGTAAAAGCGGTCAAATATCAGTTTTTGTTCCTTTTTGTCTATTCCGATGCCTTCGTCTTTTATAATAATATTTAAACCGTTTTCGTCAATAAAGGTATGTACATAAATCCCGTATGTTGGACTTGTATATTTGAGTGCATTGGACACAATATTGTTGATGATTTTGCGCAAATCTTCATAGGGAAATACAATATTTTGATTGGGTTTTATATTTGATTTGTAATACACATATATGCCTTTGATTTCTGCAACTCCTTGAAACGAAAAAATACTTTCTCGTAAAAACACTTCCATTTTTTCAGATGTCATTTTTCTTTCTACTGGTTTTTTGTCGAGTTTTAAAAGTGTCAAGAAATTATTCAGCATGCCAATAATTTGCTCATTATTTCGAATTGTTAAATCGGCATATTTTACAATTTTTGAATAATCCATTGCATTGTTGGTAATCATTTGTAAATAGCCCGTCGTAATAGTAATTGGTGTTCGGATTTCATGCGATAGATTTTCAATAAAATTGTTTTTAATTTCTGAAATTTCCTTCATTTTATCATTTTCATATTGCAATTTAAGTCGTTTCTTTTTACGTATATGTAATATGATTAAGAAAATTAGAATCAGTACGGATGCAGAAACAAAAAAGGTTGAAAAAATATAGAATTTCTTTTTTTCGTCCATTATCAGGGCATTCATTTCGCTTTTTGCTTCTAAATCTTTGATTTTTTTATCGTGATTTAACTTAAAGTTTAAAATGGAGGCGTTTAGATTTAGGCTAAAGTTTTTAAGGTCATTTCTAACTGAATGATAATTACTTAATGATTGGAGTGCTTTTCGATAATTCCCAAGCGCTTCATTTGCCTCATACTCAACTTTATAAAATTTTATTAAATCAAATTGTTCTACATACTTAAAAGCAGTACTCCTTTTAGCACTATCAATATATTTTAAAGCTATAATAGGATTTCCTTCAATACTAAACTGTCCTGCATAATAAATATTTTTCATGACTTCATCCTCTGGAGAGAAAAGATTAGGTATCGCATACATTTTGTCAAGATATACTTTTGCAGAATCAAGTAATTTTAATTTTGTATACCTTTTATTCAATTCATCATAGTAATATTTCAAAACATAAGGTTCGTCTGAAAAGCCATTTACATCTAAGCTTTTTAATAAACGAACAGCTTCTTTATTTTTACCTAAAGAAGCAATGTAAGACGCATGATTTATATATATCTGACTTTTTTGAAGCTTAGAAATTGATTTATTGACGCTATAATTCATCAAAATAGAATCCATTTCTTTAGACAAGTCTTTGTTTTTTATTTTTTTGTAGAGTGCTGCTAATTTTAAGTAGACTTTAATTTCTTTATCTACAATATTATTTTTTTTGAAATAGTCCAATGCATTGTACAAACAACGAATTGATTCAAGATACTTTTTTTCAAACATCATTTTTTCAAACAAATACAATTCTGCTTCACCAAGAATCTTCATATTTTCAGACTTTTGTTTTATTTTTTTGTAATAATAATAAACAGAATCATATTGCTTCTTTTCATCATAATGATGCATTAAAAATAAAATTTCCAGTTCTTTGGAATTGATTCCTGTAGAATCATTTTCTGAATTTATGCGTTCCCTTTTCAAGAAGTCTGAAATCATATTTTCTCTTTGAGATAAAGAGTCATTTGATATTCTAGAAACGTCATGCAACGCTTTTTCGTGAAGTTTATATAATGACCTCTCGCTGATAGCAGCAAATAAGTTATTTAAACATAAATAACTATAAAACAACAAACTAAATAGTAAAGCTACTTTTTTTTTCATAGATAAATTAACGAAATATCTAGAAATACTCATTACGGTTTTCCCCCCAAAAAAAGTATGGTAAAAAAAAAGACACTGAATGTAAAAAATGAGCAACTATTAAAAAAAATACAAGCAATACTAGTCGAAAAAAAGAACATTTTAACCACAATTTTTGTAAATCTTTGTACTGTTGAAATGATAGATAGTTTTTAAATGCGCGCTTTAATATTGTTTAAATACTGTGCGAAATCATTAAACAAAAAAGTAAAATGAAAAACATTTTGCAAATTAAAAATCCAAATTATTAACCTTTAAAAATTTTAGTTATGAAAAAAACATTTTTTAAACAAGTGTTTAAATTAAGAGTTATGGCTTCCGTTACATTGCTGCTTGGAATGACTTTCCTTTTGTATGCATGTAGCGAAGATAACATTGAAAATCCGAACACCGATGCTACCGAAAGTATTGAATCTGGCGACAAGTACTCCATGAAATTAACGGTCGATGGGCAATTTAAGGAATACATTAGTAGTGTAGATTTAATTGATGACAAAGAATTTAAATACATACTTGTTGATCCTGAAAATAATATTATAGATGCATTTACTGACACAAATGCTTTTCAGAAGCACAATGGTCATGCAAACATTAAAGCACAAATAAATAGTATAAAGGCAGAAACTAGCGATACCGTGTTTCCATTCAATTCAGCAGAGGATGCTGAGCAAGCTATTATTCAGGATATGAATGATCTTTTTGGTGATAAAATCAAAAATCCGCTAGATACCAATTATGCTAAAAGTGAAGCAAATAGTTTATCGTTCATTTTTGACCACAATTGGCCTAACCACACCAATTCATTATTAGCACATTTTGAAGGTAATAGTGCTTTCACTAGTGTTGATTACCACGTTATTGCTAAATTAAAAAGAAGTACTATCGCAGATAGTGAAGTAGGACATTTACATTTAGAAACAAGTAGTGTAATATATAATCTACCTAATTACAATGTAAGTTCTTTTTTCTTAAATGCAAATGAAACCACCATACAAAACACTTACAATTATAGAAAGTATTTATACTTATATACAGAGCCAAATTATAATGGAACATTATTTTTCTACATAATAGAAAAAGACTCTGAAGTTAACATACCTAATATTAATTTTAAATCAATCTATATATTTTAACTACTAAAACTTAAAAAATGAAAAATTTAAAAAAAATATCTTTAGTTTTTGCTTTCCTAGCGCTAGCTATTACAAATGTACATGGAAGTGAAATTAACAAAAATGAATTGATTCATAGAATGTCAAATGATACGGATGTAGCTGATTTTTGCATCACCTTGTTAAAGGAAAAAATGACAATGAATGTATATGGAAATGCTGAATTAATTAAAAACTCTGAATTATTAAAGGATTTGAGTGTCATTAAAGCAGAAAATGCAAAAATTGTGCGAAATAAATACCCTGAGTTATTAAAACTTGAATTAAATGAAAGACGCGAAGTATTTAATGAAGTTTTAAGTAAAAGTACCAATTATAAAAACCAACTTAAATGTTTAGGAATGAACATTCTACGATTAGCCGCCGCTGAGATATTTGTAGGAACTGGATTTGCTGTTAAATGGAAACTTACAAAATTAGGTCTTTGTGCTGCTGCCGCTGTTGCGGTTGATGCTGCTGAGGAAGTAGAAAGTGCAGGTTTAGTGACCGGAACAATGCCAGCTCAAGTTGCAGCTGAAACTAAATTTTGTATAGCTATAAGTACTGCTTTACAAGCTGGTCAACTGTTAATTATTGAAGAAGGCGTACGAAGAATACTATTTGCTTGTAGCAATGATACAGCCTATGATTTTGACAAGGATGCTGATGAGGATGGAGTAAATGACTAATAGTATCACGAATCATATTTGGTTACTACAAAACCATAATTAAGGAATACATTATATATACCTTAGTTACATTTTATAAGTTTTTTCAAAAAAAATCTCCCTTTGAGTCTAACAACTCTTTGGGAGATTTTTATGTACAATGCTGAATTTATTTCAGCATCTGTTTAAAAGTAGTTCAGAAGCTCTCTGAATTTATTTCAGAATCTGTTTAAATGTATTAGAAAATTTTATTGAATTTTCACATTGAGTGTATCGAAATGCAGTTCAGCATTTTTCTGAATTTTTATAACGAACTTCAATTAAACTAAATTTTCAACTTTTACTTTCTTGATGAGTTCTCCTGGTTTTATGCCAAATCGTTTCGCGAATACTTTATTGAAATAGGTGCGGCTATTGAGTCCAACAGTATAAAGCACTTCACTGATGGATTGATATTTATCAGTCACTACTAAATCATACGCTTTTCGCAAACGAACTTCTAAGATGATTTTTACAGGACTCAAACCTGTTTTTTCTTGTACTATTTGCGTAAATTGTTTTCGACTGTATCCACATTGCATCGCAAGTTCGTGAATCGTAAATTCATTGTTAGTTATATTCTCTAGGATAATATTATTAATTTTATCCATAAATTCTGAATACGCACCATTGAACGTAATTGTTTCATTTTCTATGCTTTGCAATTGTTTTTTATAGATGTTTTTCTCCAAATGAAAATTGATTCTCGTAATCAATTCCATACTTTCAAACGGCTTGATTAAATAGTCATTGATTCCAAGTACTGATTTATTGTTTTCTATATATTCTTCCGCAGAAGCAGTCATCATTATATACGGAACAGCTTCATAGTTTGGAAGTGTATTTAATGCTACTTTTAATTCATGACCATCCATGACTGGCATTCGCAAATCGCTTAATATGACGTCATATTGTGTTTTATTCGCAAATGATAACGCTTGAATTCCATCAAATGCAAACGTGCAATTTAATATTGGTGATAGTAATTCTTTTAAATACCCAATCATTTCTATGTTGTCATCTACAATCAGTATTTTGGGTAGTTTGCATGCAATCACTGGATCAATTGTTTTTGAAGTGTATATGTTTCTATATTTAGAAGTGTTTTCATCAACATATAACAAATGATTTTCAACTGCTAAAGGTACTAGTATGGTAAAAATGCTACCAATACCTTTTTTGCTGTCTAAGGTAATGGTTCCTTTTAGTTTTGTGACCAATTCATGTACCAATGATAATCCAATTCCGAATCCGCCTGTTAGTGAATGACTTTTTGATTGATAGAATCTGTCAAATATGAGTTTTTGTTCTTCTTTATCAATTCCGATTCCTTCGTCTCTAACAATTAAATTTAATCCGTTTTCATTTATGAATGCGTTTACATAAATTCCATTCGTAGGATTCGTATATTTTAATGCATTGGAGATCAAATTATTTACAATTTTTCGTAAATCATCATAATTATAATCAAGCAATTGATTTGGTTTTATGTTTGATTTGTAATAGATAGGAACTCCTTTAATTTCGGCAACTCCTTGAAAACTATACACAACTTCTTTAAGGAATTCTTCCATTTTATCCGAAGTCACTTTGTATGTTGTTAGGTTTTTTTCTTGTTTTAAAAGCGTTAAAAAGTTATTTAACATCTGTATGATTTGTTCGTTGTTTCTAACGGTTAGATCCGCATATTTTATAATTTTTGAATAGTCCATCGCGTTGTTAGTAATCAATCGCAAATAGCCCGTTGTAATGGTGATTGGCGTTCGTATTTCATGTGATAAGTTTTCAATGAAATTGTTTTTGATTGTGGCGATATCTTTCATTTTTTCATTTTCAAAAAGTAATTTCAATTGCTTTTTTCTTCTTTGATGTAAAATGATGATAAAAATGAAAATTGACACCGAAACTGAAACTAAAAATGTAGAGAAAATATAGAATTTCTTTTTTTCTTCCAATACTAAATCCATTGTTTCACTTTTTTCCTCTAATACTTTTATTTTTTTATCCCGACTTAGTTTAAAATTCAACACAGAAGCGTTCATGTTTAGATTAAAGTTTTTTAAGGAATCTCTAACTGACACATATTTTTCGTATGCAGCTAGCGCTTTATCATGTCTACCTAATTCTTTATTAATTAAAAACTCTAATTTATTTAATTTGATCCGTGTAAATTGTTCTGCATGATAACGTGCATTACTTTTTTTTGCCAAGTCTAAATGTCGCTTCGCTTTTATATAATTTTTATCTATAAAATAAATAAACGCATAGAATATATTTTTAGTAGCTCCATCATCAAGATATGCAGCATTAGAATTTTCATAAGCAATTTTCACATACTTCTTCGCTGAATCTACTTCTTTAAGTTTAAGATATCTGCAGGCAAGTTCTTTGTTGTATTTTTTTTTAAGGCATGGATTGTTTCTAAAACCTCTAATATTTATATTCTTTAATACCTGTATGGCATTCTGCGGATCGCCTTGAATAGCAATGTAAGAAGCATGATTAATTAAAATACGTGTTTTTAAAGATTTAGGAATGTCTTTATGCAAGTACGTATTCATCAAAATAGAGTCCATCTCTTTAGAAAGTTCCTTACAGTTTGTTTTTTTGTACAACGCTGCCAGTTTTAGATACACCAAAATTTCTTTATCAGTGGCTTCTATTTCTTTAAAATGTTCTAATCCTTTGTAAAGACATGTAATTGCTTTAAAATACTCTTTTTCAGAAATTTTACTTTCAAACAAATACAATTGCGCGCTTCCTAATACTTCATTATCTGCAATTTTTTCTTTAATCATAGCATGATAATACTGTACAGAATCATATTGACGCTGAATTGTGTGCTGATCCATTAAGAATAACATCGTAGCACTATGAATTTTCTTCACCATACTATATTCTATTGGAGTAAAGGTATTCTTGCGCCTAAATTGATTTAAGATCTTTTCGGCTCTGAGCAGTGTTGTATCAATGGATACTTTTGATACTTCTTGGCGCATTTTCTCATAAAGTGCCTGTAAATAAGAAGGATCTTTGCGTTCGTATTTATTTTTTGAGTGTAGCGTACACACAAAAATGAGGGAGATAAGTAGGTAGGTTTTTTTCATACTCAAAGAACGAAAAAGTAAAGGAAAATCCATTACGGTTTAAACTTTCTCTTACAATAGTATTCCTGAAAAAGCACAAAAAAGTATCAAAAGAGTACGTTTTAAGAAATTAAAAACGCCTTAAAGTGACAAATAAGGCTATCAAAAATCCATGTTTTACAAATATTTGCAGTGTTAAGTTTAAGTAACAAATTTGAGTGCGCATTAAAATTGATTCTTTAACCTACATAATAAAGAGTCTGCTGAAAATTTAACAAAAGGGTAAAACGATAACCAAGTTTTACCAATCATATAACCAAATTATTAATCTTTAAAAATTTTAATTATGAAACAAACGTTTTTTAAACAAGTGTTTAAATCAAGAGTTATGGCTTCTGTTACAGTGCTACTGGGAATAACTTTCCTATTGCATGCATGTAGCGACGATAACGTTGAAAATCCAAACACCGATGCTACCGAAAGTATTGAATTAGGTAATGAAAACTCCATGAAACTAATGGTCGATGGACAATTTGAAAAAAACCTTAACAGCATCAAAGATGTTGAAGATGGAATTTACAAGTATGTTATTGTAAATAGTAAAGACGAGTCTATTGTTCGAGCATTTACTAATGAAGATGCTTTCAAAAATTTTGAGAACTACAACGAATTTAAATCAAAAATGCCAGAAGTAACTGGAAAAGCTGCTATGGTTCTAGAGGACTACGATGAGAGTGCGATTTTAGCTGATATAAGAAATCAAAGAAGTAAAGCTTCAGCTATAACTGCTGCAACTGGTAAAGTACACACGACCTTCGATCATGTTGTTGAACATCCTTTTCCAGATCATGATGATTTAGTGGGACATTTTGAATTTGATGGTACTTCATATGATACCCATTATTCTATTGAATTAATTACAGATATGGCAGCAAATAGTATTTTTACGAATTATCATTGGAGTGATATTGATAATGTCTACTCTACTACTAGTTCATTTTATTTAAGATATTGTCTAGCCAACGCTACTCATTCAATAGTATACAATCCTAATCCAAGAACTAGCTACGTTTACTTATATACTGGAACTAATAGAACTGGAACGCGATATTTTTATTCTATTGCTAAATTTGGCAGTGTTGAAATCCCTAACCGTTCTTACAACACAATTTCTGTATATAACTATAACTAATAACCTACTAAATTTAGAAAAATGAAAACATTAAAACAAATAACATTAGCATTGGTGCTATTGGTATCATTCAACACCTTTGCAACTACAGCATGTATTGAAGATACGGAAACCATCAAAGAGGAATTAATTGCCAAAATGGCAGAAGATGATACTGTCATAGCAGTATATACCAACGTATCCACTGTAACATTTGTTGAATCTTTAAAAAAAGAATTCAATTTAAGTGGAGAGGAATATGATCTTGATTACGATAAATTTAATGAAGGATTAAACGCTGATTTAAAAATCATTGAAGCTAAATATCCTGAGCTTTATAAGTTAAGCAAAGAAGATCAAAATGATGTATTAGCAAAAGTTACTAATAGATCTAATAAACTTAAGGACACACTGAAATGTGTAATCATTGCTTCAGCTGGAATCGCAGGTACTTGTGGTACTTATTTTGGGAGCTGGGTGATTAAAAAGTATGGTGCTTGTATGGTTGCAGGAGGATCTATCGTCATTGCTGAGCTCATACTTTCTGGAGGTAGTGCTACAGGTTTAATCCCAGAAGAAATGTCTGGTGTGAATTCTGTATGTTTACGTTTTGCTTTGCGTTTGAATGGTCAAGCCGCAAAAGACTTAGCTCTTTGTATGTTTGCTGGATTAGTTGGAGAAGTTTTAGCTTGTGGTACAACATACTTTTTATCTTAATTGATACAAAAACTCTATTTAGTTAATACCCATAATTAAATCATACTTACTACATATATGACTTAATTAGTTTTTAAAATTTTTCAAAAGAAAATCTCCCATCGTGTTTAACACACCACTTTGGGAGATTTTTATATATAATTATTTAAAAGATTACCACAATTACTCCTCACAAAATGTCTAGTAAAGATTATTTCCGTCAAGCTGAACTTGATTCAGCTTCTCACTAGAATGTATTGATCAGTTTGATGAGATTCTGAATCAAGTTCAGAATGACGCTTCAAAATATTTTTAAGAAATTCTTACTTCCCGTAATATCCATTTTCAGGAATTGCAATACTGTACTTTTTTCTTGATTTGTTGTTCAATTTATTTTCGCGCAACCACGGATTGTGAATTTTTAAGATTTTGTAGTTGATATCAAGTTTCTTTGCAAAAGCAGCAAAGTTCGTAACCGCCGTATCTACTTGTACTTCGTAGGTTGGAATGTGTGTGTATAAGTCTTTTTTATCAAAGTTGAAACCATACTTTTTAGCATTCGTAAAAATTTCTTTCAACGCAATGACTCTAAAGATATAACGACCCGTTTCTTCTCCTAACAATAAATCGTAATATGAAGTTACTTGTTGTTCTTCCAAACGTCTTCCAATTCCGCTATTTCCAGCATTGTAAGCCGCTGCTGCAGAGGTCCAATCTCCGAAACGTTCTTTAGATTTCAATAAATATTTACACGCTACACGTGTTGCTTTTTCTAAATTAAAACGTTCGTCAACATTAGAATTGATTTCCATGCCGTGTTCGCGTCCGGTTGCTTTCATGATTTGCCAAACACCTCTTGCGCCTGCTGGAGACGTTACGTTTTGCAATCCACTTTCAATCACCGCTAAATATTTGAAATCATCTGGAATTCCGTATTCTTTTAGAATTGGTTCTATAATAGGAAAGTATTTGTTTGCTCTTTTAAACAATAATAAACCGTTTGATTGCCAATACGTATTGACCAACAATTCACGATCCATACGTTCTTTAATATCTGGTAAGTGTAATGGAACTTCTTCTCCTGCAAAGTCTAATGTTGCAGGAACTTCCAATGCATATACATTATAATCGTTTTCATCATTAATTTTAACTTCTATTGACTGGCTAACTGCCATTGCTTTTGTTTCTGCTGTAATTGCTTTGTCTTCTTGCACAGCATTCATTAATAATATTCCGAGGAAAATTAATCCTAAAAAAGCAAATCCATTTTTGAGTATACGCATGATGTAATTTTTTTATGTTTTCTTAATCGACTTTAAGGTAGCTATTTTTTCTGAAATTATAAAAAGGTTGGATAGGAATTACAAAAGTAAGAAACTGATTTAGAATCAGGCACGTAAAATTGTATTTTTATTCTTTGATTAATCGTGGTAAGTTTTCATTGAACCATTTATACTTATTGATGATCATAATGTGCGTTCCGCCTTTTATTGGAATGTGAATTAAAGAAATACTAGACAAATAAGATAACCTTGGAAGTACAAAAATTCGCTTTTAGTTTATTATTTTCATTTTCTTTG
>NZ_JACGWS010000015.1 GCF_014397005.1 Kordia aestuariivivens
TGGAGGTAAAAGACTTAACTGATCTTGACAATAGGTCTTAAAAATAACTTTTCTGCTCATTCTTAAAGTTAAGAATTACTTCAAAAAATTGCAAAAAAAAAGACTGCCTTTTCAGACAGCCTCTTTCGTGTTAATTACAAATAGAAGGTGGCTAAAACACTCAACTGTGTGATATTTCCTTTTAATTTTTTTTCGTTAACGGTGAGTTTACTTAAAACGTTCGTAAATCCATATTCGTATTGTAATGATATTTTAAATGATTGAAACCCTGTAGAAATACCAACAATTCCCATCACATTTAACCTTGATGTTTGCCGTGCTTCATTTGCTGTAAACGTATCATAACCTTCTAAAATGTAGTCGTTAAATGTGCTTTCAAGTTCAAACTTATCCGAAAGTTGCAACGCAGAACCAAATTCAAAACTTAAATGTTTCTCAATAAGTTTGTAACTTCCTAACAAACCAATTTTCGCCGCTAGTAGTTTCATTGGGATTTCTTCGGTCGTTGCAAGTATGTTTTCTCGTCCAACAAAATTGACTTCGTGTCTATTTATATTTAAAAAATAAATCATATCAAAATGACGTCCAACACTTCCGCGTGTAGATAATCCGCCATGAAAACTCGTTGATTTGGTGGTGACTAAATCATTTGTACGAATATCAAATTGATGAATTCCAACTGAAATTCCAAACCGATTGTAGTCAATGTAACGGCTTTGTGAAAAAGATTTTGTAACAAAAAGTAGTGTTATAACTACTAATAGCAAGAAAAGGGATTTGTTCATGTTTGGGTAAACTTTTAATTAAAGTTGTCAAAAGTATCCTTTTTTACACAAAAAAAAATTATTTTTAATCACACTAACATTTTAATATTTCAAAATTATGCCATTTAATCCCGTTTACATTGTCCTAGCTGTTCTTGCAGTTATTATATTATTAGGTGCTGTTTTTACCGTAAAACAACAAACTGCTGCTATTATTGAGCGTTTTGGCCGTTTTAACAGTATTCGTCAATCTGGATTACAATTTAAAATTCCGCTCATTGATAAAATCGCAGGAAGATTAAGTTTAAAAATTCAACAACTAGACGTTATTATCGAAACTAAAACAAAAGATGATGTATTCGTTCGTTTGAAAGTTTCTGTTCAGTATAAAGTAATCAAACTAAAGGTTGAAGATGCTTTTTATAAGTTAGATTATCCACATGATCAAATTACATCATATGTATTTGATGTTGTACGTGCCGAAGTTCCAAAGATGATTTTGGATGATGTATTCTTACGTAAAGATGATATTGCAATTGCTGTAAAAGGAGAATTGAATGATGCCATGATGGAATACGGATATGACATTATTAAAACCTTAGTAACAGATATTGATCCTGATGCACAAGTAAAAGCTGCCATGAACCGTATTAATGCTGCTGATAGAGAAAAAACAGCTGCACAATATGAAGGAGATGCACAACGTATTTTAATTGTTGAAAAAGCAAAAGCGGAAGCAGAAAGTAAGCGTTTACAAGGACAAGGTATTGCAGATCAGCGTCGTGAAATTGCACGTGGTTTGGAAGAATCTGTAGAAGTATTAAACAAAGTTGGAATCAACTCACAAGAAGCTTCTGCATTAATTGTTGTTACACAACATTATGATACGCTACAAGCTATTGGTCAGGAAACAAATAGTAATTTAATATTGTTACCAAACTCGCCACAAGCAGGAAGTAATATGCTAAATGATATGGTTGCTAGTTTTACCGCAAGTAATCAAATTGGCGAAGCAATGAAGAATCAGAAAAAGAAAGGAGAATAATAAAAACTCTTTTTATATAAAACCCGAAATATAACGTTTCGGGTTTTTCATTTTCAATAATTAAACACACATCCATCATGATTAAAAAAATCACTTTCCTCCTATTTATTTTTTGTGCTACGCAACTATATTCGCAAGACCTAAAAGCGCTTAAAGCAAGTGCTGAGCGTGACGCAAAAGCTGCCACTGCTGCTACATTAAAAGAAGATTTTAAAACACTATTAACCTACACACATCCAAATATTTTAGAGGCTGCTGGCGGTGCAGAAGTAATGGAAGAGTATTTAAAAACGACATTTACACAAATGAAAGCCAATGGTTTCGCTTATGAGAAGGTCGAAACAAAATCAGTTTCTGATGTTGTAAAAGAACAAGGAGAATATCGTTGTTATGTAGAAAACTACAATCAGATGAAAATGAAAGATAAGCGAATTATTTCTACGAGTTATATGCTTGGTTTTTATAATGAAACGACAACTAAATGGACATTTGTTGAGGCAAAAGAAATGAAAGTTACAGGTTCTATTATTACTTATTTTCCAGATTTTAAAACTTCTTTAAACATTCCTGAAAATACCATGAAGGTGGAAGATATTAAAGAGTAATTGTTTTTTTGTTATAAAGATTTAATTGTTATAAAGCTTGTTGCTAAAAGTTTCTCGTACTAAAATCATTTTTGCGTTTTAAACGTGTTTTTAGCCTAGTTTACATTCCACACAACAAAGTAGCTTCATGTTTGTTTTAAACCCTAGAAACTTCTTTATTTTAGGTCAATTTTGATAAGAATTATAAATCATTTTTATAGATACTATCATCAAAATCTATATTTAGTTTTTGAATAAAAAAAATCCTGAGAAAATTAAATTCTCAGGATTTTTATAGTTTGGTTGGATTGGTGTTACTCTTTAGTTAACGATTAACTTTTTCGTTACTACTTGGTCTCCTACTTTTATTTTTACAAAGTATAATCCTGTTCCGTATTGAGAAACATCTAAGTTTTGTTGTGCTCTTGCATTAAAACGAGTTTCTTCAATTTTAGAGATTGATTGTCCTAAACTGTTTAGTAATTCAATTTCGTATGTATTTCCAATAGTTGTATTGATGATAATATCTACATTACTGCTCGCAGGATTTGGATACATTGAAATTGATCTATCCAATGCATTTTCTCCAACTGATAATGTTTTTGTTAAGATGATATTATCTACAAACGTACTGTTACTGTAATCGTTGATGTTTACAAATCGTACTAAGACATTTTCCCCAACAAATGGTGTTAAGTCAATGATTTCTGTTCTCCAGTTTGCCGCAGCATTTGGTGCCCACGCAGAACTTATATACGGAACCGTTGCTAAATCAAGTCCATCTTTAAAGTACACTTGTGTATAGGTAGCTCCACAATCAATAGAAATATCTACACGCATACCATCGTTATACGATGCAGACCATTGTGCTTTTGCCAAATCGAATGTTAACTCAGCTGTTCCGTTGAAAACTAAGTCAAAATATTCTGTTGTAAATGTATCTTCTTGACCTCTTGTTGTATAGTTTGCACCATCTACAAAAGCCGCTATAGTTGAACTTCCGTCAAAACCAACAATGTTTGTTCTTTCTTGCCAAGTTCTTGCACCATCAGGATTGTCAAGTGCCCAACCTACTGGTAAAACTCCATTTGTTTCAAAGTCTTCTGTGAAATCAATTGATGTACCATTTATTTGCGCAAAGAAATCTAATGTTTTCTCATCGTTATTTACAAATTCATCTCCTGATAAAGAAGTCCAAACACGTAATGTATTATCTCCGTTAGTTGTTAATACTGCTGGCGTTGCAAAGTTGAATGTATCAGTAGCTCCTGATGCAATTGATGCTGTATATGTTTCTTGTACAATTGGATCAGATCCAATTTGATAAGAAATTGCAAAATTTGATTGTGCATCTGTTCCATCATTTTGAATATCAGCAGAAACAATAATTGGTCCTGTGCTACAAATTACTTGAAAGTCTAATGCTGTATTATTAATCGTTGTTACTGATAAATCTTTAGCTAATGGACAGTTTAATAATCCACTTCCTGTGTAGTTTACAGCATTTGTACGCAATGTTTCCCATCCGTTTCCACCTTTAGCGGTTACAGCTACCCAAATAGGAGCAAAAGGATCTGTAATTGGAATTGATAATGAGTTTGTTGTAGCGTTTCCTGCTACTTCCATGAATTTATCTCCTAACAAGTATACATCATACGATGTAGCACCTGTAACGGCGTTCCAAGTTACCGTAGTTGAGGTAGGACATACTTCTGTAATGCTTACACCTGTAACACGTGAAGCAATAGAAAAGTTACTTGTGCTTTGGTCTGTTAACGTACCATTTGTAATTCTAATTATACATTCTCCAGAAGTTAATCCGTTAGGTACATTCCAGTTATAATTTGTAGTTGCTGGCGGCAATGTTGCCATTGCAGTCCAATTAGCACCATTATCCGTAGAGTATTCTAATTGATGTGTACTTGTTGCATTTGTTGCGTCCCAGTGAATCGTTTCTTGTGTTCCCGCAACAAATTTTTCTCCACCTACTGGATACGTAAGCGTAACTCCATCAGAGATAATTTCATATACTACATAGTATTTTTGAGGTCCCATAGGAACATTAAAACCTGCTACGTTAATATTATAGGTTCCTGAAGTAGGGTTATTAATTAAAACCTGCTCCATATTATTTAAGTGATCTGCTCCTGTTGTTGCTGGCGTATTTAAAAACGCTGCACTTGGAGTTGTATCTAAAATCCATGGTAACTGAATTCCACCTACTGGATCCGTTACTACTAAATCTAAGTCATTTACTAATGCTGGTGAAACACCTGGCGCAGCAGCTGCATCACTCCAATATACCATAAAACGAACTTGTCTTGTGTTTGCAGGTACTGTAATTGAGTGATTGTTATTTGCTGCTTGTGCAACAGTACTATTTAAGTAGCGTCCATCTTCAATAAGCATTGCTGCTCTTAATCCGTTTACCATTCCCCAACCAAAACTAAAGTCAGGACCTACATTTCCATAGTCATTTGCTGTATTTAATAATGTTGCTTTGATTAAAGCTGATTCTGGAAATGCGCCACCATTTAAACCTGCGTACGCTTCGTATAATTGAGCAGAAACTCCAGCAATTCCTGGCGCTGCTCCTGAAGTACCACCAAATGTTTGGTACGTATTGTTTTCTGCTGTTGATAGTTGGTTTTGCCCGTGTGCAGTAATATCTGGCTTGATACGTCCATCTGCAGCTGGTCCACGACTACTAGAACTTGCTAGCGATCCGTTAAAGAATGTATTTGCTGTTGCAATTACATTTTTCCCTTGTTTGTGTCCACCTGTAACATTTCCCCAACCTGCTCCAGCTCCGTATCCACAGTTACTCGATCCTGAGTTTCCTGCTGAAAATACGTGAAGTAGTGTAGGGTTATCGTTTGTTTGTGTATCAACTGTACGAGAAGTTGTTGTATAACCGCCATTACATCCATCACCATACGATGAGTTTGTAATTTGTACAGATCCATTATTAATTAAATCGGTTGTTGCAGTATCTAAGAAAGATCCTCCGTATTGTACTACATATACATCAGCTCCAGCTGCCATTCCTCTTTTTGTTGGATCTAGGTTTCCAGCTCCTGTCATAATTCCTGCTACACCATCTCCGTGTGTTGGTCCTGTAGTTGGTGTTGCAGAATTATCTATTCTTCCTTGGAAATCAATATGTGGTCCTACAACTCCATCATCTCTTACCATAACTCCTACTCCAGCCCCAGTATAGTGTCTACCAGTTGGTGTTTGTGAGTCTAAGTTTCCTGATCTGTGGATACTTCTTCCTCTTGTATCTTCTTTTACTGGTGGTGGCGGAACTAATTCTACCCACTTTACAAAAGATTTTGATACAACATCATTAATTTGTCCATAAGGAACTGCAATTTGTAACATGTTGCTTCCTTTATACTCTTCTTTTATAGTTACTGTTCCTATTTGTAATAGTTCAGCAATTACATAATTAGTATCGATAAAGTCATAATGCTCTAACATTACAAGAATATTGTTTCCTTGTATTGCATGATCATCAATATTGTTCAGTTTGATTTGGGCAGACTTTTTAAAGTCATTTTCTATTGGAATAATAGAAATCGCTCCTGATTGTTGTAAATACGATATTTGTGTATTTGCAGGAAAGTAGAAAAGGTATGTTTTATCTGGGAAATACTCAATAAGTTTGAGATTTCTATCTACAAATTGATCTTGAATCGTTTGTGTTGGTGTTTCACTGAAACGTACCCATCCAAAATATCCATCATTAAATTTTGCAGATTCGGGCATTGAATTCCAGTTGAATGATGCAATATTATTTGGCATCGTAATGACTTCATTCTGGAAATACACCGTGTTTTGTGCATTAGCTAAAGTACAATTTAGAAAGATTGTGACTATTAGCAAAGGAATTAAAGAGCCTAGCAAACTCTTTACTTGCGTAATTTTTTTCATGACAATTTTTATTAAGTTTTTTTATGGTCCAAATACTTTTCAACAATAATTTATTTCTGGGATTCCGGGATAAATTATTGTTAAAAAAGCAATTAGCACGCTAATATAATAATTAGTTTACAAAAAATTGTTAATATCTTTGAGGATATGATTAGTTGGAAAGCAGATTTTTAAGATTTGTAAGTATTGCTTTTCATCCTAAACTCGTTCTACTTTGTCCTGAAGTTTCTTTCCTGCTGCTTTTACCTGTTTCCTTAATTCCTTCCTCAGTTTTATATTTTTCGATGTTTTTTGTAAACGTGTGAAATTAAAATGACCCGTTTTAAATACTAAAAAGCACAAAAAATAGGGTAGTGGTGATCGTATATTTTTTCGTCTCTTTTTTTGTAATTTAATTTTAAATAAAATGAAAAAAGACCCCACAATTTGTAGAGTCTTTTAGATAATTTTGAATGCTATTTTAATGTTATAATTGCTTCGCTTCTGCAACTAACAATTCATTTTTATCATCCAATGCTTTTTCAATGAATTCATTGATATTTCCATTGCGTTCTTGTCCATTTTTCAACAAAACACCCAAAGTAATCATTGCTGCAATACGCGTTCCTGATTTTTTGGCAGCCGTTGCAAATAAAGGTTCCAAGTCTTCATACGGAACATTTTCTGCCAATGCTTGAATCTTCTCTTTGGCAATTTGCTGCTTTTCTTCTGGAAGATTGGTATACTTTTTACCTAATTGCTTTATTTCCTCAATTGGTGGACGTTGATGTTGTTGTTTTTGTTGCGGTTTCGCTTGATTTTCCTGTAATTTTGGTTTTATTTTTGCCCACGTATCACGCAAACCAACCGTTTTGTTAAAGATCAATTTTTCTGCTGTGGTATCTTTATCTACACAGAAATATCCTAAACGTTGAAATTGAAAACGATCGCCAACTTTTGCTTCTTTTAAATACGGTTCTACAAACGCATTTACAATCGTTAGCGAATTTGGATTTACAAACTCCATAAAGTCTTTGTCTTTGTGACTGTCTGGTGCTTCATCCGAAAATAAACGATCATACACACGAACCTCAGCTTGTACTGCGTGTGCAATAGAAACCCAATGCAACGTACCTTTTACTTTACGTACACTTGCTTCTGTTCCGCTTCCGCTTAAACTGTCAACATCGTATGTACAGTGAATTTCTGTAATGTTTCCGTCCGCATCTTTAACCACATTTTCTCCTTTGATGATGTACGCATTTTTTAAACGCACTTCTTTTCCAAGTGTTAAGCGGAAATATTTACTTCCTGCATCTTCTTTGAAGTCTTCTTTTTCAATGTATAATTCTCTTGAAAAAGGTACTTTATGACTTCCAGCATTTTCATCTTCTGGATTGTTTTCTGCATCAAGCAGTTCCACTTTTCCTTCCGGATAGTTAGTAATGATCAATTTTACAGGATTTAAAACTGCCATTACTCTATTGGCTGTTTTGTTTAAATCTTCTCGGATACAAAATTCTAACAATGAAACATCAATTACATTTTCGCGCTTAGCGACACCAACCGTTTCAACAAATTTCTTTATTGCATTTGGCGTATATCCTCTTCGGCGTAAGCCAGAAATAGTAGGCATTCGTGGATCGTCCCAACCAGAAACTAATTTTTCTTCCACCAATTTGAGTAATTTACGCTTACTCATAATGGTATAACTTAGATTCAACCGTGCAAATTCACGTTGTTTTGGTAGCAACGGATATTCGGTTTTATTGTAATCATATATTTGTTCTTTAAACCAATCATAGAGTTTTCTGTGTGGTTTAAATTCTAATGAACATAAGGAATGAGAGATTTGTTCGATGTAATCACTTTCGCCATGCGTCCAATCGTACATTGGGTAAATACACCAATCGTTTCCAGTTCTGTGATGATGTGCAAATAAGATTCTGTACATTAACGGATCGCGCATGAGCATGTTAGGATCTTCCATGTCAATTTTTGCACGCAATACGTGTGTTCCTGCTTCAAATTTTCCATCTTTCATACCTTGGAATAATTCCAAGTTTTCTTCAACAGTTCTATTTCTGTACGGACTGTTCGTTCCTACTTGTGTTGGAGTTCCTTTTTGTTCCGCCATAGCTTCCGAAGATTGCGAATCTACATACGCTTTTCCATCTTTTATCAATTGAATTGTCCAATCGTATAATTGTTGAAAGTAATCAGAAGAGTAACATTCGTTTGCCCATTGATAGCCAAGCCAAGCAATGTCGCGTTTGATAGCGTCTACATATTCTTGCTCTTCTTTGGCAGGATTTGTATCATCAAAACGAAGGTTTACAGGTGCATTGTATTTTTCGCCCAATCCAAAACTAATACCGATAGCTTTGGTGTGTCCGATATGCAAATAACCGTTTGGTTCTGGCGGAAATCGAAAGCGTAAGGTATCTTTCGCCATTCCGTTTGCAAGATCTTCTTCTATGATATGCTCAATAAAATTGAGCGATTTAGTTTCTTCTGTCATTGTAATAGTACTTCAACAAATTAAGCCGTAAAATTAGCGAATTAATGTGAAATGAAATCAAATTCTTTTTACTTCCTTGTAACGAACATTCACAATACAACACGTATATATGGAAGTTTAATTTTAAAATACACACACAATGCAACATTCTAACTATTCATGCCCAAAATGTAACAACAGAACTTATATAGTAGGAGAGATGCGCGCTACTGGCGGACGCTGGTCTAAAATTTTTGATGTACAAAGCGCAAAATTTACCTCTGTAAGTTGCGAACGTTGTTCGTACACCGAGTTTTATAAAGCAAAAACAAGTGCTATTAGTAATATTTTTGATTTGTTTACAAACTAGATTTTGATTTGAATGACTTATTTTTACAGCTTTAATAGTTATATATGGGAATTATTCGTGTGACCAATATTAAAACGTACGCTTATCATGGTTGTTTGGTTGAAGAAAGTAAGGTAGGAAGTGAATATCGCGTGGATGTTTCAGTAGGTGCAGATTTGCAACCTTCCGCAGTTAGCGATGATTTACTGGAAACAGTAGATTATGTTCATATTAACAAAATTGTAAAGCAAGAAATGGCAATTCGTTCCAAGTTATTGGAACATGTAGCCAAACGTATTTTGGATAGAATCTTTGATGAGATCACTATTGCTAATGAAGCAACCGTAGCTGTTTCTAAAATAAATCCACCTATTGGTGGTAATGTTCAAATGGTTACCATAGAAATGTCTTTACAACGCTCATAAGAATAGTATTTAATGTTTCTTTTTGTTGCATAAAATGTAAATTTGGTTAAATTTGCATCAATAATGGCGTCGTGGCCGAGTGGCTAGGCAGAGGTCTGCAAAACCTTGTACAGCGGTTCGAATCCGCTCGACGCCTCTACAAAAAACTAAACCTTCTGAATATCAGAAGGTTTTTTTGTTTTTATGTTGTAAAGAATGCTTCTATTTTGTGTTTCATTTTTTTGATTTCTTTCGGAAATGTGCCTTGTAAGATCATCACAGCACCAAAAACGATGATCATAATGCTGACCCATTTTTTCGTTTTGAAGATAAAACGCGGTGTCATTTTACTTTTTAATTTTTTTGCAAGCAAGATTTTTGCAACATCCGTAATCAACATACTTATTAATACGGTAGCAAGGAATATGATAACGCCTTCAGAGGTGCTAGAAAACGCGTTTGCCATCACCATAACACCTATCCAACCTGCTAAGACACCAAAGTTGATAAAGTTCAGTAGAAAGCCTTTTATGAATAATCCAGGTAGATTCTTTTTAGGATCTACAGCGTAATGCTCACGAACAATTTTACGAAATGATTTGGATGTTTGAATATATGAGATAATTCCGAAGGCAAGTAAAATTAAACCACCAAAGATGATTAGTTTTGGATCGCCTTTTATTTTTTCTAGAATTTGATTAGTACTGTAATACGCAAAAATAATGAAGACAATGTCTGCAAAGATAGCACCTAAATCAAATGTAAGTGCACTTCTAAACCCTTTGGTAATACTTGTTTCTATAATTATAAAGAAAACAGGTCCTACTGCAAAGGCTAAAATAAATCCGTAAAGTACAGCGTAAGCTATTCCGTCAAACATAAAACAAAAGTACTAAAAGTAATGTGATTTTATTTCTAATGCCATAGGAAATAGCGCAACTAGTAGTTTTTAAAAATAAAAAAACACCTAAATGGCAGTTTAGGTGTTTTCTGAGATTGATTTGATGAATGTGTGAATGTTTTATTTTAGTGTGTGTTTTTATATAAAATTTTAAAATAATATTTCAAAAGAAATATCTGATTTTAGTTTTTTTACTTTCTTTCTCTTTGTTCGCACAAAGAATACTGAATCAAGTTCAGCACAGGCTTCAACAAAAGAAAGTGCGCTTTTTATTTTACTTTTATTTTTCCTCCGAAGAGTTTGTCTTTTTTGATGGTTTTTGGATCACCATGAATTTCAATGTATCCGCCAGCTCTCACTTTGGCGTCTGCTAATACAGATGCTGAAATGATAGCATTTCCACCAGCACTTACTTTTATTTTTGTTTGTTCAGTTAGTAATTTTTCTGCTTCGTATATTCCACCTGTGTTTAATAGAACATCTTGGATTTTTACTTTTCCAGAAGCTTCAATAATTCCGCCAGAAACCGCTTTACAATCTAAGTTGTCAACGTCTAGTCCGACAATTATTCTTCCGCCTTCTTGTGCTTTTAGTTTTAAATACGGTTGTGTCATGGTTTCATTGGAAACGATGATGGCACCTTCATTAGCGTCAATTGTATTTACGTTTGTATAGTATACTTCGACAAATGTTTGTGTTCCGTCAAAACTACGATCGAACTTCATACGAACTTTTAGTTTTCCTTTTTTGTTGATGACTTCAACATCTTCTGTATCAACTCCTGTAATAACCACTTTGTTTTCATTTGATTTGATGAGATTGATTTCTATTAAATCAAAAACTTTTACTTCATCAAAGTCGCCTACATTTTTTTCTATGGGTTTTTGTGCAAAAGTGGTAAAAGTTACTAAGCAAAAAATAAATGCTGTTATATGTTTCATTGTGTTATGGTTTTAGTGTTTGTATCTAAAGAGTATACAGAAAACGATTTGTTACAGTTTTTATTTAAAGTTTTCTGGAGTTTATTGTTAATTACGGTTTTACCGTACTTATTTTGTATCTATGTTTAGTAATTTTAAAGTTGAAACTTAAAAACTCATATCATGAAAAAAAAGAATTTAAAATCATTAAAGATTAACAAAAAGACAATTTCTAAATTTAGTACAGAAGAAATATCTGGTGGAACAGGAGGATTTTTATCTTTTATTCCTGGATTATTTTGTGGTGCAGGAAATACCACTAGTTTTGGACCATTAGCTTGTGAAGTAGCTTGTATTTGTGATGAATATTAGTCTTTATAACTATTTTTATAACATACGAAAGCCCGGTTTTTACAAATCGGGCTTTTTTTATTGCTGTTTTTTTATTGCAATTTTACTGCTGTTCCAGTGACGCTTACCATGACTGCGCCGCCAGCACTTATTTCCATATCAACACTGATTCCTACAACGGCATCTGCATTTAGTTTTGCAGCATTGTCACTTAGTTTTTGAAAGGTAGCTTCTTTTACTTCTTCAATTGCGCCTTCTATTTGTGAATAGTATTTTTTCATGTTGAACATGTCTTTGAACGACATGCCTTTGTAACTGTAATTTACATTGTATGTCATTCCAGAAACTACACCTAAGTATTCTATTATTTCTTTGTTTTGAAAGGTATTTGTTGTTGTAAAGATCATGATAGTTCTATTTTAGTGAAATTTAGTAATTTTTTAGTTAGTATGATTTTTTAAAAAATGTTACGAAAAAAAGTTCACTTCGAGAATTGAAATGAACTTCTTGTTTTAAAATACTTCTCACTACTATTTTAACTTGCGTTAAGGATAGCAGCGGCATCCTTCCGATTTTCTCGGAAGATATAGCGGATAGCCTGACGAAAAGAAGACTGAGGTACTCAAAGTCTTCTTTTGGGAACGCCCAAATTAAAAAAATTATGCTTCTACCTCAACACGTTTTCCAATGAGATTGAAATCTAAGTGACGTTTGACTAAGTCTGTGTTTTTTACATTTACTAATACTTCATCTCCTAATTGATATATGTTTTTGGTAACTTCTCCAACGAGCGCATATTGCTTTTCATTAAACGTGTAGTAATCGTCTTTTATGTCGCGAATACTCACCATTCCTTCACATTTGTTATCAATGATTTCAATGTAAATTCCCCATTCGGTTACACCCGAAATGACACCTAAGAATTCTTCATCTTTGTGATCTTGCATGAATTTGATTTGCATGTACTTCGTAGAATCGCGTTCTGCTCTTGCTGCCAAACCTTCCATGTTTGATGAATGTTCACATTTTGCTTCGTACGCTTCGGCATCTGCCGATTTTCCACCATCTAGATAGTGTTGTAATAGTCTGTGAACCATAACATCAGGATAGCGACGAATTGGCGATGTAAAGTGCGAATAGTAATCAAATGCCAATCCATAATGTCCAATATTATCTGTCGTATATTTTGCTTTACTCATGCTTCGAATGGCAAGCGTATCAATCATGTTTTGTTCACCTTTTCCTTTGACATCTTCTAGTAATTGATTTAGAGAACTTGTCGTGGTTTTTCGTGATTTTAGATTTAATGAATACCCAAATCGAGAAATAATGTTTTGCAGATTCCCCAGTTTTTCACTGTCTGGTTCGTCGTGAATACGATAGATAAACGTTTTTTCGGGTTGTTGTTTTCCAATGAATGCTGCTACTTTTCTGTTGGCAAGTAACATGAATTCTTCTATTAGTTTGTTTGCATCTTTTTGTGTTTTGAAATAGACACCAACCGGATTACTTTCTTGGTCTAAGTTGAAACGAACTTCTACTTTGTCAAACGAAATAGCACCTTGGCGCATTCGTTTTGAACGCATTATTTTTGCTAGTTCATCAAGTTTTAATGTAGCTTCTACAATTGCTTTGTCTACTTTGTATGCTTTTCCTGTGATAGATATGTCTGCAGGAATTTCGTTTCCTTCTGTTTCAATGATTACTTGCGCTTCTTCATACGCAAATCGTTTGTCTGAATACGTAACTGTACGTCCAAACCATTCGTTGAGAACTTCTGCTTTTTTGTTGATTTCGAATATTGCTGAGAAGGTATATTTTTCTTCATTTGGACGTAATGAACACGCACCATTTGATAATACTTCTGGTAACATTGGCACAACTCTGTCTACTAAGTATACTGAAGTTGCACGTTCGTACGCTTCTTCATCCAAGATACTTCCTGGTTTTACATAGTGTGAAACATCGGCAATGTGAATTCCTATTTCGTAGTTTCCATTTTCCAAGGTTTGAAACGATAATGCATCATCAAAATCTTTGGCATCTTTCGGATCTATCGTAAACGTTAACACGTCGCGCATGTCTCTACGTTTTTTGATTTCTTCTTTTTGAATGGATAAGTCTAGTTTTTTTGCATATTTTTCAACATGTGCAGGAAATTCATAAGGCAAACCATATTCTGCTAAGATGGAGTGAATTTCAGTATCATGTTCACCTGGTTTTCCAAGTACTTGCGTAATGATTCCGAATGGAGAATCAGCACGTGCTGGCCAATCTTCAATTTCAACGATTACTTTGTCACCATCTTCCGCTTTGTTCATTTTATTTTTTGGAACAAAGATGTCTGTGTACATTTTTTGATTAGAAACGACTACGAATCCAAAGTTTTTCTGAATTTGTAATACACCCACAAATTCTGTTTTTTTACGTTTTATGATGTTTGTAATTTCACCTTCTGGTCTGTTGTTTTTACGACGTTTGTACACGTAAATTTCTACTTCATCACCATTTAATGCTCTGTTCAGTTTATTGTTTGGAACAAAGATATCTTCTTCAAAATCTTCACAAATTACATAGCCTTGTCCGCGTGCGGTTAAGTCTAAAATTCCAGTGAAGTATTCGGTAGATCCAATTACTTTGTATTGTCCACGATCAACTTCTTCAATTTTTTGCTTTGCTTTTAGCTTTTTTATTGTTTTAATGATTTGATTTCTTCCGCTTGTATCTGTAATATTAAGTTTGGCGGCTATTTGTTTGTAATTGAAAACTTTGTTTGAAGACTTTTTAAATATTTGAAGAATCGCATCTGTTAAGTTTGGTAAGTTGTGCGATTTTGTTTTTTTCTTTCTTGTCATTATATCATTCTGTTTTACACGCTTTACGTGTCTTATTTTCGGTAAATTATTATTGTTTTTTTGTTAATTGAAAAGCATACCGAAATTGCTTTTTGTGTTGAATTTTACTCAATAATCGAGATTTTACTATTCCAAGTTTAGCGCTATTTAATTCTTGAAAAGTACAAATTAATTCTGTCAGGAATATTGTTGTTTTAGAAATTAACGATTTCTTTTAAACACAACGAGTAGGAGAGAAGTATTAAAAATTCTGATGCAAATATAGTTAATATTTTACAATTCGTATTTTGCAACACTTTAAATAAGTGTTATGTATGCGTAAAGATATATGGTTTTTGATTGTAAACCCGACTTCGGGAAGCTTCTCTGGAAAGCGAAAATGGCGAAAAATTGCTACTGAGTTTGAAGCGCAAGAGCTTTTGTTCGATTTTGAGTTTACCACAAAACCTCAGCATGAATATGAATTGGTTATTGAAGCATTGGAAAAAGGGTATCGAAAGTTTGTGAGCGTTGGCGGCGATGGAACTTTACATCATATTGTAAATGGTTTGATGGAACAAAAATTGGTTCCGCAGCAAGAATTGAAAGTTGCTGTGATTCCATTAGGTACTGGAAATGATTGGGTAAAAACGTATAAAATTCCTAAGAATATTAAAAAAGCAGTCGCTATTATTAAAGCTGAGTATAGTGTTTTACAAGATATTGGACATATTTCGTTGTTGAATTCGGAAAAAAAGGTGTTTTTTAATAATGTTGCTGGTTTGGGTTTTGATGGTTATGTAGTGAAACGAAATGAACGTTTGAAGTTTTTAGGAGCTGTTTCTTTTTTAGTTTCTACCGTGTTGAGTTTGGCAAGTTATAAATCGACTGAGTTTAGTATTAAAGCTATTGAAAAGCAATTCACAACTAAATCGTTGTTAACAATTGTTGGAGTTTGTCAATTTTCTGGTGGCGGAATGCAGTTAACTAAAGACGTACATCCGGCAGATGGTTTGTTTGATGTTTCTGTAGCTAAACATTTTACATTGTGGAAGTTATTAGTAAATGTTGTTCGTTTGTTTAATGGATCTATTACGAATCATCCATTGGTAGAAACTTTTAAAACAAATGAAGTTACGATTGAAACTTCAGCACCAAATGTATTTATTCAAGCTGATGGCGAATTGATTGGAACTGGTGGATTTACAGCAAACATTTTACCAAAAGCGTTGGTGTTTGTTGTTTTAAAATAATTGAAATCACTTAGAAATGTTACTCGATACTGCTATTTTTAATCAAAAATCACTCGAAATTACGTTCTTAAAAAGTAGCTTTTGAAGCTTCTAAATTTAACTTTCTTAAAAAAAAGTTAAATAAATCTTAAATAAAGTGTAACATTTCTGCTTATCTTACGTCTATATAAAAAGTACCAAACGTATTTTGGACCAGAATTATGAAACGAGTGTATAAAGTTATTCTACTATTTATAGCGATCTTTTTGATCGGTATTTTCTCGTTTGGTAGTTATATTAATTCTTCATTAAAGAAAGAAAACGATACAAGAGCTGTTGAAATTCAGAAAGATTCTTTGAAAAATGCAGCTGTTGATACTTACTATTTAAACTAGTTTTCTTATTTTTAATATATTATATCTTATATTTTTTAGCGTATGATCAATTTTGTGACCGTAGCGACATTTACCTATCCTTATGAATATGCAGTTTTACGAATTGTGTTGGAGCAGAAAGGAATTCAATATGTGTTTGAAAACGAAATGATGTTGAGTGTATTTCCTTTTTATTCGAACGCATTAGGCGGTATCTCGTTGAAAGTTCATAAAAACGATGTTTCCCTTACCAAACAGATTTTAGACGATTTTTACAGCAAGCAATCGCATTTGAGGATTGTGTAAGTTTCTCTTCTTTGCATGAAGTTTCAAACTGTATGAAATGATTACCTTTTTTTTCTCGCGAAAGCGAAAGTAAACAATCAATTATTTTTTAAAGATTCTGTAATGGCTATTTAAAAGTTCAAATTGACACATTTTATAATTAAAGAAAACAACGATTATTTTCTTCTAAAAATTGAAATTCGTTTCAAATGTTATGAACATTAATACTATATATATTTCTTTCTTTTATAAATTTAAAAAAAATAATGATGGTTATTATAGCGTGTGAATAGGTGCTAAAACTTTTTAGTGTTTTGATAGGAATTGTTTCTTATCGAATTTGATGAACAACTTATTAGCTACGTAACTTATTTAAAATAAGAATGATTAGATAGGTTATGAACAGTTATTAACAACTCTTATCCACAGGTTTTTTTTGATAAATAGTTGGTTAATTTTTGTTAACAATCAAGAGAGCGACTCTTCATAACTTTGCTAAAAAGAAGTGCTAAGTAAATAGGTAAACTCAGCTATTTGTTTGTATTGTAAAAATTATTGAACCCGCAAAATTTTGTTCTCACTTTTTAGCTACAAAGTATTAACAATTGGTAGTGTTGTATAATGAGTTCAGTGTGAAGTTATTGTGAAATGAAATTAACAATGACTTTTTTCGGTTGTTCAAAACTCGATTCATACCTTTGTTTTCAACAAACACAACAACTTATTTATGAAACGAGCATGTTAAAAATAATATCATTTTAAAAAGTGATTAATAGCGAACAACATGTGACCTTTTAAAATACAATAAATATAAACACATGAAAAATATTGTCATCGGTAACGACCACGCCGGAACCGACTATAAAAACGCGATTGTTGCACATTTAGAAGCGAAAGGTTACGCTGTTCAAAATTACGGAACGGATAGCGATGCAAGTGTAGATTATCCAGATTTTATTCATCCAGTTGCTTCCGATGTGGAAAATGGAAAGGTTCCGTTTGGAATTATTATCTGCGGAAGCGGAAATGGAGCTGCTATGACGGCGAATAAGTATCAAAAGGTACGTGCAGCACTTTGTTGGACCAAAGAGATTGTAGCGCTTGCCAGGCAACATAACAACGCAAATATTTTAAGTATTCCTGCGCGTTTTACGTCTATCCCGCAAGCAATTGCGATGGTTGATACTTTTTTAGATACTGATTTTGAAGGTGGAAGACACCAGAATAGAGTAGCGAAGATTGCTTGTAATTAGTTATGAATACTTGATTTAGAGATATAGAAAACCCGCGAACTTTTTTGGTTTGCGGGTTTTTTATACTTTTTTTAAAGATCAGTATTTTAGCGATATCAAAACTATATGTTCCCCCTTTTTTTTAAGGATTTATCAATAATTTTAGCTCTTTCAACACATATATTTATGTAGTTACTAAATGTACCTTGTGGTCTTCTCTTTATAAGTTTATCACCAAATTGTACATAACCAGGACGACAATTATAAATTATAGGATCTTCTACACCTTCATCTAAATAAATAAATCCAAATTGTTCACATTGATCTAATTGATCAGTTATCCAAATAGGTCTTTTTATTTTAGGAATATTGTATTGTTCAAAGCGTTCTTCTGCTTCTTCTATCATCCAATCCCAATCCATAATGTCTGCTTCTATGAAAGTATGTTTTCCAGCTAAAAATAAAAATTCTTTATATGCTTTTGGAAATGTCATTCCATTTAGATATTCAGATTCTATTTCTTCTATTTCTTCTATAGTAAAGCCTTTATTAGTCCAACCAGCTAAAGCTGAATTTTTGCTAAACTTTTTAAATATTTAATTTCCATATTACTTTATTTTTAAAAAATTAGGAATCATCCTCCTCCCAAATTTTATCTTGATAGTTCCAATTTATAAAACCAGCATGATCTTCCATTATTAAAAGTAGTGATAAACTTTTCTACTGTAAAATAAAACCCCGATGCGTAATGATAGCTAATCGGGGTTTTTGGTTTATATAAGTATATAAAAATTGTTCAACTATTCTCTTCTACAAAGGTTTTGAAATCTTTTAGAAATTTTAAGAATACTTCATGTGTGAGCCCTAAAACAATTTTGTCTTGACTCGATTCTCCTGCGCGAATTGCTAAAGTATCTAGAAGTGTAACGCCATTTTCATTAACCATTACAGAAACATCTTCATTTCCCCACACAAAAGGATTATCGGTATCATTGTCAGGTAAAGTTTTATGTTTTTCTACTCCATCTATTATTTTTTGAACTTTTTGTGAAGTCCAATCCCAACTTCTTATATTTTCTAAAAAACTATGATTTGATTTTACACCCATAATCGTAGTTCCGTCCCAAATATATATTTTAAATTTATATTCCATTTTTTTACCCAATAAACTATAACATGATTTTTATAAAAATAGTGCTTTTTTAGACACTGATTTTGAAGGTGGAAGACACCAAAATAGAGTAAGTAAGATTGCTTGTAACTAAGTGATTTATAGCTATAGAAAAACCCGCAAACTTTTTTAGGTTTGCGGGTTTTTTGGTTATTTCTTGTTTTGCTTTAGAAACGACTTGAAACCACTTAAAAGATTTAAAATTTCTTCTAGTGGAATAATAAAAAGTTCTTTAGTATCACCTTTTTCATCTAGTGTAAAAAAATCAAATACTTGAAATCCACCTTCAGGATATTCAGTTTCTGAAGGATCAGCTGCAAAAGCATAGCCTATAAAACCTGATTGATTTTCTATACTGTAACTAGTTGTTGGATTTCCATTTATTACTTTTATTATATTTTCTATATGATTTTGTATTTGATTACTAGTTTCATTACCTTCAAATATCATACTAAGATAGTCGTAAGGTTCTTCTAATCTTACTTTCAAATACTCCTTTGTAGAAGGAGTCCATTTATAAAATTTATATTCTAACATTATTATATTATATTAAGTTAAATAGGGTATACAGTTTTTACAATTCCATTATTATCAATAACAAAAATTATTTTCATACCATTAGTTGATGTACCTTCATAATGTACTGTTTTTGAAATATCACGAATTTTATTCTTAAAAGCAAACGCTACTTCTTCCAAAATACGTTGTTTATCCCAATTCTTAGGAAACATAGTTGTAGTGATTGTATTATTTCCACGATTAAGTTTATCAATCCAATTTCCATTCCCATCTCTCATTTGTACTTGAGCCCTATAAATTTCATCATCTATTGGATTTGGTGGACGTCTAGATCCGGGTTTTACTCTATTTCTTATACCATCTAATAAGTCTTCACTATGTATTCCTTTTGTTGATGGAACTCTAGATCTATTTCTCCCTCTTCCAATTGTTGTTGATCTTAAGTGGCCATTAAAAATATGTTCAATTAATTCATCAAAATTTTGCCTCGAAAGAGTCCTTACAAAATCATCATAAGCAGACTTTCTTAGTTTTTTCGCGTTAGCTAAACTATCCAAATGTTGCTTAGTAGTAATACCTTTAGCAGAAGCAGCATCGTCATATTCTTTCATATATTTAGGAGCATCTTCAGCAGTAATATTTTTTTTAAAAATATTACCATTATAATCTTCTAAATCAACTCTACCATTTTTTGGTGGTGTAGAAACATTAAAACAACCTAAAACAATAGAAGTATCTCTTTTATACACTATTTTAAAGCCATCCTTTTTTAATAAAGCTTTTCTTTTTCTTTTTTCTTCCCAATATTTAAGAAGCTTTTTTATTAGTCTTCCCATAACTTTATGTTTTTATTGGACAGAATTGTATACGACCATTTGTAATTCCCGAAGGCTCATATTTTGCATCTCCCATATTTTTTTTAGCTTTTTTGCTGAAAAATTTCTCAAAAGATTCTTGAGCTAATTTTTTCGTGGTAGATACAAGCTTACGAATCCACACAAGTAATGTATCTAATGCTTTTTTGAGGTCAAACTTTTTTATTTTATTGAATAAAGCCACCATTGCCTTTATAAAATCTCCTGTTTTATTTACAGAAAATCTCGCTATTCTTTTAGGTGCAGTAAGTAGTTTTTTAAGAGAATCTGCGGTGACTGCAAATGCTTGTACTATATTTCCTGTACCTAAAGTTGCCAGTGCAATTAAGACTTCTTCTAAAACGAACCCAATAATATATCCTATTACATAGCCAATATTATCCATGTGCGTTCTGACAAAGGATGCGCCTTTTTCAAATTGAGTCACAATGGTTTCTGGTTTAGAAAAAGTAGTTTTTGCTAAATCTGCTGCTTTTAAAGCAAAACCGATTACTGCACCTAAATTTTTAAGAGAAAATAATTTTACAAACCCTTCAATTCCATTTTCTAAAAGCTCAAAAACTAAACTTACATAAGAACCTTTTTTTTCATTATTAGCTGCTTGATATAAGTAATATGGTAAGCTTAAAATCATTCCAACCAAGGAAATAATTCCTCCAATAGCTTCAATAAGACTGTTGACTACACCTATAAATAGTGCATTTAAGTAAATAAGTGTTGAAGCTAATCCACCTTTTAGAAAATTGATAAATTTTGCATATAATTCAGAGAGCTTAGCTAACATTTTAGGAATGAATTGTAGCTTTACTTTAAGATAATCTCGAAGCGTTTCATGAGGTATAAGATCCATGAAATCATTATATCCTTTTAGTATATTTTTTTTTGTTTCTTTAAAAGAAGCTTCCTGTTCTAGAGCTTCTTCTTTAGAAGTTTGTAAAGTATCAATTAGCGCTTTAAGACCTGGAAAAATAGGGTTGAATTTAGGGTCAGGATTTCCTTCTTTATCGTAGTATTTCCAGCGATGTCCTCCAAATTTTAAACTTGTAATTCCGTCCCCTAGCGCTATTAAACCATCTCCAAATGATTTCTTAATTAACCAAGTTCCTGTACTTACAATGAGATCTACAGCCTTCCCTAAAAAGTATAAAATTCCCCATTCATCCTTTTTTTTCTTTTTTTCTATGTGTGCATTAGCAATGTTCTTAATCTGATCTTCATCAGTATTTACATTAAGTAATTTTGCTAATTTTGCAATGGCTTTTGCGGGAAACATTTCAGCTTTATTTATGTTAGCCCCAGTAAGTACACGCGCTACAGATCCAAAAATGTTATAACTATCACTTTTTTCTAAGAAAAATACAATTTCATTGTCTCTAATTTTATCAATAGTGATATGCGTATTGTCTATTTTTGCTCCATCATTTGAGAAAAAGAAAATGACTGAAATGTCAGGATTGTTTTTTAGCTCTCTTAGAAACTTATTAGAAAGTGCGAAAATCTTCTTTTTTAATTTATTCTTAGGAGGCGAAATTACTGTTACTTGATCAAGATTAAATTCTTTATATAGTTTCATCGCATTTACCGCAGAATACCCTGGGTATGCAAATTGTAAAAAATCTAGGGTAACAATTTTCGCAAAATAGCGATCATTGTATTTATACACTTGAAAACCATCATCGTTATAGTCGTCAATAGTATTATTGTTTCCTAAATCTCCTAAGTATCCATTAGGAATCATATATTCTTCTGCAATGCTTATGTCTAGTCCTACTTTACCATCTAATAATCCGTAATTGCCTTCGTACCTTCTTTCTACTTCAAAATATGCATATTCATGAAATTCTGGCTCATGACTAGGATTTCCAAGAATCTTTGATTCGTCTATGATTTGCTTTTCAGAATCGTCATTAGAGTCATCTTCAATGATAATTTCATCATTAAAAACAACAATATTAGGTAGTGGCTGATATTTTTTATTGTAATTGCGTAAGCCGTATTCGTATGCGTACATAATTGTCTTTTTTTAATATTTATACTTAGATTTCCTGTCAAAAATTGACAGTAGAAAAGCTGTCCCGAACTAAATTCGGGACATACTTTTTCTAATAAAACCTGTGATTAATTGTTTGGTTATTGAACGATAATTGGACTCACCGTATCACTTCCAACACCTTCACTATTATCACCGCCGATCAAATCATCGATGGGAACAATTGGGTTGTCAGAAATTGGGTTTCCATCCGCGTCTAAGACAGGGTTTCCATCTGAGTCAAACTGCAACCAATCGTCACAATCCGTGTCGCATGGTAATCCATCAACATTGAGTCCGATAGCGCCTGCTTGAATCACTGTTAATGAGGTTGGTACACGCGTTTCCCATGTTTCTTCTACTTCACTTTCAGGATTACGTAATTCTTCTACAATCGATACAAATTCTTCATCGTCAAGTGTTGGTACTTGTCCACCATTCCAAATTTGTCCTGTTGCCATATACCAGTTCACCATTTCTTCAAACCCTGGACGCACTGTAATGATAACACGCGCCATTCCACTTTGCAAAAAGGCTCTGAATAATGGATCATTATTTTTGACTTGGTATAATTCTCCCCACTTTTCCTTGTTTGCCCAATAGAAAGGATAGAAGTTGTAGCTCATAATATCCCATTCAAAAGCTTGCTCAAAGAATTTTACTTGTGCCGCATAGTTGTTTAAAGCAACATTAGTGTAGTTTGCTGTAATTCCAGTAAGAGAGTCTCTATTATTAATCATGTTTTTCCCTATGTTTTCATGACCTAATAAGTAGGTAATACAGTTTTTACGCAACACCGTTTTTTCAATTTCTCTGTAGAAACCAGGATTAATAGTAATTGCTTCTTTCTGCTTTTCTTGCTGCGCAGCATACTTTTCTTTATATTCTGCTAAACGCTCTTCATAGGCTTCAATGATAGTATTAAAGGTTTCGATTTGCCAAGCCTCTTTAGCTTCAGGTCTTAGTTCACAATCAACACGTAAGTTAAATGCATATGCACCAACATCCCAAGAAGTTACAGAAAACTCCAAAGATTCAATTACTTTATTATTTGAGAAACTTCCATTAATTTGCTTGTTGTCTACTTGGTTGAAAGAATGTTTGTTTCCTCCAACAACTATATCTCCGTGTCGTACCCAAGTTCCAGAATGATTTCCTTGCTTGAGTGTAAAATATCCGGAGTAGCTTTCTGCATAATAATTTTCAGGAATTTCAACGCTCTCGTCACCTGCATGCGCCCATCTACCATCGTTGATGGCCATATCATCTTTACTATATGCTTTAGTTACAGAAACTTTATTTAATGGAATAGGATTAACATCAGCATTGTAAATAGCTGCCCAATGTGTATAGGTAGCTTCATCAACAGCTTCATGGTTTGGCATACTTTCAACAGAAGCAGTTCTTGGATCTACAGGCTCAACAAGAATGTCTTCTCCACTACTTAATTCGATCGCTAACTCATGAAAAGAAGCAGGTTCTGGAATCATGAATTCATACATTAAGCGTTTTCCGTAGTTTAGAATTTGATTTCTGTATACTTTATCAACCCAACGATAGACACCAGAAATATGTTTGTCTCCTTTACGGTTATCAAATCCGTGCGACGTATTTTCTTCGTATTCTTCAATGACTTTTGTAACACGTTCTTCACGTACTTTTTGTACAACTCTGTCTAGTGCTCTTTCGGTTAATTCTTTGGCATGTGTAATTGCTTGACTTTCTGATGTTTCAGAAGATGTATTGTTTGCAAAACTTGCGCTTGCATTACCTCCAAAACTTCCTCCAGGTGTTCCCCAACGAACTCCTGCACTTGCATTCATAGATTGATCTTGCGCAGTCATCGAAGCAATTTCTTGATTCATTTCAAAACGATCAGTCGATGTAGTTTCGGTAAGGTTTTCTCTTTCCGTTTCACTAGAAAAAGTATCTGTAGTTTCTTGACGACGTGTGCGTTTAGTGTCTTTCGATTTGTATTCACGTGCCATGATGTTTTCAATGTGTGAAACTTCCCCCGGAACATAGCAACAAACTTCTTGTTCTACTTTACGATAATCTGCAATTCCTAAACGTTGCACACCATATACTACAGGTACTTCAGCTATTGGATTACCACCACTATCAATAGATGCGGTTAATTTTCCGTTGAAACATTGACCTTTTACAAGGTCTGGAACTGTAAAGTCGTATGTATCTCCATTTGTAAATGTAATTGTTCCAGAAAATTCACTCACAGGCTCATCTAAGTCAATTAGACCACCATACAGTTTCAAAAAAATTGAATTATCTGTTTTTGCTTCTGCGAAGGAACCATTGGTATTACTAGATTCATTTGCAAAATGCATTGTGTAGAGCATATTTGCTACACTGTAAGATGCATTTGGCATACTTAAAGTTATTCCAACAACATACTGAGAACTTCCAGCAGATTTACGAGAACAAACTCTAAAACTAAATGGGTTTGATGGAGTAGTCGAAACAGGTACTGTAGTACCTCCAACAGTTACAACTTGTGTGGTTCCGAAATCAATATTATCAAAAGTTGTTGCTGTATTTGTTAGAATTTCATCAGAAAGTACAGCATTTACCTCATCTAAAGTAGTGATTCCGTGTTCAGTTTGAACTTCTGTAATATAGTTAACAGCTTCATTACTTATGGTACTAGCTAAAACAGTTTTATCTAATTGATCAGTTTCAATAAAGGTGTACTCTGGAATCGTTAAATTTTGATATTCTTTTACAACCGACGTTTCCCCAGTATCAGGATCCGTTACTACGCGTTCTACAATTGTTGCAGCACCATATGCCGCTTTTACAGCTACATCGTATGTTTTTTGATATGCATCTCTACTTTTTTGATTTTCTCTTCTGTGTTTTTTGGATGCTTTTTCAACTTCTTTTGCAATTTTTTTAAGCTCTTTGTTGTACTCTTGAGCCATAAATGCATCCGTTTCTCTTTTTAAGTTTTTTTCAGAAATAGGAGCATTTTTATCTGTAGTTACTGTAGCCACTTCATTGGTAAATAAAGACTTATCTATAATTACTTTAGCACATGCTAATTTTCTATATGCTTCATCAGTATCTACGTTAGTTGCACTATCGATAAAAAAGCTCGCAACGATAAATGAAAGTAATAAGTCTCGTAAATACGGATCGCCGTTGGTGAGAATGTTATAATGTAAATCGTCCCAAATTTCAGTAATATCATATGCGAAAGGGCCACTTGCAATTTTAGCATCAGCTTCTGTTACAGTCAATGTTTTTTTGTTGGCATTGAACCATTTAACAAATTCATAAAAGCCAGAAAGGTCTGTTTTTAATTCTATAACAGTATTGAAGTGAGCGCTGTATGAACCAACGGCAGTTGCGATGGCTTGTTTGCGTTCTGTCTCTGTGGTTGCCTGAGAAGCAGGAGCAATAAAAGCACTTGGTGAATAATCAGGATACTGTACAAATCCTAATTCTTTTTCTTCATCTCCAATAAGTTCCGGAGCACGCATTGTAACGAATCTGTACAATGTATTCTTGATGTTTTGTTTCATCTTTTAATTTTTTTAATCGTTTAAGTGTATTTGAATAAACTGTTCTGGCTTTTCTAATGAACAGTATTCTTTTCTTGTACGATTGAAAAAACTAAATTTCACTTTTACATCCTATTCAATCAAATGTTTGAATACTTTCATGTAAAATTTAAAAATCCATATTTTCAAGCTATCATTGTATTATTTTGTAGCTTTATGAATAAATAACAAAGCAAATATACAACATATTACAACACAACCTAAAACATATTACATTTATTTTTGTAAAATGTTTTAATGCGTTTATAATAAATTGATTACCAAACCTATGCTAAGAGTAAAAGTAAAACAACTTCAAGAATTTACGATTGATGAACTGTATGATACGCTACAGTTGCGAAGTGAAGTTTTTGTCGTGGAACAAGATTGCGTGTATCAAGATATTGATGGAAAAGATCGAAAAGCATTGCACGTGATTGGCACGGACGAAGATGAAAAAATAGTGGCGTATACACGAATTTTTGACGCAGGCGATTATTTTGAGAAAGCTAGTATTGGTAGAGTAGTGGTTTCTTCAACAGCACGCGCGTTTGGATATGGGCATGATATTATGAAAGCTTCTATTGAAGCAATTCAACAACATTATAACAAGAAAAGTATTAAAATTTCAGCACAAACGTATTTGAAGAAATTTTATGAGTCGCATAATTTTGAACAAGTAGGCGAGGAGTATTTAGAAGACGGAATTCCGCATATTGGTATGGTTAGAAACGGGTAAGTATGGAAATTAGCTGTAAAAGATGCAATCCGGATGAAGCGTTTGATATTCCTAATTTTTCTTTAGATGAAAAGAAAAAAGTATTAGAAATAAGTAAAACGTCTCCTTTGAAAGCTGTCAAGGAAATGAGGAATATGCACTACATGACTCTTAGAAATGCAAAGTTCGTTATGATGCACATCAATTTAGAATATAGAAAATGCAATCGTTGTGATACAGAACTTAACAGCCTTGAATATACTTCATGCACCAAATGTGGCTCGTTAAATTTTAACTGGAACGTCTAATTTTAGTTTAAAATTTCGTCGTATTTACTTTTGTTTGCCAATAACGCAGTTGCTGCTTTGATCGCTTCATCATGTGTTAATTGATACTCATATAAGCCTTCACGGTAGAAGTAACGCTTTAAAATTTCGCTTTGAAGGGCTGTTTCAATTTCCATTTTATAGGTGTCTAAAGCTTCTAATTTGCTTTGCTTGATCGATGCTAATAATTCGCTATATTCTTTAGAAACACCTTCGCCAAAATCTTCCGCTTCTTTGGTGTTCATTATTTTTTTGAGTTCTTTTTCAGTATTTGTTTCGTAATAATCCAATCCGTCAGAAACTACACTTTGCTTGAATTTGTCATAGTTTGAAGCATCAAAAGAAAAGTCATTCATTGTTGCGAATGAATTTTGGTTGTAAAATTCGGTTGCGTAGTCAAAAATGATCAAGTTTCCGATCAACGATTTAGTGAAGTCGCTTGTTTTTTGTGAAGCAATTTCAATATCTGGATTGATTCCACCACCATCATACACAGTTCTTCCCTTCTTTGTTTTAAAAGCTGTATAATCATTTGCATCGGTTCTTACAGCGTTTCCATCTTCATCTCTATTCCAGTAATCTAATGCCTGAATACAACGTCCTGAAGGTGTATGATATCTTGAAATAGTGACTTTTAATTGTGTTCCGTAGGTTAACTTTTTAGGTTGTTGAACCAATCCTTTTCCAAAACTACGCGCGCCAATTACCACAGCTCTGTCTAAATCTTGCAATGCTCCAGAAACAATTTCGCTTGCAGAAGCGCTTCTCCCATTAACTAAAACAACTAACGGAATTTCGGTATCAACAGGCTGTTTTCTGGTTTTATATTCTCTGTTGTATTTTTTTACTTTCGATTTTGTAACCACAATCACTTCTCCTTTTGGAACAAAAAGATTCACAATAGCAATAGATTCACGCAATAATCCTCCAGGATTACTTCGTAGATCTAATACAATACGTTCTGCGCCATCTTCTTTGAGTTTTTCTAACGCTTCTTTGGTTTGTGCACTTGCTTTTTTGTTAAATTTTGCTAGTACAATATATCCGGTTTTATCGTCAATCATTTCATAAAAAGGAACTGCATCAACTTCTATTTTGCTTCGTACTAATTCTGTAGTGTATTGTTTTCCTTGACGTTTGTATACAATAGTTACTTTACTGTTGGCAGCACCTTTGAGTAATTCGCCAGTATCTTCTTTAAAATCAGCAATTACAATGTCACCAATTTTTATGATTTCATCACCCGCTTTCAATCCAGCTTTATCTGCAGGATAGTTTTTGTAGGGTTCAATAATGGTAATTTTATTTTTATTTCTTCGAATAGATGCGCCAATTCCTGAGTATTCACCGGTGTTTCTAATCTTAGCTGCTTCTACATCTTGCTCGTTGTAAAACTTTGTATACGGATCTAAATCACTCAGCATTTCTTTGATGGCTCCATCCATCAATTCAGCCGGGTTTGTTTCATCCACATAATTCATATTTAATTGCTTAAACATGGTGGTGAATATTTCAATTTGCTTCGCGATTTCGAAAAAATCACTTTTAAAACTTACGGAACCAAATAGAAGTGTAATTGCTAGTACTGGTATTATAATTCGTTTTTTGAATAGTTTTTTCATCTTTATTATTTCATTAATAGCTAGAAAGATAGCTTCGTACGATTATTTTTCGGATGTATTTGTTGTTTCAATTTTGTCTAAAAACTTTTGCAACAATTGAACCATTGACGTTTCAATTTCTTCAAAAGTCGGTTCTTGTTTTCCAATATACAAAAACATAAAAGCATAGGATGTTGTTATTTTGTTAAAAACATCATTTTTATGCAACCGATAGGCTTCACGCATTAATCTTTTAATTCGATTTCGTGTGACTGCTTTTTTGAATCTTCTTTTTGTAACCGAAACACCAGCGTGAATGGGAATCTCGTTTGGCAAATCAGTTGCTACGTATATTAGTCTAAGCGGAAATTTTGACACAGCATTTCCTTCACTGAAAAGCAGATCAATGCACTTTTTACTCTTTAATCTTTCTTCTTTTGGAAAACCTAATTTCATGAAAACATGTTGAATCTTGGTAAAAATAGAAACAAATTTACTCGTTTATTTTGAAGTTTACTTGGTATATGATTGTATTTACTATCTTTAATCTACACGGACCACAATGAAGAAAGTTAAATTAGAACGATATTTTAAGTTATTTACCAATGAAGAAGCAGAACACTTCTTTGATAATGCTTTGAAAGCACAACAGATAAAGTTTGTGAAAAGAGAAATCCCAGACTCAAAGTTTTCAGAGTATTTTTTTAATGAGCGCGATCTTTCAAGTGTAGAAAACATCAACGAACAACTAAAAGAGAAAGAGTCCGAAGAAACCATAAAAGTCACTTCTAAAAAATATAATAAACCCTATACAATAGAGCTTTTGTTGACGCTCATACTGATAGGGTTGATCATTGCAATTATAGTTTTGATATAAAACCTCCAAAGCTGATTAATATCATTGATTTTATCGTGTTATAATCCTTAATTTTGAGTTTAATATATAAGGTATGATACTTTTAAATCAAACATTTTATAATACACTGCTTTTACCACAAACCCAGGAAGAAGATTATTTTTTAGGAGCGGCTTTACTAGTAATGACCGTTATTATTTTCATCTTTTTAATTGTTTGGTCAAGATCAAAAAAAGATAAAAAAGACTGATAAAACTTCATGTAATGATTAAAACTTATAGTTTTTCAAATTTTGTGTTTATCAATTGATAAGATATTTTTTAGCATCTTCTACATGAGCAAATTTTGGCTCAGGATTGATATGAGAATCACTTTCGCATGCTTTTATGAGTGTACTGCACCACAATAAAACAATAATAATTACAAGCAATATTCGATCCGTAGATATTTGTATCCTTTTCATAATGATTAGTGATAAAAAGAGCCTTTGTTTTGCAAAGGCCCTGATGTAAATAAAAAGTATTGAATTTTAATACGTATTTGTAGTACCAATAGTCAATGTAGCTATCGAATCTGAATTTCCTGTAATTGTTGTGTTTAAAACACCATTGGTAATTAAGGAATTTTGAAGTTCAACTTTTGAGCTAAAGTTCGTAGGATTTGCTGTGGCATATTTAGTTACCAAATTTGAACCAGGAGTTCCTGTTTGGTATACAGTATTGTGACCTATAAAAACCAGCGAATCTGTATTGAAAGCAGTGTTTGTTTCAATAGCAACTAAACTTGAAGCGACTTCAAGATGAGAGTCCTTTATAAAAAACTGAGCACCACCACTAATAACTGAGCATAAATTTGTAGTTGATACTACTGAAAGGTTGTCGAAAAATAGTTTACCCTGTAATCTAGCTAAAGAAGCATTTACAGTAACTTTACTTCCTGCTAAGTGAGTTTCTCCAGCATTAAAAGACCCATATACTTCAGCATTACTTTTGAAATTAATAAAAATTTTCCCAAGAGTACCAATCTTCATAATCTCGCTACTAACGTTAGGTTTATGTTTTCCAAAATTAACATAGCTACGGTTTGACAATCCTGATTTTACCAATGAAACTTTATGAGTACCTTCTGCGTTATCAAAATCAAAGTAATTTGTGCCTGTACCTTCATTATTGATCATTAAATCGCCACCAACGCTTTCAATATCTCCTTTGAAAGTATTAGAAACATTGCTATTTCGCGTGCTAAAAACACTTCCTCTACCTTTTAAAAGCTTATAAGTAACATTAGCTTGATAAACAATAAAGTTTCCTAAACCATTTAGACTGTAAGCAGCACCATAATTTTCTAATACATCAAACTCTCCTTCAAAGATTAAATAACTACCACTGATTTTATTTTCAGAATTATTTAGTAATGTTCCGTTTTTAAGTGAAAAAAGGTATTTATAATAAGTGCCTGCTTCTACACCTGTTATAACCTCATTAATGTTATCCGTTAAATCAATAGTACAAATTTCATTAGATGAAAAATGTATATTACGTTGAGGTAATAGTCCGTTTATTGGATACGTTCCAGTAGAAACTAGTGCGATTGTTAAAAACGAATGTTCATAACTTGTTAATTCAGTTGTGCGTGGTTTTTTTGCTTCAAAAGCTGTAATTGCAGCATCAATAGTTTGAAATGGTTTGTTTCTATTTTCAATTCCTGCTGTTGCATCATCTCCATGTAGCACATCGATAAATACAGTATTTGCATCTGTTATATTATCTTTATGCACAAGACTATCTAATAAATCTTCATATTCTGCTTGTGTTGGCTTATCGCCAGTTTCAAAATATGACTTTAATGTTTCTAATGTTTGTTTCATTTTTTTTGAATTTTTTGTTCTTTCTCTTTATCATTTACAAGAATGTCGATAGTTTCTTCTAAATCTGTAAGAGACTTTTTTTTGATTAAATTGATTAATGCCTTAAAAGGATTGATGCCATAAATTTTATTGAAATTTTCTAAAATAGACTTGATTTCTGCAATAGCAATAAACCCCGTAATGATACGCTGAAAAGGAATTTCCTTTACAATATATTTTTCTAGCAAAAAAGCTGATAATACTACCAAATTATAGATGAAAAATTTAGAGATCGTATTTCCAATACGTTCGCTACTCACTGGGATTTTATTCTTGTATGAAGCATAAGCTCCTGTAATGAAATCTGCAACAATTAGAAAAGCAATGGTTAACATTACTGCGGCTATTGGCGCAATTAATGCGAATAACCAAAATAGGTAAGGTTTAATTTTCTCCATGTTTAGATAATTTTCGATAATCTAAAACTCTGTTTTTGGGATAGGCTTTTATAGAAACTCTATTGTTCTGATTCCCACCCAAAATATAGACATATCGTTTGGTCTGTTTTATAAAAAAACCAACGTGTCCTTTCCAACTGCTAGGAGATTCCCGCCATAATACGACAATATCTCCTTGTGCTGGAACTGCGGTTGATTCACCAATAGTTAACCAGCTTCTTGCATTTAATTTTCCACTATATGTATAATTTTCCGTTTTAGAAACCCAGTTTACAAATGCGCTACACCAGGCAGTTTCGTCATGTAATTTATTGCCTTCGTACCCTAATATCTCAAAGTAGCTAACAATTTGGGGATTGTCTATTTTACCATCAACTTCTCTTACACCATATTGTGATAATGCTTTTTGAATTAAGCTCATAGTTTTTAATTTTTATTGATTAAGCGATACATACTATATGTGGTCTGAAAACTAACTGTGTATACAGTTAGTTTCTTGCAGCTATAAGTACTAGCGCATGATTTATATATTCATGAATATGTTGGAATTTAATTTGAGAGTAAAAAAACTTATAATTGATGCAACAGTGTTTTATATTTTCTTAACCAGAATAAGGCTTTGCATGCGTATTAAGATTCTCCTCAACAGTGTTTTTTAAATACGAATCGTACAAAAAGATGTACCGTTCATTAGAAAAGCGAAGACAAATATAAAACATATTACAACATAAAACAAACATATTACAAAATAATAATTGTTTTTTCTGTTTTTTGTTGGAAAGCGTTGTTAGTGTTTACTTTAAAGTGAATAACAACTTGTTTACTATGAAGATTGAGACTAAAAAAATCCCTTCTGAGCCGAAGGGATTTTTAAAAACGTTATAACAATACGTTTTTAACTAAGCCAAAGGATCGATTCCTTCTAAAGCAATAATGTAATTACTTCCTAAAAATGGATTTCTGATATCAAATGCTTGCCCGTCTCCTGTATCACTAAGAGTTACAGTTCCAGTTGCTAAGTCTGTATTGGCAGCACTTTCTACGTAGATTTCTGATGCTCCTATGGATACATTAGAGCCTGCCACATCATCATCCGCAATGACATTAGAAACTTTAATTGCTCCTGAATGCGTATGACTTGGTAATTCTGTGACACCCAATACTTTGGTTTCAGCACCATCACTTTGACCTAAATTAATAGCAGAAAGTCCTGGTCCATTTCCTATATGAATAGGAGATCTTCCTCTTAAGTCAGGTAATGCGAAAGTTGTGGTTCCGTCACCACCGTACGTGGTTCCAATTAAATTAAACAATACTCCGTAGTCGGAAATATTGAGTAATTGTCCGTCACATTTTGCCCAGCCACTAGGAACAGTAGCAAAACTTACGGTTTTAATTTCGCCAATCATTGGCATTGCTAAACTATCAATTAAGTCTGCAAATTGTTGTTCTGTTGGTTTGTCTCCTGTTTCGTAGTAGGATTTTAATGTTTCAATAGATTGTTTCATGATAAATTGTATTATTATTAAATAAATTTTTGATATAAAAAGGTGCTTTTGAATATATCGGTTGTGATTAACTTGCCAAAGGATTGATTCCTTCCAAAGCCATAATTGTATTTACAACTAGGTATGGTTGCATGTTATTTACTGGAGTTGAACTTCCATTAGTAGCTGTTGTTCCAGAAAGTGAAATGTTTCCTGAAATAACTACGTTGCCGGCCGCCATTAATGCCATATCAGTTGGAGTATCAGTATAACTTTTCGGTATTCCTGATACAAAATCATTTCCTGCTGCCTCATCAGAGAATCCTTCATCTTCTTTGGCTCTAACTGTTCCACTCAACGTGTGGGAAGCTGCTAAAGTTCCAACATCATGATTGTGTGTAGGAAGTTGATTTTCTGAAAGTGTGTTTTCTGTTGTTCCACCGGTTTGCCCCAAACTGTATGTTGGATCGTTATGGATCATCGTTTTTCCTTGTAAATTAGGTAATGCAAAAGTGGTAGTTCCATCACCGCCATACGTAGTTCCGATTAAATTAAATAATGTTCCGTAGTCGGAAATATTGAGCAATTGTCCGTCACATTTTGCCCAGCCACTAGGAACAGTAGCAAAGCCTACGGTTTTAATTTCACCAATCATTGGCATTGCTAAACTATCGATTAAATCTGCAAATTGTTGTTCTGTTGGTTTGTCTCCTGTTTCGTAATAGGATTTTAATGTTTCTATGGATCGTTTCATGATAAATAATATTATATGTTGTCAATAATGTGTTTTTAAAGAATAGTACTTCAATTTATGAATAATTTAAAGAATAAACTTACATTTAAGATGAATTACCCTTCTTTTTATAGATGATGAAATCATTCCTTAAAACTTCATATTTTGATTTAATTTAAAAAAAACTCCTTTACCTAAATAAAGGAGCTTTTCAGATATATACATTTTAATGAGCGTTGAGTGACTAGCTAATTACTGTTTTAAAATATTATATATCGTTTTTTCTGAAATGAATAATTTGTCAACCAATTCGTTGATGATAACTTTCATTTGTTTTGCAGAGTTGTCCTCTACATAGTTGTGAATAAATTTTTTTCTTTTGTCTAATAGCGTTTTACTTCGTTTCATGGCCGTTAAATTATAAGGTGTGCGTATTCTATATTTTTCAAATCGTATTTAAGCTGTTGTTCTCAAATACGTAACCGTCAGTCTATATTTTGTCTCCTATATTGTATTTATGAAGAATAAAATCGACATTTATCCTCACAAATGTTTGATTTTCAATAAAATTTCATATATTAGCAACAAATTACAGTACAAATATAAACAAATTACAGATAGTTTAAAACAAAAAACAGAAATTTTTTGTAAAATGTTTAAATTACTAAGCGCGATATGGAAGGAATTCATGAAAAAATAAAGGAGATCATTGATCATTTTCGTCTGAATAACAATTCTTTTTCAAAAAGAATAGGAGTGACTAGCACAACAATAGATAGTATTACCAACGGTAGGCCACAGGCAGACGGTTCTCGGAAAAGAACAAAACCTGGCTATGATTTGTTAACGAGTATCATTAAAGAATTCAATATTAATCCTGAATATTTATTCGGAATGAATTCACAAATGTTTGCTTCTGATAAAAAAGAATTTCAAACATATGCTGGAATTCCACAAGTAGTAGCAGTTAATCAAGATGGAGAAGAGAATGTAGTATATGTTCCTGTGAAAGCTAGAGCTGGTTATTTAGATGGTTATGGAGATGCAGGATATATTGAAACATTACCATCGTTTAGCATGCCGCACTTAACCAACGGAACGTATCGTTGTTTTGAGGTACAAGGAAATTCCATGGTACGTACATTTTTTGATGGCGATTTAGTCTTTGGAAAGTATGTGGAGGATTTAAGCGATATTAAAGATGGTCGTGTGTATATTATTGTAAGTCGTAATGACGGAATTGTGCTAAAACGTGTTATTAATAGAATAGAAGAACGCGGAAAGCTAATTTTAAAGTCTGATAATAAAGATGGAAATTACCCTACGTATACGATTAATGCAGAAGAAATTATGGAAGTTTGGTATGTAACGATGTTTGCGTCCAAACAAATGCCAGAACCCGTAGATGTCTACGATAGGCTACACGATTTGGAAAGCAAAATAGTATTGCTTGAAAATGCGTTGCAACAAAAGAATTAATACGTTTTATTGAATAAACACAAAAAAAGCGAGTTTACAACGATCTGTAAACTCGCTTTTTTAAGTATAAATTTGCTCAGTTACTTTCTGGCAACATTGTTTTCTCTGTTAATATCTGCCATCAATTGTGATGGATCAATCTCTACACTTTTAATGGTTTTGCTTGTTTTTAAAGCATAATACGGATATGCCCAAGCCCAATCAGCTTTTTGAGTCGCTTTTGTTGGTTTTTCTTCTCGCATCATGCGTAATGGAATGTAAAAGTTTTCACTAGATCCGTCAGCATAATTTACCGTAAGATCAATAGGCATTGGCATTCTTCCAATACGCTCTAAAACAACAGTATTTCCTTGGATTTCTTTAACTCCGTAATCAACTGTATTTGTAGTTTGTGCCCAATCCGTTAAGTACCAATCTAAATGAATTCCTGAAACTTTTTCAGCAGTTCTTTTGATATCATTTGGTGTTGGATGCTTGAATTTGAAATCAGTAAAGTACTTTTTCAATGTTTTTTCCACATTTTCTTTTCCAATTATATATTCTAATTGTGCTAAGAAAATTTCTCCTTTGCTATAAGCAGAAACACCATACGCTCTGTTGTAATCATACCGATCGGCATGCGTTGTTAATGGTTGCTCTCTACCAGATTTTATCAATCTAAAATATGAACTGTACGAACCTTTGTGAGGATTGTCTTTTTTAGTTCCCATATTTTCGTTCATAAAACGATGAGAAATATAGGAAGTAAATCCTTCGTCCATCCATTCATGCTTGGATTCGTTGGTTGCTAACAAAAACTGAAACCATGTATGTGCCAATTCGTGCGCAGTAACGCCAACTAAACTTCCAAACTTTCTTTTTCCGGTAATTAATGTACACATTGCATATTCCATTCCGCCATCGCCACCTTGAATTACAGAGTATTGTTTGTATGGATATTGTCCGATGTATTTATTATAATACGAAAGCATGTCTGCCGTTTTTGGCTGTAACTTTTTCCAGTTTTCTTTAATAGAAGGATCATTTTTGTAAAGGAAATGTAAGGTTACATCATTTTCTCCTTTGTACGTATCGTGTATAAAATCAGGATCGGCTGCCCATGTAAAGTCGTGCACGTTTGGTGCATTAAAGTGCCATGTAAGTGTATTTCCTTCAGGTCTTTTTACCGTTCCTGTTTCGTAACCGTGCCCAATTTCATTTGGGTTTTGTAAATATCCAGTCCCACCAATAACATAGTTTTTATCAATGGTAATTTTTACATCAAAATCTCCCCAAACACCATGAAACTCACGGGCAATATATGGTGGCGTGTGCCAACCTTCAAAATCGTATTCTGCTAATTTAGGATACCATTGCGCCATTGACAACGCAACTCCTTCTTTGTTATTTCGTCCAGAACGACGGATTTGCACAGGAACTTGTCCTTCAAAATTCATATCAAACGTAGCAGATGTACCAGGTTGAATAGGTTTGGCAAGCGTAACTTCTAAAATAGTTCCTTCGGTGCTGTAGGCTATTTTTTGTCCATTCTGCGTAAGCGAAATCACTTTTAGATATCCAATTTCTGAATCAGAAAGCTTGCTAATTCTACTACCTATTTTTGGACTTGGATCTGCAATTGTTCTAGAGCGAACGTCCATTTCACTTCCAGGTTGAAACGCATTAAAGTATAAGTGATAATACACTTTGTCTAAAACGTCTGGCGAATTGTTTGTGTAGACTAATTTTTGCGTTCCTGTATATTGGTAGTTATTGACGTTCATGTCAACGTTCATTTTATAATCAACTTGTTGTTGCCAATAGGTTGAAGAAGCACTGTAAGATGTCATGCTGTTGTTCCCTGTCGTCGCTTGTTGCGCTTTGCAAGCTACAATAGCAAGTATGAGTAGGATACTTATTTTACTGAAAATTTTCATCTATTCGTTTTTAATTTATAGTTCTGTCTGATGGAGTCATTTAGAAAACCATCGTTTTTTAATTTTCAATTATAATTTTACTTGTCCTCTACTTACTTTATCAGCTAGAATAAGTGCGTTATAAGCGTTTGCAATTTTTCCAGAGCGTGATGCTTTTGAAAACGGCATAGCTTCTTTAGATTGATCTACAACAACATCTCTGTTGATTGGAAGACCCGATTGCATGATGATTTGTTTTACTTGAGCCGCTGTTAATTTTGGATATTGTGACCAAACTAATGCTGCAACTCCTGCAACTCCTGGAGAAGCCATCGAAGTTCCGCCAATAGCTTTGTATTCGTTTTCTGGGAATGTAGAATATATAGAAGATCCTGGTGCAAAGATATCTACGTTTGTTTGTCCGTAGTTAGAATATCCAGCAACCATTTGCGAACCATATTTGTTTTGTAACGCACCAACCGTTAAGAATGTATCGGATACTTCTGCTCCAGTTGTAATTTGATCGTTTGGATAGACTGGTTTTGTGTCTAAGTCTGTATTTTCGTTTCCAGCTGCATTTACAATTAATACATTGTTTTTTCCCGCGTAAGCGATTGCATCACGAACCCACTCAGAGTTTGGAGAGAAATATTTACCAAAACTTGTATTGATGATTTGTGCGCCATTGTCAACTGCATAGCGAATTGCCAATGCAACATCTTTATCATATTCGTCTCCGTTTGGAACTGTTCTTACAGCCATGATAGCAACATTATTTGCAACACCGTTTACACCTTTTCCATTGTTACGTTCTGCAGCAATAATTCCGGCAACGTGTGTTCCGTGAGATTCTGTTTTCTTTACATGCTTTACATTTCCGTTTCCGTAGTTTGTATCTGTAATATCATTTGGGTCATCGCCAACAGGAGTTCGTCCGTTAAAGTTTGTATTTAGATAATAGTTTAAATATTCGCTTACACTTTCGATATCACCTTTTATTGCTTCTTCTACAGCGTCAATTGTTTTATATCTACCATTACCTAAGATTTGTTTTGCGATTGCTATTGGTTCTTGTAATGAAGTGTCGGGTGTTTTTATTGCATTTATTTCTTCAATAGAATAATCGTCTTTTTTGAAATACGCTTTTAGTGCCGTATTCACTTCTTTTACTTTGCTTAAAATCTGCTCAAGACGTGTTTTTGAACCATTATATTGCTCATATTCTTCGTCCATTTCTGCTTTAGCTTTAGCGTAATCAGGATGACTTGTTCCTTTTTTTACGATCCGCGTTTTCTCCATGTTTTCGTCATACGAATCACCTAAGAAATTCCAACCATGAATATCATCAATATATCCGTTTTTGTCATCGTCTTTTCCGTTGTTTGCAATTTCTTTTGGATTGGTCCAAATAACATCGTCTAAATCTTCATGATCAATATCAATTCCAGAATCTAAGACAGCGACAATTATTTGCGTTCCTTTTTTCCCTTTGATGATTTCTGCGTATGCTTTGTCAACACTCATTCCAGGAATGGTATCTGCCACCAAATCCTTGTGTCCCCAAGTTTGTAGTTCTTTTTCAGTAAGCGGAGTTTCTTTTAATGGTGTTAAATCTATGTTTTCAATTGGCGTCGATAGAATAGGTGCTGTACTTCCACAACCAGCTAAGATTAGCAGAGAAGCAGCAAAAATTGAGGATTTTAAAAGTTTCATTGTGTATTGATTTATGATTCTTAATTTGTGTAAATGTGGGTTTAAAATATATCTTTACAAGTAAATACTTCGTTGAGTCGTACTCCTTTTTCTGTATGTTTTACGGTAATAATTTCGTGATGCGCATCGTGTTCTAAAAACAGGTAATAGTTATTGTCGGCAGCCATGTTTAAAAACTTTTCTTTTTCATCCAAGCTTAATAAAGGTCGTGTGTCGTAACCCATAACAAATGGAATTGGCAAATGTCCAACGGTTGGTAATAAATCAGCCATAAAACAAATTGTTTTTCCGTTGTAATGAATCATTGGAATCATCTGTTTTTCGGTATGACCATTTGCGAAGAATACATCAAAACCAAGTGCAGATTTCGTCACCATATCGAGAGTAGGTTGCGCAATAAAATTGAGCTGACCACTTTCTTGCATTGGAATGATATTTTCATGAAGAAATGATGCTTTTTCTCGTCGGTTTGGAATGGTTGCCCATTGCCAATGATTTTCATTACTCCAAAAACGTGCGTTTTTAAAAGCGGGTTCGTAACCTGTTCGGTCTTTATTCCATTGAATACTTCCACCACAGTGATCAAAGTGTAAATGTGTCATAAACACATCCGTAATATCATCGTTATGAAAACCGTGTTGTTGGAGTGATTTTTCAAGAGAATCATCGCCCCAAAGATGGTAATAACCGTAAAACTTATCGCTTTGCTTGTTTCCCATGCCTGTATCGACAAGGATTAATCGGTTTCCATCTTCAATAAGTAAACAACGCGCTGCAATATCAATCATGTTATTTGCATCCGCAGGATTTGTACGTTGCCACAATGATTTTGGAACTACGCCAAACATAGCGCCACCATCTAATTTGAAATTTCCAGCCGCAATTGGATAAAGCTTCATACGATTTTTTCGTTTTTTGGTGTTGCAAATTAACAAAACCGCAACAGAAATGCGTGTTTGTTAAGGTTTTATTAAGAAAAACTAAGGCTTAAAGAGTACTTTTAAGAATATTTTTTTGCTGAACCACTTTCTTCAAACGCTTTCCAAAATCAAAAATAACTTTGATTTCTTTGATATTTGCCAAACGTTCTTTCCCGAAAATCAACAAGGCTTTTCCGTTCGATTCTACATGATAATACGGATTGCTTTCAAAGAAATGTACCAATTCGTCATTGAAGAATGCTTGAATCGCCTTCACATCTTCTCCCAATAAGTAGAAACGATAGGAGAAATCAGTGTGATTTTCAATCGGAATGTCTTCAAAACCAGCAAACGCATATACTTTTTCTAAAAATCCTTCACGATCAAGAGTAAATTCAGGGATTTCATGATTCAATTCTACATACATCATGGTGGTTCGTACAACTTCTTTCGCAATGAATTCTCCTTCTGAAAATTCCAAATCAAACAAACGAATAGAATTGCTATCGTCTGAAAGTTGATTATAGGTATGGTTTATTTTTTTCGTTCGGAAGAATAGAAAATCTTCTAAAAAGTGAATTTTTTTATTTCTGTTCGATTCGTAACTAAGCTCATAATCCAATGCCAATTCTTCAATTGTTTTTTGCCTTCTCGTAAGGTTTGATAATAAACTCGGAATCGGTAAAATACGACGCAACGCAAATGGATGTTTAGAATCGGTTCCGTGCATATCGAGTCCGATGACTTCAAAATGTCCGCCGCGTTTTGCAAACAATTCTTGGTAGTTGTTGAGGTTTTCCATCACCGTATGATCTACAAATTCACACATAGAGAAATCGACAATAACATCGGTATTTTCTGGAATAGCATCCAGTTTATCTTTTAATTTATAATAGTTTAAAAAACTACAAAAATGCTTCACACTTAAGAAATAATCATTGCTCGTATCTTGCTCTTTAAACATCAATACGTTGGGTTTCATGAGGTTTCTAAAGAATAATGAAAAGTTTTTATTGATGATAATATGAATGATCAATGTTGTAAAAACACCCGCGGAAATTCCTGTGATCAATCCTACTTTTAAAGTGGTTAAGAGTGTGACGAAAAAGATGATGAGTTGTTCCTTTCCAATCGAAAATATTTTGGTTACAATATTTGGCGAAGCTAATTTGTACCCCGTATAGACTAAAATTGCCATTAATGCAGGCAATGGAATTCGCGTCAATTGTGTACTAAATAGTAGAATGAATAGAATTAAAAAGAACGCATGAAAGAAGTTTGCCGATCGATTGCTTCCGCCATTATTTACATTTACAGAACTTCTCGCAATTACGGTTACGACATTCAATCCGCCTAAAAATCCACTTCCAATGGTTGCTAAACCTAGTGCTTTTAAATCCTTATTTACGTTGGAACGTCTTTTTTCTGGATCTAACTTATCAACGGCTTTTATGCTTAATAATGATTCAATACTCGAAATTAACGTCAAGGCAAACACACTTGACCAAAATCCAAATTGACCAATTTTTAAAAAGCTAATTTCGGGTAAATCTGTAATGACTTCATTAAAACTAGGAATTGCTGGAATCATGGCGCTTTCCGCGATTGGATTCGGTAAATTCAAGACCATTTCATAGTAGTAGCTAAAGGCTATGGAGATAATTACAATCCACATGGGCGCCGGCACTAATTGTAAATATTTGTTTCTGATTTTCGGGTAGAAAACCATGATGATTAAACTAAAAATTCCCGCTAAAGCAGCATACGTAAGACCCGAATTTTCATAAGAAAACGTTCCGATAATTGTTTTTGGAATTCCAAAGAGTAACGCCAAAACGCTTCCTTCTTCAAACAATGTAAACGAACCAATACTTAAAGGAATTCCTTGAAACTCTGGATTGGCAAACATAATATGTGTTGATTTTGCCAAAATAATCAATCCTATGGCCGCCAACATTCCTTGAATTGCGGAAGAAGGGAAAAAGTCGGCTAATTTTCCTAAGCGCAAAAATCCTAAGATTAGTAATAAAACTCCCGAACAAATAATTGCGCCGTACGCGTCATTGATTCCTAAAGAGCTAATAGCTATTAATAATACACCAACCAAACCGTTTCCAGGTCCAGTAATAGTGACATAACTTCCACCTAAAAGAGATACAACAATTCCACCAACAACCGCAGCAATAATTCCTGCAATTGGCGGCGCGCCACTTGTCATAGCAAGTCCCAAACCTAGCGGAAGTGCAATAAGACTCACTACAAAGCCAGAAAATATATTTTTTGGTACTGTTTTTAGAAAATCTTTAAAGGTGTTTTTTTTTGGACTCATTGAATGATTAGTACGTCAGTTGGCAGTTCGGTTAAAATATGTTCGATGTCATGTGGGAACAATCGGTCCCAAAACGTCATTTTTGTTGGAGCATTCATAACCAATAAATCGGCGCGCACAACTTGTGCATAATGTCCGATAGAATAGCCTCGTTTTCCAAAAATAGGTTGTGAGTTTATAGTGATGGCTTCCAAATATTTTTTTGGAATTTCATTGACAATTTTTTTAATTCTAGTTTCCTCTCTAAGCTTAATACGTTCTTTTACAATGGTAGCTTTTCGTAACGATTTATCATCATCAACGTTAATTGCAACTTCTTGTTGACTAATTTCTTCTACAATTGAAATTTTGGATGCGCCTAATGTATGCCCAACATAAAATGCGGATGAAATGGCTTGTTCTGTTTTTTGATCTTGCAAACCATTTACAACAATGTGTTCACAAGTAATGCGTTCTACAGAAGGTTTTATCATTAATAAAATAGAACAATTTGCTTTTCGCGTAATTTTTCGCGCAATAGAACCTACATAATATTTCAAGAAGTTTTCGCGCTGTACGGCTCCTAAAATAAGTAAATCAACCTTTTTTTCTTCACTTGTAGATAAAATCACATCTACTGGATCGCCCGTTTTAAAAACCAATTCGTACGAAAGGTTTTGTGCAGTAAAAGGTTGTAGAATTTCTTCTAATTCTTGTTTTTTTTGATCAGATTGCTCGCCAACGTGGATCAATACTAACGTAGCTTTAAAAAGTAAAGCAAGTCTGGCAGATTCATGGATATTAGCTTTCAGATTTGGAGAAAACGCAACTCCAATTCCGATGATATGAAAAGGTTTTTGGTGCAAAAATGGTTATTTTCTAAAATATTAGATTTTTGAAAGATAGTATTTTTTTGAAATATCAAACAACCACTTCAATCTTTTTTCCCAGATTTATCAAATTTAGCTTTTTATTGTAACAGATGATTATCAAGACAAGCAACACAACATTTCTTAAATTCAAACAACAAATGGTATAACTAATCAATTTATTTTACCTTTAAGGCAACAAATATTTTATGGAAGTTAATAAAGAGCTAGACTTAGCATTTAATTTTATAGAAAAGACAAATAGAAACTTATTTCTAACTGGTAAAGCAGGTACTGGTAAGACTACTTTTTTACACAAAATAAAAGCAGAATCATTAAAACGATTAGTAGTTGTAGCTCCTACTGGTGTTGCTGCCATTAACGCAAAAGGAGTCACAATTCATTCATTTTTTCAGTTGCCTTTTGAACCTTTTATTCCGAATGCTACGACAAAAAACACTACCATTCAACGTAAGTTTAGTAAAACCAAAATCAATATTATAAGATCATTAGATCTTGTTATTATTGATGAAATTAGTATGGTTCGCGCGGATGTTTTAGATGGTATCGATGAGGTATTGCGTAGGTACAAAGATAGGACTCAACCTTTTGGTGGTGTACAACTATTACTAATTGGTGACTTACAGCAGCTTTCGCCAGTTGTGCGCCCAAATGAATGGCAGTTGTTGAAAAACTATTACCAAACAGCGTATTTTTTTAGCAGTATTGCGTATCAAAAAGCAAATGTTTTATCTATTGAGTTAAAACAAATTTACCGTCAGCAAAACCAAGCATTTATTGCTATTCTAAATGAAATTCGCAATGACAAACTTTCTTCTGCTTCCGCTGAAATTTTGAATAAACAATACCAGCCAGATTTTAATCCTAAAAAGGAAGATGGTTACATAACACTCACAACACACAACAATCGTGCAGATGCGATCAATCAAAAAGAATTAGACAATTTAGATACGAAAGCTGAAAAATACACAGCTAATATTTCGGGCGATTTTAATGAAAAGACATATCCAAATAGTGAACATTTAGTACTCAAAGAAGGCGCACAAGTCATGTTTATTAAAAATGATAGTTCACCTGAAAAGCGGTATTACAATGGCAAAATTGGCACTGTGGTTTATTTAGATGATGAAGAAATAACTGTAAAATGTTCGGAGGATGATATTATTGACGTAACGTATGAAACTTGGGAAAACATAAAATATACACTCAACCCAGAAACAAAAGAAATTACCAATAAAATAGAAGGAACATATACGCAGATTCCATTACGATTGGCATGGGCAATTACCATTCATAAAAGTCAAGGTTTAACGTTTGATAAAGCGATTATTGATGCCGAAGCTTCCTTTGCGCATGGACAAACGTATGTAGCGTTGAGTAGATGTAAAACCTTAGAAGGTATTGTATTAAAAACACCGATAAAAACAGCAAGTATCATTAGCGATGCTACCGTTAATACATTTACAAAACAGCTAGAAGAAAACGAACCTAACGAAGCCGATTTGCAAGCTTCTAAAAAGGCATTTCAGCTAAATTTAATGGGCGAAGTATTTGATTACCATCCGTTTTTGTATCCTGTAAAACGACTGATCGATATTTATTATGCGAATAAAAATACGCTTTCAGGGAATACCATAAAGCCGCTTGAAACCATTAAAGATTCTGGAATTATACCTTTACTAAAAATTAATAATGCGTTCAAAAAACAATTAGCATCGTTGGCAGAAACTGTTGAAAATCCTGAAGAAGACGCCACCATACAAGAACGTTTTAAAAAAGCAGTAACTTACTTTAAAGAACATACAAAACAACATATAGCAACTATTCTAAGCACACTCACGTATGCAACAGATAACAAAGCCGTAGAAAAAGATTTTGAAAGACAATTAAAAGATGTAGAAGATAAATTGGCGATTAAAACGAAGATTTTAGAAGCTTTATCGAATACTTTTTCAACAGAAAATTACTTAAAAATACGCGCAAATTCAATCTTAGAAGTTTCAGAAATTAAGGTTGTAAAACGAGAAATTGCGACATCAACAGAACACGAAGAATTATTTGAAAACTTACGATTATTTAGGTTGAGTATTTCGAGTTCTGAAAACATACCACCATTTCAAATATTTACACAAAAATCATTGTTCGAAATGTGCGAATTATTGCCAGCGACTCCTAAACAACTTAAAAAAATACACGGAATGGGGAAAGTACGTGTGGAAAAATATGGTGAAGAAATTTTAGAAATCATCAATGAGTACGCTGCTAAAAATAATCTTTCACCAGTGCAGGAAGAAGTGGTTATTGAAGTTGAGAAGAAAAACACGAAAGAGATTTCATTAGACTTTTTTAAAGAAGGTCTCTCTATTGCAGAAATTGCAGAAAAAAGAGCGTTGGCAGCTTCCACAATTCAGGGACATTTAGCGCACTATGTAATTGAAGGAGTGTTGGATATTACAGAAATACTATCAGAGGAAAAAGTTAAAAAAGGATTAGAAATCATCAAAAATAATACGTTTGAAAGTCTAAACAAACTTAAAGAAATTGCAGGTGCTAATTTTTCGTATAACGAACTTCGCATCTTGGTAAAGTATAGTGAGGAAAAATAGTTTTTTAAAAACAGTTTCTTTAATATGAATATATCTAACTTACTTTACTATAATAATTATTAAATTTACGATTCAATTTTTAAAAAAAGAACCTACATGCTCGAATTAGCGGGAATTATCATTTTAGGAATATTGGCACAATGGGTTGCATGGAAACTTAAAATTCCAGCAATTTTACCCTTAATACTTATTGGATTGCTTGTTGGACCAATTGCTGCGGAATATCTTTCAGAAGATGGAACAAAGTGGATTGAACCGATTTGGAATGGCGAAAAAGGACTCTTTCCTGGCGAAAGCCTCTTCTATTTTGTATCACTTGCCATTAGTATTATTTTGTTTGAAGGCGGATTGACGCTAAAACGTTCCGAAATCAAAAATGTTGGTCCGGTAATTACGAAATTAATTACCCTAGGTTCTACCATTACATTTTTTGGAGCAGCAATTGTAGCACATTTAACTTTCGGATTAAGTTGGGAATTGTCGTTCTTATTCTCAGGATTGATTATTGTAACTGGTCCAACGGTAATTACGCCGATTTTGCGAAACATTCCACTAAAAAAAGATATTTCAACGGTATTAAAATGGGAAGGAATTCTAATAGATCCAATTGGTGCCTTAGTTGCCGTTTTAGTATTTGAATTTATTAGTGTAGAAGGCGATAGTGGTTTTACAAAAACCGCATTGATCGAATTTGGAAAGATTATCTTATTCGGAACCACTTTCGGATTTACGTTTGCACATGCATTAGCTTTCGCGATTAATAAAAAGTTCATTCCGCATTATTTACTTAATGTAGTTTCGTTATCGACCGTATTATTGGTGTTTGTAGAATCGGAAATCTTCGCACATGAATCAGGTTTATTAGCCGTCGTTGTGATGGGAATGGTATTAGGAAATGGAAAACTAGAAAACATCAAAGAACTCTTATACTTTAAAGAATCGCTCAGTATTTTGTTGATTTCCATACTGTTTATTTTGCTTGCCGCGAATATAAACATAGAAGATTTGATGTTGTTGTATACTTGGGAAACTGCGGTACTTTTCTTAGTAGTTGTATTTATCATACGACCTATTGGTGTTTTCTTAAGCACAGCAAAATCCAAACTAAAAATCAACGAAAAACTCTTTATAAGTTGGGTTGGACCACGTGGAATTGTAGCAGCAGGAATTGCTTCATTATTTGGAAGTAAATTAATGAGTCAAGGAGTTGAAGGCGCAGAATACATCACGCCATTGGTATTTATGATTGTCTTGGGAACTGTTTTACTAAACGCAACAACAGCACGTTTATTTGCGAAAGTAGTGGGTGTTTTCTTGACAAAATCAGATGGAATTTTAATTGTTGGTGCCTCTAAAGTATCACGTTTATTAGGACATTATTTAGAAACGAATGGACGACATGTGGTGTTAATTGATAGCAATCAGAATAATATCGCGAAAGCAAAAGAAATAGGTTTAGAAGCGATCAATACAGACATTTATTCCAATACACTCAATGACAATATAGAATTGAATGATGTTGGGTATTTAATGGCAATGACAGGAAATACCGCGATTAATAAATATGCAATTGAGAAATTTAGTGAGCAGTTTGGCGAAAATGGCTCGTTCCGATTGGTGACACGCGAAGAAATGCTGGACGAAACGAACAATCCTAAAGAAGGCTTATTTTCCAACACAGATGATTATGGAACATTGACGGAAGTAACTCGTAAATATCCTTCCATTCAAGAAATTGATATCAATGATGAAGCACATTACAAAGGCTTGATTGATATTACAAATAACAATAAAGACATTATTCCATTATTTATTAAAAAAGAAGACGGAGAGTTTTATATTATCTCTTCTCACAATACAGAAATTGACGAAATCGGCGAAAACTGGAAACTTGTCTACTTAGGGAAACCGTTTGATATAGAGAATACGGAGACGAATTAATTCACTTCGTTCATAGATTTTAGACCGCTTAGCTGTTAGAATTGAGACCGCTTGGTTCGCTTTACTCACAGCTTTTAGACTTGTTCGCTGGTGCAAGTTTGCAACTTTTAATTTTCTTAGCTAGTTTATCGGCACGAGTTAGAAACTCTCGCTAGCTGTGTTTTAAAAAACAAAAAAGCGGCTGTAAGATGATTACAGCCGCTTTTATATATGATTTATTTTCTTTCTTAATCGTTCAGTTTCAATACTGCCATAAACGCTTCTTGAGGAATTTCTACATTACCGACTTGGCGCATACGTTTCTTTCCTTTTTTCTGTTTTTCAAGCAGCTTACGCTTACGTGAAATATCTCCACCATAGCATTTTGCAGTTACATCTTTACGGAGTGCTTTTGTAGTTTCACGCGAAATAATTTTTGCTCCAATAGCTGCCTGAATAGGAATATCGAACTGTTGTCTTGGAATCAGTTCTTTCAGCTTCTCACACATCTTTTTACCAATAGTAGTTGCATTATCAACATGAATTAACGAAGAAAGTGCATCTACAATTTGTCCGTTCAGTAAAATATCAACACGCACTAGTTTTGAAGTTCGCATTCCTATTGGTGAATAGTCAAACGAAGCATATCCTTTGGAAACTGTTTTCAATCGATCATAAAAATCAAATACAATTTCTGCCAACGGCATGTCAAAGGTTAACTCAACACGTTCTGTGGTTAAATACGTTTGATTTGTGATTAAACCACGTTTTTCAATACACAACGACATTACGTTTCCAACAAAGTCAGCTTTTGTAATAATAGTTGCTTTAATATAAGGTTCTTCTACACGATCTAAACTTGACGGATCGGGTAAATCAGAAGGATTATTTACAATAATGGCTTCGTTTACATCTTTTCTTTTAAATGCATGGTACGACACGTTAGGAACCGTTGTAATAACCGTCATATTAAATTCACGTTCCAAACGTTCTTGAATGATTTCCATGTGCAACATTCCTAAGAATCCACAACGAAACCCAAAGCCTAAAGCGGCTGAACTTTCAGGAACAAATACTAAAGAAGCATCGTTCAATTGTAACTTTTCCATTGAATTACGAAGCTCTTCGTAATCTTCCGTGTCAACAGGGTAAATCCCTGCGAAAACCATTGGTTTTACATCTTCAAATCCACCAATAGGATTGGTGGTTGGTGTTTTAGCATCCGTAATTGTATCTCCAACTTTTACTTCACGTGCGTCTTTAATTCCGGTAATTAAATATCCAACATCACCTGTTTTAATTTCTTTTCGAGGAAACTGTTTTAGCTTTAATGTACCAACTTCATCTGCATTATATTCGTTCCCAGTGGCGACAAACTTGATGCGTTGTCCTTTTTTAATAGAACCATTCATGACTCTAAAATACGTTTCAACTCCTCTAAACGGATTGTAAACAGAGTCAAAAATTAAGGCTTGTAACGGTTCGTCATAAATACCTGTTGGATGCGGAATACGCTTAATGACAGCTTCTAAAATATTATCGACACCAAAACCTGTTTTTCCACTTGCGTGAATTACCTCTTCTGGGTCACAACCTAATAAATCTACGATATCGTCGGTTACTTCTTCAGGATTAGCGCTTGGTAAATCGACTTTATTTAATACTGGAATAATTTCCAGATCGTTTTCGAGTGCTAAATATAAATTAGAAATTGTTTGTGCTTGAATACTTTGTGCAGCATCTACAATAAGCAGAGCGCCTTCACAAGCAGCAATAGATCTTGAAACTTCATACGAGAAATCTACGTGTCCTGGCGTATCAATTAAATTCAAGATATAATCCTGACCTTCAAAAGTATATTCCATTTGAATGGCATGCGATTTAATCGTGATTCCACGCTCACGTTCTAAATCCATACTATCCAATAATTGATTTTGCTTTTCTCGCTCAGTTACCGAACCAGTAAAGTCTAACAATCTGTCAGCTAATGTGCTCTTTCCGTGATCGATATGTGCAATAATGCAAAAGTTTCTAATGTGCTTCATCTAATTCTTTAGGTAATAATTTGCAAATATAGCTTTTTACAAGGTAAATACACGTGTTTTATAAGGAGATACAATGATTTTTTAATTATACATGTAGCTTTTTTTCTACGTTAAATAAAAATGAATATATTTGCGCTTAGTTAACCTAACCATAGCCATGAAACTAAAAATCACAAGCTTATTTGTGCTTTTTACATTTTTTACTGTACTCGGACAAGAAACTTATCAAGTCTCAGGTACATTAATCGCTTCCGATTCTGAAAAATCAGTTTCGTTTGCGAATGCAGTATTATTGCGTGATGGCGACGTATTCAAAGGAAGTTCATCGGATGCTTCTGGAGCATTTATAATTTCCAATATACCTTCTGGAAAATACAATTTAAACATTAGCTTTTTAGGATATAAAACATATAGCAAGGAAATTGAAGTGACCAAAACGATTGATTTGGGAACTATTGTGCTTCAAAAAGAGATAGAATCACTTGATGGAGTAACAATTGCTACAAAAAAACCTGTGTTAAAGCGCGAAATAGATCGCTTAGTTTTCAATGTAGCAGGCACTGCATTAACTGAAGAGAATACTTGGGAAGTATTGCGCAGAACGCCTGGCGTGATTGTGATAAACAATACATTATCTGTTAAAAATAGTACGCCAACGGTTTATATTAATGATCGAAAAGTACATCTTTCTGCAAGTGAAATATACCAACTACTAGAAGGAACACCAGCAGAAACGGTAAAGTCGGTTGAGGTAATTACCAATCCGCCAGCACGATATGATGCGCAAGGCGGTACCATTTTGAACATTGTGATGGAAAAAAACCTAATTTTAGGCTATCATGGAAGTATCTATGGCAACTTTACTCAAGGTGTTTTTCCACGTTATAATGGTGGAATGAATCATTTTTACAAGCGCAATAAGCTACATGTTTTTGCAAGTTATAATTACACACATTCAAAGATCAACAGAGATAATGATGAACGTATTAATTATTTAGATAATAATGCAACAACATCACTTTGGAACTCAGACATCAACAGAAATACACGATCCAATCAACATACAATTAATCTAAATGTTGATTATGAAATTGATTCAAAAAACACATTAAGCTTTTCTGGAAACCTGCTCTATCTTCCGTATTGGAAGCGAAGAACCTTGACAAATTCTGTAGTAGACGATCAAACAGCGGTAAATGAAGATTTTTCTTTGTTGGCACAAAATTCTTTAAGTAAAGACATGCATAATTTAGGGTTAAACGTAGATTATGTACATCAATTTAAAAGAGAAGGCGAGAAGCTTTCGACAAACGTACATTACACGGATTACGACAAAGGAAGTGATCAAAGCGTATTTACAAATTACGATGTTGTTTTAAGTCCAGATTTTACTACGGCTTTTACCACACATGCAAATCAAACAACAAACATTCTTAGCGGACAAGTTGATTACGAATTGCCAATCAGTGAAACTGCGTCGTTTGAAACAGGAATTAAAGCGGCTAGTATTGAAACCAATAGTAACTTATGGCAATTCAATATTGAAAATGGTGTTTCGATTTTAGATGTTGATAATTCAGATACGTTTAAATACGACGAATCTATTTACGCAGCTTATGTGAGTTACGCGAAGAATTGGGAAAAGTGGAGTATTAAACTTGGTTTTAGAGGTGAACAAACGGAAATCAAAGGAAACTCACTCAGTACCAATCAAGTAAACACACAAAATTACTTTGAATTATTTCCAAGTGCTTATATTAGTCATAAAGTGTCGAATAAACTCAGCGTATATGCAGACTTTAGCAGACGAATTGTGCGGCCAAGCTTTGATGATTTAAATCCTTTTCGATACAATTTTACAGATTTTTCATTTGTTACTGGAAATCCACGATTACAACCAGCCATTGCAAACAATTATAAAATAGGGGTTGAGATCAATGATAAGTTCTTTATTGAGGCATATTACACGTATGATAAAGGATCAATTTATGAGCTGACGCTTCAAGATAATGATAATGATATTTTGCAATATGTAGCTTCTAATATAGAAAATAATGTAAACTACGGACTAGATTTTGTAACGTATTTTTCAATTCTTGATAACTGGGATGTGTCTATTGTAACGTCTATGTTTAATTTATCAGACACTTTTACATTGGATAATGTGCAAACAACGCAGCAGAAATGGTCAAATTATACCTCTATTGATAACAATTTTACGTTTTTGAAAGATCAGAGTTTAACGGCAAACCTTTCCTTTTTATATATTTCGTCAAACATTCAAGGATTATCTGAAGTTTCAGATAGAAACCTAGTGAGTCTTTCGTTTCGTAAAACATTGTTGAATGAAAAAGCGACCTTATCCTTGACGTTGAATGATATTTTTAATGGACAGAAATTTACCAATACTACACAATTCGTAAATCAAAACAGTCAGTACACTGCTGATTTTGATACACAAACCATTCGCTTAGGTTTCCGTTACAACTTCGGAAACACCAAACTTAGCACCAATCAGCGTACTAAATCTTCTGAAGAACAAGAACGTTTAAAAGAATAATCAAGCAGTTTTTACCAACGTACCGTTTTCTTTTTCCACAGTGTAGCAGACATTTTTCGTTAAAAATTTTTGAAACCTTGGAGAAAATTTAGAAAAATGGTTGCGGTTTTAGTTTTCGATAGAAAAACTAAAAACACCTCTGGAAAAAGCGCACTTTCTTTTGTTGAAGCCTGTGCTGAACTTAATTCAGTATTCTTTGTGCGAGCAAAGAAAATGAAAATATAAACCCGAAAAAGGGTATTATAATTAATCAAAGCATTATCCAACTTACACATATAGAAAACTTGTTATGACTACGTTCTAATTTTTCACGTATCTTTGCAAAATCTTTATAGAATAACGAATTGTGGTTAAAATAGGAGACATAGAATTACCAGACTTTCCATTGCTATTAGCACCGATGGAAGATGTAAGCGATCCGCCGTTCAGAGCATTATGCAAGGAACAAGGTGCAGACGTAGTATATACCGAATTTATTTCCTCAGAAGGATTAATTCGTGATGCAGCAAAAAGCACCATGAAACTTGATATTTATGAGAAAGAACGCCCTGTGGGAATTCAAATTTTCGGAGCCAACTTAGATTCTATGTTGCAATCGGTTGAGATTGTCGAAAAATCGAACCCTGATATTATTGACATCAACTTTGGTTGTCCTGTAAAAAAGGTGGTGAGCAAAGGTGCTGGCGCAGGAATTCTAAAAGATATTGATTTAATGGTTTCCTTAACGGAAGCAATGGTAAAACATACCAAATTGCCAATTACGGTAAAAACGCGTTTAGGTTGGGATCATGATACTATTAAAATTGTAGAAGTTGCCGAACGTTTACAAGATGTTGGTTGTGCAGCCATTTCAATTCATGGACGTACACGTGCGCAAATGTATAAAGGTGAAGCCGATTGGCATCCAATTGCAGATGTGAAAAATAATCCACGTATGCACATTCCAGTCTTTGGAAATGGCGATGTAAATTCTCCTGAAAAAGCAATGCTTATGCGAGACAAATTTGGCTTAGATGGTGCTATGATTGGTCGTGCAAGTATTGGATATCCTTGGTTTTTTAGAGAAATAAAACACTTTTTTGAAACGGGAGAACACATGGCAAAACCAACAATGGATGAACGTGTAGATGCTGCCAGACGTCATTTGCAAATGGCAATCGATTGGAAAGGCGAACGTTTAGGCGTATTTGAAACCAGAAGACATTACACCAACTATTTCAAAGGAATTCCACACTTTAAAGAATACAGACAACGGATGGTCACTACGGATGATTCAGAAGGTATTTTCAAAGTATTTGATGAGGTGTATGAAGCATTTGGTGATCACCAATTTGTTTAAAACTACTTTTTTTATTCCTGCAAAGGCAGGAATCTATGCTTATAAAGAGAATTTAAAATAAAGGTAAATCTAATAATCCAAGAGATTTCCGCCCAAGCGGAAACGAGTCCAAGACCAAAGCGATACTAAAGGCGAAGTCGTTTCCAAAAGCAAAGCGCGTCTAGAATCAAGAATTCGCAATAAACGTTCTATTAATACGATTACTCGCGATAAACGAAGCCAATACGCCCAAAATAGAGATCGTTAAGAAAACCGTCACGCAGTTCATAAATTTCAACTCTACAGGATATGGTAAACTTGGCGTAATGTAAAATAGCTTAAATTCTAACTGTAAATAAATCACAATCACACCTAAGGTAATTCCCAATAATCCGCCCAAAACGGTAATAATAATTCCTTGAAAGAAGAAAATACGTTTAATCTGTTTCACGGTAGTTCCCATGCTAAACAGCGTTTTCATGTTGTTGCGTTTGTCTAAAATCATCATCACAATGGCGCCAACTACATTAAACAAGGCAAGAATTAACACTAATGTAAAAATGAGGTAAATAGCAATGTTTTCTGTGTTGAGCATTTTGTACAATGCATCATTCAGTTCAATTCGATTCTTGATGATTACCTCATTATTAAAAATAGTAGCAATCTTATCTCTTACAGCAAATTCGTTTGCTTCAGGTGTCAAATTGAACTCAATATTGGTAATTTCATTTATTTCAAAATCAAGTAATTCTTGTGCTAATTCTATATTTGTAAATACGTATTTATCATCTAAATCTTCATTAATTCGGTAAATTCCTGTGGTGGTTACTTTTACCTTTTCATACGGACTTTTAGAACTACTTGTAATGCTTTTAGTGCCAGGTTTGGGCACAATAATTTCTAGCAAACTACCATAATCATACGCAATTACACCCAAAAGATTGGAAACTCCAATGCCAATTACCGCTTCATCATACGCATTCGGATTGATCCAGTTTCCCACATACATAATGCTGTCCATGGCGTTAACTTCTCTAAAATAAACATCTACACCTTTAATATTGGCAATATGATGTTTATTCTTTAAACTCAACACTACACGTTCTTCCACCACTTGTGAAAACGATACAATTTCAGGAATTGCCTCCAAATCTTTTAATTGTTGTGCGCTTACGCGAAAGGACTTTCCGGCAGCTGCTTCCATCTTAAGATCTGGATCAAAATCATTGCTAAATGACAAACTGAAGGTTTTTAATCCTGCAAATCCAGAAAGGACAATGAACAAAGCCAAAGCACCAATTACAACCACCACACTTGTGACGATGTTGATGATGTTAATCGCGTTTTGAGAACTTTTAGAAAGCAAATACCGCTTGGCTATGTAAAAAGGAAATTTCAATTAGGTTTTCTTTCTTTTATCTAATAAATCACGATCTTGAATAGGGTCATCTTCGCCTTTAAGCGACTTTTCAATGTTATCTATATATTCCAAAGAATCGTCTACGTAAAACTTTAAATTAGGAACTTTACGCAATTGATGTCGTACGCGTTGTGCCAATTCATGTTTTATCAACTTTGAATTTGATTGAATTCCTTCTAACAGTTCTTTTCCTTTGTTGTGTGGAAAAATGCTTAGATATACTTTCCCAACGGATAGGTCAACGGTTACGTGTACTTTCGTTACCGAAATAATAATATTTGTTAGGCCACCACTTCGCGCAGCGCCTTGTAGGATGTCAACCAAATCTTTTTGAATAACACCTGCTATTTTTTTCTGTCTATTACTTTCTATTTCACTCATAGTGCTGCAAAAATAAAATATTAAGACCACAAAACGTTGACATTACTCCTGAATTACAATAACTTTACTCAATAATTGAGATTTAAAGTCTCTAAAGCTTGTCTTAAAATGTTATTTATACATTTTTTTCACACTTTTGGAGCTTACATAAAGGTAGTTGATAATTTAATCAGAGAAAAACGTGAATAAAATAGAACATATTGGAATTGCTGTCAAGGATATTGAAGCTTCCAACGAATTATTTGCAAAGCTGTTCAACAAAAAACATTATAAAATGGAAGAAGTTGCCAGCGAAGGTGTAAAAACCTCTTTTTTCCAATTAGGTGAAAGTAAAATAGAATTGTTAGAAGCAACACGAGAAGACAGTCCTATTGCGAAGTTTATTGCTAAAAAAGGCGAAGGCGTACACCATATTGCATTTGATGTCACAGATATTCATGCAGAAGTTGAGCGACTAAAAAATGAAGGTTTTATCGTGCTAAACGAAACACCTAAAAAAGGCGCAGACAATAAGTTAGTAGTTTTTTTACATCCAAAATCGACAAATGGAACGCTTATAGAGTTGTGTCAGGAAATAATTTAATGCGTTTATATTTTTTCGGAATTAAAAAAAATAGTAATATTGCACCCTTATTTGGTCCCATAGCTCAGTTGGTTAGAGCATCTGACTCATAATCAGAGGGTCACTGGTTCGAGCCCAGTTGGGACCACTTTATAAGAACGAAAGCCTTTCGAGAAATCGGGAGGTTTTTTTATTTATAAGAGTTTCTTGGCGAGAAGCTTCTTATTTTATTAACCTTTGAATATGTTTAATTGGTAATGCCCAACAATAACCTCCAGACTTCGCAAAAACTAGCGCAACCATGTGGTTTCCGGCTTGTGAAAATACGATACTTCCTGAATCTCCAAAATCATTAAAAGGCTCATTGATTCCTTTAATTGAAATAATTCCTGAAAAATAATAAAACTTTCCATTCAACTTTACTTTGGCAGCTCCGTTATAAGAAGTCACAATTCCGCTTGTTCTTCCGGTAGTATTCCCTTGTTTATAAACACGTAAATTAAGTCTAGCACCAATCAATTTATGAGGTTTTACCGGATTCCATTTGCCTTTATGTCGTGGATATATTTTAAAAACGGCAGCATCGATATAATTTTTCTTTGGAGGAAGTTTTAAATTAAACCATTTGTATAACTGTCCAGCTTTAATATTTGGATGGTAAATACATTCATCACCACTTCGTGAATTTTTTGAACCTGCCAACACATGTGCATTTGAAACTCCGTATTGTTGATTGCTCCCTTTTTTAGTAAAAAAACCGCCCATAGTTCCCCATTGTCGTAAGCGTTTGCTTCTAATGCCGCCGCCAGTTAGTAGTGTTGAGGTGCTTTTTGGAATCCCTTTTTGTTTTACAATTTTATAATCTGTATTTCCAAAATGTGCTTCGGCAGTTTTATTGGTATGGATTTCATCCGAATCTTCATTTGTTAGAATTATGATTCGATTTTTTTGCTCTTTTTTATCAATAAAAACACCTAAAATAGTATCGTTTGATTCTTCATTGAATAACACTTCATTTTCAAACTTTTTAACTAAGGATTGTAATTTTTTTAAGTCATTAGTCTTCATATGCTTTGTATTTTGAAGTTGACGAAAGCGGTAATTTTTTACGGCTTCCAAAAATTGTGAATACGTTGAGGTCTACTGCTAAGAAAACTCCGTATTGCAATACGTTAGCACTTGTAGTAATACCATTATTTGTAACCTCTCGTAGTGAAGGTGAGTAGCTAGCTCCTATTCCTAACGTAATAGGATTATTTTTAAAATGTGTTGTTATGTAGGCACCTGGCGATAATACTTGCTCAAAACCAAACTCAGGACTTGTAGCAACATCATCATTATCGTTTGATAAGCTATAGTTTAAAACAGCACCTAAATCTAACACTTGAACAAAAAGTCCCACACTACCAATAAGTTTAGAATCTATGCCTACTGCGAACTCTACACCAATTGGTAAATTTGCACCAATATACGTTCCGTCAGTTTCTTCAATTCCATTACTTTTCAAACGTTCAGTTCCAAATTCAATGCCAGGGTAGAAAGTAACAGTTGTTGAAAAATAACTTTGCTGTTTTACCATATAACCGCCAGTTTTCATTGCTACTGCGTCTAAAGCTTCTTTAATATCATCACTATCTTCAGCTAAAATGATACTTGCCATGAGCTTTGTATATTTATTAAATGCTGCACTTGAAGAATTGAAATTATTAAGTCCTTCTGAAGCTACTTCTTTAACAATTGTTCGTTTTTCTTCCTCTGAATATGTAATATAATCTTTTAAAACTTTTTTAATGTTTGTTGTTGTATACTCAAAATTATCGTCTAAAACCGCATTTTTGAATATATCAAATCGCGTTTGGACTAAAGCTTGAGTCATTTCGTAATTTTCGAGCTTTTGATTGATTATTTTCTGAGTTTCATCTAACAACTTACTAATTTGATTTCTCGATAAAACACTTGCCTCTAATTGTTGTAACTTACCTAATGCTGTTAAGCCTTGAAAAGCATCACTATCGATGTTAAAAGGAATTCTATTTTTTTGCGTAAAGTTTTTCAACCAACTGATAAAGTTGACTGTATTTAAAGCAACTTGACCATATTTTTTTGTTTTTACACCTTCGTGAAGTAAAGAGATATATTTAAACCCTTGAATGTATGTAGCTTTGTATTTTGATAGATTTTCTTTTTCTCCTTCAACGTTTGTCAAAAGTGAAATTCCGTCCATGCCGTTTTCCACCAAATCAAAAATCAATACTGTATACGAATTGAAAAGATCAATAGAAAAAGTTTGATCTTCTAGCGCGTTTATTTTACTTAATAAAGTATTGATACTGTTCACAATTTCAGAAGCTTTTACAATTTGTAGCTTCAAGTTTTGAATATTGGTATGCACATGTGAAAAGAATTTACTTTCATCACCATCTTTTACGTTGAAGGTAAACTCTAGCTTATCGCGTTCGCCTGTATATAATAATTTCCAAAGCATTTCCAATTCAAGCTGATTTAGCTTTAATATTTCTGCTGGAAGTACATATTTCAACTTGCCATCTTCTTCTTGTTGAATTGCTTTTAAAAACACTGTTAAACCTACAATGCTTCTATCAGTAATGGTTTGACTATCATTACCTTGTTTGGTTAAAAAGGTTTCTTCTCCTAACAATAATAATATTTCGTCGGGTTTTTTATTCTTATTAATTTCTCCAAAAACACGCGTAATAGCAGTAAGTCCTGAGATAAGTTCATTCTTTGCATCTTCCTTAACATTTATCTTTAATTTATCGATGACGAGTTTTGCAATTGCAGGCGCATTTTTTGGAATTCCATTCAAATCTTGTTTAAATGTTGCTTTCCAAGTATCGCCATCTGTATATATAGAAGTAAGATCAGAAGTTTCTAACATGGTTAATGAATTTGGGAAAGCTTCTTGTAATAATTCGTCATTTTGCAATTTTTCTAACCATTCACGCAAAAAAGCTTGCATTAATTCTTCTTGCGCTCTACTCAATGCCCAATCTGTAATTCCTTGTAAAATTTCTGCTTGCGATACGCCCAATAACGAACCGATTGCACCTACGGAAGTTCCATCGCCATAAGCGCTATTTCCTTCCAACACATTGATTGCTGCTTTTAAATATTTTAGCTGTTTTGATGAAACTTCTACATTTGCAACAAATGTATTTAGCCTTGTATCGTCACTAATATCTGAAAGTAAAAATTTGTAACGCTCTATTTCAGCATCTAGTTCTGCTATTGCAATATCAGTTACAATATTATTTTCAGGTTGAGCAATTTCTGCTTCTTGGTCATCAGGATCAGGAAAATCAGATCCGCCAGAAGTGCCATCTCCTTGTGGTTGCGCTACATCAGCGTTCATTTCTAATACTATTATTTTTTTAAATTCATCAGTGAAAATACTGTCAATATCACCTCCTTTGAGTTCAATTAGTTCTTGTAATCGAGCCAAGTTTTTGGCATCTTCCACATACGATTGAGCAAAGATTGGAGTAGTAAGTAAAAGCAAAAAGAAAAAGCAAAACGTTTTTAAACTGGTTTTCCCTATGGTCGTTAACTTGGTAATTGGTAGATTAGTTTTCATTATATAATATTTATGGTTGTAGTCAAAAAATAAGAGCTAAAAAAGCATTGATCAAGATATCTAAAAGATGATTTTTATTAGATATAGCGAAGCGCTTTGTTTAAAATGTTTTGGGGAAATAACACATTAAATATAGTAAGAAACTATAATCAAAAAGCTAAAAAAGGCAAATTTTTAATATAATTATATAGCAAAAGAGTCTTCCTAGTTTTAGAAAGACTCTTTTAAGAATTTTATTTCAAAATAATAATAATAAGCGCAACAGGTAAATTAAAACATACTAAGGTTCTAATTACAAACTCAATTTTACTTCAAAACCAATAGCGTCAGAAATGGCTTTATCTTTCAATTTACTATTATAATTAACTCCCCAAAGTGTTCTGTCAATCTTAAACTTCGTTGTCATTTCGGCTTTTTCAAAATCAATTTCAGCTTGAAACTTTACAGGTTGCGTAATACCTTTAATAGTCATATCCGCTTTTGCTTCAAAGCTTGTTGCATCATGATATCGAATCGCTGTAATCACTAATGTTGCCGTTGGATACTTTTTTACGTCAAAAAAATCAGGATCTTTCAAATGCTCTGTCAAACTTTGATTGCCTTCTTCGTTCATATCTTGCGCTCGTAAAGTGTTGAGGTCAATGGTGAAACTTCCACCAGTAATCATATCGTCTTTTTTTATAAAATAACCTTCTTGAAACTGAACAATTCCAAAATGACCACTAAAGTAAAAACTATAATCACAGGACCATTTTATTTCACTTTTAGATGTGTTGATCGGAAGTTGCTCTTGTGCATTCAAAAATGCTATTGAAAATAATGCAATGCAGGATACTAATTTTTTCATCTGTCTAATTTTTTAAATTTAATTTGTTCTCAAAACTAGATCGGAGACAGCCTAAAAAATGTCAAAAAAATGTAAAAGAAGTGTCAACAGTTGTAAAAAGTCATGAAATTGTATGTTATTTACACCAATTATGAGCAAAAAACGCATTTATTTATATAGTGGATTGATTCTTATTGCATTGATGACTTGGGTATTTTCACAACCAAGCAAGGAGCAAACAGACTTTTCTGAGAAGGTAAAAATAGCATTACGCGATGTTGGAAATAAATTATTACTGACCAATAAAGACACGACTTCGCTGATTTTACCCGTGAAAGAAATATCAAGATCAAAATATGAACTTTCGTTTCAAAGTCAGCTTACATTTGAGCCAACGGCATTAGTTTCCATTGTTGTAGAAAGTTTTAAAAAGGCAGCATTACCAACAGATTATCGTGTTGAGGTCATTCAATGTGCAGATGGAGAAGTTGGGTATAGTTATCAAATCACCGATAGCGAAGAAAGTACCATCATTCCATGCGCAGGACGCTTATTACCCAAAAATTGTTATACCATTCAAGTCCGATTTACGGAAATAAAAGCTTCCTTTTATAAAGTATCAACCTTTATATATATTTTCCTTTTGATGGTTCTCATTTTGATGGAAGTGTTCTTTTTTAAGAAAAAACAAGTCGTAAAAACCATTGAAAACCATGAAAATTATGCTTCTTTAGGGAGTTTTCAGTTTTATCCAACACAAAATAAATTAGTAAAACAAGCGACGGAAATCAGTCTTTCCAAAAAAGAATGTGAGTTGCTACAAATTTTCATCGCGAATCCAAATCAAATCGTAACACGTGACGAACTCACCAAAAAAGTTTGGGAAGACAATGGCGTTATTGTCGGAAGAAGTTTAGACACATACATTTCCAAACTCCGTAAAATTTTAAAAGATGACAAAACCATTAAACTCACCAATATTCATGGAGTTGGGTATAAATTGGAAATTGAAGTTTAGATTGTTGGACTTTTTGGACTTCTTTGATTTTTAGACTTTTTTCTTTTTCCGCAGTGTAGCAGACATTTTTCGTTAAGATTTTTTGAATCCACAACATTCCTAAATCTAAGTTTTCCATAAAATTCTTTTAGCTTTAATTTTTAACTAAATTTATCCATAGAAATTGAGTCAAATTATAAATTCAAAATCCATTATGAAATGGAAAATAATTAAAGAATATAAAAGAGAGTACGCTGACACATCCTATTATCTAAAAGCGGAAAGAGATGTGAAAGAAGGAATCCTTGTCATAGAAATTAACTGGGTTGAAAATTTCATGTATGATTTATCAGTTAATCTATACACAAAAAATACGGGTCTGAAATCCATTTTCAAAAAAATATCGAAGCGTTATATTTACGGACATTTAGTTTCTTGTAATGACCGTATTGAAAAATATGGACATCAAATAATGAGAATTACAGATGAATCGCCTATGAGTAAATTCAAAAGATTAGACTCACTTCAAAAGGATATTGTCCTGAATTGGAACTTATTTGATAAACGTAATATAGAAATTAAAACAAAATTACCTGAGAAAAGCATAATTAGAGAAAAAGCATATAACAAGGTGTGAAATATTCTTGAAAACTTACAAAGCATAATTTAATCTTATTCATCACAAAACCTTCTCAATAACAAAAACCTGTTCTCTAAACGAAACGGTATCACCCACTTTTTTGCCTAATAACAATTTCCCAATCGGTGTATTGGACGCAATTGCGTAGAATGTTGAGTTGTTTGCCGAAATTTCGCCAACACTGACGGAAATAAAATAATTAGCCTGAGAAGTATATATAATGGCTCCTAAAGAACCTTGTTTTGCTGTAATTGTAGGATTTACTTTTTGAAGAATTGCGGTTACTTTCTCAATTTCCAACAGTTGATTTCCTAGTTTTTCGCGTTCCAATTGCAACATCGCGCGACCAGTTTCGTGCTTATCGCCAGCCGAACTTTTGGTTTCGGACAACATCGCTTCCTGAATGCTCGCAAAATTTCTTTGAATATTGGCGTTTCGTTCGTTCACGATGTCCAAACACAATTGATGTAGTTTTTCTTTCAAATTCATACCAATGCTGCTAATTCTTTTCCTACCAAACTTCCAATGGCAACGCCCATTCCGCCTAAGCGAACGCCACAAAACACATGATTGGAAAGTGGTTTTACAATGGCTTTTTTCTGCGATCCAACACCCATAATTCCGCTCCAGCGATGTTCAATTTCAAAATTTGTATTCGGTAAAATAGTTGTTTTTAATAATTCTTCCAGCTTTTGCTGAATCAACTTGGTTTGCATCAATTCGGTGGTTTCTTCACCTTTAAAATCTAGATTTCGACCGCCGCCAAATAAAATACGATTGTCAATATTTCTAAAATAATAATAACCTTTATCTAAGTGAAAAGTTCCTTTGATCTGTAAATCAGGAATTGGCTTGGTAATCAATACTTGCGCGCGTGCAGGTTTCACTTTCTCATCGAGTAATTGTGAAGCAAATCCGTTGGTGGCAATCAAGAGTTTTTTTGTGTGAAAGTCAAAATGATTCGTTTGAATGTGCACAGAATTTTCGCTTTCGCTGAAACTTTCTACCGTAACCGAATTTAAAATTTGAATATCATTCGATAGTACTTTTTGTAAAAGCGCATGCATCATTTTTCCGGTATCGATTTGTCCTTCAAACTGATTAAAAATATAATTGGATTGAATCTGTTGAAACTGAAATTTATTCTCAACTTGACTAAACACAGCATCCTTAAAAATTGGCTTCAATAATTGATTGATGGTATCTTTCTCCGCCAAACACGATTCGTACAAGGCAGCATCTTCTTTGGTAAACAATTCATAACCGCCCAATTGCTGAAAATCGATCGTGGTATCACCTAAAGTTTCACGAAGCAATTGTAAGCCTTCATAACGTCTTTTAATGAGTTGAGTTACTTCTTGCTCAGAATGTGTGTTCAAATCGTCTAAGATCTCGGAGAGACTTCCAAAACAGGCAAATCCAGCGTTTTTTGTACTCGCACCTTGTGGCAGCATTCCTTTTTCGAGTAGGATGATTTTTGCGGCCGGATATTGCTTTCGAAGTTGCAACGCACAATTGAGTCCCACAATGCCGCTTCCGACAATAGTGAAATCGACATTTGATAACCACGTTTTATATTCCCAATAACTTAGGTTCATGTATATTTTCAATTTATTTAGCGTTTCAATATAACGAAACGAATGTAATCTTTTTACGGATGTATTAAAAATGCCCTTAATGATTTTGATTCTCGTTGAGATTCTTATAGTTTTAGCAATGCGTAAATCTTAAACTAATAGTTTTGTTTATAAAAAGAAATAAGAGGAATTCCAAGTATGCATTAATTGTAGGTAATTAAAAAAATATTTTATGTTTAAATGGTTTAAGAGAAAAAAACTAAAATTTGAATCTGAATTTCTGAAAACAAAATCTGACGAATATTCATTCCGTTGGTTGGAACTTGGAGATGATGACAATCCATTCAACAAAAAAGTCTTAGATATTAGTTCTTACACTAGCACTACAATGGCATTTACTACGGAAAAAGAAATTGCCGAAAAATATACTGAATTAAGAAGTTCTTTAGGAAAAGAATTAATTGGTTTTGATACTTCAAATTTTAAGAAAACACATGCTAATCTAGAATATTCACATAGTGGAGAACAACTAGAAGGAGTAGCTTTTAAAGCGGATTCAATGGATTGTAAATGGGATATATATGCTTATGACAATTACTTATTCTTTTCTCGAAGTTGGGATGGTAAATTAATCTATAAAGCCAGCTATACAATTACAAGTGACAAGATACTCATCTCTGAAATCTTGTTTAATGATTCCTATTCTGATGATGAAGCGAAAAACGATGTTCATTTTCTAATAAAATCTCATGCAACTGGTCAAGTATTTCCACATACAATCCCAAAAGAACTTACCTCTGATTCGGAAATTGCTCAGTGGTCTTTTGTTAAATTCGGAAATCGAGCTTATTGTGCTTGTTACGATAATATTATAGATACAGTGGTTGTTATCAAAGAATAACTAAAAACTCAACAAAACTTTTTTATTCCTCTCTCGAATACTCCAACAAATCTCCTGGTTGACATTCTAGTACTTCGCAAATAGCTTCCAATGTACTAAAACGCACCGCTTTTGCCTTCCCAGTTTTTAGGATGGATAGATTTGATAGCGTCAATCCTACTTTTTCTGAAAGTTCATTCAATGACATTTTTCGTTTTGCCATCATTACGTCTAAGTTTACTATTATCGGCATAACTTATATGGTTAGTTCGTTTTCATGTTGAATTTCAATCCCTCTTTTTACAATCTTTACAATGACAAAAAGGATTACTGCCATAAAAATCCACACATCAGCTCCTGATATATGCAATGATTCGAGGTTGGCTGTTTCTAATCCTTGTTTCGTAAGCCACGCAGCATATTTAAACCCAGAATAACAGAAGAAACCAATTGCGAAAGATAGATAAGATAATTTTAAAGTGAAACGCGTTAAATCTGAACTGAAAGGCTGAGACATATTGAGTTTTTTGTCCGAGAATAACGCTACTATATGGTAAAACATAATGACTTTTAACACTGCGACAATCGTCATGGTGAAGGTAATGGCAAAGAAATGTCCGTAATCAAAGGTGTAAAGGCTTGCTAAATAATCGGAACCTTCCCAAAAATTAGTGACACCATCTGGGTTTATAGCAAGTGTAATAAACGTGTTGAAAGCCGTTCCGCCAGCTTCAATACATAGACCAATAAAAATGATCCACGAAAGTATTTGCAGTACTTTCAAAATCTGATTTGTTGTGATTTTAATCTCCATAAGTATTCAGTAATTAATAATTATGAAGCAAATATCAATAATTATTTATTGATAAACAATATATTTTTATTCTTTCTTAACAAAAAATAAAAATGCAGTATGTAAAATCATATACAAAAACGTTGGACATATTATAAATGTAGCAGCAATAAGTTAGCTGATAAATTTACAATTATTCGATGCGTTTTTGCCGAGAATTTTACTAGTTGAATATAGATTCCTGCGTTCGCAGTAATAATAAAGCACAAAAAAAGCTCCTTAGATTTTAAGGAGCTTTTTGGTATATATAGAATACTATTTAGTCTTCTGTTTCTTCTTGCATTACGAAATCTTCCATAAACTTCGTTGTGTAGTTTCCTGCGACATAATCTGGATGATCCATTAATTGTCTGTGGAAAGGAATCGTGGTTTTAATTCCTTCGATAACGAATTCATCTAACGCACGTTTCATTTTGTTAATTGCTTCTTCACGAGTTTGCGCCGTTGTAATCAACTTTGCAATCATAGAATCGTAGTTGGGTGGAATTGAATACCCAGCATATACATGTGTATCTAAACGAACTCCGTGTCCGCCTGGTGCATGTAACGTAGTAATTTTTCCTGGAGAAGGTCTAAAGTTATTGTATGGATCTTCCGCGTTGATTCTACATTCGATAGAGTGTAAGTTTGGCGTATAATTTTTTCCTGAGATTGGCACACCATTCGCCACTAAGATTTGCTCACGAATTAAATCGAAATCAATTACTTGTTCCGTAATTGGGTGTTCTACTTGGATACGAGTATTCATTTCCATGAAGTAGAAGTTTCGGTGCTTATCTACTAAGAATTCTACCGTTCCAGCGCCTTCATACTTAATGAATTCGGCAGCTTTTACAGCAGCTTCTCCCATACGTGTACGTAATTCGTCTGTCATGAATGGGGAAGGAACTTCTTCTGTTAATTTTTGGTGACGACGTTGTACAGAACAATCGCGTTCAGACAAGTGACATGCTTTTCCTGAAGAATCTCCGACAATTTGAATTTCAATGTGTCTTGGTTCTTCAATCAGTTTTTCCATGTACATATCATCATTTCCAAAAGCAGCTTTTGATTCTTGTCGAGCAGAATCCCAAGCTTCTTTTAAATCTTCTGGTTTCCATACGGCACGCATTCCTTTTCCACCACCACCAGCAGTTGCTTTAAGCATCACAGGATATCCTGTTTCTACGGCTAGTTTTTCACATTCTTCAAAATCTTCAATAATACCTTCACTTCCTGGAACACAAGGAACACCTGCAGCTCTCATAGTAGCTTTTGCAGAAGCTTTGTCTCCCATTCTATCAATCATATCAGCAGAAGCACCAATAAACTTGATGTTGTGCTCTTCACAAATTTTTGAGAATTTGGCGTTTTCAGATAAGAATCCATATCCTGGATGAATGGCATCTGCATTTGTAATTTCTGCAGCAGCGATAATATTTGCCATTTTTAAATACGATTCGCTACTTGGCGCGGGTCCAATACAAACCGCTTCATCGGCAAATCGTACGTGTAAGCTATCAATATCGGCTGTAGAGTATACAGCAACTGTTTTGATACCCATTTCTTTGCAGGTTCTAATAACTCTAAGCGCTATTTCACCTCTGTTTGCAACTAATATTTTTTTAAACATCTCTTGAAATTTTAAATGTTGAATTTTAAATCATTCACTTTTGAATTGCTCAGAATTGCTTCTTTCGCTTCAAGTGTTATTTAAAATTTCTTATGATGGATCTACCAAAAATAATGGTTGATCAAATTCTACTGGTGAAGAATCGTCTACTAAGACCTTCACTATTTTTCCTGAAATTTCAGATTCAATTTCGTTGAAAAGTTTCATTGCTTCAATTACACACAAAACATCTCCTTCAGAAATAGTGCTTCCTACTTCAACAAAAGTTGGCTTGTCGGGAGAAGGTTTTCTATAAAAAGTACCAATAATTGGTGATTTTATAGTAACATATTTAGCATCTTCGCTTACATCTGCCGCTGGAGCTTCACTTGCTGCTGGTGCTGCTTGATGCGCTGCGGGAGCAGCTTGTTGTTGAGGCATTCCTGCCATAGGAATTTGCTGTACTAATGTTGTCATTTCGCCTTTAGCTTCTCCAGTCTTAATGGTGATTTTTACATCTTCCATTTCAAGTTTTACTTCACTTGCGCCAGATTTAGCTACGAATTTAATTAAATTTTGAATTTCTTTTAAATCCATGAATATAGGTTTTTAGTCGTTTCTAGTTTGAATTATATGCCCACTTTAGGTAAATAGCTCCCCAAGTAAATCCACCACCAAAGGCAGCAAAGATGAGGTTATCTCCTTTTTTGAGTTGTTTTTCATAGTCATGTAAACAGAGTGGCAACGTTCCAGAAGTTGTATTTCCGTAACGCTGAATGTTTACCATCACTTTACTTTCATCTACGCCCATACGCCTTGCTGTGGCATCAATGATACGTTTATTGGCTTGGTGAGGCACCAACCATTGCACATCTTCATTCGTCAGGTTATTATCTTCCATGATTTTTGCACTTACATCTGCCATGTTAGATACTGCGAATTTGAAGACTGTTTTCCCGTCTTGAAATACGGTATGTTGTTTGTTTTTTACTGTTTCTTCTGAAGTTGGTAAGATAGATCCGCCTGCGTCAATTTTTAGGAACTCACGACCAACACCATCACTTCTGAGGTGTTCATCTTGCAATCCTAATCCTTCTTCATTGGGTTCAAATAATACGGCACCTGCACCATCACCGAAGATGATACATGTAGCTCTATCTGTATAATCAATAATAGATGACATTTTATCAGCACCTATGAGTAATACTTTTTTATAACGTCCAGATTGGATATAGCTCGCAGCTGTTGACATTCCATATAAGAAACTAGAACATGCAGCTTGTAAGTCAAAGGCAAATGCATTAGTAGCGCCTATTTTACTGGCTGTATACACAGCAGTAGATGCAACTGGCATGTCAGGTGTTGCGGTAGCAACAATGACTAAGTCAATTTCTTTAGGGTCTAAATTTTTCTTTGCAATTAAATTTTCGGCAGCTTTGATAGCCAAATATGAAGTTCCAGCTCCTTCTTCTTCTTTAAGAATTCTGCGTTCTTTGATACCTGTTCGACTCGTGATCCACTCGTCGTTAGTATCAACCATTGTTTCAAGTATCTTATTGGTTAATACATATTCAGGAGTATAAGCTCCTACAGCTGTTATTGCTGCTGTAATTTTGGTCATACCTTAACGTTGGTTTTTTATTTTTTAACAAAAATTCATTAAAAACATAACGAAATTACTAAAATTCTCTGAAAATCTCGGTAAAATATATCGTTTTTACATTTTTAACAAAAAAATGAATAAATAAAAAACTCTCACGAAAGTGAGAGCTTTTATGACTAACATATATGTTATGCTAAGTTTTCCTCAGTTGTATTATCAATCAATACTTTTCCTCTGTAATATAATTTTCCTTCGTGCCAGTGAGCTCGGTGGTATAAATGTGCTTCACCAGTAGTTGGGCACGTAGCGATTTGAGGAACTGTTGCTTTGTAATGTGTTCTTCTCTTATCTCTTCTTGTTCTGGAGATTTTTCTCTTAGGATGTGCCATTTTCTATGTTATTTATTATCCGTTAATAGTTTTTTTAATGTATTCCAACGAGGATCAATTTCCTCTTCAGTTTCTTTTTTATCTGTACCAGGTTGTAATTCTTCTAACTTATCTAATATTTCAGATTGTAATGTTCCATCTTCAATCCCTGGATGTATTCTTTTTAAAGGCATGGCTAACACAAGCATTTCATAGAAGTATTGTGCTACGTTAATTTCATACTCACCATGAGGAACGATTAAAATTTCTTCATTTTCATCGTTGTATTCGTTTCCGAATTTCACTAGTAAGTCCAAATTACCTTCAATTGGCTGGTCAAAAGGCTCATTAGTTAAATCACAATTTACATTTGCATTTCCTATTGCATTGAATGTTAATTCAAGCATGGTTGCTTTTTTGTGAAATTCTAACGTTGCATTTATTGCAGTTTCATTGAATTCATCAAAGTCAAAAAGTTTAAAGAACGAATTATCAATTTGATATTCGAATTGGTGTTTTCCTTCTTTTAATCCTGTAAAAGGAATATTAAAGTCCTTTAGTTCCATCATCTTAAACATCAGTTTCGAGCGTGCAAAGATATAAATTTTTCTTAATGTACCTTAAGTTGTTAACATTTTTTTGTTTATATCTTGCCAGGCTGCTTCTTTAAAGGATTTTTAGCTATTTCATTGTACATGTTTCGGTTCTTAAAAATCTGTATTCCAGTGAATACTGCTTCTTTGAATGAGTTTGGATCTGCTTCGTTTTTTCCAGCAATCTCATACGCGGTTCCATGATCTGGTGAAGTACGTATTTTGTTTAACCCAGCAGTGAAATTTACACCTTGTCCAAATGATAAGGTTTTAAACGGAATTAATCCTTGATCGTGATATGCTGCTAAGATGGCATCAAAGTTTTTGTAATTGCTTGACGCAAAAAAGCTATCTGCTGCATACGGACCAAAAACAAGTTTGCCTGAATTTTTAATTTTTTCCAACGTTGGTTTTAACACTTCATCATCTTCTACACCAATAACTCCATTGTCTCCAACATGCGGATTGATTCCTAAAACTGCAATTTTTGGTTTGCTAATTCCAAAGTCTTGTTGTAATGTATGGTATATAACAGCTACTTTTTTCTTGATGAGTTCTGGTGTAATGGCGGCAGAAACATCTTTTACCGCAACATGATCTGTTAATAAGCCAACTCGCAATGAGTCGTTTACCATTAACATTAAGCTATCACCTTCTAAGGTTTGTCCTAAATAGTCGGTATGTCCTGGGAACTTGAAATCTTCCGATTGTACATTGTGTTTGTTAATTGGCGCTGTTACCAATATATCAATCATTCCTTCTTTAAGTGCATTGGTCGCTTGTACAAATGATTCTACTGCAAACTTTCCAGCTTCTGGGGATGATTTCCCATATTCGATATTTATAGATTCTCTCCAAATGTTCACTACATTTATTTTTCCATGTTGCGCTTTATCAGCACTTGGAATGCCATGAAAGTTTGTCTGTATGTTGAAATGTTTCTTTTGAAATGATAAAATCTTGGTGGATCCAAAAATAATGGGCGTGCACAATTCTAACATTCTAGGATCTTTAAATGTTTTTAGAATTACTTCTGTTCCGATACCATTCAAATCCCCAACCGAAATCCCTATTTTTATTTTTTCCTCTTTCTTCATCTAAGTATTAAAACTTTTATTTCTAATTTTACATGCAAATTTAACCAAATAAATAGATGTTTACAGGGATTATTGAAGAATTAGGTGTGATTACGCATCTAGAGCGTGAAAAAGAAAACCTTCACATTACAGTTCAAAGCAGTTTAACAGAGGAACTCAAAATTGATCAAAGCGTTGCGCACAATGGTGTTTGCTTAACAGTTGTTGATAGAAATCTTGAAGAAAACACATACATCGTTACGGCAATTCAGGAAACTTTAGAGAAAACAAATGTAGGTGCTTGGCAGGTGAATGATCGGGTCAATTTAGAACGCGCTATGAAATTAGGCGATCGTTTAGACGGACATATTGTACAAGGTCATATAGATCAGGTGGGAACATGTATTTCAATAAAGGAAAGTAATGGAAGTTGGTATTATACCTTTGAATACGATTCTGCATTAAATAATATAACTATTGAAAAAGGTTCAATTACAGTAAATGGTACGAGTCTTACCGTTGTAAATTCTGGAATACATACTTTTTCAGTTGCTATAATTCCATATACATATAGCCACACCACTTTTCAATATTTGAAGGTAGGATCACTTATAAATTTGGAATTTGATGTTATAGGAAAATATGTAGCAAGACTTCAGGGGCTATCAAAGTAGTTACTTTTTTATTTTTTTCCGTATACCATACAAAAGTCCAGCGGCCATTACACCTATTAAACCAGCATCAATCGGGAATCCCGGTGGAGATGGAGGTCCAGGTGGCGGAGGTATGATTTGGGCGTATGTAGGTGTTAAAAAAGCTATTGCTAATATAACAAAACATAACAGGGTCTTTTGGTTCAATTTTGCCATAACGGTGTAAAAGTATGAAATTATAGGATTTGACAAAAGATTTTATGTTATATCATTGCAAAATTATCCATGAAACGCCTAAAAATAACGTCGAACATGTATTTTTGCTTGAATCTCTTCTATCTTTTTCTATAATTACAGGCTATTAAGTTGGCGAAAATACAATAAAAAGAATATAAGTAACAGCTATTTTAGTTAGAAATGTCACTTTGTTAGTATATTTCATTGAACTACTTTTCATGAACTTATAAATTTTATTAAGGTTTTTTTAAGAGTTTTAAAGTAAACTAATGGATAGATTTGCAATCTAACCATCTAAAATTATCCCGCCAAATGCGAAAATTTATACTTTCGATTCTTGGAGCACTACTAATTGTAGGCGCTGTTTTCATTGGAAAACAAATAGCAAGTGGTAAAAAGAAGAAAAGACCCGTTGCTGAAAAAGTGGTGAAAACTGTATTTACGGATACAGTCCAAAACAAAACGATACAAATTATTATTCCAGCAAATGGAAGCCTTGTCGCAAAACGTCGAGTAGAATTGTATGCAGAAGTACAAGGTATTTTTAAATCTAGCGGAAAGCTATTTAAGCCAGGACAAAAGTATCGTAGTGGACAAACGCTAATTCGTATTGATGCTGCTGAGTATTATGCCGGAGTACAATCTTCAAAGAGTAATTTGTACAATTCGATTGCTGCGATTATGCCCGATTTACGATTGGACTTTCCTGAAGTTTTTCAAAAATGGCAAACCTATTTGACGAATTTCGATCTCAATAAAACCACTCCAACATTACCTGAAATGACTTCCGAAAAGGAAAAATACTTCATTACAGGTCGAAATATTGTCACCAATTATTATAATGTAAAGAACTTAGAACAGCGTTTGGCAAAGTATACCATCCGAGCACCATTTTCAGGAATCTTAACGGAATCGCTGGTTACAGAAGGTTCTTTGGTGAGAAACGGACAAAAATTAGGAGAATTTATTGATGATTCTGTCTACGAAATGGAAGTTGCTTTAAGCAAAACCTACGCAAGTTTGTTGAAAGTAGGCGAAAAAGTAGCCTTGAACAATCTTGAAAATACCGAAACCTTTACAGGTGTTGTTTCCCGTGTCAACGGAAGTATTGATGCTACTACACAAACCATTACAGCATATATAGAAGTTAAAAACGACAAGCTAAAAGAAGGCATGTATTTGGAAGCAAATTTAAATGCCAAACAAGAAGAAAACGCTATTGAAGTTACGAGAAGCTTACTACTTGATGACAATAAAATTTTTGTTGTGAGAGATAGTGTTTTAGATGTCATTGATGTAAAACCTGTGTATTTCTCAGACACAAAAGCCGTATTAAAAAATGTGCCTGACGGAACTATCATTTTATCAAAACCTATTCCGGGTGCGTATGCAGGAATGCAGGTAAAGCCATTTAAAGCGAAAACTGAGAAAGATGCTGCTGGAAAAGCAACTCCTGAATCTAAAAAAGCCGAGTAAGCGATGAGAAAATTAATTGGTTACTTCATAAAACATAGCGTCGCAGTAAACATCGTTATACTTACGTTTTTTGCTTTTGGTCTTTACGGAGCCTTCACGCTTAAATCCTCTTTTTTCCCTTTAGTAGGTTCAAAAAATGTAAACATTAATATCACATATCCTGGTGCGTCTCCACAAGAGATTGAAGAAGGAATTGTACTCAAAATTGAAGATAACCTTAAAGGATTAAACGGTGTAGAACGTGTTACATCAACTTCGAGAGAAAATAGCGGAACCATCAATGTTGAGATAGAAAAAGGGAAAGATATTGACTTTATGTTGCTCGAAATAAAGAATGCCGTAGATCGTGTGCCTTCTTTTCCCACAGGAATGGAACCTTTAGTGGTGGCAAAACGAGAATCTGTTCGAGAAACCATTTCGTTTGCAATAAGTGGCACCAATATTCCTTTAGTCACACTAAAACAAATAGGACGGCAAGTAGAAAATGATTTACGAGGAATTGACGGGATTTCACAAATTGAAATTTCAGGATATCCAGATGAAGAAATTGAAATAGCCATCAATGAAACTAATTTATTAGCTTTCGATTTATCGTTTGCCGAAGTTTCGCAAGCTATTAATGAAGCAAGTCTTATTACAACTGGTGGAACAATAAAGACAGATGCTGAAGAATATTTGATTCGCGCCAACGCACGTTCGTATTATGCGGATGAATTATCAAACTTAATTGTAAAAGCAGATGCTTCGGGTAGAATTATTCGATTAAAAGATGTTGCCGAAGTACGCGATCAATTCTCAGAAACACCAAACGCCAACTATTTTGATGGCGATCTTTCCATCAATGTTAGAATTACAAGTACAAATACAGAAGATTTAATTACTTCCGCAGATAAAGTCAAAGAATACATTGTTGATTTCAACGAAAAATATGATAACGTAGAATTAAATGTGGTTAGAGACTTATCTACAACCTTAGTGCAACGTACCGAATTACTTACTGAAAACGCAGTTATTGGTATGATTCTCGTGTTGTTGTTTCTATCATTATTCTTAAATACACGTTTAGCATTTTGGGTAGCTTTTGGATTGCCAATAGCATTCTTAGGAATGTTTATGTTTGCAAGCTATTTTAACGTAACTATTAATGTATTATCCCTTTTCGGGATGATTATCGTAATTGGTATTTTGGTGGATGATGGAATTGTCATCGCAGAAAATATCTATCAACAATACGAAAAAGGGAAAACGCCAGAAGAAGCCGCTATTGATGGTGTCATGGAAGTGCTTCCAGCAATTTTTTCAGCAATTTTAACGACCATATTAGCCTTTAGTATTTTCTTATTCTTAGATGGTAGAATTGGTGACTTTTTTGGTGAAGTCTCTGTGGTTGTTATTCTAACATTAGTTGTATCTCTTGTAGAAGCTTTAATTATTTTGCCTGCGCATTTAGCACATTCCAAAGCATTAAGAGCTAAAAACAAAGAACCAAAAGGCTTGCTACCAAGACTATTTTCAAAACTACGCTATATCAATACATTTGGTGATTTTATCATGAGTTGGCTTCGTGATAAAATGTACAGTCCGACATTGAAATTTGCTTTAAAGTATAAATTTCTAATGTTTTCTTTCTTCATTGTCTTCTTAATTTTAACGAAATCAAGTTTTGATGCTGGAATTATTAGAGGAGCTTTTTTCCCAAGAATTGCGAGTGATAGAATAACGATAACGCTAAACATGCCAAATGGAACCAATGAAAAGGTAACAGATAGCATTATTTCATACATCGAAAACAAATCGATTGAAATCACGAAAGCAATAAATAAGGAATATATAGGAGAAGATGCTGATAAATATTTGGTAGAAAACATGATTCGTACTGTGGGTCCAGGTTCATCAACAGCATCACTTGTCATTAATTTATTACCAGGAGAAGAACGTCCTAATGAAATTACATCGGATCTGGTTTCTAACCGAATAAAAAAAGCGGTAGGACCCGTAATTGGTGTGGAAAGCTTGGTGTACGGTGGTGGTGGAAACTTTGGCGGACTTCCTGTATCTGTTTCCTTATTAGGAAATAATATTACCGAATTGAAAGCCGTAAAAGCAGAACTCAAACAAAATTTAGAAAATAACTTATTACTAAAAGATGTTACCGATAACGATCCTGCGGGAATTAAAGAAATTCGTTTAGAGTTGAATGAAAGTGCGTATGCGCTTGGTTTAAACTTACGAAGTGTAATGCTGCAAGTACGATCTGCATTTTTTGGCGCGCAAGCACAGCGTTTTCAAAGAGGTCAAGATGAAATACGTGTGTGGGTTCGGTATGATAAATCGAATCGTTCCTCTATCAATAATCTTGATAATATGCGAATTGTGACACCAAATGGACAACGTGTTCCGCTAAAAGAAATTGCAAGTTATAGCATAGCGCGTGGCGATGTTGCTATTAATCACTTAGAAGGGCGAAGAGAAATTCAGGTTTCAGCAGATATCAAAGACACCAAAAAAACAAGTGCAACGGATATTATGGCGGAAATTCAAAACGAAATCATGCCTGAAATCTTATCAAAATATCCTACAGTAACACCTTCTTATGAAGGACAAAATAGAGAACGTAACAAATTGTTTGATTCGTTAGGTCCTGTTGGTCTTACAGTATTAATTTTAATATATATTGTGATTGCCTTCACGTTTAGAAGTTACAGTCAACCATTATTACTATTACTACTGATTCCTTTAAGTTTACCTGCAGTTGCTTGGGGACATTGGATTCACGATTTTCCATTAAACATTCTATCTATGTTAGGGATCATTGCCCTGATAGGAATTATGGTCAATGATGGACTCGTTTTAATAGGAAGATTCAATAACAACTTACGAGACGGAATGCTCTTTGACGAAGCTTTATATGAAGCTGGGCGTTCACGTTTTAGAGCGATCTTTTTAACGTCAATAACTACGGTGGCTGGTTTGGCTCCTTTAATTTTTGAAGAAAGCAGACAAGCACAATTCTTAATACCAATGGCGGTTTCTATTGCTTATGGAATTGGATTTGCAACGGTATTAACCTTAATTGTATTGCCAATTTTCTTATCGTTTGGGAATTTTATGAAGACAAACATAAAATGGCTAGCAACTGGAAGAGAAATCACTAAAGAAGAAGTTGAACGTGTAGTTAGAGAGCAACGACATGAAGATCATCTTTTAGAAGAAAAAGAAAAAACGATACTCATAAAAGATGAAAAAGTAATATCTCTTAATGAACAAAACGAAGCAGATGAACAATAGAAGGTATCTTATGTATGTGTTAGTTTTCTTCGGAATTCATGCATACGCGCAACAAATAGTAACGCCCGATGAAGCAATTCAGTTGACATTGGCCCATAATTACGGAATTAAAATTGTCAACAATACGGTAAAAGTTGCTGAGAATAATACAAGTATTTTCAATTCTGGTTACTTACCAACATTGACAGGAAATGCTGGCGGAACGTATAATTTGGACAATACTGAAGCTGAATTTTCTAATGGAAATACAACGGTATTAAATGGTGCGGAAAGTTCGCGTTACAATGCTTCCATCAACTTAAATTATACACTTTTTGATGGTTTGGGCAGATTGTACAATTACAAACGACTTAAAGAACAATACCAATTATCTGAATTGGAAGCACGTGAAACCATCGAAAATACCTTATTGCAATTATTTTCAGTCTATTATTCGGTAGCGCAACTTTCAGAAAATACGGCAACGATTAAAGAAACCTTTGAAATTTCAAAAGATCGATTGGTTCGTTCGGAATATCAATTTGACTATGGTCAGAATACAAAACTCGATGTGTTAAACGCGCAAGTTGATATCAATAACGATAGCATTAGCATTGTAAATACGGAACAACAGTTGAAAAACACCAAACGCGATTTGAATGTCATTTTAGGAAATAAGCTTCCGCAAGATTTTAATGTTGATACTACAATTACATTTCTATTTGAAATTGAAAAAGAAGATTTATGGACAAAAACGAAGGCAAATAATGTTTCGTTATTGCAAGCAGAAAAAAACATTAGTATTAGCTCGTTAGATGTAAAATCGAATCGATCGCAATACTTACCAACTATTGGTTTAACTGGAACTTATGGTTGGAACCGAAACAATAACAACGCTGCGGCGTTTGTGGCGGTTTCTACCAACACAGGATTTTCTGGTGGCATCAACTTGTCTTGGAACTTATTTGATGGCGGAGGAACGCTTACACGCGTAAGAAACGCAAAAATCACGTTGGAAAATCAGCAATTGCAAAAAGAGCAGATTCTTATCGATTTGGAACGTAATTTTAATAATTCTTGGGACGATTATCAGAATAAAATCTTGATTTACGAATTGCAACAGAAAAATATTAAAACGGCAGAAAACAATTTTAATCGCACTAAAGAGAAATTCAAAATAGGGCAAGTAAATTCTATTGAATTTCGACAAGCACAATTGAATTTATTAAACGCTGAACTCAGTAGAAATCAAGCAAAATACAACGCAAAACTTGCCGAATTGGTCATTTTACAATTGAGTGGTGAGTTGTTGAATGTTAAAATATAGATGCTGGACATTAGACCGCTTCGCTTAGATGTTAGATCGCTTTTGCTTTTAGATGTAAAAAAATGCTTTTAGCCTTTTGCTGTTGGCTCTTGGAATTTGTTGTAAAGCAATCCAATTTTGTGCTAGTATTAGAAATCGTCTAATAATCCAACAATCTAAGTGAGTCTAACATGTCTAAATAAAAAACTCCAATACTATATCAGTATTGGAGTTTTTTTTGTTAATATTCTAATCATAAGACAACTAGTGCAACGTCTTAATTCTTAATTCTAAAAGCGAAGCGATCTTATGTCTATTTTATAGTTTAAGGAATTTCTGAGTATATATTTTTCCTTCAGATTCTAAACGTAAAATATAACTTCCTTGGCGTAAGTTTGAAACGTCAATAGAATGTTCAGTTAATTTTAAGTTCATCATACGTTTTCCTTCAATATTGAAAATCGTTGCAATTTTACCAACCAAGTTGATTGGACTGTTGATGTTCATTACTTTTCCAACCGGATTTGGATGAATAGCAATGTTTTCCAACGTTTCATCTTCAATTCCTAAAGCTTGTCCTTCCGTAATTATATGATGCGTATTGATTGTTGGATTCTGCACATTATCAATAGCTCCAGATGGCCAGTAAATAAGAATATTAGTAACTGCTGTATCTGTTCCGATTCCGAAATGTGTATTTAATGTACTCATAAAGCGGAATCCTTCTCCACTACGAACATCTCTAATTTGAACACCAGAAGCTGTATATACTTCCACTCTAGCACCAATTCCATTAATGTTACTCGCAACTCCTGTAGTAGTAATTTTTATCCAATTGTTACCATTAGTATCGTTCGTATATAAAGTTGTGCCAGAAATAGCATCAATAAATCCATCATTATTCATATCTCCAAAAGAACCATTGTTTCCAGATAGAACATTATCAAACACTGTAAATGTAAGATCTCCATTTCCAAATAGAATACTTCCATTAGAAGCAATGTCTAAGTTTCCATCGTTGTCAAAATCGTAGGTTGCATTTTCAATTCCTAAGTTGGTTAATGCTGGTAATATTCCAGAACCAGCCGTTACATTCGTAAACGTGCTGTTTCCATTATTTCGCATTAATTTATGTGTTCCGTCAGCCGTAGAACTTGCGCCTACAAAAACGTCCATATCTCCATCATTGTCAAAATCTCCCCAAGCGGAAGACCACGTTTGTAATGGATCTGCTAAACCTACCGCAGAAGCTACTTCTGTAAAAGTACCTGTTCCATCATTTTCATGCATTTCATTGATGTTAATGGTAGAAGAACCACCACGACATTTTGCAATGAACATGTCCATATCTCTATCGTTATCAAAATCAATCCAAATAGAACCGTAATTTCCTCCACCTGCAATATCTCCAAGTCCACCTTGGTTAAATACCAAGTTTCCTGTTCCATCATTCATATAATATACATTTGGATCAACATCATGACAAACAAAAGCATCTAAGTGTCCATCTTGGTTTAAATCAACAAAATTTGAACGTTGTGAGAATACATATTCAGATCCAGAAATTTCAGTAAACCCAGTTCCTGTAGCATTGGCTCTCATAAACGTTACACCGTTTCCACCACCATATAGTAAATCGGTAAATCCATTTCTATCATAATCGGCAGCAGCCAAACTCCAAGAAGGTGAGTTGTTTGCACTTGTTGTAGTTATGTTTGTTGCTGTACCACTTAATCCACCAAGAGTTTGTTGGTAGAAGATATTTACATTGGTTGTACCAATAGAAACAACATCATCTAAAAAGTCACCATTCATATCTACGGCAGCTCTTTGTGTTCCTGTAGTTCCTACAGTTGATGTTGTAAATGTTGCTGGTGGCGGTGGTGCTAAGGTTGTGAATGTTAAAGGTCCGCCCCAAACACTAGCATCTAATCCGCAAATTGCACGTACATATACTTCGTAACTTGTTCCTGCACTTAAAGTAGTTAAGTTTGCACTTGTTGTACCTGTAGCAGTTCCAGAACCTGTTGGAATTCCTGTTCCTGCAAGTTGTACAACATATTCCCAAGCACTTTCTCCACTGTTTGCAGTCCAAGAAACGGTTGCTGAGGTTTGTGTTATTGCGCTAGCTACAATACTTGAAGGTGCAATACAAAATGATCCACATGTTTCTATACGAACATAGTCAATAGACATGTCTCCATGAAAACCTGTTCCTGTTCCTGTATGTCTAAATTCTAAGTAAATTACTTGTCCAACATACGTATCTAAATTGACACCAACGGGAACCCAAGCTTCTGTTGCGCTTGTTTGTAATTCTCCTGTGTGTGTAAATACTGTTGTAAATGGTCCAGAAGCTGAAGTTCCTACTTTTACATCTAAGGTTCCCATTTCTGCACCATATGCATGTAGGTAAAAAGATAACTCTGCACCATCTGTAGCGGTTGATAAATCTATTGCTGGACTCACCGCAGAAGCAGTTGCAGTTGAATTTCCAGATGCTTCATATTCTAAGTGTGTTCCTCCGCTAAAAGAAGTAGAAGGACCTGTATCTACTGAGTTAGCACTACCTCCAGTAATATCCCAATTTCCATTAGTCCCACTAAAGCTTGTTCCTGTCCAACCTGAACCAGATACAAATTCTTCTGTAAAGATAAAAGTAGATGAACCTGAACCACAGGTAACACCAACTGGTGCTGGCGGTGGACAGTTACTTTGTGTAATTGATCCACTACTTCCAGTACAATTTACATCTTGATCATTTTGAATACTAATAACAACATCGGTTGTGTTGGCATACGGTCCAAATTGAACCATTCCAGCAGCAATTAATGGTTGTGTTGCACTCGCTTGATTGTCAGAAATGGTTAATGACGTTGCTGAACCAATATCAGTTACGTCAACATTTACCAAAAATCCACCACTTGTAGCACAATCATTCACTACTGTATAGGTTGCCGTAGCATTTGTACAAGTTGCGCAAGTTACATCAAAGTCCCACTGCGTATAACCGTTAGCAGTACAGTTTACTGTAACATCAGAATTTATAGAAACTGTAATTGTGTCTCCATTAGATTGGAATGTAAGACCCGTTAAGTCTCCAGCATTTCCATATCCGTTGTATAATTCGGTTCCGTTTGTATCTAGTACAATCAATTCATCCCAAGTATTTTCTACTTGTCCAGCATTGAATGTTACTTGTAAATCTGATCCATCAGAACTTGTAAAGACGAAACTCGTAGTGTCGTCATTAACGTAACAATAAGTTGTATTTACAGAGCCTACTGTACAATCTACGGTAGTTTGTGCTCCTGCAAAATAACAGGATGCAAGAAAGAATAATAGTAAAGTAATTTTTTTCATAAGCTAGTTTTTTACAGTATGAAATCGAAAAGATTCGTTTCATACTGTTGGTTGTAGTTAATCGCATTCGTTTGTCAATCCATCAATCCACTCACCAATAAGCGCAACGGCTTCTTCGTGTATAATACTTCTACCAAGTAATGGCATTCTGAATTCTTCTGCAGTTGTATTAATTCTATAATACATTACAGAGCGTTCTTTTAATCCTGGCGATACAATATCAACCATTCCAGGAATTTCGGTGTCTGGATCTACACAAATACCTATGTTGGTATCGTCAGAAGATTCATCAAACGCAAAACGCACAGGTCTGTAATCACAATGTGATAATTCTGAATGACAGTGTGCACAATTGATATCAATATATGAGCGAACGCGTAAGTCAATTGGTTGCGTTTCATCGCTCCATTTTACAACCGTGTTGATGGTTGCAGGTAAATTATCTTCTAAATAGCCTTCTGCGATTAATTTTTCTAGTTGATTTTGAGAACCATCAGCATACGCAAATAAGCTGTTTAAGTTTTGTGGTTTTACACCAATAGGAACTGAGCTTTCACCTTGTTTATGACAAGTAAAACATTCCACTTCCGAAGGAATTCGGTAGTTTGTGCTTTTTGCAACGCCATTTTCTAAAAAGTCTACATTGGTAAACGAACCTTCTAAACTAAAGGTTGCTTCCGTTTGATCGGCATTCCAGATGTAATCAGCAAAATACCAATCGTCTGCTTTCTTTAACATCAAACGTGTTTCTATAATGCGCGTATTATTATCTGGTTGCACATTGTTATAGTAAAATGATTTGATTAGAATGGTTCCGACTGGAAAGTTAATAAGTTCGTTATCTGCCATGTAGGTTGCTTGCACATCGCTTGGCATCCAAACAAAGCGTTTCTTTTTGGCATAGTCTGTAAATAAAGCAGAAATTGGCTCATACGGAATAACACCTAAGACAGGTTCTTGTTCTTTCATTTCACCTTCAAAAAAGTTGTATTCAGAAAGTGTATCGAAAGGAAAAGCGTCTATATCTAAGACTACGGGCGAAACAGGAATTGGTTCGTACGTGTCATCTGTCCCAGTATCATTATCGTCAGCACAAGAAAATAGCATAGCAGAAAAGAGTGCTATACTAGCAAAATTTAGTAGTTTTTTGATCATGTTTTGGTTTAGTTAATGCACGAATATAAGAAAAAAAACGATTGTTACATTTGATTATTAGTGCGTTACTATTTATATATAACAACTGAACTTGCTTTTATCCTACCTTGAAGTGAGTTTTATTTTGTTACTATGATAAGATTAATTTATTTGAAAAACCTTCAACCCAACCATAACACCAATCTCAAAATCCACCAAACTCTCAAAAAACACCTCAGTACCTTTATGTTTTGCACTAATGAGGTAATGACTTCCTTTAAAATAACTTTGTTGTACCGTTACTTTAAAATCAGAAGTTTCGTCCACTTTTAACTGATGCGGATACACTAAAATGGTTTCCTGAGTAGTTTCCATGTTTGGGAATGCACTCGCGGGCAATTCATTCACTTCTCCGAAAAGCGACGCAACATATTTGTTCGTAGGATGCTTGTACAAGTCTTTTGGTGTGCCTTGCGCTACGAGTTGTCCTTGTTTCAGCACCAATGTCATGTTCGCAAAGGAAAGTGCATCTGTACGATCGTGTGTCGCGACAATACACGTGATGTTTTTCTTTTTGAGATATGCAAAGAGATTTCTACGAAGCGTGTTTTTTCTAAAATTATCAATTTGACTGAAAGGTTCATCTAACAGTAAAACTTCAGGTTCACGCGCAATTGCTTTTGCCAACGCAACACGTTGTAGTTGTCCACCACTGAGTAATTTTGCTTTTACGTTTGCGAAAGCGGACATTTCCACCATTGCTAACAATTCTGCAGTGCGTGCTGTTTTTTCTTCTGGAAAGAAATTAGATAAATAACTTCCAATGTTTTCCGCAACGGTAATGTATGGCATTAAGCCAAAATCTTGCGCTAAGTATTTCATGCGATCATGACCCGGAACCAAATTGTACGCTGGTCCTAATACTTGTGAATCTTTCCAGAAAATTTCGCCAGCATTCAAATCATGTAAACCGTAGATAAGTTTGAGCAACGTACTTTTTCCGCAACCACTTTCGCCAATGAGCGAAACATGTGTTCCTTTGGGAATTTCAAAAGAAACGTGTTTTAAAATCGGTGTGTTTTTTAGATAGGAAAAGGAAACGTTTTGGACTTTTAGCATGGAGAATTATTGAAATGTAAAAATACGGAGATAGTAGAAGAATATTGTTATACTTTTAAAATTGATTTGATACGTCATGCTGAACTTGATTCAGCATCTCACAAGCAGAAGATTTCGTTTATAGGATAAGTGAATCTCGATACAATTTTTCTTCATTTTATTACGAAAAACCACTCGATTTGACGTTTTAGATTCCTGCCTACGCAGGAATGACAGGGAAGTTTTTATTGATTTCTTCCATGACTTGCTGATGTGTGAATGTATTTCCCTCTTCAACATCTTTCAATCCTGCTTCAATCATGAGTTTTTCAGTTTCAGAAACCGTATCGCTCCAATCAGTAGTAGAACGATCATTTTTTATTTCTTTTAACTTGTGAATAATTGCTTCATCTTTTAGATTCACCAACCACTCCATCAGTTTATATTTCTCCAATTGTAAATCCATACTTATAGCTTTATATTCAAAGATAGTAATTTTATCAATCATACTTTTAGACTCCTGCCAGAGTTTATCTTGAGCGAAGTCGAAAGGTAGGAATGACAAATACAAAGCATATATAAAAAACCACCAAACTGAAGTTCAATTTGATGGTTTTTGTAGTGTGTCTTAGATACTGAATTAAGTTCAGCACAAGCTTCTCAAAATTGAGTTTTATTAATCCTTAAATTTTTCTAAAATTGCTTTGTTTGGCAATTCCTTAAAGCCCATATTGTACAGTGTAAAACCGTACATATCAGCCATTTGTTCAATGGTTTTTGTAATTGGTGTTCCTGCACCGTGACCTGCATCGGTTTCTATACGAATTAACGTAGGATTGCTTCCTGATTGTTTTGCTTGTAATTCGGCAGCAAATTTGAAACTGTGCGCTGGCACAACTCTATCATCATGATCGCCCGTAGTGACCATTGTTGCAGGATATTCAACACCTGCTTTTACATTGTGTACTGGCGAATATCCTTTTAGATATTCAAACATTTCTTTGCTTTCGTCTGCAGTTCCGTAATCGTACGCCCAACCTGCGCCGGCAGTAAATGTGTGGTAACGTAACATGTCTAACACACCAACAGCTGGCAACGCAACTTTGATTAAGTCTGGGCGTTGTGTCATGGTTGCACCGACTAATAATCCTCCGTTTGACCCACCACGAATGGCTAAAAAGTCACTCGAAGTATAGTTTTTTTCGATTAGATATTCCGCTGCAGCGATAAAATCGTCAAATACATTTTGCTTTTGCATTTTAGTTCCAGCGTCGTGCCATTTTTTTCCGTATTCGCCACCACCACGTAAGTTTGGTACTGCGTAAATTCCGCCTTGTTCCATCCAAACAACGTTGGCAACACTAAAAGAAGGTCTTAACGAAATGTTGAATCCGCCGTAACCATATAGAATTGTTGGATTTTTTCCGTCCATTTTCAATCCTTTTTTGTGTGTGATAATCATCGGAACTTTGGTACCATCTTTTGAAGTATAAAATACTTGATTGCTTTCGTACTCGTCCGGATCAAAGTCAATGCCTGGTTTTCTATATACTTTAGATGTTCCATCTTTTGGATTGTATGTATAGGTTGTTCCTGGTGTTTTGTAGTTTGAGAATGAATAGTACAATATTTCATCTTCTTTTTCGCCACTAAATCCGCCTGCGCTTCCAACGCCTGGTAGTTTTACTTCACGCACCAGTTTTCCATCGTAATCATATTGTAATACTTTAGAAACCGCATCCACCATATACGTTGCAAAGAAATAGCCTGAACCAGTCGAAATACTTAATACGTTTTCTGTTTCTGGAATGAAATCTACCCAGTTTTCTGGAGCAGGATTTGATGCATCAACCGTTATAATTTTTTGATTTGGTGCATTCATATTCGTACTGATGTACAATTTTGAACCAACATTTTCAATAATGTATGAATCGGTATCTGTATGGTCTAAAACAGTTATTAATTCGCTATCAGGATTTGATAAATCTTTGAGCAACATTTTAGTTCCAGATGTTGAGGTTCTTGGATAGATGATTAAATATCTTCCATCTTCCGTAACGCCACCACCAATATAGCGATGTTTTTCTGCGGGTGTTCCGCCATAAACTAATTCATCATCTTTTTGAGAAGTTCCTAGTTTGTGATAGTATAATTTGTGCTGATCTGTTTTAGCAGAAAGTTCACTTCCTTTTGGCTTGTCGTAGCTAGAATAGTAGAATCCGTCGTTTTCTTTCCATGAAATTCCTGAGAATTTAATATCTACCAGGGTATCTTCAATAATTTCTTTAGAAAGTACATCTCTAATAATTACTTTTCGCCAATCGCTTCCACCTTCTGAAATGGAATACGCAACTATTTTTTTGTCTTTAGAAAAGTTCAATCCACTTCCCATTGAAATTGTTCCGTCTTCTGAAAATTTGTTTGGATCTAAAAATACTTCTGGTTCGTCATCGCCTTTTTGTCTGTAAATTACATATTGATTTTGCAATCCGTCATTTTTATAAAAATAGTCATACTCACCATGTTTGCGGGGCGCGGTAATTTTTTCGTAATTCACTAATTGTGTGTACCGCTTTTTTAATGCATCGCGAAATGGAATATTATCTAAATATCCAAAGGTTGTTTTGTTTTGATCTTTTACCCAAGCTTCTGTTTCTTTAGAACGATCGTCTTCAAGCCAACGATATGGATCTTTTACTTCGGTACCAAATATGGTATCAATCACTTCTTTTTGTTGCGTTTCAGGATATGTCACTACAATTTCTTTTTTTTCAGGTTCTTTCTCGCAAGAGAAGAAAAGTACTGCGAGACAACTAATTTTTAACAACGATTTCATAATAATACAGGATTGGTTAAAGTTCAAATTTAATCTAAAAAAAACCACTTCAAAAGAATTGGAAGTGGTTTTAACATAATGTGATGGTTTTTACTAATAAAACAAAGGTTTAAATTGTGGCCAATGTTTGTAAATTAAGATTCCGTTTAGGAGTGCCACTACAAGAGCACCAATCATTCCACTTGATAAATCTAAGAAGAAGTGAAATAGTAAAATATTCACCGAAATTGGCGCGAGTAATATTAGTGCAAAAGGCACCCATTTTTTTAGAATTAGTAACACAGCAATATAGACTTCTAAGGCGCCAACAACAGGAAGTATGTATACGATGGAGCCAATGGAACCTTTAAGATTAGCAGGCATTGTTATTAGTGACATGAACCCCGTTTCATTGAAAATCATGATGAGTTTGTTAGCACCAAATACGATGAGAATTAATCCTAATATAAAACGGATAATTTTAGTAAAGTTAGAATTCATATTGCGAGACTTTTTTGGTTAGTGTACTCTTAAGGTAAGAAAAAGATAGCGTATTCTCTAAATATTTCGACAACATGAATAATTATAGGTTTTTAATAAGAAGCTGATTTGTAGTATTTTGGAATAAAAAAGACGCTTCGTATTTGCGAAGCGTCCGTAAGTATATGTTGTAACAAAAATCAGTTAAACCAACTTGTGATCTACTAGATATTGTGCAATTTGAACCGCATTTGTGGCAGCGCCTTTGCGTAAGTTATCGGCAACAATCCACATATTTAAGCTATTTCGTTGCGAACCATCGCGACGAATTCTTCCCACAAATACATCATCTTTTCCTTCTGCATAAATTGGCATTGGATATACATTTACATCAGGATTGTCTTGTACCACAATTCCAGGTGATTCGTGTAATAGTTTGCGAACTTCTGCTACATCAAAATCATTTTCAAACTCAACGTTTACACTTTCAGAATGTCCTCCAACTACCGGAATACGAATGGCAGTTGCCGTAATAGCAATGGTTGCATCATTCAAAATTTTCTGCGTTTCGCGGACCAATTTCATTTCTTCTTTGGTATATCCGTTTTCTTCAAATACATCACAATGTGGCAATGCGTTTTTATGAATTGGATACGGATATGCCATTTCTCCTTTTTCACCAGCATATTCACTTTCCAACTGTCGAACCGCTTTTACACCAGTTCCTGAAATGGATTGATAGGTAGAAACTACAATACGTTTGATTTTATATTTTTTGTGTAATGGCGCCAATACGACAACCATTTGAATCGTAGAACAATTTGGGTTTGCAATAATTTTATCATTGGCTGTGAGTTCGTTAGCGTTGATTTCTGGAACGACTAATTTTTTAGAATGATCCATTCGCCATGCAGATGAATTATCAATAACGGTTGTACCGACAGCTTCAAATTTTGGTGCCCATTCGAGTGAAGTATTTCCACCAGCAGAAAACAACGCAATATCAGGTTTGGCATTTATAGCATCTTGCATACTTACAATAGGATATGCGTTTCCTTGATAGGTAATTTCTTTTCCAATTGATTTTTCAGAAGCTACTGGAATTAGGGTTGAAACGGGAAATTTTTGTTCTGCTAATACTTTTAACATCACAGTTCCTACCATTCCTGTTGCGCCAACGACTGCTACTTTCATCTGTTTATTTTTATTTTTTTGTAATTCTATGAAGCAAAACTAGTAATAATTATAGTGCGGTTTGTATAAAAATTTGGAATTATCAAAAGGATCACAAAAAGTTATATATAACACAAAAGCCACTCCGTAAAGAGTGGCTTCTTATTATTATAATTTCGAGAAAATTATTTTTTCAATAAGTCTCTAATTTCTCCTAATAATTCTTCTTGCGTTGGTCCTGCTGGAGGTGCTGGAGCTGCCGCTTCTTCTTTCTTCTTCATTTTATTGTAAGCTTTCACAATTAAGAACATTACCAAACCTACAATTAATAAGTTTACAATAGCATTGATCCAAATACCATAAGATATTACTGCTCCACCTGCTTCTTTTGCAGCTGCTAATGTTTCATATTCTTTTCCATCCAAGGCAAGAAACATATTTGCAAAATCAGTTCCACCTGTAAAGTATCCTACAAAAGGCATTACAATATTGTCTACAAATCCTTTTACAACACCGCCAATTGCTCCTGCCATAATTACGGCAACGGCAAACTCTATGACATTACCGCCAGTGATAAATTCTTTAAATTCTTTCAACATAATATTTGATTGTTAGTTATTAATTGAATCTAAATTTAGTAAAAAATAGTACAACTTTAACATTTGTTGAAATAGAGAATGGATATTTTAACGAAGAAATACACGTTTTACTCGTTGAGATACCGCTGTGAGTAGTTCATACGAGATGGTGTTTATTTTTGAAGCGAGTTCTTCAGCACTTTGTCCTTCACCAAAAATGATGACTTCATCGCCTTCGTTACAACGAATATTGGTGACATCTACCATCATCATATCCATACATACGTTTCCAATGATTGGTGCTAGTTTTCCATTGATAACAACAGCGCCAACACCATTCCCAAATTGTCTGCTAATTCCGTCTGCATGTCCTATTGGAATAGTTGCGGTTGTTTTATAATCATCCGCGACGAAAGCACGGTTATATCCAACACTTTCTCCTTTTTCGATGCGATGTATTTGTGAAATTACAGATTTTAAAGAAGCTATGGGTTGCAGTTTTTTGTCAAATTTTGGATCATTTCCAAAACCGTATAAGCCAATTCCTGTTCTGACCATATCAAAATGCGCTTCAGGATAGTTGAAAATCCCAGATGTATTTACCATATGAAGCATCGGTTTATACTGCATTGCTTTTTCAAAAGATGCACTAATTTCTTTGAATGTCTGTATTTGATTCTTGGTAAATTCTTTTTCATTGAGATCTTCAGAAGCCGCAATATGTGAAAATATAGAAACTGCTTTTAGTTGCGAGAGCGTTTTGAGTTTTTTGGTAATATGATCTACATCAGTGTGAAAAAACCCTAAACGATTTAATCCTGTATTGAATTTTATATGTACCGGATAGTCTTTTTTTCCTTGTTTTGCCGCTTCATGAGCAAACGCATTGAAAATCCGATCGTTGTATAAACTAGGTTCTAAGTTGTAGTTAATTGCATGTTTTAGATTTACTATTTGCGGATGCAATACTAAAATTGGCGTTGTAATTCCTGCAGCTCGTAAATAAGCACCTTCTCGGATGTAAGCTACTGCAAAATAATCAACGTTTAGTTCATCTTGTAGAAACTTAGCAACTTCAACAGCATCGCTTCCGTAGCCAAACGCTTTGACAACGGCTAAGATTTTAGTTCCTGTTTTGGTCTGGGATTTTATAAACTCAAAGTTGTGCTGTAATGCTTTGAAATTGATTTCTAAAACAGATTCTTGTATGTGTAACATTATTGGTAGTTAATTGTCCGATTGTTGTTTTGGAATGATTTCTTCCGCATCATCAACTTCAATCTCTTTCACTGATTCTTTTAGCATTGCTTTGTAATAAGCAGCGCGACTTAATGGCTCGTATTCGTCAGTTTCACCAAGCAAGACCAGATCGTCGCTTTTGGATTTTCTAAAACTGTATTGTGCTAAATTTCCCGTTCGTGTGCAAACAGCATGTACTTTGGTTACGTATTCGGCTGTTGCCATCAATGCTGGCATAGGTCCAAAAGGATTTCCTTTAAAATCCATATCAAGCCCAGCAACGATCACTCTAATTCCTTTATTGGCTAAATCATTACAAACAGCCACAATTTCATCATCAAAAAATTGCGCTTCATCAATTCCAACAACCTCACAATCGTGGGCTAATAATCGAATGTTAGCGGCAGCGGGAACAGGTGAAGAACGAATTTCGTTTGCATCATGTGATACAACTTTTTCATCATCATATCGAATATCAACAGCAGGTTTGAAGATTTCTACTTTCTGCTTTGCAAACTGTGCTCGTTTGAGTCTACGGATCAATTCTTCGGTTTTTCCGGAGAACATTGAACCACAAATAACTTCAATCCAACCAAATTGTTCTTTATGATTTACTGTATTTTCGAGAAACATTTTGTAATTTTCAAGTCGAAAACGAATTTATACTCGTTTTTGTAAAGGTGGAACAAATTTATTAAAAAACCAAAGGTTATACAACGACATTAGCTTAAAAATTATGAAGAAAAAATTAGAAGGAGATTTAGTAAGTATTGCGCATCGCATCCTTAAGTTAAAGGGAAGAGAAGACGTAGTTGCGCTACATAAAGAAGCAAAGGAAGTTTTTGAAAAGTTGTCGGTATTATTGTTTTTTGAAGAACAATTTAAAGATTCTGTGCCTGAGTATGCAGATTCTTCTTTTTTCCAAACTTTAGAAAATGTATACAACCATGATAAGGTAGAACAAAACGCTGAAGATGATGATATTATTCGTCATAGCTTGGTTGCAGAAGATCCAGAACAAGACGATTTGATTGAGCCGTTGATGGAAACTATCAGAAACATGGTGGCTGAAATGCCAGAAGAAGATGAAGATGAGGCAGCAGTAGAAACGCCGACACCATCAACACCAAAACAACAAACCTTAGAAGATATTTTAGCAGATGTATTGCCGCAACCTACGTTTGTAAAGAGCGAAGATGTAGCTAAAGAAACTACAGAAACAAGCCCTGCACAAACCGTTACGAAAGAGGTAAAAGCTACTAAAACGGAGACCAAACCTAAGTCTTTAAATGATCGGTTGAATACAGGAATTTCTATTGGATTAAACGATCGTATTGCATTTACAAAGCATTTATTTGAAGGCAATCAGGAAGATTATAATCGTGTAATTTCGCAATTGAATACTACAGAAACAGAAACAGAAGCGAAAGACTTTATTTATAATATGATCAAACCCGATTATAAAAATTGGGCAGGAAAAGAAGAGTATGAAAATCGCTTTATAGAGATTATAGAACGTAAGTTTGCGTAGTTTTTTTAGACTTGCTTAGATTGTTGGATTGTTTAGACTTTTTAGATTTTGTACTTCGATAAACAAGTAGAACTATCGAGAAGCACTTTGATTTCAATAATTTTACTTGTTTAGAGGTTCGTCAAACTGAACTTGATTCAGTTTCACATAATAGTAAGATTCATTTGTAAAGATGCTGAATCAAGTTCAGCATGACGAAATTTTGGCTACCAAATTTTCTAATAATTAACATAAACCCAACCCGTTTTTTCAATGGTATTTCCTTGTAATTTTAATACATAGAAATATGTTCCAACAGGTACAATTTGATTCTTCTCAAAGAGCACAACATTTTGGTTGCACTCGCCATTCCAGTCGTTTGCGTAGTTTCTTGTTTTGTACACAATAGTTCCCCATCTGTTGAAAATGATCAATTCGTTGTCCGAATAATTGTCTAAACATTCAATTTCCCAAACATCATTTATTGTATTGTCATTTGGTGAAAAACCACTCGGAATTTGCAAACAATCAGGCAGTGTAAACGCTTCTGCTGAATTATTCGTGAGATCCAAGTCAACATCATCCTGACTCACTATTTGTACAACATTTGTATAATCATCGCCGTCTACAACGGTTACATTAATTGTTAACGTTGCCGAACTTCCTGCTGTTAATGTAGCAATTGTCCATAATTGTGTATTAGAATCATACAAACCGCTACTTGTGGTATGTGAAACATAATTATATCCATTTGGAAGCATTTCTTCGATGACAATATTAGAAGCATCTAAAGCACTATTGTTGGTAATTGTAATGGTAAATTGTACCGATTCGCCAATAGAAGGTGTATCAATATCTACTTCTTTTTCAATGCCTAAATCAATACAGGAAACAGCAGTAATAGTAATCATTTCTCTTGCAATTCCAGGACAGTTATTTTCATTGATAACTTCAATTTCATACACTATATCTGCTGTAATTATTGAAGTTTCAAAGCTCGTTCCTGTAAATATGATTTGAGTTGGATCGGCACTTTCATACCAATTATACGTATACGCTATCGTTGGATTGTCAATAGTAAGTGTCGTTGTTGTTCCAGAACAGACTTCTGCATCCGCAATGCCTAAGTTGATATCATTGTGAATTTCAAAAACGTCAACTTGAATTTCAGTTTCATCATCATCCGCCAATCCATCCGCTAAATCGTCTATTGTAAAACTCGTCGTTACATCGCTGTCTAAATCAGTCGTATCTGTCGCAGTAATTTCTGCGGTACTTTCATATTGATTCGTTAAGGCAACATCTACATTTAAAATCGTTGTTGTAATTTCTGCGGTAAACGTATTGCTTCCAGCTGCAGCTGAAATACTAATATTGGAAAGTTCCCAAATTCCTGTTGTATTTGTGTACGTTCCGCCTGCATTGTCTGAAATATAGGTAAATCCTAAAGGATTCAAATAGTGTTCAATAGCAACGCTTGTCACATCATCAGGACCATTATTGGTTACCGTTAACGTAAATATTGCTTCATCGCCTTCACAATATTGCGTTTGATTTGGTGTTAACGAAATCTCTAAATCAGCACTTGGTGGAAGTGGTAATACATTTAAGGTTGCAAAAACGCTTGTTGCATCTATATTATTTAAGTTTGAAAAATTGGTAAATTCATTTGTATAGAAACCACTTGTGGAAGAAGTAACTAATACCGAAAATGTACAATTGGCAACTCCGGCAGGAAATACCAAATTGGCAATTCCAACAAAATCATCATTTGTCAATCCAACAAAATCTGCTGTACAACCGTTACTTTGTACCCAAGACGGATCGCCCGCTAAGACAATTCCCGCAGGTAAATTATCTGTAAAAGAAATTCCAGATTGTGCTAAGTTTCCAGGAACATTTTCAATCGTAAAAGTTAATAAAGATGTTTGCGATGCTATAATTTCATCGGGCACAAAACTTTTAAATACTTGTGGTGAAATTACTTGAACATTAGAAATAGAAATATTTGTACTTGGATCAAATTCTCCATTATTAGCAGGATCTGGTTGTACTTCAGCAATATTGTTAAACGAACCTCCAAAATTTGGTGCTACTACAGGAATTCGTAATTGTATGGTTGCATCTGGATCTAACAATGGAATAACACCAGAAACTATATTTGTAGCTGAATCTACAGTAAATGTTGTCACACAAGTAGCACTTCCACTTGTAACGGTACATGTTGGTGTTCCTGTAATGGTAAATGCACTATTGACAGTTGTGCTAAAAGTTGCGTCTGTAGCTGTTGAACTAATGACACTATTGGTAATATCTACAATCCACTCAAAATTACTATTGATAGGAACCGTTGGCGAAGAAGGAAACGTTTGTACGATTAAATCTACGCAAGGTGTTAAAAAACTTGTAGCAATGGATGTCTTTGTAAAATTTAGCCCGTCCAAAATAGTTCCTGTAACACCATTGGCAACGGATGTTACCATACTTGAACATTCGGGAGTCCAATTGACAACAACTTCAAACGTAATAGAACTTTGGGGAGCAAGTTCCCAATTTTCAGCGGCGGTAATCTCCCAAAAAACATCATTCGTTAGTGTATAATTGGTGCCAATATTTGCATTCGTTACATCATAACAACTTGCTGTTCCTGTGGTTGAAACACAGTTTACCGATTGTAATACGGCAGTTACAGTAGTCGCAGTTATAGGAGAAGCATAAAAGTCTACTAATGACAATGGAATTGACACTAAATTATTATTTGTCACTGTAATTTCATACGTAATATCGCCCCATGGAATAGGTTCGTTTGCGGAACCGCCTAATGGTAATGTTGGACTTATTTGTGTTTTGGTAATTAGAAAATCATTGATACTAATACATTGAGCAGTTCCAGGTGCTTGCGGAAGAACGGTATTAGAAAACTCATTATTATCATCAGGATTACAATCAACATGTTCTAACATATTGATAGTACTTCGGTAATTAGAAATAATTACATCATTGGAAGGACAAATAGGTTCTATATAACGAACAACAGTTCTTGTGACGACTTGACCGCCCGAAGGAATTATATAATCTTCCACGGACCAAAATTGCCCTGTAGGACCAATTACATAATTAGTGGTTCCACAATTTAATCCACCTGTGGCACTAATGCATTGTACAGAGATAATTTCCCACTCCACACCCAAATTTTGTAAAAAGAAACGAATTGTGGTATCTAACGGACCATTATTAGTTACGGTAGTTTCATAGGTTACCGTTTGGTTATAATCGGCAATAATTGCTCCACCTGCAGGATCTGTTTGAATTGTATTAATGGTAACATCTGTACACGGACAAAGTACAGAAAGTAATAAATTTGTAACTTCAATATTTGACTGTGTTGCCGATGTAGTATTATTTGCTAACGCTACTCTGGCAAAACTTCGCGTTCTGATCAAGCTAGATTCTAATCCGCATTCGCCTTCAAAATAGGCATACACAACTCTAAATGTAATACTTGATTGTGAAGGAAATATAATTTGGTTATCAAACAAATACATTTCTTGTGTTGGAACAATTACCGTAGGATTTCCGGAAGTAACGCCTAAATCTGCCGGACATGAAACGCCGTTCGTACTACCAATACATTGCAACGAAATTAATTGTACCAATGCTGTTCCATTATCTGCGGTAGATTGCATTCCTTGAAACAAACTAAAATTATCAATAGGATATTCAATGGTACTATTATTTGTAATAGTAAACTCAAACGTAACTTGATCGCCCCAAGCGGAAATTGCAGTTCCTGCTGCTGGCGAAATCTGCTGGTAGTCTATCACAAAATCTAACGGAACATTATTTACGTCCATAGAAACGATAGATGTATTACTATCGGGCATGGTATCTGTGGTGCCTGTTGGCGGAAAAGCTTCTGCAATTGTTGAAATTCCTCCTAATTCTGTAGGCGCTCTTAAAGTAATTCGAATTTGTACGCTAGAATTTGTTGGCATGTTTGGAAGCAAGCCTGTTATCAAATTTGTTCCTCCATTAAACACCAAATTTGTAGCCAAATCTGCGCCACCAAGCGGGTTGATGCTTTCAATAGAAACGAACGTAACATTTGGATTTAATTGTTGTGAAAATGTAGCATTACTAACAGAATTTCCAGAATTACTAATGGTGGTAACATAGTTAAATTCTTGAAATAAAAATACATTTGGAATGGTAGTTCCGCCAGCATCTGTAACTTCAACACTAATAGATAAATCTGTGGTTTGACTCCACACAGATGTGGATATTAACAGGAAAAAGAGGTAAAATAGTCGGCTCATATATTATAAATGATACGCAAAACCTTAAAAGGTTGCGTATATATAACAATAAAGGTACAGTAATTACGACTTATATTTTTTTAATAGTTATTTTTGAATTGAAATTTAACAGGAACTTCAACTTCTAAACGCAGCATTGATGAAACTTTATATTGTGCCAACACCTATTGGAAACTTACAAGATATGACCTTTAGAGCGGTTGAAGTTTTGAAGAGTGTCGATCTTATTCTTGCGGAAGATACACGCACAAGCGGAAAACTGTTGAAGCATTTCGAAATTGGTACACACATGCAAAGTCATCACATGCACAATGAGCATAAAACGATGGAAACGTTGATAAAACGCATGCAAGCCGGCGAAACGTTTGCATTGATCAGTGATGCAGGAACGCCCGCAATTTCAGATCCTGGATTTTTACTCACACGCGAATGTATTGCGAACAATATTCCTGTAGAATGTTTGCCAGGCGCCACAGCTTTTGTACCAGCGTTGGTGAATAGTGGTTTGCCAAATGATAAATTTGTCTTTGAAGGATTTTTGCCTGTAAAAAAGGGACGGCAAACGCGCTTTAAAATTTTAGCGGAAGAAACGCGCACCATGATTTTCTACGAATCGCCACATAAACTAGTCAAAACGTTGGGGCATTTCTGTGAATATTTCGGCGAAGACCGACAAGTTTCTGTTTCCCGTGAACTCACAAAACTATTTGAAGAAAACATTCGCGGTACTGCAAAAGAAGTTTTAACACATTATGAAAACAAACCACCAAAAGGCGAGATTGTTGTTGTGGTTGATGGGAAAAGGCAGTAGTGAGTTATTAGTAGTGGGAATTGAGAAAATTACGTCATATCGAGTGAAATTCTGAAAGAATTTAGTATCGAGATAAAGTAATTTTCAAAATAATTCGTGAATTCGCGGCAAAACAAGTGAGATACTGCACTTCGATAAACTCAGCATACCATTCAGTAAGACGAAAAAACCAATAGCAAGCAGCTAAAAGCTAGAACCCAAAAGCGAAGCGACCCAAAACCTATTACCTAAAAAAACCTAACTCGCTTCCCCCAAAATTCCATGCAACGAAAACACATTCTTATGCACCATGCATTTGGTTTTTTTAAACAAGTTTGTAACAATCTTTTTTTCCTGTTGGATAATTTGAAACATCTTTTCAAGCATTTCGAAATCTTGTGATTTGTAACGTTTCAAGCATAAAATATAGGGCAACTCTTTCTTGCTTGATAAATATCGAACGCCAGCTTTAATGGCGGCAGAATGACCTTTGTCTTTTTTTACATCAATAATCGAAATAGGAACCATTGCATCTTCTTGAATTTCCTTCAATAGTTCCAACGTTTTATCTGTACTTCCGTTATTCACAAAACAAATAGAGAGTTTACTTTTTTCAGCAAACAGATGTACAAATTTTTGGACTTCAATTGCTGTTTCGTCATTTCGGAATAATATCAAAATTCCAATCTTCATTTTTGGTAGATTTTAAGGTTTCGTGAAACTCAATTTTGAGAAGCCTGATAAGGTGAACTCAAAACTGAAAGTTGAACTAACTTCGCTGAAGAGCGAAGTCTTTTTTTATGTATTCTAAAATATTACGCAATTTCAAAATCGGTAGTTACTTCCTCTTTAGTTGAAGCTTTTTTTTTTACCTCTATACGACCAAGCTATCTGACCCAATTGTCCAATAATTTTGATAGAATCTTTCATCGATAACTTTGATCCGTCTGCGTGAATCCAACGTTTCAATGGCTTCTCGCACATCATTGCACGCGCTGTTTCCAATCCGAAATGTCTACGCATACGCATAAAAATTTCCACATCAAACAACCACTTTGTAATGAACTTTTTATCAAAAGCTAAATTGATCACATCTTTATGGAAAATCTTCGCACCACATTGTGTGTCTTTAAAATTCATGGATAAAATATTTCTGATAATCAAATTGATTGTCATACTGATAATCTTACGCGCAGATTCTTTCGTAATATTTGCGCCCATTCTGCTAATTCGTGAACCACTCACAATCTTAAATTCCGAGTTTTCAATCGTAGAAACCAAATCATCAAAATCTGATAAATCCGTAGACAAATCTGCATCCAAAAACCCGATATAATCCAAATCTTCTTGTTGCGCCATAAGCAACATTCCCAAACGAACTGCTTCTGCTTTTCCGCCATTTTTTTCACAATCATACACGGTAATAAAGTCTTCACGTCCTTTTTGTAATTTGTGCAAAACATCTAACGTTGCATCTTTACTTCCATCATTCACAAAACACAAATGATAGCCTGAATTACGATCAATAAAATCTGTAAATTCTTTACTTAATAATCGCTCTGCTTCATCATAACAAGGAATCACAACACCAACACATCGTTGCTGAATCATCACATTATTCGTGCTTTCTGTATTTGTTGTTTCTGGAATACCAATCAATCGTTTCACACGTGCACAAACTTCGTTCAGGCTCAATGGTTTTTTCATATAATCGTTAATACCTAAATCGAATCCTTTTGTAATCATGTCATCATTTGTATTTCCCGATAATATCATAATTGGCGTAGCTTCTTTTTTATCGCTACGAATATGTTTTACGATTTCCATTCCGGAAATGGTTGGCATATTCATATCTACAATGACTAAATCTGGTTGAAACGTATCGTACAATTCAATGCCTTTAAAAGCGTTTGTTTCGGTTATAACTTCGTATCCTAATTCGGCTAATCTGCTTTCTAAAGGAATCAACACTAACTTCTGATCGTCTATCGCTAATATCTTCATAATGGATAATTTTTTAGGGTTACTTACAGGTCAAAAGTAGGTTGGATTCGCTGAGGATTTTGCTAGAAGTACTCAAAACGAAACTATCCTTAGACGAAATGCAATTTCCTTTAGTCCAATTAAAAATTACACCGTTTATCTTTACAATAATGAAATTACATGATGATGAGTTGTTTTAATAGCGTCATTCTGAACTTGATTCAGAATCCCATTAAGCTGATTTTAATTATTATGAGAAACCGAATCAAGTTCGGTTTGACGAGATTTTATTAAAAAGTGAATGCATCATATATAAAACATGAAAGAGACAACAAACAAACTACTACTATTGGCACTACTTCTCGGAGTTGTGTTTCATGGTGCGTCTATCTTTTTTACGTTGGAAACTACCTATGATGCGTTAATCCACTTATTCTTTGCCGATCATTATGCAAACAGTTGGTTTGAACCTTGGAATTATAAATGGTACACAGGATTTACGGTAATGAGTTATCCGCCGTTAGTACATCAATCTATTGGTGCGTTATCGTTAATTGGCGGTTTAAAATTTGGACTTTTTACGGTGGCAATCATTGCGGTGATTCTATTCATTACTGGTGTGTATCGGTTCTCTTTGCTCATGACAGGAAACAAAAGAGTCGCTGGTTATGCGGCAATTTTGGCGGTTTTCTCGTCTTCATTTGTAGAAACCTTGCATATTTTTGGACAATTGCCAAGTATTGTAGGAATTTCTGTGTTGATGCATGCCTTACCCGAAATTTATTTGTGGTTAAAAACAGGAAAGTATAAATACCTTTTTACGTCGCTTTCGCTGATTGCAGTTACGGTTACCTCACATCATGTAACACCAATTTTTGGGATGATCTTTTTCATATTTCCGTTAATCGGGATGGTGCTAATGGACGCTTCTCGCGAAGAAGTAAACAGTACAAAAGAAGTAACGTTTATAGTTTTTTGGAAGCAATTTTTAAAGCTTTTCAAGCGAATTATTAGTTTCGGAATGTTGTCACTCGTGATTATTGTCGGATGTATCTTACCCTATTGGATCAATTCCAAAAACAATCCAATTACGCAAGTACCAATTCCGCACGGTTCACGCGATCACTTTATAGAAATTTCGTCTTCAGGATTGGTTTTCTTTCTAATTCCTTGGGGAATTTTACTCTTTCTATTACCATATATATTTTACAGATATTACAGTAAACGCTATCTATTTTTTGGCTTGTCAATTACCATATTGTTCGTTTTAGGAACAGGCGGAACAACGCCAATTCCACGAATGTTATTGGGTGAAACGGCTTTCAATATCTTAACCTTGGACAGATTCACGTTGTGGGCTTCCATTATGTCATTACCGCTTTTTGGCGAATTTGTATATCGTTTTGTTGAAGGTGATTTAAAAGCATTGCTACAAGAAAAATTTGGCGCTATCTATCACAGAATCATTGGTGGCGGATTAGCAGGTTTATTTGTCTTTATGACCATTTTCACGATGAGTTTAGGCTATTTCAGACCATCGCAACCGAAAAAAATAAACATGTTGCCTATTGTGAATTTCCTCAATCAAGATCAACACGATCAATGGAGATATCTAACACTTGGTTTTGGCGATCAAATGGCTTGGTTATCAGCACAAACAAACGCAATGACAGTTGACGGAAACTATCATTCTGCACGACGTTTGCCAGAATTGACAACACGACCAATAGAACGTTTAGAAAACTCAAAATTCAAAGGCGTTGCCGGAATCGGATCCTTACAACAATTCTTAACAACGCCCGAAAAATACAATCTAAAATATATATTTTCCAACGATAAATTTTACGATCCAATTCTCTATTTCTGCGGTTGGCAACGCTTGCCACAATTGGAAAATGGAATCATGGTTTGGGAACGACTCAACGTTGCCCCACTTTCATCAATTTTACCGAAAGATGAGGTTTCAACCTGGCAAAAAATGTTGTGGGGAATTATGCCGTTTCTCACGTTGATATTGGCGTTTATACTCAACATTCAACCCATCTTTCTGAGATACATTCAGCGAAAGCGAACTGATTCACAAGCATATCTAAATTTCAAAATTGAATATGGAAATTTCTCAAGAAAACTTGTAAAAGTGAATCATATTTGGGCAATAATTCTCACGTTGATTCTTTGTTTTGGAACCTATCAATTCTACCTAAAAAACGATGCACAACGTTCGCCCGAAAATGTCGTAAAGGCGTATTATGATGCACTCGATTTTAAACAATTTGAAAAAGCATACAGTTTCATCAATCCAGAAAACAAAAGTACAATTGCGCAATACATGTTGGAGATTTCTTCTACGGACGGATTGTTGAGTTCGTATGCAAAACTAGACGCATTGGAAACTGAAATCATTACGGAAACGGATCGTTTGGTTACGCTGAAAGTCACCTCAAAATGGATTACACCATTAGAAAAAATTCAAAAAGTAGACTATAAAACGGTTCTAAAACACAACGGAAAATGGTTTTTACAACCAGAAACTGTTGAAGCCGATTTGCCGCCCGATCAATTAGTTGAGAACAATGAAACTTCGTATTTCAATCACGGACGAAGACGTATTACAACCGAACAAACCTATCATGAAGATGTTTTAAAACAACCAGTTTTGGAGATTATTTCCGCAAAATTGGTCAATCATAATGGACATTACGCAATTGTTGGTGAAGTTCAAAACATTGACAATGTACCCGCGGATGTGGTTTTAAAAGGAACCTTGTACAACGATAAAAATGTGGAATTGGCAACGTACAACGCCAAATATCATATCAAGCACAAATTGATGCCGAAAGAAGTGACGTCGTTCCGAATTAACTTTGAAGGAATTGCATGGTCAAACACGCAAGATTCCATTCCGAAAACCTTCAATCCAGACGAATTTACACCTGCGCATTTTGAAGATGAACCGACAAAGTTCAATTTGCAAGCAGCAGGAAATGTTTCTGGCTTGGATTTGTACAAAAATATCGTGTTGAATGATGTAGAAATTGATCAGAAAACCATCAAAGGAAACTTGTTCAATAGCGGTTTGCAAGAAATTACGGTTCCACAATTATTGATCACGTATTATGATGAAAACAAAGAATTGTTGTGGGTAGATCATTTGTTTTTGGACAGCGGAATTCGTCAGCAACGAAAACAGGCTTTTAGCTATAAATTATCAGGAAATGATGCCATAAAAATTATCAGTACGGACATGGAAAACTGTTACGTAAATGGTTTGCCAAACGCGGACATTTCTGCGAAAATTCTATCCAACAGAAAACAACAAGATGCATTGCAAAAAATAACGCATTCGGTGTATCAATATGTGAAAATTGAAATGAACGCGTATATCGGAAATCCAAAATGATGAACTTAAAATATATAGCAGTTTTGTGTAGCTTTTTCTTTTTTGCGTCAAGCGCGAAGGAACTCAGCGCGCAAACAAATGAAGCAATTCAACTAGAAATTTCCGAACGAGAATTCACGGCTGGCGAACCGATTGTGTTGAAATTCTCGGGAACGCAAAACACTTCCATTCTACTATATTGCGCTAATAGTTATGGTTCCACTTTGATTACGCCTAAAGTTGAGAATAATCAATTACACTATACAATTCCAACTCAAATCGCTACTAAAATTGGCGCTGTCAACTGGAAATTAGTAACTGAAAACAATTCGCTTTCAGGCACATTTACGGTGCTTGCGCAAGCAAAACCTGTTTCTATGGAAACCTACGTTGGTCCGCCAAGTATTGCCGCAGGCGGAAACGATTATACGATGTTAGTGGTGATTCCAACCGACAAATTGGGCAATCCATTAAAGTCAACTACGGAAGTAACTGTGAAGCATCAGTTTTTGGCAAACGAAACAAATGAAACGGTTTTCACTAAAAATTTAATTGCGTATCAAAATATTTATTCGCCAATAGAAAGTGGCAGAATGTTGTTGTCAACAGAATGTTTAGGTTTGAATTCTAAAGAATATACCGTACATGTTTTGCCTGCGGTTTCGACAAATTTCGAAATTTTCGCCAAGCGTTCACATGAATATGCGGATGGAAATCAAATCACGACGTTTACAACTTCGGTGCTAAAAGATGAACACAATAATATTGTCAGTGATGGAAGTTTCGTCACGTTTTACATCACAAATTCAGACGGAAACCTATTGAAAACTTCAGGAATGACCATTAAGGGAGTTGCAACTGCAAAAATGATGCATCCTGATCATTCAGCAACTTGGAGTGTAAAAGCATCTGTGACAGGAATTTCAGAAAGCAATACAATTTCGTTGACGTATAAAAAAGTCATGGACGATTTCACGGTTGCATTCTCAGAAAACAACAGAAATATTTCGGTTGGACCTTTGAAAAGCTTCATGAATCAACTAATTCCAGATGGTTTACAAGTGAAATTAATCATCTATCAAAACAAAAAAATCATTAAAGAATATTCAAAAGAATCGCGTGAAGGATCTGTGAATTTTGAATTAAACTCAAATATTTTCGGCAACGGAAACTACGATTTCGAAATTACAACCGCAGGAATTACAAAAACATTTCAAGGGAAGAAACTATGGTAAAAACCGATAAAAATATCATACGAGGATTTTTAGTATTCTCCTATGTCGTCATCATTTCGATGTTGATTTTCTTAATCAGCAGTTCGTTTAGTTACCTAAATACAGGCGCGGACAGAAGCAAATTATTACACACGGAAGTTAAAAAAGCAGAAAACTATTCACCAAAAATTGTTTGGGTAGAAGACGGAAACGAAGGTAGAAATGTCGATGAGCAAACATTAATCAAGATTGAAAATGATTATTTGGATGCTTGGTATGTGCGAAATGTGGCGTATAAAACTAATCAAACCGTTGGAATTGCGGATTATTACACAGACAATGCACGCAAAAATATAGCAGAATTTGTAGCGCAAAATAAAAAACAACAGATTTCTGTAGAAGCAACCACACTTTCACACCAACCGAATATTGAATTCTTTAGTGAAGATGGACAATTAGTGGTTTTGTCTGATAAAAATGTGGTGGAATATAAGAAGCTTTTCAAAGACGGAAAGTTTGTCATGGAAACCACAGAAACGGCGAATTACAAAATAATTTTATTGTTGGAAGATGGTTTTTGGCGCATTCGACATTTGGTAAAAGAAACAATTGCAGATTTTGATAAAACGATTCAAAATAAATCATTTGCTAACTTGAATATTAAAGGCATTAATTACTATCCGCAAGCGACACCTTGGGATATGTTTGGCGATCAATTTGATATTAAAATCATTGAAAACGATTTCAGTATTATGAAAGATGCGGGTTTAAATACGATTCGAATTTTCATTCAATATGACGATTTTGGAAAAGCAGAAGTGAAAGAAGAAAAACTACAAAAACTACAGCAAGTTTTAGATGCTGCCGAAACCAAAAAACTCAAAGCGGTGGTGACACTTTTTGACTTCTACGGAAATTACGAAGTGTTAGATTGGACATTGACACACCGACATGCGGAAACGATTGTGTCGCGATTTAAAAATCACAACGCAATTCTCGCTTGGGACATCAAAAACGAACCGAATTTAGACTTTGAATCACGTGGAAAACAAACTGTACTAGCGTGGTTAGATCACATCCTTTTAGTAGTAAAATCGATTGATACAAAACATTTGGTGACCATTGGTTGGTCAAACACAGAAAGTGCCCATTTACTAAAAGACAAGCTTGATTTTGTATCGTTTCATTATTACGAAGATCGTGCAAATTTTGAACAATCCTATTTAGATTTAAAAGCCAAAATACCAAACAAACAAATCGTTTTAGGAGAATTTGGAGAATCATCTTATGGCGGATTTTGGAAACCGTTTGTAGGTTCTGAACAAAAACAAGCTGCATATTTCAAAGAAATGCAACAAGTCTTAGCTGCGCAAAACATTTCATTCATGTCCTGGACATTATACGACTTTGAAGACATTCCAGCTTCGGTTGTCGGAAGTCGTCCGTGGCGAACAAATCCTCAGAAAAAGTTTGGATTTATTGATAAGGATGGGAATAGGAAATTGGCTTTTGAGTTTGCTGTGGAGTGATATTACATAATAAATTATATCTGAATGCATATAATTCAGTGTATTTATCTAATTTTATATCTAAATACATATAATGAAGTCTTTGTCAGAATTTGTAAAAGAGCGTAGAAAAGAAGTTGACTTAACTCAAGAAGAGTTTGCCGATCGAGCCGGAGTAGCCTTGACAGTAGTTCGTAAGATAGAACAAGGCAAAACAAATTTGAATATGAATAAGGTAAATTTAGTATTAAGTATGTTTGGTCATGTATTGGGATCCTTAAACAGTAAAGAGCTAATAGATGAGACAAGGTAAGGTTTAGAATTAACAGATACCCAAATACAAGGTGTTTTTAAGCGTATGTTAAAGAATAAACCTAAAGCTTTTAAGTGGATAAAAAGTTCTTTTTTATCAGACGAAATGAAGGAAGCTTATAGGAATGTTCTGGAAGAACGATATGAGCGATTACTTTGAATTTAATGATGTAAGCTAAACAACCAAATCACCAACTCGCTCACTTTTTTTTTCAATAATCGCTTCAAATTCTTCCAAATACATATCCGTAATGCGTTCCATAGGAAATGCAGTAGCAGCTTTGTAATTGGCCTTTTCGAGCGAAATTCGGTAGCTTTCGTTGGTTACAATTGCTTTAATAGCATTTGCCAAACTATCTACGCTATTAGGTTCAAAGAATTCACCTCTATAACCTTCATCTTTTACTAACAAGGCTAAGTCACCTAAATTGGGCATGACAACTGCTTTTCCGTAACTTCCGGCTTGGTGCAACACACCAGAACTTCCCGTAGTTGACGTATATGGAAATACCACAACCGCACTTTCGTTGAACAGTGGCGCAACGTCAGCTTCTTCCACATATCCTGTAAATGTCAATTGTGAAACATGCTTGTATTTTTCTTGAACATTTGCCAAATACCCTGGTACATTTGGATTGTCGGTTCCTGCAATGACGATTTCTAAATCTAAACCAGAAATCTTGCGAACTTTCTCCACAGCTTCAATCATGGATTCCACTTTTTTGTAGGTTCCAAATTTTCCAAACGTCATTATTTTTAATGGACTTCTTGGCAATTTGAATGAAGGAGTTGAGGCAACTTCAAACGTTCCGTGTGGAATCATAATTATGTTGTCTGCTAAGTATTTTGCCTCTAAGACATAAGCATATTTTTGCATGGTTACGGCAACTTTGTCTGCATGTAATAATAAGCGTGTTAAGTTTGTTCCAATATAATTATAGACTTTTTGTACTAATTTATTTGAGGTGAATCCGGCACTTTCTAAATCAACTTCTTCTAAAATATTATGTAATAACACAATGTTTGGGATTCCTTTCATTCGACAAACTAATGGAAGCATTAAACCCAAAGCCGCCGCAATTTTTTTATCGCCAAATTTCATGAATTGCAAGTTGAACAAAACGGCATCTGGTTTTGAACGATTAATCGCTTTTGTTACCGAAATTAAGTTGGTGTAGCTGTTAAACTTCCAACATTCCTTAACGGTAATTTTGCAACCGTCTTCTGTAAAGTTGAGATCTTTTGCGGCTGGAGTTTTGTCCGTTAACAAAATGATTTCTGTAACATTTTCCTTCTGGCGAAAGCTTTTCACTAAGTGATATGCGTATTCATTTAACGTTACCTTACTTGGTGGATAGGCTGTTACGATTGCTAGTTTCATAATGTGTTCTATTTAATTATAGTACAAATGTGCATTTTCAACACTTGAAAAATAGACGACTTGTGTCGAAATGCGAATAGGGTTCGATGAAATGCGAGTAGGTTTAGATTTCTAATTTGAATGATTTATGTTACTTTCATTTTAGTTCGTATCATTTCTATTTTAAGTTAAAAGAACTCATGAATCTTCGATTTCTTTGCTTACCCACATTTCGGCTCCGCTCAATGTTCAACCACGAAAAAACTTTTCTATACTGCGGAAAAGGAGAAGAAAGGAATAAAATTTAGAGTAGTTTACGTCATACTGAACTTGATTCAGTATCACATAAGAGTGAGAATAATTTAACATAACAAACAGTCTAAAAGCGAAGCGGTCTAAGAGATTCCCGCCTACAGGGGAACAAGTCTAAGAGCGAAGCGATCTAAATTTATTCTCAAAGAAGAAAAAAGACAATTGCACAACCAATAACAAAACCATCGCAATGCTTTGAACATGGACAACTTGTGCTAAACTTTCGTGAAAGAAAACAACCAATACAATTTGAAGCATTCCAAAAATGCCTGAAAGTACCACAGGAATGTATTTGTCTAATGATAAATAGTAATAGGCGAAGATGTTGGAAATTGCGAAAATGCCTGTTGCCAATGCGTATTTCCATAATAGTGGCGCGATTTCGAGATAGCTTTCGCCAAATAAAACGTGTACGATTTGTTCTGGAAATAGGACGCAAGCGAAAATGATTGTCGCTGCAATTATAGCAATGTAACCAACATATTTTAGCAATACAGAAACGGTTTCTTTTCCTTCTTTTTGCAATTGTACTACGGTTGGTAACAACAACATAACAAACATCCACGCGATGAAATACACAACACGTCCAATTAATGCCAACGAAGCATACAAACCTGCATCATACGATTCAAAATAGTGTTTTACGAGTAAAATATCGCTGTTGTTAATGATGATTTGTGTCAGTTCGTAAAAAGCAGTGATGATGAAAAAATTTCGGACGAGTTTACTTTGTGTCGCGTTTAATACGTTTACTTTTTTTAGGGAAATATGTTTGAATTTAAAAGGCATTAAACCAAATAAGAAAGACGCTAAAATCCCTAAGGAAATAATCAAAGATGATTCAATGTTAAGAAAATATAATAACGTCAACGTGATTAACAATCGACTGATCATTTCTGCTTGATACGTCACAGAAAGCGAAACCAATTGCTGCTTTCCTTGAAAAATGCCTCTGTTGACACTCATGATGAAATAAAGTGGAATTCCGAATCCGAACGCGACAAACATACTTGACGATGAGGTTTTGAAAAATGTTTGCAATTCGGTTGCGAAGACAACAATCAACAATCCTAAAATGATTCCTGTACTAATAGATTTTTTATACATATTCGCAGCAAAAGCTTTGAAAACAGAAGTTTCAAACACTACGGAGAATTTTGCCGTTACAAGTTGAAACGTCATCGCTACAAATGATAATACCAATAAAAAAGTAATCAATACGGCAGCATCTGCAAATTTTTCGGGTCCTAAAAAACGTCCTAAAAGTAAATTGTAGACATAATTTCCACCATTCACCAATACGCCACTTATCATGAAAATATGTGTTGTAGTAAGGATCCTTTTTATTTTTTTTGTGAGTGCGATCATGTTTTTATTTTTGAATACTGAATACTGAATACTGAATACTGAATACTAACTTACGCTACTTGCGAACAATTAAAATCTTGGTAAATGTTTTTGCAACCATTTCCGATGACGGAAAACATTTTTTGATTTTGCACTGCAATTGCGATTAATGATTTGATTCCTTCCAAGCCAGCTTCATCAATTTCTGTGATTCCGTCAATATTGATGACTATATTATGATGTAGTTCAATGATTTCCTCGAAGTGAATGATAAACGATTGTTTCGTAGTAGTATTTAGTTGTCCATGTACTAAAAAAGTTCCGTTTTGTGCTGTGATTTGTAAAGCCATAATTGAAAGGTTTTGAGGTTAATTCTGCTGCAAATATCTCAGAATCACTACCAAATTAGGCGTGTTGTCGGCGAGATTCAATTTACTTGCGATGAATGAAGCGTCGTTGGTGCTTACCTTACAATTGTCTAAAACCAAGATCATGAACACAAAATATACAGTGCTTTTTTCGTTCCTATTTATATCTCTTTTTTGCTTCTCTCAGAACATGAAAGAAGGATTTACCTATTTGGAAACTGGAAAATATCCGCAAGCAGAAACTTTCTTTGAAACCATCCTAAAAGAATATCCAAACAATAAAACAGCACGCTTGTGTTATGGACGCGCAATTGGACTCAATGGCAATTCGGCGGAAGCCAAAAACATCTTCACGAAGTTGTTGAACGATTATGCAAATGATTTTGAAGTAAAGTTGAATTATGGCGAATCGTTATTATGGAACAACGAGTTTAATCTCGCGAAAGCGTACTACCAAAAATTAGTACAGGAAGACGCCAAGAGTTTTCCAGCGTTATTAGGTTTTGCAAATACATTGTCCAATTTAAAAGCATATAAAGAAGCATTAAAATATGTAAATAAGGCGTTGGAAGTTTCTCCAGGAAATCCAAATGCGTTGACGTCCAAAAAGTATATGTATTTAGGATTTGCCTATCAAAAACAACAATTGCAAGAGTATAATGAGTCAGAAATGTTGTTGAAAGAATGTTTAACGCTTTTCGCGAATGATAAAGATGCATTGTTAAACTTGGCAAATTTGTATTTGATTATGGGCGAATTTGAAAAAGCAGAAGAAACGTATCTAATTTTAGCAAAAGATGAATCCAATGCATTGGAATCGTTAAATGGTTTATCGCTTGTTGCACATTTAAAAGGAAAAGAAAAGAAAGCATTACAGATTAGTCAGAAAGCATACAATCTTTTGGTTGGTGTAAATGATGAAACGAAAAAACAACAAACGACAGAACGTTACATTCAAGCATTAATTTGGAATAAAAAGTATGCAAAAGCAAAAAATTTGATTGCTGATTTGATTTCAACACAACCAAACGAAAACTGGGTTTTAGCATTACGCGCAACTTTGAATACCTATAAAAGTAACTTTAAAAAGAGTTTGGCTGATTACGATCAGATTTTAGTGAATGATTCCACTTCATTTGATGGAAATTTAGGAAAAGCCAATGCCTTGAAAGCATTAGGAAAGTATGATGAAGCGTTTGCTTCCGCAGAAAATATCCTGAAGTTTTATGACAACCAGAAAGATGCTGTAAATTTCATTAAAGAGTTGAATACTACGTTTACACCTTTCTACGAAGGAAAAGCGTCGTACACGTTTGATAATGGCGATAACGAAGCGTTTTCGGTTCAGAATAGAGTTGAGTTTCCATTTTCGACGAAGTTTAAACTTTTTGGAAACTATAATTATAGAACCACCAATAATACGGTTACAAACAACAAAGCGACTTCCAATGATGTTTCTGCTGGTTTGGAATATCAATTGTTGCCAACGGTGACTTTTAAGGGAACCTTCGGAATCATGTCGGCAAAAGCACAAACGAACGATTTTACACAATTGTTAGCGGATGTTTCCTTGAACATAAAACCATTCAAAATGCAAACCTTGGATATTGGTTACAAACGAGAAATTCAGAGTTTCAATGCAGATTTACTCGATCGTGAGATTGTACAAAATAACTTTTATACAAATTATAATGTGAGCACGAATTTTAACTTAGGTTGGTTTACGCAGTATTTTTATACGTCTCAGAATGATGAAAATTCAAGACATTTATTGTTTACTTCTTTGTACTATAACCTTTTGAGCAAGCCTTCTTTGAAAGTTGGTGTGAATTACCAATACATTACGTTTGAAAAGCAAGTGCCCACGATTTATTTTAGCCCTTCGACATTCAACGCTGGTGAAATCTTCTTAAACTTAATTAAAGATGAAGCAATCACAAAGCCAAACGAATGGTTTTACGAACTCACAGCTGCCACAGGTTTGCAATATATTGAAGACCAGAAAAGTCAAAGTACGTATCGTTTCCAGGGGAAATTAGGGTATAAATTCTCAGATCGTTGTTTGGCAAACATTTTCGCAACTCGAAGTAATATTGCGTCTGCAACTGCTGCCGGATTTACGTTTACGGAAGTTGGTGTGCGATTGAAGTGGTATTTGAACAGTAAGCCTACATTTAGAAAAAATTAAGATTTCTTTACAATATCGTTTCGTTTATTTCGTTTATATTTGTTTTAATACCTGAAACAAAACTATTATGGAATATCTTCACGACATACAAAAGCCTTCAAAAAAGGAGCAGCTAGCCGCAATGGAGTCCTATAATGCGTTGGCTGCTAGATTGGCAGAATTACATTCAGAAAATCCAGAAATAGAAATTGAAGAAACTTCTGAAAAAATTAAAATTCCTTTAAAAGCACTCAAACTTCTAGCAAAAATTCTTCAAGCAACAAGTCAAGGAAAACCTATTTCTGTAGTTCCTATTGCCACAGAGATGACTACACAAGCGGCCGCAGAACTGTTAGGCTGTTCACGTCCGCATATAGTAAAACTCCTAGAAAGTGGCGAAATTCCATTTACAAAAGTTGGAAGACATCGCAGAGTAAAATATGAAGATATAGCACGCTATAAGAAAGCTAAAAAAGAAGAGCAAGAGCAATTGCTTATTCAAATGATGAAGTCTGATGAAGAATTAGGTTTGTATGATTCATAGTGTTCGTTTTACGGCGGTTTTAGATACCAATATTATTTATCCTATTGAAATTAGAGATTTACTTTTTTGGTTTGCACATTATGATTTGTTTACTGTAAAGTGGAGTAAACATATTTTTGATGAATGGGAAAGTGTCATGAAACGAAAAGATATTAGTGAAGCTGAAATTAAAAAACGCACTAATTTTGCCAGCTTAGCTTTTCCCGACGCATTAGTCACAAATTATGAATCACTCATAGAAAGTCTGTCATTGCCAGATGAAAAAGATTGTCACGTATTAGCAGCAGCAATTAAAACAAACGCAAATGTAATTGTCACACATAATCTCAAAGATTTTCCAAAGCCATATTTGGCTACTTTTGGTTTGGTTGCTAAATCGGCGGATGATTTTATCGCGGATATTATTGACTTAAATCATAGCAAAGCCATAGAAGCTTTTCGGAAATTAGTATTAAATAGAAGAAATCCTGATTTAGACGAATTTGAAGTTTTAGATAATCTACGAAAAAATGGATTGAATAATTCTGCAGACTATTTACATTCGTTGATTTAATACACTAAACAACAAAAAGACAAAAGAATCGCTCCTTTTGCCTTTTCTATCAACCAATGATAATCATGAAAAAAATTTGTGAAACTCGATTTTGAGAAGCTTATGAAAGCGCATTCAAAATTACAAGTTGAATGAACTCCGCTGAAGAGCGGAGCCTTTAAGTTATAAACTACTCTACAATGAGTTTTATAATTTTATACGTCTGTTTTGAACCAATAATTTTACAGAAATACAATCCGGAACGCAAGTTTTGTCGGTTTAGGGGGATTTTGTTCGAGCCATTTTCAGTCGTAATTTGCGCCTTATAAACTATTTTGCCTACTTGGTCGTACATAACAAACTGTACGTTCTCGGATTGATTTGCTGTAAAGTGAATATTTGTGTGTGTTGTCATCGGATTTGGAATCGCCGCAACATGTTGTGTTTCGTTTTCAAAACCAGGAACACTTAAAGTACTTTCATTGGAGAAATATACCTGTTTTAAATTCATGGTTTTGGTGACCATTTGTCCATTTTCAGAAACCATCGTGAAAACTATTGTAACAACATCGTTTAGCTCAATATTTGAACCAGTTGTTGAAGTAAAACTTGACAATGGAATATTGAATTCTTGTTCGGTTTCTGTTAAGCTGATGGTCGTTTTGTATTGTTCCGCCCAATCAGAAATGCTTTGTTTTACAAGGGTAATTTCTAAATTTCCTGTTCCGCTTGCGATGAGATTAAAGGTATCATAACCAGAAATATCTACCGCTTTAAATCGGGGTGTTAAAGCTCTGTAAGCGGCAACATACGTACTTGTATTTGCTCTTAAAGCGACGTTTCTTTCTATTGGAAATACGTCCGTATCAAAACTGTTTGTATTTTGAGAAACTGTATAATTACTTACCGTAGTATTGACTTCCGAATCGTCAATTCCCCAAGGTCCATCAGACATGAATAAATCATCTGGTGTTGCAATTCCGTCGCCAATTCTGAATCCGATATCGAATAAGTTTCCTGTCGGTACTTGTAAGTTGGTAATGTAATTTCCGTTTAAGTCTAATGTTGAAGTTGTATTGTTAAATTCGCTCGTTTCTGTCGTTCTAAAACCTGCGTCAAAAGCGACATTTCCTGTTGCATTTGTGTTTACTATTTGTAAATCTAATGCGCCATTTGTATAGTTTCCTTTTCTAACAAAAACTGTTGGCGGCGTTGAAAGGGTATAGTCTGAAATTGGTTTTTCAATATTTAATAAATTCAATACTTCTTCTCCCAAAAGATATAAATCATCTAAAGAGTTTGACCAAATTTGAAAGTTGTAAAAAGTAACATCGCTTTCATATCGATCTAAATTCCAGTGACTTTCCACCGCGAAATTTACTTCGTTATTGATAACTTTCGCCGAAAAGCTTAAGACAAATTCAACTGTATTATCTGTATTTCTGATTAATGATTTTATAAATGCTTGTCCATTAATGTCTATTGTTGACACAGAGATCAATTCCGCGCCAAGCAAACGATCGCAAATATATTTAGTATGTTCGTACACGCCATTTTCTGTTTTTAAAGCTAAAATAGATGCGACTGCCGTATTATTTTTGATATAATCTACTGAATAAATTTCGGTTGCATTGGTAATGTTTATTAAATCGGAAGGTGTAGATTCAATCGTTTCATCTTCGTTGATAACGGCTAACGGAATAAAATCTTGTAGCACAAAACCATTCGCAGTATTTTCTGCATAAAATTGCGATCTTGTCACTCTTGGAGCATTTCTTTTGTCAAACTTAAAACTTGTTTTTGCTCTGTTGTAGTTTCGTTTGTTGATTGCATCCGACAATCTTCTATTACTTTCCAAACCGCCTTCATTAGCGCCAGAAGTTTCAGGATTTATGACATCACATTCACCATAACCAGAACATGAAGGATCTTGGCAATCAATTAGTCCGTCGCCATCATCGTCAATTCCGTTATCACAAATTTCTTGCAAAACTGGTGCTGTTGGACAACGCGCGCCGTCATTACTTGCGCTTGAAGGTCCAAAAGCAAATAGATTAGAATCTATGGCAATTGTTCCATCTAAATCTTGTACACGTTGAATGACATAAATAGTTCCTGTTTGGTTTGCAGATACGTAAAAACGTCCTGAATTATCGAAATAAACAGCGCCATACGTATAGTTTAAACCTGATAGAATAGGAACTTCGCCAAGCGATTGTACAACACTTGTTACAGGATCAATTCGATATAAAATATTTGTACCTTTTTCAACCGCGTATAAATTATTGTCAACCGCATTAAAAGCCCAATCGTGAATACTGAGGTTTTGTGATAAATTTTCGGTTGCTACATGTTGTGTGTATGTTGTAGAAGTTGGATCAACATCTATTTTATAATACGTTGTTCCACCACCTTTTAAATAGTAAATTCCAGCGGCACTTACATCACCAACATATCTATTTGATGTTGGCAATTCGTCTATATAAAAAGAAGTTGTTTGAAAATCCTGTCCAATACGAATAATGGTTTTTTCAGGTGTACTCAACGATCCCCAAATGAAACCATCTGCAGGATTGTATGCTGCTGCATTAATGCTTCCGGGAGTAACATCTTCGGCAATTAAATACGAGTTTCCAGAAGCTAAATCAATGGAATAGACATCATTATATTGAAATAAGTACGCGTCTTGCACACAATTGAACGGATCATTTTGTGCCGTAAGTGAAAGACTTGATATTGCTATAAATAGTGCAAGAAGTTGATATCGTAAAGTAATTATTCTTTTCATGATTCTAATTTATACTACAAAACTAGCTTCATAAAAATGATAAAAACACGATCGTCGGCGCGATCATTTTAAGTGTAGACGAAATGCAATTTGCTTTAGATTAGCTTTTAGATATTTTGATTTTTGGACGCACTTTGCTTTTAGAATGTTGGACATTTTATGCGAAAGGATTATCAAAAAAGTCTAAAAGCGCAGCGGTCTAATATCTAAGAGCGATAGCGATCTAATAAGCGCAGCGATCCAATTACAAAAGATCCAAACGCTTCATTAATTCAGGACGTTTTGAACGACTTACCGGAATAACATCTTTTTTGATTAAAACGCTATTATCTTCAATATCAACGATTTTCTTTAGATTGATAATGTACGAACGGTGAATTTTTAAGAACAACGATTCAGGGAGTTTTTCTTCGATTTTCTTTAAGGTAGAATGTACAGTGTAATTTTTATCTTCTGTTTTGATGTGAATGTAATCGCCTTTGGCTTCTACTAAATAAATGCTTGGAATGTCAATTTTTATCAAACGACGATCAATATTAATATAAAAGTCATTTTCATAGTCTGAATCATCATTGATCGTTTCCGAAGTTTTGCTTTCTATTGCTTGATATTTTTTGGCTTTTTGAACTGCCATTTTAAAACGATCAGTAGCAACAGGTTTTAATAAATAATCTACAATACAGTCATACTGAAATGCTTCAATAGCAAACTTTGGATCAGAAGTCGTTAGGACAATACTTGGCGGATTTTTTAAGGTTTTTACAAAGTCAAATCCTGTAAAGTCCGGCATGTGAATGTCTAAAAAGATGAGGTCAACTTCGTTTTCATTCAAATATTTAATGGCTTGTAATGCATTAGGAAATTCGGCTAATACATGCAATGAATCTATTTCATCACAAAGCGTTTTAATAATTGTTCTCGCCAACTTTTCATCATCAATAATAATACAGTTCATCTGTTTATTTTTATTTAATTAATTCGGTCAGATAGAATTTGCATATAAACATATTGGTTGCCAACAACAAATAATTATAGCTCATTTCATACCATTAAATAGTTTTTATATACGCTGTAATTGTGGTTAAAATTTGCTCGAAATCTTCAGCGCCATCTCTATTTTTTTCACGGAGATTGTGCTCATACGTATTTGCTAATTCATAACTTTTTTCAAGTCCAAAAATACTAATTTTGTGCTTAAGCCTGTGTACATTTTCCTCTATTTTTTTGTAATCTTTTTTTTCTAAACTATCGTAATAATCCTGTTTTTCTTCAGGAAACTCCGTTTTGATGACGTCGATTAGTGTTGCTCTAATCTTTTGATCGCCTCTCGCTAATTGTTCTATGTAGGTTAAATTTGGGTACTCCATATTTTTATTCCTAGTTACTTTTTCAAGGTAAAATAAAAGGTTGTTCCTTCTGTTGGCTTGGATTCTATCCAAATAACACCTTCATACAGATCCATGATTTTTTTGACGATTGAAAGTCCAATACCCGAAGATTTATAGTCGTTTTCTAGTTTTTGAAATGCCATAAATACTTTTTCAAAGTATTTTTCTTCAATTCCTTTGCCATTATCTTTTACATAAAACTCCCAAAAATCGCTTGCATCGGTATATCCAATTGTAATTTCCCCTTGCGGTTTGTCGTTGAATTTGATAGCATTGTTGATAAGGTTTCGAAATAATTCTTCCAATCGAAAATGATCGCCCGTAACGACAGGTAATTTTTTTGGAATTGAAATGTTTATATGTTCAGGAATTTCAGTAGTACTCACTACTTTTTGAACAACGAAATGTGTGTCTACTTTGTAGAAACCTTTTTCAGCACTACCAATGGTAGAATATTTTAAAATTCCTTTGACCAACGTGTCCATTTTTTCAACATTACCACGAATGAGTTGAATGGTGTTTTTTCCGTCTTCGTCTAAAATTTCTTCATAGTCACTTTGCAACCAATATGTTAATGCGTCAATGCTTTGTAAAGGCGATTGTAAATCGTGTGAAACTAAGTGTGTATAATTATTGAGTTCTTGATTTTGACGTTCTAAATTTGTCAATAATTTGTCACGTTGCTGATTGATTTGAAGAATTTCTTTGGTTTGATTGTCTATCAAATCGACTAAAGTTAACGAATCTAACGCTATATTTTCTTGCTGTTTTGAGTTTGTTAACTCATACGTTTTTAAGGTATTAATAACATTTTTCAACTTTTCAATGACTTCTTTTTGCGAATCTAATTCCTTTTTTAGTTTTTCGTTTACTAAAAATAATTCTTCTGAACTAATCGCAGTTGCGCGTTGCAACATTATAAATTGTTCATCAGATGTGTTGTACGAGCGATTTACCGCATCTAAAAAGCGTTCCAGTTCAGGATTTTGCTTTAAATCATCGCTGAGGTATTTTCGTAATTGTCTTTTTAGTAGTGAATTCATCTATTCGCTAATTAGCGTAATTGTCATCGTTTGATTGTGTAATTGGCAGTTTGTCTCACCTTGAAAAGGTGCTATTTCTCCATAAGAATATAATCCGCAAATCGTGGTATTTTCACCAACGACTTCAATGATTTCTTCTATTTCTTCTTCCACACGCTGATCGAGCACTAACTTTCGTCCAATACAACTTACTAAAAGTGCCAATTCGGGTGCTGTATTTCGTGATTTTAATGCTTGAATTGCCGCATTTTCAGATGCTTCTACAATACTATCAACATTTGTCATCATCAATTGTACGCGCGAATTTTCAAGAATATCACCAGCTAAAATCATGGAGTTTTCTTCTTCATTTATGTTTAAAATGGTTCGAACTATCGATTGCTTATCGTTTGTCGATTTCACTTTAAGTGGATATAATAATGCCGCGCCAGGCAATTCTTTTGATTTTTCGCCTAAATATTTTTTGTATAAATCCAGCGCAGGTTGATGGTCTAGTTCGTACAATACATTCGCTTTTGATTTGGTCACAATGCGTTCGGGTCCAAAAGGTGTCCAACCGCCGTTGATAGAAAAACTGATGTCTAAGGTTTCCCCGTATAAACCAATCGCGACAATTTCGCCTGCTTTTGGCAATTCGTTATACGAAGCAATTGTTTTTTCAAATCGTGCAGCATCGCCACACAAAGCGCCCGTAATGAGCAAATTGTTTTCCGTTGCCGAATTCATGCCTTGGGTAAGCTGACTTCCATTGCTAAAACTTCCTTCCGAAACAATAAAGATATGTTTTAAACCTTCATTAGAAAATTGTTCAATGAGATTTTTGCCAGTTTTGTAACTGTCAATTTCTGCATTGTTTTCTAATACATTCGCCGTTTTGATTTCAAATCGACTTCGCTCAAACTCAATTGCAGTAATGCTAATACTTTCGTCATCTACATAGTGTGACGTAATATCGCCAGCCGTAGAACCAAATACTAAATGTCCGTCGTTAAAAAGTGTTTTGATTTCGTTATAAATCGTTTCACTTTCCAACAAATACCTGTTTCCAAAAACGAAGACCAACGGATTTTGTAGCGGAATGTTCTCGCTAATATATTCCCAATCGGACGTTTTTGTTTTTTTAAGTTGAACAGTTTTCATACTTATTTTTTTATTGTAAAGAAAAATGTGGTGCCTTTTCCTACTTCACTTTCTAACCAAATATTTCCTTCGTATAAGTTAACAATTTTTTTCACGATAGAAAGCCCAATACCAGTAGATTCTTTACTTTTATTTAAAGAATGGAATATTTTGAAAATACGATCGTGGAACTTTTTTTCAATTCCGATTCCGTTGTCTTTTACAGAAAATTGATAGAAAGATGATTCTTCTACAAAATCAATTGTTACAATTCCGTTGTCTTTGTTGCTAAATTTAATAGCGTTGCTTAGTAGGTTTTGAAAAAGTTGTTGAAACTTTGTCGGATCGCCTTTAAGCACCGGTAATTTTTTTGATACGTTGATAGAAACATGTTCAGGAACGAATAATAATTTATTCAAATCTTGCATTGTTTGGTTTAAATCTACTTCTTGCTGTTCGTTGATTTCTGAACCTGCACTAGAATATTCTAAAATGTTAGAAATCAATCGTTCCATTGTTTCCAGTGTTTCTTCAACAAGGTTGAAGTTTTGCAAGGTTATAGCGTCTAATTTGCCTTCATTGTCTGTTTTTATCCAAGAAATTAATGCATCAATGCTTCGCAATGGAGTTTTTAAATCGTGCGAAACCACATGTGCATATTCATACAATTCGTTGTTACTATTTTCGAGTTCTTTTAGGATTTTTTCTTTTTGTTTTTCAAGCGATTTTAGCTCGGTGATATCTAAATGGATTCCAATAGAACCAATAACTTCACCTTGCAAATTGTAGTTTGGCGCGCCACTAATCAGCCAATCTCTAGCTTCTCCACTTTTGTTACGAGCTTTGATTTCGTAGGAGTTGGATTTGCCAGCCAATCGTTTTTTATTTTCTTCTACAATAACATTTTCATCTTGTTCAATTGGGAACACTTTGCCACCAACTTTACCAATGAGTTCTTCTTCGGTGTAGCCCGACATTTCACTGAAACTTTGATTTAACATCAAAATTTGATCGTCATTGTCAACTTCTACCAAACCTAGATTCATATTAGCAATAATGCTACTATATTTTTCTTTTTGTGCTTCTAAACTTTTTCTATAGGTTCTTTTTAAGGTAACATCAGAAAACGTCCATAAGTATCCTTTCGATTTCTCGCCTGTTTTGATTGGAATATAATTGCGTTCCAATATTTTTCCATCAATCATTTCCAATTCGTCACCAATCACTAGTTCTTTCGCATCATCAATTGCGCGCATGCGTTTCATAAAGGCTTCAGGATCTTTAAAAAGCACTTTGTTTTGTTCGGAAGCTTCTTTACAATTCATTCCGACTAATTCTGTTGGTTGGATATCAATATTGAAAAGGTCACAAAATTTCTTATTCGTCAAAACGATTTTACGATTTTCATCTTCCAAGACAATTCCGCTATCCAAATTGAGAATTAATGTAGCCAATCTATTTTCAGATTCAATCAGTTTTTCATCAAATGCTTTTTGATCGGTAATATCTCTAATAATTCCTTGTGCGGCAATTGCTTTTTTGTTTTTATCGTACACTAAACTCGCGTTGATTTGAACCCAACGCACTTCTTTAGTCTTACTTATTATGCGTGCTGTGTAGTTGGTAAATGTTCCTTTTTTAATCAATTCGCTGAACGATTCAAATGCATAAGCAGCATCTTCTGGGTATATTAGTGAGGTAGCATTTAAAGCTTCTTTTGTAATATCGTAGCCGAAAAGATCAGTAGCGGCATCATTCATTTTCAATACATTTCCACCTAAATCCATCACCATATATGCATCTAGAATATTTTCAAAAACACCTGCTAATTGTGATGATTTTTCGTTGACCGAATCTTCTAACTTTGCATTGATAACTTTTAATTCTTCAGACAACACATACAACTCTCTGGATTTGTCTTCCAGAATTTTTTCTGCGGCTCTTCTTGCTGCTTTCTCTCTTTTGAGCGCACGTTGTAATATGTCGATCTGTTCTTGACTCATTAGTTTTTTTGAATGCTGAACTTAACTTCCGTTCCGTCTTCTTTAATTTTTTCAAGAATAATTTCGGCGGAACTGTTAAAATGTTCGAAAGTTTTGTTCATTAAGCCCAATCCAAAATGATGCATGGCTCTGCTCGATTTATAGATCAAAACCAGCGAATTTTCTGTTTTTTCTTCAACTATAAATGTTGGTAACTCTGCATCAGGATATATTTTTCGGACTTCTACATGAATGTGATTTTCAATAGAAGCAATCATTTCTATCGGATCTTTGTACGTTGCTAACAATCCTGGATAACTACTTTCAATAACGCTAAAAAAGTGTTCGGCGTATGTGAGTAATAAATCATCAATAGAAATATCTGTACTTTCGCTTAAGTGTTGTAATAACTGCAACATTTCAGAAAAGCGATACGTTCCAATAGATGTATACACACCTTCAGATTCCAATTCAGATTGCTCAATGATTTTATCCACCATTTCCAGACCAAATTTGTCTTCTACTAAGTCTAAAAATTCTGTAAAAATGATTCCTTTCATGTGTTTTTAGTATTTAGCAAGATTTTATCAGTTAGAGCGTGTTATGTAGAGTGCTTTCTTAAACGTTAGGCACTTTTTAATTCATTAATAGACCAATACGAAAGCGTAATTTCTATTTTAGAAACGTAATCTTCGTATTTTAAAGGTTTTAAGATGTACCCAGAAATTCCAATGCGGTAACATTCTAAAATATCTTTTTTATTATCTGATGTTGTTAAAATAATCGTAGGAATATGTCGTAAATCAGGATCATTTTTTAAAATCGATAAAAATTCGATCCCATTAATTTTGGGCATGTTTAAATCGAGTAAAATAATATTAGGAAGATTTTCTTTTGTTTCTAAAATTGCCAACGCTTCATCTGCATTTTTTGCTTCTGTAATTTCATGTTTTGCTTCCAACAAAGAAACCGTACGATTCATCTTCATGATTTCGATCATGTTGTCTTCGATTAACAATACTTTTAATGATTTCGGCATTTTTCTTATTTAAGCAATTATAACTGCAATTTTAGGGGAATAAAAACCAATAAAAGTTGAATGCAGTTTAACGAAGAATAAGTGTAGACGAAATGCAATAAAGTGTAGATGAGGTATTTTGATGATTTTTGTTTTCACCTGAAAAACAACTCTTTAAAAAAGAAAACCCTTACAAGTAGCAAGGGTTTTCTCGAAATTATAATTTATATTTCTTCTTAAGATTATGACTTTCAATAGCATCATACAACGTGTATAACAATGCCATGACAATAGCACATTTCCACAAAATTCCGCTGTATAATAATATAGGATCCGCTAAATACAATAAGAAATAATAACCCAACATTACACACAAAGCGAGTGAAACAAATAAAATCGGTTTCTTTGGCGATAAGTAACCAAAAGTAGCCAATAATGCTGCAACTACTAAGTAAAAAACGACATCTATTATACTACTAAATTTTACATACACTAAAATTGCATTCAGCACTTGAAAACCTGCAAGAACATATAAAATGATGCGTGTTTTGCCAACCATTTTGGCTGAGTTATCAATTTTTGACTTTCGCATGGTTTGTCGCCCAATCCAAATTGCTTTCTCTTTTTCTGTTCCGATCAACGGAAATCCGCAATTTTCACAATGTACTTCTACTTGAGAAACTCCTGCTTTGCAATACGAACATATATTTTCTTCCATTCAATAAAAATAATTATACGTGCTTTCCTTTTTCCCAACCGTGTTTTCCTAAATATTGATCTCCACTTTCGACAGCGCCTTCTTCAATTGAAGTTCCCATACTATCGTTCCAACGGTTTAAGTAGCCAAATAATGAAATAACACCTAGCATTTCTACTATTTCGCCTTCGTTCCAGTATTTGTATAATTCTGTTTTAATATCTTCATTTACCGCATTTGGAATGATAGAAGCTGCCAACGAAAAATCTAACGCAGCACGTTCCGCATCTGAAAATGAAGGATGTGTTTTATATTCCCAAACATTGTCCAACTGTTCTTGTTCTGCTCCGTAGCGTTCTGCAGCTCTAATAGCGTGTGCTTGGCAATATCTACAACCTGTGGCATTACTACTTACCCAAGCAATCAATCGTTTCAAAGCCGAAGTTACACGACCTTCATTTGCCATTACCGCTTTATTTAAGTTGATAAAAGCTTTTGAAATGGCGGGTCTGCGTTGCATGGTTAAGACCGAATTTGGGCAAAACCCAAGCGTTTCGTTAAAAAATGCTGCTAATTCTTTGGTTTCCAAATCATGATCAGGATTCAATGGCGTTACTAATGGCATAATCGTATATTTTTAAATTAATTACTTGTATTTTTGAATTCTGTAATCGTTTTCAATTACAGCATACGAATTTAAGCAAATAAAAACAGTAAATAAATTAAAGATCCTGCTTTTCAGTAGGATTAGTTCAACTTACAATTTTGAATGCGTCTTAGATACTGAATCAAGTTCATCACAAGCTTCTCAAAATTGAGTTTCACTAAAAAAATCTTCAAACATGGCACATAAAGTTACGACGCAATGGAAAGGAAATATGTTATTCGAATCAGACAATCCGAGTGGACATAACGTATTAATTGATACTTCGCCTGAAAATGGCGGAAACAATGATGGATTAGGTCCAAAAGCACTCATGTTATCTTCATTGGCAGGTTGTTCAGGATTGGATGTAGTTTCCATTATGAACAAAATGAAAGTCACAGTGGACGACTTCAAAATGGACGTTGTGGGCGAATTGACAGACGAACACCCAAAATATTACCATTCTGTAAAACTAGATTATCATTTTTACGGAGCTGATTTAGACGAAAAAAAGCTCCAAAGAGCGGTTGATTTATCCGTAGAAACCTATTGTGGTGTTATGGAAATGTTCCGTCGTTTTGCAAAATTGGAAATCAATACGTATTTTCACAAAAGCTAACTATCTTGTTTGGCTATTGAAAATCGTCATTTCGAGTAATTTTTGAAGAAAATTGTATCGAGAAAAAGATTTTTAATACTACAGTAGAATAATCTTCCTCAGTTTAATTCACATTCGTCACTTCGAGTGATTCGCTTAAGCGAATTGTATCGAGAAGTGCTATGAACGCTAAATTAAATATGGAAAATGAAATTATCATACGTGTACATTTTAAAATGTTCTGATGAATCTTACTATGCAGGAGTTACCACAAATCTTGAAAAAAGATTTGTGCAACATCAACAAGGTTTCTACAAAGAAAGTTATACATATAGAAGAAGACCATTAACAATCGTTTTTTATGCTTCTTTTACAGATATAAATATTGCAATAGAAAACGAGAAGCAAATAAAAAAATGGTCAAGAGCTAAAAAGCAAGCTTTAATACACGATGAATACGAAGCATTACCTAATTTAGCAAAGAAGAAATTTAGAATAAAAAAGTAGATCTCGATACAAAAATCCTAACGGATTTCCACTCGATCTGACGCAGATAATCCAAGCCGTTACTTCGAGTAATTTTTGAAAAAAATAGTATCGAGAAGATTTTGAAACGAAATATTTGTAGAATAATAAATAACCAATAAAACTAGATTTTGATATAAATCTTCGTGATTTTTATTCGATTTGATGATAGTAATCCAAAACGTCACTTCGAGTGATTTTCGTAGAAAATTGTATCGAGAAGTACTCTGAAGCCAAAAAGTACATTAAAAATCTAAACAAGAATTACCATGCGTTGGACATTAAAACCAAAACCAGAAGCACATAAACTCAAGCATTTAATGGAAGCGTTGCAAGTCAACGAAACTGTTGCGACACTTTTATTACAAAGAGGAATTGAAACTTACGAAGCGGCAAAAACCTTCTTTCGTCCTTCGTTAGACGATATTCATGATCCGTTTTTGATGAAAGATATGAATCTCGCTGTCGCGCGAATTGACAAAGCAATTGCCGATGGTGAAAACATTATGGTATATGGCGATTATGATGTTGACGGAACAACTTCGGTTGCGTTGGTTTCTTCGTATCTAAAAACAATCTACCCAAACATAGCAAGTTATATTCCAGATCGGTATGAAGAAGGGTATGGATTGTCCTTTCAAGGAATTGATTTTGCGGAAGACAATGATATTTCATTAATTATTACACTCGATTGTGGCATCAAAGCCATCGATAAAGTAGCGTATGCTTCCGAAAAAAACATTGATATTATTATATGCGATCATCACCGACCGGGAACCGAATTGCCAAAAGCAGTTGCGGTTTTAGATCCAAAACGAGACGATTGCAACTATCCGTATGACGAATTGTGTGGTTGCGGTGTTGGTTTCAAGTTGATTCAAGCATTAAGCTCTAAAAGAGGTCAAACTATTGAAGATTTATTTCCGTATTTAGACTTGGTTGCAACCGCAATTGCCGCAGATATTGTGCCGCTTACAGGCGAAAACAGAACCTTAGCACATTTTGGAATGCAAGTGATCAATTCGGCACCAAGAGCAGGAATTAAAGCAATTATTGATCAATTAAAAAAGACGTCACTTACCATTACTGATGTTGTTTTTGTCGTTGCACCACGAATTAATGCAGCGGGAAGAATCAGTCAAGGATTGCACGCAGTAACATTGCTTACTGAGGACGATCTTGAGGTTGCCAAACAATACGCAGCATCTATTGAAACGTATAACACGGAACGTCGCGCGCTCGATCAAGAAATTACAAAAGAAGCTTTTGAGCAAATAGAAAAATTAGAAGAACAAGAACGTTTTACCACAGTTGTATACAATGAAAATTGGCACAAAGGTGTCATAGGAATTGTGGCTTCACGCTTGATAGAAACCTATTACCGTCCAACACTAGTATTCACAAAAAGTGGCGATAAAATTGCGGCTTCTGCACGTTCCGTCAAAGGATTTGATGTTTACAATGCCTTGGAACAATGCAAAGAACATTTGATTCAGTTTGGTGGACACAAATACGCGGCAGGATTGACAATGAAAGAAGAAAAGTATCAAGATTTTAAAGATGCGTTTGAAGAAGTTGTCAAAAATACGATTGATAAAAACTTGCTGACGCCAGAAATTCTAATTGATACAAAAATCACGCTCAAAGAAATTACGCCAAAATTTTATAGAATTCTAAAGCAATTTTCACCATTTGGACCTCAAAATATGAGTCCTGTTTTTATGAGTACACAATTGCAAGACAATGGTTGGGCAAAATGTGTTGGCGCTGAAAAAGATCATTTAAAATTGAATGCGGTTCAACAAAGATCAAATCCTATTGCAGGTATCGGATTCAACTTGGGCGATAAACTTTCTACCGTAAAAAACAAAAAACCGTTTGACGCTGTCTATTCTGTAGATGAAAACGAATGGAACGGCAATGTAACGCTTCAATTACGCTTGCGAGATATTAAATAATGTATCAATGTATTATTTTGAAAATGTACCAATTTGTATCGAGAAATACTCGGAAACAGAATTAGAGGTCATTTCAAACCACAACTTATCAACACGAAAACGATTGCATAACTTCGTTTTATTCCGAAAAATGTACTTTTAGTAGCTAAATCAACCATAGGTATTATGAAAACCATTTTTAAAGCGATTCTTTTTCTTGGAATCTATTGTTTTATTTCTTGCGATAAAGAAACTACAGCAGTTACGATAAGTTCTCCAGATGAAAAATTGAAAGTTGCTGTTTTTCTGTCTGAAAAAGGCGTTGCGCAGTATACAATAATTCGTGATACAAAAACGGTTATTGATACGTCTTCACTAGGTTTTGACTTAAAAGATATGCCTTCTTTACATGCGAATTTCAAAATTGTAAAGACACTTACCAAAACGGTTGATGAGACTTGGAAAATGCCTTGGGGCGAACAGGAAAATGTGCGAAATCAGTATAAAAAATTAACGGTTGAACTTCAAGAGAAAGATTCGTTGCAACGAAAATTAAATTTGGTGTTTAAAGTATATAATGATGGAATTGGTTTTCGATATGAAATTCCTTCGCAAGAACATTTAAAAGAAGTCATTATTACCGATGAAAACACACAATTTCAATTGACTGGCGATCATACTTCGTGGTGGATTCCGGGCGATTGGGATATTTATGAACACTTATATACCACGTCAAAAATTTCCAAAATTGATGCATTGAGCAAAGCAAATCATGGAAGTTTAGCACAAACCTATATTCCTGAAAATGCAGTCAATACACCAGTTACCATGCGAACAGCTGACGGTTTGCACATTAGCATTCATGAAGCAGCATTGATAGATTATTCGGGAATGACGTTGAAAGTTGACACGGAAAATTTATCCTTACAAAGTGAATTGGTAGGTTCAGAACGCACAAAATACAAAGTAAAAAGAACCACGCCATTTACAACACCTTGGCGAACAATTCAGGTCACAGAAAAAGCTACAGAATTAATTGATTCTAAACTGATTGTAAACTTAAATGAACCTTCTAAAATTGATGATATTTCATGGTTTACGCCGATGAAATATACTGGAATTTGGTGGGAAATGCATTTAGGAAAATCTTCTTGGGACAAAGCAGCGGGAAAACACGGCGCAACCACGGAAAACGCCAAAGCATTCATTGACTTTTCTACCAAAAACAATATTGGCGGCGTACTAATTGAAGGTTGGAATACAGGTTGGGAACATTGGATTGGCTTTGAAGATCGTGAAGGAGTTTTTGATTTTATCACACCTTATGACGATTATGATTTGGAAGAAGTAGTGCGTTATGCCAACGAAAAAGGAGTGGAAATTATCATGCATCATGAAACGTCTGCGGCGATTGGAACGTATGATAAACAAATGGACAAAGCATACAAACTCATGCAAGACTTGGGAATTCATTCGGTAAAATCGGGTTATGTTGGAAAAATTATCCCGAAAGGAGAATATCATCACGGACAATGGATGGTGAATCATTACAACAATGCAGTCATTAAAGCTATTGATTATGAAGTTGCCGTAAATGCGCACGAACCAATTAAAGCCACAGGTTTGCGAAGAACCTATCCAAATATTATTTCGCGTGAAGGTTTGCGCGGACAAGAATTTAATGCGTGGGCAGCCGATGGCGGAAATCCACCAGAACATTTGCCAATTGTAGCATTCACACGAATGTTGGCAGGTCCGATAGATTATACACCTGGAATTTTCAACATCAAATTAACGCCGTATAAAGAAGACAATCAAGTCAATACGACGATTGCGCAACAATTGGCGCTGTATGTGGTTATTTACAGTCCCATTCAAATGGCGGCAGATTTAATAGAAAATTACGAAGGAAATCCGGCGTTGCAATTCATTCGCGATGTTGGTGTCGATTGGAAACAAACCAAAGTTATCAATGGAGAAATAGGCGATTTTGTCACAATTGCTCGTGAAGAACGCAACACAGGCAATTGGTTTTTGGGAAGTATTACAGATGAAAATCCACGCGAATTAAACGTTTCTTTAGACTTTCTAGAATCAAATACAACATACACGGCAACGATTTATAAAGATGCTGAAGATGCACATTGGAATGATAATCCAACAGCAATTGTTATAGAAACTATGGAAGTGACTTCAGAAACAAATCTAAACTTAAAGTTAGCTGCTGGTGGTGGAACTGCGATTAGTTTTCTAAAGAAGTAATTTTGCAAAATTCTGATCTTTCGCATTTTTGTGGAACATTGTGGTTTAATTAATCTTTTACACCTTGGGTAATAAATTTTTAGCAAAATCGTTTAGATGAAATGAAAACGATCGTTCAGCTTTCAGTATTTCTTGTTACATCATTAATATTTTCTCAGAACTTAGTCCTAAATCCAAGTTTTGAAGAATGTTCAAACTGTGAACGTTCTATGGGACAGTTTGATAATAATGTCACCAATTGGAGTACGCCAAGTGGCGGTTCTACAGATTATTTCAACTATAAAGGCAAAAAAAGCTACAATCACTATAACGGTTATCAGAAACCGAGAACTGGAACTGCACTAGCAGGAATTTATGTTTTTACAGAAAAAAACTATCGAGAATATATTCAAGGAGAATTAAAGAAAACGCTCGAAAAAGGAAAAAAATACACGATTACTTTCTACGTGAGTTTGGCTGAAAAATCTACGAAAGCCACAACAGATTTAGATATTTTATTTACAGAAGAAGCATTAAAAAAGTGTTACCATTCCAACCATTGTGAAAAACAAATTAAACCTAAAAAAGCAACCGATAAAAAGTTTACAAAGGTTGAGATTAGCAAAGGTCGCTATTACAAAGAAAAATTAGGCTGGACAGAAATTACCTTTATGTATGAAGCTTCAGGATTTGAAAATTATTTTTCGATCGGAAATTTTAATTCCAACAGGAAAACAAATTTGATAAAAATGCAACGTGCATTGGACTATGAATTTTCGTATTATTACATAGATGATGTTTCCGTAACACCTTTAGAAAAAGAAGTTACAGCGATAAAAGAACAAGAAGAATCAGTAGAAGTAACACCACTAAAAGTAGCCAAAATTTATACGTTTAAAAATGTGCTTTTCGAATTTGATAAAGCAACCTTAGTACCAACTTCTGTAAAAGAGCTCGATGAATTATATGTGTATTTACAAGAAAAACCAACACTTACAATTGAAGTATATGGACATACAGATGCTATTGGAACTTTAGAAAGAAATAAAGAATTATCTTTGGAACGTGCAAAAGCCGTATCGGATTATTTAATCGCTAAAGGACTAAAAGATTCGAGAATTGAATGGTTTGGTTTTGGAAGTTCAAAACCAATAGTTTCTAATGATACGGAAGCACAACGAAAGAAAAATAGACGTGTAGAGTTCAAATTGAATTCGCAATAAATATTCCATGGAAAAACAAGATCCGTACGCAGCATTGCGATTTAAAGAATTCAATATCTTTTTACTTGTTAGATTCTTTTTGGTTTTTGGTTGGTCCATGCAATTCATTGTGATTGAGTGGGAAGTGTATTCCATTACCAAAGATCCATGGTCACTTGGTTTAATTGGACTCATGGAAGTCATTCCTGCGGTTACGATGGCATTATTTGCTGGACATATTGTAGATCAGCGCGAAAAGCGAAATCTGCTAGCCATCTGTATCGCGTTTTTCTCCCTAATTAGTTTCGGATTATTTTTACTGACATCACCTGAAGTTACTGCTCAATGGTCTCAAAACTCAATATTATACAGTATTTATGCGTTGGTGTTTTTTGGTGGATTTTTACGTTCGTTTTTTGGACCAACCATCTTTTCATTAATTGCGTTAATTGTTCCTAAAAAAATATATCCAAATGCTGCCACATGGAGTAGTTCTACATGGCAAACAGCTACGATTTTAGGACCCGCTTTCGCTGGATTTACCATCAACTGGATTGGTGTACATTGGTCACTATGTATCATTTTTGCACTCGTAACCTTGTCATTTATGATTCTTTTTCTAATTCCGAAAAAACCAATATTGAACCCGAAAATTGGCGAGAATGTATGGAAAAGTTTGTCAGAAGGCATCACATTTGTTTGGAATGAAAAAGCAGTTTTAGGTGCGCTTACGCTCGATATGATTGCGGTTTTATTTGGTGGCGCTGTTGCGTTATTGCCAATATTTGCACAAGATATTTTAAAAGTCGGCCCGGAAGGATTTGGAATGTTGCGCGCTGCGCCGGCAGTTGGAGCCGTATTAACCATGTTAATTACTGCCTACATTCCGATTAGCAAAAATGCAGGAATGAAATTATTGGGTGCCATTTTCGGATTTGGTGTGTGTATCATCATCTTCGGATTGTCTACAATATTCTGGATTTCGCTTGTTGCTTTATTTTTAAGTGGCGTTACCGATGGAGTTTCTATGGTGATTCGTCAAACAATTTTACAACTCAAAACACCTGATGAAATGCGCGGACGTGTGGCTTCTGTAAACTCTATGTTTGTAGGTTCGTCAAACGAACTAGGAGCGTTTGAAAGTGGTGCCACAGCAAAGTTGATGGGAACAGTCACGGCAGTTGTCTTCGGCGGAACCATGACCTTAATTACCGTAATTACCACAGGATTAATTTCTCCAACATTTAGAAAATTAGATTTAACGGAAGATATAAAAGCACATCAAGACGAAAAATAGATTTTCTATTGCCGTATTTCGTTGAGTCTATTTACCAACTCATCTTTTATAGCACTGTCTGTGGCATTCAATGGCAATTGATTTGCGCTTAATAAGTTCGGATTCTCGAAAGGGTTCACACTCAAATCATAGAAAGCTTCTGTTCCATTATCAAATAAAATATATTTATGCGTGGCATTTCTAATCGTATAATTAGATCCGCCAGTACTACTAATTTCAGCATATACATAATCACGTGTTTCCGTATTTGTAGTGGATAAAAGTGTTTTAAAACTTTGGCTGTCGTTAACTTCAGAAGTTCCAGTAGCTGCAATATCTGCAATTGTAGCAAACAAATCCGTAGTATTTACTAATGCTTCTTCAGTATCATTAAATCTTGTAACGTTTTTTCCAGAAACAATCATTGGGACATTTATACCACCTTGATATAGAGTTCCTTTTGCGCGTTGTGAAATGTATTCTTGTACAACCTGATTCGGCGTACCATTATCACCAATAAAAATGATAACTGTATTTTCTCTTTCTTCTGTAGACATTGAACTTAATAATCTTCCAATTTCAGAATCCATCGCTTCTAACATTGCCATGTAATACGGAATTGGATTTGCATCAATACTTGCGGTATCATCAGGCAAATTTCCTTGTGAATGTAATTCGTTTGGTGGCAAATGAAAAGGTGTATGTGGCGCATTATACGCTAACCATAAAAACCAAGGATCGGTTTGATTTGAAACCCAATCAATCGCTAAATCTGTAAATTTTGTGGTTGTATATTCTGTAGAATTTGCTGTTTGTTGATTTTCTGTCAAATTCCAATTCCAGTACGATTGTACGCCGCCAGATAACAAACCAGCATAATAATCAATTCCCATGTCTGTTGGATGTGTTGGACTTGTAGATAAATGCCATTTTCCAATGACTGCAGTTTTATATTCAGGACTATTTGTCGTTAAAAATTGTTGTAACGATGTTTCTGAAGTTGACAAAACATCTCCAACATTTAATACATTCGTTCGGAAGCCATACTTTCCTGTGATGATGCTCGATCGTGTTGGCGTACATGTTGGATTTGACCATAAATTCGTGAATCGAACTCCAGAATTTATCATGTTTTGCAAATTGGGCATGTTCGGCTTTATAGTTCCAATATCATAACCTGGCGTAGCATCTAAGCCCATATCATCAGCAATAATCAATAAAATATTTGGACTGCTTTCTACAACAATTGGTGTTTCTGTTGGAGTACTTGAAATTGCTACATCGTCACTTCCACAAGCAATATATAATACAGTAATAAGGAAAAGGGTAATTATTTTTGGAGCGTTCATTAAGATGGGTTTCTGAATAAGACTATCGTTTGCGTAAATGGTTTAAACAGAATTTTATTTAGCAGTTCAAGAAATTAAAAAAAGAGTGTTGTGCTCTAAAATCAGAATAGCTCATAAAGCCTTATACAAACCAACGATTACTCATATTTCTTCAACGAAAGTGTTTTTCCATCAAATTCGCCATAGGTATAATACTGAATCCAATCGCCCAAGTTTACATAGCGACTTTTTTCGTTGAGGTCAATTTCTAGTGGTAAATGGCGATGTCCAAAGATGAAATAATCGTAGTGTTTGGTTTCAAGCTTACGCTTAGAATATTGTACCAACCATTCGTTGTCTTCTCCTAAAAATTTAGCGTCATCATCGCCAGAAATTAGTTTGTTTTTTACCGATAAATATTGCGCAATTCGCATGCCAATATCAGGATGTAACCAACGAAAACACCATTTAAAGAATGGATTCGTAAACACTTTTTTCATGCGCTTGTATCCTTTGTCTTTAGGACCTAATCCGTCACCGTGACCAATGAAAAAAGTAGTTTCGTTAAAGGTGAATTCTTGCGGTTTGTGATACACAGGAATGTTGAGTTCTTTCTTAAAATAATCATCCATCCATAAATCATGATTTCCCACAAAGAAATAAATTGGAATGCCTTTGTCGCTGAGTTCGGCTAGTTTTCCGAGCGTTCGCACAAAACCTTTTGGAACAACGGTTTTATATTCAAACCAAAAATCGAACAAATCGCCCAATAAAAAAATAGCGGCGGCATCATGCTCAATAGCATTCAACCAAGCCACAAATTTTTTCTCTCTCGGAAGACTCGCTTCTGCCGTTGGCGCGCCTAAATGGTTGTCGGAAGAGAAGTATATTTTTTTTCCTTCGGGAATGTTCATGGTGTAAATATAAGAATTCTTGCATTCCTGCGTAGGCAGGAATCTATTTCTATATTATTTGTCAAGTATGTCACATCGAGCATTATTGAGATCAAAATATATTTTGATTGAAAATACTTAGCGAAGCTATCGAGATGCTACACTTATAAGTGCTAAATAATTATTCGTTATCACTCGCAAACCATTCCGCGCATGACGAATCGGTTTCTTGTAAGCGCAATGAAAATAGTTGAATTGTTTCTGGAAGTCTTTTTTTGATTTTTGAAGCAAAATCGATCACCATATTTTCACTTGTTGGCTGATAATCTGCTAGAATTACACTGTGTCCTTCACCGCGCATTACCATAGCCAAGGAAGCATGTGGTGTATTTTTATTAAATACAATTGCGTGATCAAATACATCTACGACTTCTTCTTTCACGATTTTTTTCAGATCGCTAAAGTCAATCACCATTCCCCATTTTACGTTTGTATTGTCTGTAATAGGATTTCCAATAACCGTTACCGAAAGTTTATAACTGTGTCCGTGTACGTTTTTACATTTCCCGTCATAGCCGTATAAAGCATGACCGGTTTCAAAATTAAATTGCTTTGTAATGCGAATTTTGCTCATTTTCATTTTCAATTAATGCGCAAAGATAGAATATTTTACCTTTTGTCATTCCTGTGAAGGCAGGAATCTCTTTTTAATCCAAGAAGTTTAACGAGTCTAAAAAGTCTAAGTCAGTCTAATTTTCTTTTTCGCCACGAATTCACGAATGTTTTTTTATTCCAATTGCTTAAAATAAGCTTCAGGAAGTTGCTCTTTAATATTTTTAAAGGGAAACTTTGGGTTTTCTGCAAAAGATAAAAAGTGGGAAATAGATATATTTTGAATATTTTCCTTTTGAAGTAATGCTTTTATAACAGCTTTTCCATCACTATTTAATTGCTCGTATGTTGTATTGAATTTCTGTTTAGCAATAGCATCGTAGTGTTTGAGATACGCATCATTAATGACTGCATTGAAAATTGTAAAATGTTTGTAGTTTGATTTTAAATCAAAAAGGGAAACTAACTGAGTATTGTTCGATACAATGGAATCAACTTTTTTTGTGAATGTTTCCAAGTTATATTGTTTCTTACCAATATGAAAACGGTCATTTACAAGAAATAAAGATTGTGTGTTTTTGAATTTAAAATCTTCTAACGGTTTGTCATTCATTGTGGTATATATAACTTCAAAGTCCATATCATTTATTTTTTGATTGTACTTTATGTTAAAAATAGGCGTAATTCGATTTTCTTGTGAAAATATTTTTTGTTCAATTTCTTGGTCAATGACTTTATATTTTACATGATCGACAGTGTAAAAAACAAGCGCATTCATTTTTGTTAATTCAAAAAAAAGATATTCTAAATCTTCCATTTTAGCATCTTTATCGCAAATGAGTACTACTCTTGCAGGAGAAGATAACTTTGAACACGATCCTACTTCATGAGAGAAATAGTCCAAAATAGCTGCAAAATTTGCATATTTATCATTGAGTTGCAGTTTAAATTCATTGGAGTTCGGCACTTTCCCGTATTTGATATAAATTAATTTTTCATCAGGATTAGCTTCTTGAAAATGATATGTTTTTAGCTCAGGCAACTTTATGTTTAATAGAGAAGAAAAAGAGTCTTTTTTATATACATTTCCTTCAAAAACCATTGAATCTTTTGAAATAGAAGTTTTAAATGTGTTATCTAAAAATGTGAGGCAATTATTATTAATTGATAACGGATAGGTATTCCAATAATTTCCAGATTCGCTCAAAGAAATACTGTCAGCATCAATTTTCATAAAAGTAGGTGAAGCTCCATATGAAAATTCGCATGTCCAAGTTCCATAATACTGTTCTTTTTTCGAACAAGAAAGTAGAAGCAATGCTATAATAGAACTTAGAATTACTTTCTTCATAAGGATAGGATTGATACGTTTGAATGTATCAAATTTTATGCCTTACTTTTTTGATGAAAGTAATAGCTTTTATTGTGTCCTCGACTGCGCTCGAACTTGTAAAGGTTAGGTAATTGTAATATAATAATGAGATAAAACTTTTAGATTCCTGCCTTCGCAGGAAATCGAATATTCGACGAAGTCAATGACAAACTCCAATAATCTAAGCCAGTCCAAGAAGCCTAAAAATCACTTCCGAAACTTCGCCAACGCATTCTTAGTAAAATCTGATAAAACCAACCTTCCTGAAAGTTCAGCACGCTCGGATAAAAGCGCATCCCAATTTTCGGTGTCTTCCCACAATATTTTTTTCATACCAGCCAATGCATCCGGATTGTACGAAGCGAGTTTTGCTGCGAAGATTTCTACTTCGTTGTCTAACTCTTGTTGGGTTTCAAATACTTTGGCAAATAAGCCCTTTTCTTTTGCCCAATACGCCGTTTTCCATTCGCTTGGCGCGAGACTTAACTCGGAGAAACCTGCTTTTCCAATTCGGTTTTGAACCGCAGGCGCAATGACAAAAGGACCAATTCCAATCATTAATTCTGAGAGTTTTACAGAAGCAGCTTCCGTTGCAAATACATAATCACAAGCGGAAATTAAGCCAACGCCGCCACCAACAGCTTTTCCTTGTACACGACCAATAATGAGTTTTCCACAGGTTCGCATGGCGTTGATTACGTTTGCAAAACCGCTAAAGAATTTTTTTCCGTCTTCCAAGTTTTCAATCGCGACGAGTTCATCAAAAGAAGCACCCGCACAAAAAGCACGATCGCCTTCACTTTTGAGAATGATCACGTTTACAGTGTCATTTTCTCTAAGGTTGTTCAATTCGTTGGTCAATCGATCTAGTAACTCACCAGGAAAAGAATTGCTTGCAGGATGTCCAAATTCAATCGTTGCGATGTTGTTTTGAATGTTGGTGTATAAACTTCCGTTGGTTCTTGTTGTGGTCATGGGATTTGTTTTCGTGTTTAACAAAAGTAGGAAGATAATTTCGTTCATTCAATCTTTGTAGAAAGAAGTAGTTCTCGACTGCGCTCGAACAGACAAAATCTAACCGTCCAACAAGTCTAAAAAAATTAGTTTATCGCATTGTCATTCTAAATTTAATTTAAGATTACACTTTTGGATATAAGAGTAACAGATTGCCACGAATTTTTTCAAAATTCTCGCAAAAACGAATAAATTTTAAATTTAGTTAACAGTAAGCATCTAATAAGTCCAACAATCCAAGTAAGTCAAAGAAGTCTGAAAAAGCAGGCTGAGCGGAGTCGAAGTCTACTTTTTGGAAATTTTCGGAATAAATTCTCTTCGGAAGATAATGATTAACGGGAAACCACGTGCTAGCATCCAAAGTGTGAATGCAATCCAAACGGCGTATAGTTTTAGATCAAGCGCATCTAAAATAAAGATCGTTGGAATGAACACCACGAAGGTAGCAATGAGTAATACGTTTCGTAAAGTTGCCATTTTCCCCAATCCTTTGTAGATTCCATCAAAGATGAAAGCAAGGGCGCAAAGCGGTTGCATAGCAAGAATTAAGATGAAAACTGCATAGAATTCTTCTAAAACAGCTTGTTCTTTTGTAAAAATTCGCCCAATAGGATAGTATAAGATTCCGCCAATAACCAACATGAGCAAACCAACAACAACGGCATATTTTGTCAATCGTACGCTGAGTTTTACCAATTCCTCATAATTTTCTTCGCCAAAGAGTTTTCCTGCTAAGATATTTCCAGCACTGGAATAACCATCAATAAAAAAGGCGCCAAAAAACCATAGATTTAGTAAAATAGTATAGGCAGCACTGTATTTTGGACCATAAGCTGCGGCAAATGAAGTTCCGAAATATAAAGCGACGTTCAACGCAATGGTTCTAATGATTAAGTTGAGAATCATCACAGAAAGTTTTGGCAACTCTTTATGAAGTGGTAATCGTATTTTTAATGGAATTTGTGTCTTTTTTATCATATATATAACCGCTAATAACGCCATACATATTTGTGAAATTAAACTCGCGTATGCTGCGCCATCAACATGCATGGCAGGAATGTATCCTTCTATTCCATACACCAATGCAAAGTCTAAAACCACATTGAGTAATGCCCCAAAGATGGCAATAATCATAGGAATCATGGTGTTTTGCAAACCTCTGAATACACCAAAAATGGCAAAAGTGAGCAGCGTAAAAGGCAATCCAAAGATTCGGATTCTGTAATACGAACTGCTATAGTCTAGAATGATGCCTTCTGCATTGTAAAAATTCAGAATGTATTCGGCAAACGGATAGGTAATTACAATTAATACAATACTAATTGTCAGAATGATTCCGATAGCTTGCGCGGGCAAGGTTTTGATTTGTTCTAGTTTGTTAGCGCCTAAGTATTGTGAAACTAATGCAGAAATGGCGCTTCGGGTTTGTCCAAAAACCCACACTAGCATGGAAATAAACGCACCTGCAATTCCGACAGCACTTAAAGCTTCCGTAGCGTTTATGCTCACATTTCCAACAACTGCTGTGTCTGTGATAGACAATAATGGTTCTGCAATTCCTGATATTAATGCGGGAATTGCGAGTCTGTTGATGTCTGCGTTGGTGATACGTGTTTTCAAAGTATGTATTCGTAACAGTAAAAAGGATATACAGTTTGTTTGGGAAAGTGTATGTTTCCTAATTTCTTATAGCCGCGAAGTTCGTAAAACTTTTGGTTTCTAAGGTTCTTACTGAACGTATCTAATCTTATGGAACGATAATTATTTTCTATGGCATAGTTTTCTGCAAATTGCATTAACTGCTGTGCGTATCCTTTTCCTTGCGTTTCTGGGTGAACCGCCAACCGATGAATGTATAGATTTGCACCATCTGGCGTAAGCCAATCAACAGCTTTATATTCTTCATCCATAAAAGTAGAAATGACAATGCAACCTACAATTTGTGAAGGATCAAACAAAACAAACAATTCATTTCGATGCACATCGGTTGAAAAAGCATTTCTGTTAGGGTAATTTTCATTCCATTGAAAAATTCCTTTTTGAATCATGTTTTTAGCGCAGGCTTTGGTAATGATTAATAATGCATCAATATCTGCTAAAGTAGCCCTGCGAATTTGTAAGTTCATGGATGTTTTGGTGTGATTTTTTGTTTTAAAGATATTTATTTTTTGAGGTATAAAAAATAGAAAATCGATCTTAGAATTAAAAAATGATTATTTTTGCAGAAATTTAGGACAATGAAATGCGTCATATCATATAGTTATTAGCAACTTACGTGATTTTTGGTAAATTTTTTCTTTGACTGAATTAATACATAAAAATAAACAGATGAAAAATATATTAGTTCCTATTGGAGATTCTCAGAATGCAAAGAATACATTGCAATATGCTATTGATTTTGCAGAAGTAATCAATGCAAAAGTATTTGTGTTTAGAGCTTTTAAAGTGCTTTCGAAAGCAGGAACAATTTTGAATGTAGATGATATTGTGGGTCGTGAGACGGCAAGTTATGTAAAAGAAGTCGTAGCTAGTGTTGATCTTAAGAACGTAGATGTTTCTATTATTTCAGCAAAAGGAAATGTACTTGATAGTATTAACTCCATTGATAAAGAACTAGGAATTGATTTAATTATTCTTGGGCCAAGAAGTACGTCTATTAAAGAAGAGATGTTTTTAGGAACTACTTCAGGAAGTATTGTGAAGCAAACCGATATTTCTGTGTTGGTTGTTCCAGAAGGATATGCGTTTAAGCCAATTAAAAAGGTATTAACTGCTATAAAATCAGGAGTTATTAAGCGCAAAGAAACTTTAGAGCCGTTAGAGCAAATTCTGGAAGCTTTTGGGGCAAAGATGCGTTTGTTACAAGTAAAAACGCCCGATTTTTTACCTGAAGATTTAGAGTTTTACTCAGAGTTAGCAGCCATTACATCTGCGTATAAGAGTTCAGAAAACGCAACCTTGTTTCAAGGAGTTTTGGAGCATTTAAACGAAAATAATCCAGATTTAATTTGTGTGTTCAGACGTAAACGCGGATTCTTTAAAAAATTGTGGGAACAAAATTCTATCAAAAAAGTTGACTTTGAAAGTCGCTTGCCGTTATTGGTTTTGAAAGGAACAGAATAAGACATATTTTATAATATATATACAGAAAGCCATTCAAGAATTATTTTGAATGGCTTTTTTTATTAGTTGTCTGCATTATAAAAATGCGGAAGCTACTCCATATAATTTTTTGTACTTTTAGGTATTAACTAAAACAGAATACCATGAAAAAAAGAAATTTAAAGAGTTTACACTTGCGCAAAAACGTAATTAGTAATCTAAAAATTGACGCTTTAAAAGGACAATTGAGAAGAGGTTCGGACGATCCGAATTGTAGTGGTGATACAGCAATTATATACACGTGTCATGAAACATGTAATAATCAAGAAAGATAAACCTATAACGAATTAATTATGAAAAAAAGAAATTTAAAAAGCTTACGCTTACAAAAAAGAGTAATTAGTAATTTTCAAAATCAAGCAATTAAAGGAATGTGGCGCGATAGCGGAAGCGGTGATACGCATCCAGATTATACCTGTCATCCAGAAACGTGTAATAAAGTAAGATAATTGTTATGCTAGAAAAATTAACACAATATGAAGTTCAGCATGCTAATGAGATTAGCGGTGGACTCACAACGGTAGAATATATTATTATTTTGGCATAGTATTATTGCCTGATAAAAGATTACAACGTATTTAGAGCGAGCTTCGGCTCGCTTTTTTTGCACTCGTATTTAAATAATTACGACTATAAAAGCTGTTTTTTTTCAATTTTCGACTTTAACTTAGGATCAGTTTAATTCTTAAAACATTTAATTATGAAAAAGAAAAAGTATGGAAAATTGAAGCTTAACAAGTTTGAAGTTTCTAATCTAAATTTCACTAACTCAGTAGTTGGTGGAGTAGCAACGTTAACGGTTTGCTTTTCGTGCGATCCGAACGATTGTGTGTCAGATGGAACCCATTGTGATTGTGGAACCATAAGATGTGACGGCGGTGGCGGCGGAACAGCATCTCGCCCTAATTGCATTACTGCAAATTGTGGGTATCCTACAGACGGATGTCCTAGTGCAGATTGTGTAAGTTATGACTGTTCATAATCTTAATCCATTTTTTAATTATGAGTTTTGAAACCACACTATTTCAAAATTTTTTAAATCAATTATCTTATAGTTCTGAGATTGATCTGATGATTCTTTGCGGAAGTTATGCTTTAGGCACAGCTACCGAAACATCAGATATTGATCTCAGAATTATTCTTTCCAACACTTCTACAATTTCTGAAAGAAGAATAAAAACACTAGAAGGTTATCAATTTTCTTATGCAACTCACACAAAACGTAATTATAAAAAACTCATTGAACAGCAATTTGCGAATGGAAGTAAGTTTGAAGCCCGATTGTTAGCAACAGGAACTATTATATATCAGAAACCGGACAGTGATGTTGCTATCAAAAATTTTGCTGCAAAAATCATTGAAACACCTTTTAAAAAGCTTTCGCAATACGAATTGAATAGAGTGCGCTACGGACTCAGAAATCAGTATGAAAAAGTGATGAAACTCTCTAAAGAATCAAGCTTTTTCTCGTATAATTATTTTTGTTTTTTGAAGAATACTTTACAAACGTACACCAATATTTTAGGAACAGAATATATTTTAGAAGACAAACTAGAAGCGTATTTTTATTCAGAAGAATTTAGAAAGTTACATCAAATGCAAAATATTGATGATGAATTTTTTAAATCATTTTTTAAACAAGCGATTCAAGAAGTAAAAAAGACAAATCTAAAACAACTATACGAACATTTGGAAACTAAAATCGGAACTATTTCTTTAGAGGATTTTACTTTTTGATAAAATCAATCGTAGCATTTACAACTGCTTCCAAATCCTTTGGTAAATACGTTTCGTTCCACGGATGTTTCGCGCCAAAAACATGATCGGCATTTTCAATAAGCTGTAATTTGCTGTTTGGATTCCAAGCATGTAATTCATTTGCTTCTTCAACCGGAACCGCAGGATCTGTTGTTCCGTGAACAATTAAATGCGGAATTTGTATGTTTTTTGTTGCTTTCTGAATGTCTAAACGTGTTTCATTTGTTTTAAAATCTTCAAAAAACTGATAAAAATGCGGCATTTCTTGCTTCGTTCTGCCGTTTACAACATACATAACGCCAGTATTTTTCCAATGTTCTAAAGCTTCTCCTTTCGGGAAACGTGACGCGTAGTCTGAAACGCCCGCCCAAGAAATCACATTCGTAATTTTGGCTTCTTCGGTGGCTTTTATAGTTACGATTCCGCCGCCGCGGGAATGTCCAATAAGTGAGCTATGTTCAGTGTTTATTTCATCAGAAAATTCAAAAGTAGTATTTGTAACGTAATCGATCACGAATTGCAGATCGTTGAGTTCTTGGGTATAATTATTTTCACCGAATGCTTCTAAATCAGGAAAGTCAATTGGTTCCGAGATCGTTCCGCCATTGTGCGAAAAATTAAACTTCAAAAAGAAAAATCCAGCATCGGCAAAAGCTTCCGCAACCAAATCCCACGCGCCCCAATCTTTAAAACCTTTGTAGCCATGACAAAAGATCACAATAGGCTTTGTTTGATCGTTCTTTGTAAAAAAGTAATCAACTAGTATATCTTTTTGGTTATTGCGTGTTAAAACGTTGTTTTTGAGCTTCTGCATCATGATTAGACTTCTTTTTCAGTGAATGGAATGGTTTCGTTGCAAATTTCAAGAATGAGTCGTTTGAGTTCGATCAAAAAATCATCTAAAGTTTCCGAAGTTACCAATTGGTTTTTGGTGCGACTTCCAGGTTTATCTTTCGTTCCAAATTTTAAAAATCCGCTTTGTAAATTTTTAAAAGAAATAATTCCGGCTTCGGTATCTTGTTGAAATGGTTGTTTTTGATAAATCATGTAGGCATACGCCAATACTTGAAAGCTTTTGCTGTATTTATAATCTTGCGTAAGCAAATCCCATTCGACAATTTCTACATCGCCTTGCGACACTTTTCCTGTTTTATAATCAATAATTCGCATCACGCCGTCCAATTCGTCCACACGATCTACTTTTCCACCAATATATACGGGAAAATCAAGCTCAGGAATGTCTACTTTGGCTTGTAATGTTTGTTCTATTTGTAGAATTCGTAATGTTTTGCCTGTTTGTAACGTTTGTATTTCTTGATTTAAAAAGTTGGTGACATAACGTTTGGCAACCTTGAAAATGATGAGGTTTTTTCCACGTTTGATATTTCCTTCTCCATATGTTCTTTTGAAATTTTCCGTGACTAATGGTTCTACTTTTTTAAACATCGCTTTGATGTCTGCTACCACAATAATTTTTCCTTCAAAAGGTTTGTACAACAACTCCAACGTATCATGAACCACAGTTCCGAGTGTGTTGGCTGCGACCGTTTCTTCAACAGCTTCGTATTCTTTAATGCCCAATATTTTTTGATAATAAAAATCGATGGGATTTCTAATATAGGAAGTCAACGCAGAAGGCGAGAAGCTTTTGTTTGCAATTTCTTTGACGCGCTCTAAAATATGCGCTTCTTTTTGCACGACTTGCAAATGGTTTTCAATTTTTGGCACTTTCGGAATGACGACATGTTGCGAAACCGTATGATTTGGCATTGCGTAGGTTTCTAATTGCATCAAGAAACGACTTTTTTCGCCACCATTCAAACCGTCAGCTTCGGTATTGTATAGTAAATATACGTTTTCAGCTCTGTGCAATAATCTATAAAAATGATACGTGTAAATGGCATCTTTTTCTTTGTATGTTGGGAGATTGAACTGTTTTTTTAGATCAAATGGAATAAAGGAATTGTTACTTTTTCCAGAAGGCAAAATTCCTTCGTTTACCGAGGAAAGAATCACGGTTTTAAAGTCTAAAACGCGTGTTTCTAACATTCCCATTAATTGCAATCCTTGAAGCGGCTCACCTCTAAAATCGAGCGTTTCTGTACTGATGATTTCTTTGTACAGCGCTAATAACGATTTTATATCTGTGATGTAATTGTGTTGTTTGGTCAACAGTTGTAATTGATTGAATACTTCGTTGAAACGATATAAATATTCTAGTGCTAACAAATGTTGTTCGCGATGTTCAATCAAAGTAGTTTTTAAGCGACGAATTAATGTGATACAATGTTGAATTGCCACTTTTGGTTTGTTGTTCCAATAGGTAAAAAGCATTTTGGCAATATCTTGAATGTCTTTAGGAAATCGTTCTACAATCAACTCCGTATTGACGTAAATGATATTGTTTGTTTGAATGTACTGAATGATGTCAGCCGCTAAGTTTGTGTCTTCTTGTTGAAATAGCGGACGCAAATTTGTGTCTGAAAGCACATTGATGATATTTTTATAGTAAAATGTATCGTTTCGATGATGTTCTTGAAGTAGGTATAAATTATTGAATGTGGTTGCCAGTGGAATATCTTTTAGTGGAAAACCCATCGTAATATTGAGTTTTTCAATTTCGATCGGCAATGAGTTTAAACACGGAATTAGTAATTGTTCGTCACCTAAAACCACTGCAACATCTTGTAGTGTTTCTTCTTTTTGTTGTAATTCTTGTAGAATTTCTCCAATGTGTTTTGCCTGCGTTACATTTTTGGGAACACCAATGATTTCAATATTTTTTTTACTTGAAAAATTATCCGCAACCCACGAGAAGTCGTTCTTCTTAAAGTAATTCCAGTCATAACGATGGCGGCGCAAAAACAAACTTGCATCGTGTTCGGGATCGTCAAAAAATACGTGATCCGTATCCCATAAAATTTCTGCCAAGCCAACTTCTAAAAACTCTTGAATGATTTTTTCTTCGGCAGTATTCAACGCATTGAAACCAATGAAATAATGTTTTTTGTCTTCGTTTTTTTGGAGATAGAACTCTAAACTGTCAACCGCTTCTCTGTAGACCAAACCTTGATAGGCAATTCCTTTTTGCGTGATTTTTTCGGTCAGTGCGTTATAATAGTCTTCAAGCTTATTCCAAAACGTAAGATAGTTTTTGACTAAGGTTGTTGGTTCTTTTTCCAACGACCAATGATTGATTTCCTGAATTGCACCTAAATAATTAAATATATCCTTTTGCGGAATCAGATAGCGATCAATTTCATTAAAGTCTTGTAGTAATATTTGCGCCCATTTTGAAAAGGAATCAAAAGGTTCTTGCGATTCTTTTGGTGTGAGTTCTTTGTATACGGTGTAAAATTCAAAGAGTAATTCGGTATTACTTACAGCTGTATATCCAGAAATTTGTTCCACCAATTCTTCTATACTGAGAATATCAGGTGCAAAGGAAGTCTTTTGAATTTGTTGTGAAAGTTCATGTTTTAAGAAAACGCCTGCTCTTTTGCTAGGCAATACCAATGTAAGATGGCTTATGTCGGTATTGTTTTCTAAAATATAGTGAACAACATGAGAAAGGAATGACTTCATGTTGTAAAAATAAAAAAACGCCTCGAGATATCGAGGCGTTTTTTATGAAGTTATTTTGAGTTTAAATTAATTATCTAACTAATTTAATATCTACTCTTCTGTTTTGTGCTCTACCTTTTCTAGTTTTGTTAGAAGCGATAGGATCAGATTCACCGTATCCAGTTGCAGTAAACGTGTTGCTTACTTTACTTTCTAGGTATTTCTTAACTGCGTTAGCTCTTTCTTGAGATAATTTCATATTTAACGCTTCAGAACCAACACTATCAGTGTGACCACCAATTGTGAATTTTTCGTCTGGGAAACCTTTCAATAATTCAGCAATCTTGTCTAAGATAACGTACGTTTCAGCTTTGAAAGAATCTTTTCCTGAGTTGAAGTATACAGTTCTAGCTAAGTTATCTAATACTGTAATTTCAGTTTCAGTCATTCTAGCGATTGGAGGACATCCGTCGTTTTCAGCAACACCTGCTACTACTGGACATCTATCATCTTTGTCTAATACTCCGTCTCCGTCTTTGTCAGTCCATGGGCAACCTTTGTTTGCAGATGGTCCAGCTTCAGTAGGACAGTTATCTTTAGCGTCAGTGATTCCGTCACTATCAGTATCAGGACATCCGTTCATTGCAGCAGAACCTGCTACTTCTGGACAGTCATCTTTACCATCAGCAATTCCGTCACCGTCAGTATCAGGACATCCGTTTAATGCAGCTAAACCTGCAGTATCAGGACAGTCATCTTTACTGTCTTCGATTCCGTCACCGTCAGTATCAGGACAACCATTAAATTCTGGTAAACCTTTTACATCTGGACAAGCGTCATCTTTGTCAAAAATTCCATCATCATCAGAATCCTTTCCACCAAACTTGATAGCAATACCTGCCATGTGTTGGAAGTGAGGAGCTAAATAATCCTCGAAAGAATGCTTGTAAGTTGTTTGTAAGTTGAATGCAATGTTTTCTGTGAACCAGTAGTTAATACCTAAACCTGCGTTTACTGTACCAGCTCCAACATTATCAACCCAAGTGTAACCTCCACCAACTTCTACATAAGGATCAAATTTCCCCATGTTGTAAAGTTCGTTAATGTTGTACTTGATAAGTGCGTCAAATCCGTAGTAAGTTAAATCTTCTACTTTGGCGTCACCGTACTTTTCAATTTTGTTTACCGAACCTCTTAATCCAACAGAAAATCCGTCTCCAACGTACTTAGAAACACTAATTGAAGAAAGTGTTGGTAGGATGTTGTAATGGTCTCCTACGTTAAAATATTCGTCAAACCATTTACCCGTAATACCTGCTGCTTCCATATCATTTGTTGGATAGAAGTCAACTGCATTTATGGCTACATTAATTTGCCAAGGGTTATTTGAGTCTTGAGCTTTTACGTTGCTGAATCCTACTACAAGCAACAAAGCAACTAAAAATCTGCTAAGATGTTTCATGTTTAATTATTTAATTTTAAGTGTTAATTAAAGGACAAATGTAAGTTGTTAATACTTATTAACAAAGACAAATATATTAATTTTTTTAGAATCCTTTAAGAAATATTTGTAATTAAGCTTTTAAATTACATTTAATTCTTTCCCAATCTCTGTAAACGCAGTAATAGCTTGGTCTAAGTGAGCCTTCGTATGAGCGGCAGATAATTGTACTCGTATTCTTGCTTTTCCCTTAGGGACTACAGGATAGAAAAAACCTATTACATAGATTCCTTTTTCTAGTAGTTTATCAGCCATTATTTGCGAAAGCTTCGCATCATAGAGCATAACTGGTACAATTGCCGAGTCGCCATCTACGATATCAAAACCTGCGTCTTTGATTCCTTTTTTGAAATAGTTGGTGTTTTCTTCTAGCTGATCACGTAAAGTTGTATCGGTTGCTAACATCTCAAATACTTTGATAGATGCGCCTACAATAGCAGGAGCTAGGGAGTTTGAAAATAAATACGGTCTTGAGCGTTGGCGTAATATTTCAATGATTTCTTTTTTCCCTGTGGTATATCCGCCCATAGCGCCGCCCATTGCTTTTCCAAGTGTTCCTGTAATGATGTCAATGCGTCCCATTACATTTTTCTCTTCCAATGTTCCGCGTCCTGTTTCGCCAATAAAACCAGTAGCATGACATTCGTCAATCATGATCATGGCATCATATTTTTCGGCTAATACAGCAATTTCATCTAAAGGTGCTACCAATCCGTCCATGGAGAAAACTCCGTCAGTAACAACGATTTTAAAGCGTGCACCATCTGCATTTGCTTGTTGCAATTGCTTTTCCAAATCTGCCATATCATTGTTTTGATAGCGATAACGCGCCGCTTTACACAAACGAACACCATCAATAATAGAAGCATGATTTAACGAATCAGAGATGATTGCATCTTCTTTCGTAAGTAAAGGTTCAAAAACACCACCATTAGCATCAAAAGCAGCGGCATATAAAATGGTATCTTCTGTTCCGTAATATTCTGCTATTTTTTTCTCTAATGTTTTGTGAATGTCTTGCGTTCCACAAATAAAACGAACAGACGACATTCCAAATCCGTGCGTGTCCATCGTATCTTTTGCTGCCTGAATTACATCTGGATGCGAAGACAATCCTAAGTAATTATTAGCGCAAAAGTTAAGAACGGTTTCGCCAGTGTTTATAGTAATTTCAGCTCCTTGTGGTGAAGTAATGATGCGTTCTTTTTTATAAAGTCCGGCATCTTTAATTTCTTGAAGTTCTTTTTCTAAGTGTTGTTGTATACTTCCGTACATGTTGTTTAATTTTTTACAAAAATAGCTACGATTTTTGAGTTATACCATTTATCATTTGAATTTACTGTAATAAAACACCCTTTTTCCCTTTCCTCTTTATTAAAAACAGAAACCGTAGCTAAGGCTATGCTTTCCTTTTTTAACTCGAATAAAGAAAAAAATCATTATTTTCTTATTCAGGAAATTCAAACAACAACTGGTATTATATATATTTTATGTCAATTTCTTCATTGATGTACAACAAGATTTTTTTTGTGACATTAAAATCCATTTCTACCAATGTATCTGCATATTCATACACTTGTTCTACATAAAATGGATTGTGCATTCCTGTTTTGTAGTCAATAATTGTCGTTTCGTTGTTTGGATTGACAACGATTCTATCAGGACGCATTATTTTTCCAGCTTTTGAAATGATGTCTTTTTCATTGTAAACTGTTGCATCTTGATTGAAATACGGCGCAATTTCAGGGTGATTTATTACACGATTGATACTTTTTGACAATTTTTCACGCTGTTGCTCGTCAATTATTCCTTTCGAAATATATTCGTCCAACACAAAATCAATGTCCGATGGATATTTTATTTGCGCCAATACATCATGAATTAAGTTTCCTTTTTCAATCGCTTCTTCCTGCGTTGTATCCCACAATAATCCTTGTTTGGTGAGTAAATGTAAGTTATGATCTTCTTTTGCGGTGCTGATAAATTGCTCTTGTACAATCGTATTAATTTGTGCTGAATTATTCGCTTTCGCTAGATTTTCCTCAGAATCACCAAATGTGTAGGTTGTTAATTCATCATTCCAATGATTATTTTCTTTCAAGTAATTGATAAATAAGCCTGAAAATGTTTGCAAACGTTCGTTTCCGCTCCGATCAACTTCTTTTTTGGTAATCACATGCAATTGTTGCTCAGCTCGTGTAAACGCAACATATAAGATGTTGAAATTGTCCAATTCCAATTCCGATTGGCGTTCTTGATATAAAGTTGCGCCGAGTTCGCCATATTCTTGAATGGAACTATTTAAGTTTAAATACGCTTCTTCAAAACCATGAAACTCTTCTTTTGGAATCGGATACCACAATTTTGGTTCTATTTCTTTGTAAATATCTGTGTTTGCAAACGGAAAGATCACCACAGAGAACTCCAATCCTTTTGCTTTATGAATCGTCATAATCTGAATTGCATTTTCCGAACCAGAAGCCACAATGCTTAAATGATTTTTTTTCTTTTCCCAATGTTCTAAAAAGCCTGCAAAACCGAGTTGCTTCTTTTGGGTATATTCCAATACAAAATCTAAGAAAAATTGCAAATACGCATCTGATTTGTCCGTAAGATGGAACGCGCGAATGCAATATTCTACGGCTTCGTACAATGATAATTGCAAGAAATACGTAAAGTCAAAATTAAATTCGGTTAGCGCTTTAAATAATGCTTCAGGTTCAAGCGAAACATGTGTTTTTAAAAATTGATGTGTTTGTGAAATAGCTAGTTTTTCTGTTACCAGATAATTCAATAAATGCAGCTTTACTTCGTTATTTTTTGGTTGAATCGCCAAGCGAAGCACGTCATTGATAAATTGCACTTCTGGTGAACGTTTGATGAGCAAGGTTTCCGACGAAATGATCGGAATTTGATGTGCCGATAAAATATCTGCAATGGCAATTCCTTCCGATTTTCTTCGCGTAAGCACACAAATATCTTTGTATTGAAATCCTTTTTCTAATAATTCTTGAATTTTTAAAATTACCTTTTCAGGAATGATCTCAAATTCTTCTTCAACCGTTTTGGCTTCTATAAAATCAAAGGAAATAAATCCGCCTTTTTTGTCGTTTGTCAATTGCGCACTTCCGTATTTATATATGTCACCATATTTTTCGTTGCTGAAAAATTTTGAAATGTGTTGAAAGAAACTGTTGTTAAAGTTGATGATTTCTTCGTAACTGCGGTAGTTTCTAGGTAATTCAACTTTTTCTTTTCCAACCATAAAAGGATCAACTTCATGATTCAACCCAATGAATTGTTCTGCTTTTCCACCACGCCAACGATAAATAGATTGTTTTGCGTCGCCAACAATGGTTAACGAACCGCTTTTTCCTGCTAAAACTTCAGTTTGTAGCTTATTTGAAATCAATGGAATTAAGTTTTCCCATTGCATGATTGATGTATCTTGAAATTCATCAATGAAATAATGTTTGTATTTTTCACCCAAACGCTCATAAATAAATGGCGCAGGTTGGTCTTTAATAGTTTCACTAATTAACGTATTGAATTCCGAAATCAACAATAAGTTTTGTTCTTCCTTGATGATTTCCAGTTCGTGCTGAATCGCGTTTAGCACAGAAAGAGGCGTTGCATTTTTATAGAAATTTCTTAAAAAACTTAATTCGTACACATTCGCTTTGCAACTGTGATAGACATCGTTGAGTTGTGGCAATAATGAATCAATAGTTGCGGCTTTCGCAGGATCTAACGCTTTTTTATAGATAGTTCCGTTTTCTAAAGCTTCTGCTAGTTTGTTTCCGTACAAGCGTTTTTCGTCAAAATCTTTATCGGCAATTTTCTGAAAGTGGTTTGGTAAGGTTTTACGAAGAAAATCATCAAATTCTAATCCGGCACTTTGTATGAGTTCCAATACTACTTTTCCTGCGTTGGAAAGTTCTTCGGAAGTTGTATTGATTTTAGTTTTAAGCAATTTTTTTAATTCGCTAAAATCTTCAAGTGTTTTGTGTTTTAGTTTTCGAAGATGTGGTTCTTGATTTTCATTTAGCAATAGTTTTGCAATTTTATTCAAGTCAAAAGCAATGTCCCAACTTTTATCGTCGTCTGCTTTTTCCAGTGCAAAATCGATCAAGACTTCTGAAATTAATTTGTCTTCACCCGCTTTTGAAATCAATTGATCAACAGCTTCGTTTAGCAATGCATCTGTATCGAGTTCTACTTCAAAATTCAACGGAAGTTTTAAGTCGTATGCAAATGTTCGGATAACGCTATGTGTAAATTTATCAATTGTGGCAACTTCAAAAAAAGCATAGTTATGTAAAATACTTTTGAGCACTTCTTTGGCTTTCTGCTGCAATTGCGCGGGATGCAATTTTAAATCTTCAGCTAATTCTATAAACATCGGCGCATTCGTACTTTCTTCATCAAATGCAAATGCATTTAAGTTTTGAATGATTCTCGCTTTCATTTCGGCGACAGCCTTATTTGTAAAAGTAACCGCAAGAATTTGTTTGTAAGCTTCTTTATGATTTGTGTTTAAAAGGATGCGCAAATAGTCTTTAACGAGTGTATACGTTTTTCCAGAACCGGCGGAAGCATTGTAAATGATAAATGGTGTAGACACAAAAAGAAGTTTAGTGATAGCTACAAATATAATCTAAATTGTAAAGTGGACGTAAAACAAAAAGAGGTCGTCTAAAAAGTAATTTTTAGGCGATTTTCTTTTTGGTCTAATTTTGTTTTGATCTCAAGCTTTGATTAATTGAGATTAAAAACGGTCACAATAAAAAAGCGAAGTTAGTTTACAGT
>NZ_JACGWS010000016.1 GCF_014397005.1 Kordia aestuariivivens
CTGTAAACTAACTTCGCTTTTTTATTGTGACCGTTTTTAATCTCAATTAATCAAAGCTTGAGATCAAAACAAAATTAGACCAAAAAGAAAATCGCCTAAAAATTACTTTTTAGACGACCTCTTTTTAATTTCTATTACACAAACACTACAACTTCTTGGTTGATTTCATACTAGGCTCTCTTTAGTTTTATCTAAAAAACTAATTTTTAGACCAATAATAGTTCTTACTTCATACCCAAATCATAGGGATTCTATTACATTTTTATTTATTCAAAAAATTGATATTACGTACTACTACTTGTGTTTCAAACTAGGTGCTTTTACTCCTATAAAAACAAGGGAATTACATGAAATTTAAAAGTACCTAAAAACTGAACCTTTCGATTCTTGAAAACAGAATCAGAAAAACACACTATACTTAGCATTATTAAAATATAACATCATATCTGGTTTAGGCATATTTAGTTGTAACTATATATGTATAAATCTAAGGTATATAAGATCATAAAATTTGGGTGTAAGCTGAAAAACCAGTAAAGAGTAGGCAAAAAAATAACATTACAAGTTATGAATGAATTTAATTCTCTTCTTGAGGAGTCAGATCTAAAAGAATTTTCTAATCTATTTGAAGGAAGTAAAATAACAACTTTAAAACAATCGTCAAGTTTACTAACAGAAAGAAAAAACCTCTTCAATATAAATGAAACAGGTGGCGATTTATTAATTTCTATTGGTGAAACAGTAGTGATAGGAGAAGAAATGAATACGGGTATAGAGCCGCAAATTGTTTCTACTAAAAGTGTTGACAAATTCAAACAATGGATTGGAAGAAACAATAAATATGCGGATAACTATCCTTGGAAAATGCCTTCTAAAGCTTGGAATAATAAAAAATTCACATCTACAGCGGAACTTAGTGCTACCGAAGTTTCAGATATAGAAAAAGCAGGTTGGATTTATTTGTTTAATGACGCGACTAAAGTAGCTGACTACAAAAATGCTATTGAGCAATACCGTGGAACTTTTGAAGCTTCAGTATATAATTTCCGTAGAATCATCATTCAACCAGGAGGAAAACTTATTCTGAAAGGTAATCCAGCAATATTATTAATTGAAGAAATGGAGATTCAAGGAAACGGACAATTTGAAACACGTGCCATTTGTCACACTTCAATAGGAAGTCTAACAAAGACAGAACAAGCAATATTTATTAATAACTAAAAAGGTAGTTATGCAAGTAATCCTTTAATAATAGATCTTATTTCTATTGTATGTAATGATTTCGAAATTAAAGGAGGACATATTTATGCTCAACATTAGAGCGCAAGTAACTATCAAAATATTAACAAAAACTAATTAAATTATTTATTATGTCAACAGATTCCAAAAATATATCAGTAGTAGGAAGAGCAGGAGCTAACGGAGTTAAAGGAACTGACGGAGGTCAAGGAGCTAATGGAGTTAATGGTAGAAATGCACATTGTAATTGGGCAACAGGTTGTGAACAATCTACGGCTGGTAGTCCAGGAGCTTCAGGAGCACATGGTGCTCCGGGACAAAATGGCGAAGACGGTCAAGCAGCAAGTCCAGCAACCTTTAATATTGGAGAATTAACAGGAAATATAGAAGTTTTTAGTGCTGGTGGAAACGGCGGAAACGGTGGAAACGGTGGAAGCGGTGGAAGCGGTGGAAACGGTGGAAACGGTGGAAAAGGTGATTCTAGTGGTGCTTATAGCGCAAATGGATCTCCTGGCGGAAACGGAGGCAACGGTGGTAATGGTGGAAATGGTGGAAATGGTGGAAACGGTGGTAATGGAACCACAGTCACTGTTACTTACAAAAAATCCGACCAGTATAGTATAGCAGGAAAAACAGATAAATCAGCTGTTGGAGCTGGTGGAAAAGGTGGAAACGGTGGAAGCAGCGGTGGAAGCGGAATTCCATCCGGTAGCGCAGGTCAGTCAGGTATGGTTGGAGCAGCTGGTATAAGTGGTACTATTCAAGGTACTGTGAGTGTTATTAATATTGTTGCTGACTAATTGGTCGAATAGACAATGAACTCATCTTGACTTTCAATGTTTAACCGAAAATGAGTAGAAACTTGTTCAGATGCGGCACTTTTTGAAAGTCATAGCAACGATACGACTAAAAAAAGTAACAAAATATGGGCGAATTTCTACCATTTTTTAGGAAATAGAGAAAGTCAAGAAGAGTTCAATAAGTAAAGAACAATTATATTTTATAATGAAAGAAATATTAAGTCTAAGGAATGAGGTAAATACGTTATTGAATTTAGCTCATTCCTATTCTGAGAATACAAAAGAAATCAATCTTTTAGGTGAAATTTTATTAGATTTTGACAAAAATTCCGCGCGTCTTGGAGGAGTTTCAGAACTCAATAATGATGGATCACCCTTACAATTATGTTTATCTTCAAATGCTAAAAAAGTGAAGATGAGACTTATTGCTGATCCCGCATGCGAAATTTTTCAGCCCAAACTTAGAATTGCTGCTAGTAAAAAAATCTTAGAAGAGACATTAGTTCAGACAAAAACTACTTCATTAAAAGCATACTGTGATTATTTATTTCATGAAGTCTTACATTATGATACAGTTTCTCAACTCAATGATTTCTACAGAGGTGCTTGTTGGATTGGTGCTTCACCAGATCAACCAGGAATTGCTTTATATTTAGATACCAAACCTCTAGGAATTGAAGGTGGATGGGATATGTCAGAAAAATGGTTAGCTAAAGTGCTTCCTGATGCAAGTGAAAGTCTAAAAATTGTCCAAATTCTTAGGAAATATGCGGTAACTGCTAGTATTGGATTGGAAGCTCTTACGCCACAATTGGGAAGAGCAAAAATTTATTTTAGGTTAACAGCACCCACACTCTTACGTAATTTGGGAACCAATCCACTGAATACTCCACAAATAAACAATTTCCTTACAAAAGTGATCGCAAATCAATCCATGAGTTTATCTGGAACGGTATTTAGTATTGGTTTTGATTTAAGTACAGGAGATTTAGAAGATGCAAAAATTGATTTATGTGGACATTGTATAACGAAATCAAATGCTGAATGGATAACAGTCATAAATGAGCTAACAAAAGAAAACGGATTACAAAAAATAGATCTTGAAAAATCTTTATTGGATAACCAAAATGAAGTAGCTTTTTTAGGCATGGGAGTTTCTTCTTCTAATGCAACAAGAATCAATGTATACCTAAAACCTAAATGGCCAGTAAACTTTGAATCTAGTTCAGCTAATTTCAACGATTATACCCAAACAAAACTTCAAAGAGCTATTCAATATCTAATTGATATCCAAAATGAAAATGGATCATGGGGAGATTACTATTTACCAGTTGGAACATCTATAGGTTGGATAACAGCTTATGTTGGCTATGCCCTTGCTGAGATTGGACATATTCCTGGGTTTCAAAAAGCTATGGAGGCCGCAAACAAAGCAGCCGATTGGCTAGAAAATTATAGAGATTATGAAAAAGGTTGGGGATATAATTCAACAACCGGAGCTGATGCTGACTCTACCGCTTGGACACTTAGATTGTTAAAACTATTAAAAAGATCTACTCAGTCAAAAGATGAAGAATTTTTAATGTCATACTGGAAACCATCAGGAGGTTTTTCAACATATACAGAACCAGACCATTGGGCTGATGCGCATCCTTGCGTTACTCCAGTAGCATATATGGCATTATCAACAAAAAATCAAGAACTGCTATATCCTGAACTCATTCAGTATCTAAAAAATAGTGCGCCAAATAATGGGCAATGGCCAAACTATTGGTGGAAGAATAACCTCTATAGTACCTATCACTATTTAGAATTATTTAAAAAATTAGAATTGTCAGAAAATGAATTCTATCAAAATATTGAGTATCCATCTAATAGAGAAACGGTATTTGAGCAAGCACTAAAAATTGGTAGTATGCAACTTCGAAATATGGATGCCACTGCTGATATTAAGAATATACTACACACACAATTACTTGACGGTAGATTCCCTGGCGGTTTTAACCTCAGAGTTACTGATCCATCCTGTGAAAAACCATGGGAAAACCCTAAAGGAAAGTTATATTGTGATTATGCTAGCACTATCACAACCGCAACAGTGATTAAAGTGCTAAAACTAATGATTTATGACTAAAAAACACACGATGCATTGTTATGATGTGGTTCAATTTAATTCGATCAATTTTAAAATAAATCTGAGATATGAAATATGATACTAAATGGGATATTTTTCATGATGAAGCAATGAACTCTGAATTTGCAGCGCAAGGATATCAAATACTTACAATTGATAATTTTGATGTTTTGAATGAATTGTTAGCAGTATATAATGAAACCTCTTTAAATTATAATGCTGGCTTTACGGCAACTCTTTTAGTTCCAGATCATTCACATCGAAAACTAATTCATGAAAAAGTAGCTAGTATTTTGGCACCTACCATAAAACGTTATTTCAAATCATACCGACAAATGTGTTGTGGATATGCGGTAAAAAAAGGAAATGATGTCAATAGTTATATGCCATTGCATCAAGATATATCTATGGCAAAACCTGAAGGTAGAGCGGGACTAAGCTTTTGGTTTCCTTTAGTTGCTACCGATAAAGAAAATGGGAATCTTCAACTTGTGCCCAAAAGCCATCTTTTCTACCGACATGAAAGAGCCGCAGGAACATCTTTTCCTTTACTAGAACAAGAAGAGAAACTTAGAGAACATTATTTAAAGCCTATACCTACAAAACTTGGACAGGCAATTGTATTTGACCAAACTCTATTTCATGCTTCTCCTCCGAATATGAGCGAAAAAGATAGAGTCGTAGCAACAAATGTTCTTTTGCCAGAAGAAAAACCAACTTTCTATTATCACAGAAAAGTCGAAACCACTCCTGTTGAACTTGAAGCGTATAAAGTTGAAGATGATTTCTATTTTAGCCATCAATTAGGAACACGACCTAAAGATTTGGAAGCAATCGAGAATTTTAAAGAACATGCACCAAAAAAAGATACCTCTCTTTTTCCTAAACTGATGATTTAAAGAGACTCACTATGAATATTTACTGAATATGAATTATTTACATCAAGAATCATAAAAGCTTCAATAGTATCTTAGTATATTCAAAAACAGAAAAAATTACCTTAGTTGATCATTAATAGCTTATGATAAAAACAGCAGATACATTTTCGATTGGCATGAAAAATCCATATCCTTCATATACATATATGCAGGAGCATTCACCAGTACATCAATTGCCATCAGGTCAATGGATCATTTTTGATTATAAAAATGCACATGAATTATTACAAAGTCCAAAATGTTTGCATTGGGGACAAGATGAACGGGTTTTTGGAAACCTTCCTCCAATGGAAAAAGCAATCGCAACAACCTTGTATACATTATCTCCAGGAAGTGATCGTCCGTATCGAAAGCAAATTTTACATCAATTAGCGGGGAGAAGTTTAAAAATTGATGAAAAGTCAATGCAAGATTTGGCAGATGATTTACTGATAAATTTAAAAGGGAAAAACAACATTGATATTATCAGTGATTTTGCGCATCCTTTTACATTCGGAACTATTTGTAGAATTATTGGAATTCCAGAAAATCAACGAGAAACATTTAGCAATTTAGTTGCAAAAATGGACGGCGGTTATTTATCTTGTATTGATATTGAAACAGGAAAACAAACAATAGAAGGTGCCGCTTTCATTCAACAATTAAAAGAACTCATCAAACTAAAGCAAAACGAATTGGGCAATGATCTTTGTTCGGTATTGTTAGAAAGTAGTCATCAAGAACCCGATCAGGAAGCTTTTTTGATCTCCATGCTGATTTTACTGTTTTACGCAGGTCATCAAAACATGATGAACTTTTTTGGAAATGCACTTTTAACACTACATGAACATCCCAAAATGCAGCAAGAATTTAGGGAACATCCGAAGTTACTAGACAAAGGAGTTGATGAACTCATTCGGTATGACAGTCCGTTGCAATACATTATGCTCATCGCAAAAGAAGACATTAAGATTGATGATAAACATATTTCGGCAGGAAGTCAATTGCTAATATCAGTAGGAGCAGCGAATAGAGATGCTTCCGTTTTTGAAAATCCTGAGCAACTCATATTAGACAGAGAACATAAACATTTAGGCTACGGAGTAGGAGCTTTTCGTTGTATTGGTGCTCGTTTGGCGCAATTGCAAGCGTCTACAGGATTAAATAGTTGGTTAAAACATGTCGTAGCATACAATCCTAAGCTAGATGAAGTTTCTTGGAGAATGCATCCTTTTGTACAACGAGGTCCAGCTTCTGTTCCTGTAAAAATTGATTGGAATGACGACAACTAACAGTTCTTTTATTGATAACTATGACGATATGATTCTTTCTCCAGTGATGAGAGAATTGTATAATGAGAGTGCTTTTTATAATGTAGGCTATTGGGAACATTCAAACATGCTCCTCAAAGAAGCGTGTCAAGCTTTAGTAGAAAAACATTTAGATTTGGTCAATCTTACAACAGCACCATTAACGATCTTAGATGTCGGTTGTGGTTTGGGAGCAACTACAAATGCCATTAAAAAAAAGTTTCCCAATGCAAAAGTTACAGGAATAAATATTTCTTCTAGGCAAATTTCCTATGCACAACAACAGTATCCCAATTGCGATTTTAAAGTGATGGATGCTGCACAACTTTCGTTCCCTGAAAATCATTTTGATTTGATTATTTCTGTAGAAGCCGTATTTCATTTTCATACGAGAGAAACTTTTTTAACAGAAGCATATAGAGTCTTAAAAAAAGAAGGAGAATTTATTTTTTCGGATGTACTCTTGTACGATTCTCATTGGGTTGGAAATTGGTCTGTTCCTAAAGAAAATATGTTGACTTCTTTAGAATCGTATCAAAACTTACTTTTAAAAACGCCTTTTCAATTAGATTTGTTTCAAGATATTACCAAAGAATCTTGGATGGGTTTTTGTCAACACATTCGTGAGAAAAAAGGAATGACAGCACTCGCCAATGGACTTCAAGAGACTATTATTGCGTATCTACTTATGAGGTTAAAGAAATAATTCAAGATGAGTTCAGTATAAAAATAGAATCTTCATTTGAAAACGAAGATCATTTTTTAGCAACCAATTTTTCTTTTTCCATAGATTTCATCACAGCTTTTACATACGTATTGATTCTTTTGCTGATGTCTGATGGATCAATAACAGTATACGTTCCTGTCCAAACTAACGTTTTTTCTGCATCTTTATGCAGACTATAAATAGCGGTTTCTATGTATAATACTTTGTATTTTTTATAATAATCTTGTTCAAAATAATCTTCCTGAGAAGTTAAGTAGCCACCAAGAAATTTTCGCAACTTATAATCAAATTTTGGCGATGCTCCTGTGCGCGATTCGTTTTCCTGAACGTTTTTTACTTGAGAAATTAACACGGTATCATAACCAACAGTGAGTAGTTTGTCTATTTGCGCTTCAATTTCTGAATCGGTTTGTTGTGTATCTTGAAACAGTTTTTTAAACACAACAGTACTTTGTATCGCATTGATATTCCGCGCATTTAATTCCGTGACGAATTTGAATTCAGAATCGCTTCGTGTTTCAAAATTAGGAGAAACACTCACCACCAATATATTCGTAGGATTAAAATCTTGATGTTTGGGGTTTTTCCAACTATTATTTAAGTTTACAGAGGAACATCCAACAATGATAAAAGCGAATACTATTCTTATACATATTTTCATTAGCGTAGTTACGTTAGTCGATGAGTTCTTTTTTTACAGGAATAATCGTTCGTTGATTGATCAATTGTTGTTCTTCTAAAACTGCAATTGCTAGTTTTACATAATCGTCTACAGATTCATCAATAGAAGTAGGATCTACAATGTCAATATATCCTTTCCAGATTAGTTCTCTATCTTTTGTTGGACAGATGCAATACATGGAGGTTTCCGAGTGATAAATGGTATATTGATCATAATATTCAGGATTGTAATAAATATCTTGATATCGTAAATATTCATCTGTGAATTTTCGATACGTTTCATCATAATTATGATAATTTTCCTTGTAGGCTACTTTATCTTCCACGCCAATAATTTTTGTGAATAAAATCGTGTCAAACCCATCATCAATAAGCTTATCTTCCAGTGCTTTTAATTCCTCTTCTGTCATTTTTTCAGTTCTAAAAGAAGGATCAAAAAGTGTTAAACTTCCAACGGCTTCAGAACCTCGTAATTCGAGTTCATCTTTGAGTTGCTTTTCAAATTTTTGGCGCGCTTCTATATTTGATGTAAGTCCAACGATTAATACTTTTTGTGGTTCATACCGATCAATATCAGGGTTTTTCCAATTATCTATCAATTGTGTGGTTGTACAGCTTATAACTGTGATAACAAGTAGTACTAGTAAAAAAAATAATCGCTTCATGACTGTGATTTTTAAAGATTTCTATCGAGTAAGGTTCTATATTTTATTTCTTTCTTAATCTCTTTTATAATTGTAAATAGTTGTGTTTTTAGCATTTTATATTCTTCTAAGAATTGATCAATTTCAATCGCTAATTTTTTGTGTACTTCTTTGTATTCTTTTTCTTCTTCAGGCTGATCAATATCATCCACTAAAACTTTGAGTTTCTTTTCGTGCGCAATTACCGCATCAATAAGTATATTATTTTGCTTTTCGGATCGGTTGATGGCATCGACCATTTCTTTATCACTTGAAAAATCTTTAAACTCTAATAATTCAATCGTGTATGTTTTGATGAGGTCTTCAAAAAAAAGATGTTCGTCTTTTACAAAATTCAATTCTGAAAGCCACGCAAGTGAAGCTTTGTGTATGTCTTCAGGACTTAACCATTTTATATAATTTGCAGTTGTTTGTGTTGTTTTCATAGGTTGTTTTTTTAGCTATTAAAGCAGAAAATAGTTAGACATTATTTTATACTTCAAAATTACCGATGAAACCCAGGCGATACAATGATATATATCAGCTTACTAAATTAAACAATGATTTTTTTTTGGATAGATTATTTATGGAAATCAGACCATTACTTTTACAACATCTGTCAATTTTGGAATGCTTGCGTCCCAATTGTATACATCTTTTATTTTGACTCTAAACGCATCTAAAGCGGTTGGTTCGCCATGAATTAGATATATTTTTTCAGGAATATTTTTAATCGTTTGCATCCAGTTTAGTAAATCTTTCTGATCGGCATGCGCCGATAAACTATCTACACTTTTGATGGTTGCTTTTACAGGATAATACTTCCCGAAAAATCGAATTTCATGAACACCTTCTTGCAATTGTCTGCCACGTGTTCCTTCTGCCTGATAGCCAACTAATAAAACGGTAGTTGATGGTTCGTCAATCAATTGTTGTAAATACGTAAGCACTCTTCCACCAGTAACCATTCCGCTACCAGCGATCACAATCTTAGAGCGTTTATCATCAATCGTTTCCCAAGTTTCTTTGTACGATTGTACAATATTGATATGATTGCACATCGCGTTGCATTCTTCAGGCGATAGTTTGTGCCATTTTGGAAAACGTTTGAATACTTCCAACACATTTGCGCCCATCGGACTGTCTACAAAGATGGGAATGTTTGGAATTTTGTTCTTTTTGTAGAGTTTCCATAGAATGTACATCAACGTTTGCAAACGTTCCACCGCAAAACTCGGAATGATTAGATTTCCTCTAGTGTGAATGATATTTTTTATGATTGTAGTCAATATTTCTTCTACATCTTCTTCAGGATGTAATTTATTGCCGTACGTACTTTCTATAAACAAAAAATCTGCCCATTCAGGTGTTTTTGGATCGCTTAATAAATAGTCGTTTTGGCGTCCAATATCTCCCGAAAATACAAATCGTTTTGCATTAATATCCAATTCTATAAATGTAGCTCCAATGATATGCCCGTTGTATTGAAATCGATAGGAGATATGTTCTGATAAGGAAATCCATTTGGATTCAATTTCTACTTGAAATAATTGGAGTGTTTTTGTAACATCGTCCAACGTGTAAAAAGGCAATGCAGGATGGTGTTTTGAATACTGTTCTTTGTTTGCTTTTTTAGCTTCTTCTTCATGAATTTTAGCACTGTCTCTTAGAATAATTTCAGCAATGGCTAAGGTTGGCGCTGTACCAATAATTTTCCCGCGAAACCCTTGTTGGAACAAACGTGGCAAATATCCAACATGATCTAAATGTCCGTGTGTGAGTAAAACGACATCAATAGCGGCGACATCTACAGGAAGATCGCACCAATTGAGTTCTCGGAGTTCTTTGAGTCCTTGAAACATACCACAATCAATCAAAATAATTTTTTCTGAGGTTTCAATAAGAAACTTAGATCCCGTAACGACACCAGCAGCGCCTAAAAAGTTGATGTTTACAAATTTATCCATGGTAGTTAATTAGTGATTTTTTATGCCACATAGTTGTGATATTTCATGAAAAATCTTTTGTTGTCGTATTTCGGAAACATTCAAGTGATCTAAAAAGAATTTGTCATGCAACAATTCTCTGCAAAGCACAATATCTCTACTAAGTAAAAACTGTTTTTCTCTTTTGGTGAGTAATGTTGATACTGTAATTGGATATAATCCCAAGCGATCAATTCGATCTTTTAAACCTTCATTTTGCGGATAATCCCAACTCAATAAATACAAACCAGCACAGTTTCCATATTTTAAAGCATCTTCTGTAAATCGTGTATTGGTCACAACCCAACCTTTGGTTAATGACGTTTCATTTTTTGGATTTGCATTCCAATGTGTTTTTACATCTTGATAGCGTGAGTGTATGTACAACGGCACTTTTACGTTACACGTAATTCCTTGTTCACTATGAAATTTACATTCAATCACTGTGGTTTCATTATTTTTAGTTACAATGACATCAATTTCGTGCGTGACACATTTTCCTTGCAAAAATTGACCAACTTCAGCTGTATAGCCCGAATATTTTAACACAGCACTCACAAAACGTTCAAAAGGAAATCCGGTAGGACCTAATTCATAAATTGCTTTTTTGAGCTTGTATTTTGAAGCTAAATAACTTTTTTTCTTTTTTAATAAAGCAAACGCTCTGTTGTAGATTTCTTTGGTCGAAATTCCTTGGTATAATTCATCACGTACTTTATCTACAATATGCTGAATTAACGCATCATCTGCGCCAGTTCTTTTTAAGGAAGAACGCAGCTTGTTGAATGAGAATTTCACTTTTTTGCCAGATGCTTTTGTAATGATTAGCGATGTGTCTTCCATTTGTTTGTTGTAAAAAAAACTGCCAATACAATATTGTTTTTGACAGTTTTTTTGATTCAAATTAGTTTCCAGAAATTATTTAATTCGATTTAAAAAAATCTTTTACCAAAGCTTTCACTTGATTATCCGTCATGCTATCTGCTTTTTTGATGCCTTTTATTTTTGTGCTTAAATCCTTATGATTTTCTTGTAATTCCTTACTGAATTTTTCATTAGTTCCAGCAGGTCCAAAAATAGCCAACGCTTCTGTATCCTTAATTTCAGCAGCAATTTCTTTAAAATAGTTTTTCATTTGATGCTTCTCTCGTTCTAAATATTTACGATCCTGAACAACATCTTGTGGACCGCCTTTTAGTCGTGTTCCCGAACCGCCATGCGGATGAAAATTCTCAATCTTTGAAAGAATGGTTTGTAGTGTTTCTTGTTCGTTTTCTAAGGTTACAATAAGTGCTTTGTACTTATCTAGCCAAATGCCTGTCTTTTTCATGAGCTGTATGTTTTAGTTTCTTAAATCGTGTAGTACCAATACGGGAACTTTAAAAAAAGTAACTTCTTTTACCAACGGATTTGTTAAAATACTTCCGAAAAACGAGTGTTTCTTATTGATAAAAGCTACCATGTCACTATCTCTACTATCTACAAAAATGTTTATGGCATCATTTATAGAATTGAGTGGTAAGGTGTGAAACGAGTAGGTATTGTCTTCAAAAATTTCTTTTAGTAATTCTTGACGCTCTTTTTGACTTTTGTTTAATTCCCTATCTGAAATGTGTAAAACCGCAATATTCGCATTGCATTTTTTTGCAATTGATGTTACGTATTGCAATTCTCTTCGTTTGTAATGTGTTTTATAACTTGTTGGAAATACAATTTCTTTGGGTAGCTCATGCGGAGCATTTTCAGGAACAGCCAATACAGGGCAATTGCGCACTTTTTCCATGGTATAAATGGCTACACTTCCAAAAACAGCATCTTTTCTGTTTGATTCTCCTTTTGTTCCCATGATGACAATTTCTATATCTTTTTCCTCCACCACATTTTTAATGGCTTCCACGACATCATTAAATTTAGAAATAATCTTAAATGTATGTTGTGAATGCTCAGAAGCGCTCATCTTCAGTAAATCGACCACGTTTGCTAATTCTTTTTCAGAGGCAGCTTTTGCGGTTTCATAAGATTCGCTTCCTTCCACCATATTGAATAAACTATCCATTAGGTTTTTAGGTGCAGAAAATACATTCAAAAGGTAAAAATCACAGACTTCATCTTCATATAATCGTGTTGCATATTTTATGGCAAGCCATGCATTTTTTGAGAAATCGGTAGGTACTAATATTTTATGTCTCATCATGATTAATTTTAGGTTATGTATTAAAATACAAGACTTTAGCAATAAATCCTATGATATAAATCAGCTTACTCTGGAATCACCATGAATGGAATTTTAAGATGAAAACCTATTTTTTTGATGACAGGTTCATGCGTGATACTTTCTATAAAACTGTGTGAGTAATATACCATTGCTAAGATGTCTATTTCAAGTTCTTCTATACAATCATTGATCTCCTTTGATTTGCTTGCATACGTTGGAATCCAGTGAAAACTGTGTACATGATTTTTTAGATATTGCCTCAGTGTTGTTAAGTTCTTTTCTTGACGATCAGTTAATTTATCTTCTTTATTGATATGAATCACTCTAATTGTTGCGTTGTATAGATCAGCTAATCTTTTTAGAAAATGTAATTCTTTGGCATCACAATACCTGTTGAAATCAGTTGGAAAAGCAATCTGTTTTGGAACTACAAATTCGTAATTATCAGGAATTGCCAACACAGGGCATTTTTTCACCTTTTTAAACATTTTTGTGGTATTGCTTCCAAAAAGAATGCCTTTTGCACCTGTTGCGCCTTTTGTTCCCATTGCCACCAAATCAATAGCATATTTATCAATGGCACCTTCAATGGCATCATCTAAATTTCCTAAACTTAAAAGAATTTCAAATTCATGATTGCCGTTTGCGTTTGTTTCTTCTAATTGTGCCTTTAATTTTAATAAATCATTTTTGGCATTATCACGCATTGTTGTTAGCAATTTATTGGAAAAACTTGAAATCCTGGAGGCTTTCAATTGCGTAGCGTTTAAGAGATAAATTGTGCAAGTTTCGTTTGCATATAACTTTAAGGTATATACAATTGCGTTCCATGCATTGTCTGAAAAATCGGTTGGTAAAAGGATATTTGTCATTGTCTTCACTTTTAATGGATAGCTTAAATTTAAGATCATAAAACACGATGTACTATGATATAAATCAGTTTTGAAATTATGCTTTTGCAGGAATTACTAAAAACGGAATGTTTAAGTGAAATCCTATTTTTTTAACTTTAGAACCGAAAAACAAGTTTTCAAAAAACGAATGTTTATTATTTATCATTGCCAATAAATTTATCCTCGATTTTGATTGAAATTCAGTAATTGATTTGGCAACATTGGTATCATGAACGGTATGAAATAAATGTGCAGTATTTTTAAAAAACACAGCTAATGTTTCCTTGTTCAATTTTTGTCCGATGGTTAATTCATCAGTGTGCGTTACATGTAAAATATTGATTCTTGAATGGTGTAATGTGGCAATATCTTTAATGAATTGGAGATGTTTTTCTTGAAAACTAATTTCGTAATCAGAAGGAAATAATAGTTCGTGTGGTTCTTCAAAAGCAAAATTATTCGGAATTGCCAATAAAGGACATTTTGCATCTTTTAGTACGTGTATTGTATTAGTGCCAAATAAAATCCCTTTTAATCCTGAAGCACCTTGCGTTCCCATAACAATCAAATCCATGGCGCCTTCTTCTTGTAAATCATTAATTTCTGTCACCAACATATTAAATGATGATTTTTGAGTGAACGTATGTTTTGGATTCGGAAATTCCAATTCAATTTTTCGTTGCATCGTGTTTAATCCAGTTATTGAAGCTTCTTTCATTGCATCTATAAGTCCAAATTGAGCTGAACCGACTTCCATGTATTCTACCTGATAAATAATTGGTGTATACGTGTTTAGTAAGATGAAGTTACATTCTTGCTCTTTAAACAATTGAACAGCATAGAATATAGCATTCAATGAATTGTCTGAAAAATCGGTTGGTAAAAGGATGTTTATCATGATCGTTATTTTTAAATGAAACTATTAATCGCGGCGCACATTTTGGAGTGCCAAAAATGGAATATCTATATATAAACTCAGCTTTTTTATGGTAGATTGCAGTAATATATCTTCCAAAAAAGAACGCCGTGTGTTTACCATTACGAGCATATCAATGGCGTTTTCTTTGATGTAGGTATAAATTGCGTTGCTAATGCTTGTGTTGTTTGTCGTTTTAAAGTTGAGTGTATTTTTACACAATTCATCTCTTAAAAATTGCTGATTATCTTCTTGTCGGATTGATAACTTTCCACTTTTAGAAACGTGCAACATGTCAATGGTAGCTTTGTATTTAGAAGCCATTTCACACACCAACTTTAATTCTCTTCGTTTGTATGGAATCATATAATTTGTGGGAAATAAAATATGTCTTGGTGGCGTATACGTATAATTTTCAGGAATTGCCAATACTGGCGATTGCACATATTTTAAGACTTGTAACGTGTTGCTTCCAAAGGTGAATTTCCGATCGTTGGTTTGTCCGCGCGTTCCCATGACGATGCAATCAATATTCTCCCGATCGACAATAGAGTCAGATTCATCAATAAGTGTATTATTGGCAGAAACTATCGTATACGTATGTCTTGGATTTGGAGAAATTTCATGTACAGCTTCTAATATTTCGTTTAATTGCTGTTCCGCTTTTGCACCTATAACTTCTGCAGCTTTCGCAACATTTTCTCTTTTCAGCAACGCGTTATCTGCATAAATTTCATCTTGATAGGTATGCATGATAAAAAACTCACTTCTATCATATTTGAATAATTCCAAAGCAAACTTTAATGCATTCATTGCATTCGCTGAAAAATCGGTAGGAACTAATATTTTTCTCATTGCTGTATGATTTTAATTAGATATTTAAAAATACATTTCAGCATCGCGAAAAACTATGATATTTATCAGCTACAAAGAAGTAATCGCCTGATTTTAAAAAGAATTTTCTATAAATAAGGTTTTAAAGTACTTTTCCTTTTTTCAAGTTGTCTCTGTAAATCACTAATGGTATTTTTTACCGCTAATTCATAGTTTTTTTCATTTGAAGAAGCAAATATTCGCGGACCATTCAAGCTGAGTTCTATTTCGCAGATATCGCCTTTTCCTTTGGGATCTTTTTCCTTTTTGAAAAATACCTCAGCACGAATTAACATACTATATTTTTGCGCCAATTTGTTTAGTTTTCCAGTGGTGTATTCAGTCATGGCTTCACTTGTTGCCATACCTATAAATTGAATATGTATTTTCATTTGTATATAAATTTAATAGTGTTGAACTTTATCATGTAATACCAAAAATGGAATTGTAATGTGGTAGCTAATCTTTTCTACTTTAGAATGAAATAATATTTGTTGAAAATAATTTAGATTCTTAGCAACCATTACCATCAAATCAATATCTCTGCTTTCTACAAAACATTGTATGGCATCTTCTACTTTGGTATTGGTTAAAAAATGCGAACTATATTCATATTCTTCAAATATTGCTTCTAACAATTCTTTATGTTCTTGTTGTTCAATGTTGAGTTTTTCATCTTTTTTATTAATATGAAGAATTCTAAGTGACGATTTTGTGTTTTTTAAAATATCTGAAAGCGGTTGCAGTGTTCTAATATCATACGATAACGCATAATCGGTTGGAAAGGCAATTTCTTTTATGGTTTTGTATGTTGCCTTTTCAGGAACGACTAATGTGGCACATTTTACTTTCGTAATTACGTCGCCTGTATTGCTACCAACAATATATTGCTTTAATCCTGATGCGCCTTTGGTTCCCATAGCAATCAGGTCAATATGCTTTTCTTCAACATGTTTCCGGATCGATTTTATGAAAAAATTGTAATCGGTGAGTGTATAAAATCGATGAAGTTTATTATTGGGAAACCCAGAAGAAACACGGATTAATAATTCTTTTAATTTCCTTTTTGCGGGTTTTGTATACAAATCTTCTATTGCTTCATAAGAAGGCAAATAGGGTACGTCTCCCGATGCTACAGTTCTTAACTCATTGACATGTAGTATGTAGAAATTGCAGGCAGTGTTTTTAAAAAAATTCAAGACATACTTAATAGCATTCCATGAATTTTCAGAGAAATCCGTGGGTAATAAAATATTCTTCATTTAAGTTTTCCTTAGAGTAACAAATCTAATTTGAAGTGTCCTTGTAAAATATGATATTGGTCATATTTTTGCTTAAAGTGAAAATTTTTAGCAGATTTCTTGCAGTTTTTGAAGATCTAAAATTCGAATGTTTCTTCCTTCCATTTCTATCAGACCTTGCTTTTTAAAACTAGACATGGTTCTAATTAAGGTTTCGGTGGCAATACCCGCAACACTGGCTAAATCGTTTCGTGAAATTTTTATAGGATCATTCGGTTTATGATTCAATTTTTCAGCAAATTTGATAATAGTAGCAGCTGTTTTTTTATGAACAGAACTGTACGCCATTTGCAATAACTGATCTTTTACATTCTTAAGATCGTCCGTTAATAACTGAATTAGCGCTAAAGTAACTTTGTGGTTTTGGTGCAAAACATTCATCAGCTCGCTTTTTGAAATTCCGACAATTTCGGTTTCTTTTATCGTAGTTGCAGTTTCTTGATACGGAATGTTTTGCGTGAACGAAGTATATCCAAATAAGTCATCTTCTTTATGCAATGCAGTTGTTAATTCTTTTCCTTGTTCATCAAGTTTATGACATTTTACAACACCTTTGAGGATTAAGTATATAAAATTAGAATTTTGCCCTTCTTTATAAATGATTTCATCTTTTGAAAAATCGAAAAGAGTTCCGTTATCATCAAAAAAGTTTTTTAAATCATGCAATGTCTTTAGTTCATCTTCATGAGTTGTATTCTTTTGATACTGTTCTCTTTCTTCAAGTAGAATGGCTGCTTTCGCAATGCGACTTTCAATAGCGCTAATCAATTCTTCTTCACTAAAAGGTTTGGTAATATAATCATCAGCGCCTAAATCCATTCCTCTTCGAACATCTTGACGCTCTGTTTTAGCTGATAAAAAGATAAATGGAATATACTTAGTTATATCATTTTGAGCTAAGATTTCAAGCACGCCATAACCGTCTAATTCTGGCATCATGATATCGCAGATAATAATATCTGGCAAGGTTTGTATTGCTGTTTCAACGCCAATTTTACCATTCGGAGCAGTGGTAACTGCATACCCGGAAAGTTCCAGCAATTCGGCTATATTTTCTCGTAAGATTGTATCGTCTTCAATTAATACTACTTTTTTCATACGACTGCTTTATTAGGTATTTCTATTGTAAATGTTGTTCCTTCGTTTTCAGTACTTTCAAACGAGATCGTTCCGTTTAAATTTTCTAAATGACTTTTAACAATATTTAATCCAATACCAGTTCCTTGTGTTAACAATGCATTTTCCGCTCTAAAATAACGATTAAATATATTTTTTTGTTCACTTTCAGGAATTCCAATGCCATTATCTTCAATCTTAAACGTAGTTAGCGCATCATTTTGCGTAATCGTAATTGTAATGACTGTATTTTCAGGGGAATATTTTATAGCGTTATGTACCACATTTGACAAGGCTAATTCAATAATTTTTTCATCTTGGTGGAGCGAAAAATTATCAATATCATCTGGATATTTAATATGTTGTCCATCTTTCAATAACATATTCGCATTATACACCACTTCATTCATCACTTTGCTTAACTTGAACGTACTTGCGTTGTACTTAATTTTACCTTTTTCTAGTTTTTCAACGGATAAAAAGTCGTTTAAAATATTATTGAGGTAATGTACTTTATCTGTGATGGTTTTTATGTGCTTATTGCGTTTTTCTTGCTGTTCCGTAAGTTTGTATTTGCCCAGCAACATAGTAGCGGTTAAAATACCGCTCAAAGGCGTTTTAAATTCATGCGAAACTAATGATAAGAATTTGGTTTTTAGTTCATTCAATTCGCGTTCTTTCTTTAAAGCATCTTGCGCTTCTTTTTCTGCTTGCACTCGTTTTTGATTTTCATCATCGAGTTCAAGATTTACTGTTTTTAATTGATGAACAACAGCTTTTAATTCTTTGGTGCGTTCTTCAACTTTTTCTTCTAAAAACGTATTTAATTCATAGATTTTTTTCTCTTGCTCTTTTCTTGCAGAAATATCTATGACCAGTGCCATGACATAATTTTTTCCGTACACTGAAAATGGATTTAAACCAGCTTCCACAGGAAACGAGCTTCCATCTTTTCGCGCACCAAAAATATCGCGCCCTTGTCCCATTTGGCGACGTTCTTGCTGTTTCATGAAACCTGTAAAGTGTGCGCTGTGACCTGCGTGATAATTTTTAGGAATTAAGACATCAAGCGGTTGTTGTAAAAGTGCTCCTTTTGGATAGCCAAACATTTTTTCGGCGGCATCATTTGCTTCTACAATATGTTGATGCTCATCAACGACAATAACTCCTTCAGATACAGCTCCTAAGAGAATATTAAATATGTCTTGATCTTGACGAAACATAGGTAGGTTGTTATGGTTTAGTATACGATCTATAAAGCTACAAAAAAAAACACGCATAAATCGTATTCATGATTTATATCATAGCTAAGAAATGATAAACAAATTAGTTTTGTTACAAAGCTAGTTATATAAATGGATTCTAAACAACATATAGCAATTGTATTTTATCAGCATTTGGCTAAATTATTTTACGCCATTGCATCCATAGATAAAAAAATACAAAAAGTAGAGGTAGAAACACTGAAAAAAGAGATTTCGGTATTCAATACAATCACAAATCTTAAGATGGTTAACGCTGATATTGACCCTGAACATCATATTATGGCAACCTTTGATTTACTTTATTTTGAAGAGGCTGATGGACAAACTTGTTATGATGATTTTATAGCTTTTAAAAAAAACTATGAAGCCTTATTTACAGCTTCCTTAAAAAAGGAAATTCTTGAAATATCAGGCAAAATTGCCGCTAGTTTTTCTAACCTCAATAAGTCTGAATTGATGCTGCTTGCAAATCTTAGTATCGAATTTAAAAAAACAACTCCATAAAATCATCTTTTTATGACAGATTCAAAAAAAGAAGACACAACATCATATCTAATTTTTGGTAAAAAAACAGAATTGTATTTTGCGATTTTATGTGGCGTTTTCTTAGGGATTGGTTTTTTAATTGAAAAATTAACGACCATGTCAAGTTCTATTTTCTTGACAAGCTATAGTGTCTCCTACTTTTTTGGCGGTTATTTTGTGAGTATTGAAGCTTTTAAAAAAATAAGCAAAGGCGGTTTTGATATTGATTTCTTAATGATTTTAGCCGCAATTGGCGCTGCATACATAGGAAGTTGGGCAGAAGGTGCATTGCTATTATTTCTATTTAGTTTAGGACATGCGTTGGAACATTATGCCATGCATAAAGCTGAAAAATCAATAGAAGCATTAAGCGAATTATCTCCTAAAACTGCACTCGTTAAAAAAAATGGAAAGCTTGAAGAAATCGCGATTAGTGATTTGAAAATCAATGATGTTATCATTGTCAAACCAAATACAAAAATTGCCGCAGATGGTGTGATTATATTAGGAAGTAGTAGCATCAATCAAGCACCAATTACGGGCGAAAGTATTCCGGTTGATAAAACATGCATTGCGACTACAGCTAATTTACCTGAATTTAATGAAATAGATAAAAAGCATATTGTATTTGCTGGAACGATCAACGGAGACGCGAGTTTGGATGTATTAGTACTTAAACTGCCTAAAGATTTTACCGTTTCACGATTGATAAAAATGGTGAGCGAAGTGGAAACTCAAAAATCGCCCACACAACGATTGACCAAAAGGTTTGAAAAATGGTATGTTCCCATCGTTTTAATTGTAGTTTTCTTATTGTGCTTTGCTTATGTAGTTATTGACGAAACGTTTGATGAAAGTTTATACCGAGCCATTACCGTATTAGTGGCTGCGAGTCCTTGTGCTTTGGCTATTTCAACGCCAAGTGCTGTATTGAGTGGAATTGCAAGAGCCGCGCAAAAAGGTGTACTTATCAAAGGAGGAAGAGCTTTAGAAGATTTGGGAACAATTACCACCATTGCATTTGATAAAACAGGAACACTTACCGAAGGAAAACCAAAACTTACCAATATTATTCCTGCGCAAAATTTTAAAGAACGAGCATTTGTACAACTCGTCTTAGAAGTTGAGAGTTTAAGCAATCATCCATTAGCAAAAGCCATTGTAAAGGATTTAAAAGCACAGTATAAAGTTGAATCATTCCAAAAAGCTTCTGATGTAAAGGCAATTCAAGGAAAAGGAATTATAGCGACGTATAGGAATGAAAAAGTGTGTATTGGGAATTTAAAATTAATGGAAGATCAAGGAATTAAAGTAGATGAATTTATCCGTTGTAAAATGGATGACCTTTTAAAAAACGGGCATACCGTAATGTTGATAGCTTATAAAAACACAATTGCTGGACTCATTAGCGTGATGGATGTTCCGCGAAAAGCCGCAAAAAGCACACTGCAACAATTAAAAAAAATAGGCGTAAAGTATATGGTAATGCTCACAGGAGATCATCAAAATGTGGGCGATGCCATTGCAACCCAAATTGGACTCTCAGAAGCAAAAGGAAATTTATTACCCGAAGATAAAGTGGCAGCAATACAAAGGTTATTGCAACGCGACAAAAAGATTGCCATGGTTGGCGATGGCGTAAACGATGCGCCTGCAATGGCATTAAGTACGGTAAGTATTGCCATGGGCGCAGCAGGAAGCGATGTAGCGTTAGAAACGGCTGATGTTGCTTTAATGTCTGATAAAATTGAAAACTTACCTTTTGTGATTGGCTTGAGTCGCGCATCGAAACGAATCATAAAACAGAATATTTGGATCAGTTTGGGAATGGTTTTCTTATTAGTTCCGATTACAATATTGGGACTTACCAATATTGGCTTTGCGGTTGCGCTTCATGAAGGATCAACCATTGTTGTGGTATTAAACGCATTGCGATTGCTTCACTACAAAGTGTAAGATTTATTCAGCCTAATTGCTTAAAAACTGACCAAAATCATGTTTTTAGAATTTAGTTCTGCCTACTTTTAATCTTAACTCAGAAACTCAGAATTATGATTAAGATCTTAAACGAAACAGAGAATTATGCATTGCTAGAAACGAATTACATCGGTCATTTAGCGTATATATACCGAAACCGACCATTTATTGCGCCAATCACGTATTTCTTTGATAAAGAGCGAAATATAATCATTGGATATTCTGCCGAAGGTCATAAAATAACGGCGATGCGTAAAATCAATGAAGTGGCGCTAGAAGTTTCTGAAATTGATTCGGTAAATCATTGGAATACGATTGTGGTTCACGGAACGTATCAAGAACTCGATGGCAGCAATGCCAAAGCGTATCTTCATGATTTTTCATTAGGTGTAAAAGATTTAATCATCCGAAAAGAGCAACGAAAATTAGATTTTATAAATCAATTTTCAAGCAAAATATACAAAGACGATATGCCAATTGTTTTTTTAATCAAAATTGAAGAAGTTACGGGACGAATGCGAAGAAGTTAACACAGTATTTTAAAGTCAATCTACACAATTTACGATTATGAAATATGCTTTTACTTTTTTAGTACTCATTCATGGAATCATACATCTTTTTGGTTTTGTGAACGCTTTCTTTTCTACGGAAGCAAGCAAACAAGTGCTTGGCATTTCCAAACCTATTGGTGCTTTTTGGTTGGTGACTTTTATCTTATTTATAGTAACTGCGGTTTCTTTCTTCAATAATAAAAAGTGGTTTTATATTGCTTTTCTCGCGGTGTTTGTATCACAAATTTTAATATTCACTGTATGGAATGATGCCAAATTTGGAACAATTCTGAATGTCATTATTTTAGTAGTAAGTATCGCCACTTTTGGAAATTATTCTTTTCATAAAATGGTTGAAAAAGAAGTTGAAGCAGTATTGAATGATTGTCAAATCTCAAAAAAAACTATTTCTGAAAATGATCTTTTACAGCTTCCCGAAATTGTCCAGAAATGGCTAAAAACTTCTGGTGTTATTGGCAAACAAGATCTATCTTCAGTACGATTACAACAAAAAGGGTTGATGCGAACCAAACCCAAAAGCACCTGGATGCCTTTTGAAGCAGTACAATATTTCAATACTAAAAAACCAGCGTTTATTTGGCGTACAAATGTAAAAGCAATGCCAATGATTTCTATGGTTGGACGCGATAAGTTATGGAATGGAGAAGGGGAAATGCTCATTAAATTAGCGGGAATCATTCCTGTGGTAAACGATGGGAAAAATCATAAAGTAAATTCAGGAACAATGCTTCGTTTTTTGAGTGAAATGTGTTGGTTTCCTTCGGCTGTTTTAAATGATTATATAACATGGGAAACTATTGATGAAACTTCTGCGAAAGCTACTTTTACACATCACAATCAAGAAGTTTCGGGGATCTTCTATTTTACACCAACGGGCGATTTAATAGCGTTTGAAGCCACACGTTATTATGGAGGCGGAACAGCAGCTAAACTTGAGAAATGGCGTATTGAAATGACTTCTTTTAACGTATTTAACGGAATTAAAATTCCCAACAAAGCAAACGTGATATGGAAACTACAAGAAGGTGATTTTCATTGGCTTTCTGTTGAAATAATAGACATACGCTACAATACAAAAAACAGCTATTAATAACCTAATTTGTTCTTTATCGTTGGTACTTCCCATTTGATCATTTCCTTTAAAAAATCATCTACTTTTTCTATGATGAGCTTTTCTGTAATGTCTTTCGGATCATACATTTCTAATTCTATACTGTCATTCTCTAAAGGTATTTGTTCTACATACGGGAATAAAATAAATGTATGGATATCACCGCTATATGACTGCGAGAATATTAAAGCTCCACCTTGTATAAACTGATAGGCTGGTATTTTATTTGTACAATCCATCAGTTCTTTAGGGAAAGAATCAAACGAGATATTGACGGCTTCATTCGTGCCTATCCAATTCAGTTCTTGTACTTTCCAACCAATATCATATTTTTCGCAAATTGCGTGTAATGTATTGCGAATTAAATTTTTGGTGTTGGTTTGCCAAATCGTTTTTTTGTCAACCACCGTTTTTATAGATGCTTTGTAATCGTTAACATGTTCTTCTAAATGTTCAATTTTCATAGCTTCTCAATTTGTTTTTTTCTTTTTAGCAGCTCTTTTTTCCTGACGCTCTAATTTTCTAAAATAACCTCTTGTCAAAAAATTATGCTTTAACGCTTCCATATTTTGGTTAAACTTATCCGTTCCTTCATTAATATTTTTGAGTGTAGATTTTAAACTGTTTACCAGAGAAGTATCTTTTACGATATAATTGAAAGTGCCTTCGCTTGCGTTAAATTCATTTACAACCGAATTGATGTTACTAAGAACATTTTCAATTTCAACACTGGATGTTTCCAAATTACTGACAATATTTTTTAGCTTTTCGCCAGAAATAGTATCATTTAGTAACATGCCTATGACCGTGTCATCATTTGTTTTTAGTGAGGTAATGATGTGATTCAATTCTGTAATCGATCTTGAAGCTCCATTGCTAGCAATTTTCAAATTGGTAATGGATTGTTGCAACTCTTTTGCCATAATAGTATCATTGAGCAGGATTCCTAACGTACCTTTTCCCTCAATCATACTATTTGTAATTTTGAGTAAATCAGCCGTTAATATTGCTGCATTTTCATTGGTAACACTTAGCGTGCTCAACATATCATCAGCGCCTATTTTGCTATACGATTCAATACGATCGCCGTTGCTAATTGTTTCTGAAACTCCTTTTCCAGGAACAATATTTAAAATCATATTTCCAACCAATCCATCAGAACCAATGGTTGCCACAGCATTTTTTTTAAGATGTTTAATGATTTTTTCTTCAATATTCATCTTAACTTCTATCGTAGAATCATTAATCATTGTGATGTTTTTTACCGTTCCGATATTAATCCCGGAATAGCGCACATTATTTCCTTTTTGCAATCCGTTTACATTCTGAAAATGAGAACTTATGGTAAAGGTTGTGCTAAACATATCTTTTCGTTGACCAATTAAATAAACGCCTGCAATGAATAAAAGCGTTCCTAGAATGACAAAGAATCCTAGCCTTAATTTTTGTGCGTTTGTTTTTTTCATACCTAACTTTTTATTTAAAAAATGCTTTAATTTTTGGATCTTTTGAGGCGGATAATTCTTGAAATGTTCCAACGGCGTAATCTATTCCATCAATCAATAATATCATTTGATCGGCAATAACTCTTGCACAATCAATATCATGTGTAATAATTAATGAAGAGGTTCCATATTTTTGTTGGACTTCTTGCATGAGCATGATGATTTCTTTTGCCGTAATCGGATCTAAACCGCTGGTAGGTTCATCATACAAAATAATTTTTGGCTTTAAAATGAGCGTGCGCGCTAAAGCAATTCGCCGTTTCATACCGCCAGATAATTCAGAAGGCATTAAATCTTGTGTATTTGCCAATCCAACATTTTCTAAGGCTTCCGCCACCAATTCGTTAATATCTGTATCTAAACTATTCTTTTGTTTATGCCGTCGCAGCGGAAATTCTAAATTTTCTCGTACCGTCATAGAATCATATAAGGCACTTCCTTGAAATAGAAATCCAATATCAGCACGTAAAATATCTAGCGCTTCTTGATCGAGTTTGGTAATATCATTTTTCATCACAGAAATAGAGCCGCTATCAGCTTCTAGCAAACCCACCAAACATTTAATCATCACTGATTTCCCTGAACCCGATTTTCCCATGATGACCAAGTTTTCACCTTGATGCAATTGCATGTTGAACCCGTTCAATACATGATTGTCTCCAAAACTTTTACGTAAGTCTTTAATTTCAAGGACAATCTCTTGATTTGGTATGTTTTTTTTATCCATCATAAATCATAAAAAATATCCGTTACAAATACCGCTATAAAATCAATTATAAATAATAATAATGAGGTGAAAACCACGGCAGAATTTGCCGCCTTTCCAACACCTGCAGTTCCTTTTTTACAATAGTATCCTTTAAAACTTCCGACAAGTCCAATTGCTAATCCAAAAAAGATGGATTTTATTGTAGCGGGAACAATATCACCAAATTCTAAAGAGTTAAAAACCTGCGTAAAGTAGAGCGTAAACGATACATCTCCTTTTACACTTTCAACCAAATACGAGCCAAATAATGCAATAGCATCACCAAAGAAAACAAGTAATGGTAACATGAGTGTTACAGCCAAAACTCGCGTTGCAACTAAGTATTTAAAAGGATTTGTGCCAGAAACTTCCATTGCGTCAATTTGTTCCGTAACGCGCATAGAACCTAATTCGGCGCCAATTCCTGAACCAATTCTTCCTGCACAAACTAGCGCCGTAATGATAGGTCCAATTTCTCTAACAATAGAAATTCCTACCATTGATGGCATCCAAGAAACCGCACCAAATTCTTGTAAAGTTGGACGTGTTTGTAAGGTGAGCACCAAACCAATGATAAACCCTGTAATTGCGACTAAGAATAAGGAACGATTTCCCATGTAATAGCACTGTCGTAACAGTTCTTTTAACTCAAAAGGACGCTTGAATACTTCTTTGAAAAACCGTGCAGTGAAATATGATAATTCGCCTATTTCAATTAAAAAGGATTTGAATTGCGTTTTTATGTTGTGTATACCTGACATAGATACCAAATATATAGGAATAGCCGGATGCATAAAATGATAAAAATCATGAAAGTAAGCTGATAATTATCATTTCAAGAATGTATAAGATGTGATACTTTTAGTTTAGAATTAAAAAGTGAATCCCAAATACAGCAATAATGTTCAAACTGCCTCTTAAAATAGTAATGGTACTTATCATTTTACTAATAATTATACGATTTTGTTGCCCAAGAGATGAAGGTGTTGAAATGTCTTTGCGACTTGATACTTTTAATAATGAATCAGATTCTATTGAGTTGCAGCGTGTTGAAATTCATCAAGATATTTTGGTCGAAAATTACTTTCAGTATGTCGATTCTATTGTTTGTAAATACGATTCGTTGACAAATTATCCATTGACAGAACATCTTTTAGTGCGCGCAAATTCATGGATTATTGATACACTTCAACATACAGATTATTATCTAATGAAAGCGCGCGATTCTTTTGTGTACAACCAGAAGAAAATGATTGCCTTACGCAAAGGTGCATTTATAAATATTCCAGATTCTATTGCTGCTGATCAACTGTTATATGCATTCCAACAAACAAAAATAGACATTAATATTCCTGAGTTTACACTTCGTATTTATGAAGATTCTGTGCAACTGTATAAGTTTCTGGTTAGAGTAGGGAGGAATGAAAAAAAATACCTTGAAATGTCGGGCAGAATTCAAGATTTAAAAACTAAAACAGGCGAAGGAACGATTGTGAGGCATGTTCGCAATCCGCGATATGTCAATCCTGTAAACAATCATGAATATTTTGTGACTAGGCGAGATGATCAAGAAGTTACCAAATTACCACAAATTCCATTTATAGAAACTGAGTTAAACGGCGTGCGTCATGGACAATTGATTCATCCAACCACAAATCCGGTTACGTTAGGAAAAGCCTATTCTAATGGATGTATTGGGACAAATGAAGCTGATGCATGGATTCTTTATTATTACGCGCCAATTGGGACTAAAATAAAGATTCGATACGATTTGAACGTGCAAAATGAAAAAGGCGAACAGATTGTTTTAAAAGATATTTATCAGTAAAATTTAAAAACGAACATAAACTCAAAAAAGGTAGTTTTGTATTACTATTACTACCTTTTGGTTCATCTGAAATAATGTTAAATTTATGGGTGTTGATAGAATTACGGTTTTACCGTAATCATTCGGATACAATACCTTCTTTCGACATCTGTAAATAATTTGAAAGGAATATAATTACTATACTTGTATTTGAAAAAATGATGCATTGATTCAAATTTCTTTAATTTGAATTTCAATAATCAAACACCAAAATTAATTTCCCCCCCAAAGATTACTGTAAAGAGCAACTCCTGTGACTGAGGAAAGCGAAGCTTTGTCTTAAAATGAACTTATAGCTATGAAATTTAAATTAGGCTGGTACGTATTATATGTTAAATCTCGTTGGGAGAAAAAAGTACATGATTCTTTAGAAGAAATTTCTATTGAGCCTTTCTTACCTAAAATAAAAACCATACAACAGTGGAGTGATCGAAAGAAAACTATTCTTAAACCATTGTTTCCTTCGTATGTTTTTGTCAATATAAAATCATCTTTAGACTTTCACAAAGCACTATCTGTCGATGGAGCATGTTGCTACATCCGATTTGGAAAGGAATATGCCCGCGTGTTGGAAAAAGAAATTGATCAAGTGAAACTATTAGTGAATAGTAAAGAAATTGACGGGATAGAATTAAAACCTCAACTTCCAAAAATTGGAGAAATTAAAAAAATTACGCAAGGACCATTAAATGGATTAAATTGCGAGATTATTAGAGCGGATAATTACAATAAAATAATTGTGAGAATAAGTTCTTTACGTCAAAATATAATAGCAACAATACCACTAAATTCCTTTAAAAAAGCGGTGTAATCATACAATCTTATATATTCATAAAAAAATAATAACCTACTTGCTAAAATTTAAGGAAAATAATATACGATACATTAAAATATCTATTCAAAATTAAACAGATACTATAGTTTATTCTTATTCTTTAATTTATTGTGAGAAGATTCATAAAAAAATAACAAATAAAAGTACATTTTTCTCCTTATTTTTTATAATTTAAAAACCTGAAATTACTCAATTTAAAAGACCCAAAAAATGTTAAAAAACTATATAAAAATTGCTTGGAGAACTTTATTCAAGAACAAGTACTTTGCTTTAATCAATATGACAGGATTAGGTATTGGTATTGCTGCGTGTTTGTTTATTGTGCAATACGTGTTTTTTGAGTCTGATTTTGATACATTTCACAAAGAGTCTGATTTAATTTATCGTGTAACGCATAGTCGTCAAGAGAATAATGTATTAGTTGAAAACTCAGCAATGAACTTCTCAGCGATTGGTCCTACGATAAAACAAGATATTCCAGAAGTTGAAGTTGCAACGAGTCTAGAAAAACAGGATTGCATCATATCTGCTGAAAACTCATACGGAGATATAATATCCTATAAAGAAAATGAAGTATATTTTGTAGATGAAAACTTTTTAGATGTCTTTACATTTCCTATTATAAGTGGAGTAAAAGAAGCTTTAAAACAGCCAAATTCTATCATGCTAACTCAAAGCTTAGCGCGAAAGCTTTTTGGAGAAGAAGATCCAGTTGGGAAAACAATGAAAATTGTAAACTTTAACCAAGGAGTAAATTTAGAATTAGTTATTCGTGCAATACTTGAAGATGTTCCTGAAAATTCGCATTTAAAATTCACTTGTTTAGTAACCACGGTAGACAAACCTAATTCATGGCGTTTTATTGATAAATATGCGTATGTAAAATTTTTTCCAGGAACAAAAGTGAAAAATGCAACTTCAAAATTGCCTGCGTATGTAAACAAGTATCTTGGAAACAATTCTGATGGTGTTACTAACATTCAATTAGCATTTCAACCAGTAGAAACGATACATTTATATTCAGATCTTACCAAAGAAATCTCTGTAAACGGAAATGGTAAATTTGTATGGTTTATGTTGTTAATCGCAGCCTTAATCTTAATCATTGCATATGTAAACTACATTAACCTCTCTACCATTAAATCAATGGACAGAGCAAAAGAAGTAGGCTTACGAAGAACATTTGGTTCTCAAAAAGGCGCATTGATAATGCAGTTCTTCTTTGAATCTTTAATATTAAGTTTCATAGGAATCTTCATCGCAATCATACTAGTATTAATCTTTAGAACTGGTTTTGAGGGACTCACGGGAGTCACCGTGACAACTTTCTTCTGGACAGATTATAAAATATGGCTGCCATTACTAGCGTTGCTTATCTTAGGAAGTTTTCTTTCTAGTTTATATCCAGCATATCTATTATCTTCTTACAATCCTGTTCAAATTCTCAAGGGGAAATTGCCAATAGGAAGTTCTGGTACTTTTGTGAGAAAATGTTTAGTAGTTTTTCAATTCATTATCTCTATCTCTTTAATCATAGGAACCTTTACCATATACAAGCAGCTCGAATACATGCAGAAAAAGGATATAGGAATCAATATGGAGAGAAATATTGTAGTTCCTGCACCGTCAAATAATTTTGAATCACAAATGGGCGGACGTAACTTTTATCAAAAAATGCAGTCGTTTAGAGCAAACCTTTTGGAATATCCAGACATAGAAGGTGTAGCATCTGCTTCCGCAATACCAGGAATTGATCTTAACTGGAGGCGACCATACAAAAGAAAAAATGCAATCAATAAAAATAGCCTATACGCAACGTTCTCTATAAGTCCAGAATTTATAGATCAATTTGAAATAGGAACTGTGGCTGGGAAAGTATTCAATAGTAGCATGATGTCTATCAATGAAATGCCAACAGGAAATACGCCAATCTTAATCAATGAAGCTGGTGTAAACGCATTTGGATTTGAAAGTGCTGAAAAAGCCATTGGAGAATTTATAACAGATACAAACGGATCTGGAATGGAGTTTGAATATGAAATCATCGGTGTTATCAAAAACTTCAACCAAAAATCATTAAAAGAAACACTCACACCAATCGTATTCAGATTGGAAGATGGTTCTAGTATAGAATATTATACCATCAAAGTTGCTTCACAAAATGTTTCATCGTCCATAGCACGAATAGAAGAGTCATTCAAACAAAACTTCCCTGTAAGTCCTTTTGAATATTTCTTCTTAGAAGAATTTTTTAACGAGCAATACAAAGTCGATCAGCAATTTGGAAAAATATTTACCGTATTTGCTGGTTTGGCAATATTCATCACCTGTTTAGGTCTTTTTGGATTAACACTATTCACAAGTTTCCAAAGAGCTAAAGAAATTGCAATTCGAAAAGTATTAGGCGCATCCGTATTTAGCTTACTAACACTATTGATCAAAGATTTCGTTAAACTTATCATATTAGCAAGTGCTATTGCTTGGGTTGTCTCCTGGTGGGGATTAGAGCAATGGCTTCAAGGATATTCTACCAGAATAGGAATTAACTTCTTCTTCTTTGCCTTTGCTACCATCATTGTCCTCGTAATTGCATTCATAATTATTGGTGCACAATCTTGGAAAATCAATAAAAATGATCCTTTAATTGCGATAAAGCAAGAATAGTAATTACTATCATATTATACCTTATATAGCCTAGCTTATTCAAGCTGGGCTACATTACTCTGTATTTTCATAAAACTCTCTTTCAGAAATTACCAAAACATTTTTCGTTGTGAAAAACAAATTCCTATACAAATCATTTGAGGATATTGTCTCGTTGTATCCTGAACATACGGCATTAGTTGAAGCTAGTGGCAAGACGAGTTACGCGTCGTTGAATTCATTTTCCAATAGATTAAGTAATCTATTGTTGGATATTGGATTATCAGCTGATGATGCAGTTGGTGTATTATTACCTAGCGGAAAAGAACTCATCGGAAGTTTACTATCATGTCTCAAAACAGGAAGTACGTACGTTCCATTATCAAATAGTTTTTCGCTTTCGCGAATGCAGCAGGCAGTTTCAGAAACCTCAATGAAAGTGCTGATCACGGATGCAGACTCTTGGGAAACATTTCAGACTCAAAATAGTGAGCATAACTTTAGTCATGTATTGGTATTTAAAGCATCTGGTTCTTCTCTATTAGGCGATTTAGAATTGGGTGATTCAAATTTAATTTCATTAGAAAAAACAAGTTTAGAAATATACAAAGCGGATGCAGCAGGAGCATACGCAAAAACAAATCATAATTTAGAAAGTTACAGCAAAGACAATCTTTCAGTAGAATATCCAGTAGATAACAGTAGTTACATATTTTACAGTTCTGGAACGACAGGAAAATCGAAAGCAATTGTTGGAAGTCAAAAAGGAATCACGCACTATGTAAATTGGCACAAAGATACCTTCGGGTTCGACACGGAAAGTCGTGTAAGTCAAATTGCTTCTGTAACATTTGATGCGAGTTTAAAAGATATCTTAACGAGTCTCATCTCAGGAAGTTGTCTATGTATTCCAAGTGTGAAGACGAAAGAGAACATGATTCTGTTAGGAAGTTGGTTATCAGAAGAAAAAGTAACTGTTCTACAAACAGTTCCTTCACTTTTCAGGTTATTGACGAACAGCTTGCAAGAACAAAACATTTCACTGACAGCTTTACAAGAAGTTGTATTGGCTGGAGAAAAATTATACGGACGTGATGTTGCCTTATGGCGATCAATCTCAGGACACAAAGCTCGCATGAGCAACTTATACGGATTGACGGAAACTACAGTTTTAAAAAGCTGTTACCACATTCCAGAAACAACATTGGAAGCCGGAACCGTATTGCCAGTCGGACAAGCCATAAAAAACACGATAATTGCAGTTATCAATGGTGATGAAATATGTAATGAAGAAGAAATTGGCGAAATCTACATCAAAAGTCCGTTTGTAAGTAAAGGATATTTAGATCAAGAATTGACGGCGAATCTATTTGTTCAAAATCCATTAGTAACAGATCGTGAAGATTTCGTTTGTAGAACAGGCGATATTGGTCGATATGATAGTGATGGAAACCTAGAAATATTAGGAAGAATTGACGATCAAATAAAATTGCATGGTGTTCGAGTTGAACTCGATGGCATTCGTAGTTCGTTACTGAATCTAGAAAATATTGGTCAAGTAGAACTCGTGATTCACAATGATAACACGGTCGATTCATTACTTTGTTATTACAGCGGACACGAATACAGCGCAAGCGAATTACGCGAATTACTAGCTGTAACTTTAGACAGAAGCAGCATTCCGGATTATTTCATGCACTTGGAAGAATTTCCATTAACGCTAAACGGGAAAGTTGACAAACGCGCATTACCAAAACCATCAGAATTACTCAGAGGAAGTAATTATGAAGCGCCGAAAGGAAACATCGAAGAATCGTTAAGCACCATTTGGTCTGAGCTATTAAGCGTTCCACAAAAAAGCATCGGACGAAATGATTCCTTCTTCGATTTAGGAGGTTCTTCGTTAAAAGCGATTCAATTAATCTCGCGCGTTTACAAGCAACACGAAGTACAGTTAAGTATTGGAGAAATCTTCAATCATTCTGAACTAAAAGCTCAAGCATCTCTAATCGCTGAATCAAAAGGCGAAACATACAATTCCATTGCCAAAGTTGAAGTACAAGACGATTACGCATTGTCGCATGCACAACGTCGTTTATGGGTTTTAGACCAATTGCAAGAAGACTTTACAGCATACAGTCGCCCAATTAGTTATGATATTCAGGGCGAATTAGACATTGATGTTTTAACGGAATCGTTCACAAAACTCATAGAACGTCACGAAAGTTTACGAACAACATTTATCTTAAAAGATGGCGAACCACGTCAGTTGATTCAATCGACTGATTCGATTTCTTTTAAAATTTCGGTAACTGATGTTTCAAATGCAGCACATCAAGAAGCTGCCATTCAAGAAATTTTATCTGAACTAGCTGCTTCATCCTTCGATTTAGCGAGTGGACCTTTATTCAAAGTAGTATTATTAGACTTAGGAAACAATCACCATCGTTTACTATTTGCTATTCATCACATCATCTCTGATGATTGGTCAATGCAAGTATTAGTGCGCGACCTCATCAGTTATTACAACACCATTAGTAAAGGTGAAGCAACGACTTTAGAAGCATTACCAGTTCAGTACAAAGATTACGCAGCGTGGCAATTACAAGAATTGGCAGAAGGCGAATTGGCAAACGCTCGAAGCTATTGGTTAGAAAAACTAGATGGCGAATTACCAGTCTTAGACATGCCATCAGATTACGTGCGTCCATCGTTACAAACATACAACGGAGCGCAGACGTACGTTGCGTTCTCAAAAGAAACAAGCACTACATTTAAACAATACTTAAAAGAACAAGACAGTACTTTGTTTATGGGACTTAGCTCATTAATCAAAGCATTATTATACAGATACAGCGGACAAGAAGATATTATTATCGGAACGCCAATTGCAGGAAGAGAACATTCCGATTTAGAAAATCAAATTGGTTTTTACATCAACAATCTTGCATTACGAACAGAATTTGCAGGAAATGATAGTTTTACAAGTTTATTAAATCAAGTAAAAAAGACCTGTTTAGACGGTTATGATAATCAATCATATCCGTTTGATTTATTAGTTGACGAACTCGATTTATCAAGAGATTTAAGCCGTTTTCCATTATTTGATGTCGTTGTCGTTTTAGAAAGCGATCAATCCTTATCAGAAGACACCGTAGAAATGGAAGGACTTGATGTTTCTTCGGTTCGTGTGGATGTAGATACAAGTTTATACGATCTCACGTTTTGGTTCAAAGAAAGTGCAGAGGGCGAAATAGCGGTTCACATCGAATACAACACAGATATCTATGGCGATGACAGAATGAAACGCTTAGGCGATCATTTAGGAAAACTATTAGAAAGTGTTCTTGCAGATAGTACAATTTCGCTAGACAAATTACCATTAATAGAAGCAACAGAACGCGAAACATTACTCAATAACTATCAAGGAAAAATAGTTTCTCAAGCTCCAGAAACAACCATAATTTCATTATTTGAAGCGCAAGTACTTTCAAATGGAAATGCAGACGCGTTACATTATGAAAATACAACGTTAAGTTATCAAGAACTAGAAGAACGTTCCAATCAATTGGCGCACTATTTACAAGCCAAGCACAATATCCAAAAAGGGAGTATTGTCGCGATGATTCAAGATCGCAGCGAAAACCTACTCATCAGTATTTTGGCAATTCAAAAAGCTGGTGGCGCGTATTTACCGATTGACAAAAATTATCCTTCAGATCGTATAGAATATATGCTTTCGGACGGAAATGTGTCTTTAATTATTGCCGATTCAGCTATAGCTGAATATGCTGTTGAAAATAGTATTCTGAATGACATTCAAGAAGAATTACAAAGTTATCCAACGACAAAACCAACAATCTCTCTTGATGGAGAAGATTTAGCATACGTAATTTACACTTCAGGTTCTACAGGAAGACCAAAAGGAGTGATGATCAAACACAATTCAGTAGTCAACTTACTGAAATCAGTCGTGGACATTGTTGATGTTTCAAGCAACGACAACTTATTAGCAATCACAACGTTTACATTTGATATTTCTGTACTAGAATTTTTCACAACATTAAGTGTTGGTGGTGCAGTTACCATTGCTCCAAGTACTGTTGTTACTGACCCGAGATTGCTATCCGCAATGATCGATGAAAGTGGCGCTACCATAGTACAAGCAACGCCAAGTGTATGGAATTTACTCTTAGAAGCAGGTTGGAAAGCATCAACTTCGTTGAAAAAAATAGCTGGAGGAGAATTTTTACCAATCTCGTTAGGTGCACGTTTACTAGAAATGTCTGGAGAATTGTACAACATGTTTGGACCAACGGAAACGACGATTTGGTCAACATGTCAACACATTCAAGCAGCAACAGACTTAAATTCCATAGGAAAACCATTATACAATACCACACTTTACATTCTTGATGCATTCGGACAATTATTGCCGCATGGAGTAACAGGAAACCTATTTATTGGTGGCGCAGGAGTTGCAAAAGGATATACAGATCATGAATTAACGACTAAAAAGTTCATAAAAAATCCTTTTAATAATGACGAAATCATGTATGATACAGGTGATTTATGTCAGTGGGATTTCAAAGGAAGATTAATCTATCTCGGAAGAGGCGACAGTCAGGTAAAACTCAGAGGATATCGTATTGAGTTAGGCGAAATTGAGTCATTGCTTGCTACAGATTCAAAAGTAAATCAAGCCGTAGTTATTGTCAAAGGAAACGATCTTGTTGCGTATGTTACAGGAAAAGAAACGGTTAATGCAGATGCTTTAAAAACGATTCTCCGAAGCAAGTTGCCAGCATATATGGTGCCTGCTCACATCGTACAATTAGAAGAATTTCCATTAACACACAATGGTAAAATTAGCAGAAAGAAACTTGCTGAAAGAGCCATTGAATTTACAGAAAGAACACTTACAGTACCGCAAACAACTACTGAGCATGCACTGGCAGAATTGTGGCAAAATGTATTAGATAGTACTAACATTAGTACAACGGATGATTTCTTTGATATTGGCGGACATTCCTTAAAAGCAATTCAGTTAATACTAACTATTCATAAAGAATTAAATGTACAAGTTCGTCTTAAAGATATTTTTGAACATCCAAAACTAATTGATTTAGCTTCATATGTAGATCAACTAAACATAAGTCATTACAAAACGATCATTCCTGTTGAAGTTAGTGATACTTATGCACTATCTCGTGCACAACAAAGATTATGGATATTAGAACAATTTGAATCTTTAGGTTCAGCGTCTTACAACATTCCGTTGAGTTATTGGCTCAATGGTACAGTAAACATCGAGCATGTAACAGAAGCATTTAAGCATCTTATAACACGGCATGAAATTTTAAGAACCAATTTTAAAGAAGTTGACCAAATCCCATATCAGTTTATTCATGATGTAAATACGGTAGATTTTAAGGTCGATTACCATGATGTATCAAATAAGGAAAACGCACTAGAAGCGGCCACGAGTTTGTCAGAAAAAACAGCTTTTATTCCTTTTGATTTAGCAAATGATCAACTATTACGGGTACAAATAAGTAAAGTAGAAGAAGAAAAATACTTATTCATGCTTTGTATGCACCACATCGTTACGGATGAATGGTCTAACAAAAACCTAGTCAAGGAGTTTTTAAGCATATATAATGCACTGGAGCTAGGAATAGAACACAACTTAAAACCGCTTTCAATTCAATACAAAGATTATGCTGCATGGCAATTAAACGAGTTAGCAGGCGATAATCTTAATGTGCATAAAAACTATTGGGGATATAAATTCGAAGGTAATATTCCTGTGATAGATTTCCCAATGGATGCTCCAAGACCAGCCATAAAAACATTCAATAGTACACAGTATAAATATTCCTTTGAACCCCAATTGGTCGCAAAATTTAGATCATTATTATCTAAAGAAAAGGCAACATTATTTGTCGGTCTTATGACGATTACAAAAATGTTGATTTATAAGTATACTGGAGAAAAAGATATTATTCTTGGAACACCAGTAGTAGGAAGAGATCATGCCGATTTAGAAGATCAAATTGGATTTTATATTAATGCATTACCATTACGAACGTTACTAAAAACAGAAGAAACGTTTACAGAATTTTTATATAAAGTTAAAAATGTTGTCGTTGAAGCATTTGATCATCAAGTATATCCGTTTGATTTATTAGTAGAAGACTTAGGTTTTAATAGAGACTTAAGTAGGTCTCCTTTATTTGATATTGTTGTTTTACTACAAAATATGCAGAACATCCAGAAGTTGCCTACAATGGAAGGAGTGTCCATTGAAGATCATTTATTGATCAATGAAAAAAGTAAAGTAGATCTCAGATTGTTTTTTGTAGAAAATGAAGACGAAATAGATTTAAATTTAGAATACAACACGGATCTTTTCAAAGAAGAAAGAATACAGCGATTCTGTGTGCATTTTGAAGAACTGATGAGCGCTGTTGTTGAAGCTCCTTCTCAAAAAATAAGTGAGCTAAATTATATAACCAATCAAGAACGTCAACAGTTATTATATGGATTTAATGAAGCATCTTTAGAATATGATGAGACATTAACTTTAGTTCAGTTATTTGAAAAACAAGTTGATGAAAATCCAAATGCCATTGCACTTCAAACGCCAACACAATCTTGGACGTATGAAGAATTAAATCTTGCTGTAAACACACAAGCAAAATCTTTGCAAAGGGATTTCAATTTAACCAAGGGAACGCATGTTGGTTTAATGGTAAATAGAAATGAATGGTTAATTATTGGAATGCTGTCTATTTTAAAAGTAGGCGCAGTTTATATACCGATAGATCCTTCTCTTCCTGCGGAAAGAATTAGCTATATCATATCAGACGCTAACATCTCATTATTAATTTCTGAGCATGATTTAATGAATCGTGCTTCAGATTTAATACCTAGTACTTTTAGTATAGATGATTTTTTCGAAATCATTGAAAAGCATGATCAAAATATAATACCAAATTATTCAGCAGATGATTCCGCCTATGTAATTTATACATCAGGATCTACGGGGAAACCAAAAGGAGTACTGGTAGCTCATAAAAACTGTGTCAACATGGTACTGAACAAGCAGGATGTATTCAAACTATCTACGCAAGATGGTATGTTACAATTTGCTTCTCCATCCTTTGATGCCTCAATCGCTGAAATTTTTATGGCAATTACTTCGGGCGCAAGTTTAGTCTTAGCAGATAGCAAAATATTAAAAGATGCTATCACCTTACCAAGTTATTTAAAAGAGAAGAACGTATCTATCGTGATTCTTCCTCCAGCATTTTTAGCATCACTACCAATAGAAGAACTTTCGTTTTTGCGAACAATAATTACGGCAGGAGATGTTGCAAATAAAGAACTAGCGATAAATTATAGTAAAGAGTTAAACTATATGAATTGTTATGGGCCTACAGAATCTGCTGTTTGGACAACAGTACATGAAGTAGTATCCTCAGATATTAATTACCAAAGAATACCGATTGGAAAACCAATAGGCAATCTTCAAGTATACATTTTAAACGAATCCTTTCAGCCACAACCACTTGGAGTTCCTGGGGAAATTTACATTGGGGGCGTTAGTGTGGCGCAAGGATATCTAAACAATCAAGAGTTAACAGAAGCTCGCTTCTTAAAAAACCCTTTTGCTGAGGGAAAAATGTATAAAACAGGAGATTTAGCTTCTTGGTATTCAAATGGAGAAATTGATTTCTTAGGCCGTATTGATTCACAAGTAAAAATACGAGGTTACAGAATAGAGTTAGGAGAAATAGAAAGTGTATTAAACAGTCATCCTCAAATTGGCAATGCAGCTGTAATTACCAAAGGAGAAGGATTCAATAAATTCCTAGTAGCTTACTACGATGGAGCTGAAGCAATAGCAGTTACTGATGTTCAGGAGTATCTAAAGAAATTTGTTCCAGAATATATGGTGCCATCTCACATTGTTTATTTGGAAAGTTTACCAGAAAACAATAGTGGGAAAATTGATAAAAAAGCACTTCCAAATCATATAGAGACAGCACCTAAAAAACTCGTAGTACCAAACGACGCAATAGAAGCAGGATTTTTGGAAATATGGCAAGAAGTTCTAGGAGTTCAAGAAATTAGCAATCTGGATAGTTTCTTTACCATCGGAGGTAATTCATTGCGGGCAATCCAATTGATTACACAAGTATCTAAAAAATTAGAAATTAAACTAGAACTTGATGATATTTTTGAAAATCCAGTATTTGAGAATCTTGTAACCTTAGTAAAAGCCTCTAGCAAAACAGATTATCAAAAAATTGAAAAAGTTACCGAACAACCGCTCTACAAACTTTCATATGCGCAACGTAGATTATGGCTTTTAGAACAGTTTGAAGATGAAGTAGCAATACACAACATTCCTACTACGTATTGGCTTCAAGGCGAATTAAATATAGAAGCGTTAAACAACGCATTTGAGTTTGTCATTGCACGTCATGAAAGTTTACGAACTTCATTTGTACAAAAAGAAGGCGAACCGTATCAAAAAATACAAGACATAGAAGATTGCGCATTTGAAGTCACACAAGAAGATGTTGCAAATACAGAAAACCCGAAAGAAATTGCGCAAAACAAAGCAATCGCATTAGCGTTAATTCCTTTCAATCTTGAAAATGCGCCTTTAATAAAAGCACACGTAATTAAAGTAGATACGAACGAATATCTTTTCTACTTGTGTGTACATCACATTATATTTGATGAACGTTCCATACATGTTTTCATAAAAGAAATCATGGAAAGCTACAAAGCATTCGTTCACAACACAACGCCAGTATTACCTGCATTACCAATTCAATACAAAGACTATGCAGCTTGGCAAGAAAAAGAATTGCAAAGTGAACGATTGGCAGCACACAGAACGTATTGGTTGGATCAATTTGAAGAAGAAATAGAAGTATTAGATTTACCAACAGACTACGCAAGACCGCCAGTACAAACATACAACGGAGATCAAGTACACCTTAGTCTAAGTCCAGAAACGAGTGAAGCATTCAGAACGTGTTTAGAAGCAGAAGGAACTACACTTTACATGGGATTAGTAACGCTTGTAAAATCGTTACTACATCGTTACACAGGACAAAACGATATCATCATTGGTTCGCCATCGGCTGGTAGAGAACATCCAGACCTAAGAGATCAAATAGGATTCTTTATCAATACATTAGTATTAAGAACACAAATTGAAGCGAACGAAAGCTTTAATTCGTTGTCTAAAAAAGTAAAAAATAACGTTTTAAACGCTTTTGAACATCAAGTATATCCGTTTGATTTACTAATTAACGAACTACAACTTGGACGCGACATGAGTCGTTCGCCATTATTTGATGTAGTTGTCGTACTGGAAAACTTATTAGGCAAAAACGAAATACCAGCATTTGAAGGATTGACGGTTTCAGACAATCAATTAGATGTTCCAATCAGTAAAATTGACTTGCGTTTCTATTTCGTAGAAAACGAATCTAACATTTCACTGACATTAGAGTACAATACGGATATCTATAGCAAACACCGTATGGAAAATTTATTAGGACATTTAACGGCACTAATGAATTCAGTAGCTGAAAAGCCATCTGCAACAATTGATACATTAAATTACTTAACGACAAAGGAAGAACATTGGTTGCGTAATGAACTCAATCAAAAAGTACTCACGTATGATCAAGACGACACATTACTAGATATTCTTGAGCGTCAAACTGTAGCAACACCAGATAACATTGCCGTAGAGTTTGGAAACAAAACACTTACTTACAAGGAACTCAATGCACAAGCGAATAAAGTAGCACATCATTTGCGTAATGAATACAACGTACAAAGAGGAGAAACGGTTGCCTTAATGGTTGAAAGAAACGAATGGCTTATCGTTGGATTCTTAGCAATACTAAAATCTGGAGGCGTTTATTTACCAATAGATTCAAGCAATTCGATAGAGCGAAATAATTTTATGCTGTCTGACACAGATGCCAAAATACTCATCACGGAATCGTTGAACATGTTTAGTGTTGACGATTTCACAGGAAGTTTATTTGCGATTGACATCGAATTGGACATGCTTGAAACATCTGTTGAAAATCCTTCAAAAGTAAACACAGCATCCGATCTTGCATACATTTATTACACATCAGGATCTACAGGAAAACCAAAAGGAGTAATGCTTCGTCATCGTAATGCTGTACACATCATTCACAATCAGCGACAAGAATTTAAAGTAACAGCGGATGATTGTATCATTCAATTCTCATCAATGATTTTTGATGGTTCTATATTTGAATTCTTTGTTGCATTAGCAAACGGAGGGCGTTTATTAGTAGCGAAAAATAATATTATCAAAGATGCTGTTCAGTTGGTAAAATACATGGCAGAAAAGAAAGTGACGATGGCAATTTTGCCAGCGGCATATTTCTCTGCGGTTTCTGTGGATGAATTAAAATTCTTAAGAATTACAGTTTCAGCAGGAGACGTTGTAAACAAAGATCATGCAATAAAATGTAGTACGATTACAAATACGTATAACGGTTACGGACCAACAGAATGTACTATTTGGTCAACTACGTATAAAATATCTGCTGAAGATTCGAAACGCGTTACATTGCCTATTGGACAAGCCATTGGAAATGTACAAGTACACATTCTTGATGCATCATTAAACTTGGTAGGCGAAGGAATTCCGGGAGAAATCTGCGTTGCAGGTGGCGGAGTTGCCAAAGGATACTTAAACAGAGACGAACTTACCAAAGAGAAATTTATAAAAAACCCTTTCGGTGAAGGAATTATGTACCGAACAGGAGACAAAGGAATTCGTTTGCCTGATGGAAACATTGACTTTTTAGGTCGAATTGACAATCAGGTGAAAATTAGAGGATATCGTATTGAACTGAACGAGATCGATAAAGTGATCAAATCACATCCTACGGTTATTGAAACCTTAGTAACCACACACAAAACGGAAGATGACACTGCTTTGGTAGCATACTATACAGCTACTGAAAAAATAAGCGCGACAGAAGTTCAGGCGTACATGCGAAAGACTTTACCGGAGTATATGATTCCTCCATACATAGTTCAATTAGCCGATTTCCCATTAAATTCAAGCGGTAAAATTGACAAAAAGAAACTTCCTGAACCAGAAATAAAACTAGACACTACACATGTTTCACCAAGAAATGCTGTAGAAGAAAGTTTGGTCGCTATTTGGAGTGAAATACTAAACAAAGAAAAAATTGGCGTTGAAGATAATTTCTTTGAATCTGGCGGACATTCGCTAAAAGCAATTCAGTTAATCACAAAAATTTATAAAACACATCAAGTTCAGTTAAATATTGGCGATATTTTCAGCAGTCCGGTATTGATGGAACAAGCCTTATTAATTTCAAATTCAGACAAAAGCAGTTACATTTCCATTCCGAAAGTAGAAGTACAAGAAAACTATCCGCTATCGGCAACACAACAACGAACGTGGTTGCAAGTAGAACAAGTAAAAGACGCAATAACGCATAATGTCTTTACGAGTTACAATCTTGTCGGAACGTTCAACAAAGAAGCATTCGAATTTGCGTTTCAACAACTTGTAGCACGTCATGAAAGTTTACGTACAGTATTTGAACTTGTAAACGGAGCACCAAGACAACGTATTATTGATGCAGCAGACAGTGCATTTGAAATTGGATTTTTAGATGTTTCTCAAGAAGATGAAGCAACCAAACAAGATCGCAAAGCAGCATTTTCACGCAAAGTGTTTAATTTAAATCAAGCGCCATTATTCAATATTGATATCGTAAAACATGAAGAATCGCATCATGAATTACTATTTGCAATGCATCACATCATTTCTGATGAATGGTCAATGCAAGTAATGGTAAAAGACTTGGTATTACTTTACAATGCTGCCGTAAAAGGAATCACACATAATTTAGAACCGTTGCCAATTCAATACAAAGACTTTACAGCTTGGCAATTAGCGGAACTAAGTGGAGAAAAACTAGCGGTTCACAAAACATATTGGACAGAACAATTTCAAGGAGACATTCCGATGTTAGAATTGGCTTCTGACCGTCCGCGTCCTGAAATCATGAATCGTGCAGGTGCGCAATACTATTTCAAACTAGATGAAACCTTAAGTTCAAAACTAAAAGAATTAGTGAAAAATGAAGGTGCAACCTTATTCATGGGCGTACTCTCTTTAGTAAAAGCATTACTATATCAATACACAGGACAACAAGACATTGTTATTGGAACTCCAGTTGCAGGAAGACAACATCCTGATTTAGAAGACCAAATTGGATTATACCTCAACACATTAGCATTGCGATCAAGATTTTCGGGTGAAGAAGGATTTACGGCACTTTTAAATGAAGTCAAAAAAGTAAGTTTAGACGGATTCAATCATCAAGTATATCCTTTAGACATGCTAATTGAAGACTTAGGCGTATATCCACCAAAAAACAGAGGCGCATTATTTGATGTCGTTGTCATATTGCAAAACGTTCAACTAAACCTTTTAGAAGGTGTTGAAATGGAAGGATTAGAAGTTTCTGCGGAAGCCGAAGATTTAAAAACAAGTAAAGGTGACTTGCGATTCCAATTCATGGATCAAGGAACATTCTTGGACGGAAGTATAGAATACAGCACGGAATTATATGATGAAGCGCGTATTTCTCGTATGGTAACGCATCTAGAAAACTTGTTGACAACGATTGTAGAAACTCCAAATCAGCCATTAAAAGAAGCACAGTATTTAGAAGATACGGAAGTAGAAAATACACAATGGTTTGAAAAGCCAATACAAAAAATACAACCAACATACATTCACAAAACCTTTGAGCATATTGTCTCATTATATCCTGAAAACACAGCATTAATTGCATCAGGAAGCGAAACAACATATCGAGACTTAAATACATTTTCCAACCAACTAAGTAACTTATTATTGGGTATAGAAGTATCAGTTGATGATGCAGTTGGTGTATTATTACCTAGCGGAAAAGAACTCGTGGGAAGTTTAGTATCATGTCTAAAAACAGGAAGCACGTACGTTCCATTATCGAATAGTTTTTCGCTTTCGCGAATGCAACAAGCGGTTTCAGAAACTTCAATGAAAGTATTGCTTACGGACACAGACTCTTGGACAACTTTTCAATCAAAAAACATTGAACATAACTTCAGCCATGTATTGGTATTTAAAGATTCAGGATCTTCAATATTAGATGGTTTAGATTTAGGAAACTTTGATTTAATCTCACTCGAACAAACAAGCTTAGAAGTATACGAAGTAAACGACTCAGGTGAATATGTATTATCAAACCATAATTTAGAAAGTTACAGCAAAGAAAATCTTTCAGTAGAATATCCAGTAAACAATAGTAGCTACATATTTTACAGTTCTGGAACGACAGGAAAATCGAAAGCAATAGTCGGAAATCAGGAAAGTATTACACACTATATCAATTGGCACAAAAATACGTTTGGTTTTGATACAGAAACGCGTACAAGTCAAATTGCTTCTGTAACTTTTGATGCAAGTTTAAAAGATATCTTAACAAGTCTAACTTCAGGAAGTTGTTTGTGTATTCCAAATATGAAGACGAAAGAGAATATGGTGCTTTTAGGAAGTTGGTTATCAGAAGAAAAAATAACAATTCTACAAACGGTTCCATCATTATTTAGGCTATTAACGAGTAGTTTACAAGAGCAAAACATTGCGCTGACAGCTTTACAAGAAGTTGTGTTGGCAGGAGAAAAACTATACGGACGCGATGTTGAATTATGGAGATCAATTTCAGGACATTCAGCTCGTATGAGTAACTTATATGGACTGACAGAATCAACCGTTTTAAAAAGTTGTTATCACATTCCGAATGAGGAAATAGAAGCTGGCGCTGTACTATCAGTTGGGCAAGCCATTGACAATAGTATGATTGCTGTCATAAACGATAGTGGATTGAGCATGTGGGGAGAAATTGGTGAAGTCTACATCAAAAGTCCTTATGTTACCAAAGGGTATTTAGATAAAGAACTAACAGCAAACTTATTTGTTCAAAACCCATTAGTAAGCAACAGAGAAGATTTGGTTTGCAAAACAGGCGATATTGGTCGTTATGATAGCGAAGGAAACTTAGAAATACTAGGACGAATTGATGATCAAATCAAATTGCATGGTGTACGAGTTGAACTCGATGGTATTCGTAGTTCATTACTAAATCTAGAAAACATAGGTCAAGTAGAACTCATTGTTCATAATGACACTACTGTAGATTCTTTACTTTGTTATTACAGCGGGCAAGAATACAGCGCAAGCGAATTACGTTCACTTTTATCAGCGAATCTAGAGAGAAGTAGCGTACCAGATTATTTCATGCACTTGGAAGAATTTCCATTGACATTAAACGGTAAAGTTGATAAACGCGCATTGCCGAAACCATCAGAATTACTTAGAGGAAGCAATTACGAAGCACCCAAAGGAGCAATAGAAGAATCGTTGAGCGCAATTTGGTCCGAATTATTAGGGATTCCGCTAACGAGTATTGGACAAACAGATTCGTTCTTTGATTTAGGTGGATCTTCCATAAAAGCAATTCAGTTAATCTCGCGCGTATACAAACAACATGAAGTGCAACTAAGCATTGGAGAAATCTTCAATCACTCAGAATTAAAAGCACAAGCATCTTTAATTGCTGAATCTAAAGTTGATCAAACCTACAGTTCTATTGAGCAAGTAGCGGAACAAGAAGATTATGCACTTTCGCATGCACAACGTCGATTGTGGATACAAGAAACACAGCAAAAAGAAGGAGACAATACCTATAATATATTCATGCGTTATCAAATGGAAGGTACGCTTGATATAGAAGTATTAAAAGAAACGTACGCACGTATCTTAATGCGTCATGAAAGTTTACGAACCGTATTTGTTTTAAAAGACGGAGAACCGAGACAAAAAATTCAAACGATGCAAGGGCAATCTTTTGAATTGGAATATGAGGATCTTCAAGAAAAAGATAATAGTACAGCTATCATTGATAAAGAAGTGCAAAAACTTGCTCATTATCATTTTGATCTTGAAAATGGCCCGTTGATGAAAGTAAAACTATTCAAGTTAGCGCCTCAAAATCACATGTTGTTATTTGCAACGCATCATATCGTTTCAGATGAATGGTCTTCACAGATTTTTGTAAAAGAAATGTTGATTGTCTATAATGCATTAGCCGCTAATGAAGAACCAAATTTAGTTCCATTAACAATCCAATACAAAGATTATGTAGCGTGGAAAGAAAATGAATTATCGTTAAATGGAACTAAGAATCATCATGAGTTTTGGATGAAAAAACTAGAAGGAGATATTCCTGTTTTACAAATTCCTACTGATTTTCCAAGACCACCATTACAAACATTCAACGGATCAGAATTACACTTTGAATTCACAGAAGAAATGTCGGCTAAGTTCAAGCAATTTTTGCAAGAACAAAATGCCACACTATTTATGGGTTGCCTAGCTATTGTAAAAGCACTTCTATATCACTATTCGGGACAAGAAGACATCATCATAGGAACACCAATTGCTGGTAGAGAACATCCAGATTTAGAAGGACAAATAGGGTATTACCTTAATACACTCGCGTTGCGAAGCAAATTTGATCCTGCTGCAAAATTTGTTGACTTCCTTGCGGAAATAAAGAAAACAGCTGTAGAAGCTTTTGAACATCAAGAATATCCATTTGATATGCTTATTGAAAACTTAAAGCTAAAGAAAGACTTAAGCAGATCACCTTTATTTGATGTTGTAATGATTTTGCAAAACATTGACTTGCATAAAGAGTCAGACCTTGAAATGAAAGGCCTCTCTATACATACGATAAGAGAACCGCTTAACATTAGTAAAAGTGACCTTAGATTTCAGTTTGCTAATCGCGGAAACATCCTAAAAGGAAGTATAGAATACAATACGGACTTGTTCAAAGAAGAACGCATAGAACAACTGTTAGAGCATACAAAAACTTTAATAGAACTAGTGATTACAGATTCACAACGTTCCATCATAGACTTTGACTTTTTAACAGATACAGAACGCCAACAAGAACGACTCGCTTCAGATTTATTTGGTTCTGATATCAGTAAAGACTTCTAACGAATTTAATTAATAATCAACTAACATTAAAACTTAAGCTAATGACTAGAAATATTATTGGTATATCTGCTTTTTACCACGATTCTGCATGTTGTATAATTCAAAACGGAAAATTAGTAGCCGCAGTACAGGAAGAACGATTTACAAGAAAAAAAAATGACCCAGATTTACCGGTTAAATCTTTTATGTATTGTTTAGATGAAGCAGGAATAAGCATTGCCGATATTGACTGTATTGCATATTATGAAGATCCAGTAAAAAAATCGGAACGTCAATTGTGGAGTGGAAGTACTCAAATTTCCGCAGACTCCATTCAGGAAATGGATCCGAACCACGTCATAAAACAAATTCGCAAAGAATTAGGATACGACGGACCTATCAAAATTTACGAACATCACCAATCACATGCAGCAAGTGCATTCTATTTTTCAGAATTTGATTCTGCAGCTATTCTAACAGTAGATGGAGTAGGAGAATGGGCAACCACAACATACGGAACAGGAAAAGATAACAAAGTTGAGCTTTTTGGAGAAGTAACATTCCCAGATTCAATTGGACTCTTATACAGTACCATTACCAGCTATTTAGGATTCAAAGTAAACAGCGGAGAATACAAAGTGATGGGATTGGCTCCTTACGGAGATGAAAAATACTTGCCGCAAATGCGTCAGCTATTGCACCTAGAAGAAGACGGGAAATATAGTCTAAATTTAAAATACTTTGACTTTTTACGTGGAGAACGCATGTATTCTGACGAATTGCCAAAATTATTCGGAATTCCAGTAAGAGAAACAGATACAGACATGTTGCAACACCACATGGATATTGCAAAAAGTTTACAGCGTTTCTTAGAAGAAACATTAATTAAAATGGCAAACTATCTGCACGAGAAAACAGGAGAAGATAATCTATGTATGGCTGGAGGAGTTGCACTAAACTGTGTAGCAAATGGTAAAATATTAAAAAATTCGCCTTTCAAAAAAATGTATGTACAACCGGCAGCAAATGATTCAGGTTGTGCATTAGGAGCTGCAGCATTGGCATACACAGAATTATATCCTGAAGAAAAAATTGAACCATTACACAATGTATATTTAGGGCCACACGGTACCGCAAAAGAGATTGAAAACTTACTAAGTGCCACATCTTTAAAATATGAAGATTGTAGAGCAGAAGGAGATGCTATTGAAAAAGTAGCGCAGAAACTTGCCGAAGGAAAAGTAATTGGTTGGTACAATGGACGTATGGAGTTTGGACCAAGATCATTAGGAGCACGCTCCATATTGGCAGATCCGCGCATATTGGATATGAGAGATCGTATCAATGCGATGGTAAAAAAACGAGAAGGTTTCAGACCATTTGCACCCGCAGTATTGGAGTCAAAAATGTATGAACACTTTGATATTGATCATCCATCTCCTTTTATGTTAGAAACGTGTCAGGTAAAATCAAGAATAGATATGCCAGCAATTACACACGTTGATAACTCTGCGAGGATTCAATCAGTAAATGATGATCACAATCCAAGATTTGCAAAATTACTACGTGAATTTGACAAACTTACAGATTGTCCAATTCTATTAAATACATCTTTTAATATTAAAGATGAACCAATTGTTAGTTCACCAGAAGACGCTTTGGTATGTTTTATTACTACTGATATAGATTGTTTAGTACTAGAAGATTTCATTATCAGTAAAGAGGGAAATGAAATTACCATGCTTGAAATGATTAATAACAACTTTACAGAAAGAGGACGCTTCGAGCTAAATCCAAATGTTTACACTTTCATTTAATCCTTTAAAAAGAGAAAAAATCATGTCAAGACCTTCAAAATTACATAAAGCAGTTGCTACTGACTTAGCAACATTATTACCGATCACAGAAGAAAACCAACAAAAAGCATTTGACTTAATGGAAAAACTAGGATACACACGTCCTGAAGAAACCGAAGAAGAAACGCTTGAAGAAGATCCTTTCAAATCACACATTGGTATTTACAAACCAGAAATAAAAGACGGAAAAAAATACTATCACAGAGACATTCTACAAAAAGGAACGTGGAGTTTCTTTGCAGATGTACAAACCATTCCGCCAAAATCTGATAAAAAACGAATCGTACTCTTGGGTGAGTCGGTAACAAGAGGATTTCTATTAGATCCGGAATACACGCCAGCGATTGTATTAGATCAACTATTAAAATCATACAAAGAAGAAGTTGATTACGAAATCATTGATTTAGCTGAAACTAACTTAGGAATGGCTGGAATCAAAGAACGATACATTCAATGTATGGCACTTGAGCCAGATATGGTTGTCTTTTTAGCGGGTAACAATTGGCGAGAAGACTTATTGTTCTCCTTAGGAAGCAGTCCAGAAAAATTACAAGCATTACAAGAATTAATGCAAGGTGAAGAAGGAATTGCTGCTGTAAAACCTTTAATAGAAGAATATTTCAGTGACCTTGTAGATGACTTCTTAGGCTTTGTCTCTAATATTTCAAAAGAAAATGGAGTTCCTGTATTATTTACAATTCCAGAATACAACTTACTCGATTGTAAAAGTACACCTGCAGAACGAATCGTTTCTGAATTGCCGTATGACAAACTAAAAACGTGGATTCTTGCCAAAGAAAAAGCAGAAGCGAATCTTGCGGATGGTAATTTAGATACGTGTATGGATGAAGCCAAAAAAATGGTGGAAGTAGATCCAAGTCATCCATACGGATTTGAATTGCTTGCAGATTGTAGCATCAAAAAAGAACAATACGAAGACGCAAGACATTACTATGAATTGGCTAGAGATACGGCACTTTTTTGCAGAACCAATAGCAAACCAAGAACATTCAAAATAGTACAGCAAACCATATTAGCAAAAGCGGAAAGTCACGGAATCAAAGTAATTGATTTACCAACGGTTTTTAAAGCACACTTAGATGGAAAAGTTCCGGGAAGAGATTTATTCTTAGACTACTGTCACTTTAGTGTTGAAGGAATTCAAATTGCAATGGAAGCTGTTTACAAAGTAGTACTTCAAGAATTTAATGATACTAGAAAAACACACAAAGAAGTAAAAAGTATCATTCCATCCAATGAAGGATTAGCATTAGGACACTTATTTGCAGCAATACACAATGCGCATTGGGGACAATCGTATGATATTCTATTACATCACTGTTCAGAAGCATTAGCAAAATCGAAAGACATTGCTAAAACAATGGTTTACTATTGTGATATGATCAGTAGAGCTGCCGCAAACAATGTGTGTAAATCGCTTGAAAAAATATTGGAAGACAATACAAAACTAGACAGATACGTACACGCGCTAATTCCTGCAAGAAACATGAAAAACATGGAACTGGAATTGGTAGATGCAATGACAACAGTTTTAAAATCGCATGGAGTAGATATTACAAACTACCTATTAAAAATTCGTTTGGACGAACACGATATCAAAAACAGACGCATCAACTTATTGCAAAACTATTACCATGCAACTTCGTATGATGAATATCAAGGACAAAAAACGGCGTTTTTGCAAGCAAGAGATACAAAATCTGACTTTTTCTTTGTTACAGATGCAAAAAATAATGCAGAATTAACCATCTCATTGCGTATACCAAGAATCATAAATGAAAATAATGATGAGGTAACTGTATATGTAAACGATACAGAAGTAATCAAAATTGGAGTAAGTAGTACATGGCAAACACATACTATTGATGTATCAGCAGATGTACTTAAAAATGGTATAAACGTATTCAAAATAAAATGGCCATTAGTAGCTACAAGCAAAGAAGATCAAGACGATAACTCTTCAACAGCGATACTAGATGCTGCTTTCCGTGTATTTGGAGAAATATGCAACATGACAGTTTCTGGAGCGCAAAACTCAGTCTCTTCCTAAGCACAACCAAAACCATAAATTCACTAACAAAAAATTAATTATGAAAAAAATATCACATAAAGAGTATATTATAATTGGTGCTGGTCCTGCTGGTTTGCAATTAGGGTATTTCATGCAAAAAAATGAATTGGACTTCTTAATTCTTGAAAAAAACGATATATCAGGATCTTTCTTTAGAAGCTATCCTCGTCATAGATCATTAATTTCTATCAATAAAGTATTCACAGGATACGACGATAAAGATTTCAATCTAAGATTTGACTGGAACTCGTTAATTTGCGATAAAGATGAACTACAATTCAAAGAATACAGCAGAAAATATTTCCCAAAAGCAGATACACTTGTTGAGTATTTAAACGATTTCGCTACTGGGTACAATTTACCAATAGATTACGGAGTTGAAATCACTAATATAGGCAAAGATGAAAAGTTTTTACTAACAGCATCAAATGGAGATTCATACACCTGTAATCATTTAGTGGTTGCAACAGGTTGGGTTAAACCTTACGTTCCTAATATTCCAGGTATAGAATATGGTATACATTACATGGATATGGATATCAACAAGGAACTCTATCAAAATAAAAGAGTTTTAATTGTAGGGAAAGGAAACTCTGCTTTTGAAATAGCCGACGATTTAGTAGATACTACTGCGGTTACACATGTTTGTAGTGGTAGTACTATAAAAATGGCATGGAATACGCATTATGTAGGAGATGTAAGAGCGGTAAACAATAACTTTTTAGATACCTATCATTTAAAATCTCAAAATGCAGTTTTAGATGCTGACATCACTAAGATAAAGAAGGAAAACGGACAATATGCAGTTACAGTTACATATAACAACATTGCAGGAGAAGAAGAAGAATTAGTCTACGATAGTATCATTTTATGTACGGGCTTTAAGTTTGACAATTCTATTTTTGAAGAAAATTGCAGACCAGAAGTAGTGATTAGAGGTCGTTTTCCAAATCAAACACCTGATTATCAATCTGTAAATGCTAAAGGTGTATACTTTGCAGGAACGCTTACACACATGCGTGACTACAAAAAGCAAGCTTCAGGATTTATACACGGATTTAGATACAATGCATCATTCTTGGCTAGAATTTTAGCATATAGAAATCACAACATTCCATTGCCATCAACCGAAATAGCTTGGGAAACAGATGCGCTAACTGATCAAATCATAGAACGCATCAATAACAATTCTTCATTATGGAATCAATATGGATACTTTGGAGATGTTGCTGTTATTGAAGACAACAAAGTACGATACTATGAAAGTCTTCCTGTAGATTTCGTTAAAGAACAAATGATGGGTGAGAACAATGAATACTTCATCATCACTATGGAATTTGGGGAGAAAAAGGAGAAAGGCGATCACTTATCTAACACACGTGTACACAGAGACGATGTTGATAATGCTAAAAACAGTATTTTCATTCATCCAATTGTACGTCACTTCAGAAACAATGAAATGGTACGCGAATTTCACATCATTGAAGACTTAGAAGCTGTATGGAGAGAAGCAATTCATATTGATCCATTGAAAAAGTTTATCAAGTCAGTAAATGATCTTTATAAAGTTGCGGAATAAAAACAGCTTATCAACTTGATAAGTAGTATCAATACAAAACATACCAATTTATAAAATATGTGTGGAATAAGTGGAATTTATAATTTCGATAGAGAACGTGTTGCCGATGAAAAGATCATAGTTCAAATGGCAAACAAAATACAACATCGCGGACCTGATGATGCAGCTTGCTATGTTGACGGTCACGTTGGTCTTGGCTTTGTGCGACTAAGTATCATTGATTTAGATCATGGAATGCAACCGTTTTTTAGTCCGGATAAATCCATTGTAATGACCTGTAACGGAGAAATCTACAATTACAAGGAATTGCGTCATAAAATGGAAGCTAAAGGATATACCTTTCAAACAAACTGTGATGTGGAAGTCATTGTGTATTTATACATGGAATATGGTGTAGATTTCTTAAACATGATCAACGGTCAGTTTGCTTTTGCACTCTATGACAAAAAGAATGAACTCCTATTCATGGCGAGAGATCATTTCGGAATCTGTCCTTTATTCTATGCAAATTTAGACGACGCTTTCATATATGGTTCGGAAATAAAAGCAATCTTAGAACATCCTGATGTGACTCGAAAAATTGATCACAAAGGATTAGATCAAATCTTTACATTTCCAGCAAACATTGCGCCAGTTACATTTTTTGATGATGTAAGAGGTTTAGAACCTGGACATTACGCGATCTTAAAAAACAATAAGCTAGAAACTAAAGAATACTGGAATCTAGATTATCCGACAAGTAATTACGACTATGGTAACAAATCAGAAGAATACTATGTAGAAAACTTAAATGATCTACTCTTAAAATCAGTTGACTATCGTTTAAATGCAGATGTTCCAGTTGGTTTCTACCTAAGTGGCGGACTCGATTCTTCCATGATTGGAGGCATGATGCGACACATAGACAAAGACAAAGAATTCAACTCGTTCTCCATTTGTTTTCCGAACACTGAAAACAAAGACATTAACGAGCAACGTTTTCAGCGCATGTTAAGTGAGAAAGTAAACTCTAAACACAACGAAATAGAATTTAGGTGGGACAATTTTGAAAGTAAACTGCGCGATGTAATTTATTATTCAGAATCTCCACTAAAAGAAACCTATAATATCTGTTCAATTGCTTTATCAGAAAGAGCAAAAAGTGAAAAAATCAAAGTAGTACTTTCTGGAGAAGGCGCAGATGAATTATTTGGTGGATATGCAGGGTATAAATTTGATGGACGACGTGAAGGAAACATCGGATATAAAGACTTAGAACACTTGCGAGAAGATGAGGTTCGGAAAAAACTTTGGGGAAATCCAGATTTCATATATGAAAAAAATGAAAACGAATTCAGAGAAACAAAACAAGCGCTCTATTCGTCACTACTAAACAAATCATACAAAGATTTCGATTGCTTACGCGAACCAGCAATTGATCATGCACGTATAAAAGGCAGACATCATTTTCATCAACGTTCGTATGTAGATTTCAAACTGCGTTTAGGTGGACACTTAATTGCAGATCATGGAGATCGAATGACTTTGGCAAACAATGTAGAAGGTCGCTATCCATTTTTGGATGTAGATCTTATCAATTTCGCTAAAACAATACCGCCATCATTGATGGTAAAAGATATGCAAGAGAAATACATACTCAAAAAAGTGGCAGAAAAGTATGTGCCTTCTCAAATAATAAACCGTGAAAAATTCGGATTTGTGGCGCCTGGAAGCCCACATTTACTTCGAACCAATAGTGAATGGGTAAATGATCTATTGTCTTACGATCGTATCAAAAGTCAAGGGTATTTCAATCCAGATACCATAGAACGTCTCAAAAAAATGTATAGTAGAGATGGATTTATTTTAAATCCACCATACGATTTAGATTTATTAATCATCGTATTAACTTTCAATATGTTCATTGATGTCTTTGATGTACCGAATGCTTCATAAATTTTAATTCTCTTTCTTAAAACCAACACTAAATGAATTTTATCAAAACATTATTAAACAGATCTAAAAAAGCCATGGGCTTCATGCTGATCTTAGGAATATTCAATAGTATTCTTAATGCGGGATTATTAATCTTTATAAACAACACCATTATCAGAGAACCAATTCCATTCTTTCCAGAATATGATTGGGCGTTTTTCATTGCCATTATTTTAGCATCATTGCTATGTTCTCGTTTCTTTCAAACGTACATGATTCGGTTAACCAATAACTTATTGTTTGATTTTGAAATAATGATTCTAAAAAAATTACGAATGGCTTCCTATCAAGATTTTGAAGATATAGGAAATGAAAAAATATACACAGCCATCAATGATACAAAAGTATTAGGAAATGTTCCTGAAGTATTCATGAATGCGTTCAACTCCTTAATCGTAATCTTCGTTTGTTTCGGATATCTATTCTACATCTCTCCAATTGGAGCTGGTTTAGTGGTGGTAACAATGGTTTTCTTATTAATCTTTTATCTAGTAAGAAACAATGCTATTGAGAAAGAATTAAATGAACGAAGAGACCTTCAAAACACGTACTATCAGTATCTAGCTGATATGTTGCATGGTTTTAAAGAATTGAAAATGGGAATCTTGCGAAACAATAATATCTTCAATAAATTCCTAGTAAAAAACAGAGTAAAAGGAAAAGACATTGCCATAGATACTTCTATAAAATATATGGATAATGAACTGACAGGATATTATAGTTGGTATATCATCTTAGGAATTGTCATGTTTGTATTACCAGGCGCTTTCAATATAAGTTCTGAAAAAACAACGGCTTTTCTAATCACAATCTTATACCTTATTGGACCTGTAGCGGTTTTAATTACGTTAATTCCAACCTATACAATGGTAAAAATTGCAGCAGAACGCTTAAATCTTATAGAGCAAATGCTTGATCCAATTCAGGACAAAATTGAAAAAACCAAGCTAAACGATGCAGAACCATTTAAAGAAATACAATTCAAAAACGTAACATATTTCTACAATGATGAAGAAAGAAACCAGAAATTTTACTTACAACCAATAAATTTGACCATCAAAAAAGGAGAAATCATATTTGTAACTGGTGGAAATGGTAGTGGTAAAAGTACATTTGGAAACCTACTTACAGGATTATATAAACCGTATGAAGGCGATATTTACTACAACGGCTTGCCTATTGACAGAGGTCAGTTAATGTATTACAGTGATAAAATCTCAGCAGTCTTTACTACAAACTATATCTTCAGTGAAAACTATGATGAATTTCAATTAGCAGCTGACAATAACGAACTCACAGCACATATTGATATGATGAAAATGCAGGAAATACTTCATCTAAATGAAGAGAAAAATGCATTTGATAAAAACCTGTCCAAAGGGCAACAAAAAAGGCTTGCGCTTATTTATGCACTACTAGAAGACAAAGAAATCATCGTATTAGATGAATGGGCAGCGGAGCAAGATCCTGGGTTTAGAAAATATTTCTATGAAGAAATATTACCACACTTAAAAGAGCAAGGGAAAACAATCATAGCAATTACCCATGATGACGAATATTATGACAAAGCAACGCGAGTTATCAAATTTAATTTTGGAAAAATTGTAAGCGATAAAGATAATTTGGCACAGTTTATGAAAAGTAAAACACAAAGGACTATAAAACAAGTAGGAAAAAGTTAACTTTATATGGTGAATTTAGTTTGTTTACATTTTGCAGGAGGAAACAAATATTCCTACACTCCTTTGGAAGCGTTTTTAGATCGTAACATTAAGTTGATTACACTAGAACTTCCTGGAAGGGGAAGACGATTTCAAGAACCTTTACTAACAAATGTAAATGAGGTCGTAAATGATTTATTTGAACAATTAAAAAACAACGTAACAAAACCGTATGCTATTTTTGGTCACAGTATGGGAGCGATTTTAACTCACTTATTGACGCGTAAAATAGTAGAAAGTGAATTTGCAAATCCAATTCACTTATTTGTTTCGGGTGCTAGAGCTCCAAAAATTAAAAGGCTTCCACCTTTTTATCACGATTTACCGAAAGATGAATTTGTAGATAAAATTAGAAAAATGGGTGGATGTCCAGAAGAAATACTAGCAGATGATGAACTTATGGCACTATTTGAGCCTCCGCTAAGAGCAGATTTTAAAGCGATTGAAACGTATGAATATAAAAAACAGGAACCTTTAAAAATTCCATTAACAGTTTTCATAGGAAACAAAGACAAAGTTACATGGGAAGAAGCAAAAGCTTGGCAAGATGAAAGTACGCATACCATTGATATCAAAGAATTTGAAGGAAATCATTTCTTCATATTTCAACACAAAAAAGAAATAACAGCGCTATTTAACTATTACATAAAAACAAAAACCTTATTAAATAACTATTAAATTAAAAACTATGAACGTAAATACTAAAACACTAGTAACCGCTTTAATTACACTATTTATTGTCTTTTCTGCAACTGCCCAAAAGAAGATGAATGTAGATGTAAAACCCAATTTAATAATGACCTACTCAGCTGACGGACCTCAAGGAAGTCAAGTATTATTTGCATTAAAAATCAATGAAATGGATGCAGAAACTGTTAAGTTCAAATACACGATGAGTAACGGAGACAAACAGTTTTCTGGAAACTGGGTAATGTCTGCAGAAGGATTAGAAAGTGGAAAATACTTTAACTGGCAAGGTCTTGGACCTGGAGAAGTAAGAATTCTTCCTAAAGATCAAACCATATTTAGTGTATCAAAAGCGTTTTTTGACGAAATAAAAAGCAAAAAAACGGCACAATATGATGAGAAAACTTTCGAATTGAAAGAAATTCCAAAAGGAAAAGAAATCAAAATTGATGGAGAAGAAGTGGACGCAATATACATCGTTGAAAAAGATGGGGAAACACAATATTGGATTCTTAACAATAGAGATTTACCTTTCATCATCAACTCTAATGGTGCACAAGGACCTTCATTTAAACTTTCTAAAGTAGGAATGGGTAAATAATAAAAAGGGAACAAAAATAAAAATTAATGCAGAATGTATCTAGAAAATTTCTAGGTACATTTTGTATTAATACAAAAAATCATGAGAGTTTATTATGCTAACATAAACCAGCCGCTAAACACTTTTGACTTTCAAAGGTATCTTGACCAAATGCCGCTTGTTATTCAACAAAAAATTTGTCGTTACAAAAATTGGGAAGATGCACACACTTCGTTGGTAGGGAAACTATTGCTAATACAAGCTTTACAAGACATTGGGTTTCCAAAAATTGATCTATCTGTACTCACATACAATCAATACGGTAGACCTTCCATTCCTGGGAAAATAGACTTTAACATTTCACACTCTAAAACTTTAGTGATGTGTGTTGTTACAACCAACGGAAGTATTGGAATTGATGTGGAAGCACTAAAACCAATAGACAAAACGGATTTTTACAATTGTTGGACACCAACAGAAACGAAAGCAATCTATACAGATCTAGAAGAGTACAATACTTTTTACACGTACTGGACAAAAAAAGAAGCCGTAGTAAAGGCAATCGGAAATGGGCTAAACATTCCATTGCAAGACATAGAAATTACGGACAATCAGGCAACCGTACTAAATTATGGAAACTGGCACTTAAAAGAAATTCCACTTTCCGAACAATACATCGCTCATATTGCCACCAAAGAGCCCTACAATTCCCCCGTAGTTTTAATACAAAAACAATTTTCATAAGCTGAATGTTCATACAGCTTATACACAATTCAATATTCTCAAAAAAATAAGTCGAATTCTTTAAGAATAGATTTTTTCGCTCTTGCATTAAGCATAAGTGAACAACTTACCATATCACAACATGCGTATTGACAGTACTTTAGTAGACGTTTTGAAAAATGCCGCACAAGCACAAACTGGGATTACGTTTATTCGTTCATCTAATGACGAATTAACGTATTCATATCAGGAATTGCTCAGTAAGGCATTATATACACTTCAGAATCTTCAAGATTTTGGAGTGCAGTCTGGTGATGAAGTCATAATACAAGTAAATGATAACGCTGACTTCTTACAAGTTTTTTGGGCATGTATTCTTGGAAAAATAATTCCGGTTCCTGTGGCAATAGGAAGACAAGAAGGACACAAATACAAACTATACAATATTTGGAAAAAACTCAACAATCCTTTCTTAGTTTGGGATCAAGGATTATTGGAAAAAATGATTTCATACAAAAGTGATGAAATTACCGAAACTGCATATCAAAAAATTGCCAAAACGACATTATTTACGACGGATGCTGTTCTCGAAAAATCGCACGGAACTATAAATGATACGATACAATCTGAAGACATTGCGTATATTCAATTCTCGTCTGGCTCTACAGGAAATCCAAAAGGAGTTGTACTAACACACGCTAACTTAGTAGCGAATATTGTTGATATCGCAAATCGTTCAGAAATTACACAAACAGATCGTTCCTTAAGTTGGTTGCCTTTAACGCATGATATGGGACTAATATGTTTTCACTTATCATGTACGCTACGGAAAATTGAACAATTCCTGCTACCAACCACACTATTCATAAGAAGACCTTTACTTTGGATGGACAAAGCAAGCGAGCATAAAGCAAGCTTACTCTACTCTCCAAACTTTGGTTGTCAATACATACTATCCGCTGTTTCAACAGCAAAAAAACCAATCGATTGGAATCTTTCCAACGTACGAATCATGTACAATGGCGCGGAACCAATCTCGTGGAAACTGTGCAATCAGTTTCTAGAAGAAATGAGTCAATTTCAATTGGCTTCATCCATACTATATCCAGGTTACGGATTGGCAGAAGCATGTGTGGCAGTAACACTTCCAATCGTTGGAAACCCTTTCAAAAGTTACTTTGTAGATCGCGATCATTTAAAAATTGGAGATAAAATAGTAGAAGTAACAAACGGAAATACATCCAACAGTACCTCTTTCGTGGAAGTTGGAAGACCTTTAGCACAATGTGGTGTTCGCATCAGCAATGATCTTGACGAAGTACTTGACGATAAACACATTGGACACATTCAAATCAAAGGCGCAAATGTTACAGAAGGATATTACAACGATCCCGAAGTAAGTGCGGATTGCAAAACAAAAGATCACTGGCATAGAACAGGTGATTTAGGTTTTATGTATGATGGTGCTTTGATCATAACTGGACGTGCTAAAAACTTGATTATCATCAATGGACAAAATATTTATCCGCAAGATATTGAGGAAGTAATCTCTGAAAAACTGAATCTAAAGCCAGGAGTTGTTGTTGCGTGTAGTGCTCGAAAAGATGTAAATCATTCAGAAGAATTACTAATATTTGTGCAACAACGTCGTGTATCGGAAGAATTCATTCCTACCATATGGAATGTAAAACGTGAAGTGCTCAACGAATTAAACTTAGAAGTTCAGCAAGTAATTGCGGTGCGAAGCATTCCAAAAACAACAAGCGGAAAAGTACAGCACTATCAATTAGTGCAACAATATCTCAAAGGAGAGTACGAAGAACAAATTCAGACGATTGCTGAGTTAGAAAAAGAATTAATCCGCAAAGAAGACGAAAACGCAACTTCCTTAGAAGACAAGTTATGGTCAATTGCAAAAAACATACTTAAAAATGATACTCTAGAAGTTTCTCAAAACTTCTTTACAGATGGATTCAACAGTCTAAAAGCAACCGCATTACTATCAAGAATTCATCGACTTGGCTATCAAATATCAATAGAAACACTTTTCAAAAACGCGAGTGTAGCTGAATTAAGCGAATATCTAAAGAATGAAAAACGTGAACATGTAGCGCAAATTCAAGTTGCGGAAACAAAAGAAAACTATCCATTAACGCAAGGACAACAGCGGTTTTGGATGTTGCATCAATTCAATCAAAGTACGGCATCACACATTACAAGTGTTTCAAAAATTAAAGGGGAATTTCATCCAGAAGCTTTCGCAAAAGCAATGAAAACGATTGTCAATCGACATGACAGTTTACGAACAGTTTTCAAAACAAAAGCTGGCGAAGTCTATCAACAGATCATTCCAGCTATGAGTTTTGAATTTGAAGTTGGTGTGTTGGATTTCAGCAGTCAATTGGAGCCAGAAACATTAGCAAAATCACGCGCGTATGATGTTGCAAATAGCAGTTTTGATCTTTCAGAAGGACCTTTGCTTCGCGTGGAACTTATCAAAATATCAGAAGCACAGTACTATTTCACTTTCGTGATTCATCATATTATCAGCGATGGTTGGTCCATTGACATTATCAGCAAAGAGTTACAATCCTTATACAAATCATACAGTTTAGGAAGTGATTCAGCACTTGCACCACTTCGTTTGCAATACAAAGATTACGTAGCTTGGTATGCATCGTATGAATCCACAAGTTCGTATGAAGCTTCTCGCGCATATTGGTTAGATCGTTTTTCAGGCGAATTACCAACTTTAGAATTACCATTTTCACACAATAGTGGCGATGCATTATCTTTTTCAGGAGCATACTTACATCATACTTTTGACAACAACATAAGTAAAAAATTAAAAGAACTTTGCGCTTCACAGCAGGTAACTACGTTTACCGGAATCATGAGTGTGTTGAGCAGTTTATTCTATCAATTGACAGGAAACACCGATATGATTATCGGAACCGATACAGCAGGAAGAATTCATCAAGATTTAGAAAATCAAGTTGGATATTACTTGAACTTATTACCAATTCGAATTGATTTTTCAAGCGAAGACAGTTTTACAGAAGTATTAGCTTCAGTTCATGAACATTTATTGGCAGGTTACAGTCATCAATCCTATCCTTTTGATACGTTAATTTCAGAATTGGGATTACAGCGAAACATGGGGAAACTTCCTTTATTGGACGTTTTAGTATTATTCCAAAACTTTGAAAATGCACTAGGTTTTAATGATTTAATTGAAGATGTATCAATCACAAGTCAAACGATTGAAACACCTACAAGCCTCAATGATTTACTCTTAGAATTTAACGAAAAAGATGATTCATTAGCATTAACAGTTCGGTACAACACGGCAATATACAACGAAGCACAACTGACGGTTTTTATAGCATCTTTAGAAGAATTACTCGCAAAAATAGTTGCTGAACCAACAAAAGAAATAGGTAGTTACAATATACTTTCTGAATCAGAAACAGATACTATTCTAAACTTTAGCAAAGGAGAAATACAAAAATATAATTCTGAATCGATTATTGATTTATTCAGAACGCAAGTAGCAAAAACGCCGAATGCAAGATGCTTAACGTACGAAGGAGAAAGTCTTACGTATCAAGAAGTAGAAGCACGCTCTAATCAATTAGCAGATCAATTAGTAAAAGATTACGGCATAAAAAACGGAAGCTTTGTTGGATTAATGACAAATCGCGGATTTGACATGATCATCGGAATGTTGGGCGTCTTAAAATCGGGTGCAACGTATGTTCCAATTGACAGCGAATATCCTGTTGCACGAAAAAACTATCTCATAGAAGACAGCGGATTAGAAGTATTAATCATCAGCAAAGAAATTGAAGCAACAACGACAGTTTCAACACTAGAATTAAGTGTTTCTGAACTATCAACATACAATAGCAATTACAAAGCAATCAATCCAAACAAAGATAATGTAGCGTATTTGATGTACACATCTGGAACGACAGGGAAACCGAAAGGCGTAGCTGTGAGTCACGGTTCTATGTTAGATTATGTGGAAACATTCAAAAACTATTTTGAACTTACGGAAAACGATGTTGTCATTCAACAATCGTCTTTTTCGTTTGATACAAGCGTTGAAGAAATTTATCCAATTCTAAGTGTTGGTGGCAAATTAATCTTAACGCCTTCTGGCGGAAAAGATGTTGAAAAACTATTGGAACTCACTGAGAAGCATCGCGTAAGTGTACTAAGTAGTACGCCATTGGTGATACAAAGTTTAAACGAACTTATAGTAAACAATAACGTTCCATCACTACGAATTTTAATTAGTGGAGGAGACGCATTAAAATTAGAATACGTATCTAACTTCTCATCAAGAATCAAATTATACAATACGTACGGACCCACGGAAGGAACAGTTTGTACGAGTTATTACGAACTAACAAAATCAAGTGTTTCCAATTGTATTGGTTCGCCGATTGCAAACAGAAGTATTTTCATCTGTAATGAGAATTTAGCATTACAACCAACTTTTGTCATTGGAGAATTGTATTTAGGTGGAAAAGGAATCGCACTTGGTTATCACAATCAAGTAGAATTAACAAAAGAAAAATTCATTGAAAATCCTTATGGCGAAGGAACACTCTACAAAACAGGCGATTTAGGTTATTGGGATAACGAAGGAAACATTCACTTCATTGGTCGAAAAGATCATCAATTAAAAGTACGTGGCTATCGCGTAGAAACGATGGAAGTTGCGAACGCAATTCTTCAAGTCAAAGAAATTAATGACAGTCATGTTGTTGGATATGAATCTCATGGAATTCAACATTTAGTAGGATATTTTACAGGAAATTGTTCTGAAATCGCTTTGCGCGAATATCTACGTGGCGAATTACCCGATTATATGATTCCAACGTATTTAGTGGAGCTGGAATCTTTCCCGATGACGGCAAACGGAAAAATAGCGACAGACAAACTACCAGATCCAATCAGCGTAACCGAAAAGATATATCAAGAAGCAAGAAACGAAAGAGATGAAAAATTAATCGCGATTTGGAAAGCGGTTTTAAAAGTCGAAACCATTGGAATCACAGACAACTTTTTCGAGTTGGGCGGACATTCTTTAAAAGCAGTTCAAATCGCAAGTCGCATTCAACAAGAATTTTCAGTTGCTATCGGATTGAAGGAAATATTCATGTATCCAGAATTGCAAGAACAATCGGATATATTGGCAAAACTTGAAAAATCTAGTTACGAGGCAATTCCCGTGACAACGGTACAAGACGGATATCCATTATCATACGCACAACGCAGATTATGGTTTTTAGATCAACTAGAAATCGCAAAACAATCGTTCAACTTATGTTGGTTGTGTAACATCGAATTAGGAAACAAAGCATTCAATCCAACGGCTTTCGCAAAAGCAATGAAAACAATTGTCAATCGTCATGACAGTTTACGAACGGTTTTCAAAACAAAAGCAGGCGAAGTCTATCAACAAATCATTCCAGCAGCAACTTTTGAATTTGAAGTTGGGATCTTAGATTTTAGTAGTCAATCTGAACCAGAAATAGTAGCAAAATCACGCGCGTACGATGTGGCAAATAGCAGTTTTGATTTATCAGAAGGACCTTTGCTTCGCGTGGAACTTATCAAAATATCAGAAGCGCAGTACTACTTTATATTCGTGATTCATCATATTATCAGCGATGGTTGGTCCATTGATATTATCAGCAAAGAGTTACAATCCTTATACAAATCATACAGTTTAGGAAACGATTCAGCACTTGAGCCACTTCGTTTGCAATACAAAGATTACGTAGCTTGGTATGCATCGTATGAATCAACTGCTTCGTATGAAGCTTCTCGCGCATATTGGTTAGATCGTTTTTCAGGCGAATTACCAAGTTTAGAATTACCATTTTCACACAATAGCGGCGATGCATTATCTTTTTCAGGAGCATACTTGCATCATACTTTTGATACTACAACTTGTAAAAAACTAAAAGAACTTTGCGCTTCACATCAGGTAACTACGTTTACCGGAATCATGAGTGTGTTGAGCAGTTTATTCTATCAATTGACAGGAAACACCGATATGATTATCGGGACCGATACGGCAGGAAGAATTCATCAAGATTTAGAAAATCAAGTTGGATATTACTTGAACTTATTACCAATTCGAATTGATTTTTCAAGCGAAGACAGTTTTACAGAAGTATTAGCTTCAGTTCATGAACATTTATTGGCAGGTTACAGTCATCAATCCTATCCTTTTGATACGTTGATCTCAGAATTGGGATTGCAACGAAACATGGGGAAACTTCCGTTATTGGATGTTTTAGTGTTATTCCAAAACTTTGAAAATGCGCTAGGTTTTAATGATCTAATTGAAGATGTATCAATCACAAGTCAAACGATTGAAACACCTACAAGTCTCAATGATTTACTCTTAGAATTTAACGAAAAAGATGATTCATTAGCATTAACAGTTCGGTACAACACGGCAATATACAACGAAGCACAACTGACGGTTTTTATAGCATCTTTAGAAGAATTACTAACGAAAATAGTTGCTGAACCAACAAAAGAAATAGGTAGTTACAATATACTTTCTGAATCAGAAACAGATACTATTCTAAACTTTAGCAAAGGAGAAATACAAAAATATAATTCTGAATCGATTATTGATTTATTCAGAACGCAAGTAGCAAAAACGCCGAATGCAAGATGCTTAACGTACGAAGGAGAAAGTCTTACGTATCAAGAAGTAGAAGCACGCTCTAATCAATTAGCAGATCAATTAGTAACTGATTACGGAGTAAAAAATGGAAGCTTTGTTGGATTAATGACAAATCGCGGATTTGACATGATTATCGGAATGTTGGGCGTCTTAAAATCGGGTGCAACGTATGTTCCAATTGACAGCGAATATCCTGTTGCACGAAAAAACTATCTCATAGAAGACAGCGGATTAGAAGTATTAATCATCAGTAAAGGAATTGAAGCAACAACGACAGTTTCAACGCTAACGATAAACACATCTGAACTATCAACATACAATAGCAATTACCAAGGAATCAATCCAAACAAAGATGATGTAGCGTATTTAATATACACATCCGGAACAACAGGAAAACCAAAAGGTGTTGCTGTGAGTCACGGTTCTATGTTAGATTATATAGAAACATTCAAAAACTATTTTGAACTCACGGAAAACGATGTTGTCATGCAACAATCGTCTTTTTCGTTTGACACCAGTGTTGAAGAAATCTATCCAATTTTAAGTGTTGGAGGCGAATTAATCTTAACACCTTCTGGCGGAAAAGATGTTGAAAAACTATTGGAACTCACTGAGAAACATCACGTAAGTGTTTTAAGTAGTACGCCATTGGTGATACAAAGCTTAAACGAACTTATAGTAAACAAAAATATTCCGTCATTACGAATTTTAATTAGTGGAGGAGACGCATTAAAATTAGAATACGTATCTAACTTCTCATCAAGAATCAAATTATACAATACATACGGACCAACCGAAGGAACTATTTGTACGAGTTATTACGAACTAACAAAATCAAGTGTTTCCAATTGTATTGGTTCGCCGATTGCAAACAGAAGTATTTTCATCTGTAATGATGATTTAGCATTGCAACCAACTTTTGTCATTGGCGAATTGTATTTAGGTGGAAAAGGAATCGCACTTGGTTATCACAAGCAAACAGAATTAACCGCAGAACGCTTCATTGAAAATCCTTTCGGAGAAGGAACACTCTACAAAACAGGCGATTTAGGTTATTGGGATGCTTCAGGAAACATTCACTTCATCGGTCGAAAAGATCATCAATTAAAAGTACGTGGCTATCGCGTAGAAACGATGGAAGTTGCGAACGCAATTCTTCAAGTCAAAGAAATTAATGACAGTCATGTTGTTGGATATGAATCGCATGGAATTCAACACTTAGTAGGATATTTTACAGGAAATTGTTCTGAAATCGCTTTGCGCGAATATCTACGTGGCGAATTACCCGATTATATGATTCCAACGTATTTAGTGGAGCTGGAATCTTTCCCGATGACGGCAAACGGAAAAATAGCTACTAACAAATTACCAGATCCAATTCTGGCAACAGAAAAAACACATCAAGAAGCTAGAAACGAAAGAGATGAGAAATTAATCGCGATTTGGAAAACGGTTTTAAAAGTTGAAATCATTGGAATTACAGACAATTTCTTCGAGTTGGGCGGACATTCTTTAAAAGCAGTTCAAATCGCAAGTCGTATTCAACAAGAATTTTCAGTTGCTATCGGATTGAAGGAAATATTCATGTATCCAGAATTGCAAGAACAATCGGATATATTGGCAACGATGGAGAAATCGCTTTACGAGGCAATTCCCGTGACAACGGTACAAGATGGCTATCCATTATCATACGCACAACGCAGATTGTGGTTTTTAGATCAACTAAATGAAGCTTCGATTGCGTATAATATCACATTTGGACATTGGTTGCAAGGAACCTTAAATGTAGACGCATTATCATACGCTTTTACGCAACTAATAAAAAGACACGAAAGTTTACGAACTGTATTTCTTTGGAAAGACGAAACCGTTAAACAATATGTAAAAGCTTCTAGAACGGTTGATTTTTCAGTAGAATACATCAAATATTCAAGAAGTTCAAATGATGATAAAACTGTAGTTGATCACATTTTTGAAACCTATAATACACCTTTTGATTTATCGGAAGGGCCATTGCTAAAAGTGTATGCTATTCAACTAAAAGAAGACAAACATTTTCTTTTTATCAACATGCATCACATCATTGCTGATGAAACTTCGGTTCAACTATTAATTACAGAATTACAACAAGTATATAATGCTAAAATCAGTGGAAATCACGCAATATTGGACGAATTAAGAATTCAATATAAAGATTTCGCAGTATGGCAGCAAGCATCGAAAGTGCATGAAGAATCGGTTCACAAAACGTATTGGTTAGAAAAACTAGCGGGCGAAATAACGCCGTTAGATCTTCCGACCTGTTTCTCAAGAACCATACAACAAACGTTTGACGGAAAACGCATCAAACACACTTTTGGACAGGAAATAAGTAAAGACTTCCAAGCATTAGTTGAGCAAAACGATTCGTCACTATTTATGGGCGTATTGTCATTGGTCAAAACGCTTTTATATCGCTACACAGGAACGAAAGACGTTATTGTCGGAACTCCAATATCAGGAAGAGTGCATCCCGATTTAGAAAATCAAGTTGGATTTTACTTAAATACACTCGCGCTTCGCGATCAACTTTCGGGCGACATGAGTTATGAAACTTTATTAGCTCAGGTAAAAGAAACCTGTTTAGAAGCATATGAACATCAATCATATCCGTTTGATTTATTAGTAGAAGAATTAGATACTTCTCGAAACTTAAGTCGTTCACCATTATTTGATGTGATGGTTGTTTTGGAAGATATGGAACGCAATAACCATGAATCTTCCTTTTCAGATTTAACAATTTCAGGAGAATATGTAGATGAAGAAACGAGCAAATTTGACATTACATTCTACTTTAGCAAGCGTGATGATGAATTGCACCTTTCGGTAGAATATAACACGTCGTTATTCTCTGCTTCGCGCATTACGCGAATGGTTTCACACATAGAAGAATTAGTACGATTAGTAGTTTCGGCTCCGAAAACGAGTATTGGAACGTATGATTATTTATCAGAAAATGAACGTTCTCAAATTCTGTTAGATTTCAATAATACTGCGAAAGATTATCCGTTATCGGGAAGTTTCTTAACGAGATACGAACAATATGCTACAACAACTCCAGAAGCAATAGCGATCTACTTTGCAGATCGTGTGGTGAGTTATGGCGAATTAGATACTTCAGTGAATCAGCTTTCAAATTATTTAAAAGAGAATTACAACGTCAAGCAAGGCGATTGTGTTGGTTTACTAATGGATCGAAGCGAATGGATGCTGATTTCTATGTTGAGTATCTTGAAACTTGGCGGAATTTATTTGCCAATGGATAAAAGTTATCCAAACTCACGAATCAGTTACATACTAGAAGATGGTGGCGCTGACTTACTAATCTCAGATATCGCATACAACAATGAATCATCAGACATTAACATGATGATGCTACCAGAAAAAATAGAAGAACTATCAAATTATAACAGTGAATTAACTTCGGTTGCTGTTGATGAAAACGACTTGGCGTATATGATTTATACTTCAGGATCGACAGGAACACCAAAAGGAGTTAAAATAAAACACAGATCAGTTACCAATTTAATGTATACAATGGAACGTGAAGTTTCAGCAGTTGCATCAGATTCGTTATTGGCAGTTACTACGTATGCGTTTGATATGTCTGTGGTAGAATTATTCTTGCCGTTGCATGTTGGTGGAAGCGTCATTATTGCCTCGACCTCATCATTAAAATCGCCAGAAAAAATGATTGAGTTGTTCGACAAACACAATCCAACAATCATGCAAGCAACACCAGGTTTCTGGCAAATGCTAGTCGATGCAGGTTGGAAAGGAAGCGAAACAGTTCGTGTGATTACAGGTGGAGAAGCCTTGTCTTTATCCTTAGGACAATCGTTGATCAACTACTCACAAACGATTTGGAATATGTACGGTCCAACAGAGACTACAGTATATGCTACGTATAAAATGGTCAAAAAGACACAAGACATTCAATACATCGGTCGTCCCGTAGACAATGCACAATCGTACATTTTAGATGAAGATTTACAACTAGTACCAATTGGCGTGATTGGCACATTATACATGAGCGGTGCAGGAATCGCAGTTGGTTATCAAAATAAAGAAGAGCTGACACAAAAGCTATTCATAAAGCATCCGTACCAAGAAAATACAGTCATGTATAACACGGGAGATTTATGTAGTTGGAATGAAGAAGGAAGCATTAAATACTACGGACGAATTGACCATCAAATCAAAATTCGTGGGTACAGAATAGAATTTGAAGAAATTATATCAGCGATGTTGAGTTGCAAAGGAATTCAACAAAGTATTGTTATAGGAATAGAAATTAACGGCGAAAAACACTTAGCAGGTTATTATACAAGCGAAGGAATTGAAAATTCAGCACTTCGAACGCACTTGCTAGATTGTTTACCAGAATACATGATTCCAACATATTTAATTGGCTTGGAAACATTCCCGTTAACACCAAATGGAAAAATAGACAAGAGAGCTTTACCAAACCCTTCAGAAGAACTCGTCAGCGTATATGTAGCGCCAACCAATGAAACGGAACGCGCGTTAGTCGCAATTTGGGAAGAAATATTAGGTAAAGAACAAATCGGAATCAAAGATAACTTCTTTGAACTCGGTGGACATTCACTCAAAGGAATCCAGATTATTTCCAGAATCAAAAAAGAATTAGGAATTACATTGGAATTAAAAGAACTCTTCATTTCGCCAGTATTGACAGATGTTGCTTCAAAAATTTCGATCATTCAATGGGCAAAAAGCTCAAAAAATTCAGATGATACTATCATTAAAAAAGAGACCATAATATTATGAATGTATATTCATTTTTAGAAGAATTAAAATCTAAAGAGGTTGAATTAAATCTCAATGATGGAAAATTAGAAGTTCAAGCTCCTGAAGGAGTATTGACGGCTGATCTTGTGGAAAAATTAAAAAGCTACAAGGAAGAAATTATTGATTTATTAAAGCAACTTGGGAATGAAGAAAGTGTATCTGAAATTCCAGTAGCAGCAAAAAAAGAATACTATCCGCTCTCATTTTCTCAAAATAGATTGTGGGTTTTAGACCAATTTGACCAAGTTTCAACAGTTTTTAATGTAGCAATGCATTATTGGTTGAATGGTGCTATCGATGAAAAATTATTCGCGCAAGCATTTGAAATGTTAGTAGCACGACATGAAATTTTAAGAACACGTTTCGCATACAAAAATGAACAACCATTTCAACAAATTCTTGCAAATGAAAAAGAAGGAATTTCTTTTGAAACCTTAGACTATTCAAACAGCGAAAACCCAAAAGAACGTGCGGTAACAAAAGCAACAGCAGTTGCGGAATCAACATTCAAATTAGATACAGATCCGTTACTAAAAGTTGCATTTATAAAAGTTGATCACGAACGTTATTTTCTATCATTATGTATTCACCATATCATTTCTGACGAATGGTCTATGCATGTTTTAGTGAGAGATGTAATTGAAATATACAATGGCTTAAAAAGCGGAACAAACACAGAATTAACACCATTACGAATCCAATTTAAAGACTATGCAAGTTGGGAATTAGACAACATAAAAACCGAAAATAGAAGCAAAGACTATTGGTTGAAAAAGCTTGAAGGAACACTTCCGATCCTAGAACTAGCTTCGGATCACATTCGTCCTGCGATACAAACCTATAACGGAAATGAAGTTTCGTTTCAAATCTCAAAACAAAACAGTCAACAATTCCACAAACTACTAGAAGAAAACGGCGCGACCTTATTTATGGGAGTGATGTCGCTCGTGTATGCAGTACTTTACAGATATAGTGGTCAAAACGATATCATCCTCGGAACGCCAGTTTCAGGACGAACGCATGCGGATTTAGAAGATCAAATTGGGTTTTATATCAATACCTTGGCTTTGCGCCAGAATATACACGGAGTTTCAGATTTCACGGCACTATTAAACGATGTCAAAAAGAACATTTTAGACGGTTATCAACATCAATCGTATCCGTTTGATTTATTAGTGGATGAATTAGTCGTACAACGCGATCCGTCAAGAGCACCACTATTTGATGTGATGGTTGTTGTGGAAGATAATGTAAAAGACACGATCACTAAATTTGATGGCATTACGATTGAAGAAGCACGTTTAGAAAAAACATTAAGCAAATACGATCTTACGTTTTGGTTCAAGGAAAGTGCTGAAGGCGAAATCGCTGTTCACATAGAATACAATACAGACATTTATGGTGATGACCGAATGAAACGCTTAGGTGATCATTTAGGGAAATTGTTAGAAAGTGTCGTTGCAAACAGTACAATTTCGTTAGATAAATTACCACTGATAGAAGCTGAAGAGCGAACGGTTTTACTCAATAACTACCAAGGCGAAGTCGTTTCACAAGCAACTGAAACAACCTTAGTTTCACTATTTGAAGCGCAAGTAAACTCAAGTGGAAATGCGGAAGCTTTACAGTATGAAGATACAACACTAAGCTATCAAGAATTAGAAGAACGTTCCAATCAATTTGCACAGTACTTACTAGCCAAACACAACATACAAAAAGGCAGTATTGTCGGAATCATTCAAGATCGCAGTGAAAATCTACTCATCAGTATTTTAGGAATCCTAAAAGCTGGTGGCGCGTATTTACCAATAGACAAGAATTATCCTTCAGATCGTATTGAATATATGTTAACTGACGGAAATGTTTCTTTAGTTATTAGCGATTCAGAAATAACAAACTCAGTTGAAAATATCAACATTGTTGCACTACAAGAAGAATTACAAAATCACCCAACAACAAAACCAGCAATCTCTCTTAACGGAGAAGAGGTAGCTTATGTTATCTACACTTCTGGATCAACCGGAAGACCAAAAGGTGTACAAATAAAACACAGTTCAGTTGTCAATTACTTAGATTGGGCAAACGAGAACTATTACGGAAACGAAGCAAACTATCCAAGTTGTTTATTTACTTCGTTATCATTCGATTTAACAGTGACAAGTTTATGGAGCGGATTACTTCGCGGAGACGTATTAAACATTGTTTCTTCTGAAGAAGATGATTTAACGGCGTTGCAAAAAGTATTCACGAACGAATCGATTAAAACTGTAAAACTAACGCCTTCGCACATTCAAGTATTGGCAGGTTTAGATATTTCAAGCACAAACATTGCAGTCGCAATTGTTGGTGGAGAAGCGTTGACAGCAAATCATGTTTCCATTCTAAAAGGATTAAATCCTGAAATGAAAATCTACAATGAATACGGTCCAACAGAAACAACAGTTGGTTGTAGTGTCGCGTTAGTGGAAGATATAAATGCAATTACGATTGGTCGCCCAATACAAAACACTACATTATATGTATTAGACAAAAACCATGAATTGGTGCCAATTGGAGTTCAAGGCGAATTATATGTTGGCGGTTCAGGAGTTTTCAAAGGGTATATCGGAAAAGAAGATTTAACAGTAGAAAGAACACTATCAAATCCATTCGGAGAAGGAACATTATACAAAACTGGCGATATCGTAAGTTGGGATAGTGAAGGAAACTTGCACTATCACGGACGAAAAGATGATCAAGTAAAAATACAAGGACATCGAATTGAACTAGGTGAACTAAGTGGAATCTTATCGCAAAGCGACTTAGTTTCACAATTTGAAATCCTGACTGTTTCAGACGAATCCGCAGCTTCTTTAGTTGTGTATTACATTGGTTCAGAAGAAATTTCAAGTGAAATAAAAGCCTATTTTGAAGCACAATTACCAGCGTATATGGTACCAAGTTATTATGTTGGATTGGATGAATTTCCATTGACATCCAACGGAAAACTTGACAAATCAAAGTTACCATCACCGCAAGGAGTTTCAACCAAAACATACATCGCACCAGAAACTGAGACAGAAAAACTGTTAGCAGAAATCTGGTCAGAATTATTATTAGTTCCGCAAGTTGGAAAAGAAGATAACTTCTTCGAATTAGGTGGAAATTCGTTAAAAGCAGTTCAGCTCATCGGAAGATTGAAAAAAGAAGCTTCACTGAAAATAAGCATGGAAGCTATCTTTAGAAATCCAATCTTAAAAAACCTTGCAGCAAACGCAACAAAAGTACATTCCGATGAAATCGTAAGCATTCCAAAAGTCCGAACACAAGAAGATTACGAACTTTCAAGAGCACAACATCGAACTTGGCTACAAGTCCAAAGAGATCCAAAAGCATTAACGTTTAATATCTTCAACAGATATCAATTAAAAGGAATTCTCAATCGTGAAGCATTAGAAAAAGCGTTTAATGCGGTGATAAATCGTCATGAAAGTTTACGAACGATCATTACGTTAAAAGGTGTGGAGCCGCGTCAGGTAATTTTATCAAACGAAGATTATAACTTTTCTATCGCATACAAAAACGCTTCAAATCGCGCTGAAATTATAGCGGAATTCTCAAATCATATTTTTGACCTCAGCAAAGGACCACTTTTCCAAGTAACCATTTTAGAGAACAATGAGAGCGATCATGAATTACTATTTTCGATGCATCATATCATTTCTGACGAATGGTCGGAGCAAGTATTGGTACACGATTTAATTCGTTATTACAACGGTTATGTTGCTGGTGACGAAGTTTCTTTAGAAGCATTACCAATTCAATACAAAGATTATGCAGCTTGGCAATCGTCTTGGGTTGGAAGTGATGAATTCAAAACATCAGGTGACTACTGGAAATCACATCTAGCGGATGCGCCACGAATAGAATTAGGATCCGATCGTCCGCGACCAGAAGTCATGACGCATGAAGGTTCGCAAAACCACTTTCGTTTCTCAAAAGAAACAAGTGACGGTTTAAAAAAATTATGTTCAGAACTTGGATGTACGTTATTTATGGGCGTGAGTTCATTAGTATATGCATTATTATACAGATATACTGGACAATCAGATATTACTTTAGGAACGCCAGTTGCAGGAAGAGATCACGCAGATTTAGAAAATCAAATTGGGTTATTCTTAAACACCTTGGCATTGCGCGCAGAATTTAGCGGAGAAGACAGTTTCAAAGAATTAGTAGCGCATGTAAAAGAATTGAGTATTGCTGGATTCAATCATCAAACCTATCCGTTTGATTTATTGGCGGAAGAATTAGAAGTAGATTTAGCCATAAACCGTTCGCCATTATTTGATGTGGTTGTGATTTTACAAAACGTAGAATTACAATTTATCGATGCGTTGCAAATGGAAGGTTTAGAAATCGAAGCTGCCAATGAAGAACTCAAAATTAGTAAAGGAGATATCCGTTTTCAATTCATTGATCGCGAAGATTATATAGAAGGAAGTATTGAATACAGTACGGATTTATACGATACTGATCGCATCACGCGTATGGTAAGTCACTTGGATAATTTGTTGTTAGAAGTCATTTCAACACCAGATGCATCGATGAAAGAATTGACGTATTTAGGTGAAGAAGAGCAATCGTCAACGGATTGGTTTTCAAAATCAATACCAGAAGCGAAACCTGAATACATTCACAAATCATTTGAGAAAATTGCCGCACTATATCCTGAAAAGACCGCATTAGTAGAAGCTAGCGGAAGTACAAGTTACAAAGCATTAAACTCATTCTCGAATCAACTTATTGGTTTACTCGTCGACCTCGGATTATCAGCAGAAAATGCGGTTGGTGTTTTAGTACCTAGCGGAAAAGAACTCGTGGGAAGTTTATTGGCTTGTTTAAAAACAGGAATCACGTATGTTCCATTATCGAATAGTTTTTCGCTAGCGCGAATGCAGCAGGCAGTTTCAGAAACGTTAATGCAAGTGTTAATAACTGATGATGAATCTTGGACGGAATTTCAATCGAAAAATATTGAACATAAATTTAGTCATGTATTCGTATTTAAAGCATCAGGATCTTCATTATTGGGTGATTTAGGATTGGGGAATTCAGATTTAATCTCACTAGAAGAAACAAGTTTAGAAGTATATACAGTAAATGGTTCTGGTAATTACGAACTATCAAACCATAACATAGAAAGTTACAGCAAAGAAAATCTTTCAGTAGAATATCCAAAAGACAATAGTAGTTATGTTTTCTACAGTTCTGGAACGACAGGAAAATCGAAAGCAATTGTCGGAAACCAAGAAAGTATTTCACACTATATCAATTGGCATAAAAATACATTCGAGTTTAACACAGAAACGCGCATAAGTCAAATTGCATCCGTAACGTTTGATGCAAGTTTGAAAGATATCTTAACGAGTCTCATCTCAGGAAGTTGTTTATGCATTCCAAATGCAAAGACGAAAGAAAACATGTTGCTTTTAGGAACTTGGCTTTCAGAAGAAAAAGTCACCATCTTACAAACGGTTCCATCACTTTTTAGATTACTTACGAATAATTTACAAGAGCAAAACCTGTCATTAACAGCTTTAAAAGAAGTTGTCTTAGCAGGAGAAAAATTATACGGACGCGATGTTGAATTATGGCGTTCGATTTCAGGACACACAGCTCGAATGAGCAATTTATACGGACTGACAGAATCAACAGTGCTGAAAAGTTGTTATCACATTCCGAATGAAGAACTTGAAGCAGGAACGGTTTTATCTGTTGGAAAAGCAATTGATAACAGTATGATTGCTGTGATAAACGACAGTGGACTGAGCATGTGGGGAGAAATTGGTGAAGTCTACATCAAAAGTCCTTATGTTACGAAAGGTTATTTAGACAAAGAATTAACAGCAAATTTATTTGTTCAGAATCCATTAGTAGGCAATCGAGAAGATTTAGTTTGTAAAACAGGTGATATTGGTCGTTATGATAGTGAAGGAAACTTAGAAATTCTTGGAAGAATTGACGATCAAATCAAATTGCATGGAGTGAGAGTTGAACTCGATGGAATTCGTAGTTCATTATTAAACCTAGAAAATATTGGTCAAGTTGAATTAATTGTTCACAATGACACTACTGTAGATTCACTACTTTGCTATTACAGCGGACAGGAATACAGCGCAAGCGAATTACGTTCACTCTTATCCGCAAATTTAGACAGAAGTAGCATTCCTGATTACTTCATGCACTTGGAAGAATTTCCACTAACCTTAAACGGAAAAGTAGACAAACGTGCACTTCCAAAACCATCAGAATTACTGAGAGGAAGCAACTATCAAGCACCGAAAGGAGCAATAGAAGAATCACTAAGCACAATTTGGTCAGAATTATTAAGTGTTCCACAAAAAAGTATTGGACGAACAGATTCGTTTTTCGATTTAGGTGGTTCGTCTTTAAAAGCGATTCAGTTAATATCGAGAGTTTACAAAATACATGAAGTACAGTTAAGCATTGGCGAAATTTTCAATCATTCAGAATTAAAAGGACAAGCTTCTTTAATCTCAGAATCTAAAGGAGAAACGTATAGTTCCATTGAAAAAGTAGCGGAACAAGAAGACTATGAACTTTCACATGCGCAACGCCGAACTTGGTTAATTGAACAACAAATAGAAGGCGTTTCACCATTCAACGGAATGGAAATCTATCGATTAAAAGGAAACTTAGACATTGATGCGTTAACGAAATCTTTCACCAAACTAATAGATCGTCACGAAAGTTTACGAACCATCATTACCATAAAAGATGGAACACCGCGACAAAAAATACTAAAAAATAGTGAAGTTGTTGTAGACATTGAAACCGTTGACATCAGGGCAACACCAGAACAACGAAATACATTCGTAACCGAATTACGACAAGCACGTTTTGACTTAAGTCAATGGCCACTATTCAGAATCAAAGTACTCTCTTACGGAGACAATGTATACGATTTAGTCTTTATAGATCATCACATTATTTCAGACGAATGGTCCATGCAAATCTTAGTACACGATTTGGTGAACTACTACAACGGATTCATCACAGGCAAAGAAACACCATTGGAAGCATTACCAATTCAGTACAAAGATTATGCAGCTTGGCAATCTTCTTGGGTTGGAAGCGATGAATTTAAAGCATCAGGTGCGTATTGGAAATCACATTTAGCAGATGCACCAAGAATAGAATTGGCATCCGATCGTCCACGACCGGAAGTCATGAGTCATCAAGGTTCGCAACATCATTTCTCTTTCTCAAAAGAAACAAGCGAACGCTTAAAAGAATTGTGTACTGAACTCGGTTGTACTTTATTTATGGGCGTGAGTTCGTTAGTGTATGCATTATTATACAGATATACAGGACAATCAGACATTACACTCGGAACGCCAGTTGCAGGAAGAGATCATGCAGATTTAGAAAATCAAATTGGATTATTCCTAAATGCGTTGGCACTGAGAGCACAATTCAGTGGCGAAGACAGTTTCAAAGAATTAGTAGCACATGTAAAAGAAGTTAGTGTTGCAGGATTCAATCATCAAACCTATCCGTTTGATTTACTCGCGGAAGAATTAGAAGAGAATCTTGCCAAAAACCGTTCACCATTATTTGACGTCGTTGTAATTTTACAAAATGTAGAATTAGAATTTATAGATGCATTGCAAATGGAAGGTTTAGACGTTTCAACTGCCAATGAAGAATTACAAATCAGTAAAGGTGATCTTCGTTTTCAATTTATCGATCGTGACGATTGTATAGAAGGAAGCATCGAATACAGTACTGATTTATATGATGCAGACAGAATCACGCGTATGGTAAGTCACTTAGATAACTTACTCTTAGAAGTTATTTCGACACCAGATGCTGCCATGAAAGAATTGACGTATTTGGGTGAAGAAGAACAATCGTCAACGAATTGGTTTGAAAAGCCAATCCAAAAAGTGCAACCACAATACATTCACAAATCGTTTGAAGCAATTGTGGATTTATATCCGAAAAACAAAGCAATCGTTTTTGAAGATGAATCGCATACGTATGAAGAAATTAATGGACTAAGTAACCAAATTGGACACTTATTAATTGACCTCAACATCCAAACGGAACATGCGGTTGGTGTTTTAGTATTGAGTGGGAAAGAACTCGTGGGAAGTTTGCTATCGTGTTTCAAAACAGGAAGTACGTATGTTCCATTATCGAATAGTTTTTCGCTTTCGCGAATGCAGCAGGCAGTTTTAGAAACTTCCATGAAAGTGTTGATTACCGATTCAGAATCTTGGACGGCATTTCAATCGAAGAATATTGAACATACTCTTGAATACGTATTTGTATTTAAAATAGCAAATTCGTCATTATTGGGCGATTTACAACTAGGTAATTCAGATTTAATCGCACTCGAAAAAACAAGCTTAGAAGTATATAAAGTAAATGATTCAGGTAACTATGAACTTTCAAACCATAATTTAGACAGTTATAGCACAGCCAATCTTTTGGTTGAATATCCAATAGATAACAGCAGTTATGTTTTCTACAGTTCTGGAACAACTGGAAAATCGAAAGCAATTGTCGGAAACCAGGAAAGTATTTCACACTATGTAAATTGGCATAAAAACACATTCGGATTTAACACTGAAACGCGTATAAGTCAAATTGCGTCGGTAACATTTGATGCAAGTTTAAAAGATATCTTAACGAGTCTCATCTCAGGAAGTTGTTTATGCATTCCAAATGCGAAGACGAAAGAAAACATGGTGCTTTTAGGAAGTTGGTTATCAGAAGAGAAAATAACGATTCTACAAACAGTTCCATCACTTTTCAGGTTACTAACGAATAATTTACAAGAACAAAACATAGCGCTAACTGCTTTAAAAGAAGTTGTCTTAGCAGGAGAAAAATTATACGGACGCGATGTTGAATTATGGCGATCAATTTCAGGGCATTCTGCTCGCATGAGTAATTTATACGGACTGACAGAATCAACAGTGCTAAAAAGTTGTTACCACATTCCAAATGAAGAACTTGAAGCAGGAACGGTTTTATCTGTTGGAAAAGCAATTGATAATAGCATGATTGCTGTCATAAACGATAGCGGATTGAGCATGTGGGGAGAAATTGGTGAAGTCTATATCAAAAGTCCATATTTTACAAAAGGTTATTTAGACAAAGAATTGACGGCTAATTTATTTGTTCAGAATCCATTAGTGACGGATCGTGAAGATTTGGTTTGCAAAACTGGCGATATCGGTCGCTACGATAGTGAAGGAAACTTAGAAATTCTTGGACGAATTGACGATCAAATCAAGTTGCATGGCGTTCGAGTTGAACTCGATGGAATTCGTAGTTCCCTTTTAAACCTTGAAAATATCGGTCAAGTAGAACTCATTGTTCACAATGACACTACTGTAGATTCACTACTTTGCTATTACAGCGGACAGGAATACAGCGCAAGCGAATTACGTTCACTCTTATCCGCGAATTTAGATCGTAGCAGCATTCCAGATTATTTCATGCATCTGGAAGAATTTCCATTGACACTAAACGGAAAAGTAGACAAACGCGCATTGCCAAAACCATCAGACTTACTCAAAGGCAGTAACTATGAAGCACCAAAAGGAGCCATCGAAGAATCGTTGAGCGCAATATGGTCAGAATTATTAAGTGTTCCACAAAAAAGTATTGGGCGGACAGATTCGTTCTTCGATTTAGGTGGTTCATCTTTAAAAGCAATTCAATTAATTTCAAGAGTTTATAAAAAACACGAAGTACAACTAAGTATTGGCGCAATTTTCAATCATTCAGAATTGCAATCACAAGCATCTTTAATAACCGAATCGAAAGGCGAATCAAGTTATGAATCCATTACTAAAGTAGTGGCACAAGAAGATTACGCACTTTCGCATGCACAACGCAGAACATGGTTGATTGAAGAACAAATAGAAGGCGTTTCACCATTCAACGGAATGCAAATCTATCGTTTAGAAGGAAAATTAGACATTGATGCGTTGACAAAATCATTTACACAATTAATAGATCGTCACGAAAGTTTACGAACCATTATCACCATAAAAGATGGCGTACCACGACAAAAAATACTAAAAAACAGTGAAGTTGCCGTTGACATTGAAACGATTGATATCAGTGCAGATCCAGCACAGAGAAACCAACTCGTTACCGAATTGCGACAAGCACGTTTTGACTTAAGTCAATGGCCACTATTTAGAATAAAATTACTTTTCTACGGGGAAAATGTATACGATCTAGTCTTTATAGATCATCATATTATCTCGGATGAATGGTCCATGCAAATCTTAGTGCGCGATCTTGTAAACTATTACAATGGTTATATCCTTGGCGAAGAAGTTTCTTCAGAAGCCTTACCAATTCAATACAAAGATTACGCCGCTTGGCAAGCATCGTGGGTTGGAACTGATGAATATAATGCATCAGGCGCGTATTGGAAAACGCATCTTTCAGAAGCACCACGAATAGAATTAGCGTCCGATCGTCCGCGACCCGAAGTCATGACCAATAAAGGTTCGCAATATCATTTTTCATTCTCAAAAGAAGTAAGTAATGGCTTAAAAGAATTATGTACAGAATCTGGTTGTACGTTATTCATGGGCGTGAGTTCATTAGTCTATGCATTGTTATTCAGATATACGGGACAATCAGACATTACGTTAGGAACACCAGTAGCGGGAAGAGATCATGCAGATTTAGAGAATCAAATTGGATTGTACTTAAACACATTGGCATTACGCGCAAAATTCAGCGGAGACGATAATTTCAAAGAATTATTAGCAAACGTAAAAGAGTTGAGTGTTGCTGGATTCAACCATCAAACGTATCCGTTTGATCTATTGGCAGAAGAATTAGAAGTAAATCTCGCTAAAAATCGTTCGCCATTATTTGATGTCGTTGTAATTCTACAAAACATAGAATTAGAATTCATGGACACCTTAGAAATGGAAGGTTTAAAAGTCGCATCTGACACGGAAGAACTCATGATTAGCAAAGGCGATTTGCGTTTTCAATTCATCGATAGAGAAGATCAAATAGAAGTAAGCATCGAATACAGTACCGATTTATACGATAACGATCGCATCATGCGTATGGCGACAGATATTCACAATTTACTATCGGGCATTCTAAAAAATACAACCACTAAAATTCGAAAATTAGACTTTCTATCCGAAATACAAACCAAAAAAATAGCTGCAAAACGGGCAAGTTTTGCAGATGATTTATCGGAAGATTATTAAAAACAACAAACAAACCAATATCTATACAGTATAGGAACTTCTGAAAATCTTTAGGAAGAACCAACATCACCGATTCATATTTAGTAGCACACGCTAAAAAAAAATTTTTCAGTAAAAAACCACACCGTTAAAAAAATAGATCAATGACTAAAAAATATATATACAAATCCTTCGAAGCTATCGTTTCGTTACATCCTGAACACACAGCATTAGTTGAGGCTAGTAGTACAACGAGTTATGCATCACTGAATTCATTCGCTAACCAACTAAGTAGTTTGTTATTGGACATTGGATTATCAGCAGATGATGCGTTAGGTGTTTTATTGCCTAGCGGGAAAGAACTCGTAGGAAGTTTATTGTCATGTTTCAAAACAGGAATCACCTATGTTCCATTATCGAATAGTTTTTCGCTTTCGCGGATGCAACAAGCGGTTTCAGAAACTTCGATGAAAGTGTTGGTGACTGACACCGAATCTTGGGCAGCATTTCAAGCTTTAGATATTGAACATAAATTTAGTCATGTATTGGTATTTAAAGCATCTGGTTCGTCATTATTAGGTGGTTTAGATTTAGACTTTGGCGATTCAGGTTTAATCGCACTCGAAAAAACAAGCTTAGAAGTATACACACTAAATGATTCGGGTGAAGCTACCTTAACAAAACATACGTTAGACGCGTACAGCGAAACCAATCTTTCAATAGATTATCCTTTAGACAACAGCAGTTATATTTTCTACAGTTCCGGAACGACAGGAAAGTCGAAAGCGATTGTTGGGAATCAGGAAAGTATTGCGCATTATGTCAATTGGCACAAAGATACGTTTGGGTTTGATACAGAAAGTCGCGTAAGTCAAATTGCAGCGGTAACGTTTGATGCGAGTTTAAAAGATATCTTAACGAGTCTAATTTCAGGAAGTTGTTTATGCATTCCAAATGCGAAGACACGTGAAAACATGGTGTTGTTAGGAACTTGGTTAGCAGACGAAAAAATCACCATCTTACAAACAGTTCCATCATTATTTAGATTACTATCAAATAGTTTACAAGAACAAAAATTAGCATTGACAGCTATAAAAGAAGTTGTCTTAGCAGGAGAAAAATTATACGGTCGCGATGTTGCTTTATGGCGATCAACCTCAGGGAATTCAGCACGTATGAGCAACTTATACGGACTGACAGAAACAACCGTTTTAAAAAGTTGTTATCACATTCCAACTGAAGAATTAGACGCTGGAACCGTATTGCCAGTTGGGAAAGCTATCAGTAATACATTGATTGCAATCATCAATGAAAAAGGCTTATGTAACAGAGGAGAAATAGGTGAAATCTATATCAAAAGTCCGTACGTAAGTAAAGGATATTTAGATCAAGAATTGACGGCGAACTTATTTGTGCAAAATCCATTAGTAACCAATCGTGAAGATATCGTATGTAAAACGGGCGATATTGGTCGTTATGATACAAATGGAAATATTGAAATATTAGGACGTGTTGATGATCAAATCAAATTGCATGGTGTACGAGTTGAACTCGATGGCATTCGCAGTGCATTACTGAACCTTGAAAATGTCGATCAAGTAGAACTCATTGTTCATACAGATGATACTATCGATTCATTGCTATGTTATTTCAGCGGACAAGAATATGAAGCTGGCGAATTACGCAATTTACTATCAAAAACGTTAGATCGTAGTAGTGTTCCTGATTACTTTATGCATCTGGAAGAATTTCCATTAACCTTAAACGGAAAAGTAGACAAACGCGCATTGCCAAAACCATCAGAATTGCTCAGAGGAAGCAATTACGAAGAACCAAAAGGCGCAATAGAAGAATCGTTAAGTACAATTTGGTCAGAATTATTAAGTGTTCCACAACATAGTATTGGACGAAATGATTCGTTCTTCAACTTAGGTGGATCTTCCTTAAAAGCAATTCAGTTAATTTCAAGAGTATACAAAATACATGAAGTACAACTAAGCATTGGAGATATCTTCAATCATTCAGAATTAAAAGAACAAGCTGTATTAATAGGAGAATCTAAAGAAGAGACATACAGTTCCATTGTACAAGTTGCAACACAAGAAGACTATGGGCTTTCGCATGCACAACGTCGTACGTGGTTGATAGAACAACAAATAAAAGGAATTTCACCATTCAACGGAACAGAAGTATATCGTTTAGAAGGGAACTTAGACATTGATGCGCTAACAAAATCATTTACACAACTCATAAATCGTCACGAAAGTTTACGAACCATTATCATCTTAAAAGATGGTGCGCCACGTCAAAAAATATTAAAAAACAGCGATGTTGTCGTGGATATTGAAACGATTGATATCAGCGAAACTCCCGAACGTAGAGATACACTCATAACCGAATTACGACACAAACGTTTTGACTTAAGTCAATGGCCATTATTTAGAGTAAAACTACTTTGGTATGGAGCAGATGTATACGATTTAGTATTTGTAGATCATCACATCATTTCGGATGAATGGTCTATGCAAATCTTAGTCCGCGATTTGGTAACGTACTATAACGGATCGGTAAAAGGCGAAGAAACTTCTTTAGAAGCTTTGCCAATTCAATACAAAGATTACGCGGCTTGGCAATCCTCTGCTGTTGGTAGTGCAGAATTTGATGCATCAGGAACGTATTGGAAAACACATCTAGCAGAAGCACCACGAATTGATTTAGCATCCGATCGTCCGCGACCAGAAGTTATGAGTCATAAAGGTGCACAGCATCATTTCTCTTTCTCAAAAGAAACAAGCGCTGGGTTAAAAGAATTATGCTCAGAATTAGGTTGTACCTTATTTATGGGTGTAAGTTCATTAGTCTATGCGTTATTATACAGATATACAGGACAATCAGATATAACACTCGGAACTCCTGTTGCAGGAAGAGATCATGCGGATTTAGAAAACCAAATTGGATTATACCTAAACACATTAGCGCTTCGTGCAAAATTTAGCGGAGAAGACAGTTTTAGAGGATTATTAGCACACGTAAAAGAAGTAAGTGTTGCCGGATTCAATCATCAAACCTATCCGTTTGATTTACTAGCGGAAGAATTAGAAGTAAATCTTGCTAAAAATCGTTCGCCATTATTTGATGTCGTTGTGATTTTACAAAATGTAGATTTACAATTCATGGATGCGCTAGAAATGGAAGGTTTAGAAGTTGCATCTGCCAATGAAGAATTACAAATTAGTAAAGGAGACATACGTTTTCAATTTGTTGATCGTGAAGATTGTATAGAAGGTGGCATCGAATACAGTACTGATTTATACGACGCGGATCGTATCACGCGTATGGTAAGTCATCTAGATAATCTACTCTTAGAAGTAATCTCTACACCAGATGCATCACTAAAAGAACTGACCTATTTAGGTACGGAAGAGCAATCTTCGAGCAATTGGTTCTTAGAATCTATCGAAGAAGTACAACCAACATACATTCACAAAGCCTTTGAAACAATCGTTTCGTCGCATCCTGAACACGCTGCATTAGTGGAGTCAGGTAGCGAAACAAGCTATAAAGTATTAAACTCATTCTCAAACCAACTAAGTGGATTATTACTAGAGTTAGGATTATCCGAAAATGATGCGCTAGGTGTTTTAGTACCTAGCGGGAAAGAACTCGTGGGAAGTTTACTCTCTTGTCTAAAAACAGGAATCACGTATGTTCCATTATCAAATAGTTTCTCGCTTTCGCGAATGCAGCAAGCAATTTCAGAAACTTCCATGAAGGTTTTAGTAACTGATGCAGCATCTTGGACAGCATTTCAGACTCAAAATATTGAACACAACTTTAGTCATGTATTAGTATTCAAAGTATCAGGTTCGTCACTATTGGGCGATTTCGATTTAGGCGATTCAGATTTAATCTCACTCGAAAAAACAAGCTTAGAAGTATACAAAACGGACGCTTCGGGGAACTATGAACTATCAAACTACAATCTAGAAAGTTACAGTGAAGACAATATTTCGGTTGAATATCCAATAGATAACAGCAGTTACATTTTCTACAGTTCGGGAACGACAGGGAAATCGAAAGCAATTGTCGGAAATCAGGAAAGCATTGCTCAGTATATCAATTGGCACAAAAACACCTTCGGATTCAACACGGAAAGTCGTGTAAGTCAAATTGCGGCTGTGACATTTGATGCGAGTTTAAAAGATATCTTAACGAGTCTCATCTCAGGAAGCCGTTTATGTATTCCAAATACAAAAACACGCGAGAACATGATTCTGTTAGGAAGTTGGCTTGCAGAAGAAAAAATAACCATCTTACAAACGGTTCCGTCATTATTTAGATTACTGACCAATAATTTACAAGAACAAAATGTGTCACTAACAGCCTTACAAGAAGTGGTTTTGGCAGGAGAAAAACTATACGGACGCGATGTTGCCTTATGGCGATCGATCTCAGGTCATTCAGCTCGCATGAGCAACCTATACGGACTGACGGAAACAACAGTTTTAAAAAGTTGTTATCACATTCCAGAAGAAGAACTTGAAGCCGGAACGGTTCTTTCTGTTGGAAAAGCAATTGATAATAGTATGATTGCTGTGATAAACGATAGCGGACTCAGCATGTGGGGAGAAATTGGCGAAGTCTATATCAAAAGTCCATACTTCACAAAAGGATATATAGATCAAGAATTGACAGGAAACTTATTTGTACAAAACCCGTTAGTAACGGATCGCGAAGATTTAGTTTGCAAAACGGGCGATATCGGTCGTTACGATAGCGACGGAAACTTAGAAATTCTTGGACGAATTGACGATCAAATTAAATTGCATGGTGTACGAGTTGAACTCGATGGTATTCGTAGTTCATTACTAAACCTAGAAAAAATTGGTCAAGTTGAATTAATTGTTCACAATGACACTACTGTAGATTCGCTACTTTGCTATTACAGCGGACAAGAATATGATGCAGGCGAATTACGCTCGCTTCTATCTGCAAATTTAGATCGTAGCAGTATTCCGGATTATTTCATGTACATGGAAGAATTTCCATTAACACTAAACGGAAAAGTAGACAAACGCGCATTGCCAAAACCATCAGAATTATTACGTGGAAGCAACTATGAAGCGCCAAAAGGAGCAATTGAGGAATCGTTGAGTACCATTTGGGCAGAATTGTTAAGCGTTCCGCAAAAAAGTATCGGACGAAATGATTCGTTCTTTAACTTAGGTGGATCATCGTTAAAAGCAATTCAGTTAATCTCGCGTGTTTACAAACAACACGAAGTGCAACTGAGCATTGGAGAAATCTTCAATTATTCAGAACTAAAAGCACAAGCTTTACTAATCTCAGAATCCAAAGGCGAAACGTATGTTTCTATTACCAAAATTGAAGAACAAGAAGATTATGCACTTTCGCATGCACAACGTCGTTTGTGGGTTTTAGACCAATTACAAGAAGACTTTACAGCATACAGTCGCCCTATCAGTTATGACATTGAAGGCGAATTAAACATCGATGCGTTAACCCAATCGTTTAAAGAACTCATAGAGCGTCACGAAAGTTTACGAACAACATTCATCTTAAAAGATGGCGGCGAACCACGTCAGTTAATACAATCAATGGAATCCGTTGTTTTTGAAATTCCTGTAACGGATGTATCAGAAGCAACAGATCAAGAAGCGTCAATTGAAGAAATCTTAGCTGAACTAGCAGCTTTTCCGTATGATTTAGCAAGCGGACCATTATTCAAAGTGATATTAGTAAACTTAGGAAACTCTAAACATCGTTTGCTATTTTCAATTCATCACATCATCTCAGATGAATGGTCAATGCAAGTATTAATTCGCGATTTAATAAGCTATTACAACACAATTACTAAAGGTGAAGAAACTACTTTAGAAGCCTTACCAATTCAATACAAAGATTATGCAGCTTGGCAATTACAAGAATTGGCAGAAGGTGAGTTAGCAAACGCTCGAAACTATTGGTTATCCAAACTCGATGGCGAATTGCCAATATTAAACATGCCGTCAGATTATGTGCGTCCAGCAGTACAAACGTACAATGGAGCACAGCAATATGTTACTTTTTCAAAAGAAGTAAGCAATACATTTATAAACTTCGTAAAGGAGCAAGACAGTACCTTATTTATGGGATTGGTGTCGCTTACGAAGGCATTATTGTACAGATATAGCGGACAAGAGGATATCATTGTAGGAACGCCAATTGCAGGAAGGGAACATTCTGACTTAGAAAATCAAATAGGTTTTTACATCAACAACTTAGCGTTAAGAACAGAATTTGCAGGAAGTGACAATTTCACAAGTTTACTAAACCAAGTAAAACAAACCTGTTTAGATGGCTATGAAAATCAATCCTATCCGTTTGATTTATTAGTTGACGAACTCGATTTATCAAGAGATTTAAGTCGTTTTCCATTATATGATGTTGTAGTTGTTTTAGCAACTGAGCAAGCAACATCAGAAGAAACGGTAGAAATGGAAGGATTAGATGTTTCTTCAGTTCGTGTGGATGTAGATACAAGTTTATACGACATTACGTTTTGGTTCAAAGAAAGCGCTGAAGGCGAAATTGCAGTTCACATCGAATACAACACAGATATCTATGGCGATGAACGTATGAAACGTTTAGGCGATCATTTAGGGAAATTGTTAGAAAGTGTCGTTGCAAACAGTACAATTTCGTTAGATAAATTACCACTGATAGAAGCTGAAGAACGTATCGTTTTACTAAATAAGTATCAAGGTGAAGTTGTATCGCAGTCTTCAGAAACAACGTTGGTTTCACTATTTGAAGCGCAAGTAAATTCAAGTGGAAATGCGGAAGCTTTACAGTATGAAGGTGCAACACTAAGCTATCAAGCATTAGAAGAACGTTCCAATCAATTGGCGCAGTATTTACAAGCTAAGCACAACATACAAAAAGGAAGTATTGTCGCGATCATTCAAGATCGTAGTGAAAATCTACTCATCAGTATTTTAGGAATCCTAAAAGCTGGTGGCGCATATTTACCAATAGACAAGAATTATCCATCAGATCGTATAGAATACATGCTTTCGGACGGAAATGTTTCTTTAGTTATTGGTGATTCAGCTGTTGTTGAATATTCTATAGAGAGTATAAATATTAATAAGTTACAAGAAGAATTACAAAATCACCCAACAACAAAACCAGCAATCTCTCTTAACGGAGAAGAGGTAGCTTATGTTATCTACACTTCAGGTTCTACAGGAAGACCAAAAGGTGTACAAATAAAACACAGTTCAGTTGTCAATTACTTAGATTGGGCAAACGAGAACTATTACGGAAACGAAGCAAACTATCCAAGTTGTCTATTTACATCGTTATCATTCGATTTAACAGTGACAAGTTTATGGAGCGGATTACTTCGCGGAGATGTATTAAACATTGTTTCTTCTGAAGAAGATGATTTAACGGCGTTGCAAAAAGTATTCACGAACGAATCAATTAAAACAGTAAAACTAACACCTTCGCACATTCAAGTATTGGCAGGTTTAGATATAAAAAGCACAAATATTTCAGTAGCGATTGTTGGTGGAGAAGCGTTGACAGCAAATCATGTTTCCATTCTAAAAGGATTAAATCCTGCGATGAAAATCTACAACGAATACGGTCCAACGGAAACGACAGTTGGTTGTAGTGTCGCGTTAATAGAAGATGCAAACGCAATTACAATTGGTCGTCCAATACAAAACACTACATTATATGTATTAGACAAAAACCATGAATTGGTGCCAATTGGAGTTCAAGGAGAATTATATGTTGGTGGTTTAGGAGTTTTCAAAGGGTATATTGGAAACGAAGATTTAACGGCAGAACGCACATTATCAAATCCATTCGGAGAAGGAACTTTATACAAAACAGGAGATATCGTAAGTTGGGACAGTGAAGGAAACTTACACTATCACGGACGAAAAGATGATCAGGTAAAAATACAAGGTCATCGAATTGAATTAGGTGAACTTAGCGGAATCTTATCGCAAAGCGACTTAGTCACACAATTTGAAATCCTGACAGTTTCAGACGAATCCGCAGCTTCTTTAGTTGTGTATTACATTGGTTCAGAAGAAATTTCAAGTGAAATAAAAACATACTTAGAAGCACAATTACCAGCGTATATGGTACCAAGTTATTATGTTGGATTGGAGGAATTTCCATTGACATCCAACGGAAAGCTTGACAAATCAAAATTACCATCACCGCAAGGAGTTTCAACCAAAACATACATTGCGCCAGAAACCGATACTGAAATACTATTGGCAGAAATCTGGTCAGAATTATTACTAGTTCCGCAAGTTGGAAAAGAAGACAACTTCTTTGAATTGGGTGGAAATTCGCTAAAAGCAATACGATTAGTATCCACCATTGGAAAAAATCAATCTGTAGAAATTTCACTAAAAGATATATTCACAACAGATGATTTAGCAGCATTAGCAGCACTAATTGATCAGCAAGAATTAACAGCATTCAAATCTATTGAAAACGTTGCTGAAGCAGATCATTATATTGCTTCGTACGCACAAAAACGTATGTGGGCATTAAATCAATTCAATGAAGCAAGAGCTGCGTACAATACGTCAATGTCTTATTGGTTCCATGGCGATTTAAACATAGAAGCCTTAAATCAAGCGTTTTTAGCACTCATAGAACGTCATGAAATTCTTCGCACCGTATTCAAAATGATTGATGATGAGGTACGACAGATAGTTTTAGAAACGAACGAATTCTTTAAAATCGATCATATTGACTTAAAAGAAAGTGAAAATGGACATGCGGAAGCACAAGAAAAATTACGTGTCTTAGTAGAAAGTCCACTCGATTTAGAAAACGGACCACTCATAAAAGTAGCTGTTTTTGAAGTTTCCGAAGGAGAATTTTTATTCACATTGGTAAATCATCATATCATTTCTGATGAATGGTCTGTGGGCATTATCATTGAAGAAATTCAATTTTCATACAATGAAATCGTTGCAGGAAAAGAACTTGCATTGGAGCCATTATCTATTCAATACAAAGATTATGCAGCTTGGGAAGCAGAAGAATTAGAAGGCGATGAACAATCGACACACAAAACATATTGGTTAGAAAAACTAGCAGGTGAAATAACGCCGTTAGAATTGCCAACCGATTACATACGACCGCCAGTAAAAACGTTCTCAGGAGCGCATCAATATTGTCAATTTGACACCAACCTTGCCAAAGACTTCAATACATTGGTAACAAGTGGCGGAAACACCATGTTTATGGGCGTGCTTTCGTTAGTGAAAACACTTTTATATCGCTACACAGGCACGAAAGATATTGTTATTGGAACGCCGATTTCAGGCAGAACGCATCCTGATTTAGAAAATCAAATAGGATTCTACCTAAACACATTAGTGCTTCGAAATGAAGTTTCTAAAGACATGAGTTATCAAGATTTATTAGCTCAGGTAAAACAAACCTGTTTAGAAGCGTACGAACATCAACTATATCCGTTTGATTTATTAGTAGAAGAATTACAAACTTCACGTGATTTAAGTCGTTCGCCACTATTTGATGTCATGGTTGTTTGGCAAGATGGCATCAAGGAATCGAAAGAATCCATTAATGGAGTCGAAATAGAAGAAGACGCTACAAGCTTAGTCAACAGTAAATTCGACATCACATTCTACTTTAGCAAACGTGATGATGAATTACACCTTACGGTAGAATACAACACGTCGTTATTTTCTGATTCGCGTATCTTGCGAATGGTTTCACATATAAAAGAACTCTTGCAATTAGTAGTTGCTGCTCCACAAACGAATATTGGTCAGTATGATTATTTAGCTGCTGCAGAACGTTCTCAAATTCTGGTAGATTTTAATAATACTGCGAAAGACTATCCGTTAACGGGAAGTTTCTTGTCGCGATATGAAGAAAATGTGATTGCAACACCAGAAGCAATTGCAATATACTTTGCAGATCGTGCAGTGAGTTATGGAGAATTAGATACTTCGGTAAATCAGCTTTCAAATTATCTAAAAGAGAATTACAACGTCAAGCAAGGTGATCGTGTAGGTTTATTAATGGACAGAAGCGAATGGATGCTGATTTCTATGTTGAGTATCTTGAAACTTGGTGGAATTTATTTGCCAATGGATAAAAGTTATCCAAACTCACGAATTAGTTACATTCTGGAAGATGGTGGCGCAGATTTATTAATCTCAGATATTGCGTATGAAGATGAATCAGACATTAATATGATGATTCTTCCAGAAAAAATAGAAGAACTATCAAATTACAGTAGTGAATTAACTTCGGCTGCTGTTGATGCATACGATTTAGCGTATATGATTTATACTTCAGGTTCGACTGGAACACCAAAAGGAGTTAAAATAAAACATAGATCAGTTACCAACTTGATGTATGCTATGGAACGCGAAGTTTCAGCAACTGCATCAGATTCATTATTAGCAGTCACAACCTATGCTTTTGACATGTCCGTGGTAGAATTATTCTTGCCACTACATGTTGGTGGAAGTGTGATTATCGCTTCGACTTCATCGTTAAAATCGCCAGAAGAAATTATTGAATTGTTTGACAAACACAATCCAACAATCATGCAAGCAACGCCAGGTTTCTGGCAGATGTTAGTGGATGCAGGTTGGGAAGGAAGCGAAACGGTTCGTGTGATTACTGGTGGAGAAGCGTTATCCTTATCATTAGGACAATCGCTAATCAACTACTCACAAACGATTTGGAATATGTACGGACCGACGGAAACAACGGTGTATGCAACTTATAAAATGGTCGAACAAACACAAGACATTCCATACATTGGGCGTCCTGTGGATAATGCACAATCGTACATCTTAGATGAAGATTTACAATTAGTACCAATTGGGATTGTTGGAACGCTTTACATGAGCGGTGCTGGAATCGCGGTTGGTTATCAAAATAAAGAAGAACTCACAAAGAAACTATTTATCAATCATCCGTATCAAGAAAATACAGTCATGTATAATACGGGCGATTTGTGTAGTTGGAATGAAGAAGGAAGTATCAAATACTACGGACGAATTGACCATCAGATAAAAATTCGTGGATACAGAATTGAATTAGAAGAAATTGTATCTGCAATGTTGAGTTACGAAGGCATTCAACAAAGTGTTGTGGTAGGTCTTGAAATCGAAGGTGAGAAACACTTGGCAGGTTATTATACAGGCGAAGGCATTGAAAGTATGCCACTGAGAACGCACTTGTTAGACTGTTTACCAGAATACATGATTCCAACGTATTTAATTGGTTTAGAAATATTCCCATTAACACCAAATGGAAAAATAGACAAACGTGCATTACCAAATCCATCAGAAGAATTGGTTAGAGTATACGTAGCGCCAACCAATGAAACCGAACATGCATTAGTTGCAATTTGGGAAGAAGTATTAGGTAATGAACAAATAGGAATCAAAGACAATTTCTTTGAACTCGGTGGGCATTCGTTGAAAGGAATTCAGATTGTATCTCGTATTTACAAAGCATTCTCAAAGAAAATTGAATTAAAAAATATTTTCATGTATCCAGTATTAGGCGACTTAGCAGACCTAATTATCAATGGAGATTTTGAAGAATACACACCAATTACGAAAGCAGAAGAACAAGAGAATTATCCACCATCATATCCACAAAAACGAATCTGGATTTTAGAAAAATTAGAATCTTCAGGAGAAGTATACAATATGCCGTATAGTTATTGGTTAGAAGGAAATTTAGACAAAGAAATTCTAAAACAAACTTTTGAAACCATCATTGAACGTCATGAAGTATTCAGAACACTTTTCGTAGAAACCTTAGAAGAACCACGTCAAAAAATTGTACCAATTGAAGAAGTTGATTTTGATATAGACTATATAGATTTAAGAAATGAACAAAACCCGAAAGACTTTGCAATAGGACTCGGGCAAAATGCTTCTCAAGAAATATTCGACCTAGAAGAAGACTTGCTTATCAAGGTGAGCTTATATCAAACAACGGATACAGACTATTTATTCTTCTTTAACATTCACCATATTATTGGTGATGAGTGGTCATTGCAAATTTTAAATAGAGAAATAATTACTATATACAATGCACTTGTTAAAGGTGAAGAACATCAATTGCCAGTATTAACTATTCAATATAAAGATTTTGCTACTTGGCAACAAAACGAACTAAGTGGTGAAAATCTACAACGTCATAAAGACTATTGGATGAGTAAACTTACGAGTGATTCGCAGTCGCTAGATATTACAACAGATATGTGGCGTCCACCATCGCGAAAATTTAATGGAGATCGATTATACTTCAAAATAGATGCGAATACAACGAAAACATTCCAAAAATTACTCGCAAAAGAAAGCAGTACTTTATTTATGGGATTACTGACCTTGGTTAAAACAATGTTGATTCGATACACTGGAAATGATGATTTAACGATTGGAACGGCAATTACAGGAAGAAGTCATACTGATTTAGAAGATCAAATCGGATTCTACTCAAATACACTCGCATTTAAGAGTGAATATCAAGAAAATGATTCATTCCTAAGCTTCTTACAAACAGTGAAAACAACGGTGCTTGAGGCGTTTGATCATAGAATTTATCCGTTTGATAAATTAGTGGATGATTTAAAAGTAATTCGTGATTTAAGTAGATCACCTATAATCGATGTCATGGTTGTATTGCAAGATGCAAACGCTGGCGATGAAAGCGAAATGATGTTAGAAGGCTTAGAAATTGAAGAAACAAATGTGCAAATGCCGATTAGTAAATTCGATTTAACCTATTACTTTAAAGAACGTGATGGAGAATTAATCATGTCAATTGAATATGATACGGATATATTTTTCAAAGAACGTATTGAAACAATGGGAGCGCATTTAATTCAATTACTAACTTCTATCATGCAAGATCCATTAATGGATATGTATGAGTTAAATTATCTTGAAAAAGAAGAAAAACAACTCGTTGCAACAACGTTTTCTAGAAATGAACTCACAAACATTATAACTCCAGAAAAAACGCTCAATGAATTATTTGAAGCACAAGTTATAAAACACGGAGATCGTATCGCTATTGTTGATGGTGAATATGAAATGACATATAAAGAGCTCAACGAAAAAGCAAACCAACTAGCACAATATCTGAAGAATAAATATGATGCAAAACCAGAAGATATCATCGGAATCATTGCAGAACACAATGAATGGTTAGCAATAAGTATACTAGCAGTTGCAAAAACAGGCGCTGCATACTTACCAATGAATTCAAAATCTCCGGTAGAGCGTCTCAACTATCAATTAACGAATGCAAACGTTCAATTGGTACTAACAGATTATTTTGAAGAAGAACTAGTAGCAGAAACTTTCAAAATACCAGAACAATGGTATCAAGTTGATAACTATCCTATTACAAACCTGAAAAACGAAGCCAACACAAACAACTTGGCGTATGTAATATACACATCAGGTTCTACAGGTAAGCCAAAAGGTGTAATGATTGAACAAGCAGGACTCATCAATCTTTGCGAATGGCATACGGAATATTACGAACTCACACACGAAAGTAGAGTAAGTATGTATGCAAGTATCAGTTTTGATGCAAGTGTCTGGGAATTTTGGCCTGCAGTACTAGAAGGCGCTACTATATACATGGCAGCTGATAAGATGGGAACTGGTTTTGATAGCTTATTCGATTGGATTCATGAAAAAGAAATTGATCAAGTATTCTTACCAACTGTAGCATGTAAATTCTTGAAAGAATCTGGAAAAGAGGTCAATCCAAGGATTAAAATTTTAACTGGAGGAGACACACTTGGAACGTTTGATAAAGTACCATTTGCACTTTACAACAACTACGGACCAACGGAAGCAGTTGTAGTGAGTACGGTATTTAAAGTAGATCAGAAATTTGAAGACAGAGATGTTCCAATTGGAAAGCCAATAAAAAACAAGGAAACATACGTTTTAGACAAGCACATGAATCCTATGCCAGTAGGTTTTGAAGGCGAACTATACATTGGTGGCGCAGGAATCGCTAGAGGATACATTAACAATGAAGAACTCACAAAAACTACTTTCATTCCAAATCCGTTTGGAGAAGGACGTTTATACAAAACGGGCGATGTTGTAAAATGGTTAGCAGACGGAAACATTGAATTCATTGGACGTAATGATGCACAAGTAAACATCAGAGGATTGCGTATAGAACTAGGAGAAATAGAAAGTAACCTGGGAATGCATCCGCTAATTCTTCAAGCATTAGTAACGGTATTTACAGTGCAAGAAGATGAATATCTCATTGCCTATTTCATGTCTGACGAAGTATTAGAAAAGAACGATCTAAAAGAGTATTTAAGAGACTTCTTGCCAGCATTTATGATTCCAGAGTACTTTATTCAAGTGGAGAAATTCCCGCTTACGCTGAATGGGAAAATTGATAAAAGAGCATTGCCTAAACCAACAGAAGTATCTTCTGCTAAATATGTAGCACCTACAAACGAGAGCGAAGCACAGATGGTTGAAATTTGGAAAGAAATCTTAGAACGTGAAGAAATTGGTATTGAAGATAACTTCTTTGATATTGGCGGACATTCTATGAAAGCACTTCAAATGGTTTCTAGAATAAATGCTGAAATGGATCTGAGAATAAATCTAGGAAATGTCATTAGTGCTCCATTCATAAAGGATTTAGTAGAACTCTCTAGCAATTATCAAGGAGATTTCAACAACATCATAACGCTAACAGATGTTTTAGAAGAACAAGAAGACGTTTTCTTCTTTCCACCATTAATGGGAGCTTCATTAGCATACATGGGAATCGTAAAATTATTAAAAGATGATTTCAACTGTTACGGAATTCAAGACAACGGATTTGACTTTGACGAACCTTTTGATAAAAGTTTAGAAGACAAAGCTTGGAATTTCTCTCGACAAATTTTAGAAGATCGCTCACCGAGAAAAATAACGCTAGTTGGATTCTCATTAGGAGCAAGTATCGTATTTGAAACTGCTAAAATATTAGAAGGCAAAGGATTTGAAACACGATTACTTCTAATTGATAGAAACATCAGTAGAAGAAAACCAAAACTGACTGAAGAAGTAATAGAAGCGAATGAAAATGAACTACGTTACTTAGAAGGATGGTTAAGAAGTTTTGAATACAATGAAGAGCAAACAGCACGTATTCAAAAACTATGGGATAACAATATCGAACTCAACAACAAATATAAGCAAAGAGGAAAAGTAAAAGGAGATATTATAGCTTTCAAAACTAAGAAACACATTAGTAACAAATTCTTGAACATGAAAGATTGGGAAAAATATACGACAGGGAATTTTGAACACATCTATCTTGAAGGAAATCACTACGATGCAATTCAATTAGTCAAAAACATTGAAATGATCGCAAATGAACTACTAGGAGAAACCATTCAATCCTAAACATGTTTTTTTAGCTAAAACATAAAACCACCTATATAATCAATTATTACAGCTTCTTTACACAAGGAGCCACTAATTACTATTAAAAAAGTAACTATGGAAAATGAAAAAGTATATCTGAAACCCAATGTAGTTTTAGAACCATTAATAGATAAATGGTATGCTTGGACGCATCTAATTTATCCGCCTACATCAGCGATGAATATGAAGTCTAGACATTTAAAAATCATGAACTCGTATGTGCAAGCTCCAAACATTCACATGGCAGCTACGCGAAATCCTAAAATGTTGGGTGGCCCTTTCATGAACTACAAATCAAATCGAAAGGAAGAAGTACAGGCACTCATAAAACATGCGCACGAAGATCGAAAAGAGATGCTTGAATTAGCGAAAGCAATTCATGAATTGACCAGATTATTGGAAAAACACGGAGATGGATACTCACTAGAACCGATATACGAAAAAGTACCAGAAGTACTAAAAGGATATGTTGAACTCAATTACGATCTCAACGGAAATCCTTCGTTTAGAATCTTTGAAAGTCTCATGTACAAAAGTGAATACTACAATACGGATGCACAAAGTATCACGCTTTGGCTTACCGAAAATGACGAACGTCCTTTTGTATTGAGTACAGCAAGATTGCCTGATGAAAATTGCTTAGAAATCAACATTCCGTTTGCACATAAAGCCATTGACAAAATGTGTAGCATGCGAAATGTACCTGATACCTTAGAAAATCTGTACAACGATTTCAACATAACTGAAGATCAAAAAGCATTATTTCAATCATTATTTACCACGGAAGAACCTGTAAAATATAAAAAATATACAGGCGATAAAATCAGAATGCGCTATTACGGACATGCGTGCATCTTAATAGAAACCAAAGACATTTCCATATTGGTTGATCCTGTAATAAGCTATTACGGATATCAAAATGAAGTCAACAGGTATTCATTACAAGACTTGCCGGAAGAAATTGATTATGTGTTAATAACACACAACCATCAAGATCATATTTTATTTGAAACCATGTTGAGTTTACGACACATGGTAAAAAACGTTGTAGTTCCAAAAGGAGCCACAGGAAACTTGCAAGATCCAAACCTAAAACTCATGTTGCAAACCATTGGTTTTGAAAACGTGTTGGAATTAGGAGATTTGGAAACCATTGAAGCGAACGAATGTAAAATTACGGGAGTTCCTTTCTTGGGAGAGCATGGCGATTTAGACATTCAGGCAAAAATATGTTACGCAGTTAACATCGGTAAAAACTCAATGATGTTCATGGCAGATTCTTGCAATATAGAACCCAAACTCTATGACATTGTAGCAAAGCACATTGGTTCTATTGATGTTATCTTCTTAGGAATGGAATGTGATGGTGCTCCTTTTTCTTGGGTTTACGGACCATTAATAGAAAAAGAAGTAGACAGAGATATTGACAGTACTAGAAGACTCGCAGGATCAAACTTCGAAAGAGGAAAAGGCTTGGTCAAATCGTTTCAGCCAAAAGAATTATACGTCTACGCAATGGGATTAGAACCTTGGGTAGAATTTATCAGTAGCGTTCGTTACAATGAAGAAGCGCATCCAATAGTAGCTTCAAACAATCTCATCAATCATTGTAAGGAAAACAACATAGAAGCCGAGCGCTTGTATGGGGAAAAAGAATTACACTATGAAATTGACTAATTAAATAATAAACCGAATTAAAAAAAGGAAAAAATGAAAACACTAACATCACACCAAGACATTATAGTTGAAGAAGACAAATATCCAATGACCATTACTTTTAAAGATGGAAGCATGGATAAGTTTTTAGCATACTACGAAGAAAATAAAGAAGTTATTGAAGATCGATTAATGCATGTTGGAGCAATTCATGTCGTTGGAATTAATATTGACAATGTTGACAAGTTTGGAAGTCTAATGGAGGAATTATGTCCAAAAGCACCCGCTTTTCTTGATGGAAACTCTTCAAGAGGAAAATACTCTTCAAACGTATACAATGCTTCTGAATACGATGAAGCTTCCATAGTACGATTACACACAGAGTTTTCATACTCTAACATTTATCCGAAAAAAATATTCTTCTGTTGCCAAAATCCAGCAACTACAGGCGGACAAACTACTGTTGGCGATTGTAAAAGGGCGTTAGATTTAATCAAACCTGAAGTCGTTGAAGCATTTGATACAAAACAAATTACATACATCCGAAACTTACACTCAGGTGCTGGTTTAGGACCATCATGGCAGGAAGCATTTGAAACTGAAGATAAAAGCTTCATGGAAGCATACTGCAAGGAAAATGGAATAGAAGTAGACTGGAGAAAAGATGGAATTGTACGATTAACGCAACACAGACCTGCCATTAGAAAACATCCAATTACTGGAGAACGCTTATGGTTCAATCAAGTAGATCAATTCTTTCCTGCCGCAATGTACGAAGAAGAAATATACGAAACACTGTTACTTATGAATGGCGGAGAAGAAGACGCATTGCCAATGTTCTCTCGTTTTGCTGATGGAACAGAAATCAAAAAAGAATACATCGAAAATATCATTGAAGTATTAGACGAACTTACCATTCCTGTACCTTGGCAAAAAGGCGATTTATTAATGGTTGATAATATGACTGCCCTACATGGTAGATTACCATTTACTGGCGATCGTAGCATTTTAGCATCTATGGGATAATCTCAAGCGAATACCAACGTAGTAGCGTACCCAACATCTTACACAAACTATAGATGTTACCAAAAAAAATAAAAATTAATAAATTGAACATGCAAAAATTTAAATCATATACATTAAATAAACTTGAAAAGATTCCTCAATTAAGTGGTCTTAGTGAAGAGCAAATGGAGGAAATAAAAATAGTAAGCTCAATTTATCCTTTCAAAACAAACAACTATGTATTAGAAAAACTTATCGATTGGAATAACATTCCAGATGATCCAATCTTTCGTTTAAACTTTCCGCACAAGGAAATGTTGCAAACAGAAGATTTTGAACAACTAAAAGAAGTCCGCGCAAACGGAACGGAGCAAGAAATCAAACAAGTAATTTATGACATTCGAATGAAGTTAAATCCGCATCCTGCGGGACAAACAGATTTGAATGGTGCGTATCTTGGAGAAGAAAAACTAGAAGGAATTCAACATAAATACAATGATATTTTATTGTTTTTTCCTAGCCAAAGTCAAACCTGCCACGCGTATTGTACATTTTGCTTTCGATGGCCACAATTTATCAACGATTTAGATTTTAAAATTCAATCAAAGGAAATTGATCCACTGTTAGAATACTTAGAAAGAAATCCGCAAATTTCAGAAGTATTGTTCACAGGAGGCGATCCGATGATTATGAATTCGCGTGTGTTGGATTCGTACATAGAACCATTACTCAAAGTAGATAGCATCACTACCATTCGTATCGGAACCAAAGCATTAAGCTATTGGCCATACAAATTTACAACGGATGATGACGCGGAAGGAATGCTGAATGTATTGCAAAAAATTACAGATGCCGGAAAACACTTAGGGTTTATGGCACATTTTAATCATCCAGTAGAATTAGAGCCACCAGTAGTAAAAGAAGCAATCGATAATTTACGAAAAGTTGGAGCAACCATACGAACACAATCTCCTTTATTACGATTCATAAACAACAGTGCAGAAACATGGACAACCATGTGGGAAAGGCAAGTACAACTCAATTGTATTCCTTACTACATGTTTTTACCAAGAGACACAGGCGCGCAACACTACTTTGCAGAAACGTTGGAAAGTGCATATGAATTATATACAGAAGCCATCCGAAATTGCACAGGATTAGCATCCACGGCAAAAGGACCTGTAATGTCTATGACACACGGAAAAGTAGAAATACTAGGCGTTAATGACAATGTATACACGTTACGATACGTAAAACACAGAGATAATAGCAAAACATTTAAAGTATTCACAGCGGAACCTACGACACCAAAACCTATGTGGATTGATGATTTAGTAGAAGTAAAATCAGAAATAACGAATTATTAATTTTAAACCATAAATACAATGAAAAAAAGTTTCAAAAAATTAAGCTTGGAAAAGCAAACAGTTTCAAAATTAGTACAGGCGCGCATAAGCGGAGGAGAAAATAGTTATGTCTGTACAAAGAAGTTTTCAAGAGATTACGGAGAATATTGTCGTAGTGAAGCATGTAACGGTGATTCACCAATGTAGCATACTTCTCTAGAGCCCTTACTGTGTAGCATACATTACAAAAGTCTCAATGAAGAGACAAAATTTAACCCAATTAACTTTAAGATTATGAAAAAAAGTTTCAAAAAATTAAGCTTAGAAAAGCAAACAGTTTCAAAATTAGTACAAAGACGTATACTTGGAGGAGAGAATACATACGTATGTACAAAGGAATATTCTAAAGATTATGGAGAGTTTTGTCGTAGTGAATTGTGTAGCGAGCAATAGTATAAGTAAACTTCACTAAAAAGCTAAACTGTCCCTACAAATATTTGGATGCTTAAGTAATAGAAGACTATAAAAAATATAAAAGCCCAAGGATGTAAATTCTTGGGCTTTTCTATGTTTTATAATTACTGCGATAAAAACTTTAATGTAAAAGTAGTCTGTTTTCCTTCTTCTGATTTCACGACCAAAGTTCCATGATGTAATTGCATAATCTGCTTGGAAAGACTCAATCCAATTCCTGTACCAATCTTTTTGGTCGTAAAAAAGGGCATGAAAATTTTATCAATAGCTTCGGGAACAATTCCTTTTCCATTATCCATTACAGCAACAAAAGGAACGCCTTTTTCATCGTATCCGCCCGTAATTTTAATTCTAGCATTTGCAATACCTTCATTTGCTTGAATAGCATTCTTTACCAAATTAATAAGTACCATTTCCAACAAATACGAATCTCCTTTAATTTCAATAGCTTTCGCTGGAATTGAATATTCAAAGGCAATGCCTGACTTTGTAACTTCTGGATCAAGTAATTGGGACGTTTTCTGGATGAGTTCGTTTAAATCAAGTTGTTCAAAATTTGGTTTTGGAAGATTTGAATACACACGATACGAATCAATAAACTTTACCAAACCGTCTGTTCTATTCCCAATAGTGCTCAAACCTTCTTTTAAATCTTCTACACTTTCTTCTGGTAGAATATACTTAGAATCTTCCAACACTAAATCTTCATCCAAAATATCTTGAAGCGTAGCATTCAAAGAGCTAATCGGCGTAATGCTGTTCATAATTTCATGACGCAAAATCTTAATTAGATTTTGCCAAGATTCAATTTCTTTCTGTTGAAGTTCTGAATAAATATTCTGAAACGTAAAAATTCGAACGGTTTTACTCTTAATTTTCAACGAAGTAGATCGAATAATAAGTTGTGTATTATCATGAAAATCCAACAAATAATTCGAGTTTACACTAAATGAATCTAGTATTTTATACAAACGCTTATCAATAGATTTCAATTGATCAATATGGTTGATGCGTCTAAGATTTATGATCTTCTTAGCACGATCATTCACCAACACAACACTTCCATCATTATGTACCACCATAAGTCCGGTATTTACTTGCTGTAAAATGGTTTTTAAATACTGTAAATTTTCCTCTTTAGAAGCCCGTTCTTTTCGAAAAGCTTCTAAAATAGAGTTGAATGAATTATTAAGTCCTTTAAAATTCCGATCCAAACTATCATCAGAAGAAAACTTCAACACAAAATCAGCATACTTTATAGAATCGATAAAACGTTGCAATTTTTGATTCGTCTTAGCAATAAAAAGATATAAATAGCGAAACAAGATCGCGCCAACAATTGTACACAAAATAGCGCCAAAAACTGCGGGAAAATTTCCGATGAAAAACACCAAATAAAGCGCAGCAGTAAAGCTAAGGCAAATGCCTATGAGGTAAATTATTATTTGAAGTTGAAATCTATTAAAGACCATATTTTTTTAATCTTCTATAGAGTGAAGCTCTGGTGATTCCTAATTGTTCTGCGGCTAAGGAAATATTCCCGTCATGTGTGGTCATGACTTTCTTAATGTGTTGTTTTTCAATTTCATGCAGTGTCGATGTATCCCATGAATCATCTAAAGTTTCAGCATCAGAAGCTTGTCGTTTCAACTGAAAATCATCCGTAGACAACATTGGCATTGTACTCATAATAACGGCACGTTCAATTGTATGCTGTAACTCACGAATATTTCCTGGCCAATTGTAGGCTTTCAATTCTAAATAGGCATTCTTATGAAATCCTTCCAACTTTTTTTGATACTTCTCGGAATATTGTTTCAAATAATGATCTGCCAATAAAACAATATCTCCTTTTCGTTCCCGCAATGGCGGCAAATCAATTTCAATGGTATTAATTCTGTATAATAAATCTTGTCTAAATTCTTTTTTAGAAATCATATCTGGAAGTGACATATTTGTAGCACAGATCAATCGGATATCAATTGGAATTTCTTTCGTGCTTCCAACGCGGACAATCTTTCTGCTTTGCAAAGCGGTTAATAATTTCGATTGAAGATGCGGCGATAAATTGCCAATTTCATCCAAAAACAAAGTTCCACCTTGTGCGAGTTCAAAACGTCCTACACGATCTTCGCGCGCATCTGTAAAAGCACCTTTCTTATGTCCAAACAATTCGCTTTCAAACAAAGAAGCACTAATAGAACCGAGGTCTACACTCACAAAAGGTCCAGAACTTCTGTTTGAATGTTCATGAATTGCTTTCGCGATTAATTCCTTTCCAGTACCATTTTCACCTAAAACAAGCACATTAGCATCTGTAGCTGCAATTTTATCAACCACATTAAAAACCGCTAACATTGGTTCGCTTTCGCCAATAATGGTTGGAAATTTTTGTTGGTAATTATTTGTCGTTGTTTCGGAAAGTTCATTCTTTTCCTTTTGAATTGCGTCTCGCAAAGTTTTCAAAAAAGCTTCATTATCCCAAGGTTTCAACACAAAATCGGTAGCGCCCATTTTCATTGCTTTAATCGCAAGTTGAATATCGCCATACGCTGTCATCATTACAACAGGAAGCGTAGCGTCCAAATTTTTGATTCTTTGCAACCAATCAAAACCTTCTTTTCCGCTACTAATATCTTTGGTAAAATTCATATCGAGCACTACCACATCAAATGTATGTTGTGCTAAAATACTTGGAATTCTTTCCGGATCCGTAGATGTTTCAATATGTGCAAAATAACGCTTCAAAAATAACTTTGCAGCAACAAGAATATCGTAGTGATCATCTACGATTAAAATGCTTCCAGATTTTTGCGGTTTAGACATATTGTGAATGTTTTAAATCATCTCTTCAAACAATATAAAATTTTTAAAAAGATGTGAATAACAAAAATACACTTTTATTCAAGAAATAGGCTAAAAGTTTTACAACTACTGTTGTTTTTGAATGTGTAAAAAAAACCTAAATTAGCTGTTCAACACTGCAAAAAAGTGTTCGATTTCGGACATAAGTGTTCGATATCGAACACTTATGAAATATGGGGTTTTCGCGTAAAGTGTTGTACATGAGCTACTAGTAAAAAGTGGTACGCATATTGCTAAAGTGGTAACAAAATTTAATAGTATATATAGATGGACAAAAAGATCGCCAAAAAAAAGTGGACATATAAAAAAATAACCTCTATCGCATTGGTTGTTTTCTTTGCAGGATTTATCTTGTATTACTTCTTATTACGTGAAAATAAATCTACCCTAAAAATTGACCCAGCTAAAGTAGCATTTTCGAGTGTTGTAAGTGGAGATTTTCAAGAGTATATTATACAACTTGGAGAAGTAATTCCGGGAAGAACCTATTTCTTAGATGCTGTTGAAGGTGGGAACATCACCAAAATTTTTAGAGAAAGTGGTGCGGATGTAAAAAAAGGAGATAAAATTATCGAATTGGAAAACATCAATTTAAGACTAAGTGTACTAAGTCAGGAAAATTCATTGAACGAACAAATCAATAGAATTCGTACAACGCGACTTCAATTAGATCAAAACTTCTTAACGAAGAAACAAGAATTAGCACAAATAGAAAATCAACTGCAAATTCTAAAGCCACAATTTAGAAGAGATAGTATCTTATTCAAAAAGCAATTGATCTCTAAACAAACTTTTGAAAAAACAGAAGCGGATTATAAATACAACATCAAAAGAAAAGTATTTACACTCAAAGCATTTGAGAGTGATTCTACGGCGCGTGTGTTACAATTAAAACAATTACGTTCTTCGGAAGCAAGTATGTTAGAAAACTTAGATGGAGTTCGACAAATATTAGATAATCTAATTATTAAAGCACCAATTGATGGACAATTATCTTCTCCGCAATTGCAAGAAGGTCAAAACATTAACAAAGGAGAACGTTTAGGACAAGTTGATGTTTCGGGTGTCTATAAGATACGAGTTCCTGTAGATGAATTATATTTATCTAAAATTAAAAAAGGGCTTCGTGCAACTACTGAAATTGCAAATAAATTGTACGAACTTCAAATTACGTATGTATATCCAAACATAACCAACGGACGATTTGATGTTGATATGCAATTCATGGAAGCAATTCCAGAAGGTATTAGAAGAGGACAATCATTACGATTAAAAATAGAATTAGGAAATCCATCTATTGCAACGCTCATTCCGGTTGGAGGATTTTACCAAAGTACAGGTGGAAACTGGATTTTTGTAGAAGACGGCACCAACAAAGCTGTTAGAAGACAGATCCGATTAGGAAGACGAAACACGGCAAATTATGAAGTCATTGACGGATTAAGTCCAGGAGAGCGCGTTATTATTTCTTCATATAGTACGTTTGGGGAAAATGAAGAGTTAGTATGGTAACTGAATAATAAACATAAGAAAAAGGGGATATGATCAAAATTAATAAATTACTAAAAGTATACGTGAGCGATGAGGTGGAAACTACCGCTGTAAACGAAATAAGCTTGACAATAAATAAAGGAGACTTTATAGCTATAATGGGACCTAGTGGATGTGGAAAATCATCGTTATTAAATATTTTAGGATTATTAGATAGCGCTTCTGGAGGAGAATATTGGTTTGGCGATGAAGAAGTTGTAAAATATTCAGAAAAAGACAGAGCGAACTTACGAAAAGGAAACATCGGATTTGTATTTCAAAGTTTCAACCTTATAGACGAATTAACGGTATTTGAAAATGTAGAATTACCATTATTATACTTAAAAGTATCTAAAGCAGATCGTGTTATCAAAGTAAACGAAGCATTAGAGCGAATGGGAATCATGCACAGAAGAAGTCACTATCCGCAACAATTATCAGGTGGACAACAACAGCGTGTGGCAATTGCCAGAGCTATTGTAACAAAACCGAAAATTATTCTTGCTGATGAGCCAACAGGAAACTTAGATTCTGCTAACGGAACAGAAGTGATGAATTTATTGCAAGAACTAAACGAATCTGGAACTACAATTGTAATGGTGACACACTCGCCAGTTGATGCAAAATATGCAGACCGTATCATTAATTTATTTGATGGAAAAATAGTGACAGAAAACATAAACAAGTCTCAAGAACTAGAACCTAACATTGACAATGAATAAGCTATTTTTTACATATTTTTTAATTCTATTTATTGGAAACTCCATGTTTCTTAATGCCCAAGATATATTAACTCTTGATGAAGCATTAAAATTGGCGGTAGAAAATAATGTAGATATTGCTAAAGATAAAAATAACGAAGCTACTACAAAGTTTGATAAAGCAAGAGCGTTTGTTTCATTATTACCATCTGTAAACGGTTCAGCAAATCTATCTGAATCTACGGGAACCAATTTTGACCAAATTACTGGAGTGTTAAGAACAGAAACTGGACAGTATGTAAATGCTTCCATTACAGCAAGTTGGGATATTTTGAATGTGTTCAATAAAATTGCAGATGTAAAACAGTCCAAATACAATCATGAAAGTCAAAAAGCACAATTAGCGTATACAAAAGACTTTGTAATGTTGAATGTGGTTGGAAGATACTTGGAAACATTACAAGCCATCAAACAAGATGAAATTTTCAGTAAGTTTTGTGATGTACAAGAAGAACAATTAAAAAGAACACAAGAGCTTATCAGAGTTGGTTCATTACCAGGACAGGATTTTTATACTCAAAATGCGGAATGGAGTCGTTTAAAATCTTCCAGAGAAGACAATTTAAATGTATTAAATACAAAAAAGAATGAACTTATATTATTGCTCCGAATAAATCCAGCAGAAGAAATTCAACTAGATAAAGACCTAGAAGCAAAATTATTCAAAGGCGATATAAATATTGATAGTTTATACTTACAAGCACTAGAAGTTCGTAACGATTACAAACAGCTTCAATCACAAGCATTGGCGAGTAAATATCAAGCGAGTTTACAACGTTCTAGGTACATACCATCTATATCATTGTTTTACAATTATGGATCACAATATTCATCTTTTCAGGCGAGAACCTTTAATGAGCAGTTTCTAAAAGATAACATTACCAATACTTTTGGACTTTCTATAAATGTTCCAATATTTAATGGAATGGGCGTAAGAAATGCTGTGTACAAAGCCCGACAAGATTATCAAAATGCAGAACTAGATGTTATACAAGTTAAAAATGACATCTATGTAGAATTGAAAAACATTATCAATACCATTTCGGCAAACAAAAAGAAAGTTACCTATAGACAAGATCAAACAGAATCAGCAAAAAGAGCGTATGAATTAGAACAAGAGCGATACTACTTAGGACAAGGAAATCCTTTAGACTTAGGCGTAGCGCAACGAAACTATATTGAAGCTTCTTTATTACTCAACCAAATAAATTACCAACTAATGTACAATAGATACGAACTTTTATTCCTAACAGGAAGCATTGATTCGCTATTGTAAATACAAGTTAAAACTTTTTATTTCAGGGATTTAGGACCATAACCATACTAACAATAAATGAAGAATAATTCTAAAAAGCCTAAAAACTGGAAATAAACATTTTTATTAATAATTGTTTAGCTCAATGATTTAGAGTTCACTGATCATAACCCGATCTCTACATCAGAAAAACAGCCTTCTCCCACGGAAGGCTTTTTTTGTATGTAAAATTTCTGTTTAGAATCTGTAATAACTAGAGTTCGATATAAAAATTACACGCAGGTGATTCTTTTTCCGAAGTGTAGCAGGCATTTTTCGTTAAGAATTTTTGAAGCCTTGGAAAAAATTTAGAAAAATGAATGCGGTTTTAGTTTTTCGAGAGAAAAACTAAAAACACCTCTGGAAAAAGCGCACTTTCTTTTGTTTCTTTTCTTTGTGCGCGCAAAGAAAACGAAAACGAAATACTTAGTTCTAAATTTTCAAGAGATAATCAAATTTTGTTTTATAGAAGTTACATCAAATTCATATTATAATAACAAAAAAAAATCACCAAAATGAATTGATGAATTTTTAAAAATTTCATAGTGAAAAAATGAAGTTTTAACATGTTTTATAAACAAGCGCAATCTGATTGTATATGTACTGTAAATGGAGCTGGATCAGTAGTTCCGCAATCACCTTGAAATGAACATTCATGCGTACAATGGTTAGAACATATATATCCAGATTTTGCTCCACCACCATTAACTTGGTTTGTGTCTAAATTTGATACTGAGTTTTTCTTTAAGTTTAATTTTGCGTGTAAGCTCTTTTTTTTCATAATAATACAGTTTATAGTTAATATGCTAAAATCGTTTACAGACAGTCTTAGCTTCTGTCTTACACTGTAAATATGAGCAAACTAAACACTGTAAACAATAGTAAATTCATAAGCGCAGCTATCTACTTCATATTCGAGATTAAATCAAAAAAATGGTCAGAAGAAATTCTGACCATTTCTGAACCGAAGTTCTTTTTATAATTTATCTTTCTGTAGGACAACCAGTAACTGTTAAATTACACCAACACGACCCAGCTAATCCAGTACATAAATAACAAGTGTCAGCATAAGTTAAAATACCTTTTCCTTTTATTTCTTCTTGTTCCTTTAAACTAGAAATAGATTTTTTGTTGAGTTCCAATGATTTAAAATTCTTTTTTTTCATAATAATTATAGTTTGAAGTTAATAAATTAGTAGTGTGTATTGACAGTTTTTCTCTGTCTTACACTGTAAATATGCGCAATGTAATCACTGTAAACAATAGTAAATTCATAAGTGTACGTGTCTATTTCAAATTCGTAATCAATTCCATAAAACATATAAAAAAAAGCCGCTTACATAAAATGCAAACGGCTTTTAATTCGATCTAAAAAATTACTTTTAATAATCTAAAAAGTCTTTAAAATCTTGTATATCATTATACTGTGTATAACTACAATTTGTATCATTTATTGGTTCATCAAAATTTCTATATGGACGTGCAATTATAATATTATCATAGTTGTTCACATACGCGTTTGTAACGATTACATTGTGTGTCGTAGAATAAACATTATCACCTTCACTACCTGTTGTTGTTCCTAGTAGCGGATCGTAATAGCGTATAATTCCATCATTAAAATTTTCTAATGGATTCATTGAATGACCAGTTGTAGTAATCGTGTAGTTTCCTGTATAATTCATTGACTTTGGAAAATACAATTCAATACACTGTTGATTCAGAATATAACTGATAAACAGTCCTGTAAGACTTGAATGTCCACCGCCATTGATTCCTTGTGGAGGTGGATTTGGTCTAGTTTTATCGTGACTTGGACGGCCTTCAATGAAATAAAAGTTTGTTTGGTTACGAAATGCATCTGCAAAAGCAGTATTGTTTTCTAACAGTTGATTCAATCTAATAACTCGATTTCCATTTTGAAGCAACGCTGCAATTTCTAATTTTGCATCTAGATTATCTCTCAGGACGCTTCCTGCAATATAAGCTGTCCAACGCATATTGATTTCCAATATTTCTCGCTCACTGTAATTGCTTGTAGTTTCAAAACTTTTAAGTGTTATTGGTTTCGATTGTATTGCTTCTTCTTCAAATAATGAACCTTCTTTCTGACAAGAAAAAACACAAAGAAGCAACAATAAAGGAAATAGTATCTTTTTCATCTGCAATATAGTATAAGGTGATTTTTGTTTCAATAATCTAAAAAGTCTGTAAAATCTTCAATGTCGTCATATTGTATATAATCACAACTGATGCCATTTATAGGTTGAGAAGGCAGTCTATAAGGACGCGCTATAATGATATTATTGTAATTTTGCACATACGCAGGCGTGACCATTACATTGTGTGTGGTAGAATATAGATTACTGCTTCTTTCTAATTGCGGTTCGTAATAACGAATAATTCCAGCATTCGAATCATCTTCCGCATTCATTGGATGTCCTGTTGTGGTAATCGTGTAATTTCCAGCATAATCCATTGACTTTGGAAAGTACAATTCAATGCATTGTTCGTTCAAAATATAATTTATAAATATTGCTGCATGGTTAGATTGTCCGCTTCCTATTGGAGGTGGATTTGGCCGCGTTTTATCATGATTTGGATAACCCATAATCAAATATAAACCTGCCTTTTGATGAAATGTAGTTGCAAATACCGTATTGTTTTCTAAAATCTCATGCAACTTAACAATAGTATTTCCACTTTGAAGTAATGCTGCAATCTCCAATTTTGCTTCCGGACTATCTCTTAAGACACTTCCTGTAATATATGAAACCCAACGCAAGCTGATTTCTAATTCTTCTCGTGGAGAATAGGTGTCATCTGAAGGACTTCTTGAACTTTTAATAATTGTTGTTTCAATGGCTTCTTCTTCGGTTAAAGGATCTTCTTTTTGACAAGAAAAAATACAAAGAAGCAACAGTAAAGGGAATACTATCTTTTTCATATACAATGCTATTATGAGATGAACTTTATTTTAAAAATAAGGATTAATTTACGAATAGAACGATTGCAATGATACTTGAAGGCTTTCACTTCATATTCGCGCGACTTTACTTCATATTCGTGAAATAATTGGAGTTCGATATAAAAATTATAAGCAACGGATTCTTTTTCCGTAGTGTAGCAGTCATTTTACGTTAAGAATTTTCGAAGCCTTGGAGAAAATTTAGTAAAATGATTGCGGTTTAAGCTTTCCAAAGAGAAAGCTTAAAACACCTCTGGAAATCGAAGATTCATGAATACTTTAGTTTAAAATATAAATAATATGAGCTAAAAAGCGCACTTTCTTTTGTTGAAGCCTGTGCTGAACTTGATTCAGTATTCTTTGTGCGAGCAAAGTAAAAGAAAATAAAAAACTAAAAATGAAATACTTAGTTCTAAATTTTCTAGAAATTATATCGAGAACTCACGTTAAAAAAATCACGTAAATATCTTCTCTAATGTAAAGTCTTTTCTTCTGCTAGAAACGGGAACTTTAATATCCAAATGTATAATGAGTACACCATTTTTATCATACTTAATGACATGTTTCTTATTTACAATATACGATTGATGGCAACGAATAAACAATTCTGGAGATAACAATTCTTCCACCTTTTTCAATGGTTTTGAAATCATTATCTTTTCTTGTTGTTGTGTGTAGAATGTAGTATAATTTCCTTCTGAACGACAATATAAAATATCTTTCTCATAGACTGCGTACACAGCGTCAGACGTTTTTAAAATCACTCTTTTCTCTTTTACACCTTCAAAGAAATCTTGTGAAACTTCTATTAATTTATCCAAATGATTTTCTTCGCTTTTAAGTGCAATCACTTTTTCAATAGCTTCCGTAAATTCGTCTTCGTCTACAGGTTTTAAAATATAATCTAGCGCGCCAACTTTAATTGCTTTAATAGCATTATTATCAAACCCTGTGATGAAAATTATATTGAATGCTTTATTGTCAATTGCTGTCAATAGATCAAATCCGGTGCCGTCGCCTAAATGAATATCGAGCAAAATCAAATCGGGTTTCAAAGCCTTCACTTGTGCAATTCCAGAAGCAACATTGGAAGCTTCACCAACAACTTCAACAGTTTCGCTAAAATGTTCTCGAAGTTTCTCTTTCAAGTCATTGCGAATTGCGGCTTCGTCATCAATAATGAGCGTTTTAATTTTCATCTGAAAGTTTATAAGGAATCGCTAAGGTAACTAAAACTCCTGTTTCTGATTGTGTGTTTGTTTCAATAGAAACTTCTTTTTTGGTCGATTTTTTCAAGAAATCAGCAATTAATTTGATCGAAACAGAGTCTTTAAACGTACTTCCTGGATCTGAAAATCCTTTTCCGTTATCGCGAATTGCACATAAAATATAGCTGTCTTTCTTCGTGAATGTCAACGCAATCAAACCACCATGTTCCATCGCGGAAAAACCGTGTTCAATACTATTTTCAATAAAAGGTTGCAACAGCATTGGCGGAACAAAAATAAAATCATCTTCCTCCATATTTTCGTAGGTAAACGTATAGCTAAATTTTTCTGGGAAGCGAATCAACTGAAAATCCATGTACTTTTTAAGCGCGTCAATTTCTTTTTCAAATTGAATGTAATTTTTTGTCGAATTTTCTAAAATCAAACGCAACAATCGTGAAAACTTTACCAAATGTTTTTTTGCTTCTTCCGAACTAAATTTAATCGTATTCTGAATAGAGTAGAGGACATTTGACGTAAAATGCGGATTCATCTGACTGCGCAATAAACGTTGTTGCATTTGTAAATTGAGCCGTTCAAAACGTAGTTTTTTATTTCTATAATAGAGAATTCCGCCTAGCGTAAACAACAATAAAACACTGAAAAGTAGAAACAAAGTATTGCGCAATCGGATATTTTTGAGTTCAGTATTTTTCTTTTGTTCAAACAGTAAGGCTTCATTTGCTGCCGATTCTTTCAACGCAAGCAATTCAGATTCGTATTTGTCTTGGTATGATTTATTTTGATTGTCCAACAAACGATCGAGTTCAGTTTCAACAATTGCTAACGATTCTTGCGTTTCGTTTGCTAATTTGAGTTCATATTTTAAAATATTTCGTTGATAATCGTTTGGTAATTTTTCAAAATTTTGACCTTTTGCAGAATCTAAATACTTACGTGCTTTGTCATACTCTTTTATGATAATATACGCTTCAGCGATGTTGGAATAACTATTTGCCAACAGTTCATTTTGATCAAAAACTTTCAATAATTTTACATTTTTGAGTGATTTTTTATAGTTTGAAATCGCACTTGTAAAATCACCTTGATAAAAATCGTAAATACCTCTGGAAGAATATACTTGACGTTTTAAATCGGTGGTTAAAAGCGAATCTTTTCGAATTAAATCATCTAAGATTTTTACACCTTCGTTTTCACGATTTAAGTAATATAAAATATTGTATTGACTCAGTAACTCTTGATGGTTTGTCAACTTCAAAGAAGGATTTTTTTCAATAATTTCAATCCGTTTTTTATTGGCTGAAAGTGCTTTTTCATAACGCGAAGTCACTTTGTAAATATCTTCCAGAAAGAAATAATAATGACCTGAATTTAGCGGGTCTTTTTTCAAGTTTATTTTTCGTTTGAACGAATCTGCTAAAGTCATACAATCGCCATATTTCCCAAGACTTTTATAGGTTTCAAAAGCAACAAAATACTGAAAGAACTGTCGCGAATTTTGAATAGAATCTTCTTGTGCTTCTGTGGCTTTATAGAAATATTCTGAAGCATTTTCTAAGTCGCTTAGCTCTCTGTAATACAATCCAAACTGAAACAAATTTTCGGTTTTCAACGAATCAGAAACGCCCGCGTGTTGCTGAATGAGTTTGTCTGCTTTTTGCAGATAATAAAATGTAGAATCTGAAGCAGTTTTTATAGCTTTTTGCTGAAGCGAACTAACCTTTTGAGACGCTTCAACAGGAGTCAATTTTTTTTGACAACCAATCACTACAAACACTAAAAATACACACGATAGATACTTTGACATAATGTAAACATAAGTAAAAAATGTATGTTTACAAATGTTAAGTGCTGTTTGTGGTGCGCGTATTAAAAAATCCGAAATCTTTTCAGTACAATAAATACGATCAATATAACAACGATTGCTCCAATAGAGAGCCACAGATTATTGATGCTCGAAAATGAAGTTTTAGTGCGTTGTAAAGTTGCTATTTCACCTAAAAAATTTGCGTCTTGCATTAACGATTCAAATTGTGATTTAGAAGGATCAATCACAATTGTATATTTCTCTTTTTCAATAAGATTCGCGATACTTTTATAAAAGTTACTATTCTTATTTAAGTTGTCAAAATCGACATCACTCACTATAATATTAGTGTCTTTTTCCTGAAAAATAACAGCAACCCAACGTTCTTTATCTTTATTAAACATATTTAAGAAATAATGATCTTTGTATTTTTTAAATACACATTTCGACTTTTTAGGAGCGGTATTTTCATCATATTCTAAAATCAGATTTGTTTTTAAATCAATCTCATAAATCAATTGTTTCTGATAGCTATAGTTTTTATTATCAATGCTTAATGGGAAAGTTTTGAAGATTTGTCCTTTTTCATCTTGTTCTTTTAATTGTAAAAGTTGGCTAGATTCCTGTTCTGTTAAGTTATTTGAAGTACTTTTTTTGTTTTCTAATTTTTCTTTTAAAGCATGCAAACTATCATTTTTGTATACCAAAAGTTCGCCTTTGATCGTATAATATTTTGATTTTTTTGCAAGTTCTTCTTTAGTGAATGACAAATAACTTACAATGGTTAATTTGTGTTGATCGGTCACTGTAAATTTTATAAAATCGCGTCCTAATTTAAAATCATCTCCCGCAGGCTCTTTTGTAATAAGCTCAAAATCACCATCAAAATAAGATGGAAATGCTCTTAAAATAGGAGATTCATCAGATGGAAGCGGCTTTAATGTTTCGACAGAGCTACAACTTTGAAAAATAGATATAGAACAGAGTAATGTGCAGATAAAAGTGAATTGTATAATTTTAGTTTTGATCTTCATTTCGAGTTACTTTTTTAAGATGTTTACCATCTAATTTATTCATACTTAAAGTTATGCTTTTTTTTAGGACTTAAAAAAGGTTTTCCGTAAACAACACTATTTTCTAATTATACATTACAGAAATGGTGGTTTTTCTGTAACGGCAAATCAGTGATTATTTCTATCTTGAAGTATAACCCAAAAAACTTTTAATCATGAAAAAACAACATTTACAATCGTTAAAACTAAACAAAAAGACAATTTCAAAAGCAAACATTGTTGCTGTAAAAGGTGGCGGACATACACAATTGGCTACAAATTGTGTAACGGCGTGTATTTCCTGTCAAGATCCAAGATAAGCATCACCAAAAACAAAAAGCGAACTTCTCAGTTCGCTTTTTATATAATATAGTAAGAAACAATTTAACTCGCTTCTACGATTTCTAAAGTATACATTGGATCTTCGGCATCATTCAATGCAAATTCAACAGAAGTTACTTGAAAATCTTCCCAATCACTTGGATCAATTGGCCAGCCACCAATTCTATTATAATCTTTATCGAACACATTAAACATTGGATAATTATAATCTGCTGTTCCAACTGCAATACCGCCAAAGACTGAAACGCCATCAGAAAATTTTGCATACGAAGCTGCCATAAATCCGCCTTCGCTCACTCCTTCAGGAATTTTGAATTTAGATGGATCTTGCATCATTTCTGTCCATATATTTTTTCCGTTTTTCGGAATTGTCATGGTTGCTTTTAAATTCGTTGCCATACTAAAAAGTTTTTTTAAATTGATATTATTCAAAGTTATACATAATGGCACGAATAAAACAGCGTATAAATACCTCATTTCTAAAACGAAGAAAGCTCCCATAATTGGAAGCTTTCTTCGTTTTTTATAGTGCAATATGCTTTACTTTGTAGCTTTAACTTTTGCTTTGTCTGCAACAATTCTTTGATCTCTATTTGCCAATTCCCATGCGGTGTGAAATACTAATTTCGTACGGTTTGTCAATAAATCGTAGTTAATCTTATCGGGCGTATCTGTTGGCTTGTGGTAATCGTCATGAGTTCCGTTGAAATAGAAAATTACAGGAACATTGTTCTTTGCAAAATTGTAATGATCAGAACGGTAATAATAACGATTTGGATCATTTTCATCGTTGTATGTATAGTCCAATTCAATGTTTGTATACTTCTTATTAATCTCTTCAGAAATGTTGTGAAGTTCTGTACTTAACTTATCAGAACCAATTAAATAGATATAATTACGATCGCCTTCTGTACGTTTTGGATCAATACGACCAATCATATCAATATTCAAATCGGCAACGGTATTTTCTAATGGAAAAATTGGATTATCTGTATAATATCGTGAACCTAACAATCCTTTTTCTTCTCCTGTTACATGTAAAAATACAATAGAACGTTTTGGACCATTTCCTTCTTTTTGTGCTTTTTGGAATGCTTCTGCAATTTCAAGAATCGCAACCGTTCCAGAACCATCGTCATCAGCTCCATTATAAATCTGACGTGCCTTAATTCCTTCGTGATCTAAGTGTGCAGAAATAACAATATATTCTTCTGGATTTTCTGAGCCTTTAATAATTGCCACTACATTTTCCGAATCGATATCGTTGATTTTATCTTTGTTTATCAACGTACCATCTACTTTAATTGTTGTTGCATTTTCATCCGCTGCAATTGTCGGATACAAATCAGTAGCTAATTGAGTATCAATGTAATAATTAAAGAATGTATTCGCTTCACCTTTTAAAGAAATACTACTATTACTTCGCATGTAATTAAACTGCGCCTTCACACGGGGATATAATTTATCTACATAGAATAATACACCTTTTGCTTTATGATCTTCCGCAGCTTTTAATTTAGCTCCTATTGCTTGAATAACATTTCCAGACCATTTTGTAGCGTCTTCAGTTCCAGAAATTACATAATTTCCATCTTCTTGTTTTGGTTCTCCTAATTTGATTAAAATTACTTTGCCTTCAACATCTTGTCCTTTATAGTTTGAATACTTTTCATCATCAATTCCATAGCCTAAGTATACAACTTCAGAAAATGCAGTTGTTCCATTTTCGTTTGGTCTTATAGATATAAACTGTTCTATAAACGGATATGATTTTCCATTGATCGTTAATTCAGAATTTAATTTACTTCCTTTCTGTAATGGAACATTTTGATAGTAATTTCCATCTTTTTGTGCCGCAGGAATATTCAAACTTTTATATTCATCTCTCAAATATGCAACCGCTTTTTTCTGTCCTGGTGATCCAGTATCTCTACCTTCAAACTCGTCAGAAGCGTACGTATATAAGTGTGTTTTTAATTCATCTTCGGTAATTGTGTTTGCATATGGGACAGGATCCAAATTCCGAACTGCTTTTTGATCCGCAGTTTTTTGGTTAGTGCCACATCCAATCAAAGCCAAAAGTGCTATGGATAGTAATTTTCTCATATTTCGTTTTTTAGGATTTCCAAAGGTATTGAAATAGAATTTTTGTTTTGTTATAGATTTCTTAAAAAAATGTGAAAACGCTGATTTTTAGGCATGAACTCATCTTGACTTTTTGTTTTTAACCGAAAATGAGTCAAAATTTGTTCAGATAAAACTATTTTTAAAAGGCATAGCATCGCTACGCATGAGAAAATAGCTGAAATATGGGCGAATTTTAGCCATTTTTTAGGAAATAGAAAAAGTCAAGATGAGTTCTATAAAAAAAAGTCCATCAGTTGTATTTCTGATGGACTTTCTGATGAATTTTTATATTTATTCTAATCCTTCGAGCTCTTTCTCGATCTCTTTGACGTCTTCTTTTTCTTGTTGTTCCTTCTCTTTTACAGTTTGTTTTACATCATCTGCCACTTTATTCTCTCTAAACATATTCATTGTGGTAATAGCTGCTGCCAGAAATGATAATGCAATGATCAACTTTGGAACACTATCACGCAAACCATTTCTTTTAGAAATAACCAATGCAGCTATTCCTAAAATAAGTCCTAAAGCAATAGGCATAAAAGCAAAACTATCTAAAAAGAAAGAAAATAAAAAACCTAATACGGCAGCAATGCTACCTATAATAATACAAAAAGTTCTCATGGTATGTATTTTAGTTTTAATGATTAATTAGCTAAGCCAGTAGCGTTTGTTAATTGTAACGTTCCGCTTCCGATAGGAATGGTAAACCGTGCTTGTACAGGAATTTTGTTTGCATCAGCTGTTAACCAAAGTGTTCCAGATTTTAAAAAATCACCCGAAGTCAATACTTGTAACTTATAGCATTCTTTTTGCCCTAAGTTTCCAGCACGGATCGTTTCTTTTCCAACAAATTTAATGGTAATTGATGTTTCTTCTCGATCAAACAAAATTTTAAACGTTTTAGTATCTCCAATTTTAGCGTTTTCAATAGGTAAGTTTCTTAAATTATATAACGTAGAAACTACATCCATTGCTCCGCTACTAAAGCTAAAGTTTTTATCTTGAACCCAATCAGTACCATTTCCTCTGCGTTTGGTTTGTGTACTTTTTATCGTTTTTGTCTTCTGATTGTACACATACTTCATTTTCTTCTTATAACCGCCTTCTTGGATATCTCTTTTGTACAATAAAGGAAGTAATGAATATTTGCTTACATACGATTCATAAACATCACGAATTTTAAAAAATGCATCAAGCTTTTTATAAGTATTTGCACGACATTTAAAATGCAACAATGTACTACTTGATGTTTTTACTTCTGATGTTTCCATGCTCACTTGCGCTAACTCTGTCATTAAGCCCGACACTTTATAAGATGCTGTAAACGTTAGTTTTTCGCCATCTTTAAAAGCCAAGCTTTCTTGAGCAATAGCAACAGCTTGAGACATACATAGTACCAAAAACAGACAAACTATCTTTTTTATATTCTTCATTATTGAGTTCTTTATTCTTTATATTAACGCAGCATAAATCACTTATTGTGCCAAACCTTATTAATGTGTACAAAACATCGTATTACATTTTGTAGCTTTGGCAAAAATACACCATTACACTTTAGTGATGAAATTAAAATATCATAAACAAAACTTTTTCAAAAACACCTATTGTATTTTCAAAACGGTTGCTATTGAAATCATTAAGGATAAAAAGCCAAATTACACAAGCCGATCTGGTAGTCAGTATTTTTATACAGAAGAAGGTGTATATCGCATTTCTTCACATTGGGGAAGAGCTGCTACTTGCAAATGGCGATTGCAAACGGAAGAAGAAAATACTAATTTCAGGAATACAACTAAAGTAGGTTTTGCCAAATGGTCAAGTTTTTATAGGGATAATGAAGTTGAAAAATTATACTTCATCAAAAAGAGTGAATTCACCAACAAATACGAATACTTTCATAAAAACGAACCTACATACACTTCTGATTATGTTGTGCGTACCGCAGATGAAACTCGGAAAGTATTGAGACAGTTAAAAGCGATTACCACAGAAACCAAATGGGCAAAGTACATTCCACATGATGATTTAGACGATTTACGAAACTTTCTCATCAACGGATTAATTACTTCTAACAAAACGTTGCAAGAACTCAAACGTGCTTATACTAACCCTTAGTTCGATATAAAATTTGAAAACCGATTCCTTCTTTTCCGCAGTATAGCAGGAATTTTTCGTTAAGAATTTTTGAAGCCTTGGAGAAAATTTAGAAAAATTCATGCGGTTTTAGTTTTTCAATAAAAGAAAAACTAAAAATACCTCTGGGAAAGCGCACTTTCTTTTGTTGAAGCCTGTGCTGAACTAGATTCAGTATTCTTTGTGCGAGCAAAGAAAACGAAATCGAAGATTCATGAGTTCTGCAATTTGAAATAAAAATGACACGAACTAAAATAAAGAACTGATTTTTAGTATTTTAAATTTCATATGGGAAGTGTTGACAAAATTTCATTTAAATGAAACTTATATCGAACTCACATTACATTAGTGATTCTTAAAGAAAAGAAACACCCAATAAAATCCAACCGATCACTAATAACAGTCCGCCAAGTGGCGTAATTGGACCTAAAAAGCGTAGTTTCTTGCCTTTTGCGCTGCTGATGCATAAACCATATATGCTAAACGAAAACAAAAACGTTCCTGCAATAAAACACCATGCAATCGCAGTTTCTAAACTTTCCGTAAACGAAAATTGAAATCCGATCACCAATAATACAATAGCGTGATACATTTGATACTTTACGCCAGTTTCAAAGCTTTTTAGTAAATCATCTGATAAAATTTTCTTCAATGCATGCGCACCAAATGCTCCAAAAATAATTCCCAATGCGCCATACAAAGCCGCAATTAATAATACGTATTTTTCCATGGCGCAAAGGTAAAAGATAATAGTTGCTTCTCTCAAATTATTCTAAAAATTACTATTAAAGCATTTATGGAAATTTTTAGTTATTAATTTTTCATTTTCTTTGCTCGCATAAAGAAAACAGAAACAAAAGGACCAGAACTTATAGTGCCATAGTGCTAATATGTTGTACGCGCTACTGATTCATTTCCATCTCAGATGAATATTGACAACATTTTGGCAATTTCTTATACGCTAATTTATTTCCTTTTTCTTTGTCTGTATCGTAACCAGCGTCCGCAATTGCTTCGCGAAGATCGGTTTCATTCGCTTTTGCTGCATCATACGATACTTGAATACTTTTCTTCTTTATGTCCCAAGTTGCTTCGGCAACGCCATCCACACTTTTAGCCGCTTTTTCAATGGTAGTTTTGCACATTCCACAATTTCCGCGTACGCCAAAATTAGCCACGGCTAAATCCTTTCCTTGCTCAGTTGTTGTTTTTACGTCTGTTTTCGCTTCATTTTTACAGCTAATCACTGTTAATGAAACAACTGCTAATAGACTTAAAATTACTTTTTTCATTGTTTTAAAAATTTAAAAATTAAAATAGTTGATATAAAATATAACCTAAAATGGCTCCTATAATCACAATCCAAAAAGCATTCAGTTTCTTATAATAAAAAACCAAAACCATACTTATGATTGCGATTGTAATAGATTGCCAATTGATAAGAATTTCTTCTGATAAATGATACGTAACACCAATCATGATTCCAACTGCCGAAATATTCACAGCGTCTAAAAAACCAGAAGCTAATTTCGATTTTCGCAATTTTGGCACAATCGGATTCAATACTAATACAAAAATAAAGGATGGTAAAAAGATTCCTAAAGTCGCAACGAGTGCGCCCCAAATTCCATTAATTTGATAACCGACAAAGGATGCAGTAGATAATACTGGACCTGGCGTAAACTGCCCGATAGCAATAGCATCTAACAATTCCGATTTTGTAAGCCATCCTAGTTTTTCAACCAATTCAGCATCCAAATAAGCAACTAAAACGTATCCGCTGCCAAATAAAATAGCGCCAACTTTTAAGAATACGAAAAAAAGTTTGGCATTCGTAACTGTTTTAGTCAAGGCTATTCCTGACGAGATTAGAAATGCAGGCGCGAAAACATTCAATTTTTTATCAGACATTTTCGGAACGCCTAACCATATTAATCCTATAAAACCACCTAATAAAATAATGGTAATTTCATTAATTCCACATACGGAAGCGATCACGGTTGCCATACCAATGACGGCTAATTGCCAGTTTTTTAATGCTTTGTTACCTAATTTATAGATTGCTGAAAGTATAATTGCGATTACGGCTGGTTTTATGCCGTACAAGAAAGGTTCAATTTGCGGTAACTTTCCATAACTCACATACAAATACGCTAAGATTGTTGTAAATACAACGGCAGGAAAAATAAAGGATATACCAGCAACAAATAGTCCTTTCCAACCTGCACGTTCATGACCACAATGCATCGTCATTTCGGTTGAATTTGGACCAGGAATAAGATTGGTAGCGCCCATTAAATCTAAAAAATGTTCGCGTGTCATCCACTTTCGTTTACTGACAACTTCATCTTCCATCATGGCAATATGTGCCGCAGGACCGCCAAATGCAAACATGCCTAGTTTTAAAAAAACAGTCGCTACTTCTTTTAAATTCCCTTTAGTTTTCACGTTATCTTACTTCAATACTTGTTTTACTTCTCCACATGTCAACATCATATCGCCAAAATACGGATTTCTGATTTTTTCTTCAGTACTCAACCAATAGGCGCCTTTGTCATTGTTTGCCATTGGACAAAATTGTACCGTAAGTTGTTGGTCTAATGTATCAAAATTTTGAACCATTTCTATAATATGGTTTGAAATGATTCGAAATTTTTCACGTTGTTTTTCAATCGTAACATCTTTATTGATTCCTTTCGATGTTTTATGTAGCATTGACCAATACATATTTGAAGCATCTCGTTGTGGAATGGTTAATAGCTCCAATGCTTTTCGGAAGGCTTCACTCTTTGCTGCTGCGAGTTTTACATCGCTTTGCACCAATGCATCTTTTAGTTCAACATAAGCTTTTATAGAAGCTTGAAACGATTTTTCAAAAGCTGCATCAAACTCCAATTTTGTAGGTTCTTTTTTTGTTGAAGTTTCCTTCCGAGCATTCATCATCGATTTTTTGCCTTGCAATTGTGCGGCTGCATCCACAGTAAATGTTCCGTTTGTGACAATTTCGTCTTCAGCAGTAAGTCCAGAAACGACTTCGTAATTGTCTGCAATTGCAGTTCCTAAGGTAATTTCTCGCGCTTCAAAAACAGGTTCGTTGGCAGATGTTTTTACATAGACAATCGAACGTTTTCCTGTCCATAAAATTGCCGATTTCGGAATGGTCAACACTGTACTTTTGGCTGTATTGGTAGCTAACAAACCAGTAACAAACATGCCAGGTTTTAATTTCCCATCACGATTGTTCAATTCTACTTTCACCGAAACAGTTCGCGTAGCGGTATTCAATACAGGATCAATAAATGTGATCTTTGCAGAAATCTTTTCATTTGGATTTGCATTAGTCGTAATCGTAATTTCATCTCCTTTTTTCAAACTAGACAATTGCTTTTCGTACGCATCAAAACTTGCCCAAACTGTATTCAAATTAGAGACTTTAAACAATGCGCCACCTTCCATAATGTGATTTCCTTCTGAGACCATTTTTTCCGTGACAACGCCAGAAACACTTGCGTAAATAGGAAATTGCGAAGACACTTTTTGTGAAGTTTCAATCTGTTGAATTTGCGCTTCGGAAAGTTTCCATAGTTTTAACTTATTCCGAACTGCTTTGTATAAAGCTGGTTGCGATTCTTTCATGCGAATGGCAGTAATCAATTCTTGTTGTGTGGTGACTAATTCAGGTGAATATATCAAGGCGATTCGCTGTCCTTTTCGAACTTCTTCACCTGTAATATTTACATATAATTTTTCAATACGTCCACCAAAATGTGCCGTTTGGATAGCGTTTGTCTTTTCATTGGCTTCAATCGTTCCTGTGAGTTTCATTGCAGTATCTGCAGCTGTTCCTTCAGAAATCTTTGTAGTTTCAATATTTGCCAATGCCATCGCGTTTTTAGACATTCGAAATTGATCCGAAGACAATTTCGTGCTACTTTCTTCCATAGGAATCAAATCCATTCCACAAATTGGACAATCGCCAGCTTCCGTGAGCATAATTTGTGGATGCATAGAACACGTCCATTTGGAAGCTTCCGCAGTTGTTTCATGCGTGTGTGTTTCGGCTGTTTCGCCAGAAAAGACAAACTTTCCAATGACAATTCCGACAACAATTAAAACGATATAAATGATATACTTTTTCATCTGTTTTTTATTTCAACATTAACTATATAATTTAACCAACATCCAAACTGCCATCACGAGCATGATTGAGTTTTCAATAAACGTAGCTTTCGTCATTGGTAATTTTAAAGCAGTTCCTAAACAAGCACATTGAATCGCTTTTTTGTCAAACAATGCTTTAGTCACGCCAATGGTTGTAATTCCTAAAATGATAATTGTAACGATCAACGCCATTGGAATTTGGAATCTGAATAAAAAGAATATACCAAGCGTAATTTCTATAAACGGATAGATCCACGCATACGCAGGAATTTGCTTTGCTAACGGATCGTACATTTGAAACGATTTTGGAAATCCGGTATAATCTAAAAACTTAAAAAAGCTAAAGACTACATAAAAAAGTCCCATGAAATCGAGCATAAATTCAGAAACTGACCAATCATTGAGGTTCATTAACACAGTTGCCGTTGTGATGTATAAGAAGATTAAAAACAACGGGAAAAGTTGTTGTAATTCACTCTTTTCTTCGGTAGTTTCAACCTGTGTAAATACATGTTGAGTTTGCTCCTGAATCGTATACTTTTCAGGTAAAGCAGCTTGTAATGTTTGCAAATCGGGTAGAGGAGAAGCGTCAATGATAGCTTCTGACTGTTCTAAATTCACCGTTGCAGAAGTCACGCTTTCTAAACCGTTCAAGATTTTTTCGACTTGACTGCGACAACCGTTGCAAGTCATTCCTGTGATTTTATATATTTTTTTCATTTTTATAAACATTTATTTTATGTGTTCTTTTCTTTGCTTTCCCAAAGAAAACGAACCAAAAGAAAGGGAACTTTTATGAGGTGTTTTTAGTTCTTCTTTAAAAAGAACTAAAACCGTACTATTGATCCTAAATTTCTTCCAAGGCTTCAGAAATTTTTAACGTATCAATAGTACTACACTGCATAAAAGAGGGAAAACGAATACTGTTCATTATTTCTTAATTTAATTTTTTATTTCGTGTCTGTTGTTAAAAATTCTAGAATCGCGCTATTGGAAAAACATACGTTGAGATCTTTTACCTTTTGCAATTCAAAACTTAGTGCTAACTGATCTAAGGCTAATAACTGCTCAAAGTCCATTTTGGCAGTTTGATACGCTGCTAAAATCACTTCTTTGGCTTGTTCGGCTTGTAAAATATTTTCGTCTTGTGTCCGAATGCTTTCTTTTGCATTTTTCAATGTATTTAAAGCTTGTTCATACGCAATTAATAATTGATTTTTTACGGTAATTTTTGTTTGCGAAATCGCTTCTTGTTCTAGTTGTAATTGTTTTTGCTTCGCGATGTGTTTCTTATTAAATAAAGGAATCGACACCGTAACCATTGGCATAATGATATCTTTTCCGTTATCGGGAAGCGAAATGCCCGAACGTTCTGCCACTAATACATAATCGAGTCCGAAACCTATGGACGGATTTCCTTCTTTCTTGGCTACGATTTCCGATTGTTGCAAGGCATTTTCTAAATGATCCAATTGCTGTAATTTCGGATTCATCTCAATAGCTTCTTTGGTCGTAAAAAAGCCTACTTCCTGTACTTTTAAAGAATCTAATACTAAAACTTCGGTCGTTACAGGTTTGTTTAGCAATAGGTTAAAGGTTACTTTTTGACTTTGAATATTCTCAGAAATCTCTTGAAATTGTTGTAATAAGGTGTTCTTCTTCATCTTAATGTTCAACACATCCACCATATTTGTGCGATTGTTTTCGAGTTCGTTCAATGCTAACTTTTCATACGTATCTAAAATTTCGATGTGCTGTTTCGTAATCGTGTGTTTTTGTTGCAATGTGTACAATTCGTAATACGCCAATTTTACATTCAGCGAAAGCTGTCTTTTTAAAAAATCGATTTCACTTTCTTTTGCATTTGCCAATAGTTTTGCATTTTCCTTCTTCGCGCTAAGCAATCCAAACCAAGGAATTTTTTGACTCGCCGAGAAACGTGCTCTTTGCGGACCCACTCTGGTTTCTACGGCTTGCGCAAACACACCAACGCCCAATTGTGTATTGGGTAAACTTCCAACTTCATTCACTTTTTCCAACGCACTTTCGTATTGAAATTGTTTGGCTAAAATTTCTGAGCTGTTTTTTTCGGCTTCCGCCAGATAGTTCTCTAAGCTTTGCCCATGTGTAACTTGAAACAACAATAGACAAGTGATTATATATACGTTTTTATGCTTCATGAGTGTTCTTTTTTAATTGAATTTCTTCGCGCCAGCTATATAAAACAGGCACAATAAAGTAGGAGGTAATATCGATGATCATACCGCCAAAAATTGGAATCGCCATCGGAATCATAATATCACTTCCTCTTCCCGTAGAAGTTAATACTGGAAGCAACGCTAATACAGTTGTAACTGTCGTCATTAAACAAGGTCGGATGCGTTTTCCAGCGGCTTCTATGGTTGCCAAACGGATTCCTTTTTTGTCAGAAGGAAGCACTTTCGCAAAGGTTTGCTTTAAATAGGTTGCCATAATCACTCCATCATCGGTTGCAATTCCAAATAGGGCAATGAAACCGACCCAAACCGCCACACTTAAATTGATGGTTTTCATATTAAAGAGTTCTCTCAAATTCTCTCCAAAGAGATTGAAATTTAAAAACCATTCTTGCCCGTAGAGCCATATCATGATAAATCCGCCTGCAAAGGCAACCGTAATTCCTGTAAAAATCATTAAGGAAGTAGTGACCGATCGAAATTGGAAATACAGAATTAAAAAGATAATGATTAACGCTAATGGCACGACAACGGACAATGTTTTTTCGGCTCTGAGTTGATTTTCGTATGTTCCTGTAAATTGATAGTTGATTCCTTTTGGAACTATTAATTCACCTGAATCTATTTTTTCTTGAATGACCGCTTGTGCCGTTTCAACAACAGTTACTTCTGCAAAACTAGCTAGTTTATCAAATAATACATACCCGACTAAGAATGTGTCTTCACTTTTAATTACTTGCGGACCTTGTTCGTAGCGAATCGTTGCCAATTCACTTAGTGGAACCGGACTGCCTTTCTCCACAGGAATGTATATACTTTTTAAATCTTCAGGATTGCTCCGTAATTCTCGTGGATAGCGCACACGAACACCATAACGTTCTCTGCCTTCAACGGTTTGCGTTAATACGATTCCTCCAACAGCTACTTTGAGTACATTTTGCACTTCTTCGATGGTGATGCCATAGCGGGCAATTTTTTCTCTGTCTATATCAATGAGCAAATAGGGTTTCCCAACAATACGATCTGCAAAGACCGCTTCTTTTTTGACACCTTCAACTTCTTTTAGAATCGTTTCTAGTTGTACACCGAAAGCTTCTATTTGCGCTAGGTTTTGTCCTTTTACTTTAATTCCCATCGGAGCGCGCATTCCGGTTTGCAGCATGACCAATCGGGTTTCAATCGGTTGTAATTTTGGCGCGGAGGTAACACCAGGTAATTTGGTCACTTTTATGATTTCATTCCAAATATCATCTGGCGATTTGATATGTGGTCTCCAATTGCGGTAGAATTCGCCATTATTGTCTTCGATGAGTTGTGCTGTTGTCACATCGAGCGTACTTACTTTGTTCTCGACTGCGCTCGAACTGACATTTATATTTTGAATTAAACGACCATCTTTTAATTCAAACAACCCATCTTCATTTACTTTGTAGCGTTGTCGTTTTCCAGCAGCATTCAGCATGTATTCAGGTTTGTACTGAATGATGTTTTCATACATGGACATTGGCGCAGGATCTAAGGCAGAATCTGTACGACCTGCTTTTCCAACCACAGTTTCTATTTCGGGAATGCTCGCCACAGCCATATCCAATTGTTGCAATACACGTTTGTTTTCTTCCACGCCCGAATGTGGCATTGATGTTGGCATTAGTAGAAAAGAACCTTCATTTAGCGATGGCATAAATTCTTTTCCTGTATGTTGAAGAATGTAAAAACCAAATATTACAATGGAAGTCGGAATGCTTAAAAATAAGAGCCTGTTGTGCAATGCCCAGTTTAAAATTCGAGTATAATACCTTTGGAATAGCATAAAAATACCTAAGAGTCCAAAGCAGATAATCCCAACAAAAAGAAGGTTTAGCAGGATACTTTTATCAACTCCTAATGGTCTCCAATGTTCTGCCAAGAGAAATACGATCGCCAATGCAGAAATGATAATGTTGATGAAGTTTGCTTTTTTCTCGGTAAGGATATGGTTTCTTTTTAGAAATGCTACAACGCCAAAACCAACCAATAGAATTCCAATCCAATAGCCATAAAACATGGTTGTTACACCAAGAACGATCAATAAACCATTTAAAAGATAGCTTGTCGTTTTTTTAATGTTTACTTTCTTAAAGATAGCCGCCGCAAATGGTGGAATTAAAAATAGTGCGATGACCAAAGCAGCAATCAGTGCAAATGTTTTTGTAAAGGCTAAGGGTCTGAATAGTTTTCCTTCGGCGCCAATCATTGTAAATACTGGAATAAAACTAATAATTGTGGTCATTACTGCGGTTACAATGGCTCCTGAAACTTCCGTTGTTGCGTTGTAAACTAAGGTATTTATAGGCAAACTTTCTTTGTCTTCATCGACATGCCTTATGATATTTTCGGAAAGTATCACACCGACATCGACCATCGTGCCAATCGCAATGGCAATTCCTGACAATGCTACAATATTTGCATCCACATTGAATAGTTTCATCGCTATAAACACCATCAAAACGGCAACTGGAAGCAATCCAGCTATTAAGATAGACGCGCGCAAGTTGAATACCATTATGATAATCACCAAAATGGTAATTAAGATTTCTAAGGTTAGCGCTTCATTGAGTGTTTCGAGCGTTTCATTGATCAATTCTGTTCTGTCGTAAAACGGAACCACCGTTAGTTGTGAGGTGCGACCATCACTTAATATTTTGGATGGCAATCCTGCGCTCAATTCCTGAATTTTTTCTTTTACATTGTTGATCACTTCCATCGGATTCGCGCCATATCTTGCTACGACAACACCACCAACGACTTCCGCACCTTCTTTGTCTAGAATTCCTCTGCGTGTTGCAGGTCCTAGAGTGACGTTTCCAATGTCTTTGATTTTGATGGACGTAAAGTTTTTAGAGGTTACGACCGCATTTTCGATGTCTTCAATCGATTTTATATAGCCCAAACCGCGCACTAAATATTCAACTTGGTTGATTTCTAAGGTTTGCGCTCCAATGTCTTTGTTACTTTCTTTGACTGCTTTTACAACCTGATCTAATCCTATATTGTATTGACGCATCAATTCTGGATCGACATCTACTTGATATTCCTGAACATATCCACCAATAGATGCTACTTCTGATACGCCACTCGCAGAGGATAAGGCATATTTTACGTAATAATCTTGAATACTTCGAAGTTCTTGTAAATCCCAACCGCCTGTGACGTTTCCAGCTTCATCACGTCCTTCAAGTGTATACCAAAATATTTGCCCTAAACCCGTAGCATCTGGTCCTAATGTAGGATTTACAGCTTCTGGTAGTAAGTTGGTAGGTAAGGAGTTGAGCTTTTCGAGAATACGACTGCGACTCCAATAGAATTCAACATCTTCTTCAAAAATGATATAGATGCTTGAAAACCCAAACATAGAAGAACTACGAATCGTTTTTACGCCTGGAATTCCAAGCAGCGATGTCGTTAACGGATAGGTGATTTGATCTTCAATGTCTTGTGGCGATCGTCCACTCCATTTTGTGAATACTATTTGTTGATTTTCACCAATGTCAGGAATGGCATCAACAGCAACAGGATTGCTAGGTAAAAAGCCTGTGTTCCAATTAAACGGCGCGTTTATAGTTCCCCAACCGATAAAAAGGAGGAGGAGCAACATCGCGACAAGCTTATTTTCTATTAAAAACTTAATACTTTTATTGAGCATGAGTATTGATATTTATACATACGAATGATTTTAAAATAGGAGTACAGTTGTGTTTCCAGTTTGAATTAATTCAATAGGAAATCAACATTCGTAGTATGTATCAAATTAGGAAAGTCTCATCAAGCACTTGTATGTCCTTGACCAGTGGTGGCGGTTTGTAAGGTGTATATACAGCTTTTTCTGTGTCTTCTTCTGAAAGAATGTAAATGTAGCTGTATACAAATGCCGTAATGAATGTTTGTGTTGTGTTTACAAAAGTGTCTTGTGATGGTAATTCATCGAGTCCTTGAATTAAGGTGCTGATGTCACTACAACACGGTGTTTGTTGTACTGTAGTGTGTTCGGAAGCTGAAGTTTCTACTTCCATACCACAGGTTTCTGCTTCTATACCAATGGCAAAACTTACCTTTTCACCACCACAAATATGTTCATTGATGGTGAATGAAAATGTAGAGAACAGCACTAATAAGGCTGTTGCGCATACACTGATATGTTTTAGAAACTGTTTCATGAAGCTGTAAAAGTACGATTTTTTTTTGACTGTTCGATTTTTAGACGCGCTTCGCTTTTACGGAATGCTTATAAAGCATCAATAGAGATGTTAACTATTTCTAACATCTCTATTGAAGTTACTCATAGGTATTGTTGTTATCCCTTTTTACTTATTAGTTTTCAGGTAACTGCTCATTAATTTGATATGTACTAAAATTTAGAAAGTTTCCTGGATGCGCCAATACATTCTGAAGAATGAAAGGTGTATCAGGTATTGTACCCGTATATTGTGTATTACCATCCATATTAACATCATCATAGGTATAACCGCTAATAGCATACGTTGGTAAGTTGAGGAAGTTACCAACGTCATTGATTACCGTTGATAAGATTTTTGGAGTATCTGGATTGGTTCCAGAATACTGCACTCCTGTGTTTCCATCTACATTTCCTGCCCACATTCCTACTTTTCCGCTTGGCATTCCGAAGGTAGTCTGAGCATTGCTACCATACGTAATCTGTGCGCTACTATTTGTAAAATCAATGGTATTAATACCTGAAGTATAGGTAAATGCTACACTACTGATAATACTTAAATGATTACGGTGTCTTATAGCAATGTAATAGGTGTCTTCTGCGGTTGAAAAGTTTAATGCTGAGATACCATCTATAGCTACAATATCACCGTCACGTTGTAATAGTGCTGAGCGAGCGTATTGAACGGAATTGTTGTTAGCATCTCGAAGTTCTACCCAAATCCAATCGACAATAGCATCTTCTCCTGTGACATTAAACACTGAAAAATTACAAATAATTCCGTCGTTATAAGGAGTTTTGGTTGGCAAGTATCCTGTTACTCTTAGGTCATCACGCATTAAGTCTTCTTCTCCTGTATTTGGATTGAGAGCAGCACCTTGTAAAAACACCTTTAATGCTAATGTGAATTGTGGTGTTGCGGGAGTAGTCCTGATAAATAATGTTTCTTCAATACTGCTTCCACATTCGTTTACCGCGGAAACATATAAAGTTCCCGATTGCATAATATTAGGAATTGTAACTTGATTGGTCAGCGTGCTTTCAGTCCATCCATTATTTGCTAACCTCCATTCATAAGAAGTGGCTCCCACAACAGGATCAATGGTATATGTTTCTGATGTTCCTTGAGTAATAAGAACAGCTCCAGAAAGATTTTCTGGAATGCTTGGAGCTCCTGGAGCAATAGTAGTTATTGTTATCACATTAGAAGTAACTGTTTGTACAGATACACATTCTAAATCTGTAGTAACTTCACAACTAACAACATCTCCAACCTGTAAATTAGTAGTCGAAAATTGTGGATTATCAGACCCTACATTTATATTATTTATTTTCCATTGATAGTTAGGGTCTACGCCTCCATTAGTAACATTTGCAGTTAACGTAGTTGATGTAAAGTTACAAATGATACCTTGATCAATACCACTTATTGTCACTACTGGTGTTGCAATTGGAGTTACAGAATTTATAGTTATTGTATTAGATGTTATACTGGTTACTGAATAGCAATTGTAAGCTGTTGTAATTTCACAAGAAATAGCATCTCCTGCAACTAATGTATTACTGGAAAAAGTATCACTGTTAGTCCCAGTATTTACGCCATTTATTTTCCATTGATATTGTAAGACATCATCAGAAATTTGAGGAATTGCTGTGAATACTACATTTTCTCCAGAGCAAATGTCTGTTTGAGAAGAGCTTTTAATGTTTACTGTATTCAAAATCTCTTCTTGTATGGTAAAAGACTCATCTGTAACATCAAAAGTATTTGGATTCGTAAATGAAGCGACTCTCAGTAAAACATTTTCACTTGATATATTCGGAATAGTCCAATCATAGGCACCTAAAGTAGTTTCATAATTTGTTATAATAGATACCCAAGTACTTCCATTATTGACAGAGTAATGAATGTTATAAAACTGAATAGGCGTTGTTTCATTCCAGCTAATAGTATATATTTCGCAAGCATTTAAAATTGTAGAAGCAGCATTAGGAGCAGTAATTGTGATCACTGCTGGATCGTTCTGAATGCAGAAAGGAATGTCGCTAGTGTTGCTTTTGCAGGAATTCAAATGATCTTCTATTTTGAAAATACAGTTTGAAGAAATAGTATTAGGAACAGTCCATGCATACACATTACTCGAAGTTTGATAGTTGGTTACAATTTCTGTGTACGTAGCGCCACCATTTGTGGAATAGGAAATATCATAAAAGTTTGAAATTCCGTCAGATTCCCAAAGAATATCATACGAAGATCCAGCAGTTAATATACCTCCAAAATTTCCGCTGATAATTTTTATGGGTTCTTCAATAGAAAATGGAGCATCTGAAACGTCACTATAAACGCTTGTGGCTCCAGTACTTGTAGGGTAAACTCTCACCAGCGCATTGTCTGTTTCAATATTATTCATATCCCATTCAAACGTAGCAGGGTTTGTAGTAGCTTCCCAAGAGGAGTCTATTGTAGACCATGTTGATCCGTTATTTATACTATATTGAATTCCATAATCATCCCATCTTGAACCATGTTCAAAAGTTATAGACGTAACAGTACATCCTCTCCAGTCAGTAGAAGTAATGCCTCCTTGCGGCGTTAAAATAGTCACTGCTGGTTTGATGGTAAAAGTAGTATCACTAACATCGTAGAATTGTGAGAAGTTATAGTTACTTACTCTCACTAGACAATTAGAACTATTCTGTGCTGGAACAGTCCAATTATGGTTTCCGTCATTAGATGTTGAGTTAGTTATATTTAGCCAAGTACTTCCATTATCTATGGAATAGTCTAAGCGGACAGTTGAAGTAAACATTTTCGATGCTAGCCAAGTGATGCTTCTGTATTCTCCTGCATAATAGGTTACATCTGTATTTGGAGATGTTAACACTGGTTTTGCAGGAAGAATTGTAAAATGAGCGCTTTCGACCGTGATACAACTGTTATTATAGTCTTGTACTCTGAGTGAAACTTCTTCTGAGTACGTATTTGGAATTGTCCAATTATAATTAGTTCCAAATATATTGGAAGCAATCGTTATCCAAGCAGCAGTATCGCTTGTTCTATATTGAATCGAATAAGTCCCAGATGTTTCCGGGGAACCTACCCAACTAATTAATTGCGAAACACCTGCAGTATATACTTCTCCTCCAGTTATAGAGGTAAGCGCAATATGGTTACTAGGCACAATAGTAAACGAATTGTTGCTGACATCTTCACTTTCAGGATGGTACAAAGCACTTATCTTTACTCTTACCGTATTACTATCAATCGTATTAGGGATATTCCAATCGTAGGTTCTTATTGCTGTGGAAGTTCCTGATTTGATGACATCTGTCTCTATAGTATTCCAAGTAGCTCCATCATCCTCACTGTAATAAAAATTAAAACGTGTCTCGCAAGAAGAAGCTCTAAAGTTAATCGGCAATTCATCACATCCGTTACGTGAAAGATTGGTAAAATCATCTGTCAATTCCACCATCGGCTTCACAGTAAATGGTGCATCACTAGTGTCGAACAATGCTGTATTTCCAGAGTTGCTAATTCGAACTAAATAGGAGGTGGTTGGTATACTGCTTGGAGTCGTCCAACTCCGATTTCCATCATTGGTAGTTCCATTTGTTATGGTGTTCCAAGTAGTTCCATTATCAGAAGAATAGTCGAGTTTAGGATTGGCGTAAAGGCTAGCTGTATCCCATTGAATGTTGTAGGAACATCCTGCATCTAAGATTTCTCCACCATTAGGATAGATTAAAACAGGCGGCGAAGGTGCGATGGTAAATACGGCATCACTGATGTCTTCTTTACACGGTTCTTGCGTATCATAGACACGGATTCTGCAATTTTCTCTTAATGATAGTTGTGGTACATTCCAGGTGTATGATCCGGCAGTAGTTTCATAATTGCTGACAATGGTAAGCCACGGTCCTGTTTCGGCAACACGATATTGAATGGTGTATCTGTTTGATGTATTAGAGGCATTCCAAGTAATGGTATGCGATGTGTTCCCCAAAAGCGTTTCCCCGCCATTTGCAGAAGTGACTGTTATATGGTTACTAGGCACAATAGTAAACGAATTGTTGCTGACATCTTCACTTTCAGGATGGTACAAAGCACTTATCTTTACTCTTACCGTATTACTATCAATCGTATTAGGGATATTCCAATCGTAGGTTCTTATTGCTGTGGAAGTTCCTGATTTGATGACATCTGTCTCTATAGTATTCCAAGTAGCTCCATCATCCTCACTGTAATAAAAATTAAAACGTGTCTCGCAAGAAGAAGCTCTAAAGTTAATCGGCAATTCATCACATCCGTTACGTGAAAGATTGGTAAAATCATCTGTCAATTCCACCATCGGCTTCACAGTAAATGGTGCATCACTAGTGTCGAACAATGCTGTATTTCCAGAGTTGCTAATTCGAACTAAATAGGAGGTGGTTGGTATACTGCTTGGAGTCGTCCAACTCCGATTTCCATCATTGGTAGTTCCATTTGTTATGGTGTTCCAAGTAGTTCCATTATCAGAAGAATAGTCGAGTTTAGGATTGGCGTAAAGGCTAGCTGTATCCCATTGAATGTTGTAGGAACATCCTGCATCTAAGATTTCTCCTCCATTAGGATGAGTTAAAACAGGTGGCGAAGGTGTGATGATAAATACGGCATCACTGATGTCTTCTTTACACGGCTCTTGCGTATCATAGATACGTATTCTACAGTTTTCTCTTAATGAGAGTTGCGGCACATTCCAAGTATAAGAATCCGAAGTGGTTTCATAATTGCTGACAATGGTAAGCCATGATCCTGTTTCGGAAACACGATACTGAATCGTATAGCGATTTGAAGTACCTGAGGCATTCCAAGTAATATTATGTGAAGTATTTCCAAATAGTGTTTCTCCGCCATTTGCAGAGCTAAGTGTAATATGATTACTAGGTGTAATACTAAACGAATTGTCGCTGATGTCTTCGTTTATTATATGATCTCGAGAACTTATTTTTACCCGTACGGTATTACTGTCAATCGTATTGGGGATATCCCAGTCATAGGTTCTTATAGCATTATTGGCTTTATATACACCTATCGCAATGGTATTCCAAGTTGCACCATCATCTTCACTGTAATAAAAATTAAAATATATTTCACAGGAAGAAGCCGTAAAGTTAATTGGCAAGGTATCACAACCGTTTAGTGAAAGACTCGAAAAATCATCCGTTAAGGCAATCATAGGCTTTACCGTAAATGTGCTATCGCTGGTATCCAACAACGACGTGTTGTTATAGTTACTTATACGTATCAAATACGTAGTTGTTGGGTCACTATTAGGAGTTCTCCAATTATAAACTCCATCATTAGTCGTGTTGGTTGTAATGGTGTTCCAGGTATTCCCGTTATCAGAAGAATAATCCAGTCTAGCAGATGTGTACAAGGTGGAAGTATCCCATTGAATAGTGTAAGTGCACCCTGAATCTAATTCCTCTCCTCCATTAGGATGAGTTAAAACAGGTGGCGAAGGTGTGATGATAAATACGGCATCACTGATGTCTTCTTTACACGGCTCTTGCGTATCATAGATACGTATTCTACAGTTTTCTCTTAATGAGAGTTGCGGCACATTCCAAGTATAAGAACCCGAAGTGGTTTCATAATTGCTGACAATGGTAAGCCATGATCCTGTTTCGGAAACACGATACTGAATCGTATAGCGATTTGAAGTACCTGAGGCATTCCAAGTAATATTATGTGAAGTATTTCCAAA
>NZ_JACGWS010000017.1 GCF_014397005.1 Kordia aestuariivivens
TGTTGGAGCTCTTTGCAGCTTTTTTTTTAAGCTGCAAAAGCGACTGGCGAGAGCGTGACCGCTATTTTCTAGCGGGAACCCCCACACTTCTCTTCGACAAGCTCAGTGAACAACTTTGATGAACTCAATGGGCGTGCTTTGTTTTTTGTGTATTTGTTGATTTGTGTATTCGGGGATTTGCTTGGCTGGTTATTTGGTTTTTACGGAGCTGTTTGTGTCTTTTTATTGTATTGTTTATTTTTTTGAAATATAGTATACATATATATTGTACAGGTTTTTGGTTCGTGTTATCTTTGCAAGCTTAATATTTATTTTTGTATGATAAAAATTACATTGCCAGACGGCTCAGTTAGAGAATTTGATTCGAACGTAACTCCTATGGATGTTGCGAAGAATATTAGTGAAGGTTTTGCACGAAATGTTATTTCGGCAAAGTTTAATCATGTGATTGTAGAAACCACTACTCCACTTACTGAAGATGGAGCGCTTGTTTTGTATACCTGGAAAGATGATGAAGGAAAGAAAGCTTTTTGGCATTCTTCCGCACATATTTTAGCGCAAGCTATTTTGGAATTGTATCCAAATGCTAAGCTATGGGTTGGTCCAGCGGTAGATAACGGTTTTTATTATGATGTGGATATGGGCGAAACCACTATTACCGATAAAGATTTTAAGCGTATTGAAGACCAAATGCTTACGATTGCTAGAGGAAAGCATGATTTTAAAATGCGTTCTGCAACAAAGGAAGAAGCACTAAACTATTATAAAGGTAGAAATGATTATAAGGTAGAGCTTGTTGAAGGCTTGGAAGACGGAACGATTACTTTTTGTGATCATGATACGTTTACTGATTTGTGCCGTGGTGGACATATTCCGAATACAGGTATTGTGAAAGCTGTAAAGATTATGAGTGTTGCTGGAGCTTATTATAAAGGTGACGAGAATAATAAACAGTTGACTCGTGTTTATGGAACTTCTTTTCCTAAGCAGAAAGACTTGAAGGAATATTTAGAGTTACTGGAAGAAGCAAAGAAACGTGACCATAGAAAACTCGGTAAAGAGTTAGAGTTGTTTACTTTTTCTCAGAAAGTTGGTCAAGGATTGCCATTGTGGTTGCCAAAAGGAACTGCATTGCGCGCTCAATTGGAAGGCTTCCTAAAGAAAGCACAACAGAAAGCGGGTTACGAAATGGTGATTACGCCACATATTGGACAGAAAGAGTTGTATATTACTTCTGGTCATTACGAAAAGTATGGCGCTGATAGTTTTCAAGCTATTAATACACCAAAAGAAGGTGAAGAGTTTTTGTTGAAACCGATGAATTGTCCGCATCACTGCGAGATTTACAATTCAAAACCTTGGAGTTATAAAGATTTACCAAAGCGTTTCGCAGAATTCGGAACTGTATATAGATATGAACAAAGTGGAGAATTGCATGGATTGACACGTGTTCGTGGATTTACGCAAGATGATGCACATATTTTCTGTACACCAGATCAATTGGATAACGAATTTAAAAAAGTGATTGACTTGGTCATGTATGTTTTTGGTTCGTTAGGATTTGAAAACTTTACAGCGCAGGTTTCGTTACGCGATCCTGAGAAGCCAGAAAAGTATATTGGATCTGATGAAAACTGGGAAAAAGCAGAAAATGCCATCATAAATGCCGCAAATGAAAAAAATCTTAATTATGTGATTGAATATGGCGAAGCTGCCTTTTACGGACCTAAGCTAGATTTCATGGTGAAAGATGCACTAGGAAGAAGTTGGCAACTTGGAACAATTCAGGTAGATTACAACTTACCAGAACGTTTTGATTTAACATATAAAGGGAGTGATAATGAGCTACATAGACCTGTAATGATTCACCGTGCACCGTTTGGAAGCATGGAACGATTTATTGCAATTTTGTTGGAACATACAGGCGGAAATTTCCCATTATGGCTCACTACAGAACAAGCAATTCTTTTACCTGTCAGTGAAAAATATGAGAATTACGGAAAAAAAGTTTTAAATTTGTTAGAAAATCACGAGATTCGCGCCCAAATTGACAATCGAAACGAGACTGTCGGGAAGAAAATTCGTGAATCAGAAATGAGCAAAGTACCTTTTATGCTTATCATTGGCGAGCAAGAAGAGAAAGACGGCACAGTTTCTGTACGTAGACACGGAGTTGGCGATATCGGAACTTTATCCATGGAAGCTTTTGCGGAAATGGTGAAAAAAGAAATTAGTAGTAGTTTAAAGCCATTTAATGTTTAACCTAAAATTATAGAACCATAGCAATACGAAGAAAAAGAAGTAGAGCTCCTAGACGAGAGGAAAAGGTAGATCTACACCGAATTAACAGAAAAATCATTGCTCCTGAAGTACGTCTTGTAGGAGATAATGTAGAAATAGGTGTTTACCCAACAAGGAAAGCGCTTGCCATAGCAGAAGAACAAGAATTAGATTTAGTTGAAATTTCTCCTAAAGCAAGTCCTCCTGTGTGTAAAGTAATGGATTATAAAAAATTCCTTTATGAGCAAAAGAAACGTGATAAATCGTTAAAATCTAAGGCAACGAAAGTAACTGTTAAGGAGATTCGTTTTGGTCCACAAACTGACGATCATGATTATGAGTTCAAAAAGAAGCATGCCGAAAAGTTCCTTAAAGAAGGATCTAAACTAAAAGCGTATGTGTTCTTTAAAGGACGTTCTATTATCTATAAAGATCAAGGGCAAATATTGTTGCTAAAATTAGCGCAAGAACTTGAAGAATATGGAAAAGTGGAGCAAATGCCAAAACTAGAAGGTAAGCGAATGATTATGTTCATTGCACCAAAAAAGAAATAAAAATAATAAGCGAAGTATTTTAAATAACTTAGGAATTATGCCTAAAATGAAAACTAAATCCAGTGCTAAAAAGCGTTTTAAGCTTACAGGTTCTGGTAAAATTAAAAGAAAGCACGCATTCAAAAGTCACATCTTAACAAAGAAGTCTAAGAAGCGTAAGCTTGCATTAACACATAGTACGTTAGTACACAAAAATGATGTTAAGAGTATTAAAGAACAATTGCGTTTAACGTAATCCGTTCTTTCGGTTAAAAACAAATTATAAACCCTGGAGTTAGGCCGATTATTAATGTATGTTTTTTAATTAAGACGTACGATTAAGAAAAGGTTAAGAGTCGATTATCGACCGCCTACTACAAAAACACATTTAAAAGTATGCCAAGATCAGTAAACGCGGTAGCTCGTAGAGCCCGAAGAAAAAAGGTATTAAAACAAGCCAAAGGTTACTTTGGAAGACGTAAAAACGTTTGGACAGTTGCAAAGAATGCGGTTGACAAAGCTATGAGTTACTCATACAGAGACCGTAGAGCTAAGAAAAGAACATTCCGTGCATTATGGATTACTCGTATTAATGCGGGTGCTCGTTTAAACGGATTGTCTTATTCTCAGTTTATGGGGAAAGTCAAAGCTAATGATATCGAATTAAACCGTAAGGTTTTAGCCGATTTAGCGATGAATCATCCAGAAGCTTTCAAAGCAATTGTTGATAAAGTAAAATAAAACGTCAAATAATAATATAGTACTTCGCTTATAAAAAATCCGATTCTGAAAAGAGTCGGATTTTTTTTGTTTCTATTTTTCTATTTTGGGCGTTTCCACCAATGAAAAATTGGCGGTCGTGCTATTCACTATATCTCCCATAAAAAATGGGAGGATGCCGTTGCTATCACTAACGCGGGGCTAGATCTTGGGTTTTGGGTTTTGGGTTTTGGGTGAAAGTAATTTTTATTTAATTATAGCTACAAAAAAAGTGAACCGAAGTTCACTTGAGTTTATGGATACTTATTATCTATCGCTAAGATGGTTGGTTCTTTCGCCATTTAGCCAAATCATCCGTAGCTGTTCCTCCTTTAATAGAATTTGGAGTTGTGATTTTAAATTGTTTAAGTTTTTCCAACATAATAAATTGATTTTAAATTAATATAAATTGACAAACTACAGCCTTAGTTCGTTCGCCATTTCCACAAATCATCGGTAGCGGTATAACCTCCATAAATAAAATTTGGGTTCTCAATCTTGAAATTTTCGAGTTTTTCTAACATTATAAGTTGATTTTTAAATTAATAATGGAATAAAGCTACTTATAAATTATGATATTAAAAACACAAGCAACCCAAAATTAGCTGATTTATGCAGACAAAATACTGCTGAAGTTATAAACTATTTAGATTGTAAAACGCATCTCAATGTGACGATTGGAGAAGTTTTAGAAAGAAAAGAATATCTTAGAAACTACTAAACACATAAACTATTAAACTAAAAAAGAAATCACGTTTTCTGCTTTTTCTTCTTCGCTGCTGGAAATAGAATATTGTTTAGAATTAAGCGATAACCCGCAGAATTTGGATGCAATTCCAATTCCGTTTTTGGATCTCCTACTCTATGTTGGTAATCTTCCGGATCGTGTCCGCCGTAAAAAGTAAAAAATCCTTTTCCTTTGATTCCGTGAATGTAGCGACCTTCGCCGTTAGTTCTGTTTTCTCCTAAGATTAACACAGAAGGTTTGATCTGAGAACGATCAAAACTTGTCGTTTGTCCCATGAATCCTTTCACCAAAGCGGTATGATTTTGACATAACATCGTCGGAATTGGGTCCCATTTTGCAGAAAAATCCATTAAGGTAAAATAATCTGCTTCTCTGGCTATTCTTCTTTTGGAAGTCATATCAATAGAAGAAAACTCATATTTTGTCGAACTTCTTTCAAGTTCAAAGTCAGTAAATGCAAATGTTTTGTTGTAATCTATTTTACTTTGATAGTTTCTATCCGACACATCGCCATCAAACATTGGTTCGCAAATGTCTACACCTTCCGCAGCCAATGCAATATCAAAACTATCCGTTGCGCTACACATGGCAAACATAAATCCACCACCAATTACATAATCGCGAATTTTTAGAGCAACATCGCGTTTTTCTTCTGAAACTTTACTATACCCTAGCTTTTTTGCCAAAGCTTCTGCTTCTTGCTTCTCGCGAATATACCAAGGTGCCGAACGATACATTCCGTAAAATTTACCGTATTGTCCCGTAAAATCTTCATGATGTAAGTGTAACCAATCGTATTTTATCAAATCATCTGCCAATACTTCTTCATCATATACAACTTCATACGGAATTTCCGCATATTTCAATACCATCGTTACCGCATCATCCCAAGGCACATTTCCTTTTGGAGAATACACCGCAACTTTTGGCGCTTTTTCTAAAATGATAGCTTCTTGATTTTTACTTGGACTGGAAATTTCTTCCAACATTGCGTTGGTTTTTGCATCGGAGAGAATTTCGTAAGAAACTCCACGAATTTTACATTCTTTTTCGATCGCTTCAATTGCTGGCAATAAAAATGATCCGCCGCGATAATTAAGCAACCATTTCACCTTGATCTTTTTTTCAAGTGACCAATAGGTAATTCCGTAGGCTTTTAAGTGATCTTTTTGAGATTCTGCATCCATTGGAATTAGAATATAAGATGCATAGCTACTTACTGAAAACAGTAAGAGTACAACGAGTATGAGAATATTTTTGAGTTTCAAATGCAATGTGTTTTTATACAACGGAAAGATACACAAAAATTATACCTATTTAAAGAAATTATAATTTCTATAACAGAATATCTAATTGTCGTAATGCCTTATAGGTAATCTCTTTTCTATTTTTAATGAATGCTTTCTGATTAAATTTTCCCGTTGGTTCTACATTAGTTGCAAAGAAGAATATTTTATCCTCTTTTTCAACATAGCCAACAAACCAACCATTATTAATTCCATCACTAATTGACCAACCCGTTTTTCCTCTTAATGTATAGGTTTCAGTTTCTTTAACAATCATGATATCTTTCATGATGGTTTCTGTTCTTTTAGAAATTGGAAGCTTTGATTGATACAAACGTGTTAAGAAATCGATTTGTTGAAATTGAGTAATACGCGAATTTCCTTGAAGCCAAAACGAATCTAGGTTTGTTGAATCAACTTGAATGTTCCCATATTGAAATTTTTCCAAGTATGCATTCATACTTTCAACGCCAACTTCTCTTGCTATTTCTTGATAACAAGGAACACACGAACGCTGAAAAGCTTGTGTAAATGTTAAGTCTTCTTCCCAAGATTTTAGAAATCTTTTTTCTCCATTCCATACAAAGATGGTATTTTGATCCGCTACAACTCCTGTTTCTAAAGCAATGATAGAATTGGGGATTTTATACGTAGAAGCTGGCAACTTTCCAGTTTCAGCCCATGAAAAATCATTAGAATAATGCACATCTTCCCTTAAGTCGTAAACTAAAATAGCACCTTTTAATTTTACAGAATCTATAATTTTCTGAAAAGCAGCTACTATCGTATGATTATCTATATTTTTCGTTATGACGGATTTCTCTTGTGGTTTCAAATTTTTTTTCGATTCCTCTTTACAAGAGAAACAGAAAACGCAGAGAAAAAATATGCATAGTTTTTTCATGATTTTATCTTATAACGTATTATTCTTTAAGATATATCACAATACCTCCAAATCTGGCTTCTTCTGCAATAAATTCTTTTGCTTGAATAAAACATATATCAGATTCGTATTTTTCTTGTTGATTCGTTCCTGAATAATAACCTTGACAGCCATAACCTTCAATAGGTGAATTAAAGAATTCTACGCTTCTACCAGTATTGTCTGTAATTTTTGGGGAACATTCATGACAAATTGATTTTGGATATCGTTGACTAAATCCCATTCGTTCTTTCCCACAATTAGCACAAAAAGTTTTTAGTTTTTGACTTTCTTTGAAAACTAATTCACTTTTTTCTTTATATCGAAAAAGTAAATCATCCCATGCTGCAATACTGTAGATATCTATATCTGAAAATTCCATTTTTCGCCTCAATTCATTCGTTGAATTTACTATGAGTGGTGCCAAAATTTCTATATAATTCCCTATATGTTCAATGGAATTTGCTTGATATTCCAAATACCATTTTTTAGATTTAGTAATGTAGTTCCAAAATTCGAACAGTGAGCGAAATTTTTTAGTAAAGATATGTTTTGTTTGTGCTTCAGATAATGCATTTGTATTGATACGATCTGGAAAAAACACAATAGTTTTCTGCATCTTTTTTAAATAATACACATTTTTGGAATCGTAAAGCACATAATGTTTGTGTACTTGATTTTTGGAGTTGTTGCTACCGCCAAATAGTTTAGAAAATATATTCATAATTACAACTAATCAATTTCTAACGCATAGCAAATTAAGGGAATTAAATGTTTAGCGTAAAATAATGCTCAAGTTAATTGCTTCACTAATATAGTCGCATTTCATTCTCTTTCATTAATTTCAACTCTTCTGATTTATTCTGTATTCATATTATATTTTTAAAAAGGAACTTCGTTTTCATCCGGATTAAAATCATCATTCATAGAACTTCCGAATGCTTCGTCTGCGCTAGGCAGATTCTCCGTTCGCAACGTATCATCATTTGCAGCATCATTCATTTTAGAATGAAATTCAAATGGCGAATCGAACGTTTCTAAGTTATCAAACTTACCTAAATGTCCAATGAATTTTAATCGAATGTTATCCAAACCACCGTTTCTGTGCTTAGCCACAATAAGTTCTGCTTGTCCATCCGTTGGTGAGCGTTCGTCATCATCCCATTCTTCAATTTTGTAGTATTCTGGACGATAAATAAACGATACAATATCCGCATCTTGCTCAATCGCTCCCGATTCACGTAAATCTGAAAGCAATGGTCTTTTACTTCCTCCACGCGTTTCAACCGCACGTGATAACTGTGATAATGCAATTACTGGAATCGCTAATTCTTTTGCCAATGCTTTAAGGTTACGCGAAATGGTTGAGATTTCTTGTTCACGGTTTCCGCCACCTTTTTGACTTCCTCCAGCCGTCATTAACTGCAAGTAATCAATCATAATCATTTTAATTCCGTGTTGCGATGCCAAACGACGCGCTTTTGCACGTAAATCAAAGATGGATAATGAAGGTGTATCATCTATAAATAAAGGTGCTTTTTCAAGTCCTTTTACTTTTACGTTTAATTGTTCCCACTCGTGTTTTGCCAATTTTCCAGTACGTAATTTTTCAGAAGACAAGCCTGTTTCCGAAGAAATTAAACGTGTAATTAATTGTACAGAAGCCATCTCTAACGAGAAGAAAGCCACCGGAATATTCTGGTCAACTGCAATGTTTCTTGCCATGGACAAAGTTAATGCCGTTTTTCCCATACCTGGACGTGCTGCAATGATAATTAAATCACTCGGCTGCCAACCAGAAGTTAGTTTATCTAATTTATCAAATCCAGTTGGAACTCCACTTAGACCTTCTTTATTAGAAATTTCTTCAATTTTTTTCTTTGCTTGAATTACTAAACTTTGCGCCGTTTCCGAAGATTTTTTAATGTTTCCTTGCGTTACTTCGTACAAACGTGATTCTGCTTTATCCAATAAAGAGAAAACATCTGTAGTTTCATCATAGGCATCTTCAATTATTTCATTGGAGATTTTAATCAAGCTACGCTGAATAAATTTCTGCAAGATGATACGTGCGTGAAATTCAATATGTGCCGAAGAAGATACTTTTTGTGTGAGCGATATTAAGTAGAAATCACCTCCAACTTTGTCTAAGTTAGAACTTTTACGAAGTTGCGATGACACTGTTAATAAGTCAATAGGTTCCGAGTTTTCAAATAATTGAAAGATAGCCTCAAACACCAATTTATTGGCTTGTTTATAGAAAGCTTCTGGGCTCAGAATATCAATTACCTCATCCACACCTTTTTTATCGATCATCATTGCTCCAAGAACAACTTCTTCTAATTCGACGGCTTGTGGAGGTAATTTTCCTTTCTCTAGACTTATTAAGTTACTTTGATCAGTTTTATATGTTTGCTTAGGGTTGACATTTTCCATGATTGCGAAAGTAAGTATTCCTTTTACGTATGCACGTTAAAATTATAGGTTGAATTTTAACGAACGATTGTTGATAAGTTACGATTTTTTGTTGATAAGCGGAAAAAAAATCCGAAGTATGAACTTCGGATTTTTGCACTTCCTTATGTAGTATAGGTTTATCCTTTGAATTCTCCCATTTTAGAATATTTATCCATCCGAGAACTTACTAAATCTTCTTGTGATAAGTTTTTTAATTTGTCATAATTTGCAACAATGGCATCTCTAACAGCTGAAAAAGTTCCTTCTCTATCGGTATGCGCTCCACCTAAAGGCTCGTTTATGATAGCATCAATTACTTTTATTTTAATAGCATCATCTGCAGTTAATTTTAACGCATCTGCAGCTTTTTCTTTGTGTTCCCAACTACGCCATAAGATAGACGAACAGTTTTCTGGAGAAATTACAGAATACCAAGAGTTTTCAAGCATTAATACGCTATCTCCAACTCCAATTCCTAATGCACCACCAGAAGCACCTTCACCAATAATTACAGTGATAATTGGCACTTTTAAGCGTGTCATTTCTAAGATGTTTCTTGCTATTGCTTCTCCTTGTCCGCGTTCTTCTGCTTCCAATCCTGGATATGCACCAGGTGTGTCAATTAGCGTGACTACAGGAATTCCGAATTTTTCCGCAGATTTCATCAAGCGCAATGCTTTACGATATCCTTCTGGGTTTGCCATTCCGAAATTACGGTACTGACGTGTTTTAGTATTGTATCCTTTTTGCTGACCAATAAACATGTACGATTGATCTCCAATCTTACCAAGTCCACCAATCATGGCTTTATCATCTTTTACATTACGATCTCCGTGCATTTCTAAGAACGAATCGCCGCATAAAGCTTTGATATAATCTAAGGTATACGGCCTATTCGGATGACGTGATAATTGTACACGCTGCCAAGCCGTTAAGTTTTTATAGATATCTTTCTTAGTAATGGCTAGCTTTTTTTCGATTTGCTGACATGTTTCGGTAACATCAATATCACTTTCATGTCCGATTGCAACACATTTTGTCAGCTGCTCTTCTAATTCTTTTATAGGTAGCTCAAAATCTAAATATTCCATGTTTTTGAGGGTATGTTTAGTTGTTTCAGTTTACAAATATAAAACTTTAATTTAGGAAACATCAATGCCTTCTGTTGATTTTCTTTTTCGACGGTTTTTTATGATTCCATTTGCCAATACTGTAGCTACGACTAAGAGCGCTCCAGCGTAAAAACCTGAGCTCATTTTTTCCGTTTCCGAGAATAATATTAATGCCAATACAATTCCGTAAATAATTTCTAAATTATAGGTTAATACCACTGTATACGGGCTTATATAGCGCATAATGTGTACAGATCCAATAAATGCATACGCCGTACACACAGAAGCTAATATAGAAATATAGATCCAATCATTTGTGCTTAGTGCAAAGAAGTTTTCTTTCGTGAAACCATCTGCGGCAAACGCCAAATATATAGAGATGAATGCTACTCCAGCTATAAATTCGTAAAATGAAATCATAGACGCGTTGTGTTGTTCCACAAATTTCCCGTTGATTACTGCAAATAGTGACGATAAGAATGCTGAAATGACACCCAAAATGATCCCGTTGATGTATTTGAATTCTGTATTGATAATGATAGAAACACCAATAATTACGATTACTCCAAAGATAATTTCATACCAAATAATCTTACGCTTGTAAATAATGGGTTCTATAAATGATGCAAAAAATGCTCCTGTAGAAAACATTACCAACGTTATAGAAATGTTTGAAACATCAATGGCACCAAAAAACGTAATCCAGTGTAACGCAACTACGATTCCTGCAAGTCCAAGTTTAAAAAATGTTTTGAGTGATACTTTGAGTTTCGTTCGCGTGAGTTTGATGTATACAAGCATTAGCAAACCCGCAATGAGCATCCGAAACCAAACTAATGGAATTGCTTTGATAGTAATCAACTTTCCTAAAACCGCTGTAAAACCAGCAATGAAAACTAGTAGGTGAAGGTGTAAATAGTTTTTGAGTTTATCTCCTAGCATTGTATAATAGATAAATGGCTAATACACCAAAGACTAAATTAGGAACCCAAACAGCCATCATTGGTGAGAAACCAGATTTCTCTGCCATTGTTCCGAATATTTTATCAAAGAAAATGTATATAAACGCAATTGAAATTCCAAAAGCTAGGTTCACGCCCATTCCACCTCTACGTTTCATAGAAGAAACTGCAACGGCAATAATTGTCAGGATAAATGCAGTAATTGGCAAACTCCAACGTTTGTATTTTACTAATAAGTGCTTGCTAACATTTGGTGAACCCGATAGTTTTTCTTTTTCAATGAATTTGTCTAGTTCTTTATAATTCAAAGTTTCAGCCATGTACGTAACTGGCGTTAAATCTTCTACTTCAAAAGGAAATATAGTGTCAAATTTTCGTTCGCTTACTAAGCTATCATTCATTGCGCCAATAATACGTTTTTTGTATCCACGTAATGTATATGTACTATCGTCTACGTTGTATTTTATCGTACGTGCTTCCAATTTATATTTTAGCTCATTGTCTTCAAAATGTTCTAAGGTGAAGTTGTCTCCACGCTTACTTTCAAAGCTGAAACTTTTAAGGTAGATATAATCATTGGTGTTGACTTGCTTATAGATTTCGGCATTATCTCTCAGCTTTTTTCGCCCTTTTTTGATGTATTCAAACCGGAACTCGTTGAACCCTTTACTTGCGTTTGGAACGATGTACATTCCCATCATAAAAGCAACAATAGCAACTATTGAAGCCGCAACTAAGAATGGTCGTAAGAAACGGAAATAGGAAACTCCTGAACTAAGAATGGCAATGATTTCGGTATCATTTGCCAGTTTTGACGTAAACCAAATTACCGAAAGGAATAGAAATATAGGAAATAATAGGTTCGCAAAGTAGATTACGAAATTGATATAATAGAGTATGATTTTGTCTGTTGGCGCTTCAGAAGCCAACATTTTATCTATGTTTTCAGAAATATCTACCATGATCCCAATAGGAACAAATAGCAACAACATTACAGAGAATGTTGAGAGATATTTTTTAATGATATACCAATCTAATATTTTCATATACTACTAAAGGCGTTTGTCCATTTGTTTTACCATCATATCTTTCCAGGTTCTAAAATCTCCTGCTAAGATATGTTTTCTAGCTTCTCGTGTCAACCAAAGATAAAATCCTAAGTTGTGAATGGTTGCAATTTGTTTTCCAAGCAATTCATTTACGGTGAATAAGTGACGTAAGTATGCTTTTGAATATTCTGTATCTACATACGTAATGCCCATTTCATCAATCGGAGAAAAATCGTCTTCCCACTTTTTGTTTTTGATGTTGATGCTTCCGTGTGCCGTGAATAACATTCCGTTACGTGCGTTACGTGTTGGCATTACACAGTCGAACATATCAACACCTAAAGCGATGTTTTCTAAGATATTGATTGGTGTTCCAACGCCCATTAAATAACGTGGTTTGTCTTCTGGAAGAATGGAACATACCACATCGGTCATTGCGTACATTTCTTCTGCGGGTTCTCCAACTGAAAGTCCCCCAATTGCATTTCCGACAGCATCACGTGAAGCGATAAATTCTGCCGATTGTGCTCGCAAATCTTTGTATGTACTTCCTTGCACTATTGGAAAAAATGCTTGACTGTATCCGTATTTGAATGGTAATTTTTCTAAGTGATTGATACATCTGTCCAACCAACGATGCGTCATGTGCATGGAACGTTTTGCGTATCTGTAATCACAAGGATATGGCGTGCATTCGTCAAAAGCCATGATGATATCTGCTCCAATCGTACGTTGAATTTCCATTACATTTTCGGGTGTAAAGAAATGATAAGATCCATCAATATGTGATTTGAATCGGACACCTTCTTCTTTTATTTTTCTGTTGTCAGATAGTGAATAGACTTGATATCCACCAGAATCTGTCAATATGTTTCGATCCCAATTCATGAATTTGTGCAGACCGCCTGCTTTTTCAAGAATTTTGGTATGTGGTCGTAAATACAAGTGATAGGTGTTTGAAAGAATAATATCAGGATTGATATCTTCTTTTAATTCACGTTGGTGCACACCTTTTACCGTTCCAACCGTTCCTACGGGCATAAAAATCGGCGTTTCTATCGTTCCGTGATCGGTTGTAATGACCGCTGCTCTTGCTTTACTAAGTGGATCTTTTCCTTTTAAATCAAATTTCATTTTCGCGTCGCTATTGCTTGTTGTACCGTATGTTTATTACTGCGTTTACCTTCTGGCGAAAGCCAAAAAAAGTACTTGTTTTGTCATACAATACCATGATCGGTGGCAAATATAAGTAAGATTGGTAGATGATTTTGCTAATTAAAAATTAAAATTTGGGATTCTTTGAGATTTGATTTGTTTTTTGAGTAGCGTTGATATTTTTTTAGTCAATATCCTTTTTTAATTTATTAGGATTTTGTCTTGTATCGAATACAGTAATTATTTCAATCTCGTTTAATTCTGCTGAAATTCGATAATAAAAGGTGGTTTGTTTTGTTACGACACATTTATAAAGACCTTTAAATTCAGTTGATTGAGGACAACTAGTTGGTTGTGTAGAAATCTGCTTGATTTTTTCTGTCAATTTTTCAATAAACTGATCTCGCGTTTTTAAATTCCAATTTTCTAAAAGATATTCAGATAATTTGAGAAGTTTAGATTCCGCTAATTCGGATAAAAATACGTTCATTAGGAGATTTTCTTCAAGAATGCATCATAAGAAACCCTTTTGCCTTCGTCAAGTTCATTGATTCCTTTTTTGATTTCATCTTGCTGAGAAGCACTTAATTCATTCCAGAAATCAACTTTTTCTTTATTTACAAAATCAGCCACTTTTTGAATAAATTCACTATTCTCAATTGCTAAAATTGTTTTCACTAATTCGATTTTTGTTGCCTGAATGTCCATAATATTTGATTCTTAAAATCAAAGATACAAAAAAATGAGATTGGTTTTGTTATCTGAGTTGATGTGAAACATAGCGCGTAAAATGACGCTACTTTTGAGTCAAAACTGAATTTTTATATTTTGTTTTATCTATTCGATTATGAAACTCAAAAGAAAGACATCCTTACATAGGCTAAGAATGCCTCACTTTTTATAAAATTAAGGGCTTGTGCAACGGTTACCGGTGTTAGCCACAGTTTTTTATTTCAGATATGTTAAATAGAATTTTAATAATTCGTCATAATCAATATCCTTATGATTGTATGAGTTTGTTGAAATTAATTCATTCTCAATTTTTTCAGGTTCTAAATATGCTAAACTAAATTGTTTTTCCGTTTTGTATATATGAACATTTAGTTTTTCCTCAACGTAATTATTTTCGATAACATATAATTTTTTCTGCTCAATATTTTTGAGATGAATAATGTTTGCGAATTTTAAAGTAAATCGATCTGTGCTTGCAATAAAAAGTAACGTGATATCTAAAAAATCTTCAACACTTTCTTCATCAGGTTTAATAAATTGATGTTCCAGCAAGTTTCTTTGCTTGTTGATTTTTCTTAATACTCTTGGTGCAATAATTCCGAGTTCATTAATCAAGTCAATCTTTTTCGGAAAACTCCAATATTTTTTTTGAGAGATTCCATAATAACCTAAACATACAAGTAAAGAATCTAGTTGGCTGTCCAATGCTCTTTTTGCGTTAGAAAGTGCATTAACTATATTATGCTCGTAATTACTGCTTAAATCCAGTTCAGCGTATTTTATAAACTCTTGAGGTGAAATATCAAAGTTCGTCTTTAATGTTGTTGTTCCTAACAAACTAAATTCAGTTTTATCAGAGTTTAACTCACTTAATATATTCTTTATTTCTTGGTTCATTCAAATTGTGGCTAACGTATGTATAACAGGAATTCCTGTTATCATACTAAATTTAGTAAATAACAGGAACTATTTTTAAAACAACTTCCTCTTATTTTTTATAAATGTAAAACAAAGATTACATACACACAATGTGGTTTTCCGTAAAGCATAAGAAAATTATGAGTTTTAATAAAAATAGACGCCCGCCTTTACAGAAATGACAGTAAAAAGAATACTATTTCCCGTAAGTCTCTTTTCCGCTTCATTTTCAATAATTTACACCGAACACCACATTTTCAACCTTATTCACACAATTTCGTTAATAACTGCCTGCAAACTTCTTTTGTTAACGCTATTTTATAACTTACTTTTGATGCTTTCAAAAACTACTAACAAATACACAATGTCTGATAACAAATCATTAGAAAATTTAGTCACTCAAGTACGTAGAGATATCTTGAGAATGGTACATAAAGTAAATTCTGGGCATCCAGGAGGTTCTTTAGGATGTGCTGAATTTTTAGTCACCCTATTTAATGATACTATGAAACTGAACGACGGTTTCGATATGGACGGTAAGGAAGAAGATGTTTTCTTTTTGTCTAATGGTCATATTTCCCCTGTAATTTATAGCGTATTGGCGCATCGTGGGTATTTCCCTGTGGAAGAATTGAACACGTTTCGTTTGCTAAATTCTCGTTTACAAGGACATCCAACAACACATGAAGGTTTGCCAGGAATTCGTATTGCCTCAGGTTCGCTTGGACAAGGAATGTCTGTTGCTATTGGAACTGCGTTGACAAAGAAATTAAATGGTGATGATCATTTAGTATATTCTTTACATGGTGATGGCGAAATGCAAGAAGGACAAAATTGGGAAGCGATTATGTATGCAGCCGGAAATAAGGTTGATAATTACATCGCTACGATTGATTATAATAAGAAACAAATTGATGGTGCAACGGACGATGTATTGCCTTTAGGTTCGCTAAGTGCGAAATTTGAAGCATTTGGTTGGGACGTTTTAGAGATTGCTGAAGGAAATGATATTCAAGCGATTAAAGATGGGTTAGCGGAAGCAAAATCACGTACAGGAAAAGGAAAACCAGTTTGTGTGCTGTTGCATACGGAAATGGGGAATGGTGTTGATTTTATGATGAACACACATGCTTGGCACGGAAAAGCACCAAACGATGAGCAGTTAGAAAGTGCATTGGCTCAAAACCCAGAAACGTTAGGCGATTATTAAATCCTAATTTTTAAAAACTAAGTTTAATCAAATAGAGATATCCATCTTCGTGGATAAAGAAATATGAAAAAATATACAAATACAGGAAGCAAAGATACACGTTCAGGTTTTGGAGATGGACTTACTGAGCTTGGACAAACAAACCCAAATGTAGTAGCATTGTGTGCAGATTTAACAGGATCGTTAAAGATGGGCGATTTTAAAAATAATCATCCAGAACGTTTTTTCCAGATTGGAATTGCAGAAGCAAATATGATCGGAATTGCCGCTGGAATGACGATTGGTGGAAAGATTCCGTTTACAGGAACATTCGCTAACTTTTCTACGGGACGTGTGTATGATCAAATTCGTCAATCGGTTGCGTATTCTGATAAGAATGTGAAAATTTGTGCTTCGCATGCAGGAATTACGTTAGGAGAAGATGGCGCAACACATCAAATTTTAGAAGATATCGGTTTGATGAAAATGTTACCAGGTATGACAGTGATTAATACCTGCGATTACAATCAGACAAAAGCAGCTACTTTAGCTATTGCTGAACATCACGGACCCGTTTATTTACGTTTCGGTCGTCCGAAAGTAGCCAACTTTACGCCTGCTGATCAAACTTTTGAGATTGGAAAAGCAGTTCAATTAACAGAAGGAACAGATGTAACAATCATTGCAACCGGACATTTGGTTTGGGAAGCATTACAAGCAGCTGAAACATTAGAAGCGGAAGGAATTTCTGCGGAAGTGATTAATATTCACACGATTAAACCATTGGACGAAGCAGCAATTTTAAAATCTGTTGCAAAAACAGGTTGTGTCGTAACTGCGGAAGAACATAACTTCTTAGGTGGATTGGGCGAGAGTGTAGCACGTACCTTAGCATTGAATACACCAGCTCCACAAGAATTTGTGGCAACACAAGATACGTTTGGAGAATCAGGAACACCTGCACAATTGATGGAAAAATACGGTTTAAACGCCGCTTCTATCGTAAAGGCATCTCAAAAAGTGATTACTAGAAAATAATAAAAGATTAGACCTTAGATCCCGCTCTTTAGCGGGATTAGTTCAACTTACAATTTTGAGTTCATCTAAGATACTGAATCAAGTTCAGCACAAGTTTCTCAAAATTGAGTCTCACTAAAGTAATAGAAACTAAAAAAAGTCGTTTCTTACACTATAAACAATAAACATTAGCACCATGAAAAACAACATATTAAGTTTGGTATTTTTGCTTGCTTCTATGACTTGCTTTGCGCAATTTGGAGTAAAAGCTGGTTTAAACTTTAACTCCAACGGAGAGTTGCGAGAAGTTCTTACCGTAGGAGAAAATATTCTAGAAGACAAAGGAGACGCAAAAATAGGTTATCATATTGGAGCATTTTACAACATTAGCATCAGTAAATTTTACCTACGTCCTGAAATTGTATACACAAAAACGAAAAGTGAGTACGGATCTAGTTCTTATGACATGTCTAAGATTGATGTACCTGTTTTGTTAGGATTTAAAGTAATAGGGCCATTAAGTGTATTTGCTGGACCATCTTTTCAGTACACATTGGATAACGATTTTGAGAATTCAACCGTTTCTGATGTTGAGAATGATATTACTGTTGGTTTAAATGTTGGAGCAGCTGTACAGTTTGGAAATATTGGATTGGATGTTCGTTATGAAAGAGGTTTTACTCAAAATGAAGCTGACTTATTTGAAAACAATGTAAAGTTTGGAACTGTAGATTCAAGACCTAGTCAAATTATTTTTAGCCTTTCTTTTAGACTATAAGAACTAATTTGACATTATATATACTAAAGCACTTCTTCACGGAAGTGCTTTTTTGTTTTGTTATTGTTTTAGTTTTTGATTTGAAAAGACTTTAAAAAATAATAACTTGAAGTGCTTCTCGATAGTTCTGCACTGCATGCCTAAGTGAAATTCTTAATCTTTTAATAGATTCCTGCCTCCGCAGGAATGACAACGCAAGTTAATTTCGACAAACTCAAAACAAGTTTAATTACTGTCGTTAAACAAACTAAAAAACATTCGTGAATTCGTGGCAAAAAGAATAGAATCCATCTGTTTTAAACAATTATAGATTCCTGCCTCCGCAGGAATGACAACACAAGTTAATTTCGACAAACTCAAAACAAGTTTAACTGCTGTCCTTAAACAAACTAAAAAACATTCGTGAATTCGTGGCAAAAAGAATAGAATCCATCTGTTTTAAACAATTATAGATTCCAGCCTTCGCAGGAATGACAACGAGTTTTTAACTTCTAAAACTTGATTCCATAAAAAAAGCACTTCCGTGAAGAAGTGCTTTTACTTTTTATAAGTGGTATGCTATGTATTAGTTTGCATCTAAATAATCTGGGATTCCATCACCGTCAGTATCAGTAAGTACAACAGTTTTAATCGTAATAACACCAGCATCATCTACTTCTCTAGTTTTTTCAAATTCATTTGAAGCTAAAACTGGTTCCATTTCACCAAGTTCAACGGTATATGTCTTTTGAACAACTTCGTTTCGTGTGATGGTTCCATCTCCGTCATCGTCAGAATCTCTAAAGTTTGCCAATCCGTCACCATCAGTATCATCATCAAAAACATCATCATCACCATCTAGGTTTTCCATAGAAGATAATAATCCGTCTCCATCAATATCAAGATAAGTAGCATCATATATATTGAAAGAGAAAATTAATGGTGAATATACTTCAATTCCTGGTTGTGCGATATTGAAATATCCTAATCCAGAAGGAATGAAGATCGCTCCTATTCCACCGTTTCTTGCTTCTAAGAAACCATTTGTACCTTCTACAATGTCTTCAGCTGCATTAAATTCTGGCAATCCTAACTGAAAACCTCTAACCGTACTTACCGTAGCTCCAACTAAAGGAATGGTTTCACGTGTAATTCTAAAGTCAAATGTTTCTAAATTTAACAACTGACCTCTATATGTTAACTCTACTGCGTCAAAACTTGTATATTCTTTTCCTCCACCATCACGTAGTTTCAGTACATAATATTTATATTCTTGTTCAAGATATGTAGTCGTTCTTTCTTCTACTTGATTGATTAATGGTGTTTTGTCAGCATTTACGCCTTCAATTACGCCAAATTCCATTGTGAATGTGTCATTTGCAGCACTTTCAGGATTTGTGAAATCGAAATCATCATAATTATAGAAATGTGTGCTTAAAAATGTTACGATGGCAGCATCATCTTCTATTTGCTGCTCACCTCTATCTCTTAATTCTGCGAAAGTCACAGTATCATCATCACTTTTACACGAAAATACAACCGCACTTACGATTATCATTAGGAATGTAAATTTTACAATCTTCATCATTGTTTTTAAATTTTGGGTTGCAAGATACAATTTTATCCTACTTTTGTATATTCTTTAACGTAGTTTTTAGAGTTTTTGTATGAGGATAGATAAATACCTTTGGTGTGTGCGTTATTTTAAGACCCGAAACATTGCTACAACAGCATGTAAGAAGGGACACGTAAAAATAAATGGTGCCACCGTGAAGCCATCAAGAGATGTATATGCAACGGATAAATTAGAAGTCCGGAAGGATCAAGTAACACGACATTTAACAGTGTTAGATATTCCGCCAAACCGTGTGGGTGCTAAACTCGTTGATATTTACAGACTTGAAACAACTCCAAAAGAAAACTTTGAGCATTTAGAATTATTAAAGCTTGCAAAAGATCATTATCGCAAGCATGGCGTGGGAAGACCTACCAAAAAAGATCGTCGTGAAATGGATGATTATTTAGATGATAATTTTGATCGTAAAGAAAGTAATTCTTAATTTTAAACCTAAATCTTTAAAAGCATGACCGTTACGGGAAATATTATACTCAATCACCAGCAAATTCAGCACAAAACACGTCGTATTGCGTATCAAATTTTAGAATCTAATGTAAATGAAGAAGAAATCATCGTTGCAGGAATTTCCAAAAACGGATTTGTATTTGCGCAGAAGATAAAAGTTGAGTTGGAAAAAATTACGACTGCAAAAATTACCTTGTGTGAAGTGATGATTAATAAACAAGATCCTATCCAAACGATTACAACTTCATTGGCAAAAGAAAACTACATCAACAAACCTTTGGTCCTCATTGATGATGTATTGAACTCAGGGACAACCTTAATCTATGGCGTAAAGCACTTTTTAGACGTTCCTTTGAAGAATTTCAAGACAGCGGTACTTGTCAATCGAAATCACAAGAAGTATCCTATAAAAGCTGATTTCAAAGGAATATCGCTTTCAACTTCCATTCAAGAACATATTGATGTTGTTTTTGAAGCTGGAGAAGATATGGCGTATTTAATTTAATACGGTTTCAATTTCTAACACTAATTCCTCAATCTGTTTTTTATCGGTAAACACAGTATGCGTTGCTTGTTGGTAAAATGCATTGCGTTCAAACAGATGTTTTCCTATAAATTCTGGTAAATCTTCATCAGCAATCGCGCTTATTAAAGGTCGCTTAGCTTTTTCATCTTTCACTCTATTGATAATTTCCGGAATTGACGTTTGCAAATAAAACGTGTGTGTGGTGTACTCATGAATCAAGTTCATATTATTTGCATAGCATGGTGTTCCGCCGCCTAATGATACAATCATCGCTTGTTTCGTTTCTAAAACTTCTTTCAGATACTGATGTTCTTTCATTCGAAAATAGATTTCTCCTTTCGTTTCAAAAATCTCCCGAATCGTTTTTTCTTCTTTTCTTTCAATAAAATCGTCTAAATCGAGCACAGGAAGTCCCAATTGTTTTCCAAGTAATTTAGAAACCAAACTCTTCCCACTTGCCATATATCCTAAAAGTATAATCGTCATTTCTATATTATAATTAATTTATTTTTAAGTCCTTACAAAAATCATAAAAAAAAAGACAAAAATATATTAAAAAAGACTTGAAAAATAAAATTATGATGTTATATTTGCACCCGCATTCAGGGAATCATTTGTACTTCCTTTGAATGACCTGGTAGCTCAGTTGGTAGAGCATCTCCCTTTTAAGGAGAGGGTCCTGGGTTCGAGCCCCAGCCAGGTCACAGAATATAAAAAAGTAGTACTATTTAGGTCTTAGACCTGGTAGCTCAGTTGGTAGAGCATCTCCCTTTTAAGGAGAGGGTCCTGGGTTCGAGCCCCAGCCAGGTCACAAAAAGAGTTAAGCATTTGCTTAACTTTTTTTATTTTTACAAAATATAAACACACCGAAGTGCTGGAATTGGTAGACAGGCATGGTTGAGGGCCATGTGTTCATTAGAGCGTGTGGGTTCGACTCCCATCTTCGGTACGGAATGGGACAAATTAACATTAGTGTTATTTTGTCCTTTTTTATTTTTGTTTAAAATCATTGATAATGAGCCAATTAACTCCAATACACTATTCGCTTCTGTGGTTCGACAACTATCCTTTTCTCGACTATATAGGATTCCATTAGGAAATAACAAATTTTGAAGTTGTTGTTTTTCAGAGTAATTCCCTAATTTCCACATATTATGTAAGTTACATAATAATTCTAAAGATTTGTCTATGTAAAAATCAAGGTTCGATTTTTCTAAACTCGTTTTATTGATTTCTTGTTCAATCGTTTTTACTTCGTCCTTAAATTTCTTTGAAAACTTTTCATATAATGTACTATCGATTTCGCCTATTACATATCTTTCCTCAATCTTCTCTAACTTTCCTTTGATAGTCTTTAAGTTATACTTTAAACTTGCTGTATTGTCTTCATTTGAATTAGAGAAATACTCAAATGTATTTTTCAATTGCACTTTTAACGGAGCGATCATCCTTTTGTCTATTTTGTATTTTCCTAATATGTGTACAAACTGATTATTTAACGCTTTCGCACTTTTATTGGTACAACATCCTTTTGTTCCACATTTATAATAATGAATGTTTTTCTTTTTGACAATATATCCAGTTAGTGGCTTATTACATTTAGTACATTTCACAAAACCACCTTTTAAGGGTAAATTTTCATTTGTCTTGTATTGCTTGTAATTATGAGGATTTTTAGCTTGCAAGCCACTCGCTTTTAAAAATATTTCTTTCGTAACGATTGCAGGATGTTTTCCTTGAATAATTTCGCCATCTAATAAGTTATGTGCAATCAATCCGCAGTATACAGGGTTTTTAAATATCTTGGTTATGTGTTGTCTAAACATTTTAATACCATGACTTTGTAAACGCTCTACAATTTGTGTATTTGTCAAACCTTCATTTACTTTCCATAGAAATATATTTCGGATGATTTTCGCATTTTCATCAAATACAATAATAGGAATATTGTTTGTATCTCTAGCATTCTTGTAACCCAATGGTGCTTTTCCCATCCAATACCCATTTAAAAGACGTTGACGCATTCCCATTACTGTTTTATCTCTACGTTGATCATTGTCATACTTGCTAAATAGTAGATTTAAGTTTTGAAAGAACATTCCAGTCGATGTTTCTACATCAACGGGTTGGGTTACTGATAATACATTGATTCCAACTTTCTTTAATTCCTCTACTTTAGAAATAGCACTTGCACCTGCTCTTGAAAAACGATCTATACTGTATACTATAATGAACGATATCTTATTTCGCTTGACATAAGTTATCATTTTTGAAAATTCTTTTCGATCATCCGTTTTTGCACTTTCATACGTTCCGCCAAAATAAGATGATATGTTTAATTTTAAACGTGATGCGTAAGAAGTGCATTGTATTTTTTGGCTTTCTAAACTCGTATTATCCTCTTGTTTAGATCCTGAAACTCTTGTATAAATAACGGCATTGTTATTACGAATAATTTTTCTCTTATTCTGCTTGGCGAAGCTTTGAAATTGATTCAGATTGCTCATAGTTGGTAACGATGTTATGAGTTAATAATGATAATTCTTTTAGTGTTGCTATGATATGTTCAGCTTCTTGTATAGACACATCAGCAAATCCGTCAAAGCTTTTTAATTCTTCAACGGAAATTGTTTTTAATGCTGTGTTGTCTTTTACAATCTTCATATACAGGAACTATCATATCAACGCTTATAGCTAGTTCATTGCTAAAAGGCTTCATTCCCTTTTTGATAATTGTAATTTTGCTTGAAATCATATCTTCAATATTACGAAGAATTGAAATCTTTTCCAATCGTTTTCCAATTATTTAACAGTCTAAAACCTACAATTTTGTTTTATAAAGGGAAATCAAACGTATTTTTATATAATTATTTTTTATTTAATTTTTAAACTTTTATTCTAATACTACAAAGGTTATCTATAAAAAATTTGCCTTTGCTGGGTTTTGCAGACATTCGACGAGATTCGCTGAGATTTGCAGACATTCTATGTAGTTTTCAAGTTTTATTATTGATAGTAAAGGTTGAAATAAAAAAAATAATGTCGGACGTATAGCGACGTATAGCGACGGACAAAGACGGCTAGTCATACAATTTTTAACATATTATTTTGTTTTCTCTTTTATTTTAACAAATGTTGCAAGAAAAAAATAGTATTAGTAGGCTAATGACAGCTAGTGCCGAATAAATTTTCATTCTTACTTTGTGAATACAAAAATTATAAAAAATGAAAAATAACTTTTGTGGGATTATGGAGGTTTTTGGAAGATGATGTAGGATTATGGAGAATAATATAAGCTAGTGTGATAGTTTTTTTATTGGTTAAATAATAGATAAATATCCAATATGTATGAAACTTGTATTTCAAAACATAAATAACTCATGCTAATTAAAAATATGCAAAAAAACACTAAATCAAAATCTACATTCGATTTGGTATTAGATTAAATGATTTGTTACCATACTACACAACTGATTTTTAATAATATTGGTATGGTATACTGTAATTTTTAATGTCAAAAACTTCATGAAACTGATATTAACAATAAACAAAGCTAATTAATTACGCTTTTAACGTAAATACATTACGGAAATACGTTAAATAGTTAATGTAAAATGAAATAAGTTTGATAATTAAATCAAACTTATTATATATTAGCATTCGTAAATATGTAAAGTTAAAGTTTTGTAGTCATCAATCAATAAATTGATATTGACTAAAAACATCAAGTATTTAGTCTAAAAATCAACGCTTATACAATATTATCGACGCTTATTAAGTTTATTTGTGTATCTGTAATCTATTTCTTTTATTTGAAGTAATCCTTGTATTTTTATTTATGAAAGTTAAATATCTTTTTCTTTTTCTCATTGTATCATTTTTTTTAACATCATGTTGGACAAAACCCAATAAAGATTACTTAGCAGATGACTATTACTTAAGCGTGTCTGAAGCCGATAGCCTTTACATTATAAAAGAATATGAAAAAAGTTATGAGATTTTAGATGAATTATTTTCTAATGTAGCACCATTGAATACAACTCCTTACAAGGAAATTTCTACTTACGTCAAATTAAAAGTGATTTTAGATGACAATTTGGAATACACTGAATATACTGAACTTATCACCAAATATGGTTTTCCTATTAAATATTTAAAAAAAGATTCTGTATTGAGTATTTACTATGCTAAAGTACGTGACAGATTTGATACTGAAGCTTCCACATTAAGAAAGGAATATGAAACGTCTTTAAACCTTGAATTAAGAGATAAAATAATCGAAATGAAAAGATTAGATCAATTATATAGACAGGGTAACTATAAACAAAATATTGAGAAGCAAAATAAGATTGATTCTACGAACGCAGAAGAGTTAATATATATTTTTGACACCTATGGATTTCCCTCAGAAACTATAATTGGAGGTTATTATATAGACAATCAATTTGTAAATATTGATGCACTTTTATTACACACAAAAGATTCCATTAGAGAAAACTTTTTATCCCTAAAATTTTGGACTATGTAAAGAAAGGGAAAAGCAAATCCTCGTTACGTTGGCTTCATGAAAGATCAATTGTTGATTTACGCAGGAAAAGAGCAATATTATGGTACATATAGTAATGCCAAGCCAATGAATACAACCATAAAAGAAATTAATGAAAGACGTCGCTCAATCGGATTATACAATTTAGGATATGAAGATTGGAGAAACAGCATATTGTATCCAGATGATGGCGAATACTAGTTAGCTATTAAAGTGATACAAGAATTGATTGCAATCAATGAAGCGGAAACCGAAAAGCTATTAATAGAGTAGGTGAAATTTTAATTATTTATAAATTATGCAAAGATTAAAGCATTTAAAAAAAGCAAAAATTAATAGTACTGAATATAACAGTATTCTTGGAGGAACAGAAATATCTACTTGTTACATGGATAATATTTGTGATATCCATTATGATGATAATGATGACGGAATAATGAACCCCGGCGAATGCATGGATATCGTTAAATGTGAAACTGCTACTATAACCCAATAAATCAAACTTATTATGACAAAAATTGATAAATTTTTAAATAAAACTGCCGATTCTAATTGTATTCAATCTATGTTAGGTGGTAAAGAGAAAACAACAGGAACTCACGACGATTGTGGTAACTACGAAGATACTTGGTACGACAACGATAATGATGATAAATTTTCTCCAGGAGATACAATTTGTACAAATAGTAATCCTCCATGTAATCCTGAAATTACACAATAATTCATAGGAATTATTTGTATTTTATTTAAAATGAATTAGAATGATAGAGCAACTTTATCATTCTAATTTTTAAATTAAAAACCGAATGAAAATATATTACGTATTATTTATAGCTTTTTTAACAGTAGGTTGTAACTCAGATAAAGTTGATTATGAAACTTATGACAAGCTTGTTTGGGAAGCAATGTTAGAATACAAGAAGCAAGAGTATTCAAAATCATTAAATCTATTTCAAAAAGCTTTCAAGATAATTCCTAATGAAAGTGTTTCAGATTATTTCTATGCGGCGGCGGCATCTTTACATTTGAATAAAGATATTTTAGCTAAAGAATTGATTACTGAATCAATAATACAAACAGATGCTTCTAAAGGGTATTTTGAAAGATTTGATGAATTCAATCAATTTAGGGAAAACAAATTATTTTCAGAAGTTGAAGCCGACTATGAAGAATATAAGTCACAATTTTTGAAAAATTTAAAGAATCCAATCGCTTACAAAAAACTTGATAGCTTACTTGACAAAGATCAGCAAGCTAGAAATAGCGGTTTGACAGCAGAAGAACGATATCCGATAGATTCAACCAATGTTGTTTCTTTAATCGAAATAACGAAAAAACATGGATGGCAGAAAAAAGGATGGTTAATCTTATGGCATCAAAGAGGAAACTTTAAAAAAGACGATTATGTTTGGAGTTTTTTTAGACCTTATATAAATCAAGGAATCAAAAATGGAGAAATTAGAAAAGATTTTTGGGTAGGTTTTGAAGAACAAGAATCCATAACCAAAAACAAGAAACAAATTTATGGTTTTTATACCAATCAATTTGATCAATATCCGATTACAGATGTTCAAAATGTAGACAAAAGAAGAAAAGAAGTAGGGCTTCCACCATTATGGTATTTGAATGAAATTTATGGAACTCAATTACCCGCAGGCTATCAAAGTGATAAAACTAATTTTTAATATATTTTACTTATGATATATGTAATTAGTGAAGCGGAAGATGTTACTACAAATTATGTGCTTGAATGGCTTCTATACTACAAAAAAGATTTCATTAGAAGGAATTTTCAAGATGTTAGCACCTTAAATTTCTTAGAGTTATCAAATGATACTTTAGATATTAAAATTGACGAATTAAGAAAGGTTGAAATTAAAAAAATATGGCACAGGAGAGCACGTACAAGGTTCACACCTCTTAGTTTAAGGAAAATCCCTAGTATGTATTCATATTTAAAGAAAGAAGAAGAAATCTTAGTAAAATCAATTGAAAATATCCTAAAGAAAGACATAGATTATATTGGGAGTTTTCAGAAAGAGGATGAAAATTATAAAATTGATTATCTATTATTAGCTAAAAAAGTGAACTTGAAAATCCCTGATACTTTAGTAACTACATCAAAAGAAAAATTATATTTATTTTTTGATAAGCATGCCTCAATTATTACAAAAGATTTAAGATATCCAATAAGGGTTAATAGTGAGAACTTTAAAATTACATCGGCAGGAACAACAGTGATTACGGCAAAGATGTTGTCAGAAATGAAAAATAATTTTGCTCCAAGTTTATTTCAAGAAAGAATAGACAAACAATATGAAATTCGTATTTTCTTTTTTAAAGATAAGTTGTATCCTATGGCTATTTTATCTCAAAATGATGAAAGTACTTCTTTAGATTACAGGAACTATAATAATTTAAAACCTAATAGAAATGTCCCTGTTTTACTACCTAGTAAAATTGAGGAAAAAGTCATCAATTTTATAAAATCATCAGAATTAAATACTGGATCTATTGACTTAATTCTAAGTACAAATAATGAGTACATTTTTTTAGAAGTTAATCCACAAGGACAATTTGATTGGGTTTCTAAAAATTGTAATTATTATATCGAAAAGGATATTGCTGAATATTTAATTAATTAGGATTACTATGGAAAAAATAGAATCATTAAAATCGGAGTTACCTCTTACGTTTCAAAAATGTAATATCTCTACCTCAAAAAAAAGTCAAACCAACAAGAAATTTTTCCAAATAGAATCTCTTGGAGCTACTCATAATAGTACACATAGTTTTTACAGACCAATATCTAAAACTTTGAAAATTAAATGATTCAACAAGAAATTCCTTTCGTTTTAATAGCAAATTGTATTCCTGTTAAGGGAGCTAATCAAAGTTTAATTTGTGATTTACAACGCAATAATATCGTTCATATACCTAATGATTTATACGATATAATTATAAAATTTGAAGGCGAAACTTTGCATGAAATAAAATCATACTATAAAAATATCTATGATGATACCATACAAGAGTACTTTGAATTTTTATATGATAATGAGTTCATAATTTTCACAAAAACACCTAATCTATTCCCTAAAATAGCACTTGATTGGCATGAACCATCCCAAATTTCGAACGCAATTATTGATATCAATGAAAGTTCAAAATATAACGTTGAAAAGGTCATTGAACAACTAAATGAAATAAACTGTAAATACTTGGAGTTAAGATTTTTCAAATCAACAAATCTCAATGAGTTATCACGTTTAGCTAACTTTTTAGACAACTTGAAATCATCAATAATATCAATTGATTTTAATATGCCTTTTCAACAAGGTTTTGATGAACTTAGTTTATTTAGTTTCATTTCTGAATTTCCAAGAATTTCCTCTTTTAGAATCCATTCTTCCCCATTTGATAAGTTTATTCCACCGAAAAAAGCGCAAAGTGGTTATATTATATATTCCCAACAAAAGGTAAAAAATGAAAAATTTTGCGGTATTGTAGATACTAGCTTGTTTGCAATAAACATAAAAACTTTTACAGAGTCACAAAATCACAACTCTTGTCTAAATCGAAAAATCTCAATTGATGTAGAGGGTAATATTAAAAACTGTCCGTCTATGGCTCAAAGTTTCGGAAATATTAAAGACACAACCTTACAAGAAGTTTTACAACAAAAAGAGTTTAAAAAGTATTGGAACATTACTAAAGATGAAATTAGTATTTGCAAAGAATGTGAGTTCAGATATATATGTACTGACTGCCGTGCTTATACTGAAAATCCCAAAGATAACTACTCAAAACCCTTGAAATGTGGGTATAGCCCATATACAAACGAATGGTCAGATTGGAGTACGAATCCGTTGAAGCAAAAAGCCATTGAATACTATGATTTGAAAGGGTTGATCTAGTAAATTTTGCTTTTCATATCATAATTAAGTTGAGCTTTTTTGAATTCATAAGCGACATTATTTTCTTCACTAAGAACACTAACCTTAATCAAAAGAAGGTAAAACCGTACTTTTTATATGTAGGTTTTTATATTTGATAAAAAACACAAACTTTTTATTATATTGCCTAACATTTCTTTCTTGTGATAGAATGAACTTTCTGACAGTTCCTTTTTTAAATACATTTGATTTTAAGTACTAATCTTTAAATCAAATAATCATGAAAAAAGTATTATTAGTTTGTCTATTCATAGTAGGAATGAATTTATCAACAAGTTGTAACCCCGACAGTATAGCAGATCAGGAATATGAAGAAATCCAATCAACAGACAAAAACAACAACGGAACAATCGGAAATAGTGGAGGACAAGACCCCGACGAAGATTACAATTAGAAAGTATTTTATAATCATTGCCGTAATGATTGGTGTTTTTGCGGCAATGTCTCAAGTCTTTTTTGAAGTTAATAGTGAAGATGTTGAAATTGTCAGAAAAGAACAGCGTACAGCAAGAAATGAAAGAGATCTAAAAAGGGTTGAAGGGATACAACTTTTAGCAGATATTCAGACGATGAATTTGTTGCCGGATTCATTGAATCAAAAAATAAATAACTTAGTAAGTTCTCATAATATTAGTGAACAAAAATCTGAAAAACTATATGTTAGTTTAATCGATCTTAAAAATTCAAAAAAAATAAGAAACTTTCCAAATTACAACTCATTTGCAGACGCTATAGGAAACCCATTTTTAATATTAATAACGGGTGTTTTATTTATAATATTACATTTTTTCAGAAATACTATTAATTGGATTCAAATATCAAAGTCCTTTATTTATTTAGGCTTCATGTATTTGTTCGTGGCTTCTGTATACCTAATTTGGGCATTTTCAAACTCACTTGAAATTCACAGAGTTTATTATATAACAGGTTTAATTTTTGGAGCAATTTTTGCCGCATTTGGGTTAAAATATCTTCTACTTTACTTGTTTAAAATAAATTCCATAGAAGAAGAAAAGCTATTAAAAGCCATCAGAATTTTGTTTAGACAACTCCTTTTTAATATCCCAAAAAAAGGGTTTATCAAAGACGATAAATTTGTTGAATTTACAGAATCTAATAATGACGTAATTAATAAAGTAGCAAAAGAAGTAGATTAAAATGAATGATTTCACTAAAAAAAATCTAACTAAACTTTACAATAAAAAATTTATTGATAAAGAAGTAAAAAACGCCCATGAAGAAATTCTTGAAATAATAGAAAAAGAAACCGAAGAACTTAAAAAAGATGCAGAAGAAATCAAAAAGCGTAATAATAAAACTTTTGAAAACTTGCCAAAAGGATTAGTTTTTACAATTGGTAATATTGAAGTTTGTACTTAATTATCAATATTTCTTGCTTTTACAATGACTCCTAAATCTTTTAATTCTTGAAGTCTTTTTTCAATTCCCTTTTCAACTAGTCCATCGATAAAAAGGCTGAAATATTCTGAACGCTCCAAATAAAAATCTTTATTTTTCACAAAATCATTGACAATGGATAATCGTATAGTTTCTGACTTATCCAAATAAGCACTTTGATGCTTTAAAAAGTGTTCTATTAGCTCATCAAGTGAAACGATGACACCTTGTTTTTCAAAATCGTGATTCGATTCTTCTTTCAAATACATCTCGCCTGTTCCATCATTTAGCCATTCTCTGGAAACATTATAATCTTTGCATAGAAAATTAACCAAAATATCAATTGAAGCTTGTCTTGGTTTTGCTGTATCGCCGTTGATAATTTTTCTTGCGGCTACATTAGAAATATGATTATTAGTTCCTTTTTCAATTTTATAGGCAGTAATCTGTTGTTCATTAATAATATGTAGGATTCGAGAAATCATTTATTTATATAACTTATTTGTTATTTTTGACTAACTTTTTCGTTTTTATGGGAAACTTTTTTTATATTAGCATAGCGTTAAACCAAATATATTAAAATAACATCAAAAGCCTTGAAAACCTTTATCTCATGTCAGAATATAAAGGTTCTAGTTTTTGACTTTTATTGAAAATTGATACAAATAGCCATCAATATTTATTTGAAATTTAAAGCTGAAAAATGGCAGAAAACGTATTATTAATTTTTTCTTGATGTGTATACTAACAATTTTTGTTATTAGTATGTACCGAACAATAAGAAGATTTAGAGTGCTAATAAAAGACGAGTTCAATTTTAAAAGTAAGGTTGACGAATGATTTTTTTCATGATTAAAGTTTTATTGGTTAATGCTCTTTTCCGAATATGGGAGCAATTGATTAGTAACTTAATCAATTAGTTAGGTCGTTTGATCTAGCTGTTTAGTTGGCAAAGCGGTATATTCTGAGAGCGTGGTAGTTTTAATGAGTAAAAAGCGTTTGATAGGTGATATCAAAGAGGGCAAAGCCGCTTTGCCTTTTAAAAATAAAGAAATGATTCAAAAAAAACATTTACAATTTTTTGCTGGATTTGTAGTTGGCTTTGTGGTTGCCGTATTGTTAATGATGATATTTATTATTTCATGGATTTATTATTTAAAATAACCTAAATTCCTCTAGTATCCAAAATTTCCTGTTTTAGTCGAACCTTCAATTTTAAATTGAAGGTTTTTAAAAAAAGTAATGCAAATGATGTTTACTTTTCAGAATATTAATTTATCGTAAAACTAAAATTATTCTGAGTGAGAAAGCCTTGAATTAACGTTCAAGGTTTTTTTTGTTGCTAGGACTACACGTTTTGTTTTTTTAGTAAACTGATGTTTTGTTGCAAGTTGTTGCGTTCTGTTGCAAATTATCACAGTACGCTCTAAGGTCAATCGTATATATATACATTAATGCGTTCTCCTAAAAACTCAAGAGCGTATATGTAAAGAGGTTTTACAATTGCTTTACTGTGAAAGAATTCAATTCTAATATCTTCAAAAATCTCATTTAAGAGTAGGTATAATTTATATTCGTATGAACTGCGTAAGTAAGAGTAGGTAGCCGTACATAATAAAATATCATGTAACTCATACTTTTTTAATAGACTTTCAAGAGTAGCTAGGTTTTTCAAGATTGGTAAGAAATCAATAAAACCAATATCGCTGTAAATTTCATTAGTATTTTTTTGATCCTCTTGCATATATTGTAAAGGATCAACTTCATTTAAAAATAAATCTTCATCTTCTGTAAAACCACTTAAATAACCTTTAGTGTAAATTTTATTATAGGGATCGTGTTCGCTACCTATTACAATATAAAGAGAATGCTTTTTTATGTCTTCATTTTTTGAAAAAACTGTTTGATTTAATTCATGAATTGATTTTTTGATATCTATTGTCAATTTTTGCTTAATAGCCTTTTCATCTAAGTCTAGTTTTTTTGCATTTTCAAAAGCATTGATAAGTTCTTGATTTTCTCTATGCTTCACTAAATTTAAAACATCTTCATTGTAGAGTGGATCGTCAAGAAGTCCTTTTTCCTGAAGGTTTTCACCCATGCCTTGAATGAAGTCTTCAATCATAATTTCAAAAGTAGCATTTTCCAATTTTTTGAAATTATTATAGAAAAGCTCCATTAGTTGTGAGTGAATGATTTTGTTCATTAATTAAGTTTTGTAGATAACGGAAATTTGATATTTTATTATGCTTGGAAGTTTCTTATTGTAAATTGTTGTGTTTTTGTTTCGTCTTCATGCTATTGCAAATTACTTTGAGCATGAAAAAAGCGACATCAATGATGCCGCTTTAAATGTTTTCACAACGGAATAATCCTTATTGTGAATTGCTTTCAATTTGTATATTTCAAATATACGGAAAAGATTTACATAAAAGAATGTGGTTTTCCGTAAGGGATATTATTATTTTTAATTCATTTTTATAGAAATTCACAAACATGAAGAAAGTATTAGGATTAGATTTAGGAACAACCTCTATTGGTTGGGCGTTAGTAGATGAGGGTGAAAACGAAAAAGAAGAATCTGAAATTATAAAATTAGGAGTTCGAGTAAATCCTTTGACTACTGATGAGAAAACAGATTTTGAAAAAGGAAGACCACTTTCAACAAATGCAGATCGTACACTGAAACGTAGTGCAAGACGAAATTTGCAACGCTTTAAGTTGCGTAGAAAGAATCTAATCGAAATTTTAACAAAGCATCACATTATTGATGAGAATACAAAACTTACTGAGATTGGAAATCATACAACGCATCAAACAGTGGCTTTACGAGCAAAAGCTGCAAAACATAAAATTGAAAAAGATGAGTTTGCGCGTGTATTGTTGGCTATTAATAAGAAAAGAGGTTATAAAAGTAGTCGTAAAGTTAAAAATGAAGATGAAGGATTTGCTATTGATGGAATGGCAGTTGCTAAAGAATTATACAACCAACAACTCACACCTGGTCAATATGTACATCAACTATTAAAGGAGAATAAAAAATATATTCCAGATTTTTATCAATCGGATTTACAACAAGAGTTAGATACTGTTTGGAAATTTCAACAACAATTTTATGAATCGATTTTAACAGATGAATTATACACCAAATTAAAAGGACAAGGACAGCAAAATTCAAGGAAGTTATTTTTAGCGATTCATCAAATCTATACTGCTGAAAATAAAGGAAAACGAAACGAAGTCCGATTGCAACACTATGCATGGAGAAATGAAGCACTTACAAAACAACTTTCAATTGCAGAAGTAGCATACGTATTGGTTGCTATTAATAACGAAATCAATAAATCTAGTGGATATTTAGGCGCAATCAGCGACCGAAGTAAATCACTTTATTTTAAAAATGTAACTGTTGGTGAAAGTTTATACGCACAACTTCAAAAAGATCGGCATATTTCTTTGAAAAATCAAGTTTTCTATCGCCAAGATTATTTGGATGAATTTGAGAAAATTTGGGAAACACAAGCACAATTTCACCCTGAATTAACTACTGAACTCAAAACAGAAGTTAGAGATATAATTATTTTTTATCAGCGAAAGCTAAAATCTCAAAAACATTTAATTTCTGATTGTCAGTTTGAAAAAGGACACAAAGCAATTCCGAAATCTTCTCCGTTGTTTCAAGAGTTTAAAATTTGGCAAAACTTGAATCATTTAGAATTTGAACATATTCAAACGAACGAAAAAATAAAATTTACAGAATTTGAGGATGAAGCTAGGCAATTTGTATTTGAAGAATTGAATCTTAGAGGTACTTTAAAAAGTAAAGAATTAAAAAAGCTGCTTCAATTGAAAACTCCTAAGTATTGGAAAGCTAATTTTGAAGAAATTGAAGGTAATAGAACAAATGAAGTATTGTATAATGTATATCAACGCATTGCTGAAATTGAAGGATATGGTTTTGATTGGAATAAAAAAACTGCTAAAGAAATTCACACTGAATTAGCAATAATTTTTAAAGAAGCAAAAATAAATTCTGAAATTTTAACTTTTGATACCACGATTGAAGGAAATGATTTTGACAAACAAAAAAGTTATCAATTGTGGCACTTACTCTACGCTGCTGAAGATGGTAAAAAAATAACCGAAGCAGATCGATTATTATATGGAGATACCAATGTTGCACTTAAAAAGAAGCTTCATATGACGTATGGTTTTAAGCCAAATTATGCTAGTTTGTTGGTACATGTATCTTTTCAACAAGATTATGGGAATTTGAGTAGTAGAGCCATTCGCAAAATCATTCCTTTTTTAATAGATGGGCATAATTTTTCGGAAGCTGCACGACTCGCAAAATACAATCATTCCAATTCACTAACTAAGGAAGAACAAAAAAATAGAGTTTTAAAAGAAAAACTTTCACTGCTGAAAAAGAATGAGCTACGAAATCCTGTAGTAGAGAAGATTTTAAATCAAATGGTAAATTTGGTCAATCAAGTAATTGAAACGTATGGAAAGCCTGATGAAATTCGTGTAGAGTTGTCGAGAGAATTAAAGAAATCAGCAAAAGAACGAGCTGATATGACAAAACATATTAATGAAGCAACTACAAAAAATCAAAATATTAGAGAGTTACTTCAAAAAGAATTTGGCATACAACATCCAACTAGAAACGATATTGTAAAGTATAAATTATATGAAGAACTGAGTCTGAATGGATATAAAACACTCTTTACAAATACATATATTCCTAAAGAAAAATTGTTCTCAAAAGAAATTGATATTGAACATATTATCCCAAAAGCAATTTTATTTGATGATTCTTTTTCTAACAAAACCTTAGCCTATCGAAACGTAAATTTAGCTAAAGCTGATTCCACTGCATTGGATTTTATTACACAAAAATACACGAGCGATTTGGATAGTTATATAGCACGTGTTGAAACATTATATCAATCAAAAAAAATATCAAAAGGGAAATATAAAAAGCTTCTAATGTCACGAAACGAACTTCCCGAAGGATTCATTGAACGAGATTTGCGGAACAGTCAATATATCGCCAAAAAAGCAACGCAAATGCTTCAAGAAGTGTTTGGAACTGTGCATACGACTTCTGGACGAATTACTGATAAATTGCGTGAAGATTGGGATTTAATTAATGTAATGAAAGAACTCAACTTGTCAAAATATCAGGTGTTGGGACTTACAGAGAAACAAATTCGAAAAAACGGAAATAGTGTTGAGATCATTAAAGATTGGACAAAACGGAATGATCATCGTCATCATGCAATGGATGCGCTAACAGTTGCTTTTACAACGTACGACCATGTTCAGTATTTAAATAATTTGAATGCTATTTATGGGCTAAAAGATGAAGAAATTGATCATAAAAAAAGTAATTTAAAAGGAATCAAAAATAAGATCACGAAAGTGTATGTTAAAGATGGAAACAAAAAGCGAAAATTTATTCCGCCACTAAAAAACTTCAGAACGAAAGCAAAAGATCATTTGGAGCAAATTTTGATATCTTTCAAAAATAAAAATAAAGTTGTTACCAAAAATAAAAACAAGACTAAAACAAGTCAGAAAGGCGTGCTGAATGAAAAGGTGCAGTTAACACCAAGAGGTCAACTACATAAAGAAACCGTGTACAGTCATACTAAAAAAGTGATTGTGACAAAAGAAAAAGTTTCGAGTAAGTTTACTATCGAGAAGATTCAGCAAGTTACCAAACCAACATATCGAGAAGCGTTACTAAAACGTTTGGCGGCGAATAACAATGATCCAAAGAAAGCATTTGCTGGAAAAAATAGTCTTAGCAAGAATCCTATTTATTTGGATGAAGCTAAAACAAAACTGTTACCAGAAATCGTAAAAACGCAGTATTTTGAAGATAATTACACCATTAGAAAAGAAATAAATCCTGATAATTTTAAGGATGCAAAAAGTCTATTAAAAATTATTGATATAGGAGTGCAAAATATTTTAAAACTGCGGTTACAAGAATACAACGGAAATGCCAAATTAGCATTTTCTGATCTTGAGAAAAACCCTATTTGGTTAGACAAAGAAAAAGGAATTTCTATAAAACGAGTTCGTATCGATGGCATTAAAAATGCAGAAGCATTACATTCAAAAACAGATCATTTCGGAAAACCCATATTGTCTAAAGATAGTAAAAGTATTGCTGTTGATTTTGTAAGTACAGGAAATAATCATCATGTAGCTATTTATAAAGACCAACAAGGAAAACTTCACGATGTAGTAGTTTCTTTCTATGAAGCTGTAGCGCGTGTAAATTTAGGAATTCCAATCATTGACAAAGCACTAAATGAAAATCTAGGTTGGAAATTTTTATTCACGATGAAGCAAAATGAAATGTTTGTATTTCCTTCTGAAAATTTCAATCCGAAAGAAATTGATTTAGAAGATCAAAAAAATAATACGATAGTTAGTAAACATTTATTCAGAGTTCAAAAGTTTTCAAAGCTTGTATACGGAAATTCTGCAATTAGGGAATATGTTTTTAGACATCATTTAGAAACAGAACTGATAGATAAAAAAGAGCTAAAAGAAATTACATTTCATAGCTTAAAAAGTTTATCACTTTTGGATCAAATAGTTAAAGTAAGAATTAATCATATTGGAAAAATTGTACACGTAGGAGAATATTAAAAATAGAAGTTATGATAAAGCGTACCATTTATGTTGGTTCCCCCGCTTATTTAAGACTAAAACAAAAACAATTAGTAGTAGAAGATCCCGAAGACAAAAGTATCAAAGGAACAATTCCTATTGAAGATATGGCTTTATTGATGTTGGATCATTATCAAATTACTTTAAGTAATCAATTATTAATAAAGCTGCAAGGAAACAATATAGCAGTGGTAAGTTGTGATGCACACCATTTACCATTTGGCATTATGTTGCCGCTGTATGGGCATACCGAACATTCAGATCGTATAAAACACCAAATAGCTGCTTCCGAACCTTTAAAAAAACAATTGTGGAAGCAAACCATAGAACAAAAAATTAAAAATCAACAGGCGTTGCTCAAACTAAATAACAAGCCTTATGAGCAAATGGATTTCTATTGGCAGAATGTCAAAAGTGGCGACACTACTAATTGTGAAGCCAAAGCGGCGCAACATCACTGGAAACATTTATTTGAGAATTTCACTAGAGAACGTTTTGGCAATGCTCCTAATAACTTATTAAACTTTGGATATGCAGTTCTCAGAAGTATTGTTGCAAGAGCATTAGTAAGTAGTGGGTTATTGCCCGTTTTAGGTATTTTTCATCGCAACAAATACAATCCGTATTGCTTAGCAGATGATATTATGGAACCGTACCGACCTTTTGTCGATAAAATGGTATACAATTATATTTCTTTGCATGGAGTTCACGAAAAATTGACCAAAGATAGTAAAGCATACTTACTCAATATAGCCACACAAGATGTATGGATTGATGGTGTAGAACGTCCATTAATGGTTGCCGTAACGACTACAACAGCTAGTTTGTACAAATGTTATGGTGGAGAACAACGACACATAAAATACCCAACACTTGATTAATACTACTATGATATGTTATCAAATACAAATCGTTTTAATGCCTATAGAATTATGTGGGTATTAGTATTTTTTGATTTACCTACGGAAACAAAAAAAGAGCGCAGAGCCGCTTCACAATTTCGTAAGAAACTGATTGATGACGGATTTACAATGTTTCAGTTTTCCATATATCTTCGACATTGTCCGAGCAGAGAAAATGCTAAAGTGCATACAAAGCGAGTTAAAAGTATATTACCCAAACATGGGAAAGTCTGTATTTTAGAAATAACCGATAAGCAATTTGAGAAAATGGAACTTTTTCACGGTGTAAAGCCTATAGATATTCCACAACCTATACAACAACTAGAACTGTTTTAGGATAAAAAAAATGGAGTAAGACTCTAAAAAATGATTCAATAAGATGCATTTTTTAAATTCTAAAAAGTAATCCCGAAGTACTGATTTTAGGCAACATTTCGGGATTGACCTTGTGATTCCTCACGTAAAAATACAATTTGAAAGCAATTCACAACAAGCAGCACGTGCAATATTAGGAGACGAAACTTGTGATTCCTCACGTAAAAATACAATTTGAAAGCAATTCACAACTAGACGATGCCTTGTGTTCCACTTGTGACTCTTGTGATTCCTCACGTAAAAATACAATTTGAAAGCAATTCACAACTAAATGCAGGGTGTATTGATATTGATGGATCTTGTGATTCCTCACGTAAAAATACAATTTGAAAGCAATTCACAACTAGGGAGCGTAGGACTAGAACAGATAAAATCTTGTGATTCCTCACGTAAAAATACAATTTGAAAGCAATTCACAACTGAGGTTTGCGCATTCCTTTAACTTTTAAACTTGTGATTCCTCACGTAAAAATACAATTTGAAAGCAATTCACAACGGAGTCTAGCAAACACATTGGCTATTTTAGCTTGTGATTCCTCACGTAAAAATACAATTTGAAAGCAATTCACAACAGAGAGGGGGGAGCACATTATGTTGATATTCTTGTGATTCCTCACGTAAAAATACAATTTGAAAGCAATTCACAACCTATGGAGCGCGCTAAAAAAATAATTAAAGCTTGTGATTCCTCACGTAAAAATACAATTTGAAAGCAATTCACAACAAATAAAAGAAATTGTTTTATGAGTCATAACTTGTGATTCCTCACGTAAAAATACAATTTGAAAGCAATTCACAACACTACCGCAGGAATGACGAAAATTATTAACCTTGTGATTCCTCACGTAAAAATACAATTTGAAAGCAATTCACAACACAAATATAAATATGTTATGCTTAATAAACTTGTGATTCCTCACGTAAAAATACAATTTGAAAGCAATTCACAACATTGAGTCTGAGCAAGATTATAAAATGAACCTTGTGATTCCTCACGTAAAAATACAATTTGAAAGCAATTCACAACAAGTAATGCAAACAGTAAAACAAATCAGCTCTTGTGATTCCTCACGTAAAAATACAATTTGAAAGCAATTCACAACACAGTTGTCTGTATTCCATCAATAACATTTCTTGTGATTCCTCACGTAAAAATACAATTTGAAAGCAATTCACAACATGTATACACTATTCTCTGAGGCATCAAACCTTGTGATTCCTCACGTAAAAATACAATTTGAAAGCAATTCACAACAGATTATGAAGAAATACACCCTTAGAGATACTTGTGATTCCTCACGTAAAAATACAATTTGAAAGCAATTCACAACACCAGTGTGGTTACGCAAAACTTATACTTTCTTGTGATTCCTCACGTAAAAATACAATTTGAAAGCAATTCACAACATTCATTGATAACTTCTGACCAGTCTTTTACTTGTGATTCCTCACGTAAAAATACAATTTGAAAGCAATTCACAACTGGGTGTCTAACGTGCATGTGATGGTAATTCTTGTGATTCCTCACGTAAAAATACAATTTGAAAGCAATTCACAACTAGACGGAGATTTTGCAAAAGCTTATATACCTTGTGATTCCTCACGTAAAAATACAATTTGAAAGCAATTCACAACTCGTCTTGCTCTTGATGTTTATACCTCTTTCTTGTGATTCCTCACGTAAAAATACAATTTGAAAGCAATTCACAACTAACCCAATTTTTATTGTTTCCAGAATTCACTTGTGATTCCTCACGTAAAAATACAATTTGAAAGCAATTCACAACTGAATACATTCAAGTTTCGAGAATGGAAGACTTGTGATTCCTCACGTAAAAATACAATTTGAAAGCAATTCACAACAAAACCTATTCATTGATTATATTGGTGAAGCTTGTGATTCCTCACGTAAAAATACAATTTGAAAGCAATTCACAACAAAAAGAAAGAAACTTTGTTTGAATTGTTCCTTGTGATTCCTCACGTAAAAATACAATTTGAAAGCAATTCACAACATTGCATACGTTATGTCAAGTAATGGAGAGCTTGTGATTCCTCACGTAAAAATACAATTTGAAAGCAATTCACAACAGTAAAAAGGAAAAAGCATTGTTTAAAATACTTGTGATTCCTCACGTAAAAATACAATTTGAAAGCAATTCACAACCTGAGTATTTAGACTTATTACGGGAAGAAACTTGTGATTCCTCACGTAAAAATACAATTTGAAAGCAATTCACAACGTAGGCTTAAGTATTCTGTATCTAATTTCGCTTGTGATTCCTCACGTAAAAATACAATTTGAAAGCAATTCACAACTATGAACAATCAAGAGAACCTTCCAGAATTCTTGTGATTCCTCACGTAAAAATACAATTTGAAAGCAATTCACAACTAATAAAGTAAAATACTATTATTAATCCCCCTTGTGATTCCTCACGTAAAAATACAATTTGAAAGCAATTCACAACTAGCTTAACACCTTTATATCCTTCCTTCATCTTGTGATTCCTCACGTAAAAATACAATTTGAAAGCAATTCACAACTTGAAATATTAACTGAATTAAAATACAAAGCTTGTGATTCCTCACGTAAAAATACAATTTGAAAGCAATTCACAACAATAGGATCAGCGCCCAAAAGTAAGGACTGCTTGTGATTCCTCACGTAAAAATACAATTTGAAAGCAATTCACAACTAGGTTAACGAGTGCGCCTATATAATCCAGCTTGTGATTCCTCACGTAAAAATACAATTTGAAAGCAATTCACAACTCGGGGGTGAGAACCCCTCTTTCTCCGCACTTGTGACTGCTTAGTTATACCGAAGTGTAAAAGAGATATAACTTAAATTGTATGGTATTAGAAAAAGACTAAATCACTATCTTTTCCTTTATATATTGTGTAATATGTATATTTGTTTTCTCCCTCATACCATCTGTATCTCGATTGTGTAAATCTAAACATTTTCAAAGTTTCCTGTACTTCTTTTTGAAAAAGTTGTTTGTTTTTATTTGTGGTAAATATACTTCCCGTGAAGTTTATATAGTTTTTTCTTCTTCCTGATGCAGAAACTTCAATATCATTTTCCCACATTTTCGCATTTATGATTTTACTATATTCTTTTCTAAGTAGCGGAAATTCTTTAATTTGTATCTTTGAAATCTTGGCTTTTAATTTTGCGGTTAATTTTTGTGTAACTAAATCTTTTGATTGTTCACCTTCTTCTACAATTTTTGCCCAACCACCAAATAGAACTAACTCAAATTGTAACTGATCTACTGTTTTTCTGTAACCTGAGAAATCAATACCTTCATCTATAGACGCTATTTCTCTTTTGATCTGTTCTTTTAAATTTTCTTCTTTTTCTTGCTCAATCTTTTGATTTTCTAATTCTCTTACTTTTTTCTTTTTTTCTAAAGCTAAATTATGCAAGCTATCTGCATGATTAATAAGCTTTAAAGCTTCTGTATATAGAGAATCTTCTTTATTAATAGTTTCTAATTCAGTAATAGCGATTTGATAATTATCTTTTTCTATGCTTCTTTTCGCAGATTCGATTATAGATAAAGAATTATTGGTTTTATCGGTGATAAAACTTCCAATAATTCCAATAACTAAAAATATCACTAATATAATAACACACCCTTTTCCTTTATTTTTATTTGACATAGTAGAATTTTATAATTAATTTTTATTTGAGTTTGACGATTCTTTTATACAAATATGTTCTTCAAACATATATTTAGAAAGCGGTTTTAATGAATTCCCTGTTTCGGGGTGAAGTCCTAATGATGTAAAATATTGCAGTTCTTTTTTATGATTTTTACCATACCAAATTTTTATAGTTCCCTCGGGGGTTTTATATTCAGTTTGACAATCAACTTCAATTTTTTTGAAGTTTTTTATTCTTTCCTCTTTGTATAATTTTAGTTGCCCCAATTCATATTTTTCTAAATCAAATTGTACCTCTTCATAATGTGTTAAATTCCAAACCATCCATCGTTGTTTATTCAGTTTTATAATTATAAAAACTGTAACCAAAGCCAATAAAGTAATTATAATAAACCATTTACTTTTCCTAGCAAACTTTAAAAAACTGACTCTTGTTGGAGTATCTTTTTGATCTAATTGAGTTACAAAATCTTCATAGCTATTATAGCCTATATATTCGGCAAGTTTATCAAGTAACCCAGTACTTGGATTCATAATTTTTCCAGTTTTTCCTTCCATGAATTGTTCATAATATCTTGAAAAAGTCACTTTGCTTGTTTGGAAATTGAGTTTCATTGCAAATACATTTTCTAAATGTGATGAGACTCCGTTTTTACTGGTTTTACCGCTCTGTTGTTTCGCTTTTTTGAACGCTTGTTGAAATAGAATTTCTTTCATAAAAGTCAATGTTTAGTATTTATCATAAGTCCTACATGAGTTCCTCATGCTGTCTTCATCAATGTGTATACATATCTGTTTGATTATTGAGTAATTCGTGTTGACTGTTTTGTTTCATTTTGTTTGTTCATTTGCTTCAGAGTTTAAAAGATGATCTCACCCGTAATGAGGTTTACGGATTAAACTCCATAAGAAGTTGAAAACTTAAGTTGTTTCTAAAAAGGGAAGTCAAGACTTCTTCGGTTTTCACTTCTACTTCCCAAAACAATGGAGAGACGTCTCCAATTTTTAACGTGTGGCTAGTATGCAATATATATCTGAAAAACAACTTCGGACAGCCACACTATTGTCAAATTTTTAATTAAACAAAATGAAGAAAATATATTTAGTTATACTTGTGGTTTTCCACATATTAGGGTTTCAATCGTGTACTCCAGAAGTATTAGATGAAACAGATGAAATAGAAGCTTGTTGTGGTGATGAAGGTGAATTACCTCCACCACCTCCGCCACCGCCACCAGGAAATGGATTAGGAGATTAATGTTATAATTTAGTATTTTAGAGGAATGAAAAATAATACAAATTCATTCCTCTTTTTTTTAATTATTATTTTCTTCATGGGAAGCCAAAGCTTACTCGGACAAAGAAAAAATGATAGTATTCCTTATTATGTAAAAAAGTCTCAAAATTTTAATAATGCTTCTGATTTAATTGAGGCGAAAACTTTTTTTGAAACAGAACTTAATAGCATAGAGAAAGACGATCCATATATTCTTTATTTTAAATATAACCTTGCTAGTATTGAAAAAAATATGAGCAATTATGAAGAAGCGGAAAATCTGCTAGTATCTATACTTGAAGAAATTGATTTATTTACTGATCCAGAATATAAAGCTCAATATCAAAAATCAGCTTTTAACTTATTAGGCAATATTTACAGAGAACAAAAAAATAAAGAAAAAGCAATTGAGTTGTTTAATAGAGCTATACAAAGATCAGGTTCAGCATTAGACAGTGCTGTAATTTATAACAATATATCTAATATTTACAGAGAATTTAATGAAGTTGAAAATGCAAAAAATGAACTAGTAAATGCATACAATCTTTTTCCAAGATTTAAAGACACTCTTGAAAAGGCTAGAATATTAGATAACTTAGGGTATATATATACTAAACTAGATAGTACTTTTTTAGGTTTAAAACTAATTAAAAGAGGATTAAGGCTCCGTGAAGAAGTTGGGATTAATACTGAAATGTTTGCGAGTTATCATAAGTTGACTAAGTATTATCATGATCAAGGAAATGACACAATTTCAAGGTTTTATGCGAATAAGGTTTATGAACTAAGTCAAAAAATAAAAACTCCAAATTTTGAAGAAGATGCACTAGGGTTACAGATGGAATTGCATTCTGATCCAAGAGTAAGGAGATATAAAAAGCTCAATGATAGTCTATCAAAAATTAAGTTTAACAACAATAATTATGCAATATATAAATATGATATTTCTGAACTAGAAAGACAAGTATTTCAAGAAAAATCTAATAAAGAACAACAAAAAAGTAAAACTCTTTTATTTGCGTTTTTAGGTGGACTAATACTAATAATAGCGGTTTTCTTAATCATACTTCAGCGCAATCGAAACAAACGACATACACTAACTCAAATTCATAAAACAGAACGCAATCTTTCCAAAAAAGTACATGACGAATTAGGAAATGATATTTTTTACCTAATGAATCAAATACAAACAAATCCTGCTTCTTTGTTGGAAAAAGAAGGGTTACAAGTTTTAAATGGATTGAATGATATTTATGTCAAAGCGAGAGATATTTCTAAAACATATACAACTATAGATACCAATAAAGGGTATCACGATGAATTGCTATCCTTGTTAAATTCTTTTGGAAATGATTCGACTAAAATTGTAACAAATGAAATCGCTATAGATTTTTGGTATTCCGTATCTAAATTAAAAAAGGAACAAGTTTACAGAGTGCTACAAGAACTGCTTACCAATATGAAAAAACATAGTGAAGCTTCCTTAGTCGGTATTACGTTTACAAAAATAAAAAAGAATATAATTATCAAGTATGTAGATAATGGTAAAGGTACCACCAAAGCGAATACTTTATTAAAAAATGGTCTGGCAAATGTGGAAAACCGCATCGCCGAAATCAATGGAACTATTACTTTTGAGACGAGTCCTGAAAATGGATTTAAAACCGAAATACGATTTATTCAATAGCCTTATGAAGTTCAAAAAAGTTTTAGTCGCAGAAGATACCGATAGTAGTAATATTGGTTTAGTATTTAAGTTGAAAGAAATAGGAATAGAGATAGTTGAATCATCCCAATCATGTGATGGTGCAATTTTGAAGATTAAGAAAGGACTTCATTACAAACAACCTTTTGATTTATTAATCAGTGATTTATCTTTTGTAACGAATACTCAAAACCCTAAAATTACTACAGGAGAAGTACTTATTGCAGAAGTGAAAAAGTTACAACAAACAATAAAAGTTATTGCATTTTCCGTTAACAATCAACAAACAGTAATTAATCATTTAACCAATGAAATAGGCATTGATGGTTATGTATGTAAGGGGTTAAACGGTACAAAAGAACTTCTCAAAGCAATTGAAGCTGTTCAAGATGATAAAAAGTACTTATGTCCAATTTCTAGTGCCACGTTACATCAAAAAAATGTTTTTCAATTAGATGATTACGAAAAACAACTACTTCAATTAGTTGCCCGTGGTTTAAAGCAAGATGAAATTGCAGATTACTTCAAATCAAAAGGTATCAATCCAAATAGCAGACGTTCCGTTGAAGATCGTTTAAGCAGACTTCGCGATAATTTTAATGCAAATACTACTTCACAACTCATTTACCTTGCTCAAAGCTTAGACCTTATTTAATATTTCAACACTACTTTATTTTTTTGCTATCGTGGATTTCCACAAGTGATTGATATTTAATCGTTTTAGATTTGTATCAGTATAAACTTAAAAAGATACAATCATGGCGAGAAAATCAAATACAAACCGAATAGGTGGTAGTTGGTCAGATATACAAAAGTTAAGTATTTGGAGAAAAGCAAACAGAATTAACGGTAAATCTTCTCTTACATGGAGAAAAGATAAATGTGGAAAAGTAATTAAATGGTCTGAATTTGGAAATAGAAATTCAACTTACGGTTGGGAAATTGACCATATCGTTGCAGTAGCAAACGGAGGAAGTGATTACCTCAGTAACTTACAACCATTACACTGGAGAAATAATACAACTAAAGCAGATAAACGTTATTGGAGGTGTCCTTAATTAAACTTATACCTTTAATATTTATTCAAACAAAAAACACTAATAAGATCATGAGAAATATTCTAGTAATAATTATTTTATTGATATGCAATTTAGCATTTGCTCAACCACCAAAAGTCAAGGAGTCTAAAATGTTAGACTTTGTTTCAAAAAAAGGAGTGATTATGAAATTTGAAGATTTTAATTTACCCAAAATAAAATCAGCTTATGGTAATTGCGAAGTTAAAATTAGGAAAATTGTATCTGGAGAGATAGCAAAATACTTTCTTCAGATTTCAAAAAAAGGTAAATACAATACAGTAACTTCTTCTATTGCTTATGAAGATATCATTGAAATAGAAAAAGCTTTAACAGCTTTAAAAATTCAAGCAACCAAAGATATATCTACAAGAGCTGACTACTTAGAGAATAAATTTATTAGTGATGATGAATTCCTGCTAGGTTATTATGTTAGCAAAAACAAAATTACTTGGTATATGAAACTTGATACAGGAAACGATGGGACTGTTTTTTTGAAATCTGATGAAGTAATAGCAAATGCTTTAAAAACGGGAAGAGAAAAAATAACATTATTAAAACAAGAATAATTCTGATACTATAATTCTTTAACCATAATAAAGATGAAACACTTATGCTATATTATTTATACGATTATATTCCTAGTCTCTTCTGATCTTGTTTCACAAACTGTGTACACTACAAAATCAGGAAAAAAATATCATAAATCGAGTTGTAGATATCTTAAAAAGTCACATAAAGAGTTAACCATAAATAAAGCGAAAAGTTTAGGTTATATACCTTGTAAAGTTTGTAAGCTGACTACAAAAAACACTTCTAGCAAGCTGAGTAAAAATAAAGAATCTGTTGAACCACCCGAAAAGATTAAAAGGAAAACAACTTCACAATGTAGAGGAAAAAAGAAATCAGGTGAACGTTGTCAAAATCAAACTAAAAATGCAGATAAAAGATGTTACCTACATCAGAAATAAAAAATCAAATAAACAAGTAATACTATCATGGATATACAAAGTAAACTAAAAGAGCTTTCTGAAAAAATTGATTTGATGAAAGAACAAATACTCACAGAAGAAGCGACTAAAACAGCTTTTGTATTGCCATTCATTAATTTACTAGGGTACGATATTTTCAATCCAACAGAAGTCGTTCCTGAATTTACGGCAGATGTAGGCTTGAAAAAAGGTGAGAAAGTTGATTATGCAATTTTTCAAGATAATATTCCAATTCTCATTATGGAATGTAAACATTGGGTTGAAAGTTTAGATACTCATAGTTCACAGTTAATTAGATATTTTCATGCATCTAAATCAAGATTTGCTTTGTTAACCAATGGTATTGAATATCGTTTTTACACTGATTTGGAAGAGAAAAATAAAATGGACAATAAACCATTTTTAGAATTTACAATTACACATTTAAAAGATTCAATAGTAAATGAAATATCAAAATTTCATAAATCAAACTTTGATGTTACTAAAATCTTAAACAATGCTAGTTCTTTAAAATATACCCAAGAAATTAAAAAAGTTTTTAGTAGTGAACTCGTAAAGACTAGCCCTGAATTTACTAGATTTTTTGCTTCAAAAGTATACAGTGGGAGATTAACAGAACGTGTGATGGAGCAATTTAGTGAACTAGTTCATAAAGCTATCAATCAATTGATAAGCGACAAGGTAAACGATAGACTCCAAAGCGCCCTCAATAAAGAAACTGAACAACAAATTGAAGAAAATATAGAAGAAGTTGAAGTAAGTAAGGTAAACACAACAGAAGAGGAATTAGATGGATTTAAAATAGTAGTTGCAATATTAAGAAGAAATATAGCGCATGAACGAATATTTTACAGAGATACACAATCCTATTTTGGAATTTTGCTAGATAATAATAATCGGAAACCTCTTTGTAGACTGCATCTAAGTGGTGGAAAAAAATACCTAGGACTAATTGAAGAAAACAAAAAAGAAATTAAAGTACATATAGAAACAATTGATGATATTTACGCTCACCAAGAAGCACTTTTACAGACTGTAACTTATTATGATTGAAATTGATTTTTTTAATTAAATAGTTAACCTAAACCTCAAACCAAAAATAGTCAAATATGTTTTTTATTTTACCCTTTTATTACTACTCATATAAATCAAACTCTTTATTTGTTAATAGTCTTAGCAGTCTAGGAACTTCCGTAATGAAGTAATTAGGAATGCCTTTGTTGGTTTCTATATAGGTGTAAACTTGTGGTAATGCAATTGTACCTTTTATATATAGTTTTATTTGATCTCTTACTTTTTCCTCGTTTGTTTTTTGTCTACGTCGTGCGCCAGCTTTTGTTGCTGCTTGTTGCTTCCTTGTTGCACGTAAATCTTGATACTTTTGATATTGTTTAAGCCATTTTACCGTATATGCAAACCCACCTTCACTTGGTTGTTTACGTGTTGCATCAAAATAGATAGATGGAAAATGTATGACATACTGTTTTTTACTTCTAAAAAAACGTTTTGCACGACCTATTCGGTACACTAAAAAGCCAAACATGTAGAGCAACGTTTCTTTTCTTGGAATGCTTCCGTTTGGATTACACAGGTACTCATCATCAATTTGAAGGTATGCATTGTGCCAACTTCCGTAATACACATTTTGTCCTTTCCAAATTGGTGCTGCTATTTTAACGAATTGCTGTAAGAGCAGTTCTCTAAATTCTTCTCTTGACATGGCACCTTGTCTAGCTTCTGTTTCTAAACGTCTAGTCATGTTGGAAGCAGAAAAACTGTATGTATCATAGTGATGTTCAGTTAGTGCATTTAGAAAAACGGTTTTGTATAAAACTTGACCTCGTAAATACTCTGATAACTCATTTTTCGGGAAATTTTCGCCGCCACCTAGTTTGCCTTCGTTCTGATTAGATTTTTTATGAGGACTATCGCTTCTGGTGTTCTTGTAAGTGTTCTTGTTTTTGTTGCTATTTTCAGCAGCAAAAGAAAATACTTCCGCATCTTGGGAATGGTTATCAACATTCCCTACTTTTTTTATTATTTCTTTAGTAAATGTTCTTGTATCTTCACTTTTATCCTGAAAATTTTGCATTAAAACAACCTTAACTACTTGATTATCATTAAGCGTTATTTGTTTTTCATGCATGCAAAAGATAGCCTTGTTGATAAAGAAGTTAACAGGTTTTTTAGAGCCATGAAAACGATATTCTGTAAGTATACCCGCATCACGTAATCGATAGATATGATTCTGAACTGTTCGGGATGAATATAAAATTCTAGGTTGTCCATCGTTTGTTAAGTGTGCAATTCCTGTAGAGGTTATTTTTGCTTTTGGGAAGCTAACACCAAGTTTTGTGTCAAGTGTCTTTAAATGATTGCGTAAATCAGCTAGTTGATTGCCATATTGCCATAGAATCACTTCAAAAGTACGTTCATGCATGGCTTTAATCTTACGATGTAACTTTTTTGTAAGCAGTAACATAGTACCATTTTGAGACGCTACAAACAAATTATAATCTTTAATGGATAACCATTTTACTTTAATTCCTTTATGTATTTTATTTTTAAAGTTTGAGTTTGCAACAATGGCTTGTTGCTCTAATTTATGTGTAGTAACAAACTCTGAAACACGTTTATTATATATTTTAATGTCCTCATTTCTTTTCTTTACATACTCATTGTAACCGTTCACATAAACCCTGTAGCGTTGTAACATTGTTAAGCGGTCTTCACTTAGCATGTATGGGCGTAATGTTTTTTCAGGAATTTGATCTTTAATGATTATCAAATTACTGTCATGTTGATTTGTTGCTTCCTTGTTGCTGTTTTGTTGCATCTCTTTTTCTTTTTGTTGCACGTGATTTTTTAGCTAGATATAGTAGTTTTAACGGAAAAGAAGTCTTGATGTGAAAGAAGGGAAGTAAGTGTTGTTACTTCCCAAAATTCACCTAAATATGATGGATCATGCCATCGCTTCATGGTTCTTATATATTGTTGCAGTTTGTTGCTTTGTTGCAAGTGTTCATTAAAGAAATTGAATACTTGGCAAGTGTTTTTCAGGATAGTATTTTGCTTGTTGGTAAACTCGTTGTAGACTTTAGCGTTCTCAATAAGATTATGAAAACGTTCGCATATGGCATTAATAACACCAACAAAAGACGGATTGAGTTTATTTAGTTCTTGTTCCATTATCAATAGTTTAAGATGCTATTAATAAGGAAGCGTGTTCTTTTACAAACACGCTAATTGCCTTCAAATCCTCAATGAAAAAGTTCGATTTTAGAAACCTTGGGGGTACAGAGAAAATTTCTTCTTAAAAGTAAAATCCCAACAGCGATGTTGGGATTTTTTTATTTTTAATATCTCATTAAAAGAATGTTGGATCTCCTGATGTTGTTGTGAGTATCATATCATCTACAGTAAATATATCAATATCAATACTACCATAATTTGAGAAATTACAAGCTAAATAATTACTTACCTCAAATGAAAATGCGCGAATCAATATAAAATCTCTTGTAGTTTTCCTATAATTCCGTGAATTGTCATATACGATACTACGCAATTCCGTGAATTGTCATATACGGTACTTCTATTCGCTTTTTTTTGTCTTTACATTTAATCATTATTTACTTCAAAAAAACCAATTCTAATTAAATTTTACATTTATGAAAACAAAAAAAACATTTATTTTATGGATCCTCTTTTTTGGACTATTTCTTCAAGGAATAGCGCAAGAAAGTAAAATTGATAAAAAAGTAATTTCCGAACTTGGAAATTCTACTTTTATTAATTTCAATGAAGCAAATTCCTATAAAGTCAGCCAAGTACAATCTTTCTTTAAAGAAGAATTAAAAATAAAAACAAATGATGAACTAAGAAAGATTCATACAAAAACGGACCGTCTTTCATTCACTCATTACACCTATCAACACTATTACAACAACATAAAAGTTGAGCATGGTGTTTATAAAGTTCATACTAGAGATGGACTCCTAAAACGAGCTAATGGCGAATTTTACGATGTGAAACTAGCGTCAACAACGGCAACTATTTCTGCAAAGAGGGCATTTGAAACGCTTCTAACTAAGATTAATGCTAAAACCTATGCTTGGGAAAATGAAGATAATCCGCTACGAGGTGATTATCTGAAACCTGAAGGTGAATTGGTAATTCTTCCAGTTAAGAATAGTCAGAAAACTGGTTTTGAATACAAATTGGTTTATAAATATGACATTTACACCTTAGCTCCTTTTGATAGAGCTATTTATTTTGTTGATGCCAATTCAGGTAACATCGTTGCTAAAGAACAAATTATGTGTTCTTCAGATGCAGATACCATGTACAGTGGACAAAGAAATATTGAAACACAAGGTGCAGCGAACGGTTTTCCAAACGGTTTTAGACTTTTTGACGCGACTAGAGGTAATGGAATACATACCCGAAATAATCAAGGAGTTTTGAATAGTAATTTAGGCGGGGCTATTGATTTTATAGACGCAGACGATAATTGGACTGCTGCAGAATGGAATAATGCTGACCAAGATCAAGCAGCATTAGATGCGCACTGGGGATTGGAAATGACCTATGATTATTTTTCTACCGTCCATGAAAGAGATAGTTATGATGGTAGCGGCGCTAGAATAAATGCATTTGTACACGTAATTTTTCCAATCAGAGATAATTTTGGAAATATTGTTGATACTACTCCTAATAATGCACAATGGACTGGAGACAATATCGTATTTGGGGATGGAGATGGTACAATATTTAGTCCGTTAACATCTTTAGATGTCTGTGCCCATGAATTGGGGCATGCAGTAGATCAAGCACTAATGTCTTCTAATTTAGTATATCTAAATGAATCTGGAGCGCTTAACGAAGGTCTTTCAGATATTTGGGGCGCTTGTGTTGTAAGTATGGCTGCTCCTGAAAAGAACAGATGGTTTGCAGGTGAAGATGTTACACCCAATGCTTATGCACTAAGAGATATGTCTGACCCAAATAATTTAAACTTACCTGATACTTATCAAGGTACTTTTTGGGCTACTGGTCCAGGTGATTTTGGAGGTGTTCATACAAACAGTAGCGTATTAAATCATTGGTTCTTTTTATTAGTAGAAGGATCAGCGAGTACTGATGAAGTAAACGATAATGGAGATACATTTAGTGTTAATGGAATTGGTATTCATGATGCAGAACAAATAGCATACAGAATGCAAACCGAATATCTAACTTCAGGTTCTACTTTTGCACTTGCTCGAGAAGGCGCCATTAATGCCGCAACTGATTTATTTGGTGCATGTTCTCCTCAAACAGTAGCTACTCAAAATGCCTTTTATGCTGTAGGCGTGGGCGATGAGAGTGATATAGATGAAGTATTGGCGTTTCATTTTCAAGATGCTCAAGGAAACATAAAAAATGAATTTTGTGATGGAGAAACTATTTTTTTAAATGGTAATGCAACCATTCAAGGCTCGCAGAATAAGTATTATATGGATGTTTGGAGAGTTAACAATGACGGAACTATCACTTGGTTAGCAAGTCAGGGATCTTCTAATTCTACATCTCCTGGCTGGTTTAATGGGAGTCCAGGTCTAATCGATATTACTGATTTATATGCAAATGATCCTGATGGAAGTGTGATTTTTCAAAACGGTGTAACGTATCGAATAAAATTAGCAATTAATGCTGATGAATGTGGATGGTTTCCATTGGAACATGATTTCACAATGCATGGCAGCGATATAGAATTTCATTATGAAGATGCACAGAAAGATAAAGATATTGAATTTTGCTTAGGCGAAGACGTCTTTCTTAACGGAAGCGATAATTTTGAGGTTGATGAATATTTTTTGACTTTATATAAATTAAACTCAAGTGGTACATATACTTGGATTGTAGGTACAGGTTGGATACAAGGAAATTTAGAAAACCCTGTAAATGTTACAGAAATATTTGAAAATTTACCCGGTACTGATGCTGTTACTTTTCACCCTAGAACCTATGCTGTAAAATTATCACTTAAAAGTCCTGGTTGTGGTCAGATATCAGTTCAGAAAGATTTCACTTATGTAGATGGAAACCTTTCTATTGCATATCACTACGAAGACAAAGACGGTAACAAAGACGACACGTTTTGCTTAGGAGAAGGCGTATATCTTAATGGAAGTGAAAGTATTGAAGTTGATGAAATTTTTATGAGTCTGTGGATTCTAAATGGAAGTGGAAACTATGAATGGATTGTAGGCACAGATTGGATACCAAGTAGCTTAGATATTCCTATAAATATTACCGAGATATTTGAAAACTTACCAGGTAATAATGCTGTTACTTTTCAAGGCAATAGGACGTATGCCGTTAAGTTATCAATTATAGATCCAGTTTGTGGGCAACTATGGCTACAACAAAGTTTTACACTTGAAGAATGCTGTCTGCTAGATCCACCGACAACTATACAAACACTAGGCAACACCGTTGTTTGGAATCCTGTTCCTGGAGCTGTTGGGTACATTGTAGAAAGTACAAATGTTTGGGCACAGAATTGTAGTTGTACTTGGCCGATTTCTATGGTGCCGATTCAAACTTCCAATACAAGTGTTACATTACCTTTAGGTTTTAACAATTGTACTTCTATTCAAATAAGAACCATCTGCTCTAATGGTGCTACTTCATTACCTTCGGACCTGATTTGTGTGCAATATGGTCATTTTCTAAATAGAGTAGCAATTACCTCTATTTCACCTAATCCAAATAAAGGAATGATGAGTGTAAAAGTTGTTGCTGATACGAATATAAAAGATGTCTCTTTAAAAATTCACAATTTTAATGGTCATCAAATACAAAATTTTGAACAGTTAAAACTAGATAAAGGAGTCTTGGAACTCAATTTAGATTTGCGTTCAAAATTAAAACAAGGATTGTATATTTTCATTTTTACTGTTGGAGATGAAGTTATTACAAAACGTGTAGTTATTGAATAGAAATAAAAAATAATATAGTTAGATAGCTAGAGTCATCTATAAAGTAATTTATAGGTGGCTCTTAAGTTTTTTAATGTTGGAGTTTTTGAAAATTCTGTAAATACATCTATTCCTATGATATTAGACAGTGATGTTGCTATATTTTTGTATTTAAACTACTGTTTGAATGTTAAATACGGGCTTACCGTACATGGTTTTTCATTTATTTTCATAATTTTCCTACATAACCAAAATTTTATATCATGAAAAAAAAGAACCTAAAATCATTAAAGCTTAACAAAAAGTCAGTTTCCAATCTTTCGTTATCAAATGTGAAAGGTGGTCTTCCGTATGTTACATTTGGAATTCCTTGTAATACTGATGAATATTGGTGTCATTCAAATCTTTGGGCGTGTCCTACATATCCTCTTGTATGTGGACCTATATAATTCGTAGTTTTCAAGCAAACGTTGCCACAAGTTTCGTTAGCTAGATCAATAAAAAAGAGGATACTTAAAATTTTAGGTATCCTCTTTTCAATATATAAATTATAATTTTAGATCGCTAACGCTCCAGCTTCAGCCACAGTGTGATCGTTTTCAACAGAACTTCCACTCACTCCGATTGCTCCAATAATTTCGCCTGCTGCATTTTTGATTGGCACACCACCCGGGAAAGTAATCAAACCATTATTTGAATGCTCAATATTGAATAATGGACCTCCTGGCTGAGAAAGTTCTCCAATGATTCCTGTGTTCATGTCAAAATAGCGCGCTGTTTTTGCTTTCTTAATTGATATGTCCAATGAACCTAACCAAGCGCCATCCATTCGTGCAAATGCTACTAGGTTTGCTCCTGCGTCTACAACAGCAATATTCATTTTTGTATCTATTTCGATAGATTTTTCTTTTGCTACCGCAATAATTTTTTCTGCTTGTTTTAATGTAATATTCATAGGTTCCTTTTTTTAGTTTTATACGTATGTTGCAAATGTATAGGAAGTATTACTTTTTAGAGTTACTAAAACCGTTAAACTGAACTTTTAGATTGAGTGTATTAAAATGTGATTTAGTTTTTCTCGACACTTTTAATTTTATTAATAACCCAAGTATAATTTTCTTGAAATTCTTTATACTTAATGCTTTATTTTTTTTCATGTATTCACAGTAGTTTATCATAAGACGTAGAAGGAATAGGTTCTGAGAATCTTCTTAAAAATACAAATTTTTCTCACGAAATACTTAAGAAGCTTTTAAAGTGTAAGAATATTTGTCAAAAAACATACTTAACAGTTTTAGATCTTCAATGTTTTAATGATCAAAATTTTATACTGTTTTTTTCGGTACGTATTTTGTATACATATCAATAACATTATAAACCGATTAAAATTGAAACAAATGAAAACAATGACCACAATCCTCGTTACCACTTTTTGTGTCTTCATTAGTTTTTCTTCACACGCACAAAATGATTGCAATGTCACGCTTTCATTATTCGCAGAGAATGTAAAAACTAAGAATTATTCCGAAGCAACGCCACAATTAACTTATTTGAGAGAAAACTGCGCTACGCTGAATTATGCCATTTATGCGCATGGAGAGAAAGTATTAAAAGACAAACTAAAACAAGCAACAGACAAGCAAAGTGTTGCATTGGAACTTATTCAATTGTATACAGATAGAATCAAGCTTTTTCCTGAAAAGACAAAAAAAGGAATGTTTCTACCAAAAATTGGAGCGCTGATGATCAATTATAAAATAGGAACCATTGAAGAACAATACAATGTATTCGATGAAGCGTTTGAAACTGATAAAGCAAATTTTAAACATCCAAGATATTTATATCACTACTTTGAATTGTACTACACGATGTATACTTCTGGCAATCACGGAATTTCATTGGAAGATTTGATTGAAAAATATGAAACTATTAATGAGAAGTTTGCTGCCGAAAAACAACGATTGTCCAAGATTAAAAGTGAAGCTGCCTATAAAAATAGCATTGGAATTGATACATTTTCAAAGAAGATGACTTTGTTAGTCGAAACAGAAATGACGTGCGAAATCTTACTTCCGATGTATCGGGAAAAATTTAAAGCGAATAAAAATAATGCTGCATGGATGCGAAAAGCTGCCAGCAAATTAGACGCAAAAGACTGTAAAGATGATACGTTGTTTATTGAACTCGTAGAAGCGATTGATGCTTTAGAACCGAATGTAAAATCAAAATTTTTGTTATATAAAATTCATACACGCAAAGGAAATACAGTGAAAGCTAAAAGCTACTTAGAGCAATATCTTGCGCTGGAAACAGACGGAACTAAGAAAGGAAACATCCTAAGTAATCTTGGGAGTGAAGCTGCCAAAAAAGGTCAGAAATCAAAAGCACGGAATTACTACTTAGATGCTTTAAAAGTTGATCCTTCATCTGGAAGAACATATCTCAATATTGCTAGATTGTATGGTTCTAGCGCGAACGAATGTGGCACCGATGAGTTCTCCAAACGAGCAATTTATTGGAAAGCCGCAGAAATGGCTAGAAAAGCTACAAAAGTTGATCCATCTGTAAAAAGTGAAGCCAATGAATTGATGCTGTTCTATATGCAATCAGCACCAAGTACAACTGACATTTTTAACAAAGGATATAAAGGCGGAGAGAAAATTGCGCTAAAATGTTGGGTTGGCGGACATGTGATTGTTCCGAAACTATAAAAAAGCAAACTCAAAATAGTAAAAAGCTCCAACTGTACTGTTGGAGCTTTTTAGTTTTTATACATCTTATTAATAACTTATAATTCATAAATCACGAGTTCTATTTATTTATAAAACATTTTATTTTACATAACTTCAATTAAACTTTAACCAAAATATACTATTATGAAAAAAAAACAATTCAAACAGCTTTCACTAAAAAAAAGCACGATTTCAAAGCTGCAAAACAAAATAACCACTAATGCAAATCGTATTGTTGGTGGAACAGATATTATATGTACTATAGGTCTTTCGTATCTACTTCATTGCTTTGAAGACAATGGCACTACAGATCCTAACACGCAAGGTTGTTCAATGGAGTGCACTTCTGGTTGCAACGATACATTCACCTGTCGTGATCATTCTTGTGATTGTGTTTAATCACAAAAAATAATTCTTACAATTCATAAAATCCGAGAAGGATTCTTTTTACAATTACTTGATTTTCGATAGCTTTAATATATTAATAATAAAATTTTAAATCATGTTAGACAAAATTGCAAATTTAGGAAGAGTACTATCTAAAGAAGAAATGAAAAATATCAACGGTGGCGTTTGGGTATGTTACCGAAGAAAAGGAGATCAGATTGAAAGATTTGATGGAAATCAAAGTGAAGGAACTGCATCTGCTTGGGTGAATGCATGGGGATCACTTGGTTGGAATGCTTCTTGTCGTGAAACATTGATTGCTGCTGAAGATGCAAGTATCACAGATGCAAATTAGCAGAGAAATTAGACAACTAAGAAAAGATCAGTCGCAAGATTGATCTTTTTTTGTTTTAATGATTCCTGTTTTTACGCTTTTACATAAATCCAACCTTTGTTTCCCGATTGAAAAGTAGCTTCTACCCTTTTGTAATCAGCTACTTCATACCGATCTGCTTCCGCTAATTCTTCTTGCGTAATTTTATACAAAGTTCCCGAAATAACATCAGATGTACTGTTTGTTTGAATTGCTATTGGATGAAACTTTTGATCACTCACTGCTAAAACGGCTTCGTCTGTGATTTGCAATTGTTCCAATTTATAAGCAACTAAAGTATCTTTTTTACCAATCAAAATTCTGCCAAAAGATTCCAATTGTACGTTTTCTAATTGAAGCGTTCCGTAAGAGAATAAATAATGACTCATGTTTATAAATTATACTGTTAAATCGTTTTCTGTCTGCATTTCCACACCTTTTTTGAACAATTGTGCTAAGACAAAAACCACTCCTGCCAAAAAGATGAATTCAACAGCAATATAATCTGGCGTAATTGCTGCATATTTTTCTAAAATCGCCACGTGTAAATTGTGCAACATTGCCAAGATCCAAACTCCAAAAACAGTAATGCTGATCCTTTTTAATAAGTCTGCCACAGTTTTTGTAAACGGTTTTTCAATGTTGATGCTACTCAATAATTTTGCTACAAACAAAGCAATATACGCTTGCATCAAATTTAGTAGAATATGATAAAATACAATCGAAGTATAATTTATAAAACTATAACTTTCATAGCGTGATAAATCCATCCCGCGATACAAATCTTTTGCTGCTTCCGAATTATTCACACTTACACCAAAAGACATCATGATGGCGCCTGCTTTTATTAAAAGTCCAATAAAGACAAGCCACACAAGGAAACGCATGACTTTTAATACTAGTTCCGTTTTTGAATTCATGAAGTAATTTTTTTCAAATAACGGTATTTTTTTTATTGAAAAACAATAAGTTTTTAATTGATCTTATTTTTTGAGATTCTTCTATTTGCTGAAAAATGATGTGTATGTGTTAACGCAGGTGCATTTTTATGAGCTTCAATTAACTTATTGTGTATGGAATCATTAAATCGATCAATCGGTTTAGAAACAGAAGAAACTCCCATATAGCAAAGACTTGACATTGAATTACAACTCACTAGCATCAAGAAAACAAATAGGTATAATAAAGATTTCATACTTCAAAACTACTCTGTGTCTTGAATGTATGAAACCTTTAATGAGTAAACGCCCAGTTTGAATTAGGGAATGATAATGTAATCATGAATGTTAGGAAGAATTCAACGCGTAGTTGAATTCGTTAATCAATTCCAAAATGTGTTTAGCTTATTGTTTTCGAAATAACACTGGCCAATTCGTACTTTAGTTCATCAGAGAAGCCCGACAAACCTGGAATATCGTTGTATTCTACAATGTGAATTTTTCCGTTTTCTTCTTCCAGAATATCTACCGCGATAATATCTGCGCCAATGGCATTTTGCAATCTTTTTAGATCGTTTACCAAAGCAACTTCTGGTTCAAATTCTTCATAATCGGTAGTTTCAACATTTGCTTTCCAATACTTTCCTCTTCGCGACATTGCCCAAACCTTTTCGTCGATAGCGATGTAGCGAATGTCACGTACATAATCGATAAACGGTTCTATGGTGATGTAGTGTTCTGTTACAAATAGCAAATCTTTAATGTCTTGCCATTTCTTTTCATCTTCCACCAATACTTTTCCATAACCACCATGATAATTTCCAACTTTTACCACAAACGGAAAGTCAGTTTTGATATTTTTTAAGTGTGTAGATTTAGTAACTACATTGAAATCAATTACGGGTAAATCTAGATTTTTGATGGTTGCCAACATCGACAAACGATCAAATCCAATTTTTAATGTTTCTGGCGAGTTTACACATGGAATTCCCGACAACTCAATTAAATTTAAAGCGGTGGTTTGAATTTCCGTTGGTTTTATCGCGCCAACGCGCCACAAAATAGCATCAGGTTCAACTACACCTTCAGCATCTACTACAAATAATTTTCCCTCTTTAAGTATCCACGAAGTATGTTGAATTAATTTTTGAACCACATTAAAATCTGGCATAATATCTTTCCAATAATTTTCTCCGTTGACTACTAATATTGTTTTCATTGTTTTAGTACGTTTGTGTGCTACTATTTATTTTTCTGTTTTCCTTTTAAGATGTACTTTTCTGCCTTCTCCAACAGTAAAGTTAATTGTATTTTCATCAATCCAATTGATTGTATACGTTCCTTCACCTGCTATATTTTTTTCTGAACCAAACCACAAAGCTTTCGTTGCTTCGTCATACGTCCATTTTCCGGTTCTATCGGTTGTTTCTGGTGAATTTCCACCTTTGAGCGAACCATCTTCTAAAAACTCCATCCAACGTCCGTTCATTTCTTTTTCAACTCCGTCAGAACCTTCAAGTTTGTAAAGTTCCCACTTTCCAACAAGTGAATCGGTAGTTTGAAAGGATAGAAAACTACAGATACATACGGTTAATAGTATCGCTTTAGTATATTTCATAGTATTGATGATTTTATAGTTATCTGTTTTATTTTGTAATATAACTTAAAAAAAATATCACGCTTTTAACGAGTCATATCATTGATTTTTTAAGTAAACAAAAAGCTAAGATCATTATTTTTCTTAAAATATGCTTGCTAATAACTTCATTAATTTATGAAATTACTTAAAAATTGTGCTTTTGTTGCCTTTTGTATGTAGTTGAAATTCATAAAAAAAGCGAACTTTTTACAGTTCGCTTTTCGTTTTTTCTAAATAGTATTCTCTAAAATTATATGTTATAACTGCTTAAATTTTAATTTCTTCTCAATTGCTTCAATCATAATGTTTGCAATGTCTAATCCTGTTGCACTTTCGATGCCTTCTAATCCAGGAGAAGAGTTTACTTCTAACAACAATGGTCCTTTGTTGGAACGAATGATATCAACACCTGCAACTGGCAAGCCCAATATTTTAGCTGCTTTGATCGCAAGTTTTCGTTCTTCAAGTGTAATTTTAATTTTAGAAGCAGTTCCACCTTGATGAATGTTTGCTCTAAATTCACCTTTTGCTGCTTGTCGTTGCATGGAAGCCACCACTTTTCCGTTCACTACAAAACAACGAATGTCTTGTCCGTTGGCTTCTTTGATGAATTCCTGTACTAAAATGTTTGTTTTTACACTCTTAAATGCATTAATTACGCTTTCTGCCGCTTTGGTTGTTTCCGCCAACACCACACCTTTTCCTTGTGTACTTTCCAATAGTTTGATAATTAACGGCGCGCCATTGACCATTTTGATTAAATCTTTGGTATCAAGTGGCGAATTTGCAAATCCTGTGATTGGAATGTTAATGTCGTGCTTGGCAAATATTTGTGTTGCTAAAAGTTTATCTCTCGATTGTGTAATCGCTTCCGCAGAATTTAAACAGTACGCACCCATGGCGTCAAACTGACGAATTAATGCACAGGCATAAAATGTTACCGAAGGTTTGATTCTTGGGATAATTGCGTCAAATTCATCAACAACATTCCCACCACGATAGCGAACTTGTGGTTCCTCTGCGTCAAACTTCATATAGGCTTGTTCTACATTCAAGAACACCATTTCATGACCTCTTGCAATTCCTGCTTCTATGATTCGTTTATTACTGAACAAATCTGGATTACTCGCCAATAACGCGATTTTTAATCCTGATTTTTCTTTGACGATATGCTTAAATTTTTCTTTAATTTCTACTTCCGTAAAATCAGAAGCAAGATAGGATGCTGACGGATTTACCATGAAACGATTGTTCAATGCTTCACGTCCTAACAACATTCTAAACTCCATTGCATCGCGGTTAGCAAGCGTTACTTCAATTTCAAAAGTATCGTCTCCTAGGGTTACGGGTGTTTTTATGACGTAGCGCACTTCCGAAATACCACTTGAGCTTTTTACCAAACGTTTGTCAAACACTTTTGCGCTACATTTTGTACTAATACTGCGATTATCTTGGATTGGATTGACTTCAAAACTTACCCATTCTTCATTCCCTTTTTCTTTTAGTTTTATATTATTGGCTTGAATTGAAGATGTTTTTGCACCTGAATCTACACGTGCTTTGATAGCTGGTATTGCTAATTCTTCAAAAATACACCACTCTTCACTACCAATAATTTTTAATGTTGTTTCGCTCAATTTATTTGTTTTATAGATGAAATTTATTTGTTTTTTACTTTTTTCTTAGTTCGAATAAATCTTTTCTTCGATCTCTAATATTTTTTACGGCACCAAATTGATTCAACTCTCGCAAGAGATCAATGTCTACATCTGCGATGAGAATCATTTCGGTGTTTGGCGTTGCTTCCGCTTTGATTCCATTGGTTGGAAACGAGAAATCACAAGGTGTAAATACCATAGATTGTGCAAATTGAATGTCCATGTTATGTACTTTTGGCAAATTCCCAACACTTCCTGCAATCGCGACATAACATTCGTTTTCAATGGCTCTTGCCTGTGAACAGTTTCGCACTCTGGAATACCCGTTTTGTGTATCCGTTAGGAAAGGAACAAATAGGATGTCCATACCTTCATCAGCTAATAGACGACTTAATTCTGGAAATTCAGAATCGTAGCAGATTAAAACTCCTATTTTACCACAATCGGTATCAAATGTCTTGAGTGAGTTTCCACCTTGCATTCCCCAAACTTTTGCCTCATCAGGTGTTACGTGTAGTTTTTCATACCGCTCCACAGTTCCGTCACGTTTACACAAATAACCTACGTTGTATAGTTTTCCATCACGTATTTCGGGCATACTTCCCGATATGATATTGATGTTGTAAGAGATTGAAAATTCTGAGAATTTTTGTACAATGAGTTCCGTATGCTTCGCCAGTTTACGTATTGCATCAGGTGTAGACAAATGGTTGTCTTTAGCCATCAACGGCGCATTGAAAAATTCTGGGAATAGCGCAAAGTCTGAGCGATATCCGGCAACGGCATCAATGAAAAATTCAGCTTGCTGCAACAATTCTTCCAAATCTTTATACGGACGCATTTGCCATTGAATTAACCCTAAACGCACAATTTTTTTCTTCGTGGTCGCTTTTTTGTTCGGTTTTTCATAGTAAATGTTATCCCACTTCATCAGAACCGCAAATTCATTGGAAGCTGCATCGCCTTCTAGATATCCTTTCATCACTTTTGTTGGATGAAAGTCGTTAGATATTTGAAAGTTTAATACAGAATCATTGATTTCTTTGCGTTTTACTTTTTCGATGTATTCTTTTGGACTTAATGTTGCTGCATAGTTGTGATAGTTTGGAATTCTACCACCAAAAGCAATACCTTTTAGGTTTAATTTTTCACATAATTCCTTTCGGTAATCGTACAAACGTCTTCCTAAACGCAATCCTCTGAATTCTGGTTTGATAAAAACATCAATTCCGTATAGAACATCGCCATCATCCGTATGTGAATCAAATGTATAGCTTTGCGTGACTTCTTTGTAGGTGTGTGAACCTTCAAGTGTATTGTAATCAACAATGATAGATAATGCACAGCCTGCTAATTGTCCATTAATTTTGATCACAACCTGACCTTCCGAAAATTTTTCGATTAAGGCTTCTATTTGGTGTTCTTGCCAATAAGAATCAGGCATATTTTTGTATGCCATAATCATGGCTGATTTCAATTCTTGATAATCATCTAGACTCAAGAATTGAAGTTCAATATTCTCTATATTTTTAGGTTCCATTATTTTGATTGCAAATGATTTAGTTCATTATGCAACGTGTATTCAAGTATTTAGAAAAATTTCTGTGTTATTTTTAAAGCTTTTAAATTCTACTTTATAGCCATCAGGATCTGTCACAAAAAACGAAATGTGTTCACCTGCTCTGTTTTCTAGAAAGGTAACTTCAGTCGTAACATCGAGATCTTTAGAGAATAGTTTTGTGTATAATTTCCCCCAAGTTTCTGTATCGACAATAACACCAAAGTGAAATGACGGTAATATTTGTCCACTCAATCGATAGTTTTTAAAATCAAAATTAAATGAACCTGCACTGGTAAACGTAAGTTGGTTTCCGTATAAGTCAATATCTACCCAACTATCCGTTCCTCTACCTTGATTTGCGCCAAGCATAGAAACATAGAATTCTTTCGTTTTTTCAATGTTGTCGCAAGGTAATGCGAGATGGAATGCTGCTTTCATGGTTATGGAATTTTATTTTTATTTGATGTTTTTTTTAAAATATGTTTTTGTTGCTTTTCTATCTTCATTATCTAATAAAGGTAACGCTTCTTTCCAGTGTATCCAATATGCGTCTTTAAATTTTGTTGGCTCTAATACACGAAATTCATTTGTTTTTGTGTGCAATACAAAATGATGCTTCATGACAATATTTAAGTCTCTATGAACAGCATACGATTGTACATGCAAAAGCTTATGCTTGCTTATTTTTAATCCAATTTCTTCTTCAGTTTCCCTTTCGAGACTTTCTTCAAAAGATTCTTTCTTTTTTTTTACGCCACCCGGAAAGGTTAATTTTTTTTCCTTGACAACTTTCTCAATAACAAGAAGTTGTTCACCATTTATGGCAAGCAAACGTGTTTTGTGAATAATCTTCATTGTAAATACTAAAAATCATTGTCCTCATCTTGTTTAGGTGCTTGCACTGCCGTTGGGTCATCGTCCTCAAAGTCTTCATAATCATCTTCATCATAGTTTTCCATCGTTAGCTCAAGCTTGACACTTACTTTTACTAAGTATTTTGTGTCGCCAGAGATAACTTCTACAGCTTCGACAGACTCGCCTTGGGAATTTTTAAATTTTATGATGTTATGTTCGTCATAGCCAAAAGGATATTTGTCTACTAATAATCCTAAGATTTCTGGTGTTAGTTTTTTAAAGTCTACGATGACGCGTTTTAAGTTGTCTTTTTTAGGTTGCATGGTAAGTTTTTTTTAAGCTACATGTTTAATAGGTAAGCAAATATTAATGGGGCTACAATAGTTGCATCACTTTCTATAATGAATTTTGGAGTATCGATATCTAGTTTTCCCCACGTAATTTTTTCGTTTGGCACAGCTCCTGAATACGATCCATAACTCGTTGTGGAGTCACTTATTTGACAGAAGTAATTCCAAAATGGTGTGTCTGTTCGCTCCATATCTTGGTATAACATTGGCACCACACAGATAGGGAAATCGCCAGCAATTCCACCTCCAATTTGGAAGAATCCAATTCCGTTGGCTGAGTTTTTAGTGTACCAATCTGCTAAGAATGTCATGTATTCTATTCCCGATTTTATTGTACTTGCTTTTAATTCGCCTTTCATCACATAGCTAGCAAAGATGTTTCCCATGGTACTATCTTCCCAACCAGGACAAACGATTGGCAAGTTTTTTTCCGCCGCAGCGTACATCCACGAATCTTTGATGTCAATTTCATAGTGTTCTTCTAAAACACCCGAAAGTAACATTTTGTACATGTATTCATGTGGTAAATAGCGTTCGCCATTTGCTTCTGCATCTTTCCAAATTTTATGAATGTGACTTTGCAATCTGCGGAATGCTTCTTCTTCAGGAATGCACGTATCTGTTACACGATTGAGTCCCTTTTCGAGCAAATTCCATTCGTCCTGCGGTGTTAAATCGCGATAGTTTGGTACGCGTTTGTAGTGTGAATGTGCCACCAAATTCATGATGTCTTCTTCTAAGTTGGCACCTGTACATGAGATAATTTGCACTTTATCTTGACGAATCATCTCTGCAAATATTTTCCCTAATTCTGCCGTACTCATTGCGCCAGCTAAAGAGACCAACATTTTTGAACCTTTTGCCAAGTTTTCTTCATATCCTTTTGCTGCATCTACAACAGAAGCCGCATTGAAGTGCAAGAAATATTTTTCTATGAATTGCGTTACTGCGCCTTTAGTCTTCATCTTCGTTGTATTTTAAACGATTGATTTTATCTTCGTTTGCTGCTGTGTATAGATTTTCGTTGTCATCATCCACATTTTGTTCTGAAAATTTATAGCTCAACATTTTGTAGTACAGTTTTGCTGCTAAGAAGTCTGATGATTTAGCATGTGGATTCGGGCATAATTCAACAATGTCAAATCCGACTACATTTTTCTCCTCAAATACACGTTTTAGGAAATCAAGTGTTTCATACCAAAATAATCCGCCTGGTTCTGGAGTTCCTGTTGATGGCATGATCGATGAGTCAAAACCATCTAAATCAATTGTAATGTAAACCGTATCGCCCATGGCTTCAATTGCATTGTCTGCCCAGTAATCATCATTGACCATATCATGTGCAAAAAACACATTTTCTTCGTTCATTTCTGTACGCTCAATTGCATCCATACTGCGAATTCCAACTTGTACTAAGTTTGTATTTTGGTTTGCTTCATACAGTGCACATGCATGATTGTATTTTGAACCTTCGTACTCTTTTCGCAAGTCTGCATGTGCATCTATTTGCAAGACCGTTAGGTTGTCAAAACATTCGTTAAAAGCGCGTATCGCACCAATAGAAATGGAATGTTCGCCACCAAATAGCGTTACAAATTTGTTGCGCTTTATGTTTGTTTTGGTCATTTCATGAACGGCAGCCACCATTGCATCAGGTGATTCATTTACAGTGATAGGATCTGCTAAATAGATTCCTTGCTTGTATACTTCGCTATCGGTTTCAATATCGTAAAGTTCCATGTTCTCAGAAGCGTGTAAGAAAGCTTCTGGACCTTTGTCTGCGCCTTTTCCCCATGTACTTGTTCCATCGTAAGGAACGGGGATTAACATGATTTTAGATTTTTCAAAACTAGCATATTCTTCTGGAATGCCAGCGTACGTTTTTGTGGTTTTCATTTTTGTTAATTATTACTATATCACCTCTTTTTTTGGTTGAAAGGATATAATTTGTTTGGTTTACTTTGTGATTAATTATTATTGTTTTACTATTAATTCTTCTGTTATATGTGTTTCTGATTCAATTAACGAATTGTTAATTCCGTAGTCATAACCTAAGATAGAAAGCAAGTCTTTTGACGTTTGCTGTGCTGAAAATAATTGTGTTTCTATGTCTCCAGCTTCGTTACGATCAATTAAAATGTGCTTTGGTTGTGGAATGAGGCAATGTTGCAATCCGCCAAAACCGCCAATGGTTTCTTGATACGCGCCTGTATTGAAAAACCCAATGTATAATGGTTTGTCTTTCGTGTATTTTGGCAGGTAGATTGCGTTCATGTGCTGTTCACTGTTGTAGTAATCGTCACTATCGCAGGTTAATCCGCCCAGTAATACGCGTTCGTATTCTTTCTGCCAACCATTTATTGGCAACATGATGAATCGTTTATTAATCGCCCAAGTATCTGGCATTGTGGTGATGAACGAAGAGTTGATCATGTTCCATTTTTCACGATCATTTTGTTGTTTCTGGTATAATACTTTATAAATAGCTCCACCACTTTCACCAACCGTGAAGCTCCCAAATTCTGTGAAAATGTTTGGAACCGCTACACCAGCTTCGTCACAGGCTTGCTTGATTTGTTGAATTATTTCATCAATCATATATGCGTAATCGTACTCAAATGCTAATGAGTTTTTAATCGGGAAACCGCCACCAATATTTAAACTATCCAATGATGAACATACTTTTTTAAGATTGATGTATACTTTCATACATTTCGACAATTCGTTCCAATAATACGCTGTATCACGAATTCCTGTATTGATGAAAAAGTGTAACATTTTTAAGTTTACTTTCGGATTCTCTTTTATTTCACGATTGTAAAAAGGCACAATGTTTTTGTAGCCAATTCCCAAACGCGATGTGTAAAATTCAAATTTTGGCTCTTCTTCCGAAGCAATTCGAATTCCAACATTGTAGTTTCCATTAATTTCTTGACTTAGCAAACTGATTTCTTCAAAGTTATCTATAACAGCAATACAGTTTTTGTGTCCATTATTAATCAGTCTTCCAATATTTTTTACATATTGATCACGCTTGAATCCGTTACTAATAACATACGTTTCATCATTGATTTTCCCTTGTGCTTTTAGATTTTCGACAATATCAATATCAAAAGCAGATGAGGTTTCAATGTGAATATCATTCTTCAATGCTTCATTTAAAACATGATTGAAATGTGAACTTTTAGTACAATAGCAATAGTGATACTTGCCATCATAGTTGTTTTTTTGAATCGCATCTGCAAACCAAGCTTTTGCGCTGTTGATATTTTCAGAGATTTTTGGCAAGTATGTAAATTTTAATGGCGTGCCATATTGCGCAATGAGCTTGGTAAGATCAATGCCGTGGAATTGTAATTTGTGGTCATCAAGTGTGAATTCTTTTTGAGGAAAATCAAATGTCTGCTCGATGAGATCAATGTATTTAGTTTTCATTGTTAATGAATAAAAAAATTAAAGAAAAAATGAGAGTTGTACTATGAATAGTACTTAATTAAAAAAGAATTGAGTATCTCAAATACGAAATGTAAACACCGTAAAAGGCGTGAATGCGCGTTGTGATAAACGCTTGAAAGTATGTTCTGCTTCAGAAGTCAGCCTGAGAATTTGGTATCTTATCCCTAAGACTGCTTTTGGAGTAGACTTCTTTATCCTCCTAGACCCAAATCTGAAAAAAGTATTCATTTATATAGGCAATGCGTTCTATTAGTGAACTCATTAACAAAACAAACATAGTAAAAAAATAAATTGAAAAAACTTTTTTTGTTTTTTTTTGACATTTTTTATTATATCCTCACAAACATCTTATTTATAACACCTTACACTATTAAAAAACTATTACTTTTTAATCTAGTATAGGTTTCATGAAGAAAAATTGCATCAATAAAGTAATTGACACCTTATATTTTTGTTACTTTTACAACTATGCATTTAAATTTAAAACATTTTGTAACTTTTATTAAAGCGCTAACTATTTCATTAGTCTTTGGAATTTCTTGGGTATGTACTTTTTTTGGTTTTGATTATTATGTAGATCTACATTTGCGTCATCTCCGAAACGATTTCTTTTTTGACATTATTCTCTTCTTTTTCAGCGGACTTGTAGGCGCGCTTCTTTTCTATTGCATTATGTATGTGTTTGAAAAATTATACGATTCCTTGCGTGCAAAATAGTTTATAGAGTATATATTCAAACTACAATTCAAGATGTTTCTGATGACACTATTGTTCAAAAAATATACATCGCACCAAATCGAAAATATTTACTAAGAAAATTATTAAAAGATAATTTATATCACATAAAATTAATCACAGGAAAGCGAACAGGTGTTCGCTTTCCTGTGTTTATAGCCAATATTTATTCAATCTTATTACTATAAAATTAATGATCAACTATTATACGCTAGACTCTACCATCATGATAAATTTTATGTAAAATAAAGCGGTCATAATTTATAAATAGTAACCACTACTATTTTCCTCTTCGCACGATTTTTCATAAATTTATTAGAATTAAAATATCTAACTAAAAACTTACAACCATGAAAAAAAGAGATTTAAAAAATTTGAAATTAAACAAAAAGTCAATTTCATCATTAAAAGGTGGATTGTCGTCTCCTGTAAAGGTTTCTGTTCTGAACATCTGTAATACTGGATGTGATTCTCCAGTACACACTTGTGGAATCATTAACTGTAACCTAAGTGTAGTAGGTTGCGACATGTAAAAAATGTAAATAACTGACAAATAGGTCGTTATTTATAAATAGCGACCTATTTTAGTTTTATATGTTTTTTGTAATGAGTAATTTAAAATCAAACTTTAAAAACTATATACCCATGAAAAAAAGAAAAGTAGCCGCATTAAGCTTGAAAAAACAAGTAGTTTCTTCCTTAAATCAAACCATTACTGGAGGAGCCGATGAAAAATTTACGGTAACATGTGCTATACCCGTTAGTGAGTGCACAATTGCATTAACAGTTCAACCAGATGTTTGCATTACACTGCCAAGACCATTAGGAAATTGTACAGTACAATTAAGTGTGCAAGTATGGTGCAATCAGACTTTTGATGTAAAGTGTTAAGAATTTTTTATTTCAATTTAAAAGCTATCCGTATGGATAGCTTTTCTTATTTATAATCATTCTTATTAAAAGAAAAATGAACATCTTAGCTTGTAAATCAAGATAAAATGTTATTTTTGTTTATTATCTACAATAAAAGATTAAACAGTATGGAGTGTGTTAAGACTAAATTTAGTATTAAAGATTTAGAAAATCTTTCAGGAGTTAAAGCGCATACGATTCGTATCTGGGAAAAAAGATATGATTTATTAGAACCAGACAGAACAGATACGAACATCAGAACTTACGATATACAGAGTTTACAAAAGCTTCTCAACATAACGCTTCTTTACAAAAACGGCTACAAAATTTCAAAAATTGCTGAGATTCCTGAAGAAAAAATTAATACTTTAGTTCGAGAAATTGCAACTGATAAAAATGTTCACAACCAAGCATTGAACTCTTTCAAACTTTCAATGTTAAACTTCGATTACAGCTTATTTTACAATACATATAATAATTTATTAGCAGAAAAATCATTTAGAGAGGTTTTCTATGATGTGTTCATTCCTCTGTTGAATGAAATTGGCGTTTTATGGCATACGAATACCATTAACCCAGCGCATGAACATTTTATTTCTAGCTTGATAAAACAAAAAATAGTTTTAAATACAGAACGCATTCAATCATTAGAAAAGACAAACAAGTCAAAAACCTTTGTGCTTTTCTTACCAGAAAATGAAATTCATGAAATTGGTTTGCTGTATTTGAATTACGAATTACAACTAAAAGGCTATCATACCATCTACCTCGGACAAACGATTCCAATTAATAGTCTCACAAATGTTCAAAACTTTTTCCCAGAGCTTCATTTTATTTCTTATTTTACAGTCACACCAGTAGAAGATAAAGTAGAAGAATATATTAATGAGTTTACTGAAAAAATTGGCTTTAAAGATCACCATTTGTGGCTTTTAGGCTATCAGGCAAGACACGTTAAAAATGAACAGAATCAGAAAAAACTCAAAGTTTTTAAATCCATAAATGAATTAGTTGAAGAAATCTAAAATTCAGTTTTATTTTTGTTTAACTTTTCACTACATTTGTTAAACAATGAAATCAAAAATTATAATTATCGGTTCTGGATTTTCATCTTTATCTGCTTCCTGCTACTTAGCAAAAGCTGGTTATGATGTAACTATTTTAGAAAAGAACTCTACAGTTGGTGGCAGAGCTAGACAACTAAAACGCGAAGGATTTACCTTTGATCTTGGACCTTCTTGGTATTGGATGCCAGACGTTTTTGAGCGTTTCTTTAACGATTTTGACAAACAACCTTCTGACTATTATCATTTAGATAAATTAAATCCTGCGTACCAAGTATATTTTGGGAAGGACGATTCCATTCACATAGAAGATACTTTAGAAAAAATTTGTGCCGCTTTTGAAAAAGAAGAAAAAGGAAGTAGTGTAAAACTTAAAAAGTTTATCGCAAATGCGGAAGATAATTATAATGTAGCCATCAAAGATTTGGTGTACAAACCAGGTGTTTCTCCTTTAGAATTAGTCAATGCAAAGACAATTAAAAAAATTGGTCAGTTTTTTAGCAACATCAAACGTGATGTTCGAAAAGAATTTAAAAATGACCGATTGATCAAAATATTAGAGTTTCCCGTATTATTTTTAGGTGCTAAACCGAGTGATACACCTTCTTTTTATAGCTTTATGAATTATGCCGATTTCGGTTTAGGAACTTGGCATCCAACTGGTGGAATGTACAGTATTATTGAAGCGATGGAAACTTTGGCAAAAAGTTTGGGCGTTATTATCATGACTGATGAAAACGTAACACAAATAAAAGTTGAAGATAAAAAAGCAACAAAAGTTTTGACCGATAATGGATTATTTACCGCTGATATTGTATTATCAGGAGCAGATTATCACCATTCAGAAACCTTGCTTTCACCAGAATATCGTCAGTATTCTGAAAACTATTGGGAAAAGAAAACATTTGCACCTTCTTCCCTATTATTCTATGTCGGATTTGACAAAAAAATAAAAAATGTATCACATCATACTTTATTTTTTGATGTCGATTTTGATGCGCATGCACACGTAATTTATGACAAAGCAGCTTGGCCTAAAGATCCACTATTTTATGCAAACTTTCCTTCAATGACAGATGCTGCCGCAGCTCCAGAAGGAAAAGAAGCAGGTTTCTTTTTAATTCCAATTGCGCCAGGTTTAGAAGATACATCTGAAGTCCGCGAGCAATATTTTGATATTATTATGGACAGATTTCAGGAAATTACACAACAAAATATCACAAATCATATTATATTTAAGGAATCCTTTTGTGTAAACGACTTTGTAAAAGAGTACAATTCATATAAAGGAAATGCGTACGGAATGGCGAATACGTTGCTTCAAACTGCATTTTTAAGACCCAATTTGAAAAGTAAAAAAGTGTCAAACCTTTATTTTACTGGACAATTAACCGTTCCTGGACCTGGAGTTCCTCCAGCATTAATTTCAGGAAAATTGGTAGCCGAATTAATCACTAAACATCAACCGAATACTCATGAAAGCACTATTTGATTCTGTTTCTTATCAATGTAGCACACATGTAACGAAGTCATATAGCACATCGTTTGCTTTGGCTACAAAAATGTTATCTACATCGATACGACAAGACATTTATAATATTTATGGTTTTGTGCGATTTGCAGACGAAATTGTAGATTCTTTCCATGAGTATGACAAAAAATTCTTGCTCGATAAGTTTCAAGCGGATTTAGATTGTGCACTTCAACACAAAATTAGCTTAAACCCTATTTTGAATTCATTTCAACATACAGTACATACGTACAACATTCCTAAACACTTGATTAATTCCTTTATGAAAAGTATGCGTCAAGATTTGGACAAAAAAGCATATTTAACACAAGAAGAATACAACGAATATATTTACGGATCAGCAGACGTGGTGGGTTTAATGTGTTTAAAAGTCTTTGTAAAAGGAGATGAAGAAAAGTATGAAGAATTAAAATCTTCTGCGATGTCACTTGGTTCTGCGTTTCAAAAAGTGAACTTTTTACGCGATTTAAAAGCTGATTTTGAAGAATTAGATCGTACCTATTTTCCAGATGCCGATTTGCAAAACCTAGACGAAGCATCAAAATTGAAAATTATTACCGAAATTGAAAACGATTTTAAACTTGGCTTAGCTGGAATTTCTAAATTGCCAACGGAAGCAAAATTTGGTGTTTTTACGGCATATAAATATTATTTTAAATTATTGCAAAAGCTAAAACGAACGCCTTCTGTAAAGATAAAGAATGCAAGAATTCGCGTTCCTAATTATCAAAAAATGGCGTTATTAGCGAAATCTTATGTGAATTATCGATTAAATTTGATATAAAATTAGAAAAGAACAAATGACAACCCTTATTTGGATAGCAGTATTTTTAGGAACATTTTGTATCATGGAATTTATGGCGTGGGCAACGCATAAGTACGTAATGCATGGTTTTCTGTGGTCGCTTCATAAAGATCATCATCACAAAGATCATGATTCATGGTTTGAGCGAAATGATGCATTTTTCATCTTTTATGCCGTGGTAAGTATTGGATGTTTCCTATTGTGGAAATTTGACATTTTCTGGGCAGGATTGCCTATCGGAATTGGAATTTTCGCGTATGGACTCGCCTACTTTATTGTGCATGACATCTTTATTCACCAACGTTTCAAGCTGTTGAAGAAAGCGGACAATTGGTACGCAAAAGGAATTCGTAGAGCGCACAAAATTCACCACAAACACCTAGGAAAAGGTGACGGAGAATGTTTTGGAATGCTTTTCGTGCCTCTAAAATATTTTAAGCGTAAATAATTCTCATGAAGAGTTTATACATTCTACTGAATATCGGTTCGTTCATCGTTCCGTTTTTGTTCAGTTTTCATCCCAAATTAAAATTCTACAAACACTGGAAATACTTATTTCCGGCGATATTCATCACGATGTTGGTGTTTATTCCGTGGGACGTGATTTTTACAATACATGGTTTTTGGGGATTTAATCCTGATTATTACTTAGAATATACCATCTTTTCATTGCCAATTGAAGAATGGCTTTTCTTTATTTGCATCCCGTACGCGTGCATTTTTACACACTATTCGTTGCAATACATATTTCCAAACATGCGATTGTCTGGAAAGACAACAAAAATTATTAGCTATACTTTACTAACTGTTTTTACGCTTGGCGCGATTGTTTTCTACGACAAATGGTACACAGTGATTGATTTAAGTTACGGAGCGATCTTGTTATTCATTGTCATGAAAGTTTCGCCAAAAATTCTAGAAAGTTACTATTTGACGTTTCTCGTGATGTTACTTCCGTTTTTTATTGTGAATGGTGTCTTAACAGGAAGCTGGATTGAAAGTCCTGTGGTTTGGTACAACAACGCTGAAAATTTAGGCATTCGCATGGGAACAATTCCGGTAGAAGATAGCGTGTACGCCTTTACCATGATTCTTTCGAGTTTATTCTTAATGCAACTATTCCGCAAGCGAAAAAGCTAACAATACATCTATTTGATTCCGTACGTTGGTACTATTCCAATCAGAAGGTCCAATTTCTTTCATGATTATTTTTCCACGATCATCAATTAAAAAAGTCGTTGGAATACTTCTAGAATACAATTCTTTTGGTCCATTCGATTTCTGAAAATACACTGGCAAATGATAATTGTTTTTCTCTAAATACGCGTTCACTTTATCTAATTGATCGTTTGCTACAAATAGAAACTTGATTTTATCTTTATAATCTTCATGCAATTTGTTTAAACTTGGCATTTCTGCAACACAAGGTGGACACCAAGTTGCCCACAAGTTCACGAGAATGATTTCTCCTTCCATTTCCTGAAAGTTTACAATGTTCCCCGAATCATCTAACAATTTCCAATCAAAGTCGCTCAGAACTTCTCTTTCAGCTTCTTCAATACTAGAAGGACTTGACACTAATATATAAACTTTAATAAGTTGAACTTTTACAAACGTGCCGACTGGCGTAAAAAGCAACAACCCGATCATTGCAAAGAAAATAATGTTGTTTCTTAGTTTTTTTGTGATGTTCATATAATTATATTTAAATCGAAAATACTCAATGTTCTTTATTTATTATAGGTTCAAAAGGTTAAATAATCCATAAAACCAAATCCAAGAAGTCTAATAAGTCCAGCAATCCAACAAGTCTAACAATAAAGAAACACGCCATCAACTAAGACAACGTGTTTCAAATCTAACGATAATAATCATAAAGATTATCGCACTATCGTACCAGTAGGAAAAGATGAGGCGTTTAGATTAAAGTTGTTGGTTGTTGGCGCAGTGGCAGTTCCGGCAGTTCCAACTAAAGGTTTTAGTAAGAATGGCGCTGGACTGTTATCTGGACTTGGTTCTACAGAAATCACAACGGTTCTACCACGAACATCTAGTGGGAATGTAAAACCTGCTGGCGCATTGTGGAAAAAGTCTTCACCTGGAATTGGAGGTCCAACATTGTTTTCTGTTCCGCTGAATCCGTTAGATTCGTCTACGGCTCCAAATCCTGTAAAAGTTCCTGTGGTTAAAGGGCCAACTCCATCAACGACAACCCAACCTTCATATTTCCATCCGTCAGCTAAAGGTGGTAAATTTAATCCTGATGTTGGTGGTGCTCCTGGAGTTCCGTACCAAACACCATATTGATCGTTTCCATTGTTCATAGATCCTGGCATTTCATCTGTTGGAGTTCTTAGAAAAAAGATCCCTGAAGCGCTATCAAAATCTCCACTACTTGTTACAGGACCTAATCCTACGGTGGCAGTCGTTCCTGAGAAATCTCCTGCTAATAATTTTGTGGCTGCTGGTGCTGGATCTGGATCAACTGTTGGTTCAATAGACAACACAAATGTGGTTGCTGCGGCAAGTTGATCTGAGTTTACGGTAAACGAAGATCGCGATAAAGCTCCTGAATCGTTTACGGTAAATGTTCCTGTGGAAACTGGACTTCCATTTACAATAATCCATCCTTCATATACGAAGTCTGCACCTAAATTTTCTAAACCATTTAGGTTTACATTTAAACTTGATAATGCTACTGCGGCATCATCGTCACTACTACATGAGACAGCGAAGAATCCTAACGCTAGTCCCAAAAACATTTTTTTTATCATGGCGAATATTTTTTATGATTACAGTACAAATGTATGTCGCTATATTCACGTAAAATGTTAGCTAGCTAACACTTCTGAAAAAAATCGCTATTTTCTAAAAAAAAGACACTTTTAAACTTTCTTTAATTATTCGGTTTTTATATTCATAATTTGCTAAAAATCAATATTTTAAATTTACTTACCTAAATAAATAATACAATATAAAAAGAAAGCCCGAAACTGTCATGCTGTCATGTTAGTTTCAGACTGTATTTAACGCTAAAAAGCGTTTGTTTTTTGTATGTTTTAAATATAGCTTTTTTTAACTAATAAAACGAATTTCTTTTCGATTGAAATCAATAACATTTGCTTCTTTTAATTCGTTCAGAATGATATTTAATGTCGGTCGCGATGTACCAATCAAACTTGCAATATCTTTTTGCGTGTAGGGATGTTGCACCACATGATCGCCAGTTTTTTCACATTCATATCCGTATTCTTCACAGAGTTCTTTTAGGAATTCTAACAAGCGTGTTTTGGTATCTTTGAATAATAATAATTGCAATCTGCGCTCTAATTTTTTGATGCGAAAACCGATAAATTTGTAAATCTTCAAGGTGAAGGTTTGGTTGTCGCGCATTAAATCGTGCATCGTGTCAACGGCAATCGGGCAGATAGAAGTAGCGTTGTCTACCGACTGTGCAAATTCGTTTCTTTTTTCTTCTCCTAAGATGGCTTTTTCACCGAACAATTCTCCTTTGGATAAAATCGATTTTACAACTTCTTCTCCAGCTTCTGTGTAGTAACCAAGCTTTACTTTTCCTTTATCTATAAGATAAATTTTGTTCGCAGAGTCTTCCTCAAAGTAGATATAATCTTGCTTTTTATAGGCATTAAATTCATGACTTTTTTTGTACTTCTTGAATTTATGCGGACACAAAACTTTGAAGAGATTTACATCATCAAAATACCAGAATGAATTCATACTATTCGTTATTTACTTTTTAGGCTTTATCGAGGTTATAGTTTTTGTAGTCGATAAAAAAGAAAGAACTTACATTAATATCATTTATCATTTGAATTTACTGTAATAAAACACCCTTTTTTCCTTTCTTCTTTACTAAAAAAAGAAACCGTAACTATGGCTATGCTTTCCTTTTTTAGCTCGATTAAAGAAAAAAATCATCATTTTCTCACACAATAAACTCAAACAACAAATGATATAGGGCACAAAAAAACTCCAGATTTCTCTAGAGTTTTTAAGTTGTATATGTAAAACGTTTTTATACGTGTAATGCTCTGTCTTCCGTAGCGGCTAAGGCTGCTTCTTTGATGGCTTCTGCAAATGTTGGATGTGCATGTGACATACGTGCTACATCTTCTGCTGATGCTCTGTATTCCATTGCTACAACAGCTTCCGCGATAAGATCGGCTGCTCTGGCACCAATCATGTGTACACCAAGAATTTCGTCTGTTTTTTCGTCAGCTAAGATTTTGATGAAACCATCTAAATCCATACTTGCTCTACTTCTACCCAACGCACGCATTGGGAATTGACCTGTTTTGTATGCAATTCCTGCAGCTGTTAATTCTTGCTCTGTTTTTCCAACAGCCGCAACTTCTGGCCAAGTATAGACAACTCCTGGAATTAGATTGTAATCAATATGTGGTTTTTGTCCCGCAATGATTTCCGCAACCATAGAACCTTCTTCAGAAGCTTTGTGTGCTAACATGGCTCCTTTTACCACATCACCAACTGCATAAATGTTTGTTGCTGATGTTTGTAAATGTCCGTTTACTTCCACTCTACCTCTATCATCCAGTTTTACACCAGCTGCTTCTGCGTTCAATCCGTTTGTATATGGACTACGACCGACAGATACTAAACAGTAATCGCCTCTGAATTCTACTTCTTCTCCTTTTTTGTTATCTGCTTTTACAATCACCTCATCACCAACACGTTCCACAGATTTCACTGCATGTGATGTATTGATTTTGAATTTTTGCTTTTTGAATACTTTTGTCAACTCTTTAGAAAGTCCTGCGTCCATTCCTGAGATGATTCTGTCCATATATTCTAGTACAGTTACTTCTGAACCTAAACGTCTGTATACTTGTCCTAATTCGAGTCCAATAACACCACCGCCAATAACGATTAAGTGTTTTGGGATTTCTTTTAGTTTTAGTGCTTCTGTTGAGGTAATAACTCTTTCTTTATCGAGTGTGATAAATGGTAAGTTTGATGGTTTACTTCCCGTAGCAATAATCGTATTTTTTGCTTCTATTTCTTCTGTAGTTCCATCATTTTTTGCAATGTTTACATGCGTAGCGTCTTTAAAACTACCCAATCCAACATATACATCAATTTTATTTTTCTTCATCAAGAAATCAATTCCGCCAGTCGTTTGATCAACTACTGCTTGCTTTCTCGAAATCATTTTTTCAAGATTTACTTTTACATCGCCCGAAATTTCAATTCCATGCGCTTCAAAGTGTTTGATTGCATCTTCGTAATGGTGTGAAGAATCTAGCAATGCTTTTGACGGAATACAACCTACATTTAAGCAAGTTCCACCTAAAGTGCTATATTTTTCAATAATTGCTGTTTTCATTCCTAATTGTGCGCAACGAATTGCGGCTACATATCCACCAGGACCAGAGCCAATAACGGCTACATCGTATGAATTCATATCTTGTATTTTTTGAACTATTTTAATTGTCAATACCACAAAAGTACAACTATTTTAGGGTTGTGCAATGCTTTAGGGAATTCTATAACATTTTAACAATGTATCCTATTTAAAAGAGCCTTTTTAAAACAAAAAAGCAGCAATTTATACAAGATAAATTACTGCTTTGATTTATTTTAAAACTAATAATAAATAAAGTGTTGTGCTAGTTAACGATAATACGTTTCGTAGTCACTTTTTTGTCTGTGATTAATTTTAAGATGTATACATTCGGGCGTAAGTTGCCTAAATCAACAGAAATTTTATCTTGATGATTGAATACTTTTTCATATAATAATCGTCCTGTATTTATATCTAATACTTGAATCATTCCACGTTGCACTTCCGTTTCTTGAATTTGAACCGTGAATTGTCCACGACTCGGATTTGGAATTAATACAATGTCATCGTCCGCTGCTGTTCTTTGGAATGGTTCTCCTCTGTCTTCATTGGTTTCTCCGTTAAATTCAACATAATAGTGACATTCACTTCCGTATTCAGCTTCAGGATCATCAGATAAGTTTTGAGAGAATGCAAAGTGATAGTTTACGGATTGTCGCACACCATCATTCATTCTAAATTCTACACTTAATGGATAGTATTCTCTCGGTGGAATTTCTACGCTTAGTAATTGTGCTCTTGTCGGATCAACAATTAAAACTTCTCTACGTTCTTGGTCAAGAATTTCAATTCCTTCTGAGCGTGCGCCGCTACTTAACCAACTTTCCCATAGTTCTCGACTTAGTTGAAATCTAATTTCTCCAAGTTCTCTAAAAGGTGTACTTACTTGATCTACTAATGTAAAATTGATATCAAATCGTGCATGTTCAAATGTATGATTTCCAACAAGAATACCGCCAAAACCAGTTGAATAACTTCCTCCTAAGTTTACTAAACTCGCGTTTCTCGTAACAATATTATTATTGTTTTTAACATTTGGTCCAATTGGTGCGCCAGGTCCTGGATTTTCATTTGCCATTGGATCGTTTGGATCTACAATTCTTCCCAAGAAACAAATCATAGCACCGTTGCTTAATCCAAAAATAGCTGGATCGTCTGGTTGCCATTTTGCATCAATGATATATTCTTGTCCTGGAGCCAACGCTGGAATTCTAAATCCTTGTCCTGCAACATACGTATTAGTAGCTGTAAAACCTGTATACGGAACTGTTAATTCGCCACCGCCAGGATTTCCACCTACAAGTACTGTTCCATCCCAAGATTCTGGCCATGTTTCTCCCGTAGAACCTAATGTCCAATATAATTTTGCATAGCTTATGGATGAGGTTACAAAACTTGTGTTGTGTACTCTAAAACGCATTACATTATAGTTAGAACCTATATATCCTGGATCTTCGTGTGTAAGGTTTAATCCTGAATTGTTTCTACGATTCCAGATGTCTGGACTTTGCCAAATACCTTGTCCTGAATTGTTTGGTTCTTCTCCTCCATCACGTGAGCTATCAAATCCTGCTAAATCATATCCGCTATCGCAACCCATTGTTTTTAAAACTTCAGCACCTGTATTTGCTGGATCTAACCAATTACTTAATCGTGTAGAGTTGGTTCCGCCACCAGTCCAAGAACCAGAGAATTTTCCGTAATTATTATTATCTACTAAGCTTCCACCAGATCCTGTACAGCCAATATTCAAATCACCATTCATTAATTGTCCAACAATTTGATGATTTTGGTTGAATAATGGCGAACCACTTGATCCTGGTTCTACCAATCCATCATCCCATTGATCTATTAACCAAGTATTTGTAGTTGATGCTGGATTGCTGTCAAAAGAGATTTTTTTGATATCTCCACGTGGGTGATGAATTCCGGTTACATCTGCTGGCGTTGTTCCACTTTTATCCCAACCTGCATACGTTACATTGTACGAAGCTGGAATTGCAGAGTTAATTTCTACCAAACAGAAATCAGTTGTTGTTCTTCTCGCTCTTAGTGTTGCTCCAGTTAATGATTGTGAAGACGGTGATGAAGCTGGGTTAGCACATGTAGCACCTTGCCAGTTGAATCTAAAAACCCACGATGATGTACTTGGATTGTAGCAATGATTCGCAGTTAATACATACGGTTTTTTGTCTTGATTTGTATTGTTTACTACGGAACCAGAACACGATCCGCCACCAACAATGATAAGCATACTTGCATCTATTTCACAAGTCCAAGGTGCGCCAACTGAACAGTTTACATTGTTGTGACACCATCTACCACTTGCATCTCCAAATGCGTACGGCGTTCGGTACCCGTGAATTACTTTGTCTAGCAAGATTTCCCCTTCTCCAATAACATCTTTAGGTTCTAAATATTCTATGGTAATAAAATCACCTTGAATTAAATCTGTTGCAAAAATTCCGTCTTTACCGTTATTTTTGTCTGTAAATGCTCCAAGTACTTGATTTTCCTTGTTGTAGATGAATAGTTTTCCTCCTGCTGGAAGTTTGTACTTTTTGAAGATTAAGTTGATACTTAATGCATTTGGCGATACAATGGATACATTCCAAATACGATCGCCATTTGATAATGTTTGCCAAACGCCATCTTTTAAGCCAATTTCAACAGAAATTTCAGCTCCAAATCGGAATGGTTTTAGTTCATCTTTAGTGAGTTCGTCTTCACGTTTAAAAGATTCAACATCAACAAGTGGCATATCAATGACTGGAATTTCAGCCGATAGAAAGCCTTTGTTTTGCAGTGTAAGTCCGTACGGAGTTCCACCTTCGCTAAGTTGCGCACTTAATTGCCAACTCAGAAGTACCAAAAAGCAGGTACATAGTAGTTTTGTTTTCATGGTTTGATTAATTAGGTTAAGTATTTATTTTATAACTACTTAAATGTAAACTAATTAATCATTAAAAAGGAAGGTTAAACACGTATTCATTAAAGGTAAAAGACCTTTAATATAGAAGGTGAAACCACATAATTGTTAGAAACAATATTCTTAAATTTAGTAGTTTTACCTTTTTTTATTGTTAACTGATTATTACTCGTTCAAATTAACATCAGTTGTTTTATGTTTTACGTTGGAAACCCTAACATTTCGCCCATTCCAATAGTAAATAACCAACTTCCGTAAATAGCATGTTCAATAGAAACTAGTAAGGTAGAACGCGTTTTGACATACGTCAATGCAAAGAGAATACCGCCTAAGAAGGTTAAGATTAATACCAGCGTATTGTTGAATAGTAAATGTGCTAAACAAAATACAATGGCATTGATGAAAACGAGTAGCTTCTTGTTTTTGAATAACGAATCGTATCGCAAAAAGAAAAATGTTCGGAAAATTAATTCTTGTGGATAGACAGAAAAGAAGCTGTATATAAATAGAATTACAACCCAAACCAACGGTTTTGTTCGTACAACAATGAATAATTTAGAGGCATCTGTAAAATACACATACGCACTTGTGATGAGGATAATTGCGCAAAGTAACACCAATGTGCGTCGCCAAAACATCTTCCAATCTAGTGATTCGTTGATTTTGAAGCGTTGTTTTTCTACCTTGAGCAACATCCAAAGTATATAGAAAAAACCACCAATAATGAAGCCCATTTTTAAATATATTGGATAATTGAGTACCAAACTCACAGGCAATGCGATAAAGAGCAAGAAAAATTCTGTAAGCTTATAACCAGTGCTTTGTATGTACATTTAGGTAATTTTTTGTAAAGATACGATAACTATTAAAGCGAAATTGCCGTGGTATGTTTTACTTCGCCAATGACAAATATACTGTGCGTATTGCCAATATTGGGAATTGCTGTCAATTTCGTAATCATAAAATCACGATACGCTTCCATATCTTTCACGAGTACTTTTAAAATATAATCGTAATCGCCACTTACGTGATAACATTCCAATACTTCTTCTAGTTTTAGAATTTCGCGTTCAAATTTCATTACAAAATCTTTAGAATGTTGCGTTAAACGCACATGACATTGTGCTAAGAAGTTTTTTTCGATTTTCTTTTTATCTAAAAGTGCTACATAGCGTTTAATAACACCTTCTTTATCAAGTTTTTTGATGCGTTCGTACACAGCTGTTACGGAAAGATTCAACTTGTTCGACAGCTCTTTAGTGGTTTGTTTGCTATCACTTTGCAATAATGTCAACAAAGTGCGGTCGGTTTGATCGAGTTTTAACATGGAAAAAAATCTATAATTAGTTTTTTACAAAAGAATTAAACTTAAATATATCTACAAAAATACAATTTAATAGTTTTATTTTCTACTTAATTAAATACTACTTGATTTTAATTCTAATTATTTTCACTTTTGATTATAATTAAAACCACACGCTTATGAAATTTAATCCTGCGAGTAACATTCAAGATTTACAATATTTTGGCGAATTTGGAGGTGTGAATCCTTCCATTTCAGATTCATCTACCTATACCTTTATTTCAGCAAAAACCATGTTTGACACCTTTGAAGGCAATGCAGATGGTTGTTATTTGTATTCCCGACATACATCTCCAAGCAATTTATATTTAGGCGAAGCTTTAGCCGCGATGGAAGGTACAGAAACTGCAAATGTTTCTGCTTCTGGAATGGGCGCAATTACGCCTGTTTTATTGCAATTGTGTAAAAGTGGCGATCATATTGTTTCGAGTCGAACTATTTATGGCGGAACGTATGCTTTTTTGAAAAATTTTACACCACGATTTAATATTGAAACTTCATTTGTAGATATTACAAAGTTAGACGCTGTAGAAGCAGCTATTACATCAAACACGAAAGTTTTGTATTGTGAGTCTGTGAGTAATCCTTTATTGGAAGTTGCTGATATTGCTGGTCTAGCCAAATTAGCTAAGAAATACGATTTAAAATTAGTCGTAGACAATACATTTTCTCCATTATCAATTGCGCCTGCAAAATTAGGTGCAGACATAGTGATTCATAGTTTAACAAAATTTATCAACGGCGCAAGCGATACCGTTGGTGGCGTGGTTTGTGGAACACAAGCCTTTATTGATGAATTGCGAAATGTAAATACTGGCGCAAGCATGTTATTGGGCTCAACAATGGATAGTTTGCGTGCGGCTTCCGTATTAAAAAATTTACGCACACTTCATATTCGCATGAAACAACACAGTTACAATGCTGCTTATTTAGCAAAAATGTTTGAAGCTGACGGTTTAAAAACGGTGTATCCGGGATTAATGTCACATCCATCTCATGAATTATTTAAAAGTATGATGAATGCAGAATATGGTTTTGGCGGCATGTTGACGATTGATGTTGGAACTATTGACAAAGCCAACGAATTGATGGAATTAATGCAGGAACAAAATTTAGGGTATTTAGCCGTTAGCTTAGGGTTTTACAAAACCTTATTTAGTGCACCGGGCACTTCTACTTCGTCTGAAATTCCAGAAGATGAGCAAGCAGCAATGGGCTTAACAGATGGCTTGATTCGTTTTTCTATCGGATTAGATAATGATATACAACGTACCTATAAAGTCATGCGTGAATGCATGGAAAAATTGAACATATTGGAACCAGAAATGGTGTAATTGCAGCGTTTAGTTAACGTAAGAGGGAACATCGAAAGGTGTTCCTTTTTTTTATTCATACTTTTTTAGAAAGCTGCTATTTGTGTAAAAAACATATTTCAAAAAAGCACTGTAACTACGGGTTCGTAACCATCATTCATGCTAAAATTGAGAGTCTGATTGCGATATTTGATCATTATTAATTTTAAAAACTTTTTATTATGATTTATGACATTATGGATTACGGAGTTGAAGCTGATGGTACTACCGATGACATTGCTGCAATTAACACTTTAATAACAAATACCAGCAATAGTGGTGGTGGTACTCTCATTTTTCCATCGGGAAAAGTTATTCTTATTTCTGCTCCTATTCAACTAAAGTCAGATGTTTGTTTGATTACGTCAGGAGCAAAAACGACACTAAAAGCCATTGATATTGACGATGATGAGACTGATCCTGAACCTCAACCAAATGGAACACCAGATACTGACATGGCAAGTATTTTCTCAACTTATGGAGGAGCATCTGGAACTCGAAAAAATATTAAAATTAGTGGGTTTGATTTTGTTCTATCTCCAAGTGGGAATGGAAATCCATTAGATGACTTTACATTAGACTTCATTAATCAAGCTATTTTTATCAATGACGCTGAAAATATAACTATTGAAAATTGTGCTTTTAATAATTTGTCAGCCTTTGCTGGAATATATGTTCAAGAAACCAAAAATATAACTATAAAAAATTGTGTTTTTAAAAATTCTTCTGGAGGAGTTAATTTTCATGGCACAAACGAAAATGTGAAAATCGATAGTAATACTTTTGAATACCTTAGCACTCATGGAATTCATATACAAGGAAGTGGTGATATTACTAATAATAAATATTGTAGTAATGTTTGGATTACTAAGAACAGAATCGTTATTGGTGCAGAAGATGTTCATGGTATTTATTTAACCTGTGGCGACACTCAATTTGCTGGTTCTTCTTCACATCATGAAAATGTAGTGGTTGCTGACAACGTCATTACTGGTCCTGGAAGCTTAAGTAATGCTAGTGATGGTACCGCAGATTTATTTAGCTTAAAAGATATTGTGCGATTAAAATGTTATGGGAATACAGCGCGTAACTCTGGAGATTTAGGTTTTGCTATTGAACGTTGCCATTTTGGAGTTGTGTCAAATAATACAGCTGATCAGAATAATTCATGTGGAATTTCAATTTTTGGTTCTTCCCATATGTCAGTTACAGGAAATGTATGCGCGCACAACGAACAAAATCATGATTATGACCCTTTAACTAATTCTGGCGGATTAGGATCAGCACCATACGGAGGAATTCGTGTAGAATTTGACAGTGTGCATGTTTTACTAAGTGGAAATCACTTTTTCGGAGCTGGATTTGAAGCTGGAAATACAGAGCAAGGTCAGACGTACGGTATTGTAGTAAAAGAAGCTAATGTAGAAGATATTACAGATATAAATTTGAGAACTAGAAGTCCTTATAATATTAAAATCGGAATCAATCATTATGCGGATAACAAAAATGGAGATATTTATAATGAAATCGAAAGTACTATCATTTCTGATCTAAATGCAACTGTAGCTCCAACACCTTAAACAATTTTACTTTATGTAATTATTTAAATGCAAACCAAAATTTTACAAAAAAGGAACATCGAAAGGTGTTCCTTTTTTTTATCCAAGCTTACAGAAACAGGAGAAATAACCTGAGTAGTTTTACCTGATTATAAATAAAATATCGCTCATTACGGTTTCCCGTAAAATAAGCCAGTCATTTTTAGTTATCATTGAGTCCCAGATTATAATTAAAACCTAATCCCTGCATGAGCAAGAATGTCTACATACTGCGAGAGCGCAAAGAAACTGGAGAATTACACCTTTTCTTAGCAAATCCAACGGAAGAGAATGAATGTCGATCGCAACATAAATCTATCTGCGGACGTACGAATATAGAAGAAGAATCAAGAACAATTTTCGCATGTCAGCCCGAAGACAGAGCGCGGATTCAATGTGCGAAAATTGGAAGAACTATTTGCACAACTTGTGTAAGTCATTTGTATGCGGATGAGGTGTAGTGTGAAACTGTTTTGAGTTATTGAGTTATTGAGTTATTGAATAAAAAAATTCGGGTATTCGTGGCGAAACTTCTCGATACAATTTTTCTTCATTTCATTACAAAAAATCACTCGAAGAGACGATTCCAACACATAACTAAATCCCTCATAAACCAAAAAATACTATTTCCCTTTAATTCGTTCCCAGAAAATACCAAAAACATCACCTAATGTCATGTTTTCATCAAACTCTGGCTGGAAAGGTTTCATATTGAGTCGATCACCATCTTTGTAGATTTTAAATGAAAATACTGCCGATTTACCATTTCCGGTATCTATCGAAGGATACCGCAAATCACTGTAAATATAGGTTCCATCTTCATTTTTTGAAAGATTGTAATAATCATTGCTAAACCAAGCCAATGATGCCAAGTCAGGATTTGATTTTGGAATTAAATCATGGGTTTTTGGAATAACTTCCCAATCGATAAAGACATTTTTGGTATCAAACAACGAATAAAAAGCAACATGATATTCCGTTTCTGTTTCTGCAATTCCAAACCATAATACATTATTTAAAATAGAAGGTTCTGTATTATACCGTTGATATGTAATCCCTTGTTCGGCTAACGATTTTTCAAATACCGAATTGATATAGAATTTGTTTCCAATCGTGAATAACATGTATATAGAACTAATTCCAAAACCAAGTTTTAGCCATAATCTTCGCGTTGGATTTTTACGATTAAAAAACATCATCACTATCAAACACAGTAAAAACGGCACTGTATATGTTGGATCTGCCACAGAAATATTACTAAAAGCTACCCGATAATCACTGAATGGTAAAAATAATTGCGTTCCGTATCCTGTAAAGCAATCTAAAATAGGATGTGTAAAGATGGATAAGAAGAATAACCACGTCCAATCTTTTTGAGTCGTTAAATCTTTCCGTTTGCCAGTATCATACAATTTATAGACCAACAAACCGAGCAAAAAGGCGGCTAAAATAGCAAAGGTCATGGAATGCATGAATCCTCTGTGAAATAACATTGCGTCTATTTGATTGCCATACATCCAATTGCCAACAAACACATCTAAATCGGGAATCGTTCCACCAATAGCTCCGAACATTAACGCTTTATTTCCAATCTTTTTTCCTAAAGCGGCTTCTGCGCATGCGGCTCCTAATACAATCTGCGTTAATGAATCCATGAATTTTTATGTATTATTATCTAAGCTATATATTAAAAATATTTTTAAAATTAACGAGAATATTATCAGCTTATTATTTTCATTTTCTTTGATTGCCCAAAGAAAACAGAAACAAAAGAAAAGGCACTTTTTCTGGTAGGTATTTTTAGTTTTCTCGTTGGAAAACTAAAACCGAAATACTTTTCCTAAATTTCCTCCAAGGCTTCGGAAATTTTTAACGTAAAATCATTTCTATACTTCAGAAAAAGAATGATTTAAACGTGAACCTTTTTATTAAATAACATGCAACTCTAATTAATTATAAGTTTGCAAAGGTACGTAACCAAATTGATTTGCATAGAAGTTTACAAAATCGTAACATTACGCTAGGAAAAATAACCACACCAAAAACTACTATGGAAAGTCAAGATATCAAACCTAGAGAACCACAAGACGAAAATATTATTGAGAATAAAGAGTTGAGCATTTGGGAAGCGTTAATTCCTGTGATTGCTTTGGTAGGAATGTTATTTTACAATGTAAAGTTTGCCTTTGGAGATGATGCGCTTAGTGGAAGTAATCAATTTGTATTGTTATTAGGTGCCGCAGTTGCAGCGATTGTTGGGTTTTACAATAAAGTTTCATACAAACAAATGCTTGATGAAGTTGCTGAAAATGTAAAATCGACTACTGGCGCGTTATTAATTCTACTTTTTGTAGGTTCACTAGCAGGAACTTGGTTGATTAGTGGTATTATTCCTTCTATGATTTATTACGGATTACAAATTTTGAATCCTACAATATTTCTTCCAGCCTGTGTTATAATTTGTGCTATTATTTCAATTGCTACCGGAAGTAGCTGGACAACTTCTGCTACGGTTGGTATTGCACTCATTGGAATAGGAAATGCTTTAGGTATTCATGCAGGAATGACCGCAGGAGCTGTCATATCTGGAGCTTATTTTGGTGATAAAATGTCGCCATTGAGTGATACAACAAACTTAGCGCCAGCAATGGCAGGTGGAGAATTATTCTCACATATAAAATACATGACGTATACAACGGTTCCGACCATTATAGTAACGCTGATAATTTTTATTATCATCAGTCTATCAATGGATGTAACTGGTTCTGCAGATACTAGTGAGATGTTAGCTTCTATTTCATCTTCTTTCAATATTTCTCCTTGGCTATTTTTAGTGCCAGTTGCAGTTATTTTTCTAATCGTAAAAAAAACACCGCCATTAATTGCATTATTAATCGGAACACTTTTAGGTGGCGTTTTTGCTGTAATTTTTCAACCAGAAATTGTTACCACCATTGGTGGAGGTGATAGTTTAACGTTCAACAATGCATACAAAGGTGTAATGAACGCAATGACTGTTGATACTTCTATTGAAACAAGCAGCGTCGAATTGAATGATTTATTTAGTTCTGGCGGAATGAGTGGAATGCTAGGAACTATCTGGCTTATTGTATGTGCCATGGTTTTTGGTGGCGTTATGGACGCAATTGGAGCTTTATCGAGAATCAGTAGTGCCGTTTTAAACTTATTCGATTCTATTTTTGGACTTTTTGCAAGTACAGTAATTAGTTGTGTTGGATTAAATGTATTGGCTTCTGATCAATATTTAGCCATTGTAATTCCTGGAAGAATGTATAGAAAAGCTTTTGAAGATAAAGGCTTAGCGCCAGAAAACTTAAGTAGAACCTTAGAAGATGCAGGAACCGTAACATCTGTACTTGTTCCTTGGAATACTTGTGGAGCGTATCAATCCGGTGTATTAGGTGTTGATACTTTCTCGTATGCAGGATATGCCTTTTTTAACTGGTTAAGTCCATTTACAACATTATTATTTGCTGCTTTTAGAATAAAAATAAAACAGTTGGCAACAAAAATCGCATAGTCAATAACCTCATTTTAATGGTTTTATAAAATGGATTTATTCTTCTCAGAATAGACCATAAACATTATCTATTGCTTGATAAAGAATTAAACTTTTCTTTATCAAAATCTCTATAGCACATACCTATATTTGCAGCTGAAAAAATTCAATAAATTCAATAAATTCAAAAACAAATATAATTATGAGCTTAGTAGGAAAAAAATTTCCAAACTTAAATGTGGACGCAATGAACGAAATGGGTGACACGTTCAAAGTAAACGTTTTAGAAGAAGCAATAAATAACAAGAAAAAAGTTGTATTGTTCTGGTATCCAAAAGATTTTACTTTTGTTTGTCCAACAGAATTACACGCTTTTCAATCAGCTTTAGGTGAGTTTGAAAAAAGAAACACGATCATTATTGGTGCTTCTTGTGATACTCCAGAAGTTCACTTCGCATGGTTAAATTCTTCAAAAGATAACGGAGGAATTGAAGGTGTAACGTATCCTTTATTAGCAGATAGCAACCGTAACTTATCGAGCATTTTAGGAATTTTAGATATTAAAAACGAAATCTACGACGAAGAAACTGGAACTGTTCAGGTGGAAGGTGATAACGTAACGTATAGAGCTACCTACTTAATTGACGAAGAAGGAACTGTTTTTCATGAAGGCGTAAACCACATGCCAGTTGGAAGAAACGTGAACGAATTTTTACGTTTAATTGACGCGTACACACACGTACAAACAAACGGAGAAGTTTGTCCAGCAAACTGGGAAGAAGGAAAAACAGCAATGCAACCAAATGCAAAAGGAACTGCTGCATATTTAGCGACTCACTAAGAATAAAATAAGTACAAAAAAACGGTTATGATAAAAGAATTAGAACAAGATAACTTGGCGCAAGTAATTGCTGAAAATGATACTGTTTTTGTACAATATTCTGCTACTTGGTGTGGAAATTGTAGAATCATGAAGCCAAAATTTAAAAAATTAGCTTCTGAAAATGAAAATGCAGTGTTTTTGGTTGTAGATGCTGAGAAATATCCTGAAGCTAGACAGTTAGCAACTGTTGACAATTTGCCAACATTTGCAGCTTTTAAAGGTGGAACTTTCAAAACGCAAGTACAAACCAATAAGTTTGATGTATTAAAGGAAATGGTAAGCGAAGTTGTATAACACGCAAAACTGATATTGAATTAAATAAATACACATGAAATTACCCGTAATAAAACATTTGACGACTTTCATTGAAGAAAATGATCAAGATTATGTGATTGAAACGATTGAAACTTTAGAAGCACTCACAGAAGTTCCTTCACTAAAAGATGAAGAACTCGATGTTATTGGCGAACTAATTTCAAACATGTATGGAGCGCTTGAAGTTGACAAAATGGTCAAAGAAGGAACTCCTAAAAAAGAAGCGTTGAATAGTTTTATGAAACGTGTGTTAGGTTCAATAGATACATAGATTACTATATTCTATAAAAGTAAAAAAGTCACTTCTCGCGAAGTGACTTTTTTTGTATGTCTAAATTGAGTTATTTCTAAGCAAGATCAAACCTGTCTAAGTTCATCACTTTCGTCCAAGCTGCAATGAAATCTCTGACAAATCTTTCTTCTCCATCGTTTGCTCCATATACTTCTGCAACTGCACGAAGTTCTGTATTAGAACCAAAGATTAAATCTGCTCTCGTTCCTGAAAACTTCATTGCTCCCGTTTTACGATCGCGACCTATAAATTCTTTGTCTGTTGATGTTGCCGCTTTCCAAGTAATTGAAAAATCGAGAATATTGGTAAAGAAATCATTTGTCAAACTTCCAACGTTATCTGTAAATACGCCATGTTTAGATCCACCATAATTTGCTCCTAAAACTCGCAAACCACCAACTAAAGCAGTCATTTCTGGTATAGAAAGCGTTAACAAGTTAGCACGATCTACTAATAAATCTTCAGCTGCTACATCTAACTTAGCATGCATATAATTTCTAAATCCATCAGCGATAGGCTCTAAATATCCGAAAGATTCTAAATCTGTTTGTTCTTGTGAAGCGTCTCCTCTACCTTGTGTAAAAGGAACACTTGCGTTATGACCCGCATTTTTAACTGCTTGTTCTACTCCAACATTTCCAGCCAACACAATTAAATCTGCCATAGAAATAGTTCCGCTAAATGCATTTTGAACACCTTCTAAAACCGTCAACACTTTATTTAATTCCACTGGATTGTTTACTTCCCAACTTCTTTGTGGCTCTAAACGTAAACGTCCTCCATTTGCGCCACCTCTTTTATCTGAACCTCTAAAAGTAGAAGCTGAAGCCCAAGCAGTCGTAACTAATTGAGAAACCGTTAAACCTGAATCTGAAATCAGCCCTTTTAAGGTAGCAATATCAGCTTCACTTAACGTGTAATCAACTGTTGGTATTGGATCTTGCCATACTAATTCTTCTTTAGGAACTTCAGGACCTAAATAGCGAGAAATTGGTCCCATATCACGATGCGTTAGTTTGTACCATGCACGTGCAAATGCATCTTCAAATGCTTTGTGATCTTTATGAAAACGTTCAGAAATTTTTCTGTAAGCCGGATCCATTTTTAAAGCCATATCTGCCGTAGTCATCATCAAAGCTTGCTTTCCATTTGGATCGCCTGCTTTTGGTGCCATACGCGCATTAGATGCTGCTGTTGGTGTCCATTGATGTGCTCCAGCTGGACTTTTGGTTAATTCCCAATCGTAGTTTAAGAGCACTTCAAAATAATCTGCATCCCATTGTATTGGGTTTGGTGTCCATGCACCTTCAATTCCACTTGTAATGGTATCATCTAAAACACCTGTTCCAAATGTATTTTTCCAACCTGTGCTCATTTCTTCAATAGAAGCTCCATGCGGTTCTGCTCCAACATATTTATCAGGATCAGCCGCACCGTGTGCTTTACCAAATGTATGTCCACCAGCTACTAAAGCAACTGTTTCTTCATCATTCATTGCCATACGACCAAAAGTTATTTTAATGTCGTGTGCAGATTTTAATGGATCAGGTTCTCCGTTTGGGCCTTCTGGGTTTACATAAATTAATCCCATGTGTACAGCTCCTAGATGACCTTCTAAATCGCCATCGCCAGTATCATAACGTTCGTCATTGTCTAACCATCCTGTTTCACTTCCCCAATAAATATCTTGTTCTGGTTCCCAAACGTCTTCACGACCTCCAGCAAAACCAAATGTTGGAAAGCCCATAGATTCTAGTGCGCAGTTTCCTGCTAAAACCATTAAATCTGCCCAAGAAATTTTATTTCCATATTTCTTTTTAACAGGCCACAATAATAATCGTGCTTTATCAAGGTTTCCATTATCAGGCCAACTGTTTAGTGGTGCAAAACGATGTGTTCCTGTTCCTGCACCTCCGCGTCCGTCTCCAACACGATACGTTCCAGCACTGTGCCAAGCCATACGAATCATAAATCCTCCATAATGACCATAATCTGCAGGCCACCAATCTTGAGAATCTGTCATTAAATGAACAAGATCTTTCTTTAACTCGTCATAATTAATGCTACTAAAAGCTTTCGCATAATCGAAATCATCACCTAATGGATCATTCTTTGGAGCATTCTGACGTAAAATATTTAATTTTAATTCGTTTGGCCACCAATCACGATTGCTCGTTCCACCACCAGCACTCTTCTTTTGAGTTCCGCTTAAAAACGGGCATTTTGCTGCGTTTTCATTATGATCACCGTCTGAATAAGAGTTATTTTCCATTGATTATATGTTTTTAGATTTTTAGTAGGTTATAAATGTAACTACTAATTTACTAAAAATTAAGATAAAAAAATTGATTGTTACTATTTTACGATAGTTTTTGACTATTAAAAGATAAAACCATGATAGTTTAAAATTATTTGATAAAATTATGCTAAGTGTTATTAATAAAAGGCTTTATTGTCTATTTTTACTACTCCTAACTAAAATCAAAAAAAATGGCATCAGTAACATTACAAGGAAACGAATTTCATACCTCAGGTAATTTACCTACAGTTGGAGCAGAAGCTCCTGATTTTGCATTAACTGCAACAGATTTATCAACAAAAACATTAGCCGATTTTAAAGGTTCAAAAGTAGTCTTAAACATTTTCCCAAGTATAGATACAGGAACCTGTGCTACTTCAGTTCGTACATTTAATAAAGAAGCAAGCGAATTAGAAAATACAAAAGTAGTTTGTATTTCACATGATTTACCATTTGCACAAGCACGTTTTTGTGGCGCAGAAGGTTTAGACAATGTTGTAAATCTTTCAGATTATAAAAATGGAAGCTTCGGAAAGTCTTACGGATTAGATTTCGTTAACGGTCCATTAGAAACCTTACATTCGCGTGCAGTTGTTGTAATCGATGAAAACGGAACCGTAAAATATACGGAACAAGTTTCTGAAATCGTAGACGAACCAAATTATAAAGGAGCTTTAGAAGCATTACTAGATGATTAAATTCATTAAAGGAAGAATAAAAGGAGTCGGATATGCGTTTAAAGGCGCATATCTGCTCATTACCACAGAAGCCAGCGTGAAAGCACAATTCTTCATTGGCGTGTTGGTGACTATTGCTGGTTTTTATTTTGAAATTTCCAAAACCGAATGGATTGTTCAAATCCTTATTATCGGACTTATTATGAGTTTGGAAGGATTAAACACCGCTATTGAAGAAATTGCTGATTTCATTCATCCTGAACATCATAAAAAAATAGGCTTAATTAAAGATTTAGCTGCTGGTGCTGTATTTATATTTGCCGTAGCTGCCGTTATCATTGGTTGTTTTATATACATTCCAAAATTCATTTAAAGCTTAAACTTATTGATAATAACTACACTAGTTGTTGTGATAATTTATAAATCATTACAATTCTTAATTCCAAACACCATAAATTCTTACTATCTTGTTTTCATTATTAACTTTAAAAACTTTAATCATGAAAAAACAGAATTTAAAAAGTTTAGATCTAAACAAGAAGTCAATTTCTAATTTAGAAAATGCATTAAAAGGAGGAGCAATTGAGACGTATAAAGAATGTCCGCTTGCAACTGGCTGTGTTGGTCCACCACATCCAACATGTGGAATTGTATATACATGTACAGAAGGAAACAATATGTAAAATTTAAAGCAAGCTTACTGAGTATATACTTAATTAAGAAAAATGAGTCGGGTATGTGTTTAAAAGACGTATATCCGGCTTCTTATTATAAAAACATTACTATTATTTTTTTTCTTACCTTGTTGTATAATTTAACCAAAAACTTAGTATTATGAAAAAAAGAGGTATTAAAAATTTAAGCTTAAACAAAAAGTCAATTTCTATTCTTGACAATCTTGTAAAAGGTGGAGCAGAACCTATTGAAAGTAAAATAGGTTGTGCGAACACAGGTTGTGTTGGCGAGCCAAAACATACTTGCGGTATCATAAATTGTGACCTACAAGGTGATGGTGGTGATATGTAAAAATTAGGCGGGAGAAATCCCGCTTTTTTCTTTTCTTTGTAAAAGGTATATATTGTGTGAAAATTTCATCTGAATGAAAACCTTTATACCATTACTCTTTCTATTTTCCCTTGTTTCGTGTTCCTCTTCTAAAAATCAGCATAACTTAAACGTTGTATATATAACGAAACAAATGTTTTATTCTCAATCAAATCATAATGATGATAGAAAAACAAGTTTCTTGATCAAATCAAAAGGTTTAAAACAGAAAAATTTTGACTTTACGAGCTTCAATCTTCTATACTTCATGGGGGAAATTAGGAGAAAAAGAGCGATTGCTGATACGGGTTTTAGTAGTTTACTTGAAAACTCAAAAGTTCTCAAAAGTATAGAATTTATAACGGACAGCAATACAATATATGCATACTATTGGAATGAATCGTCTAGCTATTCTTATAAAAGCAAAGGTTTTGAAAGCAGTATCAAATCAGAGGAAATAAAGGATATTAATCCAGGTTTTAATACCATAAAAGAAAAAATAGACAATGGTAAAATTGAAGAAACTTTAAATTTTTTGAAAGAAATTAACTTCTCTCATAGGAGCATCACATACATACTTTCAAGTTATACTTTTAAAGGAAATAAAATAGTAAAAACTGCATTCTCTATCTATTAAAAAAAACTTGACTTTCTTCCTAAAATTAAATAGAATTCAAAACAAAACTCATTTTACATTGCAACTTCACTCCTATTCGTTACAAAAGCTTGTATTTACTGAAAAAACTTTTCGCATAAAGATTAATTTTAAATATCTTGCAGGTTAAGCGTAATTTGTATTTTTGCAGTAAATAGCAATTCCTGAATGGCAAAGAAAAAACCCGTAAAGAAAACCAGCAAAACTCCTAGAGTCCCGAAATTCAAAAAACCTGATTTTACACTAACCAGACAACATAAAATTGTTTTGGGAAGTTTGCTCATGTTATTTGCAATAGCACTTTTCATTGCTTTTATATCCTTCTTCTTTACTTGGAAAATGGATCAAAGTGAATTAGGGCAACTCGATCGAATTTCCGAAACACAAAATTGGATGCAGAAATTTGGTGCAAACATCAGTCATTTCTTTATCTATAAAGGATTTGGAATTGCTTCTATAATTTTCTCCGTACTGCTGTTTCGTTCAGGGTTAAATCTATTTTTAAGTTCTCAAAAAAAACTATTCAACAATTGGTTTTGGGGATGTATCATTGTAATATGGGTTTCAATCTTTTCAGGTTTCTTTTTCTCCTCTTTGCCTTTACTTGGAGGAACAATAGGTTATGAAATTAATTCCTTTTTGCAAGATTATATTGGTGGAATCGGGATTGGATTGCTCTTATTATTTGGTGCTATCACGTATGCTGTTGTACGTTTAAAGCTTACGCCAGAAAATGTAACGGAATATTTCAAGAAGAAATCAGAAGCTATTAAAGAAGATTTCGCAACAGATGAAACAATTCCTGAACCAACGTTAAACGTAGACGAAACAACAGCTACAACAACACCTGAAAACGCTACCATTGAAGAAGCAACAGGCAAAAAAACGGAAGTTGAAAAATCTGATTTTGAATTATCGATTGAAAATTTACAACCCACCATCAAAAATCATTCTGATAGAGAAAAAGAAGCAACAAAACCACAAAAGTTAGATACTTCATTTGAAGTAGAAATTCCTCCAGAAGAAGAAACAGAGATTGAAGTGGAAAAAATATTGGAAGAGAAAACTGTCACCGAAAATCTGTCGGATAAACTCGTGAAAGAACACGGCGAATTTGACCCAAAACTAGAACTTGGCAACTTTCGTTTTCCAACCATTGAACTCCTAAAAGATTATACCAACGGAAGTTCTATTACGATCAATCAGGAAGAACTCGAAGAAAATAAAAACCAAATTGTCACAACGCTTCGCAATTATAAAATAGAAATTGCAAGCATCAAAGCAACGGTTGGACCAACAGTAACTTTATACGAAATCATTCCGGAAGCTGGTGTGCGAATCTCTAAAATTAAAAACTTAGAAGATGATATTGCGCTTTCATTAGCAGCATTAGGTATTCGTATCATTGCGCCAATGCCAGGAAAAGGTACTATTGGAATTGAAGTGCCAAATAAAAAACCTGCAATTGTTTCGATGCGCTCTGCAATTGCTTCCAAGAAATTTCAAGAGGCAGAAATGCAATTGCCTATTGCGTTTGGAAAAACGATTAGCAATGAAACTTTAGTGGTCGATTTAGCCAAAATGCCACACTTATTAATGGCTGGAGCAACTGGACAAGGAAAATCAGTTGGACTGAATTGTATTCTAACTTCATTACTTTACAAAAAACATCCGGCTGAGGTAAAATTTGTATTGGTCGATCCGAAAAAAGTAGAATTAACATTATTCAACAAAATAGAACGTCATTACTTAGCAAAACTTCCCGATTCTGAAGAAGCAATTATTACCGACAATTCAAAAGTGATTAACACATTGAATTCGCTTTGTATTGAAATGGACAACCGATATGATATGCTGAAAAATGCATTGTGTCGTAACATTGTAGAATACAACGCGAAGTTTAAAGCACGAAAACTAAATCCGAATGACGGACATAAGTTTTTACCTTACATTGTATTAGTTGTGGATGAATTTGCAGATCTGATCATGACGGCAGGAAAAGAAGTAGAAACACCAATTGCGCGTTTGGCACAATTAGCACGTGCCATCGGGATTCACTTAATCATTGCAACACAACGTCCTTCTGTAAATGTAATTACAGGAATGATCAAAGCGAATTTCCCAGCCAGAGTCGCGTTTCGTGTAATGTCGAAAATAGATTCACGTACGATTTTAGACAATTCTGGAGCCGATCAATTAATTGGTCGCGGTGATATGTTATACACGCAAGGAAACGATTTAATTCGGATTCAATGTGCGTTTGTAGACACTCCAGAAGTAGAAAAAATCACCGATTTTATAGGCGCGCAAAAAGCATATCCTGACGCACATATATTGCCAGAATATGTTGGTGAAGAAAGTGGCATAAGTCTTGATATAGACATTTCCGACAGAGATAAACTATTCCGGCAAGCTGCGGAAGTCATCGTTATTGCACAGCAAGGTTCAGCATCGTTATTGCAACGAAAATTGAAACTTGGATACAACAGAGCAGGACGTATCATAGATCAGTTAGAAGCAGCGGGAATTGTAGGTCAATTTGAAGGAAGCAAAGCACGACAAGTGTTGGTTCCAGATATTTTAGCTTTAGAACAATTATTAGAAAATGAAAAAAATGAATAAGATGAGAAAGTTAGTTTTAGTATTGGTATTGGGCGTATTTGCATTGAATGTAAATGCACAAGATAGCGATAAAGCAAAAAAACTATTAGAGGAAGTTTCTACCAAAGTGAACAGTTACAGAAACATTCAAATAGAATTCAAATATGAGCTTAACAACAAGGAAGCGAATACCAAACAAGAATCTAAAGGAAATGTTTCGCTTGAAGGCGACAAATATTTGCTAAACTTCTTAGGGTTCACCAAAATATACGATACAAAAAAAGTATATACGATTGTCCCTGCAAATGAAGAAGTAACAATTTCGGATGTGGAAGAAGACGAAAACGGCTTGTCTCCATCACAAATGCTCACATTCTACAAAAATGGATACACCTACGCTTGGGATATTTTACAAAATGTGCGTGGTCGAAAAATTCAATACATCAAATTGACGCCAACTGATTCTGAATCAGATATTAAGAGTGTATTACTCGGAATTGATGTAAAAACAAAACACATCTACAACTTAATTGAAACAGGGAAAAACGGAACAAATACAACATTAACTGTTAATTCTTTTAAAACTAATCAGCCTTTATCAAAAACCTTATTTATATTTGACGAATCGAAATACGAGGATTATTACATTGATAAAAACGATTAGTCTGCTTGAAAATATTAGATAGATATATACTAAAGAGTTACCTCTTTACTTTCCTTACTGTGTTTGTAATATTTATGTTCATATTTATATTACAAACCGTTTGGCTTTTTATAGGTGAACTCGCTGGAAAAGGCCTAGATGCTGGAATTATTTTAAAATTCCTTCTCTACACAGCGCCAAAACTAATTCCGTTAGTATTACCGCTTAGTATTTTAGTTTCTTCTATTATGACTTTTGGTCGATTTGCAGAAAGCTATGAGTTTGCTGCTATGAAATCAACAGGAATTTCGTTACAACGCGCCATGCGAAGTCTTATCGTATTTATTGTATTGCTTGGTATTGGAACGTTTTTCTTTAGCAACAATGTCATTCCGTGGTCAGAATTTAAACAATACAACTTACGTAAAAACTTAGCAAAGAAAAAACCTGCATTAGCCATTGGCGAAGGTGTTTTTAATGATATCGGAAACATCAATATCAAAGTAGATAGAAAATACGGCGATAACGATCAACTATTAGAAAAGGTAATCATTCACCAAAAATCAAACGATAAGAAGAATCGCATTGTAATGAAATCTAAAAACGGGGAACTAAAAAGTAGCCCAGATTCAGATATCTTGCAAATGGTTTTGTTCGATGGAAATCGATATGAAGATGTAAAAGCTGATCAGCCTGCTGACCAATTGCGCATGCAACACGCCAAAGTTTCGTTCGACAAATACATCATGAATGTTGACTTGCGCGAAGTAAACAAAGTCGATTTTGACGATGAAAGCAACAGTACATACAAAATGTTTAATGTACAGCAGTTGCGAGATACCATCGCTTCTTTTGAACGCAAATACGATCAGGTAAAAGTTGGATTTGGTGATAATATGTACAAACGTACTGGAATTATCATCATAGAAAAAGATACAACCAACCAAGTGCAGCAAGATTCTATTGCTGTCATGGGTGATATGCTAAATATTCTTTCACTCAAAAATAAAAAACGCGCCTTAGACATTTCTATCACAAGCATCAAAGGTCGCCGTACCACGCTTGAAAATACTCAAAATCGTTTTGAGCGCATGGAAAAAAAGATCAATCATCAAAAAATATACATGCACGACAAATTTGCGGTAGCAATTGCGTGTATCATACTATTCTTTGTAGGCGCACCCTTAGGAGCAATTATTCGTAAAGGTGGAATTGGCTTACCAATGGTCATTGCAATTTGTTTATTCTTGGCCTATCATTTCATAGGAATCTTTGGAAAAAACAGTGCGGAAGACGGAAGTATTCCTCCGTGGCTCGGCACCTGGCTTTCTACGATGATCATGTTGCCATTAAGTATTTACTTTACTAGAAGAGCAACATCTGATCAAGGATTATTTTCATTCTCGCTCAAAGGATTCTTTGTAAAAACTTTAGATGATGAAGAAGATGTTCCTGAAGAATTGGCTGTGATTACTGATACAGATAGAGGAAGTACCGAAAAATTTACAGCATTGAGCGATACGCAATTAATGGATGTTGTCAAAAATTACCGTCAATACAGTTACTCAGAAGGTGAACGCAGTTTGGCAATTGGCATGTTGAGTGATCGTGGAATTACGGAACAACGTTTGAAAGTATTGGGCGTTTTTGAAAACAAACAATACAATCGAGCACAAGAAGCGTATGAACGCTTTAAAAGAAATTCAAAAAAAGCCTTTTTATATTATATTCCTGTTCTAATACTAAGCATAGTTTTACCAGTACTAAACAACAATGTAGAAATGCCTATTTGGATACTTTTAGGATTGTTAGTTATTGATATTGTTTGCTTCTGTTTATTTTTCTATTACTTTATACGATCCTTCTTTAACTTCCAATCATTACATGATGCATTAGATCAAAAACTTGATGTTGCTGGTATCATAGCATTTCTAGTAATAGGACTACCAGTCTATTTTTTAATATACTTCTACACATTACGAAACGCTAAAGAAAAGATGAGTCAGTTGAATTAAATTCAATAGTCTCTAACGATACTCAAATCAATCTTTACTATCTTTTAATAGATCTTTTTTAATAAGAATGATTATTTTTGTGACCAAATCATACAGAAAGACATGACCGCAACTACGAAAGTGAAAACCCAAACACAACTAGATAGCATCCACGCAGCCATTGAAGACATCCGCAAAGGAAAAGTGATCATTGTGGTAGATGATGAAAATCGTGAAAATGAAGGTGATTTTTTAGCTGCAGCTGAAAAAGTAACGCCAGAAATGATCAACTTTATGGCTACACACGGACGCGGATTGATTTGTACACCATTGACCGAAAATCGTTGTAAAGAATTGCAACTCGGTATGATGGTAAGCAACAATACGGATCCGATGGAAACGGCTTTCACAATTTCAGTAGATTTAAAAGGAAATGGCGTTACGACTGGAATCTCTGCGGCTGATCGTTCAAAAACAGTACAAGCTCTAATAGATCCGAATACCAGACCGTTTGATTTGGCGCGTCCGGGACATATTTTTCCATTAAAAGCAAAAGAAGGTGGCGTGTTGCGTAGAACAGGACACACAGAAGCTGCGATTGATTTTGCACGTTTAGCAGGATTACAACCTGCAGGTGTGATTGTGGAAATCATGAATGAAGACGGAACGATGGCACGTTTGCCACAACTCCTAAAAGTAGCAAAGACCTTCGATTTAAAAATTGTTTCAATTGAAGATTTAGTTGCCTACCGAATGGAGCACGATTCATTAATTGAAAAGAAAGAAGATTTTAATATACAAACACGTTTCGGTGATTTCCGTATGCGTGCGTATTTACAAACGACAAACAATCAAGTACACATAGCGTTAACAAAAGGAAGTTGGTCTGCTGACGAACCTGTATTAACACGTATCAATTCTACCTTAGTAAACGATGATATTTTAGGAACACTGACCAAAAATGTTAACAAAAAGCTAGATGACATGTTTAGTTTGATCAATGAAGAAGAAAAAGGCGCTATCATATTTATCAATCAAGATAGTAGTTCGCTGAACTTATTACGACGTATTAAAGAATTGAAAGCGTTACAAAACGACGGCGAATACAAAGCTCCAAGAATTAAAATGGATGCTAAAGATTTTGGAATTGGCGCACAAATTCTACACGACATCAACATTAGTAAAATAAAATTAGTCACAAATACACATCAAGAAAAACGTGTCGGAATGATCGGTTATGGTTTGGAGATTGTGGAGTATGTATCTTATTAGACTCGCTTCGCTTTTGGATTGTTAGATTCGCTGCGCTTTTAGAACGCTTCGCTTTTAGACTTGTTCCTGTGTAGGTGGAAACCTCTTGGTTCTTTGTTCTAAAAGAAAATACTTTTAAATTTTACATTTAGCATTTAACATTTATAATTTCTATGCGCTTCGCTTCTTACAACGATTTCTATAAAATATTTTATAAATACATACCAATTAAAAAATCCAGAAAACACTGTGTTCTCTGGATTTTTTGCTTGTATTAACATACAACATTTGTAATTTTATCATTCTCCGTAATAGGTGGAATTGTCCCAGTCCCAGGCCCTACAGTAAACACACAGGTAATATTTTCTGGTCTTGTATTGCATGCTTGCCAAGAGAGACAAAAGTTTGCACCTGTTAAATCACATAGAACTCCTGTTGCAGGATTTGGAAGTGATACATCTCCTCCAGAAATAGCGTTTTCTTGTATTCTAGAAATTGACTTCTTGTTTAATCGTAGTTTTTTCAAATTTCTTTTTTTCATGATATATTAGTTTTTGTTTGGTTACAAAGTAATATTATGAAACATAAATAAGAAAAAACATAAAATTTGTGCAATCAGTATTTTAAAGCGTGTAAATAGAAATAAACTGAATTTCTTGAATACGTAGCACAGCTAGCAAAAGATACTTTTTTATTTGTAATTACAAATTATTTGATCGCTTCCAAAATCACTTCGCGCATCTTTGCTCCTCTTGCTTTTACTTCTTCTGCTGTCCAAGACATTTTGATGAGACATGAAACATTTCGCGCTATGTAATGATCAGACTGATCAAAGGTTTTTGTATCTAAATACTGCATGCCTTCTTTGACTTCCGCCGAAATTGGATATAAACTTTTTAAGTTTTTTAAATGTTCCCATCTACGAATGTAATGCCAATTGTTATCAAAGTAATGAAAACAGACATCTATTCCGTTTGCTTTAAAACCTGCCATTACGTTGCGAGCAATGTCTAAATTGGGTAAGAAGAAATTCAAGAATGCACAACTTTCCACGCCACCTTCAGGAACGGTTCTAAAAACCACTTCTGGAATGTCTGCTAATGCTTCTCTAAGGATGGTGTAATGTTTCTTTTGAATGCTTAAAAACTCCGGCAAACGGCGCACTTGTGCCAAACCAACTGCAGCATTCAATTCTGAGATTCTAAAGTTGTAGCCTAAAAACGGATGCGTTTCCGCGCCTCTATCGTTCCCAACATGATCGTGTCCGTGATCGCTGTAATGATCTGCATTTGTAGAATAGTCTTTATTATTTGTAATGATCGCGCCGCCTTCGCCACAAGTCATTGTTTTTACAAAGTCAAACGAAAAACAACCAACATCACCAATGGTTCCGAGTGCTTTTCCGTTGTACGTTCCGCCAATTGCTTGACAAGCGTCTTCGACTAGAATTAAATTATGTTCGTCACATATTGCTTTAATTTCACCCAAATTTGCCATACTTCCGCACATGTGCACAGGCATGATCGCTTTTGTTTTTGGTGTAATTGCGTTGCGAATAGCTTTAGGATCTAACGTAAGTGTATCATCAATATCAACCAATACTGGAACTGCGCCTAACATCATAATGGCTTCAAAACTTGCTACAAACGTAAATGTTGGCATGATTACCTCATCGCCTGCTCCAATTCCTGTAATGGCTAGCGCCACAGAAACTGCTGCCGTACCACTTGATAGTAATTGCGCATGATTCACGTCAAACTGCGCTTCTAAAGCACGTTCCAACTCTTTTGCTTTCCAATGTCCGTTACGCATTCCATCAAACCCGTAACGCATTAATACGCCGTTATCTAATACATCATGTACTTCCTTACGTTCGGCATCACTAAATAATTCAAATCCTGGCATAGTATGTTTTTAGTCAATAAAAAATCATTTTCTTGTTCTTTTCTTTGTTTCCCCACATTTCGACTCAGCTCAATGTTCTATTTCAAAACAAAAGAAAATTAAAAAACCTCTTTTCTACTTGCAAAAGTATAGAAAAGAGGTTGTATTTTAAGTGTATCTTATTAATAGTTTTCTAATATATTCTCAAGAAACTTGTAGTGTCTTGATGTGTCTCGCATCATATTATAAGCAGAAATATTATTAATTTCTTTTCCTTTATAATCTACCGCTACAATATTTGGGTACGAACCTTTTTTATTATATTTCGATGCAAGTTTTATATTTTTTTTTCGTTGTTCCTCTGTAATGATATCAATACGTCTCGGCATATCTGCCATGACCAACACAAAGTTTTTTGCTTCTTCCTTGAATCTTTCTGTATAGAAAAAATCTTTTTTCAGCATTTTACATGGTGGACACCAATCGCTTCCTGTAAAATAGATTAAGATTGGTTTGTTTGTTTTTTTGGAAATTTTCTTAGCTTTATCAAAATCAGTCAACCAATTTAGTTTTACTTCTTCTTGTGCTAGTGCAGAAAATCCAATAAACAGTACGGCTAAAAACAGTAACTTTTTCATGTGTATAGTGTGTTAAGGCGATAAACAAATATATATGTTTCTTCCTTTAAAACAACAATCTTGCCAAAATATTACAATTCCAAGATACTTTCTGCAATGGTCTTTCGTACTTTTTTGAAATCGGCAAACATATCATCTTCGGCTCTGTACCCAACTGGCAATACTAATACCGAAGAAATTCCATGTGCTTCTAAGCCTAAAACCTCATCATATTTTTCAGGTACAAAACCTTCCATTGGACATGCATCTATACGTTCAACGCCACAAACTGTTAGTAAATTACCCATTGCAATATAGGCTTGCTTTGCTGCCCAAGTGTCGAGATCTTCTTGGGTTTTATCTTTAAAAGAATTAATCATGAATTCTTTAAACGGCGCAATAATTTCGTCTGGTGTGTTACGGATGGTTTTTACACGATCAAAATACGATTCAATATAAGCGGTATCAATTGTGTTTTCAATACATAACACCAATACGTGTGAAGCATCAGCTACTTGACGTTGATTCCATGAATGTGGGACTAATTGTTCTTGTAGCTCTTTATTATTAATAACCACTAAGCGCAACGGTTGTAATCCGTACGAAGTTGCTGTTAAATTGAAAGCTTCTTTTAGTGTATCTACTTGTTCGGTGGTTAGAAAACGATTTGCATCAAATTTTTTCGTTGCATATCGCCATGCTAAGCTATCTAGTATTTGCATATAGTCTATCTTTGAGTTCTAATATTTTATATCGCACAAAAATAAGCAATACATAAAAGGAAAAGTGGTGCTTTCCTATAAATTAAACCAATTGCTTTATAAAGAATGTTAGTACATTATACTTTTTTAATAAAAACTTAAAATATAAAACTCACTATCAGCTTCTTATTTTCATTTTCTTTGCATGCCCAAAGAAAACGAAACAAAAGAAAAGGCACTTTCTCTGGCAGGTATTTTTAGTTTTCTCTCCGGAAAACTAAAACCGAAAAGTTTTTGCTAAATTTTCTCCAAGGCTTCGAAAATTTTTAACGCAAAACCTTTTCTATACTTCATAGAAAGACCAAAGTGAATGAAAACCATTTCATTTATGCTAAGTTAAGGGTTAATAAATTACATATCGCATGAACGCAGCAATACAAACCCGCATTGAAAACTCAGAAACTCGCATTTTTAAAGCGGTGTTTCCCAATACAACAAATCATTACGACACCTTGTTTGGTGGCACAGCTTTACAACTCATGGACGAAGCATCGTTTATTTGTGCTACCCGATTTAGCCGAAAGAAAGTTGTCACCGTTTCCACAGATAAAATTGACTTCACAGAACCTATTCCGCAAGGAACTTTAATTGAATTGGTAGCACGTGTTATAAAAGTTGGAAATACCAGTTGTGTGGTAGAAGTAACCATTTTTAGAGAAAGAATGTATGAAGAAGGACGAAAAAAAGCCGTCACAGGATTTTTTACTTTTGTTGCTATTGACGACCATAAGAATCCTGTAAAAATAATAGACTCAATTAGTTAAAGCATTATTTCATTACCAAGCACAATCGTTTGTGTAGATGAAACTAAAAAAGTATCAAAAAAACCTTATAATTTGTTTCTAGAATTAAAAAAGGTTTCTATATTTGCATCCGCATTCAGGGAATACCTGATGAGACACTCAAGGAGAAATGGCAGAGTGGTCGAATGCACTAGTCTTGAAAACTAGCGACTGTCACAGGTCCGGGGGTTCGAATCCCTCTTTCTCCGCTAAAACCCTTGTAAGTCATTGATTTACAGGGGTTTATTTTTTAGGGTGTAAAAAAAGGTGTAAGTATACACGTTTTTATTTCCACTTTTTTGCTTTGTACACCTCATTATTGTTATCGTATAAGTATTGCTATTTTTTAAGCTAAATTTTCAATCAGAAATTCTAAAGATTTGATTTGATAATCTTCTTTTTGATAGTCATTCGTTTTACTGAACTTTCTCAATAGGTCATAAAGCTCATTTGTGAGAATGAAAAAGTATAATCCGTTTTTGATGTTTTTTTCAATTTCAAAATCACGTTTGTACTTTTCCAGTTCGGACTTTTTTTGCTTCAATTCTTTTAGTAAAACTTTGTTTACTTCTTTTTGATTTGTCATATACGATAATTTAATGTTACATAATTAAAACAAATATAACATCATGATGTTATATAAAAAAAATATGAATTAACATTTATATACTACTATTTGAATTTTATGTAGCTTTGAAATGCTAAATAGTAGATTTTATGTTAAGAATTAAAGAAATTGCAAAAAGTAAGAATATAAGCTTGGAACAATTAGCAGCTACTCTAAAGATTAATAGAGTAACATTGAGTAGAAATATAAACGGAAACCCAACCGTTGAAACCTTATCGAAAATAGCCAACGTGCTTGACGTTGAAATTAGCGAATTGTTTAGTTCTGCAAAAGATAATACAAAGCTTCACGGCTTTGTTGAATATCAAAATGAAGTGTATCGTATTAACTCAAAAAAGGATTTGGAAAACTTGCTTGATGTTGTGAATACATCAACAGAATAATACTTAACTAACGCATATTACTTTTTAACTATATAGTGCAAATGTGGAATTCCGTAAAAACATGTCATAGAATATATTTAGTATTGTTGTTCAAATAATAAATTATGGAAAACAAAAATACAAGTACTATATGGTATGTAATCGGAGTTATTTTAATAGCTATCTCTTTATACTTTTTTGTAGATTCTTATGGGTATACACTTAAAGAAAGTAAGGACTTTTTAAACAATGTAAGTTATGAGGGAATGAATAAGAAATTTGTAGAAGGGGATGCTTATAATTACATAATCGCAGGAACATACTCCACAACAATGATGCTTAGGTCTGTGGTTTTTGCTATAATTGGATGCACTTTTTTATTATTATCTAAAACTAAATAACTATGAAAAAAAATACATTCTTAATATTGTTGCTATTGCTGACTTTTTCATGCAATTCAGATGATAAAAAAAATATTGAAAAAATACATAATTTAATAAGTCAAAACAAAATTGATTCTGCCCTTATTGTTATTAAGGCTGAGAAAAAAATTAAACATGATGCTGTTTTATCAAAATTTGTGAAAGATAAACGTAAAGATATTAATGAGTTGATAAGGTTGAAACATAAAGCTGCTAAGTCATACGAAAATATAGAGAATTCAATAATAAAATCAAGGTCGATAGAATTCGTAAAAGAAATAATGACCAGTTTATCTGATTCTGATTTTAAAAAACTAAAAAAAGGAGATTTAAAAACTATATTTTTAAAACCACAAAAATTGAATGATAACTTTATTGGTTTAATGAGTTCAGAAGCTCATAATAGAGATTCTTTTGTAAAAGAAATAGCAGAAGAAGCAAGCAAAAAAGAAGCTTTTTTAGAGAGTCGTAGAAAATTTTTAGAGGATTCTCGTAAAGAGGAAATTCAAAAAAACACCAGAAAAGACAATGTGGAAAAACAGTTTAACAAGCGAGATGGTTCTCATATAAAACTCACTAAATTCATAAAAGAAAATATGCACGACCCTAGTAGTTATGAACATATAGAAACTAAATATAAAGACAATAAAAATTATATATTTGTAACAACAAAATACAGGGGTAAAAATGCTTTTGGAGCAAAAGTGATAACTACTACTTCTATAAATACAGATATAGATGGGAATATTATTAAAGTATTAAAATAAACAACACACCGAAGACCACCTTTCGACGGTCTTTTTTTTATTGACAGGCTAAAATGCATTGATTAAAAAATTAAAATTCGATTATTTTATTGCAATTCCGTATCTATAAATTCCTTTAATAAATATTTTAAATCAATAGGCATTGAATAGCCTGTTAAGCATTCGCCTGTGTCGGTGTTTATCCAATCGGTTGCGCTTGGTGCAAACTCCCATAGTTTATAATCTTCAACCAGTCTTATATTGGCTTCGTTTGGCATCGGTAAGCTCTCCAATAAGATTGCACACGTTCTAAGTGTCTTTTTTCTTTTGCTACATCAATAAGGCTCAAAATCATTGCGCGTGAAATGGTTTTTCGTTTGGCTCTATTATGTAGTGATTCATTGCCTATCATTTCCGTGCCGTTGCCCGCTATTGTTAGAGGATGAGGTGTTTCGCCCTTATTGGCTGTCACGCTTTGTGCTAATGTATAAAACTCAATACTTAGCTCTCATCTTCACTGTTTGATTGTACAACTTTGCCAGTTCATAAATTTCATTGACAATTTCCTGATACGTTGCTGTTTCTCCTAAAATCATATAAGCTTTTAAACGTGAAACCAAGGCGCGATACATAGCAGCACCATCGGTACGCAATGAATAAAAACTTACTATCGGATTCTCCGCTACCTCCTTGATTCTTGCCAAATATCGATCGTTAAAAGTACTATTGACTGTTTTCAGTTCGGAAATCCATGTTGCAATTGGCACCAAGTTTAAGGCAGCACTAAGCGTAACTTCGGTTTCCCATTCAGCAAGCATGCTATCAATCACAGCGGTTTCTGATTGGTAATTCATGCGTGGAATATTAGTGCCATAACTATGGAGGTTGTGCAGTAACTTTTTAGCGGCATTCTTTATCACAACATCGGAATGATAAGTACATCCTTCCAGGATAAGCTTCGCTCCTCTCAACACATTGCCCCTTTTGGTATCTAAATCCAATAACTCTTGGGTTATTTCATTCCGTTGATCTTGCTCAAAAACGGTTTCCATTTGATGTGTGATACTTGCCAACACATTCAGTTGTGTCGTTAACTGTAAAGTCGCAACATCATATCTATTGACCAATTCTAATACATCTTTCATGTATTGTAAAAATTCGCTATTTCGGTAGCGTCCTAACATAGGTTCTTTCATACCAACCCCTTTTTAACATATTCGTATTATTTTACTATTTTTAACCAGTTTTATTAAAATATTCTTAATAAAACTAAAGACGGATTAAATTTACACTACTGCAAATAGCTTCCGTCTTTAGACGGATCGTATTTACAATCACATAAATGACTTCCATTTTCAAATGGATCATACTTACATCTGTGTAAATGCTTCCATCTTTAAACGGATCAAATTTACAGCTATGTAAATAGCTTCCATCTTCAAATGGATTATACTTACAGTTATGCAAATGACTTCCATTAACAATCAGAAACTATTTGTTCCGCTATTTAGTACTATGAAATTCTAAAATTTTAAGGGAAATTCCAAGTATAAATGTATAAGCGTGAAATATTTTGTGTAAGCGTTGTGTTTTTGGAAATTCGGTTGGCGAAAATACTTTTACATTTTACATTTAGCGCTTTACATTTGATATTTATAATTTCTTGGATGTTTGGGCTTCGAGTGCCTGAGTCTGAGGTTCTCGAAAACTCAGTTGCAAGCCCTCGGTATTCAGTATTGGAGTCTGAGCCGAGCCGAAGACTCCGTGTTCACAAAACCAAATATAACAGCCTGTTACCCAACTTCTACATCCTAATGAGTACGGTTTTTCCATAGAATATTAAACACAGCTTTTCATACATTGGTTCACTAATTAAAACTTCACATTATGAGAAATAAGAATATGAAAAGCTTAGCGCTTCGTAAAAAAGTTATTAGCAACATAAATCCTGTTAGATTAAAAGGTGGAAGAGCATTACCTACAACTCTACAATCTACGGTAGTATTTACTGGATGTGTTTGTGAAAAAAGTTAAGTATCAAACCATGTTATAGTAATGAAAGTGAACTTCGGTTCGCTTTTTTTTATACCTATTTTTCTTATTCTGAATCATGTAAATAGCTACTAAATCACTTCTCAAACCCAACTTCACACAATTATTTTAAAAATCCAATGCAAATCAAATGTTTTTACCTATTTTTAAAAAGCCGAATTTATCAATCAATACATGTCTAACAATCCTCTAAATCATATACTTGAAAAATCAAGCCTCTATATGATTGTATTAAATACGAAAGGTATCATTGCCCAGCTCAACAAACGCTTTGATAATTCCTTTCAATCTGATACTCTGTATATTGGCAAACCATTACAGAACTTTGTATTGGATAAATATGAAGCTATACTCAAAGAAATCATTAACAAAGTAGCTTCGGGTGAAACCATCTTAAAACAACATTTAAAATTTCCCACAAACACTTCAAAAGGCATCTTAACCTTACGGCTCGATTTTTATTTAGAAGACACACACATTTATGCCGTTGGAACTGATGTTACACAAGACGATAAGGAACGTCAAGCGCTAGAAGCCATTTCAGCATTGGGAAAAATAGCCGCTTGGTATTACAATCCGATCACGGAAGAACTCTTCTGGTCGCGTGAATGTTATAAAATGCATGGCATTGATCCTAATGATACCGATAGAGATGAAAAAGGATTCTACAATTATGCAGAAGAAATTCAAGAACGCGCCAAAAAATACTTATACGAATTACTCGAAACCAAACAACGGTACGACTATATAGAAACCGTGACAAAGCAAGGTGCTAAAACATACTTGCGTATTGCTGCCGAACCTGTATTACATAACAATAAAATCATATTTGTCAACGGAACGGTTGCCGATGTTACGGAACGACAAGAATATATAGAACAACTAAAAGAGAGTGAAGAAACAAAGCGTTTGGCATTAAAAGGAATTCGTTCCGGATTGTTTGATCATATGATTGAAACTAATATGGTGTATTACAGTCCGTCGTTTCGAAGAATGTTAGGATTGCCCCTAAAAGAAGAGTTTCTTCCAGAAGAAGAATTTCGAAAAATGATTCATCCAGAAGATGTTGAAGCGGCATTGACGCGTCATTTAGAAAATCTTGAAAAAGAAGACGCATACTATTTTAACTATTACAGATTGCGCCATTTAGATGGAGAATACCTTCATTATGAGGTTTATGGTTACTGCAAAAAAGATGCAAACGGACATACAACACGAATGATTGGTAATTTAATCAACGTAAACGAACGCAAAAAAAGCGAACAAACCGTGCTTAGAAATCAACGTCACTTGCAAGCCATTATTAACAATGGATTTGTCTATACGTTTTTGCTTGACGCGAATGGAAACATATTAATGACCGATGAAGCTTCTGCTAAAATCATCGTAAAAGATTTTAATATAAATCCAAACAAAGTGTCAGTCCGTTTTATGGATATATTGCCGCTCAACTTTAAAAACACTTATGCCGATTCGTTCAATGAAGCACTCAAAGGACACATTTCTCGCAAAGAAGTTGAACGTGTAACGAGCCAAGGACATTCGCAATGGCTGGAAGTAAAATATACACCTATTACAGATGATACTGGAAGTGTGACGGCTGTATTAATCAGTTCTTTGGATATTACAGAGCAAAAAATGGCAGAAATTGCGATCAAAGAAGCACACTTAAAAGAACAAGAACTCAATAGCTTTAAAACAAATATTCTAGCAAACTTTAGTCATGAAATAAGAACACCTTTAAATGGAATTATGGCAATTAGCCAATTACTTATTACAGAAGAAGATGCGGAAGAACGCAATAAGCTGTTAGCGTATTTAGATGAAAGCAAAGACCGCTTGCTAGAAACCGTTACGAATTTATCCAACTTTAGCGAAATAGAAGCGATTAAAACGAATTTAAATCTCACAAAATGTGATCTCAACTTTACAGTAGAAAGTTCGTTCCGAGAATACGATCATTTAGCAGAAGTAAAAGCATTAGACTATAAATTAATCCTAGATAAAAGCTCACCAAAAGTAGCCATAGACGAACAACTATTTAGAACAGCTTTCAACAATATCGTTCACAATGCGATCAAATACACACAAGAAGGTACCATTACGGTTTCTATTGCTACAGATGAAACACGTACAAATGCACTCATCTCTGTAAAAGATACAGGTATTGGAATGGAAGCTGCAAATCTCACAAAAATCTTTGATCCGTTTGTACAAGAAAGTATTGGCATGAGCCGAAAATATGAAGGTACTGGTATTGGACTTAGCTTGTCCAAGCGTTACATTGAAATTTTAAATGGTAGCATTGAGGTCAACAGTGAGCTAGCCAAAGGATCAGAATTCATTATAAAACTTCCCCTTTACTCGTGAATATTCTGTACGTAGAAGATAACAAAATCAACGCGATGGTAATGGACAAGATGCTTTCCAAAGAAAATTCGCAAGTAACCATTGCTAAAAACGGTTTGGAAGCCTTAGAAATTGTCAAAAAAGAAATCCCCGATTTGATATTGCTAGATATCAATCTTGGTAAAAACCAAATGGACGGTTGCGAAGTCCTCAAAAAACTTCAAGACCTAGAAATTGCAAAAAGCACACCTGTATTTGCAGTAACTGCGTACGCAATGCCCAACGATGAACATCGTTTCAAAAACATAGGGTTTGATCAATACTTTTCAAAACCTGTAAACTTCACTAAATTACTCACAGAAATCAAAAAATTGAAAATTTAACACACATAATGCACTCATTTACAAGTGCAATAGTGTTTTTTACGGTAAAACCGTACTCAATTTCGAATGGTTCTTTCTAATTTCAACTTTTAAATGTATACCTACTATAAAAAAGCTATTTCTACACTTAAATATGTTGAAATGTAAAGAGGTACACAAAGCACTGACTGTACGAAGTACATAAGTTGTTAATCACAAACCATATTTAGTATTAACTTATAAATCACATATCATGAAAAAAAAGAATCTAAAAAATTTAAGCATCAATAAATCAAAGATTTCAAACTTAAACAAAGAAGACATTGTCGCTGGTTTAGCTATCTTAACGTACTACTACCAACAATGTGGTACTGGACCGCAAACAATAGCGTGTACAGGAGGAGTACTGTGTACATATAATTCTGTACAACGTTGTAAAACAAACGAAGTAGATTACGCTACGCGTCCAATCTGCTAAGAAGACATCCATAAAATTTACCAGATAAAAGAGCGAACTATAAAAAGTTCGCTCTTTTTTTATGCCAATATCTCTGAATGTATAAATAAAGATCCTTATTTGGGTGAAATCTGAAAAGTGTTTGATATCTTTAGAATTCATCATAAAAACGAATAAGATTATGAAAACAAAACAATTAAAAACATTGAAACTTCAAAAATGCGCAATTGCAAACCTTACTGTACAAAAATTAGCTGGTGGTGCTTTTGTCACAAAAGATGTAGCTGTACACACGTGCCATGGAGAAACTTGTGGCATCTGTGATGAAACAGAAAGGCATTGTACTGACAATTAAAAAACTCCATATTCTAAAGTGGATTTCATCCTCAAAATAGATTGAGGTTCTCGAAATCCACTTTAGACTTTAAGATGATAAGCGATCCAACATTTCGATAGCTATGCTAGGTATTTTCTATCAAAATACATTTTGATCTCAATAATGCTCAATGTGACACATTTTAATTCTAAAACGAAAAGTTAAGTGTTGGAAGTTATTGTATTTACTCATACTTCAAATATAGCCCGTTATACCTTTATTCCCCATATTTTAAAATCCTTACATCTACTAAAGTGATTTTATTTCAAAGATTTTTTAAGCATTACTTTCAGCGTTGATTTAATGCCTAAGATGGCATGTAAAATACATAAATCGCTAAAAATAAAACCAATACGATTCTGTAGCTGATAAAAAAGGGGAAAATTCCCCTTATAATAATAAATACTACTTTTACAGACATTTTAAAATTATGCTTTAATGAAGAAAACATTACTCCTAATTGTATTTGCTATTTCGTTAGTTAACTATGCAAAAGCTCAAAACGCAACCATAATAAACCCAAACGGTGGGGAAATTTTTTACAGTTGTGAAGAGCAGTTGATTAGTTGGAATTCTTCTGGGGTAAGTTCAGACCTTTGGAATATAGATTACTCTTTAGATGGAGGAACTATATGGAGTTCCATAGCGAGTAATTACTTATCTGCCGACAATACGTTTCTATGGACTATTCCTTTTGTGGAATCAGAAGATGTATTGGTTAGAGTAACCAATGCTTTAGATACGAATGCATCAGACACTAGTGATGCTTTTTTTAGTATACGAATACCTATTAAACTTAGCTCTGCAAATGGCGGAGAAACACTATTTGGAAATACCTCACATAATATTACTTGGAATGCCTCAGGTACTTCAAATCGCTATACGATTCAGTATCGTGTTTCCGAAACAGGATCATGGCTT
>NZ_JACGWS010000018.1 GCF_014397005.1 Kordia aestuariivivens
AACACTGTAAACTAACTTCGCTTTTTTATTGTGACCGTTTTTAATCTCAATTAATCAAAGCTTGAGATCAAAACAAAATTAGACCAAAAAGAAAATCGCCTAAAAATTACTTTTTAGACGACCTCTTCTCGTAAAACTAAAATTACGTTTAAGAGTTTGTAAATTTCAGATCTGATAAATTAATTTCTCTAAAAGAAAAATACCCTGTAATTTATCTATCTACTAAACAGAAATCAGCAATTCTTCCACGCAAGCTCTTCTATGTCATAAAACATACATTTTACAACAGATATATGGTGTTTTTTACTTCAGTTTCTTATACAAAACAACAGACAATACATATCATGTCTATTGATAATATAAACGTTGGCAAAATCGAAATGTAACTAAATAATCTTTGATTAGTTCTTTACAGAACCTGCAAATAAGGTAGACGTTAGGGGTAACGTTTTGTGTAGTCTTTACACGTTAAAATCTAAATACTAGAAACGTATTTTGGCTGAAACACCTTCTAATTTTTCTTAAATCTATACAAATGTAATCGAACTACAAAACAAAGAACCGAATTTATATCGATCCTAAATAGCGTATAAATACCTGTTTTTTTAATAATTACAGAAGAAACACACGCGGAACTTTCAAGGTATACTCCTAGAGTGATTTCAAGTTTTTAATGACGGTAAAAGCTTTATCTACTTGTTCATCATTTACTAAAATTGTAAACTCATTCGTTGTTGAAATGACTTCATAAATATTGATACCTTCCCAAGATAAACGCTGAAAAATAAAGTAATAAATCCCAGGAACATTTACATTATCTTTTGGCAATTTGACTGTGATTGAAGATAAATTTTCTTGTTTTTCCAATAAGATTTCATGCTGAAAAAACTTTCCTACTAATTCCGAAACTTCATTACTAACCACAATATTAGATTCGTTTACACCACGAGACGATGTATAAAAAACAGTATTCAAACCTTCAATTTCAGACATAAATGCTGCCTGACTTTTTAATAAAGTGTCCGATACTTTAAAAGTATAATCGTTCAACGCTGAACGTACGGTAATTTCTCCAATATTGCGGACAAATTTCAATACTCTGTGTGTGACACGAAACTCCAATTCGGAAGACAATCGCTTCAATGCCATTACAATAGCACCATTTTTCACCTCTTTCCCCAATTGCTGTTCAATTTCAGGTTTTATCAAGCGTGATAACGATGTCAAATTGATGATTCCTTGTGATAAAGCACTCGATAAAAATGGCTTAGTTTTTATGTACTCTTCTACAATTGAAGAAATGGTTTTCATTAGTCTATAATTTTAGTAGACTGCGAAAATACAAACATAAAAAGTAGTTTCAAAACAATTTGTTATAATTATAACATCATTTTTTAAAAATGATAAAAGGCATCTTCTATATGATTTATTGTGACATTCGTTTTATCAAATACAATGGCAATAATATCAAACCTGACGTCCACATTCAGGTCGTTCTCATTTACGTATTGATCAATTGCTTTGACCAATAATTTAATCTTTTTAGGGCTTACAAACTCCTCTGGATTTCCGAAATCTGAGGAAGTTCTCGTTTTTACTTCTACAACTGCCAAAGTTTCTCCTTTTCGTGAAATGACATCAACTTCTGCTTTTTGAAACCGATAATTGGTCTCCAATATTTCATAGCCATTTGCTATCAGATGTTGTACCGCCAACTTTTCACCTTCAATTCCTAAATCATTATGTGCTGCCATAAACTATACTTCTAAAATTTTACATAAAATACACATCTTACACCTAAAAATCAACAGTAATTCTCAAAAAAACAAGATACAACTATCAGTTTTTGTGATGATTACCTACAATATGCGAAATTTTATATTTAGTATCTTAGTGCATACTAAATAATTCCAGATGGAAGCAAAATACAATCACATTGGAAAAGGGTACAACACTACTCGAAGAGCAGATCCTTACTTATTAGAACGACTTCACTATCACTTAAACCCAATTAACGAAGGATTATATTTAGATATTGGCTGCGGCACAGGAAATTACACGTCACAATTACATGATGAAGAAATACGATTTATTGGGATTGATCCTTCTGAAAAAATGCTCGATAAGGCAAAAAAAACAGTTCCACAGATTGAATGGAAACTAGGCAAAGCAGAAAACATTCCACTTGAAAACAATAGTATGGAAGGTGTTGTCGGAACCTTAACATTACACCATTGGGATAATTTAGAAAAAGGATTCTCCGAACTCTTTCGTGTGATGAAACCCTATACAAACGTGGTCTTTTTTACAGCTACACCAAAACAAATGAAAGGATATTGGCTCAATCATTATTTCCCGAAAATGTTAGCAGATTCTATGCAACAAATGCCGTCGATGGAAAAAATTACGAACGCAATGAATGCCGCAGGGTTTAACGATATTTTCATTGAAAAATATAACATTCAACCCAATTTAAAAGATCAGTTTTTATACGCTGGAAAGCAAAATCCATCATTATACTTAGATGAAAATGTTCGCAATGGCATTTCTTCTTTTTCACACTTAGCACATCAAGATGAAGTACAAAAAGGCTTGACACAGCTTGAAAAAGATATCGCTTCTGGTGAAATCAATACGATCATGAAAACGTATGAAAACAAGGATGGTGATTATTTATTTCTATTAAGTCAAAAAGAAGGTTAAATAGCTTGTGAAGGTTTTTTTGATTCTTTTTCTGAAGTATAGAAAAGGTTTTGCGTTAAAAATTTTTGAAGCCTTGGAAAAAATTTAGCAAAAGTTTTTCGGTTTTAGTTTTCCGAAGAGAAAACTAAAAATACCTCTAGAAAAAGCGCACTTTCTTTTGTTTCTGTTTTCTTTGTGCGAGCAAAGAAAATGAAAATAAAAAACTACAAATTCCCTATTTAACTGTAATCGCGAATAAATACTTCATTTTTATTTTAAATATATCAAAAAGTAAGTTTAACTTCATCATCAACAGAAAAAGTAACTTCTCTTCCAAAAATCAACGCACGATTGTCATCCAAATGTCCTGCTGGAAAATTGAAGCAAATTGGGAAATCGTATTCCGCAGTAATATCCAAAATAATTTCGTGTGCAGTTTTTCCAAAAGGAACTGAATTATCATGCATATCGGTCATTCCGCCAACAATCAATCCGGCTAAACCGTCAAAATAACCATTGCGTTTCAAGTTCATCAACATGCGATCAATATGATACAAATATTCATCTAAATCTTCCAAAAACAGAATTTTTCCTTTGGTACTTAAACTCAAATCGGAACCTGTCATGCTATACAACATGCTCAAATTTCCTCCTATCAATTCGCCAGTAGCAGTTCCTTTTCTATGATAAGAAACATTCGGAATTGTATACTGTAGGCTTTCGCCGAATAGTACTTGGCGTAAACTTTCAATAGCTTCTGATGTGTTTTTTGAAACATTAATCGGCATGGTTGCATGCAAGATTTCAACGTTCAATTGCTGTGCCTTTGCATGCAAAACGGTAATATCAGAATAGCCAATAATCCATTTTGGTTTTTGCGCAAATCGTGAAAAATCTAAGTGATCAATAATACGAATCGTTCCATAGCCGCCGCGTGCGCACCAAATTGCATCAATATTTTCATCGTCCATAAACTGTTGGAAATTCAATGCACGTGTCATATCATCGCCAGCAAACTGGTTTTCTTCTAGATCAATCGTTGTTCCTAGAACAACTTTTAAATCCCAACTATGTAGTAATTCAATAGCAGCTTCAATTTCCGCAATGGAAATTTTGCGTGCGGTTGATAAAATACCGACAGTAGCTCCTTTGTGTAATGATTTGGGTTGGTTCATATATTAAAAGTAGTAGAAAATAGATAGATCGTGTTTTTCAATATAAACAAAATTCTTTTTTAGATGATCTGCAAAAAAACTCGTTTTTGTGACTTTTAATCTATAATTAATGCCATTTCCAGCAAATTTCAGCATAAAAATCATGAAGGAATCCTTATTTTTGCACGTTAATTATACGGTTTTCATCACTAAAGTGAATTTAAAATCGAAACTTATTGAATTGAAACGAAATGACTCAGAATCCAAAACGTTATACTATTACTGCTGCATTACCATATACAAATGGTCCTATCCACATTGGACACTTGGCTGGTGTGTATGTTCCTGCTGATATTTATGCACGCTATTTACGATTAACAGGCAATGATGTTGCTTTTATCTGCGGAAGCGACGAACACGGTGTAGCCATTCCGATGCGCGCCAAAAAAGAAGGTGTTTCGCCGCAAGTCATTATTGATAAATATCACGGAATCATCAAGCAATCGTTTCATGATTTTGGAATTTCGTTTGATAACTATTCAAGAACTTCTTCGGAAATTCATCACGAAACTGCGTCTGACTTTTTCAAAAAATTATACAACGACGGCGAATTTATTGAAGAAGTAACCGAACAATTATACGATGCAGAAGCCGATCAGTTTTTAGCCGATCGTTTCGTTACAGGAACCTGCCCAAAATGTGGTCATGAAGAAGCATACGGCGATCAATGTGAAAACTGTGGAAGTTCGTTAAGCGGCACCGAATTGATCAATCCGAAATCAACGATTACAGGAAACGTTCCCACCTTAAAACAAACAAAACACTGGTTTTTACCATTAGATAAATACAGCGATTTTCTCAACGAATGGATTGTAGAAGGTCACAAAAAAGATTGGAAACCCAATGTGCTCGGACAAGTAAAATCGTGGATTGATGATGGTTTACGACCGCGCGCTGTCACTCGCGATTTAGATTGGGGAATTCCAGTTCCTGTGGAAGGTGCAGAAGGAAAAGTATTATATGTTTGGTTTGATGCGCCTATCGGATACATTTCGGCAACGAAAGAATGGGCAGCCAGTGAAGGAAAAGATTGGGAATTGTATTGGAAAGACAAAGACACAAAGTTGGTACACTTTATCGGAAAAGATAATATTGTATTTCACTGTATCATTTTCCCATCGATGTTAAAAGCGCATGGCGATTATATTTTGCCAGACAATGTGCCTGCTAACGAATTTTTAAACTTAGAAGGAAATAAATTATCAACGTCCAAAAACTGGGCAGTTTGGTTGCACGAATATTTAGAAGATTTTCCTGGAAAAGAAGATGTATTGCGGTATGCGTTAACCGCGAATGCACCCGAAACGAAAGACAACGATTTCACTTGGAAAGATTTTCAAACGCGCAACAACAGTGAATTAGTTGCGATTTTAGGAAACTTTATCAATCGTGTGGTGGTATTGACGCATAAATATTACGACGGAATTATTCCTGAGAATACAGGTGATTATGAAGAAATGGGCAACATTAAGCATTTTCCAGCGACCATTTCAAGTTCTATAGAACGCTACCGTTTCCGTGAAGGAAGCCAGGAATTGATGAACTTAGCGCGACTCGGAAATCAGTTCTTACAAGCCAACGAGCCTTGGAAAAAGATCAAAGAAGATCCTGAAACAGTAAAAGGAATCATGTATGTAGCGCTTCAAATTGCAGCAGCACTTGCGGTTTTATCAGAACCATTTTTACCATTTACATCCAACAAATTAAAAAATATTTTAGCGCTTGACGCTGATTTAGGATGGAATGACGTTGCAACAAAAGACGTTTTGATTCCTGCAGGACATAAAATTAATCCTGGCGAATTATTATTCGCGAAGATTGAAGACAAAGACATTCAAATACAATTGGACAAACTAGAAGCAACGAAAAAAGCGAACGAAGCCGCAAATAAAGTGGTAACACCGCAAAAAGAAACGTCAACATTTGATGATTTCACAAAACTAGACATTCGTGTTGGAACCATTGTAGAAGCTGAAAAAATGCCAAAAACAAAGAAGCTTCTAGTCTTAAAAGTAGACACCGGATTAGACACACGAACGATTGTTTCTGGAATTGCAGAAAGTTTCAAGCCTGAAGAAGTTCTTGGAAAAAGAGTCACAGTTTTGATCAATTTAGCACCAAGAAAATTACGTGGTGTGGAAAGTGAAGGCATGATTTTAATGACGGAAACACCCGAAGGAAAACTTGTTTTTGTAAATCCTGACGAAGAAAACGTAACTAACGGAGCGGTAATTAGTTAATTTCCCTTTAGTTAGAATAAATTAAAATTACACTGCTTGTGAGTATAACTCACGGGTAATGCGTATTTTTACAATTCCAAAAAGAAAAGAGTTATGTTATCAGAACAAATGCAAAATGCGTTAAATGCGCAAATCAAAATAGAAGCCGAATCTTCACAAGTATATTTAGCCATGGCAAGCTTCGCTGAAACGCAAGGGTTTGAAGGTGTTTCATCATTTATGTACATGCATTCTGATGAAGAACGCCAACACATGTTAAAATTTGTGAAGTATGTAAATGAACGTGGCGGACATGCTACGATTTCAGAATTATCGAAGCCACCATTAGAATATGGTTCGTTAAAAGAAATGTTTGAAGAGTTATTTGCACACGAAGTAAAAGTTTCAAAAAGTATCAACGATTTAGTTCATATCAGTTTGCAAGAACAAGATTATGCAACGCACAACTTTTTACAATGGTATGTAGCGGAGCAAATTGAAGAAGAAGCATTGGCACGTACTATTTTAGATAAAATCAATCTAATTGGAGACGATAAAGGTGGATTGTACTTGTTTGACAGAGATGTTCAAGCAATTACCGTGCAACCTTCTACAGGTCCAGCAGTATAAAAACACTGGATTTATAAAGCACAAAAGCGATTGAAAATTTCAGTCGCTTTTTTTTGTGTGTTTAAATATCGTCATTGGGCTAGATTTATATTTATATAACAATTAATTATATTTACAGAATGGACAATCTTTCACATTACAAGCTTATTTATTTAGACACTAATATAGTAAGTGACTTATGCAAAACGGGAAATCTGCTAAATAGATTCATGACTAGGTTTCCTCCAAATAAAGACTACTTGCTTTCCTTTAGCACTTACACTTTGTATGAAATAAGCAAAAGTGATAAGTTTTATAATCAATTCAAGAAATTATACTCATTATATCCTTGTGTTATCGTAATGTCGTATTTTCCACTTGCGGTAAAGGAATTAGCATCCATAGAAAATAAAGCCGAAATCGTAAACCCAATTATGTTAGCTCCAGTTGGTATTAACATCGAAGGAAAAAATATGAATCCTGATTCATTAGATATTCTTTTAAACAAAAGTTCTGTTAAAGAAGCGTTTCTAAATGTTGAATCTTACACATCTAATTATTTTGAGGAAATTTCGAAATTACTTGATCATACAGACTTTCTAAGTATTAAGAATAATATGAAAAACAAAAAAAATGTTTTCATTAAAAAGTTTATTCGTTATGAAATGAAAGAGAGATTTTTATTTCCTGAGAACCGAGAACTAGACTTATCAAAACTGAAAAAACTAAAATCACTTGAAGTTCTAGCTTATTCTATCTATTATAAATTTTTTTCAGATCAAAATCGAAAAGTTTCAGTAAATGACATAGTGGATGTATTAATTATGACAACTGTCCCTTATGTACATACTTTTATTTCAGAAAGGAACTCGATTGATATATTGAAAACAGTTCAGAAACAAACTAATTTATTTAATCTAGTAAATCTCTTAGTATTATCTGACCTACGATGATCTTGACTTTTGTATGGGATTTAGAATCTTTTTTACTCATCACTATTAACTAAAACCATACAAGCTAATCACAAGTTACAAACTATACAAAAATCTTAAAAATCCAAATCATCGCACCAATTCCTTAGCTTTCGCTTGAATAATCTCGGCAACAGGTTTATTCTCAATTTTACTTTCGAGCCACGAAATAATATCTAAATACAAAAAGGCTCTGCGTTCGTACGGATCCGATTCGTATTCCTTCAACTTTGCGTGCAAACCTTCAAAAGCTTTCTTAATTTCATGCGGATAGATATCACCTAAACTTCGTAAAAACTTAATCATTTCCTTTTGAACATCTTGCAAATCGTTCATCTTCAATAAATACTTATACGTGCTTTTCAATTGGGTTTCCAAATGATAATCCAAGCCTAATTCGTAATGCGCCACCAAATTCAAAATTCGGGCAAAACACACCAAATCTTCACGCACTTTCAATGATTTATTACTGATAATTTTCTGCAAATACGCAATACAATTTTTGTTATCGCCTGCGCCAAAATACAACGAGGCAATTTTATAATAAAACACCATCACGTGATGTTGATCAATTCTGTTTTCGTACGTAGCAATCTTTTCATTTACCTCAGCAATCAAGTGCAAACCTTCGCTAAATGTGCCTTTTAGAAAATGATAATTCAGTTTATTCATATACACATACAAAAAGCCCAAAACTTCTGTATTATCGTTTTTAGGAATCACTTCATTCTCAATATCTTGCTCCAATTGCAACAACACTTCGTTAAATTTTGATTCGTGTTTAATGAAAAATAACGACTCCAATAAATAATGATTTCCTTTCAAATAAAACACCGGATTAATGGTAATCATCTTCTCCGATGATCGAAATAAATCAACCCATTTACTAGCGTATTTATAACTCGATAAAAAATCTTGTGTCAAAAAACTATACCACAAATGTGCTTTGTACAACCATAATTTCTCTCTAAATCCAAGTTGATCCATTGAAAATTTTGGCAAGCGATTGTTAAAATAGGTTTTAATAATTTCGTAATCTTCTTCGTTCTTTACATAACCCGTTTTTAACAAAATGCCATACAATTGCAACGACAAATTAGACAGTTTACTCGTCAAAACATTTTGTATACTCAACGATTTGGCTTGCTCAGACAACACATCGGCTCTACTTCTGATACTTCTTGTAATATATTGTGTTTCAATAATTTTTTCCAGCTCTACAATTTCATACGCAATATTTTTTTCTTCATGTTCCATCGCTAACAACTTAGCTTTGTCGAGCAGTTTCAAGCTTTGCGAATACAAACCTTTATTGTACAAAATAGTTGCGTAGTCTAATTGTTCTCGAATGGTAATTCGGATATTATGTTGTGCAGGATTTAAGCGTAGACTCTTTAAAATTTGCTTATATAAATTAGCTTTTAAGTTTGATAATTGTTGTTTGGTGACAATTTTCTTCTTCAAGATAGCTTGCTCGTCATACACTGGACTTTTATCTAAAAAAGTGAATAATGCCAAGTATTTAGAATCGGCATTTCCCTCAAATCGTCCAACATATAGTTTGAATTGTCGCTTTTCCGATTTAGACAACGATTTAATCAATACAAATAAGGATTCCTTTTGTGGGTTTGGCATTGTAAAAAATTATTTTTTAAAATACTGATTATCAATATTTTAAATTGCATATTTAGTGTTTTAGCGAGTGTAAAATCAAACAATAGATCTTATACTTTCGAAGATACAAAGTATACATTCGTATGGATAAAAAGAAATAAACGCTTAAAATATTAATACATGAGTTCAAATCGAGTCCATATTTTTGATACAACTTTACGTGATGGTGAGCAGGTTCCAGGCTGTAAACTAAACACCGATGAAAAGTTAATGATTGCTTCGCAATTAGACAATTTAGGTGTTGATGTCATTGAAGCTGGGTTTCCAGTTTCGAGTCCAGGAGATTTCCAATCGGTTCAAGCAATTGGAAAACTGATAAAAAATGCAACAGTTTGCGGACTCACAAGAGCCGTAAAAAACGATATAAAAGTAGCTTCAGAAGCATTAGTGTACGCTAAAAGACCACGAATTCACACAGGAATCGGAACTTCTGAATCACACATGAAATATAAATTTAACGCAACACCTGAACAAATTATAGAACGTGCAGTTGCTGCGGTTGCGTATGCAAAAACGTTTGTAGAAGATGTAGAATTCTATGCAGAAGATGCTGGAAGAAGCGACAATGAGTTTTTAGCTAGAGTCTGCGAAGCTGTGATCAAAGCTGGCGCAACAGTGTTGAACATTCCTGATACAACTGGGTATTGTTTGCCTGATGAATACGGAGCCAAAATAAAATACTTAAAAGAAAACGTTACTGGAATTCACAACGCCATACTTTCTTGCCATTGTCATAACGATTTAGGATTGGCTACTGCAAACTCTATTGCAGGTGTTTTAAATGGCGCACGACAAATAGAATGTACGATCAACGGAATTGGCGAACGTGCAGGAAATACTTCGTTAGAAGAAGTAACTATGATTCTAAAACAACATCCCGATTTAGAATTAAATACAAATATCAACTCAAGAATGTTGACAAGTATCAGTCAATTAGTTTCTGATACGATGGGAATGCCTGTGCAACCAAACAAAGCGATTGTGGGTGCAAATGCATTTTCGCACAGTTCAGGAATTCATCAAGATGGTGTGATTAAAAATAGAGAAACCTATGAAATCATGGACCCAAAAGATGTTGGTGCTGCAGATTCGGCTATTGTATTAACTGCAAGAAGCGGAAGAGCTGCGTTGGCGTACAGAGCTAAAAATGTTGGGTACGACCTAACCAAAAGAGAATTGGATACCATATATGTAGACTTTTTAAATTTTGCTGACAAAAACAAAGAAGTAACCGATACAGATATTCATCAGATTATAAAAATGAATGCTGTTTCAAAAAGAATGTACGCATAATGGGAAAAACATTATTTGATAAAGTATGGGATTCACATGTCGTAGACAGCATTCCCAATGGACCACAAATTTTATACATTGACAAACATTTAATTCATGAAGTAACGAGTCCGCAAGCATTCAATGAATTAAAAAAACGAGACATTCCAGTTTTCAGACCGAAACAAATTGTAGCAACTGCCGATCACAATACACCAACAGTAGATCAACATTTGCCTGTAAAAGACGCTTTGTCTCGAAATCAACTGGAACAATTACAACAAAACTGCGACGAACACAACATAGAATTATATGCATTAGGACACAAATACAACGGAATCGTTCACGTGATGGCACCCGAATTGGGAATCACACAACCTGGAATGACGATGGTTTGCGGCGACAGTCACACCTCCACACACGGTGCCTTTGGCGCGATTGCTTTCGGAATTGGAACAAGTCAAGTTGCACAAGTATTTGCAAGTCAATCATTATTATTAAAGAAACCAAAAAAGATGCGCATTACCGTAAATGGTACAACGCACAAAAACGTACTTCCGAAAGATGTCATCTTATATATCATTTCAAAATTAGGAACGGATAGCGGAACCGAACACTTTATAGAGTTCGCTGGCGACGTATTTAAAAATATGTCTATGGAAGGACGCATGACGGTTTGCAACATGAGTATAGAAATGGGCGCGCGTGGCGGCATGATTGCGCCTGACGAAACCACTTTTGCATACATAGCAGGCAAAAAATTTGCACCAAAAGGCACTGATTTTGACACCAAAGTTGCCTATTGGAAAACGTTGAAAACGGACGATTCCGCGGAATTTGACACGGAATTTACGTTTGACGCTTCCGACATTACGCCAATGATTACGTTTGGTACAAATCCAGGGATGGGAATTCAACTTACAGAAAACATTCCGACAGGAAAAGATGCCAACTTAGAGAAATCGCTCCAATACATGAATTTCGAAAAAGGCGCTTCGTTGCTTGGACAAAAAGTAAACTATGTCTTCATCGGAAGTTGTACCAATTCTAGAATTGAAGATTTTAGAGTTGTCGCAGACTATGTAAAAGGCAAGCAAAAAGCATCAAATATTAATGCTTGGTTAGTGCCAGGTTCGCAATTGGTTGTAGAACAAATAAAAAAAGAAGGTTTAGACAAAGTATTTGAAGCAGCAGGTTTCAAGTTGCGTCAACCAGGTTGTTCAGCGTGTTTGGCAATGAATGATGATAAAATTCCGGAAGGCGAATATTGCGTTTCTACGTCTAACCGAAATTTTGAAGGACGACAAGGACAAGGTTCGCGTACGTTATTAGCGAGTCCGTTAGTAGCAGCGGCAACTGCCATTGCAGGAGAAATAATTGATGTTAACGTTCCAGTATTGGAAGAAGCCTAAAAATAGAGTATGAGCACATTCAAAAAAATCACATCTACGGCGTATCCATTACCCGAAGAAAATATAGACACCGATCAAATCATTCCTGCGCGCTTTCTAAAAGCGACCGACAGAGAAGGTTTTGGTGAAAATTTATTTAGAGATTGGCGCTATCACAATGATGGAAGCGAAAATACTGATTTCGTATTAAATCAAACGCACTATTCAGGTGCAATTTTGGTAGCTGGACATAACTTTGGTTGCGGTTCTAGTAGAGAACACGCGGCTTGGGCATTGAAAGACTTTGGATTCAGCGTTATCATATCGAGTTTCTTTGCAGATATTTTCAAAGGAAATGCATTAAACAATCATGTATTGCCAATTCAGGTGACACCTGACTATTTAGAGCAACTATTACAAACCATACAAGAAGATCCAAAAACCGCGATTGAAGTCAATTTAGACGAGCAAACGGTTACTTTTGGAGCAAACAAAGTTACGTTTGACATTGATCCGTATAAAAAACTGTGCTTACAAAATGGATATGATGATATTGACTTTTTAGTCAGTAAACTATCCAACATTGAAGCATTTGAAAAACAACATATATATTAGTTATGAACTTACACATTGCAGTCCTTTCAGGTGATGGAATTGGTCCTGAAGTTACGAGTCAATCCATAAAAATATTAACTGCGATCGCAGAGAAATATCAGCATACCTTTACGTTTGAAAATGCATTGGTTGGCGCTATTGCCATCGATGAAACTGGAAATCCATTGCCCGAAAAAACATTAGACCTTTGTTTGGATGCAGATGCCGTATTATTTGGCGCTATTGGCGATCCAAAATACGATAATGATCCTTCAGCGAAAGTACGTCCCGAACAAGGTTTATTAGCCTTGCGAAAAGCACTGGGTTTATTTGCCAACATTCGTCCTGTAAAAGCGTATGATACTTTATTGGACAAATCGCCTTTAAAAAAACATATCATTCAAGATACAGATATTGTTATTTATCGCGAATTGACTGGCGGAATTTATTTTGGTAAAAAAACATTAAGTGAAGATGGTACAAAAGCTTCTGATTTATGTGAGTATAGCCGAGGAGAAATAGAACGCGTTGCGCATTTGGCTTTTAAAGCTGCTCAAGGCAGAAGAAACAAGTTGACATTAGTTGACAAAGCCAATGTACTAGAAACTTCTCGTTTGTGGCGAAAAGTGGTGACGGCAATGGCTTCACATTATCCTGATGTTGCTTTAGATTTTCTTTTTGTAGACAATGCTGCGATGCAAATGGTGTTAAATCCGAGTCAGTTTGATGTCATTTTAACGGAGAACATGTTTGGTGATATCATTTCGGATGAAGCCAGCGTTATTGGCGGATCAATCGGTTTATTAGCGTCTGCCTCTATCGGAAGCAAATATGCGTTGTTTGAACCAATTCACGGTTCGTATCCGCAAGCTACAGGAAAAGGAATTGCAAATCCGGTTGCATCTATTCTATCGGCAGCGATGTTGTTAGATCATTTTGGATTGTCGGAAGAAGCCGAAACCGTTAGAAGTGCCGTAGAACATACCATCAATTTAGAAATTTGCACACCCGATCTAAATAAAGATGGCGGCTATTCCACAGAAAATGTAGGAACATTTATAGAAGAATTCATCGCAAATAGCGGTGGAATACATATCAATTCAGGAAATATAAAAGTAGGTCAATCTACCATAATTTAGTGATTAGAGTACCTAGTATTCCCTTTCGTTTGCCCGAAAGGGGATACTTTTTAGTTCATTCATTCTCAAGCATCTAGAAAATATTCTCTATTTTTGCATCAATAAAAGATTGAAAATGAATATTCAAGCTGAAAAAATAGAATTATTGAAATTGTTATCGAATACCGATAATCCTAAAACTATTCAAGCAATCAAGCAAATCTTTGAAAAAGAAAATGCTACTGATTTGTGGGACGAACTAACTGCGGAGCAAAAAGCTGAAATTAAACAAGCTACTTCTGAAATTGAAAGCGGAAATGTTACTGATTACAATTCATTTATGGCAAACCATAAATAAGTAAGAATGAACAGAAAAGTGAAAATTTCAGAAACTGCAGAAAGAAAACTTGAAAAACTTTTTGATTCTCTACTCAAAAATTGGTCTGTAAAGGTAAAGTTTGACTTTATAAAAAAATTAGATAAGTCTATTAAGGTTATAAAATTACACCCTAAAATATTTCCCGAAGTACAGAAAGGCAGTGGACTTTATAGATGCGCAATTACTAAGCTAACACCTTTGTATTATCGATTTAACACGGAAACAATATTCATAGTTACCATTTTTGATACAAGACAAAATCCATCAAATTTGAAAAACTCATAAAATAAAATGTGTCACATCGAGCACAGCCGAGATGACAAAAAACCACAAATCACACCGAGAACTTTCAATCTGAAAGTAAGAAACATTCTTATCAACAAAACTATTAGAATTGTTCATTGAATCTTACCAAAGGCATCGTTCCTGTGAAATGATTTTAATACTTTTACAGCTATATTTAATAGATCATGAAAATCGCTCAAAAAAATTATATTTTCGATTTCGACAGCACACTTACGAGTGTGGAAGCATTGGATGTTTTAGCCGAAATCACTTTGGTAAACAATCCGAAGAAAAACGAAATTATTGAAGAAATTCAAGAAATTACCAACTTAGGAATTGACGGCGAAATTTCCTTTACGGAATCGTTAGAGCGACGCATTAAGTTATTGCATGCGCACAAATCTAATTTGGATGAATTAATCCGCAGATTGCATCAACAATTATCATCTTCTATTGAAAGTAACAAAGAATTTTTTGAGAACTATGCGGATGATATTTATGTAATTTCATGCGGATTCAAAGAGTTTATCGAACCTATTGTGAAAGAATACAATATTCCTGCCGATCGTGTGTATGCGAATACATTTACGTTTGATGAAGAAGGTCATATTATTGGGTTTGATGCCGAAAATGTACTCTCGCAACACAACGGGAAAATTCAATGTTTAAAAGACATGGGGCTCGAAGGAGAAATTCAGGTAATTGGCGATGGATATAGCGATTATGTGATGCGTGAAGCTGGTGTTGCCGATAAGTTTTTTGCCTTTACAGAAAATGTTTCTAGAGACAAAGCGGTAGACAAAGCTGATCATGTAACTCCAAATTTGGACGAGTTTTTATTTGTAAATAAATTACCGCGAAACATCTCGTATCCAAAAAATAGAATCAAAATATTATTACTAGAAAACATTCACTCTGACGCGTTTGACCGTTTGGCAGATGATGGATTTAGTGTAGAAATATTATCGCACAGTTTATCAGAAGACGATTTAATCGAAAAAATAAAAGACATTCACGTGTTGGGAATTCGTTCCAAAACGCAAGTCACACCGAAAGTCATTAAAGCGGCTAAAAAGTTATTAACGATTGGTGCTTTTTGTATCGGAACGAAGCAAATAGATTTAGAATCGTGTAAAGAACACGGAATTGTCGTATTCAACGCGCCATACAGCAATACGCGTTCGGTGGTTGAATTGGCAATTGGAGAAATTATTATGTTGATGCGAAGTGTATTTCCTCGAAGTACCGAATTGCACAACGGACAATGGAATAAGACTGCAAAAGGTTCACGTGAAGTACGTGGAAAGAAACTCGGAATTATTGGATATGGAAACATTGGAAAGCAATTATCTGTCTTAGCAGAAGCCATGGGAATGGTGGTTCATTATTACGATATTGAAGATCGATTGGCACTTGGAAACGCTCGAAAATGTAACTCTTTGGAAGAATTATTAGCGATTTCAGATGTGGTTTCATTACACGTAGATGATAATGCTGCGAATAAAAATTTCTTTGGCAAAGCTCAATTTGACCAAATGAAAGATGGTGCTATCTTAATCAACTTAGCTAGAGGTTTTGTGGTAGATATTGAAGCTTTAAAAGCGGCAATTGAAAGTGGTAAAATTGCAGGTACTGCTGTAGATGTATATCCAGAAGAACCACGTGCTAACGGAGCGTTTGAAACACCATTGAAAGGACTCAACAATGTAATTTTAACGCCACATGTTGGTGGAAGTACGGAAGAAGCACAACGTGATATAGCCGATTTTGTTCCGAATAAAATTATGGCATACATCAACTCTGGAAATACAGTTGATGCCGTCAACTTTCCAAACATTCGCTTACCACGACAAACCAATGCGCATCGTTTCTTGCACATTCACAAAAACGTACCTGGAATCATGGCGAAAGTCAACAAAGTATTGGCAAAATACGAATTGAACGTAACTGGACAATATTTATCTACGGATAGTAAAGTTGGGTATGTAATTGTGGATGTAGACAAAGAGTACAACAAAAAAGTAACCTCAGCGTTGAAGAATGTAGAGCATACGATTAAGTTTCGGATATTGTATTAAAAAGAGAAAAGAGCCTAGATCGCTTTGCTTATAGAAAATAGACACTTAGGAACGTCAGATCGAGTGGTTTTTTTCATGGAGAGCAATCGAAATGAAAAAAATTGTATCGAGATCTAATTTCTGTCATTCCTGCGAAGGCAGGAATCCATCAAGAATAAGGGTAGATTCCGCAACAAGTGCGGAATCAACTAGAAACAAACTTTCAATTAAAACCACTTGGTAACATCATAGAAATCGAAGTTACCTTTTTAATCCACAAAAAAATACTCTTTGAAACCTAAAAAAGAAGTTGTCTATTATTCGCCTTTAGAGGAAAAACTCAATATCGTTTCGCACGGAATTGGCGTAGTTTTGGGTGTCATTGCGTTGGTGTTTTTAATCATTCATGCGGCGCAACATGGTGAAACCGTTCACATTGTAAGTTTTACAATATATGGTTTTAGTATTATCATTTTGTATTTGGCTTCTACCTTATATCACAAAGCAACAAAACCACTACTGCGAAACCGACTGCGTATTTTTGATCATGCAGCGATATATGTGCTTATTGCAGGAACCTACACACCTTTTGCGCTCGTTACACTCAAAGGAACGACAGGCTGGGTTATTTTTGGAACCGTTTGGGCATTTGCCGCGATTGGAATTACGATGAAACTCTTCTTTACAGGCAAATTTGACAAGCTTTCCACTATGATGTATGTTTTTATGGGTTGGATTATTGTTTTTGCTATCAAACCGCTCATCGCGAATTTACCAAGTGAAGGTTTATTTTGGTTGATGGCTGGTGGCGCTGCGTATACGATTGGCGCAATTTTATACAGCATTCGCAGTTTAAAGTTTAATCATGCTATCTTCCATGTTTTTGTCTTAATTGGAAGTGTTTGTCACTTTATTTCTGTGTATTGGTATGTGTTGCCGAGAGGTTAGTCATTCATTAATCAAATTAAAAATAATCTATTATGAAAATCTTATTGAAAGCATTCATAATAGTTGTGGTGCTATTTACAATATTTATAACCTTATTTTTAGTTGCATTTGGCGATTACACAAATAGAACACATTTCAAAATTTACTCTTCTGACAAAAGTCAATGTGTTACTATTATTACCAAAGGTTATTTTCGATATATTATTGATGGGAAACATAGTATTGTACCAACTTCTAATTATATAAAACTTGACGTTAGAAATATTGATAGTTTGGGAGATGAGATTGGAGTTTGTTGGCATAATGGAAACTACGAATGGGAAATTGTCAATGATCGCGCTATTATTATTGAAAATAAGCTTGATACAACTCGTTTTAAATTCAATACAAGCTGGGAAAAAGATGAGCGAGGTATTCCAAATCCCAAAAAATATTTAGCGCCAAATTGCGGAACAATGGATTTGTTAAGAATGGAAGACCTTCTTTCTGGTGAAAATATAATTATAGAAAATTAAAACTATTAATAGCTAACCATTCCACTTTTCTTCACCATAAAGCCCTAAGTATAAACACGCGTTTTCACGATTCTGCTTTAACCCAATTCATCTTTTCAGTATCTTTAGTTCCTGCACAACGTAAGACTTCCCTATTAATTTACACATCCGTCGAGCTTTGCAAAAAATAGCTGTTGGAGTCCAGATCCCACGTTAAAAAACGGAACAATGCTGTAAAAAATATGGAGCAAAAAAACAATTGAGTATGGTTATAGTAAATACCCTAGAAGGTCAGGCGCGTGTGCGACTTTATATTAAAGATAAAAATTTGTATCTGACAAGATCTTTAAGTAGTCAAAAATTTCTTGAAGGTAAAAATAATAGATTTGGAGATATTGGAAAGGTTTCATGGTGGGAAATTCATCCCGTAGAAGCTGGAAAACCCGAAAAAGGAAATCGATTTTCTAATGACGGTTTTTATATATCTACTAAAATTACTGAAGTACTATATAGGTCGCCCCAAGCCATAGAATTAGTAAAAGATGAAGCGCATGCAGTTATTTTATATGCTAGAGCACCAAGCGAATCTTCAACTACTTTTGTACTTACTTCTGGTATAGATAATCATTCAAGCAGAGCACTTTCGCTAACTGCTCGAGGTGACGTTGGTATATATCATTTATTACTTCCAAATGACGAAACACCTATATTTCAACACTTTATACCAAAAGGAAATCTACAACCGTTACCTTATAAAGTAGGCGACCATGTTGGTGGTGGTATTGTATTTTGGGTGAATGATGATGGCAGCGAAGGACGCGTAGTTGCATTAGAAGATCAAGACAATGAAATCAATTGGTCAGAAGCTAAAGAGCTTTGTGAAAACTTAGAACTAAATGGATTTTCCGATTGGTACGCACCTTCTATTAGCGATTTAAAATACATGGAATTTAACTTAGACAGTGCAGGTTTGGGAGATTTTAATCAAGAGAAACCTTATTGGAGTTCTAAAGCCCACGATAAAACGCATGCTTGGACTTTTAAGTTTAAGGATCATGGAACGGCTATCGCACATCACAAAGTCAATTTATATAATACGCGTGCTGTTAGAGACATTAAAGCCGAATAAGAGCATCCATTATAATTTATAAAACCATAAAGCTAGGTTCGCCTAGTTTTATGGGTTTACTTTAAGACAGTTATATTTTTTAGTACATTTAAACAAAATCATATACAACAATGAGTGAAGAAGCTACAGAACCAAAAGAAAATAAAATTGTATCCGCTATCCTTTCCTTATTGCGTGAAACATTTATGGTAATCGTAGGAATTTTGCTAGCACTTCAAATTGATGGTTACGTAGGTGATATCGCGGATACAAATACACTGAAAAGTAATCTGAATTATGTCATTGAAGATTTAAACAATAACAAAAAAGCATTGCTAGCCATAAAAGAAGTAAAAGAAAAATCGATTGCTGCATGCACCGAACTTATTGACAACTACAAACAACACAAGTCGATGCATTCCGATGACATTCTGAATACGCTTGTGAGCATTCTTAAGACCAATAAATTTGTAAACGATCAAAGTGGTTTTGATAGAATTAAATCTTCTCCTTTGTATGAATCCGATGATTTTTTCTCGGTAAGAGATAAAATACGAACCTATAACGGCATCTTAGCAGATTTACGATTTACGGAAAACTTTATCAACACCTATATCACTTCGCTATCGCTAGAAATGTCTAAAAATGGAGAGTTGCTAAAAGTATTTGATTATGTTAGAATGAAACTTGGCATTGCGCAGTACAAAACAGCATTACCACATTTTGAGGTTGATGAAATTTTACGCGATAACAAACCACTACAAGCCGTATTGCATAAGTACGAATTTGATGCGCTTACGCTCATTGAAAACTATACAAAGCTTATTAAGACAGGTGAAGCGTTGCGCACTGAAATAAATACATATTTAGAAGAATAAAAGAAATAATGGTTTTTGCTTATAAAAAAGTTATTTTTAACATCTTCAATTTATATTCATGAAAAACATAGTCTTACTCTTTTTGATTGGAATGTCCAATCTTGCATTTTCACAAACGATGACACAAATTGATTCTATATCGAACATTTTCTGTGACTACCTGAAACAATCTGACATTAAAAATGATACGTTAAAAATAAATACACTCTACGAAAAGCAGTTTTATACATATCTAAGAAATGTTGAAAGTTCGAAAGTAGATAAAGTTGGAAACCAGCTTTATTATAGACTTCAAAGAAACTGTTTAGAATTTCGTGAATTGTTAGACAGGTTAGAACCGCCAAAAGAAGCTGTGGTAAGAATCACAGAAAAACCTACACCAGAAATTTCTCGAAAACAACTCAAGGAATTTAAAAACCAAAAAAAATTCTATTATTTTGAAGTTGCTGGAGACACAACTAAGGTCGTAATGAAAGATGGATTTTGGACAGACTCCTTTACTAATAAAACGTATTCTAAACTCACTTATAATTGGATTAATGATACTGAATTTGAATTAATTTTTATAGAAAGCAACAATGAATCGAGGTCAAACTTTAGTGCCAAAGGAGATAAATTCGTGTATCAAGTTTTGTCCAAAGAAGAAGATTTCTATTTTATGAGTGTGAATATTCCTGGGCAAAAAACGTTTGACAAATTTAAAATATATTACAAATAAACCATGCAACAACGCGTTACCATTATCGGGTTAGGAGTTACTAACTTAGAAGTTTCTACCGCTTTCTATATAGAAAAATTTGGCTGGAAAAAGATGAAATCAAGCAATGAACATATTTCGTTTTTTCAATTGAACGGTTTGTTACTTTCCTTATATCCAAAAGACAAACTTGCCGAAGATGCTACGGTTGATCCAACAGGTTCAGGATTCAAAGCATTTACACTCGCGTACAACACTCATTCTAAAGAGGAAGTTGACGAAATCATTACCAATTTGGCTTTCAAAGGCGTAAAAGTGGTCAAACAACCCGAACATGTTTTTTGGGGCGGTTACAGTGGTTACATTGCCGATCCGGATGAAAACCTATGGGAAATTGCGTATAATCCGTTTTTAGCATTAGACGCTGACGGAAATACGATTGAAGAAGCATAAATTATTTAATTTAAAAAAGCAATAATGAAACAGTTATTTATCGTTCTTATCTTTTTCCTGTGTATCACAAGTTGTAAAAACGAATACTATACACCCGAAGGAATAATTGACAAAACCGAAGAACTCATACAAAAAAAGCAACAGTGGACTTCACTAAACGATAAAGAAAGAGTTGATGGATATACCAGAATTGGAGATGCTATTTTTGGTGGAGAAATTGCTTGTAACGTTAAACCTCTAAAAGGTATAGATGTACAAACCTTTAAAGTGTTTGCGGGAACAAGTTATGCCAAAGACAAAAATCACGTGTATTATCCGCTACGTCAGCTTTGTATTGACTATACTGATTGTGGTGTATGTTATTACAGTGACATAATTATAACGTCTGCTAATGTAGAAAATTTTAGATATTTAGGAAAAGAATATGCAACCGATGGTAAGAATGTTTATTTCAGAGGAGAACTACTAAAAAATGCTGACGGCGCAACGTTTAAAGTAATTGACGGTCCTGAATAGTTCTATTTTGCAACTGATAAAAATGTTGTTTATAAACATAATACAATTTTCAAAGATGCGGATCCTAGTACGTTCTACTTTGACAAATCTGACACAAGAAATATTGATCAAAATTACCTTCACAAATACATCATTGGAGATAAAAATAAAGAATGGGAATTCACTCCACCAAGCACGATTACTGAAATTGAAAAACAATAATTAATCTGAGTTTGATATAAAAATTATAAGCGACGGGTTCTTTTTACGCAGTGTAGCAATCATTTTACGTTAAGAATTTTTGAAGCCTTGGAGAAAATTTAGTAAAATGATTGCGGTTTTAGCTTTCCGAAGAGAAGGCTAAAAACACCTCTGTAAAAAGCGCACTTTCTTTTGTTTCTTTTCTTTGTGCGAGCAAAGTAAAAGAAAATAGAAATCAAATACTTAGTTCTAATTTTTCAAGAAATACTTAAATTTTCATTTTGTAGAAGTTATATCAAACGCTCGTTAATCGCAACAACAAATTAGGGTCAGGACAATTTTCTTTATAAAATTCTACATCTTTCTTAGAAGCAACACCAGCATAATCGCCTGTATACCCTTGCATATCTTTAATGATTTGAAAATGTAAATGCGGCGGATAATCTCCATTCACACACGCATCGCCTAAGGTTGCGATTTGCGCACCTTTCTCAAACTTCTCACCTATTTGTATGGTTGAAATTGAAGTCAAGCTTAAATGACCATATAAGGTGTAAAACTCAAAACCATCAACCGTGTGTTTTAGAATGATTGTCGGTCCGTAATCGCCAAAGTTGGTATTGTTTTGAAAGCTATGCACTTCGCCATCCAAAGGTGTATAAATGGGCGTTTCGGCAGCAATCCACAAATCGAGTCCTAAATGAATATTGCGTTCGGTTTCAGGGTTTGTATCGTTGAAATAATCACTGCGTCGATAAATACCGCGCGTTTCCAAATACCCGCCAAAAGCAACTTTTGCATCGTGCGCTTTTATATGATTGTCAACATAAATTCCTAACTTCTCCGAAGAAGAAACATCCACAGTTTGCAGCATTTCATTTGTCACGGATAAATCCAGCGCGACATAGGCTGACTTTTGAATTTCAGCATCTAACACATACAATGATTGATTCCCTAAACGATGTAGCAATTGTGTGAATGTTGTTGTAGACATCAATTTTTATTTCAAAAATACAATTATTTTTTATCCGAAAGCCTGTCGCAGGTCTGCGGGAACGTTTCAAACACGTTAGTTATAGTTTGAACAACCAAACAAACTTGGACGTTTTACCAATTTTTGGTACATTTGATAAAACGATTGAAAAATGAGTAAAAATACATCTATATCACTTGGAGATTATTTTGATCAATTTATCCAAACCCAAATTTCTACTGGAAGGTATAAAAATGTTAGCGAAATAATTAGAGCTGGACTTCGACTCTTAGAAGACGAAGAAAGTAAGGTAATTGCTCTTAGAAATGCTATTCAAGAAGGATTGAATAGTCCAATAGTGGAAAACTTTGATTTTGATGAACACCTAGCAAAACTAAAATCTGAAAAAAGAAAAAATGGCTAAACTCATATTGAGGCAAAAAGCCATTGATGATCTAACAGATATTTGGGATTATACTTCAAAAACTTGGTCGGAAAATCAAGCTGATAAATATTATGGCATGATAAAATCTGCTTGTAGAGAAATCGCTAAAAGTGCTACAATCGGAAGAAGCTATGATAAAATTGAGAATAATTTATTGGGGCATAGCACTGGGAAACACATTATTTTTTACCAAATCGTTTCTAATAACGAAATTGAAGTCATTAGAATATTACACGAAAGAATGGATTTAAAGAACAAATTAACTGAATAAAAAAACCACCAACCCAATATCTCAACTTCAAAGAAAATAAGTATCTTCAACCTCTTGAAACCCAAAAAAACATATCTCAAAGGAAAATCTGTTTTCATCGTTTCGTTGCTTGTTATTGTTGCAACGGCGTTGACGGTATATCTTACAGGAATCAATTTTCATAGAAGTATCACTTCCAATTTTTACATTTCACTTGGCATTATTGCTGCAACACTGTTTCTGTTTTTAACATACGGATTGTACAAAGGTGCACGTATTGCCGACAACTTTCCCAAACTGAAAGATTTTAAAAGTCCTGAATGGTTCGGAAATGGAAATGGAACAGTAGGCGACGTACCTGATATTGGTATTGACATTGGCGATGGTATTGGCGGAGTGATTATTTCTATTATTCTATGGATTCTAATGTCAATCGTATTGGTGTTTTTACTTGTCGTACTAGAGACCATCTTTTGGTTTTCACTATTTATGATTCTAGCCATGTTGTATTGGGTGTTTTTTAGAGCCATGCGATTGGTGTTTTCAAAAGCGCATCACACACAAAACGATCTCGGATTATCAACAGTCTACGCGTTTGCCTACACATTTTTGTATATTGGTTGGATCTTCGGAATTGTATATCTAACGACCGTTTTGAAGTAAAAATAATCTTCTTTGAAATTCATATCTACATGAATTTGGCACGAATTACACTTGTATTACGCTAGCTAACAATTAATTCCTCCAAAAAAAAATAAACGGGTAGTTACACGCTGAACTTATAGGTTAAATAGTATTATCATTAGGTTCTTAAAAAAAGCCCTTTAGTAATCCATTAACCTATCATATATTATGTGTACACGAGTATTTAACAACAGAAACAAAGCGTATTTAACAACCGCTAGAAACATGGACTGGAATACCCAACTTCCTACAAGTCTATTTTCATACCAAAGTGGATTGATAAAATATGCGCTAGACAAAAAACAAGCTAAGAAAAAGAAATTTAAGAACAAGAATTGGAAATGGACTTCTAAGTATAGTAGTCTAGTAACTATGGTCGGAAATGAAGATCATGGATATGCAGCTTCAGACGGAATAAATTCGCAAGGATTGGTTGCGAATGTTCTCTACGCGAAAGGTTCTGACTATGAACTAGAAAAGAAGAAGGAATACAATCCACTCAATGTATTGCGATGGGTACAGTATGTCTTAGACAACTTTAAAACTGCTAAAGAAGTTCGCAATGAATTTGAAAACGGTGAAGTAGAACTTGTTGAAACAAAAGTTCCTGGAAGTGAATCTACTGCAGCGCTTCATCTTTCCGTATCAGATAGAAAAGGATACACAACAATTGTGGAAGTATATGGAGGAAAATATCATGTTCATTACGGAAAAGAATATAGTGTAATGACCAATGAACCAACCTATAAAATTCAACTTCAATTGAATAAATATTGGTCATGGCAATGGAATGACAACAACGATTTTCCAAGTCACACCATTCCTGGAGGTCCTTTTGCATCAGATCGTTTTGAAAGAGCATCTTACTATTATAATCATTTAGAAGCGCCTATAAACATACTTGAGTCTTTATCGCAAGCAAAATCTGTCGTAGCAAATGCTTCCGTACCAATTGGAATGCTAGGTTTTGAAGGACATCCTAATATTGCACCAACACTATGGTCGACACTTTCAGATCATAAACAATTAAAATATTATTTCTGCAACGCACGAACTCCAAATGTAGTTTGGGTAGATATGAATGGAAAACTACCTGCTGCTAAAGTTTCCAAATTAGACCTTGTGACAGAACATGATGGAGAGTTTACAAACATGAAATATGTTGGATGTATAAATAATAAATTAAAAGCTACGAAAGATCCATACGGGCCTTTCAAAATAAAATGTAAACACTAGACAACCATATTTAGATAAAACCGCTTATAATGAGCGGTTTTTTTTATCCTAAAACCCGTAAAAACACGCATAGTCACATCAGAACATTTTTCGTATTTTGTTTTGTATCTTGAAACACTAACTAACCAAAACCAATTCACATGAAATCAATCTATTACGTAGCCATCTTATCATGTCTATTTTTATTTACGAATTGTAAAGACAAAAAACCGAAAGAAGGAGAAAAAGCAGGACAAGCCGAAGCAGAAGTAGTAATCCCCGCAAAACCTATTTTTAGTTTTTCGTTTGTAGGCTGTAATCGTGTCAATTGGGGCGATGTTACAGATAGTATTCCTTCCACCGCAAATAGAGGCGTATTGGAACGCATTTTTAAAGAAATGGTTGCCGAAAAACAACAAACGGAGTTATTTTTCTTTTTGGGAGATTTGGTCCTTGCAGAAAGTACACTTCCAAAATTGAATACACAATTAGCTGCTTGGAAAAAATTGTATGACGCAAATCCGATTAGTACATCGGGTATAGAAATGGTTGCCGTTCCTGGGAATCATGAAATGTTGTATAGTGAAAAAGATAAATCAGGAAAATATAAAGAATATCCATTAAAAGGCGCTACCGATATTTGGTTGAAATATATGGGAGAATATATGCCTAAAAACCGTGATACTGTTGGAGGAAAAGAAAGTCACATCAATAGCATGACGTTTTCGTTTACGCGACATAATACAGGTTTCATTGTGATGAACACAGATACCTACAACGCGCCACCAACAGGAAAGACTCATGGTAAAGAAGGTATGGTGCCAACACCTTGGATTTTAAATAAAATTAAAGAATACCAGAAAGACGAAACCATCAAACATATTTTTCTTTTAGGACACAAACCGTATTATGTGTGTGGTGTTCCAAGAGTTGATCACAAAGGCTTGCCTGAAGGTCCAGTTATTTGGCCAGCCATGAAAGCTGGTGGCGTTACCGCAATGCTTTCTGCACATGTACATGATTATCAACGTTCGCAACCGGGAGATGAAGGTCCATACCAAATTGTGGCTGGAAATGGCGGAAGCGAAGGTGCTGCAACGTTTTTTGGCTATTCTACCATTACTATTTTAGATGATGGAAATGTAGAATTAGTCTCTAAAGGTTTTGATGTGGGAACTCCTTATAACAAAGTAAGTGACAAACCTTCAACGGTTAGAGATCGTACGATGTTGACAGCCACAAAGAATGCAAATCCGTATCCGTGTACTAATTAAATTTGGTGTCCGATAAAAGATAAAAGACCGCTAGGCTGTTAGATTATAGAGTAAAGACTAGTTTAGTAACCAACTGAAAAAAACGTCCTCCTATATTTGTAGAAGGGTGACTTATAAAATTTATAAATTAAAAAAGACCGACTTTAGCGTTGGTCTTTTTTTAATTCTTTACGTCTGATTGTTAGTAAATCATATAACTCGCTTCCGTTTTTGTTCGCAACTGTGGAATTAATTTTTCAATAAGTACTTGCTTATGTCCTTCTGAATCAACAATAAACTGAAAATTATATTTTTTATTCTTGTATTGAAATTCTAAGTAATTATCTGTTGCTGTATAGCGCCTTATGCGTCTGTCAGTATAGACAAACATTCTAGGTTTTATAAAATTCATCATCTTAAACTTGACATAGGTAATTTCAGTGATCGGGTATTTAGTGGTGTAATCAATGGTAATTTCATTTTCGTCAATAAGGAGCAATCCTTCCTTTTTTAGGTATGTTCCATCTGCATCGCCAAAAATTTTCATTATTTGAATAAATGCCATCACAAAAAACAGAAACCCTATAAAATTAAATACGAAGTAATCAAAAAGATGTACTCCATATAGCATATAATAAATAGCAACGAAACTAAATAATGAAATAAGACCTATTAAACCTATGCTCGGAATTATTTTTGAATTGAACACATCAAAGAAAATTCCTTTTTTAAATACTACTAAGTCAAAAGCGATTCTTTCCATTGCTATAGATTTCTATTGTATCCATTATAAGTATAAAAACGCAACCAAACGTTACTAGCGTTGGTCTTTTTTAATTCTTTATATCTGAATGTTAGTAATTCACTTTCGTTTTTTAATTGAGTTGAATAATTCCCAAATATGATATATGTCATAAATTCCCTGCGTATGGATTCCTAATTTTGGAGTATAATAAAATTAGGTATGTGTAATTTAGTAAATAAATATAATGTAGCGGGACCACGTTATACAAGTTATCCAACGGTTCCGTATTGGAATATGAACACGTTTTCATTGAAAAAGTGGAAACAATCTTTGCAACAATCATTCAACGAAAGTAATAATGCAGAAGGAATCAGTTTGTATATCCATTTGCCTTTTTGCGAAAGTTTGTGTACGTTTTGCGGTTGCAATAAACGCATTACCAAACGACACGAAGTGGAACAACCTTACATCAGCGCATTATTAAAAGAATGGTCGTTGTATTGTGATGTATTAGGCGCAATTCCAAAAATTAAAGAATTACATATTGGTGGTGGAACACCCACGTTTTTTTCTCCAGAACATTTACAACAATTGATAAAAGGTTTGCTTCGCAATGCAACGTTGGCAGAAAATTACGAATTTAGCTTTGAAGGTCATCCAAATAATACTACCGAAGCACACTTGCAAACCTTATATGATGTAGGTTTTAGACGTGTGAGTTTTGGTGTGCAAGATTACAATGAAACGGTTCAGAAAGCAATTCATAGAATACAACCATTTGAAAATGTACAACGTGTGACGGAGCTTGCTCGACAAATTGGCTATACATCCGTAGGACACGATCTTATTTTTGGATTGCCGTTTCAAACGACTGAACATGTACAGGAAACCATTACAAAAACAAAATTATTAGCACCCGATCGGATTGCTTTTTATAGCTATGCGCATGTTCCTTGGATAAAAGGAAACGGACAACGCGGTTTTAACGATGAAGATCTGCCAACAGCAACCGAAAAAACAGCACAATACAATTTAGGAAAGACATTATTGCAAGAAGCTGATTATACAGATATTGGAATGGATCATTTTGCATTGCCAACCGATAGTTTGTACACATCCATGATCGAAAAGCGATTGCACAGAAATTTTATGGGCTATACAGCACAAAAAACACAAGTGATGATTGGCTTAGGCGTTTCATCTATTGGTGATAGTTGGTATGGTTTTGCACAAAATGTGAAGAATATTGAAACCTATTACGGATTGCTGCAAGAAAACATCATTCCGTTAAGTAAAGGACATCTTTTAAGCGAAGAAGATTTAATCATCAGAAAACATATTTTAAATCTGATGTGTAACTTTAGAACGTCGTGGACTCATGAAACAACTCAGATTCCTGAATTATCAAATATTACCGAGAAATTAAAAGAATTTCAACGTGATGAATTGATCCAATTAAACAACAACACTTTAATCATTACTAAAAAAGGAAAACCTTTTGTCCGCAATATTTGTATGGCTTTTGACGTGCTTTTACAACGAAAAAAACCTGGTACACAGTTGTTTTCCATGACTATTTAAACTTAAAAAACGAAACAGATGAAAAAAATTATTGTACCCATAGATTTCTCGATACATTCAGAATATGCATTAGAAGCTGCAGCTATTTTGGCGCGCAAGCACAACGCGGAAATTTTAGCATTACACATGTTAGAATTATCAAACGCCTTGATTTCTGAAGATATGAATTCGAAACAAGCTGAAGCTGTTTTTTACTTGAAATTAGCCGAGCAGAAGTTTACTGAATTTTTAGAAAAACCATTTTTAGAAGGCGTAGACGTAACGCCTATTGTAAAACATTTTAAAGTGTTTAGCGAAGTCAATGATGTGGCTAAAGAACATAATGCAGACTTAATTGTAATGGGCTCACATGGCTCTAGCGGAATAAAAGAAGTTTTTATAGGATCGAATACAGAAAAAGTAGTGCGTCATTCAGACATTCCGGTATTGGTCATTAAGCACAATCCTATTTTGATGGACTTTGAAAAGGTGGTTTTTGCGAGTGATTTTTCAAAAGAAGCAATCAAACCCTATATCAACGCTTCGAGTTTATTTAAAAAGCTTGGCGCAAAGGTACACTTGGTCTATGTTAACTTACCAGGGTCAAGTTTCAAGAGTTCGTCTGAAATAGAAATTAAAGTTGCCGATTTCTTGAAAGTTGCCGATGGGAATTTAGACAATATGAATAACGTTCATTATGTAAACGATTATTCTATTGAGCAAGGTATTTTAAACTTTGCCAGTGCCGAAAATGCAGATTTAGTTGCTGTTGCAACACACGGACGCAAAGGATTGGCACACTTTTTTGAAGGAAGCATTTCAGAAGATATTGCAAACCATTCGGTATTGCCCGTAATGACATTTAGGATATAAGATTGTTAGTTAATCTTTATTTATTGTTTAAAAAGCAGGAAAATTTCCAGATTTCCTGCTTTTTTGGTTATAATTCAAACTCTTACATTTTTTGAAATATAAAGTTTTAGTTTGTATATTTGATTAAAAGCAATATAAAATGAATTTAGAGGCTCGGAAAATAGAGTTTATACAAGAATTTTTAAAACTTCAAAGTGAAGCGTCCATTTCTCGTTTAGAAAAAATATTGAGAAAAGAAAAAGATGTCTCAATTGAGCCAATGACTCAAGATGAGTTGAATGAACGAATTGATCAATCTGAAGATGATTTTAAAAACAATCGATTCAAAAGTAGTTCAGCACTTTTAGCCAAATACGAATAAATGATATTGAAAGTTATTTGGTCTGAGTTTGCTGAAACTCAACTTGATGAAATCTACACGTATTACGAAAAGAAAGCAAATTCCAAAACTGCTAAAAGACTCGTAACAGGAATTATTAAAAAATCAAAGAAGTTACTAAAAACACCATTTCTTGGACAAGAAGAAGAATTACTTAAACACAGAAAAATTGAATATCGATATCTAATTTTCAAAAATTATAAACTGATATATTCTGTAGATGTAGAAAACAGTTTTATAAAAATAGCTGATGTTTTCGATACTCGACAAAATCCTCTAAAAATAGAAAGGGATAAATAAGTTTAAATTCTTATAGATTTAGCAATGGTAATTTTTTAAGTATAGATATAATAGAACTCACAAAGATTCTTGCTATATGTGTACTCTCATTAAGAAAAAAAATGAAATTCGAACAAGAATATATAGCAAAACACCTACATGAAAATCTCCAAAGATATTTCACTAAAAAGAGTGAATCAATTCAAATATTAATTGAAGGAGTAGGAGTTCATTGGAATTGCAAGTTGAAATCGAATACTAGAGAAACTAAAATTCATTGTTTTGAATATAGATATTACAAAGATATAAAACCCGAATATCTAATATCATTTGAAGAATCAGGACAAAATAAAGCTTGGGGAAGAACATATAATATTGAAGAAACAATTCATAGTGCGGGCGAATGGATAAATAATAAAGGAATTGATTATTTGTACGGTAAATATGAATTTATCGATTGGTATAAAAGAAAGATTCAAGAAATCGAAAAACTGCTTATTGAGAGTAAACCACAATTGAAAGAAACCGAGAGAAGGACAATTTCACCATGGGGTTCAGGTATGTATCAATATTATATCAATTTTAAAAATCGTTCTTGCGAATTAAATGGTTACGGAAAAGAAGATCCAATTAGTTTTAAAATGCAATGGGATTCTTGCGATTTATTTGTAGTTGAACATCATAATTTGTCGCTACTAGCAGAAGTCCTAAAAAAATGGTTGATTGATGAAATTGAACCTTCAAAATTAGAAAGTCAGTACGATTGGATTGACGTTGGACAATTAGCAAAACACTATGAGAATGGTGAAGGCATTAAAGGAGAATTTATAGAGAGTTGGAATTCTATCGAAAGATTTTATAAAGAAATAAATGAAAATTTCACTCCTAAAGTTTTAAACTTAATTAGTAAGTTAAGACAAAAGAAGTTTGATGAAAAATTGAGAGCAGGACAATCTTTATATACTTTCATACTATCAAGATCACGAAGACATGGTTTAACACAAGAGCAAAATTTTATTGCTTTGACATTTAGAATTGATAAAGACGAAATGATTGTAACAGATCAAGAAGAAAATGAATTGTTTGTGAATAAAGTTGAATACTCTGAAGAATTAGAACAAATATTTACCAATTTCACAAAAGACGAAGTAAATTAAAAAAACAAACTTAAAAGGAAAATCAGTTTTTAATACGAACCCAAAAATGACCATAACAAACAGTACTATAGCTGATATCCCAGAAATCTTCAGGTTGTATAAACTAGCTACCGATTTTCAGAAACTAAAATTTCCAGAAAACCTATGGCCAGAGTTCGACAAAGGATTGATAACGACTGAAGTTGTTGAAAATCGACAGTTTAAAATAGTCATTGAAGATAAGATAGCGTGTATTTGGGCGATAACTAATAGTGATCCGCAAATTTGGGAAGGTAGCGAAAATGATGCTGCGATATACATTCATCGGATCGCCACAAATCCTGAATTTAGAGGAAATAATTTTGTGCAAGCAATTGTTGATTGGTCTAAAACGTATGCCATCAAGCAACATGCAAAATTCATCAGAATGGATACTTGTGGAAAAAATGAACGGTTAATTAATCATTACAAAAATTGTGGGTTTGATTTTTTAGGAATGAAAAAACTAAAAAATACTTCTGAATTGCCATCACATTATCACAACGCAGACGTGTGCTTTTTTGAGATTATAGTAGCATAATTCGATTTACGAAAATTTTATTATCATGGATGCGTTACCAACAAAGGTCTTTTTAACGATTTGCTGATTTCTGTAGTAGATGAATGTTTGAATAAACGCTCAAAGACCGATTCTTTTTGTACAATGAGTCCAATCATATCAATAGTATGCATTTGCATGTACACCGTTTTTACGTAATGCAACGGCACATTTTCAATAACATGATAGGTATAGTTTACCTCTTTGAAGTGTTTCATTAAATACGATTCGTCATAGCGATCGCCATCCATTCCTTTTTCATACACACGCAGTATATGGACTTCTATATTGTGATGTTTCGCTGTCTCTAAAATAGTTGTGAATGCTTCACTTTGAATGTCATCTTTCGTGTCAAGCGGTAATAACATGGTTTTTGGTGGTAGAAATTTTACATCTTCCGGAATGACCAACGTTGTACAATTGATTCTTCTAATAATACTTAAGGTATGACTTCCAAAGATGATTTCAGCTGCATTGGAAGCACCATTATATCCAGCGACTAACAACTGAATTTCTTTCGATTCAATAATACTATCGGTTGCTTCAATAAAGCTATTATAATCAAGAATACCATGAAACTCGTGTTTGTCATTGTCAGACAGTTTTTCCAACTCTTCTTTAAAAGTATGCAAGCGTTGTTTTTCAGCCTTTAATATACTTTCATAAACATTAGCAGTAGCGGTAGACATTAAATCATCCATGGTAAAAGTTCCCGATTTGTGAACGTGCATCACATAAAAACAACAGGTTTGGTTTTTTAGAAAATTGATCGCATACTGCGCCGCATTACGTGAACACGGAGAGAAATCGGTAAGTATTAAAACATTTTTCATGATGTGTTTTTTAATGTATTTCGCTACTGCTTTTTATTGTTTAAAATTGATCTAATAAGTAGTTAATTAAATCGGTTGTTGTCAAAATTCCAACCAACTTTCCATTATCTACAACTGGTAATGCATGAAACTCTTTTTTAGCCAAAATTTCTGCCGCTTCTTTAATCAATGTATCCGAAGTGATGCTGATTAAATTTTTAGCCATTACTTGTTCTATGGTAAACATATTGTATACAATAGTTTCTACTTCTTCATCGCCTTCGTCCGTTGCATCTGCAAAGCTAATACGCAGTAAATCGGTATAACTCAACATTCCAATAATAGCATCACCACTAACTACAGGAATATGGCGAATGTTTTTCGTTTTAAATAAACGTTCTGCCGTATCTAAACTATCTGTATGGTTTAAGGTAATAACCTCTGCCGTCATAATTGTTGAAACTGGTGTTCTTTTTTTCATAATGATATTTGCTTTAAATTCTATACTAAAGGTAGTAATGAAGTTGAAAAACCACTATGACATTTATCATGTTAAGATACAAAACTAAATAGTAATTTTAAAATATTAATACATTTCAACTATGGGATCACAATCAGTAAAAGCGATTGATACAGAAGCACAACGAAAGGAATTCACGAAGCAATTATTGCATGATATTGAAGCCTTAGCTACGATGATAGAAACAGATGATTTTGAAAAAGGAATTCAACGTATTGGTGCCGAACAAGAAATGTGTATTGTAGATCCATTTTACAGACCTTCTTTTAATGCCTTAGAAATTTTGGACGAAATTAATGATCCACATTTTACTACAGAATTAGGGTTGTTTAATATGGAAGCAAATTTGGATCCGTTAGAACTTGAAGGCAATTGTTTTTCTCAACTTGAAAATGATCTTACAGATTTACTCGCAAAAGCACATGCCGCTTCTGAAAAGATTGAAAACAATAAAATTGTCCTCGCTGGAATATTACCAACTTTCAAGCGTAGCGATTTAATTTTTGAAAATATGACACCACATCAACGCTACAGAACGTTGAATGATATCTTGAAAAAGATAAAAGGCAATGATTTTAAGTTGCGAATTAGAGGTGTTGACGAACTTATTTTACATCACGAATCCATATTGTTTGAAGCGTGCAACACCAGTTTTCAAGTGCATTTACAAATCGGATTAGACGATATTATTGATAAGTACAATTGGTCGCAAGCCATTGCCGGACCCGTTTTATCCGTCATGACAAATGCGCCCATGTTGTTAGGAAAAGAATTGTGGAGTGAAACACGTATTGCGCTTTTTCAGCAAAGTGTAGATCAACGAAATACTTCCCATTTATTACGAGAACAAAAACCGAGAGTTTCCTTTGGAACCGATTGGATTCGAAATTCTATTTTGGATGTTTTTACGGATGATATTACACGCTATAAAGCATTAGTCACCACCGATTTTGAAGGAAACTCCGTGGACGATTTAGCCAATGGAATAAAACCAAAGTTAAAAGCATTGAATCTTCATAACGGCACACTTTACAAGTGGAATAGAGTCTGTTATGGAGTTGCCAAAAACGTAGCACACTTACGTATTGAAAACAGATACATTCCAGCTGGACCAAGTATTAAAGATGAAATTGCAAATGCATTGTTTTGGGTTGGTGTCATGCAAGGAATGCCTGATAACTATAAAAACATTTGGGAAAAAATGGATTTTAAAGATGCGCGTGGAAATTTTATCAAAGCAGCACGTACGGGAATCGATTCGTATTTTAATTGGTTTGGCAAAGGAATGTCCGCAAAGGAACTAGCATTAGAAGTTTTGATTCCCATGGCAAAAAAAGGATTGAAAAAATCGAATGTTAGTGATGTTGATATTGTTTATTATTTAGGCATTATAACACAACGGATCAAAAATAATATCACGGGAAGTAAATGGCAAATTCGCAGTTCTCGAAAACTTAAAGAAACCATTTCTGCTGAAGAAACAAATATTTTATTGACGTATAATTTACATAAAAATCAACTTCAAAATATTCCTGTCCATCAATGGGAATTGGCAACATCTTCAGCTAATGAAGAAACACATTCACACAATAAAATGTATAAAGTAATGACGAAAGAAGTGTATGTTGTGAATGAAGATGATTTGGTTTCGTTAATTGAAAAAATAATGGATTGGAAAAATATTCACCATCTTCCAGTAGTGAATGTCGATAATAAAATTGTAGGGATTATATCTGCGACAAATTTAGCTGCAAATACACAACCCGATGCGTTTGTAAAAGACATTATGAGCAGCGATGTAATTGTCGGTTATCCTGAGATGACTGTGGAAGAAGCCGAAAAACAAATGACAGCAAATAATGTAGCTTGTTTGCCTATTTTAGACAATGATTATTTAGTAGGTATCTTTACAAAAAATGATCTTCTAAAGATCCAAAACAACTAATTCATCTTGGAATTCTTTTTATGCAACATCTTATTTTAGATTTAAACCGCATTATTTACAATCAATTAAACCCTGAAGCGACCACGACATTAATTTTTATTGGTGGAATTCACGGAAACGAACCTGCTGGAATTTATGGGCTGCAAAAAGTGATCAAAAGTATTCGTGAAAATGACATCCAACTACGCTGTAATTTTTATGCATTGGCAGGAAATTTAAACGCAATTCAAAAAAATATTCGCTATGAAACTTCAGATTTGAATCGACTTTGGACACGTGAGAATATCCAGAAAATTAAATCGAAAACGACATTTGGTTCTCAGGAAGAAAAAGAACAATCGGAGCTTTACAATTGTATCGAAAACATTCTAAACTCACACACAGGCACTTTTATTTTTATTGATTTGCATACAACCTCAGCAGAAACGATTCCGTTTGTCACGATAAGTGATTCGTTACTCAACCGACAATTTGTGTCAAATTTTAAGCTTCCAATTATTTTAGGAATTGAAGAATATCTGGATGGTCCGTTATTAACTTACATTAATGAATTTGGTCATATTGCCTTAGGATTTGAAGCGGGTCAGCATGAAGATCCAAAAGCTGTAGAAAATTGTGAAGCCTTTATTTGGCAAACGCTTCTCGCTTCCAATGCTGTTGATAAACGCAACATTGAACACCGCGAGTTTTATAAACAAACGCTGTCCAAAGATTCTTTGTCCACTGATTTTTATGAAATAAGTGATCGCTATCATCTGAAAAAGGGAGAACATTTTACCATGAACGCAGGATTTAAGAATTTTGATTCCGTAAAGAAATCTCAAAAACTCGCGACAAGCAACGAAGAAGCTATCAAAGCTAGTGTTAGCGGGAAAATATTTATGCCGTTGTACCAATCACAAGGAGATGATGGTTTTTTTATCATTACAAAGATTTCTGTTTTTTGGCTACAACTTTCAAGTGTATTCAGAAAATTAAAACTACATCATATTCTTCGCGTTTTACCAGGCGTGCAACAAGATAAAAAGAATGCAAATGCACTCTTCGTAAACCCTAAAATTGCGGCATTTTTAACCACCAAAATATTTCACCTTTTCGGCTATCGAAAAAAAGTTATAAAAACGGGTGTTTGGTATTTTATAAAACGAGATTGAAGTGTTAGACTAAGCTAAGTTCAATATAACTTCTACAAAAGTGAAATTTCGAGTTAAAAACCTCATTATTAGACTCTTATTTTGTTTACTTGTGTTGAATTCAAATTATAAACGAAAATTTTGATGACTTTTAATTCCATTTGTTTTGAATTCCTCTTGAATAGTTAATTATCTGTTTAGAGAAATTCAACTCATTAAAATTCTCTTTCTGCTCAAGTTTTTCAACGAGTTTAGTGCACTGAGTCCATATTTTCATCAGTTGAGATATTTTTGGTTTCAACAGCTTAGCATTGTCAGGAGTAAAATGAACAGTTTTATTTCTTAATCTAAATAGATTTTGAACCTCGTTTAGAGGAACTTTATTTTCATTTGATTCATCCTTAAATATATATTTAATTCGTTCCATAATTCTTGAAACTGATATTTTAGAATAGCTAGGATCATCTATAATTTTTGATTGATTTAAGAACAATAAGTGCCTATTAATTATCGTCTCCATAAAGAAACCAAAATTGTTTAAATGACCTAATATTTGAATAGAATCAATTTTATGGTCTAATCCGAATTTATACTTTTCTTTTTCTGCTCGAGCTTGAGCATTATCCCATGCATCAAACATAATTTTAGTGGTTTCATCTGAAATTACCTCAAGTGAATCAGATTGTAATAATCCGATTGGAGTTTCAGGTAAATTTAATTTATCAAATATTTTTTCATCTTCTTTACTAGGTTCAATGTTTTCTAATAGTTCAGAGAAGAGAATAGTTGTAAGTTCATCTCTAAGTGCTAAATCTAAATATTTAAAAGATTCTTCCAAAAAAAAAGAAGCTCCGAGAGCAAGTTTTTCATAAGTATTTATATCATGTTTATCACTCATTTTACTCTGTATTTTGCTAACATATATAACAGGAACTCCTATTATTTCTCTTATAGCTAAAGATATAAACTTTTCAATGACAATTCATCACATTCGTAACCATTCCAGCATTTGGAGCTGGAGAAATATACGGAATGCCCAAACCTAAGCCACGAAGAATAAATAACACACCAATAATTACTACAAATACGGGAATTGCTTTTTGAATGCGTTGTTTGATAGAAGTGTTCAGGAATTTTCCAACGTAAATTGCAGTGGTCATTAACGGAATGGTTCCCAAACCAAAAAAGAGCATGTATAAACTTCCTTGCCACATACTTCCAAGAGCAATGGCGCCAAAAACTGCCATGTAGACCAATCCGCAAGGGAGCAATCCGTTTAAAAATCCGATGGTGAAAAAAGTATCTAGACTTTTCTTTTTAAATTGCTTTCCTAAGCTCGATTTTACCTTTGAAATGATTCTGTAAATAGGTTTTGAAAAGTTGTACTTACTGAATGTTTTATACGGAATACTAATTGCAACAATCATCACAATACCAATTATAATAGATAAACGTTGTTGCATTCCAAAAATGTACAGACTTTTGCCAAGCAATCCAAAAATAAACCCGATCGTTGCATAGGAAAGCAATCTTCCTGTATGATACAGTAAAATTTGTGCTACTTTTTTATAGCTATTCGTTCTATCTACGGGCAACATAAACGCAATTGGCCCGCACATACCTACGCAGTGAAAACTTCCCAAAAGTCCTAATAAAAATCCCGTAGCGATCATCTTTTATGCCTAATATGTTATTTCTTCTTTGTATAAATAATACTCTTTTTTGTAATTCCAATCCACGGTAATGTTCCAGCGACCACCTAATAAACGATTGTCAGGTATGAGCAATGTGTGGTTTGATAACGAGATTGGAATCTCGAAATCGAATTGTCTATTAGATGGTCTATATAGGAACACTTTTCCTTTTATATTTTCAACAGCAAACGTTTCTGGAAAGGTAATTTCTATCCCTGCTGCTGTTTGTTTTGATGTCACATTTTGCAGTAACTTTTGTGCATTTCGTTGCTTATCAATATCTTTTTGATATTTTAATTCTTCCTCATAATAGGAATCTGTCACCAAATCATGATCGTACTCTGATTGCACATTCATGCGCACTACAAAAAACATAATAAAGCTTATAAACGCTATAAATGCTAATACAATTCCTGTTCCCCAATTTATTTTCATCTGTTCTATTTTTTATGGCATTTCCTCCAATTATACTGCTGCTTTGCGCAGTACAATCTCCGGTCAGGCTTTCGGCAGTCGCTTTTGCTCGTCATGCTGAATTTAATTCAGCATCTCACAAAGAGCTCCAACAATGCCTCTATCCTTAATGCGGGTTTTAGCTTTTATATTACCATTGCGAAAATTTTCACATTTTAGTCTTTCTGTTTCAAAGTAGTTCTCGATACGATTTTCTCTCAAAAATCACTCAACCTGACGTTCATTTATACTACGCTAAACAAACAACCAAAAAGCAGCAACTAATTAGTTATAACTCGTGGGTCCTAAGAAATTCACCGAAGTGGTTTCTATAAGTTTGTCTTTGCTGTATATATCAATTGTGATATAATTTTTCCCGCTTTTTAAATCGCTTTTATCTATTTCCAGAAATAAAGTTCCTTTTGCAATTCCTTGTTTCGGAATGATAAATTCGTTGGTTGTTGCTGCCAATTTTATAGTTCCTTTTACCTTTCGCATTCTAAACTGAACATCTGGAATGGCTTCTGTTGTTTTGTTGACCAATTTATAGGTAAATACATTGCTGATTCGGTTGCCTTCTTTTAGCTCGTATAATTGTCCTGATAGACGTAAAATATTTGCTTCTACATCATTTCTAATTAGCAACATTCCGATCAACACACCAATTAAAATGACTAAAACCGCCGTATATCCTTTTAATCGTGGTGTAAATTTGAACTTCTCTTTCTTTTCAATTTCATCTTCACTTGCAAAACGAATCAATCCTTTTGGCAAGTCTACCTTTTCCATAATGTCATCGCACTCGTCAATACACGCGGTACAATTAACACATTCGAGTTGTGTTCCGTTTCTAATGTCAATTCCTGTTGGACACACATTCACACATTGAAAACAATCAATACAATCACCATGACCTAATTCGGCTCTGTCTTCATTTTTCCGAATCTTTTTACGTCCGTTTTCGCCTTCTCCACGTTTGTGATCGTACGCTACTATAATCGATTTATTATCTAATAACACGCCTTGCAATCTTCCGTAAGGACACGCAATAATACATACTTGCTCACGAAACCATGCAAATACAAAGTAGAATACCGCTGTAAAGATCAGTAATGGAAATAAGGTTCCCAAGTGTTTAAAAGGTCCGTCAACAATATCTTGAATGAGTTCATCACTTCCAATTAAATAGGCTAGGAATGCATTCGCAATTGCAAAAGAAATGATCAAGAAAATAAACCATTTTAAAAGCCGTTTCTTAATTTTTTCAGCATTCCAAGCTTGTTTTTCCAATCGGATTTGTTTTCCTCTATCGCCTTCAATCCAATATTCAATCCGACGGAAAACCATTTCCAAAAAGATCGTTTGTGGACACATCCAACCGCAAAATATTCTCCCAAATGCTACTGTAAACAGCGCAATGAAAATAACGCCAATAATCATGGAGATTACTACCAAATGAAAATCTTGTGGCCAGAATGGAAATCCAAAAATATTGAAACGACGTTCCAATACATTCATTAGTAAAAACTGGTTTCCGTTTATTTTTACAAACGGAGCGGCAAATAGAAATACTAACAATACATAACTGACGATTTTTCGCCATTCATAATACTTGCCGCTCGGTTTTTTTGGATACACCCAAGCACGTTTTCCATCTTCATTTATTGTTCCAATGGAATCTCTAAATATTTCGTTTTTTGGTGTTTCCAAAATTATTTTTGTTGTTTATTCTTTGACTTCTACTTTTATAGAATCTGTCGCCTTTATATTTTCATCAACTGCTGTTGGTGCGACCCAAATTTCGCCTTCTGCTGCTTTTGGTTCGGCTGGCGTCGTTCCTTGAAACGACAATATATAACTCGACACTTGCGCTATTTGAGATGGTTTGAGTCCTTTTTTAGACCACGCTTCCATTCCTTTTCCGCTTCGTCCACCTTTGGAAACCGTTTTAAATACATTGTTGATGCCGCCGCCTAAAATCCAATGTTTATCCGTCAAATTTGGACCAATTCCACCACCACCATCTGCTTTGTGACACGCAACACAGTTTGCAGTGTAAATTTCTTGTCCAGCTCTTAAATCAGAAGCTTCTGTAAGCAATACAACACTTTTATAATCGACAAGGTCTTTTGCTGTTTTTAGGTATTCTTCATACGCTGCTTTTGCTTCTACGTATTCTACTTCCATGGCTTCAATTTGCGTTTGACCGCCAAATACATGATAGTTGAGCAGATACACAACCGCAAAAATTATGGAGATGTAAAAACTGTATATCCACCATGGTGGTAAGTTGTTGTCTAGCTCTTTGATGCCATCATAATCATGATCTAATATAATTTCAGCTTCTTCCTCAATAGGTTTAGATCCTAGCAATTTTTTGTAGGTTTTCTTAACCCAGTTGATCAATTTGTATTCTGGAACTTTATTTTTCTTTTCGAGGTAACTCACTTTTTGTTCCTCTGTTAAACCGTTTAATAAGATGCGTTCTAATGCAGCCACAATACCTTCTATTGCTATTAGTACTAATATGACTAATAGTAAGAATAGCATTATCATTGGTTCTGCCATATATGCTGGTTGATCTCCAGAGTCGACAAAATATTCAATAGCGCCAAAAATCAGAAAGAATATGACCAAGACACGAATCCAGGATGGAATTAAATTTCTCATAGCGTTTCGTTATTTTGTTGGTTGTCTAATGGAATATTACTCACTTTCGTGATGTATTCTTTTTTTGCTGTGATTACCCACCAAAATAACACCATAAAGAAGGTAAAGAAGATGAGTAAGGAAATTAATGGGTAGATTTCAATACCCGTAATGCTTTCCATGTGATTTTTTACAAATTTTAGCATGGTGTTTATTTTTCAGTGGTTAGTTTTGAATCTTTTACTTTGATGTCTGTTCCTAATCGTTGCAAGTATGCAATCAATGCAATGATTTCACGATCTTTTACTGCGATGAATGCTGCTCCTTCAGCAGTAGCTTCCTGTTCTGCTTGTTCAAAAGAAGCTGCCAAATCTGGATCTTCTTTTAGGTTTTTAACGATTCCAATAGCTTGCTCGTCCATGTATTGTAAGGCATCTATAATTTCTTGCTCTGTGTATGGAACTCCAAGCGTAACCATAGCGCGCATTTTAGCTTGCGTCATTGATGTATTGAGTTCATTTCGAATTAACCATGGATAAGCTGGCATAATCGATTTTTCTTCAATTCCTCTAGGATCGTACATGTGCTTAAAGTGCCACGAATCTGACTTCTTTAGCTTATCTGTTCCTTCACGATGTAAATCGGGTCCGGTACGTTTACTTCCCCATAAGAATGGATGATCGTACACAAATTCTCCTGCTTTGGAATATTCGCCATAGCGTTCTACTTCACTTCTAAACGGACGAATCATTTGTGAGTGACAACCGACACAACCTTCTCGGATGTAGAGATCTCTCCCTTCGAGTTCTAATGGTGTGTATGGTTTGACTTCCGTGATTGTTGGAATGTTAGAATCAATCATTAATGTGGGCACTATTTGTACAATTCCACCAATTAAGATGGCAACCGTAGCATAAATAGTCAGTTTGATTGGTTTACGCTCTAACCATGTATGCCATCCTTCTCCAGAGGTACGTTTTTTAGATACACGTTGCAATGCTGGAGCTTCTGCTAATTCGTCTGCTACTTTGTTTTTTGATGTTACAATCGTTTTTACTATGTTGTATGCTAAGAAGAACATTCCAAATATGTATAGTGAACCTCCAATAGCTCGCATCCAATACATTGGCATTATTTCCGTAACTGTTTCTAAGAAGTTTGCGTAGACTAAATTTCCATCAGGATTGAATTGTTTCCACATAAATGCTTGTGTAAATCCTGCCACATACATTGGTAATGAATAAATTACAATTCCTAAGGTTCCTATCCAGAAATGCGCATTTGCCAATCCTTTTGAATATAGTTTTGTTTTGAAGAGTCTTGGTACCAACCAATAGATCATACCGAAGGCTAAGAAACCATTCCATGCCAAGGCTCCAACGTGAACGTGTGCAATAATCCAGTCTGTATAGTGCGCAATAGCATTTACATTTTTTAAGGATAACATTGGCCCTTCAAAGGTTGCCATACCGTATCCAGTAATCGCAACGACCATGAATTTTAATACAGGATCGGTTCGTACTTTATCCCATGCGCCACGGAGCGTTAGCAATCCGTTGATCATTCCTCCCCAAGAAGGCATTAATAACATGACAGAGAAGGCAACTCCTAAGTTTTGTGCCCATTCTGGTAATGCCGTATATAATAAGTGATGCGGTCCTGCCCAGATATAGATAAATATTAGTGACCAAAAGTGTACAATAGATAGTCGATACGAATAAATAGGTCTGTTTGCCGCTTTCGGAATGAAGTAATACATCAATCCCAAGAATGGTGTTGTTAGGAAGAACGCAACCGCGTTGTGTCCGTACCACCATTGCACTAAAGCATCTTGTACACCTGCGTATACTGAATAACTTTTTAATGCACTTACTGGCAATTCTAAACTGTTGAAAATATGCAATACAGCAACCGTTACAAAGGTGGCAAGGTAAAACCAAACCGCTACATATAAGTGACGTTGTCTTCTTTTTAAGATGGTCCAAATCATGTTGACTCCAAAAGCAACCCAAATGATTGCAATAGCAATATCAAATGGCCATTCTAATTCGGCATATTCTTTAGAGGTTGTATAGCCTAATGGTAAGGTTATTGCGGCTCCAACAATGATGATTTGCCATCCCCAAAAGTTAATTTTACTTAGTAAGTCACTTGCCATTCGCGCTTTTAGCAGTCGTTGTAACGAATAGTACACACCTGCAAAGATGGCGTTTCCGACAAAGGCAAAGATCACTGCGTTGGTATGTAATGGACGCAAACGTCCAAAACTTAACCAAGAAATTCCTTCCCCTATCGTTGGAAATAGAAATAGTAATGCTAATAATAACCCAACTGACATTCCTACTATTCCCCAAATTATGGTGGCGTAGATGAAGTTTTTAACGATTTTATTATCGTAATAAAATTGTTGTATTTCCATAATGATACTTATTTATTTTTGTGGTTAGTTCTCTTTTTTTGGTTTGTCTTTTACCAATTCATCTTCAAATAACATGCGCACCGATGGCGTGTAACTATCGTCAAATTGTCCGTTTTTAACCGCTATGATAAATGCGACAAAAAAGAATATTGCGACCACAATACTGATGGTTAGTAAAACATATATAACACTCATACCTATTGAAGTTATGGTTCAAAATTACGTTTGCATAGATTCCTAAAAAATGACTTTTATCATGTTTTAGGTTTAATTCATAGTTTGATTTAGTTTAGGATGATTCTTTATAAGAAATTATGATCTAAACTTTTTTGAATACTGTAATGAGATGTTGAGCTTCGATAAACTCAGCATACAAGCATTACGACTGTTATGAAAATTGTTTCTTAAGAAGCAGATTCCTTCGTCGCTTAAGCTTCTTGAAATACATAATAAAATTGTCTCCTCGAGCGCAGTCGAGAGGTAATTTGACTCATTGCTTTTATTGAGTCTCGATAGCTACGCTAGGTATTTTCAATCAAAATATATTTTGATTTCAATAATGCTCGACTTGACATTTGTTATAATTAGCTAGAACTGTATGAAACTATAATTACTTTAGCTTCCTCCCTACAATCGTTGTGCAAACCGTTGTAAATAGCACAATACTTATAGAACTTAATGGCATTAAAATAGCCGCGATGACAGGTGCTAATTGTCCTGTGATGGCAAAGTATAATCCGATTGTATTGTAAATGAATGAGAGCACGAAACTCCATTTGATGATTTTTATGGCGGATTTGGAAGCGTTCAGATAGCGATCTAATTGATTGAATTTAGAAGCATCTAATATCGCGTCACACGCAGGAGAAAATACGTTTACGTTTTCCGACAAGGCAATTCCAACATCGCTTTGCGCTAACGCACCTGCATCATTTAGTCCATCGCCAATCATTACGATATTTGCGCCTTCTGCTTGATGGTATTTTATATATTCTAGTTTATCGTTTGGCTTTTGGTTGAAAATTAATTTTGTTTTAGACGGCAATAGTTTTTTAAGGTTTTCGCGTTCGCCTTCATTATCTCCCGAAAGGATTGCCAAATCATACGTTTTTTTGAGTTTATTGAATAGTTTAGATAAGCCTTTTCGATATGAATTATAGAACGTATATTTTCCTTTGTATGTATCGTTTGCACTAATGTGAACCGTTGTGTTTAGAATGGTTGTTCTGTCTTCATGACCAACAAATTTCGCCGCACCAACTTTGATATGATCGTTGTGGTAACGTGCCGTCATTCCTTTGCCTACATGTTCTTCAAATTGATCTAGTGTGACAATATTTTGTTCGTCTAAAATGTCATATAGTGTTCTACTCAGCGGATGATTGGAACCGCGCAAGGTGTTTTTCAACAAGGTAGATTCGGCAGTCGTTAGTTGTTCGCCTTCATAGCTTGCCGTACTTTTTTGATTGGACGTAATCGTTCCTGTTTTGTCAAATATAATCGTGTTGATGGTTGCTAGTTTTTCTAGAACGCTCGCATTTTTTACATAGAATTTTAGCTTTCCGAAGATTCGTAATAGGTTTCCATACGTAAATGGTGCTGCCAACGCAATCGCGCATGGACAGGCAATGATTAAGACTGCTGTGAATACATTCATCGCTTTGGAAGCATCAAACCATAACCAAAATAAAGTCGCTACAAACGCAATTGTCAAGACCGTAATCGTAAAGTGTTTACTGATCGCATTTGTGAGTGTTGTAAAACTTTCTTCTTTGTTTTTGTCGAATATTGCATTGCTCCATAATTGTGTGAGATAACTTTGTTCTACCGATTTGATCGTTTCTATTTCAATGATTCCTGAGGTTTGTTTGCCGCCTGCAAATACTTTATCTCCCGATTGTTTTTGAACCGTTTCCGATTCGCCCGTGACAAAACTGTAATCGATAGAAGCATTTCCATTAATCAGGATTCCATCTACAGGAATGAGTTCTTCGTTTCTGATGAGTATCCGATCGCCTTTTTCAATATCATAGACTTGAATTGGCGTTTCTTTTCCGTTCAAAATTTTCGTGACTGCAATTGGAAAGTACGATTTGTAATCACGTTCAAAGGATAGAAATGTGTATGTTTTTTGTTGGAAAAATTTACCCAGTAATAGAAAAAAGACCAATCCCGTAAGGCTATCAAAAAAACCTGAACCGAGATCAAATATGATTTCCACAGCACTTCTTATGAATAACACAAAAATTCCCAACGCAATCGGCACATCAATGTTGAGCAATTTTGCGCGCAAGCCTTTGTAGGCTGAGATAAAATAATCTTGCGCAGCATAGAAAACTACAGGAAGCGAAAAGGCAAACATTAACCAACGGAAAAGTGGTTTGTATTGTTCTATCCAAAATCCGCTGACTTGAAAATATTCGGGAAATGATAGAAACATCACATTTCCAAACGCAAATCCGGCAATTCCAAGTTTGTAAATGAGCGTACGGTTGATTTTGTTTTTTCCAGTTGCATAATCGTCCAAACTTATGTACGGTTCGTAGCCTATTTTGCTCAGTAATAAAACGGCTTCTTTTAGTGAAAAAGTCGTTGCATTGTAGGTGATTCGGACTGTTTTTTTGCCAAAATTGACTTGTGAAGTTGAGATTTCTGGATTGAGTTTGTGTAAGTTTTCCAAAATCCATATACACGAACTGCAATGAATATGCGGAATGTACAACGTGACTATTTGCGTAGTTTCATCATTAAATTCCAGCAGCTTGTCAATGATATTTTGTTGTGTTAGGAAGTCATATTTCCCTGCTATTTCTTTTGGAATTGCACCTGGAGACGCTTGTAAATCGTAGTAGCACGACAAATCGTTTTCCGAAAATAATTCGTACACCGTTTTGCATCCAAAACAACAAAAAGATTTTTCTTCTAGTTGAATGATTTCTGACTCGCACGCATCACCACAATGAAAACATGTAGTTTGTTTCATAGTATTGCTCATTTATACCTGTAACAAAGGTTACAAATGAATTGATTTTAAAATATGATATTTGTCATGCTTTGATTAGTTTTACAGTACTTCAAAAAACAACAACGATGAGTAATTGCGAACAATGTATCATACGACAGTTTAATTCTTTAAAAGCTTTGACGAGAGATGAATTGGTTCGTATTTCGGGTTGCAAAACTTCAAAAACCATCAAGAAAGGCGAATTAATTTTTAATGAAGGAGAAAATATAAATGGTGTTTTTTGTGTGAAAGATGGCGTTTGCAAGTTGACTAAGTTGAGTGCCAATGGAAAGGATCAGATTGTGAAGTTGGTGGTGAAAGGTGATTTGCTCGGGCAAAGATCGTTAGTTAGCGATGAAGTCACTAATTTAAGCGCAATAGCTTTAAACGACATGGAAGTTTGTTTTATTCCAAAGCATGAAATTATGAGAGATTTACAGAAGAATCCGAATTTCACGATGGACGTTTTGCAACAAATGGCAAAAGATTTGAAAGAAGCCGATAACGTGATTGTAAATATGGCGCAAAAATCTGTAAAGCAGCGTTTGGCGGAAGCCCTTGTATATATTCATACTACATTTGGTACAACCGATGAAGACATGCTTTCGGTTATTCTTTCTCGCGAAGATTATGCAAATATTGTGGGAACCGCCACCGAATCTGCCATTCGGATTTTATCACAGTTTAAGAAAGATGGTTTTATTTCTACTAAAGGAAAACAAATTAGGATTGAGAATATGAATGGTTTGAAGCGTGTGGAATAGCTTCGACTTCGCTCTGCTAGCTTTTCGACAGGCTTAGCTCGCTTTTTTTGTTTTTTTAATTAAGGTGAGTTAGATATAACTTTCAAAAGATTAAAATTTGAGTATTTTTTTGAAAAATTATATCTAAATATTTATTTTTCAATTATTTATTTTCGTTTTCTTTGCTCGCACAAAGAAAAGAAACAAAAGAAAATGCGCTTTTTAGTTCATGCATTTCTATTTTAAACTAAAGTATTCATGAATCTTCGATTTCCAGAGGTATTTTTAACTTTCTCTATCGAAAAGTTAAAACCGCAATCATTTTACTAAATTTTCTCCAAGGCTTCGAAAATTCTTAACGTAAAATGATTGCTATACTGCGGAAAAAGAGTTCACGCCTATAATTTTTATATCGAACTCAAGGTAATTATCTAAATCTTGGGTGATTCGAATTCAAAAAACGTCAATTCGAGTGATTTTCTGTCATATTGAGCGCAGTCGAAATAGACAGAAAATTGTATCGAGAATAGTTTTTTGAATTGTTGTACCATTTATTTTTGCACTTCCACCGCTTTCACAGCTGTATCCATAAATAGTAAGCGTTCTTTTATTTTGGTTCTTACTTGTTCAGGTGTAAAGCGCATTCCGTACTGATATGAATCTTCACCTTGCCATCTTAGGCTATCTTTTTTATAGATCCCACCAGATCGTAAGGTTTTGATTAAAGCATCTGTTCTAGATAGAATTTCCGTGTCTGATAATACTGCATTTTTTCCATCTTTACCAGTTCGCCAATCGTTGTATCTATCTTTAAACATGTTTACATTTTGGGCATTCTTCATGTAATCTTCCATCAGTAGAAATCGATTGTAACCTATATGATCGCTGTATTTTGCATTTCCGTACATCAGTTCGCTAGCTGGTGGTACATTGATTGCCCACGAAGAACAAGGCATATCAGGTTTGCAATAACCATAACCAACAGGTGAATAAATATAACACCAAGGATTGTTGCCTGTGCATACATAGTATGGAGTTCCGTATGACCATATAAAATCCCAAATGACAGGCTCTAACTCGTTGTCTCTATTGTAAAAGTAAAAGACATTTTTCCCATTGTAATAACTATCGGGGTTTGCAAAGACATCGGTTACTATAAAATAGTCTATTTCCGCTTCTTCATTTACATTTTCTTGCCAATCTAACCCTTTTTTAACTTTCGCTTCGTACAGGTTTATTTTTTCTTGAATATCCGCTTTTTGCTCATCCGTTACTTCTTCATAATCTGGATATTCATAATCGAATCTTCTTCCAGTTAGCGTTCTAAAATTTGGAAAATCGTTATCGACTTCTTTTACGATAAAACCACCTTTACTTTTCTTTTTTGTATCTACGTGTTCTTTCCCTCTTTGTACTTTTTCACCAAACGTGTATAATCCCCAATATTTATTATTTATAAAAACTTGAACATGCTGACTTTGCGGACCATAGTGACCCATTTCGGCATACGTATCGTACGATACTTTGTTGCATAAGTGCGATGTATCTATCCAGTTTCCAATCATGATCCATTTGTGACTCGCTGGCATTCCCATGATTGAGATTGGATTGTCTTTTCCTAAATTCAGCGCAAAACTCAACTTTGGGAAACCCAAACTTCCTTGTCCTCTAGCATGAATTGTTCCTTTGCCCGATTGATATTCTCCAGACATGCTATACCATCCATCTTCCATAGGAACATCATAGAAAGCAAAATCAGCATCTACTTTAATTTTATCATTTTTCGGCATTTTTCCATCTTTGGTCGTAATGTTTACATACGGTATTGGTGAAGTCGCATCAAACAGGTACTTAACATCATGCTCGATAGTTTTACTAATTCCGTCACCAAGTAACGTTAGGTTTACATCTAACTCTTGGTTTTGATATTTTTTAAGTTGTGGCGTATTTTTTAAATCAATTGAAATTTCCTTTGACAATTGAAGTGTATCATTTGAATGTATTTTCCCTGAATCATTACTCAACGTGTATGTGTAATGTGAATAATCCGCTAGATCTGTCAATTTGATATTTACGATGGTATGATCAGCATCAATTATAGATGTAGAATCGGCAGCAATACTATACTCTGTATAAAATGATAGTTTTGGTTCAGTTTGTTTACATGATATACTTAGTGTTATAAAAACAAAGCTTAGTAAGACCGGAAAAATAGAAGGAAATGAAAGTTTCATAAAATAAGTTTAAGTTTTAAATATAGAAGAAAAAAAATGAAATTAACAGTAAGAATCTGAAAATCAATCAATAACAGGTGTTTCTACTTGGATTTGAAATAGCACTAAAATACACGAATAAGAAGTGTATGCTGTTCTATTTGAAATGTTTTTGAGTATAGTTTTTAATCTTTTTATTACCTTTAATTCTACAAATTGAAGACAAACTGTTATGGAAGCTACTAAAAAACAGCAATTAAAGCAAAACATTGCGATCATTATCGTAATCACTATACTTACCGCTATAGGACTTTATTTTTTGAGGAATCATGCATCGAAAGAAGGACGTGAATTGATGAATCCGATGGACGAAGCGAGTCGTATTTACGCTGATAAAGGCATTAAAAATTGTGTAAATATTACGGAAATGCAGGCAGATCGGTTGATCACTTTAAATAGTCAATTACAAAAATATAAGGAGCAGCATGAGATTACTTTTTTGAAATTGTATACCTATCATTTTACGTCTTCAACGTTGTTTTTAATCTTTTCTATTCTGTCTGCAATGGCATTATTTGTAATTACGCAAGAAGGTTGGAAAAACACATCCTATTTTGTCAAAACAGTATTTCTAAGCTTTACAGCATTGGCTTCTTTCTTTGGATTGTCATTGAGTACTTTTGAGCAAAAAATAAGCATTGATCAAAATGCAGATACGTATATTAAGTATGATAATTTACAAAAAGAATTATCGAATTTCTGTGCTACTTCGATGACCATTAAAGGTGATTCTATCACATTTGATAAATTTCATTCAAAAATTATGAATGAAGCTACAAATATGCATGGTTTTTATTTAGAGTTTGATCCAGAAAGCATCGATACTTCAAAGATTTTTGATTTGGAGAAGAAGGAGTAATTCAATATAAAATAGGTAGGTTTTAGTATGTAGAAAAGCGATTGACTCCAAAGAATCAACCGCTTCACAAACCCACATGTAGATTTCCCAAATCTATCTCCCCAACATTAATAATTCATTCACGATAATTTCCGTAACGTACCGCTTTTCGCCTTCTTGTGTTTCATACGAACGGTTTGTTAGCTTTCCTTCGATCGCAATTTCTTTTCCTTTAAGCACATAATCTTCAACAATTTTCACAAGTGCACCACGAACTACGATATTGTGCCACTACGTTGACCATTTTGACTTAATTCCAAAGAAGATAGCGGAGCTATTTGCTTTAAGTTGAAGTTTATATTCTTGCCATCGAATTCAATTCGATTGACTACTGATTGTACGATGTATCGTTTCTCTGGACGATCAAGCGTATGCCATTTACTGTATAAATCTTTTGATTGATGTAACACTTCTGAGAAGGAATTCTTAGCATCTAACATTTCTTGGAGTTCTCTTTGCAAGGTTTGGATATTCAATTCTATTTGATCTTTCTGTTCTAATAGTTGCTCATAGTGTTTCTTGAATCCTTTTATCGGAATTTCTCCTTCAATGTTAAGCGTTAGCAATCGATCCATTTTCTCATCAATCTTTTTTGCATTGTTTTCCGCAAATTCAATTTCATCTTTTTTCAATTGAATTTCTTCGTTACTTGATTGAGAATATTTGTTCACTTCTTCTTCGGAAATGATAAATTGTTCAAGTCGTGTTTTAAATATTTCTTCTAGATCATCTTTATCAATTCTGACTTTACATTGTACACAGGTATACTTATTTGTTTTTCGTGTTAACGACATTTTGTGATCGTTATGACAATATAAATAACTTGTAAATAAATGGACTTTTTGATTGAGGGGTTTTGTTTGTTTATTCTTTGCTTCTTGTTCTCGTAAAATGGCATTACATGATTCCCATAATTCCTCAGAAACAATAGCTGGACATGGATCAAATATCCATTCGGATTTAGGCTTTAATCCACTTGGGTTTTCTGAAGTACGTTTTCCTGTGTAATTTGATCTACGAATACCTTTCGCATCAGAGTTTTTTATTAATCGAGTAACCGTAATATCTGACCACTTTTTATTCTTTCGAGTTCGATACCCACGTTCATTGAGTATGCGAGCAACAACACTTCTTCGTTTGTGTTCAAGAAATAGTTCGTAAATAAGTTTTCTTACGGGTGCTTCCTCTTCGTTAATCACGATGAATGCGTTTTCAAGTTTATACCCATGCGATACATTACCACCTACAAACTTTCCCATTTCTCGCCTCGTTTCAATAGAAGCCATCATACGCTCCAAATTGTTTTCTCGTTCCCATTGTCCCATCGCTCCAATCATGGTGTAGAATAATCTTCCACTTGCCGTTGACGTATCAATATGTTCTCCCAAGGAAACCATATTGGCTTCATACTTCTGAAAATAATTTGAGTAGTGAATTAACTCCTGAGTATTACGAGCCAATCGTGCAAGCTTGCTGAAGATAAGCGTTTGAATAGTTCCGTTTCTTATATCTTCAAGCATTCGCTGAGTTTCGCTATGGTTGAGTGTGGACTTTCCTGAGATACTTGGAAGTATGTACACCTTCGTTACGTTCCATCCTTTTGATTCGGCGTATTTTCGCCCTCTGTTTTCGTGTATTTCGGGGCTTTCTTGATTCTTTGTGTCAATAATGCTGACACGTACATATATACCTACGTTCATATTATCGTTATTTTACGTTTACATCAATTTACAAAGACTCCGAAACGAATCCAAGGGAATATTTTGTTTTTATTTTTTCTTGGAAAGAAGCTTCACAATCTGTTCTCTAATACTTTTTCCATCAGTTGATGGTGCGGCATTTACTTCAGTTGTGATTCTAAATCCTTTGATTACTTCCTGTCTTGGTTGCGTATTCACATCAATACCATCAAGTACCTCAGCAATCCTATCAGGCTGGATAAATAATACGTGTGAAAAATCTTTTACAGAGAGCTTTTGCTTTGCCAATGCTTCAATCTTATCCAAGTGATGTTTATTCTTTGAAATCATAACCACAGGAAGATATCCATTGTTTAGACATTTTTTGATGTTCTTCACTTCATATTGAGGCGTATTGGTTATGGATATTTCAAAAGCAATTCGTACCGCACCTTTTTCTAAGGTAATATCAATTCTTCCGCCTTCTTTTGTTTCTTTTTCAATGGTTGAAATAAAGTTACGCTCCTGTCCTATTTTTTTGATGAGATTTTGTAAATAGCTATGATCTCTATTTCGCATTGAAACCTCTTCGTCTTCTATTAATTTCTTTTTTTCTGCTTCAGAAATACTTGTTCTCGTTATATCATTGCGATCATTCTCATCATCTTTTATTACTGTGGTTTGTTCCTTAGTCACTTGCGGTTGTGAACCCTCTTTAACCTCTTCTTTTTGAGTCTTTGTTACAACTTTGTCTTTGTGATTAGATCCTTTTTTAGGAAGCAGACGTTCTAATAGTTCGTCAATCTCTTTTCTTGGTTTACCATACGTTTTTTGAGAATGCTCAATGATTGATTGGCGAATGATATTGGATATATCACTCGTCTCTGATAGTCTTTCAGTAGCAAGATTACAATCATGTTGTGAACTGCCAATACGTATAATGGCTTGTCCGATTCCTAAGCTTTGAAGATCTGATGCTTCAAAAGAAGAAAAACCATTTTCTAATTGTTTCGCATCACGATCACCCAATCGAAAACAGATTCTCACATAGGGATTAGAGATAACCGAATTGAGTATTTTAGGATCGTCAATTTGCGCTAGTTCTTGATGTGCTAATATTAATCCCAAGCCATATTTTCTCGCTCCACTTAATATCGATGTAATTGATTTGGTCATGAAGTTTTGAAACTCGTCAAGATAGATGTAATACGGATGCCTTTGTTCTTTTGAAAGCTGTTGCCTGCCTTGTGCTACTTGGTTGAACTTAGAAAGGAATAACGAACCTAAGAGATAGCTGTTATCTTCTCCAATAAGTCCTTGTGATAGTTTGATAAGGACTATCTTTTTTTGTTCAATGCAGGCTTTAAAATCAACGCCTTGTTTTTGAGCAAACATGTAGCGAATAATCTTTGGACGCAGGAACGTATCAATACGAGTAAGCAATGGTGCAATGCCTTTTCTCACAAATTGGTATTCGTTATTCCAATAATAGTGAATTGATGGATCGTCAACATGCTCTAAAAAATCTCTTCTAAAATTATCTTCAAGTAAAAATCGTTTTAATTCAATGAGCGTTCCTCCATGAGAACTTTCCAGGAATGTATTAACCGCTTGAGAAAGTACTGCACTCATATTATCGCCCCATGAGGTTGCGTAACGTTTGAAAGCAGAAACTAAATCAGAACTCAAGACCATTTTCTCCGCCTCAGTCGTTGCGTGCAGTAAATTGAATCCTATCGGAAAATCAAAATTTGATGGATCAATGAGGATCACATCATCTTTTCGGTGTTCAGGAACTCTAAGTAAAATATCTTCAATAATATCTCCGTGCGGATCAAAAAGACAACAGCCATTTCCGTGCTTCATGTCTTCAATCATCATGTTAGCAATGAGTGTCGATTTACCAACTCCTGTTGAACCAATAATATGTGTGTGGCGTAATCGTGCTTGGTCATTTAGTCCAACAATATTTGATTCTCCATGATGATGATTAACTCCAAGAATATATTTTCCATTAATATATTCCTGTGGAACTCGCTTGGTCATTCCTCCTTGAATACCAAGTTTTGAAGAAACCACTGTCTTATTCGGATAGTGAACAAAGGTGCTTAACTCTTTACTATTGAGAATCATCCCAAATCGGTTACTTATTCTATCTAATAAGTTATATTTATGAAAATCATAGTCGTATCCCTCATTGGAGATTGGAATCAAGCTGTTGAAATTGGAACGAGACACGCTAGAAATATTTCGAGCAAACTCACTTGCTAGGTACTGACTTCGATGGTCATCAGCTCCTTGACTCGCAATACGCATGACGGCACTAAACAATGGTTGTGACACTTTTTCTTTTGCACAGCTTACCATTTCAGGACTATCAGAAAAAAATGATCCTCCACTTCCATCACTTACCGCATAGGGAATGTCATGTGACCACGGAGCGGTTACTCCTTTAAATATTATTTGAAAGACAACAACGTCATTTGTTTTCAGTGTGTCTAAGCTAGCAATGATTGACGTTAAAGGGTCAATACTGAATGATTGAGATATTTGAATTGGACGAACAAATTCATTCTGTAATCCAAAGTCACATATTGCGATAGTTTGGGTATCATCAAATCCAAGGTTATTAGTATCAATGGGTTTGAGTATTACAAGAGGAAAATATGCTTTGAGTTGAGATTCGATGCGAACCATATCATTAATACTACTTACAATTTGAATGCTGATACTGTCGTAAGTACCAATTATTTCAAATGAAATGTTATGCTCACTAAATGAAAGCATATTGAGAAATTCAGTAGTAATGGCTGATGATATGTCGTAACCTTTGGGAAATGATACTGAAATTCCACACAGATTAGGAACTTCATCTACCGACAGAAAGTTGGCTTCAATGATAACCTCCTTTGTTTGTTTCTTTTGTTTTGGTGTATCAAAAATACTTACTATCTGATTAAATAGAGAAGGAATTTCACCATCGTCAATATATTCATCATGTGAAAGATTAGCATGATGAAAAGGGAGATATCGCGGTTCTATATGAACGGGAGTGCCAAAGAGGTAGTAACCACGACCTTGATACTCCCATTGATAGAAATTAAGGGTTGCTTGTTCGCTTAAAGACAGCATTCACTAGCGTTTGAATATGTTGTTGAGTACCGGTTGCTTTTCAAGTTCGGTTAAGGCACGTACTCCTTTTTCATTCAAAATGTCTTTAATTATTTTTTGAACGGTTGCGTTTGCGTAGGTCATAAACATGGAAGCCGTATCTATTTTGTAATAGGTTTTTGGGTATAGCTTGTCAGCTAAAAAATTACCCACAAACGGAATACGTTTTATGAGTCTATTTGCCAAAGAGTCTTTAGTTAATAACCACCATGAGATAAAGAAGCCTGTTCCAAAAGGAGATGCACATATATCATATTCATACTCTTTCCACATAACTCTTAAATACTTTCTTTGTCCTGATGTCAATCCACCAATGTTACGATAAATATAGGTTGTAGAAATGCCTTGAATTTCTTTAGATAACAACTCTTTTTTTACCTTGTCGTAAAAATCTTCTGATGAGTATTTGAAGCCGTCAATGAGCGTACTCCAATTGGAATGATATTCTCTTATGGCTTTTCCAAAAATGAGTCGGAAAATTCCAATGATTATGAGTATAAAGAGAATATTCTGTAATAGGTATATTATTGAAAACATAAGGCTACTGTAGTTTTTAGTTATTTTTTATTGCACACTAAATGTTCGTATTTCTCCAACATTGGTAGCTCCATCTTCATCGGTGACATATATCAACCATTGGTAGTCTGAGCCAGATGAGAGATTACCAAGTGTATATTGTATGTTGTTGCTTTCTTGGAGTAAAACTAAACTTGTTCCTATTTCAGAAGCATATACTCTATATATAAGATTTGAGTTGCTGGTTTCAAGGTCACTTCCTATCCATGAAAGTGTTATTGAGTTTCCATTAATGACAGCTTCATCTTGAGGACTTAGGTATTGAAGTTGTGGAATTGAATTCACTACACCATTTCCTTGTGTATACAAACTTCGCACTTCGCTGAAAGAACTTTCTTGTCCATCAAAAGCTTCTACTTTCCAATACAGAGCCGTTCCTTGTGGTAAATTTAAAGTGTAATTATTATTCCCAAATGTATTATATATATCAGGTGAATCATCAAATTGTGGGGATGTATCGATGTGTAATTTATATGTTACCGCATCTCCTTGTGGATCATTCACATTATTCCATTGAAAAGTAAGATAACTGTTTGAACATTCTGTTTCATTAATTGGAAAAATGAGCATGGGTTCAAATGGTGGATCGTTGTAACCATCTAAATAAAATGACCATGTTTGACTGTAATTACTCATGTTATCATTACTGTCAATGGTTCGGACTTTCCAATAGTACGTTTGATTTGGGTAAAAATATGCCGTTGTACTGTTTGTGGTTGTAAAATGATGATACGGATTATTGAAATTTGGATCTGTGTCACTATACCAACGATAGCCTACAATATCATCATCTGGATCGGTTGCGTTTGTCCACTCAAAAAACACTTCTTGATCTTCGTATTGTTGTAAAACTGTTGAATTATTACTTGGTAATATTAAGCTTGGTGGATTCGGCGCAACGTTATTGTTTTCTATTTCATCATCAGTACATGAAGACACAAATATTGCAATTACGAATATGTATAACAATTTTCTCATTGCTTGATAATTTTGAACGTTTGGTTATTAACCGAAGGGATTTTAACAATGTATACGCCCGATGGAAGTGATTCGATATTAATGTTAGTTTTTCCGTCTTGAATGGTTGGTGTAAAGTTTCCAACTTGTTTTCCATTGATATCAAAGAGCTGAATGTTGATATCGTTTTCTTTGTATGAAGCAGGCATTGAAAAGAATAGCATTTTTTTTGTTGGATTCGGATACAGCGTAATTATCTCAGATACGTTTAATATTTCTGTATATTTTCCTTCACAGGCTTTTGAGGATGTTATTTCTAAAACATCTCCATGTTTCCCTTCAAAGTTAAAACTTGAATCACTGGTTGTACCAATAACTTCTCCGTTGATTGTTATCGTATATGGAGTTGTTCCGTGAATGAAATCTATATGAAAACTATTGCCGTTGTTTGCTATTCTATTCACAATTTCTAAAGGCTCTGGTTCGTCAATGTTGAGAATAAAGGTTTTTTGAAATATAGTTTCAGGAATATCTTGAATCATTATGTAGAGATAGTATTCTCCGCCATCTAAATTATCAAACTGCAATTCCCAGTTATTTATAGCTTGCGAAGTGATTGTCTGCGCTACATTGCTATCGCTATTTACCAAGCGAGCTACGTATACATTTTTTCTTAACGCTTCAATAATGACACTTCCGTCGTTTGAATTGATACAGCTTAAACCAATAGCATTTACCGTAAAGTTGTTGTACGGGAGTTCAACATCTACTGTTCTACCTAAACGATTACCTAAATTATCATAGCTATATTCATAAACGATTCCGCTATAAAAAACAACCTTTACCAAACGGTTGAGGTTGTCATATTCGTATACTCTTTGCTCTTCGTGAACTTGTGCGAAGAGTGTGATTGGGATGAGAAATAGTAGTATTTGTATTATATTTTTCATTTAATTCATTTTTAATTGATGTAGTTTTTTAGCAACAATATTTAACTGCTCAGCAGTAGATGAAATACCTCCTAATTCTTTTTTTTCTATTTTCTTCAATAGTCTAATAATTTTAGATTCACTTTCCTTTTTGTTAATTAGTTTTATTAATAAACTTAAATACCTGTCATACTCATCTTCAGCAGTAGAAATATAAGTAGCATTAAGTGGGTCCCAATCGTTATTTAATATATTTCTAACACAAGAAATGATATGATTTTCCTTATTATTCATAATTTATTTAAGATATTTAATATTTCAGGTTTAAACATTGAGCGTGGATATGTAGTAATAAGCTCCCCAAATGAATCTAATACAACTGCTGCTTTTTCAGTTAGGTACAAAAACCGTTTACCCCCGCTTTGTTCTAATACTAATAATGGATAGCTAATGGTATCATTTATCAAATCATTTGAAACATTTCTAGATACTGTTTGTTTAATACCATGACCAGAAAAACTAGATAAACTAATATTCGGTTTATTTACTACAGTTCCTAATTTTCCGAAATTCATCCCTAACAATGACGAGCTTTTTAATGAGGTTGATAAAACAGTAGCTCCAGTTCTAGATGCTTTATAAGTCCTATACAAGTTTTTCGCTCCTGATATAACTCCAACTCCTGAAGCCCCAACAACAGCATCAATCCCTGCCTGTTTCCAAGAATAATCTTGCCCTGTTAAAACTGAAAGACCATAACCTATACCAACATTTACAGCAGCTCCTGCCACATAATTCCAAAACTTACCATTACTATCTATCTTACTAATCGGATTGTTATCCGCATACGGATATAAATTCGTACTCCAAATAGGGTCTTGAGTTAAGAATCTTCCAATACTTGCATCATAATATCGTGCCCGAATGTAATAGAGACCTTTATCTCCATCGTCTTCAATGATACCATACTTCCCTAAAAATGTAAATGGATTGTTGTCAGGATTGTATCCAACGCTAAAACGCTTTACATTCCCAAAATCATCATAAACGTAGTCTCTGATTCGTTCTCCATCTTGATTGCTGACTACTACAACATTTCCACGTAAGTCTCCATGATAGTAACGAATAAAGCCAGTTGATGAGATACTTGCCTCCAAACCTAAACCATAGATATGATTACTGAGCACATTCGATCCACTAGCATTCGTTTCTTGGATAATATTTTGAGCTAAAATATCCCAAATATAACGTCGCGTTCCTAGATTGGACGTATGTGTCTTTGACACTCTATTTCCATAGGCATCATAAGTAAAGCTAAAATTTTCACTACTTGCTGATCGGCTGATAAGTTGGTCGTCTATGTTGTATGTATGTGTTGCATATCCATCAGAAATTAAATTTCCGTCATCATTGAATAAATATGATCCTTCTATGTGGTTATTTTCATTGTAACTGAAGTTTTGTTCGTTGGTATTAGGGCTAAAATGTAAGTGCTCATAGGTTACTTCATATTCAACATCTTGAAGAATAATATTTCCCCTGTTATCAATTTCAATAGCTTCTTTGTAAAGCGGATTGTTATTTATTCCTGTGTGATTTACTCCTGTTTTCCTGCCTGCTTCATCATAAAAAAAGTGAGTTCTCACTCCATTTCCATAAATAATGTCACTAATTAAATCATCGTTTCGATACTGATATTCTGCGATGGTTGTATTACTTCCATTGATTCTTGCTCGTACACGTATTAATCTATTTTTAGCATCGTAGGTATATCGTGCTTCTACCGATACGCCCGAACTTGAACTTGGATATACTATTTTGGTAATGTTTCCAACATCATCATAGTCATACGTTACCGTTTCATTGGTATCGTCATTTACGACTTCATCCAATCTATTTAATGGATCATAATCGAAATTATATCGAATATCATTTGTTGCAATGCTTTTGATTAAGTCTTTTCTTTTTCCTGTGCCATAATAATCAATATCAGTAATCGTTCCTACATCATTGAGTTTTCCATCACTTAGATAATCATATTCTATTTGTATTCCGCTTGGCTTGATATATTTATCCAAAGTTCCATCATCATTATAGATATATTGTTTTACTAATGAACCGAAGGTTTCACTTGTTAGCTGATCTTTATCATTATAAGTAAAACCTGTTTCAATGTTATTGGCATTAATGATAGAAACCATGTTGTCGTTTGCATCATAATCAAAACTTGTCGTAAGTCCGCCAATATTGGTATGGCTTAATAGATTATCATTAGCATCGTAGCTATATGATGAAGTCTGCCCGTTGATCGTTTTTGACAACATTCTATTTACGCCATCATAGGTAAATGATGATGTTAGATTTTCTGGAGCCGTAATGGTAGAAACCGCACCATCGTTTTCATAGGTATAGTTAACCGTGATTCCTTCTTGGTTGGTAATAGCGGTTAATTGTCCATAAGTATCGTACGTTAAGTACACATAGTGTCCTAAGGCATCTTCAATTGAAGTGAGATTACTGTTATTGTCATAATTGAAGTACGTATTATTTCCGTTTGCATCTTCATAACGTATAAGATTGTTGTCATTGTCATACCAAAAATCTTCATCCGTAATGCCTTCTTTTTGTATTTCCGTTACATTTCCTCTATCGTCATATTCATAATCGATATCTAAACCGTTAAGGTCAACATTGGTTGGTAATAAGGGAGTTAAACTTGATGAAGCAGAAGGATACGTAATGTCTAAATCGTTTACATTATCTTGAAACTGGGTAATCATTCCATCTCCATTGAATTCATAGTGATAGTTTTGATTTCCTCCATTCGGCATTGGCATTAAAACATTCGCCGTAATAGGATTGGTAACTCCATAATTAAAGATAACATTGATGTCTACGGGATCGTTGCCATTTATAGTATATTGTTTAAGTTTTCCGTCTTCATCTACATCGTATTCAGCTTCAATAGTATTGTTTCTTGGGAGTCTTACTTTTTTTAGTAAAAATCGTTTATATTGATGTTGTTCAACAATACCTTCATCATTGGTTAGATAGTAATACCTTGTTCTTTGATCTTTGGCATCATAAAAGTTTTTTAAACGCTCTTCATTGTATGTAAATCGTATAACTCTTCCTATGGGATCAGTTATGTAATCAATATAATCGGTATTGTTATGGTAGAAGAAATTCAGGCGTTTACCCGAAGGCGCTTCAACGTATTCAATACGCTCAAGATCATCTTCTTCCGCTGATTCATACCCAATTATAATTTTATTATCATTCTTATCTTTAATCTCTACCAAATAGAAAATGTCTAAATCGTTATCAATCTTTTCAAAAGTGTAGCGTGTTTGATCTTTAGTTTTTATACTCAAGATAATATCACCCGTACCGTAAGTGAAATTATCATAAACCCCTTTTGTCACATATTCCAAATCGGTATCATTCCAAATATGAATTGTCCCATCTGACCAAATAATATAGAAATAATCAATTCCATCTTGTCCTACATTATTTTCTCTAATGACATAAGAGTTATACGTGTGTGTCCAACCACGACTTAAGGGCTTTATGGGAAAATACGATTCGGGAAGTTCTACCATTTGTGTACTATAGTAGTGCGAGAAGTTTAAATTTAATTTTCTATCGGGAATCACAAAACTATTTTTAGCGTAGTGACTAAATACACCTTGTTCTAAACCGCGAGCCATCCCAAGGTTTTGAGGTGTATAATTATTTGGCATGAAATAATTATTTGGATTTAAAAGTGTTGAATTTGAAACTGGATGAAAGTTTGAATTCATTACCCGTGAGATAATGGTTTGCATTTCATTGAACGTTATCCCATAATCTCCATTGAAATTGCTTCCAAATAAACCATCAAGAAAGTTTCTATCGTCAGCTTCATTTATGTAACCGAAGTAAGGATTACTTTGGCTGATATCGTTAAAAGGAACTGAACCTGTATCGTCTGGCTGAATATCCCACGCTTCCATGATGACTGCTAGTGCTTCATATCTACTTACCGTTCCTGTTGGAAGAAAATAACCATTAGAAGAAAGGTGGCTAAGAACCGTTATTCCGTCATTATAATCAAGGTAGCTTAATACACGTATTTTCTTATCTATTGTTGGATTAGAACTGTACAGATCAAGATATGGAACAGGATAATTGATTGAAGGGTAATCAATAGGATTATTATAATCATAAACTCGGTCATATACATAAGTTGCTAATCCCCAACGAGGAACACAGTTATTTGTACATTGCGAATAAATATGTTGTGAACAGAGTAAAAGAAAAAAGAGGAGTAATTTTTTGTACATATTGATACACTTTTTAAGGTTTACATGTGCTCAATACTAATGAAAACTCTTTATAAAAAAGTACGGTTTTAACCTTTAGTGATGAATAATTTCAAAAGGTATCCCTTTTCGGATACCTTTTGTTTTACTTGCATATCAACCTGTGAAGAAATCATATTCTATTTTTGAATTCCCTTAGTTTTTTAGCATAAAGATTTACTAAAAAATATTTATCAACATCTTGTTTCCCCTCTATTTCAAAAATTTTATGTAATAAAAGTGCATTTCTTTTTTTGGTAGCTCCGAGGGTAATTTTTAATCTGTCTGCGATTTGTTGATTGGTAAATCTATTTGCTTTAAGAACCCAATACTCTAATAGTTTTTTGCTAATATTATATGTATCACTTAGGTGTTGATGGTATTGAAATAGATTATCATCATTTGAAGTTGCTTGTTCTTGTGTTTGTTCTAATAATTGATGTTCGGTTTTCTTTAATTCTGATTTAGATTCTTTTAGATTTTTTCCTTGTTTCACCTTCCTAATTATCAAGAAAATTAAAAAGATCGTTAAAGACACCATACTAATTGCCAAAACTGCAATGTAACGTTTGCCCTTTTTAGTTGTCACTTTAAGTGACGTTATCTGTTTATCTTTTGCATCTACTTCAAATTCAACAATTGCAAATCTATTTTCTTGTATTCGATCAACCTTATCCAAACTGTCTCGAACGAAGATGTATCGATCCAACAATTTTTTATACTTGACCTCATCGTATAAATGCAAAAGGAGTTCTTGAGATTTTAAATAATCTCTGTAGTTATGGGTGTCATGGGCTAATTGTCCAGCTTTTTCAGCATAGTCTCTTGCTTTTATAAAATTTTCTTTTTCTTTATGATATTCCGCTAGATGAATGTAGCTGATAACCATTCCAGAAAAAGCTTTTTTATCTTCTCTAATTTTCAATGCCTCCATAAAGTCAGGAAGTACTTCTAATTGTGGATTCTCTTTGAATCGAGCATGAGCAAGATTATCAATGACAACGGCTTTAAACCATACATGTTTAGCTTGAGATATAATAGAATCATTTGATAGTATCTCTTTAAAATATTCTTCTGCTTTGGCATAGTCACCACTATCTTTGTATACTTTTCCGATGTTATTTAATGAGTGTAAATAATAAATTCGCTTATCAAATCGCTCACGTATCTCCGCAGATTTTTGATGATATTCAAGTGCTTTGTTCCAATTTTTATACTGGTTGAATATAATACCAAGATTATTATATACTGAAGCAATTCTTCTTTCTGCTTTGATTGGTACTAAATACTTTAGTGCATCAACAGAAGCTGTTTCACTTCCTTTGTAGTCGTGTACATTTTTTTTAACAATAGCAATATTCAGCTTCATCTTTCCTGCGCCTAAGGAATCTTTGAGTGCATCATATATTTTATAACTGCTATAATAGTATTTATATACACTATCAAGATTGTTGGTAATTACTTTATGATAGTACGCTCCATAGTCAAAGTTCTTAGCAATTGCCAGAGAATCTGAAAGGCTTCTCGCTATTGGTAAGTGTTCCGCTCTAAACACATTAAATTGTTTCCAGTCTTCATTTCTATAACTAAAGAGGACACATTGTTGTAGCACTCTATTTTTCAGAGAATCATTCTGAAGCTTTTTTGTTAACGAGTATGCTTCTTTGCTTAGATTGTAACGAATGGAATCACTGATACTCTTATTATCTATTTTTTCAAGAAGTGAAATGATCGTGTTATATGAGTCATCAATGTTAGAAATATTTGATTGGGCATAAATAGAAAGTGAAAGAAAAATCAATACGAGAGATAAGATTATACGAAAATTATTCATACTTAGTAAGTAGATTAGTATTTCAAATATAAATAATTATTGTAACTTTAGTTGTTAAAAAAGACAAACCCCTAACGTGTAGGGATTTGCTTTTTGAGATAACGTATTAGTTATCTTCATCAGGTTTAGCTGGATCGTCAACTTCGTCTCCTGTATTTTGCTCTACAGGAATTTCGATGTGATCGTCATCCAAAGAACAAGATGTGGTCATTCCAATTCCTAAGAACATAAGAATGATTAGGCTTATTTTTTTTGCCATGATATACATCTTTTTAGATGCCCTGATCCGAATCGTTTGGCTCGCCACCAATTTTGGACTTATTAGAAAGACGAGACCTTGTGCACAAGTGTATTTCGCTTTGAAGTACAGGACAAATTTGTTTAAAAAATGTCTTGGATTTGGTTTATTTCCGTGAATATCAAATAGAAATATAATGGAAATAAGCAATGACTGTTACTATGAAAAGATTTGATTTCCATAGTATTTCCAAATAAATATCAGTAATGGAACTAGAAACCTTAAAAAAAATAATTGGACTCGTTTTTAAAAAAGGAAAAGAAGATTTTCCCGAGGCAACTAATAAGACTCAGTTAGCAGATAAGATTGTAGCAAGTAAGCCTATTAATAATTTCTTAACCGCCAAATCGCTTCTAAATTATTTTAACTACTTCTTTTTTAATATTGGTAAAACTCCCAAACCTAATGAAGACAATCGTGATATTTTATTAGCGTATATAAATTTCCAGTCATACAAGCAATTCATCAATAATGCTCCTGCAATTGATTATGAAGTAGATGTTCCTTATGTAATAAAAAATAATGATGATTTAGCAGAACATAATCTTGACGACAACATAAAACTTGATGAACCGTTAGAGGCGAAATCATCTCAACCACTTTATTATTTTGGAATCTTTGGCTTGATAACATTAGTCGTAATATTTGTTTTATCTATTATAGGAATGAATAATACATCTTCTTCTCCAATTACCATACACGCTAAAAACTTCATCGTAAATGACACGAATAGAATATTCCCTGATAAGAATACTGATTTTTTTAAAGATAATACTGCCAAAGTCTGGTATACACATTACAATGGAGAAACTGAATTTTATAATACTTATGGTATTCATCCTGTTACCCAAGAACCATTACAACCAGTTACGGAGAGAATCGTAAAAACATATTTAGTAGACAGAAAAGAAGTAAGTCATGTTCCTTTGGAAAAAGAAGTGAAAACAGATATAAAAACTCCAGATGATCTTTTTAATCCATCGGTTATCAATATTCCTAACAGTAAAGAATTAAGCCTGTTTGTATTTGATTCTATTCAAAATGTCGATGCCTCAATGACAAATTATCTCAAACAGCAATTATCTACAAACTACAATATTACTTCAAATCTTATATTGCCAAATATGTTAAATGAAGATGTAATTAAAAATTTACTATCGGGTAATATTAAATTTTTAGGAGCTAAAATTAATAGACATACTGACTATGTATGTATAGGTAAGGTACGATATTCTTTCAGACAAAATAAAATTCTTAAAGATAAGATTACTTGTGAACTTCATCTTGAGTATTCTATTTTATCAACGGATACTGGACAAGTAATTGATTCATATTCTCAGATGTTTATGGGTAATGGATCATCAAAAACAAACGCACAAACTAATACTTTAAAAAAGATCAATTTATGAAAACAAAAATCGCAATCATATTCATCTACTTTTTTACGAGCTTCCATGTTATCCAAGCACAGGAAACTGAGTATGATAAACAGATGGAACAACTAGCTAAAAAAACAGCTCTCAAGGCAAAAGAAACAAAAAAACTTAACATCGCTGTTTGGTTTTTCCATACGACTCGTGGGAAGAAAAATGAACTTGGTGATTACATTGGACGAGATTTTTCAATTCACTTTACCAATGCAAGTAAAGGATTCAATGTGATTGATAGAGACCATATTGAACAACTTTCCGAAGAGCACAAATGGAATGAAGAAGGTTTTATTAATCCGCAAACCGCTAAACAAGTTGGTATGATTACCTCTGCTGATGCAATAGTTACTGGAACAGTTGATTATGGTTTACATAAACTTCGTATTCGAATAAAAATTATTGATGTAGAAACAGGGAGACAGCTTTCAGCGATGATTAGCAATGTAAGTCTTGATGAAAACATGAAATTAATTTTAGACCAAACAAATTTTGAAACAAAAAATAAAACAACGAAAAATTACCGAATTGATAAAAATGAAGTAGAAAATAATCAAAAAACTACTGATAAAAATTGTGAAGAATTAAAAACAGGAGATTACTATTTTAAAAATGCATCTCAAATAAAATATTATATAAGTTTAAAAAAAGAAGGAAAAAGAATAGCCTCATACAGTATCCTTCCAACTGAGTATGCCAATATTATAGACATGCCTGTTGGCAAGTATGATTATGTATTAGCTGATAATCCATTTATGAGTGTAAATAATAATTACAGACAAGGGAGTTTTAGAATTGAAAAATGTAAATCCTTCACGTTTGTAATCAAACATTTTATTGTTAGGAGAAATTAAAATAACTCTCTCAGCTCAACACCCAATCCTTTTGCAATCTTATACAAGGTTTTTATCGTAGGACTCGTCCGAGCCATTTCAAGTCGTTGAACGGCGTTTTCTTCCATGCCCGACTTAACTGCTAAATCAAGTTGGGTCATGTTTTGTTCCTTTCTCAGTTCGCGTATACGCTTACCGATATTGAGAATTAGTTCCGCTAGTTCTGTGTCCTTCAAACAATGAAATGTTAAGTTATTTTGTAAAATAGGAGTATTGAGCGATTATTTACCCAACAAAATTGTTGGGTAAATGTTTTTTTACTATGTTTGTTAAACGTGTAATCTAAATCTGAACATTATGAAGAAACTTTTACTCCTTTTTTGCACCTTTTTGTTTTGCTCTTTAACCTTTTCCCAAGAACTACCAATTGACTTTTCCGATCCGCTACACCAATTTATCAATGACCCCATTGCTAGTCCAGCCCAGTTCAATTTAATTACTGATCCAAATGACTCAAACAATGATGTAGCGGAAATCATTAACAATGGAGGAAATTTTAGTAAATACGAATTACGCTTAACGACACTCATTGATGTAAGTGATCCTAATAACAATACCATCACTCTTGATTACTATAATATTACCAATGAGTCAGTTCAGGTATTTTTTGTTCTCGATAGTGAGCAGTTTGGAGGATATCCAATTGGCATAGTAGCCAATACAACAGGCGTTATTGGATGGGAAACACTTTCTTTTGATTTTGATAATGCCTTGAATCTATCTCCTCATGATGCTGAACCCGTGGTGCTCAGTAAGTATGGAAAAATCTCTCTATACATCTATAATAACTTCCCTCTTATAACAAGTTGTTACATTGATAATATTCAAGGAGCACAAAGTGGTGGTGCATATCGTGAGTTTGATGGCGATGCACTCCTTACGTCACAACAAGAGATAAATGATTTCGGAGCAATGGGATATTCTAAAGTAAATGGTTCGCTTCGTATCGTTCCACAAGTGGCCGGAACGAGCACAGACATTAATGATCTATCACCTTTGAGTTCTTTGCATACCATTGGCATAGAAAGTGAGAATGATCTTTTTGAAATTACTGACAATGATAATCTTACATCTTTACAAGGTTTGCAGAATGTTAAGAGCCTATTTGCTTCTACAAGAATTAAGGACAATGCATCACTACAATCATTATCAGCTTTAGGAAATATGGAAGTATTTTTTGCAACGCCAAATCTTGTTGGTGATCTTACGATTGACAACAATGATATGCTTTCCAATCTTGATGGATTTCATAATATCTTAATTACATGTGACGTTAATATCCTCAACAACGATAGCCTGTTAACCATTGCTAACTTGAGTCTCGATGGTTCAGAAGTCCTTATTGAAAATAATTCATCCTTAGTATCATTAGAAAATCTTGACTCTGACGATGATATTTTTAAGCTTACGATTAGAAACAATGACAATTTAACGACCTTTACGAATATAACCATTCCGCAAATTAAAAGAGTCCTTACCATTGATGATAATGATGCACTAACAAACTTATTGGGATTAGAAAATATATCCATTGGAGTATTTTTACCCACAGGAGAGATTAACATTATGAACAATGATAATCTTCAAACTCTTAATGGACTGAATACTGATCTATCTCTTATTGCTTCTGTTGTTTTGGATAACAACATCTCCTTAACTGATATTAACTTACTTAATAACTTTACCCAGAACACTCTTACTATTAAAGATAATGATATGCTCGCTTCACTTTCTGCTCTATCAAACTATACAGGAGGAATTTTAACTATTGATGGTAATGCTTTACTCAATGACCTTACAGGATTACAGAACTATACCAACTCTCCTCAATTGAATATTTATAACACCAACTTAACATCCCTTTCGGGTATAGGTACCATTCTTGAATTTGGCAACTCACTTCGTATTGAGAACAATTCCAATTTAACAACACTATCTGCCCTTAGTTCAGTTGAGTCAATAGGGTTCAGTGGTGCTCCTATTACTAATTTTAATATCATTAATAACAACTTGTTGACATCGTTAGAAGGATTTGAGTCACTGACCAACATTGAAGCCGATATACGATTTACAGGAAATGCACTTCTTGAAGATTTTTGTGCAATTGAAACGGCTATTAATAACGGACTGACTAGAGCATATTTTGTTACAAGCAACTTATACAATCCAACAGTTTCAGATTTCAATAATGGAATGTGTAGCTTATTAGGAGTTGATGAATTTGATGTATCAACGATCAAAATATTTCCAAATCCCGTTCACAACTTCTTATCTATTGAAACAAGTGTTCAGATAATAAATGCTGAATTATTTAATCTTCAAGGGCAAAAAACATCATGCAACTACAAGAATAGTCTTATTTCTGTAAGTCATTTATCCCCTAATATGTATATCTTGAAATTGACTGATAGCGAAAATCGAGTATCTACTTTTAAGATAATTAAAGAATAAATAAGCTAGTATTTCTTGAATACTACAATCTCAAATAATGTTCACACAAAAGCAGTGCACTAGATAAAGGGGCAATTTCCCTTTAAATATGGGGGAAATTAATACAATAAAATGTAATTATAATTCTTTTATTTGCTATTAAGGTATACAATATGATCAAAATTCAACGCTTATTGCAAAAACACGACGCTTATACAATATTTTTTTAATCTGTAAGTTTTTTACATATCTTTATGAAAGATTATAAATAATCTAATCTAAAATAACCCACCTAATACATAGCCTAAAGCACAAGTTAAATCCCCATTTGACTAAGACAACTATTGTTTAATTTTTAAATTATTATCACATGGCAGAAACCGATTTTGTCCCTTTAGAAAAAAGAGCTAAAGGTAAATCCAATGTATTTAAGTTTGTAACACTTAGGAATCCTGAAACCGCAAGCCCAGATGAGGCGAGCAAACAATTTATTCATCATCCTGATATTAGTGCAAGTGTTTTTGTTCCCGAAGGAAATGATCCGCAGAAGAAAATAGATTATGATGATCTTTCAAAAGTAGCTGACACCTTCAGTCCTATTGATTCTGTTGAAAAGGTTAAGGCGGTTAATTTAGGATTATATAATTTCGCTGATTGGCTATTTAGAAATAGGAATGTCGTAGATACTAAAGTTGCCACTCAAATAGAATCCTTAAAGGTTCTTACAGCTGAAGAAACAATCGAAATATGGGACAATATTTTCTATTACATTATTGAAAACAAATCTCCATACATCAGAGAAGCACTTTTAATGTTGTTGGTTACCGATAATTTTGTAAAAAACTATACCAAATTAGTAGAAACGGATACTGATGTTAAGGCATTAGCCAATGCAAGTGTTGTTATTCCTAAACTAATATTGTCGCGACCAAAAAAGTCAACAGATGAATCAATATATGAAGTTGAAAGAACGACAGCATATAATACCGTTGATGAAGATGCTATTCTACAAAAATTGTCTCAATACCAGTACGCCATAGAAGAATTACAACGAGTAAATAGAATATATACCCAAGAATTAAGTAGTGCAGAAATAAAAGCCACCGAAGCAGGTAAGTCTCCTGATAAGTTGGAAGCTTCTGAATTAAAAGGTGTCTCTATTTCAACAATAAGTGAAGATACATTACAAGAACAAATTGGAAATCCTTTAGATAAAGATAGTTTAGCAAAAATTGTATCACCAGAGACCATTACTATTGTTGAGGAATTAAAGCTATCATCTTTAAAAAATCCTGAAAAAGCTATTGCTAGTATAGAAAAAGAAATGGTTAAGGCTAGCACCACTATTTTTGAAAACAAAAAGCTGACAAAAAAGATCGTTTCAACAGGAAGCAGTCTTATAGAATTACGTGAAGATACAGGAAGTACTACAGGATTCAACAAAGGTTGTTTTCCTACTATCGTGGATCAAGTGGGTATTTTTGCCAGTGCAATAAGTAGCGCAACTGATCCGACAATGGCAAGTAATTTTATTCGTTCTACAGCTTCAGGTATTGGAAATTCAGGAGGAGCTTCACAAGAAGTAATGGCGGACTATGGTTCAATGAGTTTTACCATTAGTAAAGTTCCTCGTGGAGCTGGTTATTACGTAGGCTTATCACCGCAAAACACAAATGCACATATAAATAGTATAAAATATGCAATAAGAGTTAGTTCTCGATTTAACAGTACAACATCAGCAACTAACACCATTGCTCAAGCTTATATTAATGGAGTTTCTACAGGAGATTTTATTACTGTAAAAAGTGGTGACCAGTTAAAGATTGCTCGAGTTGATACTGCTGATGGAACAAAAATTGTTTTTAATCGTTATCGCCCATCGACAGGATTATTATCGTTGATTCATAAAGCTGACGATAGTTCCCCAACATCTGAATTAGAGCCTTTATTGCTAGATTTTGCTTTTACAAGAGCAGACGAAGCCTTCCACTCTATATATTTTGATCCATGTGGCGGTTCTACTGATGACGGAGACGGAGGTACTGAATCATCATGTTCGGGAGTGAAAAACTTAGGTGTTTCAGATTATATGCGTGTTGAACAAGAGATTTGTTGCTACACACCTGGAGAAGTTTCTCATATTGAAAATATTCTACAAGGAGAATACAAAGAGCGTTCTACAAGAAGACTCAGGCGACAAGAAACAACCACAACATTTGAAACCGAAAATACGACAGAAAAGCTTCGTGATACGACAACTACGGATCGCTACGAAATGGAACAAGAAACATCTTCGGTCATACAACAAGATACTGCTTTTGACATCGGCGTAACAGCTACCTCACAATTAGGTCCTGTAAACTTGACAGTAGATTCAGGATTTGCAACCGCAACATCAACTGTAGATGCAAATGCTCAAGCAGTTTCGTATGCAAAGGAAATAAGTAGCAGAGCACTTGATCGAGTGGTTAATAGAGTTCGTGAAGAGCGAATTACCAAAGTCATTGAAGAGTTTGAAGAAAACAATATTCATGGTTTAGATAATACCAACAATACTACGGGTCACGTAACAGGAATTTATCGTTGGGTTGATAAGATATATAAGAACCAAGTGGTCAATTATGGAAAACGTATGACCTATGAGTTTATGATTCCTGAACCTGCAAAGTTTCATTTATGGGCAATGGCACAGGAAGAAAATAATGTGAGCATCGAAAAACCAGAAGACCCAAGAGAACATGGTCTTCCAAATCATTCAGCATTAACCTTAACAGGAAGTTCAAGTTATGAGCATTGGGCAGCAGCGTATGATGCTAAAGTAAGTCCACCTCCTGCATTGTATAAAGAAGTAGGGAAAGCTTTTAATAAAGAAGGAGCATCCGCTTCAGAATTTGGATTTCATGGAAGTTCTAACAATGAACTGACCATTCCAGACGGCTATGTTGCGTATCATGCAAGTATGACTTTTAACTGGTTCATGAGATATCATGACGATTACTGGTTATCGTTTTCTATTGGAAACAGAAACACCTCAGAAGGATGGGATGAGTTTGTGGCAAATAGTTATAATACAACAATTAATGGAAATTTTTATCTCAGTGACATAGAAGGCGCTTTACCGATATCTTATGACATGAATCATGTGTACTCATTTCATGCCAATGTAGTGATAAAGTGTGAGCGTAAGCCTGAACTTATGGAACAATGGCGCATTGATACCTTTGCCAAAATTATGGAAGCATATCAGCAGAAAAGAGCAGAATATGAAAATGCAGTAGCGGAAGCCAAAGCACAAGCCTCACTTGGAATACAGATTCAAGGAAACAATCCTTTGTATAATAGAATGACTGAGAAAGAAGAGCTTAAAAAAAGTTGTTTGAATTGGTTAGAAGTTAGCGTTGGCAATAGCTATTATGGAACGACAAGTCCATGTGAAGACGTTACTAACATGCCACAAATGCAAACCAGTGAAGCATTGGCTTGTTATGCTCAAAAAGCTAAATTCTTTGAGCAAGCATTTGATTGGGATATTATGACCTATCTATTCTATCCATATTTTTGGGGACAAAAATGTAATTGGAAAGAAATTTATAAGTTAGATGACAACGATCATATTTTTAGAGGATTCTTGCAGGCAGGGATGTCTCGTGTGGTAGTTCCTGTAAAACCAAACTATGAAAGAGCTGTTATATATTATATGGAAACAGGCGAAATATGGAATGGCGGAGAAGTTCCAGTGCCTGGTGATCCATTATATGAATCAGTGTTATCAAGCTTAGAAGAACAAGAGCCTACACCAGTCGGAGATTCTTGGGAAACACGCGTACCAACCTCATTGAACATCTTACAAAAAGATTCGGGAGCAATCGCAGGTGACGGATTACCATGTAATTGTAATGATTATACTGGAGAAGGAACTGGAGGTAGTACACTAATTGGTAATCCTGAAGGTGGAATTAGTAAGTTTCAAGTATCGTAAACCACAATAAAATAATAAATGGTAACTGTGAGTATTGAAATACTCATAGTTACCTTAAAATATAATAGATGAGTGTAAAAATAAATGATATAAGTTATTTGTCTTTTCAAGGTGGTGGTGGAAAAGGTTTTATTTATATGGGAGTTGTCAAAGCCTTGGAAAAAGCAATCAATGGTAAAGAAGGAGTTCCCATAATATCAATAATCAATCCTGATCTTTCTATTGGTTCCAGTCAAAGACATATCAAAGGAATTAGTGGAGCCTCTGCGGGAGCTATTACTGCATACCTACTATCATTAGGAATGAGTTCCAGTGAAGTTGAAATGGAGATGGAGGTTGATGATCAAACCAAAATGGCATTGGGACCATATGATAAAACCCCAGTTTTAAAACCAGTGAATAGATTTGAAAAGTTTTTTGAAAACGGAAGGTTTGATCAAAAATTGAGAGAGGTTAATGATAATTTTGGAGCTACTCAGCGTATCCATAAAAATAACAGGCTTGGAGGTACAATAAATTATCTTTCGGTTGAAGCTTTGAGATATTTTTTGAATAATGATTTTACTACGCATGATAAAAATAATACATTAATTGAGAAGCTACTTTATACAGATAGAAAAGAATCTACTTCGGTTCCGGTACTCCCTATTCCTCCACCATTTACACCTTTTTATGTGCATCGATCTTATGAAGAAACTAATGCGGGAGCACATTTAGGAAATTTAATATATAATAGGGGATTAATTAATGGGCTTGCCGTACGAGAGTACTTTAAAGATGTAACAAGAAGAAAGATCCATAAAATAATTAATGCGTATTTTAGATACTATAAAGGAGAACAACCAAAACATAATTTTAAAAATGTCATTTACCATTTAGCAGAAAATCCAGAGAAAATGACGTTCAGAGATCATTTTAGACTTACTGGGGTTAATTTAGTTATTACAGGAACTAATTTAACACAGCATCTATCTAAATATTTTTCTGTATATCACACACCTGACTTTCCTGTTATTGAAGCAGTTGCTCTGTCAATGAATTTACCCTTTTTATTTAAACCAGTTTTTGTGACAGCTTCAGTGAATCGAGAAGAAACACAAGCATACAACAACGAATACAAAGGACTTTGGGTAGATGGTGGTATGCTCAATAACTTCCCGTTAAATGCGTTTAATAAATTAAAGACAATGAGTTTAAAGATATTTGATAATGATGTTGTTCTAGATGTAGCAGCAAATTCCTTTAACTCTGATGCTGATTTTAAAAAGAATACCTTAGGGTTTAGATTAGAACCAGAGCCTATTGGCGAAGATATTTTTAATGATAATGAAGCTTTAGCAAAGAAACTCTTTGAAGCAAATAGCGGTCAAGTAGTTTCTGCCTATTTAGGGGATATTTTTAAAACCTTTATGTTTCCAGGTAGTAAAGGACAAATACGAAACAAGGTTGAAGAGGAATATAGTATCACAGTCAATGATGCTGCCTCAGTTGGCACAGGAAGAGAAAAAACATACTATGAATGGCAACTTACGGATTTTGCCTCTCCTAAATTAACTAAATTGCGAAAGCCGAAAGGAGATAAAGAGTATAGGTACAAGGAGCTTTTAATTGAGAAAGCTCATGAGGATGTCTCAAAAATTTTAAAGATAAAATAATTAAAAAATGCGAGTTCAATTATACAAGGTTATGGTTTTGTTAGTATTGGTAATCTCTGCTTCAGTTTCTTTCAACTGTGAGAGCAATGCCAATAAAAAAATGCCAAGTGATGCGATTCCTGTAAACTGTGATGATAAGCTATTTTTAAGCGACACAGTCTATTATACTAAAGCGTATTGCAGAGCTTTAGAAAAAGCTAGAGGAGCCATTGAAGTAAACATATCTCATGATGATAATTATTATATTTCAAGGATTTTTCCTTATAAATATTTTGGAGATTCAGGCAGATATAACGATAACTACACAGAATCCTTGTTTTTTTTAAGGGAGGATAAAGAAACGGGATTACATGATATAAGTGTCTATCAATTTTATGAATCTTTTGGCTTTGAAACTTTTAAAGGAGAAGACCCTAAAATTTTCTTTAGCTTAACTCGTAAATATTTTTATTACGATCCATTTGTAGAAGAATTATTTGATATACAAATGAAAGACAGTATAAATTTTAAATTGTATAAAGATTTAATTTTATGCACCAAAGAAGGGATAAAAAGAAGGTATCCTAATTCTACACTTTTAAAAAAAGATCAACAGACATTAAAAGGTTACAAAGGAAATATTCCACATCAAGAATTTTTACAATACACTGAATATATGCCTAATGATTCGCTAACAAATAATAAAGCAATTGGAGAGCGTTTTATTATTGATTACACATTAACTGACTTTCAACGAAAACAGTATGGAAGAACCTTTGAAGATGGCGTATCGCATTGGGATTATAACAATGTAGAAGATTTTAATGAAAAGCAAATTTCGGTATTTTATTCTGTTGGATTATTCAATAGGGTTGAGTACTATAAAGAGTTTATAAGGCATGACAGTTTAAAAGTTAGAAAGGATAATATCCGAACAAAAAATTGAACAATGAAACAAAAACGAAAATATACACATTTTGATTGAGGAATGGTTATACCAAAGAAAAAAATATTCATAATTATTGGCTTACTATTTGTGGCCTGTAAATCAATTAAAAAGCCATTTATTGCAATAGATCGGTGTAATGATTGCATCTACCTTGAAGACTATCGTAACTATGAGCTTGTTAAAGGATCAAAAGAATTAACTTCAAAAAAAGAAATGTTATTTGAAAATGTGTTCCAATGGAAATTTCCAGAGGGAGAAATTTCTATGTCATCAAACCCTCTAAAGTGTTTTATGAGAAAAGAAGCTGTTAATGATGAACTTAATATTATTGTATGTTATCAAATTCAAAAGGTGAAAGGCGCATATGTTCTGTATAATGACACTTTAGTTGAAGCTGAATACTATAAAATTTTTTTAAAAGAAGGACATTTAGACAAAGAAGGAATTGATTACCCGCAACATGACGGTAAATATTCTAGCCTTAAAAATTATTTTAAAGCCTTAACTGCTCATTTACCAAATTCTTCAAGGTCAACACCAAAGAATATTCAAGATATAACTGATTCGAAAATTAAAAATGATGTCAAATCATATATTGATAGTAAGCAACAGACACTATATACAATGACAGTTAACTCATCTGCCTTTGTAGATTATATGAATACGCCTGAAACACATACTATCGATGATATGGGAATTTATGTTACCTATTTAGCAAAAACCCCACATATAGCTTTTTCAAACATATATGAGTCAACAAAAGAAGCCAAGGATTTTATAGAACATGAGACCTACTCACAAGGCAAACTTAAAAAGGTATACAATTCTCTTGATTCTGTTGAAAAACAAAGATTGAAAATTATACGAAAAAATAGAGACTTGATTCCTTTTACAGAATTAATCGATAGCGTGAATTTGTATAGAAACAAATGGATTAAAGAAAAAAATGAATAATGAAACGTATTAAAAATATACTTTGAAAACAGATACTTTTTATTGAAAAAATGAAGCATTTATTAATAATCATAATTTTATTTAACTGCTATTTATTACACTCGCAAAAGCATGTTGATACAACAAAAGTAAAAAGTGTTCGATACGAGTGGAAAATAAGTCCTATTACCAACAAAACAGTACTAAACACCACATTAACAGAATACAAAAGCGGTTTCTTCAAGGAAGAAACTAATTTTATGACTGACTATTATTCAAAGGACTCACTAAATGAATTTGGCTTTTACAAAGTGTATAAAGAAGATTTTAATAATCCGCTTTTAGAATTAAGTATGGAAAAACTATACGTAAATGCTTTGCTCAATAATTTAGAGAGATTGTATTATGACAAACATGGAAATTTCGATAGTCTCGTTAATACCATTAATAGACCCGTATTCGAAAAAGTGAAAATTGTTAGCAATAATGTATACAAACGAAAAAATAAGCTCAAGTATATAACAACAAATCATTCACGAGATTCAGTCGCATTCAAATATAATTTTTTTGGACAATTAAAAGCTATTGAATTCTATAAAGATTCTAAAGCTCATAAGGTTTTGCGTTACAAAAAAAACCTTCTTGTGAGTGAACAAATTTTTGAGAGTAAAAGATTCAAAAAAACGCTACGCAATAAATACAACAAGAATAGACAATTAATAAGAAAAGATATTGATGACAATTACTTTCATCGATATCTTTATGAAAATGATCTATTGATAAAAAAAGAAAAAGTTAGAAAAAGAGACAATATCATTACAGCATATACCTTATTTACTTATGGAACTAATGGCTTAATTATTAGCAAAAAAGAATATCAAGATGAAGAACTCAAAGAAGAATACATTTATAAGTATGAATAATTACTTCTTTCCGTATTAAAAAAACACCCAAATACATGAGTGTTCTTGTTTAGTTATTTCTTTTCCGTTGATTCTTTTTTAATCACAGCCTTTGAACTTCCATTCAAGCTAATAATATCAGTACGTGACGACTTCGGGTCACTTCCTTTAGTTCGGATTAATCGCTGATTGTTGTAGAGTGGACGACACTTTATATTAAACGCGGTATACTTTACCGCCTTACCTGTATCATCCAAGCTATCAACATACGCTTGATACAACTCATCATTGGTCATTGATTTCTTCTTAGTGTTCATCATGATATCAAATGCGGTCGTTGCAACTGAATTGAGTCCTTGCTTAGATTCTGATAGGTCTAAGTCCAAAGCTTTAATCTTTTCAATTTGTTCTTCACTTGCATACTTAATCATTGCGGTTGCATCTTTGCGATAGCCTTTGATACGATCAGTAATTGCTTGCTTATCTTCCTTTGCTTGATCAATTTTTTCATCTGCTTCTTTGAGCAGTTTTTGATCCTCGGTGATGTTTTGTAATAAAACATCAAAAACATTGTTGTTGTTCATTGGTATTAAATTTTAAGAGTTAATATTCATTAATGTGTTGAATCGTATTTCTTCAAAATGAAGGTCTCGTTCAATCGTTAATCCAAATGGTCGCTTGATGGCTTCCATTTCGGTAATTGAGAAACTTCCCCATTCATCAAAGGCAAGTCCGGTAACATATCCGAAACAAATATTTGTTTCTACATCATATTCAGTAGCATACCAAGTACCTGATCCAGCAGGATCAAAGAATTTGGCAACCACAAGAGGGTTTTCATCTTGTCTGCCCACTTCTTCAAAACGTTGTTTAAGTTCTTTAGTAATGAGTTTCATAACTTAAATAGCTTTATAGAGATATAGCACATGTAAATATTCATCCTGTGAATCACTCTTTGATATCATGGTATTCATCACTTCCGTAGCCTGTTCTTGGGTTTGATAAAAACGTTTTGGTGGTGCATGAACTTCTTGTACTTGGTCTTGACTCACATTGATATCATAGATGCCGTATACTTTGCGTAGCTTCCCTGCTTTAAGTTGAAGTGAACGGAAATTACTTCGATCATATTTATCCCAATCCTTTGGTATTTTGTTACGCAAATAATGGGTATGATGCGACAGTTGTTCAAGCGTATCGTTTACTTCATGAGTACTGTGGGACTCATGTGATATGAGTTGCTGTTCCCATTGATGTAGATAAAAACGTAGAATGCTCATATCATCATCAATAATGTCTAATAACTCATCATGTGTGAGTACATCCAAATCAACTTCTCTTACTTCGTGTTCGCTGAAAATGTGAGTAATAATATCAATGAGTTCTTGCTTGGTAAAGAAGTTGTCAAAGAAAGGATGTATTCCCGTATGGGGTTGATGTCCTTCGCTTAATCGCATGAGAAAATGTCTCACGACTATTTGTGTTGTAATATTCATAAGTATTAAATTTAAAGGTTTGTGTTTGTTATTTTAAATTGAGTAGTTTGCCGTTAGCACCTCTATCTTTCGCTTTCGCTTGGCAACATTCGCTCCGTTACTTGCCACCAATGGCTTGTCTATCGTTTTGGTGTACCAACCATTCTTTTTGATAAACTCATCAAGAATATCTGATGGATATGAACTCAAAAGAAACTTCCCTTTGATATTCGATAGCGTTTCTAAAAGTTTGCGGTAATCAACTTCGGTATATCCATCATAGTGTCCCATATCAGCATTGAAGTATGGCGGATCAACGTAGTGAAAGGCATCGATGTCATCATAGATTTCTATCACCTTACATGCACCATTGTTTTCAATGAGCGTGTTCAACAGTCGTTTTGGAATGTCTTCATCAAATCGAATCTTTTTGTTCTGCACAGTTTTTAATCGTTTCCCATATTTATCAAATCCCCAACTTCCAATCTTGCAAGCAAATCCCATGTTTGTAGCGATGTAAAATGCCCACGCCTGCTGCAATCTGCTAAACAAGTGTGGCATTTTATACATCGTAAGTGCTACTGTGTAGGTTGCGCGGGAGAAGAGTGTTGCTTGAATCTTTGTTTTAAGTTTCTCAAAATCAGTTTTACATACTTCATAGAAGTTGATCACCATGTTATTGGTATCGTTAATGATTTCTGATTCTGAAGGAACTTTTGCAAAGAAGACCGCGCCACCTCCAAAAAAACTTTCGGTATATATTCGGTGCTTAGGTATAAGCGGAAGTATTTTTGAAAGCAAAGTGATCTTGCCTCCGTAGTAAGTTATGGGAGTTTTCATATAATAAAAAAATGGAAATGAGAACGGGTAAGAAGTGTTACATCAAGTTTTCATCAGCTAGCGAAACATAGCTTTCAGAAGTGATAATGAGGTGATCGAGGATTTTGACATCCATGAAGGTTCCTGCATTGATGAGCTTTCGGGTGATAGCTTTGTCAGCACCTGAAACTTTGAGTGTTCCCGAAGGATGATTGTGAGCCACGATAATGGCAACGGCATTGGTTAAGAGCGCTAACTGAAAGACGTGTCTGATATTTACACATACCGATGTCGTACTTCCTTTGGCTATTTCTGATATCCCAACAACACCATTTGCATTGTTGAGATACAATGCCCAAAAACGTTCTTTTAGGTCAAGCTGTTTGAGGTGTACAAATCGTTTTAAAAACGAGTCAGCACTCTTTGAACTTCGGATGTAAAACATCTTGTTAAAGAGTGGTCGCACATAGTCAAGTTCAATTTCGTTGGTACGATTGAGCCACGTACTCGGTAATGTTCTATTCATGTCGTATTGAATTTAAGGTTCGTCTGATACGAGTATGAGCGAAATCAAATTATCGATATAGATAGCCTTTTTTGTAATGAAGATCATTGAGCGTAATAGTCTTTGCGGAGAATGGTTGTGACGATCTGCCATTAATAAGAAGTTTTACGTAAATGTGAAAGTGTTCAAGATTCATAAAGTCAGAAGTTTGAAATATGGGAGTGAATTCTTGTGCCATGTATTTAGCATCCGCTTGCCCTAGTTTAAAGCAGATAATCGTTCCAATGTTTCCTAGTACCGCATTACGAATGTTTGCATCTAATTGATGTAGGTATTGGTGTGCCAACACAAACCCAATTTTAAACTTTCGTAGTTCAGAAAACATATTGGTAAGCGATGCAGTGGTGTAATTTTGAAATTCATCGAGGTAGATAAAAAATGGAATGCGCTCTTGCTCGTCAATGTTGATTCTACTAAACCCTGCTGATGATAGCGAGGTGAGAAGTAATGAACCTAAGAGGTGTGCTCCATCCGTTCCTAAACTTCCTTTAGAGAGGTTTATCAAGAAGATTTGTTTGTTATCCATGATCTGACGTAAAGAAATCTGTTCTTGATTTTTCACTAATATTTTATGCACCATTGGGATGGATAGAAAGCTTCCAACCTTGTTAAGAACAGGAAGAATATCTGTTTTAGAGTACTTAGGAAATTCCATACTCCAAAAACGCTTCACATGAGAACTGACAACGTGTTGCAAACATTGTTTTTGGAAGTGTGAATCAAGGAGTAATTTAGGAATATCATCAAAGCTTGCTTTGGGTTGATCCAAGAGCGTTAACAGTACATTGCGTAGAATGTATTCAAGTTTTAGTCCCCATGATTGCTGTCCCCACATTTTTTGAAAGGTTTCCAAGATACTTGAAGCGATCAAGGCTCGTTTTTCATAGTTGACTCTTTTCAGTGGATTGTATCCTAGATTAATATTTGGATTGGTGGCATCGAGAAGTACCACATCTTGTTTTCTGTGATGAGGAATGATGGTCAATATTTGCTTGAGTAAATCGCCATTGATATCAAACAGACTAAAACCTCTACCATGAAATACATCTTGGTAGAGAAGCGTTTTCATGAGGTTTGTTTTTCCACTTCCTGTCTTTCCTAAGAGATAAGTTCCCATAAGGCGATCGTGTTGATATATACCAAATATGTCGTTTCGATTACGATAATCAACACGAGCGAAATAGCTTATTTTTGGATTTTGAGATGGAAGCATTACCTCACAGTATGACGTATGTGGTATTGGATATATAGATATCCTTTGTTGTAAAATTTTGATAAAACAAAAAAACACCTTAAACCCAAACAATATCAATATTATAATTCTCTATTATAATTTTGTTTAAATTATCTCCATTGATAGTGTGATGCATAATAGTTTTTAATTTGTAGTTCGTTCCAAATAAGACGATGAATCTTCCATTAAATTGATTGTTAGGCTCAAGTTTAAAACCTGTAAGATCTATAATTGGTGTAACAAACTCTCCTTTTTTTATTATCTCATTATTTCCTAAACCATGTTTTTCTATATGTAGAACTTCCTCTTTAACATTTGGTTTTTCCAAATTACTAAATACCATGATTGAATTGACATCATAATCTTTACTTGAAACGCTAATATTAGAGCAAAATTGAATTTTTTCTATATGTATTCCTTTAATAATATTTTTAGGTGGTAATGGATTAGACTCTAATGCAACTTCTTCTCCATCTACTGATGAAAATTTATCTTCTTGTAAAAAGTGCTTGATATTTTTGAATGTTGATTGCAAATATTCATTTTCCTTCATAAATATTCTAATATCTTTTTTGTTGATATTTTTACCTTTTTCTTTTTTAAGAAAAAAAGCAAACTTTATATCTTCATATTTGTATAAACAAATTCTTATTTCGCTTTTATTAGCCCATGATTGAACCTCTTTCTCAGTAATAGAACTTAAGTCTCTTAGAAATACCCCTAAGGCTTCAGCTTGTGCAATTGCAGGTTTAGTAAAACCGCTTGCAGACACACCAATTACCTTATCTGCCCCCAGACTATTTCTTTTTCCATCTAATTGATCAACCCACTCTGAACCTTGTGTCCTATTTCGCATTCTGCATTCTATTACAGTTAAACTGTTTCCTTTCCTAACAGTTATATCTACCTGTCTAGTTGTACCCTTGTAATGTGGATTTGGAACCTCTTCATCCCAAGTCACAATTGATTCTTTATCCGATTCTAAAATTGAGTAAATTCTAGCTACCTGCTTTTCAAATTCATCTGATTTTTTAGTCATAGTAGTATTATAATAACATTTACTAAAATAATTATTTCTCTAACAATTAATTATACGAACAAATTCCGTAAAGACAAGTTCTTCTTATTTGAAAACCGTTACACAATTATAAATTACTCAAAAAAATAAAACTAATGATAAAAAATATCAGAGACTGGTACAAAATTTATATTTCAGTTTTTCTTTCATAATAATGATTAATAAAATTACTTTTACTTGACTAAATTCTTTCTTATTTTAACATAATACATTAATAATAGTAAAAAATAAAAAATACTATGTTTATATTAGGAGACTGAAACTAAAATGTTAGAATTATCATATGAACGAAAATTATTTTGACCATTTTGAAAATGGAGGTATTTTTTATCGAGCAGATCTTCACATTCATTCACATGGTTTTGAAGACGGCTCTTTTGATGTAAAAGATCCCAATATGACACCTGAAAACATTGTAGATAAAGCAATTGATTCTGGTCTGTCAATAATTAGTATTACTGATCATAATGAAATTAACAATTCTAAAAAAGCAATTGATTATTCAAAAGGTAAAAATATTTTAGTTATTCCTGGTATTGAAATATCAACGACACAAGGACATTTACTGTGCTATTTCCCTGCTTTCAAGGATTTAAGAAACTTTTATGGAAAATTAGGAATAGCTGAAAATAAAGAAACTTGTAATCAAGGAATAGTCGAATGTTTAACGCTTTCTAAGTCTTATAATGGGATAGGTATTTTAGCGCACATAGAATTAGAATCATCTGGTTTTGAAAAAGCTATTGGCAAATTTGGACCAATAATGGATAATATTTTGAACCATGATAATTTATATGGACTTGAAATTGTAAAAATTGAAAACGAAATATTATATACAGATAATGATGATAATTCAGATCGAAAAAATTTAATCTCGAAGAGAAGAAAGTCTTTAGATTTAGATAAAAATTCTGATCTAGCAAAATTAATGTCTTCAGATGCTCACTCTCTTGAAAAGCTTGGAACTAATGCTGATGGTGAAAAACGTTTGACCCGCATCAAAATGGATACTCTCACTTTTGAGGGTTTTAAGAATGCTCTAAGTCTCCCAGCCTCTCGCATACGTTTAGAAAAAATTATACCAGAATCCGTCCCTCATTTTGTAGGCATTCAATTAGATGATGGCTTGCTCAAAGACCAAGAAATTAAGTTTAGTAGAAATCTAACATGTATAATAGGTGGTAGAGGAACAGGTAAATCAACCTTGTTAAATTCAATTCAAGAGGCGTCAGGAAACCCATCTAAAGCAGGGGTAGTTGATAGTGATGTTTGGTCCCAAACAATTAATTTAGTTTATGAAGATGAAACTAAAAAGAGAACTAGGTTTGTTCGAGAGAAAAAATGCGCAATCATTTAATATCACTGATGGTGAAGATGGAATTTCAAGTATACCGATCGAAGTATGGGGCCAGGGTGCCGTGTCAGACACAATACAGCATAGCGATGAAAACCCTGAAATTCTATTAGAGATTTTAGATGATTTTATTGATCTAGAATTTCTAAAAAACGAGGAAGAGAGAATTCGAATTGAACTTATATCTAATAAAAGCAAGGTTGACGAATTAGAGATTAAAGTTAAACAAATACCTTCCTACGAAAAAATAATTAAAGATAGAGAAGGAAAAATTAAAAGGTTAAAAAAAGATAAGGTTGGAGACTTAGTAAAATATCACGATGCATTAAATAAGGAAAAAGAATTCAGAGAAAGCTTGATTGAAGATATTAAAAATTTAAAGGATACTTATAAAGATATATTACAAGATACCGATGTGTTTGATGCTGTAATAGCATTAGACGATAAAAATATTGAAATTGGAAAAGATGAGTTCACAGAAGTCAAAGATTTAGTCAGTCAAATTGCCATATTCGTGAATGAAAAGTCAAATGAGCTAAACACAGAACTTGAAGAAAAATTAGATAAATTAAGGGTGCAAATTAGATCCTGGAAAAGCAAAGAGCTTAAAATACAACAAGAAATTGACAAGAAAAAAATTGAATTAAAATCTAAAGGCATACCTTTCGATATAGGTGAAATTAATCAACTATCTCGTGACCTTATTGAATATCAAAAAGAACTTAGTCGCATCCAGAAAGATGAAAAACGCTTGAAAGAAATAAACAAAAGTCATAAACAGCTTATAAAAGAAAGATTTGAATCTAAATCAAAAATTTATTTATTAAGAAAGAATTTAGCATCTGAGCTTAACAAAAATTTAAAAGACACCGTAGAAGGTTTTGAGGTTCATGTTAGTTTCAAAGAAGGTAAATTAAGTCCAAAATTCACAAGTCATCTCAAAAATACTATGGATTATAGAACTGTTAATGTTGGCAAGGCTGACATTATAAGTGAACTGTATAATCCTCAAGAATTTATTGAAGCTCTTCTAAAAAAGAAAATGGACCGATTAGAGAGGTATGAAACTCAAGGAAGAAAAATTTTCTCAAAATTAGATATTAAAGAACTTATAGATAGTTACCTCGTCAATAATAAATTTAAAGAATTAGAAACAATATTATATGAAGATAAACCATCAATAAAAGTCATAAAAAGAATTAAAGGTAGTGATGGTAAAACAAACATTATTCGTAAATCTCTAGCTAAATTATCTCTAGGTCAACAGCAATCTATTCTCTTGGCGATACTATTGCATTCAAAAAATAAGTATCCATTGCTCATTGACCAGCCTGAAGATAATTTAGACAGTGAATTTATATATAAAACAATTGTTTCAAATCTTAAAAAAATAAAGGAAAAACGTCAGGTGATAATTGTTACTCACAATGCCAACATAGCTGTTTTAGCGGATGCCGAACTAATTATCCCACTGAAAAGCACAAGTGAAAGATCTATAGTGGTAGATAGAGGCTCTATTGATAAAAAATCTATTAGAGAACAATCTTGTTCAATTCTTGAGGGAGGAGAAAGAGCGTTCAAAAAACGAAGAGATCTCTACAATCTCAATAAATAGTTTCATACTATTTTTTCAAGTTCAAAATAAATTAACCCTAGTAATATCTACAAGAAGGCTTAACATATTTAAAAAGATATGATAGCCAAAATAGTAACCCCTACAAAATAGGTTTTCTTTTACAGGTGATTTTTCGAACTTTTAACAACACACCCAGCAAAGTTGGACACCTGATGTCCAAAACACTATTTAAGCCTTTAAATACAACGTTATTTTTAGGTTCGAACATTGGATATTCTTGCAAAAGCATATTTCGTCCTTCTAAGAATATTTTGAGCCAATTCTCCTTTAAAATAAGGAGATTTTGCTCGTCCCACACTAGGTTCGGACTTATTAATTCTAATGCCTTTCTTTTCTCAGAATAGCTACCCTTTTTGATAATTTCATCAAAACGAAAGAGTGTATCCAAAAGTTCTTCTATCTGCTCATACCAGTTTTCGGTGTACTCACAGCTTGCTTTTTTGTTTGAAATTTGTTGTTCTAATTTTTTCAGATCATCTTGAAATTCTTCTCTGGTGATCACCTCATCAACAAATAATTCTCGCAGACGTGCTTTTTTGTCTTCCAAAGTATTTAATGCTCTACGCTGAATCTTCGCTAACTTCTTGTCTTCTTCAATTTCTTGATCGTGCAATTCTTTAAGATGAAGCTTTGCCCACATATAGAACGTTTCTGATATTTTTAATTCTTCTTCAAATAAATTAATGAGAACGTTATTGATTTTCTGTTCTTCAATACTGCGTGCAGAAAGCCCTCTAGTACGTTTTCGTTTGATGTTGTAATAATAAGTATAGGAAAGGTATTTAGGATTCTTCATGTCAGCAATCTTGATACAACAGTTTGGACAGACCTCTTTACTTCGATAGGCAAATTTATTTAGGCAATCGCAAATTACTTGCAGTTTCACATCTGCTCCCATGTAGTTTCCTTCCTTCCCGTGGATGAATCCCGAATATGGCGTGAGGTGATTTTGCATATTAGGATGATTTCTTTCCCCTAGAATATTTAATGTTTTAAAGTGTTCATCTTCCGTTAGAATTCTTGGTATTTGCTTATCAAGTTGCCGAAAGGTTCTCGCTTGTCCGTATTCATCTTTTGAATAAAAGAATCCTGCGTATATAGAATTTTTCAAGATATGTTCAACCACAGAACGTCCAACTAATATTCCACCTTGTCGTTTAGTTTTAGGCGTTGTGAGTTCAAGTACTGTTCGCGCGTAATCAGTTATGGTACTCAGTGAGTCGTTTCCTTTTAAAAATCTTGTGAATAGCAGTTTTAATTTATCAAATCGTTTCTTGTCTACGATCCAATCACGATCACCTTTCTCTTTCGTCTTATCATTCAAAAATCCAATGGGTGCTTTTCCGTTTGGTAATCCTTTTTTATACCGCTTTTTGAGTCCACTCTTTACAAAGACACTTTTATCATCGCTGTCTTTTTTCGACATTGTAAATTCAATTTGAAGCATCATTTTGTCAGTAGGCGTATTGAAGTAGATACGTGAAGGTGTTCGTATATGATGTAGTTTTCCTCGATCAAGAAGATCAACAATTACTCCGGCATCAATAGCATTTCTTGAAAGTCGATTAGCGTGCCAACATAACCACGCATTTACTTTTTCTTTTTCAGTAAGAGAGACCAATGAATTGAATCCATCTCTACCCACAGAAAAAGCTGATTGAGATTCTTCAATAGGTGTATCATAAAAGATCAATTGCTCTTTGTTTTGCAATTCTAAAAAGTCGTCTATCTGCCGATCAATAGACTGTACTTGTTTATCTTCCGACTCTGATGATTTACGAGCATATACGCCGTAAGTAAAATTTTTGGTTTCAATTGGATTCATATTCATAATAAAAAAGGGATAACAACTACATTCTCTTTTTTTGCTAAATCCAAGAGTGTTGTTACCCCTTTTTTACACACAAGTAATACAACTTCCGTGTTTAAAAAGTATCGAATGTATCGAGGATTTAGCATCTAAAGTATAGCGTAAGAGAAACTATTGGTCTAGATTAACCTGTCTCTTCTTTTCTCGAATTTGTATTTTTAATTGAATTGAGGTAAGCGTTAACATCATACAACCAATATGATTAATTTCAGCCTCACTCAACTTTCCAAGTGCTTCCTTCCCAATGTCCTGTTCTAAAACAACTTTTAGTTCTGACATTGCCTTTTTGGATAATTGTATTGGTGGTGTTGGTAGCTCATTCATGATGTTATCGTAATAGAAAAAGAATCTTAGATATAGATAACCTTTTTTGTAATTGAAATAAAAAACTACAATTCGTAAACTTTTAATTACATTTTGTATATTAATTTCTGAAAGCAAACTTAAAATCAATACTTTTATTTTGAAACATAAAAAAATAGCTATTGCGTTATCAATAATATTTCTAACATTAGCAACAGTATTCTTACTACGAGAATATATCAGCCTTAGCTCTCCATATATCATATTCATTATAGTTCAAATAATCTTATTAATAATTTATATAATTCCCTATGACAAAATTACCTTGCTATCTAAAAATAAACACAAGAAGATAGAAAAATGGGTATTAAGCTCAATAATTGGCGTGATCGTGTTAAGTTGGGTTGGTACATTTACATACAATCAAATGTTTCCAAGTTCAGATAATGAAATAATTGAAAAATTAGAAACACAAAAAGAATACCTCGAAGAATTAACTATAAATAGTAAGGATATATTAAATCGTATAGATAGCATTTCAAAATCTCAAAATATAGAAATTGAACTACTCAAAAAAGAAAACAAAGCTTTACTTGAGAAATTAAATAGATTGTCAATCTCAAATACTTACCCAATTTTTCAAGAGAGAATAGAAGTCCTCTTTAAGCAATACAGATATACGGATGCTCGAAAATTACTTGAAAATTTTATAAATGAAAATCAATTTCAAGATAGTGAAAACTTATCGAAGCTGCATTATCAAATTTCATTGACTTATTTTGCTGAAAGAAGGTTTAATGAATCAAAAAAATCAATTCAAAATGCTTTATCACATAACAATGTAAACTATGAAATTTTAAAACAATATGATCTTATTCTTGAAAAAATAGCTATTGATTTAAATAATAGGTCTAATCTAAATAAGAAATTAAAAGATGGTAACATTAAAAATATAATATCTAATGAATTAGACCTAGAAGAAATCATTGTTTCAGCAGACAAAATGAATATCCTTTATCGTGGTATTGATAACCCAATATCTATATCACTACATGGATTTGAAAAATATGATTTGGAACTAAAAGGAAAAGGTGTATACAAAAAATCTAAAGGTAAATATACGATAAGACCTCATTCCAGTCTTAAAGATAAAATGCAAGTTATTATTACGGGGAAAAAGAATGGTAAACAAATTACTAGTGTTAGAGAATTTAGAGTGTTAGACATACCGAAACCTAAAGCTCTAATAGAAGGTAATATAAATTCTAAGATATCTAAAAGTCGGTTATTAAACCCTAAGGTTTCTATAGAACTACCTTACTTTCACCTTGATTTAAATCTATATGTTTCATCTTTTAAAATACAGACACCTAATGGTCTAGTTAATGTCAGAGATTCAAAAGTTGAACAAAGTCACAAACGTAAAATACAAGCTTTAAAAAAAGGGGATCTTATTCAAATCATAGATATAAAAGCAGGAATTATAAATAGTAATCTAATATTAAAGAATGTTGATCCTATCATTCTTAGAATTTCTAGTTAGCTAAACATAAGTTACAAATAAGCATATCTATACCACTTCCCTGTTCCTTCCTATGATACATATATGAGTTATATATATCGTACGAACGTTCCTAACAATGTCTTTGATATCTATCTCAAAGATTTAGGATATGCAGAACTAAAGGTGCTTTTAGTCGTGATTCGTCAAACCTATGGTTGGAAAGATACCAGAACAAATAGTTACAAACGTTGGGATTGGATCTCTCAACAGTTTTTTGTTAAAAAAACAGGACTTTCACAACGTGCTGTTTCCACTGCCATAGCCAAACTGATTAACAAGCAATTAGTTCTGGTTAAAAATGGAAATGGTAAGATGCTGTTAGAAGCTTCAGAACGACAACGAGAAGCAAAACTCTACTTCTCTTGCATTCTCGAACCTCAAAGCTGTGAAGCTAAGCACACAAAGTCTGTGAAGAAACTTCACACTACAATAATTAAACATACAAAGATGTACAGTGAAGAAAGTTCACAAGGTTTGAAGCGGATACAATTCCCGAAATAATGTGTAACCATCTATACACACTTCTTCCACACAATTTCGCGTGACCGCGATTTTTTTTGTAAATATTACAAATAGGTCTATCTATATTGAAACCTCATAACTTTTTAAAATAGGTGAAGCGTTGGATATTAGTTAACCCCATCGCTTTTCATTTATATGACAAACGCACTTCATTTATTAAAAAGCTATCGAGAACGAACCGGCATTTCACTCCAAGATATGGCAAGCATGATTGGTGTAGATATTGGAAACCTTTCAAAAGTTGAACATGGAAAGTTACAGGCAAGTATGACTGTAGTTCTCTCATACCATATTATTCTCAACATACCGATTGAGAAACTCTTTAAGAATCACTATCCGAGCATTATCAAAGAATGTTTAAGAGGTGGATTATCAGTTCGTGAAAAACTTATGGAGAATATGAAAACACCCAACATAGATCATCGACTACAACTCCTTGATACTATTATTGACCGACTTGTTGAACTAGATAACAATCATGAATAGTCAGTTAATTGTCACGCTCTATCCCAATGCCTTTGGTATGGGATATGTTATATGCGAAACACCCAAGGAACTTATCAATTATGGCGTGGCACGTATTCGTCCACTTACGAAAGATAAGTACATCAAACGATTATATTCGTTTATTAAACAGTACCGACCAACGCTGATCATTCTGCGTGATTATGATGATACGGATAACAAGATCAGCAAACGAGTTATTACTACGATTGATGCTTTCAAAGAAGAAGCTACTAAACTTGATATTCCAGTGTATAGCTATTCACGAAATCAAATCAAGGAAACCTTTAAGCAATTTGGGAATAGTTCAAAGTATGGGATTTCAAAGACGATTGTGTCGTGGTATCCCGAACTGAAACGTCGTATGCCTGACCTACGAAAGAATACCAAAGCAGAGCATTATCAGATGGGCGTATTTGATGCTTTTGCACTGATGCTGACGCATCATTATTTGGATTAGTGAAAAAGACACCTTTTGGTGTTTTTTCAAAACTAAGATATCATGTTTTGTTGTAAAATATCCTTTATGAAATACCAAATAAGTAAACCAAGAAAAAAAGTCAGATAATCATTATTGAAATGCTCCTTGTAAAATGAATCAATATTTTCTTCGGCACCGCTGAAAAAGTGCTTTGCAATTTGTTTCACATTTTTTGGAGCAATCTTATTTTGAGACTTATATTTATGGTATGACATAACTTCATTGGTCATATTAATCTCTAATTCTTCATAATTGCCATTAGTAAAAAGCTTAGAAAGTTCATTCTTTGTAAAAGCTTTCATTCTTCCCCATTTTTCATCACCTTGCCAGTATTCTAATATTGAATAGACTTCTGGAAAAGTAAATATCTTACGTCTTATTAAACCTTTATCTTGTAGACATTTTCTAAAATATTTATTGAATGTCCCCTTGGAAAGTCCTGTAATTCCACGAATTTCAGCTTTCTTTACTATCTTTCGATTTTGTGTTAAATCAAAAATGTGGTTTAACAACGACTCTTTAGTAAAAGAGTTACTATTATTAATTCTTAAATTTATTTTACCAACACCAAACAAAAAATAAATAGCTCTTCTCTCTGATGTTTTAAATCTTGACCAAAAAATCAAACGTAAAATAAAAGCAAGATGAACATCGTGCTTTCTATTGTAATGTGGACTAAAAATATTTGCTACTTCATTCATAATGGCTTTTCCTTTTTAAGTACTTTTAGCAGTGCGCTTCCAATCTTTTGGCCGTTTTTTTCTTCCTCGACATTTCCAAAAAGCTTCATTATTTGGGTTTAATTGTATTGAACGGTTTCTTAATTCTTCTTCAGTATACTTCTGTTTTTCATTTAAACTCATAACTTTAGTTTTAATGGTTAATAAATCATTTAAGACTAAATTATTAAGTATTTGACACCTGAAGAAAGAAACTTTAGTCGATAGGAAATTTCAACTACTCCATGTTGAATAAGTAGTTATAAATGGGTATTTGTTACGAATTAATATTTTTTTATCTAGAGTTACGGAAAACCTCAATTAGAACTGATTTATATTAATTTACTTTGATTGAAAGTTAACATGACTAATATGACACCTGTCTTTGCAGTATTTAGTTTACAAAAAAAATAATTATCCCATCTTAAAGACTATATTTGGCTTAAGTAAATTTCCGTCAAATCATAAGATTTTTTGTTTTTAATTGTAATCTAAAAATTACTTATCTAAATTAGTCCTAATATTTAAGAACAAATTTATTTGATTATGGAAAAAAGAAAGTTAGAAATTCACACGTTTTATTTACATGAAAATCGCAAACCTTCACAAATAATAGATTATTCAGATGTTTATGGACGAGATTTATTTGATGTTTTCAAAACTGACTTTTTGCCTTTCGTAGACGGATTAGCTCCATCACAGGTAAATGGTAAGACAACCAAAATTGAAGTAAATAATGAAAGTAAAAAAAGTCTATTTAAGACCAAGTCTAGTCTTCGATATGTATCAGGTAAAATTAAAATAGGTGAAGACCAAAATAAAGAACAAGACGTAGTTACAGCAGACAAAAATAAAGATCGATTGTTCACTATTGAAAAAGGGCAATCAGTTGAGAGACCATTTTTCTTCTTTATTTCTCTTCCTGAAAAGTCAAACAAGGGCTTTATTGTTTTAGAACGAGAAGGAAGACATGCGATGAAAGGAGATTTTTCTAAAATTTTTAGAAAATTTATAAATGATAAGTTTTCTGAATTAGATGTGAAAATTAATGGTTTTGTTGAAAGTGAACTAATCAAAGAATTTTTAATAAATGGTGATTATGAAAGGATTATTTTAAGTAGAAAGTATCTTCCTGCTGATAAGAGTGAACGCTACTTAGGAACCTATCATGATGGAGGAGCATATCAAATTCAATTAAACATTATTCCTCAAGCAAAAACAGTAATTCCAATCCTTACAAAGAAAAAGATTGTAAGACATCTTGAACATTATGACGGTTTTTTTGAGGATGAAGATTTAAAAAACCTAGGTTTTGATGAGAATGCAAACATTAAAGTAGTAACAACCTATAATGGAAATAAAAGAACTATAGATCTTGAAGATACTTTAAAAACTAGACCTTACTATTTAATAGATGTAAAAATTGACGCTAAAGGATTTTCTGACTATAAGTCAATAAATAAAGAAACCATAACCTTGCTAAAATCTTTTAATTTAGGAATTATATAAGCTTTGTATTCTAAACTGGACATAAAAAACATATTCAAGCAGCACAAAAAAACATTTTTGGGTAATGATAACAAAATGCTTTTTAATGAGAAAATTGCATTTGTGTACTTACCGATCATTTTGTCTCTTTTCATTTCATACTGCAATATTTTAAACAATAATATTCAGAATATTCTTAGTATTTGTTTATCAATATTAATAGGTCTTTTATTAAATTTATTAATACTAATAATCTCAAATTTAGCAACAAAAGGACTTAGTTTAAGTAATCAAAAAAGAAGAGTTGAACTAATTGAAGAGACATTTTTCAATATTGCCTTTTCAATTGTTCTATGCATTTTGGGATTAATAAATTTAATTTTGATAAATATTTTTGTAATTGATAATTCCATAATTTTCAAATATCATTACTACTCCATAAATTTAGATTTAAATATAATAATTCAATTCATATTATCTTCAATACTGTACTTTTTATCTTTTCAAATCTTTTTGACTTTATTTATAATTCTTAAAAGAATTGTTAAAATATTTCAAGTTGATATAGATTTAGAATCGAAAAAAATCAAGAAAAAAGAAAAGAAAGAAATAAAATCATAAATATTATTATAAAGTAATACAGAATCATTGGTTACGGCTTATTTTTTAATTCTGTTCTCATAGACGTTCCCAAAATTGAAAGACAGCGATTCATCATACTTGGGTTGTTTACAATTATAATATTAAGTCGTTTTCTAGCTCTACTTAAAATTTGATACAGCATTTTTGGTGAATGATAATATGTACTTATACCTCTCGTTGTTAGAAAACCATCTGTATTATAATAAAAAGATGAATCAATAAGAGCTACTACATCATCAAACTCCTGTCCAATAATATCGTGTGTCTTATCTTCATTTGGTATTTGATTATCATCATGATGATCGCGATTGTATAATGATGGTGTATAGTTAATAATCTTCCATCCATTTCTAGATAAGAACTCCATATAAACTTTGGAAGTATCAAGATTTTTAAAATACTTAATAATAATATTATCAGTACTTAACTTTTCAAATTTTTTATTAATATCAAATAGTACTCTTATGAATTGAGCAACCTCTTTATTAGTTCGTATTTTTGATTTTAGTTGAAATTTGTAATGATTTACATCTGATATTCCTTCTATTTTTTGTGGAATATTTCTGTTAATCTCATCCCTATGTAGGCACTGTTCTCCATCGTGTGAAAAGATATAACTTTTATTTATTGATCGTTTTAGCTTATCTAAAATATAATCAAAGCTTGATCCTCTTATTCTTTGTACTTCATCGACCACAACAAGATCGTATTGATTGATGTCTATGTTTGAAACAACCTTTATTGCTACAATTGACCAATTGATTGAATGGTTTAATTCAAAATGCCCTCTATTTAATTTACCACAGTGAATAATTAAGACTGTTTTTCCATTTTTCGCAAACTCTTTTGCAATATCATAAACTAATAAAGACTTACCTGTACCAGGTTTTCCAGATATAGAAATAAGTGAGACTTCATTATTGTCAACCTTTGTAATCACTTCTCGTTTAATCTGATTTTGTCTATTTGTTAGAAAATATTCATTTGAAATAAACTTTCCTGTAGAATTAAAAGGAGAAACTAAATAGTCTGTAGGGTTAAAAAAATCATTAATGTCATTTATATCCAATAAATCTTGCTTAATCAAAAAATTAGCAAGTTTTTTGAAATCTACTTCAATTAAGTTATCAGCTTCATCTAAACAAAATAGGCTATCTCTATCCAACACATAAGAGAAAAAGTAAGCGTCCTTATTTATAAAACTTAAATAATATTTATTCTTTAAAAGTTGTTCATGAACTTTTTCATCAGAGCTTTCACTCTTAAGTTCAATATTAACAAGGGTATTTTGTCCAAATCTTAATAGATCGAATTCTTTGCCAATTTGTGGGATTGTATAACCTATAAAATAATTATCAAAAATATCAATATTAGCGCATTCTTGCTGAATCTTATTTACTAAAGTTTGCAAACAAGAATATTCCAAGTTATCAAAATTTAAACCTAAAAAGGTAAAATATTGATTTCGAATATCTTCCTCAAGGTGCTGAAAACTATCAATTAATGATAATAAATTTACTTTTTTCATACATGTAAGATCTTTAATCGAATTTACATTTAAAAAGCCATTAATTCAATTAAAAATCTTACAAATAAAAGCGCATCTATACAGTGACTAAACTATTTTTTCTTCCCTTAGTTCCTTAACATCAAAATCTCATTTACCAAAATTTCCGTTACATATTTTTTCTCGCCATTTTCAGTCTCATAAGATCGGTTTGTAAGCTTTCCTTCTATCGCAATTTCTTTTCCTTTTAGTAAATACTTCTCTACAATTTCGGCCGTTTTATTCCAGGCGATTAGGGAATGCCAGTAGGTGTTTTCAATCTTATCTCCCTGCGCATTCTTGTAAGTTTCGTTCGTTGCAATGGAGAATTTTGCGATTTTCTTTCCATCTTCTAAGTTGATGATTTCTGGATCGTTTCCTAAATTTCCGATTAACTGTACTCTGTTTCTTAAACTGTTCATAATTTCTATTTTTTAAATTGTTATTGTTTCTGTTCTTGGATCAAATCCAAAGAAATCTATGATTTTTTGTTTGTTTATATAATTTGGCTGTGTAAGTCCTCGCTCCCATTTATCTATCGTTGACTTATACACTACAAGCTCCATAGCAAGTTCTACCATCGTGTAGCCGATATCCATACGTGCTTGCTTTAAATAGTCACCATAAGTCAAAGGAATCAATGGGTAGCCTTTTTTAGGCGGCGCTTTGGCTGTTAATTCGAGGGTACAAATGGTCAACGCAGTTGTGCCATTGTGCACGCTCAACTTTGTTTCCATCTTTGTCTTTGTAACTATCATCGGTAGCTAAAGAGAATTTTGCCATTTTGTTACCGTCTTCAAAACTGATAATTTCTGGATCTTGTCCTAATCTTCCAATCAACTGTACTTTGTTTCTAAGTGTATTCATAATTTCTATTTTTAAAAGTTTAAATTTTTTTTGATGTCAAATCGTTATTGTAATTCAACAGTGCAAATATGAAACGACTTCCAAATTTTATTCGGTTACGAAGTGCTTACTTTCGTTTACAAATATTTGTAGTCGTTTGTAAATGGATAATTTTTATGTATATTGGCAGCTAGAAATCACTCATGAAAATACATTTAGAAACCGACAGACTTCGCATCCGAGCTCTTTCAGAACAAGACCTAGACGGAATGTTTGCGCTTGATTCAAATCCGGAAGTACACAAATATTTAGGCAATAAACCAATCACAAAAAAAGAAGAAGCACTAAAATATATTAAAGACATAAAAAAACAATATGAGGAACGTGGAATTGGACGCTGGGCAGTTGAAATTAAAGAAACTGGCGAGTTCATAGGTTGGTGTGGATTGCGATTGTACACAGATTACACATTCAATAATTTCACAAATTTCTATGATATTGGGTATCGATTGCGTCCTGAATTCTGGGGAAAAGGATACGCCACAGAAGCTTCCAAAGCCTGTTTGGAATACGCGTGGAAGGTATTGAAATTAGAGAAAGTATATGGAATTACTGAAAAAGGTAATGAAGCTTCACATAACGTCTTATTGAAAATTGGACTCGACTATTTGGAAGATTTCTATTATGAACCCGAAAACATGATGCTTCGTTGGTATAACATCGCAAAACCGAATTAATATGGACAAAAAATGTTTAGAATGCGGCGATACGTTCAAAGGTCGTGTCGATAAAAAGTTTTGTAGCGATTACTGTCGAAATGCACACAACAATCGACTTAATAAAGACGGAAAAAATCTAATTCGGAATATCAACAATCGCTTGCGGAAAAATTGGCGTATTCTAGAAGATTTAAACGTACATAAAAAGACAAAAACGACCAAAGGAAAACTTTTGGAAAAAGGATTTGATTTTAGTTACTTTACCTCAATCTATACCACGAAAGCCGGTGCAACGTATTATTATGTATACGATCAAGGATATTTGTTGTTAGATAATGATTATTATTTATTAGTCAAAAAAGATTCATAAACTACAAAAGCAATCCCCATAATGGACACTAGTTTCGACATTTCAGCATATATAATTCCAGCACTTATTATCGTTGGTTTCGCTATTTTAATTTTTGTTGGCTTTTATTTTAGCGCTAAAAGTAGAATTCTCCGTGAACTGAAAAAAGTGCGTCGAAAAGCAATTCACAGTGCACGAGAAAACGAATATGTAAAGATTGTCGGCAAAGCAAAACATGCGGGAGAACCTTTAATTGCGCCGCTTAGCAATCGGAAATGCGTGTATTATGCTGTAAAAGTAGAAGAACAAAGTGGAAAACACTGGAAAACTATAATCGACGATGTTGTTTTTCAAGATTTCTTTATCAGCACAGGAACTGAAAGCGCTATTTTGAATTTAAAAGTACAAAAAGACAACACGAAAAGAATCTATTTAGTAACTGATCATTCTATAAATTCAGGTTTTTTCAAAAAACCTGATGCAGAAATAGAACGTTATTTACAATTAAAAGGAAATAAAAGTACAGGTTTTTTTGGGATGAATAAAACACTTCGCTACAAAGAAAGTGTTATTGAGCTCAATGAAGAAATTGCCGTAATGGGCATTGCTAAATGGCAAACAATTGATACGCCTGTAGACGGTTATTCTGATTCAAGAGTGTTGACATTAACAGGTTCAAAAGAACAAAAACTGTTAGTCACAGATGAACCGAAAGCGATGAAACGTGTTAAGAGAAAATTATAAAAATGAATACAAGTATAGTTAGAAAAAGGCACAAAAAAGCATAAACTCATCATGACCAATCTGGCGGAAGCCATAGATTAAGAAATGATAACCGCTAAAAAAAGTTAAAAATTACTTCCAACTCTGCCCTTTTAATTGCATCGCCGCTTTCAAAATATCTTTCTGACTAATTTGCCCAACAAGCTTTCCATTCTCTACAATTGGAAAACGCCTTCTTTTAGATTGAATAAACTTATTGGCAGCTTCAAAAATATCCAAATTACCATCAATAGTTTCTACATTTTTTGCCATGTGTGCTTCTATTTTATTTTGCTCAAAAGGCATGTTGTAATAACGACTGTCCGAAATTTGCTTGATGCAATCTCCTTCAGAGATAATTCCGATCAATTCGTTTTTATCGTTCACAACTGGTCCACCAGAAATTTTATGCTGAATTAGTTTTTGAATCACTTCTTCCACAGTTTGTTCAGGCTTAAACGTGATTAAATTTCGCGTCATATAATCACTAACTTTAAACGCTTCTGCTTTGGTTGCACTATTAGTCTGCGCTTTTCGTGCACCTTGAAAACTTTTTATTCCCATAATAAATATATTTAGTGATTCCTAAAGTTACTCATTTTTAACTGGTTAACCTAAAACCGTCATTTCATATCCTTAAACTGTATAGTTTTTACTATTTTTAAGCAACCTTACAACCAAACACTATGAATACGCCAAAAGCACGTTATACCTTTCTTTCTTTTTTACTGATTGCATTTGCCGTCTATTCAAGTTTTCATAGTGCGATGCCGCAAGAAGCCACAGAAGGGAAAGTTCCAAAAACCGAATTTTCTACAGTTCGTGCGTTTGAACATGTAAACGAACTTGCCAAAGAACCACATTATGTAGGTTCAAAAGCGCATGAAACGGTTCGTAATTATATTATTTCAGAATTAAAAAAATTAGGCTTACAACCAAGTGTTCAAGAAGGATTCACACTAGATGGCTGGGGAAATGTTTCAAAACCAAAAAACATATTAGCACGCATTAAAGGGAAAAATTCTTCAAAAGCATTACTATTATTGTCACATTACGATAGTGATCCGCATTCAGCTGTTGGCGCAAGTGACGCTGCAAGTGGTGTTGCAACAATTTTAGAAGGAACTCGTGCTTTTTTAGCCAAAGGAAAACAACCAGAAAACGATATTATTTTATTACTATCCGATGGAGAAGAATTAGGTTTGAATGGTGCCGAATTGTTTGTAAACAAACATCCATGGGCAAAAGATGTTGGTTTAGTATTGAATTTTGAAGCGCGCGGAAGTGGCGGACCAAGTATAATGTTGTTAGAAACTAATAACGGAAATGCCAAACTCATCAAAGCGTTTAAAGATGCCGGAACACAATATCCTGTTGGAAATTCACTCGCGTACAGTATTTATAAAATGCTTCCAAATGATACCGATTTGACTGTTTTTCGGGAAGATGGAAACATTCAAGGATTTAACTTTGCATTTATTGACGATCATTTTGATTATCACACCGCAAATGATACGCCAGAAAATTTAGACTTCAACACGCTAGCGCATCAAGGAACGTATTTGATGCCATTGTTAGATTATTTTTCAACACAAGATTTAACACAAATGACATCTGAAGACGATTTGATTTATTTCAATTCACCTTTTGGATTTCATACCTATCCATTCTCGTGGATTTTACCGATGTTAATCTTAATTATATTATTATTCATTGGATTAATACTCTATGGATTTAAAGAAAAAATGCTTTCTGGCAAAGGAATTTTATCCGGATTTATTCCGTTTTTAGTGGCGCTTATCGCGAGTTGTGCCGCAACGATTTTAGGTTGGAAATTAATCAATTGGTTGTATCCGCATTATGGCGAAATTCAACATGGATTTACGTATAATGGATACACCTATATTTCACTTTTTGCATTTCTTTCATTGGGAATTTCGTTTTATTCTTATCATAAATTTGGTAAAAAAACAACCGCTGCAAACTTATCAATTGCACCACTTTTCTTTTGGGTTGTTATTACAGCACTTGCCGCTTTCTATTTAGACGGCGCAAGTTTTATAAGCATTCCTGTACTGTTAAGTTTAGTTTCTGTCATTATTTTGATTAGAAACCAAAAACAACCTCCGGCTTTTTCATTAACTTTTTTAGCAATTCCTGCAGTGGTAATTTTAACGCCGTTTATCAAGCTGTTTCCTGTTGGTTTAGGTTTGGAAATTATTGCAGTTGTTGCACTATTAGTTGTATTGATAATTGGATTGTTAATGCCCGTTTTCGGATTGTATAAACGTAAAAAATGGACGGCGCGTTTGTTCTTTTTCTTGGCGATTGTTGCCTTTTTTGTAGCACATTCCAATTCCGGATTTACCGAGAAAACTCAAAAACCAAATAGTTTGGTATACGTTTTAGATGCGGATCAGAATAAAGCCAATTGGAATACGTATGATGGCATTTTGGACGATTGGACGCGAAATTACATCAAAGATGAAACGATTGCAAGAACAAAAGAAATACTAGACAGTAAGTACAAGTCTGGTTATACATACACGCAAACTGCGCCCGTAAAACCGATTCCGATACCGCTTTTTGAAACAATAAAAGATACCGTACACAGTAATCTTCGTCATGTAGAAGTAAAGATTATTCCGCAGCGAAATGTAAATAGAATTGAAGTATTTGGCGATGGAAAACAACTTGAAACTTTACAGATTAATGGAGTTAGAGTGCCTAAAATACCCAAATTACGCAGCAGACGTTTGGTGAGTTATTATGTTTCAGATAATGAGCCGCTTTCGCTTTCATTCACCACAAAACCTGATCAAAAAGTATCATTTATAATGTATGAAGCTTCTTTTGATTTGCTGACGAATCCGTTGTTTACAATTCCTGCGCGTGCTAAAAACATGATGCCAAGACCTTTTGTACTGAATGATGCCGTTTTAGTAAAAAAGACGATTGAGTTTTAATGTGTTTATGAGGTTCCGTATTAAGCACAAACATAAAAAAAGCCTGAACATACATTCAGGCTTTTACTTTATTGTGATTTGATTGTTACCAAATTCGAACTCTATCTTCAGGAGCTAAGTACATTTTGTCTCCTTCTTTGATATCGAAAGCTTCGTAAAAAGCGTCAATATTTTGTAAAGGAACATACGCTCTGTATTGTCCTGGCGAATGCGTATCTGTTTTGATTTTTGTACGCAATGCTTCATCTCTCATTTTTGTTCTCCAAACAGTTCCCCAAGAAAGGAAGAAACGTTGTTCAGCTGTATATCCATCTATTTTTTCTGGTCGTCCGTTTTCTTTGATATGACGTTGTAATCCATCATACGCACCTAAAACACCACCTAAATCTCCAATGTTTTCACCTAAGGTAAATTTACCATTGATGTATAAGCTATCTAGTACTTCAATAGCGCTATACTGAGCTGCTAATGCATCTCCTCGTTTTGTAAATTGTGCTAAATCGTCTTTTGTCCACCAGTTTTTTAGATTTCCATCCGCATCAAAACGTGCTCCAGAATCGTCAAATGCATGTGAAATTTCATGTCCAATTACAGCTCCAATTCCACCATAGTTTACAGCATCATCTGCTTGATAGTTATAGAAAGGTGGTTGTAAGATAGCCGCTGGAAAAACGATTTCATTGTTTAAAGGATTAAAGTATGCATTTACCGTTTGAGGCGACATTCCCCATTTTGTTTTGTCAACTGGCTCGTTGATTTCATCTAAATTTTTTCTGAATCCCCAATTTCCAACTGCAACCATATTATCATAATATGAATTACCATCTTTAACTGCTAATGTAGAGTAGTCTTCCCATTTGTTAGGATATCCAATTTTTACCGTAAACTTATCTAGTTTTTCAACTGCTTTCGCTTTCGTTTCAGGACTCATCCAGTCTAAGTTCATGATTCTATCTTTATACGCAGCAATTACATTTGCAATCATTTTTTCTGCTTTTTCTTTCGCTTCTGGCGGAAATTTAGCATCTACATATAATTGTCCAATTGCTTCTCCAACAGTTCCATTAACAGTTGCTAATGCTCTTTCTTCAGCATCACGTTGTTGTTTTGCTCCGTTTAGTTCTTTTGAATAGAAATCCCAGTTTGCTTTGTCTAATTCTGTTGTTAATTGTCCAGAAGCACTATTTAATGTAGCCCAACGCATTACTGTTTTGATATCTTCAATACTTTCATTCGTTAAGATTTCTTGCAATGCTGTCATGTATCGTAGCTGTGTTACAATAACAGTATCTACCTTTTTCATCTCCAAGTCTGTCATGAATTTATTCCAATCGATAACTGGTGTTATTGTTGATAGTTCAGCAATTGTTCTCGGATTGTTATAATTACGCGCATCTCTGCTTTCTATTTTATCTAAGCGTGGTGCTGCTAATTTTGTTTCCAATGCTAATACTGTTTCAGCATCTTTTTTAGCTTTCTCTTCGCTATCACCTAAAAATTGTAACATGCGTGTAATGTGTGCTACATATTTAGCTCTGATTTCTTTAGATTTTTCATCTTGATCTAAATAATAATCTCTTTCTGGCAATCCTAATCCTCCTGCACCAACATACGCTGCGTTCATGCTACTATCGCTTAAGTTTGCAAATGCCGATAATCCCATGAAAGGTGCTGAAACTGTTGCTGGGTTTTTAGCTAATACCGTTTGCATATCCGCAATTGATTTGATACTCGCAATTGCATCTAGCGCTGGCTGTAATGGTTTGATTCCTGCTTTGTTTCGTGCTATGGTGTCTAAAATAGAATTATAGATCATTAATGCTTTCGCTTGATCAGTGTCGGCTGCGTATTTTCCGCTTTTGAGTGCTTCATCAAGAATAGCTAATACATCTTGATCTGTTTTTTTACGCAATACGCCAAATCCTCCCCAAGATGTTCTATCGGCAGGAATTTCTGTAGTTTCCATCCATTTACCATTTACATACGTGTAAAAGTCATCTTTAGGGCTTACCGAAGTGTCCATGTATTCCAAGTTGATTCCTGGAACCGAGGCTATTTCTTTGGCCTTTTCCTTTTTCTCTCCTTCGCAAGAGAAAAGAAGCGCACTTGCTGTAATACAAAGTGCTAATTTTAAACTATTTGTCTTCATTTTTTGATTGTGTTTAATTAGTTCTACGCAATTTAGTATAAATAATAACTGTAATGTTACCGTTAGTCAGCACATTAACATTTCTTTAAGACATTTTATAGTTGCGATTTTACGATAGAGTCGTTTGCTTGTTTTAGCTTTACAATTTCTTTGACGTTGTCATTTGGAATTGCAATAGAGAGTACATAGTGTGATATTTTCCAAGTGTCATTTACTTTTTTGAGTACACCAGAACCTCTACATAATTCCATTTGTGTATCTAATAGCTCATCAAACCATGCAATGTCGCCATATTCCGATATAAATACATTTCGTTCTAAGGCAGTAAAACTCCAAGCTTTTCCTTTGTCAAAATAGGGTTTTGAAAATGCTTTAAAGTCCTCGTTTTTCCAATTTTCAGTAGCGTCGGTTCCTATAAATATAGCGGCATCCGTCATTTTGGAGAAATACGCATTAAAATCTGCATCTGCTGCAGCTTTATGCCAAGCATCTAATACGGTATTGATGGCTGTTTTACTTTTTTCTAAACGAAATTCTTCCACTTTTTGGCGCGCTTTTTCCGTATTACACGATACAAATGTGACAAAAGTGAGCAATAAGATTAGTTTTTTCAAAGCTTAGTTTTTTTCTAGTTCTACTTGTTTGAATTGTTTTTTAGGGAGTTTTTGGGCAGGTTTTTGCTCCTTATTCATTACTGCCTCCGTACTATCTTTAGTTTTGAATGCATCTCCAAGAATTTCCTCAGGAGTAATGTTTAATGCTGAAGCTTGTTCTATTTGATAGCAAATCGCATTGAATACTTTGTTTATTTCTACAATTTCTTTTTCTATAAATTCGTTCGAAATATTTTCGTCTGTTGCGTCATCTTGCAGCTTCAGTGCTTTAGTTTTTAATACTAAGAAACGACTGCGTATTTGCATAACATCTAATTCTTTTGGAAATCTCTTTTGTTCCATAGCGTCAATGTTTGCTGCTAACTGCCCCAAGTCTTCTACAATAGCAAAGCGTGTACTAGCATTAATGAGTTTTGTGCTTTCGTGTACCGTCTTAAATTCCAACCAATCTTGCACCAACTTTTTTTGAATTGGCGTTAATTCTTTGAGTTTTCCTTTTTTGGGAATGGTTAACTTGTTTTTGGCAAGAAAATCTTCACGACTTTCTGTCTGGGTATTGCGCGTATCCTGTTGTTCTTTTTTGCATGCAAAAAAGGAGATCATGACAAGCACAAGTACGATGATTTTTTTCATTAATTTTTGACTATCAATTTTATTAAAAAATGAGAAACAAATATAGCTAGTTTTTTATGTTCGTCTGTATTTTTAACAAAGTTTACCATGCTAAGGCATTGTAATTTATGAATTTATCAAAAAACTAGCTGTTAAATTTAATTTTTCGCATTCGCTAGCAATAGATTTCTATATATTTGTATACACTTTTTACTGTTTTTAATGACTACAAAAATTTTAATTATTGGTGCCTGTGGGCAAATAGGCACAGAATTGACAGCAGCTTTGCGAACTATGTATGGTATTGCAAATGTTGTTGCTTCGGATATTCGAAAAAGCGAAAGTAACGTTTTTAGCGAAGGTATTTTTGAAGTCCTTGACGCCAGAGATAAAGAAGCTATTGCTGCTTGTGTTGATAAGCATACTATTACCGATGTGTATTTGATGGCTGCCTTACTTTCGGCAACTGCTGAGAAAAACCCTGAGTTGGCTTGGGATTTGAATATGAATTCGTTGCTGCACGTGCTTAATTTAGCCAAAGATCAACGCATTAAAAAAGTTTTCTGGCCAAGTTCTATTGCTGTTTTTGGTCATAATTCGCCAAAGAAAAACACACCTCAACACACCATTATGGAGCCTTCTACCGTTTACGGAATTAGTAAGTTATCGGGGGAACGCTGGTGTGAGTATTACCATAAAAATTATGGTGTTGATGTTCGCAGTATTCGGTATCCGGGAATTATTAGTTGGAAAGCAAATCCAGGTGGCGGAACTACGGATTATGCTGTAGAAATTTTTCATGAAGCTATTAAGCATGGAACCTATACGTGTTTTTTGAATGAAGATACTTCGCTACCAATGATGTTTATGGATGATGCTGTTCGCGCTACGATTGACATTATGAATGCAGAAGCATCAAACGTAAAAGTGCGTTCTTCGTATAATATTGCCGCTACTAGTTTTACACCAAAAGAATTAACCATCGCGATTCAAGAGTTGCTTCCTGATTTTACGATACGTTATGAACCTGATTTTAGACAGGAAATTGCAGATAGTTGGCCCGAAAGTATTGATGATACAACAGCTACAAATGATTGGAATTGGTCTTCACAATTTGACATGAAAGCTATTGTTTCTGAAATGATTACGAATTTGAAGAAAGTGTTGGGTTAGTTCTTTTAAGTCGCTTTGTTCCTTGGTTGTTGGTTGTTGGTTGTTGGTTGTTCGAAAAAATACTTTTTACTTTAAAGTTCAAAATTTAGTTGTCAAAACGCTACTTCGATTTTCGATAGAAAATAGTGTCGAGAAGTACTTTGAAATAGCATTGAATGTCAAGAAATTAAAATATTAAACGATTCAAAATTTAACTTTCAACATTTATAATTTACAATTACTTACGCTGCTTGTTGTTTTCTTCTTTTAGATCGAATCCATAAGATTATTCCCGTAAGGAACAAACCACCTATTATATAGTATAGATACACGTTTTTATTATTGTAGATAGGATTTATGTCTCCCGTAATGGTTAATGCGCTCCAGTAATAGGGAGAAGCTTCACTAGTGTTTTTATTGTTTTTGAGATACGTGAGTTTTGCTTTTTGCAACGCGAACGATTTTGTATCGCCAGCTGCGATATTTTTGTAGAATTCTTGTATGATATCGTTGCTCGCTTTTTCATTGATATCCCATAAAGAAGAAACCACACTTTTTGCGCCAGCGTTGAAGAATCCTCTTGCCAAACTCATCACACCTTCGCCTTTTTTGAGTTCGCCATCAGACGTTTTACAAGCACTTAATACTACTAATTCGGATTTGTTTTTGGTGAAGTAGAGTTCATCCAACGTTATTTTTTCGTCATAGAAAGCCATCCAAGGAACCGTATTATTTATTCCGCCATGCGTTGATAAATGCACTATTTTGTAATTTCCATAAGCTTCTGTAAATAGCTCTTTCGTCGCTTCTTCGTATTGAAAGTGATTGGCGTTAAATATATTGGTTAGTTTTTCTAATTCTTCTTTACTTGTTGCCAATGCGCCAAATTGATCGTTTTTGAATTTCGTAGGCGCGATCGCAATAAATGCCTTGGAGATTGGCGTGTTGTTTTGTTGCGATTGTGCGGCCGAAGAAAGCGAATAGTTATAATGAATTTCTGTATTTTCAATGAAATACGCATTGTTTGGCGTACGCAATGCTTCAAAAGGAATGTATTGCAAGAGTCCATCTGCAATAATCGTGATGCGTTTTTCAGCGAATTGCATTTCCGAAGTATTGAATGGTATGAGTTGCTGATAGAGTTTTTTAGCAAGAGCTTCATACTTGTTTTTATCTTCGTTTTTTACAAAAGGTTTGGAAACCGCTTCTTTGTATTGTGTAACTGTTTCCGTTAGGATTTCCGTTGTTGGCAATTCTTTTAGCTGAATGCTTTTTGGAGAAATTAACGCCACAAATCCTTTTTCTTTTCCAACAATGTATTGTAATATCAGTTCGTCTGCTTGTAATGTTGATTGTACGTTTTGCAAGGTTACAATGTTGATGTTTTTCTTGTAGTTATAGTATTTTGGAAACTCCGTTTCTAATGAATCTATGAATGCGGCATATTCTTTTTTGTATTTGAAAACGCTGTTTTTTAGTGAATCTATCGTCTGCGTTTCAGTAGTTTCATACGCTTGAATTTCAGATTCAAACGTTTTGATTTCTTTGATTAAGTTTTGTTCGCGCTCTAGTATGTTTTCGGGAAGTTTAGACAAGCGTTTTGCCGTTGCATTGGTCATGTTTTCTAACAACAACATGGCTTTGTTTTTTTCCATGAAGAAGAAGGCTTTTTCGGGTTGTTGCAAACGGTAACAAACCTCAACCGCTTTTGGGTAGAATGTTGCGCCTTTTTTTCGCCAGAATAGTTTTGATAAGTCTTCACGACTTTCTACGTAAATCAAATCTATTAATTGATCTGCTAGTGTAAACGTATCGAGAGCATTTTTGAGGTATTCAGGATTTCCTTCTGCATCGTAATAGGCAATCCAACCGTTAGCTTTGTCGATTAAGTATCCTAAAACATCTATTTTATTAGGAGAAAATTCAATGTCTTGCAGTGTTGGTAATTGTTGATAGTCAATGTCTTTAGATTCTAATGCTAACACAATTGCCTTTTGGTAATGAATGAGTGCTTTTTGATGGTTGTTTTCTTTTTGATAGATGTCGGCTAAGTTGTTGGAGACCATTGCTTTCATATTTCCATCTTCAGAGCTATTTTCATTTGCTTTTTCTAAAAAATACTTTGCTTTTTCTAGTTGATTTGTTTTCTTACTGACTATTGCCAAATTTATGTTACTCCTGAAAATATTAATGGTATCATTTTCTAAAGTCGATATATTTAACGCACTTACATAATTTTCTTTTGCACTTGTAAAATCCTCTATAAAATCATAAAAAGCTCCCAAATTTAAGTAAGTAACTATTTTATTTTCTACACTGATATGATTTGTCAATTTTTCTAATTCTTTCTTTATTTTTAATATTTGTTTAGAATAGCTAGTTTCATATAAATCTACTAAAATTTGTAATTTACAAACGTATGTTCTTACTAATTCTTCATCATTTTGAAAAGATTTTGATAAATATATAGATTTATCATAAATAGTAATTGCCTTCTGAAAATCTCCTAAATCACCGTATATATTTCCGAGAGATCGATATATTTTGCTTGTAGAATTGTTAACTTCAGGGTACCTTTCTAAATAATTATTCGCTGCTTTTAAGGCTTTATAAAACTGCTGATCTCGGTGTAAAAAAACGATTCTATTTCTACGATTTTTCTTGAAGTCGTTAATATTAAAATTGTCCAATATGACTGCTATATTTTCTACTTTTTGAGCATAAAAAACAGCCTTTTTAATGTTTGAAAAACCTGCCACATTAATAAAATCTCTATAAATTTTAACCAATTTTAGCGGATCAACTTGAATGTTCTTTTGAAGTAATAAACTATCTACTAGCTTTTCTTTTTCAGCTAAGGAGAACTCTCTTTTTTCCAGTTGCTGATGATAATAATTACTTAATTCTACATCCTGTGCTTGCAATAAACACAATGGCATCAAAAAAATAAATACTAAAAAAAACTTACGAAATCTTATCTGTGAAATAACCATAAATATTAGAAATCTGTGTTCATTATGTGGCAGTTATAAATTTAAAGAATATTTAGTACCTTACCTAACCTATTAATATATAAAACTTTTAGCATGAAAAAGTCAAGTAAGTATTTCTCAATTGAAACAGTACAAAGTTTCTAATGATATTACTATTAAAATTAATGGCGGCACTAAAAGAGCCGGAGCTGACTCAAAGGAGGAACCAGAATAGCATCTAAAATTTTTAATTGTTTTACCATAAGATCCAGTTATGCAACGGGATTAATTCAACTTGCAATATTGCGTGCGTCTTGCAGACTTCTCAATATTGAGTTAAAACTATTGATTCATGAGATCCCGTTATGCAAAGGGAATACTTCAACTTACAACATTGCGTGCGTCTTGCAGACTTCTCAATGTTGAGTTAGAACTATTGATTCTTGAGATCCCGTTATGCAACGGGATTAATTCAACTTACAACATTGCGTGCGTCTTGCAGACTTC
>NZ_JACGWS010000019.1 GCF_014397005.1 Kordia aestuariivivens
ACACTGTAAACTAACTTCGCTTTTTTATTGTGACCGTTTTTAATCTCAATTAATCAAAGCTTGAGATCAAAACAAAATTAGACCAAAAAGAAAATCGCCTAAAAATTACTTTTTAGACGACCTCTTTGATATCCTATAATGATTTGTTTTAAAGTTCTGTTTTCATGATAGAACTGATTTGTGAAGCCAATTCTAAACCAATTCTGTCTTGCGCTTCGTTGGTTGCAGCACCTATATGCGGCGTTAATGAAATGTATGGATTCATTAATACTTTGATGGCTGGCGTAGGTTCGTTTTCAAACACGTCCAATCCTGCAAAGCTTAGTTTTTTAGAGTCTAATGCATCAATCAAGGCAACTTCGTCCATAATACCACCACGAGCAGCATTTACAATTCCTGCGCCGTCTTTCATTAAATCAAATTCCTTCTTGCCAATAATGTATTCTTTTTGAGCAGGAACGTGTAATGTAATAAAGTCTGAATGTTGCAAAACGTCTTCCATTGGTTCTGTTTCAATTTCTACATTGATGTATTGTCCATTGTAAAAATCTACTTTGATCGTTCCTTTCCCGATAAATTTATCAGAAGCAATGACTTTCATTCCCAAACCAAGTGCAATTTTTGCTACTTCGCGTCCAATACGACCAAATCCAATAATTCCTAAAGTTTTCCCGCGCAATTCAGTTCCGTTTGCATACGATTTTTTCAAGTCTTTAAATCGCGAATCACCTTCTAAAGGCATATTTCTGTTTGCATCGTGTAAAAAACGAACACCGTTAAACAAGTGTGCAAAAACTAATTCCGCAACTGAACTCGAAGAAGCTGCCGGCGTATTGATCACATGAATTCCTTTTGATCGTGCGTATTCAACATCAATATTATCCATTCCAACACCACCGCGACCAATGATTTTTAAGCTTTCACAAGCATCAATAATGTCTTTACGAACTTTCGTTGCGCTTCTTACTAACAAAGCATTTACTTGATTTTTATTGATGTAGTTGATTAATTGTTCTTGTGCAACTTTTGTAGTGATGACTTCAAATCCGTCTTTTTCTAAAGCGTTAATTCCGCTTTGCGAAATTCCGTCATTTGCTAATATTTTCATTTTTTTTCTAATTGAAAGATTAAATAATTGAACGATTGAAAAATTATGCTTTTTTCTCTAAAGCTTGCATCGTATCAACTAATACTTGAACGCTTTCTAATGGCAATGCGTTATACATCGATGCTCGGTAACCACCAACACTTCTGTGACCGTTAAGTCCGTTAATGCCGGCATCTTTCCACATCGTGTCAAAAGTTTCTTTTAACGCTTCATCTGTTAAGCTAAATGTAGCATTCATCAAACTTCTGTCTTCTTTAGCTACAATACCTTTAAACAATGGATTTCTATCTATTTCATTGTAAAGTAACGCCGCTTTTTGCTCGTTGATTTTTTCAATAGCAGCAATTCCACCTAAGTTTTTTAACCATTCTAGCGTAAGCATCGAAACATACACAGGAAAAACGGCTGGCGTATTGAACATGCTGTCTTTGCTAATGTGTACTTTGTAATCTAACATTGAAGGAATGGTTCTGTTTACCTTTCCTAATATATCTTCTTTTATAACAATTAACGTCGCTCCGGCTGGTCCCATATTTTTCTGCGCTCCAGCGTAAATCAAATCAAATTTTGAAAAATCTAACTGACGCGAAAAGATATCCGAACTCATATCGCAAACCACTGGAACATTTGTTTCGGGGAAACTTTTCATTTGTGTTCCAAAAATGGTATTGTTACTTGTGCAATGAAAATAGTTTGCATCCGCAGGAATTTCGTATCCTTTTGGAACGTATGTAAATCCTTTGTCTTTAGACGAACCAACTTCTATAATTTCACCTAAAAGTTTTGCTTCTTTAATCGCTTTATCACTCCAAGTTCCTGTGTTTAAATAAGCTGCTTTTGTGTCCAATAAGTTGTAGGCAGACATTAAAAATTGCATGCTTGCGCCACCTTGTAAAAAGAGTGCTTTGTATCCTTTTCCTTCTAAACCAAGTAATTCCAATGCTAAACTACGTGCATTTTCCATGACGTTTACAAATGGCTTACTTCTATGTGATATTTCAATTAGTGAAAGATTGTCGTTGTTGAAATTAAGAACCGCTTCTGAAGCTTTTTGCAATACTTCTTGCGGTAAGATGCATGGTCCTGCGCTAAAGTTGTGTTTTTTCATCGTATGTATTTGTCGTGTGTTGTTAATTTGAGCGTAAAGTTCTTAAATTATGAACGAATTGTTGTTATGATTAGGCTAAATAATTTAGTTTGCGCAGATTCATATCTGTCAAAAATAATAAATTACAATGTGTTTCGAGTAATCCATTTTTTTTCTGAAGTATAGAAAAGGTTTTGCGTTAAAAATTTTCGAAGCCTTGGAGAAAATTTAGTAAAAACTTTTCGGTTTTAGTTTTCCAACGAGAAAACTAAAAATACCTGCCAGAAAAAGTGCCTTTTCTTTTGTTTCGTTTTCTTTGGGCAAGCAAAGAAAATGAAAATTAATATTTGATAATGAGATGATTAGAAAAATATTATTTAATTCAAATTAATTAGAAACTCCAAAGTATCTACACCATCAGCATAGTCATGTAATTCAGGATGTTGCGTTTGCCCAAATTCAATTTCATTTGGTACATTTAGATCAGAAACAATACATTGTATTTTGTTTGCGTCTTCGCGCAATTTTTCACGCAGCGAATCCATATCATCGTAATACTCATAAAAAACCGTCGCAATCGGAGACGCGTATTGTTTGTCTTCTTTAATCATGACGAATCCGTTTTCTAAAATATCAAACAGACTCATTAAATAAACCGCTTTGTTATAATCGTAATTGTTGGCGTATTTTGCGCTATTCATAATCTCACTCTTACTATACATTCCTCCGAAAAAGGCTTGAAAGTCATATCCTTTTGGCACAAATAGTTTTGAAACACTTCTACAACCCAATCCGAAATACGTGAATATATCATCGCTTAACGCGATTAATTGTGCTTCCGTTTCGTTTCCTGTTAAGATGGCAACCGAATTTCTATTTTTACGAATGATATTGGGTTTGTTTTTAAAATAGTATTCAAAATAACGCGCCGTATTGTTGCTTCCTGTGGCAATTACGGCATCAAATCCTTCTAGTTTTTCATCTGTAAATGTAATTTTCCCTTTAAAGCTTTCATCTACATATTCTAAGTATTTAGCTAAAAAAGGCAATACGTGTTTATCGTTAGAAGATTGTTTTACCAAAACGTCATGTCCTGAAATTAACACCGATAAAAAATCGTGAAAACCAACTAATGGAATGTTTCCAGCCATGATGATGGCAACTTTTTTTGGTGAAATAGCATCAAACTTGTACCGATTTGTCCAATTTTCAAGATTTTCTTGCTGTAAAGCTTCTGTCCAGTTTCCAATAGCAAAACGAAGATTTTCCTTGTTAAACCAACGATTATTTTCTTCTGTAAGTTTCAGCTGATGCAGCATTCCATCAAAGAAAACATCGTTAAAAGGAATCGTTTTGTCTTGTGTTGGATGTTCCGTTGCGAATTGTTTTAAAAAAGCACCGAGTTTTACAAAAGCGTTAATTCTTTCTGCTAAAGCCATCTGAATTTGTTTATGAATAGTTTTGGCGTTATTTTTGCACTTCGATAAATAAGCCAACGTTTAATATTTGGCGAATTTATAAAACTTTTACCGCATTAGTGGTAGTTCATAAAAAGATTGTAAACGAAAAGAAAAAATAATGGCAATAATTATTACCGACGAATGTATCAACTGTGGTGCTTGCGAGCCAGAGTGTCCAAATACAGCAATTTACGAAGGAGCCGATGATTGGCGTTATGCTGATGGAACTTCTTTAAAAGGCACTGTTGTATTACCAGATGGAAAAGAAGTGAACGCAGACGAAGCACAAGAACCAATTTCAGACGAAATCTATTATATATCTCCAGATAAGTGTACAGAATGTAAAGGATTCCATGAGGAACCACAATGTGCGGCAGTTTGCCCAGTAGATTGTTGTGTGCCTGATGAAGATATTGTAGAAACAGAAGAAGAATTGTTAGGAAAGCAAGCGTTTATGCATCCGGAAGGATAATTGAAATGCAAATGTTGAATTTTTTAATTATTCAATCATTTAATTTATAAAAAAGTAAAAAGCCACTTATAATTATATAAAGTGGCTTTTTTTTGGTTTTGGATTGGTTACTGTTTTTTTTATATATCTTCAAAGCTTACATCCGTAAAACTTCCAGTATCTGTTGTGTTTTCGTCCGTCACTGCATCCGTTGGATATTCTCTTTTGAAATCTTTTTGGTGACGTTCAGAAATGACTTCTTCTCCTTTTTCATCTACAATGTACGCTGTCATTTCATCTAAAATTTCTGTAAATGCAGCAAAATCTTCTTTGTATAGATAAATTTTGTGTTTTTTGTAATGGAAAGACCCATCGTCATTCGTAAACTTTTTGCTTTCTGTAATGGTTAGGTAATAGTCGCCAGCTTTGGTAGCTCTGACATCAAAGAAATAAGTTCTCCTTCCTGCCCTCAGTACTTTAGAGAAAATTTCTTCTTTCTCTAGTAATTCTTTTTCACTCATAATCCCCTTTTTCTAAAATTTAGTTGTTTGTTAATCTCCCTCAAAAATGGAAAAAAAAAATTAACTGAACAACAAAATCTTACAAATCTTTTTCGGAAAGTTGTTTTAAATAGAGCTCTTTAAAATAGCCATCTTCTTCAATAAGATCGTCATAGCTACCATTTTGAATGATGCGTCCATCATCTAGCACGATAATTTTATCAGCATTTTTAGCAGAAGAAATACGGTGACTTACGATGATTGTGGTTTTATTTTCGGTAATACGTTGAATGTTGGTCAATATTTCTTCCTCAGTTTCAGTATCTACGGCAGACAAGCAATCATCCAACAATAAAACATTTGGATCTTTTATGATGGCACGTGCAATAGAAACACGCTGCTTTTGTCCACCACTTAAGGTAATTCCGCGTTCACCAAGAATAGTGTCGTATCCTTTTTTGAACCCTATAATATTTTCATGAACCGATGCAAATTTTGCCGCAGCAATTACTTCTTCTTCCGTGGCATCTTCTTTACCAAACTTAATGTTTTCTTTGATCGTTTCTGAAAATAAGAATGCATCTTGTGGAACAATGCTTATAGCGTTTCGTAAACTATTTAGGTTGAGGTTTTTAATAGCTATTTGGTCAATTTCAATGACACCGTGATCTGTATCATACATTCTGCTGATTAAATCTAAAATAGTAGTTTTCCCAGAACCAGTTTTTCCAACAATTGCTAAAGTTTCACCAGAGTGAAGCGAGAACGAAACATTTTTTAGTGCGGTTATATTGGTATCATCATACGTAAACGAAACATCTTTAAATTCAATATTTCCTTGAATAGGAGTCGCTTCTGCAATTTGATTTTGAATCTCTGGAACCACGTCCAAAAATTCATTGATACGTTTTTGTGATACTTCTGCTTGTTGTACAATAGAAGTTACCCAGCCAATCGTTGCTACTGGCCATGTAAGCATGTTTACATACATGATAAACTCTGCCAAGACACCAAACTCAATTTCACCGTTGATAAACTGTTTTCCGCCAATATAGATGACTAAAATATTACTGGCACCAATTAATAAAATCATCATCGGAAAAAACCAAGCATTTACTTTTACCAAGTCCATGTTTTTCTGTTTTCCTTCTAAAACCATTTCATCAAAGGTTTGTTTGATTTGCGGTTCAATTCCGTAGGCTTTAATTACAGAAACTCCCGAAAATGATTCTTGTGTAAATGTGGATAATTTTGATAAAAACTGCTGTACAATGGTACTTCGTTTCTGAATAGCACGATTCAATTTGTAAATTAAAAATGATAAAATAGGCAATGGAAGTAGCGTATATATTGCCACTTTTGGCGCTGTAATGAACATTAATGGAATCAGACAGGCAAATAACGTAATCGTACGAATACTATACATAATTGCTGGACCTGCGTACATACGCACTTTTCCAACATCTTCACTAATACGATTCATTAAATCTCCTGTACGATTCTTTTTGTAAAAATTTGTAGAGAGGTTTTGATATTGCTGATAGACTTCATTTTTTAAATCATATTCCACATATCGAGAAATATTGATAATCGTCTGACGCATTAAAAATGTAAAAAATGCAGCTAGGGCAGAAGCACCAACGATAATGAGAATGTTCATAAAAAGTTCATCCTTTACAATGGCAAGGTCTGTAATTTCTTTATCAATGTATTTTTGAACAACTGTGAGGGAATTTCCAATAAGTTTTGGAGCGAACAAAGAAAAAACTTGTGCGATGATAGTGATTAATATTCCTAAAAGTAATCGTCCCTTATATTTTATAAAATATTTATTTAAATGCTGTAATTCTTTCATTAGCTATAATTCGCAAACGTTTTTTTTGATTTATTTTGAAAAATATTCATTTTAACAACAACTTTATTGCATAAAATTTAATTATCACTATTTTTGTACTCTAATTTTTATATATAATATAAAAGTAATATAAAGTATATATGGTCTCAGACGTCATAAACGCACATGAATTACACAAGGTAGATCCAGTTTTCGGACAACTGTCTTTTGATAATCACGAACAAGTTGTTTTTTGTAACGACAAAGATACAGGATTAAAAGCAATAATAGGAATCCATAACACAGTTTTAGGACCAGCTTTGGGGGGAACTCGAATGTGGAAATATAATAATGAATGGGAAGCTTTGAATGATGTTCTTCGTTTATCACGCGGAATGACCTTTAAATCAGCAATTACAGGATTAAACCTTGGTGGTGGAAAAGCCGTAATTATTGGAGATGCCAAAACACAGAAGACACCTGAGTTAATGAAAAAGTTTGGTGAATTTGTGCATTCATTAAGCGGACGTTATATAACAGCAGAAGATATCGGAATGGAAACTAGCGATATGGATCTCGTTCGTGATGTAACACCTTATGTAACTGGAATTTCAGAATCTAGAGGTGGCGCAGGAAATCCATCGCCTATTACGGCGTATGGTGTTTTTATGGGAATGAAAGCTGCCGCTAAACATAAATTTGGTTCAGAAGTTTTAGAAGACAGAACTGTATATGTACAAGGAATTGGACATGTAGGAGAAGCGTTAGTGGAGCATTTATCTAACGAAGGAGCCAAAGTAATCATTGCAGACATCAACGAAGAGCGTTTACAAACAGTAAGTAAAACGTACGGAGCAGAAATTTATAGAGGTTCAGATATTTATGCAGAAGACATGGATATTTATGCGCCATGTGCGTTAGGAGCAACCGTAAATGATGGTAGTATTCATAAATTGAAAGCGCAAGTAATTGCAGGTGCCGCTAACAATCAATTGCAAGATGAAATAAAACACGGAGCCATGTTGCGAGATAGAGGAATTGCGTATGCACCAGATTTCTTAATTAACGCTGGTGGAATCATTAATGTATATGCTGAATTAGAAGGATACGGTAAAACCGAAATCATACGTAAAACGGAAAATATTTACAATACTACTTTGGAAATATTTAAACATTCAGAAGAAAATAATTCTACAACACATACTGCTGCATTGAATATTGCATTGGACAGAATTGAAACTAGAAAAAAAGAAGCGAATAAATAGTAGCATTCTTTTAAAATAATTATATTTTTGCGGGGCGAAAGGATTCATTCTTTTCGCCTTTCATTTTTAGTGAAACTTAATTTTGAAAAGTCTGAAAGATGAATTCAAAATTACTAGTTGAACTAATTCCGCTGAAAAGCGGAATCTTATGTTTACTATTTCGATCCTCGTGTCGATTCCTAAAATTTAGGATTTACCCTGGGTTCGTATTTTTTTTAAAATTAAAGTTCTTACTTAGATGCTAACAAGAAGACATATTCGAGTTAAAGTAATGCAGTCCATTTATGCATTGTCACAGTCACAAAGTGATCAGGTTGATAAAGAATTAAAATTTATCAATATGAGTATTGCGAATATGCATGATCTTCATATCCTTACACTAGACTTATTTGTAAAATTAAGCGAATTAGCACAAAAGCAAATTGAGCTTTCAAAAAAGAAATACTTAGCAACTTCTGCGGAAAAAAATCCAAATAAGAAGTTTTTGCAAAACGCTATCATTCAACATTTAATTCAAAATGAAGACTTAAAAGCGGCTGTTTACAATCGCAAATTGAACGATTGGGAATTGAACGACGAATATGTTCGTGTGATATTTGATGCAATGCTTGCCAGCGATATTTATGAGGAATATATGGATTCGGAAGAAACCTCTTATGAAAAAGATCGCACATTTGTGGCAAAATTATTTTCAGAGGTGATTGCGCCAAATGAAAAACTATACGAATATTTTGAAGATCAAAAATTAACATGGCTTGATGATTTACCAGTTGTCAATACGTTAATTCTGAAATCAATCAAGCAATCTAAGCCTGGAAAAGAGCGTATTTTTCTATCAGAATTGTACAAAGATGACGAAGATCGCGAGTTTGTGAAGGATTTATTCATGAAAACAATGTTAAATGATGAGATGTTAACGACTGAAATTCAAGGAAAAACACCCAATTGGGACAAGGATAGAATCGCTAATTTAGATTTAATTGTACTCAAAATGGCGATCTGTGAATTCTTAAAATTTCCTTCAATCCCTGCAAAAGTCACGATAAATGAATATATTGAGCTCGCAAAAGAATATTCTACGTCGAAAAGTAGTATGTTTGTAAACGGAATTTTAGACAAATTAATTAAAGAGTATAAAAAAGAAAATAAGTTAAATAAAATCGGTCGCGGTTTGATGTAACGAAAACAATTATTAAATTTACCCATTCAAAATTTTAAGTACTATGATCAGAAAAGGATTTATTTTATTAGGAGCTATGTCGCTTGTCTTATTCACATCATGTAAAGACGATGCAACGAAAAAAGTAAAAAGCGAAAACGTAGCGCAAGCAGCACAAAGAGATGCAGTAGCAAAAAACTTTGGTGCAATGACTTTTGATAAAACAGAGCATGACTTTGGAACTATTAAAGAAGGTGACCAAGTAGAAACAACTTTTAAGTTTACAAATACTGGAACTTCACCTTTATTAATTACAGGAATTAAAGGAAGTTGTGGATGTACTGTTCCTAACGATTGGCCAAAAGAGCCTATCGCACCAGGAGCTCAAGGAGAATTTACTGTAAAGTATAACTCTACAAACAAGCCAAACCTAAAAACAAATACTGTTACGGTAACGGCTAATACTGAAAAAGGTAGAGAAATTGTACGTATCAAAGCATTTGCTACACCTGACCCAGTGTTAGAAGCAAAAAGAGAAAAGGCTAAAGTAGAAAGAGAAGCTAGAATGAAAGCTCAGCAAGAAGCACAAAAAGCAGCTGGTAAAACAACTACTACTGGTTCAACTCAAACAGGTCACGAAGGACACAACCATTAATTCATACGAAGATTGGAACAATATTTACCAATATTGCTAATGGTAGTCGTAGTATACTTTTTTATACTAGCACCAAGCATTAAAAGACAAAAAAAAGAGAAGAACTTCATGGCATCCATTAAAAAAGGTGATCGAGTGATTACCAAAAGTGGAATTCATGGAAAAATTGTTGAACTTAATGATAAAGACCACACTTGTATAATTGAAACAGGTGCTGGGAAAATTAAGTTTGAGCGCGCAGCACTTTCAGTAGAAGCTACGGCTAAACTCAACAAGCCTTCTTAAAAAACACGCTTACAACAAGCACAAAAAAAGCATCGTGAAAACGATGCTTTTTTGTTTTTTTATATTTTTTAAAAGTATGAAAAGCTCTTATTTATACTTATCATTCAAGCCTTTGCCTTCTAATATCATCGGAATGATTTTTTGAAGTCTACTTTCTTTCGTAGCAACTCTTTTTGCTGTCGTAATATATGTAGCGTATTCTTTTTGATTATAATTTGATAATTTTTCAAATGCAGTCTTTAAACTTGAATTCGCTTCAAAAGCAGTTTTGAGTTCATCGGGAAGAGCAAAGGTGCTGGTTTTGGTCATTACAACCGTTTTCCCATCTTTTTGATATTGTACAGCTTCGTCAATGTAAACTTTTACTAAAGCTTCAGGAATCGCATCTAATGCTGTAAATTTCCAATGGCGCATGGCTTGCGTTTTTCCCTCTTGCGCATTCACTAAAACTTTCGCTTCATCTTTCAATAAAGCACCTTGAAAAAACCACAATCCAACATGTGATTTAAAAGCACTCAATCCAAGAATATTTTTTCCATCAACCGTAAACACCGGAATGTTCCATTTGATCGTTTCTTTAATAGAAGGATTTTTTAGCACTATACTTCGTAACAAACGTAATTTTTCTTCCCATTCGGGAAAATCAGCAATGTATTCATCGACAGAAGCATACTTTTTCATAAAACTTACTTTTTATACTTTTCAGCAGTTAATTCCGTAATCTTTACAATTACATCAATAGCACTTAAAATACTTTCCACAGGAACATATTCATAACGTCCGTGAAAATTATGTCCACCCGCAAAAATATTCGGACACGGCAAGCCCATAAATGATAATTGCGAACCATCTGTTCCACCACGAATAGGTTTGATAAGCGGCGTAATGCCTAATGATTTCATCGCTTCTTCGGCAATGTCAATGATATGAAAAACGGGTTCCACCTTTTCTTTCATATTGTAATATTGATCCTTAATCACCAAGGTTATTGGATCATACGTGTACCGACTATTAATATCTGCCGCAATCTTTTCTAGCAATTCTTTTCGCGCTTCAAACTTGTCTTTATCGTGATCTCTGATGATATATTCCAAAGATGATTCTTCAATACTTCCTTTTGTAGTGTGTAAATGATAAAAACCTTCACGACCCGAAGTTTCTTGTGGAATTTCATGCGCAGGCAATGCATTTATAATTTCGTTTGCAATCAGAATAGAGTTGATCATTTTTCCTTTGGCATAACCTGGATGCACAATTTTACCTTTAATCTCAATTTTTGCACCTGCCGCATTAAAGTTTTCGTATTCTAATTCTCCAATTTGACTTCCATCCATGGTATATGCCCATTCAGCACCAAATTTTGCTACATCAAACTTATGCGCGCCACGACCAATTTCTTCATCTGGTGTAAAGCCAATACGAATTTTTCCATGTTTAATTTCAGGATGCTTGATGAGGTATTCCATAGCAGATACAATCTCGCAAATTCCAGCTTTATCATCTGCGCCAAGCAGTGTTGTTCCGTCAGTGGTGATTAAGGTTTGTCCTTTATACAATAACAAATCTTCAAAATAATCTGGTGAAAGCACAATATTTTGTTCTGCGTTTAGGATAATATCTTTTCCATCGTAATTTGGAACAATTTGCGGTTTTACATTTGCGCCAGTAAAATCGGGCGATGTATCAAAATGTGACACAAATCCAATCGTAGGAACGTCATGATCAACATTACTCGGTAAGGTTGCCATAATGTATGCGTTATCGTCAATCGTAACATCCGACAATCCAATTTGTTTCAATTCAGCTACTAACAAATTAGCTAAATCCCATTGTTTGGCAGTACTTGGTGTTGTTTCTGAAGTTTCATCTGATTCTGTATCAATCGTTACATAACTGATGAATCTATCTATAATATGTTGCATCTGTGATCTTTTTTTCAAAAATAGCGGATTTTTGAATATTCATATAATGTTGGGCTATAATTTTTAAACAATTATGATGCTTTATTATTCCAGTTTAATTCAATTTTGACTCAACTAAAATGAACTATAATTTATCTTTTGTATTTTTTTGGAATAAAAGGATTACTTTAGACCAACTAAAAAAACCCAAATAATATGTTAAAAAATTACTTTATTTTAATGTTGATGACACTCTTGTTTTCAACATTTTCGTATGCCCAAATTACGGGAACAGTCGTAGATGACAGTTCTACACCATTGCTGGGCGTTTCTATTGTTGTGAAAGGAACAACAAAAGGAGCCATCTCTGATTTTGATGGAAACTACAAAATTGATGCAAAACAAGGAGATGTATTAATATTCTCTTATGTTGGTTATGAAACTCAAGAAGTAACCGTAAACGGAACGGTAGTCAATGTAACAATGGTATCCGGACTTGGTTTGGATGAAGTTTTATTGATTGGATCGCGTAATGCAAACAGAACAGCAACAGATACAGCTGTTCCAGTAGATATATTGGACGTTTCTGAATTAAAAGAAAGATCACCGCAAATAACAGTGACAGAAATTTTAAACTATGCTGCGCCTTCTTTTTCATCCAATCCACAAACAATTTCTGATGGAACGGATCACATTGCACCTGCATCTTTAAGAGGTTTAGGACCCGATCAAGTATTGGTGTTAATAAATGGGAAAAGAAGACACAAAACAGCGTTAGTGAATGTAAATGGTACCTTTGGTAGAGGTAGTGTAGGTTCTGATTTATCTGCAATACCATCAAATGCAATTGACAGAATTGAAATTTTAAGAGATGGTGCTGCTGCACAATATGGTTCTGATGCCATTGCAGGAGTTATCAATATCGTTTTAAAGAAAGATACCAATAAACTTCAATTAAGTTTAACAACCGGAGCGAACTTTACAAGCGAAAGTGGACCAGACAAAAACATTGATGGAGAAAAAGTAAACATTGGTGTAAACTACGGACTTCCAATTGGAGACGAAGGTGGTTTTATCAACTTTACAGGAGAATTTAACTTTAGAGGTGCTACAAACAGAATGCAAGAATGGCAAGGACAAATATTCAATGCGTATAATTCTATTGAAAGAGTTGCTGACAATGCAGGATATGATACGTCTTTATTATTAGATGGTGACTTTGATGATATTTTTAACTTTGCAGGTGCTGCCGGAATTACCTTATCAGGAACGGAAACACAAGACGAACTTAGAACGATATTAGGAGCTGATGTTACACAAAGTGAATTAGCCGCTAGAGGACAACAACGTAGTGATTACAACATGAGAGTTGGACAATCGGAACTAAGAGGCGCACAGTTTTTTGGAAACATGGAAATTCCTTTAGGAGAAGATTTAGACTTTTATGCTTTTGGAGGTATCGGATACAAAAATGGAAATGCTGCAGGATTCTATAGATTGCCATATCAAAGTAGAGCGTATACGCCAGCGTATGCTAACGGTTTCTTACCAGAAATTAACTCAAACATAACGGACAAAGCAATTGCTGTTGGTATTAGAGGAAAACTAGGTGACTGGAATGTAGATTTTAGTAACAACTTTGGAAAGAATGCATTTAACTATAGAATTAGTAACTCTAACAATGCTTCTTTAGCAAACTCTACTCCATTTGAAGCAGATTCAGGAGGATTCAATTACAGTGAAAACACAAGTAATGTGGATCTTAGTAAATTTTATGAAGATGTTTTTGCTGGATTCAACGTTGCTTTTGGAGCAGAATACAGAGTAGAAAACTATGCAATCGTAGCTGGAGAAGAAGCTTCGTACGCACAATATAATACATTAGGAAACATTCATGATCCAACTGATCCAACGTCAGTAGTTCCAACAGATTTCTTTGGAAACAGTAGACCAGGAGGAATTCAAGTGTTTCCTGGATTCAAGCCAGAAAATGAAGTAAATGCATTTAGAAACTCTATTGCAGGATACGTTGATGTAGAAGCAGATTTTACGGAATCTTTCATGGTTGCAGCAGCAATACGTTTTGAAGACTTTTCGGATTTTGGAAGCACACTAAATTTCAAATTAGGAACGAGATTAAAAGCTACTGACAATATTAACATTAGAGCAGGATTCCAAACAGGATTTAGAGCACCTTCATTACACCAAATCCATTACAACTCAACGTCTACCATATTTGTAGATGGAGTTCCTAATGAAGTTGGAATTTTCTCAAACACATCTCGTGTAGCGCGATTATTAGGAATAGAAGCATTAAAAGAAGAAACATCTACAGGATTCACTTTAGGTTTCACAGCAAAAATTCCAAGCGCAAACTTAAAACTTACCATCGATGGATATCTTATCAATATTGATGATAGAGTTGTCTTAACTGGTCAGTTTGACGATAATGGAAATGCAGAATTAGCAAGTTTATTTGCGCAAGCAAACGCAAGTAGAGCCGCTTTCTTTGCAAACGCAGTGGATACACAAACAAAAGGAATTGATATTGTTGTAGATCATAAAGTAACGTTATCTGACAATTTAAGATTGACAAATACGCTAGCATTTACATTCTCAGAAACTTCTGTAGAAAGTGTAATAATTCCATCTGCAGTAGCAAATGCAGGGTTATCTGACACCTATTTTGATGCAACAAGTAGAATATTTTTAGAATCTTCTGTGCCAAGAACAAAAGGTAACTTATCACACAATCTTAAAATAGGAGACAAGTGGAACATCTTTTTAAGAAATAGTTACTTTGGAGAAGTAGAAGAAGCTACAAACAATACGGATCCAACTGTAGAAAGACTTTATGCTGGTAAAATTGTAACAGACTTAAGTTTTGGATACAGTGTAAACGAAAACTTAAAAGTAACTGTTGGAGCAAACAACTTATTAGATGTGTATCCAGATGAATCTGATGCAGCATTTCAATCAAGTGGTAGATTCTTATATTCTAGACGTTCTACTCAGTTTGGAACAAACGGAAGACACGTTTTTGCACGATTAAGTTTATCTTTATAAGAACAAAATATTTTAATACTATTGAAAAGGCTCCAATTTTGGAGCCTTTTTTTATACTATTTTTTGTGTAGATGACTAAGCCGCTTTAGAAATCTACAAGCCAAGTGAGGTGAAAATGATTTTTTTATTTTTCGAACCTACTCAACGCTGAGAATTAATTTTTTACTAGCTCAGAAAAACGAACCCCAAGGACGCTTTAAATGATTTTTTTAATTTTGGCTAGTGCAAGTTGGGTTTTCAGATTCTCTGGCAAAGCAGTCACCCGAAGGACAATCATTCGAAATGCATTCAAGAGCATTGCAACTTTGCCAAATTCCAGTAATTGCGCTACTTCCTCCATTAAGTACTTGACCATGGATTTTAGAGATTGATCTCTTGTTAAGCGATAAAGATGATAAATTCTTTTTTTTCATAATTAATAAATTTATTTGGTTTGTGATCTTAAAGTAAGAAAAAAGATTACAATTAGAAAGTTTAATAACTCTGTTTTTATGAATTATAAGTATAATAAAAGAGGTAAATTACTTCAATAAGACTAGAGGAATAGGTGCTTTATAAAATAGAGACCTATATAACTTAATGAAAGTTTCAAAAAGAAATAACTTTTAAAATAAAATACGAAGTAAAAATATTTGTCTTCTAAAAATTAGATTATTTTTGCACAAACAATACAACATGTACCAATTTCTTGTAAAACCTATACTTTTTCGCTTTGATCCTGAAAAAGTGCATCATTTTACCTTTTCACTCATCCGAACACTTTCTAAAATTCCTTTCATGAAAAACATTTTCAGAGGAATGTATTGTGTAAATGATAAACGTTTAGAACGTACGGTTTTTGGCTTAACGTTTAAAAATCCTGTCGGTTTAGCTGCCGGATTTGACAAAGATGCAAAACTCTACAATGAACTCTCAAACTTTGGATTTGGTTTTATCGAAATCGGAACATTGACACCGAAACCGCAAGAAGGAAATCCTAAAAAACGATTATTCCGCTTAAAGCAAGACGAAGCCATCATCAACCGTATGGGATTCAATAATGGTGGCGTTCATGATGCGGTGACACGTTTAAAGAAAAACAAAGGTGTCTTAATTGGTGGAAACATCGGGAAGAATAAAATTACACCAAACGAAAGTGCGGTGGAAGATTACAAAATCTGTTTTGAAGCCTTATTTCCACATGTAGATTACTTTGTGGTGAATGTAAGTTCGCCAAACACGCCAAACTTACGCGCATTACAAGACAAAGAACCGTTGACAAAGTTACTAATGACGTTGCAAACGATGAATGATGCGAAAGATGCTCCAAAACCAATTTTACTAAAAATTGCTCCCGATTTAACCAACGAGCAACTAGAAGACATCATAGAAATCATTGCTGAAACAAAAATTGCAGGTGTCATTGCTACAAATACCACGATTTCTCGTGAAGGTTTACAATCGCCAGACAAAGAAGAAATGGGCGGATTAAGTGGAAAACCATTAACAAATCGTTCTACGGAAGTCATTCGCTTCTTAGCAGAAAAAAGCAACAAAGCCTTTCCAATCATTGGAGTAGGAGGAATTCACTCTGCGGAAGATGCATTAGAAAAACTAGCAGCTGGTGCAGACTTAGTACAACTCTACACAGGGTTTATATACGAAGGTCCAAAACTCATCAAAGACATCAACAAGAAAATTCTTCAAGAATTATAATAATACTTTCAATAAAAAAAGTCCAATGAATTGTATTTCATTGGACTTTTTTTTATCCTAATTTTCTTTATTCAGAAGCTTCTTCAGGTGCTTCATCTTGCTGCTTATTTTTTCCTATAAAAAACAGTACAATACCTACGACAATCATTCCAATTCGGATTGCCCAACCTGTGGTTTCTCCCCAACTATCAATCCACATCAAAAGCTTGAATTGCATTTCAAAAAAATATAAAATAATGGAGCCAGCCCCAAAAATTGCTAAGTACGTACCGATAGTTTTCATAAATATTTGATTATTAGTTAAACTAAATATATAAAAAATATGGAACTAATTAGTAGTATTGGTTTCTGTGATGTTTAGGTGTTTATCGAGTATATTTTGCTATCTATTTACAAGTCAGGTGAATATGTGAATAAAAGGTATAAATTATAATAATAACTTTTTAACTACAATTCCTCTTTCTGATTGTAATTTAATAAAATACAAGCCGTCTTTTAATGTTGGAAAAGAAAAATTATACATAGCTTTCTTTGTGGGAGTTGCATACTGCTTCACCATAGTTCCCAAGGAATTATACACTTCAATCTGTTGAATATTTTCTCGGTTTGTATTGTGAATTTGAATTGATTTACTAGCTGCATCTGTGCTAATGTGAATCGTTGATTGTGTATCAATATCGTCTATTCCCAAAGAAACTAATGATACGGTAAGTGTGCCAACTTTTGCATTGGAAAAAGGAGCGATATTCTGTAAACTCGTAATTGGTTGTTGTGGTACCGTTTCAGGATTTGCAAAAGAATACGTGGTGCCTTCTTCAGTTCCTGCGTCATACGGATACAAATCCATAACAATACTCGGAATCCAATCGCCATTAATATCAATAATGGACAAGCTATTCACTTGAATGATCCAATCAGGACTAGGCGCAATCATCGATGCTAACGAAAGCAACGGAAAATCTTTATCAACCGTAATAGCTACGGAAGCACTACTTGTTGGCGAAAATGATGCAAAAGGTTGATCAATTGCTACATCTGCGTTTCCTGCCATAATTGCATTTTGTACTTCCAAATTAAAATCGTCATCTATGCCGCCTTCTGCCACGTTTTCGATTCCTAAAGTTGCTAGTGTTCCAGGAGCTACAAAAACAATACTGTTATTATGTGTAGCGCCTACCAAATCTGACCAATGGGCACTTGACGGAAAATTTGCAATAGGATGTGTTGTGTTGCTCCAAGTACCTTGAAATGTAACGGTATAATTAGCCGTTTGCGTTTGTGCAAAAAGGGAGTTTGAAGTTGAGAGAAAAAATAAAATATAAAAGGTAATTCGCGAAATAAAATAGAAATTTTTCATGGCAAGATGGACATTGTTTACTAAACAAGTCGTAAAAGTGATGTCTTCATTACTAATAGCGACAATTAACTTCAATTCGAGAAATAAAATATACATAACGAATTCTTTTTCCGCAGTGTAGTAGCTATTTTTCGTTAAGAATTTTTGAAGCCTTGGAGAAAATTTAGAAAAATAGATGCGGTTTTAGCTTTTTCTGCTAAAAACACCTCTGGGAAAAGCGCACTTTCTTTTGTTGAAGCCTGTGCTGAACTTGATTCAGTATTCTTTGTGCGAGCAAAGCAAAAGAGAATAAAAGTTTAATAAAGGTAAATTTAATTCATTTTGTTCTTGAATAATTATTGAGGTTCTTATTAACAGAAGTTAAATTGAACTCATATTTGTTAAATTAAAAAAACATATTTTTATACACTCAAAAAATTGCCATATTGAATATAGAAATACTCATAGGATTTGTCACTGCAACGACACTCTTAGCACTTACACCAGGTCCCGACAATATCTATGTATTAATGCAAAGTATTGTAAACGGTCGTAAATACGGAATTGCCACAGTTTTAGGACTCATGACAGGTTGTATCATTCATACATCTGTGGTTGCGTTTGGTGCTTCAACAATTCTCAAACAAAATCCTACTCTATTTTTCATTATCAAACTATTTGGCGCATTGTATTTACTATATCTTGCGTACAAGGTATTTAATAGTTCAGGCGATATTGAATTAGGAAACGGCGCAATTCCCAAAAAAAGCGTCTTCCAATTATTCAAACAAGGGTTCATCATGAATGTGCTCAATCCGAAAGTGACACTCTTCTTCTTAGCTTTATTCCCTGGGTTTCTTTTTAGTGATACGATGAGTGAAGTTATTCAATTTTACATTTTAGGATTCCTTTTTATCGTAGTGTCTTTTATTATCTTTAGTGGAATTGCCATCTTAGCAGGAATCATTTCGGATACGATTAAAAAAAATAAAAACATCGGAATCTATCTCAAATGGGTACAAATTATTGTGTTTGTTGGAATTGCTGCATACATTATGATCACTTAATATGATTCAATTTAAAATTTTGTGGAAATGGGTAGTGATCTTCTCACTAGGATTTGTGGTATGTACAATTGTAGGTACACAAACTCACGAATTAGGACATGCAGCAGTAGCACAAAGTCTAGGATACGAAACAGAATTGTATTATGGAAGTATGACGTATTATCACAAAGGATATTTTGAAGATGCAGATGTAAAAAAACTAGATGCATTTTATGATAGGAATGGTTCGTTTAAAAATTTTACTGAAGCTGACAAAAAACATGCGGATCAACTACAAGCGATTATTGATGAAAAATTTCCATACAATGAAACACATAGCTTCTTAGTCACACTTGGCGGTCCATTACAAACAATCCTAACTTCTTTTTTAGGACTTTTCATTCTGACTTATAGGAAATCAAAAAAACGTAGGGAATTCAAGCGATACGATTGGATTGCAATCTTTCTATCACTCTTTGTACTGCGTGAAGTATTCAATACGTTTATGGCTACGGTATCCTATTTTATAAATGGAACTAATAATTTTCATGGCGATGAATTTAGGATTTCAAGTTATTTAGACGTTCATCAATGGAGCATTCCTATACTAACAGGAGTGTTTGGAACTATAATAGCTGTGTATGTAATCTTTAAAATAATTCCATTAAAATACAGATTCACGTTCATTATTTCTGGGTTTTTGGGAAGCATTTCAGGATTTATTTTATGGTTTAACTATTTAGGTCCTTGGCTGTTTTCTCAATAAGAAACATTACTTATTTTTATTTAATTAATTGATAGTGAGTATATTGAGTGTTATTTATTGCAATGATGTTTTATAAAACCTCACAAGCTTAAGTTTGTTTTCTTCATTAATTGTTATTGATTTGTTTTCATAAACTAACTATTTAAACTTAGACATTATGAAGAAAAAAAATTTAAAAGCATTGACATTAAAGAAGAAGACAGTTAGTGATTTACAAGAAATCATAAGAGGTGGAGCTGATGCTTCAGGAGCTTTATCTTGTAAGCCAGCGGATCCAGAACCTGTAACTAGATTAGGACAAGGTGGATGTAGAGACACAAGAGTGAATTGGTGCGACTCACGATTTGGAGGTTGCCAATCGTACTATTGTGGATAATACAGTAGAGTATAAAAGCGAGCACAATGCTCGCTTTTTTTTATTGCTTATTCTATTTAAAAAAAATTTCCTAAAACGTTTTCGTTGATTATCTTTGACAATCTATGGAAGACATTAAAATAATAGAATGCCCACGAGATGCTATGCAAGGCATCAAAATGTTTATTCCTACGGAAAAAAAAGTGCAATACATCCAGTCGTTGTTGCGTGTTGGCTTTGATACGATCGATTTTGGAAGTTTTGTCTCTCCGAAAGCCATTCCGCAAATGGTTGATACTGCGGAAGTTTTATCCAAACTTGATTTATCTACCACAACAAGTAAACTCTTAGCAATTGTTGCAAATGTTCGCGGTGCGAATGATGCAAGTACGCATCCAGAAATTCAATACTTAGGGTATCCGTTTTCCATTTCTGAGAACTTTCAAATGCGGAACACACACAAAACCATTGCACAATCCATAGAAACATTACAAGAAATTCTAAACATTGCCGATAAAACCAACAAAGAAGTGGTTGCGTATCTCTCGATGGGATTTGGAAATCCGTACGGAGATCCTTGGAATGTTGAAATCGTAGGCGAGTGGACAGAGAAACTTTCCAACATGGGCGTGAAAATATTATCACTCTCTGATACAATTGGTTCTTCTACACCAGAAGTGATAGATTACTTATACGCAAACCTAATTCCTAAGTACACAGAAATCGAATTTGGCGCACACTTACACACCACACCAAGTTTATGGCATGAAAAAATAGATGCGGCTTACAAAGCAGGCTGTAGACGTTTTGACGGCGCTATTCAAGGATTTGGCGGTTGCCCGATGGCAAAAGATGAACTCACAGGAAATATGCCAACCGAAAAAATGGTTTCGTATTTCACGGCGGCAAAAGCAAATACAGGCATTCAAGCAATGAGTTTTGAATCGTCTTACAATGAAGCTTCAAAGATTTTCAATCAATATCACTAGAATTTCAGTTTTAAGTAGAGTTCATTCCTGCATAAGCAGAAACATATTCTTTGTTTCTAATTAGTTCTAAAAGTGTCTTTTCTAATTATTTTCTTGATACAAGAGAAAAAATACACATTCATAAACTTAGAAAAGTATTGTGAAGCTTTTTAAGAACGGCTATTTCCATAATCTCTACACAACTAATATTTTACTTTTCCTGTTCCTGTTAAAATAAATTTACAATTCTTAAATGAAAGATAAAACTAATTGTTAAAAGGGAAAAACCTCCTTAAATTATACGTAAAAAACTTTCATTAAAATAAACTTTGTGTTGTATCGTAAATAGATATTAATCATAAAACTTTATAAATTATGGAAACTAAAGATTTTGCAAGTAGATTAGTAAATATTAATCAACTTACTAAAGATGAGCAGTTAAGCCTTCGGAATGAAATACTGCAACACAGCCCTGAGTTATTAAGACCATGGTGGTTTAAGACTCGTTGTGAAATAAATGTATTAGTGGTAACTGATGGTGCATTAGATTTTGGAATAGGCGGTTTTGGCCTATCTAATTTTTTAACAATATTTAAAATATTAGAAGCGGAAAGCAATACGAATTTACAATATAATGTGACTTTAGGACACAGAGGAAATCCTGGAAGTGCTGGAATGCAAAGTACAAATCCAAATTTCGTGAATAAAATTACAAACTTCAAATTTGATGATGCGACTCACTTTACAACTTCAAAATATGACCAAGTTTGGTTATTCGGTTTTAGTACTGCGCCAATAGCTTCTACTGAAATCAGTGCTATTGAAGCATATATGAACAAAGGTGGTGGTGTTTTTGCTACAGGTGATCATGGAAATATAGGTATTGGTCTTTGTGGAAACATTACAAGAGTCAAAGATATGCGTCATTGGCAAGATTTTGGAGGCGGAGAAGTTAGTATGGGAGGAAACAGAAGAAATGATACCAATACGCCACATTCTGGGAATCCTAGTTCAATTAGTTTTGCTGATCAAGGTGATGCTATTCCGCAAAATATTCATGCTAGAGTATATGGAGCAGCTCCAAATTTGTTGCCACATTATTTATTATCCATCAGTACAGCTATCAAACCTTCAGGAATTATAGACATCATGCCCGATCATCCGCATGAAGGCGAATGTAAACCAGAAACAGATTTTACGCTGGTAAATCCAAATACAGGAAACTCACATACCATACGATCACAAAATATAGCAATGTCCTTTGTAACTGCGGGAAATACAGCAGGATTTAAAGCCGCTACAGAGCCACATTGTTTTGCATCGATTAGCGTTTTTGATGGAAGATCTGCAAGTGTTGGTAGAATCGCAATCGATTCTACATGGCATCATTTTGTGAATATAAACTTAGACGGATTCGCGAAACCTACTTTTGAGATCGTGTTACAGTACTATAAAAATATTGCACGATGGATGACTAGAGCAAAAAGAATGTTATGTTTTTATCATAGATGTTTAATATATGCTATGTTTTCTGATAGAATCATGGAAGCTAATATTTTAGATTTAGACATCAAAGCAGACGCTATTCCAGATGACGAATTATACGCAATAGGAGAACATGTCATTGATGTGATTAAAAGTGATTTTACACCTGCAGATGCGCTTCAATTTAAGCTAACAATGTTAGAATCTGTATCTCCAGAATTAGCCACTAAAATTGATGTTTGGGATCAAGAAAGAAAACAAGAAGAAGATTTCATACACAATCAATTTGTAAGTTGTAAGCCAATCATAGCGATGGCTGTTGGACTTGGAGTAGCAAGAATAAAGGATGAAATAGGAAATCCGAAGGAACAAATTGATGAAAAGGATGAAACGGTCATTTTGGATGTTTTTCAAAGAGGCTTGCAAGATGGAATTGCCAAATCTCTTACTCTTTTCAATAAAAATGTAACTTTCTTTTCTCAACTTCAAAGAAAGAAAGGTTAATATAACTATTGTGATGTATTTTCTATCAAGTACTACAGTTTTGTATCATCGCAAATAGAAATATTTAATCAAAGTAAAACTCCTCAATTGTTGCGATTGAGGAGTTTTTCTATCAAACAAAATTAAAATACAGCACTTTAAAATTAATTTTACGCGGAATTTCACAATCACATTAACAAAATGTTATCTACAATGTCTTATGGTATTAATTGTATAAAAAGTGGTATATTCGCATGCAATTATATCTTAATTGCGACATGACAGCACACGACAACAAAATTTTAGGCGAAGGACTTACATACGATGATGTATTATTAGTTCCCGCTTTCTCCGAAGTACTTCCAAGAGAAGTCAATATTCAAACAAAATTTACTAGAAATATAACGATCAATGTTCCGATTGTTTCCGCAGCGATGGACACGGTTACCGAATCGTCTATGGCAATTGCAATGGCACGCGAAGGCGGAATAGGTGTTTTACACAAAAACATGACAATTGCACGACAAGCGCAAAAAGTTAGAAAAGTAAAACGTGCGGAAAGCGGAATGATCATCGATCCAGTAACCTTACCGTTAACAGCAACTGTTGCTGATGCTAACGCAAACATGAAAGAACACAGTATTGGTGGAATTCCGATTGTTGATGAAGAAGGTACGCTGAAAGGAATTGTAACTAATAGAGATTTACGCTTTGAGCACGATAGTAAACGTCCAATAGTTGAGGTAATGACAAGCGAAAACTTAGTCACTTCTCCAGAAGGCACCTCATTAAAAGACGCAGAAGCAATTCTTCAAAAACATAAAATTGAAAAGCTTTTAATTGTAAACGATCGATACAAACTAAAAGGCTTAATCACATTCAGAGACATCACGAAAGTTACACAGAAACCAATTGCAAATAAAGATACGTTCGGACGCTTACGCGTTGCAGCAGCTTTAGGTGTTACAGCAGATGCTGTGGAAAGAGCAGAAGCTTTAGTAAAAGCAGGTGTTGATGCCGTTGTGATTGATACAGCGCACGGACATACAAAAGGTGTTGTAAACGTACTAAAAGCCGTAAAAGCAAAATTTCCAAACTTAGATGTAATCGTTGGAAACATTGCCACAGGCGAAGCAGCAAAATACTTAGTAGAAGCTGGTGCAGATGCTGTAAAAGTAGGAATCGGACCAGGATCTATATGTACAACGAGAGTTGTGGCTGGAGTTGGTTTTCCTCAGTTTTCAGCAGTATTAGAAGTTGCAGCAGCCATCAAAGGTAGCGGCGTTCCAGTAATTGCAGATGGAGGAATTAGATATACAGGAGACATTCCAAAAGCCATTGCAGCTGGTGCAGATTCTGTAATGTTAGGTTCACTATTAGCAGGAACGAAAGAATCGCCTGGAGAAACCATCATTTACGAAGGAAGAAAATTCAAATCATATCGTGGAATGGGTTCTGTAGAAGCTATGAAAGAAGGTTCAAAAGATCGTTATTTCCAAGATGTTGAAGCAGATATTAAAAAATTAGTTCCAGAAGGAATTGTAGGTCGTGTGCCATACAAAGGAGATTTAGACGAAAGCATTCATCAATTTATTGGTGGACTGCGTGCTGGAATGGGCTATTGTGGCGCAAAAGACGTAGAAACCTTGAAAGAAACAGGACGATTTATACGAATCACGGCAAGTGGAATTAACGAAAGTCATCCACATGATGTGGCTATTACCAAAGAAGCACCAAATTATTCAAGAAGATAATTTCAACTAGGAAATAAGCATAAAAAAGGCTATCAGTAGTAATTGATAGCCTTTAGTATTATGTTGAATTTTGTTTATCTTCCCGGAGGTGGACATTGCGCTGCACACACACCAAAATAGCTAGTTTGCGCTCCGTAACATAAATCTACAAAGTAGGTTCCAAAAGTTCCACCTTTAATTTCTTTTTCCGAAAGTGTAGAGATTGTTATTTTTTTAAATCTAAGCGATTGACTTAATTTTCTTTTTTTCATGATATATAGTTTTGAATTGACAACAAGATATTAAATCCTATTTTCTAAAAGAAGAAAACAATGTTAAGAAATGAAAATTATAGCCTCAAATTTATGAATTTGACATCGGTAGAAAGTACAAAAAAAGCCCTGTACTTCATTGAAATACAGGGCGTTTTAGATACGTATTAAAAATACGTTACTTCTTTTTTGCTTCAATATCTAATCCTAGTCTCTTAGCAACTTTCATTGTAAGATCATATAACGGATCAACATACGCCAATTCGTTTCCATCCAATGTGAAAACTTGTGTGTATTTCTCTTCTTGTGCAACAATTGCAACTGCTTCACCAACTTTCTTGTACAATGGACGCATTAACTCGTCTTGTTTCAATTGAGCTAATTGTGCTGCGTTTTGTCTAAACTTCTGAATATCAGATTCAAGTTCGAAAATCTCTTGTTGTTTTTTCTTCTTCGCTTCTTCAGTCATTGTAGCAAAGATTTTGTTCGCTTCTTCAACTTCCTTACTGTAAGCATCAAGCTTTAATTTCAAATCGCTTTGTAATTGCTTTTCATAATCTTGAATTCCTTTTTGAACTTGAGGAATTTCTGGTAATTGGGAAACGATAATATTAATATTAACAGTTCCTACTTTTGTTTGAGCAGAAGCTGCAAACGAAAAAAATACGATTGCTACTGTGCAAAGTAAATGTTTAATTCTCATCTAATTAATTTTTTATTTTTTCAAAGTTGGCTAATGTAATGAAAACATCATACCAAAAAAACGATATCACATAAAATTAACGTTTTTTCACATGATTATTTAACTAATTGGCCTCTGTGTGGCTTTAGCTTTTCACGCATAAATGGAACATCATCTTCATTGATAATCAATAATGCACATACATGCATCTCTGAAAACTCTTCTGTTGTAATTGATTCGCTTTCAATGCTTTCTAACGCAATAAATTCATTTAAGTGAATACAATGATGTTCAGCTGTACGTTTCGCTGCTGGACCTCTAAAATCCCAAATCAGTTTTACTTTAGCCATATTTTATATAATTTTCACAAAATTAGTCATCTTGTTGAAAAACAAACTATAAAAGCATAAAAAAAGCGAATGATTTTCATTCGCTTCTAAATAGATATGCAACTAGCTAAACTACTTCGCTACAATTTTAAATGTCTTTGAGAAGGTTGGTAAAGAAATTTTTACAATGTAAATATTATTCTTTGGCAAGTCTAAATACCTATTAAAACTTCCGTTGATGGTAATATTTTTCAAATCAACTACTTTACGACCGAGCAAATTATAAATGGCAACATTTGCCGTTTTTTCTAGGCTACTAATCTTTAGTTCCCCATTACTATAACTGGCTTTTATCTTTTTCAAATCTTGATCATTCTGCTCTTGAATATTTGAATATTCAATACCATACGCATCTATGAGTCTTGTCGTAGTAGTCTCATGTGCAAACAAACTTATGGTCGTAATCAATGCCGTAATAAATATGTAAAACTTCTTCATATACATCAGTATTTATCGGTTTCTAACTCATCTAATTCAAAAAAGGAAATCCCTTTATATGTTAAAATACCAAATATCAAGCCAAAAAATATAAAGTATATACTAATTAGGTCTCTTTATTTGTTGTGTACTATTGATGAATTCTTATTTTTGTCTTTCTCAAAAAAAAATACAATGAAATGAGCCATGACAATTATGTCGATATCAACCGATGTAATTTTTGGCGAGTTCCATCTGACAGTAGTAAAAAAAATAAATAGTAACAGATGAAAAATAGCATTCAATTAGTTCTTATTCTTTTGGTTTCATTGACGAGCTTTGCGCAGTCTAAAAAAGATAAAGTATTATTTTCTATTGAAGGAGAACCAACTTACGTTTCCGAATTTTCAAGAGTGTATAAAAAGAACCTTGATATTATTGATAAAAAAGATCAAAAAGACATCGAAGAGTATTTCGATTTATTCCTTCAATATAAATTAAAATTAAAAGAAGCTAGAAATCTTAATCTTCACGAAAAAGAAACGTATAAGAAAGAGCTTGCAGGATACAGAAAGCAACTGTCTAGCAATTATTTAACAGATAATAACGCAACGGAACAATTAGTAAAAGAAGCGTACGACCGTTTACAGAAAGAAGTAAGGGCAAGTCATATTTTAATTAACGTTACGCTTGATGCTGCTCCAAAAGATACATTGCTAGCCTACAATAAAATCATGAAAATTCGTAAATCCATCCTTGATGGAGCTGATTTTGGTGAAGTTGCAATGGAAAATTCAGATGACCCTTCTGCCAAAGGAAACCAAAAAATAAAGCCAAACAAAGGTGATCTTGGCTATTTTTCAGCGTTTAGAATGGTGTATCCATTTGAATCAGCAGCGTTCAACACAAAAATAGGCGACGTTTCTATGCCAATTCGTACCCAATTTGGATATCACATCATAAAGGTAATGGATGTTCGTGCGAATGTGGGAGATATTACGGTGGCACATATTTTATTACTAGATAAAAAAGAAGGCGAAAACAAGGAAAACCCTGAAGATAAAATACAAGACATTTACACACAATTACAATCGGGAAGCGATTTTGGAAAATTAGCAAAACGTTTTTCAGAAGATAGAAGCACAGCCGTAAATGATGGTAAATTGCCAAAATTTGGTCGTGGGCGATTGCGTTCAAAAGAATTTGAAGATGTAGCATTTTCATTAACTAAACCTGAGGAATTCTCAAAACCGTTCAAATCAGAATTTGGATGGCATGTTGTAAAGTTGATCTCCAAACACGAAATGAAAAGCTTTGAAGATGAAAAAGGTGTTTTAGAACGAAAAATTAAAGGTGACAAAAGAGCGAACGTAATTAATACGTCTATTCTTAAAAAAATTAAAAAACTCTACACAATTACTGAAAGTAAAGATGCTAGAGAAGATTTTATTGCGCTTGCAGATCCTAACTTTTTCAGTAGAAACTGGAAAAAACCAACGGATCCTACTTTTTTAAACAAGACATTAGTTCAAGTAAAAGACACAAAAATAAAATACGACGAATTTGCTTCTTATCTGCTAAAAGCGAATGCGAGATTTGCGAATAAAAAACAAGATCCTAAAAGTTTTATCAATTATCAGTACACACAATTCATGGAAGCGAAATTATTAGCATTCTATGAAAGTGATTTAGAAAACGTAAATGAAGATTTTGCAGCTATTTATGGAGAATACCGTGATGGATTGTTGCTATTTGATTTAATGGAAACTGAAATTTGGGAGAAAGCAAAAATAGATACCTTAGGTTTGGAAAAATTCTTCAATGAAAACAAAGAAAATTACAAATGGGAAAAGCGTGTAGAAGCTGTTATTGCTTCTTGCACGGAAGAAGATGCAGCGAAACAAGTACAACAATTACTACAAGAAGGAAAATCTTTGGAAGATATCAAGCAAGCAGTCAATAAAGACAGCAAAGTAAACGTTATCTTTTCGCCAGGTGTATATGAAGAAGCACATCGAAACCTTCCGGAAGGATTCAAATTTGAAAAAGGAGTTTCAACAATATATAACGATGGAAAAACAGACTTTACAATTGTAAAAGTGAACGAAATTATTCCAGCGAGTCACAAAGAACTTTCTGAAATCAAAGGAAAAGTAATCAGCGACTATCAAGTATATCTTGAAGAAGAATGGATAAAAACCTTGAAGAAAAATTACAAAGTTGACATCAATAAAAAAGTATATCGTAAACTAAAAAAATATATTAAATAATTCATATTGAAGAAATTAAGTCTCATAGTCAGTATCTTTTTATGTATTTCATGTGAATATTTTCAATCATCGAATGATGGCGAACCAGTTGCTAGAGTTGGTGAAAGTTATTTATACAAAAGCGATTTAGAACCGCTACTTTCCGAAACTGTATCTTCGGAAGACAGTACGATTATTGTAAACAACTACATCAATCGATGGGCAACGCAAGAACTATTCATTCAGCGTGCAAAAATCAACTTAACACAAGAAAAACAAGATGCTTTTGAAGAGTTGGTTGCCGAATATCGCCAAGATTTATACATAGAAGCATACAAAGAAGCCATTGTCAAAAAAACAATTGATACTACTGTTACGGCTTTTGATGAAGCGGCGTATTACAATGTCAACAAAGAAAACTTCAAACTCAATGAAGAATTGCTCAAACTACGTTACATCAACATTGGGAAAGACAATTCAAACATTGAAGAAATTACAGAGCGTTTCAAGCGTTTTAATGTTGAAGACAAAGAAATATTAGATTCATTAGCAATTCAATTCAACAATTACTCACTCAACGATTCTATTTGGGTAAAAGAGACGCAGGTGTTTAATAAAATTCCTGTAATCACTAATGAAAACAAAGATAAATACTTAAAAAAATCACAATTTTCTCAGATAGAAGATTCATTAGAAGTATATTTGGTGCGAATTGAGGATAAAATCGGTAGAAACGACATTGCGCCGCTTGCGTATGTACGTCCTACAGTACGACAAATCATCCTCAATAAGCGAAAGCTTGAATTTATCAGAAAATTAGAAAAAGACATCACGAAAGATGCAGTTAAGCAAAAACAGTTTGAAACTTACAATTAACACAATGAAGCAAAGTATATACGTACTTGTGCTGCTTGTAGCATTTGGAATGCAAGCGCAAGAAAAGGAAGATGCAACAATGGTTTCTGAAACCATCATGGAAGCGAAAACACAAACAAAAGACTCAACAAAATCAACCTCAAAAAGAATCAAAATTGATGGTGTTGCCGCAGTAGTTGGTGACTATATTATTTTAGAATCAGATATTGATAAAACGTTCTTAGATTTCCAACAACAAGGTGTTTCTATGGAAGGACTTACTAGATGTAAATTACTAGGAAAACTGATGGAAGACAAATTGTATGCGCACCAAGCGATACAAGATAGTATTGAAGTTTCTCCAGGAGAAATCAGAGATCGTGTAAATCAAAATATTGAATATTTCAGTCAACAAACAAATGGAATGGCAGAATTATTAAAATTCTATGCGATGGAAGATGAAGCTACTTTGCGCGAACGTTTAACGGAAATTACGAAAGTGCAATTTTTGACTAACCGCATGCAATCAAAAGTAGTACGTGATGTAGAAATTACTCCAGAAGAAGTACGTCAGTTCTTTGAGAAAATTCCAGTAGATCAACGTCCAGTAATTGGCGTAGAGTTGGAAGTAGCTCAAATTATCATTGCACCAGAACCTTCAAAAGAAGCTGTTGACAAAGTAATTGACAAACTAAAAGGAATCAAAGCAGAAGTAGAAGCAGGTTCAAGTTTTGGAACCAAAGCAATTTTATATTCTAAAGATAGAGCATCTGGACGTCAAGGCGGATTAATGGCGATCAACAAAAGAATGTCACTAGCGAAAGAATTTAAAGATGTCGCTTTCTCTTTACAACAAGGAGAAATATCTGATCCATTCGAAACTGAATTTGGATGGCATATTGTAATGATTGATAAAGTTCGTGGACAAGAAAGAGATGTACGTCACATTCTATTAATTCCAGAAATTACCAACGAAAAGCTTGAAGAAGCTCGTAAAGAAATTGATACCTTACGTCAACGAATCATGGCTGGCGAACTTACTTTTGATGAGGCAGCACGTTCATTCTCGGATGACAAGGAAACACGAAACAATGGTGGTAAATTGATCAATCCTGCAACGTATGATACACATTTTGAACTCACAAAAATGGATCCTGAGCAATATTCGCAAATAGAGCCATTAAAAGGAAATGAAATCTCAATTCCATTAATTGACGAAACTAGAACAGGTCAAAAGCGATTCAAATTACTAAAAGTAACCAATCGTTATAACGAGCACGTAGCTGATTATTCTAAAGATTATATCAAAATAAAAAGCTTAGCACTCAAAGAAAAGCAGTTAAAAGAAGTTGGAAAGTGGATCACACAAAAAATCGAGGATACGTATATCAACGTAAATAGTGATAATCGTAAATGTGAATTCACAAATAACTGGTTAAAAAAATAATTTCCCTATGTCAGATGTTGCCGCTATTGAAAATCTTGTAAAAAAGCACAAGGAACTCAAGAACGAAATTGCTAATATTATTGTTGGTCAAGAAAGTGTAATAGATCAAATATTACTTTCCATATTCTCTGGAGGACACGCCTTATTAATTGGTGTTCCAGGATTAGCTAAAACATTAATGGTAAACACCATTGCTACGACATTAGGACTCGATTTTAAACGAATTCAGTTTACACCAGATTTAATGCCGAGTGATATCTTAGGAAGTGAAATCCTAGATGAATCTCGTAACTTTAAATTCATCAAAGGACCGATATTTGCCAACATTATCTTGGCAGATGAAATCAACCGTACACCGCCAAAAACACAAGCGGCGTTGCTAGAAGCAATGCAAGAACGCTCTGTAACAGTTGCGGGAAATCATTACAAACTCGATTTACCATACTTTGTATTAGCAACACAAAATCCAATAGAACAAGAAGGAACATATCCGTTACCAGAAGCACAATTGGATCGTTTTATGTTTGCCATTCATTTGACGTATCCATCATTTGAAGAAGAAGTGCAAGTAGTAAAAGCAACAACTACAAATGTTGAAAATACAGTAAAAGCATTATTCAATGCGAATGAAATCATTGCGATTCAACAATTGATTCGTAAAATTCCTGTAGCAGACAATGTAGTAGAATATGCAGTTCGATTGGTCTCTAAAACGCGTCCAAAAGAACCTAGTGCAACCGATTTAGTAAAACAATATGTAGATTGGGGAGCAGGACCAAGAGCGTCACAAAACCTAATCTTAGCAGCAAAAGCGCATGCGGCAATCAACGGAAAATTTTCTCCTGATATTGAAGATGTGCAAGCGGTTACGATCGGAATCTTATCACACAGAGTCATCCGAAACTATAAAGCGGAAGCAGAAGGAATTACCATTGAAAAAATTATCAAAAGTTTGTTCTAAAAACTTTTTTTATACTTCTACCGTCATCACGGTATATACCCAATATTTAGTATTATCAAAAAATAGCATCTCAAATTATGAATTACATAATTTGAGATGCTGTTTTTGTTTATTTTTAAATTAAATGCAACAAAAAAGAAGATTTAATAAAAATAATGAACTGAAAATAAAGGTATACTGTTGATTTTTAAAAATGAAGATAATTTCGTAATTTCGCAGGACTTTCAAAACACTAAAAAAACGAATATATGGCCTTTGATATTGATATGATAAAAAAGGTTTACGAAACAATAGTGGAACGTGTAGACAAAGCGCGTGAAATTACTGGTAAACCATTAACACTTTCAGAAAAAATACTATACTCACATTTATGGGATGGAACGGCAACTAAAGCTTTCGTTAGAGGAAAAGACTATGTAGACTTTGCTCCAGATCGTATCGCTTGTCAAGATGCAACTGCACAAATGGCTTTATTGCAATTTATGCAAGCAGGAAAAACTAAAGTAGCAGTTCCAACAACAGTACATTGTGATCACTTAATCCAAGCAAAAGTTGGTGCTACGAGTGATTTACAAGCTGCCATGAACAATAGTAGTGAAGTATTCAATTTCTTAGAGTCAGTATCAAACAAATATGGAATCGGATTCTGGAAACCAGGCGCAGGTATCATTCACCAAGTAGTATTAGAAAATTACGCATTCCCAGGTGGAATGATGATTGGAACTGATTCACACACCGTAAATGCTGGTGGATTAGGGATGGTTGCCATCGGAGTTGGTGGTGCAGATGCAGTAGATGTAATGGCAGGAATGCCTTGGGAATTAAAGTTTCCAAAACTAATAGGTGTAAAACTAACAGGGGAAATTTCTGGTTGGGCAGCACCAAAAGATGTAATCTTAAAAGTAGCTGGAATTGTTTCTGCAAAAGGAGGAACAGGTGCTATCGTAGAATATTTCGGACCTGGAGCCATTGGAATGTCTTGTACAGGAAAAGGAACCATCTGTAACATGGGAGCAGAAATAGGCGCAACAACATCTACTTTCGGATATGATGAATCTATGGAACGCTACTTACGTGCTACGGATAGAAGTGATGTAGCAGATGCTGCAAATGAAGTAAAAGAATACTTAACAGGTGATGATGAAGTATATGCAAATCCAGCACAATACTTTGATCAGGTTATAGAAATCAACTTATCAGAATTAGGACCATTATTAAACGGACCGTTTACGCCAGATTTATCGACAACAGTTGGTTCAGAAATGAGCGCTAGAGCACAAAAGAACGACTGGCCAATGCAAGTAGAATGGGGATTAATAGGTTCTTGTACCAACTCTTCTTACGAAGATTTATCAAGAGCATCTTCTGTTGCGCAACAAGCATTAGACAAAGGATTAAAAATGAAGTCTGAACTCGGAATCAATCCAGGATCAGAACAAGTACGCTACACAGCAGAACGTGATGGAATCCTAGAGATCTTCGAAAAACTAGACGCTAAAATATTTACAAATGCCTGTGGACCTTGTATTGGACAATGGGCTAGATATTCAGATCCTAAAAACGCACCAAAAAATAGCATTGTACATTCTTTCAATAGAAACTTTGCAAAACGTGCAGATGGAAACCCAAACACTCACGCGTTTGTAGCGTCTCCTGAAATTACGGCTGCAATTGCAATTGCAGGACGTTTAGACTTTAATCCGATGACTGATACACTAATCAACGAAAACGGAGAAGAAGTAATGTTAGACGAGCCAACTGGATGGGAATTGCCTCCAAAAGGTTTCGAAGTAAAAGATAATGGATACTTAGCGCCAGAAGAAGATGGTAGCGGCGTAGTTATTTCAGTAGCAGATAACTCTGAGCGTTTACAATTATTGACACCTTTTACGCCACTAGGCGGAAACATCTCAGGAGCAAAACTATTAATCAAAGCACATGGTAAATGTACAACGGATCACATCTCTATGGCTGGACCGTGGTTGCGTTTCCGTGGACATTTAGATAACATTGCAAATAATACATTAATTGGTGCTGTCAATGCATTCAACATGAAAACAAACTTTGTGAAAAGTCAGTTAGATGGTGAATACGACGCAGTTCCAAAAACAGCACGTGCATACAAAGCAGCAGGAATTGAAACCATAGTAGTTGGAGATCATAACTACGGAGAAGGTTCTTCACGTGAGCATGCAGCGATGCAACCAAGACACTTAGGTGTAGCAGCAGTGATTGTAAAGTCATTTGCACGTATCCACGAAACAAACCTTAAAAAACAAGGAATGTTAGGATTAACATTTGCAACGGAAAGCGATTACGATTTAATTCAAGAAGATGATACCTTCAACTTCGTAGACTTAAACGAATTTACGCCAGGAAAACCATTAACCATTGAAGTTGTGCATGCAGATGGAAGCAAAGATACTATCGTTGCAAACCATACGTACAACCAAAGTCAGATTGACTGGTACAATGCAGGTTCTGCCTTAAACTTAATCAAAATACAAAACGCTGCTTCTTAATACGAAAGCAACTTATTTCATACAAAGCCCTGAACGGAAACGTTCGGGGCTTTTTTTATTTCTTGAATTGAAAGGTTGAAATAGCAAATGATTAAAAAAAGTCAAACCCAAAATGTAAAACTATTTTCGCTAAAAGCTAAAGAAAACATCTTTAAAATCTTCCATACAAAAGAGAACTATCTAAGGTCCTTAGCATCAATGCTTTTTTTGCGGTTTAAATCTTACTTCATGATAAAAGTCATAAAATAAATCAACTTTATTTCTGACCTTTAAGTACTGTAAATCAATACAAATTTAAGTTAACCAATTTTAAATTTTAAAAGGATTTAAAATTTACGGGGAAGCTGAAAACCGATTTAGAGTAGGCACAACAAATTTAAAAGTAAAAATCATGAATAAAAAAGTATGGCATAGTGAGAAGACAATGATGTACTTCATCAACACGACTGCAAGTAAAATTTTATCATTAGCAGATGGAAAAAAACTATTTAGCAACCTAGTAGCGGAAGCTTTTGCAGGATCAAAAATTGAGAGTATTAATGATGAAACCTTGGAAAGCTTTCAATTAGAAACAGAACTTAATGATCGATTTTTTCAATCTACTGCTTTTTGCATAAGCATGTGGGAACGTCAGTTACTAAATTTCAAAATTTCAAATACAGAAAATGTAACTATTCCGCCTTTAGCAAAAGAAGCTATTGACAGCAATGGAAATCTTACCGTTGAAAAAGCATATAGTATTATAGCTAAAGAAGATAAAGCAACTGAATATAAAATGTACAATCAGCTTAAAGCAAATTTAGCGATGTTATTTGCGTATGATATGGTGTTCATTAAATTTACGGGTAGTATGGAGGATTCTAATGAAAATGTTGTAACAGATAGCGATTTACCACGCTATAAAATAGGGTATCTACAACCAAATCTTTTGAAAAACATGTATAATTTAGGTGATAATAATGTAATTAGAATGCATCCTATATTAGCTGCGACAGCTGGAAGTTTTGCTGCAGACGCTGTTAAAGTAGCAGCCGAAGAAGCTGGAACAACAGCCGGAGATATCGTTGGTAGAATGGAGTCGCGCTAGAAATCTTTCTGTAGAAATTAAAGCTGTAGAGCATTGAAGTTTCTAGTATTGTAACGTAGTATAACTTAATTATCAGTTTAATGAAAAAAGTAATAGATAGTATAGCTACTAAACCAACGTTGGAATGTCTTGATTTTCTATTGGTGCATCTTCCGTTTCGAGAAGGTCCAATAAGCCAAACATTCCAACTTGGTTTACTTTGTGTAGCCACAAGTTTGAAACAAGAGGGTTTTAGCGTAAAAGTTATAGATGACTGCGAACTTGATGCAGCTTCATTTATTGAATTGTATAGAAAAAATAAGCCGCGAATTCTTGGGTTTCATGTCAATACAGATTCAGTTCCTGTCGTTAGACGCGTCATAGAGTTGTTACGTAAACTTGGCGAAGCACCCGATTTAATTATATTTGGAGGACCGCATGTTTCAGTTGAAGATAAAGAATTACTTGCCAAAAATTGGGGGAATATTGTGGTGCGTGGTGAAGGCGAATTCACAGCACCCGAAATAGGGCGATGGTTTCTTCGGAATGAAGGCAAGATAGAAGATATAAAAGGGATCACATATCTCGATGATAATAATGATATTATACGGAATCCAAGCAGGCCTTTTATCAAAGATTTAGATAGTTTGCCTTTTCCAGATATAAGTCTTCTAATAAAAGAACAAAAATATCCAGCCTATCAGATACTCACTGGAAGAGGTTGTCCGTATCATTGTGCTTTTTGTGCGGAAGGAATCATTGGTATTAAATATCGTTTTCGTTCAGCAAAATCTGTACTTGACGAAATACGAAATATCGTAGGAACACGAACACACACCTATTTAAGTATTCTTGACGATACATTTTTGGTAAATCGAAAAAGAGTTGAAGAAATTGCAAAAGGGCTCATTAAAGAATATGGAGAAACGAAGCAACTTAAATGGTTCTGCGAAAGTAGAGTAGATTTCATTATCAGAAATCCTGAACTTTTTAAACTATTGCGCAAAGCTGGCTTGGTGAGAGTTCAAATAGGGATTGAATCAGGAAGTCAAAAAGTGTTGGATACCTATAATAAAAAAGTAAAAATTGAACAAATTATTCAAGCAGTAGAAATTCTTACTGCCTGTGGTATTCCTTCCATATACGGCAATTTTATAATTGGTGGACCTTACGAAACGGACGAAACCATTGATCAAAGTATAGCACTTGTAAAAACACTATATGATAAAGCCGTTGGAAGAATGGAGTGCGGAGCTTCTTTTTTAACACTCTTCCCTGGTACTGAATTAACAGTACATCCAGATAAATATGATTTAGAAATTTTGGATCCAGAAGTGATGACGACGATCTCGCTTCAACATCCTGTGGTAGTACCAAAAGGAAAAACAAAACATTGGGTAATAAAGCAGTACACTCGCTTTTATACTGAATTACAAAAACATCATTTAGCGGGTATTGCAAATGTATCTATTGAACTTATTGAGGAACATTTGCGATTGAGGGATTATGGAATGAATACTCTAAATTCTAATCATTATCTAGTGTATCCATGTATTAAAAAATGTGAAGAGATTCGAAAGAGACAAAAACCGATGGATAACATTACAGATGGTGAACTCATGCAGATCATACCTCGTCGTTCAGCTACTATAGGCACCATAGATAATAAATTTGCCATAGTAGCGTTTCCGCAAGGTCCCATAATTTTTAATGATATGGCAGGAAAAATCTATGAACTTTGTTCTGGAAAATATCGACTATGTGACATTATTGAAATCATCAGAGCAGACGATACGAATTTACCGCCAGAACCCTATTTTTCACAACAAGTAGTATCGGTAATTAAAGATATGAAAAAGCGGTATCTCTTGACGTATTCTGATTTATAACGGCATGTACAAGATTTTTTTAATAAACAACCGATTACTGAGTCATCGAGAACCTCAGACTCCTATTTCTGTTTAAGAGGACTGAGGTACTCGAAGTCCAACAACTGAATATCGAATATTAAATAATTAATATAAAATATAAAAGTATTTTCGCTAAAGGCTAAAGGCTAAAGGCTAAAGGCTAACAAAACCAACAAACATTTGGCAATACGATCTTTAATTAGGAAATTAGCAGCTTAAACTTGAATTCTTGAGAGTCACGTTAAAAATTTCCCTAGAAAGTACTGCAAAAATAAAACAACAACTCTTGTTGTGGAGTCAACAATATCATGATGTTGCTTGGCTTGATTCAAATGATTACCAAGCGCATACGCGTGATTTTGACGCTGTTTTAGCCGTTGATGCACTCACACTGATACAAACGGATCATGTAAATGCTTTTCAGAAATTAGACGAATACCAAAAAATAACTAACGATTGGATTTTTGGTTATCTATCGTATGATTTAAAGAACGATGTCGAAAACTTAATCTCTCAAAACTATGATGGTTTAGATTTTCCGGAATTGTATTTCTTTCAACCTAAAAAAATATTCTTACTCAAAGGAAATACGCTAGAACTTCACTATTTAGGAATGGTTGATGATGAATTGGATGAAGACATTAAAACAATCCTCAACACTAAAATAGATCAAGAAGTCTTTACACATGATGATTCTAATAAGGAACACAGACCAAAAATAAAGCTCCGTATTCACAAAGATGAATATCACGAAAAAGTAACGACCTTATTATCACATATTCATCGTGGGGATATTTATGAAGCAAACTTTTGTCAAGAATTTTACGCAGAAGATTCAGAAATTGATCCATTATCAACGTATACACATCTAAATTCGATCTCAAAACCACCTTTTGCAACCTACATGCGATTGAATGACAAATACATTCTCTCGGCTTCGCCAGAACGGTATATCAAGAAAAAAGGGACAAAACTTACGTCGCAACCGATCAAAGGAACTGCAAAACGTTTAGAAGATCCAACAGAAGATGCTGAAATAGCAGCAGCGTTGCAAAAAGATGAAAAAGAACGTGCAGAAAACGTGATGATTGTCGATTTAGTAAGAAATGATCTTGCGAAAACCGCTATCAAAGGAAGTGTGAAGGTAGAAGAGTTGTGTAAAGTATACACATTCAATCAGGTGCATCAGATGATTTCTACGGTCACTTCGGAAGTTTCAGCAACACAAAATCCGGTGGAAATCTTGCAAACTACCTTTCCAATGGGAAGCATGACAGGCGCTCCAAAAATTTCGGCAATGCAAATCATTGAAAACCTAGAAGAAACCAAACGCGGCATTTATTCGGGCGCCATTGGTTATTTTACACCAGATAATGATTTCGATTTCAACGTCGTCATTCGATCTATACTATACAATAGTACCAAAAAGTACGTTTCCTATTCTGTGGGCGGCGCTATTACGGCAAAATCCATTCCTGAGAAAGAATACGAAGAATGTTTGATAAAGGCAAAAGCGATGCGTGAAGTGTTGGAGTAAAAACATTTTCAGGTCGTTTTTCTTGATAATTCGGCTATTTAATTATCTTTGGGAATCGTATGAATCATAAGGGTTTTACTCTGTTTAATCTATTCGTTTGCTAGGAAATTTAGAAAAACATATTGCTGAGAATCTACCGTTTTTAAAAGACAAGAAACTGCTAATTGCTATTAGTGGCGGATTGGACAGCGTTGTGTTGGCAAAACTGTTTTATGAATTGAAGTACACGATCGGTTTTGCACATTGTAATTTTCAATTGCGCGGCGAAGAAAGTGACGAAGATGAAACGTTTGTAAAAGCATTTTCAGAATCGTTAAATGTTGAGGTTTTTGTAAAGAAATTTGATACAGAAACGTTCGCGAATGCGCAGAAAGAATCCATTCAAATGGCAGCACGAAACTTGCGGTATGAGTGGTTTCAAGAGCTTGCAACTGAATTTCAATACGATTATATCTTAACAGCTCATCACACAGATGATGCGCTGGAAACCTTCTTAATTAATCTGTCACGCGGAACTGGAATCGATGGTTTGACAGGTATTCCTGAACGAAACGGAAACATTGTACGTCCGTTGTTACCTTTCACGCGAAGTGAAATCAAACACTACGCAGAAAAAGAAAAATTGCAATGGCGAGAAGATAGCAGCAATGCTTCTACAAAATATCTAAGAAATAAAATTCGACATGATATTGTGCCGCATTTAAAGGAACTACATCCAACATTCTTAGCAAACTTTCAGGCAACGCAAGAACATTTACGCGAAAGCAAAATAATAAACAGTCACAGTCTTTCAACATTTCGCAAAAAGCTTGTAGCAAAAGTATCAGACGGAAATTTCAAAATTGAACTAAAAGCAGTGCAACAATCAGCATATCCAGTAGCCTATTTTTATGAATTGATGCGAAATTATGGTTTTACTGTCCGAAATGATTTGAAGTCATTACTTGATGGACAAAGCGGAAAGCAATTGTTTTCAGAGCATTATCGATTGATAAAAGATAGAAAATACCTCTTGCTACAAAAGCACAATAAAATTGAAGAAACATCCGAAGTTGTGGTGATAAACGATTTAGAATCTAGCATAGAAACACCAATTCGGTTACACATTGAAGAAGTTGCGAACATCACAGACAAAGGAAAAAACGTTTTCTATGTTGAAAAAGAGATGTTAAAGTTTCCTTTAATCGTAAGAAAATGGAAAAATGGAGACTATTTTTATCCAGTTGGAATGAAAGGGAAAAAGAAAGTAAGCAAATACTTTAAAGATGAAAAGTACTCACTGATTGATAAGGAAAACCAATGGCTGCTGTGCAGCGAAGAAACTATTATTTGGATCATTGGAAAACGTTCCGATAACCGTTATAAATTAACCAAGCCAACAAATACAATTATTAAGTTTACATTGCGATGAAATACGCTTAGCGAATTCCATTTGACAACTAAAACAACACTTTTTTACAAATGAAAAAACTAATTACGTTACTACTTTTATGTGTGTCCAGTTTTGCTGTGAATGCACAAATTGACGATCCAGTGCAATGGACTTCGGAAATTGAAAAAATTTCGGATACAGAATTCAACTTAATTTACAAAGCAGAAGTTGCAAATAAATGGCGTATATATTCTCAGTATTTAGCTGAAAATAGTGGATTCCCAACAGAATTCATGTACGATTCCATTCAGCAAATTAACGACTTTAAATTAGTTGGAAAAAATAAAGAAGGCAAAGGAATTACAAAGTTTGACAAAGTATTTCAGGCGGAATTAACCTATTTTAAAGGCACAGCTACATTTACACAAAAAGTAAAAATCACTAATCCGAACTTGACTTCCATTACTTCGGAAGTTATTTATCAGACGTGCGATGATGAAAAATGTGTGTTGGGCGATGAAGAATTTACCTTTCAACTTCCTGGATCTGGAAAAGCAGCAGAGAAACAAGAAGCAGCAATAGCAACGCCAACCCAAACTGTTTTTCAAAACGAACAACCAAAAGTATTTGATCCTGTACAATGGAAAGGAACAGTGAAAAAACTATCTGAAACAGAATATGAATTGGTCATGAAAGCTTCCGTAGAAGACAAATGGCACTTATATTCACAACGTAGTTATGGTGATGATGGCCCATTTCCAACAGAATTCACGTTTTTAGAAGCTGGCAAAGGATATGCAACTGTCGGGAAAGTTGAAGAATCGAAAACCAAAGAAGTATTTGATAAAGTATTTCAAAAAAATATCTCTTTCTATGAAGGAGAAGCAACGTTTACACAAAAGATTAAAGTAACAGATGCAACAACGCAACACATTACTGCGGAAGTATTGTTTATGGTGTGCGACGATGAAAAATGTCTGCCACCTACTGTAAAAGAGATTAAGTTTGACATAAAGAAAGCTACCGTAGTTAGTAAAGCGGGAAAAGATAAAGACAAATCACAAAGAAGTTTATGGGCAACGTTTTTCATTGCATTCTTCTTAGGATTTGGAGTATTACTAACACCTTGTGTGTTTCCAATGATACCTATGACAGTGAGTTTCTTTACCAAACAAAGTAAAACAAGAGCAGCGGGAATTAAAAATGCATTACTCTACGGATTATTCATCATTGTTATTTACACAGGATTAGGAACGGCAATGTCTGCATTATTTGGTTCTAACTTCATGTACGACTTGTCTACAGGTGTACCTTTTAACTTAATCATGTTTTTTGTGTTGCTCATCTTTGCATTCTCATTTATGGGTGCATTTGAAATTATGTTGCCAAATTCTTGGATGAATAAAGTTGATCAACAATCGAATAGAGGTGGAATTATCGGAATCTTTTTTATGGCGTTGGCTTTAGCCGTAGTTTCGTTTTCTTGTACATTTCCAATTGCAGGAACCGCTTTGTTAGAAGCCGCAACCATTGGAGGAATTACACCAATTATAAGCATGCTTGGTTTTTCATGTGCTATTGCAATTCCGTTTGTATTATTTGCGGTTTTCCCAGGTTGGATGAATTCCTTACCAAAATCGGGCGGTTGGTTAAATACCGTAAAAGTAGTGTTAGGGTTTTTGGAATTGGCATTTGCGTTTAAGTTCCTATCAATGGTTGATATTGTTTTAGACTTACACATTTTAGATAGAGAAGTATTCTTAGCAATTTGGGTTGCGATTTTTGGAACTTTAGCGATGTACTTATTCGGTAAAATTCAATTGCCACATGACAGTCCTTTGCAGAAAATATCTGTGGGAAGAGCATGTTTAGGAATGCTAACTTTAGCATTTACCATATATATGTTACCGGGATTATGGGGCGCGCCGTTAAAATTAATTAGTGGTTTTCCGCCACCGATGAACGGAAATAGCGAATCGCCGTATGGAGTCGGGTACAAGAAGAGAGTACAAGCAAGTGTAAATTATTCGGATGTAAAAAAAGAAAATGTACTAAAAATAGAAGAAGAAGTTTCGCATGAAGGACCGCACGGACTCATTGCCTTTTTAGACTATGAAAAAGGATTGGAATACGCTAAAAAAGTGAACAAACCAGTCATGATTGACTTTACAGGGAAAACATGCGTAAATTGTCGTAAAATGGAAGAGCAAGTGTGGACAGAAGGAAATATTCTTGGCATGATTCGTAATGATGTTGTATTGATTTCTTTGTACGCAGATAATATGAAAAAGCTTCCCAAAGAAGAGCAATACGAGTCAAAACTTACAGGAAATAGAGTGCGTACAATAGGAGATAAGTGGAAAGAATTTCAACAAGTTCGCTACAATACCAATGCACAACCGTTATATGTAATACAAGATGTAAACGGAAACGACTTAACAGAAGCTGTTGCTTACACACCAGATCCTGTAACGTATGAAAAGTGGCTACAAGACGGCATTGATAAATTCAAGAAAGAAAACTAAACCAACCTATTATATGAAAAAAGTAACGAAAAGTATAGTGTTAGTATTGATACTAGCTGGCTTTGTCGCTTGTGAAGGCGAAAAAAAAGAAGGTGAAAAAACGTATACAGAAGCCGATGTTACAGAACATTCAACACGCTTGAATGATTGGTTTCAGGAACAATTTAAGCTTGACTTAAAAGATTCGCCAGAAATGCAAACCTACATTGGTGATAAAACTGATTATGACAAATGGAATGATATTTCGCCAGCAGGGGAAGCGAAGGATCTTCAAAAAGCAAAAGATCGGTTAAAATGGCTGAATGAAAATGTTGATGTAGCTGGTTTGGACAAATCTGCTGCGTTAAGTTATAAGTTGTACATGCAACGTATGAGCAATCACATCAACGACTATAGATACAGATTGTACAATTATCCATTGAATCAAATGCACGGAATGCAAGCCGAAATTCCTGCGTTTTTAATCAATATGCATCAAATAAAAGATAAAGGTGATGCAGAAGCGTATATCGCACGTTTAAACGGTTTAAAAGATTTATTCGCACAATTAGAAGCAAACTTAAAAGAACGCGAAAAAGCAGGAATACTGCCGCCTAAATTCGTGTTTGATCATATTATTAGTGATTCAGAAAACATTGTCAAAGGAAAACCATTTGATGCAAGTACTGTAAATAGTACACTTTGGGAAGATTTCACCTCTAAAATCGCAACTTTAGAATTAGAAGAAGCTGATCGTAAAACCTTAGAAAAACAGGCAAAAGATGCACTTATAAACGCTGTAAAACCTGCATACAGTTCGTTGGTAGTACTACTAAAAGAACAAAAACAGCTTGCAACCAATGATGATGGCGCATGGAAATTTCCAAACGGATTAGAATTCTATAACAATGCGTTAGCACGAACGACCACCACCAAAATGACGGCGTTTGAAATTCATAAACTTGGATTGGATGAAGTAGCGCGCATTCACAATGAAATGAAAGTAATAAAGGATCAAGTTGGATTCAAAGGTTCATTACAAGAGTTTTTCGTATTCATGAAGAATGACAACCAATTCTATTTTCCGGCAACAGCCGAAGGAAGAAAGGAATACATGGACAAAGCAACGGAAATCATCAATACGATGAAATCACGCTTGGACGAACTATTTATCACAAAACCAAAAGCTGATATTAGAGTAAAAGCTGTAGAAGCATTCCGTGAAAAATCTGCTGGAAAAGCATTCTATCAGCAGCCTGCGTTAGATGGTTCGCGTCCGGGAACCTACTATGCAAACATGTACGCAATGAAAGCAATGCCAAGTTACCAAATGGAAGCGTTGGCATATCACGAAGGAATTCCGGGACATCACATGCAAATTGCCATAGCGCAAGAATTAGAAAATGTGCCAATGTTCAGAAAATTGGGTGGTTATACTGCCTATGTTGAAGGTTGGGGATTATACTCAGAGTTTATTCCGAAAGAAATGGGCTTTTACAGCGATCCATATTCAGACTTCGGACGTTTGGCAATGGAATTGTGGCGCGCGTGTAGATTGGTTGTCGACACAGGAATTCATACCAAAAAATGGACACGCCAGAAAGGAATTGATTACTACGTAACAAATACACCAAATGCATTATCTGATGCTGTAAAAATGGTAGAACGTCACATCGTAATGCCAAGTCAGGCAACAGCTTATAAAGTTGGAATGAACAAAATCATTGAACTTCGTAAAAATGCCAAAGAAAAGCTAGGAGCAAAGTTTGACATTCGTGAGTTCCATGAAGTTGTACTCAGCAATGGTGCAGTTCCATTAAACGTTTTAAGCGATTTAGTTGACGAATGGATTGCTAGTAAAAACTAAAATTTACAACATACAATATATACAAACGAGTGCTTTTACAGTGCTCGTTTTTTTAGTGATACTCAAATTTGAATTTCTCTATATTTAAAAAACACATCAAAAATTCCCTTAATTTCTTCAATACTAAGTTGTTGTGCACTTCCGTGAGAAGGTTCTCGTTGCGATTATAAATTAGTCTTTTAATACAACCAATTATGAACGCTACAATAATTATTTTTGAGTTGATCAGGGTTTGATTGTACACAACAAAAAAGACAAATAGGGAAAGGAGAGAAGCTTCTTTTGAAGTTACAGCTAGAAGTATATTTCTCCATAAATAATCTCAAAACAAGGCATAAAAAAAGCGGATACTAGTGTATCCGCTTTTCAATTTTTTATAAAATATCAAGAATTACTTGATAATTAATTTCTTAGTTGTTGAAGCATCGTTAGATGTTAACTGCATGAAGTACATTCCAGTATTTAAGTTTAAACTTAAATCAGCATTTCCTGTAACTCCGTTCATTTCGTAAGTTCCCATAGTACGACCATTCAAATCAGTAATCGTAACATTTTGTAATGCAACACCTGAGTTTCTGATTGTAATATTTCCATTCGATGGATTTGGATACACAGCAAATGAATTGCTTAAAAACTCATCGTTAGATAAAGTCATTAAGTTTAATGCAGCTGGACTATTTGGAATAGCTGCAACAGCATTAGCATATGCCGTAGTAGTTATAAGATTCGCTCCTGTATAGTTTGCAGGATTTGTCATTGCAGTTTTTGCAGCTAATATTGCTTCAGCAGTTGTAGCAAACCCAGAAAAATCATAAGTTCCAGTGTATACTGTATTGTCAAATTCAACATCAACACCAGTACCAGCACCAACTCCTAAAGCTGTTCTTGGCAACCCAGTGTCACTTAAGCCTGGAGGCAAATTTGTTTCATTTGAATCAGGTGGATTCCCAGTAAACAATGTAGATGCATTGTTTATTACAAAAATAAATGTAGGATTAGCAGAAGCATTTGTTCCTCCAGTTGCGCTTGCAGCATCTTGGAAAACAATAATTTGATCTCCAGTTGTTGCCAAAGAAAGTGTTCCAGTTATTAATGCATCTGAATATGCTGAAAAATCTCCACTAGCACTGAACCTTACAATATCTCCTGCACTTAATCCTGCAGCAGGAACTACATATTTTAAAGCACCTTCTGTACATGCAATAAATCCAGAAGTAGTAGAACCACAATCAGTAAAATAAATTCCAGTTCCAGCAGCAATGTCTACAAAAGTTACAAATGCAAAATCATCTGGAGTATCTGCCTGATTTAGAAATACAGCTATGTCACCAGCAGCCAAAGTTGTTTGGCCAAATGTAACATTTGTTGTTAAAAAAATTGGTAATGCAACCAATATAGTAAGTAATTTTATTTTCATAATGTCAATATTTAGAATTAGTGTTTGTGCAAAAATACTAAATTTTAGTTTAATGTTATAAGCACTAAGGGATATTAATAGTAAGTTTAAGTAAAATACTCCTAAAGAAAATTTTTACATTTTACTTTAGAAGTATTAAAATTTATGTTAGAAATTTCTAGTTTCTAGAAGGAAAAGTTCCTTGCATTGCAATAATATAATTGATTCCTAAAAAAGGATTTCTACTATTAAATGGTTGTTGTCCTCCAGCAGCTGATGTGTTTCCTGAGATACCAACTGCATTTGCAGCCATAACTTTATCATTTGGATTGTTATTATATGGTGTTCCTGAAGAAGACACACCGATGTTTCTTCCAGCAGGATCATCTTCTACACCATCTTCTTCATTACACATGATAGTACCTTTCAGAGTACCTGCATTATGAAAATGATTAGGTAAATTTAAAACCGTTAATCCTATTTCCTCTTTACCTCCTCTTTGACCTAATTTAATAGTTGAAAGTCCTGGTCCAGTTCCTGGATGAATTGGATTTCTTCCTCTTAAATCAGGTAGTGCAAAACTTGTTCTTCCATCACCACCATAAGTAGTTCCTAAAAGAGAAAATAATGCTTGATTTGCGTTTATTGATAATAATTGTCCGTCACAAAATGCCCAACCTCTTGGTGCAAAATTTCCTCCAAACATTATAATTTCCGCTAAAAATGGATTCATAATATATATTTTTAATGTTAATAATTTTAAATTTTAAATATTCCTTAGTTTCTAGATGGAAATGTTCCAAACAATGCAATAATATAATTGATTCCTTCAAATGGGTTTCTCATATAAAATGATTGGTTTCCTCCTGTTGCCAATGTGTTTCCTGAGATCGATACTGAGTTCGGAGCCATTAACTTATCATTTGTATTAGTGTTGTATGGCGTTCCCGCAGATGATACACCTAAATTTCTTCCAGCTGGATCATCTTCTACACCATCTTCTTCATTAACAGAAATAGAACCTTTCATAGTTGCTCCACTATGAGCGTGATTCGGCATTTGACTAACAGTCAATGTGTGGTACTCAGCACCGCCTCTTTGTCCTAATTTAATAGTTGAAAGTCCTGGTCCTGTTCCTGGGTGAATAGCAGCTCTTCCTCTTAAGTCTGGCAAAGCAAAAGTTGTTCTACCATCACCACCGTAAGTAGTACCTAAAATTGAAAATAACGCTGTGTTTTGCGAGATTGCTAACAGTTGTCCGTCACAAAATGCCCAAGCTCTTGGTGCAAAATTACCACCAAACATAACGATTTGTCCGATAAATGGATCCATAAAAATATAGTTTATAAGGTTAAAAATATAAATATAGCGTTTTTTTATTAAATGCTACGAACCAAATATATAGCTTTATAGGTATATATTTTAGAGTGCAAATCACTCAAAATGAAAAACAGGTAGAAGTACGTAATTATTAAAAGAAAATTTTCTTTTTAGTAAGAAATGTAGAAAATAGAACAATATATTTTACTATTTTTAAGCCATACTAACTACAAAAATTATACTATTATGAAATCAAATTTTAGTGAACAAAAAGGCGGAATTGTTTATCCTCCTGAAGCGATCCCTTTAGCAACAGCTGCTATATGGGCACAGAACTGGAGAGATAGAAAAGTTATGCAAGATGTTAACGGGTATTTAATTCCGATGGGTGACATTACTGAAGCTATGTTGGAAGCAGGAATTACGAATATGAGAGGATATTTAGGTATTGATGGTGAAGGAGAAAATCACCTTCTTATTGTAGCTGTTGATGCTAGTGGTAATGACATGATTGACGAAGCCAATGGTCAATTTGTGTATGACCATACATTACCTTGTCCACAACAGTGTGGGAAAGCAAATGTTTTAAATGGTGGAGTCTAACGAATGTCATTATTGGAAATTTTTTCTTATAGCTCAACAGTAGTCTTATTGTTAAACGCTGTACTATATTCAAAATTTATAATATCTAAAGATTGTGCTTATAGATATTTGTCTATTTATTTGTTGCTTATGGCAATCAATCAAGTAATAGGCACTATTCTATTTGAATTGGAAATAACGAACATATTTCTTGCGAACACGTATTTGGTCGCTCAATTCTTAATGCTCAGTCTTTTTTATTATGCAATTTTTGAAGGTAAAAAGCAGCGAAAATTAATACTGATTGCACTAGCTATAATATCAACAATTTTAGGAGTCCAATATGCTTGGACTCCTCAATTGTTTTTCGAGTATAATACAATTGGAATTATTGTAACATCTAGTGTATTAATATTATATTCAATAATTTACTTTTTTCATTATATATCTGATAGTGAATTAAAACTTTATCTAGTAAATAGTGGGATACTGATCTATTTACTTGGAACTATCTTATTATTTTCAATTGCAAATATTGGATTAAAACTAGATAGTGATATAGAAATTGCTTTGTGGATACTAAATGCTTTTATCTATCTAGTATTTCAAATAATTATTACTACACAATGGTTTCATGATCTTAGAAAAAATAATATATCAAATAAAAGTATGTAATGGATAAACTCTTTTTAGAAGAAGATGGCGTCATAACGATTGTAATTTTTGGTGTCATACTATTATTAGTAATGGGACTCACACTGATATTATTCTTTTATCTGTCCAGAAAAAAACTTCTTCAAAAAGAACTCGAAAAGAAAACACTAGAACTCAACCATCAAAAAGAAATGCTCAAAGCTACGATTGTAGCGCAAGAAGCAGAACGAAATAGAATAGCACAAGACTTGCATGATGATATTAGCGCAAAACTGAATGTAGTTTCACTTAGTGCTAACTTTTTGATAGAAGAAGAAAGTGTTACACCAAAAGAAACAGAAGAAATTATCAATCATATACTTCGAGTGACAAACAAAACGATTGAAAGCTCTCGGAAAATTGCACACAACTTATTACCGCCAATACTCGAAAAATTTGGTTTAGGAGCTGCATTAGAAGAACTATGTGACGAATTTAGCAAGAGTAAAAAAGTAAATGTTATATCTATAATTGAATATGAAGCGGAAAGACTGTCCAAAGATGACGAATTACATGTATTCAGAATTATACAAGAACTAATGAATAACTCTATGCGTCATGGAAAAGCTAAAGAAATAGCACTAAATTTCAAATCAGAAATAGAAAACTTATCCTTATCTTACCGAGATGATGGACTAGGATTTGATACGAGTACCATTGGAATACAAAAAGGATTAGGACTCAGAAACATAGAAAGTAGAGTCTCTTTACTAAAAGGAGAAATCACTTATAAAAGTGAAAAATTAAAAGGAGTTGAAGTAGAAATTACACTATAATACACAACATCATGGATACACCAATTATAAAAATAGCTATTGCCGATGATGAGGCTTTATTCAGAGCAGGAATATCATTTATACTTACAAGAGTTAAAAACTTTGAAATTGTCTTTGAAGCTGAAAATGGCGCAGATTTAATCGAAAAGTTAAAAGTAGCTACTGAGAAACCCGATGTAGTATTGATGGACTTAAAAATGCCATTGCTAAATGGTGTTGAAAGCACTAAAATTCTACAAAAAGAATATCCAGAAATCAAAGTAATCGCTGTCACAAGTTATGATGGTAAATCGTTTATTACAAACATGATTGATGTTGGAGCATCTTCATACTTACTCAAAAACACATCCCCAAAAGTGGTCGTACACACGATCAATGAAGTATTCGCAAAAGGATTTTACTATGACGAACGCGTATTAAAAATAATTCATGAAAATTTACTATCCGCAAAAAGCAAACGTATCAAAAGCGATTTAGACAACAACCTATTGACAAAGCGGGAAAAAGAAATTTTAGAACTTATCTGCAATCAATACACAACCAACGAAATTGCCGACAAGCTATTCATTAGTCCACGTACGGTAGAAGGGCACAGAAACAATCTATTACTAAAAACAGAATCTAAAAACGTAGCCGGATTGGTTATTTACGGAATTCAAAAAAAATTAATAGAATTGTCCCCAGATTTTTAATCAGAAAAAACAATCAACAAAATCCCCTAAAAAACGCATTCGCTAAATAAAACACTTTAAAATATAGTTTTCTAAAGATCATCTCAAAAGTAATTTTATTTAAGATGCTACTTTGCTATAATTTAATGTTTATTTTTGACAGCTAGAAGCAAAACTTAATGAAGAAAAACATATTCGTTGCGATTGAAGGCATTGATGGAAGCGGAAAAAGTACGCAAGCAAAAAACATTGCCAAACGCCTAGAAGCTCAAGGACACAAAGTATACCTAACATTTGAACCTACGGATATGCGTATCGGAAAAATGATCCGAAGCATTCTTGGCGGCAAAGAAAAAGCCGATGAAAAAGTCATTGCAGCACTATTTGTGGCAGACAGACTCGATCATATTTTACACGAAACCAACGGAATCCTCAAAAAACTAGCGGACGGTTACACGGTCATCACCGATCGTTACTACTTCTCATCTTATGCCTATCACGGCGCACATATAGATATGGATTGGGTGATTGCATCTAACAAAATGGCTGCTTCAATCTTAAAACCTGATGTAAACATATTTATAGATGTTTCTCCAGAAGTTGCCATGAAACGTATCAACGCAAATCGTGAAACAATAGAAATCTACGAAACCTTAGACAATCTCAAAGCAGTACAATCACAATACCAAAAAGCATTTCAAAAACTAAAAGAAAGTGAACATATTGTTACTGTAAACGGTGATGAAAAACCTGAAAAAGTCTCAGAAGCACTTTGGGAGGTCTTGCAAAAAGAAATCTAACAGTAGTAAACAATATACATAAAATACAATTATAAAAAATCGCTTCAATTGAAGCGATTTTTTTGTTTCATAACGAACCAAATCCTTGTAAATAAGCATATTATTTCATGTGAAATCTTCTAAAAAAATACAAAAAACCGTGTTTTACCTAAAATAAATCATTTTTTCTCCCTAAATAAAACCGTGTTTTTCCTGTGCGGAATTAGCTAATAGACTCTATAAAAAAGGCATTACTATCGATAGCTTTGTTTTAAAATCAGTACAGAGCAATCAAGTAAGCAAAAATGATCAACAAATTCGTAGAAAAGCTAAATACCGATGGACTCGCTACTTACATCAATACCTTACAGGGAATTACTGTAAAACTAGGAGCGCAGAACGTTGCAGATACTCAATCCGACGAAAATAATTTTGACGGAGACAATCTCTTGGTAACTATTGTGCGAATAGAAGAAGAAAGTACCTTAAAAAACTTTCCAAACAAACGATTAGTTGAAAGTGAAGGAACATATAAGCTAGACAAACGTTTTCCGAAAATCCACTTAAACTATTACTTACTATTCTCTTGTACGCTACAATATGACAAAGCAGTGGCGGTCATCTATAAAACCGTAAAATTCTTTCAACATCAAAGAAAATTTGCGTTTGAGGCTGATGAAGATGATATAGAACTCAACATGGAACTCTGTTCACCAAGTTTTGAACAGCTCAATAATATATGGGGAATGTTAGGAGGAAAGCAAATTCCGAGCGTCATATACAAAGCGAGAGTTTCAGCACTCGAAAGAGACATAGAAAAATTAACATCTGTAATTACCTCCATCGGAGCGGAAGAAAAACATAAATGAGTAGGTTCAATTACATATACGCGCCATTGGCAACCATAAAATTACAGCACACAAATGGGTTGGAAACTGAAAAACATGTAAAAATATATCCAAGTAAGGAAACAGCAGCACTCATAGCAAAATATAAACTTGTTATAAAAATGATTCCTGAAGGATTGGTCGTCATCTATAAAAAGCAAGAAGCATTTGTAGCTGAAACGGTTGATGAAGTATTAATCATTGATGGAGAAGAAGTCATAGACAAACGAATTGTTGGATACGTATCAACATCGCCAGATCGTACATTTTCAAACTGGCTTCCTGACGTTGTAGACTTTGACTTAGAATTTTACGCAATTGCGGATCAAGAATATAGAAACGCAACCAATTGGAATGATTTAGCACTCAAAGATTTTGTTGTATACAGTGCTACTGACTTAGAAGGAACCATTACCATAAACAATAACATAAACGAACGCATACAACCAGACGCAATTCTGCAATTGAACATAAAAGAGGCAAACATAGAAACACCGACCACTTTAACTTTTGAAAATAATATAATATAATACTAACAAAACTTTTTAAATCATAAATATTATGGCTAGTACATTAAAAACACCAGGGGTTTACATTGAGGAAATTGTAAAATTTCCGCCTTCGGTCGCACAAGTTGAAACGGCTATTCCTGCATTTATTGGATATACAGAAAAAGCTACCAACAAAATTGAAGGAGACCTAAGTATGGTTCCAACACGAATCACATCGCTATTAGAATATGAGCGATTTTTCGGAGGAGCTAAATCAGAAACGACAATTGAAGTCAACGTTACGGACGATGTAGATGGGAATCAATCCATTGTCGTAACGCAACCAAAAAGCAAAGAACCATTTATAATGTATTATTCATTACAATTATACTTTGCAAATGGTGGTGGACCATGTTACATAACCTCCGTTGGAGATTACAGTGGTATTGTAACTGCCGTAAAATTAACAGATGGTTTAAATGAAGTAGCAAAAGTTGACGAACCAACATTGCTCTTATTTCCAGATGCAACAAGAGCTGACGGAGTGTTACCTGCTGAATTTTATGGACTATACAACGAAGCATTAGCACAATGTAACAAACTACAAGATCGATTTACGATCATTGATTCATTAAGTTACGACGGAAGTACGAGTGTAGATCAAAACGTTATAGATCTTAGAGGAGTCATAAGCTCAGAAAAAGACTTTGCAAAATATGGAGCGGTATACTATCCACACTTAGAAACCATCCTAAACTATAAAATTGATGCAGAAAGAATCATCATCAAACACATAGACAATCATGAAGCGGCCGGAGCTGCAGATGAAATCACAGGAAACTTAACGTCAATTGATGCAAGTTTCAGTGGAAAAGTAGATAGCGTCTTAGAAAACTTAGGAACATTCTTAACGGATGGTTTCTCAGGAAAACTAGCAGATGTTTTAGACTATCTATACAATGACGATTCTGATGTACCTAATGAAGGATTCAATATTGGTGATGCAGATGATAATAACAAAAACTTTGCTTCGCCAAGACCAGCAACCTTAGCTGAAAAATTAGAAGACTTATTAGATGGCTTAGAAGAAGTAATCATACTAAAAAACAAAGCAAAAGTAGAAGGTAGCGCTGCAAAATCTGCCTTAGAAGGCGAATTATCTGTGGGCGAATTAGCTACGTTGCAAACCGCAATAGATGCATTAACAGATCTATTTGAAGCAGATGATACCATTGAAGACAAATACGATGAACTTCGCAAACTAACAAACTCACTAAACACTGTAATTGCTGATGGAGGCGATGAAGCTGAAGTTGAAGGGATTGTTGAAGACAATGATTCTAACATTTTAGAAGTAGTTGAAGGTTTCCTTGATGCGACGTTTGATTACAGCACACCAGCAGATGGCGTTCCAACATTATTTGATGATGTCATTACCAACTGGGATGCTTTAAAACTTGCGATTGATACTGAAATTGTAAAAGATACCAACAACGGATCAATGCACGGTAGAAGTCTAAGTTCACTAGAAGCTGAGGACAATGCTACCTATAACAAAATAAAAACAGCGATCAATAACTTACCAATGGAATTGCCGCCAAGTAGCGCAATTGCAGGTGTATATGCACGAATAGATAGTACACGAGGCGTTTGGAAAGCACCCGCAAATGTATCATTAAACTATGTGGTAAAACCAACAGTTCGTGTCACAAACGACATTCAAGATGGTTTAAATGTAGATACAACTGCAGGAAAATCAATCAATGCAATTCGTTCCTTCACAGGAAAAGGCGTGATGGTTTGGGGAGCAAGAACACTCGCTGGAAACGACAACGAATGGCGTTATGTATCAGTACGACGCTTCTTTAACATGGTCGAAGAATCTGTGAAAAAAGCAAGTGATCAATTCGTATTTGAAGCAAATGATGCAAACACGTGGGTTCGTATCCGATCAATGATCGAAAATTTCTTAACCAATCAATGGAAAGCAGGTGCGTTAGCAGGAGCTACGACGGATGATGCATACTATGTAAAAGTTGGACTCAACCAAACAATGACAGCAGAAGATATCCTCAACGGAATTATGAATGTAGAAATCGGGATGGCAGTAGTGCGTCCAGCAGAATTCATCGTGTTGAAGTTCTCTCACAAAATGCAAGAATCATAAATAAATTTTAGTTGAAGCATGCCAAATGCCCAATAGGGCTTTCATAAAAAAAGCATAAAACAAAACATTTAAAAACATAAAATTATGTCAGCAGTATATCCATTACCAAAGTTTCACTTCCAAGTAGAATGGGGAGGAACTAAAATCGGTTTTCAAGAAGTAACTGGGTTAGATTTTGAATTCGAAAAGCTAGAATATAGAGAAGGGTCGAGTCCTGAATACAGTAAAATTAACATGCCAGGAATGATCAAATACACAGATATTGTATTAAAAAGAGGTGTCTTCAAAGGCGATAACGAATTTTACGAGTGGATGAAAACTAACAAGTTAAACACCGCAGAACGTCGTGATATCACCATCAGTCTACTAGACGAAAACCATGCACCAGTAGTAGTTTGGAAAGTGCTAAATGCTTGGGCTATGAAAATTCAATCAACGGATTTAAAAGCAGAAGCAAGCGAAGTAGCAGTGGAATCAATCACACTAGTACACGAAGGTCTAACAGTTGTAAATGAAGGATAATCCACATGGCACTTTTTGACAGTTTTAAATATCCGGTTTCGGGCTTTCACTTTGTAGTTTATTTCAATGGGCTACTGCCAAACCCTGTAGATCTGAGTTTTCAATCAGTATCTGGGTTAAGTGTTACTGTAGAAACAGAACCCTTTGCCGAAGGCGGAGAAAATAGATTTGTCCATGAAATACCAAAAGGATTAAAATTCAGTACGCTTACGCTAAAACGAGGATTAAAAAGTGCGCCTTCATCACTCACAAAATGGTGTGAAGATGCCTATGAAAGCTTTGCTTTTAAGCCATTGAATCTAATCGTAATGTTACTAAGCGAAAATCATATTCCAATAAAAACATGGAATGTGGTAGGCGCATATCCTATCAAATACGAATTAGGAGAATTCAATGCAGAAACCAATAGCATCCTCATAGAAACCTTAGAACTCAAGTATAATTATTTTAAAGCATTAATATAATGGCAATAGAAATAAAAAACTTGCGGATAAAGGTAAACGTAAATGCTCAAAAGAAAGAAGAAACGCCTGAAGTAGAAGAAGGACGGACGAACTGGACTTCTGGCGAAATCATCGACGCAGTGTCAAAAATAATGACAAATAAAAAAGAACGATAACATGGCTTTTTTAGGAGAATTAGAAAAAATGATTATATCCAAACTGGATCAAGATGGAGCACCACAAGGTGAACCAATTGAAGTATTGATCAATCCAGATGGTTACAAAGAATCATACACTGTTGAATATAACGATGATCAGCAAAACAACTCTGGTGGTCAAGCACCAAAATTTGTCAAAGTAAAACCAGGAGATTACTCTTTCAAACTACTGTTCGATTCCACAGGAATATTTGATGTGGTCGGACTCAACTTGGCAGATACACTTAGTAGCATTGCGGCAGACATTTCAGGGTTTATTCCTTTTCAAGATGATGAAGCTGAAAACAACAATATCGTAGAAGAAGTTGAAAAAATAAAAGAATTTGTAGTCTATCAAGGTGACATTCACAAACCTTATGAACTACAAATAAATTGGGGAGCTTTAGAACTCAAATGTATTCTAACAAAATTAGAAATTGACTACAAACTCTTCAATCCACAAGGATTTCCAATACGAGCACTTGCAACACTTACGTGTAAACAAAGCACAAGTGAAGTTTTACGATTAGCGAAGGAGAAAAAATCTTCTCCCGATCTCACACACATCAGAACCGTAAAAGAAGGCGATACATTGCCACTAATGGCATACAGAATCTATGGGAATTCAAAATATTACCTAGAAGTAGCCAGAGCAAACAATTTACTCAATTTCAGAAATCTAACACCAGGAACGGAACTCATATTTCCACCATTAGATAAAACACAAAGCGCATGAGTCTAGTTGCTGACATATCCACACAGGAAAACAGCTTAGTTACGTACAAAATTTTAGTTGGCGATGCCAAAACTGATGTCAGTGCGAGCTTTGGTGTAAAAACGATTACGGTACACCGTGCTTGCAATCGCATTCCGACAGCGACATTACTATTAGTAGATGGAGACGGAACCATACAAGAATTTGAAGCAAGTAATGCAGCCGAATTTGCGCCTGGAGAAAAAATAGTAATTGAAGCAGGATATGAATTTGAAGACGCACCAATATTTGAAGGAATCATCACTAAACATGCTATAAAAGCAACTGCTAAAACAAGTTACTTACTGATTGAATGTAAAGATGAAGCATTCAAAATGACGCTTGGACGCAAAAACAAAATCTTCTATGAAGTAACGGAAAGCGATGTTATAGATGAAATTATCAGTGAAAACGGTTTAAGCGGAAGCGCAGAAGCAACATCGCACATGCACAATGAAATTGTTCAATACCAAGCAACAGATTGGGATTTCATTCAATGTAGAGCACAAATCAACAATATGATGTGTTTTGTGGAAGATGGAAATATAGCTATAAAACCGCCTGAATTATCAGCGGGAAGTGTATATACAGCAACCTACGGAGACAATGTGTTTTCGTTTGAAGCCGAAATTGACGCACGAAATCAATACGATACATTTGAAGCATCATCTTGGAACTATTCTGATCAAGAAGTCATCACAAAAACAGCAGAAAATAGCGGCTTGAATTCGGCTGGAAACCTAGACTCTGGTGCATTAGCAGAAGTTGCTGGAAGCAGTAGCATTGCACTAACACATACTGGAGACATTCCTGACGAAATACTAACGTCATGGGCAGAAGGAAAAAGCATGTATCAACAATTGGCTAAAATCTGCGGAACAGTGCAAGTACAAGGAACAGAAGTAATTCTCCCAGGAACCATGATCACACTTGCAGGAATGAGCGATCGTTTCAACGGTGACGTATTTGTAAGCGGCGTACATCATACCATAACTAACGGAAACTGGACAACAACTTCAAAATTCGGATTAGATCCAGAATGGTTCTCAGAAACCTATAAAGTAAGTCAATTACCAGCTTCTGGTATGTTGCCAGCTATTAGCGGATTGCAAATCGGAGTTGTCTCTGCCTTAGAAGGCGATCCAAAAGAAGAACACAGAATACAAGTAAAATTACCCATCATAAGTCCTGAAGAAGAAGGCGTTTGGGCGCGTGTACTAAGCTTGCACGCAGGAGAAGAATACGGTGTACACTTTCTGCCAGAAATTGGAAATGAAGTATTGGTAGGCTTCCTAAATGACGATCCAAATCAAGCAATTGTATTAGGTTCCTTATTTAGCAACACAAATGTTTCTCCAATAGAATACTCAGATGATAATTTTGAAAAAGTAATCATGACAAAAAGTGAAATCAAAATCACGATGAATGATGAACTCAAAAGTATTACGCTTGATACGCCGGCAGGAAAACTGATTACACTTGACGAAGACGAAGGAATCATCAAACTAGAAGACGAAAACAGTAACATCATTATCATGGATCCAGATGGCATTACGATGGAATCTGGAAAAGATATCATCATGAAAGCTACTGGAGACATAAAAATGGAAGGTATCAATATAGAAATTGTCGCTTCCGCAGAAATCAAAGCAGAAGGCGCAACTGCCACCTTAGATGGCGCAGCAACAACAACCATAAGTGGAGGAATAGTTCAAATCAATTAAAAACAAAAAAGAACAACACAATGCCATTAGCAGCCAGAATTACAGATATGCATGTTTGTCCAATGTCAACTGGTCCAGTACCACACGTTGGCGGACCTATATTGCCACCTGGCGCACCAACAGTACTTATTGGTGGATTGCCAGCAGCAAAGGTAGGAGATATGTGTGTATGTGTAGGACCGCCAGATAGCATTGTAGCAGGTTCAGGAACCGTAATGATAGAAGGCATGCCAGCTGCGCGAATGGGCGATTCCACAGCGCATGGCGGAAGCATAGTATTAGGATGTCCAACCGTAATGATAGGAGGATAAAATATGGATTCAACAACAGCAACATACTTAGGAAAAGGTTGGGATTTCCCGCCATCATTCCTTAAAAAAAGAGGCGAAGTAAAAATCATATCTGATATAGAAGATATTGAAAAAAGCTTGCAAACGATCATTACAACACGAAGAGGCGAGCGTGTTATGCGACCATTATTTGGTTGTGATCTCACCGATAAAATCTTTGAAAATCTGAATGCGACGCAAATCAACATTATGAAAAATAGAGTTGAAGAAGCGATCATCTTATTTGAACCACGAATAGATGTGATAAAAATCGGATTAGATACACAAAATATACTTGAAGGTAAATTTTTAATCAAAGTAGAATTCATTATAAGGGCAACAAATACAAGAAGAAACATTGTATTCCCATATTACTTAACAGAAGCAACAGATATATAATCATGCAAAACGATTGCACAGAAAATACACTCATAAAGTTACGCGAAGGCACCACACAGCAAGAGCGTTACCTTGCTTTGCTCGATCCTGAGAATGTAAAACTCATGGGATTTGAAGTAAAGGATTGGATGAACTTTGCAGAAGAATTTTCAAAGCATGTACGATTATTTAGCAATAAAGACTACAAAATCCCTAACGGAACATGGGAACCATTTCACAATGCTTCTGAGGAAATCAAAGAAGTAATTGAAACCTATAACGAAGGAGATATTACGCCACAATTGACATTATTTATAGCGTTCTTAAAACTGCTAAACGAAAGTAAAGAGCGATTCAATCGCATTACAAAACGTCATCTCGATTTCTATTACAAAGAAGTATTACAACTCAAGAAAAATGATGAAAAAGCAGATCATGCGTACATTATATTTGAATTAGCTAAAAATGCAAATCAACAATTCTTAAGCGATGAAACCTTAGTAAAAGCTGGAAAAGACAGCGAAGGAAACGCCATTCATTACAAGCTTGAAGAGGAAATTGCGATCAACAAAGCAAAAGTTTCAGCACTAAAAAACACATACGCATATCCAGCAATCTCTAACTGGCATGCTTCAAGCATTGCAAACTCTGGTGACGGCGAAGGTGGCGAAATTGAAAATGAAGGAACTTCTTGGTTGCCTTTCGGCGATATGGAACGCAATCTTGCCAAAAAAGGATTCTCGGTAAGTGCACCATCATTACTCTTAACAGAAGGCGAGCGAAGCATTACACTCGCAGCTTCTTACACTTCATTAGCAACAGGTGAAGACATAAAATCACTCATTACTGTAGAACATACAGGTGAAAAAGGTTGGGTAAGCTTAGCAGCAACAGCAATTACAAGTGCGGATGTAGAAAATAACATACTTACCATTGAACTGAAATTTAGTGAAGATGATGACAAAGTTGTCGCGTACGATGCTGAAATTCACGAAGGAAAATACGATACAGAACATCCAATAGTTCGGGTGCTTTTTACACCTGAAAACAAAACAATTAGCGCATACGATACCTATTTATTAATCGCGAATGCGGAACTAACTAAAATAGACATTACCACAACGGGGGTTTATACAGAAGGTCTTTCGATTAGAAATGATTTAGGGAAAATAAAAACAGACAATCCATTCTTTCCTTTTGGACCTTTAGCAAAAAAACGCGCAAACTTGAAAATTTCTGCTGATGAATGGATTGGAAAAACCATTACAGATATAGAAGTTTCTTTAAATTGGAAAGATCAACCCGATAATTTTGAAACACATTACCAACATTACATTTCAGAATATCTTAACATAAAACCACCAGCTACTTTCAAAACAATTTTTGATGGCAATGGCAGCAAAACGAAGCTAGTTACTGGAAAAAATGGACAAAAACGCTTTAGAGCACTTTCAAGCTATATTGGAAACTTCAAAACAGTTACACAAAGTGTTGCGGATGCTGTTGCTGATGAGGTAGATGCTGCGGATGAATTACCACCACAGTATTCTCGTGAAGAAAAAAGAACTAGAAAAGGCAAAAAAAGAAAGGGAAGAACGCAAGACGGTAAACGTACGTACAGACAAGATGAATTGCAAGATTTATATTATGATCATTCTGATAGCGCACAACAAGCGGCTCAAGATGCGCAGGCTCAAGTTGACACTTCAGCGAACACAACTGATTCAGGAATACATCCAGGAGTCGTTCCAGAAGATCAACAACTATTTTTTGGAAATGCAACTGTAACATTCAAGCATTTTTTACCGCCATCAACAAGTTATGTGCCAAAAGTAACGGACGATTATTTCATTCAACTATCCTTACAAAATAACTTTTTGCATGACGCTTACGCTAAAATTTACACGTATTACGCGCTCAACGAATTGGCATTGCCAAACACTGCGTATGCACCAGTTGCAGAAAACCTAAAAGTAACTGTGACCACTTCTGAAAGTGTTTCAAGAACAAGCAAGCAAGTTGCGCTATATCATGAACATCCATTCGGAATAAAAAAAGTAAATCGTGCCAATCTTGCATTAGTGCCAACACCTGAAGATGGAGGACAACTCTACATTGGTATTGAACAAGCAATTGCAGATCAAAACATTCAATTACTATGTCAAATAGAAGAAGGTTCTGAAAACCCGGATGCCATTGAAGCGTACGGATTAGCAACCGTGACATGGCAATATTTATATAACAATACATGGTATAATTTAAAACCATCCTATTTACTCAAAGACCAAACCGACAACTTTTTAAAAGCAGGATTGGTAGCCTTTACGGTTCCGAAGGAATTTGGAAACAATACACTTTTTGCAGAAGATTACTTATGGATTCGAGGCACCATCTCGAAAACGTATGACACAGTTTCAAAATTTACCAACGTTCACGCGCAAGGCGTAGAAGTCAAATTTTTAAATGACGAAAACACGCTGGAACATCTTGAAAACGGAATGCCAGCAGAAACAATATCCAAACTAGAAGACCGCTTAGCAACCGTAAAAAAAGTAACGCAACCTTATGCTTCTTTTGATGGTTTTCCAAAGGAAAGCGACTTGGATTTTTACAGAAGAGTTAGCGAACGATTACGTCATAAAAACAGAGCCATAACTCTGTGGGATTATGAACATCTCGTACTGCAAGAGTTTACCTATTTGCACAAAATAAAATGTTTAAATCACAGCACTAGCACAAGTTTTAAAGCACCAGGAGAAGTATTAATGGTTGCAATTCCAAACATTGTTGATCAAAATGTATACGACATTTACAAGCCAAAATTGAGTCAAACCAAACTAAACGCTATTGAAACGTTTATCAACAAACTTAACACATTGCATGTAAACGCAAAAGTAATTTCGCCTGTATACGAACCTGTAACAATTACACTAGAAGCAAGATTTAATGAAGGATTAGACGCAAACTTTTACGAAAAACAATTACAACAAGACATTGCACAATATTTATCGCCATGGGCTTTTGACAAAAATCAACCGATTCCTTTTGGAAACGCAATGTACGCAAGTGAAGTTATTTTTTACATCGAAAATTTAGACTATGTAGACTATATAAAAGATTTCAAAATGTTGCATGATGGTGGAGAAGAAGATGAAATCATTCCAACCGATCAAAAAAGTATTTTAACCTCAGTATTGCCCGAATCGCATACTGTAACCGCAATAACACGCACACTATGTCAATCTTAGATGAACATATCACCATACCGAGCAATGTAAGCTATAAAGACGACCTGGATTTTCAATATCTAAGAGACGCAGGACAGCAATACATTGAAGATCTCAGTCGAAAAATCTGGACAGATTACAACATTCATGATCCAGGAATTACGATCATGGAATTGCTTTGCTATGCGATTACTGATTTAGGATTACGCATTGATCAACCTATTGAAAACTTAGTAGCTTCTCCAGAAAACAACTTTGAGAAGATGCACGAACAGTTCAAATCTGCAAAAAATATATTGACGTGTAGACCTGTAACCGCTATCGATTACAGAAAACTTTTCATAGACATCAAAGGTGTAAAAAACTGCTGGTTAGCTATTCATCAATTACCGCTATATGCAGAATGTAGCATAACGCATCCTAAAGTAAGCTTTCAACCATTTACAAATTCTGAACATCCAACAGAAACTTTGAAAATCAAAGGATTATACACAGTATATGTTGATTTTGATGATGATGAGGAATATGTAGAAGAAGACATTATTGCGGAAATTTTTACAAAATATCACGAAAACAGAAACCTCTGTGAAGACTTAGTTGAGGTTAAAAAAATACAAAAACAATGCATTCGTGTCTGTACGCAAATTCAATTAGAAAACGGCGCAAACGAAGAAAAAGTACATGCAACCATTCAATTTGAAGTTGGACAATATCTATCACCAAGTGTACGTGCAAACTCGCTTACGGAAATGTTGGATAAAGGACTTTCGTCAGATGAAATATTTGAAGGTCCAATTTTAGAAAATGGATTCTTAACGCCGGAAGAATTACAAAAATCAGAGCTTCGCAAAGATGTACGTTTGTCAGATATCATGAACATTATCATGAAAATTGACGGTGTAAAACTCATTGAAGATATCAGCATTGACAACTGTCCGCCAAAAACCAGTGGAGATACAGATTGCAATCAAAACATAAGCGCAAAAAGCGATCCTTGGATTATTTGCATAGAAGAAAATCATTTGCCAGAACTTTGCGATCAAAGCACGTTTAAATACAAAAAAGGCTTCTTACCAGTTGGGTTAAACGAAGAAATGGTTGATCAATACACGGAGGAATTAGAAGCTTCTGACAAGGCAAGTCAGGAAAAATCGTTTGACGATTTACCAATGCCTTTAGGAACGTACACCGAAATAAAATACAATACCGTACAACATCACTTGCCAGAAAACTATGGAATCTCTAAATACGGATTGTCCAATTACGTTTCTGACGAGCGAAAAGTAAAAGCAAAGCAATTGCAAGGATATTTATTATTCTTTGATCAAGTATTAAGCACGTATTTCTCACATTTAGAGCATACAAAAACATTGTTATCCGCAGATGAAACCTTACAACAAACGTATTTTTTCAAAGCGGTAGAAGGCATCAATGGTATTGAAGATTTAATTTCAAGCTATCCAAACTACAAAGAAAATGTAGAAAACATCATTGACAAACTAGAAGATTTCAATGCGAGAAGAAACGAACTATTAGATCATTTAATTGCGCGTTTTGCAGAAGTATTTGAAGATTATACCAATACGATGTACAAACTCTTTGGAACGGCTAAAAACAGTGTTGAAAACAACATCATTAAAACGAAAAACAAATTCATCAAAGAATATGATACCATAAGCTCAGAACGTGGATTGGCTTTCAATTACAGACAATCTCCACATTGGGATACCAACAATGTATCAGGTTTTCAAAAACGAATCGCACTCTTATCTGGTTTAGACGATTATTCGCGTCGTGACTTATTCAACGATAACATTACCATAGAAACGCTAAAGCGTGTGACTATAAAAGACGGTGTGCACATTGAATATCGTTGGCAAATAAAAAGTGATGATAAAGTATACCTATCATCGCAAAAAGATTTTGTGTCAAAACAAAAGGCAATCAATGAATTGCTAGAAGTATTAAAATTGGCTACCAATCATGACAACTATGTATTGCGCCGAACGGAAACAGCTTCCAGACGCTACTACATTGCCTTGGTAAATGAAGATGGAGACATCATTGGAAGACAGTACAATCATTACTACGCAACAAGAGAAACAGCGGAAATAAAACGATTGGAAACCATAGCATTCATTGACGATTTACTATTTGATGAAGGTTTCTATCTCATTGAAAACATACTGACATTACCATATCATACCAAAGATATGGGAGAATTAAACGATTGTTTGCCACTATGTATTGATGATGGCTGTAACAGTTGTATCGACATAGATCCGTTTTCGTATCAAGTAACGATCATATTTCCAGGATACACGGCACGGTTTTCAAACATAGATTTTAGAATCTTTATGGAAGACCTAATCAGAAGAGAATTGCCAGCGCACATTCAACCACGAATTTGTTGGGTTGGACACATTGATGGCGCCTTGACACAAGTCATAAAAACGCCCATAATTGAGAATGAGAGTGATGGCATATCCAACATGGTAATTTCTGACGGATTGGTTACAGATGAAGCGCCTGTATTTAGAGTAAGTGAAGCATTGGCAGATGAAAACTTTACCTATGAAATTATAGACAATGATGAACTGTATGACATGAAACACATACAAAAAAACTGGAAAGCATTTCTAAAATCAAAAGCTAGAAAAGCTGGCGGTTATATGGCTTCACACAAAGCCACCAAAGAATTACTATGTTCAATGAACCAAATGAATACCATATATGCAACAGGAACATTACACGATTGTAATGATGATGAAGGAGAAAACAAAAACAGAATCATACTAAACAGAAGCGCACTTGGATCGCTTTAACAAAGCATTACAAGTTGTGAGTGAAACTAAATATATAATTAAGAGATACGAAACGTCACTTTGAGTATCATTGAGATCAACATATATTTTGATTGAAGATACTTAGTGAAGTTAAAGTGAAACAAACGAGTATCGAGAAGTAATTTGAAAATTAAATACGAAAATGGAAAGTTATTAGTAGCAAGTTAAAAGTTTATGAGTTAAAAGTTAATATGTATTGACAACTAACCAAGAGCGTAGCGACCTAAAAGCTAAAAGCGCAGCAGCCCAATAACCAACATTTAAAAAAATAAATACAGATGAAAACAATAGAGAAAAGAGAACCGTATTTACATATTTTAAACACACGTGGTAATATTTATGAAGAATTTTTACCAGATCAGGTTTTAACACACAAAAATCTAAATAAAGTTGTAAATTACTTCGAAGATCAAGATCGATTAAGTCGCATCTACTTAATTGGTGTTGGAATAGGTTGTGGTATCAACATTGTTTCATACTCAAACGCACATATAGAAATTGGTCAAGGTGTAGGAATTACAACCGATGGCGACATAATAAAAACAGAAACACGTAGATTTCAATACTATTCGGAACTGACTGATAGAGCGGCTTACGCTTTATTTGATGGGAGAGAGGTATATGAAATTTACGAACAAGAGGGAGCGGGGCGTCTTCAGGACGAGCTTCCGCTCACCTCTTTTAATAGTAATGAAACTGGTACGCTCAAAGATTACATTGTCATAGCGTATGTAGAAAATTATTCAGAAGACGAAGGATTGTGTGGTGGTTCTGGTTGTGACGAAACTGGAAACAAAATATACAGCAACCTTAAATTCTTACTCACACACAAAAACAATTATTCGGCACTCATTTCAGATGATACCATTTACAGAAGTCATGACGTACTACGCTACTATGATACGCTTCCAGAATTGTGCATGCCACGTTTGCTACTAACAAAAACGAACACAACATCAGGAATCTCTATTCACGATCAATTCAAGAATAGTTTTACCTTAAAAACTGAACTATATACTGGAATTACTACGATTATCAATCGCTTTAGCCATCGTATTAACTTTGCTAAATTTGGTGTAAACATTCCGCAAATCACAGCGTATTTTGATGATATCTTTACCGTACAACAAGAACAATTCATTCAATACAAATACGATTTATTAAAAGATTTAATTGATACCTATCGTGAAATTCGCGAACTCATCTTACACACACGTTTTGAATGTGTTCCAACGGTAAATGCCTTTCCAAAGCACTTACTTTTAGGAACTTTAGAAGAACAAACGCGTTTGCAAACACGACACAATTTCTATCCGTCACCAACGGTTTCAAAAAATGACGAAAACTTAATGTCTATCAGAGCATTATGTATCAAATTTTTCAATCAACTAAAAGAATACAAAATACCAAACGTAGCTACGACGGCAATCAAAATAACGCCATCCAAAAGTTATGAGTTTAAACTCAGCGAGCGTTCCATTCCGTATTACTATGAAACAAAAAATTCGTTAATCACAAACTGGAATCCAATCTCGATTCAACAGCGAAAGCCAAAAAATCAATTGGGATATCACGTTTCCAACTTGCGAAACATTCCTTGCATTCAAGAACCTTTAAAATACAGTCATTTAGACAAAGATTTCTATCGAATAGAAGGACATCTTGGAAAAGATTTTCGCTTAGCACTCAAAAAAATAAACAGCTTAAAAGCCACATACAATCTAGCGTTTGATGTAAAAACCATCAGCATCGGATTTCCTGTAAACAAAATTACGCTTGACGATGATACATGCGACACAAAAGACTATTCAATCCTTCTAAAAAATTGGGAAAGAGAATTTTGCTGTACCGCAGATAGCGCAACGGAATTCTTTCAACAGTACCAATTTGATGCATTAGGCGACAACGATACCAGTACTGCTGTCTATACGGTTGCGACGCAACAACCACAACAAGTTTTAGAATTACTTAGAAAAGAAAGAACAGAAAATACAGATGCTGAAAAAATCACTACGAAAGCTTTAAATATAAATACTTCCGCAGAAAGTGCTCAGGCTGAAGCCAGATACGCAACCTCTATACAATATGCTATGGATCAAGCGTATATAAACGCTGGAACGCAAAATGTTCCTGCGGGTTACTTAGCTGTCATAGCACTCGGAATCATTGATCAAACGTTAGGAACTGTTGACAGAGACGAAGATTACTTCTTTTACACGGAATCAGCAGTGAAAATAGTAGCAGGTTTGGCGGAAATAAAAAGATACTTCTTGCAATCGTTAAATGAAATCTATATTACAGAAAAATGGACAGCACTTAACAACGCCATTGATCAATTATGTACAGACGTAGACCAAGTATTATTTGCAATATCCGAAGCTGGAGAAAATTCAGTTTTCGGTAGTAATACACATGATAAAATGTATGAATATTTTATCTATGACTTATCAAAAATATGCTGTTTAAAAGGAAGACTCAGTTGGTTAAAAGAACAAATTGATGAAATCCGAACAAACTTATACAAAGAATTAATCTTATCAAGACTCATTGAATTCCATCCAGGAGCTGAGCACATGGCTGGTGTACCTAAAGGAGGTACTTTCTTAATGGTATATATTGGTGGAACAGAAAGCGTCTTAGATGATGGAGAAACAGTAGAACGCCAATTTAATGGACAAGTACAATTTGACTTTGCATTGCCGTATATGTGTTGTTCCGATTGCCCGCCAGAAACCATTGTATTCAATAGTCCGGTAGCAGAAGCAACCTTATCTATAGCGCGAACAAAATACTGTTTGCCAACAGATGATGGACTAGAAGATTTCATCACTGGATCAACGGGAGATATTGTAACATCTCCGCAAGGCGATACATTTATTGTACCAACAGATACTGGCTATGCATTTGATCCGTCTGGAGTACCAGATGAATTATTGGGTGAAGTCTTAACATTCTTAGTCAATGGAGATGTGCCAACAATTCCTGTTGAAATATGTGTATTCAAATATCCATCAGACGTGACGGCTTCGTACGAATTCTCATCATGGAGTGATGAAGGAATATTTATAAATTTGAATGTAACGCATGAATTTGATACACTTTCATACTTTAGCTATGCATGGGTTCGTGAAGATGGGACAGAAATAGGAACTGAAAAAGATATAGTAGATGCATTTTTTGCAAATCCTGAAAATTCATTTGTAGAAGGATTAAAATTAACTATTGCAGTTGCAGCATATCCGCTTGGATGTACTGATTCTTATGACATTCCTGTTGATGAAACACGACCAGAAGACAACGATGTTGTTGTTCCAGAAATAATATGTCATAATTTACAAGATACCTCTCCAGCTTGGGTTCCTGTTATCGTAACACCTGCCGGAGCAACCTTAACATCGCCTCAAGAACCAATTGATGCAGATAGTTTTATAGAACTAAATGATGCTGGAGAATATTTCATAAACCCAGTAAAAGTGCCTGACGCTTTAGTAGGTGAACAAATAACATTTGTTGTCAATGGAGATCCAATACCAGTAGCACCAAATAAATTTACACAAATTGGCAGATTACCAGCAACTATAAACATTGACGAAAATGGAGAAGCTATACAACCTTATGAAGTTATCAGTTGGACAGATGAAGGTGTAAAAGTGAATTTAATAGCATCACATGCCTATAATGATGAAACATACATTGAATACAGATGGACCAATAGTGAAACGAATGAAGAAGTTGGAACAACCCGATTGGTATCGGAAGTTTTAATTCTAGGACCAGATGCAATTGCAGCGGCTAATTTCAGCGTAGCAATGCGCGTGATTGGTTTAGAAGATTCTTGCAACACATCATTCAATATAGATATTAGCATACCAAGACCGACGCTTGACATTCCAATTGGGCTTTGTTCTCCAGAATCTATAGTACTAGAAGTAGGACCAAATGATGTTGTAACTACATCAGCATCGGATAACCTAATTCAAAACATTTCTGATACAGTTACTTTTGAATCGGGATTACTAGCCAACTCTGAAGTAGGACTACCAATAGATGTATTCTTAAATGGTGCACTTGCAGCAACAACTACAATCTATAAAGTTCCTTCAAGTGAAAACATAAGAGCGAATGACGAATTGGTAGGTTGGGAAGGTGATAATGTCATTATAAACTTAGTGGCAGACCCAAGAGTTCCAGGAGTAACGAATCCAGAAAATTATTTAGACGTAAAATGGTTTGATAATGATGGAAACCCTATTGCTACAGATGACTTAGCAGGATATACGATCGCTTCAGATGGCGGAGTTGTAAATACTGTATTCTCTGTAACTGTATGTGTAAAATCTGATCTTGGTGTCTTAATTCCATGTGAAAGTAGTATTGATGTAACCATAAGTCATACACGCCCAACAATTGATATTTTAGACTTTCCAGAAACGATCTGTTTCAAAGAAGGCGATGATGCTTTTACAATTCCTATAGTAATTTCAACACCAGGATTTGAAGTAACATCACCACAAGAAGCAGCAGATGCACAATTCCTTGAAGGTGCCATAGATAGCCAAGAATTCAATCCATTTGCAATTATTGATACTGCACTATTTAGTCAAGGAATTGAGTTGCAAGTAGAAGGAGTAACTGAGATAGTAACAAAAGTATTCAAGCTACCAGCTGATAGTTCTATCGCACATAATGTAGGTGGTTCACAATGGTTAACAGAAGGCTATGAGTTTGAAATAACACATGATTTAAGTGATGAAAACTATTTTCAATATACTGTAGTTACTGAACCAGATGGACAGTTATTAACGCAAGTTCCTGGAAATCCAAGAGTATTTAGAATACCAGCTGATGTTTCAGTAAATCAAAGAGTAACGATTACTATCAATGTTGATGGTGTTGATTGCTTCAGTAGTGAAATTATAACAATCACATCTACGCGTCCAGTGCCAGAGCCAACATTACCAACAACTTTTGACTTGGAGGACGCATACTGTTGGGTAGATGGATCACCAGATCTTATAATTCCAGTATCAGTTTCGCCAACTGATTTTGCAATTACTTCACCACAAGGAGACGTATTTATTCAAGATGATGGTAGTAGTTACAGATTTGTTTTATCGAATATTCCAAACACAGTATTAGGGAATGTGATTGATTTTCAAATAGATGGGAATACAATAGATTCGACAAGAGTGTTTAAAATTCCAAAATCAGAAACAATTTTGCACGATGAAGTCAACTCACAATTTATTCCTGGAGGGTATCAATTTACATTCAGACATGATTATGATGAGCATAATTACTTCAGTTATAATGTAGTAAGTGAAAGAACAGGACAAGTGTTAACTCCTGTAGTTGGAAGCGCTGATATATTCAGAATTGAAGCTGGAAATGTTGTAAGTGAACGATTTGAAGTAATAGTATTTGTAAACGGATTGGATTGTTCATCAGAACCAACACAAGTAACGGTTACAGCTATTGACCCAACAGATCCAACTGGACCAACAGATCCAACTGGACCAACAGATCCAACTGGACCAATTATTATAACAAATCCAATAGATCCAACCGGACCTACAAGTCCCTTAGGAAGAATGGAAGATTTGGTATGTACTACGCCTTATACGGACAGACTTAATATTTTAGGTGTTAACGTTGAATTAAATAGATTAAATACTGAATTTACAGGAAAACCGTATGAAAATTCCATAAAAACAGATGTATTAAATCCATTGGTGTCAGCGATTTCAATAGTTAATAGATCGCAAGATCTTAACAGAGACAGCGTCGAAATAATCGGTCAAATTAATACAATACGAACAGAATTAGAAAATAGATTTTTGAAAAACTCAAATATAGGAGAAACTGATAAAAACCTATTTTTGAATGTTGATGAAGTATTAGAAATCATGTCTTTAGAACTTTTACGTTGTATTGATAACGATAGAGCATCTTCACTGATGACAAGTATTACGAACACATCAACGATTAGAAATGCTGATTATGGCGATGGTGGATCAAGAACACAAATTACGGATGCTTATCTAGATACTTTTGGTGATAAAAACGAAGCAATTAGAAACCCTCTGAATACTACTTTTTCTACTAGAACTAGATAAATAATTCATGCATATAATTCACGACATAGGATTTGAAGTAGCTGTCAATCATAATGATCAGCAGGTTTCTTGGGAACAATACTATGCCGATTTTTTAAAAGATAAACTATTGCCACGTGTGGAAAATCTATGTGATGATTGGAGCAAAAAACATCCAAATACAAAATGTACCATTGATTCCATAGATGTCAATGTTGAGGTAGATGGTTTAAATCTTGAAGAATTACAAAAAGAAATCATTCAACAAATCAATCGACAATTCATAAGCATTCAGTCAGATGGAAGCACAAATGATGGAAATATAAAAGCAGTACTAACCCGAAAAATGGCTGCGTTTGATGCCTTACGCATGTATTTATCAAACGGAATATTACCTGCGGAAGTTCCCATAAAAACCTTTAAAGAATGGTTGAGCACTATTACGGAGTTCAATTCGACAGAAAAAGAAGCACTAAACACGCTATTTGCAGAATCAACGGATACTATTGAACGTATGTTGTCGCTGCTACGGAATGATTACACAGCGTTTTCAGGACTCATTAATACCAAACAACAAATAACATCACAATATGTAAAGCTAGAAGCTTCATTCTTTAAACAATTTCTGAAAGCCGTTTGTAACGGTTTTCATCTTGAATATACAGATGAAAACGCCAATATATGGTACAGAACACTTGAAACCAGTAATTCGGTAACACAATTTTCAAAAACGTTCTTACTACTATTAGCACCAAAAATACAAGCAGAAGGAAAACGACTGACCAATAGCAATGAACGTTATCTATCTATCGCGTTTTTACAAGCCATTGTACAATACGAGCTAGGAAAAGTGCTAACGATTCCTGTGTCAAAAATCGGAACTGTTGTGAATGATGCAAATAGCATAAAGGAAAACGAGGCAAAAAACAATTTAGCAACCAAGAAAACTTCCAAAACAGCAACTTCTGAAACTGAAAAAACGGCATCAGAAGCGAAAATTCGGAAAGATAAAACGGATCATACTGTTTCTAAAGTTGAAAAAAGTACTGACCAAGAGCAGCATCAAACTAACGAAAAAGTTGTTGGAAACAACGAAAAGGAAGTACAACAAACTACCACCGAAATTGCAAGCATACAAGGGAAAACTACGGATGTTGAAGAAAATGCTGCCAAAAATGATTCAGAGTCATCTCTAGCGAAAGCGAAAACAAACGCAAACGCAAAAACAAAAGCGAAAAAAGGAATTGAAGGCGAAGTAGGATTAACTACAGAGAAATCTGGATTAATCTTGTTGCATCCATTCTTAACAACATTCTTAAAAGGCGCAGATTTAGTAACAGAAGCTAACGAAATCAAAAATGTAGACAAAGCTTGTATGTTGCTGCATTATTTGGCAACAGAAACCGAAGAAGTAACTGATGTAGAATTGCCATTAGAAAAAATACTCTTAGGAATTCCGATGGAAACAATCATTGATTATCAAATTCCATTAACTGATGAAGACAAAGCGCTTTGTGACGAATTATTACAAGCGGTTTTAGAACATTGGGTTGCATTGAAAAAAAGTACCATCAATACGTTGCGAGATATGTTTTTGAAGCGTGACGGACACATCATAATCACAGATGAAAGCATCAAGTTAAAAGTAGAACACTTGGCGCAAGACATTTTATTAGATAAAGTACCGTGGAATATTCACCTATTCCGATTAAAATGGATGGAAAAAATGGTTCATGTCGAATGGTAAACTAAAACTTTAGGATAACGTACAAAATACTATGAATACAGCGCGCGCTCAAAAAAAAGCAACGAATGGATCGAAAGGAAATTCCTCTCGATCCAACATGTTTATTGCGCCAAAACCAAATAAAAAAAAGAACAAAAAAGCAACTGAAGATAAAAAAACTGAGTTATTCATAGTTCCAAAAACCGAAAGTAAAGTTGCTACAAGTAAGCCAAAAGACGCTAAAAATACCAAAGGAAAAGCTTCTTCAGGTGCAAAAATTCAAGAAAAAAAGGGAGCAACAAATCTTGCAGTGGTAAAACCAGCTATTAATGGAGCTGCTGTTGGAAAAAAAGGTAAAGAAACCAAAAAGGCTGGAGCTAAAGAAGCTGTAAAACCAAAAGGAGAAGCAGCTGCAAAGAAGGAATATAAAGTAATAAAAACACCTTCAAAGCCAGAAAACGACAAAGCTTTTCAAGATACATTGAAGCACGTTAAAGGAGTAAAAGCGGAGCAAGAAGTACATCCAAAATCTGAAACAAAAGCGCAAGAAGTAAAAGAAGCTGCAGTATTGCCAGTACAAGATCAGCAACATGTAAATGACAGATCAACACACTATGCAAGTATTGAAGCAACCTCCAAAGAGGCGGGCAAGAAAAAATTTACGGCGGCAAGCTTCAAAGAATCACTCAAAAAGGAATTAGATACCTTAGAATCTAACTTACCAACATCGGAAGCTGGCGCGGAAGATTTTAAGAAAAACAAACCGCTTGATAAAGTAAAAGGCAACGTAAATAGCAGTGTAACCGACGAAAAAGATAAAATTGCAGGTCCATTAGCAACCAATGCAAAAGAAAAAACGCCTCCAAAAAGTTCCGCACCAACCACAGATCCTAAAGCACTTCCTGTGGATGCAGTTGGAAAAGCTCCGAAACCAATCAACAAAAAGTCTGCAACGGTAAAACCAAAGCACAAAACGGAAATCTCCATGGAGAAAGAAAGTGATTCTTTGGATGATTTAATGGGCGAAAACAAAATTACCGATGATCAATTAGCAAATTCCAACGAACCTAAGTTTACAGAAGCCTTAGATTCTAAAACCAAAGCACAGGAAGAAGCCAAAAAAGCACCACAAACCTATCGAAAAAAGGAAAATGTGATGCTGGGCGATGCAAAAACCAACGCTGGAAATGTTGGTCAAGAAAAACTAGGTGGAATGTTTACATCCAGATCGGAAAACTTTACAAACGTTCTCAGTGCGCAAGGTACCAACGAAAGTGCGGATAAACTTGAACAGAAGCGAATCAGTAAGGAATTTACCAGAATCTACGATAAAACAAAAGCTGCTGTTGGTGCACGTTTGGATAAAATTTCTACGGATGTGGATGCATACTTTGATGAAGGTGGAGCCGTTGAAAAAGCTAAAAAATCTTTTGAATCGCGTGTAGAAAAGAAGTTAAGCGACATTTATGGCTGGACAACAATTGACGATAGTATTGCGAGTTTCTTTACAGGTAGTGATGTAAATGCTGGTGCGATTGAAGGTGTATTTCAAACGGAAAAAAAGAATTTTATTGACAAGCTCGATAAGATCTTTGATAAAATTGCAGCACTGATTGCCAAAGGTCTAAACGAATCAATGACATTGATTGATACGGGTAGAAAAGAAATGGACACTTTCTATGAAAATTTGAGCGATAAACAAAAAGACCTTGCTAAAGATTCCTTAGAAATTTTCAATGATAAATATACAGACTTAGAAGATACAGTTGCTTCCAAAGAGCAAGAATTGGCACAAGATTTAGCAAAACAATACAAAGAAAATGTAGATAGTTTACGCGCTACTTTTGACGAAATAAAAGAGCGTGTAAGTTCATCATGGTTAGAAGCAGCGTTCAATTTCTTAAAAGGAATTATAGAAACCATTCTAAAAATAAAAGACATGCTATTTACGCTCATTGCTGCGTTAATAGATGCCATTACAGCCATCATAACGGATCCAATTGGTTTCTTGAAAAACTTATTCATGGGAATCAAACTTGGATTTGAATACTTCTTCGCAAACATTAAAACACACTTAATCACTGGATTAATTGAGTGGTTAACAGGTTCGTTAGGCGGCGTTGGAATTACCATTCCGGATAATTTATTCAGTCTGAAAGGAATCTTCAACTTAGTCATGCAAATATTAGGTTTAACCTGGGATTATTTCAGAAGCAAAGCGGTAAAACTGTTGGGTGAGCCCGTCGTTGAGGGCATGGAAAAAGCCGTAGAAATATTTACCATTGTCAAAGAAAAAGGAGTCGAAGGACTTTGGGAACATGTAAAAGAGCAGTTTAATGACTTAAAAGAAGTGGTGATGGATGCTATTCGCGATATGGTCATCACCAAAGTCGTAGAAGCTGGTATCAAGTGGATTATGGGCTTAATGAGTCCAGCTGGCGCTTTTGTAAAAGCTGCCATGTTAATCATAGATGTCATTCGATTCTTCGTAGAACGCGCTGCACAAATATTTGAACTCGTTACTGCTTTCATTGACGGAATTAGAGCATTGGCTTCTGGCGGAATAGAAACGCTGGCAAAATCCATTGAAAAAGCCTTAGCCAAAACTTTACCAATACTCATTGGTTTCTTAGCGGCATTAGTTGGAATTACGGGCTTAACAGGAAAAGTTCAGAAAATTATCAAGCGTATTCGAAAGCGTATTGACAAAGCTATAAATAAGGTTATTAAGAAGGCTAGAAAAGCGTTTAAAGGCTTGCTGAAAAAAGGAAAAGCGAAGGTGAAAGGCGCTGTTGGTAAAGTATTACAGTGGTGGAAGCAAAAGAAAAAATTTAAAACTAAAGACGGTAAAAATCACACATTATATTTCAAAGGTACAGGAAAGAAGGCAAAACTAATGAGAGCAAGTAAAGATCCTAAAGAACTCACGGACTTTTTAGCTTCATTAAATATTGAGTCTAGTGATCCTCGAAAAGCAAAAGAAACAAAAGCAATTGCCTTAGGTAAAGAAATTAAATTAATAACTAGAACTGAAGGTGTTTCTGGAAAAGCAGAAAATACGGATCCAAAAAAAGAAAAAGATATTGTCAAAAAAATGACTGAATTAAGTGTGATACTAGTAGATTTAGTAGGATTGTCTGCTTCAGATACGCCAGCTTCCGCAGATTGGCAATTCACAAAATCAGGAGGCAAGAAAAGAGCACAAGTTGATGAGCTCAGTCATAAGACAGCAACTGGTGGCGGTGCCGCAGCGGGCGATACTCCAGAAATGACATTTGTAAAAGGACGTCCTTGGGTACGAATGCACTTAATTGCAAACTCTATTGGTGGAAAAGGAAAAATTGCAAATTGGGTTCCAGCACCAATTGCTATAAATTCTGGAGATGCTGTACTGCATAGTTTTGAAAAATCTTCTGAAGATTTAGTACGCTCTAAAGAAATTCCTAAATCAGCTGGAGTTAGAGCTAAGGCAGCACGTCCAGAACAACCAAATGTAATATGGGTAGATGTTAGGGTTGTTACTAATCATCCACCAAAACCAGAATATGATAACTTAGAAGAATTCCCTCAAAAAATATTATTTAAATATGGAGTATACTTACCTCCAAAACCTGGGGAAACAAAATGGCAAAAAGTAGCGAAAGCATTGTCAACACAATATGTTGAGGTTGATCCGCCACCAACAGATTCTAGTGCTATGATAATTAATTCAAAAGCGGTTGGTCGAACAGAAATGTTAAAATCAGGTAATAGTCATTTCAAAAATGCTGTATATGGAGCAAAATTGATGGTTTATATAAAAGCTGTTAAGCCATTCACTACATGGGAAGACTTAGATACTAAACTAAAAGCTAAAAATGCAAGAGCCAGAGGTACTGAACTTAATGATACATTAATTGAAACAATAATTACCGATTTAAAGGCTGATACAAATATAACTATCAAATAAAACAATGATTTATAAAAGCTACTTTGTATTTTTAGAAGCATTAAAAATTAGATAATGGAAGATTATATTGAAAAATTTGAAGCTTTAGAAAATACAATCAATGATACTATAATTGAGGAAGACATAGACCTTCTTTTAGGTGATGGAATTCATGTAGAGTATATTGAAAAATCAGAAGCCGAATTCAATATAAAGTTGCCTAAAGATATTAAAGATTATTATTACTACTTCAATCACCAGCGAATAATTTGGTCAAAAGAAACGATTATCGATGGACGAAACATGTTATTAAAAGGACAATTTGAAACCATAGATATTGAAGATATGCTATCTAAAAAAGCATATTTTAAAAATGAAAAAGGAGAAGAAGATCTTGATTATTTTTGGTCTGAAACCCTTGATACAGAAATTATTGATAGTCTCAAAGATTATTATCCCTTTGATAATTTAGGTTTAGGTTATTTTACGCTGATAAAACTAGAAAAAGAAACGTATTCATTTTATTTGTTTCAACCAAATGGTGAGATTACACACTTAGATCTAAGTTTACATCAATATCTTGACCATGTACTAAATAATCATGGATTACACTTATGGACACAATTCATAAAAGAAAACAAGAGTACGAATGATTTGCCATTTTACAATGAATTATTCATCAAACAGTTAGTATCTATTAATGAAAATATAGATTTATCAACGTACAAAAAGTCAGGCAAACCAATAACTTTTGAAACTAAAGATTATATTGATCAATTAGAGGAATTACAAGATGATTTGGTGAATAATGAATTCATTATGATTCCTAATTTTAGTAAAAATCCACCAGTTGGATTGCAAGCTTTACTAAAAGCGGAACAAGTTATAAGCTTTCCATTTCCTAAAGAATTAAAAGAATTTTACTTGGAAATGAATGGATTCGAATTTGCATATTTCTTTGACGATGACGATGAATATTTAGAAGGAAATTCTAGAATACTAAAACTAGAAGAATTGATGGGCGGATTGCATGGAGCAGAAAGAAGAACTTGGGGAGAAGAATCAGGAAAAGATTTAGTTTGGCAATCAAACTTACTTAAAGAAGATCCTGCTTGGGTTGAAAAAATGAAAAGCTATAAAGTAGTTGAATACATTACACCAACACTATTTACGTGTATACAGTTTGACAAAGAAAATAGCGATTACAATCTATATTTATGTCAGTATGACGATCCGATGAGATTTAAACTGCGATTCAGTGAATTCATTGAAACACTTATAAAAACCAAAGGAATGTTGCATTGGCAATATTATTATACATTCGAAGAAGATTTTCCTTCTCTAGAATCACTAAACAATATTAAAGAACAGCATTTGACAATTTTTGAAGAAGAATTAACTTTAAAAATTGCTTTGCGTAACGAATAAAAATAATCAAAAAATCACACAAAACTATTTTTATACAATAATAACAGTAAAGAAAATTGAATAACAAAAAAGGGGAAAAACACCCTTAAAAAACGGATTTCAACGGTTTCATAAAACAGGAACTCTTCTTTACTTTATATATTCAAATTAAATTGGAAAAAAAGTGATTACAAATAAAATCTAATTTCTGTAAAAGGTATGACAACTGAAATCATAGACTACATCAAAGAAGCCGTTAGATTCAGGCTTATCAATGCATCTGGAAGCGATGAAGTAATGGACTTTCCTATATTTGATTTTAGTGCTGACGATGCAGAATTCTCAAAATTTGTCACAGAAAATAACTTTCAAATCTTTGAAATCCTCATTCTGTTGCTATCCATGTTGCCATACATAGCGCCTGGCTTTTTGACAAGTATACTTTCAGAATATTTCCCTGATGGAAGCGAATTTCCAGAATTTGGCGGCGTCAAAGGAAAGCACTATCGCGGGATCATTCCAACAGGAGAAACTGCAATTTTTATTGTAGTAGGTGATAACTACAGAGCCAGAAATCACATTATTTCTATCTTCAATGAAAATCATCCATTCCATCAAAAATCTATATTATCACTAGGAAATGTACCTGTAAGCGAACCAAAAATTAGTGGAACGCTATTACTTGATATTGAATATATAGAACTCTTTGTATACGGTTCGGTTTCCAAACCAAAACTAAGTCAAGATTTTCCTGCTCAACTGCTAGAAACGGAAATGGTATGGGAAGATTTAGTATTACAAGATAAAACACTAGATGAAGTCAACAATGTACTTGTTTGGATGGATCACAATGATACCTTACTGAACGATTTTAACATGAAAGACAAAATCAAGCCAGGATACAAAGTGATGTTCTTTGGTGCACCAGGCGTTGGAAAAACCCTGACAGCAAGTTTGATGGGTAAACACACTGGAAAAGATGTCTACCGAATCGATTTATCGTTAGTAATCTCTAAATACATTGGAGAAACAGAAAAAAATCTATCGCATCTCTTCAACAAAGCTCGAAACAAAGATTGGATTCTTTTCTTCGATGAAGCCGATGCCATCTTTGGAAAACGTACAGGCGTTCGTGACGCACATGACAAATACGCCAATCAAGAAGTATCATTCTTACTACAACGAATAGAATTGCATGATGGTTTAGTCATTCTTGCATCAAACTATCGCAGTAACATTGACAAAGCATTCACACGAAGATTTCAATCTATTATAGAATTTGAAAGTCCAGGTATTCCAGAACGTCTCAAACTCTGGACAAAATACATTCCTGACGCATTTGTAGATGAAAGCCTAGATTTGGTAACCATTTCAGAAAAATACGAAGTTACAGGTGCAAACATTGTAAACATTGTACAATTTGCGTGTTTGCAAGTATTAGCAGCGGGCGACGATAAACTCACCAATGAAATCTTAATCACAGCCATTCAACGCGAATTCTTGAAAGAAGGAAGAATGGTGTAAAAATTGTGAGAAAATTCGGGTAACAAACCTTCAAATTAGGAACTTCTTTATAAATACTAAAAAAAATATATTTATGAAAAAGTCTAATACAGCATTCAACGCAAAACTATTATTACTATTCTTATGCAGTTCATTACTCATCATAGTTTCGTGTACACAAGATGAAATCTCAAAAGAAGAAAATCTACAAAAAAGAACGGAAGCGATAAAATATCCAATTAAATACCCTGAACCTTCACAATTTGTAGAATGTGTGGTAACACACGATAACAATACTGGCGTAGTATTAGATGCAACTGATGTAAATCAGACTGCAAATTCATTTTTTGCGCCAGCACCAATCTTAATAAAAGTAAAATTCAACTTCATCAGAAAAACTAACGGAACTGGTGGTGCGGCAACAGCAGACATGCAAACAATTCTTAACAATTTGAATTCTGTATTTAGTGTACACCTTTCAGGAATTGTAAGTACGCTTGTCGATGTAAAACGTATTCAATTTGTAAACGGCGGAGATGATACACTAAACTCAGATGATTTATTTGATATTGATAACCAAGCAGAGCACAATAGTTTATTAACAAACGCAAGCTTATATGAAGCCGATATGGTCAATATTTACTTGGTGAATTCCTTATATCTATCCAATGGAAATGCTGGTGGAGCCGCAGGAATCATGGACAATAGAGCTACAATAATTACGACGGACGATAGACATTTAGAAGCATCAACAGTTTCACATGAAGTTGGACACGTATTAGGATTATACCATACATTCAAAGATGATGCAGGAGTTGAATGTGCCGATTTTTCTAACGGATATACCACAGGAGATTTCGTTATTGATACGCCAGCAGATATTGATTTTCTTCCAACAACAAACATCAATAACTGTATATATACGATTGATCCAGCCTTTACAGGACCCTGTGGAGCCGTATACAATCCTAGTTTAAAAAACATAATGTCGTATTATGGAAGTTGCCGAGTTGGTTTCTCGGTGGTACAACATATGAAAATGAACTCAAATGCAGTTACGCTTGGCGTTACGTGTCAAGGTGGCGGCGGAAGTTCTTCTTCATTCTAAAAATACTCGAAAACCATAATTAAAAGCTTCAATTCGGATAGAATTGAAGCTTTTTTTATGTCATAAAACTTCTAGTTGAGTTCTTTTCAGAAGAATTAAAACAATCTTCAAAAAAATAATTAATCAAACATAAAATATCACATAAATAGGTGAGTTAAAAATCACATATCCGTGTGTTTTCTAGTGTAAACGGTTGCCATAGTTTTGGAGTGTACAAAATAATGATCATTAGCAAGGCGGAATCTGAAAAGCCTTAACAGAGTAAGAACCAAAACATTTAAAACATAAAAATTATGTCAACAATTACCACAGTAAAAAGTAATGAAGTATACGAAGGATTCGATGTACGTTCCATTAGAAAATGTACACCTAGTGTATTTGGGTTTAGAGTTTGTGCTGAATTAACAGCAAATGGAGATGGATCTGTATTAATAAGATTAACTGCTGAAACTCCTTTTGGAAACTTTTCAAAAGAATTTTCATTCAATACAGATATAGATTTTGAATTCAATCCAATTTCAAGAGTATCAATTAAAGTTTCCATTAGAAAATTTAAAGTAACAAAACAAATTATCAGTTTTGATTTAGGATTAGAAGGTTGTATTGATCTTCCTATAATTGGTGAAAAATGTGTGAGTAAAACATGGACTATAGAATTACCAATTCCAGGTACTGACGCAAAAAGTATTGAAGAATTATCTTCTGGAGATATGGCTTTGTTACTATTAGCGGCAAATGACAAAGCTTGTCAATGCAGTTAAAAATAAAATTTAATAAGGCGGTATCCGAAAAGCCTTCAAGAGAGTAGGAACAATTATAAAAATAAATACATCATGTCTACATTCAATTTAAATACATTATTTACAAACGAACAATTAGAAAACATAGAGCTCGCAGGATTAAATGTCGTTGTGGCTAAACCAGAAGGAGGAAACAATCCAAATGTCGCTTGGCAAGTATATAAACCTTTGCAAGCTAATACATTATCGTGGGAAGAAGAATACGGAATCTATGCTTCTACGAGTGAGGTTACTAATGGGGCAAGGTTAAGTCAATTGTCTAGTCAACCTGTTGGTGCATTACAAAATCAACTGTATACCCTAGAAACAAGCGGAGCAATATCTGGACCTATTGGCGGTGGCGCACCTAATGCGTATGCTTTAGAAAATAAATACGATAATAAACCCTACATGACAATTGGATTATTTCAAAATGCCAATGTAAACGGAACTGAAATTGCTGGAAATGCGATTTCGGCAGTACCAACCTTAATAGGGCATAAAGCTGTGATGACACCATTTACAACACTATATATATGGCTTGAAAGAAATGTAGTTAGCAATACCGTTGTAACGAATGTAACATCTCGAATGACAAGATTACGATTTGGAGGTGGCGTAAACACTATATCAGTAGCGTATGATTCTAAGTTAGGAATGTTTATTCCAACGGGTGATGAATCAAAAGCTTTGGATGTATCTAGAGTTACAAGTATAGATCCAAGTTTATAAGTCAATTTAGTTTTTTACAGGGTAATTATAGCATTGCCCTGTAATTTTAATAACAAAAAAAGGGGTAAATACGTACTATTATGGTAGTATTTTTTTAAATTCATAGTGTAATAACGACTAAATAATCAACTTATGAAAACCAACCAACCAATATCACCTATCTTAGACTTTGATGTTCGCATCGCTCGTAATAAAGGCGAAGAAGCCAGTAAAATATATGTATATCTAACTATTTGGACTCTTTTTTCCGATGTAAAAATTAAAGGTTTTGAAATAAAAGATTTGCTAAACCATAAAGCGAATAAACTATCACCAGGAATTTTGAATTTGAATGCTTTTGTAGTTGCAAAGAAAAATTCGATAGTATTAGAAAAACCAACGGTGACTTTTAAGTTTTTTGAATTAAATAAAGAAAATGATATAGATTTTGAATTTAATCTAAATAGTGATTTTATATTCTTACTAAACATACACGATCTATTAAGGCCTGAAGGCACAAAACGAAAAGTAATTACCTATGAAGATTCTGATATTATAGACGAAACGGTCCTGTAAATCATGTCCAACAAACCATCTACCATAAAAACCACATTTTATATACAACGTTTTTTTGCGCTTGGCGTGATGATTCTCTTTGCAATCTATTGTACGCAGTGCGAAAAAACAAATCAAGCTACAAAGCAGCACACTACAAGTCAAATTGATAGTTTACACAAACAAGCATTTGCCTTTATGCGAAAGCGGCAATGGGAAGATTCTTTTTCATTCGCAACAAAAGCAGATTCACTAGCAATCATAAACAAAAACCCAACTGCAAGCGCAAAAAGTCTCAGGATTCAAGCCTATTATTGGAATCATAAAAACAGACTAGACAGTGCTTTTTACGTATTGCAACAATCGGAACGCATTGAAAAAAGCACAAACAATTACAAAGGTATATTGGCGGTTTACAACACAAAAGCATTGTTGTACAAACGAAATGAACTCTATGATGAAGCGTTAGAAAGTTATATGAAAGCTTTATCAATTCAAGATAGTAGCATTACCAAAAAACAGCGTAGTACAACGCATGCAAACCTAGCAAATGTATACACTAAACTTGGAATTTATGACAAAGCAGTAGATCACTATCAACAGGCATTAGTACTCAACAAAGCCGATGCTACAAGTAGACAAACCATTCGGACGTATACAAACTTAGGAAATGTATACAGTTTGTCTTCTGACTATAAATTGGCAGAATTCTATTATATAAAAGCGTTACAACACTATCAAACTTTTGAAAACGATACTGAAATTGCAAAGTTGTATAATAATTTGGGCGCGTTATTTTATGAAAAAGGGGAGGATTTACTTTCGTTGGAATATTTTAAAAAAAGCATTCAACTCAAAGAACAATTGCAAGATTCTTCCGCATTGGTAGAAGGCTATTTGAATATTGCCGAATTGTATTCTGAAAAAAACAGAAATATGCCTATTGCATTTAAATACTTAGACAAAGCTTCGCAATTGGTAACAGGAGAAAAAAAGGCATCTAATTTGGCTAAAATTCATCTGTCAAAAGCTTCCATGTATCAAGCAAAGTATCAAATCGCGAAAGCAAAAAAGGAATTAGAAAAAGCTATTTTACTCTCAAAAAATCAAGGAAAACTCACTTTTGAGCGTTATTTGGTCAAAATACAGTCAGAAATCGCTTTTGCGGAAGGAAATCTAAAAGAAGCATATCAATACCGAATTGCGTATGAAAAATTGAACGATTCTGTATTCAATGAACAGAAACTTTGGGAAATTGCTGCCATACAAAAATCAAATCAAGCGCAAGCGAAAAAGGCAGAAATTACACTGTTGGAAAAAGACAGAATGCTGGCAGAAGAAGTGGCTTCGCGAAAGCAAGAAGAAAATAAAAAATTATATGGTTATCTAATTGCTATTGCCATAAGTATGTGTTTGTTGGGAATTATTGCAGTGTATTTTTATAAGTTGAAAAAAACGGCAAGTCAATTAGCTAAGCAACAGGAATTATTTCTCAACGAACGCATTCAGAACCTAGTTAACGATCAAGAAATAGACATTATAAATGCTACTTTATCAGCTAGAGAGAAGGAAAAAGAAGAAATTTCTAAGGAATTGCATAACAACATTGGAAGCTTGCTCACTTCCGTGAAATTTCACTTTCAGGCATTTGATCAAAACGTATTATTTGCGCATGAAGGCACAAAAAAAATATACGAAAAAACAATTCAAATCATAGACAACGCCACAGATGAAGTGCGCGCAATTTCACATCGATTTGACAAAGATCCGATCCCAGAATTTAATTTAGAGAATGCCATCATTACGTTTTCACAAAAAGTTGAAAATAAAAATTTAAAAGTACATACTACAATTCACGGTTTAGAAGAATTTCAGAATTCACAAACGAGTATTACGATCTTTCGAATTCTTCAAGAATTGGTTAATAATGTACTGAAACATGCCGAAGCCAGTGAACTGAGTATAAATATTACCCGCAATTCCGATGGCATAAATATCATTGTAGAAGACAATGGAAAAGGATTTAATGTTGGGAAAAAACAACACGGAATTGGTCTAAAAAATCTTAAAAAACAACTTATTAACATGGATGGTTCTTGTCATATAGATTCTAATGAAGCGCGCGGAACCATTGTAAATGTTGATATTCCAATACATTAACTTATGAAACTACTCATCTGTGACGATCATAATCTTATTTCTGAAGGCATTGAATTAATGCTTCAAAATAGTTCGGAAGTATTTGAAATACACATCGTAAACTCAGGAAAAGCAGCACTTCAATTTTTGCAAAAACAATTGGTTGCTGTATTAATTTTAGATATTTCCATGCCAGAAATGGACGGATTGGACGTGTTGGATGCGCTCAACGCAAATGAACTGTCTGTACATGTATTAATGCTCACGATGCACAATGAGATTGAATACATTAAAAAAGCAATGAGTAAAGGTGCAAAAGGTTATATTTTAAAAAACACAAGCAAAGAAATGCTCATTGACGCAATTCAGAAAGTTGCTAAAGGTGAAATTTATGTCGATTCAAGATTAACAAGCATCTTAATTGATGATTTAACAGAAACTCCAAAAGCCAAAAAAACATCAACTGTAAAGTTAACACCGCGCGAAATAGACATTCTAAAACTCATCGCACAAAATAAAACAACCAAAGAAATAGCGGAAATTCTCTTCATTACTGTAAATACCGTACAATCGCACAAGAAAAACCTATACAGCAAACTAAACATTCATTCCATTTCGGAGTTGGTTACCTATGCGTTTCAACATGGTTTTGTGGAGATTTGAAGTAAAGCTAGGGAACGTTTAATAAAAACCTCAAAATCATTATTTCCTCTAGAGATTTAGGCGAAAATCTTCAGGATTGATAGGTCTTAGTGTACCGCCTTCAAGTCTAGGACCACGTGGTCTTCTCCTAGAATCTGATTCCGTTGGTGTTTGACCTTCTAATTCCAATTGATCTCCACCTCCAACAGAAGGAGCATTTCTTTCAGGAACTCTCATTTCTGGTTCTGGTAAAGAAACATCTGGCGGATCAGGAACAAGTCGTTGTGTGTTGGAAGTATCAACATTTGATGGATTACTAATCATGACATAAATCATTCTACCATCAGGATGTAACCAAACTTCATACTGACTAGAAAAAAGTCTATTAAGAGCATCTCTCTCTTGCGTAACACCAGCATTTATAAACCCTTGCCTCAAAATAATTTCATCTCTAAAGCGTATACTTCGTCTTTGAGAAGTTCTATTCATATAACTCACGGCATAATTATGTGTACCTGCATTTGCTAGTTGCCAAAAACGACCTGCGAATTCCATTCCATAATGACCCGCCATTCTCAAAAAAACAATGCTACGTTGGTTAGAATTTAGTCCTTCCCATCTTTGATGCGCCCATTGAGGAACTCGCGACAATGGTTCTAATTCAAGAACATTTTGTGATACAGGTATATCTTCATCATCTTGTTTTTGTATAACATTTTCATTACCTCCTTTTTGTTGTATGACATGCGTAAGTTCATGCGCTAACAAACGTTTGCCTTTGGGAGACTTAGGCGCATATTCTCCACTATTAAAATAAATGTTATTCCCGTTTGTAAATGCCCTAGATTTAAGATCATTATTCATATTGATAGACGAATGATCTGTATGAACTTTTACACTATTAAAATTTGTTCCAAAAGCAGTACTCATCGTATTATTAGTATCTTGAGATAAAGAAGATCCTTTACCTTTCGAATTGGTAAGACGTTTAGTAAATGAAGACGAAACGGAACCATTTTGTTGAGAATTGGATTTCGTTTGAATATTAGTATTAGTAGTTACAGGAGTAATAGGAGTTGTGTTTGCTTTTTTTGATTGCATCACATTCGTAGCAGCATTATTGGCTTGTTGTTCATATATATCATTAGATTTTCCAACAATAAATTTTGCCTGAATAACCGGAGAAGATTTTGTGTTCTCTTTTTTTTGAATGAAAAGGTTTTCACTATCTTTTTTTTTCAAAAATGATTTTGAATTATGATTAGCTACGTTTTTTTGCTTAGTGATAGCTGTTGAAGAATACAATTGTATGATTTTATAAAGTTAAACAGTATGAAAGTAAGAATCTAAATATAAAATTGAAAGAGGCAAAACACCTTTTATTAAACGCTTATGCAAAATATGCAGTGCTCGCGAAATCATTCTAGGGTTTTTACTTTAAAAAAGATAATTTTAAAGAAAACGAATCAAAAATACCAACTTGCAAATCCAATAAATCTCCTTACATTTAAGTACTAACAAACCGTAACTACTTAAAACGGAAATCATACCAAATGTTAAAAGCGAAACACATACTTTGTTTACTATGCTTAGCATTCACACTTTCGCATGCGCAAAAACCATTTCAAGATTCACTCAAACGATCTTCTTCAGCATTTATAGAACGCATACAAACAGCTTCACCAGAAGAAATAACAACTTTTGAAAACACATTTTTCGCGATTCAAAACAAAGATGAACATTGGGTTGAAAGCGCACTAGAACTCGCGTATCATTTCTATAAAAAGGAAAAATTTCAACAGAGTTTAGTGTATACGAACGCAGCCATTGAAGTGAGTAATATTTTGAATGACAATACTTTATTGGCTAAATGCTACTTGCGAAAAGGAAATATCTACAAACAACAGGGAAAAAACGAAAATGCCTTAGAAGCGTATTATACGTTGTTAGAATTTGCTTTGAAAGCTGACAATGTAAACTATCAACTGTTGGCGCGAATGAATATTGCCGTGATTCACAGAATGATGCAACAGTACGAGAAAGCATTGCAAGCATGCACAGAAGCGTTACAAAGTATTCATGAAACGAAGTATTATGGTAAAAAAAATCATGTAAATCTATTGACGATTCTCAGCGAAACGCACTTAAATATGGAAAACTATGATGCAGCGTTGCATCATATTGAAACCGGATTAACCATGAGTGACACACTCAATTATACACTCGGAAAAGTTGATTTAGGCATCAAAAAAGGCATCATTCATTACAAAAAGGAAGCGTACAATTTGGCGCTTGAATACTTGTATAAAGCAGATGAATTACTCAAAAATGACACACTAACGAATGATTTTCACCAAAAAATATACGCAAACTACTTTATTTCGGCGTGTCTCTATCAACAAAAAAAATATCAAAAAACTGTCGATCGATTGCAGGAATCCATCACGATTCTAAAAAAAGATCCAAAACGAGATACGTACGTGCTAGACACCTATCTTTTATTATCCAAAAGCTATAACAAGCTTAAAAATACCGAACAGACATTACATTGGCATGATGAATATATAATACTAAACGAAGTCTTAGAAAAAGATAAAAACAAATTGCAAAACATCATCTATGAAAAAGAAACGCAATACTTTAAAGACGAAATTGCACGCTTAAAAAAGGAAAAAGAAAAAGGAAATACAATGATATGGTATGTGGTGATTTTTGCCGCAATTGTTAGTGTCATTGGGGTTTTAATTGTTTTCAGATCGATCAAAAAGCAACAATCAAGCAAAGAAACCTTACAAGAATTAACGTCTACAATCAATGTTTTAGCTACGCAAAATAAAAAACTCACCACCAAAAAAACGCCGCAGAAGTTATTTGACATAGAAGATGAAAAAGTACATTCGATTTTAAAAAAGATTGCCAAACTTGAAGCTTCTGAATATTACCTAAATTTAGAATGCAGTTTGAGCGCGATGGCAAAAAAACTCAAAACAAATAGAAGTTACCTTTCACAAATCATCAAAACACATAAAAAGAAAAGATTTAATGATTACATCAACGACCTACGAATTGATTACACATTAGACAGATTGAAAAATGACAAAAAATTTCGTCTATTTTCCGTCACTTCCATCGCAAAAGAAGTTGGTTACAAAAGCGATTATTCATTGGTGAAACATTTTAAAGAGCGAACTGGTGTAAAACCATCCAACTACATAAAAAATCTCCTAGATTCCAATTCGTAACATTTCATGCAATTTTCCTTTATTTAGTACCTCATTTTGTTCAAAATGGTATGCTGTATTTTTCGTAAAACGCTTGTATTTACTACCTTGATGTATGCTTATTGCTTTTTGAATAAGTGTCAAAATAGTATAAATTTTAAAATCATTCTCATTATGAAATCAAAAACAAACAGAAAAATCGAATTAAAAAAACAAACAATTGCTAGTGTAAAAACGATACGAATCACAAAAATCCTTGGAGGTCAATGCATCATAGGTGATGATACAGACCCGATTCACATTGATAGACCGACAGAAGCAGAAATTTGTAATAATTAAAAATATTTTACTGATTTATAAGATGATAAGCATCCTTGTTTTGTTCAAAATGAGGATGCTTTGTTTTTTTTCGCCTGTATGAACGTATAACTTTCGGACAAATTAATGCATTAATAAAAGGCGAAACCGAAAACCTTTTAATAGAGTAGGTATCATTCATAAAACGATTATTATGAAAAAAGCAAGATTAAAAAATACCAAATTGAAGAAAGAAACAATTAGCAATTTTGAAATTAATAGTGTAAAAGGAGGAATTTCATACCAGCCAGGTTGTGACCTTAATACAACACCACCTCGTATCTGTTTTTCATTTGGAAACTGTCGTAATTAATTGCATAGTTTTTATAACATTTTTAAAACGAGCTTGGGTGTTGCCCAAGCTTTTTTATTTTAATAGCATTTAACTCTAGAAATGTACGTTGATACAAAATATTCAACGCTTACGAAATCATTCTTGGATTCTTGTATTAAAAAAAAACCTTCATTTTCAATAAAAAATGAGCTTTTCTCATTTTTATAAGGCTAAATTCATCTATTTTCTCACATTCTCGGTTTATTTTACGGTTTTTCATTACTTTTTCGATGCTTTTGGTTACTTTTAAATCTTAACATTAATACCACACCAAAAATTATGAAGAAAAAGCTACTACCAATACTTTTATTGGTATTCTGCCTTCACCTTACGGGTCAAACAAATGAAGAAAGACAGAAACTTAAAAGTGCAAACAACAATAGTGAATTAGTAAAAATAATAGAAAAATACAAAAGTAAATACTCCAAAGAGGATCTTCTGGCTATAGCCAAAAAAAATAACTGGGAATATACAATTGAAAAAGATGGCAGTTATTCTGAATTGGTTGGAATAACAAAAGATAATCAACCGATTTACTACCAAACCTACAACGAAAGTGCCGGAATTACTTCAAGAGCCAACACACTATACACAGGTGGAAGTTTAGGACTTAATATAAATGGTGAAAACATGATTTCAGGAATTTGGGATGCTGGGCAAGCATTACCAACTCATGAACTTTTTTCTGGAAGAATGACCGTAATGGACGGTGCTACCACTTCACACTATCATGCAACACATGTTGCAGGGACAGTAATTGGTACAGATCAAGTTCAAGGTGGAGTTGCCAGAGGAATGGCATACATGGCAAGCGGGCATTCTTATGATTGGTTTAATGATCTTAGTGAAGTAGCCAATGCCGCTAATAATGGACTCTTACTCTCCAATCATTCGTATGGTACGAATCCAGCTTTTGTATCACTCTATGAATGGGGGAAATATGATACAGATGCGCAAGGATTTGATGATATTATGTTTAATGCGCCTTACTATCAATTTGTATGCGCTGCAGGAAATACAAGAGATGACGGAATCAACACTGGTAAAAATGGATATGACCTTTTAAGTGGGCATGCAGTATCTAAAAACGGAATCACTGTTGCTGCAGTTCAAGAAGTACTTAATTACACAGGTCCTTCAGATGTGATTATGTCTGGATTTAGTAGTTGGGGAGCAACAGATGACGGAAGAATAAAACCCGATATATCAGCAAAGGGAGTCGGTACTTACTCAGCTTTTGATAATAGTAACACAAGTTACAATAGCATTTCAGGAACCTCAATGGCTTCACCTTCTGTGAATGGTACATTATTACTTTTTCAACAATATTACAATCAACTCAACAGCCAATACATGAAATCAGCGAGTCTGCGAGGACTTATGATTCATACAGCGGATGAAGCGGGAACAAGTGTAGGACCTGATTATCGATTTGGTTGGGGATTAATCAATGCAGAAGCCGCAGCAACCGTAATTACGAATAAAGATACTTTCTCTATTATAGATGAAAATACACTCCAACAAAATGATACCTATTCAATAAACTATTCAGCACTTGGAAATGAACCTATAATAGTGACGCTTAGTTGGACAGACGCGGCAGGGACAATACCTTCCAATACTATTGATGATAGCACGCCAATATTGGTGAATGATTTAGATGTTAGAGTTTTTAAAGATGGAATAGAAATTTTCCCTTGGAAACTTGATGTTTCAAATCCTGATTCTCCAGCAACAATGGGAGATAATATAGTAGATAATGTTGAAAAAATACAGATCAATAATCCTTCTGGAAACTATCAAATTGTAGTCTCTCACAAAGGAAATTTAGAAAATGGATTGCAAGATTATTCATTAATAATATCTGGTATTACAACAAACGATTTTTGGTTTGAAACTCAAAACCAAGATGATTTTGAGGTGTGTAACACTAACGATTCTGCACAAATAGACTTTAACTTTTTTAGAGCTCCATCATTTACTGAGGATGTTGTACTTTCAGTTGTAGGAGCTCCTGCTACATTAGGGACTTCGTTTTTACCTGGAACAATTACAAACGAAAATGCATTTAGTCTTTCGCTATCAGGGATTTCATCACTTACTGCGGGAGCCTATAATTTTACAATAAGAGGCCAATCAACAAGTTTTACATATGAGCTACCTGTCACATTACATGTGTATGATAGCTTAAATGAGAATGTCAATTTGATCTTTCCTGCTAATAATGCAAACTCAATAGAAGTTCCAATACTATTTAATTGGCAAGCTATCACGAATGCGAATTCGTATCAAATTCAAATAGCTACAGATGTCAATTTTACAAGCATTATAGAAGATGCAACTATTTCAGGAAATGAATACACAGCACAAAATGTTACAGAAGGGAATGAATATTTTTGGAGAGTAAAACCAATAAATACTTGCGGAGATGGAAATTTTTCTAGTCCGTATAGTTTTACATCTGCATGTAATAGTTCTGCAGAACTGATACTTCAATCTGCTACTTCATCAAGTCTCAACTTAGAAATTATAAATTCAAGTGCAGGAGTTTGGGAAATAGAATATGTACTTCAAGGTGGTACTCCTACTGGTATAGGTACTACATTTAACTCTTCAACGCCTAATTTTATAAACCTAAACACAAATACTTGTTATGATTTTTACATAAGAAGCGGATGTAGTATAGGGCTAAGTAATTGGACAGGTCCTTATGAGTTTTGTACTCAGCCAGATTACTGTGCTGGAGATCATTTTTATGATTCAGGTGGTGCTACAGGAAATTATCAAAACAATGAAAATTGGACAGAAACTATTTTTCCAGAAAACGTAGGAGATAGGGTAATAGCGATCTTTCAAAGTTTTCAATTAGAAAATTGTTGTGACTTTTTATCGATCTATAATGGTCCTGATGAGAGTTACCCATTATTGTTTTCAGGAAATGGATCTAATTCGCCCGGAACTATAGTATCAACAGATATAAGTGGAGCTTTAACTTTTTCCTTTGCATCAGATTCTAGTGTTACAGGCTCTGGTTGGGACGCCACGATCATTTGCGAAAATCAGCCTGCATGTCCAAATACGCCTACTGATTTACAATTACAATCTGCCACACAATCTTCACTCACAGTTGGTTGGATAGAAACTGGAACATCAACAAGCTGGGAAATAGAAATAGTTGCAGCTGGAAATCCGCCAACGGGAACAGGAACTGTAACTACTGATAATCCTTATACCTTTACAGGATTAACCTCAAATACTGCGTATGATGTGTATGTACGAGCTATTTGTACCAATGGAAACTCTGGATGGTTATTTTCAGGACCATTTTCTACAACATGTGCATCTACCATTGCTCCATTTTTGGAAGTTTTCTCTGATTTTACAACTCCAAATTGTTGGATAGAATCTGGTAGCGAGAGTTGGATGTTTAACACCAATGCAGCGTATGCAGCGGCATTAGCTGGTGATCACACGCCAGGAGGAGGAACAAATTATGCTTGGATTGATGGTTCATCTCCTAATGGAGCGAATCAAATAAGTAGATTAACAACAATTCCTATCGATATCACAAACTTAACTGTGCCATCGTTAGAATTTTCTGTGTTTAGCTATAACTCATCAGGTATTTCTTATAATACACTTATCGTAGAAGTAAATGATGGAACACAATGGATGGAACTCTTAAACTTACAAGGAGCAACTAATAACAATACTTGGCAAACATTTATATATGATTTAAGTACACTTTCGTTACCTAACGAAATACAAATACGATATACGATCATAGAAAATAGCCCGGCTAGTCCGTTTAATAACGATATTCTGATTGATGATATTTCTGTTGACGAATTGCCTGCATGTGCAAATACGCCTGCGGACATACAATTACAATCAGCCACATCATCGACACTTACAGTAGATTGGACAGAAACTGGAGCATCAACAAGTTGGGAATTGGAAATAGTTCCAGCTGGAAATCCGCCAACGGGAACTGGAGTTGTAACTACAAACAACCCTTATACCTTTACAGGATTAACCTCAGATACAGCCTATGATGTGTATGTCCGTGCAATTTGTGTCGATGGAAATTCCGATTGGTTATTTTCAGGACCATTTTCTACAACATGTGCATCTAGCATTGCTCCATTTTTAGAGACTTTTTCTAGCAGTACAACTCCGAGTTGTTGGGTAGAATCTGGTAGTGAAAACTGGAATTTTAACACCAATGCAGCGTATGCAGCGGCACTTGCTGGTGATCATACTTCTGGAGGCGGAACAAATTATGCTTGGATTGATGGTTCATCTCCTAATGGAGCGAGTCAAATAAGTACACTAACTACGATTCCTATCGATATTACAAACTTAACAGCGCCATCGTTAGAATTTTCTGTGTTTAGTTATAACTCATCAGGTAATTTTTACAATACACTTTCCGTAGAAATAAATGATGGAACACAATGGATAGAACTCTTAAACTTACAAGGAGCAACCAATAACAATACTTGGCAAACATTTATATATGATTTAAGTACACTTTCGTTACCCAACGAAATACAAATACGATATACGATTACAGAGAACAGTCCTAATGAACCGTATAATAACGATATTCTGATTGATGATATCTCAGTTAACGAATTGCCTGCATGTCCAAATACGCCTGTGGACTTACTATTACAGTCTGCCACAGCATCGGCACTTACAGTTGGTTGGACAGAGACAGGGACATCAACAAGTTGGGAAATAGAAATAGTTGCAGCTGGAAATCCGCCAACGGGAACAGGAATTGTAACTACTGATAATCCGTATACATTTACAGGATTAACCTCAAATACAACTTATAATGTATATGTACGTGCAATTTGTATCGATGGAAATTCAGATTATAATATTAATACTTTTGTAACTCAAATAGATTACTGTGCTGGAGATCATTTTTATGATTCAGGTGGTCTTAATGGAAACTATCAAAACAATGAAAACTGGACAGAAACTATTTTTCCTGAAAACGCTGGCGATAGAGTAAAAGCAGTCTTTCTAAGTTTTCAATTAGAAAATTGTTGTGACTACCTTTCTATCTATAATGGTCCAGATGCGAGTTATCCATTATTATTTACAGGAAATGGCACGAATTCGCCCGGAACCGTTGAATCTACAGATCCTAGTGGAGCTTTAACCTTTGTGTTTACATCAGATTCAAGTGTTACGGGCGCTGGATGGGATGCAGAAATTTTTTGCGAAACCTTAGGGATAGAAGAGGAAACTTTAAATAGAAATATAACATACTATCCAAATCCTGTTGAAACAGAATTATATATATCATCTAGAAAAAGAATAAAAGAGGTGTATATATATGATTATATAGGAAAATTAATAGCGGTTCACAAGGTTAACGATTTTTCAAGTACTATAGAATTTCTTAACTATCGAAGTTCTGTCTATATAATGAAATTAAGTTTTGAAGATGGTACCTATCAAGATAACATAAAAATTATTAAAAAATAAAAAACACATAATACATCCTAAAAGCCTCAATTTCTTTTGAAATTGAGGCTTTTTCTAAACATAATAACATATTTGAAAATGGAGAATATAAATAATGAGAATGATTCAGCTAACCTAAATACAACTGCTTCTCAAGAGATGAAATTAAACTCAGACGTAAAGAATATAGCTAGTGAGTTGGCTGGTGCAATTGCTAAACAAATGTCTGAAGATGCATTAAAGGATGATGCTTCTGATATTGGAATGGTAGTTGGCGGAGTAATCACTGGTGGAATAGCTTCAGCAGTGGTCAATGTGCTGCTTGATATATTCTTTCCACCAAGTGGAAAAAGTATGGTGGATGCTATAGGAAAAGAAGTTGCTAAAATAGTTGATGATGCATTGTCAAAAAAATTTATTGAAGACATGAACTCAGCTACAAGTTCAGTCCAAACTTCTCTTAAAACTGAATATGCTGAGGCTAGAAAAACCGATAATGCTTCACTTTTATTAGACCGCCAAAATATGTATAATTTGCTTAATAAGTACGATACAAGTTTTATATCAGGAGATTTATCATTGATGGGTGAATTAACGAGCCAAAGTTCTAAGTATCAGGAATCAGGGTTTCCCGTATTTTTGTGGGCAGCAAGTATTCGGTTGTTAATTTATCAGGAAATGGCTAATGTAGATCCAACCAATTCATCCAAAGGTTTTAACCCATTAAAGTCTTCTTATGGTATTCCAAAAACAGGTACTGTTGCTCAAAACGCAAGCGATTATGCCACTATAGTTGAATCTGTTTGGCCTAAAATATTGAAAAAAAGAAAATCATTCATCAAGAAGGTTGAAACAAACGATATGTCTGTAGGTACAACAATGTACTATGTGGACGAATTCATAAGCAAAACTAAGAAGCACGGCCGTCTCGTTTTAGAATCTCGATTTGCTCATAGAGATAAAGGCGGAGGTTTTCTTGGTTACATGAAAGGACACGGTCCAGAGAATGCTAAAAAAATACGGGTAGCATATGAAGATAAAGTATGTGCAGATTTGACAAAAAGTATGAACGATCCTCTTAAAATTGCAAGTGATTGGAGAAAACTTATTGATAATCCACTCAATATGAAAGTAGGAACTTAAATTTAGGGAATAACCCTTATAAAGGATATTATTTAAATGTTGGTCAAAATGGCAAGACCTCATGACAGATAGAAAATTTGCAAGTGGCACTTATTGGAAAAAATAATCAAAAAATAAAAATACAAATATTCAGAAAGCCTCAATTTCATATGAAGTTGAGGCTTTTTCTTTTCAAAATATAACGCTTATACAAAATATTTAACGCTTACGAAATCATTCTAGGATTCTTGCATTAAAAAAGATAGCTTTAAGAAATAAAACTTCATTTTTCGTGAGTTTTCCTGTGTCACATCGAGCGCAGTCGAGATGCGAATGTGAATAAAAGTCTCTTAAAAATGCTTAAAAAAGTCTTTGGAAGTGCTGTATTTGGAATTGAAGCGACTACAATTACAGTTGAAGTAAACATCGCAAAAGGAATTGGTTATCACTTAGTCGGTTTGCCCGATAATGCAATTAAAGAAAGTAATTACCGAATTGCTGCTGCGTTGCAAAACAATGGTTATAAAATTCCAGGAAAGAAAGTCACGATCAACATGGCACCTGCCGATTTACGAAAGGAAGGAAGCTCGTACGATTTAACCTTAGCATTGGGAATTTTAGCGGCTTCTAATCAAATTCAATCAGAAAACATAGCAGAATATGTAATCATGGGCGAATTGTCTTTAGATGGAAGTTTACAGCCAATCAGCGGCGTATTACCTATCGCGATTAAAGCACGAGAAGAAGGTTTCAAAGGATTCATTCTACCCAAGCAAAACGCCAAAGAAGCCGCCGTAGTCAATAATTTGGAAGTGTATGGCGTGGAAAATATCAAACAAGTTATTAATTTCTTTGACAAAGGCGAACCGTTGGAACAAACCATTATTGATACACGTACAGAATTCCTGAAAAATTTAGCCTTTCCCGAATTTGATTTCTCTGATGTAAAAGGTCAGGAAAGCATCAAACGTTGTATGGAAATTGCGGCTGCTGGCGGACATAACATCATTCTGATTGGTCCACCAGGATCTGGAAAAACCATGTTAGCCAAAAGATTGCCATCAATTTTACCGCCATTAACATTACATGAAGCCTTAGAAACGACCAAAATTCACTCCGTAGTTGGAAATATCAAACACAAATCAGGATTGATTGCGGAACGACCATTTCGAAATCCGCATCATACAATTTCTGACGTTGCTTTAGTTGGCGGCGGAAGTTATCCGCAACCTGGAGAAATCTCGTTGGCGCATAATGGAGTTTTATTCTTGGATGAATTGCCTGAATTCAAGCGAAGTGTCTTAGAAGTCATGCGACAACCGTTAGAAGACCGAGAAGTCACTATTTCCAGAGCACGATTTACAATCACGTATCCAAGTAGTTTCATGTTGGTGGCAAGTATGAATCCGAGTCCGAGTGGTTTTTTCAACGATCCAAATTCGCCAATGTCATCATCTCCAATGGAAATGCATCGTTATATGGGGAAAATTTCGGGACCTTTATTAGATCGAATAGATATTCACATTGAAGTCACACCAGTTCCTTTTGAAAAACTATCGGAAGAGCGAAAAGGCGAAGCAAGTGAAGTTATTCGTGAACGTGTGATCAAAGCGCGAGAAATTCAAACGGAACGTTTCAACGAATCAGAAACCTTGCATTACAATGCACAAATGAATACCAAGCAAATTCGACTGTATTGCAAACTCGATAAAGAAGCATTGAATCTTCTCAAAAACGCCATGGAACGTTTGGGTTTATCAGCACGTGCATACGATCGAATTCTCAAAGTAGCACGAACTATTGCTGATTTAGGTCAAGAACCAAATATTTTACCGAATCACATCGCGGAAGCTATTCAATATAGAAGTTTGGATAGAGAAGGTTGGTTGGGATGAGATGTTTTGTGATTTTTAAATCCTGTCATGGACATAAAATAACTCACTGAATTTCAGTGAGTTATTTGTTTTTAATGATAGTTTTCTCATCTGTTATGACTTGAAAAAGGTGCTCCTTTAATCTGCTTCCTTAGATTTATGACACTCAATGATTTGAAAATTAGTTGTTTAAATTTTAGCACCTCAGGATGGAATTTAGCAATGCTAATTTATTATCGAGATATTACAAAATTCTTTAAATAGAGATTTAAAGAACAAGAAATTAGTAGCATAAGTCTCTTAACTCGATGGCTGCGTTAATGTAGCTATTCCACATTTTATCGAATCTTTATTGTTGATCATCTGTAATAATAGCCCTTTAGTCGAAAAATGTAAGTTTTATAGTCAGTATATTTATAAATTCGCTTACATGTTAAATAACATTCTATCAGTACATAGTAATGAGGAATAAATAAAAATAACAGAAAGGAAATCACAGATGATTGTTGTGATCTAAAAATTGAAAAGTCACGTATATTCTATTAAAAAATTAATATAGTAACAGGGTTATGAATCATTTTAAATCAAGGATAATTAGTGTTTGTAAAAATAACTAATAGTTTTAATTATATGATTTTCAGTATGTTATCGGTATATATTGAGTTAAAACCGCTAATTATTGATCAATATGATATTAAAAATATATATTATAAAACAATTAATTTTCTTTAGTATTAATTACGGTAAAACCTTTTATATTGTAAGTTTTATAATATTAATTATTTTTTTTAATGTTATATTTTTGAGAAAATTAACATGTTATTAACAAGTAAAGCCTTAAAATCCCAAAATCCCAAAATCCCAAAATCCCAAAATCCCAAAATCCCAAAATCCCAAAATCCCAAAATCCCAAAATCCCAAAATCCCAAAATCCCAAAACCCCCAAACCCCCAAAATCAAAAGACTTCAACAGAAAACTTAGTTATTATTCGTTATATGTGAATAATTAATGACTTATTAAAATCAATATATAATACAAAGTTGTGCACCTACTTATCACATGCTTATGAAAGAAATTTTACTTACTTCAGTGTTTCAAAACCATATACTAAAAATCAAAAATAGATTTTTATCTATTTTTTTAAAGACATTCATTCATAATTGTTTTTCAATCACTTCATACATATCGTTTTTATATCGTTCTAAAATTAATGTGGAAAAATTGAGTAGCGATAATTCAAATGATATTCATTTATTTTTAGAAATGAAGCCTAAAATTGAATTCATAAAATATTTTCGGAAACCTAAAAAGTCAGTCAGAGAAAATGATTTCCCTATTATATGGAATAGTGTTTTTTGAAATGAAAAGATGAAACTTCTTTTAAATCATAGAATTAAAAAACCCCGCAATTGTGAAACTTTGGCGAGCCAACAAAAGCAGGGTAGGAATAACAGTCAATTTTAATAAAAAAACCAACCATTATGTTTAGATATCTTCTAAATAGTTATTCACGAATACTATCTTCTTACGAACTATTGATGTTTAAAATCAACCTTATTACAAAGGTGTTTTATGTATCAAATAGCTCAACTCTGCAATATAATAAATTTTTCAATAATGGTATAGCCGTTATTTTAGTTTTCTTAAAAGCAAATACAAAGTTTTCATTGAATTTTGTATTTGTATTTCTAAATATATCTATTGCAAGTGCGAATGTTGATCTAAATTTTCATAATCAAGAAAACAATATAGATACGAACTTATATTTCAATTCATCAAATTTCATTAATGAGTTAGATGTACTCAATACTAATGAAAATCAACTAAAAAACAATCTGTATCATATATGCATAAATATAGATGATACTTCACTTCATAAAAATCTAATGATTGTTTTTGACCCATCGTCATATCTCTTAAAAATATGTGCTTTAGATGTCGTCACAAAGTATAAAGCGTTGAAGGTAAATGCTTTATGTTTTAACTTGCAAAATCTAGCTACAGCACCAATAACAATCAATTCTAATAATTAAACGAACCATTATGTTGAGATCTTTTTTAATTATTTATTCAAGAACTACACTATGTTTTAGAGAAATAAAAGATAGTTGTAACACATTAAAAAAAAGTATTACTAAATATCAAAATAGTAAGTCATTATTTTCTTTTATAGTCTTCGTCTTAATGCTAATAATTCCATTAGGAACTATGGCGCAAGTAGTAACTACTTGGGGAGGTTTAACAGGGACATTACCAGAAAATAATTTTCAAACAAGCAGTCTTTCCGCAGTAGGAGATGGAGCTACTTATGTTTTAGTTGATATTTCTAGAACAGGATCAACTTCAGTAGGAGGCTCCGAAAACGCAATTGCTCCTACAGTAACTCTGACGAATAGTTATGATAATTCTAGAGCTACTACTGGTGTTTCAGGAAATATATATACCTATACATTTAGCGAGCCAGTTCATATCATTCTAAGTTCTCAAGAGCATAGCGAATTAGTTCGTACTGAAAATATAAAAATTGCTAGTTCAGATGTTGGAGCCTTGTTTACAGGAAGTTTAACAGGTGGTCAATCAGGTCATTTTATAAACAATAACAATACGTCCGAAATTCATATTGGTTCTTCAAATACTATTACTGCTGCGGGTACTTATTGGACGGTTCAAACTAATATAGCAGTAACCACATTATCTGTAGAATACTATGTTACAGATCCAACGGAAATAGCTTCAGGTGAACCTTTTACAATGAATTTAGCTCCAGCACCTTATGTGCGATTAGATAACGATAATTCTACTGGAGCAGGAGGAATAGCTATTAATACTACAAGTTGTACTAGTGGTTCAGAACCTTTTGACGGTTCGGATATTACAATTAATGCTCCGCATGGAATTCAACGCGTAGAAATTAATTTAACAAACGAACAAAATGTTGGAGAAGAAGAATTATCTATAATAGGAAATTATTCTAATGTAACGATTACGGGGAATGGATCTACTTCTGTAGTAGCAACTAATAGTAATCCAGCTCCAGGAGATGTTAATACCTATGATGATATTATAGATGAACTCTATTATGTAAATACAGCTGCAACCCCAGAAACTTCAACACCCAGACTTGTAGAAGTCATACTCTATGATATTGCAGGTAATGCTTCTATAGTAGCAACAGGAACAATAACACTGACAGAAGCGTCCAATTCAGGGAAAACATCAGGTCCTTTGGTTGTTTTTAACACAGATATTTCGATAGATTTATTAACGGCTTTAGATGGAAGTCAAGATGCAGGAACTTGGGTTGATGTAGGCGGTTCTGGCGCACTTACAGGTAGTGTTGTAGATATAACAAGTCTTACTACTGGTTCATATAATTTTAGATATGATGTGGCTGGGGCTGGTCCATGTAACCTAGTATTTACGACAGTTGTTCTAATAATATTAGATGGTACAGAGTTAGAAATGACATCAGCTGCTTCATGCGGTTTTGTGATGACAACATATACAGATGCAACTTTTTCAGCAGGATCAAATGATCCTATTTATGTATTTGATTCGCCTGGAAATGTAGGCGAATTAACATGCCCTTCAGTTGTAGGCGCTTCGTACGATTGGTATGTATACAATGCTACAACTAATTCATATGATAGTTATGCATTGAATTCTACACCAACACAATCAAATCTGGCAGATGGAGGATATTTGGTCGTAAGAGATGATGCAGGAACAAAAACGGAAGGTCGAGCATGGATTTGGAATTCGAGTCTCAATGCAGATGCCGGAGTTGATTTAGCTATATGTAATGGAGATAGTATAAATATAAGTGCAGGAGGTACAATTCTTAGCCCATCATATACATATTATGATCCAGTACGGAGACCATTCATCATAGATGCAAGTACAATAGTTAGGGTAACATTTGATGCAACACATTCATATATATCAGATTTAGCTTTCTACATGGTTTCTCCAGGACCAGCTGCTACAGCAGTTTCTATTCCTTTAGGAGTTAATGAGCCCGGTAATGCTTGTAATCCAGCTGATGATGTGGCTAATCTCCAGTTTACAAATGATACTTCCATTGGAGTACAAATATATGATCTTTGTGCATTATCAGGGCCTTTATCTGGTACTTGGAACCAATATTATACAGATTATGGACCAGCTTCTGGAGCTACAGCAATAGATTTTTCTCCATTAATAGGTCTTGATGGTGGACAGGGAGGATGGAAAGTGCAAATTTATGATTGTGAAAACTTAGACTTTGGAGCTTTAACAGGCGCAACTATTACATTTGATGATGGAGCTGGAGATGTTAGAACCTATACAAGTGGTTCTATCAATGTGCCAATTAATGATAACTTTTGTGATCCAATAACAGCTACTATTTATGAAGTCCCATTTGTATCTGCAACAGTACAAATGGATAACACTATTAATATTGCCCCAAACATTGGTGTAAATGGAATAGGAGGATATGAATGGTCATATAGTACAACAAGTGCTACAGGTCCTTGGAGTGGACCATTTAATAATGCATTATTAAATCCTCTAGTGGCACCAACAGTAAATACTTGGTACAAATTAGAAATGGATAATGGAGTTGGGTGTACAGATGAGGATGTAATGCAAATCACTGTTACAAATCAGCCAAATGCTGGAACAGGAATGGATGAGTACGCGTGTGCAGGAGATGCATTGGTAGACTTGAATACATTACTTACTGGAGCAGATGCGGGAGGAACTTGGTCGATTTCAGGAAGTTCTATAGACAATCCTGGAGGAGACTTTAATGCAGGAAGCGGAACATACAACCCTACAACGGGCGGAGTTTTTATATTTGATTATACAGTAAATGCAGTTGCACCTTGTTCTGTAAATGGAACAACGTCAATAACGGTATCCGTGCAAACTGCACCAGATGCTGGAAGCAATAACACAATTTCAGCAGATACAAGTACAGGTTCAATAGACTTATTTACAAACCTTTTAGGAACGCCAGATATAGGAGGAATTTGGAGTTTAAATACAGGTTCCGATAATCCAAGTGGTAGCTTTGATCAAAGTGCAGGAACTCTAGATAGTTCAAGTCTTGTTACGGGTACATATATTTTTGATTATACAGTGACGAGTTGTACAGCTTCTATCGCATCAATTACGATTAATTTTACTGCTGTATCAGCAGATACTGATGGTGATGGGAATCCAGATTCTTCAGATCCTAATCCAGGAGCACCAAATGCATCAGATGATATTGCGTCAACAGATATAAGGATTCCAGTAACAATAGATCCATTAGCAAATGATGATTATTTAGATAATAATGATTTAACCAATATTGGAATAACTACTGTAACCAACACTGGAAATGGAACAGCTATAGGAATGGTTGTTATAGATCCAGCAACAGGACAGGTTACTTATACGCCTTCAATTACTGAATTTGGGGATGTTACTATTATTTATGAAGTGTGTAATGATGCTAGTGGGATGCCAGTATGCGAGCAAGCAACGATAACAATTACAGTAACTGGAATAGATTCAGATATGGATGGCATCCCAGATGCAACAGATCAAGATGATGACAATGACGGAATCTTAGATATCGCGGAAGGTCCAGGCGATCCAAGTGGCGATGATGACAATGATGGAGTACCCAATTACTTAGATGACGCACCAACGGATCCGATGATCGGTAATGTTAACGGAGTCGTAGAAACGGTTTACGATACAGACGGCGATGGCGTAAGCAACCACTTAGACTTAGATGCAGACAACGATGGAATCTACGATACCGTCGAGACTGGTGGAGTAGATGCAGACAATAATGGAATTGCCGATGGCACTCCAAATACAATAACAGGAATCCCAAGTAGTGCTGGCACAGGCGTTGGCGTTCCAACAGATACCGATGGTAATGTTGGAGAGAACTTACCCGATTTCTTAGACACTGATAGTGATGATGATGGGTGTAGTGATGCCAATGAATACTATGGCAACGCTACTGCTGATGGTGGTGATGGTGGACAGTACGGAACAGATCCAGCGGCAGTCAATACCAATGGAACAGTAACGGCGGCAAGCTATCCAGCTACAGGAGCAGATCTTGATGGCACAGGAACGGCAGATTACATCGACACCACAAATGATGATCCAGATGCAGATGGAATAGCCAATGCCTGTGATATAGATGATGACAATGATGGGAACCCAGACAGTACTGATTTAAACACACAAACAGCAACAGCCCTAGCAGATAATGGTACGGCAATGGTTGGAATGGTAACGAATATCGATATTCTTACCAATGATGACTTCTTAGCAGATACTACAATGACCTTAGGCAGCGATATTTATATCAGTAATGCTGGAACAGGCTCAGGAGTCGGAATCATCAGCTTTGATGAAAACACAGGTGAACTTATCTACACACCAGCCTTAAGTGAAGGCGGAATGAATGTCACGGTAGACTATACAGTATGTAATGATCTAACAGGCGATGGTCCAACACTGGATGATGTATGTGCAACGGCAACGGTTACAATACTAGTAGCTATGGGGCCAGATGCTGATATGGATGGTATCCCAGATGCCACAGATCAGGATGATGATAACGATGGTATCTTAGATATAGCCGAAGGTCCAGGTGATCCAAGTGGCGATGATGACAATGATGGTGTACCCAATTACTTAGATGACGCACCAATGGATCCGATGGTGGGTGATGTCAATGGTACCGTAGAACCAGCATACGATACAGACGGCGATGGCGTAAGCAACCACTTAGACTTAGATGCAGACAACGATGGTATTTACGATACTGTTGAGACTGGTGGAGTAGATGCAGACAATAATGGAATTGCCGATGGCACTCCAAATACAATAACAGGAATCCCAAGTAGTGCAGGCACAGGCGTAGGTGTCCCAACAGATACCGATGGTAATGTTGGAGAGAACTTACCCGATTTCTTAGACACTGATAGTGATGATGATGGGTGTAGTGATGCCAATGAATACTATGGCAACGCTACTGCAGATGGTGGTGATGGTGGACAGTACGGAACAGATCCAGCGGCAGTCAATACCAATGGAACAGTAACGGCGGCAAGCTATCCAGCTACAGGAGCAGATCTTGATGGCACAGGAACGGCAGATTACATCGACACCACAAATGATGATCCAGATGCAGATGGAATAGCCAATGCCTGTGATATAGATGATGACAATGATGGGAACCCAGACAGTACTGATTTAAACACACAAACACCAACAGCCCTAGTAGATAATGGTACGGCAATGGTTGGAATGGTAACGAATATCGATATCCTAACCAACGACGATTTCTTAGCGGATAATACAATGACCTTAGGCAGCGATATTTATATCAGTAATGCTGGAACAGGTTCAGGAGTAGGTATCATCAGCTTTGATGAAAACACAGGTGAACTCATTTACACACCAGCCTTAAGTGAAGGCGGAATGAATGTCACGGTAGACTATACAGTATGTAATGATCTGACAGGCGATGGTTCAAGTCCAGATGATATCTGTGCAACGGCAACGGTTACAATACTAGTAGCTATGGGGCCAGATGCTGATATGGATGGTATCCCAGATGCCACAGATCAGGATGATGATAACGATGGTATCTTAGATATAGCCGAAGGTCCAGGTGATCCAAGCGGTGATGATGATAATGATGGTGTACCCAATTACTTAGATGACGCTCCATCAGATCCAATGGTGGGTGATGTCAATGGTACCGTAGAACCAGCGTACGATACAGACGGCGATGGCGTAAGTAATCACTTAGACTTAGATGCAGACAATGATGGTATTTACGATACAGTAGAAACAGGAGGAACGGATGCAAACAATGATGGAATCGCCGATGGTACTCCAAATGCAATCACTGGAATTCCAAGTAGTGCAGGTACAGGCGTAGGAGTCCCAACGGACACCGATGGAAATGTTGGAGAGAACTTACCAAATTTCTTAGACACTGATAGTGATGATGATGGGTGTAGTGATGCCAATGAATACTATGGCAACGCTACTGCAGATGGTGGTGATGGTGGACAGTACGGAACAGATCCAGCGGCAGTCAATACCAATGGAACAGTAACGGCGGCAAGCTATCCAGCTACAGGAGCAGATCTTGATGGCACAGGAACGGCAGATTACATCGACACCACAAATGATGATCCAGATGCAGATGGAATAGCCAATGCCTGTGATATAGATGATGACAATGATGGGAATCCAGACAGTACAGATTTAAACACACAAACACCAACAGCAGTCGCTGATAATGGTACAGCAATGGTTGGAATGGTAACGAATATTGATATTCTTACCAACGACGATTTCTTAGCAGATACTACAATGACTCCAGGCAGTGATATCTATATCAGTAATGCTGGAACAGGCTCAGGAGTCGGAATCATCAGTTTTGATGAAAACACAGGCGAACTAATCTACACACCAGCCTTAATAGAAGGCGGTATGAGTGTCACAATAGACTATACAGTATGTAATGACCTAACAGGCGATGGTCCAACACTGGATGATGTATGTGCAACGGCAACGGTTACAATACTAGTAGCTATGGGGCCAGATGCTGATATGGATGGTATCCCAGATGCCACAGATCAGGATGATGATAACGATGGTATCTTAGATATCGCCGAAGGTCCAGGCGATCCAAGCGGTGATGATGACAATGATGGTGTACCCAATTACTTAGATGACGCTCCATCAGATCCAATGGTGGGTGATGTCAATGGTACCGTAGAACCAGCGTACGATACAGACGGCGATGGCGTAAGTAATCACTTAGACTTAGATGCAGACAACGATGGAATCTATGATACCGTCGAGACTGGCGGAACTGATTTAGATGGAAATGGAATAGCAGATGGCGCAATAAATCCAATCACAGGAATTCCTACATCAGCAGGCACAGGAGTAGCAGTGCCAACTGATAGCGGTCCAACAGTTGGAACACCAGATTTCTTAGATACAGATAGTGATGAAGATGGTTGTTCAGATGCTAATGAAGCCTTTGACGACAGCGCCGCTGATGGCGGCGATGGCGGACAATACGGAGCAGATCCAGCAGTAGTTAATGCCAATGGAACAGTATCAGCAGCAAGCTATACAAATGCAGCTGGATTAGCCGATACAGATGCTAACGGTACAGCAGATTATACAGAAAATGGGCCAGATCCAGACGCAGACGGCACAGCCAATGCTTGTGATCTAGATGATGACAATGATGGCAACCCAGATGCAAGTGATCCAAATCCATTAGTACCATCGGCAGTAGCAGATTCAGCTACAGCAATGGTAGGTATGTCAGCAACGATCGACATTTTAACCAATGATGACTTCTTACCAGACAACAGTGGAACAGCAGGCAGTGATATTTACATCAGTGATGCAGG
>NZ_JACGWS010000002.1 GCF_014397005.1 Kordia aestuariivivens
TTAACACTGTAAACTAACTTCGCTTTTTTATTGTGACCGTTTTTAATCTCAATTAATCAAAGCTTGAGATCAAAACAAAATTAGACCAAAAAGAAAATCGCCTAAAAATTACTTTTTAGACGACCTCCTTGCTTCATTAAAGAATAAAATATATATATATTAAATTACTTTTACGTTCACGGCATTAAGACCTTTACGACCTTCTGTAAGTTCGAATTCAACTTCATCTCCTTCACGAACTTCGTCGATTAATCCAGAAATGTGTACAAAATGTTCTTTGTTTGAGTCTTCTTCAACGATGAATCCAAATCCTTTAGTGTCGTTGAAAAATTTTACTGTTCCTCTACTCATTGTAATAAATTTTAATATTTGTTTTGATATATGCAAAGATAATAGCAAAATGCAAATGTTCAACTAATTATGTATTTTTTTTGAGGTAGTTACAATTATTTAATATTGAAATTCTTTATTTTTTCCTTGAAACCCGCGTCTTTCATGAGATTTTCGATAATTGAGAAATTTTCCTTTTTTACTGTTTTTTTTATTTTTTCGTCTTTTAAATAGTGTAAATAATCGCAAGTGTCTTCTAATGTGGAGAATATGTGTGATGAAAGTACTATTATTTTGCCTTTTTCTTTGAGCGATTTTAGAAGCTCTTTTATGATAAGATTGCTATGAATATCAACACCATTAAATGGTTCGTCTAAGATAAAAATATTATTATTTTGAAGCAAAACACCTGTCAAGGCTAACTTCTTTTTCATTCCTGTAGAATATGTTTCTGCATATTGTTTCAGAGGCAACTCAAAAATGTTTTGTGCTTCAAAATTCACATCTTTTATATTTCGGGCATTGCAGAGTAGTTGTAAATATTCTTTTCCAGTAATTTTTGATAGAAATTCAGGATTCGTTTCTAAGAACCCAATTGTGTTTTTGATGTTTACACTGGTATATTGAATGTTTCCTTCATGCGATTCTAAACCAGCAATGCATTTGAATAAGGTCGTTTTCCCAGCACCATTTTCGCCAACAATTCCATGAATTTCCCCAGGATTGAATTGCAATTCAATGGCACTCAAAATTTGCTTTTTCCGGTATGATTTAGAAAGATTGGTAATGCTTAACATGTCAAAATAGAATTAAGATTTTTAATAGCGCGTTTATAAAACAACGGAATAATCAAGAGTAAAAGTGGCGGAAATAATATGCTAATCAGCATCGCGAATGCTTGCGCAATAGGAACTTGTGATGGATAGTTGCTGTACTTTCCGAGAATTGTCACACAAATAAAACAAAAACCGAGCAATAGAAATAGTGCCGTGATTTGTAATGTTGAAAGCGGAAAAAAGAAAGATAATCCAATTGCAATTGGTAATAGTAAGATGCTACTAAATAGCAACGCTGTTTTTATTTTATGGTTTAAAAATTCTTTAGGCGACATGCTGTGAACCCAAATATAATATAACGGTTCTTGTTTTGAATAATACGACATGCAACATACAAAAGCACCAATGAGACTGAAAATTCCTAGATTGTAATTGTTTACTGAAATCGCAATAAACGTAAGTGTATATAGTAGTGGAAATACCCAAAATGTGTTTCGAAACCCGATGACAAACTCAAATGGTTTTTTCCCGAAAGGTGTCGGAATCGTGATGCTTCTCATTCCAATGGTATTAAAAAATGACAAGGCAATTGCGCAACTATGTATGATAAGTGCTTCTATAAATGCTTGTTTGTAACACAGAAAACTACTAAAAGGAAGTACGAAGAGCGTATTTTCTAGGATTCTGACTTTCCAATACGCTTCTGGGAGAAAACACTTTTTTAGAAAAATGTTTCGTTTTACGCTGCCTAATTTCAAACTCAGCAATAAACCAATACTCATATAGATATACGAAGCTTGCTCCATATTTTTGAAAATAGCTTCAGAAACCCATATATAGAGCGCAATCAAAATAGCGAATCCAATGAGTGGAATTACGCCAAATTCGTCAATATGACGATACATTCTTTTGAATTGTAAGCTAAAATAGAAGTTCACTTTCGTGGTTTGGTTTTTCTGAAAAATCGAAGATACATATAAAATTGAGTTTTCAATCTGAAGCCGTTCCCGATTGCTAAATTTTAGCGAATTCTTAACGAATTGCGTTTAGCATATTTTTTAAATCAAAAAAGAAGTAGCATAATTATAAGATTTATTTTCAGTTAGTTACGATTTAATCTTTATGCTATAATCTAACAGCGCTTGCGCTGAGCTCGTCGAAGCGTAGCGTTCTTTTATCTTTTGCTTTTATAATTTCTCTTGCAACATTCTTATTTCATCACGATATTTTGCAGCATCCATAAAATTCAAGTCTTTCGCAGCCGTTTCCATTGCTTTTCGCTTTTCGCGAATTAACTTTTCAAGTTGCGCTTTGGTCAAGTATTCCAAATCGGGTTCCGCCGCAGCTTTCGCTTTGATTTCATCTTCCCAAGCTAAACTTTCATCTTTTCCAAGAATAGAACTCAATGCTTTGTTCAATCCTGTTGGCGTAATATTATGTTTTGTATTGTATTCAATTTGTTTCTCGCGTCTGTACGCAGTTTCATCCATTGTTTTTTGCATGCTTTTCGTAATTTTATCCGCATACAAAATCGCTCGTCCATTTACGTTTCTCGCAGCTCTACCAATGGTTTGTGTTAGTGCGCGCGCCGAGCGTAAAAAACCTTCTTTATCTGCATCTAAAATAGCAACTAACGAAACTTCGGGTAAATCCAATCCTTCACGAAGTAAGTTAATACCAACCAATACATCAAATAATCCTTTTCGTAAATCTTGCATGATTTGCACACGTTCCAAGGTATCAACATCACTGTGAATGTAACGACATCGAATTTGAATTCGCGAAAGATATTTTGTCAATTCTTCCGCCATTCGTTTGGTCAAGGTTGTTACTAATACACGTTCGTCCGCTTCGGTTCGTAGATGAATTTGTTCTACTAAATCATCAATTTGATTTAAACTTGGGCGCACTTCAATAATCGGGTCTAATAATCCTGTTGGGCGAATGACTTGTTCTACAACGACACCATCAGTTTTGTGCAATTCATAATCCGCAGGCGTTGCACTGACATAGATTACTTGATTTTGAATGACTTCAAATTCTTCAAATTTCAATGGCCTGTTGTCCATTGCTGCTGGCAAACGGAAACCGTATTCTACCAAGTTTTCTTTTCTACTTCTATCGCCGCCATACATGGCATGCACTTGTGAAACCGTTACGTGACTTTCATCGACCACCATTAAATAATCATCTGGAAAATAGTCTAAGAGACAGAACGGACGTGTTCCAGGCGCGCGTCCATCTAAGTATCTTGAATAGTTTTCAATTCCAGAGCAATAGCCCAATTCACGAATCATTTCTAAGTCAAAATTGGTGCGTTCTTCCAAGCGTTTTGCTTCTAGATGTTTTCCGATTTCCCTAAAATAGTCTACTTGTTTCACCATGTCTTCTTGAATTTGATGAATGGCGTTTTGTAATACATCTTGCGAAGTCACAAACATATTTGCAGGATAAATTGTGAGTTCTTCGTATTTTTCAAGCACATTATTTGTAGCAGGATCAAACGATTCTATTGTTTCTATTTCATCGCCAAAGAAGTGAATTCTAAAAGCAAAATCGGCATATCCAGGGAAAACATCAACTACATCGCCTTTTACGCGAAACGAGCCGCGTAAAAAATCGGCTTCGGTTCTAGAGTATAAACTTTGCACCAAACGATGTAATAGTTTCGTTCGCGAAATGACTTGATCACGTTCTAAAGTGATGACATTTTTCTGAAATTCCACCGGATTTCCAATTCCATACAAGCAGGAAACTGACGCAACAACAATTACATCGCGACGCCCCGAAAGTAGGGAAGAAGTCGTGCTGAGTCGCAACTTTTCAATTTCTTCGTTGATGGATAAATCTTTTTCTATATAGGTTCCAGAAGACGGCATATACGCTTCTGGTTGGTAATAATCATAATAGGATACAAAATATTCTACCGCATTTTCTGGGAAGAATTGCTTGAATTCAGAGTACAATTGTGCTGCCAACGTTTTGTTGTGTGCTAAAACTAAGGTAGGTTTTTCCACTTTTTCGATCACATTGGCAACCGTAAATGTTTTTCCAGATCCGGTAACTCCTAACAAGGTTTGGTAACGTTCTTCAGATTCAATTCCTGCAATAAGCTCTTTAATGGCTTGCGGTTGATCTCCCGTAGGAGAGAAGTCAGATACTAATTTAAACTTCATATAGTGTATTTGCTTTGTATAATTTTTTGGGCGTTACCCCAAATGTTCCTTTCGAGAAAATCTCAATGAACATTTGCGGTCAGGCTCGCGGCAGTCGCTTTTTGCTTTCAGTCTTCGAGTTCCTCAGACTTCTAGCAAAAGAGCTCCAACAATGCCTTCATCCTTAACGCGGTGTTTTGCAAAAATAATGAAAAGGAATGAGGAAATCTATGTATGAAGAAATGTGTTTTAATTTAATTCTTGTAAACTTTGAATTAGATCTTCCGCGCGTTCTGTCCAGAAAGAATCATCAGTAGCGTCTTTAATTTTTTCTTTTAGTAGCGGAATGAAATCTGGATCATTTGATGCTTCAATTCCTTCTAAAATAATGAAACGATCTTCATCATGTTGTTGAAGTTTTTAAAGTCCTGCATCTTTTTTGACCATAATGCCATTGCGTTTTAGATATTTTTCAATGGAATCATTAAAGTCAGAAAAGAAATTTCCGTTGTCCAAATCTCTGATTCCGCCAGAATTATCAGAAGCTTCTAAAAAAGCATATAGCTTAGAATTTGTGATCGCTTTTGCTTTTTGCCAACACGCTATTAGAAAATCCAAATCTAATTCAGCGCGCGTTTCCCAAATAGCTGAAATATCATATTCATCTAGTTCTTCATCATCAATATTGTGTTTTTTTAGCGTATTTACACACATTTCATAGACATCATAATCGTCATACATGTCCATGTTTATTTCTGGTCTGGCCATGTCATAATCTTCTTCGTAGAAATCTAAACATGACATTGCAAAAACCCACGAGAGTCTACTATTTGCATCATAAATTACGGAAATTAACTTGATTTCTTTTGATGCTTTATGGGTTCTGTAGCCATCTTCAAAGTTTTGAACTTTTGTAAAGAATTTGATGAATTCAGCTTCCATTGGTTGTAACAGTTCTTTGGTATAAGTAGTTTCAATGTCTTCTATAATTTTGTCAACTTCAAAGCCTTCTAAATCCTCAATAGTTCGCATGAATTTGTAGGTTTTATTCTTTAGTGAGTTCTTGCCAAACCTTGTGTAGCATCGTTTTATGTATCGTATATGTTTCAGGAACATTTTTGACAGGCGACAGCGAGAAAGAGAATTTTTTATCAGCATCAAAATTCCAATAGTTACCATTTAGTTTGCCATTTTCAGTTGCTATATACCATTGTGGAATGTTGATGATGGAAAATTTACCTTCAGGATTCGTATCAATTGCAAATACTTTTAAGTCTTCTAATTTGGTGTATTTCAGCGTAATTTTAGTAGAAAGCACACCTTTTTCGGTTGCATTATATGTAATATATTTTTCCGTAAAAGTATCAAGATGAGTATTCCAACTATCTTTTTTAGTATAGATAGATGCGAATTCTTTGGCAATGGACAGACTGTCTTTTTCTGTTGGATAAATTGCCAATAGATTTTCATGCTGAATTACAATTGTTTTTGTTTTCGGTGAAACGATTACGATTGTTTTCTCAGCAATTACTGTACTTGTTTCGATTCCAAAAAATAATCCTAAAACAAAGAGAACAATCTTAATGGTTTCCATAAATTTTTATCGCTTTAGCGTGAAGTGACCTTTTAATTCAAATGCATCCGGACCATCTTTGATTTCTGCCAAGAACCAATAATCACTCGAAGGTAATTTGCGACCTCTGTACGTTCCGTCCCAACCACGATCGCCCGCGCGTAACGTTTTTATTAGTTTTCCATACCGATCAAATATGTATACGATTGAGTTTGGAAGTGTTTCAATTCCGATAATATGCCAAGTGTCATTGAATCCATCACCATTAGGTGTTACAAATCCAATGTAATCGACCACAACTGCTTCTGCGCTGACTTCACCACAACCATTTATATCCGAAACAGTTACCGTGTGATATCCTGGGCCTACAAATTCAAATATGTTTGATACTTGCGGTGTTCCGCCATCTAATGCGTATAGGTAATCGCCATTTCCAGTCGCAGTTACCGTAATGGTATTGTTATCAGAGAAGTTCACGACATCTATTTCTACGATGGTTGCTAGTTCTGATTCGTTTACGGTGAAACTATCTGTTTGCGAACAGCCAAATGCACTTGTAACCGTTACATCATACGTTCCAATAGAAGTAATGTCAATGGAAGCCGTTGTTGCACCTGTTGACCATAAATAGCTGTTTCCTATTGCAGAACCAGCCGTAACTGTTAATGGAAGATCGTTTAAACATAATGTAATATCTTCTGGCAAATCAATTTCTGGCAATGGAAATATAATCGTTGTAAAGTCTGTAGTCGCAAAACAACCAGTTGTATTGTTTTCTATACGTACATGAATTATTTGCCCGTCAAACGCGCTGTATGATGTTGGCAATGGACTTACGTCGTTTTCTGCATCTTCAATACTTACGTGATAACTTACCGTAAATAAAGCAGGGTTTTGTGTCCCTAATACCGTTGCCGTTTGTTGTGATAGATTGAATACTTGCGTAGAATTGGAATTATCACTGATACACGCTTCCATATCACTTACCGGATTTGCTATTGGATTCGGGTTGATGTTAATGTCAATATTAGCAACAATGTAACAACCTGTATCATCATTTTCTGCGCGTATAAATATCGTTTCAGGATTTGTCATGTATGTGTAAATATCTGGCAATGCATTGATGTCTGCATCTGCATCTGCGGCAGAGTTGTAGTACAACAATGAAACTCCAGTTGGATCATCAATGATAATGTCATCTATTTGGCGTAAATCTACAGTGCCAGGTTGTTCAGCTTCACAGAAAGTTGCTTGTGTGACATTGTTTAGTAATGGCGGTAAATTCACGTGTAGTGTAAACGGAATTACTACGTAACAACCAGAGATTGTATTGAACAAACGCACAAAAATTGGTTGCGGATTGTTTGTGTTTGTATAGTTTGTCGGATCGGGAATTGTATTTGTTCCATCATCCGCATCTTGTTGTGTTTCATGATAGGAGATAACCACATTGTCTTGTCTGATATTTAAAATATCAAATTCAGCTTCTGTCAAATCAAACACTACTTGTCCATCATAATCTACATCACAAACCGTGACATCTGGCGCAGGATTTGATTCAGGAACTTGAATTACATTTACTTCAAAGTCAACAACCGTAATACAATTTGAATCATTTGAAATTCGCGCATATATTGCTTGAGGATTTGTTACGTTCGTAAACGTAGTTCCGATCGGATTTAGATTTGTATCCGCATCATCAAATGATAAGTGAAAGGAGATTGTTAAGTTTTGCGGTATTCCAGCACGGATTTCAGCTTCGGTAGCTGTAATATCAAAGGTGTCAATTCCGTCATTCGTTACATCATCACACACAAAAATATCAGTGGGTTCATTGTAAAGTGGTGCTGGACTTACTTGAATTACAAAGGAAGAAACAGCAAAACAATCTGGATCAGTATCATTTTCTATCCGAACATGAATTGTTTGCGGATTTGTTTGATTCGCAAACGGCAATGTTTTGTCAATTTCGTTCGTTTTATCCAATGCATCTTGTGCAGTAGGATAGTAGAGTACTGTCATGTCCGTTTGACCATTTAAGATTTCAACATCTCTGGTTTGCATGATAAAGTTTTCCGTTTGATCTGTATCTGTTTCACACAATTGATAAATATCTGTGGCAATTACAGCTGGAATTATATTGACAATAATTGGTAATTCTACTACGGTAAAACAGTTTGTCGTTGCATTTTCTACACGTACAAACGCGCTTGTCGTAGCGGTGTTATATGCTGTAGGATCGGGAATTATATCTGTATTACTAAATGCTCCTCCAGCAGAAGCATGATAACTAATGCTTATGTTGGTTAAATCGGGAATGATTTCTGGTTGACTTACCGTTACATCTACATCCGCAATTCCGTCAGTATCATCATCACAAATTAAAATTGTAGACGGTTGTGTCACCGTTGGTGCTGGTAATATATCTATAAAAAATGAAGATATATCTGTACAACCTGTAGCTGGATTGTTGTATCTAAAAAATATTTCTTGCGGATCCGAAGTATTGATATATGGATCAGTAATCGAGTTGCTAAATGAATTCGCATCTAACAGTGTTGCAAAGTAAAATACATTGTATGTTGTGTTTGCTCCTTGAATTGTTGGTGTAAATGTAGTTAGATCGATTCCTACAATTTCATCATCATTCGAATCACAATATGTAAGTGTGCCTATATTTGGTGCCATAACATTCGGATTCACCACTAAGTTAAAAGAGTCTTGATCTTCACAACCCACATCATCCGTAAGTGTGATAAATATTTCTTGCGGATTGGAAGTGTTTGTAAAAGGAGTTGTGATATCAATTGCATTTACCTGATTGGTTCTGTCATTTTCATTTAGATAAAAGACAATATTAACATATGTTAGATTGTTTTGGATGGAATTAAAAATCGTTTGAAAATTGAAATCAAAAAAGCCATCATTACTTGGATCGTCACAACGATTTACATCTCTAATGTTTGTAGCTGTTAATAGCGCATTACTATGTGCGACAAATTGTGTCAAACTAAAACAAGCTGAATTATCATCTTGTACACGAATAAATAAGGTTTGTTGATTGATATCAGTGTTTGTGAAAGCTGTGATATCTGGAATTGGATTTGCGCCAGTTGTTGCATCATCAGATGAGGTATGAACGGTTACAGTAACTCCCGTCAATCCCATCGTAATTTCATTGATAATGTCTGTTAAATCGAATGTGGCAAAACCATCATGATCTGGATCACACGCATCTACTAAGTTTCTGTTTGGTATATTTAATACAGGCGTTGTGCTTACATTTACCAATAGTGTAGTTGTTATTTCACATCCTGTTTGTGTATTTACAACTCTAACAAATACGGTATCATTTGGTGTTGTATTTATAAAGTTATTTATAATTGGATTGATATTATTATCAGCATCACTTTGTGTAAAATGATAGGTAACTCCCAAAATGGGATTCATTGCTGTAATTTCATCAGTACGAACGCTTAAATCAACAGAAGCAACTCCGTCGTCGTCACAGATATCAAAAGGAGTTGGATTTGTAATCGTTGGTAACGGATTTACCACCAAGTTAAAACTTGTAAACGCCAAGCAACCATTGTCAATATCTAAAACACGTACAAAAACTTCTTGTGGTGATGTTGTATTTTGAATTGTATTTGGAAATGCATTTGTATTATCGTTTGCATCATTTTGTGTTGGATGATACGTTATGGTATAGTTTGCAGGCGGAACAGTTCCTAATATTTCTCCTTGTTTGATGGGCAAGTTGAAACTTTCTATTCCATCTTGAGAAATATCATCGCAGAGTTCAAAGTCGGTTATTGGTCCGGCAGATTGTGCAGAGTTTAAGGTAACTTCAACAGTATCTTCAATAACACAAGTTCCTGTGCCGATCGGAATTGTAATTTCTACTCTATATATTCCCGTAAGGATAGCATCGTGTGTATCTGCATTACTTCCCGGAATGGTTACTCCGTTTCTAAACCATTCATACGTTGCTAACGGATTTTGAATGTCTGCGTTTAGTAAATAAGAGTCTGCACAAGTTTCTACATCTGGACCTAAATCAACCGTAGCATTAAAACTGTTTCCTTGGATAAAAATAGCAGAATCTGCATTTTGATCCGTTCCATCCGCAATTATTAATTTAATATGATATTGTTGATTAGGAATGATACTTGCTGTTGCCGTTAATACTGTAGTTCGTCCATTGTAGTTGGTGTCGCCTAAATTATATCCTTCAAAATATTGTTCATTTTCAGCAGGGCAGAAGCCCACAATTTCATCGTGAATTACACTCGTACTTACAGGAATGTTTGTTCCTGGTACCACGGCAATATTCGTATAAGGCGCAGTACTTCCTGCTTCTCTGATTAAAAAAGCAAAACTATCTGAAAATCGACATGGAAAATCTGCAAAGTATTCTTCGGAAGCTAATAAGTAATTAAAACTGATTTGATTGGTAGCAGCAATAAAATCGAATTCTATCGAAGTTGCATTCAGCGTATTACTTACGCCCAAAGCCATTTCAATATCTGGATCCGTTCCCCAAGCTGTTGTTCCTCTGTTTAAAGGTGCAGTATTTATAGGTGTTCCGGCATCAGAAGCACGACCGGAAGTTAGTACCAAACCATTTGCAAAAGGAAACCCAGAGGCAGCCTGATCAAAATAGGCGAAACTTGCAAAGCCGTCAATATTTCCATTTACGGAAGATGACACATTTGAAATTTCTACACATCCTTGGGCTAATTGCGCTACAAGTTGATCTAATGTAAATGATTCGTTCGTTGTTACTTGCTGTGCGGAAACTATTTGGTAAGCGCATAGCGTAAAAAGTATCAAAAAAACTTTTTTCATAGGAATGGGGTTAAGTCGTACGGCTATTATGACACGATTTTAGTTGGGCAAACTAGCATCCTGTTGTTTCATAATCAATTATGGACAAATATATACATAATTTAACGCTTCTGAAACTATTTTTATTGCTAACGACTTGTTTTATAATTAGCTACTTAATGTTTCTAAAATACAGAAAATCAATTATATTACGGTAAAATTCATTTAATTATTCTGTAAATATACCCAACCTGTATAGGTTTGTTCAAGCAATAAAGGACTTACTAAGGTATTTTCATCATTTAAGTACAATACATAAAAATATGTTCCTGCGGGCATTTTTTTATTTCTTGGCGTGCCTCTATTTGCATATCCGTTCCAACGAGAAGTGTTTTTGTTGCCTTCAAATATAAGTGTGCCATATCGGTTGTAAATATGAATTTTATGATTTGGATGTGCTTCTAGATTTAAAATATTAAAAACATCATTTTTACCATCTCCGTTTGGAGATAAACCATTCGGAATATAAATTTCACAATCATCCACGCTCAAGTCAAAAGAAGTCGATGCTATGCAACCATTTATATTTTCAACCGTAACATAAATTGTTTGCGGATTCGAAGTATTATCGTATGCAGTTGGCGTTGTGATTTCATCTTGAAACGTTCCGTCTGAATTTTCGGTTTCGTAATAGGTAATTATAGTCGTTGGACTTGAATTTATAGTAGATTCGTGTAAAGTCAAATCAAAAGTCACGAATTCTGTATCATTCAGTTTACAAGCGATTAAATTATCAGGTTCATTGGCTTCAGGACTTTCCAAAAGGATCAAATTAAAATCTCCAATAGAATCACATAACGTACTACTATTAGTCACTTTAATATAAATTTCTGTTGGATAATTTGCATTGCTGTATGAAGTAGGATTTGTAATGACATCTGTATTGTTTGAAGCATCTAGAAAGGTTTCGTAGTATGCAAAAGTGAAAAATGGATCACTGAAAAGAGCTTCTTGTATTGTTAAATCGAATATGAGATTCTCGTCGTTATCGCACAATTCTAAATTTGGTAATACAGGAATCACAGGTGAAGTTGGAAGTGTAATAAGTTGCAATGCGTCATTATTATCTTCGTTGATTTCATCGACAGTTCCTGTGCCAGTTCCATCATCATCAACTACAATCGTAAGGTTGAAAGTATTCGGAATTGTTGCCGGAATTGTAACTGTTATATTTTGCTGAATGCTTCCACCAATTGGAAGTGCTATTTGCGTGGCAGCAGTAGCAATCAAAATTCCATCTGTATAAAAAGCAATCGGCGTATTTTGAGGTAGGGCAGCAGTACTATTAGTGTTTGAAATGGTATATGTAATGTCTAAATCTCTGGAATCACACACCGAATTAACTTGATCAATTGTAACCGTTGCATCAGGAAGTTGACTGTTGAGTACGGTAATTATGTTATTAATCATCACAAAATCTTGACCAGAAGTCAATGAAATCGTGGCTTGTGTATCTCCAATGGCGATATAATTTTGAATGCTATACACATCAATATCCATATTATATAAATTGGTAGCACCTGTAAAACTATTCGTGCCGTTGAATGCATTGTTTGCTGGATTCAGCGGAAGGTTTTCTATAATATTCCCATTAATACGTAACGATTCATTCACGCTCAACGCTGCATCGCCTTCCCAAGCAATAAAGCCAATTTTTGCGCCCATATTATCAAAAACGCTGAGGTTTTCCAGTGTAATTTCTAACATATCAGGCACACTTTCCAAGCCATCATACACGTTGAGTTGATTCAGCGGAAGCGAAGGATCTTCATAAATAACCGTAATTGCCCAACCGCCAAAGTTGGTGCCTGTCGGACAATAGGGTGTAATTACAGACGTCAAATCAAATTCACTTACCGTATACAAACCATTTCCTGTAGCTTGTACAATCGTTGTTACATCAGCAAATGCTGCAAAAAACGTTCGATTCCCTGTCAACGCATCACTAAAAGTTCGATCTGCTGAAACAGGAATTCCGTTTAACTCAATATTAAAATCACCATCATCTGATCCTGCCCAATACAAATAAGCAGCCACCATCGTTTGATTTGTATTTAAAAATAAGCTTGCGCTAGAAGATGTATTGATTGTGCAAATACCACCTGGACCGTTTTCAGTCGTATTGAGTGTGTTTCCAAGTGCTGTGTAATCGTACCGACCGTTGAATTGTTGGAACAACGTAATATCTTGTGCAGTCGCTTTAAATGTGTTTAAAAAACAACCTAAAGAAAGTAAAATAGCGATATACGTTCGTTTGTCCACACAGATTTGATTAATTCTTGAAAGTAACAAATTCTCACATCATAAAAAAACGATCAAGGAAGTTTTGACAGTTTATCTTGAAGAAATAGGAGTGAGGACTCCTTAAAAAAACGATTTAGAAAAGATAGAATTATAGACCGCACTTTTATACTTAAAAATTCTATCTAGATCTATTGTAGATTTTATCAAGATAAAATATTTTTTTGTCTTGATGTTTTGGTCAAAGTATCAAGACATTTTTTTATTTTATCAAGATAAAATTTAGCACTTCTCAAAGTCTAGTGTTTATAGGGTTTGCGGGATGTGGTTGGAATTGTGGTTTTGATGTACTAATTTCTATGGTTTTTAGATTATAAAATTGATCAATTGTGGTTTTCCGTATTGATTGTAATTTAATATAGGGTAGTTTTGAAGGCAGTAAGAACTAAACTATTTATAAAGATTGGTTTTGCTAAATAAAAATTCAATTAAACAATTAATAAAAACGAAAATCATGGCACTTAAACCGGGACCAAAAAGAATTGCAAAATCAACAGGAAAACCAGATAGACGTGCTCGAGATAATAAAGATACGCCTGGAAATACACCGTCTTTGAAGCCGCCAAAACGAAAAAAAAAGTAAGGTTAAAAAAGTTTTCTCTACGCTAGCACTCATTTCTAATGTTTGTTTAATATATTGATCTTAAACTTTTTTGGTTGCAAAAAAGTAATTAATGCCTTGAAAGCAGTAACAAACACTAACTCCATAAAAAAACCCGAAGAATGTAGATTCTTCGGGTTTTAGTATGTTTTATTTTTTCTGTTTAATCTATCTCTTCAATGTAAAATGATTGATAAACTCTTTTGGATTTCCATCAAATGGATCTACATATTCTACTCTAAACCAGTAATCTGCTGATGGCATTGGCGTTCCGTTGTAGGTTCCATCCCAACCTTGTCCTGCAGGACTGATCTGTTTGAGTAACTTTCCATAACGATCAAAGATGTAAATCTTCGCTGCTGGCTGATTCTGTAATCCGATGATATTCCATGTTGGATTAAACGCATCACCGTTTGGTGTGAAGAATTCCATAAAGTCTATCAGTCCAAAAGTCCGTACCAGTTCTCCACAACCATTGGTATCTCTCACCGTAATGGTGTGCTGTCCTGGTTGTAAATCGAAGAACTCTCCTGTGGTTTGCCACTGTCCATCATCCAATTGATATTCATAGTTCCCTGAACCTCCTGTTGCCGTTGCCACCACATTGTGTGTGTCTGAAAACGCGGGTGTGGTTACTGCAATATCAAGCGTGCTTGGCGCTGAAGATGCGGTATAAGTTACACTATCATCCGAGAAACAATTCGTTGGATTGTTCTGATCGGTAACTATAACCGTATACGTTCCTGCTTGATCTACTGTCACTGTTGCACTGGTTTCAGTTCCACTTGGCGTGGTCCACTGATAGGTGAATCCTGCGCCAAAGTCTACACCGATTACTCGTGGGTCTAAGGCTTGTCCTGTAGTTGCATCCACACATAAGATATCATCTTCTGGTAAGCTAAACACAGGCAATGGATTGACTTGTAAATTCACTAAGATCGGATCTGAAAGACAACCTGTAATGGTTTGTCGAACGCGTGCAAACAAAGTCTGCGGATTCGATGTGTTCATATACGTTGTTGTGTTTGCAATCGCATTGCTATCTGCATCAGCATCTGCGGCTGTTTCATAGTATGATACTGCCATATCTGCTTGTCCATTTATAATAGTAACATCAAGTGAAGTTAAATCAAATACGGCTGTATCTTGATCTGCCTCATTTGTTGCACATTCCTGATATGTTGGTGGTGCTGTCGCTGTTGGAATTGGTTCTACACTGAGTTCTAAACTTGCAATGTTATTGGTGTTCACACATCCAGTAATGGTATTCTCCACACGGATAAAGACCGTTTGTGGATCGATGGTGTTTTCAAAACCATTCACAAGTGCATTGGTGTTTGCAAGTGCATCAGCCACTGTTGGATGATAGGTTACGGTAAAGTTCGCTACATCTTGTGGTGGCGTTAGTAAATCTAGTGAAGCAGTTACCACATCCCAATCAAATTGTCCGGTATTGTCATTGTCATATTCACAGAATACATAGGTAAATGCGATATCTGTAAGTACTGGCAGTGGATGTACTATTACTGGCAATTCTACAATCTTGTAACAAGGCAGCATGTTGCTATCTATTTGTACATCACTCTCCACACGTACATAGATAATTACTTGTCCGTTTGTATTGGCGTTTGCCATGTCTACATTGTGCATCGTTGGATCTACAATTGGATTGATGTCATCTGCAGCATCCATCTCCGTAGTATGGTAACTAACGGTCACATTACTTTCATTGTCTACAATCTCTGCTTCTGATTGTGTCAGATCAAAGATGAGCATTCCATTGGTTGCATCTCCATCACTATCATCATCACAGGCCTCTAATATTGTTGGCGTTGTGTTTGGTGTTGGGATTGGAAGTACGCGGAGTGTCATGGTGATATCAGTGGTACATCCTGCGGCATTGGCTGCGCGGATATACAACACTTGTGGATTGCTTGTGTTTTGATACGCTGTTGGATCTGCAATTGGCGTATTACTGTTTAAGTCTGCTAGACTTGCGTAATAGGTGAGTGTTAAACTGGTATTTCCTCCAGTGATCTCTATGTATTTATCGGTAAGATCAAAGGTGCTAATCTCATCACTTTCATCACCACTCTCCAGATCATCACAAAGCGCAAATGGAGTCGGTTGTACCAGTACTGGCGGTCCCACTACGATGATATCAAAGCTTCCAATGGCATAACAAGCTGTGGCATTGTCTTCTAAACGTACCCAAATCGTTTGTTGATTGATGGTGATGTTGATATAATCGGTAAGGTTTACTATTGGTGATAGATCATCAATGGCATCTTGTTCTGTCTCGTGATAGGTAAGCGTGTAATCACTTGGTGTTTGTGTACCATAGATTTCCATCTGCGTCTGAGTCAAATCAAACATGGTAAAGCCATCTAAGTTTGCTGCTTCATCACATTCTTCTAGGTCTGTAATGTTTAGTGGCAATACTGGAATTGGAATCACATTTAGTTGTAATGGAGTTACGGTGAAACATCCTGTAACGGTATTGGTTGCCAGTACATAGATGGTTTGTGTATCCATCATAATGTTATTGTATGGACTTGCAAGCGGGTTTAAGTTATTGGTTGCATCCGCCTGTGTTTCGTGAAAACTGTAGACTACATCTGGTTCATTGTTGATAATGTCGTTTATAAGCGCATCTAAATCAAAAGCGGTAAAGCCATCATTGTCATCATCACATACTTCTGCGTCGAGTATTCCGCTTGGATTCAGTGTTGGACTTGGCAATGGATTTACTCTGATGTCAAAAGTAATGGTGTTTTCACAGCCTGTGGTATCATTGGTAGCCAATACAAAGATGGTTTGTACACCAATCTCTACATTGCTGTACATTGTTGGATCGCCAATTGGCGTATCACTTGCTAGATCAGCAGCGTTTGCATAGTACTGTAAACTAATCCCTGGAACATTGTTGAGTAATTGTTCTGCAAGGCTTGTAAGGTTAAACACTTCGATTCCATCGTTTAAAGAAACAGCATCACAGGTGTCGAGTCCTGGTAATTGTGTCAGCACTGGAAGTTCGTTTACAATCAGCGTTAAGTTTGTAATACTAAAACAACCTGTTGCCTGATCTTCTACACGCACCCAAATTACTTGTGGACTTGGTGGAATGTTACTGTAAGCATTTATATTGTTGATTTCTCCTGCTATCAATCCAGCGATTGCATTTACTTCAGTGTTATAGTAGCGAACCGTATGTGTGGTTGGATCTTCTCCGTTTAGAATTTCTACTTCACTTTGAGTGAGATCGAATTGTGCAATCCCATCCGCCGTGATATCATCACATTCAGCCAAACTTACCGCATCAAGTGCAGCAATCTCAGGGGAATCAAAGACGATTAAGGCTAAAGAAACCACATTGAAACATCCCGTAAGGACATTTTCCACACGCACATAAATCGTTTGATTGTAGGCGTTGATATTGGTATAGGTATCTGCAAGTGGATTTACATCATTGTCAGCATCTTCTGGAGTTTCGTGATAGGTAACCGTCACTTGTCCCGGAATTAAACCGCCAGTGATTTGATTTTCCGTGCTACGAATGTTAAAGATTCCGAATCCGTCGTTGTCTGTATCACAGTATTCTAAGGGTGTTGCTGGGAAAGCCGCAGGTGCTTCACTCACAATGATATCAAAGTTCGTCACACTAAAACAACCTGTGGTGCCATTTTCAACTCTAACATATATTGTTTGTGGAGTACTTGTATTTGTGTATGGACTAGCAAGTGGATTTGTGTTGTTATCTGCATCAACCTGACTTGTATAGTATTGAACAGATACACCTGTGAGTGTTCCAATGATTTCAGCTGATTTTATATTTAAGTCAATTTGTGTAATTCCATCAAAAGGCGTTTCATCACAAACATTTAAGTCCGTTGGCATGATGATCGCAGGGTTTTCATTGATTACCAAGTCAAAGTTCATCGTTGTGTTTACACAACCTGTTATCGTATTTGTAGCGCGCACAAATATCGTTCTAGAGAAGGTTGTATACGGACTTGGAATTACTCCTGTATTAGCTTCTGCTTCCGCTAACGATTCGTGATACGTGACACTAATATTTGCTTGTCCGCTAATTATTTCAGTATCTTTTGTAGTCAGATCGAATGTGAATTGATTCGCAATATCACTACATACCACATAATCTGTGATTGTATTTTGATCTGGTAAAGGGTTTACCGTTAGCGTAATGTGTTCTCCTAGTCCTAAACACGCATTGTTTACATCACTATCAACACGAACGACAATGTTTTGAGCATTTGGCGAAGCATCATTTCTGTGGTTGCTAATGTCAGGAATTGCATTTGCTTCTGCTAATGCATCTGCAAAGTTTTCATAGTACGTAATTGTTAAGTTTTGACCTGCTGGGAATAATGCATTGATTTGCGCTTCCGCTGAACTGAAATCAAACGTTGCTATTCCATTGGTGTTGTCATTGTCTATTAATTCATCATCACACACTTCATACGTAAGTTGAAACGTATTTGGTATTTGCGTTGTGGTTACTATTAAATTTACTTCCCCAGTTCTGAAACAACCATTTACTGTTTCAATTCTAACAAACACTTGTCCGCCATTTGCACTATTGTATGCAGTATCATTTGGAATTGGGTTCGTTGAATTTTGTGCATCTGTTAAGCTTGTGTAGTATGTGAATGTTTCGTTAGCTGCGTCAGCAGAGAGTAAAGCGTTTGCTTCTGTTAGATTGAAATCTGACAATCCATCTGTGTCATCATCACATTGACTTAATGCTACTGGCTGCATGATTACTGGAAGCGGATTTACAACTACATTGAACGTAACAGTACTGTAACATTCAGGATTGTCTGCATTTTCAATACGCGCTGTTATTGGGTTTCCGCCAAAAGTTGTATTTATGTATGTTGTTGGTAATACATTCATTGAATCATCTGCGTCTAACTGATTTGCATAGTATGAAACATTGAATTGCATAGCATCTTGTGTTTGTAAAACTTGGATGTCAAGCGTAGAAAGATCAAATGTTGAAAAACCATTCGTATCATCGCCATCTAAAGTATCATCACATACTTCGTAGTCTATTACTGGATTGGCAGTTGGTTGATCGAACACATCAAAATCAAAAGAAATTACAGCATTACAATCTGTATTATCATTGTTTTCAATACGAATAAAAATTGTCTCTAAGGTATATGCTATTTGATTTGTATATGGACTCGCTAATACGTTCATATTCATGTCAGCATCAGCTTGACTCGAATGATAGGTTACAGTAAACAACATTGGATCTTGCGTTCCTAAAACGTTTGCTGTTACCGCATCTAAATCTAAGCCCCATAATCCGTCATTGTTATTATCACAAATTAATTCATCATCCACAGGGTTTGCAACAGGTAATGTAAATATGGAAACCGTTGCCTGTCCTATTAATGGACATTCTCCATTGTTCTGCTCAATTCTCACTTCATATAGTCCTGCATCTGCAAGCGTAACATTCGTTAAGTTTAACTGAAAAGTAGTTGTCGTTAATGGGTTTCCTTCAAACATCCACGTATAGGTTGCTCCGGGAATATCATCAGCCATCAACGTATAATTTTGTGTCGTACACAAAGATAAATCCGTACTTGAAACTCCGTTACGAATAATGTCAACAGGCGTGGCAAATAGTGATTGAATGAAAGGTGGAAGTCCAATTCGTGAAAGATTGGTATTTGTGTTGGTAATGTCTAATAATACTCCACTTTGATTATAAACTACGGCAGCACCAGTAGCTTCTGGATTTTCAATAACACCTAAAAAACGTCCTGTTGAACCGATATTGCTAAAATCGAGTAAAGCTCTGTAAATTCTTCCATCAATTCCTACTTGAATTGCACCGGCAGAAAATATAGCTGAGTTGTTAACCGTAAATTGTGAAGCTGGAATGTTAGCAGCCAATAAATCGTATTGTAAAAGTAAACTGTTTCCTGTTCCGCTATTTCCAAGTCCTACAGTTGCATATAATTTTGTTCCTTCTGGAGAAAACTCTACACCATACGGTGCATCTCCATCATATAATTCTAGTTCGTTCGTTACGATTCCTGTGGTGTTGTCAAAATCGTAGAGCATTACTTTTCCAGGACCGTTTCCACCTTCAACATTGGTAAGTCCTAAATGTGCTGCGGCTAGTTTATCTCCTTGCGGAGAAGCTTTTAAATATCCTAATGCATTTCTTCGGTATCCAGAAATAGGAACAGCGGTAGGCGTGTTACTTACTATTGGCGTTGTATTGACACCATTTATATCTACCTTAAACGCATAAAAATTATCAATAAAGTGCGTTAAGAGCCAAAATGATTCACAATCAGAACTTTTTACCGCAGATATTTTTTCCGAACATTTAAAACGAGTTTCGTTCGTATCAGTAGTGTCGTATGTAATTAATGGAACATTTTTTTCTCCAGCAATAACAAAACCAATTCCGTCTGTCATGTCAACTGCGGTATAATTCAATCCGTTGTTCACGCCACCATCATTGTGATGTGGTTCGTCAACTGTAAAAATATAATAGATGTTTGGATCTTGAGGTTTTGGAATGATGAGCGCAGATGATGTACTAGAACTATCTCCATTTAAACCATTTCCATTGGTCATGATCACATGGTTTTGATTCCAAACGGTAATTCCATCTGAATAAAATAATAAATTACCATTTGCATCTGAAATGGAAGCACAACCTTCAAGTGTGTCTAAACTTCCGTCGGTAACAGCAGTTACGGCTCCTGTATTTACATCAAATTGTAATCCTGCGTTTTGACCAAAATACCAGTTTGCAGCTTCACCTTGTGCAAGAAGCACAGTCGGTACTACTATAAAAATAAATAGTAAAAGTTTTTTCATCTGTAATCGTTATTTTTCTAAAGCATAAAAAATGCTCAATAATCCATTGTAATAACTCTTTTCTAAGGCTATTATTTTATGATTTTGAGAATTGTTGTTTTTCTATGTAGCGTATGGTTGAAATAACAATTTATAAAAATTACCAGTGCATATTTGTTTTAGGAAAATAATGGCAATTTTATAGCGAGGTACTTCATAGCAATTTTCTATACTCTACAAGGCTCAAAGATAGTTATTACAACTAAAAAAAGAGCGAATTTCTCCGCTCTTTCTCTAAAATCTATATGATTTGGATGCTATTTTGTTATAAATCTCTGCGTTTTAACAATCGATACGATAAAAAGATATAAATAAAGATCCAAACAGCAGCAATGACAAACTCATACCAATATGCTGGATAATCTGTTATAGGAAATTTTTCTGTTGTGTGTAATGAAGCAATCCTAGAGAAAGGTTCATCTATTAAATTCCACATACTTGTGAATGGGAAAAACTGCATTATTTCATTAGACTTGTCATAATCGAACCATTCAAAACGGAACAAACCGTATAAAATTAATTCTAAAACAAAACTGACAAATAAGAATCCTAATGCAAAAGCAGATCTTTTGATGAGTACACCTACAAATAAACAAAGACTGAAAAATGTCAATAGTTTTGTAAAGTAAGCTAGAATAAATTCTGAACCATCAAAAATAGTATCGATATAAAGGCTACCTGAAGGTGAATTAAAGATTCCAATAAGTAGCGTAATGATGAAGACAAACAAGGTCACCACAAGCGAATACGCCAAGATGAAATAAAATTTGGAAAGAATAACTTCTTTTTTACTCAATCCGTCAATAAGGTTTTGTTTTAAAGTTCGATTGCTGTATTCGTTTCCAATCATGGAAACTACTACAATGGCAAAGAAAAATTTAAAAAAGGCAACAAAAAACGTGGTAATGTGCCATATATAAGGAAACTCAAAAATCTTCGTTTCAGATAAATCTAATATAAACCCAAAAAAGTTAATCTTTATGGATGATAAAATTAAAATTGATAACGGAAAAACGAATGATATTAGGAGTAATATTTTACTGGTTCTATTTAACCAGATTTTTTGAAATTCTATTTGTAATAAACGTAACATAGTCGTTGTGGAATGAAATTAGTTAGATTGATTTTTGGTAAGGATTAAGAACTGCTCTTCTAAGCTTTCTTTTCGTTGTACTAAGTGCGATAATACAATACCTTCTTTAAACATTTCTGAATTGAAGTCAGCGGCACTCAATGGTGTATTTAAGAATGCGGTAATCAATCCGCCTTCTTCCTTTACTCTACCAAAAGCAGCATTGTTTTCTAAGTACGATAGTAACTTATCTTTTTGCTCAGATTTCAGTTCAAAAAATCCTTGACTTGCGACCATTTCATCTACACGACCAGAATATATTTTTTTTCCTTCTCGTAAAATAACGACATGCGAACATACTTTTTCTACTTCATCCAAAAGGTGAGAAGCCAACAATATCGTTGTGCCTTGTGAAGCAATTTTTTTAATAATCTCTCTAATTTGATGAATTCCTTGCGGATCTAATCCGTTTGTTGGTTCGTCCAAAATTAAAATTTCAGGATCATTCAACAGGGCAGAAGCAATTGCTAATCGCTGTTTCATTCCTAAAGAAAAAGTTCTGAATTTGCTATTTTTTCGATCTATCAAACCAACGAGTTCTAATTTTTCGTCAATTTTATCAGGAGCCACATTTTTAATCTTACACACCAACTTCAAATTGTCCGAAGCAGACATGTATGGATAAAAATTTGGGCGTTCAATAATAGCACCGACTTTCTTTAAAGCATCGTGTACTTTAACTGTACCATCAAACCAATGAAAGGTTCCCGATGATTTATTTACAACATTTAATACCATACCTAAAGTAGTTGATTTTCCACTTCCGTTAGGGCCTAAAATGCCGTATACACTTCCTTTTTCTATGGCGAATGATAGGTCTTGTACTGCTTTAAGATACCCAAAGTTTTTACTCAGGTTTTGCAGGGTTAGAATAGTTTCCAATATGATTGTTTTTTGATTGATTGTATATAGTTGACGACTTAGGTTGCTATTTGTTACAAAATATAAAAAACATAATGTATATGTGACTTATTTATAAAATGTATTGTTTGTTTTCAAAATTGCTGTTAAAAAGAGTCTTAATGGGTACAAATATACACATCACACCTAAAAAACAGGTTTTAAAACAACGATAATCTATAATTTACGATGACCAATAAAATACTACTGGGGGAAGCCGAAAAACCAATTTATAAATAGAGTAGGCAAATCAAAATAATTTAATTATGAAAAAAAGCATTTTAGGAATCAAGGGAGTTTCTGAATTAAACAAAAAAGAACAGTCAAAAATTACTGGAGCTGGACCAATTACATGTGCTAGAGGAGGAACTTCACATTGTAAAGAAACTGGCTCGCATTGTAAAGAATTTAACTGTCAAGGACTTTGGGGAGGCGATCCAGGTGGTATGGGATAAAACTTAATGACAGAAAAGCCCTTGCTAACTAAAGTAAGGGCTTTTCAGTTTAAGCTTTTTGCTCTTTATTAAAATATACTAAGTAATAATACATTTGTTTCTCTTCGTCCCAACCTTTTTCTACAAATTTCTCTGCCGATTCTGGATTGATGAAATCTAGCTTTATTTGAATATTCGTATCTAAATTGATCGTATTCTTAATGCTTTTTCTTGCTGAAGAAACCGCTTTATTAGCAATTGGAAACTCAGAAACGTCTTCAATACTATATTTTGGACCTTTCTCTACTTTATAATGCTTAAACTCAGGAATCAAATCTGGATTGTCAATCACATCATTCATAAAATCTGTTTCCTGAAACGTATCATTCTTTGCAAAATGATTCACGGCTCTGTTCATAAACATTACTTCTTCCTTTTTATCTTCCGCAGGGAAAACAACATCTTTGGCGAAGTTTTGACAGAACTTTAAATACTTTTTAGTGTAAAAGTTCTCATCAGCAAATGCATCAACACCTAAGAAATGATCTAACCAATATTTAGTATCGTATTTGTTACTATCAACCGAAAGAATTTTATAACCTTCTTCCTTTTTTACATTAAAAACAATACAACCTTTATCTAATTTGTTCAATGAAACTCCTTGTTGAAACAATACATCTAAGTTGCTTCCGTTTTCTTCAAACTGAAGGAAATCGTTTTTAATCTCTGATTTAAAAATCCCGATAGCGTCCACCTTTTCGTTGTCAATCACGACATTTTCAAAATAACCAACATACACTTCACCGCTTTTAATATGCGGATGTTGTGATTGTTCAAACAATAAAGAAACAATCTTTTTTGAATTCTCATGAACCGAAGATGGATCGTTAAAAATAGAAGTTGCAATCGTATACAATTGATTGAACTCTAAATCAACTTCATTCACAAATTGAAAATAATTTTCTTCTTTCTCTCTAAAAGGTTTAAAAAAATATTCTTTCAATAACGGCGTTAATTCATCCGTTAACTGATAAGGAGTTTCCGAAAGAAACACATTTTCGTTTCTACTTTTGTTTCCTACTTTATGAATAGAAAGGGAATCTATTTGTGCACTGTATAAATTGATCATTATAGGTGTTTGTTTTTTAGTGTAAAAAAGTAAAAGAATGTAACATCTTGTTCTCGATACAAATTTTTAATACCTGCTTTGCTAGTTATTAAAATTCACTCGAACTGACGATGTCGACACTGAATCAATAAAGGAATTATTTTTAAAATTAGTCAGCTGAGCTTTTGCCGTTGTTAGGCTGAGGCTCTCGAAGCCTAGTTCCAGTTTTCGTCAAAGTTTAAGCTATCGTAATCGTTGATGTCCAAATCATCGTCATTCTCATTAAATCCGTACGGATCTTCGTCTTCGTCAGCTTCAAACTGTTTATCAGGCGCGCTATCTGGAAGAATTCCGTGAGAAAACAATAAATTCGGATACATAACTCCAGGGATAGGTTCTGCAATTTCAGCAAGTTCTACCAAAAGGGTCCACATATTCAAGAAATCGTACACATAAATCAATCGCAATTGGTCTTCTGAAAGCACACCATCAAGTGTAGTTTCGTTCATCAATCGGATAGAATCTGGTCCTTCACTCATGTCAAATTGTGAAATTTCTTCTCCTTGATCCCATTCGTCATTACTCACGTAAAAAGAAGCCATTTCCATGCCATCAAAGCCAAACGCTTGAATAATAGCGTTGTGAAAATCTTCAAAAGTGGCATCATGCTGAATTTCAATGTCTCTAAAAACATCTTCTGCTGCATCTAATATTACTCTGAATCTATAAATCATGCTCATTAAAAAAATTGGATTGCAAATTTACAAACTTTCTGCGTTGTTTTGCGCTTTATTTGCTTCTAAGATAAGATAAAATTGAATTCCAAATAACAACGTCGCAATAACAATGTGTATCGTTTGTGTTCCAAAAGGAAAATCGAAATAAAACATCGCGATTCCCGAAAGGATTTCTAAAGCCAATAATACTAGCACCCAATTGACTTTTTTGAAGCCTAATTGTAGCTTTCTGAATCTATAAAATAGCGCTACGTTCACTAATAATACAATAACAGAAAACGTTCGGTGAATGTAAAAATCAAGCTCAGGATTGGCAAGCCATAATCCTTTATTGGTTTCGCCAAGCGCGTGAATTTGCTCGTCTACAAACTGCCGAACTTGTGTTCCTAATACAATTTGAATCAAGGTTAAAACGAGAGAAGCGTATAGTAATTTTGTAAAAAATGCATCTTTTTTGTGTGATCTTACTTTGGATGAAGTCGCATGCACAATGTACAACAATGCGGCAACAATAACCAACGCCATCATCATGTGAATGGTAATTTTAAATGGTGCTAAGTTAGAATCTACAACCGTTTTTCCCAACCAAGCCTGAAATCCCATGCCCAACACTGAAAATATTGATAATAGCATGATGCTTTTCTGTTCGCGCCAATACCAAAAAGAACCGACTAAAAGTACCAATGTCGCCAATCCTGCCAACGCACCAAAGAGTCGATTGATATACTCAACCCAGGTGTGAAAAGCGTTAAAAACAGCGTAATCGTGTTTGGTGTACGGTTCCCAATTACTCAGGTCTAATGTGTTTGTGGTCGTAAAATCTTCTTTGGCAACTTGCAACGCTTCATCCACAATAATCACCATGCCATCTTCATAAAAATGATTCGCTTTCCATTCCAATTGCGATTCTTCTGTTGGCGGAATATAATATCCGAAACATTTTGGCCAATCTGGGCAACCCATTCCACTTCCTGTCATTCGAACCACCGCGCCAGCAATAATCACAAGGTATACGAGAATCAATGTGACTTTTGCAATGCTGTGAATGTTTTTTTTCATTACGAGACTTTATTTTTTTGTATATCTGTTTTCTGTCAAATAGTTACTGCGTCACCCTGAACTTGATTCAGGGTCTCATATATTGATTTTATTCACAGCTGTGTGAGATGCTGAATCAAGTTCAGCATGACGTACTTTACAGCTTTATGAAATTTTACGAGTATACACATTATTTTTTATCGGTTCAGCCGAAATGTACACGCGGCTATTTCGTTGTGTTTTCTACTAAACCTAATTCTTTTCCTTTTGCAATCATAAACGCATACGCCGCTTCGTGTTCATTTGGAATATCGCCTTCCAAAATAGCTTCTTTAATGGCATGTTTGATGATTCCAATTTCTCGTGAAGGTTTCAAATTGAAAGCTTCCATAATTTCTTCACCCGAAACTGGCGGTTGAAAATTTCGTACATGATCGCGTTCTTCAACTTCCACAATCTTTTCCCGAACAATCTTGAAATTATTGTGATACTTTTCAAATTTCCGTGGATTCTTGGTCGTAATATCTGCTTCACAAAGCGTCATCAAATCTTCTACATGTTCGCCTGCGTCAAAAACCAAACGACGTACCGCCGAATCTGTAATTCCATCTTGCGAAAGCACAATTGGACGCGAACTCATCATGACCAATTTTTGAACAAACTTTACTTTCTCGTTCAGCGGCATTTTCAAGCGTTTGAAAAGTTTAAACACCATTTTTCCGCCCACAAATTCATGTCCGTGAAATGTCCAACCAATCTTTTTATGAAAACGTTTGGTCGGTGCTTTTCCAATATCGTGTAGCAACGCTGCCCAACGCAACCAAACATCGTCAGTGTTTTCACAAATATTATCGACAACTTCCAACGTGTGATAAAAATTATCTTTATGTGTTTGACCTTCAATTTCGTCAATTCCTTTCAAAGCCAATAATTCAGGTAAAATATGTCCTAAAAGGTTCGTTCTTTCCAACAATATAAAACCGATAGAAGGTTTCTGACTCGATAAAATTTTATTCAATTCTACGACAATACGTTCTTTCGAAATAATTTCAATACGATCTGCATTTCGCGTGATCGCTTCCAGTGAAACAGGATCAATTATAAAATTTAATTGTGAAGCAAATCGGATTGCGCGCATCATACGCAATGGATCATCGGAATACGTAATGTCTGGATCAAGCGGTGTTACAATGCGTTTGTCGGCTAAATCTTGCAAACCGTTAAACGGATCGAGTAAATCTCCAAAAGTTGCTTCATTCAAACTCAATGCCATCGCATTAATTGTGAAATCGCGACGTTCTTGATCATCTTGAAGTGTTCCGTTTTCCACTGCCGGATTTCTGCTATCACGATCGTAACTTTCTTTTCGTGCGCCCACAAATTCAACTTCTATTTCCTTTGTTTTAATCATGGCAGTACCATAATTCTTAAATATTTGTACGTTTGGTTTTCCAGGAAGAAGTGAAGCTACTTTTTGGGCAAGTTCAATTCCGCTTCCAACAGCAACAACGTCAATATCTTTTGCATCGCCACGTTTCAAGAGAAAATCGCGCACAAAACCTCCGATTACATACGTTTCAAGGTGTAATTCGGTTGCTGCTTTTGAAATCGTTGAAAATATATCGAGTTGTAATGCTTCTTTGTAATTCATCAATGTATTCTAAATGTGGTGCAAATTTACGAATGTTTTGGGTATTTTTTTAGTGTGTAGCGGGTGTAATTTATAAGTTCTTTTTAGCCACGAATGCACGAATTGTTTTTCTTTAATTTTTTTATCTGCAAGATGTGTTACTAATTTTTTTTTGTAGGTGTTATAAAAGCGTTGTGTTATTCTTTATAAGCGCACGAATTTTTCTTTTTTATAAAACGATTCTTCTATGATCTAATAAATCTTCGTGAAAATTAGCTAAGATGGCTAGTTTGCATTTAGAAACTTTTAGATAGTTTAGGCATTGAGAAAGATGTTTATCATGTAAATTAGAAACAGATTTTATTTCTAAAATAATTTTATCATAAATAACAAAGTCTGCATAAAATTTGTGCTTTAATATGATGCCTTTGTAAACAATATTATATTCTTTTTCCCTTTCAAAAGGAATATTTAATGACTTAAATTCATATTCTAAAGCATCTTTGTAAACTACTTCTGAAAATCCACTTCCTAAATTGTTATATACATTAAATAGGGCGCCGACAATGGCATAGCTTTCAGATTTATATATGATTTTAGACATATTTTTAGATAGTATAAAAAATATTCGTGCATTCGTGGCAAAAAAAGGATGTGCTTGGAGTGTGTTTTTTAGTTTATAAGTTGAAAGGTTTATGAGTTTAAAATGTCAAACAACCAGCAACCAATAACTAGCAACTAAATCACGCTCTAATTATGTTAATCTCTCCGTTTGATCGCAATTGTATTATTGTCGATGGTTTGGAGGTCGTTTTTTCGTTGTGCAAATTTACAACATAGTCCACACCTTTTAAAATCTCTGCGCTTATTTCTTTATAGCTTTTTGGTGTGAGTTGTCCAGCAATATTCGCGGAAGTAGACACAATTGGTCGATTGAATTTACGAATGAGTTTTTGGCAAAATTCATCATCTGGAATTCGAATCGCAAGTGTACGATCTGGAGCAACTAAATTTTTAGCAATTCCAACAGGATTGTCATAAATAATTGTGGTGGGTCTGTCGGCAATTTCTAATAATTTGTAAGCTGCTACTGGAATTTCTTCAATATAACGTTTCAACATCTCAATATCGCTGACCAAACAAATTAACGCTTTGCTTTCTTCGCGATTTTTCAATTTATAAATTTTAGCCACAGCTGCTGCATTTGTAGCATCACAACCCAATCCCCAAATGGTATCCGTTGGATATAAAATGGTGTTTCCCGATTGTAACTGATCAAAAGCTTTGTTGATTTCTTCTGTCATGATTAAAATCGAATTTGCTGTTGTTGCTTTAATGATTTTGATAAATGTGCGCCTTTCCAAACTAACGATAACATGAACCATTTTTTGGGTTTGATGAGAAAACTCAAACAATAATACACGCGAATAAAAATATATTTAGCGTACGAATAATTCTTTTTAATCACATATATGTGAGACAACATGCCTTCTTTGCTAATCGCTTTAGAAACGCCAGTGCTCACACCTTGATAATGAAGTATTTTCGCTTCTGGCACTAACACACTTGTGTAGCCCAATTGTCGCATGCGAAAACAAATGTCCATTTCTTCAAAGTAGAGAAAAATATTGGTGTCAAATCCGCCAACTTTTTCAAAAACTTCTCTTCTAAAAAACATAAACGCGCCGTTTACGAAGTTTACCGAAACTGGTTCAGTGTATTCTTTTTTGCGCTTTGGAAATTGTGTTGCCCAATTTTTCTCTAAAAAACTTCTTCCTAATAATAACTTTCTTATGCCTTTATCATGATCAAATGAAATGACGTGTTTGTTGTGTTCGTCATAATTTTGCGCCGTTGTCACACCAACTTTAGGATTGGCTTCCATATACGAATGCAAGATTGATAAACAATCGTTTTGCAACATCGCGTCATTGTTCAGAAACAAAATATACTTTCCGTTGGTAAATTGCGCGCCAAACATATTTCCGCCACCAAAACCAGTATTGATCACACTTCTGTGTAATGAAACATGAGCGTGTGTTGGGAAATTTTCTTTTAGGTGTAAAAAATCTTCGGGTTTGGAATTATTATCCACAACTACAATTTCGTACGATAAAGATGTGTCTGTAAATTTAATAACGGAATCCACACATTCTAGCGTGTAACGCGCCGTGTTGTAATTGATAATAACTATAGAAATATCTTGCATAAAAGTAGTTGTTGCGCAAAATTACATAATTTGACTTGAATTTTATACTTTTGCGCAAACACAAACCACAATTATGGGACTTCGTTCAAAATTAAAGAAATACCTTTTACATAAAAGATTACCGATGGAAACGTATGTTCCCAACAAAAAGACCAAGCCAGAAAAAATGATTGAGATTGTAACAGCTTGGGCTGGACTCGAATTAATCATTGAAGATATTATAGAACGTTTTGATATTGGACGTGATTCTTGCATTGAGTTTGGTGTAGAATTTGGCTATTCTTCCGTAGTTTTTTCAAACTATTTTAAAGAAGTAAAAGGAATTGATATTTTTATCGGAGACGAACATACCGATCATAAAGGTGATCATTATGATAAAACAAAAGCTTCTTTGGCTGAGTTTACCAATATTGAATTGATCAAGTCAGATTACCGCGATTGGATTGCTAAAGATACCAAGCAATACAATTTTTCACATGTTGATATTGTACATAATTACAAAGAAACTTACGAATGCGGTTTGTGGGCAGCACAACACAGTCAATGTACTGTTTTTCATGATACCGAAAGTTTTCCGGAAGTGCGTCGCGCAGTAATTGATATCGCGAAAGCAGCAGGGAAAAAAGTGTATAACTATCCGCATTGTAATGGATTGGGAATTATTGTATAATACATTAGTTTAACATAATTAATCCCAATCTAATAAATTAATATGAGTAACAAAATTAATATTTTGTCACTTCGAGCGCAGTCGAGAAGCTAAAAAAACACTATTGTTACCATTGAATCTCGACTGCGCTCGATTTGACATCAGGTTTAAACTGATAAAAATTGAAATCTTCTAAAAAAGTACTCATCATTGCGCCTTTTGCGTTTGGTTACACGGCACATATTCAAAAGGCATTACAACAATACGAAACTATTGATGCAGAGATTCTATATCTAGATCAACCCGCATTTTCATATAAAAATACGTTTCACAAAGCACAGAATTTCTTCTCGAAATTATTTTTAGGGAAGAATTTAAAAAAGACGTTTGTAACCGATCGAATCAAAGCTTCACTTGTAGAGTTAGGAAAACAAGATGAAATTTTTATCATTCGGCCAGATATGTTGAATGATGATTTGTTGCGATTCATTAAAAGCTACACAAACAAGTTTATTGCGTATTATTACGACAGTACGCGCCGTTTTCCGCGAAAGACGGACATCATTCCAATGTTTGATAAAGTGTATAGTTATGATCGTTTGGATGTCTCAACATATAATTTAGACTTTTTGACGAATTATATTTTTGAAGAAAGTAATCATCAAGAATTTGAATATCAGTTTTTTAATATTTCTACGAATGATTACCGTTTTCCATTGCTTGAAAATTTAGCCAACTACTTGAAGCAACACAAATGGACTTATAACATTCAAGTATACAATGGAAGTGAAATGCCTGCGGAACATGTGGAAATTATCACGACGCAGAAATCGATCACGGAAGTTTCAGAGTTGATTCAGAAAGCTAAAATTATTGTGGAAATTCAACGCACGGAACAAGTTGGTTTGTCATTCCGAATTTTTGAAGCGTTAGGACATCGCAAAAAACTCATCACAACCAATAAAGATATTGTCAATTACGATTTTTATCATTCGCAAAATATTCTAGTTGTAGACGAACACAACATTGAAATTCCTGAAGATTTTGTGACTTCTCCATACGTAGAAATTGATTCAACAATTCTTTCCAACTATAAAATTGAAAACTGGGTGAAGCCAATTTTTGAATTATAAAAATAGACTACCTGAAAAGTTTTAACAACGTCTTTGCGAAGAATTTTTAATTTTGAAGCAATCTGTAAATTAATAACTTAATTTTAATAGATTGCTTCATTTCATTCGCAATGGCTAGTTCTCAGAATGCATATTAGTTATGCTGCGGCTTTATGAATGACGCTTTCTAATTCCTTAAATGCTTTTTCTTGCGGTCCTTTTAGTAATGCTTGTTTTATGATACCTGCAATAATTTCAATAATATTTCTTCGTGCTTTGACACTTTTTCCAAAATATGCATGCATCATTTTATTGGGAATAATATAATTAATCTTCACAGTATCGTTATTTACAAAAAATGCTTTTACTGCGTGCATTCCACTTTTTTTAATGATGATGCATTGCTCCATTTGCCCGTTTGCATCCGTTCTTTGTTCCCAAATGTCATAATCTTTTGAACATTCATAATTTGATTCTTTATCTAAAAACAGATATAATTTGTCTAAAGAATTGTAGTTGCTTTTAATTTCAATTAAGTTTTCCATATTTTTTGATGTTATTTTATGTTCAAAACACAACACTCTTAGTTGTGCTTTTAATGCAATACTGAAACAAAGAAACTTATTTATGTGATACAAATGAACTACTATAAGTGACGTTTTATAAAAACTCAGTGCTAAGTGACAAATGTTTTGAGTAGCTGTTTTTGAAGTAAACTAAAATACCATCATTACAGAAGTAACGATGGTATTTTTCCTAAAAAACCTAATTAACCTAATTAACCTAATTAACACTAAGACATTTGTAGATGATCTTAGCTATGTATCAATACGCGCTTACATGATACACTTGAGAAAGTTATTTTTAAATATTTTTATTGAAGTGTGTATGTTATGATTCCGTTACCTTGAAATGCTTCTACGGTACCGTCGGGTTTTAAAACACTATTGTTAGTAAAAAATAGATCTTCGTATGGAAAGTCAAATACAAGTGTTTGTCCATCAGTAGAAAGTGTGCCTATAAATTCTAATTGTCCTAAATAGCAAAAGGATATGATATTGCCATTTTGAGTATAAAAAGGAAAGAGACCATCGCCTATTAAGCAGTCTACTCTTTGTGAAAGATTTCCATTTCCATCGTCATCAACATCTAAATACATGTTATTCAAAACTGGATTATCAGCTTTAAAATTGTCTAAAAACCTTAATATAACTGTTCCGCAAGAAGATTCGTCAAGTAATTCATTTGAGAAAATACCATCTCCGTTACCATCGATATCAGTTTCAATAATAAAACTAGTTCTTAGCCAAGTACTTCCTAATATTGTTGGTGGATTGCTGGCATCAGGTACGCATTCAATATCGCTTGCAGTAACTTCTTCGCCGCTCACGGGAATTAAATCGCTTTCAACATTATCTACGCTACAAGCGGTTACTATTCCTAAAATTAACGCGGTAAAAATTAATTTTTTCATAATGAATTGGTTTTAATTATCTATTCAATAGATGTCAATTCACTAAAATGGTTGCGTCTCAGAAATTATAAATTTTAAATTGAAAAAGTTTTTATGAACGACAAACAATGGATAAAAATCTAAAAGCACGAAAGTGCGGTCTAGCATCTGATGTCTAATAGCGAAGCGATCTAAAGTAAACTCCGATACACTTCTTCGTATTGTTTTGCCGTAGCATTCCAATCAAAGCTTTGTGCACGTTTTATATATGCTTGTTCGTAGATTTCTTTGTTGGTTTCAAACGTATGCATGCCTTTTTCAAACACTTCTGCCATATATTTTGCATCGTAGTTTTTCCAAAAGAAAGCGTGTTCTCCACCAATTTCTGGCAAGGATGTGTTGTGTGATAAAAAGACAGGTTTTCCAAAGCGCATGGCTTCAATTGGTGGAATTCCAAAACCTTCTCGTAGTGACGGAAATACAAATGCTGCACAGTTTTGTAGATAATATTGTTTGTCTAAATCGTCAATTTTTCCTGTGATAACGACGCGATCTTGTAAGTTGTGTTTTTGAATCGTTTCAGCGAGTTTTCCGCTAGTGTATTCTGTATTATTATTTCCCGAAAGGATTAAATTAAAATCGGGGAGAAGTGCTAACATTTCCACTAAAGTGTGAAAATTTTTACGCGGCGTAAATTCGCCAATAGAAAATAAAAACGGTCTTTTTGAAATTTGTTTTGGTTGATGATGCTCTGGAAGCGTGACTTCACGAATTGGATTTCCATTGTAAATCACGTACTCAGGAACGTTTGGTACGTCAAAATGTTGATGTGTAGATGCTTTGGCAAAGTTTGAAATATAGGTAATGGCGCTACTTCGTTCGAGCTTTTCGCGAAAACGCACATTGCGTTCGTGATTCATATCGCTTGATTCTTCTTCAATAAAATTCACATCATGAACTGTCAATAAATACTGAATATCGTGATATGGTTCAATTTTTATATTTTGATTCAGCGAATGCCATAAATCATATTTCTTGCGAATTCGCAACAAAGGATAGCGACGAAATGATTGGTATTTTTTATAGTCAAAATAATTGCCAAATTCGTCTTTTAGCTTGTTGAGGTCTTTCGCGTGAAGCGTCATTTTAAAATCGTCAATTTCTGCCTGATATAATCCTTTTATCAAATGATAATTAAATTGTCCAAACCCAAAATGTAGGTTTTTAATATTGTGAGATTCTAAAAAAACGTTTTTCATTTTAATCTATTTTTCGGTACATCGTCCATAATTGCAAATAGCGTTTAAACACTGAAAACGCATGTACATAACACAAAATGAATCCTTCTTTTCCATCCAAAAAACCAAAGCGTAAAAAGTATTGGTGAATAAAGCGATAGAATGGACGAAAGATGAAATGATACGCGTTTGGGCGCACATTCTTTTTGTACAAAGCTTCTGCTTGTAAACGACTGTAATGACTTAATTTTTCGTTGTAAATGTCAAAACTTTTATACGTTTGATGCGCAACGGCATGTTTCAGTTGTCCAACCTTTTCTTTAGTTTCAATGGTTTCATGTACAGGTTTTCCGTTGTAACGACACTGATTTTTGTTGAACAATCGCACCGAAATATCGGTTTGAAAACCACTATATTTCATGCGTTTTCCCATAAAATGGAAATCGCGTTTTACATGATATGCTTTTTCTGGATTTGCTGAATTTACAGTTTGTATAATTTCATCGGCTAATGCTTTCGGAACTTGTTCGTCCAAGTCAAAAAAGACAATCCAATCGTTCTTAGCCTGATCAATGGCAAAGTTTTTCTGTGTTGAAAAATCATCAAACTTGCGTTGAATCAAGGTAACATTGTGTTTTTTGGCTAACGCAACCGTTTTGTCGGTACTAAACGAATCTACGATGATAATTTCATCGGCAAAGGAAAGTTGTTGAATATAGTTTTCTATATGATCTTCCTCATTATAAGTAATCGCTAAAGCACTGATTTTTGTGTTCATATACGGATGAAGATACTTTTTTTCTTGTGAAAATGATATTCTACGAACAAAAGTAATAATTTTACAAGGATTTTGATCTTTGAATAAAAAATAACTTATGCCACGCTTACCAATTTTAATGTATCATGGAGTTTCCACGAAAGCTTCTGAAAGTAACGGATTAACGATTTCTAAGGAGAACTTAGAAGCGCAATTCCGCTATTTGAAAGAAAACGGATATACAACGTTGCATTTTTCGGAGTTGCAATCCATAAAAACGACGACTGATTTCTCGAAAAAAGCCGTCATCATTACGTTTGACGATGTATATGTAAATCAATTAGAATTGGCGTATCCGTTATTGCAAAAATATGGACTGAAAGCAAGTTTTTTTATTCCGTTTCAATATGTAAACGGCGTTGACGAATGGAATACAGGAAAAGAACGATTGATGTCTATAGCACAATTAAAAAGCATGGATGAAGCTACAATTGAACTCGGTTTGCATTCATTCGCGCATAAAAAATACAACGAATTATCCACAGAAGAAATTGATGAGGATTTTGAAAAGTGTAAAGATTTTATCATTTCCAACCAATTGAATGTGAGTAATGTATTGGCATATCCGTATGGGAAATATCCGCGAAAAAACCCTGAGAAAGACTTGTTTTTTAATGCATTAATAAAGCACAAAGTTGCGTATGGTTTGCGCATTGGAAATAGAGTCAACAAGTTTCCATTTAACGACAACTATCAAGTACAACGTATTGATATCAAAGGAGAAGATTCACTCTCGAAATTCAAATTTAAGTTGCGTTTTGGGAAATTGCGTTTGTTTTAACTAAAAAGAGGCAAAAGAGTTCTTTAGGGAAGAACTCTTTTGGTAGTAAAATAAAAAGGGGTAATGTATTTTCTAAAAATACATTGTTCAAAATTACATTGAAATTGTTTTCGTGCTTGAAATTTTAGATAAATGAAAGGGAATTCGTAGATGAACAGTAGTATAAGGTTCTTTGATCTTACTTTTACTTAATTCCTTTTTGAAGCAACATCAATTTTACATATCTCGAAAAAACACCATAGGCATTAATTCCGGCAACAGCCAAACCTGGAACACCATCCATAAAACCACGTTTCACGATATATTCATGAAAAAAGCGATACAAAGGTTTGAAAGCTAAATGAAAATAGGTGGCTTTTTTCCCTTTTTCCAACATGCGTTCTGCCTGAAACCACGCGTAACTATCTTTTTTGCTGATGTAATGCAATAAACCTTTATACGTGTAATGAAGTACTTTGTTTTTTAACTTTCCAACAGTTCCATCCACGATGAGTTTTTCATGTACATTTCCTTCAAAATGACACTTTTCACGGACAACCAATCGTGTCACATCGTTGTTGTGATGATACAAAAATCGATTCATATAAAAATGAGGAAAATTCAATTTATAGGCGGTGTGTTTTCCAGAGTTCATTGCGGCAATGATCTCTTTTTGAAGTTGATACGTAATGCGTTCATCTCCATCTAAAAACAAAACCCAATCGCAAGTTGCAAATTGCAGTGCATGATTTTTTTGATTGGAAAAATTATCAAACTTCCGAGAAATCACTTTGCAGCCATGCGCTTCAGCAATTGCGACAGTTTCGTCGGTACTTAACGAATCGATCACAATAATTTCATCGGCAAATTGTACAGAATACAGCGCATCTTTAAGATACAAAGCTTCGTTATACGTTGGAATGATGACAGAAAGTGTTGGCATGATAAATTTAAAACACAAACTTACTAAAAAACTTTATATTTGTGGTCTGTATGACAACAATAGACACTTCCATAATAATAAGCACGTACAACTCTCCTGAGTGGTTGGCGAAAGTTTTACACGGCTACAACAATCAAACGTATCGATTGTTTGAAATCGTCATTGCTGATGATGGCTCCAAGCAAGAAACCATTGATTTAATTGAAGAAATTCGCAAAGAAGTCTTTTATCCAATAGTGCATGTTTGGCATGAAGATAACGGTTTTCAGAAATCGCAAATTCTCAACAAAGCCATTGTAAAATGTAGTTCGCCGTACATTATTATGTCGGATGGCGATTGTATTCCGCGCGCCGATTTTGTAGAACAACATATAAAGCAGCGTGAAGAAGGTTTTTTCCTTTCGGGAGGATACTTTATGCTACCAATGAATATTTCGAAACTCATCACAAAAGAAGACATATACGAGGGCAATTGTTTTGATGTCAAATGGTTGAAACAACACGGATTGAAAGCTTCTTTTAAGAATAATAAATTAACTTCTGCGGGTTTAAAATCACGTTTTTTAAACGCAGTTACGCCGACAAATGCAAGCTGGAATGGACACAGTTCTTCGGGCTGGAAAAAAGATATTGTAGCTGTCAATGGATTTGATGAACGCATGCAATACGGTGGACAAGATCGTGAATTGGGCGAACGTTTATTCAACTACGGATTAAAAAGTAAACAAATTCGATACAGTGCGGTTTGCGTACACTTAGATCATCCACGTGGTTACAAAAACCAAGAATCAATCAATAAAAACTTAGCGATTCGTAAAACAACCAAAGACGAAAACAAAAAGTGGACGGATTTTGGAATAGTTAAAAAATAGTATTGAGTAGTGAGTTTTTAGTATTGAGATTGGAACGCTTCGCTTTTGGAACGCTTCGCTTTTTGTTCTTATGATACGTCTTTACGAGGAGGAAACAACGAAGTAATCTATTTATTGAGAAACAGATTGTTACAAGTTTTTCAAAATTTTCGCAATGACGCTTTATTTCAAACACTTCTAAATTTGAAAAATAACTGAATGAACATAAAAAAAATCAGTATAGCTTTCGTGCAAATCATTTTAACGGTATTATTGTTGTTATCAGGTTTTTTGCTGATCTACACTAGAATACCTGGGAATGGAGCCGTTTGTGATGCAGATCAAATGATTTATTTTTTGGTCATAGTGGTTTTCACGATTTCTTCCATAGGTTTGTTACTTAGCACTTCTGCTCTCTTTAGTAATTCCAAATGGAAGAAGTATAAGTTTTTTACCATAACACTTATTTGCCTTTTAACCTTTTTAATTTTCTCTACGAGAAAAATAATGTTTATGACGAAAGGTGAAAAAGAAATGATGCTAGTTTCAGATGATTTTTACACGCTAGAAATTCAATTATATAAAAGTGGAGATTTTTTTTCGTACTCATTTGATGGAATTTCATGCGAAGCAGAGAGTTTGGGAACGTATGAAGTATCTGATGGAGTATTGAAATTAATTTTTAAGACTAAAAAACCGCTACTTTTAGGTAGTTTATATACTATTGATAAAGAAGAAGTGCATTGTATTGATTGCCCTGTAAGTCAAAAGTTGAAATTAGTTGAGAAATAAAAAAAATCATAAGTATCAAAGAAGCGAATTACTATGTCGTTTCTCTTCGTAAATAGGTTTTAAAGTATTTCTCCATACAACGAATCGTAGATTCGCCACTCGAAATGACGATTCATTAATTTTCATCTAACAAGTCTAACAAGTCTAACAAGTCTAACAAGTCCAAAAATCCAAGTAGTCTAAAAAAGAAGTCTAAAAAAGAAGTCTGAGCGGAGTCGAAGACTGACATTTTATTTCAAACACTTTTACATTTAAAATTTAGAGTTTTACATTTATAATTTATAAACTCCAACTTTCCAATACGTTTTTTCTTCTTCGGTTTTAACAACGGTAAAGCCAAGTCTTTGTAGTTTCTCGAAATATTCCCAACAACCAACACCTTCACGGTAAATAGATACAATCAAAATTCCGTTTGCTTCTAAATGACTCAGCATTCTGTCTAAAACGTTTTGCTTCTCAGATTCATGGATATAATAAAAAGCTTCATTAAAAATGATCACATCAAACTTTCGAGTTGGTTTGTAGGTGTGAATGTCAGCTGTGACAAATTCTGCTTTTGAAAAGTTTTTCGCTTTTGCTTTTTGAATCGAGACATCGGAAAAGTCCATTCCTAAAAAATAACTAAACATTTCCGCATCTAAATATTCGTTCAAAACACCTTCGCCGGCGCCTAAATCGAGAATACTTGGTTGTTTTTTACCATGGGAAGTAATAAAATCAATGATTGTTTTATAGCGATTTGCTTCAATCGGATTGCGCAAATTGTCCCAACGTCCTTTTTTATATTGCTTATTCCAACGTTGTTTTCTGCGCCAGTTATGAAATTTATCAATTAGATTCATGCTATTTTTTTATGTGTAAATTTAAAAACTGTTCCAGTTTCGGAATAATCATTTCTGGCGTTAATTGTTTGTATAAATCATGCGGATTTTCTTCGATTTTCTTGCGTTCTTCAAACGTAAATGTATCAAATAAATCAGGTTTTTCTTCTAATAAATGAATGGATTCGTGCTGTTTTCCATCTTCAAAACTCGCCCAATGATCTTTATTCACATACGGTGAAAATATCGTAAAAGTGGGTTTGTTCAGTGCTTTTGCTATGTGGACAATTCCGCCTTCATTTGCAACCATTAAATCGCATGCATACATAAGTCGTACAAAACCACGAATACTATCTTCATAAATATCTAAAATGATACTTTCTTTATTGGTACACATTTCATAAATTTTATCGGCTTCCGTTTTTTGATTCGGCGCGTAGTTGAAGAGAATGTGAACTTTATAGTTGGACGTGATATAATCAACCAATTCGGCAATGTATTCGTACGGCATCGACTTTTGCGGCGTACTTCCCAAAATCCCCAACATCAATACAGGATGTTTGTACTTGTCAAGTTTTGGATATATTTTTTCGGCTGACTGCAATGTGATTTTTGGTTCGTAATCAGGATTTTCTAAAGGAAAAACAGATGTAATTAAGTTGATGCGATCTTCAATTGCTTTTCCGCAAATATGTGATTTTTCATCTAATAAATTAATTGGATGTGAGTAGAAGGAAAGCGGTAATTTTTTATGCTTTCGTTTATTTCCAATGCGATATTCCGCTTTTGAAAAATAACAAATCAAGCGACTTTGTAATTTAGAATACGGATCAAAAATAATGTCGTATCTCTCTTTTCGAACTTTACGAATCATTTTAATCAAATTCGGAATCTTTTTTAGTTCCTTTTCATTGATTGGAATGATAATATCGATATTCGGATTATTTTCAAGAACGCCAGTAGTAAAGTCATAAGCCATAAAATCTATACGACTTTCGGGAAATATTTTTTTAATATTATTCGCTATTACAGAACTTATCAAGACATCTCCAATACGCTTATTCTGTATAATTAATATTTTTTTCATGCAATGTTGTTATAGATACAGGCAATATGTGCAAAATATTATTTTTTCGGGGTTTATTAAAATTTCATTTCATCTATTTATAATTTTTATTTTATTTCTGTCAATTTCACATATCTTTGAAAAATAACTTTTTAGTATGCAAATCGTACACATTCATCCAAAATATCAAGATAAAAAGGATGCGTTATTGACTTTTATCAATGCTTTTGAAACCGAAGGTGAATATGTAACCAAAGGCGAACGAAACGTAATTAAGTCGTTTCAGTTGGCTGACGAAAAGATCAATGTGAAATCGTTTCGTGTCCCAAAATTTTTCAACGGATTTGTATATAAATTCATCAGACCTTCTAAAGCAAAACGTTCGTTTGAATATGCAGAAAAGTTATTATTGAACGCGATTAAAACGCCTTTTCCAATTGCCTACATTGAAAATTATTCCGCTTTTGGGCTGAAAGAAAGTTATTATGTGAGTTTACATATTGACTACGATTTTGATTTCCGCGCTTTGATTCACGATCCATTATTTGAAGATCGACGCTTTATTTTGGAGCAATTTGCCGAATTTTGCTTTCAATTACATGAACATAATGTCAACTTTTTAGATCATTCACCTGGAAACACCTTGGTTGTAAAACGTGACAATAATTATGATTTTTATCTCATTGATTTAAACCGAATGCGTTTTGAATCAATGTCTTTAGATAAACGTATGGAAAACCTAAAACGTTTGTGGCTTTCCAAACAGATGATTCATATCATTAGTAAGCGTTACGCCGAACTTGCAAATAAAGAACTTCACGAAGTTCAAGATGTGTTATTAAAACACAGCACAGCTTTCAAGCGAAAAATCAACCGTAAAAAGTATTTGAAGAAGAAGTACTTGAAACGCTAACGCGTTTAGACTCGCTTCGCTTTTGGACTCTTTCCCGCGTAGGCGGGAATCTCTTGGAACGCTTCGCTGTTAGATCGGCTTCGCCTCTTGGATTTTTGGATTCTTATGGTTTTACTTTTCGTCATTCTGAACTTGATTCAGAATCACATTATCTTTAGTTTTTTGTGAGAAGCTGAATCAAGTTCAGCTTGACGCAGACATAGATTTGTAGAATACGTCAGTTCGAGTAATTTTCAAAGAAAATTGTATCGAGAACTACTTTAAAATAAAAAGCGGACTTCGAATTATATCTCAGCCCGCAATTATATGTCATTCCTGCTTAGGCAGGAATCAATTTTTAGTTTTTTTGATCTAACAAGTCTAACAAGTCTAACAATCTAAGTTGTCTAAGTCAGTCCAAGAAGTCTAACAAAGTCTATATTAAACCGCCACATCATGTTCGCGCAAAGCGTCATTCAATGAAGTCTTTTTATTCGTACTTTCTTTACGTTTTCCAATGATTAATGCACACGGAACTTGATATTCGCCCGCAGGGAATTTTTTCGTATAACTTCCAGGAATCACAACCGATCTTGCCGGAACGCGACCTTTCATTTCAATCGGTTCGTCACCTGTAATATCAATAATCTTAGTAGAAGCTGTCAAAACTACGTTTGCACCTAAAACCGCTTCGCTTTCCACACGAACGCCTTCTACCACAATACATCTCGATCCGATAAACGCATTATCTTCAATAATCACTGGCGCAGCTTGCAAAGGTTCTAAAACGCCACCAATTCCAACACCGCCAGACAAGTGTACATTTTTACCAATTTGCGCACAACTTCCAACTGTTGCCCACGTATCTACCATGGTTCCAGAGTCAACATACGCACCAATATTTATATAACTTGGCATCATAATCACACCTTTAGAAATATACGCACCATGACGTGCAATTGCATGCGGAACTACACGAATTCCTTTTTCTGCATAGCCTCTTTTCAGTGGAATTTTATCGTGAAATTCAAAAATTCCAGCTTCTAAGGTTACCATTTTCTGAATCGGGAAGTATAAAACCACTGCTTTTTTTACCCATTCGTTCACTTGCCAACCGTTTTCAGTGGGTTCTGCAACGCGCAATTCTCCAACATCTAACAAATCAATGACCTTGCGAATTGCTGCTTGTGTGTCTTCGTTTTTCAATAATTCTCGGTTGTCCCAAGCGTTTTCAATAGTTTCTTTTAATGCGATCATGCGTATATGTTTTGTAATTTTTTGACTTTTACTTTTTGGGTGTGCCCTTCATATTTGCTGTTCCTTAGCAAAAATTCAGGTCAGGCTATTCGCTGTATCTCCCGAGAAAATCGGGAGGATGCCGCTGCTATCCTTCACACGATATCGAACAAAGATAGAATCTTCCAAGGAAATATTTGTGTAAAATTTATATATGTAACAGATTCTATTAATTTGAAAAGAAATTTATAGAATTAATAAGTTGTTTACTGATGAATCTTTTTTCTAGGATATTTTCGTCCATTCAAAAATTTACCTATAAATGTGTTTCGGACAAAATAATGATAGGTTACAAAGCAAACAATTGTAGTTCCTAAAACAACCAATAAAAACTTTGGAATGGCGCCAATGGGTAATTTCCAAACGACAACTGGAAAGATAATTGTTAAGGGTAAATGAATTAAATAGACCCAATACGAAGCATCTGAAATGTAACGCATTCGCTTAGAATGATTGCTTCCGTAGCGAATGAAAAGCCCTGTAACACCAAACGTAAATAACCAAACAATCAAAGCGCTGAAAACGATTAATAAGGAAGAATTACTCGTTGGTGTCAAACCCAATCCTGCATATTGAATAATCACACCTTGACTAATGACTAGAATAATCGCTAATATCGTACAAAGCCAATCGTAACGCATGATGGTGTGCAAATGTTGTTTTGATGTATATAAAATCCATCCGACAAGATAGAAAAACACATAAAATATAAATGTATTTGCGTCAGGCACGAATGAAGTTGAAGGCGCAATCATTGGCATTCCTAAAATAGAAAGTATAACAAATGTAATTCCTGCGAAAAAAATGATTCGTACAAATGGTCTTAGAATGATCCAACTGAAGATTTCAGTAATTTTTTGCGTGAGTTTAGGCGTTTTTTTTAATAACAATCCTAATACAACTGAAAATCCTGTCACATATAGTAAATAGTATAAAAACCACAAATGTGCAGTTCCTTTAGGAATGTAAAAGTAAAGTTCAGAAAAAGGTGTTAGTGTTGTCACTAAAACATTAGGTAAGGCTTCAAATGTAAAATTTGAATATCGAAATACAAAACTCAGGATAGGAGCCAAGACGAATAGAAATACTAGGAACGGAAATGCAATTCTTGAAACTCTATTTTGAATCATTTTCAAGGGTTTGCGCTCATAAAAAAGCATCGCGCCAAAAAAACCTGCAATTAAAAAAAAGATCGGCATTCGAAACGAATGAATTAACAATACCAAGAAGTCCGTAGCAACATTCGTGGTTTCAGGATCTTTCAAATTCCAAGCATCTCCGTGATTTGTGACATTGTACGTTAATGCGGAATGCAACACCAATCCAAGGATCATCATGATGGCGCGTAAAGAATCTAGGGAATGTATGCGGGCTGTTTTTTTCAAGAATTTGGTATAGGTTTTAAATTTTTACCAAGTTCCTATTTTTTTACTAGAAATTGATATAGTATAAAAAAATATTTAGTATTAAATAAATTAAGGGCGATTTTTGAATGGAGAATCACTAGAGAAAAAGTTCAGGGCATACATTAAGTCTTTTTTATATTTTGGATCAACTGTTTCACTATTAATCCAAGTTTCTATATCTCTAAAGCTTTCATCCCAACTAAGAGTTTGGTAATTAGCTCTCCATTTTTTTAATTCGATATTTAAGTCATTAATATTTTGCTTAATTATTTTATCATATATATTAAGCATTTCAAAAGATGCATTAGCACTTTTATTATCACTAAATCGATCTTTGAAAACTTCAACTAACTTATTGTCGAGCGGAACATTATTAACAAGACATGCTTCAAAATAATTAGTATAAACATAGCAGTTATTAGGATTTAATCTAATGGCTTTTAGAAAATTACCTTGAGCTTCTTCAAATTTCCCAAGAGTAACATATTCAATAGCTAAATTGTTATACGCAACGTCATTATTAGGGTTTAATTCAATAACTTTTTTATATGCAGAAATTGCTTTATCTATTTGATGATTTTTATCGTAGACTGTTCCTAGATGTTTCCATGCAATTTCAGAATTTGGATTAATTTCAATAGCCTTTTTAAAAGCTTCCACAGATTTTCTTAGTGTTATTTTTCTGTAAGCTGATAAACCTAAGAATATCCAATCGTTAAAAGTCCTATTATTTTCTTCTAAATCTGAAGCATTCTCAGAAAAAATATTAACTAAATTCCAATCTTCATCAGTATAATTGAACAAACTTTTTTTATTTAAAATAAAAATTGTTTCCTGGTGTTTTCGTAAGAAGTCAATTTTTTCTATTTTCAAATTAAGTCCATTTAAAATAATTTTAGCTTTCTTTTCTGTATTTTTTACCTTTTTCCACATCAAATCAGGTCTTTTAAAAAGATAAACAAACAATATAAAAGCACCACCTATAAAAATCATGAATATATTAACTGTTAGAGATATACTAGATTGTGACTCTTCGTAAAATCTAGAATACATCAAGTTGTTAGATTTTAGATCTGAGATTGAATTTTTCAAAATTTCAATTTCATTTTGTAGCTTAATTATATTATATTTTTCACTTTGATTAATTATGTCCGTTTCAGAATTTTCAACTGTTTGGCAAAACATATTATTGAGAATAAATAAGTATGTGAAAATTATTAAAATTTTTTTCATAAAACTTAGTTTTGAAATTAATTTTCACAATTTCAATGTAAATTCTTAATCAGCCTTACGGTTTTCCTCAATTTCAAAAACTTTAGGTTTTCCTGATTTCCTTTATTACAGTAATAATTCCACCAAACTTTATACACATTGAAATATAAACCTTATTTTTGCCAAAATTTTACATGGCTCGCATTCTAGCAATTGATTATGGAAAGAAACGTACGGGAATTGCCGTTACCGACGAGATGCAACTCATTGCTTCTGGTTTAACGACAGTTCGTACACACGATTTAATCAATTTCTTGAAAGACTATGTGACCAAAGAAAATGTGGAATTATTCTTGGTAGGAGAACCGAAACAAATGAACTATGAAGCTTCCGAAAGTGAAGTGTTGATCAAAGAGTTTATTCGTTTGTTAACCAAAGCAATTCCAACGATTCCGATAAAACGTGAAGACGAACGTTTTACTTCAAAAATGGCGTTTCAAACCATGATTGATGGTGGATTGAAAAAGAAACAACGTCAAAATAAAAGTCTCATAGACGAAATAAGCGCTACCATTATTCTTCAATCGTACTTATACAAATAGTTCATACATTCCTTTTAACTGATTTTAAATACGTTATAACGATATTTGTATTTTCTGTAAATAATGGAATACTTATCAAATCAAAAGGCGTAATTTTCCCACATAATTAATACGCCTTAAATATGAAAAAGATTATCTCTTTTGTCATTGTCATGATGACATTTTTTTACGCTTCAGCACAAACATGCCCAGGAACATTAGCAAATCAAACAACGACAACCGATCCTTTTTTTAAAATTGATCAAGGAACCACCGATTGTGTCGATTGGCCTATGACGATTACCATTGATGGAAGTGTTTTTCAACAAACTTCTTGCAGTGGAGCAAATTTACAGTACACTTTAATATCTGGACCTGCGTTGATGAATCCTGATAGTTTTGTGGCTAATTTTGGTTTTGGCGATTGTACGTATGTTAATGGAACGCTGACTGGACAAACACTTTCTGTAGAAGAAATCTTAGAAAAAAGCGTCAAATTATATCCTAATCCAGTTAAAAAGTCAGTAAATGCTTCAATCTCTTTTGGTCAGAACGTATCAGGTGAATTAGCTATATTTGATGTAAATGGAATGCTTGTTCAGAAACTTTCTGTACAATCGGAAAATAGCCTAGAAATAGACACTTCTGCCTTGAAAAGCGGAATTTACTTCATCCAACTAATAACAAAAGAACAGCGATTGTATAAAAAACTTGCTGTCATTTAGGATAAATATTCGCTGCAATACGCTAAATGTCGTAATACTTTGTATTTTTGCAAACGCAAAATAGTATAGATATGATATTACCAATTGTCGCTTTTGGCGATCCTGTTTTACGAAAAGTAGCTGACGATATTACAGCAGAATACCCAAATTTGGATACGCTTTTAGAAAACATGTTTGAAACCATGTACAATGCCTATGGTGTTGGACTGGCTGCTCCGCAAATAGGATTGCCAATTCGGTTGTTTATAATTGATGCAACCGGATTTGCAGAAGATGAAGAACTAGATGAGGAACAAAGAAAGCAACTTGAAGGCATGAAGAAAGTGTTTATCAACGCAAAAATTATTGAGCGCGATGGTGAACCTTGGGTTTTTAACGAAGGTTGTTTGAGTATTCCTGAGATTCGTGAAGATGTATTCCGTCCGGAAAATATCAAGATTGAATATCTGGATGAAAACTTTGAAAAGCAAGTAGAAGAATACGACGGTTTAGCAGCAAGAGTCATTCAACATGAATACGATCATATTGAAGGAATTTTGTTTACAGATAAACTATCTCCACTAAAAAGACGTTTATTAAAAGGAAGATTGGCAAATATTTCACGTGGACGCATCAAAATAGATTACAAAATGCGCTTTCCAGACGCTAAAAAAATACGATAATTCAATAAAATATAGAGCAATAAACTCCGTTATGCAACGGAGTTAGTTCAACTAACAATTTTTACTTCGCTTTGTCAAGCTTGTAAAAATTGAGTTTCACTAAAAATAACGTTAAAAAAAGTGATGGAATATTTACAAACTGTATATTTGCCATCCTAAAGTTAGAAAAAATACAGTATGGGTTTAGATAAAATATTAGCTATTTCTGGGAAACCAGGACTTTATGAGTTAAAAACGCAAACGCGTAATGGTTTTGTAGCAGAATCATTAACTGATGGAAAGAAAATCTCAGTAAGTTTACGTCACAATGTAAGTTTGCTTTCTGAAATTGCTATTTACACACAAACGGAAGAAGTTCCATTAGCAGCAGTTTTAGAAAAAGTAAAAGAAAAAGAAAACGGTGCAGCAACTTCTGTAAACCATAAAGAATCAAAAGCGGTTTTAGCGGACTATTTTTCGGAAGTATTACCAGAATACGATGAAGATAGAGTATATCCAAGCGACATCAAAAAAGTAATTCAGTGGTACAATTTGTTACATTCAAAAGGAATGACAGATTTCTCTGTGGAAGCTTCCTCAGAAGAAGAATAACAAAACATACAAAGTTTAGTCATAAAAAAATCCAGCAATTTGCTGGATTTTTTGTGTTCAATATAAGAAGTAAATGTTATGACTTATTTGTGTTTCTTTATCACTGAGTTTGCTGCTTTTGCAACTGCATCCGTATACTTTACATCAGCCCCATCTTCAACCATTCCGATAAACATAATACATGTTTCTTCGTCGTACTTTACACAGTAAATTGTATTGTTTAAGGTTGTTCCTTCAGCTTCGCTAGTTCCTTCCATATACAGTACTTTCACACCATTTATTTCTTTTTCGCCTCTACCAGTTACTTTGAATTTGTCTGTGTCATTTTCGTTCATCTTCTCTTTAGAAGCTTCATACGTTTCAGGAACCATCATTGCCATGATTACTGCTTTTGGATTTTCAGATACATACGTGTTTGGAGTGACTGCCATAAAAAGTTCTTCGTTAACATCCATGTCAACCTTTTTGCTCATCATTTCCATTGCTTTTGCAGCTTTCTCTTTGTCTGCTTCTGTTTCTTGTGCTTGCACATTAAATCCTATGAATAAGATACATAGTGCGATTAGTGTTTTCTTCATTGTTATTTTAAGTTTTAAGATTTCAAAAATACGGAATTGAATAATATAATTATTAAAATCCTGTATTTATATGTTTTAGGAATAGGCATAAAGTGTGCCATACTTTGATAAGCACAGTGTAAATATTTTGACTTGGCTCAATGTAATATATTTTTTTGACTGAATGCGACGTAAATTCTTTCAAACAATCTAAGAATCCAACACGTCCAATAATCAAAGAAGTCTAAAAATCCAACACTTCAATTAACTCAGTGCAAGCAATCGTCTATGATAATTAATCTGTCCTGTATGATAACTCAAATGCCATAACAAATGCAGTAACATCAATTCGTAAGAAGGAATTTCTCCGTTTTTTTCAATCGGATACTTTTCTTGTAATTTTTCTTCGGGAAAATTCATTAAAGCAGTAATCACGATTTCTTTTACGTTGGCGATTTCTGCAAGTAAAGTGGCTTTCGGAACATTTTTCGTACTGAATTCCAAGTCACGTTGTCGAACATAATCAGTATTTCCAATGTGTTTGCCAATAAAATGGTTTAAGTTTCCAATCAAGTGTAAAGACAAGTTTCCTGCACAATTGGAAATTGTGTCTGTGACTTTCCAAAGTGAAGTTTCATCTTTATATTGTTCAATCTCAGAAGTCAATCGGTCAATTTCTCTTATAAATAATTTTGTAATGGAAGTTTTCATGGAGTTCTATTTTGATGATTTAAAAATACAAAGTTTGCTATTAAAATCATTAGTTTTGCCATTCTTATACACAATATCTTATGAATTCCAGAAAAGCACAATTAGAAGCCTTTGACCGTTTATTGACCATTATGGACGAATTGCGCTCAGAATGTCCGTGGGACAAAAAGCAAACAATTGAAAGTTTACGTCACCTAACGATTGAAGAAACGTACGAATTGGGCGATGCAATTCTGGAAAATGATTTAGATGAAGTCAAGAAGGAATTGGGCGATTTGCTCTTACATATTGTGTTTTACGCAAAAATTGGAAGCGAAACGAACGATTTTGACATGGCAGATGTTGCGAACGGAATTTGTGACAAACTCATCAGTCGTCATCCGCATATTTACAGTGATGTTGAGGTGAAAGATGAAGAAGATGTAAAACGCAATTGGGAAAACCTGAAACTAAAAGAAGGTAAAAAATCTGTTTTAGAAGGCGTTCCGAAAGGTTTACCAGCATTGGTGAAAGCAAATCGTATTCAAGATAAAGTAGCTGGTGTAGGATTCGATTGGGAAGAGCCAGCACAAGTTTGGGAAAAACTAGAAGAAGAATTGCAAGAATTCAAAGAAGAAGTCGCAAAAGACGATAAAGAAGCCATGGAATCCGAATTTGGCGATGTATTGTTCTCTATGATCAATTATGCACGTTTTCTTAAGATCGATCCAGAAAATGCCTTGGAACGCACAAATAAGAAGTTTATCAAGCGTTTTCAATACTTAGAACAAAAAGCCGCAGCTATCAATAAACCACTTTCCGACATGACACTTGCCGAAATGGACGTGTTTTGGGAAGAAGCGAAGAAGTTGTAGGTTGTAGGTTGGTTGTGAGTTGATTTCGCTTTGCTCAATGGTGTTTGTTTGTTTGTTTGTTTGTTTGTTTGTTTTTGGCTTCTTAATGCGATGTTGAATCAAGTTCGACATTACGTTTGCTATTTAAAATCACCTTTCCATCAAGCTAAACTTGATGCGGTTTTACATCACAGTAAAATATAACAAAAAAATCCGTTTAGTTTTAACTAAACGGATTTTGTATTCATAAAATATTTTTTTTCATTTTAAACTCATAAACTCATAAACTCATAAACTCATAAACTCATAAACTCATAAACTCTTACAACGATCGCAACTGCGCTAATTTAGCTTTCCAAGTAGCTAACGCTTTCTTGTGTCTATCAATATCTTGGTGTACTTTTTTCAACATTGGACTGTTAGAAGATGAGTTGGAGAAAAACTGTAAATTGTTTTCCAACTGACGAATTTCAGCAGAAATCTCATCAGTCTTTCTACGAATAAAAATAATCTCCGAATTGATTTTATCTGCATCTAAATTCTCCAAACGGTTTGTATACTTAATCAGTTCAGATTCTTGCTTGTCAATATCTAACTTATTAAACAATCCGTCAATAACCTTGTTGAATTTATTATCAATGTTTTTCTTGCTAAACGGAACTCTACCAATTGATTTCCATTCAGAAATCTTTTCCTTAATCGTTTCGATATCTTGTTTTGTATCGCCTGATAATTCAAAAGTTTCCATTGCATCCAAGAAAGTTTTCTTTTTCTCTAAGGCTTCGCTTTCTTCTTTATTTGCTTCGTTTTTCTGTGCGTGTAATTTATCGAAATAGTGATTACAAGCATTTTTAAACTGCTTCCAAATCTTATCAGAAATTTTCTTTGGTACATGTCCAATCTTCTTCCAATCGGCTTGTACTTTCTTCATTTTAGGCGTTGTCGTTGCAAAATCATCATCATCTTTCAACGATTCAGCCAACTCAATCAATGCTAATTTCTTCGATAAATTATCTTGTTGTTCTTTCTTTAGCGATTTGTAGAACGTGTTTTTACTCGCGTTAAATTCGCGAACAGCTTGTTTAAACTTTGCCCACGTTTCTTCGTTTACACGTAAAGGAACTTTTCCAGCACTGAAAAATTCTTGACGCAACTTTTCAATTTCTTTAATCTTGTTTTGCCATTGATTGTGAACGGTATAGTTTCCGGTCGAAATGGCATTAATTTTTGCGATAATTTCTTCTTTTATGATCAGATTCTGCTCATAAACTTTATCAATATTTTTGAAGTAATCCTGACGTCTGTCATGAATTAATTTGGTAGCAGCACTAAATTGATTCCAGATTTCTTCACGCAATTCTTTGGCAACAGGACCAATATCTTCTTTCCAAAGTCGGTGTAAGTTTTGTAATTCGCGGAACGCATGAATAATATCATCTTCTTTAGATAATTCTTCTGCACGCGCTACAATCTTTTGTTTTTCTTCGTAATTACGTTTAAAATCTAAATCGCGTAAATCTCTATTGAGATGTAAAAAGTCGTAAAAACGCTCAATATGATGGTGATATGTTCGCCAAACATTGTTGTACTGCGTTTTCGGAATAGAACCTGCATTACGCCATTCTTCTTGAATTTTCTTGAAATGTTTATACGTATTGTTGATGTTTTCTTCAACGTTTAATAAGCCTTTCAATTCTTCAATTAACGCAAGTCGTCTTTCTAAATTTGCGTTTAAATCTTTTTCTAAACTCTTATAATAATCGTTGCGTTTGCTGCGATATGCATTGTACGCTACATTAAATTTTCCTTTTACTGGTAATGAAAAGTGAAAGTCAATACTGTTCCCGCCTTCGGCTAAAAAATCTGCTTTACTTTGCTCTAGAACTTCGTTGAATTTTTCATTAAATTCAGACTTAATACCATCAACATGATCTTTTATTGCTTGAACCTTTTCGTTTTGCACTAGTTTTTCCAATTCGGTTACTAATGCTTCCATCGACATAGCATGATAATCTAATACTGGAATTTCATGACGCTCGTTGGCACTTTCATCTTCTGCTTCTTCCGCTGCATTTTCATGCACCTCATTGACTGCTTCTTGATGTTCCTCTATCGTTTGCTCAGATTCTTCAGTTACTTCTTCCACTTCAGGCGTCGTTTCAGCAACGACTTCAGGAGTTGGTTCTTCAGTAACGACATCTTCCGTAACAGGAGTTTCTTCCGCAGTAATTGTTTCTTCTGTTGCTGGAGTTTCTTCTTCCGTTACAGGAGTTTCTTCCGCGGAAATTGTCTCTTCTGTTGCTGGAGTTTCCTCAGGAGTTGTAGACGTTTCGTCCGTGTGTTCGGGTGTTGATTCTAAATTATCTTCTGCGTTTGGCAGCGTATCATCTTTTTCTTCTAACATCATAAAAATGTTTGGGTTCGTTCCTTTTCAAGCTTTAAAGTCCGAATATACTAACAACTAATAAAAGAACAAAGTTTTACAGATGAGAAACTCTAATAATTACTCTAAAAAGCATCGGTTTTTTAAGAATTCCATATTTTCCAAGCTTTTTCCGCTTGAAACTCTAACATTTTGTAGCCATTCGCAATTTGTGCGCCTTGTAAACGTCCGAGTTTTAGGAATGTAGTTTCTGATGGATTGTAGATTAAATCGAATAATAAAAAATCTTTAGAAACATATTTATACGGAATATCGGGACAGTCTTCAATTTTTGGATACGTACCCAAAGGCGTGCAATTCACAATAATTGAATGCGATTTCATGATTTTTTCGCTTAAATCATCATACGAAATCGATTTGCTGTTTTTTGGTTTTCTAGAAACGTATTTATATGGAATATTTAATTCTTCAAATACAAAAGCAATTGCTTTGGAAGCGCCACCAGTTCCTAAAATTAAGGCTCTTTTATGGTGATTTTGTAAGTGTGGTATGATTGATTTTTTGAAACCGTAACAATCGGTATTATATCCTGTTAGGCTTCCGTCTTCTTCAATTTTGATGGTGTTAACCGCGCCAATTTTTTTCGCTTTTTTGTGTAAGTTGTCCAAGTATGGAATTACAGCTTCTTTGTACGGAATGGTCACGTTCATTCCTTTGATATTATCGTTTTCTTCAAAAATCTTAGGAAAATCTTGGATCGATGGAATGTCAAAATTTGTATACGAATGATCGTCTAGTTTCAAGGTTTTAAACTTGTCCGAGAAATAACCTCTAGAAAACGAGTACGCAATATGCTTTCCGAGCAGACCGAATAAATGTTTATATTTTTTTTGTTCGTTTTCCATACCAATCTAAGGCTAATACTATTGAAACTCCGATGAGAATATAAAATACGGCTATCCATGTTTCGCTTGCAGCAAGATCAGGAATGAGTCGTTTGTAATTTTGAATGATTTGTTTGCCGTTTGAATCTAGTAAAAATACACCTGCATCATCTGCTTTATAAATGGTTTCTTTCCATGGCCAAACCACGCCAAGCGAACCTGAAATAAATCCGATGATAATTGCTGTTGTTACATTTTTATAATGTTTTAAAACGTAGTTTAAAAGATGTGATAAAGTCACCAATCCGACAGCAGAACCTGCTGTAAATACGGCTAATATTTTTAAATCTCTAACGCGTTCGTGATTACTGGTAAAAGTAAAATCGCCACGCAACATATCTGCAAACGTATCGTATAATGCATTTACCGAATCGACTAATAATAACACATAGTTTCCGAGTAGTATCAAAATAAACGAGCCAGAAAGTCCGGGTAAGGTCATTCCTGACACACTAATAATTCCGCATAGAAAGACAAATGCTAAGTGATCGTTTTCTTTTGCAGGATTCATCAAGCTTATCGAAATTCCAACGGCAGCTCCGATGATAATACTCAATATGGTGGCGCGATTCCAATGGTTAAAATCTTTTGCGATGTAATATATGGAACCGAGAATCATCCCGAAAAAGGCAGACCAAACATAGAGTTCGTAATGCTGAATGAAATAATCGAGGATTTTGGAAACACTAAAGTAACTGATCAACATTCCGAGAATGAGCAATCCTAAAAACCGTCCATTGATGTATTGTGCGAAACTTTTAAACCGTCCGTTAAAGAGTAATTTGAATGCTTTTCCGTTAATGCGTTGCAACGAAAAGATAAATTCTTCATAGAAACCAGCTACAAACGCTACAATACCACCAGAAACTCCAGGAACTTTATTTGCTGCGCCCATCGCTAATCCTTTGACGACAAGTAAGATTTTATCTTTGAGCGTTCTTGTGCTTTCCATGTAGTTTTATGCGTTATGCATTGCTAGTTTTTGTTTTTTCGCGTTGCGAATTTTTCCATTATAAAAATAGTCAGAAATCCGACAACCATCAACACAATTGCAAAAAGAAGTTTTGGATCTAAATTATTTACCGTTTCAAAAGTGTTTGGCAAGATGCTTTTTCCATATACATTTACTTCTTCACCATGCGAATCAATACGTGTTCCCGTAATTATTTTCCAAGGCCAAATTTTGTTTAATGAACCTAAGATAAAGCCTGTTAATATGGCCAATGTTAGATTTTTATAGTTGTTAAATAACCATTTTAAGATTTTTGAGAATGATAATAAACCAACGATTGCTCCAACGGCAAAAATTGCAATAGTTTTGAAATCTTTATTGTTTATGGCAGCCAACACAGGTTCGTACGCGCCCAAAAGCACTAAGATAAACGCGCCTGAGATTCCGGGAAGAATCATAGCGCAAATTGCTAATGCGCCTGCTAAAAATATAAACCACGATGAACTGATACTTTGATCGCCACCTGGTAAGGTTGTAATGTAATAGGCTACAATCGCGCCAAGCGTAAAACCAAGAATCGTTTTCCAGTTCCAGTTTTCTATTTGTTTTCCGATGAATAGAATACTCGCAATCACTAATCCGAAGAAAAATGCCCATAATAATACAGGTTCAGTGTTCAGTAATGATTTAATGACTTTTGCAAGTGATAGAATACTGATTGCAATTCCGATCATCAATGCCAACAAAAAGTTACCATTTAGTTGCGTCCATGCAGCTTTGATTCCGTCTTTTTTGAGCGTTTTAAATAATCCAAGATTTACATTGTTGATCGATGTGATCAATTCTTCATAAATTCCAGAAATAAAGGCAATTGTTCCACCAGAAACACCAGGTACAACATCAGCTGCGCCCATGGCTAATCCTTTGAATGTAATTATTAAATAATCGAATAGACTTCTATTCATGTGTAGCTTTGTTATGAGTTGTATATCGTTCAAAAGCAATTGTAAGTTGCTTGCGAATGCTACACGCAAAAGTATGGAATTTTATGTGGACGATTTTTTAAATTCTGAAATAATATTTTTCACCGAAACACGCATAAAAACATTTGGAAAAAGCTGTTGAAATTGCAAGTGCTGTTTGAAGTCGTTTCGCAGTGCATTTTTCAAGTGAAAAGTTCCTTTGTTTTGTTCACCTTGTGTGAAATAAATACCTGCCAATCGGTATTCTATTTTTGCATGATCTGGATAGAATTCTAATGCTTGCAAAAGGACATGAACGCTGTTGCTGTATTCGCCTAAAAGCTTTAAGATATCTGCCCAAGCAATCCACGTTGAAAGTTCGTAGTTTCCTAATTCCACCGTTTTTTGATACGCAATATCTGCTTCTTCATACAGTTGTAATGCTCTGTGAATTTCGGCACTGCGTTTCCAATACGCTACATTTTCAGTATCAATATTGATTGCTTTATTAATGTAATATAATGCTTTTTGAAAGTTTTCTTGCTTGATGTAATAATCTGTAATTGCAGTCCAACCTTTATCTAATAACGGATCTTCATGAACCGTTTTGTAGTAGAATTTTACAGCTAAATCTTTTTTGCCTAGTTTGTCATAACATTTTCCAATACGCAAATACGCAAACGATGTTGGATCGTCTAACTCAAGTGTTATTTGATAGTTGTGAATTGCTTCTTCATATTCGCCTAATTTTTCAAGTACTTTTCCTTTTTCAAGATACGCACCAATAAAGCGATCATCGGCAATAATAGCAAAGTCAAAAGCTGCTAACGCTTCTATGAATAATTTTTTAGTGTAGTATTGTTTTCCTAGTTGATGCCAAGCTACTTCCGAATACGGATTTTTGTCAATGTAACTGTTTAAATAGTGTATTGCTCCATCAATATCTTCTAAAAATTCAAAGCAATAGATAATATTGTATAAGGATGAATAATCGTCAAGATCAACTTCTACACATTTCATGAAGTACTTCTTTGCTTCTTTAAAATCATCAATAAACAAGTATTCCATCCCGATTAAAGAATTGACATCTGCGGTGTCATCCGAAAAGTCCAATGCCATTTTTAATAACTCAATAGCTTTGTAATGTTCGTCTCTTTTGGAAAATATATTTGCTTTCTGAATGTAGACTTCTGGATTTGTAGTTTCTAGAATGTATAGCTGATCTAGTATTTTTTCAGCTTCTTCTAGTTTATTTTCAAACACCAATAGTTCAATATCCATGAGTTTTAAATTCACAGAACTTGGATGTTGTTCTAGTCCTATTTTGATGGCTTTTTTAGCTAGGCCAACCTTACCAGAATCTAAATAGTGGTGGATGATATCTTCGAATTCAGCGGAATCAAAAAAGAAAACATTATTTGTTTTCAACATCGATTCAAACCTCGAAAGTGCAAAATTTTGATCTTCATTAGAGCTAAATAGCATAAGCAATACGTGCTTTTAGATTTCTATTACATTAAATGTAGTCGATGAAAGTGTTGTTTTGTTGACTTAGCGTCAATTGTTTTCAACAAAGTAATCAACAACTTGTAATTGTTGTCTGTTAGACAATTGTTTGATTGTTAGGTGGTTATTTTTGTTAGCGGAAGGTTTTGTTGGTATTAAGAACGAATATCTATGATATTTAGTCTTTAATCTTTCGTAAAACTTTCATAATTATAGCACAACCTTGCTTTATTTCTTCGTTTGAAATGGTTAATGGTGGCGTTATTCGGACTGCTTTTGGCTCAAATAATAGCCAAAAAAGAATCAAACCTTCTTCTAAGCAACCTAAAATTATTTGATTGGCGATGTCTGCATTTTTCACAATTAAAGAGAGCATTAATCCTTTTCCGCGAATTTCTTCAATGTATTCGTGTTGTAATAATTCTCTAAATAATGCTTCCTTTGCAATAGTTTGCGTCATTAAATTACTGTCAACAATCTCCTTTAAGGTTGCCAAAGAAGCCGCCGCAATTACTGGATGACCACCAAACGTAGTGATATGTCCAAGTTTTGGCTGATCTTGTAACGCGTCCATTAGTGTTGCAGAAGACGTAAATGCGCCAACGGGCATTCCGCCGCCCATTCCTTTTCCCATCACTACAATATCGGGTACAACATCATAGTGTTGAAAACCAAATAGTTTTCCTGTACGACCAAATCCGGGTTGAATTTCATCTAATATGAGCAATGCACCCACTGCTTCGCAACGTTGCTTTACTTTTTTTAAATAGTTATTTGTGGGAACAATAAATCCTGCGCCACCTTGAATGGTTTCTAAGATTACACCAGCCGTTTTTGTAGTAATCTTTTCTATATCTGCTTCCTTATTGAACTCAATAAAATGTACATCGGGCAATAACGGTCTGAATGCTTGTTTGCGTTCTTCAAAACCCATAACGCTCATCGCGCCTTGTGTATTTCCATGATACGCATGATTGGCAGCAATGAGTTCTGAACGACCTGTATAGCGTTTGGCAAGTTTCAATGCGCCTTCAATAGCTTCTGTTCCTGAGTTGGTTAGGTATGTTTTTTCTAACGGATCGGGCAATTGAGCGGCTAATAATTTTGTCAATTCTACGGCAGATTTTTGAACAAATTCTCCATACACCATTACGTGCAAGTACTGATCAAGCTGATCTTTGATCGCGTTGACAACTCTTGGATGTCTGTGTCCCAAACTACACGCAGAAACGCCAGCTACAAAATCTAAATATTCTTTATTATTTGTATCATAGATGTGACTTCCTTCCGCATGTGAGATCTCCATCGCAAGTGGATGTGGGGTTGTTTGTGCTTGATATGTGAAAAAATCTTTCTTCATAAATTGAAATGCAAAGATACGAAGTTAATTGCTGAGAATGTTTGCTTTTGTTTGTTGGATTTCTGTGTTTGCAGTTTGTATATTAAAATTTTGATAGGATTATATTTTTAACAAAAAAAGAGCAATACGTTGTGTATTACTCTTTTTTGAGAACTTATGATTTTGTTTGTGATTTACTTTACAGAGGAGTTTGTCCGCCACCACCATTTGGATTACAATCTGTCGGAATATGCTTGGTGTAATAACTTGTTACTCCACAGGCATTTCTAGTTCTTACTTTTACAGTAAATCCATAAGGTCCGTCAATTGGGTCCACAAATATTGTAGAAGAAGTTCCTGAGTATGTGTTACTTCCGCCTGTATTTGGAATAACAATCGTTCCGCCAGAAACTTGCCAATCATAGGTTTCTACACCACTAAAAGCATCTACACTAATTTCTCCCATGGTGCAACCAAATCGAGTAACGTGAAGTAATCTCGTTGGTGTTTCTGGATTTCCGATCCATACATTCTTAGTTGTGATTAATCCGTTCATGTTAGATCTTATCCAACCACTCTGACTGCTATTTGGGTTAATAGCACTTACAGTAATGGAAGTATTATTGCTACTTATAATTTGTAAATTATTAGAAACAGTCCAAACAGGAGGCGTTGGTACAAATGTATCTAAGGTATATGTTTGATTAGAAGAACAGATTGTGTTTGCTCCGTTAATATTTGGACGGTCATACATAAAGCTTGCCGCTTCAATATCTCCATTAGATAATGCTGTTCTTTGTATATTAAAAGTTGAGCCATCTAATCGAGTAATTGTAGGTAATCCATTGTCACTAAAGAAAAATGATCCGTACATCATAATTGATCCAAAGTCAAAAGGTCCAAATTCGAAACCATTCATTCCGCGATCTACGTACGTTTCAAAGTTCTGATCTCTTCCACTTTCTATATTATTCCAATTGATAATAATATCGTCATTCCTATCTGCGCGTTGTTGCTCGTGAAAAAGCCCGAGTGCGTGCCCAATTTCGTGAATCGTATTTCCAGTGGAGCATCCAGCAGCCAAGTTGATTCTTTGTCGTCCTCCAATCATTCCAAGTGAAGAGCTACATCCGCGCCCTACAACAAATTCAATATAGTTAGATTGATTGGTTCGTTGTGTAAACTGTAAGGAAGGTACATTCGCTTCCCAATGTGCAATAGCATCTGTCACGCGCGCCTGATTTGGAAGGTTACTTGCAATTGTAAAGAATACTTGTCCATTAGGCCATTTATCTGCGTAATTTGATAAGCCTGTTCGTTTGGAATCATCAGATGTGCGTAGTTTTTCTACCTGTTTGGGAGTTAAAATCATATCGCCGCCCCAAACATATTCATTATTAATATAACTTATAGTTATGGGATTTTGTGATTTTGAATTTAGAATAATAGTTTCTCCTATATCATCTGGATATGCCAGTTCGGCAGTAATAGTTGATGTGTTTTCATAGTTTTCTGTAGTGCTCACTTCGTCTAAATCTTTTGAACAACTCAAAAGTAATAGCGCAAAAGTGCCGAGTAATAACTTTTTTCGTAACATAATTATTTTTTTTTGGTTACTCAAAATTAAAACAAAGCGTTTCTTGGAGATTATGGGTTTTTGCTAAAATTTTTATAGGAAAACATGAAATTTTTAGGGTATAAACGATTGATTTTACAGATTTTTTAATAAAATTCTGTAATAGAAGTAATGTATTGCCGTTGTTTTGGCTATTTTCTATCGAAAATAACTTGTTGAAGTGATGTTTTATTTAATCTTGTCTAACAAGTCTAACAAGTCTAACAAGTCTAACAAGTCTAATAAATCTAATAAGTCTAACAAGCTATTGCTCTTTCAATTTGCCTTTCGCTTTCTTCTGCGCGACAAATTTCTTCTTTTCGGCAGCTCTGTTCTTTTTTTCAGGAGGAACTGTGCTTATGGTAGATTTGAAGATTTCTTTATCAGGATCTTTTTCTTCTTCCAACGGATCCATGGCATTGTTCAAACCTCTAATAACAGGCAAGACTAAGTTTTTATCGTCTTCGTCAAAAATATCATCTTTGGAAAGCATACGTTCGTCGCCACGCCAAATAAATCCACGGAGTTTTCGGGCGTTTTTTGGTAAATCTTTATCAGGATAAATCACGCCATCAGGTCGTGTAAAAAAGGTAATGTCTTCTATTTGATTCTCGTTTAACGTCAGATTGATCGCGCTACAAATCGTTTTATCAATTCCGATAAATTCATTTTTGTCATTATACATATAATAGACAACTTCGGTATTTTTGACAACATCTACTTCGCGCAGTTTATTTTCTTCAAACTTGCCGTATAGATTCAATCCTTTTACCTGATTATACCCTTCGCCAAGCGTATCTTTACTAACAATAAAAGCATTGTTAATTACTTTGAGTGAATCTAATTTTTCTGTTTTTACGTTTGAAATCAAGAAAATTGTATCACCTGTCATTTGACTTTCGCCGTTCCACATAATAGGTTTGCGAATCATTTTTGTAATTCCTGATTTGTTATCAGCAAATAAAGAATCACATTTTCCGCTCATGTCCGTTTTAAAAAACTTCACATTATAATAAGCGCGAATCACTCTATTGTCATCCGGACCAGTGACTAATAAGCGATCTCCGTGAATGTACATCGAATCTGTTTCCACCAAACTAATCGCAACGGCGCGTTTGGTAATAAATGCAGAATCTTTTGCTTTGTACACTTCGCCATAATGTCCTTTTAAGATCATTTTATTGATCGTATCCGTAATTTTTATATTGTTCGTCGCAGAGGCAAATTCATTGCTTTTTTCAAAGTATAAACTATCTCCATTAATGATTCGGTTGTCGTAATCAATCCGTGATTTTTTTACAAAATAGCCTTTTTCTGTAACCGTATTGTAAAATCCGCGTTCGCAATACACTGTATAATCTTCTCCTTTTATGGTTGATGGACCATACATATACGCATGTTTGGAATCGGTATAATAATCCAATTGGGCAGAATCTACTGTGTATTCAGGATTGGTAATGTTTACTTCTTTTAAGAACTGATATTTATTTTTTTCCATGAAATAACGTCCTTCAATACTTTTTAAAACTGTTGCACTATCTTTTACAATACCGCCAGTATCAAAATACGCTTCTTGTGCGTTTCTGTCAAAATATAAGGTATCTGTAGACAGCGTCATGTCCGTATTTTGCAAACGTACATTTCGTTTGGAAACGGCAAATTTTGTATCGCCATCATATTCAATGTATTCGCTAGACATTTCGACAGAATCACCTTGTTGAATGAAGACATTTCCGTATGCTTTTACCCAATTTCGATCTTGAAATAAAACCGCTCTGTCGCACCATAAATCCATTCCTTCGTGTTCAAAACGAACTTGTCCTGTTTCGGTTTTAGAAAAGATTTTTGCGCCAGGATATTTATTCTCGTTCACGTTCAAATTTCCTCCATATACAATCTTAATCACAGTTTTTTTATCTTCTGGATTTTGAGTTTGAGAAAACGAAACTTGTGCTAAAAATAATAAGATGAATAGTTTCTTCATAAAAGCATTAACTACGAATGACAATTGCGCGGACACAACTGTTAAATTTTCGACCAAAAATAATCTTTTTTGCATGTAAAGTTTATAATTTATGACTTTTTAACTTGTGAATGATACACTTTAATATGCTGATTCCTTAATTTTTCTAGTATTCCCGTGGATTTAGCGTTCATTTTGATGGTTTTCATATTTAACGAAAGATTATCATAGTTGTTAATAATTTTCATTTCATTAACTCAATAATAATTGTATTTTTATCGCTTAAAATCCTCAAACAAAACATGGGCAAAATTATTGCTATCGCAAACCAAAAAGGTGGTGTCGGAAAAACGACTACTTCTGTAAACTTAGCGGCATCTTTAGGTGTGCTTGAAAAGAAAGTATTATTGATTGATGCAGATCCACAAGCAAATGCAACTTCCGGGTTGGGAATTGACGTGGAAAGCGTTGAAAAAGGTACGTATCAAGTGTTAGAACATACAGCAAGCGCAGCAGAAGTTGTGATAGAAACAAGTTCGCCAAACTTAAGTATTATTCCATCGCATATTGATTTGGTAGCTATTGAAATAGAATTGGTAGATAAAGATCAGCGTGAATATATGTTGAAAAAAGCATTGAAACCAATTAAAGATCAATACGATTATATATTAATTGATTGTGCACCATCGTTAGGATTGTTAACTTTAAATGCATTAACTGCTGCGGATTCTGTGATGATTCCGATTCAGTGTGAGTATTTTGCATTGGAAGGTTTAGGAAAATTATTAAACACTATTAAAAGTGTTCAAAAAATACACAATGCTGATTTAGATATTGAAGGATTGTTATTAACAATGTATGATTCTCGTTTGCGTTTATCGAACCAAGTGGTAGAAGAAGTACAAAAACATTTTAATGATATGGTGTTCACAACCATTATTCAACGAAATGTACGATTGAGCGAAGCACCAAGTTATGGCGAAAGTATTATTAAGTATGATGCAAGTAGTAAAGGTGCGAGTAATTATTTAAGTTTAGCACACGAAGTGATTAAGAAAAATAAATAGTGGCAAAGTAAGATTTATGGCGAAGGCAACAAAAAAACAAGCGTTAGGAAGAGGATTATCTGCATTATTAAAAGATCCTGAAAATGATATCACGTCGGTTTCAGACAAGAATGCTGATAAAGTCGTTGGAAGTATTGTAGAACTTGCAATTGGTACGATTGAAGTAAATCCGTTTCAACCGCGAACCAACTTTAATGAGGAAACATTGCGTGAATTAGCATCGTCTATAAAAGAATTAGGTGTAATTCAACCAATTACTGTACGTAAGTTAGGTTTTGAAAAATTTCAATTAGTTTCTGGAGAACGTCGTTTTAGAGCTTCTAAATTAATAGGACTCGAAACCATTCCTGCGTATGTGCGTATTGCGAACGATCAAGAATCGTTGGAAATGGCATTGGTAGAAAACATTCAACGTTCAGATTTAGATCCGATCGAAATTGCGTTATCATACCAACGATTGATTGACGAAATTAGCTTGACGCAAGAGCAGATGAGTCAACGTGTTGGAAAGAAACGTTCTACGATTGCCAATTATTTACGTTTGTTAAAATTAGATCCTATCATTCAAACAGGAATGCGCGATGGTTTCCTAAGTATGGGACACGGACGTACCTTGGTCAATATTGAAAATACAAACGACCAATTGGAAATCTACGAGATGATTCTCACCAAATCATTATCTGTTCGTGATACAGAAGAATTGGTAAAGAATTATAAAAAAGATAAAACAATAGATACGCCAACGAAAGAGAAAGAAGAACTTCCAAAGTACATTAAAAAAGGAGTTCGTGATTTTTCTGAATATTTTGGTCATAAAGTAGAAGTGAAAGTTGGGAGTAATGGAAAAGGAAAAATTAGCATTCCGTTTCATTCAGAAGAAGACTTTGCTCGAATTAAAAAATTACTAAAGAGTGGGAAATAGAATCATTTTAGCACTATGTTTCTTGTGTTTTGCATGCCAATTATCGTGGTCGCAAGAAGACACAGAGAAGAAAGATGTGAAAGAAAAGACGAAAGAAGCATCTGTTTTAAAGGTAGTGGACACTGTAAATGCAAATGCAGAAAAGGTCGTAATTGATCCGTTGTCACCATCAAAAGCAGCTTTCTATTCGGCAATCTTACCCGGATTGGGACAAGCGTATAATAAAAAGTATTGGAAAATTCCGTTAGTATATGCCGCGTTAGGAACCGGAATTTACTTTTATGTAGATAACAACAACAAATACAATCGATACAGACGTGCGTATAAAAGGCGTTTGGCTGGTTTTACGGATGATGAATTTCAAAATGTTGTAGCAGATGATAATGCATTAATTGATGCACAAGAATTCTATCAGCGAAATCGTGATTTATCCTTATTATTAACGGTTATTGCGTATGTGCTGAATATTGTTGACGCTAATGTAGATGCACACTTGTTACAATTTAACGTAAGTGACGATCTCTCGTTGCGTCCACATATTGATCAGAATGAAATTGATTTCAATCGAAATCTTGGAGTAACGCTCAATTTCAAATTTTAGTCGTTGCACGATACATTCAAAAACAATAGCGTATGAATATTGCATTGCTCGGTTATGGTAGAATGGGAAAGGAAATTGAAAAAGTAGCGCTTCAACGTGGACACACGATTGTTCATAAAATTTCAAGTGATATTGCATCGTACGACTTTACAAATGTTGATGTTGCCATAGATTTCAGTATTCCTTCAGCCGCTTTTCAAAACATAACACATTGTATCAAACAGCAAGTTCCTGTCATTTCAGGAACGACAGGTTGGTTGGAAAAGTACGATGAAGTTATTGCTTTGTGCGAAGCTGAAAAAGGTGCGTTTATTTATGCTTCCAACTTTAGTTTGGGTGTGAATATTTTCTTTGAGATGAATACTTATTTGGCGAAAATGATGTCGCAATTAGAAGATTACAACGTTGACATCGAAGAAATTCACCATACGAAAAAGCTTGATGCGCCAAGTGGAACGGCAATTACATTGGCAGAAGACATCATGCAACATACAGATTATACTAATTGGAAACTAGATAAAACAGAAGCTGCTGACGAAATTCCGATTGTTGCCAAACGCATTCCAGATGTTCCTGGAACACATGAAATTACCTATACATCTTCCATTGATACGATTGCTATAAAACATGAAGCACACAATCGACAAGGCTTTGCTTTGGGCGCTGTTGTGGCAGCCGAGTGGATTCAAAATAGCGTAGGCGTATACACGATGAAAGACGTGTTAAACATATAATAAATAAAAAATATATACTATTTCAACCTATATATTTGTAAATAACCAACAGGATTCAGTATTTATGCACTACGGAATCACAAAATAACATCAAATGACATTTACACAGGCATTTTTAATATTTTTCTTAATCGTTCAAGTAATTCACTTTCTAGGAACTTGGAAACTCTATGTAAAAGCAGGAAGAAAAGCTTGGGAAGCTGCAGTTCCAATTTACAATGCTTTTGTGTTGATGCGAATTATCAATCGACCAAAAGAATGGTATTGGGTTATTTTACTATTTATACCGATCATTCAGTTGATTGTATTTCCAGTAATTTGGGTAGAAACCATTCGTGCTTTTGGACGTACCGAACGTATGGAAACGATTCTGGTAGTTGTAACTTTAGGACTCTACATTTACTATGTAAATTATATGTTAGATGTGGAATATGTGCATGAAAGAAGCTTAAAGCCAAGATCGTCAGCAGGCGAGTGGATTGCGTCTATATTATTCGCAGTTGTCGCAGCAACATTGGTGCATACGTATGTAATGCAACCTTTTGTAATTCCGTCTTCATCCTTAGAAAAAACACTATTAGTGGGCGATTTCTTATTTGTGAGTAAAGTACATTATGGTCCCAGAACACCAATGACTTCCGTGGCTTTGCCAATGGTACACGACGCGATTCCTTTTACAGGAATGAAATCGTACTTAAAAGAACCACAATTACCGTATTTTAGATTTCCAGGATTTGAAAGTATTGAACGTAATGACATTGTGGTATTCAATTGGCCAGCAGATACCTTAACGGTGATTACTGATCCTAATAGTAAGGTTATTCACAAACCATTAGACAAGCGATCAAACTACGTCAAGCGTTGTGTTGGTTTGCCAGGTGATCAATTAGAAGTTCGTGATGGCTATGTATTTACAAACGGAACACAAAATGTATTGCCAAATCGCGCAAAATTACAGTTTAAATATATTGTGTATACTAAAGGACAGGGATTTAATCCGCAATACATGCATGATCGTTATGACATTACAGACAGTTTTGGCTCATATTCAGATAATCCAAATGTGTACATATTTCCAGGGCTAACTGAAGCAACAGCTGAAGAATTAAAAAATCATCCGAATGTTGCTAGAGTTCAAAAATACATCGAACAAGCTGGACAAATAGATACTTCTGTTTTTCCTCACAATGATAATTACCAATGGAACAATAGCAATTTTGGACCAATTGATATTCCTGCTAGAGGAACAACGGTTCAATTAACCCTAGAAAATATTCCTTTATATAAAAGGGCAATTTCAGAATACGAAGGGAAGAATTTAACCGTAGAAGACAATCAAATTAAAATTGATGATCGCGTAATTACTTCCTATACATTTGAACAAGATTACTATTGGATGATGGGAGACAACCGAGGAAACTCGCAAGATTCTAGAAGTTGGGGATTTGTTCCTTTTGACCATGTATTAGGAAAACCTGTATTTGTTTGGATGAGTTGGGACACGAACGGAAAAGGCTTCAATAAAATACGTTGGAACCGATTATTTACAACGGTAAGTGGTGACGGTGCGCCAGTTTCATATTTTAAATACTTCCTTATTTTACTAGGAGGTTGGTTTGTGTTTAATTATTTTAGAAAGAAGAAGAAGAAAGCGTAGTTTTCAGTTCGAGCATTATTGTAATTAAAATATATTTTGATTGAAAATACATAGCGAAGCTACTGAGAACCTTTTAAAGCAGGAATTGACTTTTGATAATTTGAAAATGTAACGATTTGATAATGTTGTCAGGTTGCTACTCAATTACACAAAAGCAACTTTCATAACTCATAACTCATAACTCATAACTCATAACTCATAACTCATAACTCGTAACGGATTGAAAACCTTGGTACATCCAACATATTTCCCAAGCATTGCGCATTATGTAGTCTTTGCAAAATCAACGAATATAGTCGTTGAAATGGAAGATAATTTCCAGAAGCAAACCTATCGCAATCGAACGTATATTTATGATGCGAACGGGAAACTCATGTTCAACATTCCTATACGACATCGTAAAGAAAAAAAACATCAAAAATACAAAGACATTCAAATTGCAAACGAAACTCCTTGGCAGCGATTGCATTGGAGATCGTTAGAATCGGCATATCGAACTTCACCTTTTTTTGAATATTATGAAGACGAATTAAAACCGCTTTTTGAAAAAGAATACACGTTTTTATTGGACTTAAATTTAGATACAATTCAACTTGTAAATGATTGCCTGCAATTGGAAGTTGAAACTACAAAAACCAAAGAATACCAACCAATTGTAACCGACATTCACGATTTTAGAAAACTTGCCACAGTAAAAAAAGAACCAGATTATGGTTTTGATACGTATACGCAAGTCTTTGAAGCAAAACATGGTTTCATTCCAAATCTTAGTATTTTGGATTTACTCTTCAATGAAGGAACCAATGCACTTTCGTATTTAGAAAAGCAAACTATTTTATAATGTTGCGAACCTGTATTCATTACGGATTACACTTTATCTTTCCAGTATTGATTGCTCTTTTAATCTATCGAAAAAACTGGAAAATCACCTATTTTGTATTCATTCTTTGCATGCTGATCGATCTCGATCACTTACTCGCAACGCCTATTTTTGATCCAAATCGTTGTAGCATTAACTTTCATCCATTACACACCTATTATGCAATTGCTGTCTACGCAGGATTTTTACTGTTTAAAAAAACGCGCATATTAGGAATCGGATTGTTGCTGCATATTTTGGCGGATGCAGTCGATTGTTGGATGATGTAAGGAGCTAGACTTCTTCGATTGTTGGACTTGCTTAGACTTTCTTCGATTGTTAGATTTTTTGACTTTTTAGATTTGATATAACAGGATTCATAGTATTCCTATTATCAGTTCGAGCGCAGTCGAGAACACTTTAAATTATTTAATGTTTCAATCTAAAGAAATCACACTCTTTATCGCAAAATGATCCGAATAATGTTCTGAGAAGGTATGAAACGTATTTACGGTAAACGATTCGTCTGCGAGAATAAAATCGATTCGCATCGGGAAAAAAGGATAATCAAGTGTTTTACCAAATCCTTTCCCGGATTCCACAAACGCATCTTTCATGTTGCCTTTAATGGTTTTATACACATTGGAGAATTGTGTATTATTAAAATCGCCCAAAATAATTTTCTTGTAATGACACTTCGTGCGATTGATTTCAAAGAGTTCTACTTGCGATTGCTGCATCTTAAATGTATTCGCCATACGTTTCAACAAACGCTCGGAATTCTTTTGAGAAAACTCTTCTTTTTGCGGATTGATGCGCAACGATTGTAAATGCAAATTGTATACGCGAATGGTATCGTTGTTTCTTAAAATGTCAATATAAATAGCATTGTTTGGTGTATTTGGAAATTCTACGGAACCTTTATGTAAAATCGGAAATTTAGAAAAAATAGCCTGTCCCGTTTTTTCATTCTTACTTTTTAAAGCAACATATTTATACGGATAAAAGCTAAAAGCTGCTTCCTGATTGCGATGAAATTCCTGTAAAGCAATGATATCTGGTGATTCTGAACGAATTAAATCTACAATCTTTTTATCGATATGATCTTCCTTGATCCAATCATAAATATTAAACAGTCGCACATTATAACTCATCACCGAAATTGCATTCTGCGATGGTTCTGTGGTGTTTCCTGAAAATTTATACAATGAAGTTACATGCGAATAGCCAAGAATTAAAACAAAAAGTGATAGTAAGAAATGTTTTCGGACATTTAAAATCCAAAAGGCCATAAAGCAAAAATTAATCACAATAAACACAGGAACTAACAAACTTAGCACAGACAGAATTGGGAAGCTTTTTGGAACTGCATACGGTAAAATATAGGACAAGAGAAGCAACGCTGCAAATACAGAGTTTAAGAAGAAGATGATTCTACCTAAAAAGCTTATTTTTTTCTTCTTCTCACTCATATATTAATTATTCTTTCCTGCTTTAAACAAGAAATCTTTCTCTTGCTTGGTCAGACTTTCATAACCAGACTTACTTATTTTATCTAAAATGCCATCAATTTCACGTTGTTGCTGATTTGGTGATGACGTAGTCGTTTTTGTAGAACGTTTTTTTGTTTTGTTTTTGTATACAGTTTTTAATGGAGATTTCTTTTTGAATGTAAAATAATTCGTCAAGCTTTCCCAAAAGCGTTCAAAACCGATTCCAATATCATTTCCTTTTGTGAGTTGTTTTACATAGAAATATCCAATAAGCACGCCGCCAATATGAGCAAAATGTCCACCTGCATTACTATACGGAATGTATGAAATATACGAAACGACTAACAAAGCCGCAATGATCCAATATTTAACAGGAAATACGCCAAACAGGTTCACAATAAGATTCGGTGAATAGGTTGCGCCAGCTGCCAAAATTGCTAATATAGCTGCCGATGCGCCCATTAAAAGAGCGGGTTCATCTGCAAAAGCTGGAAGTACGTTATACGCTATTAGAAATAAAATTGCACCTGCAAAAATTCCATAAGTATAGACTGTGATGAATTGTTTTTCAGTAAAAAAGGTATTAAAAATTCGTGCAGTAAAATATAATCCGATACAGTTGAAAATTAAGTGAAAAAAGTTGACATGCATAAACGCATACGTAATGATTGTCCAAGGTTTGTAAAATAACTCCGAACCATTAGGAAGCGTGAAATATTCCACAAAAAATGTTGAATGTGTCTTTGTCAATGAATGGTAAATTGTATTGTACAAAGCAACGATTGTAAAAATAACGATATTGATAAAAATCAACTTTTCAGCTGCGTTAAATCCGCGATATAAAGTCGTTATGCGTGTTCTATAATCCATTAATTCCAACGATTTTTATTAAACTGAGTTTTGTTAAAATACCACATTAAAAGGAAACCTGCTAATGCGCCACCTAAATGTGCAAAGTGCGCTATATTTCCTTCTCTAAAAATTCCTGTGCCTCCAAAAAAACCTGCCAAGAAATCATACGTAACTAAACCACCGACTAAATACATTGCTTTGATTGGAATTGGTGGAAATAATAACATGAGTTTCTCATTTGGATACGTCATTGCATACGCAACCATAACTCCATAAATTGCGCCCGAAGCTCCAATAGCAGGAGTATTGTATGATTTTAGAAGCTTTAGCAATTGATCAGGAGTTAAAACGTTTTCCCATAAAGTAGAATAATAAAAACTTCCTTTGTTTAATACACTAAAAATATCAGCTTTATTATAACCAGCATCTACTAAAATACTGACATTGCTATATACACCGTAATAATTTACGATGGTGTGTAACAATCCTGCACCAATTCCCGTAATAAAATAGAACGCTAAAAATTTTCCCGTGCCCCATTCCATTTCCAATCGTGAGCCAAACATCCACAACGCAAACATGTTGAATAATATGTGTGTTGGACTCGTAATAGAGTGCATAAACATGCTCGTTACAGGTTGCCAAAACCCAAAGTTTGGATTGTCTGTAAAAAAGAGTGCTAAATATCGTGAAATATCAATGCCTCTACCTGCCAATACTACGGTAGCTAGGCAAAGAATCACATTGACAATGATTATATGTTTTACGGTATCTGTAATGCGCATCATAATTTATATAAATTTTTTATCTAAATCATCTACGCTTAGTGTGATGAAAATTGTTTTTTGAAAAGGCGAAACCATCGGTTCTTTACAGGCAAAAAGATTGTTTACTAAGGCTTCTTGCTCTGCTACTTCTAATTTTTTCCCAGTGCGAATTGCCATGCTTTTCGCTAATGATTTTACTAAAACGTCTGTTTGACTGAATCCTGTATCGGGAATTTCTCCTTGAAAGTCGTTTAGCATTTGCTCAATGATAATTTGCAATTCACTTTCAGAAATGTTTGATGGAATTCCAGAAAGTTCAATAGTATCATCTGTAATGTTTGCAAACATGAAACCGATGTTTTCTAGACTTTCTTTGACTTCTTTTAAAAGTGCAATTTCACTTGTCGTGAAGGTAAACGTTACCGGAAATAATAATTGTTGACTTACCGCTTCGCTTACGGTAATATTTTTTAATAATTGTTCGTACAAAACGCGTTGATGCGCTCGGTGTTGATCAATAATTACAATTCCTGATTTGATAGAACTTACAATATATTTTCGATGTAATTGATAGGTTAGTGCGTCTCTTTGCTCATCATTCGTAAATAATGAACTTGTGACTTCTTCCGATTCAAATTCGATACTTTCGCCTGAAAATCGGGTCGTATCATTTCTTGAAGATTCCAATCCTACATACAAACTTTCCCAACCTTCGGTGGATTCTTTTTTAAAGTTTGAATACCTAGGTGCAGTTGCTGTATTTCTTGAAAATTTCTTTTCGTCTGCGAACGGATTAAAGCTTGGATCTACTTGAATTTTAGGAATCGCACCTTGCTTATTTTTGTAATCGTATGGTGTATCTAAATTCGCATCGCGATCAAAATCGAGTACAGGCGCAATATTAAATTGTCCCAAACTGTGTTTTACCGTCGCGCGTAACATCGCATATAGCGAATGTTCATCATCAAATTTTATTTCTGTTTTTGTGGGATGAATGTTAATATCAATCGTTTCCGGGTTTACTTCTAAATAGATAAAATAACTCGGTTGCATCTTTTCTTTCAGTAAACCTTCAAACGCAGCATTGATCGCGTGATGTAGGTACGGACTTTTTATGAATCGATTATTCACAAAGAAAAATTGCTCGTTTCTACTTTTCTTAGCAAATTCGGGTTTCCCAACAAAACCATTTATTTTTACAATATCTGTATCTTCCTCAATAGGAACGAGTTTTTCATTTGTTTTGCCACCTAAAATATTTACGATACGTTGTCTTTTATTACTTTGCGGAAGGTTGAATAATTCGTTTCCATTGTGATAGAGCACAAACCCAATATCTGCATGCGCTAGGGCAACACGTTGAAATTCGTCAATAATATGACGCAATTCTACGGTATCGGATTTTAAAAAGTTTCGGCGTGCTGGAATGTTGTAAAACAGGTTTTTTACGGCAATTGAACTTCCTGTTGGTGTAGTCACAACTTCTTGCGCTGTAATTTGACTGCCTTCAATTTTAATGCGTGTTCCAAGTTCGGTATCTGCTTTTTTTGTTTGCAATTCCACATGCGCAATTGCGGCAATAGATGCCAAGGCTTCTCCACGGAACCCTTTGGTATGTAAATTAAATAAGTCTTCTGCTGCTTGAATTTTTGACGTAGCATGACGTTCAAATGAAAGTCGCGCATCAGTTTCGCTCATTCCAAATCCGTTGTCAATAACGTGTATAAGTGTTTTTCCAGCTTCCTTTACAATCAGTTTGATTTCGGTAGCTTGTGCATCAATTGCATTTTCAAGTAACTCTTTTACCACTGATGCAGGTCGCTGCACTACTTCACCTGCTGCAATTTGGTTTGCAACATGATCAGGTAAAAGCTTTATTATGTCTGCCATGTATTATTTTCCTCTAGTAAATATTGATAGGTCAAAGTCAATAAAATACAAGAAAATCAAGGTGAGTATGGCAATGATTATAATCAATCGTATAGATACTTCACGGTTTCCTCGATGTCTATTGGCTTTACGTGCTTCTTTCCAATGTCCTCCAAAGTCGTTCACATTGAGAGCTTCTCTTTGCTTTATAAATCGTGACTCTATTTCATAAACGTTTCCTTTCTCTTTACCTTCATAGTAACGAGGTGTATAATTGAATCGTTTGTTCTTTCTTAATTTAAAAACATTTCCTTTTAAAAACATAGGCGTAGAATTATATCAAAGTTACCTAAAAACTAAACAAAAACCATTCCTAAAACTATAAAAATTGTTAAAATACTGTTGCTTAGAATTAAAAAAAGCTCCCAAATTGGAAGCTTTTTTCTTGATTATCTGTGTATTGTTTGTATTCTGTCAGGGCCAACAGAAACAATTTTAATCGGTATTTCGAGTTCCTTTTCTAGGAATTCAATGTAATCATTCAATTCTTTTGGAAATTGAGAAGGATCACTCATTTTTGTTAAATCTTCTTTCCAGCCTTTAAAATCGGTATAGATTGGCTCAATGTTTTCAGGTTCTATATTGTATGGGAAATGTGAAATTATTTCGCCTTTATATTTGTAAGCCGTACATACTTTTAAGGTTTTAAAACCAGAAAGCACATCGCCTTTCATCATCATGAGTTGTGTAACACCATTTACTTGTGCTGTATATTTTAACGCGACTAAATCAAGCCATCCGCAACGTCTTGGGCGACCTGTTACAGCACCAAATTCACGTCCGATACGCGCCATTTCTGATCCAACTTCGTCAAATAATTCCGTTGGAAAAGGTCCAGAGCCTACACGTGTTGTATACGCTTTGAAGATTCCGAAAACATCTTTTATTTTATTAGGTGCAACTCCCAAACCTGTACATGCACCAGCAGCCGTAGTCGTAGAAGAAGTTACAAACGGATACGTTCCGAAGTCAATATCTAGTAACGAACCTTGTGCGCCTTCTGCTAAGATGGTTTTTCCGCTTTTTTGGGCTTGGTGTAAATATTCTTCACTATCAATGAATTGTAACGCTTTTAAAACTTCTACAGCTTCAAAGAATTCTGCTTCCATTTCTTCTAAATCGTACTGAACATCTACGTTGTAGAAATTAATCATTGCTTCGTGCTTGTTGGTTAATGCACGATATTTTTCTTTCCAATTGTCCAATTCTAAATCGCCAACACGAATTCCGTTTCTTCCCGTTTTGTCCATGTATGTTGGGCCAATACCTTTCAGTGTAGAACCAATTTTTGCTTTTCCTTTGGAAGCTTCAGAAGCTGCATCTAACAAACGATGCGTTGGAAGAATTAAGTGTGCTTTTCTTGAAATGATTAGTTTCGTTTTGATGTCAATATTAAATTGCGCCAAACCGTCTAATTCTTTTTTGAAAACCACAGGATCGATTACGACACCGTTTCCAATTACATTGGTAGCGGTTTCATGAAAAATTCCAGATGGAATGGTACGTAATACATGTTTAATTCCGTCAAATTCTAGGGTATGACCAGCATTTGGTCCACCTTGAAAACGTGCAATAATATCGTAGTTAGCGGTAAGTACGTCAACAATTTTTCCTTTGCCTTCGTCTCCCCATTGAAGTCCGAGTAGTAAATCTACTGCCATTGTAATGATTGAGTTAGTGTGTTGTTGTTAGTTTTCTTAGTTGTTGTTTTTCTTTGTAGCGTAAAAGTATAATGAGTGATTGTGAATGTCAATATCAAAAATGTCTTCTATCGTTTGCTTGATGCTTTGTATTCGTGGATCACAGAATTCCATCACTTCGCCAGAGTCGGTAAGGATGATATGATCGTGTTGTTTGTCAAAATATGATTTTTCGTAATGTGCCTGGTTTTGACCAAATTGGTGCTTACGAACCAGATTACTATCTAATAAAAGTTCAATAGTGTTGTACAGCGTAGCTCTACTAACTCTATAATTTTTATTTTTCATTTTGATATATAGCGATTCAATATCGAAGTGTTCTTCGCTTTCATAGATTTCTTGTAGTATGGCAAAGCGTTCTGGAGTTTTTCGATGTCCGTTATCTTCTAAAAACTTTGTAAAAACGTTTTTTACAATATCTTGATTATTTTCCTCAATATGTTGTTGCATCTTGGCTGAAGATTTAAAAAACAAATTTACACTTATTTTTCAAATTTAGAGACATATTATCGGTTGGAATTCAAATAGTGAAGTAAAGTATATCGGATTTATTGTTGGATGTTAGGTTTTTGTTTGTTTTTTCGCTTTTAAAAATGTACTTTTAGTAAGTATGTTTCTGATTATCAGAAATGTGTGTTCTCCTAAAGTTCTATATAAAACAGTATCGCAACGTGCCTATAAAGGCATCAATACCAATGCGATTAATCTTAATGCTTTATATATAATGAAAAAGAAAGAATTCAACAACAGACTTAGTTTAGGAAAAAGAGTAATTTCTAATCTTCAACAAAATAGCTTACATGGAGGGACAGATTCCATTGCAACTGTAACCTATGTTATCATCACAACCATTAAAATTGCGACAGCGTATATAACGAATCCGCGTATTTGCGTGGGTGATGTTACGAAAGAAACATGTCCTGATCCACAGCCTGTTGATACCACTCAAGTAACTACATTTCCTCCAACCTGCATGGATACGTGTCCATCGGTTTAACTGCAATGACTTTACAACTTAAAAACTTAAAAACCATACAGATGAAAAAAAAAGAATTTCACTCAAAACTTAATCTTAGAAAGAATAAGATTTCAAATTTACAACAAAATAGCCTCCAAGGTGGAACCGATGGAGTAATTCAAACAGTTACGTATGTTATTGTGAAAACAGTTAGGATAACTATTGAACTTTATACAAAACCAGAAGTTTGTGATGAAGGTTCTACACGATGCACAACAATTCCACCAAGTTGCGTAGAAACGGCTTGTGTTTGCCCACCAAATTAAAAATCTACTTTAAATAACATTTAGAATGAAGAAAAAAGAATTTAATTCAAAACTACAATTAGGGAAAAATGTAATCTCTAATTTACAAGCATCTGCTATCAACGGAGGAACAGATATTCCACTACCAGTGACTACTATTATTATTACAATTAAAACACAATATAGATTGTGTACGCATATCGCAACATGTAATTGTAGTATGCACTGTGTTACTGAAGATGACGCTTGTAAAACAGAACGAGATTGTTAGTTGACTTACTGAAAAAATATAAAAATTGACCATGAAGAAAAAAGATTTCAAACAAAAATTACAATTAAAAAAGCGAGTTATTTCCAATTTAGATTGTAAAAAAGTAAAAGGAGGAACTGACCCAATTGCAATGACGGTAGCGGTTACTATTAGACCTACAACTTTTGTGACCAAACCAGAAGTATGCGAAACACACGGTGATGTGTGTACGCTGTATTGTGAAACAAAAGAGATTTGTAGTTATACCATTTAACATTTGAATTTACTGTAATAAAATGCCCTTTTTTCCTTTCTTCTTTACTGAAAAAAGAAACCGTAGCTAAGGCTATGCTTTAGTTTTTTAATTTGAATAAAGAAAAAAATCATCATTTTCTTTTACAGTAAATTCAAACTATAAAGGATATTAAAAATTAATAAATTATGAAAAAAAAAGAATTTAATCCAAAATTAAAACTTGGGAAAAAAGTAATTTCTAGTTTAGAAACTTTTAATCTTCAAGGTGGAACCGATGTTCCTAGCGAAGTGCCTACAGAACCAATGCCAACGGTTAAAACGAAACGAACTAAACACGATGCATGTACTATTATTGCAACATGTTACTGTTCTATGACGTGTCCTGAAGTATGTGATGAGTGTTAATTAGTCACTAAATTAGTGTAAAGGAAGCTGTCTGAAATATCGTTTGTTATTTTTTAGACAGCTTTTCTTATTTATGATTTTATTTACGAACTATTTTTTCGATTCCGTTGATCTTTTTTAATTTGGTCATCAATCGCTTTAAAATGCTGTTATTCTTTACAACGACTGTCACTCTTCCCATAAAAATACCGTCATTTGTTTCAAAACTGATGTTCCGGATATTTACGTGCATGTTATTAGAAATAATCTTTGTCACTTCGTTCACTAAGCCCATATTGTCAATTCCTGTGAATTCTAACAGTGCAGTAAATTCTTCCTGAGAAGAATCAATCCACTTTGCTAGCATGATTCTATAGGCGTAATTTGCTTGCAAACTCACCGCATTTGGACAATCTTTTTTGTGTACTTTAATTCCTTCATTTACAGTAACAAAACCAAAAACAGGATCGCCAGGAATTGGATTGCAACAATTTGCTAATATATAATTGAGTTTTTCTTCTTCCTTCCCAAAAACAATTAAATCATATCGATTGGAAACTTCAGGTTGATTGATTTCTTCATGTGGAATTGATGGAGCTCTTCTAATTTTATTTTTGAAAAATTTGAAGATACTATTTCCGCGTTGCGCCACGAATTCTTTCAATTTTTGATTGTCAATTGTGCCAATACCAACACGATAGAATAAATCTAAACTTGTTTTTAGCTTAAAATGATTCACCAATTCATTGATAGCTTGTTCATCCATCGGAATTTTTAATTGCTTCAACTTTCTGCGTAAAATTTCCTTTCCTTCTTCTGCAATACTCTTTTTTTCTTCTCTTAAAGACGATTTTATTTTAGAACGCGCTCTCGAAGTTGTTGCATAATCTAGCCAGTTTGCGTTCGGTTTTGACTTATCAGACGTAATTACTTCCACTTGATCGCCACTTTTCAATTCGTGACTTAGCGGGACTAATTTTCCGTTTACTTTCGCGCCGCGTGTATGATATCCAACTTGTGTATGTATGCTAAACGCGAAATCTAACGGTGTAGCACCTTTTGGCAACGATTTTAAATCGCCCGTAGGTGTAAACACAAAAATTTCTTTAGCATATAAATTCAGTTTAAACTGTTCTACAAAATCAACTGCATTTATTTCCGGATTTTCTAGTGCTTCTTGTAACCTGTTTAACCAAGGTTCTAAACCGTGTTCTTTTTGTTCCCCTTGTTTGTATTTAAAATGTGCCGCATATCCTTTTTCTGCAATTTCATGCATCCGATGCGAGCGAATTTGTACTTCAACCCAACGCCCTTTTGGTCCCATCACAGTAATGTGCAAGGCTTCGTATCCAGTAGATTTTGGCGAAGAAATCCAATCGCGCAAACGCACAGGATTGGGATGAAAATGATCTGTTACAATGGAATAAATTTTCCACGCGACGAATTTTTCATTTTCTAAATCTTCCGTTTCATAAATAATCCGAATTGCAAATTTGTCATATACTTCGTCAAAAGTTACACCTTGCTTCACCATTTTTCTACGAATGGAAAAGATTGATTTAAAACGACCTTTTATTTCATAGCTTAAGTCTTCTTTGTCTAAAGAGTTTTTAATCACCGAAGCAAAGTTGTCAATATATTCTTGTTGTTCTTCTTTGCTTTCTTCAATTTTATTTTGAATGTCATTAAAAACTTCTGGTTCTGTATATTTTAAACTTAAATCTTCCAATTCAGTTTTAATATTGTACAATCCAATACGATGCGCTAATGGTGCGTAAATGTAGAGTGTTTCAGAAGCAATTTTGACTTGTTTGTGCGCAGGCATAGAACCCATCGTTTGCATATTGTGCAGTCGATCGGCAATTTTAATGATAATTACACGTACATCATCATTGATGGTCAATAGCATTTTTCGGAAATTTTCCGCTTGCATTGAAACATCTTTATCTTTCTTTAGATGTGAAATTTTGGTGAGTCCGTCTACAATTTTTGCAACGGTAATTCCGAACATACGTTCGATATCTTCTAAAGTATACTCTGTATCTTCTACGACATCGTGTAATAGGGCAGAAGCAATGGAAGTTGCGTCCATTCCAATTTCAGAAGCTACTATTTTAGCAACAGCAATTGGATGAAAAATGTACGCTTCACCGCTTTTTCGTCGCTGATCTTTATGCGCATCAACAGCGATATCAAATGCTTTTCGGATGATTTTTTTATCATCATCGGAAAGTACTTGATAACTGATACGTAACAGTTCTTTATACTGTTTGGCAATCGCTGCATTTTCTTTTTCAATATCAACTTCTGTCATAGAATTAAAATTAAGCTAAAGAAATGTAACAAGCAAGGTATGTTTTATGAATTTAGAAAAGAAAGTAAATTTCCTGCAATGTATTGGTTTCCCATACATTTTTTATGTGTTAATTGTATTTTGATTATCAATAAGTTACGTAGATTAAAAACATAAATTATAAATAATTACTACCATGAAAACTATTTTAAATATTAAAGAAGTTCAAGTTTTAACTAAAAAAGAACAAGGTAACATTTTGGGCGGCGGATTTGGACCGTGTTCACAAACCTCAGATTGTGGACCAGCCAATTGTTGGGTTTGTGTGCCATTTACCTTTGGTGGTAGATGTTTACTTTTGAATAGTTGTCCTTCTTTTGATTAGTATTTTAAGTGAAATTACGCTGTCGCTTGGCTTCAAAGATGAGAATAGCTGCGGCAACAGACACATTCATAGAATCAATTTTTCCTTGCATCGGAATGATGATGTTTTGGGTAGAGTTTTCTAACCATTCACTGCTTAAACCAATCGCTTCTGTTCCCACAACAATAGCGGTTGCGTTTTTGAAGTCTTGTACATGATAATTCTCAGAAGCTGTCAATGCTGCACAATAGATTGCAATTTCTTTTTTTTGCAGAAATGAAATGATTTCGGCAGAACTTCCCATCGCAATTTGTGTCGTAAATACACAACCAACACTCGATCGTACAATATTTGGATTGTATAAATCAGTTTTCGGATTTGCAATAAAAACCGCATCTACATTTGCAGCATCTGCGGTGCGAAGTAGCGCGCCAATATTCCCTGGTTTTTCAGGAGCTTCTGCGACTAAAATTAAAGGTTTTTTGTTGTGAAATGTAATCGTTTCGAGCGAATGTTCTTTCGTTTCAACAATAGCCAAGATGCCTTCTGTACTTCCGCGATAGGCTATCTTTTGATACACATCTTTCGAGATTTCGATGCATTCGGGTGAATTTTTGGTGTTTTTCAACAATTCTTGCACACGTTCGTGCGAACAAATTTCTGGGTAAAACAACAACGTGTCTATGGTGTAATTTCCATCTAGCGCAAGCGTTAACTCACGAAAACCTTCTAAAATACATTTGCCATCTTTCTTTCGACTTCGTGATTTCTCTTGAAGTTGCAGCATATATTTCACCATAGCATTTTGCGTGCTAGAAATCTCTTTGTTCATGCTGCAAATATAGAAATATTAGCTATACTAGCGTACACAAGTGTGTATGTTGTTGCGTTTTTATGAACCATCACTATATTTTTGTAAGAAGTTTTTTTGTAGGAAGTATTTAAAGTATTTTTGATAAATTTTAAAACCGATTACTTATGAAAAAATTACTACTCTTTGTGCTTATTCTTTCTACCAAAATTATAAGCGCCCAAGTCGCAAATCAACCTGGAAATCTTGAATTGTGTGATGACAATAATGATGGTGTTGAATGTTTTGATTTTACTTTTCTAATTCCTCAAATTTTAGGAAGTCAAAATCCTAGTGACTACACAGTTACCTTTCATGCTACACAATTTGATGCTGACAGTGATTTTAATCCATTGCCAATTCCTTATTGCAGTTCGAGCACTGCAGAAACAATTTTTGTACGTTTGGAAGATAATGCAAGTGGAGGAGCAATGTTTGATACGACAAGTTTTGACATCTTGCTAAATCCATTGCCAGTTGTAACGCTACCAGAAGATTCAATAAGATGTGTAGATGCTACAGGAATGTTATTAAACCCTTTTGATATAGGAACTGATTTTGGACCAGGATATAGTTACTTTTGGACGCTTCCAGGTGGATCTAATGCTTCATCACCTTTTGTTACTGTGAATATTCCAGGAAACTATACGGTCACAGTAACGGATCAAAATAACTCAAGCAATTGTAGTTATTCTGATTCGGTTACATTTACCGAGGAACCTTTGCCTTGTGCATTATCTGTTGAAGAAGTAACTACGAGTACAATTGTAATGTACCCAAATCCTGTTCAGAATGAATTGATCCTAAAAATGGAAGCAAACACACAAGTTGAGCGTTTAGAAATGTATTCTGTGAATGGAAAATTAATCCATCAACAAAATGTAATTTCAGGAAATGATGAAGTTTCTATTGACGTTCGCAATTTCACAGCCGGATTCTATATTTTAAAGATTCAAACGAAAGAAAAAGGAACATTGACCAAACGATTTATCATTGAGTAAATAGATTAATTTATATAAACAATCCAGTAGTAGCAATGACAAACAGCATAAACTATTAAACTAATAGAAAATATATAAATAACTTATTTCCTTGTGTTTTGAAGATAGTTTATTTCAGGAAAGCAATAAAAACTAGCCACAAAAATGGCTATAAGTAATTGCTTGTTCTCGCCTACTTATGAAAATCTTTGCGAATTTTCTATTCGGTTTTAATTTGCTAAATTAGTTGCTGAAATACGTAACGAAATCATACAGAAAAACGTTAGCCAAAATTAAAAACGAATGATATTTAAAGGACATTTTGATCCGCTATTAGCACCTCTTGATTTTAATAAACTAACGATTTATACAAAATCAGATGAACAAAAAGATATTAGAAAAGAATACTTTTACAAAGACAAAAAAGTTTCTAAAATTATTGATTATAGAAATGGCATAATATCCGAATATGAACATTTGAATAATGATTCTGTTATTAAATTTTATCTATTTGAAGATTCGATAGATAAAAGGGAATTTGATTCAATTAAAAAATTCACTTATTCGAATAGTAAAAAAACAAGAGAAGTTCTTATAAATATTGAAAACGAAAAAGAAGTAAAAATTTACACTGGAGAGTTCGAATACTTAGAAGATGATTTGTCCTTCGAGCGTTACGCTTATAATGATGGAGAAGAATATAGAATAAAGCACGAATGGAACAAAGCAAAGTCCATTAATAACATTATACATCTTGATGAACCAGACAAAGTAAAATATACTTTGAATGAAAATGGCTACTTGATTGAATGTCTATATTTTAAATATGAAGGAAGTGTAAAGAAAACACTTTATGAATATAAAGATGATAAGCTCTTTAAATTAATTGAATATCCACATCTTGAATATAAAAAAACATTATTAGGGAAAATCAAAATTACTGGTGAGGCTCAGTTTATGGATGAAACAGAAAGTTATTACTTTGAAAATGGTCTACTGCAAAAAGAACTTGTTAAAGATTTTGAAACTAAAGAAATCGTGAATATTTTATATTACGACTATGAATAATAACTTAGACTTGTGCAACAGGCACAACGTGTATAGTTAATTGCTGGTTCTATGTGTACTCGGAAAATTCTAGCAGATTTTGCTATGGGTTTATTTTCTTTTATTAACTTAGTTCTTGCCAACGCAACTAGCCATATACGAATACGTTTTAGTGCATTAAAAAAACCAACCTGAAATTGACAGAACAAATCCTATTAAAAGACTCAATTGAATTTAACGGAACTATACCTGAATTGAAAAAAAAGATAAAGCTGAATAAAGAACGTGAATTTGAATTGGAATGGATTGACCAAAACGACTTTAAATTCTTATCTAATTTTTCATTAGGAACACTAATTGTAGATGGATTTCCTGGAGCAACAGAAGGAATTAAAGGTTATGGGAAATTAACTGAGACTGAAAATGGAAATACACGAATTGAACTGAAAACAAAAATGCGAATTGAATTATATTTCGCTCTTTTCGTTTTTGTGTTTATTTTCTTCTGTGGCTATATGGCTGGAGAAGATTTTCCAATTTGGATTTATTTATTGCTTCCTGTTTCTCTATTATGGTTTTGGTTTATTTTCAGAATGCAAGAAAAACGACTATTTGAAAAAATTAAAAACTATATCAACCGAATAGAATAACGCATTACAACAAAGGTAACCATTCCACAAGCCCGTAATTGTATAAAAGGCAACTAATTCTTGGCTTATGTAAGGATGTCTTTCTTTTATATCTTCTAGCAAATAAAATAAAAACCAAAAATGTTCTCAAAGTTATAAAAGGCTTTTTGCAAAATTCACTTCGAACTCAATTCATTCAGCATAACTATTCCACAATCCATGTAATGAATAGAAAAGTAATCCGACTCAGCAAGAAATCTAAAACTAACAACCAAATGAAAAAAGGTATTTTAGCAATATTAGGAATGTTCTTAATCATTGCTTGTAAAGATGATCAGAAAAAGGCGAAAACTCCCGAAACTACAACGAAAGAAGAAGTAAAAGTTGCCACAAAAACATATCCAGAGAATTTACAAAAAGTATTTGATGCGCATGGCGGAATTGACACTTGGAATGAAGCACAAACCTTGGTGTATGAAATGGTTAAGCCAGAAGCAACAGAAAAGCACATCACAGATTTGCATTCGCGGAAAACGCGTTTGGAAGGAAAAAATTTCACCATTGGTTATGATGGAAAAGATGTTTGGCTGGCACAAAAAGACACCACAGCTTTTAAAAGCAACGCACGTTTTTATCATAACTTATATTTCTATTTTTATGCAATGCCTTTTGTTTTAGGTGACGATGGAATTATATATAGCGAAGTGGAAAGTCTTTCGTATGAAGGTGTTTCATATCCTGGGTATAAAATTTCGTATGGCGATAATGTAGGCGATTCTCCAGAAGATAATTACTTTATCTACTATAATCCTGAAACGTTTCAAATGGAATGGTTAGGCTATACCGTAACCTATTTCAACGGAAAACCAAGTACAAGGGTAAGTTACATTCGTTACAGTGATTGGCAAAATGTAAATGGCGTTTTATTGCCAAAAACATTGACATGGCACAAAAGTGAAGATAATAAGGTGCTGGAAGTTCGAAACTCAGTAGAATTTACCAATGTAAGTTTAAACAAAAAAACGATGGACAACAAAATGTACGAGAAGCCAGCTGATGGCGTTGTTGTTCCAAAAGGATAATTGAAAAAAGGAAACTAGTGTACAAAAAATGCCTCTTCGTTATGAAGAGGCATTTTTGTGTTAAGTATGTAAATATTTTTAATTCGGTCCTTTATAGGATTCGTTCAAGTGTAATTGATTTGCATCAAATCCAGTAAACATAATAGTATTCAAAATATTACGCAGTTGAAAACGTATTGGACTTACATTCGGAAGTATGGAGTGCTCACTTGAAAAGTTTCGAACAGTATATACTGTACTATGTTCAAACGGGAATCCTCTTCTGATCTCTTTATCTACATAAGCACCAATATTCGATAAATTAGGCAAAGACTCTAAAACATTTGTATAATCAGTTGCAATATCATTAGATAATTCTGAAAAGGTTGGTAATTTAAACTCTTCAATATTTTCATCTAAAGTCTGAACATCTTTTGATGTTTCTTGCGCTGACAGTTGTACTGTAACGCCTAAGAATAGTACCAGAATGAATCGTTTTATATAGTGCATAGCTTTATCTTTTATAAGTGTATACGTAGCATGTTGTTCTATAAAGTTACTACTTTCCGTCGTATTTATCCATATAACGCTTCCATAATCTTGTTTGATGCGTCTCTAAACTCAACGTTCGCCCTTGAATGAACGCATGTGTTAAAATATTTCCACGCATGTCTAACGCGTCTCCTTCACTGATAAATAGTGTCGCATCTTTCCCAGCTTCAAGTGTTCCTAAACGATCGTCAACGCCTAAAATTTTAGCTGTGTTTGATGTAATTAATTGCAACGCTTTTTCTTTATCCATGCCATGTGCCGCAACAGTTCCTGCTAAAAATGGTAAATTACGCGTATTCATACGTTCCATCTGTCCGCTATTTTCCAATCCAACCAAAACGCCAGCATCTGTTAAGATTTTTGCTTTTTTGTATGACAAATCATAATCTTCGTCGTCCATATTAGGAACAGAATGTGTTCTGTGTAAAAGAACCGGAATATTGTTTTGACTTAATGTTGTCGCTACTTTGTGTGCATGATATCCGCCAACAATCACTAATTTTAGTTTGTTTTGCTTGGCGAAATCAATCGCATCTAAAATTCCTTTTTCAGTATTCACGTGAACGAACAGTGTTTGCGAACCGTTCATTAAACTTTCCATAGCTTCAAAAGGCAAGTGTTTTGGGCTTTTAGAACCTTTCAAATAGCTTAAAACTTCATTGAATCCATCTTTAATAGTTTGAACTTGCTTTGCATAGTTTTTATTTGGAGTTAAACCTCTTGGTTCTCCAAGCCACCAACGACCACGCGAAAAATTGTTTGGCCAGTTCATATGAATTCCATCATCCACTTTTACGGCTGCATCTTCCCAATTCCAAGCATCTAGTTGTACTATAGACGAAGTTCCAGAAACGCGTCCGCCACGTGGCGTAATTTGTGCCGTTAAAATTCCGTTTGGTCTACAACTTTCTACAACTTTCGATTCTGTGTTATAAGCAATCAAACTACGAATATGCGGATTAAAACTTCCAGTTTCACTTTGATCACGTGTTGCTCTTACCGCATCAACTTCCACCAAACCGAGTGTTGAGTTTGGTGCAATAAATCCAGGATATACATGTTTTCCTTTCGCGTCAATTACAGTTCCCGAAGTTTGTGTCGTTGCAGAAGCACCAACGCGCACTATTTTTCCATTTTCAAATACTACGGTAGCATTTTCAATAACTTGTCCATTTCCAATGTGTGCTGTAGCACCAACAATAGAAATTGCTTGCGACTGTTTAGGTGCAGGCGTTTGTTGTGCAAAACTTAAACCGCTGAACAAAACAGTTAAGCATAATGTGTATATATAAATATGTTTCTTCATGTCAGTTTCGTTTAAAATTCAACAGTATCACAATGATGATGTACTTTATCTTTTTTCTTCACAGCTTGTGTTTTCATGCCTTTGTTTTTCTCTAACAACATCATGTTCATCAATTCTGTACGTTCGTTTTTAATCTTTCTACGCAATTGAGTGTCGCGTTCTAAATCAAAATAAACAGTTCCTTCAATCATGGTCGTTTGCGCTTTCGCGTAAATTGACATTGGGTGAGCTGTCCATAAAACCAAATCTGCTTGTTTTCCAGTTTTCACACTTCCAACTTTATCATCAATATGTAATAATTTAGCAGGATTCAGCGTGACAAACTTCCAAGCTTCTTCTTCCGAAACGCCACCATATTTTACAGCTTTTGCCGCTTCTTGATTCAATCTACGAGACATTTCGCCATCATCTGAGTTAAATGCTACCACAACACCTTGACTGTGCATGATTGCTCCGTTATACGGAATTGCATCATTTACTTCAAACTTATATGCCCACCAATCCGAGAAGGTAGAACCTCCAGCGCCATGTGCTTTCATTTTGTCCGCTACTTTGTAACCTTCTAAAATGTGTGTGAAGGTGTTAATGTTGAAACCGAATTCATCCGCAACTTTCATTAACATATTAATTTCACTTTGTACATACGAGTGACAAGACACAAAACGTTTTTTATTTAGAATTTCTAAAATCGTTTCCATTTCAATATCATAACGATACGTTCCCGTTTTTTTCTTTGCTTCGTATTCTCTTGCTCTTTGGAAATAGTCGGTGAACACTTGCTCAACTCCCATACGTGTTTGTGGGAAACGTGTTGTTTCAGTATCGCCCCAATTACTCTGCTTTACGTTTTCTCCTAGTGCAAACTTGATAAATCCGTCCGTATCTTTAAAAAGCATATCATCTGCAGAGCGTCCCCATTTTAATCGTAAAATAGCAGAACGTCCGCCAATTGGATTTGCAGATCCGTGTAGTAACTGAATCGTTGTGACACCACCAGCTAAGTTTCTGTAAATATCTACATCTTCTGGGTTTACTACATCTTCCATATTTACTTCCGCTGTAGAATTGTGTCCAGCTTCATTAATGGCAAATGCGCCAATATGTGAATGTTCATCAATCACTCCCGATGTCAAGTGTTTTCCTGTTGCATCAATCACTCTGGCATTTCCTGCGCTGAGGTTTTTACCAATGCGACTTATTTTACCATCTTTTACTAACACGTCTGTATTTTGAAGAATTCCATCTTTTTCATTTGTCCAAACCGTAGCATTTCTAAATAGAATGGTTTCTTGTTGTGGCAAAGCTGCCGAACCGTAGGCTCCATTTGGATAAGAAAGCGGGAACATTTTTGGCGCTTCCATCTTTTTATCTTTTCCTTTTTTGTCTCCTTTTTTATCTTTTGAGCCAGAAACTTCTTTCTGTGTTGCGTTGAATGAAGATTCAGAACCATTTGCTAATATTGCTTTTCCAGCGAAAAAAGTTGCATTACGCACTGGCGATGTCAAACGAATAAATTCTGTTTTTGTCGTGTCAGCAGTTGTAAATTGTAATTGTAACCAGTTGTCTTTAAAAGAAATTTTAGATCCTAATTTCAAAGAATCTTTCATCACAGTTGATTTCAACTTTTCTGGCGTTCCAGCAATAGTAACATCATATACATTTCCAGCGACATTAAACGCGTATTTTCCGCGAAGGTCTTTGTGTGATTTGTCTTTGAATACATTTTGATTTCCTTGTACCCAGTTTTCGTAGATGACTGTTTTCTTGTCAAAAATATCTCCAGAAGTAATTAAGAAGTTTGCCTGACGACCATTTTGTAAGCTTCCAACTTTATCTTCTTGTTGTAAGATACGTGCCGGAACTGTTGTCAATGCTTCTAAAGCCTTTGTCTTATCTAAACCATACGTAATTGCTTTTTGCAAGTTACCCATGAACTCTTTTGGCGATTTTAAATCGTGTGTTGTGAAACTGAATACAATTCCCTTATCTGCCAATGCTTTCGGATTAGAAGGTGCTTGATTCCAATGTTTCATCGCTTCTAATTCTACAACGCCTGCTGCATACGGATCAGAAACATCATACGCCTTTGGAAAGTTGATCGGAATAATGAACGAAGCATTTGTTGCTTTCATGGCATTAATGTTTTCATATTCGGTTCCGTCACCGATGAGTACATATTGAATTCCGAATTCGTCACCAATTGCATCAGTTTTGATACTATTATGCTTGTTTCCAGAATGAAATATTTGAACTAAGTTTTTATTGTTAGCTAAAGCTTCTAAGGCTAAATCTCTACGTTTTGCTTTTCCTTTTGCATACCAATCTGCATCGTGATACATTTGACGAATCAAAGCCATGCTTCCCATTAATGAAGTAGGGTAAGCTTGACGTGTTGAGTTGCTACGTTGATACGATAAGTATTGCGCAGAACGATTGTCTAAGATGCGCATGCTATTATCTCCGTTAGAGTTTAGTGCGACTAACATTCCGTTTCCACGAACAATTCCGTCATGCATGTGCGTGTTTACAGTTCCAAAACCAGCTTTTAATAAGTCAGTTGCTTTTTTATTGTCATACGTAAATGTTGTCATTGGATCTGTATCTGGGCGAATGTGATCGTTCCAGTAATATCCTTGACGTTTGGCATCATATTGTGGTGGTGAGTTTCTGTCGAAACTTCTTTTTGGTGCTTTAATTCCAAAGTTTGCATACGGATCAATAAATGAAGGATACACACTTTTTCCTGTTAAGTCTACAACGGTAGCACTTTTAGGAATTGAAACATTAGCTCCAGCTTGTAACACTTTTCCATCTTGTATGAGAAGTGTTCCGTTTTCTATCACTTGTGTTGGCGTGACATAAATTTTTGCGTTGGTAAATGCTGTTATGGTGTGTTCTTCTGTTTTAACGCCATCATTCTTAGGAAAGTAATCCTGAGCAAAAGTGGGAAGGCTAAACAAAAGTAATAACAGCAGCAAATACGATTTTTTCATTGCTTTTTGCATTAAAATTGGGTTGATTAGTTTAAGTCCTAAAGATAAGGTATGAATGTACTTTGTAGACTGTTTTAAGAGTTTTTTAACGTTTATTTATGAATTGAAATCGGCGTGTTTTGAATCCATTTTTGGACTAATTTTCGATTTGTGGTAATTTCGGCAAAGACATAAATATCACTTTGAAAACATGGAGATGTTTCCGCTTTTTCAATCATAACTTTATCATCGTAATAGCTTGAATGTAGAAAGTAGAGTTTTTTGTTTTTTAGCAAAACATACCCAACATGATTGCTCAATCCGACAAAGTAAATGCCGTCTTTGTAGATTTTGTTCAGCTTTTTTTGAAGATTTTGGAAAGATATATTTCGATATATTTTCAATTCAGCGCGTGGTTGAAGCGTAATGGCTTCGTTCATGCCGCCTTCTTGCGCCATTTTGTAACGATTGAGTTGAAAACCTAAGTGTTTTAAGGTTGTGGACACAAAATAGCCACAAGCAATTTCTCCATCATTTGGAATGTTTGTATGTCCGTTAAAATCCCATGGCGTTCCATACCAATGTGGCACGATTTCGTTGAGTAATTTATTGTATAAATAACTAGAAGCTGAATCAATTGCTGTTGAATTGTTTTGTTGAAATTGTCTTGCGAAATAAGCTCTGTCTTGTTGTAGCGATTGTTTGATCGTGTTGTAATTTCCTTTTGGTGTAAAGTTGATGCCTAGCCGTAAAGAATCTAGTGTAGCAGGATCAATAGGAATTATAGTTGCTACATCGGGCGTTATTTTCGTAGCAACAGCGGTTGAACTTTTGCTGTGTTCTTTCGCGCAAGCGCAACAAAGAAAGCATAAAAGAAGAAAATAGATTCTTGTCATGTAGATAAAACGAGAAAATGTATGTTTTCGTACAGCTTGTATTTTTTTGGTAGTGATATATGTATTTGTTAGCGCCTTGCATTTTAAGAAAAAAGCCAAATTAGACAAACAAATCAGAAGAAATTATATTCAATACCTAGCTGATGTTTTTATAGAGAATAAAATAGAAGCGAACCGAAGTTCGCTTCTTGAAATACTAGTGTACATGACAGCATCTGCTACCGTAGTAACATGAATAACTACCACCTTTTATTGAATTCCGTTTTTTAGAGTCTAAAGAAGAAACCAATTCTTTTTTAAGCTTAAAGCTTTTAAGATTCTTTTTTTTCATAATAAATGTTTTAAATTAATAATGAAACAAAACTAGCATTAGTATTAATGAATAAAAAGAGAAGCATTGTTCGTTTTATAAAGTGCTTATGTTCAATTTATAAAGTGGATAGTACTTAATTACAATGAATTGATCCGTAGTAGATATGATAATATGTTGCAGATTCATAGTGTGATTAATACAAGCTTATTTATTTAATATCGCTTCTAAATTTAATTTTCTGGTAATTGTTCTATGATTTGGTAGCTGCTAAAATTGAGGAAGTTTCTCAGGTGTGTTCATTCTCGCGCAAGCGAAATAAAAAAAGCATAAAAGAAGATTTTTATCATAAAGCTAGAGCGGAAAAATGTATGTTTTCGTACTTACGGAATCAGCGGATGTTTTTTATCATAATTCACCAACAGCGAAACCACATAACTGTAACTCAAAATTCCACCAGATTGATTGTTCGCTTTGAGGAATTGATCAAATGTAAATTTGAACATCGGTTTTAGCGGATTTTTATGCGCCGTCCAAAACGCACGAACTTCATCGTAATTTTTCTGAATTCCTGGATGCAATGTGACTTTTAAACGTTCGTATTCCTCAGGATTTCTTCGGTATACTTCTTTTAAACAATGCCACGTCATAAAGTTGTACGCGCCATATTTAAAGTAAATATCATCATTGTGCAAAGCTGCCATACAACCAATAAAATTAGCTTCGTTTTCTGCCGAATAGCCAATTTGGTGTGCTTTTTCGTGACTTGCGGTTACTGGAAATTTGTACACAGGAATTTTAGCATTGATCTGCGCTTCATTCGTAAACGGATTGAGATATCCACTAAAGCCCATTGTGGTTAAAAATCCACTATAAATAGATTTTTTTAAGCTGCGATGTGTGAATTTGAATTGTGGTTCTTCTGCACTGAAATTGTCATAACCGTTCACTGTCTTTTTGAAAATTTCGCTGGTTTTGTACGGAACTTCTACTTTTACCGTATCATTTTGTGTAATTTGAAATTGTACCGCATTTGCTTTCGCGATGACTCTTTCAGTAAAACTTACCAATTCTTCGGTGGAATATTTACGATCGAGTGCTAACGATTTATATAATGGCAATCGGTAATAATTCATTCCCCAAAGTAAGTGGAAAGCAAAGTACGTAACCGTAATTACAATATAAACATCAAGTAGCACACGTTTGTATTCTTTTCGAAACAAGCGAAAGTTTTTATAAATGTAGCGAATGATTAAAATTCCAGCAATTGTATAAAATATATCGCCCATTGAGAATGGAATCCAGCCAAAAATGACTCTGAAAATCTTAGAAATTATAGGATATAATCCGTTGCTATAATAAGTTTCTATAAACTCAGGATAGCTTGCAAGTATCTTAATTGCAATGAATTGGATAGGGAAAGATAGTGCAATCAGTAGTTTTGTTCTCTTGGTCATAAGCAATACATTTGAACACCATTTGGGAAGATGTTACATAGCTAATGTAAAAAAACTAAATCATTATTTCTAAAATGAACGTAATTTTTTCGTCAGTGCCAAAATAGTTTCAGAATGTATTTGTAAAAAACAGGCAATTTTAGGAGCAAACATTTACCTTTGCAACTTGTATTCAATCATAATAAAAAAATAGCATGAGTCAAGAAGTAAGAACTTTAGAGCCTAACGGACTTTGGAATAAATTTGCAGATTTAAACGCAGTACCACGACCTTCGAAAAAAGAAGAACGTGTGATTGCTTTTATGAAGAAATTCGGAGAAGATTTAGGCTTAGAAACAGTTATTGATGAAGTTGGAAATGTAATTGTCAAAAAACCAGCAACTTCAGGAATGGAAGACCGAAAAGCCATTGTAATGCAATCGCATTTAGATATGGTACATCAAAAGAATTCCGATACTGAATTTGATTTTGATACACAAGGTATTGAAATGGTTGTAGATGGCGATTGGGTACGCGCAAAAGGAACAACACTTGGTGCAGATAATGGACTTGGCGTTGCAACGATTATGGCAATTTTAGAAAGTAAAACGATCGCGCATCCTGCGCTAGAAGCATTGTTTACGATTGATGAAGAAACTGGAATGACAGGAGCAATGGGCTTGAAAGGTGGATTGCTTGAAGGTGAAATTTTATTGAATCTTGATACGGAAGAAGATGACGAAATCGGAATCGGTTGCGCAGGCGGAATTGATGTCACAGCAACTCGTTCGTATGTTGAAGAACCTACACCAGAAGATGTAATTGCGTATAAAATTGAGATTAGTGGATTGCAAGGTGGACACAGTGGAATGGACATTCATAAAGGATTTGGAAACGCAAATGTGTTGATGAATCGTTTGTTGTTTGATGGATTTGAAAACTTCGGATTGCGCATTTCGGAAGTTAATGGTGGAAGTTTGCGAAACGCGATTCCTAGAGAAAGTTTTGCACTCGTTGTGATTGATAAAGTACATCAAGAAGCTTTTGAGTTTGAAATGCAACTGCAAATTGATACAATTAAAAAAGAATTTGCTACTGTTGAAGCAGATTTAGACATTACATATACAGTTACAGAAACACCAAGTGAAGTCGTAGAATTGGGCGTGCAAGAAGGAATTACACGTTCGTTATATGCTGCACACAATGGTGTATATCGTTTGAGTCCAGATATAGAAGATTTAGTAGAAACCTCAAATAATGTGGCACGTGTGATTATTAAAGACGGTGAAATCAAAGTTGGATGTTTGACGCGTTCTTCTGTAGAAAGTGGAAAAATGGATTTGGCAACGAAGTTGAGAGCTGCTTTTGAACTTTCGGGTTGCGAAGTTGAATTTTCAGGTTCGTATCCAGGTTGGGAACCAAACATGAATGCTTCTATTTTGCCAGTAATGGTTGATTTGTATAAGAAATTAAACAATAACTCAGCGCCACATGTAGCGGCTTGTCACGCAGGTTTGGAATGTGGAATATTAGGAACTAATTATCCAGACATGGAAATGATTAGTTTTGGACCTACTATTCGTGGAGCGCATTCACCAGACGAACGCGCAAGTATTTCTTCTACACAAAAATATTGGAACTACGTATTGGAAGTTTTGAAGAACATTCCGAAGAAATAATTTTAGAAAAAGTATAAAACTAAAAAAGCTCCTCAATTGAGGAGCTTTTTGCTTTTCTGATGTGATTATCCGCAAACAACACTGCATTGACCACAGTTTGAATGTGACTGATTTGTTATTGGAGTTGGTTCTTGTGGTACTGGCTCACAGATGAGTTGACTCACGCACCATTTTTCCATGGTTACCATTGAGTGTGTTGTTGGTGCACCACCTTGTACTAGACTAGCTTCTAAAGAAGAAACTGTTTGCTTTTTTAATCCTAAAGTTTTCATTTGTTTTTTCATGATATGTGTTTTTTGTTTCGTTGCAAATATCTTTCAAGTGGCAAAAACTCAAAACAGGAAAACAGATATATTGTATACGGTGTTTTACCTCATGTAAAAGCCCCTTTTTTGGAAAAAGAGGCTTTTAACTTACAGATTGTATTTTCTAGCAAATATATGTTGGTGGTTGTGTTGTTGGACAACAAACCGATGCTACTGTTATGATAGGATCGCATGCAATAAGAATAGATTTACAATTTATTTGAACTGAAATACAGGTGTTTTGTATTGTTCGTATTGGAACTGTAATTGTAAAAGTAAAATTACCACCTTGTACTTGTTTCTCCGTAAGTGACGAAATTTTTTGTTTGCGTAGTTGTAAAGAAATTTTTTGTTTTTTCATGATATTTATTTTTTTGGTTATATTCAAATATCCTGATAAACAATGTTTTATGAAAGAGTAGAAAAACGTTTCTTGTAAGGTGTTTTTCCTAAAGTTAAGTACGGTGCTACAATAAAGGGTATAAAAAAATCGATCATTACAAACTCTGTAATGACCGATTTATATTTAAGCTTTAAGTTTAATTTAATTTCACTTCATCTCTACTGTGGATAATGAACTACCGTATCTGGGGATTCGTTAGATGGCAAACAAGAAATAATTCCAGAGCCATTAGGGCAATTATCATTCCAATTAAGAGAAAAATCACATTGATCTCCAGTTGCAGTACATGCTGCATTCAATGAATCATCTATATTTGGACATACTCCACAAGAATCAGATCCACCAATAATTTTATGCATTCCTGATAATGATGAAATTGACTTCTTATTCAATTTCAAGCTTTTTAAATTCTTCTTTTTCATAATTAATGTTTAATGTTAAAAAGTAGAACGGTATTTTTTTAATAAAATTCTTCTTGTTAAAATTATTTTATTAATTCGATATCAAAAATGACATCAGCATTAGGTGGAATCATACCACCTGCGCCTCTTTCTCCCCATGCTAAATGAGAAGGAATAAACAAACGGACTTTGTCACCAACTCTCATGTTTAAAAGTCCTTCTTTAAAACCTGCTATTAAATCAGTATCATTACTATAGTCAGTAACCATAGGTTTATCGTAACCATTTCCTTTTAGTTTGCGTTCATTTATTTGGCCAAATTCTTCTGATAGTTTAAATGAAGTAGCATCAAGCAAAGTTCCATTTTCAAGATATCCAGCATATTCAACACTTACTTTCTCTCCGATATTTGGCTTTTTTCCATCACCTTTTTTTATGTATAATATACCTAAGCCTGAAGGTAGTTTAGTCGCTTTACCCTTTTGACCTTTAATTTCTTGGATGAATTTTTTAGTTGCCTTTTCTTTATTAGCTAAAAGTTCTTGAGCTCTTGCTTTAGCCTTTTCCATGGCCTTAACTTTTTCAGCATACTGATTAGAGAATACTTTTACTTCATCAAATGCTTTTGCTTCACTACCAACACGGATAATTTTCACTGAAATCATTTTAACGTCCTCAAGCGGTCTGTTTTTTGTGTTTGGATCTGTTGAAACTGTCACATTTGCAATAGCATCTACTGTTTCCATTTTTGCAACGTCAATTGCTTTTTGCAATGCTATAGTATCTGATATTTCAGCACGTAACTCTTTTTCTTTTACAGGATCAATCACAACGTTTCCAAAAACGACATATCTTCCATTTAAAGAAGGATACGGAACATGTGTAATGTAAAATTGACTTCCATTTGTATTTGGACCTGAATTTGCCATTGCCAACGTTCCGGCTTGGTCGTGATTTAATGTTGGAATAAGTTCACTGTCAAACTTATAACCAGGATTGCCCATTCCAGTTCCTAATGGATCTCCAGTTTGAATCATAAAGTTTTTCATGACTCTGTGGAAAATAAGACCATCATAAAATGGTTTTCCTTTTAAGCTATCTACCAATTGTGGATGCGTTCCTTTTGCCAAACCAATGAAGTTTGCCGAAGTAACAGGTGTTTCCTTATAATTTAATTCTACTAAAATTGGACCTTTGCTAGTTTGTATATCTGCATAAATTCCGTCAGCTAATCCAACATATTCGCTGCTTTTGCAGGCAGTAAATCCTAAAGCAATGATTGCCATTAGTAATGTGATTTTTTTCATGAGTACGTTCATTTTTAATTTTCTGTTTCTAGGTTTTTGTTGTCTTTTTTAATATTAAGTAGGGTTATTGTTGATTGAATCGGAACGTTGGTTCCAATTTTTTTGTTATCTCCATGATATCCATACGCAATGTGTGAAGGAAAAAGGAAAGTTACTGTTTCTCCTTTTTTCATCAATTGTAAGCCATAACGCAGTCCAGGAATGGTTTGTTGTTTGTCTACGACATATTCTTGAATACCAATTTCTTCATTAGAATAAATAGTAGCGCCCGCAATTCTTGAAGCATTGAACGCATAAACTAAAGTATCTCCTTTTTTGGGAAGATACGTTTCTAGGGTAGTTTTTTCATTGTAGAAATACCAAAAACCATTTGGAGACGCTAAATAAGTGTTTACCGTATCTAGATCCATGTATTTTTGAATAGCAGCTTCTTCTTTGGCAATCAAGGCTTTGTTTCGTTTTACGGATTCCTTTAAAAAAGTACCAGAACGAATACTCACAGGTTTCCGCGCTTCTTTTTGAGCACATGAAACCACAGCGATGAAAACAATACCAATAAGGATGACTTTTTTAAACATATTTTTAGTTTAATGCTGATTTGTATTGGCTTAAAAGTTTAGTGAATTTTGCAATTGTATCTTCCATTGAATCATCACTTCTTCCGCCAGCTGCATTTGTATGCCCGCCACCATTAAAGTGTGCACGCGCAAATTCATTTACTGAAAAATCACCTTTAGATCGTAGTGACATTTTTACATACGGTTCTTGTAGGTTTTCTATAAAAATTGCAGCAAATTTAATACCTTTTAATGATAATCCATAATTTACTAAGCCTTCGGTGTCACCTTTCTTAAAATCGTAGCGTTGTAACTCTTCTTTACTTATTGTGATATATACCGTATTGTATTCTTCTAAAACGACTAAATTTTTCAATGCACAGCCCATTAATTGTAATCGACTTAAGCTATTGGTGTCATAAATAGCATTGTGAATGGCAGCATTTTCAGCACCTTTATCAATTAGGTTTGCAATAATTCGGTGTGTAGTACTTGTCGTAGCTTTGAATCGGAATGATCCTGTATCTGTCATGATTCCGGTGTACATACACGAAGCCATTTCAGCAGTGATACTATCCTCATCGCCTAAAAAAGCAATAAAATTATACACCATTTCACAGGTAGAACTCATGCTTGTATCAGAATACATGAATTTTGCATAGTCAGATGGTTGCTGATGATGATCAATCATAATAAAAGTAGCTTCGGAAGCTGCAACTGAGTGCTCCATATCGCCAATTCTACTCAAATCATTAAAATCTAACGTAAAGATAACATTGGCGTTTTCCAACAAAGCTTCTGCTTGTTCACGTTGACTGTCAAACTTTACAATTTCACTTTCACCAGGCATCCATTTTAAAAAATTAGGATAATCATTTGGTGCAACAATTACAGCGTTATGTTCTTTGTTTTTTAAGTAGTGCCATAGTGCGAGCGTTGAACCAACAGCATCTCCATCAGGGTTTTTATGTGGAATAATAACAATATTCTTTAGTGTTTTTAACAACGTTTGTATGCCTTGTATTTCAGCTTCGTTCATGCGTATGTATTCTGTAATTTGACTCTTCAACGTATGAAAATAATGAAGATTTTAGCACTTCTTATTTCATAGCTGGCTAATATACTAAAATACAGTTGCAAATAAATTGTATTTGTGTACTTTTGCACCGAAAATCAAGTATGATTTTTACAAAATAAGAACTATAATAATTTATACATACCGTAATGGCTGGAAAAAGAACTTTTACCATGATCAAGCCTGATGCTGTTGAAAACGGACACATCGGAGCAATTTTAGAAAAAATTACTGCCTCAGGATTCAACATTGTTGCATTGAAGTTAACGCAATTAAGTAAGCGTGACGCAGAAGAATTTTACGCTGTACACAACGAAAGACCTTTCTTTGGTGAGTTAGTAGAATTCATGACAAGAGGACCAATTGTAGCTGCAATTTTAGAAAAAGAAAATGCAGTTAGTGACTTTAGAACCTTAATTGGTGCTACAAATCCTTCAGAAGCAGCAGAAGGAACAATCAGAAATTTATATGCAACTTCTATCGGAGAAAATGCAGTTCACGGTTCTGATAGCGATGAAAACGCAGCTATTGAAGGTGCTTTTCACTTTTCAGGAAGAGAGATTTTCTAAGTAAAAAAACAAAAAATATTTTATAAAGAGAAGCTTCAATCGTTTGGTTGAGGCTTTTTTGTTTTAGACTTTTTTTAGACACGCTGGCGCTTTTGGATTATTAGCATACGTTTTACGCTTAGTTAATACAATTAATGTTAGTATGCATCTAATGAAAATAATTGTTAGACAAAATATTAATATTTATAATATTATAAGACCAGATTTATTTTATCAAATGTTTACCTGAATAACTGCATTGGAAACATAAAGTGAGGTAAAAATGGATTAAAAAAATCTCAGATAAGATAGTTGTCTTATCTGAGATTTCATCCATTCAAAACTGTAATGTTTTTTTAGGAGGTATCAAGCGAAAGAATAAAATTTAATAAGCTTATTATCTTTTAGCATTCGGGGCACTAAACCCATTTTTAGATGTATTTCCGTTTGTACCAACTGAATTGTTTCCTCGAACTACGAGTATTCCAGCTACATGTGGAGACGCCATAGAAGTTCCTGAAATTCTGTTGTATCCACCGTTTAACCAAGTTGACCATACATCTGTACCTGGAGCCCATCTATCTACAGAAGCACCATAACATGAGCTACCGCTTGGAGTGATATTACGTCTAAGATTACCAACCATCCAAGTACGGCTAGTTTGCAAACGTTGTGGAGAATAGAATAAAGTATTGTCATTACTATTACCAGCTGCTATAGCACCAGAAATTTTATTACCTAATGTTGTAAACGCATTGTCTATGGCAGTGCTAGTTTGTCGATTCTCGAAACCAACAGAATAATTATATACGTCTCCTGCTAAAGAGGTGTTATATGTATAATCAACTCCAGCAAGAATACCGTCAAGAGAACCACTTCCATCATCTCCAAGAATTTTAACAGCTACTAATGTTGATCCGTACGCAACACCTATAACACCAGAACCATTAGCTTTAGCTCCAATTGTTCCTGCGACATGTGTACCATGACCATCTCTGTCAATCCAATCTGTTTCATTCAAAGTAGAAAAATTTTTTGAATATTGACTGTTTATAGTTAGGTCTGGATGTGGAGCAATCCCTGTATCCATAACAAATACATATCTATCAGTATCTGTATTATCTCCTCTTCCAGTATAATCAACGCCCCACGGTAAAAAATCTCCGCTTGGCAAGGTAGTATCTGATTTTCCGTTTATTCCATTATTTGATGGTAACTTTACTCCTTGAGGATTTTTTGGTTTTGGTAAATCACTGATAACTTTGCGATTAGGTTCGATAAAATCGATGCTTTCATCATCTAATAAGATTTTTACATCTTCACTTGATAGGTTTTTGGCATGAAAACCTTGAACTGCACCAGTGTAAACAAATCCTAAATTATCTTCACCTTTACCAATTAGCTTAAGAGTAGCTAATGATTTTGTTCTGTAGTAATTCTGAATTTTTATCAATTCAGGAGTTTTTCCTCTTTTTGTTGGAGAATAATTCATCTTACCTGAATTTGCACTTTTTTTGTATACGATGATATATTCATCTTGTATAACTTCCGTTTGGTCAGATCTTTTTTCTAAAAGATCATCATCGATTGTTGTAACACTATCCGTTGAACAGGATGTAATGAATACTAGTAATAATACGTAAATTAATTTGAAATTCTTTTTCATGGTATTTGGTTTATTGGTTAGGGACAATACTACAATATATTTTTTTTGGAAGGAAAAGGTTAAACTTACTTTTTTAAATGTTTTTACTTATTTTTTTTAAGGTTTTTGCTTATTTTTTAATGTGAAAAATAAACTAACTTTAGGGGAAAGTAGAGTTTGTGAAACTTAAATTATAGCAATGCTATAACATTAAGAATTAGTTTTTTTCTGAAATGAGTCGACAGTAAAATGTAGATTTTTGAACAATAAGGAGACAAAAAAATGTGAGCTTTTGGATTTTTAGTATCGCTTCGCTTTTAGTAGATTCGTTTTTGTCTTAGCAGGAATAATAAATCTAAGAGCATAAGTGAGTCTAGAAAATAAATCTATCGTAAAATAATATGCTTAATCAAATCTTTGCCCAAACTTTCATTAAGTAATCGGATGATTTTTTCTTTTCCATAGCTCAATTCTTCTCGCAATACCGCAGAAGATAGTGATACATGAAGCGTATCGTTTTTTAAAATAACATTTGTAGTATATGTATTTACACCATTTCCCATCAATTTTGCCCACGCATCACGCGCATCAATTTTGTCCAAACCATCTTCTAATCGGTGTTCGGAAACAAAATCTTTCAGTACTTCGCTAATGGCTCTATGTTCAGTGTGTCTTTTTTTCAAAATAAATTACAATTTAAAAATCTCGTACGATTGATGAATCTCTTTTACTATTGCTTCTGTTCTGTCTACATGCGTGTCGCTGATAAACAATTGTCCGAAATCATCATGATTTACCAATGACATAATTTGTGCAACGCGTTCTTCATCCAATTTATCAAAAATATCATCCAATAATAGGATAGGAGTTATATTTGCTAATTGTTTAATAATATCAAACTGTGCTAACTTTAATGCAATTAGAAACGATTTTTGCTGTCCTTGACTCCCAAACTTCTTGATTGGATAGGTTTCTATCGCAAATAATAAATCATCTTTGTGTGCGCCAACACTAGTATATTGCAAAACTTTGTCTCTAGCTAAGCTTTCTTCTAGCAAAGATCGAAAATCTTTTTCATGTAGCTGACTTTTGTAACTGATATTAACAATTTCTTTTTGATTGGAAATTGCGTTGTAACGCGAAATAAAAATTGGTACAAACGCTTCTACAAACTTTTTACGTTCTGCATAAATTTTAGTGCCTAAATCGTGTAATTGATCGTTATATATACTAAGTGTGTCACCATCAAATGTACTATTCAGCGCAAAATACTTCAACAATGAATTTCGTTGCGAAAGCACTTTATTATAATTGATGAGGTTTTGTAAGTATTGTTTGTTCGATTGCGAAATAACACCGTCCATAAACTTTCGACGTGTATCGCTTCCTTCAATAATTAAATCGCGATCTGCGGGTGAAATTATCACTAATGGAATAAATCCGATGTGTTCCGATAGCTTATCATACGGTTTTCCATTGCGTTTCACGATTTTCTTTTGTCCTTTCTTTAAAGAACAAATAATATTTTCGTCTCTTTCACCTTTTTCATACAAACCATCAACCACAAAGAAATCTTCTCCATGCTTAATATTTTGACTCGCAACAGGATTAAAATAGCTTTTTCCGAACGATAAATGGTAAATAGCGTCTAACACATTGGTTTTCCCAACGCCGTTATTCCCAACGAGGCAATTTATTTTTGGATTGAAATCAAAAGAATTTGTGTCAAAATTCTTATAATTGATCAGAGATAACTTCTTTAGAAACATGAAAATAGTAGCGTCATTACAATAAAAATGCAAATTATTGAAAAATATCAAATAAATAAGCTTTTAGTTCTACTTAAAAATTTTATTTTTGCGCACATTAATAATACAATTTATGGCAACTTACAAGAAAAGAGGATATAAAGTAAAGACTAAAGAAGAGAAGGGGAAAGAAGTTTCTGCTGAAGATATTGATAGTACAACAGCAGAAGTCTTTAATACTTTAGATGAAACTGCGTCCAAAACGGAAGAATGGGTAGCAGCTAACCAAAAATATATCTTTATCGGTATTGGTGCGATTGCTGTTGTGCTTTTAGGATACTTAGTGTATAGCAAAGTATTTTCAGCACCAAAAGAAGCAGAAGCTGCAAACGAAGTGTTTCAAGCAAATTCATACTTCAACCAAGCAATTAATGTCAATGTAAACGATGAGGTATTGAACGGACTCGCAACAAGAGATTCTTTATTTACGTTAGCATTGAATGGTGGAGACGGAAAATTTGGTTATTTGAATATTATTTCTAACTATTCAGGAACAAATGCTGCAAACTTAGCAAACTATAGTGCTGGAATTGCATATTTGAACTTAAACAAATATGAATTAGCAATCAAACATTTACAAGCGTTTGATTCGTCTGATATTATCATCGGAGCGAAAGCTAAAGGAGCTATTGGAGATGCATTTGCTCAATTAGGACAACAAGCTGAAGCATTAGAATACTACGAAAAAGCATTTAAGCACAGTAAAAATGATGCAACAACACCTATCTTTTTATTAAAAGCCGGAATGACAGCTTTAGATTTAGGAAATGGTAGTAAAGCATTAGAATATTTCAACAGAATTGAAAGTGAGTATACTAGCTTTAAGAGTACTGCTGATGGAAAAATGTTAGATGCATATATTGGAAAAGCTGAAGCTTTGAAATAAAATTATGGCAACAGTAAATAAAAATTTATCTATATACGATAAAGCTACAATCCCAAATGCGAAAGACTTTCGATTTGGGATTGTTGTTTCTGAGTGGAACGAAAATATCACTGAAGGACTTTGTAAAGGCGCAATTGCTGCCTTAACAGAGAATGGCGTAACGGAAGCTAATATCATTCGCTGGGACGTTCCTGGAAGTTACGAATTGGTCTATGGAGCAAAACGTATGCTACAAACGCAAAATGTTGACGCTATTATTGCTATTGGAAGTGTAATACAAGGAGAAACGAAACATTTTGATTTTGTTTGTAGCGCAACTGCACACGGAATTAAAGACTTAAATGTAAACCACAATACTCCTGTAATTTTTTGTGTGTTGACAGATAATACCTTGCAACAAGCAATTGATCGTTCAGGTGGAATTCACGGTAATAAAGGAGTTGAAGCGGCAGTAGCTGCGATTAAAATGGCCGCATTGCGAAAACTTTAATCACGATTCTTTATAAAATATAAAAACCGTTTCGGAATATTTCTGAAACGGTTTTTCTATTTTTATCTTTGTCACTCCTGCGAAGGCAGGAATCTATTGTGGTAAAAGTGAAGTTGTATGTGGATTCCACATCAAGTGCGAAACGGAATCACAATACACTTATTCTTCTTCGTCAGTTGTTTCTGTTTCAGGAAGCTGAAAAAAGCTAAATACGGAACCGCCATAACTTTTAGAGAAACTAAAGTTTGGAACATGTTCTAATTTAGTTTCTTTAGCGTGTTCTATAATTAAAAAACCATCTTCTAAAAGCAATGCTCTTTCAAAAACGATCGTTGCGATTCGTTCAAATTGTTCTTGTGTAAACGCATACGGAGGATCTGCAAATACGACATCCGATGTTAAGTGTGTACGTTCTAAAAACTTATATACATCACTTTTAATCGCTGTAATATCGAGTTCTAAAGTTTCTGAGGTCTTTTTTATATAACTAACACAGCCATAATCGCCATCAACGGCAGTAATGACTTCTGTACCGCGTGAAGCAAATTCATAACTGATATTTCCAGTTCCTGAAAATAAATCGAGTACGCTAATTTCGTGAAAGTAAAAATGATTATTTAGAATATTAAAAAGCGATTCTTTTGCTAAATCGGTTGTTGGTCGAACAGGCAGCTTTTTAGGAGCTGTCAATCTTCTTCCTTTATGTTTTCCTGAAATAATTCGCATCTAAAAGTTTGTTAATAAGGTGAAATCGCGATGACTTGCGGGTTTTTCTACATTTGTAGTAAAATTGAAGCTGTAATTTTTCTCTAGAAAATCAACATTGCGAATGTACGTATAGGCAACAGTATATAACACATCTTCTTTTGAAATATCACCTAGAAAATAGAGTTGAAGCGTATTTGTGTTCAATTCTAACTGTTCTAAAGTAAATAATAAGTAGTAAATAAAATCTTCGGAAGAACTGTATTCAAAGGAATTGTATAACAGTAATTTTTTGTTTTGAATGATGATAATTTCAAACTGTTCCTTTTGTACATGCACATATACGGTAGGTTCTTCGCTATTGTTTGATAGTTGAAAAATATTCTCAATCAGTATCGTTGCGAAATGTCGATACGTAAACGCGCCATATTTTTCAAAAAACAAGTTGTTGATATTTACATACGGAATGTATACATTGACCATGTCATTGTTTGAAATCACGTCAAAAGTCATGTAATCGTTTGCTAAAATCTTGTTGTTGTATTTTAGATAATCTGCAAGGTTTTTATCAGAGAATAAAGGTTTTGGTACAAACGTCGATAAGGTATTGATATGACTTACAGTAACAGCTTGAAAAGACTGTTCAAGGATTTCAGCGTGCTGTTCAAAAATGGTATTAATTTCGGTTTCTAATTGTAACGGATTTGTTACGGTATTGAATTGAAAATGACGAATATCCGTAATTTCATTCTCAATGGTATCTAGGATACAAAAAGAAAGTCCATTCAGAGATACCTGAATGGACAACTTTTGAAAATCTAATTGATTTGTATGTTTATTTTTTGTCTTCAATTTCATAGCTTGTTGGCCAATTTCCACTATCACTCACCTTTTCAAGGGATCCAACGAAAATTTCTTTTCCATCAACTTCATCTACAGAAACGATTCTTTGTTCTTGTCTTAATAAATCTTTATTTAAGTCATGTAAAATAATGTCTTTGTCTACAGATACTTTAAAAACAGGCGCTGTATACCCATTAATGATTAATGAGCCAACCTTCATTTTAAAAGTCTCTTTATCATTTTTAGCATGCGGTACATATTTCATTTTCTTATAACGATCAGTGCCTTTAAACAGTGAATCTCTTACTGGTTTAAAACTAAGTGTATCAATAATAACTTCTTCTTGAAGCTTATCAATCTTGTATACTTTGTCGAATACAATATAACTCGTATCTCTTTTTTCTACAATTGCATACTGAGCAGTATCAATAAAACGCTCTAGTGCTGAAAAATCTTTTGCATAATCTCCAGTAATCGTTTTATGTGCTAGTTGTGAATCTCTAATATCTTTTAAATTATCAATGACATTAGCGTAACGCTCTGTTTTAATTTGCTTAAATTTAACAGGTGCCATAATTGACATATATATCTTATAACCGAAGAATACAGATGCTAATAAAAACACTATAGAAAATACAGGTCTTACTTTTCGTGGAATTAACTTTTCAATCAAAAACAAAAGTCCGATAGCTACAACTAACGCTACGACTAGAATAATTGGTGTTTTCAGTGCTTCGAATGAACCTTTTTCAACTACGTTACTATCTTGAGCTAATACTAAAGCTGGAAGAAGTAAGAAAGCAGTTATTAATGATAAGACTAAATTGAATTTTTGTTTTGCGTGTTTCATCTCTATTAAGAATAGTTTTGTTTAAGAACATCAATATACGCAAATCTACAATTTTTTTTTAATCGTAAAAGTATTTCACTAAAAAAAGCATGTTATATTTATAAAAAACCAAATGTTCCGCATTCATTCAATTTACTTTTCTATTTTCGCTATGCAATACACAGCAAAAAGAGGATAATTACTACATTATGGACGCAACTGCATTTTATAAAATACTAAAAAGTAAATTTCCACACGAAGTTACTTTCAAGCAAGATGTAGTTTTACACAAGCTTTCGGAGTTTATTTATGGCGATGATAAAGATGCATTGTTTCTGCTAAAAGGATATGCAGGGACAGGAAAAACAACGACTATTGGTACGTTAGTCACACATTTATGGCATACAAAAAAAAAGTCAGTACTATTAGCTCCAACAGGTCGTGCGGCAAAAGTAATTAGCAACTATTCCAAAAAGCAAGCACACACAATTCACCGAAAAATTTACTTTCCCAAGAAAGATAAAAGTGGTGGTGTAAGCTTTGTATTGCAACCTAACAAGCATCGTGACACATTATTTATTGTGGATGAAGCATCTATGATTCCCGATTCGCCAAGTGATTCCAAACTGTTTGAAAATGGTTCTTTGCTCGATGATTTAATGATGTATGTCTATGCTGGACATAATTGTAAATTAATTTTAATTGGAGATACCGCGCAGTTACCACCAGTAAAACTCGATTTAAGTCCAGCCTTGGATGAACGTACGTTGGAACTAAATTATGACAAAAATGTTACCGTCATTGAACTAGATGAAGTTGTACGTCAAGATTCAGATTCTGGAATTTTAGTAAACGCAACCAATTTACGCGAACAATTGCATGATGAATTCTACTCGGAATTCAAATTTCAACTGTCGTCTTTTCCAGATATCGTACGTTTAATTGATGGCTACGAAATTCAAGATGCAATTAGCGATTCATATTCCGATAACGGAAAAGAAGAAATGGCAATCATTGTGCGTTCTAACAAAAGAGCAAACGTATACAATCAACAAATTAGAAATCGAATCTTATTCAATGAAAATGAATTATCTGCTGGAGATTATTTAATGGTTGTCAAAAATAATTACTTCTGGTTGCCAGCAACTTCCGAAGCAGGATTTATTGCCAATGGAGATATTATTGAAGTATTAGAAATTTTCTCAATCAAAGAATTATATGGTTTCCGATTTGCGGAAGTAAACATACGTATGGTCGATTATCCAAATCAGCAACCTTTGGAAACCGTTTTGTTGCTAGACACGATTCATGCAGAAACACCAGCGTTATCCTACGAAGATGGAAACAAATTATATCAAGAAGTTATGGCCGATTACGCAAGTGAAACTTCAAAATATAAAAAATTTCTAAAAGTAAAAGGGAATAAGTTTTTCAACGCATTGCAAGTAAAATTCAGCTATGCAATTACCTGTCACAAATCGCAAGGTGGACAATGGAAAACGGTTTTTATTGAGCAACCATACTTGCCAAATGGCGTTGGAAAAGAATACATGCGTTGGTTATACACCGCAATGACACGAGCCCAAGAGCGTTTATATCTTATTGGTTTTTCAGACGATTTCTTCATTGAATAGCAAAAAAATATGTGTTGTTATAAAAAGAAAATACGCGACTAAAAATATTTTCTTTATTTTTAAAAACTTAACAATCACTAATTCTTTATTGTATGAACAATTTATACTACAAGCCTTCGGGCAAATTTAACCCTATTAGTTTTTTATATCTCGCGTTAGCCATTGGTATTGCTGCGCCATTATTAGCTTTCATTTATACATACGCAATTTTATACATTCCATTTGTGTATCTAAACTTTCTATGCATAGCAGGAATTGCTTTCGGATTAGGATTCGTCGCAAACTTTGTGATTGGATTAGGAAAAGTGAGGAACAAAATACTAGCCATTGTATTTGGTTTGATTGTTGGATTGGCAGGCATATACGCAAGTTGGATTGTTTGGGTTGCTTATCATGTAAATTCATCTGCATTTGTAGAATTAACATTCCTAGATATACTAAAAAATCCTAATGCTTTATGGAGTATGATTTGGGAAATAAACGAAGTAGGAACTTGGACAATTGGTAGAAGTGGCGGAAGCGTTAGTGGTATGTTCCTAACTGTAGTTTGGGTTATAGAAGCACTTGCCATGATAGCATTTCCTGTATTTTTTGCTTATACCAAAGCATGCGAGCCTTATATAGAAAATGATGATAATTGGGCAGAACAAACAGCTATTGGACCTTTTGAATACATTCCAAATGCTGGAATACTAGAAAAACAACTAGAGGCTAAAAACAACGAAGAATTAATGGCAATGTTACCCGCAGAAAATGCAGGACAAGGTTCACATTCGGTATTGACAGTATATCACGGAAAAAATAGAAGTCAATCGAAAGAATTCTATTTATCTGTTAAAAACATGCAGCATAAACTTGACAAAGAAGGAAAGTCAGATTTTACTGAAAGAGAACTCATTAGCTTTATTCATATTAGCAAAGATACGGGACAACAACTCTTTGCAAAAATTGCAGCTGATGCAGCAGTGACCGAAATAAAAGATTAATTTACATTCTTATCATTAAAATTGTATTTTTGAGATTATAAAAACAGCGCATTTGAAAATTATAGCAATGATTCCAGCACGATATGCAGCTTCTCGATTTCCAGGGAAGTTGATGCAAGACTTGCATGGAAAAACCGTGATCACCCGAACGTATGAAGCAACTGTTGCTACTGGACTTTTTGAAGAAGTGTATGTAGTGACGGATAGCGATATCATTCGTGAAGAAATCGCTCGCAATGGTGGAAACGTTATTATGAGTCAAAAAGAACACGAATCGGGAAGTGATCGCATCGCGGAAGCGGTACAAAATGTTGCAGCAGATATTGTGATCAATGTGCAAGGCGATGAACCGTTTACAGAAAAAGAAAGTTTGGAAAAAGTAATCAATGTGTTTTATGATGATCCAAACAAAGAAATCGATTTGGCTTCGCTAATGGTGCAAATTAAAGATTGGGACGAAATCAAAAACCCAAACACCGTAAAAGTTATTGTTGATCAACGCAACTTTGCGTTATACTTTTCGCGTTCGCCAATTCCATTTCCAAGAGATGAAAATGCAGGCGCAAAATATTACAAGCACAAAGGAATCTATGCGTTTCGCAAACAAGCATTACTTGATTTTCACGAACTGCCAATGAAAACTTTGGAAGCAACGGAGAAGATAGAATGCATTCGCTATTTAGAATATGGTAAAAAAATAAAAATGGTAGAAACGTCTATAGAAGGCGTAGAAATTGATACACCTGAAGATTTAGAACGCGCGAAAAAAGTATGGAAATAAAGTATAATACCGTAAAAGTAATCGCTTTTGATGCCGATGATACACTTTGGGTAAACGAAACCTACTTTAGAGAAGTAGAACATAAGTTTGCACAATTGTTATCAGCATACGAGACCGAAAATACGATTGATCAAGAGTTGTTTAAAATGGAAATGAAAAACCTTTCAATCTACGGTTACGGAATCAAAGGGTTTATGTTGTCTATGGTTGAAAGTGCAATTGAACTTTCTAACGGGAAAATTTCAAACAAAGTACTCTCTGAAATTATCGAATTGGGCAAAGAAATGATTGCAATGCCCGTAGAATTGTTGGATGGTATTGAAGAAGTTTTAGAACAATTAAGCAAAAAATACAGACTATTAGTCTTAACAAAAGGCGATTTGCTCGATCAGGAACGAAAGCTTGAAAAATCTGGCTTGACCAAATATTTTCATCATGTAGAAGTGATGAGCGATAAAAAAGAAAAAAATTACCAAGATTTGTTAGACCATTTAGAAATAAATGTGAACGAATTTTTAATGATTGGAAACTCGTTAAAGTCAGACGTATTACCAATTATAAACATAGGAGGAAAGGCAATTCATGTACCATTTCATACGACTTGGCAACACGAAACAGTTTTGCCAGATGAAGAAACAAACGAATATCATGTAGTGAAAAGCATTGTTGAAGTGTTAAATTATATATAGTGAAGAAATTAAACGTACAGACGTGGAATCGTAAAAAGCACTTTGAGTTTTTCAATACATTTCAAGATCCGTTTTTCGCAGTAACCGCGTCAATGGATGTGACTAAAGCGTACGATTTTGCAAAAGCATCCGGAAATAGTTTCTTTGCAGTCTATTTGCACGATTGTATGAAAGCAGTAAACGCAATTGAACCATTTCGGTATCGCATTGAAAATGAAAATGAAGTAGTGATTCACGAAGCAATTCACGCATCAGCGACGATCATGCGACCAGACAAAACCTTTGGGTTTTCGTTTATTGACTATGATGCTGACTTTGAAATATTTAAACAGAATGTTGAAGCAGAAAAAGAACGAATAATAAATTCGGATGATTTGTTTCCGCCCAAAAACAGTGAAGATTGTGTGTTCTGTTCCGCATTGCCTTGGGTGAATTTTACAGGACACAAAGAGCCGTTTCACGGGAAAAAAGAATCGGTTCCTAGAATAGCTTTCGGTAAAATGGAAGCCACAAATAACAAAAAAATACTATCGGTTTCAGTATCGGTAAATCATGCATTGATGGATGGCTATCATGTAGGACTGTTTACCGAAAAGTTTCAAGAAAATTTGCTGAAACACTAAAAAACCTAGTGTAATATTTATATTTACATCATTAAACTAACTAACTATGCAGTATAAAAACTTTCCAATGGTTCCCAGAGTAATCTTCGGAAGAGGAAGTTTTAACCAGATACAAGAAATTTTGTCACCAAAACGCGTGAATACCAAAGCGCCGTTTATCTTTTTGGTGGATGATGTTTTTGAAGATAATCCTTGGCTAATAGATAGAATTCCAATTCGTTTTTTAGATCAAATTATTTTCGTGTCTGCGGAAGAAGAACCTAAAACTTCACAAGTAGACGCTTTGGTTGAAGAACTAAAATCGCGATTTACACAAAATCCATCAGGAATTATCGGAATTGGAGGCGGAACGTTATTGGATATGGCAAAAGCTGTTGCAATAATGCTTACCAATGAAGGAAGTGCTGCCGATTACCAAGGTTGGGATTTGGTCAGTACTGAAGCTGTATACCATGTTGGAATTCCAACTATCTCAGGAACTGGCGCGGAAGTTTCACGAACAACAGTTTTAACAGGTCCAGAAAAAAAGTTGGGAATCAACTCAGATTTTACACCATTTGATCAAGTTGTATTAGATCCAGAATTGACGCGTGGCGTGCCACAAAACCAATGGTTTTACACTGGAATGGATTGTTATATACATTGTATAGAATCGCTCACAGGAACTTATTTGAATGCATTTAGCCAGAGTTATGGTGAAAAAGCACTGGAACTGTGTAGAAACATTTTCTTAGAAAAAAATGTACGTGATGAAGATTCAGAAGACAAATTGATGATGGCTTCTTGGCATGGCGGAATGAGCATTGCCTATTCGCAAGTTGGTGTTGCACATGCAATGAGTTACGGACTTTCGTACTTACTCGGAACGAAACACGGAATTGGTAATTGCATTGTTTTCAATCACTTAGAAGAATTCTATCCGCAAGGAGTTTCTGAATTCAAAAAAATGGTTCGTAAACACGATATTGACATTCCAACAGGAATTTGTAAAGACTTAACAGACAAAGAATTCGACAAAATGATTGACATTGCGTTGATGTTAGTTCCACTTTGGGAAAATGCTTTGGGCAAAAACTGGAAGGAAATCATCACGCGTGAGAAGCTGAAGAATATGTATAAGAAGATGTAGCTTTGACTTTGCTCAGCTGCCGTTTTAGATGTGAGTTGTTAGTATTGAGTATTGAGAATTTTTTGCTAAATGTTTTTTGATTCGTCTTTGCGAGTGAAACGAAGCAATCTGTTTTTTAATATTGCTAGAAGCTACCAAAACACAATCTTCTCTTAATTAGACAGTACAATACTTAAAACTTCAGTAAATTAGCAAAGCCATTACAAAAAGAACAATCAACACTTAAAAAACTCCCTAAATGATGCGAGCTATTTACAAATTCATTTACTTCAAACTCATGGGTTGGAAAATTAAAGGCAATTTTTCTGATGAAGTAAAAAAGTGTATCGTAGCCGTTGTTCCGCATACGAGTTGGCACGATTTCTTTATTGGATTGATGATTAGAAGCATCACAAAAAAAGAAATCAATTATGTAGGGAAAAAGGAATTGTTCAAGTTTCCGTTTGGTGCTTACTTTCGTTGGACAGGCGGCGCGCCGATTGACAGAACTCCAGGTCAAAATAAAGTGCAAGCAATGGCAAGTGTATTTGAAGGAAAAGAAGAATTTAGATTAACGTTAGCGCCCGAAGGAACTCGCGGACGCGTTGAAGAACTCCGCACAGGATTCTACTATATTGCAAAAGAAGCAAAGGTGCCAATTACTCTAGTGGCGTTTGATTTTGGCAAAAAAGAAGTCAAAATTGACGAACCTTTTTACCCAACAGATGATATGGAAGCTGACTTTGAATACATTCACAAATTTTTTGAAGGTGTTGTTGGAAAAGTTCCTGAAAAAAGTTTTCGTTACAATGTGTAAATTACATTACATATTCGTTTTCTTCCTTTGTATGCAATTTGCAATTGCACAAGATATTTCAAAAGATACTGTCATAAAGCCTTTTGAGATTAATAAACGCTTCTTGTCAGGTATAAATATCCCAAAAGTAAAATTAAAAGCACATCCAGAAAGAGCATATTTCCAAAGAACTATCTACAAAGGTTCAGATTTAAGTGTATTTATTTTATCTAGTGAAACAGCTACAAATACAATCAAAGATTTTTCAGTAGATGAGTTTGTCTACTATTTAAAAGGTAAAGCAGAAATTAAGTTGGAGAATAATGAAAAACGATCTTTCCTTTCGGGAGATTATATCTGTGTTCCAAAAGGTTTTTCAGGAGAATGGACAAATAATGAAGGAAACAAGTATCATTTAGAACTTTCTGTTATTTCAAACAAAAGAGCTGATAAAGAGGCGGTTTCTATACCAAGTATTCCTTTTTTGTTAGATCGAGAAGTGCTTTCAGGGATCAAAAATGAAACGACACTTTTTTCTGGTGTGGAATTGAACATAGAGATTGTTTCAGAAATCCCAGGGCATAAAGAAATTTCACCAACAACTAAAGATCAATTTATACATGTTTTAGATGGGATGATCGTAATTTCCGCTAATAATGACTCATTGGAAATTTTCCATCGTGGAGATTTTTTTGTTTTACCAAAAGGGTTTTCAGGAATATTGAAAACGGAAGCACAAGATACGTGTAGAATGTTAGTCGTGACAGCTAAATAAGCTTCTAACTAAAAATGTGCCCAACGGGAATCATGATTATTTTTGTGCATGAGTTATATTTTTTGTTTCGGGAGTTTTTGTTCTTTTTATATTCGACAATTCATAGTGCGCAATAGCTTTTTGTTTTAAAGGGTTTTCTTCCCAATCAGACCATTCATTTGTATACGGATCATATCCGCATTTTAAAGGTTTCGAATATAAATTTGCTGGTTCTTCGGTATATGCGCGGCAATCGGTACAGACATATCGAAACTCACAATCTTGGCATACAAGCACGAAATCTTTCTTAAGGTTCCAAATCGAAGTAAACTCTTCATTTTTGATAACTTCCGATAAATTAGTTTCTTTAATATTTCCAAAAGATGTCGCCATTGACGGACAATTTTTAATTGAACCATTGGCATCAATAGATACTTTTCGATTCAAACAAGTATTGTGAAAATGTGCTTCCATATAATGACTTTTCACAGCATTAAAATATTGTTTCTCTACAAGCCCACAACAGGTTTCGTCGGTTAATACTTGCGTCGTGTGATAAATGGAAGATAAGCTTTTAATCACGTCGTATTCGTCATTCTTGTCCGCAGCATGCACAATAATATTCGAGATTTTTGTGTGATTATGCATGAGTTTAATCAACGCATTCAATGGCAACTCATCACTATCTTTTACATAAATTTCTAAATATTCAATACAAGTCAGTTTTACACTATTTGCTAAATATTCCAATTGTTCAATGCTTAACGAAATGTACGAACGAATTTGTACGGCTTCGCACTGCAATTCATTCAATTGTGAAATTGTACGTTCGTAAATGGCTTTCGTAACTTCAAAATCTTTAATGTCAATAATACTATTTGTTATGATTGATGGATTTTTCCAGTCAATTTTGATTTCAGGAAAATTAGTTCGGATTTTATCATTTGCCAAAAAACCATATTCGTTTTCTAAAATATACGATACATAACTTTCTACAATTCCTTTATTTTCGACTCCGTAAATTTTAAACAATGTTTTTATGGAATACAGTTTTGCATTCTCCATAAAATTGATCATATCGTTCGGAATTAAGTCAAACTTTCCACGTTGACTATCGGTCAATAAAGCTCTGCCATGTCCTTTTGTAATCAAACAAGAAGCAAATAGCATCAGGTATTTATCGTTGGTATCTTGGTTTAGTGAAAACATCTCAAAATAGGTTTATGATATTTGGTGTCAACAGGATGAGAATCGGTTTGATACGTTGGTAATTCTATAATTTTAATGTGTCCAGCATTATCTACCAAGTTGCTTTGTCCTATTAATTCGGATAGAAAAAATACGGCTTCAAACAACTCAGGAGTTTCGTCCATCTGTTGCGTTAACGCTTCAATAATTTGTTCGTCTTTCATGATGTTAAATAGTTAGCAATTTTTTCATCTAAAAAATAATTACACGGTTTAGAAACCATATCGTATTGTCCTATTGGGTTGATTTCTAGAAAACTATATTCATTTTCCGTCGTGTAAATAATATCTAAAGAAGCAGAGTTTAACTTAAATTTTTCCAGTAATGCTCTCAGTTTTGTTTCTAGCGAAGTTGGCAATTGATATGGAACGCATCTATTGGGCGATTTCATATTATAATTTCTAAAATCGACTTTTGTTTTATCGTCATTCTGTGAAAATATCGCCATCGAATAGAAGGTATCCACTAAGAAAAATGTGCGAATTTCAAATTCTTTTGCTACTAAATTTTGAAACAAACTCACATTGAACGAATCGGGTAATATATCAATATTTTCTAGTGTAATTTTCTTGGTCATCAAATCGGCAAACACATCTCCTTTAATATTAGGATCTAAATTATTAACAGCTTTTGTGATGATTTCTGTATGCGTGATGATAAACTCTTTTAAAACCGCTTTCGAGTTTGTAATTAGAGTTTTAGGTGTTGTGATATTTAATGTTTTACACGCTTCTAAAACGGCTAATTTGTTAATATTTGATGAGGTTTGATATTGATTTAACGATCTGTCTGCCAACGAATTTTCAATCGTGTTTGTAATATCGCGTTCGGCTTCTTTACTAAAATAATTCAAATATCCATGAAAGGTTTTATCGTTGACATTCCTAAGTTTACGTCTGCTAAATGTGTCCCATCGACCTCTGCGATACCAATATTTTGAAACATTTCCGAGCGAAATTGTATTTCCGTCATGCGCGAATTCAATTGCGTTTCCGATCACTTTCAAATCTTTCAAAAATGTAGTGTCATTGAGACGTAAAAAATCGGCATTGCTGTGTTTCAACCATTTTACCACTTGCGTCGTAGAATAATCGTCTCCATTCGATTTAATCAAAATCATACTAAAAAAAGGTTTTAAAAAGGGAGAATTACACAATTCTCCCTTCATGATATTTATATCTTATAGCATTGATGGATCTCTGTCATTAGGCTCAAGACTGTGATCGAATCGTATATCGCTATGATGATCTGCCATTGCTGGATGTGGCGGACAACTTGTTAAGTATGTTCTACTTGTTCTATACGAAGAAGATGCACCATCAGACAAGTCAGTTGCTCCCACAATGCTTCCTGTGTTTTTTAGCTCTTTCGCTTTGAATTTTCCGTTTTTTAAACTTTCTAGTTTTTTCATAATTGAAATTGATTTATAATAACGCCTACTCTGATTATAAAAGGTTTTTCAGCTAACACCTCCGAATGCTGCGCAGCAAAACGTTTTTTTATTTCTAAAGAAAAAAGGTATCGGTTGTTGAATTTGTAAATTACACAGATACAGGAAGTTAGCGGTACTGCAAAATGTAGTATTTTTTTGTAGTACGTATTATTAAAATACAGGAGTTATATATAGAAAAGAAAAAAAGAGTACTATCGATGATCCCAAGAACGTTCATCATCTTTATTACTTGGCGATAAACCTAAGATTTCATTTTTGGTATTTACACCCAACCCTAGAACGGTTCTGTTGGCATAATTAAAATACGAAACGACTTGATTTACTTCTAAAATTTCGCCATCATCGTAGCTAAATTCGCGAAGCGTATCAATATCACCACGCGTCAAATCTGCGGCAGCGAACGTTAACTTTTTAGCATACGTTACCAATGCCATTTCTTTTTCAGATAAAAGAGTAGCTAAAGAATCATTTTCAATATGTTTTCGGATAGCAGCTGCCTTTTTATCATTTTGTAAAAAGCGCTTCATGCCTGCAAAATGATGCTCGTAGCAATAATCACATTTGTTGATGAAACTTGTGTACGTGCCTAACAATTCCAGAAACCAATTTGGAAACGTATTATCCGAATGATGCAAGGTGTTTTTATACAAACTCATGTGTCCTGTTAGTGTGTGCGGGCGCAAACTGTGAATGCCCAAAACGTTATCAATTTGGTTGTTTGGGCCTTTAATTTTGGTGTAAATTGATTTGAGTTTCCCCGTAGCTTTTTCAAACGGAATCATCTGTATCCAACTCATGCGTGCTATATTTTTTGTTTCGGAAGTTTTTGTTCTTTCTGTTTTTCTTTCTCTTGTCCAATTGCGCCCGGAAATGACAAGTTTGTACTCGAATAAATAGTTCCAAATGTATAATTTGCATTGTAAACTTGTGCAACGGCATCTGTAATTTGCGCTTCAGAAAGCTCTTTTAAAGGATGAATAAACACTGACCAAAGTATACCATCAGAAATTGCATATTTCACATCTAAAGCGGTGTGAAAGTTCGCGGTTAGGCAATTCTTTAATATTTTTTCATCAACATTTGAAACCTCTGTAATTGGAGAAATGATCCGCATTCGATTGTTTTTTTCATCTGTGAGACAAATAAAAATTTTGTCGTTCACAGCAAAACGCCAATTTCCCGCTTGTCCTTGAATGGTATCTGCTTGTTTGGTTAGCAATTCACCTAACGTAGTATTGTTCATGTTTTGAGCGTTTACAGCACCAAAACTTAGGAGTACGATAACGAGTATTGATATTTTTTTCATCCGATTGATTTTTTTAGCTAAAATATCAGTCGAACAAAACTGTAAAAACAAACAAATTGAAGCGATTGATTTATTCGTCTATTAAAATTTCTAACAACTGAATCGCCGCTTCGCTGATTTTTGTTCCAGGACCAAAAACGGCAACAGCGCCAGCATCAAACAAAAATTGATAATCTTGATGTGGAATTACACCACCAACAATCACCATAATATCATCACGTCCGTATTTTTTTAATTCTGCAATGACTTGCGGAACCAAAGTTTTGTGTCCAGCCGCTAAAGAAGAAACGCCTAAAATGTGAACATCATTTTCCATAGCTTGTTTGGCTGCTTCCGCGGGTGTTTGAAATAATGGTCCAATATCTACATCAAAACCAACATCTGCATATCCAGTTGCGACAACTTTAGCGCCTCTATCGTGTCCGTCTTGTCCCATCTTTGCAATCATGATTCGTGGTTGGCGACCTTCTTTTTCGGCAAATTGAGCTGCCAATTCTTTTGCTTTTTTAAACGAACTATCGTCTTTTATTTCTTTGCTATACACGCCTGAAAATGATTTGATTTGTGCTTTGTATCTTCCAAAAACAACTTCCAATGCATCTGAGATTTCTCCTAATGTTGCTCTTTTACGCGCAGCATCAACTGCTAAAGCTAGTAAGTTCTCATTCTCAGATTTTGCTGCTGCTGTCAATTTCCCCAACGCTTCCGTAACTTCAGCTGCGTTTCGGTTCTCTTTCAATGTAGCCAAACGCGCCAACTGTGCCGTTCGAACTGTTTGATTGTCTACTTCTAAAATATGTAAAGGATCTTCTTTTTCGAGTCTGTATTTATTTACACCAACAATGACATCTTGCCCAGAATCAATGCGCGCTTGTTTTCTAGCCGCAGCTTCTTCAATTCGCATCTTCGGAATTCCAGCTTCAATCGCTTTGGTCATTCCGCCTAATTCTTCCACTTCTTCAATGAGCTTCATCGCTTTATTCGCGATTTCATCCGTGAGTTTTTCAACATAGTAACTTCCTGCCCAAGGATCTACCGTTTTCGTAATTTTGGTTTCTTCTTGTAAGTATATTTGTGTGTTTCGTGCAATTCGCGCAGAGAAGTCCGTAGGCAAGGCAATTGCTTCGTCCAATGCATTTGTATGTAAACTTTGCGTTCCACCAAATGCTGCTGCTGCTGCTTCTATACAGGTGCGTGCTACATTGTTAAACGGATCTTGTTCTGTGAGACTCCAGCCGCTTGTTTGGCAATGTGTGCGTAATGATAATGATTTTTGATTTTTTGGGTTGAATTGCTTTACGAGTTTTGCCCACAACATTCTGGCAGCTCTCATTTTAGCAATTTCCATAAAATGATTCATTCCAATTGCCCAGAAAAATGAGAGGCGAGGAGCAAAGGTGTCAATGTCCATTCCTGCGTCAAGTCCTTTTCGGATGTATTCTAAACCGTCGGCTAATGTGTACGCGAGTTCAATGTCGCACGTGGCACCAGCTTCTTGCATGTGATATCCTGAAATACTGATACTGTTGAATTTCGGCATGTGTTCCGAAGCATATTCAAAAATATCTGAGATAATTTTCATCGATGGCGTTGGCGGATAAATGTACGTATTTCGCACCATGAACTCTTTTAAAATATCATTCTGAATTGTTCCTGCTAAGTGTTCAGGTTTTACACCTTGTTCTTCTGCAGCCACGATATAAAACGCCATAATTGGCAATACCGCGCCATTCATCGTCATGGAAACCGACATTTTATCGAGGGGAATTTGATCGAATAGAATTTTCATGTCTTCTACAGAATCAATAGCAACTCCGGCTTTTCCAACATCACCAACCACACGTTCATGATCGCTGTCATACCCACGATGCGTTGCTAAATCAAACGCAACCGATAATCCTTTTTGCCCTGCGGCTAAATTTCGTCTGTAAAACGCATTGCTTTCTTCCGCAGTAGAAAATCCTGCATATTGGCGAATTGTCCAAGGTCTGCGAACATACATTGTAGAATATGGTCCGCGAAGATTTGGCGCCAAACCAGCTACAAAATCAAGATGTTTCATGTCTTGCACATCTTCTTTTGAATACGATGATTTGATTTCAATGTCTTCCGCCATTTTGAATGCGCTTTGTCCATTTTCTTTTGAAATCGCTTTCGCTGAATTGTCTAATGTGATATGTTGAAGATTCTTTCTACTCATTTTACAATCTTATTTTTTGAACGTACGAATCAAAATCGTTTGCTCTTCCGGAGTTGAACGTCAATATAAATGTTTTTCCTTTTCTGTTTACTAGATAAAAATAGGTATAGCCTTGCATATTTTCACCCGTTGATTCATCTTTTCCTTTTAGCATAAAGATGGCTCTGAAAATACGATCGTTTCCTTTTTTAATAATTCCAGCTTTCTTAAAAGAACTTTGAAATCCTAAAATTCCAGCAAGTGCTTTATGGTCACTATTTAAGTATGATAAAATTTCTTGCGAAACTTCTTGATTTATAGGAATGTAAGGTAAGGTTTTAAATGCAATGTCTAATTTGCGATCTTCACTTGCCATCATATAGAAATTGCCAGCACTTCCGTATTTTAAATTCAAATACCGTTCGTATTCAATTTCTTTAAGTTCTTCATTTTCAATCTTTTTAATGAACGCTATGTATTCACTATTGGTGAACAATTTTACATTTTCTGGTACAAATAGATAAATATTTTCAGCGTCTAATTGAATATATTTTCCAGGTACGTTTTTAATAGGTACACTTTTGTCTTTGTTTCCATCACATTGAATAAAAAATAAACTTAGTATAATTATGTAAAATATTCTATTCATGTTTGAGTCGTTCTTTTTCGAGTTTCGTTGCCAAACGTCTCAATTTAATTGGAATGATTACTACTTTTTTTACTTCGCTTGTTGCAAACGGTTCTAGTTCCAAATCGTGTTTCATGCGATCTTCCGGGTTTGGATGTTTGTTTGTTCCGAGTAAAATTTCTTTTCCTTCATCAAATAATGCTTGTTCTTTTGCGGCACTTTCTTTTATTTTTCGGAAAATGGTTTCTGCTTTTAATTGCTTTATAAAACCACCATTTGCTTCAATGTCTTTAAAAAGAGTTAATGCTTTTTCAGCTAATTGCTGTGTGATGCTTTCTATGTAATATGCACCTTCTGTCGGATTGTTTGTTTTGTCAAAGTAACTTTCATCTTTTAAGATTCGGAGTTGATTTCGCGCAATGCGATCGCCAAATTCATTTTCATGATGATATAATGCATCGTACGGTAAGTTGTAGACGAAATCTGCGCCGCCTAATACCGCACTCATACATTCCGTCGTTGTTCGCAACATGTTTACATTGTAATCATACAAGGTTTTGTTGCGCTTTGAAGGTGAAGCAATGATGATACAATCTTGGTTTACATTGTATTCTTTGGCTAAAATACTCCACAAGTGACGTAACGCTTTTAGTTTGGCTATTTCAAAGAAATAATGTCCGCCAACCGTAACGTTGAACGTAATTTTATTCGTGATTTTTGAACCAAAATGATTCAAGTATTCGTTTGCGTGTGAAAGCGCGTAGGCGAGTTGTTGTACCATGGTTGCGCCCGCATTTTGATACGTATCTACATGAATCGTCAACGTACTGCTGAATGTTTCAAGCTGCACTATTTTTTCTAGTGCTTCATGATCTTTTGCAAGATTTTCAAACCAATTTCCTGTGGAAGCCAAGTTTCCAATGACATCTACACCAATCGTAATATTTGCACTGTGTGCTTTCGCGAAAGCGATAACTTCAGTACAATATTTAAGAGACAAAAACTCCATTTCTACATGAATAGGAATGTTTTGTGTTGCTACATTTGCTAGGGTTTTCGCTATTGAAATGGTTTCATTAGCAATGACTAATACTAAACTTTCAGCGCCTCTTGCTAAGATATCTTTGATGTTGTTATTGGCTTCGTTTGCATTTGTGACGCGCATACGTTGCGTTATTTTCCAAGCGGTGGTTTGCGTTGCAATTGGCAGAGTATTGCCATACGTTTCACTGTGATAAAAAGGTTTGATGTCAATACCTTCTTGTGTAGCTGTGATTAGGGTTTGATTGTAATCAGCACCTTTTAAGTCTACTTGTATTTTTTGTTTCCATTGCGCAGCAGAAACAGTGTCAAATTCATCAAATAAGTTACTCATTCTTTGTTGTTTTTAGGCTATCTGCGTACTCGATGATATAAATTTCTTCATTTTCTTTTTTCATGAAATAGTTTTCGCGCGCAAATTTTTCCAATTCATCCATACTAGAAAATGTATGAATGATTTTACGGTCTTTATCGATTTCACTTTGAAGATTCGCTTTTTGCTTTTCTAATAACTCTATCTGTTTATTCAATTCACGATGTGTTAACCACGAATTTGTATCAATGAATAACATCCATATCAAAAAAGCGGTTAATACAATGATGTATATATTTTTGAATGTATTTAGAATCATTTGTTGGCGATTGTGCGAGTTGTTATAAGATACTATAAATGTACTAAATATTAGGTTAATCGTTCGCTAATAATTGTACGTACAATATCAACTGCAACAGTATTGTAGCGATTGTTTGGGATAATGATATCTGCAAACTCTTTTGTAGGCTCAATAAACTGCATGTGCATTGGCTTCAATGTGTTTTGATAGCGCGCTAAAACTTCGTCAATATCGCGTCCACGTTGCGTAATATCGCGTTTGATTCTTCGGATTAAGCGTTCGTCTGAATCTGCATGTACAAATATTTTGATATCAAACATTTCGCGAATTTCTGGATTCGTTAAGATCAAAATACCTTCTACAATCATTACTTTTCGCGGAAGTGTGTGAATGGTATCGCCTGTACGATTGTGTTTTACAAACGAATACACAGGTTGATCAATAGCGTTTCCTTTTTTTAATTCAGTCAAATGTTCGCATAGTAAATCAAAGTCAATAGATCGTGGATGATCAAAATTGATTTTCGTACGTTGTTCGTAACCAAGGTGCGAAGTATCGTTATAATAGGAATCTTGCGAAATAACTCCGACTTCGTTTTCGGGCAATTGTTTTATAATTTCATTTACTACGGTTGTTTTTCCGCTTCCTGTACCGCCGCCAATACCAATGATGAGCATATTTGTCTGTTTTTTTTAGATGGTGCAAAATTAAGTAAATTATTCATGGGAATTATTTTTTAAAAATAAATAGTTTTTGCTTTTGTGTTTCGATAAAAGCGCTATATTTGCAATCCAAATTTTAGGGCATAGTTTTGAATTCTTAACGAATAAAAGCTATAACAAAACACTTTTTCGGGGTGTAGCGTAGCCCGGTTATCGCGCCGCGTTTGGGACGCGGAGGTCGCAGGTTCGAATCCTGCCACCCCGACAAAAAAAGCTTTGCATTTCGCAAGGCTTTTTTTATGCAGTATGTTGAGCTTGCTCAAAAAATACTGTAAAAAAAAAGAATTGTGGGAACGAAGTGAACCAACGCTTTATTTGCAACGTTCCTTTTGTCAGGATCACTGTTTGTAATCCTGCCACCCCGACAAAAAAAGCTTTGCATTTCGCAAGGCTTTTTTTTATGCGATATAGTGAAGGAATTAAAATTCATCTTCAAAAAAACTATATATTTAGCCTAATAATGAATCCTCTTAATTTATAAAACATTTCATCTCATGAAAATTAAATCACTTCTATGCGCATTGGTCATACTTGTTTTTTTTGCGTGTAAAACTAAAGAAAAGAAAACTGATGAATCAATTGAAAATACAGAAATAGTCATAGAATCTGAAGAAGTAGTGGCGGAAGAACCAACTACTGTTTTAGAAAAAGTAGGCACTATAAAAATGGACTATGGTATTATAGAATCGCTTTTGGATACATCTGAAAAGTTGCAAGCTATATTGGAAGAAGATGGAGGAGAAACCCAACTAGAAGGTTATTTTAAAAATAGTAAACCTGTAAAAATTATTCGGACTCAAGTAAGTGGTCATTGGGTTGGCAAGACTTCGTATTATTTTATGAAAGGAAAGTTGTTTTTTGTGTTTCAACAGGAAACCAGCGAAGCTTCTTTACGCGGACCTTATACCGATAAAGAAGTTCGGTTTTATGTTTATGATGGTGAACTGATTAGAGTTTTAGAGAAAGAAAAAACGGTTGCTGAAATTGAAAAAATGGAGCTGTCAAAAGTGCCAAATGTAGATGTAACCGAGACATGGAAAACAAAAACGAATGTCGTTTCAGGTTTTTTGAAAGCTGCAAAAGAGAGTAGTACAAAACTTTTGGAAACTAAAAAAGTTGGTTTGGATAATGGGCGTTGGATTAGTACGGATGATGCGAATGCTGGAATTGAAATTAAAGATGGAAAATTTAGTATGTACTACAAAGGAACAGAAACTGGTGCTGAAAGTATTTTTGATTATGAGTTGACGGAACATGAAGGTGTTGAATATTTGACATTAAAAAATGACACTGGAGAAGAGTTAAAATATTCAATCTTAGAATATTCTGAAGATACTTTCATTATTAGTTATTTGGCACGCGGAAATACACTTACGTATACAAAGGAAAAGTAGCACAAAATCTATTTAGAAATATGATTCATGGAGGAGTACAATTGATAAAAAAGAATGGTAGTCATGAAATCAATTTCATAAGTCGAAATATTATTTTGTATACAAGCGCATTACTATGATTGTGTATAAAATTAATAGTTAAGTATTTGATATTTAAGTTGGTGGTTCTTGAGAATCAGTTTATGTAATGTACTTTGTATTCAAATAATTCATGTATATATAAACTACGTAAAAACCCCTAATTTTAAAACGCGTATTTGTGCTACTTTCAAATACGCGTTTTATATTGTATGTTTGATAAAACTGTTTAAAAATCATATTATTATGCCAACCTCGAACCCAACACCATCACCAAATCCAAATCCGAAGTCAACAGCAGCACTTCCAGGCAATGCTTCCGGAACAACGAAGGTTGCTCCAATAGCTATTGAAAGAGGAGTTTCCCATGAACTCATGGTACAAATAAAGGACGAATTAGAAAATATGCTCTCTTTTGCCATGCGAAACGGAAAAGTGATCAATACCGAATTAAACCCTTTGATTGAAAGTAACAAATTAGATGATTTGATTACGGCACATAATATTCTGACTAAGAATATTGCACCAGCAACGCCAAAATCTATTAAATACTTAAAAAAATTAAACACCCAAGAAAATAGTAGAGCAGTATTTAGTAAGTTACCGATCATTCGAAATTTAATTATACTCGCATTATTCTTCTTAGCGCTATTTATTGGAACTTCATTGTCAGATCAAGTAGATAAAGAGTCGTTGGCAAAAGGTGTATTAGCAAATGACGGTACTTCTTTATTGCTCAATTTACTATTCATCTGTGCAACATCAGGTTTAGGAGTTGTTTTTTACTTATTGAAAAGCGTCAGTGAAGGTATTCAAAAAGGAACGTTAATGCCAGAACAATCAGTGTATTATGTAGGATTGATTGTATTGGGAATTATGTCTGGATTAATTCTATCAGAAATTGTATCAACCTACAACAATGGAGAAAGTTTAACTATTTTTAATAGTTGCGTATTAGCACTTGTTGGAGGATTTTCTTCGGATGCAATCTTTAGTATATTACAAGGAATTATCAATAAAATAAAAGATATTTTTACATCATCAGACGATTAAAACTAAAATTTTTAAATTAAACGATACTAAAAAGCGCCATCATTGTGAGTTGCTAACAACCACTATGATTATTGGCGAATTCTAACAGAATTAATAAAATAAACTATATACAGATGAAATTAATTATAAAAAGTGTACTCTTTGTAAGTATCTTTATTGGTGTTGTATCGTGTGCTTCCATTCCAGCATCTACGGCAACATTGTCAGAAGAAGTTATTTCTGAAGCAGGTGCAATGCACAAATTAAATATTGCTTTGGTAAATCAGTTATTTGACGAGCGAAAAGACAAAGTGAATGACTTTATCAACAATGAATACATTCCGACATTTGTTAAAAATTTCTCAGCAAAAATTCCTGCAAGCGTAGATGTAAAAGCAGAATTACCAAACATTTTAAAAAGTGTGATGCCAGTAATTAGCAGAAAACGCGATTCGCTTCAAGGTTTACTAGACACACAACGTAATGAAGTTATTACTTCTTTGAATGAAAGTTATACCAATTACCAACGTGCCACAGCTACATTACAAAACTTAATTACTTCCGCAGTAAAATTAAAGCAATCTGAAGCAAATACGTTGGCGCAAATAGAACGCTTAACAGGTACAAATATTAATGTTGGTAAAATAGAAGGTCACTTAGACAGTTTACTTATTAAAACTGGAAATGGATTTGATAAGTTATTAAATGTAGAATCAGCAATTAAAGGAAACAACTAAAATAGAAAACGTATGAACGAAGAAGTAAATTGGGATAACCTAGCCAACGAAGCTGCATCACTAACCGATGCAGAATTCAATAAAACCATTGCAAGTTTAACGCGTATGAGCATCTCAGAGATTGATACTTTTATTAAGCAAAGTGAAATTACCAATGCGAATGCTATCAAAGTACTAAAAGAAATCAATGACGCAGCAGCATCAAATACTGCCAAAGCGGACGCAATTGCCAATATTGACAATGGTGTGAGTTTCTTAGTAACTTTAGCAAACAGAATTGTTTAAAGCATAAAAAAACTAACTTATAGTAACAAAGCAATAGCATATTTTATATGTTGTTGCTTTTTTTAGTTAAGATGAGTTCAAGATGAATTCAATAAGATATCAAACACTTAGAGAATATTTGTTAATAAATTTTATGTAAGGAATTCATATAAAAACCTACTTTTGTTAAAAAGTATTTAATAGTTAGAAAAAAGAATATGTCAGATACAAACACAGCATTAGAATGCTTAATTATAGGAAGTGGACCTGCGGGATATACAGCAGCTATTTATGCAGCAAGAGCTGATATGCACCCTGTAATGTACACAGGAATGGAACCAGGAGGACAATTAACAACTACTACGGAAGTTGATAACTTTCCAGGATATCCACAAGGAACCGACGGAACTGCCATGATGGAAGATTTAAAAGCGCAGGCAACTCGTTTTGGAACTGATGTCCGTTTTGGATATGCAACACGTGTAGATTTTTCAAAAGAAGTAGGAGGAATTCATAAAGTATACATTGATGATGGAAATGGGGAACAAGAATTTTTAGCAAAATCTGTTATTATTTCTACAGGAGCTTCCGCAAAATATTTAGGATTAGAAAGTGAAGAACGTTTAAAAGGTGGTGGTGTTTCTGCATGTGCTACGTGTGACGGATTCTTTTACAAAGGACAAGATGTAGTTGTAGTTGGTGGTGGAGATACCGCAGCAGAAGAAGCAACTTATTTGGCAAAACTTTGTAAAAAAGTAACCATGTTCGTTCGTAGAGATGAAATGAGAGCCAGTAAAGCAATGCAACATCGTGTGAATAATACTGAAAACTTACATGTATTGTACAATACGGAATTAGATGAGGTTTTAGGAAACATGGTAGTAGAAGGTGTTCGTGCAGTAAATAATAAAACAAACGAAAAACATGAAATTCCTGTTACAGGAGTTTTCATTGCTATTGGTCACAAACCAAATACAGACATGTTTAAAGGAATTTTAGACATGGATGATACAGGATATTTAATTACAGGAGCAAAATCTACAAAAACAAACATTCCAGGTGTTTTTGCAGCTGGTGATGTACAAGATAAAGAATACAGACAAGCTATTACAGCCGCAGGAACAGGATGTATGGCTGCGCTTGATGCAGAACGTTATTTAGCTGCTATTGAAGATGTTGTTGAAGCTTAAAAAGCTTTTAAAAAATAGATCATAAAAAAGCCTCAAAGTAATTTACTTTGAGGCTTTTTGCTACTGGTTGATTTATGATTTAGGTGGTTTTTTATTTTTTGTGAACACTGCCACCAGAAACGGATTTGTTTTTAGAAACAGATTCTGGATTTCCGTAATAATGAACATCACCACCACTAGAAGTATTTGCAATGAGTTTACCAGAAACACTTACCGTAACATCTGCGCCACTACTTGCCGAAGCATCACAATCTTTTACCGATAATTCTCTAGCCTGAATGTCACTTCCGCTAGTTGCACTTGCTGTTAAAGAATCTGCAGTTCCCGCAATTTTAATATCTGCTCCGCTTGAAGTTGAACAATTTACATTTTCAGCTTCAACTTCAATTTTTATGTCTGCGCCGCTATTGCTTTTTACTTCAAGATTATCGACAACTAAAGTTTGCGTAGAATATACGTCTGCGCCACTTGTGCTTACAATTTTCTCAATGGTAGGCAAGCTCACATGTACTTTTTTTGATTTGCAACGGCCAATACTTTTTTCTGTGTGAATAACCAGTGTTCCGTTTTTAATGTCTGTGGCAATAAGTGAAATAATATTTTCATCGGCTTCTACTTCAATAGAAGCAGTTTCTGCCTGTGTAATATATACGTCGAGTCCTTCAGAAGCTCTAATCATTGTAAAAGTTTCCTCAGCGTCTCTTTCTTCTGTAACAACATTTCCGTTTCCAACGATGCCAGAACTAAAATTCATGTCACAGGAAGTAATAAATAAGCTAATAATAGCAATGGCGATAAATCGTGCTAAAGTGATCATAATAGTTAGTGTTTTTAAAATTGTATTGATTGATGATTATTAATTTTTAAGAGTAAAAAAATTGTGATACTAATTACGATACCTGTGGGAATTCCAACAAATATCCCCGCGTACATCCATTCGTTAGGTAAACTATCTAATGGATAATAGTATGCAAGAATTTTACCGACAAACAACCCGACTACTAAAACTGTGATGAGCAGTTTTAGTAATACATATATGGATTGTGAATTGTTCATTTTTTGATTGATTTTGGCTGTTCGTTTTACACTGAGCTAAGTCGAAGTGTTGATTGATAGTATACTACTTATTCGTTGTTTGTGGTTGTAGTTACGGGAATTGTATCACGTTTTACATTCACATCTTTATTCTTGATATTAATATCAACTTTCTCAGAATTGATAGTAATTGAACTCGTATCTTTTTTCTTCTTTAATTTTTTAAAGCTAGTCGTATTACAATCCAAGCATTGAAGATCTTCGTCAATAACCTGATAATAATTTTCCTCTTCTCCATTTCCTAAAATGTTTCCATAACGCTTAGAGTTTCTATGATATGATTTTGTATTCTTATCGGCAAAAATGATCGCGCCTTCTGGTAAATACAATTCAATTTCTATCTCTTGTTGGTTGTGTTTATCAATTGGATCAAATAGAAAATAGTTGTCAAGTTTCAATGTATTATCTTCAAAAAGATAGTTGTAATTAATGTTTTGTGCGCGTTCTCTTGCTTTTGTATACGATACACCGCCAGCACTTTTATTAATTCGCAAACGTGCATTTTCGCTTTCGGTTGGTTTTACAATCAATCTTACTGATGAAGAAAACAAAATAACATCTCCATTTTCATCATACTCAACTTCATAATCAGTATAACGATTATGATAATATCCTCGTGAGCTATTAAAATCTTCATTAGTTACCATTTTCACTTTAATAGTATCATTTGCAACAATTGGCAATTCAAATTTTGACGATACCGAAGCTTCAATATTGTGATGAATTGCAGCACTAGACGCAATAAATGCAATTGCGATACATGCTCCTATCCAAAGTACAAACAAAGCAATCTTTGCAGGCATACCAATAGACTTTGAATTTTTTACCAATATTCTAATTCCTAAGATAAATAATACCAGTGCTGGAATTCCTAAAGCTAGTAATATTAAAAGTCCTAAAACCCATCTTGGTGTTTCGTTCAAAATACCGAGATCGTGGTAGTATAATGATTCTTCTCCTGAGAAAACATCCATGTTAAAGAAGCTTACACCAATCGTTGAAACAAGTACGCTAATTAATAAACTTGCGGCAACAATGATAAAAATTACGCCAAAAAACTTAGCAAATATTTTTAAGAGTACCATTGCAACTTCACCTAAAGAATCAAAGAAGGAAGATGCTCCGCTTTTGGCTCTTTCACCAACTTGATCGAAGTTTACATCGTTTAACTTTTCTTGAACATCATCCAATCCTTCTTTTATTTTTTTCTCAATATTGGTAATGTTCGCGGGCTTTCCCGCCATTGCAAGCTTTTCAGTAGTAGTATTCGCTTTTGGAATGATAACCCATAAAATAATATAGACTAAAATTGGCGATCCAACTCCGGCAAGTACTACAATAATAGCAAATAACCTGATCCATAAAGCATCGATACCAAAGTATTGAGCAAAACCAGCACATACACCAGCGATAAACTTGTTATCGAAATCTCTATATAATTTTCTTTGAGATCCTGTTTGGCGACTATAATTTCTCTTTGGTTCATCTTCAAAAATTTCGTCATCTACTAAGTAATCTTCTGGTTGTCCCATAATATTGATTACTTCTTCAACTTCTTTCATGCTAATTACTTGTCGCTCGTTTTTCATACGCTCCGAAAAAAGTTCGGCAACTCTAGCTTCAATGTCTGCGATGATTTCGTCTCGCCCTTGCGAGTCCGTAAAGGAGCGTTTAATAGCGTTCAAATAACGCTGTAAATTGTTATAGGCTTCTTCATCAATATGAAAAAACATATTTGCTAAATTTATATTGATTGTCTTATTCATTAGTAGTGTTTTTTTGGCGTGTTACGAGTGATACTGCATTTTGTAAATTGTCCCAAGTGGTATTCAGTTCTTTCAAAAATAATCTTCCTGTTTCTGTGAGTCCATAATACTTTCTTGGTGGTCCAGAAGTTGATTCTTCCCAGCGATAATTGAGTAAGCCGGCATTCTTCAATCTTGTCAATAGTGGATAAATTGTTCCTTCTACGACAAGCATTTTTGCGTCTTTTAACGTGTTTAGTATTTCAGCTACATACGCATCCTGATCTCTCAAGACGGATAAAATGCAATACTCTAACACACCTTTGCGCATTTGTGCTTTTGTGTTTTCTATCTTCATGTTTTCATGTGTCTTTTAATTATACTGTTCGTTTTTTGATTGATGATGATTGATTGATGATACTAATAATGATTGATGAAAATCTTTATTTGATAAATCTAATTGTGAATGGATATCGATACTTTTCGCCTTCATTTGCTTTCATTGCTGCCAAAATGGTATACGTAATGTTTACGGCAAAAAGTAATAAATATCCAACACCTATAATAATTCCGATTACTGACAAATTGTGTATATTAAATCCGTTACTAAAATTAATTCTAATCGTATTGAAATGGAAAATGTCCCATGTATTCAAATGTTGAACTCCTGACATAAAAAAAAATGGAACTGTCAATAAAGTTCCAGCAACTTTATAACAAAACAAGCTCAACTGAAAATTCAAAGCTTCTTTCCCATGATGATCTATATATTCAGCTTCTTTTTTATACATCGTCCATAAAATAAGTGGAAGTATAAAATTTCCGAACGGAAAAAAGTATTTACTAAAGGTTGCTACATGTAAAATTGTAGCGACGTTTTTTTGATGTTTTGTGATTGCAGAGTCCATTACCTATTATTTTCTTATGCAAATATATGGCTTTAAAAAGGTATTATGCAAAACATAGTACTAAAATTTAACAAACTTTAACATTTAAAAAGTTTCATATTTGATTAAAATTGATATGATTTTAGTATAGTTTTTTCAGTATTAATAGGTGATTGAAGCGTATTTTTCGTATTTTGGCAGTATCATTCTAATGAAATAGATACTTAATGGCTAAAAAAATTACTCCATCAAAAATCAATACCTTTTTAATATTCAAACTTCCATCTGCTTATTTTTCGGGTGTACGATTGAAAGAAATTAATGACGAATCTGCAATTGTAACGGTGAAACATCGTTGGATTAATCAAAATCCGTTTAAGTCATTATATTGGGCAACACAAGGAATGGCTTCTGAGTTGGCAACGGGCGTATTGGTGATTCAAGAAATTGAAACTTCTGGTGAAAAAATCTCCATGTTGGTGCGTTCGCAAAAAGGAACATTTACCAAAAAAGCAACAGGACGCATTCAATTTGTATGTAAAGATGGTTTAAAAGTGAGAAAAGCGATTGAAAACGCAATTGCTACTGGTGAAGGACAAAGCCTTACCTTGTATGCAGAAGGATTTGATGAAGCAGGTGAAAGTGTTTCTAATTTTGAATATGAATGGGGAATTAAACTGAAAAAGAAAAAGTAATTGTAACAAAACATGGTTTTTAACTTCCAATAGAACGCAATCAACACTTCGACTTAACTCAGTGTAAAAAAATAAAAATTATGACAGCACACGAAATTGATTACCATATTTATGGTGCAGAAATGCAATATGTAGAAATAGAACTCGATCCGGAAGAAGCCGTTGTAGCTGAAGCCGGAAGTTTTATGATGATGGACGACGGCATTAGTATGAATACTATATTTGGTGACGGATCCAATCAAGAAAAAGGAATTCTAGGAAAACTGTTCTCAGCAGGAAAACGAATTCTAACAGGTGAAAGTCTATTTATGACTTCTTTTTTAAATACCAGCGCTTTTGGTGTACGGAAAGTAAGTTTTGCTTCGCCATATCCAGGGAAAATCATCCCAATTGATCTAACAGAATATCGCGGAAAATTCATCTGTCAAAAAGATGCTTTTCTTTGCGCTGCCAAAGGTGTAACTGTCGGAATTGAATTTTCTAAAAAGCTTGGACGTGGACTTTTTGGAGGTGAAGGCTTCATCATGCAAAAGCTAGAAGGTGACGGAATGGCGTTTGTAAATGCTGGTGGAACGATGGCGCGAAAAGAGTTGCGACCAGGCGAAACATTGCGTGTAGATACAGGCTGTATTGTAGGTTTTACACAAGATATAGATTATGATATTGAATTTGTTGGCGGTATAAAAAACACACTTTTTGGTGGCGAAGGAATGTTCTTTGCAACTTTAAAAGGTCCTGGAATTGTATATATTCAATCGTTGCCATTCAGTCGTTTGGCTGGCAGAATCATTGCATCATTGCCAAGAGGCGGAAACAGTAAAGGCGAAGGAAGTATTTTAGGAAGTATCGGCGATTTATTTGATGGTGATAATAATTTCTAGAAGAATTTTTTATTCTGAATACTAAAATAGTATCTTCCTACATCTGTTAAAGTTTTGTTTAGGAAGTCTTAATATCGTTTTTTTTTACTAAATTTAAAAAACTAAAAATAAGCCTATACAAGAAAACTACTCTTTAAAATTTTAACCTAAACCCTCCGTTAAATATGGCAAGAGCGATGTTTGATTACACAAAGACTGTACTTAGAAAAGTAAGCTTTGATCCATCATTATTCTGTAAAGAATTACAAAAAGCTTTGCAAAGACTGTTACCACATGAAATTGATGAATTAAAAATATGGATCAATTCGTTAGTAACAGCAAATCCACAACTAGACCAATGTTTAATTTATTTAAATCCATAAAAAAAGCCGCGATTCGTTCGCGGCTTTTTTAGTATTTGTATCTTCTTATTTTTGTACAGGACTAATAATTTCCACATTGTGAAACGCAATGGCACCTCTTACAATACCCATAATAACTGTACGCAACGCTTCAATAATCTGCATTTTCAATTCACTTTTATGAAACAGTAAACTGACTTCGCGCGCAGGTCGTGGCTCAACAAAATGGCGTAGGTATTTGCGTTCATTCTCTTTCAAATCAAGTGTATGCAAGTAGGGCAGTAGTGTCATTCCTAAACTTTCGTTAGATAATTTAATCAAGGTTTCAAAACTTCCACTTTCCAACTGAAAATGATCGTCTGCGAGTGCTTTTGGCATTTTACATAAATTAATAACACCATCGCGGAAGCAATGTCCATCTTGGAGCAATAAAATATCGTCAATATCTAAATCTTGTATATCTAGTTCTTTTTTATCGAATAATCTGTGATTCTCGGTTGTATATCCAACAAAAGGTTCATAATACAATACACGTTCTTTAATTTGATCATGTCCTAATGGTGTCGCAGCAATGGCAGCATCTAAGTGACCTTCATTGAGTTTCTTAATAATAGTTTCCGTTGTTGATTCTTCAATCTTCAAATTTACTTTTGGATACTTCTTAATGAAAGTTTTCAAAAACATCGGTAACAATGTCGGCATAATCGTCGGAATAATACCAAGTTTAAATTCGCCACCGATAAAACCTTTTTGTTGATCTACAATATCTTGCATTCTTCCCGATTCATTCACAATATTTCGAGCTTGTGCAACAATCTTCTTTCCAATTTCGGTCAACTGAATTGGTTTTTTACTTCTATCAAAAATCTGAATCTCTAATTCGTCTTCTAACTTTTGTATTTGCATACTCAAGGTAGGCTGCGTCACAAAAGATTTTTGTGCGGCAAGTGTGAAATTTTGGTTTTCGGCCACTGCCAAAACATATTGTAATTGTGTAATTGTCATTCGTAATCAATTTAAGTGATAAAAATATAAAAACTATCGATAAAACTTATAATGTATCGGATTAAATCTTCAATAAATTTGTATCAACAACAAAATAATAAGAAAGATGGAATTAAATATATTAGGATTAGACATCCAAAAAACTGAATATTTAGTAAAAGATTTGAATGTATTATTAGCTAATTTTCAAGTGTATTATCAAAACTTACGAGGAATTCATTGGAATATAAAAGGAAGAGGATTTTTTGAATTACACACAAAATTTGAAGAATTATACAATGACACACAAATAAAGGTTGACGAAATTGCAGAACGTGTATTAACCCTTGGTGGCGAGCCTTTACATACGTTTGAAGATTACATAGCAAACGCAAGAGTTCCTGTTGGAAAACACATTTCTAAGGATGAAAAAGCAGTAGCATTGATTGTTTCTTCTATTTCAGAATTATTACAATTGGAAAGAGCATTACTAGATAAATCAGGAGAAGCGAACGATGAAGGTACAAATGCAATGATGAGTGATTTCATTGCGGAGCAAGAAAAAACAGTTTGGATGATGAATGCTTGGTTGAATAAGTAATATTTTCAGTTATGAGTTTATGAGTTTGAAAAGTTTAATGGTTTATAAGTTGAAAAGCGACACTTTTGGTGTCGCTTTTTTATAACTAATAGGAGTCTGAGGCGCTCGAAGATTCCTATCTCAATTCTCAATACTAATTTCTCAATACTAGATTAAAGTACAATCTTCAATGCAATATCTGCATCTTTTACCGTAAACTTAGAAGGCCCGAATTCTGGTGGTCCATAGCTTAATTGGTTGTTTGACGTTCCGTAATCTTCTTTTGGCATTCCTGAAGGTTCAAAATCCATTTGACCGTTGTCATTTTCGTCGTGTACACATGTAATTGCATATTCTCCTTTTGGAACATTTGTAAAAGTTACTGTCACTTTATTTTCTTCAATTTTGCTTCCTACGGCTTGTAAAGGTTGTCTTTTCATAAAAGTATCTTCTGTATACAAAGCAAATAATACCTTTCCTTTGTTGTTCTTTACCTTATCTACAGTAACTGTGATGGTAACTCCTTCTGTAGTTGTGTTTTTAGTTTGCGCTGTTGCGAATACACTTGAGATTAAAATGGCGATTAAAAGTAAATTTTTCATAATGTGATTGTTTATTGATGAATGTTAGATTTTTGTTTTGTAACTGTTTGATGATTCAAAAGTCTACATAAAATCAAAAAGCACACAAAAAAAGATACCTAACTGTAATTTTTGGAGGATGAATTGTAGTTTTCGGGAACCTTTTCAAAAAACAACACGTCTATATAGACAGCAAAGAGTTTGAAACTTTAACGAATTGGATTACCGATACTTTTTCGTTCACATTGTTATTTTCAATTTTGTGAAGTTGTTGCCATCAAACTTTAGTTAGTTTAATTGTTTAGGTTAAGCACAACTCAATTTTGAAAAGTCTGATAAGACGCATTCAAAATGGTAAGTTGTACAAACTCCACTGAAAAGAGGAGTCAATTTTCATACACTACAAAATTTCATTACCATGGATCTTTCTATAGTAGTTGTATGAAGATGAGAAGCGAACTTCGGTTCGCTTTTCTTCTTTTTTCACTTTTAAAACGACTACATAAATGCTAATTAGTCGTTATTTATAAATCGCGATAATCATCAATTTTTTGTCTTCTTTGTTCTAAATACCTTTACTTTTGATTAATTATTTAAAATAAGGAATTATAAAAGCGAATTTCGGTTCGTTTTTTTTTACAACGTTTTGCTAAACGTAAAAGCATCCTCATACTTGTTAAGTTGCTTCATAATAGTCTCTTTTTTTAGTGAAATTGAAGATGTTCATTTGTTTATATATGGAAAGACAGCAGAAGTAGCTGAATTCAATTCCTTTTTTTATATTTTTAAAGCTATTACCGTCATTGTAAACTTTCAAAACTGTATGATCAATAGAATAAAGATAAAAACATCAATATTAAAACGCTTTTTTTGGTTCTATAGCATTACGGTTCTTGCTGTATTGGTCTTCTTGTTTTTGTTAATTCTACATAAAAGAGATTATGTAATAGTTGAAGCAGTTGCGTTTTTTACAGACATTCTAGACAATTTATTGACGAGTCCAATATTGTATATCATCTCGTTGATTCCTTATCTACTGTTCTTATTAGTGAAGAGTATAATACGCAATTACAAACAGCATAAAATGAAAGGCTTATTAATAGGTGTTTTTTTAAAAATAATGGTTCCTGTTGCAGTTATTTTCATAGGAAATAAAGCGTTGCAAAACTATCGACTCTCAGAAGAAGTAAACTATACTTGGAATACGAGCATAGAAAATAATCTTGCCAAAATAAACAATTACTACACACTCGATAAGAAGCAGCGAGGTATTCATGTATTTAACATAGGAGGAAACTTAGAAGACATTGAACTCCTTAAGACAAATAACTTTGAATGGATTACCATAACACCATTCATAGATCAGGATGAATACAACAAACCAATATTGCGATTAATTTCTGATGAAAACTATACGAGAAGACTAAAATATTACAAAAAAATAAAAACTGCATGCGACACGTTTGGGATAAAAATAATGCTCAAACCTCATATTTGGCTCTCCGAAATGGAAGACGGAAAATGGCGATCTGATATTGAAATGGAAACTGAAAACGACTGGAATATGTGGTTTAAAAATTACAGTCAAATCATCTTAAAATACGCCGAACTCGCACAAGAATTAAAGTTAGAACAATTCTGTATCGGGACAGAATTAGAAACGACTGTCTATAAAAAACCTGAACAGTGGAACGTTTTAATACAACAGATTAAGAAAGTATATACAGGAAAACTAACCTATGCAGCCAATTGGTACAATGAGTATGAAGCAGTTCCTTTTTGGGATCAACTAGATTATATAGGTATTCAGGCGTACTTTCCGTTAAGCGCATCGGGCAATCCAACGCTTGAGGAACTAGAAAAAAACTGGAAAAAACACATAGAAGACATCGCATTTGTGAGTAAAAAGTTTAACAAACCTATACTCTTTACAGAATTGGGATATAAATCTATTGAAGGCACTTCTGAAAAGCCCTGGGAATGGAATAGTGCTAAAAGTATCTATTCAAAAATTTCCAAAAAGGAACAATTACTCTGCTATCAAGCTTTTTTTAATACTATTTGGAAAGAATCTTGGTTTCATGGTATTCATATTTGGGAATGGCAAGGGCGTGGTAAATCTGACGGCGCTAATACGAACTTTACGATTGAAGGCAAGCCCTCGCTTAATCTCATTGCAAAATATTTTAAAATAGAAGAGTAAGAGAAGTACTAAAAAATACATATGAAGAAAATAGAACCATTTAGAAACTTTAACGATGCACTATTAAATCTAGATAATGGAGGCCGATTTTATAACATTCTAACAAAAGCAGATGACGGCGTAATCTCGAAAGCTGAATTGGGAAAAGTGGGAGGAATCTTTTATGATAAACAACAAATGATTTTATTTTTTGAGTTATCAATATCAAAACTAGGGGAAGAAAAAAGAAACGCGGTGATTTCAAAACTAGAAGACAATCTAAAAGCACTTTATACAAAGTATAAACCCATCGAATTATTACCTTCTGAAGCGTATTCTAAAGGAATCATTGCGTCAAACACCATCATTACTGGAATTCCAACATTAACTGAATCTAAAAGTGAATTCGTAGGATTTATTATGATTCCTATGGTTGTTGGAAAAGTTACCACATTTACAATGATTCCTTTAATTGATATGTATGATGTATATGAAATACGAGATGAGGCATCTGATGAAAACTTTCTGATTGCGCATGCCAAAGGAGCAACTAAACTGCCTAAGAAAAAAATTAAGGTAGCTGGCGTATTGAAAGAATTAAGATCGGATCGAAAAGAAAGCGTAGCTTCTAAAAGATTTTTGGAGGCTATTTATCATATAGAGATTCATTAAAATATTCAATAAAACTTAATACAGGAAATAGTTATAAAATAAGTTCCTGCTATTCCTTAAAATTAGTGGGATATACAGAATTTCGTATATTCATAACTTGGCACACATTTAAAAACTTAATTATGAAAAAACTTCTTTTAATTTTTAGCCTTTTATGTATGAGCATCAGCTTTTCTCAATCTAACAGAGAAATTAAAACGTTAGATTATGCAAATATTGAGATTGAGATTCCAGATAAATGTACAGCCAAATCAAAACATGAACTTCTAAAATGTAATGGAATTTCAGTTCAATGGATGCATCTAAATAAAGAAACGCTAAAGACTGTCCCAGAACAATTAATCAAAAAATTTAGCAAGAAAACGAATTCTAAAGAACAAATTGAAGTAATCTCATTTGGCGCTACATTGAAGGGTTATAAATTTACGTACAAAAATTCAGAAAGTTGGAACCGTATCATAGTATATGGCATCGTTAACAAACAACCATTAATCTTAAATGTCGCTTCCGAAGATGAACTCATTGCTATCACTAATTCAAATGAGTTTCTAAAAAAAATAATGAAAATAAAAAGATGAGTCAACACAACACCTGAGCAAATCATACACAAAATCGTTACAAGCAATAAAATGAAAAATTTGATAGAAACAGAAAGATTATTGTTAAGGGAAATTACCTTGGATGACAAAGAGAAAATGTTTCAATTGCATTCTAATGCTAACGTACAAAAGTATACGGGAGAACCGCTGGTTGCCTCTATAGAAGAAATGGAACAGGCAATACAGACAAGAATTAGCGACTATAAGAAGTATGGATACGGAAGATGGGCTACCTTTCTAAAAGAAGAAAATCAATTTGTAGGCTGGGCAGGTTTGGCGTATTTACCTGAATTTGATGAAATTGATATTGGGTATAGATTCTTGCCTGAATATTGGGGTTTAGGTATCGCAACCGAAGTATCTCGTGCAATTTTGAGGTATGGATTTGATACGCTCAAATTGAAGAAGATAATTGCAATTGCAATGAAAGAAAATAAAGCATCTATCAAAGTGATGGAAAAAGTTGGAATGGAATTTGATAAATTTGCACCGTATGAACTCGGAGGTGAAGATGTTGTTTGGTATTGGTGTGACAAAAAGTTGATAACAAAAGATAAAGCGTATTAAAACGCACTTTATTCAAACCACTAACTTCCATATCGGTAGCTATATATCAACATTTGCTTGCCAAAGAAAATCATTGCAGGAAACAGCATTGCGGATGTGTAATCTTTATTTTGCTTTTACGAGAAATAATAGAAAGTTGCTATAAAACTAGTTTCTGTTATTTACCAAATTAGGCGCTTAAACCAAGCAACTAATCTTATACAAACACGTTATAGCCAATAAAAAAATAAACTATGAAATTAAAGTTTATTATAATTCTTACTCTTTTAACAACGTCCTTGGCATTTGGACAATTTGACGGATATAAAAGGAACGCTGACGGCAGTTATTCTGTAGGTGGTTGTTACGATGGATACAAAAGGAATGCTAATGGAAGTTATTCTGTAGGTGGCGCTTTTGATGGCTATAAAAGAAATGCTGATGGAAGTTATTCTGTAGGTGGTGCTTATGACGGATATAAAAGAAATGCTGATGGAAGTTATTCTGTAGGTGGCGCTTTTGATGGGTATAAAAAGAATGCTGATGGAAGTTATTCTGTAGGTGGTGCTTTTGATGGGTATAAAAGGAATGCTGATGGAAGTTATTCTGTAGGTGGTGCTTTTGATGGATACAAGAGAAATCCTGATGGAAGTTATTCTGTAGGTGGTGCTTATGACGGATACAAGAGAAATGCTGATGGAAGTTATTCTGTCGGTGGCGCTTATGACGGATACAAGAGAAATCCTGATGGAAGTTATTCTGTAGGTGGTGCTTATGACGGATACAAGAGAAATGCTGATGGAAGCTATTCTGTAGGTGGGGCTTATGACGGATACAAGAGAAATCCTGATGGAAGCTATTCAGTAGGTTGGGGAAAATGCAGAAAATAAAAAAAACTATAACACTCTATATAAGACCATATACAAATCCATTAGCAAAAATAGCTCAAAACATACACTACTGAGATACTAAAGCGCAAATCATAACCTTCACCCTAAAATATACAGTAATTTTAGAAATGTAAATCCTCGATTTTTTTTAGATTTTTGCAAACGCTAACTAAATTGGATAACAAATCTGCGCAGCCATACTTTAGTATTGACTTGTAAAAGGAATTAACCGTATCTTTGCAGACTATGCAAACAAACAAACTTTCAGATTGGTTACCAACAACGAACAAAGAAGTAAAAATTCGAGGTTGGTCGGAATTAGATGTGATTCTATTTAGTGGAGACGCGTATGTAGATCATCCTTCATTTGGACCCGCTGTTATTGGTCGTATCTTGGAAAGTTATGGATTAAAAGTAGCCATTGTTCCGCAACCAAGTGTGACCGATGATTTGCAGGATTTTACAAAACTAGGAACGCCAAAATTATTTTTTGGAGTTACGGGTGGTTGTATGGATCCGATGGTGAGTAATTATACAGCGAGTAAAAAACGTAGAGATAAAGATGCTTATACACCAAATGGAGACAAAGGGTTTCGACCAGATTACGCCACATCAGTATATTCAAGTATCTTAAAAGATAAATTTCCAGATGTTCCTGTTTTAATAGGAGGAATTGAAGCTTCACTGCGTCGTGTAACGCACTACGATTATTGGAGTGACAAACTAATGCCAACTATTTTAGAAACATCTAAAGCAGATATGTTGGTGTATGGAATGGGCGAACAACCTTTGCGAGAAGTTGTAAAGCTACTACAAAAAGGAGTGCCATTTTCAAGTTTACGAACCATACAGCAAACTGCTTTCTTAGTACATAAAGATGAAACCATTCCTAAAAATAAAAATTGGGATGATGTCGAAATTCAATCACATGAAGTTTGTTTAAAGGATAAGAAGAAATTTGCTTCTAACTTTAAAATCATAGAGCAAGAATCTAACAAGCTGAAAGCAAGAAGAATTTTTCAGAAGGTAAAAGACAGAACATTGGTGATAAATCCACCATATCCTACGATGACAGAAAAGGAAATTGACGCTTCTTTCGATCTGCCGTACACACGTTTACCACATCCAAAATATAACAAACGTGGACCTATACCTGCGTTTGAGATGATTAAGACTTCTATTAACATTCACCGTGGTTGTTTTGGAGGTTGTAGTTTCTGTACGATTTCTGCACATCAAGGAAAATTTATTGCAAGTCGTAGTGAAGAATCCATATTAAGAGAAGTAGATAAAGTTGCCAACATGCCTGATTTTAAAGGCTATTTATCAGATATTGGCGGACCTTCTGCTAATATGTATAAAATGAAAGGAAAGGTACAATCCATTTGCGATAAATGTGTAGCGCCTTCCTGCATTTCACCAGTAATCTGCAGTAATTTAGATACGTCTCATAAACCGCTCACCAAATTATATCAAGCAGTAGATAGTCATCCTAAAATAAAAAAATCATTTATTGGAAGTGGTATTCGTCACGATATGTTGGTGCCTGAATTCAATAAAAATGCGGACGCACAAGAATTAGATGATTACACCGAAGAAGTGATGACAAAACATACTTCTGGACGTTTAAAAGTGGCTCCAGAGCATACATCTGACCCTGTTTTAAAGTTGATGCGTAAACCATCATTTGAATACTTTCATAAATTTAAAGAGCGTTTTGATAAAATCAATATAAAGAAGAAACTAAAGCTTCAATTGATTCCTTATTTTATATCAAATCATCCTGCTTGCGAAGTAGAAGATATGGCAAATTTGGCTGCTGAAACGAAGGATATGGGCTTTCAGTTAGAGCAAGTGCAAGGTTTTACACCAACACCAATGACGGTTGCAACAGTTATCTATTACAGTGGTTATCATCCATATACTTTAAAACCAACGAAAACTCCAAAAACTAGAAAAGAAAAGGAAGAGCAACATCGTTTCTTCTTTTGGTATAAAAAGGAAAATAAAGCTTGGATTAGAAATACGTTGAATAAATTGCGTAGAAAAGATTTAGTAGAAGTATTAGTGCCCGAAGAAGAAACGAATTCTTGGAAAAGCATTAAGCCTAAAGCTGTAAAAAACACCTTTGATGATGCGATTCCTTCAAGTCATTCAAGTCAAAAACGCAAGCACAAATCTAGAAAAAAGCGACGTTAACTTATTGACTAGTTTTTATTTTGAAATTTGATAAAGAAAACGTTGAATGCCAAATCTTGAAATACTACATGAAAACAACGATTATATAGTCGTAAACAAAGCTGCGGGATTGATCAGTGAGAAAAGTCATTACGAAGCTATCACTGTGGAGACACAAGTGCTTACGCATCTTCTAAAAAGTAAGCCAAAGCCTTATATCGGAATCATACACAGACTAGATCGCGTTACAAGTGGCGTCTTAATCATGGCAAAGAAAAAAAGCGTTCTAGTAGCATTTAATCAGCTATTTAGCAGTCGTAAAATTCAAAAAACGTATTTGGCAATTGTTAAAAATAAGCCCGCAAAGAACAAAGGAAACTTAGTCAACTTTCTCATAAAAAACACCAAAGAAAAAAGAGCGGACATTGTTCAATTAAAATCAAAAGACACACTGAACTGTATGCTTTCTTATGAAGTAATTGGCAAAAATGAGTTTGGGTATCTTATAGAAGTGAAGCCAAAAACAGGTAGATTCCATCAAATAAGAGCTCAATTAGCAAACATTGGTCTTCCTATCATTGGCGATGAAAAGTATGGTTCAGATCAAAAATATGTACCGCTATCCATTTGTCTTCATGCATGGAAATTAACCTTTGAAGTACCTGGTTCTAAAGAATTGAAAACCTTCGAAGCATCGTTGCCGAATCATGATTTTTGGAGATTTTAATCCATTTAGACTCATCAGCTATTCTACATTCATATCTGCTTGCCAACGAAAGTTATTACTTTGCTCCAATGAAGGCTAAAAATGAGATATAAACTAAAAAAAATAAACAGTAGAAATAATATTTAGATAAATTTGTATCTTCGATAAAAATAGTGAAGATGAATATTGAAGCCCGAAAAATAGAATTTATACAAGAGTTTTTGAAACTTCAAAGCGAGGAAGCTATTTCAAAACTTGAAAAGTTACTACAAAAATCTTCGGATAACGAAAAAAATGAATCCATGTCAGTTCTGGAATTGAATAGAAGAATTGATGCATCAGTGGAAGATTCTAAAAGTGGAAAGTTAACTGAAGCAACTGATTTATTATCTGAAATTGAAGAATGGAGTTAAAAATATTTTGGACTGATTTTGCAAGAGCTGAGCTCAGAAAGAACTTCAACTATTTAAAAGAAAATGCAAGTCTCAAAGTTGCAAAAAACGAAACCCGTAAAATAAGTTCTTGAAACATTAAGGTTAAAAAAACTTCCTAAAATTGGTCAAATAGAATTAAGATTGAACAATAGAGAAAGAGAATTTCGCTATTTAGTCCATCAAACATACAAAATAATTTATTGGATAAATAATGATAGAAATCAAATTGAAATAATGGACATTTTTGATACTCAACAACATCCAAATAAGATAAAACGTACAAAATAAAGTCAGCTGTACAAATTTCTAATTGTTGCACAAACCAACAACCTTAACCCAAAATCAATAACTCTTCAAAGTAACCCCAAAAGTCAAAAACTGATCTTGTTCTTCTTGCCCAGCAATGACGATACTTTCAAAAGTACGGCGGTAGTTTATTTTAAAGTTCAAAAACTTCCAAATTGGGAGTTCTACATTCACATCTGCTTGCCAACGAAAGTTGTTGCTTTGCTCCAGCGAAGGCTGAAAATAACTTTCATGACTCAGAATGAGTTTATTTTTAAACAAACTATACTTTCCATTTAGCCAAACAGTAGCGCGCAGCGTATTGATCGTTTCACTTCCATTAAACTCGGAACGGTTAAAGTTCGTTTCGGAAAAGTTGGTATATTCATATTCACTCGTCACGGAAAGCTTGAGCCAATTATCGTTCTTGTTCAGCACTTGATACGTAACACCTGCGCCTACTAAATAGCGCACATCAATCTTTCTTCGGAAATTAGTACTTGCAAAACCTAACACTAACGGATAAAATTTTCGATCCGGATTTAGGTATAAAAAGTTCAGACTTAAAAAATCTTCATCTGCTTTATCCTTATCAAACGCTTGATAAATATACGAGTTGGTGGTTTTAAAAACCCAATTCTTCCAAGGTTTAAAACTTACATTTGACTTCGTTCTTAAAATCAAAGTTTCTACATTTCCTGATTGCCAAAATCCTGTGATTGAAAGATCAGCTTTTAAGGAAAGTGTGTCACTTTCGTTGATTTGTGCAGAAAGAAAAAAGGGAGAAATTAAAAAACAATACAAAAACTTTTTCATGCTATTTCACGCTAAAATTATACGTTCTTAGAAGCCGAATATAATTATTTATGGTTCAGGAACAATAGTTCAATTAAAAATTTTCTATTTCAAACGTTTTCGGTACGAGTATTGGCATGCATTCTTCGGAAAATCATGCTTCTTTTGCTCCAAATTTGACTAAAATTTGTACTGAGTAAAACAAATACAGTGATCATTTTATAGGTGATTACACATTATGAATATTTAGTAGATCTCGATACAAAATTCTTTCAGAATCTCACTCGATCTGACGTTTGGAGTTTGTATCATACAGCACGTCACTTCGAGTGAAATTGTTTACATTCAGCGATGCTGAAAATGAAAAGAATTTAGTATCGAGAAATATTTTCTAACTAAAAATTTATGAATACTCTTTAATAATCATTACTGTTTTACAAGCAATTACGGGAAACCACATTGTGTATGTGTAATCTTTAGTCTACTTTTATGACAAATAACAGGAATTGTTCTAAAATGAGTTCCTGTTATTCCTTAAAATTAGTATGATATAGAATTCCCTATATCCATACTTTAGCTGTCATTAGAATAAAATATGGACAAAAAAATTAAAATTAGCTCTGATCCAATTAATTTATCAATAAACGAATTGCAAGTTTTAGCAAGAAGTTTAAAGATTGAAGATTGGCAGGAAAAAGACAGAAAAGAATTAGTAAAAGTAATTGAAGACATCGCTGTTTACGACCAAAAAAAAGCACAAATTGAAAATATTATAGGTGCCGCTCCAGAAGGATTTAAAAGTCTTGGACAATTATGGTTTGAGTTTTTTCAAAAAAGTAAAGTTTGGACTTCTGTGATAACAGTTATAGTTGGAATTATAGTCGCATTATCCATAACCTATTTAGATAATGAAAGAGATTCCATTAAAAAGAATAATGAATTGAAAAATTTAGACGTTGTAACACAAATCAATAATCTAAATACCGTTGAAGGCAATCTTGAAGATTTATTAGATTTCATTAAACACCAAAGAACATCTCTAAATGCAACTGAATCTAAAATACAAGCCTTAACAAAAGAAAAAGATCAATTGGAACCAATTGTAAATGCTAATAGAGAAGTAATACAAGCTATATTTCAACAACAAGAAGAGAATAAGAAAAAAGGTGTTTTTATAGAACGTCTGATTGGATTTGGCTTAGGTGTACTCGGATCTATTGTTGCTTCTATTATTTTTAACCTTTTTAGAAGAAAAAAAATAGTCCGAGAAAATAACGTCAGCTAACTATATCTATAAAATATAGCTATTATAGGTTTTTGAAAGGTTAATGTTTATTTATGAATACCGCCAAATTTTTAAATTTGGCTGTTAAGATTCATAAGTTAAAAACAAAATATAAAAATTCGGCTCTTGCTTAATCGAAAAGTATCGCTTACAATCATCTTACTTTTCTTATATTGAGATATTGTACTTAATTAGAAAAAATAGTTAATGAAAAAAGGAATAATTTATAAATATAGAAATTGGCATGAAAAATTCCATAAAAATGTTCTAATAGAGAATGAAATTTATTTAGCTCCTCCAAATTCCTTCAATGATCCTTTTGACTGTAAAATTCCTGAAAACTTTCACCTAATAGATAATGAATCTAAAAGAGAAGAATTTGCAAATTTTTATGTGAATAAACATAAAGAAAAATTAATCTCTTTAAGTAAGAAACCTGAAATTATAAAATCAAATTTAAAAGAGAGACTAAAAGTAAATCTAGATGACGAACATTTGTTTAATGAAAAAAGAGAAAATGAGGAATTAGATAGTTGCTATGGAGTATTTTCCGGAAGTAAAACATGGAAATCTATTTTAATGTGGTCTCATTATGGAGATAATCATAAAGGGTATTGTATTGGTTTCAAAGAGGAGCTAATAATAAAATCAAACAAGTTTGGTAGAGGTGGTCATGTAAACTATTCAAAAGAATTTCCGATTAGAAATCCTTTAGATTTTAGCAATGATATTGTAAAAGATTCATTTATTCAAATGTATACAAAAGCCGAAGAATGGAAATATGAAGAAGAATATAGATTATCAATATTAAATCCAGATGGATTAACTAATATTGAGAGAATAGTAAAACTAGATGACAATTTTATTTCTGAAGTCATTTTAGGGGTTTCCATTAATGAAAAAGATAAAAATGAGATAATAGAAATATGTAAAAGGAAGCAATTGAAAGTCTATCAAGCCAAAAAGATTCCATTTAGATTTGATATTACTCGAGAAGAAGTTTAAGAAAATTAAACCCCAAGCTAGCGCGAGTTTCCAACTCATGCCCACAAACAAACTAAAAGCCATTCGTGAATTTGCGCCAACCTACAGCTTAAAATAAGCAGCTAGCCATACACAACAACGTTGTAAAATATTTGAAATTAACGCTACAGAAAGAAAATTAAATACAAATGGATAACAGTATAATCGGAATTTTTTTTGCACTTGGAATTAGTTTTTTTATTCTATATTCAAGAAAAGCAAAATGGATAAAACCGAAGATAGTTTGGCTATTCTGCTCTGGGTTTTTAGCTATCGGATTATTTGGTTTTTTATTTTCTAAACTTGAATTAAGAAATGACAGATTAATGTATTTTGGATTTTGTGTTCCAATAATATATTGGACTTTTGATCGATTATTTAAACGACTTAGTGAAAAAATTCATGATAGAGACTTTATTCTCTTTTTAAGAAATTCTAACGAGATTGATTATGGGTTTTCAGCCGAAAATCCACACGTTAAAACTTCTGATAAATTATTTTCACTTGTACTATTAATAATAATTATTGGAACTCTATTCATTGGAATGAATACTATATGAAATAAAAACGTTTTACAACCCAAGCTAGCGCGAGTTTCCAACTCATGCCCACAAACAAACCAAAAAGCCATTTGTGAATTTGTAATTAACTAAACCAACCCACGCGCTTTCATCTCTAAATACTTATTAATCGCGTCAATAGTTAAATTCTCAGGCGTCGTCAAAATAGAGTAGATGCCGTATTTCTTCAATTCGTTGACAATCAAACGTTTTTCAAAGGAGAACTTTTCTGCAATCACTTTGTCATAAGCTTCTTGAATGGTTGTAGCGTCTTCGTGAATCAATTCATCTAATTCTGTATTCTTAAAAAAGATAACGACTAACAAGTGACTTTTTGCAATTCCTTTTAAATACGGCAATTGTCTGTTTAACGCATCTAAAGTTTCAAAATTTGTATACAATAAAATCAAACTACGATGTTTGATATTTCGCTTAATATCTGCGTACAAGCGTCCATAATCTGATTCAAAGAAATCTGTATTTACATTGTATAAAGATTCTAAAATCATGCTCATTTGCGCACTTCGCTTTTCTGCAACGACCATGTTTTCTACTTTCTTCGAAAACGTAAACATTCCGGCTTTGTCTTGCTTTTTCAGCACTACGTTACTCATGACTAAGGTTGCATTAATGGCATAATCGAGCAAACTCAATTCGTTGAACGGCATTTTCATCACACGACCTTTATCAATCACAGAATACACAGGTTGCGATTTTTCATCTTGGTATTGATTCACCATCAATTGATTCTGTTTTGCCGAAGCTTTCCAGTTAATCGTTCGCAAATCATCACCTTGTACATATTCTTTAATTTGCTCAAATTCCATCGTATGTCCGATGCGACGAATCTTTTTAATTCCGTACATCGTCAAGTTATTACTAATGGCAAGCAAGTCGTATTTTTTAAGTTGTAAATACGCTGGATAGGTAGGCACCATGACTTCATTGTCAAAAAAGAAACGTCTGGAAACCAATCCTAAAATAGACATGACATATACATTCAGTTTTCCAAAAGTATATTCGCCACGTTCGGTAGGACGTAAGGTGTATTTTAATTCAGAAACGCTAGAAGCATCTAATTTTTTCTCAATAGAAAAATCACGTACTTGAAACTGTTCAGGAATTTCGTCAATGATTTTTGTGTAAATCGGAAATGTATAATAGTTTTCCAAACGTAAAAACACATCATTTTCATCACCATTCGAGAACTTTTCGGGCGTTTGTCTTTTTGCTGAAATTCCGGTTCTCGTTAGATATAGAATGACGATATCTAACAACATAAAGGTGATAAAAATCAGCAATAATAGTTTAGAAATATAAAATAAATTTGGAAATATAAAGCTCACAACAAAACACAGTATGATCGCCAAACATCCGTAAAAGAAACGGTCTTGGAGATAGAGCGATTTAAAAAAACTTTTGATCCGATCCACTGTAGTGTTGTTTTATTAAAATTACTTATCGAGGCACCTCAATAGTTTGTATAATTTGATTGATAATTTGTTTTGAAGAAACACCTTCCATTTCGCGCTCCGGCGTAACAATGATACGGTGTTGCAATACTGGGACTGCGACTTGCTTGATATCTTCTGGCGTTACAAAATCGCGACCATTCATAGCTGCATACGCTTTGGAAGCCTTTAAGATGGCAATAGAAGCTCTTGGCGAAGCACCAATGTATAAGAATTGATTGCTACGCGTATTGATGATGATTTCCGCAATGTATTTTAGTAAATGTGGCTCAATAATGATTTCATTGACTACATTCTGAAACTTGATGATTTGATCTCTTGTTAAGAACGAAGTGATTTTATCAATTTTCTTTCCTTCTTTTAGTGAATGCTCACGCGCAATGATTTCTACTTCTTCATCAAGATTTGGATAATCCACATCAATTTTAAACAGAAAACGGTCTAGTTGTGCTTCAGGCAAACGATACGTTCCTTCTTGCTCAATAGGGTTTTGCGTTGCCAAAACCATAAATGGTGGCGCTAGTGGATATTTTGTTCCATCCATGGTAATTTGACGTTCTTCCATTACTTCAAACAAAGCCGCTTGCGTTTTGGCAGGCGCACGGTTGATTTCGTCAATTAATAACATGTTGGTAAATACAGGTCCTTTTTTAAATTCAAACTCTGTTTTTTTCATATCAAAAACGGAAGTTCCTAAAATATCACTTGGCATTAAATCGGGCGTAAACTGAATACGACTAAAAGCTACCGTTAATGACTTTGCCAATAACTTTGCGGTAATGGTCTTCGCAACTCCAGGAACACCTTCAATCAGTACATGTCCTTTGGCTAGTAATGCAGTGATTAGCATATCAATCATGCCTTTTTGACCCACAATTACTTTAGAGAGTTCGTGTCTTATTTTATGAATTCCTTCTTGTAATTCCGTCAGGTCAACTCTGTTTGTGAATGATAATGGAGTTTCTTGCTCATTGTGAGCATCCTGCTCGTTATTTTCTCCTATAAAGTCCATATATTGAATTTAATGTATTGTAAATTAATTAGTTTGTTATTTCTTTTTACGGAAATTTTCGACCGCTTTGGTAATGTTTAAAACATCATTTTGATCGAAGTATATTTTTTTCTTTAAAATGTTAATCAGTTTAACGAGTCTATCTATTTCTTCTTTCGATTTCCCCGATTTTTGTCGCAGTCGCGTACTAAATTTCTCGTCGAGTACTTGCGTGTTCATCAAATATTCTGTTCGTAAATGTTCTAGGAAATACGTTATTTTTTTATGCACTACATTTTGATGATCTTTTGTTTCATAGAATAGATTTCCAATCGTTTTGGTAAAATCTACCGTTGTATTTTGAAGTGGATCTACAATTTTGACAATCCGCTGTTTCCGTTTTACATTAAATAGTATAAATATCAATAGAGAGAGCAAGGCTAAATACCAAGCCCAACGCAATGCGGGTTGTTCTAGAATAAATCGTAAGGAAGAATCACTTGTGCCTTCGCCAGTTCTAATTTTATTCGGAGAATCAAAAAAGACATCTTTATTTGGGATGTAACTTAAAATTCCTTCCGAATATTTATAATGATCGTCTTTTAATAAATGAAAGTTGGTAAATGCTACAGGTTGCGTGTGCAATAAGAAGGAGCCATCACCGACAGGCACTTTGATAAAATTGGTATATATCGAATCAGTATCAAATTTTTGATGCCCTAAAGGTGTGGTTGTGAGCGTATCAATTTTTGAGAAATAAATGTTTTTAATGCCTTTTTCATACGAGATTTCATTGTTGTCTAAATTTCTATTCGCAAATGAAAGTGTGGCTTCTGTGGAAACTTTATAATCGTACTTTGTTGAAAAACCGAGTGAATCTTTTAAATAACGCGGCATTTCGTGCGTAGAAATAAAGATGGTATTTCCTTCGGATGCAAAATCAAGCAATTCATTAAGCGAACTTTCATCCGTATAAAACTCTGGACTGATGTTTACATAACTTCCTTGAATTTTGTAGGTATACGTTTCCCAATCGTACTTTCCATTAAAGTATTCGTACGGAGTTCGATAAATATTTTTAATAGCGCCTTTGTCTAAAATAGTGGCTAACTCTTTATGAAATACTCGTAAATCATACGGACGTGTTTGTCGTTCATTATAGGTTTCTCGCCAATCAATAATTGCTGGTTTAGACATTTCGGCAGACATTGCCACAATGATAATGACCACTAAGATTCCGATATATATTTTCAGTCTTTTACTCATGCTGCCATATTTTTGAGGATGAGACTAAAAGATGTTTTGGCTTGTTCATATTGTGCTTTATCAATAGAAAATTCGCCGTACCAAACGTAATTGTATACATACGAAGTGTACTGAAATTGTTCTCGAATGTCGTCGTTTTTAATTTCGTAAGTATAATCGAGATTAGTTTTTTCTGGATCATACGAAATGATTTCGGAAGCACTCATCTTTTTTAGCATTTGTAAGTATTGATACCGAACTGCCAAGCGATAATCATTGTTTGCGGTTGCTTGCGAAATTAACTTCTTAAAATCGACACTATGAATATTGGTTTCAACATCTTCGTATTGCACCATTTTTTTGTCAGATCTTTTCCCGAAAACCCATCGTCCTTCACCATTCATAATGGCGCGTACAATGATAAACACTACAATAATGATGATAATCACATAGACGATATTGGTAAGGTCGCCTAAGAAATCGGCTGCTTTTTCGCGTGAATCAAAATCAAATAAATCTTGAACCCAAGCTTCTAGCCATTCTATAAAACGAGAAAACCAACCTTTTGTTTTTTCCTGTTCGTAGACATATTCGCTGCCATCATAACGTTCCTTAAAATCTTCTTCATACGTTTTTGGTGTTACATTGGAAGTATCTCGTTGTACAGAAGTTTGCTGCGGAAACGAGTTGTTTGCATGCGCAGTAGTTCCCGTAAGAGATGCCGTTGTAAGAATTCCGATGAGTAGGAACGTGTAGCGTATGTGTTTTAAAAAATGTAGCATTAATCTGGAGCTGAACCTATTTGCTCAATAGTATTTTGTGTATTGATATTTTCTATTTCTTCCTTTAAACTATAATATACAATAGCTTGATTCATTTGTATAACTGCTGCGGTTAGAAGGTTGAAAAGATACGATAAGATTTGTAAAATAAATAGTATGACGAATAGTGTAGACCATTGATCAATTTCACTAAGACTATTAGGGTTTTCTAATGACATCACTCCAGCAGACATCATGATGATGAGTTGAGCAATACTAAATACCGACTGAGCAATACCTACAATAAGCATAAAAATACCCATTGCACCAAGTGAAGGGAAAAACTTCTTAAAGCATAAATTTAAACTATAACCAAAGCATTCAAAAATTCCTTTCTTGTCTGACTTTATATATTCCATTAACGTAGAATGATAAAAAAACGATACCAACGCTCCTAAGAATATGAGAAACGGAATTCCAATAAGGGTAATTGCCATGAGAAGCCCAATAATACCTACCACAATAAACAACGGAATTGCGATGAGAATGGAAACCAAAATAAAAATAGTTAACTTCGAAATATTTCCAATTAACTCGTCTACAATTTCTTTAGATGCAAAATTAGCTCCTTTGTGTTTTTCATATAATTTAAAATAGATAGGCACAAAAGCATAGTTTAGGACACCTACAATAATACCCACTATTATATATATAGAACCATACAAGAGAACACTGCCTGCATTTTCGTTTAGATAATTTTCAAGCGCATTAAAATTATTATTTCCTACGTATCCGCCCATGACAATATCTTCATAGCCTTTATAAAACATATAGGTCATTGTGACAAGAATCAAGATAAAGATTCCATTGACAGTAATGTAGTTTTTGAAAAAATGTTTTCCGTGTGTTTTCAAAAACCCGAACGTATCTTTAAAGATTAGCCCGAAATCTCTAGACTTATACAGTTGCAACATGAGCTCTTAATTTTTTATTAACAATGAATGGATAGATTAAATAATAATAGGATATGGCACTCAATGTAATGAGAATGATACCTACCGAAAGCCAGTTGGGCATACTATCCGAATAGCGTGTAACAAAACCTTCTAAGAAGCCAGCGGCAAAAGTAAAAGGAAATGTACTGATTAATATTTTGATTCCGTTTTTGAGTCCCATTTTAAAGGAAGCCATACGAGAATAGGTTTTGGGAAACAGAATGCTTGCGCCTAATAACAATCCGGCAGCACCTTCTATGACAATGGCAAAAATTTCCATTGCACCATGAATCCAGATACCGCGAACACTTTCCCATAAAACTCCTTGTTCGTGGAAAAAATACTGAAATGAACCTAACATAATTCCGTTGATCATCAAAACATAACCAGTTCCGATGCCTCCAAAAACACCAAATAGAAAGGATTTAATGCCGACATATAAGTTGTTGAGTGTGATTCCAATGAACATTCCGAAGTTTCCGCCACTTTTATAAATGGCGACAGGATCACCTTTTTCTATATTTTCTAGTGTTGTATTTACATAACCATCACCAAGAATGAGTCGAACAAACGAATCGTCATACGCTGCAGAAACGGCACCAATGGTTACAAAAGTTCCAAAAATTAAAAAAGCATACAGTACATAGCGTCGAAATTGGTACACAATGAGCGGAACTTCCGTTTTCCAAAAAGAAATAAAACGATTTGTTTTTTCTCTTTTTGTCCTATAAATACGTTGAAAAGCCGCCGATGCGAGTTGATTTAGGTAGCTAATGGTTTTACTCTTAGGGTAATACGTTTGTGCGTACGCTAAGTCATTCATCAATTGAATATACAAGGATGAAAGTGTATCGGGATTTTTAAATTGATTATTATAAATGGTTTTTTCAAAGTTCAACCATTTTTCTTTATTTTGCTTGATAAATGCAACTTCTCTCATAGATACGCTAAAATAAAACATAAAATGTCAGAGATACAAATTAATACTACTCAAAATGTAAATATCAACTTTACACTTGCCTCTGTTGGTGAACGTGTCGTTGCTCATATAATTGATTTAGTTATCAAAGGAGCGTATGCAAGTACAGTGATATGGATCATCGTTAGCATGCAAAGTAGCTCAGGCTTTATGCGTGATTGGGACGATTGGTCCATAATTTCGGTGTTTGTATTGGCGCTTTTTCCTTTTATATTTTACACCTTAGTGTTAGAATCTATATTTGAAGGACAAACCATTGGTAAAAAAGCAATGAAAATCAGAGTTGTGAAAATTGATGGCTATCAAGCTTCGTTTGTAGATTACCTAATTCGTTGGTTTTTTAGAATCATCGATCTAAATATGTTGAGTGGATTTATTGCCTTAATTTCTGTAATTGTGAGTGAAAAAGCACAACGTTTGGGTGATATGACAGCTGGAACTGCGGTCATTTCATTAAAAAATAAAGTACTTATTTCACATACCATTTTAGAAGAAATTGGCGATAATTACAAACCGTTATATCCTTCAGTAATTAGACTATCTGATAATGATATGCGAATTATAAAAGAAACATATCTCATCGCTAAAAGAGCAAAAGATTTTGACACACTTACGAAACTCAGAACAAAAGTAGAACAAGTGATTGAAGCAAAATCGCAACAAGAAACCATTCCTTTTCTTGGGGTAATCATTAAAGATTATAACTTCTATACACAAAACATGTAATGCTAATTTACGTCCTTGATATTATTGGAACCTTTGCCTTCGCCATTTCTGGAGTTTTGATCGCAATGCAAAAGCGTATGGATGTTTTTGGAATTTTTATTATTGCGTTTGTGACTGCTGTTGGAGGCGGAACCTTACGGGATGTATTAATCGGAAAAACTCCTGTTGGATGGATGAACGATCTTAATTACGGATACACGATTACTTTGGCAGTTATTATTTCAATCATTTTTAAAAATAAGTTGAACCGACTTCGTACATCATTATTTCTATTTGATACTATTGGTTTGGGCGTTTTTACCATTATTGGAGTTGAAATAGGAATTTCAGCAAATTTACATCCTATTATTTGCATCGCTTTAGGAACCATCAGTGCTAGTTTTGGAGGTGTCATCCGTGATATTCTCTGTAATGAAATCCCAGTAATCTTTCGAAAAGAAGTGTATGCAACCGCTTGTATTTTAGGAGGAATCACCTTTTTTGTACTGCGCTATTTTAATTTAAAAGAAGATTTAATATACATTTTTACCGCAGCAATGGTCATTTCCATCCGATTGCTTGTGGTGAAATTCCGAATACAATTACCAAGTGTGTATCAAAAATAAAAGGAACCAACGCTAGTCAGTTCCTTTTTAAAATGCTTGAAAATAGTTTTAAAACTGTTTTCTTAGAAAATTGTATATCCTACTGTAATCGAAAATTGATTTAATTTTACGCTTGCTTGTGTAGATCTTTCTAAAAGTTCTCTATTTGGAAGATATCTTGCTTCAATAGAATATTTATCATAACTATATCCTATTCCAATTGCAGTACCAGCAGAAGTTCTAAAATCTCCTTCAGGAAGTGTAACATTTCCTCCTGTACCAGTTGTTAGTGGAATATCAATTAAAACTGCACCGCTTAGAAATATTTTAGAATTATCATTTATAAACATTGAATGACGGAATCCAATTGGAATTTGAATAGCGCTATATTCTACAGAAAATCTTCTTTCGACCATTAAATCAAAAAAACTACCTTCTCCTTCGTATGAACTGTAATTAGGCGCAATAAATACGGACCATTTATTTTTATTAAATGGTAATACATATTCTAATTCAACCCCAAATGTTGGAGCCCATGCTGCTTCCATATCAATTCCACTTCTTGTCAAAACAGGTAATTCTAATTCGGTATCTGAACTACTATTGTAGAATCCGCCAAACACGCGTCCATGAAATGTTCCTTTTTTCGTCTTCTTGTATTGAATAGCGGTTTCGCCTTCACATTCGTTGTATTTTAAAAAGAAAGATGATAAGTCTCCTGCACTATAATCAGTTTTTAAAATTGTATTTTCAGTAATTGCATCACACGGAAATTCTGTTAACAATTGCTGACGATATCTTGTATTGTATAAAATTTTACGATCTTCAGTAGTAAAAACTTTATAAATAAGTGGCGCTACTTTTCCAGTACCTTTTTTGTAATAATACGCTCTTATTTCATTATCAATATATGATAAAAGTGTAACTTTTCCTTCAATCAAAACATTAAGTAACACCGTTTTTTCTTTAAAATTGGGATTTCTATCGAAAGAAAGTTCATTTAAAGCTCTTGAAGAGTCATCAAATTGAACCGTATGCTTTTCAAACTTAAAAGCATTATCAATGACTAATGTTTTAAAGTTTCCAAGCCGTAATACTTTAACGTCACCATCCAATGTTTCTTTATACTCAAATTTAGAAGGCGTGTTGTTCCAATCTTCATTTTTAATATAGCATTCTATTTTTTGATCACTTTCTGTGATGAAATGCCCTTTTTCAAAATTTACTTGAGCAAAGATTCCTGAAGTTGTCATCAAGAAAAGTAGGACGACGCAATAATAATTTTTCATAATTTTTTAGTTGAAATTTATTGAGCGCGAATCTAGTGAAACGAAAATCAATAATAACTATAAAATGTATAAGCGTTGCGTTTTATGTACAAGCGTTGTTAAAAACAGTCTTTAATCCAGCACTTCTACGCGTCGAATCATAATTTCTTTCTTTGGCCATTCGCCTTTATCGGTTTCCTGATTGGCAATTTTGTCTACAACATCCATGCCTGCGATTACTTTTCCAAAGGCAGTATATTCTTTGTTTAAATGGTGTGTGCCACCTTTTTTCTGTACAATGAAAAATTCATACGGGGAAGCATATTTATATGCGCGATCAATGTCGCCACTTGGCATTGAAATTACACCACGATCATGTTTAAAGCCTTTTTTTGTATCTGGTGGAAGCAAATACTTTCCAATGCGTTCGCGTTTTTTTGCAACGCTCCAACCATCTGAATTTCCACCTTGAATTATAAAATCTTTTACAACACGATGAAACTGTGTACCTTGAAAGTAATTACGCTTGGCGAGCATGATAAAATTTGCGCGATGATACGGTGTTTCGTTGTAAAGTTTGATATCGATATTTCCAAAATCAGTTACAATACGTACTTTTTGTTCTTTATTTTTTTCACCATACGCAATCATATAATCTAACACATTTTTATTGGTGATTACTTCATGTTTTTCCTTTTTCTTTTCTTCTTTCTTTTCTGCTTTTTGAGTTGCTTTGGGCGTTTCATTTTTTTGAGATGCGTCTAAAGTAGGTGTAGAAGTTTTAGTATCTTCACAACCTAAAAACATACAAGCAGCAATTAGTATATAGCAAATATTTTTCATAAATGAATTTTGACAATTTTAAAAAAATCCTTCCAAAAATAGCAAAAATCCCGCTTCCAGGCATTGCTTCTCAGTTGAAAATGGCACCAGCTATGCGTCAAAAAGAACTTGAGAAAATGGAAAATCGTATGAAAAGCGCTCGAAAATCAGCGGTAATGGCGTTGTTTTATCCAAATTCAAACCATGAAACGACACTTGTATTAATCTTACGGAAAACGTATAAAGGTGTACATTCCAATCAAGTTGGGTTTCCCGGCGGACAAGTTGATCCTGAAGATCTTAATTTTACAGCAACTGCATTGCGTGAAACAGAAGAAGAAGTTGGCGTAGATCGTGCTAGTATTGAAGTCATTCGTGAAATTACATCAACCTATATTCCGCCAAGTAACTTTACAGTAAAACCGTTTATTGGAATTGTACAACAAACACCAATGTTTGTTCCTCAACCATCGGAAGTGGAATCTATCATAGAAGTTTCACTAAAAGATTTATTAGCAGAAGCGGCATTCATTGAAAAAGAATTGACGACTTCGTATGCTACAACTGTAAATGTACCAGCGTTTTACCTCAATGAATATGTAGTTTGGGGCGCAACAGCAATGATGTTAAGTGAAGTTAAAGACATTATTTCCGCAGCCATTTCAAATTAGTTTTTGTAAATTTGTAATTCGCTCAAAACTAAACATACATGGGATTATTCAAAAGAAATCCTTTCGGACATATACTTTTTTTAAAAAAATGGCTCATCAGAATCGCGGGAACACTTACGCATAGACGTTATCGTGGCTTTAATGACCTGCAAATTGAAGGTTCTGAAATATTAAAAGCATTGCCAGAAACAAACGTATTGTTTGTTTCCAATCATCAAACGTATTTTGCAGATGTTGTAGCTATGTTTCATGTATTTAACGCAAGTTTAAGCGGACGTGGAGATTCTATCAAAAACGTAGGATATTTGTGGAATCCAAAGCTAAATATCTACTATGTAGCTGCAAAGGAAACGATGAAATCTGGGTTTTTACCAAAAATATTAGCGTATGCAGGTTCAATCAGTATTGAACGTACATGGAGAGCCAATGGCGAAGATGTAAACCGACAAGTAAAAATGAGCGATATTTCTAATATCGGAATCGCACTAAATGATGGTTGGGTTATTACCTTTCCGCAAGGAACTACACGACCTTGGAAACCTATCCGAAAAGGAACAGCACACATTATAAAGCGTTACAAACCAATTGTAGTACCAATCGTAATTGACGGTTTTAGACGTTCTTTCGATCGAAAAGGACTTCGGATCAAAAAGAAAGGAATTTTGCAGTCAATGGAAATCAAAGAGCCTTTGGATATTGATTATGAGAATGAAAGTATAGATGCAATTATCGAAAAATTAGAATATGCAATTGAGCAGCATCCATCTTTCTTAAAAGTAATTCCACAAGAAGAAATTGAAGCGATGGAAAAACTTAACGAAAAACGTAAATGGGAATATTAATGCTCATTAAAAGACATAAAAAAAGGACATATATATAAGTATATGTCCTTTTTTTATACGTGCTACTTTTGAATTAATTTTCAGTAGTTGTTTCTTCGTCTGTTGGAACTTCTTCGTCAGTTAATGTGGTAGAGATCATATTTCCTACTTTATAAAAAGCATTGTAAATCAATTGTAGAATTCCTCCATTTCCACTCATATACATTGAAGTATGCATTTGAGAACTTTCCATTAAAAATGCTTTTGAAGTAATTTCATTTTGGAATGTTGTCGTTGGCTGGTGTGCACTTACAGACATACTAAACGTAAGACACACTATTAAAAAAGCTATATTATTTTTCATAACGATTTCGATTTTAGATGGTATGGTTTTATGATTTTAATTGTTTCAATTCTTTATAGTTATGCTTCAACCTCTTAGTTAAGAGTCCGTAAAGCAGGTAATAAATTCCGTAAAATACTAATACAACTAAACAAGCTACAAAAATTGTAACTACAGCGAGTAGTAAATATTGAGTAAGGTTTGCTTCTGCAGAAAACTTTTCCATGCCGCCAGATCCTTCTATAAAACCAGTAGGAACAGCTATGCAAACGGTAAAAGCGATCACACTCAAACTGTAAATTACATAATGTTTTACGGTTTTTCGTGTGGTAATAATACTTTTCATTAAATCTTTAATGGAACTTGTCGTAGAAATCTTTTTATAATTCATAAAGAATTTATAAATAAAATAAAATACAACTGCTGAAGACAAGTAACAAAACCAATTCAACCAAGCAGGCATTGTAGTATCGCTCAGTAAATCGGGTTGAACTAATAAGACAAGTGCTACAATAGCGACTCCAATTCCAAGTTCAAACAAACTGACATAAAAGATCCATTTTACGAGAGAAGATGACTTCTTCCAGATCATTTTATCAATATCGTTGTAGGATAGCTTAGGCTGATTAGCCTCTTGCTTTTTCCAATCTTTCTTTAATAAATCTAATTCTTCCATGGGTTATGGATTTAAAATCTTTTTCAATTTGGTCTTAATTCTGTTCATTTTCACTCGTGCATTTACTTCAGTAATACCAATTGTTTGGGCTATTTCTTTATAATTTTTATCTTCTAAATATAAGAAAATCAAGGCTTTGTCAATATCTGATAATTGCTTGATCGCTTTATACATAATCTTTAACTGTTCTTCCTCCGTATCATCATAATCTTGTGATGTTATTTTGAAAACAACAGTTTCATAATCTTGTGTTTTTACTCTTCTTTTGGATTTTCTATATAACGTAATAGCAGTATTCAACGCTACTCGGTACATCCAAGTGCTAAACTTAGAATCACCTCTGAATTTCGGATATGCTTTCCATAACTGTATGGTTATCTCCTGAAAAAGATCGTTGTGCTGATCTTTGCCCGAAGTATAAATTCTGCATACTTTATGAACGATATTCTGGTGACGTTCTAGTTCGCTTACAAAACTATGTTCAAGGTTATTGCTCAATTTTTGATGGTTATTTGCTTATTGGTGTTCGTTAGCACAAATATGTTACATATTTTTCAATAAACTTTTAGAAAGCCGTATTTTTGTAGTGTAAAGGAACAATTTTTATGAATATACCTAGAACGAGTCTTCCAAGAGTTGTCATAATAGGCGGCGGATTTGCAGGAATTTCATTAGCGAAGCAATTAGGAAAACAAGAAATACAAGCTGTATTGATTGATAAACATAATTATCATACGTTTCAACCTTTGTTATATCAAGTTTCTACGGGAGGATTAGAACCCGATTCTATTGCGTATCCTATTCGTAAAATTGTAAAAGACTATCCAAATTTTTCTTTCCGATTGACAAATGTAGATGCTATTGACACTGAAAATAAATGTGTGCATACAGACATTGGCGATTTAAATTACGATCAATTAATCATCGCAACAGGTTCTAATACGAACTTTTTTGGAAATAGTGAAATTGAAAAACACAGCATGGCGATGAAAACGATTCCACAATCGTTGAATCTCCGAAGTTTGATTCTTGAAAACTTTGAACAAGCCATTCTTAAATCTGATTTAGAAGAACGCAATGCATTAATGAATTTTATCATTGTGGGTGCCGGACCAACTGGCGTAGAATTGGCTGGTGCTTTAGCAGAAATAAAAAAAGGAATTCTTCCTAAAGATTATCCTGATTTAGACATTCGTCAGATGAAAATTAACTTAATTCAAAGTTCCTCTCGAATATTACCAGCAATGAGCGAGATAGCCTCTGAGAAAGCAGAAGATTATTTACAAGGACTTGGAGTTGATGTTTGGAAAAACTTGCGTGTAACCAATTACGATGGCGATTTGGCAAGTACCAATGGAGATGTAAGCTTTAGAGCTGCAACACTAATTTGGTCGGCAGGCGTAAAAGGAGCAACAATTGCAGGTTTAGATGGTGAAGAGTTCATCACAAAAGGCAACAGAATCATTGTCAACGAATTCAACCAAGTAAAAGGATTTGATGACATATATGCACTTGGCGATATTGCTGCGATGCAAAGTGAAGCGTATCCTTTTGGACATCCAATGATGGCGCAACCAGCTATTCAGCAAGGAAAACACTTAGGGAAAAACTTAGCCCGCAAGTTGAATGGTAAGGAAATGAAACCTTTCAATTACCGAGATAAAGGTTCTATGGCAACAGTTGGGCGAAACAAAGCGGTTGTCGATTTACCAAGATTCAAATTTCAAGGTGTATTTGCATGGTTTGTATGGATGTTTGTCCATTTATTCTTCCTCATCGGATTTAGAAATCGAATGGTGGTATTTATCAATTGGGTGTACAATTACATCCGATTTGACAGAGAAGCACGCTTAATTATTAGACCTTATAAAAATACTAGAAAATCTTAAGCAACAACATTTTTATGTTTTTTCTCGGAATGTTGTAATGACAATACACCAGTAATAATGCAGAGTTGGGAAAAACCATAAAAAAGCATAATAAAAATATCTTTATAGGGTATTGCTTTGTGAAATGCATGCAATCCAATAAGAACTTGTGTAATTGTAAAAAAGATTGTTCCCACTAATACCAAACGGTAACTTTTATTATTTACATTCTTGTAGCGTAAAAAAGCAATCTTCATAAAATTCAATACGGTGGCAATATAAATCATCACGGGAATCAACAAATTATTCAATCCATCGTACATTAAATAAATTAGCGAAAGCGCAATTAACAATGAGACGGCTAAAAAAGGAATCAATCGGTCAATATCATATATGGTTTGTTTATAAAAATAAAAGGAGTAGAGTAGCAGTGCAATCAAAAATAAGAGCAATCCAATAATAAAGGAATAAAACGGTGTGTCTTCTAATAAAATAACATCACCAGCACATAAAAACGCCAACGCTAAAAGTATCGTTACTCTATGAAGTAGCAACATATTTCTACTATTTACATAGAAAAAAACACCTAAAATTATGGTGATTAGAGGTTTCGTATAAATTCTCAATTCATAAAACTCTTTAGCATTATTAAAATAAATATCTAAAGAGAGATTCAATAAAAATAAGAAGATGAATACTTTAAAAAATTTCATATATCGTAATGCTCACTATGATAACATTGCAATTTAGTAAAAAAAGTAGTACAAAAATAATCGTGGTACATTTGGTTCATTTTATTTCTTAAGATACTGATCAATTAAATCTTTAATTTCATCACTATCAGGACCAGGCGCGTTTTGATGTACTAGCTTCCCAGTTTTATCAAACAATAAATATCTTGGAATTGTTTTGATTTCCAATTCCTTAAAAAATGCAGCTTTTGTATAATTTGTTGCTAAAAAGTTAGTTTTTGATGTTTTCAAATCTTCTGCAGCAACCGCATTTTTCCAGTGTGATTTATTCTGATCAATTGAAATATATGTAAAAACAACGTCTTTTCTAGCGTATGTTTCTGATAGCTTTTTAGAATCTGGCATCACAGCTCTGCATGGTGCACACCAACTTGCCCAAAAATCAATATAAATAACTTTTCCTTTATTTTCTTCAAGAAATGTATCAAGCCTATTGACTTTTCCGTTAGTGTCAACAATATGAACCGTATTTGCGTCTTCTGTTGTTCTACTTTTTGTCAACCCATAATCTTCTTTAATTTTTTGAAGATAATTATCGTATTTTTCTTCTGGAAATTCATTTCTGAATACCTCTATCATTGTAATTAATTCTTCTTTAGAAGCTCGTTGCATGGCATTACCATTAATAGCAACAAACTTTGCTAACGGAAGTAATTTGCGATCTTCAATATAAGTTGAAAGCGAATCAAAAGCTTTTTTATAATCTATTTTTAATTTAAATTTTTCTTTGATTCTTTTATTTTTCAGCACAATTTTCTCATTGAACGTACTCAGTTTTTTATACAATGTTGCTTCATCAATTGTTTTCTCATTAAAAAACAGCTCAGAAGTGATTAATCTTTTAATATCTTCATTTTTAGAATACGAATAGAATCGATTCAACTCAAAAAATAACGCGTAATTGAGTTCATCTTTTAATAATGTATAATATGGAACGTTTTTGGGTTCATTCGCGCTAAGCGATTCATACTTTTTAGTAAGCATTTTATATCGATCTATTAGAGCGTTTGCTAATTGCACTAATTCTGTAGGTTTTGTTTTAAATTTTTCTCGATCAATTCGTAATGGAAATATTGGATTTACTTTTTGGTATTTATCTGATTGTAAGTTAAAAGGTGCTTTATAATCCACATAGTAAAACGTTTTGGTAAGTGAATCAATTTTGTCATTCTTTAATTTAAAAATCTGTAAATTTTCTGCTTTTGAATGTGTAGTTTTCAATTGTTTATTTGCTAGATTCAAATAAATAGTATCACCGTTTTTTATATGTAATGTGTCTCTTGCCGAAAATTTAGAAGTAACATATATAGTTTCAGAAAGATTTACAGTAAGCTGTATAGTATCAATTGCTTTGTCTGTATAAACATGTTTATCCTGAGTAAATGTATCAAAAGCGAGATTTCTATAAATAGAAACATACTCATTGTTCATTTTGTTCGAAATGATAAAAGTTACTGGATTTGTATTGACAACTGGTTTTTCAATAGTTTCAACAACAATAGGTATATCTTTTTTTTCAGTTTTCGTGTCAGAAGCACATGAAATGCAAAGCAAAAATAAAAGCGTGGCAATAATGACTTTATTCATAGAATATAAAAATAATGAAGATTTTTTTAAGGTGTATAAAGTAAAAAATATAATAGGCGACTCTTGTAAACAAAAGTCGCCTATTCTTTATCTAACTAGCGCAACTAGCACAGCAATAACCAGAAGCTGTATATCCGCCTTCGTATTCCATTCCGTCCCATTCAGAGGACGCTTGTTCATAGCTAACGTAATCTGACCAGTAGCCACCACCGCCTGGTGAATTTATATATAATCTACATCGGTCATATTGTGCTTGGTTACCACCAAAAATCTGTTTCTGCTCCTTTTTGTCTAACAAACGAGCATTTTTTACGTTTAAAATGTTTTTTAACATGATTAATAAGTTAAAATTATTTTTATATCTGATCATTTAGTGACTGTCAGATTTTCAGTCCACCTTTCGCGAAAAGATTTCTTTAATTTATCTTATAATTAAAAATGAATTTTCTTAATAAGTGGGAGATTTTATAACTTTTGGCAATTATAAATATAAACAAAATTTCTATAAATTGTAGGAAAAAGACCTTTTTATTGGAGGTTAAATTTTATTTTGTGTAGGAATAAAGGGAAGGAACGCCTGTTTTTTAAATAAGCATGTCTGTATAACTCTCTGAGTTTTTCTATTTAATTATTCTTCGAAAAATATAATTCATCACCAAAACACTCACCGCAGGAATTCCAATATAAAAGGCTTCATTCTGTATGACGTGCCAGCCCCATTTACTGAAAAAATTACCAGCGCCTAAAGGAGAAACCAAAATTGGTCGCCATGAAAAGAAGTACCGACTATTCTCAAACGGAATAAAAAATCCAACGCCTCTACCGCCATTGGTGATTGCGTCCAGAAAACTATGTGATAAGGTCGCTAGGAAAAAAGTGAAAAATAAAATGATGCCTACTTTTGAAAAGTACGTCACTTTCGTGTAAAAAATCGCGCGGACGCTAAATGCTAAAATAAACGCGAACAAAATACTGTGTGTAAACCCACGATGTCCTAGCGGATGCATGTACGAATAACCAAAATTGAACATAATGACATCTGCATCAGGAATGACGGCGCAAAATATTAATAAAAGTGAAAGCTTTACAGGATTCAGTTGTATGTTGGAAACCTTCCCGATTGTATAGGCTGCCAGTGCATGCCCAAAAATTGATGCCATTAATTAGAATTAGAATATTCGTCTAACAATGCTTTTTCTTCTGCTGTCAGACTTTTGACACCTTTGTCATTTATTTTTTCCAAGATACGATCAATTCTATCCTGTTTGGCTTTTCGCTTCGCATTATATTCGTCATCAATGGTTTGATACGTTTCTTTTGAACTCGGTAAAAATGAAGATGTTCCTTTATTTGAACGTGTAATAGCGTAAATAACTAAAACAATAACAGCAATGACAGCGTATAACATAAATGCGTTTACTTATGAGTTGATAATAAAATCTCAATAGAATTCAAAACTACGATATTTCTATTTTTTATGCAATCGGAATTTAGGTAATAAAGTTTAGTACAAACTCAAAAATTTTAATCATTGTAGTAATATGAAAATTAGTTCAACTAATAATTTTGAGTTCACCTTACTGGTTTCTAAAAATTGAGTTTCACTAATACAATTCAGCCTACAATTTTGACAATTGAGCATTTTCTTTTTTCTAAATCTTTCAATTCGCAAGAGATTTGTCCCATCATCAATCAACACTTCGACTTAGTTCAGTGTAAAAAAACAAAAAATAACATCCCATGAAAAAATTAATTCTATTCCTCTTTTTGTGTATTCAGAGCATCACATTTGCGCAAACAACCGTTTCCGGAATTGTCACCGATCAATCTAATGAACCTATTTTTGGCGCAAATGTATACTTAAAGGGAACTTTTGACGGCGCTTCAACAGATGAAAAAGGCACGTTTAGTTTTACCACTGACGAAAAAGGATCGCAACTATTAGTCGTTTCTTTTTTATCCTTTGAATCAAAAGAACTTACGTTAGAAGTGACTCAGATGCAAAACCTAACGATAAAACTTCGCGAAAATGTGGATGCATTAAACACCGTAATTTTGAGTGCCGGATCATTTGAAGCTGGCGAAAATGCAAAAGTAACTGCCTTAAAACCATTAGACATTGTTACTACAGCAAGTGCGTTGGGCGATTTTGTAGGAGCTTTGCAAACCTTACCAGGCACAAGTACGGTAGCAGAAGATGGACGTTTATTTGTGCGTGGTGGGCGTGCAGAAGAAACGCAAATCTTCATTGACGGAATTCGCGTGTTTACGCCATATAGCAACACCACCAATAACATTCCGGCGCGTGGACGGTATTCGCCGTTTCTATTCAAAGGAATCACGTTTTCTACAGGTGGTTATTCTGCGGAATATGGTCAGGCGTTGTCGGGAGTTTTAGAATTGAATACTATAAACGAACCCGATCAAGAGAAAACCGATATTTCTATCATGACGGTTGGTGGTGCTTTGGGACATACCGAAAAGTGGGAGAAAGGTTCTGTAAGTGTGAGTGCTTCGTATATCAATTTGGCGCCGTATTTAGAGTTGTTTCCAGATCGGAATGAATGGAAAAAGCCGTTTCAAGGTGGACAAGGTGAAAGTGTATTTCGTCATCATTTTACGAATGGAACGTTGAAATTTTATACTGCATTTGATATTACAAATTTTGAACTCGATCAGGAAAGTATCAATTTTGACGAATTAGTTCGATTCAAATTAGACAATAAAAATATATACATGAATGGTTCGTACAAAGGAACTTTTGGCGAAAAATGGTCTATTGCTTCTGGATTGAGCTACACACGTGATGATTCAAAAATTAGAATTATTGACGACAGAATCAGCAGTTTGGAGAATTCATTTCACTTTAAAACAAAGTTGAAGAAAAATTTCAACAATAGAATCAAATTGAGTTTTGGTGCAGAATATTTTACGACAGATTTCGATGAAAGTTTTAAAACGCCCGATGTTTCTATGATCGAGTATGGTTTTAATAATAATTTAGTGGGCGCTTTCGCGGAAACAGATATCTTTTTCTCCAAAAACTTTGCGATGAAAGCTGGTGTACGATTGGATCATGCAACAATAATGAAAGAAACTACGATTTCACCGCGACTTTCGGTAGCGTATAAAACCTCTGAGAAAGATCAAGTGTCGTTTGCTTTTGGACAGTTTTACCAGAATCCGAATAATAATTATTTAAAATTCAACAGCGATTTCAAACCAGAAAATGCAACACATTATATTTTAAACTATCAATATGTGCATGAAGGCAAGACCTTTCGCGCGGAAGCGTATCACAAGAAATACAACGATTTAGTGACATTTTCAGGCGATTTTATTCAACCAGATGCAACATTTGGAAACGACGGATTCGGACATGCCACAGGATTGGATTTGTTTTGGAGAGACAATAAAACCATCAAAAATGTAGATTACTGGATTTCGTATTCGTACTTAGACACATCGCGAAAGTTTGAAAATTATCCCGTAGAAGCGATGCCAAATTTTGCAACGAAGCATAACTTTTCATTAGTTACTAAACACTGGATTGATAAATTGAAAAGTCAAGTTGGATTTAGTTACAATTATTCTTCTGGACGACCGTACACAAACCCAAATACGACTGGTTTTTTATCTGAAAAGACAAAAGATTACCACAGTTTAAGTGTGAATTGGGCATATTTATTGTCGCCACAAAAGATATTGTATTTCTCTGTATCGAATGCGTTAGGAGTTAGAAATGTATTTGGTTACGAATACGCAAATCAGGCAGATGTAAACGGAAACTTTCAGCGAATGATACAACGTCCTGCGGCAGATCAGTTTTTCTTTGTCGGTTTCTTTTGGACAATTAGCGATGATAAAAAGAGCAATCAGTTGGATACGTTGTAATTAGAATTGAGTTGTGAGATGTTAGTATTTAGATAGTAGCATCTCGCATAGCTTGATGTGTAGATTCGCTTCGCTTTTGAATTATAAACTTGAACTAGTCTAGCGTCAGACTCCTGTCACATAACTGTCATGTTGATGTCTTATGGGTTTCCAGTGCAATGAAAAGATACGATGTATATTTGCACTGTTACTACTAAACATTGAAAGAAATAATGAATCAGAATACAATTAATTTACGAGATATTAAGAAAATGCGGTTAGAGCGTCATTGGTCACAAGAACAATTAGCAGAAATGAGCGGATTAAGTATTCGAACGATTCAACGCATTGAAAATGGCGAAAATGCAGGCTTGGAAACTTTGAAAGCGTTGGCAGCCGTTTTTGAAACGAATATTACGGATTCTGATAAGAAAGAAGAAATAGAGCAGATTCGTAAGGAAGCGGCATATGTTGAAAAAGTAAAAGGTTTTTATAAACTTTTTGGAGTTGCTGTATTTAGCTTGATCGTTCCTTTTGTACTTGCGCTGAATGATTCCGAAAATTGGATTCTTTTTCTATGGATCTTAATTACTTGGATCATAGTGATCGGAATCTATTCGTTGAATGTTTTTGATTTCTTTGGAGAAGAATGGAAACGAAAACTGATTGAAAAGAAGTTTAAAAAGAAGAAGTAAGGAGATTTTAATTCAGAATTATGAATTCAGAATTTACTTTGTCACAATGAAAGTCAAGCTTAGTTTCACAATTGATTCTTCTTATGAATAGCAACTATTTTTGGATCATACGGAATACCGAAAAATCCTGTTTTTAATGTAATTTCAAATTCTTTTTCCCCTTGTATTATTGTGTAGTCATCAGTATTCATAAATATTCCGTCAACTCCATCTTTATAAACTTTACCTGAAATTCTACCACGAACGTTGTGTTTGTTTTCAAAATGATTAATCGAAGGAATCGTATCTATTCGGTTATTATATTTGAATATATTATTAGTAATCACGAAATTTTTAGTTAGTGTTTCGGTTTCAGTGATTCTATTTGTTTTTAACGCAACAGTTGTTACTAAACTTGAGGTTAAACCAAAAAATAAATAACTCATAACTCCTACATACACAATGCTTCCAATTTTTGCTCTTATAGAATTCCCAAACTCTGATTTGTCGAATGTGGTGAAGAAGGCAATTATGATAGATAATATGATGGAGATTGGTAGAAGTGATTGTTCCAAATTAATAATATCACTTTTTAAATAATGTTCAGATTCATCTGGCAAGAGATAAAAATCACATAAAAAAAATGTTACTAAAAATATAATTGCGACTATAATTCGGTTGCGTCTTTTCATATAATTATTAAAATTGATAAAGAACACTTCCTTCGTGTGCGAGTTATTTGCTCTAAAATAGTTTGTGTATTCTAAAAAACGATCAATCCAAAACTTGGTGCACATCTTTTAATTCTGCATAGCATTGTTCACAAACAAGTTCAGCTTTATTAAATTTTAGAAACTTCTCTGTTTTATCATTTTCTTCGAGAAAGAAAAATTCACAGGCATAACACCAAGCTTGCAAATCTTTTGGTACGGTACTAATTTCAATAAAACCGACAGCTACTTCTGAAGCTACATGATGGCAACACACAACAGCAGCAATTCCTTTTCCGTGTTTGCAATCAATTTCTAAATAATCTTCTTCAGGCATATTTTTATTTTTTTATAATTCGAATTAAAATCAAAAAGAAAGCTACAACTGCTGAAAACCAAGCGGTATTATAGACTCCAGAATAAAAATCGGCGATTGGGATAAGTCCTCCAAATTGTGTTCCTAAAACAATACAAATCAAGAATATTCGGAGGAACGTTTTGAATAGACTCGGTTTTGTGAGCATTTCATAAAACCCGATTAGTGTTACAAATATAAATAAACTATCTCCGTGAAAAATTCTACAAATTAGTGCATTTAATTCTGGATTCGCTTTTCCCCATTCAATAAAGTCGTAATAACTTATCAATGATAGAATCAGTTGAATTAGGATGACAATTATTGAGAAAAGAGGTTTGTGTAATTTCACGTTTTTATCGAATTAAAAAGAATATATGACTAAATAGAAAAGGTAAGAGTCCAACAACGAAAGCCATGATAAGATTTATTTTTTCGGTTTTAAAATTCCATGAAGCATTATTCACTCTAACCAGGTATTCCGTCAGTTTGTATAATCCGAAACTAATTAATAGTGGTACAGCTACTAGAATGATTAAATCTAATTGAAACGTACTTTTTATGATTTTTAATATTATAAAAAACAGGATATTCAAAGTGACTGCAATCGTTAGTATCTTTAAAATATTTAACCAAATTTTACTCTTTGTAAATATGAGAATTCCCGAAAGGAAAAGCAAAAATCCAAAGATGAATTCGGCTACGATACTTGAATTTGATCGCATAAAAAGAAACAAAACTCCATCAGAATAATTATACATAGAGAAGTCGGAAATGCTATGACAAATCAAAGTGATTCCAAAGATTAAGAATAGAATTCCAAAATCTCGATTGGTTTTATATACATGCTGTGCTGTTTTCAAATTTCTATTACATTCGATTGACCCATACTTTAAAAAATTCAGGTTGTTTGGCTAAAAAGGTATTCCAATTCATCACTTTTCTGCTTGGACTCAAAGGCCAAGGATCTCGTAAGACTACTTTATCTATAATGGGATTATCATATCGATCATAAGAAAAATATACAGCGGTTAACACATAGCAATGACCTTCTTGTCTTAATCCTACTATAATGGGCCATTTTCTAGATAATTGATCTACAATGTCTGCACTATTATAAACTCCATACTTAGCATAAATTTGCGAAAATCGACCTCTTGCATCTGGAGCCCAACCAGTTAATGACCTCATTATATGTTGCGCATTTCCCGTTTTGCAGGGCAGCGATCTACCATACACTTTTCCCACAATCTGTTCTTGTTGCACATACAATCCGTGATAATTTAAAACCATTTGTACACAGGTTGCCCAGCACCAATTTTGACATCTTTGTGTAGAAACAATACTTTGAAACTCTGTTGAGGTTGGACCCGCAACGTAGTAATTAGTATTTAGTTTTTTAATGGCAGTTTGTGCATTCAAATGTGTGCCAAAGAACAATAGGACAGCTAAGAATACACCTGCTTTTATATTTTTCATGTGTTGAGTTTAGTTTTATACTTTAAGTAAAGAACTGTTTTATGATTCCTAAATGTAAAACAAATAGTATACATACACAATGTAGTTTTCAAGAACGCCAGAAATGTTCAATGGTTTAGCTTGCCATGAATGCACATTTTTCAGTTCTTATTGTCAGTAGTATTTATTCTGAGGCATTGTTCTTCTCCTAAAAATTTTTGATCTCCGTGTTTTTCTGACCAAAAACCATTTAAAACATTCGCGTTTATAATTCTGTATACAGCAACTCCTTTGTAAGTAGTAGTGTCATCGCCCACATAGTTAAAGTTGATGACCAGCATATTATCTTTATAGAATCCGGTGCCTTGCATGGTTTGCGAATCACTGTTAATTGACCAATGCGCTATTATTTTATTATTCTCATCAAGTGATACTTTTAAGATCCCAGTATATGCAGTTCGTTCAGCATCTTGATTGATTCCTGAGATTTTATATTCGCCTGTAATATTTTCTATGTTTACAGGATTCCAAAGCGGAATTGATTTCATGTCGATGCTATTTTAGTTGTTGTTTTTAAAGTCATTTAGGGAACCACGGAAACATTCCCGCGAAAGCGAAAAAATCAAATTAATATTCCAAATATAACACATCATTAGGATTGGAACGTGTTTCAGAAAGTACAAAGTCATAGTAACCAACGACCTTGAAGTTATTTTTTGTGTAGAAATTAATCGCGCGTTTGTTTTCAATCCAAACGTACAACCATATTCCGTGTTGTTGGAGTTTTTTTGAAGCTACAATCGTATGGTTGAACAATTGCGCACCTACATTTTGACCGTGAAATTCTTTTAATACATAAAACCGATCCAATTTAGTAATCTGTGCAGCATCAATATTTTGATTCGGTATGTTGAGTTCAATTTTTGAATACCCCGCAACTTTAGTACTGTGATAAATAATGTAATAGTGAATAGCTGGATTGCGTAATTCTTTCGTTAAGGTATCCATGGCAAACGCTTTTTCAATAAAAGCTTCCACAGCTGCCTTGGGTGTATTTACCAAATAGGTTTCTAAAAAAGTAGTTTTCCCAATAGTGGCGATCAATTCGCAATCTTCAATAGTAGCTTTTCGTATGGTTATCATTTTATGAAGCATAAATTCGATGTTATCATCTAATATATAACATCGAATTTACATTTTTTTATGAATATTGTTATTGAATCTTAATGCATCGAACTCCGGCGCCAAGTAGCCAAGAATTATCATCAAATTCCATTGTGTTTTCAAGAATATTGATAACTCTTCTGGTTAGATCAGTAGTATTTGTATCTGAAGTAGCCCAAGTACAAATAACACCCACAGCTGTAGAAGTTCCAAAATTAGTCACATAACCATTTGGCAAACCATTGAAGCCATATAAATCGGTTCCTACGCCACTAGTAGCAGCCCAACCCGTAGTAGATTTTAATGCGGTTCCTTCGTTTCCTAATTGTCCATCTGCTGAAATCAGACTTTTTAGTACAATCCAATCTTGTTCCGTTGGAATTCGCCAACCTTCTGGTGCTAATTTTCCAGAATTTAATGCCGCGTCGTTATACACAGCTCCATAAAAATCTTCAGGTAATTCTTCATCATGTAAATTGTTTAAATCAGAAGTATCTGCCCATCTATAGAAAGGAAAAGTTCGATTATCTTGATTCCAATTGTCGCCAAATGTCCATTCGCTGATGGCTGTTCCATCATTAAACTTGGTGGTTTTTAAGTTTTCGAGCATCCAAAGTTGATTTCCAAGTTGAACGGTGTTGTAGACATTTCCATCAATATCGGTCACAGTTTCAATAACTGGATTAACAGCTTGTTCGCCAGGTTGTTGCGCCGTAGTATCATCGTCGCTAGAGCAGTTTATAAAAAGTAATGTACAAAAAGTGAAGAGGGAAAGTTGAAGTAATTTTTTCATAGGGTAAATAGCTTTTTTATATATAACAACTAAGATATCTATAATCCGACGTATGCACAAGTGTAAGTGTATGAATAGGTATTATTAAAATCGTTGTCAATTAATAGTACGCAATTATACGTGCTTTTTAAATCACGATGTAGTACGCTAGTTCTCTTTATACTAATTGTATACTTTTATAAAGATTAATAGTTTAACCTTAAAAATTAAAATCATGGGAAATACCTCAATACACAAACATCATAAAGTAGTAGAAGATTTAAAAACCTTATTGGCTGGAAATCCAGAAATGGAAGTGGCATTGCTTGCTTCTTTAAACCTTGCAAATGCTGCTGCGGTAGCTGATTTGAATTCTGATTTATATAACGCTATGAATGATGAATTTAACGGAAATGCTTGGCCAACAACCATTGAAAAATATTATGATTACTTAGATATGTATGTACGTTTGGTGCCAGATGAAACTAGCGATCCAAACTATCCATATGCTTGGACAAGTACAGATACATCCAACGGTTACAACCAAAAAGTATACGATTTATTATGTCAATTCTATTGGTTAGTTGATCAAAAAGTACCAGAAACGAATGTTTCCATGCAAAGTTTTCCAAAGTTTGCCGCTTGGTTGGTAGAGTTTGCTATAGCTTGGGGAAGTTTCTTGGATACAACAGAATCATTAACAAAAGAAAGTTTGTATTCGTTCAAACACAACCCAATGTACAATTATCCGTTATATGCAGGTAATGCTTCTAGTTGGACAACGTTTAATGAATTCTTTTACAGAGAATTTAATCATGCGAATGCAGACACAGGAATTTCGCCATTACGACCAATTGCAGCACCAAATGACAATACAACGATTGCTGCACCAGCAGATTGTACATTTAAAGAAGATTATCCAATTGATGCAGAAGGAAATGTGTTAGGTCCAGATGGAGAAAAAACAAAAGCGCGATTAAAGCATACACATGCTATTGGAACCGTATCAGAATTATTGGATGGTAGTGAATATGCTAGTGATTTTTATGGAGGAACGTTTGTGCATTATTTCTTAGGACCGTATGATTATCATCGTTTCCATACGCCAGTAAGTGGACAAGTATTAGAAATAAAAGATATTCAAGGAAAAGTATACCTAAATGTAAATATGGTTGACGGACAATGGGACGCGCCAGATGGAGCAGGAGATGGTTATGAATTTAACCAAGCACGTGGTTTGGTCATTGTGGATGCAGGTCCAGAAGTTGGAAAAGTAGCAATTCTTCCTATTGGAATGGCACAAGTTTCAGGTGTAATGATGTATATAGATCAGCTTCAAGGAAAAGAAGTTGTAAAGGGACAAGAATTTGGGAAATTCAGATTTGGTGGTTCGGACATTATCATGTTATTCGAAAAACCACAAAAAGATTTATACATGTTTAAAAGAGATCCAGGACATGTTCCAATTCACTTCCAATACGGACAAACAGCAATTTATGTACAGTAAATTATAGACTTTAGCCTCGTTATAAAGTCATAAGCGCTGCAACTATCTTACGTTGAGTAGTTGCGGCGTTTTTTTTGTTTTTTAATAAGAACATATTAATAAAATTCAAGCGTTTGCCAAATTTCGCCTAAATCGCCTTTGGTAACAAAATCATCATAGGTTTTAATTTCTGTTCTTTCTTGGTCGGCCATCATTGTCAAAACAATTCCTTTAGAAGTTTCTTCATTACCCATAACGATCACAGATTGTATAAGGTATTTGCCAGTTAATGTTCCTGCATTTGTACCGTAAAAACGACCTTCTACTTTTCCTCTCATCATCGCATATTCTTTTCCATTTACTTTAAATACGCCCGTTTCACCAGTAAATGATGCAAAAAAATTACGATATCCTTTAAGTATATAGCGTAACGTTTTTTGTTTATCAATCTTCTTTTTTGAAGAATCTGTAGCATACAATGCTTCTATTTGTATCGCTTCTAATATAGTACTTGCATTTCTATATTTCCCCATAATAGCATAATTTTGATTGGGAAATTCTGAAGGTTTAGCAGGAAGAAATTTCATGTGTTTTGGATATTCTACACTGAATTCAATTTTGGGTAGATTCTTATCTATGCAAAAAGTTTCATCAACAATAAATAATTCATTTTCAGGGTTAGCAGCTTTCTCTTTCTTTTTTGGTTGTAACGTACATGAAAAAATCAAAATACTTATGAGTAAAGTGATAGGGAATGCGGTATTCTTTTTCAATTATTTTTATTTAGAAGTTACTCAAATATACATTTTTTAGCATAATCAAGCAGAACTACATTTGAAAATCTATCTTTGATTATTATAAATTCATTCATGTCAAAAAAGATTGCTAGAAGATTAGTTCGAAATTTTTATTTCTTCGCATTACTATTAAATGTTGTCATTCCTTGGGCATTCGCTAAAATCGTTATTGGTGATCGTTCAGGCGAAATTCAATTGCTGTATATTGGTGTTGGAATTTGGTCAATAGCAAGTGGTCTTTTATATACCATTTACTTCGCGATTCCTGATTTTTATAAGAATTGGGAAAAAGTTGCCACCTTTTTATTTCCATCATTATTCTGTAGCCCAATGTTATTTTATTCGTCTAGAATTTTATTGATTCCGTTTGGGATCAACTTGGCATTTAACATATTATGTTTATTCCATTACAAGACAAGAATTATGAATAGGAGTGAAGAATCAATAGAAACTATCTGATTGCTTTTCAAATATCATTCTTAACCGTTGGCCAAAAAACACCTCCAAGAAGCACGCCTAAAATCAAATATAAAAAATACACACTACTGTTCTTCTCTTGAATGAGATCTTCTTGTTTAAAAAAGATAACAATTGTGATGGCAAGCAAAACCCCCAATCCTAAAAGTTCATTGAACCAACGTTTTTTGCGAATTATAAAAATGTGACTTGCCAAAAATCCCCAAATCCAAGGAAGTACATATAGTTCTGTTAGTTCTGACGGAATGTTTTCTGTGTTAAATACATACACAAACATCGCGAGTAATATAATTACTAAAAGCAATCGTTGAAAAATACGAACACTTTTATTTTCTGTCAAAAGCTCTTTCTGAAAACAGAATAATACGGTGGTTAGAAAATTATAAAGAAGTAGCAAACTAATAGTAATTGATAAGAAATATTCTAATGCACTTATGTCGTGAGTCATGTGAAAGGTCTTTTTCGATTTAGCATTTTAAAAGTAAAAAATTCTAAAACACCGCGAAATACCTATTCGTAGGGAGATTTTCTGAGAAATTATAAATTTTAAATGTAAAAGTGTTCTTTCCACAACCCACAACCCACAACCCACAACCCACAACCCACAACCGACAACCCACAACCCACAACCCACAACCCACAACCCAAAAGCAAAGCGCACCAAAACCTAACAACCAACAACCAAATGACAATTCATCCTGAAAAAATTACAATTCAGTAGTTTCTTTTTTCACAGGAAGGTTGTTTGTAAGATATTTGAACCATCAATCAAATTAATTAAATCAATCAAAAAATGATCAGTATCGCATTCATCATCGTCAAATTTGTAATCTCAATCATCTGAGAAGTCATTTAAACAAAGTCAAACAATCAAAAAGAGAACAACAATGAAAAAAGTAGTAGTAGTTTTAAGTCTAGTCTTTATCGGGATCACCGTAAACGCCCAAACGAAGTACGAAAAAGGAATGAAAAAAGCATTTTCTTTATTAGAAGAAAACAAAAGCAACGAAGCGGTAAATTTATTTGAGCGGATCTCAGAAGCTGCGCCAGAAGAATGGTTGCCATCGTATTATGCAGCGCAAATAAATATTATGAGTGGATTTGCGATTAAAGACAAAACAAAACTTTCACAACAATTAGAGAAAGCGCAAGCACAATTGGATCATGCAACGAGTATTTCGCCAAACAATTCAGAGATTATGGTACTACAAGCCATGTTATACACAGTTTGGGTAGCGCATGATGGCGCAACATACGGAATGATGTATGGACAAAAAGTAGCTGAAATTTACGCGAAAGCAATGGCAATTGACAAAGATAATCCTAGAGTTGTATTGTGCAAAGGAGAATGGGATATGGGAAGCGCACGTTTTTTTGGAAAAGACACAACTCCATTTTGCAAGGAATATGACAGAGCACTCACATTATTTGAAAAATATGAACCTGCAACAGCATTTCATCCAAGTTGGGGAAAAGACAGAGCTGTATATTTAATTGAAGAATGTAAAAAGTAAGTAACAAACGTTCAAAAAACCTTAGTATCTTTGAAGTAAAGCACACGTAAAGACTCAAAAATGAAGGAATTTAGTAGAATAGTATTTGTCGGAAGTATCGTTGCACTTATATTATGGGGCATAGATTTAATACTCAGCTATACCTCTGGAGAAGTCATCCTTTTTGACGGAAAAATGTTGAAAAACTATGGAGTTTACTGTTTGTACTCTATTCCGATTAGTTTGGTAAATTCCTATTTCTTTGATTATATCAATACACGTGTAAGTTGGACGGAAACCACAAAAAAGTATCGATTGCTTATTGGAATTGTTGGTTCGGTATTCATTACCATATTTACGGTGTTTTTAGTGCGAATGGTACATCAAATGCTGATTGAAGGACAATCGTATGCAGAATTTATCAACTCACAAGGGCTAACATTTTACTTTATAGCATTACTCATCACCATTGTTTTCTCTGTATTTTTTCATGCGATATACTTTTACAAAGAATTACAAAGAAATAAAGTTACGGAGCAAAAAATTATTGCAGGAACTGCTTCGGCACAGTTTGATGCTTTAAAAAATCAACTAGATCCGCATTTTTTATTTAATAGTTTAAATGTGCTCAGTTCTTTAATCGATGAAAATCCGCGTCAAGCGCAAAAGTTTACATCCGGACTTTCTAAAGTATATCGATATGTATTAGAACAAAAAAACAAAGAATTAGTTACGGTTGATGAAGAGTTCAAGTTTGCAAAAACTTACATGAGCATTTTAAAAATGCGTTTTGAAGACAGTATCATTTTTGAAATTCCAGAAGCAGCTAGCAATCCTGAAAGTAAAGTAGTGCCGCTATCATTACAACTATTGCTTGAAAACGCGGTAAAACACAACATGGTAACGCCATCAAAACCGTTACGCATTAAAATATACGAAGAAGGTGGAAATTTAATTGTCCAAAACAACCTTCAAGAAAAACAAATAGTAAAAAAGAGTAGTGGCGTAGGTTTAAATAATATCACACAACGATACGATTTGCTTACAGAACGCGAAGTACATATTAACAAAACAGCGTCGGATTTCCAAGTAGCACTTCCGATGCTCACAAAACAAGTAGAAATTATGAGAAATAAAGCCATAGGTTCAGGAGAAAATCCATTGGACGACGAATATATCAAAGCACGCAAACATGTAGAAAATTTAAAAGAGTTTTACTATAACGTATTATCCTATTGTTTAGTCATTCCGTTTTTAGTATTCATAAACTTGAGAACAAGTCCAGAATTCCATTGGTTTTGGTTTCCAATGTTTGGATGGGGAATTGGATTAGCTTTCCATGCAATGAGTGTATATATTGAAGATGGACGTTTTGGGAAAAACTGGGAAGAGCGAAAAATTAGAGAATACATGGAACAAGAAGAACGCAAAAGATGGAACTAATTGAAAATAACAATCTAAACGATAGAAACGAGTCAAAAATGCGCAGTGAAGCATATATGAGAGTTCAGAAAAAAGTAGATAATCTAAAAGGGTTTTACATACACCTTTTTGTATACTTAATCATTAATTCCATTTTTTTGTATATTAAAGTAACTGAAAATATGGACAAAGGAGACACATTTCTAGAAGCTTTATTAGACAGCGACAACTTTGGTTTATGGATTCTTTGGGGAATCGGACTCGTGTTGCATGGAATCAATGTCTTTATAACCAATGGTAAATTTGGGCAAGACTGGGAAGAACGAAAAATAAAAGAATTCATGAGCGAGGATACTCGTAATTGGAAATAATATAAAAAATAGAATCATGAAAAAATTACCATCATCATCAAAATTTAAAGATTACGCTGAAGAAGAGCGTTACATATACGCACGAAAAAAAGTAGAAAAAATAAAAGGATTCTACATTCACTTTGCAGTATACATCATTATCAATGTCTTTTTACTAACCATCATTGCATTAAACATGGATGAAGGCGATAACTTCTGGGAATTTGGACATTTCTCTACGGCATTTTTCTGGGGAATCGGAATTGTATTTCATGCATTTGGTGCATTTGGTTCTGGTGTACTATTTGGAAAAAATTGGGAAGAGCGTAAAATAAAAAAATACATGTCTAAAAACGAACGTAATTGGGAATGACTTTGTAATGCTAAATGCTAAATGTAAAATTTTAAATGTAAAAGTGTTTCTTTCGAATAACGAATAACGAATAACGAATAACAAATCAACAAAAAACCAAGAGCGAAGCGATCTAAAAGCAAAGCGCTCCAAGATATTCCCGCCTACGCGGGAACGAATCTAAAAGCAAAGCGACCCAACACCAAACAACCAAGAGAAATGAAAGTAATCATCATAGAAGACGAAAAGCCATCAGCGCGCCGACTCAACAGAATGTTAGAAGCTGAAGACATGCAGGTAGAAGTTATGTTGCACTCCGTAGCAGAATCTGTAGAATGGTTTCAAGCGAATCCGCATCCAGATTTGATATTTTTAGACATTCAACTTTCTGACGGATTATCGTTTGAAATATTTGAAGTCGTGGACATCACGTCAGCAATTATATTCACAACCGCGTATGATGAATATGCATTGCAAGCTTTCAAACTAAACAGTATTGATTACTTACTAAAGCCAATTGATGAAGACGAACTCGTAACTGCCGTAGAAAAATACAAAGCGCGCGCACCACAAACACAAAATGTACAGCTCAACTTTGACGATATCAAAAAACTATTGGTCAACCCGATTGAACGTACCTATAAAAAAAGATACACGGTAAAAGTTGGACAACACATAAAAATGATTCCAATTGATGAAATCGAATGTTTTTACAGCGAAAACAAAGGAACATACGTATTTACCACAGAAGGCAGAAACTATCTCTTAGAAACGTCCTTAGAGCATTTAGAAGATGAATTATCTCCGGAAATATTCTATCGCGTAAGCAGAAAGTTTTACATCAATATCAACGCCATTAAAGACATTATAAGTTACACTAACTCGCGTTTACAATTAAAACTACACAATTTCAAAGAACAAGAAATCATCGTCAGTAGAGAACGCGTCAAAGATTTTAAGAATTGGCTGAGCTAAATTATAAATGCTAAATGTTGAATTTTAAATGTAAAAGTGTTTCTTAACAAACGAACAAACAAGAGCGCAGCGATTCTAAAAGCAAAGCGCTCCAAAAGATTCCCGCCTACGCGGGAACGAGTCTAAAAGCGAAGCGCTCTAACATTCTAAGAACGAAGTGAGTCTAAAACTACAGATTAATCGCAAACAACAATCCAATAGAATTCAATCCAACTATTTTTTGTTCGTCAGTAATTCCTTTGCTTGTATCACTATCAATTCGTGTAAAATCTCCTTGATTATGAACCATAATTCCCAAGCTTATTTTTTGATTGAAATTATACGCCAATCCAATTCCTGATTGAAAACCAAAATTCCAACCTTCGTATACATCTTCCACAGTTCCACCAACAAAACTATACTCGTCTTTCAAAATCGTTTGTCCATACAATCCAATATTGGCAACTAAACGTACTTTTTCGGATAAATTATAATCCACGCTCAACAATACGGGAATTTTAAGCAATCCGCGTTCGTGGTAGAAGTTTCCAGCCGAGCTAAAACCAGTTCCGCTCAATTGATTAATTCCAATTCCTGTTGCAATTCCGTATCGTTTTCCAATGCGATAATTAATTAAAAAATCGGCCGAATTTGCGTTTAAATTATAATTTGGTTCATTATCGTTATCAACTACGGCATATCCAATTCCGCCATATGTCACAAAACTAAATTTAGATGTTGAATAATCGTCATCATGATGATCATTGTCTTGTGCATTCAAAAAATTGAAAGAAAAAATAAAAGCGATTACTAAAGTGATATTCAATATTTTCATGAGATAGAGTTTTTATGTACAACGTGAAGCTACTCAGAATATTTGAATTCTAAAACAAGTGCTGGTCGTAATTTATAAATTTTAACTTATAATTAGTAGAATTATCAAAAATGCTAAATGTAAAATTTTAAATTAAAAAGTAGTTCTTTCACAACACACAACACACAACACACAACAAACAATACTTCGACTCACCTCAGAGTAAACAAATCAACAAAGAACAAAGAAATAAACAAAAAGCAAAGCAATCCAAAAGCGAAGTGCTCCAACAATCTAAGAAGTCTAACAATCTAACAATAATTCCTTCACTCAAAAATAGTATCCATTCACTTAATGTAATGGTTCACTGACTCATTTCTTTTCCTTTTCGATTGATAATCAGACATCTTTGACCTGTGATTAATCCAAAACAATAGTAAAGGCGGACGCTGAAAAGCCTAAAATAGAGTAAGTATTTAATTTTAAATTTTTTAATTATGAGTTTAGTAGGAACATACATAAACGGAGATTCAGGAGCAGTTTTAGAAATTACTGATGCAAACAACAGCAACGGACAAGGAAAAGGTAATTTTACAATGGGAGATGTTAGCGTAATAGTTGCAATTCATTATCACTTTGATGAAGGCGGTATAGCTGGTGCATCACTTTTATTCAGTGGATTTGAAGACAGACCAAATAATTATGTTGGTTGTGCTGGATATACTAATACAACTACTGGAATTAACGGAATTAGATTGGCTGGTGGACTTGCAGTTGGAAAGAATGTAATTTCTTTCTCAGGTCTTTTTGTAAAGAAATAATAATCAATATTCACGTAGGTTAAAAGCATTCTTTTTATGGAAAGGATGCTTTTCCTTTTGGAAGAAATTTTAATGGTAAACTGGAGATGAAGTTTTTACTTGTTAATCCAACAATCCAAGAGATTCCCGCTACGCGGGAACAAGTCTAATAGCACTAGCGGTCTAATTGATCATCATCCACACGATTATCATCAAAAGCAGAAGGTAAAATATTTGGAATATACTTGATGACAAACGGCAACAACAACATGCCGCCTGGCAACATAAAAATTGCCAAACTCGGAATGCTTTTAAAAATATCTAACAATTGATCTTTGATACGTTTTTGTTCTTCATCGGTAAGTGATCGTGTGGTCGATTGCGTTAGCAGAATCATCAACTCTTTACTTTCATACAATTCCGTAGCCAAACGTTTTTTATTTCTATTAATCAATTTCGTAACCATATTGCTAGAGTTCTCATAAAAACTCTGTACCATATTGCGCGATTTTAATAAGGCAATATCATCTTTGTGTTCAGTATAAAACAAATGAATATCATCAGTTGCTTTGAGAAGTGTTTCATTCGGAATTTTTAAATCTTTTCCTAAACGATTCAAAAAGTCACGTTCTTGATTGTCAATCATTTTATCAGTCCAAAACGTCATGCACACTAAATCGATAATATAATTTTTTGTTAGCGGATTGGTTACAAAATGCAATACATCTTCATACGCGAGACGCGTTCGATTATGATATCGAAAAGAAGCTTCAAACAATTTAATCAAGCTTTCATCATAGGTAGTCTTTTCTTTCTTTAAATCAAGTGCCGCAAAAATGATGGTTTCAATGGTCGCTTCTAGATTTCTGAGGTATAAATCGGTTACTTCGCCAGTTTGGATGTATTTCTCATACGCCAAAACATCTACAAATAATAATGTGTTTGTGATGAAGTAATTGAAGTTCTTTGTAATTACATTATCGTCAATCGCGATACGCTTATTAAGCATGCTTTCGAGCAAGTCATACGACTTTTTCTTTCCCAAAAATAATTCTTCAAAAAACGAACTTTTATAAACATCAATCAGATTATAAAAACTGGTTACGCTCTCCACAAAATCCTTTTCTGAGTTGTATTTTTCATGTATAAATAGAAATGACAAAATCATATTCACTTTACACAACTCTTCGTCTGTCAAATCGGTTGCATCAATCTTATCAAAAAGTGTGCGGAAGTTGGTTCCATAGATAAATCCACAAGACTTTAAATCGTTGTAAAATTCGCCTAAAGAATAGGAAGTCGGTTGCGCAATATGCGCATGATATTGTGCCAATAACTTTTTTATCCAGCCTTTTGCAGATGGGTTCATGCTATCTAGTAATTATGAAAACAAAATAAAGCTACTTTGGAAGAAGTAGCTTTATCAATATACTATTTTTTTTAATTTCTTATTGAATAATTCCGCCACAACTTACACGTGCGCCAGCTGCACCAGAAGGTTGCGATACAAAATCGTCGGTTCCTTGATGCACAATAATTGCTTTTCCAACAATATCTTTTGTTTCATCACCACAACCAATGCACCATTGGTCAGTACTAAAAGTAACCGTTCCGAGTCCATCGGCTTTCACTTCAAAGTTTCCAATGTCACCTTTATGATAACCTTCTGCAACGCCCCATTTTCCATGTGGTTGTGCTGTCGGGTTCCAATGTCCACCAGTTGATTTTCCATCCGGAGACGAACAATCTGCTTTTTCGTGAATGTGAATTGCATGTGTTCCTTCGGTTAATCCTTCCATGATGGCACTCATTTTTACAACACCATCTTTTTCTGTAAACACTACTCTTCCAGAAACTTTACTATCACTTTTTGGTTCTAAAGCGAACTTTATTTTTTTGGTTTCTGTCGTTTTTGGTACTACAGTTTCCTTTTTCTCGTCTGCTTTTGGCGTTTCTTCTTTCTTTTCGCCTTTACAACTTACGGACAACATCAGTAGTGCTGAAGCTGCTATTAATATTCCTTTTCTCATTACTTTTTGGTCTTTATTTAGTGTTAAATCGTGATTACAAGGTAAGTAGATAATTAAACATAAGCAAAAAATTAATTGCGTTTAAAAAATTTACTGGCAAGTGATTTAATCTTTAAATGGTGTTTCTTTTTTTAAATACTGATCTAAAAACTTCAAAATTCCGCTGTAAGCTTCTATTTGATTTTCCTTTTTAACAAAACCATGTCCTTCATCTTCAAATAGCAAATATTCCACAGGAACGCCGTTTTTCTTTACACCCGCAACAATTTCATCAGATTCTATTTGTAAAACCCTCGGATCTTTTGCGCCTTGCAATACCATTAATGGTTTGGTTACTTTATCGGTATGAAAAAGTGGTGATATTCTTCGCAATCGAACAGAATCGGCAGTATGCGGATTTCCTAGCTCTAAATACAATGCATCTTTAAATGATTCCCACCATGGCGGAATGTTTTTTAAGGTACGAATCCAGTTGGTCACACCAAAAATATTTACACCAACATCAAACTCTTCTGGCGTGTATGTAAGTGCTGCCATCGTCATATAACCTCCGTACGATCCGCCAATAATTCCAATTTTATCTCCGTCAATTTCTGCTTGCGAAGCCAACCAATTTTTTCCTTCCACACAATCTTGTAAATCACCTTCACCATGATTCTGGTCGTCCATTTTATAAAATGTCTTCCCGTAACCACTACTTCCTCTATTATTTACGGCAAGTACCGCATATCCATGATTTGTTAAATATTGAATTAATGGACTAAAAGATTGCCTCGATTGCCCACCCGGACCACCATGAACCCAAACCAATGCAGGAACTTTCTTGTCTGCGGAAGCTTGATGCGGCAAGTAATAAATTGCCGGAATTTCAGTGCCATCAAACGATTTATAACGAATTACTTTTGCGGTGACTAAATCTTTAAGTTCAACCGTTTTGTTCAGCGTATTGGTGAGTTGTTTTAAGTCTTTCGTTTTTAAATCATACACATATAAGTTAGAAGGCGTATTAGAGCCACCAACAAATAAGCGCATTTTAGTTTCATCCCAAGAAAAACCAACATTCGTTATGCTTTGGTTATCAAAATTTGGCAAGTCAATATTTTTTCCTGTCGCAACTTCTTGAATTTCAATGGTGTTTTTAGCATCTTCATTTATGTACGTAACTCGATACGTATCATTCGTAGTATGATAGCTTCCCGAAATATCCCAAGATTTTGAGAGCACCTTTTCACGTGTCCCATCTGCCAAATTGTATTTCATCAAATATGAAAATTCAGCATCTGCATCTGTTGTATAATATAAAGCTGCGTTGTCACTTGAGAATTCTTCTGCCGAATTTGAACTTAGTTGCGTATTTACTTTCGCAAGTTTCTTAGTCGCTATCGTATACACAAACAAATCGCTGTCATTTGTGTTGATACTTTTGCTTACTGCTAAACGCGATTTATCATCCGAAATACCACCAATACTATAGCCTTCGTCATTTTTGTAGATGAGTTTTGATGTAAATGTTTCCAAGTTCATTTCATACATATCCATATAGCGACTGTCGCGTTCGTTGGATTGATAGAAGAAACTCTTTTTATCTTTTGCCCACTGAAAAAAGGAAGCTCTTGCGCCTTCTTTGGTCGTTAATTCAGTTGAAGTTCCATCGGTGTTTTTCACAAAAAGATGAAAAATTTCATCTCCATTGTTGTCCATTCGATATAAAATGCGTTCATCTTCTGGAAAGAAAGAAACGGCATAAATAGAGATGCTGTCCGATTGTGTAATTGGTGTGTAATCACCACCACCAGTCGGAATTGTATACATATTGAAAATTCCTGAACGGTTACTCGTAATCAATAATTTTGATTTGTCAGGAGAAAAACTTCCGCCAAAAACACGTTCGTTATCCATAATTTGCGCAATGGAATATTCCTTCACATTTTTGGCAACGTCTTTCTTGTCAGCTTGCTTTTTATCATCTTTACAGGAAACTATAAAAAGCATTAGTGCGAATAATAGGCTTAATTTTTTCATGATCTTAATTTTTTAGTTGAAATGATTTTGTCTCTTTAAAAGGTTTTAAATCAATCTGTTCCATAGCAGAACGATAGGTTTTCCATTCGTCATTAAAAAATGTATTTGTTTTGTCTAATGCATCTTTCAATGCGTCTTCCGCATGTGTCATCAATTGGCGTTCTGTATCGGTCAATCCAGCTTGGCGCGAACCTGCATACCAACCTGCCGAACCTATACGTTGCATCACAGTTATTTCTGGGTTTCGTGTAATTCCTTGTCGTTTGTCAACTTTACCTAAGTATAACGCAATCACTTCATCAATTCGTTTGATGATATTTTTAGATTCCTTAATAGCATCTTTGTGTTTTTTCTTGTCTAATTTACCGAGTGCTGTTTGATATTGTTTTGCAGCATTTTTACTTTCTACCAACTGTTTTACAGCATCTGCTGCAGTTTGTGTCATATTTTGAAGCTTCTTGCCAGCAGCGTAGGTTTCGTTGATATTTTTCTGAGAAACATTCAAACGTGGATCACTTGCAACTTTAATCGTAGTTTCAGAAATTTGATCGCCGTAGGTCATTTTTAATTGATACGTTCCAGGTTTTACGTCCATTCCACCGCGTTCACGTTTGCGTTTCGAGATGGTTCTTGAAGGTCTGTCGACACCTTTTTCGTCCATTCCCCAATACATTCTGTGAATTCCATTTTCTTTTGGAGCTTTGTTTTTTAAGGTGCGAATTAGTTTTCCATTGTCATAAATCTCCAATTTCAACGAATCCCATTTTACTTTCTTTTCGTCATTTTCTTTTGCTTCGTCTTTCGATTCTTCATCTTCTTTAGCTTCGTCTTCCAAGTCTTTTTTATCAGATTTTGGCATATCTTTCTTATTGAAATAATATGAAATCATCGCGCCACCTCTTTTGTTTTCTCCATGATAGGTTGCATCTGCACCAAAACGACTTCCGGTAGGTTGTTGATACGCTGCTTGATACGCTGTTGGTGGTTCAAATAATGCAATATTTTTAGCAAGAATGCTTTTGTCTTTTGCAATCGCACGTAACGGACGAATATCGTCTAAAACCCAAGCAGCTCTACCAAATGTTCCAATTATTAAATCTTGTTCACGTGGTTGAATCACTAAATCTTTCGTAGAAACCGTTGGAAATCCTGCCGTCCATTTTTGCCATTTAGTTCCTGCGTCAAGTGAAACATACAATCCATCATCAGTTCCTAAAAATAACAAGTTTTTATTCTCAGGATCTTCTACAATGGATAAGGTATAACTTTCTACATCAGAAGCATCTACAATGCGTTCCCATGTTTTTCCATAGTTAGTGGTTCTATACGCATACGGTTCGTAGTTAAATCGTCTATAATCATTCGCGATAAGCAATGCTTCACCTTGTTTTTTATTAGAAGCTTTAATTTGCGTAATCCAACTTCCTTCTGGCAAACCTTTTAATCCTTTGGTCACTTCGGTCCATTCTTGTCCACCATTTCTAGTAATATGAACGCGTCCGTCGTCGGTTGCTGCCCACAACATATTTCGTTCCAACGGAGAAGGTTCAATGACTAAAACGGTACAATGATTTTCAGCTCCGGTTGCATCCATGGTCAATCCACCACTTTCAGCTTGCTTTAACTTTTCAGGATTATTGGTTGATAAATCACTAGAAATCACTTCCCACGTCAAACCTTTGTCGGTACTTTTATGTACAAACTGACTTCCGAAATAGAGTGTGTTATTATCAAAAGGATCAATATTTATGGCTGCATTCCAGTTGAAACGTAGTTTTACTTTCGCATCTGGATGTGTTGGTTTTACGGTGTAATTGTTTCCCGTCATCCAATCATAACGTGATACAAAACCTTGTTGACTCATAGACCAACCGTAACGTGAATCGTCTTTATCAGGAACCACATCAAATCCGTCACCAAACGAAATTTCTTGCCAATACGAATTGCGAATTCCTTGCGCTCTCCACACATACGCAGGTCCACGCCATGAACCGTTATCTTGCATTCCGCCATATACATTGTATGGAAACTCATTATCTACATTGATATGATAAAATTGTGCCACCGGAAGATTCCCGATAAAACGCCAGGTTTGTCCACGATCTTTCGTGATATTCATTCCTCCATCATTTCCGTCAATCATGAATTTTCCATTCGTTGGATGAATCCACCATGCGTGATGATCAGGATGCACACCATTGTCTACGCCATACGCTGGCATTAACTGTTTGAAGTTTTTTCCGCCATCTTCAGAAACATTCACATACGTGAAAATTGTATATAATCTGTTTTCGTTTTGCGGATCTACGTAGATTTCAGAATAGTAAAAAGGACGATTTCCAATGCCAGGTTTGTCGCTTACTTTTGTCCATTTGAACCCACCGTCAACACTTTTGTATAAAGCGTTTTTTTTAGCTTCTATTAAAGCATAAATAATATTTGGACTGCTTGGCGCGATGGCAATTCCGATACGTCCGAGTTCACCTTTTGGTAACCCTTCTTTATCCGTTAGTTTTTTCCACGTTTTTCCACCATCGTGTGTAATGTGTAAACCTGAACCTTCACCACCCGATTTGAAAAACCACGGATCGCGTTTGTGTTCCCACATTGCCGCAATTAATTTGTTTGGATTTGTTGGATCCATCACTAAATCAGCTGCTCCAGTTTTGTTATTTGCGAATAATATTTGTTTCCAAGTTTCGCCACCATCGGTTGTTTTGTAAACGCCACGTTCAGGATGTACGCCCCAAGGTGAACCAATTGCTGCTACGTATACAACATCTGGATTTGTAGGATCAATAATCACGCGATGAATGTGACGTGTTTTTTCTAATCCCATGAGTTTCCAGTTTTTTCCGCCATCTAAAGATTTGTAGATTCCGTAACCGCCATTGAGACTGTTTCTTGGATTTCCTTCTCCAGTTCCAACCCAAATTACACTTGGATTTGATTGTTGAATCGCAACAGCACCGACAGAAGCCGTAACTTCTTTATCGAAAAGTGGTTTCCATTTGATGCCGCCAGAAGTAGATTTCCAGAGTCCACCAGAAGCCGTTCCAACGTACATGACATCAGGATCATTGGTCACAACATCAATAGCTGTCACACGTCCGCTCATGCCACCAGGACCAATATTACGCGGTTTCATGTTTTTTACCGTTTCCATAGAGAACTCTTGTGCAGAGACACTTAGCGCAGAAAAGGCGAGTAGTAGTAGGATTAGTTTTTTCATTCTTAGGTTGGTTTTTGGTTCTTTGTTATTCGTTTTTTTATTGATTTGTCTTTTTGTTATTTCGTTTACACTGAGCATTATTGAAATCAAAATACATTTTGAATGAAAATACCTAGCGTAGCTATCGAAGTGTTGACCTGTTGTATGTTGTCACATCGAGCGGAGTCGAGATGCTTAGATTATTAAAATCATTTAAAGTTTAATATGTAAAACTTCAAAGTACTTCTCGATACAAAATTCTATCGAATTTCACTCGAAGTGACGCTTAGTCAAACCTTTACATTTAAAATTTATAATTCAACATTTATCATTTCAAAACTACTGGTGTCCCAAATGACAACCACAGCCTGGTCTTGAAAAACTTTTAGATTCGTCATGCCACGGAAATGCTCCGTTGTATTTGCTGTTTTCCCAATAGAATTGTGAGCGATTTTTTGCTTCGTTTCCAACTTCGTTCATTGTTTCTGTATCGTACAAACGTCCGTTAATCATGGTGTGCGTAATACTTTCAGTATTTCTAATATTGTCTAAAGGATTTTTATCTAGGATGATTAAATCGGCTAGTTTTCCAACTTTCAACGAACCAATATCGTTTCCTGCGCCAATGTATTCCGCTGGATTGATTGTTGCCGTTTTCAATGCTTCCATTGGCGACATTCCACCTTGTGCCATCATCCAAAGTTCCCAATGCGCGCCGAGTCCTTGCAATTGTCCATGCGCTCCAAGATTCACTTTTACACCTTTATCGGCTAATGCTTTTACCGTTTCAGATGTTAAAATGTGCCCGTTTTTATATTCTTCTTCTGGAATCATGGTACGATGTCTTGAGCGTGCATCAATAATTCCTCTTGGTGTATATTTTAATAGTTTTTCGTTTTCCCAAACATTCGTTTTTTGATACCAATAGTATTCACCGTTGATGCCACCATAATTTACAATTAAAGTTGGCGTGTAGCCAGTTTTACTATTTCCCCACAATTCTAATACATCTTTATATACAGGCGAAACAGGAATGTTGTGTTCTACGCCAGTATGTCCGTCCATAATCATCGTCATGTTGTGATAGAATGTTGATCCGCCTTCTGGAACGACAAAAATTCCTTCTTCACGCGCTGCTTGTAATATTTGTTGACGTTGCTCACGTCGTGGTTGATTGTAGCTTTTTACAGATAAGGCGCCAAATGCTTTTGTACGTCTGATTGATGAACGTGCATCTTCCAAATTGTTGACAACAGCTTTGAAATCGCCATCAGCTCCGTATAAGATAAATCCGGTAGAGTAGAGTCGTGGACCCACTAACGTACCGTTCTTTACTAATTCTGATAATGCAAAAACAGTTTCCGTATTTGCAGATGGATCGTGTGCTGTGGTTACTCCAAACGCTAAGTTTGCGTAGAATTGCCAATGTTTTTGTGTGGTTAATCCATAGCGGAATGCGCCAATGTGTGCGTGCGCATCAACCATTCCGGGCATGATGGTTTTTCCTGTCATGTCGTAGGTTTTCGTTCCGCTTGGAACTCTTACATCAGCCGCTTTTCCAATGGCTTCAATGCGATTGTCTTTTACGAGAATTGTTCCTTTTTCAATTACTTCTTCATTATCCATCGTGATGATTCTCGCATTTAAGAATGCAATTCGTCCACTTGGTTTGTCTGTTTTTAACTTTAGATTGATCTTGATTCCTTCCGTAGTTAATTCAGGAGTTTTTTCGGGTGAACCGTCTAAATAGGTAAATCTATTTTTGATTTCATTTGAAAAGTATTCGTTTCCTAGTGTCCACATCACTTTTTTGCTATTTGCCGACCAATGTAAATTTACACCAGCATCTTTCGCAATTTGAGCCACAGGAAATGCTTTTGTTTTGTTGTCTAAGTTTACCGTTTGACCTGTTACAATCATTGGCGCAACATACGCTTTGTGCAATTGTGAAAAGGCAATCCATTTGTTGTCTGGACTTGGCACCAATCTGTTTGCATATTTTGACGTAAAGTGCGTGCGTTTGTCGTTTCCTTGAAGATTCACGCTGTGTAACGATTTGGTTAGGTTTCCAAAATACGTTCCACCAGTTTGAATGAAAATTCGTGTTCCATCTGCTGAAAAGATAGGATATTCACCTTGTTGCGTAACTAATTTTGAATCGCTGCCATTCGCTTTCATCGTGTAGATTCCAGCATTTTTAGCAAATGTAAATCCTTGATCGCTGTTTCCGCGTTCTTTTCGGTATACGATATGAGTTCCATCTGGAGAAAACGAAGGCGTTCTGTAACTTCCTTTGTCAGAAGTTAGTTGCGAAGAACTTCCACCATTAATAGAAACTTTTCGAACCGAACCTAAGTTTAGATCATTCCAAGTCACATATACAATTTCTTTTCCATCAGGCGAAAAACTAGGCTCTGATTCAAAGTCAGTTCCGTTGGTTACTCTTTTCGGCGTTCCGTTTGGTAAGTTTTTCTTCCATAAATAACCAACTGCATTGAATACAACGGTTTTTCCATCGGGAGAAGTCACTGCTTGTCGAATTACTTTCGCATCAAATGTATCTGGTGAAACAGGCGTATCAAACGAAATCGCTTCTGCAATTTTAATCGTAGCGTTTACCTTGAAAGGAATGTTGGTTACTTTTAAGGAATTGATATCAATTTTGTGAATTTTTCCACCAGCCCAAAACACAATTTCGTTGTTATTCGGCATCCAACTAAAGTTTGGATAGACACCAAATATTGCCCACGCTTCTTGCTGATCTTTGTCTAAAGCATCAAATAAAGGCCATTCTTCGCCCGTTATTAAATCGTGGAGATATAAAACAGATTTTGTACGAACTCTTTTGATGAACGCAAGTTTTTTTCCATCTTTTGATATTTGAGGACGCGATGCGCCACCAGGTCCGCCAGTAACTCGTGTTGTTTTTCCTGTTTGAAAATCGTAGCGTTTGATGACATAGATTTGCTTGTTTGGATCTTTGTTGTATTGAAACGCTCCACCCGAATACATATCTTCACTGTAATATAAGTAGCGACCGTCTGGTGAAACAGAAGGTTCGTTGACGTCTTGTTGTGAGTTTTTCTTTTTCGTTAGTTGCAAACCAGATCCGCCAGTGATGTGATATTGCCACATTTCTCCTGCACCAAGTGATCTTCCAGAGGTAAAGTGCTTTCGGGTAACAAACGAATTTCCATCGGGCATCCACGTAGAGTTGTTTAAGAGGCGAAAACTTTCTTTCGTAATTTGTTTCGCATCAGAACCATCCGCATTCATCACCCAAATGTTATCGCCGCCGCCAGCATCACTTGTAAATAGAATTTTGGAACCATCGGGACTGAAATGTGGTTGTACTTCAAACGGAATTCCTGTGCGTAAAACGTTGGCATTTCCGCCAGAAATTGGCATGCTATAAATATCACCTAACAGATCAAATACAATGGTTTTTCCGTCTGGACTTACGTCCAAATTCATCCATGTACCTTCGGTTGTGGTAAATTTGTGGTCTTTATAATTGAAGTCTCCTTTAGGGTTGGAAACGTCCCATTTTTCAGTTTCTTTTTTGTCTTGTGCAAGCGCACTGCAAACGAAGAATAATCCCAAAAGGATAGAAAGATTGGCTTTTAACATTTGGTTGTTGATTTAGCTTTCTAAATTAGCCAATATAATGTTAATATTTCTTAAAAGAGTGTTAAGGTGTTTCGGGAAAGTCTTAAAAATAGGGCGTCTCTGACATATTGCAACAGATTCTTTTTGGATTGTGAAATTTTATGTTCTTTTTTTATGATTTTGGAGCTTAATTTTAATGATTGTAATTGAGTTTTTAATTTTCTTTTGCTTTGCTCGCACAAAGAAAAGAAACAAAAGAAAGTGCGCTTTTTCCAGAGGTGTTTTTAGCTTTCTCTTCGGAAAGCTAAAACCGCAATCATTTTTCTAAATTTTTTCCAAGGCTTCAAAAATTCTTAACGAAAAATGTTTGCTACACTGCGGAAAAAGAATCCGTAGCGTATTTTTTATCAGGCTTTTTTAATTAGTTTTTCCAGTCTTCTTCTTAAGTTTTCTAAACCAATAAGTCATATAGGCAACTCCAAACACACTTGGTGTGAGCCAACCAGCAATTCCGGGAATGAATTGATTAACGACAATAAACGCTGTTACTGCGGAAATGTATCCGCCGAGCATTTTACCGATGTGCATTTTGAGCCAATCTTTTCGGAGTTTTTTAGGGTTTTTGAACAGCATGAAATCTCTCGTAGCGAATATAATTCCGACCGTTCCAAAAATTGCTAATACAATATTGAGTTTCCCTATTAATAGTAACGGATAGATTATCATGACGATTCCTGTAGCAATCATGGATGCAGAAACAATTTTGTCTATCAATAGTTTTGGATTTGGCTTTTTGAATCGTAATGCGCGATATCCTGTGATGATAAAGTACGAACTAAATAATCCGATGGTGAATAGAAATGGATTTTCATGTTTTGGTAAAACTGCAATGACTAACGCAGACAATGCAGAAAACAACATTGTATAATAAAATACAATTCCTGATTTTTTATGATAGTTTCCACCTTTCTTGGTTATTATCGCAATGAATCCTGCGATGAAGGCAATTCCACCAAGTGTGGCATGTATATAGATCAGGTAAGTTGCAAATGTGTCCATTGAGTTATTTTTATCAAATGTCAATGGTTGTGTATCGTTTAGAAATTTTTCATTACTGAACTGAAGGATTTGATTGCTGAATTGTTTTAGTCAAATACTAAGTTGAAGTTTATTTAGGATAATTTATCCCTAACCAAATCATAAAACTTCCCATAATGATGAGTATTATGATAGAACCATAGAATAATCCCCAACCTATTTTCTTAAAACTATTTTTAGCAAAGAATTTTAATAAAAAACCACAAATCAGACAGATAGTATAAATTGTAATTATTAGACTAAAATCATCTAATAATTTGAAAACCCATAAAATTGAAATGTGAACTATTAGAGTTAATGCAAATGATATTTTAGATATATTAACCATCAATTATTATAAAGTTTTTAGTTTTCTAATTCGTCTCTAATTATTTTATGACTGTTTTTACGCTCTTTTTTAATCCTATCAGATTTATCTTTTGCAGCATGTTCGTTTTTATCAGATTCAAACCAGATATGACTTTCGGTTAATCGAGAACCTTGTTTTATCATAATTCCGTTGTATGGACAATCTTCATATCCACAATTATGCTTTGAGTATTCTCCAAAATTTCGATGTTTAATTTTCTTTTTGGAGAGTATTTTTTCTTGGTTTATTCGAATATCGTCCCAAACTTTTTGTATATCAGCTTGTGTCATTTCTTTTCCAAGTGTCGTTAAGTCAAAATAGGTTTTAGGATCTTTTAGCTGATAAAAGTCGAACGTTTTTCCGAAAATAGTATTTGCGTAATCTCTTATTTCAATTCGGTCATTTAGTGTGAGTTTCTCATTTTCACAAATAGAACGATACATTCCTAAGGTATTAAAGTCAGTATATTTTTTATGGTTGTCTATGAAATGAAAATAGTCACTTTTATTAAGTTGATTGAATTTTTTTTCGATTTTCATTTTTTAGATAAAGTGATGTTTGTGAATGATTTAGTTGCGAAAGGACTAAGATAATAAAAAGAAACAGAGATGATCTTTCAACTCTTTCTGCAATTAGTTTTAGATACTCCAACTAAAGCGTTCTTTGTTTTTAGAAGTTGCACCCAATCTTTTGTAAAACCGAATGGCGTTGGTATTAAAATTAGGCGTTTGCCATTGGATGATAGTACATTCCTCATTTTTAGCATACGCTTTGATTTCTTCCATTAACTGTAACCCTAAACCTTGATTTCTGGTTTTATCTTTCATAAATAAACAGTCCAAATATACATAGTGATTGGCATCCCAAGTGGAAAACTGTTTTATGAATGTTGCATATCCTACAAGTTCTTGGTTTGCTTCCACAACAAGACATTTTACACTATTTTCAGAAATGAACAAGTGTTTTTTTAGCAGTTCTGCTTTTCCATCAGCGTCATAACTAGCTTGTTCAAATTCGGCATGAGCCGCACATAATTCTATAATTTGTGGAATGTCTTCTTTTTTTGCAAATCGAATGTTATAGGTCGTCATTATAGTTTTGTGTTTATATGATCTTCCAAATAGGCGGTATAATTCGGGTTTTCATGTTGTTTTAGTATGTGTTTGATCCAAGAAAGACGTTCAAAATTTATGATTTCAAATTCCCAAATACAAGGAGCAATTCCGTCACCTGAAATAAGTTGAAATTCGATTTCCCCTTTTTTTGGTGTTAAAAAAATGTGTGTATTCATCATGTTTATTCCAACCCACCAATTTATGAGCGAAAAGATGCCTTCGGTACCAGCATGCAGAATTAAGAACCCTATGTTATTATGACTTGCGTCAAAACTATTCTCTTTTTCTAACCAACTTGGAAGCTGTGAGATAGCGTTTTTGTAAAATTCTGGATGATTGAATTCATCTTCTTTTGAAATCGTGTAAACCTTTATTTTCCATTGTGCAATAGTAACAACTTCTACAAATGAAATGGTTCTTGGTTGGTGTTTTTGCATGATTTTCGGTTATCGTTTGGTTTATTGTTTTAATTCAGATTCAATGTCAACCCATTTCACGGACCATTTCGTTTCAGAATTTCCTGTTGTAAAGAACAAAAATTTATTGTCTGGTGTTACATACGGATTTCCTTGTCCGTTTGTATTGATGTCAGCATTCAGTTTTTTAGTGTTATTCCATCCGCCATTTCCGTCACTAAAGCTAATCATCAGTTCAAGTGGATCGCCGATAGCAGCAAAAATTAGGTAATCTTCTTTAGGAGAAATGTAGGGCGTACATCTTCCTGCTTTTGCATTATCTGAAATTGATGTCTTTTCTGCATTACTATAGTTTCCATTTATGAGTGTTGCATGATAAATGTCCATTTCGCTATAATCCAAATTACTCACATGAAAATATAACGTTCCAGCATTTGTAATTGTAGGATGAGAAACTAATTTATTTCGCAAGTTAGGAATGTCTACAAATATTGGTTCTTGCCATTTTCCATTCACTTTGTCCGATTTCCAAATATGCCAAGTTTGTGGTATTCCAGGAATGTTAACTGGGCGTGTTGAGCTAAAATAAAGCGAGTTTCCATCAGGAGAAAAACTCATTCCATGTTCATTGTATTGACTGTCAAAAAAGGCATTCGTTGGTTCTGACCATTTTCCATTGTGCTTTTTAATTACATATACATTGAATTGTTCAAAATTTTGATCAGAAATCGTATAATAGTATGCGTCTAAATCGGGAGAAAATATTCCTTTATGAATTAATTTATTTTCAGGAACCAGCTGTTGTTTAAAATCAATTGGGATATTGTTTGGAACTTCATTCACTAAAAATTTAGTTTTAGGATTCTCACAACTCATAATCACTGCAGTTAAAAGTAATATTGTTAATCGTTTTTTCATTCATCTAATTAATATCAACATACAGAATCCCGCATATTTTTAGTTTGGCTATCGTTAAAAACCGAAGCTAACAGTTTCTTAACTAAAAACCAAAATCATTCGGAGTGTTTTTGTATAATTCTAATTGACTAAACATTAGGGTGTTTTTACCCTTGAAAATCTATCATAAAGCGGCTACTTTTATACATAAATTGAAATAGGTATGAAGTCAATAAATAAAACGTTCGTGAAATGGAGCATTACTATTATAATATGCTGCTTATTTTCATCTTGTTATAGTGTGCGATTAAAGAATGTATATGGAGATCCAATGCCAGATCCTGTAAGTGATAGAACTGATTTTTATCGCATGCAAAAAGTACAGGAAATAGATACTGTAATCACGATTAAAGTAACCGATAAAGATTTTACAATGTTGCTCAAAGAATGCGGAACTGCTGGAATTCATACCGTAGAATATAGAAATACGTTTGGTGGCGTTTTGTTAAGTGCCGTAACGTTTGGACGAAAGCGAAGAGTTCGCGTGAAATATGTATGTATGAAACCTACTAATTAAAGAATCATGGCAAAGACAACTCCGTACGCAAAAAGTTCTTGGGACACGTTACATAATAATGGACCTTTTCCATTGAAAACATTGTATGTAACCGAATTGGCAGGTTCAGCAAATATGTTTTCTAAATACGATCGATATAATGATGCTGCACTAGAAATTCAACGATTAATTCGAGAAGCAGCTGACAGAAACGAAGGTTTTAGACCGTATGGTTCTAGTTGGTCGTTATCGCATATTGCGCATCAAAAAGATAATATGCATTACAATGGATTTATGAGTATTCATATTCCAATTCCACCAGCATTGACACATGAAAACTCAAGCTATGCCAACGAAAACCTGTTCTTTTTTGAATGTGGAAATACCATTAAGCGAATTTCAGAAGTATTAGGTTCGCACGGAAAATCCTTAAAAACAAGTGGCGCAAGTAACGGACAAACCATCGCTGGTTGTATCTCTACAGGTGTGCATGGTTCGGCGTTAAATGTTGGGTCTGTGCAAGATTATGTAGTAGGAATCAATTTGATTGTGGGCGACAAACCAACCGATATTGTCTATTTAGAACGACACACAAAACCTGCGCTGAATGATGATTTTGCGAAAAAGATCCACGCAACTGTGATCAGAAATGATCATTTGTTTAATGCTGCTTTGGTAGGATTGGGCGCGTTTGGATTTATTCACGGTGTTGTGATTGAAGCGGAAGATCGTTTTCTATTAAAAAGATATGTCAAAAAAATAAAGAAAGAAACTGCGTTAGCATTAGCAGATACGATGGATTTTGAGAATTCTACCTTCAAGATTGATGGTGAAGTTGACGAAAACGGCAAGCCATTGCGTCCGTATCACTACAAAGTATTCATCAATCCGTATACAAATGAAGACGAATATGTAATTGAAATTATGTATAAAAAACCATACGCAATTCCGTATCCTGATCCGTTTCCAGTGATCAAAACATCACTCTATAAAGATTTAATTTATTTGCTCATTAAACTATCAGAGAAGTTTCCGAAAAGCATTCCGTGGTTCATCAAGCAATTGCGAAAAACCATTCTTCCCGAAGTGAATGAAGAAACTTTAGGAACGCTATATGAAACCTTTTGGGACGCACCTTATCAAGGTCCAGCGTTTGCTTGTTCAGTAGGAATTCATCACAAAGATTCATCCAAAGCCTATAAAGTGTTGGAAAAAATGACACAAGATGAAGGACCAATTCCAGGGATTTTTGCCATGCGATTTGTCAAGCAAACCGAAGCAACTTTAGGATTTACAAAGTTTCCAATTACCTGTATGTTAGAGATTGATGGTGTTTTATGGGAAAAGTCTAGGAAAATCATGAGTTTGACCGAATATTCCAGACGCATGATAGAGGTATTACAGGAAAACAACATTCCGTTTACAATTCATTGGGGGAAAAATTCTGATTGGAAGTTTCCAAACCTTGCCACGCACATGTTTGGAGATAAAGTAACCGAATGGAAAAAGTATCGTAACGGACTATTATCGACAGAGATGCAACAAGTATTTTCAAATGGTTTTCTAGAAGATGTAAACCTGAATACACCAAACGATACCAACGATGATGACTTGATTGTGTCATTATAATCGTTAAATGTTTCGCAAGGAAGTTGTAAAACAATATATAATTTGATAATTTTAAGAAGTTAACAAGTACTGAATTGAGTTACGTACATCATTTTTTTGAATCACATCCTGTGCATACACCAAGTATTCACCCGGAAGAAGTAGCCAAATTTAACGCTGCGGGATTGGAGTTGTCAGATTATTATTTGGCATATCAAAATTACAGTGTATTGCAAAATCCGTTTCGAAAATTCCCTTATTATTCGGCGGTTAATGTAGATGGAACATGTTTCCATAAACTAAAAAGAGATACAATTTTTGAAGGAAGCGAACGCTGGGAAAAAGACGCACGTATTCCTGAAGAAACACAATGGGGAAAAGCATTGTATGATGCCGAAAAGTATGACTTTGACAAAGGTCACATGGCAAAACGAGAAGATGTACAATGGGGAACAGATGTTGAAGCAGCAAGACTGGCAGCAAAATCAACATTCTACTACACCAATGCAATTCCGCAAGTAAGTAAACTAAATAGAGGTGTTTGGAAAAGCATCGAGAATTATATTTTGCATCATGAAGCTGTAAAAGACAGTATGAAAATTTGTTTGTTCAGCGGTCCGGCTTTTAGAGAAGACGATCCTGAATTTTTAAAAACGGTCAATGATGAAAAAGTACGATTGCCGTATCTTTTTTGGAAAGTTGTGTATTATGTACATAACAATGAATTGCACAGAGCAGGTTTTTTAACAAGTCAAAAACGCTTGATGCAAAAAAAACGAATTGTAAAACCCGTAAGCCGATCAGAAGGTGCACGATCAACACAATTCAATTCGTTTAAAGATGCAGAAACCTATCAGGTAAATGTATCATTCATTGAACAAATCAGTCAGTTGACATTTGAAGCTGCCGCAGAAACGTTTCAAAGTGATGCTCCTGAAAAAATTATTCTTTCGCGTGTCAACGTTCGCAATAGTAGCGGAAATGAAAGCGTAAACATGGAAGAAATTGTAAAAAATATGAACTTAAAATTATAACACCATTTCAGATATAGTTAAAATATTATTCATAAAAGCAAATCCCGTCGATAGTGATGCACTCCGATTAGACGTGGAAGAAAACGCTATTCGTGAAGTTTTAGGCGGAAGTGATAAAAAAGAATTGTTTGTTTTTGAATCAAGAGGCGCAGTGACAAAAGATCTTTTGATTGATCATTTACTGAAAATTAAACCGAATATTTTGCACATTTCCGGACACGGAAATTCAGATGAACAATTGCTATTAGAAGATGTAGAAGGTTACAAAGAAGAAGTTTCCATTCAAAAACTATCCGACTTGTTATCTGGCTTTTTAGATCATATCGATTGTGTGTTTCTCAACACATGTCACAGCTTGTCAGGTATTGATAGTTTTAATAAAAACATTCCGTATATCATCGGAATGAATAAAGAAATTCCAGATGATGTTGCAATCGATTTCTCGAAGAATTTTTACAATGTATTGTTTAATGGACGCGACATAAAAGATGCGTTTAAAATAGCATTAGCAACGATTGCATTGACTGAAACAGGCGACGAATACATTCCAAAACTTATTGTCAATAAAGAAGCCGTTGCAGCAGATAAAGAAAGACAAGCCGGAGAAGCCGAAGACGAAATTGACGAATTGGCAAGTACGATTATTTCAGAAGAGGAAATTATAGTTGCGAAAAGCGGCTATGAAAAAAGTGTTAGTTTTTATTATAAATTAATATACGCAGCTATCGGAATTAGTGTTGTATTGGTTGTTTTTCTGTTTGTACAAAACGATCAAGATGTGCTCGCTTCCTTAACAGGTTTTATTCCAAGTGCATTTAGCAGCTATCCTTTTTTAGAAATCCAGAAAAAGAAAAACAGACTTACACTCATTAAGTTATTTGAATTGAAAAGAAATCGTTTAATGAATGCTTTATCGAGACTTTCAGACAGCGAACGAAGAGAATTGAATGATGAATTTATGAGATTAATTATTATTTAAAAAACACAACTCGAATGAGTCCAATAAAGCCACAAAAAACCATAGAAGCAACGATCGCTGAAGTTCAAAAGAGAGACAAGCGATACAATTACATCACTTTGATTGTTTCTATGGTGGTGATTGCTTTGATTTCTTCGTTAATTATTTATTCGCAGCACGAAAAGAATAAAGCGAATGAAGAAGTGATTCAACAGTATAAAATGGAATTGATTGAAAATGTGCGTCTTAGAGAGCAAGATTCGTTACGAACCGATTCCATTACAAGGTTGGTTACAACACTTCGTAAAGAATTAGCGATTATTGAACGAGACTTGAATGACAATAATACACCAAGAAATGACAGAGCTACTGCGTTGGCAAATGTGAATTTAGCACAAGATAAATTAAACCGAATTACCAATAACATCAGCGACAATACAATTGTTCGGTATTACAAGCGCAAAGCTGACGGTTCTATAATTGAACGCTTGATTCAATCCATGAAAGATCCTAGCTTTCGCTTAAACATAAAACAAGTAGCAAATGATGATGGAAGACAAAAAGTAAATACCATTCACTATGGTAAAAATGTCGATAAAAAAGAAGTTTACTATTTGGTAAAACGATTGTTGGATATTGGCATAAAAATTAAAAATGTTTCACTATTTAAAGAAGCTGACGGCTACGCAGGGAAAGATGGAAGTATCGAAATTGGCTATGAAAGTACGGATAAAGTTGCCATTGTTACACAAAATGAAATTGTTAAATACAATGTGAAAAATGAAAGGGTAAATTATTACGTACGTTTCTATTCATACAACCCGAATGAAACGACAAAAAAGATCTTAGCAAGATACATTCAACGCGCAAATTACAAACTAAAGATATATCCAAATTGGAAAGAAAAGCCTAGTTTCTTTGCCAAGGTTCCAACCATTTTTTATTACAATAGCAGCAGTAAAGCTAAGGCAGTAGCATTAAAAAAGGAATTGGACGGAAAAGTGAGAGGTCTTACTTTTAAGATAGCACGTGGAAACGGTTATGGAATTAGTAAGGAAGAGCAGAAGAATACGCTTGTGGTTCATTATATGCAATGAAATAAGATTTAATACTTTTTTAAAGTTTTTTATAGGTATATGTTTTAGATTGAAAATGAGGAGATTTAATTGATTTTAATATTCCGTTTCTGAAAGAAAATGTATAGTTTTCTTTTTTAGATATCGTTTTAGGTTTGCTATTTATGCTGATTGAAATGCTATTGGAACTTATCTCAACAGCTCTATTTTCAGTATGATTTCCTTCATTTGTTGTATATTCAATTTGAATCATAGCGGATTCATTTTCATTATGAATACTGAGTTTATTTTCAAATGCTATAATTCCGTTTTTATCTGTTTTTTTAGTTTGTTTATTTCCAGCAAACGAATACGTAACTTCAAATCCAATAATAGGCTTTCTAAAATTATTTTTTACATCAATTAAAACGATGCTTCGAGATGCATCAGTAACTTTTTCAGTATAAGTTGTTGCACTTTCAAGCTGTGAATACTGATTATGGAGTATAAGAATATCATTTTTCAATTCCCATTTACCTTTAATATCACGCCATGTCCAACAGCTATCTCCACGTGATAAATATTTATAAGTTCCATCAAATTTTAATTCTAAAGTATCAAACGATGTCTTACTATCAATTCTATACGTTCCAATAATATTAGTTGTAGTTATATTAAAAATAAAAAATAAACAGAGTACAGATAGTATTTTCATTTTTTGACTTTGGTATAAAATGTTTTTTTAACGAATAAATAATACAGCCGTGTTCGTCATTTTAAGTTATTAAACGTCATGCGTCATTAACAACATAATCTAATAGAATTTCCGCAAGTTCTTTGTCGGTTAGCTTCTTGTTTTTTTTAGAATCTTCTATAAAATCAAGAAAATAGTAGAAGTCTATGAGATTGTAGTATTTGATATTTTCGACTTCATATTCTTGCAAACCTTCTGTTTTTTCAATTTCAAAAAAAGCTAAGTTATTTTCAATATTGAATGGTTTTTGCATGTATATTTCAATAACCTCAGATTCAGTGTTTAATGAATAGGTTTTGAAAAATTCCTTTTGATTTCCATCGAATCTAAAATAATTGATCAATTCCGTAAGTGTCATATTTATGCTTGTTGACTAATAATTTTTTAGTGACTACCAAGTATCTCTACTCTTTATATTTTCAGCACACAACCGAATGATTTCCGTAATTCGCTTCTCGCGCGTTGCTTCTCGTTTTGCTTGATTGAGCCAATACAAATAACTTTTTCGGTATGACGGACTAAAATTTTGATAGTTTTCATACGCTATTGGATGGTTGTCAAACGCTTCTTGCAAAGCTTTTGGGATAATTAAATTTTCAACATCATCCAACGCTGTCCACGAACCATTTTTGATGGCTTCAATCATTTTCAAAGAACCACTTTCGTGCATTTTATTCTCAGCAATCAATTCTACAATGTAGGTTTTGTTGAGTTTGCTCCATACACTTTTTGGGTTGCGTTGACAGAAATATTGACGTCTGCGTTCGTCATCTAGTTTTTTGACGGTGCTATCAATCCAACCGAAACACAAAGCTTCTTTTACGGCTTCTTCCCAGCGCATACTTTCTTTAGCGCTGCTTACTTTATAAAAGATGAGGTAGACACCTTTAGACGTGTGATGATTTTCTTCCAACCATACACGCCATTCCGTAGCATTTTTAAAGTATAATTCTTCGCGTTCTTGCATAAATTAAAGTCAGTTTGACAAAACTTCTTATTGATAAAATTTTGAAAATCTTGAAACTATCTTGAGTTATAAACTAACTAAGTAGTTTTTTATTTTAGTTCGTATCATTTCTATTTTAAATTAAAGAACTCATGAATCTTCGATTTCTTTTACTTTGCTCGCACAAAGAAAAGAAACAAAAGAAAGTGCGCTTTTTCCAGAGGTGTTTTTAGCTTTCTATTCTGAAAGCTAAAACCGCAATTATTTTTCTAAATTTTCTCCAAGGCTTCAAAAATTTTTAACGAAAAATAATTACTACACTTCGGAAAAAGAAAAGCGTCTCTCTATTTTGATATTTAATACACATTCGTACTATCTAAAGGTTTTCGCAGGGAAAACAATTAAACTTTCATGACCATTTTCACCAACGGTAGCAATTCCGAAATAATAATTATCAATCACAATTCCATTCAACGTAAATTCAGTTACATCGCCAACAAATCGAGAATGCTGCCATTGTGGAGCTGTGGTATCTCGCCAATAAATTTTATACCCAACTATATTTTTATCTTCTGATTTCTTCCAACGAAATTTAGCGCTTGGTTCTACAATTCCACCAATTTCTACATTTTGCGGCGGTAATGGCGACCAAGCCAAACTTGCCAAGTTGATAGCATTTACTGCGGTTAATTTCTTCGCATACGGGAAATTTACACCTTCAATTACGTCACCATATTTAATGCCGTTTTCTTCACGAATATCTTGATGCTGGCGATTGTAATTTTCATGTGCTTCCATAATTCGGATGCCGGCAAAACCTAAATCGTTAAACGGTCTGTGATGTCCGCCACGTCCAAAACGGTCTAGTCTGTAAATCAGCATCGGGTTCATTTCAGGCATATAGGTTTTTACTTGTTTGTGCACATAACGCGCTAACTGTCGTGAAATTCCATCAACTTCACCACCATAAAAACGACGCGATCTGCGTTGACGCTCAGTTTCGTTTGCAGGAACTGGTTCAGAGAAAATTCGGAACGAACGATTATCAATCACACCATCAACACCTTCAATATTTCCGATCATGTCATTATTTAAAACACCAATAATGTCCCAACCTTTTTCTTTTGCATATTTCGCCAAACCTTGTCCGCCAAACAAACCTTGTTCTTCACCTGAAAGCCCAACGTAAATAATACTATTTTCAAATTTATATTTCGATAAAACTCTCGCTGCTTCAATCGTTCCTGCCATTCCAGAAGCATTGTCGTTCGCGCCTGGCGCATCTGTGGTAAAATCCATGGTGTCGCTTGCGCGCGAATCAATATCGCCACTCATAATGATGTAGCGGTTTGGATATTTTGTTCCTTTCTGAATCGCAATCACATTTACAACCCAAGCGTCTTTTGGCACCCGACGATTTCCTTCTTTTGTTACAAAATCTTTCTGATAGAACACATCTAAACAGTTATTACAATCCTTAGAAGTTTTGTCAAATTCGGCTTTAATCCAGCGTCTTGCAGCACCAATTCCACGCGTTTCCGAAATGGTATCACTAAATGTATTTCGCGTTCCGAAATTTGCCAATGTTTTGATGTCATTTTCAATTCGATCAGCCGAAACAGCTTCTATAATATCGTACAAACGCGAATCGGTTTGTGATAGCGCAAAAGCAACTGAAAAGAGTAGGATTGTAGTGATAATTTTCTTCATGAGGATATGGTATGAGTTGTGGTTTTTGATTTGTTTATTTTTTGGTATAATTAAACGGAACAATTACTGTATTGCCTTCTTTTTGTTTAATAGCAACATAGACAATCATATTATTTTCATCGATTTGTTCGAACGTCATTCCTTCAAAAATAGCTTTTGTTTTGGTAACTCTGATCAAAGGAAAATCGACCGTTTCATCTTTTGTTTCCCAACCTTTAAGATCGTTCCCAAAATGTTTCAATCGTAAAATGAGCGAATTGTTTTCTTCAACAATCGTTTCTATTTCGTAGAACTGAACTTTTCCGTTTGCCACAAGCTTAAAAGTTGCCATCATAGATCCGCCCGAAGGTTCGCTCCAGTTTTCTTCTGTAATTCCACCAAATGCTTCACCTTTCCAGTTTCCAGCAATCCAACGAATATTTTCAAGTTTCGGTTCAAGTGCCGTTTCAAGTTCACCAACAATGACCAATCTGTTATTCGATTTATTGACTGTAATTCGTGTAATATTATCAAAATTTTCTTTGTCGAATAGTTTGATGATTTTCCACTCTGTATCTTTTTTAGGATCTAATCGGTACAATGCTTTTCCTTTTCCCATCAGAATAGAACCATCATTCAGCCAACACATATCTTCTACATTTGGAACTGTATTCGTGATTCTTCTGACTTCTCCTGTTGTTGTGTTTAAGGAACGAATTTCCCAAGCATCATTTTTCTTACTGATGTAACTGACCAAATTTGTGTTTGGAATATTGTGTAACGAACGTCCAATATTGGTGTCAACTGTGATGTGTGTATTTTTCTTGAAATTGGAAACGACCAATTTATGTGGTTCGCCCAACACAAAGGAAACTAATACATTTCTGGAATTCCATACATGATAACCAATGACTAAATCTTTCAGCATGGCTTTACTTTTTCCGCTTCGGTAACGATATAAGTATTGTAAACCTGTAGTGTCCAATCGGATAGCAGAAATATCTTTGGTTGTTGGAATGCTTGTTGGCGAATATTCACTTCCTTGTTTGGTATCGGTTAACCATTTTTTTCTACCAGTTCCTGTAGTGTACGAAAGAATATCTGTTTGTTTATTTCGCGTCGACGCGAATAAAATCGTGTTTTCATATTGAAATGAAGGCTGATTGTCATAGCCTTCGTTATTGGAAATGTTTTTTCCGTTGGAGATTTCTAATTGATTTCCGTCTACTTTTAAATCAAACAAAAATAGTTCTGTATTTGGTTGACATATCGCGATAAGCGGAAATATAACTACTAATAATTGCAGGAATCTTTTCATATAGGTTGATTAGTTTGATGATTGAAAGTTACGCAATTTTGAAAAGATGGTTTGTATACGTGTGATTTTTTAACAAAACGACGGTTTGTTGTTGATTGTGATGTATCGGTTATTTAAGATTTAAAACTTTTTCATTTTATATTTATCGTTTTACATTTTAAATTAACTTTTCTCCTAAACTTATATGTCACATCGAGCGCAGTCGAGATGAACTCCTAAACTAAAATCATCAACTTCTATAATTTCGCCTGAAGGTAAATCGTCCAGCAAAATAGTTCCAATCCGAATCCGCATCAAGCGTAAGGTCGGAAATCCAACTTTTGCCGTCATTTTTCGTACTTGGCGAAACTTTCCTTCGCTCAACGTGATGGAAATCCAACTGGTAGGTCCATGACGTTCATCGCGCAGTTTTTTGGTACGTGCTTTAAAATTTGGCGCAGGATTTAGTATAGAAGCTTCACACGGCAAGGTTTGGTATTTTTTACCATGAATACCAATTTCGACTCCAGTTTTTAGTTGATTAACAGCTGCTGGTGTAATGTCACCATCAACCTGAACATAGTATTTTTTTTCAACTTTTTTACTGCGAACTTGCTCGCTCATCATTCCGTCAGTTGTCAGAAAAAGCAAACCTTCTGAGTCTTCATCTAAGCGTCCAATTGCCATAATTCCTTCTGGGAAATCATGCAATTCTCCCAACAGTTTTTTGTTTTTTCGCTTGCTTTGATTGTTGACAAATTGCGAAAGATATCCAAAAGGTTTGTGGATGATGAAATGGCGGTGTTTGGTCATTAGGGAATATGATAGCGGTTACTTAATGCAATTTTCATTAGATTTTTCAGCTTTTATTTTCTAAAAAAAGATCATTAAAAGTAGTCAAAATAGCTTGTTTTATGAACTATTTTGAATATTATGTTCTAATACCAAATCAACTTCAAAATGACTGATTAAATTCATTTCTATGATAGATCGACTCTGCTTAGCACAGGTATTTTAATATAAAACAGAACCTATTGAGGTGGGTTTTTAATTTTCGGGCACTTGTTCTTGTATTGAATGTGTGCTTAAATTCAAAAAGTTTCCTGAGTGTGATAATACGTTTTGTAAGATAAATGGTGTGTCTGGCGCTGTTCCGCTATATTGTGTTTCTCCATTCATATCAACATCATTATTATTATATCCAGAAACCGTAAAAGTTGGAAAATTTAAACCATTTCCAACATCATTTAATACATTAGATAAGATACTTGGTGTATCTGGACTGGTACCTAAATATTGAACTTTTTTATCTGCATTAACATCTCCTGACCATAGTGCTACTATATTGGCTGGCATGCCAAAAGTAGTTTGCGCATTAGAACCAAAAGTGATTTGATTATTGGCATCTGTAAAATCAACCGAGGTTGTAGTGCTAGACAAACATACTGTTGCTGCACTCATTATACCTAAGTGATTACGATGTTTAATTACCACATAATAATCTCCTGCTGGTTGCTGAAATTCTAGATTAGAAAAACCATCTACACCTACTACCATTCCATTTCTTAATAATAAAGCAGACTGACTATCTACAATAGTTGTATTTGAAACAGCAGCTCTTAATTCTATATAAACCCAATCCACGACAGCATTGGTTCCTGTAGTATTAAATACAGAAATATCACAAGATAATCCATCTGCATACGGACTTGTAGTTGGCACTAGATTAGCTACACGCAAATCGTCACGCATTAAGGCTTCTTCTCCGACATTTGGGTTTATGGCAGCACCTTGTATATATACTTTTGGACTTAATTCAACGACGCTGCTAGCAGTTACAGCAATCGTATAGTCTTCCACTTGACCATATCCGGCTCCTAAACAAGGATCTAAATAATTGGTAGTATTATATATTTTCTTAACTCGCATTAAAGTATTACCAGCAGTAACACCCGCGGGTACAACAATCATCCCCGTAGCTTGTATGCCATCGATTCCGGTTGAGTTAAAAATTGTTTCTGTAATCTCATAAACTTCACCGCTATCATCCAAAATACCATTCTGGTTCCAGTCGATAAAAACAGCAAATCTATTTGTATAACTACCATCTGTATTTCCTTCCAAAGCAATTGGATAGGACATTCCTTCTTCCATTGCTCCAACAATGAGTGTAAAGTCTTCCTGTGCTGTACCTCCCAAAGTAGCACTTGTTACATTACTAATGCCCGCAACATCAACCAAAGTAATAGGTTCAACATTGGTAGTAAATTCTATAGAACCGCAATAAAATTGTCCTACTACAATTGATGCAGTAGCTGAATAATCATTACAACTATCATTTGAAGCTTTTACTCTATAATAATAGGTTGTATTTGAAACTACTGTAGTATCCGTATAAGAAGTAACATTAGCGTCAACACCAGCTCCCACAGGGACAATCCAAGTCGCACCTCCGTCGTCAGATCGTTCAATTAAATATCCTAATTCATTTGTTGCGTTATCAGTCCAAGATAAACCTACTCCAAATGAATTATTTGAAGCAGTTAAACCCGAAGGATTGATTACAGATGTAGGTGTAGCTCCCAATAAACTATAAGCAGTATGACTAAGTCTTGTTGCTAAACCATTTGCTATTCGTGTATACTGTTCTGGCGTAAAAATTCCACCACATGCATCTGAATAATATGACATCACATTATCGATATCTGGTGTATAGGTAAGACCATTTTCATCTTGCGTACTAACGCCATTATTTATAAAGTTACAATTAGCATCATTGCTACCATTTGGATCTGCTTCTGTATCACATAATAAATCACCAGTCGTACTACAATTGGCATTTGGTCCAGTTCTAGGAACATTTTCAGCGTTGGCACCTGTATTCCCATTTCCTGTACCCTGATGTGTATGTGCTAAGTTAAGAAAGTGTCCAAACTCATGCACGAAAGTTCCATTAGGACCATTTAATAGACATCCATTAGCCATTAGCATATTAAGAGTATTTGGATCATTACTAGGAAAACGGGCATAACCACAAGCTCCTCCAAAATTAGGAACAGTGATGCTAGCCACAAAATAGACATTCACGGCATCATAAATAGAGTTAGCAGCAGTCATTGCAGCCTCTTCAGTAGTATCGAATGTATACAAAGTAGAACTATTGATAATATTTACAGAATGTATATAAAATTCAATACCCGCGGCTAGATAGAAATTATTCAAATTTGCTACGCCTTCATTTACATCTGCCATCGAAACTCCTCCATTTCCGGCATCATCCGTAACAATATGAATTCTAATAGGCAAACATGTAGTACCTGCATTTTCTCTCTGTGCTCCTGCCTTATCCACAACATTAAGTGTATATCTTATTTGCTTTTCAGTCATAGGTGGAGTACCGCACAAAAAGTTATTTTGAGCTGTATTTTCTAACGGTTTTGTTAAATTTTGGCTATTAAGTTGAATGCTAAAAAAGAGAACGAGCGATATAAAGAATGTTTTTGTACTAATCTGAGAGATTAAGTAGGTCATAATATGTAATTAAACGTTAATAATTGTGAAATTCGTTGAATCAAGTAATCAAAATGTGGTTAATGTTTCTAAATTAATATAAAAAAAGTACACTAAACAACTAAAGTTAAAATATTCTTAGCGACTGAAAAATAGTTTTCATGAGTCTAAGTAAAACAAAAATGCCTGTTTTAATATTTTTGAAACGGGCACTTATACTCTTGGAGATTATTTTTTTAATTATTGCTTCACAATCCGTTCGGTGGTCGTTCTATTTTCTACAAAATAAAGTGCGAATCCAAGTTTCGTTAAATCATTTTTTAATTTTCTCAGGAGTTTCTTCAGTTGATCGTATAATTAATTTCTAATTTAGTCTGAAGCATATACAAATATATGACTTTAAAAAGCACTAATTAATTTATTTATAGGTTTTAGACACATAGGAATACTTTTTAAAAGAAACCAATACAATTAAACTTAAAAAGAGTACGCTATTTTTTTATTTCTTTTTAGAAATATAATAAGAAAAGTTCTTTCTAAAGGTCACAATTATTAACTTTACTAAATGTCAACACTCCAACTTTTTTCACTCTACGCAATGTTGTTTTTGTACTGTTTTGCAGGAATCAGTCATTTCTGGAAACCAAAAATATTTCTCAGCATTACGCCAAAATGGGTTCCATTTCCTGGAATTGTAAATATTCTTGTTGGAATCATTGAAATTGCACTAGGAATTCTATTATTAGTAGAAACTACACGTTCGTATGCTGCGATTGGAATTATAGCATTGTTGATTGCCGTATTTCCTGCAAATGTATATCACTTTCAAAAAGCAAGACGAAAAGGGAAATTGGTTGTTCCAACACTTATTAGACTTCCAATTCAATTACTATTGATCTATTGGGCGTATACGTTTGTGTGATTTAATACAACTCAACCACCATTTTAAAAGATTCGCAATATATTAGTGTTTTTTGATAGTTTTATTGCAGAATTCGCAATAAAAATGACCCCGAAACCTTCTCGCAGCAATGCGACAAGCTTCCGGGAAGTCCCGAAATGTTCCTGCAGCTCTGCGACAAGCTTCCGGGAAGTCCCGAAACGTTCCTGCAACTCTGCGTCAAGCATCCGGGAAATCCCGAAACGTTCCCGCAGTCCTGCAACAGGCTTTCGGGAAACTTCAAAAGGTCTCGCAGCTGTGCAGGAAGCTTTTGTTGAACTTCGGAACGTTCTCGCAGACGTGCAGCAGACTTTCGGCAAAGTTATGAACCTTCTCGCAGTTATTATCTATCTAAAAAATAAGTATTAAAAAAAGCAAACCGAAGTTCGCTTTAAAGATTAGTCACTATCGCCTGCTATGCTTTTTTGACAATACATTTCTGTACAATGTGGACCATACTCACTACAAATCCTCCAGTAACTCGCACAAGATATACCAGCTCCGTTTATAGTTTGTTGTTGTTTTTTGCAACAGACATGTCTGAATTTGTTACGCCTTCTACAACAGTAGCAGCAAATTCTGATTGGACTTTAGTAAACTTCTATGTTACTAATCCGGATTTAATTCTTATAAATTCAGGTGATGGAAGTATTGATTATCTCAACGATAGTCCATTGGGACATGTTGCTGCTATTAAAATTATTCATAATGAAACAGCTTCTTTTGATGGAGTAACAGAAACTGGAACATTAAAAATAGACAATTTTAGTTTTTCGTTACTTCTATCATTAGAGGAAAATAAAAAGTTGAAAGCTAAAATATATCCAAATCCTTTCAATGATATCCTATTCCTTGAAATGGATTCTATAAGTAATGGAAGATTAACAATTACATCTATTCATGGGCAGGAACTTATTAATACCTCATTTTCTTCGACAAACCAACTAAAAATTGATGCATCATCTATAAAAAGCAAAGGAGTTTATTTCTTAAAGATTGAAACAGCTTCGGGAGCGTTGACAAAGAAGATTGTAAAGCGTTAGCATCCGCTTTTTTTCTTAAATCATCAAACAAAAAAAGCCACCTCAAAGAGATAGTTTTTAACGGTTCGTATTGATTGATGGTTCTATTAAAGTGTTTGTGCAATTGTTTGATTCCAAATGCCCGTTGCAGCAGTTTTTTGGACAAATTCAGAAAAATCGATTGCTTTTCTGCCCAATACCTGTTCAATATCATGCGAGATGATTTGATTTTCTGCATTACCTAAAACTTCTTTAAATAAATAGCCAAACAACCATACATAATCATCTGGCAATCCAGCAGCTTTCATGCCTGCTATATAATTTTCTAGTGAAATGGCTTGAAAGTTAATTTCTCTATTACTTCCGTTGGCAATTTCCTGAATGGCTTCTTTAAAAGTTAAGGTTCTCGGTCCTGTAACTGTGATTGTTTTTCCGTTATACGAATCATCGAGTAAAGCTTTTGCAACGACTTCAGCAATATCATCTGCATCTACAAAAGGAATTTTAGCTTCTGGCATCGGTAATGCTACATGACCTGCCAAAATAGGTGCTAAAAATGCCGCTTCACTAAAGTTCTGATTGAACCATGAAGCTCTAACGATGGTGTAATTTAACCCAGAATTAGCAACAATCTCTTCGCAGGCTTCTGCTTCTTTTTCACCTTTTCCAGAAAGTAACACAACTTTATCCAAGCCTTCTTTCAATGCAACCTCGGTGAGTGTTTGGATGGCTTCTTTCGCGCCAGGAACTGCCAAATCGGGATGATACGTAATGTATGCGCTGTCCATTCCTTTCAATACTTCTCTGTAAGTAGTTGGATCGTTCCAATCGAATGCAGGATTGTTATTCCTTGAACCGATGCTTACGTTTTGTTGTTCGTTTTTTAATAATGTTGCGACTCGGCGACCTGTTTTACCAGTTCCTCCGATAACTAAAATGTTGTTTTTCATTGTTGTTCAATTTATTTGATGATGTATTTATTTACTTTGAATTTGATATAGCTTCTACAAAATAAAAACTTAAGTATTTATTGAAAATTTAGAAATAAGTATCTGATTTTCATTTTTTTATTTTAGTTCATATCATTTCTATTTTAGATTAAAGAATTCATGAATCTTCGATTTCGTTTTCTTTGCTCGCACAAAGAATACTGAATCAAGTTCAGCACAAGCTTCAACAAAAGAAAGTGCGCTTTTTAGTTCATGCATTTATACTTTAAATTAAAGTATTCATGAATCTTCGATTTCCAGAGGTGTTTTTATCTTTCTCTTCGGAAAGCTAAAACCGCACTCATTTCACTAAATTTTAGTTCACAATTTTCTATTTTATTAAATAGGAGTTCATGAATCTATGATTTCTCCAAGGCTTCAAAAATTCTTAACGTAAAATGATTGCTACACTGCGGAAAAAGAATCCGTCGCTAATAGCTTTTATGTCGAACTCAGGTTATTTACTTTAAGTAGACTTATTAATAAGAGTAAAAAAGAAAGAATACTTGTGATGGTTCGGATTAAATGCAATCGATTCCACTCGACTTCAAAGTGAGTTCGTAAGTTTTGTAATTGCGCTGTATTTGCTGCTGCTAAGTCGGTTTTGTCTAGTAATTCATTTAACGGAACATTCCCAAAAATGGTAACTAATACCACACCCAAAAAGTACAATACAGTAGCAGTTATACTATGTATTAGGAATGAACTCGGCACATTTTTAAATATAAAAATATTGACAACTTGAAGCATAAATGATCCAAAGAAAACGATCATAAATGTCGGATTGATGATTGCCCGATTCATTTGTTGAAAAGCTTGTAAATAGCCTACGTTGTCTAGTTTGCCAATTCCTGTGGTGACAGTATTTGTCCATGTGAAACATAGTCCTGCTGAAAGTCCCGTTAAAAGCGTTGCAATAACTAATATTGAAAGTTTGATTGATAGTGTCATGTTTCTTATTTTTTGTGGAAATAATCCATGTTAATACTTGTTGCTGTTCGTTTTTTTTGATGACAGACATTACATTTATTGGTAAGCACGAAAAATGCTTTTTCTGTGGAAGTTGTTGTTGCTGTTTGATGAATAGATGCATTCGTTTGAAATGTATTCGCTGTGCTATGAAGTGTCATAAGTACAGGAATAATTCCAAGGTTGATCATAATTATTTTACCATAAAAGTGTCTCATAATGAATCATTTAATGATTACAGAGACAAAATTCTTGAAAATGATTATTTTCTAATTGACCGTTTGCGCCAATGTTTTGACACTTTACGCCAAAGCAGTAAAATTGTTAGAATTTACGGTATTCTATTGGTGTTTTCCCTGTCCATCTTTTAAAAGCACGATTAAAAGCACTTTGTTCAGAAAAACCAGTTTTGAAAGCAATTTCGGCAATGCTTACATGTGATTTTGAAAGAAGATATTTGGAGAGTTCTTCTTGTTTTTTTTGAATTAAATCGCGGAAAGTGACATTGTTTTTAGAAAGTCTTCGAGTTAATGTTCTGGCGCTCATTCCCATAATTTCGGCAAGTTGCGCAACACTTGGAATTCCACTCGGAAGTGCATCTTTAATTAAGTTTTCAATGTCAGTTACAATTTTATTCGAATTCAGTTCAATGCCTTCCGTTGCTTCTTTCACGCGTTCTACTAAAAAAGCATTGATACTCGCATCGGCTTTGGTTGTTCGCATTTCTAGCTGTTCCGTTTTATAGGAAATAACATTGTGCGATTGGTTAAATAAAATAGGGCATTGAAAGGCTTTTTGATAATCGTCAAGCTTTTTAGGCGCGCTGTGTTTGAAGGAAACTGATACAGGATAAGTTTTTTGATCGCCAATTGCCTGAATCACCACAACAGTTGCCGAAAATGTAGCTTCGTTTGATAATTCCAAACCGCGTCGATGCGCATCGCGAAAGAGGTAAATTTTAAAAATGTCTGTGTTTCTTTCCACTTTAAAAACATACGTGTCCGAAAGTAATTTAAAATAGCGTTCGCTTCTGTCAAATATTTCGCCAACCCACGAACAGGTTTTCCATGCCAAGCCAAGTACGCCATAATCATCAATTTTCATTTCTTGTCCAACTCTAACTGAAAAACCAGCGCCAAGTTTTGCATCAAGGAGTTCGTGCAATTCAAAAAAATGTTCGGCTGGTACTGCATTTAAGTTAGGAATTGCTTCTACTGGCGTGGATAAATTGTTGAGTTCATCAATGTGCAATCCTTCGCTTAGCGCGTGATTGATCATTTTACGATATAAACTCATGGAAATATATTTCACAGAAAAATACTTAAAAAACTAAAGTACTAAAAATAGCAAAATTTTCATGTTTTAAGAAGCAACACTTACATTACTTCCAAAAAAGCAGCCAAACCGCGACGAATTCTTCTAGTGTGAGTTCACCATCAATCGTGAATAAAATATCGCTTCTAAATGTTGTACGACCTTGGTAGACTTTTCCATCTTCTGTAGTTGCAATAATGTCAAATGAAGAAATGGAATCACCTTTGTAAATGATACCATCTTGTATGTTGAATAAAATATCGCCTTGAAAAAAAGAATTTCCTTTGTAAACTCTTCCATTTTTAATTGTTGCAATAAGATCTTTTATAAATGTGAAATTACCTTTGTATATTTTTGAATCTTTAATGGTGAAAATAACATCCAATCTAAAATTTGAATCACCTTTATATACTTTCCCTTCTTCAACAGTACACACTAAATCTGTTAAAAATGTAGAATTGCCTTTGTAAATTTTTACTTGCGCCAATAGTGTGATTGTTGAACAAAATAGGAGCGTAGTGATGAATAATTTTTTCATGTATGAAAGATAGGAAATTCTGTCATTCCTGCTGTAGTTTATCTTGAGCGATAGTCGAAAGACAGGAATTAAAAACTAATGAATCCTCACATACACACACTTCAAATACGCACCTTCTTTAAACCCAATCGGATGATCGATGTCGTGTTGCGTAGTTTCAGTAATGGTATAATTTGCGTTGTATTTTTGCAGTGTTTCTTCTACCAAATCAAAGAACATTTCGGAAGTGACTCTAGAGCTACACGAAGCAAGTACAAGTATTCCTTTCTTTTGTACCAACTTTAATCCAAGATGCGTCAATTTTTTATAACTCGCTAATGCTTTGTCAACTTCTGTGGCGCTTTTCGCGAAAGATGGCGGATCAATGACAACAATGTCAAATTTCTTTTTTGCTATTGCAAGCTTTGCTAACTCGTCAAAAGCATCGCCTGTAATGGTGTGATGTGTTCCTTTAAATTTATTTAGTTTGGCATTACTTTTGGCAATTTCGAGCGCAGGTGCACTGATATCCAAACTCGTGACTGCTTTCGCGCCGCCAACTAATGCGTGAATGGAAAATCCGCCAGCATACGAAAACACATCTAAAACCGTTTTTCCCTTGGCTAGTTCACCTACTTTTTTACGATTCGCTCTGTGATCTAAGAAATACCCCGTTTTGTGACCGTGAATTACATTTGCAGAGAAGTTTACGCCATGTTCTTTAAAAACAATCACTTCATTTTTGAGTTCACCATCGAGAATCTGTCCGTCAGTAAAGTTGAATTGATTTTTTTCTTTTTGCACATTTCGGCTCAATCGTAACACTGTTGTTGTTGCTTTACTAACTTTAATCAATTCTGGCAAAATATCTTTTAAATGATAAAACCAAAACGAAGCGTATAGCTTTACTACAAGCACGTTATCATACACATCGGCAACCAATGAAGGTAAGCTGTCATTTTCGCCGTAAATGAGCCTGTAACTGTTGGTATCGGTTTGTAATAATGGAATCCTCTTTTGATACGCTTCCTTCACTTTTTTTGCAAACCATTCCGAATTGATTGTCACAGGCGAATTGGTGTGTAATATTTTAATTCGGATGGGCGAATTCGGATCGTAAAATCCGCAAGCAAGGAATTTATTTTTTCGACTATCAAATATAACTGCCAAATCTCCAGACTTTCCTTCTTTGTTCTGTTTGATGATGCTGTTTTCAAAAACCCAGGGATGCCCTTTTTTAACCAACGTTTCCGTAGCGGGTTTTAGTTTTATGGCAATTTTACTGGTTGCTATATTTGGTAATGCGATCAAATTTTCTGCTTTGTTTTTATTTTGAGCAAAAGTAAGGTTTTTTGATAGTATTGAGTGGTTAGTAGTGAGAAATGAGTTTTTAGTTTTCTGCTTTGTCATTCCTGTGAAGGCAGGAATCTATTTTAGTTTGTTTGTTGGTAAGAGTTTAGAAACTCGCGCTAGCTTAAGGGCTTTTTAAAATGGCAAGTCATCCTCAGAAATCTCTCTTTCAATTGTGTCTAATCTTTGCCAAATATTATTGATTATTACTTTTCGTTTGTCTTTAGATACTGACTTAATAAAATTTAGAAAATCTTTTACAATATCAACATCAATTTCTCTTTTCCTATAGTACCTGTAATCTCCTTTTACAAAACACTTTGCAATTGAGTTATGATTTTGGATATAAGTTTCTAACATCGAATTCCTATAGACACCTTCAAGCTCCGTTATTATCTTATCTATGTCAGTAGTGTATTCAGAGTCAACATTGATTTTTGAATAAATATCAGATAAACAACTTGCAAAACGTAAATAGATGTTTTTATCTTCTCCATTAAATTCGATTCCAATTGACTCATTAGAGGTTATTTTTCTTTGTACCTCGAAAAATGAACCCATTCTTTTTTCGTAATCGTGAAGAGTCATTTTCTTAAGTAGAGTGGTATATGAAAAATTTTGGAGTTCGTTTTCGGTAATTATTTCTTCAAACAACTTACCAATAAAATATACTTCCGTTTTAAAATCATAAATTTTATTATCGAAATCAGCTGGTGGATTGTATCTCCAGTTAAGGGAAATACTCTTGTTGTAGTTATCGTCAAAACCAATCTTTTTCCCAAAACCAAAATCAATAATTTTGACGGTTCCATCATTGGCAACTAAAATATTATCAGGTCTAATATCTCGGTGAAGAATTTTGTTAGCTTCCAAGTTTTTGAATCCTTCTATTGTTTGAGTAAAAATGTCATTTAATCTGTCAGGATTTTCTTTTAAAAACTTATAAATATCACTCCCTTTAATATGTTCCATCAGAATGTACCCTGTATGCTGTTCAGGATATAAGTAATAATTAAATACTCGAACAATATTTTTGTGGTAGATTAAATGAAGAAGTTTTATTTCTTGCTTGAAATTGTTGAAGAATAATTGTTGATGTTCTTCATAGAAAGGAGAGTATTTTTTACATACAAACCTCTCATTAATTATTTCATCCTCAAGAAGAACTGTTCTTCCAGTTCCTCCTTGTCCAATTTCATCAATGAATTTATAATCTTTAGCTCTTAAAAACTCAATTACTTTACCTCTCATTTTGTTTTTTTGCAATTGCATCTAACGTATATATATAACAGGAGTTTTAAGTTAAAATCCTTGTTATTTTCATTAAAGGTAAGTCATTCATTACAACTATACAATGTGGTTTTCCGTAACATAATAAAAACCATTCGTGAATTCGTGGCAAAAAAGAACAGCCAGGAACATCAATAAACAGATTACTTCAGTCATACTTACTTCGTAATGACGTTATTTTGATTATGTTTTTGGAATCAGTAAAAACTATTCTAATTGTATGTTGAGATTCCTGCCTGCGCAGGAATGCAAAAAAGCCACCTCATTGAGATGGCTTTTTAAACAAACAACTAAATTCTAAAACCTATATAGTTTAGAATTAACGTTCAATATTTTATGCTTAGAAACAATATTCGTTTTCTGCGGTCATTTTTTCTGCAATTTGGTTACGCAATGCCACTACATTTGGCATGTTTGCATATTTTGTGAAACGTTTCAGTCCCATTAACATCATGCGTTGTTCATCACCTTCTGCAAAGGAAACAATTCCTTCTTTTGCTTTTGTTGAGATTTTTTCTACTGCGTTGAATAAGTTCAATCGCGTCATAGCAATTTGAAGTTCCTGAGAATCTTCACCGAAACGTTTAGCATTCTTCTCCGTACGTAAAAGAGACGATTCTACCATGTAGATTTCGATTAAGATATCGGAAGCAGCCATTAATAATTGTTGATGCTCTTCTAGTTTTGGTCCAAATTTTTGAACCGCAGAACCTGCAACCATTAAGAATACTTTCTTCAATTTTCCTAATAATTCTTTTTCTTCTGAGAATAATTCAGAGTAATCTGGAATGTCAAAAGATGGAATTCCCATCAATTCATCCGCAACTTTCATCGCTGGACCTAATAAGTCAACATGACCTTTCATTCCTTTTTTAACCAACATTCCCACAGCTAACATTCTGTTGATTTCGTTCGTTCCTTCATAGATACGAGAAATACGCGCGTCTCTCCAAGCAGATTCCATTGGCGTATCTGCCGAGAATCCCATTCCGCCAAAGATTTGAATTCCTTCGTCGGTAATAAACTGTGTATCTTCAGAAACTTTTACTTTTAGGATAGAACACTCAATAGCATATTCTTCAACACCTTTTAATTCTGCTTCATGGTGTGAATTTCCTTCTGATTCACGAATCGCAATTCGATCTTCAATATTTTTTGCTGCTCTGTACGATCCAGATTCTCCAACGTAACAAGCAGTCGCCATTTCAGCTAATTTTGCTTTGATCGCTCCAAACTTTGCAATTGGAGTTTTGAACTGAATACGATCATTCGCATATTTTGTTGCTTCTGTAATCACACGACGTTGTGCATCTAAACAAGCTGCTGCTAGTTTGATACGTCCAACATTTAAAGCATTCATCGCAATTTTGAAACCGTTTCCTCTTTCAGAAAGCATGTTTTCTACAGGAACTTTTGTTTCATTGTAAAACACTTGACGTGTAGATGAAGAGTGAATTCCTAGTTTGTTTTCTTCTTCTCCTAAGGTAATTCCGTTTGGATTTTCAGCATCATATTCAACAATAAATCCTGTGATGTTTTTGTCATCTTCAATACGTGCAAAAACAATCATTACGCTACAAAAACCTGCATTTGAAATCCACATTTTCTGCCCAGAAATCAAATAGTGTTTTCCATCGTCTGATAAAACCGCTTTTGTTTTTCCTGAATTCGCATCCGATCCTGCACCTGGTTCTGTTAAACAGTACGAACCAAACCATTCTCCACTTGCTAGTTTAGGAACGTATTTTTGTTTTTGTTCTTCTGTTCCGTATAAAGTAATTGGCATGGTTCCAATTCCTGTATGCGCTCCAAAAGCAGTTGCTATCGAACCTGTTGCACCAGAAATATAATCACAAACCAACATCGTAGAAACAAATCCCATTCCCATTCCGTCATACGCTTCAGGAACTGAAATTCCTAAGAATCCAAGTTCACCAGCTTTACGCATGATTTCTTCTGTTAATGCATAATCTTTCTTTTCGAAACGTTCTTTATGTGGCCATACTTCACGATCGATAAATTCTTTTACCGATTCTTTCATCATTTGTTGCTCCTCCGTAAAATCTTCAGGAGTAAATACATCTTCGCATTTTGTTTCTTTTACTAGGAATTGTCCTCCGCGTAAAAGATCTGTTTTTAGTTCTGTGCTCATTGTTTTGTTAGATATTAGAAAAGAGAAAATAGAGCATAGACCTTAATTAAGCCCATTTTGAAATCCCATTGTCATTCGTTGGAATTCTTCTATCTTTTCTTCTAGATTTTTTAAAGTGTCATTGTTTATATATTTTCTATGTCTTGCTACTAATAGCTGTGTTCCTAATTCAAAAGACGAACCTGAAGCGATATCCAGAAAGTGACTAAAAGATTTATTTGTTCTAGCTGAACCTTCTGCAATATTACTAGGCATGGAAATAGAGCATCGGCTAATTTGAGAACTTAAATCGAATCGTTCGTGTTTTGGAAAATCAATTAACATATCAGAGATATCATTCGTGATTTCTAAACTTAATTTCCAAATTTTTAAATTCTTATAATTATGTCTCTTTTTAATAGCCATTTCGTCTTTGTTCTCTGTTTTTTTCTCCTTTTTCTTTTAAGAAAGAAATTCAAAAACTCCCGCAGCGCCTTGTCCGGTTCCTACGCACATGGTGACCATTCCGTATTTCCCTTGCATGTTACGCTTACGCATTTCGTCAAATAGTTGCACTGATAATTTTGCTCCTGTACAACCTAATGGATGTCCTAAAGCAATGGCACCACCATTTACGTTTACGATGTCTTGGTTTAAATCTAATTCGCGCATTACAGCTAAGGATTGAGAAGCAAAGGCTTCGTTCAATTCAATTAACTCAATGTCGCTTTGTTGTAATCCTGCTTGTTTTAATACTTTCGGAATTGCTTTTACAGGTCCAATTCCCATGATGCGGGGTTCAACACCTGCTGCGGCATAGTTAACTAAACGTGCAATTGGCTCCAGATTTAATTCCTTCACCATTTCTTCACTCATGATTAATACAAACGCTGCTCCATCACTCATTTGAGATGAATTTCCAGCAGTAACACTTCCGCCAGCAGCAAATACAGGACGTAGTTTATTTAAAACGGCTGTACTTGTTCCTTTTCGAGGACCTTCATCTTTCGTTACGGTGTAACTTTTCGTTGCTTTTTTACCGTTCGCATCAATGTATGTTTCATCCACAGTAATTGGAACGATTTGATCTTGAAAACGATCTTCAGCCTGAGCCTTTAATGCTTTTACATGTGAATTGTATGCAAATTCATCTTGATCTTCACGAGATACTTTAAATTGGTTGGCAACAGCTTCCGCCGTATTTCCCATTCCCCAATAATAATCTTCATGACCTGCGTTTACGATGTCGTAGTTCAATTCTGTTTTGTATCCTGTCATTGGAACTGAACTCATGCTTTCCGCGCCACCTGCAATAATACAGTCAGCCATTCCTGCTTGAATTTTCGCAGCGGCAATTCCGATCGTTTCTATTCCTGATGAACAAAAACGGTTTACCGTAACTCCTGGAACATCTACAATGTCTAATCCCATTAACGAGATTAAACGTGCCATATTTAATCCTTGCGAACCTTCTGGCATTGCATTTCCAACAATCACGTCATCAATACGTTTTTTGTCAAAATTTGGCAATTCATCCATCATGTATTGAATGGTTTCTGCTGCCAATTCATCTGTTCTTTTAAATCTGAACACACCTTTTGGAGCTTTTCCAACGGCGGTTCTGTATGCTTTTACTATATATGCTGTTTTCATTTTTTTTCTGCTTTTGGCTATTAGCTTTTGGCTTCTAGCTTCTAGTTATTTGTTAAAAAGTACCAATAGCTATGAGCTAAAGGCTAAAGGCAACGTAACTTTTTAGTTACGTAAAGGTTTCCCAGTCTTCAACATATGCTGAATTCTTTCCAACGTTTTACGTTCTGTACATAGACTTAAGAAAGCTTCACGTTCAAGATCTAATAAATACTCTTCAGTTACCAATGTTGGTTCTGATAAATCTCCACCTGCCATTACATAGGCAAGTTTGTTTGCAATTTTCTGATCGTGCTCACTGATGTATTTACTTGCTTCCATCGCGTCAGTTCCAACTAAGAACATTCCTAAGGCTTGTTTCCCAAGTACTTTTACATCTTTTCTGCGTGCAGGTTGTGTATATCCAGATTCAGCCATGAGTTTCGCATGCGCTTTCGCTGTTGCGATTTGACGATCTTTGTTGACCACAACAACATCTTTTCCTTTTTGTAAAATACCCATATCAAAGGCTTCATAAGCAGAAGTTGCAACTTTAGCCATTCCGATGGTTAGGAAATATTCTTGCAATACGTTCAATTCTACATCACCTTTTCTAAAAGTATCAGAAGCTCTTAACGCCATTTCTTTTGATCCACCACCGCCGGGAATCACTCCAACGCCAAATTCAACCAATCCAATGTATGTTTCCGCCGCAGCGACTACTTTATCAGCATGCATAGAAAGCTCGCATCCACCACCAAGTGTCATTCCGTGTGGAGCAACCACAACAGGAATAGAAGAGTAGCGTGCGCGCATCATCGTGTTTTGGAACATTTTGATTGCCATGTTTAGCTCGTCATATTCTTGCTCAACAGCCATCATGAAAATCATTCCAATATTTGCACCCACAGAGAAGTTTGCCGCTTGATTCCCAATAACTAATCCTTGGAAATCAGTTTCTGCTAAATCAATTGCTTTATTGATTCCTGCTAAAACGCCACCACCTATGGTGTTCATTTTTGATTGGAATTCTAAGTTTAAGATTCCATCGCCTAAGTCTTCGATTACAGCTTCACTGTTTTTCCAAACTTCATTCGATTTGCGAATGTTATCTAGAATAATGAATGCATCTTGCCCTGGTTTTTTCGTTTGTGCTTTCGCTGGAATATCGTAGTAATACGTAGCTCCATTTTTTACTGTGTAGAATTTAGTTTCTCCAGCAGCAACCATTTCAGTTACCCAAGCAGCAGGTTCTTTTCCTTCTGCTTTCATGAGTTCAATTCCTTTTTCGATTCCGATAGCGTCCCAAATTTCAAACGGTCCGTTTTCCCATCCGAAACCTGCTTTCATTGCATCATCAATTCGGTATAATTCGTCAGAGATTTCAGGAATTCTATTTTGAACATACGCAAACATTGCTGCGAAGTTTTTACGGTAGAATTCACCCGCTTTATCTTTTCCACCAACTAATACTTTAAATCGATCAATTGGTTTGTCAATCGTTTTTGTTAATTCTAACGTCGCAAATTTTGCTTTTTGACTGCTTCTGTATTCAAGTGTATTTAAGTCTAACGTAAGAATTTCTTTTTTCCCAGCTGCATCTACATTTTTCTTGTAGAAACCTTGTCCCGTTTTACTTCCTAACCATTTGTTTTCCATCATTGTTTCGATGAAAGCAGGAAGCTTGAATAAGTCGTGTGCTTCGTCTTCTGGGCAGTTATTGTAGATTCCAGTGGCAACATGTACCAACGTATCTAATCCAACAACATCAACCGTTCTAAAGGTTGCTGATTTTGGACGACCAATTACTGGACCAGTTAATTTATCAACTTCTTCAACTGTTAAGCCTAATTCTTTTACTTGGTGAAATAAGCTCTGAATTCCGAAGATTCCAATTCTGTTTCCAATAAACGCTGGCGTATCTTTAGCTAATACAGATGTTTTTCCAAGGAATTTTTCACCATACATCATTAAGAAGTCTGTAACTTCTTGTTTGCAATCTGGTCCTGGAACAACTTCAAATAGTTTTAAGTATCGTGGCGGATTGAAAAAGTGCGTTACCGCGAAATGCTTCTGGAAGTCTTCGCTACGACCTTCATTCATAAAGTGAATTGGAATACCAGACGTGTTAGAAGTAATTAACGTTCCTGGTTTTCTGTATTTTTCAACTTTTTCAAATACTATTTTTTTGATGTCTAAACGTTCAACTACGACTTCAATAATCCAGTCGACATCTTTTATTTTTTGAATATCATCATCTAAGTTTCCTGTTGAAATTCTGTTAGCGAATTTCTGCGAATAAATCGGAGATGGTTTTGATTTAAGTGACGCTTTTAGGTTATCATTAACCATTCTATTACGTACTACTTTATCTTCAAGCGTTAATCCTTTTGCTTGTTCTTTATCGGTAAGTTCGCGAGGTACAATATCTAACAGTAATACCTCAACTCCAATATTTGCAAAATGACAGGCAATTCCAGAACCCATGATTCCAGAACCGATGACTGCTATTTTGTTAATTGATCGTTTCATCTTTTTTTCAATTTTTAGTTTGTTAGTCAAAATTTACTCGATAATCGATATTTTCATTTCTTCACAAATGTTTCGTGGGTTTACCTAGCGTTCGTTTGTTTTGTAATGAATCAAGTAGATTTCTGAATGATTTTATGGTTATTTATTATGTTCTAAAGTAACTTCCATATCGGAGTTATAGATTTTCTTATTGTTAATCAGCTCCAGAATAATTTCTGATACTTCATAGAAACTTTTTAATTTTTCTTCATTAATGTTTGCACGAATCGCATCATTGAAGCGAAATACAGTTGTTTTAGAAACAGCGCGCATTTCTTTTCCGAAATCTGTTAAACAGATCAATACACTACGTCCGTCTTTGGGATTCTTTTTTCGATAGATAAGCCCTTTTTCTTCCATACCTTTTAAGGTACGTGATAGACTTGTGGCTTCCATGCCCATTTTTGGTCCTAGTGTGGTAGATGGTGTTCCGTCTTCTTGATCAATACTAAGTAATGTGAAACCTGTTGCCATGGTACTTCCATACTTTCCAGCCTCTTCATTATACATTTTAGAGATGGCTTGCCAAGTGGCTCGCATTACGTGATCTATGGTTTTTTCTTTCATATAGTTGTTTGGTGCTCAAATATATGAAAAATATGCTATGCATGCATAATAAAAAAGGAAATAATTTTATGAATTTGCTAAAAAATTAGCAGTCAAGATAGGAGTATGGTAGAAAATATGCGTGTTATCGCGAATTTTGCAGAATTTTGTTGCATAGGAGTAAGATATAAAAAAACCGCCCAAACATCTTGGGCGGTTTTGATTTTATGCACGATCGTATATTTTTTCGCAGTAGTCTTTGTAAATTTCTTTGATGACTTTTCGTTTCATTTTCATCGTTGGGGTTAATTCGCCACCATCAATTGACCAAACTTTTGGGATGAGTTCAAAGCGTTTGATTTGTTCCCACTTTCCAAAGTTTTCATTGGCTTCATCAACTTCTTTTTGAATCCGTGCAATGATTTCCTCAGAAGCACATATTTCTTTTTCAGAAGTTCCGATATTTTTGTTTTTCTTTTCAATCCAACCTTTTATGAATTCAAAATTTGGTTGAATTAACGCGGCTGGCATTTTTTCGCCTTCACCAATCACCATAATTTGTTCGATGAATCGAGATTCTTTGAATTTGTTTTCAATCAATGCTGGAATTACATATTTTCCACCAGAGGTTTTAAACATATCTTTTTTACGATCTGTAATTTTTAAGAAACCATCAGAGCAAACTTCTCCAATATCTCCTGTATGGAAATATCCATCAGACATAACACTTGCCGTTTTTTCTGGATCTTTGTAATATCCTTGCATTACGTTGAGTCCTTTTACTAAGATTTCTCCGTCGCTAGCAATTTTTACTTCAACATTATCAATCACACGTCCTACGGTTCCAATTCGGAATCCACCATTTCGTTGATCATTTACAGTGACAACTGGCGATGTTTCAGTAAGTCCGTAACCTTCCATTATTGGAATTCCAGCTGCTGCAAATACGCGCGTTAAACGTGATTGTAATGGCGCACTTCCAGAAACCATCAGTTCAAGATTTCCACCTAAACCTTCTTTCCATTTGCTAAAAATTAACTTTCGAGCTATTTTCAATTTGGTTTCATACCACCAGCCATTTTGACCGTATGGTTCATATTTTAATCCGAGTTCTATTGCCCAGAAGAATAAACTCTTTTTGATTCCTGTTAAATCAGCTCCTTTCGCATATATTTTGTCATATACTTTTTCGTATAAACGTGGAACTGCTGTCATTACATTTGGCTTTACTTCCTTTAAGTTATCGCTAATCTTTTCAATCGATTCCGCAAAGAAAATTTCAATTCCACAATATTGATATAGATATAAAATCATGCGTTCAAATACGTGACAAACTGGTAAGAAGCTCAATGCTCTTGCTTTTCCAATGTGTAAAGGGACTCTTTTTTGACTGTCTAAAACATTTGAAACTAGGTTGTTGTGCGATAGCATTACACCTTTTGGTCTTCCTGTAGTTCCAGAAGTATATATTAAAGTAGCTAAATCGGCAGGTGTTACTGCATCTTTTCTAGCTTGTAATTCGTCATTATTGCTTGTATCTTCTCCAAGCTCTTTAACTTTAGACCAATTTGTTTCGCCAGTAATTTGATCAAAAGTGTATATTTCTTTTAACTTCGTATTTCCTTTAATAGCATTTAATTTCTCAACGATTTCAGCATCAGATGCAAAACAATAAATTGCTTCTGAGTGATTTAAAATATATTCGTAATCTTCCTTTGAAATTGTTGGATAAATAGGAACATTTTGCGCACCAGTTTGTAAAATACCAATGTCCATTATATTCCATTCCGTTCTATTATTAGATGATATTACTGCAATTTTATCATTGGGTTGAATACCTAAACGTAGTAATCCCCGACTAATAGCATTTGCTTGATCTATATATTCTTGTGTTGATGTAGAAATCCACTCTCCATTCACGAAAGAAGTTAATGATTTGGCTAAAGGATAGTTTTCTAATTGGTAATAGGGAAAATCAAATAGGCGAGTTACATTCATCATTCTTCAATTTGGTTTGTATGAAATTGCAAAATATGAAAATAGTTGACCATTTTCAAAAGGAATGTTTAAAAATGTATGTTATTTTTTAATAATAAAATAATTAAGAACCTATTGTTGTTGTGAATGTCATATTTTTTTTTAACTAATTTTTTATTTCTAACTCGCTCAGGTATAAGTACTTGTTTCTGTAAACAGGATATTATACGTAAAAAAAATCCAATTCTTTTTGTGTTATTTGATTGTAAGGGCTTTTAATGATTTTATCAATAAACCCTAAAATATTATTAACCTTTAAACCACAAAATTATGGGAATTCAAATGCTTTACGGAGTTGGGATTAGAGAAGCTATTGCTTCTAATAGTCTTGAAAAAATGAAAGCTGTTGCTGCACAAGCAGAAGTAACATTGAAAGCACAAGGAGATATAGGCGCTGCTTATGTTGAATTGAGAGATGCTATTCAAGCGCTTGAAGGCAAATAGTAAACCAAATTTTTGAAAGTTTGAGAAGAAGCCTCTTCTCAAACTTTTTTAATCCCAAAAAAAGAAAATTATGGAATTATTGAGTTCAAAAAGATATCGTGTTCGTGATGATTTTAAAACGGCGCGCCCAGTATATGTAGTTTGGGAAATTACTTTAGCCTGTAATTTGAAATGCACACATTGCGGTTCAAGAGCGGGTAAAGTGCGTCCTGGCGAATTGACAACGGAGCAATGTTTTGAAGTGATTGATAGTTTAAAACGATTAGGAACACGAGAAATTTCCATTATTGGAGGAGAAGCATTTTTGAGAAAAGATTGGCTAGACATTATTCGTAGAATTGATGAAAGTGGTATGGAATGTTCTATGCAAACAGGCGCGTACAATCTTACTGAAAAACGAATCATGGATGCGAAAGCAGCTGGAATTAAAAACATAGGTGTTTCAATAGATGGTTTAGAAAAAACACACAATGATATTCGTGGACGAAAGGATTCCTTCTCACAAGCAATCAACTGTTTGAGCTTGTTAAAAAAACATGGAATTGTATCGAGTGTGAATACAACAATGACAAAGAAGAATAAAGATGAGTTAGATGAATTGTTAGATATTCTAATTGCTAATGGAGTAAAAAATTGGCAAGTTCAATTGGTGGTTGCTATGGGAAATGCTGTTGATAATTCAGATGAACTTGTAATTCAACCTTATGAACTCATAGATTTTTATGAAAACTTAATTGTAATTTATAGAAAGGCCTTAGCGAATAATGTATTAGTGCAAGCAGGAAACAATATCGGATATTTTGGACCTTATGAGCATATTTGGAGACAAGGAAGTGTTGGGTATTATTCAGGGTGTTCAGCCGGACATACAGCTTTGGGAATTGAAGCTGACGGAATTATCAAAGGTTGTCCTTCATTACCAACAAGCGATTATACAGGAGGAAATGTAAAAGATATGAGTATTGAGGATATCTGGAAATATAGCGAACAAATGTTTTTCTCAAGATATCGAAATACAGAAGAAATGTGGGGCGGATGCAAAGGTTGTTATTATGAAACTTCTTGTTTGGCAGGTTGTAGTTGGACAAGTCATGTGTTATTTGGAAAACGAGGAAACAATCCATTTTGTCATCATAGAGCAATAGAACTGAATAAAAAAGGACATAAAGAACGAATTCGAAAAATAAAAGAAGCAGAAGGAACTTCGTTTGATTATGGATTGTATGAAGTTGTAGTAGAAGATTTTAATGGAAATATCATAGAAATACAAACGCCAACTTCTACGGAAACCATTGTGAATGAATATGAAAATAGAGTGCCAAGAGATCCAAAACCATTAAAATTATGTAAAGCGTGTAATCATCATATCTATGAAGCTTCAGAAGTCTGTGATTTTTGCCATAAAGATGTTGCAGAAACGAATGCGACGTATGAGAAAAACATGAAGAAAGCACAAGAGGTTTTAGAACGTTTAGAGCTTCTAATGAGTGCTCCCGCAGAATAATTTTAAAAAGAAAAAAGCAGTCTAAAAAGTCTTAATTATTGTCATTTCGAGCGCAGTCGAGAAATAATAAATTTTGAATATCAAAGCATTTCGACTGCGCTCAATGTGACAACTGCAAATATTTTAACTTTTTAGACAACCTCTATTTTTTCGCTTCAATCCATAAACGAGCATTCACAAATGCTTCTAACCAAGGAGAAACTTCGTCTTTTCGTCCTGCAGGATAATTTGCCCAATTCCATTGGAATGTAGAACGTTCAATATGTGGCATTGTTACCAAATGTCTTCCTGTTGCATCACACAACATTGCGGTATTAAAATCTGAACCATTAGGATTTGATGGATACGCTTCATAACCGTATTTCGCAACAATTGAATAGTCTTTTTCAGCAAGCGGTAAATCAAATTTTCCTTCTCCGTGAGAAATCCAAACGCCTAAAGTTGTGCCTGCTAAGCTAGAAAGCATTACCGAATTATTCTCTTGAATTTTTACCGAAGTAAACGCACTTTCGTGTTTTTGAGAATCGTTGTAGGTCATTTTTCCGTGTGTTTCATGCTCCGGATTAATCACTTCCAATTCCATAAACAATTGACAACCATTACAAATCCCGACTGATAAAGTATCTTCTCGCTTGAAGAAATTTTTCAATGCCGTATTTGCTTTTTCATTATATAAAAATGCGCCAGCCCAACCTTTTGCCGAACCTAATACATCCGAATTTGAAAATCCGCCGACAGCGCCAATAAACTGAATATCTTCTAAGGTTTCACGTCCCGAAATCAAATCGGTTGTATGTACATCTTTTACATCAAAACCAGCTAAATACATTGCGTTTGCCATTTCGCGTTCAGAATTTGAACCTTTTTCACGAATAATTGCTGCTTTTGGTCGTTTTCCGTCATTACGAGGAGTTTGCGACGAAGTAATCTCATTATTTGCAGCAGATTGCTTCACTGCGTTCGCAATGACGTCCTTTAATTTGCCCGTAAAGTGTGATGGAAATGTATACTGTAACGGTTGATTTTTAAAGTTTTCGTATCTCGCTTGCGCTAGATTGTTCGCGGTTTGTTTTTGATCGAGTAGGAACGAAGTTTTATACCAAGTATCTCTCGTTTCATTTACATTAAAAGTAAAATCTTGATCGTGATTTTTTATGTTGACAGTTGCTGTATTGGTTACATTTCCAATATTAAAAAAGGCAATATTGTTCGCTTTTAAGGTTTCTTCTACACTTTCGTCTGCTTGAAAAACGATCCCTGCATTTTCAGAAAATAGAAGTTTGATTGAATCTTCTTCTGTTAAATTTGACAAATCAAGGTCTGCGCCTAAATCTACTTCGGCAAAACACAATTCTAACAACGTCGTGATCAATCCGCCAGAAGCGACATCGTGTCCAGCTGCAATTTTATCTTCTTTAATTAAATTTTGAATCGTGTTAAATACTGTTTTTACATACGCCGCATCTTGAACGTTTGGCGCTTCGTTTCCAATCGTATTTAATACCTGATTGAAAGAACTTCCACCTAATTTAAAAGTATCTTGCGAAATGTTGATGTAATAAATATTTCCACCATTTTGTTGTAACACAGGTTCTACTACTTTCGTAATTTCACTACAATTTCCTGCCGCAGAAATAATCACCGTTCCTGGAGAAATCACTTCGTCGTCTGCGTATTTCTGCTTCATTGATAACGAATCTTTCCCTGTTGGAACGTTGATTCCTAAATCAATTGAAAACTCAGAAATTGCTTTTACAGCTTCATACAAACGTGCATCTTCACCTTCATTTTTACACGGCCACATCCAGTTTGCAGAGAGTGAAACACTTTGTAAGTTATCTTTTAGTGGTGCCCAAATAATATTGGTTAAGGCTTCTGTAATCGAATTGCGACTTCCAGCTACAGGATCTATCAATCCAGAAATTGGCGAATGTCCAATAGACGTTGCAATTCCTTCTTTTCCGTTATAATCCAATGCCATCACACCAACATTATTCAACGGAATTTGTAAGGCACCGACACATTGTTGTTTGGCAACTTTTCCACCCACACAGCGGTCTACTTTATTTGTTAACCAATCTTTACAAGCAACTGCTTCCAACTGCAATACTTGGTTGAGGTAGATGTGTAAATTTTTAGTTTTATATCGTGAATTCTTATAGTTTCTTTCAACAGTAACATCATTCATGATGGTTTTTGGAGAACTTCCAAACATATCACTCAAGGCTAAATCCATTGGTTTATCGCCTTTGGTTTTCGATTCAAATGTAAAACGATCGTCAGCAGTTACATCTCCAACGGTATACATTGGCGAACGTTCGCGCTCAGCAATTTTCTGAAGTGTTTCAATATGTTTTTCGGCAATCACCAATCCCATACGTTCTTGTGATTCGTTTCCGATAATTTCTTTCGCGGAAAGTGTCGGATCGCCCACAGGCAATTTATCCAAGTCAATTTTTCCACCAGTTTCTTCAACCAATTCCGAAAGACAGTTTAAGTGTCCACCAGCACCATGATCGTGAATGGAAACGATGTAATTTTCATCACTTTCCACCATGCCACGAATAGCGTTTGCTGCACGTTTTTGCATTTCAGGATTGGAACGTTGCACTGCATTTAGTTCAATTCCTGTGGAGAATGCGCCTGTATCTGCAGAAGAAACGGCTGCGCCGCCCATTCCAATTCGGTAATTTTCACCACCAAGAATGACAATTTTGTCGCCTTCTTTTGGAGTTTCTTTGATGGCCTGTGAAGCTTTCCCGTAACCAATTCCACCAGCTTGCATGATGACTTTGTCATACCCAAGTTTTCTAGATTTTGCAGTACTTGAAGCAGCATTTTCTTCATGTTCAAATGTTAATACGGAACCACAAATTAACGGTTGTCCAAATTTGTTTCCAAAATCAGAAGCACCATTGGAAGCTTTGATTAAAATGTCTACAGGTGTTTGGTATAACCAATCTCTGGCTTCAAATTTTTCTTCCCAATATCTCTTGTCTTCTAATCGCGAATAAGAAGTCATATAGACAGCTGTTCCAGCCAATGGTAAAGAACCTTGTCCGCCAGCAAGCCTATCTCTAATTTCTCCTCCAGCACCAGTTGCTGCGCCATTAAAAGGTTCAACCGTTGTTGGGAAGTTGTGTGTTTCTGCTTTTATTGAGATGACAGATTCAAATTCTTGAACGTCGTAAAAGTCTGGTTTGTCAGCCGTTTTTGGTCCAAACTGTGTCACTTTTGGACCTTTTATGAAAGCTACATTGTCTTTATAAGCTGAAACAATATCGTTTGGATGTTGCTTTGATGTTTCTTTAATCAGTTTGAATAATGATGTTGGTTTTTCTTCGCCATCAATGATAAATGTTCCGTTGAATATTTTGTGTCTACAGTGTTCTGAATTGACTTGTGAGAATCCAAATACTTCGGAATCCGTTAGTTTTCGACCTAGTTTTTCAGCAAGTTGTTCTAAGTATTCAATTTCTTCAATATTTAAAGCCAAACCTTCTTGTTCATTATAGGCGGCAATATTGTCAATGTCTAGGATTGCTTCTGGTTCAACATCAATCGTAAAAGTATCTTGATGTAATCCATTGAATTTTTGAGAAATCATCGGGTCAAAATCTGTGAATTCTTCAGCGACCGCTTTAAATTCTTCAATTCGGATAATACCTTCAATGCCCATATTTTGGGTGATTTCCACGGCATTTGTACTCCAAGGAGTTATCATTGCTGCTCTAGGACCAACAAAAAAAGCATCCAAAGATGCTTGTTCAATTTTAGGTGCGTTGCCAAAAAGCCAGTTGAGTTTTGCAACGTTTTCTGTTGATAATTCTTTTACTGTTTGTACAGCAAATATTTTACTGTGTACGTTTCCAAAGAAATGAATCATTATGTAGTTGTTTGCGTTGTTGTTTTTAAAAGTGCAAATTTAATCTATTTAGCGATAATTCGACTCAAAATTGATCGTATAATTTAGGAGTTATTCACGAGGTTTTAAACAAAAAAAAGTAGCACAAGGCTACTTTTTAAATTGTATTTGGAATGGATACTTATATTTTAGAGACTTTAGCATCTTCAATATCAACCCATCTTCCATTTGGATTTAAGTATGAAAAGTTAGCTGTTCCACCTGACCAGTCTTCTTCTAGTACCATTCGTAATTTTGTGTTTGGTAATAAAACGGGTCCAATTCCAGCATTTGGCGGCCATTTTATAGTAGGATATCCTTCGGTAACTACCAATATTTTTGTATTCTTTGGCATTACTGTCATGTACGTATAATCACCGTGTAAAGTTGTCATCAAATCTAATGGAGGGTTTGATGTGTCTGTAATGTTCCCTTGTCCATTTACTCTTTGATTTGGAGTAGAAACAGTTAAGTGTACTTCAAATCTTGGCGCGCCCATTAGTCCTGTTGTAATCTCGTAAGAAACAATAAATAGTCCTGTTTTCATGATATAGTTTTTTATGATTAATAATACCATTAAGTTAGTAAAAAAAACTATATTTAGTAAGATAAAAACTACCTATTTTTAAAAAATAGGTATAAATGCTTACTTTCTCAAATTCCTCTATTATAGGCTTCCTTAATCCAGTTTTTCACATCTTCTGTAATGTCATCAATAGTTGCTAGGCGAATTCTGTGTGTGCACATCGCACTGAAACTTCCAGAGTTTTCTAAGATACCTTCTGCTTCTTTGCCTTTTAGGTTTAAACCAAGATCAACACGCGTTTTTGTTGATGGTTGAATGATGACGAATTGTTTTTTTCTTCGCACACTTACGTACGCTTTTTTTGGTGCGAACTCAATATCATTCCCTAATGTTTCGATGTATGATTTTAGCGTATCATAAATAGGTTTTAATGCTTCTTTTTTCTCGTATTGCGAAGCTACTAAATCAACAGTTTGTGTCTTATCTTCTTTGGATAGATGCACAATGGTATTGGCAAAACCATGCGTAACGCCGTGTTCCTTTTTAAGAAAGTTGACAGCTTCAGAATGTTTTGTAAATGGTTGCTTTTTTAGAATTTCGAGCCAAGCATCAAGCGATTTTCCTGTTTTTTCAGGCATGTTTGCGATCATTGTTTCGAGAGCTTTGTCCATAATGAGAAGTTTCAAGTGGTTTGAAATGTTAAGATATACATTCTGATGAAAATCAAAAAAAATATTAGATAGGTTTTTGTATATTACTAACATAATTTTAATGAACCTATGTATACAAGAAGAATATTTCCTGTGGCAGGCGTTTTAAAATGGACGCGTCGCCATATTTTTTTATTTCTAATTTTAGCCACAATTCCTGTGATTTTATTTGATGTGGTTGGATTAAAATGGTTGTATGTACCTTGGTTGCCTTTAGGTGTTTTAGGTACAGCCGTTGCTTTTATTGTCAGTTTTAAGAATAATGCTTCGTATGATCGTTTATGGGAAGCCCGAAAAATTTGGGGCGGAATCGTAAATACATCACGTTCATGGACCATTATGGTGAAAGATTATATCACGAATGATTTTGCCGAGATTTCTATTGGAGAAAAAGAATTGTACGCTATTAAACGCGAATTGGTCCACAGGCATGTGGCTTGGTTGACGGCGTTGCGTTATCAATTGCGAAAAGACAGACCATGGGAAATGCATTTGAAGAACAAGCGATCGAATAAAGAGTTTCGTTCTAGAACATTTAAAGTGTGTGAAGATGAGGAACCGATTTCAGAAATCATCAAACCATATATTTCTCAAAAAGAACATGATGAAATTTTCGCCAAAGGCAATCAAGCCTCGCAATTACTTGGAATTCAATCCAAACGCTTGAAAGAGTTGAAACAAAAAGGACTCATTGATGATTTTCGCCACATGGAAATGACCAATGTTTTGGTAGAATTTTACACATTGCAAGGAAAAAGTGAGCGAATTAAAAACTTTCCGTATCCAAGGCAGTTTGCTACTTTGAACTATATTTTTGTTTGGATATTTGTAATTCTATTACCTTTTGGAATTATGGGTGGATTTGAAGAAATTGGTTCAAAAATTTTAAATGAATTAAACGCAGAATCTCATCAACATGCAGAATCTGTAATACATAATATTCAACATTTTATAACGAAACACTTTGTTTGGTTCTCTATTCCTTTTAGCGCTTTGTTATCATGGGTTTTTCATACAATGGAAGCTATTGGAGAAAATACCGAAAACCCTTTTGAAGGCGGACCAAACGATATACCGATTACGGATATGAGTAGAGGAATCGAAATCGATATTAGACAATTGATTGATGATACAGATATTCCTGCACCGTACGAATGGAAAAATCATATTGTCATGTAATTATTAACCAAAAACACCATATTATGAGTGGAAAAGTAAAAGAAGTCAAAGAAACTAAAGAAGCAATGAAAGCTAAAGCAAGAGCTAAATGGCAAAAGAAAGTTTTGAAACGTTTAAAAAAAGGAAACTATCGTTTTGTACATGATAAATTAAAAAATGAAAATCAAGATAGCGCACAACGTAAGAAATGGAACGAAACACAAAAACCGTTTGCAATTGTGTTAAGTTGTGCAGATAGTAGAGTAGTGCCAGAACTTACTTTTGATACAGGTTTAGGAGAATTATTCGTAGTACGTGTTGCAGGAAATGTAGCAAATACGGATTCTATCGCAAGTATCGAATATGCAGTAGCTGTCTTAAAATGTGAAGTGATTGTAGTATTAGGTCACGAAGGTTGTGGAGCCGTTGGCGCAGCAATGGACGGAAACGATATGGGTTATAATTTGAATCATTTATTGGTGAATATTTTACCAGCTGTGAAAGCTTGCGGATGTGGTGCTCCTAAAGACAATGTAATTGTTGAAAATGCATTGCATGCAGCTAATGAATTGACGGATCGTTCTGAAATTATCAGCGATGCTGTGAAAGGTTCAAGATTAAAAATCCATACAGGGTATTATCACTTAGAAAGTGGGAAAGTAGAATTTAATAAAAAGTCTCCTTGTAGAGAGAAGAAAGATAAATAGACATGTTTAGACTTGTTAGATTTCTAGATTTTAGACTTTTGTAAATCTTTCAATCATTGAATATATAAAAAAACGCACTGAAATTTCAGTGCGTTTTTGGTTTTATTTAGTTGTAAGAACCGATTATTTCATCGCGCCTACCATATCTTCTGGTTTTACCCATGCGTCATATTCTTCTGGAGTAACGTAGCCTAAATTGACAGCTTCTTCACGCAACGTAGTTCCGTTTTGATGTGCTGTGTTTGCTATTTCGGCAGCTTTGTAATACCCAATTTTTGTATTTAATGCAGTAACTAACATTAATGAATTGTTTACCAATTCGTTGATTCTTGCATGATTTGGCTCAATTCCAGCAGCACAATTCACATCAAAACTTACACATGCATCACCAATTAGTTGTGCAGATTGTAATAAGTTGGCAATCATCATTGGTTTGAAAACATTGAGTTCGTAATGACCTTGTGTTCCACCAACGGTTACGGCAACATCGTTTCCAATAACTTGCGCGCATACCATTGTAATTGCTTCACATTGTGTTGGATTTACTTTTCCTGGCATGATAGAACTTCCTGGTTCGTTAGCCGGAATGATCAATTCGCCAATTCCTGAACGTGGTCCGGAAGCCATCATACGAATATCATTCGCAATTTTATTTAAAGAAACTGCTAATAGTTTTAATGCATTATGTGTTTCCACAATTGCATCATGTGCAGCTAAGGCTTCAAATTTGTTTTCAGCAGTTACAAAAGGTAAGTCTGTAAAACGTGCGATGAATTCAGAAACTCGTTTTGCGTATCCTTTTGGTGTGTTTAATCCTGTTCCAACAGCTGTTCCGCCTAAAGCCAATTCGCTTAAGTGTGCTAGCGTGTGTTCTAAAGATTTTAAACCGTGATTTAATTGTGAAACATATCCAGAGAATTCTTGTCCTAATGTTAACGGCGTAGCGTCCATTAAGTGCGTTCTTCCGATTTTTACAACATTTTTGAATTCTTCTGATTTCTTTTTTAAGGTATCTCTAAGTTGCGAAACACCTGGAATGGTATTTTCAACAATCTTTTTATATGCAGCAATGTGCATTCCTGTTGGAAATGTATCGTTTGAAGATTGTGATTTGTTGACATCATCATTTGGCTGAATTGTTTTTTCACCTTCTCCAATCACTTTTCCAGCTAATTGATGTGCTCTGTTTGCAATCACTTCGTTCACATTCATGTTTGATTGCGTTCCAGAACCTGTTTGCCATATTACTAAAGGAAACTGATCATCGTGTTTTCCTGCTAAGATTTCATCGCATACTTCAGCGATCATATCTCTTTTTTCAATTGGTAACACACCTAATTCACAGTTTGTAAAAGCTGCAGCTTTCTTTAAATAAGCAAATCCGTATACAACTTCTAGCGGCATGCTTGCGGGCGCGCCAATTTTAAAATTATTTCTTGAACGTTCAGTTTGTGCTCCCCAAAGTTTATCTGCGGGAACTTTCACTTCGCCCATGGTATCTTTCTCTATTCTATATTCCATCTGGATTAGTTTTTAGCCTTGCAAAATTACGATTTTTTGTGTGAATGAAGATTAAAAAAGGTAAAAACACGCATTAATTTGGGGTTTTTCACGGGGGAATTTTCGCTAACTATTTATCATTTTCACTCGCGTAAATAATTAACCATAAAAATAAATCGTATGCAATCTAAAACAAAATCGTCTATTAAGCTTCCCCAATCCTTATCACTAAAGATAGAAACGAATACAGAACCTAGTGATAAATTATCTAGAAGTTTAATTTTTGAAAATTACGAAGGAAGACGAATTGAGTTAGGTTTTAAACTTAGAAAAACAGCTTCTAACACACTTGAAATTTCAGAATTTACTGATACAACACATAGTTTACAAGTATTGGGAAGTCTGAATCATCGTTCGTATTGGGATAAGATTTATTTGCGAAATAATAGTGGAACTAGTGAAATTGATATTAAAAAAATGTGCTTCACCATACATTATCATCGTGTAGTTTCGGGAGCAGTTAAAGATATAGCGATGTTATCTAAAACACGCATTAATAAAAAGCTACCAGCTAATAGTGGAGAGCTACTTTTAACGCCATATATTGAAAAGCATTTACTCAAGCATGCTGGGCTTCACAGAGGATTTCATCATCAAGTAGCAAAGTTAGCGGTTAAAGATATAGGCAAAAGCGGGACTAGTGATAAAGGTTATGATGAGTATGGTGACAATCCAAAGTATAGAGGTTGGATTAGTTATGAGTGCAGCGAATTTGTATCTTGGTATTTGCATGAAACCGATTGCTGGAAAGATTTAAATCATCAACCAAATACTGTTTTTAGAGATATTACTTTTACTGGGGAGTTACACACTATATTTAAAGCTGCTTCTAAAACCTATTATTACCATAGTGGAAAAAAGAAATTTATCAATGAAGTTACTGGAGTGGAATATGTACCAAAGGCGGGCGATCCATTGTTAAGAAGAGGAAATGGTAAATTTGAACATGCTATGATTTTACTCAAATGGAATCCAAAAAGCTTAACAACTACTGTTATTGATGGACCTTATCCTGTATGCATCCGAACCGTAGATATCGATGCTTTGGAAACGAGAACAAATGATCCAAAAGATTTTATCGTTTGCGAATTAGAACCAAAACGATATACCGCAGTCATAAGAAAGGGAAGCATACGCAGCGCAGTTAAGAAATAACATAAATTTTAATACTAGAAATTGTTAATAATTATGGACGATTGGGTATGAAAATTTAATTTAATACAATATCTTTGTAGCTGAATTCGATAAATTCCGGAAAATATGTTTGAATTTGATCAATATTTAGGCTTCTTAGCTTTCCTTACAATCCTAACTATAGGATTTTGGTTAATGATTCTTTTATTAACGTTTATTGTCCCTTATTGGGTTACAGGAGCGTTAAAAGAGCGTTTTGACGAGTGGAGAGCTGCTAAAAAAGATTCCTAAATAATTTAAAGGACAAAAATAAAAAGGGAACTCATTAATTTGAGTTCCCTTTTTTTATATGGTAAATTGAAATGATTCGTTTATTTCAATGCTGCAAATAATAATTCAGCGACTTTCTCAGAAGATGCAGGATTTTGACCTGTAATCAACAAACCATCTTTTACGGCATGCGGATTCCAATCGGCAACTTTAGAATAAATTCCACCATTTTCTTTCAACATATCTTCTACTAAAAACGGCACAACATCTGTCAATTGAACAGCTGCTTCCTCACTATTGGTAAATCCAGTTACATTTTTATTTTTCACCAAAGGTGTTCCATCTGTATTTTTTACACTTTTAAATACGGCAGGCGCATGACAAACGGCTGCTACAGGTTTGTTATTATTGTAGAATGATTCAATCAATTTAATAGAATTTGGATCTTCCGCTAAATCCCATAGAGGACCATGTCCACCTGGATAAAAAACAGCATCATAATCAGCTTCGTTTACCGTTTCTAATTTTATGGTGTTTGCTAAAAGCGTTTGTGTTTCTGTATCTTCGTTAAAACGTTTTGTTGCGGCTGTTTGAAAATCTTCACCTTCACTTTTTGGATCAATTGGTGGCTGTCCGCCTTTTGGAGACGCAAGCGTAATAATAACATTTTTATCTTTTAATGCGTAATATGGAGCCGCAAACTCTTCAATCCAGAAGCCAGTTTTTTCTCCTGTATTTCCTAATTGGTCATGACTCGTTAATACGAATAATACTTTTTTCATATGCTTTTCTACATTTTTAGTTTTATGATTATCTATGGGGACTTTTTCTGATTTCATCGTACAGGCAGTAATTAAGATAATTACAGCGAGTACACTCATTATATATTTCATAGGGGAGGTGTTTTATAATACAAATATAGGTAATGATGGGCAAAAAAAAATTGATGTATGTTAAGAATTACTTTTCGAAATTTCTTTGCGAATCCGACTTAGACTTTCGGTCGTAATGCCTAAATAAGAAGCAATATGATAGTTTTTTACGTGTTGCTCAATATTGGGATAATCGTGTGTGAAGTTGAGGTAGCGTTCTTTGGCAGATTGTGATAAATTGGCTAGAATTCTCTTTTGGAAACTCATAAACGAGCGTTCAAGCTTTTTGCGAATGAAGTGTTCTATTTTTGGAATTTTAGTATAAATTTCTTCCACATCATCTCTAGAAATTTTATATAAAGTCGCATCTTCAATACATTCAATAAATAACACAGATTTTGTTTCAGAAAAATAACCAATATAATCGCTAATCCACCAACCTTTAATTGCAAATTGAATCGTATGTTCTTTTCCAGATTTTGAAACCAGATACGTTCGCAAACAACCATCAAACACAAAAAATTGATGATCTACTTTTTCATCAGCACGTAAAACTATTTCTCCTTTGTCAAAAGTAACTTTCTTGTATTTACTTCCAATCAAAGCAATTTCATCCTCAGTGAAGGAAAGATCATCGTGGTAAATCTCTTTAACAATAGAGTATGGGTGTTGCATATAATAGGTAATGAACTATAAATTTACATAATTTAATGTCTTTGTAGTATTTTTATGTAATTATTTTCATTCAAGAGATACGTGTTCTAATTAGATTGAATTAAACAACACCTTTTATAAAATCTTTAAAAAAATAAAAGTTATGTGTATTGCTCTTTGCTTTTTCTTAATTTCGCAATCTGAAAACAGCATACATGATTACAGTAGATAATATTGCCGTAGAATTTAGTGGAACAACCTTGTTTAGCGATGTAAATTTTGTCATCAATGAAAATGATAAAATTGCCTTGATGGGGAAAAATGGAGCAGGAAAATCTACCATGATGAAAATTGTGGCTGGCGTGCAAAATGCAACACGAGGAAAAATAAGTACTCCAAAAGATACTGTAATTGCGTATTTGCCGCAACACTTACTCACAGAAGATAATTGTACGGTATTTGAAGAAGCTTCGAAAGCATTTGCACATATTTTTAAAATGCGCGATCAAATGGACGTGTTCAATAAAGAATTGGAAGCACGCACCGATTATGAAAGTGATGCGTACATGAAAATCATTGAGCAAGTTTCGGAATTGGGCGAACAATTTTATGCACTAGAAGAAATAAATTACGATGCAGAAGTTGAAAAAGCACTAAAAGGATTGGGTTTTAAGCAAGATGATTTTCAACGAATGACCAGCGAATTTAGTGGTGGATGGCGTATGCGAATTGAATTAGCTAAGATTTTACTTCAAAAACCTGATTTAATTTTGCTTGATGAGCCAACGAATCACATTGACATTGAATCTGTAATTTGGTTGGAAGATTTCTTAGTAAACAAAGCAAATGCTGTGATGGTAATTTCGCATGATAGAGCGTTTATTGACAACATCACAAATCGTACAATTGAAGTCACGATGGGACGTATTTACGATTACAAAGCCAACTATTCTCACTATTTAGAATTGCGCGCCGATCGCAGAACACATCAAATAAAAGCATACCAAGAACAACAACGAATTATAGCGGATAATCAGGCATTTATTGATCGTTTTAAAGGAACATTCTCCAAAACGAATCAAGTGGCTTCGCGTGTTCGGATGTTGGAAAAATTACAAATCATTGAAATAGATGAGGTTGATAATTCGGCATTAAAACTAAAATTTCCACCTGCACCACGTTCGGGAGATTATCCAATCATTGTAGAAGATTTGACAAAGAAATACGACGAACATGTTGTATTTAAAAATGCCAGTTTTTCTATTGCTCGTGGCGAAAAAGTATCGTTTGTTGGACGAAATGGAGAAGGAAAATCAACAATGATAAAATCTATTTTGGGCGAAATTGAACACGAAGGAACGTGTACGCTCGGTCACAATGTAAAAGTTGGATACTTTGCGCAAAATCAAGCTTCTTTATTAGATCAGAGTTTGACAATTTTTCAAACGGTTGATGATGTTGCCAAAGGTGATGTTCGAACACAAATAAAAAATATTCTCGGTCAATTCATGTTCAAAGGTGATGATATTGACAAAAAAGTAAGTGTACTTTCTGGTGGAGAAAAAACGCGTTTGGCAATGGTGAAACTGCTGTTAGAACCTGTAAATTTGTTGATTCTGGATGAACCAACAAACCATTTAGACTTACGTTCAAAAGATGTATTAAAAGATGCTTTAAAAGCATTTGACGGAACATTAATTCTCGTGTCGCATGATCGTGATTTCTTGCAAGGTTTATCTCAAAAAGTATTCGAATTCAAAGAACAACGTGTCATTGAACATTTTGAAACTATTGATGCTTTCTTAGAGCGAAATCGCATTAAAAGCATCAAAGAAATTGATTTGAAGATGTAGTTTATTCTTAAAAAATATGTAGGTAAATATGTTAATTTATTCTTAAATACGGTAATACCGTATTACTAAAATTTATGACTTTTGTATATTAATGTATGTTTAATTAAAAAATTAAAAGTCATGAAAAAAAGAACTTTAAAATCATTATCACTTAACAAAAAAACAATATCAAAGATGGAAATGATTGCTTCGAGTGGTGGCGATTGTACATCGACATACGATGTGTGTGAAAGACAATGTATTTATACAATTTGTCCCATTGCTGGAGCAACTTGTGCGACCTGCTAGTGTGGTCTTTAATCTTTAAGCGAACTTCGGTTCGCTTTTTTTATGAGGTTTTAAATTACTCCATAAAAATACTACTATCACTATCAATATTTGTTTTCTGGCTAAATTGAAACTCATAGAAATCGGCTTCGCCTTTTGTTGCTTCAATCACTTTGGAACTTCTGCCCATTTCTAGGTCGTTATTATCAAATACTTTCAATGAAAGTGTATCATTAAAATCGCGATCAAAAATCATGTAGACATTCAATACATTATCCGAACCACCAGATGCACTACTGAGCGTAATTTTCCCAAAAGAAATACCTTGTTTTGTAATGTTTTCGCTTGTATTAATATTGATTTTGAATGTATTCTCAACGCCTTCAGACAATCCTTTGCTAAACTCACCTACAGATTCACCCACTACTTTCCCACCTTCTTTAAGTACGCTTTTCGTCTTTTCTTTCATTTTTGAACATGAAAAACATAACAAGCATAGCAGCAGCATATAATAGATTGATTTCATCTTAGAATAATTTTAATTCGTGCTGAAAGATACTAATTATGCGCATACATATTCGCTTTTTAGTACTTACAATTCATGAATCACGAGTAGGTCTATTTAGTATTTAGAAAGATAGGTTATACATTGAATGGATTAATTAACTACAAAATATATCATTATGAAAAAAAAGAGTTTAAAATCGTTATCGCTAAACAAGAAATCAATTTCCAATCTTCATGAACAAACTTTAGTAGGTGGCTCATCTGGATGTCCTGCATTAACAAGATGGATCATAGGAACTATTGTATCTGCAATAGGTGATTGCGATGATTCAGCGGACGGTTGTACTGGTACTCCAGACGAAACAATGACCTGTGCTAATTGGTCTTGTACTTGTTAATAATAGTAAAATAAATTTATTACAAAGCGAGCTTCGGCTCGCTTTTTTTATGTGTAAGATTTATAAATCATGAGCTAATGTAGTTTTTTTCTTCGGGTATTCTTTTTAAATTCAATCATAATTAACATTTTAAAACCACATTATTATGAAAAAAAAGAATTTAAAATCGTTGAGTTTGAACAAAAAATCAGTTTCTAATCTAAACGAGGAAGCTATAAAAGGAGGTGATTCTTTAGGTAATTCTATACTGTGTACTGGATTATTTGGTTCTTGTTGGTGCAATATTACTGTAACTGACTGTAGTCATAAACAGTAAGATAACGATTGGTGTATAGCAAGATAACAACTATAAACTTTAAGCGAACTTCGGTTCGCTTTTTTTCTTTATAGTCAAATAGATATAAAATGAAACGAGCGGTTTTATCCTGCTTTGGGAATGTTAGTTTTACACTATGTTTTTGATGCTGTCTTTCATAATTGGGGTAACATTTTTTATTTACAAGTACTAAGTAATATAAATTTAAAAACTTAATATTATGAAAAAAAAGAATCTTAAGTCGTTGAACCTCAACAAAAAATCTATTTCTAAGCTAAATGATAAATCTATCAAAGGTGGATATTCATTTACTGCTTTAACTCCAATTTTAGTTTTCACGGAAGGCAATTGCGTTGAAACAATTGGTGATGACAGTTGTACAGGATCATTATTGTGCAATGTTGGCTGGTAAAAAATAAGCGAGCTTCGGCTCGCTTTTCTTCTTCTTCAATCTATATCTTCTCATTTCTTAAAGAAAAAGGAGCATAATCCCTTGTCTTTAAGGTGTTTTTCTTCTTTCAAGAATTTGATATTAGTTACAACTTTGTGTTTATAACCAAAAAACCAAAAAAATTATGGCACGAAAAAAAGTAACTCATTATGCAGTATTTTACAATGTAGGTGAAACGGCATCCGTAAATGTCTACTATCAAGGTGGTGGCGCAAATACAATAACAAATCTTTCCATAGATGAAGCTTCATTTGTAATAGACTTATTGCGAAATGAAAAACCAATGTCTTATGATCACACACGCAAAAGACTCTCTACTTGGAGTGTTGAACCAGTTGGAGAAAATGAATAGTTATGGCACGAAAAAAAATAAATAGATATGCAGTATTCAGAAATACTGACGAAACTACTTCGATAAATGTCTACTACGAATCTGGTGGCGCCAATACAATTTCAAATTTATCCTTAAAAGAAAGTAATTTTATTACGGGTTTATTACGGAATGAAAAGCCAATGTCTTATGATCACACACGCAAAAGACTCTCTACTTGGAGTGTTGAACCAGTTGGAGAAGCTGAAGGCGGTTATTTAGAACCTCTTTTTAATCTGAATGATTGGTTGAATCGTCATACTTACATACGTGACTTTATAAACTTTCAATTGCCAAATGGTGGAATTCACAACTACCGAAATTGGACAGCTACGGAGAAAAATGAGCTAAAAACGTACTACTATAAAATACTCAGAAATAGAAATACAGGCGTATCAGCTACACCACAACTATCCTCGGTATCTGCAGGAGACGAACGTGCTTCAACTAACATGAGTAGAAGTACAGCTTGGAACTATTATTTAGCTTTCATTGCACAATCACTAGTTGTAGAAGCAGATAAAAGAGTGAATTGGTCTGTTAGAAACTTAAGTAATTCTGAAAAAGAATTAATTTTTGACAGTAGAAATTTATTCAAATGGGACAACAGTAAAAACGCGTATGCAATTCCATTTGATTTGGGAGTTGTTTCGCCAGGAGATCCATTTAAAATTTACCAATTCTTAACATCTAATAATCTAATTGGAAGCAGCCATTTACAAACGGTAACTCGTTTGGTCGATTGGTCTCGAAGATTATCTCATTTCTCAGGTGGTTGGGATTCCGACAATGTATTTGATCAATGGCAATATAGAGGATTTCCTCCCATAGAAAGAGTCATCAACGGAACGTTAAAAACGAGTAGTCCAGGTGATGGTATCAAAAAACGAACTGGTGGTTGTTGGGGAACCACAGGATTTTTTAGAATGTGTTTAAGAACGATCAATATTCCTGTAAAATTAGAAGTAAAAGCAGGGCATGCACTTCCTAACTTTATGTCGATACAACGTTATTTGACTCATGGAGATGATCCGTATAACAGAATGTTTAAAAATGAAAGTACGATTCCTGCATCGGCACTATTAATTAATCAAACTGCATGGAATAATTGGTTTGGCGGAGTAGCAGATCATGCTGATAATGTTGGGAGACAAGTAAGAGAATTAGCTTTACAATATCTTCCTAATTATGTATTAAATAAGCATTGTGCAGACAAAGCCGCGAATAGAAGTCATGCAAACAGTGAAGTATTTGAAATTTTTCAACGAAACTACACCGTTGCGCAACTAGAAGCTTTGAATTTATGGCAACGAATGGAAACTAAAATTACTTCGTTAGGCGGATGCAATATGATTCCTGCAGATTAACTTTTGATGAAATTTTACAATTATATAAACAACCTAATCAATTAAACAAAAGGCTTTCAGAAATTCTGAAAGCCTTTTTTAAGTTGAAACTTTCATGAGTAACTTAACTATACTATTCTGTATATGATTGTTTAGATATGCCTCTCAAAAGAGCTTGATTGAAAAACCCTTCTTTATAAAAAGATATTCGCTTCTTTTTGCTACCTTAGCTTACACGTTATAGCCGAACTTGTAAAAAAGCTAAAAAAGAAACTATCAATTCCCCAATGTCACTACAACGACATGATAGTACAACAGTTGAAAAACTGTTGAAGGATAATAACCCTATGAATACTAAAATCCTCTACATAGACCTTGAGACTACGCTCCAAGGAAAAATTAAAGATGTTGGTGCGCTATTCAACAGGCAAGAATTACACGGTAATGATTTTGCAAAACTCACGACTTGGATTCAAGAAGCCGATTATATTTGTGGACACAATATTGTAGCACACGATATTCCTATTTTGAAAAAGAAGCTAGGAGTCGAAATTTTTCATCACAAAAAATTGGTAGATACGCTATTATGGTCACCGATCATATTCAATGAGAATCCATATCATAAATTGGTCAAAGGCTATAAAATTGTTAACGACAGTGATTATAACAATCCACTTTCAGATTGTAAATTGACTAAAATATTACTAAGCGAAGAATTGAATGCTTTTAATACATTAAAAGATGTTGAAAAAATGCTATACAGTGTTTTACTGTCCAAATCGAAAAATTATGCTGGTTTTTTAGAGTTGACTTCTTTTCGTTCAAATAATATATTTGATCAAATTCCTTTAAAAGAACTTTTTAAAGATACCATTTGCAATACGACCAACATTACTGAAATTGCACAAAAAAAACCAATAGAATTAGCGTATGCTTTTTCTTTAATTCGGGCGAAAGAAAGTTCCATATTACCCAATTGGGTTCAAAAAACGTTTCCTGAAACACAACGGGTTTTGGATGTAATGCGATTCAATTTTTGTGGAAAGACAAACTGCAACTATTGTAATACTAATTTAAACCCAAGAAAAGCATTAGAAACATATTTCGGATACGATAACTTTAGAAGTTTTGATCCTAATGAAGCCATTAGTTTACAGGAAAAAACAGTCAGTGCCGGACTTGGACCTGCCTCATTCGTGGCGGTTTTTCCAACTGGCGGCGGAAAATCGTTAACATTTCAGTTGCCCGCATTAATGAAAGGAGATTCTGTACGACAACTTACCGTTGTCATTTCTCCATTGGTATCTTTGATGAAAGATCAGGTTGATAATTTGGAAAGAAAATTTGGCATTACAAAAGCAATTGCAATCAATGGATTATTATCGCCTTTGGAGCGACAAGATGCTATTGAACGTGTTGAAAATGGCGATATACAATTATTATATATTTCTCCAGAATCTTTGCGTTCGCCAACCATTTTACGAATTTTAAGAGAACGCTCCATTGCTCGATTTGTGATTGATGAAGCACATTGTTTTTCTTCGTGGGGTCAAGATTTTAGAGTCGATTATTTATATATAGGCAATTTCATCAAAAGTCTAGAAGCAGAAAGATTGTATACCAGAATTCCAGTTTCTTGTTTTACGGCAACGGCAAAACCACAAGTAATTGAAGACATCAAAGCGTACTTTCAATCAAAATTAAACATTCAACTCAAAGAATATGTAACTAGAGCGAGTCGTGTTAATCTAAAATACGAAGTCATTGACATCAAAGATCCGAATCAGAAAATGGCATCACTATTTTCAGTATTAGATCGTTGTGAAAAACCAGCCATTATTTATGCATCACGAACCAAAAGAGTAGAAGAAATTCATCGTTTAATCACGGAAGCAAATTTTGAAGCGACTTATTTTCACGGAAAACTGAATAAAGACGTGAAAACGCTTCACATGGATGCTTTTATGAATGGTTCAAAAGATATCATCGTTGCTACTTCCGCATTTGGAATGGGCGTTGACAAAGACGATATAAAATCTGTAATTCATTACAATATTTCAGATTCTTTAGAAAATTATGTCCAAGAAGCAGGTCGTGCTGGAAGAGATGAAAAAATAGAAGCAAAGTGTTATATTTTATTCAATGAAGATGATTTAAACAAACATTTTAGTCTGCTGCAACAAACGAAAATCAATCAAAAAGAAATTCAACAAGTTTGGCAAGCACTAAAATATTTGTCAAAATATAGAATTAGTAAAAAGATCAGTAATTCTGCCTTAGAAATTGCACAAAAAGCAGGTTGGGACACGGAAATTAAAGATTTAGAAACCAAAGTAAAAACGTCTATTGCAGCATTGGAAGATCGAGGTTTTTTGAAACGAAAACAGAATTCGTCACGTGTTTTTGCAAATAGTTTATTGGTTCCTAATTTGAAGAAGGCACTAAATAAACTTCATGAAAATACTACAGTAACAGAAACGCAAATTGATCAATGTTCAAGAGTTTTACAACGAATTATTAAAGATGATGAATGTAGAGTTGACTATTTGTCTGACAGAACAGGATTAACATTAAAAGAAATTCGGAATGTCATTGATATTTTGAGAGAATTACAAATTTTAGGAGATGCGAGAGACTTAACGGCTTTTATAAGTTTGGTTCAGTCGGCTAACGGTTCTAAAAATATTTTACAACGTTATCTAAAACTAGAAGTCGCGCTACAACAATTCTTAACAAAAGATCTTAAAATATCAATGCGTGCGTTGAATCAAAATCTATTAGACAAAGGTGTTGAGAAAACTTCAATAACAAGTATTAAAAACATTCTTAACTATTGGGAAATCCGACGTTTTATCGATAAAAGACGTATTGATAGAGATACCGAAACGTATCAAATTAAAGTGAAAAATAATGAAGCAATTGCAAAAGATATTCAATTGCGACATGAACTGGCAGTAGATTCACTTGAGATTTTAATTAAATTATACACAGCACAACAAAATCAAATTACTAATCAAGACAAGCGCGATTTGCCTGTTGGTTTTTCCATGTTAGGATTGAAAAAACAAAATGAATCTTCTGGTTTTTTTGGCGAAACTAAAAACGCAACCATCAAACAATACGAACGAGCATTGTTATTTTTGAATCAAATAAAATCTATACAATTAGAAGGCGGTTTTATGGTGTTTTACAATCGGTTTAATATTGAAGATATTGATGATTCTATTCCACGATTTACAAAAGATAATTTTGAAAAGATGGACACACATTATCGCCAGCGAACGGAGCAAATTCATATTGTGGGCGAATATGCAAAAAGAAGATTGCAAAATTATGAATCTGCCATCACTTTTGTGAATAATTATTTCAGTCAATCGTATGATGAATTCATAAGAACTTATTTTCCGAGAAGAAAAACAGAAATTAGCAGACCTGTCAGCCCCAAACGATTCGAAGAAATTTTGGGTAAATTAGATGTCGATCAAATAAAAATTGTCAATGATGGGAATTCAGATAACATCTTAGTTTTAGCGGGCCCTGGAAGTGGAAAAACAAAAGTATTGGTACACAAAATTGCTAGTTTATTATTGTTAGAAGACATTAAACCTGAACAATTTTTAATGCTTACCTTTTCAAAAGCAGCGTCGCTAGAATTTAGATCAAGAGCTTATGAATTAGTGCCTGAATATGCAGGATTCATTAAAATAACGACGTTTCACGGGTTTTGCTTTCAGTTACTAGGACAATTGGGCGATTTAGAAAAATCTCAGAATATCATTAAAGATTGTATACAAGCGATCAAAGATGACGAAATAGATATTACTTCCATAGAAAATAAAAGTGTGTTACTATTGGATGAGTTTCAAGATATAAACGCTGAGGAATGGGAATTGATACAATTAATTATAGAAAAATCTGAAAAAATTAAAGTAATTGCTGTTGGTGATGACGACCAAAATATTTATGAATTTAGAGGTTCATCGAATAAACATATGTTAAGTTTTCAAAGAAAACCAAAGACTGTTACTTATAAATTAATTAAAAATTATAGAAGTAGTGCTGAAATTGTAGAGTTTAATAACGAATTATTGCAAAGCATTCCAATGCGATTGAAAGATCAAACATTAGTATCTGTTAAAGATCCATCGTCTTCAAAAATTAAATTAATTCGATATACGTCTAAGTATTTAGAGAAATCGTTAGTAGATCAGCTCATTGCAGATGATTATCCAGGAACACGCGCGGTACTGGTTCGCACTAACAAACAAGCATTGATGGTGCAAACATTCTTAAAAAGTGCAGGTCAAAAAACAAAATTAATTACGGGATTACAAGGTTTTAGGCTAGCAGACTTATATGAATTGAGATCATTTACGGCACAACTTCAGAAAAATAAAAATGATGGCGGATTTATATTAGAAAGCTTATGGAATAAAGCAAAACGTATTTTTTCCATTCAACATGAAACGAGCATTCATTTAGAAACTTGTTTGGCTGTAATTTCCAAGTTTGAAGTAAACTATCCGAAGTACCGTTTATTAGTTGATTGGTACGATTATATTCGTGAAATCAACATGGAAGACGCGATCAATGCGGACGTGAATGCTATTATTATCGCAACCATGCACAAATCAAAAGGAAAAGAATTTGATCATGTATATTTGTTATTAGAAGATTTTAATTTTGCTGAAATCGCATCAAAACGTGCATTATATGTTGGTTGTTCTCGTGCAAAGGAAAGTTTACAACTGCATTGCAATGCTGCATTTTTTGATGAATTTAAAAGTAAAGCACTTAAATTTATTGACTTTACAGGTGTTACGCAACAACCTTCCAATTTTGAAATTGTACTTGGACACAAAGATATCTACTTAAAATCTCAAAAAGGTTATGGTGTACCAAATAGAATTTCTACATTGGTATCTGGAGAAAAATTAAAAAAAGATATTGTCAAGTTTTCAACAAACGAAGCTTTAGGATTGGCCAAAATGAATAATGGAAATATTTCTATTTTTTCTAAAGGATTTATGGAGAAGACACATGCTATTTTTGAAAAAGATGGTTATCAAATGATAAGTGGTTCAGTCGAATATCTGGTTTTTTGGTATGACAAAGACGAAGAAAAAGAATATAAAATTGTGTTACCAAGATTGTCATTCACTAAAACTAGTACTGAAAATTAACCATCATCAATATTCTTTAAATATTTTAAAAAACACTTTCTTTTAACTTCTATTTTTTTATAAAACAGACTCGTTTTAAAATAGTACTTACTTTACAGATCCTTAAACTCATAGAAAAACACCTGATGTTTTCAAATGTTTAAAATTTTTGTTTGAAAAAATTGTATTTTTAGGCATGTCATTTTTGTGTTGTTAACCAGAATAGATATGTTTTCAACAGAAAAAATTACACATACAAACAAATACTAATTAAAACAAAACTGATAAAGTACAAACAAGTACTTTTTTTAGAGTAACAACATTGCTGTATTCATACATAAAAAATTAAACAAATTCCTGATTCCCCGATTCATTTGCTTTTTAAAATCAAACTAATCAATTATAAAAAGAAGGAATACATGGACAAATTAACTCAGTTTTTTAGCGAGCTGTCAACGAATACGGATAAATTAGACCGTTTTAATTCAGGCTCGAGCGACGGTGAAATTGCTAGTAATCGACAAAGCATGTTGAATGCAGCAGGAGTGAAGAATACAGAAGAAATAATCAAGATGACTTCCCAAGATTTGCAAAAATTAATGGAGAAAGAACTTGGTTTAGCAACTAACGATGAGTTGGAAACCACCATTTGCGGACACATTGTGAAGCAAATGCTAGCACATCCAAAACGGATGGCAATTATCGATGGCGAGACTAAAATAGACTATAAGCGCCTCATGAAACGCGCTAGCGAAGTTGTCGGAGAACTTCAGAATCGTGGTGTAGAACCAGGATCATTGGTCGGAGTGTGTATGGACCGTTCTTGGGAATTGGTTGCTACACTAATTGGTGTCATGCAAGCTGGATGTGCGTATGTACCTTTAGATCCTGCATATCCACAAGATCGGATTCGATATATGTTAGAACATTCTCGTGCTGTAGCAGCTATTGTGGACAATGAAAACACTGCCAACCTATGCAATGGAGTTCGTGAACTATTGTGGATTAATAAAATAGGAGATCATTCCGATAGCTCAGTACGATCATCTGCAAACGATTTGGCGTATGTCATCTATACCTCGGGTTCAACTGGAAAACCAAAAGGAGTTGCTGTTGAGCACAAAAGTGTAATTGCAATGCGTCAGGCTATGCGAGAGAAATTTAGTGATGAAGAGTTGAAAGGAGTACTTGCTGCTGCGTCTGTTTGTTTCGATACTTCGGTACTGGAAATTATGGGAACGCTATCATTAGGCGGCACCATAATACTTGCAAAAAATGCACTTGAATTGACCCAACTTCCAGCAATAAATCAAGTAAGAACATGCGTAATGGTTGCATCGGCAATGCAAGCGTTACTTTCTACAGAAGAATTACCCAAAAGTATACAATGTTTAGTTTTTGGTGGTGAAGCGCTCAAACGTTCATTAGTAGAACAAGTGTATGCACAAAATCCAAAACTACGCGTACTAAACGCGTATGGACCTACAGAAGATACGGTTTATTCGACTATTGCCGAAGTTCCTTTGGGTACGCAAGTAGTTACGATCGGTATGTCGGTGCCTAACTCACGAGCGTATATTTTAGATGATACTTTGCAACCTGTTTCTGCTGGAATTGCAGGAGAATTATACCTAGCAGGAAGTAAACTTGCGCGAGGATACTTATACGATGAAGAGAAGACCAAGGAGCGTTTCATTGAGATGGAACCTAGTGAGTTGATTCCAGATAATCGGTTGTATAAAACGGGCGATTTGTGTCGCTGGACGGAAAATGGAGAAATCGAATTTTTGGGACGAGTTGACCAACAAGTAAAGATCAGAGGTTTCCGAATTGAACTTGAAGAAATTGAATCAACATTAGAGTCTATGGAAGGTGTTGATGCTGCAGCTGCGGCTGCCGTAGATGGTAGCACTGGTCAGAAAATACTAGTAGTCTATGTTGTAAGTCGTGATAAAGCGGTAACACAGGCGAAAGTCAAATCCTATTTATCAGAACGACTCCCAAAATATATGGTTCCTCAAGTTGTGAAACATCTAGAAACACTTCCTTTTTTACCCAATGACAAACTCGATCGTAAGAAACTTATGAACCTAGAAGATGCTGTTGTATCAAGCCCAAGTGCTGAGGCAGTTGATAGTACCAACATTCTTATACAACGTTTGGTAGGTTCAAATAATGAACAGCAAGCAGCGATACTGTCGATCATTCAAAATCAGGTGGCTTCGTTACTTAACTTAGGTGATCCAGCAGAAGTATTGCCAGACGATTCATTCGACAGTTTTGGTCTCGATTCCCTAAGCACATTGGAATTTAGTAGTCGACTCAGCAAATTATTGGGTCTAGACTTGCCAGCTCGAGTTATTTTTGAACATTCCACTCCAAATGCATTGGTGAATTATATACTTAATAGCGATAAAAGTAATTCTGATGATCAATCCACTCAAAACCGATCTAATTTGATGGATACGCTGGCTAGTTTTCAAACACATATTCAGTCGAGCCATCCGACATTTCAGGCAGCAAAAGTACCTTCATGGAGTGTTACTGATAAGAGCAAGCTAGTTCAAGAAGTCTTACGCATGGTAAACGACAATCGCAGAAATCCTTACAGTAAAGTATTGCTTACTGGAAGTGGAACCAGAGGAACTGTTGGCGATGCTTACAATGATGAAGAACAAGAAGCGGTTATATGGACGACCAATCTGTATCTGGGCTTGAACCGTGATCCAAAAGTCATGGAAGAAGCTTCTAGCGCTTTAGCGCGTTTTGGAACAGGAATGGGAACTTCTGCGGCAGCGTCAGGTATGACCAATCAACACTTAGAATTTGAAACAGAGTTTGCCGATTTAGTGGGAAAGCCTAGCGCTTGTCTATTTCCGACAGGATACACAGCCAATGTTGGAGCAATTGCTGGGATTTTAGGAAAAAACGATGTTGTTGTTATTGATCAACTCTGTCATGCATCCATTGTTGACGGTGCTCGTTTATGCGGTGCAACGATTCGAACGTTTCAGCATAATAATCCATCTGATTTGGAAGCTGTTCTTAAGTCGGAAGTTTCACCTTATCGTAGTATTCTAGTAGTTCTAGAAGGTGTATATAGTATGGGCGAAGGTGCTGCGCCAGTTGCAGAAATTGTACGCATGGCAAAAAAATATAATGCACTTGTTCTAGTGGACGAAGCGCATTCTTTTGGTTTTTACGGTAAAGGTGGCGCTGGAATTTGTGCAGCTCAAGGCGTGACTGAAGAAGTAGATTTTATCATGACAACACTAAGCAAAGCCTTAGGGAGTCTTGGTGGCGTTGTTGCGGCTAGTCAAGAACATGTTGACCTCATGAAGTCATCTTCCAGAGCTTATATCTTTCAGGCTTCTGTGAGTCCAGCGGATATGGCAGCAGCACTGACTGCATTACGTCGTCTTCGTTCTGATGATGCATTACGCGAGCGACTTTGGGATACAACACGTTACATGCGTAAACGATTCGAAGACGCAGGATATGATTTAGGTACTGGAGATGGACCAATTGTTACGCCTCATTTTAGTGATAAGGATAAATTGTACGCAATAGTACAGAGCTTATATAAGCGTGGTATTCAAACTTCGGCAGTAACGTATCCAATTGTGGAAACTGGACGCGGTCGCTTACGACTCATTTGCTCAGCCGCTCATACACGCGAAGATGTAGACAAAACCATAGAAGCGCTCATCGAAGCAGAACGTGAAGTAGATGCGCAACTCGCAGCAATACTTCATGAAACTAGAGATGCAAACATCACGCAATCGGATATTGAGGTTTGGGCAAATACATTTGCTGTGTATCTAAAAAAATGGATAACAGAAGTTTCTATTCCAACTCCAAACCTTGTGATTTCTGTTAGCGTTTCTGAACAGTCTGAGCCAGTCACAATTTTAGTTAAAGATGGAGACGTGACGTTGAATGCTGATAAGAAGTATAATTTACCTTCTTGTTCGTTACTTCTTGCTGATAGGGCAGCAGTTTCCGCTTTGCAGTCATCGGATGTACAAGCATTACTTCATAGTATTTGTAACGGAACTTGTGTGTTAAAAGGGCAAGTGGAGCCATTTATTTGGTTTATTGCACGAATGGTAAATCAGCGACAGCTTGTTACTGCTGTTTAATAGAAAATATGATCAGAAGTATTTGTTAATTAGCTTAAAAGTTTACTCTTCCGCAGATTCAGTTGCGGAAGAGCATCAAGAATATTCATAGGTATTGAATACGATTCTGTGAAAGCGTTTCAAATTCGCTTCTGTTTTTTGTATTATTTTGATGGTTTCATTGAATAATTATTAAAAAGTGATTGTTGGATTGAATTTGTAACACTACAAATAGCTTCCAACAGCTGAGGAATCGTTCTCGCAGAGGTGCGGCAAGCTTCCCCCCGCTAGGGAATTGTTCTTGCGAATCTACAGCAAGCTTTCGTCTTCAAACGCTATTGAAACATCGATTTGTTTCTTGACACTTTGTTTTATCACCAGTATTAAAAAAGTTAAACAAAGGATTTATTTTAGGTTTTGTACATGAAGAATATCCTTATACAACATATTGACTTTTATTTTTTACTGCATCAAAATCCGAAGTAATGAATTATGAAAGTCTCAATATTTAGAGTCTATGTAATTCTTATGATTATTTCGCTTTTTTGACATCTTTCAAAGTTTAGTTAATTATTTTTTCTCTTAGCTTGATGTAGAGCTTACTGTAGCAATGCCGATTCAGTATTTCTACATATTATAATTCTAAATCTCGCTGGTGTAAAATGTACGAGATTTGTTATTTCAGAAAGCTTTTACCGATTTCCAGAAAGAAAAAAAATCAATACTAGATCTAAACTGTATATTTGATTTAAAATTTAGCAGACTATGTTTACCCGTTTTTTTTTAGTGTGGTTTCTTTTTTGTGCATTGGTTTTAAACGCACAGCAACCAGCTACAATACATTTAAATGAAAAAGATGGGCTACCAGATATTGAATTTTACAATATCGTGGAAGATGCTAAAAAATTTATATGGTTAGCGGCAGATAAAGGTTTGTATCGCTATGATGGTAGAGAGTATAAACACTTTTCGCATCCCAAGCAAAGAGGGAATGCTGTTTTTGGAACATTAGAAGATCATCAAGGTCGTATTTGGTGTAATAATATAACAGGACAGTTTTTTTATGTTAAAGACGATAAATTATATTTATTTATAGACTTAAGCCAAATTCTTAACGGAGAGCTATCTCAATTTAAAGTAACAGCAACACAATTGCTTGTGTTTACTGGAAAAAAAATAGTAATCATAAACTTAAAGGATAAGAAAACTAAAGAGCTTTTTAATGAAAATGTATCTCGAGTTGGTTTAGCTTTTAAAGCTGGTGATCATTATTTGTATACAGAAGGTAATCAGATTGTAAAGACAAATGATGCATTTCAGAAAATAGATAGTTTATATATAGATATCTATGATAATTACCCCATAGAAAGTATTGCTAAATTGCCAAGTATTGTTTCAAATGGTAGTGTGTCGTTCTGTCATTTTATTAGAAATTCTGAAAATATATTTTATCAATTTGATATTGAGAAAAAAAAAATACAAAAAATAGAAGTCCCACTAGCGCTAAAACGGCGTATCATTAATCAAGTTTTTTTTAAAGATGATGCTATTTGGGTAGCTACAGATTTCGGAATTTCAATATTTAGGTTACAAGAAAATAAATTAGTACTTAAACAACATTTTTTAGATGATTTCTTTGTTACAAAAATCATGATTGATAGTAACGAAAATTACTGGGTGACAACTAAAGGCGACGGTATTTTTGTGATACCAAGTATTGGTGTTTTTAAATATAAGCTACCAAACAATGCTATCAATATTAATAAGTTGAAAAACTTAGGTAACTCAACTATTTTATATGGAACAAAAAAAGGGATCATTGCAACATTTAATTTAGATAACAGTGACTTTAAAGTACTAGACTCAAGTTCAGCTTATAGAATTTCTGAGATTACAGAAAATAAAAATGATAGTGAATTTATAATAGTTAAAGAAGATGCGGCTTTTCGTTATAATATAAATAGTAAGGAATTAAAAAAGATAGATGCGCTCATAGTGTTTGGGGCTAAAAGTCTATCTAAAGTAGCGGGTTTGGGTTATGTTTTATCTTCCTATAAAGCAGCTGTTTTGTTAGATGATAATTTTGAAATTATTTCCAAACTAGTAAATAAACGCTCTTACACCAATTATTATTCAGAAACTACAAAGCAACTATATATTGGTACTGTAGAAGGTTTTTTTGTGTTTGATGAGCAATTACAACAATCTGAAATAACATATAACGGTGATTCTATTGCAGTAATTTCAATTACACAATCCAAAGATAATACACTTTGGGTTTCTACATTTAAAAATGGAATTTTTGAAATTAAGGACACTAAAGTGGTTACGAATTATAATACATCAAACGGTTTATTGTCTAACAATACAGGAGTATTGCAGTGTGATGGGCATCAATTATGGATCACAACTGAAAAAGGTATTCAACTGTTAAATATGGATACTAGAGTTTTTCAGAATTTGACACGAAAAAATGGAATACCATCGTACCGCATATCAGATATTGAGATTTTAGAGAATAGTGTACTTTTTAGTTCAAATTTTGGCATATTTGGACTCTATAAAGATAAGGTATTCAAAGCGCCTCAAAGAGAATATATTTATTTCACAGACATTATAGTTAATGAAATTTCGCAACCGATAAAACCATCTTACACGCTCAATTATAACGAAAATAAAATTCGATTTAATTTTAATGTTAATGGTTTTCAAAGTGCTATAAATACTCGATATGAGTATCGGCTTTTGGGTTTAGATTCAACTTGGCGTAATTTAAAAGAACAAATTAATTACGTTAATTATAGCAGTTTGCCTAGTGGTAACTACACATTTCAAGTTAAAATTGTTGATCAAGCGGATACATTAGAATCTATAGCGTTTTCAATTGCAACACCAATTTGGAAACGTTGGTGGTTTTTCCTTTTAGTTATATCTGTAGTAGGTATTATTATCTATTCTATTTTTACATCAAAAATCAGAAAACTAAAAATAAAGCAAAACGAAATTTTACAAAAAGAGATTGTTAACAAACAGCTGGTGCTCTCTCAATTGGAGAATTTACGTTCGCAAATGAATCCACATTTTATTTTTAATGCGCTGAATTCTATTCAAGAATATATTGTTTTAAATGAAAAAGAATTGGCAAGTTCATTTCTTATTAAATTCTCGCGTTTAATCCGTATTTATTTAGAGCATAGCAGAGAAAGTGAGGTAACATTAAGTCAAGAACTAAATGCGCTCAATATTTATTTAGAATTAGAGAAAAATAGATTTGAAGATTTGTTAGACTATTCTATACAAGTTTCTAAAAACATAAATAGTAATGAAATAAAAATACCGTCTTTATTTATTCAGCCTTATGTAGAAAATGCTTTAAAGCATGGTTTGTTGCATAAGAAAAAGGATAGAATGCTTAAAATAGACTTCTACATGAATGAAACTAAAGATGTTTTGTTTTGTGAAGTTACAGATAATGGTATTGGTGTAGAAGCTTCAAAAGAATTAAATAAAAATAGGCAACCATTGCACAGGTCATTTGCTACAAGCGCTAATGAAAGGCGAGTTGCTTTGCTTAATACAAATAGAGATTTAAAAATAACTGTAAGTACAACACCTTTAAATCCTGAAACTAAAACAGGAACTAAAGTTGTAATTACCTTACCAATATAAAGTAGAATGAAAGCACTTATAATTGATGATGAAAACAAAGCAAGGCGTTTATTAGAACGGTTATTAGATGAGCAATGTCCAGAAATTGAAACAATAATGCAAGCTTCCGATTTAGAGTCTGGTGTCGAAATTATTAAATCTCAAAAACCAGATATTGTGTATCTAGATATTGAAATGCCTAAATATTCTGGGCTTCAAATTTTAGAATTACTAGAAGATACTGTTATCGATTTTCAAATTATTTTCACCACAGCTTACAATCAGTATGCTGTAGATGCTTTTAAATTGTCTGCAATAGATTATCTGCTCAAGCCAATTGATAGAGAGGAACTTAAATCTGCTACAAACAAAGCTATTAGCATGCTTAAGGAAAAAAGTATAAACAATCAATTACAAGATTTAAAAAAGGCATTTAATCAATTAGCATTAAATAAAATTGCACTAGAAATTCCAAAAGGTGTCATTTTCATTTCTCATGATGATATTGTTCTGTTTGAAGCAGACGGCATGTATACAAAAACGTATTTAGATAATGGCGACACACAACTTATTTGCAAACCCTTAAAGCACTTTGTGGAACAATTGAAGAGTCTTCCAATTTTTTATAAACCACATCGATCCTATTTAATTAATTTAAAACACATTAAAGAATTATCTAAAAGAGACGGCCATCATTTGGTAATGACTAACAATAAAACAATACCAATCTCCAAAGATAAAAGAGACGAATTTATGCTAGTTTTAAGCGAGGTGTTTAACACCTAGTAGATTCAGAAAAAAAAATAGTGTTTTCAGAAATAATTTTTAAACGATGCCTCTTTATTGAGGCATTTTTGCTGTATAAAATTAAAACAATGAAAACAATTAAAATTATTTTGTTAGCTATTCTATGTACGATTAGCGCTAATGCACAGCAAACATTTTACGAACAATTAAAAGCCAATGGTAATGATGCTGTATACACGACTTTTTACAGGTATAATGCAACATCAGAATATTATACGCCAGGTGAACAAGGTGAAGAGATTAATATAAAGCTATTGGAGGTAAAAGGCATTCCGATTGGATTTAAAGCCTACAGTGTTAAAACTGGAAAATATGTTTTCGGTTTTGATGAGGTACAAAATTATGGTAGGGTAGACCATTACCCAATAACTAAAATGATGAAACATAAATACGATAGCGAAACCTATGCGATGATTGATGGGTCTATGTATAAATTTCAAGTGGATAAAGATGGGATATTAAAACCTGTAAGCTTATGGGAAGTATATGTTTTAAAGCGTCCAAAAGCTATGAAACAAGATACTGAAGAAAAGAAAGTAACAAAAAAGAAGAAAAAGAAAGGTTTATTTAGCAGATTCAAAAATGTTGGTAAAGGTGGTTCTAATTCAGAAAAAAAATACCTTAGAAGTTTGGATATAGTGTCTATTGTAAATACTTACGAAACTAAAATGAGTGCCAAGCAAAAAGCGTATCAGTTAACTTCAAAAGATAAATCTGATAGAGCTAAAATTGAAAAATTTAGAAAAGAAGGAAAAGACTTTGTAAAGCGATATAACGATTCTATTTACAATTCACCAAAAGAAGTTGAAAATAGACGAAAATGGACTAAAATTAATGCAGGTACCAGACTAATTGTAAAAAATAATAAGTCAACTACCATTTGGATTAGTTCTTCTAGCAACAATTTTAGTAATACAAAAATAGATTCAGGAAGGGAAGGCGCAATGGATTGTAGAAGTGATTTATATTATTTTTTCAGTGATAAAAAGGGAGCAAAAGGCGTTAAGTTTTATTCAGCAAATAGTGCTTGCGGATCATCTGCAACGATAAATTAGATTCGTTTTTTAGTTAGGCTGTTTGTGGTTGTCTAAACAGTCATTAAAAGTGAACATACTAAAAAAAGGTGTTTTTTAAGACAGCCTCAATAGTGTTTTTTAATTGTAATAGAAAAGTTGCTAAAGATAACATCCAATGAGTATGATGCAAAAGTAAAGTTACTTTTAGAAAACGATTAACCGAATCAAAATTTCAGAAAAAAAGATGCTTGTTTCAGAAAAAAAGCAAATAAAATGCCTCGATATCGAGGCATTTTTGTTGTAACAAATTTAAAATATAATTTATTATGAAAACAAAAATACTTTTTTTCAAATTCTTACTTTTTATAACCTTTTGGGCACAATCGCAACAAGTTTATTATTCAGTACCAGGTGCAAATGGTAATAGTACAGGACAAATTAGGGATATTATAAAATCTGGTTCTAATATTTATTTGGCAGTTGGAGGTTATTCAACTACAGGTTCTTTTCCTATTCGTCAAGCTGCTTTATCATTAGACACAAATCAAGCTTCTCCAAGCGCTCAAGAAGTTTATATAGGTACTACAGGTGCTGCGAATCTTTCTATTAATCAGAATACGTTAAGGTTCAATGGCGGATTTTCGAGTATAAATTTTTATGATTTAGATTTGAATCAAACGCTACCAACGACACCTACGCTTGTGTCTGGTATAGCAGTGTCTAGTTTACAAAATCACGTATTCTATCAAAATGATTTTATCTACGGTACTGCTCCACAAGCGAGTACTTCAAACGCTATAGATCTTATTCTACCTTTGCAAACGCTTAGTTTAAACAGTGTTTTATGGGATGCAGAAGTGCTTGGTAACAATCTATATTATACTTCAAGTGATAACACTAATTTATATGCGGTTGATTTAACAAGTGCTACAGCAATACCTCAGATAATACATACAGATGTAGATGAAATTGTTTCTATAGAAATTACAACAAATTACATTTATTATGGTACTTATCAAGGTGCAAAAATAAAACGCCTAAACAGAAATACCAATACTGTAAATACATTGGCTACTGTACCGTCTTCCGGAAACCCATCCGTAGATTATCCACGCTCAATAGAAATAATTGGAAACCAAGTTTTTTATGCAGCAATTACATCTGAATTATACGTTATAACAGATAACTTATTAAATACAAATGATTTTGATATTGATATCTCGAGTACAAAAATCTATCCAAACCCTGTTCAAGATCAATTGCATATCCAAACCAATTCAAGACCAAAAGATTATACAATTTTTTCTGTAGTAGGAAAAGAAATAATTACGGGTAAGTTTAATGCATCACTTGATGTTTCTCAACTCAAAGCGGGCATTTATTTTATTAAAATTAACACTGAAAATGGAAGTGTAACCAAACGCTTTATTAAACAATAAAGTCTTCAGAAAAAAAAAGAACACTTTCAGAAGAAAAGCAAATAAAATACTTCAATCTCGGGGCATTTTTGCTTTAAAATAAATTCTATATTATGAAATCAATAGTACCACAATTTTTATTACTCCTATATACTATTTTAGCAGTAGGTCAAACTCCGACGTTAGATTTATCTAAAGAATATTTATTTACTAATGGTAACCTTTCAAATACTGCATCAACTGGTATCACTTATGATATTAGTATTGGTTCTCAGTACACTTTAAGTACAGTAAACGATCCTTTAAACTCCCCAAATAATGCTATTACTATTAATGGTGAAACCTTTAATGGTAATACGCATCCCTCAAATCAGGGTAATTATACATTGAGTTTTTGGCTTAAAACTACTGATGCACAAGGTGGGCAAATTATGGAACAACGGGGAAACTCATCTTCATTTGCAGGGTATGTTATGTTTTTAGATGCTGCGGGTGCTCTAAATATTCTTGGCGTATTTAAATATGTAAATACCTATTCTAGTCCAGCAATAACAACCACTAATGTTAGTGTCAATGATGGTAATTGGCACCATATAGCTATAACAGCAGAATTAGTAGCGAGAACAACAACTTCAGGTCAGATTTTAAACAAACAGGTATATACTATTTATGTTGATGGAGTTTTATCTGCTCAAAGTCAGACTAATGAAATATTTGTAGGTACACCTGTAGAAATTTTTAATAATGGTGCAGCCCTAAAATTTAATCCGCAAAATAATAGTGGTCAGGCTAATGCTATTTACACAGGTGACCTAGATAATTATAGAGAATATACACGGTTATTAACTCCTGTAGAAATAGGGCAATTATATAATGAATTTGCCAATACTTCCAATGTCACTTACATAGATAAAGATGCTACTGGAAACAATGATGGTACTAGTTGGCAAGACGCCTTTACAGATATTACGAGTACATTAGAAAATGCTCAAGATAATTCTGAAATATGGATTAAGGGTGGCGAATATATACCTAATGCAACAGGTAATGGCGCTCTTGGTATTAACATAACTGCAACTGGACTTAAAATTTATGGAAGTTTTGCAGGTAATGAAACACAAATTTCAGAAAGAGTTTTTGGCTCAAACCAAACCATAATTTCTGGTGATGTTAATGGCAATGATACAGGCACACCTTCATTTACACAAAATACATCTACCACATCGGACAATATTGGGACATTAATGCGAATTTCTGAGTTCTCTAACTCGGAGAAAACAGTATTAGATGGTATAATATTTACCAGAGCCTTTCAAGATAATGGAGCAGGCGCTTTACTTTTTAGCGGAGATAACTATCCAAATATTACAATAACAAACTGTAGTTTTACTTTGAATTTACAAGATACTGGTGCTGCTATATATTCTAATTACTTAGTAGGTTTTGTAAGTCAGTCTAGTACTGGTTTAGGTATAGAAATCAATCAGTGTATTTTCGATAATAATGTTGCACGTATTGGTGCTGGGATTAGTCTAGCGAACCAAGATGATAACTTTACAAGATTTGTAACTGCAGATATCACTATATCTAATTCCTTGTTTAGTAACAATACTGTTACCGATAATTCCTTAATGGGTCAGGGTGTTTTTGGTAGTGCCATGCGCATATTTCAACAGGATTCGCAAAGTCTTTTTACAATTGACATTACCAACAATACATTTGCAAAAAACAAAGAATTAGGTACTATTTTACCAGCAAGTGAAAGATATGTTGTTGTTTTAGAAAGCCCGCTAGCGAGCTATCAAACCGTAAGTGTTACTAATAATATTTTTTGGGATAACACGACATCTGGTAATGCGGTTGCAAGTTCTATAGGAGGCGGTTCTGGTTTCACATCAAATATAACATTAGTAAATTGTTTGGGGGAAGATAACTTTAGTAACATCCCAATGGCACAACAAACGAACTCTTTAAATTCGTCGCCTTTATTTGTAAATGTAGCAAACAATGATTTTACATTACAAAACACATCTTCTGCTATCGACGCTGGAAATAATTCTTTAGTTATCGGTGTCGTAGATTTAAATAATAACAATAGAATTGTTAGTAATACTGTAGATATTGGCGCATATGAATTTGATACTAATTTATCTACAACACAATTTAATAATGATTTGTCTTTAAAAATATATCCAAATCCTGTTTCAGATATATTGCAAGTGAAATCAAACATAGCTATACAAAAGATTGAAGTCTATTCTATGTTTGGGGAGAAAGTAATGAGCATAAAAGAAACCGCTACAATCAATTTATCTAACCTAAAAAGTGGTATTTATTTCTTGAAAATTTACGGCTCTAATCAGTTAGAATCAACAAAACGATTTATAAAAAACTAGTAAAGAATCTATTTAAAATTAAATCAAGCTATTTACTGTAATGTCAATAGCTTGATGCTTCAAAAGCATGAAACTATCTAAAACAGACAAACTTGAACGCTCCATACGTTTATTTTATACAATTTCAGGGATTTTTTTTGTAAAACACTATAACTATGAAATTAACAATCAACATCATTTTATTTCTATTCTCAATTCAATTATCAGCACAAAGTTCTAATCCAACAGAATCTATAAATGGTACTTATCACTTATTAGAGGCCGAAAGAGGTGTTAATACTAAATACTTTGAGTTTGGCGAACATAATGCTGTTAAGCTGTTACTAATTGCTGCATGTAAGCAATGCGTGCCTGGTTCGTATAAGTATCAAAAAGAAGCTAGTGAAGAACTAGGTATAGCCGTTTTTTATAACGCTACTGGCTTATATGTTTTTCAGTACGACGAGGAGAGTTTTGTTATGATTATGATACATCCAAAAGCAGAAAGTTGGACAGACTTTTATTTTTCGAATTTCTACAGTAAAAACAAATCTAAAGTTGTTGTTATGAGCAAAGAAAAAATTAAAGCATTTATTATTAAAATATCAAGTTAAGTAATTTCGATTTTTTAATTGTAGGTTCAAAATATGATCACGAAAACACGTAAGGTTCAGCCTCTGAAACTGTTGATTAAATAAACTAAAAAAAGTGAGACATTAACATAGGCAACAAGTTCTAACATACAAACTCTATAACATGAATTTTGACAAAAAAGATACATTAGAAATATTTGAAAATGCAATTAGTTGGATTATTGTTTTAGCTATGTTTATTTATGGTATAGGGAAAATAGTTCAGTTTGAAGATGCGGTTGATATTGATAAAACTGTAGCTGAAATGACTGGAATGGAGTTAATGTGGGCTTTTTACAGTTATTCAAAGTCATTTGTAATTATATTAGGAGTACTTGAAGTGATTGGTGGAATTTTAATTCTGATTAAAAAGACGCGAATAATCGGATGCTTATTTACATCTGCTATATTAGCCAATGTTATTTTACAAGATATCTATTTCGGAGTTCATTTGGGAGCTTTAAAAGCCGCAATTCTATATCAATTATTAATATTAACCATTCTATGGCTAAATAAAGAAAAAATGATTGCAAGTATAAAAACGTTGTTGACTTCTGAAAAAATACAGCAAACCAAAACTATTTTTTTTGTAAAACTTCTAATAGCTTTCGGAATCTTTGTGATGTTAAGAATTTTGGAATATTACATCACTATAAAGTGGTAAAAAGTCTTTTAAGGGCTTTTTTAAGTTTTTTTGCAGTTGTCATTTGAATAAGTTACACGGTTCAAAATGGTTCCTATGAAGCTTTTTGCTGTTTCCGTAACGAATTTTTGGTATTTCTTCACATAAGTGTATTACTTTCTTTATTTGCTTGATTCCTAATCTATTGATTTTTTGGAGTCCCATATATTCCTTTAGCGTTCCAAAGGCTAGTTCTAATATGCTTTAAGTCATTTTTATAAGTTACTAAACACAGGAAAAGAATTACAGTTTAAACATTTGCGACAAACATATTTAGTAATGACGATGAAAGAAGATACAGGCTTTTTGTCCTCTCACACTTTAAAAGAGGTATTAAGAAGACATTACATTGATGAAAATGTAGTGTTGAAAGCTATAAAAAATGTAGAAACCTTCAATAAAAACGCTAATCCTAAGCTTATATCCTAAAGATCACCTATTATAAATAACTGATTAAGTGATTGATAGAATATGTGAAAAAAGAAAAAAGGTACTCCTAACGATACTGGAGTACTGAAAATGAAGTTGTTAAAAATGAAATAACCCACTCATATTGAGTGGGTTATAATGTAGCGAGAGCGGGGCACGATCCCGCGACCTCCGGGTTATGAACTCAATGAGTTGAAAATTAACTACTGATTATCAGGTAATTAACTTTTTTTAACCTCGCTTATAATAGACAATCTATATGCGTTTGTATATGCGTTTAGATTTTTATCATTTGATGATTAATAAAATCAAATATAGTATTTTATTCAGAACTGTTTTCTTCTAAAAAAAATATTTTTGAAAAATTAATTCAATTACGGAAACCCGTAAGGATTGCTAGTATTATAATTGTACGGTGAAAGTTTCAATAGTGTAAAACAGTATTTATTTTACGGTATTTCCGTAAGTGACTGTATACCTAAGTTTTATCTTTGTTATTGATATTTTCCCCTTTATCTAAACCATTAGATTAAACCACACTAAAAGTCAGTATTTTATACCATATTCATTACAATACATTATGTTTTATTAGTAATTTACAGTCTAGTAAATTCTAATTTAAACCTAAAGTATTATGAAAAAAGTATTCGGAACAGTAGTAGTAGCAATTTTATGTTCAGTGATGTATACTAGTTGTACACCTGAATCTTTAACTAACGAGGATGAAACAGAAATTACAGTGGTTGATCCTGTTGATGATGGACAAGTAGATGAAGAAGACCATAGAGAAACAGGCGATTAGCACAATATCAATAATTAAAGGCATGATAATATTCTTAATAATTATCATGTCTTTAATTCATGTGTATTTTGGTAATAAACCAGACGGAACTAGAGAAAATTATTTAGAATATAAATCTATTATTCAGGAGCGGGATAGTGTTCAAAACATACTATTACTTCAATTAAGTAACAGTATCATAAACAAAGAACAATATATAGAAAAATCTAATATTAAGTCTGAACTATATAGTAATAAGATAAAGGCTTGTAATAAAGAAAAAAGAGCAATCATTAATAGTTTTAAATTTAATGGAAGGAAAAGTTTCCATTATTGGTTGTTTATATTTGGATTATCCTTTTCATTTTTCTTTTTAGCTATTCGATATACATACAGAATTATTTATGACCATAAAAATACGCATCTAAAAAAGTCACTCTTTTTTGAAGCATCCGCATGGATGGCGGTTTCTTTATTTTGGGTAATACACTCCGTATTTGTAAAATCAGCGGATTTACCAACTTTTGTATATGCTAGTATTATGCTTTGTGTTTGCCTGCTGATAAGTATTTCTATCTTCTTTTTTATCAAATATCTAATCCATAGAAAAACGCATACACTAGAAAGTTATAAAGCTTCCATTGTAAGACTCATCGAATTAATTGCTGATATAAAAGTTGACCACTATTTCAAAATGGCTGTCAAGGCTTCTACGGAAGAAAATGAAGCCGAAATCAACAAAGATGCTGAAGTATTAGATAAAAAAATATTTTCAACCTTAGACTCTATTACCGATGAAAAAAAGTAATAAAGACATCCTAAATAAGCTCATAGAACATGGCTACAAGATAGATAAATCAAAAGGTGAAAAATTACTACTTGTATACAGTGATTTTTTAGAAGTATTGGTAAATGAAGAATATGAATTACTAAATGAGGTTTTAAGGCTGGAAGAAAAAAAAGATAACAATGAAGAACTAACCTATTTAGAAGCTATATTTTACAACTACGTTGCCAAAAAGTATAAGAAGCAATTATAGTTTTTCTTTATTCACAATATCACTAATTCGTTTTGATATTTTTACCTTTTCAACAAGTTTTACAAATGAAGGCAGTGCTGTAAATTTATTTTCTTTTAGTAATTGATACGCAACAATTTTTTCAGGATCAATTTGGTCTAAAATTGCAAAAACATCATCTTCTATTTTTTCTTTTAAAACGTCTTCTTTAGAAATAAACACAGGTTCTTTTCCATTGCGAAGCCATTCTTTTGAAATTCCAAACTCTTGTTGTATCAAAATTAAATAACCATCATTTAAAGTATCTTTCAGAACCGCTTTTCTAAATGTATCTACCTTAATTCCAAGTCTTTCCGCAATCATTTGATTGGACAGTTTACCTTGTTTTAATGCTATTTTGAGTCGTTCTCTCATTTAAAAAACAGAAAATATTCTTTTTTTATTTTGTTTAAAAGGAAAATATTCCTTTTATTTGTTTTGGTCTTAGACAAATGTAATGAAATCGCCCCTAATTTTCACTTCATAAGTTTTGTACCCTTATTTTTTTTCATGATGTAAAATAGTAATGAGGTTAAAAAAAGGAACTTTCCCTAAAATAAGGGGAAGTTTCCTCTTACAAACTTTACTTTTTTTCATGTTATTTGTGGTTAAGTTAATGTATAGAAATTTCCCTGTTTCCCTAAAACAGTATTGCTTTATTAATAACTGATTTTAACAAAATAAAATTATGAAGCAAAAAATTATGAACTATTTGAGATTCGGAATCCTAGTATTTGGAATTTCAGTATTGCTATTCAATTGTCAGACTGACAATACAGATGAACTTATCAATACTCCAAAAGGAGAAAACTCTTTTCTAAAGAAAGGAAAGTTAGAGAACTATGAACAACTGTCTACTTATGTTGAAAAATTAAAAAACCCACGTACTTCTACTAATGATGTTGAGAAATCTTCTTTAGAAGATACTAATGGTTTTGATATTCTATACGATCAAGATATGTTTATTCAAGAAGTAGATTCCTTTGTTACCTATTCCATTCCCATATACAAAAAGAATCAACTAGGTGGAACATTTAGCAATTTAGTAGTTCGTTTTAGTGATACTGAACCTACGGAAGCTTTGATCTTAAATTATTATCCAAATAATGAGTATTTAGATGCGGTTGCCCTAGATGATCGTACACCATTTGCGGGAAGCATCAGTTCCGAATTAATTGACTACGACGGCAGTTTGGATACTTTAAAAAATAATAAGAGCAATGCACTTGACTGTGTTATCGTTACCACAAAATATTGTGATTATGAAGAAGGGCGACACGGAACTGTACATTTAGGAGGTGATAATTGTACTCCGGGTTATTATTGGTTTGTAACCACTACTGTTTGTTATGATGATGAACCTAGCTTGGCAGATATTCCGTCTCCTGGTAGCGGTAATCCGTCTGCAACGGATTATATTGACTATACTACTGCGGGAGGTGGTATTTCAAGTGGTAGTACTGTGCATCCGCCAATAGTTGTTCCTACTGTGCCGAGAACTCATACAGGATTAAATATAGATGGACTTACGTTAGAAATGACGGAGTGGTTGAATAATAACCCCGAAATCAAGCAAGAGCTAGAAAATTTTCTTGAGGAAAATAATTGGTCAACTGAAGCTAAAGAAGAGGTTAAATTAACCATTCAAGCAGAATCAATAAAAGAGTCAGATTGGGATTTTACTAGAACAGGCATGTTCAATGGGCAGCAGGCATTAACTTACGTTGCTGCTTATGATGGTTTTGATACTGGTAGCTATACAATGTATAAGTTAGCAAATGGACATATTCTTTGTGAATCTACAATAAGAAGAAAAATTAATCCTGAAGATGGTAACACAATTGGGACACAGGATGATCCACTAACTAATTTCTATTATGTTAAAATCAAACATACAGAAGGAGCTAGTGATAATGATGATGAAACAGTTAAGGATAGATGGTACAATTATAAGATGCCTCCAAATACAAATAATGCAGATTGCATCTATTGCGGTCTTGAATATTTATTTCAAACTGCGTTAGAAAACAGTTTAGTATTTGCGGGACGCTATGTAGTTCCTTTTGAAGATGCAATAATAGTAATAACAGGGGAAGACTTTTATGGGGTTGAATCAAGCAGAGCAGTATCTGGAACCTTACTAGTTATAGAAGTCGTTGGCGTTACAAAAATTTACAAACTGATTAAAGCTATAAAATATGTAGATGATGTAGCAGATGTGGCACTAGCTGTATATCGTTATATGGACGATATATTCAAAACCCAAAAAAGGTATGTTGAAGACGTTTTAAATAATATAATTGACTTAAATGAATTTGGCAATACCATAAGAAAAGGTAACTATGGAGAAATGTACACAGATGTAGAATTAACATCTCTTGGGTATGAACCGTTACATATTAGAGTTACTGACATAGATCAACCTCTTAATCAAGGAATTGATGGAGTATTTAAAAATCCAAAAACAGGAGAATATTTGATTGTTGAAAGTAAATACAATACTTCTACATTAGGTAACACGTTAGATGGAAAACAAATGAGTGATGGTTGGATTCAAGGGACTACAACTGGTAATAGTAGGTTAGTAGCAGAAGTGGGAGAAGAATTAGCACAGGATATTATTGCATCAGGTTATCAGAGAGTTGTTAGTAGAATACTGCCTGATGGAACAAATTATTTTGAATTGTTAGATAGTGCAGGAAATATTATCGAAATTTGGTTTCCATAAAATTTATTTCAAATGGTAAGAGATATAATTAAAGACAAGAAATATTTTGATGAATCAATTCAAAAGAGGGAAGATTTAATACAAAAAAACATTAATCGTATTGAACAAAATACTGTTGCAGAAGATCGTATTAATTCTGTAATAGAATTTAGAATTGGGTTGTATAAAAATAACCTTATTGCTAGATATTCTAGAGGGGACAAAATGAACTCGCAAGAAGTTATTTCTAATTATATAAATGCAATAGAACTGATGGATAAAATCTGGTCGCCTAAAGCATGGAATATGATGTTTAATAAATCAAAACAAGAGATTATTCCATTGCAGCAGTATACTTTTTCGGGTTTTTTAGATTTTTCAAGAATGTTATCATTTGGTGTTTTACTAGATATTCCTAAAGAATATATTTTGAAGCTTATAAAGTTTATTGATGGCGACGAAGTAAAAGATTATTTACTTGAATTTTTCATAAGATATTTAATACCAGAAAGAAAAATTATAACAGAGGAAAGTTATTCGGAATTTTTTAATGTGAATGAACGCTATGGAATTTTAAAAGAAATCATTTTAGAACAAGATAAAGTAAAGGCTGAACAAAAGCTAAAGTATTTCCTAGAGAACAAATGGTATTCTTCTTTTAAAGGAACTCCTTTATTCAATCAACACAATAATCCACATAATACGTATGTGGGTTATTGGTGTTTTCAAGCTGCTGCGATTACTAAAATCATGAAATTAGATGATAGTAGTTATCGAGATAATCAATATTTTCCAAAAGACATAATCTGATAATGAGAAATTTAACCTTATTAATATTATTGATTAATATATTTTTCGTGAACGCCCAAGATCAAAAAAAGATGGGTTACTTGGTCATTGAAAAACACACCTTTGTAGCAAACAAACATTTGAAACCTTCAGAATCTGAAATTGAAGCAGAGAAAGGGAAATTAAGACAATTTGTAGAAAAAGAAATTAATTCCGAAAACCCTGAAGATTTTATTAATTCTATGCCAAAATCTGAATTAGAACATAACACAAATGATATAAAATGTTTGTATGTCCTTGATATCTATGCTAATTTTTATGAATCAACGGCGAGTTGTGACTACACGAAACCTTCTAATATTTTCAGGTATCGACAGATCAATAGACAAACACTTGATGCAAATGAAGTTATAAGAAATGTTAAAAAAAATAAATATAAAATAGGTCAAAAATTTAAAAACAGAGAACTATTCATTTCCAATGACTTTGAAATAATTGAAAACCGTAATAAAACTAAAAATATAGAAGGATTTCATTGTTTCCAAGTTAACTTAAGAAGGAAAACTATAAATAACTCTCACCTTCCTGTTTATGATTTTGAAATGTATGTTACGGAAGAAATAAAACTTAATTATAATCCTGTTTGGAATTACAAAGATATTTTAGAAAAATATTATCCTCTTGAAATTATCAAGAAATCAAGAGAGGCAATCATGACTGAAATTACAACTTGGAAAATAAAAAGCATTGATTTGAAAAATGAATAAGTATTACATTATGTGTAATAATTGAAATTTTTGTTTCTACCCATTAAGAAAAAATAATACTTAATAATCCTAATACTCACTTTAATAATTTAGTTTTTTTATTGATAAGGAATATCCACAGGTATATGTACAATAAAATAAAAAAAACAATCATAAATTCATTTCCTCTACAATTCGAACTTGTAGAGGAAATACTCAAACCAAGTATAGGTATTGTAGCAAACGAAAAGCAAATTTCATCTAATAAATTTTCAAAATTTGGTGGATTTCCAATCGTTAACAAAAACCATCCGTTATTATCTTTTTTAGATTTTAATTATAGTATGCTATGCCAAATAAACATTATAGAATTAAAAAAAATAGATATAGAATATCAATTACCTAATCAGGGCATATTATACTTTTTCATTAATCCAAACTTAACAAAATTCACATCAGATAACTATAAAGTAGTTTTCATTGAAGGTAACGGTGATTTTGAATTTATAAAAGAAGAACGTGTTTCTGAGGTAGTTTATAACGAAAGTGAAATAAATTTCTTTGAACATTATACATTTCCTAGCTATCAAGAAAAATCAAGATTGAAAATATCAGATAAAATTGATGATGATATTATAGAATCAATTTATGAAGAAGTCTGCGAGATTACAGGAAAATCTTTAGAAATTGGACATCAAATTTTAGGAGAGCCACAAGCAACACAGGGAACAGTAAAATATTGGTGGGCATTACAATCTTTGGGATATGCTGAATTTGAAAGTTTGAATAACAGCCAAAAACAAGAAATTTCAAACCTACAAGAAGATTTTATTTTGCTTTTACAGATTGATCTTGAAGACCCAAATTTATCGTTTACAAATTTAGAAACAGGAGCTTTATATTTTGGGATCTTAAAAGATGATTTGAAAAATAAGAATTTTGATAACGTAGTTTTAGTTTATCAATCGAGTTAAAAAATAAAGGACAATAATTAGTAGCCATAAAAACTAAAAAGAACCTTTAAGTAAAAATTTATGATGTTTAAAAATGCGTTATCACTAGAAATAACAGACATTTCAATTGGTTTGTTAATATGGCAATTAGTATTAATTAGTATAGCCGTAGTTGGCTTAATTGTATTGTTTAAATTATATAGAATGATTAAAAAATACGTAACACGTTTTGATTTAGATAATGAGTTGCAGAACTAAAAGAAAAACACGTCAAGAATGAATCATTTTTTCAAAATTATACTAGAAAGCACTTTTCCGAATACAAGTGCTGACATTCAAGACGTGTTATTGATTGCAGAATTTTAGTCGAATTCTGTTGTTTAGGGCAAGGCGGTATATTGTAAAAGGCAAATAAAGCCGTCTTGCTACCAAACAAAAGTAAAGAAATATTTAAAGGATTCCCACTTCTGTGGGAAATGAATATATGAGTATAAAAAAATTAGAACGTTTCAAATGGTTTATAGTAGGTTTTCTTACTGCCATGATTGTTGAAACACTATTTCTAATTATATCGCTCTCTTTGTACCTAAAATAAACAGAATAGTTACCTAGAAACCCTAATAATCGTAAAACTAAAATTATTCTGGAAGTGAAAACCTCAATTGTAAAGATTGAGGTTTTTTGTTTTGTTGCGTTTTGTTGCAAGTTGTTGTGTCTTGTTGCAAACTGTTGCAGGAACCATGGGTATCGTCTTAATTAAATCTTATTTCAAAGTTTAGAGACTTTGAATAACTGAAAACTAGTATTAATCAAAGTAAGAAAAAAAGTAATCAATATTTATAGTAAGACGCAAAAAAGAGATGTTTTTTGAAAGAAAATTGTATTCAAAATTTACCTTCATCAAGGTATGTTTTCGATCGCTCGTATCAGCTAGTTTTGAAGCATTATAAAATTTAGTATTCATTTAAAACTTAAATTTAGAAAAAATGGCTTCAGAACACAAACAAACATTTTACACAAGAGGAACGTATTGCACCCAAAACAATGAAATTAAAATGAGAACGGATATTCCAGAGATTACTTTATCGGAATCTGGAAATGATTATAATTTAGAGTTCAAAGATTGTTATGATATCTCCAGTGAAAATACACCATGTATATTAATCGTTTACAGTCATGGACATCCTACGGATCGCAACAGACTTGTAGCAGAAAGCTCAATATGGGATGAAAATACACGACCATTAGATTCAGTTTTCGAAAACACCGATTTTCCACAAGAAAAAATCTTCGTCATCACATTACACGATGAAGATTTTGATGAATGGCACACAGATATCTATCGTTTTTATACGCAACATCATGTTTCATTTAATGCTGATACAAAAAAATACGTCTATGATTTAGAAATCCTACAACATTTTATTGCAGGGAAATCGATACATATACAGGTAAACGAGGAACCAAAAACAGCAGGTGGTGGTGTGATAGATCCCATAAATATGTCGTAAATTACTACATTAAAATGAAAATCATGAAATACCTACTTACGCTATCTTTTTTATTCTTGTCTATAAAGGCATTTACACAAGTTACTCGATTAGATTCTCTATTGACGAATCAGCAATTCAATCGTGTCGAAGGCGAATTAAGCGAACTACTCACATTTAATAAAGACAGCAATGCGTATTGGTATTATGCTGGAAAATTACAGACGCATCAACGAAACTTACAGGAAGCATTTGGTGCACTAAAAAAAGTAGATACGACAGCACTCAAACAGCAATACAAAGCATGGTATTATTATGTGCTTGGTGATGCGTATCGCTACAGTAATCAAGAAGAAAAAGCATACGAACTGAAACTGAAAGCACAAAAGTTGTTTCATGCTACAGGAAATGAAAAAATGGCAAATGAAGTCAACTATGATTTGTATTACACATTAAGTTCTCAGAATCATTTACAATACAATGGAATATATTATGCCAAAGAATATTTTAAAAATGCAGAGAAACTTCAAGATACGTTACAATTATCAATAGCACACTTGGTATTCAGTAGATTAGAGGATACCGTAATGACAAATGAAGAAATGGAATTTCATTTGGATAAAGCAAAAAACTATGTCGATGCACTTGGAACGATTTCAGCTAAATATAGATTCTACAATTACAAGTCAATATATTATAGAGATAGAGAAGATTTTAAAACTTCGGAAGTTTATTTAGATAGTATGATGCACTTTGCAAAACTCATGAATTCGCCCGATCGCTTGGATTCTTCTCTAAGAACGAAGGCGTTTAATTATACACTACAAGAAAAATATAACGAAGCAATTGAAGTATTAAAAGAAGCTGAAAAATTACCAATCAAAGAAAATGTTTTTAACAGAAAAATAGGACTCTACCATTATTTGTCATTAAATCATAAAAGTTTAGGGAATATAGACTCTGCTTTTGTGTATTATGAAAAAATGGTTGCCTATAGAGATCACGTGAATATTTCCAAACAAAATACCATGTTGACCTTATTGGAAACGGTAGAACTGTCTGAAAAAAATTTGCTTTTGGATGCAGAGCGAATCAAACAACGAGAGAATTTTATAATTGTATTGATCGTACTTATTGCGGTAATTATCATAAGTATTATTTGGATATTGTATTATCGAAGTAAAAAATTATTAGCAGAAAAAGAAAAACAACTTGCTGAGAAAGAAAAAGAGATCAAAGCCATCGACGCTCGAAATGATGAAAAAGACAAGCAACGACAGCGCATTGCAGGAGAATTACATGATAATTTAGGACATTTGATTATTGCCATTCAGCAATGTTTTGACAATCTAAAAGTAAGTAAAGATCGTTTTCAACAAGAAGAAGACAAACTCATGTCTAAAACACAAGAATTAATAAATGAAGCCTATCTAAAAGTCAGAAACATGTCACATTTAGAAGATTCAGCGTCTCAAAATTCTGGGTATTGGGTAGATGTTATAAAAGAATATGCCGCTATTATGAACGAAAGTAATCAATTATCAGTCGAAGTTCAAAGTCATGGAACGGCTAATATTGTCAACATATCTATTGAAAATGACTTGCGTCGAATGACAACGGAGCTTATAACCAATGCAGTAAAACATTCAAAAGCTTCTGAAGTTTCGGTAGATATTACCGCAGGTGAAAAGTCAATCACAATTATTGTGGAAGATGATGGTATTGGATTAGATAAAACTAAATTAAAAAAACAAAAAGGATTAGGCTTAAACAGCATAGAGAAAAAAACAGAAGAATTAAAAGGTAAGTTCACGATTGATTCAACTGAAAATAAAGGAACCACATTTATAATTGAAATACCACTATGATTAATATTGTAATTGCAGAAGATCATAATAGTCTTATTGATGGAATTGATCTCTTTTTTGGATTTGAAGATGACATTAAAATCATTGGAAAAGTAAATGATGGAAAAGCGCTTTTAGAGCTGTTAGAACAGAAAAACAGACATGTTCATGTTGTCATTGTAGACATTCGCATGCCAATCTTAGATGGAATAGAAGCTACCAAACAAATCACAGTAAAATATCCACATATTAAAGTCATTGCGTTTACCATGTTTAGAAAGCGTGAACTTTATAATAAAATGATTGCTGCTGGCGCAAAAGGCTATTTACTTAAAAATGCAAAATTACCGATACTTTTACAAGCAATCAGAGAAGTACATGATGGGAAAACATATTATGATTCTGATTTACCATTTGAAGATGAAAATTCTACTGCCAACATAAAAAAAGAGGATAAGCTAACCAAACGGCAAAATCAAATCTTAGAGCTCATCGGTCAAAGTCTAAGTAATAAACAAATCGCTGAAAAGTTGATCATTAGTGAACATACAGTTACTACACATCGTAAAAATATGATAGTGAAACTAAATTTAGAAGGTCGTGATGCTTTACTAAAATATGTATTGAATAGAGGTTATGATTTTGATTAAAACAAACTGAAAACCTTTATAAATTTAAAAATTATATAGAAAATGTTAACTTTAATGAGACTTAAAAAATACTCTTTTAAATACTCACGAAAATTGAACCAATGCATAATAAGGGTAAAATAGAAATGAAAAAATGCTTTGAAATCCTTGCTATTGTTGAAATTGAAAATTTACGGGTTTTGAAAGTACTTGGCATTTGACGCCGTGAAAACAAGAATGGAGTACTCACTAATGTTGTCATTCAGGTTTTGAAAGTACTTGGCATTTGACGCCGTGAAAACCTCAATGTTTACGATTTCTCCAACTTTGTTGATAGTTTTGAAAGTACTTGGCATTTGACGCCGTGAAAACCTTCGCGCAAGTCATAATACTCGAATGCTTCCATGGTTTTGAAAGTACTTGGCATTTGACGCCGTGAAAACTTTTTAACCTGTTAATGTTACCAGCTTGGAGCTCGTGTTTTGAAAGTACTTGGCATTTGACGCCGTGAAAACAAGAAGTATTGCTTACTACTTTCCATAACCACAAAGTTTTGAAAGTACTTGGCATTTGACGCCGTGAAAACGATTTTAGATTGTTCTTCTTTTGTGAGTACTTGTTTTGAAAGTACTTGGCATTTGACGCCGTGAAAACTTTTGTTGTTTTAAAGATTTATAATTTGTTTATTGTTTTGAAAGTACTTGGCATTTGACGCCGTGAAAACAAAACTGAATTACTCATCTTAATTGGTTTTAAGTATTTAAATTACTTGTAAAAATAAGCACTAGTAAAACATTCCATCTAACAACAAAGGAGGCTAAAATTTAAATCAACAAAATATACCTTCATCAAGGTATTGTCATTTTTACGATTCATGACGTACTTGTCATCAACTAAAAACAAGTAGTATGGAATCAACACAACAAACTTCAGACAACGAAAACATACCAAAATCTCCAAAAGAAGTCTTGGCTAATTTAGAGGCATACTATCAAAATAAAGAAATTATTGGGAGTATAGAACGTAATGTTAACTTTAAAACAGAAGAAACATTTTTCGAAAGCCTTAAAACATTTTTAAATGACAAAGAAGATGCTCATATAATTGATATGCTTTTCAATTCTTCCATTGACGGTTTAGCCGAAGAAATGGACTTATACAAACGTGCTGAGCAAAGTATTATTAAGACAGTAGATCGTCCCGTGTTTTTAATCAATAACGATCAAATTAATATTGGAATAACTACTTCGTGGGAAAAACATATAGAAGAAAACTTAGAAACAATTTCTAAAGTAATTCCTGCAATTGGACGTATTGAAATCACAGGTGATAGTAGAAGAAAATGGGCAGGAACGGGATGGTTATTAAAAGACACAGACATTATTGTGACCAATAGGCATGTTGCTAGACATTTTGCTAAAAAGAAATCAGAAGGTGTATTTGAATTTAAAAAAAATTATATGAGACGTCCAGTTGGCGTTAAAATTGATTTCAAAGAAGAGCAAGATGCAGGAGAAGCTCTTGAGTTTGATATTAAAAAAGTACTGCACATTGCTAAAAATTCCGAATTGGATATCGCTTTATTACGAGTTCAAAAGCGAAATTATAAAGGACAGAAGTTGCCAGAAGGATTGGAAATTTCCTATGATTTATCAATTTTAAAAGAGGACATAGAAGATGAGTCTGAAGAGGAAAAAGAAAATATAAAAAAAAATATCTATGTAGTAGGTTATCCAGCATGTAGCGATAATGAAGAATTAAGAACTACATTTTTCAATGGTGTATCTGAGGTAAAACAATTTGCGCCAGGAGCTCTCTTTGGAACTTGTATTTCGAAATATATCTATTACCATGATTGCACGACTTGGGGAGGAAATTCAGGTTCCCCATTATTAGACTTTACAACGGGAAAAGTATTGGGAATTCACTATGCAGGAACTTCTGAAGAACGCACGGAATATAGAAAAAATTACGCAGTTAGTGTATTATTTCTTATTGAGCTACTAGAAGAATTAGGGGAAAAGTATAATTATAGAATTCATCCAGACAAAAAATAAATTTCACCCAAATATATCATCTAATGAAAAAAACAATATTCATCATTACTGTAAGTTTTGTAATGTTACTAACTGCGCAACATGACACAAACCAAACTCAAGAAGTTTTACCAAAAACCAATACTACTTCTGAAATTATAGTGCAACAAAGAATAGACAAAGAAGTAAACTCTATAAATAAAGACATTCTTGAGAATACTAAAAGGACAATGGATAATGAGAATAGAATTAATGATTTATTTATTACTAAAGTGGGATTACAGGGATTTTTACTAACATTGCTTTTGACTTTTTTAAGCATTTTCGGAATCGATCAAATCATAAAGAGAAAAATAGACAAGAAAACCAAAGCATTGAATAAGAAATTTCAAAAATCAATTGATAATGTAAGAGAAGCAGAAATTAGAACCATACAGCATATCAAAAACTCTGAACAAGATAATAAAAAATTAAGAGGTCAGTCTCAAATATTGTTAATCAACGAAGTTACGACACCTGTCAATGAAGATTTAGAACGAATTTTTATGAAAGGTTCCTCAAAAGTACAATTCAATTGTACGGAAGTAAATGTTAGGGAATTAACGTATGAGGAAATAAGAAAAGAATTGGTAAATAAAGGCGGATTGCATCCTACAAAATTTAAGCTTGTCATATTTGATAACTCAAGTGCAGATGGTAGAAAATGGGATCAGCCATATTTGGAAGATTATTTGATACCATTAACCAAAGAGTTGGTAAGTAAAGGAATTGCTGTTTTATATTATTCTAATGATTTGAACTTTCCGTCATGGCAGTCTGATTTCAAAAGTATAACAAACAAACACTTATTAACGTATGCCAAAGCTGTTCCAAATTTATATAACAATGCTATGACTGTTTTGAAACTTCAAAATTTATATAAAGATGTAACAACGTTGTAAAAATAGTTAGGAATCTAATGTTAAAATCTTTTGAAAGTGTTGATTTTATTGAGTTTTCGAAAAGTACGGGTTTTAAAAGTACTTGGCATTTGACGTTGGGAACGAGCGTAAAGAAAAGGTCTAGTAGACCTTTTTAGCGAAGTAGCCAGTTGGCGCGTTGGATTTTGAAATTGAAATTGAAGCTGAACTTGAACTTGAAAACTTTACAAGAAACTGATTCCAAAATAAAAAATGCCTAAGAGATTCCTGCCTACACAGGAATAAGTCTTCTACTCAATATACCTTCATCAAGGTATTGAAAACCCTTCCAAATGTGACGTTCTTGTCCTCATAAAAATAATACATTAAAATTATGGGAAGAGAACACGTTTCACATAGAGACATAGCAAATTGGGCGGTAAATACAATTAATTTACCAAGTGAAAAAGCCAAAAAATATCGGGCACAGGCAAATGGACTAAGAGAAAAGCTTAAGAATTACTTAAATGAACATCCAGATTTTGTCTTAAAAAGAATGCTTATTTCTGGAAGTCTTGCAAAAGGCACTGCTTTAAAATCAACTAGTGATATTGATATTGGTTGTTATATCAAGGCAGATGATGCTCCAGCTAGTATAGAAGAATTATTAGATTTTTTGGCAGAAAAGCTACGAAAAGCATTTCCTAATTTTAGTCCAGATCAAGTAGTTCCACAAACATATTCTGTTCAAGTTTCTTTTAGAGGAACTGGGTTAGATGTAGATATAGTTCCAATACTTTATTATGATGATCCTGATTGGTATGGAAATCTTGTTAGTCAAGATGATGGTTCGTTTTTAAAAACTAATATACCATTACATATAAAGTTTATTAGAGCGCGGAAATCAAAAAATAACACTCATTTTGCTCAGGTGATAAGACTTGCAAAATACTGGGCGAAAAATATAAAAAGTGAAAACCCTGATTTCAAGTTCAAGTCATTTATGATTGAACTCATTTTTGCAAAACTTGCAGATAATGGTCAAGACTTTTCGGATTATCCAGAAGCCTTACAAAGCTTTTTCACCTATATAGCAACCAAAGACTTTAGAGAACAAATTTCATTTAATGATTACTATCCGTACAGTGATATTGGCTCATTTTCAGAACCAGTTCAAATGATTGATCCAGTCAATGAAGAAAACAATGCAGCAAAATTGTATACAGACGCTCAGGCAGATTTAGTCGTTGATGCTGCAATAGATGCAGGCGATGCTATCGATGCTGCATTAGCGGCTACTACAAAAGAAAATACTATTTACTACTGGAAAAAAGTATTTGGTCCATCATTTCACATTTAACAAATAAATTATGAGTTTTAGTAATTCGTTTAGTAATAATTTCACAATTACCCATGCTAAAAAATTAGCAGCTAAAGTAGCAACAGATTTAAAAAGAATGCAAAGGTTTCACGGTGGTCAACCATCAGATAGTCATATTTCCGATTTAGAAGAAGAAATAACACAACTTCTAAAAGATGGTTATTTAGATACTGTCACCTATGGATTTCAAAGAAATGGAGATTGGATTGAACCAACAATCAGATATACAGCCCAAGACTTAGCAAATTCATCAGGTGATGACGATGATCCAGGAAGAATAATTCCTAATGCCAATGTAGATGGAGCATCTTTTCACAGTTATCTAGTCCCATCATCAGCATGGTATAATTTAAGTTCAGATCAAATAAATAATTATCAGGATAATTTACCCTTTAGAAGAACGGGAGCCGCTGAACCAGGTGTAGATGGTTATATGTCGCAAGACAAAACATACACTTCAGGAAGTAAATCATTAAATCGTTTCACTATTAAAAAATATTAAATATGAGTACAAGACCATCAACAGAAAGCTTGTTTGAACAAGCAATTATATATCCAGATTTTGAATTTCAAGATAGACTCAACGCATTGGTTGGATTAGATAATCATAAGAGTCGTATGACTAAAATCCTAAGCCTTTTAATAAATCCTGAAGGAATTAAATCTTGGATAAAAAAATATCATCCTAATGCAAAACGTATATCCAATATTGTTTTAAGAAGACCACCATTGGTTATTTTAGAAGGAGATGTTGGATCTGGTAAATCAGAATTAGCAACATGTATTGGTGACGCTGTTGCGAGACAAGAGAAAATAGATATTACTTTATTGCCTTTAAGTTTATCAGCTAGAGGGCAAGGTCATGTTGGCGAAATGACAAAACTCATATCAACGGCATTTGATCATGCCATTGAAAAAGCTAAAAAACTTAACAATCCATCGGGTAAATCTAGGGGTGCTGTAATTTTTCTAGTAGACGAAGCAGATGCTTTGACTCAATCGCGCGAAAGTAACCAAATGCACCATGAAGATAAAGCTGGAGTAAATGCTTTTATACGTGGAATTGATAGAATTGCTAATGGCAAATTACCAGCAGCAGTTATAATGTGTACGAATCGCTTGAACTCTTTAGACCCTGCAATAAAAAGAAGAGCCGCTGATATCTTAAAATTTGGCAGACCAAATAAAGAACAAAGACTATCTGTATTAAAAGAACCATTAACTGAACTTGGTTTCACTGATAATGACATCAATGATATTGTGGAAATCACAGGCGAAACTGATAAAAGAGCGTATGGATTTACATTCTCTGATTTAACGCAACGACTATTACCTTCTTTAGTTTTAGACGCATATCCAAATGAGGCTGTAAATCCTAAGAATGCTAAAGAAATTGCTAGGGAAATAATTCCAACACCTCCATTTCAAGATAACGCGAGCAATGCAGCAATCTAAAAAACAAGAGGAAATTCCAAAAAGAAGTATTGATCTTAAAGCACTACTGATATTTTTATTTTTAGTAGCAATTGTAGGGGCAGCTATTTATAAACTCATCAAATTTTTAGCTTACATTTTTACAGGTAAAAAAGTATTAAATGAAGATGATTTAAATAAATATTTAGAATCTGTATTAGATTATTATGAACCTGATGATGTATATGACAAAGTACTAGAAAAAGGAAAACGAATAAAGGAATTTTTGGGTAAAAAGTTTTGGTATGCTATATTAGGAAATATAAGGTATCAAGGCTCTTTTGATCATGGAACTTCTCTAAATGGATATTCCGATTTAGATATTTTAATTCAATTTAAAACAGATAGTTATAAAAATGAAAAAGACATGTACTATGCTGTGTATAATTATTTGAAACATAAATATTCTAACTCAAATGTGATTGTAAGAAAACAAAGAGTCTCTATTGGTTTGATTTATAATATTAATGATAAAAAAGAAACTATTGATATAGTGCCTGCAAGACGAACTGATTATGTAAAAGGGAAAAATGAATATTATTTACATGAAAATTATAATCCTTCAAGGAATGGAGAGAAACTAAAAATATATCCTCATATACAAAGAGATTTTGGAGATTATCCGTATGAAATAATAAAGGTTATTACACTGATAAAATTATTGGTAAAGACACAAGAATTACCTTTAAAATCTATTCTGGTTAATGAATTTACCAAAAAAGCATTTCAAAAATCGAAAATGCCTAAAAAGTTAAATCTACACTTGATTAAAGTATTAAAATTTATGGTAGATAACATTTTAAAGATAAAAATCAATGCTTCAGATAATGATAATTTCTGTTTAACAGACCAACTTTCTAATTCAGAAAAAAAACAAATTAAAAATACCTTGGAAGATGTTTTACATAACCTTAAAGAAGACAGAAATGCTTGGACTGAATATTTCCCGAAAAAGTAATAAAAACGATCTATGATAATTTAACCCTTTGCATAATATGGGCAAAATAGAAATAAAAAAATGCTTTGAAACCCTTGCTATTATTGAGGTTGAAAATTTACGGGTTTTGAAAGTACTTGGCACTTGACGCCGTGAAAACACGTGAATGCATGTTCTTCGTGACCTGTTTTGAAAGTACTTGGCACTTGACGCCGTGAAAACTCTATAATTTTTTCTGTACTGTTTTGAGCGTCGAGTTTTGAAAGTACTTGGCACTTGACGCCGTGAAAACTCGTACCATTATCATTTTCAAAAATAATAACATCGTTTTAAAAGTAAGTGGCATTTGACGTCAGGGACGAGCGTAAAGAATAGGTCTTGTAGACCTATTTAGCGAAGTAGCCAGCTGGCACGTTGGAGTTTGGAGTAAAGAAGTTTCTTGTGAATTATTGGCATTTGACGCCGTGAAAACTTTACTTCCGAACAAGATAGGAAGATCGTCATTGTTTTGAAAGTACTTGGCACTTGACGCCGTGAAAACTTTGATATTAATGCGAAGCGTTGGCTAAAGACTGTTTTGAAAGTACTTGGCACTTGACGTTGGGGACGAGCGTAAAAAATAGGTCTTGTAGACCTATTTAGCGAAGTAGCCAGCTGGCGCGTTGGAATTAGGATTAAAAAAGTTTCTTGTGAACTATTGGCATTCGACGCCGTGAAAACTAGTCATCCGTATCTTCGTCGGGGTCGGTTTAATTTTCTTTACAATGAGAATATTGAAAATCTCCTCCCAAAAAAATACCTTCCTCACGGTATGGAATCGTTTTGATATTAGCAGTTTCTTGTAACTGTCTAATATTCAAACAACACAACGATGAACACTCAATACAAAAATCATGAATAACTACTACTACGGAATATCGATATACAGCATTCAAGAATTTATTTTTGAAACCAACAAGCTTAGAGAAATCGTAGGCGCAAGCGAAATCGTAGAAACGGTGTGCAAAACACAATTTCAACAGCATTTCAAAGCCTATCTTACAGATGCTGTTATTCTCTTACAAGCAGCAGGAAATGTGCGTTGTATCTTCTCAATAACAGATAATGACCTTCCTGAATTCAAAGAATGCTATGCGAAGTTTACAAAAAAACTCACGCTTGCATATCCTGAACTCAAATTCTGTCAAGCCATACATAGTTTACCAACTAAAGAAATTACACAAAAAGAAGTAACTGCTCTAAACGCAACGATTGTTTCCAAAAAACAACAGCCTTTTTTTTATAATCGATTGGCATTCATGGGCGTGAAACGAAATCAACGCACAGGAAAAATTCAATCTAACACTAATACCCATTATGACTTAGCCACAACTGAGAAGGATAGCTATAAAGATGGAAAGCTATTGCTGAAAAAGTTGGAAGATCTCCAAGTTGATTTTCCCAAAGAGCTTGACGACATTGCTTCCGAGCAAAGTTACATGGCACTAATTCACATAGATGCGAACGGACTTGGAAACATTGTCAATGCAATGCTAAAAGAAAACAATGGAAGTTCAGTACTGAAATCATTTTCATTGGCATTAGAAGCGGCAACGATCAATGCTCTAAAAACTGCGATCAAAGAAACATTTCCGATCGAAACCGCCGCAACTGCGGAGAATAAAAGTATTCCATTTCGTCCTGTGATTATTGGCGGCGATGACATTACCATCATCATCAAAGCAGAGAAAGCGTTAAAATTTACAGAAGTATATCTAACGACTTTTGAAGCGGAAACTGAAAAAATAAAGCAGCTCAAAGATATCGGCTTAACGGCTTGTGCAGGCATTGCATTTACCAAACAAAAGTTTCCATTGCATTACACGGCAGATTTGGTAGAAAACTTATGCAAATCGGCGAAAGAAGGAAGTAATCGAAAATACAGTGCTATTCGGATGCACAGAGTTCGAAATACCTATGCACGCGATTATGATCGTATCATAGAAACAGAACTTTCTTTAAACGGAGAATCAGCATTTTACAATGAAAAACCGTTTTCAATTGAAGAACTCATTCAATTCCAAAAAGATGTAGCGGAAACAAAAGCGGACAAGTTTCCACGCGCTGATGTTGAAAACTATCTATCACAACGAATCAATGGAAATCCACAAGCAGCATTCATGAAAAGGCGAATGCTCGCCAAACTTCCCAAATCAGAATCAGCATTCATAAAAAATATGGAGAACGAACCGCTTGATTTACCTTATTTATATGCATTGACGAACCTTCAAAAATTTATAGACTCATGAGAACACTCGCATACAACATCACGTTTCATTCGTATTGGCTTCATCAAGATAAAGAAGGACAAAGTATTGGTGTGAACAACAGTCCGATAGAAGAAAGTGGATTGCCCATATTTGGAGGAACAGCAGTGAAAGGACTTTTTAGAGAACAATTGGAAATATTACATAGCTGTAATGCACTTACAACATCATATCAAATCTGGAATCGATTATTTGGTAGTGAAACCAAGGAAGGAAAGATAAAATTCAATACGGCAAGATTCAATGGAGCAATTCCAAAGGAACATCAATACTTGCTATATCATACCATCACCAATACTGCGATTGAAGAAGAAACGAAACAAGCAAAGCAGCGTTCATTGCGAACTTCCAAAGTAGTTATTCCAATGGAATTACAAGGAACGATAACCATTGATACACTTCCCGAAGCAACTACGAAAGAAGACTTAGAACAAGATCTAATAATGATGGCAGGATTGATAAAAGAAGTAGGGAAAGATCGATACAAAGGATTGGGAAGTTGTGTAATTAAAATAAAAGCAGACAAATGAAACAATACATCGTAACTATAACAGCAAAAGAACCTTTAGTACTAAGAACGCAATCTGGTTCAGAAACGCGCTCGGATGTAGTGGACTATATTTCTGGTGCTAAACTATTGGGATTATTAGCCAAAGAATGCTACAAAGACTTAAAAGCAGATGATCAAGATACCTTATATCAATTATTTCATTCAGGAAATGTCCGTTACGGAAATGCCTATCCTGTAAATGAAAACACACTTGGAATGCCTGTTCCTTTTTCACTATACAAAGAAAAAAATGATACCGAAAAAGCCAAACTCACTTTTTCTCCTGTAACACATAAAAAGAAACAACAAAAAGCTGGATACATCACTATTTCAGATGGTAACGTATCACTTTTTACGCTTCCAATGGGCGAACGATTGAAATCGGCTAGAGATCCAGATTTGGAAAAAAGAAGATCAAAAGATGAAAGCATGTATCTCTATAGTTACCTAGAAAGAGGAATTGTATTCCAAAGTACCATTACAGTAAATGAACCGACTGGTTCTATAAGAGAAGCGATTCTAAAATTACAAGGACAACACTATATCGGAACTTCCAAAGGAGAATTTGGACGGATAGAAATTAAAATTTCAGAGCCAACTGTAAACCCGATCCTAGTTTTAGAAAAAAATTTCCAATTAAAAGTATATGCCGTAAGCGATTTGATATTCTTAAATGAAGTTGGTAACTACACAACTAAGCTTACAGCCAAAATGTTTGGAATTGAAAATGCGCAATTGGATGTAAAAGCTTCACACATACGATTCAAACAATTTAACACTTACAATTCCAAAAGAAGAACGCCCGATGCAGATCGTTTGGCAGTTGCCAAAGGAAGTATTCTTGTCTTTAAAAGTAGTAATGAAGGTCAAGAAATAGAAATGACGGCGCATACCATAAAAGATGGAGTAGGCGTACACAAAACGGAAGGTTTTGGACAGATATTAGTAAATCCTTCATTTCTTAACTCTGAAACGATCGTTGAAAGCGATTATAAAGTTGTCGATCTAAGTTCAACGGTTGTTACTGAATTTGGAAAATTGCTAGCCAAAAAACACGAGAACGTTGTAAAAGATCATGATACGTATGACGAAACGCTGGATTTTATCAATAAGCATAAAACAGTATTCAAAAACACTTCACAAAGTCAATGGGGAACGATTCGACATTACATCTTACAAGCCATTGCTTCAGAAACACCAAAAGCAACATTGAAAGCGTTGTTAGACTCAAAATCAACAACAGGATACTTACGACAGAAAGCCAATGCCAATTGGAATGTAAAACAAGTAGCGCTAATTGAAGAACTTCTTGAACAAGAAAATTGTATGGAACTCTTACTAAAAATAACTGTTGAACTTCCTAAAACCTTACAAACATGATCAAATACGTAGCACATATTACCCTCGAATTGCAAAGTCCGCTCTGTATTGCGAGTGGTTTGGAAAGCAGTTACAGCGATACACAAGTACGCAGAGATTTTAATAATTTACCTGTTATTCCAGGAACTTCTTTAAAAGGATTGATCAAATCGTTGGCTTCCAAAGAAGCTAAAGAATATTTAGGAAAAGATGCTGATAACGGAAATCTGGGTTCTTCCTTAGTTGTAAGTGATGCACTTTTGGTAAATAGTCAAGGAAAGATACATACGCAGATAGACAATTCGGTTTTTGAAGATCATCTATTAAAACAATATCAAATACTTCCGAATAGAGAACATGTTCGCATCAATCATTTGGGAGTTGCAGTAGATAAAGGAAAGTTTACCAATGCGATTGTACATTCAGGAAGTCGTTTTCAATTGCAACTAAAGTTAGAAGCTTCAAAAGCAATTGATACGGTTTGGGAAGAAATGCTAAACCTATTGTATACGGCTGATTTCTTAATAGGAAGTCAGGTCACCAACGGATTAGGTCGCGTGAAACCCATAACAGTCATGCAGCATAAATTTAATTTAAAGCAACCAGAAGATTTAAAAGCTTTCATTGAGTTGACACCTTATGCGGCTATTCATGGAAAAGAATTTATTCCGACAGCAACAAAAACTGCTTTTACACTACATGAAGAATTTATGTTTACCACGGATGCCATTCACACTGGCGCAGGTTATGGTGATGATGAGGTAAATATGGCGAATGTGATCGAAAAAGCAATCCTTTGGAAAAGCAATCATGAAGGTGTCAAAGTGGAAGATCAGTATATAATTCCTGGTGCATCCATAAAAGGAGTCTTACGACATCGAACCTTCTATTATTTATGTCCTGCGTATAATTGGGCTACTGAATCAGCTAGTTTAAGTGATTATGCAAAACAGCAAACAATCGCACAAGCACAATTAGAAACCTTATTTGGAAGTGCTTCTGAAAACGAAGATGGACATATTGGAAGTGTAATCATAGAAGATGTGTGCATTCCGGAAACGGCTATTGCCGAAACGATCTTTCAACATAATAGTATAGATCGCTTTACAGGCGGAACACTCGATAAAATGCTCTTTTCTGAAAAAGTATATGCCATCAACGAACTTGTCTGTCTAAAAATTTGGCTGCATCCAAAAGAAAACATCGCACCAGAAACCTTGGAAGCATTCAAGAAAGCCATTGCAGATTTAAAATACGGTCAATTGGCATTAGGCGGAAACACCACAAACGGAAACGGATTTTTAAAAGTAACAGCACATGGAAACTAATAGTACACAACAGATAACAACAGAAGAATTATGGGACTTGCTTGATGATACTGAATTGTCTTGGAGCGGTTACCTATGGCAAGACGATCAAAGTGCGCCTTTTATTTTCAATAAAAAAGCAGTTGTTTTTAGAGAATATTTTACCACAAACATTCCATTTATTATAGAAGGTTTATTGGTAAATACTGAAGAAACGATCAGTCTGACCATCAAACATATTGACGGAATCTATTATTGTTACAAAAGTGAAAACTTCAATGCATTGGAAGCCACAGAAACAGTTCCTGCGGTCAAAGCATTAGAAGGTAAAGAAGGAAAAGGAATTAAAACGCTTCACTTCGTTCCAGTATTTAAGCAGGTAGCAGATACATGCTCGCCTGATTTTTCAGAATATGTATATAGTCATCAAATCTTTAAAGGAATCAACTCATGAGCATCGTAACATCATCCTATAACTTTGTACCATTAAACGAAAACGTATGTTTTCCCGAATGGGCAGACGCCGTAAGTCAAGACGTTCCTTTACAAGGAGCAGTATCTGGAGTCATTGAACTAAACATCACGGCAAAAACACCAATTTTTGTCAGAGGTGAATGTACAGCTACACAAGAAAGCGGACATCAAGAATTTAGCTTTATGCGACACAACAATCGCTATTGCATTCCTGGAAGCAGTATCAAAGGAACAATTGCCAATGTGTTGGAAATACTATCATTTGGAAAGCTTCAAAAAGTAAACGATCATCGGTTTAGTCAGCGTGATTGGGAAAATAGTGGAATCTATGATAAGCAAAGTTTTGCTAGAGAAAATAAAGGTGGTTGGTTGTATTATGATGAAGATGAAGATGATAAATGTTATAAAATTGACTACAGTACAAATAGTATTGGGCGTATTGAGCATAAGGTAATTGATACACACTTTAAGACAAAGTTTCAAGAGATTTTCGGAGAAGAATTTGATCCAAGTGTTACTGGAGAAAATAAATCTGCGCTGAAAAAGTATAAACTTTTACATGATAAAAAGCTTAAACTAGAGAATGCTTTTGTGAAAATTCCAAAAAGAGAAAGATTTGAACAACAAAAATATAAGATTCATCCAAATGAAAAAGATGCGCAATCTGGAACACTTGTATTTTCAGGACAACCTGCAAAACGTGAATATAAAGATGGAGAATGGCAAGGTAAAAACAAAGAATTTATCTTTTGGGAACCGGATGCAATTGGTGTAAAGGTAGATGATCGTTTGATAGAAGACTTTCTGTTTGCCTATTACGATCACGATCCGAAACAAATGACGACCGATTGGAAACATTGGCGAGAAGTTTTAGCAAATGGAGGACGAGTTCCCATATTTCTTCAGTTAGATGACAATAACAATATAATGCATTTCGGATTGTCCATGTTGTATAAATTGCCTTATAGAAACAGAATAAAAGACTTAATTCCAAAAGGACATTTACTAGAAGGGAATGATTTTGTAGAAACACTATTTGGTTATTCAATAGACAAAGAAAGTAACAAAGGAAGAGTCAGTTTCAAACATGCTTTTGCAGTTGAAAATGCACAAGAATTGACCCCAAAAACATTGGTTTTGGGTGGTCCGAAAGCGAGTTTCTATCCTTTCTATCTTAAACAAAAATTTCAACATTCGAAAACCACTCAAATTAACGGAACGTATCAAACATACGACAATGGTGCAACGTTGGCTGGACGAAAACGCTATCCGATTAAACATGTTGGAGATGAAGAAACAATTAAAACAGCATTCTCAACCACATTTACACCATTAAAAGCAGGAACTGTATTTACGACCGAAATCGTATATCATAATTTATTGCCTGTAGAATTAGGCGCATTAGTGTGTGCGCTCACTTTTAACGAAGTTGAAGCATGTCATCACGGGATTGGAATGGCAAAACCCTACGGATATGGCGCAGTCGCAGTCGCTCTTGAAATGGACGAAAACGTACGTCGAAATTCCATCCTTGCATTCAGAGCGTATATGGAATCGTGGTGGATACACAATACACTTTCGGGCACTTGGTCTAAAAGTGAGCAATTAAAAGAATTGATTGCCATGGCACGATTCTCAAAGCATAGAAAAAAGCTTGCCTATTTGGAATTAGAAGAATTTCCTAAAGTTAAAAAAGCCAAAGAAGCATTGCCACGATTCACACACTTTTTAGGAACGGAACCGTTGGTATATCCGACTGCATATATGGAAAACATCAATCAATTTGTGGAATCCGAAAAAAAGCGTTTGGCAAAAGCGAAAAGAATTGTCGATGAAAATAATGCCACTATAGAAGCAAAAAAGAAACAAGATGAAATAGATGGTATTCTAGCAAAAGGATTAACCAGCTGGATTTCAGAAGTTACTAGTTATGGAGTGTTGAAAGAAAAAATGAACGCTTGGTTGGCAATGCGAAATGATCAAATTATTACTGACGAAACAGCATTGGAAAGCTTGAAAAGTATCATCATTCAAATACGAAATAAAAAAGCACCAAGACATCGCAAGACTTTCTTTAATGAAAACAAAAGAAATGATCTCATCAAATGGATCGGAAGTGAAGCAGCCGAAAAATTAATAGCATACTTTAACCAATAAACGCAAATTATGTCACCACAAGTCATTACACAAATTACATTCTATGATCGTCCCATTCCCATCACGGAACATTCCGCGTATTCCTTAGGAACAGGAAAGTGGCAAGGCGACGTATTGGATGCGGTAAAACAAACCGATCATCCCGAATTATATCATTTATTTCATAATAAAGATTCGGAATATCCTGTCATACAATTTAGAAACGATGGCGGTTATGCGGCATTAGCGGGCATTGGAAAAGAAGCTTCGTGGGCAGTGGCGTATTTTGCAGAAGCTTACGCTAAAAAGTATCCTGAAAGCACAAATAACACCTTTCAGCAAACCGCGTATTACACGCCTATGCTATTAAAAACGCCGAAAACCTATCACATAGAACGCTACTTATTTCCGCATAGCAAACGGAAAACCTATCAAAACATACACGATTTGTGGAAAGACATTGACGACATTACAACGCGTTTAAAAAATAATATCTATGAATTGGTACACAAGCAACTAGGTTTTTCGCTGCCAGACTTTGCCTTGGAAATACAAAACATAAGCGCACCGACCAACTTTCGCACCTACAAACCACACGGTACTTTCTTTGAGCGCGGCGTACAACTCACATTCGCTATAAATATGTTATTACCACCACTAACGGCTATTGCTACCAGTAAAAGCAAAGGCTACGGCTGTTTAATAACCGCATAAAACCTAAAATAAAACGTTCTTTGACATCCTAGTTCCCGCGAAGGCGGGAATCTTTTTAAATCAAAGCTAAAATTGAAATCGAATCTGAAAGCTGTTTTTGGCATTTAACGTTGGGGACGAGCGTTAAAAAAAGGTATGGTATACCTTTTTAGCGAAGTAGCCAGCTGGCGCGTTGGAGTTTAAAGTAGAAAAGTTTCTTTGTAGTATTGGCATTTGACGCCGTGAAAACTTTACCGTATCTTCTAGTCTTTGCTTTGAAGAAAGTTTAGAGAGTACTTGGCATTTAACGCCGTGAAAACGCTTGAATAACTTCTTCTTGTTCTTTAGCTTCTTGTTTATGAAGTACTTGGCATTTGACGCCGTTGAAAACTTATAAAGGGAACCTTGCCAAAGATGTATGTAGTGTTTATAAAGTACTTGGCATTTAACGTTGGGGGCGAGCGTAAAGAATAGGTCTTGTAGACCTATTTAGCTAAGTAGCCAGCTGGCGCGTGGGGTTTTTAAATTGAAGTTGAAACTGAACTCGAAATTGAAAAATTATAGAGAAAATATGAAGTATAATTATACTCAAAATGTACTTTTAAAAAACTATGGAAATTTAACCCTTTGCATAATATGGGCAAAATGGAAATGTTAAAACGTTTGGGAAGTATTGTTATTGCTGAGATTGAAAATTTACGGGTTTTGAAAGTACTTGGCACTTGACGCCGTGAAAACTAACCATTGTCTCCAGGTGCAATTTCTTTCCAAGTGTTTGGAAAGTACTTGGCATTTTACGTTGGGGACGAGCGTAAAAAATAGGTCTTGTAGACCTATTTAGTGAAGTAGCCAGCTGGCGCGCTGGAGTTTGGAAGAAGAAGTTTCTTTGAGATTATTGGCATTTAACGCCGTGAAAACAAGTAGGATGAGTCATAACGTATTGTTGCTTCGAGTTTATAAAGTACTTGGCATTTAACGTTGGGGGCGAGCGTAAAGAATAGGTCTTGCAGACCTATTTAGCGAAGTAGCCAGCTGGCGCGCTGGAGTTTGGAGTAGTAAAGTTTCTTGTAAACTATTGGCATTTAACGCCGTGAAAACATTTGAGTCTCTAACAAAAATCTTCATTTTTGCTGTTTATGAAGTACTTGGCACTTAACGTTGGGGACGAGCGTAAAGAATAGGTCTTGTAGACCTATTTAGCGAAGTAGCCAGTTGGCGCGTGGGCATTTTAAGCTGAAATTGAAATTGAAGTTGAAACTGAAAGTACTTGGCATTTAACGCCGTGAAAACACTAGTAACATCAGCACTAAGAAGATGATTATGTGGTTTATGAAGTACTTGGCATTTAACGCCGTGAAAACTATCGTTTTGTCAGTAAAGCATCTTCACCCTTAAGTTTATAAAGTACTTGGCATTTAACGCCGTGAAAACATTACTGCTGTGCTCAGATCAAAGTGGTCTAAGCGTTTATAAAGTACTTGGCATTTAACGCCGTGAAAACCTTGTTCCCGCGCAGGCGGGAATCTTTAGAAATCGAAGCTGAAAATGAAATTGAAAATACTTGGCATTTAACGTTGGGGACGAGCGTAAAAAAAGGTATGGTATACCTTGTTTAGCGAAGTAGCCAGCTGGCGCGTGGGCATTTTGAAATTGAAATTGAAGCTGAAAGTGAACTTGAAATAAAAAACGTTCTATGATAATTTGAACCTTTGCATAATATGGGCAAAATGGAAATATTAAAACACTTGGGAAGCACTGTTATTGTTGAGATTAAGAAAAGTACGGGTTTATAAAGCACTTGGCATTTAACGCCGTGAAAACATGAGTTCGTAATCCGTTTGAATCAGCTTAGGCGTGTTTATAAAGTACTTGGCATTCAACGCCGTGAAAACTTCCATTCTCCATTAGATAATCTGAATTCCCCCACGTTTAGAAAGTACTTGGCATTTAACGCCGTGAAAACAGTGAAGAATATTTGTTTCTTTTCGTATTTATTCAGTTTAGAAAGTACTTGGCATTTAACGCCGTGAAAACTCTTTTTGACGCGTTTTTCTGTGTATTTAACTTTCTGTTTAGAAAGTACTTGGCATTTGACGCCGTGAAAACCAATTAACATGTTTTTGTGGTTATAAATCATTGTTTAGAAAGTACTTGGCATTTAACGTTGGGTACGAGCGTAAAGAAAAGGTCTTGTAGACCTTTTTAGCGAAGTAGCCAGCCGGTGCGCTGGAGTTTGGAGGAGAGAAGTTTCTTTGAAAATATTGGCATTTAACGCCGTGAAAACAAATTCCAAGTAAATATAAAATTGCTCCTAAATAAGTTTTAGAAGTACTTGGCATTTGACGCCGTGAAAACAATAAATTTCTTAACTTAAAGATCTTGTTTATCAGTTTTAAAAGTACTTGGCATTTAACGTTGGGGACGAGCGTTAAAAATAGGTCTTGTAGACCTATTTAGCGAAGTAGCCAGCTGGCGCGCTGGAGTTTGGAGTACAAAAGTTTCTTTTATACTATTGGCATTTAACGCCGTTAAAACCTATCCACTATTTGGAGTATTGCGTTTATTTTAAGGTTTATAAAGTACTTGGCATTTAACGCCGTTAAAACATTTGCACTGGATCATCTGATAGTTCTTGAGGTATTGTTTTGAAAGTACTAGGCATTTGACGCCGTGAAAACACCTCGCGAATGACCAATAGTATTTGTTTTGTTTATGAAGTACTTGAAATTTAATGCAGTGAAAACCTCTGGTGCGTTATTCCCTGATTTTCATGACATGTTTTGAAAGTACTTGGCACATCACGCCGTTGAAACAATATATTACAGATATAAAACAATATTTTGAGATGTTTTAAAAGTACTTGGCATTTAACGCCGTGAAAACCGTACTTCATATTCAGATTTACCTACTATTGTCGTTTTGAAAGTACTAGGCACATGACGCCGTGAAAACCAAGGCACGGCAATTGTACTTTCTTTTGTAGAAGGTTTTGAAAGTACTAGGCACATGACGCCGTTAAAACTTGTATGTGCTTTCATTGGTTATTCCTTTTAAAAGTTTAGAAAGTACTTGGCATTTAACGTTGGGAACGAGCGTAAAAAATAGGTCTTGTAGACCTATTTAGCGAAGTAGCCAGCTGGCGCGCTGGAGTTTGGAGTAAAGAAGTTTCTTGTGAACTATTGGCATTTAACGCCGTGAAAACCCATTACATGATTCCGTATAGGCTGGACCAGTTTGTTTATGAAGTACTTGGCATTCGATGCCGTGAAAACTTTCTAAAGACTAGATTATGCCATTGTGTATAGTAAGTTTATAAAGTACTTGGCATTTAATGTTGGGGACGAGCGTAAAGAAAAGGTCTGGTAGACCTATTTAGTGAAGTAGCCAGCTGGCGTATTGGAATTTGGAATACAAAAGTTTCTTGTGAACTATTGGCATTTAACGCCGTGAAAACATAATGCCACCTTGAACATAATTTTCCAATCCTGTTTGTAAAGTACTTGGCATTTAACGCCGTGAAAACTTTTGAACAAACCCATCTAATGACGTTATTTTGTTGTTTTAGAAGTACTTGGCATTTAACGCCGTGAAAACTTTCAAAGCATAAACCTAGATATTTCTTTCTATTAGTTTATAAAGTACTTGGCATTTAACGTTGGGGACGAGCGTTAAAAATAGGTCTAGTAGACCTATTTAGCGAAGTAGCCAGCTGGTGCGTGGGCATTTTAAGCTGAAAGTGAAATTGAAATAAAAAGAAAAAACGATCTTTGAAATTTGAACCTTTGCATAATATGGGCAAAATGGAAATATTAAAACACTTGGGAAGCACTGTTATTGTTGAGATTAAGAAAAATACGGGTTTATAAAGTACTTGGCATTTAACGCCGTGAAAACGAATGACCTTTGTTGATTAAAATAGATTTTTGGTTTATAAAGTACTTGGCATTTAACGCCGTGAAAACTTTCTAGAGCATTTTGGTTTAAATTTCCTGTTGAGTTTATGAAGTACTTGGCATTTAACGCCGTGAAAACATTTAAGCTTTTTAGCGCATCAAGATCATAATCATGTTTATAAAGTACTTGGCATTTAACGCCGTGAAAACTTTTTTGTAAATACAGTTTTTGGCGCTGCAGAAATGTTTATGAAGTACTTGGCATTTAACGCCGTGAAAACAAAAAGATTAAAGAGTACCTAGGATTCTCGTCATCGTTTATGAAGTACTTGGCATTTAACGCCGTGAAAACCTTTTATCAGAGCTTTTTGGATCATGCTGATCTGTTTATAAAGTACTTGGCATTTAACGCCGTGAAAACAATCAGTTGGTAGGTGTACCTTTATGGTATCAGTTTATGAAGTACTTGGCATTTAACGCCGTTGAAACACACATCTGACTTCCCAATCAATGCACGTTTGAGATTTTATCTTGAAGCTACTTTTGGCATTCAACGCTGTAAAAACTAATAATCGTAACGATAAAGTCCTTGTTCTTGTATTAGAAAGTACTTGGCATTTAACGCCGTGAAAACTACAGGAGTCACTTGAAAACCTTGTGCTTGTACGGTTTAGAAAATACTTGGCATTTGACGCCGTGAAAACTAGAAATTCTACACAAAATATTAGATACGTTTTGTTTTGGAAGTACTTGGCATTTAACGCCGTGAAAACAAAAACAAACCTGCTATCAATATAAATACGTTAAGTGTTTATAAAGTACTTGGCATTTAACGTTGGGGACGAGCGTAAAGAATAGGTCTTGTAGACCTATTTAGCGAAGTAGCCAGCTGGCGCGCGGGAGTTTGAAACAAGAAAGTTCATTGAAAACTATTGGCATTTAACGTCGTGAAAACAATTTACTCGCAAGCTTTGCTCGCATTTTGGTTGATTTTAGAAGTACTTGGTATTTTACACCGTGAAAACTCTAATATAAAAAAGTAGTGTTTGTTACCTACATTGGTTACGAAGCACTTGGCATTTAACGCCGTGAAAACCCAAATGCTGCAATCATTTCTTCTTGAGCTGTTTGTTTATAAAGTACTTGGCATTTAACGCCGTGAAAACCCAGGAGATCCAACGTTTCCTTTGTTGGTTGCTATTTAATAAAAGAGAGATAATTTAACGCCGTGAAAACAATAAGCTATTCTTAGTCGTCATGGTTTCATGTTCTGAAGATACTTGGCATTTAACGTTGGGGACGAGCGTAAAAAATAGGTCTTGTAGACCTATTTAGCGAAGTAGCCAGCTGGCGCGTGGGCATTTTGAAATTGAAATTGAAGCTGAAAGTGAAGTTGAAATAAAAAGAAAAAACGTTCTATGATAATTTGAACCTTTGCATAATATGGGCAAAATGGAAATGTTAAAACGCTTGGGAAGTACTGTTATTGTTGAGATTAAGAAAAGTACGGGGTTTATGAAGTACTTGGCATTTAACGCCGTGAAAACTTTTGTATCAAATCTTTTTAAGAGAGAATCAACTGTTTATGAAGTACTTGGCATTTAACGTTGGGAACGAGCGTAAAAAATAGGTCTTGTAGACCTATTTAGCGAAGTAGCCAGCTGGCGCATTGGAGTTTGGAATACAAAAGTTTCTTGTGAACTATTGGCATTTAACGCCGTGAAAACCTTGTTCCCGCGCAGGCGGGAATCTTTAGAAATCGAAGCTGAAAATGAAATTGAAAGTACTTGGCATTTAACGTTGGGGACGAGCGTAAAAAATAGGTCTAGTAGACCTATTTAGTGAAGTAGCCAGCTGGCGCGTTGGAATTTGTAGTAAAGAAGTTTCTTGTGAATTATTGGCATTTAACGCCGTGAAAACTTGTTTTGTTTTTCAATTTCCATTATGACTTCTATAGTTTATGAAGTACTTGGCATTTAACGCCGTGAAAACAAAACACTACCTGTTATTCTTTTGTTAACAACATGTTTATGAAGTACTTGGCATTTAACGCCGTGAAAACAAAAAAGTTAATTGAAATAATTGCTACTATTTGTTTATGAAGTACTTGGCATTTAACGCCGTGAAAACACTAATAAAGCACTATACATGTGACTTGAACCTATGTTTATGAAGTACTTGGCATTTAACGCCGTGAAAACTTTTTATGCATCTCATTCTTGTAATGTGCAATGTGTTTATGAAGTACTTGGCATTTAACGCCGTGAAAACAAAATAAGCAAGGTTTTACAGTGAGCCCGATAGGTTTATGAAGTACTTGGCATTTAACGTTGGGGACGAGCGTTAAAAAAAGGTATAGTATACCTTTTTAGCGAAGTAGCCAGCTGGCGCGCTGGGATTTGGAGCAAGAAAGTTTTTTGAGAACTTTTGGCATTTAACGCCGTGAAAACAATGTGTTTAGGTGTTTTTGTAGTTCCTAATTCTGTTTATGAAGTACTTGGCATTTAACGCCGTGAAAACAATTAAAGCTATATTCTGGATCCATAGATTTTCAAGTTTAGAAAGTACTTGGCATTTAACGTTGGGGACGAGCGTTCAGAGATTGTCTGATAAGTTTTAGAAACGTCTTTGCGAAGAATTTTTAATTCTGAATCAATCTGTAAATCAATAGCTTAAATTTCACAGATTGCTTCATTTCATTCGCAATGACGACTTTTTAGCCAACCTCTAGCCAGTTAGCTAGCTGGCGCGTGGGCATTTAAATTGAAGCTGAAATTAGTTTAGAAAGTACTTGGCATTTAACGCCGTGAAAACAAATTGCTGTTAGAAGTTCCTCCTTTTTACCTTTTGTTGCAGTTACATGACTCTTTGTTGCTACTCATATAAATCAAATTCTTTATTGGTTAATAGGTTTAGCAGTCTAGGCACTTCAGCAATGAAGTAATTTGGAATGCCTTTATTAGTTTCTATATAGTCATACACTTGTGGTAGTGCAATTTTACCTTTTACAAATAGTTTTATTTGATCTCTTACTTTTTCTTCGTTGGTTTTCTGTCTGCGTCTTGCACCAGCTTTTGTTGCAGCTTGTTGCTTCCTTGTTGCACGTAAATCTTGATACTTCTGGTATTGTTTGAGCCATTCTACTGTATATGCAAAACCACCTTCGCTTGGTTGTTTGCGTGTTGCATCAAAATAAATACACGGAAAATGGATGCGATAGTCTTTTTTACTATTGAAAAAGCGTTTAGCACGACCTATTCGATACACTAAAAAGCCAAACATATACAACAATGTTTCTTTTCTTGGAATACTTCCATTCGGATTTCGCAAATACTCATCATCGATTTGAATGTAGGCTTTGTGCCAACTTCCGTAATACACATTCTTACCTTTCCAAATAGGCGCGGCTATTTTTATGAATTGTTGCAACAAAAGTTCACGAAATTCTTCTTTAGATAGCACACCACGAATGGACTCTGTGTCCAAACGCCTGGTCATATTCGCCGTGGAAAAGCTGTATGTATCGTAATGATGCTCTGTTAATGCATTTAGAAAAACGGTTTTGTACAACATTTGACCTCGTAAATACTCCGACAACTCATTTTTCGGAAAATTTTCGCCGCCGCCAAGTTTACCTGCGTATTGATTGGAAATTTTTTGAGGGTTATCGCTTTTGGTGTTCTTGTAAATGTTCTTGTTTTTGCTACTATTTTCAGTAGCAAAAGAAGCTACTTCCATATCTTGGGAATGGTTATCAACATTCCCTACTTTCTTTATTATTTCTTTAGTAAATGTTCTTGTATCTTCACTTTTATGCTGAACTTTTTGCGGTAAGAAATTGCTAACTAATTGATTTTCATTACTCATTATTAATTTTTCACGCATGCAAAAAATAGCTTTATTGATAAAGAAGTTAACAGGCTTTTTAGTACCATGAAAACAATATTTTGTGAGAACTCCTGCATCACGTAATCGGTAGATATGATTCTGAACGGTTCTGGAAGAATATAAAATTCTTGGTTGTCCATCGTTAGTTAAATGCGCAATTCCAGTAGAAGTAATTTTTACTTTTGGAAAGCTAACGCCAAGCTTTGTGTCAAGTGTCTTTAAATGACTTCTAAGGTCGCTCAATTGATTTCCATATTGCCATAAAATCACTTCAAAAGTCCGTTCGTGCATTGCTTTAATTTTGTGATGTGTTTTTTTAGAAAGTAATAAGAGCGTATCATTTTGAGTAGCAACCAGTGAATTATATTCTTCAATAGCTAACCATTTTATTTTTACTCCTTGATGTCTTTTATTTTCAAAATTTGAAACAGCAACAACGGCTTGTTGCTTTAATTTATGCGTAGCAACAAACTTTGCAACACGCTCATTATATGTTAGAATGGCTTCATTTTGTTTATTTACAGCATCGTTATAAGCATTTACATAAATCCTGTAGCGTTGTAACATCAGTAAACGATCTTCACTTAAAATATAAGGGCGTAAAGTTTTTTCGGGGATTTGGTCTTTAATAATGTGCATATTACTATCCTTTACATTTGTTGCGTTTTGTTGCATCTTGTTGCGTCTTGTTGAGTTTTATTTTATGATATAGTTTTAGTACTTGTATCTAAAAAAGGAGTTTTACATGTGAAAGAAGGGAAGCAAGCGTCGTTACTTCCCGAAATTCACTTAAATAAGATGGATTATGCCATCGCTTCATGGTTCTTTTATGTTGTTGCGATCTGTTGCGTTTTGTTGCATCTTGTTGCTAATCGTTGATATTATAAATTAAAGTGTTCTACGAACATTAAAATATCGAACCAGTATTTTATCCATAGCTTCAGATACTTTCACCTTTTTCGTTTTACTGCTTAACTTTTCTTTTTTAGAAACTTCTACACCTAATAACTCGTATAGCCGAGGTAATTCATCCTCAGATAATGCTTGTATTACGGTATATATAGTTTCAGCTTTCAATTAATTAAACGTAGGGTTTCACTTATTTTTCGATTTCTAATTCTATTTAAAAACCTATATTTGTATTGAAATAACGACTAAAAGTAGAATTAATTATTCAAATATAGAATAATTTAGAATTAAATAGAATATTTATTCTTAATTTAACATTTTCCCTTATGATTGAATTTAAAGAAGCATTGGAGTATTTAAAAAAGCGTGAAGTAACTGCAAATGAACTCGCTAATTATTCAGAACTGAGTGCAGGTTCGCTTTTTTTGGTCTTAAACGGCACAACAAAAAATCCTAGAAGGAATACAAAAGATGCTGTCATTGCGTATGCTAGGGTTTTAATGGAAAAGAATAAAGAAGGTTTTGATGGTAATACTGTATTTAGTAAAGACGAGAATTTACTTGATAAAAATGATAAAAACTACATTAAAAAGTTAGCCTTAGAAATTCGCGCCAACAAAGAACAATTGTTGCTAGAACAATCTTTTAAAGACATGATTTACATTGAAGCCTTAAAAATGGCATTACTTGCCAAAGAAGGGGAGAGTATAAGCATGGAAAAATTGATAGCATTGAATAATTAATACTTTTGTCAGTTTAAAACTCAATCGAATATTTATCTGAATAGTCTTTTGGAAGTGTTGCACCAATTTCACGCAAGTAATTTTTCAATCCAGCTTTTGATCTATGTCGAGTAATAGACATTAAGTGCATCAAAGCACCTTCTTCGCTTTTTCCTTCTGCTAATAACGAATTATAGATGTTTGTTGCTGCCGTATGTCTAACAGAATACAATGAATAATCATTTGAATATCCTAGAACTTGTTTTACAAGTTTAAACTTTTTAGAAAAATAATTGGTCTTATTATTTTCGTCAATATCCCAATTAGCAGGTTTTTCAAAACGCGTAACAACAAAATCATCAGGCGCATAATTTTCAAGCTTCATATTTCTTAAAACCGTTTCTAATTCGCCAATAATAGGAACTATGGCAAGTGGAGCAGTTTTTGAGCGAACGTACAAACGTTTAGACGCTAAATCAATATCTTTTACTTGCAAACGACAAACTTCTACGTTTCTCAAAAATGCATACGACATAAATTGAATGAAAGTTCGCAAATACGGATCATTTTTGTCCAAATATTCTCGAATATCAATAATTTGTTCTTTTGAAAAAGGTTTATTTTTCTTTGGCGTACTCTTATTTATCTTTATTTGCGCAATAAAATTACGTTCTATAATTTCATCTTCTTCTAATTGAGCAAATAGGGTAGAGAGTGTTGCTCTAAAATTATTTCTAGTTTTTGGACTTACAGGAACAAGTTCTTCTCCTAATTCCTTTTCTTTTTTAGTTTGAAGCTTGGTTAAAGAGTTTAAAAATGTGGAAACATCACGCTTTTTTAGTTCCGAAATATTCTTATGGAGTAATTTATGAGTGCCTAACCATTCAACAAATCTATTGAAATGCCCCACCATTGTACCCGCAGTTTTCTTTTTCCAATGTGGTTTTCGTTGCGTTAGTGCAAAGAATAAGGCTTCTTTTATGGTATAATTTTTCCGTTGACTCTCAAAAACGGTGTCTTCTGCTGGTTTTTTCTGCTGTTCAATACGTTTTTCGGTTTCCTTGAAGGTTTCATAAGGATTATAGCCTTGTTTTAGCAATTCATGAAGTGCTATTTTATTAATAGTGAGCATTTCCATTCGTTCCTTTTTAGTCTTTAACCTATTGACTCCCATATATAAAGGTGGTTGTAAGACTAATTTACCTGTTATGGGATTCCGATAATAGAAGTACACATACCAGCGTTTGGAAAGATCACCATTCGCATCGTAAATTTTTGGTTCTGTGTATAAATTCTTACTCAAAGTATATGCGTTTGTATATGCGTTTGTTAAAAGAGTGTGTAATTTAGACATAAAAAAAAGGTTTTCCAAATGATGGAAAACCTTTTAAACATTGACAAAACATGCATTTTTGTCTTTGTAGCGAGAGCGGGGCACGATCCCGCGACCTCCGGGTTATGAATATGTAAGCGAAAATTAATTGTAATTGATTTTCAGTAACTTACATTTTTTAAACCACTATTATTTTGATAAAATATACTCGTTTGTATACTCGTTTTAAAAACCACTTTTGTGTTATAATTATTCAAATATAGCAAAAAAATGTTAACATTAATATTTTCAAAAAGGCAACAACACTTCCAATTCTCGATTCAAATAAAAAATGTCTTCATTGGGCACATCATACTGTACCATAATCATTTTAAAAGCTTCATCTAGCGTTTCAGCTACGATAGCTAAATAACTATCTTCTTTTTGTGGTTTTCTATACTTAAACCAATATGCGTTCTTAGAAGTCATAAAAAGGGGTTTTATGACACAAAAAAACACTCAAACTAATTATATCACAATTAATTTGAGTGTTTTTTACTGCAAAGACGGGAAGTGTCTCAAATTTGTACCGTAATTCGCAGTATTTTATTGATGTAAAATATTTTGTCAAAAAAGGAGTTACAATTAAAAAAGAATCATCTTAATAATATTTATATTTGATTTTTTTAAATGAAATGCAACGAGCATACGTAACTTTATGAAATTAAGCGATTTAAACTTAAATATATATAACTTATTAATTTTTGCAGGTATAATACAGGGATTTATTTTTGGAATTATAGTCTTATCAAGCAAAAAATATAATAATAGAGCTAGTTTTTGCCTAGCATTTGTAATGCTCTTGATGTCATTGAGCAATTTACAATATTGGTTGATTGATACCAAAACAGCAGAAAAATATAGTTTTATAAAATTTACATACATCCCTTGGCACTGGCTAATAATGCCGTTCTTCTATATTTTTGTATATCTCTATATCCAACGAAAAGAAAAATTAAGTAAAAAAATTAAGCTTTATCTTTTTGTTCCTTTTTTCGTTGTTCTTTCAATCGTCTTTATTCAACTTATATATAAATTCCTAATTGATCCAAACTATGAATTACCATCACATTTTAGTAGAGGTATTTTTATTTATTTAGATATTTTATCTATACTTTTTATCATAAGTATCATATATATGATTTTTAAAATGTTGAGAAAATATGAACTTGATAATAAAAAATACGATCCGTTGCAAGTAATTTCTGAAACAAAATGGTTAAAACGACTTATAACAATTGGTGTTATTACATGTATTTTTTGGATAATAGCTATGGGGATTACAGTGTACTCGAATAAAGAGAACCTTTCCTTGTTCTATTCTCTTTGGCTTGGGATGTCTATAATAATTTATTATTTAGGATATGTAGGGATTAATAAACTACAATTGATAAAAGAAAGGAAGAATATAAGAATTACTCAAACAGTAAAAAAAGAAAAGAAAGAGAGAAAAGCAACAAATAAGATTGATGAGTTCTTTAGTAATTTTGTTTCAATTGTCAACCAACAGTATAATAATCCAAATTTAACTCTCGAACTAATAAGTAAAGAATTAAGTATAAGTACAAGTTCTCTATCTCAAAAAATAAAAGCAAGTAGTGGCGAAAATTTTTCTACATATATAAATACTTTAAGAATAAAAAAAGCAAAAAAAATGCTCATCAATGATGAGTATAAAAACTATACAACAACTGCAATAGGGTTAGAGGCAGGCTTTAATTCTAAGTCAAGTTTTTATAGAGCCTTCAAGAAAATAGAGGGTTGCACACCTCAAGAGTTTATAAATTCTCAAAAATAAGTGTCATTTTCTTTAAAATTGTAGATTTTGACACTGTATAACTCTTTGGATGAAATATCATTGCAGCGTATTAACTTATAAAACTGATTTAGGAACGTATAATTTCTAGTCATATTTAATAATTAAAGAATTTATGAAAACAAAAATGAAAAACTATTTGAAATTCACATTAGTGTTTGGAATTTCTTTTTTACTGTTTAACTGTCAAAGTGATACTAACCTTGATGAAATTATCACATCTGAAACTGGAAATAATATTGCTTTTAAAAGTGGAAGATTGCAAAATTTAGAGAAACTGACTTCTTATGTTGAAGAATTAAAGCGTAACCTTAAAGGAACTTCTATAAACAAAGAATCTTCACTTGAAGACACTTATAATTTTGTTATTATTGAAGATCAAGATATTTTGATTTACGAAGAACAAACGAAAACTACTTATACGATACCAATTTTGAAGTTTCAACAAGAAGTCGGCACTTTTAGTAATTTAGTAGTGAAATTCAGTGATACTAACCAAACTGAGGCATTTATCATAAATTATGAACCAAACGATGGGTTTTTAGAAGCTGCTGAAAATTATGATCAAACACCTTTTTCTGGAAGCATCACAAAAGAATCACTTCAATATGATGGAAGCTTAGATAATTTAAGTGAAAATGCAAATCCAAACTGTACAACCATTACCATAAAATATTGTAATTGGTCAGAAGGGAACTTAGAAGGAACACCACATCTTGCAGGTGCAAATTGTACAACGAGATTCATGTTTGATGTTAGTTATGAAGTATGTAGTGATTTTCCTGAATTAGTTGATCCACCATCATCATCTACGAGTGATTCACCTGACAGTGCTACAACAAGTACATCATCTGGTACTAGTAATAACAGTAACAATAACCCAGTGACGATTCCGACAGTACCCATAGTCGAAGATACTTTGGATATTGATGGAATTTCTTTTGATATGAACAATTGGTTGAACCAAAATTTAGCTGTAAAACTCGAATTAATCTCTATTCTTGCAGAAAACCCTGAAGCAGAAGACTCTATTTTAGAAGCTATTAATGCATTGATGGCTGACGATCAATTAACTTTAAGGCAATATCGATATTCACAAGGTGAATTTGAAGCCCCAGATGTTCCTATCCTAGATATCAGAGATTACTTAAATTGCTTTGATCTTTCGCAAAGTGCCGAGATTACAGTTTATGTAGATCAGCCAGAACCAAACACTGATAATCCATGGGTGTTAGGTGGAGAAATTAAAGCTGGACATTCATTTATAGGAATTACGCAAGGAAACGTAACTAGAGCTATTGGATTATATCCTGCGGGTAGCGCAGACCCATTAGCACCTAATGATCCTCATCAGTTCGGAAATGATGAAAGTAATGAATTTCATGTCAGTATTACATTCTCAATAAGTGGAGCTGCTCTAACACAAGTAGTGAACAATGCGAATAATTATGATCAAAATTATGATTTGAACACAAATAATTGTACTGATTATGTTATACAGACAGTTCAACTAATGGGAATAACACTACCCGATCCGCAAAGATCATGGACTGGTGGGGGCGGTAGTAATCCTGGGGCTTTTGGACAAGCTTTGAGAAATATGGCACTTTCTCCTGGAATGACTAGAAATACTAATAATGGAGGTGCTGATAGTGAAAATGCAAATGCTAATAGTGGCGATTGTAATTAAAAATAAAAATCAATGAAAAATTTACATTACATAAAAATTATACTTTTTACTTTTTTGTTTATTGGATGTGGAAAACAGAAAACAGAAAAAATAAAAGCTGACCTAGCTTTTAGATCTGTTACATTTTCAAGTTTTTATGGAGCAACAGATGAAAGGTATGAAAGTTTGGTTCATGAAGTTGATAGTACATTACAAAATTCCAGTGAGGAAAATGAAAATTTGAAGCTATGTCGTTATTTTAAAAAACTGCAAAAACTTTCTCTTTTGAGATCACCATATATATTTTTGAATATCGAAAAAGATTCTGTTATTACTGTATACTTAAGCGAAAATGAATACAAGAAAGTCAAAGAAATTAGACATGTCGACCTTTTTAAAGAAGGGAAAAAAGTAGTATTAGAATTGGAATTAATAGAAAAGGCTAAAGGTATTTATTATACTGAAAATATACTAGAAGTTAAAAAAATTGATGGAAAATCAAGATCTAATATTTCCAATTAAATAGAATAAATTTAAAAAGAGCTTCCATAATATAAGTAGAAGCTCTTAAAGTAAACAAATAAACATTTGCCTACGATCTGCAAATCAAAGATAAGTATTTTTTTAATACATGTCGCGGTAAATGTTTAGATGAAAGGATAGCTTTCCTTTTATAGAAGTGAGGTTTTAGTATTGAGATTGAAAAATAATTCAATACTAATAACTCATTTCTATTAACAAAAGTCGTGGAAACCGAAAAACGTATGAGTAGGTGTATTAAAATAATTACAATAATGAAAAGAGTAAGAAATTTAATTCGAGTTTTATGTATCTTAACGCTAGCATTGACGCTGACCAATTGTCAAAATGATACAGTAACCGAAATTCAAGAAGAAGCAACGGTCCAAAAAGAGTTTCCTTTTAAATCCAGTGTATTGTCTAAACAAGATGTGGAAGTCAATACAAAACTAAGTAATCAAATGAGAAGTTTAGCAACTTTACAATCGAGTAGTATTGCAGAAAGTGTATACAACGAAACGTATAACTTTACGGTGCATACCGATGTTGCCAACTTTGTGGAAAGTACGGAGAATAATTCGCATTCATACACCTTTCCTATTGAACGCGATAATAATACCGGAAGTACGTTAGAAAATTTAGTATTCTCATACAATGCAAGTATTGATGATTACACAGCTAGTTTAGTGACGTATCATTTTACGGCTTCTCAAAAGCAAGAGTTTGTATTAACGAAACATGTAGCTACATCTCATGAAATAACCTCTGAGCCTATTACAGTGAATTTGTCAGATATGTTAGCTGAAAATACTTTGCCATTGCCCTGTACTACCAGCTATTCAGTATATCATATCACACCAGGTCCAAATTCAGGAACGTTCTTATATTCAACAAATGGATATGAGCAAAACTCGTGTGAGCATGAAAATGATGATGATCCATGTCAAACCTTCACGTTAATAGATATTTATTGCCCAGATGGAGGAAGTGGATCGGGAAGCGGTACTGATGATAACACGAGTACAGATCCTTATGGAAGCCCAAATAATACACCAAGTGGTGGTGGAAATGACTCAGGTAGCGACACTACTACACCACCAAGTACGGATGATGATCCCTACAATGATATTGTGACTTCGCCAATAACTAAAGAGGAATACTTAGAAATTAGTAGTGAACTTAATGATGTTTTGGGAGAAGGAAATTGGGAATTTGATGATAATGTTCCTGATGATGCACCTAATTTTGAATCTCCTGAAGAATTAGAAACATTTTTAGCGAGTTTAGTTGAAGGTAATTTTACGCTTGAATCTTCACAGATGGAACCAGGAAACAATTCTACTAGACGTGATGTACACAAAATGCAAGTTAGTTCATTTCCAGAGTCATCTATTCGTTGTGAAATGAGAGTGAAATTGCCAACTATTGATAATGGTTTACCAGAAATGAGAGTGCTGAGTATGAATACTGCTTTAGAGGGAAGTACAACATTAATGGATTGGACACAAACAAATACATCAGAAACAAGTGATGAAGCTAATGGACCAACCGTTGAAAATTACATATCAGGAAGTGTTAACAAACAAAGAATTATTGTCACTGGAAAACTAGAATTTGGAATTAAGTACAGAGGACGTTTATTAGGGTCAAGAAAATTTTTGGAAATCACTATAAGTTACTTTACGGACAATAGTACGATCGATCCAATTTGGAGTTATTGGGATTACCTTTAAATTAAAAAATGACAAAATGAAAATCAGTTATATTTTATTATTTCTATTTATTATCACGAGTTGTAAATCGTATGAACCTTTTGTTAGTCGAAAGGCAAAAAAAGAAAACATTAAACACCTGAAGAAAACTCTTGATTTATCAAAAAAACAATTTCTTCAATTAGCTAATAATGATTCAATCTTATATTCAATATCTAAATCATTAAAAAATAAAAAAGTAGCTAAAAGGAAAGTCGAAAAACGACTAGATTCTTTTTTTTATGGCAAGTATGATATAGATGAATTGTCTATTATGTTGGAACTTGATCGTAATTTTCCAGAAATGGAATTTAACTTTGAGAAGGATAACAGTAGAAAACGATTAGAATTTAAAAATTTAAGCGAGTTGAAAAAGTTTATGAAAAAAATAGATTCTTCATTTAAAAAAGAAATAATAATTGTAACTGACTCCACCAAGAAAAAGAAGCAAAAGCAATGATCTTTTTCTCCACTAAAAAGCAACACTAAACAATTCACTTTTTTTCATGATTACCCTTAAAAAGCCATGCTTTCCATAGCATAGCCTGCTATACGCATGGCTTTTTTTAAATCTATTTTATTACTGTTAATAGCCGTTGACATTAATAAAAATATGTAATGGATAGTAACATAAAGTTTTTAATAGGAATCATTATTGTAGAAATAATAGTCATTGTAATCATAGCAATTCTATACTTACCTAAAAGGTCAAATAAAAACACTACAACATCAAAAAAACGAAACGAAGTAGATGATGAAATTGAAAATGAATTAAGAAAGAATACGTAATAGATCCCTGCCTTCGCAGGAATAAAAACAAATAGATATTACCATGAAAATTATATACAACATCGTTCTAATAGTATCTGTATTTGCTTCAAGTTTACTCCAAGTACATGCTGGCGAACAGCATACTGAAAAGACACTTCAGGTAGCATTAGTAAAGACAGCTAATCAAACTACGGATAGTACTCAAGTAGTAGAAATGCACGAAAAGCTAGTAACAGCATTGTACAAAAAGCAACAAGCATTTGAAATGCGAGTGTATGTATTGGTAGGCATTGCGTTGTTGTTGGTTTTTATTTTTGGTGTACTGTGTTTTTTGAATAAACGAGGTGATAAACGACTTGAAAAGATTATAACATTGTTAGAAAAAAGGAAACTTCCAACTGATGAAAAAACAAACACGGAGCATTTTCAACTCGATATTGACGAAACTATTATTGACGCAATTTTAGAAAACTTGCAAGCATTTGAGAACGAACGAGGGTTTTTGGTTTCAAAAATTACACTGCATTCCTTTGCCAAGCAACTGCAAACCAATACGAAGTATTTATCAAAAGTGATTAATGCGCATAAATTAAAATCTTTTCGGAATTATATCAACGACTTGCGTGTACAGTACAGCATTCAGAAGTTAGAAAATAATGGTAGTTACCGAAAGTACACGCTAAAAGCAATGGCAAAAGAAGCTGGTTTTGCAACCGCAGAATCATTTACAAAAGCATTTCAGAAGAAAACAGGCAAAACCGTTTCAAGTTTTTTAATGCATAAGAATCAAATCCTAAGCGAATAAAATAGGTATGATCATGACAAACACCATAAATGATTTTAGTTGGGTATTATACCATTAAACTATACAAAGTTGTTTTGCGGCATGTAACACGTTTTGATAGTGATACAGAGTAAAATTCCCGTTTTCACGGGAATGAAATGTCTAATGATTTGCTGTTTTTTAGACAGGCAAGACGGTATGAGGTAAATTAAGGTTGACCTAGCCGTCTTGTTATCTAAAATATGAGAATGAATATAATGTAAACAAAAGAGATTCCCGTTTTCACGGGAAATAAATACGTCTAAACGAAATCAGTTTGGGGAAGCTGAAGTAAAGAGTATATAAAATCAAGAAACGAATATCAAAACGACTTTGATTTAAGTATAGTGGGTTCAATAATATGAATTTGAATTTTCTTGATTTATTTATGATTTGCTATTTAGACAGGAGTAGGGTAGTCTTACGTTGTAAGACTGCTTTGCTTTTTTAAAAAACTAACAAGATTCCCGTTGGTTGCTGAGTTTGTCGAAGTACATGGGAAATGAATATGAACGCTAAAAAAGTACTATTTTTCAAAGGCTTTGTTGTTGGATTTCTATCCGCAGCCATATTCTTTGCAGTATTTGTTTTAGTAGGGATCTATTTTTTTGTAAAATACTAATTACCCTTGCCTAAAATCCCTTAATTTTTTTCAGAATGTAATCGTAAAGCTAAATTATTCTGGAAGTGAGAACCTCAATCGTACTAATTGAGGTTTCTTTTTTTTAGCTGTATCGTCCTAAAACGTATTTACTATTTTAGTTTAGAATTGAGTCTGATTTTTATTGTTTTTAATTAGAGTTTGAATGGTAATTATGGTGTTCCCGTAAGTGATTAATATATTATTTTTGTAATTTATGTTTATTATCAATTTTAAACTATTTATCATGAAAAAAAAGAGTCTTAAATCTTTAAAACTTAACAGAAAGTCAATTTCAAGTCTTCAAAATAATACTGGAGGTTTAAATTGGTCAGACACTAATCAACCAGATCAAACTCTATCAGTTGGATGTGATTTTCCAACAATAAATGATAGTTGTTTTTCATGGTGCGATGACAAATGCAATGACTATTAAAAGTTTTAAAGCGAGCTTCGGTTCGCTTTTCTTTTTAATATTAAGATATAAGTATTTTTGTAGTATTTTTTGTTTTAGCGATATTATTTTTTAGGTGATTATATACTTGTTTTACCCAAATATAAGTTGTATATTACACTATAAAACAAACCAATTATGTGTAAGTCAACAACTAAAAAAGCCTTTACTAATTTAATAGAAGTAATGATGCACTTCTCAGATGAAAATACTTGTAAAGAGTATTTAACAGAAATGCGTTGGTCAAATGGTATTATTTGTCCTCATTGTGATAATTCAGAAAAGATTTACACAATGAAAAAAGGCTATAAATGTGCTAAGTGTCGTAAGCCTTTTTCAATTACCAAAGGAACTATATTTGAGAATAGCGCAATACCATTACAAAAGTGGTTCTCGGCAATTTGGCTGATTACATCACATAAGAAAGGGATTTCATCTTTACAGTTGCACAGAGATTTAGGGATCACACAGAAAAGTGCTTGGTTTTTACTTCAAAGAATACGTTTTGCAATTAGAACGAGGTCTTTTAATACGCCACTTACAAATATTGTAGAACTAGACGAAACTTATGTTGGTGGCAAGAATAAAAATCGTCATGCAAATAAGAAAGTTCCAAATGCACAAGGTAGAAGTACCAAAGACAAAACGCCTGTATTTGGATTAGTCGAAAGAAACGGACGTTTGGTAGCTATGAGAGTACGTAATACAACAAAAGCAACTGTCATGCCTATTATATCAAGAAACGTAAGTAAAGACGCAAAGATAATGACTGACGAATGGAAAGCTTATAACGGTTTATCTAGCATTTACGATCACGAATTTATAAAGCATGGAAAAGGTGAATACGTTGTCGGACAATGCCATACAAACACAATAGAGGGTTTTTGGTCGTTGTTAAAGCGCGGTATTATTGGAATATACCACAATGTAAGTTCTAAGCATTTAGACGCTTATGTAGATGAATTTGAATACAGATACAATACAAAAAATATTACGTGTGTTGAGCGTTTTGATAATATGTTATCACTATGCAATTCACGAATAACTTATAAAAACTTGATAAGAGAATAATTAAAACCGATTTAAAAATGAGTGAAGACACAAAACTTTTAATAGCAGCAATAATAGGAGTAGGAATGTATTTAATAGGATTTTTTCAATGTTATTGGGCGTTTAAATCAAAATTTTTAAAATAATTCCGAGAAAAAAAGATAACACAGCAGGAATTAATATTTGTAAAACTCTCATTAAATTTTCAAACTTAGTTTGAGATTTTAGATTATTGATTTTAAGCTTATCATTTTCATACTTTTTTTCAAAACCCAAATGAATTTTAAGGAAACCTTTGTGAGTAATTTGATAGATAGTTCCCTCATTATCACTTTTATGAATATTTATATATTTACTTTCTGAAAGATAGTCAAGTGCGGAATCTATTAAATATATTTTAGTTTGAGATTCTGTATATTTATCGTAATTTTCAGTAAGAAACTTTGATTTTTCGTTTTCATAAGTTTTATCAAAAACTATTTTAGGCTTTACTAATTTTATAATTGTTTCTTTTGAAACCGTATAGTTTAAATAAGGACTATTCACAGTATCTAAAACATAATCTAATGTTTTTAAGAATAAAATATGATGTGATTTAATCATTGGAATTTTTAAACAAGATAGAAAAATAATTCCAAATAAAAACGTATGCAATAATGACAAATAAAAAACCCAAATACGAAAAACCTTTACAGGTAGATATGAGTTTTGACGAGATGATGCAAAGACTATCTAACGTTGATAAAAAAGAGGTTGATAAGAAGATAAAAAAGATTACCAATAAGAAGTAACTACTATATATCCATAAATTGAGAAGCGGCGTTTAAATACAGTTTAGAGTATGCAACCTCTTGTTTTATCATATCTTCAATATCCTTTTTAAATTCAGCTATTTCAGCCTTTGGAATAGTGTCTTTATCATTATACTTTGCTAGTAAGTCATTAAACTTTCTAATCATTAGTAATTCGGGATTGATTCTCATTTGATAGCTTTTAGATATGTAATGTACAAATATAACAATTTAAAGAAATCTTTTACATTTCAAATTTAAAATAACGGCATTTGGGTAAAAGTAGTATATAATCGCCATTTTTTATTTGATATATATTCTGAAAAATTCAATATTATCACTCATTTTTTTCTTTTAAAATAATGTATTCATCTCTGGATAATGAAATTCTTCAATAATAGTTGGTCTATTAGAATCAACTTTATTAGAAAATAAATCACGCGACACAGGGAAATCTTCAAATTCTTGTTGCGTAAAAGAGAACATCATTTGTTCTGTAATGTCACCTTCTTTTAAATCTGGGTTTATCCAGTCCATTTCTTCTTTAGTATCTAATACAATAGGCATTCTGTATTGTCCTTGTTTATTCTTACTATTATGTACACGTTCAAAATATGGGTTTGCCTTAGTTGTAAGTATGGAAGCTGTGTATATGTTATCTTCCATGTGGTTAAAGATACCAGCAAATGCAAATGCTTCTTTGTTTTTGTACCGAATGTAGTATGGGTACTTTTTACCTTGAAATTCGTGCGGTTCAAAAAAGCCATCCACCAATATGAGACATCTATTGTTTAGGGTTGGTTCTCTAAATAATTTACTTTCTAATACTGCTTCACTTCGAGCGTTTAATGTGTTCCAATTTCTTAATTGGTTGCTTCGCTCAGAGATATCTACATTCTTTGGCATCAAACCCCAATAGGCAGGTTTTATTAAATACGGATCGTCTTGCGTAATTATTTGCAATGATTTAGTTTCCCAACCATTGAAATGGTAATACGGCTCGTACAGTTCAGGATATTCAAAAGTAGCATCAAAACGACTTTCGAGTTGTACTGCTTTTTTAGTTTGAGAAGTATGGAAGCACATAACAAATATTTTAGAGGATTATTTGCAATTTACTACAATAATTTCATTTATATCAGTTGTATAATTTGGTGACAAACGTTCCTGTCGCATTTTCCAAGCGCGTTTCGGGTCTTGCCCACCAAGCTTTAAGGTATGACTTCCGTATTTTCCGTTAAGCTTGTCAATAGTTACCATTAATGGTTTATGTTTCGCATTAGATTCTAAAAACATATTCAGCTGCATATTTGTATCTGGAACAATTCCCATGACAATGACACCCGCTTTTTTATAGTGGTATCCTTCTTTGTATATGCTTTTTAAGGCATGTTTGGCATATTTTGAAATTACTATGCTAGAATTACTCGGATATGGCAATTTGATAACAATGTTTTTACGATGTTGTTTTAAATCTGTTCTGTGTCCGTTGGTATGAATAAATACCATAATGAGATTACAACATGATTGTTGTTTGCGTAACTTCTCCGAACATGTAACGGCAAATGTTGACACTCTTTCTCCGATATCTTGAATGTTTGAGATCATACCTGAAAAACTCCGCGTTGTGGCAATTGCTTTTTTGTTTTGAACTTCTTCAAGTGACAACGTCGGTATTCCTTCTAGGTCTTTTTTTAGTCGTAAGCCAACAACGGTAAATTCTTTACGAATCCATTGATCTGAAGCTTCCGTAAATTGCAGCGCGTTGTTTATACCGTAGCGTTTTAGTTTACTAGCATATCGTGCGCCTATTCCCCAAATGTCTTCAACGGATAGCCATTTTAAAGCTTTTTTTATTTTTTCTTCAGAATCCATTACATACACACCATTTGTTTTACTCGGAAACTTCTTTGCTATTTTATTGGCAACCTTTGCCAATGCTTTTGTTGGAGCAAACCCAACACTTATTGGAATTCCTTGACCATGAGCAACTGCGTTTCTCATATCATTTCCAATGGTTTCAAAATTGAAACGATCATAGCCTTTGAAATACAAAAAAGCTTCATCAATGCTATATATTTCAATATCGGGCGTAAATGTCGCCAATGTATTCATGATGCGTTCACTGAGGTCACCATACAAGGTATAATTAGAACTAAATACATTGATATTATTTTCTTCAAATGTTTTTTTGAAAAGATGTGCAACGGCTCCCATTGGGATGTTTAGCTTTTTGGCTTCATTGGATCGGGCAATTACACAACCATCATTATTGGAAAGTACTACGACTGGCTTTCCTTCCAAAGATGGATTAAATACGCGTTCACAAGACGCGTACATGTTGTTTACATCTACTAAGCAATACATATTTCGGGGTTTTAGGGGATTGTAAAATTGGTGAAGAACTTATTAGCACTAGCACAAAAAAACCAGTGAGTTCCGTAGTTGCAGTGAGTTGTTGTTTTATATTACATTATTGATATTAATTTTTGTAATACCTGTTGTGATTGTTACTACTTATATAATGATATTGATGAAATTGAAAAAAATCAATGTGTATGGTGTTTTTCTTTTTTATATCTGTATAACTACTGTTTTAAATGTTAAAGTGAATATTATCTTAGGATTATTTATAGTTTTTTACTTACTTAAGTGATAATAAATTTAAATCATTTAGTAATGAAAAAAAGAAATCTTAAAGTTTTAAACCTTAACAAGAGTTCCATCTATAGGCTAAATTCCAAATCGATTAAAGGAGGAAGAATTGACACTTTTGATTTAATTTGCGTTGCAGATAATAGTGACTATCCTAGATGTGTTTATACACATCGCTATGGTCAAATGGGACCATGTCAATGAATAATTGAATATATCTCATAAACTGTTTAATAGAAATCGAATAGTATATAATTTCGAGCGAACTTCGGTTCGCTTTTCTTTTTCATATTAAAAAACGAATATTGAGATGTAAGTATTTTGAAAGAGTTTCTTGAATTTTGAATAGTATGTTGTGAACTTCCTTTTACAAATACAACACACTAGCCACATTCACTTCTTCAGCAGGAACTAACTCCGCATACTTTTTAGGGTTAATCTTCTTAAATTCTTCTTCCCAAACAATATGGAAACCGTGTCCATAACGCCCTCTACTTTCCATCACATAGTCTTTCACTTCGATGATTGCATCTACCAAGTGCATCCACTTTTGATCGCCTTTAAAATTGCCTTGTTTGGTGACTTCAAAAATAAGGATGAATGAAATGTTGGGATATTTTTTAATAAAACGATCTTCAAACTCATGCGGTTTAATTTTGGTTCGATCAATGTAGCCGTTAATGAGATCAATAAAAATAAACTGAAACTTTCCCGATGCGCACACTGCGTCTAAATCTTCTAAGGTTTGAAAGTCCGAAGCTTTGGCGTTTGGGTTTTTATCAAGTCCTGCCAATGACCATAATTTTTGTGTATTTGCATTGTACCCTTGATCTGCAAAATTATACAGTACATTTCCAAACTTGGTTAAATAGGCTGCGAGTTGACATGCGCCTGCGGTTTTTCCGTTTTTTGGTTTTCCCGAAATACCTATTTTCATATTCCGTGCAGGATCTTGTAAAAACTTTTCCCAACCCATATCAAAGGTAAGCGTATCAAATTGTAAACTCATAAGTTCATCGGAGGAAAGCGTCCGTTTGTTTTTCAAACTTTTAGCCGTTTTTTGCTGCTTATTTTCGGGTGTTATATGTTGGTTTTGTTCCTGGTTAATTGTGTTTTGAATTTCTTGAGTATGATGTGATATAGGAAGTGATGGAACGATATCAACAAAAGGGTTTTTATTTTTATTTTCAGATTCATCAATCACTAAAATAGGGCTACCTAAACCGCTTTTTTTTTTGAAGCAATCACGCTGCCACCTTCTAAAAATCGATATCCTTTATTGAGTTTCCCATCTTTTCGGAGTCCTATACATTTAATTCTGTTGGTACACAAGCTTCGTACAGGAATGGAAAGCCCAACAAGTTTAGGCGCGATTTTTTTAGAAGGTGTAGCAAGGTAACTTTCCAGTGCCATTTTAGCATTCACTACATCTTTGTAAAGTCGATTACTCTTGGTTACTTTCTCTTTTTCAATGGCACTATTAATGCGTTTTAATAAATTTGTAGCTTTAGTTCGTTCCGGCTTAAATCCTTGCATCCCAATAAAGGATTTTAAAAGTGTGATAGCATAATTTACTTTTCGCTCTTTTGAGTAGGCTTCCATTTCTAAGTACAGCTTTTGATCTGTAAATTCAATATCGGCATCGCCTTTTACGGGATTCACAATATCAAAAAGCGCAATTACTTTTTTATGAATACGGGTAAACAAATCAGCATCGCTGCTCGTTTTTCGTATCGAGCGATCTAAGGCAGCTTTTTGGAACGCCATGTAGACAAGTTGTATTTTACGGAATGTAGCCGTTTTATTGAGTCTAATGAGGTTATAAAAGCGTCTTATGAGCCTATACTCAGTTGAAAAATGATCTACCATTTTAATATCTACGGTTTTTTGGATGGTCTTTTTTTGTGGCTTGGGTTTAGCTTCTGTTTTTGAAGCTGTGGACGTTTGTTTCCGCTGAGTTGGATTTGGATAGTCGCTTGGATATTGTTTGTATAGGATGTTTTCTAATATGTCTTTTTTAAAATAAAAATCAAGTTCAGTTACACCGTATTGAACTGTAAACTTATGATCTCTTTCTTGGGTGATTTCGTCAATAGAAATATAGCCTGCTTCCGCCATTTGTGTATCTCCATTAAGAATTACATACCCAAATAATGAATTACGATCTTCTGCAATATCGGTAATATACCAATCTGTTTCACCATGAAAATAGTGCGCATATACGGTACTTTTCTTTATAGAATCTCCTTGTGGCTTTTTTGGAATGCTTGCTAGTTCTTTTTCAACACGCCCAATCACATCATCAAGTTCAACACTATTCATTTCGATAAGCGCCTGTCTTTGATTGTAAGGTGCTAAGCGTTTAAAATACTTAGTTTGCTGTATTTGCGCGTGCGTGCTTAATCGCTTTGATTTTTGCTGAATTGGCTTTGGTGTTTCTTGTTTTCCTAGCTGTTTCTTAGGTGCAGAAGTACTCCTTTTTCTAGTTGTTCTCTTTTTGGTTGTGCTTGTTGTTTTGAATTGCTCATTGACAGCTTTTAAAAAGGCATCAATAGGTTTTCTAAGCTGCTGGTCACTCATCATTTCGGGATATTCATTTAAAAGTGTCAACACGCCTTCAGCACTTTCAATTCCGTCAACTACTTTTTGGTCCACGAACTCCCAATTGATTTCTTTCTTTTTTTCAAAATAATTTTCTATTGTAATCATGTTATGTCTTTTTAATCAGATTATTTTAATGCGAGTGCTAAGGTTAACGCTTGCGCTCTAGCGCGTGCAATCTTTATTTTTTTTACTTTTTCAGCTAGTTTAGGATTTTCTCTATCGGGTATGCCACACGTATCTTGTTCAACCTCATTGAATTTATAGCTAAGCAAATGGTTTAAATTTTCAAAGTCTCGTACTCTAGTATCTAGGTCAGCTCCAAAAACGGTTAGTTTTTTTTTTTCCTGTATGATCTTTTGTTCAAGTTTATCTTGAAAGGCTGTGTCTGAGAGTTCTTCATATTCTTGCTCAGTCGCTTTTAGTTCCTCACGGAATTTTTCGATGACATCTTCTGTGTTAGAACCTTCTGTATATCCTTTAGATAGGAGTGATTTCTGAATTTTATACACTTTTGTAACGGCTTCTTTGAAATCATCATAATACGGCTGATTTCCATCATATTTCAAAAGTTTGTAATACTTTGGCATTGCTGAAATCAGTATCTTATCATCATATCCGCCTGTGGTGAGTTCGACCAAGTCATCCAATAATTTTTGAATGCGTTTTACTTTGTCCTGTGCTACTTTTGGTAAATCTTCAAGATCAATATGTACCATTTGATAAAAATAGACAGTGCGCTCTTGTGTGCTATACACATTGACATCTTGCAAGTCATTCAAGGCTTTTGAAACATCTGTTTTTAATTTTTCTTTTGCCGTATCATACGCAACTTTTAACTCATCATATTTCTCGATATCATCAATTCTTTTTTTGAGGTAACTTTTCTTTGATTGCAATTCAAAAGCCAGTTCTTTTAGTTCAAATCGCAGCAATACTTTGGTATCTGTTATCAGCGCGTATTTCACCTCATTTGGGTTTAAGCTTTCCTCATCGAGGACATTGCCACGATCTGATTTGCTCCACAAATCATTGATCCGACTTGTTTTTTCCTCTAATTTTTGAAAAACGAAAATATCCATGCTGTTTTCCATCAGTGGCATGGTCACTCTCACAAAGGCATTTTCATTTTTTTGTCTCCAAACTCTACCTTCTAATTGTCTAAGGTCAGTTGGATTCCAATCGGGATATAAATTATATAGATCCGTAGCTTTTTTTTGCAGATTAATTCCTTCTTTGATGGTACTTGTACCAATGATTATTTTGCAAACACCTTCATTGAAAGCCTGTTTTATTTTTTCCTTTTTAACCAGTGAAACATCACCTGTGATAAATTCTACTTCATCAACTCGTTTTTTAGGATTGCTCAGTAAGGGACGATCTTTTTTAAAACCAACGACAACTTCCAAATACTCTTTAATGTATTTAAAATAGTGTTTGCCACGATTCATATAAATGACTTGTCCTGACATGGGAAGTCCTCGTTTATCATACCACTTTTTGACACTTGAAATGCATTCCATTGTGTACTTAATCTTAGGGGAACTGTCTACAAAATCAATAAAATCAGTAGGTGTTCCACCAATTAAAAATGGACTCAGTGCATTATTTAAACTATAATTCAAAAGCCTAAGCAATCTACTTGGGTCTGCCTTTGAACCGCCCAAAGAAGCTTGTTCATTGATCGCTAGTTGATTGGTAGCTTGTTGCTTTGTCATTTTTAAATACGTTAGGATTTGTTTCTCCTTTGGAAGTGGTTTTACTCCTTTTTCAGTTCGCTGCGAGGTTTTCGGTAAATTGATTTTACAAGGTCTTGGTATGTTGGCTTCTTCGCCTGTTTTGTAGTTGATATGGCTATTGATAAGCTTCTGTAACGAAACACGATTATTGAATTTTTTAACTACGTTTTTCGGCTTGATTTCCCCATCAATAGTAATTACATTATCGGTTGTTTCTTGTATGTACTGCTCAAAGAAATATCTAATATTTAAAATGCCCCATGTTTTCATATACTCATACGCAACGAGCGATAACATGGAATAGATTTCCATTGGACTATTGGTAAATGGTGTGGCTGTGAGTAGCATGACATTTCGACCATATTTGCGCTGAATGTAATTGCATAAAAAGAAAGCCTTGATTCCACGATTGGAAGGCAATCCGCCTTTTATGTAGAATTGTTTGCCGTTGTCTTCATCGCCTTTTACTTCAGAAAAAATATTTTTAAAATTATGGGCTTCATCAATCACAATGTAATCAAACCCTAAATCCTCTATATCCGCAATGGTTTCTTTAAGTCCAACACCAATAATGGAGCGTATTTTTTCATAATCACGTTCAATATTCCGTTCGCTTTTTTGCGCATTTTGTTCCAATATATCGGCAAGTTGTATAAAATGTTCCTGTTGCGTTCGCTCATTAAACCCTAGTTTTTCAAGTCCTTTGTAGGTTACAAGTGTGATGGTGTTTTCGGGTACTTGTTTTGTTAAATCGATATGCTTATAACCCGCTCCAAGATTATACCATCTGTTCACCTTTATTCCTGTGCCAGTTAAGATACCTTGCATATCATCGGAACTTCCCAACATTTCTTTCAACCAGTTTTCATACGTTGGATTGGGAACTGCAATAATCGGACGTTTGCACTTACCGTTTAAAATAGCACTCGCAGTTTCTATAATTGCAGTGATCGTTTTTCCAACACCCACATCATAGGCAATAATTCCTGAGCCAATCAGTTCCATAAATGCGATTCCTTCACGCTGTGCAGCTCTAATATCCAAATCAAATCCCATAAACTTTTTTGATACCTCAATACCAATGGGGATTTTATGATGTTGCAATGGAGCAATGGCGTTGTAATTGCTATTGTAATATCCATCTAAGCGCAATTGATCGGTAATGGTTAATGCTTCATGAAGAAATACTTTAAATAAACGTTCTCCTTCATCTTTGGTAATCTTCTTAATCTCACGCCATGCTATTTTTTCAATATCCATTGGCTTGCGCTTGGCATTGATATAATAGTCAATGATTTCTGTTGGATTCGTATTTTTAATATCCGCTTCATCCAAAGATGTTAACCAATCCGAGAACGCGAGCCGAAGACTCATTTCTTCAGAAAGAAATACGCCTGTATCTGTTTTTAGAGACTTTACTTTAAAAATTCGGGTATACTCTGAAATCAAAAGTATTACAGGACGTTCACTCTCCATTGGGTTTTGAACAGACAAAGGATTGGGTTTATTTTCTTCTAATGTTAACAGATGTTTTTCATACACACTTTCGCCAAAATTTTCAATAATGGTATCAGCCATTTTGGAAAGCTTACTTATTTTGGTATACAGATTTCCAAAGACAAATACAGGATAGGGTACATACGATTCTGTAATTGGGTCAACAAATAAGATTCCTTTAGAGATCCAATGTTTAAGACGCGCTGCGGTCATTTCCACATGATACGATTTCCAGTTTTCCATTGGTACACCGCTTTTTCTACGATACCATACCCACGCCTGAATTTCTTCTTTAGAAATTCCTGTATTGTGTTTGGAGATACTTTCTTCAATAGTATAAGTAGGTGTTGCGGGTTTTCCTAGCCCAACACTAATAAGCCTATGCAATCTATTTTTAGATTGCTCAATACGTGTAAACGTTTCTTTTTTTAATTGTCCTTTATATACTTTCATAATCCTTGTAATGTTGCTAGTAAAGCAGCAGCTTTTGCTTTGGCGATTTCTATTTTTTTATCTCTATTGGTATCTGTCATTCCCGTAACTCGTAACACATCATCTTTGTTGCCTTTAACCATGATAGGGAAGTAGAGCGAGGTCGTTGCATATTCTACACCTGCAATCTTTTCGGGATGCTTTTTAAACCAAGCATCATCACTGGTGATTTGAGTAAAATCCATCACAAAGAGTTTTCAATATGAACAATACACGCGCTTGCCGTCATGCTTTCGCTTATCATCATATTGATAATGCGATCTTCAATATTTTTATAGCCAATTTCCTCTTCAATGGCATGAAAGATTTTAGGCGCATTTTGCAGTGTTACTTGCGACAATGCATTCTCTATATTTTGTCTTAGGGTGTCTATCATTTTCTTCTAAGTATTATAATATCGGTAGGTACTTGTGTGTTTTTAAAAACTTTTGGCATGCGATAGGCATCTACAAGTTCTGCATACTTTCCAATGAGTTGTTTCTCGTTTGTATAGGTGTCTTTATTTCGTAAAAAAGAGGAAGCCGTTATAAATACGAGCAACCCATCTTTTTTTAGGAGTTGCATTGATTGATACATAAAAAAAAGTTCAATTTGTTTGATCTTTAAGGGCTTAAAATAACTAGAATATAGGTTCTTGTACTTGCCGTACGGTGGGTTTCCAATGACTAAATCAAAAGGCGCATCTGTAAGCCATGTGCTATTGTTTTTTAATTTGGTTGTATAACGTGGCGATTCTAAAAAAGCGGTTTCAAAATACTGATTATATATCGTGGTTTGTGGCGCTCTTTTTTGCGCAATTTTAAAATTTAGCGGATCTAATTCAAAAGCGGTTGCATTTTGTGGATTGTCCAATACCATTAGAAAATTTCCAGTTCCGCATGCGGGTTCTAGTACGTTTCCGTTTACATCAAATCCATAGCGTTTTGCTAGTTTATACATCACTTCACAAAGCCAAATAGGGGTGAAAAACGAATACAAACGATTTTGTCCTACATTTGATTCGTAAGTTTCTAAAACGGCTAGGTCTTCTTTGGAAAGTGTTTGTTTATCTAATATGGCTTCAATGGTTGTTTTCATTTTTAAATACTTTTTATCGAATAAAAATGTTGTTTGTTGAATTTCTAGTTGACGTTTTTTTTGTTTATGATATATTTGGATGGTTAATTCTTAAATTAACTATGCTGTTTAGCGTACTATAATTTTCGGCTTAATTCAAGTAATGCTATTCCCCTAAGCCCTCTTTAGAGGGCTTTTTCTCTTTTTAGTAATTGTTTGTTTTTTTTTGATGGTTGGTTACTTTTTTGCTTATGAAATATCATAGCTTGTGAGTTCTACATTTACCTCTTTGATTTCCTTAGAACTAAGCGAAAAAATAGGCGTTGTAAACATAGAATCCTTTACAAATTCCATGGTGTAATCATCACCCGCATCAATGGAAACAATTTGATATGAACTGTCTAAAAAGGGGATTACATAACCAACTAAAACGCCATTTTTAAACACTGTTACTTGTGCGTCTATGGCATCCCTCACGCTATTATCATATACATTTCGCTCAGTTACTTTTCCATAAATTGCAGCCTGTCCTTCAGCTAAGTTAAAATCTGGCTGATTTGATGGTTCTTTCTTTTTTTTTGGTTTGACTCCAATCATGTTGCAACAATTTTATACGCTATATATCCAAGTAATGAAATACCAAAGACTTTAGGTATCCAACTTTTTTTTTTGGCAATGCCACCCGAACTACTGCCTAAAAAATAGTTTCGCCACGCCTGTGGTATCTTATTGGTAATCAATTTAGTAATTTCTCCAACGGTAATCTGCCGATCATTATTCAAATCAAAAACAGGATTTGCATCGGCTATGGTACTCGCACTCAAATTGCTTGTCTGTAACACATAATTGGAAGCTTTGCCCATTGCCACAGGAAAAAAAGTAGCCAAATACAAATCCACATAACTATTCATTCTATTTCGATATGGATAGTAATATTGATACACATAATACAATTGTTCTTCCGCAGTCATCAGTGCTAATTCATCTATGGAAGTCCCTAAGCTGAGTGCTGTATTTGGCATAAATTGTATCAGTCCTGTGGCATTACTAAATGGATTTCTAATGGATGCGCTGAATGTTCCCGCTGTTTCAAAATACATCACTGCCATGAGCCAATTCGGATCAATATTTAACGAACGGCAATAATCCTTTACAGAAGCAATAAAACTACTTCCATATACGCTTGGTACATTTTCTTGAAATATGAGTTCCATGTCTTTAAATTTTAGCTTTAATAGTCGTACTTCCTGCCATACCTCGTTTTGGTTTTTCTTCACTATTTGCCATTGCGCTAACGGCTAAACCGCCAAATAGCAACCACCAAAGCCAATTATTATTTTTCTTTTTGTGTTCTAAATACACGGTGTCAAGCTGATCGTCTGGTGTTAAAAACACCTTTGTAAATCCCCTAGTAGCCTCGAATTTGAAGGCATGATAGCCCGTAAAGCTTACCGTGAGTGTTGTGCCATCAGGTACATCGATACTAAATATACCATCCTCATTAGCTGCCGTACCGATAGTTGTATCGATGGTTACATACACATTGGCAAAGGGTAAGGTTTCTTTGGTCACAGCATCGAATACTTGTCCTGTGATCGAAACGGTAGTACTATACTCCGTACACGCGCTATTGATATTAAATTGACTCATAACTGTTTTTTTTTAAATTTGTTCGTTGGTTACTTGATCGCTCCATACAATTCCATCATAACACCAATAGCCACCCCATATAGCACATCGCTGTACAATGTAATAGCGTTTATTTTCAGGTTCGTAAATTCCTGTGGCAATGACTTCTCCAATAAGCTGCTTGTGCTGATAGTTTCCATATAACTGCTCGGTAGTAAACCATGAACCGTCATTTTGTTCTTCTACTTGTGGCACTTGAATCCCCGACTTTTTAGCGCAATACAAGCTATCGCCAATCAGATAATAATTAGTATTAAGCTGTGGATTGGAATTGTAATTCGGTGCTTTGATGGCATTGTAAAACGAGTTGAGTTCTGCGGTGGATAAACCGTTCAGTGTATCGGTAAATAAATCGCGATCAAAAAGTATCTCGTATGCCTTTGCAACCAATTGAATATTATCAATTTGAGAAGCAATATTCATCAGTGCAGCTTCGTCTGTAAAAAGATCAAATTCGGGAAGCAAAAAACTAAGAAAGCCATCTTTATAACCCACACGCGAAAACGATTCATGAATAATAGCTGCTGCCGTTACCACTGGATGCCCAATATTGGCACGTGCATAGCGTTCTGCTGCTTTTCGTTTTAAATAGGCGGGTAATTTATACCAGGCATACACTCCAAGTAGCGTACCCACAACGACAAGCGAATTGTTTTTCACAAAATTCCCTGCGGAACTTGCCGTTTTAGTAGCTACTGCGGTTGCGATTGGATTTCCTAATTGACTCATTGCGATTGTTTTTTTAGTTCCCTAAATAAGCTTTGATAGTAGCAAAACCCGTTTTCGTACTCAGAAACCCAAGTGCTTTTTTACTTTTCGATAATTCCACTAAGCGTGTCAATACTTCGGTTGGTAGGCTATTGAGTTCTTGTAAAGCTTCGATTCTCAAATCGGTATCTAAACCATTTTTTCCTGTTACTTTTATCATGTTTTAAAATATTTTAAATGATATTAAATTGTGTTAAAAGTCCTTGCAAACTCGCTGCAAAGTCTTTGTTTTTGAGTGTATGTTTATAGAGTGTATAAATGAAATCAACATCAGCATCCTGAACATTCGTACTTGCGATAAAATCAATAAATTGCTTTTTATTGCTCGATACGTTTTGATGCGCATTTCCCATTCCAATTTGCGCTTGTTGTCCACTAATCATTTGTGGAAGTACAGGGGCTAAGTTCTCCGCTAAAGACTTCATGGCATCACTATCCATAAAACTTTTTTGATTCAAATTCGCTTGCAGTATGGCGAGTTCCTTGTGCTTCTCTGCGGTGTTGACCTCTAATTTTAGCGAATTGTTTTCTTCCTTTAATTGACGTTCGCTAGATCGAATATCTTGATAGTCATTTTTTAACTCTTGATAGCGCTCTTTCAGATCATCATATTTGGAGGTGATTGCTTCCAATTTACTTTCTGTGGGATGCACGCCCATCATACCGCTGCCCATTGCAGGATATTGCATCCCGTGATATCCGTTTTGTGCTAGGGTGTTTTGTTGCACCGTTTGTTGCACTGTTTGTTGCTGTCCTGTTTGTGCCATTTGTGGTATGGTTTGTATGTCATTGCTAAATTGTAATGTGATTGGTTCACCGATAGTTTTAGAAGTAGTTCCATTGGGTTTTTTTAAACACACTTGTGTACCACTTCCAAATCCTTCCTTTTTTAGACCTTTTAGAAAAGCTGCAATCGTTCCCCATCCTTTTTCAATATGATTTTTGGTAAACTCATATTTATTGACACGCATAAAAGGATTAATCATTTTCATATTCTGAAATGATATCACAATGGCGTTTTGCGCATTACTTTCTAAATGATCTATAATTTGTTGCATCTTTCTATTTCTTTAACAAGCGCGTGTTCCATACCAAAGCACCAAACGCGGATTTGGTTCTACTTCATTACTTTGCACAAAATCAATTCTAAAACTGGTATTGACCACCGCAAAAGGCACTTCAACCACAAACACTTCATCGGGTTTGATATCATCGATTCCATTAATCATCGCAGTTACATTGCCACGATTGCGAATGGTTAAATGATATACACCGCGCATGTTTAATTCCTTTAGATTAAGGTTCACACTTTCTGTGATGGCGATTGCCGAGATTGTGCCTTCTGGTCTATTCATATCCGTTGGTGTCAATTACAAATAGAAAGTGTCCGTTTACGGTTGTGGCTGCATCTTGTGGCGAGAACAGATTGATATATACTTTGCCATTGGTATTAAAATTCACTTGCTTATAGGCTTGCAAACCGCCTGTGTTTCCTTTTTCAAAATCACGTACGTCTACCGCTTCCAAAATTGGGTTTCCTTGGGTGTCCTCAATGGAAAGGTTAATGTTTTGCGGTGGTAAATCTCCATAGACAAAAAAGGTAACTCCAATACATTTGCCTTTGGTTAGTTCTTTCGGTTCTTGACTACTCTTTGCGCGACTTGCAAGTGTCAAATTCACACCGACATATTTTAGTTTTCTATCGTTCATATTCAAATCGTTTTAAACACCTTTTTTAGCGGATAAAAAAGGCGTTTTTAATTCCTTTATTATTTCTTACTCGCAGCCGTTTCAAAACCTATATACCGAATTTCAATAAAACCTGTTTTCTCTACTGTAAGTCCTAAATCTCCACCTGAAGGCACACGTACTTCTGCATTCAAAATTTTATTATCACGAAATAGTAAGAACTTATTAAAATTGTATTTGTAGCTATCGGTATTCACGGCATCCACGATGGATTTGATCGGTAAATCCATAATGATATTAGAATCCATCTTTTGAATGATTTGACCATTTAAAAGCGTTATGGGAACGTTGTTTGTATATTCCACAAGCCCGCGTGAAGTTCCTTTGTCAGCTACACCATAGGTTAAGCGTACAGCCGTTGCCACAAAATAGCGTCCTGTATCTAATTTGTTACCATCAAAAAGGTTTTCCCCGACAATTTTTTGCAGTTCCTTTTCAAATAGATCCTGTGAACTTCCATTGGCTTGCAATTGCTGTCTGATGTAGATTTCGCTATCCTGTAATTTGATGTTTCTACTGCGAATGTTGGCTAACATATCGGTGGAGAAATTGCCACTTTCATTGGCTACACTTCCTAAGAATGCTAAAACTTCCCCGTATAATTCTGTTTGTTTCATGTGTTTTTTTTTAATAAAAATTATCGTAATTATGTTTTGTTGCTGCCTTTTAGGTTAATGGAAAATCGAGTGTATTTGTTTGAAAATTAGCCGTTGTACCTAGTTGTCTTTGCGGTGTGAATCGGTAGCCCATTCCCATGCGATTTTGAGTCTCAACACTTACAATAGCATCGCCACCGCCTGTCTCAAACATATCGTGAATGAATTTGTTCATTTCCGTGCCGTCTGCTTCGGGCAAGCTTGGCGTTGCTGCTTCTTGAATAAAGCGCTGCCCTTGTCGGATGCCCATTCCTAAAAGTAGGTTGCGAACAATGGTTGCACTGTTGGTATTTCCGCTTACCGAAGCTGCGCCTAAAATTCCAACGGCTGCTAAGATTCCTTTTCGTGTTTTGGATTCTTCAATTGGGATCGCTCCTTCAATTCCTGAAGAAACCATACCGCCTAAAAGCAAGCTCCCCGCATCCATAGAAGTTTTTGCGACTTGCTTGCCTGTGAACATTTTTAATTTCATAGTCTATTTGTGTTTATTAATTAATACTTGTGTTTATGCTTTTGCGATGAGTGTTCCGATCACAGCGGTAGCTGTGAGTAACAGTCCAGTACTCGATTTTTTCTTTTCGGGTAGATTTGGTACGCCCGAACCATCTGTTATCACAGGCGGTGTACTTGGGTTGGTTGGTTGCGTAGGATTGGTACTTGTTCTTGATGTCACATTAAAGACAGGATATACCGCAGTGGTGTTCTCTGACCACTCATGATTGTAGCCTTCAAATACCCATGCTGCTGCTGTGGTTTCTTGTCTTATTTCCGTAATGTTATAAGTAAGACCAAGTGAGGAGACAATGCTCTCAAAGGCAGGAACAAGCGCGTAGAATAATTCGTTGTATTGATCTAAAGCAAGACGCGAACATCTACGCCAGTTTTCATTTACACGTAAAAACCAGTACATGTCACGACATACAAAGACCGCCATCGCTAAGAAGTTCAATCGCTCACCAAGTATACCAACAGTTGTTGCTGCTTGCAGTCCTTGAAATAAGTCTTCAAAATAGGGTGCTTGAATTGCTTGAATTTGTGCAGACGTTTGCTGCGGTGTAAATGTCGAACCCCAACACGTGAGTTCTAATCCATTGGCGAATATTGCACCAAAGGTGTCAGCGAAAAAGTTATCGCCTAAAACGGAACTAATTAAAAAGTCCGCTGTGGGAACACCTGTGGATGGGTTTGCGCCCATACCGAAGCTTGGATTCGACTTCTTTAATCGCGCAAAGGTTTTGGAAAAGTTGACAAACTCACCATCTACATAGATTCCTTTGGGTGTAAATTTTAGCGTTGGATTGTGTCCATTCCAAAGCTTATCAAAGATTTTCCCACGTAGTAAGTTGCTACTATGCTCTGAGGTTGTATACGGTGCAAGCACATTTAAAAAATCATCCACACGGTTTAAGGATTCATAGATGACTTTGTGATAATCACTTTTACTAAACTGCGTTACAGATTGCCCTTTGTACGCTGCTGAGAGTCCAACAATATCTGTATTGTTTGGGTAATTGGTTTGATTTGTACAACCGCATGAAGGCGCGGAGAGTCCAACGTATTGTAAGTTTGCTTCTTCCATGTATGTATCGTCTTTTTTTAAATAGGGTAGTTCTACCATTGATTGAATTGTGCCGTCTATGGTGTAATAGCCATTACGCAAACTGCCGTGTTTTTGATCTTTCGGAACAACCACATACACATGCGTATATAGGCTAGGATAGTAGGCTGCTTGTTTGGTACGTCTCAGGTAATGCCTGATACCAAGATTGAGTAAAATAGTAGAAGCGTTGAGACTAAAACTTTTACAGTCGTTTCCTTGAGCGCGTGATGCCCACATGCAATTCGGTGCTTTTAGCCGTTGCAGTTCCCGATCTATTTCATATTGAAAATGATGGAATAAGAACTGATGAATGCGCTTGGTGGTTTCAGCTAATGAATAGCCTGCAAATTCAGCTTTGGCAATAGCGGTGGATTCGTGTTTGTGCTTTTTTGCCCACGCAGCAATTTTTTTCATGCCATGCGTAGTCGTTCCTTTTCCCAATTGATTCTCGCTACATGTAGAAGGCGTATAATACTGTTCATACTGATCCCCTGAAACAATGTTTCGCTGTAAACTTTGGTTGATTTGATTTTGTGTAATTCCGCTCATCGTCTTTTATCATTTAGTTGAGTTCACAAAAACCTGTATCGCACTCAGAAAACATATCATCCATGAGTGAGAGTTGCGATTTCATGTTTGCAATCTGCGAATAGCTAACATCATCACGCCATATTGCTTTGTTGCTCTTTTGTTGCTCTTGTTTTGTAAACCATTGCATTTTGTTAGGATGCTTGTCAAATTCATGACGTAGTAGGATTGGATTGCGATGGAAACAGCCCACGCAGTTGTTACGCTCGGCAAATCGAACGGATTTGTTTGTCCAATACTCGTGGATATGATCTCTGAATATGCCGTCTTGTATGAGTGGAAAATTAGGCGTGTAGTACGGAATAGATTCCCATTTTTGTTTGCCTTTGAAACGTCCTGTTTCGTGAATACCCACCACGGTGTTGTACTCACAAAACCCAAATTCATTTTTCTTTTGAATGAGTTTTTTAGCACGGTTCATTTCATTGGCACGATAGCCAATGTTCATGAGTACGGGTTCGCTGTAATTGGCTTGCCAATACTTGAAAATCGGATCTATTTTGAGCCACGTAGTACAGTAACGTCGGTGTTTGTTGGGAAGTAAACCGCCTTTTTCACTGATAACCTTGTCGAAAGTGATTCCCGTTACCCAATGAATGTTTCGCCCTAAAAATTGCTCTAAATCGAGTAGGGTATAGATAATAGTATCGTCTTCTGCTGTGCCAATAAATGGTGCTTGAATACGATCTTCGACAAGTTGTCTTATTTTTTTATCAGGAAAAAGGCAGTTTTGATCTTCTATGCGAACCAGTGAAAAGACCAAATCATCACACGGGTAGTTCGCGGCTAGGTATGCAGATGTTTTTCCGCCTGATACTGATGTGATGGTTTGAAGTCTTGACATGTTGTTGCTGTATTGTATGTTGATACAGCAAATTTGTCAAGAAAAAATAGGTGTGTGGACGGATAGGGTCGCATAGCGACGGATAGGGTCAAATAATGTCGGGTAGGGATGGATAAATTTTAGGAAATATCTTAAATCATAACTGCTTTAAATTTAAAAAGCCCTCAGAAGGGCTTTGTGTAAATTGAATTTACTACTTTTCTATTGACTTTTTCTAATAATTATATCATATATTTTTTATCAAAAGTCCAATTATAACAATAGGTGGTAATATTATCAAAGTATGATAAACCAGTCCAGTTTTTATATAATAATCTATTTTTATTTTGAAAACATCAAATTTGTCCAATTCGTGATATTCAGCTTTTGAAGCTTTAAACATATTGTGGTCAATTGGTTGATGGTTTTCGTGTCGTTCTAAAATTCTTTCGTATTTATTAGAAATTTTTTCAGCAAACTTTCTTTTTTCATTCAATTTTGGTTTGTTGTTTAATGTTTTAAATATTCTCAAATCGTTATATAGGCTTGAAATTTCGAGTCCACAATTATGATACTGTTTTGCTTTAGTACTAAAATCTTTAGCATTTTCAATTTGTCCAAACACCAATAATAATATTGATAAACAAGTAATTGAATATGCAATTAAACTTTCATTAATCGTTTCAGGCGAATATATATTGTAAACTGACAAAAGTCCAATAGCAATAAGATAGACAGATAACATACTTAAACATAAATTGGATAAATCAGCTATCTTTAATAGTCTTTTATTAGCATTAAACCTACTTCCTTTTGTAGACCAAACTTTATAATTCAATTCCTCAAGAAATGTTTTATCTAAATAATCTTTGTATGATTTTTTCTTTTCCAATTTTGTTTCTTTTTAATTTTTTACAAAATCCTAATATAATATTAGTTATACTGTTTATGTATTATGCTTTTCTTGTGGGAAATTAGGCGCAGTAAACTTGTAACTGTCTTTGGATAAACTCAAAAATTCATTAATATCTTAAGATTTGCATAACTGATACCAGTATTACCAACAGTTTTTTAAATTCAATCTATTTCTTAGTTTGATATTTATACTTTAAAGCTTCTTCAACAACTTCATTAATTTTATCTCGAAATTCTGGAACTGAAATATATGCCTGCAATAGCCTATAAAGATCAAATTTTCCAACTGAACCACTATAAATATTTAATAAATCTGTAAAAATGACAACTCCTTTATTAATATCATTTGTCGATATTTTTTCAACTTGTCCAGATGTTCTTGATTCTTTTACTTTAGTTAGTGAAGATTTTCCATTATGATCTTGATATTGTGAAAATTGAGATAAGAAATCTATTAGTTTTTCGTGTCTATCTTGGTTTTTATCTTTCATTAAAATTATTTTATGAGTTTGGTTTTTAATTTATGACGACTTGGTAGATACACAGAACATTCGATTTAGCACATGCGCTCTATGTTTTTTTATACATTGTTACCTGCTGGCTTTTACACACTTTGTTGTAATTCTAATTCTGGCATTTCATCATAAGTCCGTCCATTTAAAACCCTACCATTTTTCTTTTTATTCTTTCCTCCCCATTGTTTAAAAAAGAAAGCAACGTCAGCTTTTTTACATTGTTCTTGAATGTCAATAACCCAGTCTGCGTCCATAGGTCTTGGAGTGTGCCCACTTTCACCTCCAACTATTACCCAATCCATTTTTTTTAAATTCAAGTTAGGTAATGCGCCAATTAAAGGTTCTAATGAAAGGAATTTTACTCTTGCATCTGTTTTTCTTAAATAATCAATTCTATTTTCGACTTTTTGTTCTTCAACAGAAACTCCCATCCAAATATTATGTGACCATTTTAATTCTGTATGCAATTCCAATAATCTTTCGGCTCTTTTAGTAAGAACTTGAAAAACATGTTGGGGATTTTCATTCATTACTTTAAAGACTTTTTTAATAAATTCTAAAGGAATTTGCTCGTGAAACAAGTCACTCATTGAATTAACAAATACCACTTTTGATTTTTTCCAAGTGTAAGGCGTTCTTAAAGCATTTTCGTGCGTTCTAACAGCAAAATTGTCTTTATATTTTTCAACTCCCATTGCTTTTAGCCTTTTAGACATTATTTCTGCATAACAAAATTTGCAACCTTGAGATACTTTGGTACAGCCAGTTGTTGGATTCCAAGTCATTTCAGTCCATTCAATAGTTGATTGTGCCATTAGTTCAATTTTATTTGAGTAATTACTTCTCCTTTTTTACAAACTTTATAAGAGATGTTTAATTTCAATTTTTCTATTTTTTTTTCTTTAATTAAATGTTTAATTACTTCTTTTGCGTGTTCTGGTTTAAAGCCATTAATTAAAGTGTAAAGATATACATCCTTATCAGTATTTAGTTTTGAATTCAGAATATTTTCCTTTAATCGTTGTTCAAAAAGTTCTACTTTTTTTGGGACTTCCGTTTTGCCTGTAAAGATATTTACTTGACCTTCTACTATGTTATCATTGTCTATATCGAAGTTAGCTTCACCTCTTATTGGGTCTATTTTCCAACTTGTTCTTAAAAATTTTTCAATTCCAAATGGATTTCCACTACCAAAAATAATCCCATATAAACCAGCTTTTTTCTTTAGTGAAAAAGACGAAATATAGTATTTAATATTGTTAGGTATTAAGTTTTTATAATACTCAGTAACTAACCTATGTATTTGGTCGTATTTTGTGTCTTCTATTATCGTCGAATCAATGTTTATATGACGAGTTATTGAAGGGTTATCTTTAAATCTTTTAATTGTCGAAGAAGAAATGAAAAACAAAAAATCTGTCGTTTTTAATTTAACAATTGATTGAAAAATATTCTCATCAATTTGTTTAACTCCAGTTTGGTCCAGTAGCAAAAGATTTGCAGCATTTTTATTTTCCATTTTAGGATATTGATCTCGGAATGCATCTTTGAAATCTTGTGATTGAATTTTTATAGAATATGGTTTGGTAGAATATTTTTTAAGATTATTTTTTAAGATTTCAATTTTCTCAGAAGAATAATCGTTAAAATATAGGTTTACTTTTAATTTTTTTCTCTCTATATTTTCGAGATATGATTCCAATTCATCAATAATTAATAAGGGAGTTCCTTTATTCCCATCAACATCCATACCTGGTCCAGAGAAAAAATCAAAAATATTTATTGTATCCCAATAAATTTCCTTTTTCGCTAAGAACACAGGTAACCATTCTTTTATATAATCATTAAAAATTGCTAATTTAGATTGTGTTCCAATATCAAAAGGAGCTGTATGTAAATTTCTTTTTTCAATCATTATTTTTTTGCTTGTTGGTAACGGTTACATATATGAAAAGTGGCACTGAAAAAGGCGATAATTTTCGGATAATACACAAGCCTAATTTTTAAATTTTACTAATTATTTTATTTTTGCAATTTGTCAAATTTAAAAATTTGGTAACTTTTCAAAAATGCCCAAACCTTGCTTATTAGCAAAGACTTTCGCTATTTATTATATATTCTGTTATGTGCCTTTTTTAAATCCAAAATTTCCTTTTCTAGTTCTGTTCTTTCCTCAATCAAACTCTCAAAACGTTCTTCGTTAAAATTAAATTCTTCGTATTTTCTATTGATAAATTCTACATTTTTTTGTTCAAAATGTATCTTTGGATTAATGTCTTTACCTGAAATTGCCGTGTATAAATAAGTTCCAATAATTCCTAAAGCACCTAAAAAGTAAGTAATAGGTTCCATTGTATTCCAGCCAACTTCCCAAGTAATAATTGCAAGACCTATAAAATATCCAAAAACAATAAGGCAGAATATGAATTTGTAGTTATTTAAACTTTTCTCAGCTTGTTTTTCAATTGGAACTTTTTGTTTTGACAGTTCAATTATTGTTGTTTGTTTTTCGCTTAATAAGTTTTCTTTAAATTCAATTGTTTGCGTGCTAAAATTAAATTCAGACTTATTCCTATCCTCATTTATTTTTTTTATCTCAGACTCAAATTCTTTTGATACAAATTCAATTGTCTTTTTGAAAACTTCTTCGGTAGTGTTATCTCCGTTTAAAATGCCCTCAAATTTCAATTCAACCATTTTATCAAGAATTGTTTCTTGACGCTCAAAATCCTCTGTTATTTCACTGATTCCAGCAAGAATTGTTTGTAAGTTGTCTTCATTAATGATTGGTTTGTTTGTTTTGAGTTTTAAGAAAGAAATAAAACTAGAATAGTCATTTTCTGTTCTTGAAAAATACTTTAGTAGTATAGCCATCCATTGGCTAGGTATTAATGCAATCGGTTGTTTATTATTTCTTGAAAAGTCCCAACCTCTCAATTTTTGGTCAGTAGATACGAAAAAGAATTTCGTGTCAGTTATTGAATTATTATTTTGACCTCTAAGTTTTTCAATAAGATATATATTGATAGCATCATAAAAATGGGATTCTTCATAACCATATTTTTTGATGCTTCCAATTTCTGCTTGATATTCCTGAACTTTTTTGACATCTTCTTTTCCTTGCTCATCAAATGGTATTTTGTAAAGAGTTTCAACATTAAATTTCTTTTTGAAATTGTCAAGTTGACTAAGAATATGAGTAATAAATAAGTCAAAACCATAGGTCATACGATTTGATTTCCACTTATGATAATATTCGTAAATATTTGGATTAAGAGAATATTTTGAAAACAAATCTGGATTTATTTTTTTAAAGGGAACTTTTTGAAGCAGTTTTACATTATGCTTTATTGTATTTCTAAATTCTTTCTCTGAATATTTTGATATTTTAAATTCTTGTCCAGCGCTTTTGCATTTGTTAAGAAAAGTGATAATTCTATTCTGTCGATTTTCTCCGTTTAAACCAATAGCTCTGTAAAGTACATTATTATCTAGAAAAAACACTTTATGTTTTATTGAATTCAGAAATACTGCCGAACTCTCTTGGTTGTTTGTTATTACTGCGTATTCAAGACTATAACTTATGAGAGCAAAAATTGACTTATTTTTATTTACATCATTCCATTCTAAAAATTCGTTAATCGCTTCCCGTTCTTCGAGAGTGAATAGTGTTGGGTCAATAAATAAGTCCTGAGGCTGATTAGTAGGTTTAGCAATCTTCTGAAAAACGGATATGTTTTTGTTTAAAAGTTGGTAGAGGTAGTTATGTATGATTTCGTCTATTTTGTCAGTTGATAAGACACCTTCATATATACTATCTTTAAATCTTTCAATATGTGGAAATATTGAATTTTGTTGCTCTCTTGCAGAAAGTACTTCCAATCTTTTTGGCAATAATTTGAAGTAACTTTCATTTTCCTTTATTTCCAAACGAACTTCAAAATGCAAGTGTTTGTCATCATTAATAATTTTAGTTACTTCATCAGTACCAAAGTCCATTTCTAATGAACTCTTCAGTTTGTCAATAACTTGGTCGATTGTAAGTTCTTTATTGTCATTTTCAACAAATAATGATTCTATAATTTTCCTTTGAACAGTGGAAGATTTAATAGCAGAACTTTCTTCTGAATAAATTATGGCAGCAGTTCTGGTTATATTTTTATTGTTCATAGTTTTTTTTCAAATGGCACATAACGGTTTTGTATATGAAACGTAGCGTATAAATAAACGCTAACTTTTCGGGTTTAGCACGAGCCGAATTTTTAATTTTTATGTTTAACTTTCTTTTCTAAATATAACCAAATTTAAAAATTTGGCGACTTGGCAAATACACACAGACCTTTCGATTAAGCACTTTTTGCCCTATTTTTTTTATACATTGTTAGCTGTAGTTACTTTTTCATTTTGGCTTGTTCTTCTTTCGCTTTAATTTCCGCCTCAACTTTTTTCATTCTATCCGAAATAATTTTTGATGTGTTTTCTAAATCTTTCAAAGTATCAGCAATACTTTTCCCTTCTAGTTGATTAACAGTTTCTTTAAACACTCCGTAATAAGCAGATAAAGTGTGCAATGTTTGGTCATTTTGCTGTTTTAATTCGCAAAGTGCACTAACACTACTAACTTGCTGAATTTTGTCAGTTGTATCATATTGGACTTGAGATTTTCTTCTTTTCAAAAATGAAGTTACATCATCATATTCTCTCCAACTTTCAACTATTTGAATATTGTCAACGTAATCTGCAAGTAGTTCCGTAATTTCTTCTTTTTCGTTATTTGGACAACAGATAACCTTTATTGCTCCAAGAGGAAATACCATTCCAACTTCACTTGGACATCGCCATTCTCTTTCCCACATAAAACCTTGTGAAGGTTTTTCTTGTAGTAGAGGGAAAAGTAATGGCTTTATTTTTTCCATCAGAGGTTTTAAATCTTTTATTACTCCATTATTGTCAGATACCGTAAGATTATCATTCAAGATTTGATTACAAAGATTTAAAACCTCGGTATTAGTTTCTGTTTCTAAATATATTACAGGACGAACATTTCTATGGTTCACTAAATCGGTTTTTGAAAATCCGATACCAAATTGTTGGTCGGCTTGCCATCGAGAATAACTTCTGTATCTAAAAAAATCTAAAGAAAATAGCGGTGATTCTGTAAAACACACGACACCAGAATTATAATGACCTTCATTGCCATTGAAAGAAGGAATGGAAGATTTTAAAAACCCATTATTTTCTGCAACTTCAACATCTTCAAGCGCATTTTCACCACGTAAAATATTTAAAAGCTGATTCCTTCCAGTCATATGAATTAAAAAAGGCGAGAAGTCTGGCTTTTCAATTGATGAAAGGTGGAAAGTCGGTGTAGTAATTTGATAATCTTTCCATCGAATACCAGAGTTTGGTCCTTTCAAGTTCATAGGTTGGTTTTAATTGCAGCTAACGTATGTATATACGGAACTTTCAGTAAATGTTACCGTTATTTTTCATAAAGGTAGTACAAAAATTACATTAGTACAATGAGGTTTTCCGTAATCAACTAAGATAATTGTGAAATAGTATACAGAATTTTATACTAATTAACTTCAAACCCAAAAAAATCAAGTACTTTCAATACTTCATGTGCGAGTACCAATTTTCTTTTTTTAGCTTCTTTTTCTGAAATTTTTCTGCAATCCGCAATAACCATATTCATTACAATTCTAGCTTCTTTCCTTGAAATGCCAAAAAGCATTCTGCGAAGTTCCACTTTTCCCATCGTTTGTATGTCTTCTCTTTTAATCATGTTCTATCCATATTTAATTCTATACATCCTCTTTCGTAAACTCAAACAGCTTTGGTTTCCCTGCGGTTTGGTTGTCATATACCGCTATTTTAAAAAAATGCCCTCTGTGTAGCTTTACGAGTCTGCCTAGCATTTGTGTTGCTACTTGTCTCTCATCATTAAACTTTCTGTCCTCCGCTTGGAACGAGTAGTATACAGGGTTTTGAATATTTCCCAATGTGTACGACATTAAAAACACCATCCGAAGTCGGGAACAATTTCCGCAAGCCGTTCTTGTTTTGTTGCTGCAATTACATGGTTTGTTGCTAGTCATATAAATCAAATTCTTTATTAGTTAATACATTCAGGAGTCTTGGTACTTCATTAATGAAATAATCAGGAATGCCTTTGTTTCGCTCTATATAGGTGTACACTTGTGGGAGTGTAATTGTACCTTTCAAATACAGTTTTAGTTGATCTCTTACTTTTTCTTCATTGGTTTTCTGTCTACGTCTTGCACCACCTTTTGTTGCTGCTTGTTGCTTCCTCGTTGCTCGTAAATCTTGATACTTTTGATACTGTTTTAGCCATTCCACCGTATAGGCAAATCCGCCTTCACTTGGTTGCTTTCGTGTGGCATCAAAATAAATACACGGAAAATGAATGCGATAGGTTGTTTTGCTGTTAAAAAAGCGTTTCGCACGACCAATTCGGTACACTAAAAAGCCAAACAAATACAACAATGTTTCTTTTCGTGGAATGCTTCCGTTCGGATTCCGTAAATACTCATCATCAATTTGAATGTAGGCTTTGTGCCAACTTCCGTAATACACATTTTTCCCTTTCCAGATAGGCGCTGCTATTTTGATGAATAGTTGCAAGAGGAGTTCTCTAAATTCTTCTTTAGACATTACGCCACTTATGGATTCTGTATCTAAACGCCTGTTCATATTGGAAGCGGAAAAGCTGTAATTGTCGTACTGATGCTCGGTTAGTGCGTTTAGAAAAACGGTTTTGTATAAAATTTGACCTCTTAAATACTCAGACAATTCATTTTTCGGGAAATTTTCGCCGCCGCCTAGTTTGCCTTCGTTGTCATTGGAATTTTTTTGTGGTTTATCCTCTTTGGTGTTCTTGTACCTGTTCTTGTTTTTGCTGCTATTTTCAGCAGCAAATGAAAATACTTCCTTGTCATGGGAATGGTTATCAACATTCCCTACTTTCTTTATTATTTCTTTAGTAAATGTTCTTGTATCTACACTAAAGTCCAGCGGTTTTCCGTTATTAAACGGTTTAACTTGTTGATTATCAGTAAATCCTTTTCGCTTGTCTCTAAAGACAAAAATTGCTCCATTGATAAAGTAATTAACAGGCATACTGCTGCCTTTAAATTGATATTGAACAAATACACCCGCTTGACGTAATCGGTGTACATGTTCACGAATTGTATCACGCTTTAACAGCATTCTTTTTTCGCCATTTTTCGTGAAATTGCAAACCTGAGTAGAGGTAACTTGTACTTTTGGAAAAGATACTTTTACACCGCTTCCAAGCTGTTGTAATTGTTTTCTCAGCTTGATAAGTTGCTGACTATATAGCCAAACAATAATTTCAAAAGTGCCTAATTGCGCTTGTCTAACAGGAAGGTGTTTTTGTTTCTTTAACAGCAGCTTGTCTCCGTTGGTTTTTTCAATTTGCTCGTTATAGTCAAGTGTCGATAACCATTTGTTTTGTATACCATTCACTTCGATGTCTTCAAACTCTTGTTGTGCAACCACCGCTTGTTGCTGTGTTTTGTTGCTCTGTATATATGCTAAAACACGATTGTTATATTCCTTTACTTCTTTATTCAAACGTGGAATCGTTGCATTGTACGCGTTTATAAAAATGCGATAGCGTTGCATGGTTTCTATCTTATCTTCCGTTAGGAAATACGGACATTGAATATAGGTCGGTATGTGGTTACTTATTAACTGCATGGAGCATACATTTAGCGGTTAAACAATCGTATTCTTTTCCAATTACATACGAATTCGTAAGTGATTCATAGCTAACACTGTGCATCTTTTGTATCATCTTATGAAACACAGTTACTCTATGTATTTTAACAACTTCATCATCGGTTTTTGAGACATGTATCATATATTCAATATGATCATCATATTTACAGACTAGAATATCAAAAAAGGAATCAATCGTTTTTAGTTCCAATAGCGTAATTAAATTATCCAAAGAAAACCCGAATGAAGCAAAGTGATTTTTATACATAATAGCGCACGCTATGGGAGTTTTTAATTTATTTGTTGTCATGTATTACAATTATTAATGTGAAGATTCAAAGGCGTAAAATCACGCCTTTGAAATTCACGTTTGATGAACTAATTCATCCTCTTATGGCTTTTTCTAATTCTTTTTCGCTTACAATTTGTCCGTTGGATAGCACACAAAAGCCTTCGCGTGTCATTCCATTGAGTAGTTTCCCAAATCCTTTGTAATCTTTCAATTGATTTTTAATGCTAATTCTGAGTTTGATTCTACGTTTTGTTGCCATTTATCAATAGTTTATTTAGTTATATACATAGCCAAAATATCGTCTGTTGCTTGGGCAAGCGTTACTAACTTATTTTTCTTGGAAGTCCTTTTTTGTTTTGGTTGTTGCACTCCCAACATTTTGTACAGCTTAGGCAACTCATCTTTCGATAAGGCTTGAATTACGTTATATGCCGTTGCTGCTTTCAATGAAATTTGTAGTAATGGTCTATTCTTAATAACTAACAGACGTAAGATTTGACTTATTTTTATTCTATTTTATATTTAAAAAGCTATATTTGTATAGTTCTAACGAGATATATTAGAATTAATTATTCAAATATAGAATATTTTAGAATTAAATAGAATATTTATTCTTAATTTAACATTTTCCTGTATGATTGAATTTAAAGAAGCATTGGAGTATTTAAAAAAGCGAGAAGTAACGGCAAATGAACTTGCTAATTATTCTGGACAAAGTGCAGGTTCGCTTTTTTTAGTCTTAAATGGTACCACAAAAAATCCTAGAAGGAATACCAAAGATGCTGTTGTTGCGTATGCTAAGATTTTAATGGAAAAGAATAAAGAAGGTTTTGATGGTGATACAGTATATAGCAACGACGAGAATGTACTCGATAAAAAAGATAAAAACTACATTAAAAAGTTGGCTTTAGAAATTCGCGCCAACAAAGAAGCATTGTTGCATGAACAATCTTTTAAAGACATGATCTACATTGAAGCTTTAAAAATGGCTTTACTCGCAAAAGAAGGCGAGAGCATAAGCATGCAAAAACTGATAGATTTAAACAACTAATACACATTATTCTTCTTCATCTATCACATCCTCAAACGATACCTTAAATGAAAGTTGTTTGTTGATCGCTTCTACATACATATCGAATGGAATATCATCAACATCCATTTTTTTGAATAATTCCTGTATTTCTTTTTGATCTTGAAACTTTATACTTTCTTCTAACGCATCAAGCTGTTGCTGTGTATTTTCTTTTTTTGATTTTTCGCTTTCTTCCATATTCAACTCAACAATCATTTACTAATGATCGCTTAAATTTTATGAAATCAGCTTGGGGAAGCTTTGCTAGAACAATTTGGACGTGCAATAAAAAAATCAAATTTTACGGAAACCCGTAAAAATGTTGCACTAAAATCTAACGTCAATTTTTATGCCATATTGTGTCATTAAAACTCAATTGTGTAGATATTTCCGTAATCTTCGGGCAGTGTCGCTCCAATTTCTCGAAGATAATTTTTAAGTCCTGCAATAGATTTGTGTCTAGTAATTGACATTAAGCGGAATAATATTTGGTCATGCGGCATTTTAGTATCTCTAAGCGATTTAAAAATATTGATTGCTGCGGAGTGTCTAAATGAGTACAAAGTATGTTCCATGTCTAATTTAAGCGGTTCTCTTACGTTTGTATTAAATCGCTTAGAGAAATATCCCGATTTATTATCTGCATCAGTATTCCAAGGTGCTGGATGACCAAAGCGCGTAATTAAAAAATCATCACGATCGTATTTTTCGATATTCATGGCGCGTATGATATCTTCCAATTCTTTAATTATCGGGATCGCGGTTTGGGATTCTACTTTTGTGCCTATAAAAATTCGTTTAGAATCAAGGTCAATATCTTTGATACGGATGTTACACACTTCTTTATTTCTTAAAAAGGCGTAAGACATGAATTGAATAAATATTCGTAGGTACGGATCATGCGTATCTAAATGCTCACGTATCTCTTTAACTTGTTTGTTTGAGAAAGGTTTGTTTTTCTTTGGTGTACTTTTTTTGGGCTTTACTTTGCCTATAAAATTGCTTGGAATAATTTCATCGCTTTCTAATATTGCGAATAAGGACGATAATGTGGCTCTGTAATTATTCTTTGTCTTTGGTGCTAATGGTTTAGGCTTCTGTGATTTATTGTTTGGCTTCGTTTTTAGTTGATTTAAAAAGGACATAATATGATTTCTTTTCAATTCACTGATATCTTGGTCTAATAAATCATTTTCAGTTAGCCATTCAATGAATCTATCATAATGCCCTTTCATAGATCCTGCTGTTTTCTTTGCCCAATCAGGTTCACGTTGTTTTAATGCAAAAGCGAGTGCTTTTTTTACAGTATATCCAGTGCTTAAATTTGTAACAGGCGTTTGTACTATTTTTTCAGTGGTGTCGTTTACTCCTCGAAGTTTCTCTAAACGCTCTTTTGTTTGCTGATTATTTTCATAAGGAGAAAAGCCATCTTTCAATAAATTGATTAAAGCTTTGCGATAGGTATTTAAAATTTCCGTTCGTTCAGCTCTAGTTTTAAACCTATTTGCACCCTTGAAGATTGGTTTTTGCTTCTTCATTTTCCCATCTTCGGGGTCTCTAAAATAGAAATACACGTACCAACGCTTGGAAAGATCGCCCTTGGCATCATATATTTTTGGCTCTGAATACATTTTTTTTGCCATAGAAATATACTCGTTTACATACTCGTTTGTTAAAATCTCCTCAAATTTAGTCATAAAAAAACGGTTTTCCAAAAGTGGAAAACCGTGTAAACATTGACTTAACGTCTATTTTATCTTATGTAGCGAGAGCGGGGCACGATCCCGCGACCTCCGGGTTATGAATCCGACGCTCTAACCAGCTGAGCTACCTCGCCTACTTTGCGGGTGCAAATATATAAACATTTTTTTTCAGAGCAAATAATACGCAATTTTTATTTTTTTAATTCTTTTCTTTTAAACTAAACAATTAATGTATATATTGTCAGCAACATAATTACAAATAAAGCATGTCTGATAAAATAAAATACGAAATTGAGTTCCCTATACAATCTTCTCCACAGCTTTTGTTTCAATATCTATCAACGCCGTCAGGATTGTCTGAATGGTTTTCAGATAATGTAAACTCAAGAGGAGAGTTTTTTACCTTTATTTGGGACGATAGTGAAGAGGTTGCAAAACTTCTAGGGAAAAAGACCAATGAGCGTATTCGTTTTCAATGGGAAGAAGATGAAGGTACATCGTACTATTTTGAATTGAAGATTCAAGTTGATGAAATTACAAAAGATGTTTCTATTATTGTCACTGATCACAGCGATGAAGATGAGTTAGAAGAAGCTAAAATGTTGTGGGATAATCAAATAGGAAGTCTTAAACAAGTTTTAGGATCACGCTAAAAAAACATTTTTAAAAACTATATTTGCCTTGAGAAATTCAAGGCTTTTTTTATGGTAAATTTTAACGGTAATATTAGTGAAGAGACAACATTGTTAAGTGTTGAAAACAGAGGGATGAAGTATGGAGATGCACTTTTTGAAACGCTAAGAGTTGTAGGGAATAAAATTCTCTTTTGGGAAGATCACTATTTCAGATTGATGGAATCAATGCGTATTTTACGAATGGAAATTCCGATGAACTTTACCATGGAATTCCTAGAAGAAGAAATTTTAAATACATTAAAAGCGAGTCAACTAACTAATGCACGTGTGCGCTGTACTATTTTTAGAGGAAATGGCGGATTGTACTTGCCAAGTTCTAATGATATTGAATACATAATCACCGTAAATGATTTAGCATCTCCGTTTTATTTACTCTCGGATGCTGCTTATGAAGTAGACTTGTATAAAGATTTTTATATCAACAAAGGATTGCTTTCAACACTTAAAACAAATAACAAGATTATAAACGTTTTAGGAAGCGTTTACGCAAAGGAGAACGATCTAGATAACTGTTTGTTGGTTAATGAAGATAAAAACGTTGTAGAAGCACTAAACGGAAATATTTTCTTGGTGAAAGGAAATGTGATCAAAACACCACCAATTACCGATGGTTGCCTAAAAGGTATTTTGCGAAAGCAATTGCTTGAAATTATAGGAAAAACAACAGATTACGAACTAAAAGAAGAAAGTATTTCACCGTTTGAAATTCAAAAAGCAGACGAATTCTTCATTACAAACGTGATTCAAGGAATTTTACCAATTACAAAATATCGAAAAAAGCAATTTAAAACGGAAGTCGCAAGAGATTTAATCGGAAAACTAAATCTAAAAATTCGAATAGGTTAGGATTTAATTATGACTCGGATCTTCGGGTGCATTTGACCAAATCAAATACTCACCACCAAATTCCATCATCTTTTTACGCCAAATAGACTTGCATGATTTGGAAATGATTTCTTTTTTGAATTCATTTTCAACAATAATCCATGAATTAGAATTCAATTCTTCACTCAATTGATTGGCATGCCATCCAGAATATCCTAGAAAAAACTTAATATCGTCTTTGTCCAATTTATCTTCTTCTAAAAGCTTTGCAACAGACGAAAAATCGCCGCCCCAATAAATCCCTAAAGAAATTTCAATACTATTTGGAACTAAGTGTGGAATTTTATGAATAAAATATAAATTATCTTGTTCTACAGGACCGCCATTGTAGACTTTAAAAGTAGTTTTTGCGTTTGAAAACTGTGGAATCAAGTCGGAGAGACTTACATCTAGTGCTTTATTCAAGATAAAACCAATAGATCCTTCTTCGGTATGATCTGCAAGCAATACTACTGATCTATTGAAAGATACATCGCCAATAATGGAAGGTTCGGCAATTAGAAGATGTCCTTTATTGGGTTTTAAGGCTACCATTTATGATTTTTTAGGTTATTTAAAGCTATTAAAAAAAAATGGAATAATCAAATCTAGTAAATCTTGGGAACCTATTGAAAACAAAAAAGCACTCAATTTGAGTGCTTTTATAGTGTATTTAATATAAATAAAATACTAGTTGTTTACAGCATTTCCTAAATCAGATCCAGCTTTAAACTTAACTACTTTCTTAGCAGCAATTTTAATAGTTGCTCCAGTTTGTGGATTTCTTCCATCTCTTGCAGCTCTTTCTGAAACTGACCAAGATCCAAATCCTACTAAAGAAACTCTTCCACCTTTTTTCAAAGCTCCTTCTACATTTCCTAAAAATGATTCCAATGACTTCTTTGCTGCAGCTTTAGAAATTCCTGCGTCAGCAGCCATTGCGTCAATTAATTCTGTTTTGTTCATAATTGTTGAATTATTAATTGTTGGTTAAACATTATTTTTTAAAAGCAATACAAATTTATACGGATTTCCTTCTCATGCAAGTAATAGCACGGGAAAACCCTGTTTTTGTTGATAACTTCATGCGATTGTTAATAAACACGACTATTTTTTATAGGTTTTCTCTCGTATCACTAGATATAAGGGTTACGAGACCTTTGCGTCTTTTTCGAATTTGAAACCATTCAATAATGCCGAAATCTCCATTTTACGTTTTCCTGGAAGTTGAAGTACCTTCAATAATATGTACCCTTCTTTTACCGCAATTTTTATTTCTTTTTTGGAAGAAATAACACTTCCCACTGCATGCGAATGCGTTTCCAATACTTTGGCTACTTCATATATTTTAATCGCATACGTATCATCTCCATTATATAAGGTTGTCCAAGAAGCCGGATATGGACTCAAACCACGAATTCTATTAAATATAGTGTCTATTGGAACTGTCCAATCAATCTCGCAGGTTTCTTTATGAATTTTATACGCCGTTTTTATATCGTCGCTTATAGGTTGAATGGTCGTAGTAACTTCATCCTTCTCAATGTGCTGAACTGTCTTCACAACCAAAGCACTTCCAATATTCATTAACTTATCGTGAAGCGAACCTGCATTTTCAATTGGATCAATAGGAATTTCTTCCTGAAAAATCATCGCACCAGTATCAATCTTCTCATCAATAAAGAAAGTAGTCACGCCCGTTTTTGTTTCACCATTAATAATAGCCCAATTTATTGGTGCAGCACCTCTGTAATTTGGAAGTAACGAAGCGTGTAAATTAAACGTTCCATATTCTGGCATTTGCCAAACGACTTTTGGAAGCATTCTAAACGCAACTACAATTTGTAAATTCGCGTGTAACGCTTTTAATTCGGCAACAAAAGATTTCCGCTTTAAATTTGTGGGCTGTAAAACATTCAAGTTATGTTCCAATGCAAATTTCTTCACAGCAGATTGATGCATCTTGCGTCCGCGTCCTGCAGGTTTGTCTGGTGCCGTAATGACTCCAACTACATTATAATTTGCTTCTAAAAGTGCTTTGAGTGTTGCCACAGCAAAATCGGGCGTGCCCATAAAAACGATTCTTAAATCTCTCATATATTATAAGGTATACATATTTGTTTCTGTTAATTTAATTTTCTCCGCTTCCAAAAGTAATTGAATAATTGCTAATATCAGATGTTCTCGATAAGGTAAAACAGCGCAAATTTCGGTTGAAGTCATTGGATTGGTCTTCAGTACTTTTAAAATATCATCATGAATTAGCATTTGTAATTCATTGTCAGGTGTTGCTGTTTTTTTTGCTTTGCAGACAGAACAAATCCCGCACGGAGTTTTAGCAGTTTCCCCAAAATAAGAGAGAAGCTGAGTATTTTTACACGTTTCTGTATTTTCAATGTACTTGATGACAGATTGAACGCGTTTCTTTTTGAGTTCATTCTGATGGCGAACATCTCTTGCAATTGGATTGATCGTTTTGTCATCTTCACGCGCGACTAAAAACGTAATTTCCGCGTCCGTTTGCAATTCTTCTAATAATATGACTTCATCTTTTGCCAATTGTTGAACCGTTTCGTTGATTTTTTCCTTAGGTAAGCCTAATTTTTGCGCTAGAAATGTGGTGTTAATTTTTATCTTTTGCTCAAAAACACCGCCGTACGTGCGTAAAATGGCTTGTGTAATCAAACTTAAATGCGGATGATTGTCTAAATAATTCAACAAATTATACTGATCAATCACAAATTGTATCGTAGTTTTTCGATGAAAACTCTGCGAAAGCTGAATCACGCTATGTCTGTCTAATAACTGTAACGCTGTATATGTTTTTTGTGTTGGAAATTTATATGCTTTGCAGAAATCATAAAAAGCCAACGCATGTTTTGTTTCATAACCTTCACCATACGCAATTTGAAAGAAGCTACACAGTTTTCTGAAAACCAGTTTCAAGAAATCAACATCGGGTAAATTATGAATGAATTGTTGTTGTAATTGTTTAATGTCGTTTTGATCGGTGAGAATAATGGCGTTTGCATATTCGCCATCTCGTCCCGCGCGTCCGGCTTCTTGATAGTAGCTTTCTAAACTATCGGGCAATTGTATGTGAATTACATTTTTTACATCAGGTTTATCAATGCCCATTCCGAAGGCATTCGTTGCCACGATCGTTTGTACTTTTCCGTTCAACCACTTTTGCAACGATTTTTTTTTATCTTCTGACGAAAGTCCACCATGAAAATACATGCTGGTAAATCCTTTGCGCTGTAAGGCTTCATGAATGGTTACGGTGCTTTTCCGATTTCGTGCGTATACAATACATGATTGCGGATATTTGCGCAGTGTTTTTTCAATCGTCAACACTTTATTTTCAGTTTCTAAAACAGTATACGCTAAGTTTTCACGTGAAAACGATTGTTGAAAATTTTGAACATCTTTAAGATGTAAATTTTCTTCAATGTCTACAACCACTTTTGGAGTTGCAGTTGCTGTCAGCGCGATACAAGGAACGTTTGGTAATAATTCGCGCAAAGTATTAATATTTCTATACGCAGGACGAAAATCGTTTCCCCACTGTGAAATACAATGTGCTTCATCAACGGCAATTAAATTTACGTTCATTTGCTTGATGCGTTCCTGAATGATTTCTTGTTGTAAACGTTCAGGTGAGAGGTATAAAAATTTGTAATCGCCAAACACACAATTGTCTAAAAGTGCGCCAATTTCTTCAGTTTTCAATCCGCCAGTAAGCGCAATTGCTTTAATTCCGTTCGCTTTTAAGTTCGTTACTTGATCTTGAATCAAAGCGACTAAAGGTGAAATTACAATGCAAATTCCATCCATTACCAACGCAGGAATTTGAAAACAAACCGATTTTCCACCACCAGTTGGCAATAATGCTAAGGTATCTTTTTGTAGAATAACCGCGTCAATAATTTCGGCTTGCAACGGACGAAATGAAGTATGTCCCCAGTATTTTTCGAGTAGCGCAAGCGGTTTGGTCATTATAGGTTTTTGAGTGTATTTAGAATAAATTCTATACGTTCTGAAACACTTCCGAAAGGAACATTAATTAGCGAATAATTATAGTTTTCATACGCTGTAATCAGATACTTTTGAATGGTTTCTGCTTGTTCAAAGCTTTCGTAACGTTCGTTGTCTTGCGCGTAAATTTCTTTCCAAGGTGCTAATATAAATGTAACATCATATCTGTGATTTTCACACGCTTCGCGGAACATATCAGGATATTCGTCACCTGTGTAATCCATATACGCAGCGACATCCGGAATTCCTCGATCGTAAAAAGTATACGCAACATTTAACTGTTTGGCATCTTCAAATTGTTGAATTCTACCTTTGAGTAATAATTCACTAAACAATAACGGTTGCGTTAGAAATAATTGTTCAATTCCTTGTTTTTGTGCAGCCGCTGTGACTTCACGTGAAATTTCATGAAAACACGTATGTCCTTGTTGTTCTAATTCGGTAATCAACGTAGATTTTCCAGTTCCTGGACCGCCGATGATGAGTATTCTTTTTGTGTTCAATCTGAATTATTTATGTTGCAAAATTAGTCAAATTGTGAGGAATATGAAATGAGCATATAAAATAGTTGAAAAAAACGCTCACTTATATCTGATTTCTTGCTTAAATAACGTGAGTTCGATATAAGTTAGTATACACTAAAAAACCTATTCTCGATACGATTTTCTCTCGAAAATCACTCGAATTGACGATTTTTTAGTTAGAATTACGTCAAATTGAGTGAAATTCTGAAAGAATTTTGTATCGAAATTAAGTAATTCAATTAGCTCGGGCTCAGATTAAATAACCTTTTCTAAGATTCTATTGATGACAGGTTTTGGACTGACAAATGTTTCGAAATAGGCCTGTGCATTTTTGCCTAATGTATTTTTATATTCAGCGTTATTTAGCATTAAATGTATTGCAGCAGCTAATTCTTCATGATCAGAAGCGATGTGAATATTTTCGGAATGTTTAAGGTTTTCAGGCATTTCATTGTATGGAGGTGTGGAAATTATAGTTTTGCCCATTGCTAAATATTCAGCGAGTTTCCAACCATGACATTTATGTACAGCTGGCGTATTGAATACAAAATCAGATCGTTTCGTTTTTTCAATATATGCTTTACTGGAATACGCTTCTGTGAATATAAAATCTTTGAAACCTTCCATTTCAGCAGTAATTTCTTTTGTGAGAAATCCGCCTTCAAAATTGCATTGTTTCGCCTTTACGAGTTCAATAAAAGTTTTTCGTTGTTGATTCGTTTTCTTTCCATTTGCTCCCCAAAGTGTAGCAATCATAAAAATATATGGTTTTGGAGATGCTTCTAAAGTATCAGAATTAGTATAATCATGTAATTGTGGACGTTTGTTTTGTACATAATAATCTTGAAAAAATCGTTTAAAACCTATGATTGGAGAAAATTTACATTTTATGAGATTGTTAAAACAATGATAAAACGTTTCTCTTTTGTTCCATATTTTGATACTAAAACTTGGCGGAATTGATATTATTTTTTCGAGAAATTCTTTTGCTGTCTCGTTGTGATTGAAGTTTATTTTTGCATAAATATCGCACCATTTGTGAGCAGTTTCATTGATATCTGGCGGATCGCAAAAATCAATGACAATCTTTTTTAAACTTTTATCAGGTTGAATGACAACAAATGCAAAATAATGCTCAAATGAAAACTCTATTTCTTTTCTTTTTAAATCACTGAAATAGGCGTTTGAAAATGTAACATTTCTTTTCCCAAATACTTCGCACAAACCTTGAATATAATATGATGCATAGTAAATTCTGGAAGAAGCATCAATAACAATTTTTGTGTGATTTGGCATGTTTTATATTTCTAGGAGTCTGCGTTGTAGTATAGTTTTTGAGGTGTTTTGATGAATAATTTCTTCAATTATTTTTTTGAAAAATACAATATTATCCGCAATGTGTCAAATATACATCTTGAATCCTAACGCTAAAAGCGAAGCGATCTCACATCTAATTAATTTCTAGCACGCGTCACAAAATAGTTGCTTATTCTTCACAATGTTTTTTCAATGCTTGTAAAACCATCCAATTATCATCTCCAAGCGCAACCGCTTTTTTTAAATCAGTACATACTTTAGTTTTTTCAGCTTCAGGAATTTTAGTTTCTTTTGAAGCCATTATTTGAATGTCTTTGGATTTAGAGATGGTTCTACTATTTCCAAATTCGTGTTTTCTAATGATGGTAAAAGCTCTGTTTGAGTACGCATTTGTAAAATAAGGTTCTATTTCAAGGGTTTTATCAAAATCCTTAATGGCTTCATCAAATTGAAAGTTATTTAGTTTTGCTGCTCCTCGCGCAAAGTAACCCTCAACCCAATTCTCATCAAGTTCAATACATTTTGTGTATCTTTTTATAGCCGATTTAAAATTTCCTTCTCGATAGTTAGCTTGTCCTTGGTTGTAGTATTTATAGATTTTTTCGGCTGTTTTATCTTTTTGAGAAACTCCATTTACAAAAATACTTTTACCTTTTAGTTCTCCTGTAGAATAATATGAGATAGATTCGCCATTCATTTTTCCATTCTCATTAAAAGTTGTCCGTTGTTTTAATTGCCCATTTGGATGATACATTTCCCAAACGCCAATTTCTTTCCCGTTTTTAAAAATACCTTTTTGCTTTAGTGTACCATCTTCATAAAATCGTTTTTCGACTCCGTTGGAGATTCCGTTTTCATATCCAATTTCATCAGAAACGTTTCCATTCAAATAGTATATACGTCTTTTGCCTTTTAGTCTACCGTTAAATAAAACGCCTTCTCCTTGCTTTACACCTGTTAAGTAATAATCTATAAACTTTCCTGAATATGCAGTTGAACTATTATTTAAACACCAAACACCATTCTTTCTTTTCATCAATTGAGTAGAAGGAATTATTTTAATACTGTCGGGTCTTTTTGCATACGCTTTGGTAAAAACATACATAATTTTATCTATATCTTTATAGCCAGATGATTTTATTAATTTTTGATCTGTAACGACCACAACATTATTAATTTCATCTTCTGTGAGTGTTCCAAATCCTTCTTTAGGTTCTTCAATTATTGGAATTGAATCGACAACGAATAAGATATTTTCTTTTGAATCTTGACAGTAGCCAATGACAGAAGTTAGCATTAATATTAAAATCAATATTCTTTTTTTCATTTGTATTTTCCTTTTTTAGCTTTGCCAATATACGTCTAAGTAATTTTACGTTCCATATTTCTCTATAAAGCTAAACAAAGATCACACATACACAATGCGGTTTCCCGTAATCATTCCCGAAAAGCTTTAAATAAGTCTAGAATCTTGACGCTAATAGTGAAGCGATCTAAGAGATTTCCGCCTACGCGGGAACAAGTCTAACAGCAAAGTGCTCCAATTATCTAAGAGCGCAGTGATCCAAAAGCAAAGCGTTTCAAAATTAAAACATTCCTCGTATCTTTGCCGTTCATTTGAAAAAAAGACATAATGAGTTCAAAAAACGATACAGAAGCGTTTTACACGAAACTAAAAGCACAGTTAGAAGATACAACCAAATTTCCAGCCATATATATGTATAAATTTATTGTTCCTTCTAGGGAAGAAAAAATAAAACAAGTACATCAAATTTTTAATAATATCGGTGCCGTAATTGATACCAAAAAATCTTCTAAAGGAACATATACTAGTGTGACCATTACCGTAAATATGAAAAGTGCAGATGCTATTATTCAAAAATATAAGGATGTAAGTGTGGTAGAAGGCATAATTTCTTTATAATTAGACACATAATTTATTTTTTTTTACTATTTTGCAAGCACAAAAATAATCTTCACGAGAACTTTATTTTACTTCATTATTTACCTTACAAACAATTTTCATTTTGATTGACCAATTAGAGTATAATACAGAGCGTAAACGATTGATTATTCCCGAATATGGACGACATATTCAAAAAATGATCAACCAAGCTTTAGACACAGAAGATGACGTAGAGCGCAATAAAATTGCAAAGTCTATTATAGGTGTGATGGGAAACATGCAGCCACACCTAAGAGATGTACCTGATTTTCAACATAAATTATGGGATCAATTATTTATCATGGCAGATTTTGCTCTTGATGTTGATTCTCCATATCCAAAACCATCACGCGAAGTATTGCAAGAACGTCCTGAACCTTTAGGATATCCGCAAAACTTTCCAAAATATCGTTTCTATGGAAATAACATCAAACGTATGATTGATGTTGCCAATAGTTGGGAGGATGGCGAAAAGAAAGAAGCATTAGAGTACGCGATTGCAAATCACATGAAGAAATGTTATCTCAATTGGAATAAAGATACTGTGGATGATTATGTAATTTTTAGACATTTACTTGTATTAAGTAATGGTGAAATTGACTTAGCAGCCAGAGAAGAAGACTTGTCAGATGCTTCAAGCTTATTAAAGCAGAAGAAAAAGTTCGTAAGCAGCAGCAACAAAAATCAACAGCGTAGCAAGAGTAACAACAACCGCAGCAATAGAAAACGCTACTAATAACATTCATTATTATATTTTATGGGGACTTTTAAGATTGAAGGTGGTCATCAGTTAAAAGGAAGTATTCAACCACAAGGAGCAAAAAATGAAGCACTACAAATTTTATGTGCTGTATTATTGACTCCAGAAAAGGTTACAATTAGTAATATTCCTGACATTGTAGATGTCAATAAATTAATCATGCTTTTAGGAAACTTAGGCGTGAAAACTCAAAAAAACGGACCGGGATCCTATACATTTCAAGCAGATGATATCAATCTTAGCTATTTAGAATCTGAACAATTTAAAGAAGAAGGACGCGGATTGCGTGGTTCTATCATGATTGTTGGACCATTGTTAGCACGTTTTGGAAAAGGATATATTCCTAAACCTGGAGGTGACAAAATTGGACGTAGACGATTAGATACACATTTTGAAGGTTTCATAAAATTAGGCGCAACATTTAGATATAATCGTGAAGATTATTTCTACGGTGTAGAAGCTAAAAAATTAAAAGGTACCTACATGCTTTTAGATGAAGCATCTGTGACAGGAACTGCAAATATTGTGATGGCTGCTGTTTTGGCAGAAGGAACAACCACGATATATAATGCCGCTTGCGAACCTTATTTACAGCAATTATGTAAAATGCTGAACCGAATGGGCGCAAAAATCTCAGGAGTTGGATCAAACTTATTGAGTATTGAAGGTGTTGATGAATTAGGTGGAACTTCACATAGAATGCTTCCAGATATGATTGAAATTGGAAGTTGGATTGGATTGGCAGCAATGACACGAAGTGAACTGACGATTAAAAATGTAAGTTGGGGCGATTTAGGTCAAATTCCAGAAGTATTTAGAAAATTAGGAATCACAGTTGAACGTAAAGGCGATGATATTCATATTCCTGAACACAAAGATGGTTACGAAATTCAAAATTATATTGACGGTTCTATATTAACTATTTCTGATGCGCCTTGGCCAGGATTTACTCCAGATTTACTAAGTATTATTTTAGTAGTTGCTACACAAGCACGTGGAAGTGTATTGGTACACCAAAAAATGTTTGAAAGTAGATTATTTTTCGTTGATAAATTGATCGATATGGGCGCAAAAATTATACTTTGCGATCCGCACAGAGCAAGCGTGATTGGTCATGATTTTAAATCAAAATTGAAAGCGACAACAATGGTTTCTCCTGATATTAGAGCAGGAATTTCATTATTAATCGCGGCGTTATCAGCCAAAGGAACATCAACTATTCACAATATAGAACAGATTGATAGAGGTTACGAAAATATTGATGAACGCTTACGCGCGATAGGAGCGAAGATTGTCCGTTTATAGTTTCAAACGTATATAAAACTTATAAAAAAATGAATTGCTGTCAAAAGTGATTCATTTTTTTTTGTTTTAAACTTTAGTCGATTTTAATCTCAACAGGAAAATTAATTCTTCGTGATTTTAATCTCAACACGTCTATTAGCGCTTCGATCATGGCGACTTTTTTCAGGAAAATGTAATGGTGCTTTAAATGCATAGCCTTTGTAGCTTAAGCGATCTTCTGAAATACCTCGATTAATTAGGTAGTTGTAAATAAATCGAGCTCTATCTACAGAAAGTGTAACAGTACCAGTAGCACTATTAAGTGCGTCAGAATCGTCGTCGCCACCACAACATACATGCCCTTGTACTTCAATATGGATTTCTCTATTCTTCCTAAGAAAACGGACTAATTTTTCAAGTTCTTTTATAGAAGATTTTACCAATGTAACTCTTCCCGTTTTAAAATTTATTTTTCCTAAAGCATACGAAGATCCAATGCGAAGTTCTTTCACAGGAATGACATAAATATTTTCTTTACGCTTTACCAGTTTGGGTTTGTGATCGTTTTTAGAAATAGTAATGGAAACTTTTCGGTGTTTTTTGACGCCAATTCGTTCATTTTGTTTGGTTGTTTCCGTTGGCAATTCACCTTTGGCTTCTTTCTCAATAGAATTGATCAGCACTTCATACTGTTTCTTTAGGTATTCAAAAACAGAAGTTGCTCTGTTTTGAGACAATTCAAGATTAAAATTTTCGGTGTCCACAAAATCGGTATATCCTTTAATTATAAAATTATAAGTAATTGTACTGTCTAAATTAGCTAACTTCTCATCAATTTTTTTTTCATGTTTTGAAGACAATTCAAATTTTCCCAAATCGAAATAAAGATCAAACTCAATTTCTTGTGCATGACAAAAACCGATACTGCATAAAAATAAAAGAAGTAGTTGTAGCTTCATAAACTGACCATTTGGGACCAAAAAGGTACAAAAATATACTAAAAACAAAGGCAACTAAATTAATTAGTTGCCTTTGTCAGTTTTAAAATAATGTGAATCTAGTACACCTAATCTAGATTCGGTAATATAACCTTATTAACAACATGAATTACTCCATTCACTGCTTGGACATCGGTAACAACTATGTCACCGGTTCTATTGTTTAAGTCTGTGAAGCTTGCTCCACCTACTGTGTTTATTGTAAAGTTGTCTCCTAATGTATTTACTGTCATTCCATCGGTTAATGTAGCTGCTAATACATTTGCGCCTGCTACTACATGTGTGTTTAATGTAGCTTCTAACGTTGCTGTTGGGATGTCAGCTAGCTCAGTAACACCATCAAGCTCAGCTAATAAATCTACAAATGCTGCGTCAGTTGGCGCAAATACTGTAAATGGTGCTGGTGTTCCTGTAGTTGAAAGTGTAGCTACATACGTAAATGAAGCTTCTCTAGTTAATGCTTGTACCAAAATTCCAAATGTTGCATCAGCTGTTGCAAATGTTACAACTGTAGGTAATCCAATTACAGTGTTTACTGCGTGAATAACTCCGTTATCAACACTTACATCTGGTGTTGTTACACTAGACACACCATTAAGTACAACACCATTACTTGTGTTTACATACATGTTTAGGTTGTTTCCAGTTGTAGCTTCTTCTGCTAATGTTTGAATGTAACCAGTACTTAAATTTGAAGAAGTATTTACACCACTTACTACATGGTTTAGTAATACTTGCGTAAGTACATCTACGGGTACAGCTTCTAAATTTGCAAAACCATTTGCAGTTAAGAAAGCGTCGAATGCTGCATTATTGGGAGCAAAAACGGTGTAGTTTGTAGTTCCTGCTAATACACCAGTTAAACTTGCTCTGTCTAAAGCAGCTCCTAAAGAACTGTAATCAGAGTTTGCAGCAACAAAATCTGCGATTGTATTGCTTGGTGCGACTACATTATTGTCATCATCACTACATGAAGTAAGTGTGAATAATGAAATGACGATTGCCATTAGAATGGATGTTGTTTTCTTTTTCATAACAATTTTTTTAGTTAACGATCGAAACAAAGATATAAATTTTGTTTATATATTTTAAATAATCGTTAAACAAAATATGTTAATTGTTTGTTAAATCAATGAAAAGGTTAAACAAAACAGCAATTTGATTAGCTTTCAATTCCACTCTTATAAGTTGTTAAACAACGCTCACGTGCGTGTTTGTGTTCTACAATGGGTTGTGGATATGTGAATTCTTGATAATCTGAAGCCCATTTTTTAATGTACCCATGTGCTTTATCGAATTTTTGTATTTGTGATGTCGGATTGAAAATTCGGAAGTACGGAGAAGAGTCGCAACCTGTACCAGCAACCCATTGCCAGTTTCCAACATTTTGCGCTAAGTCAAAATCCAATAGTTTTTTCGCAAAATATGCTTCGCCCCATTTCCAATCGATCAATAAATGTTTGCACAAAAAACTCGCAGTAATCATACGAACTCTATTGTGCATATAACCAGATTCATTTAGTTCACGCATGCCAGCATCCACTAATGGATAGCCAGTTTTTCCTTCGCACCAAGCTTTGTATTCATCTTCATTGTTGCGCCATTTAATTCCATCGTATTTAGACTTGAAGTTGTGCGTGACTGATTCTGGGAAATGCCATAAGATTTGCATGAAGAATTCTCTCCAAATTAATTCTTTTAAAAATATATTATTTTCAGATTGCAATCCATTTTTGACACATTTTCGAACGCTTATGGTTCCAAAACGTAAATGCGTACTCAATCTTGAAGTTCCTTCAATAGCTGGATAATTCCTTGTGTCTTCATAATTGTCAATAATAGTTGAAGACATGTTATACGGAAGTACTTTTATGCTAGCTTCAGTAAATCCTATATCTTTTAGTGTTGGGAAATCAAATTTAATTTTCGCATAGTTTTTATAATGCGAAGCGCAATCAACACTTTCATAATCTGAAGTTTGCAAAGTAGCTAACCATTTTTTTGAAAACGGCGTGTATATTTTATAGGGATTACCGTCAGCTTTTACAATATCATCGCGTTCAAATATCACTTGATCTTTAAACGTTTTGAAGTGTATATTTTCAGCGGTTAATGCTTCTTTTATTTCTTTATCTCTTGAAATTGCATACGGTTCATAATCATGATTTGTATATACTTCAGAAATGTGATATTCTTTGATGATTTTTTTTAAAATTTCAACGGGTTTTCCGTGTTTCACTAACAACGAACTTTCATGTTTTTGTAATGTTTGATGAATTTTTTCTAATTCTTCATGAATAAAGTTCACACGCGCATCATCTTCGGGTAATTTTTCCAAAATGTCTTCATCAAATATAAAGAGTGGAATGACTTTTTTTCCAGAAGTCAACGCATGGTATAATCCGATATTGTCATCGATTCTTAAATCTCTTCGATGCCAAAAAATCACACAATTATCCTTCATAAGTTCCAAATAGTTCAGTTAGTTTTTTAGTACGGTATTCAAATATTTCTATTAGTTTAGGTTTCACCAAAATCGGATGCATCAATCGTCCCAAAAAGCCCAAAGGTATTTTATAATCAATAATATCTTCCATTTCTACGCCGCCTGGAACTTCTCTGATAAAGTGTTTGTGATGCCACATTGTATAAGGTCCAAAACGTTGTTCATCCACAAAATAGTGCTGATGTTCTACATGTGTAATTTCGGTAACCCAATGTGTTTTTATATTAAAAACGGGCGTTACAATGTATTGTATGATTTGACCAGCGTACATTTTGCCAATATTCTCCGTTAGGATATCAAAACTCATATAATCTGGTGTAATTGTTTTTAGATTTCTTGGATCCGATAAAAAATCCCATGCCTCTTCAAGAGATATGGGAAAGTTTTGTTTGCTGTGTAATCGATAGACAATTCCTTTTGTGCTAAATTTTTGCATGTATTTTAGTTGTTAATGAGAATATAGCCATTTAAAGAGCAGGCGACTATAAGCCATAGTATGTAGGGAAGTATAAATAATGTATATACTTTTAATTGTGATTTGTAATTGTATGCAATTAAGGTGACTAATACCAATAATAATATTAGATTAATCATTCCTAATGCAATAAAATGTTGGTTGAAGAAAACGTAATTCCAACTAACATTCAGTACAAATTGTATCGCGAAAAGCGCTAGAATAGTTTTGAGATTTTTTTGTTCCGTAAGTTTTGCCATGTAAATAGAAAAACAAACCATTATGGTTGTCCATGCAATTCCAAATACGATACCTTGCGGTGTCCAAGGCGCTTGGTTTAAATTAATGTACCAATCTGTTCTTGGTCCGTTATCCATTAGAATAGTTCCTATTCCTAATGCGCCAAAATTAATTAGTAAGAATATTGCTAATCGGATGTAAAATTTCATAGATTATATTTTTAGGCTTACAATACCACAATCAATGGTAAAAATTTGTCCAGATACTGAACGCGATTTATCAGAAATTAAAAAGTCTGCCATATCTGCAACTTCTTGTGGTTCTAAGAATTTTTTTAATGGATGACGTTCTGTGATATTTTCTACCATTTTATCATTTCGCAACAACTTACTTGCTAAGTCTGTGTTTGTGATCGTTGGTGCAATTGCGTTCACACGAATTGTGGGTGCAAGCTCAGCAGCCAATGACTTTACCAAACCTTCAACAGCTGATTTTGCAGCAGAAATACTAGCATGAAAAGGCATTCCTAACTTCGTTGCTACGGTACTAAATAATAGAATATTTGGATTTTCTCCTTTTTTTAAAACGGGTAAGTATTTCTGAATTGCTTTTACAGCACCAATTACATTAATTTCGTAATCGTTTTTAAAATCATCTATTTTGAGTCGTGAGATCGGTTTCAAATTAATACTTCCTGGGCAATAAATTAAGGTGTCTATTGCAGTTATTTCTGGAAGTTCATCTTCTAAGACATTACAAGTAAAATGTGTGAAGTTGTTGGAAGTAATTTCAGGGTTTGTTCTACTAATATTGATGACTTTATGCTGTGCTAATTGCGATTCTACAATGGCAGCACCAATGCCTTTACTTCCTCCAATTACTAATATATTTTTCATTTATTTTTTGATTTATAGGCAATAATAAACCATGCTAACAACCGAAATAGCTGTCAGCATAGCGAATTATTTTATTGGAATATGTTAATTATAAACGCTTTTCGTACTTGCGTTTTAAAGTTGTTAATCTTTTCATGACTTCCATGATAGATGGATCTTTTTTTTGCTTGTAAATCTCGTTCAAACCTAAGATTAATCTTTTTGCTTCACGAGAAGCTGCAATTTTGTCACTTCTTGATATGAACTTCTTTTCTTCAAAGTCCATAACCTCAGAAAAAATAGTTGTCATAATTTAATTTTTTAAAAAGTTTTGTAATTCTAGAATTTTTTGAGATGTATTAAATACACCTCCATAATAAGATGTAATTGTTGTTGACGAATCATCTTTAACGCCTCTTGAAGAAACGCATAAATGCTTCGCATCAATAATTACAGCTACATCATCAGTTTGCAATATACTACATAATTCTTTTGCAACCTGATTGGTAAGTCTTTCTTGTACCTGAGGGCGCTTTGCGTAATATTGTACAATTCTGTTAAGTTTCGAGAGTCCAATTACTTTACCCGATGAAATATAAGCTACGTGAGCCTTTCCCATGATTGGAACAAAATGATGTTCACAGTTAGAGTAAAATTGGATATTTTTCTCAATAAGCATCTGATTGTATTGATATTTATTATCAAACATAGCTACTTTTGGTTTATTTTTAGGGTTTAAACCTGAGAAAATTTCTTCTATATACATTTTAGCAACTCTTTTTGGGGTTCCTTTCAATGAGTCGTCAGTTAAATCTAATCCTAACGTTTCCATGATTTCCGAGAAGTGATATGCAATTTTTTGCTTTTTCTCTTCATCAGATAGTTTGAAAGCATCTGGACGCAAAGGAGTTTCCATACCTGTAAGCAGGTGTTCATCTCCAATTTCTTCATAGCTAAACCCATTTATGTGGTTTAAAACGTCAGCAGTTTTCATATTTTTTGTATTGTTTAATTATTTATTTATAAAGTTAAACAAAATTAAGTTCAAAAGAAAGATTCTTGCCTTATTTTGTTGATGCACCTATAAAGAAAAGCTATGATTTCCTTAGCGTTTCGAAATTTTATTATTGCTAATACTTCGCTGACGCGAGCATTTAAAGCGTCCTTCGATAAAATTACGCTTTTTTTCATGCTTAGTTTTACGACCAGAAACACGTTTGCGCCAAAGTTTAAAACTAGAAGTTTTTAAATTATTTCGCATCAAATCAATCACTTCTTGCTCTTTTAATCCAAATTGAAACTTTATTGCATCAAAAGTTGTCCGATCTTCCCACGCCATTTCAATAATGCGATCTACTTGTATTGGGTTTAAATCATGTTTCATGCTCCGTAATAATCTGTTGTATTTAACACTGTGTTTTTTTGCGTTACTATTTTTTCAATGAATGCTTTATTTTCTTTAAAAAGCTTATTTTTTTTGAATTGAATAAAATTTCCTTCTGCATGAATGCTAAAATAAGCCGAATTATAAATGTGTAATTTGTAATACGGAATTACCCAAGAATAGCTATCAAGTTTTTTGTGAATATGAATTAAAATTCCTTTCGGGCGCAGTTCAATACTTCCGTAATTCAAATCATCAACGGTATTCAAATATTGTTTCATTTTTGGACTTACATCATTGATAATCATTCGTTTTGAACCAATTCCTTTTAGTTTGATACGTTGCATAATTGGAAACTGTTCGCCCAAATTAGAATCAATCAATTTTGAAGCTTCTCTGTCTGTGTAGGTAGTATTTAAGATCATTATGAGGGCTGTTTTCTATTGGTTAATGTATGCTTACGCAAGATTCTAAAATTTTCTTCAATTACTGTATTTTCATCTTTCATGTGCCATAAAATATCACTTGCGCGTTTTCTGGTTTCCTGAAGGTTTACAATTGGTTTTGGATAATTTTCCCCAAGGATAAAACCTGTCATTTGTTGTTCCATTTGTGTCATTCTTGAAGGTTCATGTACAAAAACAGTTTCTAAATCCGCCAACTCAGGAACCCACTTTTTAATAAAAATTCCTTCCGGATCATGCGCTAATCCATTCTTTGTCGGATTGTACATGCGCAACATATTAATTCCGGTTTCTCCAGCTTGCATTTGAATCTGCGGAAAATGAATACCGGGCTCAAAATCTAAAAAATAGCGTGATAGAATTACGGTTGCTTTCTGCCAAGGTTGCCATAAATTGTGTGTAAAAAAAGAAACAACCAAAGCCCGCATTCTGAAATTCAAATAGCCAGTTTCTTTCAAGCAGCGCATGCAAGCATCTACCAACGGATATCCAGTTTGTCCATTTTTCCATGCTTCTATATATTGCTCAGAAACATGTTTTTTTAACTTTCGATAGCCTTTATTAATACTTACAAACTCCATTTCGTCTTCCATTTCAAATTTTTGAATGAAATGTGCCTGCCAGCGCAAACGTGAACCAAAAGACTCTATTTGTTTTTTATGAATATTTTGTTCAATATTACTTGTTGCTTCTTTCAATACGTGTCGTACCGATAAATTACCCCAAGCTAAATATGGCGATAAACGACTGCAACTGCGACGCGCGAGTAATGGTTTTGAAATATGAAACGTGTAATTTCTTCCGCGATCTTTAAAAAACGTATGCATGTATTTTAAACCAGTCGTAGTGCCGCCTTTTTGAAAAGGTGAATCACGATTTGTCTCTAAATTTGGAATATGAAAGAAAGAAGCTAATTTTTGTACCTCTTCAATCGTACACAATTGTTCTTTTTTTGGATTGAAATCTAACAAAGGTTGATTCATAAAGTTTTCCCACTTTTCGATCCAATTTTTTCGATCTTGCAAACCTCTAAAAACACCATTATTTACATTTTCAACCCAAGTAATCATGTTGTTTGTTAAAAAACGCTTCAATATTTTATCACGATCGTACGTTACTTTTATGCCTGTTTCTAGGTGTGAATATACATGCGTAACTTTATATGTTTCTTGAATGATTTGCAATGCTCTATTTACATTCGATTGTACAATTAAAACCTCACTATTATAAGTTTTCAACGAGGTATTCAATTCTGCCAAAGATTCTTTGATAAAGTTCCAATGGCGTTCGCTATAATGCGGATCATTCAAGAGAATTTCTTCAAAAACAAATAACAACAATGTTTTTTTCCCAGATGCAAGCGCAGCATGAATGGCTTCATTGTCATGAAGTCGTAAGTCACGCTTAAAGAGAACTACATTAATTTCTATTTTGTTTTGAGAATTCATTATATTTTTTTGTCTTTTTTCACCAATTTGTTGATCATTCCGTTGAAAATAAAGCCGTGAAATGGTAATACTGCGAACCAATACATACGTCCCCATATTCCTTTTGGTCTAAAAGTAGCACGTTGATGGAGCTTATTTTTTTCAATTTTAAATTCTAACCAAGCTTCTCCTGGTAAGCGCATTTCTGCAAAAAGCAACAATCGTTTTTCTTCTTTATTTGCATACAATACGCGCCAGAAATCTAATGGATCACCTGCATTTAAGGTGGTTTGATGCGTTCGTCCGCGACGCAATCCTATGCCGCCAAAAATTTTGTCTAAATACCCGCGAATTTTCCATAGGAATGTAGCATAATACCAACCATTTTTGCCGCCAATTGCCCAAATTTTATCGAGTGTTTGTGCTTCATCAACGATATCTCTTGTTTTAAGATCTTCATAACAACCGAATTCCGGAACTTTGATATAACGCGATATTTTTTCACGAAAAAGTCCACTAATCAACGAATCTTTCCAGCTAGAAATCACACTGTTTTGTTCAATTTTTATAAATGCTTTTTTTACGGCTTCTTTGTATGACATTGGTTGAACGTCCAATAGTTCATTAATATCACTCGATTTCCCTATCACTTCAACCTTCATGCTATCCACCAGATTCATCGCAAGTTTATACGAAGTCGTAGTAATAAAATACAACCAATATGAAGATAACTTTGGCGTCATTACGGGCACAGAAATAATGGTTCTTTTGAGTTTGCGTACTTCTGCAAACTGCAACATCATTTCCTTATAAGTCATCACTTTAGGGCCAAAAATATCATACGATTTGTTATACACTTTCTCGTTTCCGATCGCTTTTGATAAGTATTCCAATACATTACGAATTCCAATAGGTTGAGATTTTGTATTGATCCATTTTGGTGCAATCATAATAGGAAGTTTCTCTGTTAAATCTCGTATGATTTCAAAAGATGCACTTCCACTTCCCACAATAATTCCAGCTCTAAAAGTTGTCAACGCGTATGTGTTTGACGCTAAAATATTTTCTACATTTTTTCGCGATTGTAAATGCTTTGATAATTGAGAATCATTTACAATTCCACTCAAATACAACACTTGTTTTACATTCGTTTTTTCAATGCGAGTTTTAAAATTTACCGCACAATCGTGTTCCATTTTTTCAAACTTAGACGAAGACGACATTGAATGAATTAAATAATAAGCAACATCAATGTCTGTTGGGATATTGTGTAAAGTTTCTGGTTTTAAAAAGTCAACTTCAATAAGTTCAATACGCTCATGATTTGCAATTTCTTCGGGAACACGTTGCTTATCTCTTACGCAGCAAACTAAATAATGTTCCAGTTCCAATAAAATTGGAATGAGTCGTTTTCCGATATATCCCGTAGCGCCCGTAAGTAGAATTCGCATAGTCTAAATTTGTTTGGGACGTTGGTATGGATAACGCGTATTTTGTTGCGGTATCGCATAACCATCAAGTCCATTTATAGTGGCGGTTTTTGCTTTCGCAAGATTAATGAAACCGTCAGTTTCTAAGAGTTCGTCATTGATATGTAAATGTTCAATTGTACCAATAACAAGAATCGTGTCATTTTCCTCAATTACATATTCGTTTACATAACGCATTCCGACTTGTACATGACAACCTTTTACATAAGGTGCTAAAAAATCTTCTTTATATTCAGCTTTTAAATCAGTTTGATCAAATTCTGAAACGTCTTTTGGATATTTTGCAGATGTATGATGCGCATCTTGTATACTATTTTGATGAATATGATTAATAGTAAAAATTCCTGTTTTCCGAATATTTTCGTATGTATCTCTAGGTACAACGGCTGGTCGCGTGATGAAGCCAAGTAACGGTGGATTTGATCCTAAATGTGTTACAGAACTAAATACAGCAACGTTAGTTTGACCATTTTCGGATTGTGTGCCAATCAAATTAGCTGATTTATACCCCGAACAACTATTAATCAAATTGATACGGTACAATTTTTCCATATTGTCAATATCGTCACGCGTAATTGTTGCCATTAAAAGTTTTTATAATTGTTGATTTTTACATCTTTCGCTTTCAATTCGTGCAATAAATTATACAGTCCAAAAAACGTTCTATTCATATAAATAAAGTGTTTTGAGCCTCTATTTGCATTCATGCTACGCAATTGTGTGTTTTTAGCATAGCGTTCACCGATATCAGCAATCTTTCCAAAGAATTCTTCATCAGAAAAATCAAAAACTTCTACATTAAAAGGTGTGGTAAATAAACCTAATAATTCATGAAACATCTCTGTAAAAAAAGCTACTTCTTCTTTTGTATCATCTTCACGAAGAATTTCTAATTCGTATAATTTTTTACTAAATAATTCAGGATTGCTCATGGTTCCTTTATCAGCCAACTCAAAATACGGCACATAAAAATCTTCTGGAATGGCTTTCATACAGCCAAAATCAAGTGCAATTAATTTGTCATCTTCTGAAACCAAAAAGTTTCCTGGATGCGGATCTGCATGTACTTTACGAAACTCATGAATTTGGAACATATAAAAATCCCAAAGTGTTTGTCCTAGTAAATTTGATTTCTCTTGATCAGTATTTTTTCCTGTAAATTCAGAAAGATGTTCTCCTGTCATCCAATCCATCGTTATGATTCGCTCTGATGAGAGCGAATCATAATACGTTGGAAACAATATATTTGGCAAATGTTTGCACGCTTCCGAAACTTCTTTACTTTGCTTGATTTCAAGTAAGTAGTTGGTTTCTTCCGTGAGTTTTTCTTCAACTTCTCTGAAATATTTATCAGAGCCTTTCCCAGTAATGTTAAACATTCGCATCGCAATAGGTTTTACAAGTGCCAAATCTGAGGAGATGCTTTGAGCAACTCCCGGATATTGGATTTTCACAGCAAGTTTCTTCCCGTCTTTTTCGGCAACATGTACTTGACCTATGCTAGCGGCGTTTAACGAAGTGGTATTGAATTTGTCAAAAATCTCACTTGGTAATTTGCCAAAATATTTTTTAAATGTTTTTATAACTAATGGTGGCGATAATGGTGGTACAGAAAATTGTGATAATGAAAATTTGTCCACGTACGCACGCGGTAAAATATTCTTTTCCATACTTAACATTTGCGCTACTTTTAAAGCACTTCCTTTTAAGCTTTTTAAACCATCATAAATATCTTCTGCATTGGACTCATCGAGTCTTTCTTTCGCTTTTTCTTCAGAATTGATGATTTTATCACCGTAATATTTTAAATAGTTGACACCAACTTTTGCTCCTGTCGTTACCAGTTTGCTGGCACGCTGTATTTTTGTAATTGGAATTTTGTCAATTGTTTTCATTAAGATCTGATGTCTAATTTTTCTTTGAATATAAATTTCCCAAAATCTACAATGCTTTTGAGCGGCGTGTTGTCTATAAGATCGAAACTTGCATTCACAGATTTTTCGATGTATTGATCCGTCTTGTCAAAACTTGAAGAAGTATCATCTAACCAAAATTTTAAGGTGAGTATGAATTGTATCCAAGCAGTTTCGTTGATTGCTTTGTGTTGAATACGTTCTAAGCGTTCTTGATTCAGATCGAGCGTTTTTAAATCTAAACTTTCTATAAAAGCAGTAAATACATGCTTCAGTTCTTTTAATAATTTTAAAGATTGTAATGGTTTTTTGTCGACAGTTAAACTGTAAACAACGTAACTTCTGTTGGCAGTTAATTGCTCAAAGAAGGTGTAATAAAAACTTAATAGTTTGTTACGAGCGTCAAATGTTTCAAATTCTTCACTGTTTGATAATACTTGTAATGTGTTTGTGCCAAATGTTGAAAAAATGTTTTCTTCTAAGACTTCAAAAGAACTATAGAATTCATAGAACTTAGCTTCGTCAAAATTGTTGTTTTTAGCAAATGCATACACATTTTTCGGTTGTTCCCCATGCTCCAAAATAGAGTTCATATATGCTGAAATAATGAAGAGTGGAGTTATATTTTTTTTCTTTGCCATAATGTTAATTTTAAAACAGGATAAAGGTACGAAATTTTGTTTAGCTTTTTTAGATTATAATTAAACAAAATGTTTTTGTAGCTGTTAAAGTTATCATAACGAAAATGATGAAAAGCGTTTTTTTGATCGGAAAGTGAGGGTTTTGCTAGTTAACAGTCAGTATCACAGCAGTTTTTGCCTTTTACAAGTATGCAGCATACAACTGCGAAAAGTGCACCTAAGATTGGCGCAGCAATATATAACCATAGATCAGCTAAATTTCCAGAAACCAACGCTGGACCAATGGAACGTGCGGGATTCATGGAAGCTTTGGTCATTGGACCTGCAAACATTGCTTCCAATAGTACAATACCACCAATAGCGATTCCAGCCATGGTGCCAGTCTCTTTGCTGCCTGTTGATACATTTATAATGACAAGCATTAAGAAAAAAGTCAGTAAAAATTCAAGAATAAAAGCTTTCCAAGCTATGATTGTTGGAATTGTTGCGCCAAGCGTTTCACTTTCGGGCCAAAACATATAAACGAGTAAACTTGCACAAATTGCGCCTAAACATTGTGCTAAAATATATTTTGGAACTTCTTTCCATGGAAATTTCTTTGCATACGAAAAAGCAATTGTTACCGCAGGATTAAAATGTGCACCAGAGATTTCAGCAAACGCATAAATCATTCCCATGACCACCAATCCCCATGTAATGGCGACTCCAGGGTGTGTAATAACACCAGTAATGTCATTCACAACCATTGCGGCTGTACCACAAAAAACCATCGTAAATGTTCCTAAAAATTCCGCAATGTAATTTTTCATAATATGCATTTAGCTCGCCGTAAAAATAGTATTTCTTATTTTAAGGATTTGTTAACATTTGTGCGTGTGGTTTCTGTGTAACTTCGTCAAACTAAAAAATCAAAAATAATAATACGATGAAAAAATTACTTTTAGCATGTTTCTTAGCTGCTGGAATCAGTGTTCAAGCACAAATAGAGACGCCACAACCTAGCCCAAGCGCGAAGTTAGAGCAAACTGTTGGTTTAACAAAAATGACTGTTGAATATTCAAGACCAGCAATGAGAGGAAGAAAAATATTTGGAGAGTTGGTACCTTTCGGAAAAGTATGGAGAACTGGAGCCAATGCAAACACTAAAATTTCGTTTAGTGATGATATTACTATTGGAGGAACTTCTGTTAAAGCAGGTGAGTATGCAATTTTTGTAAAGCCATCTGCGCAAACATGGGAAGTTATGTTATATAACGAAACAACAAACTGGGGAACACCAGGCGAATGGGATGATACTAAAGTAGTAGCAACAGCTGTAGCTCCTGTAAACACTATGCCATACAAAACAGAATCGTTTACAATTGCAATCGGAAACCTTTCTAATGGTGGAGCAGATTTAACATTTAGCTGGGACAAAACGTATGTAGTTGTTCCTTTTACAGTTCCTACAGACAAGAAAACTACCGCTAGTATTGAAAAGGTAATGGCTGGCGCTAGTGCTGGAGATTATTTTTCTGCTGCTAGATATTTCTTAGAAGAAGGAAAAGACATTAGCAAAGCTAAAATGTGGATTGACAAGGCTATTGAAATGACAAAAGAGCAACCAAGATTTTGGTATTTAAGACAACAGTCTTTAATATACGCTAAAATGGGTCAAAAAGCAGACGCTATCAAAATTGCGAAAGAATCAATGGCATTAGCTGAAAAAGCTGGAAATGCTGACTATGTAAAGATGAATAAGGATTCTATCAAAAAATGGTCGAAGTAATTCTTTACTCTTAAAACATAAAAAAGCCTTTCCACTGTGGAAAGGCTTTTTTTATGCGCCATGATTTTTGATTGAATTATCATTAATTTTTGTGTGTAGTTTTAAAAAATAAATTAATTTCATGCTTTATTTAAAATGAATCATGATGAAATTATCTTTTCGCGCGTTATTTTTAGTGTTCGTTGTCACATTTATATTGAATTCTTGTACAGATGAACAACTAGATATTGCGATACAAACTCCTTCTGAAACGGTTTCAGATGCTACTACGGAAGTTATTTTAGATTGGAATCAATTATGGTGTGAATTAGATCGCTATGCAATTGGCATGCGTCCAAATGCATCTACAAGAGCATTGGCGTATATTCACTTAGCGGCGTTTGAAGTTTGTGTGGCAGATATGGTTGGGTACACATCTAATAAAGATAGATATGTTGAACTTGATATTGATTTTACCCAAAGAGAAGCAAATGTGAATGTTGGTATAGCTTTGAATGCTTGTTATGCAACGGCAATTGATCATTTTATGTACAATGTGCGACCAGATATTGATAGTAAAATAGCAATGTTGCGTCAAGAAAAAGAAGCCGAACTTTCTCAAAATATAAGTAGTGATGTTGTTTTGAATTCAAAAGATTGGGGAAATTACATAGCACAACAAATAATAGCATACAGTCAAACTGATACGGAAGCAGAAACACAAATATTGAGCCCGCAACCAACGTCGTATGAACCGCCAACTGGTATTGGGTTTTGGACCTACAGTGATGATGCAGAACGCGCTTTATTTCCATATTGGGCTTCTGTGCGCACCTTTGTGATTTCGTCAGCAGAAACTTCAACAGTTGCGCCACCGTTGACGTATAGCGAAGATACAACGAGCTCGTTTTACACAGCAATGCAAGAAGTATACGCGTCTAGTGAAACTGCTAGAACAACAAATAATGACGATTTATGGGTTGCAGAATTTTGGTCAAATGATGTAGAAGGATTAATGATGAGTCCGCCAGGAAGACAAATTTCGATCGCAAATCAATTGATAAAACAATATGATGTAGATCATGAAAGTGCGTTGGTTTTGTTACTAAAACTTGGATTTTCATTAAATGATGCCGCTGTTTCTACTTGGGCAGATAAGTATGAATATATGGTGATGCGTCCAAGTGTGTACATTCAGGAATTTATAGATCCAACTTTTCAAACGAACTTATATCCGTATATTTCTTGGCCAAATCCTTCTTTTCCAAGTTATCCATCCGGACATTCTACCTTTGCTTCCGCTGCAGCGGGAATATTTATGCATCATTTTGGAAACAATATTGACTTTATTGATCGTTCTCACGAAGGTAGAACCGAATTTAGAGGAACTCCACGAGGATATACAACATTTACACAAATGGCAACAGAAAATGGTTTTTCAAGAATTCCACTAGGTGTGCATTTGCGAATGGATTGTACCGAAGGTTTACGTTTGGGGTATGAAATCTCAGCTGCGGTAAATGACTTTGATTTATCCTTGTAAAATTAAAAGAAACACTAAAACAATAAAAAGCCTTTCCACATTTGTAGAAAGGCTTTTTTAATTTTGCTAGAAGCTAGAAGCTAGAAGCTAGTATACTACTGACTACAGTTTCCATTAAGTATATCTTGACCAGAAGGATTGTACCCATTATTAACAATTACTACACAATAATCATTATTATTATTCCAATTTGATGTAACTAATGCATTGTTAAGTGCACATAAGTCAGTCAAGTTTGGATTTGGTCCATCAAAGTAACCAGTGCAATCACCTTCCCATTGTCTAACACCAATATTAATTATTGAAAAAGTTGTTCCTATAAAAGTTAAGTCTTCAATTCCATTTAAACTTAGTAATGCATCATTATTGGAAACAAGTAAACTTCTCGCTTGTAGTTGTCCTAAGCCTTCTAAATTAAGTAAAGCATCATTATCATTTATGTCTAAATCTAACACTGTTGTTAAATTCTCTAATGAAGTTAGCGAGTTTAATGCGTTATTATTATGAATAGTTAAAAATCGTAAATCGCTTATGCTTTCTATGCCTTGTAGTGAAGTCAATGCATTATTGCTTGATACTATTAAATCATTTTGACTTGTTAAACCAAAAATGTCCAGACCTTGTAATGAAGTTAGTGTGTTATTTCCAACAATAGTAAGGTTAAGCCCAATTGTAATTGAGTTATTGAAGCCTGCAAGTGATGTGAGTCCATCATTATCAGAGATTCGTATATTTTGAATGGAAGTAAAGTTGTCACAACCTGCAAGTGACGTGAGTCCATCATTATCAGTTATATATAAATACTCCACGTTCGTTAAACTTGTAAAACCACTCAATGAAGTTAGTGAAGGATTGTTTTCAATAAAAAGTGAACCACCAACACTAGCTATATTGCTCATATCTTGTAAACTTTGTAAATTTTCATTACCGATAATTTTAAGATCATCAGCAATGTTTGCAATGGAAGCTAACGGACTTAGATTGGTAATATCTGTATACGTACTTTCATCACCAATAGTAACATTTCCAGTTACACTTGTGAATCCAAAAGTTCCAAAATCGTTTACTTCTTGTTGTGTTGATAGTCTAAGGTTTCCATTAAAAATACCACCATTATTTGTACAGGTGCTAACTACACCTAAATTAAAATTTTGTGTATTAAGTGGAACATTGTCTATAATTGCCCATTGATTTGTATTAGAATCAAACAATTGGATTGTTGCTGTTTGTATTCCGCAATGTTGCAGTCCAATATTAATCATTCCGTTTGTGATTGAAAACGTATTGTATTCATCTACATATAGATACCCATTGGTAATAGGGTTTCCGTCACAATCATTAGCAATTCCAGTAATGGTAGTCGTTAATAAATTTACGGACTCGTCAAATGAAATTACGGTTGAAGTATCTGTCGCGTAACCGCCAATGGTTTGTGTATCGATCAATTGTCCAAAACATAAACTTGCAAATTGATAAATAGAAACGCTTATTTCTTCATTTCTAGGAATTAAACCACATTCAAAACTTCCTGAATATACAGCACCAGAAAATATAGTTTGATCGTTGGGAAGTCGTTTGATAATCACGTAATAGGGTGTAGTTGAAGTGTTATTCGCTGGTGTCAGGTTGAAGCAAAAATCTATAGCATCAAAAGGAGCATCGCAATTCCACCATGTAAAATGGGAAACTTCTGCGACATACATATCGCCAAATTTAACGGCTTGTCCTTCTTCCTTCCAATAGCCTTGTGCTTCATCAAAATACCACAAAGGAATAAAATCGGGTGCAATACTAGTTTGACTGAAATGCACTGGAAATTCAATAGTGGCTCTATTAAATTCATTGATGTTTAGTTGTTCGCCAGAAGGAGAAAATAAATTTACAGAAAGCATTCCGTAGGTTTCTAAATTTCGTGCATCGTTCGCTTCGGTTTGCGCCAATAAACTACCAGGCATTTGGGAAAATGTATTTATTGAGTTTGGTTCAACATAATGTAAAACGACATCCACTTGTCCAGTATATTCACTTCCATCTTGCCGAACGAATCCGCCACTAAAATTTACTTTTGCGCCGTTTTCTAAAGCCACTGAAGAAACGGAGCCTGAAGTCACTGTTTCGGTAATACTCTTTTTAAATAAAACAATATCTATTCTATTTTCACCAGTAGTTTTTGGAATCACAACTCTTGATCCGTTGATATATCCTTCTTTTTGGGCTTTTACATACGCGAAATTTTCAAAAACATCTGCATTGTTAAGAATGAACATTCCATTACGGTCGGTAATCGTTACGGAATTTCCAATGGTGATTTGCACACCTGATATTCTATTATCATCGACATCTTTGACTAAGCCGATAAAATTTCCAGTAGTTGGCGACCCGAAATTATCAGCTTTAAATTCTTCATCTTTTAAGATATCAGCTGCGGTTTGCTGATTGGGAACAGTCCTAGAATCGAAATCATCATCGGTACAATTTTGTAAGAATAAGACGCATGTAAATGCGAAGAGTAGTTTGGTTAATTTTTTCATAATGTTTACGGTTTTAATACCTTTTAGATGCAAATCTATTTAAAAGGTTGCGTTCCAAAAGGTATTAACTTTATTACTTCGAAAAAATTATACTACTTTTTTCTGTGTCGATTGTATAATAATCGCCAGCATAATAACGACCAAACAACCGAATAAATTTAACCATAAATACGGCATGAGGTCAATCCACCAAACAATCACAACAATTGCTTGCGTGATTAATGCTGCTGTAAAAACTGCATTTCCTTTGACATACTTGAAGAAGAATGCTAACAAGAAAATTCCTAACACATTTCCATAAAATATAGATCCAATAATATTCACCAATTGAATCAAGTTTTCAGCCAAACTTGCAAAACATGCAATGATAATAGCCAAAATTCCCCAACCTAACGTGAATAATTTTGTTGCTTTCACATAATGCGCTTCGTCTTTTTCTTCTCTGACGTTTCGTTTGTACAAATCTATGGACGTAATGGTTGCCAATGCATTGATTTCAGAAGCCGTAGAGGACATTGCTGCAGATAGAATTACCGCCAATAACAATCCTATCAAACCGTTTGGTAAGTATTTTAAGATGAACGAAATAAACATATAATCACGGTCATTGGTCTCGCTGTCTTTTGCAGCTTCTTTATACCACGATTTCAATTCAGCTTTTTTCTCTTTATAGGCTTCACTTTCAGGATTCGCGTCAAGCGCGATTAATTCCTGTGATAATTTATCATACTTTTCACCATAATCTCCATCAATCGCACGCTTTATCAAATATTTTGATTCGGCACGATATGTTTTTTCAATACTATCTAATCGCAATAAATTTTTCTTATCGACATCATTATATGATTTTGCTAATTGTAAACTTACTGTCTTTTTCTCACCGAATAGAACAGCTTGTTTGTCTTGTAACGTTTTATAATCATTACTATACTCTGAAGCGAGTACTTTTTCAGTAGAAGTATCAATAAAGTTTAAAGGCGAAGGATTGAATTGGTAAAACACAAATACCATAACTCCGACTAATAAGATGAAAAACTGCATCGGAACTTTCAACAATCCGTTGAACATCATTCCCCAACGCATTTCTTTTACAGATTTCCCCGAAAGATAGCGCTGCACTTGACTTTGATCGGTACCGAAGTAGGAGAGTGCTAAGAAACTTCCTCCAATAATTCCTGTCCAAATCGTATATCTATTCTCTAAATCAAAAGAAAAATCGAGCACGTTCATTTTTCCGCTTGCGCCTGCAATATCCAGTGCTTTTATAAATCCTACATCTTCTGGAATTAAGTTTAACGTAATAAAAAAGGCAGCGAACATTCCTGCAAAAATGACAAACATTTGTTGTTTTTGAGTCACACTCACAGCTTTTGTTCCACCGGAAACGGTATAAATAATAACCATCACACCAATAATAATATTCAGCGTGACTAAATTCCAACCTAAAACAACTGATAAGATAATCGCTGGTGCAAAAATGGTAATTCCTGCGGCCAATCCACGTTGAATTAAAAATAGAATAGCTGTTAAACTTCTGGTTTTCAAATCAAATCGATTTTCCAAAAATTCGTACGCTGTATATACTTTGAGTTTGTGATACAATGGAATAAAAACCATACAGATAAAAACCATGGCAATTGGCACTCCAAAATAGAATTGTACAAATCCCATTCCGTCGCTAAACGCTTGTCCTGTGGTTGATAAAAAGGTAATTGCACTGGCTTGTGTAGCCATAACAGACAAACCAATGGTCCACCATTTTGAGCTATTTCCACCTCTAATATAATCTTGCACGTTTTGGCTTCCGCGCGTTTTCCAAGTTCCATAACCAACAATTGCGGCTAATGTTCCTATCAATACAATCCAGTCTAATGTGAGCATGTTGTCGGTGGGTTATGAGAAAATATTCATGAGTATGTAAAAGAAAATAATGTATGCCAAGTTGGCTAACAAAATGACGGTATACATTTTTTTCCAGACAAATTTTTCAGTTTCCATGAGTTAGTTTTTAAGTTGTGGTTGTGTGATAATTTGTGATTTGCCAACAGAAATCATATTGGTAAAAAGTTTGTATGCGCCAGGAACGCCCGCAGGCAATTCGCGGAAAAAACTCAATCCTGTATAGATGTAGTTTCCTTTTCCGTATTTGGCAATTAACAAACTTCCTTTTTTTGCTGTTTCTCCTTTGTCGTTCATGGAAAGTATTGGCGTAAATTCGGGTGCCCAATCATTCGGGAAATACAATCCGCGTTCTTGAACCCAACCGTCAAAATCTTTTGCAGTTATTTTATTTGGAAAGTTTACAATAGAATGATCTTTCGCAATAACTTCTACTTTTGCATATTCGTCCGTGACACGATCGCGTGATAATGTCAATTTATACGGCGCTAATTCGTTTGCGTCTACTTTTATGCGGCGACTTGTGTTGTATTGTACAATGACGTTTCCACCATTTTTTACATATTCTAGAATATATTTTTGCTTAAATTTTAATTCGTCAACTGTATTGTACGCTCTAATTCCTACGACAACTGCGTCAAATTTATCAAGTGAAGTTGCATCAATCGTTGCCGGATCAATTACAGTGACATCATAACCAATTTGTTTTAAACTTTCAGGAATTGCGTCTCCTGCACCTTGAATGTATCCAATATATTGACCGCCTTTTTGTATGTTCAAGCGAACGACTTTCGTTTCAGAAGGTAATAAAACCGATTGTTTCGGAATGTGATCGTATTCAATTTCGTTGAGTGCTTGCGTGTATTTTTTATCCCCAATAAATACTTCTGGTACTAAAACGCCTTCGCTTTGTGTTGCTGGTGGAATCACCGTAAACATTAGGGTAACTGCATCGCCTTTTTGAGCAATGGTTACTTTTTGCTTATCTGGATATACTTTCCAGCTATACGGATGTTTGATAGAAACATAGCCGTCAATATTGTCTTTTCCTGCTTTTACTGTTACCGGAATTTCTTTGGCTTCTTTTGAAGAAAAAATCAACACTTTGTCTTTAAAATTCGCCGTAACTGCAGGTAATATTTCAAACGGTTGGTACAATTCACCTTTATCAGGTTTTGAATATCGGTACACAACAGGTTTTGTAATGGTAATTGGTTTTCCGTCAATTTCAAGATTGAATTGCAACTTCGCAGGTCTTGGAGTTTCTGGCAATCCACGTAAATGCTGATCGGCAACGTTGTACATTCCTAAGGTTCCTTTTTCAAATAACCAATACGGTGCAGAATAATTGTCAGTTGCTAAATTGATCGCTAATTGAAAATTTTCTTTTGTATTTGGTTGTAATAAAAGCGTTTTTGGAGTTGTTTTTTGATCGCTTGAAGAAGTAATTGATTTCAGATTGATGTTCGCGTTGCTTCTGTTTAACGCTTCAACATTCACTTGCACGTTTGCTCTTGGTGTTGCATTTGGAGTCGCGGCAGATGCTTCTAAGTACAATCCGGCGCAAGCCTGAATAATTAATTCAATTTCACTTAATTTAATCGCTTTCCAATGTTCATCTTCGAGTTTTTGAATCATTCCATACGCTTCCATTAATTTTGGTAAATGCGAAGCTGGATTTACGAAGTTGAAGTTTTTTTCAACGGTAGTTAGAATGTTTCCGATTGCTTTTCCACCTTTCACACGATTCCAAGAAGTATCAATTCCTGAAAAAATATTGCTTTTATCTTCTGGAAAATCTCCTTTTAAAAACTCTACATATTCTTGTTGCGAACCACGTGAAGTTAAACGTCCAAAACCTTGACATAAGTGTTGACTACTCGCAATGGAAGCCAATTCGTTATTTGATAATCCTTTTAACGGATAATATACGCCAATATCGAAATTCAACATTTTGCTTTTATCAGCTTCTTCAAACTTTTTTCTACTTCCGTAAAACCACCAAGATGTATTGAAAAATAAACGTGTTGGTTGCCAAGTTTCGTAATCAGAAAGTTGTGAAGCATACGCGTTTTTGTCGCCAGCTAAATCAAAAGCTTCCATACTTAACATAGCAGAAGTGGTATGATGTCCGTGTGTTCTTCCTGCTCTTCTGTGATCAAAACGATTGATAATTACATCGGGTTTAAATTTTCGAATTGCCCAAACCACATCGCTTAATACTTCATCTTTATTCCAAATTGCCAACGTTTCATCTGGATGTTTTGAATAGCCAAAATCATTGGCGCGTGTAAATAATTGTTGTCCGCCGTCAATACCACGCGCAGCTAATAATTCTTGTGTACGAATAACACCTAATTGTTCTCTAATTTCCGGACCAATCAAGTTTTGTCCGCCATCGCCGCGTGTAAGTGATAAATACGCCGTACGTGCTTTTACATTATTAGACAAATAGGCGATGAGTCGTGTATTTTCATCATCAGGATGCGCAGCAATGTACAATGCAGATCCTAAAAAATTTAGTTTTTGTACTTTCTCGTAGATTTGATTGGAGGAAAGTTTATTTGGTTTTTGTGCGGTACTAATTGACGTAAACGCACAGCATACTAGAATAAACAGGATGTATTTTCTCATTAGGAAATATTTGGTTCAGTAAAATCAAAAATAGGAAAGTTGTACTAGAGACCTCTAGTTTTTAACGTTCTTTAACGTTCGTCAAATTTTCATAGGAAAATAAACCATTAATTTAGCGTTTTTTAGGTGTAATTTTTCTTCTGTAAATTCCATAAAAAAAGCGAACCGAAGTTCGCTGATTGTCTTTTTTTGATGTCTTAACATTTACATCCAGACACGAACCTTGTGTACGTATTCAGTGTACATATAATTGTGTCATGAGTCACTGGTAAAGGAGCTTGAATTGTATCTGGTAAAGGAATTGGTACAGGACAATACTGAGATTGGTTTGTTGTTGTTGCGCCGCCTTTTACAGTTGAAATTCCTACATTGGAAATTGTAGATTTACCAAGTTTTAAGTTTTTTAAATGTTGTTTTTTCATTGGAATTAAATTTTTGTTTCACAGGTTCAAAGAACGTTACATTGCTCATAAAAGAGAATAGGAAAAACACGGATTTAAGCTAGGATAAGCACCAAAAATTGAAGCATGAAAAAAGCGAACCGAAGTTCGCTTTTAGTATAGATATTAGATTAAATGTTAGTATTTGCGACTAGTAATATTCGCAATCTACATTAAAGCAGGAAGGTCCATTAGAACCACAATTAACTTGTGTTTGACAGTTATTAGTATTGTTTCCGCCGCCGCCTTCATTAGGGCAATAGCAATCACTCATAAAATTAGGATCGTTAGACGGGCAATCTTGCCAATAGCAAGAACCGTTTTCAGATTGATATCCACCTTTTGTAGCACTAACTTCTAAATTTGAAATTGATTTTTTATTCAGTTGTAAACTGTTAAGTTTTCTTTTTTTCATGATTCAATATTTTAATGGTTTTATAAAATGTTTAGCAGATGCAATCAGAATTAAACAAACAATTAGTATTTGTTTTACCTTCATCGCATATAATGTTACTATCGGCATTACATGTACGTCCGCTTCCACCTTTAGCTACAAAAATTTCTAAGTTGGAGATTGATTTTTTGTTCAGTTGTAAACTTTTAAGATTTTTTTTTTTCATGATATAAATTTTAGATTTGACTATTAGTAACACGCATAACATTGTCCATTATACCATTGAATTCCCCAACCATAACATTGTGATTGTGGCCAGTTAATTGGAATTCCGCCAGTTCCGCCACAAAATCTGGTTTTTCCACCATTGACATTTTTTTGAGAGTCTTTACTCAATACTTTTGTTCCCTTAAGATTTGAAATGTTTTTTAACATAAGTGTAAATTTTTGGTTAATAATGAAAAATTAAGAAAAACAAATAAAAGAGCGTTACGGAAACACCTTACTTAACGTTTTAACATCCTCAATGTGATACATTTCAGAAAGTTCAACGTGGCGCATTTTGACAAGTTTACCTTGAGCCTATCGAAAGATTCCTAAATAATTCCGTAGTTTTGAAAAGACAGTTTTAATTCACACATACATTCATGAATACATTAAAAAATAGTGCCTTTATTTTGATTGCTTGCCTGATGGTAAGTTGTTCAACATCTCAAAAAGAAGAAATGAAAGAAATCATCGCGTATGCAAATGATACACATTCGTACGCAAAACCAAACGAAGCTGTTGCAAAGCATTTATTGCTCAACATTACTGTTGATTTTGATAAAAAAAATATCACAGGAACAGCTACATATACCATAGAAAGTACAAATGCTTCCGAAATTGTATTTGATGCGAAAAACTTGAACATTCAGAAAATAACTGTTGATGGAAAAGAAGTGAAGTTTTCGCTTGGCGCGAATGATGCCGTATTGGGACAATCATTGTCAATTCCGATTGAAAAAAACTCAAAAACAGTTGCCATTACTTACGAAACAACAGATAAGACAGAAGCATTACAGTTTTTAAACCCACAACAAACCGCCGATAAAGAACATCCGTTTTTACTAACACAAGGACAAGCAATTTTAACGCGAACCTGGATTCCTATTCAAGACAGTCCACAAGTACGATTAACATATACAGCAAATGTAAAAGTGCCAAAAGAGTTATTGGCGATTATGAGTGCGGAAAACCCAAAAGAGAAAAACGAAAACGGACAGTACAGTTTTGAAATGAAACAACCAATTTCACCGTATTTAATTGCGTTAGCAGTTGGCGATTTGGTATATAAAGAAATCAGTCCACGAACTGGCGTATATGCTGAAAAATCGATGATTGACAAAGTTCATTACGAGTTTGCAGACATGGAAAAAATGGTAAAAGCTGCTGAAAATTTATATGGAGCGTATGCTTGGGATCAGTTTGATGTGGTTGTATTGCCACCAAGTTTTCCGTTTGGCGGCATGGAAAATCCACGATTGACATTTGCAACACCAACCGTAATTGCAGGCGATCGTAGTTTAACAAGTTTGATAGCGCACGAATTGGCACATTCTTGGTCTGGAAACTTAGTTACAAATGCTACATGGAATGACTTCTGGTTGAACGAAGGTTTCACAGTATACTTTGAAATGCGCATCATGGAAGCGTTATATGGAAAAGAATATGCAAATATGTTAGCTTCAATAGGAAGACAAGATTTGGCAGAAGAAATAGAAGGTTTTAAAAATCAGCCAACAGCAACACATTTAAAGTTAGACTTGAAAGGGAAAAATCCTGATGATGGAATGAATAGTATTGCATACGACAAAGGATATTTATTCCTAAGAACTTTAGAAGAAACCGTTGGACGCGAAAATATGGATACTTTTCTAAAAGAATATTTCAATAAGCATGCGTTTTCTACCATGACAACAGAAAAATTTGTTGTGTATTTAAACAAAGAATTATTACAAAAAAACAAGGTTGATTTTAATGTAAACGATTGGATTTACAACCCCGGAATTCCAGCAAACGCAGCAAAAATTCAATCTGATAAGTTTCAAAAAGTAGAAGAAGCTATTGTCAATTGGGAAAAAGGAACTTTAAGCGAAGTTGATTTGTGTAAAAAAGAGTGGAACATTCAACAAAAAATACATTTCATCAGAAACATTCCTGCAGGAATATCTATAGAAAAATTCACTGCTTTAGATACGGCATGTAATTTTTCAAACGCGACCAATTCATACATTGCCATGGTTTGGTTTGAACAAACCATCAATCATGATTATCATGCAAACAATGTTGATGCACAAATTGAAAACTTTTTAATGAGCGTTGGTCGTCGTTGGTATGTTTCAACCTTATACAAAGCATTCAAGCGAAATAACAAACTAGAAGAAGCAAAACGTATGTATACAAAAGCACGTCCAAATTATCATTCAGTTACAGTAAATACGATTGATGAAATGCTTGGTGTGACTTTTTAAATTAAGACAAAAAAGAAAGGATAAAATAAGGGCATATTTTATCCTTTTTCAAATGAGATTATATATAAGCCAAGTAGGTTAAGCGTGGAATATTACTTAAGTATGACTTAGATATATTTAGTAATTAATTTATCAGATTATTACATTATCAATGTCGTGAAATTTTATAACTATTGATTACGGTTTTACCATATAACCGCTATTCTATTGCTATTGATTAATAGGCGTTTTTGTAGGATTATAGCCTTAACTCTTTACGTAGTATACTATCTTTTACACCATTTTTAGACCAATACGGACTCTTCAACTGTTTGATTCTCGTTGCTTTAGTCGTCAATAATTTGGCATTACTTCCGTAGCCACTTGTCGTTCTTTCAGTCCAACCCAAAATATCGTACGGAAAGCTAGTGTTGAAGTTTATAGCAAGTTTTCTGTTCAATTTTGGATAGTTTAATGTGTATGTTGAAATGGTTCCATTTGCTGTTAATGTTGCTATTGCTTCATACGCTTTTAGCGGAATATGTTTCATGCGTAATACTTCAAATGCAGGAATAATTTGCTGTGCTCCTGTGGGTAATTGAGTTGGATCAATTCTGAGTTTTGTCCACAATTCATCTTCTAAAATTGCTTTCTCAGTCGTAAATTCCTGATCCGATTCACTTTCAAAATACGAATACGATTGTACTTCAAACTGTTCTCTAGTATTCAATTGTGTAAAAATATGCCCGCACCATTCTTGCATGGAAGCAGTGACTTTTATCGCATGTTTATTGTTTGCCACAGGATAAAATGTACTTGTCATGGTGCTATACGGATAAATTCCGGTGTAGAATTTCTTCGTACTATTCAATTTTAAAATTGGAATATTATTCGGACGTTGTTGATCTGCTTTGACTTGTTTTGTTGGATTAAAATCTTCCGTAACGTAAATTAATACAGATTTCCCTTTGTGAATTTCGCCGTAACGCGCTTGTTCAAGTTCGTAAGAAGTGATTTCCGCTGTACCAGCATACCAATACTTGTTGAATGCTTCTGAAGTTGGTTGTGCAAGTTTGGAAACGGTTGTTATTGTTAAAGTTGTAGCGGTATCATTTTTAATATTGGAACAAGCTATAATCGTTCCTATGATCGTAAGTCCAGCTAAAATAAGGTGTCGTGAGATCGATTTCATCGTTTTTTTATAAAGATATTCAAAAACAATGACTGTGCAGTATGATTTAACAATGTGTTAAAACAATTTAAGTGTGTTTGTTTTAATTCTTCGGATAATGATAAATGCGATAATCATAATGATAAGTAATGAAATGACCACAATAAAAGTTGTACAAGATTCTTGTATCGCAACTGGTAATAAATCTACAGACGATGCAGTATCTGCCGAATCGAATGAACTTCGAAGATTTGTTTCAGTTTTTGGATACCTCTGATTTTCTATACCATAAACATTGGTAAAAGCATCAAAGTGTTGTCCAGTATACTGAAATTTATTTTTATTAAGATTTTCAAAAAGTATATTATCTAGCGGAAGCGAATACATTTCATTCAAGGGAACATCTATTGTTTTTTCAAAGGCTTCGCTAGTATAGAAAGTTTCTGTAGTTTTTAAAATAGATGATACTTCTTGCGCACAAAGAGTTGTATGCAGAAGGAATATGAATGAAATAATAATACAACGTATAATTTTTTTCACAAACTGTTATTTTAGGGAATCTCATTCAATTTACACAATGTTGATCGAACAACGGATGTTTTATCTGTGAGATTACACTATTATTGTATGAATTGCACAAAAAAGTATATGAACGGTAAATGAATTGTATGTAATTGATTCACAATCGCTCATATAAATAACAACTCACAACCTAAAAATCCGACATACCTGTTTATTGATATAGGGAATTGTATTGTTATTTTTACTTCTAGAGAAGTAATCATAACCTTTAGTTTGATGTATTTTCGTTTTTGTCTTCGTAAATAATTTGTCATTTTAACTTTTACATTGAGTAGAGTAGGAATGTGATTCAGAATCACACAAGAAGCTAAAAGAAATAATAGCAAGTATTGAGTAGATTCCTGCCTTCGCAGGAATGAAAAAGCATCAGAATAACGTTTCAATCTCCGAAAGCACTTTATATACCAAATGCGTTGGCAAACCAACCACATTTGCATACGAACCTTCAATGCGTGAAATTTTTGTATTGCCAATCCATTCCTGAATTCCGTACGCGCCAGCTTTGTCAAACGGTTTAAAATTACTTACATAATAGTTGATCTCTTCCGTAGAAATGTCTTCAAAATACACTTTCGTAATCTCATGCACTACTTTTTGTGAAGTCGCCGTTGTAAAACAAACCGATGTAATAACTTCGTGACTTTTTCCGCTCATCGCGGCAATCATATCAAACGCTTCTTGTGCATCCTGTGGTTTAGCAAGCGAAACACCTTCATGCCACACAACGGTGTCCGAAGTAACTAACACTTCATTAGCTTTCAATTCACCTTTAAAAACAGACGCTTTTAAGACGGCTAAATAATCAGAGATTTCATGATGTTGTAAATGTTCAGGATAGACTTCATCAACCGATTTCAATCGGATTTCAAATTTCAGTCCTAAATCTTTAAAAAACTGTTGCCTTCTGGGAGAACCAGATGCTAAAATGATATGATATGTTGAAGAAAGTTTGTCTAACATAATTTTTAAGGTAATAGAAATGCAAGTTTATCAATCGGATCAAAATAGTAAAAAATGAGTGTAGATAAAATTCCAAACAACATGATTAATTTCAATAGTAAAGACAGCATTCGGTATTCTCGTTTGGAATCTGCTTGCCATATTTTCATAATGAAATATAAAAGTGGTAAAAGTATGGTAATCAGTACGTAAATTGTGGTAATTGTTTTTCCTTGAAGATATGCACTTGTAATATACAGAATGAAACAAATCATTAATCCAGCTAAAACAGCAACAATTTTATTGACTCTATTTCTCCCTAAGATAATTGGTAACGTATTGATTCCGGCATTGTAATCGCCATTTACATCTTCAATATCTTTGACGAGTTCGCGCATGAGATTTATCCAAAAAGCGAACGTTCCATAAATATATATTGCAATAAGCGCAACATCTTTAAAAAATACTAAGTGCTTGCCGCGAGTTGTGTGTCCTTTATCAAATGCGATCAGGATGAATAAACTGCTCGCTACTAAAGCAGAAACAACACTATTTCCAACTAACGGAATGCCTTTTAAGTACGAACTGTACAAGAATAATAATACAGCAATTCCGATGAAAATTAAAGAAACCCAACTATGGTTGATTGCGAAACCAGCATAGCTTCCCAAGCCAATTCCCACGAAAGTTAAAAAGGAATAAAGCAAATACGCTTTCTTTTTGGAAATAAACGTATCAATAAACATACGATTTGGTTTGTTGATACGATCTGTTTTTACATCAAAGATATCATTGATAATGTTTCCACCTGCAGCAATGAATATGGTTGCTATCATAACACACAGAAACAAGTCAGATTTTATGTGGCAATCGTCAAAAGGAACAATCCAATAGTAAAAAAAGAGGAATTGCGTCAAGGCAATCATGACCAAGTTTGGAAACCGAATGAGTTGTAAAAACTTTAGCATGAATTTAGAATTTAATCGTATTTCGCGTCAAAATTCTTATCCCACGTTCCTTGTACTCTCATCACTTGCGAAATGACGTCACGTGCCGCGCCTTTTCCACCATCGACATGAGATATATAGTCGCAAATTTCTAACACCTCGTATGCTGCATCTTGTGGACAACACGACAATCCAACACGTTTCAATACAGGAACATCTGGAATATCATCGCCCATATACAGCACATTTTCAAGTTGGATGTTTTTCTTTGCCAAATATTCGTCTAATTGCTCCACTTTGTGATGTGCACCCAAGTAAATATCCGTTATGCTCAAACCTTCCAAACGCTTGCGAACGCCTTCATTGGTTCCGCCAGAAATGATACACACATTGTAGCCTTTCATAACAGCAGTTTTAAGCGCATAACCATCTTTAATGCTCATACGACGTAACATTTCGCCCGATGTGGTCACTGTTACAGTTCCGTCGGTTAAAACACCATCTACGTCAAAAATAAAGGTGGTAATTTGGTTCAAATATTCTTTATAGCTTTTCTCTTCCATAAGTTTTTGCAATTGATTGCGTGAGCAAGGTATATATTTCTTTGTGAATGTCTTTATCTAATTTTTCTAGATGTGTATCAATCGTTTTTTGATCGCCACGTTTTGCAGGTCCAGTTTGTGCCATATACGGCGTAAGCGTTGTAATTTTCTTTGCAGTTTCTTGAATTAATGGGCTTAAAATTTCAAAAGGAACATTGTTCGTTTCACAAATTTCATGCGCGATTCTATATAAATGATTGCTAAAATTATTCACAAAAACCGCCGAAACATGCAAAGCGCGTCGTTGTTCCGAACTAATTTTATACGAAGTACTTCCAATCGCGTCCGCAACCGTTTTTAAAATTTTATAATCTGCTTTTTCGCCAGTTTCCAAACAAATCGGAATCGCAGAAAAATCAACAGACACACCTTTGGTAAAGGTTTGCAACGGATAAAATACGCCGCGTCTATTTTTTTTGTGCAATTCGTGCATGCTTGCACTTCCCGAAGTATGCACCACCAAACGATTGGTAAATGGTAACTTATTGGCAATACTTGGAATAGCGTCATCTGCAACGGCAATAATGTAGATTTCGGCTTCCGCCAGATTCTTCAAACTAGTAGTCGTATCTGTATTTTTGAAATACGATAGAGCTTTTGTCGATCTGTTATAAACTTGAACAACCTGAAGCGTTTCAACAGTTTGAAACACCTCATATAAATGTTGCGCAATATTTCCCGCGCCTAAAATGACAATTCTTATCATGCCGCTAAAATAACAACACTTTACGGTTTTTAAAACTTTAGCGATGTACTTTTCAATCCATTCGTTTTAAATTTCCCATAAATAGGTTAATTATGATGCATAAAATTTTCAAACATGATATATATCATGAAAAAAAATAGTCAGAGTTGAGATATTTGTCAAGAACAAAAACCAAAATTAAGATGACACTATATAACACCTATTTAAACGAATTTCAAAGTAAATATACCATGTACATTCCGTTAACGATCATTCTGCAAAGTTGTATCGGATCAATTGCTGCAATGTATATTTTAATGAACGGACTAGACACGGTTTCTTCTTTAGTGCAATTATTTTTATGTGTAATATTCACTTCTTTTTATAACGCATCAATCTTAGCACAACTAAAAGGAAAATTTGTATTTAATATGTTGCTATTAAGTTTAGTATTCAGTGCATTAGTCATTGTGCTAAATGCGATACAGTTTTATTAGAAAGTAATGCATAAGTATAAGATTCCAATGTGTAAACAAAATCAAGAAACAGCAGAAATAAAATAAACACGTATGTGGAATTTTTTGAAAACACATAAATACCTGATCACATTAATTTGGTTTGGAATGGTCTTAGCGATTAGCTTTATGGAAGCTCCGCTAAAATTTCAATCAGAATTAGTCGATCGGCGAATTGGTGTCAGCATTGGAAAAATCATTTTTACAGCATTAAATAGAGTAGAAGTAACATTTTTATTAATTTATACCATTCTATCGCTTGCGAGTAATAGCTTTAGAAGAAGTTACTTATTGCATTGTTTGATTTTAATCGTATTGATACAAACAATTTTCTTATTACCTTTATTAGATGACAGAGCTGTACAAATTATAAATCAACAACCTGTAGAAGATTCTAGCTTACATATTAGTTATGTATTGTTAGAAATCATCAAAGTAATTGTATTATTGTGGGTAAGTGTTTCTGAAATCAAGAAACTAGCGAGTTACAAGTCAAACAAATCTAAGCAAGTCCAAGAAGTCTAGTAATCTAAGTAAGTCCAAGAAGTCTAAGCAAGTCCAAGAAGTCTAGTAATCTAAGTAAGTCCAAGAAGTCTAAGCAAGTCCAATAATCTAACAATCCAAGCAAGTCTAATAAAGTCCAAACATGAAACACGACATTCGAAATAGGGAAGATGTACATTTATTGGTGACAACTTTCTATGATAAAATTCGAAAAGATGACTTGTTGGGACCAATCTTCAATGCGCGAATTACACATTGGGACGCGCATTTAGAACACTTAACAGACTTTTGGGAAAGCAGTTTATTCTTTGTCAACAAATACAAAGGAAATCCGTTGGAAAAGCATGTTGAGGTAGATGCAGCTATAAAAAACACCATCAATGAACATCATTTTGGCGTTTGGTTAAATTACTGGTTTCATACCTTAGATGCACTTTTTGAAGGCGAAAAAGTGAACATCGCAAAAAACAGAGCTCGAAAAATGGGCACTTTTATCTACATCAAGTTGTTTGAAGCACGCACACCGAAATAAATCACTTCAATTAGAATGTTCCTAAATAAGCGTAAATTGAATGTTAAATAGACATTAAATTATGTAAAATACCGTATTTTTGCATACTGAAATTTTGATCTAAACGATAACGCTACACAATGGGTAATTTCATCAAGAATATTCTCTTTTCTACACGATTAATGGCTGTCCTTTTTTTTGTATTCGCACTTGCCATGGGAATAGGAACTTTCGTTGAAAGTGAATACAGCACAATAACAGCTAGAATATATGTTTACAACGCATGGTGGTTTGAAATCATTATGATATTTTTTATGATAAATTTCTTTGGAAACATGTTTCGATATCGATTGTTTCGAAAAGAAAAATGGGCAACATTACTCATTCACCTATCGTTCATATTTATCATTCTTGGTGCGTTTGTCACACGTTATATAAGTTATGAAGGTGTGATGCCAATTAGAGAAGGCGCAACCGAAAGTACATTTCTTTCTGAAAAAACATACATTAAAGCGTTGGTTGATGGCGAAATTGACGGACAACCAAGACGTAGAACACTGAAAGGTGATTACTTAATCTCTCCAGAAGGAATTGCTCCAGGATCTTGGACTAATGAAGGATTTCCTTGGAATAAAGATTTTAACGGGCAAGAATTTACAATTGATTACAAAGGATACATTCAAGGCGCAGAAGAAGGTATTGTGCCCGACGAGAATGGTATAGAATATCTGAAAATAGTAGAAGCTGGCGCTGGAAATCGTCACAATCACTTTCTACAATCTGGTCAAGCTGCTGATAATCTTCATAACATTCTGATTGCGTTCAATAAACCAACAGAAGGTGCTATCAACATCATGAGTGATGCTGATGGAAATTACACGATCAAAAGTCCGTTTGATGGCGAAAACATGATCATGTCAATTCAACAAAAAAGAAAAGTATACAAAGACAGTGTACAACCGTTTCAATTCCTTTCGTTATACAGCTTAGCAGGATTGCAATTTGTAGTTCCTGAACCAGCCGTTAAAGGAAAAATTGGTGTTGTAGAAACGCCAGAAAAACTAAAAGATCAGGCTGATGCTATTATTTTAGAAATTACAAGTAAAGGCGAAACTGAAGAAGTTCGCGTTATGGGTGGAAAAGGACGCACAAATCCGCCTGTACAGGTGAAAGTTGGTGGACTTGGCTTTTGGTTGACGTTTGGTGCTGACCGAATGAAACTTCCATTTAGTATAAAACTCAACGATTTCATCGCAGAACGGTATCCTGGAACAGTAGGGCAAGGCGGTTACAAATCGTTTATGAGTAGAGTTACTTTAGTAGATGATACTTCGTTTGATTACGATATTTATATGAATCACATTATGGATCACAAAGGATATCGTTTCTTCCAAGCACAATTTGACAGAGATGAAAAAGGAACCATTCTTTCGGTAAGTCACGATTACTGGGGAACCAACATTACCTATTTTGGGTACTTCTTATTATACTTCGCATTAATGGCTATTATGTTTGATAAAAATACACGCTTTAGCGATTTGAAAAAGCAATTAGAAAAAATTAAGAAACGTAAAGCAACACTTTCTATCATTGCATTGTTGTTCTTTAGTTTTGGTGCATTTGCACAAGACAATGGAGAAGTGCGAAAACAAGCAGCAAACGAAACATCTCCACAAGCAGCAGTTGTAAAGCAGCAAGATTCTACCAGTCATGAAGGACACGATCATGCGCCAGGTGAAGAACATGAAGTTGTGACAAGAACGATTACGGGTAAACAAGTAGATTCTATCATTTATGCGAATATTGTTCCAAAAGAACATGCTGATAAATTTGGTCGTTTGGTCATTCAAGATGCGGATGGACGTATGAAACCGGTTAATACGTATGCGCAAGAATTGGTACGTAAATTAAGTAAATCAAACACGTATAGTGATAATGTCATTTCGGCAAACCAAGTATTGTTGTCAATGATTCAATATCCAAAATTGTGGTACAACGCAAATATCCTTAGTGTAAAGCGTCAAAAACACGATAGTTTACGAAAAATCATCGGAATTGAGAAAAGCGATAAATACGCAATGTTATTAGATTTTTTTGATAAAAAAGGGAATTATAAATTAGCACCTTATCTAGAAGATGCTTTTGCTTCAAATACGCCAAATCAATACCAAAAAGCAATCAAAGAATTCGATTTAAAACTAGGATTACTCAATAGAGCAGTTTCTGGAGAAATCTTAAAAATATTTCCACTTCCCGATCATGAAAATAACAAATGGATTTCTGGAGAAGAATATTCTCAGAATCCAAGTCAAGGATTTCAACCCAAAGATTCATTATACGAGCGTTATGTAAAAAATGCAATGCCAGTATATGTATTGATCCTAAATGCAGCACAACAAACGGGCGACTATTCAGAAGCAGATAAAATGCTAGAAAGTTTACGCAAGCGTCAAGAAGAATATGGAAGTGCTGTTGTGCCTTCTTTAAAAAAGATTGATGCTGAAATTGCCTATAATAAATATAACATTTTTGAAAAACTCATGATGTACTATTTGTTGATTGGCGCCATCATGTTCATCCTAATCATTGTTCAGATTTTCAAAGATAACAAAGGTATGCGTGTGACAATTATAGTCTTTAAGTGGCTTGTTGTTGCCTTGTTCTTATTACATACCTTAGGATTAATTGCACGTTGGTACATTTCGGGTCATGCACCGTGGAGTGATGCATACGAATCTATGATTTATGTAGGTTGGGCAACCATGTTATTTGGATTGTTATTTGGTCGAAAGTCCGATCTAACAATTTCAGCAACCACTTTTGTCGTAGCTATGATTTTATGGGGCGCGCACATGAACTGGCTCGATCCAAATATAGCAAACTTACAACCAGTTTTAGACAGTTATTGGTTACTTATCCACGTTGCCGTGATTGTAGCAAGTTACGGACCATTTGCGCTGGCAATGATCTTAGGAATTGTATCGCTTTTATTGATCATTCTGACCACAAAAGAGAACAAAAAACGCATGGAACTCAACCTAAAAGAAATCACCATTATCAATGAAATGGCGATTACGGTTGGTTTAGTGATGTTAACGATTGGAAACTTCCTTGGCGGAATGTGGGCAAATGAAAGTTGGGGACGTTATTGGGGTTGGGATCCAAAAGAAACGTGGGCGTTAATCAGTATCATGGTATATGCATTTGTATTACACATGCGATTGGTGCCAGGATTGCGTGGACGTTGGTTCTTTAACTGGATGGCAATCTCAGCGTTTGGCTCAATTCTCTTTACATATTTTGGTGTAAACTTTGTCCTTAGCGGATTGCACTCGTATGCAACTGGAGACGCTGTTTTAGGATTACCATTCGTCATCACAGCAACCTTAGTTTGGCTTGCTTATGGCGCATTGAGTTACTGGCGTTACCAAGTGCATTATAAGAAAAGTAAGTCTGTGAATTCTTAGTCTTTGGAGTTTAATAGTTTATAAGTTTAGCAGTTTTCGGTTGACGGTTTTCAGTTGTTTTAGTTTCAATTGTCAGTTCGAGCGCAGTCGAGAACAGCTTCGAAGTAGTTGCGGTTTTCAGTTTGCACTTTTACATTTAAAATTTAGCATTCAAAATTTTACATTTCTACTGTTCCAACCATTTCCGAAAATCCGAAGTCGTCGACGAACTTGTCATGACCTTTTCTTTCAGACCTGTGAGTTGAATGAGTAAACGATTTTTGAAATGATTTTCGATATTTTCAATAGCTTCAATGTGCGCAATTTGACTTCGATTGATGCGAAAGAATTTCAACGGATTTAGCATTTCGTGAATGGTGCCTAAAGTATGCGAAATTGGGTGTTTCTTGCCCGCGTGATCGATCGCCATGCAAAAATCGCCAGAAGCTTCTATCAGACTAATATCACTTACGCTTAACAATTGAATTCCTTTTGATTTCTTAATCACAAAACGCTTCTTATAGTGTATTTCTTCTTGCTTTAACGCAGATTTTAATAAATCAATCGTGTCATTGTGAATTGGTTGATAGCTCTCTGTTTTAAAAAACGATTGAAATTTATCTAGTGCTTGCTTGATGTCTTCTTTTGTGTATGGTTTTAGAATATATGCGATTCCATTCGTGCGAAACGCTTCAAACAAATATTCATCGTGTGCTGAACAGAAAATAATTGGACAATCAATTTGAACCGTATTAAACACATCAAACGAAATTCCATCTAACAATTGAATATCCGACAGGATAAAATCATAACTATGTTGCGCTAAAAATTCACGTGCTTTTTCATTGGAACGCGCCCAATCATGCAAAAAAGATTCCTCAAAATAGGTTTCCAAATTTGCCACGAGTTTCTCGTAAGCAGGAATTTCATCTTCTAAAATTAATATGCGCATTGCTTGTAAATTATGACTCGTTACTTAGTTTAATAATTGGAATTTTCACGATAAATTGACTCGTCGTATCTTCTATAATTAGTTTCTGATCGGATAATAACGCATACCGATATTCTAAATTTTTCAAGCTCGTTCCAAGTGATTCTTGATTGGATTTGATGTTGCTTTTCGTATTTGAAATCGTTAACCAATCTTCGTCAATTGTCATGGTTGCTTTGATTGCTTTTCCGTGTTGTGCTCTGTTGTGTTTGGCAATATTTTCTAACAAGGTTTGAATCGCGCCAGTCGGTACAAATTTATTTTCTAGCGATACATTTTTAATAATCTCAAAGTCATAATCATTGCCAAAACGCGTTTTTATTAAAAACATATAATTTTCTGCCAAGTTCATTTCTTCCGTCAATTCCATGACTTCTGCATCTTTCGTTTGAATTAAATACCTGTAAATCAATGATAAACGATTAATGTATTCTTTTGCTTTTTCCGTGTCACTATCAATTAAAGCATCCAGTGTATTCAAATTATTAAACAAAAAATGCGGACTGATTTGTGAGCGCAACAGCTTCAATTCATTTTCTTTTTGTTTTTGTTGAATGTTTGAAAATTGAATTTGATTTTCATAGTATTTCTTCGCGAGTAATAACCCAAAAGGCATCCCAATACTTTCTGCCGTGCCTGAAATATAATTTATCAGTTCCTGCACACCATATTTAAACTCACTCCAATCATTATCACCGCTAAAATGACCCACAGCATCTTCTAAAAACCCAGCAATAATCATTAGCAAAACTGCCCAAAATGTAAAACGTAAGTACTTTTTTTGGTTGATGATATAATCTGGTAATAACCAATACATAAATATTAGTATCATTCCAATATCAAGGATGATAAACGCAGGAATATCTAGTAAATATTCAATAAGATTATAACTCTTCTTTTGGAATTCATATATCGTCATCAGGACTGACACGCCATAATAAATGACGAATAGCATGTAATCAGATTTGTTGAGTTTTGTTTTCATAATGAATGCATAAAAATAGAGTAAAAATTTTATTGTTATGAGAATTTGAAATAACTTTTATAAAAGAGTCTTTCAAATATATCTTAGAAAATATTTCATTTTTTTATTTTCTTTTACTTTGCTCGCACAAAGAATACTGAATCAAGTTCAGCACAGGCTTCAACAAAAGAAAGTGCGCTTTTTAGTTCATGCATTTATACTTCAAGTTAAAGTATTCATGAATCTTCGATTTCCAGAGGTGTTTTTAGTTTTTCTATCGAAAACTAAAACCGTAGTCATTTTTCTAAATTTTTTAGTTCACGATTTTCTATTTTAAATTAATGAGTTCATGAATCTGCGATTTCCAAGGCTTCAAAAATTCTTAACGAAAAATGACTACTACACTGCGGAAAAAGAATCCGTTACGCATTATTTTATATGAAACACATATTATTGCTTCGTTTTAATTCGATCAACTTCGTCACCAGCGCTATTTTTTCTATTTTTTGATTTGTTGTATTTCTTACCAAAACTATAACTCAATTGTAAAAACACATTTCTTCGTGGCCAGTCACTAATAAAGTTTGCATTCACATTGTCATAATTGATGGCACCCATAAATTTACGATCGATAATTTCTTCCAATTCTACACTTACTTTTAATTTATCATCTAAGAATTTTTTGCTAAACGCGATATCAATTCCAGCTATCCATTCAAACTCAATTTGTCCTTCCAGTCCGCCAGATGTGTAATATCCTGATATTTCTGATTGAATATTCCAAGGTAATTTATATTCCGCGCTTGTAAACCATGTCATGCTCCATTTAGAAGTATCTAAGACAGGATTTAAGTTTTCAGAAGTGTAGTTGGCATAATTTACAATCACGCCTGTATAACCTTCCAAACCTTTTATAAAGCTCAATGGTGCAAACAAACTAAAGCTCCAATTTTCGTTATTTGCTAAGTTGATCGTGGAACGAGACGATTCTGAAGTTGCATCATCTTGTGATACAATTTGAAACAATACATCATTCGTCTTACTGTAACTTGCGCTGAAAAATGGTTGATTCTCGTATGTTAAGTTGAAACGGAAACTATTCGTCAATGCAGGTTTTAAGGTAGGATTTCCTTCTTCAAATGTAAACGGATCGTAATAATATACAAACGGATTTAAAGTTTCATACGAAGGACGTTGAATGCGGTAACTGTATGCAAGATTCGCAGAGATTTTGTCTGTAATTTCACGAGAAACACTCAAACTTGGGAAAAATTTCGCAATTGTTCTGTCTAAAGAAGTATTCAAGTTTTGCGAAGTTCCAACGGTTTCGCTTTGTTCCCAACGCAATCCACCAGAAAAAGACCATTTATCTACGGAAACGTTCAATTTTGCGTAGGCTGCCATGATATTTTCATCAATCAGAAAACGATTTGTTTGGTTGCTATTATTGACAAAATCGCCACTTGTATCTTGAACCAACGATTTTAAATCGCTATCCGAATCTACATCCGAATACTTAAATCCTGCGCTCAACGTTGCCTTCTTACTCAATTGACGTTTGTAATCCGCTTGATAGGTGTAAATTTTATAATCTGCATCTTGAAAATAGCGTTGATTGTCATACGCCACAGTACTTTGTCCAACTTGAAATAAATTGTTTTCATTCGTAGAATTGTAATCTACATAATTAAAATCGAGTGTCAATTTATTCACTTCATCATCATATTCGTAATACGGATTGATTACATATAATTTCCAATCGCGCTCAAATCGGTTGTCAGTTTCCAACGATTCCATCGTTCCGTTGTTTGTAATATTCGTCACATTATCCGTGACACGATTTGAAGAACTTCCCGTTCGTCGGACGCTAATTCCTGTTGAATGTTTTTTGTTGATGTAATAATCCAATCCGGCACTCAGTCGCAATGTATTTGGATCAAAAGGCGAACGGGAAATTTGATCGTATACTTCGTCGCCAATTTTTCGAATGATTTGTAAATTTTCTCGCCAAGAACCACGTGAATAACTCGCGCTCGCTTGCCAATTGATTTTATCTTTAAAACTCGCAATGGAAGCACTTTTTCTGAAAGTGAAATCATCCACATAACCCACCATACTTTTTAAAGTTCCGTAGGTTCCAAGTTTTACATTTTTCTTTAAAATAATATTAATCAACGCGCCAGAACCATCTGCATCATATTCTGCACCAGGTTGTTGTACCAATTCTATTTTCGCAATATTATCCGCAGGCATTTCGCGCAGCAGCGTTTGCATGTCCATATAATTGGTTTGTTTTCCGTTGATTAGGATGCGAATATTGCTTTGTCCGGCATAACTAATATTTCCGTTCGTGATCAACATACCTGGAATTTTTTTGATGACATCGCGCACATTTGAATTCACCATTTCGGAATTTTCAAGATTCACGACGAGTTTTTCTGCCGTTTGTGTAATGACTGGTTTTTTAGCTACAATGACAACTTCGCCTAAGTTTTCAGGAATGTCTTCTTTCATGATAAAATCGAAGGTTACATTCTTAGTGGAATCAATGTTTAATACAATAGATCGTTGTGTTTTGTAACCAAAAATAGAAGCTTCCACTAGATAACTTCCGTTTTTGACATTCGTGAACCTGTATGCTCCGTTGTCTTCTACAATGACAGCTTTCAAAGGCATATCGCTTTCGTTTTCGTATAATACTACATTTGTAAATGATAAAGGTTGCTTAGCTTCGTCTAATACGTTTCCTGAAATCGTACTTTGCGAAAACATAGAAAGGCTTGCAAGCAATAAAAAGGTGCTGAGTAAAGTTTTTAACATAACTGTTCGTTTTTTTTGATGAACAAATATGTCTCAGAATGATGCAATAGAAAAGGGGTTTCTGCCGAATTGGGATTAAAAAAGGTTGAGTTGGGAATATTTTACTATTAAGTTTTAGTGAATCTCGATTTTGAGAAGTCTGCAAGACGAACTCAAAATTGTAAGCTGAACTAATCCCGATGAAGATCGAGATCTATGCTTTTTAGTACCTTTACCTAACACAATAGAAAATAGATTATATGAAAGCACTTCGCGTATTGCTTCACATTCTCCTAGTATTGTTGCTTACAATACTCACGCAAGTTGGCGGATTGGCATATTTGATTTATTTAGGGTTGAAACGTCGCGTTACGATTTTAGGTTGGAAGCGAAAAGTGGTTAATTTTAGTATGTTTCTGGCAATTTACGGTATACTATCGTTTGTAATTTTACCAATATTGGCTTCGAGTTTATACAACAGAAAAGCATTACCAATTACACATTCGGCATTGAAACCATTAAGAATGTTTACCTATTTGATGAATCGGCAGTATGTGCATGAAGATTTATACGCAGTTTTAATTACGGAAGCTGAACAAATCCAAAAAGAGTTTCCAGAAACGACCACGTATTATTTAGATGCTTGTTTTCCGCTTGGCGCGAAATTTCCCTTGTTGCCGCATTGGAGTCACAACGACGGACGAAAAATAGATTTGGCTTTCTATTATACAGATGCAACTACAAAATACTATAAAAACGGAAGTCCATCTTGGTTGGGTTACGGCGTTTGCGAATCCCCAACAGTAGGCGAGGAGAACATGCCTGAATTCTGCGCGGAGAAAGGTTATTTTCAATATAGTTTCTTGGAAAAAATCGTTCCGCAATATAAAAAAGGAAATTATGTTTTTGACAGAACACGCACAAAATCCTTGATTGATAAATTGACAGCTTCATCCAAAATCAAGAAAGTATTTATTGAGCCACATTTAAAAAAACGCATGAAACTTACGAGTTCCAAAGTCCGTTTTCACGGTTGTCATGCAGTTCGCCATGACGATCATATTCATGTGCAGTTATGATAGATATTTTTATTCCCATTTGGTTTGAAAAACGGCTCCTATGGATAAGTCATTTTCATCACTACACATATAGGGAAAAGCTTTAGTAAAGCTTCTATTTACACCAATTGAGTCTATTTCAAAAAAACAATCTCCAGATTCCGTTTGAAAAATCATTCCTTTACTCACGTTGTCTTTCGTTCCTTTATCAATTTCAAGAATCCAATATATGAACTCTCCATTTTCCCCTGATATAATTTTCTTAGATGAACTTATAATTTTAGCTGATAATGGATTCTTTAGAAATAATTTTCTCCATTTTTTTGGAATTTGATTTAAGTCTAAAGGCACATTGAGTGTATCTTTTTGTCGATCCTTTAAATAGCGACCACTTCTTTCAGGTTCAGCTCCTGAATTGTAATTTTCGGAAAACCGCATGTAGTCGTTTTTTTTATCGGTATTCCAGCCTACATCAAATTGCTCAGTTAATACATAGTTAGCATTTCCCCAAGTAATTATAGTATACTGTGTTTTAATTTTTAGAGAATCAACACCGTAATCAATCTTGAGTGTGTCTGGTTTATCATTACGCACCATTGGGTATGTTATGAGCTTTATTTTAGAAGGAATTAGTGTCAAATTAGTCTTGTCAAATTTGTAGGTTCCAAACACTTTTTTCCTTTCTCCACCTCCTAAACATCCATAAAAATATTCTTGATATTCAAAATTTTCATTGCTTAATAGATTAAGAATCAATCCATTGTTAAATCCGCGATAAGAATATTTTAGCGTATCAATTTTCTTGGTATTTGCGATGTTTTCTGTTGATTTATTTTTTGTATTTGAACAACTAATGAAGAAAATTGATAGTATGAGTAGGATACTTTTATACATCTTATTGTAAAGCGTTTTTATTTAGCAATTCTTTTTCGTAACTCGTTCCAAATCCGATATATTGTATTTCATCAATTTTTATTTTTTCAGGTTCAGCCCATTCTCCATCTTCATTGATAAGCTTTAATGCTATTTCAGTATCCATTACAGTTTCAATTTTACCTACAAAATACGTATCATCATCAGATTCATCAAAAATGGCTACTAATTCTTGATTTTTTAATTCTGATAGACATTGGGACATATTGTCCATTTTTTCGAGTGCCAATTGTCCAATAAAATCTGAGTAATTATTATTTTTTATTTCACTGAGTTCTTCTTCGTCCCATGCTCTGTATTGTTCGATTTCATAATTTCTGATGATTGCGAAACCATCAAATTCTTTGGTATCTTCATTAAAACAAATAAAAATGAAGACTTCATCATTCGATTTTAAACAAATTCCAGAATAAACTTTATCTCGATTTGGAGCCAAATCTACATGTATTGGGATTTTATTTTCAATTTCGTTCAACATTTTTTATAGTTTACAGACGTTCTTATTCGTAATTTAATTCATTCTACAATTTCGTAGTCAATATCTAGTTTTCGTAAAGTTCTTAGCGCAGAACCTGTGTTTTTATCTGCTATTTCAATATCGACAACGTCTCCTTCTAAGAGTATTTCTGTAAGTTCATTCGCTAAAGATTCATTCATGTTTGTTGAAATCTCGGCAATAAATTTGGCGATCGCTCTTTTATCTGGACGTTGCGCATCACAAGACACTAAGTTTAATTTCATAGTTATAAATTATGAATGTAATATACTAGAATTAAAGTAAGTTTCGGTTATACATATATCATTATTCGCTTTAACGGTTTTATAAATTGAAAAATCATTTTTATTGTGTAATTTGTTGTACAAAAATATTTTTATAACCACTAATTTTTAAATTATTAAATCATGAAAAAACAAATTTTAAGTATTGGAAAAGTTTTAAGTAAAACGGAACAGAAAGCAATTAATGGCGGATCACTTGGTATTGGAGGAATAAGTAATCCATGTCCAATAGTATTATTAGCTGCACCACCAGAAGGTTGTCATTATATAACAGTTCCAGGAATACCATGTCCTACTTACAAGCTAGTTTGCTTCGATATTACGCCATACTAATAGTCCTAAAATTAAATAAAAAACCTTCTCTATTTTTAGAGAAGGTTTTTAAATACGCTCACTTGTAGCAACAATAGCGACTTATTTTTTCTGCAACCAACCGACAATTTTATCTTCTAGAATTAAATCACACAAAATATCTAAACCTGATAATTTCCAAAATATGTTTTCACTGTTGTTATGCCGTAAAACATTGCGATCATATTCATGAATAAAGGGTTTTATAAATTGGAAATCATTTTTTATGGTGTAATTTGTAATACCAAAATTTTTTATTAATTTTTAAATTATTTAATCATGAAAAAACAAATTTTAAGCATTGGAAAAGCTTTAAGTAAAACTGAACAGAAAACAATTAATGGAGGAGCAGTAGGACCAATTCCTATTGATGGACTTCCGTGTGAAGAGCCACAATTAGCTCCACCGCCAGAAGGATGTTTTTACAGACGCATTGCCCCATGTACTTATAGGCTAATTTGCTTAAGTATTACGCCACTCAGTTAATCCTAAATTAAATAAAAAGCCTTCTCTAAAAATGGAGAAGGTTTTAAGTATAGCTGTCAAACGAGAAATAGACACCAACAATGCGTGTTTCAAATTCTTTACTTTTTGTAATACGTTTTTAATACTTCTTCCATCTTTTCTACAACCAATTGTGCATTTTCCTTCGTAAAACATAATGGAGGTTTCGTTTTAAGTACATTATCAAATGGACCATCAGTACTTATAAGTATGTGCTGATTTCTAAGTTCATTTTTGATGTGAGCTGCTAATTTTGTGTCTGGATCTAAAGCTTCATTCTTTATGATTTCCACACCAATAAACAGTCCTGATCCTCTGACATCTCCAATGCAATCATAGTTACTTTGAAGATCCATAAAAAGCGATTTATAAAAATCACCGACAATTTTTGCATTCTCTTGTAAATTTTCCTCTTCGATTACTTCTAATACGGATAAACCTATTGCACAGGAAACAGGATTTCCTCCAAAGGAACTAAAAAATTCAACACCTTTACTAAAGGAATCGGAGATTTCATCTGTTGTAATAACCGCTCCCATTGGATGTCCGTTTCCCATTGGCTTTCCAATAATTACGATATCAGGAACTACTTCTTGCGCTTCAAAACCCCAAAAGTGATCTCCCAAGCGACCAAATCCAGTTTGAACTTCATCACTTATACATACTCCGCCTTGTTTTCTAATGACAGGATATAGTTCTTTTAAATATCCTTTAGCTAGCGGTATTTGACCTCCACATCCAACTATTGGTTCACTTATAAATGCTGCTATCGGTAGTTCTGATTGTGCTATTTTTTTAATTGCGTCTTTGGCATATAATTGACCTGCACTACCATCATTTGTTTTGTATGTTCCTCTATATGTATCAGGAATGGGCGTTTTTAAAATATGGTTCTTTTTTCCATCTCCTTTTTCATTACTGAATTTATAATCACTAATATCTATAGACAGCTGTGTGTTTCCGTGATACCCATGTTCCATTACCATTATTTTTTCATGTTTGGTGTGCGCATCTACCATTCGCATCGCTAGATCACTTGCGGCACTTCCAGAATTGACGAAATACACTTTGTTAAGGGATTTTGGAAATTTTGACAACAACTTTTCTGCATACGTTGGTAATAAATCATATAAGTATCTAGTATTTGTATTTAATAGTGCCATTTGTTTTTGTCCAGCAGCGACAACTTTTGGATGTGAATGTCCTACATGTGGAATATTGTTGTATGCATCTAAAAAAGTATTACCGTGCGTATCATACATGTATTGAAATGCAGCACGTGCCATTGCGATAGGTTGTTTGTAGCTTAACGACAAAATTGGACTAATATGTTTAAGTCTGTTGTTGATTTCCTCTTCAGTAGTTTTCGGTTGCTTACTTGGCAAGCCAATAGCTTTTCTAAATTGATTTTCTGCATGTGTAGGATTAATTTCTATCCATTTATGCAGCATTGCCCAAGCTGGTTTCTCACTAGAAGTGGCATATTCATTGTCAGGATTTGTTTTTCTTGAATTAGCCGAATTACAGACACTTATACAAAGTCTGGCAGCAATTGTATAATATAAAACCTTTATTTCTTTTTCTTCCAAAGGCAGCACTTCATGATATGATTTTAGAATAATTATAGCCCATTCTAAAGGCTCTTTTTTATCATAGCAACCATAGGTAATTGCCACGGATAACTCATTGATTAATAAAGAATACGCCAAGTCGCCAAAATCAATGATTCCAGAAATTTTTCCATTTTTCACTAATACATTCCACTCATTTGCATCATTGTGAATAATTTGTTTTCTTAAGGCTGGTAAAATTGGAGTTACATTTTCTTCAAATTGCTGAAAAAAGTAGTTGACAATATTTCTGTCATGCGGATTGGAAATATCAGCAATGTATTTTTTATTCAAATGTAAATATTGAATATCCCATTCCCATTGTCTTGCTTTAAGGACATAACTATTAAATTTTTGAAATCTAATATTCATTTGTGCAAGAAAAACTCCGAATGACTTAAATAGTTCGCTAGTGGCTTTTGTGTCACCTAAAAATTCCCCGTCAAGAAAAGAGAGCATTCTGCAAATAGTTGATTCACTATTTATATCTAATACTTTTATAAAATCGCCATTAGCGAACGGAATTGGTTTAGGAAATTTATCTTCATTTTCCTCTTGTAGGTGCAAGAGTGCTTTGTTTTCAGCTTCAAGAATTGAAAGCAACTCTTTACTGTATTTATAGGTCTTAAAAATATTTTTAGATAAACTCCTATCGATAAGATAGTTGACGTTTTCGTAACCATTGAGTCTTTTGATTTCTAACGCACCAAATTCAAATTGTTCTTGTATTAGTTTTTTCATCTTTCAAAATGTATTACAATGGTTCGGCTGTGTGTAGTTGTGAAAATATACAATTACGTATAGTCATTGTGACTGTTGTACAAATCTAAGGTATTAAATTATCGTTCACCTTGATGTATGCCAGGCAAGAAAGTATGCCAAGAGTACTTATTTTCATTCTTTGTAAAAACAGAAATCTTAAGTATTACGTTCACTATGCGGACGATTGTTTGCGTAGTATTCTTTCTTTGCTTTTTTGTTCTTGTAATAACCAACGACAACTAATGACAATGGAAAGAATAAAATAATTCCAATCCATTTTAAGATGGTTAAAAAAACCTCTAGAAAGCTTTTGTCTACTGAACTTTTATTACTTCTAGTAGTTTCTGAAGAAAAAGTGTTTCCATTAGTTAGTGCTTGATATTCCGAAAATGTTGCCGTTTTCTTTCGTAACAATTCGTGTGCAGCTGCAGCGGCATATTGATTGTATTCTTTCGGATTTGTTACAATGTGTGTAAGTTCAGCTTTCGTTTTGTCCTTGAAATTTTTGAGATATTTGTCTTTCATTTGTTATATGGTGTCACATAGAGCTTATCAGAGATGTAAAACTATTCTTTTCGTAGCCAACCTACAATTTTACTTGCTGGAATTTTCCAGCAATTTTTTTCATGAGTCAAATCGTAAGAAATACGTGTATTACTAAATGGACCAGCGTTTTGCTGAATGATAAAAACTTTGTTTTCGACAACTTTTGTTACAATTGCTACATGTCCAAAACTATTATACCAAGAACTTGTAAAGACTAAAATATCATTTGTTTTTGGTTTCGAACTACTTCCATTTGTGTACTGAATCAAATTTCGTTGTGTATTTAGTTTTCCATCTTTTACATTCGGATTGAAGAAATCTTTGGCGTGTCCATAACTATCAGGCATTTTATGCTGTAAGTATTCGTAATAATATCGTTTGACAAATTCAACACATTGAAACTCTAAACCAAGATTATAACCATCTTTCGTTACATTTCGTGTTTCCACATGGTTTACAGCTCCATTATAATAGACAGAAACATTGTTGAATGCATCCAACTCTTCACCAACAGTTCGGAAAGGATTGATGTTTACATGTTGTGATAATTTCAACAAGCCAATACAAAACCCAATAAGAATAAAAAATAAGAGGAATTTTCGTTTCATTTCTAGTAGATTCCTTGCTATACTAATGTTATTGAATACATACAATTAATTGTGAGCAATATAACTCCAACTATAATGACGATCTTATTTCTAAGATTGAAACCGTATTTTTCTTGAAATGATTTTTTAGTTAACATAACAATACTCATTATTGAAATTATAGTTAATATAATTGCTAAAAGATAATCTGAAATAAATAAATCTAGCGCGTCAGTAAAACTAAGATAAGTTACAGTTACTATTAATGATGTCAATAAAAGAAGCCAAAAAATAATACTACCAATCCAACCATTTTTATGATTTTGATATAAAGTAAATGCTGAAAAAAGACCTATGACTATTAGCATAAAATCAAAATGAAATTCTCTCATAAAAGAAGTTACCGAGAGTTCACCCCAAGTAAACAACTTGTATTCTATTGGTAATAAAATGGCTGACTTAAATTTTAGATAGAAGAAATAGATTAATATAAGATTTGTTATTAGTTGAACTATCACAATAGCTTTAGTCATTTTATAAATATCCTTAATCATCTTGAGTACATTTGATTTGTTTTAAAGTAAGTAATTTTAGTCTAAAGAAGAAAAAAAACATTTTAAATAGAGTATATAAAAAATATCATGAACATTCTATCCTAAATAAATACTTTCGTATTTTTACAAAAACCAAAGAACTAATGAGAGTATTTATACTAGTACTTGTATTGTGCGCCGTAAGTTGCACGTCAAAACCTTCTAATGAGAAAGCTAAAGATATGGCTTCAACTCAAGAAAAAACTACCAAAAAAACACCTGAAAAAATTATGGAAAAAGGATCAATTCATCAATTTACAGTGAAAGATATTGCTGGAAAAGACTTTAAATTAGCGGATTTAAAAGGAAAAAAAGTACTCATTGTCAATACAGCTTCCGAATGTGGATTAACGCCACAATACGAGCAATTACAGGAAGTATACGAAACTTACAAAAATAAAAACTTTACGATAATTGGTTTTCCTGCAAACAATTTTGGCGCGCAAGAACCTGGAAGCGATCAGCAAATAGCAAAATTCTGTAAAGCAAATTTTGGTGTAACATTTCCAATGATGAGTAAAATTTCTGTAAAAGGAGATGATATGCACGAAGTGTATAAATTCTTAACGCAAAAATCACAAAATGGATTGCAAGATTCTGAGGTGGCGTGGAACTTTCAAAAATATCTAATCAACGCAAAAGGTGAGTTGGAAAAAGTAATTTCGCCACAAACATTGCCAAACGATGAAAGTATTCTGAGTTGGATTGAACAATAAAAATGATACCTAAACATAACAATATCGCTTTTTAGTAAGATCATTTCTATCTAGAAAAGATATGCAATTTGCATAATCAGAAAAAAAAGCGATATTTGTATTCTTATGGAACTGTAAGTAATATATATTCGGAACCTGTCGATGTAGTTCGACCCTTTTAAGTAACCCAATCTTCTTGAGGTTACTGCATTCAATATATAATTTTACAAGATGTCACAAGACCATAAGTTATCAATCAAACAACTTTATTCATATTTCAAAGAAGCTTTAAAAGGGGCTCAAAATGATTTTACCACTGGAAGCATTCGAAAAGCTATTTTCATGCTTTCAATTCCTATGATTCTCGAAATGTTGATGGAATCAATATTCGCAATTGTCGATATTGCTTTTGTTTCCCAAGTCAGCACAAATGCCGTTGCAACTATCGGACTTACCGAATCTGTAGTTACGCTAGTATATGCTGTCGCCATTGGCGTAAGTATGGCAGCAACAGCAATGGTTGCCCGAAGAATAGGCGAAAAAGATCCAGATGGCGCTTCAAAAGTAGCAGTGCAAGCACTATTTTTAGGAGTATTCATAGCAAGTATTGTCAGCGTTATTGGAATTCTTTACCCAAAAGAAATCTTAGGATTAATGGGCGGAGAACCAGAACTTATAGAACAAGGTTACGGGTATACACAAATTCTATTAGGCGGAAACATGACGATCATGTTATTATTTCTGATCAATGCAATCTTTAGAGGTGCTGGAAATGCTTCTATTGCTATGAAAGCGTTGATTTTATCCAATGGACTTAATATTATCTTAGATCCAATATTTATTTTCGGATTCGGACCAATTCCTGCGTATGGTGTAGAAGGTGCAGCTATTGCTACAACCATTGGACGTGGAAGTGCTGTACTGTTTCAATTAGGAATTCTTTTCTATGGTTGGAGCGCCATTAAAATCAAATTCAAAGATTTAGTATTGCGAACCACCATTATGATGAATTTGCTAAGAATCTCTTTAGGTGGAATTGGACAATTTCTCATTGCAACATCAAGTTGGATTTTCTTAATGCGTATCATGTCTGAATTTGGAAGCGATGTTTTAGCAGGATATACAATTGCTATTCGTGTTGTGATGTTTACACTATTGCCCTGTTGGGGAATGAGTAATGCCGCGGCAACTTTAGTTGGACAAAACTTAGGAGCAAAGCAACCAAATAGAGCAGAAACGTCCGTTTGGAAAACTGGAAAATACAATGCTTGGTTAATGGCAATTGTTTCTGTGATCTATTTCATATTTGCCAAAGAAATCATTCGTCTATTTACGGATGAAACTATTGTGGTAGAAAATGGCGCGTTGTGTTTGCAAATTGTTGCCGTTGGGTATATTTTCTATGGATACGGAATGGTTATCATTCAATCATTCAATGGAGCAGGAGATACGAAAACGCCAACGCATATAAATATTCTTTGTTTTTGGTTATTTCAATTGCCGTTTGCGTATATCGTAGCAATAGAGTTGGAATATGGACCACAAGGTGTATTTTGGGCAATTACAGCAGCAGAAGTTTTAATTGCGATTGTTGGAATGATCATATTCAAAAAAGGAAAATGGAAGACTATCAAAGTCTAGGATTATAGCACATAGTTTTGTAATTTGGGAGCAACAAAATCATCTTTATGAAAAAGAAAAATTTAGGACTCAATACAGTTTGTACACATATAGGCGAAGTTAAAGATGAACAATTCAAAGGAGCAGTTTCTCCTTTATATATGAGTAGTTCGTATGCGTTTGATGATGTGGATGTAAAGCGGTATCCGCGATATTTTAATACGCCAAATCAAGAAGCATTAAGCAAAAAAATAGCCGCTTTAGAACACACAGAAGCAGGAATGATTTTTGGAAGCGGAATGGCAGCTGTAAGCACAAGTTTACTTGCCTTTTTGCACAAAGGAGATCATATTGTATTGCAAAATGCACTATATGGCGGAACGATGAATTTGGTATTGGAAGAATTTCACAAATACGGAATTGAATATTCGTTCACGGAAAGTTTGGATGTTAAAGACTTCAAAAAGGCAATCAAAAAGAACACAAAAGTGATCTATATAGAAACGCCTTCGAATCCGTTATTGAAAATTACAGACATTCGTAAAGTTGCCAAACTTGCCAAAAAACACAACATTGTCACGATGATTGACAATACCTTTGCAAGTCCTGTAAATCAGTTGCCAGGAACCATGGGAATTGATATCATGATTCATAGTGCGACCAAATATTTTGGTGGACACAGTGATATTTTGGCGGGTGCTGTTGCCGCTTCCGCAGAACATATAAACCAGATCTTTCAATTAGGGAAAAACTTAGGTGGAAGTTTAAGTGATTTTACCGTTTGGATGTTGGAAAGAAGCATGAAAACCTTGGGAATTCGTGTGAAACAGCAAAACAAGAATGCACTAAAACTCGCAAAATATCTAGATAGACATGGAGCTGTTGCGCGCGTATATTACCCAGGATTGAGATCGCATCCAGATCATGAATTGGCAAAATCGCAAATGTCAGGATTTGGAGGAATGCTATCTTTTGAGCTAAAACCAGCATACAATGTGACGAAGTTTTTCAAGTCACTCAAAATGATCAAACCTTCCATGAGTTTGGCGGGTGTAGAAAGTACCATGTTGAGTCCGACCAAAACATCACATGCATTATTAACACCTGAAGAACGTGCAAAACAAGGAATTGCAGATGGTTTAATTCGTTTCTCCGTTGGAATTGAAAATAGAAAAGATATCATTTCAGATATTAATCAAGCGTTAAAAAAGGCGAAGAAAAAATAAGTCATAATTTTAAATAGATATAAAACCTCAATTAATCACGATTGAGGTTTTTTATTAAAAACACAATTCGTTGTTTAGGTTAGCTACGTAACAATTGAATGCAATTTTATACTATTAGTGTATGAATATCATTGAAAAATTTATAAAAAAACACAACGGAACGTATTTAAAAGACAATAAGGAAAGTATATATACGCCCGGTGGAAAATATACCTATCAAACACAAACAGGAATTTTAGAAATTGATGGCAGTAAAATTTATATTAACTTTTCGGAACCTTCAGATGCTGCAAGAACTGCGGAACCTATTAAAATTATTTTATGTTTAGATAAAATATATGACACAGAGTTGCATATGTTTCCCAAAAATAGATGGGGAAACGTAAAAGACTTTTTCTTTCCTAAGAAAACAAAATTTATTCCTAAAAAAGTACGGAAACAGTTCTATTTTGGTGGCGATGTGCATCTTCATAAAAAGCTCGTAAAAAACGAAGCGTTCATTAAAGATATTCTTTGGGAAATGATTTACGTTCGTACGGCGCAAAAAAAGGAATCTCAAATCATACTTACACCATCGTACGGAATTTATAGTGTGGAACATTTAGAACAATTAATTCGGATTCTAAAATACATTGCAAAAGTGATAAAGCAATGTTAATTTCATTTCTAATATTTCAATTTGCACTATATTGTTATTCTTTGAAAAAATTATAAAAAATAACCAATTACTTTATGAATAAATTACTACTAAGCGCACTTACTTTATTACTGACTACTTTTGATCATAGTCCTAAAGAAAAATTTAAAATTCTTCGAGAAAACGAAACAGCTACACACGAATTAGGGATTTCTAAATTTTACTTTGTACACCAAACTTTTGCAGATTCTTTTTTTATGCTGAATTTACATGAAGAGTTATCGTATAATGAAATGACGACAATTTTACAAAATATATACAATGGAGTAACGCTTAAAGATAGAGTGAGAATAGAATACCAAGAAACAACTCCTGCAATAGGTAAAGTAGTTTATTTTACAAAAAAAGATCCTAAAAAAGGAGATATATTTATCATGCTGACAAATTTCAGCAATGCTACTCGAGAATTTGAAGAACGTCCAGATCCTAAAGATCAATTAGCAAGATGGTATTTTATGAAAGGTGATAAATTAGTGTATCGAAAAGATTTGTATTCAAAAGAAAAAGAAGAAGAATGCAAAAAAGGGGAACCTTATGAAATTATCGATTTATATTTATTTGATGATAATGTTGAAAATGACGTGTTAGTGAAGCCGTTGATTGATAAATTGTTAGCGTCAGATACTAATAGTCTCAACAAATTGTATGGATATTTATACTTATCTGAATATCACTTATCAAAAGGCGATTTAAAAGCCTCAGAATTAGCAATTCAAAAAATGACAAATTTGTATGAATCTGATTCAGAAATACCTCGCGGATATAGCTTGATTGTAAAAATGGGAACTACAGAACTAGAAATCATGAAGCGTATGTAGTTTGGAGTAAACAAAATAATGTAATTTTGTAAAAAGCAAAGAACCATAGTATAGCTGATTTTGAATACGTGATTCAAAAAGGTAAATTGAACGAACTTGGTATTTTGCATTAGGGATAGCAGTGGCATCCTCCCAATTTTTCATTGGGAGATATAACGAATAGCCCGACAATTTGTTTACTGCTTTTGAGCAAGGAAATAAATTGGAATGCCCAAAAAAAGAATAAGAAAACGTATGAAATTAGATATAGTAGCTTTTGGCGCGCATCCGGATGATGTAGAATTGGGTTGCGGCGCAACAGTTGCCAAAGAAGTTGCCAAGGGTAAAAAAGTTGGTATTGTCGATTTGACACGAGGCGAACTAGGCACGCGTGGTTCTGCAGATTTACGTGATGTAGAAGCCGCAAATGCTGCGAAAATATTGGGTGTGGAAGTCAGAGAAAATCTTGCGTTTGCAGATGGTTTTTTTAAGAATGACAAAGCACATCAGTTGGAAATCATTAAGATGATTCGCAAATATCAACCAGAAATTGTGTTGTGTAATGCGATTGACGATCGCCATATTGATCACGGAAAAGGAAGTCAATTGGTGAGCGATGCTTGTTTTTTGAGCGGATTGTTAAAGATTGAAACAGAACTCGACGGAAAACCACAAGAAAAGTGGCGACCAAAACACGTGTATCATTACATTCAATGGAAAAATATAGAACCAGATTTCGTAGTTGATGTTTCGGGATATATTGATACAAAGCAAGAAGCGGTGTTGGCGTATAGTTCACAATTTTATGATCCGAAGAGCAACGAAGCAGAAACGCCTATAACGAGTAAAAATTTTATTGATAGCATTAACTACCGCGCACGGGATTTAGGTCGCTTAATCGGCGTAGATTACGCAGAAGGCTTCACTACGGAACGTTATGTTGCAGTAGCTTCAATTACAGATTTGATTTAAACAATAGCAATATGGAAGAAGAACAGTCATACGATCCATTTCAATTACAATATGCGTCTAGCACGCGAAGATTTTCGTTACGAACAAAGCTGATGGCAATAGTGTTAGTATTTATCTTTGTCATGATTCCTTTATATGAGATAAGTCCTGAGACTTTCAAGTTAAATCACATCACTCAATATGTTCCATGTCAAATAGGCATAATCTGTGGATGTTTCGGATAATTATGGAGTTTTTTAAAAGCTAATCTTTTTAAAATCACACACATAAAAAACAAAGTAAAATAAGTTTTATAATTGCTTTGTATGAAATATAAAATATCCTATATTTGCATCCGCAAAACAAATGGTAATTGTAGCTCAGTTGGTTAGAGCATCGGTTTGTGGTACCGAGGGTCGCGGGTTCGAATCCCGTCTTTTACCCTTTATAAGTCGCTGAATTTCAGCGACTTTTTTGTTTTTATATGTTTTTTTCTTTTATTAAAATTGCAATAAACAATACTCTTATAATTTAGTGCTTTAGATTTTTAGCGTTTAATTATTTGATAATTAGATATTTATGATTTGGCGACCTTAGGATGGAATTTAACAATGCTAATTTATTATAGAGATATTACAAAATTCTTTAAATAGAGATTTAAAGAACAATAAAATGGTAAGTTATTCTATTTCAATAGCCTTGTGTTCTAAGCATTAGTTTGCTCAACAATCTATTTAGTATATTTGTTGAACACTTATTATATATGAGATTTAGTTTAATAGTTCTCCTTTTTTTTATCGAAACTTTTACTTGTTTCTCACAAAATAGTAATACATATTACGAAAAAGCAAAAGAGCAGTATAATGCTGAACAGTACGAGCAATCTCTAGAAAATTTTCAATTAGCTAAACAGCAATTTCTAAATCAGCAAAACGCGTTAGATGTTGTTATTTGTCTATCATATATTTCAAAGATTAAAAGTATTCAAAGTGATTATAACTCTTCTCTAGACTATAGTATTGAGGCTTTGTCTTATTTAAAGCATGGTGAAATTAACAATGATAGTATGTATGCTGATTTAATGTCTGGAAAAGCTTTGAGTTTAAAGTTTCTAGGTCAGTTTCAGCAGGCTTATGTTATTACCGATTCATTAATCAATCATTTAAAAGCAAAAAAAGAGACAGAAAAATACTTGGCTAATGCTTACCAAATTAAAAGTCGCGTAGAAATCGATTTAGGCAGGCATGATAGTTCAATTATTTCGGCTAAAAAAGCGTTGTCATACACTAATGACCAAAATCAAGAACAAAAAGCAGCTCTATTAAATATTATAGGTGTTGGGTTTTATTTAAAAGATCAATTGGATAGTGCATTGTATTACTATAATGCATCTTATAAAATAAAGCAAGCTATAGATGCAGATAATTATCAACTTGCTATAGCAAAGTATAATATTGGTATTGTGTATGAAGATTTAGGCGATTATGATAAAGCTATCGAGTTTTATAATAAGGCAGCTAAGTATGATTTATCAGATAGAGGAGAAGAGATCGGTTTTCTTTCAGATATTTATGTGGCACTTACAAACACCTATTTTAGTAAGAATGATCTTGAAAAAGCAGAAGAGTATGCCGAAAAAGCATTACAAATTGCTATTAGAAGGTATGGAGAAAATAGCCCAAATACGAGTTTTGCATATATAGCCTATTCAAATATTTTTGAATTAAAAGGAGATTATAAAAAGAGTATTGAATATGTCAAAAAGGCACTTGAAATACGAAGAAATACCTATGGAGCCAACCATAGATGGACAGCAGAGAGTTTGTTGTCCATTTCTGAAAATCAAGTAGAACTGAAGCGTTTTACTGAAGCCGAAAAAAATTACAACGAAGTCATTACCATTGCAAAGTCTATTAATAATAAGCTTGTTCAAGCGTACGCAGAAATTGGATTAGGAACCATTTATATTGAAACGAATCAGCATGATTTGGCTATAGCAGCTTTAAAAGCAGCAAAGGGGAAATTTATAACGACGTATGGAAATTATCACGAGACGCATTTAAGGGTATTAGTGCTCGAAGCAGAAAATTATTTCAAAAAAGGGGCTCCAGAGACTGCATTACAAATTATTGAAGTTATAAAAGCGAATGCTAAAAACTCTAATTTGTTTTATGGTTTAGATGCATTGACATTAGAGTTAAACATCGCTTTACATGATTATAATGAGTCAGGAGACTTGAAACTTCTTGAAAAAAACATTCAGAATATTGATGATGCAATACAATTAATATTCAAAATCAAGAAAGATTACCCAAGCAGTAAATCAAGGATTTATGTTAATAATAGCATGAATTATTTTGTAGCTAAAGCCATTGAAGCATCTTATATATTATATAATTCAACTCATGATTTCATGTATGTTGAAAAAGCTTTTGAGTTATCTGAACTCAATAGAAGTAGTGCGCTCGTTGCAGGAGTACAAGATGTTCGATTTAAAAAAATGGCAAATGTTCCTCAAGCCTTATTACTAAAAGAAAACAAGCTAAATCATGAGTTAGCGCGTCTAAAAAAAGAAATTTATTATGAAGAAAATGCTGAAGAGACAGATCGCGAATATGTAGACGAGCTGTTAAGTAAGCAGCTTATTTGTAGAACAGCATTAGATAGTCTTTTCACAAAAATTGAAATAGAACATCCTAAATATTATCAGTTAAAATATAGTGAGAAAGGGATTGGTATTAAGGAACTTCAAAATAACATATTAAAAGATGATGAAACCGTAATCGAATATTTCTTAGGGGAAAATCAAGTCTATGTTTTTACAATATCTAAATCTGAAATTAACTTTATTGAGCTTCCAAAAGCGCAAAACATTCTTTCTGTTTTGCAAGTATTTAGGGAACGATTAAATAAAAGAGAAGATCTTACGCAGCAATCAAAAACCTTATATAAGCTGTTAGTAAAAGATTTAAATGTAGACACAAAGCGATTGATTATAATTCCTGATAAAGAATTAAACCATTTACCATTTGAAGCTTTAATAAAAGATGATGCTTTTTTAGTAGAAAACTATATCATTTGTTATTCGGGTTCAGCAAGTTTATTAAAAACACAACAAGACCATTTTTTTGACTTTAAATTCACAAGGAATTGGGTTGGTTTTGCACCAGAATTTAAAACAAATAACGCGCTCACTTCAAGTAAAATAGAAATAGAAGCTGTGGCTAAATTAATGAGAGGAGATACGTTTTTAGGTGAACAAGCTACGGTAGAAAGTTTCATAAAGTCTACTCAAAATTCTTCTATTTTGCATTTAGCAACTCATGCAGAAATTGATAAGGTCAATCCATTATACAGTAAGTTAATATTTGCCCAAGATTCAGTGTTAACAGCTTCAGATATTTACACCTTACCAATTAATGCCGAATTAGCGGTTTTAAGTGCTTGCGAAACAGGATTTGGTAAGTTAGAAAAAAGCGAAGGTGTAATGAGTATGTCTAGAGCATTTCAATATGCTGGAGTTAGAAGCACAGTGATGAGTCTATGGAAAGTACCAGATAAAGAAACATCGCAAATAATGGTGTCCTTTTACACCTATTTAAAATCGGGAACACCAAAAAATAAGGCTTTACAACTTGCAAAACTAGAGTATCTAAATACTGTAGAAGACTCTTTTTTAAAACACCCTTTTTATTGGGCAGGTTTTGTGCTTTCGGGAGATATATCGCCTATTGAAACTGGGACTAATTATTGGTGGTTACTTTTTATTGTAATCCCTCTTTTTTTAATTATTCTAAGAAAACAATTAATCAAGATTTTCGATTAAAGTCTTCGCCTCTTTAGATTTAAATTTAGATTGAGAAAGTAACTGTTTTAGTGTTTTTTTAGAGGCATCAATATTGTTATCTTTTAAATATGCTAGTGATAAATACCATAAATTTCGGTCTTGTAACGTATCCGTATTTTTAACATTTGTTTCCAGTATTTTTATGGCCTCACTAGTCTTATTTAATTGCAATAGCGTGTTCGCTTTATAGAATAAAATTGTCGTGTTTCGTTCTTCGTTTAAAATTGTATTAAAATATAGAATTGCGTTTTCATAATCTTTAGCTTCATAAGCCTTAAAAGCTTTAGATTTTATATCATCTTTATATTCGCCTCTAACTATAGGCTGTACTATATTCCTGTAAGGTTCAAAATAAGAAGCATAAAGATCTTCTGTACTATTTAATTGCGTTTTAGAAAAGAATAGCCACGAAATCCCAAGTAAAATTAGTAAACTAGCTGCTGCCATCCAAGGTTTAAAACGAGGCTTATTTTTAGTTGTATCCCAATTTTGAATTTCTTTTTTTAGTTGTTCTCGATCATTTAAAACTAAAGTATCTTGTAATTCTTTCTGGAATTCGAACTCTTCTTTAAAGTCACTATCATCTGCTAATAATGTATTAAATGCTTGCAACTCTTCTTTAGAAAGTGTTCCATCAAAATATTTTAGTATATAGTCCGATTTATCCATTTCTTAACCGTTAATTATTTTTTTTAAAGATTTTAAACACCTTGATTTTTGGCTTTTTGCTACATCCTTGTTATTATAATTCAATTCTTCTACAATTTCATCTAATGTAAAACCTCTCATATAAAATAGATTTAGTAACGTTCTACATTGCATACCTAAACTCGTAAATGCTGTTTGCAATTGCCTTTGTCTCGTATTAAAATTGTAATCAATATCAGTTATTTCTAATTCCTCAAAATCATTTGTTTCTTTGGTCGAATGAATTAAATGTAACTTCTTCTTTTCTTTTAAACGTTTATAAAACATGTATTTCCCAATACTAAAAAGATACGTTTTCAATTCGCTTTTTAAATTATCTAAATGGCCTTTTAATGCATTTTCACGTAATGCAATAATGGCATCTTGATATATATCTAGCGCATCTTCATTATCAATCGTATACGTTTTAGCAAAACCTATAAAAGCAGACTTATGTTTTAAGTAAACCGATTTTAAAACGGACTTATCATCATTTTTAAGTGCCTCTAATATTTTGCTCTCTATCATTCAGTATTTAATTGCTTTTAATGTAAACATCTAAGTAAAGATTTTTTTTTAATTAATTGATGTTTACTTTTTAAAAATAACAACATAAAGGAGTAGTGTTAACAAATTGAAACTTAAAAATAATATAAATGTAATCACAATGAAAAACTCAGAAAACAAAAACACCATGAAACACTTTAATACGAATCTTTATTTAATACTATTCTTTATAGGATGCTTTGTCGGATTTCAACCTTCAATGTATGCACAAGCAAGTTTAGCTGCAGAAAACAGGATTGATGATATTGTTGTAACTACAAATGATGGAGAGGAAAAAACATACTCCGTTTTTAGAGATGCTGTAATAACAGATCAATATTTTTATATGCCTAATAGTCTTGAAGTTACAAAGACTAAAGATACAGATGGAAATGAAGTTCCAGATTTAGCATTGCTACGTTATCAATACGATAATGGTGATGGAACTGTGGAAGGAGGTATTTTACAAGGTACAATGACGATGGCTGCCGAACCAGAGGTTATTGAAACTATGAAAGAATATATCCTAAAAAAAGTTCAAAAAATTGAACAAGCAAAAAGACCTCAATTGAGAAAAAAAATTGGAGATATCAGATTATCTGCAATACCACTTCAAGAATGTGAATTTAGAATACTCACTAATAAAGGAGAGTTTTTAGGAAACCCAGATACTAAAACCGCTTTTCAAGGACCATTAATTGCAAATCAAAAAATGGGATTTAGTCTAAATCTAAATGCATTGGGAGCAGCAGTTATTTCAGAGCTAGCAACAGGAAAAGGTGGAATTCTAATTCAAGTTAAAATGAAGTATAGAGGATTAACACCTCCTTGTGGATATAGCATAGAAGCATCATGGAAGAATGTGTATAAATTCTATGAAGAACAAACCAAAAAGGAAGGCGGTATAAGTTTTTGGAAATTCAAATTTGGAGGCACCAAAACCAAGAACAAATTAATAGAAAGCCTTGAACAAACAAACGATATTAAAATTGAACGAATTAAATGTGATACAATTGCTAATTCTCTTGAAGATCAGCATTTTCAAAAGTTAAAAGATAAGATAGAGAATGAAGTCATGAGTAAAGAGTATCAAGAGAGAGAAGCACATTTAAACCAATTGCAATCTATGTTTGCAAGTACTGAAGATGATGATATAAAAAAGAAATTATTAGATAAAATTACAGACGCCGAAAAAGCCATACAGTTTGGATATCAAAACTCAGTGAAAAATGTTAACAAGAGAAAAGAAGGTTCAGTTTCTTATGATTCTAGAACTCAATTTCTTGAATCTCGGACAACTAACTTCTTTAGTGTAATTGGGTTTTCAAAGTTTAATATGACAGAAGAAGAGTTAAAAGAAAAAGGTCATATTATAGATATTAATGCAAATGATGCTTTTCCATACATAGCAATAGGATTACTAGATATACCACCAAGTTTTGATTTAAGATCGTTAGCCCTAGATATAAGTTATACAAATAGTGAAGGTAAAATACATAGTGAAGCTGCTAAATGGACACAAGATAAAGGCTGGACAAACTTTAAAGGTGCTAAAATTGAGTATATACGGTTTAATTTGATAGGCGAAAAAGATATTGAAAAACGAAATGAGCCTAAGTTCAAAATTAAACTACAAGTGCTCTCAAAGGTATTTAATAGTGATTTTATTATCGAAAAGGAAGTACAACTAGAACAAGGGAATAAAAATATGGATGCCTTAGGGGTACTTACAAGGCAGATATTAATTGATGGTAGCTCTTTAGATTTTTATAGAATAACAGGAGATAAAGCAGATTTGGATTATGCCGAAGTCAAGTTTAAAAGTGGAGGTTTAAGTATTAAAAAAACCATAAGACCTTATGTTGAAAATGGAACTTATGGTCCTCCTAATCCTATTGTTATTTTAATGCCAAAAGACGACAACTCCATGTCTAGTAAAGTAACGTTTATGACAATTAAAAATAAAATAGAAAAAACAGAATTAATAGAATTAGGTCAAAATACATTGTCAAATCAAGATTGGAGAACTTTTAATAATGACTAAATATGCTCTTAAATATTGTATTATGAAACATACTATAAAAGTTATCATATTATTTTTTTGCTTATTGGTTTCAGGTTCATTATTCGCACAAAATACCCAAAGTGCACAAACTAATAAAAAACCAAAAACCACTAAAAAAAGTATAAAAAGTATTATAGGTTATAAAAGACCTTCAGCACGCTCAACAACTACTTCTAGTAGTTTGTATCAACGAAATTATATGCCATTTAACAAAAAAAAGGTATGGGTTCTAGGTACAAATAAATCTGTTGGACATTGGGATATACCTCAGTCAACAGAAATCAAGCCTACTTATAAGAATAAACAAAAGTATGTACATACGGTAACGTTTAACTCCTATAAGTCATATAAATCAGTTGCTAGATCTAAAGCTCACATTCCACAAAAAGAATTTAATGTTAAAAATTATATTCCTCATACTAACTGGATTTCAAAAACAACTGATGGAGGTAATGTTACAATGGAAGGTGTTCTAGGTAAGACAAATGTTTACTACCATAAAAACATTAATCTTTTTGTTATTGGGTTAGTGGGTAAAGATAAATATGACAATTTAGAAGTCAAAAAACAGACAGATCATATCATAGTTACAGACACATTATTTATTCCTCTTTCTGCTCGTGGTTTTATGAATATGAAACGAAATTCTAAAGCAAAGAAAACTACAACAAATAGAGGTCAAGGTCGTCCTTCTAAAGTAGACCTTAGAGGGAGATTTCAAATTGGAAATAGAAGTTATATTAAAATTATTGCTGGTACTATACTGTATGAAAAACCAATCCAATTATCAAGCGTTTGGAGTTCTCCTACTGATTTTGTTTTCTCGTCACAGAAAATCAAGTATCAATCTCCTTATAAAGGACTAAATACAAATGAACTTACACCATCACCACCGCTTTGGGTATATGATAATTCTGTTAAACTATATATAGATCCATTTAAAGAAAATGAAGGACTCCTTTTAAATAGATTATACATAGAAATCCTTGGTCAAATAGCAACTGAATTACAAAATCCTAGCGAAAGTTATTGGGAAAAAGACAAGAGGTTAGCGCAATTTCAAACCTATAGAAGTAAAATAAATACAGACATACTAAGAGGTGATGTTGAATATCATAGTCTTTATAAAGAATATTGCGATACGTTTGATAGAAAATATAACAAAGACAAAATTAATGAAGATAGATCAATAGGAAGCCTTAAAATTCTTGTAGATGGTAATATTAACGATTTGCCCCAAAAGGCATTCAAATATTACGCTATACCTACTAAGGCAACACTTTTACCAGTTAAAAATGAAGCTACAGGAACGTTAGATAAGTTAGGAGATGTTTATTATAACGCTACTGGAGACTCAAAGTTTTCATTAACTATTGAATCTAAATTAGGCTATAATTCTGAAAAATTTACTGCGGCTGGTCAAGTATTACATACAAAAGGGTTGGTTTTAGAAAAAAATCCTCCCAAAGCCTTACTAGAAATAAATGCACAACCTCTAAAAGCAAATGGCAAAACTATTGGTAGAATAATACCTATTGGCAATCAAATTCTTCGTTTTGAGTTTGACCTAGTTGAAGAAAATTTAAGCTTGTTGAAATTATTTCTTGCTAATGATAATACTTTTAATTTAGATTATAAAACTGGTCAAGGGCAAAAAGAAGATAATCAAGAAATAACTCTTGAAATTCCTGAATCTATTTTAAAACAATTAGACTATACTGATCTGATAAATGAATTTAATGTAGTAGAAAGTAATACATCTACACTCATTGATGCTATTAAAATAACAAGCAATTTATCGCCTGTTTTAAAAGATACTGGAGAAGGTACTTTAAAATATATAGAAATATCCTTAGAGTTTTTATTTGAAGATAAAACCGTATTTCGAGGACCTAAAAGGTTTTCTTCACATTCTGTAAAAGGCTCAGAAGATGAGGTTAATTTCATGAAATATTCAGACAATTATACAATTAAAGTAACTGGTACTGCATACTATGAATTTGGTCATAGAGATATTATAAAAGATAATTCCTTTACCAACACTAAATTTATTACACTCCAAGAAAGCATGTTTAAAAGTAATAAGACAAAAGAATAAATACATTTAAAACTCACATTATGAAATATTATAGTAAAGTAATAACAGTACTAATTTTAATGCTGTTAACAACACCGTTTCAAGCGCAAGAAAATTGGGTTGCTCCAACCGAAGCGGAAGAACGTAGTAAAACATATAGCATGGAAGAAGCAATTAGAGATAAACAATATGTTTTTGCTTTTGATTTTAATAAAAGCTCTGAAACGGCTATGTGGAGCGGCATTTTTGTAATGCTAGAAAAAAGATTTAGATATGCAGATTATGATATTACTCTTCAGTGTTTTAGTAGTGGTGGAGAAAAAGAATCTTACGATAAAGAACTAGCCACTAAAAGAGGAGCTGCGGTAAAGAAATTTTTAATAAATAAAGGAATTCCTAAATCTAGAATTAACATTGAGGTATATGGAAATAAAGATATCTATGGTATTAAATCGGAAGGTTTTCATGGACTCAAAGATTATGTATATCATCGAAGAGTAGAGCCAATTTTTGTTCTTAAAGAAAAAGAAGAAGTCAAAGATTTTGTAGCAGATTATTTAAATGCAAAAACGCTGGATAGCGACATAGAAGAAGGAGAGAAAATATTTCTTAAGTTAATAAAACCGTATGTCAAAGCAATCAAAGAAGGATATCATTTACAAGAATTACCAGGCGTAGGCAGGCCTTCTGATGATGAGGATGAATTTAAAGATCAAGCTACAACTTTAATTAAAAAAACAGTGGCAGCAAGTAAAAATCCAAAAAAACTCGCAAAATTGTTTGCTACATATACTCTTGGTTCTTTTATTGATTTATTTACAAGCAATCAAACCAAAATAATAGCAAAAAATAGAAAAGAATTGTATGATGTGATAGTAGAAGCATTTACAAACGAGTGTTTTCCAAAATATCAATCAAATGTAATAAGTCATGACTATTATAGTAACAGTCAAAAATTTCTTTTTTCTATTATATCTTATGAAATAAGTAAGCTGTCTAATCATGAAAAGTATAAAATTAGAGCTCGTTTTATTGCAGGAAAAATATATAATTCATATTCAACAGAATCTAAAATTAGAAAGTTTAATACTAAAATGAATAGATACTCTTTTTTCAGTGCTAATGTAGGACACTTTTTTTCTCAAAGTAAATATCGTTATCGCGATTAATTATAAAAAAGAGTATTAAAATAATAATAGTATTAATTCTTAATGTCTTTCAAACACAATCGAAAGCAATAAAAAACTTTTCAATTGAGAATCAAACTTTCTCAAGTTCATGCCCTTCAGTATTTATCCGAAACCAAATTATAGCTGAAGCACGCAATTTGGGATTTAAAGAAATTAGGAGCAGGAAGAACATTTGTGAATCTTGACATTGAAGATAATAAAAGCCAAAATATTGCATGGGGTTATCCTTCATGAACACGACTTGACATGAATCCTTTTGTTTAAAATTTCTTTGTAAATAGGCCAAATAAATTACTTCTTAAAAAAGTGAAATCTACTAAGTATTCTTAATACTGCGTGGAGTATTGTTTAAGAGTATAGTTTTTGATAGAAATCGAGGGTTTTTCAATACTCCTTGAGAATTAAATAATTGATAACCAGTTATGTTACAAACGACCCTTTCGTGTTGTGGTACCGAGGGTCGCGGGTTCGAATCCCGTCTTTTACCCTTTTTATGAAGCCTTCTTAACGGAAGGCTTTTTTTGTTTATGAGGTTTTTGATCTCTTCAAATTTTCTTCATTTTTGCTTAGAGTACCTTCATTGATTATTTTAGTTACAGTTTTTAAGTCCTATGCTGCTTTTTAAGAACTTTCTCAGAAGAACGAGAAGCTAAGATTTGACATCTTCACTGACGGCAGAAACTAATCTAAAACTGTTTTGTAGCCATGTGAAATTTGATTAAGTTTGTTGAAATAAATCTTTTATAATTATTGATTTACTTAACCTTGATTTTAATCATTTTTCTTCTGAAACAGTCTCAGTCTTTTTTTAATAAGAAGTATCCGTATCGAGAATCATTTGATAAATTTTCTAGTATTAGATCAATGAAAATAAGTTGTTTAGGTATATGAGTAAACGTAAAAAATGAAGAGTTTGAATCAGTACGTAATGAACTGATTCTTTTATGAAATAAACGTAAACAGGTTGAAAAATAATAAATCTAAAATTTTAAAATTAGCGCTATTTGCTACGGGACTCTCAGGAATTGTAGCTGAATATATTCTATCCACATTAGCTACCTATTTTTTAGGCGATTCTGTATTTCAATGGACAATGATACTCTCTATTATGTTGTTTTCTATGGGATTAGGAAGTAGAATAAGCACCTATTTTAGCACAAAAATTTTAGAAAAGTTTCTTATTGCTGAATTTGCACTGTCGCTTTTAGCTTCTACAGCCGCTTTATCTACCTATTTTTTAATGGGCCAAACAGAACATATTGGATTTATAATTTACGGATTTAGCATTGCAATAGGTCTGTTAATAGGTATGGAAATACCACTCGTGATACGGATAAATGAAGAAAATGAAGAGCTAAGAACTAATATTGCCGGCGTCATGGAAAATGATTATTACGGCAGCCTTATAGGAGGTTTGTTCTTTGTTTTTGTTGGACTTCCATATTTAGGATTAACGCACACGCCATTTATACTTGGAGGTATCAACCTTCTGGTAGCAATTGCGCTTTTCTTCAGATTAAAAAAATATATTCATCCAACGTATAGAATTTCATTTGCGATCGCCATACCAACAATAACGTGCATATTATTATTTTTGAGCTATAACTCAGATGAAATTGTACTTTATGGAGAACAAAAACGATATAATGATAAAGTGGTTTTTTCTAAAGAAACTCGCTATCAAAAAATAACCATTACGCAATGGAAAGAACACTATTGGCTGTATTTAAACTCTAGTAAACAACTTTGTACGTTTGATGAATTTCTATATCACGAGCCATTAGTGCATCCAGTAATGAAGCTTACGAAAGATCCGAGACATGTATTAATTCTTGGCGCAGGCGATGGCTGCGCAATTAGAGAAGTTTTAAAATATAAAAGTGTAGAACAGATTACACTTGTAGATATTGATCCCGAAATGACACGCATAGGCAAGTCAAATGAAATTTTCACAAAAATGAATGATAGTGCCTATCACAATCCCAAAGTGAAAGTTGTAAATCAGGATGCTTTTCAGTTTCTTGAAAATAATGATAACTTTTATGATGTGATGATACTTGATTTTCCAGATCCAAAAAGTATTGATTTAAACAGAGTTTACACAAAAGAGTTTTATAGGCTTTGTAACAGAAGGCTACGTCCGTTTGGTCATATCGTTACGCAGGCAGTGAGTCCTTATTACACCACAAAAGCATTTCGATCCATCGAAAAAACAATTGCTGCTTCGGGCTTTCAAGTATTGCCAATTCATAATCATGTGTATTCATTTGGAGAATGGGGCTGGGTTATAGGATCAAAACAGAGTAGTAGTGACGAAATAAAAGAAGCTCTTTTAGAAGCAAATTTTGATGACATAAATGTGGAATGGATTACGAATGAGTCTATAAAATTAATGACTTCTTTTGGAAAAGATCTTATAAATGCAGATGGTGTAGAAGTGAATACAATTCATAATCCTGTGTTGTACCGCTATTATTTAGATGGAACATGGGTTAAATTTCTTTAAATTCTGAATTGAAAATGAACAGGCGGCAATTTTTAAGTATTGGAGGTGGTTTATTAATATTAACCGCATGTAGAAACAGCGAAAAGGATTTTTTTGAAAAAAAAGAATACGAATTTCCAATTCAGTTAGATTCTAATAGAGCCATTGGTCATTTGGTACATTCAGCAGTTTCTATGCCTGTTTCCGAAATCATAAAAACCGAAACACTGGTTGTTGGCGGCGGAATAGCAGGACTTTCAGCAGCGTGCTCATTAGCTTCAAACGATTTTATGATTTGTGAATTAGGTGCCGATATTGGTGGGACTTCAGGAGCTATTACAATTAATAAATCACTCTATACACAAGGTGCACATTACGATTTGGCGTATCCTACTAATTTTGGTAACGAAGGACTGGAGTTATTAGAAAAATTAAATATTATTTCATTTAGTTCGATCAATAATCAATGGGAATTTATTGAGAAACAACACCTTATTCCCAAACAGAAAGAAGAAGCTTGTTATATAAATGGCGAGATGAAACCTACTATTTTGCCTAAATCTGAATTAAGAAAAAATATGTTTTCTTTGTTTGAGGTGTATGATAATGAATTTCCGTTGCCCACAACACTGATTGATGCTAAGTGGAATCATTTGGATAAAATCACTTTTTTTGATTATCTAAACAAATACCTACCTATTACTTCCGATTTTATAGAGGCAATTGATTATCAATTATTGGATGATTATGGAGGAACATCCAAGCAAATTTCTGCATTGGCAGGAATCCATTATTACAAATGTCGTCCGTATGAAGAAGATGAAAAACGTCATGTTGAGTTATTTTCTCCTTTAGAAGGAAATTATTATTTCATTCAGAAAATGATGAAAAAAATAGATGCTAAAAACCTGTTTTGTAATCATTTAGTATTTGGTTTGCAACAACAAAAAGATACGTGGTTGGTTGATGTTTTGGATACTAAAAATATGACCAAAAAAAGCATCATTGCTAAAAATGTTATTTATGCTGGGCAAAAAAACGCATTGAAATATGTGCATCCAAAATCGTATCCTACTTTCAGTGATGTATCGTATACACCTTGGGTAGTTATTAACTTTGAACTTGATGATATCATTCTTGAAAACACAAAATGGCAAAATGATTTTATGTCACCTGATCCTTCTTTCTTAGGATTTGTAGATTCAAAAGTTCAGAACGCTACTAAAAGCAGAGTGTTAACAGTGTATTATTGTTTTCCAGATGTGCATCATTATGTAGTTCAGAAGTTTGAAGAAACACATAAAAGCATCGTGCATGATGCCTTAAAAAAAATAGGGCTTTACTACGGAAAAGATGTGAGCAAGCATGTGAAGAAAGCGTATGTGAAATTGTTGGGTCATGCAATGCCACTTCCTAAACCAGGATACATGACAAAGACAAGGGAATTAGTTACTAATAATTTGGCTTTTGCCGGAGTTGACACAGGGAGATTACCTTTACTTTTTGACGCAATGGATTCGGGAATTCAGGCTACTAAAAATATTATATACTAATACAAATCCCAATTCCCATCTAAATAATATCTGTAAAGTACGGGTGTATTTATCGTGTTTATTTCAACGCCAGTCGTATCAATCATAGGTTTTCCAAAGGAAGTCATCAATTTGATGGTTTCGTTAGTAAACCATTTGGTGTTGAGGTTTTTATACGAAGCATTTTCCATGATGTTGATCATTTTTTGCTTTGTCAATTTCTTACTTCCAATAATCCAGCCCCATTCTCCTAAAGTTAATACCTGATTGTGTAATTGTAGATTGTTAAATCCTGCGGCTTTCATCGTTTTGTCAATACAATAAAATGCTTTTGTTGCGTAGTATGGACTTCCAGCTTGCGTTATTAGATGACCATTTGGTCTCAGTGACTGATACGCCATTTGGTAAAATTCAAGTGAGTATAACTTGTTGAGTTCAATATTTTTTGCATCGGGAAGGTCAATAATAATAAGGTCATAATAATGATTCCGCTTTTCTAAAAAGGTAAAGCCGTCATCATTAATAATATCGACTTTTGCATCATGAAGTGATTTTTCATTGTACTTCACCAATCCTTCAAAATCTTTACCAAGTTTGGTCATAGCTGGATCTAAATCGACAACCGTAATTTTGTGTATATCTTCATATTTTAATAATTCTTTTACATTGAAGCCGTCTCCGCCGCCAATGATTAGAATGTCTTTATGTTCGGGCGTAAGCGCCATTACAGGATGCACCATCGGTTCATGATACAGAAATTCATCAAACGTACTTAACTGCTGATTCCCGTTGATATACAGCCAATAATGTTCCTGCCATTGTGTAACCGTAATCTTTTGATAGTTTGATTGTTCTTGATATACAATTTTGTCTTTGTATAGTGATTGTTCACTGTATAAAATGATCTTTTCAGATAGTACAAATCCAAAACTAATGATCACCATTAGAAAGCAAGCAATACCAATAAGCCACTTTTTTTCTTTGAAAATTAAAGCTCTAAAATTATACAATAATAACAAAGCGACTCCAAAGTTTAAAAACCCAAACACAAAAGCAGTGTTGGTAATTCCTAAATACGGCAATCCCCAAAAGGCAAATAATAATCCTCCAACAAGACTTCCTATGTAATCCCAGGATAAGATGTTGGAAATGTTTTTATCTAACGGTTCGTAGGTTTCATTTAATCTAGTAGCCAAAGGAATTTCAAAGCCAATACAAAAACCAACCAATAATGAAAGTCCATAAATGAGAATGTGAATAAATTCGGTTTTTGCCGCTAAAGAATAGACCAGGAGTGGAGCAAAGCTTATTAAAAGCGATAACGAAAATTCAATAAGTAAAAAGGTCGTTAGTAAGTTCTTTTTGACCAGACGACTTGCATGACTACCTAATCCCATAGCAAAGAGCATGAGCGATAACACAATTGTCCATTGAATGATGGTATCACCAATAAAATAGGATGCTAACGTAGATAAAATGAATTCCGAAACGAGTCCTGATATTCCTGTTGCAAAAATGGCAATTTTAAGCCAAAGTCCCTTATTCTTCATTGTTGTAGAAGTAAATTAGAAAACTTATGAAAAGCTTGCACAAATAAGTAAAGATCCTCCAATATACGCAAATGCTTCTATTACTGCTGCTCCGATATTTGGTTTCTCTTGATTTACGATTTCATCGGTAAGTTTTCTTTTAGGAAGTAAAATTTTATCTGTTAAAAACCTGACTATCGGGAGCATTAATAATCCGATTCCAGTTTCTAAGAGTAGGTTTTCACCAACAAGTATCCAGTTATCTGCTTCCATTTGAATCCCAAAACGAACAAGATTAGCAATGGCAATCACTGCTCCTGAAAATCCAATTCCTACGGCAACATTATCTTTTTCAATGTGTTTTAGTACATTATAAGGTGTAATAAGATTATACACAAAACCTACGAGCATAAAAACAACTTGAGCGATAGCCCACAAGATCATAATTTCAATAAAACTATCTTCATTACCAGACATTACTCCATAAAGAATAAGACCATTGGCAACACAGAAAGAACCTTCAATGATACCTGCTCCGGCATTTTGATCTTCTATAATTTCCTTTTTTAAAGAGAATTTTCTTAGAATTAATTTATCTGAAATAATGACAGACAGATTTAATAGAATGATAGAAAGTAATCCATAAACGGCAACATCAATAAGGTCCTCCGTAATGTGAGAGATTCCGTCACCTGAGTAAACTCCTAGTATTACGAGCACGAGTCCAATATAATAACCTACATTGGCAAACGAGAATGCTAAATTATCTTTCTCTACGAGTTCATCATCAACATTGATACTTCTATGGATAAGTTGATATATTATTTTACCAATAAAAAAAAGGGCAAAACTAACAACAAGATATATTACTGCTACTACAAGACTGTCTATTGTTTCTAAAATATTGAATTCCATACGCGTGTTATGTTAGATTCATGATTGAAAATTATTTACCATATCCTGACCCTCTGGATCTGCTACTACTGCCTGAACGACTTTTTGAAGATGACCATCCAGATTTTGAAGCACGCCTTTGGAAAAAATTAGGATTCGCTTTTCTTGTGGCAGCTGAGTTTGTACCGTAAAGTGTGCTACTTCCTGTTTTTGGACCATAATAATTTCTTCTACCATAATATCCGCCAGATGAATAGGTATTATAATCTCTTTGATATACAGGGCGTTGAATCATTCCAAACATTTGGTTCATAAACATATAGCGTCCGTAAAATGCCCAAAAACTACCGCCATTATGAGTACGCCATTCACCATATCTTTTATCGCCAACATATTTGTAACCTGGAGGCGCTGAGACTTTCGAAATTTTTCCCTCTGCATCTTTTTCTAGCACAGACATACCTAAGTTGTTTTCATTTTTCCAGAAAAAATCTTCACCTACTTCTACCCAATCTGTAGTTTCCTCGTATGGGGCATCTTCACCTTCCTCTTCTTTATGTTTTATGATTCTATATTTATGTTTGTAGGTTTTAAAGAAAGTACCATCAACATCCATGTCTTGTAAGATGATAGAAAATTCTTTTTCATTGGAAAATTCTACAATATAGTTATCTAAAGGAGTCTTTTTAAACTCTTTGCCTCCACATCCATATAATATTACGGACACTAAAGTCAGTAACATAATTAATTTTAGATTGTTTAGTTTTATCATCATATTATTTTAGATTGGAAGGATATTTGAGAATTCAATATCTTTTACATATTCTCCATATGAAACATCAAACTCTTCTTCCCCAGTTCTACTGACAGAAATAAAGTGTTTTTCTTTGGAGTTTTTATACGTCCAGTTTACCAATTCTGTATACGTTTCTTCATCTTCTCCCTCTTCGTTGCAATGTCCTTGACTAGATTCTGTCTTGGTATATATGCCATTTTTATACGTTATTTGACTAGGCGCGTCATCATTAGCAACAATCATTTTAAATAAATCGGGTTCTATTTCGGTAATATCTATTTTATTCCAAATAGAGCAAATTAAGCCATCATCATCTTCTACATATAAATATAGTGTTTCATCTCCCGAATCTAATAAATATTCACGGGCAAAAAAATTATTTCCCCAATCATAAAGATAGACTTTAGTGACTTCCCAACTTTTCATGAAATAGTCTACTACAAATCCTTTTTTTAATTCATCTAATGTAAAATCATTTTTTATAGCTGACTTATCTTTTTTAAAAAAACTGAATAATCCCATAATTAATCTTCTATTATTTTTTTTCCACAATGTTTACAAAAGCAAGGTCTTTCGTCGTTGTGGTTTTTTTCTTCTTTATGTTCTAAGTTACTTCCAAATCCATTTGCTAAAATACCTGCTGGGAGCGCAAACAACCCTACTCCTAAGATAGCAATAACGCCAGCCATTAATTTTCCTGTTTCAGTTATAGGATATACGTCTCCATATCCAACGGTAGTTAGTGTCGCAACTCCCCACCACATGGTTGCTGGAATACTGGAAAAAGCTTCTGGTTGTGCTTCGTTTTCTACATAATACATTAATGTAGACGATATAACAAGCAACATTAATACAGCAAAAAGAGAAATAGCCAATTGCTCTTTAGTAGATTGAATCACTTGCTTTAAGTGGCTAAAGGCTTTATTATATCTTGATAGTTTTAAAATTCTGAATAATCGAAGGATACGTATACCTCTTACAACTCTTGTGTCGAGACCTATAAAGAATGGAATATACGCTGGTAAGATCGCAACTAAATCAATAAGACTGTAAAATGAAAATAAGTATCTTAATCGACCACTTATGGGATTTTGATATTTTTTATTTTCAGTAATAGACCATATTCTAAAAAGATATTCAATACTAAATATAATAACAGAAAATATTTCAAAATAATTAAAAACTTGTTGATAATTTTCTCTTATTGCTAAGACAGATTCTAAAACTACCGCTAGAATATTTAGTAAGATTAAGGATATAATAAAAACGTCTACTCTGTGACTCCATTTGTCATCAGGCGTTCCTTTTTCTAAAATTTCATAAGTTCGTTTTTTGAAACTTTGATAGCTCATATTAACTTATTGTAGTTTTAATAATGCCACGCGTAATACTTTTATAACTGTGATCTTTTGAATTTAATTGCTCTTTTAAAAAGTCATACGCTTTCATATAATCCATTCCAGAATTACACGTAAAAAAATCGACAGCAGCATATCCATGTTCTGGCCACGTATGAATAGCCAAATGACTTTCAGCAACGACTATTACACCAGTAACTCCTTGAGGAGAAAATTGATGAAATACTGACTTTATAATTGTTGCTTTTGAAACTTCTGCAGCCTTGTTCATCGCATGTTCTAAAAACACCAAATCATTAAGAACTTCAGCAGTACACTCATTAAACTCCATTAAAATATGTAGTCCTAATCCATTATTCATTATAGATAAAATATTTTTTATATTTATTTATAAAACAAAAGAAGGGCAATTGCCCTTCTCTTGCAAATTTTAATGCATCTATCAGTATTATTTTAATAGATTAGTTCCTTTACTAGCTGCCATTTTTGCTTTTAAAGCGGCAAGACTGTTTGCTGAATCTGATTGCGAATCGCTTCCAATTGCATTATCGATTTCATCGTCTAATGATCTTGTTTCATTTGCAATGCTTCCATATGCTTCAGACAAAGCTTCTTCTTGAGATACTTTATCTTTCATTCTTTCTAGCATTGATATAGTATCAGAAGAGTCTATGTTAGCCATTTGTTTGTTGAGGTTTTTCGTTGCTGTCGCAACTTTTACTCTAGCTTTTAATGTTTTAAGCTCGTTTTCCCAAGAACTGATTTTAGTTCGTAATGTTTTCACACTATTTTCAAGATTTGAAACATTATTTCCAAATTGTTCTTGTTGTTGACTTGTTCTTGCAACATGTTCTTCACATTCAGCTTTCTTATTGAGAGCTTCACTTGCTAAACGGTCTGCTTCTTCAGCAGAAATTTGTCCTGATTCTGCTTTCTGAATCAATAACATAGCTTTGCGCTCATAATCTGCGGCACGATCAGCTTCTTTTTTAGTATCGTTTTTTGATCTAATTTGCATGGCTTTCACTTCAGCAAGAGACTTTAGACAGTTTTCTAAATCTTTTTTCATGTCTCTAATACCTTGTTCCGTCATTTTTATAGGATCTTCCAATTTGTCTATAACTGCATTGGTTTCTGCTTTACCTATTGTAAAAAGTCTTTTAAATAAACTCATTTTTTTTGTGATTTTAATTTCTTGAAAATTTTATTAATTCATCAGAATACTCAGACAGAAGTAGGCTTAAAGAGTTCAAAGAACCTTCCAATTCGTTTTTGTCTAAATTCATGATTTGAAGTGTATCTCTGAAAATGACTTTCTTTCCAGATTCATCTAAAACGAAAGCGCCATGAATGATATCTCTATTTTTCATTAGGAGGCTTTGGAAAACTTCAGAAGATGTCGAATTTAATTCCAATAAATATTGCTCTATAATTAAAATCGGATCTGCACAACCGATAGCACAATTTTTAATTCCAGATGCTTCATCATTGATAATAATAATTTGGTCTTCCTCAATTGAATTACTTATGGTGTACCCTAAGTCTAAAACAAAGTCTTTAACTTTGTGAAAATTGTTTTCCATTCTAATTTAGTTTTTTAAATACATAATTTTTGATCGATCTTGATTGCAAATATAAATAAATAAACTATAATTGCTAATATTTTTAGCAAAAATATATTATATTGCCTAATAATTACAAAAAGAATATGTCTAAAATAGGTGCAAACATTAGAAAAATTAGATTAACAAAAGGCTACAGTCAAACACAGTTTGCTGAGCTTTTTGGCTTAACGAGAGCAAGTATCGGTGCGTATGAAGAAGGTAGAGCAGAACCAAAGATTGATGCGGTTATTGAGATAGCTAAATATTTTAGCATATCATTAGATGTTATTTTTACAAAAAATGTAACTGTAAATCAGTTGACTAACTTTAATATAGCGGTAACTAAAGATGTAGCCAAGAGTAAAAGTACTTCTGAAAATACACTACAATTAAATTATATTGATTTTGATGCACTCTCAGATAAGAAAAGTTTAGTGGCGCATTTTGAAAAAAAGCAAACGCTAGATAAAATTGATTTTCCAAAAATAATAGGCAAAGCTGATACCTACTTCAACTTTAAAAAAGGTTTGATTGAAGGTGTACATAACCAAAACATAAAAGGACTTATTTGTTTGCGTGTAGCCAAACCTGCTGTAAACGCAATTGTAGTAATGGTTTCTTCCAATAAAATTATTGTAGGGAACTATATTAGCGGCACTTCTACAGTATCAATAAAACTAGTAAATACTACTGAAATTAAAACGTATAAAGGAGTTAAATTTTTCTTTGAAATAAAATTATTTATTACTTCAGATTTAGATATTTTAAATTATTTAGACGCAAGACTTTCTAAAATAGAAGAACAATTAAGCCAAATAAAATCATAGCTTACTTTTAAATCTTAAAAAAATAAATTGCTAAATAAATTAGTAAGTGTCATCAGCCTTCTTAACGGAAGGCTTTTTTTGTTTAAGAGGTTTTTGATCTCTTCAAATCTCCTTGCTTTTTATTTTTTACAAAATACGATAGCTCCACAAGTTGAATATGAATCTACCAGCGAGAGAAAAGTATCCCCAGAATTTATAGTGTTATCTTTTTCGAAGTCTTTAAGGTTTATAAGGATATCTCCGGCTAATGTGTGACCAAACCTTCCAATATTATCGTAAAACCCTTTGTCTGGCTTACAACCAGCCATTCTAAGAAATAATTTATTCGTAGGCAGTGAATAATTACTAGTAAATACTTTTTTGATGTTCGCAGCGGTTAACGTATTCTCCTTAAGGATAGCACGGCTGATACGATGAATGATTTTAAATTTTTCCATTGAATACTCATGTTCGTGAGTTTCTGAATTCTTCGCCCATAAAGATGGTGAATTTTCATTGATCACACTGCAAATGTCAAAGTCACCATTCCCTGGTTTACTTAGCATACAACTTACAGCTCCATCGCTGAAAATTGAGGTATCTCGATCCATTTTTCGCTTTTCGTCTTCTCCAGTTATCATATCAGAACAGACCAAAAGGACATTGTTTGCCATTCCTGAGGCAATCATACTTACGCCTACTTGCAAACCAGTGATGATATTAGCACAATCAGAAAGAGAAATACCGATTGGTAATGCCTTGTGTAAACCAGCTCTCAACAGCAATTTGTTGATATCAATTACATTAATACGATACCCTCTTGTAGCATTTTCAGACACATATAAAACCACATCAATTTCATCTTTCTTTACAGAAGTAGCGTTGAGCGTTTTTTCGATTGCATTAAAGCAAAGTTCAATACTTGATATTTCAGATTTTGCAAAGTAATTCGCACCTGCTTTTTTATAGATATTTAATTGATTCGGATCATTTTTTAAAAAATCTAACGTATCAATATTTTTACTTTTTCCTAAGTCATATTCAATTGCTGAAAGAGAAGCGATTTTTTTCATTTGTTTTTTTAATCTATTAATTATGAAATTGAAGCATGAAACCTATTCATAGATCACATACTTTTCTCTCATAACCTTGTATTTCGACAATTCTGGTTCCCAACTTGCTCTGATCTCTTCTTCAGAGACTCCGTTTATGATCTGTTTTTTTAGATTGACAGTGCCAGCTAATTTATCGAAATCTCCCATTTGTGAACTCTGAGATTTATCAAAAAACTTCTCTTTGTCAGGATAATTCTTGTAGAACTCTATTAACCATTTGAGGTTGATTTTCTTTGTTTCAAGCAATTGTTTAATGTCATAATCTCTTAAGTCTATTCCATAACAGGTTTTATCCATGTGTAATGGACTTGTGCTCATACCAGGGATGCTTTTTGGAGTAAATGAGAATGTATATTGATCTTTTAATTTAGGATTTCCTAATACCGTAAATGGCATATACGTTCCTCTTCCTTGACTAATTATTGTTCCTTCAAATAAACATAGTGAAGGGTAGAGCATAATAGATGGTTGCGTGTTGAGGTTTGGTGATGGACTTACGGGTAATTCATAATACGTTGAATGTGTGTAATTTTTAAGTGATATTACGCGTATTTTGCATTTGGCTTTATTTGGTAGCCAACCTTCTCCGTTGATCATTTGTGCAAATTCCCCCATTGTCATTCCATGCGTTATAGGTATTGGAAATTTTCCTATTCCCGACTTCAGCTTCATGTCTAAAACAGGTCCATCTACATAACCATTTGGATTTGGACGATCTAAGATGATCAATTCCTTATTGTTTTCTGCGCAAGCTTCCATAATATCATAAAGCTTGTTTATATACGTGAAAAATCTACAACCAACATCTTGGATATCAAATACAATCAAATCCAATTCATCCATTTGCTTCTTTGTCGGTTTTCTTGTTCCTCCGTATAAAGATATAATAGGAATTCCTGTGGTAGGATCAACTTCATCTTTTATGGAAACTCCATTACCCGCGTTTGATCGAAAACCATGTTCGGGACCAAAAATGTATTTTATGTTGACATTGTGAGAGAGCAAACTATCTACCAGAGAAGTATTTTCAATGATTGAAGAAGTATTCACTAAAAGCCCCACTTTTTTGTCTTTTAGATACGGTAAGTACTCGTTTATTTGATCCGCACCTGTTCGGATTTTAGGCAGATCAACTGTTAAAACTCCATGCTGATTTGCTGTTAGAATTTTATGCTGATCAACGCTTTCAGGAGTGGCGGTCTTTAGGTTTGTAAAAAGTAACAAAGGAATAATTATAAGTAGACCTAAAATTATTAAAACCCTAAAATATTTCATAATTTGTATTTAAAATGATAGTAGTATTTTCAAATGCCCTATTTTAGGACTTTAGAATTGAAATATAGTGCAAAAGAAATAAATATAGTGCAAAATGGATAATAATCAGAATCTTTTAAAAGAAAAAATAGCGAAGGCATTAACTGAAGTTCTGTCAAGAAATGTAGCGCCAAATGAATTAACGAATGAAGTTGATCTGATTGATGAAATTGGATTGAATTCATTACAGTTTCTAGAATTTATATTAGAATTAGAGAATGAGTTTGATGTTGAAATTGATGTAGGGAGTTTGGATCTGCGATATTTTAAGAAGTATGAGTATATAGAGAAGTTTATCAAGGAATGCATAGAGAAAAATAATACTAATTGATTGTAATAGAATAAGAAAGGGTATTCAGTTTATTTCATAACTATCTGTTTATGAGAAAATTGTCTTAGAATTGAATTTTAATCAACCTAATGTTTAAAAAATTAGCTACACCAAAGGTTTTGACATCTCTTTTCGGGTTTGGAGTCTATTTTCCAGCTCGGATTGTTGCGAATAGTTTGAATGCAGCCGGATTTGACAGCGAAGTTTTGCTTATTGAACATTTCTTCACCGACGCAAAAAGAAAGACGTATGAAGCGTCAAAAACTGCTTATAGCAAAAACTATAAACTTGCCAAATTAGCTACTAAACTTTCTATTGATTCCTCAGACATGTTTGACACGGCTAAGGTTGAAACATTGTTTAAAAGATGGAAAGAGGAAAAGATTTCTGAATTTTTGTGTTTTTCTGGACTTTGGTTAGACTTACTGTCTTTATATTCCAAGTATAATCCACAACTCAGTGTGAAATTATGCAGACTAGATGCTGGTGATGCCGTAACATGGAGAACTAATGATGAGATTGTTATACAGGAAACATATTCTTTTTTGGATCTTCCCGAAGGAAAAATAAATTATAAACTATCAATACCAACGCTACATTATATTCCTTACAGCGAAAGGACAGCATCGGTTGTGATTCACGGAGGCGGATGGGGACTTGGAGATTTTTTGGAAACAACGCAGCAATTGCCTGAAAATATCATCAAGAAGATCTTAGTAAAAGATTTTTCTAACGATGTTCTTCAAAAAGGAAAAACTACTTTTTATATAAATGATCCCGATTGGAATCCTATTAATAATTCAGATGTGTCTTATTTCCCAAGACTCGGTGAAATTAGTTCAAAGGATACTATCGTATATGCTATTAATGATGAGTATCATGCTGTGTTAGATTTAATTGTCGATAGCAAAGCAATTATTTCCAAACCGGGAGGAATGACGATCGTAGATTCTATTATTACAGGAACTCCATTGCTATATCTTGATCCCATGGGAGAAAATGAAGAAGGAAATCAACTCTTAATTGAACGGCTGAAAATTGGCACTTCCTTCAAGGCATGGCAGCAAGAAAATTTTTCAAATAAAATGCTTGTGGAATTTCATGAGAATATTGAAAGGATAAAAATTGACCTGCCAGATTTGACTTCAAAAATAATAGCTGATCTCGAAAGATAAAAGTAAAAAAAATAATTTTCAGTATTTTAAGACAAATGTCAAATCGAGCGCAGTCGAGATTCAATAAAAAACAGTCGTGTTCTTTAGCTTCTCGACTGCGCTCGAAGTGACAAAAGTTGTTTTTATTTATCAGCGAGCGAGTTTAGTAAGAATTTTTGAGAATACTCAATTTCCGTTTTCAAAATAGAATTAATTGGTTTGTAGTCTATATTCGTGTTGAATAAATCGGCTACATCTTCACTTTTTTCAATAACTCTATTTTCAAGGTTAATTCTCTTCAAGAAATCTAAGCATTTGTTTTTTCGGTGGCTATTTAGGAACATCATAAAATCTCTTTGAAACTTTACAGAGAAAAGTAAACCATGAAACATACATGTAACTACCATATTGGCATTTTTCATATAGCCCATCCACTGAAAAGGAGATAATGTGATGATGTTTTTATCGCACCAATCATACGGTTTTCCTAAAGAAATTATGGTGAGATTTTTTTCTTTTGCAATCTTTTTTATACTCGCTATGACATCTTGCGAAGGTTCAAGCTTATCAGAATAAAATATAATGTAGTTTTTGATAGATGGTTCCTTAATCTCTTTATTGAAATTATATATTAAGGTTGGGTCTAAAACTAAATGAGGTCCTTTTTTAGCATCCGGACGCGCTAATTTAGCGAAGTTTAAGGTGTTGTGATCTCTAGCACCGACATGTTTAAAATTCTTCATTAATCTTAAAATTGACCTTGGATGCTGTTTGTCGAAATTATCGGGTCCTAAACTTGCGGCATACGCAATGATGGTTTCTGCATTTATATTATCAGAGAAATAGGTAGTATCCAAACCTCCCCATTCTTGTGTATAACACCAAATTTGATCACTACCAATGATAACTTTATCAGACTTAATATTTTTAAGATCCGTCGACACGCATATCGGTTTTGTCCTTTTTAGTTTTCGTTGGTGACGTTTAAAATTTAAAACCTTACCCAAGATTCTAAGACGTAATATGAAATTTTGAGCACCTAGCTTTAGCTCTTCATTAAATTCATTTTTGATGCTTTTCTTACTTCTGTAATTTAAGAATTCATTTTCTAATCCATTCGCTATTAAAAACTTATGTAATGCATAGGCTTGTAAATAAGCTCCGTAATTGTAGCAGTCAAAAAATGTTAATATTCTAATCATAATTAATGTGTAATCTAATTATTCGTTTGTTGTATGTTCAAAATAGGTGCTTTGAACAAAGATGGTCAATTGTTTTCGGTTTTGGAATTTTTTTATTGTTTCTAGTTTTCTGACTATTTAGTTTAGGAACGTTTTATTTTTATAATGATATATATTTTAAGAAAATATTTTAGTAATATTCATTCTTTTTATTCTAACTTGTCTGCTTATTCATATAAATATTTAAAATCATGAAAAAAAAGAAATTAAAAATTTTAAAACTTAACAAAAGTGCAGTTTCAATCTTCGACTCAATTTTAGGAGGTAGAGAAAATTGTTCTGATGGAGAAACTTGTCCTGATAATGGACTAAATAAACCAATCAGAAATTCATAACATTATAGACTGTTATACACACCAAGATGCATCTTGGTGTTGGGTAATAAATAAATAAAAGAGGCTGTCTGAAAAGCTTTAAAAAGCGTCATTCTGAACTTGATTCAGAATCTCATCATACTGATTTTCAATGATTATGAGAAACCGAATCAAGTTCGGTTTGACGAAACTTTGACTTTTTAGACAGCCTCTTTTTATGATAGTAAACGTTCGTAATTTTTAGTCTCTATGTATTCTATACCAAGAAGCGCTTCAATATATTTTAAGAAAATATTCTAGTAACATTCATTCTTTTTATTCTAACTTGTATGCTTATTAATTTAAATATTTAAAATCATGAAAAAAAAGAAGCTTAAAACTTTAAGACTTAACAAAAGTGCAATTTCAGTCTTCGACTCAATTTTAGGAGGTAGAGCAGATTGTTCTGATGGAGGAACTTGTAATGATAAACCAATTGAACCAGCTAATAATTCTGACATTATGGACTGTTATACACAACAAGATGCATCTTGGTGTTGGGAATAAAAAAAATAAAAAGCAAACTTCGGTTTGCTTTTTTTATGAAGTAAACATTCGTAATTTTTAGTCTCTATGTATTCTATACCAAGAAGCGCTTCAATATTTTTTAAGAAAATATTCTAGTAACATTAATTCTTTTATTCTAACTTGTATGATTATTAATTTAAATATTTCAAATCATGAAAAAAAAGAAATTAAAAGTTTTAAAACTTAACAAAAATTCAATTTCAATTTTTGACTCAATTTTAGGAGGTAGAATAAATTGTTCTGATGGAGAAACTTGTAATGAGCCAGTAAATGCTTCTGATATTCAGCACTGTTATACAAAACAAGATGTATCTATGTGTTGGGAATAAATAAAATGGAAAAAGCAAACTTCGGTTTGCTTTTTTTATGATAGTAAAATTTAGTAGCTTTAAAGTAAACGATTACATAATTTACAGTGGATTATAATGCAATATTTTAGTGATTTAACGAATACAATATCAAAAATTAACACTGCTAGTTTACTGTCAGTTAGCGATCGTATTTTAAACTGTTACAACCGAAAAGGAACTATCTACATTTTCGGAAATGGCGGAAGTGGCGCTACAGCTTCTCATGTAGCTGGCGATTATTTAAAAACGATAAAAGGATTGCGTATCGTTTGTTTAAATGATAATACAACGGTTGTATCAGCCATTGCAAACGACATTCACTATGAAGAAATTTTCAGAGAACAATTAAAAAACATCTTACTAGCACAAGATTTAGTTATTGCAATATCAGGAAGTGGAAATTCCAAAAACATTATAAACGCTATTGAGTATGCGAATTTAGTAGGAGTAGAGACGATAGGTTTTTGTGGCTTTGATGGAGGCGATTTGAAAATTAAAGCAAGCAAAAACATACATATTCCAATTCATGATATGGAAATAACAGAAGATTTACATCTTTCTTGTTTTCATGCAATCAAAAGAGATATTGCAAATAACTTGCTTACTAATCCTCGATAGTTTTCTCAAAAACCAACAGTTCAATCTTCTTTTCAGTAACTTCAAGTTGAGTTATTTCTATTTCTTTTTCATCAATAATTGTATAGCATCTGTTATAAATTTCAAACAAAATAGCTAAGATCTCATTGATTTGAAAATCCAATAGATATCCAAAATGAAGTGATACATAGAAATTGGGTGTATAGGTTTGTAGAAAATCTTTCATAGCAGGAATTACGATATATTCTCCACCTTCAATATCCATTTTTATCAAAGCGATACGATTCGCATCAATGGTATGTTTGGTAATGGTTGTTTCAATAGTAGTAGCAGCTACTTCTACAATGTTTTCGGTACGCGATTTATAGGTTCCTCTTTGTCCTTCAGTTGCATGTTCTGATAGAAAAGATGTGTCATTCACTAAGATGGTAGATTCACTATTTCCCATTTCCCAATTGCCGCCAAACTTAATTTTCCCATTATGAGCCGCCAATGCTTTTTTCTCAAGAATCACATGTTCAAAATCATTGATTAGGATATTATATTCTAAGGTCAATAATGCGATCGGATCCGCTTCAAAACAAACTATTTTTTCATAAAGCTTAGCTGCAAATAATACCGTAGGACCAATCCAGGCGCCAACATCAAGATATATTTTATCGGTGGCAGCATATTTTTCTAAAATGATAAATGTTTCTTCTTCCCAATCTCTATTTTGAATACAATCTGTAAAAAAACCATTTGGACAATACCCAGCAACTCTGTGATTGTCTAAAACTTTAAATGTTACATTTCTTTTCTTAATGGTTTTTTCCACAATACATATTTTTTAAATCAATGTGTCTTGAAAAATAACTTTCGTTCCGTTTTCTTCAAAAGAGAAATCAAATTTTCGATAGGTTGGTTGTAAACGATCAATAAGTGCCGCTTGGTATTTTTCTTCGCAATAAAAAAGCATAAAACCGCTTGTACCAGCACCTAAAAGTTTCCCGCCTGTTGCACCATTTTTTAAGGCAACATCGTACACCGTATTAATCTCATCATTTGATATTTGATTGGAAATAGATTTTTTTAGTAACCAACCTTCGTGAAGTATAGAACCGAAGTCTTCCATAGATTCTCTTTCCAACGCATTTTTTAAATCGTAGACTAAATCAGTCAGTTGAATTAAGACATCTTTCTTCTTTTCATATTCATACGATTTTAAAATACTTTTGGTAGATTTTCTACTTCCAATATAGAATAAAACGAGTTTTTTGTTGAGTGCTGTTTTAAAATCAGCATTTAATAGTATTGGAGTTTGAATCACTTCGCCATTTTTCAAAAACTCAAACATATTCAAACCTCCATAACTTGCCGCATATTGATCTTGTTTTCCAATAGAAGTATATAATGATCTTTCTATTTCGTATGCTTTTTTAGCAATTTCATTTTTATCTATGAGCGCTCCATTTTGTGCAGCTAAATTGTGTAAAACACCTACTGTAAATGAGGAAGAAGATCCCATTCCGGTTCCAGAAACAATATCCGCAATAGACGAAAGTTCGATGCCATTACTCACATTCATTTCCGTAAATATTCTTTTTAAGAGTTCATGCTTTATGTCATTAATACTTGTAATAGTTTCTGTCTGAGAATACTTAAGTCTTATTTGAGTCTTGTCAAAAAAAGGATGTGAACTAATGTACATATACTTATTTATGGACGTACTCAAAACGGCACCTTTGTGTTGCTGGTAAAATTCAGGAATATCTGTGCCGCCTCCAACAAAGCTAATTCTAAAAGGTGTTCGTGTAATAATCATGAGTTGGTTAGTATTTGTTGAACTGCTTCCAGTAAATTATGAGCTTTTGAGGTAGGAGTAACTGTAATTTCTTCATCTGATGTACCTACCAAAATGGTTTTTACGTGTGCGTTTGTACCGCATTCAATATCTCTCCACGTATCTCCAATGAAATATGATTTTTGTACATCAATATTGAATTGTGCAACGGCTTTATCAACCATTCCCGTTTTGGGTTTTCTGCAATTGCAATCTTGTTTATAGGCTACATTTTCACCTTTAAATCCTTTATCAGGATGATGCGGACAAAAGAATATAGCATCTAGTTTTACTCCTGAATCGCCTAAGACAAATTCTAATGTATGGTGAATTTTTTGTAATTCTTCTAGAGAACATAATCCTCTCGCAACTACTGGCTGATTCGTAATTACAATAGCGAGATAATCGGATGCGTTGATTTTCTTAATTGCTTGAATGGCATTTTCAAAAACAACTAATTGTTCTGGTTTACTAATATAACCCGCCAATTTGTTAATCACACCATCTCTATCAATAAAGATAGCTTTTTGTTTCTGTTCTAAATTCTTAGCTTGAACAATTCCGTTTGCAAAATCTTTTCGAACTTTTTCAATACGATCTGGCGTGCCCATATCTTTCAAATATTCGGGCGTATTGTATGCGTACATGTTCAGTTTATCAATGATATTCGGAAAGATATCTTTTCCAAAATCAGCTTTTATTCCTTCAATTAAAAAAGGAAATAATTTAGGTGTAAAAAGATATAAACCAGCATTTGAAATATTTGGATGTACAGCATCCAGATTTCTTAAATGTTTAGGGTAAAACTCAATAATTTTATCGGATGTATTCACGCCTAATAAATCACTGTCTTTTGGATGATCTGTAGGATGAACGACTAAAGTAGCATCTGATTTATTTTTTGAATGAAATTTTGAGATTCGGTGTAAATCTACATCTAACATAATATCTCCATAAAGCACAAAAAAATTTGCTGTCAATAAATGTTCAATTTCTTTAATTCCGCCAACAGTTCCTAGCTCTTTACTTTCTTTATGAACAACTATTTTTAAGTGTTTTTGCGTCTTTATTTCTTGTAGAGAATCTTCTATTTGCTCATACAAATAATTTGTAATAATATAAATTTCTGTAATCCCATATTTAGATAGTAAAGCAATTTGATGATGTAATATTGGGATCCCATTTATGAGTTGTAAGGACTTAGGAATTTTCTTAGAAATATTTCCAAGCCTTGTACCTTTTCCGCCAGCTAATATTACAGCTTTTTGTACCATTTATATTATTTATTTTTATACTTTTAGTGTCAAAATTAGACGAAGTTATGGTTTTCAAATATGGGATTAATTTCTTAATTATTGTACTGTTTTCAATAAATACTTATGCACAGACAACTTTTTCCATACAGGGAACTGTTTTAGATCAACAAAAAAAATCTCCTATTGAATTAACTACAATATCATTAATCCTTAAAGATAAAATATTTCAAAAAGTTACCTCAGATAAGGAAGGAAAATTTTCACTAAAAGAAATAGAAAAAGGGAGTTATGTGCTTAAATTTCAAAGTCCTGGCTATACAGATTTAATCATTCCAATACATAAATTATCGTCTAATTTGATGCTGAATGAAATCCTATTAGAAGAAAAAATAGAAACCCTAGATGCAGTTGTCATAGAAGGCACAAGCGATAAGTTGATAGAGAAAAAAATGGGGAAAATCATTATCCGAGTGGATAGTGACATTATGAATGAAGGTGCATCTATAACAGACATTATGGAAAACATTCCTTCAGTAGATATTGATGAAAACGGTACTATTTTAATGCGTGGAAGTACAGATGTACGGATCTATATAGATGGAAAACCAGCGCAGATAAGCTTAGATCAAATGTCGCCTGTTAATATTTCAAAAATAGAATTGATTACGTCTCCATCAGCAAAGTGGGATGCGGACGGTTCAAGCATTATAAATGTAATTTTAAAAAAGAATAGAGAAAGAGGATTAAATATTAATGGTAATTTTAGTTACACTCAAGGAATTTTTGCAAAATATAGATCAAGTCTTTCCGCTAATTATACGATTGATAAATTTAGTTTCAACAGTACACTCTCCTATAATAAAAGTAAAAATTTCTTTGGAGGAAGAACGGAAGATTTTCTAAATGATATCCTGCAAATAACAGAAAACATAAACAGATCAGATGACCGAGCATTTACTTTTGGAGTTGATTATTTCTTGGACGATAAAAACCAGTTTTTTGTAAACTATAAACGTAACTTTTCTTCACCAGAAGCTATTTCAAGCTTTGTTGTAAATGATATAGACAGGAATTTTCATGAAACAGATTATAAGTATAACAATCATGATTTGAGTGTTGGATACAAGAAAATTTTAGATGGAGAAAATCACTTTTTAGACATTGAAGCGTACTTTTCATGGTCGCCTAGTGATAGTGAATCCGAAAGAATATCTGAAGATAATTTAGGAAACAATACACTTTTGTATGACTATAACGGAAGTGGAAATTTTGCGCAGTTCAATGTAGATTATCAAAAAGAAATTTCTTCGAAACATTCATTTGATCTCGGAGTGCAATCGAGTTTTCAAGATATTGATCAATTCTTACAAAATACAAGTATAAACAATCCAACATTTCCTGACTTTGCGTTAGATTATAATTTCTCAAGAAATATACTAGCTGGATATTTTAATTATAATGGAACCTTTAATAAATGGAGCTTAAGAGCCGGATTGAGAACGGAATATGTAAAGCGTGAATTGGCATTAAATACAGATAATTTTGACTACGATTATACACAGGTCTATCCAAACGTATTAGTTTCTAATACGATAAATGATGCAAATTCAATCTCATTGAGTTACAATCGAAGATTGGTAAGACCGCAGCATTGGCAACTCACAACGATTCCAAAATATTTTTCTCCTACATCATTTGCGGTTCGGAATCCTGAATTACAACCTTCTTACATCAACGTACTGGAGTTGTCTCATTATTATCAAAAAAAGGGATTCAGCCTATCAACGACTGTTTACTATACAAACATGAATGATAGAATCTCTCACATACAAAGACCATCAGATGCGAATTCGGATATCTATATCTTCACGCTGGAAAATATTGAAAGTGATAATGCGTATGGTTTGGAAGTATCGAGTAGGTGGAAGATAAATAATTGGTATACCACAACAAATACTTTGGACGTAAACACTGCTGTGATAAGAACCATCATAGACGATCAAATAGTCGAAAGAGATTTCACATCTTATTATTTAAGAAGCTACAACAGGTTTAAATGGAATAAGAATAACTTCCAACTTAACTTCAGGCATAAAGGAAATGCCGTTTTCCCACAAGGTAAGAGGAATCCTTACGGTAAAGTTGATTTTGGATATAACAGAAAAATCTTCAGCGGAAATGGAAGTATCGCAATTCAGGTGTACGATATATTCAATACCTACAATCCAGAATATGAAATAAGAACAGACAATGCCTATCGATTAGGGCTGTTTGAGCCTGAATCAAGAAGGTTGCGGGTAACATTTTCATACAATTTCAAATCAAATAAGACTAAAAATATTAGACGTAAAAAGCGAAATTCAATTGAAAGAAGGGACGTAAATGGCGTCCAGTTTTAACAGTATTTTCTTGTTATCTTATCTTATAAAGTCTATATTTGGTAGTAATTATTCTTATAAGAAACAAATAAAATTATCATTATGAATCATTCGAAAAAAGAGTTAAGCGCTTTAAAACAAGCCATGCTAACTAAATTAGAAGAAGCTAATTTAGTTGGAGGAAGATTATTAGCAGGATGCTGCACACAAGGATGTTGTGGAGAAGAAGAAGAAGGTGGTGTAAGAACAAACAGTAGCGCTGCTAGTAGTGCTGCCGGTAGTGCTGATACTCCAAGTTAATAGTAGTGTACTTAAAGCTTGAAAAAACTAAAAACTATTAGTTTAATTAATTAGCGAATGTATTTTTAACATTCGCTTTTTTTTATTTAAAGAATTTCTACAATGAAAAAAAGGGAAAAAGTATGGTTTCCGATAGCGCTCTCTGATTTAGAAAAAGAAGCACTAAAAAAATTAAAATCCACCATAAAAGAAACTCCACAAAAATTAGATGTTAACTTGCTTGAAAAAGTAGATAAAAAAGTAAATATCTTATTAAAAAATAATGTCAATACAATAGTCGAAAGAAATAGTTTGCCCAACTTATCACATTTAATATGTGGTTGGGGAAATTTCACGTATGAAGGCGCACCTATTGTTGAAAAAATGGAAGACTTTATCTTCTACAAAAATAATGAACCTTACATAAAACAATGCGATCCTGAAGGAGATTTTCATCCGTGGCAATCTTTGGCATACACAAGTATGGCAGGCGTTGATTTTAATACTGTTAAAGTTAAAAATCATTCCTTAAAAGACTTAGCATTCAACAGTGTTTGGATCAATAAAAACAAAGGAGAAGAATTAGGACATTTGCTTTTTGCATTTGCAAATAATTACGAACAAAACGATTTAAAAAGTACTTTCTATCTAAACGGAGTTTCACATGATTTAGAAGCACTAATACACAGAGCAATTGATGCGCATGATTACGGAGGATTTGAAGTCTGTCGTAAATTTCATTTATCAGAAGGCTTATGTGCGATAACAGCTAAAGTATCTCAATTAGAGAAATACAAACCAGATGCGCAACGGTTTTTAGATGGTCAGACAGAAATGGTTGGATTGATACAGCTGATCTTTGAGCAAATACTCAATGAAGATGGAGATCTTGCTTTGCTAACTTCCATAAGAGATAAAATGGTGATTCTGAGCTATTTTGAAAATCATGTGTATTACTTAGGACATGCTATTGAAAATGCTTGTTTTGGAATGCTGAATGGCTTCAAAATTGATATGGTTCATTACAATTTAATGATCAAAGCTGTAAATACAGCAAACCGATTTTTATATCACTTCGGATTAGACGCTATTAGCTTTTTAGAAAGTTTCCTTTCCTTAGGACATTACAGAAGAGCATCATTGCTATTACTAGAAATTTCAAAAAATATAGATGAAAATCTCAATATAAATGCTGATTTTAATATCAATGAAAAACTAAAACTATATACGGTTGATTTAGATGCGATTCAAGAAGAGAATCCAGCATCTGCTTCCCAAGATGTAGATGAACAACATTACAAAGAATACTTTTTATTCTCCGTAAAAGACTACAACGTTTTACCAAGACTAAATGAAGTGTTAGAAAACGAAATTTTAAAAGAAAGTGCCCTAGAATTAAAAGGTGGTTTTGAACACTTTAGAAGATACCATCCTAACAAATGGCCACGTTCTGTTCATTTTGAAATCGTGCAGTACACGCATGATGATTCAATTGGAGTAGAACTTCACATAGAAGATGTAGCATACAAAGATTTATTTTCAGACTTAGAAGAAATACATCAATACATTCAAGCAAACGTACCAGAATTAGAAGTCTTAATCGATAAAAATTGGTACAATTGCGGACGTTTGCACATGGCATATACTAAAGAAGTTGCTACCGATAAAATTATTGAAGACTTCATAAAATTAATAGCCCTAAGTGAAGAAAAAATATCCAACAAAATGCAAGAATTAGAAGTATAAAAACGATGGCTTTAAAAAAAATAGGCTTCTTATGTGTTGGTCTAAAAGGATGGATTAGTTTAGAAAGAACAAAAAGCTTTTACATAGAAAGTTTAGAAAACACGTACGAAATAATTTTAATTCATAGTGAAAAAGAATTCTTTGAAAAACTAGATAGTTTTGATATCGTTCTTAACTTTTTCGGAAATCTTGTTTGGGAACACAAACACAAAATCAAAACGCCTGTTATATTTTGCTTGCATGGCGGCGCTGTTTTAAACTATAAATTCTTGGTTAATAATGCTGAAAAGGTAAGTGCTCACGATGCTTTCATTGTCAATTGTACAAGTGATATAGCAATCTTAAAAGAAGTATTTGTAACGCCTCCAAACATTCATTTGCTAAAGTTGCCAATCAGTAAAGATATAGAACTCAACTATGCTAAAAATGATTGTAAATCTGTATTCAATATCAATGAGGATACACTATTACTAGGATATGTAGCTCGAATTTTGCCTCAAAAAAATCTGCATCATGCAATTCACATGCTAAACAAAGTGAAAAATGAAATCACAACAGCTGTAAAATTGATTGTAATTGGAGACTATTGGGTAGATTATCCAATTCTAAATTGGCAAAAAACAGAAAACGAATATCACACGTATATAAATGAGCTCATAGCTTCCTATCAACTAAGCGAAAACATCATTCAATTTCAATCAAATCTTAGCAATGATGAATTAACCTTGTGTTATGGAGCTTTAGATTTTTTAATACATCCCACAAATTCGCTAGATGAAAACTTTGGGTATGCACCTATTGAAGCTATGAAATGTGGTACGCCGGTGATTGGAACTGCGTATGGAGGTCTAAAAGATTCAATTGTACATGAAAAAACTGGTTTCTTATTAGATACGTGGAGTTCAGCATCGGGAATACGGTCAGATTATTTTAGTGGATTAAACTTTATAAAAAAACTCCATGGTAATTCAGCTTTAAAACAAGAAGTAACTAACAATTGTTTAGAAAGAGCAGAAGCACACTATTCATTCAAAAGCTGTGCTCAGAATTTAGTTGAAATAGTCAATAGTTCCACGAATAGTAAACTATCTACAATTAGTATGACAGGGAATTTGGATTTCTTAACCTATACGGAAAATGTGTATTTACCAAAAGTAAAACCTTCATGGAATTACTATAAAAAAGTAGCGCAGATATATTGCAATACGTCCATTGAAAACATAGAATTTTCAAGCACACTTTTTTTGAGAACTTTCAGTAAATTCACTATTTTAGAACAGCAAATCATATTTGAAGATCCAACGTGGCCTGCAAAAATTCCGTTCAATACACAAACTGAAGAAATCCTAAAAGCTTGCGAAACCACCACAAATTATAACCAATTAAAAGAGAAGCTATCGTTTGAATTAGATCATACGATGTTATTAAACTTAATTTCAATCGGAGCTTTAGTATTCTCTCAACACAAAACACCATGAATGTAAGTATCATCATCCCTTGGAGCAACCGACCTGACTTGGCAGATAGTTTAGAACAGAATTATGCTAAATTCAATTTTGATCATATAGAAATCATTATTGTCAATTTTGGCGGGAATAGTGATGAGCTTACTGAGATTGTAACTACATCAGCACTCAATAATATTAAAATAATACATATCGAAAGTGATGTGTTCAACAAATCAAAAGCATTAAACATTGGCGCATATCATGCTAAAAATGAAACACTATTTATATTAGATTGCGATATTGTAATCAATGATTCAATCGATGAAATTACAGCTGGTTTAAAAGATGAGAATTCATTTTTAACGCTACTAAAAACAACAGAAAGTAACAGAAGTAGCAAGAAAAGAATCCAAGGCGAAATAAAAGAACTTGCCTACTATATTGGTTTTAAAGACCAAAAAGGAAAGGAAGTTTTAGTGGAAACAAACCGAATGTTTCTCTCTGAAAATGCACGTAGTTGTCCTGGCTTAGTCATTCTATCAAAATCTAATTTTGTAAAAATAGCTGGTATGAATGCTGATTTAGTCGGTTGGGGCTGGGAAGACATTGATTTGGTATATAGATTAGAATTTCATGGTATAAAAAGAGTGAAAAAAGGGAATTGTATTCACCTAAGTCATTCCGATAACAAACGATATCTAATAAAAGAAGACAAAGCGACCAATGAAGATTTAAACTTTAAAAAAGCATTGGCTAATTATTTAATTGGCGACTTTTTAGGAACGTACGAAGAAGATATTGAAGCATTGTGATTTGAAACCATAATGGATAACAAATCAAGCTAGATTTCTTTTCTTCAACAAGAAAATTACACAAAAAAAAAGGTATATTTACTATTGATATACTCAAAAAAACTAATTAACGTGAGTTCGATATAAAATTTAAAAGCCATTTTCTTCTTTTCCGCAGTATAGCAGGAATTTTTCGTTAAGAATTTTTGAAGCCTTGGAGAAAATTTAGAAAAATTCATGCGGTTTTAGTTTTTCAATAAGAGAAAAACTAAAAATACCTCTGGAAAAGCGCATTTTCTTTTGTTTCTTTTCTTTGTGCGAGCAAAGAAAATGAAAATAATCAATTGAAAATCAAAATACTTATTCCTGAACTTTCAAGAAGTATTCAAGTTTTTATTTTATAGATATTATATTGAACTCAGGTTAATTAGAACACTATACTATAATCCATAGACAAAATAAAATGAAAACCGTACCAATAGATTCTTGCGAACCAAAACTGAAAGAGCAATTTGAAAAAGTCTTCAAAATGCGTATTCCTAATGAAGATGCAATTTATCAAAGTAACGATGAAATTGAGCGTGAATACTTCAAAACAGGTAATAATATATTTTATGTAAAATATAAAATAAATTATATGTTAGGAGATGAACAACATCTCACGGATCAAATTATTACATTCTTTCACAAAAATGGAGAATTGGCATATTGCTTATTTTATGACAGTCTTTACGTAGAAGAATATCATAAATTTGATCGAGACGGCGATAAGACCATTGAAGCAATTAAAAGATAGCATACATTAAATTGAAAGCATTGTTGCGTATAACATGCTTTCTTTTAGTTTTTAAAGTAGGGTTTTTACAAAAAGTTAAGTAAAAATCTCAATATAAAAACTTGACAAATAATTATGCTTACTATGCTATAAATACCAAGTGCAATTACACATTGCTGAAAATTATATACAAACAGATGAAAGAAGAATTTGCAATCATACTTACCGAAATTTTAGAAAAAACGATTACTCCAGAAGATATTCAGGAAGATACCGACTTTATTTCCCATTTAGGATTAACATCACTCAATACAATATACCTTGTCTTAGAAATTGAAAGTGTTTTTGGAGTTGAAATTGATTTTGAAGAGATTGATGTAAAAACATTCTTTACATACACATCAATAAAAGAATACATTGAGCGCAGGCAATCGTAAAAATGATCATAAACAAAGAAGTAAACTATTGCCATTAAAAGGGAAGCGCTAGGTTTTCTAACTCCATATACGAACTTATTAGATAAGCACTAAATATCATGCAACCAAAAAGCACCAAACCATATACAGTAGAATCATTACAGCGATTTAAAGAAAAAATTGATTTCACTCGAAAATGCTATACGGAACGATTAAAAGATCCTACGTTTGCGACAGAAGTTCCACGTGAAATTGGGTTAAAGCTAACCAATAGATGTGATTTGCGTTGCACACATTGCTTTCAATGGAATGATGAAGGTTTTCATAGACAATTAGACAAAAACGAAGTAAAAGTTCAAGGAGATTTAGATATTGACATTGTAAAAAGACTATTTGAAGAAACACGTCATACAAAATCACATTTCTACATTTGGGGCGGCGAACCAATGATTTATACGTATTGGAATGAGTTGGTAGAATTATTAGCAAACGATCCTAGAGATACCGTAGTTTGCACGAATGGGCTCTCTATCAAACGAAAAATAGATTCACTACTAAAAATATCTGAGAGATTGACCACTTTAGTCAGTGTAGAAGGACTAGAGCCACAGCATGATAAACTAAGAGGAAAAGGGACTTTTAAAAAGATCATGGACAATGTTGATTATTTGATCGATTTGCAAAAACAAGGCATTTACAAAGGGCATATCTCTATTGCTGCAGTATTTAGTGAAGATGTAATTCCGCATTTATACGAATGCTGTGAATACTTTGAAGAAAAAGGAATTGATACCTTATACTTTAACTTCCCGTGGTATATTCCAGAAGATGAAGCACAAGCGATGACCGATTACTATGATGAAAACTATTCATGGCTTGAAAAATCGCGCATAAAAAGAAAAACATGGGAATCATTTGATTTTCATATAGATATGAGTAAGTTGAATGATTTGCTTGCTCAAATTAATAGAATCTTAGACAAAACTTGGAATATAAGAATTCGTTTTCAACCAAATTTAGAATTGCATGAAATCAAAGGATATCTTGAAGGTAAATCCAAAGCACCTTCATGCAAATCTACATGTTTAGGGATTTCAAACCGTATGGATGTTATGCCATCAGGAAGTGTAGTTTCTTGCAAGAAATTTACGGAATTTAAAATGGGGAATCTTCATGCAAATTCTATGAAAGAAGTATGGCATGGAGAAACGTTCAATAAATTCAGAGAAACACATAACAACGAATTGATGCCTATTTGTTCAAAATGTGAAATATTATTCTCTAATGGAATGTAAATCTGAGTATGTATGATCTTACATAAAAAAAATTGACGACTAGATAGTTACAGAAAAATTAGCTATATTTGAGTTAATAAATTCTATAATTATGAAAAATAAAAAGATTAAAAAAACTTTAAACCTAAAGAAAACTAAGGTTTTAAAGTTTTACCAAACGGAAACACTTCTTGGTGGATTGGCTAACAGTGGATGTACATGCCCTACTGAAGAAGAACCTGTTAAACCTGCACCAGCACCTAGATAACCTTTAGGTTAAGAATTCAGTACAATTTAGAAAAATAAAAATGCTACACTATACACATGATGTATAGTGTAGCATTTTTGTTTTTTAAGAACCTACGAGCGAAAGAAACGTATTTCTGGTATCTAACTTATTGTCTTTATAAATTTATAAAAAACAACCTTTTTTCTAAGCTTAACTTCTTCTATTATCAGAAAGAGCTATTGGTAATCTTTCATCACCATAGCAGTTAGTTCTTTCATAATTATAGCATTATGAACGAATACTATTGCAAAACCAAAGCTACTAATTACAGCAATCTGAATCAATGATACCGATCAGATAAATCAGCTAAACTTTACGTAAAAAATTATCAGAAACGATCAAAATATTTTCAGCTGTATCGGGGTAAAAAAAAATGCAGTAACATGATCTACATCATGGTGTAATAGACTGATTTTTACTTCCTTTATATTAAAAGAAATATGATCTTTAGTATACTCATCATAGTATTTCTTCTAGTGTTAATTTATTTGATATGGGTTCCTATTACTCTATGTATTAATACGATTACAAGTCAATATTATATACACTTTAAGGGATTGGCAAAAGTAAGTGTAGAGGCAGACCAAGTTGAAGTACTAAAAATAAAATTGAAGATCCTTTTTTTTAGTTTTCATTTCTATCCTTTGAGAAAAAATAAAAATTCTAAAAAGAAGGAATCAACAGAAAAAGAGAAACTAAAGAAGAAGAAAACTAGCTTTAGATTATCAACAATTTTACGAGTATTAAAATCATTCAAAGTTAAAAAGTTTCTTCTGAACATAGATACTGGTGACTGTATTTGTAATTCAAAATTATATCCAGTTTTTGCCCTTTTGAATTATACAGTTGGTGGTTTTAAAATCAATTATGACGGAAGAAACGAAATGTTCATTTGCATGCAGAATAGACCATTTCGAATTATCAAAGCAATTATTAATCGTTAAAAAACTAAAATTATGGATTTACATTTTGAAGAACTATTAGGAAAAATAATGGACTTTATTAAGGCTGAAGCAAAAACAGAAACTATTGTCGGTCAGCAATTTGAGTTAGGAGAATTTAAGTGTGTACCTGTTATAAAAGTAGGTATGGGATTTGGCTCTGGAGGAGGTGAAGGCACGCAACCAAAAGGAGTTAAAGGTGAAGGTATGGGAGCTGGAGCTGGAGTGGGCATTGAGCCTATTGGTTTCTTAGTTAGTAGAGGAGAGAATATATCTTTTTTAGCTGCTGGAAAAACGAGTGGATTAGCTGCCGTATTTGAAAAAGTACCTGACCTTATTGAAAAGATTGCGATTGCTAGAAATAGGGAAACAGAAAAAGCATAGAAAAAAGAGAAAGCCCATAAGCTTCTGTTTATGGGCTTTTATTTGAATGAACTGTCTCGTCCTTTAGGGTTTTCATTCTCAATCCTTCTTCATAGCGTTTTTCATTTTTATATAAATATCTCATCTGCGGGAGTAAGGCAATGATGATAATTAAAATTGCATAAAACATATAAAATGTATGTAACCAATACACGCCTCCTTGAAGAAATATCAATTGAATATGTATCCAGCCAATGAGTATAAAAGCAATATAAATGCTATATGTCCATGACCAGTGCATATCTTTAAAAATATTGATTTGCTCGGCTATTTTAGATTCAGGTTTTTTAAGCAAAGCAATTATCAGCAATAGCGGAATAACTCCAAGTACTGAAAATAAAATAATTCCAGGTATCAGAAAATTATCAAAAGGCATATTTTTAAATTCAGATAAAGGTATTCCAATTAACTCCCCTGTTGGAGAAGTTATCAATACCAAACCTCCACCAATTGCTCCTATTGCTAGGAATCCTAATAAAATCACAAAGACATTTCGTATTATTTTTGTTTTCATAATCTTTTCTTTTTACACCTCACGTGATTAAATGGTTTGTAACGATTAACGTATGTTTCTATTCAGGATTTGTCGCTACTTCAATATTCGATTTCAAAACCCAAACTTTGAGCAGATTCAATAATCATTTTCATATCATTTACTCCTATATGAGCATTGTAAATTTTTCGTTCGTTATTCAATTGTTTTATGGTTTCATATAACTCTTGATAATCTGCCTTTGCAACTTTTTCTGCTGTGTCATATCCAGATTCTAATAGTACATACGCGAATGTGTGATTTACCCATCTTATTCTAGAAAGGTCTGTGAGTTTGGTAAGTTTCATTATCTCGTTATCACTAATCCCTGCTTTTCTTGAAAGTTGACTCCTTATTTCATCAGTTAGAATTTCATCATATAATTTTAATGTGTTTTTGATTCCTGTTTTTTCAAGTTTAAGAACAATATCTTCACTAATACATGTAAAATCCTTTATTCTATTGGGTTTTGGTCGATATCCTTTTACAACTCTTTTCAGAACTGCTAAGTAATTCTCTGGCAAACCACTTTGTTTTGAAAATTCTTGAATTTTACTTTTGTCCTTTAGTGTTATGAGTAATTCATCAAGGTTATTAATTTGATGTGCTTTTAGAATGTTCAGATTTTTATCAATATCATTTTCTAAAATTTTCCAACTTGGAATAAATGTTTTAGTTTTTAGAATGTCTTTGTAGGCATCAATACTTATGCTTTTTAAATCAATATAATATCCCATTTTGTCTATTCTTTAGTTTCATTTTGGTATTACTCCTTAATCAACTCTTTTCGATATAAAATTTTGTTATTTGGAATATCATATATTTCCATAACAGGAGTGTCTTCTTGGTATCCATTTAGTTTTGCATATTTATTTAGCGCAGGATACACTTTCATAATGCTGAAAAATATGGATATTTTCCCTTTATATGGAAATTCTGTTATCATGTATTCCTTTTCAGGAAATGTTCTAATGGTATATTTATTTTCCAGCATTGGAAGTTTATCAATATCCTTTTCTTCAAGTATACAGCCTGCTTCAGAGCGTAATTTGCTCTTTTCAACTTTCTGAGGATTATCATAATATATACCAAAACCTTTAAAAGTTTCAATATTATCTTCATTCAACAGCGCATAATAAATCTTATCCATAATGACACCACTTTGTTTGTAATCTCCTTGTATTTCTTCATAAATTATGACGTCTCCACCAGCTTTAGCAACTGAAACATCAATCTTCTTAAATCCGCCATAATAGGCATAAAACGCAACCAGAGCAATTACTAAGATTGCTAATACGATTAAAATAATTTTTATAGTTTTCATCTTTTAAATTTTTATACATTGTTGTGTTATAAACCTTATTTCTCTTGTAAAAAATCGAGAATCTTTTTATTTACGATCGCTGCTTGCGAATGCGTTATATCATGGCTGGCATCAGGAATAATTATTGTTTTTATTTGAGGTGCTACATCATTAAGACGGCGCACGACTTTATTCGGAGAATACAACACTTCTTTCTCCCCAATAAGGTACAATACAGGAATTTTCAGTTTTTGCAGATCATTATCCGTTAAAACAGTCGGATTGACATATTTTCTTTTTTTAAAACATTTCCCAGCCAACACTATCTCCTCAATCATTTGATCCGCAATAGCTTTGCTTACTTCTCCTTGTTTTATTAAACATTTTCTTTCCCAATACACTAGTTTTTTTGTAATAAAATAAATTGGAAAAAAATGAACTATTATTGCAGGAATCAAGTACCCTATTCTTGGTTGCATTACGGTTGCAGATGGAGCGATAAGTATAATTTTATGAAGTCTTTCGGGATGTGCAAGCGCATAAATACTTGTTTGCCATCCGCCGTATGAAAACCCTAACAGATTAATATCATTTTTCAGATTTAGTGAGTCAAATAATTCATTTAACCAGTTCACAAAATCTCGTGGTTCTTTTAAAGGGCGTGAATATATACTACGACCATTATCATAAATGTGGTCTAATGCGTATGTTTTATAATATTCTGAAAACGCCTTTATCTGAGGCATCCAAGACAGTGAATTTTCAGTATCTCCAGGCAAAAGAATTAAAGGTGGTTTATCTTCTGAACCACTTATCCTGACAAAGGTTTGACCATAAGAAGTTTCAATATATTTATTTTTTGATGGAACAGGCCACAATTTAGCACGTTCATCGTAAAAAGTAAGATATTCTTCTTTTGCTTTTTTCGACTTAAAAGGGTGATAAGATGCATTCATTTTTAGCGCTTTGTTAAGAATAAACTTTATGAACTGTTATGGTTTGTTATTATTCGTTAATAGCTGTTTTCGGAAGGTTCTTTTTTTAAGAAAATGACTCACGATAAACAGAACTCCTACAATAACGAATGGAATAGTGATAGACAGGATGATCCCGAGGCTAATCCAAATGGAGTCGTTCATTTTATAATTATGCGCAAAAACAAATGGACTCAATCCAAGACCAATAATGATAAAAATGATACCGCCAATATATTCCCATTTCCATGCAACGATAAGAAAGGCAATTAAAATAAATGATGGAATGAGGTGAATGATGAAAGCACCAAGTTGTTGCCAGATTGTTAGCTCAGGTGAAAAAGCATCTGCCGCGAATAAACTAATAAAAAGAATAGCGAGCATACAGATAATCCGTGGTAACCAATGAAATACTTTGATAGATTTTTTCATTTTATTTCAGTATTAAATTTATTTATATAATTTATAACGTTGTTTCTTTATTATAGATCACAGGCATTTGTCCTTTTCATTTGTACCAACTACTAATGTTATCATAGATTTTTTAAGGATCTGCTTTAACATGCTCCGAAACACTTCCAGATTCATTAATTCCTTTAAATAAAAGCCAAATTCCAATTATTAATTCAAAAAGAATGCTCGGTCCCCAACCAATGAGTTGAATTATCAACAGAGTAGTGTAACCAGGTGAAAGAATAAATAAGAGATCATAAATAAAGACAAGTGCAAATGAAATAACTCCAAAAGCAGCCAATGCGCTTGGAACATATTTAGATTTGAATAATAAATATAAAAATATCACCAAACTCAGTCCATGAAGTATTCCCGGAATTGCAGTTATAGAAAGATGCATATTGAGAAAAAATCCGATAATTGATTGCAGCTGTTCTGGTTCAAATAATGTTAATGTAACTTGTTCTTTTAGAATGAGTAACCCAATAAAATGTCCGAGTGTGATAATTATCCAAATAGTGGCTTCTGTTAATTTTAGATAAAGGGCTAATAACGCGAGATTTTTATTTACTGATTTAAGCATTGAGTATAGCGCTATGGCTAATCCTATAACAATGAAAGCTGTGATTAGTTCATTAATGATGTTTACCCGGAATAGCAACTCATTTGTTATGATATTATTGGCTGTGGCTAAAACATTCTCTGGAATAATAAATTTTTGAAGTACAAACATCCAATTTATTAAAGGCACAACAAGCGTAAGTAAAAACATGATGCCCATGATTTTTGCAATTTTATGTTGCTTTTTATCGATAATAATAATATTCATTTTGTTTGTGTTCATTCGTTCCAAATTCCATATTTAAACAATTGAAACCATTTCTGATTAAGAATAGGGGATAATAGTATCGCGATAAATACAACTGAAATAGCATCTACAAGTATGAGAATTCCTGCCAATGAAATTTGATTTGATTGATCCGAAAAAGCCTCAAGCAAATTCGTGGCTTCAAAAATGGGTTCAGTAATCCAAATACTCAGTGAAGAAGTAACCGTGGCTGTTATAAATAATAGTCCGACAATTTTAGCTATACGCTTATTTGAATCCATAAAATCTATTTTTTAAGGTAGCTTCTTTCTTTTCGCGATAAGCCATATACTTAGTGAAAGTTCCGCAAGCCCCATAATCATCATGATACTCGTTTCGATCGTTTTTGACAGATTTATATCTATAAAAAAAACAATGTATGTAAACGATGCAAACATTAACAATACACCAAGGCTTTTCGGGATATATCCTGACTTGAAAACCGAATAACCAAGTACCAAAATATGGGAGGCAAAAAATATATATCCAACAAGTTTTATAGATGCATAATCATAAACATCGATAACTTGAAAAACCAGCGCAAATAACCCAATTATCAGAGAAAAAGCATATAGCAGCCTGAGCCCTCCAGTTACCGAAGCAAGGTATTTATTGGCTGGCTTAAGAACTACATAAAGTGCTAGACCAATAATAGAATCAAGCATAAGTACGAGCAGATAACCAATAACTGCAAAACCAAAGAGCTTTTTATTAGCTTCAATATCAATGGCTAAAGCAGCAGTATCTCCAGGAATAACAAAATTTGCTAAAAGAAAATCATCAACTAAGGTTACTATAAAAACCGAGGCGATAAATGCAATCCCTACAACCATTGCTGCTTTTCTTGACGATATATTAGAGAGAATTTTTTTCATATTAATTCCTTGTGTTTGAATCGAAGATTTTAGGTTGTCAATTCTCTTATTTTCAGAATGTTATTACAATCGTCTTTTAAAAATATAACGTGTAATGAATATCCCTTGCTCATCGGTTTCACCTGCATCACTTTCTACAGCACTTGTTACGAATATTAAATCCCAACCTTCAGCCAACATTGCTGTTAATTTTGAGGATATGACGGCATCATTGGCAGCAATATTTTGAAAACGGATCCCGCCTATATTATAGAAGTTCAATAGTTTTGTTTCTTCAAAATCCTTAACACGGATATCTTTTCGTTTTGATTTATTTCGTTTGTTATCTTCTTCCGTTTGTTCTGATGAGAATTCCTTATAATCACGAATTGCATTGGTAGAAATAAGTCGTGAACGACCTAAGCCAAGCGGCACTATCGATTCTACACTAGTAATTACTTTAACTTCAAACGTTGGTTTTTTATTATTCGATTCGTTTTGCGCCGTTGTAAAGAATGTGGTTGCAAGAGCTATTAAGCCAGCTAAAATCATTTTTTTCATAATTATTGATTTATATATTAGATACTATTTTCATTTTTACACGAATAAATTATACTAGTGACGTCAAAATCTAAAACCAAAATTTAGACTAGCTTCAATTTTGTAATTACGTTTTCCCCTTTCAATTTCGGCAAAGGAATCGGGGAAATTCGTATTAACAGGCCAATACCTAAATGAATAAGCAGGTTCCACATACAAGCGTTTCTTAAAGAATTCAACGCGGTAGCCCACAATAAGTTGGAGGTATAACTGATACCCATTTTGAATTTTTTTGCCTTCTGTATTTTCGAATTTCTGAAGAAAGTTGGTTGCAGATACCGTTGTGAATAATTTCTTCCAATGGAAACGTTGATATCCAAATCCAATACCGAAGGCTTTTACTTGACCTGGATAGAATTGGTCTGCAGAGCCGTATTCTCCCAAAGGCTCATCATAGGTCCAAGTGAGCAACTCTGCTATAATATTGTCTTTTTCTGTAAACTGGTAGCCATAACTTAACTTATAAAAATGATCGGGATCATCAAAGAGATTACTAAGAACCCATAGCGAGCTTCCTATGGTATGTGGTCGATCAATTTTTTGCTTTTCGGTTTGAGTATTTTCAGAATCTGTTAAGGCAACTTCTTGACTAAAAGCCATTGTTGTAAACATGGCAATTACTATTATTATTAAGTATTTTTTTTTCATGATATATTTGGATTAATACATCGAAGTTATCATCTATAGCATATTGAAACAATGACTTGTGTCATTTGAAAAGCATTAGTGATTCTAGTGCTATGATCTCTTACTTAGCACATGAAAATTATTTATTTTAACAATATCCTTAAGTTGACACCTCACTTAATTGGAATTCCTCAATCAACTTTAGAATGGGTTCAATGCTAGATTTATCAACATAGTCAAAGCCTTCACGCTCTTCTTTGCTAGCTTTGCGATTGGGGTTTAGTAATGCCCCAATTTTCATAATCTGTCTAAGCACCCAACTAAGTTTCGCTGGATTCATTCTGCCGCGAAGTGCAACATGATTCATTTTTGACAACAAACTTTCTGGCAGAGATGCAGCAACCCATTGATTAAGTTTGGATCCCGCTCCAGCACCAGAAACAGAAAACAAAATCTTCGATCTGCCTTCGAGGTCCGCCAAATTCGCTTTTACCCATTTTCGAATGGTTAGCCGATAAAAAATCAGTGCGCTACCTAATATTAAAAAATCGTACTTAGATGGATCTGCTTTAGCATCATTCACATCAAAAACTGGAAAGCCAGTGGCTTCACCAATCCAATTGGCGTATTGTGCCGTGCTGCCATGCTTAGTTGAGAAAAAAATGGCTCCTTTCATAATACATCATATTTATAATTAATTTGACTTGATAAAATTTTTCAGAAATCTTTAATCAAAAGGCTAAAAATATTATTAGACATTAATCCCGAACAAATACCCAATATATGCAGTTGTTCCCATAGCCACTGTACCCCAAAATGCTATTCTTAATATTGCCTTTTTAATACTAGAACCGCCCGCTTTTGCAGCTATGGTTCCCAGAACTATAAGAAATATCAAAGCCAATAGGTATTGCAAGATTACCATTTGAGATAAGGGCAAAAATGAAATAGCGAGTACAGGTAGGATTCCGCCAAATACAAAAGCAAGTCCCGAAGCTAAAGCAGCTTGCAACGGCTTTGCGGCACTAATCTCATTGATCCCTAGCTCATCTCTAGCGTGTGCTTCTAAAGCGTTGTGATTTGTGAGTTGCTTTGCTACTTCTATTGATAATACTTTATCTAAACCTCTGGACTCATAAATTTTAGCAAGCTCAACTAACTCTTCTTCGGGAGTTTCTTTAAGTTCTTTGATTTCACGATTAAGATCTGCTTCTTCCAAATCTGCCTGTGAACTTACAGATACATATTCACCCGCTGCCATAGATAAAGCGCCGGCAACCAGACTGGCAACTCCAGCAAGGATTATGGGTTCTTTTGTTACCGAAGCTGCTGCCACTCCAATAACAATACTTGCGGTAGATAAGATACCATCATTAGCTCCTAAAATGGCAGCTCTAAGCCAACCACTTCTCATTACATAGTGCTTTTCGTTCCTCATAAGTGAAATTCTATAATATGACTAAAGTATGTATTTCAACTAAAAACTAAAATGATCAATATCAGTTACTCCAACAATCATTGGTTTACTGATGTGGGGCATTTTATAACTCTTTTCTAGGAAGTGCGTTGACCTTAAGAGTGCTAAAGAATCGAGATATGTCAGAATTCGCAGAATAAGTTAAGACGCTGTTTTCTAAAATAAAAAAGATACTATTTCAAGTGAAGTAGTATCTTTTTTTGAGTACGTTTTCGCGAAAGCGTGCTCACAGTAATTAAAAGTGCTAGACTATGATTTTGATGCGATACAAAACCATAATGAATTATATCATTGTTGCGTGTTCGTTATCATTCTAGCTTGAATTTTGGGAATGTACAATGACACATAACTATGGAGAAATACTATTTAGACTTCTTTCCCTTTTAGCATTTTATTCCAATATAGATAGGGTAGAATATATTTTTTAAGAACCCAAAGTCTCCAATGTTCTTTTGATGAATCCTTGATTAAGAGTCGTTTTAATTTTGGATCTGGTGTGAATTTTTTTGTATAATCAAATTCTGCAAGCACCATTTTTCCATATCCTGTAATAAACGGGCAAGAAGAATATCCATCATATTTCTTTGAACTTAATTTTTGGAGTTCAATCAGATTTATAATATTATTGACAACTACTGGCGCCTGTTTTCGTATGGCTGCTCCCGTTTTTGATGTAGGAACATTAGAAACATCTCCCAATCCAAATATGTTCTGATATTTTTTGTGTTGTAAAGTATATGGATCAACATCTACCCATCCAGCTTCATCAACTAAAGAAGAATTTTTTATAAAGTCTGGAGACGTATTAGGAGGTACTAAATGCAACATATCATAGGCAATCCCTACTAGGTTTTTTTCCTTCATAAGATCTAAAGTTATAGGGTTACGCTCCGTACTCTCAGGGCTTACCGTAAACCAAGCTATTTTTTTAGCACTGTCTATTTTTTTAAGTTCATAGCTGAACTTGATATTTATCCCTTTTCGATCTATTACCTTATAAAGTGTTTCAGCAATTTCTGGAACTGGAAAAATACCATCTCCTGAGGTAGCAAATATAACTTTGGTTTTATTCTTGACACCCGATCTTTTAAAATGGTCATCTGCCAAATACATTATTTTTTGTGGTGCTCCGCCACATTTATAGGGCTTTGGAGGTTGCGTGAATAATGCAACGCCTCCTTTAAAATTTTTAATAACCTTCCAAGTATGATTTGGGTTTGTATAGTTACTACAAACAACTCCTTTGTCAATAGCATCTGTGAGTCCTTCCACTTTAGAAGGATCAAGTTTCAAGCCAGGAGCTACAATTAGATATTCATACGATATTACACCATTTTTAGCGGTAGCTACTGTATTGGTATCTGGGTCAAAAG
>NZ_JACGWS010000020.1 GCF_014397005.1 Kordia aestuariivivens
ACTGTAAACTAACTTCGCTTTTTTATTGTGACCGTTTTTAATCTCAATTAATCAAAGCTTGAGATCAAAACAAAATTAGACCAAAAAGAAAATCGCCTAAAAATTACTTTTTAGACGACCTCTTTTTTATGGAAAACTTAGTAATAATTGTAAATTTGCGCGTTCGTTAAAAAAACAGAGCGCATTTATTTGAAAAGTCATGAAGTACACGCGATTAACAAAAGAACAATTAGTAGAATTACACCAAGAATTCATTAATTTTTTGGCAACACAATCCATCACAGCAGACGAATGGGCAAGCTTGAAAACTGAAAAACCAGCTGTTGCTGAGCAAGAAATAGATGTTTTTAGTGATTTAGTTTGGGAAGGTGTATTGACACAAGCAACGTATTTGGAAAACATTTCGCCACAACATCTGTATTTATTTCACTTGGGTGAAAACGAAATGAAATTAATTGCCGTAAAAATTCTAATAGAAGAAATCGACATTACAACCAAAGAAGGTTTTGCTTGGTTGCGTGAAAACTACACTACAGAAGAAGTGGAAATACTAACCGCGAACAAAGCCTATTCTGCCGATCGAAACGCAGACAAATTTGCATTGATACAGCAAGGATCAAACATTACCAAAGGACAATTATTTCAATGGTTTCAAGCGATGATGGCGTAGATTTAGTGCATTATATCGAACAGTACTCAAAATTAGTATGAGATAAATGAAAATTATTTTTTTGTTGTATATTCGAGAGAAATAAAGCTAAAAGCCATAAAGTAAATAAACCTGAAATGGATGTGATGAAAATAAAATGTTTGTTGATTTTAAACTTTCTACTATTCACAAATGTTTATGCACAAAATATCGCTTCTTCAGAGATTATTTTAGAAGGAGAAATTGAATTCATTTCAAAGTTGCCAAATCCTAAGAAAATGGATTACCCTGATTGCAACTATTCCACCATTCTCAACATACATTCAGATTCAAAAGATACACGGATAAGTGTCGTGTTTAAAGGTGTTGTCAATCGAAAACTTGTGAAAACTGCAAAATTTAAAATTGGTGATAAGGTTAAAATTACCTTGATTCCTTTTGAAAAAGCCAGCTCAGAAATTCGTCAAACACAATTAGTAGATCAAATAGATGATTTTGATATAAAGGTCTATTACGCTGTAAACGCTACAAAAATTAAAAAATATTCCAAGAATATAAATTCAAAAGATATCGTTACAAAAAATAAAAAAGTTGAAACGATATCAATATTGCCAATTAATAGAAAAGTAAATCGAATTCGGAAACGAAACATCAAATCTGAAATCAAAAGAATTGACAAACTATTAAATTCGCACGGTGGAACTTGGGAACAATGGGAAAAAGATATTCAAGATTTTAAGGCGGAATATGCAAAAGCAACAGAAGCTCAGGAATCAAAATGGGTTGAAAATTCTTTTTTTTCAGCAGGAAAAGCATATGCAGATTCCAATGAAGGGAATTTTGTGGAAGCAATGACAAGCTTTAATGCGTATCTAAAACAATTTAATATTGATCTAATCATCGTTAGAATACCTTTCAAAGGAGAAGTTTCGGGAACTATTTTTTCGGATAAACTTACAGATCACGTGGTGAATCCGTATGCAATGAAAGTCACTTCGGATTTATTAAATAACGGAATTGAAGTTGTTGATATACTTCCAAAATTGATCGAAGAACGTAAAAAGTATCCTTTGATGTTTTGGTATAATGACTTTGAAGAAAAACATCCAGGGGAACCAGTCGCGCGGATTGTTGCCAAAGAAATAAACGAGCTGTTAAAACGATATCCTGAATATGAAACTATCCCTAAAATAAAAACGAACTTAAAAGATACCATAGGAGTTAGGAGCGGAAAACAATATAAATGGCCAAAAGGAAATGAAGTATTCTCTCCCGATAAACTAATTTCATACAAGACGGTTAAAGATAGTTTTGGAAACATGATTCAATTAGAATATGATAAAAATAAATCTCCTTTTTTACTCATAGGGAATTCGTTTTTAGCGTATCCATCTATTGCAAAAGGCGGAAGTATTCCACATTATCTTACCCACGAAAGCGGATTTATATCTGATGTATATTACAGAAGCGGTGGCATTGGACTTGGACGCTTAATTTACAAAAAAGGAAAATCATACTTAGAGAATAGAAGAGCAATGATATACGTTGCGCTTCCGCAATCTTTTCAAGGAACGGTTCCTGTAATACCCTTAGCGGCAAGTATAAATAATGATAGTTACAAGGAAAAAGAAATCATTAAATTTAATAAAGATAATTGGTATAAACACTTCGTTTTTTTTCCAACACCTGGCAACGAAAGAACTTTCAAAGTTGAAAAAAGCGGAAACATATTAGCAAGTGGAGAAGTTTATGTTAAAACTAATGTTGGCGACATAAAAGTAGCGTTACCTAATGATATGAAACTCAGTAAGAATGATATCTTGAAAATATCTTTCGAATTCAAATCTATAGGATATGGAGAAATTCATGTCAACTATAATGGGCAAGAAAAAAGTTTTCTACGCTCAAATGATAGAAAAGATGGTTTCTATGAAAATGTATATTTCAAAATTGACAAGAACACGAAAAGTAACGAATTTACAATATCATTCAGAGAAGTGAAACGGAAACAGCTCATCAAAGAAATAAGCGTTAGTATTCTCGCGCCTAAATAGAATTATAAATGGTATTTAGCTCTTACTTTTTTATCTTTTATTTTCTGCCTATAGTACTATTGCTGTACTATGTGTCTCCAAAGAAATTAAGACATCTTACTTTAACCATCATTAGTTATGTCTTTTACGGCTGGGCAAATCCGGCGTTTGTGCTATTGATGATTGGTAGCACCATAATTGATTATGTTTGCGGATTATTCATCTCGGAACAATGGGGAGAAAACTGGAAGAAACCCATCAAAACCTTAGTCAAAGGAGCTGACAGAACCAAACGACAAAGAATAGCCGTTACTGTTTCGGTAATATCAAACTTGTCATTATTGGTGTTTTTTAAATACTTCAATTTTGCCGTAGAAAACTATAACGGACTTCTTGAATTCATTGGATTACAAGGAATTGAATCCAACAGTATCATCAATGTTGTATTGCCGCTTGGAATAAGTTTTTACACATTTCAAAGCATGAGTTATTCCATTGATATCTATCGCGGAAACGCGAAAGCAATTCGAAATTTCATTGACTTTGCTTGTTATGTATCTATGTTTCCACAATTGGTTGCCGGACCAATTATCAGGTTTCAAGAAGTTTCAAATCAACTAAAACACAGAACACATACGCTTGAAAAATTCTCCAGAGGAATTGCTTTCTTTTGCTTAGGAATGGCAAAAAAAGTATTGTTAGCCAATCCTTGCGGAAAAATAGCAGATGTCTGTTTTGATTCGGTCGATGTTGGCTTTCTAAATTCTTGGTATGGCGCAATCTCGTATGCGTTTCAGATATACTTTGACTTCAGCGGCTATTCAGACATGGCAATTGGATTAGGTTTAATGTTAGGATTTGTATTTGCGAAAAACTTCGATTCGCCATATTCATCAAGAAGCATTACAGAGTTTTGGCGACGTTGGCACATTTCTTTATCAACGTGGTTGCGAGATTATCTATACATTCCTTTGGGCGGAAACCGTAAAGGAAATGGCAGAACCTACGTAAACTTAATGATTGTGATGTTACTTGGCGGATTATGGCACGGTTCTTCATGGAATTTCATCATTTGGGGCGCCATTCACGGATCGTTTTTAGCATTCGAAAGACTCGCTAATAAACAGGCTTTTTATCAAAAATTGCCAAAATTCGTTGCAATAATTAGTACGTTCATCATCGTTGTTTTTACTTGGGTATTTTTTAGAGCAAGCGATTTACCAAGCGCACTCACCTATATTCAATCGATGTTTGGTGGAAACACGAATTCACAAGCAGATCTCGTAAACAATGTACTAATCCTAAATAATTATTATATATTCAGCTTTTTCCTAGCGGGAATTGTTGTTTGGAAATTTCCACAGACGTGGGATTTTACAAAAAAAATAACCTTAGCAAAATCAGTTTGGATCATGTTATTAATGATGATTTCTGTAATGGCATTAGTGACGCAAGATTTTAATCCATTCATATACTTTATTTTTTAAATCGATGACTATGAAAAATAAAAAAATGACGCGAGAAGAAACAGCAATGATCGAAATTGGAAATACTGATATTTCTAAAACGAATCAAAAAATACTCTTGGCATTCTTTTTGATTTTCATCGTTTCAGCAGCTGTAATTCAAGTCATATTTGGCGAAAATGAAGCAGTTGCAACAAACGTAGCGATGAAAAATGATCAAATAGTGGAAGCTTCTGCTGGTTTTTTAAAAAAGGCAACTGATTTCAATGATGGTTTATTAAGCAATATAAAGACATACGAATCAGATATAGAAGAGAATTCTGTATTTCGCAAAGCACTCATCCCAATTACACAAGCTGGATTGCTCAATATATTTCATGTTGGGAATGAAAAAGCGAGGCTTTCGAAAGATAATTTTTACTATAAAAATTCAAATCAATACTTAACGCAACCAGGTTTTTTAGAAGAAAAACAATTGAAAAAACGGAAGCTAGAAAATGTACAGCCAAATCCTGTAAAAGCGATACTGGACTTCAAGGAAAAACTAACAAAAAGAGACATACAACTCATTATTGTTCCAGCGCCGCCAAAAGCATCATTTGTGCTTAAAAAAGGAGAAAAAGCGTTAAATAATCAATCATACACAGCATTCATCAAGCAACTAGAAAATGAAGGAATCATTGTTTGTGATGCATTCAAATTGCTTGAAAATCAACAACTGGAAAATTCTGGTTTTCTAAAATATGATACGCATTGGTCACCTGAAGCTGTAAAAATAGTTTCAAACAAAATAAGCAACTTATTAGACAGTTTATCCATCCCGAAAGGAAATACAAAGTATGCAATTAAAAAGGCAACCGTTCAGAACTTTGGAGATATTGTGGATATGCTAAATATTCATGATAAAAACGATTTTGTAAATCCTCAAGCTATAGAAATAGAACAGATTTTGGAAGACAACTTTTTATTCAAACCTTCAACGCAATCAGAAATACTATTTTTGGGCGATAGTTATTCAAACATCTATTCTTTAGAAGGAATGAATTGGGGAAGTTCTGCGGGACTTTCTGAGCATATAAGTGAAAACATGCGCAAACCAATAGATCGAATTATCATGAACGATGCTGGAGCGTATGCAACACGTTTAGCGCTTTCTAATGAATTGAAACGCGGTAGAGATCGATTAGAAGGAAAAAAAGTTTTAATTTGGGAATTTGCTGCGCGCGAATTGTCTGTTGGCGATTGGAAAATCTTAGATTTGACGCTGAATGAAGAGTACGTTTCTAACTACTTTATTCCTGAAGAAAAGACTTCTGTTACGGTTACAGGAATTGTGCGAGAAACGAGTAAAGTACCGATGCCAAGCACAGTTCCGTACAAAGATCATTTGGTTGCAATACATCTTACTGATTTGAAAGATTTGACTACAGGAAAGGATTTAGGAGAATCGGTAGTATATTTATCGAGTATGGAAAATAATAGTTGGACAGACGCCGCACGATTGCGAAATGGACAAGAAATTCAATTAAAACTATACAATTGGAATGACTATACAGACAAATTTGGTTCTATAAATCGTTCTGAATTACAAGACGACGAATTATCATTAGCCGATCCATGTTGGGGAATTTTGATCAAAAAATAATTATAAACAGATGAAAGATATAGTTATCATAGCTGCATTAAGTATCGGATTGTGGATTTCTTCCAACAATCAAAATCAAACAGCTTTTGAGGAAATATGTAAAGAAAAAGTTACCAATGCTTCAAGTAGTACAATTGTTGGAGAAAAAGGTTGGTTGTTTTTAGCGAATGAATTAGCGCATATCTCAAAAGGAAAATTTTATGGAACTGATGCTGCGAAAACTTCGGTTTGCCCAAATCCTGATCGACAAGATCCAATTCCTGCGATTGTAGATTTCAACAATCAACTCAAAAAACTGGGCATAAAATTATACCTAATGCCAGTTCCGCCGAAAGCGATTGTCAATGCAAATAAACTTGATGCTTCTGTAAAAGTGAATCAAAGTTTATATACGAATTATAAAAATCTATATTCTGAACTTGCCAATAATGGAGTAGAAGTCATAGACCTTTTTCCTCAATTCACGAAATCTACTGCGAATGGAAATAATACCTATTGCCAACAAGATTCACATTGGAATCCACAAGGAATTGATGTAGCATCTAAAATTCTTAGCAATAACATCAAAAAGGAGCAATGGTACAAAGACTATTCAGGAGTCAAAAAAACAGAAAAAGCAGTTCAAAAAACGATTTTAATTGATGGTGATTTAAAAGAAAGTGTTTCAAATCTAAATGTACCAAAAGAAAAAATTAGCTTAAATACTTTTGATAAATCATCCTCAACCGATAAAAACTCTCCTGTATTAATCATTGGCGATAGTCACACTTTAATATTCCATTCGGGAGGTGATATGTTAGCCGAAAACGCTGGACTTTCAGATAACTTAGCAGCTCAATTAGGCTTAAACGTTGATTTAATTGGTGTAAAAGGTTCAGGAACATCTTCTGTCCGAATCGATTTATACAGAAAAGCAAAAGACGCTGAATGGCTTGCGAAGAAGAAAGTTATTATTTGGTGTTTTGCTGCAAGAGATTTCTCGGAATCTAAAAATGGCTGGCGTAAAGTTCCTGTGGTGAAATAAATAGATTACGTTCGTTCTCTCCCAAAGCGATCCATTTTACAACCTTTTGGATTATGAGTTTAATGTTGTTTTTCGTTAATTTCAGGATAATGAATCGGTTCAATAAGTTCTCCATTTCCAATGTATGTGATATATTTATTTCTAAAGATCACTTTTTCAGATGATGTCTTTAACCACCAGAAATAGTATTCGATAAAATTTGGATTCTCCACACAGAAGGTTACTGTACAATTTTGAACTCCTGTCAATTGAAAATAAGGCATTCTGTCAATATGATCAGCTATGATCATTGCTATTTCTCCTCTTGTTAGTTTTCTATCTAAACAATCTGATACTACACTAGTTTTTGTATCATCAGCAAAATTGAAAGATAGTAATAGTAAAATTCTTTTATTATAAGAAATAAGCTTTTTGGCTTCTTTAGATTTTATAATGTTTTTAGAATTTGTTACAGTTGTAATTTTATCTAATAACACTTTAACTTGAGCAGGTGATTGGGAATAGCTAATACTTGAAACAAATACTAGAAGTGTGCATATTATAATTTTCATTTTTTCATTACTTTTCATCAAATCTATGCATTACTTTTCATCGAATTTAAAGTAATTCGTAAACGATAATGTACACTGAGTAAAAGTACTTTATCAATTAGGCATAATAATCTATGCGCTATCATTTACACAAAAACTAAAATAGACTTATATTTGCGCCACAATACAAGATCATGGCACAGAAACCTAGCATACCAAAAGGAACACGAGATTTTTCTCCGATAGAAGTTACCAAACGTAATTACATTTTCGACATCATAAAAACGGCTTTTCAAAGCTTTGGATTTCAACCAATTGAAACACCATCTTTTGAAAAATCCAGCACGTTGTTGGGAAAATATGGAGAAGAAGGTGATCGTTTGATCTTTAAAATCTTGAATTCTGGCGAAAAGGTTCGAAAAGCTGATTTGAAAGCCTTGGAAGATGGAAATCTAGCACGTTTTTCAAATTCACTTTCTGAAAAAGCATTGCGTTATGATTTAACAGTTCCGTTTGCACGCTATGTGGTACAACACCAAAATGATATTACATTTCCTTTTAAACGGTATCAAATTCAACCCGTTTGGCGTGCTGACAGACCGCAACACGGAAGATTTCAAGAGTTCTTTCAATGTGATGCAGATGTTGTGGGTTCAAAATCCTTATGGCAAGAAGTGGAATTTGTGCAATTGTATGACAGCGTATTTTCAAACTTAGGGTTGGAAGGTGTAACCATCAAAATAAATAATCGTAAAATCCTTTCGGGAATTGCGGAAGTGATAGGAGCTGCGGATAAATTAATCGATTTTACGGTCGCGTTAGACAAACTTGATAAGATTGGCGAACAAGGCGTAAAAGACGAAATGCTTAACAAAGGTATTTCTGCGGAAGCGATTGAAAAAGTACAACCATTATTTGGTTTCTCTGGAAACTTAGACCAAAAATTAGATCAGTTAAAAAATTTACTTTCTACTTCTGAGCAAGGAATGCAAGGAATTGCCGAATTAGAGTTTGTTTTTGCAGCAATAGAAACATTAGGTTTGCAGACAACAACTTTAGACTTAGATATTACGCTCGCAAGAGGTTTGAATTATTATACAGGCGCTATTTTTGAAGTTTCGGCTCCAGAAGGCGTAAAAATGGGTTCTATTGGCGGTGGCGGACGTTACGACGACTTAACAGGCATTTTTGGATTGAAAGATGTGAGTGGTGTTGGAATTTCGTTTGGATTGGATCGAATTTACTTGGTTTTAGAAGAACTTGGTTTATTCCCAAAAACGGTTTCGGACAGCGTAGATGTATTGTGTACTAATTTTGGAGAAAAAGAAGCGCTTGCTTCAATGAAATTGATCAAAATTTTACGTAAATCTGGAAAAAGTGCCGAATTGTATCCTGATAATGCTAAGATGAAAAAACAAATGAATTACGCAAACAAACGCGAAATTCCGTATGTAATTCTCATCGGAGACAACGAACTCCAAAACAATACGTGCATTGTAAAAAACATGAAAGACGGAACACAATTAGAAGTTCCTTTTGATGAGGTGTTGACGGCGTTTTAAATTAAAAAGTGTTTTTGCTAAAAGCTAACTCGTCTAACAGCGAAGCGATCCAAGAGATTCCCGCCTACGCGGGAACGAGTCTAAAAGCAGAGCGATCTAACAATCTAAAAAAAATCTACAGATTTTTCTTGTATGTTTTCCGGCGTTTATGCGTTACAGGTTCAAAATGTTTCCAAAGTTGATGAATGGCTGTGTTTTCAATCAATTCGGGCGTTCGGATACAAGTTTCAATCCCTTTTTCGGTAAATGTGAGGTAATATTCCATGAATAGAATTGCCGTTAATCCTTTATTTTGATATTCCGGATGCACGCCAATTAAGTAGAATGTGATGTTTTTTGGTTTTTTTCGCGCTTTCAATAAGTGGAAAATCCCGAAAGGAAATAATTTCCCTTTCATCTTTTGCAAAGCTTCCGCAAAGGATGGCATTACAATTGCAAAAGCGACTAATTTATCATCTTTATCAACGACAAACTTTATAAATTCGGGATTGATAAAATTCAAATAACGTTCTTTAAAATATGCTTTCTGAATATCATTAATCGGAACAAAAGAAGCCAATGACGCATACGATTCGTTGAATAAATCAAACATTTGATCTACATACGGCATAATGTCTTTTGTCTTGGTAAAATTGAGTTCGCGCAGTTGATACCGCTTTTTGACTAGGTTTTGAACGCGTTCAAAGAACTTCGGTTTTACGTTTTCAAACGGAAATTTATTTTCTAAATATTCTTTTTCTTTAACGAGTCCGTGATGAATGAGGTGTTTTTCATAATATGGATGATTGTACCAAGTTATCATCGTTCCAATATGATCAAATCCTTCGGTAAGCACACCCACTTTATCTAAGTTTGAAAATCCAACCGGACCCTCCATGTATTCTAATTTGTGCGTTTGACCAATTTCTGCCACTTTAGCAAGTAAAGCACCTGAAACTTCCAGATCATCAATCATATCAAACCAGCCAAAACGCATTTTGGAAAGTTTCTGTTCTTTTACTTCTATCCAATTGACAATAGCTGCGACACGACCTACAATTTTTCCACCTCTATACGCTAAGAAAAAGCGCGCTTCTGCATCCAAAAATGCAGGGTTTTTATCTTTGTCAAACGTTTCTAATTCATCTTTTATAATTGGTGGAACCCAATATTTAGAACCTTTATAGAGACCAAAAGGAAATTTTACAAAAGTTTTTAATTCCTTCTTATTGGCTACTTCTCGTACGTCAATCATCAATCATTAATTTGGTTAGTGAAAAGGAATCTAGTTATTGTCGTCTCCGTCGTCTTCATCTTCATCTTCGTCTTTTTTCTTTTTAGGATCTTCACCTTTTGGATCTTGCTCGTCAATAGGAATAAGCTCATCAACGTGCCAATCATCAAATCGATATGAAATTCCGATAGAAGCAAATAAACGTGTTGGTGTATTTTTCACACTTGCGCCAATTCCGCCATCCAACTGAAAATCGTCACCTAATAAATAAGCACTACCAGCTCTAAACAAAGCATCTGCATATTGATCACTATCAATTCCTTGATGTTCTACAAAAGCAGACCATTTTGGATTGTCAAAGGCATGCGTGAGTGATAAAGTATAGCTTAACTCTTTTGAATCTGAAGTAATTCGATTGTAGGTAATATTAGAAACAAAAACCCAACTTCCTGCAAAGTGACTTTGCGTTGCTAACGTAACTTTAGGACTCACTGAAGGCTCCGTAGCGGGAAAATAAGGATTGTCTGAAAAAATAAAATTTGCACCAACATACACACCAATTGCAGGAATTAAATCTTTCCAACGGAATGAATTATTTGCTTTCCAACTTAGTAAATTAGGTTTTTCTTGTGAAGATTTAATATACGGATCGTACACCATATATTTTGCACCAATAGTATGTGATAAAAAGCCGTTTCTATTAAACTCTTGTGCTGGATTTGTTGCATTACTCGTAAATGTATCAAACTGGTATGAACCTTCCCAACTAATTTCTAGCTGTTCTTTAAACAGCCCATAACGCAATGCGAAATCAAGTCCAAAAGCTTGTACTTCCGTATTTAGTTTCTTGTGATCTTGCTGCTCTACAAACATACCACCTTCAAATTGAATTACATTTTTCCCAACAGAAAAAGCACCAATAGAAGCACCAGGACGGTTAGAATTGATGACTTCCGTATACTGCGCAAAGGCAGAAGTGGATAAAAATAAAAAACTAAGGACTGCAAAGAAAGAATTTGTTTTCATGTGTCTATATGTTGTTGTTTTTTGTATGAGTCTTGTGAAACAGCGATATAAGTAACTTGCTTTGGTTTTAAAATTCAAGCAGCGATGTTTCACCTTATTTTTTAATAGGTTAAATTCAAAACTACATAAAATTATAGTTTTTTATCTAGTAAAACCGATAATAAATCTGTATAAATTGTATTTTTGAAAAAATATACGTTACAGAATAATATGGGAGTACTTAGAACAATAGCAATAATCATTCTAGTCATTTACGGATTACGGATTTTAGCTAGATTATTCGCACCAGTAATGATACGTTACGTAGCTAAGAAGGCTGAGAAAAAGTTTTCTGAGCAATTCAAGCAACATGCAGAAAATCAACAACGTACCAAAGAAGGCGAAACTAGTATTGATAAAATGCCAGATACAAAGTCATCTAAAAATGTAGGTGAATATATAGATTTTGAAGAAGTTGACTAACAATTCAGTCATTTAAAATACCTTTCCAAAAAGGTTTAGTATATTGCTTTTATTACTTTACACGCTAAAAAAAACTACATCAAGTGAATATAGATTTCAAAAAAATAATTCCTCACGCAGTAGCATTGTTGTTGTTTGTTGTGATGTCTTTGGCATATTTTTATCCAGTAGTACAAGGGAAAAAAATTCAACAGACCGATATTGTTCAATATGCTGGAATGGCAAAAAAACAAAATCAATTTCGTGAAGCTACAGGTGAAGAATTGTATTGGACAGACAACGCTTTTGGCGGAATGCCAACGTATTTACTTGGAGCACGTTATCCACATTCATACATTAAAACACTCGATCGTACACTTCGTTTTTTACCGCGCCCAGCAGATTATCTATTTCTCTATTTTTTAGGAATTTATGTATTGCTACTCGTGATGAAAGTCAATTATAAACTCGCCTTTCTCGGTGCAGTCGCCTTCGGGTTTTCCACGTATTTTATCATTATTCTCGGCGTTGGACACAACGCCAAAGCACATGCAATTGCGTACTTTCCGTTAGTTTTGGCAGGAATTCTGTTAACATTTCAGCGGAAATATATTTGGGGGTTTCTGCTCACCGCAGTCGCCATGTCGTTGGAAATTATGACGGCGCATCCGCAAATGACGTATTATTTGATGCTTTTGGTAATTGTATTAGGAATTGTATATTTCTTCAGCACCTTATTCAGCAAAGAAAAACCGTTTAAGTTTACTAAGAACTATTTTGAGAAAGCGTTTAAAAATAACGATTTACCACACTTTTTTAAAGCAGTCGGATTATTATCAGCCGCCGTAGTTTTAGGAATTGGCGTCAACGGTACAAACTTATTAACGACCAAGCAATACGCTGATTGGAGTATGCGTGGAAAGAGTGAATTAACCATCAATCCTGATGGTTCAAAAAAAGAACGCCAAGGACTTTCTAAAGAATATATTACCGAATATAGTTACGGTAAAATGGAAACGTTCAACTTGTTGATGCCGAGATTTATGGGTGGTGCAAATTCCGAAGATTTAGGAACAGATTCTAAAACGTATAAGTTTTTATTACAACGAAATATTCCTGCTTTGCAGGCTAAAGATATTGTAAAGAATATTCCAGCTTATTGGGGACAACAACCTATTGTTGCTGGACCAGCATACATAGGAGCCGTCATTATATTCTTGGCATTCTTAGGATTATTTTTGGTCAGAAGTAGAGCAAAATGGTGGCTTGTTGGCGGAATTTTAATGTCATTGCTATTATCGTGGGGGAAAAATCTCAGTTTCCTAACAGATTTCATGCTTGATTATTTCCCGCTGTACAGCAAATTTAGAGCTGTTTCTTCTATCCAGGTTATCTTAGAATTATGTATTCCTATTTTAGGAGTGTTGGCTTTAGCCAGCTTGTTCAATAAGGAAATTGCTATTGAAAAAAAGAAAAAAGCAGTATATATAAGTACTGCAATTCTCAGTGGAATCATTTTATTCTTTATGCTGTTTAAATCGTCATTGTTTGATTTTGTTGGTTTGAGCGATGAATATTATGAAAAAGCTATTTTCGGACCAGAATTGATGGAGATTATTCGTGAAGATCGATCAGCGATATTAACAAAAGATGCGATTCGTTCTTTACTTTTAATTCTAGCAACAGCAGTAGTTGTTTGGTCATTTATCAAAGAAAAATTAAAAGAAAATATTGTCATTGTTCTTTTAGTTGGATTGTTATTATTTGACTTAGTAAGCATTGCAAGACATTATGTATCTACGGAAGGATTTGTTTCAAAAGCACAGTTTGAACATCCGTATAGAACACTTGAAGTAGACAAACAAATTTTACAAGATAAAGGACATTACCGCGTGTTTGAACCGAGATTACGCATGGCAAATTCGCGAACTGCATACTTTCACAATACACTTGGTGGTTATCATGCAGCCAAACCACGACAGTTTCAAGAGTTATACGATTTCTATTTAGATCATGGAAATGAAAAATTTGAAGTAACCGCGCGGAACATCAATGTGATTAATATGATGAATGTAAAATACATCATTAAAGACCTAGATGGTGAACAAGATCAGGCTGGCGCGGGCGCAATAGCCTTGCTTAATCCGTATCCAAATGGAAATGCTTGGTTTGTGAAAAAACTAAATGTTGTTGATACTGCCGATGAAGAAATGCTATCACTTTTTGGTTTAGACACTAAAGAAGAAGCTGTGATTAGAAAAGGACAAGTTGCCGCAGAAATTTTAAAAGAAACCTACGGAAAAGATTCGTTGTCTAGTATAGAACTGATTTCATACTTACCAAGTGAATTAAAATATACTGCTGAAAATAGTGCTGCTGGTTTAGCCGTGTTTTCTGAAATTCATTATCCACATGGTTGGAACGCGTATATTGATGGGGAATTAGTTCCACATTATCGTGTGAATTACGTATTGAGAGCTTTAGAAGTTCCGGCAGGAAAACATACCATCGATTTTAAATTTGAACCAAAAATAGTAAGCACAGGAATAGCGGTCTCTTTAACAAGTACCATCATTTTAGTGTTATTGATTCTCGGAGCGCTATATTATGAATTTAAGCGTAGGAGAGAAGTGAAAGCATAATTCCCCTAATTATGGCTAAAAAAGTAATCATTGTCTCGTATTATTGGCCACCAGCTGGTGGACCTGGCGTGCAACGTTGGTTGAAGTTCGTAAAGTATTTACGTGATTTCGATATTGAACCAATTTTGTATGTTCCAAAGAATCCGAGTTACCCAATTATTGACGAAACGTTTTCGGATGATATTCCGAAAGATATCACGATTTTGAAGCAATCGATTATTGAGCCTTACGCATTCGCGACTTTATTCTCGAAGAAAAAAACAAAGAAAATTAGCAAGGGTATTATTGCGAAAGAGAAACAGACGCTTATTGAAAAGTTGTTACTCTACATTCGTGGAAACTTTTTTATTCCAGATGCCCGTAAATATTGGGTGAAACCTTCTGTGAAATTTCTAAAAAAATACATCACTGAACATACTATTGAAACCATTATTACTACGGGTCCGCCACATAGTTTACATTTAATTGGACTTAAACTGCGAAAGCAATTGCCTATAAAATGGGTTGCTGATTTTAGAGATCCTTGGACAACGATTGGTTATCATGAGGAATTGAAATTGACTAAAAAATCGAAGCGGAAACATTATAAACTTGAAGCTGAGGTTTTACAAACGGCAGATCAAATTGTAACGACAAGTTTTACTACACGCGAAGAATTTCTAAACCTTACAAAACAACCTATTGAAGTGATTACGAATGGTTATGACGTTGAAAAACATGCTAAAACTTCTCTAGATGAAAAGTTCACAATTTCACATATAGGTTCGTTACTTTCTGAGCGAAATCCTGAGATTTTATGGGAAGTTTTGTCCGAATTAATTCAAACTGATGCAACTTTTGCAACTGATTTTCAACTGCAGTTTGCGGGCGTAGTAAGCGATCGCATTCAGCGAAAAATTACAGCAGCCGGATTGAGCAATCATACAATTTATTTCGGTTATGTATCACATCAAAAAGCATTGCAATTGCAACGTGCCTCGCAAGTATTGTTAGTCATTGAGATTGATGCCGAAAAAACAAAGGGAATTATAGCTGGAAAATTATTTGAATATATGGCTGCGGAGCGACCAATTATCGGAATCGGACCAAAAGATGCCGATATTTCTAAGATTATTCAGGAAACCAATACAGGAAGGTACTTTTTGTATACTGAAAAAGAAAAACTCAAAGCGGAAATTGTAGCGTATTATGAAGCGTTTAAGACAAAACAATTGCAGACTTCACCTATTGGATTGCAGAAATATTCGCGAAAAGCGTTGACTAAAAAGTTAGCTGATTTGCTTCACAAGCTTTCGTGATCAATCAAGATATATTTAGGTTGCTTTTTTCTTTTTCTGAAGTATAAACATAGTTTCATTATTAAATGCAATACTTATTGTAGCAATAACTAACGCTATTTACCACCATATTTTTTGTAAGAATAGGAATCTTAAAAAAAGTGTTTCATGACCTACGTCATTTTTTAAATAGCTGACATCTAGTAGATTTAGTCTATAAACCAAAAACTTAAGACTAATGAAAACGACAACTATTTTACTTATTGCACTCTGTTCAATGGTCTCTTTTAGCCAAACAGAGAAGGAAGGTGATATTCTAATTGACAAGACACAGCAGGATGACACCTATCGCGCTGGAGAAACGATCAAAGTAAATGCTGTGATTCAGGGAGACTTGGTGATCGCAGGAGGAAAACTCATTGTTAATGATAGTATTAACGGAGACTTGACAGCAGCTGGAGGAGAATTATTTATCAACGGTTATGTAGCAGATGACGTTCGTATAGCGGTTGGAAGAACTACTATTGACTCAGAAATTGGCGACGATTTATATGTTTTTGGTGGAGAAGTTATCCTCACTGAAAATGCTATAATACACGGGAACCTTACTTGTTTTGCCGGGAATATTGAAATGAATGGCATCGTCATTGGAAAGCTTGAGATTAAAGGAGATGACGTTCTTATTAATGGAACTATAAAAGAAACCTCAAAAATAATAGGGGAAGATATCATTATTGGTGCAAATGCCAAATTTCACAAGGAAGTTGTGTATTGGAATAGCGATGGAGAAATAGATTTTAGTAATTCGTTGATCAACACTAAAGCTCAATTTAATGAAGATTTTGGTAAAGAAAAATCAGAATTATCTTTAACTACTTTTGGCACGGCTTCCTTTTCATTATGGATCTTTTATATATTGTCATCATTTCTAATGATTTTGGTTTTACACGCGCTCTTTAGAAATGCATTTTCAAATGCTGTTGAAGGTATAGAGAATAATTGGCTCAAAAGTTTTGGCTTTGGATTGATTTATTTACTTGGGATTCCATTATTAATTATCCTTGCTTTGTTAATTATTATAGGTATTCCTTTGGGACTTTTCGCAACGGTCATATTTATATTTAGTCTTCTTTTTGGTCATTTAATCGCTGCTTTACTAGTCGTTTATTATATCAAGTATAAAAAAGACAGGAATTGGGGATTTTGGAGTATTACATTCCTAGCATTAGTGTGTGCTATTGTATTGCGTTTGCTTACAATAATACCTTTTGTGGGTATATTCCTTTCTGTGGTCATTCTGTCAATTACTTATGGAGCATTGACTTTGAAGGTAATTCATTCTAAAAAGCAGCTAGTTAAAAATTAATATCATGAATAAAGAACATCCAAATATCAGTATTTTAAAGAGGTTCAACCCAGCAAATCCGAGTACAGTGTCTGAGGTGTTAGCCAAAGATTTTATTTGGCATTATATTAATCCTGAGCTGCCCGAGTTTGAAGGCGACTATATTGGTCTCTCTGGTTTGATGGATTTTTTCCAAAAATTAGCAGGTCGCACGAGTGGTTCCTTTAAGGTAAATACCATATCTGCAACTCCTATAGGAGATGAAATAGTCATTGCACATGTTAAAGACACAATGTTATTGGACGGCAAACCAATGGAAATTGACGCTATTGTAGTATGGTGTATTATGGAAGGTGAAATTAAAGAAGCTTGGGACATCCCGATTGTTCGCACAGCAAAAATGATAAAACCTTTAAAAGAAAAACAATGAAACTAGTTGAGGTTACACCAGAAAATGCGGAAAGAGAGACTTTCTTCTGTATAAAGGACACCAAAAGACAAGGATTTAAGGATAAAGTTAATTGGTTTGAAAAGCGTCATAAAGAAGGTTTAAGAATAAAAATCTTGAAAAACGATGAAGACAAGATGATTGGCTTTATTGAATATGTTCCAGCCAAAAATGCATGGCGACCTATAGATGCTGATACTTATATGTTTATTCATTGTACTTATATTTACTCTAAAAAAGAGAGAAGTCAAGGGTATGGCTCACTCCTTATTGAAGAAGCCGAAAAAGAAGCAAGGGCCAGAGGTATGGATGGTGTATGTGTAATAACAAGCAAAGGTGGTTGGCTTGCGAATAAAAGCCTTTTTGAGAAAAATGGATTTGAGCAAATTGATGCAAAAGACAGGTTTGAGCTTTTATCTAAAACATGGAACAAAGATGCTAAAAAACCGAAATTTCATGATTGGACAAGCCAACAAAAAAAATACAAAGGTTGGCACTTGCTCTATGCGGATCAGTGCCCTTGGAGCGAGAAATCAGTTGTAGCAATATTAAATGTTGCAATGGATTATGATGTAGATTTAAAAGTATCAAAAATAAACACAGTAAAGGAAGCAAAAATGGCGCCTTCTGGCTTTGGTGTTTTCAATCTTTTGCATGATGGAAAATTATTAGACGACCATTATTTGAGTGCTACACGATTCAGAAGTATTTTAAAAAAAGAACTCAATATTACATAACGATTTTGATATCAAATATTGATAAAAGAAAAAACCTTGCTTCATCTGTTACGATGAAGCAAGGTTTTCTTTTATAACTAAACAACTTATATTTTAGCTTCTTGTTCTAGCAGTTCTTTGTTTTCTACTAGTTGTCTTTTTTTGTGAACGATTTGATCGTTGTGTCGTTGTCGCTTTACGTTGCGAAGAACGATTTGATGATCGTGTAGCTCTAGAAGAAGAATTGCTTCTTTGTGGCGCTGCAACAGTTCTTCTGTTTGATGAATTTCTGTTGGTGCGAACCGAATTGTTAGTATTTCTTGTCGATCTAGTTGGCGTTACGTTTCTTGTAGAACGTGTTGGTGTTACATTTCTAGTAGAAGCACTACGTGTTGTAGATCTTGTGTTTGTTCTTGTATTATTTGCGCTTGCATTGTTAGTGCGTTGCGTTCTTGTCGTATTTCTGTCAATTCTAGTGTTATTAGGACTCGTACGAACATTAGGTGCAATTGTATTGTTTCGTGTGTTTCTCGTCGTACTTCTTACGTTGTTACGAGTTGTAGCTGCCGAACGCGTATTTTGATTTCTAGTATTATTACGAGTTGTAACTGCCGAACGTGTATTTTGATTTCTGGTATTGTTACGAGTTGAAATTGCCGAACGTGTATTTCTTGTGTTTGTATTTGTACGTGTTACCGTTCTTCTAGTATTATACACATTAGCATCGTTTCTACGAGTAACTCTACGGTCGTTTCTGTATACACTTCTTCTGTTTGTGTTTGCTCTTGCAGCACTGCGATATACATTTCCAATTCTAGCTCTTGCATATCTATATCTGTAATTGTTTCTATATGGACTGCAATAGGTGTAACGAATTGGTGTGTAAAACCTTCTGTATGGTCTTATGTTTACGAGACATAAGCTAATTTCTGGTCTGAAAAATACATTTCTGTAAAATGCAGTACGTTGTGAATATCTGTTAAATGGGTTGATGTAACCTCTAGTATGTGAAAATCGTAATAAGGTATCATAGTAAATGAATAATCCTCCAACTTGAATTAAGTTTCCAAATCCGTCATAGTTCATTAAAACATTTCCGACTCTATATACTCTTCCGTAATAATCGTAGAAAATTGGTGTGTTTTCAATTTGAACAATTGCACCATAATCATCATATTGAATATATGGATTGTAATCAAATCCTGAATTGAATGAAATATTAACGCCAGCAGCATTTATGTTTGCACTTACTCCGTTTTGTAGACGATTGATAAAGAAATCAAATTCTCCATCGTTGTATACTGAGAAAGTAATGCCTTCTTCCACAAATGAAATAGATTCGTTTCCGTTGTATGAAGCTATTGTTGAAGTGTTGCTTCGTTTTGCTTCGGTAGTACTTACTACCAAGAAGAATAGTCCTGTGAATGCGATTAATATTTTTTTCATAACGTATGGTTTTAATGTTGTTATATACTAAACAAACAACGTGCCAAGAATTTAGAAAGGTTTTTATAAAACTGAAAATAAAATTTGAAAATAAGCAAAATAACCGCTATAAAGTATGGTTTTTCCATACTGTAAAGTAATTGCTAATGACTACTTTAGGCGTCAATATAGTAGTGCTGTTACCGAAACCTAATTGCATAAGGGAAAATAGTTATAATCGTTTGATATAACCTTAAATTTTGTAGTTTAGTTGCTCTTTATAGCTTTTGGATACTAAGATATACAGCGAAGAAATAGTTGGAGCGTTTTCTTTATACTATAACAAACCTCGTGAATCATTATATGAATTCACGAGGTTTTGTAGTATATAGTAACTAATGATTTAGTTTCCTTTTTTAATCTTTTTTTGTTTACCATTATTTCTGTAATAGTATAAATCATCATCATTTGCAGGTAGATCATGTCCATTTTGAAAATCGTCATCAATATGTACATTTCCATGATTTATAGTACAATTGGTTGTTCCACAAAAAGCACAACTTGCTATCGGTTTTACATTTCCAATTTGTCTTATCAATCTTCCTCTACGACTATATTTTAAATGCAATCCACCAATTTGTGTTACTTTTCCATGTCTTCTGTGGTAACGCATATAAATAGATCCGATTCTTTTTACTCTTCCAAGTCTGTCATAATTGATAAATAAATTTCCAATTCTTCGAACTCTTCCGTTATAATCATGCTCTACACGAACTCCAATATTTCTAGTGTTGTTACGATTTCCTCTCGTACGAACTCTTGGTGCTCCATAAGTTGTGTTTACCGAACCTCTTCGTGTTCTACTGTACGTAATTGGATGTGTGTTAAAATCGAATTCTCCATTTTGGAAAATAAAAAATTCAACACCTCGTTCTACAAACTGAATTGGTTGTGCATAACGATAGCGATTGGTTAACCCGTTTTCGCTTCCATCAAATTGGTCGCTCATTTCATTTGCTTGTGTAGCAGTTACACTAAGTAACAATCCTACGAATAAAAGGTAATAATTTTTCATATTGTATACTTTTAGGGTTATGCCTACTCTTAAGCTTTTCGGCGGACGCTATTTGCTGTAGTTAATTTCAATTTGCGTGCCAAAAATGTAATTAATTGTTTATCAATATTTTAAATGGTGTTTCAAGAGTGGTATTTTTTGATTATTTTTAAAGATGTAACTCGAAAAATGTAACAATCGGATGTTTTTTAGTACTGATGAGCATGAATCATTAATGAATTGAAAACGAATTTTTTACTAGTTTTTAAAGAATCATGATGTCATTAAAAAATTTATGAGTTACTTTAGAATACATTTAATCAAATAAAAACAATGATTAGATGAGTATAGATTGACTGATGATGTATTCGCAAATTGTGAATAGATTTTAGCATCTTTGTGCAACCAACTATAAAAACCTATGTCAACCGAAACAAAACAGTGTCCCAATTGCGACTATCCATTGACATCTTATCACAACTTTTGTCCAAATTGCGGACAGAAAGTAGATGATAAGCTGAGCATGCGTTTGTTGTTTCATAACACCATTATGAATTACTTTTCGGTGGATGCGCGGTTTTTTAGAAGTTTTATTCCCTTATTAATACGACCAGGATATTTGGCAAAACAATATGTAAGCGGAAAACGTTTGATGTATTTGCATCCTGCACAATTTTACTTATTTGCTTCTATTGTATTTTTCTTTTTGTTTTCGGTTGCTACACGTCCATTGCAGCGGAAAGTTGACGATTCACTTAAAAGTTCATTTGGCAAAGAGAAGGCGATTATGGCTGATGTCAATCGCGTGAAGGATTCTTTATCAAAAGCACTAGAAATGCAGGCTGCTGATATGACTGGTGATGATAGCTTGGCAGTAGCTAAAGTGAAAAACTTATTGGATACGAACTTCGAAAATGATTCTACAGCGACAAAAAATGAAAATTCGATTAATGGAAAAATATTTGGATTTAATTTTGATACCAAAAAACTAGATTCATTAGACGCAATTGGCGCAAGTACCGATGACATGCTCAAAGTTATGGGCTACAAAGAGTCAGATGGTTGGTTTGCGAAATTTATTGGAAAACAAATTATAAAATTTAGAGCAAATAGCGGTGCAGGAATTTTGAAAGCTTTTATGGATACCATTCCAATATCGATGTTTTTCCTGATTCCAATCTTTGCATTTTTATTAAAAATACTCTATCGAAAACGCGGACGATTTGCGCATCACATGGTCTTTAGTTTCTACTATTTTGCGTTTATGTTTCTGGCAGCAAGTATCGTTTTAATCTCTAATTATATTGTAGATATTCCTGATTGGATTGACTTTTTAGTGATTGCTTCCACCTTTTTCTACTTGATTATAAGTCTCAAGCGATTCTATGAGCAAGGATATATTAAAACTTTCTTTAAAACGTGTATTCTTTCGTTTATCTACTTGATTTTTGTAGCGCCAGTTACGTTTGTAATGTTGTGGATAATTTCGTTTGTGTTGTATTAGAAGATTTTTTAAGCAGTCTAAATATGGAAATAAATTAACAGTATACGTCAAATTGAACTTGATTCAATTTCACATAATCTTTGAAAATTGTACGTTGAGATTCAGAATGACAATTTTAAAGACTTTTCAAACTGCCTTAGATTACAACTTCTCTTTCAAATACGCTCCAGTAAACGATTTTTTGTTTTTCGCAACTTCTTCAGGCGTTCCAAAAGCAACCAAGGTTCCACCATTTTTTCCACCACCAGGACCTAAATCAATAATATGATCGGCACATTTAATGAGTTCAATATTATGTTCTACAACAATAATAGAATGCCCTTTTTCAATTAAAGCATCAAATGATTTTAATAGTTTTTTAATATCATGAAAATGCAATCCTGTGGTAGGTTCATCAAAAATAAACAATGCTTTTTCTTTCGTTGTTCCTTTTACTAAAAATGAAGCCAATTTGATTCGTTGTGCTTCTCCACCAGAAAGTGTCGACGAACTTTGTCCGAGCGTTACATAACCCAATCCAACATCTTGCAATGGTTTTAGTTTTCTGTGAATTTTCTTTTGATCGTGTTTTGTAAAGAAATCCATGGCGTCGTCAATTGTCATGGTTAAAATATCGTCGATATTCTTTCCTTCATACGCAACTTCCAACACTTCTTTCTTAAAACGTTTTCCGCCACAAGTTTCACATTCCAAATGCACATCTGCCATAAATTGCATTTCAATCGTAACTTGTCCTTCACCTTTACAAGTTTCACAGCGTCCACCATCAACATTAAACGAAAAATGCTTTGTTTTATAACCTCGTATGCTTGATAGTTTTTGACTTGCATACAACGCTCTTATATCGTCATACGCTTTGATGTACGTCACAGGATTGGAACGCGAAGAACGTCCAATCGGATTCTGATCCACAAATTCTATATGTTTTACATCACTATATTTTCCTTCTAATTTGGTGAATTGTCCCGCTTTTTCTCCATAACCGCCAGTTTCTTTCAATAATGAAGGATACAATATTTTTTTGACCAACGAACTTTTTCCACTTCCTGAAACACCCGTAATTACGGTCAGCATCTTTAAAGGAAAGGTAACATCTATATTCTTAAGATTGTTCTCGCGTGCGCCAACAACCGTCACATATTGATTGGAAGTTCTACGGTTTTGAGGAACTTCAATTTTCATCGTTTGGTTGAGGTATTTCGCGGTGAGCGAATCTGCTTTTAAAATCGTTTCATAATTACCATACGCAACTACATGTCCACCATTTGTTCCCGCTTCAGGACCAATATCAATAATTTCATCCGCAGCACGCATAATATCTTCATCATGTTCTACGACAATAACCGTATTTCCTAAATCGCGGAGCGATATTAAAACTTGTATCAAGCGTTCGCTGTCTTTTGGATGCAATCCAATACTAGGTTCATCTAATATGTACATAGAACCTACCAAGCTACTTCCGAGCGACGTTGCTAAGTTGATTCGTTGCGATTCTCCACCAGAAAGTGAATTCGATTTCCGATTCAAGGTTAAATAATCCAATCCGACATTCGTTAAAAATGTCAAACGGTTTTTGATTTCTTTTAGTAAACGTTTTGCAATATGTGTGTCGTGTTCACTGAGTTTTAATTCATTAAAGAAAACAATTAATTCATCTAATGGAAGCACCACTAAATCCGTGATGGTTTTTCCACCAATTTTCACATGATTTGCTTCCGATCGTAAACGTTTCCCTTCACACGTAGCACATTTAGTTTTTCCGCGATACCGCGATAACATCACTCGATTTTGAATTTTATAGCTCTTCTCTTCTAAGAAAGTAAAAAACTGATGCAATCCTTCAAAGTATTTATTTCCGTCCCAAACGAGCTTCTTTTGTGCTTCCGTGAGTTCAAACCAAGGTTTGTGAATTGGAAAATCAAAATGATAGGCATTATTGACCAATTCATTTCTGTAATAGCTCATGCTTTCGCCACGCCAAGGGAAAATAGCATTTTCATATACGGAAAGTCCTGTATTTGGAATTACTAAATCGGCGTCAATTCCGATAACATCTCCGTAACCTTCACATTTTGGACAGGCGCCATACGGATTGTTGAAACTGAATAAATGTACATTTGGTTCAAGAAACTTCATGCCATCCAACTCAAAGTTATTGCTGAAATGCATACTTTTTTTATCGTTTACAGTTTCAATATAACATTCGCCTTTTCCTTCAAAGAAAGCAGTTTGTACAGCATCTGCCAATCGATTATAGAAATCTTCATCATCTGCAACCACAATACGATCAATCACTAAAAAGAAATCTTCTTTAAAATCTTCGTTGATTTCATCAATACGAAAAATTTCATCATTCTTCTTAATTCTCGCATATCCTTGTTGCGCCAATACTTTAATTGTATGGAAAGCGCTTCTACCTTCCGGAACCGTTACAGGCGCTATTAATAATAGTTTGCTGCGTTCTTCAAAAGTCTTTACATAATTGATGACATCCGAAACGGTATGTTTTTTTACTTCGTTGCCAGAAATAGGAGAGATGGTTTTTCCAATTCGGGCAAAAAGCAATTTTAAATAGTCATAAATCTCTGTCGTTGTTCCAACCGACGAACGCGGATTGGTTGAATTTACTTTTTGTTCAATAGCAATTGCAGGCGCAATCCCTTTAATATAATCTACTTTTGGTTTGTGTAAACGTCCTAAAAACTGTCGTGCGTATGATGATAAACTTTCTACATACCTTCGTTGCCCTTCGGCATATAAAGTATCAAATGCTAAACTGGATTTACCTGAACCCGAAAGCCCTGTAATCACAACCAATTTATTTCGCGGAATCACCACGTCAATATTTTTTAGGTTATGCAGTTTTGCACCTTTTATAATGATGTTTTCTTTTGGATTTACAGTAGAGAGATCTTGTATCATTGAGAAAAAAATAATTGCAAAGATACTGCTTTTAATACTCGAATTGAAATGAATTTGAAGTAAAGAATAGTCAAAGTGCCCTGTATTTTTTATAGGTCTGTTTCCTTAAAAAGGGCGATTTTGCTTAATAAATACAGTCGAAATGTTAAATTATTAGATTTTATTTGCATTTCTTTAACTAATGTTGTTATATTTGGTTCTTTAACAAACACTACAAAACAAAACTGCGTATAGCGTAAAAATACTTTTTTAAAAAATATAGACAGATTATCAGCCTCGATAATTATCACGTAAAAAAGTATTGCTATGAAACAGATTCTGCAAGATTCAGTATTGGTATCTAATTACATTAAGGGTGACGAGTGCGCATTAGGGAAACTAATTGAGCGTCACAAACAACGTATATATAGTTTTATATATTCGAAAGTGTTAGATAGAGATATCACAGAAGATATTTTTCAAGATACTTTCATTAAGGTTATCAAAACTTTAAAAAAGGGAAATTATAACGAAGAAGGAAAATTTTTGCCTTGGGTTATGCGTATTTCACATAATCTTGTTATTGATCATTTTAGAAAGAACAATAGAATGCCAAAATATGATAATAATGGCGATTTTAATATTTTTTCTGTATTGAGTGATACCGATTTGAATGCCGAAAATAGAATCATCAAAACACAAGTAGAAACTGATGTTCGTCGCTTGGTTGATGAATTACCTAACGATCAAAAAGAAGTTTTATTAATGCGCATGTATCAAGATTTGAGTTTCAAAGAAATCTCAGAGAAAACAGGCGTTAGCATCAATACTGCTTTGGGAAGAATGCGCTATGCATTGATCAATTTGAGGAAAGTAATCGATAAACATAACATAGTTTTAACAAACTAACACAATAATACTGAATTACATACGTTGTTGTTTTAAATAATAAACCACCGTATGGCAAAAAATTACATTAAGAGTTCACCTGAAATTAAAAAAATGTCGCCTAAAAAGGAAACAATCAGCTTTCTGTTGAACTATTCGAAGGCTTTAAGTGTTATTAATTACAAAAGGATGAAGTTTGAAACGCTTCTCAACTAAACTTTGGAAAAGACTCGTTAGCTGCGAGTCTTTTTATTTTTATAATACGCATCAATTACCGACTGTCTACCAACTGTTTTGGTAATAATATCGTTGTCCAAATCCCAACCGCGCGCTTGGCAATATTCTCTACCGTACCATATAATTTGTAAATGTAAATCGTTCCATTTTTCTTTTGGAAACAAACGTTTTGCGTCTTTTTCTGTTTGAACCACATTTTTTCCGTTGGTCAAATTCCAACGATACATCAATCTGTGAATGTGCGTGTCTACTGGAAATGCAGGAATTCCAAATGCTTGACTGATCACAACACTTGCTGTTTTATGTCCGACTGCTGGCAATTCTTCTAAATCTTCTAAATTTTGCGGAACTTTTCCATCGTGTTTGTCAATCAAAATGTGCGACAAACCATAAATTCCTTTTGCTTTCATTGGCGATAAACCAACAGGCTTGATGATTTCTCTAATTTCTTCTACCGAAAGTTTGATCATATCGTACGGATTATCAGCTTTTGCAAACAACAAAGGCGTAATTTTATTCACGCGCACATCCGTACTTTGTGCAGACATTAATACGGCAATTAATAAGGTATATGGATCTTTATGATCGAGTGGAACTGGAATTTCAGGATATATTTTTTCTAATGTATCAATAACAAACTGAACCTTTTCTTGTTTGGTCATTTTTCAGTATTTTTATACAAAAATAATCATTAAAAAGTAATAAAAAACAGAACGCTATGAACACATTAAAAATAGGTGATAAAGTACCCGATTTTACCGTAAATGATCAAGATGGAAACGCAGTTTCTTTATCAGATTTTAGTGGAAAAAAACTCGTGGTTTTCTTTTATCCAAAAGCAAGTACACCAGGTTGTACGGCAGAAGCTTGTAATTTGAGAGATCATTATGCAGAACTACAAAGCAAAGGTTTTGAATTGTTGGGCGTAAGTGCCGATTCAGAAAAAAGGCAAACAAATTTTAAAAACAAATACGAATTTCCATTTCCATTATTAGCAGACGAAAACAAAGAAGTTATTGAAGCTTTCGGAGTTTGGGGCGAAAAGAAATTCATGGGAAAAATCTATGATGGAATCCATCGTAAAACATTCTTAGTCAATGGAGAAGGTGTTGTAGATCATGTGATTGATAAAGTGAAAACGAAAGATCATGCAGCGCAGATTTTGGCGTTGGTGGAATAGTTTCTTAATGTGTAAATAAAAATACTTCTCGATACAAAATTTTTCCAAAATTTCACTCGAAGTGACGTTTGTTGTATGTTTCAGAACCGTCAGTTCGAGTGATTTTTTTGTATTCGCGTAAGCAGAATAGACAAAAATTGTATCGAGAACATTTCATATAAACTCTAATTCTTTTACTTCAATTCTATATAATCCAACTCCAGTTGAAACTGCTCTCGTTTTTTATTACCAACCAAGAATCCGATTTCTTCCAAATAGTTTTCAGAAAAGTTTCCGATCGTTAATTTTTGCCCACGAAATGTTGGATATAAACTCTTCAATGGAATTTCAATGATTTCCCAATCGCCAGAAGTTTCAAACTGTGTCACAAACGAATAGCGATCGTCACTATTTTGTTTCAGACGGAATTGATATTTTTTCCCATCACCTTTCAAACGAATGACAACTGTATTTTTTCCTGAAATATCTGTAGTTCCAATTCCATAGCGAATAGCCGAGAAGCCGCCATTATTTTCCAAGGAAATAATTCCGCTAAAAACGCCGTTTCCAGCTTCATTTTGGGTAAATTTTCCTTGCGATAATCCGCCCATTACGCCGTCATTTACAACATACCAATTAGATATGTCGCTTGTTTTTGTAAAATCAAAAATTGTCATAGTATAGGATTAAAAATTGTTTCGTAATATTCAATTTTCAACTAAAAAAAGCCCCTAAAAAGGAGCTTTGATTATTTTGTCTGTATTGTTATTCTTTTTCGATCAATTCGTTCTGTTGTAAGTATCCAAATAGATGCTTCTCTTTGATAATTTCGGCAACGCCATCTGGTAACATGTCTTCCCAACCTTCTTCGTTACTCGCAATCATTCTTAAGACTGTTCTAGAGAAAATTTGTAGAATATCATTATCGAAATCAAAAATATCAACCATTTTTCCATTGTACTTGAAGAATTTGTATAATTCTTTCATACGTGGATGTACTTTTATATTGTTACTGTTCACCAATTCGCCAGTTTCCTTGCGTTTCATTGGATATAAATACACTTTTAAGTCTCTATAGAATAGTTTACCGAACGCTTCTAAAATTCCTCCACTGACATGACGGTAGTATTTCTCATCAAAGATATCAACGAGGTTATTTACGCCCATTGTCAACGCCATACGTTCTTTTGAATAGTTAGAGAAGTATTCGACCAATCGGTAGTATTCTTTAAAGTTGGAAATCATGACGGTTTGCCCAAGTGAACCGAGTAATTGCGCTCTGTCCATAAAATCTTGTTCATCAATTTCACCTTCTGCCCGAAGATTGGAAAGTGTAATTTCAAATAGTACCACCGTTTTATCAACATCAACTTTATTTTCACGTATAAAAATATCATACGACTTTTGATACATGTCCATGTTCACTTTGGTTACAGGACGGAAACTTCCACGAAGCGCTAAAATATTCTTCTTGTAAAGCAATCTAGCAGGAAGAATATTATTTCCATCAGGTCCAAAAATAACGGCTTCTGTCATTCCATTTTTCAAAAGTTGTAAACTCATCAATCGGTTGTCAACATCGTCAAATTGTGGTCCAGAAAAGTTAATTGTGTCAATTTCGATCTTATCCTTATCAATATGATCGTATAAATATTTTAGTAAATTTTTCGGATTGTTGTATTTGTAAAAAGCACCGTGAATAAGGTTTACACCCATAATTCCTAGTGTTTCTTGTTGTAATTTTGCGTCATTTTCGTGAAAACGAACGTGTAAGATAATTTCGTTGTAATCTTGTGTAGGATCAGTTTGGTACTTAATTCCCATCCAACCATGACCTTTATATTTCTTCGCAAAATCAATAGTTGCCACTGTATTCGCAAAACAGAAAAACATCTTATCAGGATGTTTGTCACGCGAAATGCGAGTGTTTAACAACTTCATTTCATGCGTAAGCATCTTTTTTAGACGTGCTTCCGTTACGTAACGACGATCTTGTTCAATACCATAAATTGCATCACTAAAATCTTTGTCATACGCACTCATTGCTTTCGCAATTGTACCCGAAGCGCCACCAGATCTGAAGAAGTGACGAACCGTTTCTTGTCCAGCACCAATCTCGGCAAATGTACCATAGATTTGGCTGTTTAAGTTAATCCGTAATGCTTTCGCTTTGATAGAAGGTACATTTTCTATGTTAGTGTCACCTTTGTAGACAATAGCCATGCGTAGTTTGAATTTGTTTACTACAAAAATAAACATTCATAATTTTTTTGGACTATATATTTCAGGTTTTTTGTTAAATAATAAGTTAAATTTGAAGAATGATCGATGAATGGAATACATCTTTCTAAAAATACACCTGATTCTTAACAAATTATCAACGTTTATGATGACAGTTACTTTTCTCGGCACAGGAACTTCGCAAGGAATTCCAATTATAGGAAGCGATCATCCTGTGTGTTTGAGTGATGATCCTCGCGATAAACGATTGCGCGTTTCTATCCTTATTTCATGGGAAGATGCAACTTACGTAATTGACTGCGGACCCGATTTTCGTCAGCAAATGCTACGTGCCAATTGTAGTCACATTGATGGAATCCTTTTTACACACGAACATGCCGATCATACTGCTGGATTAGACGATATTCGCCCTTTTTATTTCCGTCAAGGAGATATTCCAATGTATGCGCACAAACGTGTGTTTGGAGAGTTTAAACGACGTTTTGATTATATTTTTGCGACGGAGAACAAATATCCTGGCGCACCTGGCGTTATACAATATGAAGTGAAGAATAATGAAGCGTTTGAATTGAAAGGTGTACAAGTCACACCAATCAATGCATTGCACTATACATTACAAGTTTTTGGCTATCGTTTTAATGATTTTGCGTATTTGACGGATGTGAAAACCATCGCGAAAGCTGAAAAAGAAAAATTGAAAGGTTTAAAAGTGTTAGTCATCAATGCATTGCGAATTCAAGAACATATCTCGCATTTTTCGTTAGATGAAGCACTCGAATTTATTGCCGAAATTAAACCTGAAAAAGCATATTTGACACATATCAGTCATTTATTAGGTTTTCATGCAGAAGTTTCGAAAGATTTGCCAGAAAACGTATTTTTGGCGCACGATACCTTAACGATTACGATTTAAAAAAATAGCAGTACAATGACAAAGAAGATTCTATTATATGCGTTAATTTTTATGGCTTTATTGGCAATTTATCAATACGTAAGTATGAATAAAATGTACGAGAAACAATCCGGAAAAATTGAAGAATTGCGTACTAAAGTTGAAAGCTTAAAAAATGATGTGACGGCGTATAAAGATACGACCAACACGTTGATGAATGAAAATTTAGACTTGAGTTACTTCTCATTAAAAAATAATGGTGAAGCCTTGGCATATTTTGATGAATATAACTTTGAAGATGTAAATAATTTGTCGCAATATATTACGGATATTATTTATGATCAAAATTCAGCTAGTAAAGACAATCCGTTAGTTCCTTTTGATGGTATGGACGGTAATTTTGCCATTGATAAAGTAAAAGTGATCAATCATAAATGGGTTTTATGTAGTTTTTCCGATGGAACTTATTGGGGTGAAGTGCTTTTAAGCTACGAAATTGACAAAGACAAAACCCTAAGTTTTGAAACACTAAGCGAAGTTTTGTATGCTAAATATGAAGGGTAGTTTATAATGTAACAATTTGAAGATTAACTAATTTAATAATTCGCAAACAAAATTCTACATAAAAAACGTCTCATACTTCACTGATTTATTTTATAAAAGTAGCAATCGACAGCATTTGCGGTAGTTTCTGATTTTTCATTGAATTCCCATTATTTGAAAGCCTGTTTTATACGTTTTTCAGCCTCATTTAATGTAATTCCATTTTTCCAATCTGTAATTAGTTGATGGTTGTTTTCATGGGGAATTATTTCAGGTCTTATTCCGTTACTAAGCGTATTAACATTAACATGAAGTCCTAAAGTACTTTCTTTATAGTCTGAAATCTCATTGCAAATTCTGCCGAAATATGTTTTTCCTTCAACGTTATTTTTAAATTCAGCTTTGTATTCTTTGAAACTCTTTTCACTTAACGAAACCCAAATTCCATAATCTAAATTTTCACAAGCATCATTGATTTCAATAGTTAGCGTTGTTCTTATGAATCGATCTGTTTGATCTTCATGGTGTATGACACAAAAATCGCTAGAAATTTCAGCAATTTCGGTTTTATCCTTTTCATTAAGATCATCATGATATATTGGAGCTAAAAACCCTAAAGCAGGTAATTCGTCATGAATTTCTCCACATGTAGTGCATTTAAAACTAGAAGATTGTTTTTTAAACCATTTATTCCAAAACATTTTAAGACGTATTAAAATTTTAAATCCGCTTCTCCAACCAAGCTTTGAATGAATGGAAATTTTGTGGCGCAACGCCATGTCCTACAGGAAATTCTTCGTAAAAATATTTCAAGTTATTTGCTTCCATAAACGGCGCAATTTCACGTGCGGCTTCTACAGGAATCACTTGATCAACACTTCCGTGAGAACAATAAAAATCAAGGTTTTTGTAATCTTTGTCATCGCTGAAATCAAAAATTTTATGATTCAAATAACCACTTATGGCAATTACATTTTTCACTTTTTCAGGATAAGTAAACGCAACCGCGTAACTCAAAACTGTACCTTGACTAAATCCTAATAACGAAACATTGTCGCCATCAACAGGATAATTTTCTACAACTTCATCAATGAAATTTGCAACAGCATCACGCGATTCAATCGCTTGTCCATCATCACTTGTTTTATCAGTTGCTGTATAATGAATATCGTACCAAGAATATCCATACGGAGGAAGATCTCTTGGCGCGCGTACCGAAACAATAAATAAGGTATCGGGCAGTTCGGCAGCAAAAGAAAACAAATCTTCTTCATTGCTTCCGTATCCGTGAAATAAGAACAAAACTGGCGACTTTTCAGCAGCTACTTTTGGAGTTTTTATGATATGATCAAGGGATAATTTTTTAGTTTGCATGGTAGTATAAGTTAAATATTTTTAAACCAGTCTTGAAAATAATCGCCCAATAAAGGAATTGGTTTGTGTTCACCTTGAATGGCGTTTGTGAGTCCAAATACCCAAAGTACAATGAAAAACACGTAAAAAGATCCTGAAATCATCCAACTATCGAAATAACCGATAAATAATGAAATCATAAAAAAAAGAATACCCAAGCCTAATGCTTGACGAATATGAAAGCGTGCAAATTCATTTTTCTTATCTGCATTCATGGAAATCGCAATTACAAATCCAATGATGGTGATATAGGAAATAATGGCGGTTTGTTTGCCTGCTGAAATGGTTTTGAAATCCATACTTACGCTATTTTTTGTTGCTTATGAATAATTCCATAGACAGTTCCTTTGAGTTCTTTTCCTAAGAAAGCACTATTTTTAGAACTACTGTGAATGTGTTTTGTGCTAAATGTATAATTTCCGTCCGGATTGAAAAGTGTCAGATTTGCGAGTTGACCTTCTGCAACTTGTGAAGTTTCAATGCCAAATCGTTCTTTTCCTGAAGTTAACAATTCGATAGTTTTTGTGGTATCAAAAATAGTTTGCAAGGCGCCAAAAGCACTTTCCAAACCAATAGTTCCGTACATCGCATTGTCAAACTCCATCTTCTTATGTTCAATGTCAATCGGATTATGATCTGTAGTCACCATATCAATCGTTCCGTCTTTTAAACCTTCAATTAATGCTTCACGATCGTTGTGCGTTCGTAATGGTGGCAATACTTTATAATTGGAATCAAAACCTTCCAATTCATCATCAGATAAAATTAAATTATGAATGGCAACCGAACAACTTACATTGAATCCTTTTTGTTTTGCTTCGCGAATGAGTTGTACTGATTTTGCTGTAGAAATCGTCGGAATGTGTAATTTTCCTTGTGTATATTCCAACAGAAATAAATCTCTCGCAACGTGTAATTCTTCCGCCAAAGCGGGAATTCCTTTCAAACCTAAACGCGTACTATTTGGTCCTTCACTAACCATTCCTTTTCCTGCAATTTTATCTTCTTGTGGAAATGATAATACCAAACCGCCAAAATTTGAAGCATACAATAATGCAATTTTTAACAAGTTCGGATTCTCGATGGCTTTCTGATAATCGCCAAACGCAATCGCGCCCGCGCTTTTCATATCAAACAATTCGGCTAAATCTACACTTTCACTTTTCGTGGTCAACGCGCCAATAGGATAGAGGTCAACAGCATTTCCGAATGCTTTGCTTTTTAAGAACGAAATATCGGCTTTTGAATCTGCAATCGGGTTTGCGTTCGCATTCACGGCAACTGCGGTAAATCCACTCTTTGCAGCCGTTTTCAAACCGTTTTCAATCGTTTCCCGTTCTTCAAATCCAGGTTCTCCCAAACTAATACTGCTATCAAACCAACCTTGTGAAACATGTAAGTTTTCAAGCGAAATAGTATCGTAATTCTTTGGATTTTCTACGGAAGTGGCAATTTGAGTAATGATTCCGTTTTCTATCAAAATATCTTTTGCAGCGCCATTGTGTTTGCTCTGTGCATCTAAGATAGTAGCGGATTTTATGATGAGGTTCATTTGACGAATTTTAAAATCAAAATTTCAATGCATAAAAATAATAGCGCAAAAATAACAAACCATTTCCAAAGCGAAGCTACGGACTGTTCATTTTTTAAATCTTCAAAGAATTGCGCAACGGTTGTGTGTGTATTATTTGGATATGACAATGCCATATCGTGATATTGTAACGTACTTTCTTTTCGATCAAAATTGTAACTAATTTGTTGTAAATCAGTGTTTTGATTTTTTATCGTGTAAATTCCGGCTTCATTCGGAAATTCATCCGTTGTCATTCGAACTTTATTATTTGCCGTTTGTTGCAACGGAATAAATTCTTCCGTGTCTTTCGCAATCGTTAACACAGCATCTTGTCCAAGCGACGTTTGCACATCAAAAGTATTTTCTTTGCCAAGTGTGTAATACAGATTGGTGAGTCGCAAACTGTTTTTCCCAATATTATAGAAAATTGGAACAATTAAAGGTGTGTTTTTAAAATTTGAATTTTCATTGTTGATTGCTGCCGTAAACAAATAGGTTTCATTCGTCGAGACTAAAAACTGCGCGTTATTTTCCAACTGTAAAATGGCAGGATTTGCTTTATCTAGCGCGAAATAGTGATTCACTTTCGGATATTGGAAATTGGTCACTTTCTTCTCGAATACATTCGTAAATAGTGGATGCGAGAAACTAATGTTGGTAATTTTCTTCTCGGTTACGTTTGGCACTTGCGCAAAGCGTCCCAAATTATTTGCTTGTAATAATTGATTGTATGTGGTCAGATTACTTTCCTTAGCGGGAATAATCACGAGTGAACCGCCGTTTTGTTTGAAACTTCTCAGTGCGGTCAATAACGGATTCGGAATGGTTTTTAGTTCATTCAGAATGATTAATTGTTGTGTCGCGATTGCATTGTAATTCAATTGTGTTACTGGCGAAGAAATCAAGTTGAATTCATCGTCTGTGTAGAGTTTCTTTAAAAATTCGTCATCAGTTTCATTGATCGCTAATACATTTATTTTTTCAGGTGAATTGATATTGAAAAACAGATTATTGTCAAACTGCAATGAATTGTCATCGATTTGGATATTTCCTTGAATCACTTTGTTGGAAGGAATCGAGAAGGTAACTTCCGCTTTGTTTTGCGTATCTAAATTTACCGAAGATTTCGCAATCAGACTTCCGCCATCGTATAACGAAACAGGCACATCTTGCACAGGAATTCCTGAATTTTTCAGTACCACGGCAATCGTAACCGAATTTGCATCTTGTTCTGAAATATATAAACTATCGAGCGCAATATTGTTAGCGTTTGCTGGCTTTAGCTGAATATAACTAGTGGTAAATGCACTGTCTTTTTGAACATTCAATTGTTCATTTTGTTGAAAATCTGAGATCAGAATTAGGTTTTTGTCAGCATTTTGTTGTTTTGAAAATAACTTTCTTCCTTTCAGAATTACTGACGGAATTGCTTCTTGTTGATGTGAATATTCCAATTGCAACAATTCATTTCGAATGCTCTTGATCGTTGTATTTTTATACGTTGCTGTATTTGTAAACACAGAAACTTGTTCGTCTTCCGGAACAGTATTTAGCAATTCTTGTACTGCACGTTTCAATAAATCACCTTTTTCGCCTTTCGTTTGCATGCTAAACGAATTGTCCAAATAGATCACCGTTTCTTTCTCCGTTTTTACAATATCACGATTCGCAAAATACGGTTGCGCGAAGGCAAAGACCAATCCGGCAAGCGCTAACAATCGCGTACAGAGAATCAACCATTTTTTGAGTTGTGAGCTTTTTCGGGTTTGGAGAATAACATTTTGTAGAAACTTCACGTTCGTAAACGCAGTTTTCTCAAATCGACGTAATTGAAATAAGTGAACCAATATCGGAATGAGCAGTAATAATAGCGCGTAAAGTACTTCTGGGTATTTGAATTGCATTCCTAAAATTAACGTTTGTCAAATATAAACGATTAATTCTATTTTACCATAATTTCTGTTTTATAAAGAAGTGTTAAAAGGAGTTTGTGTATAAGTTTATGGGTTTAGTAGTTTATGAGTTTGTTGTGTGTTTAAGCAACTAATTAGGAAATACAGACTAAATAGAAAATCTGCGAGGCACGTGCGAAGCGAATTAGCGTAAGCAATTTTCGTAAGTAGATTTTTTACTAGCAATTGATTACACACGTTAATAGGCATTGTTTTAATATTCTTGTTCTGAAATACTTTGGTAACTAAAAGAATCTGAAAACCAACCTAAAGATCTGGCGTCTTTCATTATTCCTTTTTCATCTTCTTTATTAAATTCTTGAATTAGTTCCAAGTTTGAATATCTCAAACCTTTAAATTCATCATGATATGCAATTATAATGAAGTCCTTTCTCAAATACTTTGTGTGAACAGCAAAACTCTGTATTGTTAAGCTCAAAATTTTTTCAAGAGAACTGCCTTTTAAACTTTTAGGATATTTGACAAAAACAAAGCCAAAATTTTCAATGTAAGTGAAAGCTCTAGCATAAAATTCTTTATGAACATTTTTATACTTGTCATAGAATGAGAAAAAATACTTTGAAACGATTCTTCGTTCAAATCTAGTAAGAGACATTAGTTTTTCTGCTAATACTTTTAATTCTTTTCTATAACCGATTTCATTTTTGATAAAGTTATCTATGAAATAACTTTGTTTATCATTTTCTTTTTTCTCTAGATAGACTGGATCAGAAATGAATTTTTCCCATGATTGATCTATATCAAAATACAAGCCTTGAAAGCTGTCATCTGTCAAGTCTTTGGGATAACTATTTGAATTATTAATATAAGATACTAGTAAATCAAGTTCACTACCAGAAATATAGATTTGCTTTTCTTTTTTCTTGAAATTTTCATCAATTCGCTTACTAAACTTTTGATGAGTATCGACATCATATTCCTCAGCACTACAAAATAACATGATAACAGATTTATTCTTGAATAATTTTTCTCTTTCTGTTAAGTAATTTGTTAAATCAGAAATAGTATTCATTTCATTGGTAATCGCAAACCAGGCAGTTCCATCCATTATTGTAACATGATTACCCGATTTTGTATAGCTTGAAGGATGATAAAATTTTAAACCCATACCAAGGTTGATTACTATTCTAAATACTTTTGAAAATTTCTCTTTTGGGAATAATTCAATATCTTTTTTCGGATGTTTTATGTAAACATCTTTATCTCCAAACAATTTTTTTTCAGCACCTTGAATTTGCTTTAATGCTTTTTCAACAGTGTTGTTAAAATATCTATCGTAGTTATTTTTAAAATCATAATTTTTTACTGAAACTATAATTAATGTATCTCTAAAAGTTATTAATAGATCACAAATCTCTTTTTTATCTCCTTTTTCATTTTTTGGACTTGGGTAACACCAATATTCAAGAAAAATGTTTTTCGCGATTGTATTTACAAATTCTTCTCCTTGATTTCCTTTTGAATTACTGTCCATCTTGTTTTTCGGGTTTTTGGGGAAATTATGCCTAGAGTACGTATATACAGAACTTTCATGCAAAAGTTCCAGTTATTTTTCATAAAAATAAGACAAAGATTACACATACACAATGCCATTTTTCGTAATTTCCTACTAAACTACTAAACTACTAAACTACTAAACTACTAAACTACTAAACTGAAAAAGGAACTCCACAAATGAAATTCCTTTTTAATACTACTATAAAGCTTGAGGTATTTAAACTCTCTTGTTCTTTTTCTCTCTTTTTTCAGCTTTCTTCTCTTTTGCCGTTTTTAACGGTTCTTTTTTTGCACTCTTCTGAGCATCTTTACTTTTAGCCATAATGATATATTTTAATGTTATTTCTTAATTGTCATTTCCACAAAATAGCATTAATATTTCACGTAATCTACTAAAACATCAAATAAACAAGCTACGAGTAAAATCCGAAAATAGAAAAAACACGTAAAAACACGCTAGTATAAAATTCTTGCGAGGCATATCTTTAGGGAAACCAAAAAATAAACCTCATGGCAAACCCAACACCTAAATTTAGAATCTATCCGTCAATCGGAATTGCACGACTTGGAAATGGTCCTGCAGAAAAAGATAAAGTGATATTCAGCCCCGAAGTTCCTTGGAAAAATCTATTTGAAACTGATCAAAACTATTTAACGAAAGATGGACGTTTAAAGAAACAAGCACAGCGTTTTTATATTTATGAATGTGACGCAAACGGAAATCCAACACATCAAATCAATACAGCTGATTACGACATTGAATGGTCAGTGGAAGTTGCGAATAAGAAACCGTTTTGGTACGATTTCAACAATAGTTTGGATTTATCGGTACTAGCGCACAATCAAAACTTATCGCCAAATTTTGTAAAAGATAAACTTGCACCAGGAATCAGCGCTGAACGCAGAAACCCAAATGTATTAAATCAAGGATTGCGTGTAGAAGGCGGATATGATTACCGAAAAGAATTGGTCAATCATCCCGGAATAGTAAGTGTAGATGAACGTGCGAAGCGTAAAGAAATCAAAGGTGAATTTCCTTCTTCACAAATGTCTAAAAGTGCTTTTAGCATGTTGGCAAAACGTATGAATGTAGATTCAAGACCTGTTAATCTAGGAACTGTGGAATATGACGATGACGGAACACTTATATTTTATGGCGCGGACGGAATTTCGGCAGCGTTAAATCCTTCGGACTTAAACACAGATTTTGCTGATAATTCCAATTGGTACGATGATATCTGCGATGGAAGAGTGACAGCGAGCATTCGCAAAAAAGATTCAGGAGAAAAATTTGAATTGGACGATGCAAACTCTGCGGCTTGGGTTGCTTCGGCTCCACCAGATTATGCGCCACAAATTCAGCCACTTTCTACGATGTACGACTTAATTACTGGAGCAGCAAACGAAGAACACGCATCAGAATTGGCAACGGTATTTCCTATGATGTATCGTTTGTATAGAATGCAATGGGTAAACTTAGGAGATTTCTTAGCGCCATCTTTCAAGGAAACGATTGATGAATTAATTGCAAATGATACCTTCAAATATATTTACAAGAAAGAACCAAAAGCGGAAGCAGATGCAGTACGTGAGAAGATTTTCAATATGTTCCGTGACCCTGCGTATAAGATGTCGAATGAACCGATCATTCCAAGTAAAAACACCACCGATTTGGTCAATCGCGGAAGCGGAACCGATGAATTAAAATTACCATACTATCCAGGCGATGCCATTGATTATCCAGGAAGTCCAGCACAATGGTTTGCTATTCCACCAATGTTATATGAACAATTAAGAAAATGGCGCGATGGTGATTTTTTCACACCAGAAAGTTTCAACTTTAAGAACATGGACGAAATGGGCGCGTTTTATCGTCAACAATTTTTGGATTCAGCAAATGATGAAGCACGCAAACCATTATTAATGACACGAGCTGTACTAGAAACTTTATATGGTGGCGGATTTCATCCAGGTGTGGAATTAACGTGGCCAATGCGACACGAACAAATGTATGCTGAAAACTCAGAAACATTTAAACTTATTGTAGACAATTCAATGAATAGAATTGGCGCGTACGGATTGCGTGAAGTTCGATTGAATATAGCTTCAAAAGAAGAACAAGAAAAAATATTTTACAACGACTTTGGATTTTCTATGACTGCGGAAGACGTGCGAAAATCGATGGAAAGCGGAAGCCCTGAAAGTTGGTTGTGGAAAGCAACTCCGGGCGATTTAACCAAATGGATGGGAATTCCTTGGCAATCAGACGCGGGAAGTTGTCAGGCTGTATATGTTGAAAAACAATATCCAGTTCCATCGTGGTGGGCAGCAAACTTGCCAGTACATGTATTGCCAGCGGATAGTTATCATAAATTGTTAGATCCGACAATTACAGACGACACCAAACGTAATATTTACGCGAATCGTTTGGAATGGTTACATACTGCCAGTACAGGATTTATTGGCTATCACGCAGAAGGCGGTTATATGAACGGATTGATCAATATGGTGTATCAATGGAAAGATATCGGCGTTGTGACAGGAAGAAAGCTCGATTTGAATATTGACGGAATTCCTGATATGGTATATGTAGCTTTTGATGCGAATGATAATTAGACTCGTTCCCGTGTATACGGGAATCTCTTAGACGCGTTCCGCTGTTGGACAGTTAGACATAATTAATAAAACTGTGAATTGAAAACAGCGAACTGAAAAATTAAAAAATGTGAAAAAAGAAGTCATCATTATAGGTAATGGCATTGCAGGCATCACGCTTGCAGTGCTTTTACAACGAAAAAATATTCCTTTTGTCATATTGCATCGGGAAGAGGAAAAACAATCGTTTGCATTGGGCGAAACGTTGCCACCTACCGCAATGCTACTGCTTCATGAATTGCAATTATTGTCTGTATTTGAAGAAAACGCCTATCGAAAAACGTATGGATATCATTCCATGTGGGGAAGTTCGAAAGTAACGGATATTAACTTTTTTCATCAGAATCCGTATAAAAATGGATTGAAAATTAACAAGCAACAAACACTAGCGCAATTGCAAGCTGCTGTAAAAGAACATACGGTTTCCTATCAAAAAGGGTTTGAAATCATTCATTCAGCACACGGAAACACGGTGATTTTGGCGAAAAATGACGGAATAAAAATCGTTCAAGGGAAAATTCTAGTAGATGCCACAGGCAGAAATCGAGCTGTTTTAAAAAAATTAAAAGTAGAGAGTACCATTCATGATGAATTGGTCGCGGTAAGTTGTCACATCCCAAAAATAAAACATCCAAAATTGACGCATGAAGTCTATGTGGAAAGTTTTAAAGAAGGTTGGGGAATTGTCTCTGCCCTAAACGAAACAGAAAATATTTGTTCTCTATTTACAGATGTAGGGAATGAGATCTTACCTAAATTAAAAGATGCTTCACAATGGAAATCTACATTAGCGGAGACAACCTATTTAAAAGATTTCTTAACAGAAGACACCACAACAAAAGTAAAAGGTGGAAATGCAAATTCATCTGTGGCAACACAAATAGCAGGAATAAATTGGTTGGCATTGGGTGATGCCGCGATGTCTTTTGATCCGTTATCATCACATGGAATTACAAATGCAATATACACTTCGGCAAAAGCTTTAGAAGCGATTGAAAAGAAGTTAAACGTTGCCGATGTTAAAGCATTTCCTGAATATGCAGAAACGTTGCAATCAGTCTTTAAACAATACTTACAATCCAAAGATCTAGTATATCAACAAGAAACGCGTTGGAAAGATGAAGTTTTTTGGAAGCGGTTTTTTATTACTGGTTCATAATTTTTGAAGCAATTTCTTTCATTTTCATGATTTGTTTTTTAGATAATTTTATGCCTTTTCCACTATTTAAAATTTCAGAAAGCTTTTCTTCGGTAGTATTTACGAAGTCTTCTAATGTTTTGATATAATGATTTTGTAAAAGCTCTGCTCTTTTTTGTCCTATATGTGTAATTGAAGTTAATTCTATATGAGGATTATGATCATTCTCTATTTCTTTATTGATTATTGTTGAATTACTAGTTTGATATATTGTATTCTTATATTTGAAATGAAGAGTTATCCAAGTAATGAATAATAAAATTAAAAATATGGATAGTCCTGAAATTATGTAACCAAGTGCCAATAAAGTAAAAGCTGGATTAGAAGGTAATTGTTTATTGAAACTAAGATCATATAAGTATTCTTCAATTCCATCCTCTGATTTAATCGAAAATTTTAATTTTTTATATTCATCATTAATCTTAAATTCTATTGAATCATTTTTTAGGTATAAATAACATAAATGATTATTATTAATTTCGTCATAAACAAACTTTTTCGAATTTTTCATTGAAGTAGAAATAACTTCTAATTTAGAAAGATCTGTTTCTATCTCTGAAAAGACTTTTATGATATATTTTTTTTGTTTAGTGTCTTTAAAAGTTAGCGGAACTTTATAAGAATTGGTCTCCGAATCATAGTATAAATTAATGATGTTTTTATTCCAGATTTTGCGACTGATATAATCCCCTAAAGGATCATCATTATGCAAAAAATTAAATGGAATTTTTAGATTTCTTATCTTAGATTTAACATTAGGTGATATATTTTGAAAATATCTGCTACTTTTTTGTTCGTTGTAGAGTTGAATGATTTCTAATTCAGAAATATTTATTTCTTTATTTAAAAAATCAAAATCCAAACTATTGATGATACCTGAATTTGCTAAAAGAAAAAAAGTAGATGTATTTTTCATATTTTTTACCTTTTCATTCTTTCTAAAAACTTCAATTATTATTTTTTCTAATTTATTTTCCTCTTTCCTATTAAAATTAGTTTTAGTGTATGGAATATTAAATTTAAAGTAATAATATAAGCTATCAATTTTAAAGTCTGTTATTTCTTGAATATATTTATGTGTATAATAATTAGCACTTGAACTAGAGAAAGAAATTGACACACTACTAATTTTAGATTTTTCAGATTTATACATACTTGACAGATAATGTAGTATTTCAAATTTTATAAAATCCTCATTATATCTAATTTTAGTATTTTTTATTATACTGTCAGGAAATTTATAAAGTAATTTTTCTGTTTTTCTTTTATCAAATGAATGATTCCTAGTAGCATCATATACGAGAAAAAAATTTAAATTTATAAGCTGATTTTTTAAATCTCTTTGTCTTGTATCAAGTTTCATAGTCGAGCTGAGCACATCAATTTCATTTTCAGCATACTTTATGACTTTAAAAGGATTAATGATATTATACTCATTATTATTTTTTATTATATCTGAACCATAAAACGATAGTGTAATAGAATAAAAAACTATAGCAAAAGAAAGTAATGCAAAATTAAATTTTATCAAATTATTTATTTGAAGAATATACCAAATTTTTTGCCCTATAACTTTTGATCTATTCAACCATGGCCATTTTAATCTTCTCCCAAACCAATACATGTAAGACAAGTATAAACCTGAAATAATTAGAATTACTGCTACAATTAACAAAAGATTAATCTTCATATTTAAAAATAGTATAAAGATTTTACTTACGCAAAGAGTAATCTCATAAAAATATTTAATTTTCTTATAAGTTTATAAACTTATAAACTCATATGTACATTGAGCGAAGTCGAAATGAACTCATAAACAAACAAACGAAAACACACCATTTCATAAAAATTGAATAGCTTTGCAGCATGATTAAAGAAATTCAACTTCGCGTTACGATTGATGAAGAAACGCAAGACGATATAGTATTGCAAAAAGCAATCAAACAATTACATCTTAATAAAGATGAGGTAACTGGTATCAAAGTATTGCGGAAGTCAATTGATGCGCGAAAACCATTAATTATCTTTAATTATAAAGTAGCAGTCTACATCAATGAGGAACTACCGGAAGCAAGCGAATATAAATTTGAATATAAAGATGTTTCCAATGCGAAAGAAATTCACATTATTGGATTTGGACCAGCGGGAATGTATGCCGCATTGCGTTGTGTTGAATTAGGCTTTAAGCCGATTGTACTCGAACGCGGAAAAAATGTAAAAGATCGTCGTCGCGATTTACGCGCGATCAATCAAGAGCATTTTGTCAATGAAGATTCAAACTATTGCTTTGGCGAAGGCGGCGCAGGAACGTATTCTGATGGAAAATTATATACACGAAGCCTCAAGCGTGGCGATGTGCGTAGAATCTTTGAAAACTTAGTATATCACGGCGCGACCGATCAAATATTACTAGATGCACATCCACATATTGGGACGAACAAACTTCCGAAAATTGTTCAAAACATTCGTGAAACGATCATAAAGTATGGTGGTGAAGTTCATTTTGAAACTCGCGTTACCGATTTAATCATCAAGGAAAATAAAATACAAGCCATTCACTTGCAAGATGGTCGTGAACTAACAGCAAAACGCGTTATTCTGGCAACAGGGCATTCTGCAAGAGATATTTATGAATTATTACATAAACACGAAGTTGCACTCAAAGCAAAATCGTTTGCCATGGGCGTTCGTGTAGAGCATCCACAACAAATAATTGACAATATTCAATACCATTGTACAGGCGATCGCAACGAATTATTACCAGCAGCAGCATACAGTTTGGTAAACCAAGTCAATGACCGAGGTGTATATTCGTTTTGTATGTGTCCGGGCGGATTCATTGTACCAGCCGCAACCGCAAATGGCGAAATTGTAGTCAACGGAATGTCTCCATCGCGACGAAATAATAAATTTGCCAATTCAGGAATTGTAGTGGAAATCAATGCAGATGTCGATTTATACAAATATGAAAAGCACGGCGTTTTAAAAGGATTGGAATTCCAAAAAGACTTGGAACGTTTGGCATTTACGGCAGGCGGAAGAAGTCAGGTAGCACCCGCACAACGGTTGACAGATTTTGTAGAAGGAAAATTATCTACAGATTTGAACCCGACTTCGTATCAACCAGGATTAAAATCAGCGCCTTTGCATTCGCTCTTGCCAAAATCAATTGGTGGACGTTTGCGTAAAGGGTTTGCAGCGTTTGGTCAAAAAATGAACGGATATTATACCGATCAGGCGAATATTGTTGGTGTTGAATCGCGTACATCTTCCCCAGTAAACATTCCACGAAAAGAAAATTTAGAACATCCAGAAGTTGAAGGGTTATTTCCATGCGGAGAAGGTGGCGGTTATGCCGGCGGAATCGTTTCAGCAGCCATGGATGGCGAACGTTGCGCGGAAGCGGCAATTGTTGGGTTGTAGCTTCGAGTCCCTCAGCTCGCCTGAGAACCTCAATCTACATGAGAATCTGAACCTACAATTCGAGAAATCCTCTGCCTGCATTAGAAATACTGTCTATAGAAATATAATCTAAACCTGAGCTCGATATAATAAGCACTAATTTTTTCTAGGCAATTCATTCTTTTTCCGAAGTGTAGTAGGCATTTTTCGTTAAGAATTTTTGAAGCCTTGGAGAAAATTTAGAAAAATGAATGCGGTTTTAGCTTTCCGGAGAGAAAGCTGAAAACACCTCTGGAAAAAGCGCACTTTCTTTTGTTTCTTTTCTTTGTGCGAGCAAAGAAAACGAAAATAAGAATCTAAAAATTAGGTGCTTAATTCAAGATTTATTTAAAAAATTCAAAATATTCTTTTATAGAAGATATATAGAATTCACGTTAATCTTTAGGATGAATTAATCTCCTATGAAAGGCAACTTATTTATTTTTCATAAACTGTCGTATAGCAACCCATTGTCGTAGCATATCACGGGCATCTTGTGCAGGATATCCTAAAACAGTTTTCCCTGCTGCTACATCATTCATAACTCCAGAACCAGCACCCACAGTTGCACCAGAATTTATGGTGGTGTGGTCTTTAATAGAAGCACTTCCGCCAATCATAACGCCATCACCTAAGGTAACAGAACCAGCAAGTCCGCTATGTCCTGCCATAATGCAGGAACGTCCCATAACACTGTTATGCGCTATTTGGACAAGGTTGTCAATCTTACAACCATCACCAACGATGGTAGAACTAAATTTTCCTCTATCAACACATGAATTGGCACCAATTTCGACATAATGTCCAATAATTACATTTCCTATTTGTGGTATTTTCACGAGTCCTCTGCCATCTTCACTTGGTCTGTATCCAAATCCGTCAGCACCAATGCTTACATTCGTATGAAAAATACAATGACTGCCAATAATACAGCGTTCGCGGATTACCGTTCCTGACCAAATAGTAGTTTTGTCACCGATAACGGTTTCATCAAACACACACACATTTGGATATAAAATAACCTCGTTTCCTAATTCAACATCTTTACCAACATAACAATTGGCGCCGATTTTACAGCCATGACCAATTTTTGCGGTTTCATGGATTACTGCGGTTGGATGTATATCTGTTTCAAAAACAGGCGCAATAGGATTAAAAAACTCCAATATCGTTGCCATTGCCAAATCGACATTTTTCACTTTAATAAAAGCTCGATTGTCACCAGGGCTAATAGTTAAATCGGTACCTACAAGGGCAGCACAAGCATTTGAATCTTCCCAAAACTTTACATATTTCTTGCTGCCAATAAATGTGATTTGATTGCAACTTGCTTTTTGTAATTCTTCTGGACCTTCAATTTTTTGGGATGTGTCACCTATCAATTCACCTTTTAAAATGTTATTGATTTCACTTATAGTGTATGATACCATTTACTGTTTTAATTATTGATTAGATTAATTGCTTGTAATATAGAGTGAAAAAATTAAATCAAACACGTTTATGTATTACTTATTTTATTATCTGTAGTTTAAAATCTAAAATTCGTTGTTATAATAGGAGTTATAGCCTTGAAAATAGGTCATGTAAACTGTAGCTACTAACGATCTAATAATCAGGAATAAACCCTGATGTGAGAAGTATTTTAGCGATTGTATTAAATGATGTTGGAAATTTCCTTAATTTTTCTACCTTTGTCGGCAAGGGTATAAAGCATGATACCAATACGGTTAAAAATAAACAATACGCTTGAATAGCACCAAATACACTTTTTATGCTTTAGAAAGTATAAGCATATTTTTTAAATTTTAACAGCTACACAAATAGAAGAAAATCTGCTTCAAAACCAAATATATCAATACTAAATTATCTATTATGAAAAAAATTACTTTGTCTACATTACTAATTTTAGTCCTTTGTTTTTTCTCAGGGCAACTAAAAGCACAAGATGGCTATACTTATACGTTAGTCGATAATGGCGCTTATAGCTATACCATTGCAGCTGTACCAAATGCGAGTGCTTCTAACTTTGCGACTTCTGTGCAGAGTTACGGATTCACTATTATTGTACCAGATGGAGTTACTGCAACGATTACTTCTTCGCTTGGAAGTAGCGCTGGAGCAACTTTCTTTAATGGAACTGATGTTGCACAACCAACAATTGATGGATACTTAATCACAGAAACTTTAGGAAGTCCTGGTTCATTGCCAGCTCCTTCTAGTGGAACAACGAGTCCAATAGTAACGATCCAAATAAATGGTTCACCAACTAGTGGTATTTTATACATTTTAGCAAATAATTCTGCGTTAGCAACTGCGGTAACACCTTTAAAAGCTTTTATGCAGGCAGATATGATTGATGATGCAATGGCATCGTTTACGAATGTTGTAGATCCAAATGCTAGTGCATTAACAACACCATTTGATTTTGATTTTGCTACATTAAGTACACCAACTGCAGAATTAGTAGGTGTTTCAGTATATCCAAATCCAACAACAGATAAGTTAAACATTACAGGAGTTACAGACATTACAAATGTTGAGGTAACAAATATCAATGGACAATTGGTATTAAAACCAACATCAAATCTAGAAACTATCGATATGAGCAGTTTACAAACTGGTTTATACTTTGTAAAAGTTCAAACATTAGAAGCTCAAAAAACAATCAAGGTTGTTAAACAATAAAGAATAAAATTTTAGTCCAACTTTATAAATAACATTATTTAGACAACTTGGGCAATTAAGTATACAAACGCCATCTGAGAAGATGGCGTTTTTTTATGCTTTAAACGTCTGTGTGCTTCAACTCTGCTCAGTGTACGCTTGTTTTTTAATAGAAATTACTTAAAATGATTGCTTCGGGGTATCCCGAAAGCTTGCCGCAGGTCTGCGAGAAGGAATTGTTTGCTCGCGAAAGCTTGCTGCAGGTCTGCGAGAAGGAATTGTTTGCTCGCGAAAGCTTGCTGCAGGTCTGCGAGAAGGAATTGTTTGCTCGCGAAAGCTTGTTGCAGGTCTGCGAGAACGTTTTGTTTGTTGTTGGAAGCTATTTGCAGTAGTGTAAATTCAATCCGTCTTTAGTTTTTCTGATGATTTTTTAATGAAACTATCGAAAATCACTAAAATATTGCGAAAAATATAAATTCAGTCTTTTTTCTTACAAAACAATCATGTTCCATTTGGAAGCGCTGATGTTACAGATTGATTACGCAGTATAAAAATAATTAGTCTTTTTTAAAATAATCGTTTATATTGTTGATTGTAAAAACAGTAAACATTCCGATATGAAAATTTTGAAAAGAGTAGCGCTTGCCCTTGTAACCTTAATAGTAATGTATTCATTTACCGCTCCAGGTGGAGAACATGTAGGGAGATGGAAAGGAAAAGACAAAGGCGACATCGGTTTTTTAACTTTAAGTGCTGATGGATATGCTACGTTTGAATTCAATGGTCAAACCATGGGAGGAAAGTCGTATGATCACCAAGGTGTAAAAGCAGCGATGAAATATACCGTAAACAATGGAACATCACCAGCAGCGATCGATTTTATTATTATGGATAAACGAGCAGATGAAGAACTAGGACGTTTAAAAGGAATCATCAATATGAAATCTAGAAACGAAATGCAAATGGCCATTACATTTGGCGGCGGCGCAGGCAGACCTACCGATTTCTCTGTGGATGCGATTGTATTTGATCGTGTGAAGTAAAAGAAAAACGAATTTGTATATAGTAAATCCTCATCAGTAAACTGATGGGGATTTTTTATGTTAATGTTCGGTATGACTTTTTAAGTTTTGTTTCCAAAGCTTCAAGATTCCTGCCTTCGCAGGAATGACAAAATTTAAAACTTTTCGAAAACGCCCAATCCAAAGAGTGCAAAATCATACTTCACAGGATCGTTCGGATCTAGTTTGCGCAAGGCAGTATCAAGTTCTAGCAATGCTTTGCCATCGTTTTGTTTGCGTTTGAGAATGCCTAATTTGCGTGCTACGTTTCCAGAATGCACATCTAACGGACACGATAATTGCGAAGGTGATATGCGTTTCCAAATTCCAAAGTCAACGCCAGTATTGTCATTGCGAACCATCCAGCGGAGAAACATATTAATCCGTTTGGCGGCACTTCCTTTATTTGGATCAGAAACATGTTTTCGGGTTCTTTCGGGATGTGGAATGCTAAAAAATAGTTCTTTAAACTTAGAAATATTCTCTTGCAATCGTTTGTTTTTAGAGGTAGAAAAAGCCGTTTCCAATCCGCCGTGATTTTCGTAGATATTTTTTAATGCTTTTATAAAGAATATAAAATCAGTTCCGTTAAAGGTGCGATGTACGAATGATTGCAAAGATTCCAAGTCGTCTTCGGTGTGATTCATGACAAAATCATAGGGTGAATTCCCCAGTAAATCCATCATTCTTTTGGCATTGTTGTTGATCATTTTTCGATTTCCCCACGCAATGGTAGCTGTTAAGAATGCAGCGATTTCGATATCTTCTTTGCGTTGAAATTGATATGGAATTTGAATTGGATCGCTCTCCACAAATTTGGGTTGATTGTATTCTGCTACTTTTTCGTCAAGGAAGGATTTTAATTCGGATAAATTCATAAGATTTTGAAGTCTAACACAAAAATAATTATTATTTTCAGTAACGATCTAATTTGACCTATATGTTTACAAACTACTCAAACTATTTTTTTTGGTTGCTACTACTATGTGTTACTACATCTCAAGCACAAATATTAGAAGCATATGTGTTTGATGCGGTAACGAAAGAACCACTTTTTGGTGTTTCTGTCTATTTTGACGGAACCACCAATGGAACATCAACCAATGATGAAGGAAAGTTTCGCATTAGCTACAAACCATCTACTAAATCTGCGTTGATCATTAGTTACTTAGGTTATGAAAAGCAACTGTTGGATGTCCGTAAATTAACAAATGGCACCAGTTTATATTTAGTTGCCAAACCGCAAGTTTTAGGAACGGTATATCTTGAAAATGATACATGGTCGCGTAAAAAGAAGATGGATATTTTTAAGCGTGAGTTTATAGGAAGATCAGTTTCAGCAACCGCATGTAGAATTGTAAATCAGGATGATATAGAATTAGTGTACAATCCGGCAACGCAAAAATTGAACGCGTATGCTTCTAAGCCTCTTATTATTAAAAACAAATACTTAGGGTATACTGTTTCATATATATTGGAAGAGTTTGAAGCGGATTTACGATTGTCAACAATGGGTGATGTCTTAGTACGAAGTGTATATGTTGAAGGTTCTAGTTTTTATATGGAGCAAAACAAGGAAGTGCGCAGAAAGCATAGAAAAATTAGAGAAAAAGAATACGATCAATCAGTATTATATTTTATGCGTTCGTTGGCAAAAAAACAATTGACAGAAAACGGTTTTCAAATCTTCCATAAAGGATTTATTGTGCCGCCGTACAAGTATTTTGAAATCACGAACATGGGCGAGGACACTAAAGTTAATGTCACAACAAATAAGTTAGTCATTGTGTACGATCGCTATTACAAATCGTTTCTAGATATAGATGATGAAAATAGGGTGTTTTTTATTAATAAATTTGGAAACTATTCACCTCCAAAAAAAGTTTTCTTTGGAGGCGTATTAGGAGACAAACGTGTTGGAAATACCTTGCCTTTAGATTATAGTTTGTAAAAATAATTACTCAAAAGTAACTGCTGCTGAGGTACGTTCAATTTCATCGCCGTTTTCAAATGTAATGGTGAATGTAAAATTTACTGTAGTATCAACAGGAATATCCATATCGAATCTTAGTTCATATTGGCTTCCAATATTGTTATCTGAATTTAACTCTAAGATGATTTCATTTAGCGGAAAACTTTCATTGTTACTATATAGGTATTTAGTAAGCACACGCTCATTTAATAGTTCTCCTGCGGCAATTCCAAATAATGGCACATCAGCTCTCAATTCAACACTTGTAGCATTTTTAACAACCATATAATTTTCGTCACATGTAGTAGCGTTTGCCATGTTCATGAATCCAGCTTTTTTAGATAGGAGCGAAGCCATTTCTACTTGATAGTCTGGGCGTATAATTAAGCTGAAATCTTCATTAGTGACTGAACTAGCATCTTCATCATCTTCGTCATTAGCTGTAAATTCAAATGAAGTCATAAAGGCATTAAAATCATCTCCACAACATGCATACAAACATAGTTGAGCAATCGTAATAAAAGCAATTAATTTAAAAATTTTGGTACGCATATCTTCTGAGAGTTTCTGGGTTTGTTTAGTAGATACCGTAAAAATAAAAGGTTGCGTTTGATGTGCGGTCTAAAACGTTAAATAAAGTATAAAATAGTTCTTTCTAACAGCGAACAGTTGACTTTTCTATTATTAAATTCTTTAATATACTTTTTAATTTATTGATTTATAGTTGTTTGTGTGTATTGATGATTCTATCAACAATGTGCGTCCAAATAGTTCCAATTTTCAAAATAGTACAGTAAAAAACCGACATAATGTCGGAAATGTAACAGCATTATGCAGTATTGTTATACATGTAAAGACAAATAGCTTCTAGTTTTGCACCATAATAAGTTTAGTTTTAGTTTTAATTCAGGGCCGGCCTATTAAACTAAAAATAAATAATAACAATTTACCAATTAGCATTACAACGTAAAAATTACAGAAGAAAACAAAAGAGATACTAAAAGGGGCAGATTATGAAAACAAAACTAACCATTCTCATTGCAAATCTATTTTGTATAATAGGAATTGCGCAAACCTTTAGCGTAGACGGGTTTAATTATAATGTCATTTCCACCAGTCCCAACGAAGTTGAGGTCACGGGCGGAACATTTACAAATCCATTAACGATCCCAAGTACAGTTACAGATGGTACAGACAATTATACAGTAACTGCAGTAGGAAGTCAGGCATTTAGAAACAAAGGTGTGACGAGTGTAATTTTACCCAACACCTTACGCGTTATTAATTTTCGCGGATTTAGAGACAATGGAGGTCTTACCTCAGTTACCCTACCAGCGAGCATTACCAATGTAGGTGGAGAAGCCTTTTTAAATGGCGGATTAACTGAAATTATTGCCGAAGGAACAATACCTGCTAGTATTAGCAATAGTTCATTTGGTACACGTACTAATGTAGATTTAATAGTTCCAAACGGATTAGAAGCTACGTATATAAGTGGCGGTTGGACAGGTTTCAACACAGTGAATGGAGAAATTCCCGTTGGAGGAACTTTTGATGTTGGTGATTTGCGTTATAGAGTGATATCGCAAAACCCACTAGAAGTTGAAGTTGCTGGTCGTTTAAATAGTATTGTTGATGTAGTCATACCAGCATCAGTTTTAGAACCACAATTAGGAGATACGTATACGGTTACAGCTATTGGAAGTCGTGCTTTTAGAAATGCAGGTATTAACAGTGTTGTGTTTTCAAATACGATAAACACGATAAAAAACGAAGCTTTCGAAATTAATAATTTAACAACAGTTACACTTCCTGCATCTTTAATTACCATTGGTAACGAAGTATTTAACCTAAATCCATTAACAGAAGTCATTTCGCAGGCAGTAACGGCTCCTGCTATTCAATCGAATAGTATCGTAAATCGTGGTAATATTAGTTTAACGATTCCTAGTGGATCGGAAGCTGCGTATGTAAATGATGGTTGGACAGGTTTCTTTTCTATCAATGGAACACCATTTATAGGTTCTGATTTTTCTGCAGATGGATTCAATTACAGAATTAACGGTGTCAATCCAAATACAGTAGAATTACGAGGTGGCGGAAGCGGAATCACTGATTTGGTATTACAGCCCACAACGACTAAAAATGGCGTTTTATTTACAGTAAACGCTATTACAAATCGTGCCTTTAGAAACAGAGGAATCAACAGTGTCGTATTGCCATCAACTATAGAAACTATAGGATTTGAAGTATTTGAGCTCAATAATCTTACTACAATTACGCTTCCAGCATCGGTAACTACCATTGCTGATCAGGCATTTAACCTCAATCCATTAACAGAAGTTATTTCACAAGCCGTTGTAGCTCCAACAATTGAAACGAATAGCTTTATAAATCGTGGAAATATTAGTTTAACAGTTCCAAGTGGTTCAGAAGCTTCGTATGTAAATGGTGGTTGGACAGGTTTCTTTTCTATCAATGGAACACCTTTTATAGGTGCTGATTTTTCTGTGGATGGATTCAATTACAGAATTAACGGTGTCAATCCAAATACAGTAGAATTAAGAGGTGGCGGAACAGGAATTGTCGATTTAGTTTTACCATCTACAACTACTAAAAATAGTATTTCATTTACGGTGTCAGCGATTGGTTTTCAGTCTTTTAGAAATAAAGGAGTCAATAGTGTTGTGTTTCCTCAAAATATAGAAGTTATCGGGGCAGAAGCATTTGAACTCAACAATCTTACTACAATTACGATTCCAGCTTCAGTCACTACAATTGGTGAAGAAGCATTTTTAAATAACAGTTTAACGCAGGTTATATTCACTTCTGGACCTGAAACGATTGGGGTAAATGCATTTAGAGGAAACCAATTAATTAATGTGAACATTCCGTCAGGAACGGTAACTATTGGAAATGGTGCTTTTATAAACAATCAGATAAGTAGTTTGGTAATTCCAACAGGAGTCATTACCATTGGTAGGGGAGCTTTTAGAAATAATAATTTGGTGACAGTCGTACTGCCTACTACAGTAGAAACTATTGATACAGATGCTTTTTTAGACAATCAACTTGTAAACATAACATTGCCCACAAATTTAACAACCTTAGGAGCTGGCGCATTTCGTAACAATCAATTGACATCTATTGTAATTCCTGATGGTGTTACTGAACTTAAATCACAAACGTTTCGTAATAATGACTTAGAAAGTGTTACGCTTCCTGCGAATTTACAAATCATTAATAACGATGTCTTTCGCGATAATGAAATTACAAGTATTGATTTTCCTGCGAGTTTAACAACATTAGGAGGATTTTCTTTTCGAAACAATAAATTAACCAGCGTTACCATTCCTGCAAATATTTCAACAATAGAAGTAAATACATTTAATGAAAATTTATTGACTAGTATTACCATTCCTTCAAACATTACAAGCATTGAAAATAGTGCGTTCGCAAATAATCCATTAGTTTTTGTCATTGCCGATAGCGCAACGCCAGCAACCATTACCTCTTCTAGTTTTGGAACACGTAGTACTATTAATCTAACCATTATACCAGATCAACAAACGGTTATAGACGATTATATTGCCGCAGCTTGGACAGGTTTTGGAAGTGTGAACGGTGATTTTCAAGTTGGTGCACGATTTACAGAAGGAGATTTACGTTATGAAGTTACAGCTATAAGTCCGAATACGGTAAAAGTATTAGATAGGCAAACAGCTGCACAAAATATCAGCATTCCTGCAGTTGTCTTAGAAACTAATTCAATTACAAGTTTTAATGTGACTCTAATAGAAGATGCAGCTTTTCAAAACACAGATATTACAAGTGTTGCGATTGGAGGAAATATAGTATCCATAGGAAATAATGCTTTTCAGGGAAGTTCACTAACTTCTGTGAACGCCCAAGGGACAATGCCAGCAACAATTACGGCTTCAAGTTTTGGAGATCGTAGTGTAATAAATTTAACAGTATTATTTGGTTTAGAAACAACTTATGAAAACGCAGGTTGGACAGGCTTTTTTAGTGTAAATGGTATAGTTTCTGATGGAGCTATTGGAGTAACTTTTGGTGCAGATGGAATTACGTATGAAATTACGTCTGTCAATCCAAATGAAGTAGAAGTCATTGGTGGTTCCGTAACAGGAGATTTAATAATTCCTGCGCAAGCAAATTTAAATACTACTAATTTTTCAGTAAAAACGATCCGCGCAAGCGCTTTTCAAAACGATCCTATTACTAGCGTAACACTTCCTGCAAGTATCACTGATATTGGCGCTAATGCTTTTACAACAACGAGTTTAACGGAAGTTACAGCATTTGGAGCAACACCAGCAACCATTGAAACCAATTCGTTTGGAGAAACAGGAGGCATAGACCTAACAATTCCTGTAAGTAGTGAAACTGATTATGAAAATGCAGGTTGGACAGGTTTTTTCTCGGTAAATGGTGGCGATCCTGCTATCGGAACACAATTTACGGTAAACGCAATACGATATGAAATTTTAACCTTAGCACCCAATACATTATCCGCAGTTGGAAAAAATGGAACGGTACCAAATGGCGATTTTATATTCCCAGAATTAATAAGTAAAAACGGAGTTGATTTTACCATTACGACCATTGGAAACTCAGCTTTTAGAAGCCAAGATGTACAAACAGTTAGTTTACCAAGTACGGTTACCACGCTAGCATTTCGGGCATTTAGAAGTAATGGTTCATTACGAAGTACAAACATTCCTGCAAATATAACATCCATTGGAGGAGAATCTTTTTTTGGTAATGGATTAACTGAAGTTATCGCAGAAAGTGTAAATCCACCAACAATAAACAATGGTGTTTTTAATCCGCGAAGCGATATCAATCTATTCATTCCACAAGGAACAACACAAGCATATATAGATGCCGGTTGGACAGGTTTTGGTGCTATGATAGAACAAGGAACACTCGTTTTAGAACCAAAAGTATACCTGCAAGGTGCTAGTTTAAATCCAAATACAGGAGAAGAAACACTTATGCGTGACGACTTAAGAATTGAAAATCTAATTCCAACAACTTCGCCGTATCCTGATGGCGCAACATCTGATAGTGCTGTATTTAATGCAACAGGCAATAATGCAATTGTTGATTGGGTTTTTGTTGAATTACGTGACGCTTCAAACAATACAACTATTGTAGAAGGGAAATCAGCATTACTCCAACGCGATGGAGATGTGGTGGATACAAATGGAACATCAGTAGTACAATTTACGTCACCATTAGGGAATTATTTTGTAGTCATCAAACACAGAAACCATTTAGGAATCATGACAGGAAACGTAGTGTCATTAACAGGAATACGAAACACTGTCGATTTTACAGATGCAACAAGTCAAATTACCTTTGGAAGCAACGCACAAACGATTGCAGGAATGCCAGTAGACACTGTTGGAATGTGGACAGGAAATGTAAACGGAGACAACATCGTACAATACTCAGGAACCGATCCTGATGCGCCAGCAATTCTGTCGCTAGTCTTAAATGATGTTGGAAACTTCCTAAACTTTTCAACCTTTATCGTAAGTGGTTACGATACAAATGATGTTGATATGGACGGAAGAGTACAATACGAAGGTGTTGCACCAGATGCACCTTTCATCTTACAAAACATATTGGCACATCCAGGCAACTTTTTAAACTTTAGCACATTTCAAATTCAAGAACAATTACCAGAAAATTAAACATGATGAACAAAATTACTTTTACAAATCTATGTATGGCAATCTATTGCCTATTTACAGCCAACATGTATGCACAAGATGGTTACACCTACACGTTAATTGATAACGGAAGTTACAGCTTTACCATTGGCGCTGTGCCAAACGCAAGCGCGAGTAACTTTGCAACCTCTGTACAGAGTTACGGATTTACAATTCTTTTACCAGATGGTGCTACGGCAACGGTTACATCTTCATTAGGAAGTGCTGCAAATGCTACTTTTTTTAATGGAACTGATGTAGCCCAACCAACAATTGATGGCTATCTAATTACAGAAACACTTGGAAGTCCAGCGGCTTTACCTGCACCATCTGCGGGTACAACAACACCAATTGTAACGATTCAAATAAATGGTGCGCCTACAAGCGGAATTCTTGAAATTTTAGCAAACGATTCAGCATTAGCAAATGCAGTAACTCCATTAAAAAGTTTCATGCAAGCAGATATGATTGATAATGGCGCAGCAGTATTTACTAATGTTGTAGATCCAAATGCTTCAGGCTTATCAGGAGTTAGTTCTTTTGACTTTTCCACACTTTCTGTGGAAGAAAATCAATTGACAAACCTTTCTATTTATCCAAATCCAGCAACAGATGTTGTAAACATTCAAAATAGCGAGGTTGCATTACAGAAAGTAGAAATCTATTCCATGAATGGACAATTAGTACGTTCTCAACACAATAATTTAGAAAGAATACAGGTCAATACACTAAAAAGTGGTTTATATATAATGAAATTATATGCTGCAAATACTAGCAAAACGATAAAACTGATCCGACAATAACACTATTTTAACATCTAATTTTTAAAAGGGTTTAATTTTTAGTAATATTATAAGTAAGTGTATTCATCATAAAAATAAAAGCAGCGTCTATTTTTGAAAATGAATGCATCACACTAAAAAATAATTTATGATTCCTACAATAGAATACACAAAAAGTGGAAACATTAGTATAGCGTATCAAGTCTTTGGATCAGGTCCAATAGATTTGGTATACATTCCTGGTTGGGTTTCTAATATTGATTGGATGTGGGCGTGCCCTGAATTAGTAGATTTTTTCCAAGAGCTAGGCAAAATCGTAAGAATCATTCTCTTTGACAAAAGAGGTACAGGGCTTTCAGATCGTATTGTAGAGCTCTCTACGCTCGAAGAACGCATGGAAGACATCAAAGCAGTAATGGATGCCACAAACTCCAAAAAAGCGATTCTTTTTGGACATTCGGAAGGCGGAAGTGTATCTGCGTTATTCAGTGCTACCTATCCAAACAAAGTACGCGCATTAATTACGTTTGGAATTTTTGCAAAGCGAAGATACTCAGAAGATTATCCTTGGGCACCAACCGACGACGAACGTCAGAAGGTATACGATATGATTGAAAACGATTGGGGAAGCGGTAAAATGAATTTACAAACTTTAGTGCCTTCCAAAGCAAATGATGCGCAGTTTATGAGTTGGTTGGCTAGTTATTTCAGGTCGGGAGCGAGTCCGAGAGCGGCTATGAAATTGACTAAAATGAATACGCAGGTAAATATTATTGACATTTTAGGATACATAAAAGTACCAACGTTGCTCATGCAACGTACGAATGATATTGATGTGAAAATTGAAGAAGGTAAATTCATTGCAGAGCGCATCAAAGGTTCAAAATTTGTAGAATTTGACGGAGATGATCATCTTTTTTGGGCTGGCAATACGACAGAAGTTTTGGCAGAAATGAAGAATTTTATCTATCATTTGCAGCCATGTGACGGTTGTTATAAAAAAAGACTCACTACCATTTTATTTGGACAAATGATGACTTCTTCAGCGTCAAGTCTGGAACCTGAAATGATCGATGAATTTATTGCAGCTTATGACGGTAAAATTATCAGTAAGAATAAAAAATTCTTTATGGCAGCATTTGAAGTTTCTGGGAAAGCCATTCACTTCGGGATCGATTTATTACAAAATTTACAAGCCAAAGATATCCCGTTTTCTGCAGGAATCTACATGAAAGAAAGTGCTGAAGACAATAATGATCCTCTAACACAACGAGATGATTACATGGTTGCAGCAATGTTGTCTATCATAAAACCAAATAAAATTCTGGTTACGCAAACAATCAAGCATTTACTATCGGGTGCAGAATTTGAATATACCAAAAGCGCTTCCATACTTGCACATGCAACGCATGAATTATGCACACTATATAGCGTCACAAAAGAATCGATTTCAAAAGATGAAAACGTGAATCCTTATGGATTCTCCAAATACGATTCTTTTTTAGAAGACATTTTAAGAATTATAGATCATTACATAGACAATACTAGGTTTGGCGTAGAGATGTTGACTAAAAAAGCAGAAATAAGCGAGCGACAATTACAACGAAAAATAAAAGAAACTACGGGAAAATCTCCGAGTCAATTAATCATGTTTATACGTCTTAGAAAAGCTAAAACGGAGTTACTATCAAATAATCATACAGTATCCGAAATTGCTTTTAAGTTTGGGTTTTCGAGTCCATCATACTTTTCAAAATGCTTTAAAAAAGAATTTGGAATTCGTCCTACGGAAGTAATTAATGCAAAATAAAATAGATTCATTTCATGATAAAGAAAATAATAAATAGAGAAAATAACAACTTAAAAAATGCCAAAATGAATAGAAAATTATACAAATGGATTGCCTGTGTCGGTGCGCTTGCATTCTTTTACAATTGTACAACAAATACGGTCGATGAAGGTAGTATTGAAGATTTGCCACCAATTGTAGAAACGGTGACATATGAAGGTGCTGTACAAGCCATTATTGTGACAAACTGTGTCACTTGCCATAGCGGACCAAACGCAAATGCAGGCTTGCAATTAACGAGTTATGTAAATGTAAGAGCTGCTGCAGAAAATGGAAATTTGATTGGCCGGATTAACAATTCTTCCAATCCTATGCCGCCATCGGGACAGTTGCCACCAGAAACACGTCAAATCATTGACCAATGGGTGATAGACGGATACATTCAAAATTAAACCATAAAAACAATAAAACATAAAGAGATGAAAAAAATAGTAATGGTAGTATGTTTTCTTTTTGTTGCAGGAACAATTTCTGCGCAAAAATATTACACAAAAACAGGAGAGACAGACTTTAAAGCTTCCGTAGATGCTTTTGAGCCTGTAGAAGCAAAAAGTAATAGTACAACAGCGATATTAAAAGTTGATTCAGGTGATTTGGCTGCGCTTTTATTCATGAAGTCGTTTCACTTCAAAGTGGCGTTGATGGAAGAGCATTTCAACGAAAACTACATGGATTCGGATAAATTCCCGAAAGCTACATTCAAAGGGAAATTGAAAGATTTTAGTATGTCTGATGTATCAGCTACCGCAAAAGAATACAAACTTTCAGGAACATTAACAGTTCGCGGAAAAGACAGAGCCATTGAAACCACAGCAATGATTTCCAAAGATGGAGACAAAGTTATTATAAAATCATTCTTTACGGTAAAACCACAAGACTTTGATATTGAAATTCCAAGTATTGTACGTGATAAAATCGCAAAAGAAATTAACGTAACATTGAATTATGAGCTTGTCGAAAAGAAGTAAAATCCTCATCGGATTAGTCATCATAATAGTAGTTGGTGCGTATGCAGGCTACAAATACGCGTATGCGCCACATACTGCTATCAATGATATGGAAGTCGCTTTTGCAGGAACTTCTCAAAATTTCTTGGAAAAGATAAAAGACAATCCTGAAAGTTGGACGCAAGGAGAAAAAGTGATTGAACTCACGGGGAAAATTACAGGAAAAGACGAAAAGGGAATTTCGCTCAATGAAAGTATCTATTTTCAATTAGCAGAAGGAACATCGACGGCGGAATTACAAGAAGGACAAACGATACATATCAAAGGTAGAATTATTGGATATGACGATTTGTTAGAAGAGTTAAAACTCGATAAAGCAATTATTATCAATAAATAAACAATCAAAAAAAACTAAGCAATAACTAAGCTATAACAAATGAAACACTATTTTTTACTTGCGATATTCTCTATATGTAGTATGGGATTATTGCATGCGCAAGATGATTTGCTAGACGAATTAGAAGGTGATGCAACACCACAAACCTTTGAATCGCCTGCATTCAAAGCCATGAAGATTGGAAACTTACAATCGACAAAAGTGGCTGCAAAAGGAGATTTCTACCTCTATGTTTCACACAGATTTGGAACATTGGATGATGGATTGTCTACTTTTTTCGGGTTTGACAATGCAAATACTAAAATACAATTGGTGTACGGACTTTTAGATGGCTGGCAATTTGGAGTCAGTAGAGAATCGTTGCGACAAACGTATGCGCTTTCTACGAAGATGAAACTAAAAAGTCAATCAGGTGATTTTCCAGTAAATCTTGTTGGATATGCTACGGTGAACATCAACACGCAAGTGCGAAAAGACCGTTTTCCATTCCTAACTTTTGACGATCGATTGAGTTATACAACGCAATTACTCATCTCAAGAAGATTTAGCAATAGCTTTTCGTTGGAATTAGCACCTTCGTATGTACGTCAAAACTTAACGTTAGAAGCTGCTCAGAAACACGATCAATTTGCCATGGGCGCGGGTGGACGTTTAAAAGTAAGCAAGCGCATGTCGATCAACATGGATTATGTATATAATTTTAGCAGAGCTGATAACTCTCAATTCAAAAATCCATTGACCATTGGTGTCGATATTGAAACTGGCGGACACGTATTTCAATTATTATTCTCCAATGCACAATCAACCAATGAGCCTGGTTTCATCAGCAATGCAGAAGGCGATTGGGGCGATGGTGATATCTTTTTCGGATTCAACATTGTGCGTGTATTCTAAAGAAATAAAAATAAATTAAACATACAAAACAAAATGTCATAACAAACAAGGCTTTCAAATTTGCCCTTGAAAGCCTGTTTTGTATGTGTAAAATGTATTTTTTGATTTGCGATTATTAGTTTTGACTTTTATGTGTCATTTCGAGCATTATTTCAATCAAAATACATTTTAATTGAAAATACAGAGCGTAGCCATCGAGAAATCTCTGGACCTAAAAATCTCAATGAGTATATCAAAAAAGTCTAATAATCTAAGAAGTCCAACAATCTAACCAAGTCTAACTCACAATATTCCCATCACGCATCACAATCTTACGATCGGCCATGTCGGCAAGTTCTTTGTTGTGTGTGACGATGACAAAGGTTTGGTTAAACTTGTCACGCAATTTAAAAAATAGGTTGTGTAAATTTTCTGCTGATTCTGAATCTAAATTTCCACTCGGTTCATCGGCAAAAATAATCGCGGGTTTATTCATCAATGCTCTGGCAACAGCGACACGTTGCTGTTCTCCACCCGAAAGTTCATTGGGTTTATGATCGTACCGACTCGATAATCCTAAGAAATCTAACAATTCTTTCGCTCTTTTATCAGCTTCTGCTTTTGCAGTACCTTTTATAAGTGCCGGAATGCACACATTTTCAATGGCTGTAAATTCAGGAAGCAATTGATGAAACTGAAAGATGAATCCGATATGTTTATTTCGAAACTTTGCCAATTCCTTTTCGGAAAGTGTTTCTGTCTTTACATTATTGATAATTAACGAACTACTCGTGTTTGGCGACATTTTATCTAACGTGCCCAATATTTGAAGTAAGGTAGTTTTTCCAGCACCAGAAGCGCCAATAATAGAAACAATTTCGCCTTTTTTAATATCTAAATTGATTCCTTTGAGAACTTCTAAATCTCCGTAAAATTTATGAATGTTTTTTGCTGTAATCATGGATTATCTATAAAGGTTTCAATTTACTACATAAAGCGGTCACGCACAATTATGAGTTGATATTCTTTCTTTTTTTATTTCTCAATAATTGTTTCACATCATTGTAATCAATAAAGTACTGTAATCGCAATGAAAATGTATGTTGTATAGGTTGTTCAAATAAAGTATTCAACGCTGAGAAATAAGCTTCTTCTGATGCATTATCAGAGTTAAACAATTGGTTGCGATACAAGGCTGTTAAGAAACTTCCAGGTGCAAACTGCCAAGAATAGCTCAAATCTAAATTCCACGTACTAAAATTAATATTTGGATTGTTCTCTAAATCGCCAACTTCATAGCCTGAAGTACGATCTAAACGCCCGTTTTCTAGTAACGTAAACAAATCGTTCTCGTAGGTTACGGTTGACCAATAATTACGAAAGGTTAAGCCTAATGAATGAAACGGATTAAAGTTGTAATTCGCATTCAAACGGTTGACCAAAGTTTTACGATCGCGTTGTCCAAAAATAATGTCATCACCAATAGTGGACGTATATCCACGATCTTTATTAGAAAAATCAGCATCTATTGAATAGCTAATAATAAATTTATCGCTTATTTGAACTCTTGGGCTAAACCCAAACCAAATAGAGTTAGAATCTCTTCCTTTTTCAAAAAACGTTGCGCCACCAATATTAGCATCAAAAGCAAAAGTGTTGTTATAGTTTGTGGAAACCCAAACGTTGCTATTAACTCGATCTTCAGAGATGAAAAAACGACCTTCTTGTCGCGGTTCAAAATAATCAAATCGCTTTCCGAAGTTGTAATTGATGTTTCCACCAAAATTATGTAGTGTTTTTGTTTGTGCATCAAAATTAACGCCACCATTTCCGCCAGTATACGTACTCGGATTTGCCAAACGCCTGTAATTAACGTAGGTTCCAATGAAATAGTTGTTTAATTTTTCTGTGGGTTTAAAAGTTCTATACGAAGCATCAATTCCGAAGTTATTGAAGTTGTTTCGAAACTGTAAACCTAAGTCGTTAATGTTGTATTTGTTATCTGCATAACTGTGATCAAAACTATAGCGGTAATTCCCATGTACTTTTCTAACCATGAAGAATGAACTAAATCCTGTTGTTGTGCCATCCAATTCATTCACATTACTCATTTTAACTTGGCCTCTAACATTATAGGTATTTCTTTTATTTGTGATATCTGCCAAAAGACCTGTAACATTTGCATCTCTAAAATCGCCTTCACGCATAACATTCGTGTTGATTAAACTCACAGAAGAATTTCCATTAAACTGCTGATCTAACACAATAATATTATAATTCGTCAATGGTTCAACAACTTCGTCTCTAAAATCGCCAGTATCTGTATTACGAATAGAAGCATTTGTTTTTTCGGTAACGGCATTAAAAACACCAATTCCGAGTCCTTTTTTGGTACGACCAGAAACTTTTGCAGCGTTAATTACTTTTACCGTATTTGGAAATTGTGTAATTTCTTCATTAGCAGCAAGTTCAACACTTCCCGATGGACCACCTCCAACTCTACGCGAAAAGAATAAATTTCCTTTATTAAACAAATCGACACCTTCGGTGAAAAACTGACGTTGCTCGGAAAATGTTTGTTCAAAAGGACCTAAATTCAGTTCTAAATTGTCAAATCCAGCTTGACTGAAATCAGGAATTAAGGTCATATCTAAGGTAAAATTTTCTGTAATTCCATACTTTACATCGAGTCCTAACTTAAAATCACTTTCGCTTTGTCCGTCAAAAGAATTTGAAATTCCAGTAGTAAACGGATAAAAAGTCAAACGTGTTGGCGGCTCTATATTTTTAAGTCCTGTCAATTCACCATGATACAAACCAATATTTCCTTTGGTTACATCAATAGGACTCCACGTGTATTGTGAACGAAATCGTCTAAACTGTCTATGAAATTGAAGTCCCCAAGTTTGTACTTCTCTATTTGAAAAACGAAGTGTTCTGTAGGGAATCTTCATTTCTAATGACCAACCATCGTCGTTAATTTGTACGGCACTGTCCCAAACAGCATTCCAACCAAAATCTTCTCCAATACTGGGGTTTGCTATGGCATCTGCTTGTGTTCCTGAACTGAATACAAAAAACTGGGTGTCATTTTGCGCATCATTATTTGGGTTTAAAACCAAAGCGAAAAAATCGGATTGTCCAAAATTATCTCTGCTAGTAAACTGACGCATAATCTTTTCAGGATCATCATATAGGTATGCAGAAACATAAATAGCTGTATCGTCATACGTCATTTTAACGACGGTTTTATTTGCTTCGGTGTCTGTAACACCTACATCGGGTCTAAATTGTGTAAATCCAGTTGCTTCTTGGGCTGTCTTCCAAACTTCGTCGTCTAAAATCCCATCAATTTTGGGTGCGTTGTCGGTTCGAGTAATTGCTAATTGTTTTTTGTTTTGCGCATTGGTGATGAAGCTCAATAGCAATACAAAGCATAGGGTTAGTGTAATTCGCATTTGTGGTTTTTTGATGATGATTACTTAAATAGATTCCAAAAAAATGAATCTGTTACAGTAATAGAAACAAAACTAGGATGCTTGGGCATGTTTTTATCCTAAAAAAAAGTTAAATATTACTTAAACTTTTTAACAAACGTCATTGTTTCAACCTATTCTGCATGTACTTTTTTTAAGTATCTTTAACAGCGAAGAAAAAGAAATATAAAAAATGCCATACAGACAACTAGAAGAATACAATATTGAAGTAACCAATGAAGTAAAAGATCGCTACAAGGCTATTATTGAAGAACTTGGAGAAGATACGGAACGTGAAGGTTTGAAAAAGACACCAGAACGTGCCGCAAAAGCGATGCAGTTTTTGACACAAGGATATGATATGGATCCTGCCGAAATTTTGAAAGGAGCCATGTTTGCCGAAGATTACAACGAAATGGTCATTGTAAAAGATATTGAATTGTATTCACTCTGCGAACACCATATTTTGCCATTCTTTGGAAAAGCACACATTGCGTACATTCCGGATGGGCATATTGTAGGATTGAGCAAAATACCACGTATTGTGGATATTTTTGCAAGAAGATTGCAAGTGCAAGAACGCTTAACGCATGATATTTTAGAATGTATCAATAAGACATTAAAACCCAAAGGTGTTGCTGTTGTGATTGAAGCGTCTCACATGTGTATGATGATGCGCGGCGTACAAAAACAAAACTCTGTCACTACAACGTCAGGATTTAGAGGTGCTTTTGAAAATATTGAAACCCGAACGGAATTTTTAAAACTAATCAGTTCTAAACTATCTTAAAATAACGATTATTAAACTAAAACGATTCAAATACATTTTCACCTTTTTTGCGCTTTTCTTTGTAAGCGTTCCCGCGATTGGACAAAACGTTACAACCACGTGGAATGAATTAACTACCACTTTTATAAAAGACTTTAAACGCTTGCATATTGCGGATTTACAGATCTATTATGTAGATAATTTAGAGTTGATTCAAAGTGAACGAAATGTTGCTAAGCAAGAAAATATGTTTCGCACGTACAAAAAAATGCTAACTGCGTTTGATCGTTCGCGTTTAAGCAAAACACAACAACTCGATTACGAATTGATTTTATACGAGATCAATTTGCACATAGAGCGCATTGCACTTGAAAAAAAGTGGTTGCTCATCAAACCCAAAAGAATTTCCACAGAAGGTTTACAAAACGTTCCAATGGGAAAAGAATGGTATGCGTATTTCTTGAAAAAGTGGGTAGATGCTGAGGTTACACCTGACGGATTGTTTCAATTTGGATTGTCTGAGATACATCGTGCTAAAACTGCTATGAAAGCAATTGAAAAGGCTTCAGGTTTAGACAGTTTGGAGTTTCAAAATTATATCAATAGACCGATCTTTTTTCACACGAATGTAGAAGCAATTCAAAATAACTTTGAAACTTTTAAAAAGGAATTATTACCAAAGTTACTAGGTGCATTTCCAAAAGTAGCCGAACTTCCAGAGGTGTATATTGAACGTGGAAAAAATAAAGCGTATGCGCAAGTTCCTGCGTATTATGCCGAACTGCGAAATACATTCTACTACAATTATTTTGATACACCTTTTAATAAAAGGCAAGTGGCGTGGATTTATTTGCACGAAGCAATTCCGGGACATCATTATCAAATTAAATTTGAAGAACAATTAGAGAAATCTGAGATTAAGCAATTGTTTTCATACAACGGTTATCGTGAAGGTTGGGCTGCGTACGTAGAAGAACTCGGAAACGAATTCGGAGCGTATACCACCCAATTTGACGAACTCGGAAAGTGGGAATGGGACATTATTCGCTCGGTCAGAGTTTCGATGGATGTTGGATTAAATTACTACGATTGGAGCGATGCAAAAGCATTGCAATTTTGGCAAAAACATATTCAAGGACAAGATGAAATCGCGCAACGCGAAATCGCCCGCATGAAACGTTGGCCAGCACAAGTAATTACCTATAAATACGGCGCGAATAAAATTCTACAATGGAAAGCGCACAAAGCAGCAAGTTTACCACAAGGAAAAGAATTTCCGTGGTTGTGGTTTCATACTAAAATTCTAGAAAATGGCGCATTGCCTTTTAGTGTGATTGATACGATGATTTTTGGGAATTAGACTCGTTCCCGCGTAGACGGGAATCTCTTGGATCGCTTCGCTGTTGGACTTGTTAGATTATTAGACAATTAGATTTTTTCGTAATGTGTTACATTGAGCAGAGTCGAAATGAAATGAAGAAAGAATTTATTGAGAAGTTGCCACGAATGCACGAATTATTTTCTGTTATTACTACGTTTTATTCATTAACATCTCTTTTATTTCCACATGCTGGACATAATTTTGCTTTTGGTGTTCTGTATGGTTTTCCACAATTTTCACAATCTGGTCCAATCTGTTGAAGCGAGTGATGCATTATTGCATTCGGTTCAGTTTCTCCAAACCCTGTCAAACCATTATAATAATCTAACAATTCTTTAAACCTCTCTTGTCTGTTAGCTTTTGCTACTTTAAAACCATTAGAATATAATTTAGAAGCTATTTCGAACTCTTCTTTATTCAGCATTGGAACATCTATTTTACATCTCCAACAATATTTTATTTCCATATTATTCTATTCAATTTTTTAGAAATTCTGAGGTCTTTCTGTTCCAACCACATTTTATGTAATAACGTTACTTCGAGTGGTTTTTTGCCACGAATGTACGAATTATTTTGAGTTTGTTTGTTGGCACGCGTTAGACTTGTATTGAGTTTGTTGAAAAAAATCGCGCTAGCAGTAGGGGTAATATAAAACACAAATAAGTTAATACACTTGTTTTTAGCGGTTTCTAAATAGGTCAACTTTGCAACATATTAACTTAATGTTAGAGTTATGAAAAAAAATCATATAGTACTCGTCTTTACAAGTCCTCTATTATTAGTTTTATTACTAATGACAAGTCCTTTCTATATTATACACACATTGGTAGGTTCAGCTAGATCTAAAATGAATATAACGTAATCCCCTTTTATAAATCATTTTGCGTGATTAGAAAATCTCCGAAGGAACTTTTCAACTAAATACCTGCGATACAACAAATCTAAGATTTGCCACTCTAAGTGACGAAAATTCAGCAAAGCCCTTTTCGTTCCTTAATATTTAGTACGTTTGTATTTATGAAATTTCCCCAGAACATATTTTTATGCTTTGTATTGAGTTGCGTGATGAGCGTTGCGCAAAACAAAGCGACACACACGTTTACGAAATCAAAAGCGGTTGCTTCCGAGAACTTTCAAGCGATGACGTTTAATGGTATTTGGAGTTGGTTTTCCGATCCAAGAGCTGTCTATTTTGAAGGAAAACACAAACGTACATACGTTGGTTGGATAGATAATTACGGCGATGTTCATATTGGGTTTTACGATCATGAAACTAAGGAAATTCAATCTCAAGTTATTTATGACAATTTAGAAATAGACGATCACGATAATCCAAGCATTCTTTTTGATGATGAAGGACATTTGATGGTCTTTTTTAATACGCATACACAAGACGAACGTCCATTGTATATGCGAACTTCACAACAACCCGAAGACATTTCACAATGGAATCCGATCAAAGAATTGAATTTGAATCCTGGTGTAACACATGACAATGGATCAGTTCAGAGTCATACGTATACAAATCCTGTTCGACTTTCTAAGGAAGACGGAAAACTGTATATTTTTTGGCGCGGCATCAACATGAAACCTTCGTATTCGGTTTCTTCTGATCATGGCGAAACATGGTCAAAAGGAGAAATATTCTTTCAGCCAAAAGAACTTCAGAATATAAAAGTACCGTATACAAAAATATACTCTGACGGGATTTCTAAAATACATTTTGTGCTTACAGATGGTCATCCAGCGCAAGAAACCAAGATTGGATTGTATTATATGTATTATGAAAATGGAAGTTTTTATAAAGCGAATGGCACAAAAATAAAACCGATTGATCAATTGCCAGTTTTACAGTCGGAAATGGATGTAATTTATGAATCAGACACGATAAAATCCTGGAATTGGGACATTGCACAGGATAGAAACGGAAACCCGATTGTAACCTACGCAAAGTTTCCAAATGATGAAACACATGTGTATTCGTATGCTACATTTAACAACAATGAATGGAAAAGTTACGATTTGGTTGATGCTGGCGGATGGTTTCCAGAAACACGAAAAGGCACTTTAGAAGCTGCTCCGCATTATTCGGGTGGTATTGTCATTGATCATGAAAATCCAAATATTGTATATCTTTCGGTAAAACGTAAAGGTATTTTTGAAATTGAAGCTTGGACAACGCAGAATCATGGAAAATCATGGAAAGCGAAGAAAATAACGCAGAATTCAACTAAAAATAATGTGCGACCATTTGCAGTAAGAGGCGCGAAAAAAGGAAATCCATTGCAAGTGGTTTGGTTGCAGAATACAAAATATATCTATTATGCACTGAATACGCGTGAAAAAACAGCTCCGATCAGTTTTAGAGATCGCTATCACACTTCCGTGAAGATGGATTTGTTGAAACCAGTTTTGAAAGCGGATTTGACAAAAGAAAATATAATCAATGTATTGCGTCAAGTTGTGGAACACCAATTGGAAAATCCGCAGCATGATGTAGCACAAACAGATTGGCAGTATGGAGTTGGATTTGCAGGCGTTGAAGCTTTTTATGATATTACAAAAGAAGCACGTTATCAAAATGAATTGTTAAATATAAAACAGTACCAAACGGAAGAAGATGAAGACGAAGATAGCGTCGTATTTTCAAATATGATTTGGTCGTATTCGGCACAAAATAACCGAAATTATCTTCAAAAAATAGAAGCATTTAGTGTAAGCGATTTTAAGTATAGTGATATTGGATTGGATTGTGCTACAATGATTCGCACGATCTTAAATTTTGAAGAGAATATGCTGGAAATTGAAGCGTTTAAAGAAAAATTCAAATTAAACATCAAATGGGCTATTATTGAATTAGAAAATTATGATACTTCCAAAGTATCACTCCAAGATAAAGCCTTTTTAATTTATGCACTGGCACAAGGAATTCGGGAAGATTTAGCGGATATAAAACATAAAGATTTAATCATACAATCATGGAAAAGATTACAAGCTGAGTTGCTTGAAAAAAATACAATTTCTAAGTTAGATACAGCTACTAGTGGTGCTATTTTGATTGCTGGGAAAGAAATTCTTCAAATGATAAATGTTGAATGATAAATTTTAAATGTAACATTTTTTAGTTAAGACTTCTTGGCATTTTTATTGCTTTACGTAAGTTAGCATATTTATAATACTACATGACAACACATAAAAAAGACCATAAATATCTAAAATTATTTCTAGGCGTTATTTTTGACTTAATTGGATACGCTTCCTATTTAATTCCTGGATTTGCTGAAACAAGCGATATTATTTGGGCGCCACTTGCTGCTTGGTTAATGACCAAAATGTACAAAGGAACTTCTGGAAAAGTTGGAGCCGCAATTGCCTTTATTGAGGAAATACTACCGTTTACAGACATTGTACCGACATTTACACTGATGTGGATGTATACCTTTGTGATCAATCCTAAAAAAGAAGATTCTACAACGATTGATGTTTCGTAACATGCAATTTTTTAAAGGAAAACCGTATACTTTGTATTGTTTAGCTAGCTATATATTTAGTTGATAATTAATATCTTATGTCATATTAATTTAAAAAATAAAATTATGTTAAAGAACATTTTAAATGTAACAGGAGCCGAAGTACTTACAAAGAAAAGTCAAAAAACTATTAGTGGAGGCAATGGTAGTATTGGAGAAGGTTTTGGCGGACCATGTAGAGATAGTCATGATTGTACAGCGACGAATACAATTCCATCTATTTGTTGTTCAGGAATTTGTATTTATACTACGAATTGGCGAGACGTTTGTTAAAATAATACGAAGTTGAATCATATTTAAGAGAGTGTAACTTCGAGTGTAGTTAAGGTGTAAATAAACATGCTTTATTTCAAAAATTTCTCGACTGCGCTCGAATGACATTCGGAAATATTCCAACGTAACTATTACTTAATAATATGCATGCGTTTGAGCATTTTCTTTTCAAATTCCCAGAAAAATTTGAATTGTCCTAAGAGCGCTCCAAAAATGATCAATAATATTTGATAGAGCGGTAAAATGATGATGATTCTAATGAACCAATACAACAAACTACCAAAAAATCCTTCTGGAAATAGTGTAGGCGTGAAGCCAACGAGTTCCAATAATGGACGTGCAATTCGCACTGAGCTTGTTCCCGTAAGGGCAAAAACAATAAAAATACTAATGATTTCCCAACGATAGTTTGTCACCCATTTTCCTTCTAGTTTTTTGAAACACCACAAAAAGAAGCGAAGCATGATAAAAAAGAATACTCCTATACCAACGGCAAGGAGTATGTAATATAAAAGGTTGTTGTCTGAATTGTTTATGAAGGCACTTATAACTTTGTTAGCAAGTATGTAGGCAGTATATAGTAGTCCTACAATTCCTAATAAAGGAAAGATGAGTTGCCAGTTGTTTTTAATTTCCCAACGTTCTTTGAATGCGTTCATGTGTAAAATTTGCGAATGCAAAGATACACAACTTCTGCATTATATCCGAACAGGAAACGCAGCTAACTGCTGATTGTACGTTCGTTGAAAGTATACGAAGTAATAATACAGTTGGTAATTGACTTCATACCCATAATCAACATTTGGACGGTAATTGATTTCCTGCTCGTACCACATGCTATTGTAACGATTAGGTTGCAATACACGTTGATTCCATTCGGTAACATAGACACGATTTCTCGCTTCTAAAAATTGTTGTGAATAGTAATCTCTAGGGCGCGCAAAACTCACCATCCATGCGCTAAAACCAGGTTCAAAGATGATAATCTCATGTTCTAGTTCATCGCTGACTATCCGAATCGTATCGGATATTTTTGTGCTATCGTCCGCTTTTTTTGTCATTGCTTTTTTTTGTCCGGTGCACGAATAGACGATCATTCCTGCGCAAGCAATTAATAATAGTAGCTTTTTCATATAAAATTCAGTTTGTATAAAGATACGATTTTTTCAGGATTTGTTTTATCTAAAGGAGTGAACTGCCTATATGAATTAGGTATTGATAGGTTTTGGCTAGTCAGGTTTTTTCTAGTTTTTCAATTGTGTGATTTTTTCAGTTAAGTTTTAAAAAAACTGTTTTTATAATGAAGGACTTATCAGCGGAGTTTGTTTTAATTTCTATTGCTTGGATTGAGATGCAAAGAGCAAAGAGCAAAGATGAAAGAAGAGTAATTTTCAGGATGCTTTTGTATAATTTCTGAACCAAAAGATCCAATCAATGAATATGATATGGCTAAGAAAGAAAAATAACAGATAGGCATGATTGTTTTGTTGTTTAAATTCAATTGCATCATTTGTTCCTATGTGCGTCCACGCAGACCAATAGAATGGTAGGCGAGAAGCTGGACTACTGATGTCATCATTTTCTACGTATTCAAGTTGTGCTTTTTGTAACGCGATACTTTTAGAATGTCCTTCTTTTAAATAAGAATAGTACAACTCCATTATTTTTGCCGAAGAAGCATCTGGAATGCTCCATAAAGTCGCCGTTACACTTGGAATTTTTGAAAAATTGAAAGCACGCGCCAAACTTTGCAATCCTTCTCCTTTTTGATGTTTTCCGAATCCAGTGTTGCAAGCACTTAACGTAATCATATTTGAGTTGAAATTATGATTGTAGATTTCATCTAACCGAAGTAAATTGCTAAGTGTATCGTTTGTTTTGGTGAAAACCAATGCAGAAACATTCGGGTTTTTAGTATTCAGCAACGCATGTGTTGCTAAGTGAATGCCTGTCGCATTTGTGGCATTTTTTATGAAATTTGATTTTGTTGCCTTTTCATTGATCCACGATTTTCCATTCATGAGTTTGGCAAGTTTTAGGGCTTCATCATCTGAAAATGTCAGTTTTGATCCTATATTGCTTCGTAAACTATTGCTTGCAAGCGTATTGTTGATACTATTTTCGGTGTCTGTTTGTGCATCGCTTAGTGTTTGTTGATCTAATTCTAGTCCAAAGGAAATAAAGTTGTCTTTGACGTTCTGTTTTTCTGTTGCATTGAGTACCATCTTACAGAAATAATGATGGCCAATGGCATAGTCTTTAATAACCGTATTGTCAATATTTGTCCATGAATCGGACTTTTTTCTTAGTAATACTTGAAATGGTATGGTGTTCAAAATTCCATCAGGAATAATGGTTAATTCTGTAATTACAGCATTCGCATCGTGATGAAGCAACGGTTTGGATAAGAGTATGTTGTATAATGAATGTGCTGTTTGCAGGTATTGTTTTTCGGCGATATCAGGAGAAGTATTGATGAATGAAATATTGCTTACCGATTGTCGATAGTCAAAAACTAAGTTTTGAAAGTCTTTTGGCAATGAAACTGCATTTAATTGAAAGTCTTCTTGCGATATTGAAAATATATACAGCGTTTCTTTACCTAGAAAGTATTTGATAAATAATGTGTTAGACGCTATTTTGGTTTGCAATTCTTCAACAGTAACACCTTTTAAATCATTTCGGAGAACATCAAATTTCGGATTTTTTTTTGAGATCTCTTTTTTTAAATTTTGAAATGTTTCTTTTGCCGTTATTAATGAATTCTGTAAAGAATCTGGAGCCAATGAATCTTGAATTTTTTTCTTCAGCGTATTAATTTCTTTTACATATTTTTCAAATAATGCAATTATATTTTTTGGTATTCCAGCAGCTTTTAAAGCTTGTTTCTCATTTAATAATCCTCGCAATACAAAGGCGTTGGCGCGTTGTGCAATCAGAAATGCTTGTGCTTGATATTGCTTTTCTTTTGTGAGTTCGAATAGTGTTAGTTTGGTTTTTATGAGTTCTTCATAGAAAGAATTAGTATAAAAACCTAGTGTTAGTTTTGAATCCGTTTCAGTAAAATTTAATCGGACATTTTCCGTAAAATTAGCTGCAAGTTCATAATTTTCTTCTGCTAGATACAACCATTTTTCATTGTTAGATTCTTCATATTTTGCATAGAAACAGTCGCCTTTATTTTTAAATATTTCCATGAGCCAAATTTCCAAGGTCCATAAATTTTTAGCAGGATTTTTATGAGGATTTGTATCTGTAAAATCAGGAATAAAAGTATGCAGCGTTTTTTGGTACGTTCTTAAGGCGTTGTCATATTGTTTTAACATTTTTTGCGCATCACCTATTTGAATATGAAGTTTTCCTATTGCTCGTTTATTGTTTGATGCTTCAATATATGGAATACTTTTTTGAAATTGCCGTAAGGCTTTTTCGGCTTGACCGAGTTTTAAATAAATTTCACCAAGAAAGATAGAAGCATTTGCAAAAACTTCTTTACATCGATATAGGTAAGGTTGCTCGTTTGTGTCTGTTTCACAAGTGTTTGCGGATTTTAGCGCTTTGTTTACGGATTTCAAAGCGAGCTCATAATTTTCTAATTCAAATTGAATTTCAGCTTCATAGAGTTCAAAAGTACCATCTTTTAAATCTTTCAACTGTTGTGCTTTGGTGTATGTTTTTTTTGCGTTATTTAAATCTCCAGCATAAAAATAGGCACTACCTAATGCTTTTGTATTTTTCCAAATAGCAAGGCTGTCTTTAGCAGATTCGCTATGTGTAATTGCAATTTTTAAATAGTCTTGAGCTTTACTATAATCACCTTCTCTAGTGTATACTTGAGAGATATTTCCAATTACAATACCGAGCCATTCTATATCATTTGCCTTTTCTAAGTATGCAATACTTTGTTCGTAATGTAATAATGCATCAGGAATATTTCCTGTAGCAATTGTTAAAATGCCTAAAAGATAGTATGTCTTTCCATGCGCCAAGATTTCTGTTTCTGGAAGTTTTTCGATTCCTTTTTGAATAAGGTCAATACTTGTTTCATGATCACGTGAATCGTAACCATTATAAAAAATCGCTTTGTAAGCCTCATACCATTGATTCCAATCGTTTACTTTTTGAAATATAGCTGCCGCTTGTAATGCTGTTTTTGTAGCTGCTGTGTAATTGTTCTTTTCGGCTAAGGAATCAGCTTTTTTGAGTAATTGTGCTCCTAAAATTGAATCATTTTGTAGTGTTTGTGCAGTAGTGAAATGCACCGCAAAACAAATCATTAATAATGAAAGTAGTGCGGGCATTTTTTGTATGTTGTATTTCCAAGTCAATTTTTAATGATTTTTTTAGTACAGCGTCCTTCAGCTGTTTCCAAAGTTATGAAATACAAGCCTGTTGATAAGCGTTGAAAATTGAATGTTCTTTTATAAATAGATGAATTTTGTTGATTTACTGTAAATTCTTTGATGATTTTACCAGAATAGTCCATGAGTTTTACTGTGAAATTAGAAGCATTTTCTCTTTGGAAATTAATATCGATATTCATTTGATTGGATATTGGATTTGGATATACATTAAATACCAATTCTTCCGTTTTTTTAACTCCTTTAAATTGTGGCTCATCAGGACTTCTCCTCGATGTACTATTACTACAGATCTCAAAACCGGAGCAGTCTGCTTCAACACATATTTTTGACCTATTCGTAAAAAATACAGGTTGTGAATCAAAAATAATGCTCGCTGTATTTGAAATACAATTGCTCAAATTTGTTTTTGTACAAACTTCAAATGAAAAATAGGTAAATGCATCATCATAGGAATACATCTGTGGAATGGTTTGTTCAGTTCCTGGTAAATTGATATTTAGAAAATTAATAAACATAGTGTTATTTTGAAAACTCAATGTAGGCTGCACTTCATAATCTACCAATTGCACTGTACTTACTACCAATTCACTTGGAAGAATATCTTTAACAAAAACATTTTGCGCAAAATATTCTCCATCATTAAAAAAGCCAATGGTGTAAGTAAGCTTTTGTTGTTCACTTATTTCATTTGTTAGACATTGTTTATCTACAATTTTAAAATTTGGATCATGCGGATATCTACGTGTTAAAAACGTATAATCACTACCATTACTTAGCTCTCTGCAGTCAATACTGTACTTAACTTCAAGATTGATTTCTTCACCAATTGCTTTTTTTGTGGTAGCAGGAACATACACATAACGTGTTTCATTGTGCGCTAAGTCGGTAAAATTCCAAACTATTTTATTCGTGAATGTTCCATTACTTGGCAAAAGAGTTCTATTAGTAACCCAATTGTTATATTCTTTTATTTCTAAAAAATTGACATCAATATCGTGCTCATTGTAATGAAATTCGATGCAGCCGTCTACTGGTCTTTGAGAAGTTGTATTTCTAAATGCAATGATATAAAAATTTTCATAGTCGTATGCTGTTGCCCAACTTGTCATCAAATGAATATTACCTGTCATTTGTACTGTTGGATTTGCCGTGGTATTTGGAGTTCCCACATTTGAAAAAGGAGGAATGTGTATGGTCTTTTTTGGTGGTAAATTTGGATCATATACTCTGGCAAAATATGATTCTGTTACATACCCATTTGCATTGGGTTTAAATACATGTACAGGTTGTCTATGCGTGCTGAACATACCATCACCAAAGAGTGTAAAAACATGTGTTTTATCTCCAGCGTTATCAATTTCATAATTTATTGTTCCTGCATTATCAGTGCTAAATTGAAGCGTAGGATTATATTGAGCATGTGAAGACAAAGTAACACATATACATAGTAGGGAAGTTATGGTAAAAAGTTTTAAGGCTTTCATTTTATTGAATTGTTTTGGGTTAAAAAAAATAATACTATGTAGTTTAAAGATACATAAAATTTAAAGAAAAATATCACATAATGAGAATTCACTATGTGATATTTAGTATTAGGACGTTAGTTAATAATCTCTAATAAGATGTGCTTCACCAGTAATGGTTTTGGTAGTTCCGAATGAATCTACATAGTTTCCTGTAAAACTTACATCTATATAGCTGTTAACTGGACCAAAACTTGTGATTGTAAATGTCATAGGCATTGCTAAAGCCTCAGTCGCAATAGGATCTATACCATTAACATCACCCAAACGTTTTATTGATAAAGATGGTGTAGTGGTAACATACGGATTGCTAATAAAAGGATATGTTCCGAGCGCAGTTACATTCCCAATAATTATTGTACCACCGTTTCCTGGGGCAGATGTACTCATATACAGATAATTTGGTGTTTCAACTCCTGCAGACGGATATAGTATTTCATACTGTACAGGATTTCCATTGATGCTGTATCGGATGTATTCAGGAGCAGGTCCGCCACAAAGATTAAAGTTTGCAACGGCATTTGGATTTGCTGTTACAGTAGTCGTAGCAATTTCTCCAGTATCCATGTCACCAGCTTCAAGATCAATGTTTACAGGTGTTGCACATGATACTCCTGTAAAATTATGTGTACCTGCTGTTACTAAACTAATTCCTCCAAATTGTCCAATAGTACTTGAATAGGTTACATATCCATTGGTTACAGCTTGCGAAGCGCAGTTAGTGACAGTTCCCGAAATATTGATTAATTGTTGCGTTGGTACTGTAACAGGAATCGTAATCGAAGTTGGACCGTTAAAAGGACCAAAAGTAGGGTTTGTAAAGAGTACAGTTCCACAAATATGTGTAGAAATAGTTAAGTTCATTGTTTGACCGCTAGGAATTTTTCCACTTACAATTCCGTTATTATTTGTCAATGCATTACGAACAAAACCATTATAATTAATAGTCACTTTAACACCACTTAGTGGCGTTCCCGAATTAGCATCAATTATAGTAGCTTGAAAATTTGTTACAGGAAATGGCGCATCACAATTCCAAAATGAAAAATGGTTCACATCTGTAACGTAATAATCTCCGTTTTTGTAGGCAACAGTTTCTTCAAACCATACGCCTGTATCTTCGTTAAATGACCACATTGGTACTTGATTTGGAGCCATCGTCATTTGATCTGGATGAATTGGCATCATAATTCTAGCTGGACTAGTAATTTGTAATTTTTGTCCTGCACTACCTCTAAGTTCTACGTTTATCATTCCAAAAGAACCCAAAGCAACTTCTTCATAATTGGCATTAACACCATATAAATCACCAGGCATTGTGTCTGCTGTATCTTCTGATAAAGGATCTAAATAATTTGCACTTACAGAAACGTTTCCAGAATATGAATTTCCGTTTTCATCTACAAAACCATTGTTAAAAATTATAATAGCTTCTCTTTCAAGATCGGTTTCAATCGTTACTTCTCCACCTTGAGAAGAAATAGTTTGCGAATTTCCTAAACTAAAAAGTTTTATGGTAAATGTATTTTGACTGTTTGCTCCTGAATTTGGAACCATAACCCTCGAACCATTTGTATAACCTTGAGCTGTTACACTTGCATACGCAAAATTTTCATGAACACTTGCCCCCATAAATGTTACAATTCCATTTTGGTCTGTGGTTTGTTGATGTCCACCCAAAGTCACTGTTGCACCCACAATAGGATTATTTCCATCATCTATAATACGACCTATAAAGTTTGCTTCTGTAAGCCTTCCTTTAGATTCACTTAGAACTTGTGCTAAATGTTCAGAGTTTGCTCCGTACTCTTTTTGCGTGGTTTCAATATCACTAGAATTTTCTAATAATGGTTCACTTTCTTTCTGGCAAGCTATCATTGTAGCTAGTAAAACAGTAACTAATAATAAGTACTTTGTTAACTTTTTTTTCATGGTTTAAAATTTTATAGTTAATAATTTCTATTTGCTATATAACCATATCAAAAACCAAACGTGACATTTTTTTTTTCTGTCACATTTCTTTTAAATTTTATTTATACTATCAATAAAGCTTTTTTTCTTTAATTTTATGAAGAATTATGAAGCATCAACCTACCGAAAATAAGACTAAAAAAAACAATGCTATTGCGCATCAAAACTTTGGACTCAAAGAAGATGAGTTTGAAGAAATGCTACAAAAAATGAGCAAAGGTGATGATCGTCTGTTTGAAAAAATATTTTTAGCGCAATTTGAAGAAACGATTTCATATTTAATGTATCGTTATAAAACGGATCAATCGATGGCGTATGATGCAACGATGGATGCCTTATTAAAGTTTAGAAAACGATTGTTGGCAGGCAAAATAAACTATTATAACATGCGTTTTTTGTTTACACAAATGGCAAGTCAATTTTTAACGACGGCATTTAATAAAAGAACAAAATCGTTGGAAATGTCTGAAAATGATGGAATTACTACAGAAGAAGAAGTAGATGATTTAATTCTCGATTATTTAGACATTGCCTGGAAATCTCTAGGAGATCAGTGTAGCAAATTGTTAGAAAATTTTTATTACAAAAAAATAACATTAAAAGAATTGGCGAATGTATTAGGGAAATCTGATGCAGCATTGCGAAAACAAAAACAACGCTGTTTAGAAACTTTACGTTCCTATTTTTTAAAACATTACAAACCTTGATAGTGAATTGCGTTCGCGTGATATAAAACAGTATATGCAGCATAAAAAATATATAAAAGGAGAGAAGCTTTCCGATGAAGAACTTGATTCAACTAGTGAGAAATTGATTCAGGCCAAGTTTGAGCGTGATAAACGAAAAGCATGGGAGCAACGACTGAAAAATGAGTATGGTGTTGAAAAAGAAGTTCTTCAAAAGAAACGATTTTTTAAACTTTCAAAACTAGCCATTGCAGCAGCAATAGTTGGTATAGCAGGAATTGTACTGTATAGTATTGCAATTTTTGTAACACCTAATTTTGAAACTATAGTCAATAAATCGATAGAAAACTTAGACAGTATAGACAATCATGCGTTGGCTACTCGTGGTGATGAAACTATTGATGCACAAGTGTCAGCAGCAACTTTGGCATATAAAAACAAAGAATACGATGAAAGTATTGCACGTTGGGAAACAATCCTTGCTACAGAAAGCATCAATAAAAATAGTAAAGGAACTGCGTATTACAATTTAGCAGTATGTTATTTACAAAAAGAAACTTCAGAACCACAAAAAACAATTCAATATTTATTAGAAGCTCGAAAATCGAAAACGGTTCAAGAAGAGTCTAATTGGGCATTAGCATTGGCGTATTTACAAGTCAATCAAAAAGAGAATGCTAAAGATATATTAGAAGAGATTATTCACGCGAAAGCGTATAAATATAAAAAGGCAGAAATAATAATAGAATTTTTAGAATAAAGGCTAAAAAAACAAAGCGAACTTTGGTTCGCTTTGAAATCACGTTAAACAAAAGAAAAGACTAACCTGCTGGACTATCCATAGGAGCATTTGCTGCTGCATCGCTAGGAGCTGGACTATCAATAGGTGTAGGATTTACAGGAGCTGGTAAATCGAGGTCATTACATAACAAACGATCTTCATTAGTCATTTTACAAATGTTCGGACAAGACATATTTAAACCAGAAGATGCGTAACCTCCATTTAATTCATCTGCAAAAGCTGCAATAGATTGTTTGTTCAGTTTTAAACTGTTTAAACTTCTTTTTTTCATGATATAAATTTTATTTATAGAAATCACTATGACTTCTTTCTGTAGCTACAACTTTCAGAAATTTGAAACGTGACATCCTTTTTTGAATTTTATATAAAAAAGATAGTTTAATCTAACAATTTAATAAAATCTAAGAAGTCTAGGGGTAAAGCGATTTTAAACAAAAAAAGCATCCACTTTCGTGAATGCTCTTTGCAGTATTTTATATAGTATTTTTACTATTTTCCTCCGAAAAGTCCGCCTAACAAACCACCAAGTCCGCCACCGCTTTTTTCGTTTCCTTTTTTGTCGCCACCGAGGAACATTCCTGCGATATCGTCAATAACGCTTCCGTCACCGTCAGCATCTAAGATAGATTCAATAAAACTTTGTTGTGGTGCAGCAGCTTGCGCTTGACTTGATCCACCACCTAACAATCCGCCTAATAAATCTCCAATTCCGCTAGAACTTTGTACGTTTTGTTGTTGTTTTTGCTTTCCTAAAACACCCATTAAAAGTGGTGCAGCAACTTTTAAAATGTTTCCAATAGATGAAGCATCCATTCCAGATTGTTTCCCAATTGCTTTTTCAACATTTTGTCTTTTATCTCCTAAAACATGACGTAAAATTCCGTCTCCATCATCTTTTACTTCTTGATTAACTCCACCGCCAAATAGACTTCCTAAGTTATCTAAGATACTTCCGTTATGTTTGTTAGATAAAGCATTGTTTAATCCTTCGGCACCTTCAGGTGTACTTGCGTTTCTTTTCATTGCTCCCATTAGTACAGGCAATGCCATACTTAATACAGAAGCAGTTTTGTTTTGATCTTCTCCAACTTCATTACTCACTCCGCCAATGATTTGTCTACCCAAATCACTATTTAATAAATCTAAAATTCCAGACATTCTTAAAATGATATTTATTGTTAATATGAAAACAAGATAGTGATATTCTGTAAGACTTGCTGTATGCGTTTCTGTTTTTTAGATGAACCGCATGAAATGCAGAAATATTAGATAAACGGATTTTTTTCGTGCTTAAAAAACAAAAGAGGCTGTCTGAAAAGGCAGTCTTTTTTTTTGCAATTTTTTGAAGTAATTCTTAACTTTAAGAATGAGCAGAAAAGTTATTTTTAAGACCTATTGTCAAGATCAGTTAAGTCTTTTACCTCCAA
>NZ_JACGWS010000021.1 GCF_014397005.1 Kordia aestuariivivens
TGTAAACTAACTTCGCTTTTTTATTGTGACCGTTTTTAATCTCAATTAATCAAAGCTTGAGATCAAAACAAAATTAGACCAAAAAGAAAATCGCCTAAAAATTACTTTTTAGACGACCTCTTTTTAACTTGTAAAACTTGCTTGTATTACTTGTACATATTATTTGCCTTTTGCTTTTTTCTGTGCTTCGGCTTGTTCCATCATGTCTTGCATTTTCTTTTGGAACCTGTTTTGCTTTTTAGGCTTTTTCTTGTTCTCTTCTATTTTCGCGTGAATTTTATCTTCGTCAATGATGTATTTTTTGATCACTAACATAATTCCGATCGTAATTAAATTCGATACGAAGTAGTATAAACTCAATCCACTTGCGTAGTTGTTGAAGAAGAATAACATCATTAATGGAGAGAAATACATCATGTACTTCATCATTTTGCTCATGTCTGGCATTCCTTCTTGTGAAGGTTGCTGCATAGAACTCATCTGTTGTCCTGTGGTCATTTTCATGTAGAAAAAGATCGCAATAGATGCTAAGATTGGAAATAAACTGATGTGATCTCCATATAATGGAATACTGAATCCATCTGGGAATTGGTAGATGGTATCATACGATGATAAGTCTTCTGCCCACAAGAAACTTTTTTGTCTTAGTTCAAATGCCGATGGGAAAAACATGAATAACGCGTAGAATACAGGAATTTGCATCAATGCGGGAATACAACCTGCCATGGGACTGACGCCAGCTTTACCATATAATTTCATGGTTGCTTGCTGCTTTTTCATTGCATCATCCTTAAATTTTTCGTTGATTTCAGCAATCTCTGGGCGAATTACTTTCATTTTCGCCTGTGATACATACGACTTGTACGTTACTGGTGATAGTAATAAACGCACTAAGATGGTCATGACAATAATTGCAATTCCAGCTGGTAAGAACGAACCCAAGAAGCCAAATAATGGAATTAAGAAGAAACGGTTGATCCAACCAAAAATCCCCCAACCTAATGGTACTATTTCGTCTAGGTTTCTTTCATAGTGAGAGAGCGTATCGTAGTCTGTAGGACCGTGATACATATCCATTGTATAGTTTAGTTCGCCTCCACTTAATTCTAATGGAATAGACGCACCAAATTGTTTTAAGAATTTTACATCTTTTTCCGCCATTTCAGGATCTACAATGTTTTCCGTAGATAGTGTTGCCGTTTTGAAAGCTACATCTGTTAGTAAGATAGAAGAGAAAAAGTGTTGTTTGTAACCTAACCACGTAACGTCGCTTAGTTTTTCTTCGTCTGTAGCTTGTCCTAAGTAGCTATCTTTTCCGTCTTCATATTCATAGTGTAAGTCAGTATACCTATTTTCATACGTCATACTTTTTGCATGTCTGAAACTTTTCAGTTTCCATTCCATGTTGATCGGTTGACTTGCATTGATCATTCCGTTTAATCCTTGCGAACGCACCGTGAAATCGATCATGTAATCGTCTTTCAACTCGTAACGGTATTCTAAGTATTTGTCTGCAGCAACTTTCAGTTTCATCGAAAGTACTTTGGTACTATCAGTTTCAGTATAGGTTGGTTCAAATCCGCGATCGATTGTATTGATCACACGATTTTCCGAAGTTGTTAAGTTTAATCCGAAAGATGAGTTTCCGTCTTTGATTAGATATACAGGCAGCGAATCATAGGTTGTTAGTTTTTCAAATTTCCCTTTTACCTTTTGCCCTTTTACATGAACTTCAACGATTTGTCCTCCTTTGTTGCTAATTTTTAAAGATAGCAATTGGTTTTCAAGCGTTGTTACTCCGTCCATTGGCACGTTTTCCGCATTGTAACCAAATGCACCTGAAGCATTTTTATATTTTGCTAATTGTAACGAATCTGTAAGGTCTAATGTAGTTTCGGCTACGACTGCTGTTTTTGTAGTATCAGCCGTTTGCGTAGTAACTTGTTCTGTTTTTGCTTTTTCCGCTTCAGCAGCTGCCGCTTCTTCTTCGGTAGGTTTCATAGTGTTTAACCAATAAACACCAATTAAAGCTATTAGTCCAAATCCTATAAATTGTTTGTAATCAAACTTGTTTTCTTCCATCTAATCGTTTATTTATGCAATCTCATTTTTGACCTTATTATTAACTTCTTATAAGCTCATAAAAAGGCATCTACATGGTAGACACCTTTTGTGTGTTTTTGTTACTCAAAAAAGCAACCAATTTGCGTTTTTATGTCAAAGTGGCATTTTGTTTGTTTTCTAAATTTGTTAATGCAGCTTTTACAAAAGCGACAAATAACGGATGCGGATTGGCTACTGTACTTTTGTATTCTGGATGGTATTGAACACCTACAAACCAAGGATGTGATGGCAATTCAATAATTTCTACTAATCCAGTTTTTGGGTTGAGTCCCGTAGCTACTAATCCAGCTGCTTCTATTTTTTCTTTGTATTCGTTGTTAAATTCGTATCTGTGACGGTGACGTTCTAGTATCATAGATTTTCCGTAAATGTCATGTACTTTGCTTCCTGGTAAGAGTTCGCATTCCCACGCACCTAAACGCATTGTTCCGCCTTTGTTTTCTATATTTTTTTGGGCCTCCATTAAGTTAATTACTGGACTTGCTGTGTTTGGATTCATTTCCGTAGAGTTCGCACTTTCTAAACCAAGTACGTTTCTTGCAAATTCAATGACTGCCATTTGCATTCCTAAACAGATTCCCAAGAAAGGAACATTGTTTTCACGTGCGTATTGAACCGCTTTTATTTTTCCTTCTATTCCACGATCGCCAAATCCGGGTGCGACTAATATTCCGTCTAAGTTTTTAAACTTTTCAGCAATTGTTTTTTCTGTGATGTGTTCAGAATGAATCGACTCAACAATTACTTTGATTTCGTTTTCTGCTCCCGCATGAATGAATGATTCTAGGATAGATTTATACGAATCTTGCAATTCTACATATTTCCCAATCAATCCGATCGTAACCGTATGTTTAGGGTTTCTAAACTTCGTTAGGAATTTGTTCCAACGTGTTAAATCGGGCATTCCTTCATCTACTAATGCAAGTTTCTTTAAAACAACCGTATCTAATCCTTCTTCAAGCATTAAGTTAGGTACATCATAGATTGTTTTTGCATCAATGGATTGAATGACAGCTTCACGTTTTACATTACAGAATAATGCTAATTTGTGACGTAATTCTTCTGAAAGTTCATGTTCAGTTCTACAGACTAATACATCTGCCTTGATTCCGCTTTCCATCAAGGTTTTTACAGAGTGTTGTGTAGGCTTTGTTTTTAATTCGCCTGCGGCAGATAAATACGGAACTAAGGTTAAGTGAATTACAATTCCGTTGTGTTCTCCTAATTCCCAAAGTAATTGACGCACTGCTTCAATGTATGGTAATGATTCTATATCTCCGACAGTTCCACCAATCTCAGTAATGACGATATCATAGTTTCCAGAGTTTCCTAGAATTTGAATTCGTTCTTTGATTTCATTGGTAATGTGTGGTACTACTTGAACCGTTTTGCCTAGGAATTCTCCTCTGCGTTCTTTGTCTATTACACTTTGATAAATACGTCCTGTAGTTACATTATTTGCTTGCGAAGTAGGAACATTTAAGAAACGTTCGTAGTGCCCTAAATCTAAGTCAGTTTCTGCGCCATCGTCCGTTACGTAACATTCTCCATGCTCATACGGATTCAAAGTTCCAGGATCAACATTGATGTATGGATCTAGTTTTTGAATGGTAGTTCTGTAACCTCTTGATTGTAATAATTTGGCAAGTGAAGCCGCAATTATTCCTTTTCCCAAAGAAGAAGTAACACCGCCCGTAACAAATATGTATTTGGTGTTTGTCATTAGTAATAGTGTGTTGTGTTGTTGTTGTGTATTCGGCGGCAAAAGTACAAAGAAGAATTTATAATTAATAAAGGTTGAATAACTATTTTTCAAGTGTATTCAACCTTTGTATTTTTTTCTGATAAAACTGATTATCAGTACGCTATGTTTTATTTCTCTTTGAAAGATTTGATATGATTCTAATTTTAGTGCTTTTAGTTGATAAAGAAACTCTTTGTTGTATCATTCTTCTCTGAGCATTCATCTTTAAATCATCAAATCAATCCTAACTATTCAGCGTTTGAATCTTATGCGTCTGCTGTTGTATCATTGGTATTTGTTACGATACCAATTGCTGTATTTATGACACTTGTAAGAATGCTGTTTTTTAAATGACCGAGTTTTATTTTAGAAACGCCCGCAGTGTATAATCCTTTAAGGACGACTAAATCTTTTTGACTTTCTACCAACCATTTGTATTCTTCTGCCGAAATACTTCCGTCCGCAAGAAAAAGTGTCCAACGTTCTAGTTTTGCTTTAGAAGCGTCTAAAAAATCTTGTATATCTTTTTTAGCTTCTCCTTTTAAGTCTTCAAATTTTCCACCTACTAAATCAAATAGGTTCGTTTTTATTTCTTTGAGTATGTTGTTAACATCCATTTGTGTTTATTTTTAGTAGTTATTGTATACCGAGTATTGCTTTGAGCTTGTTTTCTGCAGCTGGATCTTTTTTTCCTTCGTATTGAAGAATTAAATCCAAGGCTTCTGTTACTTGCCCTTTTGCTTCATCTATAAAAACTGTATTGACAGTTCCTTTGTCTTTCCAAAGCTTTAAAAATCCAGCAATGAATTTTTTATTTGGATCTGCAATCATTTTCCACATGGCATAACTGATTTGATTGTCTGGCTTGTTTTTTTCGTACTCTACCATTTTATCCAATTCGGTTTGCAAGTTTACAATGGCAGCTGTTTGCGAATCGTACTGCGTATTAGCTTTGTCCATCAAATTCGCGGCATCCACTTTAATTTCTGTTCCTTTTTGATATGAATATTGATCAAAAACTGCTGTTCGTAGTGAAGCGCAAGATGTCACTAATAAAAGTGCTAATGCACTTAAATACACTGTGTAATAACGTGTTTTCATGGGTATGTTAGTTATGTTTAAAATAATTCTTGTTGTACTCTTTTGATAGTTTCTACGTGATATTTAATGATTTTTGCACGTCCTTCTCGCGTCATTAGTAATGACTTGCATTCTTCTTCATTGTCCATAAAGAAGTTTTCCGTAAGGATTGCAGGCATTCTAGTATTTTTAAGCACATAGAAGTTTCTTTCTTTGTCTAAATCGCCATCAGAGAAATCTGTTCGCAATCTACGGTTTGGAAATTCTCTTTTGAATTCTTCTCCAAAAACGGTTGCTATTTTATCACTTTTGGTATTTCCTCTTGAGGTGAATACTTCACTTCCATGTCCGCCACCTGCGTTAGAATGCACACTGAGATAGAAACTTTTTCTTGAGTTGTATTTGTTTGCTCTGTTCATGCGTGTTTCTAAGGTTACATCTCTGTATTCAGGAGCAATGTTTACATACGGAATGCGAAGTCTTGTTAAATCTTCAATAATTCCGTTTACTATAGCTCTGTTAAATTCGCCTTCAAATAATTGCGTACCATCATTCCAAATTGGCGAACGCTTTCCGGGTGTTTGGTAAGTTCCGTTGATTAAACCTCCGTGACCGTTGTCTAGTAATACTATCATAATTGAAAATTAAAAAAAATAAATAAATCTGAAACTCCACTTTTCAGTGCAGTTAGCTCAACTTACAATTTTGAGTACGTTTTCACAAGCTTCTCTAAATTGAGTTTCACTAAAACAAAAAACCCTTCTAGAATGTTATAAAAAAAATAGTTTTATTTTAATTGATAGCATTCAAAAAGGGGAAGTACTAAAGATATGGATTATTTGTTTATTTAAAAAAGGGTATTTTTCCCCTATTTCTGTAGTTACCGTTTGTAAGGACGTTTTAAACAAAAAGCTCACATTAACCAGTTTTTCAAATACTTTATATATAACAAAACCACAATTTCTTTTTTGAAACAGTGGTTTTATTATAATAAACTCAAAAAGCTAGCTATTGAAAGTTTTTCAATCTAGCATTTGTAATCGTCATAACTACTACATAATATAACAACAGTACTAGGGCAACTACAAGTATTATTTTTTGTCACTGGCGTGCCAGTCATTGAAGTTCTTGTTATTCCTCCATCACCAGCAACAATCATGTTTAGTGTGCTAATTGTTTCTTTGTGAACGCTTAGTTTTTGAATGCTTTTTTTTTTCTTCATAATAAATATTTTAATGTTTATGCAACAAACATAAAGAGGAAAAAGAGAAGAAAAAACAGTTACCAATGACGCTTTATAAAACATCAGCAATACATCTTATTAATTTATAGGAATGTAGATTGACAATTATCGTTTTTCAAATTGTCGTTGAATATTGTAGATAATTTGTTCTAAACCGTTGATTTTGATATCGAGTATTTGTTCTAATTGCTGCCCTAGTTTTCCTTTGGGAAATCCTTTTTGACGGTACCAGAGTAGATAGAATTCAGGGAGATTGACTAAATATTTTCCTTTGTATTTTCCGAAAGGCATTTTTGCATGCGCCAATTCGATGAGAAGTTTTTGTTGTGCTTCTTTACTGGGAAAATCAGTCATTTTCTTTGGTATGTTTTCGGTATGCTTTTAGTTTTTGAAGTTCTATTGCGATCCGTTTTTGCCATTGTACTTGTCCTTCGTAATCCCTTGAATAGTCCGAACCTTCATCATACTGATTTTGCATTTCGCGTAATTCATCACTGACCTCATCATAGATTTTGGAGAGTTCTTTTTGAATGTTCTTGGTAAATTTTGTATTCTTTATACGCTTCCGAAGTTTCCGCGCGTGTAGTTCTGTAATGTCAAAATGCAATTGTTCATGTCCTAAAACGGTATCTGTTACACGTTCTTTGAGATACCACGATTTTTCTGGATAGAATTGCGCTATCACCTTCGTTGTATAGTCAATTTTATCACTGTTAGAATAGGTTTTAGAACTGAAACCATACGTAATTCCTGAAGCTGTAATGGCTACTGCTTCCGTATTATATTCAGGCTCGCCTTCAAAGTTTCCCCAATGTAGTTTTTGGTTTTCTGTCCATGTAATGGTTTCTTCGTCTTGAACGAATAAAAAAATACAAAGTATGCCTAAAAGTTTATACATTTATTTCCAATGAAATTCAACATTTTTTTCAATATCTGGATGAAGACTGTAATGTACAGGACAGGTATTTGCTGTGTTTTCTAGTATTTTTTTAGTTTTGTGATCAGCTTCAAAAGGAAGTTCTAATTTGACTTCTATTTTAGAAATTCTTCTAGGATTTGAAGCCATAGTTTTTATAACTTCTGCCGTAGTCCCTTCCATGTCTACGCCTAATTGTTCCGCTTTGATTCCCATCACTGTCAGCATACAACTTGCGAGTCCTGTTGCAACAGTATCCGTAGGAGAGAACGCTTCTCCTTTGCCATTATTGTCTGTTGGTGCATCTGTAATGAATTCATTTCCAGATTTTATGTGTTCTGAAACCGTTCTGAGATTTCCTTTGTACGTTACTTTTGAAGTCATTACTGTGTAGGTTTTATATATTATTTGACTTCTTTTATTTCCAGTCCATCATATTTTACAATATAAATTCCTTTGTTGAAAAATCCGCCTAATATTTTTTTAGTGTAATCAAATTTATTTTCAACATAACTCGCTTCCGAACCTTTACGCACACTTTTTGCCAAGTTTTGATCGTACGCTAAGCGCAGTAAAATATCAAACGTAATGTCAAATCCGCGCGTGGCAGTTTTACTTGGAGAAATGCCATACTCACGTTTATAGTTTTTTACAAATAGATTGTTGAGCGATGAAGGCTTTTCTATGGATGGATAATGAAAGTTTAAGTTTGCTAAATGACTGTTGTAAATATTGTCATTGTTGTTGTAATTATCATCTCTATCGGTTGTTAACAAAACAATTTTTCGCTTTTCACTTGTCGTATACGAGTTTAATACAGAAGTAACATTTGCTATTAATGACAAATCATTTGTTTCTAAAATCACCCAGTTTTCTTGATCTTCTTTTAACAATGGTAAGATTGCTGTTGGCTTGATGTAGTTTCCTGCTTCCGGATTGAACACAACATTATTAGGCAATATAGATTGTAATTTTGTCTTGATAGTCGCATTGTTTTTATCCGCGATGATGATCACATTTTTATCTTGACCATTTCTCTTGATGAAATCTAACATTTTTGCTTCTAGCAATTCTTGCCCAGGAATGGTTTGATATACATTTCTATGTTTTACTTCTTTGCTTGTTAATGGAGAAATTACAGGAATTCCGTCTGATTTTAATGCCGAAGCCACAATTTCTATGTTTGAATCTATAATGGGACCAATAACCGCGTGTACATCTGAGAAACTATTGTTTGTCATAACTTTTCGTGTTCCCGATGTATTCCCTTGATTGTCTAGCACTTTCACATTGACAGAAAAACCTAATTGCTTCATAGAATCTAACGCCATTAGTGAACCTGTGTAGAATTCGGTTGCGTAGCCTAATAAACGATCTTTTCTGAGTTTTGCTTTGGTTTGACTTACAGAGTCCATGTTCATTTCGTTCAACTTGAACGGCAACATAATCACAATGTTTGATACATTTTCTGTGCTTGCATTTTCCAAGAAATTGAATTTATCTACAATTACTGCATCTACAACTTCTAAACTTTCTGTTTTTGCTACTGGTAATTTTAAAACCATTCCGGCTTTTAAACCATCTTTTAATGCTGGATTTAACAAGATGAGTTCGTCTTCCGAAACACCTAATTTCCGCGTTAGCGTATAGATAGTTTGTTTTGGCTTTACATCGTAAAACACATATTTTTCAGTAGTCGCAACTTGTGGTTTTTCTGTGCGAATTGGTAATTTTATTTCTTGTCCAATTTTTAATCCGTCTTTAATTTCTGGATTCAAATCTTCCAATTCTTCAATGGTGAGTCCGTAACTATGCGCAATTCCCCATTTTGTTTCTTTTGCTTTTACGATGTAGGTTTCAAAAGTAGCTTCTTCATTTTTTGTTTCTTCTACGTCTTTCGTGGTTGTGTCTACAACATCAGCTACTTTCGTTTTGAACTTAGGAATTGCAATACGATCGCCTTTTTTCAAACCTTCTTTTGCAACTTTTTCGTTGAACTTTTTAATATCATCAACCGTAACACCATACTTTTTAGCAATGCTATATAAGGTTTCTTTTCTTCTTACTTTATGATTGGTAAACGTTACCTCAACATCTTTGGAAACTTTAACCGATTTTGAAGGAATGACCAAGACATTATTTCGGCGAACGCCACGTCTTGCTTCTGGATTTAATCTGATAATATCATCAACACTTATATTATATTGTTTGGCAATACTTTTTACAGTTTCACCTCTAGCTACAGTATGACTTTTGTATTGTTGTGCTGTTGCGACACAACTCGTTAATAATATCACTAAAAAAAATCCTAACAACTTTTTCATTCTCTACACTATTTTATTAATTATTCCCATTCAATGGTTGCTGGCGGTTTTGAGCTAATGTCATATACTACTCTATTAACGCCTTTTACTTTATTTATTATATCGTTGGATACTTTTTGTAAAAATTTATATGGTAGGTCTACCCAATCTGCTGTCATTCCATCCGTACTTTCTACAGCGCGCAACGCAACTACTTTTTCGTACGTTCGTTCGTCTCCCATCACTCCTACTGAGTTTACTGGCAGTAATATTGCGCCAGCTTGCCATACTTTATCATATAAATTCCATGAACGCAATCCGTCAATAAAAACTGCATCAACTTCTTGTAATATACGAACTTTTTCAGCAGTAATATCTCCTAATATTCTGATTGCCAATCCAGGTCCTGGAAATGGATGACGACCTAATAATTGTTTGTCCATTTCCATAGAAGCACCAACTCTACGCACTTCATCCTTGAACAATGCTTTTAACGGCTCTACAATTTTCAATTTCATGAAATCGGGCAAACCGCCCACATTATGATGACTTTTTATGGTTGCACTTGGTCCGCCTGTGGCACTTACACTTTCAATAACATCAGGATAAATGGTTCCTTGTGCTAACCAAGTTACATCTTGAATTTGGTGCGCTTCGTCATCAAACACTTCAATAAATACACGACCAATAGCTTTCCGTTTTTCTTCCGGATCACTCAGTCCAGCTAGCGCATCCAAAAAACGTGCCGAAGCATCAACTCCTTTTACGTTGAGTCCCATACCTTCGTATTGTTCAAGGACGCTTGTAAATTCGTTTTTACGCAATAATCCGTTATTCACGAAGATGCAGTATAAGTTTTCGCCGATAGCTTTGTGCAACAACATCGCTGCAACACTTGAATCTACACCGCCAGATAAGCCTAAAACAACTTTGTCATTTCCTAGTTTACTTTTGAGTTCATCAACCGTTTCACTTACAAACGCATTTGGTGTCCAATCTGGATTTACGCTTGCAATGCGAACTAAGAAATTCTCTAGTATTTGTTTTCCATCTTTGGAATGATATACTTCTGGATGAAATTGAATCGCATACGTGCTTTCTCCTTCTATTTTGTACGCTGCATTTTTAACATCGTGTGTGCTTGCTAAGAGTTTTCCGTTGGTTGGTAAGCTTTTAATAGTATCACTGTGACTCATCCAAACTTGACTTCCTTCTGAAACACCTTCTAAGAAAGGTTCATTTTCTTGTATGAAATTCAAATTGGCACGTCCGTATTCGCGTGTGTTCGACTCGGCAACTTCACCACCAGAAAAGTGTGCTAAGTATTGTGCGCCGTAACAAACACCAAGCAATGGCTTTTTGCCACGAATGGCTGTTAAATCTGGATGAAAAGCATTCTCAGACCTTACAGACATTGGGCTTCCCGAAAGAATGACTGCTTTGTAATCGTCTACGTTTGTTGGAATTTTATTGAATGGATGAATTTCGGAATAGATGTTCAGTTCTCGAACTCTACGCGCAATTAGTTGTGTGTATTGCGATCCGAAGTCTACTATTAATACCTTGTCGTGTTGCATACGCAAAAGTAGTATTTAGATTTTAGATTTAAACACTTCAATTGAAGATTTTTCAACACAATATTCACAGCTAATTGTTGATACCTTTTCTTTGCTATTTTACCAATAAATAGTGTTTTTCCTACATAAAAGAAAGGTATTACACTCTTACCCTTTTTCTTAGGTGCCTCTAATTTTGACAAAAAATAAAAACTATGGGAAGAGTTTGTAGGGAGGTTCAGGTAAAGATTGAAGAAAAAATAGAAAAACCAATTATAGATTGGGAAGAAACACAAGAAGAAAAATGCCGTAATGAGCCTTGTAACTGGTGGACACTTTGCCTTAATAAAGTTTTTTGTTGGATTGTGGTCATCCTTGTTAAAGTAGTACGCTTTGTACTCGTCACTGTCTTAAAATGGGCCATTAGGATCGTATGTGATTTGTTTTTTCTTTTATGGGACATCCAAGCGTTTCTAATTCTATTAGTGATGAGCATTCCTATCATAGGCGGAATTGTTCGAACTATTTTGAATTGGGCAACTGAAGGTTTATGGCGATTTGTTGGACTGATTGATTTTATAGCAAGTTTGGCAGGATTTCAACCACGTAAAAAAATGTATTTCGGAATTATAATTCCAACACACAAAGGCACTCCTATTACAACTGAAGCCGCTTTGCAACCACAAATTACTGCTGCTATAGATCATATGGATCGTTTGTGTAATATTAATCTAATTTATACTGGCGCTTACGATTCTGCGATTGATGCACCTTTTAATCCGTTGACTTATGCTTGCAATACAGAAGGTTTTTTTAGCGATTGGTTGTTGCATGGATCATTTTTTGAACTTGCTACTGCTTTATGCAAATTTGAAGACAGTTGGCGACGTCTTAGCGGTTATGGAGCAGAAATTATTGTTTTTGTAGTTGATGATGTTACACCAAATTCTAAAGTAGGTTGTAGCATGGGACCAACAACAAACTATGTCGTGGTAGAAGCTCCTTCGAGAGATAATTTGACTTTACATGAAATAGCACATGCGTGTTTTTTAATACGTCATCCTGCTGATCCAAATAATGTTATGCATTCAATAGTAAAATCTTCTCCACAAATTTTAACAAATTGGCAAGTCTCCGTAATTCGTTCTAGCAGACATTGCGTGTATATATAATCTTAATTATTGAATGATGAAAAAAGAAATTTCTATCAATTCCATTGAGCAACTTCATGAATTGAAATTTATTGTAAAACGTTTTAAAAATATTGAACTGAAATTACCGTATTTGAATGATGCGCAAAATGAAACATGGGAAGAATTAGTAAAGAAAGAATATTTTAGTTGCGGCTGTACCACAGGAAGTTACTTTGTCGGTATCGGAATTTTATGCACGCTTGTATATATTGTATATACGTTACTATTTGAACTCCCAATTTCCATCAAGATAATTCTTATTACAATTGTTGGTATGGCAATTTTAGGAAAACTAGCTGGATTATTGTTTGCGCATTTTCGATTGCTGCGCGTTATACAATCGCTGTATTATTTACGATTTAATAAGAACTATAAAAACACCTAACACACAACTATGCACTTGCTATTTCATTCTTACAATTCATAAATTCCGAGTTATTTTCTTTTATTAGCCATAATCTTTTTCTTAACTTTTATAATATATAAACCATATAAAATTATAATTATGAAAAAAAAGAACCAAAAAGTATTAAAATTAAACAAGAAAGCAATTTCTAAAATGAACAGTACTGAAGTTACTGGTGGAAACGACACCACGTACTTAACATGCGATCATTCCGCGTGTCGCTTAATAAAGTATAGTATTTTTATATCCTGCGAGTGTGCAAGATAAATAGTAAAAGTTAGTATTTAAATCTTACATAAAAGACCGGAATAATTTCGGTCTTTTTTCATAATTCTAACACCAAAAATTCTCCCGATAACGGTTGTAAATGTTCCACTAAAGTGGGAATTAAGTTTTCGCCGTGTTCTAAGTATAATTCGGAGAAATTTTGTCTTCTTTCCTGCAATGAGTTTCCTGGAAATAAAATTTCTTGTAAGTCTGTACTTCTGGAAACTTTATCTTTTAATCCTCTTTTTTGTGCTTTTAACAAACGCTTTTCCAAATGTTGCAAACCTTTGAGTTGCTTTTTTTCTTGTGCTGCAACTGCGCCAATAAACGATTGATCTGTTTGTTCTGCAATTTTGTATAAGTCTTTGAATTGTTGTTGTAAATGTTCTTTTTGCGAAGTGAAATCAATTTCAATATCGCTGAGTTCTTTTACTTTTTTGTTGACAAAAGCATCCCGTTTTAGGAATAAATCACGGTTGGTGATGTTTAACTTTACCATCTTTTCCGATTGCTTTTCGGTTTTTACCACAACAGAATTCCGCAGTAATATCATTGGAAAGGTCACGTTTACCGCTTCAAAGTAGGATTTCAATTCGAGCCAATACGCCAATTCTCCACCTCCGCCAATGTAACATAGGTTTGGCAGAATGATTTCTTGATATAATGGGCGCAATAATGCATTTGGTGAGAAACGGGCTGGAAATTCGTGGACTTCTTGTTGTATTTGCTCCGAGTTCCATCTCACGGAAGTGTTATTTACGGTAAAAACACCATTTTTTTCAATGATCCGCTCGCGAATTCCTTCTGTAATATAGAATAGATTGATTTCTCTCGGATTGACTTGAATTTTATATGAATCGTTGACTTCCGTTAGTTTGTGAGCCGTTTCTAATACTTTTTTATGCGCCGTTTGTTGAAATAATTCGTTTTCTACAAACGGAATAAATAATTGTTTTAATGCTTTGTCGTTTCCATCCACAATAACCAAACCATATATTTTGAATAATTCGTTGGCAATGTAGCGTGTTGCAGCTGTAAGATTATCGTGTTTTAGATAACCTTCTTTGAATAACGATTGCAATTGTTTTGCGTTGTTGCTGTTTCCTAATTCCTTTGAGAATACTTCAAAAACGTCTTGTAAACCTTCTGTTGAAAGTTCACCAACTGCGCCACTTGCTTCACGATTCCAACGTACTTTTTTGCCTTTGTAATTGAAGTAACATATTTCATCAAAATCATGATCTTCGGAAGCCATCCAATAGATTGGGACAAATTCATAGTTTGGATGTTTCTCTTTTAATGTTGTAGCAAGATTTATGGTCGAAATTATTTTGTAGAGAAAGTATAATGGTCCAGTAAATAGGTTTAATTGATGCCCAGTTGTGATGGTAAACGAATTTTCTGATGCTAATTTTTGAATGTTTTCGAGTGTTGCTTCAGAAGCATTTACGTTGCTGTATTGTTCCTGTAAAGCTTTTACTAAAACGGTTCTTTGTGAAACATCTGTCAAGCTAGATTGTTGCTTTTCTTGAATTTGCGCTTCAAAGTTTTCTAGTTTAGGAAAGCGATTGTAAAATGGTGTTAGCGTTGATTTTTCAGCTAAGTAATCACACATTAACGGGGAAAAATATCCAGTTTCACTATAGGGAATACATTCTGTTGGCATAGTTGGTCGTGAGAATTTAAGGTTGCTAAGATACCATTATTTGAAATGTGATTTTCTCAAAGTTTCGTTAAGATATTCTTTTTCAAATTTATTTAGTTAGCTTTGATGTCTATCTAACTTATCATTCATAATGAGACGACATCTTTTTACTTTACTTTCATTTTTTCTATTTTCTATTTCAGCTTTTGCGCAAACCATTCAATCGCCATCCGAGTTTTTAGGATACGAATTGGGAACGCGCTTTACCAATCATTACCAAGTGGTTGATTATTATCAGTATCTAGCGGAAGCTTCTGATATGGTTCAACTTCAAGAATATGGTAAAACAAACGAGCAACGTTTGTTACAAGTTGCCTACGTTTCAACTCCTGAAAATTTAGAAAATTTAGAAAACATCCGAAAGAATCATCTAGCGAATGCTGGTATTGGAACAGCTTCAACTACAGCAAATAAAGCCATTGTTTGGTTGAGTTATAATGTGCACGGAAACGAATCGTCAAGTACGGAAGCTTCCATGCAAACTACCTACGAATTGATTACACAAAAGAAAGCTTGGCTGCAAAATACAGTTGCGATTATAGATCCGTGTATTAATCCTGATGGACGCGACAGATATGTAAATTGGTACAACCAAGTGGCTAGTTTTCCATACAATTCAAACCAGAAAGCAAAAGAACATAAAGAACCTTGGCCAGGCGGAAGACCAAATCATTATTTGTTTGATTTAAACAGAGATTGGGCTTGGGCAACGCAAGTAGAAACGCGTCAACGTTTGAAAATATATAATACATGGTTGCCACATATTCATGTCGATTTTCACGAACAAGGCATTAATGAACCGTATTATTTTGCGCCTGCCGCAGAACCGTTTCATGAAGTTATTACTGATTGGCAACGTGATTTTCAAACACAAATTGGAAAAAATCATGCTGGATATTTTGATAAAGAAGGTTGGTTGTATTTTACCAGAGAACGTTTTGATTTGTTTTATCCAAGTTACGGAGATACGTATCCAACGTTTAATGGTGCTATTGGAATGACCTACGAGCAAGCCGGACACGGAAGAGCTGGTTTGGGAATTTTGAATGACGAAGGCGATTTACTAAGCTTAAAAGATAGAATTGCGCATCATCACACTACTGGATTGTCTACGGTTGAAATTTCTTCAAAGAACGCTGATAAGTTGAATTCAGAGTTTAAAAAATATTTTAGCAAGAACGATTTCACCTATAAAAGTTATGTGTTAGAAGGAAATCAAGATCGAGTTGATAAGTTAGCGGAATTGTTAGACAGACACGAAATTAAATATGGTTTTATTTCAGATATTACTGTAAAAGGTTTGGATTACGAAAGTGGCTCGCAAAAATCAACGAACGTTACTCACGGACTTGTAGTCAGCACAAATCAACCAAAAGCAAAAATGGTAAAAGTATTGTTTGAATCAAATGCGAAGTTGAGTGATTCATTGACATACGATATTACGGCTTGGAGTATTCCGTATGCGTACGGTTTGAAAACGGTTGCTACTAAAACGATCGTAAAACCAGATGCGCCAAATAAAACTTTTATTCAAAATACTTCTAACGAAAACGCAACTGCGTATGTTGCACGCTGGAATACGGTAAAAGATGCTTCTTTTTTGAGTGCATTATTACAGCAAGGAATTCGAGTGCGTTTTACAGAGAAATCATTTGTTTCTGGTGGAAATACGTATGATCGCGGTTCGTTAATTATCACGCGAAGCGATAATAAAGATGTAGAGAAATTTACGCAAAAAGTAAATTCTTTGGCGAATAAAATGAAGATTAGCCTAACAAATCTTGCTTCTGGATTTTCAACAAGTGGCGTTGATTTAGGTTCACCTGATGTGAAAGAAATTAAAATACCGAAAGTAGCTGTCATGTCTGGAAATGCAACAAGTTCACTCGGTTTTGGAGAACTTTGGTATTTCTTTGAGCAAGAATTAAAGTTTCCGGTAACGAATATTAATTCAGAAAATTTTTCAGCAAATACACTGAACTCGTTCAATGTTTTAGTGTTACCAAACGGAAATTATCAATCGCTGTTTGATAAAGATGGATTGAAAGTCTTGAAAAACTGGGTTTCTCGCGGTGGAAAAGTAATCGCTATTGGAAGTTCACTGAATACATTTGCAGGAAAAGATGGTTTTGGATTGGCTAAAAAAGAAAAGAGTGATGAAGAAAAAGATAAAAACAAAGTCGTTTCGTATGCAAAAAGTGAACGCGAGCGTGTTTCAAATTATATTACGGGCGCCATTTTTAAAACTAAAGTAGACAACACACATCCACTAGCTTTTGGATATGACGAATCGTATTTCACGTTAAAATTAGGAAGCAACGCCTTTAAATATTTAGATAAAGGCTTCACGGTTTCCTATTTAGAAGATACCAAAGCCGTTTCTGGTTTTGCAGGACATAAAGCAGCAAAAAATATTAAAAACACATTGGTTTTCGGAGAACACAGATTAGGCAACGGAAGTATGATTTATATGGTAGACAATCCGATGTTTAGAGCTTTTTGGGAGAATGGAAAGTTGTTTTTTGTGAATGCTATTTTCTTGGTGAATAATAATAGTTTTGAACTTTAAATTAGATCGCTTCGCTGTTGGACTCGCTTCGCTGTTGGACTCGCTTCGCTGTTGGAACGCACTAAAGCGCTGTTAGACTTGCGCTGACGCGCTTTTGGGTTTACTCTTTGTGCTTTTTGTTGATTTGTTTTTTGAAAATAATTTTCATCTAGTCATTACGAAAGTTTTGAAAAAAACTTGTGGCAATCTGCTTTTCCATTAACAGATTACTTCACTATCGTTCGTAATGACGTTTCAAACACTTTTACATTTAAAATTTAGAATTTAACATTCATCATTTCTAAACTGGTTCCGCATACAAATCAAAGTCTGCTGCTTCTGTAATTTTTACGTTTACGAATTCGCCTTGTTTTACGTAGAATTTTGCTGCATCAATCAACACTTCGTTATCAACATCTGGAGAGTCAAATTCGGTACGACCGACAAAATAGTTTCCTTCTTTTCTGTCAATGATACATTTGAACGTTTCTCCAATTTTTTGTTGATTTAATTCCCAAGAGATTTGAGATTGAATTTCCATGATTTTGTTAGCACGTTGTTTTTTCACATCTTCTGGCACATTATCTTCTAACTTGTACGCATGTGTGTTTTCTTCGTGAGAATAGGTAAAACATCCCAAACGCTCAAAACGCATTTCTTCCACCCATTTTTTTAGTGTTTGAAAGTGCTCTTCAGTTTCGCCTGGATATCCAACGATTAATGTGGTTCTGATGGTCATTTCAGGAACTGCCGCTCTGAATTCTTTTAATAGCTTGGTAGTTTTTGCTTGATTCGTTCCACGACGCATTGACTTCAAGATGTCATCTGCGATGTGTTGTAATGGAATGTCTAAATAGTTACAAATCTTCGGTTCCTGATTCATCACATCTAAAACGTCCATTGGAAATCCTGCTGGAAAGGCATAATGTAACCGAATCCATTCGATTCCTTCTACTTTCACCAACTCTTTTAATAATTCAGCAAGGTTTCGTTTTTTGTAGATATCTAATCCGTAATAGGTTAAATCTTGTGCGATCAAAATTAATTCTTTCACTCCTTTTGCCGCTAATTTTTCCGTTTCCGTTACCAAATGTTCAATTGGTTTCGATTTGTGCTTTCCACGCATGATTGGAATTGCACAAAATGAACACGGACGATCGCAACCTTCTGCAATTTTAAGATATGCATAGTTTTTTGGTGTGGTTGTAATTCGCTCACCAATCAATTCATGTTTGTAATCTGCACCTAATGCTTTTAATAAACGTGGTAAATCTGACGTTCCAAAATATTGGTCAACATCTGGAATTTCGGCTTCTAAATCGGGCTTATAACGCTCACTCAAACAACCTGTTACAAAGACTTTATCTACAACTCCTTCTTCTTTTTTCTGAACGTAATCTAAAATGGTATTAACACTTTCTTCTTTTGCATTATTAATGAATCCGCACGTGTTAATCACCACAATATTTCCTTCTTCTTCATGTACAACTTCTTTGCCATTGGCTTTCAATTGTCCCATCAACACTTCAGAGTCATATACATTCTTAGAACATCCAAGTGTTACGACATTGATCTTGTTTTTCTTTAAAGTCTTCGTTCTCATATCAAAAAATTCAGTTGGCAAAGATACGATGTAATTTAAACCTTTGGTATATTTGAGCGTCTTAATATGAAAATCTCACAGATGAATCGACTTTTATATATTCTTTCTCTTGTTTTTTTATCACTTTTCATGAATTGTGCAAGCGAAGCTATTGACGAACTTCCGCCAGAAGAAACACCTATAATTGTTGAAGATCCTTTGTATTTCCCGCCGATAAATTCAGATACTTGGGAAACTACAACTATTTCCGAGTTGAATTGGAATGCTGATCAATTGCAACCATTATTGGATTATCTGGAAGAAAAAAACACCAAAAGTTTTATCATCTTACATAAAGGAAAAATAGTTGTTGAAAATTACATGAACGGTCACACAGCAACGTCTCCTTGGTATTGGGCAAGCGCAGGAAAAACCTTGACTACAGCTGTCGCTGGAATTGCGCAAGATGAAAACCTCATCAACCTTAACAGTAAAGTTTCCGATTATATTGGAACTGGCTGGACAAGTGCATCCTTAGAGAAAGAAAATTTAATTACGTGTAAAGACTTATTGTCTATGACTTCTGGTTTGGATGATACTTTAGGTGATGGAATTACACCAAGTGAGTTACAATACTTTGCAGATGCTGGAACACGTTGGGCATATCATGGTGTATTTTTAAAAATACAAGATGTCATTGCTTCCGCGAGCAATCAAACTTGGGATGATTATTTTAATTCAAAATTAAAAAACCGAATTGGCATGACAGGCGCGTGGATTCAAACTGGAAATCCTAATGTATTTTGGAGCACAACCAGAAGCATGGCGCGCTTTGGACTTTTAATCGCAGCTAATGGAACATGGGAAACAACTCAGATTATTCCTGAACCTTTTCTGAATGAAGCAACCTCAACTACTCAAAATATTAATGAAGCGTATGGTTATTTATGGTGGCTTAATGGAAAATCTACGTATCGTTTGCCACAAACACAACTGGAGTTTTCTGGTGAATTGGTTCCGAATGCACCACAAGATATGTATTGCGCTTTGGGAAAAAATGATCAAAAAATCTATATAGTTCCAAGCAGAGATTTGGTGATCATTCGAATGGGAAATGCTGCTGATGGCGACAATTTTGCACTTTCTGACTTTGATAATGTACTTTGGGGGAAAATTAATTTGTTGATTGATTAAACACAAAAAACAACTGGTTCTACCTAAGAAATAACAAAAAAACTCTTACTTTTTCTCGTTTTTAAAATCACGTAGTTTTACGTTTATATAGTAATATTTTGCGTTTTAAATTGCATAGCATCAATTTAAGGCTTAGCGCAATTCCCTCCATTTCAATACGCTATCTTTTAAATTGATCTTAATTTTTAATCAAATTTAATAGCCACATGAAAGGAAAAGAAACACTCGCTGGTTATGACATGGTACTTGCCTTGTCTGAAAACACCATCAATTACCAATTCCAAGAATTACACAAAAGAAACATCATCCATAAAAAATGGGGAATTCTTTCAGGAAAAACGAAAGTTGGAGATAAAAATAAAGATTTTCATATCACTGACAGCAATGCCGATTTTAAGAAAAAACTAAAACGTTGGATTGATCTTCAAAAACAAATCACAGAAGCACGTAAAAATAATAAATGGTCAGAAATTGGTCGTTTGGTAGCACTTGTGGAAAGTGAAAATATAAATTTTGATTTTGGTTGGGACGCAAACTTAGTTGCTCCAACAATTAGCATCATACAAAAAGATCCTAAAAATCTAATCCTTCAAATTAGCTTTAAAAGCGGAAAGTTATATCACAGAGCTGAAGAAACAAGTGCGGTAGAAAGTTTCAATTTAAAAGGATTGGTCTATGCGTTTACCGTTCCTATTGGACAATTAAAAGTTACGAAAGACCAAATGATTATGGACGCTGGCGATCAGGTTGAAAACGTAATCCGAGATAGTGGATTAACGGCACAAGATTTTACCATAGAAAGTCTATTCTTAAATTTTCAAGATGCTAATATTTCGACATTCGACAAAAATAAAAGCACTTTCCCGCAAGAAGCAAGCTTGGCTTTTCAGGTTGCTATTGAAAACTATTTCAATATTATTTTACATGATGATGAACATCCGTATGTGTTAGGATATTCCATTCAACGTAAAAAAATAAAAGCTACTGAAAAAGCAATGTTTCAACCTACATCATTAGGTTATTCAACTTCACACAGCAATCACAATAAAAAGCCAGGGCAATTTAGTTCGCTTAACTTTTTAATGATGTTGAATGATACCAAACCGCCTACAAATACAACTGCTGGAATTTTACCTGCGAGCCTCATTGAACTCGGAAAAGATTTGACTAGTACTACCGATGGCGTTTTTGGACTTCAAAAAAATCATTTTAACATCTATGTAAAATCGCTTGATGCGTATGTACAAACTACCTTTGAAAACTTAAAAGGAGTGAAACTCAGTCATGGTTTTGAGAACAATGTGATGGTCTTAACAAAAAATGATAAACATATAGATGATAAAATTGATACAACGTATACTGTAACACGTGAATATGTTCAAAATGACGGAAATCAAGGAATAGCGGTTCGTTATAGAATTGACATCAAAGTGGAAGTCCATGTCATTATGAAGCTTTTTGGTGAACATGAAGTAAAGTATCTCTCATTATCCACAAGCGGAGAATACACGAAAGACAATGTAAAGGATAAAGGAGCTTCTGGCTATTTAGATTTTACAATAACTACAAAAAAAACAGGTCGTTTTGATTTAGATCACAACTTTACAAAACCAAAAGTTGCTTACGATAGTGATCCTAACTTTTTTAGTGGAGACGTTTTCGCCATTATTCTAAAAGTTATTTCATTAGTTATTACTTGGGTGTTTGCAATTGTTGATGCAGTTGTCAATCAAATTGCAGTAGATTTAGGTGGTGCAGGCTCTGTTTCTTCGACTAAATTGATTGAACAACTAAATGATATAGACGTATTAAATCAGACCAATAAAATAATTCTCCCACTTGGAAAAGTCTATACTTTTAAAAACTTACGCATTGAAGATAAAAAAGATATTGTTGCGTATGACATTACGTATGCACCAACCATTGAAAAACAAAATTAAATAACATGAAAGTAGATCCACAATTTCAAATTACAAAAGACGACAACGTAACTGTCGCTTTTTATAGCGAATTGATGTCTAATTATTTTCCTGAATCTGCAATTGATGCAGGAGAATCTATTTGTTCATTAATGGTCGCGCCAGAACAACCTTTCATATTTTGTTTAGATAAAGAAGGTCGTTTGCAAGGTATTTTACGCTCAGAAGGTTCCGCTTCTGGTTGGGTAAAAATGATGTTTTCTGAAGGAAAAGTTGCTTCCTTTGAATTAGAATATAATGTAGATGAAGATTATTTTCAACTCGCAAAAGTGGAAGATAATAAAGTGTGGATTTCAGACGAAATTCCATTAGATTCTACACAATTTGCCACACTTGACAAAAGTATTTCTTGGTCAAGTATAGAAGCGAGTAATGCTTCTGAAATCATTAACAAAGTGTCTATTGGCGTAGAGCATGTACTTTTTGCAACAGAAACAAAAAATAAAGACGCTAACTATTATGTGGCTGAACTAGATGATTTAGATCCAAAACCCTATACACTTCCTGAAAACGGAATGAAAATAACACAGTTTGAATTGGGAAATTTTCAATACAACGCTGGTGTATTTTTACTGTATGATATTGGAAAAGAACGTTCGTTTATATTTCAATCATTTCCAGATGCTAAATATGATAAAACGACTAAAATTCGCTTTGAGAGTGACGAATTTATCAACTGCTTTACCTTAGTAGAATCTGATGATGCCAATGATATTGTGTATGCCGCAGGAACACAAATCCATCAATATATAACCGCCATTGAAAGTAATGATTTTGAAGTAAATACATTACCAGGAAAGCTTGGAAACATCAAAAAGATTGCTGCTGCGCGTAACGAAGATGAACACAGTGTTTGGTCACTTAACGAAAATGGATTGCACTATCAAACGAATCACTTCTTTGATCAAAAAACACAAACTTTTATTGATGATAAATGGACGCAACCGATTGTCATGGTGAAAGATGCTGATCAATTTAGTTGTGTAAAAGGCAACGGAATTCGCAACCAACTCTTTGCAATTAGCACGAAACATGGTAGCGAGTTAACACGACTTTGGCAAGATAAAGTAACTACACTTTGGAACACACATACATTGACGGTTCAAGCAATTGATGGTTTAAAAGAAGTAGAATCTTACTCAGCACATATTCGCTTCAACAGTAAAGCGATGAAAACCTTTCAAGGATTAAATGTTCGGCTCAGCGCTGACAGCAATCTTTTTGTATATGTCAATAGTAAAAGTTATCATATCGGTCCCGATCATGAAGTAGATATTCCGTTAAATGTATTAGCAGAATTTACCGTGATTTGTCCTGTAAAAGATATTGCAACTTCCAAAATTTACATCAATGCCGATTTCCTAAAAGAAACACAGGCAATCAATCTTAAAGGAAAAGTTTTAGAACGCTTAGAAGAAAAACTAACGAAAGCAAATGGTTTGGGTGAAATTACAGATCAAAACGGAAAGCGTTTAGTTGCCGAAGGAACTGACCCGAAAGTATTAGAAAGTGCCGAAGAAGGAATCAAGCAAATGTTGTCACTTGCCAAAACGATGGAAAACGATTCCAACGCGCCATTGCAACGAACTTCATTTTCGATTGGAAATACGAACGGCGAAATACAAAGACGCGGCATTCCAAAAAATTATTCATTATTAAATGAAGGATTAACGCTGGGCGACTTTTTACATTCTGTTTGGGATGGTGCAAAACAAGCCGTTGAATTTATCGTAGAGAAAGTAAAAACGGGTATCCAATTCGTGATTAAAATTGGAGAACAAGTTTTCAATTGGATTGTCACAACGATTCGAGAAGTTGGAAGTTTTATTCAGAAGATATTTGATGCGATTAAAGTGTTCTTTAAAGATTTATTTGATCTTTTAGCATTTTTATTTGATTGGGATGCTATTGTAGAAACAAAAAAAGCTTTTAAAGATTTTACCAACGAAGCGATTCTTTGCTTAAAAGACGAAATTGGAAATATAAAAGACTTTGTCGATAAAACACTCGATGAACAAATTGGAAAATTTTCTCCTGAATTGGTTGATATTCCTGATACATTATCCAAAGTAGATCCTTCGGAACCTTCTGAAAAAAGTGAAGCAGATCCACGATCAAATTGGTTAAATTCTAAAAAAGACTATTTACACGATAGTTCACAGAAACCACTTAAAGAGCGAATTCCGACTGAATTTTCCAGTGTGTTTGAAAAATTCATGAAAGATTTAAAAGAAATTTTAGTAAAATCAGGGGAAGGTTTTAAACTGCAGATGGACATTATTTTTGACGGCTTCAAAAAAATGATTAAAGGAGAAATGCAATTTATAGATTTCCTAAAACTGTTGTTACAAAAACTAGCCGGATTGAGTTTATTTTTGGTAAAACAATTGATGGATTTAATTTTCATATCACTTGAAGCTTTAATAAATGTTGCACTTGTAGGACTCAACAAGGCATGGGAAATTCCTTTAATTACAGAACTTTACAAATCAATTACCAAAAGCGATGAATTGACATTTTTAGATGTCATGTGTTTATTTGTGGCAATTCCGACGACGGTTCTTTATAAAATTGGTTTTGGAAAAGCACCTTTTGGCGAAGGAACGACCAAAGAAGAATTTGTAAAAAGAGGTAGTACTATTTTTCAACTTAATTTAAACTAAACCATCATGACACAAGAAATAAATAATCCCTTAGATAATACACTTGACGATATTGATAAAGTATTTGCTATTAGTGGCATTGCTTTAGGCAGTTTAGAGCTTTTATTTTACCCTGTAGAAGAAATTGCAGACGCTTCCGAAGCCGATTTAGGATTTGTTGGTACGGTTTCCAAAGTAGTTTCCGGACTTGGCTTAATAGGTACAGTTTGGTCAGTTGGCTTACTATATGGCAGACAAGTTGACATTCATCCATTATTAAAGTGGGTTTTTGTTCCACTATTAGTTTTAGATGTAATTTTAGTTACGCTTTTACTAGCAATGCTTGCCATTGATACAGCAAGTGTTTCAAAGGTTGGTAACCTCGCGCTTAAATATATAAAACCTGCCGTTTGTTCATTAGGAGCTATAGGTATAATTATTGCAATGGCTGTGATGCCTAAAAAACTTTTAAAAATGTCTTTCATAGGATTGGCCATTCATTATTTACCAGCTGCATTAGGATATGCACCAATTAACAAACATCCGTTTTATGTATTGGTTGTTTTTGTTCGCACTGGCGGATTAATTACCGCATTGGCTGGCGATGCAATAGAACTATTTTCGGGAGAAGATGATACTGATGAACAATTACAATTGGAAAGTTAATTGTATTTCGCGTTAGGGATAGAAGCGGCATCCTTTTTTTGACTTTAATTTGCGTCATTATGAGGAGGAATCGACGAAATAATCTGTTGGATCAAGACACAGATTATCATAAATTTTTCTAAAAATTCTCGCAAAGACGATTTTAAAAAAAGATATAGCGGATAGCCCGACGATCACAAAAAAGCACACTAAGCATTCAATGCGAAGTGTGCTTTTTTGTGATGGGAACGCCCAACTTTTTATATTAGTTATAGTTTTTCGGTGCTTTTCGCATTTTTGAAGCTTGTTCATATATGTACGCCCATTCTAGCATACTTTTCTCTGTAAACGGTTTACCGATGAAGGTAATTCCTTTTGGTTCACCTTTGCCCGTATAGCCCATCGGAACTGTCAACGCAGGATATTCCGCAACAGCTGCAAACGCCGCATGATAATTGTTGACAGATAAAACTGCATCTAAATTGTGTGCTTTCATTGGAATGTCAAAATATGATTTTCCGTTATCGTGCAGCACTTTTTTCATGTCTAAAAATTCTTTTTTATTTGCCTTATCGTCTACAATTCCGTAAAATAATTTTTGTCCGTACGGCATTGTTTTGGCTGAATCTTTTTTATTGAAATCTATCACATCTTGTACCGAAGTATATGACAATTCTTTGTTTGCATAGTTTTTAAAATACTCAGGCAAGTCTTTTTGCATGTCTAAATTCAATAGATTGATAAATTTTGGCAACCCTATTTCTTCTTCGTCAATTTCTACAATAATGGCGCCTTGTTGTTTTAATACATTGATAGCATTGATGTATAAAGTATCTTTCAGTAAGCGTTTAATAGCACCAAAACGCTTGCCTTTTATAGATGGATTTCCGTTTTTGATTCCGCTTATATAATAATTTCCAGACCATTTGAACGATCTACTTTTACTATCAGCAGGATCATGTCCGTATAAAGCACCTAACAAAATAGCATTATCAATAACGCTTTTTGTCATGGGACCTGGCGTATCTAATGTACTTGAAATTGGCACAATTCCTGAACGACTTAACAATCCGATGGTTGGCTTGAGTCCAACTACTGAGTTTTGACTTGATGGCGATAATATAGAACCTGCTGTTTCAGTTCCGACAGCTGCTACGGCAAAGTTTGTAGCTACCGAAACACCGCTTCCTGCACTTGACCCACCTGTATCAATGATTTTTCTCCCATAAGGATTTAAGGTTTGCCCGCCAATAGCACTATACCCACTTGGGCAATCGCCACAGAAAAAATACGCCCATTCACTTAAGTTTGCTTTTCCTAAAATTAATGCGCCTTGTCCTTTTAATTGTTTTACAATAAAAGCATCTTCTGTATAGTTATTTTTTAAAGCAACTGCTCCAGCTGTTGTTGGCATTCCAGTAGTATTTACATTGTCTTTTAATAGAATTGGCATTCCAAAAATGAGCGGCTTTAGTCTTTTATTAAAAAATTCTTGATCTTTTTGTTTTGCTTCCGCGATTATATTTGGATTTATACTAATCACAGAATTTAATGACAATTCATTATCACGATCGTATTTTTTGATGCGATACAGGTAAAATTTTACGAGTGTTTCATACGTAAATATGCCTTGCGTTCTATTTTTATGTAATTCTAATATGTTTTTTTCTAATATGTGCGGTTTTAGTTTTTCGTATTCAGCTTCTGAGAAATCGTTCATCTCTTGATCTAAAGAACTCCAAATTGTCTGATTTTCAATATTTTCTGAATCTAACACTTTAAAAGTGGTAAACTCTTTTGCACTTATTGCTGAAATATCATCTTGTTTTTTTGCTTGTTCTTTTGGTCCACAAGCATTTAAAAGAAATACAATTGCTAAAAATATAATTTTCTTCATTTTGATTCGTTATTTAGGTGGTATAAATATACAATCAAAAAGTTTAACTATTGGAATGTTGTTTTTTTAGCTTCTAAATGATAAACTCATCATTGTTTTTATATATTTGTGATGAACGAAAAAAAAATTTTATGAAAAAAGTAGTTTTACTTCTACTAATAGGAATTGTATTCTCTTGTTCAGATGATGTGCAAATTCCAGAAATTATACAACCATGCCAACCTGTTGCCGCTTCTTTTGCTTCAGATATCACCGATAATTCTGCACGACTTAATTGGTGTGGAAGCGTGAATGATGCTGGAGAATGTTTACCTGTTACGAGTGTATCTTGGGTAGTAACATACGGATCACCTGGATTTGATCCAGAAACAGGAACCATAATTACGACAACACAAACTAATGCTACGATTAGCGGATTATCTTCTGAGACTTCTTATGAGTTTTATGTAAAGTCTGATTGTAATTTAGCGAATAATGACTGGTTTGGACCTTTATTGTTTCGCACTTCATGTCCAGCACCCACAAATTTAGGCATCGCAAATTTAACAAAAACTTCAGCTACGTTCACTTGGACTCCAGGTGGAAGCGAAGTTTCATGGGAAATTAAATACGGACTTCAAGGATTTAACTTAGAAGAAGCTGAATTGTTTGCTACTGGAAATAGTACAGAGCATTCAGTGATGAATTTACAACCAAATAACGATTACGAATTTTATGTACGCGCCAACTGTAATTCTTTTACTGACGGTGGCCAAGCAGGAAGTTCGAGTGCGTTTAGTGGACCTTTCCGATTTGCAACCTGTTTACCGCCATTAAATTTAACGACAACACCAACTCAAAACTCAATGATTTTAGATTGGGACTCTAATGGAGAAACTTCTTGGGAAGTTCGTTACGGACCTGCAGCAGGATTTGATCCAAATACAGCGACTGCCGCAACTACGAATAACTCTACGTTTACCGTTACTGGTTTATGCCCGATTACAGCATATTCATTCGTCGTAAGAACTGCTTGTAGCGCTACAACATCAAGTGCTTGGGTAAGCGCAGGTAATATAAGCACACTACAACTAGGATACACAGGAATGTATACGTATGAAGAAATAGGAAATACCGATGAACCAATTTTCGGTGATCCTGCAACAGTTGAAATCGTAAGTGTTTCTGATACGGAAAGAAGTATTATTGTAAAGTATTTAGCAAACTTAGATATTCCAGGAACACAACCAACTATGACTTTCAATTTTACATTGAATTGTGATGGAACTGTTAGTGTTGCGAATGATCAAGATACAAACTTCAATTGTGGTGGCGCAAATGTCTTATTAGGATTAGGCGCAGCGACACCAACTTCATATAATATGGTAGACGATGATACTATTGATATCCGATTTGTTGAAGATACAGCAAGTGAGACGTGTGTAAATGTACCTTTAACAGAGGTTCTTATTAGATTGACGAAAATATAATCAACAGATTAATAGATATAGAAAAAGCCTGCAATTTTAAAATTGCAGGCTTTTTTATTGGGTATATTTTCTAGTACTAGATACTTTTTACTTTGAAAAGAATGAATCTACAAACTCGTATTTATTGAATACTTGTAAATCTTCGATTCCTTCTCCTACTCCAATGTATTTTACAGGAATTTTGAATTGATCAGAGATTCCGATCACAACACCGCCTTTTGCAGTTCCATCTAATTTTGTAACCGCTAATGAAGTTACTTCCGTTGCCGCTGTAAACTGTTTTGCTTGCTCAAAAGCGTTTTGCCCAGTAGATCCATCTAAAACTAATAATACATCGTGTGGTGCGTCGTCAATTACTTTTTGCATTACTTTTTTGACTTTCGTCAATTCCTTCATCAAGTTTACTTTGTTGTGCAATCTTCCTGCAGTATCAATAATGATAACATCGGCATCTTGCGCAACTCCTGATTTTAGGGTGTCAAACGCAACAGAAGCTGGATCACTTCCCATACTTTGCTTTACTAACGGAACATCGACTCTATCTGCCCAAACTTGTAATTGATCAATGGCTGCAGCTCTGAAGGTATCCGCAGCTCCTAAAACCACTTTGAGTCCTTGCCTGTTAAATTGGTATGCAAGTTTTCCGATCGTAGTTGTTTTTCCAACACCATTTACACCAACTACCATTAATACATACGGTTTTTTGTCCGTTGGAATGGTATATTCTGTTTCTTCACCAGAATTTGTTTCGGATAATAATCCTGCAATTTCTTCTCGAAGAATTTTGTTGAGTTCGTCTGTTCCTAAGTATTTGTCTTTGGCAACTCTTGCTTCTATTCTATCAATAATTTTCAAGGTTGTATCAACGCCAACATCACTGCTAACTAAAACTTCTTCTAAATTATCTAAAACCTCATCATCAACCTTGCTTTTTCCGGCAACTGCCTTCGTTAGTTTAGATAGAAAACTTGATTTGGATTTCTCTAAACCTTTATCGAGTGTTTCTTTTTTTTCTGATGAAAATATTCTCTTAAAAAAACTCATAATTTGTCGTACTATTTTTAATGCGATTACAATCTTATTGATTGTACAAACTGCAAAACAAGATACTTAAAATTACTGTATGTTTTGCATTACTATTTTATACACTTGACAAGTCAATTACCTTGCCTGATTTACAAACATGAAAAACTGTCACCTTTTTGGTTCATGTATAAAAACAAAAAGCTACTCTCTTTCGAAAGTAGCTTTTTTAGTATCGTGTAAAACGTATACTTAGTTTTTTAACCAATCGTTTACCTTTTCTGGTGTCATGATTGATTCAACAAAAGTGTATGCTCCAGATTTTGGAGATTTTACCATTTTAATTGCTTTTGTTAGTCTCTTTGATCCTGTTTGTAAGGATGCTACTGATTTCTTTGCCATGACTTATTATTTTATTTCTTTGTGAACAGTCATTTTCTTTAAGATTGGATTGAATTTCTTAATCTCTAATCTGTCCGGAGTGTTTTTCTTATTCTTTGTTGTGATATAACGTGAAGTTCCTGGTTTCCCTGAAGCTTTATGTTCTGTACATTCTAATATCACTTGAACTCTATTTCCTTTCTTCGCCATTACTTTGGTATTTATACTTTATGACTGTATATTACTTAATGAAACCATTTGCTCTTGCTTCTTTAAGCACTGCAGAGATTCCTTTTTTATTAATTGTTTTTAGTGCTGAAGTAGAAACTTTTAGAGTTACCCACTTATCTTCTTCAGGTATGTAAAAACGCTTTTTTGTAAGATTCGCATTAAATTTGCGCTTTGTCTTATTCATTGCGTGGGAAACGTTATTCCCTACCATTGCTTTCTTACCTGTTAATTCACAAATTCTAGACATCTGTACTAAACTTTTAAGTTATTCAAAAACGAGGTGCAAATTTACGTTTTTTTATTTTCTCAGCAAATATTTATTTACTGTTTTTTAATATTTCTTCAAGCAACATTTGAAAAGCTTTCGTAACTGCCTTGTTTACTACCTTTTCCCTCGGCTGTCCAAAATTAAATTCTTGCGAAATGATTCCACTAGGAGTCGCTATTCCAATAAATACGGTGCCAACTTCTGCATCTGAGTTTCCTTTGCTGGGTCCGGCATTTCCTGTGGTTGCAATTGCATAATCTGCATGATAGATTTTTTGCGCGCCTTTTGCCATCGCTTCTACTACTTCAGCACTTACGACCGAGTGTTGTTTTATTAACGCTTCTGGAACACCTAAGAGATCAATTTTAGATTGTACCGCATACGTTACTGCACTTCCATTAAAGAAAGCTGAAACGCCAGACTCTTGCGTTATTTGCGCGGCAACGCGTCCGCCAGTACAACTTTCGGCAGCAGCCAACTTTTGACCTTTGGCAACTAATAATTCTCCTATTTGTGTAATGATGCTACTTTTACCTTCAATTCCTTGAATGATATCTCCAATGATTGGGTAGAGCTTTTGCGCGTATTCATCAACAGCATTTATAATTTGCGCTTTGTCTTTTCCTTTTCCAGTAAGGCGCAAACGCACTTTACCAAAATTGGGCAGATAGGCAAGTTTTACATTTTCTGGAAGATTATTTTCCCAATCTTCAATTTTCATTGCAATACTACTTTCGCCCATTCCATAGGTTAAAATAGTTTTGTGATATATAAATGGCCTTTCAAATTCTTCTTGCAGTTTTGGAATGATCTGATTGGTCATTAATCCACGCATTTCATAAGGAACGCCTGGCATGGAAACAAAAACCGTATTGTCTTTCTCTAACCACATTCCTGGCGCAGTTCCGTATTGATTCATCAAAATTTGCGCTTTGGAAGGCACTAATGCCTGATCGCGATTCATATTCGAGATGATGGAAGATGTAATGTATTTGGCGAATAATTCTTCAATATGCGCTAATACCGCATCATTTTTAATTAATTCATCCTGAAAATACTCACACAAGGTATGTTTGGTAATATCGTCTTTTGTTGGACCCAATCCGCCTGTGATCAATACAACATCTGCTTTTGCTTTGGCAGCTTCTAGGGCTTCTAAAATGTGTTGCTTATCATCTTGGATTGACGTAATTTGATGTACAGAAACACCTATTTCATTGAGTGCTTTTGAGATAAATACTGAATTTGTATCTACTATTTGTCCGATGAGAATTTCATCGCCAATGGTAATTATTTCTGCAATCATGCTTTATTATAAGTTGAATTCTTTTTTCAATTCATTAATGTTTGAATTGATTTTTGCAAGTATGCTGTCAAAAGCCGTCGCAATATCTGATATATTCGTTTCTGCTTTTGACCAACTCAATATTTGAAGATTGATATCATACGATTCTTGCATGCCCAATAAGTCTAAATTAGGCTTTATTTTATGACTCACCTGATATATTTCTTTGTAATTCTCTGATTTTACTTCGTGTTCAAATTTTACAAGATCTTCTGGAATTTCTTCTATAAAAGCCACTACTACAGCTTCAATGAAGTCGGTATCTCCATCAGATATTGCATTTATTTTTTCTAAATTATAACCCATTTTTTATTTTACTAGTATTGAAAATAATTCTTGTCCTTCTAAATATCCTGTCAATCGATCGTCAGTATGCACTTTGCTAACACCTGCAGGCGTACCCGTAAATATAATGTCTCCTATTTTTAAGGTGAAATACTGTGACACATACGCAATCAACTCATCAATTTTCCAAAGCATTTGTTTGGTATTTCCTTGTTGAACGATTTCTTTATTTTTTTCTAATTTAAAGTTGATATCGTTCAAATCGGCAAATTGATCTTTTGAAATCCATTTTCCAACGACTGCCGAACCGTCAAAAGCTTTTGCTTTTTCCCACGGCAATCCTTTTTCTTTTAATTTCGATTGTAAATCGCGCGCTGTGAAATCAATCCCTACACTAATTTCATTATAATATTTGTGCGCAAACTTCTGATCAATATATTTTCCCAATTTATTAATTTTTACCAAGACTTCCACCTCATGATGGATTTCTTTTGAAAAATCGGGAATAAAAAACGGTTGCTTCTTTAAAAGAATCGACGTATCCGATTTCATAAAAATTACTGGATCCGTTGGTTTTTCGTTTTCAAGCTCTGCAATATGTTCTGTGTAGTTTCGTCCGATGCAAATAATTTTCATAGTCTGTCTTCTACTTAATTTGTTAGTTTTAATTTGAAAGCTGGCGCGACAACTTCACTTTCTTTAAAATCTGTTAGCGGCATTTTTAGTTTTCGCACTTTTCGCCAGCCATCAACAGTCATATAATAAGAAAACGATTCGCCTTCTTCTTCAACAATTCCTTTAAAGATTGGTGCGTATCGTTTTTGTTTGATATTTTTAACTTTCATTGTATCGTTTACTTTGAGATGAATAATTTCTTCAAAAGCATTTTCTTCAATGAATAAATGTTCTACTACGATAAAAAAACCTTCGCGTGGAACTTCAATTCCATTAGCGGGCATTTTTACTTTTGTCTTTGCTTGCTTGTAACTTACCTCAACAATAAAAGGATCTACCAAATCATCTTTGGGCATTTTGTCTTCTGTGGAAGAAACTACTCGCAATCGAAATTTCGCGTTGTGCCTTCCTTCTTTATAGAAAAATACAGAAACTTCTTTGAGATAGTTTTCAACTCCTAATGTTTCATTGAACGGATAGTAACGTGCAAACATTGACGGATATGCGCCTCCGCTAAAATTTCCTAAACCAATACTCCGCTTTCCGCGAAACGAATTGATGCGTATTAATTCTTTTTTTTCTGAGTTCGATACATGTACTGTATTCAAAAACTCAATAGATGGTTGCATGTAAATCACAACGCCTTTTCCGCGTCGGATTTCAATTTTTTTATCTTCAAAACCAACACAGGTTATTTTGAGTATTTTCCCTAACCATTCCTCTGGAACTGTAAATTCAAATTTACCGTTGCTGTCCGCTGTTGTTCCTCTTTTTTCAGATGGAATAATTAAATGCGCATACGCAATCGGTTCGTTTGTATCTTTATTTACAATCGTTCCCGAGATGTTTTTTTGTGCTTGTACAAAGCATAAATTTAAAAATGTAATGAGTACAATGGTAGCGTTTCTCATAATCATTTTTAGTGATTAAAATTTTGTGTTTAGTTTTCTTAGTTTGATTGCTGTGAGTACTTTTTTCGTGTAGCGCGGAAAGTTTGCGTTTAAAATCCAACCAAAATAACCTGGTTCTTCATCTAAAACGGATAGTACTTTTTTGCCTTTGTGTTTTCCAAACGAAAAGATTTCTTCATCATCTTTATCAAATATGATGAATCCTGCAAAATCTGCCATTTTTTTACGAGTCGTAAATTCACTTAGCTTTCGCATGTCATTTTCTAATTCTTCGTAGCGATCTAATTGCGATTTTAAGACTTCATACGTTGCATTTGTATCTACTTCAGCTCCGTGTGCACCTTCGAGTTCTTTTCCACAGTAAAATTTGTACGCTGCTGATAATGTACGTTGTTCCATTTTGTGGAAAATTGTTTGTACATCGACAGAAACTCTATTTTTCATGTCAAAGTCAATGTCTGCACGCAGCAATTCTTCTGCTAATAATGGAATGTCAAATCGGTCAGAATTGTAGCCTGCCAAATCACTATCTTTCACCATATTATAAATCTCCTTGGAAAGTTCCTTGAATGTTGGTTCGTTTGCAACTTTATCATCGGTAATTCCGTGAATTTCAGAAACATGCGGAGGAATTGGCATTTCAGGGTTTACCAACCACGTTTTGCTCTCTTTATTTCCGTTAGGATATACTTTGAGTATCGCAATTTCTACAATTCTATCCTTAGCTACATCAATTCCAGTTGTTTCCAAATCAAAGAAGCAGATAGGATTTTTTAGTTTTAATTCCATTGTTTTATTTAAAAGAGTAAATTTACCATTATTACAGGGTAAATAAAATTATTTTGTGGTATAATAATTGATTTTGATGTATTATTAACAATAATAGAAAAATGACCATGTTGAAGTCTATTTTAACTTCTTTTTTATGCTGTTTTTTTTGGATTTTTTCTACGAATGCACAAACAGAAGCTATTGAGATTGTAGAGGTTAAAGGCAAGAAAAAGATCCTATTTTATGCCATTAATCACACAGAAATTTTAAAAGAAGTGTTTTTTAAGGTAGATGGAAAAGGCTTTCGGAAAAGCAGTTATCGCCCTGTAATTAAGAAAGTTCCTGCGAATACCAAAGTTTTATTGATCACATTAATTCCACTAAAAAACGCGACGCCAGAATACACTTATTTTTCTTCGCATGACGATAAATTACAAGAGCTAAGCCTAGAAACCAGTGTAAAAAACTGGAAAACACTCGATACTTTAATTGATAAAGGCGAAACCATCATTTTCACGAAAGATAAATGCACAAAATGCGAAAAATTAATTGGAATGCTCAAAGCAAACCGAATTCCGCATAAAGCATTTAATATTTCTGAAAACGAACGTTATAAGCAGTTTTTCTGGAATACTATTTCCAAAATGAAACGCCAAGATGTAATCATTTCTTCCATTCCAATTGCGATTGTAAAAGGCGAACTTCATGAAGGTTTAGATTTGATTTCTTTTGTGGAGTCTTTGAAAAAGTAGAGCGCTTTGCTTTTAGACCGCTTCGCTGTTAGATGTTAGAGCGCTTCGCTTTTAGACTTGTTCCCGCGTAGGCGGGAATCTCTTGGATCGTGCTGATGCACTTTTGGATTGCTTCGCTTTTAGATTGCGCAGACGCGCCTTTGGATCGCTTCGCTTGTTTTTGTTGATTCGATATTTTTCACCAAACAAAGTCGAAATACAACACATATAAACTCATAAACCTTTAAACTTATAAACTACTCATCATAAACAAAAAAAAGAGCCTTCTTCCGAAAGCTCTCATTTGAAACATTATATATTGTATTTTTCTTAAATATCTCTATTGCTATCCCAAGCTTCTAAGTAGTCAGCAACTCGTTTTACAAATTGTCCACCAAGTGCGCCATTGACAACTCTGTGATCGTACGAGTGTGATAAGAACATTTTGTAACGGATTCCGATGAAATCACCTTCTGGCGTTTCAATCACCGCAGGCACTTTGCGAATGGCTCCTAAAGCTAAGATTCCAACTTGTGGCTGATTGATAATTGGTGTTCCCATGATACTTCCAAAGGTTCCTACATTTGTTACTGTATAGGTTCCACCTTGAATATCGTCTGGTTTTAGTTTGTTATTTCTTGCTCTGTCCGCTAAGTCGTTTACTGCTTTTGCCATACCAACCAAGTTCAGTTGATCTGCATTTTTAATCACCGGAACAATTAAGTTTCCATCCGCCAACGCTGCTGCCATTCCTAAGTTGATGTTTTTCCTTTTGATGATGTTGTCACCATCAACAGCAATGTTCATCATTGGGAAATCTTTCAACGCTTTTGCAACCGCTTCCATAAAGATTGGTGTAAATGTAAGTTTTTCACCTTCGCGTTTTTCGAAGCTATCTTTCATTTTCTTACGCCAATTCCAAATCTTTGTAACATCAACTTCTATAAAACTTTGTACGTGTGCTGATGTTTGTACCGAAGCCACCATGTGATGCGCAATGAGTTTCCCCATACGTGTCATTTCTATGATTTCATCGCCACCATTGGTGGAAACTGGAGTTGCTGGTGCTGCTTTTGGAGTTTCTTTCACAACTTTCGCCGCTTCTTGAACTGCTGCTTTTGGTGCAGCAACTTGTGGTTGTTGTGTTCCTTTATTTTTTATGTAGGCAAGAATGTCATTTTTCGTAACTCTTTCGTCTTTTCCTGTTCCTGGAATAGTGTCTAACTCTTCAACTGAGATTCCTTCTTCTTTGGCAATGTTTTTTACTAATGGAGAATAGAATTTTTCAGAAGTTGAAAAGTCATTACTTACGGTTTCTTTTGCTGCTGTTACCGTATCGGCAACTGCTGCAACTGCTGTCGCTTCTGCTACTTTTACTGCTGGCGCTGGTGTTGCTTCTGCACTTCCTTCGCCTTCAGTTTCAATGATAGCAAGCGTTTGCCCAACTTTTACAACATCATCAACATTGAATAGTATTTCAACTAAAACACCATCAACTTCACTTGGTAATTCAGAGTCTACCTTGTCCGTTGCGATTTCCAACACTGCTTCATCAGCTTCGATAGTTTCGCCAACTTCTTTGAGCCATGATATAATTGTTGCTTCTGCAACACTTTCTCCCATTTGTGGAAGTTTTAGTTCAAATTTTGCCATATCCTTAATCTAAAGATGTTATTTTATTTTATTTTGCGAAAATACTAAATAATATGATTTTTTATTGAATTATTTTCAATTTACTTCAACTTGCTTAAGTACCATTCTTTGACTTGTTCAGCATCAACACTTCTCCTCTATTTTTAGACGAATCACTTCCAATGATAAAAGTACTGTTTTTTGGTAGTATTTTGTAATATCCAAGCTGTTTTTCAAAGATTTGAATAATCGTTTTTGTTTCAACAAAATGAGTGTCAAAAATGATTTCTGTTTGTTTTTTGTTTTCTATTTGATTAAAAAAGTGATCTAGATTTTCAGTTTGGACACAGTTTTTTCCATTGTGAATAGTTTGAAGCTGCTCAAAACGCGTTGCATCATTCGTTACAAAAACACACTTTTGAATGTTTTTTTGAACTTGCTTGTCTGATTTTGAAATCATCGGAATTAGTTTTGCGCCAAGCGTCACTGCAATGTCATAGATCAAATTTCTTTTGAAATGCTTTTTATAGAATAATTGCATCGCGCCGTAAAAACGCTTTGCGTATGTTTTGTCTTTTAATGTACTTTCTCCTTTGTAATGAATGACCGTCGTTTTGCCGTAATAGTAGTTTTGAAATCCTGCTTTTAGAATTTTATACGATAAGTCAATGTCTTCGCCATACATGAAATAATCTTCGTCAAATCCAGCGACAGCTTCATACACACTTTTTTTCATAAACATAAACGCGCCCACTAAAATATCAACCTTTCCAATTTCATTTTCATCGAGATTTGAATAGTACCCTGAGTTTTTTTTACCTAAAATTTTCTTCACGGAAACCATCGGCGTTGGAATGTTTCGTTTGCTTTCGGGCAAAAACGTTCCGCTTCCATCAATGAGTTTACAACCAATACTTCCTAAATTTTCTTTATTTTTTGTGAATTCGAGCAGTTGTGTAAAGGTATCTTCTGCCACAATCGTATCCGGATTTAAGATACAAATGTATTCGCCTTTGGCAACTTTCACACCTTGATTGTTCGCTTTAGCAAAACCTACATTTTCTGTATTTGCAATGAGTTGAATGGCTGGAAAAGTCGTTCGCATCATCTCGCAACTATCGTCTGGCGAATTGTTGTCAACCACAATTATTTCCGCGTCCATTCCCGCGACAGCGGATTGCACACTGCGCAAACACGCTTCTAAAAAGTAGCGCACATTGTAGTTGAGAATGATAACAGAGAGTTTCATCTGTTTATAATTAATTGTTTTTTATCGGTCAGATGTTACATTCATTTAATCATTCCGCTACGGAAAGAAAATTTAGTTATGAATGTTTCATGCAGTTGTATTTTTATGAACTCTTTAGTGAATTTTCAAATGGAACTCTGTTTAGTATACTTCTCCCAAGCGTCACCTCATCAGCATATTCTAGCTCGTCACCCACCGAAATTCCACGGGCAATGGTAGATGTTTTTACTTCGTATTTTTCGATTTGCTTGTAAATGTAAAAGTTCGTTGTGTCGCCTTCCATTGTTGAGCTTAACGCGAAAATGATTTCTTTGACTTTTCCTGCTTGCACTTTTTCTACTAAGCTACCAATTGTCAAATTGTGCGGACCAATTCCGTCCAACGGAGAAATTTTTCCACCTAATACATGGTATAAACCTTTGTATTGCGACGTACTTTCTATTGCCATCACATCGCGAATGTCTTCCACAACACAGATAATGTCTTGCTGACGATTTAGATTTACACAGATATCACAAATTTCTACATCCGAAATGTTGTGACAGCTTTTGCAATGCTTGATTTCCGTACGTAAATCTTGCAACGCACTGGCTAAATGCATGGTTTGACTTTCTGGCTGACGCAATAAATGCAATACCAATCGCAATGCCGTTCGCTTTCCAATACCTGGAAGTTGCGAAATTTCATTGACTGCATTTTCTAATAGTCGTGAGGAGAATTCCATAGCCGCAAATTTACAATTTTCACTTTACGATTTCTGCATTTTCATGCATGTTTATTATCTTTTGTAATTCGCTTGCAATAAAAGCATGTCCTTTTGTGTTGATATGATCGTCTAAAACATAGTATTTATCTGCGGTAAGTCCAGAAGATATATCTACAGGAATCACCTGTTTTGCCATATTTTCCCATTCATTTTTTTGCAATGTTTTTTTGAGATTGTTTATGAAATGATTCGATGTTTGGCGACTGTTGATATTGATTACAATAATTTTGATTTCTTTTTGAAAAACTTCTGATTGCTTGATAACATTCAGAAAAACAGCGACTTCATCATCTTTAAGTTTGATTATGGGATCAAATTCGGGATTTGCGCTCGCTATGAGTCTTGGAAATTTTAGTACATGCTTGAATAGATGGTAGCTTCGTTCTTCTCTTAGAGTTTTGCTTGCATTTGTATAACTTTCTTCAGAAGAAATTTTTAATATATTATTGTTTTGAGAATACTTATAATTTTCCTGGTAATCATTTTCACAGTATTGAATGATTATATATTGTAAATTTTCAGTGTTGATTTGCTGTAGCAATTTGAATTCTCTCACAGTTCCATAGGATGATATTGCTGTGTTTAGCACTTTTTTTTGTGTCTCTTTTTCTAAAACTTCCGCGAAGGTTTTTTCTTGTGGAATTCCCCAACCCATAGCTTGTGAATCACCTAAAACTACGATTTTGGGATTTAGTAAAGATGTTTCGTCATCTCTAACGCCAAGGGAGTTTACGTTGAAAGCAACATCAAATTCTCGGTTTTTAAATTGAAAATCGCCCGGTTTTAATACGTAAAATAACTTTGTATCATATTTTGCCATCTCTGGTTCGTATTGAATAATTTTTCTATCAAAATTCATGTAATATTTTTGACAGGCAATTTTCATTCGACCATTTAAGTTTTCTGGATGCGATAATTTGTATTCCAAAAAACATTCTAGCGCACCAAAAATAATCAAGACGATAATTACATTATATACTATGAAAACCCATTTCTTTTTCATTGGAAGCTTTTATGTTTCACAAAAATATATTTTATAATTTGGAAGTGTGTGTTTTGCAATCTACAAATTACACACAAGTAATTTATATTTTTGTTTTTTAGTATCCGCTATTTAACGTGAGTTTGGTATGAGAAACCGCTATTGTAAGCACTAAATGCAATAAAATCAACACTTTGTCACTTCGAGCGCAGTCGAGAAGCTAAAAAATGCTAATTTTCTTATTGAATCTCGACTGCGCTCGATTTGACACTAGTATAAACAAAACATTGAAGTAATTTGATGTTGAAAACATCTCAACTGCGCTTGATGCAATGTGCTTATTTTTTAAATCTTTCCATCTCTAAATCCTTGAATTATTAAATTTTTGAATTTTTGAATAGCGCAAAGCATTGAAGTTTGTATTTTGCAATCCACAAATTATATTTATGCAACCGATTCATATTTTACTTCTGATTGCCAGCTATTTTGGCGTTTTGATTTTGATCTCGTATTTCACTGGGAAAGATGATAGCAATGAAACATTTTTTAAAGCTTCGCGAAAATCGCCTTGGTATATTGTCGCTTTTGGAATGATTGGCGCTTCGCTTTCGGGCGTTACGTTTATTTCTGTTCCAGGTTGGGTTGAAGCTTCTCAGTTTAGCTATATGCAAGTCGTTTTTGGCTATTTGGTTGGTTATTTTATCATTGCGTATGTATTGATGCCCATTTATTATCGCTTGAATGTAACGTCGATTTATCAGTATTTGGAAGACAGATTTGGCGTGGTAAGTTATAAAACTGGTGCTTTTTTCTTTTTACTTTCTAGAATTCTCGGTGCTTCTTTCCGATTGTACTTGGTTGCCATTGTATTGCAACGCTATGTGTTTGATGCTTACGGAATTCATTTTGCAGTTACGGTAAGTTTATCAATTTTACTGATTTGGTTGTATACGTTTAGAGGTGGAATTAAAACGATTGTTTGGACAGATACTTTACAAACTTTGTTTATGTTAATCGCCGTTGGCGTAGCGATATATTTGATTTTAACGAATCTTGATATGAGTTTCAGCGAATTTTGGAACTCGGAAGATTTGAAAAAGTACAATCAAATTTGGTTTACAGATAGTTTTATGGCGAAGAATTATTTTGTGAAATCGTTCCTTGGCGGATTGTTTATTGCGGTTTGTATGACAGGGCTTGACCAAGATATGATGCAGAAGAATTTAACTTGTAAATCATTGGGCGACGCACAAAAGAATATGATTTCGTTTAGTATTGTGTTGGTGGTTGTGAATTTAATCTTTCTATTGTTAGGAGCATTGTTATTTATGTATGCTAACGCGAATGCTATTGAAATACCATTGATGGATGGAAAACCAAAAACCGATTTGTTATTCCCAGAAATCGCACTGAAAGGTGGTTTAGGAATTTCACTAGCTGTTGTTTTCTTATTAGGATTAATTGCCGCAGCATATTCTAGTGCCGATTCTGCATTGACTTCTTTGACAACTTCTTTTTCTGTAGATTTTTTAGGGATTGAAAAAGAGTCTGGAAAAGAAAATAAATTCGCTCGTAAAATCGTTCAATTTGCAAAACCGATTGTAGTTTCTGCTTCTGGTTTTTTGAATTCTAAAAAGAGAGATAAAGACGAAGAGTTAGAAGAAAAACCTATAAATGAACAGAAACTTATACGTCAAGTTGTACACATTTTGATGTCGATCGTGCTAATCATTGTCGTGATTATCTTTAATAGTTTGAGCAATAAAAGCGTAATCGATAGTATTTTAACGATTGCAGGTTATACCTACGGACCTTTGTTAGGATTGTTCGCATTCGGGATTTTCACCAAGTACAAAGTGATTGACAAACGCGTATGGATTGTTACGCTTGTTTCTATTTGTTTAACGTATTTCTTAGCGAATTTTGGTTCGTATTACACCTATTTTACTGAAGACGTTTCCAATCTGGCGGAAGCCGCAAAACTAGCCAAAGAAAGTTTTTATCAGTTTGGATATGAATTGTTACCAATTAACGGATTGCTAACTTTTATCGGTTTAGTATTGATTAGACGCCAATAAAACCAACGTACACGCAACTTCATGCGCAATATTTTTTTCTTCTAATAGCTTGTAAAATTTAGGATTTTCGGTTCCTGGATTAAATATGACACGTTTCGGTTGTAACGAAATGATGTAGTCATAAAAATCAACTTGTATTGAAGAGTTTAGATATAAAGTAATTGTATGAATATCTTCGTAAGGCAGTAATTCTGTATCAATGGTAATACCACTAATTTCTCCTTCTTTTAATCCGTAAGCAACCACTTCATGATTGTTTGCTGCTAGTTTTTGTACAGCTTTATAGGAAAAACGATGCACTTTCATAGAAGCGCCGAGTACTAATGTTTTCAATAGGTTTAGTATTTAGGTTACGATTTGGGTATACTCATTGGTAATGAGGTTGCAAATTTAATGCTTTTAAAATCGTAACGGCATTATTTGTTAAATTATGTTAAAAGTTGTTAAATAACGTAACACAATATTCTTTACATCGTCAAGTATACATGCTTCGGGTAACACTGAAGTTTCATCAAAAACAAAAAACGAACTTATTAAATGAAAAAACTAATCACACTTTGCATGGTGATGCTATGCTTTGCATTACATGCTCAAAACCCAGTCCCCAAAATTGGAACAATTAAAGGAAAAGTTATCGACGCAAGAACACAAGAAACTATTCCTTATGCTACAATTGTAATTAAATCGAAAACTGACAATAAAGTTTTAACTGGAGCAATTTCAGATGATCGAGGGAATTTTAAAATTGAAAAAATTCCAGCAGGAGCTCTTATTGTAGATGTCCAATTTATCGGATATGAAACTATCACGAAAGAAGTAACCATTTCAAATGATACTAAGACTGTTTCTCTTGGAACTATTTCTTTAGCAGAAAGTGCTACTACTTTAAATGAAGTTGAAATTGTTGCCGAACGAACCACTATTGAACAGAAAGTAGATCGAAAAGTAATTACCGTTGGAAAAGACTTAGTTACTAGCGGACCAACTGCTGCTGATATTATGAACAATTTACCGTCTGTAAATGTTGATCAACAAACAGGAGCTATTAGTTTACGTGGAAATCAAAATGTGCGTGTAATGGTTGATGGAAAATTATCAAACATTCCAACTGCGCAGTTATTGAAGCAATTGCCTTCAAACTCTATCAAAAAAATTGAATTGATCACAAATCCTTCCGCAAAGTACAATCCAGAAGGAATGAGTGGAATTATCAATATTGTTTTACATAAAAATGTAAATATTGGTTTTAATGGTAACGTAAATGTTGGCTTGACACGTGAACGTGAAGCGAAGTTCAATAGTTCTATTGATATGAATTATCGTAATGGAAAATTCAACATCTTTGGAAACTACGGAAACAATATTTCTAAAAATGCCAACGAAGGAAATATCTTTAGGGTAGATGAAAACTCTCAGCAAATATTTAGCTTTTTAGACAACAGAAAAACACATTTATTTAAAGTTGGAGTAGATGTTTATTTGAACGAGAAAAACACAGTTTCCTTCTTTACAAATCAAAATATTAGTGATAGTAGAACGGATGGAATTACAGATGTTTTTTTCAATGACAGTCCTCAATTCAATAATTTTCAAGATTTCTTAGCGAAAAATGACAACCTTTCTTCTCAGTATAACTTTAACTATAAGTATAATATTGATGACGAAGGTCACAACATTGAATTGGAAGTAGATTATAATGTTTTTGACGCTGAGGATAATATCGATTTTCAATTTTCAGGAGCAAATACATTCCCTAATTATATAGATGAAACTGAAACTGATAGAGAGCGTACTACTATTAACTTAGATTATGTACGTCCAATGAAAAATAAAGCGAAGTTAGAGCTTGGTATGGAAGCGCGTTTATTCAATTCTAATATTGATTATCTATCTTCTGGATTTACGCTTAACGAAATGGGTACCTTACGTAGAACACCAAATACTGATTTTGATTATACTAGAGATATTTATTCTGCGTATGCAACCTATGGAAAACAATTCGAAAAATGGTCGTATCAAGTTGGTGTAAGAGCTGAAAGTGTTCAAGTAGATGCCAATGCATTGTCAAGAGAAATTGAGACTACAGATGTTTCTAATATTGCTTTTGATAATGATTATATACAAGTATATCCATCTGCATTTTTTACGTATTCACCTTCAGAAAAAAATTCATACCAAGTTAGTTATAGTAGACGTGTAGACCGTCCAGGAATTGGGCAAGTAAATCCAATTAGAGAATGGAGTACACCTTTAATTTCTTCTTTTGGAAATATCAACTTAGAGCCACAGTTTACAAACTCTATGGAAGCAAATTACACACGAAAGTTAGGAAACAAAGGAACAATTACTGGTGGTGTTTTTTATAGACTTATTGAAGATGAAATCAACAGAGCCGTTTTTGTAGATCGTACTGATATCAACAGATTAATTTTAACAAACGATAATTTTGACAATACAACTGCTTATGGAGTTGAAGTTTCAAGTAATTTCAGACCAACAAGCTGGTGGAGTTTTAATGCAAGTTTTGACTTCTTTTCACAAACGCAAAAAGGGATCACAGAATCATTAAATGCGCCAACTGATGTTGCAACTGTTGATAATATTATTCGTGAAACTGTAGAAGTTGACAATGCAGCTTGGAACTTTAGAATGTTTAATAACTTTAAAGTATCTAAAAAAATAAATTTATCTGCTTTTGGATTTTATAGAGGTAGTGTTCAAGGATTACAGTTTGAGATGGAACCAATGTACTTTGTAAATGTTGGTGCACGGTATTCATTTGCAGAAGGAAACGGAACACTAAGTGTAAATTATAATGATATTTTCAACACCATGCAGTTTGGTTTTAATGGTACTAGACCATTCCGACAAGAAGGTGCTTTTAGATGGGAAAGCAATACAGTAAATGTTAGTATTTCTTATCGTTTTGGTGGTGGAAAATACAGAGCAAAATCTCGTAAAAATAGAGATAACGATGAAAAATCTGGAAGTGGCGGATTCTTATAAGTCACTATTCAACAATAATCCCAAATAAACTTTAAAATGGTTGATATAAAATTTGAATTATAGTTGCTTTAGATGAAATAGAAAATATAAGCATAGCCTTAGTTACGGTTCTGTTTTATATTGAACATATAAAGGAAATAGAAACAAATTTAATCGGTTATTTTAAAATTTATTTGGTAGGACTTAATAACTTCAATTATTATTGATGGTTAGTGTTAATTGTAAGTTATTAATCAAAGAAAACCTTAGTTGTGCACAACTAGGGTTTTCTGTTTTTTATAGGATTTTTTCGGATCGATACATTTTCTAAAATGTTATTAATCCGTAAACTAACACAGTTAAACCAAAAATTTGTTAAAATTCTGCTAAGCAGTAATTATATATCAAAAAAAACAACATACTTGTAGTATAGAAAAGTTATTCAGTATTATTAGTAGGTTGATTATTCGAATTTAGCACTCAAAAAATATCCTAAAATATTGCATAACGTATACTAGATATTTGTTTATCTATCTATGAAAAAATCCCAAGCTCGTTAGAACTTGGGATTTTATTTTTTATACGTTTATGATATTACCATTTTATAATTACACTTCCCCAAGTAAATCCACTTCCGAAAGCTGCCAATACAACGGTATCTCCTTCTTTAACTTTTCCTTCTTCCCATGCTTCTGTCAATGCAATAGGAATTGACGCCGCAGTTGTATTTCCATATCGCATGATGTTGTTGTACACTTGATCATCACTTAATCCAAACTTTCGCTGTATGAATTGAGAAATTCTCAAATTCGCTTGATGCGGAATTAACATGTCAATATCTTCTTTTTTCAAACCATTTTGCGACAAACCTTCCATAATCACTTCACTAAAACGTACGACTGCATTTTTAAATACAAATTGCCCGTTCATGTGTGGAAAATAGGAAGTATCCTCTACGCCATTTTCATGATCTTCTAAAATATCATTCACCCAACGTGTTCCCATTCCTGGAGCCGTCAACACCAATTCTTCAGCATGTTCTCCTTGTGAATGTAAATGTGTTGATAAAATTCCACGACTATTATCTTCACTTCTTGATAATATCGCTGCTCCTGCTCCATCACCAAATATTACAGAAACACCTCTTCCACGCGTTGTCATATCTAATCCATGCGAATGTAATTCTGAACCAATAACCAAAATGTTTTTATACATTCCTGTTTTAATAAACTGATCGGCTACGGAAATTGCATACACAAACCCTGAACATTGATTACGCACATCTAAAGCACCAACGGTTTTAATGTCTAATTCTTTTTGTACAATAACACCTGGACCAGGGAAATAATAATCAGGACTCAAAGTGGCAAAAATGATAAAATCAATATCATCTTTATGAATTCCTGAGCGTTCAATGGCAACTTTCGCTGCTTTTATGCCCATTCCGGAAGTTGTGTCTTCAGTTCCTTTTATAGCATATCTTCGCTCTTGTATTCCAGTACGTTCCTGTATCCATTCATCATTTGTTTCAATTAGCTTAGATAAATCGTCGTTTGTCACAACATTGTCTGGCACATAATGCCCTAATCCTATAATTCTTGATGTATACATAAATTATCGATTTTTAATTTTTCAGTGCGAAATCGCGGTATAAATTTACAAATTCTTAAAAATTGAACTACTATATTAAGCATTAATAATTAATATCTTGTTGAGAGTTGAAAATATATTTCAATGAAAAAGCACATTTATTTTGAAATAAATGTGCCTTAAAAACAACCTAACCAATAAATAAACAATTGATTAAGGAATTATTCTCTATTGTAGTAATCTCTATCCTTAATCATTATGAAATATATCGAAATGATTTTTGATTCCTTACAATATACTTTACTTATTTTATGATTAACTTTATTTTTTTAGATAAATTTATGCTTCAATAACTATAAATACAGGCAATTCTCATGAAATATACTTTTCTATTATTTTTATTTTTTCTTCAACTCTCTGTAATTCAGGGACAAGAAAACATCAATTATCAAAAACCTCCACAAGAAATTTTAAAACTTGTTGAAGCTGAAAGAGCTCCTATTGTCAGAATGGATAACAAAGGAGAAAATTTTTATTTCGGCTATCGAAGCAATTATAAAACAATTGCTGAACTTTCTGAAAAAGAGCTTCGTTTAGCGGGTTTGCGGATCAATCCAAAAACAAATATTGGGAGCAGACAAAATTATTATAACAAAATTAAAATCAGAGTTGGACGTACTAGCAATGAAGAATCTGTAAAAGGATTGCCATCAACTGGACGATTTACCAATTTTAGATGGTCGCCTGATGAAAAGAAAATAGCATTCACAAACACAGTTGCCAATGGAGTTGAATTATGGATTTTAGATTTCGAATCAAAATCTGCAACAAAACTAACGGATGCAAACTTAAACGCGAATATTGGAAGTCCATTTATGTGGTTAAAAGATGGTAAATCATTACTAGTCAAAAAGATTTCTAAAGACAGAAAACCACTTATCAATTCAGCGACAACAGTTCCTACTGGACCAACAATATCTGTGAGTGAAGAAGGAAAAAAAGCGCAAAATAGAACCTATCAAGATTTATTAAAAAATAAGAATGATGAATTTAATTTTGAGCAATTAGCAACTTCCGAATTACATAAAGTTTCCTTAGATGGAACAAGTACGTTGTGGAAATCGAAAAATATGTACAAAGGCATGTCATTATCGCCAAATGGAGAATTGATCATGCTAAATACCATTGAAAAACCATTCTCTTACTTAGTAACCTATTTCAGATTTCCATACACATCTGTACTTTATGATTTGCAAGGAAATAAAGTATATGAAGCTTTAAAAGTTCCGTTAATTGAAGACTTACCAAAAGGTTTTATGTCGGTTAGAAAAGGAAAAAGAAGTTTATCATGGCGTTTAGATCAACCTGCTACTTTATATTGGTCAGAAGCGTTGGATGGCGGCGATCCTGCAAAAAAGGTCTCTCACAGAGATGAAGTGTTTCAATTAGCAGCTCCTTTTACGGGAACACCTACTTCATTACTAAAAACTATGGGGCGTTTTTCTGGGATTAATTGGGGAAATAATAAAACTGCCATTGCGTATGATTATTGGTGGAATACTCGAAATACGAAAAGATATTTATTTAATCCTTCAAATAATACAATTCCTGCTAAACTTATTAATGATCGAAGTTACCAAGATTCTTATAGCAATCCAGGAAGTTATATCACTTCTAAGAATGAGTTCGGAGAATATGTATTAGATATTCAAAAGAATAATGTATACCTAATTGGTGATGGATATAGCAAAGATGGCAAAAAACCATTTGTAGATGAATTTAGTTTAAAAACATTCAAAACGAAACGCATCTATGAGTCTGATTACACTGATAAATCATTAAATATTTATGATGCAGTAGATTTAAAGAAGGGAACTTTTTTAATAGTGTTAGAATCTCAAAACGAATATCCTAACTATTACATTCAAAACTTAAAGAAGAACACACCTGCTATCGCATTGACAAATGCTGAAAATCCTTATAAAAGCATTCAAAACGTCAAAAAAGAAATCATCAAATACAAGCGTGAAGATGGCTTAGATCTTTCTGGAACTTTATACTTACCTACAAATTATGAAGAAGGTAAAAAATACCCAATGATTCTTTGGGCATATCCTGTGGAATACAAGGATAAAAATAATGCTGGACAAACAACCGCAGATTCTAATGAATTTACTTCGCTCTATTATGGTTCACCAATTTATTGGGTAACCAGAGGTTATGTTGTGTTAGATGATGCTTCTTTTCCTATCGTTGGCGAAGGCGATGAAGAACCAAATGATACGTTTATAAAACAATTAGTTGCTAATGGTAAAGCTGCCATTGACGCCGTTGATAAACTAGGATATATTGACAGAACAAAAGTTGCCGTTGGCGGACATTCGTATGGCGCATTTATGACGGCAAATTTACTAACACACTCTGATTTATTTGCGGCAGGAATTGCGAGAAGCGGCGCATACAATAGAACATTAACACCTTATGGTTTTCAAAGTGAAGAGCGCAATTATTGGGAAGCTCCTGAAATTTATTACAACATGTCACCTTTTATGCATGCGGACAAAATGAAAACTCCTTTACTGCTTATTCATGGTGAAGCTGACAATAATTCTGGAACCTACCCTTTACAAAGTGAACGTTATTTCAACGCGTTAAAAGGAATGGGCGCGCCAGTACGCTTGGTAATGCTTCCAAAAGAAAGTCACGGATACCGATCGCGAGAATCTATTCTACATTTGTTATGGGAACAGGATCAATGGCTGGAAAAATATCTGAAAGGAAAAAAATAGACAACTAATTCCTGTTGACAGTATTTATGTCATCTTGTCACTTGTGTGAAATTGGTATTTTTTTTGAAAAGAAAGTCATCAAACAATACGAATTATTTAATCATATAACTAAAAAGATAACAAATGGCAACAGGAAATATCAATGTATCTGTCGAGAATATTTTCCCTTTAATCAAGAAATTCTTATACAGCGATCACGAAATCTTTTTAAGAGAACTTATCTCTAACGCAACAGACGCAACGCTAAAGCTAAAGCATTTAACTAGTATTGGAGAAGTAGGTGTCGCTTATGGAAATCCGGTTATTGAAATTAAAGTAGATAAAGAAGGAAAGAAATTGCACATTATTGACCAAGGAATTGGAATGTCTTCAGACGAAATTGAAAAATATATTAATGAAGTTGCTTTTTCTGGAGCAGAAGAATTTTTAGAAAAATATAAAGATTCTGCCAAAGATTCAGGAATTATCGGACATTTTGGACTTGGTTTCTATTCTGCATTCATGGTTGCAGAAAAAGTTGAAATTATTTCTAAAAGTTACAATGAAGATACACCAGCAGCACATTGGACATGTGATGGTTCGCCACAATTTACACTAGAAGCACACGACAAAACAGCACGTGGAACTGAAATTATTTTACACATTGCAGAAGATTCAACTGAATTCTTAGAAGATTCAAGAATCAATGAATTGTTAGTAAAGTATAATAAATTTATGCCGATTCCGATCAAATTTGGAACGAAAGAAGAAACATTACCACTTCCAGAAGATGCTGCGGAAGATGCAAAACCAGAAACGGTAACTATTGACAATATCATCAACAATCCTACGCCGGCTTGGACAAAACAACCAGCAGATTTAGAAGATGAAGATTATAAAAAATTCTACCGCGAATTATATCCAGCACAATTTGAAGAACCTTTATTCAACATTCACTTAAATGTAGATTATCCGTTTAACTTAACTGGTATTTTATACTTCCCAAAACTTGGGAACGATATGAATATGCAGAAGGATAGAATTCAATTATACCAAAACCAAGTATACGTAACTGACAATGTAGAAGGAATTGTACCAGAGTTTTTAACGATGTTAAAAGGTGTCATCGATTCTCCAGATATTCCATTGAATGTTTCGCGTTCGTACTTACAAGCAGATGGAAATGTGAAGAAAATTGCTTCATACATCACGCGTAAAGTAGCAGACAAATTAAGCTCGTTGTTTAAAAGCAATCGAGAAGATTTTGAAGCAAAATGGAACGATATCAAAATTGTGATTGAATACGGAATGCTTTCAGAAGATAAATTCTTTGAAAAGTCGGAAAAATTCACATTATATCCTTCTGTTGATGGAACGTATTATACGTATGCTGAATTGCACGAAAAAATCAAAGATGTACAAACAGATAAAGATGGTAAAACAATCATTCTGTATGCTTCTAACAAAGATCAGCAACACAGTTATATTGAAGCTGCGAAAGAAAAAGGATATGAAGTTTTATTACTAGATTCTCCAATTGTTCCACATTTGATTCAAAAACTTGAAAGTTCGAAAGAAAATATTTCGTTTGCACGTGTAGATACTGATCATATTGACAATATCATTAAGAAAGACGAAGAAGCAATTTCTAAACTTTCTGATGAAGAAAAAGAAAGCTTAAAAACGACTTTAACGGAAGTTGTTCCCGCAGAAAAATATACAGTTCAGCTGGAAGCAATGGATTCTAGTGCTTCACCATTTATGATTACGCAACCAGAATTTATGCGTCGCATGAAAGAAATGCAACAATCTGGCGGTGGCGGTATGTTTGGAAATTTCCCAGAAATGTACAACCTCATCGTGAATACAAATCATGAGTTGGTTGGACAAATTCTAAACACAAAAACAAAGAAAAAACAAGAACGCTTAATCAAGCAATCACTAGATTTAGCACGTTTATCTCAAAACTTATTAACGGGAGAAGAATTGACACAGTTCATCAAACGTAGCTATGAGATGATTAAATAAATACAAAAAAAACACTATCTTAAAGCCTCTTGAAATCAAGAGGCTTTTTTTGTAACCAAATCTTAGTTGTATCGTCATACATACAATCAATCAATCAAAAATAAGTATACCATGAACAAACTATTAAATTTAAAACTGCTCTTTTTACTGCTTTTTGTATCAATTCCGTCTGTGCAATTTGCGCAAAACATGGAAGAAAAAATCGATCAATTAATGAACGATCAATACAAAGCAGATGACTCTGGAGCTACCATTTTAATTGCTAAAGAAGGAAGCGTCGTATATCGAAAAGCGTACGGGAAATCAAACTTGGAATTGAACACAGACATGATTCCTGAAAATGTTTTTGAAATCGGATCCATCACAAAGCAATTTACAGCGGTTGGTATTTTAATGTTATTAGAAGAAGGAAAGCTTTCGCTAGATGATGAAATCACCAAATTCATTCCTGATTATCCAACACAAGAAACTACAATTACCATTCATCACTTACTCACGCATACTTCTGGAATTAAAAGTTACACTTCATTAGAATCATTAAGAGATTATGCCCGAAAAGACATTTCGCCAAAAGAACTTATTGATGCTTTCAAAGATGAGCCAATGGATTTTAAACCTGGCGAACAATATTTGTACAACAACTCTGGATTTGTATTACTAGGCTATATCATTGAAAAAATAAGTGGCATGCCGTATGATGATTTCATTCAGAAACGAATTTTTGATGTGTTAAAAATGGACAATTCGTCTTATGGAAGTAAATATACCATCATAAAAAATAGAGCTTCTGGATACCAAAGACAAGAAGAATACTTGAATGCAAACTACATTAGTATGACCATTCCGTATGCAGCGGGTTCTATTATGTCAACCGTAGATGATTTATTTACGTGGCAAAAAGCAATTAGAAGTAATACATTAATTTCTAAAGAAAGTTTAGCCAAAGCGTTTACCAATTACACATTAAACAATGGTAAAAAAATAAACTACGGTTATGGTTGGTCGCACAATATCATCAATGATGTTCCTGTTATTGAACACGGTGGCGGAATTTTTGGCTACACTACACAAGGAATTTATGTGCCAAGCGAAAATGCATACATAATTATTTTGACAAATTGTAATTGTAGTTCACCAAGTGAAATTGCTTTTAAAATTGCAGCAATTGCCATAGGAAAACCATATCCAGAGATTTCAAAAACGGTAAAATTGACCAAAAAACAATTGCAAAAATGGGTTGGCGCGTATGAATTTGAAGATGGTGCTGTCCGATTTATAACGCTTAAAGGCAATCAATTATCTAGCCAACGTGCGGATGGAAATACTGCTTTTAAAATTTTCCCAATTACGGAAAATCACTTCTTTTTTGAAGACAGTTTTGCACAATATGTTTTCACAGATGGAACACCTAAAAAAGTAGTTTTCAAAAATAACATTGACGTTTCAAAAGGTGTTGAAACGGACAAAAAAATGCCCGAAGCCAAAAAAGAAATTCAACTTTCCGAAAAAGTCTTAAAAAAATATATTGGAACTTATGAGTTAGCGCCTAATTTTAATATTGAAATTACAGTAGAAGGAAATCAAATTTTTGGACAAGCTACGAATCAATCTAAAATTGAACTATTTGCCGAATCGGAAGATAACTTTTTCTTAAAAGCAATTGCCGCAACGATCACTTTTGAAATAGACGCAACTACAAAAATACCTTCTAGTTTGACATTAGAACAAGGTGGGCAAAAAACTAAAGCCCTAAAAATTAAGTAAACGCTTAAACAACTTGGATTTTTAGATATGCACGAAAGTAAATGTCTAAAAAGTCCTAATTGTTATCATTTCGAGCGCAGTCGAGAAAAAGTAAGTTTTGAATATCAAAGCATTTCGACTGCGCTCAATGTGACAACTGTTTATATTTCAACTTTTTAGATATATACACGAAAACCATTTCTTTTGAGGTGGTTTTTATATTTTTACCAAAACAATCATTCTTGAAACTACTCGAAACACATATTGTCCCGAAACTCAATTCCACTGTGCGAATTCAAGAATATGATGTGTCTTTGCTTAAAAGTATTCAAAGTAAAAGTTCGCTCAAAAAAGCCATTAAAAAAAAGCTCATTTTAATTAATGGAAAAACTGCCACTACTGCGACACATATTATAGAAAATGATGTGATTGAAATTTATGCCGAAGAAATCATTCCTAAGAAAATTTTCAAGCTTGCAATTCCTGTCATTTTTGAAGATGATGAGCTAGCAATTATCAACAAACCAGCTGGATTTCCAACAAATGGAAACTATTTTAAAACCATTGAAAACGCCTTACCACATAACCTGAAACCTTCCATAGTAATGGATGCTTTAGCATTTCCAAAACCTGTGCATCGTTTGGACAATCCGACTTCGGGAATTTTAATAGTTGCCAAAACAAAAAGTGCACAAATACACTTACATCAACAATTTGAGCGACAGGAAATTTCTAAAATTTATCAAGCTATTGTCATTGGTAAAACTTCGGAGAAAGGCGAGATTCATTCGGCTGTAGCCGAAAAAGACGCGTTTACAAACTATGAAACAATACAAACAGTTCCTTCGTTGCAAAACGAATTTCTTTCACATGTAAAACTCTTCCCAAAAACAGGAAGAACGCACCAATTGCGAATTCATTTGGCAAGCATTAATCATCCAATAATTGGCGATCAACTTCACGGAAAAGTAACTGAAAATTATAAAAAAGGATTATTTCTGTGTGCAACTTCCATTCAGTTTCTGCATCCAACAACAAAAGAAAAATATTTATTTACCATTGAACCACCAAACAAATATCAAAGCTTTTTAGCCCGTGAAAAACGACGGTTTCTGAAATATAGACTTACTTAGATTTATTAGACTTGATTAGATTCTTAGACGTGTTGGACTGTTAGATTTCTAGCTTTGCGTACACTGAGCGGAGTCGAAGTGAAAAAAGCGAACCGAAGTTCGCTTATAGATTAATCGCAGGCACAATTTGAAAAATTACATCGCGAAACTCCGCTATTTCTTTTTTGCTGTGTACCGCCTTTGATTTCATTAAATGTCATGTTTGAAATGACTTTTTTGTTAATTGTCAACGATTGAAAATTTCTTTTTTTCATGAGTATAGTTTTTAGGTTATAACCTAATGTAAAAAAACGCTACACCAATCATTTACGGGAATACCATAATTAACTTTTACGAAGAAATATACTGTGTCATTTTCTGCATAGCTTTATCAGCCATTTTAGCTTTATTGACAGTTACTTGAGCAGTAATGGAATGTCCGCCTAAAACTTGTTGTACATTTTTAATTTCGAATGTTTTGAACTTATTAATCATAATTTTATTTGTTTATTAAGTTAATAACCAAAAAGATACAAAAAAAAAAGAGCAAACTTACGTCTGCTCTTTTGTCAACAATTAAGATTCCTAAAAAACGCTTTCTGTGGAATTGATATAACTGTTCGTTTTTAGTATCGTGATTATAATGTTGATTCATTAACAAAGAAATGAATCGCAGAGACACACTGAATAATCAGAATTCGGTAATGGAATTGGCTCCAATGGTGTTTCAATAGGATCCAAATGACAGCGTAATAAGTCTGAAAATGATCCAACTCCACCTTTTACATTGTCACTAATGATTGCAATAGATTTCTTGTTTAATGCTAAATTTTTTAAATTTTGTTTTTTCATATCTAAATATATTTTGTAGTTATATCTAGTAGGGTTTATTGTGAAGATTCATTACCCAAAAAAAATAAAAAAACTTGAAATTTCAGCATGAAGCATAAAAAAAGCGAACCGAAGTTCGCTCTATTTTTTTTAGTCTAACCAGCAGTCAAACCAAGTGTTACAACCAGTTCCACCTTGTCCTTGACCGCCTGAGCCGCCTTTTAACTTATCAATTTCTTTTACTTCTAGTCTTGAAATGCTTTCTTTAACTAGTTTCAGACTTTTAAGATTCTTTTTTTTCATCGTGTAAAGTTTTAATTAATAAGCAATTAAATTAACACTTCAAAAGTTGAAAATAGTACGGGAACACCGTAAAATTTTTATAAATACAATTCAGAATCTAACAAGTAATAAATGTAAATTAAAGAAGAATAATGTATTCTGTAGCTCCTGCGCCTCCAGTTATAATTTCTGGATTTGCAATCTCAAATTCTTGAAATTTTTCTAACATCATATTTCGGTTTTAATTGAATAATTACTTAAGAAGTTTTACACAAAACCTCCATCGCACAAATAACCTGTAGAACCATGAGAGCCAGTACGTTGACACCAACCTGCTGTATTACAACAATTTCCTGGGCCACAATATCCATTGATACCACATTGCTTTTTCCCTCCTTTTAAAGCGTGTTGTTCTGACTTTTCTAAAACTTTTACACCATCAAACTTTAAGATTTTCTGTAACATACTAATTGAGTTTTGAGTTAATAATCAAGTAAACTACTAAATAATTGACTTGCTTGTTTACGGTAATACCTTACTTAACAAAGTTTTAGAAGTTTCTAACATTATTTTACAGGAAAATCAAAGTATTGATTTTTATAGGGTTCACCGCGTAATGTGAAATGCCACCATTCTTGTGGATAGTTTCTAAAACCGTGTTTTAGCATCAATCTTTGTAATAGTGCACGATTTTGTAATTGTATTTTTGTCAAATCTTGATAGGAAACCCACGATATTTTTCCAAAGAAATCATACGAACTTCCCATATCGAGTTCTTTTTTTGTGCTGAGATCAATAATAGTAACATCAACAGTACTTCCGCTACTATGTCGTGATTTCGTTGCAATATATTCTAGCTTGAATAAATCTTTTTTAGCAACATTTGGATAGAATTGTTGTTTGGTCAACGTGTCTTTTAAATTCCGCGCCCATCTTTGAAAATGATCAACAGCGCGTTGCGGTCGGTACGCATCAAAAATTTTAATTCCTAAGTTTTCTTTTTTCAAATCTGCTTGCACTTTTTGTAAAGCTAAAGTTGCAGATAATGATAAAATGCAGGTTTCGGCTTCGTAACCATCAACTTTTGCACCTACAAAATTATTCGTTCCAAAATAGCGCATTTCAAGTTCAATGCTTGGAATCTGATCTTTCACATACACAAAACCTTCTGGAAGTTGTGATGACGAATGAATCGTTACGAAGCATACAAGAATTAATAGTATATTTATGATCTTTGACATAACCAAAATTACAATTTACTACAAACATAAGCATTAATCAAGTATGGATTCTCCGAATCAATTGAGCAATAAAAGCTTCTTCAAATATATCATTACACTTTTAGGAATTGGTATTGTATTTTATTTAGCAATTCATTTTGGAAAAAAATATAAAGTATCACAAAAAACAAAAAAGGTTACTGCATTTTACAATCAATTTACTGATGAAGAATACATCGATTTTGCGAAGCAGTTAGAAACATCTATAAACACACATAATCCAACATTATTTGACAACAGCGTTAATATTGCTTCATTTTTGAATTTTTCTAATCGTGAATTAACACAAAGCTATCATAAACGCCAAGCAACCAAAATCATAGGTTCTTATATAAAAATAGGAAGTATCTTAGTCGATCAAATAGATAATGATGGAGATTTTAAGTTTACGCGCTTCTATAAAGAAAATGGTATTCCACATATCATATTTAGAATTTATCGTGTTGATTTTGTTAATTTTATGGACTTTAAAGTTGGCATTCAAAATAGTAAATTTGTCTTGGAAGATTCTTATAATTTCTTTTCAGGAATTATCATGTCAAAAATAATATCGGATATATACAATAAAGCCATTAACCAAAATAAGCAAGCAATTTCTAATCTTAATAGTTATGAAAATATAAATTATCAGTTACAATCATTTCAATATCAAGAAGCATATGAATTGCTTTTAACTATTCCCGAAAAAAATAGAGATGCCATCTATCATCAGTTTTTGTTAATTACTACATTAAATTTAGATGATGAAAAATTTAAGAGTACAATTGCTGAAGCTAAAAAATTAAACCCCAATGATGAAAAATTTCATTCGTACTTAAACTTTCAAAAAAGTATTCTTGAAGGAGACTTAAATCAACTTAACAAAACCATTAAAATACTTCAACAGCATGTTGGCGAAGATCCAATTTTTGACTTATATCGAGGAATTATGTATTACTATAACCTTGAATATGACAAAGCAATTCCTTTTTTCGACCGTGTTATGACAACAATGCCTAGCTTTTATGATGGTTATTATTATAAATTATATACGCTATTGCTCCAAGAAAAGACAAATGATGCTTTGAATTTAGTGGCTACGATGAATGATAATTTATTTTTGGATGAAGAAGAATTAGAATTAAATCTAGCAGATTTTGAAGATTTTACAAGTTCTAAAGCATATAAAACCATTTTCAATGATTCGGAATAATAAGAAACCTCAAGGTTTCCCATTACATCTACCTGATGCTGACATCACGTATTATCCAAATTTTATCTCACACACAGAAGCTTCTGCAATTTTTGAAACGCTAAAGGAAGAAACTCCTTGGCAACAAGACGATATTAAGGTTTTTGGAAAAGTGTATGCGCAACCACGATTGACAGCTTTGTATGGAACCAATCAAAAATCATATAAATACTCTAACATTGAAATGATTCCGCATCCATTGACGACAACTTTAGCTAACCTAAAGCAACTAGTGGATGAAACGTGTCATGCAGATTTTACAACCTTATTACTAAATTATTACCGAGATGGAAAAGATAGTAACGGCTGGCATGCGGACAATGAAAAAGAATTAGGCAACAATCCGATCATTGCTTCACTTAGTTTTGGGCAAGAACGTTTTTTCCACTTAAAACATCGCACAGATAAAACACTTAAACACAAACTACTATTGCAACATGGAAGTTTGTTATTGATGAAAGGCGAAACACAACATCGTTGGCTGCATCAAATTCCAAAAACGGCAAAAGAAATTCAAGGCCGTATCAACATCACATTTCGCATTATTGCATAAAAAAAAGCATCCCGAAAGATGCTTTTTAAAACTAACCAACCAAAAATGTAACGTGCTCTATTTAGAAAGTAACCAGCTTTACTAAATGTCATTGCAGTGTTACACTTCTATATAAACAAACGGCGTGCCAAACTCGTTTTTAGCTTATAATCCTTTCTATCATTGACTTCATTGTGTTCTCAAAAAAAGTATCTCTAAAAATATATTTTGAAAATATTTGGATTATATAAATTTAATTTCATATATTTATGATATCATTTTAATATCAATCTAAAATATCATATCATGAAAGAAGAGAAAATTATTGTCCCCGCGAATGGTTATTTGATGCTGTTTGTATTTTTAATCCTGTTTTTTGGAAGCATTGCTACCATTATTATATTTGAAAATCCGTTACCAATTATCACAATTGTAATAGCAATTGTGCTGGCAATTGGTTTTATAATGGTAAATCCTAATAATTCTCGTGTCCTTCTTTTATTTGGTAAATATGTGGGTACGGTAAAAGACAATGGTTTTTATTGGGTAAATCCGTTTTACACCAAAAAGAAAATTTCTCTAAGAGCAAGTAACTTTGATAGTGAACGCTTAAAAGTAAATGACAAACTTGGAAACCCAATTATGATAAGTACCATTTTGGTTTGGAAAGTTCAAGACACCTATAAAGCAGCTTTTGATGTTGATAATTACGAACATTTTGTAAGAGTTCAAACGGATGCTGCAGTTCGTAAATTGGCAAGTATGTATCCGTATGACAATTTCGCAGATGAAGGTCATGATGAAGACATTACCTTACGTTCAAGTGTAAACGAAGTGAGTGAAGCTTTAGAGAAAGAATTGGACGAACGTTTAACAATTGCTGGAATTCATGTCTTAGAAGCACGAATTGGTTATTTAGCCTATGCACAAGAAATTGCAAGCGCGATGTTAAAAAGACAACAAGCAACTGCTATTGTAGCGGCGCGACATAAAATTGTAGAAGGTGCCGTAAGTATGGTAGAAATGGCGCTTAATGAATTAAACAAAAAAGAAATATTAATCTTAGATGAAGAACGAAAAGCGGCAATGGTAAGCAACTTATTAGTCATTCTTTGTGGAGATAAAGAAGCGTCTCCAGTGGTAAATGCTGGAACTTTAAATCAATAAGATGAATAACAAACAAATTACCGCCATTGCGGTTGGCGTAGCTGCTGGCACAAGTATCGGAACTACCATTGGCGCTGTTATTGGAAATGTTGCTATGGGAACGATTACTGGTACTTTTATTGGAACTATTATTGGGGTAGTTTTTAGTTTGCTCGTTTATAAAGAAGATAAAGAATAAACACATGAAGACATTCAACTTATTAGAAGGAAAAGTACAACTTTCCAATACGAAACTTGAAGTTACGCAAGTAAGCAATTGGAGTTTAATCAAAAACAAACTGCTTTCAGTCGTTGCTGGAATGTATATTTTTGATCGTACAAGTAGTAAAATTGATCGCGGTTTTGATTCAATATGGGACATTGTATTTACTTCATTAATATACGTTCCGCTGAGCTTGTTTATCGGGTATTGGTTGTATAAAGAGTTTATTGTAAAAAGCTGGACAAATACTGTTAATGTTGATACAATTACATCTATAACCGAAACAATTGATGAAGAAAACCCTTTAAATATTGTACTTACTGTAAATGGGAAATTTTCTACGGTAGACTTACCATTTAGAAAATCTGAAAAAGAACATGTAGCTTTTCTGGAAAGTTTACAAAAGCTAAATTCACGGTATGTGGTAAAACAGGAAACAATTTAAAAGATCCAGATGAAAAACGTATATCAACTAAAAGAAGGAGAGTTGTCAATGTCTCATTCACATATGCAAACGCAAGAAGGCTTAATAATGAGCATACTTGCTAAGTTAGCAGTAATGATTATATTAATCATTTCTTTAAAAACCGTATTTACTGAATTTACAAAGTATCAAAATTCAGGAGAAGTGGGAAAACTGTTCACTGCTATTTTCCTTTTTATAATGACTCTTTTAATGACGCGCTTATTATATTATGTTTTTTTACAAAGAGATTATAGAAAAAAGGTTCAAATAACTGATTTAAAAGGAATTGTAGTAGACCTCAATTATGGAAATGAAGTAATAATTAAAATATTATTAAACAATAGTCGCTATAAAAAATTAAGATTTAGAAAATTAGAAAAAGAATATGAGCGCTTTCTAAATGATGTGAAAAAAATCAGTAATTGTGCTATATCTTATAATAGATTAAACAAAATATTATGAAAGAATATAAAGTACTGAAACCGAGTTTAGGTTGGTCCAACAGAATGGAAAAGTTGGAAGATTTTCTAAATGAATATGCTAAACAAGGTTGGGCATTACACACCATTAATAACTTTGACACGTATATCCAAGTAATTATGGAACGTAATAAAAATAGATAAGCACAATGTACGAAAACAGACCTAAAATAAAAATACCATTAGAAAACATAGATGTCATCTTGGAACTTGTGACGCTTGCTATTTTGGTCATTTTATGGGGTTATGTGTTGATGTCTTTTGCATCTTTGCCAGATATTGTCCCAATGCATTTTAACGGAAACGGAGAAGTGGATAGTACTGGCGGCAAAGGTTCCGTTTGGGCTTTGATGGCAATTACTACGGTAATTACTGTTGGAATTCACATCCTAACCAAATATCCAAATATTCATAACTATTTGGTCGAAATTACAGAACAAAATGCAGCGTACTATTATAAAATTAGTTGTCGCTTATTACGTATTGTAAACTTATGCACCTTGCTCGTTATGTCGTATGTTGCGTATTCAGTTATTACAATAGCTATGGGGAAAAAATTATGTTAGAATCCTCATTTATCTATATTATTATAGGATTTGCTGTAGTATTGCCTGCAGTACTATTTGTGTACATGTCAAAAAGTAAAAAAGACGAATTGTCAAAAAAATAATTATGGCAAAAAAGAAAGCCTTTGCATTACGAATCAATGAAGAGATGTTAAAATCTATTGAAAAATGGGCCGCTGACGAATTCCGCAGTACCAATGGACAAATAGAATGGATGCTTATGCAAAGTTTAAAAAATGCAAAAAGAGAACCCAAAAAGAAAAATGATCCATCACAGGAAACGCCAGAATAGGTTTTATTCTGGGTTTTTGAATAAGATTACTTATTAATTCACTTATACTTCTTCATGTTTAAAAAAATTCTTTTAGGAATAGGTTCCATTATAGTAGCTAGTATCATCGTTTTTATGATTCCAATTACATCAATAATTAAAAATGAAAGTGCTAGTGATGCTGTAATAGTTATCACTTCAATTTTTTTAGCATTATCTATTTATCGCTTTATGAAATCTAAACTAATCAAGTAATTACTACTTAAAAGTTTACGGTATACATTCTTCAAACCTTGAATCATTAAATTTTTCAATACGAAACCATAATTATTTTTGGTATTTTGCAGCCACAAACTATCTGATCATTATGAAAAAAGCCATTGCTTTACTCCTATTCTTTGCTTCCTTTACCCTATTTTCTCAACAATTAACGGTAAAACATCTAGAAGGAAAAGAAACTACTTTCAACACAAAAGTCCTTATTGATTCTATTACATTCACAGGATTTGATCTAAAAATCAAAGCAAATGATTCCTTAGTTACGTTGGAAAACATTCGTAATATCAATAAAAAATTTATTGCTAAAGGCGATTTTAAGTTTAATGTAGACAATTCGGTTGCAAGTATTTCGTATCGTGGAAACGAAGCGATCAGCGTTGAAAAAGCAATAAACCTTTTTGAGCTAACGACCACGCCAAAAAGTGGTTTTTCAGAAATTGTTTATGAAGTATTAGACGCTAATTTCTATCAACAAAACAACAGAATTTCTATTCCTGCGAAACAACAGAAAATAGAAAAAACGATCATACATACGAAACCGTTTTTTAGTAGTGACAAAATTGTATTTGGAATATTAATGCTGATTCTTGGTTTTGTGTTTTACACAGAATCTAGCAAAAACTCAGGTTGGAAAAAATTCTACAAATATGTTCCTGCATTATTAATCTGTTATTTACTGCCTGCAGTTTTGAGTTCGCTTGGTATTATTTCAGATAAATATTCAGAAACCTACATGATTGCTAGTCGCTTTCTATTACCAGCAGCATTAATACTAATGACCTTAAGTATTGACTTAAAAGGTATTTTCAATTTAGGCCCGAAAGCATTAATTATGTTTTTTACGGGAACTGTCGGAATTATTATTGGTGGACCTTTGGCAATTTTATTAATTTCTGTTGTTTCGCCTGAAACTGTTGGCGGTGTTGGACCAGAAGCTGTTTGGCGTGGACTTTCTACCTTAGCAGGAAGCTGGATTGGCGGTGGTGCAAACCAAGCTGCGATGTATGAAATTTACGAATACAGTCCTGATAAATACGGCGCAATGGTATTGGTTGATATTGTTGTCGCAAATCTTTGGATGGCGATTTTATTATTAGGAATTGGAAAAACTGAAAAGATTGACAAATGGTTAAAAGCAGATAGTTCTGCAATTGAACGTTTGAAAGAAACGGTATCTTCTTTTGCAGATAAAATAAAGCGAAATCCTTCGTTAACTGATTTAATGATCATTCTGGCAATTGCCTTTGGAGGTGTTTCTTTGGCACATTATGGTGCAAATAATATAACCGATTTCTTAACGAGTAATTTTGATGCTGTAAAAAATAAAGATGGTTCTTTATCATTTTTAAGTTCGTCTTTCTTTTGGATGATTACGATTGCTACTGCTTTTGGAATTGGACTTTCATACACGAAAGCAAAAAATTATGAAGGTGCTGGTGCAAGTAAAATAGGAAGTATTTTTATTTATGTTTTAGTTGCTTCTATTGGTATGAAAATGGATTTAGGAAAAGTATTAGAAAATCCAGGATTAATTGCTGTCGGATTGGTTTGGATGGCATTTCACGCAGCATTACTAATTTTGGTTGCAAAACTTATTCGCGCACCGTTTTTCTTCTTGGCTGTAGGAAGTCAGGCAAACGTTGGTGGCGCGGCTTCTGCTCCAATTGTTGCTTCTGCTTTTCATCCTTCGTTAACGTCGGTTGGAGTGCTTTTAGCAGTGTTTGGATATGTAGTTGGAACGTACGGCGCAATTTTGTGTACTATTTTAATGAAAATCGCTTCACAAGTTTAATGAAATTGTAGATATTTGCCCTCTTTAAAATTCAATATGATGAAAAAATTGATTGTACTCTTAACTGTGTTAGGATTTATTGCATGTGGAAAAGAAACGAAAGGTAATTTAACCATTACTGGAAACATAGATGGACTGAAAGAAGGAACTATTTTTTTACAGAAAGTTCAAGATACAACCTTAATTACGTTAGATTCATTACTTGTAAATGGTGATGCGCATTTTACGTTTAGCACGACGATTGAAGAACCTGAAGTTTTGTATTTGTATTTGAGTAAGAAGGATTTCAACGAATTGAATGATCGCATTGATTTTTTTGCTGAACCTGGCGAAATGACTATCAATACAACTTTACGTAGATTCGTAAACGATGTGCAAATTACGGGTTCTAAAAATCATACCGAATTGATTGCTTTTAAAGAGTTTATGACCAAGTATAACACCAAAGAATTGATGTTATTACGCGATGGAATGAACGCGCAAAAAGAAGAAGATACAAAGAAAGTAGCGGAGATTAACGACAAGATTGCGAATTATAGCAAAAGTCGCATGCGTTACATTTTAAATTATGCATTTACCAATAACGACAAAGAAATTACACCGTATGTAGTCACTACAGAAACCTACGATGCGAATGTTCGTTTTTTAGATACAATTTATGGTCAATTGACACCAAGAATCATGGAATCTAAATACGGGAAAGAATTAAAGGAATTGATTGAGAAGCGCAAGTTAGAAGAAGCGAAATAGTGCTTCGATACAGCTTTACGTTCAAGATTTATATAAAATAAGAAAGCCCAACTTTATTGAAGTTGGGCTTTTCTATTTATACTATTTTACGTTGATTTATTCACAAATTTCATCAATCCATTTTTGGTCAATTTTACCAAGTTCACTGATGTGAAATACTGCACCAATTGGACACCCTTTTACGCCTGTGGAATCTATTAAATATCGGTAATCGAATCCCATGTCAATTGGTTTACCCAATATTTTCTTTACATACGAAGTGTCGTCATCTATTTTTATGAGCTCCACTACTTTGCTGAGACTTTTGTAATCATTATGCTTCTGGAAGTGTTTTCCATGCTTTTCAATTTCTGTTTCTTGCGAACATCCAACGATGACTAAAAACATCAAAACGACTGCGAAATAACTGTTTATTTTTTGCATAAAATCTGAGTTTGTTTTTTAAATATACAAATTACTTTATCTCAATATCATGTTTATTTAATAATTCTCTAAACGATGCTGACCAATTTCCGATATCCCAATTTTCTTGAGAGGCTAACAATGTTCTTTTAATTTCTTTGTGTATCGATTTATCGTCGAAAGAAAGCAATGCTTTTGTCAAATGAAAAGTTTCAAATGGATACGTTTTCTTCTGTAATCTTACTAAAATTGGCTCTTTAGCTGCAACAATTTTATGTTCAGAAATTATTTCTAGCAGCGAAGCTAATTCTGTAAATTTTACTTTAGAAACATTGTGTACACAAACTTCTGAAAGTCTTTTAGGTTGATATTTTTGTATATTTTTCAGAAGTAATGGCAATATAGAATCGCGTGAACCGTAATTATAATCCAATTCTAAAAAATTATTTTTTTGATCTGATAATAATCCATTGACAAAATATGGCGCTGATTTTTCTGGAGCGTTTTTTAATACTCTTTTTAACTGAATGATATCAATTGTTTTAGTGTCTTCAAATATTTGCAACAAAAGATCTTCATATATTGGCGCATAAAATTTCATCAACGCTTTATACAAAGCAGTTTCACTTTCTTTATTTTTGCTATAGATAGAAGTCAATACCGCTAAAGAACTTTCGTTTTTAAAAGCTGCGATTGCACTATAATATGCTTCAGAATTTATAGTGGTTTTATGTTGCATTAAAAAATCCCAGAATTTTGGATTTGGAAAATAAGACATTGCCTCAAATGCAGCTGTTCCTATTGCCAAGATATCATTTATATCTGCCTCTTTTTTATATGCTGCCAATGCGATCAATGCTTTTTCAGCATTATATTTCAATGCTAATTTTCGAATAATATTATAATTGTCTGGATTTGCTTGATTATTTTCTAATGCTTCCTGAAAGACATAGTTGTCTTTTTTAAAACGAAGTGCGGAATAATATATGTTTTTTATTTGTGTAGCAAAATACGCTTTATCGGCAGCAGTAAGCGATCTGGAGTTTTCGGGATAAAGTACACGTGAATAGAATACTAAAGCTAAATGATCCGTTGAGATAATACAACCGCTAAACGTTTTTACAGTTTCTTCTGTTTCTAAAAACTTATTAAAAATTAAAGTTAAATCATTGTATTGCTTGTCAATCAAAGCCCAACTTGCATATCCTTTAACTGCTGCACTTTCATGTTGAAGTAATAACAAAAGTTCTTTTTCTGTTGCTATCTTTTTTAGCTTTTCAAACTTAATGTATTGATTTGATGGACTTCCACCTAAACCAACACGTTTATCTTCAAGTCGATTCCCTTCTGAAATGGATTCTGCAATTTTCTCAACCTTTGGTCTAATTTCCTGTCCAAAGAGATTAATAGATTGAAAAAGCAAGATCACATACAACAAAATTCTCATACGCCTAAAAATTAAAATTGATTATCAAAGAAGGTTAATCTTTATACATAACGATGAATTTGTAATAAAAGTTTCTGAATATATATTCACTTGAATAATTTACTTAAAATTCCAGCAAAATCTTTACTATTTTTTGTTCTTCATCTGTCAATTGTCCCTGCTTTTACAGCAGAAAAAGTTTCATTCAATGACAATTTTATTGAGATTAAATATACACTTTCTAAATTATAAAAACTTACTCTGTTTTTCAGCAGAGTTAGTTCGCCTTCACAAGCTTCTCTAAATTGAACTTCACCAAACCACGTACTTCTACGCTTCGCTACTTCATAAAAAAAGGTTATTTTTAAAATTCTATAAATTAAAAAAACTAATATACCATGAGTAGTATCCTAGAAAACAGAATTCCACCAGGATGGGTCGGAGGATTTGCAGAATCGAATCCAGCATTTGCATACCCAGATCCAGATTTAACATCATTACCAATGTTGGACAATATGGACAACATTGATTTGTTAGACAGACAACAAGGTGTGAAATGGCCAGAATTTAGTTGGCAAACGATTCAAGGAGATGAAAAATCGAGATGTTTTCAAATGTTTTCACCTTATATTTCCAGACTTGGATACACCAACGAAGGACGCGTATATTCTATTATTTGCCCACAACAAGGCGCATGTTCGCCAACGTTTGGTTGCATGAATGTAGAAGTAACCGTAACCGGACAACGTGGTTGGGCAAATGAAGACACTAAAGAAATTGCCGCAGATATGACTGTTGAAGGTACCATTTGGTTCAGTCCAAGTGCGCAACAAAAAGATTCAGTTAAAAAAGCATGGAGACTTTTTAGCAAGTTTGGGTTAGACTTCCCGCTTTCTAAAGAAAAGGCAATTAAAGTAACTACACATTTACCTCAAAACCCAAATCAACCTATATTTCCACTTCGTGACGGAGAAACAAAGTTATTTAAAAGTCCTGAATTTGCACGACATGAAGCAGAAGCTTGGCATGTAGCAAATCTTTCCGTTCAGATTGGTCCTATTGAAAAAACTGGAAATAAAATCGTGGATGAATTTAACGAAATGGTGATGTTTGCGTTTAATGCAGCTTCAGGAAATATGTTACAAGATGGTAATATATTAACGTGGAATGTATGGTTTACACCTCCAAAATTAGTCAATAGAGTAGAATGGCGCACACATGCATTACGCTGGAGAAAATCGATTGATGCTGATCATGGAAGTCCAACAGGACCTGGAACAGATCCGCGTTATTTTGATGGAACAGAATTTAAACCAGGTGATGCTTTAGGTAAAGATCTAAAAGGCGCAATGACAGAAGCTGTTCACAACTTAGAGGAAACAGAAAAGAACAAATTGGAAGGTTTCTTTAAGAAACACTTTTAAGGCGAATTATAAAATATTTCAACATGAAAAAATCTCAACATTGCTGTTGAGATTTTTTTTATGTCTAATCGGGTTTACTATGTTCGGATTAGTTTGCTCCTTTTTTGAAATCTACTTTTGCTTTTGCTGCTAAGTCGCTATCTAAATACAATTGACTTCCTTGACGCAATGCTATTTTTGTAGTTTTATTAGGTTCTAAAACACGTGTTTGGAATAGCTTTCCTTGATATTCCACGCGAATTGTAAATTTGTTTTTTCCTAAATTTCTAATCACCGCAATACTGTTACCATTTGTGTATGGATTGATAGCAGCATCTTGTCCAGCTCCTTTTCCAGTAATAGACATACTTTGTGAAGGCTCTAATTCAAAGATTGATTCATCTTTTTGTGCATACGATTGCAACGCGAATAACATGACAGCTAGTAGAATATATTTTTTCATTTGAGATTTAATTTTTATGTACATATTTTTCTGACTGAAAGATACGAGATTTTTTTGAAGAATTTAGTGTGCCGATTTTACAACTCCGATGATTACACCAAAATTTCCGTCGAGTTGTTGATAGTTTTTGGAAGGCAGATAAGTTTTAGACACAAAACCATCTAAATACAACGCATTTTTGCAACCATTTTCTTTGAAGAATGTGGCAAAGTCATAGAAATTGATTTTTTCTTTGCTCATCGCGAATAGCAAGTTTCCGTTTGGCAATACGCCTACTCCATTCCGAATGTGTAGATTTTCAGAACCTTTGGTGAGTTTTTCATGAAGTTTTCCATCAATCACTAACATGGGACCAGATTGTGTAGCGTATTTGATGTTTTCAGCGTTTTTAAAAGCTGTTGTGACACATATTACTGGATTGTTTTCTTGTGTGATGTAAAACACGCCATTTGGCTGTAAATAGAAGTTTCCGAATCCTGCTGCTTTGGTTTCTAATGGCGATTTGAGCTTTCCATTTTCAATATACAAACCTTGCGGCGATTGATCTTTTTGATACATGCCACCATTCATTGCAAAAACAAGTTCTTGTTGTTTGGCTTGCAATTGTGTTTTTAGGTTTTGAAAGTTGCTGTAAACTTCACCTTCGTCATTTTTCCAATAGAACTGAAGTTTTTCTGTTTTTGGGTTTACTTCGTATGCTAAAATCCGAGTAGTATCACGTTGCTTTTTGGGTGCTGGTTTTGCACAGAAGCTCATCATTGTAACGAGTAATATTAGGCTGCAGCCGAAAAGTGTTTTTTTTAATGTCATTTACGTTTTTTCAAGAACTTTTAGAAAGGTATGAAAAGTCTTGAATCTTGAATCTTTTTTCTTGAATCTTTTTTAAATTAGTACCAACGTTTTTTCTTCTTTTTGGAAGCTTCTGATTTTCTTCCTTTTTTGTGTTTGCTCCCTGGCTTTTTGTGAACTGCTGGTGCTGCTTTTGGGTCTAACGGATATGGATGCTCTTCTTCAACGGAAATTTTGGTATTGATCAATTGTTGAATGTCTTTGATGTATCCTTTTTCATCAGCCGAACAGAATGATAATGCAATTCCTGAAGCGCCAGCCCTTGCGGTTCTTCCTATTCTATGCACATACGTTTCAGAGATGTTTGGAATGTCAAAATTGATGATTGTATCTACATTTTTGATATCAATTCCACGTGCCGCTACATCTGTTGCTATTAAGATTTGTGCAGTTCCTTTTTTGAACTCATTTAATGCTTCTTGCCGTAAACTTTGTGAAATACCACCGTGAATGCTTACTGCTTTGTAATTGTTTCTTGAAAGTGTTTCTTGGAGCTTATCAACGCCATATTTTGTACGCCTGAAAATAATGGTACTTCCTTTGACATTGTTTCGAAGTACATGCAAGCACAATTCAATTTTTTTAGGTTTCGGCACATAATACAATGTTTGGCTTACGCCTTTTGCTGCGGATGATGTTGGCGAAACTTCTACAAATTCAGGATCTCTAAGAATTGAACTTGCCAATTGTTCTACTTTGAATGGCATCGTAGCAGAGAATAACAGAATTTGTTTTCCGTCAGGACATAAGCGTTCAATTTTTTTGACATCATCAATGAATCCCATATCTAACATTAAATCAGCTTCGTCTAATACTAAAGTTTCTATGTAATCTAAGTTGATTCTATCTTGTTTGTGCAAGTCTAACAATCTTCCAGGTGTTGCAACTAAAATGTCTACACCTTTTTTGAGCATTTCTTTTTGTGGTTCAATGGAAGCGCCACCAAAGATTAAACCTGTACGCAAGTTGGTGTATTTGCTATACGTTTCAAAGTTTTCTTGAATTTGAATGGCTAATTCACGCGTTGGACAGATCACTAATGCTTTTATTTTCTTGCCTTTTTTAGGCGCATCTTGCTTGTCGTATAGTAATTGTAAGATCGGCAATGCGAACGCCGCTGTTTTCCCAGTTCCAGTTTGCGCAGAGACAATGATGTCTTTTTTTGCCAATATCGCAGGAATTGCACGTTCTTGAACTAGTGTAGGTTCTTCGTATTTTTTATCAAATAGCGCTCTGATAATTGGCTTATTGAGTTTTAGTTCTTTGAATTGCATGCGATGATTGTTGTTAGTTGTTAGTTGCTTGTTACTGGTTGTTAGCTAGTTCCATATCACATCTAAATATACGTTGATTTTCTCGGCAAAAAAAAACAGTGATTATATAGTATAATCACTGTTTTACAAACTTTGAGCCGATGGAGGGACTCGAACCCACGACCTGCTGATTACAAATCAGCTGCTCTAGCCAGCTGAGCTACATCGGCAAAGCGGTTGCAAATATAAAAACCTTTTTATATCCTGCAAACCTTTTTTTATCTTTTTTAAAGACTGTTTATTTTTGCTACTAATTCTGTTGCTTTTGCCTCTAATGTTTCTCTGATTCCTTTGAAGTGTGCTTTAGCATTTTCAACTTTTCTTTTGTTTACTTCTGCAATCAATCCATCAAAAGTTTTTATTGACTCATCAATGATTTCTTCACTTTTAGTAACATCTGCTCCTGGATTAGCGATTTGCCATATTAAAGCTGCATCAATAATATCTCCCAAAACGTAGTTTAAGTCTTTTTTTAAGTCTCTTTTATTCGACATAATTTATAATTTTTTGCAAATTTAAACTAAATTGATTTATAATTTGTCATAAATACTACAAATGTTATTTTGTTTTTATGAATGGTTGAAAGATTGAAAAGTTAATCACTTTTTATTTCGTTACTTATAGTAGAATTTCAGCGAAATTTTGTCTCAAAGTGTTCTCGATAGCTACGCTAGGTATTTTCAATCAAAATATATTTTGATCTCAATAATGCTCAAAACTGATAGTTTTCAGTTTTGCTCAAAATTAAAATTCTTGATTCTTGATTCTATTCTCTTGATTCTATTTGATATAAACCTCCAAGAGTTCGGAAGCTTCGTCTGCGCTAATTTTTATGTTTTTGATAGTAGCTGGCAAGAGTATTGTTTCTCCAAAAGAGAGCGTTTCTTTATAGCCTTGTGTTTTAAACGCAACGTTTCCTTTTACACATAAGTAAATCACAAATGAGTCTTTTTCATCATGATTTAGCGTAAGTTCTCCCGTAAACGGAATGAGATTCGTGGTAAAGTATGGACAATCAACAAGCGTTGAAGTTGTATTTTCTACAGCAAGATAATCTGTTTTATAGTTTTTGTTGAAAGTGTAATCTATCGCGTCAAGCGCTAAATCGGTATGTAATTCGCGTGAGTTTCCTGCTGCATCTACTCTATTCCAATCGAAAATACGATAGGTAATGTCTGAAGTTTGTTGAATTTCCGCTAAGACAATTCCGCCACCAATGGCATGAACTCTTCCAGTTGGCAAGAAATATACATCTCCTTTTTTTACTTTTTGGAAGTTGAGAATTTCCGTAAGTGTATTATTTTTTAAGTGTACTTGATAGTCTTCTTTGCTAACTTTTTGATTGAATCCAACCATGAGTTTTGCGCCTTCATCCGCTTGCATCACATACCACATTTCTGTTTTTCCGAAGGAATTGTGACGTTCTTTTGCTAATGTATCATTTGGATGCACTTGAATGGATAAATCGCGCTTAGCGTCAATGTATTTGATTAGTAAGGGAAATTTTGTTCCGAAAGCGTCATATACTTTTTTCCCTAGTAATTCTGATTGAAAGATTTCGCTGAGTTCTTGAAGCGTCTTGCCTTTTAATGCGCCTTCAGCAACTACAGAAGGTTCGCCTTTTACATCCGAGATTTCCCAACTTTCCCCAATAGTTTCTCCTGATACGTCTTTGTGAAGCAATGTTTGTAATTTATTGCCGCCCCAAATGCGTTCTTTGAATATTGGATTGAATTTTAACGGATATAGGTTCATAGTTATTCTCCTGCGTATTTTACAAAGTTTCTTGGTGTTTCATATAATACAACTTCTAAATCTAATGATGTAGAAATGTGCTTTCTGAGTTTGTTCCAAGTAACTACTACAATGTTTTCTGCCGTAGGATTTAAGTTTTTGAATTCTGGTACTTCTATGTTTAGGTTTTTGTGATCAAACGCGTCTTCTATTTCCGAACGAATTAAGTCTTTTAGTATTTTTACGTCCATAACAAATCCTGTTTCTGGATCTATTTCTCCTGCTACACTGACAATGAGTTCGTAGTTGTGTCCGTGATAGTTGGGATTGCTACATTTCCCAAAGACTTCTTTGTTTTTAGCATCGTCCCAATCTGGTCGATATAACCTGTGTGCGGCATTGAAATGTGCTTTTCTGCTTACGGTAACTTTCATGTGTTTATATTAATTTGTTTTTTATTGGTCACATGCTGTTCGCTATTAATCATTCTCTTTGATGATAAACTTTTTAACATGCTCGTTTCATGAATCGACTTTTATGTGTTGGTAAAATTTGTCAAATATTATTTTGAACCAAGCTGTATATTCGTTTGGATGTTTGGCAATATCATCTTTTACTGCCTGTACGTCCATCCATTTCCAAGAAGCTACTTCATCTGGGTTGATGGTAGGTTCATCATTGTACGTTCCTGTCATGACATGATCGAATTCATGTTCTGTAAGACCGTTATCAAATGGTGCTTTGTATATGAACGATACTGCTTCCGCAAGTTCCGTAACAAAACCCATTTCTTCTTGTAATCTTCGTTTACCTGCGCTTATGTTGCTTTCACCATCGCGTTGATGACTGCAACAGGTATTGGTCCATAAACCTGGAGAATGATATTTGTGTAAGGCACGTTGTTGCAACATGAGCTCGCCTTTGTCATTGAGAATGAATACTGAGAATGCCCTGTGTAAGAGTGCTTTTTCATGCGCTTCGATTTTTTCCATTAAACCGATTTGCTCGTCATTTTCGTTTACTAAGATTACGTTTTCTTTTGTCATATTTTTTATAGAGATGCAAATTTACAAAATAGCTTTCGGTGAAGTTTAGTGTTGCTTCCTATTTTTTAGTTAAAATTAACATATGTTTTAGAATATAGTGATCCTTGGTTATTTTTTTTTGGTTGAAAATTGGATGTTGGGTTTTAGGTAGAAGATTATTATTAGGAGAAGAAACATGAAAATTTATAAAAATATTATAATAATCTACTTCTAAATCAAAATTATAAATACTTTTTACATGATTTTATGAAAAACAAAAAAGCATCTCAAAAGTGAGGATGCATTCTGTATTTTATAACCTTCAAACTTAGAAATAACGTTAGTAAATTGTTTTCTTATCTTTTAAAGAAATACTACATTTTGCATGATTTAAAAAATGTTGTTTTGATCTAGTTTTATAGTAATTAATTTTTAAAACTTTTTATTTATAAAAAAACAACATTTAAATTCATTACAATTAAACAAAAGAGCTATTTCAAATTTTAAGTCTAATGAAATAACAGGAGGTGATAAAATAACTTTAACTATAGTTAAATCGTGTATTGGTATTTGCTATAGTGATCTTTGTGATACAGCAGATTGAGTTTGAAAAAAATCCTCCTTTGGAGCTGAATTGAAAATTAAAACCTCCGATTTTAGCGGAGGTTTTTTATTTTATCTTTCTGTCACAATGAATTCACTTCGTCTGTTGAGTTGATGTTCTTCTTCAGAACATTTTATACCATTGCTACATTTATTTACTAAGCGTTCTTCTCCGTAACCAGCTCCAATGAGTCTATTTACGTCAATTCCTCTTGAAACGATGTAAGCGCGTGTAGATTCGTTTCTACGTTGTGATAATTTTTTGTTGTATGCATCACGTCCACGACTGTCTGTATGCGAACGTACGTCTATTTTTAGTGTTGGATATTTTTTCATGACTGCCACTACTTTTTCCAATTCTACCGCTGCATCTGGACGAATGTTAGATTTGTCAAAATCGAAGTAGATGATTGGAATGTTTAACGTTACTGCTAAATCGTCTCCAACTTTAAATGGTACTTCTTCTTTTTCTAATAGTAAGATTGCTTCTCTCAGTCCGGCTTCTTCTTGCTTTGGCATTAATTGCTCCGCTGAGTTGTAGTCTTTTTTGGAAGCTCTTACAAAGTATACTTCGTTACATTCCAGAATTTTTGAGAAACGGAAGTTTCCTTGTTCGTCGCTGTATGTGTTTTCTAATTGGTTGTTGTCTTTATCAAATAGTACTACTTGTGCACCGCCGATAATTGCGTTTGTTTTATCATCTTTTACAACACCTGCAATTTCTTGCTCGCAGGTCCATTGGATTGGTTTCATTTCAAGGAATGAATAAATATCATCATCACCTTGTCCACCATCACGATTAGACGCAAAGTATCCTTTTTTTGTTTTTGTGTTGATGATGAATGAAAAATCATCCACAGAACTGTTTACGGGTTCACCTACGTTGTAAATTGTTTGTTCTTCATCATCGAGTTGCATTACAAAAATATCTAATCCACCCAAACCAACATGTCCATCAGATGAAAAGTAGAGTTCGTTTTGTTGACTTATAAACGGAAAGTTTTCTCTTCCTTCAGTGTTAATTCCTTTTCCTAAGTTTTTTGGCTCACCAAAAGTTCCATCATCATTAATATCAACTACAAATAAGTCAGATTGTCCAAATGTTCCTGGCATATCAGAAGCGAAGTAGAGTTTTTTCTCGTCTACGCTTAACGCTGGATGTGCCACAGAGTATTGATTACTGTTGAATGGTAATTCTTCAATGTTTGTCCAACCATCACCTTCACGTGTAGCTCTGAATACTTTTAGCTTGTTGATTCCTTTTTGATCTTTTTTGTATTTCCCTTTGTAATAGTTATTACGTGTGAAATACATCGTGTTTCCATCTTTTGTGAAAACCGTTGTTGACTCGTGATATTTTGTGTTTAGTTTTCCTGAAAATTTATCCACATTCGCCAGGCTTCCATTATCGGCTACTTCTGCTCCGTATAAGTCTAAGAATGGACGCGCATTCCACTTGTGCTTGTGACGCGTTGCAATACCTGTATCTCGTGCTGATGAGAATACTAAGTTGTTATCTAGATAGAATGAAGGTGCAAAATCAGAGTATGGAGAGTTCACTCCTAAGTTTTCAATACGAAAACGACCTGATTGTTCTGCAATTTGATCTAAATAGTTACGTGTTTTTATAAACTTTGTTCCGCGAATATCGCTTCCGGTAAGTTTATTGAATTCTTGCATTTTTTTATCAGATTCATCGTAACGCTTTTCGGCTTTTAGTGTTTGCGCATAGCGAAAGTAGTATTCTGGTGCAATTGCTTCTTCTAGTCCTTCTAGTTTGAAAAGTTCACCATACCATTTTGAAGCCTTGATTAAGTCTGCATTGAAGTAATACGAATTTCCTAGTTTTTCAAAGAGTTCTTTTGATTTGTGTCCTTCTTCTGCAACTTCCTCATAGATTTCTATTGCATTGATGAAGGCGTAGCTATCATATTTTTTAGCTGCTTTGTCAAGTTTTTTATCTTGCGCATACCCAATCAGTACGAACAAACTTACTACAGTATATATGAGATATTTTTTTCGTGTCATCATAATTGGTTTTAGAAGAATCTTGGTGAGATAATTTTGTCGCGGTTATTGAATAGTTCGAAACGTAAGAATACTTCATACGAACCGTCATTGAATTGTGTGTTTCCAAGTTCGGTTGTTTCACGATCGTATGCAAATCCTATCATGAAGCTATCTGATAGTTGCAGTCCTACTAATCCACTGAAAGCAGCACTCCAACGATAGGCAGCTCCTAACGTAATTTTGTCATTTATTAGAAAGTTTGCTGATAAATCTGCTTGTAATGGTGCTCCAGAAACGGCTTTTAATAATACTGCTGGTTTGAATTTTACACTATTACTTAGATCAAATACGTATCCACCAATTAAGTACAGGTTGATTCGTTCTTTTGCTACTGATAGTGATGATTCATCAAAGTGTTTTGTTTCTAGTAAGTTTGGCGCAGATAAACCAACGTACCACTTTTCAGAGTTACGATAGTAAATCCCAGCTCCAATATTAGGCGAGAATTTATCATCAATATTGCTTTGTAATAAAGCATCATTTGGACTGTATTCATTTAAACAATCAAAACATACATCTAGTAAGTGTCCTCCTGCTTTAATTCCAAATGAGAGTTTTCCATTTTCTGATGTGTTGATTGTATATGAGAAATCTATATCAAAATATGTTTCGTCCGTTGGTCCTAATTGATCGTTGATAATGGAGAATCCTAATCCTACTTTACCTTTTTTCCCTATTGGAGTCTGTAAGTTTAGGGTTTGCGTACGTGGTGCGCCTTCTAAACCTACCCATTGTGAACGATGTAATCCCGCGATACTAAATACACCTCTAGATCCTGCATATGCCGGATTGATAGTCATGGTATTGTACATGTATTGCGTATACTGAGCGTCCTGTTGACCATAACTTTCAACTGAAAATATGGTGCTCAATAAGACTATGATGATGATGATTTTATTTCTCATTACAGTATGGTATGTTTTTGTTTATTAGTTATAGCGTACATACTACCGAAATAGTATATACGCCTGTATTATTTATCGTTGTATGTATAGGTAACCAGCTTTGCTTTTGCTTACACCGCTAACTACATAATCAACAACGTAGTAATATGTTCCTACTGGCAACAGTTTGTTTTGTTGTATGGTTACTCGACCATTAGATATACCTCGGAAGTATTTCCCGTTTTGTCCATATCCTTGTGTCTCGTAGACTAATATTCCCCATCTATTATAGATTCTAACTTGGTTGTCTGGGAACATTTCGATGTTTCTAATTGTAAATACATCATTGTCTCCATCACCGTTTGGCGTTACTGCGTTGAAGATTTCTAAATCATCTTCTACAGTGTTAGAATTGTTAATATCTAAGAAGTTAGGAAGTCCATCTCCATCTTCGTCATCTGTACCGTCTGGTCCGTTTGGTATTCCGTCACCATCACAATCTCCGTCTATCCAATCTTGACTAGGATTTAATGTGATATCAACAACATTTAGATCACATGGATCGTTTGGATCAGTTGGATCATCTCCGTTTGGCGGATTCAATTCGTCTCCATTAGAAACTCCATCTCCATCACAATCAGCTGCTAAGTAATCAGAACTTTGAGCTACTGTAACATCATCATTGTTTAGATCACATGGATCATTTGGATCTGTTGGATCATCTCCGTTTGGTGGATTCAACTCATCTCCGTTTGTTACTCCATCTCCATCACAATCAGTTATTAAGTAATCACCTGATGGATTTACAGTTATATCACCCGCGTTAGAATCACATGGATCAGTTGGATCGGTTGGATCATCTCCGTTTGGTGGTGTTAATTCATCACCGTTGGTTACTCCGTCTCCATCACAATCTGCGAATAAATAATCGCCTGTTTGAGCTAAACTAATATCATCTACATTGAAATCACATGGATCGTTTGGATCTGTTGGTGTTCCTCCGTTTGGTGGTGTTAATTCATCACCGTTAGTAACTCCATCTCCATCACAATCTGCTGCTAAGTAATCGCCAGTTTGTGCGATACTGATATCAGCAACATTGAAATCACATGGATCGTTAGGGTCGGTTGGTGTTCCTCCGTTTGGCGGCGTTAATTCGTCTCCATTGGTAACTCCATCTCCGTCACAATCTGCTGCTAAGTAAGCTCCAGATGGCGTTGTACTGATGTCAACCATATTAGAATCACATGGATCGTTAGGATCTGTTGGTGTTCCTCCATTTGGTGGCGTTAATTCGTCTCCATTGGTAACTCCGTCCCCGTCACAATCTGCTGCTAAGTAATCGCCAGTTTGTGCGATACTGATATCAGCAACATTGAAATCACATGGATCGTTAGGATCAGTTGGTGTTCCTCCGTTTGGTGGCGTTAATTCGTCTCCATTGGTAACTCCGTCTCCATCGCAATCTGCTGCTAAGTAATCACCTGTTTGAGCAATACTAATGTCTGCAATATTGAAATCACATGGATCGTTCGGGTCGGTTGGTGTTCCTCCGTTTGGTGGCGTTAATTCGTCTCCATTGGTAACTCCGTCTCCATCACAATCTGCTGCTAAGTAATCACCTGTTTGAGCAATACTAATGTCTGCTATATTGAAATCACATGGATCGTTAGGATCAGTTGGTGTTCCTCCGTTTGGTGGCGTTAATTCGTCTCCATTGGTAACTCCGTCTCCATCACAATCTGCTGCTAAGTAAGCTCCAGTCTGTGCGATACTGATATCTGCAATATTGAAATCACATGGATCATTTGGATCTGTTGGTGTTCCTCCATTTGGTGGCGTTAATTCGTCTCCATTGGTAACTCCGTCTCCATCACAATCTGCTGCTAAGTAAGCTCCTGTCTGTGCGATACTGATATCTGCAATATTGAAATCACATGGATCGTTAGGGTCGGTTGGTGTTCCTCCATTTGGTGGCGTTAATTCGTCTCCATTGGTAACTCCGTCTCCATCACAATCTGCTGATGGATCAGATGTACAAATATCATTATCAATAATTGTTACTGTTCCGCTAGGGTTTGTATTACTTGTATTACCACTTACAACTGTTCCGTTCACATTAAATGTTTCATCACTTTCGTCTAAAACATCATCTGTAATTGGTATTGTTATGTTAACACTTGTTTGTCCTGCTGGGATCGTTGCTGTAACTGTCGTAGTTGTATAATCACCAGTTCCGGCTGTTCCATCTGTCGTTGTAATAGATACTACTGTATCAACACTACTTGGTGTATCAATACTTACTGGAACTACTGCACTACCATCTGTCTCATCAACTGTTACATCTCCGATTGTTACCATTGGTAAACCATCGTTGTCTGTAATAGTTACTGTTCCACTTGGATCTGTGTTACTTGTGTTGCCACTTGTAACTGTTCCATCTACTGTGAAGTCCTCATTTGGTTCGTCCAGGATATCATCCGTAATTGGAATGTCAACATTCACAGTTGTCTGTCCTGCTGGAATCGTCGCCGTTACAGTGGTACTTGTGTAATCATCTGTTCCTGCTGTTCCAGTTGTTGTAGTGATACTTACTACAGTATCTTCATCACTTGGATTGCTGATACTTACTGGTACACTTACTGTTCCTGCTCCTTCATCAACTGTTACATCACCAATTACGATTGATGGTGTATCATTGTCGTTGATCGTTACCGTTCCGCTTGGATTTGTGTTACTTGTGTTACCACTTGTAACCGTTCCATCTACTGTGAAGGTTTCTGTATCTTCTCCTATAATATCATCTATAATTGGTACAGTAACATTTACTGTGGTCTGTCCTGCTGGGATCGTTGCTGTAACTGTCGTAGTTGTATAATCATCTGGATTTGTAGCATCAACATTAGTCGTTGTAATACTTACAACTGTATCAACACTACTTGGTGTATCAATACTTACTGGTATCGTTGCTGTTCCATCTGTCTCATCAACTGTTACATCGCCGATTGTTACCATTGGTAAACCATCGTTGTCTGTAATAGTTACTGTTCCACTTGGATCTGTGTTACTTGTGTTGCCACTTGTAACTGTTCCATCTACTGTGAAGTCCTCATTTGGTTC
>NZ_JACGWS010000022.1 GCF_014397005.1 Kordia aestuariivivens
ACTTGGAGGTAAAAGACTTAACTGATCTTGACAATAGGTCTTAAAAATAACTTTTCTGCTCATTCTTAAAGTTAAGAATTACTTCAAAAAATTGCAAAAAAAAAGACTGCCTTTTCAGACAGCCTCTTTATAGATCAGAAGATCAACTATTTTTAAGCTTCTCCTTCTTTTTCTGCTTTTGCAGCTTCTTGCGCAGCTTTCATTGCAGCACGAGATACTCTTACTTGACAAACTACGGTGTTATCAGCATGTAATAATGTGTAGTTTTCGTTTGCTAGTTCAGTAACATATAATTTACTTCCGATTTCTAATTCAGAAACATCTGCTTCGATAAAATCAGGTAAATTTTTAGGCAACGCTCTTACTCTAAGCTTACGCTTGTTTAAACGTAAAGATCCACCAGCTATAATACCAGGAGCAGTTCCTTTGAAAGTAACAGGAATACTCATCGTTAATTCTTTATCTTCAAATGAACGATAAAAATCGACGTGTAAAATTTTGTCACTTACAGGGTGAAATTGAATATCCTGTAAAATAGCATTGTGTGTAGAACCGTCTTCTAATGCAATCACAACTGTGTGCGCATTTGGAGTATACACTAATTTAGAAAATGATAATTCTTCTGCTGAAAAGTGTAATGGATTGTCTCCTCCGTATAATACGCAAGGAACCTTTCCAGCATTACGTAAGGCTTTAGTTGATACTTTGCCCACGCTTTCTCTTTGAGATCCGTTAATTGTAATTGATTTCATTCTTTGTGTTTATATTAATATTTAATTACATTAAAAATTTTGAGCTGATAGAAGTATTGTTGTGTACTTTGTGCATTACATCTGCGAATAAATGTGCACAGCTTACTACTTTTATCTTGCTTGATTCTTGTCGTAAAGGAATAGAATCAGTTACGATTAACTCTTCTAATTTTGAGTTTTCTATTCGTTCATACGCTTGTCCTGATAAAATAGGATGTGTACAAATTGCGCGTACAGACAATGCTCCTTTTTCCATCATTACTTCTGCAGCTTTGGTTAATGTTCCGGCAGTGTCTACCATATCATCTACTAAGACTACATTTTTTCCTGTTACATCACCAATAAGTTCCATATGTGAAATGACATTGGCTTTTTTACGTTGTTTGTAACAAATAACAACGTCGCTTTCTAAAAACTTAGAATACGCATACGCTCTTTTAGAACCCCCCATATCAGGAGAAGCTATAGTAAGTTTATCTAAATTTAAGTTTCTTAAATATGGTAAAAATACGGTAGAAGCAAATAAATGATCTACTGGTTTTTCAAAGAAACCTTGAATTTGATCAGCATGTAAATCCATTGTAATGATGCGCGTTGCTCCAGCTACTTCTAGCATCTTTGCTATCAGTTTTGCGCCTATTGGAACTCTTGGCTTGTCTTTACGATCTTGTCTTGCCCAACCGAAGTAGGGAAGTACAGCTGTAATATGACGAGCAGAAGCTCTTTTGGCAGCGTCAAGCATTAAAAGCATTTGCATTAAATGGTCTGAGTTTGGAAACGTAGATCCAATGATAAATACTCTTGCGCCACGAACCGACTCTTCAAAAGAAGGTTGGAATTCGCCATCACTATAGGTTGAGAACGTTACTTTTCCTAACTTTGTTCCATACTGCTTGGCAATCATTTCTGCAAGCTCTTCACTCTGCGTACAGGCAAAAATCTTTGGGTCTGGGACAGTATAAGACATTTAATATTCTGTTTAGTAGTTAGTTAATTGTTGTGTTGTGTAAAACGAGGTGCAAATTTAGAAATTTATTACAACTCTAAAAGCTTTTATTTCTTTTTTTAAGCGAGAATTAAAAATATTTTCTAAATTTGCACACCTTAAAAAGCTCGAGTGGCGGAATTGGTAGACGCGCTGGATTCAAAATCCAGTTCTTTCGGGAGTATGGGTTCGATTCCCATCTCGAGTACTAAAAGTGAAAATCCTAACAGTTGTGTTGGGATTTTTTTGTGTATAAAAATCACTGTTTTAAATGTTAACTATGGTTTTTCCGTAATTCATTCATGACTTATTTTCGTAAATTCTTTTTTTTAATCAAAATCTTATACCATGAAAAAAAGAAATCTTAATTCATTAGTTCTTAACAAAAAGTCTATTTCTAATCTCAAAACTGCTTTAAAAGGAGGTGTATATTATGAGCTTTCCTATTCTGAATGCAAACTTGAATGGTGGTGGTATGAAATGCCTTTGGAGGATGCTGTTGATACAGATGCAGAGCCAGTTACTCTTTCAGATTATGGTCTTTGTTAAATATAAAAAAAGGCGATCTTCGACTATCACTGTTTTCAGATTGCTTTTCTTTTGCTTCTTACTTAAATAATTACAACTGTTTTTTTTAGGTGTTTAGCCTAATAAAATGGAGGTTTCAACTCTTCCGTTATTCTTCTTATGCTCTTTATTTGGGTCATTGTTAATCATAAAATTAAATAATAAGGTTAAAAGAAAACCTTGATGACTTTATGTAACAGAAGTTTTGTAAGAACAAGAAGTAGATGTATAATTGCAACAAAAAGCAATGGAAATATTCATGGCTTTGGGAAGAAAAAAGTGTTAATTGTGATAACGATTGCTTGCCTTAATTCCTTTTGTTTAAATGTTAACCATGGTTTTTTTCGTAATTGGTTTATAATTTTACCGAATGAAAAATTTATATCAAGTTAAAATCAATTTTAAGCCTTAACAATATTCAAGTATTGAGTAAAAAAGATCAAAAACATATTAAAGGCAGCGACAGCTTTATGTGTCTTGTCGTGTGCAAATCCAATGATGCAAACACTCCAATTTATAATTATGGTTATTATGATGCAATGGATGCTATTAAAGATGTCAAATTTGGTGAAAACTCATCATAATCTGAACAAACATATCTTGTTATTTTATTGATTATTTTAAGACTTTATCATTCATCATAAGGAGTATTTTCATAACTTCGTATTTATGCTAAAAAAGCACACACACATAGAGGCACTATTAGCAGATGCTACCAAAGAAGCCTTGTACGAAAAACTCATTGAACAACTCAATAAAGACTTTACACTCGCAAATATTGAAGAAACTTTTCCTGCCACTATTTCTCCAAAATCATTACAACGAGAATTGCACGCAATTGTATACCAACTCATTCAAGAAAAGTTTGCTGAATATCTGAATCTGCTCTACATCATGGATGTTTCCGAAACCAAAATAAAAGCGCTAGATGGTTCGGATATGGTACAACTTTCCGAACAAGTAGTCTTGCTCATGTTAAAACGTGAATGGCAAAAAGTGTGGTTTAAAAATAAACTCTAAAAAAAGGAACCAACGCATCTGCATAAATACTTTTCTCATCGTCGTGTAGCACATTATAACGAACGCCAACAGTAATATTATTTGTGCTATACCCAACACCAAAAAACACAGCTGGTTGCCAATAATTATCATCCACAAAAATTGGATCTTCAAAATTACGACTCACATTTAAGTACTCAAACTCGGTTGAAAGTTGAATTTCAGGCAGCGGATTATACAATCCAATAAAACTTCCACCAACAATAGTCGATTTAAAAAAATCATCATCCTTAAAATAAGTGTAGTTTAACGAAACACCTGCTGAAAATTGTGTATTAAAATCATAAATAGCACTTGGCGCAATGGTGGCACTAAAAATTCCGTTTCCAAAACTCAAGCCCAATCCACCTCCAAAACGAACGTATCGCCAGAAATCACTTCCTTGCGGATCAGCAGTTGTGTTTTGTGAAAATGCGCAACATGAAATTAAACACATAAAAAGGAGTAAAAAGGTATTTTTTGGTCGAGAAAAAACAGAATCTTTCATTTCTTGGAAAAGCTTATATATTTATCACATAAATATATACAAAACTTATGATGTGTTTTTATCAAAAGTTGTATTTTTGATAAAATTTTGTCAAAACAAGACAGGAAGAAAAAAACATGGATAGATTTTCCTTTTTAAATGCAGCGCATACAGCATACTTTGCTGAATTATACGATCAATATTTACAAAATCCTGATAGCATTGAACCAAGTTGGCGTGCTTTCTTTCAAGGATATGACTTTGGAACTGAAAGTTATGGAGAAGAGCAAGATGCTACTGAAGCAGTTTCAAAAGTTGTCGTTCCCGAAAATGTAAAGAAAGAATTTCAAGTTATCAAACTTATTGACGGATATCGTACTCGTGGACACTTATTCACAAGAACAAATCCCGTAAGAGAACGAAGAAAATATGCGCCATCGCTCGCGATAGAAAACTTTGGTTTAAATGAAAGTGATTTAGACAAGCAGTTTGAAGCAGGTGAAATTATTGGACTCGGAAAAGTAACACTTCGAAACATTATTACACATTTAGAGCGTATTTATTGCGAATCTATCGGCGTAGAATATATGTACATCCGTAAGCCGGAACAAATTGCTTGGATGCAACAAAAGTTGAATGAAAACGACAACCATCCAAACTTTTCGGCAGACGAAAAAAAGTACATTCTCAAAAAATTAAACGAAGCAGTTTCTTTTGAAAACTTCTTGCACACAAAATATGTTGGGCAAAAACGTTTTTCGCTAGAAGGTGGAGAATCGTTAATTCCTGCCTTAGATGCAGTTATTGAAAAAGCAGCAGAAAAAGGTGTAAAAGAATTCATTCTTGGAATGGCACACAGAGGTCGCTTGAACGTGTTGAAAAACATCTTTGGAAAATCTGCAAAAGATATCTTTAGTGAATTTGATGGAAAAGATTATGAAGAAATAATTTTTGATGGTGATGTAAAATATCACTTAGGGTTGACATCAGATAGAGAAACTGATTCAGGTAAAAAAATAAGCATGAACATTGCGCCAAATCCTTCACACTTGGAAACCGTTGGTGCCGTTGTAGAAGGAATTGCACGTGCAAAACAAGATCGCGATCATGCAGATAACTTCTCAGAAGTATTACCAATAGTAATTCATGGTGATGCTGCCATTGCAGGACAAGGATTGGTCTATGAAATTGTGCAAATGTCACAATTAGACGGTTACAAAACAGGCGGAACCATTCACATTGTGGTAAACAATCAAATTGGATTTACAACGAATTACTTAGATGCACGTTCGTCTACCTATTGTACAGATGTTGGAAAAGTAACGCTTTCGCCAGTATTACATGTAAATGCAGACGATGCAGAAGCTGTGGTACATGCCGCATTATTTGCATTAGAATATCGTATGACGTTTCAACGTGATGTATTCATTGATTTACTAGGATACCGTAAATATGGTCATAACGAAGGTGATGAACCACGTTTTACACAACCAAAACTATACAAAGCAATCTCAAAACATAGCAATCCACGTGATATCTACGCTGAAAAACTTCAGAAACAAGGAATCATTGATGGAAACTATGTGCAAGAATTAGAAAAAAAATACAAAGACTTACTAGAAGAAAAACTAGAAGACTCGCGTAAAGAAGAAAAAACAGTCATTACACCATTCATGCAAGAAGCTTGGAAAGACTTAGGTCTGGAAAGAGTAGATGAAGATGCAATGGCAAAAGATATTGACACAAGTTACCCGAAAGAAAAACTAACTGAAATTGCTAAAGTTGTTTCAAAACTTCCGTCAGATAAAAAGTTCTTACGTAAAATAGAACGCTTAATCTCAGGTCGTCTTGACATGTTTGAAGCTGACAAGATCGATTGGGGAATGGGAGAAATGTTAGCCTACGGATCTTTATTACAAGAAGGATTTGATGTGCGTATTTCTGGGCAAGATGTGGAAAGAGGAACCTTCTCGCACCGCCATGCAGTTGTAAAAGCAGAAGAATCAGAAGAAGAAATCAAGTTGCTAGATCATGTAGCGGAAAATCAAGGGAATTTCTATATCTACAACTCATTACTATCAGAATACGGAGTTGTAGGGTTCGATTATGGATATGCCATGGCAAGTCCAAATACATTAACAATTTGGGAAGCACAATTTGGAGATTTCAGTAATGGAGCGCAAATTATGATTGACCAATACATATCTTCGGCAGAAGACAAGTGGAAAACACCAAACGGATTGGTCATGTTATTACCGCATGGTTATGAAGGACAAGGTGCGGAACATTCATCTGCGCGTATGGAACGCTACTTACAAATGTGTGCAAAAGACAATATGTTCATTGCCGATTGTACAACGCCAGCAAACTTTTATCACTTACTGCGTCGCCAGATGAAAGCAGATTTCAGAAAGCCATTAATCGTATTCACACCAAAAAGTTTATTGCGTCATCCAAAAGCAGTTTCAACTGTAGATGAATTTGCAACTGGGACTTTTCAGAAGCTAATTGATGATGCTGATGTAAAAGCCGACAAGGTAAAAACGTTGGTATTCTGTACAGGAAAATTCTATTACGATCTATTAGAAGAACGCTCAACACAAGGAAGAGACGATGTTGCTTTAGTTCGATTAGAACAATTATTTCCGTTGCCGAAAACAAAAATTAAAGAAACTATTGCAAAATATACAAACGCAGACGATATTGTTTGGGCACAAGAAGAGCCAAGAAACATGGGAGCGTATAGTCACTTATTAATGCATATTGACGAAGTGAAAAACTTTAGAGTTGCCTCTAGAAGATTTTACGGTGCGCCAGCTGCAGGAAGTTCAGTACGATCAAAACGTCGTCATGCAGAAGTAATTGCGTATGTTTTTGATAAAACTAAAAATAATATGCGTTAAGGATTGAGGTATTGTTGGAGCTCCTCGCAGAGAGCGACTACCGAAAGCCTGACCACAAAAAAATACTGTCACATTGAGCGCAGTCGAAATGCGAAGTATGTTTTTGTGGAAACGCCCAAATAAAAATAAAATACAAACTAAAATATAGAACACGATGATTTTAGAAATGAAAGTTCCTTCGCCAGGAGAATCCATCACTGAAGTAGAGATAGCAGAGTGGTTAGTGCAAGACGGCGATTATGTAACGAAAGACCAGGCAATTGCCGAGGTTGATTCTGATAAAGCAACCTTAGAGTTGCCAGCAGAAGCTAGTGGAACAATCACCTTAAAAGCAGAAGAAGGCGATGCAGTAGCAGTTGGAGATGTCGTTTGTTTAATTGATACAAGTGCAACAGCTCCAAGTGGAGATGCGCCAGCAGCAGAAAAGAAAGCAGACGCACCAAAGGCGGAAGCTCCAAAAACTGTGGAAACGCCAAAAGCTACCGAACCTACAAAAACGTATGCTTCGGGAAGTGCTTCTCCGGCAGCTAAGAAAATATTAGCTGAAAAAGGAATGGACGCTAGCGCTGTAACTGGAACTGGAAAAGACGGTCGTGTGACTAAAGACGATGCTGCAAATGCACAACCAAGCATGGGAACACCAGCTGGTGGAACGCGTGGAAGTGAGCGTAAAAAATTATCAATGTTGCGTAGAAAAGTTGCGGAACGTTTGGTGTCTGCAAAAAATGAAACCGCAATGTTAACTACGTTTAACGAAGTTAATATGGCACCAATTTTTGCATTGCGTAAAGAATACAAAGAAACATTTAAAGCAAAGCATGGTGTAAGTTTAGGATTTATGTCTTTCTTCACGTTAGCAATTGTAAGAGCGTTAAAATTATATCCAGCCGTAAACTCTATGATCGACGGTAAGGAAATGATCAGTTATGATTTCTGTGATATCAGTATTGCAGTTTCTGGACCAAAAGGATTAATGGTTCCTGTAATTAGAAATGCAGAAAACTTATCATTCAGAGGTGTAGAATCTGAAGTGAAAAGATTGGCTATTAGAGCAAGAGACGGAAAAATTACCGTTGATGAAATGACAGGAGGAACATTCACGATTTCTAATGGTGGTGTTTTCGGAAGTATGTTATCGACTCCAATCATCAATCCGCCACAGTCAGGAATCTTAGGAATGCACAACATTGTGGAAAGACCAATGGCTGTCAATGGACAAGTAGTTATTCTTCCAATTATGTATGTGGCACTTTCGTATGATCATAGAATCATTGACGGAAAAGAATCAGTAGGATTCTTAGTTGCTGTCAAAGAAGCATTAGAAAATCCAACAGAATTATTGATGGATAATAATATTAAAAGAGCTTTAGAATTGTAGTATACATTCTAAGTAAAACATAAACTTAAAATAACCATTGCGACTGAAAAGTAGTAATGGTTATTTTTTTTTGAATACACTTTTAGGGGATTTTCAATTAATAATTGGTATAAAATCAAGATAAGAAGTTAAAAATGAGCTTTTTGAAGCGTATTACTCTTAAATTTAGTTAAAGATTTTCTTTTTAGAAACGAATCAAACTTACATTCATCATTATTTCGTAAATTGTATGTAAGAAATGAGTATTTATAGTGTAATACGGCACTATTCTTGATGCTTTTATCTTACTAAAATTAACCGCTATGAAAAAGATCATTTACATTATTTCCTTCTTGCTCACAACGACTGTCTTTGCGCAATACACAATTACGATTGATGCGCATGTCTTGGATATGGATACAAAACAACCAATACCTTATGTAAACATTCAATGTGTTGGAAAGGACATTAAAGCCATCACAGACGCTTCGGGGAAATTTACACTTACGTTTGATGAAGATTTAGTAACTGACAACGATCGTTTTCAGTTTTTAACACTTGATTACGATACAATAACTGTCGAAATGCCAAAACTTTCTAAATATTTGACAGTAACCAATAAAATATTTCTGACAGCTACAACGAATAATAAAAATGAAAACACATTAAATGGTACTGTTTTCAGAGGAGATAACACATCCATTCAAAATGCAAAAGTTCGGATTAAAAACACATTTACGGAAGTGCAAACAAACGTTGACGGAACATTCAAAATTCCTGCAAAAATAGGTGATACACTTATTGTTGATTACATAGGAATGTATGACAAAGAAATAATTGTTTCTAATTTGACTCCTTTAACTGTAAAATTAAAACCAAATGCAGAACTATTAAACACAGTTTTAATCAAAGGAAAGAAGGCAAAAAAGAAGAAACGCTATGTTGATACAGGATTTGGAAAAGCAGACTTTGATGGATTTTCGTTAGGTTCTATGCTAACATCAGACGACATTGGCTCGCACCATGTATATCTTACCGATGTATTAAGAGGAAGAATTGCAGGTTTAAATGTTGCTATGGGCGAAGGTAATATTCGCAATCGATTCAACGCTTTTGCTCGAAGAAGTTTTAGGTCTGCAATGAATACTACACAGACACAACCAGGACAGCCAGTTCTATCCGTTAGAGGTACACCGGCACTTGTGTTTTATGATGGATTTCCGTATTATGGAAATATCAATGATATTGAAATTAGGACTGTAGACAATATAGTGGTGTTAAAAGCAATGTCGGCAACAGTTTTATATGGAGGGCAACCCACCATATTAATTACATCAAAAAATAGATTTCTAAAAAGAGATGAAAGCGGAAACGTGATTGATGCAGCTTTGTTAACCAACAACAAATACGATGAATCAGTGCCATTAGTATCAAGCACGGTACAAAAACCAAGTTACATTACGGAATTGCAACAAGCATCAAATTATGCAGCGGCTTTAGAGATTTATAATTCGCAAGTACGCAACAGCAAGCTTCAAACGGTTTCCTATTATATGGATGTTTCTGAATATTTCATGAAATGGAATTCAGAGAAAGCAATAGCAATCTTAGCAAATATTGAAAAAATTGCAGGAAACAACCCAAAAGCATTAAAAGCGGTAGCATACAAGTTAGAAGAATTGGAACAATATGAAAAAGCAAAACTGATATATCAACGTATTGCTACATTATTACCAAATTCAGCACAGTCGTATCGCGATTTAGCACTGATTTATAAACATGCAGGCGATTATCAAGAATCTATAGATTTGTACAAAAAAATGCTTACGAATTCTATTGAAAATATAGATTTCACAGGATTGGAACAATTATTACTAAATGAACTACAACAGCTATTACGAAGACACAGAAGTGAAGTAGATTATAAAGACTTTCCATCAAATTTATTGACAACAACGTTTAAGTATGATTTGCGAATTGTATTTGAATGGAATGACGCTGACGCAGAATTTGAATTGCAATTTGTAAACCCTGAAAACAAATTTTATACTTGGGGACATTCAATCATTGCAAACAAAGAGTATCTGCTGAATGAAGTAAAAAATGGCTATCACACAGAAGAATTTGTCATTGATGAAGCAACGGACATTGGCGAATGGATGATCAATATTAAAAACTTAAAAGAAGAAGCTACACGCAATCCAACGTATTTAAAATATACGATCTATAAAAATTATGGAACAGCAAATGAAGAGAAAAAAGTAAAAGTTGTAAAACTCTACAAGCAACAGCAGAAAGCTACACTTGATAAAATAGCATATCAACGAGAGCAATAAATAGGATTTGTACAACGAGTAAAATACGTAAAAGCGCGATCATTTATTCTGGTCGTGCTTTTTTATATTTATACTAATGCATATATATTGATGCACAATCCAGCGATTAATAATAACATTTGAATTACAAATAATAATGTCACTGGTTTATTGTTTTGATCAAGGGAAGTCATAACAAAATGGAGTTAGGTTAAACAGAATTGTAAAATTCCACAAAAAAGTCATTCCAAACAATACGTAGAATCCCCTGTTTTTAGTGAAACTCAATATTGTAAAGTCGTTTGGGCATACAGTGTTGCTAGTTGAACTAATTCCGCAGTAGTGTGGAATCTCTAGGAAGTTATTTTTTATCTCAAAATATCTCAAAAGCCTAAATTATCTTGATATACACTACTTCAGATACAAGCAATTCTTATCATAATCGATCACGGCTTTTCCTTTTTGTAAAATATCAGCACCAATAATTCCATTTACAGGTTGTGCATCATGTTGCGTTAAGGCAGTATTTACATGATCTAGATTAAATAAAACCAATGCAACACGTTTTTTTGACCATTTTCCAATAGAAATTTTATTCTTTTTAGAAACTTGCGTGTCCATATTAATAGCACCAGCGCCAGCAGCTTTAATCTTAGAGTCTTTAGCCGTCAGGTTAAAGGTTTCAATCGCTTCAAAACCTACACATGATGTAGAAGCGCCAGTATCTAAAATAAAACTTCCTTCAATACCATTAATCTTTGCTTTCACTTCGTAATGATTCGTATTAATTCTATTCAGCTTAATGCGTTGGTATCCTTTATCCAATAAAAATTTTCGTAAACTCTTTCCCATCTGTAATAATATGTGTTGTCTATATGCTAAAATACAAATCAAAACGCATGCCTATCTATCATTCGTGTTATTATTGTCAGGCAAGATGTGACAAGCTGCGAGAAAATGTTTGTTTTGTCATACTTTTTAAAAAGAAGTCATATATACTTCGTGTTGAAAATACTATTTTTACGGCATGATGATTACAGATACACATACACACTTATATAGTGAAGCTTTTGATGAAGATAGAGACGACATGATGCAACGCGCCATAAACAATGGAGTGCGTCGTTTTTTTGTTCCTGCAATTGATTCAGCCTACACAGAACGCATGTTTCAGCTTGAAAAAGACTATCCAGATGAAGTTTTCTTAATGTCAGGATTGCATCCAACGCATGTAAAAGAAAATTACAAAGAAGAATTGGCGCATGTAGAAGACTTATTAGCAACTCGAAAATTTTATGCTGTTGGCGAAATTGGAATTGATTTATATTGGGATAAAACATTCTTGCCGCAACAACAAGAAGCGTTTCAACATCAAATTCAACTCGCAAAAAAATACAAACTTCCAATTGTCATTCACTGTCGAGATGCATTTGATGAGGTATTTGAAGTATTAGAAAAAGAAAAAGATGCATCCTTATTCGGAATTTTTCACTGCTTCACAGGAACAAAAGTACAAGCCGAACAAGCCATTGGTTACAATATGAAACTTGGAATTGGTGGTGTTGTTACGTTTAAAAACGGAAAAATTGATAAGTTCCTGAATGAAATTCCAATAGAACATATCGTTTTAGAAACCGATGCACCGTATTTAGCGCCAACACCATACAGAGGAAAACGTAATGAAAGTAGTTATGTACTAAATGTATTAGAAAAAATCGCAGAAATCTATCAATTGCCAGCAACAGAAGTAGCGACGATTACAACAGAAAACTCAAAAGCGGTTTTTGGGATTTAATTAATTGGGATATCTTTAGCATAACCAACAACTAGCAACCAAAAAATGACACAAGCTAACATATTATTAATATATACTGGTGGAACCATTGGAATGATCAAGGATTTTGAAACAGGAGCCTTGCGTGCTTTCAACTTTAATAAACTCCTTGAGCGTATTCCCGAACTTTCACATTTAGATTGTGAAATAGAAACCGTAACCTTTGAAAATCCTATTGATTCTTCTGATATGAACCCTACATATTGGATACAAATGGCGTCAATTATAGAAGAAAACTACGATGCTTTTGACGGTTTTGTTGTGTTGCACGGAAGCGACACGATGAGTTATTCGGCTTCAGCCTTAAGTTTTATGTTGGAAAATTTGGCAAAACCAGTCATATTTACGGGATCTCAGTTGCCTATTGGAGACTTGCGTACTGATGCAAAAGAAAACTTAATTACGTCTATTCAAGTTGCTTCTTTACAAGATAAACATGGAAAACCGCAAATTAAAGAAGTTGGCTTGTATTTTGAGTACAAATTATACCGAGCAAACCGAACTACTAAAATAAATGCAGAGCATTTTGAAGCATTTAATTCGTTAAATTATCCACCTTTGGCAGAATCTGGTGTGCATTTAAAAATATTTAAAGAAAATTTACGGCATCCTACGGGTAAAAAAAAGCTCAAAGTTCATAAAAAAATGGACCATAATATTGCGCTAATAAAATTGTTTCCGGGCATAACTCGATCAAGTTTGGAAGGTTTTTTAGCTTCAAAAACTATAAAAGCGATCATTTTAGAGACGTATGGAGCTGGAAATGCCCCAACAGAGACGTGGTTTTTGGATTTTTTAACTGAAATAAAGCAAAAAGGTATAATTATTGTGAATATTACGCAGTGTTCAGGTGGGAGAGTGATCATGGGACAATACGAAACGAGCGTTGCATTAAAAAAACTAGGTATAATAAGCGGTAAAGACATCACAACCGAGGCTGCTCTCGCAAAATTAATGTATCTTTTGGGCAGGAAAACTAGCCAATCTGAGTTCAAAAGAATCTTTGAAACACAAATAAGAGGTGAAATGTCTTAAAAATAACTAGATATATTTCAAAAACTAAAATATTTTTTGTTATTTGCCCAACGATAGAGAGAGGTGGCCGAGTGGTCGAAGGCGCACGCCTGGAAAGTGTGTATACGGCATAACCGTATCGAGGGTTCGAATCCCTTCCTCTCTGCATAATTTATCGTAAATAATTATAAAATTTTTATATCTTTAACCCGATTAACTAACAAAATTTAAGTTCAAGAGAAATGAAAAAAGGATTTTCTATTATGGCTGTAGCCATGTTAACGATTTTAAATGTAGGTGTTGCAACTGCTCAAGATGCTGCTAAAACTGCAGAAGAAGCTCAAGGTTTTCACCAAGTATTAAAGGATTACTTTATAAAAGGTGGACCAGGATTTATGGGAATTGTATTGTTATGTCTTATTTTAGGACTTGCAATATGTATCGAAAGAATCATTTATCTGAATATGGCTTCAACAAATAATAAGAGATTATTAGCAAATGTTGAAAATGCATTGTCAACTGGTGGTGTAGAAGCAGCGAAAGAAGTTGCAAGAAACACTAAAGGACCTGTTGCATCTATTTTCTATCAAGGATTAGATCGTATGGATGAAGGCGTTGATAACGCTGAAAAAGCTGTCGTAGCTTACGGTGGTGTTCAAATGGGACAATTAGAAAGAAATGTATCTTGGATCTCTCTATTCATCGCAATTGCGCCGATGTTAGGATTCATGGGAACAGTAATTGGAATGATTCAAGCCTTTGATAAGATTGCGGCTGTAGGATCATTAGATGCTTCCTTAATTGCAGGTTCTATTCAGGTTGCCTTATTAACGACTGTATTCGGTCTTATTGTAGGTATTATCCTTCAAATTTTCTATAACTATATTATTGCTAAGATTGATAGTATTGTAAACGATATGGAAGATTCATCTATTTCTTTAGTAGATTTATTGGTTCGTTACAAAAAATAATACTGTCAACTTTTTACAATACAATATATCATTATGAAATCATTAAAAATAATATTAACAGTTTTAGTTGCCCTAATCGCACTTATAGGAGTAATTCTATATATTACGATTCTTACGGATGACTCAACAGGAAATGCTATGATTGTTGCAGGTGAAATACTCGTTGTTGTAACGGCTGCAATAGCTATATTTTTTGGACTCAAAAACTTGGCTACAAATCCTGGAGCATTAAAGAAGTCATTGATTTCCTTAGCAGTATTCGCTATTGTTGGAATACTATCGTACGTGTCAGCTAGTGATGCAATTCCAAAAAATCTTGGAGATGAAATAACCATCACAGCATCAGAATCTAAATATGTAGGAACAGGTATTTACATGTTTTACTTTTTAGCAATGATTGCAATTTTAGCAATGATTGGATTTGCAATTAAAAAATCACTTAATAAATAATTATGGGAAGAAGAAACATACCAGAAGTTAGTGCAGGATCTATGGCAGATATTGCATTCTTGCTTCTTATCTTTTTCTTAGTAACTACTACTTTTGAAGTGGATAGTGGTATCACTAGAAAGTTGCCACCAATTCCACCTCCAGGACAAGTGCCTCCGATTATCAAGCAGAAAAATTTATTTACTGTGTTAGTAAATAAAAACAATGACTTGTTAGTAGAGGAAGAAGTTATGCAGCTAAAAGATCTTAGGCAAGCTACTATCGATTTTTTAGACAATGGTGGAGGAACTAATGAAATTGGTGAGCCATGTAATTACTGTCAAGGAAAGAAAGATGAAACCTCTTCAGATCACCCGAATAAAGCAATTATTTCGGTGCGAAATGATAGAGAAACAGAATATAAAACATTTATTTCTGTTCAAAACGAGCTCGTAGGAGCATACAACTTCTTAAGAAATAGAGAGTCGATGAAAATTAATGGACAAAAATATACTACGATAGATTCGTTGTATAATGATCCAAAATTGAAAGATGGTTCTCCAGAGAAAGATGCATTAAGTAAGAAATTGAAAAAGATTCAAGATATGTATCCTTTGAAAATTTCTGAAGCTGAAAACGTTAAAAACTAAATTGTAGCTACTATGTCTAAGTTTAAAAAGAAAAAAAGTGGTGAGTTGCCACCAGTATCTACAGCAGCGATGCCAGATATTGTTTTTATGTTATTATTCTTCTTTATGACGGTAACAACGTTCAAAAAAGATGACTATAAAGTAAGACAAAATTTAGCGTTTGCAGATCAGGTACAGACTCTTAATAAAGATGATAAGGTAATCTATATTTATGCTGGGAAACCTAGTCAAAGATATCAAGATGACTTTGGAACACAAGCAAAAATTCAATTAAACGATAAGTTTGCAGACGTTTCAGAAATCAAAGATTACTGGTTCAATGAAATTAATAACAATCCAAAACTTGGACAGCAATATCAAAATGTTGCGATCACTGCTTTAAAAGTAGATGGTGAAACCAATATGGGATTAATTTCAGATATCAAACAAGAGCTTCGTGAGATTAACGCTCTGAAAATTAACTATACTACCAAAAAAGGGGAGTTTAGTAAGAATTACAAAAAATAGATAAACTTAAATTTTGTATTAAAAAAGCACTCTTTCTAGAGTGCTTTTTTTGTACTATCTTGGTACTAATTGTTCATGAAATCAACTCGCTAATACAAGAAACAGCATGAAACGCATTATCATAGGAATCATATTTATCTTTTTGGGATTGAATTATGCCATCGCACAAGAAGAAATAGTACGTGATACAATTCCTGATGAAAACTATAGAGAAGATCAATTTTATATAGGAGTTACCTATAATATCATTCAAAATAGACCTAGCGGCATTTCTCAGAACAACTTATCCAATGGAATACATCTTGGCGTTATTCGCGATTTCCCTATCAACAAGAAGCGTAATAAAGCGATTGGAATTGGTTTGGGATATTCTTATAATTCATACTTTCACAATCTAAAAGCTACGGAAACAAATGCTGGAATTACGTATGAAGCTATTGATAGCGATCAAAGTTTTAAGCGAAACAAATACAGAACGCATGTTGTAGAACTTCCGATAGAATTTCGTTGGCGAACTTCCACAGCTTCGTCCTATAAGTTTTGGCGTATTTATGGTGGATTTAAGTTCGGATATATCTTTTCGGGCGTTTCAAAATTTGTAAGTGATAATGAAAATCTCAAATTTCAAAATGATGATTTGAATCGATTTCAATATGGACTCACACTAAGCGCTGGGTACAACACCTGGAATTTTCATGTGTATTATGGCTTAAATAAGCTTTTCAAAGACACTACAGTTACGGTTGATGGCGAACAATTTGATATGAGTATAATTAAAGTTGGCTTAATGTTTTACATCCTATAGCCAATCATACATCACCAATAATTGTGGAATCCAACCAATAAAAAAGCCAATAATCAATTCTACAAATGTATGTGCTTTCAAAAATAAACGGGAAGTCCCTACAAGTCCTATCATTAAAATAAGGACACTCAAAGCAAAGGTAATATTGACTTGATACGTAATGCTTAATGCAATTAAAAACATTACCAAACCAGACATTCCCATCATGTGCATACTTGCTTTTATGCGAAATAAAACCAACGTAAGGCAAACAATCGTAGCAATTAAAGTCGCTAAAAAGAAATCATACAATTCTGCAAAAATTGATTTCGTAATGACTTTGGTAATAATTAAAAACAATACTAAAACGTATACGTACAATGGAATTTTGCGTTGAGACACATCTTTCACAAAAATAGAATCAATCAGCTTAAAGCGTTTCAATAAAATAAAAAGTAAGATCGGAATGAAGATGGTAAAAATTGAAATCGTAATTGCGACGTCAATTTTAAAATTCAATTCATACAATCGTGGTGTGACTAAAAAAAAGCCAACTGTTGCCATTACTGGAATGAAAATAGGGTGGAATAGGTACGATATAACTTTAAGAAACGTACGCATTTATATTTTCTTTCGTAATCTTGCTACAGGAATATCCAGTTGTTCTCTATATTTTGCAACCGTTCTACGCGCAATCGGATAGCCTTTTTCTTTTAAAATACTGGCTAACTTTTCATCCGTTAACGGTTTTTTCTTGCTTTCGTCTTCAATAACCGTTTCTAAAATCTTTTTAATTTCACGTGTAGAAACATCTTCTCCTTGTTCATTTTTCATGGATTCAGAGAAAAATTCCTTAATCAACTTTGTTCCGTATGGCGTATCTACATATTTACTATTGGCAACACGCGAAACTGTAGAAACATCCATTTGAATCATATCAGCAATATCTTTTAAAATCATTGGCTTCAACTTGCGTTCATCGCCTGTAAGGAAATATTCTTCTTGATAATGAAGAATGGCATTCATTGTAACCAAAAGCGTCTGTTGACGTTGTTTAATAGCGTCTATAAACCATTTTGCAGCATCTAACTTCTGTTTGATGAACATTACGGCATCTTTCTGCGATTTCGTTTTCTCACGTGTATCTTTATAGCCTTTCAGCATGTCGTTGTAATCTCTAGAAACATGCAATTCAGGTGCATTTCGTCCGTTTAATGTCAACTCCAACATACCATCTACAATACGAATGGCAAAATCAGGCACAATATGTTCAATGATTTTTGTATTTCCAGCATACGATCCACCAGGTTTTGGATTTAAACGCTCAATTTCCAAAATTCCATCGCGCAAATCAACTTCGGTAATATCGAATTTTTGTAAAAGCTTCTTGTAATGTTTCTTTGTAAAATGATCAAATGCCTTGTCTAAAATGTTAATGGCAAGCTCAATAGAAGCTGTTGGTTCTTTTCTTCGTAGTTGAATCAACAAACATTCTTGTAAATTTCGTGCGCCAACACCAGCAGGATCTAACTCATGCACAATGTTTAAAATTTTTGCAACCGTATCATCTGTTGTAAAAATGTTTTGAGTAAACGCTAAATCATCTACAATATCTTCTAAAGGTCTGCGGATATAACCACTTTCGTCAACGCTTCCAATTAAAAATTCTGCAATTTCACGATCTTCTTCAGAAAGTCGAAACGTATTTAATTGGTTTTTTAAATGCTGATTAAACGACGTTCCAGAAGCATACGGAACATTTTTTTCTTCATCATCAGCACTATAATTATTTGCTTGCAAACGGTAACTAGGAACTTCATCATCACTCAAATAATCGTCTACATTGATATCTTCTGCTGCAATTGTTTCATTTCCATAATCGTCATCAAATTCATTTGACAAATCAGCATCATACTCTTCAGTTTGCTCTTTTCCGCTGTCTAATGCAGGATTTTCTTCCAGTTCTTGCTTTAATCGTTGTTCAAAAGCTTGCGTAGGCAATTGAATCAATTTCATCAACTGAATTTGCTGAGGAGATAGTTTTTGAGATAATCTAAAATTTAATTGTTGTTTAAGCATATTATTTGGTTGGTTTCTTCAAAATAACCTTTTTGACTGTCATTAGTTTTTTATGAAAACTGCTTTCTTAATTCAAAGAAGGATAACCTTGTGGGCGGTTTTGTTTGAGATTTAATCAAAAACAATACCATTGTCATTAAAGATACTATGTTTCCCTTACATATTAGTTTTTAATAACACACAAATATAAAAAAACCTACCACGGTATTGGAAGTTGTGAACGTAAAAATAGTGAGGTATTTATGAAGAATTGCATACTTTTTCCCGTAGTTAGAAAATAGCACGATGAAAAAACTGGCTTTTATCAAATGATATAAAAAAAGCAGACGTTCGTAAATGAAGTCTGCTTTTTGATATTTTATACTAGAACGCTCCTTAAAACTCAGCGTTTTGTGGTGTTCTTGGATAAGGAATTACGTCTTTAATATTTGTCATACCTGTAGCAAACATCACTAAACGTTCAAAACCAAGTCCAAAACCTGAATGTACAGCAGTTCCGTATTTACGAAGTTCTAAATACCACCATAATTCTTCTTCTGGAATATCTAAGGCAGCCATTTTTTCTTTTAAAACATCTAAACGTTCCTCACGTTGCGATCCACCAACAATTTCTCCAATACCTGGAAATAAAATATCCATGGCACGAACTGTTTTCTCATCTTCGTTCAAACGCATGTAAAATGCTTTGATATTTGCTGGGTAATCAAATAAAATTACAGGACATTTGAAGTGCTTTTCTACTAAGAAACGTTCGTGTTCACTTTGTAAATCTGCGCCCCATTCGTCAATTAAGTATTTGAATTTCTTCTTTTTGTTTGGTTTCGAATTGCGTAAAATATCAATTGCTTCTGTGTAGCTTACACGTTTGAAGTTGTTATCAATTACAAAACGCAATTTTTCCGTTAAGGTCATTTCACTGCGCTCAGCTTGTGGTTTCGCTTTATCTTCTTGAATCAAACGGTTTTCTAAAAATGCTAAATCGTCTGGATTGTGTTCTAAGATATAGGAAAGAACAGATTTCATGAAATCTTCTGCTAAGTCCATGTTTCCGCTTAAATCCATAAACGCAACTTCGGGCTCAATCATCCAAAATTCTGACAAGTGACGCGACGTGTTTGAGTTTTCGGCTCTAAACGTTGGACCAAATGTATATACTTTTCCTAACGCCATTGCGTAGGTTTCTGCTTCTAGCTGTCCAGAAACCGTTAAGTTGGTTTCCTTTCCAAAGAAATCTTTTGAATAATCAATGTTTCCTTCTTCATCCAATGGTGGATTTTTAGGATCTAATGTGGTCACTCTAAACATTTCTCCAGCACCTTCAGCATCACTACCTGTAATAATTGGCGTATGCATGTGGTAAAATCCGTTTTCGGTGAAATATTTATGAACTGCAAAAGATAAGGACGAACGCAAGCGCATCACCGCACTAAATGTATTTGTACGTGTGCGTAAATGTGCTTGTTCACGTAAAAACTCTAAACTGTGTTTTTTGGGTTGAAGGATTGTTTTTGATACTTCTTCTGGATCTGCATCTCCTAAAATAGTGACCTCTTGTACTTTTACTTCTACCTTTTGTCCTTTTCCTTGACTTTCGATCAATTCTCCTTTAATGGAAACAGCAGCACCCGTTGTGATACGATTTAAGATCTCTTCATTTGTATTTTCAAAATCAACAACACATTGAATATTATTAATGGTTGATCCGTCATTTAAAGCAATAAAACGATTTGCTCTAAAAGTTCGTATCCAACCTTTTACAATAACTTCTTGTACTAATGTTTCTGAGTTTAATAACTCAGCGACTGTGTATGATTTCATTTTCTTAATAATTTAGGCGACAAATATAGTTCTTTAACGAAAATTAATGAAAATAGAATCAATAAAATTAAGGGTGTAATTTGTAGGAAGTGTGCCTTATTTATGCGGATTAATTCTTAAAGACGTATAAATACTTGAAAATAAAAGGGTATTACCCAGTAAAAAGGGGATTTTTCCCCTTGTCTAAACGCTGCAACTTGACATATATTTGTAGTGGCTATTAATCAATTGTAATCTTAATTTGTCTTCAATGATTAAGTAAATTAAGGTAGGTTTGGGGGAACCTAATAAAGTCTGAATGCTGTAACAACAGCTTCAGGCTTTATTTTTTTATAAAGGTTTTGAAAGATACATACTTTTTCGCCTCTAGAAAAATCATTATTCTAAATATAAATCCTTAGTCTGAAGTATCTTTTTTAGTAAGCTCTGATAGTTTTCTGTTTTCCTTTTCAGGAAGAATTCTAAAGTTTGGTTCTTTTAATACACGTTTGTTAGCAATGCTTCTTTCTAGCGAAAGCAATAATGAAGGTAATAATAATAAGTTTGCCAACATTGCAAAGAGTAACGTTGCAGAAACCAATCCGCCCAAAGCGACAGTTCCACCAAAACTAGAAATCATAAATACCGAGAATCCAAAGAATAGCACAATAGACGTGTAAAACATACTTACGCCAGTTTCACGCAATGCTGCATAGACTGATTTGCGAATTTTCCAGTGGTTGCTGCGCAATTCTTGTCGGTACTTCGCTAAGAAATGGATTGTATCATCTACGGAAATTCCAAAAGCGATACTAAATACTAAAATAGTTGATGGTTTGATGGGAACGCCTAAAAAGCCCATCATTCCAGCAGTAATTAATAGTGGTAATAAGTTGGGAACTAATGAAACTAAAATCATTCTGAACGAACGAAATAGATACGCCATAAACAACGAAATCAGAAAGATGGCAAGTGATAACGACATGACTAAGTTGTCCACCAAATATTTAGTTCCTTTAAGGAAAACTAGTGCTTTCCCTGTCACAGTTACATCGTATTTATCTTTAAAAGTATTGTCTATTTTATTTTGTAAATTTTCTTCAATACGCTCCATTTTATCGGTTCCAATATCTTTCATGAACGTTGTAATACGTGCATAACGTCCCGTAGAATCGACAAAGCTTTTCAGTAAATTTGTATCTGATTTGGATTTTCCGGCATACGCCAAAATCCAATTGTTTTCATTAGATGTTGGAAGTGTATAATTCTTCGCAAGTCCACCAAAGTACGCTTGACGCGAATATTTAGCCAAACTCACAATAGACATTGGTTTTGACAATTCGGGTGTTTCTATGATGAGTTCTTCAAACTTATCCATGCGTTTGAGCGTAGAAAGTTTCGTCACTCCATTTTTACGTTTCGTATCAATCAAAATTTCCAATGGCATAATACCGTCGAATTCTTCTTCGAAGAAGCGAATATCTTTAAAGAAGTCAGCACCTTGCGGCATATCTTCTATCAAACTTCCTGAAATCCGTATTTGATAAATTCCAATAATGCTCAATACTAGTAAGCTTACTGATGTAATGTATACAGCAACTCTATGATGACGAACCGTATTTTCCATCCAATTTACAAAGCCACCAATCCAACGTTTGTTTAAGTGATTTAAGTGTTTCTGTTTTGGCAACGCCATATAACTATAGATAATCGGAATGATTAATAGTGATAGGATAAAAATGGCAATGATATTGATGGAAGCAACAATCCCAAACTCTTTTAAAAGTTTACTTTCTGTAATAATAAACGTCGCAAAACCAGCCGCCGTTGTTACGTTGGTCATTAAAGTTGCGTTTCCAATTTTAGAAATAACACGTTGCAATGATTTGGCTTGATTTCCGTGTTTTTTTATTTCTTGCTGATATTTATTAATGAAGAAAATACAATTCGGAATTCCAATAACGATAATTAACGGAGGGATTAATGCTGTTAGTACCGTGATTTCGTAATGCAATAATCCTAAGATTCCAAATGCCCACATCACACCAATGATAACCACAACCATTGAAATAACCGTAGCTCGGAACGATCGGAAGAAGAAGAAAAATATTAAACTCGTTATTAATAATGCCGCGCCAATGAACAAGCTAATTTCGTCTACAATGTTTTGCGAATTCAGCGTACGAATGTATGGCATTCCCGAAACGCGTAAATCGAGTCCGGTTTCTTCTTCAAATTTTTCAATTAGCGGAAGAACTTCGCCATAAATAAAGTTTTTTCTAGTTAAGGTGTTTACAATTTCTTTGTCAAGATATACGGCAGTTCTAATGGTTTGTTCATCATTAAAGAGTAAACTTTCGTAAAAGGGTAGATTGTTGAAGAGTTCGTTTTTTATCTCATCAACCTCTTCTTGTGTTTTTAATTCGCCAGTAACTAAGTTTTCCAGTACAAAACTTTGACTTTCCTCGTCTTTAATGAGCTTTTTAAGATTTTCGGTAGAAATGACTGCATCAACTTCTGGTTTTGCATTAAACCGTTTGCTAAGTCGATTCCAAGCATTAAAATTTTCAGGAGTAAAAAGTGAAGAGTCTTTTACGCCAAGAATAATTAGGTTTCCTTCTTCACCAAAAATATCAAGGAATTTGTTGTATTCTACATTAACAGGATGATTGTCGGGTAATAAGTTGGCTTCCGTATAGGAGAAACGCATGTTTTCCCATTGCATGCCTAAAAAGACAGTAATGCCGGTGATAAGTAGTAAAATTGCAATCCTATTTCTAAGAATTAATCTCGCTACACTTGACCAAAAACGCGTATTTATCCATTTAATCATTGTTCTTCTTTAGCTCGTGCAAATTTAGGAAAAACGAATGAAGTCAGGCTTAAAATCCTAAACTAAAATAATAGGTAAATTTAAACGACAAGTTATCTTCAAATTTTGGTAAATGATATGCACCATATCTGTACATGAAACTCAACCCAAATCCTTTGAATAGTTTGTTTATTTCAAATCCAGATTCAGAATATCCGTGTCGTAGTGAATTGAATTCTTGCCCTAAATGACGTTCAATGTTTTTAGCGTCACCAATAGCAAATCGTGTAATTAATGTCAATTCTGGACGGAATCTTTTTGTAATTTTGAAAGGTTTGAATTGATGTTTCCCTTGAAACATAGCGTATTTGTCCGAGAAAAACTCATTGAAGTACATAGTTTCAAAACTGTTTCTTCCTGCAATGGAGAAACGTTGTAGCAATACATCTTTGTTCGGATTGTTTGGTGATGTATGGTATAAATGCGAAATTGGAATGTCGCCAATACCCAATCCACCTTTTAGTAAGAACGAAGTAACACCTTTGTCAATCGGTCTAATTTCATGTACTATTCTTGCATCAAGCTTGGTATAGTTAAAATCGCCACCAAGCAAACCATTAAAACTTTGTGTCGCTTGGAATGCAAATTGAGGAAATGCTTTTTTGATTTCTGTACGTCCGTGACGCGTTTGCATGTATTCGCTAAACGGATTCCATTGTACTGAAAAGGTAGCTTCTGTAATGTCGTATGCATTAAAAACTTCACCATCATTCACAAAACCGTAATCGTACGTAGATTCTACATTGCTTCTGGAAAGCATCAAGTTTGCGTGTGTTTTAGCGGTAATTTGATGTTCTATGTTTGCAGTCAAGCGTTTGACTTCATAAAATAAATCAATATTGAATAATCGCGGTTCAAACAATGAAAAAGCACGTCTGTCTGTGATAAATCGAGAACTTCCCGTTTCTACCAAATCGTCAGTATACGAAATGCCAAACCAAGTTTGCGTACGTTTGTCCAATCGCGCTGCAGCGCCAACACCAAATTTAAAATCTTTATCACGTGTTCCATAGACTCCGTAACCATTCATTCTATATTTAGTAGAAAAATTTGCATTGGTGACTCCGCCAAGTCCTAATCGGAACGCTTCGTAATTGTTATATTTAAGTAAATAACGTAAGTCTAAATCTATATATTTTGTTGGATAATATCCGCGAAGTAATTTTCGGGCTAAGTAAATATCTTTTTCAACGCCATCTTCTGCAACCACGCTATCTAAAACTACATACGTTTCTTTTCCACGTTGTGTAATGCTGTCGGTCCGGAATTGATTCCAATACATTTCATCTCTGTTGTGTGCTTGATCGTCAATTTCAATAGCTAATCCACGACCTTTAATTTTTACAGGTTCATTGATGGCTAAATCAAAATTTTGTGTTTTTGAACTTAGGTAAATAAAATCGCTTACCTCTTGTTTATTGCTGCGAACCGTATCTGTGCTGTCTTGTGGAGTTCCGCGTTGTACATTGATACTTGCACCAAATAAAGATACAGAATCGTCTGTTTTTCCTTTTTGGATTTGAATTTCTTTGTCGATTGGAAACCAAACTTCAAATGTTTTGTTGTATTCAAAATTTTGAACCGCTTTGATGTCTATGACACCTTTTATTTCTGCAATTCCTTTTTGCAATGCATACGATTCTCTGTCAATGTATAAGATACCTTCCAATCCAGAAGTTTTTCCTTTCTTCTTTGGACTGTAGTAAATCATGTAGGACTCGCGATCGCTATTGGTTACTGTATCTAATATTTTATAATTGTAGGTGGATAAAGCGTTATTGGCTAATGGACTTGCGTACGAAGTTCCAAAAAGTTCATATTGATTTTGGTAAAAAGAGAACGATTGAATTTTAATACCTAAGATTTCGTAAATCGGTTCTTTGAAGCCAGCCATGCGTGTTGCCAAAACCTTTTCGCGCTTTCCTTTGGAGGAACTAAACGAAACTTCACTGACTTTTTCGGTCATGTAAATGTGGCTTCGCGTCATGTCTTTTTTGAAGCTATAATTAGAAGAATCTATTTCTTTGAAGACTAATTTGCCTTCTTTTTTAGTAAAAATGGAATCCAGTTGTCCGTTGATAGAATCAGGACTTGCCGTCACTAAAAGCTTGTTGTATGAATTTAGTTTGAATGAATTCAGTTTGCGTTCAGGATCATTTAGTTTTTTGCGGCTTATCGCATCGCGTAAAATTTGCAGCGCAGGATTTTCCGTATTGTATAAAACAACCGCATCTAGGGATTCTTGTGAAGGTTCTAGTTGTATTTTAAGATATGTTGTGTTTTTTTCAATAGGAATTGTGACGGTTTTGTAACCGATGTATGAAACACGAATGGATGAAATTTCTTTTTCTAAGTTTAGTGTAAACTTTCCTTCTGCATCTGTGATTGTTCCTTTCGTTGGAGAAATAAAAATATTAGCAAATGGTAAAGATTCTTTGGATTGCTTATCGGTAACAACTCCTGAAATTCGTTGTTGCGCAACCGCAGCAATGGATGAGAGTAGTAAAATAAAAATCAATACTGATTTTTTCATCTGTATGGTGTATTTTTTAGTGGTCAGATGGAATTATTACTTGAGTTTTGCAAAGTAAAGTACCTAAACACGCTTATAATCTTCGTCGCAATTATTTTCTGTTCGTTACAACATCGTTCTCAATGGTATTATACTATAACGAATAGAATGGTATAATGTTACAAAAAATAAAGCGACCGCAGGTCGCTTTATTCTTGGTTTATTATAAGTTTAACGTTTTTTAAACCGTCATAATTTCTTTTTCTTTCAACGCTAAGACATCGTCAATCTTTTGAGTGTATGTGTCTGTTAATTTTTGCACATCGATTTCTGCATTTTTCTTAGCATCATCAGAAATCTCTAAGTTTTTGATTTCCTTATTTGCTTCTTGTCGTGCATTTCTAATTCCAATTTTTGCATCTTCACCTTCACCTTTAGCTTGTTTTGCTAAATCTCTACGGCGTTCTTCTGTTAATGCTGGAACGTTGATAATTACCGATTCGCCATTATTCATAGGATTGAATCCAAGGTTTGCGAGCATAATTCCTCTTTCAATTTCTTGAATCATGCTTTTTTCCCAAGGTTGAATCGTAATTGTGCGCGCATCAGTACTGTTTACATTTGCTACTTGCGATAATGGTGTTTGCGAACCATAATAATCAACCATTACATTTGTAAGCATTGCAGGAGAAGCTTTTCCAGCTCTGATTCCTAATAATTGCTTTATTAAATGCGCAATGGCATTATCCATACTTTCTTTCGTAGAATCTATGATAAATTTAATGTCTTCGTCCATATTGTTTAAAATTATTAATGAAAGTGGTCTTCCTACTTTCTCTATATCATTACTAATTTAAAATATTTTTTTGTTATTGTTTGAATAAAATCAAAAACTACGCCATATTTTACCTTACAGGTTTACTTTTGTTCCAATATTTTCTCCAGAAACAACTTTGAGTAAATTCCCTTGCGTATTCATATCAAAAACAATAATAGGTAGTTCGTTTTCTTGACTTAGTGTAAAAGCTGTGGTGTCCATGACTTTAAGTCCTTGCTTTAATACTTCATCAAACGAAATGTGATCAAATTTAATAGCTTTCGTATTCTTTTCAGGATCTTCATTGTAAATACCATCTACACGTGTTCCTTTCAAAATTACGTCGGCATGTACTTCAATGGCACGTAATACAGCCGCAGAGTCTGTAGTAAAATAAGGATTTCCAGTTCCAGCACCAAAAATAACAACACGTCCTTTTTCTAAATGACGAATGGCTTTTCGTTTAATATAGGGTTCTGCAACTTCTTTAATTTCTAAAGCTGTTAGCAAACGCGTATGTACTTGGGCAGCTTCTAAAGCACTTTGTAGTGCCAATCCGTTGATCACTGTTGCAAGCATTCCCATGTGATCTGCTTGTACTCTGTCCATACCATTGCTGGCACCTGCAACACCTCTAAAAATATTTCCACCACCAATCACAATGGCAACTTCGATTCCTAATTCAACTACTTTTTTAATATCTTCTGCGTATTCGGCCAAACGTTTCGGATCTATACCGTATTGTCTTTCGCCCATGAGCGCTTCGCCTGATAATTTGAGTAAAATTCTTTTGTATTGCATTATTTGTTGTGATGAGTTTTGCAAATATAACAAATAATGAAGTGTACAAAAATGTTTTTAGTAGTGTTCCTTATTTTGTTGTGATAGAATTTAGAACATCTTAAAAAAACACAGATTAAAAAGTCGTGTTTTTAAACTTATGATTAGTGATATAACTTTTAGTTTAAACATAAATTTTCTAATCACCACTATTTTTGTAGTTTAATATTTGCATAAATATAAGTTAATTACTACATTCATGATTAACCATAAATCAAATTGTTATGAAAAAGCAAAAATTAAAATTAGGATTACAAAAGTCAAGAATTTCTAACTTACAAACTTTAAATACAGTTAAAGGTGGAAATGGTTCTGACCTCAGTGCATGTATTAAATGCGTTGATACAAGCGTGCACACTGAAAATGAAGATGAATGTAATGAATCTGCAAATTGTCCAGGTAGTGGAGGTTATTTATGTGGTGGATCTGCACGTTTAAATTGCAGTATTCCAACCAACCCCGAGACTCCTTGTTAATAATAAATTACAAACTAAAAAAGGGTTGTCAATTAAATTGATAACCCTTTTTTTATACTAATAACTCCGAAGAGTATATTTTGTTTATCCTAAAGATACACGTTTGAATCCAGTTACATGAACGTCTCCGTAAGAAGCAACATATTTAGCAACCGTAGACTTTTCATCTTTGATGAAGTTTTGGTCTAATAAACATTGCTCTTGGTCTAACGTCGTGTTATCAGAAATGAATCTTTCCATTTTTCCTGGTAAGATACGATCCCAAATTTTCTCTGGTTTTCCTTCTGCAGCTAATTCAGCTTTTGCAGCAGCTTCTGCTTTTGCTAAAACTTCTTCGCTTAACTGAGACATAGAAATGTATTGAGGAACATTTTTCAATGTTTTCCCTAAACGACCTAACTCTTCGTTATCTTTTTCAATAGCAGCAATTCTTGCTTCTGTTTCAGAGGCAACAAATGCAGGGTCAAAATCTTTGTAAGATAATGTCGTTGCTCCCATAGAAGCAATTTGCATCGCTAAGTCTTTTGCTAATGTTTCAGCATTATCAACGTTTGCAGATAATCCAACAACAGCAGCAATTTTATTGATGTGTACGTAAGAACCAACGTAAGGAGCTTCGATTTTTTCAAAACCACTAATGTCAATTTTTTCACCAATAACACCTGTTTGTTCTATTAGTTTATCAGCAACTGTCATTCCACCGAAATCAGCAGCTAAAAATTCTTCTTTTGTATTGTGATCAATAGCCAAGTCAGCAAATTGTTTTGCTAAGGTTACAAAACTTTCGTTTTTACCAACGAAATCAGTTTCACATCCTAAAACAATTGCAACACCAGCAGTATTGTCCGCATTTAATTTAGCAACAGCAACACCTTCAGAAGATTCACGATCTGCTCTTTTAGCAGCAACTTTTTGACCTTTCTTACGAAGAATGTCAATTGCTTTATCGAAATCACCTTCAGCTTCAACTAATGCTTTTTTGCAGTCCATCATTCCTGCACCGGTAGTTTTTCTTAATTTACCTACTTCTGCGGCTGTAATTTTTGCCATTTTATGTGTGTTTTAATGTTTAATACGTTAATTCAGTAGTTTCAAAATCAACAGTAAAACTGCTCATTTATCTTTTATGAATTAACGTATCAACGTTAAATAATAATTATTTTGTTTCGTCTTCTTTTGCTGGAGCTTCCGTTGCAGCTGGAGCAGCAGCTTCAGCTTTTGGAGCTTCTTCCGTTACAACTGGAGCAGGAGCTTCTGCTACAGCTGGTGCTGGAGTTTCTACTACTGCCTTTGGAGCTGGAGTTTCTTTTGCAGCTTTTGGAGCAGCAACTTCTTCTTTATCAGCTTTTTTAGCATCCTTTTCAGCTTTTCTTTCAGATAAACCTTCGATTACTGCATCAGTAACGTGAGTTAAAATATTCTCGATTGATTTAGAAGCATCATCATTTGCAGGAATTACATACTCTACCTGTCTTGGGTCAGAGTTTGTGTCAACCATTGCAAAAATTGGAATGTTTAATTTCTGAGCTTCTTTAATCGCGATGTGTTCACGTTTGATATCAACAACGAATAATGCACCTGGAAGACGTGTCATATCGTTGATTGAACCTAAGTTTTTCTCTAATTTTGCTCTTAAACGATCAACTTGTAAGCGTTCTTTCTTAGATAAAGTTAAGAACGTTCCATCCTTTTTCATTCTATCAATTGAAGCCATTTTTTTAACAGCTTTTCTGATCGTTACAAAGTTAGTTAACATTCCACCTGGCCATCTTTCAGTGATGTAAGGCATGTTAGCTTTCCCTGCTTTTTCAGCAACAATATCTTTTGCTTGTTTTTTGGTAGCTACGAAAAGTATTTTTCTACCAGATGCTGCAATTTTCTTTAAAGCTTCATTCGCTTCTTCAATTTTAGCAGCAGTCTTATATAAGTTGATAATGTGGATTCCATTACGCTCCATGTAGATATACGGCGCCATGTTTGGATCCCATTTTCTTGTCAAGTGTCCAAAGTGTACACCAGCTTCAAGTAAGTCTTTTACTTCTATTTTATTTGCCATTTTTGTAAATAGTTTACGTTCCGTTGTTAGCAATAGGTAAGTAGCAATAATAATTGGTCTTATCTATTTAGATGCTAAACTAATTTTCGCTGTGCGAAACAACGACAACATGATTTTAATTTCAATAATAAATGAACTGTACGTTTTTTTCGAAAAACGACAAAAATTAACGCTTAGAGAACTGGAATTTCTTACGAGCTTTCTTCTGTCCAAATTTCTTACGTTCAACCATTCTTGGATCTCTTGTTAGTAATCCTTCTGGTTTAAGTGCTAATCTGTTTTCAGGATCAATCTCACATAAAACTCTTGAGATTGCCAAACGAACAGCTTCTGCTTGTCCAGTAGATCCACCACCATATACATTTACTTTTACATCGTATGTATCAACTGTTTCTGTTAAAGCGAACGGTTGTTTTACTTTGTACTGTAATGTTGGTGTTGGGAAATACGTTTCAAACGATTTCTTGTTTACGGTAATGTTTCCAGTTCCTGGAGTAACATATACACGTGCAACAGCCGTCTTTCTACGACCAATTTTGTGAATAACTTCCATGTTACATTAAATCATTTAAGTTAGTAAGTGTTGGCTTCTGCGCATCTTGATCGTGCTTTGGTCCAACATAAACTTTTAGGTTACGGAATAATGCGCTACCCAATTTGTTTTTTGGTAACATTCCTTTAACTGATTTTTCCACTAATCTTGCTGGATCTTTTCCGAAAAGTTCCGTTGCAGTTAATGATTTTTGACCACCTGGATAACCTGTGTGACGGATATAAGTTTTGTCCGTCCATTTGTTTCCAGTTAAGATGATTTTCTCTGCATTGATAATAACAACATTATCTCCGCAATCAGCATGTGGTGTGAAGCTAGGCTTGTACTTACCTCTAAGTAGTTTTGCTACCTTAGAAGCCATACGCCCTAGCGTTTGTCCTTCAGCATCAACCAAAACCCATTGCTTATCTGCAGTAGCTTTGTTCGCTGAAATTGTTTTGTAGCTTAATGTGTCCACACTAAATTTATTTAATTATTAAACATTCCTATCTCTTAAAAAGAGTCTGCAAAGGTAAGATTTATTATTTAGATAACAAATACAAAGAGAAGAATCCTGAAATTAGTTAAATGTATTGGTTTTCATCTGCTTACTTTTATTTTGCGATTCTTGCCAGATAGAATTCGTTAGCGATTTATATCTTGTGAGCGAATCTAAAAGTGAAAGCACATTTTAACCAGTTAAAAAATTTCACGAAAACGTAATTTTCCTGCTATCTTTATCAAAATTTTTAGGAATGAAATTTTTACCAAAAATAAAGAAGTTTTTTATGAATACTACAATAATAGTATTGGTAACTTTTGTGTTGTTTGAAATTTTATATAGAAATTCTGTAATCGATTTTTATAAAGCAGAAACTTCACACTTGAACAATGTTGCAGATCTTGAAAAACCTTCCGTAGATTATTTGGTATTTGGCGATTCTTTCTCAGCCACAGCTGCCGATATGAATTATATTGATAAGTTAAAGCGAAACAATCCTAATAAATCGTTCGTAAATGTGAGTGTTCCCGGAATTGGGATTCGGCAAGTGAATACTTTCGCGAAAGCAAAAATTAAAAAACATCAACCTAAAGCAATTATTTACCAAGTATATGTCGGAAACGATTTGACCGATGTTAATCATTTATGGAGTTGGGAAAAGTTTTCTATTGCCAGAAATTTATATTGGGAAGCATCTGATTATTTTTTGAGTTTGTCCTATTTGAATCATAAAGCAACCGTTTTTAGTCCGCGCGTCAACAGCAGAACGCATACCATGGCAACGGATATTTTTTCGATTGATTATTACGATCAGCGAACGAAACGGTTTTTAAGCTTTGATCGTTCGTTTTTTAATAACACGTTGATGCTTAAGGTACCTTTTAAGGAACGTTATGATGCTTGGTTAGAATATATGAAGACTTTCTTGGAAACGGTTTCTAAAGACATTCCTGTGTATATTGTTTGGATTCCACATTGTTCACAAGTAAACGATTTTTATGCAAACAATTTGAATCAGCTAGGCGCCAATTTTGAAGATAAAATGACCATTCAGCAAACCGATTATCCATTCTTCGCGCAAGCTAAAAAGGATTTAAAAGCATTCACAAATGTGACACAATTAAATCCTTTAGAAACTTTTCAAGCGAACGACAATGCTAGTCATCGTTTGTATTTTTCCAACGATCCACACATTAATACTAATGGGAATGTGGTATTGAGTGATTTTTTACAGTCTGAAATTCCTTTTAAAAAGTAATCTTAGTTTTAAGCCACAATGGATTCCTGCCTTCGCAGGAATGACATTTAAGACAATTATTACGCTTCCTTCTCTTCACTAGCTTTATCCAACATTTCTTTCTTAGCTAATAAATTCTTTTGGTAACGACCTTGAACAATGTCAATAATAACTAACGTAATAATGACAAAGTAGAATGTTGTTTTGCTCATTGGTTCAATAGGGTTTCCAAATAAGTGAATATGTGCTAAATGACCACCTTCAGAGAGTAGCATGATTCCGACAATGAACAGTATAAATAATCCCAATACTTCATACATTTTGTTCTTTTGTAAAAAGTCGGATACTTTATCTGCCATTATAATCATTAACAATCCACCTAATACAACGGCAACGGTCATTAAAATAAGCTGCGGCGTTTTGTCCATATCACTCGTTAATGCCATGGCACTTAAAATAGAATCAAACGAGAATACCAAGTTCATAACCACAATCCAAATGATGACACTTTTTACAGATTTCTTTTTTACATTTTCGGTTTTTTCGTGCTCTTTCATCAACATCATGTGCCAAATTTCTTTGACGGCGGTGTAAATGATGAAAATTCCACCTGCTAATACAATTAAACTATGTCCGTTAAAGTCGAACTCCACCAAAGAGTTGCTATGCATGGATAAAAATGGTTCTTGAAAAAACTCGATCAATTGCAGCAACAAAAACAATAATACAATTCGTAAAACAATAGCCAAACCAACGCCCATTTTTCGGACATACGATTGTCTATCTTTTGGTGCTTTTTGCGATTCTAACGAAATATACAATAGGTTGTCAAATCCTAATACGGCTTGTAATAAGACAAGCATAAATAGGGTAAAAAGACTGTCTAAGGTTAAAAGTTGTTCCATGTTTCTTTATATTATTATTGGTTGATTGTTGTTAGTTGTTCAGTTTCAGATACTGTTACAGCTTCGGTTGTTTTTGGTGTCAGCACAGGTTTTAAATATTCAAACATTCTGGCTGCGACCAATTTATTTCCTAGTTCGCCCGTATGACAAAAGTCAAAATAAACCGTTTTTTCAGCATTGTCAAATACATCGCTGATATCCACAAAAGTGGAATCTTTAATCATTGTTGAATCTTTACGAACCGTTTCATACGATAACTTATATAAGTTTTCGTAATATTTTTGATCGTTATAATAGCTTTGTTCAGCTTCTGTTAAGTTCTTTTTTGAATAAATATTCGGCTGCATAAAATTGAACACTTTAAAACCGTATTCGTTCTCTAAGCTTTTTGAAATTTGAACATAACCAACATAGTTTTTTGCAATATCTGTTGCCAATGCATCCGAACGAGAACTTAATTGTTTGTAGGCTGATTTTGTGAATAGTTTGCGCTGCATTGTGGTCACAAATCGGTATAAATTACTCGAATAAATCATTAGTTTAATACGCTTTTTGTAGCTGTGCGCAATTTTAAATTCTTTCTTTCTGTTGTATGCGTTTGTTGGCGATCCGGCTTCGTTGTTTTGATGTGCAGAAATGATTTCGTTTACGCCATCGTAGAAAATAACAATATCAGGAATATTATTTTTTACTAATTCTCGCTGTAGCTGAATATTCTCAGTAACACGTGTGTATCCGTGACAGCCAAAATTGGTTACTTCGACATTCTGATCAGGGAAATTTGTGTGAATTAATTTTGCTAATTTTGATGGAATGGAATGTTCATCTCTTGAACCTGAGCTATACATCGTAGAACCGCCAAAACAGAATATTTTTAAGGCTGTCGCCGAATCTTTTAAGCTAGGATTTGCTGTTTTTCGGAGTCCATTTTCATAAATTGTATTGTGTTTTCCATTCATCGGTTTAAAACGATAATGTAAATACGGTTCCCACATCATATCTTGTTGGCGAAGTTCTCTGAAAATTTCCTTGATAGATTCATCATCCATACCATCACCTTCATACAAGCCACTTGCAATAATGCGTTCAGTGTTTCCATCAATACCACTTTCATCGTGGTAACTATAAAAGATACCCAATCCAATTTCTAACAAAAGAAGAATGATCAGTACATTTCTGAATAATACAAAGGCAAATTTGAGTTTACTTTTCACGAATAAAAGGATTTATAAAATATATTTCAATTTCTTGTTGAGTTGAATCAATACATAACTTGCAATTACTGACAATATAATAGTCACAAAAGTTGTTGCTGTAGGTGACAAAGTAAGCGTATTATAAATTAAAAAAATAATGAATGGATGCACTAAGTAAATCGCAATCGAATATGACGATAATACTTTACTATTCAAATTGGACGTGATTTTGAACGTAAACGCTGCAATTAACAATGCTGGAGCCAAGAATAAATACGAAAGATAGGTGTTTAGAATCGCTTCTCCTGTTATAAAATAATACGTAATCAAATTCTCTGCAACTAAAATAGTTAAGCTTATAATGAGTAGTTTTATGACAAATTGTTTGTTGAGTTTGGTATGAAAATTTGCGCGTCTTATTACATAACCAATGCATAAGAGTGGCAATGCAAAGAGCAAAAAGTTTCGATGTAATGGAGGATAATTGATCAACTTATCTAATGTAGGTTGTTGCTCAAATACATGAAACTGTCCTACATATTGAATGACAATTCCAATTAAAAATAAAACAAAAGCACTTACAATTAATACTTTATTTGACGCATTTCGAAGTTGATATAATACCAATCCGCCAGGGATAAGCGCAGCCAAATACCATAAATGATTAAAGCCAAACACGAATGTTGAAATAATTTTAAATAGATTAAAATCAATTAAGTACACCCAAAAATAGGTATAAATCAACATCCAAACGAGGTATAGAATACCAACGCGTTTTGCCCACGTTTGTATGCGATCATTTTTAAATACGTTAAATAGAAAGAAACCATTCACACAGAAAAAAAATGGAACAGCAATTCTGAAAATTCCGTTTGTCACAATTTGAGATGCTGTTTCACTATATTCAAACAAAAAGCCACAATGTGTGCCAATCACAAATAGTGCAGCTATAATTTTTAAAATATCTAATAATATATTTCGCGAAGTTGTTTGCAAATCTTCTATGATTTTTGAATACTAAAGATATAGTTTTTCTCTTTGACGACACTTTTTTGTAAAATCAACTCAAACGAAAGTCCATTTTCAGAAGCGAGTTGTTTAATGTGTTCAATTTCGCAATCTTCCGATAAAATCATCCAAGTGTTTGGTGCAATATGTGTTGGAAGTTGGGCGAATAGTTTTTTAAAATACTCAAAATCTTCTCCGCAAAACCAAGCACGTTCCTTATCGTTCTGTGGCGCTTTTGGATAATACGGCGGATTTATAATAATATACTCAAAAGTGTGATCCGTTAAATCATCAAACAAATCAGAATACACAACGTTTACGTCAATTTCATTCTTTGCAGCAGCTTCTTTTAGTTCATCAATCGCTATTTGATTGATGTCAGAAGCTGTCACATTTGCACCTTTAGAAGCTGCAAACAACGAGATAATTCCAGAACCACAGCCGAGTTCTAAAAAGCTCTTGTCCGCAATGTTTAATGGTTTTATATGTTCTAAAAGAATTTTGGTGCTTATAGTAAATTTTGGAGGAAATACTTCTTCATTAATCTGTACCGTAATACCTTCATATGTATACTTTCGTTCCTTTACAGTATATTTATCAAAGAAAAATTTCGCAATAGGAAATATGATCTTTCGGAGCTTCTTAAACATATTTCTGAAAATTATTCTGAATAGAAACCTTCAATTTCTGGCTGACGGTATTTCCAAATTTTATGCAAAACCTTAATTTCATAAGGAAATTTATACCAACCATATTTAAAACGGTAGCCCGAAACTAATTTGAGTAACCATTTTTTGTATCCTTTAATTCTAAAATCAGAAGCAGTTGGATAATACCCATTCAACACCGTTTCAAAATTTTGAATCGTATCAATCATATACGGTTTTAACCAAGGTGTCAAAGGATTTCTTCGTAAATCGAATTTTTCCCAACTTGGTTCAATCCATTCTTCTAAGGTTTCTGGAAATGAAAAACCTGCATCTACAATTTGCTGATACAACTCAGAACCTTCTGTTGGCACTGGACTGTATAAGTAAATGATAATTTCAGCATCCGCATTGATCGATTTGATTTCGCGAATAAAGTTAATATCCCACAAAATCTGTTCGTATACTTTTTTCTCGTCTGGTCCAGGTAAGCCCAATACAAACGAAAGTTCAGGAATAATGTCCACATCTTTCATGCGTCTCACAAAATCCTTGATCATTTGACCCGATTGTGTTCCACCTTTATTCATCTGCTTCAACACTTCGTCGTTTCCTGTTTCTGCACCCAAAAACATCATGCGACAACCTGCTTTTCGCATCAAACGCAATTCTTCGTCCGAATATTTATTAATCGTATCAATGCGTCCTTCTCCCCACCATTCAATATTATCATCAATAACGAGTTTGGAAAATTCCATCACACGTTTTTTGGACGTAAAAAAGTTATTATCGTGAAACTCTACGGCGTCAATATTGTAGTTGCGTTTGAAATATTCTATGTCTTTATAAACCGTTGGCGCAGCTTTTGCTTTCCACTTTGCGTTATAAATCGGGACAACCGCACAAAAAGAACAACTAAACGGACAGCCCATACTTGAATGATACGCAAACGTTCTGCGTCCCATAAATGTCTTTGCCAAATAATTTTCTAACGGATAAAACGTATTAAAATATTCGTACGGATATGGTGGTAACGAATCTTGATCGAGCAAAGCTTCTTTCACCGTTTGCACAATCTTACCTTCATCATTCATGAAAATTAAGTTCCGGATCAACATGAGTTTCTCGTCACTTTTTCCTTCCAACACATCTAATAACTGCGGAAATGTATTATCGCCAGGACCGTTGATAATATAATCAACATACCCAGAATTCATACAGGGTTTATATTGGTTCGACGCAAAATAACCGCCCCAAATATTAATGGAACCTGGATACAATTCCTTGATTTTTTTTGCATACGGAATCGCTTGTTTCAATTGCGGACCAGGCATCACTGTCAAACAGAAATACTTAAATTCGCCCGTAGCAAAATACCCAGAAATTTTTTCCCAAGGATCGGTTTCCATGTTTCCATCTACAAAAACATAGTCATATTTTCCATGAATTGCAGCACCAACCTGAATAATAGTATTTGGTAAGCGATGCTTTGCATTGGCACTTCTCGGATTGAATATGATGATCTTATTTCCCATTACTTATTGAATATATCATTTCGATTTGCTAAAATATAACTTGAAAGCTTCTCAGCAAAGATTTGGTTGGCTTTTCCGTTCGGATGTGGGTCTAATTCGTTCACAATGTACTTAAATAGGTTTTTATCCTGAAAAAACTCGGAAACATCTACAAAGTGTAAATTATTTTTTTCAGCTAAATTTTTTACTTTTTGTACGCGAATCGGATCGTAAACGAGATCCATATAAAAAACGAGTCCTTTGCTATTATTTTTGGTGAAAATGTCTTGAAAACCTTGAAACTGTTTGTCAATATATTGTACATGTTCAGTTTCATAAGAAACAGGTTCAGGCGTTTTAGGACTGAGCTTAATTTTTAATAATTTCTTTAAATATGAATCCCAAAACACATTTTTCTTCGGTTTGATGATAAAATCATCCATAGAAAAATCGATTCCAATTCTATAATGATCGTTAGAAGCGCAAAAGCCAATCACAACCAAATCTGGATTGTATTTGAGCGCATTACGTTCCAAGATTGTTTTATAATTTGTCAGTGCATAGCCAGAAACTCCAAAGTTGAACACTTCGTAATTTGTGTTTTGATCTTCCTCGTTTAACAAATTTTCTGTTTGTGCTACATACATATCTTCTTCATACACGCCAGTTCCCATGGTAAATGAATCGCCCAAAATGGCAATTTTTTTAGCATTCGAAGCAACTTCATGATTCCGATCGCGGAAACCTTCTGCATTTGTGTGAAAATCGGCTAACTTGTATTTTGTATCTAAATTTGGAAGTAACTCATATACTAAATCATCTGAATCTGAATATTTCAATAATCCAGCATTGTCTAAAATTCCAAACGAGTTCGTACGTGAATATGAAAACGCCGCGCCGCCAAAAAAGTACACTCTAGCAATCATTTCGCCCAAAAAAGCACTGAGTAAAAGCCCAATTCCGATCGAAATAATTTTAAATTTTAATTGTTTCATACTTAAAAAGAATTACAACAGCAGCTGCATGCAGGCAATAAACCTCCATTTTTTGATAAGGCGGAACGGAATTTTGCTAAAACACGTCCATTCCAAATTTGTTTTAAGTTTTTTTTGTATATGTTTCCTAGTTCTAAATTGTAACATCTACCATGTGCAGGAATCACACTTCCGTCCGATTTAATCATGACATTGGTAAAAACATCATTACACATTTTTCCAATTCTAATTTCTGATTTATCGTAATATTCGTGGAGCTTTTCTTTTGAAGTAATTTCGGGAGAAAAACTCACAGGAAATTTATAATTTTTAGATTTTATCGTGGCAATTTCATCCCAAAGCACATCCAAATCGAAGTTGTCAATATTAACTTCATCTGTATTTGAAGCCGTTGCCGGATATGAATTTGCCCAAATTTCATTGTGTGCATCTGCAACACGTTGTTCTACAAAGTTTGAATGCATAAATCCGATTTGCTGCAATGGATAGTCTTTAAAAAAGTCTAAAAACTCGTTCATGTAGCCAATATTCCACTCGGTAATTACGCAAAAAACACCAATTGTCGCATTCGGATTGATTGTCAAAACTTCTTCTATGCCTTCTATGGCTTTTTGAAATGATTTTTTATGACCTCTAATTTCGTTATGAATATCTTGCGGACCATCTAGTGAAATATATATATTGCTATCGGCCACAATTTTTGCTTTGTGTTTTAGTGTAAGCGCGTTTGTAGTGATAGCACATGCAACTCCTTTTTGTTTGGCGTATTGTAAAGAAGCTTCTAAGTGCGGATATACTAACGGTTCGGTAAATGCATATGCTAATTTTGAATCAGGGTAGTAATTTGCCATTTGATCAATAATTTTTTCAATCAATGGTAATGGCATATTAATTGGATGTGTTCCTACTAAATTTTGCGCAAAATTAGAATCCAAATTCTTCGTTCCAACATCACACATTTTACAATGTAAATTACATACATTATTCACTCCCAAAATAATCCACTCAGGCGCAAACATATATTTGTTTGGCAGTAGCTTTTTATTGCCTTTTTTTAAAGTAGATATGTTCATGGTGTCTTTTTCCTGCGAAATTGTAAAATTACAAATCAAATAGCAAAATTCGTATTTAAATTTACATTTTAAATTGATAAAATCATATAGCTACTTAGAGTAAGTCTAAATAACATTCAATTTTTTTATCATTCTTTAAGATTCTTTTTACAGACACTGTATGTTTGTTTTTGTAGATCAATCATCAAAAGAACTATTTTACTCAAAAAGAGTGTTTTTAAAACCGTTCAAATTTAAAATAGATAAAACATGTATGAATTTTATCACTTTATTTTTTGAATTAAATAATTGGGATTATTATCTATTATTTTAAACCTAACATTCTTTTTAATCTCTTTTATAAATTTTGCGCTCCCAAAATTCATATATTTCGCAGAGTCATCAATTAAAATAAATCCATTCAATTTTAATTTTGAAACTACGTTTTCAAAGTCTTTTTTTGTTTGTTCGTAGGAGTGATTCCCATCAATATAACAAAAAGAAATCTCTTGATGGATACTAAATGCTCTATCAAAAACATCTGTAAATTCATTAGTGGTGTTCCAATTTTTGAAAAAAGCATCAGAAGTTAAATGACACGTGTAAGGTTTTGTGTTTGGATGCAGTAAATTTATAGCATTAATAAATGCATTTTTTATATATGCTGCATACGCTGTTCTAGTTATAGTATCGCTGCCGTCTATATGATTACGGATGGTTCCTTCATGATCTTTAAAACCTTTATAAACCCATGCATCACAACCTATGAAAAGGTGTTTTTTGTTATGTTTATTTAATAAATGTAACATCACATTGGTCGATAAACTAGCATATGATCCTATTTCGAAAATAATACCTTCATTTGGCATATTTTGGATCGCATAATCCATTAAATATATATTGCCTTCATGAAGCATGCCTTCGCCAATTACTGTCGAATTAATTCTTTGTAGAAAAGAATCCTTATGGAGCGTTTTGTATGGTTTTTTTAAAAAAATCAAATCAATACTTGTTGTGGTGAGATTAATCTTAGAAATGGTATTATCATAACTGTGATAATGTCAAAAGTAATATTTTTTTTGGCTTATCTATGCAAAACTTTTATAAAGATTAATACCTCATTTCAATATTTTTAAAAGGAAAGTTTCCAATAATCGCATGTCCTTTTATAGTAACCTCCAGATCTTAGTCCTAGAATACTTTTCTGTAGCTTTAACCAAAATTAATATTTAGAATAGTGTAACTACTTAAAAGTAAATTTATATCGTATTTATTTTTTATGTTTCATACAGCATCTTTTCAGAGAGATTGTATATTTGTTTTGGACACACCAATTATCAAAAGAAATATTTTGCTTAAAAAGTACGTTTTTAAACCACTCAAAAACCTGATTATTATTTTCGGGATTACATTTGTTTTACTCGAAATTGTACTCGCTATTTACATTCGCGTGGCAGAAGTTAAAATAGAATTACCAACGTATACGTTTCAAAATACCCAGAATTTTTGGTTTGATTTGAATGAAGACTTCGGAACACTGCATTTGCCAAATGATGAATATCGACAGAAAAAGTATTGCTTTGATGTGGTGTATACATCAAATTCGAAAGGCTTTCGCGATGTAGAACGAGAAGTTATTAGCAACACTAAAAGAGTAGTTGCTTTAGGCGATTCATTTACAGAAGGAATTGGTGTGAATCTAGAAGATCGATTGACAAACCTGTTAGAAAAAGATAAAAACATTCCACATTTGAATTTTGGTTTGGCAGGGAATTTTGGACCAACGCAATATTTTATGTTGTATAAAACGCTTGCGCGAAAATATTCGCATGAAGCCGTTTTAGTGGGAATTTTGCCTTCCAATGATTTTATTGATGACGATTACGAAATTGCGTTAAAAGTTGCTGGCGATCGGTACAAGCCATTTTTAAATGGTACTTATCCTAACTATGAATTGGAATATCATACAGATAGTATTCAGAAGTCAAAAGCGCGACCACGAAAGCAAGGATTTATTCATAAAACATTAAAGAATTTTACCAATTCATACAATATGTATCGCTATTTACGTGTGATGCGCAGGGTAAAAGCAATTCCACAAGATGAATTGTTAGACGCGTCCAAAGTGCCGAGCTATTTCAATTATACAGAGAAACAATTCAATCGCATGCGCTATTCGATAGAAGTCATTAAAAAACTGGCGGGAGATCGCCCAGTAATGATCTATAGCATTCCGATTGAAAAAGAAATCAAAGCGTATCGCGAACACGGAAAAAACTCGCTTGGAGAACGCTTGAAAGCGGTTTGTGACAGTATTAATGTTGAATATTTAGACTTGTTACCAAAAACAGAAAGCTTTACAACGGAAGAGTACGAAGCCTTGTTTTTATCCTGTGATGGACATTGGAGTGAAGCTGGAAATGCATTCGCGAAAAAGCATATTGAATCTTATTTTACGTATTATAAAAAATGATCAACTTCCTCAAAAAACACCAAGATCAACTTGGGTTGCTGCTTTTGTGGTTGGTCATTATCGCAATCATAAATCCGATGGGCGATTTCCCACTGAATGACGATTGGTGCTATGGAAAATCTGTCAAAACTTTACTAGAAGATGGGTATTTGAAACTCTATAATTGGGGAGAAATGACCTTGGTTGGACACGTATATTGGGGCTATTTCTTTACCAAAGTCTTTGGGTTTTCGTTCACCGTTTTGCGCTTTTCTACCTTAGTCATGGGATTCGCGACAATTCTCGGAATTTACGAACTCTGCAAACTTGCTAATGTTTCGCGTTGGATGACATTGTTCGGAACGATTTTATGCATGATGAATCCGATATTTCTCTCGTTGTCGTTTTCGTTTATGACGGATATTCCTTTTTATTGCGTCACTATTTGGGCATTTTACTTTTTCGCGAAAGCAATTAAAACCGATAATTGGCAACCGATGTATTGGGCAGTTTTCTTTTGTTGTTGGGCATTTCTCATTCGACAATTGGCGTGGGTTTTCCCGATTGTTTGGTTGATAACGGTGTTGCTGACGAAAAAACGAACTGTGCAACATCTCGCGAAAGCAATGGCACCTTTAGCAATTTTATTTGTCTTCTCGTTGGTGTTTTCATACATTATGGAATCGAATGATTTGTTGCAAGAACGTTACAATTCCAAGTTCAATTTGATGCTAGATAGTATCTTCCATGTTGATAAAGTAATCATCATTAATTCGATATCATATTTCTTTCGATGTATGGCGTATTTAGGGTTTTTATTAGCGCCAATTCATTTGATATATTTCAATCGGTACAAGTTTAAAGGCTATAAAATTTCAGCTATTATTTGGACACTATTGGTCACCGCATTTTTAATTAAAAGTAGAAAAGTATTACCAAGCCTAGATAACATTTGGATTGATTTCGGTGTTGGACCCACTACATTAGCCGATCACGCAGGAAACTTTACCACAAGTCCGTCGCCACGCGCGCCTGAATTGTTTTGGCAAATCGTCACGGTAATTGGTGTGTTTTCGAGTGTTGTGTTGCTTTTCAATATCAGAACAATTATAGTTTCTACCTTCAAGAAAAAAGCAATTTCGCCAATCGTTGTCTTATCGTTTGTGTTTTATGTCGTGTATTTAACGCCATTTTTAATTGTTGGCGTATATGACAGATATTTATTGCCGTTGTTTCCCATTGCGATTGTTTTTATCGGTACGAATTCACAAAAAGTTCCTCAAAAAATCTATCAATATTTCGCGTTTGGTTTTCTCGGATTGCTCACTTGGTTTTCAGTTGCTGCAACGCACGATTATTTATCGTGGAATCGCGTTCGTTGGAATGCACTCAGCGAACTTACAGATTTAGGAATTCCCAAAAATCACATTAATGGTGGCGTAGAATATGTCACATGGAATTTCTTTTCGGAAGAAAAAGAAAAATGGTGGGAAAGCGTTACGCCGATTTACAAACTGGTTTTTAAACCCAACAAAGACGAACAAGTGATTCAGGAATATAGGTATTCACGTTGGTTGCCTGGTGATGGTGTTATGTATTTGGTTGAGGATTTGGAGTTGGTGGAGTAGTGGGTAGTTTTTTAAAAAAGTAAAAAGCCCCGAAAAGGGCTTTTATATATTGAGTTTTATAATGGTTAATATTGTTGGCAGCGGTTTTTTAACTCGTTTTTTTATAGTATTTTTCAGAATACTCAGTTAATAAATTATCTATGTCTAATTTATGTGCATTAATAAATTCTTGAATTTTTTCATCGGAAAGTGAATCTATCTCATATTTGTTGAACTCTTTAAAAAAACCTTTTACACTATTTCTCAGATTTCTTAGTTTACCTCTTCTCAATATTTCAACTTTATGTGTGAAATCAGCGTGATAAGAAACAGTTTTAGTAGGTATTATTAGTATTCTTTTTACTGGCGAATCGTTGTATTGATTTTCAAACCATCCTGAATGAGTATTCATTTGACCGACTTCATTTTTATTCACTTCTTGTCTTTCAACGTTTACTTCGCTTTTGCATTCAAAAATAAAATATTGATTCCCTACTCCACACCATAAATTGTCAGGTCCCTTTTTGAATTCTTTATCTGGTCTTTCACTTAAGAAGCCAAGCATTAACCCTAATTCTTTTAAAGCTGTCTCAAATTTTTCAGCAGTTGTTCCAAATTCTAAATCGGATAGTACTTCTTCAACTGATAACATCAATTCTTCAAAGTTTTTATGATTTTTTATCCAATCTACAATTCGTTTAGTCCTATTTTCATTAACATACTCTAATTTTTTATAAGTAATTCCTTCGCTAGGTTTTAGTAGTTCGTTGTTTTTAAGAAATGCACTTTTTTGAAGACTATTAGAATCTGTTTTACTTTGTAAAAACTTGTACCTAGCCATTATTTGCAGATACCATCCTTTTTCACTATCATCATCACAATGATTGTCAATTATTTGCTGTATTAAATCGCTGGCTTTTTCATAATCTCCTGCGTAGTTCATCACAGCTGCTTTTCTTTCTAATGTTAAAACATTATATATTTTACTTGAAGAATTATTTGGCTGAATTTTATTCATTTCTTCTTTGTAAAACTCTTTCCAACCTTCATCTCGTTGCAAACTTTGTTTCATAAGAGACTTTACAACTTCAAATGGCTCATTATCACTCGAAACTTCATCAGATGCCATTTGAGCTATTTCCATACCAATTTCAATTTGCTGTTTGGTTTGTGGTGAGAAGTATTTATTGGTTCTTGAACTCTTGATGAATCTTATTAAATCAGCTCCAATTATAAGTATTAAACAATAATCTTTTTCACCTCTTACACTCCTACCCAAACCTTGCTCTATTTTTTGAGCAATTTTGATGTTGATAGAGTCACTATTCATTCGATTTGATTCCTCATATCTATCTGAAAGAGAGTAGAAAAAAGGTCTCCCATCTAATACTAGAATTCTACAAGTCTCATCTGGTAAGTCGATACCATCATATCTATTAGCGAAAACAATAGTTTGTTTAAACTTTCCTTTTTTTAGATGGTCAACTGCCGCAGAAATTTCATTAGATTTTGGAACAATAGACTTAAGGTTTTCATAAGTTTTTGATTTACTAAATGAAGAAACTAAAGAAACTACCCCATAATTTTTGTCAGATGGTTTAGCTAGAGTATTAACCATTTTATCTCTATCCAAACTTTCGTCTACTAGTGAAGGAATAACAAGCATTTTCTCTCCTGACCATATTTGGTTTGGATTGTCTAACGGATTTTTAATTGCATCTGAATTAAATCCAAGCCCTTTTATGAAAAATGAATCATCTTGTGTTGTAGCTGACATTAATATTCTTTGACTAGCTTTATGAAATGATGAGAATTTTTCAATAGGAATATGTATTGGTGTGATTTCTATATTTTGACCAGAAATAAATGCTTGACAATTTTTTATGCTATCCTTTATGAATGGCCAAGAAAACATTATCGATAGCTCTTCTCGATAATTAGAAAGTATTTGAAGGACTTCTTCTGATTTTTCAATCCAATTCCAATATGGTATTGGTAAAAAAGAATTATAATCTCCATTCTCAATTTCTAGAAATGTACCTTCTCCTTGTTCAGGAAGCGCATCTCTAAAAAGTTCAAATAATTTTTTATAAGCAGAGTGTTCATTATCTAAGCTAATTGTAAAAGTATTTCGAATAGAATCAATACAAGCGTGAGAATCATCTAAAATCACGTTCTCAACATAAATAAAGTCATTTCCCAATCCGAAAATAGTTTTACCATTGAAAACTTTCTGAACATGAGTTATCAGCATTTTTTCTCCATCAATAAATTCATTAGGTAAAGAGTTATCCTCACCAATTGTACAGTAACTTATTCCAAATTTTTTTGCGTCTCTTCTTACTTGTTGAACGAGATAAATATTTGGGCAAATAAATAGACAAGGACCTTCGTCAGAATTAATTTTTGATTGAAGTATTAAAAGGCCAATTAAAGTTTTTCCTTCTCCTGTATGTAGTTTAATAATTAAATCTTTCTGATTCTTCCGAGATTCATACCATTCAGAAAGAATTTTATGTTGAGCTGGTCTCAATGGTCCTGCAATACTTCTTCTATCCAATGAGTCGTATATCTCTATTGGATTTGTTTTCTTTTCAATTTCTGACTTATTAAGTCTTTTTCTAAAGTCTACCATTTATATTTTGTAAAATTTTACTTAACAATATGTAAAGATTTTTCATAAAAGTAAGCTAAAGGTTACACCTGTGCAATGTGGTTTCCCGTAATTGGTGCTTAAAACGTTAAAAATGAAGTATAATTAAGAAAAATTTCTAGTTATTAAGGTTACTAGAATCGAGTAGATTCCTGCCTTCGCAGGAATGACAAAAAGTAGTAAAATAAACCCTACCGTCGCAACACTTTCGGATACGAAATAATAAACTTTGCACCAAGTGTACCACTAGATTCTATCTTAATCTTTCCTTGGTGTTTTTCAATAATCTTTTTTACGATGGCAAGCCCAATTCCGGTGCTTTCATACGTGTCTTTTTCAGTGAGTGTCTGAAATACTTCAAAGATTTTTTGATGATATTTAGGAATAATGCCAGGTCCATTGTCTTCAAATGTAATTTCATAAGACTCTGGTTTTTCGGTACTTGAAACACAAATTTCACAAACGTCTTTGTCATTGTATTTTACGGCGTTGCTGATCAAGTTTGAGACGAGTTGTGATAACTGTACCTTATCTCCATTGACGATGGGAAGTTTTCCTTTGGTTGTGAAATTTATAGTTGGTACGTTTTGGTAATTTTTGAATTCTTCCCGGATCATTAAATTCAAGTCAATAGATTCGAGTTTAATTTTCCCAATTTTCGAATAATTCAAGATGCCATTAATTAAGTTTTCGAGACGTTCCACGCGGCTTTGCATGGTTGCTATGTGATTGTGCACTTCATCCGTTTCGCCAGCTTCTAAGTCTTCTTTTATAAAAGAAGCCAAACTCGAAATTCCTCTCAACGGTGCTTTTAAGTCATGTGAAGTTATATAGGCAAACTGTTCAAGCTCTTTGTTCTTTAATTCGGTATCATCCAAATTTTGGTGGAGTTCCTTTAGTTTTGTAAAGCTGTCCAGTCCGGTACGAACTACCAAAAAAACAAACAATGATCCCATAAAAAAGATCACTCCCGAAAGGAACGCGAGTAATTCAGTTTCACCCAAAATAACGACAACCGCTACTACCAAATACCCAACTAAGAATAGTAACATTAATAAACGCAGCTTTTTCCAATTCCTTTTTAGTTCGCTATTTGGAAGAATATTGAATATCTTTTGTGTGTACCTCGCACTCATCAACATAATGAAAGCTCCCAAAAGAATCAGCGCTGCTATAACGTAATTAGAAAAGTTCATGAGGTGTATTTAAAAGTAGGTTTTAAAATTTTAATTTGTTAGTCGGTTTGCTAAGATATGGTAGGAACTTTTATCTAAAATTCATTATTTTCCATAAAAGTAAGCTAAAGATTACACTTGTGCAATGTGACACCTAGTAAATCGAAGATTCAGCGAAACCAATGACAAAATAGAAAACATTCGTGAATTCGTGGCAAAGAAAAATAACAATCGTTAATCTTCAGACTTTTTCAAATACGTAATTGTCTGATTATAGTTCATATAATAATAAGCAGTCACAGTTTTTTCATTTTTAGCAACGATTTCTGTTGTGATAAATTCTTTAAAAGCCATTTTTTCGCCGTTTGCAGCTGTAATGTAAACCGTGCTTGGTAAATCGCCAGCGGTTTCTTTTTCTGCGCCACTCAATACACCTGTAATGTTTTTATAACTATCATTTACTGCGGGTGCATCTTCTCCATATAAGGTGTTGCCATTAAAATAAATGTCCATGAGTATATTTTCTGAAGTGTCCGTATAATAAATAGTTGCATATTTTCCTTGTAAACTCACCAAATGAGCAGCAGTTTGAGAAATCGTTTCTACGTTTAGATTAAAGTCAACTTTGGTCTGTCTTTCAGGAAATTCAACCGTAAGGATAAACATTGGATATTGTGCATCTTCTATATTTTTAATAATTCCATATTCGCTAATTTCATCATCTGTTGGTTCTCTGTCAGCATGTTGATTTTCTTCAACAAGCTCTTCTTTTTCTTCCACAACAACTTCTTGCTCTGTTTTAGTGTCTACTGCTTTTTTGGGTTCCGTTTTACAGCTAAAAAGGTGCAAAGAAAATACTGCGATTGCTAAAAATAGGATTGCTTTTTTCATGCGCTTTAATTTTTTAATATACATTCACTTTCTTCTACTTGTGTGCAATGTAGTGATTCGTATTTATTTATGATTTTAATCCTAAAGATAAAAAGCATCTCGACTCCGCTCGATGTGACACATCTCGATAGCTGCGCTAGGTATTTTCAATCAAAATATATTTTGATTTCGATAATGCTCGATGTGACACTTCCTTGTAATGATATCTAAAAACTTCAATCGTTAATCAAAATTTTTTATTGAATGTGATGCTTGTGTAGAGTCGAAAGCAAAACCTTTTCAAACAAAAATTCCCCAATAATACGATGCGCTTTTGGGTTGATGTGTAAATCTTCGTCCCAAAATACTTTTTCAGTAGCTTGCTCCAATGGCGCTTTCAAATTAATGTTGACAATATGTTCCGTGTTTAGCCATTCTATAAACTCATTGGTAAGCTTTTCATTAGCTTTAATGGCTGAAGTATCTAAGTTAAATAATGACTGTATTTTGGACTTAAATGCGGGATTGGTTTCTATTTTGGAAGGTAATAAAGTAACAACAAGCTGAATATTTTCTTGTGCACATAATTCTTTGATTTTCAACATGTATTTTTTTGCCAGATTCAAAGATTTTTCCTTTTCGCCTGGGAAAGAATAAAAGTATAAGGTTTGTTCAATTCCTTGGGTAAAAGGAATCGCTTTTTTTTCTGCACTATAAAACCTTTTTTTAAGGCGTGTATAGGTGTTTTTAAAAACGTTGGCAACATTCGTTCTATCATCTTCAAAAATGGGAGCTTCTCTAAAATCATTTCCCGTAAAAACATTGATAACATACATGTTGGGTTTTAAATGCTTATACTTTTTAAGAAAACCTAAGTAGTTTCTAAACGTATAATAACCAACACCGCCATTAATACAATTATAATAAGAAATACTATCCGAAGCATTCAGTTTTTCTTCCCAAACATTTACAAACGATTGCGGATTGTGTTTTAAAACGCCATCTGTATGCGAATCGCCTGTAACCAAAATACGATATTCGTTTTGTTGCTTTTCAACGATATCATCGTCTTCTCTAAACCCTAAATTGTTAGTTCTTCGCTCGGTGGTTAATTTTTGTTGTGGTGTTCCCCAATTATCGTAAATCTTTATATCAGGAATGTGAACAAACATCGCTAAAGAATCCTTTTGTAGGTATGCAACTTGGTTTGGTCCAGTCATTTCAAAAAACGACTGTATTCTATGTGCTGCTATAAAATAAGTTATAATACTTACAATAAGCAATAAACCAATTAGCACACAAAAATTAATAAGCAACAGACGTAATCTTTTCATTACTATAATTTAAAACAAAGGAACTAAAAATATATAACAAACAAAATACAGCTTCTTTATTTTTTACTACATTTATGCCATAAATACAAGGAAACAATTCAATGATTTTTGATTATTCAAAATGGAATACAACGTTAGCAACGGATACTGAAAAGTATCAAAACGCGCAACCGTATCCGTATATGGTGGCTGATGATTTTTTAGAAACTGCTGCAGCTGAAAAAGCGTTAGAAGTGTTTCCAAAGATTCAAGATGCTGGTTGGATTCATTATGTGCATGTGAACGAAAAAAAGCATGGACTCAACAAATTAGATTTAATTCCGGAGTTTATTCGTGATGGAATTATCAAAGAATTAAACTCGCCCGAATTCATTACATATCTTGAAAACCTTACGGGAATTGACAATTTATTGCCCGATACTACAATTGAAGGCGGCGGAATTCATCAAAGTGAAAATGGAGGCTATTTGAATATTCATGCAGATTTTACCGTGCATCCACACAAAAAAACGTGGCGACGTCGTGTGAATGTATTGGTCTATTTGAATAAAAACTGGGAAACTTCGTATGGTGGCGCGTTGGAATTGTGGGATAAAGACATGTCGAAATGTGCTGTAAAAGTGGAACCGGTTTTTAACCGAATTGTTATTTTTAACACGGATGAAGATTCGTATCACGGTTTTCCCGATCCGATACAATGTCCGGATGATGTAACGCGAAAATCAATTGCATTGTATTACTTCACAGAAGAAAAAACTGGTTCTTTCAGACGAAGAGCAACCAATTATCGTGCACGTCCAAATGATGGTTTCAAAGCCGTTTTTATTTGGCTCGACAAAAAAATGATTGCGATTTACACCTGGCTCAAAGGAACATTAGGCATCAATGATGATTTTGTGAGTAAAGTGTTGAATTTCTTTCGAAAGAAGAAGTAAGTTTAGATTGTTAGTTACGCTTCGCTTTAGTATCGCTTTGCTCTTGGATTTTTAGATTTGCAACGCTTTTGATTTCAGAATGATTTAATCGTTTAACTATCCGTCAGATCGAATGAATTTGTGAAACAAATTAGTATCGAGATCTACTTTGAAAAGTAAATGATTCTCGATACAATTTTTCTTCATTTCATTACGAAAAAGCCACTCGAATTGACGTTTTTAGCCAAACCTCCGAAACACCTTATATATTATCATCACAAGCCATTGTGTAATACAAACGCTGAGCAAAACACCAAAAATTTCGTAAGTTTCTATCAAGAAGAAAATCAAGCTTATGTTTACAAAAAAGCCAAAGAAACTAATGTAAATAATGGTGCGCTCTTTATGGTTTTTCATGAGTTCCATGATATTCAATGTGTAGAAATAACAAGGCAACGCGATCAATCCGCCAACTACATAATATTCGTAACTGAAACCTAATTCCACAAAATATTCCATCACAAACCAAATAGCAAATCCGCCCAAAATAGTTAATGGAAATGCAGCAGCATATAACTTATATTTCATCTTTTGCACAACTTCATCAGAAACACGATACACATGTTTGGTAAACGGAATGGTAATATATGCTGCCATGGCTTGCAACATTAAAAAAGCAGTAATGAGTAATTGATATTCGGCTAATTGCGATTTTTCTAAGTAAAAATCAACCACATAAATATCTACTTTTGAAACCAACCAGCCGCTGAGTCCGAGAATGAAAAAAGGCAACCCTGCTTTAAATTCTTGAATAGAAATCGTGGCAGAAAATGATTCTTTCCAAAAGTTCAATTGTACACTCAACAAGCATAATTTAACCGTAATTGCCAGCGCATATAGTTGCAAAAATGTTTCTAAATCAAATGTTTCAAAGTAAAAAATACTTCCGAAAATGATTCCAAATGCTACAATTTCTGCGACTAATTGCGCACTAAACCGTTGATGATACACAACCAAAGTGCTTAGTGAAGCATAACTAAAAGTGAGCACCACAAGTAAAATTGCCCAAAGGGAAATATTGAAAGGAAAAAATAACAATAACAATAAGGCAAAAGGTAACAACAAACTTCTCGATAAGAAATTACTGAAAAAAGCATGATACATTTGTCCTGGTTCTTGACTGTATTTTCGGAGTAAATGATCTCTATTTCCCCAGCCTAAAAGGAACGATACAAAGAAAACCCATAGCATCACGTTGATCAAACTTGCCCAATCTGCTTTTCCAAAAACTTTTACACCAAAAACCACAATCAAAAAGTTAAATGCAGGACTTGCAAACCCTTGAATTGTATTCATTCCTATGGTGATCAATCTACGCATGGTACAAATTTAGATACGCATTAATAGATTGTTTTTCTGAACTTAATTCAACACGTTTTTTTGCGTCATTTTGCGCTGAAAGTAAGCTTTCGCAGGCTTCAATCAGTTCAATTTCACTTTCACCAACATGCCAGTTTTTAGAAGCTTTGGCAAGTCCAACATCGTATGAAGCAATCTGCATTCCTGAGTACAATGCTTCCAAAAACACAAATCCAAACGATTCGTACGAACTTGTGTGTAATAGAATCCTTGATTGTGCCATTTTCTTCAAAACTTCGGTTCTTGGTAGTTTTCCAAGAAGTGTGATCGTATTTTCTAAGCCTAAATTTTGAATTTGTATTTCGAGTTCGTTTTGCAATGCGCCATCGCCAATAATAGCAACGTTGAGGTTTTTATGTTTTTTTGCTAAAGCTGAAATGATCTCGATGAAATCTGAATAATTCTTGACAGTATTCAACGATCCAACACCTAAAATATCAATGGCATTTTCTTGTAATTCGGGAAACTCAGCAACATCCAAATGCCACGGAATAATAGTAGATTCCAAATTATATGTTTTCAATAGTGCTGCATGATGATTCTTGGAAAGTGTCACCATTTTTGCGTTGGAATGTATCAAATTCTTCGCATGCGAATTTTCAATAGAAGCATCTTGTCCCATCACAGTTACGACATGATTGATACTGTGTTTTTCCGCAAATCGTTGTCCAACCTTAGAGCATTCGCCAATCCAAAAACTATGAATGGTGTCAATATTTTGCGTTTTGTGCAGTTTTTTGAGTGTTTTTGTAGCCTTTCGCCAGGTTTGCAATTTCTTCAAACGTCTATTTTGTCCATTCAGTGGAATCACTTCAATACCATGCCAATCGTACGTTTTTTTAGTAAACGGAAACTGAAATGCAAGCAACGTTAATTTAGCATTAGGCAAAGCTTTTCGAATACTTTTCAGAAACACTTGCAACGCTGGAATTGTCGTAGAATCTTCCTCAGACTCCGCAAAACCTGGTGTTAAAAATACGATATGTTGGTTATTTTTGTTCAATTTTTTCATTCCCGCGCATGCGGGAATCTAATATTAATTAATTTTCAACCCTTTATGTTTTTTCCAAACGTCAGTTCGAGTGTTTTATCGAAATGAAATGGAGATAAAATGTATCGAGAACAACTCATAGTTTCAAAATGTTCTCGATACAATTTTCTATCTATCTCGACTGCGCTCGATATGACAGAAAATCACTCGAACTGACGTTTTGCTATTACTTCTTTGTTACACTGAGCGGAGCCGAAGTGTTCCATTCCACATTCGTAAACACCAAATCCGTTTCTTTAATCAATTCAGGATTTCGCTGTAAATCTTCAAGCGAAATCAATGTGCCGTCCGTTTTATAAATGTATGCATACGCTTTTACATCGTCATACAAATTGGCGATTTCCTTTCGAATTCGACGTTTAAATAACGAAAATCCAAACGTATTTTCGAGTCGCATCAACACTTTGTTTAAAAAGCCCGAAGGAATATTTTTATTGTATAAATGTTCGTTTAAAAAATCATAATGAAACGATACATATAATGTTGGATAGTTTAATTTTTCTAAGGCTTTTCCAATCGTTGGTAAAATTTGAAACTCAGCACCTTCCACGTCCATTTTTATAAAATCTACGTTGTTAATTTGTGCTGTTTCTACAAAATCGAGCAGCGAAACTGTTTCTATTTCTACTGAATTTTCTGTGTCACGCTTTCGCGATAAAATACTTGTCGACGAAGCTCCATACGCTTCACGCGCAGACAAACGCAAGGTTTCTTTAGTATTTGAAATGGTAGTTTGGTATGTTTTTATTTTTTCGGCTACAGCCGGATTCAACCCAACATTCGTCTCCAATTCATGAAAACACACCGGATCTGGATCGAGCGCATGCACTTCTTTGGCGATTTTTGCGGCATATAATGTTAAAACGCCGCTCCAAGAACCAATGTCTAAAACCACCGAATTTTTAGTGACGAAATGATCAAAAATAGCAAACGTATGCGGTTCCCAATCTGTGGAATTAATATGCGTCCAATAGTGTTTATTTTGTCCCGGATCAATTTGAAATGTATGATTTTTAAGCTGAACTTCCATGTTTAAAAAGTGTCTAAATCTGAATAGGTAAATATAAAGTCTTTTAAATCGATTTCAGGATCAAAATCTAAATAACCAACCAACCAAGATTCTTTAGGTTGCGTAATGGTTTGCAACTGTTTTGCCATGGTAGAATCTGCATCAACTTGAAATAAAAATTCTGTGATTCCTAAGAAAAATGCTTTTCGTTTCAACTTTTTGATGGCTTTTTGTAACGCTTCCGCAGATGGCGCATAAAACTTTCCAACATGAGCAATTGCTTGAATTTTTAACCAAAAAACACAGCCTTCTAGTTCAACACAATGATGACTTTTGAAACTATTTTTATAATCGATAAAGTCGTTTGTGAATTGTATTTGATACTTTTCTTTATGTTCAGCATTTAACTTTTCAATCGCTTCTAGAGAAACTTTTTGTTTGAAAAAAACATCATAAAAATGATTCCGACGCAACTTATTTAATACTTTCCCGATTGGAAGTGTGTTTACTTTTATGTGAAATCGTTGCAAACGTTCGTGTTCTTTCCAACCTAATTTTTTTGTGCTACGATGCGTATTTTCACTATGAAAGGCATACACATATTTCATGTCGTTTTCTTTCATAATTTCATACGCAAATGTTGCCAATGCGTTATGCAATCCTTTTCGTTGATGATTTGGGAGCGTATACGAATCGCAGGCATGTGCTACATAAATTTCACGATCAGTATTCTTAAATTTTTGTGGAACTGCACCATAAAAAGCCACCGGAATTTCATCGCAATATGCAATGCTACAGATGTAATTGACGCCAACATAAGAAGTGTTGTATTTGTTTTGCAAATAGTTGAGCGTGACTTTCTTTTTAAAGACTTTCCAAAAAAGCTCTTTAATAGCTGGAAAATCGTTGTTGTCAACACGTTTAAGACGGTATATTTCTTTGTATAACATATATTTTCTAAAAGTAAGAACCTTTTAACAAACACGCCAATTGTTGTTCCATGGAAATGTACGGATTCATTACAAATCGGTTTTGAGATGTTTCATTTTTAGCATCTTCTTTTGTATTGTAATCAACCAATAATAAGCGTTCAAAACCTATCTCATGACAATACTCAGCAAGTTCATTAGTGTAATACCCAAACGGAAATGCAAACTCCGTAATTGGTTGCTTGCAAATGGTTTCGAGTTGTTGTTTGCTCGTTAAAATTTCACGTTTTGCAGCTTCCAATGGAATATCAACCAAGCTTGCGTGTGTTTCGCCGTGCGCGCCAATTGTGAATAATGGATTGTCTGCAATTTCTTTGATTTGTTTCGCGTTCATGAGTTTCCAATAGTCTTCAACGTCTTTTGGCGGCAAAGCTTTCCAGTCATCTTCAAACACTTCATAGATCAATTTTAAAACTTCGTACGGCAATGCTTTTGCGACATTTTTCATGGAAATCCCATTCCAAATGAATTCTCTTTTAGCGCTTTTTTTATACAAATTCCGTTCAAAAATAATTTCTTCTTTTTCTGTATGATAGGAAACTAAATCGAGAAAATCTGCCCATAAATACGGCGCTTTTTCGTGAATAGTTGTAATGTAGAAACACGCAGGAACCTTATATTTTTCTAAAATCGGAACTGCATATGTGTAATTATTCAAATAGCCATCATCAAAAGTAATGGCAATATTTAAGGTGTCTTTTTTGAATTTTTTCTGATAGAAATCATCTAGAGAAATTACATTATAATGTGTGGTAATATACTTGATAAATTCCTCAAAGAATACTTTTGAGATAAAGCGACTGTTGTATTTTGTTTCGCCAACTTCATCAATTCCGTGATAGACTAAAATGCGTTCGCCATAGCGATCTTTCAAAAGCAATTTGCCAAAACCAAGTTTAAACAAAATGATTTTGTACACTAATCCTAACCGATATTTGATACGCATCCAAAGCATACTTTTTGGTATTTTAGATTTTGATGTTATTCTGTAAACACAGTGAGTTCATACTAAAATGTGATTCGATTTTTTTACTATTTTATTTTTCAACACGTCACTTCGAGTGATTTTTCAAGGAAAAATTGTATCGAGAAGTACTTTTAAGCTAGAACGAAAATTAATGCTCAAAAGCTGTTCTCGATACATTTTATCTTCATTTCATTCCAATAAAACACTCGAACTGACGTCTTGTATTTCTTTATAATATATAATGTTACTTCTTAGTCTCAACTTGATATAATTTCCATCCTTCCGAATGTGTTTCTAAAATTTTTAATTCGTAATTCTGTTCAATAAATCCCCAGTTTAACATGGGCGTTTTATCTTTCCATTGTACTTTATAACGTGCTGGATCGAACAGAATTAAATCGTTTTTATTGAACTTTTTATAGCGTTCCATGAACATATTTTTATACTCAAAATCGAGTCCGCGACCTTGCATTGCCAAATCTACATCAAAACTATATAATGTCGCACCTTGATACGGTTGAATCATTGTTGCGATTTCTTTTTCTGTAATTGTTCGCGAAAAAATCAAGTGGAAAGTCATCGAGAAAAAGACCAATTGCAATCCTACACAGACAATTCCGATGGGAATAAAAAAACGCTTGATCAATTTTACGTGCATCAATCTTGCGAAAGCGGGAAATAGTAAAATTAATATCAGCGGAAAAACCAAACCGAGCACGCGCGGATTTTGAAATGGAATTCCAGCTAAAAAGAAAATGTATAATCCGCTACAAATCATCAATATTTTTTGATGAAACTCATCCAGTAATTTATAATTCTTAAGTGTAATTAAACTCAAAATAAATCCAATAAAGATAAATCCAGGATGAAAGAATACATAGAGTGTATACATCAAATTTGGGGACGTAAAATTGGACGCGCCGTCTCCAGTGGTGAAACTTGATTTGAAATAATTTCCAAACGACCAAGCTTTTAAAAATGAATTGGAAGAAGCTTCAAATAATGCGCCCCATTGGAAAATAAGAAACGGAATTGCCACAATTAAACTTAAGATTACTGCAAGACTAAATTGCTTAATTTTTCTTCTATTAAACACTAAATACAACGCGTAAATTATGATCGGAAATGTGATGAAAAGTGAAGCATAGCGTGTCATCAACGCACAGGTTGCAAAGATAAAAATAGGCGCAAGGCTTGTGTTTTTAATGTATGATTTAAAAAAGAAATAGAACGCTAATACGACAAAAACTAACGCTAATGCGTCTGACATCACAATCAATCCCATTTTTAATAGAAATGGACAGAAAACGGCAAAAATCAACACGTAAAAGAAGCTAAATTTTACTTTTGGATACAGTAATCGAATTGTTTTTAACGTGAATACACATGTTATTGAGAAACTTAAACAACTTATAAATTGCAAGGCAAAAGCCGTGCTTCCAAAAAGAAAACCTAATAGACTTCCCAACGTCGGATATAAAACCGGCCAAAAATAATTCCCAGGATGAACTCCAGTTGTCATGTATTCTTGAATGGCGTTTGTGTAGCGTAAATATTCATACGAATCTTGCCCGTACAAGCCATCAAAACCAACGATTCTCAATGCGAACATTAAAAGAAGTGGAATGAACAAAAGCGTCAAGTTCTGGTAAAAAAAAGTTGTTAATTTAGAAGCTTTCAATATTGATTTTGTTTTGCGTATATAAATATAGTTGTTAAATTGTCGATCGTAAAAGAATACTATTATTTTTTGCGTTTTGAGCGCAATTAAGTCAACATTCATGATCAATACTAAAAAAGTTATCGTTGTTCTTCCTGCTTATAATGCTTCGGAAACACTACAAAAAACCTACGAAGAAATTCCGTTTGATATTGTAGACGAAGTGGTTTTGGTAGATGATAATAGTACCGACGAAACACTTCGAGTTGCGAAAGAGTTAGGAATTAAACATGTTATAAAACATGAGCAGAATAAAGGATATGGTGGGAATCAGAAAAGCTGTTATAAAAAAGCTTTATCGCTAGGAGGCGATATTATTATCATGTTGCATCCAGATTATCAATACACGCCAAAATTGATTCATTCCATGGCGTATTTAATTGCAAATGATGTGTATCCTGTGGTTATGGGATCACGGATTTTAGGAAAAGGCGCGTTGCGCGGCGGCATGCCAATGTATAAATATATTGCAAATCGGTTTTTGACCTTGTTTCAAAATATATTAATTGGTCAGAAGTTATCCGAATACCACACAGGATTCAGAGCTTTTTCTGCGGAAGTATTAAATGCATTAAACTTAGAACACAATTCGGACGATTTCATTTTTGACAATCAAATGTTGTGTCAAATTTTCTCAAAAGGTTTTGAAATCGCTGAAATAACCTGCCCAACTACCTATTCAGAAGAAAGTTCTTCCATCAATTTTCAACGTAGTATGACGTATGGTTTGGGCGTTTTAAAAGTCTCCGTTCAATATTTTTTACATAAAAAGAAAATTCGATCGTTTCAAATATTCAAATAGTCAGTATCTTTAACAAAAATTAGCACCCGTTTTGAAAAAGCATAAAATTCTTCTATACAATCCAATAGCCGTATTTTTTGACATGCCTTTGGCATTGTTAGCCATTGGTTCTGTTCTCGATCCTGAAAAATATGAAGTCATTATTGTAGATGGTCGTATTGATGAAAATCCATTAGAAACCATTGCAGAACATATTGATGATGCATTGTGTTTTGGAACAAGTGTTTTAACAGGAAGACCTATTAAAGATGCTTTGAAAGTAACGCAAGCTGTTAAAAAGATGCGTAAAGATCTTCCCGTAATTTGGGGCGGATGGCACACTTCTTTATTTCCAAAGCAAACTTTGATTGATGAAATTTGTATTGATGTAACGGCGCAAGGACAGGGAGAAGATACGTTTCACGAATTGGTTGAAATTTATGCAGCGAAAGGTGATATTTCTGAAGTGAAAGGAATTTGTTACCGAAATGATGAAGGCGAAATTATAAAAAATCCACCACGCGTTATTGTAGCGATGGACACGTTTGCAGATATTAATTACGAGTTAATTGATGTTGAAAAATATTTTGAAAAGAAAGGAAGAAGACAACTCGATTATATTTCATCAACAGGTTGTTATTTTAGATGTACGTTTTGTGCTGATCCTTTTGTATATAATAGAAAATGGACTGCAATTTCACCAGAAATAATGGTGAATAAGTTGGCCGCATTGCACGAAAAATATCAGTTTACAGATTTGAACCTTCAGGATGAAACCTATTTTACATATAGAGATCGTGTGATTGAAGTTTCGGAACGTATGATTGAAAAAGGATTGAATTTTACGTGGGCAGCAACCATGCGTGCGGATCAAGGTTCGAGAATGTCGGTTGAAGATTTCAAAATTTGTGCAAAATCTGGATTGCGACGTTTGTTAATCGGAGTAGAATCTGGTTCGCAAGAAATGATGAATTGGCTCAAAAAAGATATTAAAATTGAACAAGTATATATGTGTGCGGAGCGTTGTAAAGATTTAGGCATCGCAGTGCAATTTCCGTTTATTGTTGGTTTCCCAGAAGAAACGGATGAAAGTATTCGAGAAACCGTAAAAGTTGCCTTGGAATTGAACAGTATGCATCCAAACTTCCACACGCCAATTTTTTACTTTAAACCGTATCCAGGAACTACCATTACACAAAACGTAGTGAAAGATGGTTACAAGTTACCTGAAACCGTTCATGAATGGTCTGACTTTGATTTTGTAGGTTCGTCAGGACCTTGGGTAAGTGAAGAGAAATATGATTTCTTTGAGAAGTTCAAGTTTTACTTAAAATTTGCTTATTCAAATCAAAAAGCGATTTACAAACCATTGCAATTATTAGCAAGATGGCGTTGTAAGCATAAATATTTTAATATTCCTTTGGAGAAGAAAATTGTAGACAAATTTTTTAAGAAACAACAATTGGCCTAGACGCGCTTCACTTTTGGACTCGTTCCCGCGTAGGCGGGAATCTCTTGGATCGCTTCGCTTTTGGATCGCTTCGCTTTTGGATCGCTTCGCTTTTGGATCGCTTCGCTTTTGGATCGCTTCGCTTTTGGATCGCTTCGCTTTTGGATCGCTTCGCTTTTGGATCGCTTCGCT
>NZ_JACGWS010000023.1 GCF_014397005.1 Kordia aestuariivivens
AACTTACAACATTGCGTGCGTCTTGCAGACTTCTCAATGTTGAGTTAGAACTATTGATTCTTGAGATCCCGTTATGCAACGGGATTAATTCAACTTACAACATTGCGTGCGTCTTGCAGACTTCTCAATGTTGAGTTAGAACTATTGATTCTTGAGATCCCGTTATGCAACGGGATTAATTCAACTTACAACATTGCGTGCGTCTTGCAGACTTCTCACTATTGAGTTAGAACTATTGATTCTTGAGATCCCGTTATGCAACGGGATTAATTCAACTTACAACATTGCGTGCGTCTTGCAGACTTCTCAATGTTGAGTTTCATTAAGGTAAAAGAGGAGTTTTGCAACTCCTCTTTTGAATAGTCTAAATGCAAGATTACCTAAACCTAATTTAAACTATAGGTTAGTCCGGAATGTGTTTTGAGTATTGTATTTCTGATAAATTTATATCGTAGATACTATTTTCTATAACTGTCATTTTTAAAGCAATTCCAGACATTCCATTTGTATATAGTGTTCCACTATATCCAGAGGTTAATGCTGCTGAATATGAAGTTCCGTTTACATATAGTATTTCATTGTTATAAGTGAAAGGAATATTTTCGCCTGGTGCGGCAATATCTACAGAAATGGTTCCTCTGTTAGAGAAAGCTGCCAAGCCAGAATTACTGTTTGGCGAATTAGCTACATCCCACACAGATGCATTGGGATTGTTATATCCAGAATTTCCATTTCTTAATGCGGCAATTGCCAAGATATTTTCACTTTCATAGGAAGAAGGAAAGTGTGGTGTTGTATCATTATTAAACCCTTTGTTTCCTGCAGATGTTACTACCAATATATCTACTGCTTCGTCTATGAACTTTTCTAGCAATTCACGATTATGATGATCCCAACCAAAACTCATGTTGATTATATTTACATCTGGTTTATTTGCTGCAAATTGGAATCCGCATAAGGCATCAAAATAGCGAATGTTTCCTGTTTCGTCTGCCACTTTTACGGGTAATATTTGGTAATTTATAGTTGCTTGTTCAAATTTAGAAGCAATTAGTTTTGAAACAATCGTTCCATGCCTTCCCTGATGATCATCGTATGGATTGTTATTATCTCTCACAAAATTCCAACCAAACAGTTCGGTGTATCCATTATTGTTACAACCATTTTGATCACTATTGTATAAAAAAGGTTGTGTAAAACCTTCGTAATCATACATGATCCCTGTATCTAAGACTGCCACGGTTACGCCTTGATTGGTTGCAACACGTTTGAGTAATCCATCATCAGTACTTGCGATACCTGCAAAATCGACAAACATAGTTTCACTTATTTTAATGTTTGGATTAAGTTCTGCACCTTCAATTTCTTCATCTGATTTAGCTGTTGCCTTTTTCTCTTCCAAACCGCCACCACTAGACTGTTGTTTACTAAAAACCCAAAGTTCTAAGTTTGGATCAGCGCATTCGCATTTTTTATATTCTAAAATATTGTATTGGGCTCTTTTTATTATTTTTTCAGCTTCCGTAGTTCCTTCTGGATATAAGATAACCAGTTCGTTCCCTACTTCGTTTGCACTTGACGCGCCTCCTTTTTGTGTAATTTCTTCTTTTGCAATTTCAGTTTCTTCGGTATTGATTGCTTCTTTTTGACAACTAACAAACGTCATCAATAGCAATGCAAAACAGTATACTACTACTTTTTTCATAATTCTTTACGTTTAAATTAATTAATGTAATAATGGTTTAGGTATGATAAAAATTCCAGCCAACCGAAATTGGCTGGAATTCTCTTGCATTATTTATATATGTTTACTCTATAATAACTTTCTTAGTGATGGTTTCTTTGTCTGTAGTGATCACGAAGAAATACATTCCTTTGCTTAATACAGATTTACCATTCCAAGATATTGTAATTGATTGATTTTCAATACGATTTTCATTGAAAGTTTTGATTAGTACTCCATCAAAACGATATACTTTTACAGTAAATGGCGTTTTGTCGTTTCCTGAAATTTCAATGTTCATATTACCGTCATTTGGATTCGGCGAAATCTTAGCAGACGTTTTCACGCTAGTACCTGGGCCTGGTTCTTGTGGTCTTGTATCACAACTTCCACATGCTAAATCAGACCAAACAATTTCGTCCTTACATTTAACTCCAACTCTCCAGCTAAAGCATCCTGATTGGTTGATGAATGGTAATTGGAACGAAGTTCCTGTAACTTCCCATCGACTTGAAGTCGGGTTAGCACCACCTCTACAACATGCAGGATCGTCCCAATTTACTTCTACAGTATATGTTTGCGTAGCATCACCTGTCCAAGTTAGATTTGCTCTTCTACAGTCGTATTGTAAGTTTGTAGGTACTCCACATGGATCTTCACATTCGTAGAAGAAACAGTCTTGGTACACACATTCTTTTCCATACTCTATATTTGTAGCTGTAAAACAAACTGGTCCAGCCATTGGTAATGGAAATGCTCTCATAGCTCCAAATCCACCATCTGACCAACTGAATGTATCATAAATACTTAAATCAATTGGATCTCCGTTAGCATCTACCAATTCTATGAATACAATTCCTAATTCACACGGATCACAATCTTCACCATCAACACGAGCGTTCATATACGCATGTAAAAGATCTAATTCATCTTGCAACTGACTTACAGCCTTCGATTCTATTGATTTTTCCATTCTTTCTTTTATAGACGCTTCATACGTTAGTAATTGATCATCTGAAGGACATTCTAGTACTTTGATAAAGATATCTTCATCACAGCAATCTTCAAGGTATGTGATTATATACTCACATCCATTTGGATAGGTAATGGTTGCTTGCCAATGTTCTCCTGGAGATGCATAAATCCAATCTGCAAGAATATTTTCATTTACCGCAGTATCTAAATTATCCCAAGAGATAATAACTCCACCAGCTGAGGTAATAGGTGTTCCGTCTGCACTCAGTACATGTATTGGCCACTGATCAGCAGTACATACTACTTCTGGACAGTTTGGATGTTGCCAATATGGAACAATTTCAGGTTCGTCATCACAACAAGTAGAAATTACAATATCATCAATACTCATTTCTGATTGGCTTGTACCATCAGAAGCATTTGCCATGAATGGGAATATCCATAAATGAGTATAATCTGCATCTGGTGTAAATTTAAGTGTTACATTTTGCCAATTGTTTAGATAATCTCCCATAGTATTTTGGAAAATAATTTGTCCATTAGGCGTTGCAGTAACATTTCCTGGGCTATTTGTAGCCACTAAATTTACAGTTGCATTATTTGCTACATTAGGATCTCCTGTATTTCTATCATCTGTAAGAAGTCTGAAACAAATATCATACGTTACACCTTCTTCGAAGTTAAAGTTAGCTTCAATAGCTTCTCCACCGCCGCCATACGACCACATCCAAGCAAAACGATCTACTCCATGTAATGAAGGAGAACCAGCTACTGCTGTCCAATCTACCACACAACCGTCTCCGAATGCTGTACTTCCTGTACAAGATGCGTTATCAAAGTTTCCGTTAGATAATAAGTTATTATCTGCATCACAACAGTTTTCATGTGTACAAGGAGTTACATTAATCGTTACCGTTTCATTAAAAGGATCATCACAAGTATCAATACCTGCGATATCTACAGTAAATGAATTAGTTCCTCCTGGCTGTACACAAAATACACCTGCAGAAGGACTTGTAACATTCCCATTGCTTGTGTAAGTTACAGACGAAACATCGCCATTTGCAGCTACCGTTACACATTGGAAAAGACATTCTTCAATTGTATAAGAACCTGGAGATGTAATTGGTGCTCCGTTAATTGTATAAGAAACTTCTGCTGTACAATTACCTTCACATTCATCTATACAATCTGCATTGGCAACAGTATTTCTGATAACATTTCCTGGTTGCGTTCCAAATCCATTACTCATAGGAAAAGTACCATGCCCATAGCTATCAAAATAACTCATAATAGTTGGTGTCACGTTTGTGATTCCTGGCGCTGTAAAACAAGGTTGTGGATTGTTTGGCGTTCCACTTGGTAAAACACTTCCGTAATCATCAATCTGTGTACTGTTTCCATTCCAAACACAATCATGTGTATGTCTTGATCCTAGATTGTGACCAATTTCATGTGTTACTACTTTTACTTGACGAGAGTACGTTGGGTAACTCGCAAAAGATGGAAATAATGAAGTATGTCCATACGATGCATTTTCACTACATAATCCGTTAACAAACGCTACTCCACCTGCAGAACTACTTCTGTAAGTTAGTAAATGAGCCAAGTCGCCATTATAAGCCGGTCTCGTTGTTCTAAATGTAAATAAATTTGTCACAGAAGATGAACTTGTATATGGATCTTGTGTATCCCATACAAAGATTTCAGAAATTTCAACATTGACACTTTCATTTAGATAGATGGTTGCTGTTTGATTGAACAATCCTATTACAAAATTTTCAACATCAGCTGTATTACTACTAAAGTGCTGATAAATATCATAATCTACTTCAAAGTATATTTTAATACACTTATCCATAGAGTCACTTGGGTTAGAAGTCATTATATCTCCAACAGTATATGGTAAAGCATCTCCACCACCAGCATCTACTTCATCACAAGCAAACGATTCGTTTTGTACATTTTCTGAATTGAAAATGATATGCGAATCTTTATTTCTTAATTTTCCAATGTTGTAAGATCCTTTTCCTTCTATGGAAACAGTTCCCATCATTTGAGAATTAAAAAAACTAACTGCAACAATACTTGTACTTTCTTTCCCTCTAACAATTCCTCGATAATGCTTTGCAATATCATTTTTAGAATGCTCTTTTCCAGAAAGTGTGGTAACTGTGTAATCGTAAAAAGATTGAGAAACTTCTACAAGATCAACAACCACTGAGAAGTTTGTCTCTAATGGAAGTGTCATTGAAATCGCTCTCTTTTTCTGATTGGCTAAGGAATTTTGGAAAAAATCCTGATTGTACATAAATAAGGAAACTTTTGAAGCGTCCTTGAGACCTGTTAATTGCTCTTTGTTTTCCTGTAGTTGTATAAGACTACTAACATCTGTAAATGATGTTCCTTTTGCCTTAGTATTGACTACTTCTGCAGCCACAGGTTTTAACGTTTGAGCAACCATGAATGTCATTCCAAATAATAGGAGCAACATTGAAACATAAACTTTTTTCATAATTAAAATGTTTGGTTTTTGGTTATCCCTACTCTATTTTGGTTAAAGGCTTTTCGGGTTTCCGCCCATGAAATGAATTAATTCATGAGATAGTTCCGCCCAAGATGTTTTGTTACCCGATTTATTTCATTAAATTTAGAACTGCCTTTTGCAAACCCTATTTTTATGTCAAATGATGCTTATTTTATTGAAGGTCTTCGCTCTGGAAAAGAGACTGTATTGCAAGAAATATATGATCAGTTTTTTTCAAAGGTTAAAACGTTTGTTTTACAAAACAAAGGGACTATTACTGATGCCGAAGATGTTTTTCACAACGCCCTAATACAATTGTATATCCGTCTAAAAAACAGGCAACTAGTAATTAAATCTTCTTTTGAAGCGTATCTTTTTACTACTTGCAAAAACCTTTGGCGAAGAGAATTAAATAAAAAACGGGTAACAAAATCCAATGTTGTTGAACTTGAAGACAAAGAAACAGAAAATGCTTATGCATTGCTAGAGCAAGAACAGTGGGAATTGTATATTGAAAAGTTTCAATTACTCTCTGAAAATTGCAGAAAAGTATTGACATTATTGTTTGGTGGTACTTCGTATGAAGAAATCGTGGAAACGTTTTCGTATGCATCAAAAGTAGTTGCTAGACAACGTGTTTTTAAATGTAAAGCTAAATTAACCAAGCTAATTAAGGAAGACACTAAGTTTTCCAAAATAAAGAAATTATGAGTTTTGATGACCAAACCTATTCCCGAATTGCGTCATATTTGAACAATGAGATGAATGAAGCTGAAAAAGCTGCCTTTGAAGTCCAACTTGAAAATGACGCCGAACTTGCTTCGTTTGTTGATACGTTTTCGACACTAGAAGGTGTGTACAACGAAGACAAATGGACTGTAAAAAGTAATGCAACAATTGCAGAAGTGAAAGCACTTGCCAATGCGTTTAGAGCCGATGATGTTGCTGATGTATCTAAAAAGATTCGTGCTATTCAGCAACACACAACAAATCAAGAAACAACTTCAAGAAGCAGAAAGTCTTACTTCTATTATATTTCATCTGCTGTTGCGATCGCCGCAGTATGTACGTTGTTTTATTTCTCGTTTATGCAATCTATCACCGCAGATGATGCGTTTGAGCAATACCACGATTGGGCGAGTTTACCTTCGTTTCAAACAAAAAGTGACACCAACAACAATCTAGCGAAAGCGAGCACTTTATTTCAAGAAGAAAAATACCAAGAAGCTTTATCAATTTTTACAACATACGCACAAGAAAGTGCCACTTACAATCCGCAAATACAATTGTATATCGGAGTTTCACACATGGAACTTGAGAATTATCAAGAAGCTCTTCAAACATTTAACCAATTACAAAACAGTAATACCGTAGATGATCATAAAGCATATTGGTACACAGCTTTGACGTATTTGAAACAAAATGATGCTGAAAATGCTAAAAAAGTATTGAAGACTTTAGTTGAAAATCCAAGCAATTATAATTACGAAAAAGCCAAAGAATTGCTCAAAAAGTTAAAATAATACAAAAATCTTCCTCATTTTTATAAATTTCGATAACATATTCGGTTTTTTATAGGTGATACTCATCCATACACTTGTAAGAAAATAAAAAAAGCCTTTAATTTGAGTAGACCAAAACTTGAATTACTTAAAAATTATGAATAAAGAGCTCTTAGAAAAAAAGTTAAAAGAAATTGATCAAATTATTAAATCGAAATATAAAGAAGAAACGCAAATAGGAGTTTTAGCAGGACTCGCTGGTGTTTCGTTATTTCAGTTTTATTATTCCAAATATCTTGATATTGACGATCACGCTGATATTGGTGTAGAAATGTTAACCGATTGTATTGATAAAATTAATGAAGGATATAGTTATCCAACATTCTGTACAGGAATTGCAGGAGCAGGTTGGGTTTTAGATCATTTGGAGCAAGAAGAATTTATGGATGCTGATAATGACGATTTACTTCCTGAGTTAGACCAGTATATTCACACATTTATGGTGACTGATATGAAAAATGGAAATTACGATTTCCTTCATGGTGCCATTGGATATGCTTTTTACTTCTTAAATCGATACCGAAATACAAAATCAGACGAATTAAAAGCTAAATACGTCACGTTCCTTAATGAATTTATGGAATTGCTAGAAGGCTTGTCTGAAGATGATGGCGATGGAAAAACTAAATGGGAATCTGAATTAAGCATCGAAACCAAAGAAAGAGGATACAATTTGAGTCTTTCTCATGGAATGTCGAGCATTGTCGGAATCTTAACAAAACTCCATGTATACGACGATTTCAAAGCGAAAGCTGAGCCAATGTTAAAAGGCGCTATCAAATACATCATGAGTCATAAAAGTCCTGAAGAAAAGCCATACTCTATCTTTCCAAGTTGGGTAACTGATGAAAAAGAAGCTGAAAACGGGCAAAGCCGTTTGGCATGGTGTTATGGTGATCTTGGTGTTGGGATGCGTTTTTGGTATGCTTCAAAAACATTAAATGATAAAGAATTAGGAGCTACTGCACTTGAAGTACTAAAACATTCTGCTGCAAGAATCAAGCAAGAAGATAGTTTGGTAAGAGATGCGGGAGTTTGTCATGGTTCGTACGGAAATGCACAAATGTTCTTACGTATGTACCGAGAAACTGGTGAACAAGAATTTAAAGATGCTTTTGAATTTTGGATGCAGGACGGAATCGACAGAGGAATCCATGAAGATGGATATGCAGGATACATGCAATGGAAAGGTGTTGATAAAAGTTGGGCGCCAGAAACATCACTGCTCGAAGGAATTGCAGGAATTGGACTTTCCATCCTTGATTATTTAGCAGATTACAATACAAATTGGGATGAATGTTTAATGATAAGTTAACAAGAAACAGATGAGTAAAAATCCATATAAGAATTTTTCAAAATATATATTACGAACACCGCTTTTCTCATTCACTTCCTATCAAGAATTGACAGCCAAAAAAGAAATCTCAGAAGAAGATTTTAGAACGGTTTGTACAAATCCTATTGTGAGAGAAGCATTATTTTTAGCTTCGCCTTCTTTATTTGAAGAAATAGACAGATGGCTCAACGGCGAAATGGACGATGCTAAAAAAGAACAAAAACTACGTTATTCTATCTTAAAATATATCTCAAGAATGTCTTCCAGGTGTACACCATTTGGATTATTTGCAGGATGTTCGGTAGGTGAATTTGGCGAAGAAACAGATATCAAACTCAAAGGTTCGGATCAAAATAAGCGTCATACGCGACTAGATATGAATTATTTGGTAGCACTTTCGCAAGATTTGATAACGAATAAAAAAATTAGAGAGCAATTATTATTCTTTCCAAACTCAAGTATTTATAAAGCCGGACCGCAATTACGTTATATAGAATATAAATATTTTAACAGTAGAAGACATCACCATATTGTTGCGGTTGATGATACGGAATACTTAGCCATCGTTTTAGAGAAAGCTTCTCATGGAGCTTCTTTATCACAACTAGCAGCTTTATTAGTTGATGATGAAATTTCAATGGAAGAAGCTACAGAGTTCATTGAAGAATTAGTATCAAGTCAGTTGCTAATTAGTGAACTAGAACCTTCGGTTTCTGGTCCTGAATTCTTAGATCAAATTTGTAATGTATTGGAACGCTTGCAAGGTGTTGAAGATATATTGGCAGCGTTGAAAGAAGCCGATAAAAAAATTACTAAAATTGATCAATCTATTGGGAATAATCCAAAAGTATACTTAGAATTAAGTGAATTTTTACAGCAATTAGATACTGATTTTGAGTTGAAGTTTATGTTCCAAACCGATATGGTGTTGGAAAACACAAAAAATACACTAAGTCAAACTGTTGTTGATGACATTCAAAAAGGATATGCATTATTAAACCGATTGACGTTTCCACAATCAACAACAACGCTTACGAAATTTAGAGATGCTTTTCACGAACGTTTTGAAGAACGTGAAGTTCCGCTTTCGACGGCTTTAGATGTTGAAATTGGAATTGGCTACAAGCAAGATCAAGGTGCTGGAGACGTAAATCCGTTAGTAGATAACATTATGATTCCAGGAAGGCAATCTAAAAATCCTGTCATGGAAATTCGTTGGTCTTCTATCAATTCATACTTTCAAGATAAACTGATTGAAGCTTTTAAAAACGACGATTATATTATTAAGATTGATGCAGCCGATTTTAAAGATTACGACCTCAACTGGAACGATCTTCCAGATACAATGTCGTGCATGATTGAAATTTTAGAAGATAAAGACGGCGCACAGAAAATTAAGTTTAGCGGTGGTGGCGGATCTAGTGCAGCAAACTTATTAGGTCGTTTCTGTCATGGTGATCCTGAACTTTTCAAGTATACACAAGAAATGGTGGATATGGAAGCAGAGATGAACAAAGACAAAATCTTAGCCGAAATTGTGCATCTTCCAGAATCGAGAGTTGGAAATATTTTAATGCGTCCAGATTTACGTAAATACGAAATTCCGTATTTGGCAAAATCGATCAAAGACGAAGAAGATCAATTGCCAATTGACGATTTAATGGTTTCTGTAAAAAACCACAGCAAAGTATTATTGCGTTCTAAAAAAAATAACAAAGAAATCGTTCCGCATTTAACCAATGCACATAACTATTCTGCAAATTCATTGCCTATTTACCACTTCTTATCAGACATGCAAACGCAAGGAATTAGAAGTGGCGTTGGTTTCGGATTAGGACCTTTTGCCAATGAATATCCGTTTTTGCCACGTGTTGAGTTTAATAACTTAATCTTACACGATGCTACTTGGAACTTAAAGAAAAGTCACATAGAGCCATTAATAAAAAGTAAAAATGACAATGATAAACTAACGGAAGCGATACAAGCATTGCGCGATAGCTTAAAAATTCCGCAATATGTAATGCTTGCCGATGGTGATAATGAATTGCTTATCAACTTTGGAAACCTTACTTCTACACGCATGTTACTAGACACTGTAAGCAAGCGAGGCTCGTTTAAACTTACCGAATTCCTATTTAGCGAACGCGGTGTTGTAAAAGAAGGAGATGAATATTACACAAACCAAGTAGTAGTTTCATTTTATAATGAAGAAAAATTAACTCAAAGCAAGCAGCCCAATGAATAACGAAATACAAAGAAATTTTATTTTAGGAGATAGTTGGCTGTATTATAAAATTTATACAGGACCAAAAACCTCAGATGCTGTGCTAACGGAAATTATAAAACCCATAGCAGAGCAGCTTATAGAACACGGAATTATTGACAAATGGTTCTTTATACGATATGCCGATCCAAAACATCATGTGAGAGTTCGTTTTCACTATACAAAGCCTGAAAATATTGGAATGATCATTAACGGATTGTATCCAAAATTTAAAGAATTTATCGATCAAGATTTAATTTATAAAATTCAGATTGATACGTATCAACGAGAAATTGAACGTTACGGAATCAACACCATGGAATTGGGTGAAGATTTGTTTTACCATGATAGTAAAATGATGGTAGACTTCATTGACATGATTGAAGGTGATGAAGGTGAAGAATTGCGTTGGTTATTTTCTATCAGAGCCATGGACTCACATTTATCAAGTTATAAATATACCGATGATGAGAAGTTGGAGCTCATGGATCGTTTAAAAACTGGATTCGGAAATGAATTTGGAATGTCGCGCCCGTTAAAAAAGCAGTTAGATGATAAATTTAGAGCGGAGCGTAAAAAAATTGAAGAATTTATGGTATTTACCGCTGAGGAAAATCCAGATTACGAACCAATTTTAGACGTTTTAACCGAGAAAGAAGAAGGAATTGTAGATATTGCTGCTGCCATTTTAAAGCACAACGAAGACGGAACGTTAGTTATGCCGCTTAACGACCTTATGGGGAGTTACATGCACATGCTCATGAATCGTTTATTCAAGTCTAAAAACCGTATTCACGAAATGGTGTGTTACGATTTCTTATATCGCTATTACAAATCAATGATTGCGCGTAAAAAGCACATGAATAAAGCCAAGAAGAAATAGTATTCTTAACATATAATTATAAGAAAAGCAACAATATCCTAGTTTTAAATTACGTTATATGAGTGTATAAATTAAAACTTTATAAATTATGAAAAAACAACATTCAAAACTACGTTTAGCAAAAAAAGTAATTTCTACTTTGAAGACACAATCAATTAAAGGTGGTACTAACACAGGTACATTAAGAACTGTAGGGGTTAATGATTCAAACGATAATTGTTAATATTAATTTTTAATAATCACAAAAAAGTCTAGCAAATTGCTAGACTTTTTTTTGTTACAACCCTTTTGTACTAAAGGAATCGTCTTTTACCGCGCATATTTTTTTTCTACACATAAAACCGTTATACTTGTATAAACCGATTCGCCCAAACATTTCAATAATGCGTCTTAAAAAACCATCTTTTTCAACATTTTATTTTACATCAGTTGCGATTCTATTTTTATTTTCGCTTTCGCTGAATGCACAAACCGATTCTTTACAAGGAAAATCGTATAAAGAGTTGATTAAATTATATCAAACTGTTTTATTTTCAAATCCATCTGATGCAACAGTATACGCAACAGAAGCAAAACGTGTTGCCCAACAAAAAAACGATCAAGGAAAAGTAGCAGAAAGTTTATATTGCATTGCATTTTCAACCTATTACCTTGCTGAATACGATGCGTCTTTACATGCTATCGAGCAATCCATACAGATTTCAAAAAAGCGAAACAACTACTATTTGCTATTTGAAAATTATAATCTTAAAGGAAATATTCTTTCCGATTTGGAAAAAGAATTTGAAGCTCTTGACGAATATCTTTTAGCTAAAAAATATGCGGATTTAACAGGCAAACCTATTCACTCCATTACCGTATCTGTTAATATTGCTCACCTTAAAAAATCGCATAATAATCCCCAAGAAGCACTTGTTATTTTAAAAGAAAGCTTAGCACTACTTGAAAAAGTAGCTGATGGAAATAGAGAAAAATTGAGGTACAAGCGGATTATATTAATGAACATTGCAGATACGTATCTAAGAATGAAAAACATTACTGATGCGGAGAACTACAATAATTTAGCAATGGAATCGTGTGTTGGAGCACAAACTAATCTCGCTTGCCTAATTATCTTAATGAATGATGGCATTATAAATTATCAAAAGAAAAACTACGATAAAACGATTATCATTTCTAAAAAAGTAGAAAAAGGTTTTATAGAGCTTAAAAATGAAAATCAACTTGTAACACCTTATTTTTACTTGGGAAAAAGCTATTTTCAGAAAGAGGAATATACAGAAACCATTACCTATCTTGAAAAAGCGTTGGCTATTGTCAGTGAAAATAAAATGGCCTTTTCTGATCAAAAAGAAGTGCATCAACTATTACGTAAATCATATATCAAAGTTGGTGATGAAAAGAAGGCAGAAGAACATTTTAACTATTATGACCAAATTGACCGCAAAGATGACAGTATTAATACTCAACTAAATAATACGATTTATAAAAAATATGAAATTGACCCACTAAAAGAAGAAATAACTTCTTTAGGAAATGACAATCTTAAACAACAAAAACGAGCAAAATACCTATATGCTTTATTAGGTGTATTGGCGATCACTTTTATAGGATTTTTTATCTGGTTTAAACAAAAGCAAAAACAGAATAAAAAACGTTTTCAAGAATTATTAGTAACTATTGAAAAGCTAGAACAACCTAAAGAAAAAATAACTTCAGATGTGTTGGCAAAAGAAAATTCCAATCCTGTAACGGATAAAAATGCACTACAAATTTTAAAAGATTTAGAAATTTTTGAAGAAAAAGAATTGTATTTACGACAAGATTGCACGTTGAGTTATGTTGCCAAAAAACTAAAAACAAACACTTCCTATTTATCAAACGTAATTAATACCTATAAAGAAAAATCATTTAAAGCATACCTATCAGAATTGCGTATCAATGCAGCATTAATTAAACTTAAAAATGACAGTAAATTACGTTCATATACTATCAAAGCGATTGCGAAAGAATTTGGTTTTAAGCGTTCAGAAACCTTTTCAAGAGCATTTAAATCCCAAACAAGCATGTACCCGTCATATTACATCAAAAACCTTCAAAATCAGAAAGATACATAAGTGATGTTTTATAAAATGTCACAAGCATCGTTAAGAAGTTAGCTATTTTTTTTAGATATTTAGATTGTTAAACTAAAACAAATAATTATTATGAAATCACTAAAATTAAAAAAAGTAAAAATTTCAAAAATAAATAATCTTCATACAATATTTGGAGGAGGAGATACAGTAGGAGCAAACCCTCAAAGGACTGTAACAATTGACGCTGCTTGTCTCAAGACAAGAGATGCTGATGATACAGATTGTAACACGGTAACCAATAATGGGACATTAAAAACCGCTGGCACACCTACTAATACTGGAATTGAGTAATTAAAACAATCAAGCCAATATACTGAAAAGCCCTCATATTATAAATGAAGGCTTTTTTTTGTTAATTGTCCCGTCCTGAAATAAGTCGATTTTGTGTCAACTTATTTCAGAACGACACATGCAGCCCTTTTATACTAGATGAATTGTCTTTTACCGCGCTTATTTTTTTTCTACACATAAAACCGCTATACTTGTATAAACCGATTCGCCCAAACATTTCAATAATGCGTCTTAAAAAACCATTTTTTTCAACATTTTATTTTACATCCGTTGCGATTCTATTTTTATGTTCACTTTCGCTAAATGCACAAACCGATTCTTTACAGGGGAAATCGTATGAGGAGTTAGTGACGCTTTTCGATGCAACCATACGTGAAGATGCTTCTGAGTCTAGATCGTATGCCACAAAAGCATACCAACTAGCCAAACAGGAAAATGATTTAGAAAAAATGATGCGAGCAAAATACAATATTGCGCGCTCCAATTATGCTATGGCTGAGTATACAACATCTATTAAAAATCTTGATGAGGTTATTCATATTGCCACAGGGCTAAAAAATAATTTATTACTATTCAGAAGTTATAACTTAAAAGGAAACAATCTATGTGAGCTAAATAAAAACAATGAAGCTTTTGACGAATATTTGGAAGCTAGAGAATATGCTAAACTTACAAAAAATCCTATACACATATCTTCGGTTGCTATTAATATTGTACTCATAAAAAAAATACACAAAGATTATCAAGAATGCATTGATATCTTATTAGAAAATTTACAGCTTTTAAAAAATTTAGATGATCCGAGTGAAGAAAAAATATATAATGAACGAATTATTTTATTGCAGCTTGCTGACACATATCTTAGAATTAAACAACCTCAAAAAGCTGAAGATTACAATAAACTAGCCTTAGCAATAACTCCTAAGGAAGAATTTCCAAATACTTACTACTTTATTTTAATGAATGATGCCATTATTCAATATCAAATAAAGAACCACCAACAAAGTATAGACATCTGTAGAGAAATAGAAGGTTATTATATTAGCACAAATGAAACTTCTAGATTAATGACACCTTATCAATACATAGGAAAAAATTATTATGAGCTAAAAGAATTTCCCAAAGCAACTAACTATTTAGAAAAAACTATTGCTATTTCTGATCAGTTCAAATTAGATTTTTCCGAACGAAAAGAAATATATCATTTTTTACAGTTGTCACATACACAAATAGGAAATAAAGAAAAAGCATCAGAATATTCAATTAAACAGTATGAATTAGATGAAAAAAATGACAGCCTTGATATTTCATTAAATAACAGAATCAATAAAGAGCATGATATTATTCCGCTTCAAGAAGAAATAACTTCTTTAGGGGATGACAATCAAAAACAAAAAAAACGAGCAAAATATTTATATGCAATATTAGGCGTGTTGGGTATTACTTTGATAGGATTTTTCATTTGGTTTAAGCAAAAACAAAAACTGAATAAAAAGCGTTTTCAAGAATTATTAGTAACGATTAAAAAGTTAGAACAACCGAAAGAAAAAACAATGCTTGAAGTAATTGCAACAGAATCTTCCAATCCTATAACCGACGAAAATGCCTTGCAAATTTTAAAAGATTTGGGGAAATTTGAAGAAAAAAAATTATACTTACGACAAGACTGCACACTAGGGTATGTTGCCAAAAAACTAAAAACAAATACTTCTTATTTATCAAACGTCATCAACACCTACAAAGAAAAATCATTCAAAACATACCTTTCAGAGTTGCGCATCAATGCAGCATTGATTCAACTTAAAAATGATTCTAAATTACGTTCGTATACCATTAAAGCCATTGCAGAAGAGTTTGGTTTTAAGCGCTCAGAAACCTTTTCAAGAGCCTTTAAATCACAAACAGATATGTACCCATCACATTACATCAAAAGACTTGAAAATCAGAAAGATACATAAGTGACGTTTTATAAAATATCAGTAGTATCTTTTAAATATTCGCTTTTTTTTTCAGACATTTATATTGTTAAATTAAAACAAGAATTATTATGAAATCACTAAAACTGAGAAAAGTAAAAATTTCTAAAATAGGAAATCCCCATATCCTATTTGGAGGAGCAACCAATGGTTGCCCAACGACGACCCCACCGCCTATATCGGTGGATGAAGAATGTATCAAGTCATTACGTAATGAATGTGATACCGTAACTAATACACTCCCTACTCAACGAACGAGTGCTATTGGAGGTGATAATACTGACAGTGGTGATTAAACAACATCACCAATATAATTTTAAAAAGTCTTCTGCTAACTACGGAGGACTTTTTTGTTAATTAACATTTTATTTATAAAGTCGCTGCGGTTTCTTCTTATCTTTATAAGTGTATAAAGTTTCCCAAATGCCTAATGTTGTATTTTTTATTAACTAAAAAAAATAGATCATGAAAAAACAAAAATTAGGATTGAACAAATTAAGCTTGACCAAGTCAAGAATTGCAGAATTAAACACATCAAATGTAGTTGGTGGAACCAGAAGAAGAGAAACTACCAATCCACAATGTATTATTACAGGTATTTATGATGGTTGCGAAGTAACGGCAAACGAATGCCAAACAAACATTGCTTGTACAAATAATAACTGTGGCGGCGGTTCTGGAACAACAACAGATCAAACACAACAATTTATTTCTTGCTATGAAGCATGTTAATCTAGTATAATTTCCCCTAAATTCTTTGAACTGTATTTTTTATTAACCGAAAAATATAGATCATGAAAAAACAAAAATTAGGATTGAACAAATTAAGCTTGACCAAGTCACGAGTTGCAGAATTAAACAAATCAAATGTAGTTGGTGGTGGTGAATCTACAAATCCACAATGTATCTTTACAGGATATTTAGATGGATGTGATGTTACCGCAAATACTTGTACTGGCGGCGGTGGCGGAACTAACAATTGTGGCACTAATGACCCAACATGTAATACGCAAGCTATTTTATCTTGTTTATTTGCTTGTTAAACAGCAAAATACTTTAAAACAAAAGCCTCAAACAGTAAGGTGTTTGAGGCTTTTTTTAACTAATATAATTATATAATCATGAATTTATTTTCTGCTGAATACTTCTCGCAATTGATAGAAAATTCGTTGCATTACGGTTAATTCTTCCACCACAATTTCTGCGGTTCCTTCCATTTCTTGTTTAAAATCGATCGGTTTTTCAAAAGAACTATTTAAAGAATCTACTTTTAAATAGGCAACATACATTGCAGGTCCACCTTGTGTACTCAACTGCGGAACACCCGATATATTGATGATTTCTCCTGATAAACTTCCCCATTCTTGATACGGATAACTATCAAGCTTGATCAATACACTTTGTCCTATTTTTATTTTTCCCGAATTCTGTACTGGAAATGATACTCTTCCTATAATTCCTTGTATTTCATCTGGAATTACGGTAAACAAATCTTGTCCAATCGTTACATTTTGGTATTGTGACCAAATATCAAATACAGTAACTTCTCCTTTGATAGGCGATTTCAATAAAAATTGTTGTTCCCACTGTAAAATTTGATTTTCTAAATCTTGCTTGGCTTGTTCTAAGTTTTGATCGGTTGATATTGCCGAACTTTTATCACCTACAGAAGCTTGACGCAAACTGTTTTGTAACCCAAGTATTGAGTTACGATCATTTTCTATACTAGATAGTAAACCTTCATACGCACGTTGTGAACTTAAGTATAAATTTTCCTGATCTTTATATTCACGTTCAGAAACACTTTGGTTGGCAAACAATCGCTTAAACTTTTCGTATCTCTTTTTTGAGTTTGCTAATTCTGTTTTGTAAAACCCTAGTTGATTTTGACTGTTTTGTAATCGATTCCGAACTCTACTTAATTGCAAACGTATGTTTGTTGCTTGATTTTTGTCTTCGTTGAAGATTGCATAATTCAAATACGTTAAGTATTGTGCTCTAAACGCATTGTAAACCGATTGTACTTGCCCCAATTTTAATTTTGAAGGGAATGTGTCATTCAACGAATCAAAGTCGTTTTTATTAGGTATAAAATCGGCTAACTTTTTTTTGAGTAATTGTACATCGTCAAAGTTGGCTGTATTTTCAATAACCGCCAACACTTGATCTGCTTCTACTTTTTGACCCGCTTCTACAAAAATACTCGTCAGTTTCCCAGAAGCTTTCGCCGTTAAATGTGCTGGTGGATTTTCAGAAGTAATAGTCACTCGCGCTGGAATGATATCATTGTAACTAAGCATAGCCGAACCCGCAATGAAAATAACAATAATTATTAATACTACTGAGATTCCCCATTGGATTACCCAATTTGGTGCCTGCCCCAAGATTTCCTTCACCTGATCCGATCTTTCGTCGAGATCATTGATCTTTCTGCGTAGTTCTTGCGCTTTCTTCTCCTTCTTCTCTTCCTTTTTTCCCTTTTTTTCTTCTTCTTTCTTCGCCATATTAGTTTCCTAGCTCTAATTGATTCTTTACTAATGTATAATATGCTCCACGTTTAGCGGTCAATTCTTCGTGACTTCCTAGTTCAATGATTTTACCTTTGTCTAGTACAATAATTTGATCTGCATTTTTTACCGTACTCAAACGGTGTGCTACCACAACTACTGTTTTCCCTTTATAGAATTCCTTTAGGTTTTCCATAATTACTTTTTCATTATTTGCATCTAAAGCACTCGTTGCTTCATCAAAGAAAATATACTTTGGATCTTTGTATACCGAACGTGCAATTAAAATACGTTGCTTCTGTCCTCCAGAAACATTTACACCACTTGACCCAATTTTTGTATTGTACCCTGAAGGTAATTCTTCAATGAAATCTTCAATATTGGCAACTTTCACCGCATGAATCAAACGTTGCTTGTCTATAATTCCTTCAGAATCAGATTCCGTTATGTTTCTGGCAATTGTATCTCCAAATAAGAAACCATCTTGCATTACTGATCCACACGATTTACGCCAAACTTTGGTACTGATATCTTTTAAATTGCTACTTTTTCCAATAGAAATTGAACCTTCGTTAAAGTCATAGAATTTAAGTAATAACTTAATTAACGTCGTTTTTCCACTACCACTGGCACCAACAATGGCGGTTACTTTTCCTTCCGGAATGTCCACATTCAAATCGTCTAAGATTAATGGCGAACTTTTTCCTCCATAACGGAAACTTGCATTGGTTAATGTAATTGTTTTGTCTTCTGGAAGTTCTTTAATATTATCTTCAAAACGATCTTCTTCATCATCTTTATTGTGAATTTCAGATAAACGCTCTAAACTAATTTTTGCATCTTGTCCAGATTGAATGAACGTAATAAAGTTGTTGATTGGTAAGTTTAACTGCCCAATGATATATTGCACCGAAAGCATCATCCCCAACGTAAATAATGGATCGTCAATTACAGCAGTTGCCGCGATAAAGGTTATTAAGATATTTTTTAATTCGTTAATAAATCGTCCACCTGTATTTTGTGTTTGCGAAAGTGTCAATCCTTTAATGGAGATTTTGAACAATCGTACTTGAATTGCTTCCCATTCCCAACGTCTTCTACGTTCCGAACCGTTTAGTTTAATTTCCTGCATTCCAGAAATTAATTGGTATAAACTACTTTGGTTGTCCGAAGACTGATCGAATCGTTTGTAATCGAGTTCGGCTCTCTTTTTCATGAACAGTAACGTCCAACCGATATATAAGGCAGATCCAATAAAGAATACTGCGAATATTTGCATGTTGTAGTAGGCTAATACAGCTCCAAAAATAACCATGTTAAAAGCAGAAAACAGTGTATTTAATGTTGTAGACGACAAGAAACTCTGAATTCTGTTGTGATCGTAAATACGCTGAATAATATCTCCTGTATTTTTAGAATCGAAAAATGCAATAGGCAATCGCATCAACTTGATTAAGAAATCGGAAATCAGGTTGATGTTTATTCGACTCGTCATGTGGAGCAGAATCCAACCTCGAATCAATTCTACGGTAGTTTGCGATATAAATAGCGTTAATTGGGCAATTAATATCAAGAATACAAAGTTTTTATTCTCATAATTAATACCATAATCGACCACGGACTGCGTTAAGAACGGAAATATAAGTTGCAGCAAACTCCCGACCAGTAGTCCTAATATTAACTGAACTATATATTTTTTATACGGTTTGAAATACCAGAATAGGAACTTAAAGCCATATTCTTTCTTTTCTTCTTTCTCTAGTTCATAAAACTCTGGCGTTGGCTCTAATAATAATAAATAGCCTTCTGCATTTTCAGGATCGGCACTACTACCTATCCAACCTTTTATGAAATCTGCTTTTGAATATTTTACAAGTCCGTGCGCAGGATCTGCAACGTATACTGTGTTTCTTCTTATTTTATAGACTACAACGAAGTGACGCTGTCTCCAGTGTGCAATACATGGATATGGAACTTCATCTACCAAGGTTTTAAAATCAACACTCACGGCTAGTGTGTGCAATCCTATATCTTCAGCAGCTTCGGCAATTCCTCCTAAAGAAACTCCTTCCCTGGTAATGTTTGCTTTCTTTCGTAGAAAGTCAATTGTATATGCACGTCCAAAATGTTTTGCAACCATACGTAAACATGTAGGCCCGCAATCCATTTGATCTAATTGTCTATAAAAAGGAAATTCTCTTTTTACCATTAACTTTTTTTCTGGTGTGATTTATATTAAAACAAACTCATACAGAGGATGTTATTTTTTTGAGATTTGAATTGTAATTCTTCATAGTAAAGAGCAATTTTGACTCATTTAGTACGATATTTACGATTATTTCGCTCAAATCTTTCGTTTTCTCTTCAAAAAAATGTCTTTTATGAGAAGAATACGTACAAATATATACTTTTATTTTTCTCAACCAAAACTTATTTGCCTTTTCGTACGATATTTTCGTATATATTGCTATATTTGTATTGAGAAACATCAAAAATTAACCTAAATGCTCGTAAAATTCACAGTAGAAAACTATTTATCTTTAAAAAATAGAACTTCTATTGATTTAACCGCTACTTCTTTGACTGAACTACGAAGCAGCAATCTTCATGCAACTCCATTGAAAAATTTGTCGTTGTTGAAGAGTATGGTTATTTATGGAGCAAACTCAAACGGGAAGAGTAATTTATTTAAAGCCATTAATTTTGCACGAAAGTTTATTATAAATTCCTCGAAAGATTCACAATCAGATGAACCGATAGAGATTCAACCTTTTTGTTTGTCAACAGAAACGATGGATCAACCTAGTTTTTTTGAATTGGTGTTTATTCATGATACCATTAAATATAGATATGGTTTTGAAGTAGATGACGAACAGATACAGAAAGAATGGTTGTATGTCACTACCAAAAATAAAGAGCAGCTTTTATTTGAACGCGATTTTCAAGAGATTACGATTACAAAAAAGTTTGATGCTGCGAGTTCTAATTTAACAACTATCACACGAAAGAATGCCTTGTTTATTTCTGTGTGCGCACAATTTAATATTCCTACCGGAATGGCTATTCTGAAAGCCTTGAATGGGATTCAATATGTTTCTGGATTGCAAGATCGATTTACGGTGAACTTCACCATTGATATGATGGACGATCCTGTAAAGAAAAAATACATTGATAATTTTATTGCAGGTGCTGATTTAGGTTTTACCGAAACAAAAGTGGAGCGATTTAAACTTACCGAAGAAATTTTAGAGAAAGGAAAAGTTCCAAAGGAAATTAGAAAACTCATTTTGGAATCTGACGAAGAGAATGTTGTGGTCAGCACAAAACATATTGTGTATGATGAAAATAATGAAGAAGTAGATAATATTTACTTTAATTTATTTGTGAATGAATCTTTGGGAACAGGGAAATATGTAGCACTTTCGGGTCCTATTATTGACACGCTATTGCATGGAAAGACATTGATTATTGATGAATTTGACGCGCAATTGCATCCGCATTTGAGTAAATCTATTATAGAATTGTTTAACTCCAAAGAGAACAATCCGCATGGCGCACAACTTATTTTTGCGTCGCACAATTCTGCTTTAATCAATCCGAAACGAAAGTTATTTAGAAGAGATCAAATCATCATTGCTGAGAAAGACAAATACGGTGTGACTACTGTAGAATCGTTGTACGATAAGAAGGTCCGCAAAGATGCTTCCTTTGAAAAAGATTATTTGGAAGGAAAATACGATGGACTTCCAGATTTAGAGATTGGAAAAGAGTTAAGGTTGTTTGGTGATGGTGAATGAGGTTTTGGTTTATCGGTTTAATTAAATTGCAGAAACTTTTGTATTAGTTACGTTGGCTGACACACATAATTTTATCAATTTACAATCCATTAATTTAGCAGGATTGTTCGGGTCTTTTAGTTGTTTATTTTCAATACTAAAACCTATTTCACTCATACCTTCAAGTTTAATTCTACTTTCATTAGGAAAACTATTGTATTTATCAGTTGGAATGATACAAACTAACTCAAAATCTTTGCCAGTCGGTTCGTGTAAATAATTGAAAACTTTTCTTGGATTTTCAATTTGCCACATTCCTCTAATTCTCAGATTTGTTATTCCTAAAGGGTCGACTTGATTAACTCTTCCTAATTCTTTAGTGTCAGCGAAAACAACATCTGGAATAGTTTTTATTCCATCCGAAATTGTTGTTTTAATTCTTTGATATGTTTCGTGTTTAGCTGCATAAGAATTACCATAAACCATCCACAATGATTTTATATTTGTATCAGTTGTATGTCCAACGCAATAAATTAAATCTTTGACTGTCCAATTTTCACATTCCTTACATTCCTTTGTGATCATTGGACTCGTTTGTCTTAAATCAGTTTTTGGATAGCTACTGTTTAAAGCTAAGCTTGTATTTGCACTTTGCGTTTTTTTTACTTCAATCGCATCTCCTCCTTTTATCATAATATCAGGTGGATTATTTTGAGAACCCAACCAAGAAAATTTTTGATTAAAAGTCTGCATCTTCTGTAATTCATCCGTTATTCCGAAGGTTCCAGCAAAAGCATCTTTAATATAACTTTCAAGAGCTTCACCCATATTATTTGTTCTATTTTTAATATCCGATTAACAAAATTCCTTTTAAAGGAAGATGCAATCTACTTGAAATATAAAGTGTTTCAAGAAATGTATAGACTATATTGAAATCTTTGTGACCACGATACGTATTCCTAACTGCGACTATAAGATATTCTACTTCGAACATCATACAAGCTTGAAAGATATCTTTCATATATTGATTGTTTTCGGTGGCTCTTCCTGCCTCAACTTCAATAACAATTTTCCCATCTTCACTTAAAGCATCTGCATTATAACTCTTGTCTATTTGATTTCCTAAACCGAACAAAACAGGAACATTAATTTTATCATCTTTTGCTTTACTTGTCTCTACTGAATAGCGGATTCTTTTCAAAGGTTTATACAACTCTTTTAGAACTTCGTTACTTTTCAAGTTATGATTTTCAGAATTTATTTTATCTTCGACTTCTATGAAACAATCTATTACTTTTTTTATTTCAGAAGTTATACCTTGTGACCTTGGAAAGAACTGATAATTAATTTTACCCATAATTCGTTATTTCAAATTCTATTTCTTCTATCCAATTTTCAATATCAATTCTTTTTTCTTCAAACTTGTTAGATAATTCTTGTCCTACATTTGAGTATAGCAAAAGTGAAAGTTCTTCTAATATAGACTTTACTTCTTCACATTTATCTAAAGTTTTAGGGTAATTTACATTCATTCTACCTTCTGTTTTATTTTAATGTATGTATATGAATCGTCACCTGCTCCTGCAAAAAACGATACTATTTTCATGTTGTTTTTAATTTCTTCGATTTTTTATTAATTTCTCTACGATATTCCGCTTTTTCTTCTGCAAGCTCTAGAAGTTGCTTTGAACAATTTGTCTCATAAATTTTTTTGGCAATTTGATCGGTTATGTATTCATTTCGTAGTTCGTTCAGGTTCAAGTCAAATATTTTGGCTAATATAATTAGTCGTTTTTCATCGAAATCACGTTTTCCGTTCTCAATTTTACTCAGATTAGCAGAATCTAAATTTAATTTAGCCGCAAGTTGTGTTAGAGTAAATGCTTTTTCAGTTCTCAAAAATCTTATATATTCTCCAAATGTAGTTTTCATTTGACTTGTCATTTTTTGACAAATTTATAAATTTTAATTGAGATATTCAATATAAGTATAATGAAATTTTAACCCTTTTGAATATAAAAAACTAAACTTCAAAAAAAATCACAGAAAAACAAAAAGCCGCTACATACATAGCGACTTTTTTAAGAACATTTTTTTCGTGATTTTTAATTATAGCAACACGAGCTACAAACAAGTTTAGTCAAATAATAATACTATAGCCGATTCATTTACTAGAAAAAAATGTTATTCTACAAGCAATCTTTTTGTTGCTGTTCCTTCGTTAGAAATTATCTTCACTAAGTATAAAGCTTTTGATAATTCTGAAATATCAAACGTTTGTCCCGCAGTAAATCCGCCTTCAAACGCTTTGATTTGTTTTCCTGTGATATCGTAAATTAATACTTCTTCTACTCTTTTGTCAAGTTTGAAACTGTCCGAAGCAGGGTTTGGATATAACGAAATGGTGTTTGCTACATTTTGGAATTCCTCTGTACTTAATACGGTTTGTTGATTTCCGAAAATTCTAAATTGTCCCGCAGGAATCAAAATTGGATCTGCCGTATTGGTTACATTGATATTTGTCGTTCCTGTTTCGTCCATTAAATCATACCAAGTTCCTGTGTATGGAAAATCGGGAACAATGTTTAAATCTGCCACAGAGAAATTACACAAAACCACCACATTTTTTAATGAGGTTGAAGGTATGTTATCATCCCAGATGTAAATACGTTGACGAATATCATTGATGTATGGACTGATTGAATAGTTCCCTTCAAATACAGGTTCTTGTACTTTTAGATCGATGATTCGTGCCCAATCATTATAGATTTTAGCTCTGTTTGCATCGCCCAACCAATTGTTTGTCCATTGTGGTTGCGGTTTTGTGTCTAACTTACAATCGCCCGGAGTTGGGTCACTTGGTGTATTTACACTTCCGTTGTTACAGGTGAAAATTGAATTTTCCATTCCTAATGCGCCAAAGTGCCAAATCATTTTTGGTCCTGGAATCGTTAGTGAAGCCGCGCCTAACGCAGACATTCTTGACAATGCCGTATTTAAGTCTTGTACATTGTGAGAAGATAATGCTGTATTTCCAAATTCCAAGTTTCTATACATTAATCGTTCTTCATCATGACTTTCTGCATAGCCCATTAATCGTGGTCCGTTAAAACCTCTACTAGTATGTCCCATACGAGAAATATCTGCATTTGAAGCAAATCCCATCGTTAGTTGGTTGTATTCGTTGGTCATTTTTCCCCACATCATAATTCCTTTTCCTTCGCCTAAACGATAATCTGCCCATTCTTTTTCTTCGTTGTCTTGACCTAAATGTTCAAAGATTACATAATGATCTGCATCTAAACTCCAAGAATAATCAGCATATTGCTTTAATATTGCTACACGATCATTTCTGTAGCCATTGGTACAACCATCATCACCTGAAGTACATTCTTGAGTGAATCCTTTGGTTAAATCCCAACGGAAACCATCAATATTGTATTCTTCAATCCAATGTTTTACTACGCGTTCTGTATAGTATTGTGTGCGTGATTGCTGGTGATTGAAATCAGATCCAACACTGTAACTGTGTGTTGCAACTTGATTGAAGTATGGGTTTTCCGAACTAGGCTCTCCCCAACCGTCATTGTCTGGATCGTTCATCCACATACGCACCATTGGGTTTCTTCCAAATGCATGGTTTAAGGCAACATCCAAAATTACCGCAATTCCATTTTGATGGCATAAGTCAACAAATTCTTTGAATTTATCAGCTGTTCCATAGTATTTGTCTAATGCTAAGTGGAAAGATGTGTTGTATCCCCAGCTTTCATTGCCTTCAAATTCCATGATTGGCATTAACTGAATTGCATTTACGTTTAGGTTTTTAAAGTAATCAATACGATCAATTAAGTTTTGATAATTTCTATCAGCATCAAAATCACGAATTAATACTTCGTATACAATTAAGTCTTCTTCGTTTGGCTTTGCAAAGTTGGTTACTTGCCAAGGATATGGCGTTTGTCCTGTTTGCAATACGGTAACTTCTCGTTCTTGTCCCGCAGGATATGTTGGAAGGTTTGGATACGTAGTTGCTGGAATGAAAGGATCATCAAACGGAGATAATACAAGTGTTGAGTATGGATCAGCCGTTTTTACTAATGATGGTGAGTTTGCAATCGGAGTTTGATCTACTACCCAATATTGATAGGTATAGTTTTGTCCTGGCGTTAATCCTGAGATTTCTAACCAAAATTTACCTGTAGTACCATCTTTTTTCATTGCATACGTTCCATCTGGTTGCCAGTTATTGAAACTTCCCGCTAGGTATACAAAATCTTTGTTTGGTGCATCTAATACTAAGGTTGCTTTAGATGTATCTGCATCGTAGTTGATACCATCTTCCATTCCTGCTGGCAATGCTTGCGTAGCTGTTCCTGGATTGATGATTACATTGAAATTTTTGGTAATGGTGGTTCCACTTAGGGTAACTTCAAGTACATAGTTTTTGTTTGCAGTGATGTTCATATCTGTGTATGCATATGAAGTTCCACTGTTTGAGTTTATGGTTGCTCCGTTTGCTTTTAAAACATACGCAGCGCTTCCACCTGTATTGTTTGCTGTAATGGCTAGGTTTGATCCAGAAGCTAAGATTGTTGTGCTTCCATCACCTGGTGTTACTAGTGTTGATTGGAATGCTCCTACATCAAAGAAGAAATCTGAACAGCCAGTTGCTTTTAGTTCTTGGCTTCCTGTTTCATTTCGGAATACCATTCCCATTTTGGTAATGGTTGCGGCTTGTGCTGTTGTTAATCCATAATGAGTTTCGGGAATAATTTGGATTTGCCATAATCCGCCACCCATATCTGTCATTTCTCCAACGCCATCATCTTGTCCCCAATTTCCTGTAACATACGTCCAAGGATTGCTATCGGTTCCAGCTCCTGAGTGCATGTATACTTTGTTAGGATTTGACATTCCGTTACAATCCGTTGCCGAACTGTTGATGTCTACTGTTATTGTAATCATATTACTAACTTCAAAAGGAGTTGGTGTTATGGTTACTTGACTGTATGCAATACTAGCAAACAGTAAGAATAATAAGTGTAATTTTTTTTTCATCTGTTTTCTTTTTTGTGTCAGATGGAACTTGTTATGCAACGTACGGTTTTGAATGTGTAGTGTATCATAACGCATTTCATAGCTATTACTTTGTGTACTCTTATTTGAAAAGATAAAAAAGGCTGTAATGATATCATTACAGCCTTTTTAAGTGATCGTTGTTTAGTTAAGTGTCAGTGTATATGTATACGCTCTAGGGTTGCTAAAGTCTAATACAACTGTATAGTTTCCTGCTGCTGGCACTGCAATGTTGTCTCCTCCATTGTCTAAAGATCCATCAGCTCCTGTATCTCCATAGTTCCAGTCCCAACCATCATTTGCTCTAAATTTGATTTCTTCTGCAGTTAAATCAATTGTGATTGAAAAAGTTTGCGTTGCTGGATCATACGTCATGTCGTTATCACTATCCCAACCTGTTGGTGTTCCTGATCCGATGAGTCCCCAATTGGTATATTGAGAAGCGCTGTATGTTAGGTTTTCAGTATCTACTTGTACGTAGTAGTACCCTGGTGTAGCTGGCACATTAGATTCTCCATCGTCTGTTAATACTCCAGAGAAACTTCCGTCATCTCCCCAATCTAAATTTCCCCAAGCAAAGTTTCCTGTTTCGTCTGGTGCTACAAATTTGTATTCAGTTTCTAACCAAAGGTATCCTTCATAGTCAGAAGCTCCAAATTCAGAAGAAGCTAATCTTGGTGCTGTTCCTGGATCCCACCCTTGGTGATCTCCTGGTACTGCAATTTTAGGTAATGAAGTTGTATATGGTGTAATGTTTAGTGTAATTGGTGCTGAGATTTGTTGTTGCGCATCTTGTGTTCCAATTGAAGAAACTACACGAAAGTCTAAATCACCTGCTACAAATGGACTTAATCCTGCTCCGATAGAAGCATCATTTAGTTGTTGATTTGTCCAAGAAATGAAACGTTCATTAGTTGATCCGGCTGAAATTGGTGTTGCAAAATCTGTTCCTGATAAAGCAATTTGCACATCATAGTTAATGGCAACACTTGCGTCATAATCTGCATCATTCCAAACAAGTGTTGTTGCTAGGTTTTGTTCATTTGCTGCACTAAGAACGATTGCTGTTCCTGTTGCTGGTGTAACTAATTCTGGTCCGCCTTGAGCTGAAGCAATGATTAAATTATCATCATCACTACATGCGTTGAATCCAACGAACGCGACTACTGCTAAAAAGCCTGCTGATATTTTATTTAGTTTTTTCATCTGTTTTTTTCTATTTTATTAATTCGGTCAGATGGAATTCGCCAATAACTCTATTCGTTAATAACAAGTGATTGTTATGGCTCATTTCATCTTTTTTTTAGTAACCTGGGTTTTGAGTTAAGTTAGGGTTTGCGGTAATATCCGTAGATGGTATAGGAAATAAGTCTCTAAAAGCTTCTGTTGTGGTTCCACTTTCTACATTTCCTTTCCAAGGCCAAATACCTTGGTCAGAGAATTGTCCGAAACGAATTAAATCTGTTCTTCTATGTGCTTCCCAGTGTAATTCTTTTGAACGTTCTGCTAATAAGAAAGCATCTGTGATGTCTCCGAAACCACCAATTGGTGTTGCGTTTGAACGCTGTCTTACTAAGTTTACATATTGTACAGCCAATCCTTGATCGCCAGTTGCACTTCTTTTTACAGCTTCCGCATACATTAAGTACGCATCTGCTAATCTGAATACAGGGAAATCTGTATCGATGAAGTCTCCTGAAGCGTCAGATCCTGGAACTCCGTTACTTGTTACGTTTCTGAATTTTTCAACCGCATATCCATCATTAAAATTGAATACATCTGCAATTTCTAATTCTTGTCCGTCAGTAAAAAAGTTTGCTCTTTCGTCAGTAATAAGTTCTGATGCTGAGAATTTGTTTACGAACGCGCTTGTCGTTCTGATTCCGCCCCAACCTCCGTTGATACCGAAGTCAGCTGCACTCATGTTTCCTCCAACTGGTGCATGTACTAGGAACGTCATTGCTCCAAATCCTTGTGTGTTTAATCCATCAGAATTAAATGTAAAGATAAATTCGTTTTGCGCACCGTTCGTATTATTGTCTGCTAAGAATAATTCATCATAGTCATCATGAAGTGTATAACCTGCTCCAATAACGTTTTCTAAATATGGAATTGCTTGTGCACTTTGATCTGTTCCAGTGTATACTTCAGCATTTAAGTAAAGTTTAGCTAGTAACATCCAAACCGCAGCTTTGTCTGATCTTCCGTATACATTTTGGCGAGCATCAATCATTATTGGTTCAATTTCTGTTAATTCAGAAATAATGAAGTCAAAAACTTCTTGTCTACTTCCTTGTACTGGTAAGAAAGCTCCAATTGGATCAGCGTCTGTTACAAAAGGAACATTTCCAAACATATCAATGGCATGCCAGTAGCTTAATGCTCTTAAGAAACGTACCTCAGCTTTGTAAGCTGCTGGTAAGAATTCTGATTCAGGAACATCTGCTGTTGCTCTTAAGAATTCATTAGAGATCGAAATCTGAAAATAAATTCTGTTATACATTGCTGTGATAAACTCGTTTGCTGGCGTCCATACTTGCCAGTTAAGGTCGTGAATTGTACCATCATTCCAAGCAATTAACGCTTCGTCAGTAGTTAATTGTTGGTGTTTCCAGTATTGTCTTAAGTAGTTTGAGAATCCTTCGTCAATTCCTGTAATATCAGGATTTCCCGCAGGACCTTGTTGTCCACTCACTACAAAACCTGCATAGATTCTTGCAAGAAATTGTTCGTACGCCGCAGGATCGTCGAATACATCCGCTGCCGACTGCTCTACTATTGGCTCTAAGTCAAGCTCGCTTTCGCAAGACGTAAATCCGATGCTTGCTATGAGCAATAGCAGTACAATACCTATACGATTTGATTGTTTTCTAATTGTTTTCATCATTGTGTGTATTTGGTATTACTTTTATTATAAGTTCAAGTTAAGTCCCATCAATATGTTTCTCGATCTTGGGTAGAAGTTGTTGTCAATTCCACCGTTGATTTCAGGATCTAATCCATCGTAATCTGTAATTACAAATAAGTTTTGTCCAGTTGCGTACACTCTTATTCGCACATCTTTAAAGATATTGTCTAAGTTGTAACCTATCGTTAAGTTGTCTAATTTTAAGAAAGAAGCATCTTGCACATAGTAATCAGAGAATAATTGTTGATTTTGAAATCCTGTGTCTAATATTGATGAATTCACGTTGTTGATTGTGTTTGCACCAAATAATGCCTGTACGTTTCCTGTGTTAGACGCTACGTTATTATATGCAAAGTTACCTAAACTTGCGCGGAATGTAAATCCGAAGTCAAAATTTCCGTATTGCATGTTTGATGTAAAACCAAATACAGCATCTGGATTTGGACTCTTGTATCTGTATCTGTCATCTGTATCAACAACTCCATCTCCGTTAATATCTACATACGCTCCTTCAATTGGCGCACCTTGTGCATCGTATACTTGTTTGAATACGTAGAAAGAGTTTGCTTCAAATCCTACAGAGTTGATTTGGATTGTGTTACCAACTCCTCCTGCAACTCCTCCTGTTGGAGAACCTGGCGATGTTGGATCGTCCGTTAAGAATAGTTTCGTGATTTTATTCTCGAAGAAAGAAACATTAAAGTTTGTGTTCCAAGAGAATTTATCATTTTCAACAATGGTAGCGTTTAAGTTTATTTCTAAACCTCTGTTTTCTAAGTTACCAACGTTTGTAAATAATGCGTTTGATAAGTTGGTTCCTGCTGGTACTGGAATAAAGTTGATTAAGTCTTCTACTTTACGTTCGTATACTTCCACAGAACCTGTTAAACGATCGTTGAAAAATCCGAAGTCTAAACCAATGTTGAATGTTTTAGAACGTTCCCAACGTAAGTTTTCGTCATATTCTTCTGGACGAATTGTGGTTACAAAACGTGGTGATCCGTCAGTATTGTATCCAAATTGATATTGTACTTGTCCGTCTCCTGTTGTATAACGTGGAATGTATCCGTAATCTTGTCCAAATTCTTGTTGTCCAGTTTCACCGTATCCAGCTCTAAGTTTTAATTGAGAGAATACTTTAGAATCTTTCATGAAGTTTTCATCGATAATGTTCCATCCTATTGAAAGTCCTCCAAAAAAGTCAGAACGATCATCCGGGTTTAAACGTGATGAACTATCGTTTCTTAAGTTGAACGTTAGTAAGTATTTATCATCATACGAAAAGTTTAATCTACCAAAGTAAGATTCTAATGCATTTTCAGTTTTGAAAACATTTCCTGTAGCTTGCCCAACACCTGTTAGGTTATTAAATCTATTAGATCTGTAAAAGTTTTGGAAAGAATGCCCAACTGTTAAGTCAATTGTACTTTTAATACTTTCAATATCTTTCTTATAGTTAGCATACAAGTCTATTAATTTACTTCTGTTTAATGTACTATAAGTTCCAACTAAACCTTCATCGTTAAAGTTTGATGCTGCTTCTCGTGGAATATTTAAGTTTCCATCTACTTCAAAATAGTCGTATCCACCTTTTGCTGTTAATTTTATATCTCTAAAGAAAGGAAGTGTATAATCAAACTTGATACTTCCTGTACTTCTTTTTGTATCAGCTGTGTTGCTGTATAATTCTAATAATGCAACTGGATTACGTACCGCAATGGTATTGATTGTACCATCATTGTTTACATTTTCAGTATATCCACCAAAAGGACTTGTTGGATCGAATACTGATTGTGTTGGATCAAAAGAAACGGCTGCTCCAATAGCGCCAGTGTTTCCAAAAGTATCATCTAACAAAGCACCTAATACGTTTGCTTCAATTTTAAGATCATCATTTAATAGGCGTTGGATGAACTTTACAGAACCTGTCCAACGTTGTACTTGTGAATTTCTCAATGTTCCTTCTTGACTTACATATCCGATGGACGCTCTGTAATTAGAATTATCAAATCCTCCAGAAAGCGTTACGTTTGTATCCGTTGTTAATGAACCTCTGTAAATTTGATCTTGCCAGTTTGTACTTGTATTTCCTAATTGTGAAATTTGATTTGCATTTCCATTAGCCAATACTAAATCTCTAAATTGAGTTGATGACAATACATCTACTTCATTTACATTACTTCCAACAGATGTGTAATGGTTTACACTTACATTAAGTGGTTGATTTGATTTTCCAGTTTTTGTTGTAATTAAGATAACTCCACCTGTTGCTCTTGAACCATAAATAGAAGCTGCAGAAGCATCTTTTAATACTGTAAATGATTCAATGTCATTTGCGTTGATGTAGTTAAGTCCACTATTTCCTTGATCTAATGGAACACCGTCTACTACAATTAATGGACTTGAACTTGCAGATAACGAAGAAACTCCACCTCTAATCTTAATGGCAGAACCAGAACCTGGCGCTCCACTTGGTGGCGTTACTTGTACTCCGGCAGTTTTACCAGAAATTAATTGTTCGGGAGAAACAATAGCTCCACCGTTAAAGTCATCAGACGTTACAGACTCAACAGCTCCTGTTACATCTTTCTTTACAGCAGAACCATATCCTACTACGACTACTTCATCAAGTGTAGACGCATCTTCTTCAAGTGCTACATTAATAGTAGCTTGTCCACTATATAAAATCTCTTGGCTTTTGTATCCTACATAGGTAAATTCCATGGTTTGTCCATTACTTACCTTTAATTGATACTTACCATCAAAGTCTGTTGTGGTTCCAGTTGTTGTCCCTTTTATGATCACATTCACTCCTAACAATGGAGTTCCTGTACCTTTTTCAGTAACAACACCTGTCACATTTGTTTGGGCAAGCATTCCAAGTGGAATCAAAAAAGCCAAAAACAAAATAAATTTTTGCATTTTCTTCATTTGTTTAATTTTTTGTTTTCAAAATTGTCGTAAAAAAACTACCTGATTTTCAAACATTTTGTAAAATTTTTGCCTGATTTTTTGTAATTTTTTCTGTTTAAATACTTTATATTTTTACCTCTCGATGTTAAAACTATGTAAATTTTAGGTAAATCAAAATATCGGCATAAGTTTTGCAGCTACGCAAACGTTTTCGTGTTGACAACTTTTATAAACATTGGGTTTTATCTAATTAAAACAGTGTATTTTTATCAAAAAAATAGAAAATCACAGCTTTAATTATTGATCTTATAATGAACCCTCATGAAACGAAAAGTAACTCTTAAACAAATAGCGAGAGAATTAGATGTTTCTGTCTCAACAGTTTCGAAAGCATTACGAAATAGTAAAGAGATAAGTTTGGATACCAGAACCAAAGTTCAGGCATTTGCAAAACTCTATAATTACCGCCCAAATAATATCGCGTTAAGCTTAAAAAACAAGCGAACAAAAACCATCGGTGTTATTATTCCTGAAATTGTGCATCATTTTTTCTCTAAAGTAATTAGCGGAATTGAAAAAGAAGCGAATAGCAGAGGTTATAATGTGATTATTGGATTATCGAATGAATCGTTTGACAAAGAAGTCATCAACATTGAAATGCTTGCCAACGGAAGTATTGACGGATTTATCTTGTCAGTTTCCAAAGAAACCTTGCTTTTACAAGATTATCATCACTTTTACGAAACCATCAATCAAGGAATGCCAATTGTAATGTTTGATAGAGTTGTAAACGAAATTGCGTGTGATAAAGTAGTCGTTGATGATAAACTAGGTTCTAAAAAAGCAGTCACTAAACTATTGGATAGCGGTTGTAAAAACATTGCGCTCATCACTACAAAAGATTATGTAAATGTTGGAAAACTTCGTACGCAAGGTTATTTGGAAGCCTTAGAAGAACATAAAATCTATCCAAAATCTTCATTAATTATAAAAGTAGAAGAAAATAAAGACAAAGAAGTTGAAATTGAAACCTTAGAAGAAGAAATTTCTGCGTTGCTTGATAAAGAAAAAACAATCGACGGAATTTTTGCAGTCAACGAACTCTATGCAATTACCGCAATGAAAATTGCCATTAGCAAAGGATATAAAATTCCTGATGATATTTCTATCATTGCCTTTACAGACGGTGTTTTATCCAAACATTCCATTCCATCATTAAGCACCATAAGTCAACATGCAGTGGAAATGGGCGAGAAATCAGCAACGATGTTAATTGACAAATTAGAAGAACTCGTAGAAGAAGAAAAATACCATACGGAAGTTATAAACACCACATTAATAGAACGCGATACCACGCGTTAAACAACTGATTTTCAGACAGAAAATCATCATTTATTCAAGAAATTAATTAGCAGATTAATAATTTTATAGTGGCTGTTTCAAAAAAACTACTATATTTACAGCATAAAAATCGAAACTTATATTTTTATCTCTCAAATTAAAAATAAGTTTTGATAAGTCATCGCGCTTATCGTAGTATTAACTAATTACTATACGATAATGGAAAAGCGTAAGTTAAGTTTTTGGGAAATTTGGAACATGAGTTTCGGTTTCTTAGGAATACAATTCGGGTTTGCCTTGCAAGGTGGATTCATGTCTAGAATATTTCAAACTCTTGGTGCCGCTAAAGATGACATTCCGATGTTATGGATTGCTGCTCCGCTAACAGGTTTAATAGTTCAACCTATTATTGGATATCTGAGTGATCGTACTTGGCATTCCAGACTGGGAAGAAGGAGACCTTATTTCCTCATTGGAGCTATTCTGAGTTCACTCGCATTATTCTTTGTTCCACATTCACCAGCTTTATGGATGGCAGCAGGTTTCCTTTGGATTCTTGATGCTTCTATTAATATTTCAATGGAACCTTTTAGAGCATTAGTTGCCGATAAATTAACTGAATCACAACGATCGTATGGTTTTGTCGTGCAAACACTAATTATCGGAATTGGAACTTGGGTTGCTAGTAACTTACCTTGGATGATTTCTAAGCTTGGTGTCAGTGATGCAGCAGCAACAGGAGTTGTTCCTATGTCTGTAAAAGTAGCGTTTGCTATTGGAGCTTTTGTATTTATGATCAGTATTCTGTACACCATTTTTACAACAACAGAATATCCTCCTGAAGATATGGAGGAATTTGAAAGAGAGAAAAAGCAAAAAAACAGATTCATTCCCGATATTCTTGAAAATATTGGAAGCATGCCCACAACGATGAAACGTTTAGGTGTCATTCAATTTTTTAGTTGGTTTGCTTTCTTTACGATGTGGAGTATGGCAAATCCTGCACTAACGGAACATGTATTCAATACGCCAAATCCAACAGCAGAAGTCTACGAAAAAGCAGAAAAAAACAATCGCTTCAAAAATACAAACACAAGTGCTTTTTTAGCAATTGCTGCAAAAGACAGTGTATTTGTAAAAAATGCGATCAAAGACACATTAATTGCAGATGCTACCATAGCTAAAGAAGTTCTTACTTCGTATAGTGCATTAAAAAGTGAATCTGAAAAGCTAAATTACTTAAAAACCAGAGCAACTTCTTTTCAAAGTAAAAAAGTATGGTATTGGGTAAGCAATGATAAATTTCAAAAATCATCAAACTTAGTCGGTTCTTACATGGGAACGTATGGATTATCATCTATGGTTTTTGCTTTAGTACTTGTCCTCTACACTTCAAGAAGGCGAATCAATAGAAAATTTGTACATATGGGTTCCTTAATTCTTGGTGGAATCGGATTCATCATGATGTATTTTGTTCCTTCTCCCGATTACCTTTTCATTAGTTTCATACTTATTGGTTTTGCTTGGGGAAGTATTCTATCTATGCCGTATGCAATGCTATCAAGTTCGGTTGATCCAAAGAAAATGGGTGTTATCATGGGAATCTTCAATATGTTTATTGTCATTCCTCAAATTATTGCCGCTTTGGGTGGAATCAACTTTATCACAGGACTTTTTGGTGAAGGCGCTATCAATGCGATGATCTTAGCTGGAGTCAGTTTAATCATTGCTGGACTCTGCAATTTCTTAATCACCAACAAAAACGCTATTAGTTACCAATCAGAAGAATCATAAATAGAATGATGAACAAAAAAGGATTTATATTTGATTTAGATGGTGTCATTGTTGATACTGCAAAATATCATTACCTATCGTGGAAATCACTTGCCAACGAATTAGGTTTTGACATCACGCTAGAACAAAACGAACAACTCAAAGGAGTCAGTAGAGTCCGTTCCCTAGAAATTATATTAGGCTGGGGAAACAAAACACTCACCGAAGAAGCGTTCGCAAAATACATGGCAGAGAAAAACGATAACTACTTATCACATATTGCACAAATGGACGCAGGAGAAATTCTTCCTGATATCCCAAAAACACTCAACTATTTACAAGAAACACAGCAAGGAATTGCTTTAGGATCTGCAAGTAAAAACGCGCGTAAAATTTTACAAAAAGTAAACTTATACGAAACGTTTCAAGCTATTGTTGACGGAAATGATGTCAGCAAAGCAAAACCCGATCCGGAAGTATTTCTCATTGCTGCACAACAACTAAACACAGTACCAACGGATTGTATTGTATTTGAAGATTCTGTCGCTGGCGTTACTGCCGCAAATGCCGCAGGAATGATTTCTATCGGAATTGGTTCCGACGAAACACTCGGTCATGCAGACTATGTCTTCAACGATTTTACCGAAATACAAACCCGTTTTATAGAAGAATTAATAAATAGATAATAGAAAAGGTGAACGCTTAGCGAGAAAAGTCTAAAAGCGCAGCGATCTAGATTCTAATATCTTACATCTCAAAAAAGAAATGAATCAGAATTATATACAACCAGATAACTGGTCTATCATCGAAGAAGGATTTGATACCGAAAGTGTCAAATCTTCCGAAAGTCTCTTTAGCATCGGAAACGGCGCTATGGGACAACGAGCTAATTTTGAAGAATACTACTCTGGATCAACATTTCAGGGAAGTTATATAGCAGGCGTATACTATCCAGACAAAACAAAAGTTGGTTGGTGGAAAAACGGGTATCCCGAATACTTTGCCAAAGTACTAAACGCACCCAATTGGATCGGAATCAACGTAACCATCAATGATGAAATCTTAGATTTAAACACGTGTAAAAAAGTAGCAAACTTTCGCCGTGAACTCAACATGAAAGAAGGTTGGTACGAGCGTACATTTACTGCAACCTTACAAAACGACATAGAAATAGAAATTGCTTCAAAACGATTTCTAAGTTTGGACATTGACGAAGTTGGTGCCATTGCATACAGTGTCAAACTAATCAATAGTAATGCAACTATAAAATATACACCGTATTTAGATGCCGGAATCGAAAATGAAGATACCAACTGGGAAGAAAAATTCTGGGAAACTATTCAAGTAAAAGAAGATGAAAATCAAGCATTTATAGTTGCCAAAACACTAAAAACAGACTTTCACGCGTGTACATTCATGCAAACAGAAGTAAATCTCAACGGAAAGTCACTAGATGTACCAACGAATGTTTCTGAAAAATCTGCTGAAATTGCATTTCACTATACACAAGAAGTCAAAGCAAACGAAACCTATACCATTTACAAATACGGAGGCTATACGGTTTGTACAAATCACGATAAAAACGAACTCATTACTGCTGCCCAAAAAGCGTTACAAAATGCTACTTCACTAGGATTTAATGCGCTACTTGAAAAGCAAAAAGAAGCTTGGGCAAAAATCTGGGAAATGGCAGACATTACCATTGAAGGTGATGTAAAAGCACAACAAGGAATTCGTTTCAACATCTTTCAACTCAATCAAACCTACTTAGGAAAAGATTCGCGACTCAACATTGGTCCAAAAGGATTCACTGGCGAAAAATATGGCGGAAGCACCTATTGGGACACGGAAGCGTATTGCATTCCGTTTTACATGACCACGAAAGATCAGCAAGTAGCCCGAAACCTATTGCAATATCGCTACAATCACTTAGAAAAAGCGATTGAAAACGCGCAAAAACTTGGATTCAACAATGGTGCAGCACTCTATCCAATGGTAACGATGAATGGCGAAGAATGTCATAATGAGTGGGAAATCACCTTTGAAGAAATTCACCGAAACGGCGCCATCGCATTTGCAATTTACAACTACACACGCTACACGGGCGACTACAGCTACATTCCAGAAATGGGCTTAGAAGTCATGATCGGAATTGCACGTTTTTGGCATCAAAGAGCTACGTTTTCCACAGCAAAAGACAAATACGTAATACTTGGAGTTACAGGTCCAAACGAATACGAAAACAACGTCAACAATAATTGGTACACTAACTACATTGCACAATGGTGTATCAAATTTGCACAAGAAAACATTCAAAAAGTAAAACAAAAATACGCTTCTGATTACGATCGCATCATGCAAAAAGTACGCTTGTCCGAGCAAGAAATCTCATCGTGGATGGAAGTTGCCGAAAACATGTACTTTCCATACAGCGAACAATACGGCGTGTACTTACAACAAGATGGTTTTCTAGACAAAGACTTGGTTAGTGTTGCCGATTTAGATCAATCACAGCGACCAATCAATCAAAAATGGAGTTGGGATCGCATCCTACGTTCACCATACATCAAACAAGCCGATACATTGCAAGGTTTCTACTTCTTTGAAGATCATTTCACCAAAGAAGCACTCGAAAAACATTTCGATTTCTACGAACCATTTACGGTACATGAATCGTCACTTTCGCCTTGTGTACATAGCGTTCAAGCGGCAAAACTAGACAAAATGGATCTCGCATATACGTTCTATCTCAGAACATCGCGACTCGATTTAGACGATTACAACAAAGAAGTGGAAGAAGGTTTACACATTACCTCTATGGCAGGAACTTGGATGAGTATTGTTGAAGGATTTGGCGGCATGCGAATGAAAAACGACACACTTTCCTTTGAACCACGAATTCCATGGCAATGGAAAGGCTATTCGTTCAAAGTAAACTTTAGAAATCACATTCTAAAAATAAACGTTACACACAAAGGCACTTCCTTCGAACTCGAAAAAGGCGATGATTTAATCATTCTTGTCGATGGAAAAAAAGTAGCCGTTTCACCAAACGATTTGGTTACGGTGTAATCTGAATTATTTGGAGTTATTCCCTGCTTTCCGCTGTATCTTTTTTTGCCATATAGCAAAGCAAAAAAAGGATGCCGCTGCAATCAGGACTAGGGCGTTGATAGTATTGAGTAATTAGATATTAGTATTGAGATATTTCATATTTTCATTCCGCACTTAATGCGGAATCCACTTAGATTTTCAGTAGATTCCTGCCTGCGCAGGAATGACATCTAGAATTTAAGTTTCACTAAAAAATAAATTTCGATGAAAAAAATAATCATAGTTACACTACTTACGTTTTTCTTCTCTTGCAATACAAAAGAAGAAAAAACAGCTATAAACTCAACTAAAATTTCATCATCAGAAGCGATAACAGTTGCAAATGAAATTGAACGTATAGAGCCACCACATTGGTGGGTTGGTTTCAAAAACACCAAACTGCAACTGCTTATAAAACATCCTGAGATTTCAAAAGCAACACCCAAAATTTCATACGAAGGTGTTTCCATTGAAAAAATTACCAAAGGAGAAAGTCCTAACTATCTATTCATTGACCTAACAATTGCTGAAAATACCGCAGCAGGAAAATTCAATATCGTTTTTGAACAAAAGGACGGTTCAACATTGACACAAACCTACGAACTCAAAACACGCACAAAACCAGCAGAAAACTATATTGGTTTTGACAGTTCGGATGTATTGTACTTAATCACGCCCGATCGTTTTGCAAATGGAGATACTACAAATGACATTCCGCGAAAACGTTCAAGAATTACGGAATCTGGAGAAAAAGTAACCATGCTCAAAGAAGCAACGATCAATCGTAAAGACGATTATGCGCGTCATGGCGGCGATATCAAAGGAATCACACAACATCTCAATTACATTGACGATATGGGATTTACAGCAATTTGGTCGTGTCCGTTACTCACGAACGATATGCCACAATCTTCCTATCACGGCTACGCAATCACAGATTATTACGAAGTAGATCCGCGTTTTGGAACATTTGCCGAATACAAAGAATTGGCAGACAAATCCAACGATCGCGGTATAAAACTCATCATGGATCAAGTGGCAAATCATTGCGGCTTGGAACATTGGTGGATGAAAGATTTACCGTTTAAGGATTGGGTAAACTTTCAAAAAGAATTTGAAAATGGCGAAAAACTAAACCATTCAAATCACCGAAGAACATCCAATCAAGATGGTTACGCTTCCAAAAGTGACAAAGCAGGAATGGCAAACGGTTGGTTTGTACAAGCAATGCCCGATCTCAATCAGCGAAATCCATTCATGGCAACGTACATTATTCAAAACAGTATTTGGTGGATTGAATCCATAGGATTAAGTGGCATTCGCCAAGATACCTATCCGTATCCTGACAAAGAATTTATGAGCAAATGGGCAGGTGCCATCATGACGGAATATCCTAACTTTTCAATTGTTGGCGAAGAATGGAGTTACAATCCGTTACTCATTGGATATTGGCAAACAGGCGCAAACAACAAAGATGGTTATGAAAGTAATCTAAAATCTACGATGGATTTTGCCATGCAACGCAAAACGGTGGAAGCGCTATCGGAAGAAGAATCGTGGGACAAAGGTTTGGTGAAAATCTATGAAGGTTTGGCAAACGACTTTCATTATGCAAGTCCAAAAGACATCATGATATTTCCAGACAATCACGATATGAGTCGCATCTTTACACAATTCAACGGCGATGTAGCAAACACAAAAATGGCGCTGAGTTATCAATTAGTATTACCTAGAATTCCACAACTCTATTACGGAACGGAAATCTTAATGAACGACTTTGCAAAACCGGGCGATCACGGATTAATTAGAACCGATTTCCCTGGCGGTTGGCAAGGTGATACGGCAAATGCATTTACTGGTGAAGGTTTAACTGCCGAGCAAAAAGACATGCAAAACTATCTCAAAAAAGTATTGAACTTTCGTAAAACCAGCAAAGCCATTCACGAAGGGAAAACAACACATTTTGCACCTTTCATGGGAACATATTTTCTATTCAGAACGTTAGGCGATAAAACAGTGGTGCATATCATCAACAAAAACGAAAAAGAAATTACAATTGATCTCAAGCGCTATGCAGAAATGAATTTAAAAGGAAAAACGCTGACAAATATCATCACAGGCAAAACATTCACATGGAATGATGCCATTCTATTAAAGGAAAAAGGAAGTTTGATACTAACAACGAAATAAATATACAGTATTGAGAATTGAGATATTAGTAATGAGATTTACTTATTAATTCAATTAAAATGCTCAACACGTCACTTCGAGTGATTTTTTGAAGAAAAATAGTATAACAAATAGATTCCCGCCTGCGCGGGAATGACAAAAATGTCATGAAAACAAAACTCACAATCATATTACTTTCGCTACTTTTCCTTTCCTGCAAAGGACAACAAAAAGATGACCATACTGATGGAAAAAAGTCTGTCACGCTGGTTATAACTAATTTTCCAAGCGATCATGATTTTTCAAAAGACATCTATATTTCAGGCGATTTTGAAGGTTGGTCTGGCGGAAAATCAGAGTTCAAACTAGAAAAAAAGGATAGCACCTACTACAAAATAACACTTCCAAACCATCTGGAAACAATCAATTTCAAATTTACATTGGGAAGTTGGGAAACTGTTGAACTCAATAAACAACAGGAAAATATTGAAAACAGAACGTATAGTTTTAAAGAACATCCAGAAATGATACAAGTTTCTATTGGTGCTTGGTCAAACGGAAATACAAACAAAACAGCTGCTACCAAACAACAAAATGTACAAACATTTTCGGAAGATTTCAAAATTCCACAACTTGATCGAAATAGAAATATCTTAGTCTATTTGCCACCAAACTATGAAAGTTCCAACGATTCATATCCTGTATTGTACATTCATGATGGACAAAATATATTTGACAAAGCAACTTCGTATGCAGGCGAATGGGAAGTAGATGAAACCTTAAACAAACTTCATCAAACACACGGTTTGGATCTTATTGTGGTTGCGGTTGACAATAGCGAAAAACGCATGCAAGAATATTCGCCTTGGGAACACAAAAAACATGGAAAACCAGAAGGAAAACAATATATAGATTTTATTGCAAATACACTAAAACCTGCAATTGACAAAACATACAGAACCAAAAAAGATTCACAAAATACCGCAATCATGGGAAGTTCTATGGGCGGATTGATCTCGCATTATGCCGCTTTTAAATATCCGAATGTATTTGGAAAAGCGGGCGTTTTCTCGCCGTCGTTTTGGTTTTCAGATAAAATTATTCCGTTCACTAAGGAACATCTGGCAGAAGCCAAAAAATCCAAACTCTACTATTTAATGGGCGGAAAAGAAGGCGGAAATATGGTGAAAGACTTAAAAAACGTCATAAATTCAATGCAAACAAACGGTTTTCCAAATGATCATTTTTATGTGAAACTTGTGCCAAGTGGTTCGCACGGTGAAGCATTTTGGCGCTCCGAATTTAAAGAAGCTGTGCTTTGGTTATTTTCAGAAAATGTAAAGATTCAACCGAGCGAAAAACCTGTGGCAAAAGAAGTCAAAACAGCAAAACTCGCTGGCGGAAAACTCATGCGTGTTGTCGATTTTCCATCAAACTATATCAAACCAAGAAATGTAGATGTTTGGTTGCCCGAAAACTATTCCGCAACCAAAAAATACAGCGTTTTATACATGCACGATGGACAAAATCTGTTCGACGAAACCACTACTTGGAACAAACAAGAATGGAAAGTAGATGAAGTGGCTTCAAAATTGATGCTAGCAGGAAAAGTTCAAGATTTTATCGTAGTTGCGCCGTACAATATTCCTGCAATTCGTTGGCAAGATTATTTCCCACAAAAAGCATTTGACTACTTAAATGTCGAAACACAAAAGGACATTCACGCGAAAGCAAAAGAAAACAAATTCAGTTTAGCATTTAACGCGGATAACTATTTAAAGTTCCTTACGGAAGAACTGAAACCGTATATTGACCAAACCTACGCAACCAAAACCGATCGCGAACATACGTTTGTGGCTGGTTCAAGTATGGGCGGATTAATTTCGATGTACGCCATGTGTGAATATCCAGAAATTTTTAGTGCAGCAGCGTGCATTTCTACACATTGGGTTGGTTTAATGCCGATGGAAGACAATCCAATTCCGGATACATTTTTTGCATATATGAGTGAAAACTTGCCTTCGCCAGAAACACACAAATTCTATTTTGATTACGGAACAAAAACGCTCGATCAGTATTATCCACAATATGCCGAAACGGTGGATATAATTTTTAAGAAAAAAGGATATACAGATACGAATTATAAAAATCTATTGTTTGAAGGTGCCGATCATTCGGAAAATTCTTGGCAAAAACGATTGGATATTCCGTTTACATTCTTATTAAAGAAATAACTTATGAAATCATTTAAAATTCTATTCATATCACTTTTATGCTGGCAATTTTCTATTGCGCAGAATGCAGATCGAACGTTTATTGACTTTAAAGAAGGTGGAAATATACATCTCGTTAGTGTCTCTGATGGCGTATATTTCTTTCGCTTGGTAAGTGATGATATTATTGGAACAACTTTTATTCCTAAGGGACAAAAAATCAACTCTCCAAGTCATGCAGTTGTTTTAAAAACTGCTGAAAAATGGAATTCTGCTGTTGAAACCGATACCGCTATAGATTTAGTTTCTGATGGAATTTCAGTGCATATACAAAAATCACCATTTCAGATTTCATACAGCTACAAAGGAAAACCCATCATTTCTGAGAAAAACGGTTATCAAAAAGTGGAAGGCGGTGAAGCTATTGATTTTAATTTGACAAACGATGAAATTCTCATGGGCGGCGGTGCAAGAGCGTTAGGAATGAATCGACGTGGAAATCGATTGAAACTCTACAACAGAGCACATTATGGCTACGAAACACGTTCGGAGTTGATGAATTTTACCTTGCCAATTGTGATGTCTTCCAATATGTACATGGTTCATTTTGACAATGCGCCAATTGGCTATTTGGATTTAGACAGCAAAAAAGACAATACTTTGACCTACGAAACCATTTCTGGACGCAAAACCTATCAAGTTATTGCGGGCGATTCTTGGGAAAATATTATTGATAATTATACAAATTTGACAGGAAAACAGCCGTTGCCACCACGTTGGGCGTTTGGAAACTTTTCAAGTCGATTTGGATATCATTCACAAGCAGAAACCGAAGCTACTATTAAAGCTTTTAAAGATGAAAAAATTCCAGTGGATGCAGTGATTTTAGATTTGTATTGGTTTGGAAAAGACATCAAAGGAACGATGGGAAATCTGAAAGCGCATAAAGATTCTTTTCCTGATGCGAAGCAAATGATTAAAGATTTTAACGATCAAGGTGTAAAAACAATTTTCATAACCGAACCATTTGTGTTGACGACTTCCAAACGTTGGTATGAAGCTTCTAACTTAGGAGTTTTAGCGAAAGATTCTGTTGGGAATCCATTTAAATTCGACTTCTATTTTGGGAATACAGGCTTGATTGATATTTACAATCCGAAAGGTGAAAAATGGTTTTGGGGAATTTACAAAGAACTCGCAGATTTGGGCGTAGCTGGAATTTGGGGCGATTTAGGTGAACCTGAAGTCCATCCCGAAAAGTTATTGCATCACACAGGAACGGCAAACGAAAAACACAATATTTACGGACACGATTGGGCACGATTAATAAAAGAAGGTTATGATAGAGATTTTCCAGATACACGACCGTTTATTTTAATGCGTGCAGGCTATTCAGGTTCGCAACGTTACGGACTCATTCCGTGGTCGGGCGACGTAAATAGAACTTGGGGCGGATTGCAATCGCAACCAGAAATTGCCCTGCAAATGGCAATGCAAGGTTTGGGCTATATGCATTCGGATTTAGGTGGTTTTGCTGGCGCGAATTTGGACGATAATTTATACATCCGTTGGTTGCAATACGGCGTTTTTCAACCAATTTACCGTCCGCATGCGCAAGAAGAAGTTCCTAGTGAGCCTGTGTTTCGTTCCGCAAGAGCGAAAAAATTAGCGAAACAAGCCATTGAATTGCGTTATCAATTATTGCCGTATAATTACACGATCGCTTTTGAAAATAACCAAAAAGGAACGCCGTTAATGCGTCCGCTATTTTTTGAAGAAACCGACAATAAAGTTTTGTATACAAATGCTTCCACCTATTTATGGGGAAATGATTTCTTGGTGACACCAATTGTAAAAGATAGCGTGGAAACAAAAGAAATCTATTTTCCGAAAGATGTCGTTTGGTTTGACTTGTATACGGATGAAAAAGTGCTTGGTGGACAAACAAAAATAGTTTCAACACAAGAAGCTTCCATTCCTACATACATTCGCGGCGGCGCGTTTATTCCGATGGCGAAACCGATGCAAACGACTGCAAATTATGACCAGAATGCTTTCGATTTACATTATTATCATGATAAAACTATCCTAAAAAGTACGGGGAAAATGTATACTGATAATGGCGAAACAAAACATGCTTTTGAAAAAGGAAACTACGAATTGTTAGCCTTTGAAAGTGAGTTTGAAAAAGGTGAATTGGAAATTGATTTGGAAGCAGAAACTGGCTCAAATTTTTCAACGAGCACAAAAGAAATCACAGTAGTAATTCACAATATTGACAAGAAACCTAGAAAAGTGAAATTTCGCGGAAAGCGCATTCATTTTGATTGGAATGCGACTAAAAACACGCTCACATTTTCTGTTGTTTGGAATACCAAAAAAGAACGAGAAATTACCATTAAACTATAAAATACTATTCAATTTAAAAACTATTCGTAAACTAATTTATAATGAAAAAAACCGCTTTATTTTTAATGACCATACTTCTTTTTGTTTCGTGTAAGACGGAAAAGAAAGAAGCTGAGAAAACTCCTGATGTAAAAAAAGTTACGATCGCTGATGTGTCGGACGCGATGCTGGAAAACGCAGTTATTTACGAAGCAAACATTCGTCAATATTCAAAAGAAGGTTCTTTTGATGCGTTCACGAAAGATATTCCACAGTTGAAACAATTGGGCGTAAAAATCATCTGGCTGATGCCAATTTTCCCTATTTCAGAAACAAAACGTAAAGCTACAGGTGGCGATTTCGCAAGTAAGATTGAAGATCCTGAAGAACGTAAAAAGCATTTAGGAAGTTATTACGCAGTGTCAGATTTCACCAAAATTAATCCTGAGTTTGGAACGATTGAAGATTTCCGCGAACTGATACAAACGGCACACGATAATGATATTTATGTCATTTTGGATTGGGTTCCAAATCATACAGGTTGGGATCATACATGGTTAAAAACAAATCCTGAATTCTACACCAAAAATGCAAAAGGTGAAATTACAGATCCGTTAAATGAAGACGGGATTCCTGTAGGTTGGGCTGATGTTGCCGATTTGAATTATGACAATCAGGAATTGCGCAAAGCAATGGTAAAAGACATGAAATACTGGTTAACCGATGAAGATGTTGATGGTTTCCGTTGTGATGTTGCTGGTTCTGTTCCCACAGATTTTTGGCAAGAAGCCATTCCGCAATTGCGTGCAAAGAAATCTATTTTTATGCTTGCCGAAGCTTGGGAACCTGAATTGTTGAAAGGTGAATTGTTTGATATGGCGTACGGATGGGACACACATCACCGCATGAATCATATTGCAAAAGGAGAAGAAACAGTTGCTGATTGGGACAAACGCATGCAACAGGTAGATTCTTTGTATGAACCTGATGATATTTTAATGAATTTTGTCACCAATCATGATGAGAATTCTTGGAATGGATCGATTGAAGAACGCATGGGCGACGGCGCAGAAGCATTTACTGCATTGAGTTATGTTGCACCAGGAATGCCATTGATTTATTCGGGACAAGAATACGATATGAAACATCGCTTGAAGTTCTTTGAGAAAGACGAAATTCCGAAAGAGAAAGGAAAAACATGGCCTATTTTAGAAAAACTAGGCGCTTTAAAGAATTCACACGTTGCATTACACGGTGGAAAAAATGCCGCTTCGTACACAAAAGTTTCAACAAGTGACGCGAACGTTTTAGCATTTAAACGTGAAAAAGATGGAAAAGCAGTGTATTACATTGCAAACCTTTCAAAAGAAGCAGCACTCACAAAAATTGAACTTACAGGAAGTTTTTCAAATTATATGAACGATGGAAATGTGACTTTTAGAGAAGGACAAGATGTTGCATTACAACCTTGGCAATATATGATTTTGGTTGCTGAGTAAGTTATAACAGAAATATATAAATTTAGACTCCGCTGCATGGCGGAGTTTTTTTATTGAAAAATTTTTAAAGTTTGCTCTTTATACTAAAACAACGTGAGTTCGACATAAGTTTCATTCAAATCAAATTTAGCAAACACTTATTGTATAAGCTTTAAAATTCTGAAAAATTAGATTTCTATTTTAGTTCGTATCATTTTTATTTCAAATTACGGAACTCATGAAATGAATCATTTGCTTGCCAAATGTGAATTCGGCGAAGCCAATCTTCGATTTCGTTTTCTTTGCTCGCACAAAGAAAAGAAACAAAAGAAAGTGCGCTTTTCCAGAGGTATTTTTAGTTTTTCTCTTATTGAAAAACTAAAACCGCATGAATTTTTCTAAATTTTTTCCAAGGCTTCAAAAATTCTTAACGAAAAATTCCTGCTATACTGCGGAAAAGAAGAAATCGGCTTTCAGATTTTATATCGAACTAAGGTTAGAAACTAGCTGGAAAAGATAATGATATTCCCATATACAGGGGAATTAGTTCAACTACACTTTTGAATGCGCTTTAGCAAGCTTTTCAAAATAGTTGCTTCAAAGGAAGATTCATTCTCTAAAAACTAACTGGAAATGGACTATAAGATTCCCCTTTACAGGGGAATTAGTTCAACTACACTTTTGAATGCGCTTTAGCAAGCTTTTCAAAAGTTAGTTTCACTAATCAAAAAGAGCCTCCTTACGGAAGCTCTTTTTTTTACCAAAATTGGTTATTATTATTTGGGGTCTTAGGGTAATAAGGGAAATAATTTATAACCAATAAATTACTTTAACCATGAAAAAAAGTTAAGTCCAAATATAATATCTCTATCTCATAAAACCCTATATATTAGACAATAACTACTAAACCTTCGATGAATGAATGAATTTTGTAGGTGAATGTTATTTGTACTGACGATTTGCTGCTGAAATACTTGATTTTATTGGGTTAAAGATGTAATAATAATCATGTTAATACCACTGAAATGTCCTTACGTAAGTTTTTTTTGAGATTACGACTACTTTGATGCAGCAACTATAAAAAACGAAACGTAAAATAATAGGTTTTATAAGTATCTTTGCAGTGCTATTATTAAGAACAAACTATGAAAATGAATAATATACAAACCGCAACTATTGGTGGCGGATGTTTTTGGTGTACAGAAGCCGTTTTTCAGGAAGTAAAAGGTGTAGAAACGATCGTTTCAGGATATACTGGCGGAACAGTTCCGGGAAGACCAACATATAGAGAGATTTGCTCAGGACGTACAGGACATGCAGAAGTGATTCAGTTGACGTTTGATGCAGATATTGTTTCGTTTGAAGAAATTCTAATCATGTTTATGGCAACACACGATCCAACTGCTTTAAATCGTCAAGGTGCAGATGTTGGAACGCAATATCGTTCTGTTATTTTTTATCATGATGAAACTCAGAAGTTAGTTGCAGAAACTGTGATTAAAGAACTTGCTGAATATTACGACGAACCTATTGTCACGGAAGTTACTGCCACAGAAACGTTTTATGAAGCGGAAGCAGAACATCAAAATTATTATAAAGAAAATACACAACAAGGATATTGCAGTTATGTGATTACACCAAAGTTGACAAAGCTTCGCAAGTTGTTTGCTGATAAGTTGAAGTAGTGGCTTTCTAATATTAACTTAAACTTCTAATTTTCATTTTCTTTGCTCGCACAAAGAAAACAGAAACAAAAGAAAGTGCGCTTTTAGAGGTATTTTTAGTTTTTCTATCGAAAACTAAAACCGCAGCCATTTTTCTGAATTTTAGCTAATTAAACCCTATTTTCTATAAAAAAGATTATTGATGATTTCTCGAAAACTTCGTGAATATCAAACGAAAACATGTCTGCTATACTGCGGAAAAAGACTTTGTCACCCTTTAATCTTTGTCACTTGGGTTTGGGTCGTCGCTTGAAGGAATTGAATTTCCAATCGAGAGAAAGCATCACAAAACGCCTTAATACCAAACTTTGTGTATTTTGAATGAAATCAGTACTTACAATCCGCCGCGTGTTAATGTTTTGATTGAGCAAATCGTATACTTTCAACGATAAATTGGCACTGTCATTTAAGAAACTAAAGGTCAACGAACTGTTCCACGACCACGCGTATTTGTCAAAACCGTTGGAAACATTCGGATTGTAGATGTAGCGGACTTTATTTTCCCAACTCAGATTCCTAAAAAGCTGTGTTGCTGTATAAAAATTTAGTTCGTGCGTAATGATTTCTTCATCGTTAAAACCTTCAATGGAAGCATTGGTTCGTATGTAATTCCAATTGTAATCCATGTTGAAATCGAATGCATTTTCCCACTCAAAATCAAATCCTAAAGAAGGACTATAGTTTGTCGTTTTCACATCGTAACGGATGTCATTATTAAAATTAATTCGTTTGGTTGTACTTATGGAACTATTCAGATTGATCCGCATGACGCGTACTTCATCAAACTTTATTTTTTTGTATATATTGAAATAACTGTGATAGCCATAATTTCCATCTACGTTTACATAAGTCGTTTCTCGGACTAAATCGTCATTGATTGTATATCTTGATACAACTCGATTGTTATCAAAATCAGCTTTGAGTCTGCTATACAATCCAAATCCTTTTTGGAAATTATTGGTTCTAAAATCTACATGAATGCTGTATCGATTCTGCGGTTTTAAGTTTGGGTTTCCCCGAATAATATTCAGCGGATCGGAAACATTGGTAAACGATTGCAATTGCGATAGTGACGGAATCATGTTTGTGAGACCAATTCCCGAATTTACCACTGTTTTTTTACTGAATCTATAACGAAACCCTGCGGAATACGTCGCGATTTCAAAACGTCTTTTAATGTCCAATTCGGGTCGCAATCGATCTTGATTTTCCAAGGTTCGGAACGCATAATCGAAATTGAAAAACGCTTTTATTTTTTTGTTTTTATAATTAATTCGTAGACTCGGAATCATCGCGTTGTTTCTGTATGTAAAGTCAGAACTCAATATTGTATTGAGTTCATCGAAGGTTTGCTGGCCTGTATCAAAATCAAAAACAGCTTTGTCACTTTCTTCTTTTCGGTTGTAGCTATCGTATTTAAAGTCTATAAATAGTTTTTTTGCTAAAATGGGCAATCGAAAGGTCAATCCGGCATTCATGGTATTCGATTGATCATCTGTATTTGTAAATTGATTTCGAATGATATCTTCTGTGGACGAATTGAGAAATAGTAATTCCGAAGTTGTAAAATCATCACTTTCAAAATCAGTTGAACTTTGATTGAGCCTTAGCTTTAAGAATGCGCCTTTGTCACCTATTTTTTTGGTTAGATTTAAAGCGTTTGTAAATTCTTTTTGTGTCTCTGTACTGTTAGAGTTAATACTTGATGTATTGGTCAATTCTTGAAATTCATCTAAGGTTTCTGAAGCGCTGCTAAAACTACTTTCACCAGGCAAATAGGTGAAGTTTGAAATTAAATCAATATGAAATGTAGTTCCAATTGTTGCTTCATATTGCAGGTCTACGGCGTGTTGTTTGTCATCAACCTGAGAGTTTGATGTTGCATTGGAAAAGTACGGTGCATCGGGCACAATGTATTCTGTTTCTTGTATTCGTCTGTTTTCAAATTGCGTTTCAGAATACAAGTAATTTACCGATAATGATTGATTTTTAAAGAGTTCGTCTGCATACGTAATTCCACCTTTTCGAGAGGTTCGAATTCCTTTGGTGCCAAAACCAACTCTTGGCGCATTGATATTATTACCAGTTCCTATTAAACTGACATTTCTATTGTTGTTGAATTTATTGTAGTTTCCTGAAAATTCATACCGATCGTTGTCGCCAACTCCTGTTGATAGTTTTCCAAACGAACCTTTGTTGTTTTCTTCTTTAATGACCAAATTGATCGTTTTGTAATTGCTATCGCCTGTTTCTCCAGTAAACGCTTCTGAGTTTGTCTTTGAATCGGTAATTTGGAGTTTTTCTATGATTTCTTTGGTCAAATTGTGTGTTGCAATCGTAGGATCATTTGCAAAAAATGGTTTTCCATTGACCAGTATTTTATCTACTTTTTTTCCATTGACTGTAATATTTCCATCATTGTCAACTTGCGCACCAGGTAGTTTCTTGATAAAGTCTTCCACCGTAGCATTCCGCTTCGTTTTGAACGAATTAGGATCAAACTCCAACGTGTCTTGTTTTATCGTAACTGGCGCTCTCGATTCAATCATAACGGCATCTAACATAGAACTGTTTTCTAAATAGATTGATTTTAGATTTATTTTTGCTTGTAGCGTAATTTTTTTGGAATAGGTTTTACTTCCAACGTAAGAAATAAAAAGTGTGGCATTTTTTTGAGATGTTTTTCCGCTTAACGAAAACTCTCCTTTTCGATTGGAAGTTGTATAGGTTATTAGTGAATTGTCTTTGCTGTTTTGCAAGTATATTGTTGCTGATTCTAAAGGAATACTGTCCATGACACCGCTAACCATACCTTTGATTTCGTACGATGTGTTTTGCCCAACAGCAATCGTTACGAAAAATAATAAGTATAATATGAGTATCATCCTTTTCATGGAAAACAGTGTTGTTTTTTGTGTTATCTGAACAGTTTTTAGATCAAATTAACGTGTACAAGTCCTCGAAAATGAGCGTTTGCTATTTTTTTAATTTGATTGAACTTCTGTTGAAAATGTTATTCTTTATAGAAAGAAGTGTTCTTCTTCTTTAGATATTAGCCTGCAATGTTGCCGTGCTAATTTGTACCTGTATTTTGATACGATCGTATACAGAAAGTCAGTAATGAATGTTGGAATGATTTGCAAATACCGTAAGTACTTCCATGGACTTCCAAGTTGTTTCATGAGTTTAAAAATCGCGGTGGATTTTTTGTAATATTGATCGTTTTGTACGACAATTATGGAGGTCGCATATCCTTGAATGTTGAGCAGATTGATCAGTTGTTGTCCTGCTTCTGATTGTGACGAAACAAATTTTAGTTGCTGCGAGGGATTTCGATCCAAAATAAATTGAATGTATTCGTTGCAAAATCCGCAGGTTCCATCATACATTACAATTGTATGGTTTTTTAGTTCCGTCCACATGATCATTTGTTGTGTTTAAATTTCTTCTACTTTTAGTTTTCTTGGTAGTATGTTTCTTCTTTTGAAGAATGACGTAAAATACGTTGACAAGTCTAGTTCTGGCATTGGCTTTGAGATGTAGAATACCGTTACGTTCCAAAACATCATAAAGGAAGCAAAGAAGTATAGATCTAAGAATAATCCTATTCCGACGTGCATTGCTAAGGTGCTAAACAACCATATTTTTCTGGTTTTCGGAATCCATATAAAGATTGGATATAAGGTTTCTATGAGTAATACGCTCCAACCCATAATCATTAGTATGTATGAATTTTCTGCAAAGAATGTATAGTCAATATCAAAAATGCTGTTTGCGCTCCATAAGTGAACAGATTTCCATATTGCTTCTCCGTTCCACCAGGTAATTCCCATCATTTTAGAAAGTCCTGCATAAAAGTATACCATGCATACATTGAATTGTAAGAGTCTTTTAAATAAGGTTACATTTAGGTTGTTTCGATTTCTGTTTTTAAAGATGATATTGTCTATGGAATGAAAATATCCTGAAGGAAATATTATTAAGTAGAATAATGATGTCACCATGAAACCATCAATCCCATAAATATATGTTCCTGAGTATATTGCTTTGTATAAGAGTAAGGTCATTATAGCAGAGAATCGTGTACACAATCCAAACATTAACGCCAATAGAAAGAAAATAAACGTACCTATAAAGCCATTTGTTGTAACGCTTTCTGGAATTCCGTAACCTTCAAAAAAGGTAATGATTTGCGTAAATGAAATCATTTGATTCGACATTAAGAATTCGCGAATATCAGAAGGAATGATTCCTTGTTTTCCAAATAGTTTACTGAAATCCAAAATGATACTCATTAAGTGGATAAGAATAAAGGCGCTTGTTCCTATTCTGAAAAAGGCGATAAAGGAACCTTTCGTATTGTCTTCCTTGAAGAAAAATGTCTGTATTTTTGATTTGATTAACTGCAAAGTATTCATGGTGTAGTAGTTTTTTTAGAATCTAAATGTGTAACGCTCTAATAGCGCAAGTTTTTCGGTTTTACCATCTAAAGCTTCTTGAATTTGAGCAGGTTGGTGAATGTATATTTCTGAGACCACCTTATTTCCTGTTTCATAAGAATCATTGATGTTTTTTGCAATTTGATGCATCATGACTTCAAAATACTTGTCGTAAATTTCGTTTGGTTCTCCTAACATGATTCTTTCCATCATTGGAAATGTACAGAGATTAAAACGTGCTTTACTTTCTTTTTGTCGTAAGCTAATCGGAGCTTGATGTTCTCCTAATAGTTTACCGTCACAATCAACAACTGCAAAGGACATTACAAATTCGCTACCTACATTTGGAGAGTAAAAACCGTAACCGGCATCTGTTCCCGTGTAGTTCGCATACGTTTTAAAAATAGGGCTGCCTTCTATGGCATGCCCTATTTTTAATACCTCAACATCTTTCACATCTGGATTTGTCAGTGTGTAATAGTCTCTTATTAGTCCATACGTATTGATAAACAATAGGCAAAACAATTGGATGACAATTAGTGTGATACATACGAAGGTATTTTTGAAAGGATTCATCGTTCTATAGTTTTTAGATCCGTTGATTATCTTTGCATGTAACGTTGCATCATTTCGTTGATTTCACCTTGAGCTTGTTCAACAACTTGTAAGTCTTCACCAGTTAATTCTGCACTGATAGAACTTCCGATGAATGTTTTTTGTGTAAACTTAGTATCATCATGTGTTTTGTTTCTGAAAATCCAGATTCCACGTGCTGCAGTTTCTTCATTAATATGACCGCTAA
>NZ_JACGWS010000024.1 GCF_014397005.1 Kordia aestuariivivens
CTATATAATAAGCTCCTTGCGCCAAGCAGCTTGTGTAAATTTGTTCTACTTTCATAACTAAATCCTTTAAAAATTAGTCACAAATGTCTATATATGTACTTAAAAAAACACTGATGTTGATCAGTTTAAAATAATTAGAACGAATATTTATAAGAAAGAATTTAATACCCTGAAAGCTCACAAATGCCATGCAAAATGATCATCCTGTGTTGTTTATATTTTATAAAATAGTACAAGGTTTAAATTGGATGAATCTATTGGTTGTGCTGTGGGAAATGTGCTAGAAGATGCTTATATTACAGTCATTGATATGGCTAACACGATTAGGTAAGAATGGTGTACAAATGATGACTGTATGAGTATTATATACAGCAGGGAAATTAGCAAAATCAGTATTCATATTTTAATAAAATATAAAGACATAAATTTAATGAACAAAGCTATTTATATTGCTACAACCGAGTCCAATAGTGGTAAATCAATTGTATCTCTAGGACTTATGCAATCGCTATTGCGAAAGGTGGCTAAAGTAGGTTACTTTAGACCTATTATTGATGATTTTGAATCTGGAGAAACCGATAATCATATTCATACCATTACCTCTTATTTTAATTTAGACCTGAAATTTGAAGATGCGTATGCTTTCAAAAGAAGTGAAGTTATTCAAAAAATGAATGCGGATAAAGACGATGAAATTATTAGTACGATTATCAAAAAATATAAAGCTATAGAAAAACGCTTTGATTTTGTGATTGTAGAAGGGACTAATTTTTCGGGTCAAGGATCTATAATAGAGTTTGATATTAATCTTTTAATCGCAAGAAATTTGGGGATTCCAGCCATTATTTTGACTAGCGGTACAGGAAAAACATTAGAAGAGCTTGTTGGCGATTTACAAATTGCTTACGATTCATTTAAGGATAAGGAAGTAGAAGTTGTATCTATTATCGCAAATAAAGTTGCACCTGAAAATCAGGAGATAGTTGTTGCTGAGTTGGAAAGAAAATTACCATCAAAAGTGATCGTAAATGCCATTCCACTCAATCCAGTCTTAGCCAATCCATCGATTAATGAAATTGTTGATGCACTAGATGCTAAGGTTCTTTTTGGAAAAGAGTTTTTAAACAATCAAGTTGGAGGTTTTAGTGTTGGAGCTATGCAATTGCGAAACTATTTAACGCACTTAAAAACGAATAGTTTGGTCATTACTCCAGGAGATCGTGCCGATATTATCTTAGGCGCACTACAGGCAAATGTATCAGCAAATTATCCGTCAATATCGGGAATAGTGCTTACTGGCGGTCTCATTCCTGAAGATTCAATTGGCAAATTGATAGAAGGTTTGTCAGACATTGTTCCTATTATTTCTGCGAAAGGCGGTACGTTTTCGGTAACGAATAATATTGGCGCTATTAAGTCTCAGATCTATGCAAAAAACACTCAAAAAATAACGGCAGCCATTAACGATTTTGAAAAACATGTACAGGTAGAAACTTTGATTGAAAGCTTAATTACTTTTAAATCAAATGGTATTACACCTAGAATGTTTCAGTATAACTTATTACAAAAAGCAAAATCTCATAAAAAACATATTGTATTACCCGAAGGAACCGACGAACGTATCCTAAGAGCGACCAAACAATTGATTGATTTAGATATTGTCCGTATTACTTTACTAGGTGATAAAAAGCAAATAGAAGCTAAAATTGGAATGTTTGATATTGGATTAAATCTTGATAAGGTTACCATTATTAATCCTAATGAATCTGCTGATTTTGATGCTTTCGCGGAAGCATTGTATGAACTACGAAAGCATAAGAATGTAAATTTAGCAATGGCGCGTGATCTTATGGAAGATGTTTCCTATTTTGGAACCATGATGGTGTATATGGGGAAAGCAGACGGAATGGTTTCTGGCGCAGTACATACCACACAACATACGATTCGTCCAGCACTTCAATTTGTGAAGACCAAGCCAGGAATAGCTTTAGTTTCCTCTATATTTTTTATGTGCTTAGAAGATCGTGTGAGTATTTATGGAGATTGCGCAATTAACCCGAATCCTACGGCTGCACAATTGGCAGAGATTGCAATTTCTTCGGCTGCTACCAGTGTAGCTTTTGGTATTGAACCAAAAATAGCAATGTTATCCTATTCATCAGGGACTTCTGGAACAGGCGAAGATGTGGAACGCGTTCGAGAAGCAACTAAATTGGTAAAGCAAAAACGCCCTGATCTTAAAGTTGAAGGACCTATTCAATATGATGCCGCTGTAGATATGCAAGTTGGGAAAACTAAAATGCCTAATTCTGAAGTTGCCGGACAAGCCAATGTATTTATCTTTCCCGATTTGAATACTGGAAATAATACGTATAAAGCAGTACAGAGAGAAACAAAAGCACTCGCCATCGGTCCAATTATACAAGGACTTAACAAACCTGTGAATGACCTTAGTCGTGGTTGTACTGTAGATGATATTTTTAATACAGTTATTGTGACAGCAATTCAGGCACAAGAAATTTAAACTCATAAAAGAATGAATATATTGGTCATAAACTCTGGGAGTTCCTCTATAAAGTTTCAACTGATACAAATGCCTTCAGAAAGCGTTATTTGTAAAGGTATGGTAGAGCAAATAGGTTCTCAGAACACTTTATTTAGCTATCAAACAGATCGTATTGAAATTGAAGAAACGGATGCTTTAGAAACACATGAAGATGGGCTACAAAAAATCGCCTCTCTATTGCTTGATGCTGAAAAAGGAGTTATCCAAAATATAAGCGATATTACGATGGTTGGACATCGTGTGGTACATGGTGGAAATTCATTCTCAAATACAACAGTAATCAATACTGAAGTAAAGGATAAAATAGCACAATATGCAGCTTTAGCGCCGTTGCATAATCCTCATAACCTTCAGGGAATTATACTTGCTGAGCAATTATTTCCTGCTGCAAAACAAGTAGCGGTATTTGATACTGCTTTTCATCAAACCATTCCGTTAGTCGCGAAAAAATATGCGATACCCAATACGCTTTTTACAGAAAACGAGATACAAGTATATGGTTTTCATGGAACGAGTCATAAGTATGTCTCTGAAAAGGCAATAGCGTATTTAAAACTAGAGAATTCCAAAATCATTTCCATTCATTTAGGAAATGGTTGTAGTATGACAGCTATTGTTGATGGAAAAAGTATAGATCATAGTTTAGGTTTTACACCTTCTACAGGACTCATTATGGGTTCTCGAAGTGGTGATATAGACCATTCTATTATTTTTTATTTAGTAAACAAATTAGGGTATCCTTTAGAAGACGTTGAACATTTGCTCAATAATAAAAGTGGAATGTTGGGACTTACAGGATATAGTGATTTAAGACAGATTCAAGATGAGGTTGAAAAAGGTAATAAAGCGTGTATACTCGCTATGGAGATGAATGCGTATCGCATTAAAAAGTACATTGGTTCCTATATCTCAGCGATGAACGGATTGGATGCTATTATATTTACGGCGGGTATTGGTGAAAATTCTAGTTTGTTGCGGAAAATGGTATGTTCAAATTTAGAGTGTTTTGGGATCGCTTTAGATGACTCTAAAAATGACAAGAAATCTAAAGAAATAAGGGAAATTAATACTCCTTTATCCAATGTGAAAATATTGGTCATCCCTACTAATGAAGAGTTGGAAATTGCTAAGCAAGCGTATCATTTACTTGAATAAGTTTTGATATTAAATTTCACCTAGTTTTAATCTCCATTTATATAATTTCTATCTCTTTAGATTTAATGATTGTCTATGTGTGTTTTTTATTTTTTAGGATTCTAAATTAATTTCTTCTACTTCTTGTCGTTGAAGTTCTGCTCGATCTAGGACTGTTTGTATACGTTCTTCTGTGGTATGTTCTAATATTAGTATCTCTATATCCTCTTACACGTACATATCTACTTCGATTAAGATTGATACTTCTATATCGTAACGGAAGTACATTTACACGAATCCAAACGTTATTTTCTAAGTATATATACTGTCGTAAAGAGAGGTCATAGTAGATAACATAATCTGGGAAATAGACATATCGTACAGATTCAATTCTATTTGGGTAAAACCATGCTGGTGGCGGATTATCAGGATATGGTGCTAGAATAATTGGTCCGCAGCTTTTCAAAAAAAACAGACTTAAAATTAGAATGACAAAAAATGATAACTTATTGTTTTTCATAAGGAGTTATTTTAGATTACAAAGAAACTAAGTCTCAATAGTGCCTGAAATGACCCAAGTCATTTCAATGGTGTTGCGTTTAAAATAATTTTAGAATTCTAAGGTGTTGATAGTTCGTAGAAATAATATAAAAAAGGATAACAAGTAATACAATAGCTATAAATTCGATTATAGATATTTAAAATTTATTTTGAAGAAACCTTTCTAACAATTCTACTTGGAAAGTTCCTACTATAGAAAGATTTGTGTCAGCATTTAGAAGCACTAATCCGTATCCTAAAAGCGAGAGTTTACAATCTTGAATGAGGTCTTGTTTGGTTCCACTAAACATAGGTCTAAAATGTTTTCGGATTTCTAGACCTGAAGAATTGGCTATTTTTATAGCAGCAATAACTGCGGTATTAATTTGTTTAGGCGAAAGTCCTTTTTTTAATAAATCACTTGCCCAATACCTCATGCTTAAGGAATAATAAAGATCTAAAAAATCATCAATGCTAGACGTTAAGTCATACGTGTTTTTTTGTAATATGGTTTTCATAACTATGTCTTTTTCTAATGTTTACTACTATTGAAACATCATTGTTTGCCATTGAATTAACTTTAATTTCATACGCCGTAGGTTGTGTTTTCTTTTTGCATTCTTAGTCTCTTCAATTCTTTAAACAAGGATTCTTCTTGTTTTGTTAGGTTTTTAGGTAATATGACATTCAATTTTACGAGCATGTCTCCATAAGAAGATTGTTTCCCGTATTTAGGCATTCCTTTGCCTTTGAGTCTTAACCTTTTTCCAGTTTCACTTCCTTTTGGGATCGTAATTTTCAGGATTCCTGTAAGTGTCGAAATTTCTATTTTACCTCCCAAAATCGCAGTATATAAATCTATTGAGGCGTTGTATAGCAGATCATCAGCTTTTCTTTCAAATCGAACGTCGGGTAGTACCTTCAAAATAATATACAAGTCACCTCTATTGCCACCACTGACACTTGGCTGTCCCTTTCCTTTGATTTTTAATTGTTGGCCATCATAAGAACCAGGTTTTATAGTAATTCTTAAGTTTTCATTGTGAATTTCAAAAGTGCGTTTACTTCCTTGATAAGCTTCAAGTAATGTAATTGGCAATTCAGCTTGAATATCACCGCCAGAAAATGAGCTTCTCCTTTGTCTTTCTGATTGTCTACCGCCACCAAAAAATGTCTCAAAGAAACTTGAAAAATCTGTCCCATCGGTAGCATCATAAAACGCTGAAGAACCTTCTTGATGATACCGTTTTTGTTGATTCTGTTGATTTGCATAATCTCTCCAATCATCGCCTGTGTGTTGATATGCTTCCCAATTAGAACCTAATGCATCATATTTCTCACGCTTTTCCTTATCGCTCAAAACCTCATTTGCCTCATTAATTTCTTTAAACTTTTCTTCGGCAGCCTTATCATCAGGATTCTTATCAGGATGATACTTAGCCGCAAGTTTTCTGTACGCTTTTTTAATATCTTTAGCAGATGCGTTCTTTGCAACACCTAATATTTTGTAATAGTCCTTGTAATTCATTTATATAGTAACTGTTAGTCATACCTATTGAAAAAACTTATTTTCAACCCTTTTCTAGCATCATTGAGAAGTTGTTGTGCTTTTTCAATGGATATTTTCCTTACTTCTGCAATTTCTGCGAGCGTAAGATGTTGTTTCGTAAATAGTTCAAAAACTGTGCGCATAGCGTCTGGTAAGTTGTGTAAAACTACTTGTATGTGCCTGTCCACAGCCTCTTTATGTAAGATTTTATCAATCTTTATTACAAGTTCCTTTTCAGTGTTTTCTATAAAAATATCATTCAAAGTATAAGGGTCTTTGTAATAAGAAATATCGTCAAGTTCTTCTTTCATGATAAGATCGCCATCACTTTCTGCAGTAAATTTTTCATGCATTTGATCCCATTCTTTTTTAGAATATTCATCTATATTTTGAAAGAATAGATTATCGAATTCTTCTTCAATTATAGTGTTTTCAAGGAGTTCATTGGTCTTTTTATATAACCAAACATAAAACTCATCTTCATTAGAAAAGTCTTGAATGTGATCGTAAACCTCAATAAATAATTGGTCTATAAAATCATCAGCAGTGTATTTATTCTTTGGGAAATGCCCTTTCTGGATTGCATTACGCACTTTTTTAATAATATACCGTCTTATTTCTGGGATTATTTCTAAGAGCAATTGATTAAAGGCAATTCTATTTTCCGCTGCTTTAAGTCTAACAAGATTTGGTAGTGTCCGCTTTATAGATATTTGAAGCTCTTTGCGGCTCTTGTAAAAAGTAGTCTGATTTGCCATAATTATAATTTTTGAGGTTTATACTAAGCGTAAAGATGCAAATAGTAGATTCCAAATAAAATGACAAGGGTCAGTTGATAAACATTAGAACATTTAGAAGGTTTTTGAAACCAATACGAAAAGTATGAATAGTGCTAAATAAAAATTGAAAAAAGGAGATTGGCTAAGATTCATTAGTAGTATAAAAAACAGATTCCTAAAAGATAAGGCTTCTCAATCCATTATACTTTTAGGAATCCTCGTCACCCAAAATGACTAGTTATACTGTATCTATAATTCCAAAACAAACCTTTGTATTCACTCGGTATTCTACTATTTGGTTATTATTTACGGTTACTTGCATATCTTCCACATAAACAGATTTAATATTTTTAACTGTTTTTGACACTTCATTAACGACGTTTTTCACAGCATCTTCGAAACTCTCGGTAGAGTTTCCTAATACCTCAATTACTTTTAATACTGACATAGTTCTAAATTTTTAAAAATTAGCATTGGTCAAATGTAGTATGGATAGATCGGTTTTAAAATGACCTGAGTCAGCCAATGAATTTATTTTCAGATTTAAAAACAATGATCTAAATATTGAAGATTAATAGGTTACTGATCTACATCATTGTTATACTTATGATATTGAAGTTTCTTTGAGTTGAAACTTAATCATTTCTAAAAATGCTAAAAGAATGTACTAATAAATCGATTACCATTGGCTTAAAAGATGTTGCTTTACTTGGAGAACTATGTATTCCAAAAAATGCGTTGGGACTTATCATTTTTTCTCATGGAAGCGGCAGTAGTAGGTTAAGCCCCAGAAATAACTACGTTGCAAAAATACTTCAAAAGAAAGGGTTAGCCACATTGCTTTTTGATTTATTGACGGAAGAAGAAGACGCAATCTACGAGAACCGATTTAATATAGAACTTCTTACCAACAGACTTATAGAAGTCACTAAATGGGTACAGGAGCAAAAAGAAACGGATACACTTCCCATTGGTTATTTTGGCGCAAGTACTGGTGCTGCATCTGCTCTAAGAGCTGCGGTCACTTTAAAAGGTGTTGTTGCAGTTGTAGTATCACGTGGAGGTAGACCAGATCTTGCAATGGAATTTTTGGAACAAGTAAGCACACCAACATTATTGATCGTAGGTGGAGACGACACCATAGTCATTCAATTAAATAAACAAGCATACCAAAAGCTTCAATGTGAACGAAGTTTAGAGATTATACCAAACGCTACACATTTATTTGAAGAAAAAGGAAAATTAGAAACTGTGGCAATAAGTGCGGCCAAGTGGTTTGCAGAAAAGATAAACGCTAAACCCTTTGACTATGTTTAAAGATAGAATTGATGCTGGAAAACAGCTCGCCCAACGAATACTTAATTACAAGAATAAAGATGTTGTAGTGGTTGCTATTCCACGAGGAGGTCTTCCGCTAGGCGCTATTGTAGCCAAAGCACTCAATGCTCCTTTAGACGTAGTACTGACAAAAAAAATTGGACATCCAATCAACAAAGAATATGCTATTGGAGCCGTTAGTCTAGGAAACAAATTTATTACAGATTCAGGCGAGGTTTCCATGAGTTATATTGAAGATGAAATCAGAAGTATTCGAGCACTATTACGTCAACGTCAAGATCAATACTATAAGAATTCCAAACCTAAAGTTCTTAAAAACAAAATCGTCATTATTGTCGATGATGGTATAGCCACGGGAAATACAATGTTAGCTACTATACGACTTATAAAAGATGAAGAGCCTTCAAGAATAATAGTTGCGGTTCCAGTAGCATCATTATCAGCACTCGAAAAATTGAACAATTCTCCCTTTGTAGATGAAACGGTTTGTTTGCTTATTCCAAGACATTTTAGAGCAGTGGGACAATTTTACACTACGTTTAATTCCGTAGACGATAAAATTGCAATACAAATTTTAGAAGAATCAAATAAACAATTCAAGTAATAAAATACGATAAGTTATGGCACTAAATTTTAATCAATACGCAGTAGAAGGGAATACATTCCTTAAAGAGTATGCAAAGGAAATTGGTCTCCCTGACAATCCAGAAAGTGCTGGACGCATACTTAGCGCTATTTTACACGGCTTACGTTCCATAATCTCCATAGAAGAATCATTACAGTTACTAGCGCAACTTCCAATGTTTTTGAAAGCTGTTTATGTAAATGGATGGTCTATGAAAGCGAATAAGAATAAAGTAAAGGATGTAGAAGGGTTTATAGATCTCATTAGGTCGTTTGACGGTAAAACATCTTTGTACGATTTTGAATCTAATGAAATTGCTGAAGATTATATATACTCAACATTTAGAGCTTTAAGAAAATATGTGTCTAGCGGTGAAATGGAAGATATTAGAGGTGAACTTCCAAAACGATTAAAAGGGCTTATTTTTAATCACATGTTCGTTTAAGAACAACTAAATAGTACTGATTTAGGTCATTCATAACCTTAGTTTTGTCTGTTTCTTTGCAAATACGTAATTCACGCAAACTTTACAGTTAAAATGATGAAAGCACTAACATTTATAAGTGTACTACTAATAATTCTATAAAAATATACTCTAACTGACCTAGGTCAGTTTGTATCTAAAAAAACCGCCTTAAATTAGCAGTATAATTACAACAGCAAGTTCTTTGAAAAGATAAAAATATAGATTCTTGGATAGCAATACCCTTGAATCTTGGAGGTATCCAAAAGTATATTAAGTTTTGCCTTTTCTGTATTTCTAGCAATAGCGATACACTAAATTGCAAATAGTCTTAAACTACATTTGATATCTTCAAGGAAACCGGACTATTTCGGTATTTCGGTTTCCTTAAAAAAATAGCCTCTAGCTACTGCAAAGTGCTAAAGGCCATTGTGAAGTGACAAATGTTTTTTCCTAAAATCCATTGGTAATAACTTTCTAAAAGTAAGTTGTTTTGATCGATTGGCATTGATGAAAGAATAATAGGATCTTCATAGGAAACGGGAAGTCTAGGCTTCCCGTTTCTGTTTTAAAAAAGATTTGTTTTATCCACTAACTGAACATCTTTTGGCACGTTAAAATCTTCGAAATACTGATTATTAGTATGTTTTACATTAAATTTTCTATTGCTATTAAAGATTCTTTTTCACCTCTTATGATCAACAAGAGGTTTGCGTTTTGTAATTCTTTTATGTAACGATTAATATCACCTAATTTGATTCCAATACCTCTAAATATACCAAACAGTCCAATGGGCAATGAGCCTAGTTCTTTACCATCTATCTTGCATAAAAATGTTTCTGTTAAATGACCAACTATAAAGAGAATTCCAATTTCTGAATTATTGAAATAACCAAATTGAATATGTTTGCCTAGAAAGCCTGCTAGTTCCCATCTTATTTTCTTTATTTTTTCATCTAATGCATTTTCTTTATCTGAATAATTAGAAGCAAGTTTACCTAAGATGGATACTTGTAGCTGTAAACCATTTTTATGTTGAACAATATTTCTTATAACTTTTTCTATTTGCAATAAGTTAGGATATATTTTTATAAGAAATTGTTTGCTTTTTATTTTATCTTCTTGAGGAATCATTGTAATTATATTAATATGGAATCATTGTCCTACTAAATTAGTTTTAGCATTCTTTTTTTCCAATGACGTGGGTCAATGTTTACTACTATCCAAAAAGTACAATGTCCTCTAACTGCTTTTTATTTTGAATGATAATTCTTCTGCGTTCAACAATAGTGACGAGTCCTTCATCTTTAAAATCAGTGAGCATTCTAATGGCTGTCTCGGTAGCTGTACCAATAAGACCTGCTAAATCTTCTCTTGAAATATCAATTCCTTCAGACGTTGAATTATGAAGTTTTTTGTTATCATATAGATAGAGTAGTGCTTTTGCCAATCGCTGTCTAACCGTCGCAAATGCCATACTGACTAATTGTTTTTGAACATCAATCAAATCATTGGAGATCATCGTAATGAATTTGTTAGAAATTAGTTTATTACCATAAATCAATGTTTTAAAATCTTTTTTTGGGATCTCAAATACTTCTGCTTGTTCTAAAACTGTTGCAGTGTCTGTATAGGTTCCTATATTCGAAAGTAAAGAGAGTTGCCCAATAAACTGACCTGGACCATATATACCAGTAACTAAACACTTTCCCGATTCTGTGGTTTTATAGGTTTTTATGGAACCACTTTGAATAAAATATAGCGTATGAGCAGCGTCGCCCTCCATAAATAACGTTTCTCTTTTTTTATATGTTTTGCTATTGCGATCTTTAGATAGATGCTCCATGCCTTCGTGAGAGGACGCTTCGTCTAAGAATTGATTCACGCCTTTAATGTCTTTCGAGAATTCTTTTTTCAAGAAAGTATGTTTATTCAGTCTGGTTGCGACAGCTTCCAAAAGTTCGTTTTCTTCAAAAGGTTTTGTCAGATAATCATCTGCTCCAAGATTCATTCCTTTTCTAACATCTGTTCTTTCTGTTCTTGAAGTAAGGAAAATAAAAGGCGTACTCGCTGTTTTTTTATCTTCACTAAGGTTTTGTAGCACTTCATATCCATTAAGTCCGGGCATCATAATATCGCATATAATGATATCTGGTCTCGCATTTTTTGCAAGTTCTACGCCTTTTTTTCCGTTGTCCGCAGTGCAAACCTCATAATTGGCTAGTTCTAAAATGTCGGCTGTATTCTCGCGTACATCTTGGTTGTCTTCGATGATTAATATTTTTTTCATGGGTTTATATTTAGGTAGGTTTTGGTAGTTTTATTTGAAAAGTAGTTCCATTATTTTCTTCACTAGTAAAATCAATACTACCGTCCATAAGTTCTACATACTGCTTTACGATATTGAGTCCGAGACCAGTACCTTCGATATTGTACGCATTCTTTGCTCTGAAAAAACGTTCAAATAGGTTTTTTTGTTCTTCTTTAGGAATACCAATACCTTCATCACTAATTTTTATGACAACAAACAAATCTTCTTCTTCAATATTAAAATGAATCGTTGAATTTTCTGGAGAATACTTGATTGCATTGGACAGCAAATTCATTAATATGTGACGGATTAGTTTTGGATCAAGATTGAATGAAAGTGTATCTTCTGAAGATGAAAATATGATGCTTTGATTTGTCTTGGTTGTAGTCGATATCTCTTCCACGACGGTTTTTGCTAAACTCACAAGATCAAAATTTTCTCTATGAGCAGTAATTTTACCTTCTTCAAGCTTACTAAGCGATAAAAAGTCGTTTAAAATCACGACTAGATGTTTTACATTATTCTTTATCTGACGTACATATTTCGTTCTTTTTTCTTCTTTGCCAGGTTCATTTTGCTTGCCGATAAGGATGGCTGAGGTTTGTATAGCACTCAAAGGAGTTCTAAACTCATGCGATGCCATAGAAATAAATCGTGATTTCAATTCGTTGAGTTCTTGTTCTTTTTTTAAAGCGTTTTGTGCATCGCGTTCAATTGTTTTTTGTTGGGAAATATCATTATATACAAACAATGCGCTAGCTACGTTATTGTTTTTATCGACTAAGGGTGTCGTATTCACAGAAAAGTATTTTTTCCTGTATTGCATCTCCAAACTAAGATGATCACCTTGCATCGTTTTTACGATATCTTCTTTTAATTTGGTCTTTTGCTTTTCAGAAAAGATTGATAAATCATCAATAGACATCCCCTCAAAAATCACTTTGTGTAACCCTAATACATAAATTGCTTGACCTTCTCCGAGAAGAATTTCAAAATTAGCATTGAAAACAATAATAAATCCATTCGGGAAATTTTTAGCAATGGTTGACAATAATGATTTACTTGCCAAGGCAATTTTTTCGGCAGCTTCAGTCTCTAGTTTTTGATCTTCTAAGCTCAAATTTGTTGCCACTAATTGTTCAACAGTCGCAGCTACTTCTTCTGTTCGTTTTTCTACTTTTGCTTCTAGCTTTTGAGCGTAGGCTTTGAGTAGTTCTTCTTTTTCTTTTAACTTGGTTTTCGTATGATTTTTCTCAATTGCAACTTTTAGTAACTTAACAACATCAGTAATTATTTCTTTATCCTTTTTAGATATTTGTTTCTCATCTGTATAGTATATAGAAAGGAATCCTAAGTGATTTTTTTTCAAGGAGAGAATAGGGAATGACCAACACGATTTTAAACCAGATGCTACAATTTGATCTCTTTGGTTTATCCAGTTCTTGTGATTCAAAATATTTGTAATGAGTATTGCCTTGCTGGAATTAAAAGCGGGATGCAATAATTTTAGGTCAGGATGTTTAGTTTCATCTATAGATGTTGAGAAAGTTTCTATTGCATTAGATTCTGAAAGTCTTTCAAACTTATTTGTTGTAAGGTTTTTTATGGATATAATGGCTGCACACTCAGGAATTTGAGATTCAATAGTTTTAATGATTTTATTTCCAATGAGGGATAGTGTTGTATCTTCTGTAATAAACTCAAGAATATCTTGCATATTCTTTTGTTGCGTTATGTCTGTAATAAAGCCTTCTAGCGTATATTGACCATTATGAACACCACAGCCTATCTCTCTAACATATTTGATAGTTCCTTTTTTGCACACTATTCTATACTGTATATCATAATGCTTTTTCTGAGACAATGCTTCCTGTATTTGATTCCATACATACACACGATCTTCATTTAGAATAATAGTGCCAAAATGTACTGAACCATTCAAGAATTCATCACTAGTATACCCAGTAATTGCATAACAACCGTCGTTTATATAATCCATTGTATATTCCTGATTATTTTGGCAAGAATATACGATGCCGTTCAAGTTATCAATAAGTGTTTGATGTTTTCTATTACTATCTAGAAGCTCTTTTTGTTTATTCTTCAATGCAGTGATATCTCTCATGGTACCACTCATACCAATAGGAGCACCTGTTGAATCATAATCGACATTTCCACGGGCAATTACATTTCTAATTATACCATTAGGATGTACAATTCTTTTTTCAAAATGATAAGGTCTATTATTTTCAATAGCTTGATTCACTACCTCAATAGCCATTTTTCGATCATCAGGATGTATAAATGAAATTGCTGTTTCAGCATTTAAGCGATCATCGTCAGGTGACAATCCGCAAATTCTATAAAACTCATCGGACCAATAACGTTCGTTGGTTTTAAAAATCCAATACCAATTCCCTAGATTTCCTTCACTCTCAATATTGGATAGGCTCTTTTGACTTCCTTTTAGCGCCCATTTATAAATTAAATTATCGGTAACATCTTCAATAAATAGTACCGTGTCAAAACCTTCATTATTCGCAATAGTATTTAACTGTATGTTTATCAACGATTGAGAACCATCTTTCTTTTTAAGCCACAATTCAGATAAATGTTCATTGGAATCAGTCTCAATTTTCTTCGATAATTCAGGAATTACGGTATCTATAAATTTGTTCGCTAATTCCTTTTCGGTATAACCAGATGCTATTTGCGCAGCTAGATTGGCTTTAAGAATAATCTTTTCTTCAGTTATAACAAATATAGCTTGAGAAGAAGCTTCAAAAATATGTTGAAATAGTTGGGTATGTTTCTGGTAGTTAGTCATATATGTAAAGGTACATATAGGAAGTAGTTTTTAAAATGATATTTCTCATATCAGTTGCTAACATAAAAAATGATGAGTATTAACATTCAAATAATACGATTCTTTCTAAAAGCTTACTAAAGAATAATGTAAGTCATTTTCAATGAGGTAGGTGTGTAATAAATGTGACTAATACCTATGTAACCTCAAAATGTCACATATAAGTAAGTTTGAAATACCTCTAATGACCTAGATCATTTTACATGGATGAACTACTCGCTAACTTTGAGTATTAAAAAATTTAAAACTTTAATATTATGAAAAATCTAATTCTTTTTTTATTAGTTTGCGGTCTAACCACACCTGCATTTGCTCAAATAATTGAACTCGACGAAGTTGTAATCTTTCCTGTTAAATACAAATATCTTTTTGAAGTGGTGGATGGAGATATCGATGAAAACGTGAAAAAATTGCAGATGAAACTTGCTAACTTCGATGTTACAAAAGAAGAGTATTACAATGATGAATATAATGAATATCATGTATCTTTTTATATACCAAAAGGGTATGCTTTGGCTTCCTATGATAGAAATGGTAAGTTAATCAAAACCATTGAACGCTATAAAAATGTAAAACTGCCTTCAGCAGTGAGTGAAGCACTCACTAAAAGATTTCCCAATTGGAGCGTAGATAAAGACATCTATAAAGTGGTATATTCTGAGGAAAAATGGGACTCTAAAAAAATCTATAAATTAAAATTGACCAATGGTAAGGAAACCATTAGAGTTAAAACCGATGAAAATGGTACTTTTTTATAAGCTGTAATACCAACTTTACCAACGAAAAACGATTAAATAGCATACCAATTACAACGTATCTATTCCATACAAAAGAACATTGAATTTGTTGAAGTTCAATGTTCTTTTTTTTATGGAATTTCAGGAGTTCTAAACTCTATAATTTAAAAACCCTTTTACCAAATATTTTGTACGTATAGTTTTGGTAAAAGGGTCATTGTTGAAGATAATTTCCTGAAAACAATGCATTAGGAAATTTCAATTCTTTTTGGATTTTTTGCTTTAGCTTCTTCTTTTTTGATAAGATCAAAACTAAGGATGCCGTCTTTATATGTTGCTTTGACATCTTCATCTTTTACTGAATCGGGAAGCTGTAAACGTTTTTCAAAAGAATTATAACTAAACTCTTTTCTTGTGTAATTATCCTCTTTTTCCTCCTTTGATTCTGATTTTTCTGCTGAAATATTAAGGCAGCCATCATCTATGGTTACTTCAAAATCCTTTTTCGAAAACCCAGGAGCAGCCAATTCTACTTCATAAGCTTCATCTGTTTCTTTAACGTTTAAAGCAGGTTCTTGCGATTTTCCATTCCAGAAATCTTTATTGATAATGTCTGAATTCCATAAGCGATTACTAAATATGGGATCGGAATCAAAAAAATCTGAGGCAATGAGGTTTCCGAAGGGTCTTCTTTTTCCAAATTTTACTAGTGACATAATTTTATAATTTTAGTTTAACAATATTTTATAAAGCAAAATTAAGACAGTCTTTGGTCGTATAAAATGACCTGTGTCACTATAAAGGATTATTGTAAGATTAAAAATTCATCACTTTAAATCCCAAATAAGTGGAAGGAAGTAATAAACAATCAATGTCAAGAGAATGATGGATACAACATTCATCCAAATTCCTTTTTTAACCATATCTTCAATTTTTAAATATCCAGCACCAAAAACTACTGCATTTGGAGGCGTTGCCACAGGAAGCATAAACGCACAAGAAGCCGCAACAGTTGCACCAACCATTAGAAAATAAGGATGTATATTTAAAATTGTTGCCAGCGGGATTAATACAGGTAATATCATGGCGGTTGTTGCCAAATTAGAAGTGATCTCGGTTAAGAAGTTTACTGCTGTTATCAGAATGAATAGTACTAAAAAGAGTGACAATGTTTGAAGGTTTGTCATCTGTTCTCCAAGCCACAATGCCAAGCCACTAGAATCAAATCCTGATGCTAACGCCATGCCACCACCAAACAATAACAATATTCCCCAAGGTAGTTTTACCGCGTCTTCCCAAGCGATGATCTTTTTATTTTTTTCTTTACTTGGAAGTATAAATAACAAAATAGCGAAAGCAATTGCAATGATTGTATCGTCAATAGCGGGAATAAATTGTTTCAGTAAAAAAGACCTGGTAATCCAAGCAAAAGCCGTCAATGCAAAAACGATGAATACGGTTTTCTCTTCATAAGAAACTTTCCCAAGTGCTTCCAATTGTTTATCTATTTCTTCGCGGCCGCCTGGAAATGCTTTTTGTTTAAACTTAAAAGCAACGCGCGTAAGATATAGCCAACAGATGGTTAATAATACGAGTGCTATGGGGAAACCAAAAGAAAACCATTGTGAAAACGTAATTTCAACGCCATACGTTTCTTGTACTACGCCCGCAAGGACTAAATTTGGCGGTGTGCCAATAAGCGTAGCCATTCCACCAATAGAAGCACTATATGCAATTGCCAACATCAATGCTTTGCCAAAAATTAAGTTTTCATCTTCAACGGTATTTGGATTATCTCTTAACTGTGTTACGATTGCCATTCCTACAGGTAAAATCATCACGGCGGTTGCGGTATTTGAAATCCACATGGATAAAAAAGCAGTCGCAATCATAAAACCAAGAATAATATTGACCACATTCGTACCTACGAGTTTTATAATAGTAAGCGCAATTCGTTTGTGAAGTTTCCATTTTTCTATCGCGATCGCTAAAATAAATCCACCAATAAACAGGAAAATATATTTGTGTCCGTAGGAAGCTGTTGTTTCTTTTAAAGTTAATCCGCCACTTAAAGGAAACAAAACGATCGGCAATAATGCAGTAACCGCAATAGGAATTGCTTCAGTAATCCACCAAATGGCTACCCAAACTGCGGAAGCTAAAATGGCATTCGCCGTTGCGCTTAATCCTTCGGGATGAAAGAATTGTGTAATTATGATAAATAGTGTAGGTCCTAGAACAAGTCCAATATGTTGTTTGGTGAGTTTTAATTTCATTCAAATAGTTAATTAAAAATGTGATCGACAGCATTCTGTGAAGCGATATCAAAATGATAAGCTGCACGTTCAATTATATGCAATCGTATTTCGCATGTAAATTAAGCATAGATTTCAGAATATTTACAAGACCAATTATAAGTTTTTTGTTTGACAGAATAAAAAAGAGGTTTTTAAAACAAGAAAAATCAAAAATATCCAATTCTTTAACTACTTTTTCACTCCTATAGTATCTCTAAAAAATAGCGCATAAAATCACAGATTTTGCATTTTCTTCAAAGAATATAAACGATCGCTGACAGATATGTTTTTCTCACGACTAACATTTTAAAATCTGTTCAGAAATCATTTTTTTTCACTATTTTACGTAAGTAAAAACCATAGATAGTAGTGCCTATATGGTAATGATTTAAAGAATAATACAGTGCATGCTAACAGATCTTCTAGTTAACCGAAAAACATACAATACTCAAAATCATGAGCTTATCAGTTTAATGATCGATGATTTTATAAAAAGAGACATCCTTCCTTTTCATGCTGAATGGGAAAAAAACGGTATGGTCTCTCGGGAAATTTGGAAACTTACGGGCGAACAAGGCTTGCTCTGTATTGACGTTCCTGAAAAATATGGAGGCGTTGGATTCGATTTTACCTTTAGTGCATTATTCATAGAAAAACTAGGCTTCTACGGAATCACTGGACCTGGATTTTCGCTGCATTCAGACATTGTAGCCAATTACATTGTAAACTACGGAACAGAAACACAAAAATACACGTATTTGCCTGAAATGGCGAAAGGAACTAAAATTGGAGCCATCGCAATGACGGAACCCAATTGCGGAAGCGATCTATCGAGCATTACAACAACGGCTGTAGACAAAGGTTCGCATTACATCATAAACGGAGAAAAAACATTTGTAACGAATGGTTTGCTGTGCGATTTTGCAATAGTAGCTGTAAAAACAACGCTGCATGCTGGACATGAAGGAATCACATTAGTACTCATAGATTCAAATACGGAAGGTTTCAGCAAAGGAACTTCATTCAAAAAACTTGGAATGCATGCGCAAGATACATGTTCACTATTTTTTGATAATGTACATGTAAAAAAAGAACAAGTTTTACACGGAGAAGGCAAAGGATTTCAATTAATGATGAATGAACTCGCTCGTGAACGATTAACCATTGCAATAGCCAGTATCGGAGCTGCAAAAGGAGCCATCGAAGAAACTCTAAACTATACTGCAACACGAAAAGCATTTAAAAAACCAATTGCAGGCTTTCAAAACACACAATTCAAATTGGCAGAATGTGCCGCGCAATTACAAATACATCAGGCTTTCATAGATACCTGTACAGAATTAGAAACACGCAGAGAATTAACTCCTGAATCAGCAGCAATTGCCAAATATTCAGCATCTGAAATGAGCAACAAAGTTGTGGACGAATGTCTCCAATTATTTGGTGGCTACGGATACATGTGGGAATATCCTATTTCCCGCAGATTTGCTGATAACAGAATCTCCAAAATTTATGGAGGTACCAATGAAATCATGAAAATACTAATCGCTAAAAAATTATACAAAGGACTCATATAAACAATCAACAAGTAACAAAAAGTACACCTAGCATAAATTCCCCTTCAATTAAAAACTAAAAAAATAACCTTAAAACCGTCATTTTTTAATCAGACGTGAAGTCGAAGAAGAGAAAATAATTTATGAAAATAGTACAAAGTTTTTGGTCGAAACCAAGTTTGAAATTTAAAGATATAAATGATTTTGACCGTTTCAATGGTGGTTGGCTAGACAAACGTTATAACTTTATGAGTTGGACACTCAGTTGTTTGCAACTCAATACATTTTACGATCGTGTCGAATTGGTCACGGATGAAGAAGGAGAAGAATTACTAATCCAAAAACTGAAATTACCGTATAGCTCGGTAAAAATTACACTTGAAAAAGTAAATCACTATCACAACGATTTATGGGCAATTGGGAAATTGCACACATATTCCATTCAAGACGAACCATTTATGCACATTGATGGAGATGTATTTATCTGGGAGAAATTTGATGAAAAAATAAACAATGCACCTTTAATCGTTCAAAACCTAGATGCAGACTTACCATTCTACTACCCAATTCTAAACGAAGTTGAAGAAAATCTAAACTACATTCCGAAAGTTGTCAAAGAACAACGGCTCAAAAACAGAATCGTAAAATCGTGCAATGCAGGTGTTTTTGGCGGAAATGATATTTCTTTTCTAAAAGAATACTGTAAAAAAGCTTTTGAATTTGTAGACAAAAATGCAGACAATTTAAGCAACATAAACGTAGGATATTTTAACTGTATCTACGAACAATACCTGTTTTACTGCATGACAGATTATTACAACAAAGACGTAACTTCCGTGCTGAGTGAAGCCGAAAAAGGTGTTGAAGGTGTAAAAATTGACTTCAACGGAATTCCTTCCAAAGTAACGTATGCGCATCCTGCAAACTATGCCAAAAAAAGTCAAACAATCTGCAATCATATCGAACATCGCTTGATGATGGACTATCCAGAACACTATTTTCATATCATCGATTTGTTAAACACACATAAAATTTAACAGCAATGAAGGAAATAGCACAACTCAAACAAAGTCATTCGTCTGTCAACTCGGCAATTGATTCCTGCGAAATACTCTTGGAAAAACTAAAAGATGCGAAGACAGCAATCAATTCGGAAGAACTATTGCGAACTCTATTATTTCAGCTGGATTTGTACACCATACATTCAGATGAAAATCTGTTGAAAAGTGTTCATGAATTCATGGAATACTATCATGAAAACTGCCAAAAAAGCGATGATGATTACGCGTTCGGAACTGGGAAACTAGGATTTCTATATGTTGCAACAAGACTCTTTGAAATTGAAAAAGACAGACATTTTTTAGACAAAGCAATAGTACTCATAGAAGAAAGAATCAACAACTTTATCATTTCGCCATACACTAACAACTCTATTCATTCAGGACGTTCAGGTTCTCTTTTAGTGTTGAATTATTATGAGGATGTGACAAACGATCCGAAAGCCAAAATTTGGATAAAAGCGCTGTTGCAACAACTAATTTCGCAAGGACAATTCTCAGACAAAGGTGTGTTTTGGGAAGATCGTGTTGAAAAACTTCACGGATTATTAAATTTCGAATACGGAAATGCAGGAATTGGATATACATTTCTAAAACTAGGAAATAGGTATAAAAACGATGATTTTTTAACGCTTGCTAAGCAAATTTACAAACATCAATGTCAATTTTGGAATGCAGACTTAGGCTGGAAAGCAACGAAAAAAGGAATAGCTTCTGCGCCAACATACAAAGCTGCTCTAAAAGCCATACAAGAAGAAAATAGCACGTATTTTGAACCGCTACTTCACAACATATTTATTCAGGTTGGTGTGACAAAATTTTCGCTTCATCTCTGGAAAACTGTTCAGGATGATGCTTTAAAGTCTGCTGTGATAAAATATCTTGCGAATTGCAAAGAAGTATATCTGAACTCAAAAGCGCAACTCTCTATTAAAAAAGCACTCATGTTGGGAACGTTGTTTCTAGAAGCTGCAAAAATATTAGAAGACAATCAATATCTAACAGAAGCCAAAGAAATAGCCGATTTCATAAAAAATAAAGAGGTAGAAGAAACAAAAAATGATTTCGATTTCTGTGTTTTAAAAATAAAAATAGGGCACTTTCAGCTTGCGCTGGAAAACCCTCTGATAGATAATTCGTTAGTGCCAACATGTGATGTTGAAGCAAAAAACAATACAGAAAAACTCTTGAATCTTGACGTAAAAGAAAATTTACTCAAAAACACATTCAACAGAACGCTCACGTTTTTAAAAACGATTGATGAAAATCTAATCACTGAATATTTAGCACAACCAATAAAAGACAAAGCCGTTTTCGATTTCATTCTATTCATTAAAAAGAAACTAAGCGGATTTCCTCCAATTCAAAAAAAGCAACTCTCAGAAATATTAAAACTAGAAATCAGTCGCTACAACCTCAAAAAAGGAATTCAAAACTATGCGCACTTAGAAGCGAAAAACATTCATGCCTACCAAACGGTTCAAGCGTTATTTAACAAACCAGATGAGGAATTAGGAACTACGGTTCTTCAAATCAATAAAAATGCTAAAATGCTAACGACTGATTGGAATTGGGAAGTAAAACAAGGTGTTTTCTCAGTAGATTCCATACAAAATGAAGCGTCTAAAGCAAACGTATTCTTGCTTCCATATTACAAAAATATAGTGACGGAATACTGGCAAAATCCATACAATATCGTTTTAAATCATTTTGAAAATCAAACGGAAATAACGGCAGCGATCACTCAGATGAAACAATTCTATATAGCTAAAGATAAAATTTACATAGATAAATTTTGCCAATATATAATGGCAGAATCAACGTATGCTCTTCAACATTTAGATACGATCATCTTAAACATAATCAAAGAATACATGGCAATTGGACTATTAGAAATAGTTCCAAATGCTGCTAAAATTACGCTAGAAAAATGAATAGTAAAGAGCTCATAAATGCACTAAAAAAAGGGGAGATTTCGATAGAAAGCTATAAGAAATTGCTAGAAAATAAAAGCAATGAAACTGCTGTCGTAAAAGAAATACCAAATCAATTAGATGTTTTAAATGCTAAATTGAAACCAGTTTCGGCAGAAAAATGCATTCATGAAGTATTTGAAGAAATAGCCGAAAAATATCCGCACAAAATCGCGGTAAGTCATAACGATGAAAGCATTTCGTATGCTAATTTGAATAAAAAAAGCAATGCGTTAGCGCAAAGCATTCAAAAACGTGGAATCTTACCCGATGCAATTATCGGAATCTACATGAATCGATCCATCGAATCAATCATTGCAGTCTTGGGAATTCTAAAAGCAGGCGCAGCATTTCTGCCCTTAGATGTGAACTATCCAACCGCAAGAATTTCATACATCATTCAAAACAGTAAGCTAAAAATTGTTTTGACAAAAAAAGAGGTTCATGAAAAATTACAAACGGTAAAACAAGGAGCAAACATTGAAGAAATCATTCTAGAAGAAGTAGCCGAACCAGAAGTTTATAATCTTCAAAAAAACGCGACTTCAACAAATTTAGCATACATCATTTACACATCAGGAACCACAGGATTTCCAAAAGGTGTCATGGTACAACACAATGGATTTGTAACGATGATCACAGATCAAATACAAAGTTTCTCATGTACGGCAAACGATACCTTTGCGCAATTTGCTTCAATCTCATTTGATGCTTCCATTTACGAACTATTTTTAGCATTACTAAGTGGTGGAACGCTTGTCATTATTCCTGAAGACATAAAAAAGAATGGCAAACTATTACGAGACTATTTCATTCAAAAAGAAATCACAATAGCAACATTACCACCAACATTAGTGGCAACCATTCCGAAAGAAAAAAAATTACCACTAAAAACGTTGATCACTGCTGGAGAAGCCGCCAACATTGAAGACGTAAAACACTATTCAAAATACCTGACGTACATAAACGCGTATGGACCGACGGAAACTTCCGTTTGTGCTTCCAGTTACACGGTAAATCCGAATACTGATATAGAAGAAATTCCCATAGGAACACCGTTGAGTAATATTCAATTTCACATCTTAGACGTTAATTTAAAGCAAGTTGCTGTTGGAATTCCAGGCGAATTATACCTTTCGGGAATTGGCGTTGCGAGAGGTTATCTAAACAATCCTGAATTGACGCAAGAACGTTTTTCCATCATAAATGGCAAACGAAGTTACAAAACAGGCGATCGGGTTATTTGTAAACCTGACGGGAATGTGTATTTCTTGGGAAGAACAGATCATCAAATCAAAATAAGAGGATTTCGAGTAGATCCAGAAGAAATAGAAGTCGTTTTGCAAGAACAAGAAGATGTTCAGAATGCGACAATCATCGCCAAAAAAGTAAACGGAAACTTAAGTTTACTCGCGTATTATACGGCTGCTGAAAAAATAAAAAGTCAGGTTTTGAAATCGTTTTTACAAGATCGAGTTCCATCGTACATGCTTCCGCATTTTTTCATATTCATAGAAAAAATGCCGTTAACCTTAAACGGGAAAATTGATCGCGAACAGTTACGCAACAAAGAACTTGCACTCGATTTAGACAATCAATATGTGGCGGCTCAAAATGAAACAGAAAAAGAATTAGTAGCAATATGGGAAGACATTTTAGGAATTGATGCTGTTGGAGTAGAAGATAATTTCTTTGATTTAGGAGGCGATTCTATCAAAAATATTCAAGTCATCAACAAGGCTTCAAAATATGGATTGGATTTAAAAAATAAAGACCTTTTCAAACATCAAACCATTCAAGAACTTTCTAAAAATGTTGCTCTTTTCAAAAACAATGAAACTGAAACTAGCGATGTAAAACCAGCAGAAACTCTCAGTCAAGCTGAAATTGACGCGTTTATAGAAGAAAACAATCTCGTTGATCAAAAAGAAAACATTGAAGCCGTTTTTTCGTTGACTTCCTTGCAATTGGGAATTCTATACGAACATCTAAAAGCTTCAAATACAGGTTTATATTATCTGCAATCGCTTGTTACGATAGAAGAAAAAATCAATTACGAAATTTTTGAAGAAACGATTTCGGAAGTCATTGCACGCTATGACGCGCTTCGGACAGGTGTATTTTATCAAAATATTGCAAATCCGTTACAAGTAACGTTCAAAAAATGTGAACCCACTATTGAAATTTTAGATTGGCGAACAATTGAGCACAAAGAGGAAAAACTAAAACAAACGATTGCTTCTAGAAGGCGACACAGTTTTAACTTAAACAATCCGCCGTTATTTAGAATTTGTTTCATAGAATACGATGATACTACTGTAAAACTATTAGTAGAATCGCACCATATCTTAATGGACGGTTGGTCTAACGGAATCTTGCTGAAATATATCTTTAATAGCTATTCAAAAAAGAAATATCAAACACCATTCAATCCTGTTGCGCCTACTTTATACAGAAATTATGTAGCGCAATTAAAGCATACTCAAAACAAAACACAGGAAAAAATATTTTGGGAAGAACACTTAAAAGGATTTGATGAAATTACGCCCTTACCTTTAGAAAACTTAGACAACAAATTACAGCTGAAAAATGCGGTCATGCATAAAGAAACGAAGTTTTATAATGATTTAACAAACGCTGCAAAATTTACTTCTTTCTCACAATCGAACAGAATTACGCCAAACACAATTACGCTCACAGCATTCTTTATCTTACTGAAAAAACTAACCAATAAAGATGATATTTTAATTGGTGGAATCAGCTCAGGGCGATCGCTGCGCGGAATTGACACCAAAGATTCTGTCGGATTGCACGTAAATACAACGCCATTTCGTGTGTCTATGCAAGATTCACAACTGATTGATGATTTCCTAAAAAACATCCAAGAAACAAGCTTACAACGCTTAGAATACGAACACACTTCCATTGCAGATATCTATTCCTATTGCGATTACAAATCGCCCGAAGGTTTATTTCAGATTCTATATGGTTTTCAGAATTTTCCAAAATATCAGGTTAAAAATCAGGAAACTAAAATTAAAATTTCCAAATTAGAAACCATCGAGCAAGATCATTATCCGTTGGGATTTGCGTTCTCGTTTAGCGACAATTTGGAAGTAACTGTAAATTATGATACAAATCGATATTCCGAAAAAACAATTGATACATTCATCTACTATTTCAAAAATATCATTGCATCAATCTTGCAAAAAGTAGAAAACGAAACCGTTGCGACACTTCCAATTCTCAAAGAAAAAGACATTCAACAAGTAGTCTATGATTGGAATGCAAACGCGTCGCCGATTCCAACGATGTGCATGCATGAAGCGGTGGAAAAATACGCAAAGCAAAATCCAAATGCAATTGCGGTTCAAGATGCTTTCAAAAGTATTTCGTACAGTGAATTAAACACAAAGAGCAATCAACTCGCAACCTACTTACAAGCGCAAAACATCAAAAAAGGAGATTCGGTAGCAGTTTACCTAGAACGTTCTGTAGATGTCATCATTGCTATCACTGGAATCATGAAAGCTGGTGCCGTATATGTTCCGATTGCGATTGCTACGCCTGAAAAACGAATTGCGTATATCTTGGAAAATGCGAACGCAAAAACACTCATTACACAAGAAAATCTTCAAGAAAAAACACAAGCTTTTCAAAAGGATTTGCAGCACATTATTACGTTTGATTCTGATAGAATTAACGAATATGAAAACAATAATTTAGAAGCTGTTTTGCCTACGGACATTGCATACATCATTTACACATCAGGTTCTACGGGCGTTCCGAAAGGTGTTCCGATTGCGCATCGATCATTTGTAAACATGATTGTAGATAAAATCAAGCGATTCGACGTTCAACAAAAAGATGTATTATCGCAAATTACTTCATTATCTTTTGATGCTTCGCTGTCTGAAATATTTCTAGCATTATTTGCAGGTTCAAAATTGGTGATCATTCCCGAAAACGTCAAAAAATCAGGGACAGAAATTATAGCATATCTAAAAACACATCAAATTACGGTGAGTACATTAACACCAGCGTACATTTCGGTATTAGATAAAAAAGAAAAATTACCGCTCAGAACGTTGATTTCAGGAGGCGAAAAAGCGAAAACGGAAGATGTTGCACATTATACCAAATACCTAAATTACATCAATGCGTATGGACCAACGGAAGCGTCGATTTGTGTGTCTTGTTATAAAGTAAAATCTGAAAATATTGGACAAAACATCCCGATTGGAAAACCATTGGCGAACACAAAATTATATGTATTGGATAAGCATGAAAACCCGCAACCAATTGGTGTTCCGGGCGAATTATATATTGGTGGAGTTGGATTAACGAATGGTTATTTAAACAAAAATGAACTCACGAAAAAAGCATTCATAAAAAGTCCTTTTGCAAATGCTGAAACGATCTACAAAACAGGAGATCTTGTAAAATGGTTGCCAGATGGAAATTTATTGTTCTTAGAAAGAGCAGATTTTCAAGTGAAAATTAGAGGACATCGCATCGAATTGGGCGAAATTGAAAATACGCTACAAAAACATGCTGACGTAAAAGAAAATGTAGTCATTCATAAAACATCGAATACTGAATCCTTTTTAATCTGTTTCTATTGTGCTGAAAATAATGCAGAATTGGATAGCTTGAAGCTAAAGTCGTTCTTAAAAACGCATCTGCCAGACTATATGATTCCTGCAAAATTCATCAAACTAGAAGTGTTGCCATTGACGACCAACGGGAAAATTGATCTTAAAAAATTAAAATCATATCAAGTTACGTTTGCTTCATCCAAAGAAATTGTTGCGCCGACAAACGAAACAGAACGCAAACTTGCTGAAATCTGGAAAAATGAATTAAAAATAGCGCAGTTAAGTATACACGATAATTTCTATGAACTTGGTGGCGATTCTATCAAAATCATGAAAATCTTAGGACAGATTCAACACGAATTTGGTCAAAAAATTGAAATCAATGTATTTTCAGACAATGCAACAGTTGCAATGTTGGCAAGCGTGCTCAGTGCTCATAAAAATAGTGATAGCCAACAAATTCAACCTGCGCCAGTTGCGGAATATTATCCAATGTCCAATACGCAATTACGATTTTGGATGCAATACCAAATGGGTTTAAAAATCGTAGCAAACAGCATCAGTGTTTTTAACCTGAATGAAGAAATAGATAAAGAAACTTTTGAGTTGGCAATTAATCTTTGCATTCAGAAACATGAAATCTTAAGAACTGCTTTTATTGAAATCGAGAAAACTCCAAAACAAAAAATACTTCCCGCAACTGCTTTTGAATTTTTCTTGTCTTCGCAAGATATAACTCGGAGTGAAGACTGGAAAAAGGAAGTGATTCAATTGGCAAATAAAGTGTCTTCTGAACCATTTGATTTGTCAAATCCGCCATTAATAAAAGGACAATTACTAAAAGTAAAACAGGAAAAATATGTTTTCTTATTAACCTTACATCACAGTATTGTTGATGGTTGGTCTATAAAATTACTATTTGAAGAAATCACAGAGAACTATAAAAAACTACGCGAACAAACAACGTACAAACCAACTCCTTTGCGAATTCATTACAAAGATTACAGTGTTTGGTTACAATCGCAATTGGCTGGAGATTTAGGAGCAAAAGCATTGGGTTTCTGGAAGAACCAGTATTCAAATGGTGTGAAAGATTTTCACTTTCCAACAGATTACGAACGAAAAAAAGAAAAAACGACCGAAGGCAAACGCATCGCTTTAGAAATACATCAAGATAAATTTTCTAAACTGAAAGAAATTGCAGAAACTGAAAATGCAAGTTTATATATGGTGCTTTTAAGTCTCATAAATGTCAGTTTGGCGCGGCACACAAATAGCAATGAAATTACGGTAAGAACACCAGTTCATGGACGTTTTCATTTGGATTTACAAAATCAGATTGGTCCGTATATCAATAGTATTCCTGTGCGTACGGAAATTCGCGGAGCAGAAACGTTTCAAGGATTGATAAAAGCGAATAAAGAATTTATGTTGCAAGTGTTCAATTATCAATTCTATCCGATTGATAAACTTGCCAGTGACTTAAATGTAAAACGATATTACGATCGAATGCCTTTTTCGGATGTTGTGGTTGTGATGCAAAACAAAGATATGATCGATACCAATTTGCAAGAAGATGATGTTTCTGCTGCAGATTTAAGTGATTCAGGAATCATAAGCATGGTTGATTTACGAATTGAACTCAATGAATTGGAAGATTCACTTCAGATTGCACTCGATTATAATAGTGATTTATTCAAACCAAGTACGATACAGGAACTTGCAGATACGATCATTTTACTAACCGATGAAATTATTAAAAACCCTACGATTCAGATTGATGCATTAAAAAAAGATACAAGCAATCAAGAAATTAAAAAATCATTTGATTTTGATTTCTTCTTTGACAATTAAAAAAAAGCAATGTTATGAAACCAAAAAAGAAAAAGTATGACGTTATCATTTGTGGTGGTGGTTTAGCTGGACTTACCTTGGCAAGACAACTAAAAGTAACGTTTCCAGAACTCGCTACCTTAGTGATTGAAAAACAGTCATTTCCAAAACCTATTGCGACGTTCAAAGTAGGAGAGTCTACGACCGAAATTGCTTCTTTCTACTTAAAAGAAGATTTGCAATTGGACTCTTATTTTAAAAATGCACACTATAAAAAACTAGGTTTTCGATTTATTTTGGGCGATAGCAATCAAAAGTGGACAGACCGACCCGAAATAGGATTGTCTGACTTTCCACCGTACGATTCGCTTCAGATGGATCGCGGCGTGCTGGAAAACGATCTATACAGCATCAACAAATTAAGTGGTGTTGAAATTATTGATGCAACAGCGATCAAAGACATATTAATTCATGAAGATGCGCAAGATAATATTGTGCAAATCAAAACCGAAGACCAAGAACTCGATTTGCATTGTCGTTGGGTAATTGACGCAATGGGAAGACGTTTATTTTTTCACGAAAAATTCAAGCTCACCAAAAAAATGGAAATCGCGCACAATGCGGTGTGGTTTCGTGTAAAAGGCAGGTTTGATATGGATGATATTGTCAGTAACGAAAACAGAACCTATCACAATCATGTGCCTAACAAAAACAGGTTTTACTCTACGTTTCACATTATGGGACCAGGGTATTGGGTTTGGCTCATTCCGTTAAGTTCCGGACATACAAGTATTGGTATTGTAGCTTCGGAAGCGTATCACGAACAAAGTACATTTAGTACAAAAGCAAAAGCAACGACTTGGTTAGAAACATACGAACCTGATGTGGCGAAACACTTAGAAAACTTCAAAATGGAAGATTTCCTGCGCAATAGAAATTACAGTCATTCTGCCACCGAAGTTGCGTCCATAAATAGATGGGCGTGTACGGGAGAAGCTGCCGTTTTTGCTGATCCATTATACTCTGTCGGTTCCAATATGATTGCGTATGAGAACACCTGTATAGTGGATTTAATCAGAAAAGATTTAAACAATTCATTAGAAGAAAATCATGTGCAACGATTGAGTCAATTTGTAATTTCTCAAAATGAATGGCTCATTGATCACATTCAAGGTTCGTATCCGTATTTAGGACATCCACAAGTATATACGCTAGCGTATTTATGGAGTGTTGTCATTGGTTGGTCGTTAGATTGTCCGCAAATGTTCAACAAAACGTTCTTGGATTTGACTGTGAAAACGCAATTAGACAAAGAAAATGCCAACATAATTTTTGCGCTTGGGCGGATGAAACAGCTCTTTAAAGATTGGTACAATGTGGCAAATAATACGTTCACCTTTGACTATATCGATTACTTGAAAATTCCGTTCATTCTGGAAATCTTCAAGAAGAACTTGGAACCTAATAAATCGCTGGAAACCTTAATCGCAGACAGAATTCACACAGTAGAATTATTAGAAGAATTTGCGCAAGTAATCTTTTTAATTGTTGTGAAAGATGTCATGCCTGAGAAATTACACCTATTTCAAGAACCAGTTTGGTTAAATGTCAACGCCATCAGTTTAGATGCAGATTCTTGGGAGAAAGATGGTTTGTTTGAACCGAAAACAACGCCAAGAAACTTGAAAAATATTGAAAATCAAATCCTTGAAGTCATTCAATATAAAAGTCAAACCAAAGAAAAAATCGATTTAGACATCTCTATATTTTAAAAATTAAAGCCCTTAATTGCTATGAATACAAACAGTGCTTCAGAATTCTCAAAAAATACATCATGGACAGCCGAAGAAGAAGTCCACTTTTCATTTAAACAAAAAAATAGTACGGATCAAAACGAAAAATCAACGTTTGCATTTGAAATCGATGCCGCAAAGCATCCAGCTTTTTTCAAACTGGCAAAAACGAATGAAACCATCTCGTTGGTGGTACTTTTTTCGGCTTTTTCAATGTTGATGCGAAAATATACGTTTCAGGAAAATATCGTGATTAACACGCCACATTTAGAGGGCGTTGAAAATGACCCGCTTCACATTCCAGTCTCATTACATGTTGATACCAACAGAAGTTTCAAAGAACATTTAAAAATGTGTCAAGAAACCTTGAAAGACTTATATAGCAAGCAAAAAAGCGATCTTCTCAGTAAAGGTTCTACCAGTAATGTGTTATTTATCTATGAAAATGTACATGACAAACCCTTGCAAAATGGTGTTGATTTTATGTTTGCATGTGCGATAAAAGATGACAAATTGCGTGTGAACATAAACTATGATTCATCTTGTTATGAAGCGTATTTTATTGAAAACATAATAACACATTTTAATGCGTGTTTAGAAATATTTCAAAAGCCAGATACATTCCTAAATCAGGTTGATATTGTTTCTGGTGAAGAAGAAAACACCATTATCAATCTATTTAATAATACAGCAAAAAAGTACGATTCAGATAAAACACTCATTGATTTATTTGAAGAAAAAGTAATTTCAAATACTGATACACACGCAGTTATTTACAAAGGAACTAAACTTAGTTACGCGCAATTGAATAATCGTGTAAATACACTAGCTGACTTCTTAATAGAAGACTACGATTTAAAAGAAGGCGAATGTGTAGGATTAATGTTAGAACGTTCGGATTTATGGTTAATTTCACTTTTGGCAATTTGGAAATGTGGTGCTGTATATGTTCCTTTAGACCTTAAATTACCTGTGGAACGTAGAGATGCAATACTTTCCAAAACGAACGCTAATTTTTTAATTACAGACAGCGATTCCATGTTTGAATTGCAAGAATTCACAGGGAATTTTATTGCTGTTGATATTCAAGTTGAATTTGATGATGCTGCAGAAGTTGTATTTGAAAATAAATCGAATAAAGAGCAAACGGCGTACATCATTCATACGTCGGGTTCCACTGGAGAACCAAAAGCGATTCCAATAAAACACAAAAGCATTTCAGACAGAATGCTATATCATGTAGATTATTTGGAGCTTACGAATCATACAGTGTTGCAATTTGCATCCATTTCGTTTGATGCGTCTTTAGTGGAAATATTTATGGCATTAATTGCAGGAAACACACTTGTCATTGCTTCCGAAAGAGAAAAAAATGACACCAATGTATTGACTAAATTACTAGAAACACACGATGTAAATGTGGTTATTTTTCCGCCGTCGTACCTTAAAATTCTAAACAAAAGAGAATTACCAACCTTACAAAAAATAATTACCACAGGCGAAAAAGCGTCTATAAACGATTGTATTCATTACTCGCAAACAAAAGATGTGTACAATGGTTATGGACCAAGTGAAACCTGTATTGGAGCGAGTTTTTATAAAATTTCGTACGACAAAAAAGACTTCTATGAAAACAATAGTGTTCCGATTGGAGAACCGTTTGCAAACACGACTATTTTATTACTGAATGAAGATGCGAAGTTAACGCCAATTGGATTGCAAGGAGAGATTTGTGTGGCAGGTGTAGGATTGTCTGATGGATATCTGAATAATGACGATTTAACCGCGGAAAAATTTATCACAACGTCCTATTTGAATGGCGCTAGAGTCTACAAAACGGGAGATTATGCAACATTCTCCAACGATGGAACGCTGAATTTTAACGGTCGTATGGATTCGCAAGTGCAACTGAACGGAATTCGTGTAGAATTGCATGAAATTGAAGAAGCAATCACGACACATAACGCAGTTAAAAATGCAGTTGTGATTGTACATGAAACTGTTGGCAAAAAGCAATTAATCGCTTTTGTGGAAACGGTTACCGAAATAAATTCAGAAACGCTAAAATCGTATCTGTCTAAAATAATTCCGCCGTACATGCTTCCGAATACATTTATGTATTTCGCTGCTTTTCCTGTTAATAATGCTGGGAAAGTAGATGTCAAAACATTAAAAAAGCAAATTAAAACGTCTTCGAAAACAACGGTTTCAAAAGAAATTATAGAACCTACCACTGAATATGAAAAGCATATCACAACTATTTTTGAAGAAGTTTTGTTAGAAAAACCTTTTAGTATAACGGGGAGTTTTTTCGAATATGGTGGAAACTCTCTAAAAGCAATTCAGGTAGTTTCGGAAGTCTACAAATTAACAGGAATTACAATTGATGTGCGTGATGTTTTTGATTACTCTACACCGCAATTGCTCGCCAAACACACCGAAAATTACAACAAAAAGGAGGAAATCATTTCACCTGTTTCTAATGATACGAGCATATATGATATTTCCTTTAATCAGAAACGTTTCTTAGGATTTGAAAAAAGCTTTAGAGCGATGAGTAAAGGCGCGCCAAACAATGCTTTTCCAGGTTCATTCAAGCTTATTGGAAATTTGAATGTCACTGCATTTGAAAAAGCGTTGTACCATATTGTGCAAAGACACGAAAGTTTACGAACCTTATTTGTGGAAATGGAAGACGGAGAATTAAAACAGCAAGTTTTTGACACCGCCGAAAAGACGTTTAGCTATAACTATCATGATTTAACAGATGAAGCTGCTCAAAAAGAAAAAATTGAGGAACTTCTAGATGTAGAAGACAAAACGTCTATCGATTTATTTAATGGACCGTTACTACGCATCCGATTAATCAAAAAAAGTGCTGAAGAACACTTACTTATTTTAGTCATACATCATATTGTTTCAGATGGTTGGTCCATGAATGTTTTATTCGACGAATTATTTGATACCTATAACAATTTTTGTCAAAACAAAGATGCGACGCTAAAACCATTGGACATTCACTACAAAGAATTTGCCTATTGGAAAAACGATAAAATCAACAAAGGCGAACTAGAAAATTCTAAAGAATTTTGGTTTTCATACCTGAAAGATCTAACACAAGCACTAGACTTTCCGCACACAGTAGAAGCCACGTCTTTTGAAATTTACAATGGTTTTGATCATGAAATTCTATTAGATGAAACATTTACACAAACACTCAGAAAACAAGCGGCAAGCTACAACACCACGATTTTTACACTGTTAGTAGCTGGACTCAAGTTATTAATTCATGGTGTCACCAATAAAAAAGATGTTGCCATTGCCAGTGTAAATGCGGGAAGAGAGCATAAAGCGTTGAACAATCAAATTGGGTATTACGCAAACGATACTATTTTTAGAACGAACATGGATGCGTCCCAAACGGTTTCAGAATATGTGCACAGCATCAAGAAAAATATATTAGATGTATTTTCACATCAAAACTATCCGTACAGTCTTTTAGTAGATCAACTAGAATTTGCAGAATGTCCTATCGGGATCGGAATTGAAAATTTCACCAAAGTTGGCAACAATGTACAAATGGAAGGAATCTCTTTAACTACTGAAACTACATCTGTCTATAAATGGTTTGGACGCAGTTTTTCTTTCAATTTTACAGAACACGAAGACACAATTACGCTCAAAGTGGTTTACAATTCAAGTAGATTTACATTGCAAGATTCTAAAGAGAAAGCGAATCAGTATGTCCAAATACTAAATTTATTATTAGAAGATGATCATCAAGTCTTAAATGACATTATTAACACAGTAAATACAGCTTCATCATGAACGATAATGTATACCTAAAGCCAAATGTAGTTATTGAACCTTTATTAAATAGATGGTATTGTTGGTCGCACTTAATATCGCCAGCTACTGCGTCAAAAATTGTAAAAGAACGGAATCTGAAAATACTAAAATCCTATATTCAGTCACCTCAAATACACAAAGCAGCCACTAAAAATCCAAAACTATTAGGCGGACCTTTTATGGATTATCCAACAAATCGAAAGGAAGATATTATAAAACTAAAAGAAAAAACAGAAACCAAACAAGGACAAATGATTCTTCTAGCGGATGCAATAACCGATTTAGAAGAACTCCTTAAAAATGAAGCGGACGGACATTCTTTAGATGATTTATATGCCAAAATTCCCGCGCCTTTAAAAGGTTATGTCGAATTGGTGTATGATTTAAACAACAATCCTTCGTATAACATCTTTGAAAGTTTACTCTACAAAAGTGACTATTACGATGACAACATGCAAAGTATTGCACTTTGGATTACCGATAACGACGACAGACCATTTGTACTAAGTACGCCAAGATTGGATGAAGAATACATTACACACTTGGAAATTCCGTTTGCAGACAAAGCAATTGATAAACTGTGTAAAATGAAAAAAGAAGCAGGATCTTTCACGGAAATTGCCGAATTGTTAAACCGTACAAAGGATTCGCTTTTTGCTTCTTTCTTTACAGAAGATGAACCTCCGAAATATCAAAAATATGAAGGCGATCACATTCGGATGCGCTACTTTGGACACGCGTGTATCTTAATAGAAACCAAAGAAGTAAGCATTTTGGTTGATCCTTTAATCAGTTATTACGGTTATTTATCAGAAGTTGATCATTTTTCAGATGTAGATTTGCCCGATGAAATCGACTATGTTTTAATCACGCATAATCATCAAGATCATGTAATGCTAGAAACATTATTGCCGTTACGACACAAAATCAAAAACATTGTCATTCCGCGTGGCGGAAACGGAACCTTACAAGATCCAAGCCTAAAAATGATGTTTCAAAACATAGGTTTTCATAACATTGTTGAAGTAGACATTATGGAAAGTTTTACGTCCGAACATTGTACAATTACGGGAGTTCCATTTTTGGGTGAACACTGTGACTTAAACATTCCGACAAAACTGTGTTTTCATGTTGAAATCGCAAATTTCTCGATGCTTTTTGTGGCGGATTCGTGCAATATAGAAAACGAAATCTATAAAAAAGTACACGAAATCATAGGTGATACAGACGTTATCTTTCTAGGAATGGAATGTGAAGGCGCACCATTATCGTGGATTTACGGACCGTATTTAACAGAGAAAATTCCTAAAGAAATGGATCAATCCAGAAGACTCTCAGGTTCCAATGCGGAACGCGGAATGGGCTTGGTCAATATCTTCAATCCATCCGAAGTATATGTCTATGCAATGGGAATGGAGCCGTGGTTAAAATATATCAGTAGTATAAAATACACGGAAGAATCCATCCCGATTATCGAATCGAATGCCTTAATAAAGCAATGTCAAGACAAAGGAATCATCTCGGAAAGACTCTTTGGCGAAAAAGAAATCTTATACGATAAAAAAGGGAACACGAATTCTTGATCTAAAAGTAAAAACTCATATTTAACGTATCATAAAAAAATAAAATGGCCGAAAAAAAATCAACTGAAAAGCCTTTGAAGAAAAAGAAAACTTCATCGAAATATAATTTTTATACGTTTATCAAACCGTATCGTTTTGTATTTGCGGCGGGAATGTTCTTTTTGCTACTTTCCAGTATTACAATGATGTTATTTCCATATCTCATAGGACAATTATTAGGACAAGACGTTGGGAATTCTGTGGAGAGTTCAACAGCTTTTGTAAACCTAGATGACACAAGTACCTTAGTCACGGTACTATTTGTCGTTTTTGGCGCGCAAGCAATTTTTTCCTTTTTCAAAATCTACTTATTTGGATACTTTACCGCAAATACGCTCAAAGACATTCGGATCAAATCGTTTACAAAAATGATTACGTCGCCGCTTCAATTTTTCAATGAAAACAAAGTAGGAGAGCTGACGAGTAGAGTTGCGACGGATATTGAATTACTCCGAGAAACCTTCAACACTACCTTATCCACTTTCGTGGGACAAATCATAACCGTAGTCATCAGCTTGATGATTCTGTTTTTTATGTCGCCTAAACTGTGTCTCATTACACTTGCGGTCGTGCCTGTAGTTGCGTTGTTTGGAATGTTTTTTGGGAAATTTATCAAAAAAGTATCGATGGAAACACAGGATTCCGCAGCAAAATCGAATGCTATCTTAGAAGAAAGTTTAGTCGGAATCTCCAATGTAAAATCGTTTGTCAATGAATTTTTTGAAATCATAAAATATAAAAAAACAGTATTGGAAGTACGAGATAAAACCATGAAAATTGTCACTTGGCGCGGAATATTCGGAACCTTAATTACTTTCTGTATGTTTGGCTCAATTGTATTTGTCATTTGGCAAGGAAAATTGATGGTTGAAAGCAATCAAATCAGTGGAAAACATTTCATTAGTTTTATATTGTACACCATTTTTGTGGGCGGATCTATTGGGAGTTTACCAGACTTATATGCCAAAATACAGCAAGCGCTTGGCGCGACGGAAAGTCTCATGAAAATCTTAGATGGAACTACCGAAAAATTAGCGCTTCAACACATAAAAAATCCATTAAACCTAAAAGGAAATGTAACCTTTGAAAATGTAAACTTTGCCTACGATTCCCGATTGGATATTGAAGTCATCAAAAACATTTCGTTAAACGTAAAAGAAGGACAACAAATTGCGTTGGTTGGACCATCGGGTTCTGGGAAATCGACTTTATCTTCATTGCTATTACAATTTTACAAACCGAGTTCGGGAAGTATTCTTTTTGACGGAAAACCTGCGGATCAATTTGAATTGAGTAAACTCAGAAACGAAATGGCGCTCGTTCCACAAGAAGTTATTCTATTTGGCGGAACTATTGAAGAAAACATCATTTACGGAGACTTAAATGCTTCCAAAGAAGAAATCATCAAAGCTGCAAAAGACGCGAATGCACATGACTTTATCATGAGTTTCCCTGATGGTTATGAAACCTATGTGGGCGACAGAGGCATTCAACTTTCTGGAGGACAAAAACAGCGAATTGCCATTGCGAGAGCGATCTTGAAAAACCCTTCTATCTTAATACTAGACGAAGCAACAAGTTCACTCGATTCTGAATCAGAATTACTCATACAAGATGCTTTAGATCGATTAATGATTGGACGAACTTCATTCATCATTGCACATCGCCTTTCAACCATTAAAAATTGCGATACCATTTTAGTCTTAAAAAATGGACAAATCCACGAAACTGGAACACATGATGAATTAATTAATATCGAAAACGGTTTGTATAAAAATTTGAGTGAATTGCAATATCAATAGTCAAATGGTTTTTCTTCAAGACATATAAATGCGCATCTTTTTGAAAAACAATAATTTGGCCGTTATCACAAGGGGAATCATAGCGTATAATGCCCAATTCATTATAGGCTAGGCCTAAATAAAATCTAAACGAATTAAACTTTAGAATAAATTTCTAAGCATTACACTGGGTTTAGTTAAAAGACGAAGATTTATTCTATAGAAGAGTTCAAACTTTCTCTTATAAGATAGCTAATGTGCTTGTGATGAGCGGAATAAAAAGTGCAGCAGATATGACGAATGTTTTATGAAATGTAGTTGATTTCATTAATTAATATAAAATAATCATTATATTTATTCTAATTTATTTTAACCAAAAATACTAAAATCATGAAAAAATCACTTTTAAATTTGAAAGGCGCTCAAGAACTATCTAAAAATGAGCAAAAAGGTATTGTTGCAGGTATACGTTTATCTCGCGGATGTGGTGGAGATGGCTCATTTATATTCGTTAATGGTCAGAAAGTTTGTTGTTATATACCATGGAGTGGTTATTATATCTGCTAACATTTCTTTAATTAAATCTTAAGAAATTAAAATTCTAATTGAATTTTTATAGTAAACCGCTTTAAAAATATTTTTAAAGCGGTTTTTTTATAATATAAATTCTCAGTCTTTAAAGTTTTATAGCTAGTGTATGCCTTTAAACGATATCTAGAGGATCATTTATAGCAGACTATATTAAATGAATTAGACGAAACTAATGACGCAGGATAGTTAGTAACAAAAAACCTTTTATCACACAAAGAAATTGCAAACCTTACCAAAATACTTCACGACAAACGGTTAGTAATGTATTAAGCACGATGCGAAAAGATGGAATCATAAATTATGATGTTCAATTCATTTCAGGCATTCAATAAGAATATTATAAAAGCGTCCTTTTAAAGAATTCGTAATATTTCTCTAACTTTTGATGAGTTTATTGCAGAATTCGCAATAAAATAGTTTCCGAAACCTTCTCGCAGCAACGCAACATGCTTTCGGTGAACTTCGGAACCTTCTCGCAGCAATGCGGCAAGCTTTCGGGGAACTTCGGCACCTTCTCGCAGCACTGCAGCAAGCTTTCGGGACGTTTGAATAACGTCAATACCATTTAAAAACACATAAAATGTCGCCTGAAGTAACTATCCACTATTTAAGTCTTTTCTGCCTTTCAGAATAGGTTAACTTTCCTATTCATACAATGATTTTGAAGAGTATTTCTGCTACTTTGAAGTGCTTTTTTTATTAAAAAAGCATTACATAAATGTTCCATACCTTTAAAATATAGAATGCTCGTATGTTTTTTATTTCTTCTGTTTAAATTATCGCTTCAATGTAAAATGATTGATAAACTCTTTTGGATTCCCATCAAATGGATCTACATATTCTACTCTAAACCAGTAATCTGCTGATGGCATTGGCGTTCCGTTGTAGGTTCCGTCCCATCCTTGTCCTGCAGGACTAATCTGTTTGAGGAGTTTTCCATAACGATCAAAGATGTAAATCTTCGCTGCTGGCTGATTCTGTAATCCGATGATATTCCATGTTGGATTAAACGCATCACCGTTTGGTGTGAAGAATTCCATAAAGTCTATCAGTCCAATGGTTCTTACCAGTTCACCACAACCATTGGTATCTCTCACCGTAATGGTATGCTGTCCTGGTTGTAAATCAAAGAACTCTCCTGTGGTTTGCCACTGTCCATCATCCAATTGATATTCATAGTTCCCTGAACCACCTGTTGCCGTTGCCACCACATTGTGTGTATCTGAAAACGCGGGTGTGGTTACTGCAATATCAAGCGTGCTTGGCGCTGAAGATGCGGTGTAAGTTACACTATCACTAGAGTTACAATTCGTTGGATTGTTCTGATCGGTAACTATTACCGAATACGTTCCTGCCTGATCTACTGTTACTGTTGCACTGGTTTCAGTTCCACTTGGTGTGGTCCACTGATAGGTGAATCCTGCGCCAAAGTCTACTCCGATGGTTCGTGGGTCTAAGGCTTGTCCTGTAGTTGCATCCACACATAAGATATCATCTTCTGGCAGGCTAAACACAGGTAATGGATTGACTTGTAAATTCACTAAGATCGGATCTGAAAGACAACCTGTAATGGCTTGTCGAACGCGTGCAAACAAAGTCTGCGGATTCGATGTGTTCGTATACGTTGTTGTGTTTGCAATCGCATTGCTATCTGCATCTGCATCAGCGGCTGTTTCATAATACGATACTGCCATATCTGCTTGTCCATTTATGATGGTCACATCAAGTGAAGTTAAATCAAATACGGCTGTATCCTGATCTGCCTCATTTGTTGCACATTCTTCATACGTTGGTGGTGCTGTCGCTGTTGGAATTGGTTCTACAATGAGTTCTAAACTTGCAATGTTATTGGTGTTCACACATCCAGTAATGGTATTCTCCACACGGATAAAGACCGTTTGTGGATCGATGGTGTTTTCAAAAC
>NZ_JACGWS010000025.1 GCF_014397005.1 Kordia aestuariivivens
GGAGGTAAAAGACTTAACTGATCTTGACAATAGGTCTTAAAAATAACTTTTCTGCTCATTCTTAAAGTTAAGAATTACTTCAAAAAATTGCAAAAAAAAAGACTGCCTTTTCAGACAGCCTCTTTTTGTTTTTACATGATATTTTATAAAAAACGTCAAGATGTCTTTCAAAAACCTAGCAAACTTTCTATTCAGTTTATATTTACTAAATTAGGTTCTTATTCACGCAACGAAACATATACAAGTCGTTGCGCATCATTCAAAAATCCCAAAAACAAAGTGAAAGAATCTAAACATACACATTATACAGGAATCGTTCAGATAATCATCTTGTTTTCACTACTTAGTTCTTGTATAAATAAAGGTTCTAAAAACAATAATCCTGTGAAGTTGCCTGAGACCAGTAATGTCAAACCTGTTGAGGTTGACAGAGACACTGTGATGCAATTACGATATACAAGCATGGTGCGCGCCATATTTGAAGACAGTAAAGGTAATTTTTGGTTTGGTAGCGAAGAAGGTGTTTGCCGATATGATGGAAAATTTTTCACATATTTCACCGAGAAAGATGGTTTAAGTAATAACCAAATCAGAACAATTCAAGAAGATACACATGGAAATATTTGGTTCGGAACGGGAAACGGAATCAGCAGTTATAATGGAAAAGAATTCATCATTCACAGCGATAAAAATCTTGAGAACTCAGTAAATCCTCAAGAGAATAAATGGAAAAAAACATTAGGTGATGTTTGGGTTAGCAATGGAGAAGACCGTACAGGTGGAATATATCGATTCAACGGACAAAACCTTTCCTATTTAACTTTCCCGGTCTTGGATAGTAATCATGACTCATTTAGCATTACAGGACCAGTTACAGGAATCAGTCAAAGTAAAGGCAACAAAGTATGGATTTCCAGTTACGGCGGTGTATTAGGCTATGATGGAAAATCTTTCATTTTCATCAACGAAAGAAGTTTTGATTATCATGTGCGCAGTATCTTTGAAGACAGCAAAGGAAATCTCTGGATTGGAAACAATGGAATTGGAGTTTTATACTATGATGGAACCAAGACGATAAACTTCACTGAAAAAATGGGGCTTAATGACAAAAATGGTCAAACAGGTGGGACAATCTCACCAAAAGGCACGCTTAACCATGTTTTTTCGATCGGGGAAGATCGCAATGGTAACATCTGGTTTGGGGATCGTGATTCTGGTGCGTGGTCTTACAATGGTAAATCACTTACGAATTACACAACCGAAAATGGACTTACGAGTATGTTTGTAAGGGCAATCTATACAGATAAAAATGGCGATTTATGGTTGGGTATGGATAATGGTGCTGTATGTAAGTTTAATGGCAAATCATTTGACAGAATTCATTAATAAAAAACGTACACACAAAAAAATGCTATTAACTCGTTCCAAACCTCACAAGTTCATGACATTAACACGTCACAAAAACATTAAAAAGCTACCGAAAATTCTTCTCGAAACAAAATAATACTTATAGTGTAGTTGAAAACAACTTAAAAAGTATACATATATGAAAACGAATAAAAAAATGAAAGTTCTAAAAGTGCACCAAAAAGAATCATTACTTGGTGGATTTAAAGTTGGTGGTTTAAACCTAAATCATAAAAGAGCAGATTGTGATGATCCAACGTGTAGCTGTTGTGATCACAAAGCACCAGTATCGCCGTCAAGATCATCTTAAAATAAGATTTATTATAATATACATATTGTCTTCATATCGTACAACTACGTGTGAAGGCAATTTTTTATGTTTATAAGTGAACGGTTTTACTGTTTGATGGCTGTAAGTACAGTATCTATTTCTTGTAGTTCGTTGTAGCCAGTCTTTGGGATTTCAATAATAATGCTTTCAATTCCGTGATCAATATAATTTTGTACATAGTTCGCTACGTCTTTGTAGCTTCCTACTAAATACGGAACATCCGAATAGCCATTCATAAAAGGCGTTAAGCTGTAAATAGGATCTTCTGCTGAACTTTTATAATTTTCGTATACTTTCTGTTTCCAAACCGAATTGGATTGCTTAATGGAAATCTGCTGTAAAATAGTGCGTTTCCGATCAACCTTACAAAAGGTAGCTAATACGTCTTGGGCTTCCTCAGAAGTTTCGCGTGCAATAATTCCAAAATGATAACTTACTTTTTTAGCACGGTTGATAGAAATCTTCGCAGCACTTTCGCCCATTTTTAATTGGATCATGTTTTTTTTCTGAATCAAGTTTTCGGCATGTTCAGAACTTCCAGCAATATGAAACACAGGTTGAAGATTTTCGGGCAGTGAACCTTTAAAAACAATATTTTCTAAGGTGTAATACGTTCCTTTAAAAGAATAGGTTTCACCTTCATTTGCGGTCAATAACTCTTGTACAATCGTGATGAACTCATCCAAACGCTTGTATTTTTCTTCTTTAGAAAGCGAATCGTTTATCTTGAGCGAATCCACAGCCGAACCGCCTGTAATGAAGTTGAGGTAAATAGGACGTTGGTAAAACGTAGACAAATTATACAAATTTCGTACTACATACAATGGATGTACAAAGCACGGATTAATCGCAATAAACGGAAGTTTAGAAGATTTTGATAATAACTCTTGTGCAAAAAACCAAGGATTTATTGGACCTTCAATAGATTCTGGCAACAATGTTCCTGAAAAATTGAGCGCGTCTGTTTGTGTGATGAAGTCCGTTAAATAATCTGCAAACGATAACTTTTCTTCAAAAATTGAATCGCGTGAAATTCCTAAAAGATTAAATACTTGTACGCTCATATTACTGTCTCCTAATTTTTCCTGTGCTCGTTCGTTCAATAGTTTCAACTTCTTTGATACTATTTGGCAACGCATAATTTGGCAACTTGCTTCTAAGATAGTTGATCAATTCAGTTTTTTGGTAATTTTTATGTGGAATAATATGTGCGATCAAACTATCATTCTTTGCGAATACCTGTACTTCTTGAATCATTTCGAAATCTAAGATTGTTTTTTCAACAAAATTGGGTGAAATTTTATAGCCTTTCACCTTCAAAAAAGATGCTTTTCGATCAATAATAGTAAGTTGATTGTTCTCAAAAACGCCAATATCTCCTGTGGCGATTTGAGTGGAATCATCCGTATAATTCACTAAAATTTCGTCATCATTTTCAGTAGCAATTTGAATAGCATAGAGCGGAAGTATCGTATATGATTTTGTATTATTTTCCAACGATGTAAATCTGTTCAGACCAATCACAGAGGGAATTTCAGAAACTCCGTAGCGAACCGAAAACGAAACATCATTATATATTTCACAAAGTGATTTCAATAAGGAATCATGAACAAAATCGCCACCAAAACCAATATGTTGTAAGTTGCTGAAATGAATCTTCTTTTTAAATACGAGCAATTGCTTATAAAAGTATGAAACGCCTTCTATTGCAGTTGCCAATACTTGTATCTTCTTGTTATTTATCAAGTGAAATACGCTAGTGAACGAAGCTTCACTCGGAATAATAATTGTGCTATTTCCTAATGTGTATTCGAGCAACGCACTAAAACCATACGAATGTGTCAAAAATGGACTAATCAAAACCTGTTGCTCGTTGCAATAGGGCATAAAATCATGCGAACGAATTGCGTCCAGACTTTTCTCAACTTGCTGAAATGTATTCCAAATCAACTTTGGCTTTCCTGTCGTTCCGCTAGAAATAAATCCGATCGAAGCTTTTTCTATAGTTTGATGATTCTCTGATTGTCCTTTTGTTTGATACGAAGTCAAATCGTTTACAGAAAACGATGCGCCTACTTTTTCTTCTTTCATTGTAATTACAAAACGGCAAGAAGCTTCACGCAATAAACTTTCTTCCAGAGTTGCATCTAGTTGAAACGGAAGTAACACAAATGATTTTTTATGCTTGATACATGACCAAATACAAAAAACGAGCAATGCCTGATTTTTTATTTTCAGCGCAATAATTTGATCACTTTCGTCAAAAAACTCTTTTTCAAAATCGTCCACAAACTGAAATAACTCTGCAAACGTATACGACGCACTTTCCGTCTGAAGATACGTTTCTGTTGGTTTTCTATTTGTTAAAAGATCATATAAATTCATGCTGTTATTTTCAACTTTTTTCTTTTCTAAAGTACAGAAAAGGTTTTTTCAACCCAAAACCCAAAACCCAAAACGTTGGGCGAAAGCGAAACACTACATTCCATTAGAAAACAAAATCTCGCACTTCGAGCAAATCGGCATTAACTCATTATTATGTGTTTCGCGGAATTTGGTAAACGTTTCACCATGCCAAACGTCTTTCATTTCGTTTTCATACAAATTCCCCATTTTAAACTCTGTGAACTTTTTACACGAAACCACATTTCCAGAAGGCATGACATCCATACGATTTGAAATTCCTAAACACGTCGCTTTACACGATGGCGCTTGTGATTTCCCTCTCAGATACGCTTCAATTTCATGCAACTCCAAATTTGGTTGAAACCGAATGCGAATGTTCCATGTTTTTTCCATGATGCGATGAATTTGCGCCAACAAATCATCATACAACTTCATATCAATATGAAAATCAAACGATTCCCAGGTTTTGCGTTTAATACGCGATTTCTCCAACCAAGAAAACTTTTCTTCATAAAAATCGTTCATCTTAGCAGATTCATCTTCAGGAATATACCAAGGAAAATTAAAGTACAAAGTATCAATTCCTTTCGATTCAAAATATTCACAGCATTCATACAAATGCGGAATGACATCTTCACTAAAAACGGCAGCAATCGAAATATGTCCTTTGTAAATTCCTTGTTGTTGCAAATCAATCAAATGATCTACATTGTCCATAATTTTCTTGAACGTTCCTTTTCCTCTGAGTTTATCGTGTTGCGCTTCCAAACCTTCCACACTGACCAAAGTTGTCAATTTATCAGAAATCTTAATCAACGAATCTATTTTCCGTTTGATCGATAAACCATTTGTACAAACCACCGTATCACGTGGATCATTTGCCAACAATTCTACCAATTCGTTCCAATAGGTATAAATCATCGGTTCGCCGCCCCATAAATAAATATGTGACTTTTTATGACGTGTTTCTTCCAGTAATTTCTTGATAATATCAATATCCAAATCACCTTGAACTTTCACTTCTTTTTTGTCTAAATGTCTGTGAAAACCAACATCATTCCATTGAAAACAATGTGTGCAACGCAAATCGCATCGATTGGTCAATTTCAAGCCAATTTCATTCGGAACTTCAGTTGCATACGTTGGATCTTTTAATCGTTCCGTATAACACTTTCGCGTGAAATCAATCTTCTCTTTCAATCGCTTTAATGCTTCTTTTTTGTATGGTTTACTACTTTTTGGTTGCATGCGTGTTATGAGTTATTGAGTAAATTTATATACGTTTTTAGAAAACATGGCGTTTCTTTTTTGATAGCAATAATCCGTTCGTGCATTTCGGTTAAAGTTGTCGCTTGATGTTCACTTTTTTGCCACGTTTCTATTGGAATTCCTAATTGTAAAGTCTCCCACAATTTTTTATTGCTATTTTCATTCTTTCCAACAGATTTTAGAAAGATCAAAGGCGTTTCTGTAATTAACGAATCCATCAAAGTCATTCCGCCAGGTTTGCTTACAATTGCGTTACTTTTAGCGAGTACGTTCAAGATTCCTGGATGTTTTTTATTGGCTTTAAATGTAATTGAATTATCTGAGTTCATTCTCCCGAAAGGAGGAAAACCATCTTCATACAACGGATTCCAGTGTGGTTTATTGGCGTGTAAAGTAGTGTTTTTAGTGTTGAAATCGACATTCAAATCGTTCACAATTAAGTTTACATGATAATTTGTGAATTGTTCGGTTGTCGTGGTAAAATCGCCCAAATCCCATCCGCCACCATGAATCGTTACGTTGTTTTCTCTTTTGAGATAGGGAACAGGTTGTATTTCTGGAATGTTCAACACATAATTGATTTTATTTTCGGAAGCAGTAAAAAACGACAAATCATTCGTGATCAATTCGGTATGTTTCGAAAGCATTCCCCAAGTTGCAGCTACTGCCGAATCTACACGGCAAGCATCAATCGTACAATTTGGATGTTGATTTTTGTACGCATGAAGCGTCTCTAACCACAATCCTGAAAAGCATAAAAAATGCGTGGAATTATTGTTTGACCATTCTTGAAAAAGTGCTTCGGTTTTCCTGATACTTAATTTTTCAGTGTACTTTACAGGAATTCTTGAGGCAATTTGTACCAAACGCACATCTTTCTTAAAAGCAGTTTTGGTACGTTCAAATTCGGAGGTTGCTTTTTCGTCAAAGAAGCGTTCAATGATATAAATATTTACGTTATAACCAAGCGCTTTCAGTTGTTCAAACAGAATCAACGCAGGAAAATAAACGCCATAACCAATAATGGATGAAACAATATTAATCGTATCCGTTTCCTTGTTTTTCATGTTAGGCTTGTTCTCGCTCGATGAATTCTCTGAGTGATTTATAAGTGAAAAACGTATCTAAGTCAATTTCTTCCAAATCGACTTCCACGCCAAAAACATTTTCAAGTTCTAAAATAAAATACATCATATTCAATGATGTCAACCCTAAATCTGTCGTCATATTCGTTTCTTCTTGAAAATCATTTGACGTAATGGTTTCGTCTAAAATCTCAGTGAGTATGCTAGCTAATTTTTCCTTCATTTCTTAAGTGTATAATTTTTCTGCGGTGTGTAATTGTGCTTCGGTATTGATAGAATACCAGGTTTTGGTGTACGTTTCAGAAGCTATTAATAATTCTTGTGCGATGAGTTGCGTCCAAACGTCATAAAAATTGTCTGCTTTTTCAGTACAATCGTTAATCTTTTTTGGGTTCAGAATTTGAATGCCCGAACCGTAAATTGGTGTTTTTTCGGTTCTACTTAAATTTATAATTTGATTGTTTTTTGTTTGAATAAAATCGCCTTCAATTCCATCCACGGGCGTCACCGGAATGAGCATGCACGTTGGCGAATTGTGTTTGAGGTATTGTGCTGAAATCCATTCGAGATCAATCTCAACAATATTATCACAAGTCAATACCAATAATGGCGCGTCTAATTGCTTTAAAAGTGTGTTGTACATCCACCAAGCATTTCCCTTTTCGTTGGTATTGAAAATGTTGTGAACACCTTCTTTAATTGCGTATTCGGCTAATTCGGCACCTTTATAACCCACCGTGATACTGATAGATTGTAAATCTAGTTTTTTTAATTGTTTCAACGAATTCCCGATCAACATGGCATTGTTAAATTGAATCATTGCTTTTGAGGTATTGGTTGTCAGAGGCATCATTCGCAATCCTCGTCCCGCAGCCATTATCAAAGCATTTGTAATCAAAATATGTTGTCGGTTGTAAAGGTTAGTAATTTCTTTAATGCGTCTTTTTCTAAGTGGTCTTGATTTTCGGTAGAGACAAAATCACCAATCGGATTTTCCACATCATGATTGTGAATCAAGAAAAATGATTCGCCACCAAGTTCTATTTTTGAAGTCGATTTTACTTCGTACGGATCAATCATTACTTCGTCAATACTTTCGCCAGCTCTTGCCGGAATCTTTTTGTAGCTTCCGCCATTGAGGTCAATAAAACAATCCAAAGCATCTTGCATAAAAACCGTTTTCATTTCTGGACATAATATTTTTCCTTTTGTATGTTCTATGTGAATCAAGCAGTTTTCAACCAAGGTTGCGGCATCATCCAAACTAAAAATAAAGCGTCGCATGTGCGCGCCAGTTGTTTCGATTAAATTGTTGTTTTCTTTCAGCATTTTTTCCCAAATCGGAAATACAGAACCTGTGGACCAGGCAATATTCCCAAACCGAACACAAGCAAATTTTGTCTTTTCATCATTATTCATGAGAATGAATAACTTTTCCATGACACGTTTGGACAAACCGTAAAACGAATTGGTTTGGGCACTTGCTTTATCTGTAGAAATTCCGATCACGGTTTCTACATTGTGTTCAATAGCAGCTCTAGCAACATTTTGTGAACCTTTGATGTTAATGTCTAAACATTCGTTGGGAAACTGTTCTGCTAAATGCACATATTTTGTCGCTGCCGCGTGAATAATAATGTCTGGTTTTGTGAGCGATAAAGTTTCGCGTACAGCATCCATATTGGTAATATCCATTGGAATTACTTCACAATTCAACACTTTTCGGACGCGTTCATTCAAGTAATTATTCCGCCCACAAAGCACCACATGATAGTGTTCTTTGAACTTTCGTGCTAACGCACGACCCAAAAAACCAGTTCCGCCTGTGATTAGAATTTTCTTCATAAATGAATTATAAGTTTTCTTTGAATTTTAAAATACGTTGATACGATTCGTCAATGCGTTTCTCTGAAATTTCACCGTCAGCAATCATCTTTTTGACAATATCAATGATATCTTTTGGAAGAATCATATCGCGTCCTTTCATTGGAATATGGTTTGAAAACATCAACACATCTACGCCCGCATGAATCGCCATTTGAATCGATTTCTCAAATCCAAATTGATCAGCAATTGCTTTCATTTGCATATCATCTGAAAAAATTACGCCGTCAAAACCAAGATCGCCGCGTAAATAATCGGTCATAATCTTTTTAGAAAGTGTTGCAGGTAATTTAGAATCGTCCAGTTTTTCGTTTACAATATGCGCAGTCATAATTGCGTCTACATTTCCTTCATATAACAATTTGATATACGGAAAAATTTCTTTCTGTTGCCAATATTTGCTCACATCAGTTACATTGTAATGTGAATCTTCTTTCGAATTTCCATGTCCCGGAAAATGTTTTATAACCGTTTTTACATTAAAATAACGATGACTCAAAATCACTTGTCGCGCATGTTTGATAATGTCTTCTGGATTTTCAGAAAACGCACGATGATTTTTTCCAATTGGTGGATTGTCTGCATTATCAACATCTAAAACGGGCGCATAATTTACATTAATGCCCAGTTCTAATAGGTTGTGCGCAATAATATCACTGTAATACTTTGTCGTGTCAACATCATCAACTTCGCCTAAATATTTTGCTGAAACCGTTTTTGGAAACCCATATTTTTGCTTCAATCGGTTTACTTTTCCGCCTTCTTCATCAATACTTACTAACAACGGAAGGATTTCATCTTTTCGAAGTGTTGCTATTAATTTTTTTAAATTTTCAACCGAATTCAGCTTTGTGATATTCTTTTCATAGATCAAAACACCGCCCAATTTCTGCGCTTTAATATCGGCTAGAATCTTATTGTCAGATCGTATTTCGGTATCACTTCCAATACCCAACATGATCATTTGACCAATTTTAATATCGAGACTATCCGTTTTTGTTTCTTGCGAAAAGCTTGTGTTACAAACAAAAAGAAAGGATATAATAATAACTGTTATTTTCAATTTCATGTACTACTATTTTTTAATTGCTTCAATGGTTTTGTCTCCGTCTTGATCGAACTTATGGTATTGTTCCACCACAAAATTGTCGTAAAAAAAGCAATATGCCAATTCACCATTTTTGTGAAAAAATAAAATAACCCGATCGCTAAAACATTGCTCGTCACCAACTTTATAATTTATTCTATACTTAACATAAAATATGCCACCAGTTTTAAAGTACTCACGTTCTACCTCTTCATTGCTCTGGTAAATAGCATTTTCATGGGGAACACGCATTTTGAATACTTTTTCAAATTGTACTTTCAATTTTGGTTCGCAAGAATCTATTTGAACGATTTTCATTTTGCTTGACGAAATATTTTGTGCGCTATAAACAAGAGGAAATCTATATTTATAAGGAGATTTTATACTTGTTAAATCGAATATACGGTAAAAAAGATGAAATAAAAAGAACAACAAATAATGTCTAACAAAGTATTAACATATCCATGAAGTATCGCGTAAGCAAACTAATCACAGCTTTTTTAAAATAACATAGGGGAATTTTAAATTTTAAATTGTTTTATTCTAAACAGCGATGATTTAATCGCTTGAAAAATAAAGTATTAAAAACTTTATTTCGCACGCAACTAAAAGATGTTTCAGCCATCTACTTTATACAAACCTAACCTAAAGAGTATGAAAATTCAAAAACTTATCTTGATATTACTCGCAATTTCTTTTTTTACTTCTTGTGAAAAAGACAGCGAATCAGCTCCATTAGCAGAAAGTAGTGTTTCTGGTAAATTCTTAGCACCAAACGATCTTGATCCTATTGTAAACGGAATTATTACTGCAAGTAAAGACGGAACAATTGTTTCTGAAACAATTTCAGGAATAGACGGAAGTTTTACATTGACAAACTTACAAGCCGGAACGTATGAATTAGCATTGCAAAAAGGATTATTCAGTTCGGCACGAACAGTAGAAGTCGCAGAAGATGATGATATAACACTTCCAAACATTCCAATTGAAGTATTTCCTCGAATTGGTGTTGTCACAGGAAGTTATGACAATATTGAATCTGTATTGTACGATATTGGTTTGGTAAATCCGTTTACACAAGAACCATTATTTGACATTATTCAAGGAACTGGCTTATTAAGACCTTCAGGAAATGCAGGTCATCACGGACACAATCATGGAAATGATCCTGGAATATTTTTACCTGAAAACTCTACAAATTTACAACCAAATGTAGCCTATACTTTTGCAGACTTAGTAGCTTCGCCAACGTTGTTAGCGCAATACGATATTCTCTTTTTAAACTGTGGATTAAACGAAGGCTATACTGAATTCAACGGAAACATATTTGACTATGTAAACAATGGCGGAATCTTATACGCAACCGATTGGGCTTTTAAATATGTTGAAGGAATTACAGGCAATGGACAACAATATATCGATTTCTTAGATGAAGAAAAAAGCGGGCAATCAGTTTCAACAAATGCAACTATTTTTGATCCAAATTTAATTGCTTGGTTGCAAGTAAATTTCAACATTACGATAGATAATAATGATACAGTATTACTTGACGAATTTTTACCAGCATGGCAAGTAGTAGATAGTGCAAATGATGCAACTGTCATAAGTTGGTTCAACGGACCAGTAACTTACAGAGACGTAGCTGGTACAGAAATTACAGAAAATAAAGACTTGGCTTTTACATTTATAGTTGGAAACGGCGGCGTGTTTTACTCTTCATTTCATACGGAAAATCACGACGACGGATTTAGCACAGTAGACAGACTTTTAGAATACTTAGTATTTGAATTGTCTTCGCTGTAACAAATGTAAATTAATTAGAAAAGCCTGAATGTTCTTTCCATTCAGGCTTTTTTGTTAGTGAAACTCAATTTTGAAAAGCTTGTGCTGAACTCGATTCAGTATCTAAGACGCATTCAAAATTCTAAGTTGAACTAATCCCGCTGCATAGCGGGATCTTAGGTTTATATCAATTTTATACATATAACTATTTCGACACTCTCAGTAATTTCTAATTTCGAAAATACGCTTGGCGCGAATGACCTCGTAAAAAAGCGAAAAAGGTAGTATCTTTGTCAGCAATTCAGGTAAGTTTCGTCTTATCGAAAGAAATAAGTGAAAAGAAAAAAATGAAACGAGTAATAGTAGGACTTTCAGGTGGTGTAGATTCAAGTGTAACTGCATATCTTCTCAAAGAACAAGGATATGAAGTTATTGGACTCTTCATGAAAAACTGGCACGATGATTCGGTGACCATTTCTGACGAATGTCCATGGTTAGAAGATAGCAATGATGCCTTGATTGTTGCAGACAAACTTGGAATTCCATTTCAAACCGTAGATTTAAGCGAACAATACCAAGAACGTATCGTTGATTATATGTTTAACGAATACGAAAAAGGACGTACGCCAAATCCGGATGTTTTATGTAATCGTGAAATAAAATTTGATGTATTCATGAAAATCGCCTTGGATTTAGGTGCAGATTATGTTGCAACAGGTCATTATTGCAGAAAAGAAACGATTGAAAAAGAAGGAAAACAAATTCATAGATTGCTAGCTGGAAAAGACGATAACAAAGATCAATCATACTTTTTGTGTCAACTTTCACAAGAACAACTAGAAAAAGCATTATTTCCAATTGGTGAAATGACAAAGCCAGAAGTACGTGAAATTGCAGCAAAAGCAGATTTAATTACTGCCGATAAAAAAGATTCGCAAGGATTATGCTTTATCGGAAAAGTAAAATTGCCTGACTTTTTACAGCAACAATTGCAACCAAAAGAAGGTGTCATTGTAGAAGTTCCACAAGAAAAAGAAAGCTATCACAAAATAGTACCTGAGTTTACAAGCAAAGCAGAAGAATTGGCGTTTTATGCTGAAAAATACACCTACCAACAAACTGATGGAAAAGTAGTAGGAAAACATCAAGGTGCGCATTATTTTACCAAAGGGCAACGAAAAGGCTTGGCAGTTGGCGGAACCATAGAACCGCTATTTGTGATAGAAACTGACGTAAAAGAAAATATAATTTATACTGGACAAGGAAAATCGCATCCAGGATTATACCGACGTACCTTATTTGTAAAAGATGATGAATTGCATTGGGTTCGCGAAGATTTGGCGTTGCAGCCAGACGAGTCTATGGAAGTGATGGCGCGAATTCGCTACCGTCAATCGCTTGAAAAAGCATTGATATATAAAATTGACGGCGGCATGTATGTAGATTTTGAAAATCCGCAAAGTGCCATCACAGAAGGACAATTTGTAGCTTGGTATATTGAGGACGAATTAATTGGTTCTGGAGTCATCTCATAATTGAAATTTTAATTCCTGAAACCTTAAAAAAATACTATGAAAAAGTTAATCGTATTAGGAATCTTATTCTTTACACAATTCAGTTTTGCACAAACCGAACATGCTTGGATTTATTTTACAGATAAACCTGATGTAGCAAATTCGTTGGCAAATCCGATAACGATTCTAACGCAAAAAGCAATCGATCGTAAAGTAAATCATGGAGTTGTCATTGATGAACGCGATATTCCTGTAAACGAATTGTATATCACGCAAGTGAAAGCACAAACAGGAATTACAGTCAAAGCGAAATCAAAATGGTTCAATTGTGTACATGTTTTAGGAACGCAAACTGATATTAATGCGCTGTTGAATTTGGCTTTTGTCAACCAAATTGTATATGCAGATCGATCATTAAACGTATCAAGTAGACCTTCTGCAGTAGCGCAAATAGAAAGAACTGTGGAAAAGTTTGAAACCTTAGTGATGTACAACTATGGTGATGGTTCCAATCAAGTAGGAATGATCAAAGTTGACAAGATTCATGAGGCAGATTATACAGGTGAAGGTGTAACAGTTGCCGTATTAGATGGCGGTTTTACGAATGTAAACACTATGGCAGCTTTTCAGCGATTACGCGATAATGGCGATTTGCTAAATGGCTATGATTTTGTAGATCGAACTTCGGATGTGTATTTATATACAGGAAACAGTCACGGAACCAATGTATTGTCAGATATGGCAGGTTATATTGATGGGCAATTTGTAGGAACTGCGCCAGATGCAAGCTATTATTTATTCAGAACAGAAGATGCAGCAACTGAAACGCCTGTGGAAGAATCGTATTGGGTAGAAGCTGCGGAACGCGCCGATAGTTTAGGTGTTGATGTAGTAAATACATCGTTGGGTTACAATACTTTTGACGAAAGTAAATACGATTACACAATTGCAGATATGGACGGAAATACGACCTTTATTACCAAAGGTTCTAACATCGCTGTTGAAAAAGGATTATTGATTGTAAACTCTGCTGGAAACTCTGGAAATGATCCAGCTTGGGGAATTATCACTGCGCCGGGCGATGGAAACGGTTTCACAATTGGAGCTGTGAACGGAAGTGGAAATTATGCTTCGTTTAGTTCGCGTGGACGCACACCAAACATTCCTGTAAAACCTGATGTGGTAGCGCAAGGTGAAAGTGTATATGTCGTAAGTTCGGGAGGAAATGTAGAGCTTTCAAATGGAACATCTTTTTCTTCGCCAATTATTGCGGGAGGAATGGCGTGTTTGGTACAGGCATTTCCAAACAAAACCAATTTGGAATTGATGCAACTCGTACGCGAATCAGCTTCTATTTATGCAAACCCAACGATACAATTGGGGTATGGAATTCCAGATTTTGAATCGGTGATTTTAACCTTATCCGTTGCAGAAAATAGGAGTGAAGCTACAATTCAAGTCTTCCCAAATCCCGCGAAAGCGATCGTACAAATAAAATTACCAGAAGGTTTTGAAAATGCAACCATTACCGTTGGAACTTTAGTAGGGAAAACGGTAAAAACATACACGACAAACACAACATATAAAAACATTGATATTAGTGAATTGGCTTCTGGAATGTATCTTTTACGCATTGAGGCAAACGGAGTACAATTTACCAAAAAACTCATAAAACAATAACGAATGACTTTGTTCGCACAGAATAGAATTACACAATTATACAATATAAAATATCCAATAATTCAAGGTGGAATGATTTGGGCAAGCGGCTGGCGATTGGCTTCTGCGGTCAGTAATGCTGGCGGTTTGGGTCTAATTGGCGCAGGTTCTATGTATCCAGATGTATTGCGCGAACACATTCAAAAATGTAAAAAAGCAACCGACAAACCGTTTGGTGTAAATGTTCCGATGTTATATCCGAATATTGAAGAAATCATGAATATTATTGTGGAAGAAGGCGTGAAAATTGTCTTTACTTCTGCGGGAAATCCTAAAACGTGGACACCTTTTTTAAAGGAAAATGGAATTACCGTAACACATGTAGTAAGCAGTTCAAAATTTGCATTAAAATCTCAAGATGCTGGCGTACATGCTGTTGTTGCTGAAGGTTTTGAAGCTGGTGGACACAATGGACGCGAGGAAACAACGACCTTAACTTTAATTCCAATCGTAAAAGAACAATTAGAGATTCCTTTGATTGCAGCTGGCGGAATTGGAAGTGGAAAAGCGATGTTAGCCGCAATGGTTTTAGGAGCAGACGGCGTACAAGTTGGAAGTCGTTTTGTGGCAACCGAAGAGGCTTCATCACACATAGAATTCAAGAAAAAAGTAGTCGAGGCCAAAGAAGGAAGCACCAAATTGATGTTGAAAGAATTGGCGCCAGTTCGGTTACTGAAAAATAAATTCTACGAAGATTTAGAAGAATTATACACCAAAGCTCCAAGCGTGGACGAGCTCAAAACTTTACTAGGAAGAGCACGCGCAAAACGCGGAATGTTTGAAGGCGATTTGGTAGAAGGCGAATTGGAAATTGGACAAGTTTCTGCGTTAATTCACGAAATCAAACCTGCAGCAACTGTGGTTAGTGATATGGTTTCTGAATTTGAGCAAAGTGTGAATTTGATTAAAAATAAATTCTAAAAAAATGAAATCAACCGAACAATTTCTAAGTGTACATCCAGTATTAGCGGTAAAAGATGTGTTGGCGTCTATCGGATTTTACGTTCATAATTTGGGGTTTACGCTTGCGTTTGCAGATGATGCGAAAGATCCGAAATATGCTGGAATTCGAAGAGGAAATGTCGAAATTCATTTGCAATGGCATGATGCTTCCGAATGGGAACACACTGTTGATCGTCCGATGTTACGCTTTTTAGTTTCAAACACGGCTGACTTGTTTGAGGAATACAAAAACAAAGGAATGTTTCACGCACAAACATCTCTTAAAGAAACCGCTTGGGGAACCAAAGAATTTGCTTTTTATGACTTAGATAAAAATGGTTTGACGTTTTATGAGGATGTTTAATTATCTTCATTAGTTGTATCATTCTCATCATCAGATTTTGGGAAATTTTTGTACAATCGGAAGCCTAATCTCGCAAATAGGAGTACAGCAATAATGATAACGATATTTAGACCGTCCATAATTTATTTTTTCCGCGCGTAGCGTTTTCCTTTTTTAAATTTCTTTCCAATATAACCTTCAAACTGAATTGGAACTGAAACATTTCCGTTGTCAACAGTAGCTTTATGAACCACAAAATGCACATGCGGAACTGTTGTAAAGCCTGTCATTCCTGAGATTCCAATTACTTGCCCTCTTTGTACAAGATCGCCTTTTTCTACCAATGCACCCTTAAAATCTAAATGATAATACGAAGCTGTAGTGCCATCATCGTGTTGAATTATGATATAATTACCGTCATTAATATACTTTCGAGTACGTCCGTGTTTTTTTGAATCTTCCTTAAGCATCACAACTTTTCCTTCGCGCGCAGCGTATAAAGTATCGCCAATTTGAGTTCCAAAATCAAACGCATGATTGGACGCAATATGATCGTGTGAAAATTTTCCAAAGTTTCCCTGAATCAACTTTCGCCTTTTCTTATATGGTAATAAATATTGATACGTATTATTGTGTTTTACCGTACTCGGATCGCCATAACCAGCTTTAAAACTAAAATAGTTACTCAAATTTATCTTGGAAGTATCTGTTTCTAAAATATTACGTGGAACCTTCATGAAGCCTATCAATTTTTCTGAAGGTTGTAATACTGTATTTTTTGTATAAACTATTGATCTTGAGGTGCTATCAATTGGAATTATTTTTAAAAACATTGGGGACAGCATGTTATTTTTTACAGATAAAAAAATGGTGTCTTTAGTAGATGAAATAGAATCTCTTTTGATAGAAACATGTTGTGCATTACAAACAGAAAAACTCAATAGTAAAAAGAAAAATAGGTTTCTCATGGCGTTGTATCTTTTTGCTTTTTTTCTAAATAGAAAGCATGAACTTGTCTACCCAATTCGGCTAAAAATGGAATTCCAATCGTTTCGTACTCATACGTATCATCGTTATAAATTAAGTTTTCATTGACATGAATTGTCGCGGTAATCACAAACGAAATATCATTCAGTTCATCTACGATGTATGCGCTGTCTGTTAAAAACCCGTATGCATACCCAACTTTATTATAGATTTTAATATATTTAGGCATTGTTTTTTTTGTATCGCCAAACATGAAAAATTTCACATAACTATCATAATATTCTTCCGTATCAAAACCTTGTTGTTTTGGTGTTTCGTACATGACTTTCATCACAAAGTCGCGATCGCTTTTTGATAGTTGAAACCGCGCTGTTTCGTCATATAAATCAGGAAAATATAATTGTTGCATCAATTTGTGCAATTCGTTGATTGGCAAATAGTTTTTTTGTGAAAAATCCATTGGTTTTTGAATCAATGAATCGTTTCGGTAAAAGCCTTTTCCTTTCTGCGCATTCAAAATACGAAGGTTCTCAATTTCTTGATTCTTCTTTGCTTTTTGATCATAAACTATATCATCATTTTTTAAAAATAACATTGCTTTTGTCTGAAGATCATCCGCGTTTTCTGTGCTCAATCGATGTCTAATAATCGCTTTTTCAAGACCTTTCGCGCGTAAGCGTTTATTAATTTCATCTTGACCCAAAAACTCAAACAATCGATTGTAGGCTTCGTTATCACTTACGGCAAAAATCTTTTGAACTTCTTTCTGAATGTTGGTTTGTATAGAATCTTCTGCTATTACAAATTTGGTTTCGCTATCAATTTCAGGAATTTCGTTGGCTTTTTCTAAGGCAAATAAAGCAATTGGAAATTTTACACTACTAGCAGGATAAAAATAAACGGAATCATTTACTCGAAAACTAAAATCTTTGCCAGTAGCATCCGTAACTCTAATTTGAATTTCATGAGCTTCCAAATTATTGATCACTGACTGAATCTTTTCTGAATCTGCATTCAATGCAAACAAAATAGGATTATTTTCCTCTTTCGCACAGCTAAAAAATAATAAGAGAAGTAAAACGAGTAGATTTTTCATGTATACAAGATACTATTTTATCTAAAAAAGCGAAATCTGACTTCATAAAAAAAGTGTCTACAATTTGCAGACACTTTATCAATTTATTTTCACCTAAACTTCTTTAAGAACGGTTTCTTCCTTTTTCGGGCTCGAAATCGTAATTTCAACCTGATTTTTTAAAATATCATCAAAAGTTTCACGCTTACGAATTAAATGTGCTTCTTCATTATACCATAAAACTTCGGCAGGACGATAGCGTGAATTGTAATTGCTTGCCATCGAGAAACAATAGGCTCCAGCATTATTAAATTTTAAAATATCGCCTTCGCGGATTTCACTAATTCTTCGGTTATTCCCAAACGTGTCTGTTTCACAGATATAGCCGACCACAGAGTAATAGCGTTCGCGACCTTCCGGATTTGAAATGTTTTCAATATGATGATAAGAATTATACAACATCGGACGAATTAAATGATTGAATCCGCTATCAATTCCCGCAAAAACGGTTGAGGTTGTTTGCTTTACCACATTTACTTCTGCTAAAAAAGTACCAGATTCGCTCACTAGAAACTTTCCAGGTTCAAAGTTGAGTGATAATTCTTTGCCATATTCTTGACAAAATTCATTGAAACGTGTTGTTAGTTTTTCGCCCAATTCTTCCACATTAGTTTGAATGTCATCTTTCTTGTATGGAACTTTAAAACCGCTTCCAAAATCGATAAAATCTAATTCTTTAAAATTTTTCGCTGTGTTGAACAGAATTTCGGATGCGTATAAAAACACATCAATATCTAAAATATCACTTCCCGTATGCATGTGAATTCCGTTAATGTGCATGTCTGTTAGTTCTACAATACGTAATACATGCGGAATTTGATGAATGGAAATTCCAAACTTAGAATCTATATGTCCAACGGAAATATTATGATTTCCGCCCGCCATTACATGTGGATTGATTCTGATACATACCGGAATTGTTGGATGTTTGCTTCCAAACTGTTCTAAAATGGAAAGATTATCTATGTTGATTTTTACGCCTAATTGCGCCGCTTTTTCTATTTCTTCAAGCGAAACACCATTTGGCGTATACATAATTTCGTTTGGATCAAACCCAGCGGCAAGTCCTAATTGCACTTCTTGAATAGAAACTGTGTCCAATCCCGCGCCAAGCGATTTCATCAACTTTAAAATACTCAAATTAGACAATGCTTTTACGGCATAATGTAATTTTAAGTTCGTCACATTCTGAAATGCTTTAGTCAAGCGTTCGTATTGCGAAGTAATTTTTTGTGCATCATACACATACGTAGGACTTCCAAACGTATGCGCAATATTTAATAAATCGGTATGCTTCATGGTATTATTTTTAACAAGTCAAAACTATGCTAAAATGAAATTACAATAAAAAATTTAATTAAAAAATATAAAAATAACACAAAAAGTTACATTTATAACATTCTTGAAATTCGTATCAGTTTGATTGTATGTTTTTATGAAAAATTTAAGACAACTATAAGATTCTGTTCGGGTAACAAATCACTATAAGGCACACTTTTAAATGTATAATTTAAAAATTTCACATTATGAAAAAACAATTGAATGCATTACAGCTTAAAAGATCGGTTATCTCCAATTTACAAGGAGAAACTGTAAAAGGAGGAGACTTACCGACAACTCAGCAGTCAACAGTTGTGTTTACAAATGATTGTAAATCTGACAGTTGTGATGGAGATCCGCGACCTGGAACGATTAGTTATTCTAATTGTGGTCAGTGCGGAGGTTGGTAATCTGTAATGATTGATTATGAGAGGAAATCTGTGTGAAAGCTCACTTTTTCTCTCATATTTTTCACTGATTAAAGCGAAGTTTCTTACCTTACCGTATGTAAACCAAAACTATTAATTATGAAAAAAAGGAACATTAAATCATTAACATTAAACAAAAACAGCATTAGTCAATTGCAAAATATGATTGGCGGGCGTTTACAAGGAAATGGCGACGGACCAACTATGAGCGGTTGTTCTTGCGATAGTTGTAACCCAGATTGTGATACACAAAACGCGTCAACTTTGGGTTGTACCGAATAATTACTTTATCAAAAATTAATAAGGAAAAAAGCACTGATTTAGTACACACATTTTATAAAATCCGATCAGTAACAATTTTCTTTTAGAGAAAGTAGTTCTATCTTAGAATCTTAACATTAAAATTTAAAATCATGAAAAAAAGAAATTTAAAGTCACTTACGCTTAATAAACGTAAAATTAGCGAATTACAAATAGAGAGTAAAGGAGGAAGACAAGCAGCTACTGACGATTGTACTAAAAGTGGATGCAGTTGTGTGAGTTGTAGACCAGGAAGTTGTCCAATTACAATTCAGCAACCTACAATGCCTTGTGATATGTAGTATTGTGTGCAACATAAAACTATTAAAGCGAACTTCGGTTCGTTTTTTTTATGCGAGAAATTATACGGAAAAACCGTAATTCATTGGTTCTGAAAATTTTTAAATTTAGCCTTAACTTAAAAATTTAAAATTATGAAAAAAATGAATCTTAAAAACTTAGCTTTAAACAAGAAAGCTATTTCTAGTTTAAATCAATTAGAAATAATCAAAGGTGGAACTGGAAGTTTTACGATTGATACGAGCTATGATCCTTGTAGCGAATATTTACCGTCTAGTTATGACTTTCTGTTATGTGAAGCTGCTTGTGCAGATCATCAGCCATAAGATCTTGTAAAACTAGAAAAGGAAGATATATTGAGTATCTTCCTTTTTTTATTGTTAAAATAATAATGAAAGTAATCTTGAAATAATTCCTCGATGCTTTCTTTTTTTGACTTTAAATTTTAAATCTAGTTTGTCTTCTATAATAATGTGAATAATCCGAAATTTTTTTGGCACTTTTAGCCATTTTAATTAAGTTATTTACTAGTTATTGTTTCTTTATTTGTTTACTCATTTTTTCCGTTGTTGCGAGCAAATTATTCTTTTTGCTACATAAAAAAACAAAAATTATTTAATAGGTAGTTTATGTTAATTTATTTAATCCATCAAAAACCAAAATTAATTGGGTTTAATGCATTCGATTTTTTACATTTGTGCTCTATAAAAAATTTCGTAAAATGAACTTACACGAATATCAAGGTAAAGAAATATTAGCAAGTTTTGGCGTACGCATTCAAAGAGGTAAAGTTGCTTCTACACCTGCGGAAGCTGTTGAAGCGGCAAAGCAACTTACAGAAGAAACTGGAACTGGATGGCATGTGATTAAAGCACAAGTTCATGCGGGTGGACGTGGAAAAGGTGGTGGAGTAAAACTTGCCAAAAATCTTCAACAAGTAGAAGAAATCGCAGGACAAATCATCGGAATGGATTTGGTAACACCACAAACTTCTGCTGAAGGTAAGCGTGTGCACCAAGTGTTAATCACAGAAGATGTGTATTATCCAGGTGAAAGCGAAACCAACGAATTTTATATGTCTGTCTTATTAAATAGAGCTACAGGACGTAACATGATTATGTATTCTACCGAAGGTGGAATGGATATTGAAACAGTTGCTGAAGAAACGCCACATTTAATTTTTACAGAAGAAATTGATCCTGCATTGGGATTATTAGGATTTCAAGCAAGAAAAGTTGCCTTCAACTTAGGATTAAGTGGAATGGCATTTAAGGAAATGACAAAATTTGTTACTTCATTATACAAAGCATACGTATCGGCTGATGCATCATTATTTGAAATCAATCCTGTATTGAAAACATCTGATGATAAAATTATGGCAGTTGATGCAAAAGTATCTTTAGACGAAAACGCATTATTCCGTCACAAAGATTACGCAGCAATGCGCGATTTACGTGAGGAAAATCCAATTGAAGTTGAAGCGAAAGAAGTAGGACTAAACTATGTGGATCTTGACGGAAACGTTGGTTGTATGGTAAATGGTGCTGGTTTAGCAATGGCAACAATGGATTTAATTAAAATGGCTGGTGGAGAACCTGCTAACTTTTTAGATGTTGGTGGAACTGCGGATGCAAAACGTGTAGAAGAAGCGTTTAGAATCATCTTAAAAGATCCGAATGTAAAAGCAATCTTAATCAATATCTTTGGTGGAATCGTTCGTTGTGATCGTGTTGCACAAGGAGTTGTAGATGCTTATAAGAGCATGGGAGACGCTATTAAAGTGCCAATCATTGTTCGTTTACAAGGAACCAACGCAGACATCGCTAAGGATTTAATTGACAATTCTGGACTAGATGTTCAATCTGCGGTAGAATTCCAAGAAGCAGCGGATAAAGTACAAGCTGTTTTAGCACAATAAATTAGAGTTTATATAGTATATTCAATTTATATATAAAAAGCCTTTCCATTTGTTTGGGAAGGCTTTTTTTTGGAGTTTTATTTGACACTATCCTAAAAAGATATTTACTGCTTTTTGTTTAACAACACATTTCTTGCATTATTATCTAGAATAATACTCATCAAACTTAAATCTTTAGAATCATTAAATCCCATTTCTTTTCTTAGCTCTTTTAAAAATTTATCACCGTCAATAAGTACTTCAAAAGGTTCTCTTCCGGGTACTAAACTGCTATCGTATTTTATGAATTCTTTAATTAGATTTTCGCTTCCCCAATTCATTAGCCCTTGTTTAAATTGCGTCATTTCAGAGATAGCTCTATTTGATAATCCATCTTTATTTTTTTTATCTTTAGAAAATAATACAAATAGAGTATTGTAAAAATGATTATATACTTTTTGTTTTTCTTTTAAAACATGCAAGTCATATTCTCTTTCTTTAGCTTTTCTATTATTTATTGTAACAGTTAAAACTGATGTAAAAGCAGCCATGATTACAGCCACAATTCCGAAAATTTTTATTTTATCGTCTACTTTAGGAACAAATATAATTCCCCAAATCAGTAAACTACATAATAGAAGAAAAAGAAAAATCATCCATAAATATTGTAAATAGTTTTTTCTCATTTATTTTTAATTAACTTGTTATACAACAAGAATTCTTGTCATTTCTAATACAATTAAACTCTAGGGCTTAATCCATGTTAAAACTAAAAGAATCTCACCCAAAATCAAAACAATAAATAAGATTTCTACTACAACCAGTTTTAATTCAAAAACTAAACTCTAAATCTCACCACACATTTCCGCCACGCTGTCACATCACTTTTTAGTAAAAGCGACATTTTGTCATTGCTTCAATACATAAAAGTGTCAAAATGGCGCATTTTTACACTTGGAATCCTTTTTGCCATAAACAACTCGTATTTGAATAAACAAAAAGACATAAAAAATTAAATCACTAAAAAAACAAAAACGATGAACATAGTAAAAAGAAAACACGCAGACTTTCCTTCAATTTTTGACGAATTATTTCAAACAGATTGGTTTGGCGGAATTGCAAATCAAGTAGCAAGTACTACAAATATTCCTGCTACTAATATTAAGGAAACCGCAGACAACTTTATACTAGAAGTTGCCACACCAGGAAAAACAAAAGAAGATTTTATGCTTGCGTTAGACCATGATGTATTAACGATTAGTACAGAAACTAAGAAGGAAGAAATAGCTGATGAAGCAACTTCAGCAAACGAAAAATATACACGTAAAGAGTTTAGCTTTGAAAGCTTTAAAAGATCGTTCAAATTGCCACAAACAGTGAATAAAGAAGCGATCAACGCAACATACACAAACGGAATTTTAAGTGTTGCTTTGCCAAAAAGAGAAGAAGACAAAGTGAAACCGAAACGTACAATAGAAATTTCATAATAATTATTTAGGATTGGTTAGTTAATGGAAAAAGGGTTCGCTGTAATGGCGGGCCTTTTTTATTTTAGATTCGTTCCCGCGAAGGCGGGAATCTCTTGGATCGCTTCGCTTTTTGACAGCTTCGCACTTAGACCATTGGACTTTTAGCGAGTTCATTCCGCACTTGTTGCGGAATCCACTCTTATTCTTAATAGATTCCTACCTTCGCAGGAAATCGAAGATTCGGCGTAGCCAATGACATAACTTATTATTGTATTTTTGAGTCCATTACACTGAATCCCATATTTGTGAAAAATAAAGAAATCAAATCTAAAAAAATAAAGAAACCTTGGCCTACAAAAGCGGCGATGGAACAAGTGTATGCACAGAAGCTTTAGGGCGATAATAAGACTGATTTTTATTCAGGAACTGGCTCGCATGATGCTGAAATTGTGCGTCCTTATCTTGACGTTATTACTTCATTTTTGACTTCTTTTGAAAAACCTTTAGTAGTTTGTGATTTAGGCTGTGGCGATTTTAACATTGGAAAAGAATTGGTTCCATATACTGAGAAATATATTGCGGTTGATATTGTATCTGATCTTATAAAACGAAATAAATCAAGGTTTGTAGCAGAAAATTTAGAGTTCCAGTGTTTGGATCTTGCAGTTGATGATTTGCCTGTGGGCGATTGTGCTTTGGTGCGGCAAGTGTTGCAACATGTATCGAATGCAGAAGTGCAAAGTATTGTGCGAAAGTTGGCTAATTTTAAATATGTTATCCTCACAGAACATCTGCCAGAAGGCGATTTTACACCAAATAAAGACATCATTTCTGGACAAGGAATTCGATTGAAAAAGCAAAGTGGTGTAGATTTATTAAAGCCGCCATTTAATTTTAAAGTAAAAGAATCAAGAGAATTATCAGCTGTTGTTCTGAATGAAGGTAAAGGTGTGATTGTAACGTCACTTTATGCGGTTTTTTAAATAATCCGATCTTTCAAATCATACTGTTTCGCCAATTCTTTCATTTTCGTGTAAAAAGCATTTCGGTAAAACTCAGGCAATTGATGACTGTTTGAAAAATACCGTAAATAACGTGCTTCTAACTCTGGAAAATGCTTTCGAATTGCATTCATCATTAAGGTTTTACTATCCGATTTTCCATTCCCGAAAACGGTTAGCGTTGCAGGCATAACATACTGTGCTTGGCATTCTTTGAACGTACTGAAAAGTTTTTCTAAATGTTCCGTTGTGTCTGTGATAAATGGTAATAATGGCATCAGGCTTACGCCAGAATGAAATCCTGCTTGCAGTGTACGTTGTAATGTTTCAATTCGTAACGATGGTTTGGGCGCGCCAGGTTCAAAAATAGCTCCGATTTTATCATCTACTGTAGAAAATGAAAAGGTAATTAACGTTCCACCAGAAAGTTTTGATTGTAAGTCTTTGGGTAAAATTGCTTCCTGATTAATTTCTTGTAAAAGATCAAAATCACGTTCTACTAAGGTAGATTTTGTAATGATATGCACCGGGAATTTATACTTTAGAATGACTTCCAAGGCTTTTCGCGTAAGCATATACTCTTTTTCAATATTTATATAAGGATCGGTTACCGAAGACAACACAATGAAACCATATTCGCCTTTTTCGGAACGTTTTTTCAATTGCTTTTCTAACAATTCAATGGCGTTTACTTTTACAGAAAGACTCGTTGCGAGATTGGTTCCGTATTTACTTCCGCGAATGTAGCAGTAGATACAATTATACGAGCAACTTTGATACGGATTGAAAGTATAATCGTCCAAAAACCAATCGTCTCTTTTCTTGGCTTTGTTTAAAACAGATTTGACTTCAATTTCTTTGATCATGCGCGCGGCTTATACACAAGTCCCACAACTCCAGATTCGTACGATTCAGTAGCGCTCAATTCAAATTGTTGATCATAAGAAAGTTCTCCAAAAAGTGGAATGCCTTCTGGAATCACAATTGGCATGATAAAGATTTGTAATTCATCAATAAGATTCGCTTTTAATAATAGGGCATTTATTTGTCCGCCGCCAATGAGCCAAATATCCTTTCCATTTTTTTGTTTTAAGTCTTTTACGAATTGAATATGATCTTTAGCGATAAAACTCACATCTTCATTATTTTTTAATTCAGAATTTGTGGTGAAAACATAATTTTCTTTGTCCTTATACGGAAAAGGAACATCCCAACTTAATACTTTTTGATAGGTTTTATTTCCTTGAATTGTAGTGTCGATACTATTATACATTTCATAAAAACCATAATCTACTCCTTCTTTATGAGGAATTGCATCAAGCCAATCTACATCGCCATTTAAACGTGCAATTTTCCCGTCTAAACTAATGGCAATATGTAATATTAGTTTTCTCATAGAAATGAAAGATACAAAAAACGACGTACTCTTTAGGAATACGTCGTTTTGTTATTTTTATGTTGTAGAATGATTATGTCTTCTTTACATACTTCGTGATAATCACAATATGTTGACCGTTTAAACGACCTTCTATATGTTCTGCGTTGTCATGTGTTAGCGTAATGTTCCGAACTGCCGAGCCACGTTTTGCAACAAAACCAGCGCCTTTTACATTCAAATCTTTAATCAACACAACACTATCACCAGCTTGTAATTGTACGCCATTTACATCTAAATGCTTGATGGAATTTTCTTTATCGTCAGCTTCGCCAGTAGCAGCAGCCCATGATAAATCGTCTTCATCAAAATACATCATGTCTAGCAAATCTTGTGGCCAACCTTCTTTTTTCAATCGATGAAGCATGCGCCAAGCAACAATTTGAACTACTTTTACTTCGCTCCACATACTATCATTTAAACAGCGCCAATGGTTAGCATCCATAGTTTCGGCGTCTTCAATCTGAGAAATACAAGTTGCACACGCATAAATAGATTTTTCTAATTTATTTTCGTGATTTGGTGGAACGTTATAAATGGATAATTTTTCCGTTGCGGTGCATAATTCACATTCGGAACCACTACGTTTCTGTATTTCTCTTTCGATACTCATGCTTGAAATTCTTTAATTCGAAAACAAAAATATAGGTTTCGTTTAGATATAAAAGAAGATTGTCTACTTATTTCTTTTTTGCTACAATAAGATCAACAGAAGTCTCAAAAGTATGTCCGCTTTTCTTGTCTTTTACTTTAAAAACACACGTTACAGGATTGCTTATTTGTCCTTCTGTAACTTTAAGTGAAGCATATAATTGATCTTTTAAGTCTACGGCACTTACAGGTTCTGGAAATAGATTATTATTTTCATTGATTACTCTTCCATTTGCTTCGGTTAGACTGATAGAGGCTAGTAAGTCTACTTTTCCATCTGCATCAATTGCATAACCTTCTAAGTCTTCTAAGAGAATATATACACTTTCGTTTGGACTGATGTTATCATCAACAATTGCAATATCGCGTGTTTGTGAATATAAATACAAGATTTTATAGGTTAATCCGTCTGCTTTTGTTTTTAACAATGGATTTTCAATAATTGTAAAATCTTTCTTTAAATTGAAATAACCATCACTATTTTTATCAATGACATTGATATGCATTTGATAGGAATTGTTTGGTATCATCGGTGCTGCAAATGTAAGATTGCTTCGTAAATTCAAATCTTCTTCTGTGTACCCTTCTTTAATATTTTTGAATAAATCTTTTTGAGACATTACAGTATCTCCTTTTTTATTCGTCACAAAAATGTCCATGTTTGGATATGCCAAGCTATCTTGCAATACAAATCCTGTCATGTTTTTGTAGTATAATGTGATTTTTTCTCCATACGAAAACTCAGATTTTTTAATGTTTCCGGTATGATTTCCCATTGTAATTCCGTCACAAGTCAATCCATTATTGTCAATGGTTAGATCAGTAATGTAATTTTTATTTTGAGAAGTTCCACTTTCGCATGCGAAGCAAATACAGGCGATTAGTGCTATATAAATGTGCTTTAATTTCATAATATAGTGCGTGTTAGTTATATATTCGGATGATTTCACCAGTTCCTTTTCCTTCCACACTTTTGCGATAACCATTGATTACTTTTGTCATTGGAATCGGATTGTGTCCTGGGAAATACGCGTCATATTTATCAACTGCATCTTCAACGAGTCCAGAAGAAACTACATTGACACGAATTTTTCCTTCTAAATCCAAAATTACTGCTTTTACAAAGCTATGAATAGCACCATTGACCATCGCAGCACTTGCTGTCATTGGCACAGGATCATCGGCTAAAATTCCTGTTGTGAGTGTTATAGATCCGTTTTTAGTCAGATACTGTTGTCCAATACGTACCAAATTGACTTGTCCCATCAACTTACTTTTGAAGCCTACGTAATAATCTTCTTCCGAAAGTTCATCAAAAGGTTTCCATTTGGCTTCGCCTGCAACACAAATTATTGCATCAATAGTTCCAGTTTTTTCAAACATAGCTTTGATACTTTTGCTATTGCTAATATCAACAGTGACAGCGCCTGAATTTCTTCCTGCGATGAGTACTTCGTGATTTTTAGCGAAATATGCAGAAACTTTGTTTCCAATAGTTCCGTTTCCGCCAACGATAAGGATTTTCATAAGCTTATAATTAATATCAGAAATAGTATAAAAAGAAAAAATTACTTTCTCTCTTTCCGTTTCGAAGTGGAAAGTGTACTTTTTGGTTTGGCTTCTTTTTTCGGCATTGGACCGCGTAAGTGAATCACCAAAGCGTTTAAGAAGTTTCGCAGAATTTGATCGCCACAGTTTTTATATTTCGGATGATCTTCCGTACGGAAAAATGCGCCCAATTCACTTTTGGTAATTCTAAAATCTACGAGTTCTAATATTTTTACAATATCGTCATCACGGAGCTTCAAAGCCACGCGAAGTTTTTTGAAAATGTCGTTGTTTGTTAATGCCATGCGACAAAGATACTTATTTTAATGTGAGTTTTATGTAATGCTTTTAAAATATAATTTTGATTTTCATGAAGAAAGTTGGTTGTTAAACATCTCATTTTTAGATTATTATTTTCATTTTCTTTGCTCGCACAAAGAAAACAGAAACAAAAGAAAGTGCGCTTTTTCCAGAGGTGTTTTTAGCTGAAAAAGCTAAAACCGCAATCATTTTTCTAAATTTTTTCTAAGGCTTCAAAAATTCTTAACGAAAAATGTCTGCTACACTGCGGAAAAAGAATAAGTAGCTAAGTAAGTGTAGTAATTCTTAATATCAATTGTACATCAAAGAGAATGAAGGGCAAAACCGTTACTTTTAGGTACAAAAAAGAGGCTGTCTGAAAAGGCAGTCTTTTTTTTTGCAATTTTTTGAAGTAATTCTTAACTTTAAGAATGAGCAGAAAAGTTATTTTTAAGACCTATTGTCAAGATCAGTTAAGTCTTTTACCTCC
>NZ_JACGWS010000026.1 GCF_014397005.1 Kordia aestuariivivens
CAATACTAGTAGCTATGGGGCCAGATGCTGATATGGATGGTATCCCAGATGCCACAGATCAGGATGATGATAACGATGGTATCTTAGATATAGCCGAAGGTCCAGGTGATCCAAGCGGTGATGATGACAATGATGGTGTACCCAATTACTTAGATGACGCTCCATCAGATCCAATGGTGGGTGATGTCAATGGTACCGTAGAACCAGCGTACGATACAGACGGTGATGGCGTAAGTAACCACTTAGACTTAGATGCAGACAATGATGGTATTTACGATACAGTAGAAACAGGAGGAACGGATGCAAACAATGATGGAATCGCCGATGGTACTCCAAATGCAATCACTGGAATTCCTACATCAGCAGGCACAGGAGTAGCAGTGCCAACTGATAGCGGTCCAACAGTTGGAACACCAGATTTCTTAGATACAGATAGTGATGAAGATGGTTGTTCAGATGCTAATGAAGCTTTTAATAATTCAACAGCAGATGGAGGTGATGGTGGAAGTTATGGAACAGGAGAGCCTCAGGTTGGAGTAAATGTGAGTGGTTTAGTTATAGGAGCAGATTATACAACAGGAATAAATGTAGATGTAGTAACACCTGGTGTAGATATAGATGGCGATGGAGTAATAGGAGGTTGTGACGATGATGATGATGGAGACGGTGATCCAGATGTAACTGATCCAGATCCAACAAATCCTTGTATTTATGATGCGATGACTCAGGATATTACAATGGTTGAAACGTCTTGGAATGCATTAGATTGTGACAATGATGGATTAACCAATGGAGAAGAAGTGACTGGAATAGACAATCCAACAACGCCTGCTGATCCAAATGGAAATCTAACTGATCCACAAGATTCAGATACAGATGGTGATGGTGTTGATGATGGACAAGAAGCAGATGATATGACTGATCCAAATGATCCTTGTAATTACAATCCAACAAGTCAAGATATTACAATGGTTGAAACGACTTGGAGTGCAGCAGACTGTGATGGTGATGGTGTTCCTAATGGACAAGAAATTGCTGATATGACCGATCCGAATGATCCTTGTAGCTATCAAGCATCAAGTCAAGACTTAACAACTGTTGAACCAGCTTGGTCAAACAATGATTGTGACAATGATGGATTAACCAATGGAGAAGAAGTTACAGGAATCGACAATCCAACAACGCCTGCTGATCCAAATGGAAATACAACGGATCCACAAGATGCAGATAGTGATGATGATGGAGTGACAGACGGACAAGAAGCATTAGACATGACGAATCCAACTGATCCATGTAGTTATGAAGCCGCAAGTCAGGATATTACAATGGTAGGAACTGTTTGGAACAATGCAGACTGTGATGGAGATGGATTAACAAACAATGAAGAAGTTACAGGAATCGACAATCCAAGTACACCAGCTGATCCAAATGGAAACATAACAGATCCTCAAGATGCTGATACAGATGGAGATGGCGTAACTGACGGACAAGAAGCATTAGACATGACAAATCCAAATGATCCTTGTATTTACAATGCATCAAGTCAAGACTTAACAACTGTTGAACCAGCTTGGTCAAACAATGATTGTGACAATGATGGATTAACCAATGGAGAAGAAGTGACTGGAATCGACAATCCAACAACGCCTGCTGATCCAAATGGAAATACAACGGATCCACAAGATGATGATAGTGATGATGATGGCGTTTCAGACGGACAAGAAGCAATTGATCTAACAAATCCAACTGATCCATGTAGTTATGAAGCTGCAACTCAAGATATCACAATGGTAGGAATCGTTTGGAACAATGCAGACTGTGATGGAGATGGATTAACAAACTATGAAGAAGTAACAGGAGTAGATGATCCTGCAACACCAGCCGATCCAAATGGAAACATAACAGATCCTCAAGATGCTGATACAGATGGAGATGGCGTAACTGACGGACAAGAAGCATTAGACATGACAAATCCAAATGATCTTTGTGATTACGAAGCATCAAGTCAAGATTTAACAACAGTAGAACCTGCTTGGAATGATGCAGATTGCGATAGTGATGGATTAAACAATGAAGAAGAAGTTACAGGAATCAATGATCCAACGACACCAGCTGATCCAAATGGAAATACAACGGATCCACAAGATGCAGATAGTGATGATGATGGAGTGACAGACGGACAAGAAGCATTAGACATGACGAATCCAACTGATCCATGTAGTTATGAAGCCGTAAGTCAGGATATTACAATGGTAGGAACTGTTTGGAACAATGCAGACTGTGATGGAGATGGATTAACAAACAATGAAGAAGTTACAGGAATCGACAATCCAAGTACACCAGCTGATCCAAATGGAAACATAACAGATCCTCAAGATGCTGATACAGATGGAGATGGCGTAACTGACGGACAAGAAGCATTAGACATGACAAATCCAAATGATCCTTGTATTTACAATGCATCAAGTCAAGACTTAACAACTGTTGAACCAGCTTGGTCAAACAATGATTGTGACAATGATGGATTAACCAATGGAGAAGAAGTGACTGGAATCGACAATCCAACAACGCCTGCTGATCCAAATGGAAATACAACGGATCCACAAGATGATGATAGTGATGATGATGGCGTTTCAGACGGACAAGAAGCAATTGATCTAACAAATCCAACTGATCCATGTAGTTATGAAGCTGCAAGTCAAGATATCACAATGGTAGGAATCGTTTGGAACAATGCAGACTGTGATGGAGATGGATTAACAAATGGACAAGAAATAATAGATATGACAGATCCATTAGAACCTTGTGACTATGTTGTCGCAAACCAAGATATTAATCAAGCTTCAGGAGCATGGTTAATGGTAGATTGTGACGGTGATGGAGTTACAAATGGTCAAGAAATCAATGACAATACGAATCCAAATGATCCATGTAGTTTCAATGCAAACAGTCAAGACACATCTATGACAACAGTTACATACGACATGTTAGACTGTGACGGCGATGGCGTTACAAATGGACAAGAAGTTACAGATGGAACCGATCCACAAAATCCTTGTCAATATCTTGAAGCAAACCAAAACGTAACAATTGTTACTACAACTTGGGAAGGTTTAGATTGTGATGAAGATGGAGTTCCAAATGGAATAGAACTCTTAGATGCTACTGGAGTTCAAGATCCATGTGATTACAATGTAAACAATCAAGATATCACAATGGTTGGCGCCATATGGAATGGTGTTGACTGTGATGGAGACGGAGTCATAAATGGAGATGAAATAATAGATGGCACTAATCCAATTGACGCATGTGATTTTGAACTTGGAAGTCAAACAACAACAACGTCAGGAGCATGGAATAGTGCAGATTGTGACGGTGATGGAGTAACAAACGAAGTGGAAATAGCTAACAATACCGATCCAAGTATTCCTTGTGATTTTGATTTCAATAATCAAAACTTAGCAAGAGTATCAAATGCATGGTTATTATTAGACTGTGATGGAGATGGTATTCCTAACGGTGATGAACTAGGAGACGAAAATAATAACGGTATTCCTGATTACTTAGAAGTAAACAATGGGAATCCAACGGAAGAACTTGAAATTTTCGATATCGTAACACCAAATGGAGATGGATTAAACGATGTATTTACAATTAGAGGAATTCAAAACTTCCCAGACAACAACCTTAAAATCTATAATAGATGGGGAGTTAAAGTATATGACGTTGATGGATACGGTCAAGGAAATAATTTCTTCAGAGGATATTCTAATGGTAGAGTTACCATTGCACGAGACGATCGCTTGCCTGTCGGAACCTACTACTATGTATTATCTTATGTAGATGGTAACGGAGATAGAAAAGAAAAAGCAGGACCACTTTACATTAATAGAAGATAAAAACAATACAAACACCTATCGGAGTTCAGCTCCGATAGGTATAATATATACACTTATGAAAAAAAATTATGCAACTCTCATAGCTTTATTATTTTTAGTGTTGTTCTCTAACATAACAACAGCTCAGCAGGATGCACAGTATACACAGTACATGTATAACACCTTGAGTATAAACCCTGCTTATGCAGGTTCAAGAGACGTTTTTAGTTTTCTAGGATTGTACAGAACACAATGGGTTGGACTAGATGGCGCACCAAAAACATTTACAGCTTCCATGCATACACCCGTAGGAAAACGAGTCGGATTAGGTTTAAATATTACCAATGATGAAATATTTATTGCAAAAGAAAGCTACATTGATATTGACTTTAGTTACACGTTAGATGTTGGTGAACAAGGGAGATTTGCTTTAGGTTTAAAAGCAGGAGCACATTTACTTGATATAGATTCAAATCGATTAAATACAGGTGCATTCAATCCAGGTGATCCAGATGCATTTATAAATATTGATAAACGATTCTCACCACAATTTGGAGTCGGACTATATTATCATACGCCAAAATTTTATTTGGGATTGAGTATTCCTAACATGTTAGAAACAGAACATTTTGATGAATCTTCAAACAGTAATAATTCTAGCGCTACAGCTAGAGAACGTGTTAATTATTATTTAATGTCTGGCTATGTGTTTGACCTGTCTGAAGATGTAAAATTCAAACCAGCCGGACTTGTAAAACTAGTATCTGGAGCACCTTTACAGGTAGACCTTTCAGGGAATTTCTTAATCTATGACAAATTAACTTTAGGAGCCGCATACAGATGGAGTGCTGCACTAAGTGCGATGGCTGGATTTCAAGTTTCAGATCAACTCATGTTAGGATTTGCGTATGACAGAGATACCACAGAATTGCAACAATTCAATGACGGATCTTATGAAGTATTTCTTCGTTTTGAACTCTTTAGTCGTAAAAAAAATATGATATCACCAAGATTCTTTTAATCCAAAAAATAGTCAAATATGAGACACACAATAAAAACAATTATAACCTTCTTAGTCTTAGGAATATTAGCTGTTAATGGACAAGAAAACACGATAAAAAAAGGGAATAAAAATTTTGATAGTCATGCATTTATAGATGCTCGAGAAGCCTATCTAAAAGTAGCAGAAGAAGGATATCAATCTGTAGAACTATTTTCTCGATTAGGCGATTCATACTATTTCACAGCTGATTATAAAAATGCAGCAAAATGGTATGGTGCATTATTTAGCTATTCTAAACAGATAGATTCAGAATATTTGTATAGATATGCAGTATCGCTAAAAAGTACCGAAAAATATGTCGCTTCGGATAAAATTATGGCAAAATTCTATGAAACAAAAGGAGAAGACTACAGAGCAAAACTATTTGTAAATGAAAGAAACTATCTCAAAGAAATAGAATTACAATCTGGAAGATTCAAAATTGATAATGCAGGATTCAACTCGAAACTATCTGATTTTGCACCTGCATTCAATCAAAATCAACTCGTATTTGCATCGAATAGACAAGATAGAAAGCCTTCTAAAATAATTCATGATTGGAATGATCAACCATTTTTAGACTTATATCAAGTAAATATTGCACTTACAGATCCAAACAAAACAATTCAAAAATTACCTAAAAGCATAAATACAAAATACCACGAATCTACGGCAGTATATACCAAAGACGGAAATACACTTTATTTTACTCGAAACAATTATACAAATAAAAGTTTTAAACAAGATGAAGCTGGAACAAATAGATTAAAACTGTACCGTGCAACAAAAAAAGATGCTGCAAATTGGAATGTTGAAGAATTGCCGTTCAATAATGATGAATATTCAGTAGCGCATCCGGCATTAAGCGTAGACGAAAAAACACTCTACTTTGCTTCTGATATGCCAGGTGGGAAAGGACAATCAGACTTGTACAAAGTTGCCATCAATGGTGATACTTTTGGAAGTCCGGAAAATCTTGGAGAAAAAATAAATACAGAAAGTAGAGAAACATTTCCTTTTGTAAGTGATGATAACAGACTCTACTTTGCTTCTGACGGACATGTTGGACTTGGAGGGTTAGATGTATTTGTATCAGATTTGGACACTACAAATAACTTTGGAAATGTATACAATCTGGGAAAACCAATCAACAGTCCGCAAGACGATTTTACCTTTATCATAAATGAAGCTACTGGAACTGGATATTTCGCTTCCAATAGAGAAGGGGGTAAAGGAGATGATGATATCTATAGCTTAACAAGAACTGAGCCTATACTAACAAAATGCACACAAACAGTAGAAGGAGTTGTATTAGATGAAAATACAAGCGAACCTATTCCAAATGCTAAAGTATTATTATTAGACACTGGAAACAATCGTTTAGCAGAAGCTAATGCAGCTGCAGATGGAACATTCAATTTTGATTTAGAATGTAATAAAGCATACTCCATTCGTGCTTCAAAAGAAGGATATGTTACGGCAGAAAAATCATTTGCTACATCAAATGAACTAGGAAAAGAAAACAAGCAAACACTCTTTATGAAAAAAGGAAACGATCTTGGAAAAGAAATGATTATTCCTGTTGGTGGAGATTTAGTAAAGATACTAGGATTAAATCCAATATACTTTGATTTAGACAAAGATTACATAAGAGCAGATGCAGAAATAGAATTACGTAAAGTGATTGCTATAATGAATCTATATCCAAAAATGAAAATAGATGTAAGATCGCATACAGACAGTAGGGCAGACGATGATTACAATATAGACCTATCCGATAGAAGAGCAAAATCTACAATACAATACCTTGTGGACAATGGTATAGCCGTAAGTAGGCTTACTGGAAAAGGATATGGAGAAACAAGAATTATAAATAGATGCAGTAATGGAACTCCATGCCAAGAATACGAACATCAATTAAATAGGAGAAGTGAATTTATTATTATTGAGAATTAAAAAAAATATTCGAGTATTTTTAGGCAAATTCAGAATAAATAAATCACTTCCTATATGAGCCTTGAAATCTTAAATTTCAAGGCTCTTTTTTGTGTAAATGTCCGTCCTGAAATAAGTTGATTTTGTGTCAGCTTATTTATGATTAATAAAACAAACAAAGGACTAGAAAGTTAAAATTATTTGCTCAAATATCGTATAAATAGAATATATTTTAAGTTCATATTAGAAAACAGAAAGTTAATTCGTTAAGTATTCATTAATTACATTTTTCATTTCAGAAGATACATTTTTTTCCATATTTTCAATCCGTTCAATTGTCCTAGTATTAACATTAATTCTTGATGCAAGTTCACTCATCGTCAATCCATGCTTAATCCTATACAATAAACATCTATTAGCTAACGAATCAGTTCCATCACCCCAATAGTTATAACCCAAAAACTCAACCACCTTTTTCCGGTTACGTATATGTGGCAGGTATCGATTCCATTCCCATAACTGGTAGCTGTCTTTTCGTTTTGAAAAGTAGTTCGCTGTTTCTTGTTGTGTCCATTCTAAGACTAAACGCCTGCGTTTTAATGCAGCGCCAAGACTTTTGTCGTTTTCATCAGGAAGTGCCAAATAACAAGGTTTCTCGGCTTTTATTTTAATGTTACAAATGGGCAACGTACCACTTCGGACGTCGCTTTAGTTGGCGGCGGAAGCTATCCGCAACCTGGAGAAATCTCGTTGGCGCATAATGGAGTTTTATTCTTGGATGAATTGCCTGAATTCAAGCGAAGTGTCTTAGAAGTCATGCGACAACCGTTAGAAGACCGAGAAGTCACTATTTCTACAGCACGATTTACGATTACCTATCCAAGTAGTTTCATGTTGGTGGCAAGTATGAACCCGAGTCCAAGTGGATTTTTCAACGATCCAAATTCGCCAATGTCATCATCTCCGATGGAAATGCATCGTTATATGGGGAAAATTTCGGGACCTTTATTAGATCGAATTGATATTCACATTGAAGTCACACCAGTTCCTTTTGAAAAACTATCGGAAGAGCGAAAAGGCGAAGCAAGTGAAGTTATTCGTGAACGTGTGATCAAAGCGCGAGAAATTCAAACGGAACGTTTCAACGAATCAGAAACCTTGCATTGCAATACACAAATGAACACCAAACAAATTCGTTTGTATTGTAAACTCGATAAAGAAGCATTGAATCTTCTGAAAAATGCTATGGAACGTTTGGGTTTATCAGCACGTGCATACGATCTAATTCTCAAAGTAGCACGAACTATTGCCGATTTAGGTGAACAACCAAATATTTTGCCAAATCACATCGCGGAAGCTATTCAATATAGAAGTTTGGATAGAGAAGGTTGGTTGGGATAGCCCAACATCAGTTACTTCCATAAAAATATAAATGTTACCTTTTTGTGTAGTACATTATAGCGTATATCATATTACTTTTGTAATAAAAATAACTAAAGATGGAGGATCGGTATTCTAGAAACAGAATTTACTTAACTGAGGAAGAGCAAAAAATGATTAAAGATTACCCTATAATATTAGGAGGATCTGGCATTGGGAGTGTGATTGCCGAGTGTGCATTGAGGTTAGGATTTGAAAATATAACTATTATTGATGGAGATCAAGTAGAGTTATCAAATTTGAATCGTCAAAACTATACTGAACACGATATTGACATAGATAAAACAGAAGCTATAAAAAATAGGTTGAAGTCTATTAATTCTAATGCTAATATTAAGGTGCATAACTCGTTCTTGACAATAGAGAATGTTGAGGAGTATATAAAAGGTCATAAAATAGCAATCAATGCACTTGACTTTACTACTGAAGTCCCTTTAGTATTCGATAAGCTTTGTCAAAAAAATAATATTCCTGTATTGCATCCATACAATTTAGGTTGGGGTGGATTGGTTACAGTCATTACACCAGAAGGTTTAATGTTAGATACTATAGAAAAACCTGATGAGACGTTCAATGAAGTAGTTATGGTTAAATATGCTTCCAATTATTTAAAATTTTGGGGAACTCCTTGTGGGTGGATAGATGATATTATAAGGAAATATCAAGAAGAGAAAGAACAACTTTCCCCACCGCAACTTTCTATAGCTTCTTGGACAGTAGCAGCAATGTGTACAAATGTCATGTTCAATATTGCAACTAAAAAAGAATATAAAAAATTCCCTGAATTCTATTTGTCAACTATTATGGACTAAATCAACTCATTATTTGTTGCATGGGCAATAGCTTCAGCAATATTTACTACATTCAATTTATTAAAAAGCTTTCTTCTGTGAAATTTCACAGTATCTGGTGATACAAAAATGACTTCAGCAATTTCGTTAATTGTATATCCTCTGGTTGAGTATAAAAGTATTTCTTTTTCTCTGTTGGATAATTTTATTTGTTCGGTTGTTTTCCAAAAAGATCCTTCTAAATCATATCTAAAAATTTTATTATCACCTTTTTTATAGATGGCTATATTTCCTGAATTCTGTTCAGCTGAAAGTGAAATAATACACAGGGCCTTCCATATTTTACCTTCATTTGTTAAAAATATAGGTGTTAACTTTTGATTAATCAAGATGATTTTACCTTCTTTATTTTTCAAATGGTAATCATAAGAGATTGTGTGGTTCTTTCGATCTTCTAAAGGAATTCGTTCATAAAATTCAAACCCTACATTATTAATCTTTAGAAGAAGATCTAAATCAGATTCTATGACATATTTAAAATAAAATGCATATCCCATTTCCTGGACTTCCATAGCTGTATGACCACAAAGAAATAATGGATTATCTGAAACATATTCAAATCCTTTTTTTTGATAATCTATTACGTAGATACTTTTGTAAGTTGTTCTTGCAAAAGCCTTAATTGGTTCTAAATAGTCTGCGGTTTTTTCTTGATCAGTATTAGAAATATTGTTAACAGTATTCCTAAAAGAAAAAAAATCATTAACATCACTCATATAGTAAGATATTTAATATAAATTCAAAATACCAAACCTTTGTTTTGTAATTATAGTAATTACAAAACAAAAAACAATCAATAAACTCGAAATGAGTTACATCGTTGATATACTTAAATTTTAGTTCCCTGTCCCTTTTTAAAGTAAATCCCCAAGCATTTGTATTCTAGATTTTAGGTTAACTTTCTTTAATTTCTTAATAAAGGATTTAACTGTATTTTATATGATATAGAGAAGAGTAATAAACTCCAGCAACACTATATCTATATATAGTCAATAATCTACGCTTTTTTTCATGGTTACAATAGATGTAATGATACTATATAATATACATTAAGTATTTATCGAATGTGAAAAAACGAACAGTTTATACGCCATTTTCACTAAATACTTAATGATGTCTTTGTATTACTTAAAAAAATAATAGAGGATATTATTTTTTTACTTACATGTTTAAAGAAATATATTATAACAAATATAGGTATTGATGTTCATATAAGCAATTAAACACTTTAGAAATGATAGAACATCAGTAATATCATTTTTTCTTTTCAATTAAAAATAAAATTTTCTTCCAAAAATAGCATAATTGAAAATATTTTCCGGTAGGCTTTTTTCACATTTTTTCATGGATGCAAAATACTACACAAAAGGGTAGTATTTGCGTAAAGTACTCACTACTACCTTTTTGTGTAAAGAAGTGTCTGCTGATGCTAGATAGTTTTGTTCAAACTTTTTTACCCATGAAACTTGAAACAAACTATTTAAAGAATTTAGGAAAAGGACAAATATTAGACCTTGCAAAATTTATCGTAACAGAAAACTTTAAACATCATTCAAACAACGTTTTACCACAAAATTATAAAGATGATGTAAACTCTATCCACAATGAAGAAATAAAATATGCTGAAAATTCAGAAATTTTTGTAGTAAAAAATAATGAAAATGAAATCACAGGAGCTATAAGAGTTTTGAGATGGAATTATTCTGATGAATTGCCTATTCAGAAGATTTTTGGAATCAACCCGCTACTTGCCATCACGAATTATAACGTTAATGAAATTTTTCATATTGGAAGATTTGCTATAGCGAAAGAATCAAAAGACATCAAGTTATTTAAAAAACTAATGATATGTGCTATTGCGCCTATATGCACGCACAAAGGAAATATCGTTTTTGCTGAAATTGACAGTAAATTATTACGTGTATTAAGACTTTTGGGAATAAAAGCATCTATAATTGGTAAATCTATCAATTACTTAGGATCAGAAACAATTCCTATCGCAATGACTTACGATGGCTTAATTGACTTCTACAATAATAACAAATCATTAGTTTCTAAAGAAACTCTTGAGCAGAGTATCTCATCTTTTAAACTACCCGAAAGTGTAGTTTAAACACACCTAATATAGAACTACCCTTTAGTGTAGCAAAAACAAGCTCAATAGCTTGTAGTTTCGTATAACAAGAACAAATCTGAAGACCTCAAATCAATTTTGATAGAGGAATTCAAAAATCATATTCTAATTTAATAAAAGCTTCATGTGACTGAGGGAAGCGAAGCTATATTTAAAATTTAAAAACGATTATGAACTTCAATATTGGTTGGCACGTGTTATATGTTAAGTCTCGTTGGGAGAAAAAAGTATATGAATCTTTAAAGGAGATTTCGTTAGAATCATTTCTGCCACAAATAAAAACAGTTCGACAATGGAGTGATCGAAAGAAACTTGTTTTGATGCCATTGTTTCCATCGTATGTATTTGTAAATATTAATACTTCTTTGGAATTTCATAAAGCAACCTCTGTATATGGCGCTTGCGCATTTATTCGCTTTGGAAAAGATTATGCAGTTGTACCTGAAAAAGAAATTAATCAAATTAAACTTTTAGTTGGTGATTCAAATATCATGGATATAGAAGTAGATGCACAAAAATTAAAAGTAGGGGAAAAGAAAAAAATTATGTACGCGCCATTAAACGGTATGGAATGCGAAATTTTGAACATTAACAATATCAATAAAATAGTTGTACGGATAGAATCTTTACAACAATGTATTACAGCAGTAGTTCCTCCTTATTATTTCGAAAGTTTAGAACCTTCACTTCATTAAGTACAAATACTTATGACAAAATTAGAATTTAAAATAACTTCAGATTATTGGCTGCAAAAACTGAAAAAGCAGCCTGTTTCTAGAAACGAGCAATTTCATTTGATAACCTCAGATAAACTGGTGATTCCAAATGAAAACATTGCTTATTTCTTGAAATTAACGAACAATAATCTTATTGTTGAATACACGGTATTATTTGCGGTGTATACAGCGATGTTGCAACGTTATTTTGAGCCAAACCATTTTATATTTTCAACAAAAGTTACGGATGAAAATACACCGTTGTTACTATGTCATAACTTTATAGAAGATAAAAACCTAAAACAATATTTGAATACAGTAAGAGCTGAAATTCAAGAGGTTTATAAATATACTAGCTTTGACGCAGATTTTAATTTATCAAAGAAATTCAAATCATATACTACTTTTGGATTCGGGTATAATACATCAATAGCACAAAATGAAATTCCTTTTTTCTTAAACGTTACTAAGTCAACAAAAGGATTATTAATATCTATTACGTATGCGGAAAGTTTCAAAAAATCATATGTAGTTGAACATTTTATAAAAAATTTACAAAACTGTTTAGAAAACTTAGAAACAAATCTACTGACTAAAATTTGTGACATTCCAACGTTGACAAAAGCTGAAGAAGAAACAATTTTAAAAACATTCAACAACACAGCGCTTTCCTTTCCTTTAGAAACATCAATTCCAGACTTATTTGAAGCGCAAGTAGCAAAAACACCCGAAAATACGGCACTTATCATTCAAGATGTATCTTATACATACAAAGAACTGAATGAAAAAGCCAATGCATTAGCGAATTACCTTGTACATAAACATCATATTCAGGCAACTGATTTTGTTGGAATAAAACTTGAAAGAACAGAATTACTAATCATTTCATTATTAGCAGTCTTAAAAACAGGTGCTGTATATGTGCCAATTGATAAAGATTATCCAGAGGAGCGAATTGCGTATATAGAAAATGATAGTCAATGCAAATTGGTTATTGATGAAACACTAAGTTTCTTTAACGATTCAAACGAACACTACACGACAGAAAATCTCGGAATTCGAAAGAATGCAACAGATGTAGCATATATTATTTACACTTCGGGAACAACAGGAAAGCCAAAAGGCGTCATGATTACGCATCAAAATGCGGTTGCAATGATACAATGGGCATCAACTACTTTTGACACGACAACTTTTGATACAGTCTTTGCAGTAACATCACATTGTTTTGACTTATCGATCTACGAAATATTTTATACACTTTCCACAGGGAAGAAAATTAGATTGTTACAGAATGCAATAGAAATTCCAGACTATTTACAGAAAGATCAAAATATACTCATCAATACAGTTCCATCCGTAATGAGAATGTTGATGGAAGATGAATGCGATTTAAAAAATGTTCGTATTATCAATCTTGCAGGAGAACCATATCCATTAGATATTGCAGAATATATACTGGAAAAAAACATTGTAACAAACAATTTATACGGACCTTCGGAAGACACTACTTATAGTACAGCTTTTACACTAACACCACAAACGTATGAAAGTATTCCAATTGGAAAACCAATCTCAAATACGCAAGCATATATTTTAGATGAGCACCTTCAACCTGTGCCAATTGGTGTTATTGGAAAATTATACTTATCAGGTTTAGGAGTGACAAAAGGTTATTTAAATCGTCCGGAGTTAACAAAAGAAAAATATATAAAAAATCCATTCAACACATCGCAATTCATGTATGATACAGGCGATTTAACGAGTTGGATGCCAGATGGAAATATAAAATTCTACGGAAGAAAAGATCATCAAGTAAAACTAAGAGGTTACCGTATTGAATTAGGCGAAATCGAACATCAAATTTCAAAATTCAACACAGAAATACAAGGAGCTGTTGTCGCGCTAAAACAGGTAAACAATGAACAATGTTTGGTTGCGTATTATGTAGCAAACACTCCAATTCAAAAAGAAGCATTGCGTGTTCATTTGGAAGCAAAGTTGCCAATATATATGGTGCCTACATACTTCCAAAAAATTGAAGAAATTCCGTTGACACCAAATAAAAAGGTGAACAAAAACGCTTTGCCTGAAATTGCACAGCATAGCACAACGCAAGCAGTGTACGAAGCACCAAGAAATCAAGTTGAAGTTGAACTACTGGAAATTTGGAAAACAGTACTTTCGGTTGATACTTTTGGTGTAAATGATAACTTTTTTGCACTTGGAGGACATAGTTTAATGATTTCTCAGATCATTAACAAAATGCATAAAACCTTAAAGAAAACAATTTCATACAAGGAATTTTATAAAAATCCAACGATTGCAGGTATTAGTGAACAACTAGACGAAACGGAATATAAAGCCATTCCTAAATTAGCGGAAGCAACTGCGTATCCTGTAACGGCGGCACAACATCGTTTATGGTTGTTAAGTCAATTAGATGATAATTTAGATGCGTATACAATTTCGGGAGCTATTCGTATAGATGGTAAGTTGCAATTTGAAAACTTTCAAAAAGCATTCAATCATGTTGTAAAAAAGCATGAGATTTTACGAACGTATTTCGCAACAGATTCGCAAGGTAGTTTGCAACAATATATCATGCCTATTTCTGAAATTGTATATACTATTGAAGTACACAATCTTTCAAAATCGGTAAATCAATTAGCTGAAACACAAAATTTCATTCAGCAACAGCTAAAAGAAACATTTCATCTTGACAAATCACCATTATTCAATATAAAACTAATTCGTTGGAACAAAACTGAAACGATTCTTTTCATAGCAATACATCATATAATTAGTGATGGTTGGTCGCTTGAAGTATTAACTTCGGAAATCTTAAAAGCATATACTGAGATCACTTCTAAAGGAGCAGCAAACAATGAACCATTACCAATTCAATTTAAAGAATATGCTTCTTGGATCAACGAAAAACAACAAAACTCATTAGCGAGTCAAAAAGCATATTGGGAAACTCAATTTCAAGGAAAACTTCCAAAATTGAACATTCCGATAGGAACTAACAAAAGACCAGCGTTAAAAACATACAAAGGAGAAAGTATTCAGTATTCTTTTTCAAATGAATTACTGACACAATTAAAAAATAGTTCAGCAGCGCAACATGTACCGCTATTTTCGGTAATAATGACAGCCGTTAAAACGTTATTATACGGATATTCTTTTCAGAAAGATATCATCATAGGAACACCGGTTGCAGGAAGAATTCATCCAGATTTAGAAAATCAATTAGGATTGTATTTGAATACACTTGCGATCAGATCACAATTTTCCGAAAATGATAATTTCAAAACAGTACTCTTTAAAGAGCATCAGGCAATCGCAGCAGCGCATGCAAATCAAGAATATCCTTTTGACAAACTTGTTGAAACACTCAATGTAGAACGCGATACGTCACGATCTCCATTATTTGATGTGATGGTTGTATTGCAAAATTATCAGCAATTAGTAAGCCTAAATACTGACGTTTCAGAATCAATATTGGCAATTTCGCCTTTTAAAACAGAAAGAACTGCTGCACAATTTGATGTAACATTCACATTTGTTGAAGCAGAAGAATTAAAACTCGAATTACAATACAATACAGCAATCTATCAGCCAGATTTTATACAACGTGTATGCAAAGATTTGGAACACATATTTACACAAATAGTGACCAATATAGAACTGCCAATTAGCGCAATTACATTACTTTCTGATGAAGAAAAAATAATTGTTGCAAACGCAAGCAATATTGAAGATCCTCAAAATATAACAACGTACGATTTTGTAGCGCCAACAACAGAAATAGAACAAAAAGTAGCGGCTATTTGGAAAGAAATTCTAAAAATTGAAACGATAAGCATTACGGATGATTTCTTCAAGCTTGGCGGACATAGTTTGTTATTAAATAAATTGCGAAACGCGTATCATAAAACGTTTCAAGCAGAAATAAGTCTAAAAGATTTATACCTAAAAACAGCTATGACAGCGCATGTAGCATTGTTGGAACAAGCGGAAGAGTCAGTATATATAGTCATTGAAAAAGCTCCGACACAAGCATTGTATGATATTTCTACTACGCAAAGACGGTATTGGTTGTTATATAAAATTTTTGGGAAATCGAAAGAATTCAATATTTATGACAACCTAAATTTAGGAAGTAATTTACAAAGAGAACATTTTGAAAAAGCTTTCAATGTATTAAAAGAAAGACATGAAATGTTACGTGCCGTTTTTGTAGACGATCAAGGAATTCCGAAGCAAAAAATAACAACATTTTCATCGGTAACGATTCCTTTCTTTGAAACAGAAACTGAAGCAAAAGCCTATACATTTGATCATGAATTCTCTTTAGAAACCTATCCTTTATACAAGGTTTCTTTAGCAAAACAAAAGGACGATTTTGTGTTGTTCTTTAATATTCATCATAGTATCAGCGATGGCTGGTCAATGAATGTAATTGTCCAGGAGTTGATGGATGTGTACAATGCACTTACGCTAGGAGAAACACCTACACTTCCAGAAGTATCGATTCAATACAAAGATTATGTTGTTTGGCAACAAGAACAAGCGCAATCTGAAGCTTTGCAAAAGCAAGAATCATATTGGGAAAATCAATTAGCAGGAGACATTCCATACTTACAATTGCCAGTTGATTATGCTGTGAGCGTAAAAACGGCAACAACAGGTTCAGCATATCATGCTGTATATTTCAATAAAGATTCAAAAAATAATATAGAATCGCTAGCAACCAAACACAACGTAAGTGTATTTTCAATAGTTGCCGCGGCTTTAAAAATACTACTTGCACGATTAACAGGAGAAGAAGACATTACTTTCGGAATTCCTGCGGCAAACAGAAATCATGAGCAGCTCAAACATATAGTTGGTAGTTTTATCAATACACTGATGTTGCGAAACTCGGTTGAAAAACAAGGTGATTTTATCACATTTGTAAAAGCGTTAAATGTTACATTGATTGAAGCTTTAGAAAATCAAAATTATCCATTTGAGCAATTGCTTGAAAAACTAGCAATTCCAACACAAGAAGGACGTTTTCCGTTAAGTCCAGTATTTTTAAACCTATTAGATTTTGAAGCGAAATCAACAGAAAAAATCACAGATTTCTCAGCAAGACATGGGCATATTGAAGCATCTCCAAAATTTGACTTTGAATGTTATGTGAAAAATTATGCCAACGGTTTAGAGCTAAAAACGGTGTACGATCAAAGTCGTTTTAAAGAAGAAACTATTGCATATTGGATGCAAGCGCTGGTGGAGATTATCAATCAAGTAGTAACGAATGATACAAAACAAATCAAAGATATTGTTTGTTTTGAGCACTATTTGCCTACAAAAGTTTCAAAACGTCCAACAAATGAGTTTACCTATTTTGAAGCAACAGAAATTCAACAAAGTATTGCTGCTCGTTTTGAAAAGCAAGTAGTAAAATATTCTAATGCAATTGCTGTTGAAAGTAATGGAAATTATTTCTCTTATAAAGAATTAAACGAAAAAGCGAATCAATTAGCCCATACAATTTTAAAACAATCGTCAACAAGTCAGCGTATTGCATTGCTGTTAGAACATGATGAAAGTTGCATACTAGGAATGTTGGGAAGTTTAAAAGCAGGATTTGGATATGTACCTATTGACAATAGCGATCCATTACAAAGAATTCAATTTATACTAAATGATGCCGCTTGTGACATTCTAATTTACACTAAAAAATCAGCTGATAAAATAGCGGAACTAATTGTTGAATTACCACATATAAAATGTATTGAATTAGCGGAAGCTTTTAGTGAAAGCAACAAAGAAAATCCGGCGTTAGCTATACATCCAACATCAAACGCCTATGTTTTATACACTTCAGGATCAACAGGAAATCCAAAAGGTGTTGTACAAAATCAGCAAAACGTATTGCATTACATTCGTGTATATACGAACGAAGTGCACATTCATGAAAATGATAATTTAAGTTTATTTTCAACCTATACGTTTGATGCTTCTGTAAAAGATATTTATGCCGCAATTCTAAATGGAGCTACAGTTTGTCTTTATAATATTCCAGAACGCGGAATGCAAACACTTGCAAATTGGTTTGAAACACAGCAAATAAGTATCATTCACATGGTACCAACAATTTATAGATATTTCTTAAAAAGTTTACCGTTTGGAACACAATTAAACTCCATACGATTAATTGATTTAGGAGGCGAAGCATGCTATAAATCAGATATTGATTTATTCAAAAAATACTTTTCAAAAGAAGCTTTCTTAGTAAACGATTATGGACCTACGGAAGCGACCATTGTATCTCAAAACTTTATTTCGCACGATACAGAAATTACCAAAACAAATGTGCCGTTAGGAACTACGGTAACTGAAACGGATGTATTTCTGCTTGACGAGAACAATAAACGAAAAGGTGTATATGAAAAAGGAGAAATCACATTTCGAAGTAACTATCTTTCTTTAGGCTATTTGAATCGTCCAGAATTGACAGATACTGTATTTATTAATGATTTTGAAGAAACTGGAGATCGAATCTACAAATCGGGCGATATTGGTTTGTTATTGCCAACTGGTGAAATTGAATTTTTATACCGAAAAGATACACAAGTAAAATACAATGGTGTTCGCATAGAACTTTCTGAAATAGAACATCATTTAGAGCAAATAGAAGGCATCCGAGAAGCAATTGTAGCTGTCAAAACTGTTGAAAATAAAGCATACATCACAGCATATATCGCATATACAAATCAAATAGAAATACAGGCAATTAAAAAAGCATTGCAACAACGTATCCCTAACTATATGATTCCTGGAATTTATATAGAGATGAAAACTTTTCCATTGACACGAACAGGGAAAATAGATCGTAAAGCATTAAGAAATCCAGAAATATCGGATCTCATTACAACACAATATGTAGCGCCAGAAAGTAAAATAGAAGCAGAATTAGTGTTGCTATGGTCAGAAATTTTAGAACACAAAAGTGAAACACTCGGAATAGTAGATAACTTTTTTGAATTAGGCGGAAACAGTTTGCAGGCAATGACAGTTATCAATCAAATAAATAAAAAATATCATACAGTATTTTCCATTGGAAACTTATACGAAACGCTCACGATAAAAGAACTAGCTACACTAGTGAATTTTTCGGTGCATCAACAACAAGATGACACTCTCAACGATTACGAAGAAATTGTCATATAAACATTTATTACAAAGCCATAATTACACCTTTTTTGTGAAAAAAGAATTATTAAATACGATCCTAAACAAAGGAATACGTCTTACTGTTGTACACGGTGATTTGAAGGTAAATGCTCCAAAAGGTGCACTTACCAATGAATTATTATCGGCTATCAAAGAGAATAAGGCATATCTTATCAAATTGCTTTCGCCAGAAGTAACAATTCCGAAGGCAGCGTTTCAGCTTACATATCCTGTAACAGCTGCGCAAAGACGCATATGGATATTAAGCAAATTTGATGCGCAAAAAACAGCTTTCAACATTACAAATACGTTTAAATTTGAAGGTAATTTTGATGTGAATACTTTTTCAACTGCTGTCAAAGAAAGCATACGATGTCACGAAAGTTTGCGTACTAATTTTATAGAAACTGAAAATGGTGAATTAAGGCAAGTTATTTTACCTTTTGAAGAAGTTGATTTTTCGATAACAGTTGAAACAATTTCAGGTGCTTCTCAAGCAAATATTGATGCTTTTATTGAAAAAAATAGTCAGCATGTATTCAATCTTAACGAAACACCTTTACTCAAAGTTTCAGCATTAAAAATTACGCCACAATCGCATATCATACTATTCAATTTACATCATATTATAAGCGATGGTTGGTCTGTGCAAGTATTGACCAAAGAAATCATTAAAACCTACAATACTTTAGTACAAGATACATTTTCGCCAGTCCCTTCATTAGTAGTGCAATATAAAGATTATGCGGTTTGGAAAGAAAGTGAAGCACAACAGCAATTACTCAAAAAATCGGAAGCATATTGGCTTAAAAAGCTACATGGAGCACTTCCTGTATTGGAGTTTTCAACCAGTAAAAAGCGCCCAACAATTAAAACATACACTGGAAACGTACATACACATCATTTCTCAGGTACTTTTTATAAAAACATAAAAGAATTTAGTCAACATCAGGAAGTAAGCGTGTTTACTACATTGATGGCAGGAATCAATGGACTTTGTAGTCGATACACTAACAAAACAGACATCATTCTTGGAACTGTAACCGCAGGAAGAACACATCAAGATATAACAAATCAAATAGGGTTATTTCTAAATACACTAGCGATTAGAACAGCGTTTGAAGCTTTGGATAGTTTTAAAACGTTGGTAAACGTACAGAAAAATACATTGCTTGATGCTTACAAACATGAAGCATATCCATTTGATGTATTAGTTTCTGAATTAAACCCAAAACGTGACACCTCGCGATCAGCTTTATTTGATGTCATGGTCATCTTGCAAAATATGCAAGAAGCAAATGCAATTTCATTAGAAAGCTTAACGGTAACACCGTATGAGAAACAAAAAAAGACAAGTCAATTTGATATCACATTTTCGTTTGTAGAATCACAGGATGGGCTTAAAGTAGCTGTAGAATACAATACAGATATTTTTGAAGCAGCTTTCATTGAAAAATTCATTGCGCATTTTGAAAACTTCGTTACAGAAGGAATTCATTATGAAGAGAAATCAATTGCTACCATTGACTATATATCTGAAACGGAAAAGCAAACATTGTTATATGATTTTAATGCAACAAAAGTTGACTATAATACTGAAAACACAAGCTTAGATGCATTTCGTGCGCAAGTAGCTAAAACACCAACTGCAACGGCAGTTATTTTTGATGATTGCAAACATTCATACCAAGAACTAGATGAAAAATCTACGCAATTGGCAAATTATCTCCAAACGTTCAATATAGATAACAACAGTGTCATCGCGCTATGTTTAGATCGTTCGTTTGAAATGATGGTTGCTATTTTTGGAATCTTAAAATCAGGCGCAACCTATTTGCCGTTAGATCCTTCATTTCCGTTTGATCGCTTGGGATATATTCTAAAAGATAGCAACGCAGCAATCACAATAACAAATGCAGAAATAAAACAATTTATCGTTAGCGAAAGCAGCATAATTTGTATGGAAGATGTTTCTATTTGGAACGCAGAAAAAAAGACATTACCAACGATAAAATCGAGCGATAGTGCATACACAATCTATACATCTGGAACTACAGGAAAACCAAAAGGTGTACGTGTAACACATCAAAATCTGTACAATTTCTTAGTAGGATTAAATGTTCAATTTCCAAAGCAACAAATGTCAGCAAAATGGTTGGCTGTTACGAGTATCAGTTTTGATATTTCTATTTTAGAATTAATTTGGACAGTAACAAGAGGCGATACAATAGTAATACAAGCAGATCGTCCAATAGTACTAACTCCGCTTTCAGAAGACGCATCATCAGCGCAAAAAGCACAATATAAGTTCTTGTCAAAACGATTTGAAAATCAACAAACACCTTTTGAAGCAATCGTAAAATATGGTGTAACACACTTACAATCGACACCTTCATTTATTCAAGAATTTTTTATCTCGGAAGAAGGAAAACGTGCGTTGGTACAATTAGAAACACTATTAGTTGGAGGAGAAGCATTGCCAAAAAAACTATGCCATGATTTGATAGATCTTAGGGAGAAATCAATATTCAATATGTATGGACCCACGGAAACGACAATTTGGTCTAGCATTAAAGAAATCAAAGACAAATCGCAACTCACCATAGGAAAACCAATTGCAAACACACAAATCTATGTATTGGATGAACATTTACAAATATGTCCAATTGGTGTTGCAGGCGAATTATGCATTGGTGGCGATGGTGTAAGCGAAGGATATATTGGAAAAGATGAAATTACCAATGAAAAATTCATTCAGAATCCATTTGACAAAAATTCACATCAAAAAATATACAAAACGGGCGATTTAGCAATATGGCTTCCAAATGGAGAATTGGAATGTTTAGGAAGAAAAGACAGTCAAATAAAACTAAAAGGATACCGAATTGAATTGGGTGAAATAGAAAGTTTGCTACAATCAAATGATGCTATAGAAATGGCAGCTGTTGGACTTTCGGAAGAAGTTTCTGGAGAAAAACAATTGACAGCGTATCTCGTATCAAATCAACAAGAAAAATTAAACGAAATCAGAACAAATTTAGCTGAGTTTTTACCGCAATATATGGTGCCTTCTCGCTATGTATTTGTAGACAATTTGCCACTAACTCCAAATGGAAAACTAGATAGAAAAGCATTAACAGGATTGCAAGGAGAAACGTTGGCAACAGCTGAAAAATTTGTGGAGCCTTCAACAGAAGAAGAAGAAAAATTACTAGACATATGGAAAGAAATCTTAGGAAAAGAACGCATTAGTGTTACTGATGACTTCTTCAACTTAGGTGGACACAGTTTAAAAGCCGTAAACATGCTTTTCAAAGTAAATAAAGAATTTGGATTATCAGTAGAATTCACAGCAATATTCAAACTAAGAACTATAACAGAATTAGGGAAACTCATTGCCAATATTCTTTGGGACAAAAAACAATTAGATAACAACAAAATAGTAGATAAAATTACAATTTAAACAGTCATGGATAAAAAATATTTAAAATTAAACGTAGCGTTAGAAGCATTAGTAGATAGATGGTACGCATGGTCGCATATCGTATCACCCGGAACAGCCGCAATGAACATCAAAGAGCGTCATCTTAAAATTATGGGATCGTACATAAAGAATCCTAAAATTCATGCAGCTGCCGTAAAAAAACCAGAAATGTTAGGAGGACCTTTTATTGACTATGATGGTGGTAGAGTAGAAGAAATCAAAGAATTATACGATAACACGCTAGAGAAAAGAGCAAATATGCTTCATTTATATGATGCAATTCAAGAACTGAATGATATGCTTCAAAAAGAAGCTACAGGGTTTGCTTTAGATTCATTATATGATAAAGTACCAGACATTTTGAAAGGATTGGTAGAGTTGTATTACGATTTAAACAATCAACCAAACTACCGATTTTTTGAAAGTTTACTGTACAAAAGTGAATTCTATGACGAATCTGCGCAATCACTTTCATTACAACTAGTAGAATCAGACGATGCGCGATCATTTTGTTTAAGTACGCCGCGTTTAAATGAAGAAAATTTATTGCATTTAGATATTCCTTTTCGCGAAGAAATAATTGACAAATTATTCAAAATGAAACGTGAACCAGGAAACTATGAAGAAGTTAAAAATGCACTAAACATTTCTGCCGAACAAGAAGAATTATTCAAAACATTTTTCACAGACGAAGCGCCAAAAGAATATGAGCGTTACACAGGAGACGGAATTCGAACACGTTATTTTGGACACGCATGTGTATTGGTCGAAACAAAAGAAATGTCCATTTTAGTAGATCCTGTAATTAGCTATGATGGTTACGAAACAGACATCAATAGATATACAATAAACGATCTTCCAAAAGAAATTGATTACGTATTAATCACACACAATCACCAAGATCATGTATTACTAGAAACACTATTACAACTACGTCATTCTATCAAGAAAATTGTAGTGCCAAGTAGTGGAAAAGGAGATTTACAAGATCCTGGATTGCGCGTAATGTTTGAAAATATCGGGTTTAACAATGTGATCGAATTGGATGACATGCAAACCATTAAATTAGAAGGATGTACCATTACAGGTTTACCATTCTTAGGTGAACATTCTGATTTAGATGTGCGAAGTAAACTATGTTTTCATGTGTTATTACACAATGATTTCAGAGTACTATTTGTTGCCGATTCTAGAAACGTAGAGCCAAAACTATACGAGCGAATTCAAAAAATAGTTGGAAATGCAGATGTCATCTTCTTAGGAATGGAATGTGATGGCGCGCCACTATCATGGTTATACGGACCATTATTATATAAGCCTTTACCAAGAGAGCAAGATCAATCAAGAAGATTGGCAGGTTGTGATTACAAACAAGGAAACAGCTTAGTAGAAATATTCAATCCTAAAAATGTATTTGTATACGCTATGGGACTTGAACCTTGGTTGGAATTTATCAGTTCAATAAAATACACGGACGAATCAAAACCAATTATAGAATCGAACATGCTATTAGATAAATGTAAAGAACTCGGAATTGATGGAGAACGTCTATTTGGAGAAAAAACAATTGAGTATTAAATCAACAACTATCAATCTTTAAAAAAAAACCAACTGATGGAAGCAATCATACAACTACTTTCCGAATTGAGGGAACATGATATCAAGCTTGAGTTAAACAATGGCAACTTGGATGTAATATCCTATGGAGAAAAAATAAGCCAAGATCTAATTGTAAAAATTAAAACACACAAGGAAGAAATTAAGGCGTATTTGGCTTTTTTAGAAAGTGCCAAAAAAGAAGCAGCATTTATTCCTGAAGTACAAGCTGCTGAAATGTATGCAATGTCTCCTGCTCAGCGAAGATTATGGTTGTTAAGTCAGTTTGAAGGCGGATCGGAAGCATACAATATGCCTGTGTCCATTCAATTAAATGGTGAATATCATATTGAAAACTTCAAAAAAGCAATACTAGCCACAATAGATCGTCATGAAATATTGAGAACGGTATTTATAAAAGATAAAAATGAAGAAGTACAGCAAAAAATAGAAACGAGGGAAGCGATCGGTTTTGAAATCAAATACATAGATTACAGAAACGAGAAAAATCCAGAATTTATAGCAAATGCATTTGTAAAAGCGGATACAAACCAAGCTTTTGATTTAAACAAAGGTCCTTTAGTGCGTGTTTGTCTATTGCAAACTTCTGATGAAAAATTTGTCTTCTATTACAACTTACATCACAGTATTAGTGATGCTTGGTCTATGGATATCTTAGCAAGAGATGTAATGGCGTATTATGAAGCGTATCAATCTAATAGCGAAGTTGAATTGCCAAAATTACGTATTCAGTATAAAGACTATGCTTCTTGGCAACTAGCACAGCAAACATCTGAAACATATCAGACGCATAAAAACTATTGGTTAGATAAGTTTTCTGGCGAATTGCCATTACTGGAAATAGCATCACATGCAAAACGCCCAAAGATAAAGACATACAACGGCGCGACTTTACAAACGCATATTTCACCATTGTTAACGGGCAAATTAGAACAATTCATAACAGAACAACAAGGAAGTTTATTTACAACAATGTTGGCACTATGGAATGTATTATTGTCTAAATATACTTCGCAAAAAGACATCATTATTGGAAGTCCTGTTGCTGGTCGTAATCATTCAGATTTAAAAGATCAAATTGGTTTTTATGTGAACATGATGGCACTTCGAAACGAAGTAAATTCGGAAGAAAGTTTCAAGGATTTCTACAAACGTGTCAAAGACGATACGTTGCTTAGCTTTAATCATCAAGATTATCCTTTTGATCAATTGGTAGAAGATTTACAAATTATTCGTAATCCAGATCGTAATCCAGTATTTGATGTAGTCTTAGTTGTAAAAAATGAAGAGAAAAATAACAAGGAAACGATTTTAGACTATGAAAAAATAGTAGCACTCGACGCACAAACGTCGAAATATGACTTGCAATTATCTTTTCAAAAAACAAATGAGGCACTAGTTTTTGAATTAAATTATAACACAGATGTATACGATCGCAATCTAATAGAAGATTTGGTTGTTCACTTTAAGGCATTACTATCGGATGTTTTATTAGATACTAATCAATCAATAGCTTCCTTAAATTACCTTTCGATAGCAGAAAAAACGACTTTACTAGAAGACTTTAGTGGCATAAAAAACATAGCTGCTGTTCGAGAAAATGTGGTTGATTTATTTCAAGCACAAGTTTTAAAAACCCCTACAGCAGTTGCGGTTAGCGATCATGAGCATAATTATACGTATGAAGAATTAGATCGATTGTCCAATCAATTTTCAAACTATCTTCTCCAAACACATCAAGTTGGCGTTGGAAGTTTTGTTGGACTTAGTTTATCTCGTGATGCTCGTTATATCATCAGTTTGCTTGGGATTTTAAAAAGTGGTTGTGGTTTTGTTCCGATCGATGCTAACTATCCATCCGATCGTCAATCGTTTATGTTGAAAAATTCAGGTGCATCGTTATTAATTACGGAGACCGATCATCAAATCACAGGATTTACAGGAACTGTCATCGGGTATGATGCTATTGATTTAAGGGCTTTTAGTGATCAACTAGTTGCAACCTCACTAATGCCAACTAGCAGCGCGTATATCATGTATACTTCAGGCTCAACAGGGATTCCCAAAGGTGTTGAAGTAACCCATCAAAACATAGTTCGTTTGGTTCAACACACGAACTACTATCAATTTACTGAAGACTCTGTCGTTTTAAGTACGGGTTCTTTCTCTTTTGATGCAACGACTTTTGAGTTTTTCGGTCCCTTATTAAACGGCGGAAAACTAGTACTTAGTAGTTATGATGCATTACTAGATGTTGATCTGTTAAAAAGCAGCATCAACGCTCATGGCGTTACCGTGATGTGGTTTACCTCAGGTTGGCTCAATGAACTGGTAAGTACCGACATTAGTCTATTTAAAAACTTACAAACGGTCATTGCTGGAGGTGATAAACTCTCTAGTTTTCACATCAAACAATTACGCCAGGCGTATCCAAGTCTTCAAATCATCAACGGATATGGACCAACGGAAAACACGACTTTCTCACTGACCTATGAAATCGGCTCTGAAGTAGAAAACACGATTCCAATTGGCTATCCAATAAGCGGCAGTAGCGCGTATATCTTAGATGATTCTAAAAACCCAGTGGGTATTGGTATTGTTGGGGAAATCTATCTTGGCGGCCACGGACTTGCCAATGGTTATGTTGGCGATCAGCCGCTTACAAATGAAAAATTCATCAGCAATCCATTTCAAGCAAATACCCGTTTGTACAAAACAGGCGATTTAGGGATGTGGAGCAGTGATGGAAAAGTTCATTTTATGGGCAGAAGAGATTCCCAATTAAAAATTAGAGGACATCGAATAGAGCTAGGCGAACTGAGTCACATTGCACAATCACATGAACGTATTTCAGATGCGCATGCGGCGGTTATCGAAAGTGTTACTGGTGGAAAATCGTTGGTTTTATACTATATCAGCGACAGCGAAAACATAGAAACCGACTTGCGCAGTTATCTTCAAGAGCGACTGCCAAGTTATATGCTACCGAGCTACTATCACTCGATGGATCGTTTTC
>NZ_JACGWS010000027.1 GCF_014397005.1 Kordia aestuariivivens
GAGGTAAAAGACTTAACTGATCTTGACAATAGGTCTTAAAAATAACTTTTCTGCTCATTCTTAAAGTTAAGAATTACTTCAAAAAATTGCAAAAAAAAAGACTGCCTTTTCAGACAGCCTCTTTCTAGTGGGCATTTTTTTTAAAAATCTATCGTAAAGAAAAAATTTATTCTTTAATAAACTTAAGGCTGCTTTTAAAACCTTCTATGTTTAGGAAATATAAACTATTACTTAACATTGATACATCGATCATGAAATCTTGTCCAATGGAATTGTTTAGCGTTCCTTTTTTGACAATTCTACCTGTTATATCAGCAATTGAATAGTTTTTGTTTTGCATCGCAAGATCAATTCCGCCAATGAATACTTCATTTTTTGAAGGATTAGGATACAACGTTAGTAAATCTGTAGCTTCTACCTCATTGGTAGATAATACAGAAGGATTAGCATATTTTAATAGAATAGAGTTTTCTAAATTTCTTCCACTGATGTAAACATCACTAAAATCAGGAGATGAAAATAAGTTAACTAGCGTATTCTTATCCGCAGCAGTAGTTGGGTGGCTGATATCATGCAAAATATAGCCAACACTGTTAAATGTAGTATCGAGCGTTCCATCTGCTAAAAATCTTGCAAGTATGATGTGTGGATACGCATTTGTTTGATTCAAATCAGAAGTTTTTCCAGCTAATATCATTTTCCCATCTGGCTGAATTAAAACCTTTGAGAAATCAGCTTTTGTATCTGCATCAATATTGAGGTCAATTGTTAGTATTCCATTCGTTCCAAATGTGTAGTCTACATTTCCAGAAGAATCCCATCTGTTTATTTTATTAATTGGATTTGCACCAGCACTAATACTTGCTGCTACTCCAGTTACCATGTATATATCGTTGTTATCAATTGTAACGCTACATTTTACATTAGAAGTTGAAGAATACGGACTCATTCTTACGAGAGAATTAGACACTCCATCTTCGACAATTATAATTCCAGCTCTATATCCTGATACATTTGTACCTGATCCGCTGTAAAATCTTGCTCTTCCAGAAACAATCATTTTTCCATTTGGCATGACATCCAAATCAGAAATAAAATCATCTGTTGGTAAACCCGCAGAAGAATTACTAAAGTTTATTCCTAAATTACTCGCACGGTAATTAGCTGAGGGATCATCGGTTCCATCAAAATTATATTTTCTCAGGTATAAGTCATTGTAATTACCATACGCTGTACTGCTATTTCCCGCAAGTAGAATTTTATTATCTAATGACATTCTTGGTACGATTGTTCCTTGTACGTCATCTAAGTTGATAGTTACATATCCTTCTCCATTACTTCCTAAAGTAGTATCAACAGAACCATCAAAGTTGTAACGTGCCATATAATACGTACTGTATAATGATTTTGAGAAAACAGTAATTTTATTATCAGTAACCATTTCTAGTAAATCATAATGATAAACACCTGGATCTGCTAACGCAATAGCGCCTGATACTCCAAAAGTTGAATCAAAACTACCATTTTGATCTAATCTACGTAAGTCATTAGACTGTTTATACAATATTTTTCCATCTGCCTGTAAAACATGATGAAATGAAATGTTATTTTGGTTAATTAAGACATATCCATTGGCTCCGAAAGTACCATCTAAAGTACCATCTTGAGCTAACATAAAGTGTGCAAATAAAATAAAAATTAAAAAAGTAATTTTCCGCATATCAAATAGTTTATTTATTTACAAACATAGCGCTATCGTAAGAAAACTTCCTTATGAAGGTTCTCTGTATTTATATATTACGACTGATTTAAGGGTGCAAAAATTAAATAGTTACTTTTTTCGGGAAACTTGAAGTTTAAAAAGCAATATTTAGAATTGTATAAACGTATTTTGTTTGGCAATAACGATCAAGTTATAGATTGAATTTTTAAGGGAAATTGACCAAAAAAAACGCTAAGTCGTTAATTTTTGTTGCGCGTTCAAATCATTTATGTGATGATTTTACCATCGCCCATTTGGATAATCCGATCGGTTTTATTTGCAAAATCTTCATCATGAGTAACCACCAAAAGCGACAAACCTTCTTCACTACTTAACTGTTTGAAAATATTGAATACATTCTCGGCATTATAGCTATCTAAGTTCCCCGTAGGTTCATCACCCATAATAATAGAAGGATTATTTATTAAGGCTCTTGCAATAGCAATCCGTTGTTTTTCGCCACCAGAAACTTGCAACGCTCGCTTTTTTGCCAAATGATCTATGTTGAGCATTTTCAGCTTTTGCATGGCATCATGTTCTATTTCTTGAGCTGATTTTTCAGCTAGTTTCCTCGCGGGAAGCATCACATTTTCCAATACTGTAAATTCAGAGAGTAAATAATGAAACTGAAATACAAAACCAATGTGTTTGTTGCGCAAATAGGATAAATGCTGTCTGTCTTGACCTGTAATAAGTTCATTATTTAGGAATAATTCACCTTCATAATCTGTATCCATGGTTGAAAGAATATAGAGCAAGGTCGATTTTCCACATCCCGATTTCCCCATGATGGAAGCAAATTCACCTTTTTTAATCGTAAAATTAATGTCCTTTAATACATGAAAAAGTACCGGTTTTTTAAAGTATTTATTGATATGTTTTGCTTCTAATACCGTATGCATGTTATTGTCCTCTTATAATTTTAACTGGATCTATTTTTTTAGCTTTTTTTGAAGGTAAATATCCTGCCAAGAACGTAGAAAGCATCGCGAATGTAAACCCGATAATGAAAAAGTAAGGATTCATATTTATGGGATAGGTTTCTACTGTTGGCAATGCTTCTGTTTGAAACGGAATTGTCCCAATTAAATTCGCCAATCCAAAACCAATGAGCAATCCTAGAACGCCTCCAACAAAACCAATAATCATTGCCTGACTCATAAAAATGAGTTGTACATCCTTGCCCGAAAAACCAGTTGCTTTTAGAATGGCGATATCGTTCATTTTTTCGTAAATAAGCATGTTTAATATGTTGTAAATCCCAAATCCGGCAACAATCAACAAAGTGATGGAAACCGCATACGTTATAAGATTTCGTATGGTCGTTCCAGTTTCAAACTGAGCATTGGCGGTTTTGATATCTATTGCGGTAAGTTTAAATTGTTTTTCAATTTGTTTAGACAACGGAATTGATTTTTCAATATCATATAATTTTACATTAATATCCGTGATATAGTTTTGTGCTTTCCCTAAAATGCGTTGTACGGTTTTAATGTTTGCAAAGCTTTGTATGGCATCTAAATCAGCAATACCACTTTGGTAAAATCCAACAATTTTTAATGGAAATATTCCGCCGTTTATAGGACTTATTTGCACCCGATCTCCTACTTTTAGTGACATTTTTTTGGCGATACCAATTCCTAATAAAATTCCATTGTCCGTATTGTGAAGCGCTTTCGCGGAACCTTCAACAATATAATCTGCCATATTAAAGAATTTTGCTTCATCCAACGGATTTATTCCAGTGAGGTTTCCTCCAATTTCTATAGAGCCAGCGATGTAGAATATTTGTGTTTTTATCTGCGGAAGTGCGCCATAAACGTTTTCATTTGCTTCTAAATGTTTGATGATAGGTAACGCGTTATGAATTTTTTTCTGACTTAATTTCGGTTTGATAGAATGTACAACGTTAAAACTTTCGCTTAGGTCATCATATAAAGAAATAGGTTGCTTTGCCGATGGTTCAATTTCATTATAAATATGCACATGCGGTGTTTGATTTAATATAAGATTGTCTAACATATTATTTAAACCCGTCATAAAACAGACCAATGTAATGTAGGAGCCAATCCCAAAAGTTACGCCAAGTGCAGCTGTTGAGGTTTGCTTAATTTTGGTGAGCAAATGGGTTTTAGCAATGCTTAATATAACTTTCCAGTTGGTCATTGTTTCGGTTTATAGATGTATGTATCTTCAGTAATCCCTGATAATACTTCCGTGTAATCCATATTTTGCAAGCCAGTTGTAATGGTAATTAAACCTTCATCTGTTTTCACTTTAGTATCATCAATGATGTATGATTTTGGGATGGTAAGTACATTGTCTTTTTTTGCGATAATAATGTTTGCTTCGCCCGAAAGTCCAGGATACAAAACCTTCGGAGCATTTTCAAAAACAGCTTCTACTTTAAAAGTTTGGTTGCGTTCATCTTTTTGAGGATAGATTTTTGATATTTTTCCTTTAAAAATTTCGCCATTGTAAGCATCTAAATTGATGACAATTTCTTGATCTAAAAACAAACGAACAATATCTACTTCATCAACTAGCATTTCAATAATAAAACTAGAAGCACTTCCTATGGAGGCTAATGGTTCTACGGCATTTATAATTTCGCCTGGTTCTTTATAAATGGCATATACTTTTCCGTTAATTTTACTTTTAATTGTAAAATCTTTCGTTGCTATTAACGACGAGCGATAGCTATTTTTTGCCTGCTTTACCGCGGTCAATAATTCGTTTTTGGTTCTGTTATATTTACTCCGAAGCACTTCTAAATTATTCAATGCCAATTCATAATTCAATTTTTGAGTATCATATTGTACTTTTGAACCTATATTTTGTTCCCATAGATTTTTCTGCCTAAAATAATTAATCGAGTCGTTTTTATATTTTAATGTTGCCGAAGCAATTTCTTCTTCAATACTGCCTAAAATAGCGGCGCTTCCATTATAATTTTCTTGTGCTAAATCTAAAGTAAACTTTGCGTTTTGAGCATTGAGTTTTGGTGTGTTATTTATAATTTGAAAAAGCACATCATCTTTAGAAACGACCGCGCCTTCTTCCACTAAATTGCTATCTAAGATTCCAGCAACAATGGCATACACTTCGTATAAACTATCGGGTTGAATCGTCACCGAAGCATATACCGATTCTGTTAGACTTTTTTGTTCAGGCAGTATTTTATCCTGCTGTTGAGAACAAGATATAATGCAAAAAGCGACACTAAGGAATTTGAGTAATTTCATGTTCAATATGACAATTTAGCTTGTAAGCGGATATATTCATTTAAGTTTGTATAATCAATTGCACCGACCAAATTTCCTTGATCAATGACTGGGAAAAATGTTTTTACATTACTGTGAATAAGGTTGTATACTTTTTTTAGATCATCTGACGGTTTCACTGCTTTATAATTAGCATTCATGATGTCGCTAACCTTTATGTTTTTGTTTGAATTATTTATGATGTCTTCATGATACAACAGTCCTTTAACGGATTGATTTTCAACAACCACAAAGTTATTTTCGGTTCCTGAGATAATTTTTTCAACGACCAAACGTATAGAATCATCTGGTTTAAACGTTGTAATATTTGTGAGCATAGCTTCTTCAACATTATGTCCTTTGAGTAGCGCTAATTGCTGCACGATATGGTTTTCTCCATACGCGCCTAAAAAAACAAAGAGCGCAATAAATATTAGAAAAGGATTGTATAATAAACCAACTAATAAAAATATAACAGCAATAAATTGACCGATGCTTGCTGCAATTTGTGTGGCTTTAACACGATTCATTTTCATGGCTAATAATGCTCTTAAAATACGTCCGCCATCCATTGGAAATGCAGGAATGATATTGAAAACAGCCAACCCGATATTTACTATATATAAATAAAATAGAAAGTTTTTCAGTGTATATTTACTTAACTCATTGAATGCTTCACTAAAATTTAGATCTGTAAATTCTTGAACAGGAATAATAAAATAAAGTAAAACTGCAATGACCACATTTACCAATGGTCCTGCAATGGTGATTAAAAGTTCTTGTTTTGGAGATTCTGGAATTTTATCTAAACTCGCTACGCCGCCAATAGGCAACAATGTTATTTTTCTGGTCTTCACACCAAAACGTTTTGCTGTTAAAGCATGTCCTAATTCATGCAATACCACACAAACAAAAACGGCCAAAATAAAAGCGACATTAAATAACACACTGTCCGTTGTGCCACCGCGTTTTAATTCATCAAAAACAATCCAAATAATTAAAAAGAAAAACGTCCAATGCACGTTAATTTTAATACCCGATATACTTCCTAAACTCAAGTTTGCTTTCATATAAAAAAGTATTTTACAGGTTAATTTTTAAAAGTGTCCATTTCTTATTTTCATTAAAAATAGCATACAGATTTTCAGAAATCTGCTTTGATGTGAAATGTGGTGGCTTGGTGAGGAATTTTTTATCCAAAGCAATATTCACACCATCTTTCGTTAGGTATTTTTTTATATTTCCATCAATATCTATCAGTACTTCGTAGTATTGATAATGAACTACATCTTTATTAAACACTCTGTTTTTACCAACAATCTGTTTCTCTAATTCTAATACAAGCGCAACTTCAGTATTAAAATTCATTGCATTCAAAAATTGAGGTTCAATAACAGTTTTCCCTGTTTTGTCTATATACCCAAAATATAAAATCCCTTCCTTTTCTTTTTCGATTAAACATCTATCATTTTTAAAAACAGGATAGTTTTCATCATTAATTTTTGTGGTAACTAAATCGTTTCTAAAGTTTACAACAATAGTTCCCTTTTCATCTACAAAAGCCCATTGACCATCTTTCTGAATAGCTACTAAATCATCATGAAATGGGGAAATATAATCAAGATTTTCAAGAGATTGTGTATATACGAAAACGGGAATCAACACGGTTATTAGAAGTAATAATATCGCTTTTTTCATGATTTCTTCATTTTAAGATTCATACTTCAAAAATAGAATTGAATGCAGTCATATAAAATGATATCGGTCATATAAAGAAGAAAAAACTGGACAAAAGCGAAGAGAACTAAGCTGTTAATTTTAAAAACTTTAAAATAAAAACAGCCGCTCAGAATTACAGTAAACTTTGCAAAAACAGAAACTTATAATGGTTAATATATTTGATTCTCAAAATTTTAAAAAGAAGATAAAAGTTGTTATAAATAAAAAAAAGCGTTGATGGTTTATGAAAACACACTAAAAGTGACACCATATTTTACTTAATATCTCCCATTTTTTGTTATTTTTACCCACAAACAAAATATAAGTCTTATAAGAAATGTCACTTATTCTCTTCTATTTGTTTAGCTCCCCCTTGTAAATTATAGACTTCCAACTTTTTAGTGAAGGATAATTAATAGCTAATATATTTAAGCCATAAAAATTGAAAAAGAAATTCCTATTTATTTTATTAATCGTATTAAGTTTCAATGCAGTTTCTCAAACTGTTTGTAATGTTTCCTTTGTATATGGAGATGCAGGTGATAATAGATTTTCAAATGTATTTTTTGATGAACAGAACAATACTTTCTATGCCTCAGGGCGTTCAAATGGACGTGCTTCTTTCAATAGAATTGATGCACAAGGCACAATGCTGTGGACTAAAGAATATCAAGGCATAAGCGCCACATTCACGAAAATAGTTAAAGCTCCAAACGGCGATTTTTTGCTTTTTGCGAATCCAAACGAAAATTTTCTTGTAGTACGAGTCGATTCACTCGGAAATATAATCTGGTCTCGAACATACAGTTCAGGTAGAGAGCGACAAGGAAAACTGATTGCTTCTATAAATGACACTTACATTATTGCCGGATGGTTTTCTCCCGGAGGAAGCCAAGATGATGCCCTTGTTACAAGAATTGATGGCACAGGAAACATTATTTGGTCAAAACGATATAGCAATCATGATGATCAATTAGGTGGTATCACTTCTAATGGAAATGGAGGTGTTGTAATGACTGGAGGTTTACATATTGGAGGAGGAGATTTGAATTTTTTCGTTGCCGAAATAGACGTGGATGGAAATGCTGTAAACATGAAAGAATTCGATCTGTCAATCAGAGACGATTATCCCGATATAATTCGAACCTCTGATGGCGGATACTTAGTAAGTGGAGCTACCGTTATAGGAGATTGGCATGTGTTCACCATGAAATTAAATCCAGATTTATCTATCAATTGGGTAAAACGTTTCTTAAACAATAGACCTTCCAACGCAATTTTGAGTCTTACAGAAGACATAAATAACAACTTCCATATTGCTACCAGAACGAACAATATTGCCACAAACACACCAATAATAGTAAGTTACGATGCATTAGGAAACTTGTTGCAATCCAAAAGTTTTAATGGTCTCCCTTGGATTCGAGCCAATGCAACTGCTGGAATTGCCGGATTACACTTATGGGCAACACCTACTGCTGCTTCTTTGGGACAATTTGGAAGTAATGACGGATTCTTAGAATTTACAGACTTATCTATTGATTCTTGCAATGCGTTTGACTATCCAATTACAGAAGCCGTTGATACGTGGACTACATTTAACTGGACTCCGACAATTACTAACTTTACGCTAGGAGTTACGATAAACAATTTTACGGCTATAGACAATTCATACATGTCAAATATTATATGTGGAATTGCATCTAGTATTGAACTTGGAAATGATGTAACACTCTGTGTAAATGAAATGATTACACTTGATGCTACAGTCAATGCAACCGCAACTTACGTTTGGTATCAAGATAGCGTCGAATTAGTTGGACAAACAAATCCAACCTTAGATGTGACGACATCAGGCGTATACGAAGTTGATGTTATAGTTTCACCAGATTGTACAATAAATGATAGTATTACCATACAATTTACAAATGGTCCTGTGGCTAATCAACCAACTGATTTAGTAGCTTGTGATTTAGATGGGAATGGAGTTGAAACTTTTGATTTATCATTGCAAATTCCGCAAATATTAGACACTCAAAACCCTGCTGATTTCAATATTACATTTCATGCCAATCAAACGGATGCTAACGATGATCTGAATCCATTACCAACAATGTATAATGGAGCTGATTCGGAAACAATCTTTGTGCGAATCGAAAGTTCACAAGTTGGTAGTAATTGTCATTCGACAACGATGTTTCAATTATTTTTTAATGCTTTGCCTGTGGCAAATCAGCCAAGCAATATCGTAACCTGTGATTTGGATAACAACGGATTTGAAATCTTTGACTTGTCTACGCAAGAAGCAACAATACTCGGAACCCAAAATGCGGCAGATTTCAACATTACCTTTCATAATTTACTAACCGATGCTGTCAATGACATAAATCCAGTAGCAACGATGTATAACGGAACAAACGGAGAAACAATCTTTGTGCGAATTGAAAGTACAGAGGCTGGAAACACTTGTTTTAACACAATTTCTTTTGATTTATTGTTTGATAACCCTCCGATTGTGACCACGCCAACGGACTTAAATGTTTGTGATGAAACGCCTTTTGATGGAATTACACAAATTGACTTAAATGTAAAATCAGCTGAAATCATTGGAACACTCACGGGTGTATCTGTTCAATACTATACAAGTCAGGCTGATGCAGCTAGCAACACAAATCCACTTGCTAGTCCATATACAAATACAAGCACTCCAGAAACCATATATGTTAGAGTTGAAAATGGTACCACAGGTTGTTTTAGTGTGACGAACTTTGATATCATTGTGAGTGAAGCACCAGGCGTTTTCCCAACTACACCCTTAGAATACTGTGATACGGACAATGACGGTTTCGGAATCTTTAACATCCGTAGTACAGAAAATCAAATTACTGGCGGAATGCTAATGGACATTGCTGTTACCTACCACGAAACTCCAGAAGATGCTGACAATGATGTAAATCCAC
>NZ_JACGWS010000028.1 GCF_014397005.1 Kordia aestuariivivens
AGAACCTAGAACCTAGAACCTAGAACCTAGAACCTAGAACCTAGAACCTAGAACCTAGAACCTAGAACCTAGAACCTAGAACCTAGAACCTAGAACCTAGAACCTAGAACCTAGAACCTAGAACCTAAAACCTAAAACCTAGAACCTTATATCCCAAACTTCACACTCACGCCAGTCTGTAAATCAGGATTATTATTCAAGGTAAAATCTTGTTGGATGTAAAATGTCGTAGAGATTTTTCGTGTAAACGTATAGGCAAGCGTCCAATAATTATTGTTTTTATACAAATGGCGCGTTCCATGTCCCCAAGATTTAAAAGCATCATCATCACGCACATAAACATTATAAGCATCTTCATCTTTTTTATGTAGACTTGTCTGCGCATAATAACTCAAACCAAATGAATGATATGTTTTTCCTGATGAAATAAACGAATATTCAGCATTTGCTTCAAAACTTCCAATAAAATCATTCGTTCCAAAATCGAGATTATCATCTTGAAAATCAATTGCGTTCTTGCGAAGTACATTTGTTCCCAAGCCAATTAATATAAAATTACGATCGTTCAAATCAAACTGTTTTACACCAGCCGCAGAAAGACCAAAATCCATAGACATATTATATTCAGAAAGATTCGTGCCTAGATGCGCACCAAGATTGAAATAGATCTTCTTATCATTCAAAAACTCAGGATAATAATAATAATGTGTTTCAATTCCGGCAGTTAAAAAATCACCATTTCCAAGATTCAGTTCTCTGCCATTTCTATCTTTATATAAAAACGTTGCTTTATCAAGTCCAAAAACGCGTCTGTCAAAAGGATCATCGCCACCAGCAACATTATCATGAAAAAACTCAATAAACTTATCTGTTGTCAATGATGAAAAAGGAAACTTTCCGTTTGTTAAAATAAAAGCTCTAAACCCAATAACTAATTCTTGATTTTTAGCTGTTGGAATGGTGAAATCGCCACGCAAACCTTTAATCACACCATCGGTTTCTATCTCGAAACTTTCAGCATCAATCAGTTCTTCATCTACAAAATACTGTCTGCTAAACCATGCAATACCACGCATTTCATTACGTAATGAAGTGTTCGTCGGAATAAAGGTTTTTACATTCGGTCCCCAAATATTGCCGCTTTCCAGACTAATATGTAATTCTTTTCGCGTGGAAGCTTTCAACTTAAAATTATGGTTTAATCGTGAAATAAAAATTCCAAACGGATTTGTAGATACAATACTCGGTTTTGAAATTCCATTTTTAGCAAAAGCGGGAATTGAATCTTGATCGCTTTGCGCGAAAACAAACAAACTAAAACTCAAAAATAAAAGGGAAACTATTTTTTGATACTTCATAATGCAATACTGATAATTTGAAGCGGCTAAACTACAAAAAATGTGGAGCACAATCCGTATATTTAGCACTCAAAGAAAAATAGTAACGCATGAATCATTTTGATAAAGACACTTTTAAAGTAACGAAACCTATAAAACTAAGTGATACTAGCACCAAATTTGATCTTGGTGAATCTAAAAAAGATATTAAAAACGAATTAGAAGACATTCGAGAAAAACTAGGCAAACTACAAGATACTATGTACGCACACGGAAAATATGGCGTATTAGTTTGTTTGCAAGGAATGGATACGGCTGGAAAAGACAGCTTAATCCGTGAAGTTTTTAAAGATTTCAACACACGCGGAATTGTAGTGCACAGTTTTAAAGTGCCAACCGAACTAGAATTAAAGCACGATTATTTATGGAGACATTACATTGCGTTGCCAGCAAGAGGTAAATTTTCAATCTTCAACAGAACGCATTACGAAAATGTATTGGTAACACGTGTACATCCTTATTATATTATGGGCGAAAATATTCCAGGAGTAGATAGTGTTGCTGATATAAATGACGATTTTTGGGCGAAACGTTTTGAGCAAATCAACAATTTTGAAAAGCACATTTCCGATAACGGAACGATTATCTTCAAGTTTTTCCTGAACCTTTCAAAAGAAGAACAAAAAAACAGATTGCTTCGTCGATTAGAATTAAAAGAAAAAAACTGGAAATTCTCGCCTGGCGATTTAAAAGAACGTAAACTTTGGGGCAAATATCAAGAATGTTACGAAGATGCAATAAACAAAACGAGCAAACCGCATGCGCCTTGGTTTACAATTCCTGCGGATGATAAATCGACAGCAAGACTTATTGTTGCAAAAACAATACTTGATACGCTAAAAGAATATACTGACATTCAAGAACCTGAATTGCATGACGATTTCAAAGCGAATCTTGAACTTTACAAACAACAACTAGCATCAGAATAATTACTTAAAGAATACATATGAAAAAACTTAGTATCTTATTATATCTATCAGCTTGTATTGGCTTTGCGCAAAATGCAGACGAAAAACAACTAAAAAGTGTCTATTCTACGTCATTAATCAATGGACAAAGTTATGCGTGGCTAGATCATTTATCCAACAATATTGGCGGACGACTTTCCGGATCGACCAATGCGGCGAAAGCTGTGCAATACACAAAATCCGAATTAGAAAAATTAGGTTTAGATAACGTTTGGCTTCAAGAAGTAATGGTGCCAAAGTGGGAACGTGGTAAAGCAGAAGAAGCATATATACTTACAAACTCTGGGAAAATTACAGTGCCAATTTGCGCATTAGGCGGTTCTGTTGCGACAAAATCTGGCGGAATTGTAGCAGAAATCATCGAAGTAAAAGGGATTGAAGATTTAAAAGCACTTGGAGAAGGCAAAATCAAAGGGAAAATAGTATTCTATAATCGTCCAATGCAACCTGACTTAATCAGCACGTTTGAAGCGTATGGCGGTTGTGTAGATCAGCGATATGCTGGCGCAAAAGAAGCACTCAAATTTGGCGCTGTCGGCGTTGTTGTACGTTCAATGAACTTGCGTTTAGACGATTATCCGCATACAGGAAGTATGGGCTATGAAGATGTAGCAGTAGAAGACAGAATTCCTGCGGCTGCAATAAGTACTAATGGAGCTGAATTATTAAGTAAGCAATTGCAAAAAGATTCAAAAATAAAATTTGGATTCACGATGCATTGCAAACAATATGACGATGTTTTGTCGCATAACGTAATCGGAGAAATCAGAGGAAGCGAATTTCCAAACGAAATTATTATTGTTGGTGGACATTTAGATTCTTGGGATTTAGGTGACGGTTCTCACGATGATGGCGCAGGCGTTGTACAAAGCATGGATGTACTACGTTTAATTAAAGAAACAGGATATACACCAAAACGTACCATTAGAGTTGTATTATTCATGAATGAAGAAAATGGATTGCGCGGCGGACGAAAATATGCGGAAATAGCCAAAGAAAAAGGAGAGAAGCATGTATTTGCGTTAGAAAGTGATGCTGGTGGATTCACGCCAAGAGGTTTCTCGTTTGATTGTTCTCCCGAAAACTTTGCACAAGTAGAAAGCTGGAAAGCATTATTCAAACCTTATCTAATTCATTACTTTGAAAAAGGTGGAAGCGGTGCAGATATTGGACCATTAAAAGACGATCAAATTGTGTTGGCAGGTTTACGCCCAGATTCGCAACGTTATTTTGATCATCATCATGCTGCAAACGATACATTTGACGCAGTTAACAAACGCGAATTAGAACTAGGCGCTGCAACCATGACATCATTAGTATATCTATTTGATAAATACGGAACGGTAAAGAAGAAGAAAATAAAAGGATAATATCCTGTAAAATATAAAAACTAAGCGAACTTTGGTTCGCTTAGTTTAGTTACTAACGGTTGCACCAATGACATGTTTCCCAACATGTAAAATCACCACAAGAATCACCGCATGTATTACAACTAGTTCCTGCCTGAGTTGGTGGCTTAATACAGAGTTCACAATTTGTTCTTCTTTGAGACTTTTCAGCTCCTCCATTGAGATCATTCAAATTTGACATGTACTCTTTGTTTAGTTTTAAGCCTCTCAAATTCTTTTTTTTCATAATAAATGGTTTAATTTTATAGATGTTATAAATTAGTTTTTGCATGTAATTTACATTTCAAATTTAGTTATGTCATACGCAATAAAACAATTAGAATTTTGTCAATTTTATAAAAATGACTGTAGTTTTTTAGTGTGTATTTTTTTGATTTTTAGCCACTTATAGAGGTGTGGTAATGTGTCGGAAAGTTGTAGTGTATGAGTTCGAAAAAGAAGAATTAATAGTTGAAAACTACCATTATTCATTCCGTTTTAGTTCTTTCAGGTATTGAGAAGGACTTACTTTTAATAGTTTCTTGAAGTTTGTGTTAAACGCACCTATACTTTTATAACCTGCTTCTTTGGCCAAAGCTTCTACAGTATAATTTCTTAGATTTTTTTGTTCTTTTAGGCGTTGCGTAATACTATGTATACGAAGTCTATTACTATATGCTGCGAACGTTAGATTTAAATAGTTATTTACGGTTTTGGACAAGTAGCTAGAATTTGTATTCAGCTTTTTTGCTACCGTAGCCAATGTGTAATTTGGCTTTAAAAACCATTGCTCTTTTTCTATTCTTTTGAGTTTCTCAATGAGTATTAAAGCATTCTCATCAGTTAAAGGATTGGAAGTTTTAGGTTTGTTTTGTTTGGTAACATCTTGCTGTAATTGTTCAATTCTAGAATGAAGTAAACTCATATTTCTTTTAGTTCTTCTTTTTACTCGAAAAAAATATACGATCAGTGTGCCAGTTAGTAAAATTGAGCCAAGAAATAAATATAAATAAATACGTTTCTGTTTTTTTTGCGAATCATAATTTTGCACATAGGTTTCTATTTCTTTTTTTCTCTTTTCATGTACCACAATGTCGCTTATGGAAGTTTCAGATGCATTTCTTGTTTTGAGATATTCTTCTATTTTTTGTGCGTAACTATTAGCATATTCAAGTGCTTTTTGAGGTTGTTGCCTTTGTTCATAAATTTTAAATAAGTAAAAATAGCAGATCGCTTCATAATCTAACAGTTGAAACTCAGACCAAGTATCATTTGCTAATTGTTTTAAGAATATTGCTTCTGCTTGCGTCCAGTTTTTTAAATAATAATCACATTCAGCAATTACAAATTGACCTTGTGCGATACGTTTTTTACGGTTTTCTTCTTGATAGATTTTTAAACCTTCTTGATAATATTGTTTGGCAATTTTGTAGTTGTGTTTATAAAAATTAATATCTCCATTCATTAATATGATATTGCCATTATAGTCAGGAATCTGTTGCTTTTTGGCATAATTTTTAGCTAGTATTGCGTATTGTTGTGTAGAATCTAAGTAAGATTCATACTTTTTTTCATTCAAATGATAAATATGAATACTCATAAACTTAAAACCTAAACTCACTAGTTGCCTCAGGTATTCTTTTTGTAAACTATAATCAGTTAAATAGTTAGGTGCTGTTTTAATTTTTGACAAACACACATGATTTATTTCTATGGCTTTAAAATGTTTATTAGATAAAGAGTAAAGCCTGCTTAATGCAGCTTGCAGTTTTATTTCTAACAAAGGAGAACAATTGCTGGCACAATAACGAATAGTTTCATTTAGAATATATATGGCAGTTTCTAATTCATGACTTTCTAAATATCGTAAACTTTGAAAATAAAATATATAACCTTTAATATCTGTTTTTTCTTGAGTTACCAGTTCTATTTGAGCTATGGCTTTCTTAAAAAGCGGATCTGCCAAATCAAAATCAGATTGTAACGAATGTACATACGCTTTGCCTGCATAGCCAAATGCTTTTTTGTCATTTTCTTCAGAGTCTATTAACTGATCACAAAATGATATTGCCGCATTTGGGTTTTTTAAGTATAACTTGTTATATTTTGCAATAAAAGAAGTAACATTATTTTGAGCGTAAGAAATTACAGAAATGAAAGACACTATTAAGACTATAATTGTTCTGTGTAAATAAAAATGCTTCAAGTGTTTCTTTTGTGATAAAATATTAAGAACTGTTTTCTGAGGTAAGATACTAAAATAAACATATAAAATATATGTAGTTATTTTGAGTAGGATAGTATTCAAGCTGAAAAAATAAAGCTTATTAACAAGAAAGAACTAATTTAAATACCACATTTATTATTATTTACTGTAATTCAGTGAATTGTAGGTTGTCTTTCTTTTACAGGACTCTCTTTCTGTATAATTTCACAGCAGTATTAACAACTAAAATCAATTATTATGTTAGAAAACTTAGTACAATTTGAAATCCAGAATCCGCAATTCATCTATGGCGGTTCAATCGTGGAAGATGCGGAAGGATTTTAGAGTATTCAGCAAAATTCGATTCGCTTTCTGTGTACTAAAAGTAAAAAAAACTAACAGTGATGTTGGGATTTTTTTGTTTGCAAGAACTACTGTTTTAAATGTTAACGATGGTATTACCGTAAGTCATTCATGATTTTTTTTCATATATTTTATTCTTAATCAAAATTTTTTTTCATGAAAAAAAGAAATCTTAAATCTCTGAGGCTTAATAAAAAGTCAATTTCCCAATTACATGACAACTCAATTATAGGAGGTGGCTCTACCTATTGTTCCGACTATTGTTCCGTATTTGATTCATGCAGTCCTACAAGTTTGGTAGTTCTTTGTGTTGATTGTGAGACCTCAGAAGGTAATTGTTAATAAGATTGTCTCATCCTGCAGCCAAAAGTTCGATTTTAGGTTCGTTAGGTGTAATTATTTGAAATCGAATTTAATTCGAAAAATAAATCACGTAGAAAAAAACAAAAGCGACACTATATTATATAATGTCGCTTTTTCAATATCTAAAAGAATCAATTAGTCAAAATAACTAAACGTTTCTCCATCTTTAATTGTTAATAATGTTTCGTAGATCAAACGGATTACATTCTCTACATCATTCTTATGTACAGTTTCTACAGTGGTATGCATATAACGTAGTGGAAGTGAAATCAACGCAGAAGGAACGCCACCATTACTGTAAGCAAAAGCATCTGTGTCAGTTCCGGTAGAACGGCTAGAAGCCATACGTTGAAAAGGAATCTTCTTTGCTTCAGCAGTTTCAATAATACGCTCTCTCAAATTATTTTGAACAGCTGGCGCATACGAAATCACAGGTCCATCGCCCATTTTAGTTTCACCTTGTGTCTTCATGTTAATCATTGGCGTTGTAGTATCATGACAAACATCAGTTACAATCGCTAGGTTAGGTTTGATGGTTTCTGTGATCATTTGAGCGCCACGTAAACCAATCTCTTCCTGAACCGAATTTGTAATATACAATCCAAAAGGAAGTTTTACCTTATTCTCATGTAACAAACGTGCAACTTCAGCAATCATAAATCCACCAGCTCTATTATCAATAGCTCTACACACAAACTTATCCTTATTCAATACATGGAATTCATCTGGATATGTAATCACACAACCAACATGTACGCCAAGTGCTTCAACTTCTTTCTTAGTAGTACATCCAACATCAATAAAAATATTATCTAACTTTGGAGGCTCTTCTTTTCCTTTATTTCTTGTGTGAATTGCTGGCCAACCGAAAACACCTTTAACAATGCCTTTCTTCGTGTGAATATTAACCCACTTAGAAGGCGCAATCTGATGATCACTTCCGCCATTTCTAATCACATACAACAATCCGTTGTCAGTAATATAATTCACATACCACGAAATCTCATCGGCATGTCCTTCAATAACGACCTTATACTTTGCTTTTGGGTTAATAACACCAACGGCAGTTCCATAAGAATCTGTAATAAACTCGTCAACATAAGGTTTCAAATAATCCATCCAAATCTTCTGTCCATCCCATTCATAACCTGTTGGAGCAGCATTATTCAAATATTTTTCCAAAAAAGTCATCGACTTCTTATTCATAATTTTCTTTTTTGCCATAAAACTTTAATTTAATTCAGACGAAAATAATAATATTAAAACAGATTTAACAGTTATAAGCGAACGAATTATTACATTTGATATAAAAATTGAAAGAATTTCAAGTCAGACATGAAAAGGATTAGTCTCATTATATTAATATTGCTGGTATATGTTGGTCAGGCGCAAATTGTAACGCAAGACACAACGAAGGTAAAACCGTTTCTAATCGAAGGCGATACCATTCCGCGAACTTCAATAGAACTAGAAGAAGTCATTCTATTCAATAAACTAAAATTTGAATCTAAAGAAGAACGGATTCGCTACTTAATACTTAGGAGAAAAACACTAAAAGTATATCCGTATGCTAAAATGGCTGCTGATCGTTTACTAAAACTAAACGAAAGACTCGATAAAATAGATTCCAAATCAAAACGCAGAAGATATACCAAAAGAGTTCAGAAATTCATTGAAGAAGAGCTATCAGCAAAACTAAAAAAGCTAACCAAGACTGAAGGGCAAATTCTCATAAAGCTCATTCACAGACAAACGGGCGATACTGCATTCAATCTCATAAAGCGTTTGCGGAGTGGTTGGAAAGCATTTTGGTACAACACAACGGCAAACCTATTTGATATATCTCTAAAAAGAGAGTTCAAGCCACAATCAGATCACGAAGATTACCTAATAGAAGACATACTTCAAAGAGCTTTCTATCACAAGCAACTAAAAAAACAACCTTCGGCATTGCCATTCTCTTACCTTGAACTTACAGACAAATGGTCTACTAAAGTTCAGGAAAAGAAATAGTTGCATGATTAAATAAAAATTAGTACATTTATTACCCTTTTTAAAAAAAGGACAATCAAAAATCAAAACCTAGTTACTGAGTTTATCAAAGTAGGGCACTGAGCTTGTCGAAGTAAAGTGTGGGGGTTCCCGCTAGAAAATAGCGGTCACGCTCTCGCCAGTCGCTTTTGCAGCTTAAAAAAAAAGCTGCAAAGAGCTCCAACAATGGCTCCATCGTTAACCCGAATTCAGCACACCTATATATAATAGGAGTATTTAGTAAGTTTTCAGACAACCAGCAAACAAACAAACAGATTAACAAATAGACAAACACCCAAATCCACGGTCACTGAGCTTGTCGAAGTGAGTCGAGGTGAGTCAAAGTAAAAAACTTTAGGATGTAAAACACTCTTGATAAGCTGGTTAAGATTGTGTTAAAAATAAAGGGTAAAAAAAGATATAAAAAGGCTTGTGGATATAGAAATCAATTTTATATTTGCACCCGCTAAAACAGATAGATTTAGTGGTAAGTTCTGATACGATATTGAAGTAAGATTTAGATAAAAAAACTTTTTAAAAAATAGTTTAAAAAAATTGTTTGGATATTAAAAAAGGTTGTATGTTTGCAGCCGCTAAAAACGGGAACGGATTTAGTTTAAGTTCTGATAATAAAAGGCTGTGATTTAAGAGGCAAGAAGTTTGCAAAAGAGCTTCAAAAAAAATCTTAAAAAAGTTTTGTTAGAAACAAAAAAGGGTTTTATATTTGCACCCGCTTTCTACGGGAAGCAAAGTAAAGATAAAAAGAAATTACGAGTTCATTGACATATTGAT
>NZ_JACGWS010000029.1 GCF_014397005.1 Kordia aestuariivivens
CGGTCTCCGTAATTAATAACGATGCACCTGAATTTTTCAACATAAACGATTGACGATCGGATGGATAGTTAGCATCGATCGGAACAAAACCACAACCACTTTTTAAAATCCCAAGCAAACTGATGATGTAACGAGCATCACGAGATAAACTAAGTCCAACAAAACTTCCAACGCCAACTTGATGTGTTTCGAGAAGATACTTCGAAAATTGATTGGACAATCGATCTAATTCTTCATACGTATAATTATGCTCATGATCGCTAACCGCAACTGCTGTAGGGGTTTTTAAAACTTGTGCTTGAAATAAATCAACCACATTTTCGCTAACAGCAGCTATGTTTTTTATGCCGCTAAAGTCTTCTAGTAAAGTCGTTTTTTCTGCTACCGAAAGGTAATTTAAGGAAGCTATTGATTGATTAGTATCTAATAAAACATCCGATAGTAATGCCTTAAAGTGAACAACCAAATCTTCTATTAATTTACGATCGTATACATCTGTGTTAAATGTAGAAAGGAATAAGAAATGTCCTTCTACTTCTTGATAGGTAATTTGTAAATCATATTTTGCAAATACATTTTCTGTATAGTATAGTGAATCAATTTTTGACGTATCAACCACAAGAGCATCATGCTCATTCGCATTTTGAACATCTAATAGAATGTCAAAAACAGGGTTACGATCTGGATTACGAATAATTTTTAAATCTTCTACCAATTGATCAAAAGGATAATCTTGATGATTAAAACTAAGCAACGTATCGTCTTTGACACGTTTGTAGAAATCCTTGAAACTTTCTTCCGAATTTACTTCGTTTCGAAGTGCCATCATGTTCACATAAAAACCAATTTGATCTTTTAAATCTGAGTGATTACGGCCAGCAACAGGACTTCCAATAATGATGTCTTTTTGCGAAGTATATTTAGACAATAATACATTCCATAGTGCCAACATTGCCGTGAATAAGCTTCCGCCATTTTCTTCAATAAATACTTTTAGTTTGTTAGATAATTCTAACGAAATATAGGTTTCTACTGCTGCGCCATTGTATGTAACTATTTTTGGACGTTTTTTATCCGTTGGTAAATTGATTAGCGGTAATTGTCCTGATAGTTTTTCTGACCAATAGTTTTTGTGTCCTTGAAAAGCATTTGATTCTTGTTGTGCTAGTTGCCATGAAGCATAGTCTTTATATTGAATACGCAATGCAGACAAGTTTACTTCATTACCAGATTGATACGCAGTGTAATACGCAAATAAATCTTCCTTCATTACATCTACTGACCACGCATCGCTTATGATATGATGCATGTTGTAGTATATTCTGAATGCATTTTCGGAAATACTTAATACTGTAATACGAAATAAAGGTCCGTTTACCATGTCAAACGTTTTGCCTGCATCACCCCAAATATAGTCACGAGCTGCTTTTTTTGGATCTACTTCTCGACTAAAGTCTTGGTAGTCAATTTTAAAATCTAACGCTGTTATTGGTAGTATCCATTGGCGCAATTCTCCTGCTTCATTTTCTTTGAAAACCGTACGCAGTATTTCATGTCGATTGATAACTGCATAGATGGCTTTTTCTAAGTTTTTTAAATCATGATCACCTTCTAACATAAAAGATGAAGGCATATTATATGCTTGCAAACCACCATCAAACTGACTTAATAACCATAATCTTCTTTGTGAAGAAGACAGCGGATAACTTTCATTTTCAGGAACTTTTGGTATGTCCTGATATTCGTTGGTAGTATCTAGCACGGTTTCATTATTCTTTAGAAAAGAAATAATTTCTTCCTTCTTTTCTCTAACCTCCTTGAGTATGTCCGTATCAATCTCTTGATTTTCTGTTAAGAGACTTAACTTTTCGTTGGTGTATCTTAAAAAGATTTTTTGGTCCGCTAATTTGTTTAAAAAGTCAATCATTTTAAATTTTCTTTTATTGGTGAGTTCTTTTAAAAATCACTTACTAGAAGTGTTTTTTATTGGTTATTTATTTGGAGTCTGGTATTGAAAAAGACTTAGTTTATAGGTCTATTGAGTTGAATTTACTAACGTCTATACTTTTTTGATTTAGAATGAAATCGATATATTTTGCTAGTTTTTCAATTGTTGAATTTTCGAAGAAATCTTCTGTGTCTATTTTTATTTTGAATTCTCTAAAGCAATCGTTGATACACATAATCCCTTTGAGACTATCGCCACCAAGAATGACAAAATCTTCATGTATTCCGATTTGATTTACTTTTAGGATTTGACTCCAAATTTTGGCTATTTTTTTCTCCGTTTCCGTTGATGGTTTTACTTGCTCTATTTCTGCGAGCACTATTGTATCCATTGGATCAGGCAACCGTTTTCTGTCTATTTTCCCATTTGGTGTTAATGGTAATTCAGCTAAAGGAATGTAAAGTCGCGGCACCATATATTCTGGTAATTTTTCATGCAAAATTGTCATAAGTTCCTTTTTCAGGATATTTATTGCTTTTTCTTCTTTTGCAACTACATATGCAACTAAGTATTTTGATCCTGTTTTGTTATCTTTTGCCAATACATATGCTTCACTGATACTTTTTACATCATTAAGTACATTTATGATTTCTTCAAGTTCTACGCGATTTCCATTGATTTTTACTTGATAATCTTTTCGCCCCATAAACTCCATGTTACCACTTGGCAACCAGCGACCTAAATCGCCCGTTTTGTACATACGCCCGCCTAATTCAGTGGAGAAAGGATCTGGAATAAATGATTTTTCTGTTTTTTCAGGATCGTTATCATATCCGCGTGCTACGCCAATTCCACCAATGTGCAATTCGCCAATAACACCTTCTGGAACAGGATTTAAGTTTTCATCTAACACATAGAAATAATTGTTTCTGATTGGTTTCCCGTAAGGAATACTGCTCCATTCTTCATTTACATTTTCAATTGGAAAGTAGTTTGACCAAACTGTTCCCTCGGTAGCGCCACCTAAACTGATGATTTCCGCATTTGGGAAAAATGTTTTTGCTTTTTCTGGCAATTGCACAGGAATCCAATCGCCACTCATAAATACCAATCGCAAATCAGGAAGCACTTCCGAAGCTTCTTCTTCCAATTGCATTACCAAATAGTTGAAGGTTGTTGGTACAGAATCCCAAAACGTAATACCTTCATTTTTGATAATATTTTTTAAAAGTTGAAAGTCTTCTATTTCTTTTTTCTTTACAATTACAACACTTCCACCAGCAGCCAACATTCCAAAAATATCATATACTGATAAGTCGAAACAAACTGACGTGATGAATAACATTTTGTCATGTTCATTTACGGAGAATCTTTCATTAACCCAACAAATTAAATTTACAGCGGAATAATGTTCAATCATGACTCCTTTTGGTCTTCCCGTAGAACCTGATGTATAAATAGTATATGCTAATTGTGTTCCTTTGATGTCAATGTTTGGATTGCTCGTGTGTTTTTGAAAATCAACTTCAGTCACATGTTTAAATGTTACATTTGGCATGCTAGTTTTGAGTTCCGCATCATAGTTTGTTAGTACCACTTTTACTTTAGAATTTTCTGCAATATATTTTTGACGGTCTAACGGATATGTAGGATCAATAGGAACATAGCTTCCTCCAGATTTTAAGATTCCCATCAACACAATTATCATATCAAAACTTCGCGTACATAAAGCGCCAACATTGGTTTCCGCAGTAATGCATTGCTGAATCAAATAGTGTGCAACCGCATTCGATTTTTCATTGAGTTCCTTGTATGTAAGTATGTTTCCGTGCTGTTGCAATGCAACTGCATTAGGCGTTTCTATACACTTTTGCTCAAACAACTCATGCATTCCAACATCCTGATTTTCAGTAACAATAGTTTTATTGTAATCGTATAAAAATTGTTTTTTTTCTATTTCATTCAAACAAGAAAGCGAAGCAATTTTTGTTTCTTGATGCAATAGCATTTCCGTGAATAATTGCTTAAAATGTCGTGCAAATTGACGCACAACTTTGGTTTCATATATGTCGCTATTATAGTTTACAATTAGCGAAAGTGTATTAAACTGATTACACAAACTAAACGAAATATCATGTTCAGTGAACGCATGTCCTTTTTCTGTACAATCAACATAATTGAAAGCAATATTAAATGTTGTATTATGTCCTGTTTCAAATGCAATATGATTTAGCAAATCTTCATAGGCATATTGATGTTGAATATCGCTTGTTATAATTGTTTTTACTCTTTGATAGAATTGTTGAAAATTTTCTTCAGGATTAATGATAATACGCGTACTCATTTTGTTTCCTGCTTCAATATTTTCATCTGTATCAACATTGATTATAATGTCTTTTCCTGCGCCGTATTTATAGAATAGTATATATAATACTGATAACCCTACATAGAAATAATCTTTTTTATTTTCAATTTGAAGGCTTGAAATTTTGGCATTCAGTTCTTCAGGGAAATAGTATTGTATACTATTACTATTTTTTTGGTTTTCTTTGAGTTGGCTTTTATAAGAAGGCAATTGAATGTTTGGCAAATCACCTTTCAATCGTTCTAACCAATACGTTTTAGGACATGTAGTTTCTGTGTTAATTACTGTATTTTCCATATGTGATAAATTTTTACAACAATATTATTTTGAGTGTGAAATTTATGGGGGAAAAGAGATTGATTTTAAATTTCAATCTCGTTGAGTTTACTAAGGTTTACGTCTTTTTGTTGTTGAATAAACTGAATATATTTTGCCAACGTTTCAATAGTTGTATTCGTAAATAAATCTTTGATCGTAATTTTGATGTTTAGTGTTTTTAAACATTCATTTATGATTTGAATCATAATCAAACTATTTCCTCCAAGCATGAAGAAGTCATCTCTAATTCCTATTTTTTCACGATTCATAATTTTACTCCAAATAGCTACCAATTGCGTTTCCATTTCATTTCTTGGTGCCACATAGTTGAGTTCATTGATTAATTCCATTCCATCTGGTTCCGGCAATGATTTGTAATCAATTTTCCCTGTACGTGTCAATGGAACTTCTTTCAACTTTACATAAGTATCTGGTAACATGTATTTTGGAAGTTTATCTAATAAATATTCCTGTACTCGATTCGAGTTTTCATCTGTACTTGAAGTATAGTAAGCCACCAATTGCTTTTCTTTGGAAGGGCTTTCTTTGATGAGAACAATTGCATTTTGTATTGTTTCTTTTTCTTCTAAAACCTTTTCAATCTCTTCCAATTCAATACGATGTCCTCTTATTTTAACTTGACTGTCCTTTCTTCCCAAGAAGTCTATGTTTCCATCTGCTAGCCATTTTCCAACATCGCCTGTTTTATACATGAACTTGCCTTTGCCATTGTTCACTCCTGTAAATGACCAAAGTGTGTATTTCTGGTTCCCATCGGTGCTTTTCACATAGTAATCCATGCTTCTAACTGCCAAGTCACCACCGCCAAGTTGTTGTAATAACGTTAAGAGTTGGTATTTGTCTTGAGCCACTGATTGACCCTTTGTGATGTAATGATCTTCTTCTGTATACACTATTCGATCTTCATGATCGCCATCATCAAATGGGATGATCGGTAACAAAGCCTGTACACAGAATTTTCCATCTGATTTCAACGTATCAAACATACTCTCCAACACACGTTTGGGGTATTCCAATCGGTCTAACACCAAGGTCATAAATGTAATATCAAACTGATCCTTGGTAAAGCCTGTCGATATCTTAAAATCTTCTGGAGATAAATCTACGCGCGACATTACAACTCCATAATCCTTGTGTGATTGGTTGTGTACAAAGTATGGATTGGCGTCTATTCCAAAGACATTTGCGCCCATATCCGATAAGATATCTAACAGTTCTCCATTTCCAAAACCAATGTCTAATACAGATTTGCCTTGTAACTTTTCGCCTGCTAATAATTCTTTTACCACTTCTTTGGTAAAACCAAATGAGCTGTAACTCCCTTTTTTACTTTCATTCAAATAACGTAAGAAGCCCGTTCTGAAAATATCACTCTCACTCTGGTAGAGTTGTTTGATCTTTTCTCGTAAGTCTTGCGATAATTCCTGATCGTTGTAAAACGTTTCAATGCTATCTTGAAAGAAGGATCTATTGCCACTAACTTCTACTTCTTTTTCTATAAAAGCAGCGACTGCTTCGGTGTTGTGTGTTAAGTGTCCTTTATAAGGGATCTCATAAATATCTGCCACAAATCGGTCTCTTGTTAATTCCTCTCTGTTTAGATATCCTTGTGCTACATTAGCGCCATTTACATAGAGTTCGCCTGTAATCCCTTTGCCAACAAGTTCGCCTTGATCATCTAAGATGTACACACCTGTATTGGTAATTGCTTTTCCAATCGGTACTCGGTTGTGATCTAAACGATCGCCTAGTTCATAAACTGTTGAGTATACCGTGTTTTCTGTGGGTCCGTAACCATTAACTAATGTCCCAACTCCTTTCCAACGCTCATAGAGTTCTTTGTCAAAGACTTCTCCTACTACAACTATTAATACATTGTCTATGCCTGTAAAGTCTTCTGGAGAGAGTGTTTTTAATAAACTTGGAATGGTAACAAAGACTTGGATTTTGTTCTTTAGTATGTACTCTGAGATACTCAGTTCTTCATGTCCTTTAAGATCGTACATGCATAATTTGTGTCCAAAACTAAGTGTCCAAAACGTCTCTCCTACTGCCCCATCAAAGTTGTATGAGAAGTATTGTAATACATGACTTTGTTCTACTCTACCTAAGTATTCTCCTTGCCAGTGAATTAGATTGCTCAGATTTTCATGATTCACTAAAACGCCTTTTGGAAGGCCTGTCGATCCTGAGGTATAAATTACATAGGCCGTACTATCCATTGGAATCTCTAATTGCAATGGCGTTGTTGGATAGGCGTCTTTTTCAAATTCTACATCCAGCGCTAGTAATGCGCCTTCATAGTAATCCATATCAAACATATAGGTGGTATCTGTAATCAATAGCTCAATGCCTGCATCATGAACCATATACGCTTTTCGATCTTCTGGATACGCAGGATCGATTGATACATACGCTGCTCCACTTTTTAAGATTCCTAGAATGCTCCATACAAAACGCTCGTCTCTAGCTAACTGGATTCCAACATAATCACCGAGTTGTACCTTATGATCTGTGGTTAAACTATGTGCTAGTTGTGTGGAGATTGTATCTAATTCCTCATAACTAAGTGTTTTGTCTTTATATACCAGTGCCGTTGCCTCTGGTGTCTTGGCTACTTGTTCTTTAAAAAGCGTTAAAAAACCTTTGCCAGAATATTGTTTTGTATCACCTTTAAAATCATGCAAGAGTTCATGCTTTTCTTCCTGCTTTAGATAGTCTGTATAACCAATTGCTTTTGTTGGATTGTCTATCAGGTTCTTGGTCAATTCTTTAAAGTGAACTAGTAAATTACTGATCATATCCTGATCGTATAAATCCGTATTGTACATCACTCCAATGGATAACATCCCACCAATGGGTTGTACGTGGAATTCAACATCGTTTTTACACAGTCCTTCCCCTAAATCAGTAATACCTGACGCATCTGTTATGTTTGACATTTTGTAGTCACTCATATCTGAGATGTTGTGAAGCGTTAACGAGATATCATATAACGGAGTTCTACTTGCATCATATTGCAAGCCTAATTCTTCAACAAGGGTATCAAAAGGATATTGCTGATGTGCAAAGTCTGACAGCACATTGTGCTTTACTTTTTCGTAGAGCTCATTAAAACTAGCCT
>NZ_JACGWS010000003.1 GCF_014397005.1 Kordia aestuariivivens
GAGGTAAAAGACTTAACTGATCTTGACAATAGGTCTTAAAAATAACTTTTCTGCTCATTCTTAAAGTTAAGAATTACTTCAAAAAATTGCAAAAAAAAAGACTGCCTTTTCAGACAGCCTCTTTTTTACTATTTCATTTTGTGTTTAGCACACATATCCTGGGCAAGAAATTCCGCCAGAAGGATCAGTTCCTCCACCAGTAGTTCCACCGCCGCCAGTTCCACAGTTGTAAACCGTGCAATTGTTGAATGAAGCGTCATTACATGTTCTGTATTGCGTACAATTTTCTGTAAGCCCGCAACCTGCATAGCATGTTTCTAATAATGATAGATCAATTGGTTCACATCCAAATGTTCCTCCACCGACTACTTGGCCTTTGGCTAAATTTGATACTTGTGTTTTTTTCAATTGTAATTTTTTGATTAGGTTCTTTTTTTTCATGATTTAAAAATTTTAGTTAAACATTATATTATTAAGAGTATCAATTGGTTAAACTGTTACCCTTGATGTCAAAATACAAAAGTTATTTCAGAGCTGATTACGGTATTTTGTAGTATTTTATAGTTTAATGTATAATCTTATTAAAATAAAGCCAACCTTTCGATTGACTTTCTAAAAATGTTTCTAGCAGCTAAAGTTAATGCACGATGGTTTTCCTGAGTTTCCTCCGGGATTACAGTCATCTGATCCACAAATATTTGCAGTACAGTTATTGAATGAAACATTGTTGCAAGTTCTATACTTTGTACAATTTTCAGTAAGTCCACATCCAGGAATACAAGTTTCAAGTAATGACAAATCAATTGGTTCGCCACCACCAACAATTTGATCTTTTGCGAAATTGGATACTTGTGTTTTTTTCAATTGTAATTTTTTAATGAAATTCTTTTTTTTCATGATTTAAAATTTTTAGTTAAACAGTATATACAGAAGAGAATCTGTTTGTTAAAACGACACTCTTTGTGTTAAAAACAAAAGTTGTTTCAGAGCTAATTATGGTGTTAATACATTTAATCAACTATGATTTTCTTTACGATGGTTTCTTTGCCCGTTTTAAAATGAACAAAGTATATTCCTTTTACTAATTTGTCTGTTCCATTCCATGTAAATGCGTTTTGCCTTTCTTTAGCTAATGCTTGTGTAAATGATGTAACTTTATGTCCAGAAAAGTTATAGATCACTATAGTTACGTCTGTTGTTTCTAAAGTGTTTATTGCAAACTTTAAAATTCCTTTCGTTGGATTTGGAGAAATTGAAATTGTGCTCAGTTTTTCTTTTTTTAGTTCAGATGCGCCATAGCAAAGAGTTTCCTCTGATGTTGTTGCAGATGTTCCATTGTTGCATATCGCTTGAACTTTCCATAAAAAACATTCTGTTACAAGTGATGGATGAACTGTATACGAATTTGTAAATACTTGAACAGGAGAATGCATGGTAATGCCTTTACACGAGCAACTAACTTCTGATTGAGAAGGAGAAAACACTATATAACTCGTGGCGCCAATTACCGGATCCCATGATAATACATTGCCATTAACCTCTAAATTTTTTGGAGGTGTTGCATCTTCGCAACTACTACAATTGGCTATTACTTTAAAGATTTTCTCTAATGATGTTGTAGCGCATGTACTGCCATCAGTAAGCGTAAAAGTGATTTTGTATTCATAATTGGGTACAAAGTAATTAGGATATTGTGAAGTTGTAAAAACGTCATTCAAATTAACACTTACCGTATACGGAGGAAACCAATCGAGTTCTTGATAATTGGAAAAAGTACCGACAATTCCAGGAGCTACAATACGTCTTTCAATGCTTATTAAATACTGTCCTTCTCCTTGTGATCCAAGCGGATTAAAAAAAATCTTGTCCTTATCACAAAACACAGCTCTTTCCATTCCAACATAATCTTCTAGTGTAAATTGAGTTATTCCCTGAAAATATTGCGGAACAGCCATCCGAGTTTCTTCATAAGTGCCATTTGCTTCTTTTCTCACGTTATGACTTATGAAGTAATATTTTTCAGGATCTACTACAAATATGGCATTGGAATTTCCTGCTTGAGTTTGACTCGTAGCAATGACATCATCTAAAGAAATAGAACCTTGTATTGAGGTTTCATAAAGATTCCATTTGTAATCTTGTGGTCCCATATCAATAATATGAGATTTAAGATTTAAGATATAAGACATAATTAGCATCAATACATGAATGACTTAAAATCTCAAATTCAGGATCGTTCACTACAAGCGAGCTTTTTATATTTGAAGAACTACAGATAAAACTAATTGTTAAAAAAAGCAGTGTGGAGAAAATCTTTTTATGAATCATTGTATAAAGTTTATGTGTTATTATTTAGATCGAAAGTGATTGAATTTTACGTGAGGTATACGTTTTCAATACTCGGATTATGTCATAAAACTATTAAAATACGCAACACCAAAAAACAGAAGTATGTGTCAATAGATATAATGACAAAAATAATTTTGAGTGCCCAAAGAAGCGTTGTTATATTCTTTATAAAAAAGGATCAAATAGATTAAGCTTATGTGAAGATTGGCACAATCTTTTTTGCGAGTTTCATTATGTCCTTAGATATGATTAAATTTGTAAGAATTAAAAATGAATGTTTAATCAATAAATATAGATATAATGGCTTTTGAATTACCAAAATTATCATACGCTTACGACGCTTTAGAACCTAACATTGACGCAAGAACAATGGAAATACACCATTCAAAGCATCATAATGGATATACAACAAAGTTAAATGCTGCAATTGCAGGAACTGACTTAGAAGGAAAATCAATCGAAGATATTTTAACGAACCTAGACATGAGCAATGCAGGAGTTCGTAATAATGGAGGCGGATTTTACAATCACAGTCTTTTCTGGACAGTAATGAACCCTGAAGATAGAGGATATCTTTCTGGAGAATTAAAAGATGCTATTGAAGCGGCTTATGGTTCTAAAGATGCTTTCATTGAAGCATTTAGCAAAGCTGCTGCAACACAGTTTGGATCAGGTTGGGCTTGGCTTTGTGTACATAAAGGAGGAAAAGTAGAAATATGTTCTACACCAAATCAAGACAATCCATTAATGCCAGGAGTTACTTGCGGAGGAACGCCAATTTTAGGATTAGACGTTTGGGAACACGCATATTACTTAAACTATCAAAACAGGCGTCCAGATTATATCAATGCATTTTTTAATGTAATTAACTGGAATGAAGTTGAAAGACGTTACGCAGAAAGCAAGTAATTAAAAAAATAGACTTTTTATAAAATAGAAAAGGCTGTCTGAAAAGACAGTCTTTTTTTGTGAAACTCAATTTTGTAAAGCCTAAAAGTGAAGCTGTTTTGAAAAAAGAGCCAAGATTTTCAGAATCAATAATCAAGATGTTTTCAAATGATACTTTTGCAAAGTTTGAAATCCTATTCTTCAAAGTGGATTCCGCATCAAGTGCGGATGACAAAATAAAAAAATCTAAAAGCGAAGCGATCTAAAAGTAAAGCAGTCTAAAAAAACTTTTGCGCATAAAAAAAGGTGGAATAAACCACCTTTTTTTGCCCCAAATCTTACCATGAACTTAACCTACTTATGCTATGGCATTGCTAATGTAAGTAGAGTCGATACACATGCCATAATAAATTAGACCAAATACCTCTTTTTTAGACTAAGTGTGTATTTTAACTTTTCTTTATGGATTCAACGTTTATAAATTAATTCTTTTTCTATCAGTTAGATACTAAAAAGCTGAATCTATATTAAGTTCTAAACCACAAGTAATAAGGATTTGTATATCACCGTACTTAGTTGTTTCTTATTTATATTGTTTCCTTTTTTTTATAATTATATAAAAGAAACATAAGTCACAACACTTTTATACTATTGACAAGGTTTGCTGTAATTTAGTTGATGTGACCAACCATTACTTAAATTAAACGAAACAAAATACGGGTCAATAGCATCCCATTTATATTTTACGCCACTTTCTTTAAACTTTACACGTAGTGCTTTTTTGCTGGTTTTAGTTTCAACGGGAATTTTGCTAGCAATTGATGTAGATGAACAAGTATTACCAGTAACCTGATGTATAAAACCATTAGAGGATATTTCTTTGGTTACATTGTCTTTTCTATATCTCAACACAAATTTAATTTTTGTAGTTCCAGCAAGGTTCTTTTTATGTTTAGCTTTAATACGGACACGTTTTCCGTCAACCCGTTTACTATATCTTGCGCTGCCTCTATCAAATTTACACGGATCTCCAACTGTCGCAGGGCTATTTGAGTTTATGCTTAAAGAGTTTGGTCCGCAAGGGAAATTTTCTCTTGATGCTGTTACAAGATATTCCTTAGGATCACAAGGAACAGCATACGTATGGACTACACTTAGACCTGTGTTAGATTGAGTTTGACCATCTCCAAAATTCCAAGTAACTCCATTGTTCAATAAGTTATAATCTGTAGGATCCGTTATTCCAGTAACGCTAAACTCATACGTATCAGCACTTATTGGTTTTTTAGAGATGCTTATAGGGCAAGTTAAATCTAATGTTAAAGTATCAAGGTCGGCACATCCAATACCTTCTCCGAAAGCAATTACAGATGCTAACTCAATTTGAAAAGTATTAAGATTAGCAATATCTATCTCAATTTCTACCCAATGTCCTTCATAAGTTCCTGTACTTGAAGAGTAGTTAAAGCCTGATGTAGGAAAACCTAATGGAGACGATTGTACTATTGTAACTCTATCTGCATTGTCTAAAAAAGTAAAAGTATCAAATATATTATCTGGATTATTGGCTATAGAAATATAATTTGCTGTTAGCCTATAACGCGCTAAATTATCAACAAGACTATATGATATTACTTCTTGCTCTATAAATGCTTGGTGCCCACAACCAGCTCCTTTTGCTTGTACATCAATATCTTTAACAGGTCTTCCTCCATTTTCAGAAATAGACTCAAAATCGAAAATTGGATTGTCACAAGCATTAATTTGTTCAACGCTATAATTTTTCTTGATATCATAAATTTCTTGATTGGTGTTAGGGTTAATAGGGTCTAACATTAAGAGTCTTAACTTCATTAAAGCATCAGCAGCATCACATGAGTATTCAGCTTTGTACCAAACACAACCATCATCAACAATATATACGTAATTACCAATAATAATTTCTCCGTTATAGTTTAAAAAAGATTCAAAAATAGGATCTGTAGTATATATAAAAGGACTAAAATTTGGATCGTCTGGTAATAATAAATCATCAATTAAATTATCTTTTTTCCTTAAAGAATTGAAAGGAAGAAAACCTAAAGAACTTTCAAAATTAATTAAAACTTGTTCATCATTGTCGCCATTTGTATATTGAGTATATAGCTGTAAATGTTGACTATGCAAATCTTGCATGCTTGCAAACTTTAAAACTTGGACTCCATTACAATCTACTATCTGTGCGGAAGGGACAATAACTGTGAGTTGTGCTTTGGTTGTCGTATTATTTTCATCATTTATATTGTCGTCTAGGGTTTCACACCCAATAATACTCGTAAAGCCGAAGGTCACTATTAAGACGAGCGCCAGACTTTTTTTAATAATTGATAGAATTTGATTTTTTGTTTTCATAAATTATAGAGTTTTAAATGTTAATGAATATTCAAATCTATTTAATCATGAAAAACTAGTCTTTACTTCGATAGTGCTTTGTTACAGACCATACTGAAATAGTGACGAATATAAAAGGGGTTGTGACGAATACTTATATTTTAGGGACGAAATTGTTATACTAAAAATGAATGTCTTTTAAATTTTGAAGAAAACTTTGGCTGACAGGTATTTTTAGGTCTTTAATAAAGACTTCGTTTTTAGATGTAGCTTCAAAAGTATATGTGTTAATGGGGAAACTTATTTTTCTGTTTCTCCTAGTTTATCATTAATGCCTTTTCTTGTATTGATATTGGATATCAGTATGATTTGCAAATGATACTTCTTGTATAGTAAAATCTATAGTGTTCTCGTTATTGGCTAATTTAATTCTCTATTAACAAACTGATTTCGATCAATTTAATGCCTGTTAATTCAGCATTCAAGACAAAGAAGCTTTCGGAATTTCCTCTCCAACATCGTGGCAGGCTTATTACGCATAGCTTCCTGTCTAAAAAAATTTCTATTAAATAATCAAAAAGTTAATACGCGCGTTCTTTTTTACCTTCATAAAAATTAATGAATGCACGATTTACAACCCGATTTCCACCATCTGTTGGGTAATTTCCAGTAAAGTACCAATCTCCCAAATTTTTAGGGCAGGCTTTGTTGAGGTTTGCTACCTTTTGAAAAATCACTTTTACTTCTGCGTTTACCACATCCGTTTTGATAAGTTCACTTATTTTTTCTGAAATCTCTTCATCTGTAAAAGGATCGTAAATTTCCTTTACAAAGTTTTTGACATCAATATCTTTTAAATTTTCTTGCGCTTTGCACTTGTTGTAGACTTCTTCAACCAAATCATATTTGTTCTGATCTTCTAAAAGCGATAAGGCAGCTCTAAACGCTATTAAATCCTCCATGCGTGCCATATCAATACCATAACAGTCTGGATAACGTATTTGTGGCGCTGAAGACACGACAACGATTTTCTTTGGATGCAAACGATCCATCATTTTAATGATACTTTTCTTTAAGGTTGTTCCACGAACAATACTATCATCAATAATGACCAAATTATCTTCTGGTTTAATCACGCCATAGGTAACATCGTATACGTGTGCTACCAAATCATCTCTGCTGCTATCTTCGGTGATAAACGTACGTAACTTTACATCTTTAATGGCAATCTTTTCTACACGTGGTCGTTCCGAAAGAATTTCTCTAACTTTTTCGGCAGATAATGAGCGTTGTCCACTTAAAATTTCGTTGGTTTTACGTTCGTTTAAATATTCTTCTACGGCTTCTGTCAATCCAAAAAAGGAAGTTTCTGCTGTATTTGGTATAAACGAAAACACGGTATTTCTAATATCGTCATCAATAGCTTTTAATACTTTTGGAAGTAATAATTTCCCAAGCATTTTTCGCTCTTGATAAATTTCTGCATCGCTTCCGCGAGAAAAATAAATACGTTCAAAAGAACAAGCTTTACGTTCAAGTGGCGCTAAAATTTCTTTAGTATGAACTGTTCCATCTTTCTTGACGATTAACGCGTTTCCAGGTGTAATTTCTTGAACTTTTTCAAAATCTACATTGAATACGGTTTGAATCACAGGACGTTCAGACGCAACCACGACGATTTCATCATCTTGATAGTAATACGCTGGACGAATTCCCGCAGGATCTCTTAATACAAAAGCATCTCCATGACCTAACAATCCAGCCATTGCATATCCGCCATCCCAATTTTTAGCTGACTTTCGTAAAATCTTCGCTAAGTTTAATCGTTCTGCAATAATGGGAGAAGCTTCTTGCTTATTGTATCCTTCTTCTTTTAATTTTTTATATAATTTGGCAACAGCATCATCTAAAAAGTGACCAATTTTTTCCATAACGGTTACAGTGTCCGTTTTTTCTTTTGGATGTTGTCCTATCTTAATTAAATTGTCAAAAAGCTCATTAACGTTAGTCATGTTAAAGTTTCCGGCAACAATCAAATTACGATGCATCCAATTGTTCTGTCTTAAAAACGGATGCACACTTTCAATACTATTTTTACCAAAAGTTCCATAACGTACGTGTCCTAAAAATAATTCGCCTACGTACGGTAATTGCTTTTTTTGACGTGGTACATCATTGTGTAACTCAGGAGTTTCTTCCAAAATAGTATTAATACGCTCATTTACTTGCGCAAAAATATCTTGAATCGGTTGTTGTTTGTTTGAACGGACTCTACTGATGTAGCGTTCTCCCGGATTCATATCGAGTTTAATGTTTGCCAATCCAGCACCATCTTGTCCTCTATTGTGCTGTTTCTCCATTAGGAGATACATTTTATTGATTCCATAAAATGCGGTACCATATTTTTCTTTATAGTACTCTAATGGCTTTAAAAGCCTTAAAAGTGCAATCCCACACTCGTGTTTCAAAGCGTCACTCATTGTTGTAGTTTGTTGTGTTGTTGTTATTTATACCATTTATCATTTTAATTAAAGAAAAAAATCATTATTTTCTAGTACACTAAAATCAAACAACAAACGGTATTATTGTGACAAAAAAAAGCGCTCAAATATTGAGCGCTTTTTTTTAGTTTACTTCTATTTCAAACTGAGTCAGCTTTTTAAACTGCTCTAGTCGCTCTGTTATTTCTGCTTCCGTGAGCGTTTCCATTCGCTGTGTTCCAAATTTTTCTACACAGAAAGACGCTAAATTAGAACCATATATAATGGCGTTCTTCATGCTCTCAAAGGAAATATTTTCATGCTGTGCTAAAAATCCTGAAAATCCTCCTGCAAATGTATCACCTGCTCCAGTTGGATCAAATACTTCTTCTAATGGTAATGCTGGTGCAAAAAAGATGTTTCCATCATTAAAAATTAAAGCACCATGCTCTCCTTTTTTGATCACTACATATTTAGGACCCATTTCATGAATCTTCTGTGCCGCTTTTACCAAAGAGTATTCTTTTGACAATTGACGCGCTTCTTCATCATTAATAGTAATAACGTCTACTTTTTTGATCACTGCTAATAAATCGTCCCAAGCGCAATCCATCCAAAAATTCATCGTATCTAGTACAATTAACTTTGGTTTTACGTCCATTTGATTAATCACACTCATTTGTACGCCAGGATGTAAGTTTCCTAACATTACAATTTCTGAATCTTTATAATTTTGAGGAACCACAGGATTGAAATCTGCTAATACATTTAACTCAGTCGCCAACGTATCTCTAGAATTCATATCGTTGTGATATTTTCCACTCCAAAAGAATGTTTTTCCACCTTTTACAATTTCTATTCCTGAAATATCAATATTTCTTGAAGCTAACATATCTAAATATTCTTGCGGAAAATCTTCCCCAACAACCGATACAATAGCTGAATCTACATTAAAATTCGAAGCAGATAATCCTATATAAGTAGCTGCACCACCTAAGATTTTGTCTGTTTTTCCAAATGGTGTTTCAATAGCATCAAAAGCAACCGTCCCAACAATTAATAATTTGCTCATTTCCTTAATTAAAATTTTTGCAAACTTACATAAAATTTTCCCAAGAAAATAAGTTGATGAGGTTGATGTTTATTTTGGTATTCTTTTTTGATAAAAGTAACTATTGAACTCTTTCTCGCAAGGCTACAAAGTTATGATAGGGCGCTCTAGCAATTGTGCTATTTATAAACCAACTTGGCAGATTTCCGCCTGGATCGCCATACATTTGATGTGTAATCTTCACCATATCACCTTGTTGTTCTAACAACCAATAACCCTCAAAAGAGGCCATTCGCAAATAATCTTCTTGTATTTCATACTGATCAGAAGCTGCAGTAATATCAATACGTACGGCATCTTTTGAAACTCTATTCAGCTTTAGCGAAGTGACAAAATCTCTATTGCGCAATGGCCAAGGAAGATCAAGTGCCATCCAAATAAGATAGGTGTTTTCCGAAGATTTTTTAAGTAGTTTGCTGTCAATTGCTTTGTAATTCCAAACGTGTAACTGATCGCCATCAATAATAACGTCTTTTACTTTATCCAAAGAGCTTTTGACAGTCATTTCAGCTTTATACGCTTTTATTTTACTTGAATCGACGGACCTTGTATAAATCTGAATATCGTCTTTATCTTTCTTTAAAGACCATTCTTTTTGTGCAAAAAGTGGCGCGCTGATTAAAAAGCTCAGCATAGCAATATAGATTTTCATGTTTGATATTGAGGGAATTATAAATGCAAAAATACAAATATGATGGCGAAAAAACTATTTATAGTAATTTATTGCTCTCACTTTCGTAGAATGTATCAATCTTCACTTTCTCTTTTTTTGAAGCTTCCACAGCTAAAAAATCACAGCGCTCGTTTTGTACATGATTATTATGTCCTTTTATCCATTGAAAGCGAACAATGTGTCGTCGGTAAATCTTTAAAAAGCGCATCCATAAGTCGCTGTTTTTCTTTCCAGAGAATCCTTTTTTCTCCCAACCAAAGACCCATTTTTTCTCTACAGAATCTACTACATACTTAGAATCCGTGAATACTTTGGCTTCGGTGTGCATAAATTTTAACTTTTCTAAGGCTACAATTACGGCAAGCAATTCCATGCGATTGTTGGTGGTTTTTCGAAAACCTTCCGAAAATTCTTTTCGATATGGTTTGCCAACCCATTCCATCACAACTCCATAACCGCCTGGTCCTGGATTTCCTCTTGAAGAACCATCGGTATATATATGTACGTCTGCCATTTTGTAGGTTATAAGTTTGAAGTTAATACGCGTTCAATAACTTCAGGAAAATGCTTGTATTCTAATTGATGAATCTTTTGTGCAACGGTTTCGGGTGTATCAATTTCCGTTAAATCGGTCTTTGCTTGGAAAATAATAGCACCTTCATCATAATTTTCATTGACAAAATGTATGGTAATGCCACTTTCTTTTTCTTTATTTGCAATCACGGCAGCGTGTACATGTGACCCATACATGCCTTTTCCTCCATATTTTGGAAGCAAGGCAGGATGAATATTGACAACCTTGTTTGGAAATGCAGCGAGAATATGTTCAGGAAATTTCCAAAGAAATCCAGCAAGAACAATCAAGTCAATATGTGCACTTTGCAGCAAATTTAGAACATCATTACTGTCATATAAGGCAGTTCTGTTAAAGCTAAACGCGCTGATTTTGTGGGTTTTAGCTCGGTCTAAAACTTTGGCATGCTGATTGTTAGTCAGAACTTGAATAACGGAAGCGTTATCTCGTTCTTGAAAATATCTAATAATATTTTCAGCATTGGTCCCGGAGCCCGAAGCAAAAATTGCAATATGCTTCATAAAAAGAATGGAATTTAGTAACTGTTATTTCGACAAAAAAAAGAATAATTATTAACAAAAAGAAGGCAAAAGCAAATTACTTAAATTAAAAATTTAGTAAATTAGAACACATTTTTCAAACAAAATGTTGTTTTAAACTAAAGTTTTTTATTTTTGCCAACAATTAAATTTTAAAAACTATAAGATTATGTCAGACATTGCATCAAGAGTAAAAGCGATTATCGTAGACAAATTAGGTGTAGATGAAAACGAAGTAGTTCCTGAAGGTAGCTTCACTAACGACTTAGGTGCAGATTCATTAGACACTGTAGAATTGATTATGGAATTCGAAAAGGAATTCGATATTCAGATTCCAGATGATCAAGCAGAAAACATAGCAACTGTTGGTCAAGCAATTCAATACATTGAAGAAGCAAAAAAATAAGGAAAGAACAAATTTTCATATTTAGAAAAGACATTAGAATGCATACTATGCATTCTAATGTTCTATTTAAAGAATTTCTTCTTAAATTTAAACGAACTTATCAAAGATGGAATTAAAGCGAGTTGTAGTTACAGGTTTGGGGGCATTGACTCCAATCGGGAATACTGTAGAAGAATATTGGAATGCGCTTATCGCTGGTAAAAGCGGAGCCGCTCCAGTTACACATTTTGATGCAGAAAAGTTTAAAACAAGATTCGCTTGTGAATTAAAGGATTTTACGGTTACAGATTTTATCGATCGAAAGTCAGCTAGGAAAATGGATAAGTTTTCACAGTACGCTATGGTTGCTTCTGATGAAGCTATTGTAGATTCGAAACTAGATTTAGATGCGGTAAATAAATTAAGAGTAGGTGTTATTTGGGGAGCTGGAATAGGTGGTTTAGAAACGTTTCAAGAAGAAATGATGAACTTTGCCAAAGGTGATGGAACTCCAAAATTCAATCCTTTCTTTATTCCAAAAATGATTGCAGATATCGCTCCTGGGAACATTTCCATAAAATATGGATTTATGGGACCAAATTATACAACTGTATCTGCTTGTGCATCATCAGCAAACGCTATGATTGATGCTTTAAACAATATTAGATTAGGACATTGTGACGTTATTGTAACTGGAGGAAGTGAAGCCGCAGTTACGATTGCTGGAATGGGTGGATTTAACGCCATGCATGCCATGTCAACACGCAACGATGATCCACAAAGTGCTTCAAGACCATTTGATGCAACCAGAGATGGTTTCGTACTTGGTGAAGGTGCTGGCGCAATTGTTCTTGAAGAATACGAACATGCAAAGGCTAGAGGCGCAAAAATATATGCAGAACTTGTTGGTGGCGGATTATCTTCTGATGCCTACCACATGACAGCGCCACATCCAGAAGGAATTGGTGTTGTAGCTGTAATGAAAAATTGTCTTGAAAATGCAGGAATGCAACCAGAAGACGTTGATCATATCAATACGCACGGTACGTCAACTCCATTAGGAGATGTCGCAGAACTGAAAGCGATTACAGAAATTTTCGGTACACATGCGAAAAACATTAATATAAACTCTACGAAGTCCATGACAGGCCATTTATTGGGTGCAGCTGGAGCGATAGAAGCTATTGCCTCCATACTAGCCATGGAACACGGAATTGTTCCTCCAACAATAAATCATACTACGGCGGATGAGAATATAGATCCGAGTCTTAACTTAACCCTAAACAAACCTCAAAAACGAGATGTAAAAGTTGCCATGAGCAACACATTTGGATTTGGAGGGCACAATGCTTGTGTGTTGTTTAAAAAGTTAGATTAATTCAAATGAACTTCGTTCGAAAAATATTAAATTCCCGATCCGATGAAGACGGGAATTTTTTTGTTGAACTCGAAGATATTCTCGGATTTAAAACCAAACGGAAGAAATTTTATAAGAAAGCTTTTACGCATCGTTCCATGAATCAGAAGGATACGAAAGGAAACTCTGTAAACTATGAACGCCTAGAATTTTTAGGAGACGCAATGTTAAGCAGTGTCATTTCTGGATACCTTTTTAACGAAGTTCCATCTGGGAATGAAGGATATTTAACTAAAATGCGCTCTAAAATTGTGAGTCGCGAACATTTGAACGAACTCGGACGCGATTTAAAACTCATCGATTTAGTACAATCTCGCATTCCAAAAGACAACTTTGGTGAAAACATTCACGGAAACTTATTTGAAGCTTTAGTTGGCGCTATATTCTTAGATAGAGGCTATAAATACTGTGAAAAATTTATTGACTATCGCGTAATTTCCCCTTATGTGGATATTGAACGTTTGGAAGGAAAAGTAATTAGCTACAAAAGTTTGCTGATTGAATGGTGTCAAAAAGAAAAGAAAAGCTTCAAGTTTGACGTATATGATGATACTGGAAATGACGAATTAAAACACTTTGCAGTAAAACTTTTTATTGATAACAGAGTTGCTGGAAAAGCACGTGCAACTTCCAAAAAGAAAGCGGAAGAAAAAGCATCAAAACGCGCCTATTTTGCTTTTCAAAAACAAATTTCACAGTAATTTTTTGAGATAATTCTTTCACTTTTTAAACAATTCAGCAATAGTTTCTACTAGATTTTGCGATTTCAAAAAAAGAATGTGGTAGCTATAACGTTTTCGTTGTGAAATCTTCATAAACATTGCTAAAATTTAACCTTTTCTAGTCATTAAATTATATATTTACATTTGTTAATAGTAAGATTTATGGCAATTCATAAACTCTTTGAGGATGATTTTGAAGAAGATAACTATACGCTGATAGCAATTCATTGCTCAACAGAAGATTATCGATTAGCGTACTTATTAAACACCAATCTCAACTTAAAATTAGCAAGGAAACAGGAAGATTTAGACTATAATTATATGGAAGCTTCTTTCTCGATATACGAGTGGGACGATGAAGAAAATTTTGTAACATGGAATTTGGTAGCCAATACCAGTAAAAAAGAAGTGGAGCAAATGGCAAGTGCTGGATCATTGTTTTCAGATCAAAAAGGAAAACGAACCATCTCTAAATATTTAATTCCCGAACAAAAAAGAGTAGATTATTTCGTTAAAATATCAAGCGAAAGCTACTTAAAATCTTCCAAAATTATAGTATCTAGAATAAACGCAATTGCTGAGGTAATTACAGCATACACCGTGAATCCAAATCAACTAAAATCTAAGAACAATTTAATTTTTGAGTAATGCCAAAAAGAAAAAAGACCAAAATAGTAGCTACATTAGGACCTGCAACAAGTTCTAAGGAAGTCCTTAAAAAAATGATTGAGCAAGGAGTAGATGTATTTCGCATCAACTTTTCACATGCCAATTATGACGACGTAAAAGAACGTATTGCAATGATTCGCGAATTAAGTGAAGAATTTGGGTATAATACGTCCATATTAGCCGATTTACAAGGTCCAAAACTAAGAGTTGGAGTTATGTCGGAAGATGTAATTGTAGAGCCAGGAGACGAAATTATATTCTGTACAGGAAAAGAATTCAAAGGAACCTCTAAAAAGGTGTACATGAATTATCAAAACTTTCCAAGAGATGTAAAAGCTGGCGAACGTATTTTATTGGATGATGGAAAACTAATGTTTGAAGTGGTTGATACCGATGGAAAACAAGAAGTACTGACCAAAGTAATTCAAGGTGGACCCTTAAAATCTAAAAAAGGAGTAAACCTTCCAAATACAGCGATTTCATTGCCAGCGTTAACGGAAAAAGATGTGAATGATGCCATTTTTGCCATTGGACAAGATGTAGATTGGTTGGCACTTTCGTTTGTGCGTAATAGTCAAGATTTAATAGACTTACAAGCAATTATCAACGAGCATTCGGAACATAAAATTCCAATCATCGCAAAAATTGAAAAGCCAGAAGCAGTAGCAAATATTGATAAAATTGTTGCGTATTGTGATGGTTTAATGGTAGCACGTGGTGATTTAGGAGTAGAAGTTCCTGCGGAAGAAGTACCATTAATTCAAAAGCAATTAGTATTACGCGCTAAAAAAGCAAGAATTCCAGTAATCATTGCAACGCAAATGATGGAAACTATGATTACAAGCCTTACGCCAACAAGAGCTGAGGTAAATGACGTAGCAAACTCTGTAATGGATGGAGCTGATGCAGTAATGTTATCAGGAGAAACTTCGGTTGGTAAATATCCGGTAGAAGTAATTCAACAAATGACGAAAATTATCAAAAGTGTTGAAGATTCGCCATTAATCAATGTGCCACAAGAGCCACCACACATTCGTACCAAACGTTACATCACAAAATCAGTATGTTACCATGCTTCAAACATGGCAAACGAAATCAAAGCCAAAGCAATTTGTACACTCACAAACAGTGGATATACAGCTTTTCAAATTTCAGCTTGGCGACCAGATTCACATATCTTAGTATTTACATCTAACAAAAGAATACTTTCACAATTAAACCTACTTTGGGGCGTAAAAGCATTTTTCTATGACAAATTTGTAAGTACAGATGATACTGTGGAAGATGTAAACAGAATCGCGAAAGCAAAAGGATTTGTTAAGAAAAACGACATGCTTATCAACTTAGCAGCCATGCCAATTACAGACAAAGGAATGGTAAATACATTGCGTGTTTCGTTGATAGAATAAATTCAAATCAAAAAATAAATAGTACAGCAATATGCTTTGATACGTGTTTGTATTGAAGCATATTTTTTTAATTACAAACAATTATGATTTTTCAAGAATTACAAGAAAATGCAAAAAAGCTCACGCAGAACTTCGACACAATTACTGAGAAAAGAAAAGCACAACTAGAAACACTATCTGCGTATATTCAAAAAAACTACGAAAACAAAAAAACTCCGAAACTTATTGTGATTTGTACACATAACTCAAGGAGAAGTCATTTAGGACAATTATGGTTAGCAGCAGCAGCAGATTATTACAAATTACCTGCTATGGAAACCTTTTCGGGAGGAACAGAAGCAACCGCATTTAATCCAAATGCAGTGGCAGCAATGCAACGAATAGGATTTAAAATTTTTGCATTGATTGAAGCTGAAAATTCTGTCTACGCAGTTCAATGGAAAGAAGATCAACCATCATATCATGCATTTTCAAAGCGTTTTGAAAATGCTCAGAACCCTACAGAAGAATTCGCAGCAATAATGGTGTGTACTGAAGCTGATCAAGGCTGTCCTTTTGTACCAGGAACTGATTTTAGAATCGCATTGCCTTTTGAAGATCCAAAAGCATTTGACGGAACACTACAAGAAGCTGCAAAATACGACGAACGTTGCGAACAAATTGGAACAGAAATGTTGTATGTGCTTTCAAAAGTATCTATAGATTAATAAAAAACATTCGTGAATTCGTGGTAAAAAAAGCAAGAGTAACTCACACAACAGCAAAGCGATCTAACAGGCGAAGCCAATACTAAAATACTAAGAGCGAAGCAATCTAACAAGTCTAAAACTCAAACTTTAACTGGACAGAAATACTCTTTTTCTGTTCAGTTTTTTTTTGCTCCTTTTCTTTCTTATCGGTGTTTAAATTATTCAAAGAAATTCCAAGCAAGCGCACAGAATCTTTCAATTTCTCTTGATATAATAAATCTTTTACCGTTTCTAAAATCAAATCTTTATCTGAAATAAAATACGGAATTGTTTTGCTGCGTGTTTGTGTGGTAAAATCGCTATACTTTATCTTTAACGTAATTGTTTTTCCTGAAATGGAATACTTTTTTAAGCGTCTTTCTAATTCAGTTGCGATATTTTCGAGCTTTTCCAGCATAAAAATTTCACTGGTCAAATTATCTGAAAACGTACGTTCGGCAGCAACCGATTTTGCAATTCTATTTGGTTTTACAGCACTGAGATGAATTCCGCGTACGACATTAAAATAGAAGCTTCCCGATTTGCCAAAATGTTCTGTTAAAAAATCAACATCTTTACTTTTTAAATCTTTTCCCGTAAAAATTCCGAGTTGATACATGCGTTCTGCAGTCACTTTTCCAACACCGTAAAACTTACGAATATCCAACGCTTCTAAAAAATCCAATACTTCTTCTGGCGGAACCGTTTTTTGTCCGTTAGGCTTATTATAATCGCTTGCAACTTTGGCAATAAACTTATTAATGGAGATTCCAGCGGAAGCTGTCAAACCAACATCTTTCAGAATTTTGGCACGAATTTCCTCAGCAATCATAGAAGCGCTCGGATTTCCTTTCTTATTCTGCGTAACATCTAAATACGCTTCATCGAGTGATAAAGGTTCGACCAAATCTGTATATTCATAAAAAATAGCGCGAATTTGGTTTGAAATCTCTTTATAGCGATCATATCGTGGTGGGACAAAAATCAATTCCGGACAGCGTTTCCTTGCCAAATAACCACTAATGGCACTTCGCACACCAAACTTTCGCGCTTCATAACTTGCCGCACTCACAACGCCGCGTTTAGAACCGCCGCCAACAGCAAGTGGTTTCCCTTTCAGTTCAGGATTATCCAACTGTTCTACAGACGCGTAAAAAGCGTCCATATCCACATGAATAATTTTTCGTAACGGGAAATCAAAGTCCATATTCAAAATTATAATATCTTTAGCATTCTATAACGATATCTATGCAAGAAATAGAACGAAAATTTCTCGTTAACAATACAAAATTCAAAGAAGAAGCGATAAGTTCTTCTCAAATTGCACAAGGTTTTCTAAATACACATGCTGAACGAACGGTTAGAGTTCGCATCAAAGGAAACCAAGGATTTCTAACAGTCAAAGGTAGATCAAATGAAAGTGGAACCAGTCGTTTTGAGTGGGAAAACGAAATTTCGGTCGCGGAAGCAAAACAATTATTAGCACTTTGCGAAAAAGGAATCATAGAAAAAATCAGATACAATATTCCAAGTGGAAACCACATCTTTGAAGTCGATGAATTCTTTGGTGAAAACGAAGGATTAATTGTTGCAGAAGTAGAATTACAAGAAGAAAATGAAGCAATTCAAAAACCCGATTGGCTTGGTAAAGAAGTCACAGGGCAACTAAAATATTACAACTCACAACTCAGTAAAAAACCCTATAAAACTTGGCATCATGAATAAATATATCTTTATGTTTTTCGTCGTAATCTTTTGTTTTGCATGCAAACAGAATCAAGACGATCACAAACACAAACATGGAACAGAACACGATCATCACGCTGAAACAACACCTAAAAAATCGAAAGCAGCATTAAAAAAAGAACTTGTAAGCAAAGGATTCAAGGTCATTGACTATGTAGATCAAAAGACAAAAGATACTGTGTTAATGCAAGAATACTTTATAGCATTTCTGAAAAAAGGAAAAAATCGTACGCAACCTAAAAAAGTTGCAGACAGCTTACAACGACTGCATTTAGATCATTTAGGAAAAATGTACGACTTAGGATATGCAGATATTTCTGGGCCTTTTGGCGATTTGGGCGACATTCGCGGCGTTACAATTTATAATGTACCAACTATTGAAATGGCGGACAGTTTGGCAAATTCAGATCCAATGGTAAAAGCTGGACGTTTGGAAATAGAAATTCATCCGTGGTGGGCAGCCAAAGGATATTCATTGCGATAGACTTGTTCCCGCGAAAGCGAGAATCTCAGACGAAATAGCATCAATATAAACATTTATGAGAAACGTTATTTGGCTTTGCGTATTTTTTTCACTCTATAGTTGTGATAAAATGAGAGAAGAAAGTGAAATTAAGAATGTATGTAATAAATTTATAGAAGGCAGAGTAGCTTTTGATAAAGGAGATGCATCAATGCTAAAACAGATCACAACAGATTCACTTTTCTTAATAATTGAACTCAATGAAGAATACGCCAAACTTCTCGGTGCTGGAGGAGCTACGAGAATAAGAGAAGATATAAGAAATATTAGAATTAGAAATGCCAATATTGAGGGAGATTGCGCAATCTGCACGACAAGTCTTGGAGATTATTATATGATAAATCTTTGTAAGGATAATGAACAATGGAAAGTTAAAGGAGAAAATTACTCGTATCCAACGGTAGGTCAAATAAATAGAACAAAAGATAAAATAGAGAAGCAGAAAAAATTTCTATTAGAAAAACCAGCCGTAGATTCTGTCTTAAAAGTGGTTAATTCTTTTCATAAAGCTGTTAAAACGTATTTTCTAACAGAAGATCTAACTATATTATCTAAAACTTGTGATGCAGCTACTTTTAAAATTGTAAAAGATATATATCGATATACCAAAAAAGAAAACAAACTAAAGGATTTGAAGGAAGAAATTAAATTCCCGAAAGCTTTAGCTGTTGATTGTTTATTTGAAAAGGAAAAAGTTGCATGTAAATTCTATGATGAAGAAACGTATCTCAATCTTCGTAAAATAAATAATAACTACACAGTCACAGGTTTAAATAAAATAGATTCGGATAAAATAACACAGAATACCATTAAAGAACAATATTTAGACTTATTAAGAACGCTGTACTTATTGAGAACAAAAAAATACTGGAATAAAATGAAATTTATGGCGAACTCACGTTAAGCATGAAGCTAAAACTTTATTTCAAAAAAACATTACAAATCTTCCTTTTTGCGACGATCATTGTGCATTTTACAATAAAAGATACATTTTACATTTCATCGTTGCTATTCTATGCTTCTCCGCTTCCGCTGATTGTACTCGGACTCTTATTTTTATTACTATTTATAAAGGCTTCCGCCAGAAAGTACTATGCGATATTGGCAGTAGTAATCGCTATTATTTGGGTGAATAATAGTTACATATACACGCCAAAAGTTGAAACTGCTAAAGCATTAGAAGTAGTTTTGTGGAATGCGTACCGAACAGAAAATTTTCAAAATGGTTTTGAAGTCAGTAAAACAATTCCTGATGTGATGATTTTGATAGAATGTGATGAACACGATTACGAGAAAATCAAAGCAAAATACAATGAATATCATTTCTATTTCAATGATGAAGCCATTGGAATTTTTTCAAAAACACCATTCAAAATTCATTCAGATATCACTTCAAAATGGAATACAACGGTGGTACATTTTAGCACAAAAAACATACATTTTTATGCAGTTGATGTTTCGGCAAACGTAAAATATTTTCGCAAACCAATGCTAGAAAATGTCTTTTCTGAGATTAAAACGAATGACAAAACAATCGTTTTAGGCGATTTTAACACACCTTTTGAGACGTTATTTTTTAAAAATTTCAAAAAAAATTACCAGCACGCATTTACCGAAAAAGGAAACGGATTTCGCGAAACTTGGTTTTGGAATATTCCATTGCTCTCCCTAGACCACATTTGGGTTTCACAAGATTTGGAAATTCTAAATGTTGATAAAATTTCAACGACAAATTCTGATCATTCCATGCTCAAAATGTACCTCAAAAATGACGCTGAAAAAAAATAAATTTGGAAATTAGAATAATGATCTTCTATATTTGCAAACATCAAAACGAGATAAAAAAAAACAAATATTAATAAAAACTATACAGTGCAAAACGTAAAACTTACATATCGAAAAGGTGCCGGAAACATTCCGACATGCGACTTGGGTTTTACCAGTTGTATCTTCAAATAGTTTAGATATCACATCATAAAAAACCCGAGTTCATAAAAGACTCGGGTTTTTTTATGCATTATTTTCAAAATATGATCAAAATAGGATACATACATATCGTAACAACACTTGGGAATACCAAGCTATTGTTCGCATTAGAACCAAACTATTCTTTGAAATAAAGAATACATATACAACAGTATAAAAGCTCGGTTCTACCTAAGAATCGGGCTTTTATATTTTTAACAACACAACAAAATACTAGAAATCGTGTAGCGACACAAAACAAGAAAAGATGAATTTAATCAAACAAATGGAGCGACTGTAAACTCGGAAATGTGTTTTCAGTGCTAAAAAAGAATTTTTAATCTATTAAACAGAAAAAATGAAAAACGCGAAATCATTTAGCAAAAATTTTACTGAAAACAATATTCAAAAGAGACAGTCATGGAAACAACACATATACATCGAAAACATACATCGAAGTCCAGAAGATTAAAGGAAAAACTAGAAGCCAAAGCTAAAGAAGAAGCATTACAAAAAAGCTTAAAAAATCATAACAAAGCAAAAAAAGTACTGTTTACAGCAATGGTAGAACGAATTTTTGAAGGCAAAGAACGCACGTATTATCAAAACAATACACTTGCATATACCTTAGAAAATCTTTTCAGCTCGCTGAGCAAAAAGAAACAATCTAAAAGACGCGAAGCATTCAAAGAGTTACTAAATCACTTGTTCAAACAACGGTGTACAAAACTCTTACGAAACGAAGAATCTTTAAGAGCAATCTATCAAATAGCTTGGTTTAGTTCAGCATATCAAAGCGATCTAAAAGATTGGAAACGAAGTAGTCACAATCCTGAAAGACAACTCAAAGATTTGGTGAAACACTGTTTTGTAAAATACAATGTACCAGCATTCATGTACGAAGCTTGGTTAGACAGTAACCGAAAATACATGTCTTGGTTTATTGAATTGGGAAGAGGAAACAGTGTAAAAAGCTTAGCAAAAGTTCCTGTAAAACTCACAAAAAAAGGTGCGCATTATTTTTTACAAGCACCAGCGAGTTACACCATTGAAATGGCTTTGCGAAGAGCGCAAGCATTAGCATTCGGAACGGACGAATTGGTCGCAGAAAGAATTGCACATTCTAGCTTGAGCAGAAACAACTTTGAACACGAAGGTTTTTGGGAAACGGTCATTCAGTTCTTTATGAACCAAACCATGTTAGATTTCAACAAAATGAATGAAATCATGGACTATTTAGCAGATTGCATCCGAAATGATCGCAACTATTCAATCAAAGGAAGAACGATTACTTCGCTTACGCGACAATCAGACGAATGGCACGTAGCACAAGCAATTCATAGTGCAAGTTTGGTAGAATTATTTACGTGGAATCCTTTACTGAACAGTTCATTAATCGTTCAAACAAAACAAGAAAAAGATGCCAAAAAGTATCGCTTATTTGAACTCTGTTCTTCAAAAGAATTAATTGCAGAAGGTAAAAAAATGAACCACTGTGTAGCTTCGTATGCACGTTCATGCTGCGTAAAAGTAACTAGTATTTTCACATTGCGATGTACAAGTTTTTTAAAAGGACAAGAAACATTAGCAACGATTGAAGTGGACGTACGATCACAAACAATAGTGCAAGCAAAAGCACGATTTAACAAACCAATTTCGGCAGCAGCCAAAAAAATCATGAACGATTGGGCAGTGCAGCACGATCTAAAAATCGGAAAATGGTTATAAAATATAAATGATGGCAAAATTAAAATTACGAGGGAAAGACCTCATAGCAATAGGATATCCACAAAAAGGAAAAGCAATCAGTATCGCAATTGATGCGATGTTGAAAAATTACAGACGCGAACGAAAAGACAAAGTAATACAGCGTTTGAAATCAGTGCTTAAAAATCCTGAAAAATATGTAGGAGATGGAATTTTTGGCAAAATCGCCGAAGAACTCACAACTCCTGTACATATTGAAGCAAAACAATTAGAAACGAAACGCGCGCCGTTTACCATATTTGGCGAAAACGGAATTCAAGAAGAAGCAAAACACCAATTGTACACCGCGTTGAAACTTCCAATAGCAAGAGCTGGCGCATTAATGCCAGACGGACATTCGGGTTACGGATTGCCAATTGGAGGTGTTTTAGCGGCGAAAGATGCGGTAATTCCGTATGGAGTTGGCGTTGATATTGGTTGCAGAATGTGTTTGTCAATTTATGATATTCCAGCTTCGTATTTGGAAGGTCACAAAGACAAATATGTAAACATGCTGCAAGAACATACCAAATTTGGAGGTTTTGAAACGCACAAATCGATCAATGATCATGAAATTTTTGAACGCACGGAATTTAAAGATATTCCAACGGTAAAAAAATTGTTCAAAAAGGCGTACAGACAACTCGGTTCATCAGGTGGTGGAAATCACTTTGTAGAATTTGGAATTGTGGATGTTTCAGATGTAAACAACGAATTTAAGGTTCCTATCGGGAAATATTTGGGAATTCTATCGCATAGCGGATCGCGTGGAATGGGCGCAAACATTGCAAAACACTATACAAAGTTAGCAATACAACAAACGCCATTGCCAGGAGAAGCGAAAAACTTAGCGTGGCTTGATCTCAATACGCACGATGGACAAGAATATTGGTTGGCAATGAATTTAGCAGGCGATTACGCTTCGGCGTGTCACCACGATATTCATAAGCGTTTAGGAAAAGCATTAGGTTCACGACCGTTAGCAATGGTGGAAAATCATCACAATTTCGCTTGGAAAGAAATTGTCAATGGTGAAGAGTTAGTTGTACACCGAAAAGGAGCAACACCAGCACAAAAAGGCGTGTTGGGAATCATTCCAGGTTCTATGACAGCACCAGGATTTATTGTTCGTGGAACAGGAAATCCACTTTCGTTGCAATCGGCTTCGCATGGAGCAGGACGACAATTATCAAGGCGAAAAGCCAAGCAAACCATCACACAAAGTGACATTAAAAAACAATTAAAAGATCACGGTGTTACTTTAATTGGTGGCGGAATTGACGAAGCGCCAATGGCATACAAAAACATTCATCATGTCATGGCGAATCAAACCGAATTGGTAGAAGTTGTGGGAAGTTTTACCCCGAAAATTGTACGAATGGATAAATAATTCCAGTTTTTCATTCCCGCGTAGGCGGGAATCTATAAAAAAAGTTGAGTTGTTTCTTTCCAAAATACTAGGGAAACGGAGGTTCTCAAGGTTTCTCTAGTATTCAAAAAAGGGAAGATTCAACTTAAAGTTAAACAAAAAAAAAGAACACAAAATGTCAACATATACAAACGATATATTATTCATTCAGGCACTTGACAGCTATTCGTATGACTTGGAACAATGTGTAGAAAAGTTACAATATGTTTTGGGTGGAAACGATCATGCTGGTGCCAATAATTTAATGGGAAGAATTTATCATGAGCAATTACACGATTATAAAAATGCCCACGAATATTATCATCGTGCATTATGTATTGATCATGAATATGTAGAAACCTATTACTATTATCCGTTCTTATTAATTGATATCTGCGATTATAAAGAAGCATTACACGTGTTGGAAGTTGGGTTTTCATTACCACAAACCGACAAAGCACGCTTGCATTATGTAAAAGCGATTCTTTTAGAAAAACAAGAACAATTTAAAGAAGCAAAAAGCTGTTTGAAAAAATCAAAACACTTGGCTTTAAACGGCGAACACAGATACTTTGTTGAGAATCAATTAAATCGTATAAACGAAAAATTGAAAGAAGTAAAGAAGTCAATTAAAAAGAAAAAATTAAAAAAAATTAGAGCGAAGCTCACATTCAACACAATGTTGGATTAATATGAGATCAATATAAAATAACATTCAGGGTCTTCTTTTTCCGCAGTGTAGCAGACATTTTTCGTTAAGAATTTTTGAAACCTTGGAGAAATCTAAGATTCATGAACTCTTATTTAATGAAATAGAAAACAGTGAACTAAAATTTAGAAAAATGATTGCGGTTTTAGCTTTCCAAAGAGAAAGCTAAAAACACCTCTGGAAATCGAAGATTCATGAATACTTTAGTTTAAAATATAAATGACATGAACTAAAAAGCGCACTTTCTTTTGTTTCTTTTCTTTGTGCGAGCAAAGATAAAGAAAGTAAAAATCAAAGTATGAATTGCTTAACTAAAATCATTCTTAAAAATTTTAAAGATTAGTTTGATCTCAGCTTAGATAAAAAAACAGAAATTATGGACAATCAATTTTGGGTGCAAATTTCTTCAGGTTCAGGCCCTGAGGAATGCTGCCTCGCCGTAAAATACTTAACAGAAAAATTAACGCGCTTGCCAAATTTTACATTTAGCGTTATTGAGTTGGTCGCTACAAAATATCAAAACTATACATCGGTTTGGTTGCGTGGAACAGGCGATAGTGACGAATTTAAAAACTATTGGCAAGGAAGTGTGCAATTTATTTTCAAAAGCCCGTATCGTGCAAATCACCAGCGTAAAAACTGGTTTGTAAACGTTCGCGTTTATGCAGCACCAACAAGGGTTTCTTGGTCTCCGAAAGAAGTTCAAGTGAAAACAGCGCGCAGTTCAGGAGCAGGTGGACAACATGTAAACAAAGTAGAAACGGCAGTCAATATCACACATATTCCAACAGGAATTATGGTGCAAGCGAGCGAAGAACGTTCGCAAATTTTAAACAAAAAACTAGCATTTGCACGCTTGGATATTGCTATCAAAGCACAAAATCGAAAACAGGAAAAAGCAGTTCAACAACAAAAGTGGATGCAACATAAACAAGTGCAACGCGGAAATCCTGTGCAAGTGTTTAAAAAGTAAAAACAGTCTGGGAAATGACTTAGTTACTTGTGAGATGCTGAATCAAGTTCAGCATGACGCAAGCGTCACTTTCCAGACTGTTTTTTTATTATTGTTGATTGGAAACACAGTTATCTTCACCGTTGTGGATAAAAGATTTACACGTAACAGTAATCAATGAAGTTGTGTTTATTCCACCTTTAATTTCGTAAGCGTTTAATACAGAAACTAAGTGTTTTCTTAATTGAATTTTCTTTTCATCTTTTTTCATGAGTATGCAATTTAAACTTTTGGTAAATTAAATATACTCAAAGTAAATTGAAATGTATCAAAATTCAAAAAACTATTGGTCTTGATTTATAAATTGCGGGAATGTTTACAGGGTTATTCCTGCCATTCTACAATGAAAAGATTCGTATCTCTTCCGCCGCCATTATTTCGGTTTGATGAAAAAGCTAATTTTTTCCCATCATTTGAAAATACTGGAAACGCATCAAATGTTTCACTATGTGTAATGCGTTCCAAACCAGTTCCATCAATATTAATCATGTATAAGTTGAATGGAAAACCACGCTCGCTTTCATGATTAGACGAGAAGATGACTTTTTCTCCAGAAGGATGAAAAAACGGACTCCAATTGGCGTTTCCTAAGTCGGTTAATTGACGCAAATCACTTCCGTCAGCATTACAGATATATAACTCCATTTCGGTTGGTTGCACCAAACCTTCTGCCAATAAATCTTTGTATTCTTTGATTTCTGCTTTTGTTCTCGGACGTGATGAACGGAAGATAATTTTTGTTCCGTCAGGTGAGAAAAATGCGCCACCATCATACCCTAATTCGTCTGTAATTTGCTTTACATCAGAACCATCAATATTCATGGTATATAATTCTAAATCGCCACTTCTGGTTGACGTAAATACGATTTTATCTCCTTTTGGTGAAACCGTTGGTTCTGCGTCATACCCAACTTCATTGGTCAATTGCTTCACAATATTTCCTTCCAAATCGGCAACAAAAATATCAAACGAATCATACACTGGCCAAATATACTTTCCGTTTTTACGCAACGGAACTTCTGGACATTTTTCATCTACTAAATGCGTAGACGAATAAATAATGTGTTTATTATCTGGTAAAAAGTACGAACAGGTGGTTCTTCCTTTTCCTGTACTTACCATTGGTGGCATATTGTCTTTAAACGTTTCATCAACATTCATTAAAAACATTTGATCACAGGAAACATTCCAGTTGGTGTTATTCGATTGGAAAATCAATTGTTTGTCATCAAAACTCCAATACGCTTCTGCATTATCGCCTCCAAACGTAACTTGTCGGATGTTTTTAAAATATTTTTCTTCAGGATAAATTAAAGAATCGGTTGAAGCCGTTTTTACGATAACTTCTGATTCAGGCGTTGTTGTTGTCGCTTTTTCTTTTGTAGTTTCTTTACATGAAAAAACAGTACAAAGTAAGATTAAAACAAAAATACGTGTCATGGAGTGGTAATATTTTGATAATTTTACACAAAAATAACTTTCTTATGTTCACAAAACCATTATTTGGAATTCTTTTTTTAGTGTTGGTATGTTCTTGTAAAACAGAACGTACCGTAGAAAACAATATCAAACCAGATATAGAAGTATTGGCAGACGACTTATTGAAAGGTAGAGCTACAGGAACGCAAGGCGAAATAACTGCCGCATTGTACATTGCTGAACGCTTTAAATCAATGGGAATTTTACCAAAAGGCACCAATAAATATCTCCAAGAATTTACGTTTACACCAAAAACAGATCCGCATGCAGAAACTGTATATATCGAGAATAGTGAAAAAGGAACGATTACAGGAAGAAACGTTCTTGGATATATTGATAATAAAGCGGAAACTACGATTGTTATTGGCGCACATTACGATCATTTAGGAATGGGACAAGATGGTTCATTGCATAGAGGCGAACCAATGGTGCATAATGGCGCAGATGATAATGCAAGTGGCGTTGCTGTTATGTTGCATTTAGCGGATAGATTAAAAGAAGGAAACAAAAACAATAATTACTTATTCATTGCTTTTTCTGGGGAAGAAATGGGCTTGTTAGGTTCTAACTATTTTGTAAAAAACCCAACAATTGATTTAACGAAAGTGAATTATATGATCAATATGGATATGGTGGGTCGTTTGAAGAAAAATAAAAAATTGGCTATTTACGGAGTCGGAACTTCACCTATTTGGCAAGAAACTGTAGTGAAAGCAAATAGCAAACATACGTTCGATTTTAAACTCAGTGAATCAGGTGTTGGACCATCGGATCATACTTCTTTTTATTTACAAGATATTCCAGTGTTGCATTTGTTTACAGGACAACATGTAGATTACCATAAACCTTCGGATGATTTTGAAAAGTTGAATTATGAAGGAATGCTTCAAATTTCAAATTATATTTATAGAATTATTTCAGAAGTAAATTCAAAAGGAAAAATTGAATTTACAAAAACCGTCAACGAATCTGAAGATACACCACGATTTAAAGTAACGTTAGGCGTGATTCCTGATTATTTGTTTGATGGAAAAGGCATGCGAATTGATGGCATTAGCGAAAATCGTCCTGCACAAAAAGCAGGTTTGCAAAAAGGTGATGTTGTCATTCAATTAGGCGAACACGAAGTCACCGATATGAAAACCTACATGCGTGCATTGTCGAAATTTGAAAATGGTAATAAAACGACTGTAAAAGTAAATCGTAACGGCAAAACGATTGAAGCTGAGATTACTTTTTTTGATAAAAAGAAGAAATAATCATCATAAAAAAACACTTATCTATATTTCATATTGAGCGTTTGCATTGAGTAAAATTGAAATGCAGTCGAGATCCTTTTTACCTTAAAATTCACTCGTGATAATTTATAAATATGCGCATTATCAATTTATAAATCCTAACGTATCTTCCTTTTTTTGCAAATGAATTTGCACTTATTTAGCTTCATAATTAAACTCAAAATCAAACAATTATGAAAAACAATTCAGCAAAACAAAGAAACTTAGGAAAGTTAAATTTCAAACAAGTTACCATCTCTAGTTTAAGTAAACAAGAAATTAAAGGTGGTGGCGCTTGGACTATTCCTAAGCCATCAACTGCAGGAACGCAAAGCTGGTGTATCTGTCAATAATCAGATTGCTTGAATCTATTCTTTAGCTTTCTATACTTTTTTAAGAAAGCATCATTTAAAATTTTCAAAAAGCAAAACTTATGAAAAAACAAGCGATTAAAAACTTAAAGTTGAACAAGAAATCGATTTCAAACTTTAAGAACGAAAAAATCACAGGAGGATTAAACAAAACAAATCCGTTAGCAACAGCCTGTTCAGCAGGATGCTCTTTTGATTGTACCGTGCCAATTACATGTCAGTTTACCTGTTAAGATTGTGACCAAAAAAAGAGAGTCAATATAAAAGTTGACTCTCTTTTTTAATATGTTTTAAATTATATAAATATTATGGAAGTGGCGCAGGATCTGTCACATCTTGTCCATCAATAGAAGTGTTTGTACACACCATTTCTGCACATGACATACCATTTTCAGTAACACACTCATCGGTAACACAGGCTTGTAGGTCTGCACTAGCGCTATTTGGTGTCGCTTTTCCTCCTTTAATTTCTTGAATCCTTACTAATTTGGCAATCTTTATTTTATTTAATGCAAAACGTTTCATAAATATAGGGTTTAATTAATATTAGCTCAAAGATTATATTTTTTTGATAGAAAGAAACGATGTAGTGGAGACAATTTATGAATTATCACGCCTGTTTTTATCCTTTAATTGCAATTCTTTGATATACGAAGTTGGGTCCATTCCTGTGGTGCTTTTAAATACTTTAGAGAAGGTTTCTCTTCGCTTGTATCCAAATTCATTGGCGATTGCTTTCATGGAATACAACCTTATTTTCTTGTCGTTTTTTAAGGTGACTAATGCGGTATCAATTCGCAAGTCATTCAAATAGGCAGTAAATGTTTTTCCTTTATATGTATTGATTACATGTGATAAATATGCTGTGTTTGTTTTTAACTTTTTAGCAGTATATGCTAGCGTACAATCTACATGTAAGAAAGATTGTTTGGCTTCAAATGTTGACAAATCTTTCAATATTTGCACAACACCTTCATCGTTAATCGCTAAATCTGTTTTATGTGTAATTGTTTTAGGCTTCTTCTTTTCAGTTTCAAGCTGTTGCATGCGAATTAAGAGTTCACTAAAACGTTTCTTGTTTTTGTTTTTATTTCTTCTGTAAAGAATCAAAAAGAAAATAGTAAAACCAACTAAAACACTCGAAATCACATATAAATAATTCACGGTCTTTTTTTGTTGCGTACTTTTCTCATTAACGGTTCGAAGTTCTTCTTTTAGCTGAGCAATATCATAATCTTTTATGGTATGATGGACAACTATATTTGAGCTATCTTTTTGCTGGTTAAACTCTTCGAAAAGTTCAAAATTGTGCGTGGCGCTTTTAGTATCTTTTTTTTGTAGATACATTTTTGCCAATTGATAATATACTTCTTCCAATTCTGGAAAAGAAAACGCTTCTATTTTTGCTAAATTCTTAATGTTCTCATATTGAAAAATAGCGGAGTCAACTAGTTTTAGTGCATTATAACTTTTAGCTTGATACAAATATGAAGTGACAAATTTTCTAGGTTGTTCCGTATTCTTAATTAGCGTATCTAAAGAAATTGCTAAATCAATACTTTGTTGATATTGCTGTTTTTGATACTTTATAATTACTCTGTTCAGCAATAAGTCGGTATGTAAATTGGCGTATGTTTCTGGAGAAGTTTTTAATAACCCTTTATTCGTATGGATTAAAGCAGCATCGGGTTGAAGAATTCTCAGATACGTATCAGCCAAACCAAGATGATTTGCAATTTCCAAACGATTGTATATAGGTGAATTTAATTTTTCTATCTCTGTTAGAGTGCCTTTAAAATCATAAATAGCGCCGGTATAATCTTCAATTTGTTTTTTAATTAAGGCAACATTGGTTGTCATTGCTAAAATATCTCTAGTGCTACCAATTTTTTGAGCAACGACTCTTCCTTTCAAATAAAAGTGTATAGACGAATCGTATTTGCCTTCCGCAAGAAATATATTTCCTTTTTGCACAAGATTTTGGAACAATAATTTATCATCATCATGCGATTTATTCGCTAAAGATTCTTCCGTAAATTGTAAAGCTGCTTTTGTATTGCCTAATTTTAAATAAATATATCCTTTGCGATACAACGCTTTTGCAATGCGTTGTTTGTCAGTTCCTTTTTGTGCAACCAAATACAAAGCGTCTACATATTTTTTGGCTTCTTTTGGCGTTTTGTAGGTAGCTAAATATCGTTTTTCTAACTCTTCAAATGACTTTGTTGTCAAAGAATCTGTTTGAGAAAACGCATAGTTTAGACTAAACAAAAGGAAGCATGCTATGAAAAAAAGCTGTTTCATACGTGATGAGGTTTTATATATTTAGGGGAAATGCTACTAAGTATGAAAAATACTAAATTCTGTGCCTAATAAGAAGAATATCACTCCTGAATTTCAATAGTTCTTCTGGCTTCGTTACCAAATTCATCCACAACGGTGATTTTGTGAATGCCAGTTGTTGGCTTCACTTCCATTTCGTGAATGGTTTGTGTAGTGCCTAAAAAAGTTTCATCTAAGTACCAAAATACTTTTGTTTCAGGAATGGAATGTGCCAAACGCAATATCAAACCGTTTTTATTTCCATCAAAATCTTTCGGAAGAAACACTTTTACAGCTTCTTCAGGATAAATAAAATCCATGCTTTTTTGCCCTTCTGCGGTACAATCTTTTCGAAAAGGTGGCAATGTTTTATACAACGGATTTTTGCCTTGATAATAATATTCCATCAATGGCGGCAACACAAACCAACTTTTGTGCGTCATTTCATTTAGTGGTTGACATGATGAATTTACTTGATAACGCTCCTCTTTATCAACATGAACCCAAATATGATATGGGCATGGTTTCGTTTTCAATCCGCTTCGTGGAATAAATTGCAGTTCGGATGTTTCACACAATTCGGAAGCTCTGTAACCACTTTTCAAACAGATGGAAACTTCTTCGAGTTCGTCATGTGGAACGTCAAACCAGTCACTTTTTGGCAACACTTCAAACACATCAAACAAAATTGGGGCAGCCGCAGAAGTTCCAATCAATCCTGGGCGACCTTCGCCATCAGCGTTTCCAACCCAAACACCAACTACATAATCTTTCGTTGTACCAATTGCCCACGCATCTCTAAATCCAAAACTGGTGCCTGTTTTCCAAGCGATTTGTTTGCTAGAATCGAAAAATTCCCAGTTTTCTTCGCCTTCGGGTCTGTTTACTTCTTTTAAAGATTCATACGTGAGATACATAGAACCTGCATCAAAAATGGTTTTTTCGGAAGTTAAGGTTCCAAAATCAACGCTTTCTTGCTTTATAAAAGAAGGTTCACAAAATTCATTGGTAAAGTATTGACCAGAGTTTTCACCAAAATGATTCAAGGTAGACGAAAAAGCTGTGTAGGTTTTACACAAATCCCATAAGTTACTTTCTGCGCCACCTAATATTAATGAAAGTCCATAATGATCGGCATTATACGATACATCTTTTAATTGTAATTCTTGAAGGTAATAGTGAAATTTATCTAAGCCAAATTGTTGCAACATACGCACTGCTGGAACATTTAACGATCGCGACAACGCACGTTTTGCAGTGACGGCGCCATCATACGAGTCCGTAAAATTTTTAGGATTGTACGTTCCAATTTTCGTCGGAACATCCACCACTAATGTATTTGGAAGCAAATCGCCTGCATCTAAGATTGCCGTATACAAAAACGGCTTCATAATACTTCCCGTACTTCTCGGTTTGTGAATGATATTGACATCTTTTTGATGTGCTTTGTCGGTTGGTGTATTTCCTATGTACGCCAATACTTTGCGAGTTTTTACATCCAAAACCAATACCGCAGCATTGTAAATTTGATTCTGTTTTAATTCTTTATAATGTTTGGCTACAATAGCGTTTACTTCTTGTTGCACGTACGATTCTACGGAAGTTTGCACACGTTTTCCTTTGTGCGTTTCCACAACTTTATTCAGCAAATGTTTTGCTGTTTGTGGCAATGCGTATGGTTTTTGTGGAAGCGGCTCTGTAATTGCCAATTCGTAGGTAAGCTTGTCAATAATTTCCTGTTCGTGTAGTTTTTTGAGTAATCGATCGCGTTTTACTTTTAGTCGTGCTTGATTCTTTCCGGGAAAGATCAGACTTGGTGCGTTTGGCAGTACCGCTAACGTAGCATTTTCTGCCCAAGAGAGTTCTTGTGGTCTTCGTCCAAAATAACGCCAAGAAGCAGCGTCTAATCCAACGACATTTCCACCGAAAGGTGCGTGCGAAGCATATAAAGCTAAAATATCTGCTTTGGAAAGTCGAAACTCTAATCGTGTTGCAAGAATGAGTTCTTTGAATTTTTCAATATACGTACGTCGCTGTCCTTTTCGAGACATCCGAATGACTTGTTGTGTGAGTGTACTTCCGCCACGTTTTACTTCGCCTGATTCTATATTTTCCCAGAATGCTTTCGCGATGGAAATCGGATTAAATCCAGGATGATTATAAAAGTATTCATCTTCAAACTGTACAATACAAATCTTGAATTTCTCGGGAACGGAATCGAGTTTTGGAAATCGCCATTGTCCGTCATCGGCAATTTTCGCGCCAAGCAAAATACCCTCACGACTTTCAATTACCGTAGAAGTTGGTGTATTGAAAAGTGTTTTTGGCAAACAGAAATAGTATGTAATCAATAGGATGCCAAAGATTACAGTTTTTATTTTATTGTTTTTTATTTTTTTGACGATGTATTTGAGCAAAGTATTGTGTTTAATAATTTTCTAGAAAGCTTTTTCTTTTTGCAAAGAATTAAGAACGCTCATTAAAACTATATTCACGTTCTACTTTACAGATTTTTACATTGTAATAAGCATACCAATCTTTGATTCCTTTTTGCTGTGCAATCAAATGATCGGTATGTTGTTTCCAGTGTTTAATGGCTTCTAAACTTTCCCAATAACTCACCGTAATTCCAACAGCATTTCGCGCGCTATCAATACTGATAAATCCAGCTTGGTTTTTAGCTAAGTCTTCCATTTGTTTTGCCATTTCCGCATAGCCTTCTATGTTTTCTGTTTGAATAGAGGTAAAGATGACGGCGTAATACGGTGTAAATTCTGTGTTCATAGTTAACTATTTCACTACTTCAATCCATTGTCCTTTGGTGCGTACAAAATAATCATTATCATACATAGCTTCCGCTTGAATGCCGGGTAAATAATACCTTCCTAAGTACGAAGCATTGAGCAATACATTGAATGTTTTCGATTTTCCACGTGGCAAATCAAAATAGAAATTTACACGATCATCTCTAATATCTGTATGTCTCGCTACGCTTGATGGTGTATTTCCATATTCGGTAAAACGTGTGTTGACAATTTCCCAACCAGAAGGGAAAATTTCTGTAAGCGCAACATCGCCTAAAAATGCAGAATCGTCATTAGAAACCGTCACAGTTGCCATAAAATCGGTTCCTTGTGTCAATTTGGAAACATCAATTTTACTACCAGATTTGTCTTTATATGTTATGCGAATCGCTAAGTTTCGTTTCTCGGCTAATTCTTCACCCAAAGGTAATTTTCCAGTATTCAATACACGCACAAACAATACATTGTCTTCTTTGTTTTCAACCAATAATGCATTTGCTCCTTTTATAATAGTTAAGTCGCGTTGCGCAATTGCTTTCGATGTTTCAATATTTTGTTGATTTTTCCCGTTCACCGAGAATTGCATCTTGATATTTTTACCGCCATTTTGTGTGACCATTTTACCCATTGCCAACAAACTATACGCGGTTGTTTGTGTACTCATCCAACGGTTTGATGACAATTCTTTCGCAATCGTTTTTGCTAAGTCAACGACTTTTTTATCTTTTAAAATTACCATCGTTTCCATTGCCATTGCACGGTTTCTATCAACCGAGCCATACGTATAATCATAGCGTGCTTTGGATGGTCTGAAATCTATATTTGCAGATTGTGCAATTTGTTCGGCTGCTTTTTTTTGAGAAGCCAATGCGTACGCAGCTGCCAATCGCCATTTTGCATCGTTTGATAATTTATTCGATTCGCGCAGTCGGTTCATCGAAGCTAAATCTGGATGACCTGCCAAGGCTAAGGTATACAAACGATATGCTTGTGTTAAATCAGAATTGTAATAGCTGTCATTTTTATAACGCCAGTTACGTGCTGCATTTTTCTGAAATTTAATCCATTGACTCATAAAAGTTAATGGTAATGTATAGCCTTTCTTTTCGGCTTCAATCATAAAATGTCCAGCATAACTGGTTCCCCATTCATTGGTCGTACTTTCCCCAATCCAATAGCTTAAACCACCATTTGGACGTTGAAAATGTGCCAAACGCTTGATTCCTTTTTCAATATTCGCTTCTATTTGCTGCTTCTTTCCAGCCGTTAGATCAAAAATATCGTTTAGATATAATTGAGGAAATACACTCGACGTTGTTTGTTCAATACAACCGTGTGGATAGCGAATTAAATATTCCATACGCGCTGTGAAATCCATTGGAGGCAATGTAGAAAACTCTACCGTGGCAGCATTTGTTCCTGCCACACCAAAGGTATCAAAATTAAGCGTTTGAGACGTTTTTCCATCTAAGGTAAGTTCGTGAATTTTCTTCGTGATCGGATTTGGGTTTTCTACATCGATTTCTATTTTGTAGGATGCTTTTTCGCCGTTTCCTGTTGCTACAACTTCTATGGTTTGAATGCCTTTTACTTCGCTTACATCTAAGTCAAAGAACACCATTTTTTCATCTGGTTTGTCAAACTTAAGCGATTGTTTCGCGCTTCCAATGACTGAAATCCCATTTTGTAATTTAAGTTCCAACGATACATTTTTTACTTTGTTTTCCATCGCAAAAACGGTCACAGGAAGTGTTACTTTTTCTCCTGGACTCAACTTTCGTGGTGCGGTTGCCAACACCATTAATGGTTTTTTCACTTGCGAAGATTGTTCCGCATTTCCGTATGCTTCTGTATTTGAATTCCCTGCCACAACCATCGTACGAACTGCGCCGATATAGTTTGGCATTAAAATTTTGTGTGATTTTGTTTCTCCAGCTTTTAGCTGAAAAGGACCTAAATATTCAACTACAGGTTTAAAACGATTTGCTTTTTTGTTTTTAGCACCAGTTCCACCATCGCCACCACCAACTGCAAATACCTGATCGATGTTTCCGCTAAACGCACCAATAATATCATCGTAAATGTCCCAAGTTCGAACACCAAGTGCTTGTCGTTGATAAAAAATATCCCAAGGATTTGGTGTTTTAAATCGCGTTAAATCTAACAAACCTTCATCTACAACTGCAATGGTATAGGTCATTGCTTTTTTGTTTTCTTCGCTTACTTTTACCGTGAACGATTGTTCTGGCCGTAAGGTTTCTGGCACTGAGATTTTAGGTTTTAAAATCGTTACAGGATTTTCTACCAAGATAGGAATGACTCCGTATAAACGAATTGGTAAATCATTGGAAACATTGTTGTGTTTTTGAACCAACGAGATGTTTATAAATACATTTGGCGCCATTTCTGACGTAATTGGAATCGTAGTTGTCGTTTGCTCATTTGTGGTAATAACCCATTTTGTGCTGAGTACTTCCGTACCATTTTCTACACTGACCAATGCGCGTCCGCCTTTTCCAGAAGGAAAGGTTATTGTCGCTTTTTCACCAACATTGTATTTTTCTTTATCCGCAGCAAAAATCAACATTTTAGCCGCTTCTGAGTTTCCATCATTGCTTCTTCGCCACCAATTTTTGTAGAAATACGCGGTTCTTCCTGTTGCATGACCACTTTTTGCATCGTACACACGAATTAGATAACGTCCGCGTTCTTCATCAGGAATGTTGAGGTTAAAACTTCCTTTTCCGTTCGCGTCGGTATTTATTTTAAAGGTTTTATAGTGTTTATGATAGTCACTTCCCGAATAGGAAGAAAGATCTTCATACGACGAACTCCACCACCAACGCCAATTAATTTCATAGATCTTTACTTCGAGTCCGTTGCGCTTGATCGGGTTTCCTTTATCATCAACCGTAACAATTTCAAATTTCTGATCTTCATCTGTATAGAATGAACCGTATTGTTTTGGTTCGGGTGATTTTAATCCAACAAAAGAAGTATACGGTGCAAAGTTTTTAGAGAACGCATCAATAGAGAAATCGCCACCATTTTCAAATACACGTGTTAGGAAAGAAGCGCGCAACATGCCTGGCGCTTTTTTGTCTACGTTTATTTTTTTAGAGATTTCTGCCAAACCGTTTTCATCCAAACTTCCATTGAACATGATAAATTCTTCCGCATTAAAATTTCGTGTTGGATCGTTGAATTCATAGTTTGGAAATTTCTTGAAAGAGGCTTTTGTGTTTGTCAGTTTTACACTGATTTCTGCTTTTAAGTTTTTTGCGGGTGCGCCATGCAACCAAGCTGCTTTTAGTGTTCCTTCAATCGGTCTGGAATTGGCTAAGATTTCATCATCAAAGTCAATATTAATTTTTAATCGATTTGGTTTTACCGTTTCTACTTTGAGCGTTTTAGAGAAGTTCACACCACCAACATTTACATTGGCTTCCCAGTTTCCTGTTGGAGCTTCAGCGTCCGTTGAAACCGTAAATTTGTAGAAATTATCAACACCTTGTGTTCGGATATTTTTGTAGACTAATTTTCCACGCGCATCCGTAACTTCCATTTTTACAGGATGATTTTTTGGAAGCGGATTTCCTTTGTCATTTAACACAAACGCTAAGTGTAAACTGTCGCCAGGTCGCCAAACGCCGCGTTCGCCATAAATATATCCATTAATTCCTTTGTTGATTTCTTTTCCAGAAACATCAAATTTACTCATGGATAATGAGCTTCCGTCGTTGAGTTTTACGTACGTCATGTGTTCTCCTTTGGACACCATGGCGAAGTATGCGTTTTTGTCTGCATCAATTGTGGTGAATCCATCCGAGTCTGTTTGTTTTGAAACTATTTCTTGTTGTTGGTAATTGTACAAAGTTACTTTTGCACTGCCAATAGGACTTGTAGATATAATATTGCTTACCGCGAAATAATACGATTTGTTTTCGCCTCTTTTTACAATCACACCTAAGTCCGAAGATAGAATGTTTGCGGTTAAAAATCGATCTTGTAGGTAATAGGAATCTGTGCACGGATTTTCACGATCGTTCCAATCGTAGCGATAGTTTCGGAAGCTATACATACGATTGTCCCAGTATTCTTCTTCATTTTCTTCTTCGTCTTCTCGATTTTGGTAATAATCGCCACGTCCACTACTTGCTTCTTCTGTTGTAGTGGTAACTGCATCACAAGTATATAAAGCATAGTCTTTTTTAAAGCCAATTTCTATTTGATAAATAGCGCCAGGCTCTGCTTTGAATAGTGTTGATAAATCAATTCCGTAGGTTTTCCATTGTCCATCATTTTCGTTTTCATTTTTGATCAGATTGATGGTTTTTTTGGCAATTCGTCTTCCAACGCTACGAATACTATATCGATCGATTTCGCTAAGGTTGTTTTCTTGTAAAAATTGAAGCACATTGTTTTGATATATTTTGACAATTCGCACATCAACCGATTTCAAGTTCATGGCTTGAAAGTTATAGGTTAGGTTTTTAGAGTTTGGCAAAATAACACCTTTGCTCACTGCACGAAGTTGTGGTTTTTGTTGTTCAAACGAAATACGTTGTGTGTAATTTTTTTTGAGTTTGAAGCCTTCTTTGTTTTTGATTCCAGTGAAAACTTCGAGTGCAGCTGTGCCTGTCATTCTGTTTTCTGGATATATATTTAGAATGTTCCCGTCAACGGCATACGTAATGTTTCGTTGATTTTGCAACGTCACTAATCCTTCAAAGTTTTGATTTTTGAATAGTGGATCAGAGAAATTAATGCTTATTTTTTGTTCTGGACTTTGCGAGATGTTTACATCAATGATAGAGAAATTGTTTTGCCCAGAAATGGTGTATACTTTTGAACCTTTAGTATCTGCGCCAATTGGTTTCCCTGTCCAAGAAATTTTTATTTCCGAATCGTCTTCAGGTCTGTTGATGCTATCTATGGTGAATTCGTAGGTTGTACTAATAAGCGCATCAGAATTCCATTTTATCGCTAATTCTTTGCCGTTTTGTGTTGCTTTTAGCAATCCTTGAAGCTTCTCGTTTGGAATGACATCTGCGGAACGCAACACACCATTTAGGTATTGCCATTCTTTGGAATAGGATTGTAAATCGTTGGTGATGATGGTGAAGTTTGGCGCAACCGTTTTAAATGCAAATGTGTATTTTTGGAATTTATCAGGAACATTTTCATAAATCTTAGTTAAGTCGAGAGTTATCGAGTATTCTGTATCTGGTTTTAACGCTGTATCTGGTTCAAACCGTAAGGTTTTATTACTTTGAACAAATAGTTTTCCGTTGACTTTCGGACTTATTTTTAAGAGTTTTGTTGGCACTTCTTCATTGTCTGCCCAATCAGGCACTTCTTTTTGAAGCCCAATAATGATTGGTTCATTTACAGAAACAGTTCCTGCAGTTGTTTGATAGATATAATCTTTGAATTCAAATATATTATCCGTTTCTGGATTTTCCGTTTTACAAGAAAAGAATCCAACAAAAACTAAAAGAAGGATGAAAATAGTAGTGTTGCGCATGATGATTTTTTTTGTAAAATAAACAGACTTTTTCATAAAGATAGTGTTAATTTAGTATTCGTTATGATGTATTTAGAATTCGTACTATATCTTCAGTTTTCCGTTTTTTTATTCTTTGTAAATTCCAACGGTAATCGTTCCTTTTTCATCAACCATTGCTCTGTACATTCCAGCCGTATTAAATTCGGCAACTAAGTTTCCTTTTGCATCAATGGCAATAATTCCGCCATCGCCGCCCATATTTTTTAGTTTGTTTTGAACCACTTCTTTGGCAGCTTCTTGCAACGATATTTTTTTGTATTCCATGAGTGCTGAAATATCATACGCCACATTTGCTCTGATGAAGTATTCGCCATGTCCAGTCCCAGAAACAGCACAGGTTTTGTTGTTTGCGTATGTTCCTGCGCCTATAAGTGGAGAATCGCCAATACGATTCCATCTTTTGTTGGTCATTCCACCTGTGGAAGTTCCAGCGGCTAGGTTTCCATTTTTGTCTAACGCAACACAACCCACAGTTCCAAATTTGTAATCTTTGATAAAAGGATCCACAAAAGCAGCTTTGTCATCATGATCTAGTTGTACTTTTTCTTTGTCTTTTATTCTTTGTAGTGATTGAAATCTTTTTTCTGTATAAAAATAGCTTGGATCTACAACTTCGAGTCCTTGCGAAGCAGCAAATTCTTCTGCGCCCTCTCTAGCTAATAGTACATGATCTGAATTTTCCATGACTTTTCGCGCAGCAGAAATTGGATGTTTTAAGTTTGTTACACCAGCAACTGCACCAGCATTTAATGTTTTTCCTTCCATGATAGAAGCATCCAATTCATTTTTTCCATTATTCGCAAATACAGCGCCTTTTCCAGCATTGAATAACGGTGAGTTTTCTAATATGTGAATTGTTTGTTCTACTGCATCTAAACTTGTACCGCCATTTTGTAGAATATCATAGCCTTTTTTAGCAGCTTTTTCTAGAGTTTCTTTGTATTGTGCTTCTAATTCAGGAGTTAAATTCTTTTTCAAAATAGTTCCTGCACCACCGTGAATGACCAATCCGAAACTATTTTTAGGAGTTTCATCAATTTTAGGGGTTTCTTTTTGAGGAGTAGTGTCTGTGCAACTATTTAATATAAAAGCAAGTAGAATTAAAACTAAAGCTGATTTTTTCATTGGGATAAGATTGATTAGAGGCTTAAAATTACATAATTTCAAATGGAAAAACAGTTGTTTATCAGATAATTATTTAAAAAAGAATTCACAAAAAAACTCCAAAAGAATACACTTTTGGAGCTTTTATGTTGATTGTATCCTAAATTAACAACCTGTAATTCCTGGATCGGTAATGAATGAATTACATAAACAGATGGTGTTTGCTGATGGACATTCTGCTGTTTCTGGCGGACAGTTTGCTGTGTTGCAACCATTACTTCCTGGTGGACAGGTATTGGTTGGACAATCCATTGTTTCAATAGAATCGCATGGATTTGATCTTCCACCTCCGTAAATGGTATTCATTTGATTAAATGAAGCAATTTTAGATTTTTGGATACGTAATTTTTGATATAAATTTTTCTTTTTCATAGCTTTTAGTATTTATTTTAAAAGTTAAAACGCTCCCACTTTTAAAGAGAGCGTTTTGATGATATTACAATTCATTAAGCAGGCGTACAAGTTAAATCCCAGGTAGGTTGACATTCACAAGCGGTGTATAATTCACTGTACCAAGTACATTGATAGATATCCCACGTAAATTGACACTGTTTAATATTTATTGTTAATTGAATTGGCACTGGGCCTGATGTTCCGCCATTTAATTTTGAAACAGACGCCTTTTTGAGTGATAATGATTTTAATTTCTTTTTTTTCATGGTTCTAATTTTTAAAAAGTTTATGCTTCACAAGGTATATCAATGGATTGCTGACATCTGAAATCCCAAGAAGGAGGACATTCACAAGCTGTCAGTAATTCACTATACCAAGTACATTGACGGATATCCCGCGTCTGTATGCACTCTAGTAGATTTCTTGTTAATTGAATTGGTGTTGGTACATTACTACCACCATTGAGTTTTGAAACAGATGCTTTTTTTAGCGATAATGTTTTTAAATTCTTTTTTTTCATGATTTTAAGTTTTTAAGATTAGGCTTCACAAATTCTTACTGATTCTATATTACAATTCAAATCGATAGTTATTGGACATGGAAATTGAATAGATTCACATCCGCCATTCCAAGAAGGTTCGCAATTACATGCGGTGTATAATTCACTCACCCAAGTACACGTAAATAAATCTTGTGTTGGTGCACAAGGAAATGCAAACGATACTGCTGGGGCTAATGATCCACCACTAAGTTTCGAAATAGATGCTTTTTTTAGCGATAATGCTTTTAATTTCTTTTTTTTCATGGTATTAATATTTAGTTATAATAAACAGATTAATATTGAATCCGCACATTCTGCTGGAGCTTCAGAATTACAATTTAAGCCCCAAGATGTTACGCATCCACAGGCTGTCTTTTTTTCATGATATTAATAATCGCAGTTCTGAATAGATGGTCTTGGGCAAGGAATTGCGATAGATTCACATCCGCCATACCAAGAAGGTTCGCAATTGCAAGCCGTGCCTAATTCACTATACCAAGTACATATAAATATATCACATGTTAAATTTGTCAGTGCCAATGCACCACCTTTTACGTTTCCAAGGTTTGAAATTTGCTTCTTACCTAAATCTAGTTTTTTACTGAGTTTCTTTTTTTTCATGGTAGTAAATTTTAAATTTTTATCTAAACAGGACAAGGTGGTTGAAAAGTATTGCATTCTTCATAGGTCATACAGAGGCAACTACCTGCTTTACTAATACATCTACCGTCATTTGTTTTAAGGTTTATTGGAACTGCAACAACACCTCCATGTATACTTGAAATCCTTGAGATTTCTTTCTTTCTTAATTCTAGTCGTTTACTAAGTTTCTTTTTTTTCATGATTAGTTTCATTTAAGTTTTACAAAAAAAAGATATAGAATAATACTGTTAGGAAAGTATGGTTTTACCTTACTTAACACTTGTACGTCAATAACTTAAACTGTAATCTGCTTGAAGATGCTTAAGAATCTTTAAAAAATCCGTAATTTTAAACCTAAATTCTAAATCATAATGGCAATACAAAAACCATTCAATCTCAATCAATGGATTGAAGAAAATAGAGGCTTATTGAAGCCGCCCGTGGCGAATAAAAATTTGTATAAAGATGCAGGCGATTATATTGTGATGATTGTTGGCGGACCCAACGCTCGAAAGGATTATCATTACAACGAAACCGAAGAATTATTCTATCAATTGGAAGGAAATATAGAAGTACATATTCAGGAAGATGGCGAAAAGAAAACCATGAAACTTGGTCCTGGTGATATGTATTTACATCCTGCAAATGTGCCACATTCTCCTGTGCGTTTTGATAATTCTATTGGACTTGTCATCGAGCGAAAGCGAAAAGGAACCGATTTATTAGACGGTTTGCAATGGTATTGCGACAATTGCAACCATCAATTGCATGAAGTAAAGTTTCCTTTGATAGATGTTGAGAAAGATTTCTTGGGACATTTTAAAACTTTTTATGCATCAGAAGCATTACGAACTTGTGACAAATGCGGAACTGTAATGCCTGTTGATAAGCGATTTACCGTAGATGAAGATTAAAGCCATTTTTCTTAGTATAAGTTTAGTGATGTTGACTTTATCCTGCGAGAATGAACTCACTGCAGAAATGATTGTCAATAAATCTCTGGAAGAAGCGCATGGCGGAAAAGCGAATTGGGAACTACCCAAAATGGTATTATACGAGAAAACGACCATTTTATACGACAGTTTAGGAAATATAGAAAGTCAAAAAAAACAGCGATTCCATAATACTTTGCAACCTCAATTTACCTCAAAAGTAATTTGGACAGAAAATGGTGAAGAAAAACGCATTGTTTTTGATGGAAAAGACACTTTTGTTTTTATTGATGGTTTTCAAGTTACAGACGATAAAAAGGTAGCAGTTGCTCACAAAGAAATCATGGGAGCGCAATATGTGTTGTGGCAACCTTATAAACTCTTAGCTGATGAAGTTTCCCTAGAATTAGAAGGGAGAGTTCGGTTGGAAGATGGTAGCAAAGCTTATAAAATTAAAGCTACATATACTGATAGTGATACAGAATGGTGGTATTATTTTGACACCAAAACATTTCTATTAAAGGAAAATTTGGTAAAACACGGAGCTACATACAGTCAAATTATAAATATAAAACACGAAGAAAAAACAGGATTGCGTTTACATAAAGAACGAAAAAGTTTTATGATTGATATTCAAAAAGATCAAAAATACCTTCGTGCGCATTACTATTACAACATTCTAGAATTGAAATGATAAACGATTTATTGCCAATGAAGATTGATAGAATTGTGCTATCTTCGCAAAAATTTAACAAAAGAATTAAAAAAAGTTATAAATAAATGGGAGCAGTTACTACTGATTTTGGAATCAAAGAAGCGTTAGCAACACTAGGCTTAAAAGATATAAATGAAGGAACTTCAACAGGTTCAGACAATTTTTCTAACGGAGAACTTATTGAATCATATTCTCCAGTAGATGGAAAATTGATTGGGAAAGTAAAATCTACGACAAAGGAAGATTATGAAAAAGTGATGGAAGCTGCAACTTCAGCTTTTAAAACTTGGAGAACAATGCCAGCGCCATTGCGTGGTGAAATTGTGCGTCAGTTCGGAGATAAATTAAGAGAGAAAAAAGAAGCTTTAGGAAAATTGGTTTCTTATGAAATGGGGAAATCATACCAAGAAGGTTTAGGAGAAGTTCAAGAAATGATTGATATCTGTGATTTCGCAGTTGGATTATCACGTCAGCTTCACGGATTGACTATGCATTCTGAGCGTCCTGGACACAGAATGTATGAGCAATATCATCCATTAGGTGTTGTTGGAATTATTTCTGCATTCAACTTTCCAGTAGCAGTTTGGGCTTGGAATACAGCATTAGCTTGGATTTGTGGAGATGTTTGTGTGTGGAAACCATCTGAAAAAACACCAATGTGTGGTGTAGCTTGTCAAAATATTGCAGCAGAAGTTTTTGCAGCAAACGATTTGCCAGAAGGAATTTGCTGTTTAATAAATGGAGATTATAGAGTTGGAGAATTCATGTCTAAAGACACTCGAATTCCTTTAATTTCTGCGACAGGATCTACGCGTATGGGTAAAATCGTTGCGAAAGAAGTTGCAGGACGTTTAGGTAAGACGTTACTTGAATTAGGAGGAAACAATGCAATTATTGTTACACCAGATGCAGATATAAAAATGACCGTAATCGGAGCTGTTTTTGGAGCTGTTGGAACGGCAGGACAACGTTGTACATCAACACGTAGATTAATTATTCATGATTCAATTTATGATAAAGTAAAAGATGCAGTAGTTGCTGCATACGGACAATTACGTATTGGAAATCCATTAGATGAAAACAATCATGTGGGACCAATTATTGACAAAGATGCTGTAAAAGGATACGAAGCTGCTTTGGAAAAAGTAGTTGCTGAAGGTGGAAAAATCATTGTTGAAGGTGGTGTTTTATCTGGAGAAGGTTACGAAAGTGGATGTTATGTAAAACCTGCCATTGCAGAAGCTGACAATTCATTCGAAATTGTACAACATGAAACATTTGCGCCAGTTTTATACTTATTAAAATATTCTGGAGATGTAACAAATGCGTTAGATGTTCAAAACGGAGTTGCGCAAGGGTTGTCTTCTGCAATTATGACAAACAACTTACGTGAAGCAGAACATTTCTTATCGGTACAAGGTTCTGATTGTGGAATTGCCAATGTAAATATTGGAACTTCAGGAGCAGAAATCGGTGGTGCTTTCGGTGGAGAAAAAGATACAGGTGGTGGACGTGAGTCTGGATCTGATGCTTGGAAAATTTACATGCGTAGACAAACAAATACAATCAATTACACAACTGAATTGCCATTAGCGCAAGGAATTAAGTTTGATTTGTAGTAGAAATAAACTTTATAGATCATAAAAAATCCGCTTCATCTGAAGCGGATTTTTTGTTTTATATGAGTTTTTAATTCAATCGAAATGACGTTATGCTATTTAACATTTAAAATTTAGCGTTTTAAAGCATTCCATTCGCTTCAACCCATTTAAACGTTGTAATATCTTCAGGTATTTTCACACGATCTGCAATACGCGCCATACGATCGGGCAAACGCATTACGTAATCTCTAGCTTTTTCGGCTGCAGCCGTTAAACCAGTCAATTTATCAATTTCCCAATATGCATTCAGCTTTCTCAAGATATCAATATAATCATGTGTTGTGTATACGCCTAAACGTTGTGCTGCATTAGAAAAGTTTTCAAACGCACTTCCAACAGGTTCTCCAGATTCTCTCAGGAATATCGCTGGCATTACAATCTTTTTACGCATCATATCTTCAAACGCCAACATCATCTCACTTGGATCATAATTTAAGATCGTTTTTACAAACTCTCTATATGCCAAATGGTGTCTCATTTCGTCACCAGCAATAATATTACACATTTTTCCAAGCAATACATTTCCTTTTTTCTTTGCTAACATACCAACTCTCTTATGAGAAACATTGGTGGCTAATTCTTGAAAACTTGTATATATAAAATTACGATACGGATCATTTGCAGTTCCAATATCAAATCCGTCGCTGATCATGTGTTGTGTTGTAATCTCTATTTCGCGCATATTTACACGACCCGATAAGTACAAATACTTACTCAATACATCACCATGACGATTTTCTTCTCCTGTCCAATGGCGAATCCATTTTGCCCAACCATTATCTCTGCCGTTTTCTCCATGTTGATTAATTCCTTCTACGTCCATTAACCATGATTCGTACGTTGGTAGCGCTTCTTCCGTAATCGTATCACCAACCAATACAACCCAAAAATCATAGCCTAACTCTTTCGATTCTTCTCGTATTTGATGTACTTCATCAAAAAAAGTATCTCCTTGAGAATTTGGCAAAAAATCTGTTGGCTGCCATATCTTTTCGGGCGGAATTAGGTATTTATCCATGTAACTATCGATTTCTTTCTCGATCGTTTGCATGACTTCTAAACGTATATTTTTTATAGACATTGATGGTGCTTTAATATTTTGCAAAAGTACCACTAAATATCTACAATAGCCGTGATTTTAAAAGAATTAACATCTTGTTGAGTTTTTGAAAGGAGCATTCTAATGTCTTGTAACGACTGATCTTGCATCAATTGTCCATCTTTAAAAACAGTCGTCAATAGTCCTTCTTTTTCTTCTTCTAAAGTACATTCATCTTTGTACGTAAACGTTCCGTTTTGTTCATACACTTTTATCAAGCCTTTTGCAGATTTTTTGGTGCCATCATCCGTAATTGGATCTTTAAAAATAGCGCGCCCTTCTCCGTTGACTTCTATGTAGGTAGCTTTCATTGCAAAACCAAACGTATCTCGTGTGTTGTATTGATAGGTAAAACTTCCAATTCCTAATACAACATTCGTAGAAGCAAAGCCTTTTTCTTTGAGTCGTTCACAAATTTGTGTTGCTCTGTCAATGGTAATACTATCGCCGTAAATTGCACCAATTTTAGGGTTTAGCACTTTATATCCTTGTGTATTTAGGCTTCCGCCGAATGCTGCCCAAAGTAATTCAATGACACCTTTTGCAATGGTTGGATCTTCGTGATCGCACCCGCAAATAATATCTACCGGATCACCAGAATCTGGTCGAATCACTAACTTTCCATCGCGCTCTAAAATTTCTTCTTTAAGTTTCGGTAAATAGTCTGTCAACACTTTCCACAAATCCCAAGTATCAGAAACCACCGAAAGAATTCCTGTTGGATAGGTTTCTAACAAGCGTTTAAACGTCTCTATTTCATCCTCTTTATTTCCAGCACACATCACGCTGTGTTCGGTAGCATTCACACTTCCAATGACCAATTCTTTGGTAACATCTGTATTGTAATATTTTTCAAGATTGATTGCCACAGGAAGCGTATCACTTCCTGTAAAAGACAATGCATGTCCCATTCCGCTCAGGATAGCCGATTCAATTCCCGACATGCCACGCATAGAAAAATCGTGCCCTTGCCAGTTGATAAAATCAAGATTTTCAACGTCGGTTTCTTGCGCGTATTTCGTTAAAATGGTTTTGTATTGTTTTGCAATAGAAGCCGAAGTACATGGCTGCCAAATAATATTAGAAAGTAAAGTTTCTAAGTAATTAGTGACCCAAAAAAATTGGGGAAGTGTATTTACAATGGTAAACATCGGAACACGAATTGGAACTTCGGTTCCTTCTGGTAATGCTTTTATTTCAATAGGTAAGTAGCCTAAATCGTGTAAATCTTCAATATGAGAAACATCATAATTTACACCTAAATAATGATCGACAGCTCTTTTATATTCAGTGACAACTTTTTCTTTTGGTTGACTGAAAAACTCAGTATCAAATTGTTTGATGAGGTAGTTTTTGATGAAGTATTGCAATCCAAAAAAAACGACATTATCAATGTTTTCAATTCTACTTTTTCGTGGTGTCCAGTTTGCGTACACTTTTGTCGTTCCTGTTGGATATTGATCTTTGTGCCCAAGCTTGTAGCCATCTGTTAGCAATAATGGATTCATAAGAATATTATTTTGCGTTAAATATACGCAAATATAAAATGTTTTTAGAAATACACAAGGAAATAATGATTTTAATCGTTGAAATTACGGGAGAATATTATTTTCTAGGGTATTTTTATCACATTCAAGAATATCTTTTAAAAGTTTATCCTTGTTGTGCGTTAGTTTAAATTTTTCAGGAACTAATTCGTTGATGAGTTCAATAGCTGGGCTTAAATCTTTATGATAATAATTATCTAATCGTATAGTTTTAGATATTCCATTATTTCTAATTGTGAATGATTTTGAATCTCCACCAGAAATACAATAATTAGCATAATAGCCTGATAAACTATCAATATTAATTTTTAAAAATTGTTTAATGCTATTTCTTTGAAACTTGGTAGTGTACACAATAGGATCATTTTTAGTGTGCATTTCACCGCCTATTGAGATCTTTAATTGATCTTCAGAAAGACTGTAAAAAATAAAGTAATCCTGCGATTTATCATATTTATTAATAGAAAGTTGGAAAGAAAGATCAGTTGTTTTGGGTTTAATTACATTCGTGTCTACTTCTATGAGTTGATTCGAACTTTTTTTGTCCGAACAATTCACAAACAGGAGAAGAATTATAAATAGTTTTAGGAGTTTCATTTTCAATGAATAACGCGTTTTTTATTTCTTCCTTTTTCATCAGGATATAATTCTGGAAGCGGATCACTTTGCCAGAATTCTTTGGTGTCAATATCTAAAATAGAAAGTTTTCCTGTAAACGCTGCGCCAGTATCAACATTCCATAAATTATAAGCTTTCATCGGCACATCACAATCATAATTTATAGTTGGTGTATGGCCAATATAAATTTCTTTGTAATGTTGAAATCTTGCGGGTTCATATCGAGCATTGCTTAAGTTTTCAATACCAACTTGTTCTGCCAATACAGCCGATTCTAGAAGTGTTCTGTCAAAGTAAAAATTCTTCGGGTAATGTTCTTTAGTCACGCCGTGCATTGAGGTAAATCCTGCATGCAAAAACAATCTATTTTGAGCGTCAATATGGTAGTTTTCCAAGTTTTCGTAGAACTCCAAATGTTGTTGTTTGTCAAACGTAATTCGCTCGTAACTTTCCAAGGTTTCTTTACCGCCGTGCATATACCAAACATCATTTATGTGACCATCTATCAACCAATCATGACACCAAACATCATGATTTCCACGAATGAAAACACATTTTTGTTTGGTGTTTAATTGTATCAAAAACTCCACTAATTCGGCAGATTCGCTCCAGCCATCGACATAATCGCCCATAAAAATTAAGGTGTCATCTGTAGTCACATTGGCGCGTTTCATAACTTGGATTAAAGCTTTAAATCCTCCGTGAATGTCTCCGATTGCGAGTGTTCTCATGTATTTAAATTTAGTGAAACTCAATTTTGAGAAGTCTGAAAAGATGCACTCAAAATTCTAAGTTGAACTAATCCTGCTGAAAAGCAGGATCTCATTCTTAATCAATTTCACATTAATATTTATTTTCATCTAAAATACTATAAAATTCATTCAAAAAAGCATCACTTGTCATTCTATAGGTTAAAGCTCTTTTTTTGTCTTGAAGTAACTTTGTAATATTATTATCTTCCAGATTGATATCTAAAACATAACCGCCATATTTTAGCGTTTGCTGTATAAGACTTAATGGTAATGATGTAGAACCTGAAGTTCCAATAACGACCAAAATACCTGTATTTTTAGCAATTCGCAAGGTAGAATCTACTTTGTATAAACGTTCATTGTAATACTCGTCAAACCATAAAATATTTGGACGCAATAAACCACCGCATTTTGGACATGCTAATTTTTTCCAATCTGTATCCGTTAATTCTTGATCGATATGATCAATTTTAATGTCATTTGGATATAGATATACTGCTTTTGAACATTCTAATGCACAACGAACTGTTCGCATGTTTCCATGAATTTCATAGACTTTGTTTCCCGAACTTCCACCACGTTGATGTAAACCGTCAATATTCTGCGTGATAATTGAGAATTCTTCTGGAATTTTCTGTTCAATTTTAGCTAATAATTTATGTGAATCGTTTGGTGCTGCTTTTTCAAACATACCTTTTCTAAACAAATTAAATTGCCATACTTCATCTTGATGTCCTTTAAAATAGCTGAAGGTTCCAAACTCTTCCGGTTTATGAAATTTTGTTCCTTTTACCCAAATTCCGTCCGTACTTCTATACGTAGGAATTCCGCTGGCTGCGGACAATCCTGCGCCTGTTAAAAATGTAATTTTATTTCTTTTTTCTTTTTGAAAGTTCTCTTTCAAAATTGTTGCTAATTCTTCCATGATTCCTGTTTTTAGGAATTAAATTCAATAAATTTTGTTGGTACTTCATCCGTTAACCAAACACCATTTTCTGATTGGTAAAACGCATAATTCTCTTGATGCATTTCGCCACTGCGAATCGTCAGAATAATTGGTTTTCCTCTTCTACTTCCAACATTGATGGCGGTTTCTTTGTCTGCGCTCAAATGGACGTGTTGCCTACTTCCTTTAATTAATCCTTTATTTTGAATAGATTCAATAAATTTTTCAACCGTTCCGTGATATACATATTCAGGCGGTTGTTTTGATGCTATACCTAAATCGATAGAAACAGAATGTCCTTGACTCGCTCTAATGTTAGTTTTATCTTCATTAAAAGCAAAGCGTTTTTTATTATTTGTGGCTACGATATCTTCTAATTCCTCCATAGAAAGTGAATAATTGCCATCGTTTATTTTTTCTAGTAAAATGGCAACCGAAGTCCACCCATTTTCATCGAGTGTAATTCCTAGTTTTTCAGGATGATGTCTAAGTACATAACTTAGAAATTTGCTTGTGTTTTTATTTTTTTTACTCATTGTATTCCAATTTTTTTAGCAATTGCAGCAGGAGTTGGATATAATTTTTCCGAAGGAAGTAATCGTTTCGCTTCTTTATATTTTCCTGCTTTGCGCAATTGATTTATTTTTTTAACTAATGGCGTATAATCTTCTATGCTTTCAATCCAATTTTCATTAAAATCCTGAATTAAAAAGCGACTGATTCCTACTTGAATGCTTCGTATTTCTAGTTTCCCTCCTTTTAAATTTCTTTCAGGATCCCATTGAATATGAATTTTTGCTGCATCAAATAATTCTTGCCATTGAGAAGCACTTTTATATAATTTCGGATCAGGATGCGTTAATACGCCAATAGTTAAGATCTTTTCCCAAGCTTCTCTTTTGAGTTTGATTCCTAAAATATATTCCTGATTCGATTTTGTACCATAATTACTACGTTCCATTAACCACAAAAAAGAAGGCTTTATCCACGTCATTCTATTGAAAGAAAATGGAGGTTCAAAACGATTATTTTGTATTGCAGGCAATGCAATAGCTTTGCTGTATGCTTGATAAACAGTAATCGTTTTGGCGTCAAAATGCGCTCTTATTTGTTGGTAATTTGTGTTCATTGTAATTGTAATTTTTTCCGCAGTTCGTCACCATCTGGTAAAAAAGGACGTTCTGCGGGAATCATTAGTTTGTCTAACTGATTCGACTTAACAAATTCGTATTGTTCTGCGACGAATGCTGAGATATCTTCTATTTCGAGAATATCATCTTTTGCAAACGATCGAATAAATTCGTTTCGAACGCCAATTTGGATCGCTCTGCGTTCTAATTTTGCGCCGTACGGATCATGATCTGGATCCCATTGCAAACGTACATTGGACGATTTAACTATTTTTTTCCAAGCTTCTTGCGAATCATATAATTCTGGTTTAAAAGAAGAATGCACTGCATTTTCTAAATATTTTTGGAAAGCTTCCCGTTTCAAGTGAATTGCTAAAACGACTTCTTGTCCAACTTTTGTTCCCCAACCATTTCTGTACATCATCCAAAGAAAATTTGGTTTTATCCAGGTCATTCTGCCCAAGCTAAATGGTCCGCCAAAAAATTGATTTTTAGCTGCAAAATGACCAATGGCAGGTCGGTATGATTGATATACGATTATTTTTTCATCGTCGTATTGTGCCATAATGTGATGTCCGTTTTGTGGCCATTCAGTATGTTGTATTTTATAGTTTTGTATGTTTAATTTCATGTTTTCTAATTCTTGTAATGTCATATCGAACTTTGTCGAAACAGTAGACATTAATTGTTTTTGTAAAACTCGCTTTGCTGCCAGTTTTCTACATTATTTTTCCAGTCAACTGGAATGTTTTCTTCTTTTGTATTCATGATGGTAATTGCACCAACAATTGCACAAATAGTATCTCTATCGCCTAAAGCAGAAACGGCTCGCCAAATTGCTTCTTTGAAATCTGTTTGATGATGCGCAGCAATCCAAATTGAAATCGGAACTGTGTCTTGTGCAATCATTTTCACACCATTTCCTAAAATTGAAACGACAGTTCTAATATCATAATTTGGCAATACTGTAAGTGCCTTTTTAATCTTAGAAGTTGTGTCACAATCTGGTAATTCTGAAGCAACTTGCTTTATGAATTCATTCGGATCAAGCACTTGATTATTTAGATGCAATTTGGTGTTTATTGCAGTCGCTAAAGCAACAGCCATTGCACCAACGCAACCTTCTTCATTTGCGTGTGTAATTTCAGATGATAACAATGCTTGTTGTTTTACTTTGTTTGCATCATCATAAAAATATGCGCCAATCAATCCAGCACGCATCGCGCCGCCATTTCCCATAGAACCCATTCCGTTGAAAGCTGCATTTGAAACTTCTTTCCAATGGCTTCCTTCTTCAATAGCACGCATGGTTCTGTGCATTGCGGGTCCGTAACCTCTTCTGAAATCTAAATGATAATTCTTTGCAAAGTCTTTCGCAATTACATCTTGATTAATTTCACCAAACGTTTCCAATGATTTATAGATTGCAATTGCCATTACCGTATCATCTGTGAATTCCCAAGCGGTTTGTGGAATTTCACGAAAGTGAATTGCATTGTAAACAGCATCTTCTGGACCAAAAAAGCTTTCGCCAAAGGCATCTCCAATACTATTTCCAAGCAATGATTTTTGTGCTAATTGTAATCTATGTGTGTTCATTTTTTTATTAATTCTTGATACATCTCAAAATTCTCCTGATCGAAACAACAGAAATAGAGATCATCAATTTTGTTTATATGTTCGTACGCTGTAACCGTTTTTAGCGCGATTTCAGCAGCTAACTTTTTTGGAAATCTATAAATTCCCGTACTTATGTTTGGAAAAGCAATGCTTTTGATATTGTTTTCAACAGCTAAATCAAGACTGTTTTTATAGCAATTTGCTAGTAACTTTTCTTTGTCTTTTCCACCAGTATTCCAAACAGGTCCAACCGTATGAATGACATAGTTTGAAGGTAATTTTCCAGCTGTTGTAATTACGGCTTTGCCTGTTTTGCATTTTCCTTGTCGTGCTCTAATTTTTTTACACGCTTCCAGAATTTCCAAACCACCTTTTCGATGAATTGCGCCATCAACACCGCCACCGCCAAGCAATGACGAGTTTGCGGCATTTACAATAGCATCAACTTTTAAAGTGGTAATGTCGGACTGTATGATGTGTATGTTCATTTTTATTATAAACTTTCGTGGAAACGATCAATTAAGTTATGAATGTCATCATAACGAGCTAATTGAAATTTCCATGTTTCCGGAATTGCGTCAAATCCGTAATAAATTCCTGCCAATCCGCCAGCAATTGCGGCAGTTGTATCTGTGTCTTCTCCCAAATTGACAGCTTTTAGCACACATTCCTCATAAGTTTCGGTTGTTAAAAAACACCAAAGGGACGCTTCTAAGGAATTGACAACATAACCACTTCCACTAATAAATTCAGGATCGCGTTTTGCAATATCTTGTTGTAATACTTCGTAATAAAACCCAAGTTCTTTTTCGTTGAAATCTTGTGCTTTTACAAATGAATTGACAGTTTCTTTCACTTCTTTATACGCTTGAAACTTCTCAGTTCCATTCAATAATAACAAACAAAATTCTACATAAATAAAACATGCCAAAACCGAACGAAAATGTGCGTGTGTCATTGAAGAGATATCTTTTATAATTTGATAGCGTTCCTCAATATCCTCTACATTTCTCAAGTAATATACCAAAGGAAGAATTCGCATAAGCGAACCATTTCCGTTTGAATACTCGTCCATTCCTCCACAAATTTCTGGCGTGTGACCTTGTTCTAATCTGTCGATGGCTTGTCGCGTCGTAATTCCAATGTCAAAAACACTTCCGTGCGGTGACCAATATGCACGATCATACCAAGCGACAAATTTTTCAGCAATAACTTTTAGGTTGTATCCAGAAAGTAAACCTTCCATTAAACAAAACGTAAGCGAGCTATCGTCTGACCAAGTTCCTAAAGGTTGATGATGCGTTCCAAAACCAATCATGTCTGTGGCTGGAAATCGTTGCATACGTTTTTTACTCAAAAACTCATACGGAACGCCCAAAGCGTCACCTGTGGCAACTCCAAATATTCCTCCTTGTAAGCGTTTTAATAAGTTCATAATTTTTTCTTTTAATGTTGAATTTTAAATTAGGTATTAATAACTCATAACTCTTCACTCAAAACTTTATTTGTACTACCTGTTTTGATTCCACATCCCTAAACGAGTTTGTGGTAAAAATGGTTTTGTATATGTTTTCTAATTCTTCAAATCCTTTGTTAAATATTCCGTGACTTACGATTAAGTGTAAATCTCCCGAATTTTTTTCTTGCAACGCTTTTCCTAATCCTAAAAATGTGCCGCCGCCATCACAAATATCATCTACGACAACTGCCGTTTTTTGGTTTAAATCATCAGCATAAACGGTGAACCCAGATAATTGACCTGTTTTTACATCTCGTTTCTTAGAACATTCAATTACTTCAATTCCGCCTAAATATGAAGATAATTTGTATATTTTTTTCAATGCGCCGCCGTCAGGTGAAATTAACACAATTTCTTCTTTTATGGTTTTCAAGCAACGTTTTACAAATTCGTGATTGTTGATGACTTCCACATTATTTAACAACGCTGGCGTAACTTCCGAATGCGGATCAAAAACGGTTACTTTTTCATAATGCTGACTGTTGATGATGTCCGCATACACTTTTACACTTAACGATTCGCCTGAAACCATGACACGATCTTGGCGTGCAGCCGGAAAATACGGAATGAACAAGTTAATTTCTTTTACATTCATTCTGCGTAACGCATCTGTTGCTAACAATATAAAACCTAAATCATTGAAACTTGTAATTCGTTGCGTTATGGTAATTGCGCCTTTTACCGTTTCTTTGATTTTGATATGTGGTTCTCCGCCAGAAAATGTAAATGTTTCAAAATCAATTGATTTTCCAAAAGGAGTAAAGCCGTGATCTAAATGTAAATAATTCATATTAGCGTTATTTGTACGCAAATATAGAATGCTTTTTTAGTTCTGCAAATTATTTTGTGTAAAAATTACATTAAAAGAATTCAATGATTAAAAAATTGAAGCATTGAAAGATTGAAAAAACACTTCATTTTTTGTATCTTATTGTCTTTTAAAACACCGATTATGAGTGAAGAAAATAAGTATTCAAAAGACAGTATTCAGCCAATAGTAAATCCTATTGAACATGTACGAAAGCGACCAGGGATGTATATTGGTCGTGTAGATGAAATAGGTAATTTGAGAATCATTTCTTTCTTGTTTGAATATTTGGTGAGTCACTCAAAATGGAGTAAAACAAACTTTGTATATCTTCAAAATGATACATTTCAAATTGCTTTAGATAGTGTTTTAAATTTTGAATTAACTCCTGAAAATATAAATTCATCAGGTTATGAAATGTATACGTTGCCAGCTTTGTCTGAAACATGCATGATTCAATCGAATGGAAAGGAACTAATGTATGAAAAAGGTGAATTGATTTCTGAAAAAGAAGTAACAAAAGCAAATGAGTTGAGAATTACATTTAAGTTTGATACTGCCATTTTACGCAGCAAAAAATTACCTGAATATTTGTTGTTGAATTTCTTTAAACGCTATACTTTTTTGTATCCTGAAAAACAAATTCATGTGTTTGAAAATGAGCAAATTATTACTAGCCTTTTATCAAACGGATTGCTAGATTGGTTTGCTGTAAAAAGTTTTGAATCAGAGCTTTTAATGAAACCTTTTCAGTTTTTCATTGAAGGTGAAACTATTGATTTGAAAGCAGAAATTGTATTTTCCGTACATAATGGGAAAGAAACCTTTTCTACGATTACATTGCCAAGAGCAGATGTCATTATAGATAATGGAACACATACCAAAGGTTTTTTGAATGGGTTTTATAAGGCCATTAAGGAAATTCGTGGAGAAGCTCCTTGCGAAATTGAGTTTACTGAATATAGAAATTTGATAGGTGTTTTTAAATTGTCATACCCAAATATAAGATTTTATGGTCCTACACGAAATGAAGTAGGAAGTGAGGAATTGGTAGAAGTATTTGAGAATGCGACGTATGAAAAGTTGATAGCTAATAGTAGTTTTAGAAAAACTATTTTAGACTTATTTGGTTCGTAAAGGTTGTTCATTTTCGCGTGAAGGATGGAGGCTTTGTTGGAGTTCCTCGAAGAGAGCGACTGCTGAGAGCCTGACCGTTTACGGGCACGCCCAAATTATTTGATATCAAATAAGAAACCTTCTTTTTGAAGTTTAAAGTATTGTTTTTTGTTGAATTTGAACAAATTAGCAGGTCTTCCACGACCTTCCGAAACTTTTTCGTCGAGTTCTTCTAAGATTTCAAAACTCATGATTTTTTTACGGAAGTTTCTACGATCAATTTTTTTCTCTAAAATGGTCATGTAGAGTTTTTCTAAATCGGAGAACAAGAATTTGGTCGATAGCAAGTCAAAACCAATAGGTTCGTAAGTCAATTTGTTTCGTAAACGTGTTTTTGCTTTTTCTAAAATAATATGATGATCAAACGCTAATTCGGGCAATTCAGTCATTGGAAACCAAGCAACATCTTGTGCGTCAGTATCTGCTTTTATGGTGTGATGTGCAGGTTTTACCAAGGCAAAATACGCCACCGAAATGACTCTGTTTCGCGGATCGCGGCCAGGTTTTCCAAACGAATATAATTGCTCTAAATAGTCAATAGTTACGTTGGTTTCTTCCTTTAATTCACGTTCGACGGCAGTTTCTAAACTTTCGTTTTCTAATACCAATCCGCCTGGCAATGCCCATGAACCTTGAAACGGCGCGACTTTTCTTTTAATCAAAAGCACGTTCAATTGATGGTCTTTGTACCCAAATACGACTGCGTCAACCGCTACACGAATGTTTTGCATCATGTGACAAAAGTACAAATTAACTGTATTTGATCTTCCTTAAAATTCGAATTGTTGCTTTGTAGAGTTCGTAAATGTCTTTATCATAGGTTTTTAAAAACGATTTGGCAGCGTCTAGTTTGTCTTTAGCATCATGAAAACCATTCAAATAACAAATCATATAGGTTGCCGGAAGATTGCGCAAATCGTGATCTTCTTGTTCGTTGAGTGAAACATTTTTGATCAATTTTTCAAGAATTGCATTGTTGCTATTGTAAATATGATGCAAGGTTTTTTTGTCAAACTGTGGCGGTTCAAAAATTAAATTGCTTTCTAAATTGTACATTCCGTTGGGTTGAAATGTAATCGTAACTTTTTCCAGCGGATAATAATCGTATTTGTTTTGCAATCCAAGCGGCACATATTCTATGATCGTAAATTCATCTTCAGTATAGGTAATTTCAACCTGATCCAACGCGGAATAAAATAACTTTACTTGTTCATTAATGAGCTCAATATCAACTCTGGAATAAAAGGTTTTTTCTTTCTTTTTTTGCTTAATTCCTGCCCAACAGACTACAAATTGCTCTTTGAAAACTTGGTAATGTGATTCTAAATTTTCGTGTTCATTTGTGATGAAATTAATCACGCTGTCTAAGGTTAACTTGATATTATTCTGAGCACTTTTTTCAATTTCAGCAACAATTTCAGAATTGACATCTTTTACTTCAATATCAAATATTTTCGGCATCGAAATGCTGCCGTCTCGCAAGAAAACAGAACCGCCATAATATTTCCAAATGTTTTTTCGGAGTGAGGTAATTTTTCCAGTAGGTCGAATTGTAACCAAACCGACAACTTTTCCTTTGGGTAAATGTGAAAAGTAGATATTTTCATATTGCACCATTGGCGGATTTGCTAAATACGCATTTATTAAATTCTGAATTTTACTATCGTCAAAAAAGTCAACACCAACAATTTTATTGTCTTCATCTTCCACGCCAATTACGATGAACGAATTGTTTTTCGGGTTGCTATTTGAGAGCGCACAAATATGTTTTAGAAACTTTGCTTTGCCTTCCTTTTCGCTAATATTCAACTTTCGCTTTTTGTCATAAAAACTATTCTCATCGTTGTGCGCGAGTAAGTTTTTAATCAAAAGGCGTTTATTGATCATAACAAGCTAATTTCTTTTTGGATGTTTTTTCTAGCGTTTGCTTCCCACAAATTGTGATATTTTTCGGTGTAATAAATTTGTGGACGTTCTAGAAAATGTTGCAATACTTTCTTTCTTCCTTTTTTGTACATAAAATCGGGATACATGGAATATTCTTTTCGAATTTGTTTAGTATACAATTCATACCATTTCCAAGTTGTTCCTAAAATTGCCAAATCGAAGTCCAAAAGATAGGCATTATCTTGATTTTGAACGTTTAGGATTTCATGTTTTTTTGTAGAAATGATCAAATTTGCACAATTTTCGATGCTTTTTGGATCAATTTTTAACTTTTTTAATCGCTTTCGCGCGAATGCTGCACTCTTCAATTCATTGTCACTTTTCAATGCATTATAGATCACATCGTGATACCAAATAGCGAATTGTAACGTATCATAATCTATCAAATCAGTTTGATTGTCAGCAGCTAATCGCAACATATAACCAATATGATTCAAGTTGTGATAATGACGTTTTTTAGAAGTATATTTTTTGTGAATTTCATTCCAGAGTTCATTCAATAGTAGTTCATCATCGGTATATTTCGATGTTAAATTTAACCACCATTGATGTAGATCATATTCCATTATGATTTTTTCACAATTGTACTCGAAGCTTGCGCGGTACACATCACCGTTAAATCAGCAATATTTACATGTGCAGGACATGAAACAATAAAATAAGCAATCTCTGCAATATCTTGTGGTTTCAATGCTTGAAAACCTTGATAGACTTTTTCTGCACGAGGTGAATCACCTTTAAAACGAACATCGCTAAACTCGGTTTCTACCAGTCCGGGATTAATCGCGCCAACGCGAATTCCATACGAATTCAAATCAATTCGCATTCCTTGATTCAGCGCGTCAACGGCGTGTTTACTGGCACAATATACATTTCCATTTGGATATACTTCTTTTCCAGCCGTAGAGCCAATATTTAAAATATGACCAGATTTTCGTTCCACCATTTGCGGAATAATGGCTTTGCTGACATATAATAATCCTTTTACATTAATGTCCAACATTGCGTCCCAATCGTCCAAACTTCCTGTCTGAATTGGATCTAAACCATGCGCATTTCCTGCGTTATTGATCAAAATATCAATTGTTTTGAAGTTTTCTGGCAACGAATTCACTGCTTTGGCAACGTTTTCTTTATCGCGAACGTCAAAATTTAACGTGTGAACTTCTGTGTGTGTACTCAATTCTTCTTGTAATTCGTCCAAACGTTCTTGTCGTCTTCCGCAAAGAATTAAACGTATGTTATGTTTTGCGAATTCGCGTGCAATTTCACGCCCAATTCCGCTTGTTGCGCCTGTAATAAAAGCTGTTTTTGTTGTGCTCATTATTTCCTCTTTCGACTCCGCTCAAGATAAACTCCAACGGAAATCTCTTTTAAATTAAACTCAATACTAATATCTAAAACCTCACTACTAAAAACTAAGGAACTTCATGTCCTTGACTTTCAGTTAATAATAAAAACCAATCTTCCAGTGATAAATCTATTTCTGTAGCTTTTACAGCATTTGTAATTCGTTCGGGCGTTGTGGTTCCTATCACAGGATGAATGTTTGCGGGATGTTTTAAAACCCACGCCAACACCAATTGATCTTTTGTTGCGCTGTATTTTTCGGTTAAACTTTCTAATGCTTTGTGAATGCTAGCAGTTTGCTCATTTTGTTCTTTAAAAAAAGTTCCCAAAGGTTGCCAAGCCATTGGAATGATGGAATTCGTCATCATATAATCGAGCGTTCCATTGTGCATGGCGTCAAAATCAGTCAATGAAAATTGAATCTGATTTGTTGTGATTTCACTTTTTGAACCAATCATGTTCATTTGCAAAGGTGTAAAATTTGAAACGCCAAAGTTTTTGATTTTTCCTTGTGTTTTCAATTGATCAACTGCTTTCGCGATTTCGTCAGGATGCATTAACGGACTTGGTCTGTGTACTAATAAAAGGTCTAAATAATCAGTTTGGAGATTTTTTAGTGAAGTTTCTGCTGACCAAATGATATATTCTGATGAATATTCGTAATGTTTGATGGTATTTTGACGATTTTCTGCTTGCAATTGAATGCCACATTTTGAAATAATTTCGATGCTTTCGCGATGGATTCCGCTTTGCGCAAATGCGTTTCCAAAGTCTGCTTCGGTCGTATAACCACCATAAATATCAGCATGATCAAACGTGGTAATTCCTGAAGAAATACAATGCTGCATCAAATCCATCATTTGTGAAGTTGAGCATTGTTTCCCCCAAATTCCCCAAGTCATGGTTCCTGCTATAATTCTTGAATAATTTGATTTCAAAGTCTATCTATTTTACCGTAAAAATACGAATTTGTTTTTGACCATTTAGATTGTTGGAAAGTTAGATTGTTAGACTTTTTGGATATCTCGATTATTAGAATTATTTGATGGTAAAAACTAAAAAGTGTCACATCGAGCGCAGTCGAGATGCTCACTGTTATGAGAAGCTGAATCACATTTCGACAGGCTCAACGTAAAAGTTCAGCTTGACGAATTTTTAAATAACCTTCCAGCAATCTAAGAAAGTCCAAAAGCGAAGCACGTCTAAAAAGTCTAAGAGATTCTTGCCTACGCGGGAACGAGTCTAAAAAACCGTCGCTTTGATCTTTTTCCAGAGTTGAATTAAAATTAATCCAGAAGTAATCACCACAATTGTTAACGGAATTGCATAACTATAATCACCATAAATCCAATAACCTGTGGCAAACATGATACTGTAAATAAAGATCATTGCAACTAACATCGCTAAAATTCCCGATGGTACATTCCAAGGTTGTCTGTCCGTTACGATTTCTATATTATCTTCGGCAGCTTCGTCCAATGTTTTTTGCCAACCAGGACCGCCAGGTTGTATTTTTCTGTAAAAGTTGAATAAAGTTTCTTTAGTTTCAGGTTGTGTGAGATAGGTTACAGAAACCCAAATAATCGTCGTAATTAATACGACAAGCGGAAATTGTGCATAACTCGGCATCAAACCTTCTATTGTTGTTCCGTCTACATCTTTATAGGTGAATAAAATTTTTCCAACGAAAGTCAATTTAAACAAAAAAGAAATTACACCAGAAGCTACCATTGCTGAAATTTCGCTCCATGCATTAATTCGCCACCAAAACCATCTTAGGATAAAAATTAATCCAGTTCCAGCACCAAACATGATAATAATATCAAAAAGTTGACTCGCATTTTGTAGAAATAATGCAAAAAACGCACTTAAAACCATTAACACAACAGTAGAAATTCGTCCAACATTGACCAATTCTTTTTCAGAAGCATTTTTATTGATAGTTGTTTTGTAAAAATCATTTACAATGTATGATGATCCCCAATTTAAGTGTGTAGAAATCGTAGACATATATGCAGCAACCAACGAAGCTAATACTAAACCTAACAATCCGCTTGGCAATTTGGTTAACATGGCAGAATACGCTAAATCGTGTCCTAATTTATCTGCAGGAATGTTTGGAAATGCTTCTTGAATGCTCGCAACATCTGGAAAAACGACTAACGAAGCTAAGGCTACTAAAATCCATGGCCACGGACGTAACGCGTAATGCATAATATTGAAGAAAAACGTGGCACCAATCGCGTGATTTTCATCTTTTGCGGCTAACATTCGTTGTGCAATATAACCACCACCGCCAGGTTCTGCGCCCGGAAACCAAGAACTCCACCATTGTACTGCGAGCGGAATAATGATCAGCGTAATCAGTATTTCTTTATTATTAAAATCAGGAAAAATATTAATCTTATCGGCTACATTTTCATGTGTAATTAAGTTTTGAATTCCGCCAACTTCTTCAAGATTGACACAGTAATAAGCAGCTCCAATTGCTCCTGCCATTGCTACAAAAAACAGTAAAAAATCGGTATATACAACACCTTTAAATCCCCCAATAGCACTAAATATTACCGTAATCGTTCCTGCATACAATATAGTTTCTACAGGTTCTAATCCGAGCATAATTCCGCCAATTTTTATCGCGGCAAGCGTTACACCAGCCATTGCAAATATGTTGAAAATGACACCTAAATATACCGCACGAAACCATCGCAAGAATTTTGCAGGTTTTCCGCCGTAGCGCAATTCGTAAAATTCAATATCGGTTGCAACATTTGATTTTCGCCATAGTTTTGCATACACAAAAACTGTTAACAAACCTGTAATTAAAAATGCCCACCACATCCAGTTGGAAGAAACACCATCTTTACGAACAATATCGGTTACAAAGTTTGGCGTATCGGTTGAAAAAGTAGTTGCTACCATAGAAACTCCCAAAATCCACCACGGCATATTTCTTCCTGATAAAAAATATTCACTTGTATTTTTCCCTGAAGTTTTGGATACGTATATTCCGATCCCTAAAACAATGGCAAAAAATCCAATAATGAGGCTATAATCTAGTACTGATAATTCCATACAATAGGTTTAAAAAAGGTAATACAATTGGTCAGATAATGGCGCATATCATTTTGAGTTATGAACAAAAAAATGATATATTTCCATTTCAACGGTTGTTTTGAGTTTTAAAGGCTTCAATATATAAATATCCTTAATATTTTAACCAATTATTAACAGCAATAAACGAATAATTTTAACAATTTGCATCGTTCAAATGTGATTAGTAAATTCACGCGTCAAAAAAAGTACCCAAATGGAAGAAACAATAGATATTAAAGCTATTAACGAAAAGATTGAAAGAGAAAGTGCCTTTGTCGATTTGCTTACGATGGAAATCAATAAAGTAATCGTCGGGCAAAAGCACATGGTAGAACGCTTATTGATAGGTTTGCTTGGAAAAGGACACGTCCTTTTAGAAGGTGTTCCTGGATTGGCAAAAACATTAGTGATCAATACGCTGAGTAAAGCTGTGCAAGGAAGCTTTAGCAGAATTCAGTTTACGCCCGATTTATTGCCAGCAGATGTTGTTGGAACCATGATTTACAACATGAAAGAGAATGATTTCTCTATTAGAAAAGGACCTATTTTTGCAAATTTTGTGCTTGCAGATGAAATCAACAGAGCGCCAGCCAAAGTACAATCAGCATTGTTAGAAGCCATGCAGGAAAAGCAAGTGACTATTGGAGACGAAACGTTTATTTTAGATAAACCTTTCTTAGTAATGGCAACGCAAAACCCTGTGGAACAAGAAGGAACCTATCCGCTACCAGAAGCACAAGTGGATCGTTTTATGCTAAAAACCGTGATTGATTATCCAAAAATGGATGAAGAACAATTGATCATGCGTGCCAACTTAAAAGGAACTTTTGAAAAAGTAAATCCTGTCGTTACGGTAGAACAAATCTTAAGAGCGCAAGAAGCGGTTAAGGATGTTTACATGGACGAAAAGATTGAAAAATATATTTTGGATATCATTTTCGCTACGCGGTATCCAGAAAAATACAAATTAGCAGAATTAAAACCATTAATCAGTTTTGGAGCATCGCCTCGTGGAAGTATCAACTTAGCGAATGCGGCTAAATGTTACGCGTTTATCAGACGAAGAGGTTATGTAATTCCAGAAGATGTTCGCGCCGTTGTACACGATGTATTGCGTCACAGAATTGGAATTACGTATGAAGCAGAAGCTGAAAACATTACTTCCGAAGAAATCATCAACAAGATTGTAAATGAAATTGAAGTACCTTAAAAAGGTGTGAGTTATGAGTATTGAGTTGTGAGTTTTCAGTTTGCTGAAAACTCTAATAATTACTCACTGCAAACTGCAAACTGCAAACTGAACACTGCATACTGAAAAATGGATACAAAAGAGTTACTTAAAAAAGTACGAAAAATAGAAATTAAAACGCGCCGATTGAGCGATCATATCTTCGGAGGAGAATATCATTCTACCTTCAAAGGAAGAGGAATGACGTTTAGCGAAGTGCGTCAGTATCAATTTGGCGATGATGTACGAAATATTGACTGGAATGTAACCGCGCGTTACAACGAACCGTTCATTAAAGTTTTTGAAGAAGAACGCGAACTCACCATGATGTTAATGGTAGATGTTTCTGGTTCAGAATTATTTGGAACCAATACGCAATTTAAAAACGAAACGATCACGGAAATTTCGGCAACGCTGGCGTTTTCTGCCATGCAGAATAATGATAAAGTGGGATTGATTCTGTTTTCAGACGAAATTGAATTATACATTCCACCAAAAAAAGGAAAATCACACGTATTGCGCATTATTCGTGAACTGTTAGAATTTACACCTAAAAGTACCAAAACAGACATTTCACAAGCATTGCGATTTTTATCGAGTGTAATGAAGAAAAAAGCAATCGTTTTTATGCTATCAGATTTTATTGCAGATGAATACGAACAAACCTTGAAGATTTCGGCAAAAAGACACGACCTTACCGGAATTCGAATTTTTGATGAACGCGAAGCTGCAATTCCAAATTTAGGAATGGTGCAAATGCAAGATAGCGAAACAGGTGAAACCATGTTGGTCAATACAAGTTCAAAAACGGTGCGTACCAACTATGCGAAATTTTACCAAAACAAAGTAAACTACTTTCAAGAATTGTTTTCTAGAAGTGGCGCAGGCGCATTAAGTGCGCGTGTTGATGAAAGTTACGTGAAAAAACTATTAGGCTATTTTAAACGAAGAGGATAAAAAGAAATTACGAATGAAGAATTATACATTACAAATACACAAAGCATTATTTTCGCTCAAGCAGACGAAGATGATCCTTTTCGTTTGTACGTTTCTTTTGAGTCTCAACATGCACGCACAAAAAGTGGCGGCAGTTGTAGATTCTACACAAATAAAAATTGGAGAAGAAATAAAATTGTCCATTTTGGTGGAAGCAGATTCTACGGCAAGTGTTGTATTTCCAGAAGGCGATACTTTATTTATACCGTTGGAATTATTAGAATCGTACAAAGCAGATACCATAAAGAAAGATGCGAAGTACAATTTGATCAAAAAATACGGACTCACGCAATTTGATTCTGGCGTGTATTTCATTCCGAAGCAAAAAATACTCATCAACGAAAAGCCTTTCTTTACAGATTCTATTCGTATTGCTGTGGCAGATGTTCCTGTCGATACGTTGAAGCAGAAAATGTTTGAAATAAAATCGCTCGTTTCCGTACCAAAAGGAAGCAGCAATTGGTGGAAGTATTTGTTGATTGTTTTAGGATTGTTAGCAGCATTTGGAGCATACTTTTACTACTTTGTATTTCAGTTGAAGGCAAAAAAGAAAAAGAAAAAAGAAGCAGAAATTCCACCGTATGATAGAGCTTTACTACAATTAAATGAGCTTGATAATTCTACGTTATTACTAAAATCAGAATACAAAGATTACTATTCCGAATTGACCAATATTGTACGTCAATATATAGAAGAAGAAGTTCGAATTGATGCTTTAGAAAGTACTACGGAAGAACTCATTCGTAAAATAGAAGCACAAAAAGATGCAGGGTATTTAGATTTAAAAGATGAAACCATCCGAAATCTGAAAAACGTATTGCAAACTGCCGATTTGGTAAAATTTGCAAAATCAAAACCTGATGATGCTGTTGTGCAAGCCGATCGTAATTTGGTAGAACACATTGTTGTGGAAACCAAAGAAGCAATTCCGGAAATCTCAGAAGAAGAATTACGAAAAGACGAAGAATACAAATTGCGATTGCTCGAAGAACAACGTAAAAAACGACGTTTTAGAAATGCTGCTATCGGAATTGTGGCAATGATCATTGTATTTGGCGGATTGATTGGCTATGCAACCTTATCGTATGTAAAAGAAAACACGTATATCGGTCATTCTATGGACGATTTAATCGATAGCGAATGGGTTATTAGTGAATATGGAGCTTCAGGCTTTACCATTTCAACACCAAAAGTATTGAAACGTATTTCACCTATAAAAGTCCCAGACAGTATTGCGTCACAATTTGATTCGCAAATGTTTCAGTACAACAGTTACTTAGCACCATTTACGATCAATCTGGAAACAGTGACATTCAAAGAAAAAACAGACATTACAGCAGATAAAATCTCAGAGAAGATTTTGCGACAGATGGAAGAATCTGGCGCAAAACATATTGTCGTAAAATATGATGAATACGAATCGCCACGTGGAATCAAAGGATTAAAAATGTATGGAAGTGCTGTCTTCAATGATGTAGAAAATCCGTTAGGAACTTCACAAAAAAGAGCCTACGAAGTATACATTTTTCAAGAAGGCGTTGGCATACAAGTGCTGCGTTTTGCATACACAGTAAAAGATGAAGAAGCTGAAAAAGTATTGGATAGAGTTATGAACTCATTAGCGCAAATAGAAGAACCAAAATGATGTTAGAAAATTACAATTTTGCCCATCCACAATTTTTCTGGTTGCTGTTGTTTATTCCAATAGCAATCGCTTGGTATATTTGGAAAAAACCAAAACAATTGGCATCCGTAAAAATGTCAAGTTTGCAAGGTTTCAAAGCTACACCAAGCATATTACCAAAATTGAAGCCTATACTATTTGCGTTGCGAATGTTAGCCGTAGCCGCATTAATTATAGCATTGGCGCGTCCGCAGATCAAAGAAGTTTCTACACGTATCAAAACCAACAAAGGAATTGATATTGTGATGGCAATTGACGTTTCGGCGAGTATGTTATCGAAAGATTTAAAACCAAACCGATTAATTGCACTAAAAAGAGTAGCTGCCGAATTCATTGACGGACGACCAAGCGATCGAATTGGATTGGTTGTATATGCAGGAGAAAGTTTTACCAAAACACCAATTACAACAGATAAAAACATCATTCAAAATGCGTTGAAAGATATTAAATACAAATATGGCGAACTAGAAGGTGGAACCGCAATTGGTATGGGATTGGCTACGGCGGTTAACCGTTTAAAAGATAGCAAAGCCAAAAGTAAAGTCATTATTTTATTGACAGATGGAGTCAATAATACAGGATTTATTGAACCGCAAATTGCTTCTGAATTAGCCGTAGAATATGGAGTAAAAACCTATACAATTGGTATTGGAACCAACGGAATGGCATCTACTCCTGTATCGCTAAATCCTGATGGAACCATTCGATTTATGAATATGGAAGTGAAGATTGATGAAGACTTGTTGAAACAAATTGCAAAAACGACAGGCGGAAAATACTTTAGAGCTACCAACAGCAAAAAACTGGCGGAAATCTATGAAGAAATCAATAAGTTAGAAAAAACAGAAATAGAAGAGTTCCGATATACAAACTATGATGAGAAATTCAGAATATTTGTACTATTTGCGGGCATCTTATTATTGATAGAAATACTATTGCGTAAAACACTATTTAGAAGTTTTATCTAAAATAATGAAGGCAAAAGGTGTAATCATATTAGGCAGTTCAAGAAGTTATGGAAATACACATACAATTGTTTCCGAACTTCAGCAACAAACAGGTTTTGATTTGGTTGATTTAAAACAATATCAAATAAATCATTTTGAATACGATTTAAAAAATGAAGATGATTTCAATGCACTGTTTAAAAATTTAACTGAAAATTATGAAACTTTTGTGTTTGCCACACCAATTTATTGGTATACTATGAGCGGTATGATGAAAGTGTTTTTTGATAGAATATCTGACTTTTTATTTGAAGAAAAAGAAGTTGGAAGACGATTGAGGCAAAAAACAATGGGCGTAGTGAGTTGTGGCTCAGATAGCGAAATAAAACAAGGTTTTGAAATGCCTTTTGTAGAAAGTGCAGCGTATCTTGGAATGGAATATATAGGACACATCCATACATGGATTGAACATAAAAAAATAACACAAGAAGTGCAGCAAAGCATTACAAACTTTGCGAATCAATTGATGCGAAAATAATATGCTAGAAGAAAAAAAATATTTTTATTTACTAATCATCATCCCAATTGCGGTATTGGTATTTATGCTCTTGCAACTCTGGAAACGAAGTGCACAGCGTAAATTTGCTGATAAACAATTGTTAGAACGGTTAAGTCCTGAAAAATCAATTTTCAAACCTATTTTGAAATTGACTATTTGGTGTTTGGCAATCGCTTCTTTAGTTGTAGCATTGGTAAATCCTAAAATTGGCACAAAATTGGAGACGGTAAAACGTGAAGGTGTTGATATTGTATTTGCAGTTGATGTCTCTAAAAGTATGTTGGCAGAAGATATTTCACCAAGCCGATTGGACAAAGCAAAACGGATTGTTTCTGAAATTATCAATAATTTGGGAAGTGACCGTATTGGAATCATCGCGTATGCGGGAAGAGCTGTACCACAATTGCCAATTACAACCGATTTTTCGGCAGCAAAAATGTTTTTATCAAACCTAAATACAGACATGTTGTCTTCGCAAGGAACTGCCATTGATGATGCCATTCGTTTGGCAAAAACGTACTATGATGATGTGGAACAAACCAATAGAGTTTTGGTTATTATTTCTGATGGAGAAGATCATACAGGTGGCGCAGGAAAACTAGCGGAAGAAGCTACGAAAGAAGGCATAAAAACCTATACAATTGGAGTTGGAACACCAAAAGGCGGACGAATTCCAATCAAAAGAAGAGGCGTAACCGAATCATATAAACGCGATTTACAAGGTGAAGTTGTCATTACCCGACTGAATGAAAAAACCTTAAAGGATATTGCTTCGGAAGGAAACGGTGAATATATCGACGGAACTGTCACGGAAGAAGCGGTGGAATTCATCAAAAATCAATTAAGTGTGATGGATAAAACAGAATTTGAAGCGAAAAAATTCTCGGAATATCAAGATCAATTTCAATGGTTTCTTGGTTTGGCAATCTTCTTATTACTCTTAGATGTATTTCTATTAGAACGAAAAACAGCATGGTTGCAAAAGTTGAATTTATTTAATGAAAAAGGAGCATGAAAAATATAAAAAACATTCTAATTTTATTGCTGACAGTTTCTGTGGCGTTTGCCCAAAATAAGGAAGCTGAACAGATTAAAAAAGAATCAAACAATTACACATACAAAGCAAATAAAGCATTGCAAGAAAATAGTTTTGCAGACGCAGAAGCTGAATACAGGAAAGCAATTTCTAAAGATGGCGAAAACGTAACAGCAAGGTATAACTTAGGAAATGCGTATTACGAAAATGAAAGCTATGAAGAAGCGTTCAATCGATACAAGCAAGCTTCTGAAGTTGCGTTGACAAAAGCGGAAAAACATAGTGCATTTCATAATATGGGGAATATCTTTATGAAAAATAAAGAATACGCAAAAGCGGTTGAATCTTATAAAAGAGCGCTTCGCAACAATCCAACGGACGATGAAACACGCTACAATTTGGCGTTGGCCAAAGACATGCTAGAGAAAAATCCTCCGAAAGAAGACGACAAAGACAAAAAGGACAAGGACAAGAAGGAAGAAGACAAAGAGCAGGACAAAAAAGATCAAGATAATAAAGACAAGGATAAAAACGAAGACGAAGGAGACAAGGAGAAAGATAAAGGCGGAAAAGACGATAAAGATAAAGACGGCGAAGGCGATAAAGAGAAAGAAAAAAATAAACAAGACGATAAAAAAGATCAAAACAAATCGGATCAAAAAGACGATCAAAACAAACAGCAGCAGAAGCCAAAGCCAAATCAGTTGTCGCCACAACAAGTAAAAAGTTTGTTACAAGCGATGAACAATGCGGAAAAGAAAACACAAGACAAACTCAACGAGAAAAAAGGAAAAGGCATTAAAGTAAAAGCTGAAAAAGACTGGTAATTATTCAAACAAAAAATAAAAAACGACAAAAAAGTCGTCAGAATACATGAAAATAAAAGCATACATATCCACCATCATTTTCTTGCTATTTGCAAGCGTAGTCACTGCGCAGGTTACTTTTGAAACCAAAGTAAGTAAAAAGAAGCTTGGCGTGAATGAGCGTTTGCGTGTAGACTTTGAAATGGACAGAGATGGCGATAATTTTACAGCGCCAAAATTCACAGGATTCCGCATAGCTGCAGGACCGATACAATCTATGAATCACGTTTGGAACAATGGACAACGTTCGTTTTCAAAAACATATACGTATTTCTTACAACCAACGGCAGAAGGAAAATTTACCATCAAGCAAGCTAAAGTTGAAATTGACGGAAAAGTTTATAAAACATTGCCCGTAACGGTTCAGGTGATCAAAGCTGTGAACAAACCGAAAGACGGAAACAATACAGAGTATACGGTTTCGGAAGGATTGCATTTAGTAACCGAAATTACGAATGGAAACCCGTATTTAAACGAACCAGTAACCGTTTCGTACAAATTGTATGTAAAACCAGGGATCAATGTTAATGATTACAGAGAACTTGGAAAACCAACATTCAATAACTTTTGGAGCCAAAATATTGAAACCCGACTCAAAGCGCAAAGCGGGACTTACAAAGGCGAACAGTATTCGTTTGTTATATTAAAACGATTTGTGTTATATCCGCAAAAAACAGGCAATCAAGTTATAGAGCCATTTTCTATAGATGTACAAGTTTCTGTCCGATCGCAACGTAGAGATGTATTTGGAAGTCGTTATGAAACCGTTCATAAAACCTTATCATCTTCTCAAAGAACCATTAAAGTAAAAGCATTGCCAGAAGCTGGAAAACCAGCAGGTTTTTCAGGCGCCGTTGGAGATTTTGACTTTGAAGTAACTACAAGCAAAACATCATTAGATGCTACTGAGTCGCTTCAAGCAAAAGTAGAAGTATCAGGAAAAGGAAACTTAAAATTATTTCAATTACCAAAACTTAATCTTCCAAGTTCATTAGAAGTATACGATCCTGAATTTACAGAACGTGTATCTACGCGCTTAAGCGGAATGCAAGGGAAAATTTCAGACAGCTATACGGTAGTTCCACAATACAAAGGAAAATATCCAATTCCAAGCATTTCATTCTCGTATTTTGATCCAAAAGAAAAAAAATACAAAACCTTAACTTCCGAAGAAATTGTAATCAATGTTATTGAAGGTCCAGTAAACACAATGGCTTCAACCAATACTGACAATCAAACCAACACACAAAAACAAGCAATTACAACCAATGGTTCACAATTTAGATTCTTAAAAACAGATGCTAATTTAACCGCAATTGAAACTGAAAATTTCTTCAAATCGAACTTGTTCTACGGATTGTTATTTGGGCCATTCTTCTTCATTCCAATTATTTTGATGGTCAGAAGAAAAAAGCGTGCGTTTGACAATGATATTCAAGGAAGTAAAACACGTTTGGCAAATCGCTTAGCGAAGAAATATCTATCAGAAGCCAAGAAAAAATTAGGCGACAAAGAAGCTTTTTATGAAGTGTTAGAACGCGCATTGCACAATTATTTACGTGCAAAACTCAGCATAGAAACATCTGAATTTAGCAAAGAAAAAATCAGTCAATTATTGGGAGAACGCAGCGTAAAACCTGAAACAGTAACCGATTTCATTGGGTTGTTAGAAAGTTGCGAATTTGCACGCTATACGCCAGCAACAGATGGAACAATTACGAAAGATTACGAAAAATCGGTGCAAACCATTTCGCAAATTGACAAACAAATTAAGTAGAAAGAAATGAAAATCAAGATCACATATTTGCTTCTCGTGTTCATTTCTAGTTGTACACTAGCATTTGGACAAGATAATACAGCGTTATTTGAAGCGGCAAACAAAGCGTATAACGAAGGAAACTATCAAGAAGCCATTCCACAATACAAATCAATTTTGGAAACAGGAAATCATTCCGCAGCGATTTATTACAATCTTGGAAATGCGTATTATAAAAGCAATGAAATAGGGCCAAGTGTTTATTACTTTGAAAAAGCGTTGCAGCTTTCGCCGAATGATAAAGATATTTTGAATAATTTGGCGTTTGCCAGAAACATGACGATTGATGCTATAGAACCGTTGCCAAAAACACAACTTTCTAAATTTGTCGGAAACATCACGGGAACATTTACCTATAATCAATGGGCGTGGATTGCTGTTATTTGTGGATTTTTATGCGTAATTTCATTCCTGTTGTATCAATTTGCATATCGAAGCTTAAAAAAAAGAATCTATTTTATAGTCAGTTTTATTGCATTTCTTTTTATTTTGGGAACTGTTGCAATTGCATACCAACAATATGGAAGAGCACAAAAAGATCGTCCTGCAATTATATATGCAACGGAAACAGCCGTAAAATCTGAACCAAACTTACGAAGCGATGAAGTTTTTGTATTGCATGAAGGAACTAAGGTTCAGGTATTAGATACTGTAGATAACTGGAAAAAAATTCAACTCATCGATGGAAAAGTCGGTTGGATTATTGCAGAGGACGTAAACGAATTATAATTTTTTTGCTAACTTTTAGGCATTAAAAATATCCCATAACAACTCAAAATGTATGTTTTTCATACATATATTACAACTCAAACCAACAGATGAAAAAATTATTTTCGAATATTAAAGGTGACGCTTTTGGAGGAATTACAGCGGGAATCGTTGCGCTACCTTTAGCTTTAGCTTTCGGAGTTTCCTCAGGATTAGGACCAAGTGCAGGATTGTACGGAGCCATTTTTATTGGATTCTTTGCCGCTTTATTTGGCGGAACCAATACACAAATTTCTGGACCAACCGCACCAATGACTGCCGTAAGTATGGTGGTTATTGCGGGAATTGTAGCTGCAAACGAAGGCGATATTGACAAAGCATTGCCCGCAATTTTAACCGTTTTCTTATTGGCTGGTTTGTTTCAAGTTGGTTTAGGAGCATTGAAGTTAGGAACCTATATCAAATACATTCCGTATCCTGTGGTTTCTGGTTTTATGACGGCAATTGGTGTCATCATTCTCATCACGCAAATCTTACCTTCTATCGGATATTATCCAAAAGAAGATGTGGAATATGTGAATCAATTTAGAGCACAAGCAGAAGAAGTAATTCTGGAAAACATTCTAAAAGAAGAACAGGAAGAAGGAATTCTTGTATTGGAAAATTTTGAAGAAACCATTAAGCGTGGAGAAAAAATCACGGAAGATGATATTTCAAAAGAATCAAAAACATTAGCCAAAAACAATGCTTCAGGTGTTATTGGTGCTGTGAAAATATTACCGCGCGCACTCAAAAACATTAAGTGGTTAGAACTCATATTGGCACTCGGAACCATCTTGATTATTTATGGTTTCAAGCGGATTACAAAAGTCGTCCCAAGTACCTTGGTGGCACTCGTCGTCATGTCGGGAATTGCCGTTGGTTTTGGATTGGACTATAAACCAATTGAAAAGATCACGGGAGATTTCCCAATGCCAAACATGGAAATATTTACAGGATTTAGTTTGGGAGGTATTACGCCTTATGTATTTACCGCATTGACCTTGGCGTTATTAGGAGCGATTGACTCTTTATTGACAAGTGTTGTGGCGGATAATATGACCAAAACAAAACACCAACCGAACAAAGAATTGGTGGGACAGGGAATTGGAAATTCTATTGCTGCCATATTTGGAGGAATTCCAGGTGCTGGAGCAACGATTCGTACGGTTGTAAATATCAATTCTGGAGGAAAAACGAAGCTTTCTGGAATGATTGCTGGTATATTGTTATTAATAATTCTATTGGCTTTAGGACCAGTTGCATCTAGAATTCCTGCTGCGGTATTAGCCGGAATTTTAATTACAGTTGGTATTGGTGTGATGGATTACAAAGGATTGCGAGCAATTCCAAGTTTGCCAAAAGACATGAAAATAGGTATAGGGAATTTCAAATTTAAATTAAGTTCAGAAGTACTTATTATGTTGATCGTTCTTGGATTGTCTACTTTTTGGGATTTAATTTATGCCGTAGGAATCGGATTGGTAATCGCTTCGTTGATGTTCATGAAAAAGATTGGAGACATTACTGCCAAAGGTTCAGATATAAAAACCTTGCGTGAAGAAGCGTGGGACGATGAAATGGATTTTCCTGAGAATTTAAAAGAAGAAGTATTCATCAAACATATCAAAGGACCTTTATTCTTTGGTTCTACAAGTGAGATTCAGGCGTTAGCCAAACAATTGCCAGATACGGCGCGTACGGTCATTATTCGTATGGGAAGAATGCAATATATTGATCAATCAGGATTGTATGCGTTGGAAGATATTCTGATCGATTTAAAAAGTGCGGGACGAAAAGTATTGTTTGTCAACATTCCAAAACAGCCAAAATACATGATGGAACGTATTGATATCATTCCTGATTTAATTCCGGAAGAAGATTGCTATAAGTCCTTTGAAAAGTGTTTGCAATGGATTAAAGCGAATGTAGAAGATGTGGTTTAGTGAGAAAAACGAATTATAAAATTATAAAACCCGCTAAGCTTTGAGAGTTTAGCGGGTTTTGTATGAGTTTTTCACACTATTTAAAATTTACAATATCCCAAAAACCATCTTCATCTTTTTTTAGTTTTCCAAGTTTCATTTGATCTTTTGAAATATAGTATTACGTAATTTTAAAGTGTTTTCTGTCTAGCTACCTAGTTCTCCTTTGAAAATCCCTTATAGGGACATTGTAGTTTGTTTTAACAAATTCATAAATTTCTTCAATATCATTTTTACTCAATGACGCATTAAATTCTACATGTTCTTCCTTTAATTTGAAAATATAGTTTAGCTCTGGTATTTTTTCAAATACCAGTTTAAATTCTCTAGATGCCCTTTCAAAACCTTCCTTCGACATGAACTCCCTTTCGTAAATTACATACTTATTGGGGTTAAAATCTGGAAGATTATGATTTCTTGGATTGATCCAGCCAAATAGATTCAATACTCGACTATTAGCCATTCTTATTCCTATTTCTTTTTGAGCTCTTATTAAACAATTATCAGGTTTTACCACTACTCTATAATCAAAGTTGTCAATCATATCTGTTAGTAGTTTTTGAATTTTTGGTTTCATAGTTTATTATTAAGTATGACAACAATATTATTAGTTATTTTCATTGTTCTAGGTCAAAAAAATCTTTTATACTGTAAAACTTCATGACACCAATTCTAACATATAGCATTTCCATTGTTTCTGCATTAGTTGTAATAGAATTAGCTCTTTGTGTAATAGAAGAGGTATAAACAGTATTGAACGCATCAATTATTTCATCATCTTTTGTTTTGAAATTTTTATGAAAAGAGGTGTCAATATCTGAAATAGCAATTCCTTTTTTGTCTAATAATTCTTTAATTTTATAAGACAAACTTAATTCTTTATTTTTAATTTCATTTCTCTCTTCTGTAGAAAGGCTCTCCAAATATTCTAATTGTTTTTTAAACTTTTCTTCTAGAACCTTATTAATATCCATAGTTATTTTTTTAAAGTTATATTTCGTAGACCAATCCCTAATGCGTGTTAATTTTATGATTTGTAAACTAACTATGCTGTTAATTTTTTATCAATCATTATATGATCTGAAATTCACAATATCCCAAAAACCATCATCATCTTTTTCTAGTTTTCCAAGTTTCATTTTATCTTTGAGATACATTTTAACATTATCTTCATAAGAATACGCTGTATGCATCTTATATGTATCTAGCGTATCTCGCTCCACAATTACAGGGCCGTTACCAATAAGCGGCGATTCTTTGTCAGGGTCTCTTACATCATAACAAAAAACCCAACCAAAATCAAATTCTTCAGTTGCATCTTCATATATTATAATATCAATTTCTTCTTCTTCATTCCACAAAACATCTTTGATTATAAAATCTATATATTCTTGCATTATTGTTTGCGCTTGTTCTTTAGTGTTCATTATTTTTTAATTTTAAAAATTTGTTGGTAAAAATTGATATGTATCATATATTAAATTTGCTTTTTTCCCAGTTTGGCCATCTAAAAATTTAATAACACCATTATCATTAACAGCATTAAAAACATGCCCTATACTTCTTCCATTAACCTTACCATATACAATGCCGCGTTGTCCATTTTTTAAAGTCTCTCGTATTTTTTTTGGAGGCATATCCAATATAAATTTTTTCCCAAATTCTTTTTCAAGTACGGTTAAGTACGTCCCTGTATCATAAGAAGCGGTATTTATAAATTTTCCATTTTTCCACCTTTTTCTTATTGTGTATGGAACAGCAGAAGTGGGGAAGCCTGCTAATATTCTATCAACGGCAATGGCACAATTAGCACAATTAAGACTGCTTTTAATTTCTCCAGTATAGAAATCTCTATTCACATGCCATATACTTTTTGCCTTTTTATTTTTTGTGGCAATTCTCTGAAGTTCACCAAGCACCTCAACTTTATCCGCTTCATCAATTTGTTTTGCGGCAACAAGGTCATCAAGTATTTTACTTAATTTATCTGACTCTACAGTTGATAATATTTTAGCATTTGTCTTTAATCCACCTGAAATAGCATCCGTAAGGTCTACAGACAAAGTAAGCATTTCCATCCAAAATAGAAAATTAGTTAATGCTTGTCCAAAAGGAGTTTCATCTAATCCAGTTATCCGTAATAATATATTAATAGTTCCACTTGATATTTCTACGGCTGCCAGCGTTCCTTTTGCCGCTTTGTATACATAGAACGTGTTTTTGAGCTTAATACCGTTTTTTAGATAGCCAGCAGCATCTGCAATTCGTGCTAAATGTCGGAACTTTGCTAAGTTTCCAACACCTGAAAGCGTTGTAAGGATATCAAATGTGTAGGAAACAGTTGTGCCTACATTGCTCCAAAATGCTTTGTCTTCACTTGCTTTTATTAATAATGCAGGTGAAACTTTCTGAACTTGAATAGCACTTTTATCAGAAGGGTTTGGTAAAAATATTGGATACAATGGATGGTATGTAATTTCCCAGTCGCCTTCTATAAATGCTGTAATTCCTCTCGCCCTTTCTTTTCCATACACAAGTCTAAAACCGTCATCAAGCCAACTTGCATCAGGAGTGAATACAATATTTTCTTTTTCATCAAATTCGGTATTAATGTCACTTGTGTAAAATCCAATTACTTTATCAGTTTCATACGCTAACATTCTTGGAGGTTTCTGTTTATCCTTCTTTTCGATATCCGTTAGTTTTGTAAGATACGTCGTCTCTTTATAGATGCTTTTTTCAGGATTGATATATGAACTGTTTCTCCAAATTTTATAAATTAAGTAATTATATTTCACAAAACTACTAGTGTTCATTCTATCGTAAAAGGCAAGTAAATAACTTTGTCCCTTAAATCTTCTTCTGAGTAATTCGTTTAGTATATGATCGTTTTTTTCTTTGTCTTTATAGCCTTTATACGCTTGAATTAATTCTAAAATCTCGAATAATTTCAACGTAATATCTTCTACATTTGTTGCATAATTTGATATAGGGATTTTTAATACGTTGTCAATACATGACCAAATAAATTCTTCTCCTAATATAGTAGTGTCAGTTCCTTTTTGCTTAAATAGTTTTTGTTCTTTGATAAAGAAATTAGTCGGAACATAATACAAAATGGTAAGAATCCCATAAATATGATCTTCATTGAGTTTTAAGTATTCAAGAATAATTTCCACATAGTCTGCAAAGAAATCTTTTTTCCGAAAACCAGAACCTTCCCAAAGATCTAATAGTGATACACCATTAGTAAAATAGGTAAGTTGCATAAATGCTAAGAAACCTTCAATATAATTGAACACAAGCTTTATGGCAGGTTGTAAGCGTCCATCAGTAAACGGAATTTCAAAATGATCATTCAGTATTTTGTGATACTCGTAGTATAAAGTGATTTTTCCTTGCTCTGTTCTAATTTTTGGGTACCAATAGACTTTTCCTGCTTGTAGATACAAATTCACATTGACAATCCGTTTTTTAAACTCTTCCCTAGATTGCTCCATTAAAAGTTCTCCAATAATAATTTCTATTGGCACATTGGTATAGCCAGCAGCATTTTTATAATTCAATTCGTGCGTTCCACTGGTAAGTCCGCCTAAATGCTTTGGGTTATAATCTAATGTCTTATGTCCAAAAAGGGTAATTTCAGGAAGTGCAATTTCTACGGAATAAATTTTTTGTTCTTCAATATGGTAATAATGAATAAACTGTAAATCAATAGGAATAAAAGTCAAATGATTATATGGGAGAAAATGACTCTCGTTAGTATTTAAAAGTAATGCATGTTCTAAACTTAAATACTTAGTGATACCATCTCGCTCTCTTTGGAAATAATAATCAATGTTATCTCCATCTCTAGTAACAACGAGTGGGTGCTCTATATTTATTAGACTAAACCCTCCGTTTAAACCATACGTTATTGGGAGTTCGTTCCTAAGTATTTTAGTAACATTTTCGGACAAAATATTTTGATTTTCATCTAAAAAATCACTGTCAATCCTAACTAAATGATATTCTTTTTTAAAATTACTTGTAGCCGTATATTTTTTTGGATTTAGATAACTCGTTAATATATTTACATTTTCCATCGTTTATGCATCTGTTTTCATATTTATAATTTGGTTTAAAATTATTCCATAGATAGCCCTGTCATCCACTTAAAGTGATGATGTAAAACGGTCTTCTAAAGACTGCTTTTGAGTTATGTAATGGGAAGCACTTATTTAAAAGTACGTAATGCTTTTTTAAACAAAGAATAAAATGTATAAGCGTTGATTTTTTTGTATAAGCGTAACATTTTAACTTAATTTTTAGTTAAAATGTTTATATTTTCAACATTTCATGCTTAAAAAACGAGCGTATAATTATCTCAGCAATTAACTAATAATTGACGAAAGAGCGTTTATTTTTTAGATATTGAAACTGTAGTTGCAGTAATTTTTAGAAGAATAGTGATCAACTAAAACAACAAATCAAACAAAAAAGCTACCAAGCTATACAATCCGTAAATAATCAGCGCAATCAGTAAGAAGATCATTCCTAGGCAACAACCACAGTTTTTGCTTCTCTTGGGTTGAAATGCTTCAAAACGGCTATTTGATTCATACGTTTGATCATTGTCACGCACAGTAATTCCTTCTGCGGGTAAAAAATAACCGTGCTCAGAACGTCCATCAACAAACAAAACCCAATCTGTTTCACAAAATGTACATTGATAATTTTCGTCAAACAAAGCACTTCGGGTTTCGCCTGCATTTATGACGCGTACAAAAGTTCCGTCAATACATTTCGCTTGAAGGATCTCTTTAAAATCTCCAAAATCTTCTTGTGAAGAGAAATTATTTACAGTAAGTGGCGTACAATGTTCGCACATGAATAGTTATTTTTAGGCAGTTTTCACACGTTTAACTTTCCCTTTCAAAGAAGTCGTATTTAGCTTTTTCTGAAACGGTTTTATTGCGTTTTCATCAGCAAGATGTTTTAGTTCGGGATTTGCACATTTTTCACACATAGCTTGAGCATTTATTTTAAATCACTTGCTTTATATATTGTAATAGGTTTAGCGTCTAATGTATAGGCTGCTAAAATTGATTTCGCATCATCTTCAGAAAGATACGATAAATCAATCTCTTGTAATACTTCGTTTTCAGGAAGACTAGATCGTATTAGTACAAGCTTGAAAACTTCGTTTTTTGTAGCTAAGGAAATGGTTTTATCTTTGCAAAAACTAGTATAAGCGTTTGCCATCATCATCCATATAGCGATTTCATTATCAGGATTTAAATCTCTTTTAAAATTTTCAATCCATTTTTCTTTCGGAGTTGGATCAACCTCTTTAAAAGTTTCAAATAAATAAGTAATTTGTTCAATTTGCTTATCAGTCAGCGTTTTATTTAAAATTGGACCTTGTTCAATTGTATTTGGATCAACAAGCTGAACTTTTTGTTCCTTTTTGCAACCAATTAAAAAAAGTAGCAACACTAGAAGTAATCCTCGAATCATAAATTATAGAATAAAATTAATTTTCAGTTTCTTCAATCGTTTTCAAATCGTTTTCTAGCTCTTTTTGTTCTTTTTCAGGATCTTTCTCGTCATCTATAGTTTGATCTGTTTCTTGCAAAACATATGCAAACACAAAACCGCCAACTTCTTTCACAGGTTTGTACAATACAGATTCTTCAACTTTCTCCTTTGCGACAAATTCCATCGTATTATTCGTTCTATCAAAAAACACTAAAATAGCACCTAACATCACGGCTACTTTCAATCCGCCAAACGCGCCACCCAAAAGTTTATTTAAAATACCTAACGAAGCAAAATCGGCAATCTTTGTCAATAACTTTCCAGCCATGGTAATTAAAATTAAAATCACAACGAACGTAATTGCGAAAGCTGTCAAATTAATATATTTCTCGTCCCAACTTTCAAAACTATCTTTTAAAAAATCGCCTGCAAAATATGAAAAGTGAATTGCGCCGTAAACTCCAGCAATCAAAGCGACTAACGAAGCAACTTCTACAAAAAGTCCTTTCATTAATCCGCGTACAAATCCAAACAGAATAAGTCCGCCCAAAATGATATCTATAATGTTCATGAAAATCGAGTTTTAACAAATATAGAATTTTTATTGATAGTGTTTTATTGCATTTCGATTCCGCTCAATGCGCTTTATTATAAAAATTTATTTACCTACAGCTTATTTAGAATAAAAAGGTGATACTTCCTTTTCTTTTTAGCTTGTACTGAGTTTAGTTTGAAAGCCATTCTTTTTCCGCAGTATAGCAGCTATTTTCCGTTAAAAATTTTTGAAGCCTTGGAGAAAATTTAGGAAAATAGATGTGGTTTTAGTTTTCCTGAGAAAACTAAAAATACCTCTGGAAAAAGCGCACTTTCTTTTGTTTCTGTTTTCTTTGTGCGAGCAAAAAAAATGAAAATTAGTAAGAAAAATTAGGGTATTTGATTAGTGTTTAGAATTGAGATACCTAAGTTTTTTTGAGAAATATACTGATATCAATACGCGTTAATTACCTTTGCAGCTGAAAAAGAACGAAATAATGGCAAGAGACGAACAATTAAAGGAACGGTGGAATGGATTAGTTGAAAAACTAACGCTTCAATTTGCAGAAGGCGACACACTAGACTTGGATGCAATTATCTATTTAATTGGCGTGCAAGAATTGGGTCAAATCCATAAAACATTCAAAAAAGACGAAAAAGTAAACCTCATGCATATTGCTATTTGTCGTTTGTTGGAACCGTATGGTTATTACGAATTTGACTATTTTGATGATGATGGTTGGCCACATTACAAATTCAAAGAAGAATTGCCAACATTAAAAGCGGGAGAGCAAACTGTTTTAATGAAAGAAGCCATCGTTAATTACTTTTTGGAAAAGGAATACATTGTATAAGCTAGTTTTGTTTAAATTTGCAAGCTAAATTAAGAAGATCGTCATGATAGATAAGATCAAGGAACATATTGCTGAGGTAGAAAAGTTTACTACAAAAGCAAAAGAAGATATTGAAAACTTCAGAATTAAATACTTAGGTAAAAAAGGATTACTAAAAGAATTTTTTGCTGAATTTAAGAATGTTCCTAATGAACAAAAGAAAGAGTTTGGTCAAATTGTAAACCAATTACAAAAAGCGGCTCAAGAAAAAGTAAATGCTTTAAAAGAAGTGTTGGAAAACAATGTGGAAGAAAAAAGTGTTTATGGTGATTTAACGCGTCCGGCTGAACCGATTGAAATTGGTGCACGTCATCCAATATCATTAGTAAAGAATCAAATTACAGATATCTTTTCGCGTATTGGATTTAATGTGTCTGAAGGACCAGAAATAGAAGATGATTGGCACAATTTTACCGCATTGAATCTTCCAGAATATCATCCAGCACGTGATATGCAGGATACATTTTTCATTCAAACAAATCCAGATATTTTATTACGAACACACACAAGTTCGGTGCAAGTTCGATACATGGAAAACAACCAACCGCCAATTCGTACGATTTCTCCAGGAAGAGTATATCGCAATGAAGTGATTTCGGCACGTTCTCACTGCTTTTTCCATCAAATAGAAGGATTATATATAGACAAAGATGTAAGCTTTGCAGACTTAAAACAAACCTTGCAACATTTCACTAAAGAGATGTTTGGAAAGTCGAAAATTCGCTTGCGTCCTTCGTATTTCCCGTTTACAGAACCAAGCGCAGAAATTGATGTGTATTGGGGATTGGAAACAGAAACCGATCACAAAATTACCAAAGGAACAGGTTGGTTAGAAATCGGTGGTTGCGGAATGGTAGATCCGAATGTGTTGACAAACTGCGGTATTGACCCAGAAGAATATTCAGGATTTGCGTTCGGTGTTGGAATTGATCGTATTGCGATGTTATTACACCAAATAGGTGATATTCGTTTGTTGAGTGAAAACGATGTACGCTTCTTAGCGCAATTCAAATCGGCATTATAACCTAGCGTTATTACGAGCTAGAGCGAAGTAATCTGTTACTTAAAAAGCAGATTGCCACAACTTTTTCAAAGTTTCGCAATGACGGAATTTATTTTTTACAGAAATAATACGCAAAATGAAAAAAGACATTGAAATTCCACAAGTAGAAGGCTTGTATATGGCTGTTGTAGAAGAATACAATGAAATCTACAAATCAGACGATTGGAACGCGTATATCATCAATGAAAAGGATGTTGACTTAGAAATGATATTGATTGTTACGCGCGGATACGATGCGGAAAGAGAAACGTCAACAATGCGTCACAAATTGGCAAAATTGCCTGCAAAATCGTATGCAAAAGCGGAGTGGTTGCAAGAAGATGTTTTTGCATTAAATAACGAGTTTAGAGTTACCTTTTTTGAAGGTGGAAAAATGTATGATAAAAAGTATCTTTTCAGAAAAAACACGATTAACAAGAATGCGTTTCAAGAAATTCCACTAATGAATACGACTGGGATTTTGGTGAAATAGACTTGTTGGAATCGCTTCGCTGTTGGAATCGCTTCGCTGTTGGAATCGCTTCGCTGTTGGAATCGCTTCGCTGTTGGAATCGCTTCGCTGTTGGAATCGCTTCGCTGTTGGAATCGCTTCGCTGTTGGAATCGCTTCGCTGTTGGATTTATCTCACTAGTTCGCTATAAATTATTCATAACGTCACTTCGAGCGATTTTCGACAGAAAATTGTATCGAGAAGTATTTTACTTTCAAAACATTCAAGTTTTTGAATACATCTTCAAATTAAAATATCAATTTCACTTTATATCTTCATATAAATGATTTATGATAATTTACGTATATTTGGTAGTATAGTACTTTTTATAATGGGAGCAATAGAGTTAAAAAATAAAATAATACAACTTTTAAATACTGATAACATATCTTATTTAAAGGAAGTCTTTGATTTTGCTGAAAAAAATAAATTACAACATACAGATTCTTTTCAGGAATTGCCAACTCCTATTCAAGAACTACTTTTAGAAAGTGCAGCACAAGCCGATCGAGGTGAACTTACGTCTCATGATAAAGTTATGGAAGAAGTGCAAAAAAGATATAATCTCACCAAATAATAGATGTCCAAAATAATAGTTTCGTGGACACCTTATGCTAAATTTTCATATTTTGATGAGTTAGATTTTATTGAATCTAAATGGACTTCTAAAGAAGTGAATGCTTTTATCGCTCTTGTTAATGGATTTATTGAAAACTTGTCTTGTGGTATTATTCAAGGAAAAAAATATTCACCTAAAAATATTCATTCATTAGTAATCTCAAAACAAACAACAGTATTTTATAGAATGCATCCAGATCAAGATTTAATCACATTACTTTTATTTTGGAACAATCAAAAAGATTCAAATATGTTGAAAAAGACTTTACAAAGGATATAATTGCAGAAAAACAATCATTCCATTTTCAAATTAACACATTGAAACATTTTCAAATTGAAAACATCAATCCAACTTATCCGTTAACTTCTGAAAAACTTTCTTAGGATCTTTATTCTGATATAGAATTGCGTAGACAGCATCAATAATTGGCATTTGTGTCTTCTTAGTATTTTTCTGATTCAATAAATACGCGCTGTTCGTTGCATAATAACCTTCAGCAACCATATTCATTTCCATTTGAGCAGACTTTACAGTGTAGCCTTTTCCAATCATGTTTCCGAACATTCTGTTTCGAGAGAATACCGAATAACCAGTTACGAGTAAATCGCCCAAATAGGCAGAGTTATTGATGTTCCGTTTCATCTTGTGCACTTTCTTGATAAAACGTTTCATTTCGCGAATAGCGTTGCTCATTAACACACTTTGGAAATTATCGCCATAACCCAATCCGTGTGCAATTCCGGCAGCAATAGCGTAGATATTTTTCAACATCACGGCATATTCTGTTCCAATAACATCATCACTTGTTTTCGTTTTGATATAATCGCTTGCTAAAACATCAGCAATTTTTTGTGCTTTTTCTTGATCGGCACATGAAATTGTCAAATATGACAAACGTTCGAGTGCAACTTCTTCGGCATGACAAGGACCTGCAATAACGGCAATGTTTTCAAACGGAGTTTTGTAAATATCATGAAAATGTTCCCCAACCAATAATCCTGATTCAGGAATGATTCCTTTTACGGCAGAAACGATGATTTTATCAGAAATATCAACCGTTAGTTTTTGTAATTCTGAAAAAACAAAGGCAGACGGAATGACAAAAATCAACACATCGGCATACTTGGCAGTTTCGTTAATATCGTTACTAAGTTTTAGTTTATCAATATTAAACTCTACCGAACTCAAATAACTCGGATTGTGTTGTTCCTTTAATAAATGCTCTTTTGTATACACACTTCGCATGTACCAACCTACTTCATCTAAGTTCTCACAAAGCATTTTCACAATCGCGGTTGCCCAACTTCCTGCGCCAAAAACAGCATATTTTAATTCTTTGTCCATAAAATAGTTGATCTATAATTCAAAAATACGCAAAATATTGCTCTTAACGCATGCTTGAAAATCAAGAGTTTGCTTTTTTGGCATGTGTTTTGAATACTATTAAACATCAACATTAAACAGATTGGCTTATGAAGACTCTAAAATTACTCTTAACAATTACATTAGTTAGTTCAATAATGAGCTCATGTTATACGGAAGTTATAGTAGAAGATCCAATTATTGATCCACCAGGAATTACTTTGAATCAGTTATTGAACTCGTATGAATTATGGTATGTAAATATCAACGAAACTACTGGAAACGGTGAAGTTCCGTTTTTACAACGTGCGTTTACGGTATCATTTATCAATGGAACCTTGTATGCAAACAATAATATTTCGGGAATAGGAACCAACGGAAACGGATATGGAATTGATGTTGGAATCTACGGAACTGATTTCGATTTTGTAGAGATTGATCATGATATTGATGGATTTTATCCATTGCGTGTAGATCAACTTAGTGTAAACAGAATTCGTATGGTTGATACAGCTACAAATACAAGTTATTACTTAACAGGATATCAACGTTCAAATTTTGATTACGATTTCGTATTCTATGACAATATTCACTATTTATTACAAGAATTTACGGCATGGAAAAAAACATTTACAAGTCAGACTGGAATGCTAAATGCATTTGATGATGAAAATTTCTTAACGTTTTTATCAGGTGGAAATGATGATACATTTTTATCATCTACAGATAATGTAGATACGCCAATTGCAGATATAATCTACGATTACGAAGGAATTTATACAGTGTATGATGTAGCTGGCGATCCGTACTCGAAAGTTTTAACATTAGATTATGATTATCTGGACAATGAATATTTTGAATTGAACGTTATAGATGACGGAAACATAGAGTTGTTTCACCCAGATTCTGGAACAACATACGAGTTTCAAGGAAGAGGTTACATTCAATTCTTACGTCCGTCAGCAGATGGAAGTACAACACAGTTGAAGCAGACCGATAAAAAACGTAAAAAAATTATCAATAAGAAGTTCAATAAAGACGACTTTAAGAAATAAAAACATAAAGACTTTGGTTGGTTATTTAGTTTAGAAACAGTTTTCACGACTTTGTGAAAACTGTTTCTTTTTTTTAATGAAACTCAGTTTTGAAAAGCCTGAAAGGCGCATGCAAAACTGCAAGTTGAATTAACTCCGCTGCAGAGCGGAGTCTTCTGCAAACGATTTCTAATTTTCTTTTCATCACAAATTACAGTTTGAAATAAGTATTTTGAAAAGCCTGAAAGTCGCATGCAAAACTGCAAGTTGAATTAACTCTGCTGCGGAGCGGAATCTTCTGCAAACGATTTCTAATTTTCTTTTCATCACAAATTACAGTTTGAAATAAGTATTTTGAAAAGCTTGAAAAGCTGCGTGCAAAATGCAACTTAAAGAAACTTTTTGCAGTACATCGTTTAGTTACATAAATACTATTGAACTTTTGTGAACCACATGATTTTTCGTACATTAACAATTCAATAAAAACCTCAATTAACAAATAATAAAACAAAGAACAATTATGGGATTATTTTCATTTATAAAAGATGCAGGTGCCAAAATATTTGGTGGAAAAACATCCGCTGAAAAAGCCGCAGAAGAAGCTATTGAAAAAGCTGAAGAACATTTAGAAGAAGTTGCAATTAAGAGAGCTGAAGATGAAGCGTCAATCAAAGAGACAATTCATGATTTAGATTTACACGTGGAAGATTTATATGTTTCACTTGAAGGCGACACGGCAATCATTACTGGAAAAGCATACGATCAGGCAACTAAAGAAAAAGTAGTTTTAGTCGTAGGAAACACACATGGAATTGCCATGGTTGATGACAGAATGGAAGTAGAACACAAAGAACCAGAAGCACAATTTCATACCGTAGCTAAAGGTGATACACTTGGAAAAATTGCCAAACAATATTATGGAAATGCTATGAAATATCCAGTAATTTTTGAAGCAAACAAACCAATGTTGAAAAATCCAGATTTAATATATCCGGGACAAGTATTACGAATTCCAGCATTGGATTAACATACAAATATGAAAAACTCCTCAATCTTGAGGAGTTTTTTGCTACATATAAGTTAAAAACCTACAAAAAAGGGGAAAAGTCCCCTTGTTCCGTACCTCGAAAAACGTCTAATATTGCTTTCTAAACAAACCAATATTATGAGAAGCTATCGTCCACTAATAATTATTCCGCTTTCTATATTGTTATTGATCCTTTTGGGAATTACATCTTTCGTAATGCCAAAAAAGGAAATTATTGGAACTTGGGCGTCACAATCGAACCCAGAATATACATTAGAGTTTCTTCAAAATGGAATTGGGAAAGATTACTACGCAAATAAAGAAGGCAAAAATTATCATTATACCATAGCGACACAATGCGATGAATATAGCACGTATCGTTCGTTATTTGTCAAAATAACTGACGATCAAGGTGAATCTTCAAGATGTTATGAGTTGAAAGGTGTCAACGAACGCAACGATGGTACTTTAGTCTTAGTTGATATGGAAAACAACGAAGAATATGTGTATACGAAAATTCAATAATTAAAAGATTGAATAAGACTGTTGTTCTATATTCATGATTTTTTTACAAATCGTCATTTCAAGTGATTTTCGCCAGAAAATAGTATCGAGAAATACTTTCAAGTCACAAGCTACATTTTCAAATCAGACAATCTTCAAATTGAAAAATTAAGATTACTTCTTATAAAAATTCATCTCATCAATATATTCCCAAACATTTTCAGGTAATAATGGTTTGATGTTTTTCTTTTCTTTAATTGCTTTTCGAATAAACGTAGAAGAAATTTCCATAATCGGCGCATTCACCTTATGAATCTTAGGATGATCTTTAAATTGATGTTCTACTAAACCTTCCGAAACTCTAGGATATACATACACATCGTGGTTTGCTAAAATCACATCGTAGTTTTTCCACTTGTGAAATCCTTTTAAATTGTCTTCGCCCATAATAAGGCAAAACTCATGCGTCGGATATTTTTCTTGTAAATGCGCTAAGGTATTTACGGTATAATTTGGTTGTGGTAAGTTGAATTCTATTTTGCTTGGCTTAATCTTAGGATACTCGTCCGTAGCAACCATGACCATTTGATAGCGATGATGATTATCGAGTAAGCTACTTTTCTTTTTAAACGGATTGTGTGGCGTTACCACCATCCAAATAGCGTCTAAGTCGCTGTATTCTGCCATGTGATTGGCAATTGCCAAATGTCCAATATGAATCGGATTGAACGTGCCAAAATACAAACCAATTTTCATTTTATTTATTTGTTTCAATTCCTAAATATTCAGCAACTATCTTTTCGGCTTCTGCTTTTGCTCTGTCCAAATCGTCATTCATTACAATCACGTCAAACTGTGGCGCTGTTGCCATTTCTACGGCAGCTTTGGCAACACGCATATCAATTTTTTCGTCACTTTCAGTTTTTCTACCTTTTAGGCGTACAATCAATTCATTAATACTTGGTGGCTCTACAAAAACAGTTAACGTTTCTTCTGGAAATTTTCGTTTGATACGTAAAGCGCCAACAACGTCAATATCAAAAATAACGTTTCTTCCTGCATCACAAATACGATCAACTTCTGTTTTAAGTGTTCCGTAATAATTTTCAGGATACACTTCTTCCCACTCTAAAAATTCTTTGTTTTTAATTTTTTGTCTAAACGCTGCAGGAGATAAAAAATAATAATCTTTTCCTTCGATTTCTGTACCGCGTTTTTCGCGAGAAGCTGCCGAAATAGAAAATTCTAAATTCAATTTAGGAATTCCTAATAAGTGATGAACAATAGTGGTTTTCCCTGCGCCAGAAGGTGCTGCAAATACAATTAGCTTGCCTCTTTTCATTTACAACACGTTTAAAAGTTGTTCTTTTATTTTCTCCAATTCGTCTTTCATCTGTACGACCAATTGTTGCATGGGCGCGTAATTAGATTTAGAACCAATGGTGTTGATTTCACGACCAATTTCTTGCGTAATGAAGCCTAACTTTTTCCCATTAGAATCGGTAGAATGTAACGACTTTGAAAAATAATCTAAGTGGTTTGCCAACCGAACTTTTTCTTCAGTAATATCAAATTTTTCTAAATAATAAATCAATTCTTGCTCAAAACGATTTTCGTCTACTTGTTCTTTCAAATCATCCAAGGCTTTGCGAAGTCTTCCTCTCACAGAATTCATACGTTCATCGTCCATTTCAATAATACTAGTTAGTAAATTTGAAATGTTTTTCACACGAAGTAAAAAGTCTTGTTCTAACACTTTTCCTTCTTCCAAGCGATATTCGTTGAGTTCTTTAATGGCATGTTGCAATGCATTTTGAATGACTTCAAATTCTTTTGCATCTATTTCCTCACGTTCGGTTTTTAATGAATCGGGCATACGAACGACCATTTTCAATAACTCTATATCATCTGCTTCAGGTTCAATATCGCGCAATTGACGCATATATTCTTTTACAACTGCTTTGTTGATTACGGTAGAAGTTTCTTCCGCAGTGGCTTCTATATACAAAGAGAAATCAACCTTTCCTCTTACTAAAGTAGCCGCAATTGTTTTACGCATTGCCAATTCTTTTTCCCGATAAGAAGAAGGAATTCGAGCATTCAAATCCAAACTCTTGCTGTTCAGTGATTTTAATTCAATAGTTATTTTTTTAGACGGAAGTTGTTCAACAGACTTTCCGAATCCGGTCATAGACTTTATCATAACGGCAAAAATAATAAAAATAGCGACAACGTTTCGGTTTCTTTGTGGCTATTCTGTATGTATTCAAGACTTTTGTGAAAACAGTTTTTTGGCTGTGGCCGAAAGTTTAATGAAATAATGTGATGATAAACCAAGATAAATCGTTCATATTATCATTCGTTTTTTTATTTTTGACAAAACTACCTGATGCCTTTAATATTATTATCTATTGCTCCTGCGCTTTTGATTATAACTTATATTTATTACAGTGATAAATATGATAAGGAACCACGGCACTTATTATTCATCTGTTTCTTTTTGGGTGCTGTTGGGAGTATTTTAATTGCGTCTGTCTCTCATTTATTTGTTTCACAATACTATCCTGGGTTAGAAGAACCAATTGTTTGGGTTCAATTTTGCAAAGCCTTTTTTGTTGTGGCTTTGGTAGAAGAATTTAGCAAATATATATTTGTGCGGTACTTTGCCCAAAATCACAAAGAGTTTGACGAACCGTACGACGGAATTATGTATGCCATTATGGTTTCTATGGGTTTTGCAGTCACCGAAAACTTAGCGTATGCGTTTCAAGGTGGAATAGACATTGCCATATACAGAGCTTTTACAGCAGTTCCAGCACATGCAACTTTTGGAATTATTATGGGCTATTATATGGGAAAAGCAAAATTTTCCAGAAACCGTGTGAAGTACAATTTGATGGGATTAGCGTTGGCGACTTTCTTTCATGGAATTTATGACTTCTTCTTATTTATCAATTACATTCCAGGAATTTCCATCGGAGCATTTATGTCATTAGCTGTTGGATTATTATTATCACAAAAAGCCATTCGGCTTCATCAACAAAACTCACATTTTAAACCGAAGTAGCAAAGCTCAAAGCTTGTGCTTCTGAATGGTAAATTTGACCAAACTCAAAAAAACCTACATGTCCACCGTATTTTGGCATTTCTAAATACAAATCGTCGTTTTCTTCTGCTTCTTTAATTGGATAGCAATCTTTAGATAAAAAAGAATCATTTAAGGAATTAATAACTAAGGTCGGAATTTTAATATAGCGCAAAAACTGTAATGAAGAACACTTTTTATAATAATCTAGTGCATCTTTAAAACCATGCGCTTTAGAAGAATATAAATCGTCAATTTTAAATAAAGTATCTGCTTTTTTAATATCCTCTAAACTCAATAATGATGGAAATGCTTTATGTTTTTCCATGAGTTTTTCTTGTAAATGTTTTATAAAACGATTGGTGTACAAGCGATTCTCTAACCGATTCATCTGCTGTAATGAACCATGCAAAGAACAAGGAACGGAAATAGCGATTCCGGCTTTTACTTCTTTAGGAACACGAATTGATTCGCCTAAATATTTCAACAACATATTTCCGCCCAAGCTAAATCCTTTCATAATAATATGATCGTATTTTGGATGGTTTGTAAGCACATGTGCAACAACTTCTCTCAAATCGTCCGTAGCACCAGCATTGTAAGAACGATACAAACGATTGGGTTCGCCACTACAGCTTCTGTAGTTCATAGCAATAGCATCATACTCATGATCATTAAATAATTTTGCCGATCGCGTAATATAAGCGCGTTGTGCATTTCCTTCCAAACCATGTAGTAAAATGATAAGCTTATTGGTTTTTTTCTTGGCAAAACTCCAATCTAAATCTATAAAATCACTATCACTTAAAGTAATACGTTCTCTTTTCTGTTCAATTTTTGCGCCTTTTCGGAATAAACCTGAATACACCGTTGAAACATGACCATTTTTAAAAATAAGTGGTGGATCGTAATACGTATTTAATATTGGCATACTATTTTTGATAAATAAAAAAATAAATATACAATGTATTTTAAAGAATTTGAAATTCGTTGGAGTGATTTAGATGCAAATCGTCATTTAGCCAACGCTGCGTACATAAACTTTATGAGTCATACGCGAATGGGGTTTCTCATTGAGAATGGTTTTACGCAAAAAGAATTAGCCAAAAACAATATTGGTCCAGTAGTATTTTACGAGCATGTGTATTATTTTAAAGAAGCATTTTTAGGGAAACCTGTACGCGTTTCGCTAGAAGTTGCAGGACTGAGTGAAGACGGAATGTTCTTTGAGTTTATTCATAATTTTTATGATACTAACGGAAAAAACTTTGCAAGTTGTGAAATTATGGGTGCTTGGATCGATTTAAAATCACGTCAATTGATTGGATTACCAGTATTTTTTAATGATGCATTGCGCAATGCGCCAAAAGCAAAAAACTTTAAAGTATTGACAAAAGAAGATACGCGAAAATTCGGGAAGAAGCCTCAAGATTTACAGTAACTATTTGATTTTGATCAATAACTATACTTTTACAAGAAAAAATAAGTTTTACTATGATATAAGTAATAGAAATTCCTATTAAACCTACTGTTACGTGTAATTATGAGAAAAATATTATATATGATTTTTGTTTTAACTTCAATAACATCTTGTAGTCAAGATGTAGACAAGCTAGTCTCTGAAATTTCAGATAAAAATATTGTTGAATATGAACATGTTGGAATTGGAGGCTGGACAGGACAAAATTATTTAAAATTTAAAGAATTAAGTCAAAAGGCAAACTCCAATCAGTTAATACAATTACTAACACATGAAAATCCTGTAGTTGTCTGTTATGCAAGTTGGGCATTGATTGAACAGGAATACGAAGACTTACCTAAAATCTTTGAGACGCTAATTAAAGACGGTAGAATTGTTGAAACGTATTCAGGTTGTCTACTTAATAAAGATAAATTATCGAGCGAATTTTATCATAGATACTGGAATTTAGTGAATATGAAAAATGCAAAAGATGAAGTCCTTTTTGAGCTTGATAAAATAATAATAGCATCAGAAAATCCAAACAAGTCATTGTTAGGGAGAGCTTTGGAAAATAGAATGTATGATGATGATTTAAAAGAAACAATTTATACATTAGGATTTAAAAAAGATTACATTGATGCAATATTTTATTTGTGTAATTGGCATAGGTCAGTATATAGTGATGAATTGCAATCGTTTATCATAAATGAATTAAAAACAACAAAATTTAAAGGTAGAAATTCATCAACATACTATAAACTTTTAGATGAATTGATAAAATTTAATAATAAGGACTTACATGATTTTATTGTAGATAAATACAGATCAGATTTGCCAAATATTAATGAAATTGAAAATTTTGTAAACCTTTTTGAAAGAAATAATATCTTTTAACTAATAATATTAGTGCCCGATAAAATTTTTGATATTCTTCTCAATACCCTACGATCAATGAGTTTCTAGGAAAGTATTCATGAACAACCATTGCTTTTAATCAATCTTCATTAGGAATGAAAGTATTATTGGCAAGCATAAAAAAATATAATTATAATCTCTGTTTTTCAATTAGTTGCATAACGAGTCTTTATGCTATAATCTAACAGCGCAGCGATCTTTAATCTTTTATCGAACAACAGTGAAATACTAATCTTATATCTTCAAGAAATTCAGTAACTATTTGATTATTAGTTAAAAAACAGTACATTTAAAATACTAACCTATATTAACTAACATCAAAATTATGGAAAACATTAATTGGATTGCACTTGTAGTAGCGGCTTTGTCTACACTTGTGATTGGCTTTTTGTGGTATGGACCTTTGTTTGGAAAAGCTTGGATGAAAGAAACAGGCATGACCGAAGAGAAAGCACAGCAAGGAAGCATGCCATTGCGACTCGGATTGAGTGTTGTTTTAGCTTTTATAGCGGTATTTTTTATTTACATGACTTCCGTTGCCACAGGTGGAGAACCTGGGGATCCACATGGACAAGAAAAGTTTTTAACTTTTGGGCATGGTGTTGTGCATGGACTTTTGGTTTCGTTATTTGTTGTCATGCCAGCCTTGGTAACGAATGCAATGTACGAGCAAAAATCATTCAAATACATGTTGATCAACGTCGGATATTGGGTAGTTTCGTTTGCTATTATGGGCGGAATTGTCAATGCTTGGACGTAATATTAAAAAATAACAATAAAAAAAAAAGAGGCTGTCTAAAAAGTCAAAATTTCGTCAAACCGAACTTGATTCGGTTTCTCATAATCATTGATAATCAGTGTGATGAGATTCTGAATCAAGTTCAGAATGACGCTTTCTAAAAACTTTTCAGACAGCCTCTTTTTATCCTTTCCAAATAGCATTCCGAAGCCCAATAACATACGGAATTCCTCTATGAACAGTAAGATCTAAGGCTCTTCCGCCGCCACGATATTCGTTCCAGCGACCAAAACGGTACGTAAAAATTCCGTTATTTATACCAATAACCCAAACCGTTCCGCGATCGCAATATATTTTTTGACCAATTCCATTTCCGCGAAGTTGTATCCAGCCCATGCCGTTTCCACGCCATATACTTCCGTCTTCCGCGATGATATATGGAATTCCATTATGTGCTGCAATATCAATAGCGCTTCCATATCCTGGATATAAATTCCAGTTTCTGCCATCAAATGAAAATATGTTGTTATTAACTCCTATAAGCCACAGTTGACCGTTGTCACTATAAATTCGCTTTCCGAGTCCGTTTCCAGGCATTGGAACCCAACCTGAACCTGTTCCTTTCCATATTCCGTTGTTGAGTCCAATAATATAAGGCGTTCCATTATGTACGGCAATATCTATTGCTTTTCCGCGACCAGGATATTCTTGCCACGTACGACCGTTATATGAAAAAACACTGTTTTGCATTCCAATAACCCAAAGAGTTCCATTGTCGTTATAAATAGCTTTTCCTTGTCCGCCACCGCGAAGTTGTTTCCAAACTTGTGCATTTCCAAAAGAAACACAAAAAAGGACGAGTACTAAAGCGCAAATAATTTTTTTCATAATAGCTATTAATAATGTTGTGCTTAAATGTACAAATTTAATGCCATTCAGAAATAATAGAAAAAGTCAAGATGAATTCTTAAGCAAAAAACCTCCGAAACAATAGTTCCGAAGGTTTTTTCAACAATTAAATTTATACATAACAATTAGTATGTATTTTTATTATTAGCCTCTATCACGTTTTCCTGGATATGCAATTTCTCCATGTTCAGAAAGGTCTAATCCAACCATTTCTTCTTCTTCAGTAACCCGAAGTCCCATCGTTGATTTTAAGATTTTAAAAACGATAAAAGATAATACAACAGCCCAAACAGCATACGCTAAACTACCTAGAGCTTGTACTCCTAGTTGTTCTGCGCCACCACCGTTAAAAAGACCTATGCCTTTATCACCATTAATACCCCAAAGGCCTATCACTACAGTTCCCCAAACACCAGCAACGCCGTGTACAGAAGCTGCTCCGATGGCATCGTCAATTTTAAGTTTCTTTTCAATAAATTCTATTGAGAATACAACAATAATACCTCCAATAAGTCCTGCAAAAACAGCTCCAATTGCAGACATATTTCCGCAACCCGCAGTAATACTTACCAACCCAGCTAATGCACCATTTAGTGTTTGTGGTAAATTAGGTTTTCCATACCAAATCCATGTCGTTATTAATGCACCTAAACCACCTGCTGCGGCAGCTAAGTTTGTAATTAAAATAACATTAGAAGCTCCGATAGCATCAGCTCCGCCCCATGCAAGTTGAGATCCACCATTAAAACCAAACCATCCTAACCAAAGGATAAATACACCTAAAGTTGCCAAAACTTGATTGTGACCAGGAATTGAGAATACTTTTCCATCTACAAATTTACCAATTCTTGGCCCTACCATAATGGCAGCAACTAAAGCAGCCCATCCACCCACAGAGTGAACAATAGAAGAACCTGCAAAATCAATAAATCCTAACTCTGTTAGCCAGCCAGATCCTTGCCATTGCCATCCACCAGCAATTGGATAAATAAGTGCTGTCATCACAATAGAAAATATTACGTAGGTAGAATATTTAGTTCGTCCTGCAATAGCACCAGAAACAATCGTAGCTGCAGTAGCGGCAAACATTGTCTGAAAGAATAAATCGGCACCTTTACCTTGCATTAATCCACTCCAGAAAAATGTACCACTATCATTAGCTGTTCCATACATTAAAGAATATCCAACGAACCAATAGGTTAGTGAACCGACACAAATATCAAGCAAGTTTTTCATTGCAATATTTGCTGCGTTTTTAGAGCGTGTCATTCCTGTTTCAACAAGCGTAAATCCTGCTTGCATAAAAAATACTAGAATACCCGAAAGTAACATCCATAGCATTCCTAAATCTCCATTAATTGCACTCACTGCTTCTTCTATATCTTTTGTGGAAGCTGGTGCAACATCTTGAATTGTAATTAGATTTGGTAAAATCGTTAAAAAATTATCCATCGTAATTATATTTATTGTTAGTTATCTTATTATGTAATTAAAATTGGTAGATAGCAGCTAAAACAAAAGAACCTAAGCTTTTTGTTGCCATTAAATCTGTATCAATAAAAATATCTTCAGAACCACTATCAAGTCTAAATTCAGGTTTAATAATTAAATCTTCATCAACCACATAGCTTCCAGTAAGTGTTACTGAAAAAACACTAGGGTCATCACTGATGGCATCACTTTGTGTTTGAAAATATTCGCCTCTCAAACCTATTGTTAAAGATTCGCTTGTGCTGTATTGAGGGTAAATATCTACTCCGTAGAATCCTTCACCTTCATTATCTGCATACGCAGCATTAATTCCAATATAAAAGTCTTCAGTCGCATCAAAACCACCTGTATAATCTATTTCAAAACCTAGTCCGGCTTTGTCGTACAGTAAGTTTAAAAACTGATCGCTATATCCTAATTGTGCTCCTACGGCGTAACTTCCATCAGGATTAAATTCGGTCACATCCGTTTGATTAAACACACCTAGCATCAAACTAAAATCTTCAGAAAGTGTAAAATCAGCTTTCAATCCAGTATGTGAAAATGGACCATTAGAGAATAAATAAGAAGTACTGTAGTTAAAGTTTCCAGTTGGAGAAATCACTTCATATCCTAAAAAAGTGTTGAACTTTCCAATAGTAAGCTTTGTGTTTTTGCTGATGTTGTAATAAGCAAATAACTGATTCAATACAGTTGCACTTGCAGCTTCACCTCTTGGACCGAAAACTAAATCAGCAACAGCACCAACTTTCCCTTTTTCATAAGAAGCAATAATATTTCCCATACCTAATGAAAAACCAGCGGTGTCTGCAAAAGAAGTTGCTGGAGCAATTTGATTATCATCATTTGGGGCTGTGAAGTTAGTTCTGAAGTAAGCATCTATACTTCCTCCAAATGTGAATTTTTTTTCAGGAGCGTCTGTTTTTTCTTGTGCGCTCAAAACTAAACTTGTTAAAAGTAATGTTAGTGTAAATAAATGTTTCATAAATTTTGAATTATATGGTTATTCCGATCCAAATCTATATAAACTTTACTTGCACCCACAAAAAAATAGGGTCAAACGATTCATTTTTATTAAATAACAATTTTGAACCCTATTATTTTTAGGGTTAACTATTTTTTATAAGTTTTTTTGATAAATCAATAATCAGAATTTTACAAAATTCACATGATTTTAATAATTTTGATGAAAAATCTGTAATTAAATTGATCTTTCGCAAACGTTTTCGCAAATAATGGATGTTTTTTTAAATATTTTAACATTGAATATTTTGTAAAATAAGCATGCTAAAAATGTTAAAAATGTATTTAAAAGGTCTGAAATTCCGAATCTCGAAATAATCATTTACACATAGTGACACTTCAAAAATGACACTATATATTCGTTCTTGAAAAAGTACTTTTTACGTACCAAAACAAGATGATTATGCTAAAGAAACAAGGACTGTATTTGCCAGAATTTGAACATGATAATTGCGGTGCAGGATTTATATGTAGTTTAACGGGAAAACGTTCTAATGATATCATTCATAAAGCACTTGAAATTTTAGTAAAACTAGAACATCGTGGTGCTGTAAGTTCGGATGGTGTCACAGGCGATGGCGCAGGAATTCTAATAGATATTCCTCATAAATTCTTTGAAAAATTCTGCGACTTTAAACTTCCAAAAGCAGGTGAATATGCAGCAAGCAATGTCTTTTTACCAAAAAAAGAAAATCAACGAAACTATTGTATTGATGTATTTGAAGCAGAAATTGACAAACAAGGCTTACAGCTTATAGGTTGGAGAGATGTTCCTGTAAACAGTGAAGTTTTAGGAGAAATTGCGAAAACAACAGAACCTTTTGTAAAACAATTATTCATAGGTAAATCTAATCCAGATCAATCAGATTTCGATTTTAAACTAAAACTATTCGCAGCACGAAAAATTGCCGAACATACAATATATGATTCCAAACTATCTGAATCGCAATTTTTTTACGTTCCGAGTTTATCTACCAAAATCATCATATATAAAGGATTACTAAAACCAGAACATATCAATGAATACTATCTAGATTTATATGACTCGGTTTTAGATACGCGTTTGGCTTTAGTACATCAGCGTTTTTCAACCAATACATTTCCAACGTGGGATTTAGCACAACCATTCAGGTACATCTGTCATAATGGAGAAATAAATACCTTGAGGGGAAATGTATCGCGCATGTTTTCACGTGAAGAAATTATGGAAAGTCCATTATTTGGTGATGACATCAAAAAAATAATTCCAACCATACTAAAAGGAAAATCAGATTCAGCAACCTTAGATATGGTAGTCGAATTATTACTCATGACAGGTCGTTCATTACCTGAAGCAATGATGATGTTAGTGCCAGAAGCTTGGGAAAAAAACGCCAACATGAATGACACCAAAAAAGCGTTCTATGAATACAATTCGTGTGTCATGGAACCTTGGGACGGGCCAGCATCGATTCCGTTTACGGATGGGAATTACATTGGTGCCGTATTAGACAGAAATGGTTTGCGACCTTCACGATATACGGTGACCAAAAGTGGAAACGTAATCATGTCTTCAGAAACGGGTGTTGTAGACATAAAACCAGAAAATGTACGTTTTCATGGGCGTTTAGAACCAGGAAAAATGTTTCTAGTAAACATGAATGAAGGTCGAATTGTCAATGATGAAGAAATAAAAGAAGAAATAGCGTCAAGACATCCATACAGAAAATGGTTGAACGAAAACTTGGTACATCTAAAAGCAATTTCAGCAAAAAAAGGACCTATTAAATATGATGAAATAGACTTAAAAAAGCGAAAAGTAGTTTTTGGCTATACACAAGAAGATTTAAATACGATTATCAGACCAATGGCGCAACTGGCAAAAGAACCAATTGGATCTATGGGAAGCGATACGCCAATTGCAATACTATCTGAACGTCCACAACTTGTGTACAACTACTTCAAACAACTCTTTGCCCAAGTGACCAATCCGCCTTTAGATGGAATCCGAGAAGAACTCATTACAGACATCAGTCTAACCTTAGGAAGTGATGTAAACTTATTTGACATCAATGCGGAACACTGTAAAAAGTTAAAAATTCAAAACCCAGTCATCTCAAAACACGATTTAGATAAAATTAGAAACTACGATACCAATCCTAATTTCAAAGTAGAGTCTATTTCAATGTTATATGAAGTAAACAGAGGTTTAAATGAACTCGAAGTAGCATTGGAAAACTTAATGTCTAAAGCTTCAAAAGCAATAGATGATGGCGCAAACATTATCATTCTGTCGGATAGATATGTTGATGAAAATCACGCGCCAATTCCAGCATTATTGGCATGTTCCTATGTTAATCATGCGTTGCATAAACTAAAAAAACGTTCAAAAATTAGCTTGATTATTGAATCTGCGGAACCAAGAGAAGTGCATCATTTTGCTTTACTATTTGGTTTTGGTGCGAGTGCTGTAAATCCATACATCGTAAATGAAATTGTTCAAGAACAAGTTGAATCTAACGATGTTACAGATTTAGAATATTTGGCAGCAATAAAAAACTATAACAAAGCGATCGGAAAAGGGATTCTAAAAGTGATGAATAAAATCGGAATCTCTACGTTGAATTCGTATCGTGGATCTCAACTATTTGAATGTGTTGGAATTAATTCACAAACGGTTCATAAATACTTTCCAAACACACCAACGCGAATCCAAGGAATTGGTTTAAGAGAAATTGAAAAAGAAATCGTAAAACGTCACAAAAAAGCATTTCAAGCAAATGAAACAACTGCGGATATTGAAATTGGCGGAGAATACAGATGGCGACGTGGACAAGAAAAACATGTATTCAATCCATTAACGGTAGCAAAACTTCAAGAATCGGTTCGAACCAATAAATCGTCTACTTTCAAGGAATATTCCAACTTGGTAAACGATCAATCGAAAAGCTTAATGACTATTAGAGGTTTATTTGAATTTGATCAATTCGATCCAATTCCAATAGAAGAAGTAGAACCTTGGACAGCAATTGTAAAGCGTTTCAAAACAGGCGCAATGTCGTATGGTTCCATAAGCAAAGAAGCACACGAAAACTTAGCGGTTGCCATGAACAGAATTGGCGGAAAAAGCAACTCGGGTGAAGGTGGAGAAAATCAAGAACGTTTCTACAAAAGCTCGCAAGGCGACTGGAAAAACTCAGCCATAAAACAAGTAGCTTCTGGACGATTTGGAGTGACTTCAAACTACCTTACTAGCGCGAACGAAATTCAAATAAAAATAGCACAAGGCGCAAAACCAGGAGAAGGCGGACAATTGCCAGGTCCAAAAGTAAATCATGAAATTGCCAAAACACGAAATTCCACGCCGTATGTAGGGTTAATTTCGCCGCCGCCGCATCATGATATCTATTCCATTGAAGATTTATCTCAACTCATATATGATTTAAAATCTGCAAACCGAGAAGCACGAATCAATGTAAAACTAGTCTCTGAAATTGGCGTTGGAACGGTTGCTGCCGGAGTTGCAAAAGCAAAAGCAGATGTTGTTTTAATATCAGGTTTTGACGGCGGAACAGGTGCATCACCATTAACATCACTAAAACATGCAGGTTTACCTTGGGAATTAGGAATTGCGGAAGCGCAACAAACCTTAGTCATGAACGATCTAAGAAACAGAATCGTCTTAGAATGCGACGGGCAACTAAAAACGGGTCGTGATGTTGCGATTGCGTGTTTGCTAGGCGCAGAAGAATTTGGTTTTGCAACGGCACCTTTAGTTGCTTCGGGTTGTATCATGATGCGTGTTTGCCACCTAAATACATGTCCAGTTGGTATTGCGACTCAAAATCCAGAACTGCGTAAAAAATTCAAGGGCAAGCCAGAACATGTAGTAAACTATATGTATTTCGTAGCACAAGAATTACGTGAAATAATGGCTTCACTAGGTTTCAAAACGGTGAATGAAATGGTAGGTCAAGTGCAGAAATTAAATCGCAACAAAGCAATTGAACATTACAAAGCATCAGGAATTGACTTAACGCCAATACTACATAAAATTGATGTTCCCGCAGACACCAAACTATACAATACGGAAAAGCAAGATCACCATCTGGAAACACACTTAGATTTCCTAATCATAAAGCAGGCGCATCAAGCATTATTCCGAAGACAAGAAACACATTTAACATTGCCAATAACAAACATAGATAGAGCTGTTGGAGCCATATTGAGCAATGAAATATCTAAAATATATGGAGCCGATGGTTTGCCAGAAGATACTATAAACATTGATTTCAGCGGTTCAGCAGGACAAAGTTTTGGAGCATTTGCAACCAAAGGATTAACTTTTACAGTAGATGGAAATACGAATGACTATCTAGGAAAAGGATTGTCAGGAGCAAAACTAATCATCAAAGTTCCGAAAGCATGTACTATTGTGCCAGAAGACAATATCATTACGGGGAATGTAACCTTATATGGCGCAACTGCTGGAGAAGTCTACATCAACGGAAAAGCTGGTGAACGTTTTTGCGTTCGTAACTCTGGAGCAAAAGCGGTTGTGGAAGGAATTGGCGATCACGGATGTGAATACATGACTGGAGGAATTGCAGTAATTCTCGGTAAAGTAGGACGAAACTTTGGCGCAGGAATGAGCGGAGGAATCGCGTATGTTTTAGATGAAGACAATCTATTTACAGATAACTGTAATGGAGAAGATTTAAACATTGATCCACTGAAATCAAAAGAAGATCAAATACAACTAAAACAATTAATTGAAAATCATTTTGAAGCAACATCGAGTCCGTTAGCAAAACGAATATTGCAAAACTGGGAAAGCTACCTTTCAAAATTTAAAAAAGTACTTCCAGAAGAATATAGAAAAGCCTTAATAAGAATAGAAAACGAACAATTACAAACAGCGTAACGATGGGAAAGATAACTGGTTTTTTAGAATATGAGCGTCAAGATGAAACCTATAAAACGCCAAAAAAACGAATAAAAAATTACAAAGAATTTACCATTCCGTTAGAAACACCTGAACTTCAAAATCAAGGTGCGCGTTGTATGGATTGTGGAATTCCATTCTGTCACAGTGGTTGTCCGTTAGGAAACTTAATTCCCGATTTCAATGACAAAGTGTACAAAGGCAAATGGAAAGAAGCTGCAGAAATATTACATGCGACTAATAACTTTCCAGAATTTACAGGTCGTTTATGTCCTGCGCCGTGTGAAGAAGCGTGTGTATTAGGAATCAATGAAGATCCTGTAAGTATTGAAAACATTGAAAAAAACATCGTAGAAACCGCTTTCGCGGAAGGTTGGATTGTTGCAAAATCACCAAAAATAAGAACCGGAAAATCAGTTGCTGTCATCGGTTCTGGTCCAGCAGGTTTAGCAGCTGCGCAACAATTAAATCGTGCAGGTCATACAATAACTGTTTTTGAACGCGATGAAAAAATTGGCGGTTTATTGCGCTACGGAATTCCCGATTTTAAAATGGAAAAACAGGTCATTGACCGTCGTATAAAAGTATTAGCAGAAGAAGGAATCACGTTCAAAACCAATGCGCATGTTGGAGTAGACATCCATGCCAATCAACTAAAAGAAGACTTTGACGCCATTGTTCTTTGTGGTGGTGCCACGGTAAAACGTTCCATTCCCATAAAAGGAGCAGAACTGAAAGGCGTACATCAAGCAATGGATTTCCTAAAACGAAATAATCAATATGTAGATGGTTTAGTTGATTTTGATCAAATAACGTCCGCAAAAGGCAAAAACGTGATTGTCATTGGTGGTGGCGATACAGGTTCTGATTGTATCGGAACGAGCAATCGTCACGGAGCAACATCAGTCACAAACTTTGAAATCTTAAGCAAGCCAACAATCGGTCGTCCTGCGCATCAACCGTGGCCATATTGGCCTATGAAACTCAAAGAAACATCATCGCATCAAGAAGGTGTGGAACGATTTTTTAGTATCTCAACAAAAGAATTTGTAGGCGACAAAAAAGGAAACCTTATCGGATTAAAAACAGTGGAAGTAGAATGGATTTTCAAAAAAGGCGAACGACCACAATTAAACGAAATTCCAAACACTGAAAAACAATGGGACTGTGATTTAGTATTACTAGCATTAGGGTTTACAGGTGCAGAAAAAACATTAGCAGACGAATTTGGAGTGGAAATGGATTTCAGAACCAACATCAAAGCGACTACAAAAAACTATGCGACAAATGTCTCAGGTGTTTTCACAGCTGGCGATATGCGTAGAGGGCAATCATTAATTGTTTGGGCAATTTCGGAAGGTCGTCAAGCGGCATATCATGTAGATGCTTTTTTGATGGGAAGTTCTAATTTACCGTTGAAAGATGATAGTGATTTGCCGCGTGTGTGATTTCATTCGTTAAGTATTTTGATGTAGAAACACACGCAACCAAACCACCATTTATGTATCTACAAAACAAAAAGACTTATGTTAAACAAAATACCAAAAACTGGATTACTCATATTAATTCTATTTATTTTTAGTTGTAACAGTTCTGATGACGCTACTGAAGAGCAAGTAATTAACTGTATTCCTGGAGCTTTACAAAATGGAATTATTGCGTTTTACCCTTTCAATAATGGTTCAATCAATGATTTTTCAGGGAATGGGTATAATTTGACTAATACTTCAACCGCTAGCTCTGGAACGGATAGAGATGGAAATTTAGATTGTGCATTTAATTTTACTGCCGGGAATAACGAATTTCTAGAATATGCTAATCCTGCATTTTTAGATAATTTTCAAAACGCTCCTTTTTCAATTTCACTATGGTATAACCCAACTGGTACAGATTGGAGTTTTGAAGTTCCTATGAAAAGAAGTTATGTTTCTGATTGTCAAAACCATACTGGTCAATGGGCAATTATACTTTTTGACTGTAGAAGAGCAGTATTTGAAGTAAACCAAAACTATATTTGGAGTGACTATTATAATACTGATGGTTGTATTGAAACTACACTTGAACTTTCTAATACTTGGCAACACTTAACTGTTACTTATGATGGTGCAACAGGTCTAGAGCTTTATAGAAATGGTGTTTCAACAACAGACATAATAGCGGGAACTTCAAACTCTTGTGGAATGCCACCTCTTGGAGATTTAATTTTAGGAGAAGACTTTAATGGATTGTTAGATGACATTATTATTTATGACCATGTTTTATCCCAGTCAGAAATTACAACATTATACAATTTACCAGGATGTTGTCTATAAAAAAACGCTATGCGCAACAAGCCGCATATAAATACATGTGTAACTATATCAATTCAAAATCAATCAATTTTTTAAACAAAAACTTGGATTCCAAAAAAAACTTTTTCAATATTTGAGTAACAAATGAACAAACAAAACATAAATATCATTGCTATCAATGTCATTGTGATTCGCTCACAGAGATAAGGAATGCATATAAAAATTTAACTATAAAATTTACAAAGCCTTCCGAAATTGGAAGGTTTTTTTTATGAATGTTTGTTAGATGTGAGAATGAAGCACGATTTTCGTCTTTTCCGCAGTGTAGTAGGAATTTTTCGTTAAAAATTTTTGAAGCCTTGGAGAAAATTTAGAAAAATTCATACGGTTCTAGTTTTTCAGAGAAAAAACTAGAAACACCTCTGGAAAAGCGCCATTTCTTTTGTTTCTTTTCTTTGGGCGAACAAAGAAAACGAAAAATAAAAAACTGAATTTTAATAAAAAAAGATGAATCAAATAATTATCAGCAGTATCGTCATTATCATTATAAACTCTTCCTGAGTTGATACAGATTTGCTATTCATAAAACTGAAGCCTGTATCAACAACGATACAGGCTTTTTTTAGTGAAACTCACCATTGAAAAGTCTGCAGGACACATTCAATGGTGTAAGTTGAACTAATCCTACTGTAGAGCGGGATCTCATTATGAAAAACTTGTGCTGAACTTGATTCAGTATCTAATGGCGAAGACAAAACAGTAAGTTGAAGGAATCACCGCTGAAAATCGGGATCTCACAATTAAAAATCACACGTTGAACATCGTATATAATAATATTTAAAATATTGAAAATCAATAAAATAACTAAAAAAAGTAGCAATTGGTTTTAGGTTAACAAATGAAATCAAGTACTAAAAAACAGCACAATAAATTAATTTCGAACTAATAACAATTATGAACATGTATTATAAAGAAGATAGTATCATATATCACAACGGTACTTACATGCATCCAGAAAATGCTTCTGGAAACCTATACAGTCAAGCATTACACTATGGAAATGGTGTTTTTGAAGGCATCAGAGCGTACAAAACAAAATCTGGCGCAAAAATCTTCAAAGCGGAAGCACATTACAAACGTTTACAATATGGCGCTGAGGTGATGGGAATTCCATTCAACTATTCTATCAATGAATTGGTAGAAATCACATACACACTATTAGAAAAAAACAACCTCCAAGACGCGTACATACGACCAATCATTTCCACAGGATCCGATATGAGTCTATCAACGGCTGAAGAAGCTACACTCACAATCCAATGCTGGGAATGGGGAAAATTCATGGGCGACAAACTCCTAAAAGTAAAAACATCGTCCTTTCAAAGACCAAATCCAAAATCGTGTTTTGTAGAAGCAAAAATCACAGGACATTACGTAAACTCTATTCTATCTACCAATGAAGCAAAAAATGCAGGATATGATGAAGCTTTATTACTCGATATGAATGGTCATGTTGCTGAATGTTCGGGCGCTAACATATTCATGGAAAAAGATGGAAAACTATACACGCCAAAACGTGGACACATCATGGCAGGAATTACGCGTGATACCATTATAGAAATCTCTAAAGAAGTTGGTTTTCCAATAGAAGAAAAACAATTCACACTACAAGAACTAAAACAAGCTGATAGCGCATTCTTCACAGGAACTGCGGCTGAAGTTGTTGGTTTACAATCATTAGATACTTATGTTTTTCCACTTTCGTGGGAAGCGTCTCTCGGTTACAAACTCATGAAACTATACAAACAAGAAGTGCTTTGTGAACGCTCTCAAAAACTCTCAGAAGCTGTATGAACACATTAAACAAATATAGTAAAACGGTCACGCAAGATCCTACGCAACCTGCGGCACAAGCCATGTTGCATGCAATTGGATTAACGAAAGAAGACTTTTTCAAACCCATCATCGGAATTGCAAGTACAGGATACGAAGGAAATCCGTGTAACATGCACTTAAATGATTTGGCAAAACTAACGAAACAAGGAACTAAAAATGTGGATGTCATTGGACTCATCTTCAATACTATTGGCGTAAGTGACGGAATCTCCATGGGAACTCCCGGAATGCGCTATTCGTTACCTTCGCGCGATATCATTGCAGACTCTATGGAAACGGTAGTGCAAGCAATGAGTTACGACGGATTAATTACGGTTGTTGGTTGTGACAAAAACATGCCCGGCGCATTAATGGCAATGATTCGCTTAAATCGTCCAAGTATCTTAGTCTATGGCGGAACGATTGATTCTGGTTGTCACAACGGAAAAAAACTCGATGTGGTTTCTGCTTTTGAAGCTTGGGGAAGCAAAGTTGCTGGAACGATGAACGAAACAGAATATCAAAGCATTGTAGAAAAAGCCTGTCCCGGTGCGGGTGCTTGTGGCGGAATGTACACGGCAAACACCATGGCTTCTGCAATAGAAGCCTTAGGAATGACCTTACCATTCAATTCATCAAATCCTGCGTTGAGCGATGCAAAACAACAAGAATCAGTTGCGGCTGGTGAAGCAATGCGTTTACTTTTAGAAAAAGACATCAAACCTTCGGATATCATTACGCGAAAATCTTTAGAAAACGCAATTCGATTAATAACTATTCTTGGTGGATCAACCAATGCAGTATTGCACTTTTTGGCAATTGCCAGAGCTGCACAAATAGATTTTACACTCAAAGACTTTCAAGAAATAAGTGATACCACACCATTTTTGGCGGATTTAAAACCAAGCGGAAAATATCTCATGGAAGATGTACACGCGGTTGGCGGAATTCCTGCGGTATTAAAATACCTACTAAAAAAAGGATTACTTCATGGCGATTGTTTAACCGTTACCGGAAAAACCATTGCTGAAAACCTATTAGATGTGGACGATTTGACGGAAGGGCAAGATGTCATCAAACCCATTGAAAATCCAATCAAAATATCTGGGCATTTGCGGATGTTGTACGGAAACTTAGCGTGCGATGGAAGTGTTGCCAAAATCACAGGAAAAGAAGGATTAACCTTTTCAGGAAAAGCAAAAGTATTTGAAAGCGAATATGAAGCAAACGACGGAATTCGTGATGGAAAAGTAAAAAAAGGCGATGTAGTCGTCATTCGGTATGAAGGTCCAAAAGGTGGTCCAGGAATGCCAGAAATGTTAAAGCCAACGGCTGCAATCATGGGCGCAGGTTTAGGAAAAGATGTCGCGCTGATTACTGACGGACGTTTTTCAGGCGGAACACACGGTTTTGTCGTCGGACACATCACGCCAGAAGCACAAGAAGGCGGAACAATTGCATTAGTAAAAGATGGTGACATCATCACCATTGATGCAGAAACCAATTCAATTCAACTAGAAGTATTCGAAGAAGAATTACAGGAACGTAGAAAACAATGGAAAGCACCCGAACTCAAATTTGAACGCGGTGTATTATACAAATATGCAAAAACAGTTTCATCTGCATCCAAAGGATGTGTTACGGATGAGTTCTAGTTCCCACGAAAGTGGGAATCTCATCATTGAGAAAAAAGGAATCTCATCATCGAGAAACTAAAAGCAAATCGATACAAAAAATATAAGAGATGAAAGAAACTCAAACAATAGAAAATAAAGCCACGAATACACAACAAACAGAACGCATCTCAGGAAGCGAAGCTATTGTACGCTGTTTATTAGCGGAAGGTGTAGACATTATTTATGGCTATCCAGGTGGTGCAATCATGCCAGTATATGACGAATTATACAAATATCAAGACAAAATTCATCATGTACTTACACGTCATGAACAAGGTGCAACGCATTCGGCACAAGGATATGCACGAATCTCTGGAAAAGTTGGTGTGGCGATGGCAACTTCAGGTCCGGGCGCAACAAACTTAGTCACGGGAATTGCGGATGCACAAATAGATTCCACACCAATGGTATGTATTACAGGACAAGTAGCTTCACACTTATTGGGAAGTGATGCGTTTCAGGAAACGGATATTGTCGGAATCTCAACGCCAGTAACCAAATGGAATCATCAAATAACGAAAGCATCTGAAATTCCAGAAGTCATGGCAAAAGCATTTTACATTGCCAAAAGTGGTCGTCCAGGTCCAGTTTTAATAGACATTACCAAAGATGCGCAATTTGAAGAATTTGATTTTGTTTATGAAAAATGTACAGGCGTTCGTAGTTACAAACCTGTTCCAGAAACAGATATAAAATCGGTTGAAGCTGCGGCGGAATTGATCAATAATGCTAAAAAACCATTGGTGGTTTGGGGACAAGGTGTGATATTAAGCGAAGCTGAAGAAGCATTCAAAGCATTTATAGAAAAAGCAGGAATTCCGTCAGCATGGACAATTTTGGGCGTTTCGGCAATTCCAACGGAACATCCGCTAAATGTCGGAATGTTAGGAATGCACGGAAACTATGCACCAAATGTATTAACCAATGAATGCGATGTATTAATTGCCATTGGAATGCGATTTGACGATCGTGTGACAGGAAAGCTAGATGAATACGCACAACAAGCCAAAGTAATTCACTTTGAAATTGATCCTGCGGAAGTGGACAAAAACGTAAAAACTGATGTAGCCGTTTTAGGTGATGCAAAAGCGAGTTTAGAAGCAATTTTACCATTCATTCATAAAAACACACATACAGAATGGCATCAAAAATTCAAGGATTTATACGAAATTGAATATGAAAAAGTCATCAAACATGACTTGCATCCAACGAAAGAAGGATTAACCATGGGCGAAGTGTTGCATCAAATAAATTTAGAAAGTAAAGGTGAAGCAGCCATTGTTTCTGATGTTGGGCAACACCAAATGATTGCATGTCGTTATGCAAAATTCAACCAAACAAAAAGTAACATTACTTCTGGCGGATTGGGCACGATGGGATTTGGATTACCAGCCGCAATTGGCGCAAAAATGGCAGCTCCAGAACGTGAAGTCGTTTCTATTTCGGGTGATGGCGGTTACCAAATGACAATTCAGGAATTGGGAACTATTTTTCAACAAAAAACGGCAGTAAAAATTGTGGTGTTAAACAATGATTTCTTGGGAATGGTTCGACAGTGGCAACAACTATTTTTTGACAAACGCTATGCATCTACCGAAATGACAAATCCAGATTTTGTAGCAATTGCAAAAGGGTATTATATAAACGCACGACGCGTTACAAAACGAGAAGAATTAGCGGAAGCGGTTGCCGAAATGATGGCGAGCAAAGAAGCGTATTTCTTGGAAGTTTGTGTAGAAAAAGAAGGGAACGTGTTTCCAATGGTTCCTTCGGGAGCGTCGGTTTCAGATATACGATTAAGTTAATTTATAATTAAAAATATAGAGAGTAGAATACAGAGAATAGAATATAGAACATAGAGAAAAGACTTTTTGAATTTATAGAAAAACTAGCGTTAGCATCTTTTTTCTTTCGTCTTTTATCTAACATCTTTACAACACATGGAAAAAGAACTCAAACAATTTACGGTTTCGGTGTATACCGAAAATAACATTGGATTGTTGAATAGAATTTCAGCAATATTCCAACGTAGACATATCAATATAGAAAGTATCAACTCTTCGGTTTCAGAAATTGAAAGCGTTTCTCGATGGACGATTGTGGTGAATCTTTCGGAAGAACAGATGAAAAAAATCATCGGTCAAATTGAAAAACAAGTCGAAGTCATCAAAGCGTATTATCACACAGAAGAAGAAATCATCTATCAAGAATCTTGCATCTTTAAAATGAAGTCAGATTTATTATTTGATGAACGACAAATTCAGAACATCATCAAAGATAGCAATGCACGAATTGTCACAGTAAACCGGCAGTTTTTTGTCATTGAAAAATCGGGAAGAAAAGAAGAAATAGAATTATTGCACAGAGAATTAAGCGTTTTTGGAATCATGCAATTTACACGTTCAGGACGTATTTCGGTGTCCAAAGAAGAAATGAAAATATCAAAAATGTTAGCAGCATTTAATCATTAAATAAAAGAGATTAGAGAATAGAATAAAGAAAATAGACGGCTTTATTCTTTTAATTAAACCTAAATAGAAGTAAAAATAATAATAGAAATAAGACATCTGGAGAAGCACATCTATTCTCTTTTATTTTGTCTCTATGTTCAAAATTAAAAATCATGTCAAATTACTTTAATACACTATCATTACGAGATCAATTAGCACAATTAGGAAAATGTAGATTTATGAATGCTTCAGAATTTGAAGATGGCGTACATGTGCTTGAAGGAAAGAAAATTGTCATTGTCGGTTGTGGCGCACAAGGACTCAATCAAGGACTAAACATGCGCGATTCAGGACTCGATATTTCGTATGCATTGCGACAAGCAGCCATTGACGAAGAACGCGCTTCATACATAAATGCGACCTCACGTGGTTTTAAAATCGGAACCTATAAAAATTTAATTCCAACAGCTGATTTGGTATTGAATCTAACACCAGATAAACAACATACTTCGGTGGTAAAAGCTGTGATGCCTTTAATGAAAAAAGGAGCAACATTAAGTTATTCACACGGTTTTAATATTGTAGAAGAAGGTACAAAAATACGTGAAGATATTACCGTAATCATGGTCGCGCCAAAATGCCCAGGAACGGAAGTTCGGGAAGAATACAAACGTGGTTTTGGAGTTCCGACACTAATTGCGGTGCACCCAGAAAATGATCCAGAAAACAAAGGTTGGGCGCAAGCAAAAGCCTATGCGGTTGCAACTGGCGGACACAAAGCAGGCGTGTTAGAATCTTCATTTGTTGCCGAAGTGAAAAGTGATTTAATGGGCGAACAAACCATTCTTTGTGGCGTATTGCAAACAGGTTCTATCTTGGCTTTTGATAAAATGGTCGCGGAAGGAATTGATGCGAATTATGCTGCAAAATTGATTCAACTCGGTTGGGAAACCATCACGGAAGCGTTGAAACATGGTGGAATTACCAATATGATGGATCGTTTGTCGAATCCTGCAAAGTTGAAAGCTTTTGAATTATCAGAAGAATTAAAAACGATCATGAAGCCATTATTTGAGAAACACATGGACGATATTATTTCGGGACATTTCTCAGAAACTATGATGGAAGATTGGGCAAATGACGATGTGAATTTATTAAAATGGCGTGCTGCAACTGGCGAAACTGCCTTTGAAAAAACAGCATTGACAACCGATCATATTTCGGAACAGGAATATTTTGATCACGGTGTGTTATTAGTTGCTTTTGTAAAATCGGGTGTAGAATTGGCGTTTGAAACGATGGTAAGTGCAGGGATTATTGAAGATTCAGCATATTACGAATCGCTTCACGAATTGCCATTAATCGCAAATACGATTGCTCGAAAAAAATTATTTGAAATGAATCGTGTGATTTCTGATACCGCAGAATATGGTTGTTATTTATTCGATCATGCATGCAAACCATTATTAAAAGACTTTATGAAAACGGTTGATACAACTGTTGTTGGAACCTCATTTTCAAGTTCAAATGGTGTTGATAATTTAGACTTAATTGCGGTAAATGATGCCATTCGAAATCATCCAATAGAAGCTGTTGGAAAACGACTCAGAGCTGCAATGACGGCGATGAAGACGATCAAAACAGTAAAAGAAACTGTTCAACATGTCTAATGAGCCTGATTTTTGGACTTCTTTAGTCGATGCTTTAAAAACATCAGGAGTTTCAAGATTAGAAACAATAGCAAATCAAATTCAAGATCATACAGCTTTTGAAGATACGTTGGCGCTTCGCGCGAAATGGCTAGACAAAACAAATGTTGAATGCATTATGAATGCTTTCAAAAATTATAAAGGACAAATTCCTGTAAAGACACTAAGCTTTAGTTACAACAAAGAAATTGGTGATGAAGGCTCAATAATAATAGCGCAATCACTTCCAAAATCAATAGTGTCATTAGGTTTGGTCAGTTGTGGAATTACTGATATTGGTGGAGAAGCTATATTTAGTTGGATAAAAAACGCAACACAATTAAAAATGATTTGTATAGAAAACAATAATTTTTCTGCAGAATTAAAGAAAAAATATAGTGATTTCGCAAAAAGAAATCCAATGATTTTAGTCGTTACTTGATCTTTAAAAAAGCAAAAACATAGCATTCAAAAATGAACCTAACAACAACATACAGTCCAACACTCGAAGCCGTCAGGCAAGCAGCAAAAACGCTCAAAGGCATTGCTTCGTTGACACCATTGAGTTACAACGAATACTATTCCAAACAATGGAATTGCAATGTGTTCTTTAAGCGAGAAGATTTGCAACAAGTACGTTCGTACAAAATTAGAGGTTCGTATAACAAAATTGCTTCTTTGACAGCTTCACAAATTGAAAACGAAATTGTGTGTGCAAGTGCTGGAAATCATGCGCAAGGTGTTGCGATTTCATGTAAGTTATTAAAAATAAAAGGCACGATTTTTATGCCAACACCAACGCCAAATCAAAAAATTGAGCAAGTAAAAATGTTTGGTGAAGAATATGTTGAGGTGGTTTTAGTTGGCGATAGTTTTGACGATGCGTATCATGCAGCAATGGAAGAGTCGGAGCGACTTAACAAAACATTTATTCATCCGTTTAACGATGAAAAAGTCATTGAAGGACAAGCTACCATCGGTTTGGAAATTTTAAAACAAACAGAAAACCCAATTGATTATGTGTTTGTGCCTGTTGGTGGTGGCGGATTATCTGCGGGATTATCTTCAATTTTTAAAATACTATCTCCAATGACAAAAATTATTGGCGTAGAACCAAAAGGTGCACCTTCAATGTCAACATCGATCAAAAATGATCGGAATACAACTTTAAAAAAAATTGAAAACTTTGTAGATGGTGCAGCAGTAAAACGTGTTGGCGATCTCAATTTTGCCATCTGTAAAGAAAATTTACACGATATGGTTACGGTTGATGAAGGCAATGTGTGTCAAACCATCCTAGATTTATACAACCGACAAGCCATTGTGGTAGAACCTGCTGGTGCTTTAAGTATTGGTGCTTTATCGCAATATGCAGAACAAATAAAAGGAAAAAATGTAGTGTGTGTCATCAGCGGAAGCAATAATGATATTACACGAACGGCGGAAATTAAAGAACGTGCGTTGTTGTATGCGAATTTAAAACATTACTTCATCATCAAATTTCCACAACGTGCAGGTGCTTTACGCGAATTTTTAGCGGAAGTTTTAGGCCCAACGGACGACATTACACATTTTGAATATACCAAAAAAACCAATCGTGAAAACGGCGCGGCAGTCGTTGGTTTGCAATTAAAAAATGCAGACGATTTAGAAGCGTTAATCACTAAAATGAAATTGCGTAATTTTTACGGAGACTACCTAAACGACAAACCCGATTTATTTCAATTCTTAGTTTAAACTAACTATTTTATGAACATTCCCGAACAGTATCAAATTAAAAAAACAATAACTCAAAATACATATTTAGTTGATGGAGAATTAAAAACCTGGACAGGAGAAACGTCTCAGGTATATTCTACCATTTCTTCAACAGAACCATACAAACCTACGTTACTTGGAACCATTCCGACGTTAGGAGAAAAAGAAGCATTAGACGCGTTGAATTCTGCAGTTACTGCGTATGACAAAGGGCAAGGTTTGTGGCCAACAATGAAAGTTGTAGACAGAATTGCGTGCATGGAAAAATTTGTCACACAAATGAAAACCAAGCGTGATGAAGTTGTGAAGCTTTTAATGTGGGAAATTGGTAAAAACTTACCAGATTCAGAAAAGGAATTCGATAGAACCGTAGATTATGTATACGATACTATTGAAGACTACAAGCAAATGGACAGAGATTCTGCAAAGTTTGAAAAGCACGCTGGTGTAAACGCGCACATTCGTCGTGGGCCGCTTGGTGTTGTACTTTGTTTAGGACCGTATAATTATCCTTTAAACGAAACATTTGCATTGTTGATTCCTGCATTAATTATGGGGAATTCCATCATTTTTAAACCTGCAAAATTTGGCGTTTTACTCTTATCGCCTTTACTAGAAGCTTTTCAGAATAGTTTTCCAAAAGGCGCCGTGAATATTATCTACGGACGTGGAAGAACCGTTGCTTCACCAATTATGAAAGATGGTCGTGTGGATGTGTTGGCTTTAATTGGAAATAGTAAATCTGCGAATGCATTACAAAATGTACACCCAAAAAGTAATCGCTTGCGAATGGTGTTAGGATTGGAAGCTAAAAATCCTGCCATTGTACTGAAAGATGCCGATTTAGATTTAGCAATCAACGAATGTATTGCGGGAACGACTTCTTTCAATGGGCAACGTTGTACGGCACTAAAAGTATTGTATGTGCATGAAGCGATTGTGGACGAATTTAACAAGCGTTTTTCTGAAAAAGTAGATGCATTAAAATTTGGAAATCCTTGGGAAGATGGCGCAAAATTAACGCCTTTGCCAGAACCAGATAAACCAGCTTATATTCAAGGGTTGATTGACGATGCAACAGCAAAAGGGGCAAAAATCATCAATAAAAAAGGGGGAGAAACGACGGATAATTATATTTTTCCTGCGGTATTGTATCCTGTTACAAAAGATATGCGCGTGTATGAAGAAGAGCAATTTGGACCTGTAATTCCGGTGATTTCATTCTCGGATATTGAGGAACCTTTGGATGATATGGCGGCTTCTAATTATGGACAACAAGTAAGTTTATTCGGGAAAGATATCAAAACGTTGGCACCTTTAATAGATGTGTTAGTCAATCTAGTTTGTCGTGTGAATCTAAATAGTTCATGTCAACGTGGACCAGATGTCTATCCTTTTACTGGAAGAAAAGATTCTGCAGTAGCGACTTTAAGTGTGCATGATGCATTACGTTCATTTTCCATCAGAACTTTTGTTGCTTCAAAAGACAATGACTATAACAATGCTATTTTAAAGGAATTATTACACACCAGAGCATCCAACTTTGTGAGTACGGATTATATTATTTAAGTAAAAATTAGATTGAAATATTTAAGAATTTAAAGCCTAAAAACACTTTTAACTTTTACATTTAAAATTTAGTGTTTTGCGGTTTTAAGCTATTTTTTGCTCATTTCGATTTCTTTCAATGATAAAAAACCACTTGAAGTGACGTTTCTTGGATTCAAAAACACGTCACTTCGAATGATTTTTCGTAATGAAATGAAGAAAAATTGTATCGAGAAGTTTCGCCACGAATACACGAATATTTTTTAGCGTGTTTGTCGGCACGAGTTGTAAAACTTGCGCTAGCGTGTGGGAAGCTGAATCAAGTTCAGCTTGACGGAAAAGTCCAAAAATCTAACAGCGAAGCGATCCAAGAGATTCCCGCTTACGCAGGAACGCGTCTAAAAGCAAAGCGCGTCTAAAACTTTCTACTTAAAAACCGAATGCTCTCTAAAGCTTTTTATCTTAATATTCTTAATGAAAGGTCGCATGGCAGCGTTTAGTAGAGGTTGTTTGTGGCGAATGTAACAGGTAAGATCTTGTGGTTTTGCGCCTAAGGTACTTTTGATTTCGGAAGCGGTTCTTCCCAAATTGATGCGTTTTGCTTGACGTTGAATTCCCAAACGAACATAATCATTCAAGATGCGTGGATAAATGCCAAATTTTTTATTCAGTGAATAATCGAGTCCAATAAAATGGGCGTCTAAATTCTCCTGATTGCTCATGGCTGACAAGAAACCAACCAGTTTATCATTTAAAAAATAACCTTTTATAATAAATTGATCGCCATACGTTTCTTTGAGTTGCGTATAGGTATTCAAATTTAACACTTGCGCATTAAAATTCGCGTTCGCAATGGTGTTTTCGTATAAGGCTTGCAATTCGCTTTTGTGATGTTCTATATCTTGTGAAGTAAACAGTTTTACCGTTAATTTTTCACTTTTACTATCGGCTTTATTTGCTTTGACTCTGTATTTAGATTTGAGCGCATTTTTATAATCATCAAACGATTTCCATTCCGATTGTAATCGAATAATCATATTCGGTTCCACCTTCATCGGGATGTATTTATAATCTTTTAGTTGATCTGTAATCGGAAGTGATGCTTCTTTAAAGTCTTTTACAAAAACGGCATGCAACTTTTTCGTTTCTTTCATTAACACCTTTAAAGCGGCAACCAATTCGTGAAATCGCGCGTTGGTGTCTTCATCTTTTTTGATAAAAGTTCCGTATTCGCCACTCAAAAAAACGTTTCCACAAAACATAATTTTAGGTGTACTCTTGTAGAATAAACTATTGATTCTTTTTTTGAATCGATCCGAAATCTTAACATTTTTCGTGATGGTTTCTATCGGAATCGTTACTACTTGTGTCGCAGCAAAAGCAACTGCTTCTTGTTGATCGTTCAGAATGATGATATAGCGAAATACAATATCTTTATTCGAAATTTCGTACGCGTGTAAAAATTGTGGTGTATAATAGGTGTTGTCTAAACAACCTAATTGTTGCCAATATTCTTGGGGAATATCGTTGACATTATTATAAAAAAGAGGCTGTTTATAACTCATGTACTAGTTTTGGCTTTGTTCATTGAAACGAGATAAACTCCAGCAAAAATTAACAAAGCTGCTACAATTTTAATCAAATTTAGGGAATCGCTCCCCATAATGATGGCAAAAATTCCTGCAATCACTGGTTGAATGTATAAAAATGTACTTACAGTTGAGGCTTTTAATTGTCGCAATGCTAACGGATTTAAGAGGTAAGTCGCAAAAGTAGCACCAATAATTACAAATAAAGTTTCAAATATAATATACGGCGTGAAAACAGTCCAATCAACAGCTTCTAATTCTGAGAGTCCAAACGGTAATACCATGAAGGTTCCAAATAAAAACAACCATTTTATAAACGTAAACGGATGGTATTTTGAACTCAATTTTTTAATAATAATAATGTAAATACTATACGAAACGGCATTGATAAATACAAGTAAATTCCCAAGTGGAATATTGTCTGAAGCCAATGCTGATTTCCCGTAAACACTTAATACAACCGCGCCTGAAAGTCCTAAAATAATTCCGATGATTTTTGTGGAAACAATCTTTTCTTTCAAAAATATTGCGGACATAATCAATACAATAATTGGGACAACAACCATAATCACGGAAGCGTGAATGGGCGTTGTATATTCGAGTCCTTTAAAAAAAGTAAGCATGTTGAGTGCAATTCCGAAGATGGAAGCAAAAAAGAAAATGACAAAGTCTTTTCGATCAATCTTTTCTTTCGGTGCAAAAAAGCTAAAAAGCCAAAATAATACGGCAGCGCCAGCAACGCGAAGCAATATAAATCCGAAAGGTCTTATGTAGCCACCTTTTATTACATCTGATGCAAATGTAAACGTGACACCATAAAAAACTTGTACCAAAAAGGCAGCAACAAAAGCAAATTTCCTTTCTTTTACCATTAGGAGATCGCTTCTTTAGCAGCAGCGACAGTTTTGGCAGAATTTCCAATGAAAATTTGATCTTCTACAATAATTACTGGACGTTTTAAAAAGGTATAATGTTCTAAAATATAGTGTTTGTAATCTTCTTCTTTTAATTCCTGATTTTTCAAATCCATTTCTTTGTACAACTTGGCGCGTTTGCTAAACAATGCTTCGTAGCTTCCAGAAAGCGCGTGCATTTCTTCGAGTTGCTTTACGGTAATTTCTTCTTCTTTAATTCCTTGCAGGACAAAATCGGAAGTTGGTTGAATATCTTTAATGATTCGCTGACACGTATTACACGTCTTTAAATGATATATTTTCTTCACAGGTTTTAAATTTTAAAAAAGATTGATGCTCTTATTTGTTGTAAAATTGATGCAAAGAAAATTCTTTTCGACTAAAAAAGAATACTTTTAAGAAAAATATACTAAAAATGAATTTTACGAGTACCATTACACACAAAAATAGAATCATCTTAAAACGTTTTTTAGAACAAATATCTTTAGCCGATTTAAACAAAATTCCCGAAGGATTTTCCAATAATATTATATGGAATATTGCGCATGTTGTAGTGACACAACAATTGCTAACCTATAAATTATCAGGTTTGCCAATGCATGTTTCGGAAGAACTGGTGTCAAAATATAGAAACAAAACAAAGCCTGAAGGCGATGTTACTCAGGCAGAAGTTGACGAAATCAACGGTTTATTAGAAAGTTTGTTGATTCAAACCGAAAAAGATCTCGCAGCAGGAATTTTTAAAACCTATACGGAGTATACGGTGAGTTTAGGAACAACGTTGACAAATGTGCAAGAAGCAATTGAATTCAATAATTTTCATGAAGGTATACATTTAGGATATATATTAGCACTCAGAAAAGCAATCTAACTCATGGACTATTTTTTAATTATTACTATACTTGTTTCCTTAGCCGCCGCTTTTGGATATATTAATGTGCGATTTTTAAAACTACCAAACACGATTGGCTTAATGCTGATTACGATTCTCTTTACGCTGGCGGTATTTGCATTGAGTTATTTTGATGAAACCTTGCTAAATGCGGAAAGATACATCATTACACAAATAGATTTTAGAAGCGTATTGCTCGATATTATGCTGAGTTTCTTGCTCTTTGCAGGTGCTTTACATACCAACTTTGAACAACTCAAAGTGCAACGTTGGCCCGTATTGGTCTTTGCAACTTTAGGCGTGTTAGTTTCTACGTTTTTAGTCGGAATTGTGATGTTTTATGCGTTACAATTGACAGGTTTAGAAGTTAACTTTATCTATTGTTTGCTCTTTGGAGCGTTAATTTCTCCAACAGATCCGATTGCTGTTTTGGGAATTTTGAAAAAAGCAAATGTTCCTAAAAAACTAGAAGTGAAAATTGTAGGCGAATCGCTGTTTAATGACGGAGTTGGTGTCGTTATCTTTTTGACGATATTTCAAATAGCAAACTCAGGTCCTGGAAATATTGAAGTATTAGATGTTGTAAAATTATTTGGTTTGGAAGTTTTAGGTGGAATTCTATTGGGTGTTTTACTCGGTTGGGTTACATATAGATTGCTAAAATCAATTGACGATTACGATATTGAAGTCATCATTACGTTGGCGACCGTAATGGCTGGAACCGCCATTGCACATGAATTGCACGTTTCTGCACCGTTAGCGGTGGTGACTGCGGGATTAATTGTTGGAAATGATACTGTCAGAGGAAACGCGATGTCTAAAGTCACGGAAACCTATGTAGATAAATTTTGGGAACTGATCGATATTTTACTAAACACAATTTTATTTGTGTTGATCGGAATGGAAATGCTTGTGATTGCCTTTGAAGTGAAATACATTGTTGCGGGATTATTAGCAATTCCGATTGTACTTGCTTGCAGATACATGTCATTATTATTTCCGATAAAATTCTTTGAGAAGAAACTCGATTTTGTCCCTAAAACCAATCTTATCATGACTTGGGGCGGATTGCGTGGCGGAATTTCTATTGCACTTGCGTTAGGATTGACCAATGATATGCATCGCGATTTGTTTTTGGTAATTACATACGTTGTTGTGATATTTTCAATCTTAGTACAAGGGTTAACCGTAGGAAAGTTGGTAAAGAAATTGAAGAAGGATTAGTTTTTGAAACGTCACTTCTTCGAGTGAATTTGTGAAACAAATTAGTATCGAGAAGTGCTTTAAAAATATTTTTTAATTTCGTTCGTCAAGCTGAAAGGAATCTCATAATAATAAGTCTAACATGTCTAACAAGTTCAAGAATCGAAGAAGTCTAGCATAAATAAAACGACTCATAACACTTTATAAAAAAATCTAAATACTGTATATTACCAGCCCATTTTGAAGAGAAAATTATGGAATACAATAAGCCCCTAAATTATATAAAAGATGTGTTAGAAAACATGCCAACAGATTGGTTGGGTCTAACAACACATCGACTCGATATTTACGATGAAGAATTGGCGAAAGTTCAATTTTTAGATCAGTTTGAAATTTTATTCAATGATCATAATTCTGATGCATCAGCACTTCGTGAATTGCCAACTGCGTACGATTATATTCGATTAGGACATCCATTATCGTGTGTGCTCGAATGGACAATTGCAAATTTACACAGTCTAAAACCAGAAAATGTCATCAGTTTTTCATCCAAAACGACTCCTGTTTTAGCAATTCTAAGAAAAAATTTATTAGACAATAAAAATACGCAAATCATTTATACGGATGCATTACCCGATTTCTTTGATGCAGAAATTATAAAGAATGTGTATGGATATCAATTTGAGTTAAAGAAAGTTGAGAAAGCGTCAGCAATTTCCGCGTTTGATGGAAGTACGGTTTTCATTTCACAACAAGATGGAATTAGTACTCTTGATCTTAATCAAAATATTGACTTTTTTGTGAATCTTCACGGAGATTCAGGAAGTATTTTGCTCGTAAATGGCGAAGAAAATGAAAGTTATATTTCAGAAATTCAACATGTACGAAGAAGAGAAACCATTGCAATGACACCAATAAATTGTTTGACTGCTTTGAATGTGCTCACAGGAAAATCAACTATTGATAATCAAACGAGCAATGTTGAAGATGACACTCGTGCTGAGCGGAGTCGAAGTAAAGCAAGTGTTTTAAATTTAATTAAAGAAATTACTGGTGTAAACACAAAACCACTTCTTGGTTCTAGTGGACTTTCTATTCAATATGCGATTATGATGGGACTCATTCATGATGCGCAGGAAAAACACAAAGGAAAAGCAATCAAATTTGTGGTGCCTCCAAATTGTTATGGCGGCACAAACGATCAGGCTCGGCGTGTAGCTGCTTGTATTGACAATGTTGAAATCGTAGATTTACATGTGGACGGCGATCATGATATGGTACAAAGTATTGACAGCGTTTTAGCAAAAATTGCTGCCGAAGATGCGATTCCGTATATCATTGCTGAAATTCCAACAAACCCAAGAGTGGAAGTTCCAGATTTGATACAATTAAAAGAGGTTTTAAGCGCAACACGTACAACTTCAACGGGCGAAACTGCGATTGATCCTGTTTTTATTCTAGATCAAACATTTTGTCCTAATGTGCTCTTTTTAGGCGAAGGAAAAATACTTTCAACGATTCGAACGATTTCGTATGCAAGTGGATCAAAATTTCCAAGTGGCGGACAATGTACTGCGGGTTATTGTGTGGGAAATGAAAAAGCTGAAGCATTGATTCAACACATAGAAATGCATTTACAACTTTGCGATAATGAAGCGACAGCACTTCAATTAGAAATATTAGACAAACAACTGCCTTCTATGAATCAAAGAATTGCGGATGCGTATCAAAATACACGCGAATTTGTAAACTTTATTCAGGAGACGTTACCAGCAGCGAAAATCAATTTTGTTTCGGAGGAATTAGCCGAACAAGGATTTACGCCATCGGTTTTTTCATTAGACCTTCCGACGAAAGGAAATACTCATGAAGAAAAAGAAGCGTATAAACGAAAATTAAATCACAGATTAATCAATATGATGATTACTAAAATTCCTAACGAAAGCAAGTATTGTGTCAGTTACGGACAGCTAAAAGGTTGTTATTGGACAATTCCTGCAACATCTACACAAGGAACTACCAAAGAAGGCGATAAAGATTATATTGCTCGTGTAGCACTTTCTGCGAACATGGATTTAGAGCGACATAAAGAAGTGTTTTTGGATTTTGTAAAAACAATTTAAGTAGACGAATCTCATATAAAACAAACATTAGAAAACTAATAAAATTCGCATTTGTCACTTCGAGCGCAGTCGAGAAGTTTTTAGAATCAACTATTTTTTTTGAGTCTCGACTGCGCTCGACTTGACAATTTTATATTAGTTAGAACCTTCCTTAATCTTCACATAAAAGTTTTCATCAACCTTTGTAGAAATAATTTCAGAAGTTGTTTTTTCTGTGCTCCAAGAAGTCGTTGGTGATAGCCAAAGTTCATTTCCGTTGATCATTATTTTTACCTTCATATCAAAGTTTTCAAGAGCATTTTCCCAACGATACATGAGCTTTTTGCCCTCAGTTTTGTAACTGAATTTTGGAATATTTGTCGTTCTCAAGTATTGATCAAAAACGGAAGACAAATCAATTCCTGATTTCTCACTAATATAACTCTCAATCTGTTGTGTTGTTACTGTTTGATGGTAAAAATCTTTATTCAAACCACGCAAAATACTGCGCCATTTCTCGTCATTATTTATCAGTTGACGAATGGTGTGCAACATGTTTGCACCTTTATAATACATATCGCTTGAACCTTCGTGATTTACATTATAAATTCCGATAATGGGTTTGTCATTTCGAATGCTTCTACGCGTTCCAATGACATATTCCGAACTTGCTTTTTTCCCATAGAAATAATTCAAAAACAAATTTTCAGAATACGCGGTAAAACTCTCATGAATCCACATATCGGCAATGTCAATATTAGTAATATTATTGGCAAACCATTCATGTCCCGATTCGTGAATGATGATAAAATCGAACTTCATTCCCCAGCCTGTTCCGCTTAAATCTCTTCCACGATATCCGTTCATATATCCGTTTCCGTATGTTACCGAACTTTGGTGTTCCATGCCCAAATAGGGCGCTTCTACCAACTTATAACTATCTTCATAAAACGGATACGGTCCAAACCAATGTTCAAAAGCTTCCATAGTTCGTGCGGCATCTTTAAACTGTTCTTTTGCTTTGGCTAGATTATCTCGCAGTACATAATAATCCATATCCAACTCACCGTTTTCACCTTTGTATTTTTCGCCAAAATGCACATAATCGCCAATATTGATGTTCACTCCATAATTATTAATCGGGTTTAAAACGTTCCAGTGATACGTTTTTGTGTCATCTTCTTTTTCTTCAACTTTAATCAAACGTCCGTTGGAAACATTCATTAAATTTTTCGGAACATTCACACTAATTTTCATGCTATCCACTTCATCATACATGTGATCTTTACACGGCCACCAAACACTTGCGCCCAATCCTTGACAGGAAGAAGCGATAAAAGGAAGTCCATTGCTATCTTTTGTCCACGTAATACCTCCATCCCATGGCGGACGTTTGGCAACTTTTGGTTTTCCTTCGTAAAAAACTTTTATACTATATAGTTCTCCTAATTTTTGCGCTTCCGCGAGATGAATAAAATGCGCATTTCCATCATGCGTAATTTCTAATTCTTGATCGTTTTGAATCGCTTTTGTGAGTTGTAATGGCGCTTGCAAATCAATTTGAAGCGTCTTTTGGTTATTTTCCAACACTTTATATTGAATGGTATTGCTTCCAGAAATTGTTTGATCAATTGGAGCTACTTTGATGTCTAAATGATAATGTGTTAAATCCCACCAAACACGTTCAGGCGTAATGGAACCACGAAGTGTATCTTGTTTTGTGAAATTTTGAGAAAATGCTTGTGTGCTAAACAGACCAAGCAAAATGAGAAGATGTATAGAGAAATTGTTATTTTTACGTATCATTTCGAATAAAAAATTAAGTATTTATAAAGGTACACCTATAATTGGAAAACCAAAAAACTCAACGCGAAATGTGTATCAAAAGATAAAAAGCACAGATGAAATCGACATGAATAAAATATTCTTTAAGCATTTAAAAGGAAAGATTATTTTAATCATCAAAGGTAACATGTGACCCTAAAATAAAAATAAATTGAACACATGAAATTCAATACAAAAACAATACATGGCGGACAAGAACCTGATAAAGCGTACGGAGCTGTCATGCCGCCAATTTATCAAACATCTACATACGCACAAACAACGCCTGGCGGACATAAAGGATATGAGTATTCTCGAACGCACAATCCTACGCGTACTGCTTTAGAAAAATCTTTTGCAAGCATTGAAAACGGAAACTATGGTTTGGCATTCGGATCAGGTTTGGCGGCAATTGATGCAATAATGAAACTATTGCAACCTGGCGATGAGGTGATTTCTACAAGCGATTTATACGGAGGAACGTATCGATTGTTTACAAAGATCTTTGAAGGATTTGGAATCAAATTTCACTTTATCGGCATGCAAAATGCTGCGAATATTGAATCGTATGTAAACGAAAACACAAAGCTGATTTGGGTTGAAACGCCTACAAATCCAATGATGAATATTATTGATATTGAAGCGTCATCCGCAGTTGCTAAAAAACACAATATCATGTTAGCAGTTGATAATACATTTGCAACACCTTATCTACAACGCCCGTTAGATTTAGGCGCAGACATTGTCATGCATTCTGCAACAAAATATATTGGTGGACATAGTGATTTGGTCATGGGCGCTTTGGTAGTAAAAGACAAAAAACTTGCAGATAAATTATACTTTATTCAAAATGCAAGCGGCGCTATTTGTGGACCTATGGATAGTTTTTTGGCATTGCGAGGAATTAAAACCTTGCACGTCCGCATGCAACGTCACTGTGAAAACGGAAAAGCTGTGGCTGAATATTTAGCGCAGCATCCAGCAGTAGAAAATGTATACTGGCCAGGATTTGAAAGTCATCCAAATCATGAGATTGCGAAAAAGCAAATGGACGATTTTGGCGGAATGATCTCTTTTACTACAAAAGGGAATGATTACGAGAAATCAATAAAGATTGTCGAAAACCTCAAAGTTTTTGTACTGGCAGAATCTTTAGGTGGCGTTGAATCCTTAGCTGGACATCCGGCAAGTATGACGCACGCAAGTATTCCGAAGTCAGCAAGAGAAAAAACAGGCGTGGTTGATTCTTTAATAAGATTAAGTGTCGGAATTGAAGATATCGACGATTTAATTGCCGATTTAGCACAAGCAATTGCAACGTAAATTTAATTTTACCTCATAAAAAAAGCCATTCCGTAAAGAATGGCTTTTTCAATATACATAGTGTTTTAAATTACTTTTTAATAGTCAATTCTTTGATAATGTTATCTGCGCCAGATAGTTTGTCAACTAACCAAAATACATAACGAATATCAACGTTGATGGTACGTTGTAATTTATCGTCAAAAATAACATCTCCAGCCATTGCTTCAATGTTTCCATCAAAAGCCAAACCGATCAATTCTCCATTTCCATTTAATACTGGCGATCCAGAGTTTCCTCCTGTGATGTCATTGTTTGTTAAGAAATTTATAGGCATGTATCCGTTTTTATCAGCATACTGTCCAAAATCTTTCTTTTTGTATAAATCTAAAATACCTTGAGGCATATCAAATTCATCATCACCTGGTTGATATTTAGCAATCATACCTTTCATGGTTGTGTAGTTGTTGATTTTTGCATCGTTACGCGCATCTTTCGGTAATGCAACCACTTTCCCGTACGATAAACGGAGCGTAGAATTTGCATCAGGATATTTTACGGTGCTCAATTTAGAATCACGTAATCCTTGTACAAATTTTCTATAGGCTTTGTCATACGCTTCTTTTGCAGTCGCAATTGCTTCTGGTTGATCTCTGTATTTATCAATTAAATCAGATGATAATAAGTATAATGGATCATTCTCTAATAAGATTTTGTTTGGATACATTAAATAGGCTTCCAAACGCTCTTTAGACGTGAAAATACTTAGTTCAAACATCGCATCAATATAACTATCAAAGTCATTACTGATTTCTTCACTGATTTGTTTTACCAATGGTGGTAATTCATATCCAGATTTTTCAACATATAACTTTAACTGTGCAGCAAGTACATCTCTTTCCAATGGAATATGTGCATTTTTGAAGATATCATCAATCATTCCTTTTAATCTAGGAAGTAACTCTTCTCGTTTTGCTTTGTTTTGTTCTGTGTAATATTTTAAGTTATTTCCTAATCTCCATGGAGTTACAGCAAATTCACTAGATCTCAATATTCCAATTAAGTAATTATCGTGACGTGCTTTTTCATTCGTCAATGCGTAATAGGTATTAATATCTTCAATGACAGTACCATATTCCGCTTTGTTGCGTTTTTTATTTGCCCATTTACCGAACTTTTTCTCTAAATTGCCCTTTTTCTCGGCAGTTTCATGCTTTGTCAATGCATCAATCATACCTTGTCTATTTTTCCAATAGTTGGCAATTCCTGCGTAAGCAGAAGCATATTTAAGATTTACATCTTCGCTTTTATCCATGTGCGATTTCATAACATCCATACTTAGTTTAGAACCTTCAACCCAAGCTGGATAGGCATACTTTACATTTTGTTCAATTCCTGCTGCTGGCATCCAACGATTTGTACGTCCTGGATATCCTAAAATCATTGCAAAATCATTTTCTTTTACACCTGCTAAGTTTACAGATAAATGCTTTTTTGGATTCATAGGAACATTGTCTTTAGAATAGTCGGCTGCGTTTCCGTCTTTGTCCGTGTATACTCTAAATAAAGAGAAATCTCCTGTATGGCGCGGCCATTCCCAGTTATCAGTATCGCCACCAAATTTTCCAACACTTTCTGTTGGAGTTCCTACCAAACGAACATCTTTATAATCTTCATACACGAAATAGTAGAATTCGTTTCCTTGAAAAAATGAACGTACAGAAACAGTATATTTTCCACCTTCGTTATTTTCTTTTTCAATAACAGCAATTTCTTTATTGATAGCAGCTTGTCTTTCCTTTTCGGTCATGCTATCAGTTACTTTTGCTAAAATACGTTTGCTTACGTCATCCATTCGCACGAAAAAGCGAACATATAAACTTTCTGGCTTCAATTCTTCTTCAAAACTTTTTGCCCAGAATCCGTTTTTTAAGTGATTTTTTTCTTCCGTAGATAATTCTGCAATAGCATCATATCCACAGTGATGGTTTGTAAGTACTAATCCTTTATCAGAAATAATACTCGCGGTACAACCTCCGTTGAATTGTACTATGGCATCTTTTAAACTGTTGTTGTTAACGCTATAAATTTCTTCTGCGGTTAATTGTAACCCCATTTTTTGCATGTCTCTGTGGTTCAGTCTATCAATAAACATTAAAAACCACATGCCTTCATTGGCGTTGGAACTTGCAGGCACCATAAAGATGCATACAATCATAAATAGAAAAGCTTTTTTCATGAATTATATTTTTTGAATGCTAAAGGTATTAAAAATGATTCTTTTTTAGGTAGTGAATTTAGTATTGAAACAAGAATGTAGAAATTCCCGTAGTTGCACTCTAAAATGATTCAAATAGCAAACATTCATTGAAAGAGCGATTATTTTTGAAAAAAGAAATCGTGGAACCCACAAAAAAAACCAAAGGAAGAGGCGCGCAAAAAAATGTGCACAATCGTTTTTTACAAGATGTACACGAAACGCGTGCTGATTTTTTAGAATATTGCCACAAAGAAGGCGAAGAAGCGGACAAAAATAAAACGACGTATACCAACGTATTTCCAAAAACAATTGTCAACAAAGTGCAAAGTCCGGATGTTGGTATGACATATTCACTCAATCCATATCAAGGCTGTGAGCACGGTTGTATTTATTGTTACGCGCGCAATAGTCATGAATATTGGGGATTTAGCGCAGGATTAGATTTTGAACGGAAAATACTCGTCAAACGAAACGCTGCGGAATTGTTGGAAGAGAAACTCAAGAAGAAAAGTTGGCAAGCGTACACCATTGTGCTTTCTGGAAATACAGATTGTTATCAACCTGCGGAAAAAGAATTAGAAATTACGCGAAGTCTCTTAAAAGTCTTTTTAAAATATAAACATCCTGTTGCAATTATTACAAAAAATTCACTAATACTGCGTGATTTAGACATTTTAACAGCACTCGCAGAAGATAATTTAATCGGTGTGAATATTTCCATTACTTCTTTATCAGAAGAAACACGTCGTGTGTTAGAACCAAGAACAGCAACCATTAAAAAGCGACTGGAAACCGTGAAAATTCTATCTGAAAACGGAATTCCCGTGAATGTGATGTTGGCGCCAATTATTCCATCGATAAACAGTCATGAAATTCTGCCGTTGGCAAAAACTGTTTCCGAATTGGGTGCGAAATCTATTGCGTTTACCATTGTTCGATTGAATGGCGCTATTGGCGAAATTTTCTCTGATTGGATTCACAAAACCATGCCCGATAAAGCCGAAAAAGTATTGCATCAAATAGAAAGTTGTCACGGAGGAACGTTAAACGACAGTCGTTTCGGAAGCAGAATGCGCGGCGAAGGAAAAATAGCGGAACAAATTAGAAATTTAATCAAGCTAGCGCGACTGAAATATTTCAAAAATACACAAATGCCCAAACTTAATACCACACTTCATGAGCAGTACAAAAATGGGCAATATTCGCTGTTTTAACAACGCTTACGAAAAATATTTTACGCTTGTTAACTATCTGAGACGTTGCATTGATAAATAATTTACATTTAAAATTAGTGAATCAAAATTGATTCCTAAAAGACATGTATAATTATAAATTAACCACCATGAAAAAAGTATTTTTATGTTTCATTGCTTTCGCTTTTTTATCGTGTTCATCTGATGATGGAAATTCACCAATCATGAATGAAAATGCCATACATTTTAACCTTAATGGAGTAGATTATTCTTTAACAGACTATGAAGTGATGATGAGTCCCACAAATATTGAATACAGAATTGTAGAAGCGACTTTTGATAATGAAACCAAAACACTTTTCTTTTCCGTACTAGAAGAAGAAACCAATCAAATAGACGAATTTATTTTAATTGAAAACGATGTGTACTACAGTTCAGATCCTATATATGGTGATAGAGAAACTTCTATTACAACACATACCGATGCTAAAATGGAAGGAACTTTTAGAGTAACTTTAAAAGATACGAATGATCGACCACTATTTACATTTAAAAATGGAATGATTGATATTGAATATTAAGTTGAACTCTCTAAAAAATATTTTAAAAAAGTTACAAGGAAAAGAGTTTTAAAAATATAGAAGCGAAATGAAATCGATGATACAATAGAATTACCCAGTTATTTTATGGAAATTTGGATAATTCTATTGTGTAAAGAATAATTATTTTTTACAAGTATAGGTATGGCATCCAGCACTATAACCACAGTCCAAAGATGGTCCAGCTGTACTTGGAGCAGCGTTTATTGGCTGTTGATTGTTATTATTTGCAATAAGACCACCTTTCACTGATGATAAGTTAGAAATTAATACGCTGTTTAATCTTAATGAGTTCATTGTTTTGCTTTTCATAATGTTGTTCTTTAAATTAATAGTTTAAGTTTTTGCTTTCTATAACTAGGGTACATTATGAAATTTCATTACCCACTTTTTTTATTTTTTTAAAAAAGATACTTTTTTCTGAATTTTAGAAGTGTATTTGAAACTAAGAAAAATAAAGTTGATGGCGTGATAAGTAATTGTAAATCAATTAATTTTGTCTAACAAGTCTAACAAGTCTAACAAGTCTAACAAGTCTAACAAGTCTAACAAGTCTAACAAGTCTAACAAGTCTAACAAGTCTAACAAGTCTAACAAGTCTAACAATTAACCAATTCCATTCCATTCACGGTAAAACTGATCAAGAAATTGCTCCATATATTCATGACGTTGTGTTGCAATTTTTTTTCCTGTTTTGGTGTTCATTTTATCTTTTAAGAGTAACAATTTTTCGTAGAAATGATTAATTGTCGGTGCCGTAGATTTTTTATATTCGGCTTTTGTCATGTGGAGGTTTACCGCTACTGCGGGATCGTATAATTTTCTATTTTTAAATCCGCCATAATTGAAACAACGGGCAATTCCGATGGCGCCAATTGCGTCCAAACGATCTGCATCTTGAATCACATCTAATTCTGGCGAAGTAAATTGTTGATCAAAATTTCCACCTTTAAATGATATGTTTGAAATGATATTTGTTACGTGAAGAATCACATCGTTACTAACGTCTAAACTTTCAAGAAATTCACGCGCTACTTTTGGTCCAACAGTTTCGTCGCCATTGTGAAATTTAGCGTCAGCGATATCATGCAATAATGCGCCTAAACTTATAATAAATTCATCTACGGATTCTTCTTTCGCAATCAAAAGTGCATTTTTATATACACGTTCAATGTGAAACCAATCGTGTCCGCCTTCAGCATCTTTTAAGGTTTTTTGAACAAAAGAAATGGTTTGCGAAATGATTTTTTCTTGATGCATAAATACATAAATTTTTTCTTGCTTAATATTTAAAAACATTCATAGTTATATTTCACATTATGAAGTTTTAATTTTCATTTTCTTTGCTCGCACAAAGAAAACAGAAACAAAAGAAAGTGCACTTTTTCCAGAGGTGTTTTTAGCTGAAAAAGCTAAAACCGCATCCATTTTTCTAAATTTTTTCCAAGGCTTCAAAAATTCTTAACGAAAAATGTCTACTACACTGCGGAAAAAGAATTCGTTATGTGAAACCCTTTTTTGCTTTAAAATAAAGATGTATAATTAATCAATTACAATATGTTCTGTAATTACTTTTTCGATATGTTCAAGTAATTCATCACGTTTGTTTTTTGGATAATCACTGAGTTGAATTGGCTCGTGCGCTTCTACTGTAATGTGCGAACCCAAACCATACGGAAACTTTCCGTATTTGGTCGTTTTCCACGAATTGTTAATCGTTACAGGCACAATTTGCGCGTTTGGAATATATTTAAACAATACATTCAATCCTTTTATTTTAAAAGGTCTTGGCACACCATTTTTACTCCGCGTTCCTTCAGGGAAAATAACAGCTGCGTGTGTATTTTCGTGAATTCGTTTGGCAAAATTGATAATTTCTGTAATCGCTTGTTTTGGATCATTTCTATCAATTAAAGCGGCACCACCATGACGTAAATTAAAGGAAATGCTCGGAATTCCTTTGCCTAATTCTTTTTTACTGATGAATTTTGGATAGTGCTTTTTAAACAGCCAAATCAACGGCGAAATGTCGTTCATACTTTGATGATTTGACACAATAATTAACGGCTGATCCGGATTTAATTGATGCGGATTCTTAAGCGTATAATGCGTTCCTAAAAGATTGTGGCAACGCATCAACGTGAATTGTAACCAATTTACGCTTCGGTTGTGCCATTTTTGACCTCCTAACTTTAAGCAAATCCATTGAATTCCGTGAAAAATCATTAATGATAATCCGAAAAATAACAGATAAATGGTAGATAATATATACGATAAAAACTTCACTACGTTGGTACTTTATGATGTGACAAAAATAAAAAACAAAACCACGTAATTACGTGGTTTTATAGTATTTTTTTCGGTAAGAATGTATTAGCAATTCTCGTTGTACGCGTCTTTTAAATTTTCAGCGATCATTTCAGCTGGTCTACCTTCAATATGGTGACGCTCTAACATGTGTACTAACTGTCCATCTTTAAACAATGCCATACTTGGCGAAGATGGAGGAAAAGGAATCATGTGATTTCTTGCTTTATCCGTAGCTTCTCTGTCAACTCCTGCAAAAACTGTCACTAAGTGATCAGGTTTTTTTGTATTGTCTAAAGACATTCTTGCTCCAGGTCTTGCATTGGCTGCAGCACAACCGCAAACAGAATTTACAACAACAAGTGTTGTTCCTTCTTTTGCTAAAGCGTTATCAACAGCTTCTGCAGTGTGTAATTCTTCAAAACCAACGGCAGTTAAATCTGCTCTCATAGGTTTTACCAATTCTGGTGGATACATAATCTTTTAAATTAATTCATTAATAATGGGGCAAAGATACGGATTATATTTTTTGGAAAGCGCGCAGATAAATACAGTTTTTTGTTAAAGAAAGACTAAAAAGGAAACCTTTGTCGTATTTGAAAGTTCAATAGGATTTTCTGTTCTGTCTAGTTTTTTTGCCTTAGCAAAACTTTATGTTTAAAGAAACTTATAATACGGGCTAGATGCTGAGATTAAAATTTAGTAGGGATTATCAGCCCAATACACTTTGTGTTTAATATAGATGTCAAGATTCCACTTCTTCTAAGATATATATCTTTAAAAGTGTCTTTTTTAGAAAATATAGCTCGTTTTATATATTCTTGATAAAGAAATGAATGACTAACAAAGTTAATTTCTTCAAATTCTTTTGATGAAACGTTTTTATTATCATCAATTTTGACAAATCTTTCCTGACAAAAGAAAAAAGTTTTGCTATCTAATTTTTGCATTTTACCTTGATAACCGACTGTTGATGTATCGGCTTTTTTATTTGTCTTTGGTTTAACACAACTAATTGGTTTTCCATCTTCAAGGAAGATATAAATCACATCTTTTTCTTGTTCTGAACAACTATTGAGAGCTAGGAAAAAAGTCAAAAGAAATAAAATTTTTAATTTGTACATATTTGATTGGGGTTATTTGTACTTATACTATTTTCAATTGATTGCTTTTGTGTGGCTGTTAATTCAGTCCAAGCATCTGTTTCACTTTTGCCCAGTCAACTCGATTTTTAAATCTAAGAACATAACTTGCGATTCTGTATAAATAATATCCCAAACGGCGTTATTTTTTTTAACAAAATAGATGCTTTGTACTACCGTGCTTTTATATGACTGTTCAAATGTGAAAAGAACAGCTTTGTTTTTATCGAGATTGTAAATAGGCGCAGAGACTCTAATTTTCTTACCCTTTTCAGAACCTTCCTTTTTCAATAAAATATTATTTAAAGTTTTTGGTAGCGTCCAATTAATAGTTCTCTCATCTTTATAATTAAAAGAATCTTTTAAAAAACCTTCTGTTTTTTTATCAACTCCTTTGCCCCAAGCGATATAATTGTTTTGTGTTATTTCTAGGTCTTTATACACAGTTTTGCCTTTTCTTTGGGTTAATGTATCGTTTGGAGAAATGCTATCCTGATATTCAATTGTAAATGTTCTATTCTTTTTTTTTCTCAAATTAAAAAAATCTAAGGTAGTGTTACTCTTTCCTATTGGATCCAAGAAAACCGCCTTATTGGATTGGTTTTGTTTTTCTTGCAGAACTATTTCCAATATTTTTATATCATCATTTTGTGTGTCTTTTTGACATGATATTGTTATGAGTAATATCAATACCAAAAAACTTACTATTTTAACAGTCATTACCTTTTGCATCTGAAGTGTTGTTTTGTTCATTTTGGGCTTTGAGGATATAATCATTTTGTAAATTTATATCTGGCGTTATTATGTTCATCGCAGGTGTTCCGAAAAATGTCCCTTTAGTTATATCTTTACAATATTGGTGTGTTACGTTTTCCATTCGGTTATCTTTCGCATATTGGAAAAGAGCATATGACATAGTTCCAATAAGATCGACCATACTTACATGCATAGAATCTTCCAACGCTGTTTCAGTTACCACATTTCTATTTGAGATGTAGGCATCAAATTTAGCTTTAAGATCTGTAAATTGTGGATACTTCTGAAGTAACTCTCCTTCAAAATAAAGATAAATTAATAAAGCATGTACCATTTCGTGTATCGTTGTTGCTGCAAGAGATAATTTAGTTGGATTATTCGATAGATAATCATTAGCAAAGTTAACTACTATTGGATATGATCCATTATTGATAGCTCCTTGAGGTGGCATTGATGTTCCTGCATTAGCAATACTATTAAGATCATCATTATTTTTAAAAGCAAGAATATAATTAGTTTGTTGTCCAAGAGTATTTCTAATAGTATTAATAATTCTTGCGTTAAGATTAATGATGATTTCATCTCTCACTACTCCTAGTAAACAATTATTTGTTATTTCATCGACTGCAAAATGATCTAATGATGTATCAATAAATGGATTTTCAATTATTCCTTCGATTTCGTCAAAAATATCTGCTTGTGCTTGAGGATTACAAGAATATTCTTTAAGCATATTATTTATGACTTCTACTATATCTTTAGGCTGTGTTTGTAACCATGAAATCATAGCTGATGATAATTCGATATTTTCAACAAAAGAAGGCATATTCATACACATTTCAATTTCCTCTAGTGCAGAAAGTATCGGTACAGTCCCAATCGGTTCATCATCGCTTGAATCATTGGGTGTTGTATCATTACCACCGCCTGTTGGACTCGTTGTTCCAGTTCCTGACGTACCGCCGCCAGAACATCCCCAAACATTAACGGTGTTCCAACCGCAGGTTCTTGTTGGCATGGTGCAATGCGCAAGATTTGCACAAGGACAAATTTCTCCCCAATCATGACGAGCACCACCTGTGCAGGGTGTTTCAGTACAACTATATTGTTCAACTGTTTCGAGAATTACGGGTACGCTATCTAAACATGGACGCGGACTACCGACAATGTTTTCAGGTTGAAGTAACGTATTTCCTGTAATTGCTTCCATGATAGCGTTCGATCGGTCAAGCGCTGTACCTTGATCAGTTACAATACGTGGATATTTAATAAGGAATTGATAGTGTGCGCCGTCATCAAAATCGAGCAGCAAATAATTAATCAGATAGGTTTCATAGTCTGCATGATCAAAAATAGACGTTGTATATTGCGTATAGGTATTACGTTCAATAATTTGCACCATGCTAAGATCAAGCGTAAAGCTTGGCGTGCTTGTTTCATCTTCTGTATTCCTAAGTGAACTTGTGTAACGCGATGTTTCAGATAGTTGTTGATACACCGTTGGATTGATCTCTCGTAAGTGATCGCCATTTTCCATTTTAATAATGAATTTTGGAACTTCGGCTTCTTTTTGGTCATTTTGATGCAAAGTATCATCATGCTGACAGCTTATAACACTTAAGAAAAGTGCTAAAACAGTAAAAGGAAATAATTTAAAAATACGTTTCATTTATACTTTTTTGCATTTAAAAAAACAAATTAAAAGTATAGGTATGTAGGGATTGGCTTTGTAATTCTTTCGTAAATTTAATAATTTTCTTACGAAAAAAGTAATTTATAGTATATTTTCTATAATTCCATTTGTAGTAAGACGCTCTTATCTTATGAAATCAATAGATTTTTCTAAGTAAATTCACTAAACACGTCCTAATTTTCGCCTTCACTCAATATTTTGATATTTTTTTCTTTGGAAAATGTATCTTTGGTAAAAAACAAGGATATATGAGTGGATTTGCAAGCTGGATTGGAGGCGCGTTAGGTTGGACACTTGGAGGACCTATTGGAGCCGCTATTGGATTTGCCATCGGAACTGCTGTTGATAAAGCAACTTCCAAAGGATTATTATTAGAGCCGCCAAAACGTGGTTCAAGGCAACGCCGTAAGCGTACTGATCCTGTTTATGAAAAAAGAAGGCGAAGAATTTCAACTACACAAAAAAAAGCGCAGACGAAATCAGGAGATTTTGAAGTAAGTTTATTGGTGCTTTCTGCTATTGTAATGAAAGCCGATGGCGAAGTTACAACGTCAGAAAAGAATTATGTGCGTGACTATTTTGTGAAAATGTATGGGAAAGAACGTGCCAATCATGCGTTTCAACTGTTTAATGGAATTTTGAAAAAAGAAGACCTTTCTACGCGTCAAATATGTCAGCAAATACAGTTGTACATGGATCATTCATCGCGTTTGCAATTATTACACTATCTATTTGGTGTGACAAAAGCCGACGGACATGTGAGTGAAGAAGAAGTAGAATTAATCGAAACAATTGCAGGATATCTTTATATTAACGATCGTGATTACCAATCGATCAAAGCAATGTTTTACAATCCTGTCGATAGCGCGTATAAGATTTTAGAAATTGACAAATCGGTTACCAATGACGAAGTGAAAAAGGCATATCGCAAAATGGCGAAAAAGTACCATCCTGATAAAGTACAGCATTTGGGAGAAGAACATGTCAAAGGAGCCAACGAAAAATTCCGACAAGTACAAAAAGCCTATGAACAACTGCAAAAAGAACGCCGTTTTTAAAATCAAAAAATATAATGTAAGTTTGATATATAAACCCCAAACCTAAAACCTCCAACAACCGATGAACGAATTTTTGACATTCTTTAAATTAGGACTCAATCATGTCTTAGACTTAAGTGATTACGACCACATGCTGTTTTTACTCGTATTAACGGTCGCATATACATTTAAAGACTGGAAACGTGTATTTTGGCTCGTAACGGTATTTACGATCGGGCATACGATTTCTTTAATATTAGCAACCTATGGCGCAGTTTCATTCAGTGAAAATGCTATTAGACTATTAATATATATAACCATTGTCATTACTGCTTTATACAACATATTTACGGCAGGAAAAACGAGTAACAAAACGAAAATAGTATTGCTGTTAGTAGCTGCATTATTTTTTGGGTTGATTCATGGGTTGGGATTTGCAAGTCATTTCAAGTTTATCACATCAGGTTTTGAAAGTAAACTATTGCCAATGTTAGAATTTGCTTTAGGTGTAGAAGCTGCACAAATCATCATTGTATTGGTAGTGTTGGTGGTTTCGTTTATCTTTCAGACGATTTTTAGATTCAATAAAAGAGATTGGATTATGGTCATTTCGGCAATCGTTTTAGGAATCGCCATTCATATTATTGATATGAATTATATATAAATAGATTCAAAATACAGAAAAGAAAAATTTGAAAATCAAGCAATTCGTTTTTTAAACAAAACAAGTACAGGATAATTTTGGTAAAAAATTAACAGCAAAGCTGTTGTGAATCCATCAGAAACCTAATATCTTCGTTACAGAAGACAAAAAGCAACTATACAAGTTGCTTTTTTTAGCTATAAAAAGATTAAATTTGGTTATGCCAAAACAAAAACAAGCAAAATATGATCATGCCTATCTACGCATGGCAACAGAATGGGGAAAACTCTCTTATTGCGAACGTAGACAAGTCGGCGCGATTATTGTAAAAGATAGAATGATCATTTCAGATGGTTACAACGGAACACCATCAGGATTTGAAAATTTCTGTGAAGATGAAGAAGGATACACCAAATGGTATGTGCTTCATGCTGAGGCAAATGCCATCTTAAAAGTGGCAGCTTCTACACAATCATGTGTGGGCGCAACGTTGTACATTACCATGTCACCATGTAAAGAATGTAGCAAGCTCATTCATCAATCAGGAATTACAAGAGTTGTGTATGTAGAAGCATACAAAGACGATTCCGGAATACAATTTTTACAAAAAGCAGGCGTTGAAGTAGAACACATTGCAATACTTCAAACCTCATAAAACAATAACATTTTGAATAAAACAACACAATATTTACTTCCCGTGATCATTGCCGCAGCAGTTGCCGCTGGAGTATTTATTGGTGGAAAATTAAACTTCAGTGCAACGCCCGAAACGTTGTTTTCTTCAAACACAAGTAAAGACAAACTCAACCGATTGATTGACTATATCGATTACGAATATGTAGATGATGTTGATGTTGATAGTATTGTCGATGTTACGGTGACAAATATTCTTGAAAACTTAGATCCGCATTCTGTGTACATTCCTTCGGAAGAAGAAAAAAGAGTTGCCGAAAATATGCAAGGTGATTTTGTAGGTGTCGGCATTCGTTTTGATATGGTAAATGATACATTGACAGTTGTACGAACGCTCGAAGGCGGACCAAGTGTAGCTGCTGGAATTAAAGCAGGCGATCGAATTTTAATGGCAAATAAAGATACGTTGTACGGCAAAAGATTGCGAAATACAGATATTATTTCCAAACTCAAAGGTACAGAAGATACGTCTGTAGATCTTAGAATATACCGCAAGCAAACGAATGAAGAATTCAATATCAACCTTAGAAGAGCAAAAGTTCCAATCAAAAGTGTGGTAGCATTTTATATGTTGACAGATGATTTGGGATATATAAAAATCAACCGTTTTGCAGAAACTACCTTTGATGAATTTGCAACTGCTTTAAAAAGTTTGCAACAACAAGGAGCAAAAAACTTAACGCTTGATTTACGAAACAATCCAGGTGGAGTTTTAGATGTCACACGTCAAATTGCAGATGAATTTTTAGAAGATGGAAAACTGATTCTATTCACAAAAAATAAAAAAGGAGAAATTGATAAATATTATGCAACAGATGATGGCGAATTTGAAAACGGCGAAATTTATGTGCTAATCAATGAAAAATCAGCTTCTGCCAGTGAAATTATTGCGGGCGCATTGCAAGACAATGATAAAGGTGTCATTGTCGGAAGACGTTCGTTTGGAAAAGGATTAGTGCAACGTCCAATGCCGCTTGGCGATGGTTCAGTTGTGCGATTGACAATTTCAAGATACTACACACCAACAGGGCGCTCAATTCAACGATCGTACAAAAAAGGAAACGACGATTATTTTGAAGAATACTACAAACGATTCCGATCAGGGGAATTAAAATCTATGGATAGTATCAAAGTGGCAGATTCGTTAAAGTTTACCACGCCAAAAGGTAAAACTGTCTATGGCGGTGGCGGAATTATTCCGGATGTATTTGTACCATTATCTCGGACACCAGAAGAACTATCTCTCGAAAGAGGATTGCGCTCAAAAATGATAGGGTATATGGATGATTTCGTATTTGAAAAATTGGACAAAGACAGAGCAATTTATAGCAATATGTCATTTGAAGAATTCATGAATAATTTCAGCGTAAGCGATGATTTATTAAAAGAATACTCAGACTATTTCAGCGATAAGCGCGGACAACGAATCTATATAGAAAAGTACGCCGCACAAATGAAAAGACACATCAAAGCGGTTTATATTGAGCAATTATTTGATATAAATGGCTATCAACAACAGTTGAATAAAGATGATGAGATGCTTGAGAAAGTACTTGAGCTTCACGGTAAGTAAAAGATCGCTTCGCTGTCAGACCTTAGACCGCTAGCGCTGTTAGATAATAGATTTTTAAAAGCTTAAATTCTTTAAATCACTCAATTCATATTTTATCATGAACCTTCGTATGATTTCCATCATTCCAAAGCGTTAAAATATCGGTGGCAACTTGTGCGCCACTTCCGGCGGCAATAGAAAATTGACTTCTCCAGCCTGCAATAGTTCCACACACATACAAACCTTCTTTTACAACATGATCGTCATTTTTAAGATACAATCGATCCTTTTTTACAGCAGCTCTTGGATGCGGCGCTACAAATTCTTCCAAGCCATCAATAGTTAATGGTTTTGAATAATTGAGCGCAATGACAACCAATTTACTGTAATAGGTTTCTTTATTCGTGATGATTTCAAAATTGCCAACTTCACCTTTTATTTCACATACTTTTTCATTGGCTATTTGTTCCACATGCGGATACACTTCTTGCAAATGTGCTTTTCCTTCTTCCAAAATAGTAGCACCCGCTTTTCCTTTAGGTAAACCTAATACATTATTGAACAATGCATTTTGTAAATGTGAAGTTTTTTGATGAAGAATAACGCCTATTTTTTTATCAGCAGCAAATGGTTTTTCCTTTGCAGAACCCAACACAAGCGCGCACTGCATTCCCGAAACGCCACCACCAATTACCAGCACATCAAACATTAGTCTCTATTATTAACTTTATCTTCAATCTTCTTTGAAATCATAAAGATCAATAAAATCAATACCGCACACATTGCAGCTACAATACTAATGAGCGCAACCAAACTATCGCCTTGTAATAAGTTTGCAAAATCTAGTTTTGTGGCATTGTAAATAGAAAGTAGTGTGGCAATCGTAATTAATATGTATGTGAATATTTTCATAAGATTTTTTAGTTTAAATAAAATTTGCTGTTGCGCATACAAATTCTGGCGAATCAATACGCGCAACAAGCATTTTCCGTATTGCAAAATTACGCAAATATATTTTGAACACCCGTAGTAAATATTTTTACAGCGATGGCTAATAAAATAACACCAAATACTTTTCTCAAAATACGGATTCCATTTTGTCCTAACAAACGTTCAATTTTTCCAGAAGCCTTTAATACGATATATAATATAATCATATTGACTAAAATAGCAATGACAATATTTTCCACTCTAAATTCTGCGCGAAGCGATAAAATAGAAGTCAAACTTCCTGGACCAGCAATCAACGGAAAGGCAATTGGAAATACAGAAGCATCACTCATGGCATTTTCGTCATCTTCTTTAAACAATGTAATTCCTAAAATCATTTCCAAAGCCAAGAAAAATAATACAAATGAACCTGCAATGGCAAACTGACTTACCGTGATTCCAATTAAGTTCAATAAACTTTGTCCAACAAATAAAAAGGCAGTTAAAATAACTCCTGCAATAATTGTGGCTTTCCCAGATTGAATATGTCCAGTTTTACGTCGTAAATCTATAATAATAGGGATGTTTCCTACGATATCTATTACGGCAAATAATAACATACTCGCCGTTAAAATGTGTTTGAAATTCAACTCCATTTTTTATGTTTTAAATTTTGCGGCAAAAGTACATTATTCGGCTAATTATCAAAGAGAAAAGATGTATTTTTTATATTAAATTAATGTCAATTAAATATGTTCAAAAAAAGTGAACATTAGACTTAATTTCAGATAGAGAAAAAAGTATATTTGCACTATGTTTCAATTAGGAAAAGCAATCGTTTCAGAAGAGATTATCGAAAAAGATTTCGTGTGTAATTTGAGTGCCTGTAAAGGTGCCTGTTGTGTAAAAGGAGATGCCGGAGCACCTTTAGAAAAAGGCGAAATCAAAATATTAGGAGCTATTTACGATACCGTAAAACCATTTCTTCGTAAAGAAGGAATTGAAGCCATTGAACAACAAGGAACCTATATTGTAACTGAAAATGGCGAGTTGGAAACACCTTTAGTCAACGGAGCCGAATGTGCGTATGTTACTTTTGACGACAAACAAACTGCATTGTGCGGTATTGAAGAAGCGTATAATAAAGGTTTGGTTGATTGGAAAAAGCCAATTTCGTGTCACTTATATCCAGTTCGTGTGGAAGATTACAGTGAATTTGCAGCTGTAAACTATCATCGATGGCCAATTTGTGATGATGCTTGCACATTAGGGAAAGAATTACAAGTACCTGTCTATAAATTTGTCAAAGAAGCCCTTGTTCGAAAATTTGGTGAAGATTGGTATATGGAATTAGAAAAAACAGCAAAAAAATTAGGTCGCTAAATTTCAAAATTTTCGTTTTCTCATTTTTTTTTGAAACCTCATGGTTTATAGCACCTGAGCGATAATTAAAACTTATAACATACTGATTTTCAGTATAAAATGCCAATTCGTGAAAGTGTTAAAAAGTAAGAAAAAACTGTACTGTTGTTAAAAACTTGCTAACTTTGTGAATAAGTTAGACTTTCTTTTTCGCGTACAATTTTCAATCTTTGTGATTCCCAAATCAAACAATAGTCTTTATACCAAATTTTACATTAAAAAACTCTATAATTTTATGTCATCAGCAATTGAACCCATCTTACAAGAAAACAAAGACAGATTTGTGATTTTTCCAATCAAACATGCCGATATTTGGGAATGGTATAAAAAATCTGAAGCTAGTTTTTGGACAGCCGAAGAAATTGATCTTCACCAAGACCTTACGGATTGGACCACAAAATTGAATGATGACGAGCGTTATTTTATAAAACACATCTTAGCATTTTTTGCAGCATCTGATGGAATTGTAAATGAAAACTTAGCAGAAAACTTCGTAAATGAAGTACAATATTCAGAAGCTAAATTTTTCTACGGATTCCAAATCATGATGGAGAATATACATTCTGAAACCTATTCATTACTTATTGACACGTATGTGAAAGATGAAAAGGAAAAAAATATGTTGTTCCAAGCAATTGATAATTTCCCTGCCATCAAAAAGAAAGCAGATTGGGCTTTACAATGGATTGATTCGCCAAGTTTTGCAGAACGTTTAATTGCGTTTGCAGCGGTAGAAGGTATTTTCTTTTCAGGAGCTTTCTGTTCTATCTATTGGTTGAAGAAAAGAGGAATTATGCCAGGATTAACATTTTCAAACGAGTTAATTTCTCGTGATGAAGGTGTGCATTGTGATTTTGCTGTGCATTTGCACAATCATCACTTAGTAAACAAAGTTCCCAAAGAGCGTATCCGCAGTATTATTGTAGATGCATTAGATATTGAGCGTGAATTTATCACAGAATCATTGCCAGCAAGTCTTATTGGAATGAACGCTAAATTAATGACACAATACTTGGAGTTTGTTACCGACAGACTTTTACAAGAATTGGGTTGTGAAAAAGAGTATAATGTGTCAAATCCATTCGATTTTATGGATATGATCTCCCTTCAAGGTAAAACGAACTTCTTCGAAAAAAGAGTATCTGAATATCAAAAAGCAGGTGTTTTGAATAATGAAGAAGGATCAGACCAAATTAGCTTTGACGCTGATTTCTAGCTAAAAAAAACCCAAGTTTTGATTGCTTGCAGTCAAAATTTTTAAAAACATAATAAAATACCTAAACTGCTAATTTTTTCGCCGAAAAATTAGTGAAACAACTAACCCCTTTTCTGAACGAGAGTCAGGAAAAATAAAAAAGTAGACGCGCATATGTTTGTAGTAAAAAGAGACGGAAGAAAAGAGCCTATGATGTTTGACAAGATCACTTCACGAGTGAGAAAGTTATGCTATGGCTTAAACGATTTGGTAGATCCTGTAAAAGTAGCAGTACGTGTTATTGAAGGATTATACGATGGAGTTACCACTTCAGAATTAGATAACTTGGCAGCAGAAATTGCCGCCACGATGACTACTACACATCCCGATTATGCTCGATTGGCTGCGCGTATTTCTGTATCTAACTTACACAAAAATACCAAAAAGTCGTTTTCAGAAGCGATGGTGGATTTATATGAATATGTAAATCCAAGAAATGGAAAAAAAGCACCTCTTTTATCAGATGAGGTATATAAGGTAATTATGGACAATGCAGATCGTTTAGATTCTACCATTATCTATAACCGTGATTTTGGGTACGATTACTTCGGATTTAAAACCTTGGAGCGTTCATACTTATTAAAATTAAATGGAAAAATAGCAGAACGTCCACAACACATGTTGATGCGCGTTTCTATCGGAATCCATTTAGATGATTTGGATGCTGCCATTGAAACGTACGAGTTAATGTCTAAAAAATACTTTACACATGCAACGCCAACGTTATTCAACTCAGGAACTCCAAAACCGCAAATGTCATCATGTTTCTTATTAGCAATGAAAGATGATAGTATTGACGGAATCTACGATACTTTAAAACAAACGGCGAAAATCTCTCAATCTGCAGGCGGAATAGGTTTGTCTATTCACAATGTTCGTGCTACAGGTTCATATATTGCAGGAACTAACGGAACAAGTAATGGAATTGTACCAATGTTACAGGTATATAATGACACTGCGCGTTATGTAGATCAAGGTGGAGGAAAACGTAAAGGTTCGTTTGCAATATACATAGAACCATGGCATGCAGATATTTTCGATTTCTTAGATTTAAAGAAAAATCATGGGAAAGAAGAAATGCGTGCACGTGATTTATTTTACGCAATGTGGATTCCAGATTTATTCATGAAAAGAGTTGAGGAAGATGGTTCTTGGACGTTAATGTGTCCAAATGAATGTCCAAACTTGTTCAACGTACACAGTGAAGAGTTTGAAGAATTATACTTAAAGTATGAATCAGCAGGAAAAGGAAGAAAAACAATCAGGGCGCGTGAATTGTGGGAGAAAATCCTAGAATCTCAAATTGAAACAGGAACGCCGTATATGCTGTATAAAGATGCAGCAAACCGCAAATCGAATCAAAAGAATTTAGGAACAATTCGTTCTTCAAACTTATGTACAGAAATCATGGAGTATACTTCTCCTGATGAAGTAGCAGTTTGTAACTTGGCTTCGATTGCATTGCCAATGTATATAAAAGGAAAAGAATTTGATCACGAAGAATTATTCAAAGTTACCAAACGTGTAACCAAGAATTTAAACAAAGTGATTGATAGAAACTACTATCCTGTAAAAGAAGCGGAAAATTCAAATTTCCGTCACCGTCCAATTGGATTAGGTGTACAAGGATTGGCAGATACATTCATTAGATTAAGAATGCCATTTACATCGGATGAAGCAAAGAAACTGAACCAAGAAATCTTTGAAACATTGTATTTCGCAGCAGTAACAGCTTCTATGGAATTGGCAATTGAAGAAGGTCCATACCAAACATACAAAGGTTCGCCAATATCAAAAGGAGAATTCCAACATAACTTATGGGGAATTAAAGATGAAGAATTAAGCGGACGTTGGGATTGGGGACAACTGCGTAAAGAAGTGCTAAAAAATGGTGTGCGTAACTCGTTATTAGTAGCGCCAATGCCAACAGCTTCTACCTCTCAGATTCTTGGAAACAACGAATGTTTTGAACCATATACATCAAACATTTATACACGTAGAGTACTTTCAGGAGAATTCATTGTGGTGAACAAGCATTTACTAGAAGATTTAGTAAACTTAGGCTTATGGACAGAAGATTTAAAGCAGCAGTTAATGCGTGCAAACGGATCTGTTCAACATATTGAAAATATTCCACAGGACATTAAAGAATTGTACAAAACAGTTTGGGAATTGAGCATGAAAGATATCATTGACATGTCTCGTCACAGAGGATATTTCATTGATCAATCACAATCATTGAACTTGTTTATGGAAGGCGCAACGATGGCGAAATTAACGTCTATGCACTTCTATGCATGGAAATCTGGATTGAAAACAGGAATGTATTACTTACGTACAAAATCGGCAGTAGATGCCATTAAGTTTACGGTAAGTAAAGCAGCAAAAAAAGAACCTGTAGCGGTTGAAGCTGCAACAACAGTAGCAGCAGAAGTTGTAGGAGCAAAGCCAGCACCAATTGCAGAAACACCAGTTGCTGTGGAGCCTTTAACGGCAGAAGAAATGAAGGAAATGATTGCACGAGCAAAAGAAGGTCAAGATGACGATTGCTTAATGTGTGGTTCTTAATTTAGATACTATAATTAATAAAGAAAAAGGGAACGTTTGTAATAAACGTTCCCTTTTTTAGATTTTTGGACTTCTTAGATTGTTTGATGTGTTTGAAGTGACGTTTCGTAAAATTTCTAACTGTCCAAAAAGTCTAACCATCAAAGCAAGTCTAAAAGCGTCAGCGATCTAGTTTCCTAGAATATCCGTTCCTAAATATCCATCATCTTTGTTGTAATACCAAGCGCGTTTTTTCGGCATTTTAATATCATTAATGACAGCTTCTTCTGTTAATAGAATGTATTCTCCATCATTTTTAGATTCATCTTTAAAAAATTGATACACTTCCATCGCGTAGGTTTTTGGATCAAAATAAAAGTACCACGTATCTTTTCCAACGGTTTCTGCGTAGGTTACTTTTAGCACTAAATATTCCTTTCCTTTAAAGGTTTTCTTTGTGACTTTCGGATCAATCATGGTGCCTTCATCTTTCAATTTCATTGGCAAACCGTACAAATACGTATAGTAGTTTTTGTATAAATTGGCACGCTCGCAATTGAGATTATTCTTGTTAGCAGTTTCCTCAGAAATATTTGTTTTACCATTAAAAGCAATTACACAACTATCTTTTTCAACCGTGTATTCAGTCGTTTTCGCATCGCGTGTAGCTTTTACATAAAAATATTCTTGTGGTAAATTTATTTTGATGGTACTCAAACGCGGTTCATTTTTAGGAGTTTCCATCGTAACGTTTAAAGTTCCGTTGAACGTTTCCCAATTTGCATTAGGATCATGATATTGAATCGCTTTTTCTAGTAATTGTTGCCCAGTAAGTTCTTGACTTATGACACAATTAGTATATGTAAAAATGAATAGTATCGCTATTAGTAGTCGTTTTTTCATAGTGTTTATTGTAAAATTAAAAGCCTAAGATAAAAATTATATAGATAGCCATTTAATTTATGTGTATTAATGCCTTTTAAATAGTATAGATTAATAGTCTCAGTAAGAAGGCATTTGTTTTTAAATTTTCAAATAACTACTTTAATTGAATTATTTATGGTTAGCAAATTAATATATGGAATACGGGTTTTATGATATTCTGCAACTAATAGGCGCTTTAGGATTATTCCTTTTCGGAATGAAAGTGATGAGTGATGCGCTATTAAAATTGGCTGGAAACAAAATGCGCTCTATTCTAGCTAAAATGACTTCCAATAGGTTTTTAGGCATCTTTACAGGTTTTTTAATCACTTCTATTATTCAATCGTCTTCAGCAACTACTCTTATGGTGGTTAGCTTCTCTAATGCTGGATTATTAACACTTGTAGAATCTATTAGTGTTATTATGGGAGCAAATATAGGAACCACAATAACAGCTTGGCTTATTACTATATTAGGATTTAAAGTAAGTATGAGTGCCATTGCGTTACCACTTATAGGGTTTGGTTTTGCATTTACTTTTTTGAAGAAAGAACAATATCATAATTGGGGAAATTTCATTATTGGATTTGCATTATTGTTTATAGGTCTTCAGTTTTTAAAAGAGGCTATGCCAGATTTAAAAAACAATCCAGAGATGCTAAGTTTCTTATCACAGTATACAGATCTTGGTTATTTATCTATTTTATTATTTCTTTTTATAGGAACCGTTTTAACAGTAGTGATACAGTCCTCTAGTGCTACTATGGCTTTAACTTTAATCATGACTGCGCAAGGATGGATTCCATTTGAGTTAGCAGCAGCAATGGTTTTAGGGGAAAATGTAGGAACCACTATTACGGCTAATTTAGCAGCAATAATTGCTAATTATCAAGCAAAACGTACTGCTAGAGCACATTTGGTTTTTAATTTAATAGGTGTTCTTTGGGTGCTTATTCTATTTTATCCTTTCTTACGATTTATTAGTTGGTTTACTACGTATTTAGGATCAGATTCGCCATATGCAAATGCTGCAGCCATTCCTGTAGCAATTTCACTATTTCATACTATGTTTAATATTTTTAACACTTTTTTATTGGTTTGGTTTATCCATCCAATTGCAAAATTAGTGGAGCGCTATATCCCTGTTAAATTATTACCAGAAAAAGAAATTGATGAGCCTAAATTCTTAAACAAAGTGGAGTTAAAGTATCCTGAAACTGCAATAGCAACGTTGGTAAAAGAATCAAAATATTTATATAAGAATGCCATTTTTGAGATTGTATCTCATGCGCTAAACATTCATCGGGAGGATATTAAATCTGATTTAAAATTGAAGAAAGTAATAAAGAAATCTAATATTCTTTTTGAAACTGATATAAGAGAATTATATGCAACTAAAGTGAAACACATTTATGGTGAGATTATTAGTTATGCTACAAAAGCACAAAGTGCCTTAGATTTAAATGAAGATCAAAACAATCAAATTACTGAAATAAAAATAGCAAACAGGAAAATGGTTGAGATCATAAGAGACGTTAAAGAATTAAGTAGAAATATAACATTATATTTAAATTCTGATAATAAATATATTCAAAAAGAGTATGATAAATTAAGAAAGAAGGTAGCCAAAGTTTTGCGAGTTATTCATCTATTTAGAACAGAGAAGGATAATTTAAAATATCATCAAACACTATTAAAGCTAGGTGAAGAGGCCAAGGAGAGTTTCCATAAAGGAAACTTGGATATGGATAAACTTATTCGAGAAGATTTAATTACAGTAGATATGGCCTCTTCTTTAGTTAATGATAGCGATAATGTGAATGATATGATAAAAAAATTTATTGAAATCGCTGAATTACTTTATGGGAAAAAAGATCCGCTTTTTAATAACGGTAATGACCCTTCCTAAAAAAACCGTTACAGTTTTTATAAGATAGTGGCTAATCAAATCTCAGATAAGACAAAAAAACACAGCTAAAGGCTGTGTTTTTTTAATACTTATGTTATTTACTGCTATTCTTCTTTGCTTGAAGCTTCGTCCGCATCAGGTTTTGATTCCTTTGTTGGCTTTGCTTCAGGTGTATCCGAGATTGGTTTTTCAACTTCTGTTGTTTTTACCTCTTTCGTTTTTGCTTCAGGTGTATCTGAGACAGGTTTTTCAACTTCCGTTGTTTTTACCTCTTTCGTTTTCTCTTTTAATACTTCTTGAGTTGTAGTATCTTCTTCAACAGCAATTGTTGCAGGTTTTACAGTCGCATCATGCGCATTATGATATTCTTCTAAAAGATTCATAGTTGCATTTAGTAAATCTTTCGTCTCTAATAATAAACTAAAGTATAATGTTGTATTCTTAGGACTTGATTCTTCAGTTCGTGTTCGAGCTACTTGTACTTGAATCTTCTGAGAAACTAAATCGAAAACTTGTTTTTTATTATTTAAGATATCGCCAATTTGCTCAAATGATCTTGAGTCGAACGCAATTTTTGTCTTGTTAAATAAATCTTCTAATGCTTCATCAACCTGCTTTAATTCTTTAATCTGGTTGAATTTTAATTTCTTGTGATTGTTATTGACATGCTTATGACTTACTTTAGAAATATACTCTAACGATTGTGTCATGTCTTGTAAATACCCTAAAATGTTGATATAGAAATCACTTGCACCTAAACTTGATTCGTCAAGGTTTTTGATGAAGTAAAAGATATTATCTCGCAATTCATCAATTTCAGTAGAAAGCTTTACGATATTCTTTTTATTCTTCTTCAGCATTGCTAAATCTTGCTTCGCCAATCCGTTGATGGCATTTGTGTAAATTCTATTCCCACGTTTTACAACATTGGCAATATTGTCAGCACTTTCATGTATAACACCTTGTACGGAGCTACTTTCTGCTTTGTTTAAATGATCTTCTGCTTTAGATTCTTTAGATTTTTTGTTATAAACAATAGTACTTCTTACGAGTAATCCAATAGCGACAACAAGTAGTATAGGAAACATTACTTTTAAATTCAAGTTTAATAAGTAGGCTACTAACCCAGCAGCAGTAAATGCGCTTAGTGCGGTAAAGAACCAACCACCAATTACATTTAATACACCGGCAACTCTATACACAGCACTTTCTGCGCCCCAAGCTCTATCGGCTAAAGATGTACCCATGGCAACCATAAAGGTTACATAGGTTGTAGATAACGGAAGTCCTAAAGATGTAGCGAAAGAAATTAAAACGGCAGCAACCATTAAGTTTACGGCGGCTCTTACCATATCAAAAGCTGGCATTTCATACGTTTTATCCTTCGTTAATGTAATTACAGGTGTTTCAAATTGCTTCTCTATTTTTGCTTGCCATGATTCTGGTAAGATATAAGAAGTCATTTTAGACATTGCTAGCGCCATTCTAACAAATCCTCTAGATAAAAAGTTTGGTTGAAAACGCTCCTTAGTTTCTCCTTGACTCGATAAATCTAAAGATGTTTTTACTACGTTTTTAGCTTTTGTTGAAAACCATAATGTAACTACCATAATTAATCCGGCAGCGACTAAAAGAAATGTAGGAGTGGTTACTTTTTTACCCAAACTATCCATTGGAAAATTATCGGCTGATAATCCAAGTGTATTCACTGTAGGGTCAATAAAGTCTAAATATGCTTGGTAAGCACCTGTTGATGGTCCTATAAAATTCACTAAATCGTTTCCTGCAAAAGCTAGTGCTAGTGCAAACGTACCTACTACGATAATAAGCTTATAAATGTTGGTTTTGAAGAAATTCGTTAGGACATAAGATAATAATGACCAAAAAACTAAACTCAATCCAACAATAGGAAGTACATATATTTCAAGAAAACCTCGTAACGTTATGGAAGCAGATCCTGCATTAGTATCAACTTTTATAAAATTCTTATTTTCTTTTGCTAATTCTTTTACAGTTTCATAAGAAGCGCCAAAGTATTCATTTCCCCAAGCTAATAATCCGTCTGCAGAACCAGTATATAAAACATCTACAATAGATTTTGCATAGTTAGTTCCTTTGATTCCTTTCATGAAAATGAAATAGGTAATAGCTGTCAAAGCAATTCCGCCAAACAATGCGCCAACCCATTTTGCTTTTTGCTCAAAGTTATACGATAAGATAAGTCTGGAAACCCATTGTACAACGGCACCTACGGTAAAGGCGACAAAGACCGAGAGGATAATTCCAAATATGATCCATGTTGCTGTTTCTGTATTAATATATTTTGTTAGGCTTGAAAAAGATTCGCCATCTGTAGCACCAATTTTTATCAATGCCATAGCTACTGAAGCTCCTAATAATTCAAATACAATAGAAACTGTTGTTGATGTGGGCAATCCTATAGAATTAAAGAAATCGAGCAGTAGGATGTCTGTAATCATTACTGCCATGAAGATAATCATGATCTCTTCAAACATAAATTCGCCAGGATTGAAAATTCCTTTCCGAGCTACTTCCATTAATCCGCTTGAAAAAACGGCACCAATAGTAACTCCAATACTTGCTACAATCATAAGTGTTCTAAAAGAAATCGCTTTAGAACCTATTGCAGAATTTAAAAAATTTACCGCATCATTACTTACACCGACTACTAAATCGGCAACAGCCAAAATAGCAAGGGCAATGATCATATAAAAGTAAATGTTCTCCATAATATGTGTTTAAAAATAATATGCAAATATCAATAGTGTCCTCAAGGTGAATGTTACCTAAAGGTTATATCTTCTTTTAGAAATGAATATCAAATTGTAATCGATACATTAATTGATTGTTGCTACTTTCTTTTGATAAGTAACTAACATCCGTTTGAATTTTTAATTTGTGACCCACAATAAACTTAGAAACACCTAAAGTATATTGCTGTTCTAGCCCTTTTCCTGTGATGTTTTTATCAAGATCGATATGGGTATAACGTCCTGTAACCTCATAATTGTTTTTAAATAAATACCCAGCTTGAAGATTGAATCCGCTTCCTATTTGAACAACATCTCCAGTTTCGGTTCCATCAGAATTTTTAGCAATAGGATCTTTTGCATCTCTATCTGCATATTCCCCCATAAATGAAAATCCTTTGTACTTTATCATGGCATCCACAAAAAATGTGTTGATGTTTGTTTCATAAAAACCAATATCTGTTTCCATATAAGAACCAAGGTTGCTTCTGTTTTTAACGGCATTATTGTTAAAATCGTAAGTAACTCCAATGGCTGCTTTAAAATCTTCTTCTCTTTTCAAATCACTTCCTACATAATCACCTTTTCCTTGAAAATTACCAAAAGGAAGCATCTCTATTCTTCCAGTATATTGGTGTCCACCAAGATTTCCGGTAGTTACGTTTCTTCCTTCTCCTTGCGAAATTGATAGCATTTCTCTAACAATAAAGTTTTTAGAAAGCTTAAAATGGTGTCTCAATTGAATTCCCATATCTCGATCTATATTAAATCGACTATTTACTAACGAACGATCAACCAATGATAAATCTCCAGAAGAAATAACACGTTCTCTGTTTCCAGGTAACTTAGTTTGCCCTAACCATAAGGTGAAGTTTTTGTGAAAATTCCATTTTAAAACTGCATCCAAAATATAGCGTGGTGCATTGTTCGTAAATTGTGAAGCTCCTCCAATATCTCTATTAGACAAACCTAACTCAACTTTATATTGAAGTTTAGGAGAAAAGGCGAATCCTTTGAGTTTTAAACGCGCTCTTCGAATTAAAAAATTTGCTTCTGGATTTATGAGGTTTCCGTCTTCACTTTCCCATTGAGAAATTCCTAGAAATTGCATTCTAGCAGAAACATTCATGCTCCAAGTGCTATCTTTTCCTTTAATGTTTAAAATACCTTTTCCAAATTTAGGTGCTTCTATTTCTTGAGCTTGTGCAATACAAAAGGAAAATAAAAGAATTGAGCTTAATAGTAATTTTATGTTATTCATTTTTTCATTTTAAAAAAAATCACTTCTCAGTTATGAAAAAAACTAGAAAAAGTGATTAAAACTAAATAATTAAATAGTTAAATCTGTGTTGTTTAAAGCGCAAATAAAGATGTTTATGGTTAAGTTAATGTTAATTATGGGTTAAATAATCAACATGCTTTTCCCCTCATAAACAGCAATATAGCGTCAAGTAATGGTCTTCGGTGGGATTTCTATGATTTATGTAGTATATTGCAAAGAAAAAAATGCTATTTACTAATGAATTGGGAACAATTACTCTCTTTAAAACGTTACGGGGACACCCACAAACGACTACGTAAAGAACAAGATGAGACCAGATTGGGCTTTGAAGTAGATTATGATCGGGTAATTTTTTCGTCTGCTTTTCGCAGCTTGCAGGACAAAACACAAGTTGTCCCGTTATCCAAAACAGATTTTGTACACACACGACTAACGCACAGTTTGGAAGTGTCGGTAGTAGGAAGAAGTTTAGGGCGAACAGTTGGAACAAAACTCCTAGAAAAATATCCACATCTCAAAGAAGTTCACGGATTTCAATTCAATGATTTCGGTGCTATTGTTGCTGCGGCAGCATTGGCACACGACATTGGAAATCCGCCATTTGGACACTCAGGAGAAAAAGCTATTGGAGAGTATTTTAAAATTGGAAAAGGAACACAATTTCAATCACAACTAACTCCAAAAGAATATCAAGATTTATGTGATTTTGAAGGAAACGCGAACGGATTTAAAATTTTAACCGAAAACCGTAAAGGTGTTGCTGGAAGTTTACGACTAAGCTATGCTACGTTAGGTGCTTTTATGAAGTATCCGAAACAATCATTGCCAAAAAAACCAACCAGTCACATTGCGGATAAGAAATACGGAATTTTTCAATCTGACAAAGATGCTTTTACAGATGTAGCCAACGAATTAGGCTTGCGAACATACGGTGAAGGCGAAGATATTCGTTATGCGCGACATCCACTCACATTCTTGGTAGAAGCTGCCGATGATATTTGTTACACAATAATTGATTTTGAAGATGGTATCAATCTTGGATTAATTCAAGAAGAATACGCATTGGAATACTTAATCAATTTGGTAAGAGATACCATTCAGACAGAAAAGTATAACTTATTACAACATCGAGAAGATCGTTTAAGTTATCTAAGAGCCTTATCAATTAACACACTTATCAATGATGCTGCGCGAATCTTCTTGGAAAATGAAGAAGCCATTCGTGAAGGAAACTTTTCCGTTGGATTAATGGAAAAAAGTAAATACAAAGCACAAATTGATGATATTATCAAAATCAGTGTTGAGAAGATATACAAAAGTGATGAAGTCATAGAAAAAGAAATTACAGGATATCATGTATTGCAACATTTGCTAGATACATTTATCACTGCCACAAAGAATTACCACAGTGACTCTCTTTCTAACTATGACAAATTAATTTTGAAAGTTTTACCGGAAAATGTAGACTATGCTACTGACCATTTGTATAAAAGGTTGATGAACATTACCAATTTCATATCTAGACTATCAGATAGTCAAGCGGTAATCTTATTTAATAAGCTCACAGCCAAAACATTATAATTTTATTATTTTAGCCACTTAACCCATTACTCATATGTACTCAAATTACATTAAAACAGGATTACTACTTTTTTGTGCAGCATTCGTATTGCAAGTAAGCGCACAAGATGAAGTATCAGTCAACAAAAGAATCAAGTTCACAAAAGAAGTATCTTCTGCAGAAGCAACAACACAATTTTTACAGAAGTTTAACTTAGATGAAAACAACACATTCCAAAGTACAATTGTCAATCAAGACAGAACAGGAATGCAGCATGAAAAAATGCAACAATATTACAACGGAATCAAAGTAGAATTTGGAACGATAATAGTTCACGCTAAAAACAATGCAGTAAAAAGTATCAATGGAGAACTGTATAATGCACTTGGTGTAAATCTTTCACCAACATTATCACCACAAGAAGCCTTTGAAAAAGCAAAAGCGTATGTTGGAGCACAACAATACTTATGGTCAAATCCAGCGGAAGCAGCTGCAATGAACTACTCAAAACCAACAGGCGAATTGGTATTACTTCCAGAAATGAACACGTATTCAGGTTTGTTAAACTTAGCATACAAGTTTGACATATATGCAACACAGCCCGTAAGTAGAGGAGAAGTATATGTTGATGCACAAAACGGACAAATTTTATTCAATAATAAAATAATCAAGCATTACTACAATGAAGGTCGCGAAATGTTAAACGATCCAGCAAACTTAGTTGCTAGAAAAACAACAACTGCGCCTTTTGTTACAGGAACAGCAAACACAAGATATAGCGGATCAAGAAGTATTGAAACGCGTTTAGAAACTAGCGGATTATATACATTAAATGACGACTCAAGAAATGTATTTACAAGAGATGCACAAAATGTTGTTTTTGGTGGAGGTTATGTAAATAACTTCGCAGAATTTACAGATGCTGACAATACTTGGACGCTTCCAGGATTAGACAATGCAGCTTTAGATGCACATTGGGGAGCAATGCAATCGTATGACTTTTGGTTGAACGTGCAAGGTAGAGACGGAATTGATGGAAACGGTTTTCCGATGAGAAGCTACGTACATGTTGCCAATCCACAAGGTGGAGGAAGCTGGCAAAATGCAGCTTGGAACGGAGCAGTGATGTCCTATGGTGATGGAGGTGGAGGAGTTGAACCCTTAACATCTATTGACATTTGTGCACATGAAATTGGACACGGAATAGATCAATTTACAGGTAATTTAGTATATGCTAGAGAATCTGGAGCAATAGATGAAGGTTATGCAGATATTTGGGGAGCAGCTATTGAATTTTATGCAAAAGGAAATGGAGATGACTTGAATCCAAATATTCAAACTTGGCAAATTGGAGAAGAAATTGTACCCAATGGAATTGGAATTCGTAGCATGAGCAATCCGAACTTATTTGGAGATCCTGATAGTTACGAAGGAAACAATTGGAGACCAACATCAACAGCAGGTTGTCCAACACCAAGTAATGCCAATGACCAATGTGGTGTACACAGTAATAGTGGTGTGTTAAACTTTTGGTTTTACTTATTAGTACAAGGTGGAATAGGTTTTAACGATGCATTCGATGCATACAATATCACAGGAATTGGAATGCAAAAAGCACAAGAAATTGCATACTTAGTACAAAGAGACTATTTAACACCAAACAGTACATTTCTAGACACAAGAAACGGAGCTGTAGAAGTAGCGATAAACTTATACGGATCTAACAGTCCTGAAGCAATTGCAACACAAGATGCTTTTCATGGTGTAAATGTTGGAACTGTTTATACTCCGTTGGCAACAGACGCTAGATTGGTTTCAGTTTCAGATTCAGAAATTCACTGTGGATTAAATACATACAGCCCAAGAGTTAGAGTTGAAAACGCAGGTGTTACGACGCCAATTACAAGTGTAGACATTAACTACACAATTGCTGGCGGACCTGTAAATACATTTACGTATACTGGAAACATTCCTGTTGGAGCAATACAAGACATTGATCTTCCTGTAATTACATTAACAAAGGGATTAAAAGTATTTAGTTTTACGATTGTAGTATTTAATGATGGAAACGCAACTAACAATCAAGAAACCTTTAGACTGCGCGTAAATGAAATTGGAGCAGTACAACAAGTATATGATTTTGAAACAACAGATGACGATTTAATCACCTATTCTGAGGGAGCTGGACAATTATGGACTAGAGGAACATACAGCCAAACAGGAAGTGTATTTGAAACAACTACATTAACTGGAGAAGTATATGCAACAAACCTTAGTGGAGACTATGTAGGAAACACAAGAAGTTACCTGCTAACAGACTGTTACGACTTAAATGGAGTGACAAATCCTCAAATTGTGTTTGATATGGCGTATGATATAGAAGAAAACTGGGATTATCTATACGTAGAATATACAACAGATAGTGGGAACACATGGAATACATTAGGAACGGCTGCTGATGCAAACTGGTATAACAGTGACAGAACAGCTGCCTCTTCAGGAAATACAGATTGTTTTGCTTGTATTGGATCGCAATGGACAGGAACAAACACTACAATGCAAGAATATAGTTATAACTTATCTGCATTAAATAATGAATCAAGTGTTATCTTTAGATTTGTATTAGTAACGGATCAAAACGTAAACAATGAAGGAGTAATCATAGATAACTTGGCAATCAATACAAGTCTTAGTGTTGGTGAATTTGATACAATCAATGCATTTTCTGTATATCCAAATCCATCAAATGGAAACTTCAGCATTCAAGCAAATAAAAGCTTAGGTGATGTTTCTGTACATATATTTGACATCAACGGAAGAAATTTATATTCTAAAGATGTTAACTTAACAGGAACAGTTAACTTTGACTTAGATAACTTACGCTCAGGATTATATATTCTAAGAGTAACTGGAGAAGATTTTGTACAATCAACTAAAATTATTATTGAATAATAATAACTTTAGCAACTAACATATAAAATATCCTTCTCTTTGAAAACTTATCTATAACTATGGACAGAAGACAAAAGAAAAGGATATTTTATTTACTACTATTTCTAGCGATCATTGGCTATTATATAAGTAGTAATCGCAAAAAGGTATGTAAAGTAATAGATTCTCAAGAAACACTCAAGAAAGAACACGCGTACCATTTAGAAAATAGTCCGTTCAAAAATTCAAAAACCATATCACGATCAGAACGAAAACAACAAGGATTGCCACCAAACGCATACTTTGAACAGCAATGGGAATTGACGATAAATCCTAGATTGGGACGACCAACTCCTGAAACACTATTCACACTACAACAAGAACTTTCACAAAACATACAAAAACGTGCTCCTGGTGATGCGAATGACAATCTATGGGAGGAAAGAGGTCCAAACAATGTGGGTGGACGCACGCGCGCAATACTATTCGATCCAAATGACATCAACAATGCAAATCCAGCAGACGATTACACACGTGTCTTTGCAGGAAGTGTTTCTGGCGGATTATGGGTAAATGATAACATCACAGACGCAAACTCTTCTTGGCAATTAGTTACAGGATTGCCCGATAACATTTCGGTAACGGTTTTAATTGCAGACCCAAATGCAGCAAACATTCTCTACTTAGGTTCGGGCGAATCGTACTCAAGTGGTGATGGTGTTGGAAACGGAATCTACAAATCTACCGACGGCGGAACAACTTGGCAGCAAGTCTATGGCGGAAACTTTGGAACATCATCTGTTGATGGTGCTTCATACTATGTTGATGGTGTATTCTACATCAATGATTTAGTTGCCAGAAACAACAATGGAACAACGGAACTATACGCTTCCATAGCAAGTGCTTCTTACCGAGATGCACAAGCACCATTCAATCTCTTAGGATTCCATCAACGTGGATTATACAAATCTACCAATGGCGGAACCAATTGGTCACGATTTCCACTTCAATATCCTAGCAGCGTACTCTATCAAAATCCAAACGACATCGAACTCGATAGCAACAACAATATATGGTTGGCAACCACAGGCGATTTCTTCAACAATTCTGGCGGATATATCTATTCATCTTCCGATGGAATTACCTTTAATTTAGAATACACATTCGCAAACACAAAACGTACCGAAATAGAACCTTCGTCCACAACGCCAGGCACTTTTTGGATTCTTACAGAAACGAACAGACAAGCAGATGTGTACGTTACAGATGACAACTTTGCAACCGTAAATGCGCTACAAGAACCAAATGATGCCGATACAGGAATCTCCGCAACCGATTTCACCCGAAGTCAAGCATTTTACGACTTAGTCATTGAAGCTGACGCGAATGATAACTTGTATGTTGGTGGAATTGATTGGTTCAAATACAATACGACAAACTCCAATTGGGATCAAATCTCTAAGTGGAAAAATGATAGTGGTTTGCAGAATATCACGGCTTCGTTGGTGCATCCAGATCAACATGCAATTGTTTTTCGACCAAACAACAACAATCATGCAATCATTGGAAATGATGGAGGTATATATTTCAGTGACAATATTTCCACTTCCGTGAATGATGCCGCTGCGATTCAAGCTCGGAACAAAGACTACAACGTTACGCAATTCTATTCGGGTGCAATTGCCCAAAACGATATCCTAGATGGTGACGATATTGCTGGCGGAACGCAAGATAATGGAAGTCTCTCTGCGATTGATGCAACAGTTGGAATCAACAATTTTTCAACCATCATTGGAGGCGATGGCGCGTATACAGAAATTAACGCAGCTGAAGGATATGCAATCATTTCTTTTCCGTTTCTAAACCATGCGTATGTTCCGTATCCTTCTTTTGACATCAATCAAGGATATTTCATTGCTTTTGAAACCAATCCGTTTAGCTTTCGCGAAGGCGAATTTGTCAACACAGCCGAATTAGACAAAACAAACAATGTCTTATACACAAATGCATCAACCTCTTTAGGCGTTTTTCAAATAGGGAAACATTCCAATGTCAATGGCGGAAACGGAAACGTAACCACCTTTGAAATGACGGATCCATTACTAAACAATGGGCCAACCGCATTAAAAATCTCGGCGGATGGACAAACATTATACGCAGGATTAAAAAACGGGAAACTGCTCAAAATTGAAAATGCACACACGGAAACACCAATCTTTACAGACATAAGCGATGTAAATTTTGTGGGAAGTATTTCAGATATTGAATTTGGAATGAACGAAAACGAACTCTTAGTGACGTTTCATAACTATGGCGTGAGCAATGTTTGGCGTTCACCAGATCAAGGAACATCTTGGAGTGACAAAGAAGGAGACTTACCCGATTTACCTGTAAAATGCATTTTGATGAATCCGTTACTAGCTGGCGGATCAGAAGTCATTCTTGGAACCGAATTAGGTGTTTGGCGATCGCAAAACTTTGATGCAATGGCGCCAACTTGGACACGATCCGACAATGGAATGCGCGAAGTAACTGTAGTCGATTTAGACTTACGCACTTCCGATAATACGGTTTTAGCAACCACACACGGACGTGGATTCTTTACTGGAACTTTCTTATCAGGAACGCTCAGTACTGCGGAAACTAACGCAGAAAAGCAATTCAAAATTTATCCAACAATTTCTGATGGAAATATGTCGCTTAGCGCGAATGAAAACGGTGTAGCAACAATTACAACCTATACATTAGCTGGACAACAAGTGAACCTTCAAGCCATCAATCTAACAAAAAATACAACGACTAATTTCAATCTTTCCAATATCGCTTCTGGTGTATACATTCTAAAAATTCAACAAAACAATACCATTCAAACGCAGAAAATAATTATCAACTAATGTGACAATGTGTTAATTTGAAGATGTATGAATTTGATGATGAGTTACTTTTACATTGAACATGTCACATCGAGCGCAGTCGAGATGCATATGAAGTAATTAAGCTAACAACGAAATCAAAAACGCTTTCATAGCATTTTCAGAAATTCCACATTCCTCATGCAACTCTTCTACAGTTCCGTGCTCAATAAAACGATCGGGAATTCCTTTAATATGTAGTCTATTTGTATAGGTATATTGTGAAGCAAACTCCGCAATGGCGCTTCCAAAACCACCAGTAATTACACCATCTTCAACAGTAACAATTGTTTCAAACTTTTCAAATATTTGATGCAACAAAGTTTCGTCCAATGGTTTTACAAACTGCATATCGTATTGTGCCACTTTGGTGGAAAATGAATTTTCTTGTAGTATATTAATAATTGTATTTCCAATAGCTCCAATAGTAAGTACCGCAATTTCAGTTCCTTCTTGAATACAAATTCCTTTTCCAATTTGGATGTGTTCAAAAGGTTGTTTCCAATCGAGCAACACGCCGCGACCTCTTGGATAACGAATTGCAATTGGATGTTTCAATCCAAGTTGTGCAGTGTACATGATATTTCGCAAAGCAACTTCATGCAAAGGCGCAAAAATGATAAGGTTTGGAACGCAACGTAAATACGCCAAGTCAAACACACCGTGATGTGTCGCACCATCTTGCCCGACCAATCCAGCTCTGTCCAAACAGAAAATTACGGGTAAATTCTGCAAAGCCACATCATGTATAACCTGATCGTATGCGCGTTGTAAAAACGTAGAATACACATTGCAAAACGGAATCAAACCTTGTGTAGCCATTCCAGCAGCCAATGTAACGGCGTGTTGTTCCGCAATTCCGACATCAAAAGCACGTTCAGGAATTTCATCCATCATAAACTTTAACGAACTTCCAGTTGGCATGGCGGGCGTAATTCCGACAATCTTTTCGTTCTCTTTAGCGAGTTCTACAATCGTATGTCCAAAAACATCTTGAAACTTTGGTGGTAAATGTGAGGTGTTTTTCGGCGTTAATTCGCCCGTAACTTTATCAAATTTTCCAGGCGCATGATACGTTACCTGATTATCTTCAGCTTGCTGTAAGCCTTTTCCTTTCGTCGTAATAACATGCAAAAACTTTGGACCTTTTACCGTTTTCAAACGCTCCAATTCGGCAACAACGGCAAAAATATCGTGTCCGTCAATCGGTCCAGAATACTCAAAATTTAAAGCTTCAAAAATATTGTCTTGCTTTTGCGTTCCTTTCTTAACATTTGTTAAATATAGTTTCAACGCACCCACACTTGGATCAATTCCGATAGCGTTATCATTCAGAATAATCAAAATATTCGTGTCCGTAACACCCGCGTGATTCATGGCTTCAAACGCCATTCCGCTTGCAATAGAAGCATCGCCAACGACTGCAATATGTTGTTTTGTGAAATCTTGTTGAAGTTTAGATGCAATTGCCATTCCTAACGCTGCAGAAATCGCCGTAGACGAATGCCCAACGCCAAAGGTGTCATATTCACTTTCGTCACGTTTTGGGAAGCCAGAAATGCCGTTACGTCGTCTATTTGTATGAAAAACATCCTTACGTTCCGTTAAAATCTTATGCCCGTATGCTTGATGTCCAACGTCCCAAACGAGCAAATCATTTGGCGTGTCAAACACATAATGCAATGCAATCGTTAATTCTACCACGCCTAAACTCGCGCCTAAATGTCCTTCTTTCGTAGCTACAATATCAATAATAAACGCGCGCAATTCTTGTGCAACCTTCGGCAAATCTTCTTTAGAAAGTTTCCGTAAATCTTTGGGTGAATTGATATGTGAAAGTAGTGTTGTCATTTGCGAATGCGTAATTACAAAACTACGATTTTTGCAATTGGTTAACTAAAATCTTAGTAGTTTTACAAGATAATAACACGACAATGAAACTCGAAGATATCTACGACGACACCTATTTCATGAAAAAAGCGCTTCAGGAAGCGGAAATGGCGCTTGAAAAAGGCGAAGTTCCTGTAGGTGCTGTTATTGTAATTGATAATAGAGTTATTGCACGCGGACATAATCTTACGGAAACGCTTACGGACGTAACAGCGCACGCCGAAATGCAAGCCATTACAGCTGCCGCGAATTTTTTAGGCGGAAAATATCTCAAAAGATGTACGCTATACGTAACGTTGGAACCTTGCCAAATGTGTGCAGGCGCGTTGTATTGGAGTCAAATATCAAACATTGTATATGGCGCTCGTGATGAAGATCGCGGATGTATTCATCTAAATACAAAATTACATCCAAAAACAGTTATGAAGGGCGGTGTGATGGCAGAAGAAGCTTCTAGTTTGTTAAAACAATTCTTTATTCAAAAACGAAACTTGAATTAATTAAAAATATTGAGTGCATAAGTAATCCCAGCAGAGACTTCTCTACTGGGATTAATTTTTTATCCTTCTAAAGTATTTTAGTATTTATTAAGGAAATAATCTTAAAAAGATTGCAGGTTTGCCTGCCGAAATTGTCGTTAATCCGATTTGTGAAAAGGGCTTTCCATCCTTAGTTTTTGCGGTTATGATGATATTTTTCATTCCTCCAACTAGTCTTCCTACTCTATCACCGCTGTCTACTTGAACGCCCATTAAATGTGGAGTTCCAATTCGTGTTCCAATGATATTTCCTTTTCCATTTTCGATTAATAATAATTGTCCAATTTCTGGAGCTGGAAAAAGTTGACTTACCGTGATATCAGTTAGTGGACCAAGCGTGATATAATCTGACGGATCTGCTTCAGCACTATTAATAGTCGCATTTTGTATATCATGTTTTGAATGTAACATCGATACTGTTCTACCAAACGTAGGTGTAGCGTCATTTTCAAGACAATACATCCAAGGTGTCGTAAACTTAGTTCCGTCACTCGTCTCGCCTGTAGCATAATATTTACCATGTACATTTAATGGATTATGACGTTTTCCATCTGCATTAAGGTCTAAGTTATAAAATATATTGGTCATTAATGTACCTACGCTGTAGGTTCCTGTAGCACCTGTGATGATCACTTCTTCCAATGGTTCAATAGGGTTGAAGTAGGCATAAACGGTTACATTTTTAACTTTTACTGGAATTGCTTGCATGTTTTCTAAAATTTAAGTGAATAATTCTGGTTAAAATTCTTTTAAGATTTTCGGTATCCGATTTCATAATCAAAATTGATAGTAGCTACTCAATTATTTTTTTTGATTACATCTTAAATGCCTATTGATACTTAATTTTAGGTATAAACTACTTCGTATTCAATATCGTTAGACAGTTCAAAATTGGAGAATAAAAGATCTCAATTCTAAAAAGATGCTTTAAGACTTAAATATTTTGGAATAAGAGCAGGAAATCTTGGAACGAAGCAAAAAAGCGAACTATAAGAGCTGTTTTGTATGTTCGTTTTTTACAGTCTTTTGTTGAAATGGAAATGATTACTACAATCGAAGAACTTGAGTGCTGAAAAATTAGAAGTTATTTCTAGTACTGATTATGGTTGCAAAACTTAGATTTTAATCCATAAAAAACGCGCAATGTTGATTGCGCGTGAAATTGTAAAGTTGGTTTGTAAAAAAGTACTACTCAATAATTTGTACTTGTGCGGCAACCATTCCTTTTCGCCCTTCTTCTTCTTCGTAAGAAACTCGGTCTCCTTCGTTTAAAACTAAGCCGTTCAAGTTAGAAATATGGACAAAAATGTCACTTCCTGTGTCTTCGTTGGTAATGAACCCAAAACCTTTAGATTCATTAAAAAATTTAACTGTACCAGTCATTTGTGATAAAAAATAAAAATTAATAGATACCTAAGTTAGCATTTTTATGGCATATCCTAAACAAATATCTTGAGTTTTTTATGTTATTCTTTTCGAGCGAAGTCGTTCATTTCCTTCAACTTATCGTTTGAAAGTATAAAATCTTCCTTTTTTTTATCCTTATATCGATAGTAAATAAATAGTGGCATCCAAATAAATGAAAACGTCAAAATACACAGTCCAATTACTTTTTGATCGAAGTTTTCTTCTTGAAATTCGTAGTAATGTGCAAAAATTCCAACGCCGATTAAGGCGATAAGTAATATGATGAGAATGTATTTCATGAGTTATTATTTTTAAAAATAAAATAGCTTAAAACTACCGCGTAAAATTAATCAACTTTCGTCTATATGCCGTTAATAATTTCGATTTTGAGACGAATCCGTAATATTTTTCATCTTTCAGCACAGGCAAATTCCAGGCGCTGCTATCTTGAAATTTTTTCATTACAGATTTCATATTGTCTTTTTCATAAATGATATAATCGGGCGCATTGTGCATAATATCGTCAACATATAATGAATCATACAAAGAAGTATCAAACATAAATTCGCGAATATCATCCAACACAATAATACCTACTAAATTTTCTTCTTCATCCACTACAGGAAATAAATTTCGACTCGATTTTGCAACCGCTTCATGCAACATTGTTCCAAGTGTCATTTCGGGTTGAATTTTAGTAAAATTTTGCTCAATTACACTGTCTAAAGCCATCAAAGTTAATACAGTTTCATCTTTATTATGCGTGAGTAATTCGCCAGTTTCCGACAATTCACGTGTGTAAATGGTATAATTCAATACATTTTTCGTGATTAAAAACGAAATTGCACACGTCAACATCAACGGAATAAACAAATCGTAGCCGCCAGTAATTTCAGCAATTAAGAAAATTGCCGTTAACGGCGCATGAATAACGCCAGCAATTAATCCTGCCATGCCAACCAATGTAAAATTTGCTTCCGAAACATTAAACCCAAATTGATTGATAACTTTTGCCACAACATTTCCCAATGCACTTCCCATCACCATTGTCGGAATGAAAATTCCACCAGAACCGCCAGCCGCAAAAGTTGTGGTCATGGCAATAGCTTTAAAAATGGTAATTCCGATCAATAATATAATGACCACCCAAATGTTTTCTGTGTAATTGTCTACGGGTGTTTTTCCGAGTGCTTCAATATGATTTCCATCGAGTAGACTCGTAACGAATCCTAAGCCTTCTCCGTATAACGGTGGAATAAAATACAACATCACACCAATTGCCAATCCGCCAAAGATGAGCTTGTGTAGTTTCCGTTTAAACCGTTCAAAAACTTTTGTAATGGCAAAGTGCATTTTTGTAAAATAAATAGATGCAAACGCTGTTCCAATGCCTAGTGCTATGTAGAAAGGAATGTCACTCAGTTGAAATTGTTCTATGAGTTTAAAATTGAACAAGTTTTCATTTCCCAAGAAAAAATAAGAAGTCACAACTGCCGAAACCGAAGCTAATAATAACGGAATTAACGATGTTAATGTTAAATCGAGACTAAAGACTTCAATCGCAAAAATAATTGCCGCGATCGGTGATTTAAAGATGGACGAAATGGCGCCAGCTGCAGCACAACCAATTAAGAGCATTCGTGTTTTACTATTGATGTGAAATAACTTGCTAATATTTGCGCTTATCGCTGAACCCGAAGCGACTGCTGGACCTAATAATCCTACCGAACCACCAAAACCAACCGTTAACGGCGCAGTAATTAATGGTAAATACATTTTGTGATTTGCAATAATACCTGTGCGTTTTGATAACGCGTACAGAATAGAAGAAATAGCGTGTTCTGGTTGTTTTTTAAAAACAAATTTCACCAATAAATACACCAAAAGCAATCCTACAACGGGTAATATAAAGTAGAGTTGATTTTTAGAAAAAATAATAACATTTTCCAACAAAGCTTGAATGTAAAACGTGATATTTTTTATGGTAACCGCAACCAAGCCAGAACTTAATCCGACGAGAATGCTCAATATAAAAATGAAGTTCTTGTTGGAAATATGTTTATATCTCCAAATTAAGAAACGTGTAAAGCGCGATTTTTTCTGCGTTGGCATGTTCGATGGTTAGTACCTTTAAAAGTACAAATCTAATTCATCGATTCCAATTTAGCTTTCAGGATTTGATAATCTTCAAAATATAATTGACGAATGGTCTCAACATACGGACGTTGATCGGAATATCCATTGTTGAAATTTTCAATTGCTTCTTCAATGATTTTTATAGTTTCTTCTTTTTTCTTGCCAAGCTTTCGTTTTAATTCATTTGCATGAATTGTGGAGCTACGCAACATTGCGTCAAAATAAATTTTTTGATGTAATTTTTCACATGCGATTGTTAAGATAAGCGCTTTATAATATTTCGCATCCGCAAAATCAGAGTTGTATTTTAGCAATGTATTGATGCTTTCTAGTGCTTTTTCAAGATTTCCAGCTTCATAATGTGCAATTCCACGATATAAAAACGCTTCATGTTCTACCCAATCTTCACCACTTTCGTCAATTTCTTTTTGAATGTGTTTGTCAAAATAGGCAATACAATTTTTATAATCTTTCAAGCCTAAATAGGCAATTCCACGCCAATAATCTACGCTATGACCTTGTGGCGCATCTGTAAAATTAGGCGTAAGTGTATCAGTTGCATCAAAATCGGCAATGGCACTTTTATAATCGCGATAAAACCATAAATAGTTGTAACCTCTGTAACCTTGCCAGGCAATCGGATCGAATTCTACAGCTTTGTCTATATATTTTTTCCACAAACTTGGCATTCCGCGTTTCAGAAAAGGAATCGAAAGTTCGCGCCACGATTCTGCATGCGTAGGATCATATTCTACGGCTTTTGCAAATGCGTTAATGCTTTCTTGTGTTCCTTGATAGTTTGACATTCCGTACTGAAAACATGCCATAGATTGCTCTTTTGGGTTTGAATTGTCTTCGCAAGAACACACCAAAATTAGCAAACATATACTAAGGAAGAATTTCTGTGATGTTTCCATTTTCTATTCGATAAGAGATATACATATAAGAATCGCGATCTAAGTCATGTACAAAGTTCGGATTCCATTTTTTTAATTGAGTTGTCAACGCAAACAATTGATCTTTTAGGTCTTTTGTGAATGTTTTCGGTGCTAAATTCAGATCGTTTTCATGAACCACATAACATCCAGCTTCGCCTTTGCAATTGATGATAAAGCGAATGTTTAAGTATCCAGAATCGGTGTAATTTTTGTTTTTATAATTTGATAAGATAAAGTTTCGCAATCCGTTTTTACCTTTGCTATAGGTTGCCCGCTCCGGATTATAATATTGAAGGATATAGTTTTCGTCACAGATTTCAAAACCTTCACATAATAGCGCATTTGCAGGATCAATATAATGTGCATCTGTTGTAAAAGCGTTTTTGGTTGGGATAAAATTTTCTTCTTTTGGTTGCTTTGCGCAAGATGCGACGCAGAGTGCTAAAATGATCGCACTATAAAAGAGAAACTTGGCGTTGGTTGTTTGCATCCTGTAAAATTAGCGAAAAAAATCTTCAAATAACTTTATGAATTGTAATCAACCATTTTCTTGGTATGAACTTCTTGAGTATTTGTATCAACGGTAGAAAATACAAGTTAAAAACATTCAAATATATAATTTGCTTTTACGTATAAAATTGCTTTAATAAAAAACCATTTGTTACTCATTTTCAGTAACTTAAATCATCTAATATACGGAAGAAGACAACTTTTTGAACTCAATTATTAGGTATCTTGTTTTTGGATTTAATCTAAAAAAGCATGCTTAGAAATCCAAAAATCATCAGTAATTCAAATGATGATCATTAATAACCATAAATTTTTAAATCATGAAAAAAAAGTCATTAAAGAAACTTTCGTTTAGTAAAAGTAAAATTTCGAGTTTAGAAGAAGAAGCTGTATCAGGAGCTGGAACAGCTGGCTGTCATACGTGTACATGCATTACGTGCAATTGGACGTGTGGAACGACCGCGTTGTATTCCGCTTGTGGAAACCAGCAATGTCATTAATACACCGTAAAAGTAAAAGCCCGTTTTTTAAAACGGGCTTTTTAATATGTTTTAGTGTAAATCGAGTTTAATACTCAATTCTTTTAGTTGTTGCTCATCAATTGTCGCAGGCGCGTCAATCATAACATCACGACCCGAATTGTTTTTTGGGAACGCAATGAAATCACGAATGGTTTCTTGTCCGCCCAAAATAGCAACCAATCTGTCCAATCCAAAAGCCAATCCACCATGTGGCGGCGCTCCATACTGGAAAGCATCCATTAAGAACCCAAATTGCGCTTTTGCTTCTTCTTCGGTAAATCCTAAATGCTTAAACATTGTTGCTTGCATTTCTTTATCGTGAATACGAATAGATCCACCACCAATTTCATTTCCGTTTAATACTAAATCGTACGCGTTTGCTTTTACATCGCCAGGATTTGTATCTAACAATTCTAGTTGTCCAGGTTTTGGTGACGTAAATGGATGGTGCATTGCGTGGTAATGTCCAGTTTCTTCATCGAGTTCTAATAACGGGAAGTCTATGACCCATAATGGTGCAAATTCTGCTGGATTTCGCAATCCTAAACGAGTTGCCATTTCCATACGTAACGCACTTAGTTGTGCACGTACTTTATTTGTGTTTCCAGATAATACACAGATTAAATCACCTGCTTTTGCGCCAGTTACTTCTGCCCATTTTGCTAAATCATCTTGATCGTAAAATTTATCAACTGACGATTTGAACGTTCCGTCTTCATTACATTTTACATATACCATTCCCAATGCGCCCACTTGTGGACGTCTTACCCAATCAACCAATTTGTCGATTTCTTTACGTGTATATGTTGCTCCTCCAGGAACTGCAATTCCGACCACTAATTCAGCCGAATTGAATATGCCAAATTCTTTATGTTGTGCAACTTCGTTGAGTTCTCCGAATTCCATTCCAAAACGAATGTCTGGTTTGTCATTTCCGTACGTTTTCATAGCGTGATCGTACGTCATTCTTGGGAATTTCTCTAATTCAATTCCTTTGATTTCACTTAATAAGTGACGTGTTAATCCTTCAAAAACATTTAAAATATCTTCTTGCTCTACAAACGCCATTTCACAATCAATCTGTGTAAATTCAGGTTGTCTGTCGGCGCGTAAATCTTCATCTCTAAAGCATTTTACAATCTGGAAATATTTGTCCATTCCGCCAACCATCAAAAGTTGTTTAAAGGTTTGTGGCGATTGTGGCAAGGCGTAAAATTGTCCTTCATTCATACGAGAAGGCACCACAAAATCACGTGCACCTTCTGGCGTAGACTTGATTAAATAAGGAGTTTCCACCTCAATAAAATCTTGCGCAGACAAGTATTTACGAACTTCCATCGATACTTTATGACGAAACATTAAGCTGTTTTTTACAGGATTTCGACGAATGTCTAAGTAGCGATATTTCATTCTGATATCTTCGCCGCCGTCTGTGTCATCTTCAATCGTAAATGGTGGTAATAGTGAAGCATTTAAAAGTGTCAATTCCGTAACAAGAATCTCAATGTCGCCAGTTGGCATTTTTGAGTTTTTTGCTTCACGCTCAATCACACTTCCTTTTACTTGAATTACAAATTCTCTACCGAGTGCTTTTGCTTTTTCAAAAACGTCCTTTGGTGTACGTTCTTCATCAAAGATGAGTTGCGTGATTCCGTAGCGATCGCGAAGATCAACCCAAATCATAAACCCTTTATCTCTAGACTTTTGAACCCAACCTGCTAAGGTAACTTCTTGTGTAATGTGTGATGCTCTTAGTTCACCACAACTATGTGATCTGTACATGTATATGCGATTTTAAAAGCGCAAATTTAATGGTTTTTGGTGGATGAATGGTGTAGGAATGGAAATATTTTGGGAGCAACTATTTCATTTGATTGATTTTTATTTAGTTTTTGTGCAAACCACATTCATAATGTAAATAGTTCCTTTTTTCTCTGTGTAAAGAACTTTGTAATCACGAACAATTATTCTTCGATACTTAGGATAGATATCATCTTCTTGGAATTGCATTATAAAAACAATTTCTTTTGAAGAACTAATAATATCATTACGAATAATTTTTCGGGCAGAAGGAATATTTTTATATCTGTAATCTAAAATTGAAGTAAGTGCTTCTCTAGCTTGGCGTGTCCAAACTATTTTTGAAACTTTTTCAGCCATTAATCTTCTTGTTGCTCAAATTCTTCAGCAGAAATAAAATCTCCATTTTCAATTTGTTCTTCAGCAGTATCCAACGCCATTTTGTATTCTTGTCTTGTCATAGGAGTGCCATCAGGATGAAAGGCTACAGTTTGGTCTTTGTAGTAGTTTTCAAAAACACCGTTAACTATAGCTAATACTCTTTCATCGGCATTATCTAAAAATATTTGTATTCTGTTTTTTAACTCAACTGCTCCCATAATAATGAAGTATTATACCAACAAATATACGGAAATTATAACATATGTAATATATCAAGAAAGGACCAAAAAGAAATAGGATTTTATAAAATAAAAAACGCTCCACTAACTTTAGTGAAGCGTTTAGGAGTGCTATTAATTAAAAACGGTTTCTAAGGCTTGATTCGTTTGACCTTTTCGTTTTGCCATTTCTTGACTTTCCTTAGCAGCAATAACAAATAAATTGAAATCGTAGTTTTCTAATGCAGGTGTACTTACACTTCCTTGTACTTTGTATACAGGAATTAAATAACGTTGCAAATCTGATGGACTTGTCGCGTAATATCCTAAACTGACATCTGTGATTTCCCCTGAGCTTTTTCCTTGCTCTTTGATAACTGCAAATCGGAAATTATCAAATACTTGTTGTAAAGCTCTTTCTGGAGTGATGACTTCGGCTTTTCCTTCCTGTTTTGGTGTTCTGTTGAAGTGTAAAAATTCTATTAGTTGATCATTATTAATGAATGATAGTTGTGTTTTTGCGCCCGAACCAAATATTGGTAAGCCTTCTAGTTCATGTGTAAAATTGACGTTTACGCTTGTTGGAAATTTTTCAGGATTTTTGTCTTTTGGCGATTCACTCATAGCTGTAAAAGAGTTTGAAACTGAATGTACTTTCATCGTACTTTGATCAATTCTTAGTTGTTCCAAAAGCTTTCTAGCATGTTGAACCGCTTCATCTTTATTCGGTAAATTTCTAGCGTTTTCTTTGTTTTCGCTGTATGCGTTTGTACGATCTGTCCACCAAAAAGAATCACTTGCAGTGTAAATTTCTAGTGCTTCTTTTTCGTTTCTAATGATTAGTTGATCTCCTAAATCTCTCAGCTCGCCTTCAGTTTTGAAGTTGGAGCGTAAAAATTTTGTTCGTTTTGCGATATAGTCCGCATATTCTTTGTTTTTGCTTGAAGCTGTATCAAAGTGAAACGATTTATACATGGGTACACGACCAATATGTTTTGGTAATTCTGTATTGAGTTTGAATAATGAATCTTTCATTTTTTACTATTTTTTTGATGATTGAATGTTAACAGCTTCCGTTTGCATAAGCTAAAGAAGTTGGATTGTCAGGATCAATACTTATGGATCCTTTTCCATGCCAATGATCACTATAAGTGCTAATGCTTCCTTCGTTGGCGCGTAAATATGCCCACTCTGTAGCTGCTGGTTCAGTTTCTTTACATGCTTTAATCCATCATGCTTCGCGAACGGTCCAAGAGTCGTTTAATCGTCTTGCAAATTTTTCACCTCGATTTTTTTTATCATAACATATAGTTGCAAAACCGAGTATAAAATGCAATCCTTTAAAAACTCCCCAACCCCAACGGTCAAATACCCCATTAGATTCTAATGCTTGACAACCGTCAAAAACGATCCATTCTAAGTCTTTGTCACCAAGTTCCATTTCTGTATTTCTGGCTTTTCCATTGTCAAAGTCGTTTCTTCCAAAAAGTAAATAATTTCTGGATCCATGACCTGAAAAGAAAGCAATGTCAACATTATCAGCATACGAAGTATCTGTTCCTGTAGAAGGAGAACCTTTTCCTGATTTTTCAAAATCTTGATCCCACGCTAAGTTATCACCATAATCAAATTGTTTTACACCTTGTAAGGTGTTGTAAAAACCTCTTGCATTATTGTCATTATTACTAAGGTCAGAAGCATTTCCGTTGTATTGATTGACCCATTCAATTCCAATTGATCCCATAAATAGTAGTTTTAGTTTTTACCAAAACTAATAGGTATTGTGGACGATTTCAGTCATGTAAAACCTAAATATATACAGGTGTTTCCCCCTTTTTTTTCAGTAGCGTTAACATTGAAAGTGTTGTTTATTTAATTGATAATAAGTGTTTTACAGATTCAATGTTAATTTAATGTTATGTAAATGTTGCTTGAAAGTAAAAAAAACGTTAATTTTGTAATGTAATTATTAAGAAAGCCTCAAGTCATTTTAAAAATATAGATATGAAAAAGTTACTCATCATAGCAGTGTTCATCCTTTCGGGAACAGTTGCATTCGCACAAAATAACAAGCCAACATTAGAGAAAAAAGGAGACGTAATTGAAGCGACTTATTTTCATTATAATGGAACTGTAGCACAAACAGGATTTTTTACTAAGGAAGGAAAATTACAAGGAGAATGGAAATCGTATGATGCGAACGGAAAGAAAATTGCCGTTGGAAATTACGAGAACGGAAAGAAAGTTGGAAAATGGTTTTTCTGGAATACAAATCGTTTAAGCGAAGTTGATTATTCTAATAGTAAAATTGTAAATGTTAATCATTGGACAAATCCAAATCCAATTGTGAGCAACAAATAAAGAAATAACGATCATACAAAAAGCCCGAAATCTAAATTAGATTTCGGGCTTTTTTGTTTTAATGAAACTCAGTCTTTACAAACTTTAGTAAGTCCAGTCAAAACTATAACGAGTCTCTAATTGATTGTAAGGAATCAAGAATGCGCATAGATAGGAAAGTCTTGTTTCTCTACTCTTGCAGCGCAGCGCTCTTTTTTACTATACCGTTTTTATCGGTAAATCAATTTCATTGATATCTATATCTTCAACATCTATTTCTGGTCGTTTGCTTTTGAATGCCCAGAATTTGAATTTCGTGATTAGGAAGAATAGTATCGGAACGATAATTAACGTAAGGAACGTAGCAATGATTAATCCATAGATTACTGTCCATGCTAATGGTCCCCAAAAAATTACGTTGTCTCCACCAATATATATTTTTGGATCAAATTCACTGAATAGAGAAAAGAAGTCAATGTTGAATCCGATCGCTAATGGAATTAATCCTAATACCGTTGTAATTGCCGTAAGTAATACAGGACGCAAACGTGCTTTTCCGCTTCGTACAACTGCTTCAAATACATGATTAATTGGTAAGTATTTTTCTTCTGGAATTTCAAGTTCTTCCTTTTTACGATCAATGAGTAGTTGATTGTAATCGAGTAAAACTACACCATTGTTCACCACAATTCCCGCCAAGGAAATAATTCCCATCATGGTCATCATAATTACGAATGGCGCACCAGTGATTAATATTCCACCAAAAACACCGATTAAACTTAAGAAAATCGCAATCATAATGATGGTTGGTTTTGAGATAGAACTAAATTGAAAGATTAAGATTAACATAATTAATCCAAGTCCTGCAAAGAAAGCACTTCCTAAGAATGCTTGTTGCTTGTTTTGTTCTTCAATTTGTCCTGTGTAATCAATTTTGATACCATCGGGCTTAAAATTGGTCATTTCAGCTTGAATTTGTGCTACAATTGCGCCAGCATCTGTAAACCCTGGCATTAATCCGGAATATACGGTTACCACACGTTTTTTCTGTTTGTGTTTGATGGCGCTAAAACCAGAAGTGTTGTTTTGTTTTACAACCGCAGACACAGGAATTTCCTTCAACTGCCCCATTTGATTTCTGAAAATCATTTTTTGGTTGAATAACGAACTCATGTTGTATCGGTTGTCATTATTGAAACGTACATAAATGTCATAATCTTCACCATCTTCTTTGTAGACAGCAGCTTTTACACCAAATATTGAGTTTCGTAATTGTTGTCCAACTTGTCCTGCCGAAACGCCTAATTCTCCGGCTTTTTCTCTATCGACAACTACTTGCATCGCAGGTTTTCCTTTGTTGACGTCAATTTTTAATTCTTCAATACCGGGAATATTTTTAGTATTGATTAAATCGCGCATGCGTTCTGCTTCTGCAATTAATTGTGTATAATCGTTCCCTTCTAATTCAATATTAATTGGATAACCAGCTGGCGGACCAACAGCATCTTTTTCAACAGAAATAGCAACTCCAGGATAGATTCCTTTTAAAGCTTCGGTTACTTTTTGACGCAATACTTCACTGTCTTCACCTTTTCGGAATTTATATTCGCGCATCGACGCGGTGATTTTTGCTTTGTGTGGCATTTCAGCAGCCGAACCACCATCCGTTTGTGGATTTCCAGCACCTTCACCAACTTGTGATACCGCAGATTCCACTAAGAAGTTATTGTCAGCATCCATGTATTCATCGCCATTTAAGACTTCGTATACACGCGTTTCAATTTCTTTGGTAATGTTGTTTGTTTTTTCAATCGCTGTTCCTTGCGGATATTCAATATAGACAATAATTTGATTTGGTTTATTGTCTGGGAAGAATTCTATTTTGGTACGTTTACTCGCTATTGATGCGCCAAAAAGTCCAAATGCTAAGAATAATAAAACAAATGTTCCTAATGTAATTACATACGGTCTCCAACTTCCTAAGGCAAATCGTAAGAAACGTTCGTACGTTCTTTCTAAAGCAGCTAACATTTTAGTTTGAAAGAAACGCGCCATTGGTTTTAGTACATATTTATAAACCCAAAACATGATGGCTATGAATATGAATAATGACCCTAAACCGCTAGATCCGCCACCAATTAAGTATGATAAAATTCCTAATACCAATAATACCACCGTAACAATTAACAGTTGTCTCATTTTTAATTCACGCTCGCCAACTTCCATGAATTGAGAGACCATTAATGAGTTGATAAAGATTGCCACAAATAGGGAAGAACCTAATACAACAGAAAGTGTTATTGGGAAATAAATCATGAATTGTCCCATAGTTCCCGGCCACATTCCTAGCGGAACAAAGGCAGCAACGGTTGTTAAGGTAGAAATGATGATTGGAAACGCAATTTCTCCAATCCCTTTTTTCGCGGCTTGTGTACGCGACATTCCTTCTTCTTCCATTAAACGATAGACGTTTTCAACTACTACAATTCCGTTATCTACCAACATTCCAAGTCCCATAATTAAGGCAAATAGAATCATGGTATTCATGGTGTAGCCTAATAAATTTAGGATGAAAAACGACATAAACATAGACATCGGGATTGCCAATCCTACGAATAATGCATTTCTAAATCCTAAGAAAAACATCAGGACAAATACTACCAGAATGATTCCGAAAATAATGTTATTTACCAAGTCATTTACTTGATTGATGGTTTTTTCAGATTGATCATTGGTGATCGAAACTTCAAGGTCTTGGTGAGAACTTTTAAATTTAGTAATAACCTCACTAATTTTTTCAGCTGCAGCTACCATGTTTTTACCCGATCGTTTTTTTACGTCAAGCATTACCACACTTTCACCAAATTTTCGTGCATACGTGGTTTTGTCTTCTTCTTTAAATCGCACTTCGGCAATATCTCTAAGGTATACAGGGCCATCTAACGATTTTACAACGAAGTTTTCAAGTTCTTTAGGATCATCAATTTCACCAATGATTCTAATGGTACGTCGTTGTCCAGAAGAAATCATGTTTCCTGCTGAGATTGTTGAGTTTCCATTTGCAATGGCACTTCTTACATCTTCGAAGTTTACTTGTGCTGCCATCATTTTATAGACATCAACCGCAACTTCTACTTCTTTTTCTTGTGCACCACGAATATCAACTTGTTTTATTTCTTCAAAGTCTTCAATATCATCTTCTAGTATTTCGGCAAATTCTTTTAATTTATCTACTGGATAATCTCCAGAGACATTGATATTAAGAATCGGTGTTTCTTCTGAAATGTTTAGATTAAAAATGGTAGGTTCTACTTTAGCACCATTAAATGTGGGCCAATCTTCGCCACCTTTTTCGGCATCGACTTCATCTTTTACTTTAAATTTTGCCGATTCAACGCTAACTTTTTCATCAAATTCAACTACAATAATTCCGTAATCTTCTTGAGAAGTTGAGGTAACTTTGACAACGCCACTTACGTTTTTGAGTCGATCTTCTAACGGATCTACAATTAGTTTTTCAATATCTTCTGCTGTATTTCCAGGATATACTGTACTTACGTAAATTTTGGTTTCTATAATTTCTGGGAAATTTTCTCGTGGCATACTAAAGTACGCTGAGATTCCCAAGACGAGAATTAAGCCCATTACGATGTAGATAATTGTTTTATTATCAATCGCCCAAGAGGATAAAATGAACTCTTTGTTTGTTTTTTTGTTAGCCATTTGGTACAGGTTAATTTTTAGTTATGATCTTAATTTCTTGATCATCTTTTACACTTCGTGCGCCTTCTTTAATAACTGCGTCACCATCATTTAATCCACTGGTAATTTCAATAAAATCACCTTGTGTTTTTCCTGTTTTCACAATGACACGTTTTGCTTTTGCAGTTGCACCATCAATATCATTTGCGATGAACACATATTGATCACCTTCTGCATTTTCAGAAATGACACTTTGTGGAATTAAGATTGCTTTTGCGTTGGTATAATCGTTGATTTTTAACTTAGCAGTTAAGTTTGGCTTAATGTTTCCTTCTTTGTTTGAAATGCCAATTTCAATTTTATACGTTCGGTTGTTTGGATCAATAAAATCTCCTGCCTGACGAATTTTTTCCTTTGTTGTTGTTCCCAATACTGGAAAAGAAACTTCTACATCAACACCTTCAACAACACTTGTTAAATACTTTTCAGGAATCACAGCTTCAATATACATATCACGCAAGTTTACAATACGCATAATTTGTGTTTGTCCTGCACCAACTACCGAACCTTGCTCCGTGATTACATCATCAATCACACCAGAAAAAGGTGCTCTAATAGCTGTTTTTGCAATTTGAACTTGCAATTGATCAACGGCTTTTTGTTGTGCTTCGTACGAAGATTTTGTTTGTAAGAACTGAATTTCAGAACCTATTTTTTGATCCCATAATCTTTTTTGACGATCGTACGTTGTTTTTGCTAAGTCTGCCTGAATTTGTAATTGTGCCAATTGCTGACTCATTCCGCCATCATCTACTCTTGCTAAAATTTGCCCTTTTGAAACACGCTGTCCTTCTTTGACAAATACTTGCTTTAAAATTCCATTCGTTTCAGGTGTAATTACAATATTTTTCTTCGTGTCTACACTTCCTTGTAATTCTAAATAGTGATTGAATATGGTGTCTTTGGCAACAATGGTCGTTACTAAAGGATATTTTTTTGTTGGATTAATTTCCTCAATCGCATCTGAAAGTAGTTTAATTTTAGCCTCAAGCGCTGTCTTTTCAGTTTTTAAAGCATCTCTTTTCTCTTCAATTTTTTTGATGTCTTTTGCAGCAATAAGTGTATCTACATCTTTATTTCCACCACCACAAGAAGCTAAAAGAAGCATGATAGGAAGGATTAGTATATTTATTTTTTTCATTAGGATTGATGTTTTATAGTTGTTCTTTAAGATTGTTAGTTGATCAGTTTATGTGTTTATTAGTTTAGAAGTTTATGCGCAAGTCTTTAGACTTCTGCCAAACGTTTAATTTTTCAAATGAAAATACTTTCATATTATAGTTATAACTTGTTTGCATTATAAACCCTTAAACTGATCAACTAATAAACTAATTAGTTTGATTTAAAATAGTTTCTAGTTCAGCTTTCTTATTAATCACATCGAGCATTGCTTGTAAATATTCTTGTTGTGCTGAATATAATTGTGTTTGTGCTTGGCGCAATTCAAAACTTGATGCAATACCTTCAAAAAATTTCACTTGATTTTTCTTCTCGATACGTTCTGAAAGTCTCAAATTTTTCTTTGCAGTTTCGTACTCTTCAATAGCTAATTGATAATCACTTTTTGCAGCAGCAATTTGAAATTTCAACTGTTGTTCAGTTTCCAATAAATCATCTTTTGCTTTTTCCAAATTGATTTGCGCACGTTGTGTTGCTGCACTTCTTTGAAATGAACTAAAAAGCGGAATACTTAAACTGACTCCAAAAGCAGCAGAGCCAAACCATTGTTGTTCCCTTTGAAAGAATTCAAACGAATTTCCATTTCCGTTATATCCGCCAGTCAAAAACCCTGAAAGTGTTGGTAATGCTTTGCTTTTTTCTAACTTCAATAATAATTCTTTAGAGCGTGTATCATTCGTTGCAATTCTATAATCAACGGTTCCTGTAACATCATCTTCTACTAATAGTATAGAAGGCGCAATATTTAAAGTTGCCAATGCTTGAAGCGTATCTGTAAGTTTCGTATCATTATTCAAATCAATACCTAATGTAATGTTAAGCATCTTATAAGAAAGTTCACGTAAACGTTTTATATTTCGCAAATTGCTTTCAACACTTCCCAACGTAATTTCGAGTTGCTCTACATCTTCTTCTTCTGTTAATCCGTTTTCGTAGATTTTTCTAGTTTCATTCAAATTTTTCTCAAGCGTAATCTTATTGCGTTCCAAAATAGCAACACTTTCTTCTGAAAGTAATACATTTCCATACGCGTTGATGACTGCTTTTCGAATTTCTAAATCTGTTTTCTCTTTGGCATTTTCAGAAATCTCTAAAAATACTTTTGCCGATTGCAATCCTACTAAATACGAACCATCAAAAATTAATTGCGTTAAAGTAATATTTGCATTTACAGATTGTTTTGTTCCAAAAACTACAGGAATAAATTCGTTTGCGCCAGGAGCAGTAGGAATAGCATCAACTACAGGCAAACTACTTAGGTCGTAAAAATCGTTTAATTGTCTAATTTGATTATACGGATCAAAAGCGCTTGCAGGTAATAAAGAAACCTGTTGTTTTATATTGTTTTGATAATCAATATTGGCATTAATTTGTGGAAGTCCTGTGGCAGTTGTTTCCCATTTTTGCTTTTTTGCAGATTCAATATCGCGTTCTGCATTTTTAGCGGTTCGGTTGTTTTCAAGTGCAAAAGCAATGGCTTCGTCCAAAGAGAAACTTTTGGGCACTTCTTGATTTTCTTGCGAAAATCCTAAGCTCAGAAAACATAAACTAAAGATAAATATTAGTCTGTTTCGCATATTATAGTGATTGATTAGTTGTTATAAATTTATTTAATGTTTCAAGTCCTTTCGGCGTACAAATTGCACGGATGTGGTATTCTAAAAAATATTCCATCAATGTACTCATAGGGAAAGTCTTCAATGGGAATAACTCATTGTCTTTAATTCCAATAACTCCATTAAAATAGATTCTTGAAATAAATTCAATATTTATGGTATCTCGGTAAACTCCTGTATTCACTCCGCGTTGTAGATTCTCTTTTACACAATCTTGCATGACATCGTATTGCTTCTTTTTCAACGTCGCATAAATTTTCGGATAATACTTTTGTAATTGATATTGTGGGGATGATTTTTCGTCTTTCAAATGCTCCATCACAAATTGCTTAATCTCAAACAATTCTTCAATAGAATTTTTTTCTGTGGCGCAAATAAGGTCGATACCTTCACTAATTGCGCAAAACAAAGAAGAAGTTACTTCATGTACTAAATCTGTTTTATTGCTAAAATGTGTGTAAATCGTTTTTTTCGAAATCCCCATTTCATTAGCAATATCGTCCATAGTAACACTCTTAAACCCTAAGTTTAAGAACAAATCTGTTGCTGTGATTTTAATTTTATCTTTCATAAGTAGGTTGCAAATGTAATGCGGAAACTTTAAAAACAAAAAAAGTTTCCAAAGTTTTTACAATTATTTAACAAATGATTTTTATTAGCATGCATTGGAAATATGGTATTTTAGCTAAAATTTTACCAGAATGACACACATTACTCAATACAGAGAGACTTTTATAAATTATTTAGAAGAAAAAATTGTGCTTACCGAACCTAAGAATTTATACGAGCCTATTGTGTACATTCTTCAATTAGGTGGAAAGCGATTGCGACCAGTATTGACATTAATGACTGCTGAAATTTTCGGAATTTCACACAAAAAAGCCTTAGACGCTGCCTTAGCTGTGGAGGTTTTTCACAACTTTTCGTTAGTGCATGATGATATTATGGACGACGCGCCATTGCGAAGAGGAAAAGTAACAGTGCATGAAAAATGGGACATCAATACAGGAATTCTATCTGGTGATACGATGCTGATTTTGGCATACCAACTGTTTGAAAACTATGAAGTCACAACGTTTAGAGCATTGGCAGAATTATTCAGTAAAACTGCTATTGAAGTATGCGAAGGACAACAATATGATATTGATTTTGAAACTAGAAACGATGTTACGATTCCGGAATACTTAAAAATGATTGAATACAAAACTGCGGTTTTAGTGGGTGCAGCTATGAAAATGGGTGCATTGGTTGCGAAAGCAGGCGAAAAAGACGCAGAAGGTATTTATGATTTTGGTCGTTACTTAGGGTTGGCGTTTCAACTACAAGATGATTATTTAGATGCATATGGGGATCCTGAAACGTTTGGAAAGCAAGTTGGTGGCGATATCATCGAAAACAAAAAAACATATCTCTATTTAAAAGCACTTAAAAATAGTTCGGAAGTAAACAGAGAAAAATTAGTACAATTATTCTCATCACAACCAGAAGATCCTACCGAAAAAGTGCTAACAGTAAAAGAAATTTTCAACGAAAGCAACGCGCCAGAAGCAATTAAAGAAGCAATTGAAGCCTATACTTCTAAAGCATTTCAATTATTGGAAACACTCAATATTGGCGACAAAGGAAAGCAGTCGCTAAAAGCATTTGGCGAACAGTTAATGAATAGAACTGTATAAATTACAAAAGCCTTAGTAAAGAATAATCAATTTAACATCAATATATTAGGTGTAAATATTCGTTTTTAATATTTAATTTTTAGATAAGTCTAAAAATATATTTACTTATGTCATTTTTATAATATATTTGTAGTCTAAAAATAAAATGAGATGACACTCTCTGAAGAAAATTATCTAAAAGCAATCTATCATATTTGCAATCACAAAGAAGGTGGCGTAAGTACAAATTCCATTGCAGAAAAAATGGACACCAAAGCTTCTTCTGTGACGGATATGATTAAAAAACTTTCAGAAAAGGGTTTGGTCGATTACAAACGATACAAAGGAACGGCGCTTACCCAAGAAGGAAAGTTAGTCGCTTCAAACATTGTTCGGAAACACCGTTTATGGGAAGTTTTTTTATTAGAAAAACTCAACTTCACCTGGGATGAAGTGCATGATGTTGCTGAACAACTAGAACATATAAAATCTGAAAAACTAACCGATCAATTAGATGCTTTTTTAGGTTTTCCAACACGTGATCCGCACGGCGATCCAATTCCTGATAAAGACGGAAACATCAAAACAGTAACAGATACGCTACTTTCTACACTTCAAAAAGATGACAGAGGAATTATTGTTGGTGTGAAAGACTCATCTTCTTCGTTTCTAAAATACTTAGATAAGCAAGAAATTGCATTAGGAAAAAAAATAAAAGTACTTGATACGGAGCCATTTGATAATTCCATGAAAATAAAAATCAAGAAACAAGAAATTGTAATATCTAATCAGATTGCAAGTAATATTTATATCAAAAAAAGTAATTAAAGCGATGTTTAAAAACAAAACATATATAGTATTAGGAATGTTATCCTTACTAACTTTTTCAACTGTGCAAGCACAAGAAAATAATGAAGAAAACACAAAGGATTATGGTGTTATTGTAACCGATAGACCAGATCAAACCGAATCGCCAACGTTGATTCCAAAAGGATTATTGCAAGTAGAAACTGGCTTTATGTATGAAGCAACAACAAGTGATAACATTGAAAGTAACACCACAACATTCAATACAACGTTACTACGATACGGATTGCTAGACAATTTAGAATTACGATTAGGATTAAATATTGCTGAAACAAAAAACAGTGAACGTGCTAGTAATTTTGAAGACAAATTCGGCGGATTAACGCCTTTATATGTAGGTTTCAAAATAGGCATCACAGAAGAAAAAGGTGCGTTGCCAAAAATTGGATTTTTAGGAGGTGCTTTTTTGCCATTCACAGCAGCAACAGAATACAAACCCGAAAGTACAGGTGGCGATTTTAGATTTTCGTTTGAACATACGTTGAGTGAAAACTGGAGTTTTGCATACAATCTTGGTGCGGCTTGGGACGGAAGTTCATCCAGTGTTTCGTATGTGTACACCACAGTTTTTGGATACAGCATTTCAGATAAAATAGGTTGCTTTTTAGAAGTATACGGAGATTTTCCAGAAAGTGATCGCGCGAATCATTTACTAGATGGCGGTTTTACTTATTTACTTTCAGATACAATTCAATTAGATTTATCTGGCGGAACAGGATTGAATACAGATCAGGATTTCTTTATCAGTACGGGAATTAGTTTTCGATTGCCTAATTAGATTATTAGATCGTTAGATTTTTGGACTTGATTAGATTTTAATAACGAATGTCACATCGAGCGCAGTCGAGATGCAAACGAATAACAAATCAACACTTCGACAGCTTCGCTAGGTATTTTCAATCAAAATATATTTTGATTTTAATAATGCTCAGTGTAAAACAAACAAATCAACAAACAAACAAAAACATTGAGCGAAAGCGAAATGAAAAGATTAAACAATGAAAAAATACATACTCATACTAATAACAACAATCACCATCATCAGTTGTAAGACTGAAGTCAAAAAACGTGATGGAAAACTCAAAATTGTAACCACAACCACTATGATTACCGATATGGTAAAAAATATTGGCGGCGATAACGTTGAAGTAAAAGGTTTGATGGGAAGTGGCGTTGACCCACATTTATACAAAGCAAGTGAAGGCGATGTAAGCAAACTTTTCAATGCAGATGTTATTATTTATAGCGGATTGCACTTAGAAGGAAAACTAGAAGACATTTTCGAAAAAATGCGCAAGCAGCAAAAGAAAACCATTGCGGTTTCGGACGCGATCGATAAAAGTGGTTTGATCAGTTCGGAATACTTTGCGTCTAGTTACGATCCGCATATCTGGTTTCACATTGGTTATTGGAAACAAGCAACACAATTTGTCATTGACGAACTCAAAAACCTCGATCCGGAAAATGCTGAAAGCTTTGAAAAAAACGGAAAAGCATATATCGAAAAACTAGCTGTTTTAGCAACAGACATAAATGCTATCATCGAAACATTACCAACAGAAAAAAGAGTTTTAGTGACCGCGCATGATGCGTTCAACTACTTCGGAAAATTGCATAACTTTGAAGTAGTCGGTTTACAAGGACTATCAACAGCAACCGAAGCTGGCGTGCAAGATGTTCAAAAACTTGCTAGTTTTATTATTGAAAAAGACATCAAAGCGATTTTTGTAGAAAGTTCAGTACCAAAACGTACCATTGAAGCCTTACAAGCAGCTGTAAAATCAAAAGGACATGAAGTTGTTATCGGTGGAACCTTATATTCGGATGCACTTGGTAATGCAGGAACTTTAGAAGGAACGTATATTGGAATGTATCAATACAATGTAAAAACGATTGTGAATGCACTAAAATAGACTTGTTAGAAGCGTTAGATTGTTGAACTTTATTAGATTTTTAAACTGAGAAACGTTTTTTTAAATAACGAAATGTCACATCGAGCGCAGTCGAGATGTAAACGAACAAGCGAACAAACAAAAAGCCAGCGGCAAACAGCCAAAAGCTAAAACCTGAAAGAAATGGAACAAAAATACGCCGTTACGGTAGATGATCTTACGGTTGCATACAACTACAAACCTGTACTTTGGGATATTGATTTAATGATTCCTGAAAGTGTACTCATGTGTATTGTTGGACCCAATGGCGCAGGAAAATCTACGCTGATCAAAGCCATCTTAGGGATTATAAAACCAATTGCAGGAACTGTTTCTATCTTCGGGAAACCGTATGAAAAACAACGTTCGTTAGTTGCGTATGTTCCACAAAAAGGAAGTGTCGATTGGGATTTTCCAACAACAGCTTTAGATGTTGTGATGATGGGAACGTACGGAAGTCTCGGTTGGATCAAACGTCCTGGGCAAAAAGAAAAGAAAGCATCGTTAGAAGCATTAGAAAAAGTTGGAATGTTGCCTTTTAAAAACCGACAAATCAGTCAACTTTCGGGTGGACAACAACAGCGAATCTTCTTGGCAAGAGCCTTGGTGCAAAATGCTGCTATTTACTTCATGGATGAACCGTTTCAAGGAGTTGATGCAACCACGGAAAAAGCCATTATCAACATTCTAAAAGAATTGCGAAAAGCAGGAAAAACAGTCATTGTAGTACATCACGATTTACAAACGGTTCCTGAATATTTTGATTGGGTTACTTTTTTAAACGTAAAAAAAATCGCGACAGGTCCCGTAAAAGATATCTTCAACGATGATAATTTAACCAAAACTTACGGAATTAATTACAAAGTAAGTGTTCAAGAATAAATTTCAGCGTATGAAAGCAAAAACAATCTTTTTACTACTATGTATCAGCTTCTATTCACTTTCAAGCTATGGACAATCGAGTATAAAAGCGGAAGAAGAAAACGTAATTTCAATCTTAAAAAAATTACGATCAAATGATCCAGAAATGGATTTGGAAGAAGTTGTAATTCAATTTGAAACAACACTAAAAACACTACTTTCCAAAAAAGAAAGTTGGGACTATCCGTTTACAGCACTTTCTGAACAAATCCGAATGACGATTTCGGAAGATAAAAAAATACGCACCTTTGGTTGGGACAGTCGCATGGGCGGAAGTTGGCATACACTCAAAACATTAGTTCAGTACAAAACCACAACCGACGTTCAGGTATTTTCTTTTCAGAAAGAAAATGAAGAAATGGATTATGACGAAGAAGATGCCTTTAGAGATGTTGTCATTATTGAAATTTATCAAATCGGAAACGGTTATTTACTAGAAGGTTGGGGAACGCATGGAAGCGGGCATGAGCACAAAATCTTAGCATATTACGAAGCTGAAGACGGAAAATTACAACGCAAGTCAGCATTTGAAAAAGGCGCTAATTTCTATGTCATTCAAATTCCGCGCAGAAATGATTTTGAATTGGAAGTCAATATTGCAACACAAGAAATCTCACACAATGACTTTATTTATGATGAAGAAATGGGATTTTACAAACCTACGGGAAAACGAAAAACGGTTCAGCTACAATTTAAAAACTAGAAACTATAGACATTCAAGAATACATATCGCTTGTTTTTTCAGACTATACGTCGCGAACTGTTACGCTAGGAACGGCAATTTTAGGTGCGCTTTGCGGAATGTTGGGAAGTTTTGCAGTATTGCGGAAACAAAGTTTGCTCGGTGATGCAATTTCGCATGCAGCTTTGCCAGGAATTGCAATTGCATTTTTAATTATAGGTGTAAAAGACAGCAATCTATTTCTGTTAGGCGCTTTAATTAGCGGATTAATTGGAACCTTTTGGATTCGTGGCATCACAAAAAACACACACTTAAAATCAGATACAGCGTTGGGATTAACCCTTTCGCTATTTTTTGGTTTCGGAATGTTGCTCTTAACGTTTATCCAAAAACAACCCAATGCCAGTCAAGCTGGATTGGACACGTATTTATTTGGGCAAGCCGCAACGTTGCTCATCGAAGATGTTTGGCTTATTGCAATTGTAGCTGGAATTTCACTACTTATTTTACTCGTGTTTTGGAAAGAATTTAAAATCTTACTTTTTGATGAAGATTATACCAAAACGCTAGGTTTTAACACAAACTTCATAGACATTCTCATCACTACATTTATCGTCATTACCATTGTACTTGGATTGCAAACTGTTGGTGTTATTTTAATGAGTGCCATGTTATTAGCACCCGCAGCAGCAGCACGACAATGGACAAATAGTTTAGGTGTTATGGTGGTTTTGGCAGCTATTTTTGGAGCGTTTTCTGGTGTTGTTGGAACCGGAATTAGTACCGTAGTTGGAAACCTTTCTACAGGTCCAGTAATTGTATTGGTAGCGGCAAGTATTGTTTTTATCTCGTTTATTTTTTCGCCAAAAAGAGGATTGTTATTTCGTGAAATTCGCTTTCGAAAGAACAGAAACAATATCAAAATGCAAAAAACATTGGCGTTTATGTACGGAATCGCGAAAACACATGAAAATATTTCACATCCGCATACCATCAAAATATTAAACGACTTTCAAGGATTTTCAAAACGATCCTTACAAGAATTAGTCGATTTCAATTATGTGAAAATTAACGGACAACAATGGTCAATGACGCAAGAAGGTTATGAAAAAGCGGCAAATTTATACGATCAACAAATAAAAGACACGCATGAATAGCGCACAAATTATCATACAAATCATTGTGGCGCTCGTAGCAGTTGCCTGCGCCATTCCAGGAACATTCTTGGTGTTGCGAAAAATGTCGTTGATCAGTGACGCCATCAGTCATTCTATCCTTTTAGGAATTGTCATTGGATTTTTTATTGTGGAAGATACATCTTCGCCGTTGTTGATTGTGTTAGCAGCTTTGGCTGGTGTTGTCACCGTAATTTTGGTCGAATTTATTCAAAAAACAGGTTTGGTAAAAGCAGATACTGCAATCGGATTGGTCTTTCCTGCATTGTTTAGTATTGGTGTTATTTTAATTTCAAAAAACGCAAATGATGTTCATTTAGATATAGATTCGGTGATGGTTGGTGATTTAAGTTTGGCTCCTTTTGATCCGCTACTGATCAATTGCACGGAAGGCATTGCCGATTCGTGCATCAATCTTGGACCGAAAGCTATTTGGGTTATTGGAATCATTCTGATCATTACGTTGGTTTTATTATTCATGTTTTTTAAAGAACTCAAAGTAAGTACTTTTGATCCTGGATTAGCGGCTGCACTTGGTTTTTCGCCAATCATTATGCATTACGGACTTATGACGGTTTCTTCAGTAACCATTGTTGGGGCGTTTGATGCAGTTGGTCCAATATTAGTCGTCGCATTGATGATTGCGCCTGCGGCAACTGCCTATTTATTTACAAAAGACTTAAAGAAAATGCTGTTGCTTTCCTGCTTTTTTGGGGTGTTTGCAGCAATTTCTGGCTATTGGCTAGCACATCTATTAGATGCTTCTATTTCAGGATCTATGACTACGGTTTTGGCAATTTTGTTTTTACTCGTATATGAACCAATCATTACGTCTATTCTGGTAAGTTTAGCCATTGGAACAGGTACTATTTTTTATCAATATTATGAATACTTAGTAGCGAATGAAATTGGTTTTGAGCAATTACTTTTAGGTGAAAAAATCAAAACAGTATTTACACAATTTGTCACATTAGATTATATATACATTCTAGTTATAGCAGCTATTTTATCAGCATTGTTGATGTATATTTTACCGAAAAGAGGTGTTATTTTTGGCTATTATAAAGTGCGACAACAGAAAACCGAAATCATGTTATTGGTGTTTTTATTGCACATTAGAAACCATAGCGAAGAAAGTGAACGTCATGTAAAACATTTAAACGAACATATCAATTGGCAACGCATTCGATCTAAATCAATAGTAGAATTGGCACTTAAAAATAATATGATTACAGTAGAAGATAAGATCATTTCGTTGACGACAAAAGGAGAAGAATTTACCGAAAAAGCCATTGATTATATCATTACAAATAAAGATACAGAAATAGAAGAAATGAAAGATGATTTCTTTTTGTTCAGAGGATAAGATGTCTAAAAACCTAAACGATATTTATGTCGATATCATGTCATAAAAATGATAACTAACAAACGTTAGAAAACTGAATTACAGTATTTTAGATAAAAAAAACAGAATTACCGTTTATCTATGAAATCAATACGTTTACCGATTAACCATGCGTGTTAATCTAAATAAAATTCGATTCCTTGATAATCAATGTACTTTCGTATTGAGTAATTTTAGAAATCATTAGTTGTTTATTATTAAAGGCATAATTAACAAACTACTGTTATAAGAAAAAAGAGAACGAGGCTTAGCGTTCTCTTTTTTTTGCTTTTATTTTCCCTTCTCTATCAAGAATTTTATAAAAAAGGATGCTAGAATGAAAATTGCAACTTGCAATACTAAGAATAGTAATCCAACTCCAAACACTATTTTTTGGATCATCACAAACGCTAATAATCCTAAGAAATAAAGCATTCCGCCTTTTATATCAGACATAAATCGGGCAGGATTATCTTTATAATCCAAATAATATCCGAGACCGATTAAAAGTATAGGTGCAAAAAAAAGTATGGACATAGTATAAATATAAGACTCTACTGATGACAATATATGCAAAATCAATAAAAATATGTTAAACACACTACCTAAGAGCTATTGCTATATTAAATTTGATCTTATATAATTTAACATTAAAATAAAATCTATGAAAAAAATTACACTCTTTTTATGCATTCTTACCGTTGCGTTTGTGAATGCTCAAGATGACACAACTTCTGACAAATTAACTTTTGCAAAAGGATCACAATTTATAAATGCTAATTTGTCGCTAAATATTTCAAATTCGGATTTGGAAGCGCAAACCCAAACACAAGAATCTAAAAACTTCGGGTTTACGATCAATTCATCATACGCGTATGCTATTAGCGATAATTTATTCTTAGGATTAGGGTTAGGATATGCTAACAGTACTAGAGAAAACGAATTGAATGGAGCTCTTGATAATGAAGCAAAAACAAATTCATTTGAAATATTTCCGTATGTACGTTATTATAAAGGAATTGGAAAAAAACTAGCGTTTTTTGTACAGGGAGAAACACGTTATACAAACTCCAATACAGAAGTTAACAATGCTGATATCGCAAACACAGATACCTTCTTTTTTGGAATACGCCCAGGACTTACATTACTATTAAATAAAAACTTAGCTTTGGAAACGTCTATAGGTGCTTTGGGGTACACAACGAGTACTTCGGAAAATGAATCAAATGCTTCAGAAACAAGCTTCAACAATTTTAACCTTTCTTTAAATTCGTCTAACTTATTTTTTGGATTGAGTTATTATTTCTAAGAAGATAAAAAAACAGATTAACAACCGCAATCGTCTTTTCCACAAGCTTTTGCGGTTTTCTTTTTCCAGAAGAATTTTTTGATGATAAAACCAACTGCAATGATAAACGTAATGCCAACTAAAATTTCTTGCATTTCTATTTATTTTAAAAATTGATACGCTATGAGTCCTGCAATATACGCAATAGCTGTCATTCCAAATAATTGAATCATTGGCCATTTCCAGCCATTTGTCTCTCGTTTTACAATAGCGAGCGTACTCATACACTGCATTGCAAACGCATAAAAGAGTAATAACGAAATTCCTGAAGCAAAGGTAAATACTTTTTTCCCTGAAGCAGCGTGTACTTCCGATTGCATTTTGGCTTTAATGGTATTTGCTTCTTCGTCATCACCTTCGCTTCCTACGCTGTAAATTGTTGCCAACGTTCCAATAAACACTTCACGTGCTGCAAACGAACTGACTAAGGCAATTCCTATTTTCCAGTCGTATCCTAACGGTTTTATTGCTGGTTCAATGGCTTTCCCGATGGTTCCTAAAGCAGAATTCTCTAAGCGCAATGCAGCAATTTCATCTTCAATAACAGCTTCTCTAAACGCAGGTGTTTTTTCAGCTATCGCCGAATTAATATCTAGTGCAGTGATCGTTTTTTTAGCTTCAACTGCTTCTTCAACCAAGCTTTTTTCGTAACGTGCTATTTTATTTGACAATGAAATTTCTTGAATCTCATTGAAACCATTTTTAGAAACAGATTCCGTAATAATTTGATCCGCATTCTTAAAAGTATCATTCACACCAACCGAAGCCAACACCCATAAAATAATAGAGATCGCTAAGATGATTTTTCCAGCTTCAAACACAAATGCCTTTGTCTTTTCTAACACTGTAAACGCTACATTTTTAAACAATGGAACTTTGTATTTTGGCATTTCTACTACAAAATACGATTTGCTTTCAATCTTTAATGTTTTGTGTAAAATATAAGCGGAAAGCAACGCAATAGCGAATCCAACAAGGTATAAAAGCATCAAGGTAATTCCTTGCCAATTAAAAAACCAAAACACACGTTCGCTCGGAATGATCAATGCAATAAGAATGGCATACACAGGCAATCTCGCAGAACACGTAATAAAAGGTGTCACTAAAATAGTGATGAGTCGTTCTTTCCAACTTTCAATATTTCGGGTTGCCATAATTGCAGGAATTGCACACGCAGCTCCCGAAATTAAAGGAACGACACTTTTTCCGCTCAAGCCAAAACGACGCATTATTTTATCCATCAAAAAGACAACTCTACTCATATAGCCACTTTCTTCCAAAATGGCGATGAAGAGAAATAGAAAGGCAATTTGTGGAATAAAAATGACGATTCCGCCCAAACCAGCAATAATTCCTTCGGCGAGTAAGTTGGTAAACATGCCTTCGGGAAGTGTTTCTTTTGTCCAATCTGCCAATGAGCCAAAAGCACCGTCAATGAAATCCATCGGAACAGAACTCCATTCAAAAATGACTTGAAATATTAATAAAAGCAAGACACCAAAAATAACATAACCGAATATTTTGTGTGTAAAAACTCGATCAAGTTTTGCCTGTAAGTCAGATGCTTTTTCGCGATCTATTTTATAGGACTTTTTTAGTGCTTCATTGATAAACTGATAGCGAATAATCGTTTCGCGATGTTGTATTTTTTTGAGTTCTAATTTTGATAATGAATTTACTAACTCAGGATTTGTAATGGTGTTTTGTGTAATTTTTTCAGCAGCAATGGAACGTTTTGTCGAAAGCGAAGCATAGTTAATAATCGCTTCTTTTACATCGTTGATTCCTGTTTGTAATTTAGAACTGATGACCACAATTTTTGTGTTCAGATCAGCTTCTAATTGCGGAATATCTATTGAAATTCCTTTCGACTGCATTCTGTCTGCCATATTAATGACTAACAATGTCGGAATCTCTAAATCTTTTATTTGTGTAAAAATGAGCAAGTTGCGCTTTAACTGTTCTACGTCGGTGACAACAATTGCTAAATCGGGATAAAATTTATTGGAGGAATCGTTTAAAATTTCGATGGCAATCTTTTCATCTGCCGAAGAGGCATTCAAACTATAGGTTCCGGGTAAATCTAAAATGCTAGCTTTTTGCGTTTTGGAAAGCTTACAGATTCCTGTTTTCTTATCAACCGTAATTCCTGGGTAGTTTCCAACTTTTTGGTTCAATCCAGTTAAATGATTAAATAAGGATGTTTTACCAGTGTTCGGATTTCCTATTAATGCTACTTTTATCATTGAATCACTCATTAGCCAATAGGATTATACGATTTTGTCTATTAAAATTTGGCTTGCAGTATCTTTTCTTACGGCAATATTACTTCCATTAATCGTTAAAAATAAAGGTCCGTTGAAAAGTGTTGTTTGTATTAACATGACTTCATTTCCGGGTAAGCAGCCCATTTCTATGAGTTTTAGCGGAATTGTATCCAAGGGAAAATCAAGAATAATTGCTTTTTCTCCTTTCTGTAAATCTGCGATAGTGAGCATTCTTCTTATTTAGATTAATTTTAAAGAAGCAAAAATAAGCTAAAAAGTTTAGTTAGAAAACTTCCTATTTAGAAAAAGTATTATTTGTAAGATTCTTTCAGGATTTTGATATCTCCGAGTAGTTTTTTGATGTCTTCTTCTTTAGTTCCATCATAAAATCCGCGAATGCGACGTTCTTTATCGATGAGCATAAAATTTTCGGTGTGCACCATTCCGTAATCATTATCACCTTGTGATTTTACTGCTAGGTATGATTTACGCGCCAAGTCGTAAATTTGTTTTTTATCGCCCGTAACTAAATTCCACTTTTTATCATTCACACCTTTTTCAATTGCATAACGTTTTAATTGCGCAACTGTATCAATTTCGGGTGTAACCGAATGTGACAATAACATAATAGCATCATCGCTTAAAATTTCTTTTTGGATAGCTGCCATGTTTTTTGTCATAATAGGACAAATCGTTGCGCAGGTTGTAAAGAAGAAGTCTGCTACATAAATTTTGTCTTTATAATCGTTTTGCGTGATGGTATCTCCATTTTGATTCACAAGCGCAAAATCTTTAATCGTATGATACTTACTAATGTGTTGTATAGAAGTATCGACCAATTCTACATTGACATTGGCAGGTTGATAGATAGGTAATACTGTTTTTTTCTGTAATGTGAAGTAAAAAGCAGTGACGATAATTGCTGACAAACAGCCCATTACAATCGCGAAAAGTTTATATTTTCCAAAAAATGCTAACATTTGAGTCCGTTTAGCGGTTAAATTGACCGTTCGTCGATTCTATTTCGTATGTTCATCGAAAAAACGCGCTACAAAATTACGATTTTTATTTTTGATTGGGAAAAATTCCTATATTGTCTATCCCAAATCTAACTTAAACTATGAAGAATACCATTTTAGCCATTGGTTTCTTATGGACTTTTATCGCCTACAGTCAATCAGGTCAAGAACTGATTGATATTGTGGAAGGAGAGCATAATAAGGCAGAACAACTACAGGATTTTCAGGCAAATCAGCATACAGCTACATACGATTTATTATCACATAAACTTCAATTAGAAGTAGATCCCGCAAAACATTATATCAAAGGAGAAGTAACTTCTGAATTCCGCGTATTAGAAAACACGGATGAAATCGTTTTTGATTTATCAGATAACCTAAAAGTTGCTTCGGTAACAACCAAAGGAGAACATATAGCTTTCACACAAGAAAACAACGAACTTACCATTACATTCACAAAAGGTATTTGTGAAAACGCTACGGAAACAGTAACCATTGCGTATGAAGGAACGCCAAACAAAAATGCTGGCGGAGACGGATTTGTAACAACGACACACAATAATACACCATCATTATATACATTATCAGAACCGTACGGATCAAGAGATTGGTGGCCGTGCAAACAAGACCTAAACGATAAGATTGATCAGATTGATGTGATCATTACGGCACCAAAGGCTTACAAGGCTGTTTCTAATGGCGTTATACTGTCGGAAGAAGAAAACGGAAACTTTGTAACAACACATTGGCAACACAATTACCCAATTCCTTCATATTTAATAGGAATTGCGGTAACAGACTACGAAGTGTTTTCACAAACTATAAAAGGAGACGGATATAGTTTTGATATTGTAAATTATGTATATCCAGAATCAAGAGATAAAGCAGAAGAGTACACGAAAGTTACGGTGGACATTATGAATTTGTTTCAAGGTTTATTTGGAGAGTATCCTTTTAAGGATGAAAAATACGGACATGCAGAGTTTGAATATGGTGGCGGAATGGAGCATTCTACAATTTCTTTTATGGGGAATTTTAGCAGATCATTAATTGCACACGAATTAGCGCACCAATGGTTTGGAAACAAAGTAACCTGCGATTCTTGGAATGATATCTGGTTGAATGAAGGTTTTGCAACGTATTTATCAGGATTGGTAGAAAACCATTTAGATGGTGAACAAGATTTTATCAACTGGAAACGTGGAAAAATTGCGGACATTACAAGTTCAAGAAATGGTTCTGTATATGTACAAGATGAAAAGTTAGATAATGTTGGACGCATCTTCAGTTCAAGATTAAGCTACAACAAAGGCGCTATGGTGATTCACATGTTGCGCACAAAATTAGGTGATGACGTATTCTTTCAAGGAATTCGTAATTATTTGAATGATGAAGAATTAGCGTATGGATATGCAAATACAAGTCAATTACAAGCACATTTAGAAAAAACAAGCGGAGAAAGCTTAAAAGAATTTTTTAGCGATTGGATTTATGGAGAAGGATATCCTTCATATAATGTAGCTTGGTATCAAGGTGACCAACGTGAAGTGAGCATCAAAATGAATCAAGAGCAATCGAACAGAAAAGTTGATTATTTTGAAATGAACGTACCTTTCTTAGTCATTGGAATACAAGGAGAAGAAAAGCTAATTACCTTAGATAATACATTTAATGGGCAAGAATTTACAGTAGCTGTTGATTTTGAAATTTCAGATATTATACTTGATCCAAAATATGATTTAATTTCTAAAAACAACACTATCGGAATTGATATTGAGGCAGTTGCAGAATTAGAAATCAAGCCTTCTATTGAAAATACAGCAAACAAAACAACCTTAGTTTCTACTAAAAAATAATCCAAGTTTACATCGTTTCAACGTAAATACACTAAAAACAAAATTTTAGGTACGCGCTACTCTTTTTTAAGTTGTCATAAAAGCTTACTTTTGTGCGTTCTATAAACATTTTATACTTAAATGGGATTATTTATTCAGATTACATCGTTTATCCTTATCATATCAATTTTAGTGATTCTTCACGAATTGGGGCATTTTATACCAGCGAAGCTTTTCAAGACGAAAGTTGAGAAATTCTACTTATTTTTTGATCCATGGTTTTCTTTAGTAAAAAAGAAAGTAGGAGATACGGTATACGGTATTGGATGGCTTCCGTTAGGAGGTTATGTCAAAATTGCAGGTATGATCGATGAAAGCATGGATAAAGAACAAATGGAGCAACCACCACAACCGTGGGAATTCCGTTCCAAACCAGCTTGGCAACGTCTCATTATTATGTTAGGTGGTGTCATTGTCAACTTCTTACTAGCGTGGTTTATCTACATTGCTTTATTCATGTATTACGGAGAAAGCTACGTTCCTGTTAATAAAATAGAACACGGATTGTATTTTGATAGTGTTAGTGAAAAAATTGGACTCAAAACAGGCGATAATATACTTGCTATTGATGGAAAAACAGTTGAAAAACTAGACAAATACTTAAATATTGACCTTTTATTAGGTGATGAAGTCACGGTAGTGCGTGAAGGAAAAGAAGTAACTGTTGCATTAAGTGATGAAGGAAAAAAAGCAGCGTTAGAGCGCAGAGGACGCCAAATTATCATTCCAAGATACAATTCATTAGTAATAGGAACGGTAAAAGATAGTTCTAATGCAAAAATTGCCGGCTTATTAGCAGGCGATGAAATCGTAACTGCAAATAATAATGCATTTGAGTTTTGGGATGAATTCACAGAGGAAGTAGAGAAAAGCAAAGGAAACTCAATTGATCTGAAAATCAAAAGACAAGGTCAACTCATTGATATTTACGCAAAAGTTTCTGACAGTCTTGGTTTGGGAGTGTATCCAAATGTTAGATTAGCAGAAGAAAAATTATCAATTACAAAAGAATATGGCTTCGTTGAAGCAGTTCCTAGAGGATTTAAAGAAACCATTGATGTTTTAGTACGCCAAGTAAAGCAATTCAAACTCATCTTTAATCCGGTAATTCAAGGATACAAAAAAGTAAAAGGACCTATTGGAATTGTGGACATGATGCCAACCACTTGGAATTGGCGCTTCTTTTGGAATTTCATGGCGATGTTCTCCGTCTGGTTAGCATTCCTAAACATATTACCAATTCCTGCCTTAGACGGCGGACACGTGATGTTTTTACTCTATGAAATCATCGTAGGGAAAGCACCATCGCAAAAAGTAATGGAAATTGGTCAAGTTGTAGGTTTTGTGATCATTATGAGTTTAATGATTGTTATCTTTGGAAATGATATCTGGAACCTGATAAAAGGCACTTCTTAATAAGAAATGGAACAGATCTTAAAAGTTTTTTAAATTTTTAAATTATTTGTTTGTTCAAAATAAAAAATAGCATATATTTGCCCTCGCAAAAGCAATAACACTCCTCTTTAGCTCAGTTGGTTAGAGCATCTGACTGTTAATCAGAGGGTCCTTGGTTCGAGCCCAAGAAGAGGAGCAAAGCTTTCCAAAGCCACTAGAAATAGTGGCTTTTTTTATGCGCATACTTCCCATGTAATCAACCTCTTTACGCGTTAATTGATCAAGTTTCAGGAGCTGTATTTTTCAAGAATCTTTATAATGATCCAAAAAAGAGGTTGCAATTCTACTTTCGTCAAACTGAACTTGATTCAGTTTCACATAATCCTTGAAGATTAATCCGTTGAAATTCTGAAATACATTTCGACAAACCCAATGTGAAATATAGAATGACTTTTTCCACACTTTTCAGAGTGCCTCTTTTTTAATATTTCAAATTGTATCGCTTTATTTTTCGCCTTCCATCAGCATTTATTTTCTTCGCTAATGACCGTTTTTGCAACGATTTCCAAGCTTTTGTCCGAAAATGAAAGCGGCTATCCGTTTTTGAAAGTACATGTCCGTTTTTGTATTTGATTTTGATTTACAGCTACATACTTTCGTCCTGTTGTACAATATTAACATTTTATTAACTAAATCATTTTAAACATGAAAAAAACAAATTTAATTAAACAGTATACATTCATTTTTTCAAGTATTTGCTTGTTCTTACTTTTAGGATTAGCTACAAGTTGTCAAAAGGAAGAAATTACTTCTCCAGAAGAAGTTGCTACTGAAGAAGCTACAGATTTAAAGTATTTCTTCGATGGTATTGAGTATAACAAAGAAGAATGGAACGATTACCTTACTGATAGCAAAACAGATAAGGATAGTTACTATTACACAATGGCAGAAAATAAGGTTTATGTGCACAATAGTGCCGATCAATATTATGCTTTTCAAGAATTTGTAAAGCAAGCTATTGAAAGTGGGGAAAACCTAGCGAGTATATTTTTAAATAAGTCAAGTTGTTACTTTGCTTCTGATTTATCTGATACTCCTAATTATTATTATTCAAATGGTGACATTTTCAACGGTGAAGCTTATAGATACTGCTCAGAAGCAGACTATCGGAATAGAGAATTTATTACGCTTTTGACATTGTACAAGGACATAGATTTTGGCGGTAGCGGTGAAATGCGTATTTATTTTGCTGATTATGTAGAAGAAGCTGCAATTGGTGGTTGGGGAGGCTTACGATGGAAGGAAATTAACAGTGGAAGTATTGATCTTCCAAGTGAATTTAAAGATGAAGTGTCTTCTTTTAAGTATGAAGTACTTGCAGAACCAGACTTATATGCCATTTACGGAAATTCTATCCGGAATTATAGAATTGTCTGGACAGTGGATTTAGTTGGTACTACTGCTCTTTTAGATGGTACATGTGCATTCCGAAAAAGCTTGGCTATTAATAAAAACAATGATGGAACATACAACACCAACAGAAAGTATGAAGATGATAAAAATCTTCATAATAACAGAGCTTATTCTTGTGGTACTTTATCCAATTGGGGAGATAGAGCTGACTATGTAAGATTTAAAATGACGGGAAATCAAATCAATTAAAAGCTAATGACTTAGTTAGTTTTTAAAATTTTTCAAATCGAATCTCCCATCGTATTTAACACACCACTTTGGGAGATTTTTATATTGATTTACTAGAAGTTATACTAGCCTTAGTAGTGAAACCTGAACTGTGTAACACATTTTTTGAAGCCGTAACAGATGCTTTTGTTTTTTAAGTGTTTAGGATGATATAACTAGGTGTGTTATTACTTTTTTCTAGGTTCTAGGTATAAAAAACAACTATTTAGTAATTTTAAAATATTGATCAAAGAAGAAAACTGGTTAAGAGGCTGTCTGAAAAGTATAATTTTCGTCAAGCTGAACTTGATTTAGTTTCACATAATCCTTGAAAATTAGTGCGTTGAGATTCTGAATTTAATTCTGAATGACGCTTTTCAAGACTTTTTAGACAAACTCTTTTTTATGTGATATAGTAAACAGAAGAAGTATAAAGGTTGTAATCTCAAAGAAAGCATTTTAATCTTAAAAATAATCAGCAGGATGCTTTCCAAATCGAGCCACATACAATTTACTAAACCGTGTTACATTGTCCATCCCAACGGATATAGCAACTGCTGTTACATTACCATAGGTATCTTCTTCTAATAATCTTCTCGCTTTTAGCAACTGAATTTCTTGCTGAAACTTTTTAGTGCTTAAACCCGTGATGAGTTTTATTTTTCTTCTCAGTTGTCGTTCGCCTAAGAATACTTTTTCCGAGAGATCATTTAATTTAAAATCAGGATTGTCTATGTTTTGCTCAATAAGTTTGGCTACTTTGGCAATCAATTCTATGTCTGTTTTGGTATGTTTTCTATGGTCAATACTGGTTAAAACGTTGGTTTCATCATCAGTTTTAGTAAGTAACTCTTCCAAAGCATCTTCTTGTGCTATGGTTTCTGCTTTTATTTTTTTACGAGTTATATAGCGTTCTAGTAAATTATGTGTTCTGGCTAAAAGTTCTTTAGAAACAAACGGTTTGGTCAAATAATCATCAGCGCCAACCGTTAACGCTTTTAACTTATAATTGATTTCAGCTAAAGCGGTGAGCATAATAATAGGAATATCATAATAGGTTTCCGACTGTTTTATCATTCCTAATAAGGTAAAACCATCCATTACAGGCATCATTATATCTGAGACAATGAGGTCTACGGTGTTTGTTTGTAACTTTTCTAGGGCTTCTTTGCCGTTGTTTACAATAATTAATTTATATCGTTTTTGTAAAATAGAAGCAATAAATTCTTGCATTTCGGTATGATCTTCTACAATTAGGACGGTATGTTTTTTTACTTTAAACTCTGTTTCTAATTGTAGATGATCGAGTGAAATGTCAGTGTTTAAAAATTCAGTATTGGAATAATTTTCGGATAGTTTTGTTGTAGCTTTTTTAACAGGCATCGTTATGGTAAACGTACTTCCTTGTCCCAACTCACTTTCTACGGTAACTTTCCCGTTCATCAATTCCACCAACTCTTTTACTAACGACAATCCAATACCCGATCCGCCTTCTAAAGGTTTTGTAGTATCACTGGTTTGAAAATAACGATCAAAAATTTGAGGAATATCTGCTGCCGAAATTCCAACACCTGTATCTTTTACAATAAGTTTTAACTGATTTTTTTTCGTCAATGTACCGAGTACAGAAATAGCACCGTCCAACTGCGTATATTTAATTGCATTGGAAAGTAAATTGTTAATGATTTTTTCTAGTTTTTTTGTATCTACAATGGCATGAAAATCTTCTAAATCCTTAAAGCAATACTCAAATGAAATGTCTTTTTGTTTTGTTAACTGAATAAACTTTTGCGTAGTGGTATTGAAAAAAGTATCCAAATTTGTACTTTGTGCATTCAGTTTCAGCTTCTTTGCTTTCAGTTTTGATAAGTCTAGAATATCATTGATCAGTGTTTTCAATGCATTTGTATTATTCATGACCATTTGTAATTTTCCTTTTGTAATAGGATCTAATGGTTCTTTGTTTTCGTTTAATACTTGTTCCAAAGGTCCAGCAATGAGCGTCAACGGTGTTTGCAATTCGTGTGTGATATTGGAAAAAAATTGTGATTTTGCTTCATTTAATTGTTTTAACTGTTCATTTTTTTTGGCAATGATCATTGATAATCTAATTTTCTTTTGGCGGTCTTTAAAGAAGTATATAGTCGTAATAACAGCCATAATAAAAAGCAATATGACAAATAGGATCACATTACTTTTGGTTTGACTCTTATTTTGTTCAAATACAATATTAGTATCTCTTCGCGTAATCTCTGAAAAGGCACTTTTCTTTAGCTCTTCATTATTTGAAATAATTTTTTCTAAAGTTCTAGTATCTTCTACGATAGCTATTGCTTTTTGAAAATCTCCATTTTCTTTATAGGCTTCATACAACAGGTTACCAACGGTAATGTGCTTTTTAGAAACTGTTTGTTTGTTGAGTAGTTCAAATGCTTTTTCGGCATTCTGAATTTTTTCAAAAACATTAGTATTTCTATCTGCTATTAATGCTTTTATATAATAATATTCAGCAAGTAACCCAATGTATTTAGGGTTTTTCAATAAATCAACAGCTTTTGCTAAAAACAGATCAACTTCTTTAGTTTCATGGTTTTCAAATTTTATGAATGCCAATTCCAAATATGCCATGGCAACCCTAATAAAGGAATCATTTCTAGTTGCGACTTCTTTTGCTTTGTATGCATATTGAAGTGCAATATCCATGCGCCCAATCTTTCTATGAAAGCGCCCAAATTTTAGAAAAACGATAGCGGAGATTTTTTTTTCATCAATATTTTTGTCTTTTATATACTCAAACAAAGAGGTATACTGGTTAATTGCTAATTCAAAATTTTCTTGTGCGGCAAAAAAAGATGCAATTTCAGTAGTAGCTGATTGTCTAGCTTCATAAAAATTGGAAGGATTGGAAATATTTTCTGTGATGTTCAGAATTTTATTAAAGTTTTCTGAAGCCTTGGATATATAACCTTCATTTTTGTATGCATTACCTATTCTATTTAGAGATCTTAAGTACTGTTGAATTCCTTCTGTAGTTTTATCACTTTTTGTTAATTGTAATGATTTATTACCATAATAACGGACGCTATCGTATTTTGGAACTGCTAAATAGTATTTAGATTTGAGATGTACACTAGCTATATCATTATAGATTTTTGCAGAATCAACAGTGTTAATTGCAGAATTAAGTATTTGAAAGTGTCTTTCTAGCTCAATTTGGTCAGAACTTATAAGATTCTTTTTTAACTTATTATTTTTTTGTTGACCAATACTAAGTGTAGCCGCCAATAAAAAACAGATTGGTATTATTTTTTTGAATACAACGAATAGTTTTCTCATATCAAGTTTGGGGTAGGTTCTTATATAAATATAACGGTATTTTTAGGAAATAGTTTGTTTCAAAAATTGTTAACGTGTTATTTGTCTCGTTTAAGGTAAGTGAAAACCGTACTATTGTTTGCCATTTATTAGAAATGAAATAATATGCTAAAAATTAACATCAAACACCTATTTCTTGTTTAAGCTTTCTTCTGAATGAACCCAAAAAAGTTAAACAAAAAGAAACATTCTTGAGAGGTATACTCCAGGTTTACGGGAAAACCATACACTTTTTAATGTTTGCATTTATTTATGAAATAATTGAGTTTTGAAAGAAAAACCGTATTTTTTTACCATAAGGAATAGCGGTATTTGAAGGTTAGTCCGTAAAAGGTGAAAAATGAATTAGTGTAACTTCTCAAATTTTTGATGCAAATAACTATATAACAATGGAATAAAATACAAACTAATAAACGTACCAATGAGCATGCCACCAATAACGGTTAATGCCAATGGTTTTTGTAAGGTAGCGCCTAAACCGCTCATGAATAAAAAAGGAAGCAACGCCAAAATAGTGGTGAGTGATGTCATTACAATCGGTTTTATGCGCAATTTTCCGCCAGTTTTAATCGCGTCTTCAATAGAAAGCCCTTGCTTTTTCAATAGATTAATGGTGTGAATTTTTAAAATACTATCGTTTATAATCACGCCGCACATGACAATAATTCCGATCACCGCCATGATATTGATCGATTCGCCAAAAAGCCAAAGTAGAAGCAATGCGCCGCCAATATCAATAGGAATTTCAAGTAAAATAATTAACGGTTGCCACAACGATTCAAACTGTGCAACCATGATGAAATAGAGTAACAAAATTGCAATGACAATGACAACTAACAATTCTTTTTTCAATTCTTGAATTACAGCCCAACTTCCAGAAAATCGCACGTTCACATCAGGATGTTCTTTAAAGGTGTTTGCAATGGTTTTCATTTTGTCTTTTGTGTTTGCTTCACTTTGTATGGGAAAACTTAAATACTCACCATTTCTGTTCGCGGTAATGGTTTTGTATTGCTGAATTCGTTGAATTTTAAGTAGGTTTTTAATAGGAATATCCGCGCCGTTTGTATTCTTTACAAACAAACGATTGATTACATTTTCTAAATTGGAAACATTGTAATTTAGCTTGATCGGAATAAACTTTTTTGCCGTTTTTAAATCATCAATAAAATTTTGACTAAAAGCGGCTTTGAGTTCATTAATAAGCGAATTATAGTTTACATCATACAACGCTACATTTTCATGAATAATTTGGATTACGGCCGTTTGTTGCAACGGAATATCCACAGTATTTTTTTTATCTAACAATTGCGTAAGTTCTTTGACTTTTTCTTCTTCAGGAACTTCTAGTTTTCCTTTTGAAAATACTTCCGCAACAAGCGTTTCTTCTTTTGTATTAAAAATATATTCAAAAATGGTTTTTGGTTTGTTGAAGCTATACGTACTTCCTGTATATTTTTCTAGTAATAAGTCTCGGATGCGCTCTTTTACAATAGTTAATTCTTTTGGGGTTGTTGTTTTTAAATAAACGGAAGCTTCCGACAAACTTTTTATATTCTCTCGTTGCAATAAAAATTGTTGTTCTCCAATTTGAGCAAAAGTGGTTTCAAGTGTTGGAATGTTTTGTACAATAGTTTGAATTCGACGCTGATTTTCAGTCACATTAATTTGTTCATTCCAATCAATGGTAAGAATGGTTTCATTTTGTGTAATTTCAGGCAACTGTTCGTATTTCATTACATTAAACAATACAATAGCAACACAAATACTTAAGATGGAAATTCCATACACAATCCATTTTTTGGCAAAGAAAAAACGATATCCTTTTTCATACCAATTTTCAACAACCTGCGTTTGTAACGGAATGCGAAACCAAGTCGGAACCTTTATTTTTTTGCTTTTTAATTGTTTGTATAAAGGCGGAATTAGAAAGATAGAAACCAACAGTGAAGTTCCCAAACCAATAGAAACTGCCAACGCTTGATCAAAGAATAAGGTACCTGTGATGCCACTTAAAAATAACAGCGGTAAAAAGACAGAACACGTTGTTAAAACGGCACTGATCAGCGGAGAAATGATTTCGTTTGTTCCTGCTGCACAAGCTTCTACTAAATTGAGTCCAGCTTCCAATTTTTGTGTAATATTATCAATGACAATGATAGAATTATCAATCATCATTCCTACGCCAAGAATCAATCCGGAGAGCGAAATGATATTTATAGATCTTCCCGAAAGGTATAAAAAAAGTAAACTGATAATGAGCGAAGTGGGAATGCTAATAGCAATGATTAATGGCGATTTGAAATCTTTCAGAAAGAAAAACATAATTAATATTGCCAATATACTTCCAATCCATAAACTAGATTTTAAATTATCAATAGACAATTGTAAAAGTTTGGTTTGGTCTTGGTTGGTGGTAAAGTGCACATCGGGATACTCTTTTTCAAAGGCTTGAATGAGTTTTTCTACAGATGCTTTTAGCTCATACATTCTGGCATCTGCTTGTTTTATAATCGCCAATACAATCACGCGTTTTCCATTGGCATACGCTAATCCTCTTTCTTGTTTTGGTTGAATGGACACATGTGCCAACTCTTTTAGTTGAAATAGTTTATCGTAAATATTGAGATAAATATCTTCTATGTTTTCCTTTGTCCGTAAAGGATTTGAAAAGAGGAAATTGTATTGATAAATTCCGTTTTGAATGGTTAAATTTCCGAGTTCAAAATTATTTCTTTGAATGGCAGTGGCGAGTAGTTCATTTGAAATTCCTAAACTAATGAGTTTATCTTGATACGGCGTGATGATAATTTCGGGTTGTGCTTGTCCGCTCATATCTGCCAACGCAATATCGGGTTGTTGTTCAATGCGTTTTTTTATCACTGTTTCGGCAAATTCGCTTAACGCGAGAAACCGAGCTGACGTATAATTTTCAGTTAACGAAACCGTAAGATTTAGTATCGGAATATCGGTGGCGGAAGCTTTTAGAACGGTTGGTCTTTTCATATCGCGCGGCAACTGATTGAGCGCGGCATCTACTTTTTCGTTGGTTTCTATAAAAGCATAATCAGTGTTGGTTCCGTAAGCAAAACGCAGTGTAAGTGTTGCAATTCCGTCTCTGGCTTGGGTTTCAATGTCAACTAAGTTTGCCACTTGCAGCAATTGGTTTCGTAACGGTCTTACGATGTTGGTTTCTAAGATCCGAGCCGTATTATTTGGATAGCTAAGTTGCACCGTAATTTCAGGAATGTCAATATCGGGCAATAAAGAAGTAGGAATGCGTTGCGACGCTACAATGCCCAGTAGTAACAAGGCAAGCGTTACCATAAAAACAGCGATTGGTTTGTGAATTAAAAACCGAATCATTCGTGTAGGTTTTCTTCTTTATGCACTTGAAAAGTAGGCGAAATTTTTGCGTCATGCGATAAGTTCATATTCCCCGTAACAATAATAGTATCGCCATATTTCAAGCCTTTTTGTAACGCATAACTTTTGCTGTTTTCATCCAGAATTTCTATGTAATTCCATTTTGCTTTGCCATTTTCAGCCGTAAAAACAACTTCTCTGTCTTCGCGAAATACTACCGCTTCACGCGGAATCACTAAAACGTCAGTTAGCGGTTTATTGATGCGTATTTTAACATGCATTCCATCAAATAGTGAAGCAGTTGGTTTTTGGATGCTACCTTTTATTTTGACAAGTCCATTTCTATCTACTAACGGATTTATTTCTGTGATAATTCCTTCATAGTGCATCTTTTCATCAATAAAAGAAGTCACCGTTATTTTTTGATTCGTTTCTAAAAAAGGAATTTCATTTTCGAGTACAGCGAACGAAACTTCTAATTGTTTTCTATTGATAATTATACAGAAGATATCTCCAGAAGTAACAAAATCACCTACTTTGCTTTCTAAATTCGCAACAACGCCACTAAAAGGCGCTTTTAAGAGTGTTTGATTGTATTGTATTTGCGCATTATCTAGTGCGTTTTTTGCTTCTGTATAACCGCTTCTTAGGTAAATATTTTTTAATTTTTTTGGTTCAATTTTACTTTCGTCAATACCTCCAAAACCATAGTTTATTTTTTCTTCAATAAAATTCCGTTTTGCTTTATCCAAGTCAATAGTCGCTCTTTCCAGCAGATTTTCTAACATCGCATTGTCTAGCGTTGCCAATACTTGTCCTTTGGTTACAAACCCTCCATTTTTTACATGAATGCTAGCAACGCGTTCACTGATTTTAAAGCGAAGTTCACTTTTTTGCAATGCTTCTACAACACCATTAGACATGGTTTGTTTTTGAAAAATGGCACTATCTATTTTTGTAGTTTGTACACTTAACTGTTGCGAAACACGTTTTGCTTCCTCACTTTTTTCGTCATGCGTAGCTGTTTCTTTTGTATCAGAACAGGATAGAAAGAAAAAAAACGTGACGAAAAGCAAGATGATTTTGTACATTATTTTAGTGTTTTTTTTTGTTAAGAAAGAACTCGTTAGTGTATGTTTTCTTCCAAATATCTTTTAGCTTCTTCTACTTCTAAGTCAGTAATTTGGTTATACGCTTTACATGTTTCATTTTCGATATGAATCAGCAACGGTTTTCCAAAATTTGTTTCGTAGCTAGAAATATTTCTATCAATATCTTCTAAATAGTGATGTTTGGTTTTTAAAGCCGCAGCTTCCAATGCGTATTTTTCTATGTCAGCAGTTCCTATGAAAATGATGAGTAACGAATCGCTTTTAGGAATCGTTTGTAACATTTCTAAGTTTGATTCCACGCAAGGTTCGCATCCGGCTAATGGCATTAAATAATAAATTTTAGACGATTCATCAGTAATTTTCACTTTATGTTCTTCTTTCATGTAGAATGAAAAACCTTCGTAGAACTCACATTTTGGTTCCTTTGGCGCACATCCAGAAAGTGAAATGCAGCAACATACTAAGAGTATCTTTTTCATCATAGTTTTTCAATTTGAAGCCTCGTTGTAAAGATGAATTGATCTTCATGTTTCCAGTATTTTTGATTTGACGCAATGAGATAACCATCTGGCAACGGAATTGATTTGTACACGCCGAGCGAGCCATTTTCAAATAAGGTTTCGCCAACAACATTGAAATTTTTATCCATCAAAATAACAGAAGCAGTTCGTTTGCTTCCATCGTTCAATTTTCCGTCATTCATTTTTAAAGGTTGCTCGTGATATGCAATGCGTGAATACAATCCGATAGCTTCATGAAAGTTGATATTGTTATAAAACGGCATGGTAATTCGATGATTCCATCTTTTTTGGTGGACTTTATACGTTTTGATTTTCATACGTTTTGGAGCTTCCGAAATATATTGACTAGACACTTTTTTTCGATACTTAAATTCTCCCGAAAGGTCATATACTTCAATAACATTATCGTACGGATAGGAAACAATAATACTGTTGTTTACGACGGTAAGATTAGGTTCTAGAACGTCATCAGGATAATTATAACCTTTTGGTATATACGCACTTTCTGCTGTTGGAATGATGAACTTTGTAACCTTTTCGGATGTTAAGTTTAAAACACCTATTCGGTTATTTTTTTTGTATTCCCAAGGTCTGCTCAAATATGCATAATGTAAAATTGGAAAGTATACATGTTGTCCATCTTCTTGAAGTCTGATATATGAAGGTGGCGTGAATATTTGACTGTTTTCTGGCAGTAAAGAACTTTCTGCAATAGTATATTTATTGAGAACTTCTCCTTTGGCATCAATTAAAAGAAAAGATATTGGAGAATCAGTGACCAAAATACTGTCTTTATTGATGACATGAATTGATGATAATTCAGAACTTATATAAAAACTTGGAACTTCGATTTTTCCAATAAATTGTTTTGCTTTTAAATCTATTTTAATGATCTCATTTTTCTGTAATCCATAAAAAATATCGTCGTCAATATCTTTCTTGAAAAAATAAATATCTATCGTTCCTGGCAGGCGGATGTCTAAAGAATCTTTAATTGTAATTGTATGTGTATAGTTTTCTGTAGAATGATTAGTTCCCTTTTTACAAGAATAGGATAGTATGCAAATGAAAAGTATGAGTAAGCTATAGGAATACTTTTTCATAAAATAAGAGTATAAGAAGTTTTGTGTTGTATAATTACTATAACATAGGTAAACAGCTAAAACAATTGTAATTGTTTTAGCTGTTTATTATAATTTTTCATGCAATTAAAATGTATTAGTTACCACCGGGTACTGCTGGTCCGGCTGGCACAGCCTGAGGTTTTCTCCACTGTCCAACTCTACATTCATCTGCAGTGTGCTTCCAACATTCGTCTCTCCAATAAACCCCGTCACCATTGTACATCTTAATCCATTTTCCTAAATCTGGAAACGCATCTACAGGCTCAGCATCTGTGTGTGTAGCGTCTTGTGCGTCCACATTTTCAACTTGAAATAACATAGCTCCTGAAAACAGGATCGCTGCTGCGAAAGCAACTCTAATAATTAATTTCTTCATAATTTAAGTTTTTAATATTATTAATATGGTTATACTAACAATGTACTGTTAAATTTTATTTTTTATGCTATAAAAGACCTTATCGATAGTATGGTTTTACTGTAAGATTTAAGCGTATAACATTGATTATCAAGAAACAAAGAGTGTTCTCGCGTTCTCGCAGTACTTTTATCGCATTAATATGTTAATAATTTTTATAGCTAGTCGTGAGCGGAAAGAAGTATGGTTTTTAACCAATAGAATGTATCAATATCATTTTTATAATTCAAATCTCATCTCCACAGTTATTTTATATAATTGAATCACAATAAGGAACAATTTATTTTAAAATAGTTATGGAGATGAGATTGTGTGCAATGCTTTATTTACAATTTTTTAATTGTATGTATTAATTGTTAATTGGTACAGCTGGTCCTGCATCTGCAATTGGAACCTTTCTTGTGTCACCAGTTCTGCACTCTGCTGTATAGTGTGCTATACATTCTTGGTGTGTAGGATTTTGACCGCCTTGGTAAATTGAAATCCATTTTCCTAATCTGCTCTCAACTGTTTGGGCATCTGTTTGTGCGTCCACATTTTCAATTTGAAATAACATAACTCCTGAAAACAGGATAGCTGCTGCGAAAGCAACTCTGATAATTAATTTTTTCATAATGTAAGTTTTTAAAATAATTAATATGGTTATACTTACAATGTACTGTTAAATTTTATATTTTACGCTATAAAAGACCTTATCGAAAGTATGGTTTTACTGTAATATTTAACTGTATAGTGTTGATTATCAGTAAACAAATATTTTTTCAGCTTCTTGCAGCACTTTTGCGGCATTAATATGTTAATAATTTATATACCGTGGTAGTGAGTGCAGAGAAGTATGGTTTAACTTAAATCTTACACCTAGTTTTTTTGAAATAGTAATGAATTGTATTGTAATACTATCGTTGTTACTTTCTTCTAATAGTTCCAATTACACAATCACAATCATAACCATTAATACATGGTACACACATTTCATATGCATGAGTTGAATCACCAGTGTAAACTTTAATCCATCTCCCTAATATTACTTCATCAACGGGTTCAGGATCAGTAGGAGTTTGCGCGTCTATATTTTCAACTTGAAATAATAAACTTCCTGTAAATAGGATGGCTGCTACGAAAGCAGCTGTAAAAATTAGCTTCTTCATAATGTAAGTTTTTAAAATTATTAATATGGTTATACTTACAATATATCGTTAAATTTTATGATTTTTAATATAAAACGCCATATTTCAAGTAAGGTTTTTCTATAAAAAATAAATGTATAGTGTTGATTATCAGAAATTAAAAGCTGTTTTGAGTTCTTGTAGCACTTTAGCAGTATTATTTTCTCAATAATTTATATACCTTGTAGTAATACCAAATAAACTATAAAATGTATCGATATCATTTCCAATAATGAAAATATCATCTTTTAAAATACATGTAGTATGTATCATACTAGTTTTAGTAGGCATATTTCTGTTGCCTAAAATATCATTACAACTATATCCTACTTCAAAACTTCCATCTATTACCGTAAATTATTCACTGATGAATGCCACACCGTATGTATTAGAACGCGATGTTTCATCAATTTTAGAAGCTGGTTTTGCTACATTGAAAGGTGTAGAAGATATTCAATCTAAAAGTGCTACAACTTACGGATACATCACGTTGAATTTTGATAAGCATACCGATATTGATGTCGCTCGCTTTGAAACCGCTACAATTGTACGACAGTTGTACAAACAACTTCCTGAACAAACCTCGTATCCAACAATTAGAATTAACAAACCTAGTGAGGAGCAACAAAGTGCCTTTCTTACGTATAGTATCAATGCACCAAAACCTACACAGGCAATTCAAGAAGTGGTCACATCACAATTGCTTCCTGCAGTTGGCGCCATCACAAATGTAGATAACGTTCAGCTTTATGGAGCAACTCCGTTAGAATACCGTATTACCTACAAGAATGAGCTATTAGATGTGTTACAATTGTCAAAACAAGAGGTCGTGACGGCATTAAGACAATTTTTTGCAAAGCATTCATTAGGCATTGTAAACTATCAGAATGCCTATAGTTCATTGATTGTTCAACCTTCAAAAACAACTGTAAATTGGCACATTCCTATTAAAAAAGTGAATGATAAAATTATACATTTGGACGAAGTTGCGCGTATTCAAAAAGCGTCTCAAGAAAAACAACGGTATTATAGAGTCAATGGGAAAGATGCCATTACATTAGCCGTATATGCTACAAAAAACGCAAATACATTAGCACTTGCAGAAGTAGTACACAATACGCTTTTAACCCTAGAAAAACAATTGCCTACTGGCTACCAAATCATAAAAACATACGATAGTACCACGTATTTGCGTCAAGAACTAGGCAAAGTGTATGAGCGCACACTGTATACCGTATTGATATTATTAGTGTTCATTTTGATTGTGAGTAGAAGCTTTAAGTATCTTTTTGTGACATTACTATCTATTATAGCAAACATTAGTATTGCTTTTATACTGTACTATGCATTTTCAATAGAATTGCAACTGTATTCTTTAGCGGGCATTACCATTTCACTCGGACTCATTATAGACAATAGTATTGTGATGATTAATCATATCCGACATCAACACCATAAGAATGTATTTATACCGATACTCGCTTCTACTTTGACAACAATTGGCGCGTTATCGGTTATTTATTTTTTAGAAGATCGGTACAAAGCAAATTTAATTGATTTCGCGTATGTAATCATTATCAATCTCGTGGTATCGTTATGTATTGCGTTATTTCTAATTCCTGCTTTGTTAGAAAAAATAAAGCTATCTGTAAAAGATAAACAGCTTCCACAAGGATTTATAAAGAATAGATTTTACAGCTTTTACCACAAAATGATTACCGTGCTAATAAGGTTTAAAAAAACAGTCATTACGTTGATCATTGTACTTTTTGGAATTCCTTTTTTTATGTTGCCACAACAATTGGAAAATAATGAAACGTGGTATGAAAAAGCGTATAATTCGTCCATAGGAAATAGTTGGTACAAAGAACATGTGCGTCCGTATGTAGATCGTTATTTAGGCGGATCATTCCGATTATTCTCTCAATATGTGTTTGATAGTTCTTTTTATGATGAAAATGAAGAAACCAAATTGTATATCTCAGCAGCGATGGAAAAAGGTGCTACGGTACATCAAATGAATGAAGTGTTTTTAATGCTTGAAAACGATTTGCAATCCTATAATGAGTTACAACAATTCACCACGTATGTGTACAATCCTGATAATGCTCAGATAGAAATTACATTTAAAGATGCCTATAAAGAAACTGGGTTTCCTTTTATATTAAAATCTCGATTGATTGCAAAAACAAAGAACTTTGGTGGGATTACCTGGAGTATTCATGGTGTCGGCAACGGATTTAGAGCAGGAAATAGTGCAACGGAACTCATCGATTTTTCACTAAGTGGAAAAGGGTACAACTATGATATGCTCACCAATTGGGCAGATACATTAAAAATAATGTTGCAAAAACATCCGAGAATCCAAAATGTACAAGTGCGTGAAAATACTAATAGGAACAAAAAACCTTCCTATGAATATCATTTTTTATTAGATAAAAAACAACTTGCGTTAGCCAATATAACTCCGTTAGATGTATTATCAGAACTGGAAACGTTGACACTTTCTAAACGTCAGGATCTATCCATACAAATCCAAGGGAAATACATGCCGGTGCGACTTATTTCTGAGACTTCTAAGCGCGCGCAACGCTGGCATATAACGAATATGATAATTGATGAAGAAAAAGCGCCTATAACGCTAAAAAATAGCGCAACGATATACAAACAACGCGAAGCTGAAAACATTTACAAGGAAAATCAAGAATACATACAGCGCGTCGAATTTCAATACATTGGAGCTACCAAATTTGGAGTGCAAAGCGTCAATGAAAAAATCATAGAAATTCGCGAAAAACTACCGTTGGGTTACACATTTAATTATACTGATGATGCCTGGTATTCCGACTCAAAAAGTAACACAAACTACTTTTACTTATTACTGTTAGTGATGGGAATTATCTATCTTATCTGCGCTGTTTTATTTGAAAGTCTCACGCAACCGTTCATTATCTTAAGCATCATCCCAATAGCATTCATCGGAGTATTTCTTACCTTTTATCTGTTTGATTTTAATTTTGATCAAGGTGGAATGGCAAGTTTTATACTATTAAGCGGAATTACGGTGAATGCGTCTATTTTTATCATAAACGGATTTAATGTGTTGAAAAAACAATTTCCAGCACGCGATCACATTCTTTTATATCTAGAAGCATTTCAACAAAAAATAATCCCAATTGTATTTACAATTGTCTCTACACAACTAGGATTTATTCCTTTCATTAAAGACGGACAACAGGAAGTATTTTGGTTTGCATTAGGTGTCGGAACCATTGGAGGATTATTATTTTCGCTCTTTGGGATTTTAGTATACTTACCAATTTTCACCTTAAAGAAAAGATGATTTTCACAATTAATCTCTAAAAATCACAGCCGCCATTTTTCCTTGAATATAATTTTCTGGAATGAATCCGTAGATCCGAGAATCTATTGAATTATGACGATTATCACCCAATGCAAAATAATAATTATGTTTAAATGTATAATCTGATACAGTATTTTCAGAAAGCATTTTTAGTTCAGTTTCGTAATCGTGAATGTTGTGTTTATAAAGAGCAATATTTTCCTGAGTCAATGAAATTGTCATTCCTTTTTTAGGAATAATAATAGGCCCGTAATTATCAATAGTCCATTCTTTCTGTTTGGAAAAAGGAAAGATCGCTTTAGTGACAATCATTTTTTGTAAAGCTGCTTTATGGCTTCGAGAAAGTGTATCAAACTCTTTATTAGTATAGGTTTCAATTCTTCCCAAACTATCTAAATAACGATAACTAAAAAACTCCATTTTGGTCAATAATTGACCATTAATAAAGACCGTCGAGTTTACAATTTCTAAGGTGTCGCCGGGCATTCCAATAAGTCGCTTAATGAGTAAACTGTTCTTTTTTTCTACAGATTTAAAAACAATAAGATCTTCTCTTTGGAACTCTTTAAAAGCTTTCAATTTTGTATACCGACCGTTTTTAGAAGAAAGATAGGGTTCTTTTAAAAGCGCACCAATTACAGGAATATCTGCAAAATACGTTGGAACTTTTGCACCGTACGCTATTTTATTGACCAACACATAATCGCCTGGAAATAATGTTTTTTCCATTGAACTTGAAGGCACATAATAAATATCAAAAACAAAGGTTCGTATCAAGATAACAATAAAAATAAAAGCAAGCGTACCATAAATGTATCGTATTGCTTTATATACCATGTCAGGAATGCGCTTTTTTAAATAACGGGCACTCATTTGTAGGGTCAAAGAATCAAGTACTATAAGTAGAAACAATGAAACTAATATAAGCGAAGACCATAACAGAAATAAAAATGTTACAATACAACCCAAACCAAAAAGTAGTTTTCTAAAACGCATAAAACAAATGTACTACTTTACCTTAAAAGAAAGAAGGTATTGATTTTAGTCAACTATTTCTGATAATCAGGGCAACCATAACATCTTTTGGCTTCCGAATCAAATTGATAGGTTAATGAAAGTTCATAGATACCACCAGTACGACCAATTTTAGAGGTGTTAAAGTCGTATGAGACACCAAATCGGAAGTTGGTGTACTGTAAACCTAGAAACGTGTTCACAGACGTTAATAAATGACTGTTTCCGCTATTTTTAGAAGGATTGGTAACCAATATTGACCCTAAAAAGAAACGTCCAACAGAAAGCGAAGTTCCAATGTCAAAGCGATTGAATTGTCCTTGACGCATGAAATTTCCTGTAACCATCAACCGGGTTTCAAAAGGTAAAAATCGAATATCAATAAAATCCGTCACCAGAAATTCGTATCCTGCACTAATAGAGAAGAACGTTTCCAGCGGAACATTTCCGCCTAGTGTCAATGAAATATTAGGTCTGTTCAAATGTTTTGCCGAAATACCTATCCAAGCTTGTTCGGTATTAAACAAAAGTCCAGCAGAAATGTCCCAAAAACCAATTGCTCCGTCATTTAGTGATAACAAATCTATAGATGAAGCACTAATTACATTGGTTTGTATATTAATTTGATCTTCCAAAAGTAATCCTTGAAAACCAAGATTCTTCCAACCGCGTCCCACTTCAATTCCGGGTCTAAAATACCAATCGTCGCTCAACTGTACTTGATACGCATAATTTACATTAAACTGAGAAAAAACGTAACCACTTTGACTTTCACGTTGATTTAAAAAACTAATTCCAACACCACTATTTGCTTCAGGAAACCAAGTGCTTGCAAAGGCATAATTGGTGTCAATTTGTAAACCAAGAGCTGGCCATTGTGTTCTGTGAACAATTCCCATGTGTGTAGTTTCCATAAATCCAGAAAATCCAGGATTCAACGTTTGTGGCACTAAGAAGTATTGTGAAAATATTGGATCTTGTGCTTTCATTTGAGAAACAAAGCATAAACCAATAATAAAGATGTATAATTTTAATTTCATAGTGCAATTATAAGATTAATGTAAGCGGTCCGTTTTCTTTAACAATTTTTCCAAAAAAGGTTTTCCCCATAAAGGTGTAATAGTAGTTTCCGTTTTCGACGAGTTCTCCTTTAATTTTTCCGTCCCAACCTTGAATATCATCGCCAGTTTCAGAAAAAATTAAACTTCCCCAAGTATCATAAATATTTAGTTCCATAGTATCCAATCCAATAAAAACAGGTCTGAAAAAATCATTCAATCCATCACCATTTGGCGTAAAAGCGGTTGGCATAATCAATTTATATCCTTTTTCAATAAGCAAACTAATTACCCTTGTATAGACACAATCGCCAGGAAATGTTACGGTTTGTACGACAGTATATATTCCAGGCGAAGCATAGGTATGAACAGGATTTTCTTCATTAGAAAAATTCCCGTCACCGAAATCCCAAGAAACATTTGTAAAGTCACCTGTAGTCGTATTGGTAAATTGTATCGGGTCTAATTGTGAATAAATTCCGAACGTATCAAAAGCAGTAGAAACCGTCGTAAAATCAGCATCACTCAACTCAGGAATATCAACTTCAAACGTAAAACTGTTTACACAACCCAACGCATCTGTAGCTTCTAAAATAACTAAGCCATTTTGTGTGGTTGACATTACTTCATCGTTGACACCAGATACGGTTCCGCTAGACCAATTCAAACTATACGGAGGTACGCCGCCTGAAACTTGCGCTGTAAAGTTTTGACTTGCCAAAAACACATTACAGTTTACGACTGTTTCTGTGTCAACATCCACAATAATAGGCGATGGTCTTACCACCGTATAACTTTCAGAAGCTTCACAACCATTATCATCAATAACCGTTACGACATAATTGTTAGGTGGAATATTGTCTAAATCTTCTGTCGTTTCGCCATTTGACCAACTAACAGTAAAAGGAGCTGTTCCGCCTGTAATTAATAAGTTAATAGCTCCAGAATTTGGATCATCGCAATCGAGCGCATTTGTAATATTTGCAGATAAACTCAATGCTGAAGGTTCTAAAATAGTAAACGTTTCCGTGATGGTACAAGGAACTGCATCTACGATATTTATTGTATAGGTTCCTGGTCCAAGATTGTTTCGTTCAACACCAGCATTTGGATCATCTGTCCATGCAAAATCAATAGGAGCTTGTCCACCTTGAAAGTTTAATACAATGCGTCCATCATTCGCACCAAAACAAGAAATTTGTTCTACGACAGGATTAATGGTAAATATAGGTGGTTCTGGAATCGTTACAGTCACAGAAGCAGTACAATTATTTGTGTCGGTCACCGTAATTATATAATCGCCAGCAGATAAATTGGTCTGACTCATTCCTGCGCCAAAATTGCTCCATTCAATCGTGTAAGAACCTGATCCGCCAGAAATATTTGTAATCGTAATAGAACCATCATTATCGCCAAAACATAGAATTTCAGTCGTCTGGAAAGTAATCATGATTTCATCAGGTTGCGTTAAGATAACACTCAAAGTATCATCACAACCATTAGCATCTGTCACCGTAAGATCATAGGTTCCACCTAGTAAAGCTGTTAAATTTTGTGAAGTACTTGTAAATCCATTGGGTCCAGTCCAAGCATACATATATTCAAAAATACCGGGTGAAGTTTCGGTTGGTGTTCCGCCAGAAACATTAATTTCTATCGCTCCTGAAGCTTCTCCGAAACATGCAACATTCGTTTGATTTAGTAATGAAGCCATCAATTCGTTTGGTTCTGAAATTACAAACGATTGTACAATTGGACCGCAACTATTGGCATCTGTCACTGTCAATTCATAAGTTGCTGCTGTTAAGTTTGAAATATCTTCATCTGTTGAAAAAGGTGCGCCATTTCTTGTCCAGTTATAGCTGTAATTTGGCGTTCCACCAGTGATTGTAACGGCCAGTTCACCATCACTCAAACCAAAACAACTAATGGAGTTTTCGGTGTCAACTGTCAAAATTAATGCTGCGGGTTCTGTAATTGTATACGTTTCCGTAAATGGACAACCGCCTTCATCCTGAACCGTCAATACATAATCGCCAGGAATCAAATTTGAAATAGTCGTATTACTTGATGTGAATCCCATTGGACCTGTCCAGGAGATTATATAAGGCGTTCCAGTGGTAAACGGTACACCGCCTGTGATATTTGTTATAATTTCACCATTGTTTGCGCCAAAACAGGTAATATCCGTAGTAGTTACATTTGCTGAAATAGCAGGATTTACCGTAATTTCTATCGTAAATGGAAGTCCATTACAAATACCAGTTGATGGCGTTACCGTATAGGTTACAACTGCTGGTGCTGTAGTTGTATTTGTTAATAATTGACTGATATTTGTTTGCGCTGTTGTTGCGTTACTTGCACCTGTAATGCTTCCTGCTGGCGAAATTGTGGGTGTTGTCCAAGTATACGTTGTGTTTACAGGTACAACATCACCGTTTGATGTATCTGGCGTGATGGTAAAACTATTTCCGCTACAAATTGTTTCGGTAAAATTACTAATGCTTGGTGTTTCATTCACGATAATTTCTGCCGTATTCGAGATAATTTCAGAACATCCACCAGAAGAAAATGTAATTATACAATAATAATACGTTGTTCCTACAGTTGCAACCGAAGGTGTGAATGTATCGGTCGTTGCACTTGCGATCACGGTTCCAGAAGTTACATCGTCTACTGTATTAGAATACCATTGATATGTTGGCGAACCAACTCCATTGCTATAACTTACCGTTAAGTCATTTACTGTTTCGCCCAAACACAATGCCTGCGATTGTGGTTGCGAAGTAAACATTGGACCAAGATTTACAATAACTTCCGCAGTATCGCTTACAGCCGAACAACTTGCACTCGCCGCTTGTGTAATTTCACAATAATAATAGATGGTTCCGACAACGTCTGTCGGTGGAACAAAAGTAGCATTCGTTTCGCCTGCAATGGCTGTTCCGCCTGTGTTACTATTGGTGTTGTTGCTAAACCATTGGTATGAAAACGCTCCCAAACCACCCGAAACTTGTACTTCTAAGGTTTGTGGGAGTGTATTTTGACAAAGATTTTGTGAAACGATTGGTTGTACATCTACAACTGGTACATCTACAACGACAATTTCGGAAACATCACTTACAACATCGTTACAGCCATTTCCTGTAAAAGTCAATTCAACGTAATAATAAAAACTCCCTGCTGCGTTAAATACTGGTGGTGTATAATCGGAATTTGTCGCTCCTGCTATGGCTGTTCCACCTGTATTACTATTGGTGGTATTACCAAACCATTGATAGGAAACCGTTCCTGTTCCGTCTGTAAAAGCGACTGATAACGGACTTGGAATCGTACTTCCTACACATAAACTCTGTGTCATTGTTGGTTGATTCGTAATGGTTGCATTTGGTGTTACCGTAACCAAAGCTGTTTGTGAACTCAACAATGCACAACCTCCAGAAGCAAACGTGATTTCGCAATAATAATATAACATTCCTACCGTAGTTGTTGGTGGTACATAATCTGCATTGGTTGCGCTTGAAATTAGAGTTCCGCCAGTATTACTATCAACAGTGTTGCTAAACCATTGATATTGTGGTGTGTCGACGGTGCTTCCCAATACAATGCTCAACGTGTTTGGTGTTCCGTTTTGACAAATCGTACTTGGTTGCGGTTGCATTGTAATTTCGGGTGCTGAATTTAGTGTGACTTCAATCGTGAAAGGTGTTCCGTTACAGTTTCCAGAAGTAGGTGTTACCGTATACGTTACAATTGCGGCTGCGTTTGTCGTATTTGTTAAGGTTTGATTAATAGTAGTTTGTGGCGTTGTTTCCGCAGTTGCGCCAATAACACTTCCAGCTGGAGAAATGCTTGGTGCTGTCCATGTGTAGGTTGTATTTGTTGGAACAATATCACCGTTTGAAGTATCTGGTGTGATGGTAAAGTCGTTTCCACTACATATCGTTTCGGTAAAATTGCTAATGCTGGGTGTTTCATTCACGATAATTTCAACCGTATCAGAAGTAATTTCCGAACAACCACCTGAACCAAACGTGATCGTATAATAATAATAGTTTGTTCCAACGGAAGTGACATCAGGAGTATAGCTATTATTCGTTGCTCCTGAAATCATTGTTCCTGAAGTAGTATTGTCAACTGTATTTGAATACCACTGAAAATTAGGTGTTCCTACGCCATTACTGTATATAATCATCAAATCATTTACAGTATCACCCAAACATAATTCTTGTGATGCTGGTTGCGTATCAATTGTTGCCGCTGCATTTATAATCACTTCCGAAGTAGCGCTCGTTACCGTACAGCTTGCGCTAGCCGCTTGTGAAATTACACAGTAATAATATAGCGTTCCAACAGTAGTTGTTGTCGGTATAAATGTTGTATTTGTTTCTCCTGCAATTAAAGTTCCTCCTGAGCTACTATTTACAGTATTACTAAACCATTGATATGAAAATGTGCCCAAACCACCCGAAACCTGTACTTCTAAGGTTTGTGGCGTTGTATTTTGACAAAGCGTTTGCGTTGTAATAGGTTGTGAATTGATTGTTGGTAAATTGACAACTACAATTTCTGCTGTATCACTCACGACATTGTTACAGCCACTTCCAGCAAAAGCCAATTCTACATAGTAATAAAAATTGCCTGCTGCGGTAAATACTGGTGGGGTATAATCGGAATTTGTTGCGCCTGCTATCGCTGTTCCACCTGAATTACTGTTCGTTGTATTGCTAAACCATTGATAGGAAACGGTTCCGGTTCCGTCTGTAAAAGCTATTGATAACGGACTTGAAATTGTACTTCCCACACATAAACTTTGCGTCATGGTTGGTTGATTTGTAATGGTTGCACTCGGCGTTACCGTCACCAAAGCTGTTTGTGAACTGATTACCGAACAACCTCCAGAAGCAAAAGTGATTTCACAATAATAATACAACATTCCTACGGTTGCCGTTGGCGGTACAAAATCAGGATTTGTTGCTCCTGTAATTGACGTTCCGCCAGTATTGCTATTTGTTGTATTACTAAACCATTGATATTGAGGTGAAGTTCCTGAAGTGGCTACACTTAATGTAATTGGTGTTCCATTCTGACAAACCGTACTTGGTTGAGGTTGTGTAGTAATTTCTGGTGCTGGACTCACATTAATGGTGAATGTTACTGGCATTCCATCACAACCATTTAAAGTTGGTGTAACCGTATACGTAACTGTTCCAGATGATGTATTTGAAGTCGTGATTATTTGTGAAGGAATAGTCGCTGAAGTCCCTGACGGAATAAATCCGCTAATTCCTGCCGTGGCAGTTGCTGTCCACATGTACGTAGTTCCTGCTGCGGTTGCCGTTAAATTGATAGCAGCAGAAGAAACTCCTGAGCAAATATCTTGTGAAAGGTCTGTATTCGTTATCACAGGAACTTCTTGAATCGTAAATGTTTCTGAGACCAATTCTGAAACACCACAATCATTAGTTACTTGAAGTGTAACTGTATAGGTTCCTGGCATTGTGTAGTCAATTGTTCCTGGTGTTGCTAAGTTTGACGAAGTTGTGGTGGCTCCAAGAAATTGCCAATCATAGGTTATAGCACCAGTATTATCCGTGCAATTATTTATGGTGGCTGTTGGTGTAATAGAAGTTGCATTACACAAATCAGTAATAGGATCAATCGTAACTGTCGGCGGTTGTTTTACAATGACTTGTTGCGAATTGCTTGTGCTTCCGCAGGATTCGTTGGTTCCTGTCAATTGAATTGTATACGTTCCGGGCGTAACAAAATTAAATGATGGATTCGCTGAGGTTGCGGAAGTTCCATTCGTAAAACTCCAAACTTCTGGTGCAGTTCCGCAAAAATTAGCAGCATATGTAACTTGCCATTGATAGGTTGGTGGATTACAACTGGTTGTTTCATCTGTAGTATTGGTAACATTTACATCTAATGGTGTACAACCTGATGCTGTACTTAAATTAAATTGCGGATTTACAGGTTCTTCTATACAAATGGTTTGTGAAATTACATCGATACCACATCTATTTCCAACGTTTTGTGTTATTGTATAGGTTCCAGCTTGGGTAAAGTTTACGCAAAGTATTTCAGAGCCAGAAGTCCATAAATTTGGATCAGATGAACCAAAATCGTTTCCTAAGGTACCACTCGCTACTGTAAATGTTGCAGGTGAAATCTCCCAAGTAATATTTGGGTTCGTACTACAATTATTATCACTTCCATTGGTAGCATTTCCGATGGATAAATCTTCAAAACACACTTGTGTATTGGTACAAGTAGGTGTTGTTGGAAACGTAAAATCTGCTTCAGGTGTTGTGGATACATATATTGGAACAACTCCAACCGACGAAGAACTACACGGATTTGAAGCTACAATATTTGCAGAAAATGAATTTGCATACGAGTTGCTTCCGTCAGAACTTGTAGTATTACAAGATGAAATTGCAAACATATGTGTAACAGATGCAGGTGGTGGATGATTAAATATTTGTGGAGCAGAACCGTCATTAAAAGAGATTGTATAGGTGGTTCCTGGTGGGTTATTGTCTGTTCCTGTAATTGGAAATACCAATCCTTGCGTATTACAAATGTCTGTGTTCCCCGGATTTCCTAAAGAAACCGCTGGATTTGATCCAACAAATACCGTATATTCTCGTACGGTCGTACAACCATTGTTTCCTTGTATTGTGTATACTAATGTGAAAATTCCAACATTATAATCATGTGTTAACAACCCCCAAGTAGTTCCATTAAAATTAGGACTTCCATCGCCCCAATCAATCGTATAATTGCTATTTAATGTTGATGTTGTAGAAGATCCATTCGTAAAAGATAATGTAGAAGAACTATTAGTACATTCTCTAAAAGCAGTTAATCCATCAATCATTGTTGGATTTGGACCATTAATGGTAGCATCAGGTCCTTCGGTAATTGTTATGGTAACATTTCCAGAAACCGCATTATCAGTTCCTGTGGAGTCTTGCACAGAAGTTAATGTATATGTGAAAATTCCATCTGTATTGGTAGAAACAGGCAATGTAGCTGTATCTCCTGTTGAGGTAATGGTTTGTGGTGTTCCTGTACCAATTACATAGGTAAATGTATACGGTGCCATTCCTGCCGAACCAGTAAATGTAATAATTGGCTGTGATCCAAATTGACAAACAGTGGCATTTCCGCTAATAGTTGCGTTGGGCATGACTACTGAGTAGGAGCTTTCTGAGTTGAGTGATGAAGCATTATTTAGCTGTAGCGAAAAATAAACGATGAATAATGCTAGTACGTATTTTTTAACCATATGAATAACTGTCTGATGTTGAACAAGGTGTGTTTTGTAAAAAAGTAAATGTATTAAAATTTTAACATATTAATAGTGCTGAATATCTTTTTATAACGTAGGAATTAAGATAATTTACTATTAATTACAAAGATATTTTACGAAGTACTTAAATAGAATTTGTTTTCCCTTATGGGTTTCCGTAATAGTGTTACGTGATTCTTTTAATTGATTAAAATTTTACATGTAGAAACTTTTTCGCTTTCCTATGGGCTAAACTACAATCTTCAAAAGCTTTATAAAACCTCAAAAGCAATGATTTTTTCTCCCTAATTTTTGCAGATGCATGACACTTCAATCTCCCAAAACGACAATTCAACAGAAAGTCATCCTATCTTTAAAGTAATCGTCACATATTTGAACCATCAATCACTAACGAACTTTTAAAATCAATACAACTATGACACCATCACAAGTTTTTTCAATCGTCGGAATGATGGCGATGCCAATGTGGATTCTGATGATCTTTCTGCCCAAATGGAAAGTCACTCGATTCTTTATCGATTACAAAATCATTCCCATAGCATTATCGCTTATCTATGCAATTTTCATCATTCAAGCCACACAAATTGGTGGCGGAATGGACTTTGGAAGTCTAAAATCAGTCATGGCATTATTTACTGAAGAAAATGCTGTCTTGGCGGGTTGGGTTCACTATCTCGCGTTCGATTTATTAGTCGGCATGTGGATTGTAAATCAAAACAAAGCATTAAAAATTCATCCAGTTTTGATTGCACCTTGTTTAGCGGGAACCTTCATGTTAGGTCCTGTCGGATTCTTGCTTTTCATGATGATGAGAGCTATCAAACTTAAAAAAGCATTAGTATGAAATATCTAAAAGAAGTATTCAACACAGTAAAAAAGGAAAGTCCAATACTATTTACAATTGTGATGATTCATGTTGTTGGAGCGTTGGTTTGTATGGGCGGATTGTTCATAGATGAAAGAACGCTCATTGGCGTAAACGTTTGGATAAAACCGTTAAAATTCTGTATCTCAGGCGCTATTTATATCATGACAGTAGGTTTTTTGATTACCAAATATCCGTATTCAACACGAAAGAAAAACATACTAAACAACATTGTTTCTTGGACGCTTTTATTTGAAATTGGAATCATTGTCTATCAAGCAGCGCGCGGTGTTCGATCACATTACAATCAAGAATCATTATTTGACGGATTGCTCTTTGCTGCGATGGGAATTCTAATCGCAATCAATGTATTAATCATGGTATTATTTGCTTTTGATTCAGCTCGATTAAAATTGAAAACAACGAAATCAATTCAAGTTGCTATATTTCTAGGTTGGATTGTTATCATCGTTGGAAGTTGGGTTGGCGGACAAATGATCAGTCAAATGTCACACAATGTTGGCGTAGCAGATGGAGGCGAAGGATTACCACTTGTAAACTGGAGTACAGTTGCGGGCGATTTACGAATTGCACACTTCTTTGGATTGCATGGCATTCAAATAATTCCGTTATTCGCATTCATACTTTCCAAAAAATGGAAGACTTCAACTAAAAATCAAATCATTGCTGTTGTTCTTTTTGGATTGTTATACGCAGCGTGGATTGGCTATATGTTCTATCAAGCGAAGCAAGGAATACCGTTAATTAACTTGAATTAAATTGTTAGACGGTTGGGCTATTAGAGATAAAAGAAAATAGATAAAAGAAAATAGATAAAAGAAAATAGAAAATAGAAAATAGAGAATAGAGAATAGATAGAAAAGACAAAGGGAATTAAACTATAATTAAACACCATGTTACTCAACAAAGAAAAACGATTAAAATACATAGGATTCAACGATATCTGGTTTGTAATCATTGGTATTATTGTACTGAGTTTTGTGACGGATTACCTATTTAACAATTCGTTTTCACGATATCCTTTTTGGGAAGCAGTAATCAATTGGAGTGTTTCCTTATTTTTCTCTATTTTCAATTGGTTTGTAATGCGATTTAACTTTATTTTCTTGCGGAAAAAATTTCCAAATGTGGAAGATGTAGGCAAACGTGCATTCTTTTTATTTCTCACAATCATTGTTTCCGTTACAGCAATAGATGCTATTGGCGGCGCTATGTTAGGATACATATTTGATCAAAATTATTATTTCTCTGAACGATACAGAGTGCTATTGCCAATCATTATTATAAGTATGATGGTGATGGCAATATATGAAGCGATTTATTTTTACATACAACTCAAAAAATCGATTCGCCAAGAAGAGCAAGCAAAACAAGTCGTGGTTTTGGCACAATTAGATGCTTTGCGCAATCAGGCACAACCGCATTTTTTCTTTAACAGTTTAAATACGTTGCGCGATATCATTGATCAAAATTCAAAAGAAGATGCGAAACAATTTGTAGATAAACTATCAGATGTATATCGATTTATTTTAGATGCGGGCAATGCGAATTTAATTCCGCTACGCGATGAACTAAAATTTGCGCGTGCGTACATTCACATTCAATCCGAACGTTTTGGCGACAACTTGAAACTAGATTGGAAGCTTCCAGAAACCGAATTAGATCGTATGATTGTTCCAATGAGTTTGCAATTATTACTCGAAAACGCCATCAAACACAATGTAATCTCTCGATCAAAACCATTAACAATCACAGTTACAATACAAGATGACTTTCTAGTTGTACATAATAAAATGCAACTAAAATCGACACAATTACCATCAACCAAACTAGGACTCATCAACATTGAAAAAAGACACGCATTAATCTCTGATAAATTGCCAAAAATAGAAAACAACGGAACCGAATTTATGGTGTCAATTCCGTTATTACTGAAATCTGATATAACTCAACACTAATGAAAGTACTAATCATAGAAGACGAACCGCGCGCTGCAAATCAATTGCAAAACATGCTTTCGACGTGTAATTTTGCCTATGAATTATTAGACATTATTGACACGGTTGAAGATGCTGTGAGTTGGTTTCAAACGAACAACCTACCCGATTTGGTATTTATGGACATTCAACTCGCAGATGGTTTGAGTTTTGAAATTTTCCAGAAAGTTGAGGTCGAAGCACCAATCATTTTTACCACAGCTTTCGATCAATATGCGATTCAGGCTTTCAAAGTAAATAGTGTAGATTATTTACTAAAACCAATTCAAGAAGTTGATTTGCAAATTGCGTTGGATAAATTCAACAAATCCAATCAAAAATCAACGGTTGAACCTGCAATTTTAAAACAATTACTGACCAGTATTCAATCGCAAACTGAAACTAAAAACACCAGCAAACGAAGTGGTTTATTAGTAAAAGAAGGCACAGGTTTTGTGCAAATTAAGATTTCGGATTTGTTATATGTCTATTCTGAAGACAGCATTACGTTTGGTGTGACAACTTCAAAAAGATACATAATTGATGAAACCATTGATCAATTATTCAACACATTAGATCACGAAGAATTCTACAAAATCAATCGTGGTCAAATTGTCGCAAAACAAGCGATTCAAAAAATAAATCCATACTTCAATCATCGGGTAAAACTATCGGTTTCACAAGAACGCGATCAGGAATTCATCGTCAGCAGACAAAAAACAAGTGATTTTAAAGCTTGGATGAATCGATAGGTTTTCACAGGTATTATCTACATAATTATTTTTATTTCGATAATTGGTAGCTGTTAACTAAAACTGAAGCCGAAATATGTAATGTTCGTTCCAACTCTCTAATCATATCCACAGTGAGTCTTTTCTTTTTATTCAGAATTTCTGAAACTCTACTTTTTCCACCAATAATACCAACCAAATCTTTTTGTTTTAAGTTCATTTCTTCCATTCGAATTTTTATAGCTTCGATTGGATCAGGAGCTTCAATAGGGTAATATTGATTTTCATACGCATCAATTAACATTGATAATATTTCAGCTTCGTCTCCTTCTTTTGTGTTTTCAGCTGCATCAAAAACTATTTCTAGTCTTTTTAAAGCATTTTGGTAATCTTGCTCGGATTTTATAGGTTTTATCTCCATAATTTTATTCGTTAAATTGTGTTGGCATCTATTTTATCATATTCGGCATGTGTTCCTACAAATCGTATAAATGCCCATTGTCTATCAAAATTAAATTTTACAACTAATCGATATGAGTTTCCTTTAATATTGAAAACAACTCTACTATCTTTTAAGATACTAGCACTAATATAGGTTTGTTTAATTTCGTTAGGCGAAGTCCAATTAGAATTTTTAGCAGTTTCGTGCCAAGTTTTTAAATACTGTTCCGAATCAGCGTGCTTTTCCCAAAACTCTCTTAGTGTTCGCTTCGCAATTATTCTCTTCATACTTTTAATTCTAGGACAAATATAAGAATAGTTCTCGAATGAAGAACTATTTTGCGTGTATATTGTTATGATTCAAACAATGGGCAATAAAAATATTTTTGATTTTCTCTTATTAATTTTTAATATTCTAGTTTTACAGTATAAATGAATTGATACGTATTCACGAATGCCCAAAAAACTAAAACTCATACTCATAAATTGCTCCATTCTCTTGATTGGAGTTTTGTTGATAGAACTCATTTTTGGCGGTTGGTTCAATAGTAGCAATCAATTGAGCAATTTGGGAATCATCAGAGATGCAAAATTTGAATTCGACGTAAGTCACTTATACGACACCGAAAATCCGACTATTACCTATTCTAGAGATCAATATGGATTGCGTGGAATTTCTTCATTCGATCAGCCAGAAAAAATAAACATACTTACCGTTGGGGGAAGCACAACCGATCAACGCTATATTGACGATTCCAAAACTTGGCAAGAAGTGCTAGAAAAAGAATATCGAGATCATGGTGAAGAAATGTACATATCAAATGCTGGCGTTGACGGGCAATCGACGTACGGACATATAAAAAGCACAGAAATTTGGTTTCCAAAAATTGAAAATCTTCAACCAGAAATTATCATTTTCTATGTTGGAATCAATGATTTTTACAGCGTCAGTAGCGATTCCGAATACGACACTATCAAAGAACTCGAAAGTCGTGGACTCAAAAGCCACATCAAAGACAAATCGGTGTTGTACAATGTCTATCGGAAACTTAGAGGAATACAAAAAGCGAAAAAGTTTGAAGTCGGACATCACAAAGTAGATTTTTCAAAAGTCAGTTACACGACCGAAGAAGTGTTAAGCGAAAAACTTCTCGAACTTTATGACGAAGCAAATTTAATAGCTTTTAAAGCACGTATCAAAAAACTATATGAATACGCAAGAAATATCGAAGCAATTCCTTTGTTTGTGACGCAACCCACGTATAACTATAGAATCAGAAATGGTAAAGTTTATGGTGTTCAAGGACTTAAATACCTCGAAGATACATACGCATACAATGGTATTGGTTATCTCAGATTACTGAACAAACTCAACGAAGCAATGAAAGAAGTTTCAGCACCAGAATTAGTCATTGATTTAACCAATGATGAAGACTGGCAAGCCGTAGATTTTTACGATTATTATCATATGACACCAATTGGCGCAGAAAAATTGGGAAAGAAAATTCATCAGAAATTGAGTCAAATAGAGTTTATGAAATAGAACTCTAAAAAAATATAGATACTTTTACCAAAAATGAAACCTGTGAAGTTTTTAAAACAAAAAAGTAACATTGCTATCGGAATTCTATTTCTGATCACGCTTGTCGTTGTACTTCGCAATCCTATTGTGTACTTTCCAGATTCTACCGGATATTTAAACATGCACATTATTCGTGCGCCCGGCTATCCACTTTTTTTACAATTCATGAAGTTGCTATTCGGAACCGGATTTGATACAGCTACCATCGTTTTTCAAGCAATTTTCGGATGTTTTAGCATCTACTTTTTCATTCATAAACTACGATCGCATCAACTTATAAATGACTTTTTCAGTGTCTGTTTTGCCATTATATTGTTATTTCCGTTTGTTTCTGGTGGAAAAATTGCCAATAGCATACTTTCAGAAGCAATTGCGTATTCGTTATACCTACTTATTATAGGATATTACATTTCGTTTTTCATCTCAAAAAACAAAAAACAATTACTGTACGCGTTGCCGTTATTAGCGTTATTACTCATCACACGATATCAATTTATATACTTAGTTCCATTAGGATTACTGCTGATTTTTTGGGTAAGTTTCAAGAAAAGAGAATTCAAAAAATATAGCATTCAAATTGCACTATTTTTACTTTTACCATTGGTTGTTTCGTTGATTGATAAAACCTATCATAAAATAACACACGATCATTTTGTGAGCACACCTTGGACAGGAATGAACTTAATTACACCTGTATTATTTGTCGCAGATGCGGAAGATGAAGCCATTTTTGAAACCGAACAAGAAAAAGAATTTTTTAGAAACACATACAAAGATTTAGCGACTGAAAAGATGAATATCAATCATTTGGAATTGGCGCAAAACGAAACTCCAACATTATTTTATATCAGTAATTTTGCGCGAATCACCATGGGACCGATCTTTAAGAACGGAAACGCGAGCTTAGATCCAACACTTTCTGAGAATGAAAAATACATTGCTTTGAACAAAATGACGAGCAAAATGGTAAAGCCTTTGGTGTTTGATAATTTCTCAAAATGGAAACGAATCTATGTGCGAAACATGCTTTTTGGTTTTGGCGGAATAAAGCAAGCACTATTATACTTTTTATTAGCATTCTGCAGCTTTTTTGCATTGCTCAAACGCGATCAAGCAGCGTACAAAGTGTTATTCGTAATTTCACTACTATTCATCAGTAATATTATCGTAGTTGCCATTGGCATGCATGCGGTTGTTCGCTTTACATTTTACAATGATTGGGTACTATTTCTCACTATTTTTATTTTATTAAATTCGCTTAACAAAAAATTGTATGAATCCTGAATTATCAATAGTGATGCCGTGTCTGAATGAAGCTGAGACACTCGCAATTTGTATCCAAAAAGCGCAATCTTTTTTTGAAAAACATGACGTGCACGGAGAAGTCGTTATTGCAGATAATGGCAGCACAGACGGTTCGCAAGCAATTGCTGAAAAATTGAATGCTAGAGTTGTTCCTGTTCCTGAAAAAGGATACGGAAATGCTCTAAAAGGCGGTATAAAAGCAGCAAAAGGAAAATACATCATTATGGGCGATGCGGATGACAGTTATGATTTTTCGTCGTTGGAATTATTCATTGAAAAACTTCGAGAAGGCAATGATTTGGTTATGGGAAATCGTTTCAAAGGCGGCGTAAAGAAAGGAGCAATGCCTTTCTTACACAAATACTTAGGAAACCCTGTGTTGTCTTTTATTGGAAGATTGTTTTTTAATATAAAAATTGGGGATTTTCATTGTGGTTTGCGTGGTTTCTCAAAAGAGGCTTTCGCCAAGATGAATCTCAACACAACGGGAATGGAATTTGCTTCTGAAATGATTGTAAAATCGAAACTCAACGGACTTTCCATTGTGCAAGTTCCAACGATATTACACCCTGATGGACGAACGCGTCCGCCACATTTAAACACTTGGCGCGATGGTTGGCGACACTTACGTTTCCTATTATTATACAGTCCAAGATGGTTGTTTTTATATCCGGCATTCATTATGATTATTGTTGGAACGATATTGTCAACAATTCTAATCATGAATCCATTGACTTTTGGCGGAATTGTGTTTGATGTACATACCTTATTATACACGGCAAGTTCTGTGGTTGTTGGATTTCAGTTTCTCGCTTTTTATGCGTTGACTAAAATTTTTGCTGTAGAAAATGGACTTTTGCCCAAAAGTGATCGTTACCATAAACTATTCAAAATCTTCAATCTTGAAAAAGGATTGATTGTTGGTTTTCTAACTTTAGCCGTTGGAATTTATTTGAGTGTTCATGGTTTATTAGATTGGAAAGCGACAAGTTTTAGCGATTTAAAACCCGCTGAAACACTTCGTGTCATTGTTCCTGCAGTTTTTACCATTATGTTAGGACTTCAAATTATCCTGTTTAGTTTCTTCTTTAGTATTTTGGGTTTAAAACAACATATTAAAGAAGATAAAATAGCTTCATAATATAATCTGAACTTGATATAAAATTCAATAGCGGTTTTCTTCTTTTCCGCAGTATAGCGGGAATTTTTCGTTAAGAATTTTTGAAGCCTTGGAGAAAATTTAGAAAAATTCATGCGGTTTTAGTTTTTCAATAAAAGAAAAACTAAAAATACCTCTGGAAAAGCGCATTTTCTTTTGTTTCTTTTCTTTGTGCGAGCAAAGAAAACGAAATTGAAGATTGGTTTCGCCGAATTCACATTTGACAAGTAAATGATTCATTTCATGAGTTCTGCAATTTGAAATAAAAATGACACGAACTAAATTAAAAAATTGATTTCCATCACTTTAAATATTAATCACTAAGTTTTTGCTAATTTGATTTGAATGGAACCTACGTCGAACTCACATTAATTTAAGCACGAATTGTGCTAATAAACTGATACTTTCCTTTAAAAATCCATTTCACTAACGGAATATGGTTGTATAAATGCACAGGACACATCGTTTCAATTTCTTCTAGTTGATTCTCTTTAAGAACAGTATAAAATCGTTGCTTCGTAAAATAATGTTTCGGAATGGAAACACCGTAGCCGTAATTTCCAACAATATCCGCAAGTTGAAGCAAAGACCTGGAAAAGAAACCATATTCAAAATGATCTTTAATAACAATAAAATCAGCGACGCGTTTGGCTTCTTTTATTAGTTGATGCATGTGTTCATAATCGTGATGCAACACATCGCTAAACAATACGACATCATACGATTTGTTTTCAAACGGAAGTGTTTTTCCATCAAACTCCATATAATGTTCCCAGTTTTTAGTGTTCGGATAAATATCAATTCCTGTACAGGTTAGTTTGTTTCCTTTTTCCGCTAAACTATTGGTAATTGTCATATCGCCACAACCAATATCTAACAACTTGATAGCATCTTTTTCAATAGCTAAAGCGTCAATTTTTTTCATGAAAAGATCACTCAGAATCCCTATTCTGTTGCTGTGAGAAGCATTCCGATGAAGTTTTATCAACATTCTATCGAACAGGCTTTTTTTATCTTTTGCTAAAGGAGAACTCATATAGTTTTAAAAACATGAAAAGTTTGTGTTTCGTGCGAAGGTGTAAAGATAAGTAATCTTATATAGGGATTATTAAAATATAAATGAACTCTTTTCAAAAACAGTTATAGAACGATATTCAAAAAAAACTAAAAAAAGTGTAATTTTCATGTAAGGTGATGCATTTTTTTGCGACAAATTTTTCCCAATTTTTTCCTCACTAGAATTTTTTAATACAAAACATAAAATTAAAGCTACATTTTTACATATTATTTCTTACAAAAAATACAAATGTTGGAACTTTTTTAACACTGTTTTCTCTAAGAAAATCATAAATTTTTCAAAATTATTTCTTACATGCTACTACTGTAAAAATTGTTAATTTATTATTTTTTGCGTCTGTATAACGTCAGTTTTTTAGCTTAAAATCAAGGCGTTGCTCTAAAAATTTTGACGATATTATTTAACATACGAGTAAATAAATATCTCAAAAAATTATGCTTTTACTTTTGAAATATTTAATAAAATTCCTTAAAATTTAAAATAAACGTAGGATTTTAGTGTTATAGTTAGTAATATAGTATTGAACAAATAACACTGCAAAATCGTATGGCGGAATTACTAGAAAAAGATTCAATCATTTCAGATATCAATGAAAAGATCAACACTGTAAAGATATTACTTTACAAAGAGGCTCCGCATATCTTGGAAAAGATAGACTTTGATGATGATGAAATTTTTTGTAACCCTCTATTGTTTGCTTACTTCCGACATAAAGTAATTAATACATTTAAGCCAGAAGATGAAAAAGTATTATTAGAAGAATTTATGCAAGGATATTATGTTGAGAAACCAGCATTAAAACTTGACCTTTTATATAATGAAGAAGGAATTGCGTATGTACCGAGTGTAGGATATTTCAAAAAAGGTGAAGACACACCTTTTGCACCAACTGTTAAAGTAAAAGATTCTTCTATAAAAATCTTACGATGTTCAACACCATTTTTAAAAGTAATATTAGACATTCCTGCGGAAGATCAACTTTGGGATGACAAATTATACAATGATCGTATTGATCAGTTAAATAATGCAATGGATCTCATTCGAAAAAATGTGCCAGATCAATACAAGCTCATTGATCAATGTTGCGAATATATTTATATGTTCAATACAGATCCGACAAATTCAAACTCGTTTGCAAGTGGTAACGCACTTGGACTGGCTTTCTTTAATGTATATCAAGAAGAATACAACGAAATCTTCTTCATTGATGACATTGCACATCAAACAGGTCATGTAATTATGAACAACTTGATGTTTAGCAAACCAACGTTCTATAAAATTGATCAAACACAATCTGTAGAAGAAATTCTTGGCAGACCCGATCACAGAAATGTAAACATACTCATTCACGCTTTATACACTTATTATACGACGTTTTATTGCTTAGATGAATGTGTCGCTGCAAATTCTTTTGAGGGAAAACAATACAAAGAAGCCTTGGCAAGAATTGGATTCTATCAACGAAAATGTAACATCGATCTACAAATATTAGATGTTGTCATAAAACATTACGGCGGTTTAGAAAATATGTTGACGAAAAAAGGACTTGACGTTGTGAATTCGATCAAAAATAAATTTGAAGAAATAAATAAAAAATGGGGAGATATCATCAACGCGTATGACTTTTCCAATCAGAGCTACAACTTTAGTTTTAAACTATTTGAAGAACTGAATCCATAAAAAAAATAGAGATCATTAGATCTGAAAAACATTTGTGCGCGCAAATAGGCGAAAACCGAAAAGCCTTAATAGAGTAGGTAAAAACAACCTTAAATTTAAACATTATGAGTAAATTATCATTTGCAGAATTAGCAAAAAAAGCGAACACAGTAGTAGGAGACGAATTATTAAACACAATCGCTGGTGGTATCGCAGCACCATTTGGAGACTGTCATACTGACAATTGTCACTATGGAACTTCACAAAGATAGATAGTTAATTGTTTTTTGTTTAATAAAACAAATATACAATAAGCATAAGCAGAGATTGATTACATATTTAATGATGTACAATCTCTGCTTATTTCATTTACAAAAATTACCATACTACGCAAAAACTAAAATATGCTCAATACATTCATTCCTGTAAAGCAAAATGCACTAGCAAATGTTGTTCGAATATTAATTTATAAAGAAGATGAATCTATGTTAACGAGAATAGACTTAGATGATGATCAAATTTTTCTTGAACCTTTATTAATGGCTTATTTTAATAAAATTCAAACCGAAAAAAGCTTTCCAGAAGGAATGTTATCAGAATTAATGCAAGGATATCTACTTGAAAAGGGAGAAATAAAAGCAAGTGCACTCTGTAATGAAGATGGAATTGCGTACATACCAACATTGGGCTATTACAAAAAAGGAGAAACCACACCATTTGAAAACTTACATATAATTCCAGATACAACTATTGAAGTTATAAAGCATGAAGTACCTTTATTACGAAATGTAATACATATAGTATCCAAACGTGCTCCTTTTGAAGAAGAAGAATTGGAAACAGGTGCAAAATTATTTGAACACAATATAAAACCATTAACTAACGCTATAAAACACTTAAAAACAGAAGTGTCAGATTACTTTTCGTTGGCAGAAATGTGTCTAAAAAAATGTATATTTTACAGGATAAAAGTTAGGCCAACAAGTTCGTTTGCTACTATCAATGCAAATGGTTGTTTATATATTGCAATTCAAGAGAATAAAGATGTAGAAGATGAAGTAGAATTTATTGATGTTTTAGGACATTACACAGGAAAAATACTATTCACAACCTTACTTCACAAACAAGAAGAAATCTTCAAAATTAATCACCGTACGCGAACAACGGACATTGTAGAAACCGAAGATCACCGAAATTTATATACACTTTACAGCAACATATTTACGAATATCACGGCTTGTATCTGTTTGGAAAGTTGTTTGAATTCAGGAGCATTTTCAGACATTCAGAAACAAGATGCAAAAGTGCGAATGGCATTATATTTAAAAAAATACGAAGTAGACATCAAAAAGTTAGAAGCAGTAATTGCTCATTTCTCAGGACTGGAAAATGTATTTGTTGCAGATGGTGTTGAGATTTATAACTTTATGGTAAATCATGCTGAAAGAATTTCTAAAAATAGAGCAGAAACTTTAAAAGGTTTTGACTTTTCAAGTTTCCATTACCGAATGCATTATGATGAATTTTCTAAAATAAATTTGTAAATTCTAGCACAATCGATCAATCAATAAACATGAAAACAACAACTTGCTTATACATATTGATGGTTTCGATACTATGCATCAGTTGCCATACTAAAAAAGAAGCTGAAGTTGAAAAGAAACCCGAATACCTAGCAGATATTGGCGACACAAAGTTCAATGCTGAACTTGATGATGCTAACTTCATATTTTGCGATTCCACAAAAGTGCTTCACAAAAGAGCACAAATTGCATATACAGGTGGTACACCTGCCATGGAAAAAGAACTCATTAACAATTACAAAATACAACCAGCATTTGAATCGTTTACAGGCTATTTTTTCATTCGTTTTGCGGTAAACTGTAAAAATGAAACAGGCAGATTCCGATGGGAAATTGTAGATGAAGACTTCAAAGAAATGAAATGCCCAGATGCTTTAGAAAAGGAAATCATCACGAAAGTGAAAAGTTTAAAAAAATGGAATCATCCAATATATAAAGGAGAAAGTCATGATGGATACACATTTCTCATTGTAAAAATAGAAAACGGAAACATTGTACGCTCATGAAAAAAGGACTCATCATTGCACTACTTAGTTGTACTTCTTATATGTACAGTCAGGGGAATTGTTTAATTTATCCCGAAGGCAGCAACGAACGAAAAGCGTGTGAACTTGCCCATCAAAGAGAAAATTTAAAACAAGGAAGTCGCGAATCGCAAATTATGTTTGATTCTATCCTAAAAATCAATCCAAACTATGCTTGGGCATACATGGAAAAATCAGTTGCCTATTTAAAAAGAGGACTCATTACGGAAGGTTTACGGTTACTCGACAAAGCTGTAGAACTAGAACCGCGATATAACTTAACATACAGAGCCTATTGGCATTTTCAAAACAGAAATTACAAACTTTGCATCAAAGATTTAGAACGTTTTTATGCGCTTCCAAATGCATTTATTTACGAAATGACTCCAGGTGGCGACAAAGACATGCGGATCTTGCTTGGAATGTCGTATGCTAAATTGGGCAATTACGAAAAAGGAATTGAAACCATTGAAAATTGTCTTAAAAGCTACAAACGCGAAGAAGATTTTGGCTTGACAGATTATCATACATTAGGGATGTTGTATGTGAAAAATAAGCAATATAAAAAAGCGCTCGAAATCTTTGACAAGCAACTCAAAATAACAGAAGATTATCCAGATAGTTACTATTACATTGGCTTGGCGTACAAAGCACTCAACAAGCCTGAAAAAGCAAAAGTTAACTTTCAAAAAGCAAAAGATAAATTCTTAGATGGCTATCACATTCGCAATGGATATTTGTGTTACAAAGTATACTATTTGGACGTAACCAACGAATTGGAAGCACTTACAGATTAATCGTAGTATTCGATATTCTTTACCAAGAAAAAGCATCAATGTCTTAAGGACGTTGGTGTTTTTTTATTTTGTGGAATTCCTTTAAAATTCCAACCGAAGCATAAAATTGGGCGTTCTTCCTAATGAAATTTTATCAATAGTTCGCAACTGAAATTCAGCGTTTTCTCTGTTCAAAATAACTCGGTAGCTTCGATTTAAAATATTCTTCTGATTATACATATTCAACAATGAAAAGCCGAGTGAAGCTTTCAAATCCTTGTTTTTAAAAGGTTTCAATTCGTACTTCGCCGAAAAATCTAAACGATGATATGCTTGCAAACGTTCGCCGTTGGTTTCTCCATATTGAATTTCTACCGTATCCGCAGTATCACCTTCCAAACCTAATGCCAATGTATACGGTCGCGAAGTTCGGTAACGCCAACCAAGCGATAATTCTAAGTTGCCAAACTTTGCCGATTGAATCAAAGACAGATAATGACGAATGTCAAAATTGCCTGAAAATGGATTTGTATTGTTCAAATTGTCAAACTTAAACTCGTTTCGCGTCAATGCGTAACTGACCAAACTGGTAAAATTATAGAAACGTTTCTTCACCAAAACATCCAATCCTGTAATAGTGCTTTCGCCAATAGAAAGTGTCGTGTTTTCTAAGTCAAAACCTCTTGTTAACGTTGTTAAATTGTTGATTTTCTTATAATATGTTTCTACATCAACATTCCAAGAATTATACTGAAAATTACCGCCAATACTGACTTGTTCGCTTCGCAATACAGGAATTGTATGATCATTTGCTGCAACCCAAACCTGATTTTCCAATCCAAAATTTTGCGTTTCAAGCTCAATAATTTGACTGATAAATTGAAACTGTCTTTCTGCAGAAAGTGTCACATTAAACAGTTCATTTAGTTTCTTAGAAACGTGAATTCTCGGTTCAAAAAAGAAATTATTGATTACAGTCGCATAACTTCCGCGAATGCCAGTAAAAATAGTCCAATCGTTTGCTTTAAAGCGATGTTCGCCAAAAATAGCATGTACTGTATTTTTAGAATTTTCGGAAGTAATCAAAAAATCTGGATCAAAAATAACATCCGATTGTTTCCCAATTGTGTAATCCAATTCATTGATAGACAATTCGTAACCACCAATAAAAGCATTTTTCGTATTTAATTTATATTCCAATTCAATATGAACGCCAACATCCAATACTTTATTCTTTTTGACAGTTTCGTAATCGAAAAGATTAGACAATAATTCTTGTCCGATATATTCAAAATTATACCGAGAAGCTGTTACGCTGAGTTTTGTAGCAAATTTTTTGTTCCAATTGTTTTTCCATGTTACGCCAATTCCACGATTATTAATAGATAAATCATCGTCTGTTCGTCGATTAATTTCATCAAATTGAGATACAAAATCAAGTTCATTTTTAGACACAATGGAACTTACAGAAAGTTGACTATTTTCAGAAAGTTCGGCTATGATTTTTGCTGTAAAATCAATAAAGTAAAACGTATTATTGGTCAATGAAAGCGCGTCGTTAAACGTTCCGGCATTGTCCGTAATTTTTGTGTTTTGAAAAATTTGTTCTGAAAACTCATCAAAAGTGACAGTTTCAAACACATCCGAATATGAGCGACGAAACGAAGCAATCACAGCTACTTTTTCGCCAATAGGTTGATGTACAAACGCATCTACATAAATCATATTTGCGCCCAATCCTATTTTGGTTTTCTTTGGAATTTTGGAATGTGATTTAATGTCAATTACACCAGAGATATGATTCCCGTAGCGTGCAGAAGCCGCATTTTTATAAATCTTTACATTCTCAATCAAATACGGATTAAAGGAAGAAATCATGCCAAAAAAATGATCGTATTGATACATTTTTATGCCGTCCCAAAGAATCAAATTCTGGTCAGGCGTTCCACCACGAATATTCAACCCTGTGGAGGTTTCATCAGGACTCTGAATACCAGGAATCAGCTGTACACTTTGCAACACATCGGGTTCTACAAAGCCAGGTAAGGTTTGAAATTTTTTTGGAACCGCTTCAATGGCACCATCTACATTTTTAGAAAACCCAGTAGTCAAATAGTTAGAGATAAGCACTTTGTCTAAATCAATGGTACGTTCTGTTAGCGGATCTTTCTTTATTTTTGGTTGTTTTAGGATATAGTTTTTTGCGTTGATTTTTTGAAAAATCAAATCAGTTTGCGCTGTGATTATGTTTAAAATTTCTAAAAGTGTAGCAGGTACATTTTTTAGCGTAATCGTTTTTCCTTGAACGATTTTAGAATTATAAGAAATGCTAATTTTAAACTGTTTTTCAACATCTGTTAATACCGTTTTTAGCGGAGTAGTATCGTAAGAAGTTGTGCGTTCCTGTGAATGTGCTATCGTGAAGCATAAAAGTAATAGGTATAACAAATATGCTTGCTTCATTTACTTTTTTGAGAGCTTTACACTATTATCATTCAGTTCGTAGGCAATATTCATTGCGCCAAAAACAGTTTTCAGCGCCAAATCACGATCAGTATTAGAAAAACGACCTGTAAAGTATTCGTCTTTAAAGGTTTCTGAATTCTTTATTTCGATTTCATATTGATCTTCTAGCGCATCAATTACTTGTAACAAAGGTGTATTTGTAAATGTATTTTCTCCAGAAATCCAAGATGCATTTGTTGGATCAAAATCCCAATTTGTTGCCATATTATTGTATGTTCTATGTGCATTTCCTTTGGTTAGAATGCGTTCTGCTTTTTGATCATTGGTTACTCTTACTTTCCCAGAATAGCATTTAACTTCAAAAAAATCATCGTTTGTATCGACGTTAAATTGCGTTCCTAAAACTTCTACAGTTCCTTCATTTGTAACTACTTTAAATGGAGACCCTTTGGTAACTTTAAAATAAGCTTCACCATCTAATTGCAAAATTCGATTATTGATAAAACTATCTTTATCGTAATGTAACGTTGTTTTTGAATTTAAGATTATTTCAGAACCATCAGGAAGTATGACAGCAAGTTGTTGTCCAAAATCTGTTTGAAAAGGTTTGGTTGTATTATTCAGAAAAAAGTACAATCCAATCAATAAAATTAGCGAAGCTGCTGCGCCATACATGTAGCGTATATTGAGTTTTCTAACCTTAGGTTGCGAAGCAATTTTTTCTTTAATTTTTGACAAAACTTCGTCTTCATCATACGCTGGATCACTTAGTTTTTCCATTGCGTTGATGATTTTAGCATACGCTTTATAATCTTCCGATTGCTCAAAAGCATCTTTCTCAGTTGGAGATAATTCTCCACTAAGCCATTTCGCTAAATCAGTTTCGTTATTTTTTTTATTTTCCATGACGCCTCACTTATATTATAGACAACTAAAAATTTATTCACCCTACCTTTTAAAGATCTCCAATTTCTTTTCGCAGCGTTTTTAGTGCATTGTGCATTCGTTTTTCGACAGCTTTTTTTGAAATATCGAGAAATAGTGCAATTTCATTATACGTTTTCTTATCAATTCTATTCAACAGAAAAACTTCGCGCTGCTTCTCAGACAAACTCGCAATAGCATTCTCTAGTTTTTGCATGAATTCTTTCTCTTCTAATAAAAATTCAGGATCTTGATTGTCAACTCCCGATTTCTTAATTTGTTCGTGTTGCAATACAATTTTCTTATGTTTTACCACATTTAAAAATGCATTATTAGCAACTCTTTTTAAAAAGAATAACGCATTCGCGAACGGAATTTTTTTACAATTGTTCCAAAGCTTAATATAGGCTTCTTGTACTAAATCTTCAGCCAAATCTGAATCACCACATTTATAAAAAATATAGTTGCGCAAAGTTCTTGAATGCTGTTTGAAAATAGCATCAAAATTCTTAGCTTCACAGACTGATTTTTTTGGTTTCAATAGGTTGGAAAATTAAAGTATGGGTTTGTAGGTTTCAAATGTAGGTAAAAATATTTAATGTTTAAATGATTAAAAAACAGCATTTTAAAAATTTATTTTGTCGCTTTAATTTGAAAAGGTAGGGTGAAAAGTGATATGATTGTCTATAATTTGTAAACCAAAAAAAAATTGAATCTAAATTAAACAGCTATGAAAAATTTATTAAAATTATCACTCATTATTGCAGTTGCACTTTTTACATTTTCGTGTAGTAATGACAACACTGATGTAATTCCTGAAGATCAAAGTACAGATGGAAATGTTGCTTTGAAAACAAGTTTAACAGCCTATGCTCGTACAGCAGCATCCACAGATCAGGCAGAAACGGTATTTGAAAATAATAATGAAAACAGTGATGTCATTGATAATTATTCAACGGATGACTGTTTTACACTCAACTTTCCTTATACCGTAACGAATGGTAATACAACTGCTGTTGTAAATAGTCAAGCAGAAGCTGACAATTTTTTTAATGCAGGTTACTATGTAGCGTTTCCTGTTACAATTACTACTGCAGATGGAAATATAGTAACAATTGCTAATGAATTTGGATTTATTCAAGCGCTGGAAGCTTGTCTTGGTCAACAAATCATCTTTTTTGGAAACGATTGTTTTGACTTCAATTTCCCATTAAGCGTTATAACCGATGATGGAACTACAGTAGTTGTGAATGATAATTTAGAATTATTCTCTGTAAATGATGCAATAGGATTTGTATATCCAATTATGGTAACAAGTAATATAGGAATTACCTCTACAATTAATAATGACGCTGATTTTGATGCACTTTACAACGATTGTTATGATATTGATCCTTGTGATGATTGTGGAGTAAACTGTTTTGAAATTGTATATCCATTATCATTATTATCAGATGATGGAACTGTAACAACTATAAACAGCGATGAAGAATTTGTTGCTTTCCTTGACGGAATAGATAACGATACATTCTTTGTACCAACATATCCAATGACTATTGAGTACGATGATGGAACACAAGCAACCATTAATAGTGATGATGAATTTATAGCAGCATTAGACGCTTGTAGCTAATCATAAAATTGGTTGATTTTTAATTAAAAACTAAACGTACTAAGCCACGGATAGTCTATAATTACGCAACGAAATCCTTGTTTCATAAAGAAGCAAGGATTTTTTATTTCAAATAATTTAGACTCTATCAATCATTGATATTGTATTAAGGATACAATGCGCGAGAATTAATGGCCATAAATTTCGACCAAACTTTACGTACGCTATTCCCATAATTAAGCCAATTATTCCAACAGTTATTGATCTTTCAGATAAATCATAAGAATGTCTAAAACCAAAAATTGCAGCTTGAAGTACGACTGCAAGAAGTGTTGCAATAGTAGTTTGAGAGAATAACTTTTCAAACCAATTTATTAAGAATCCTCTATCTAATAATTCTTCTAAGCATGATTCAATTAAAACCATTGGCATTATCGTTAAAAAAAGCCACCAATTGCCTTTAAGGTTTCCAAATTTTGATGTTGTAGGCTCTGTTGTTTTTTCAAGGTCTGATACTTGTTCTGTGAAAAACGGGATCTGATCTTTTATAATATTAAAAGCGACTAAGCAGATAATTGTAGTTACTAAAATTAAGCCAGTAACGAGCAGTGTTTTTTTTATGCTTTTGGGTTTTGTTAATCCTACATCTTTCCAAGAAACATTTCGAACTTTCATTCTCCAACTTGCAACTATTAATGTTGTAAATGACCAAAAAAGCCCAGTAACAAGAAAACTGGTATTTGGGATTGATACTTCTCTAATCAAAAACATTACAGCTATGTAAATAATTAGATCAAATAAAAAACCTTTATGATTCGTTGTTTTTGTAATCATACTATTCTTTGCGTCTATTGATTCTTTCGTTAGACGACATTAATTCTCAAAAAGTTACAGATAATCTAAATTGATTATAAAAAATAGCGATAAGATTGATAATGAATTAATTTTCTTTTTCAGAACTTTACATTCAAACGCAAGATTATGAATTCAGCTTCCACAGAAGAATATTGGTCACAACGCTACAAAGACGCGCAAACGGGTTGGGATATTGGTTCGCCATCCACGCCGTTAAAAGAATACATTGATCAATTGACAGATAAAAATCTGAAGATTTTAATTCCCGGTGCAGGAAATGCTTATGAAGCTGAATATTTATTTGAAAAAGGATTTACAAACGTTTTTATCTTAGATATATCTGAAATTCCGCTGCAAGAATTCCAACAACGAAACCCTAAATTTCCTTCTGAAAACTTATTGTGTGGCGATTTCTTTCAGCACAATGGAAACTACGACCTGATTCTAGAACAAACATTTTTTTGTTCGTTTCCGCCATTACCAGCAACTAGAAAAAACTACGCAAAACAGATGTCGAAACTCTTACGACCAACAGGAAAAATAGTCGGTTTATGGTTTGATTTCCCATTAACTGGCGATTTAGAAAAACGTCCGTTTGGTGGAAGCAAAGAGGAATATCTAAGCTATCTTGAACCGTACTTCAATATACACACATTTGAAAAAGCATATAACTCTATTCCGCCGCGCGCAGGCAATGAACTCTTTGGGATTTTTGTAAAATGATTGACTGCTCTTAATAATTGTATCGTGTAATAAACCTGAAAAAGTCAATAAATATTGCTTACTCTTTTTTTAAGAGTGTAGAAAAGGGGTTTTCACTCTTTTTTTGTAAGTTATTAAAAGGTATCTTTATTAAATTACTTACCTAAAAATAGAAAACATGTTTGCACCTTCTTCAATAATTCGTGAATCCAAACATAAGAATAATTCTAATTCAACTCCTTTTTTAAAAGGAAAAGGGAATCAACACAGTTTTATTCCTCCTATCATTCAAGCAAAATTAACCATTGGTAAGTCAAATGATAAATATGAAAAAGAAGCAGATCAAGTGGCAGATAAGGTGATGAGAATGCCTACTGGTAATCAATCACAAACAGTTCAGCGAAAATGCAACAAGTGTAATGAAGATAAATTACAAATGAAACCATTAGCTGCATCTCTGAGTCCAATCATTCAAAGACAAGAAGTAAAACAAGATGAAGAAGAAATACTCCAAATGAAGGGAAATGAAAATAAGTCGCCTTCAGCTGCATTAGCATCTTCTTTGCAAAAAAGTAAAGGAGGCGGACAGGCTATGGACGCTTCTACACAAAATAGTATGGGGAACAGTATAGGTGCCGATTTTTCAAAAGTAAAAATTCATACGAATGAAAATGCTGTACAGATGAATCGTTCTTTAAGTGCCAAAGCATTTACAAATGGTAATGATATCTATTTTAATAGCGGTCAATACAACCCGAAAAGCTCAGGAGGAAAGCATTTACTTGCACATGAATTAGCACATGTAGTTCAGCAAAAAGGAAATAAAACACAACCAAATTTAATTCAAAGGTATTTTGATGCTACTGGTACAAAAGGGTCAGCAAAAGGGAAATCTTATAGAATAGCTGATGATTTGACCGCAGCTGTTAGAGTAGGATATCCTAATCATGATTTTTATGCGAAAGCGGGTAAAGCAAAAGCTGCTAATACTAAATTAACAAAAGTTGGTTCTGGAATAAAACTGATAGAACTAAGTTCAAGTTTTAATGTATCAGATGGTACTAACACAAAAACCCTCAAAAAAGTGGCTCCAATAAATTTTAAAAATTTTACATTTGGAGACAATATGAAACTTATTGATGATTGTGGAAAAAGCTGTGCCGTAATAGTAGGAAGTAACAAAAGAACAGCTTTACATTATGATCCTTTGACAGGAACCAATGCTAAAACAGCTGCAACATCGCCAGCTTTTATGAAAGCTGAAATTATGAAAAAACTTTTGAAACGATGGCTCAAAATGGCATCTACTAGCGCCGCTGAAAAAGTAAAAATCAATGCTACAATTACGAAAGCTAATGCTAAGATGTTAGAAGTTAATGCGGCTAAAGCTGCGTATAGAGCTGCTACTACTACAGCGGATAAAAAAGCAAAAATCAAGATTTATTGGTCAAAAGTAGAAGCTTATGGCGATAGTATGATGACCTATTATAATACATTGAGCGCAACAAAAAGAGAGGAAGTAGATAAATATTTAGAAATAAATAAATATGCAAGTCCCGATGTAGGACAAGGATATACAATGTCTTCTGGTGGTACCAATTATCCAGGGAAAAGAACTTGGAACTTTCATTGGGGCGGCGTTGTAATGAAAAGTGATGATAAAAAGGATACGGTAACATTAGAAAATTATGCTGTACCTGGCGATGTAGAAAATAAAAAATGGGATTTTGCGATGTATGGAACTGCAGCGAAAAAAGGACAAACGTTCCATGAGCAACATCTTGGGACAAAACAGCATGGAGACAAACCAACGACCATGACAATTGAAAAGAAATAATGACCAAGAAAATAATTTATATATGCATGCTGTTCGTATTTACCATGTGTAACTCAAAAAAAACATCCGATTCGATGCAAAATAGTGACTTAGATTTTCAATTTAATGAAAGTGCAACCTTAACTGGCGTGTATACAAAGTGTACCATATCACAACGAGGACAGGCTAAACATTCGGGGCATTATAAAATTGTTGTTAATGATACATTAGAGGTAATCTTGCTACCTCCATATCTAAAAGAAGCCATACGCCCAAAAGAAGAGTTTCAGAAATTTGAAGGAAAAAAAGTAACTGTTACTGGTATTATTACGGAGGATACGTCATTTTCGGAGCCTTCATTGGAAGAACAACCACTTTCTGTAGATATACCTTGTTTTATTACAATTGAGTCTATTCAATTGGCAGAATATTAAAGGAACTGTTTCTCTAAAAAAATAATAAATTCATTCTTGTTGCATATTTCTTCAACCATCACATTAAAAGTTAAATTCTGTTAAAAAAAGAAAGTTCTTAGCATTATTGCGACAAACACAGGAACTAATAAAAAATTAGCCTAAAAAAGTGAGCTAATAGCCAAATCAATCTAATGAAATCGACTCAACTATTCTTAGTTTTCACACTGTTTTTCAGCTTGATAGCATGCGAAACCAAAGAAAAAAATACTTTAGAGAAAACGGCAACTGTTACAGAAACGACTCAGGAAGCAACACCGAAAACCATAGACAAAGCAACACAAATTATTCAGGAAGCTATCAAAGCACATGGTGGCGATTTGTACGATACTGCGAATTATTCATTTGTATTTAGAACTAAAAAATATCGTTTTAAAAATGATGGAAATAAATACAGCTACGAAGTCGAAAGCACGAAAGATGGCAAAACTACGCGTGATGTTTTAGACAATGGAAAATTTTCACGCTTCGTGAACAATCAACCCATTGAATTGCCCGAAAAGAAAATTGCAAGTGCTACCGGCGCAATCAATTCTGTGATCTATTTTGCAACCTTACCACATAAATTAAATGATGCAGCAGTCAATAAAAAATATGTGGAAGAAACTACGATTAACGAACAAAAATACGATGTCATTCAAATTACGTTCAACCAAGAAGGTGGTGGAGAAGATCACGATGATCAGTATCATTATTGGATCAATCAAAACACAAAAAAGATTGACTATTTAGCGTATAATTATCAAGTAAATGATGGCGGCGTTCGTTTTAGAAGTGCTTATAATACACGTGTTGTTGATGGAGTTACGTTTCAAGATTACATCAATTACAAAGCAGAAGTTGGCACGCCGTTGAAAGATTTGCCAGCACTATATGAAAAAGGAGAATTAAAAGAATTATCAAGAATAGTAACCGAAAACCTAATTAATTTAAAAAAGTAATCATGAGAAAAATTATGATGATGCTAGCGTTTTTCGCAGCAGTAAGTACCGTAAACGCACAAGATTTCCCAAAAGCAGATAAAAGTCCAACGGACATCGCGCATTATCCAACCAACGCAGCAAAAAGAGCCTTTGCAAAAACGGATGCACAGAAAAAATCCTTGGAACCAAAAATCCGTGTCATTTATGCACGACCTTATAAAAAAGGAAGAGAAGTTTTTGGAAATTTATTGAAGTTTGACAAAGCTTGGAGAGTTGGTGCTAACGAATCTACGGAAGTGTTATTTATGACAGATGTTATGATCGGAGATTCGAAGGTAAAAGCGGGTCGTTATTCCGTAATTATCATTCCAACGAAAGATTCGTGGACCTTAAAAATAAACACTGAAAATGACGGTTGGGGAAATTACTCGTATGACGCTTCAAAAGATGTTGCAAGTATTACGGTGCCAACACAAAAAAGTGATACAGAAATAGAGCAATTATCAATTGTTTTATACGAAAAAAGTAAAAATGTAATACACTTAAAAATTGGATGGGACACAACAATTGCTGAGTTTCCAATTACTTTAAAATAATACGATTCAATTTTAGTTTAGATTTTTCAATTGAATTTTAAAAAGCACTTGTGTGAATTAGCAAGTGCTTTTTTATGTTTTTATTTAATATAGCTTCAATAAAATAAAAATGTAAGTATTTCATTTTCTTTTACTTTGCTCGCACAAAGAAAAGAAACAAAAGAAAGTGCGCTTTTTCCAGAGGTGTTTTTATCTTTCTCTTCGGAAAGCTAAAACCGCACTCATTTCACTAAATTTTCTCCAAGGCTTCAAAAATTCTTAACGTAAAATGATTGCTACACTGCGGAAAAAGAATCCGTTACGTGTAATTTTTATTTCGAAGTCAAGTTAATTTATTTCGCAGCTTTCGTATACGTATTCAAGGTCAAACCAATGATAATTAAGATAATTCCGAGCACGCTCCAAACTGTGTATGATTCATGGAACCAGCTTAGTCCAATGAGCATCGTGAAAATAACTTCTATATATTTTAATGGCGCTGCTTTGTTAGTTTCTGCTAGTTGCAATGCTTTGGTCATGTACAATTGCCCGATATAGCCAAAAATCCCTAAACTAAGGAGCAAAGCCCATTCCCAACCAATCGGCGTTTTCCAATACGGAATGCATAAAATTCCACCAACCAATACGGCAACCATCATAAAATAATTGACAATCACTACTGGATGATCTCTGTCTCCAATTTTTCGAATCACAATAAAAACCAACCCGCTAAAAAAGGCAGAAGCAATTGCTAATAGTAATCCTATGGTGCCAATTTTCGCGTCAAATCCTTTTAAGACGAGAACGCCACAAAAAGCAATCAGGAAAAATAACCATTGAATGTGTTTGATTTTTTCTTTGAGAAAAAATACTGCGAAAACTGCTGCAAAGATAGGAGAGATGTACCGTAGTGAAACCACTGATCCCATTGGTAAATATTTCAACGACATAAAAAATAATGACATGGAAGTTACACCGACGATTCCGCGAAAAATCAGCAATGTTTTTTTATTTCCATAGATGGAAATTTTATGTTTTAGTAAAAACGGAATGGTGAAAACCAAGGTTCCAATCGATCTAAAAAACACAACTTGGTACGCATTAAAATCACCTAGATATTTTACAATTGCATTCAAAAAGGCAAACGCTATTGCGCTTATGATCATAAATTGAATTGCTTTTTTGAGCATTTAATGGTCGTTTTAAAAACAGCTGCAAAAGTATACTAATTCACGATAAAAGAAGCGTGCGTTTTTAAAAAATAACAATATATCTGTAAAAAATTAGACAGTTAACAATACAATTTTTCGAATTATGCATTCACACCTTGAATGACTCTTTCCCAATCGAATGCAGGTCCAATATCCCATTTGCCAGAAGTTCTATAATTTATATGTGAAGTAATTCCTTTAAAGTTTGGTAATTCTTCTACGGTACCTACTTCATATCTTTTATCTTCTGGTAAAAATAGTCGTGGAATGTTATATTCGGCGGTTAAATAACGGAGCAAAACGATGAGGCTATCGTATTGCTTTTCACTAAAGGTTGCAAAATATTCTTGTCCTCTAAAAGGCGTATCTAATTTTGTGTGATAATAATCTTCCTCAAGTTCACAATAATCATCTGTATCACTGTAAACTGTCATTAATGTATCTCCTATTTTCTTTAAATAGCCAATATTAGAAATTTCAATACCAATGGTTCTTTTACAACCATTTTTATTTCCTCCAATAGCACCTGAACCCAAATGATAGGACCAAAAAGCAGATGACCACATACTTAAAATGGTGCCGTTTCTTGCAATAATGAAAGGTGTAGATACATGATTGTTAGGTTTTGTTAAGGCTGCTACATCTCCTTTTAAATACCCTGCTGTAAAGTGAAGTACAATTTGAGTTTTGGTATTTCTTTCTTCGTAATAAAACGATTTATCTCCATTTTGTGTTCTACAATTCACATACTCCATGACTTCATCGGTTCCTTTGATGGGAACAGACATTTCTGTTAAGTTGAATTTTTTTCCAGCAGAATCTTCTCCTGTTTTAAAAAAGCTGCTTTCGTGACTAGAGATACTTGTAGCTTGCATCGGTTGGTTGGTTTTTGAATAGTTTATTTTTTAAATATACGGAATCTTGATTATTTAATAGGAGATCATATTAAAAGAGGTTTTATAACGGTATGATTATTTTGAATAAAATTTTATTGACGAGCATCGTATGCTGCTTTTTTCGCGGCTGCTCTGTCTTTCTTTTTTTGCTCTTTACTAAGAGCCGCTGCTTTTGCTTCTACTTTATTATGTACTTTAGACTTATCCCTAGGTTTCTTTTTTGCAGGAGCTTGCCTTCTTGGAGCTGCCCTTTTTGCTGCTCGAAGAAATGGAAGTAAATCGTCCATTTCTTTTTGTGTTGCGGCATTTATTCCATCACCAGGTTTTCCACTTCCGTGTGCATGAACCCGCATCCCTTTTGCTGTACATACCCTTTCAATTAAGGCTTTTCCATAATGTTGGTAAGTGTTATAAAAATATTTTTTAATTACTTCAACAGTATCTTGTGGTTCAGCAAATTGAATAACTGAATTTGACATTTTTTGAATTGTTCCAGAAGAAGTGTTTTCAACGACTTTCTGTAGTTTTCTTTGTGCCACTTCTTTAAGCTGAATAGAAGAATTTGAAATTTCCTTCCGTTGTAACGCTTTTGCGCCCATCACATCGGCTTCTTTTTCTAAACCTTTATCATCGTTAATAGCAACACCTTTCGTTTTTATAGTCGGTTTTACACGTCCTTGTTTTTGCTGTACTACATGCCAGGCTTCATGTGGCAAGTGCTTTTCTTGTCCAGATGCTAGGTGAATATTGGTTCCTTGTGCGTAGGCATGCGCGTTGAGTTGTGCTGGTTTTGACGAGTTGTAATGCACTTTTACATCATCCATAGAATGACCTGAAAGATTTTCCATTCCTGATTTTAAAGTATCGGGTAAACCTGTATTGTTTTTCTTTTTTTGAATAGGAGACTGTATTGCATCTATTTGTTTCTGTTGAACAATGGTTGATGTGCGATTGTCTTCTAATGAAAAACCACTATTTTTTGTGGAATGCGCAGCAGCAGTTTGCTGTTTTTTTCCTCCTAATTTTTTGGTGAGATGTGTTTTCATATATAATAAATAAAAATGCTTTGGTCAAATTAGCATTTAAGGTGTGGCAATATTAAACTTTACCTTGAATGGCGATCTATTAAATGTAAGGCTTACTCCTATACTAATTGGACGTTTGCTTTTCCCAACGTAGTGTGGTTTTACTGACATCCAGACTTCTATATTTTTTTGTTTCAAGCGTTGCCTAATGTACCCTTCCATTTTTCCCCATGCGCCTCCAGCGCTGTTGATAGTTTTATTCATAGCCACAAAATTATCTGTGAATTTTGGTGGACCTCCAAAACTATGTGCGATCAAATGCCCAGCGGCATCATTTTTTCTTTTGTAGGGAACTTTAGGAGTTGCTTTTCTAGCTGCTTTAGAATACTTTAAACCTCCTGCAAATTTAACGACTCTTCCAGTAGGATCTTTTCTAGAGTAATATTTTCTACCTGAAACAGTAGTTTGTGCATATCCACCTAAACTTTTAGGTCTTCTTTTGCCAACTCTTTTTATTTTTGATATACCAGTAACGTGCCCAGCTCTTCGGAGCGCTTCTAATCTTTTAGCAGGCGTTAATTTTTTCCCTAACTGAATAACTCCAAAATTCGTTTTAGTATTAGGTTTTTGATTCGATATTTCTTTCCGTTGCAAGGCTTTTGCGCCCATCACATCGGCTTCTTTTTCTAACCCTTTATCATCGTTAATGGCAACACCTTTCGTTTTAAGTGTTGGTTTTACACGTCCTTGTTTTTGTTGAACTACATGCCACGCTTCGTGCGGTAAATGTTTTTCTTGTCCAGAAGCTAGATGAATATTGGTTCCTTGGCGTACGCATGCGCGTTGAGTTGTGCTGGTTTTGACGAGTTGTAATGCACTTTTACATCATCCATAGAATGACCAGACAGATTTTCCATTCCAGATTTTAATGTGTTGGGCAAACCTGTATTGTTTTTCTTTTTTTGAACAGGAATTTGAGAATGCATTGCATCTATTTGTTTCTGTTGAACAATGGTTGATGTGCGATTGTCTTCTAATGAAAAAACACTATTTTTTGTGGAATGCGCAGCAGCAGTTTGCTGTTTTTTTCCTCCTAATTTTTTGGTGAGATGTGTTTTCATTTTCAGTATATATTATTCACTATCGCTTGATTCTGAAGAATTATCAGGTTATTGATGGTTGATAGCTGTTTGAATCCAGCCTCTTGCCGTAGCTATACTGATAGCAGGACCATTTGTATTCGTAAATCTAACATTAAACGATCCTCCAACATGATCCGTTTGTTCAATTTGAATGCGAGTTCCATTAGGAACTGCCCATCTTAGAAGTAACTGTCTTAATGTTTCACTAAAACCATTAAACCTAACATTTCGCACTCTTCTGGTTGCTAATTGTGCGACTTCCATTCTTTGGACAATGTCTTTGCTCGTTTTTTGCAAATGTGTTGCTCTATGATCTTTTAAAGTCAAACCTTTATTCGTATGTAGTTTTACACTTGTAGCTGAAATATTGCTATTTTGTAGTTTCTTTTTTTGTTCTGGTTGATACATAATTTTAGGTATTGCGTTGTTCTATTTTTTTTACAATTACAGGACTTTTTCCGTTTTTAATTAAGGTTTTAATATCATCGTCAATTTCAATAAGATCTTCAATATCAACTAGAAAATTAATAGTCTCGTTAGTGTCATCAGCATAATCGATTGCGGAACAATAAGTATGCCTATGAATATAAGCCTTCAATCGAGCTAAATTAGGATCATAATAGTCTAAAACTACTTTTTTACCGGTGATAATACTTCGGATATGTTCATTGTAAAACGGAAAATTTGTGAATAATTTGTGTTGTGTATAATACGCTAAATGATGTTCGTCATCATATTCATTATGTGTCTTTTTGTATGCTACAATTCCTGTTTCAACTTCATAATAGAAATGATACAATACTTCTTGAAAAGGTGTGGTTTCACTTGAACCAATTAAAAATACACGTCTATTGGTAATGAGATATCCATTAATATGAAATTTTTTATGAATTACACAACTATTGAGCGCATTGGCAATGATAATATTCCGCTGTTCTTGTGGAATATCATAGCGCCACGAATTCATCACGAGTAATTGTGAATGTTCTTTTAGTAATATTAATTCTTCAATGTCCATAAAGATATCCGCATTTTTACGGTTGTGTAATGGTTTTGTTTTCCTTTTTTAATTCTTTTCTAATTCCAACGAGTAATTCTTGTTTGTTTACTACAGTATCACCACGTTGTATAGCCGCTAACGCGCAATAACGAAGCACATTGATAATAGCACCACCTGCGAGTTCATAATGTTCTGCAATTGAGTTCAAATCAATTTCAGGCGATAATGTACACGTACCCGAAAATGCTTTTCCCCATAGTTTTAAACGTTCTTCTTTTGTTGGCATTTTAAAGTTAATCATGGCTTGAAAACGTCTTGAAAACGCTTGATCCATATTTGCTTTTAGATTAGACGCAAGAATTACGGTTCCTGGAAAATCTTCAATGCGTTGTAATAAATATGCCGTTTGCTGATTGGCATGTCGGTCATTTGACGAATTTGCCTGTGTACGTTTCCCAAATAAGGCATCTGCTTCATCAAAAAATAGAATCCAGTTTTGATGTGCTGCAGTATCAAAGATGCGCGACAGGTTTTTTTCGGTTTCTCCAATGTATTTGGAAACGATCATAGATAAATCTACCCGATAGACATCCATCTCTAAATTTTTCCCCAATAAAGAAACGGTCAAGGTTTTTCCTGTACCTGGCGGCCCGTAAAATAAAGCTCTGTATCCTGGTTTTAAATGCTTGGATAATCCCCAATCGTCTAACAAAGTATCTTTGTGCAAGATCCATGTTTTCAATTCGGTTACCTGATCCATAATGGCAGGATTGAGAACCATATCGTCCCACTCTAAATTGGTGGTTATTTTTTGAGCAGGAAACGTAATACTATGTTCTAGTTTTGGCTTTTCTCCTGTCATAAAATAGTGCAACCATCGATGATTAATACTTAAAACACCATTAAATTTTGGCAAATAACTTTCTGTCGATTCTAAACTTAATAGTTGTTCTTTCTGAAAAATATGATCGTTATTAAAATATGAAAGTACTTCAATTTGCCATTCAGGATTTACCGCAGTAATTAAAAAAAATAAGGTTTGTCCTGTTGGTAAAAAACCGCTATGACCTTTATCAATAACACCTCCAAATTCTGTAAAACCTCTGTTATATATTTTATTCTGACCGAAGAAAATATCCAATGCTTCCGGACGAATATGTGGTGCAATAGCTAATATTAATGCAAGTCGTTCCAAATTGTTTAAATTCCATTCTTTGATGGTATTTGCAAAAGGTGAATCTATTGCTTCTATATCAGGCATTGGAAGTTCTGTCCAATGTGCCTCAACGCCTTCATGCTGCAAATAACTACTGATTACCTGATTGATGACGTTTTGCAACCAATCAATTTCTTGATGAATAGAAAGATTGTATTCGCTAGTTTCCATATTTTCCGAATAGACGTTCTACATCATCTAAGTTTGTATTTGCCCAAGAAAAATACTCTAATGCTGTATTTGGATTGAGTTGATTGGCTTGCAACATATCTAATACGGACGCTTGTGCATTTGTTGTAATTGGCGTTGAATATGAAAGCTCATCATGATAAAAATCATATTGATAGAAATTGTTTGCCCAAGAAGGTATTTTTGATCGATCACTAAGTAATTGACTGATAAATACTTCTAATTTTTCTTGTTGAACGACCAACTTTTTTGCTTTAAAGAAAGAAGGTCTCTTTTTTTCTTCACGATGATAAAATTCAATTTCTCTTGCTTGAATTGTTTTGGCGCTTGCATCCCCAAAAATATCAACCAATCCAAAATTTTCAGATTCGGTTGCAATTTCCAATTCTGCTTTGTCAGAACCTGCAATGGCGAGTGTCCAATGTTTGGCAGTGGCACTTTCGGTAACGATATACAATTCTCTAAACGAATATAATACTTGCGTCATTTTGATGATGAGCTCATCTTTAAAATCGCTCCAATTAGCAAATTTAACAGATTCGGAAGCGCTACTTTTAAAGAAGAAACTTCCAAATCCGTCAAAAGCTAATACTTGTTTACTAAACTCAAAATCGCCTTCAATAGGATTGTGTCCAGTGTCTCTTCCCGAATAGGGTTTGGTAACACCTTCGCTAAAATTCCAATTGGAAGGATTGAGTTTTATGCCATTTTCAAAAACTACATCATCAGCATTTATTATATTTTTCCTAAAAATATTCCCTAAAACAATGAGTTCTCCGTTTTTAATCTGGAAAAAATCTCCTGGATACATATGTTGATTCAATGGTTTTGTGGGTATAAAGCCATTGGTTCTATTATAAAAACTTCTATAAAATTTTTTAAATACGTCCTCCATAATGATGTTGTTTTAAGGTTATTTTCACATGTAATATACTCAAATTTACGATGCTAATGCTGCAGCATTTGCTGCGGCAAGTCCGGCTTGTAATGAGCTTAGTTTTACTTCTGATTTGCTCAATGATACTTGGGCATCGTTTAACTGATCTGCATTATCATCCGAAGCAGCTAATGTTTCTTCGTACATATTGCTTGTAATGTCATACGCTTGATCTAAGTAATACAGAAGTGAGGTTTTATTGGTTACATCTTTAGGATCTGTAACTTTACGACCAATAATGAATTCATACAGCTTTCTTGCTTGTAACAACTCTAATGACATTGCAGATTTAGATTCTATAGTGGTTGCTTGTGATGCAAACACAGATTCTAAAGCTACTAAAGTTAATGCCACAGCATTGTTAGCATTCGTAGATGCTTCTGAAACCATTGAAACTAATTCGTCAGAAATTAGCGGATTGATTGCTTTTTTACGAATGACTAAGTTTGATAGCTTATTGATGACTTCTGCCGAATAAATAAGTTTATTAATTACTGTATTTACTTCGGTAGCAACACCTTTTATGTCGTCTTCAGCACTTGAAGATTCTTTATGTGTTGTTTCAGAACTTTCATATAAACTTTTTGCATTGTTTACTACGGTATCAACCGAGTTTTTATTGTTTAATGCTTGTGTTTTGTTCGCTTCTGCGGTTGCTAATTCTGCATCAAGTTTTGTTGATTTCTCGGTTAATGAAGTTACAATAGCTTGGTATTGTTGTACTTCATTTTCCGCGTTTTGTACTTGTTGCGTTAAGAAATCAATTTCTTGCTTCTTTTTTTCTGTAATCCCGTATTTTTCTGGTGCAGGATCTGCTGGTATTAATATGGTTTGTCTACTACTCATGATGTATAATTTTTAGGATTAATTTGTTGTTGTTTGTTTTGGATATGCTACTGTTTTATTAGTATCAGCATACGGATCTACATACTGGAATTCTGCTGTATGATTGAAGTCAGAAAGTGCATTGATAAAGTGTGTATTTACAGTTTCATCCTCATTATCCGTTACTGAAATTATTGCAGGAATGTACATATTGTTAGCAATTAAACGATTTCCAAAGTTATCTGTAGTTTCAGCTGCTAAGGTAACTTCCATCGTATGATAGGTGTAGCCTTCAAGTATTTGTAGTAAATCAATGATAAGTTGATTACAATCTTCTAAAAATTGATTTACAGCGTCTTTCAATTTTTCGTCTAGTGTGTCAGCTATCAAATCTGCTAGTATATTTTTTAAAACAGTATTTCTAGTTCCTCTTGTGCTGCCAATAGTAGCTTGTATATTATTGATCTCTGCTGAGGTCAGTTTATCTGAAATACTTGGCTTAGTGATGACTGGTACTGTTGCTTTTTCTTCAGTATCAGAAGCATCAGAAGGATTTAATGCTTCAATTGCCTCAATGTCTTTTACAATCTTATCAATACTATTTGATATATGAATATTCAATGAATCATCAGTTGTTGTTGACGTTGCAGGTGTATAACTTCCGGCAGAAATTTTTTCAGCAGTCGTAAGATTAAAGAAAAACCCTGGTTGAACGTGCTCATTAATATTTATATTTTTAATGGCAGCATCTCTAAGGTTATTTAAGGTTACCAATGTCGCTTCAAAGGTCGTTAACTGCTCTTGTTTACTAGTTATTGCCAGGTTATTTGCAGCAATATTGTCGTTTAATGTTTTTTTAGCTGAATCCGTTTTCGCCTTTTCTAATTTCACCTTATCTTGAGCAATTGTTGCTTGAAGCTTAGCAATCTGATCTGTAACAATTTGTATTTGATCGTTTACCATAGAAACTTCAAGATTATAGATGTATTCAATTTTATCAAATTGTTGTACATTATTTTCAATACTTTCTATTTCTTCTACTGTAAGTAATCCACTGACTAAGTCTGGATTATTTGGTAAAAACACACATCGATACGCTACCGTATAACTAGGCTTTTCAAAGACACCAAAATTAATGACTTGATATTTTGGACTCGTATTAGCATCTGTTTCGCTTGTACTATCCGTTTGCGGTAGAATTGTATTTACATTTGCTGAATTCAATTGATTTTGCAGCATAAACATTTTGGATGGCGCCGATAAATAATCGTCAAAAGTATTGATGATTTTCTTATACGCTATTGTAAATACTGTAAGGACAAATATGGTGTACTCTTTTCCTAACTCTAAAGGCTTTCCTTCTGAATCTTTTAAAACAGGAGTATTATCCGTACCTGAAGCATAAATTTTCTTTATGATTTTTTTTATTTCCTTACCGTCTTTGTCTGTTATTGTAGTTATATTACTATCACTCAATGGAACATAGCGATCTGTAAAAGCTCCCGCTATAATGCCTTCTGCATCATTCATACTAAACGTAGGACTTTTGCTATTTTCTACGAGCATAATGTTGTAGCTCTCAACTGGGTTGTTGGTTTCTTTTGGAGTTCCATCAGCATTTTCCTCCTGAAAAGCACTTACATAAGGATCAAATGAAACCGTATAACTATCATGATCTCCAACCATTTTAGGTGTAGTTACTGTAAGATCTAAGTTGAGCTCGTCATTGCTTAATTTGTATGCGGCATAAGTAGCTTCATACCCAACACTATAATCTTCTAATACGCCTTCTGCTTGTTTTTCTACCGTATTAGCGGTTGCTAATTCTGCACTTTGCGTAGCTAATAATGCCGTTGTATCATCAAATTGTTTTGTAACCACAGCTAATAAATCTTTTATAGAAGTATCCGTTACCGTAGCCTTATCAGCTAGATTCGTTGTGGTAACTTCTGCAATAGAAGCGGAAGCTTCCATACTGTGCTGCGAAGCTTGCTCTGCTGCATAGGCAGTATCATTCATCAACACATTTGCTTTGTTGCTTTGCGCATAGATATCAGTATCAAAATCAGCCGCATTGATAATGCTAAAAATACTTCCTGTATCGCTGGCTAGCTTTAAAATAGCATTTGCCGCAATTTGAACATTTGCCGCAGCAACGGAAGTATTCGTTACAGACTTTGCTGTATAATCTTTTGCATTGTTTGCAGAGGTAAGTACATTGGTTGACACATCACTATCAATGATAGCTTGTTCATGTACTTTCTTCTCAAAAGCATATCTTGCAGTGGTTATTTCTAACTCTTCTGCAGTTGTAATTCGTGCACCTTGTGCATAGTAGAGCGAAAACATGGATGCTTCCCGTTGTGCTTCTACATTTTGTAACTCTAATTCTTGTGCACTCAACGATGAATTGACACTCGAATTTAGATTGTCATTGTAAGAACTCATAAATTTGATTTTTTTAGTTAATTAATTAATTTTTAACCGTTTTACAGGTTATTCTATATGTCAAATGGTATAATTCCGATTTAACTGCTATCTATTTTAGATGGTTTTTTATATAGGTTCATGGTATTCGTATTTTAAAGGTTAATATGCCCAGGTTACGTGTAATGGTTTTTGCATCCACGGTAATTTTATGATTGAAAATGAAAAAGGTGATTTTATCAATAATATATCATACGCTCTTTTTTCTACGGTCAACTCCCAACGCTCTTCGGTTTCTCTCAAAATTCCTTCTCGTACCAACCAATTTCCTCGAAATCCGTTGATAGAGGTATCTCCAATAGCGGTCCAATACCCAATAGCTGCCTGAATCAATCCGTCAATCAATTTTTTCTCGTCTTCCGTCATTTCAATGCGATCTCTCACAGGTGCATCTGGCGAAAGCCCACAAAGCACTTTGTTTAACACTAATAAAGATTCGTCGGTTTGTGTCAATCCAGTAACGATATACTGAAGATAATGTACCGCTTTCAACGGATCGTCATCTGTTTTAAAAGCTTTGTCTGACACAATTCCCAAACGTTCTAGAAGCATCAAAAAGTAACTGTTGAGCAATACCAAACCAGCATTTGGAACCGAAATTCCTTCGGTTACTATTTTTTTCGTTTCTGTACTCATAACAGGTTTTTTAGTGTTTTTATATTCAATCGTTTTTGGGATGCGTACCGATGTTTCTACATGTGGCAACACACTTTTATAACTCACTAATAATGATGCTGGCAATGCGGTTTTGATTGTATTCATTGCTTTAAAAAAGTTAGGTGCTGTCACGCCTTTTTTACCGCAGGTTTCCCATAAAAACTCGTTCCAAATAGTTGTACTTGCAATCAATTTCCAATTGGACGTTCGCCAAGCGGTTAGTACTTTTTTGACTAAGATTTCTTGTAAACTTTTAGTGGAAATTCCAGTCATGGAAATCAACGCAATATGTTCATAAAGTTTCTGTACATCCGAAAGTTGTTTTTGTTGTGTTGGATATAATTTTGTCAATGCTGTAATCAATGTCGCAAAGCGAATCGTTTGTGAAAACTTCGAAAGTTGTATTGCTGAAACGCGTTGATCGCGAATCGTTTTTAAAATGATTAACGGTTGTTGTATTAAAAGTTCGTCTACAATACTTTGATAATCTATAGATTCCTTATGTTGAAACCACGCTGGAATTTCATAATGTGTGATGAGGTATTCGCTTAACAATTCAATTTTTCCGTGTTCGATACAATTTTTGATCGCTTCCGAAAGTGTTGCTGTTTGTACTTCTCCCGAAACCAATTCGAAAATTCGATGTCTTTTGATTAAGATTTTTTTCAAAATTTCTGGAATCTTCAATCCACTATTTTGAATGTGTTTTACAATGGTAATTTGATCTAATGTTTCAATGTCTGAAAGTGTATCAAATGTTGTATTGACAAGCATTTCTAATACTTTTGAAGCGGTATTTTTAGCTTGAATGATAGCAATTGTTTGCTTCCAGAAAATACGCTGCAACGTAGCCAGTATTTGCGCATTTCCAAGTTGTTTTGCAAGTGCAAATACAACATGAATTGCTTTAAAAACGGCTTGTTGCGCACTTGATAAATCGCTCGCTATTAAGACAATAAATTCTTCAAAAGAAATGGCTTCACGAAGTAATGCGAGTTGTTTTTTTGTTTGAACCGTTTCACCAATCATAATTCTAATTTCTGTTGGCGATGTTTCCAAACCAACCACAAATAATTGTTTGTATGTGTACGTAGTTTTCTCAATTTCAAAACTCGAATTTTCCGTTTTCAAATTGTCTCTTAACGCTTCAAACAATGCTGTAATTGAAACTTTATAAGGTGTTGCTAATGTTGTGCTCTTATCAGCATTTGCGGTCTTTTTTAGATTCGTTTTTTCCAAAGCTTTTTTTACTGTTGGAAATGTTTCCATAACAGTTTCTTCAAACAATACAGTAAACTTGCGTTCGTTTCCGCGATAGCTTTCGTACAACACAAACAATTGCCAGAAACAATCGTTTAAAATCGTTTTAATTTGCGCTGTTGTAAACGACGTTTTTGTTGCTGAAACTTGTTGCGAAAACCTTGAAATCAAGCGTTCACGAAGTTGAATTCCATTTGAAAGGACATAGGAAATCAAGCTGTTTTCCTGTGCTTTAAATTCGGAAGTATTTACTTTCTTAGCGTGCACTAATTTCGAAATATGTTGTGCAACGATGGCTTCCTGATTTGGTTGTTGTATGATTTCTAAAATGTTGGCTAACGGTGTTTGATGTACTTGAATTTTATGCTGTTTCTGAATTGCTTCAAACTCCTGAGATGACCAAGCAAGTGTTTTGGTTTTTGGGTATTTCAATAACAATTGAATCGCTTCTTCAATGTCTGTATTTGCAACTTTTGAAGCCGTTGAAGCTTGTTTCAATGTCTGCAATAATTCCGCAAAGAAGTTCGCCGAACTCAATTTTTCATGTTGCCATACAATTTCAAAACCTTTTTCGAGTAAGCTACGTTTGATGGCGCGTAATGCTGTTGCTTTTCTTGCGTTTTTAGTAATAAGTTCGTCAATAATTTGCTGTACTTTTTCGAGTATTGAAACAATTTCGGGTTGTACTTTTTTGAGGAATCGTTGTGTTCCGTACGCAGCAATTAATGCGGTAATATGAATGGTAACATTCGATGTTTTCTGAATGCGATTAATGTGATTCCAGAATTTTATTGGCGAAGCCGAAATCCATTGCTGAATTGTTTTTTCGAGTGTTTTAAATTCGTTCGTATGTGTTTTATGTTGCTGAATTTCAACGATATATTGTGTGATAATTCGTTGTAATGTTTCTTCTGAACGAAATGTTTTTGCAACTGAAATTTCGTTTTGATATAGTGTGTTTAATTCCTTAAACAAGGAAATAAACGTTGTTTTCTTAGCTGTGTTTGTAACATTAGAAGTGACAAAATGATCTAAAATAGTAAGCTTTGTTTGTTGTTGTTGCTTCGCTAATTTTTGTATGGTATAGGTCAAGAAAGCATCTTTAGAAACCGAAGTATGTTGGTTTTCAATGCAAAACTCAATTCCGAATGTATACAAATCAAGTTGATCCACTTTTAAGGAAGTTGCGGTATTTAGTTTTGATAAAAAGGCAATCTGCGCTAGCACATTTTTCGATTGTGAAGGCGATAATGCTACAAATAAGTTTTCAATCGAAGCTGGAATTAAATCCTTTAAAATTGTTTTCCAAGTAGTTGGTTTTTGCTCTACATTCAACACGATTTTTTGAAAACGTGCAGCGTCTAATTTTGATAAATTAATCACCAATTCATTAAACTCATTCCTCTGAATATTTGTGCTTCTTTTGGAAGGTTGATTAAAATAATCTGCTACTTTTAGCCAGAAGTTTTCTTTTTGTTTTACTGTTTTTACTTTTGTAAATGATTTGCGATGTAATTCTTCTGATAATAATTTTAAAATTGCGATAAAACCTTTATTTATCTGCGAATATTCACTTGCGCGATCAATAGCAGCTTCAATCAATTCAAGCATCGCGTCGTACGATAAATTGAAATGGTTTGCCATTTGTTCCACTGTATTTCGAACAAAAGCTACTTTATTAAAAATGGTTCCTCTGTCTGTAAATAGATAGTTTAAAATCCACAACCAAATATTTTTCTTAAGATCATTGGTGCTGGTTTGCACAATGGTTTCTCTTTCTTGAACTTTTACAAATTCATCCGAAAAACTAATAATTTGTTGATGATTATTTGGCTCTAATCCTGCAATAATTTTTTTGATAATCGTATCATTAAACTGCCAAGCAATACGTTTGCGAACATTTTCTTGTTTTCCAATTTCTTGAATCATTTGGATAACGTCCAATCGATTGTTTGTCAATTGCGAACGCATAATTTGATGCGCCGTTCCGTATGTTTCTTGATAATTCCACGGCATCATTCCTTGTAAAAGAAAATTGCGCAGCACATTAATTTGTGCTACATGTTCATTGACAATTTCCAAAGTTTTATCACCACTTTTTGGATACATAATCAGGTCATACAAGGCATTCCGAAGTGCTTCTTCCAAACGTAAAGGAAGTTCGCTCAGCATGTTTTCGTATGTAATTGCACCCAAATCAATACTCAATGTGCTAATCTTAAGCGTCTGACCTTCAGGACAAATACTATCAAACACACGATTGATAATTCGTTTCATTTTATAGGAACTCCACGAACTAATATCCGTCTGTAATTGATACGCCAAGTTTTTGGAATCGAAAGATGTATTCCATTGACAACGTGTGACGATATGTGCTCCTTGACTATGCATTTGATTCTGGTGGCGTTGTTTTAAGTTCTTTTAATAGTGTAATAATGCTTCCCGCACTAGAAGTGGCTAAAGTGGTATCATAAGATTCAGTTGTTGCATTGTAAATATTGGCGTTAAACCAACTCACATATAATGGAATTAATGTTTGCATATTTTCCACTGTCGCATACAAAGGATTTGCTTGCAACTCAATAGGCAATTGACATTCCATGAAATAGGAGAGACGTTGTTGCCATGTTGATGTGCTAAAATCCTTAATGAAATCTGGAAAAATCCATAATAATGTATTTTCAAATAGTGAATCTGTAATGTATAATGAGTTTTGGTTGTCCCAGGTTACACTTGCTGTCCAAGCGTACATTGTATTTTCAATAGCTGTAAAAGTTGCGTCTGTTACCGTACTACTGTCAATTCCTTCAAGTGTATAATCGGCATTGATACTATGCAAGTATGTTTGCATGTCTTGCGTTGTCATGCTATCCAATTGCATTGATAATGTGATAAAATCCGCATAATTTATCATCGTGTTTATACGATAATATGAAAATGGTGAAGTTCCTTCTTGAATCAATACTTCAAAACTTCCCGATTGCAATAGCAGATTTGTTTCTATAGAAATCATGCCTTTACGTTCCATAATCATCCACAAAGCAACTTCAATTTGTGAACACACTTCATCTGATGGAAATGGATTTGGTACTTCATCATTTTCATCAAGATAAGCTTCAGGATCTACACTTTCTTGTATGAAATTGATATAGAAAGGTCGTAATGTCAACAACAAACTTAGTTTCAACGAAAGTGTTGCATAATCAAGGCAATCTTGTTTTGTAATTTTTTGCTTCTCATTTACCAGTGCGATGTTAAATACACCATTGTTTTTATACGTATGCGTTAGGATGTTTTGCAGCTCTTTTTTGGTGCTTTTTACATTCAGATAATTTTCAACTTCTTCCGCAGTATGACTTGAAATGTATTGTAATTCATCAGCTCTTTCGCTTGCTGTCTGTGGGATTTCTCTTTTTGATAATTCCTCTAGGAGTTCAGGTGTAATTTGTACGGCGCTGTTCTGTAATTTTTTTGCGCCTATGCTGTTATACGCTTTTGTTCGATTGTATGATAAAATGCCTAAATTTTGCAAATACACACTTTTAATAATGATAGCATCTTTTAACACATCGCCCGAATATACTGTACCATAAATAAGCGTGTCAATTACTAAAGGCGATTCGCCATGACGTGCTAATAAGTGATCGAGTAATTCGTTTCTGCGTTGCAGATTTACCGTGTCTTTTTCTGTAAATACTAACAATCCGTACATGTATGAGTTGTATGGATCATCTTGATATTGCAACCAATTTTCATGTGCTAAAGCAGTTTCTGATTGTGAGATTGGACCAAAATTGAATATTTGATTATTCCGCAATAGCGGTTCAACATTTGGAACACTTGTATATAATGATTGATAAAAATACGTCGGTGAAAACACTTCAAACGGTGCAGGATATTTAGGAGTTGCTTTTTCTTGAGGTGTTTTTATATTGTTGTAATGCTCCAAATCTGCGGGTGCTCCTGTGATTGCATTTTTGAAAGAAAATAGCTTGTCAATGTTTGCCAATTGTGCAAATTGATTGCTCAATAGTTGATCAAATAAACTCAAATATCCTTTTAGTTGTCGCGATTGTGCTACTTGAAAATCAGGCGTATTGTCATTCACCGCGTTGAGTCCAACAGCGTATGCTTCTGGAAATGTATTTTGAATAGAATAGTAACTTGTAATGTCTCTAAATTTTCCTGTCGGAAGTGTTGGTGCTACTTGTACAGCTGCTACTTCGTTGATTTGTGCACTCGATTGTTGCATGTTAGCCAATTCGTCAATTAATGACGTGTTGAGTGTTGCATTTAATGGTTTTCCTTGCGTGCTTATTTGAAGGTTTTCGGTATTTTTACCTGATGAAAATGATGTTGAAAAATCAAAAGTCAAAATTTCATTTTCGTCACAAATTGCAGATGTCGCTGGTTGTTCATTATAGGTAAAAGCAATTTTTGAAATGGATTGTACACCTTCAATATCCTGAATGAGTTTTGTAATTTCAAAAGGTTGAATCGTATCTTTTTTTGGTTGAATACTTTCAGATGGAATCCAGCCGTTTTGCAATGTTGGACCGTTAAAAATTTCATTGGTCGTTTCGCCTTCTGCCTTCAACTTATCATACCCAGTTTCTGTAACATCAGGAAAAATGTATTGGTTAATGGTCTGAATCATTTCCGTTAACATTGTATTGATATCGTATCCTGATTTCAATTTTAAATCTCCAGAAATGGTATATGTTTTAGGCGATAATAGTTGCGGCATTAAAAACAATTCTCCTACGTTTCGAGCACTATTTAATACATAGAAAGTTTCTGTTGTTGGCGAATCCGTTACTGTCGGATCGTCGTATGTTGGGTCAATCAATAGATACACTTTGTATACACCATTCATGAATGGAAAATTCACAGGAATTGGGGAAATGATGACATTTTTTACACTCTCAATTTGATCAATGATATATTTAGTATAATCTTCAATTGTAATAGGTGACGTTGTTAAAATATTTTGTGGCTCATAAAACTGATTCTCCATCGTTAAGTCGCCATTTTTCTGTGTCAAAATATCTTTCATCGAGAAATTTGCACAATACCCAAGTTCGGTAAACGCATAGCACAATTGCTCCAAAATAGTTACACCAGGATCACTCGGATTTAAGTTTGACCATTCCGTACTACTATGCTTTTGGATATAGGCAAGCCCTTCCGCTTTGAGCGATTTAAAATCGAGCTCCAAAGGAAGTTGTGCGTCTACGATGTGGTTTTCCTGTGTCATAAATGGTAGTTTATAAAACTATTCTCTGTGATATTATTCAAGGATGGAACGAGAATCATTCCGTCTTCTTGTGATATTTCTTGCTTGCCGTCTTCTGGTTTGATTTCTTTTGGATTAAAATTTTCAGTAACAATTTGGATTGAAATGCTATTCACTTCTAAAACACTGTCGTAACTGTTGATAAACGAAGCTAATTGCGCTGTGTTCAATCCTGTGTCAACTGTAATTTGTGATTGCGCACTTGTAATCCAAGGCGCTAAATAGATATTGATTGCATTGTTGATTTCTTTGGTAACTGTTGTTACATCTTCATCACTTTGGAGTTGAATGTCTGCTATAATTAGGACGTAATTGAGTTTAAAATTCCCAACAGAAACCTTCACAAAAGGGGAAATCCGTTCTTTGATATAATTCTGAATTTCCAATTCCTTGCATTCGCTTAATAGTGGCACAAAAGCATTGGTTTCTGTAGCATCTGAAACTCTTTTGATGACATACGTACTGGCTTTTTTTGCTGTATACATAGTTTTTGAATAGTATACTTCTGGAAATTCCAATCGAATCACATTAAAATAATCTTCTGCCGTTACCAAACGATCTTTCGTTTTTAAACGTGTACTCACTCGCGAATTCATTTGCTGATTTGTTTCTGCGGCTTTTCCGCCAAAAGAAGCAAACGGTTGTATCGTTGCCGAAATTTCAGGAATTGCCGTTTCCGGACTCGTAATTGTATCCGCTATAATTTGTGGCGTAACGGTTGAAAAATCATTGGAAGAAACAATGCGTTGCAGCGTAATTCCGTTCGTTTTTAAAAAGGAAGTTTGAGGAAAATTATCAGGACTTGTTTCTGTGCCCATAGCAATCCAAAAATTGGTTCCAGTCATGGTTTCATGATCGTTTGTAATGTCTTTAGGAATATTGATCGTAATAATTCCCGAACAGGTAAAACCATTTGTTCCATCTGCTATTGATGTCAGTGCTTTCCAGCCATCCGTACTCAAATAGGAATAACTTACGCTGTTTGTTGTAACTGCTTGTTCTGTATACGTACGCGCCAATTCAAAATAGAAACTGACTTTTGCAGGCGCAATTACATCTGCTAGTTCTAAAAACAATTGTCCGTTTGAGACAAAAGTTGCCACTAATGGCAAGGCTGTTAACGGCGTAATAATTCCGCTATCATCTCTTGCTGGAGAACTTCCAATCGTTGTATTTTTAGTGCTAATTCCATCAACCGTATCGAATACTTTATAATTTAAAAATGGTGTATAGTAAAAACATTCCAACGGATACGTTTCGTCATTAGTTGAGAAATCATAGTTTATAGAAGCATTGTAATCTCCCGAAAACAAACTCACTGTTGGAATGAATGGTAAATTTGGCGGATTTACCAAACTTTCACTGCTTTTTTCCATAATTAACCTGGCGTTAAACAGCGCAATGGCGCCTATTATTTTTGGATACAGATTCAAGCCAAAACCATCATCAGGTGTAACTAACTGCATCTTTAAAAAACCAGTACTACTTTTATCAGTAAGTGTTAAAGGAGTTTTTTGTAGTGCTGGATCAACTTCTATAATATTTACGTTCAAACCCGGAAATGTAAAGGCTCGCGTATCTGGAATTTCTATACCTGTCGGTTCCGTAGGGAAAAAAAGATTTAGTTTAGATTCAGACGAAATTAATACCTCTTCAGGTTCTTGATTCGTGTAAAATTCTTCCCATAATCCGTTTTGTAACCATTTAAAATTGACTTCGAAAGAGTCATTGGAAAACTGAAATTCCGTAGTGTCACCAGAAGTATCATCTTCCAATAGTGTCGTAGGAGTCGTAGTATGACGATTAAAAATTGAATCGATTGCATTTTTGAATACAGATTTAGTCTTCAGAGGTGGAGCTTTTGACAAACTACTTTCAGCAGCGGTTAATTGTAGAATTATTGAATTTTTGGTAGAAATAATCTTAGATAAAACAACTTGTTCTGTTTCCGTAATTTTTTTAGCATCTAAATTTCCATCAGTACCAACTTCTTTTAAAAGTGTTGCTTCTTCTGTAATTATATAGGAAAGCAAGATGTTATGTAAAGTAATCACTTTTTTAATAGTTGCGTTTTTAGGATCAATTTCCTTCACTAATGCCTCGTTCTGGGCTTCAATTGCCTTTTTGAGTTTACTATCTGCTTCCGTAATTAATTTACTTGCATCTGTTTTTGTAGTATCAAATAGTGATTTAAAAAGTGCTTCTTGTGTTTCTGTTATTTTATTAAAAAATGAGTTCTCTAAGTCGAGAACTTTTTCAAGCAATTCTCTAGCAGCGACAAGGTCTTTAGGTTCTTTTGAATATACATCATTTAAAAAATCATTGTATTCTTTATAGTAAACTGCAAAATTAAAATCAGCAGGAAATGGATTCCAATTCATTGTTATGGTTATACTATTTGTAGGCTTACTGAATATTTCCGCACTACCAATCATAAAACTTTGATCAACAGTTGGAGTTGGACCAAGTGGTTGAAACGGTTTTTTAGCATTCAATAGTCCAAAATCATTATACAACGCAAAGTTTTGCAATTCTTTCACGTCAACATCAATGTTCAACGTTTCAATTTCTGTTGGATTTTGTAGATTTTGATTGTTTGAAAAAACTAATTTCAGGAGTGGCCAATCGCTTGTATATCCATCAGGATTTTTTGTAAATGCTGTAATTGCAGGATCGGTTTGGCACAGGGTAATGGTAAGTGTTACGGTACTTCCATCTTGCGTAATTGGGCTGTTTTTTTTGAGAATCGGAAACCAAGCTTTTGCTGTACTTAAATAACAAGTGGTGTTATCAGTAGAAAGATCTGAAGTATTTGAATCGGATAGCGTAAACGTTAATTTGATCGTTCTTGTTTTCGCTTCCGCGAGAAAAAACAATGGCGATGCAAAAGCAATTGCCAAATCTTCCTTAGTACCTATCGGCGTATTTTCAGAACCGAAAGTTTTCCATTGTTGAATATTCCCTGATTCATCTTTTTTTACTGCCGTAACTGGCGGTAATTCTTGCAAATACATTTTTTTATCAGCATTCCCGATAGCAAGTGTATAAGCGTTTGCAATTTTTGCAGGATTTAGCGAAACTTTGCTCGTTGTTTCAAATAGAATTGCTTGTTTGTTAGCATCTAAACCAGCCGTAAATACAGTACTTTTTGGAAGTTGAAATGTGGCTGTTTTTTTTGCCAAATCGCTACAAGCAAATACAGTATCTGGTGAAACACTATTTGGAAGTTGCTTTAAAATATCACCATAATAAAAGTTTAAATGCTTTTCTGATAATGAATTTAGTTGCGTCTGGTAAATTTTCAGTAAGCTCGTAAACGTTCTCAGCAAAATAGTATCTGGAAAATGTCCTGGAACGTTTTGTACCGATTCCAATTCTGTTTCTGCATACGAAATACAATTGCTGTAAAAAGCAAACACTGTTTTCCCTGTTCCTTTGATGCCGTTGTAAATATCTTGTCGGACTTGTTTCTCTAAAATATGTTTTAGGAGTTCATTTAGTTTGGCGTATAATTCTTCACCAATCTTTTTGAAGGTATTAGCTATAGCTTTAAAAATTTCTTTAATAATATCAAAGATTGAGGTTCCAAATTTTAAAAGCATGACTGTAATTTTGATGACAATCGCTTTTATAGCCTTTAAAATTTTAATGACGATTCCTTTTAAATCTTCATAGGAATGCTCGTCATCAATCTCTTTGATGGTGTCTTGTAAGGCGTCAAATTCAGATAAAATAGCATCTATGGTTTCAGAAGTATCTTCATCTTTAATGCTTTCAAGTTTTACTTCTAACTCATCTCTAATTTTGTGAATTACTTGGTGTACAAAACCAGCAATTTCTTCTATAAATTCAGTTACTTTTTTAACCAGCGATTCGGATACAGAAAAAAAGATGTCTATGGCTTTTACTAAAGCAGTATAAGCGTCTTCAGCAATTGTAAAAATTTCTTTTAATATTTCTGAAAATGAACCATTTAGTAGTGTTTCTATCTTTTTAATAAGCGCTATGAAATCTTTAAAAAAGTAATATACATAATCAGTTTGTGGGGAATACTTTAGATTTAAGAGTTCCCAATATGGTCTTTTTCCTTTGCTTTCTTTCCATATTTTTTTATCATAATTTTCATAAGCAAAAGTGTCTACAGGTCTAATATTTGGAATAATATCATTGGTCGTAAGATCATTTTTTAAAGCCAAAAGTGCCCAAAGTAATGCACTCTGTTTCTCTTTTACTTGTTGAATGATATACGTTTTAAGATTGTATTCTAAACTAGATTGTTGCATGTAATACGTCCATCGCTCAATCGTTTTAAAAATAAAGGTAAGTTGATCAAACAGTTGATTAAACGCATTTGAAATAAAGGTATCATTGGTCTTTTTGTTTAAAGCAACTTCTAATTGCAAGCAAGTATTAATGAATAGCGAATATGCTTTTTGAAACGATGTTTTAGCAATTGAAGCCACTAAGAATACAGGGTCTTTTAGTAAAAAAGGTGACCAATTCCCGTTGATGGTATTTGTACGATCATAAAAATTAAACAACGAAGCAATATCTACTAACAAGCGCAAATTGTCCGCTTCTGTTCGACTATCAACCAAGCCAGCAGTAGGCACAAGAGCTTGCTCTAGTGACATCATTGCGTTATATTGATCGAATTGATTCATTGGTTATAATTGTAAATTTGTTCCTTCTTTTATGTAAAAAGGATACACATAATTATGTCGCGTATTTGTTTGGTTATAGATGTAATTGATAGTTACTTCTACCAAACCTGATTGTAAATCTGTAAAGGCTACCTCAACAGTGATCACTTTGATCCTAGGTTCATTATTTAAAAGCGCTGTTTTAATTGCTTCTCTAATTTCCCCTTGTAATGTTGGGCGCATTTCTTTGAAGAAAAATGTCTGTAATCCTGAACCAAATTGTGCTTCAAAAGGACGTTCTCCAAAAGTTGTTTGCATGATCAAATCGATCATTTCATTGATGTTCGTTTCATATTTTGTAAGCTGCAATTGACAATTTCCCGCTGAAAATGTTACAGGAAACGACCAGCCTGAGCCTAAAAATTCTTTTTGTATGTTTGCTTCTCTATCCACCGATCATTACTGTAAAACATCCTAATACTATTGATCCGCCATGTGCGGTTGAGTCTCCAAGACGTGCGGCTGGCATTCCGCCAATCATCACGGTTGCCGATCCTTTTACAATAGAATCTGGCGGTCCTACACACACTAACATATCACCCACACGTGCGGCTGGTAATTTGCCAATTAAAACGGTTGGTTCTCCCGGTCCTACAACAGGTCCGCCAACATGTGGTATTGGAGGAACTCCTGGTGTGACCATTGGACATTCATGAAAATCGGTTAATCGTGCTGCTGGTGGCATGTATTTTTAGTATTGAGATGTTAGTATTTAGAATTGAGAGAAATTTTATCTCATAATTCATTTTAGTATTTAGATGTTAGTATTGAGTATTGAGAGAAATCTCATGTCTCAATACTGAGTACTCACATCTATTCGTTAATTAATCATAACCATTGCACCTTTTATAGTGGTTTGTGTTCCACCTTGTAACGATGCTGTCATGCTTCCTTCTGCTGAATATTCCATTTGAGCAGTTTCTTTTATGTTTAATCCTTTGATTTGGACATCGCCGCCAGAGGATTCAATGGTAACTCCTTGATCGCCTTTAAGCGTTAAGTTCTGCGTAGCTTGTACGGTAATGTCTTTATCACTTTTAATCGTAATTCCACTTTCAGACATTACAATGCTATTGTTGTTTTGATCTTGAATCGTAATTTGCTTGTCTTGATCACTAAAAATAGCGGTGTTCTTACTTGGCGTTTCTAGCGTAAGCACTTTGTTTTCATCATCAAACTTTATATTAATTCCAGTTTTAGACACAATTGCTTTGATGGTGTTTTTCTCATCCGGATCTAAACCGTCAAGGGGTTTATTGCTGGATGAACTGTACATACTTCCTAAAATAATTGGATAGCGTGGATCTTCATTTAAGAAACCAATCACAACTTCATCGCCTACTTCAGGCATAAAAAACGCACCTGCGCCAGAAGTGGAGTAGAAGTTTGTTAAACGTGCCCACAATCCTTCACCATTCGGGTCAAATAATGGAATGTCTATTAATACACGATATTGACTATCAGGATCTTCATACATCTTTTTTACTGTTGCATTGAACAATCCTTGTGCGCCTGGCAATAATCCAGAAGCTGGTGGTGCCATTACATCGGGTTCTTCTGTAAACCAAACAGGCGATAATCCAACCGAAACTTCCGTAATCCAGTTTCCATGTCCAATGACATGGTGTACACCCGAAATAATATGATCGCCGTCAAAACGATCGCCCAATCCTGCGAGTGTGATATATTTTGCAGGATCAACCAAATTGCTTCCTTGAAATTTTACGTCTCCTTGAATTTTAGAATACGCACTTTTTACCAACGCCGCTTTTGACCAATTTGTCAAATCAGCAGTTTGAATTGGTGCAGTACTTTGCAATTCATACTCAGAAAGTCCAACGACTTCAGAGAGTGTTTCGGACGATAAATTCCCTGGACCTGCATAACTACTTGATGCATCTCCAGAAACGGTTGCTTGCGTAGTATAATCCCAAGAAGTTGCTTTTGCCGAACCTAATTGTGTAACGGCATCCAATGAAGCATTAAATTCTAACAAGTTGTTTCCATACGTAATTTCCAATACAGAAGTTGTGTCCTTACTTGGATCAAATACGGCTACTGTTCCGTTTAATGTGGTGACAATCATTCCGTTCGTTTCTGCTCTAGCCAATAAAAAATCCCAGTCTGTTGCATAGTATTGTACTTGTTCGGGCCATTCTGTGGTGGTTGCTGTTACATCAGCGCTCAATCCAGAATAATTGCCAATTATAGTACTCATAATGTCGCTATCTTTTTGTTTTGAATAGGTCAAGCTTTTACGTCCGACCACCATTTTTACAGCTTCATCACGACATTCTACTTCTAATACAGAACCCATACCGCCATGAATACGAATGCTTTGCTTGGTAATGATTCCTTTAAAAATGATTTCATTTGTAGAATCATAACCAGCTTCAATGGTAATCGTATTTCCTGGCACAAACGTACTCGATGAACTTGCTTCAAATGTTTCCGTAGCGGGCGTTCCGTCAATAACAACAACTTTTGCTGTTGAAATTCGGTTCACACCTTTTTCGACTTCAACGGACTGTACTTCAATCGTATCAGGAATAGCGCTCCCACTAGTTTTAATGGTAAACGTAACTAAACCGCCGCTCGTTATTGTTGTTGATGCACTCATTTAGGTTGGTTTTATAATCGGTGGAAATAATAATTGTTGACCTCCTTGTAATTGTCTAAATTTATTTAGATCGTTGTATTGCGCAACTTGAATGTAATAGTAAGGTGTGTTCCAAACTTTATTAGATAATTGTGGCAAACTTTCGCCCTGAACCACTTCCACGATATGTGAAATATCAGGAGAACTTTCACTGTCTTCTTTTGTACGCTTGTCAGGCGAAATATACTTTCCAAAACTCAATGAAATTTTTGCTCTTAACGGACTTCCATCGGGTTTGAATAGTGTGTACGTTGTATCAAATGATTTTAATACGCTGTAAAACACCAAATCGCTTCCCCACTGGATTTTTACGAAATTAGGTCTGTGAATGTCGCCGTTGTATGTGTATACAATGTCTTCTAAGGTTTGTATTTCCTTTGTTAGATCGGTTCGTTTATTATCAACAACACCAGTACAATCGATGACAATATCAAAACTGAGATTATCACTTGGTGTACTTTTGTATTTTTGAGATGTTGAACTCGTATCTATCGGTTGTTGTTCATTGTATTCAATAGTTCGACTCCATTTTATAGACTCTGGATTGATCATTAGATTATACGGATCACCCGACACAGCCTGTGTAAAGTCTTCATCTTTGTAACCCGTTATTTTCATGTATTCTAATGACATAATCTTATTTTACTCGATAATCGAGATTTAAGTTCGCTGAGGTTTGCCTCAATATTCTAGTATGAATTTCTAATAAATGCCTCGAGGGTTTACCTCAAGGTAATTTACCTGTTATACTTTCCTCGTTTTTGACCTTCAGAAATCATCCGTTTGCAGGTGTCTAATAGTTCTTCTTTTAATGCTGAAATATCATAACCAGCCCGTTTTGTGTTCAAGTTTTCATGAACCGTTTTTATTTCTGTCTTTATGACTAATTCTCTGATTTCTATGGGCATAATTCGAGTTGTATACGTGTTATGTGGTTTGTTTGATATTGAAATAGTTGTATGCTAATTCAATAGTTTCGATTAAAATTTCGCTTTCTTGTGATTTCAAATCTGAAACTGCATATTTTAAAGGATATGCATTGTAAAACGTCCATTTCATCAATACTGTTCCTTCATTATCTAATAAATCAACAGATACATCTTTGGTTTCTATTGCAGCTGCTAATCCATTATCTAACGTATCGGAACACCACGTAATGAGATTTGAACCTGTTGGAACAATAGCTCTTTTGAGCACTAGGTTTTGGCTTGAACTTACGTTGGGCAATCGATATTTAAACCGATTTTCTCCGCCGCCAGCAACTTCTTCCACACCTAGTTCTTTATTGATTCCTGAGACTTCTTTAAAAGCCGCGTCTTCACCTTCAAACGAAAGTGAAAAATAAAATCCAACAGGGTAGTCAGTATTAGCCATTCGTTATGATTAGTTGTTCGTGTGCAATTTCTAAGGTATCTACTGCAACTTCGTTTCCATCAGATTTTAAATCGGTACTCGTAATTTTTGTTGGCCACGCATTGTTTAGCTGCCATTGCATTGTTACTTTTCCAGCTTCATCTAATAGTTTTATGAGTACAGTTCTACGTTTAATTGTATTCATAGAAATTTCTGCATGCCAATCCCAAAATGTGTTGTCATTGACAAATACACCACGTTTCATAGTTATATTTCCATACTTTACAATGCCAGGCATTTTTTCAGTAGAGAATAAAGGACTATTACTTTTACGGTATTCTATGATTTGATTTTCTACGTCCATTCCAGATACTTCCTGAAATGCGACCCCTTTGAGTTCAGTTCCTAAATCTACTTCAAATCGGAACTTTGGCATGGGCCATGTTGCGCCTTCTGCACTTCCATCATCAGCCATAATTTTATATTTTTATATGTTAATTTATATTTTATTTAAAGACTCTTGATTCTAGCTATATATTAACTAGAAGTTGCTTGTTGTTGTTGGAATGTCAGTACGATAAATTCAGCAGGACGTACTACCGCAACTTTAATTGTTACGTTCATAAATCCGTTTAAAATATCTTCTGAAGTCATTGTAGATCCTAAACCGCATTCAACAGAAAATGCATCTGCTGGAACAGCACCTTGCAATCCTCCTTCTTTCCAAATACTGGTTAAGAAACTTCCGATCATTGATTTTACGCCTTCCCAAGTGTTTTTATCATTTGGAGCAAATACATACGCTTGCGCGGCTAGTTTACACGATTGTTCTAAGAAATTCATCGTTCTACGAACAGAAAGGTAACGCCAATCTTGACTGTTTCCATCGAGTGTTCTTGCACCCCAAATTAGGATTCCAAGTCCGTTGAAAAAACGAATCGCATTGATCGATTTTCCTGAAACTGCATCTACGTTTAAGCCACCTTGTTGTGATTCTGATAGTTTTATAGGAAGTGACGATGCACCAACCATTGATGTGTTTGCAGGTGCTTGCCAAGGACCAACTTCGTTATCCGTCACTGTGATTACACCAGCCATTCCACCACTTGGAGGTAACATATTCGCATCACTCAATACATGATTGATAATGGTGCTGTACGTTTTACTCGCGGCAATTAATGAGTTGTTGTATTGACTTACCGTTAATGGTGTTCCTGGAGGATTTTCAATGTTTCCTATAATTGTTTCTACAGTTGCATCTGGATTGTCTGCTGGACTTAATAATGGTTGTAATTGTTTTAAATCACCACCAAATAAGTTGGTATAATCTAAATCAGATGTTTGCATAATAGTGGTTCCAACAAATGGATAATATGCAGTTCCGTAGTCTAATCCGTTTGCACCTGTATTGTCACGGAATGCCGTAATATCATCCATCCACATTACTGGATCAGGATTTCTACCACCGATAATGTCTAAGATAGCAACAGCGGTTTGCATTTCTTCAGCTTGTAACAACATCGAAGCCATAAGCGTTCCGTTGTTTGCTACAGAAAGCAAGGTTGCTTCTGGACAGATGTACATCGTTGGTTCTTCTTCATTCTTTAACAAAGCAAGTCCATTGGTAAGGTCGTTCAATTGTACATTTGGATTTACAATTTGATCGCCTGGTGTCATTGGATTTCCTGAAGCAGGTCCGTACGTTCCAACAGAGACAATATAAGCGTCTCCACCACCATTTTCGTAGAATAAACGAATGCTATTGTATAAATAGTAAATAGTGTTTGCATCGGGAACAATAGAATAATAAGTTCCATCAATTTGCATGTAGTCACCTTTTTCGGGTTGACTTTTTTCTGCTACTAAATAGTACTGCGGGCTATATTGCTTTGCAGGATCTGCGGGCGCTGCCGGACTTGGCAGCATAAATATTGCCTGAAAATCTGAAAAAGACGTAATTTTCGTTGGTACATTTGTATACGATTTCCCTTCGTACATCGCTTGTGGTGTATATCCAATAAACGCGGGAACTGCAGTAGCCACTGGGACAACTGAATTTCCGAATCCATTGATCTCATTGATATAAACACCTGGAGATTTAATGGTTGATAAATTCATAAAACATAGTTATTAGTTCGTGTTAATTTTTATTAATATTTAATAAGGCATCTTAGATGTATACATACATCAGAGATGCTATTGTATGGTCGTTATTTACTTGTAAATTTTGAGGATTCGGAATGGGCAATCCTTTGATGATGATTTCCGTTCGTTCACCTGCCAACGTTGTTTTTGTATTGGTTAAATTGAATGTGTATTCGACAGTATTTTTTAAAGGTATTTTTGTGGTTTCGGATGAAAATAATAATGCATTTTGTCCATTTTGAAGCGTTGCTGCTGTTGGACCAGAAAATTGGATATCGTTGTCACTTTCTATTACCAATTTTTTAAATTCTTGATTGGAATTGTTGATGATATAATAATACCATTGCGTTTCGCGCGCGTTCATTTGAATATTAAATTGCACATTGTTAGTTGTTTTGTGCAAACGAATTAAATCATCAAACGTGATTGTGATGGAAACAACTTCTTGCGTCGTTGTATCTGTAACAAAGTTTTCTGCAAGTTGAATGGTTTCGTTAGCTTCCACATTGGCTGTGCTAGTACTTGTATAGGTAAGAACACCCAATTCATTTATTGGAAGTTCCGTAAAGTTGTAAAAATTCTGATCAGAAGTGATTCCCACGAAAGTGAAAGCAGTAGTTTCTGAAACTTGCGTGATATAGTTTAAATGTGTTTCAATAGATTGATTGGTTGTGTATACTTCAAATCCGTTTGTAGTTGCTTTTAGGATGAATCCGTATTTGTCCATCAATGTTTGCGATGCTGTACTTGCTTTGTACTGTAAACATTCACAAATACCTGATGCATAATAGGAATGCGCCACCGAAACTTTGAATAAGGATGTATACGTTATATTCATGATTTTGGATCTGTATTTGTACTAATTTGATTGATACCTGCATCAAATCCTTCAATTTCATCAGAAACAATCGTTACAAGTTTCATTTTGTAGATCACCGATGGTTGGTATTTCGCGCCAAGCGCTGTCCACAAATTTTGCATTTGCATATAGTTTTCACCTTTCTGAAATTCATATTCTAGCTTTCCTAGTTCGGTAGGAATTTCGGCATTTCGTGTTGCATCAATCATTTCATTAATTTGAAAAAATTGAATGGAAGCATCTAAAAATTTTAATGCTTCACTATAATTTTCAAAGTTTGGTGTGATGAGCGTAAATAAATTGTAGCGATAACTCTGTGGTGTTCTTGTGTAATTTCCGGTGGTGAGTTGTTGATTTCTTTTGTAGAATTGTTTCGTAGTATCTTGTTCAATGTGAATCAACGAAATAATGATCTTGTTTTGATTTTCCTTTGGAACACTTCCACTTTGATCAATAATCGGATTGATCATGACGACATCTTCATCCAAGCCAAATTTCTTTTTGACAAATTGGTTGAGCGCTTTTCCTGTAAATTGAAGTGCTTTTTCAATCATGGTAGATACTATGGTTTGGTTCGTTAACTTATTGGATGTTAAAATTAAGGATACAAATACGGAATCAGGCGAAGTAGGCGTATACCATTTATGCACATTTTAGTGTTGTACGAAATTTTCCGTAGACAATTCGTAGACAAAACAGAAATACGTGTACACAAATAGTGTGATCGCTTTTTTGGCGCGCTATGTAGTGTTTTAAAATTTTTGGATGAATGAAGACAGCAATACTTTATGTGGGAACGTTCTAGAAATATTGAATATTTTATAAGAAGTTAATCAGCAAAAGCTTGTAGATAATTGCGAAGATCTTGGTGTTTTTCTAAGACCATTTTTTTCTTTAAACGGTATTTATGTGTGCGAACACTTTCTTGATTGATGCCTAAAACGAGTCGAATGTCTTCGTTGGACATATTCATCTTTAAGTAACAGCAATATTTTAAATCTTTCGAGGTCAAACACGGAAATTTAGTACTTAAATCTTTCAAGAAACTTGGATTGATGTTTTCAAAATACTGTTTAAAATCATCCCAATGTTTTCGATCATTTCGTGTCATTTTGATCGTATTTACAATAGACATCAATTGTGTTTTGGTCGTTGCATCTACTTCCGTATACAATTGCTTGATGCGTTCTTTGATTTTATCTAAAACCGCTTTTTTTTGATCGAGTTCTAAAGTATAACGTGCTAAATCTTTTTTTTGATCACTGGATTGTGTTGCGCTTTTCGCGAATGTTCTCGGTGCTTTTGGTTGCTTGGTTTTTTGAACCAACTTTAAAATTCCCTGAACATTTGTATTTAAGTTTCTGTACTGAATTCCATATTCGAACGATTGTGTAAATACGACAATACCATCGTGCAGTTGTAAATTACGGCGGTCATTTTTTTGATGTAAACACAAAATAGGAATTGAAAAATCTTTGCTGTAGGATACTAATGAGTTAATGATATGTTGATTGTCACGGAAACTTAAAATGATTAAAATTGGTTGAATCGTTTTTGAAATTTGAATGATATCGGACACACGTGTTGCTGTAATACAACTGTACTGATTCACTTCTTGCAAGCTTTTAATAATAGCCGCAAGTGAAGTCGAAGTATCACTTCCAATAAGGATATTTTTGTGTGTAGTCATCACTATGATATAATTATTTTAATATGTAATAGTGCATTTTTGGGGAATCAGATCAAAAAATATATTTCAAAAGTAGACTTAAAAGTTCTAAAATAATACGGTAGAAATACTCGGTTTTGACGTTTTTGTGTTAATTTTTTGATTTTTTAATCATCCATAGAAACAGTTCCCATGTAGATTTGTGTTTTCCCTTGTCCATCATTTTGTGCCCAAACTAGACGAGAACCATCAGGAGAAAACTTTGGATGTTGGGCAGGAGAACTAGGACCTTTTACATGGATTATAGGTGTGTTTGGATTTGCTAAATCAACTTTTTTTAAGAAGATTTGAAGCTTTGGTTGTGTTGAATACGCTTCAAAAGCCATAATGTTTCCATCAGGACTAAACCAAGGCGTACGTCCAATAGTTCCTTTGGCTGGATCTGAAAATACAACTGGATTATTTTGACCAACTTGAAGTAATACTTTATTTATTTTTTGATGATAGGCTCCAGAACCTTTTGTTTGCCCTGCATACGCTATAATCTTTGGATTTGCTCGATTCAAAGTTCCCATACCAGACCAATAATTATTAGGCGTTAATACACTAGATTTTAAAGAGATAATATTTACTTTTAAAAGTTCTAGTTGTGAGTAATTTGTCATTAACAGCGCAGGTTCATTAGGATACCAAGCAGGATAGGAGAGTTGTGCATCTTGATACCCAGGAACAGTTAGATGTGTAGCACTATTATCTGCGCCATTTTCATCTAAAAGCATAACTCTTGAGGTTGGGTTATCACCTTCCGGATAAATTCCTGTAAAGGCAATTTGTGGTAAACCTGTTGTAGGATTCCATGTCCAAGAAGCTCTTAGACAACCATACGTATCACTTTTATAATAGGGGTTTTCTGAGTTTGTTTGTATATCGACTGTCCAAAATTGTGCTCTTGGAATTCCTTTTCCAGTGCGTTCAAAAAGAACGGTATTTCCGTCTGGACTAAAACACGGACGACCATCTACAAAATGCTCTTTTGAATTAGTACCCGTTTGTGTAATTGGGTGAATATCTATAACTTTCATAATATGGAATGGTTGGTTATTCCAAAGGTAAGAAGTTAGTTTGTTTTGTGTAAGCGTGTTAGTACGTGGTTTTTATTTTTTTGTGGGAAACCGTATTTTTTTAATTAATTATAATTTCAACAGTTAGTACTTGTGCAGCTGCAAGTTTTGGAACCAACGCATGAAATGTTAAGGTAGGAGCTACGGTAGTTGCATTTAGATTAAACGTAACGGTTAATGTTTGATTTCCAGTTTCGCAAATCTCGATTAAATCATAGCGAATTGAACTATTTCCACTTGTGAGTCCTTGTCTACCAATGACCAAATCGTAGGTTGTAAAGTCAATCATTGGCATGCAAACTTCAGTGACAAGCATATTAAATACTTGCTGATCGCTGATAATTATAAAGTCTCCAGATGGCAAATCGATTTCCATGCTATTTTCCGTATTGATGCAACCGTATTCAGTTTCAAGACTTGTGGTTTCTATTAGTATGGTTTCTGTCGGACACGGATCGACTGCATCATCATCATTGTTACAAGAAAACATTCCAAATGCTAAAATTGAGAGAAGTAAAATTCGATAATTCATGATGCCGTTTTTTTATAAGATGCTTTTTTTCGAATTGGTTGCGTTAGATGTCTTGTAATGGTTTGTATACTTTTAGCTGCATTTCTAAGTAATTAATTTAATAAATAAAAACTGAATAGAAGATTTAGATGGGAATTGAGTGTGTTGAAGTAGGGTTTTTGGGAGTAGGGTAGTGCTCGTAATTGGTTTTATGTGGTGTTAGTAAACGTTTTTTTTATTCATTATCTTTTAGAGAATCCCAAAAGTCAGCATCCAGTTTTTTAATTTCAATCGTTTGTTCTACTTGCATTCCTAAACCAAAATCATAAATGTATTCAGCAAGTTGCTTTCCGTCAATTAGTACTAAAGTTGTCGAGCCATTTAAATTATTAGCATATTCAATCGCGCCTTTTGTGTAGTAAGAAGTTGTAATAAAAACACCTTTATTTGATTGAGCAACAGCTAATGCTCCTACAAATTTTTGAATTTCCTCTCTGCCGATTGAAATGTCTGTTTTATATCTTTTTGCTTGAATATGAATTCGTCCAAGTCCTAAAACATCTTCTTTGATTATTCCATCTATTCCGCCATCATTTGAAGCCTTAGTAACTAATCCAGAGTTTTGAATTTCTCCACCATATCCCATTTTCTGTAAAAGGTTAACTACCAATTTTTCAAAAGCAATTGGAGTTTTGGTCAAAATTGTATTTACAATGTCTGTATAAACAGATTTTTTAATATTGGAAAAAGAGCTATAAAGTTTTTCTTGAGGAGTTAATTCGGAAGAATTATCATCTAAGTCTATTTGTTCTTCTGATTTCTTTTTTTTTCTTGTAGGTTCTCTCTTGTCAATTTCTTTTTCTATGTGCTTATCAATTAAGTCAGGCTTTTCGATTAGTTCAAGTCCTTTTGTATTAATTTCATAAGTTCCTCTTTTTGGTTTGTCTAAAAGCCCACCCATATTTAGATAACTCAAAGCCCAAGAAACTCTATCGTAAAAGATTGGACCATTTCCAGATTTGTACATTTCGTTTAAATCTTCATCAGATAATTTGAAATATTCACCTAATGGCTGAATAAAATCTCCAAGTTTAATTTTCCCTTTCGCTTTAAGTAATTGTAAAGCGGGTAATCTTATTTCATTGTGTTTTGGTAATGCCATTAGCTGATTTTTCTTAATGTTGGGTAATGTGTTTATTTATGAAACGTAGCATGTAATTTTTTAATTGCCCATAACGTGTATAGAACAGCAACTTTTGTTTTAAACTCCTATTATTCCCTATAAAAGTAAAACAAAGATTACACCTATGCAATGTGGCTTCCCGTAATGATAGAAATTATCTTTTAATAAGAGCATCTCGACTGCGCTCGATGTGGCACAACTTGATAGCTACGCTAGGTATTTTTAATCAACATATATTTTGATTTCAATAATGCTCGATGTGACACATCTCAAGAATGCTTTCAGATGCTTTTTTGTGCCTACGGTTTGTATTCAGGAAATAAATTTTTTGCTCTTTTTTCCATCTCAGCTGCAATTACTCGACCATCTTCATCTTGTTCATTAAGTTTCTTTATGATGTTATGATAACTTTCAGCATCTCTGTCTTGACTTAATTTGAAAACAGTGTCAATCTCTGTAATCTCAATTTCAAAGGCTATAATCATACCCATAACCCTTTGTTTAAACTCCGAAGGTAAATTGTCAAAAACTGTTGCTGATTGCTCGTTTTGGTCTTCGAAATGCAGACTGGTCATTCTAAGGACATCTTCTAACGCATTATCATCTAAAAACTTGATAACACCTTTTATATGGACACTCATATAATTCCAAGTAGATGCAGAATTTGGATTGCTATACCAAGTACCACTAACATAGGTGTGCTTACCCGTAAAAACTGCAAGCACATTTTTATTATGTAGAAAAGCTTTATGATGGTCTGTGTTTTTCATTATGTGCCCTCGTAGTACTTTCTTTTTACCCATTTTTTCAATAAAAACGGGTACTTGTGTTACAATAGGCCTGTTTTCGGAATCACATCCAGTTAGAAAAGCAAAAGGATATTTTGCTACAAATTCTTTAATTACCTGTTCGTCTTGTTCTTTATGGTATGGAAGATTGTACATATAGTCTCTAATATTGATGATGTTTTATTTTTCACCTCTCGATTGAATCCAAAAGGAATTTTTTAGCTACCAACTTTGTTTTCGTAATAACCGCTAAGGTATGTATAACAAGAGTTTTTGTTTTAAACGCCTGTTATTCCTTATAAAAGTAGCACAAAGATTATACCTATGCAATGTGGTTTTCGTAATTGCGTTCATTTTCAACTTCTCACAATAACCGTAAAAATGACGATTTTGAGGAATTCGCAATAAAACTATCATTTTCGATCATTTTATTGAATAATTATCAATAAAACAGACAACGAAACCTTCTCGCAGCAATGCGGCAAGCTTTCGGGAAGTTACGGAAGCGTCTCGCAGCCCTGCGACAAGCTTTTGTTCAACTTCGGAAGCGTCTCGCAGTCCTGCGACAAGCTTTTGTTTAATTTCAGAAGCATCTCGCAGACTTGCGGTAAGCTTTCGTGAAGTCGCGAAGCGTTCTCGCAGAGTTGTTTTATTTAACAATTACGCTAATAAATACGCTACGGCATCTTCAATGGTATCCGTGAAATTTTTAGAAGTGTCAAAATATTTTAGCGTATGTTTTTTACAAGATTTTTTTATTTTTTTACTGTGAGCGATCATGTTTTTTATGTGATCTAGGATGTATGCATCGGGTTTATCATGTAACCAATCGGTTTCCCCATCACTATAATCTTTTACATTTTTCATTTTTTCGTCAAGATCAACATCCGTATAACCAACAAAACATATTTTTAATTTATCGGGATGTTTTTTCAATAGCTCAATGATCAATTCAGGAAGCATCGCTTCTCCTTCAATAATGTAGTCAACGTCACTCCAAATCATACTTTCAAACATTGCTTTTAAAAAACTCCAAGATCGTTCCGCAATTTCATCGGGAAATAACAAATGATGAATTCCGTATTCGGGAATACCGTTTGTAAAGCCCATCACAAGCCAATCAGTAGAGAAATAGGATATGCCTTTTTGTGCAGCTATTTTTTTTGCAATGATTGTTTTTCCTGCTCTTGATGTTCCACTAACTAAAAATAACATAGAATGATTTTTACTTTTTTATTGTTTTTAAAGATCGCTATTTTTTCAATTTGGCGACTTCAATTGGAATGAATTTCGGCAAGTAACTTGGGGTACATCCTCTTGGAACGACTTCATCCTTGAAAAGACCTGTTTTTTCCCCAATGGAAATACACCTAGCACGATGTTCTTCTTGCCATTTGCCAATTTGACCAGCAGTGTAATTCATTGCCCATTGAACTTCAGGTTGCTCAGCTGCCATGTTAGCTTCTATTCCGGTTAAGAGCGCTTCCGTATTTGAGTGGTTGGTATTTCCCATCCATCTTAATCGCGCTTGATGATACCAAAAGAGCCTTCTTTGCAATGCTGAAGAACTATTTTCCCATGATTCCATCAAAGCAATTGTTTTTTTGTCTTTGGAAAGCTGATTCGCCATGAGCCAATCCATTAATTGGTTTCGCTCTTCAAATCCATGCTTTTGCATGTCTAGTTCAAGGTTGTCAATAAGCGCTTGCGACAGCAATTTTTTGTCTAGGATAAGGATTGCTAATAGTTGTGGTAAAAGTTCACTTGTAGACCACAGTTCTAGTGCCAATTCATGATCTTTTTTGATCTCTTTGGCAATTTTCCGTAAATCTCCCAGTTTGGTTGTTTCTGGGTTGATTTGCGCATAAATGTCTTTAAATTTTGATGAAAGTTTCATGTCGTTTTTAGTTTTCGATGCTGCCGTATGATTTTAAAACTTTTAATGTCCATAGGGTTTGAATTCCTGCCCATTCTAGCTTTGTTCCTTCACTGATTCCGTACCAAGTATCCCATCGGCCATCAGTTTTCTGTTTGTTTAGTAATCCTTCTAGATCTGATTCAATGGTTTCTTTGGAAAAGATAGGATTCAAAATGTGATCAGGATATGGAGCGTAATTCAGACTGTGTGGTTTTCCATACAATCCCCAACCATCATCCGATGGATCTTTGAAAAGGACTCCGTCGGCAACGATCCAATTTTTTAAATTGCTCATTGCTTCCGCTGCTTTTTTTCTGTTTTTAGTGTGTTGCAAAAACTGTAATCGTCTTGGTGTACATAGATGACAAAAAACGTGTTTTTCTTGTATGCGTTCAATTTCTGCCCAAACAAATTGTTCTGCTTTTTTCATCCAAGGAATGTTTATCTTATACTTTTCAAGGATTCCCAATAGTGATGAAGTCGTACTAAGTGCTGCCCATTCTTTGACGGTTTTAAAGTGTTCGCCGCACGGATATTCACTTTTGGGTCTAAACATCCACGGAATGCCTCCTTTTTCAGTGGTAATACTTTCAAAATAGGGCATAAAATCGTTTCGTATTAATTCAGCATTCAGATAGCCAACTTCATCTAAGGTTTCCAGCGCCATGATACTGAAAAGTGGTTGACTTTCGGGCGATGCTGTATCTGGTTCCATTCCATAACCAAAACCTCCGTCATTATTTCGATATGCATATACTGCGTGAAAAACTCCATTTGCGGAACCTCCATTAAAGTGGAAGTCAAACAATCTTCGTTCTATCATTCTTGCATTTGCCAGAATAAAACCGCGGGCTTTTTCAAAATTTTGCTTCGTGAGTTTCAAAATTATTATTTTTTACATTGTTAGTTGTCGTAAATCCTTGCTTTAAATCTATTAAAATCAACCCAATATATCTTCATCATTTCCTCGTCTATTCTTTATTTCTATATGGTTAATTCTAATTTGGGTTCAAAATGGCAATTAACGTGTTCGAGTATGATTTCGTTACGTGTTTAAACTACTAATTTAGTAAATACAAACCGAATAGAAAATCCGTGAGACACGAGCGAAGCGAATTGGCGTAAGCAATTTTCGGAAGTAGGCGAGTACTAGTAATGGATTATATATGTTGTTGTACGTTCGTTTTTTTATTTGTTTGTATGTTGTTAAAATTTATTCCGATTAATAAAAAAACAAATGGAGCAATAAAAGCATATCCAATAATCCCAATATTCCTGATTTGCATATCTCCGAATATAACACCAACTAGTCCAATAAGGCTCAATATTCCTGAAATTAACATAAGTGCTCTTATTGTTTTTTCTATTGTTCCATTATTGAATATTGGAGCTGCAAATAAAAATGAAAGCGAAAAGAACCAATCCCAAGCGAGAATATCTAATAAGTATACGACTGATGGCCATTTAAATGAAAAGAGTAAAGTCAAATCTTCCATTGTTGTAGCTTCAAGTTGATGATTCATAGTGAGTACAACAAAGTGAACGCTTGAGGTAATTCCTGCCATAATAAACATTGAACAAAGAGCAAAAAGACTGTGCAATTTATATTTCGTCGAAGCGTGATAATGAACTGCAACCATATTTATCGCCATTAATGGAGCAATCATTAAGGAAAGCAATTCCATCATTGTAAAGTATGGGTCTCCGATTGGTTCATCAGGTAAATCCAACGATAAAAAACCAAGAAATGTAGTAAATAAATATACAAGTCCCAGCAAGAAAGTAATCCAGCAAGTAATCTTACCTATATTGATGTAATTTCTATTTCCGTTTTCAATCTGCATTGTTTTAAAGTTATGTTTGTCAAAATGACGCACAACATATATATAACAAAAATTCCTGTTATTTCTTTTATAGCTATACCTTAAGTGTTGTTAAAGCTATAAGAATCTCAACGAAAATCAAAGGTATAAGTAGGAATTGTTCTAGAAAAAGATTTTTTCAACAAGCAACCAGCATTTTAATTTACTTCAACTTATAAACTCGAAATACATTTTTCAACAGATTGAATACTTGTAGTTTTCCTTGCAATACTTCTGATGAATCTTGTAGCATTTTAATGACTTCATTTACTTGAAAGCTAGCAGCCATTGTTACAATTTGCGGCATGACTCTGGAATCATTGCAATCTTCATTTTGAAATATTTCTTGATCGTTTTCAAAGGTTTCCGCCAACGATTTTCCGTCTTTGTAGTTGAACACCGAAATATGTCCTTCCATACCTTTTACGCCTGTATACACCATTGGAATGCTGTGTTTTGCACAAACGGTATCGATTAGCAAGCGCGTTGCATAGTTATCTGTACAATCTAGGACAATATCCGCTTGTTGGAGTAATTGTTCGCTGTTTTTTGAGGTCAAGCGTTCTTTGAAAATAACAATTTCCGTAGCTTTTGAACGTGCTTCTAGTTGCGCTTTTGCAACATCACATTTGTATTCTCCAACAGTAGTTAGATCAAACAAAATTTGCCGTTGCAGATTGTTCATTTCCACACGATCATCATCAATGATGGTTAGTTTTCCAATACCCAATAACGCTAAAGAGAGTAGGGAAGCACAGCCCAAACCACCACAACCAACTGCTACAATATGCGTGTTTTGCAGTTTTTGTTTTAAATGCGCGGAATGTTCTTCATTTTCTAGCATTAGTTGATCTGATTAAGAATGGTTGTATCGGTGATTTTATCATCTGCTGCTAATAAGAATGCTTTGCTTAATACCAACGACAATCCACGATCGCCTTCAAACGGTAAAAAGATATCATTTGTGTTTTTATCTTTTCCGCGCGCGGGAACAATACATAGATATTGATCGTTCGGTTCCATTAAGATATTCGTACTTCCGATATGAATTTTGTACGTGCGTTTGGTACCTTTTACTTTTAAGAATTTACCATCAATCGTAGCTACTTTACTAATTTTTAATCGTGGTAAGAGTTTTTCTAAGATTTGTTTTCTGGTTTTGGCAACTTCGGTTAAATCTCCAAAAGAATAGCTTGTCCAGTAATCGCGGTATTGTGGCAAACCACCATTGTCTCTCCATTCCGGATCGTTTCCAACACTACATACACCCACAAATAAATCGACATCGCGGAGCACTTCCGAAAGCACCAGTTTTGGAACGTCTATCATATCCATGATTTCATCGTTTTTGATGAATCGAACTTGATCCGTGGCGATGTAATTCCAAATTCCTGTATCGTTAAATTCATCATCCGCATTTAATTCATTGATCCAAAATTGCGCTTCTATTCCATGCGCTTTTATCTGTCTGGAAGCGATTTCGTCATCAACGCCGTTGTCATACGCGCCCATTAGTGTATATTTCCATCCGCGAATGCCTGTCAGCGCATTGAATTGGTGTTGTTTTAGAATATGCGCCGCCATTCGGTTGCTATACGATTTTGTGTTGATTTCTGCTTCCGTTAGGATGTATACTTCTCGATACGCTTGTTTTAGCGGTTGCTTTATTTCGAGTTCTTCCAGCTTTTTTCGCCAGAATAAAACATCGTTTACTTCTTCATATATTGGATGCCACAAACGGACTTCTGTTGCTTCTGTAATCCAATCGAGTGTTGTGTTTTGCTGCGTTGTCCATTGTTCATTTTGATAGATCGCAGTAACAAATGTATCTTCTTTTTTGAATTGCCATAACAATCGGGTTGCAATAAAACTCACCAATCCGTGTTGCAAATAGTGTTTGGTAAAGTCTTCATAACTCCAGATTCGATCATCAAGATACAACCGATCAATTCGGTCACGTTGCGCTGTGAGGTATTTTTTTATTTGCGCTACATCACTTTTTGCTTTTTTGAGCGTTTGTGTATGCTTTGCCGAGTTTTTGACGAAGGCAGGCGTTGTTTTTTGCACTTTTCCATCAGGCTTCCGCCAGATAAGATTCACTTTACCTAGTTCTTGAATGCTGAGTTCTAGCGTGTATTCATCAAACGTGAATGTTTTTTCACTGTTTTCCAAGCCGAAGTGTGGAATGGATAGTTCTTCTATTTCGGACGAAGTAATGCCAAGTTTGGCGGAAGCTACATCAATGTATTTTTCAATGAGTTTTCGGGTATTGTTTTGCTTGATTTTTAATTTTAATCGCGATAAGTGACTGATGCCTTCCAATCCTTTAGTGTTTCCCAAAACATAAATACATGCATTTCCAATTCCAGCCGCAGCTGGACCGACACCAGGAATTTTTTTGTAACAGCGTTCTGCTAGTTTTGCAACCAAATTTAATGTCGTAGTATCGTGAAATTTTGCTAAACTCCAGACTAATCCTTTGATGAAAACGCTGCTTTTTTCATGTAAAAATTCATAATTAGAATATTCATGTATTTGACCATTTCCATAGTCATATTGTTTTTTGGTTTCTATTTCTTTGAGTTTAGAAACAAATTCTAACCATGGTTGAATGACAGATTTGTATTTAGAAATTCCGATAGCATCAATTATAGCACTTGTGCTTTTTAGAAAACGTTGTGATGGTTTTCCGCTTGTCGCTTTTGTAAATAGATGAAATAGTTGATAGAAATGATCGCGTATTTCTTCATCAAACTCAGCTACTTGTGTATTCATCATTGCTCCAAATCGATCATCGGTATGTGTGTATGGAGGTGTTTTTCCTTCAGTATTCTCGTCTTCAAATAGTATTTTTTTGAGTTTTGCTTCTACTTTACTTAGATCTGATCCCCAATAATTATCTTTAAATTCCATTTCGGGAGAAGCCAATAAGTTTTCAATAAGCGTTTTCCATTCCGAAGAGAATCCTTTTTTCTTTACACTTTTTTCTATTTGTTGCGCTGCAAAGCCAATTGGCCAATCGCCAAACCTTCGCAGTCCTTTCGTAGTTGTATCAACAAAGATGTTTAGTAGCGTTGTAAATTCGGAAGGATTGTATTCAAGATTACTTCGTAAAAGCAAACTTACAAGCTCATCGTATGTTTGACGTTGTCTACTTTCGGAAAGGTCTAGATATTTTTTTTCTAAAAATATTGTAATTTTTTCTGTTAGGTATATGATAAATTCCTTTTTCGTAGCGTTATCCTTCGCTTTTAGCGTTTGGTAGGAAGTTAGTTTTGAAAACGGAATGGAATAGTGGTGACCTTCCATGACAATCTCTGTGACGATACTTTTTAAAAGTTCAGCAAATGCAGGATGTTCTGAAACTGTTTCTTTTTTTGCGCCAAATAAATTTCTTAGATTTTCTTTGAATCCCATATTTCTTAGTTATCCGCCAACTAATGGCGTAAGTTTTACAAAACTGATGGTGGTTGTATTGGTGACTAATACTTCTTGCGTTAACGTTTCTGCTTGTTGATCGTCAATGAGTACTAAGTATCCGTTTTTTTGAAAGGCATCAAATGCGATGAAGGTTTGCGCTTCAATGTCTATTTTTTTTGTGCTGTTCTTTAGCTTGTAACCATTCAGGGTTTTTTCGGATGCTGTGGGACGAATTAATCCTTTGAAGTATTCTGGAAGTTTGTTGTTGTATGCGTTTACTTCAGAAGCGACTCTGGCAGTAATCACATCTTTTACGGTAATAATTTCGTTTTGTACAGCGATTTCTATTTTGTTGAGAATATCGCCTGTTAGTGATTCATCAGTTATAGTAATGGTCATCTGTGTAATTTTTATTAAACTTAAGAATTTTAAGAATAGTTTGAAAGTTTAGCGCATAAAAAAACCTGCAACTACGGGAGCTACAGGTTTTTTTTATGTGGTAAGATTGTAATTAATCTTTACTTACAATAATAAAGTCAGAACGACGGTTTAGTTGGTGTTCTTCATCTGTACATTTTGTGCAATCTACTAATGGAGAACTTTCTCCTTTTCCTTCACTACTTAAGCGTGAAGCATCAATTCCTCTTGAAATGATGTATTGTACTGTAGATGTTGCTCTTCTTTCAGATAGTTTTTGATTGTATGAAGCAGGACCTCTAATATCTGTGTGTGTTTCCACTTTGATCACCATATTAGGATACTTTGTCATTACATTGACAACTTTGTCTAATTCAAAAGCAGCATCTTGTCGGATGTTGTGTTTGTCAAAGTCAAAATAGATAGGATTAAGCACAATTACTTCATCTTCTATGATTTCTTCAATTGGTGCTAACGCAATGTTTACCGCCATTTGAGGATTGTCTCCACTATCTACATTTACTTTTTGAGGAACATATCCTTGAATTGAAGCTTCTAAGATAGAAGATTTGTCACATTCTACTTTGAATGTAACTTGTCCGTCCGCATCTGTTGTTTTTGATCCAACACTGTTTCCTTTGTCATCTGCTAATATTACATTGGCTCCGCTTAATGCAGCCCCAGTTTCTTTATCAGTAACTACAATTACATAGTCAACATCACAAATAGGATTGATTAATGTTGTTTCGTAAATGTCGTCACTTCCTTTTCCACCATCACGGTTAGAGGCAACAAATCCTTTTTTAGTTACTTCATCAAATGTAAAAGAAAAATCGTCAGAGTTACTGTTTAATGGTGTTCCTAAGTTACGAACTGCACCATAAGAAGCTCCATTAATTTTAGCTGCAAATACATCTAAACCTCCGATTCCTAAGTGTCCATCAGAAGAAAAATAGAGTGTATTGTTGCTACTCACAAAAGGGAAAAATTCTCTTCCTTCTGTATTGATATCTCCTCCTAAGTTTTCAGGTTCTCCAAAAGATCCGTCACTGTTGATAGCGACTTTGTATAAATCAGATTGTCCTAAACCTCCTGGCATGTCAGATGCAAAGTATAATGTTTTTCCATCCGCACTTACCGCAGGATGTCCCACTGAATATTCATCATTGTTAAATGGAACAGGTTTTACATTTGACCATTCGCCATTTGACATGGTTGAAGTATACATGTTTAATGTTCCTTTTCCATCTTCATCTTTTTGGAATTTACCTTCATAGTAATTTTCACGCGTAAAGTACATCGTTTTTTTATCGGGTGAGAAACTTACAGTTCCTTCATGATATTTTGTGTTGATGTCTTTTGATAGTGCTTGTGCGCCTGATAAATTACCATCTCCATCATACGAAGCTCTGTAAATGTCTAAGTATGGTTGATCGTTCCATCCGTATTTTCTTCCTCCATCACGAGTAGAAGTAAAGTATACAGTGCTTCCAGAAGTGATTGCTCCAAAGTCAGAATTCTTCGTATTGATTTCAGAATTCTTCACTTCAAACTTCGTCACTTTTGCAAGAATTTGTGGAATGTAGTTTGGATTTTCATTGAAGGCAATGGCTCTTTTGTCTCTTGGCTTTGCAGCAGCAAATTTTGCCATCCATTCGTTATGTTCTTTGTACTTTCCATTCGCTTTTAGCATTTGAGAATACTTAAAGTAGGTGTCTGCGCTTGTACTTCCTTCAGAAATAGCTTGTCTGTACCAACGTTCTGCTTCTTCTGTTTCGAAAAGATTATAATAGCAGTTAGCTAGTCGCTCGTATACATAAGCATCAGCATCATCAATGGCAATTTCTTCATATTCCTTAGCCGCTTTTACATATTCAAGCCTGTCGTAAAGCTTGTCAGCTTTCTTTGTTCTATCATTCTGAGCAAAAACATTTGAAGTTGCTAGAATTAGAAATAATATATATAGTTTTTTCATTGTTTTTTGGCGTATTAGGTTTTAGAAATATCTAGGCGAACGAGAAACTTTTCTTGGGAAGTATAAATCAAATAATAAGAATACTTCGTGAGATGCGCTTGCCACAGATGATATTTCTGAAGTTACTGCATCATAGGCATAGCCTATACGTAATCTCGGACTAATTGCAAAATTGACCATTCCACTAAAAGAATCATCTAAACGATACGAAGCTCCAATTTCAAATTTCTCATAAAATAAAGCATTTAAGTTTACGTCAAATGATGTTGGTGCATCAAAAGCTGACTTTACTAAGAATGAAGGCTTTATTTTAGTGTTTGGAGTTGCTTGGAACACATAACCACCAGTAAGGAAGTAATGTGATATTTCAGAACCATACGTTCTACCATTGACATCTAAATGCGTTCCTTTTAAAAAGTTAGGAATCGATAATGCTAAATAGTAGTTGTCTGTATAGTAAAAAAGTCCAGCTCCTAAGTTAAATGTCGTTTCATTTACATCACTTGAGAATGCTTCATCACCTTGATCTATTAGTGTTGGGTTTACTTGAGAGAATAATCCAATATCATGGAATGTTAATCCTCCTTTAACACCAAATGCTAATTTGTGTGCACCTCCTAATTGTAATGTATATGAAAAGTCTGCGTAGGCATTGGTTTCCTTTACAGGTCCAATTTGATCTGAAATTAAAGATAATCCAAGCCCTACATTTTTACCGACTGGCGAATGCCCAAAGAACGTAAACGTTCTTGGGGCACCGTCAAATCCGGTCCATTGATTTCTGTATAATGCTCCTAGTGATATTCCTTCTCTAGATCCTGCATATGCCGGATTGATAACTGCCATGTTGTACATGTACTGTGTGTACTGTGGATCTTGCTGTGCAAGCGATGGTAGTGTAAAAAGTAATATAAATAGTGCGATATATATGTTCTTCATGATGTGATATTATTTTAATAATATAGAATTTAATTTTTATGCAACGGATATTACTTATTTAGATAAATCCACCCGTTTTTAGCCTCTCCATTTTCAAGTCTTAATACATAAAAATAAGTTCCTACTGGCAATTCATCATTATCATTCGATTGACCTCTCCATTCATTTGTATACTTAAATTTCTTGTATATTGAACGACCATGAGAATTAAATATCTCTACTTCTTGTACTCTAAACGCACGTAAATCCCATGAATCATTTAAGTTATCTCCGTTAGGTGAAATTCCTTGCGGGAATGAACACATTGCGTTGATTACGGTAAATGTTTGCGTACTTGCGCAACCATCAATAGTTGTTATGGTTACAGTGTACTCACCATCTTCTGTTGCAACGAATTGCGATCCAGAAGTGTTTGTAGATGAACCACCGGACCAATCATACGTTACAGTGGCAGGATCATATCCGTTATTTAATGGAGATACCGTAATTGTATATTCATCATTGATACACTCACCCTCTAAACCAATATTTGCAGGATCAATTTGCATCAATACAACAATTTCAAAGTCACCTGTTGCATAACATCCAGTTGCATCATCTTGAATACGAACATATACTGTTCCGCCAGCGCTTGTGTATACTGTTGGATCTGCAAGCATGTTTGTTCCTGCTTCTGCATCTGCCATTGTTTCGTAGTATGAAACAGTTACACCTGTTTGCGTATCAATAATATTAGGATCTTGTACCGTAAGGTCAAAATCAGCGACACCATCAAAGTCGTCATCACAGACTTCTAATGTTTCTGTTGCTACAATTATTGGATCTCTTTCTACCGTAACGGTTACATCGTCTGTTAAAGTTACTAATGTTCCATCTGCTAATGCATAACTTATAGATGCGGTATAGGTAGTATCTTCTGTTGGAGTTACTGTTATGTCAGTATTATTTCCTAAAGAGTTTCCAGCATCATCAAACCATTCAAATGTGTAGTTAGGATTTCCAGCGGGTACAAATCTCCATAATTCTTGATTTGTAACTGTCCAAACACCATTGTTTCTTCCTGGAGGAGCATATCCTACAGTTCCTGCGTTATTTTGAATACCTACAATCGCAATTCCACCATCATTCCAAGTTGGACATACTGGCTTCTCGATTAAGATTACATCAATAACATTTGAAGATTCATATAAAATGATCTGTTGTGTAGTCATAAGAGCATTACATCCAAAGTGTGGCACTTCAAAGAACGTTACTTTAAATTGTCTTGAAGGTGCTGTTCCTACAACTGCATACTCAATGTAGTGATTCCCAGCAACACCAGGGTCAATATCATGGTATGCACCATGAATTGCATTTGTTGGTACTGCAGGCGTTGGAAGTAAATCTCCCGGCGCAAAGTTCCAAGGACAGAAGTTTCCAGCATCACCAGCATTAAATGAAATAAGTCCGTTAGCTCCAATTACTACATCGGTATAAGTAGTTCCAAAGTAATCGAAGTTAAAGGTTAATGGTATCAATGATGAATACCTATCATCTAATGTAATTGACGTTGGTGTACCTGTTAAGTTATCTGGTGGACATTGTAAGTCACTAATTGTATAGGTACTTGTATTTGACGTTATTGAACTTGCCATAAAGGTAGCCGATAAGTCAGTTGAGTCTACATCACACGTTTGTAATTGATCATATCCAGCATTAATGATTGAACACTCTTGATCTGGACAGAATGCCTGTGTTTTTGGATCACTTGTCAATACACAATTTATATCATCAGTATCAGCTACTGTAAATACTACTGGTGTTGCATTTGGAAAAGGTCCAAAAGTATACACACCAGCCGCTGTAACTACTTGCGGTACACTTCCAAAGTCATCCGTAATTGTAATAGACATTGCGTCACCCGTAGTTAAGATTTCTACATCTACCAAGAATTGATCTCCAGCTGCACAATCTTCAACTACCGTGTAGGTAGCAGTTGGTCTGAAACAAGTTGAACATTCTGCAGTCCATTGCCATTGTGTTCCATTTCCATTAGCACAACTTTGAAATCCATCACTGATAATTTCCATAAATAGGTTTCCACCTGAAGATGTAACGGTTAAGCCACTCAAATCTCCTGCGTTGTTTCCTGAGGATATTAAGTCACCAGTATTATCAGAACCACTATAGAAATTGATAATATCATCATCATCTACAATTGTTCCTGAAGCAAACGTTAATATTATTGGGAATCCTGTATCGGATGTGAATAAGAACGAATTATCGTCATTATTAGTATAACAGTGATTTACATTAATTGCTCCATTGGCACAAACTAAGTTGAATACTTGGTTTGGATCTGGTCGAGTCGTAAAACTTTCTTCGGTACAACCTGTAGCTAATCCGTTTCCGTTGTATGCTAAAATTGTAACATAATAAGTAGTACCATAATTAGTAGCTAATGGTAGCGTATTCACGTTACCAACATCTACACCATTTACAACATCTGTACCTCCAGGGGTAGTTCCGACGCTTACAATATATCCTCCAGGAGATCCGGCTGCCGTACTCCATGTAATATTTTGATTAATTTCAATTGCAGTAGCACCATCTGATGGTGATATCAATGAAACACACGAAGGTACTGCTGTACTACATGTTTGTACTTCAACAAGATCTATGGACATATCTCCTTCAAATCCTGTTCCGGCACCTCCATAACTAAATTCAATATATATGGTTTGACCTAAATAAGTGTCTAAATTGACTCCTATTGGAACCCAAGCTTGTGTATCAGTTGTTTGTAAATCACCAATCCAAGTATATACATTTGTAAAAGGTCCTGTTGGTGAAGTTCCTACATTAACGTTTAATGTTCCTATATCATCACCAAATGCATGCATATAGAATGATAATTCTGCACCATCTAAACCTGTAGTTAAATCAATTGCTGGACTAATTGCAGAAGCAATTGTACTTGAGTTTCCAGAAGCTTCATATTCTAGGTGCAATCCTCCACTAAAGGAAGCAGATGGACCTGTTCCACCTGAGTTTGCTCCACCTGGAGTAATATCCCAATTTCCATTAGTTCCAGCAAAACCTGTTCCTGTCCATCCAAAAGGTGGATCTACTTCAAAGTCTTCAGCTAGTGTAGCAAAAGGAATACCAGCTGTAACACAAGTTACACCAACTGGTGGTGGTGGTGGTGCGTTTTCAGTTGTAAAGTTAATAGGTCCAGTCCATGTACTAAATCCGTTAACTCCACAATCGGCTCTTACATATACTTCATAAGTTGTTGTAGGTGTTAATGCCGTAGCAGCGTACGGTGCATTTGTTGTAGTAGAAGTTCCAGGACCAGTTGGTGTTCCTGTACCTGCAGTTTGTATTGCAACTTCCCACTGTGTTTCTCCATTGTTTGCAGTCCATGCTATATCAGCTGTTGTATCTGTTATGTTAGCAGCTGTAAGCCCACTTGGAGCTATACAGAAAGCGCCACATGATTCAACACGCACTAAATCTATTGACAAATCTCCTTCAAATCCAGTTCCAGCACCGCCGTAGCTAAATTCGATATATATAACTTGACCTAAGTAAGCGTCTAAATTGATTCCTGCTGGAACCCAAGCTTCTGTATCAGTTGTTTGTAAGTCAGAAGACCAATTAAATAAAGAAGTAAAAGGACCTGTTGCTGAAGTTCCCACATTTACATTTAATGTTCCTATGTCGGCACCAAATGCATGTATGTAGAATGATAATTCTGCACCATCCACAGCTGAAGTTAAATCAATTGCAGGACTAATTGCAGAGGCAATTGTCGTTGAGTTTCCAGAAGCTTCATATTCTAAGTGCATTCCTCCACTAAAGGAAGCAGCAGGGCCAGTTCCAAATGAGTTAGCTCCACCTGCAGTTATATCCCAATTTCCATTAGTTCCCGCAAAGCCTGTCCCTGTCCATCCAGAAGCTGGATCAGTTTCAAAGTCCTCTGTAAACACAAAAGAAGGAGTTCCTGCCGCACATGTTACACCAACTGGTGGTGGTGGTGGTGCGTTTAAAGTTCTAAAGTTAATAGGTCCAATCCAATTGCTAAGCCCGTTAGCTCCACAATTAGCTCTTACGTAAACCTCATAATCTGTACTAGGAGTTAATCCCGTTGCAGGGTAAGGTGCATTTGTAGTAGTTACAGTTCCGGCACCTGTTGGTACTCCTGTTCCTGCGGCTTGCACTACAATTTCCCATTGTGTTTCCCCATTGTTTGCAGTCCATGCAACATCAGCTGATGTAGCTGTTACGTTAGAAGCTGTTAATCCACTTGGGGCTATACAGAAAGCACCACATGATTCAACACGTACTAAATCTATTGACATATCTCCTTCAAATCCAGTTCCAGCACCGCCATAACTAAATTCTACATATATGTTTTGACCTAAATAAGCATCTAAATTGATTCCTACTGGAACCCAAGCTTCTGTATCAGCTGTTTGTAAGTCACCAATCCAACTATATACATTTGTAAAAGGACCTGTTGGTGAAGTTCCTATATTTACATTTAATGTTCCCATGTCGGCACCAAAGGCGTGCATGTTAAATGATAATTCTGCACCGTCTAAAGCTGCAGTTAAATCAATTGCAGGACTAATTGCAGAAGCAACTGTAGTTGAGTTTCCAGAAGCTTCATATTCTAAGTGCATTCCTCCACTAAAGGAAGCAGCAGGGCCAGTTCCAAATGAGTTAGCTCCACCTGCAGTTATATCCCAATTTCCATTAGTTCCCGCAAAGCCTGTCCCTGTCCATCCAGAAGCTGGATCAGTTTCAAAGTCTTCCGTAAACACAAAAGATGAAGTTCCTGATGCACAGGTTACTCCAACTGGTGGTGGTGGTGGTACATTTAAAGTTGTAAAGTTAATAGGTCCAATCCAATTACTAAATCCATCCACACCACAATCAGCTCTTACATAAACCTCGTAGGCTGTAGTAGCACTTAATGCGGTAGCTGTGTAAGGTGCATTTGTTGTAGTGGCAGTTCCTGAACCTGTTGGTACTCCTGTTCCTGCGGTTTGCACTACAACTTCCCATGCAGTTTCAGTACTTCCTGCTGTCCAGCTAATATCAGCTGTTGCAGCAGTTATGTTTGCTGCAGTTAAATTGGATAAATCTGGACATGCCGGAGGAGGTGAAGAGATTAACGTAGGTGAATCAAAACAAAACCCCCATTGCCATCCTGCAGCATCATCAAAGGAAATTCGATAACGAAATCCTGATTGTTGCGTTGCAGTGAATCCAGCAATATCTAAAGGATCACTTGTAAACGAATCTCTAGTTCCGCCACAAAAGTTATCATTGGGTTGGTCTGCAGTAGCAAGAAATTGTTGCCAAGTTACCCATGCAGCAGCATCGGCGTCCCAATATTCTAAAGTTAGTGTATCACCTAAATCATTATAGGTGTAGTCAACAGAAGCAATAAGCCATGTTTCTGCGGCAGTAAATGCAGCAGAAAGATCAATGATTGGAGATTCTGCTGCAATGGTATCATCACTGGTACCACCGGCATCATCATCATCAAAGGCAAAATTTGCTGTTAGTGTTGGATCGGCTTCAAAAGCGCCTGGATCTGTATTATATGTTCCAGTAACAGACCAATTTGTATTGGGCCAGTTTGCTGGTTGATTTAATACTTGAGAATATGAAAACGTATAAAATAACGTTGCCATACATAGCAAGGTAATTTTTTTCATAAAAAAAGTTGGTTAATAGTTAGTAGGGTTAAAAATAGTAAAAAAAAGTAAACTTAACTTTACTTTAACACTTTAGTTGCAAAAAATGAAGGTTATGTGTTAAATTTTAGTCTTATGTAAACAGGGAAATGGTCACTATAACCACCAAGATATTTTCTACCTGTATAGGTTCGAAATGGATTTCCTTTGTATTTTCCTTTCCATTGTGTTAAGAAGTCTTCATCAAAAATATCAGCAGAAGCAAAACTGTGTGTTCCTTTTTTGTAATCGAAAAAGTTTGTAGAAAAAATGATTTGATCAAACAAATTCCATTCTCCTTTGTAGTTTAAGCTTCCTGTATAGATGGTCAACAGTTTTTGCATCGGATTGTATAAATCAGTATCCATCAAGTGATTTTGAACGCTTTCACTTGTAGGATCGTCATTAAAATCGCCCATAATAATGATATGAGGATCTTCTTCATTAGCTTTAATAGTGTTGATTTTCTCTCGAACAGTTTGTGCTGCTTTGATTCGTTTCTGCGAAGTTTCATTTATACCGCTTCTGCGGGAAGACCAATGATTGACAAAAACGTGAATGCTCTCGCCGTTTAGTAATCCGTTTACATATAAGGTGTCTCGTGTAAAATCGCGTAAACCTTCATCCGTATATAATAGAATAGGGATTGATTCTGAATAGGTGACTTCAAAATGTTCTTTTTGATATAATAAACCAACATCAATTCCACGTTCGTCAGGTGAATTGTAATGCACAAAATCATAGTCAAACGTTACCAACTGCTTTGATTCTATAAGATCGCCTAATACTTTTTTATTTTCAACTTCAGCCACACCAATTAATACAGGTGCATCATTTGCTCCTTCTGGACCAACACCAGAAATAGCGGTTCCTAGTTTATAAATTTTCTTTTCGTAGCGTTTTGGAGTCCAATTGCGATCTGATTCAGGTAAAAAGTCATTGTCAAGAGTATACTTATCATCTTCTGTATCAAATAAGTTTTCAAGATTGTAAAATGCAACGGTATGATATTTATTTAGAGGGTCTTTTTTATCCATGGGCGTTATAAAAGTCTGTTTATAAAACCTAAAAGTACTAAAATCAAAAAAGGAATTGTGTAACTTTGCTTTTTAATTTTATGTATGATAGAAAAGAAAACAATTGATTACGAACGTGCTGTGCTTATAGGAGTGATTACGAAGGAGCAAGACGAAATCAAATCTAAAGAGTATTTGGACGAACTTGAGTTTTTGACATATACTGCTGGTGGTGAGGTCATAAAGCGATTTACACAGAAGATGGATGTTCCTAATCCAAAAACATTTATTGGAACAGGAAAGATGGAAGATGTAGAGCGGTTTGTAAATGAAAATGATATTGGTTCCGTTATTTTTGATGATGAATTATCACCAGGACAACAGCGAAATATTGAACGTTTGTTGAAATGTAAGATTATTGATAGAACAGGTTTAATTCTAGATATTTTTGCACAACGCGCGCAAACCAGTTATGCGCGTACGCAAGTAGAATTGGCACAATACCAATACTTATTACCACGATTAACAGGTTTATGGACACACTTAGAACGCCAACGTGGTGGAATTGGAATGCGTGGACCTGGAGAAACGGAAATTGAAACGGATAGACGTATTGTACGCGATAAAATTGTTTTGTTGAAAAATAAAATGAAGACGATTGATAAGCAAATGGCAGTTCAACGTGGAAACCGAGGTGCATTAATTCGTGTGGCTTTAGTTGGATATACCAATGTTGGGAAATCTACCTTGATGAATGTTGTTAGTAAAAGTGATGTCTTTGCTGAAAATAAACTGTTTGCAACTTTAGATACAACCGTACGTAAAGTAGTGATTGGAAACCTTCCGTTTTTGTTGAGTGATACCGTTGGATTCATCCGAAAGTTGCCAACACAATTAGTAGATTCCTTCAAAAGCACCTTAGATGAAGTGCGTGAAGCTGATTTGTTATTACACGTGGTTGATATTTCACATCCCAATTTTGAAGATCATATTGCCTCTGTTAATAAGATTTTAGGTGAAATTAAAAGTGCAGACAAACCAACTATTATGGTTTTCAATAAAATTGATGCTTTTACACATGAAACTATTGACAGTGATGATTTAGTAACAGAAAGAACCAAAGCACATTATACCTTGGACGATTGGAAACGAACTTGGATGAATTCTTCCGCAGAAGATGTATTATTCATTTCGGCAATCAACAAAGAAAACATAGACGATTTTAAGCGTAAAGTATACAATGTAGTACGTGAAATTCACGTAACGCGCTTCCCATATAATAATTTCTTGTATCCTGATTACGAAGAAATAGAGTGACAAAAAACATTAAATGATCGGAGCTAATTGTAATTAGCTCCGATTTTCTTTATATTTAATGCAAGCAAAAAACCAAAATTTATTTTTTAGGTTTCTTGTTCATAGAATTCCCTTAATTTTTTTAGACTGCTGCATAGTATTGTATATTCTCTATCATGAGAAAACGTACAGTACACATATTTTACGTGGAATCCGAAAAACGTACGAGTAGGAGCAAAACTTAATAATTTACAGCATGAAAAAAAGTCTAAAAAAATTAGCACTCAACAAAAAAGCCGTTTCTAGTTTAACAGAAAAAATTAATGGAGGGCTTAGAAGAGAAGCGCCAACAACAGATCCGACAGAAAACACAAGATGTTTTGATTGTCCACCAGATACATTTTAGAGCAATAAAAAGTATATAATTCCCTTATTTCATAAGCTGATGCATCGCAAACGTAGTATTTGTTAAAAACTACGACTTTAATTAACAACCAAAACTTAGTAAAAATGAAAAAAAGCTTAAAAAAATTAGCCTTAAACAAAAAATCAGTTTCTGATTTATCTGTAAAACTTAAAGGAGGACTTCGCAGACAAGATGACGATACAACTGACACTTACACAACTGGACCAACAGGACCAACGGCAATGACAATGTGTTTTATTTGTCCTGGACAGAGGTAGATTTACATATAAAAGAAAAATTAACCAAATGGCTACTTGATTTTTAGAAGGATTAAGTAGTGAAACCACTAAAATTTAATAATTATGAAAAAAAGTCTAAAAAAACTTTCGCTAAACAAAAAAGCAGTATCAAGTTTAACAGTTAAAGTAGTAGGGGGATTGCGTAGAGCTGATAATACAGGTGGACCGCTTACATGTACTGATCCAACATTATTAACAAATTGCTACCACTGTCCACCAAACGAACCTTTTTAGGGTAAGGCATATAAACAAAAAGAGAGCAATCATTTAGATCGCTCTCTTGTATTTTTAGGATGTTTTTTAAAATCAGTCCTCCTCAATCCAAGTACCAACAATTCCTTTTGTACCAGTACTATAACCCAATCGGTAACTTCCTGCTTTTTTCATTTCAAGATACTTTCCTGGCGCGGGAATAATTCCGTTGTCACTAAGAATTGTATTGATTGCGGCTACTTTGTCTGAAGACAGATTTGTTCCGTTTTGAACGATCGAATTTCCATTAATTAGAAGCTTAACAGCTTCATCCGTAGATGCAATAAATCCTTGTTTGTATAAATCATTGAATGTTTTTTTAATTTTTGCATTCAATCCGATGATCACAATATGATCTCCTTTTTTGTAGAATGAAAAATCAGCATTTGTTTTTATGCCTGCTTTGCGAAGGATTGCACTGTATTTTTTACTTTGTGCTTCCGTGAGTTCAACACCATCTACATACATGTGATCTTTCTCTGCTGTAAATGCTACTTTTGAAGTAGATGTAACGAATTCATCTTCCAAAAAAGCTGCCAATAAATCTTCTTGTACACTTGGCCAAATCCAATTCAAATCTGAACCTGAAGTTCCTGTATATATTGTTTTAGCATCGTCCAATAAACGCTTAATGTATGAACTTATGCCGCCTTTATGACGCGCTCTTTTTTCCACACGTTTTGCTTCCATATCTAAGCGTTTTGCTTCTATCTCAAGACGTTTAGCATCACGTTGAACACGTTCGTTTTGTTGTTTCATTTCTCTTTCTACACGTTTTGTTTCACGTGCAGCTTGTTGTTCTAAGCGTTTTACTTCTTGCTGCATTCTATTTGCTTCTCGTCGCATTCTATCTGCTTCTCGTTGCATGCGGGCTTTCTCAACATTAATATTACTGCCCGAAATAATTGTTTTTGCATCATGTCCTAATGCTTCAAATTTTTCAATCAAATTCGTAGAAGCGATGTTTAAATCTATCCAAATTCGTAGTGTTGTTTGAGTTAATTTAACTTCATATACTTTTTCATTATTGCTCCACTTTGAATAACCTTTGCGAATGTTTAAATTTTTATCGCCAAGCGTATTTTGAATCAATTCCTTTAATCTTGCTTCTCTGCTTTGTGGAAAACTTGCTTTTAGTTTATAAGCGTCGTCTGTGTGACTGATTGATACCGAAGTATTTCCTCCTTCGCTATAATTTCCATGATTTGCAACAATATTTGTTGGTGTTTCTGGTGTGTCAGGTGCTTTTTGTGCGTTTCCAATTTGGAACATACATACTATAAATGCGGATATAAAAAATGTTTTCATGTTTTCTAATTTTTTGATGAATTAATTGGTAATTACTTTAAAAGTCAATCCGAGACCGCGAGTACTTTCAATTGCGATTGCGGGATCTTTTTTGAAGTATTTCCGAAGTCTACTCAGAAATACATCCATGCTCCTTCCAGAAAAGAAATCGTCATTTCCCCAAACATTTTCGAGAACGTCTTCTCGTTTAATGAGTTGGTTTTTGTGGTCGTAGAAAAACTGAATCAGTTGCGCTTCTTTTTCAGTAATTCGTTGGGTTTCTCCATTGAATTTCAATTGATAGTTTATAGTGTCAAAAACATATTTCCCAATCGTGTATTCGTGTTCGTTTTTTGATGAAATGATTGTTTTTTTTGATCGTTTTAATATGTTTTGTAAACGTAAAACCAAAATATCGGCTTCAAATGGTTTGACGATATAATCGTCGGCTCCGAGTTTTAATCCTCGTATTTTATCTTCTTTCATCTTCTTGGCTGTCAAAAAGATAAACGGAACTTCTGGGTTGTGTTCAATTACTTTTTCAGCTAATGAAAAACCGTCTAATTGTGGCATCATCACATCAAAAACACAAATATCAAATGCATTTTCATGTTGATGTTCGTCGGCACTAAAAAGTGCAAATGCTTCTTTGCCGTCTTTTGCCCAAATCACATCAAAATTGTGAATCATCAAGTATTGTTTTAAAATACTTCCGAAATCATAATCGTCTTCTGCGAGTAAAACTTTGGTCTTTTGCATTAGTTAATAGGTATTGTTATTATAAAAGTTGTTCCTTCTTTCAATTCGCTTTGCACGGTAATTTTTCCTTGATGCGCATTTACAATCTGACTCGTGTAATACAAGCCTAATCCGAGTCCTTTTACATCATGTACATTTCCGTGACTGACTCTATAAAATTTGTCAAATATTTGCGATTGATCTTGCGCTGCAATTCCTTGTCCATTATCACTAATTGTGATGTAATATTCATTGCTTTTCAGCGAAGTTTCAATGGTAATTTCTGTTTGATCGTTTCCGTATTTGACAGCATTCTCCAAAATATTCAACAAAGCTGTGGTAAAGTGAAATGTGTCAATACGAAGCAATACTTCTTCTGGGCAAACTTTGTTGATAATACTGAGTTCTCGTTGTTGTGTTGACAGTTTAAAATCAGCAATTAAATCATTAAAATAATCGTTGTCTACAACCGCGTCTTTTGATAATATAATATCCTTTGCGCTTAAACTATTCGTTAATACCTGATCAATTAGTTTTTGCAAACGTGTATTCTGTCTGTCTACAATATTCAATGTGTTGTCAAATGCTTCCGTAGAATTTCTAATTTCGGTATTTTTCAAGCTTTTTGAAGCTACGCTTAATGTGGCAAGCGGCGTTTTGAGTTCGTGTGTAATATTGTTAATGAAATCGGTTTTGATTTCTGTAATTTTCTTCTGATTGATTAAATTTTTAATCGAATAATATAGCAATCCAACCACAAACAAAAGCAGCAATACGGAAATGATGAGCAAACTCGCCATGCGACGGAAAACAATACTTTTCCAGTCCATAATTAAAATGACATCTTTTGTTTTTAACTCTACATCAAGTGTGGTTGTAAAAACGCTGTCTCTTTCTTGTGTTATAAAATCAAACTCTGTAAACGTACGCGCACTTTTAACTACATGTGAATTTTCATCTTCAAAATTTTCACCTAAAATGGTTAAACTTTGTTTTTTTGCTGATGGAAAAATTGTGTCGTATTCCTGTCCATTGTATACAATAATACTGGTGAGTTGTCTTTTATACCGAATTTTATAACCTAAGTTGATCGCATTTAGTTCTTTTGTGTAGCGTTCCATATATGACTGATTTACGCTATCGCCTTTTATACGAAGTTTGCGAATAACTTCTGCTTTGCTAATTCGGTTGTTTTTATAATCGCCCAAATTGGTGCGTAAATCTTCACCGATAACATCAACAATTGAATCCAACTCTGGATGATTGTCAATGTCAGAAATTGCATCATCTGTTTCCTGTATAAAGGACTTCTTTTTGAGTTGATATGCGTTTTCTATTAAGTATCCTTGAATGGCCGATAAAGCAATCAATGTAGCAATGGAAGCAATAATTAATATGGTGACTTTATTTTTCATTCAGTTTTTGGTTGTGGTTATCAATCGTATATAGGATCGAAATGTTGTGTGTTTTTGCACTTTCAACAATTCAAAAGTAGCAATAACACAATTGGTAGCCATAAAAAACACCATCGTTAACCGATCATTAACCTTAAAAATGCTTGAAGTTGCACTATTTACAAAGGTTTTTACTTTATGTTAATGAAACTCGCGGTTGTGTTAAAACGTGTGTTAACGTATGTTTTTGTTTGATTTCCATACGCTAGCATGACAAAGCAATTTTGCTATTTTAGTAACAGATAGTTTCACTTCGATTTTCTTTTTGCAATTGCTATTCAAATGTTAATTAAGGTGTTACCGTAAGTGGTTCATGATTTGTTTTTATACTTTCATTTTCAAACCAAAACTTTATATCATGAAAAAAAAGAATTTTAAAAACTTGTCACTGAACAAGAAAGCAGTTTCTTCGTTAACTTATGAAAGCGCAAAAGGTGGAGCCTTTTCTGATGGTCCAATGTGTGACTCACGAGAACCAGAATTTTGTAACTGGACCTATAATCAATGGTGTTATGATACTGGGGATTTATGGTGTACTGCTCCAAAATAGACTTATAATTTCAAGCGATCTTCGGATCGCTTTTTCTTTTTTAAAGAATTAGGAACAAAAAAAGCGTCTCCATTTAGAGACGCATTTCTAGTATTTTGTTTGGGTGAAATCTTATAAGTTGTAGCTTAAACCAACTGTCCAGTATGTTTGTAATTTATTATCTACATTGTCAAATGTTGTTGCTGTATTTCCAGAAGCAAGATTGAAGTTTACCGCTTCTTGTTTGTTTTGTCTTAAACCAAAATCGAAACCAACACCAATCATTTTCCATAATGAATAGCTAAATGAGTTTGTCCATGTCCAGTTTGAGTAATCGCTACTTTTATAGCTTTGGAACATTGATAAGTTTGATTTAAAGTTTACAGCGCCAATACTTCTTGTATAATCCGCTACAATTTTTGCACCTAATGAAGATTCAAAAACAGAATCATTATCACTAAATACAAAGTTGTAGTTTAATGGGTGAATCACCACAATTAAGTTTTGAATTGGTGTCCAAGTAGCACCAAAACCAACATCTAAATACCCAGGATCGTTAAAGTTATTTAATAATGTTGTTCTGTATTCTGCTAAACCAGAAATTGCAAATTTTTCACTGATTTTACGACCGTATAAAGTGCTGATATTGAATACATCTGTAGATTCTCTAAACTTTTTACTATCTGTTGGATCGTCTTTATCATCAAATTTAACCCAAGCTAAGTTTATATTCGCGCTATTATTCCAGAAAAATTTCTCTTGATTTAAGTTTGCAAAAGCATTTATGGTAAACCCTATATTTCCAGAGGAAACGTTTGGTGTTCCTTGTCCGTACCAATTGCTGAATTCAGAAAGACTTCCTCCAATAGTTCCGAAAGCTCCTTTTTTCCATCCTGGTAATGCATCGATTTGTGCTTGTATCGCATTTGCTTCTCCTTGTAAAGCATCTGCAGCAGCTTGCTTTTCAGATTTTTGAGCTTTTAATTCTTCTACTGTTTGTGCATTCATGGAAGTAATTCCGACACATAACGCGATTGTAAATATGATTTTTTTCATGTCTATTTATTTTAGATTTTTGCGACGGCAAATATAGGAGTTGTCCGTGAGTTCACAAAAATATCACAAAATATTTAAACTTATGAAAGTCAGTAAATTAAATCGGTTATTTAGAAACGTTATTTCTTTTTGTATAGCGGAACTGAGGAACAAGCTTCGCCATACATTACACTTTTAGCAACACCATGTAGTTTTGTTATCATCATCGTGTACGCGTTGTCTGGTATAGGTTTGTGCGCACAACCTTTAATAATAACAGGTTTGTCTTGATAGCTTGAAACATCGAGTTTTGCAATTATGTCTTGGTAAATGGACGTTTCTAAATTCTCCAACGTCCCAATTATCACTTTTTCGACAAAAGGTGCTAAATTTACGCTTACCAACATATATGCCCATCCAGGAATAATAGCGTCCGTAGAACAAATTAACGAAATATACTGCCCTTGATGTTTTGACCAATCATATTCAGCTACATACTTTCGGAATTCTTTTTCGCGTAGAATTAATCCTTCCAATAACCAATCAGAAATGTCAAAAAGTACACGTTTTCCAGAAGGATAATAATCTTCAAGATCAATTGTCATTAATTTGCTTTGCGCAACTCTGTTGATAATTTCTTCAGCCATCTTATAGTAAACCTAGTTCTAGTTTTGCTTCTTCGCTCATTAAATCTTTGTCCCAAGGCGGTTCAAAGGTAATTTCAACCGTAGCATTGTTGATTTCTTTCATTGATTTTACTTTCTCTTCAATTTCCAACGGAAGCGTTTCTGCTACGGGACAATTTGGAGACGTAAGTGTCATTAAAATCTTTACATCGAACGTTTCATTTACAAAAACATCATAAATGAGTCCTAACTCGTAAATATCTACTGGAATTTCTGGATCGTAAATAGTTTTTAAAACCTTTACAATTTTTTCGCCTAAAGCGTCTGTATCTATAGTAACTTCTGACATTTTTTTAGTTTAATTGTGTTTGATATGCCACTGCGTATAACTTTAATCGTTTTATCATACTCACCAATCCGTTTGCACGTGTTGGTGATAAATGTTCCTTTAAGCCGATTTCGTCAATAAAATCAGTATTTGCTTCAATAATTGCTGATGGATGTTGGTTTGAAAATGCACGAATTAATATAGCAATGATTCCTTTGGTAATAATAGCATCACTATCGGCGGTAAATACCAGTTTATTATCAATCATTTCTCCATGGACCCAAACTTTACTTTGACAACCTTTGATAAGGTTTTCGTCTTCTTTTAAGTTTTCATCAATAAGCGGAAGCGATTTCCCAAGGTCAATCATATACTCGTAGCGTTGCATCCAGTCGTCAAACATGGCAAACTCGTCAACTATTTCGTCTTGTATCTCTTGTATCGTCATTATTTCTTCGTTTACACGATTGTTTATGAAATGCAAAAATACAACAACTATTACGGTTTATCAACAGCTTTTGCCATTGCTTGTATTTTTGTGAGCAAAGGTGCTAAGTATGAAGGTGGATTTCCGTGTGCAATTGTTTTAGAAGTAATGGTATTGTCTTTGTATTTTATAGTCAATGTTGCAGGAATTGCAGCATCTCTGGCGATGTCTTCATCTTTTACAGTAGTTCCGTTCAATTTTTCAGCATCAATTTTATCAAGTAAGGCTACAACTTCGCTCCAATCGGCTTCGTTGCATTCTTTTGTGACTGTAGTTCCGCTTCTATCGTTTGCAACAGTAATTTGTGCTTTGGAAAGGTCTATCTTTTGATACAATCCGCGTGAAGAGGCTTCATACGTAATTGAAATATCATCTTGCGCACTTTTTGTGGTTTCTGTTTTCGCATCATTGCATCCTTTTGAAAATAAAACAACGGAGAATAGACAAAATATATATTTCATGTGTAGGTTTTTTATAAATTCAATAATATAATAATACAAAAAAAGACGCCAATATTGGCGTCTTTTCTATATTTAATTTAGCACTGTAATTCGTTGCTTAGTTCACTAAGGTTTCTCTAGCTCCACCTGCAACTAAAACGCCTCTCATTCTTGTCTTTTGTCCAGTACTGAACATGTACATACATGCATCGTTTGTATAGTCCATGTAGTTCATTGTCATATCCGTTGAACGACAGTTTGTTGTTGGGAATGAAGGACATCCATAGTTTGGTGCATCAGAAGTTGGTGTGTCAGAAACAAAATCATCTCTGTTACATCTTCCGTCTCCCCAAATGTGGCGTAAGTTTAAGTAGTGACCAACTTCATGCGTTGTTGTTCTTCCTTCGTCAAAAGGAGAAGCTACATAACCCGTTGTTCCAAAAAATTGTGGTCCAACTACGATTCCATCCGTTGAAGGACTTCCTCCAGGAAATTGTGCGTATCCTAAGATTCCACCACCAATGTTACAAACCCAAATATTCATGTGAGTTGAAGGTGTTACTGGTGGATATGTTGATTTTACAAGATTGTTAGTTCCCCAAGAAGTTCTAGAGTTTGAATATCTGAACGTTTGAGCTAAGCTAAACTGAATTTCAGTATCTGCTGCTACTCCAGAGAATAATGAAGGTACTTGGTTTGCATCATTATTAGTTTTTCTAAAATCGTCATTTAAGACAGCCATTTGAGAGTTAATTTGTGCATCACTAATATTTTCATTACTGTTACTATATACAACGTGTATATATACAGGAATTGTTACAACACCTAAGTTATCTGTTGGTGGTTCTGGGTCGCCGCCACCGCCGCCGTTTCCGCCGCCAGGATTTGCTGGTTTTGCTTTAGAAAGCACATCTTGTCTGAATCTTTTCTCAATATTATACATTTTTTCAGCTAACTGAGGATCTTTGTCAAGCTGGTCATTTAATTTCTGCATTGTGAAACAACCACCTGCAGCTTTTTCACTATTGTCTGTGTGTAAGTAGAAGTCACTCATGTCAACTGCTACTTGTGCGTCATCTGTTGTATTTGCAGTTTGGTCATCACTACAAGATACCATGATTGTTGCTACGGCAATCATGCTTAGAAAAACTTTTTTCATAATTTTCTTAATTAGGTTTATTCGGATTAATACTTCGGCAAATGTATATTTTTTTATGAATAATTTAACAAAAAATGCAATTTTTTAGATAAAATGTAATTATTTTATTAATATGTTAGAGATAAAACAACATTATGAAATTTAACCTACAAGTGATAGATAGTATGTTTATCGATGAAACACATCGGTTTTTTTCAGATGCGCGCAAAAAAAAAGAATCGACCAATGGAGCGATTCTTTAGATAAACTGTTTTTTATGAGAAAGTTACGAAAGCATCATCTTCGCTTTTTTGATCGCTTCTATAAAGGTGTCAATCTCTTCTTTTGTATTGTAAAAAGAAAACGAAGCACGAACTGTTCCCGGAATTTTGTAGAAATCCATAATTGGTTGCGCACAGTGATGTCCTGTACGAACGGCGATTCCTAGTTTGTCAATAATGGTTCCAATATCGTACGGATGAATGTTTTCTATATTAAACGAAATCACGGCGGTTTTATCGCCAGTTCCGTAAATAGTTACATCACCAACGGCTAGTAATTTCTCAGTTGCATAGACTAATAGCTCATGTTCGTAGGCTTCAATGGCTTCAAAACCGATCGCATTCATATAATCTAACGCGGCTCCAAAAGCAATGACTCCACAAATGTTTGGGGTTCCTGCTTCAAATTTATGTGGCAAACCTGCGTACGTTGTTTTTTCAAACGTAACCTGATCAATCATTTCGCCGCCGCCTTTATATGGTGGTAATTTGTTTAACCAAGCTTCTTTTCCGTATAATAATCCAACACCAGTAGGTCCGCATATTTTATGCGCTGAAGCCACATAGAAATCTACATCCAATGCTTGTACGTCTGCTTTTATATGTGGTGCAGCTTGTGCGCCATCAATTAGTACAGCAGCAGCAACTTCATGTGCTTTGTCAATAATAAATTTTATTGGATTGATAATTCCCAAGGCATTGGACACATGATTACAGAAGACTAATTTTGTCTTTTCGTTCAGTAATGCAACATACGCGTCCATGTCTAGTTGTCCATTTTGAAACATTGGAATTACTTTCAATATGGCACCTGTATGTTCGCACAGCATTTGCCAAGGAACAATGTTGGAATGATGTTCTAGTGCAGAAACAATGATTTCGTCTCCTTTTTTTACAAACGAAGCAAATCCATTGGCAATCAAATTGATACTTTCCGTCGTTCCAGACGTTAAGATAATTTCATGCGGTTTTGATGCGTTAAAATGTTTCTGAATTTTTATACGTGCTTCTTCATACGCATCTGTAGCTTCTTGACTCAACGTATGTACACCTCTGTGAATGTTTGCGTTGTAGCGCGAATAGTAATCTACAATGCAGTCAATAACCTGTTGCGGTGTTTGCGAAGTCGCCGCATTATCGAAATATATTAAGGGTTTACCATTTACTTCTCGGTTGAGAATTGGAAAGTCTTTTCGTATCTTTTGAATGTCTAGCATGATATCTTTTTCAGTCTTTACAAAGGTACTAACTATTCTTAGAATCCGTTGTCACTTTTTAGGTGAATTCCGTTGTAATTGTAACAGCAATCAACGCTCATTTTTTGCGTTTGATCGGGATTCTGAAATTCTTTCAAAAAACAATTCAACAAAATTCAAGATTTTTCTCGTAATTTGTTCAGCTAGCAATGCTTTAATATTCGGAGTATTTGCTTGACTTACATTTTTTATTTTTTTATTTTCTTGATATAAAATTACATCAATGCCAAAAAGTAAATCCGAAAAAACCGCTTCACCCAAAAAAACGCCAGTTGCCAATCAACTCATTATAGCACAGCTTTTATGTTTGTTATACCTTCTTACGAGTTTTGTGCCTTTGTTTAATGCAATGGATTTTGATGCGCCCGAATGGTTGTATGTTTCCTTATTAAACGTGGTTTCACTAGTGTTTTTATTTAAACATAAAGATTTCTTCAATGTATCTACATTCGATAAAAAGGCAAAAATTTATAGTGGACTCTTAGTAGGCTTTTTTACAGTTGGCTGTTTGTCCATGATTACTGCGATTAATGTGAGCGAAAGTTTGGTGCATTTAGCGCGTTTTGTCAATACAATTGTAGCATTTTATTGTTTGTATATTTTTATTAGACACGATCCAAAAGTCTTTTTTCACTTTATCTGTAAAGTATCTATTGTTGTTGTAATTTTTTATTCATGGAAAGCAGTTCAATATTTCTCAGGAAATTCAAGTACGGCTAGAACAAGTGAATTTGTCTTAGGATTTCAACATTGCTTTTCTAATATTAACATTTACACAGCATACTTAGTAGTGCAATTACCGTTTGTTATATACGGCTTTTTATATTTTGAAAAAATCTGGAAATACATTTCAGGTTTGGCAATATTTCTTGCCATTGTTGCTTTGTTTTTTGCAGCTTCAAGAACTGCTGTATTATCATTCGTTGTTATATTTATCATCACAATAGCTTATTTGCTATATGGAATTATAAAACACAGTGCAAAGCTTAAAAAAGAAACAGCTTTTTTGTTTGTAGCACCTTTCTTAATTATACTTTTAGTGTTGAATGTGAATAGAATTGATAAAAATTCTATGAATACCTTGGACGATCTTTTGAACACGCGAAACACTGATTACTATAGTGGAAGAAATTACGTAAATCAAAATTATTCCAAGGAAAAAGAAATCGTTTCGGCGGATGTTTCTATTAAAATAGAATCACGATCGAGTTCAGGACGATTTTCGTTGTGGAAACTCGCTTTTGATAATTTTAAGGAAAATCCTGTGCTTGGTGTCGGTTATGGAAATTATAAAGCCGTTGGTAAAAAAACACATTATATTAATTATACCAATAGTAAAGGAGCTTTTGCAAACCCTAGACGTGCGCACAGTGATTTCTTGGAAAAGCTAGCGGAAACAGGTATTGTTGGTTTTCTCTTTTATGTTTCTCTATTTATTGCGCCATTTCTATGGTTTATCGGATTAATGCGTCGCGAAAAAGATTTTAAAACACAATATATATATGCCACTGTTTTTTTAGTAGCTTTAGGTTATACACTTGATGCATTGCTAAACTTTCCGTTGGAGCGTGCGCCTATTCAACTATTCTTTATTATTTCGGTGGTATTTATTTTGGCTTTCGCTAGAAGGCAAACGACCAGCGAAATCGTTTTGAGTAGTAAAAAATTACAGTTAGTCATATTTGGCGTATTATTTCTGTTCAGTTTTGCCAGTATAGCTTCAAACTATGCAGTATTTAAAGCATATCAACTACAACGTGAAATGCGAACCGATTTATCAGGAAAAGCGTTGTTTGGCGACGGAAAACTGAAATATAGCTATGAAAACATCAAAGAAAGATGGCGAGACTATCCACAATTGAGTTATGTTGGAACCGTTAATAATGTGTTCTTGGCAAATTATGCCATCAAAGCAAAAAAATATGACGAAGCATTAGCCATTTTAAACACATCACAATCATACAATGTAGATGCATTTTTGGTAAAAGCATTTAAGGCAGAAATCTATTTGAATGTAAAAGATAATTTAGACAGCGCAAAACATTATTCGGAACAAGTTTTTGATGGATATCCAGGATTCAAAACGAATTATAACATGCTTAAAAAAATCTATCTAAAAGATAAAGATACCGCAAGTCTGCTAAAAATAATGCATCACTATACGAAACATAATTATAGAGATGTGAGTGAATGGAAAACCAAATCGAACACCATGTACGATTTTACCAAAGACAGTGAATTAATGCTCAAAATACTAGATACGGGATTGGCATATAATAAGTTTAGTAGCAAAATTGTCAATGCAAAAAAAGAAGTTTTAGGAAAGCTAAAGTTTAAATCGTATCTCAGTAATGATGAAGTAAAAGCAAAACATCAAGTAGCGTATGATTTTTTTGTAAAACAACAATATCCACAAGCGAGAAAAGTTTTTGAAGAAATTCTTAAAACAAACCCTACAGATTATCTATCCATTCAAAATATAGGTATTATTGATTTGATAAATAAAAACTACCTAGATGCTGTCAAAAATTTATCAAAAGTCATCGATGCACAGGCATTTAGTGATGGAAAAGCAGAATACAGTCGTGGTTATTGCTATGAACAATTGGGCAACCTAGAAAAAGCAAAAGAAGATTATAAGACAAGTAGACTTAAAAAATATCCACAAGCTATCTCACTTCCTGAATCGAAGTATAAATAATATTGGTTCAACAAAAAGATAACATGGGACGTTTTCTTTTTCTGCAGTGTAGCAGACATTTTTCGTTAAAAATTTTTGAAGCCTTGGAAAAAATTTAGAAAAGTGGATGCGGTTTTAGCTTTCCAAAGAGAAAGCTGAAAACACCTCTGGAAAAAGCGCGCTTTCTTTTGTTTCTTTTCTTTTTGCGAGCAACGAAAACGAAAATAAGAAACTAAAAATGAAACACTTAGTTCTAGAATTTTCAATACTAGTTGAGTTTTTATTTAGTAGAAGTTATATCATAGTAATCACGATAAATAAAAAAAAGCTGCTTTTTACAGCAGCTTTCCTCAATATATAAATAAATTAGGTTGTTTTTAGCAAACAAAATTAGTTGGACAACCTGCAAGCGAACAATCTAAAGTTTTAATGCAACCACTATCCAAGGTTTGTTGGCAATCAATACGTAATGTCGGACAATCAAATTGTAGTGTTGGACAATTGAATCTTGTTGGACAAAATAGTGTTGGACAAGCGATAGAAACAATAGTTCCTCCACTTACTTGGCTCTCTTCTAAACTAGACACAACTTTTTTGTTAAGTGTTAACTTCTTTAAACTTTTTTTATTTTTTTTCATGATTTAAAATTTTAATGGATTAGAATGGACATGCTAAAGTGTTTATTGGACATGCAAGAGTTTCAATCGGACAAATTTGTGTCTCAATTGGGCAGATCCAAGTTGGTCTTGGACAAAACCTTGTTTCAATAGGGCAGATCCAAGTTCCAGGACAATTCAGCGTATTAATAGGACAAATATGTGTGGTAACAGCACCACCATTTGTCTGCTGAATTTCCAAGTTGGACACAACTTTTTTGTTCAGCGAAAGCTTTTTAAACGTTTTTTGTTTTTTTTTCATGGTTTGTAAGTTTTTAAAAGGTTTGTATTTCTTTTCCCGTTACGTAACAGTTTTACAAATTTCCTTCTATTTAATGAATTGATAAACAGCTTTATAGATACTTTTTTCGAGTGTTTTCCCTGTTTTGTTATAAGGAAAAACACCGCGAAAACAAGAAACTAACTTTCATTTTAATATATTTGAGTATCAAAATTCAGGAACCATGAAATGAACCATAATCATTGGTTGATAGTAACCGTGTGATTATAGGTGAATTCCATCTGAGAGGATTCATACATAAAAATAAACAGATGAAAAAAGTCTTAAAAATAGCTTTAGTACTTATTGTAATTCTTGCCGTTGTTGTCGCCTTTAATTATTCGCGTTTAAATATTATCTCTGGATATTCCGCAAAAAATATGAGTTCGTCTGTCTTTGTCGCGGAAAGGACTGTGGAATTTACAGATGCGACGGACAACAATTTTGGACCTATAAACATCGCTGAAGATGTCGTTGATGAATTCAAAAAATCTGCATCAGCATCTGTGTTTGGATTTATGGAACGAACCGCAGTTTACCGAAAAGGCTTGGGAAGTGTACTTATTGATGATGACTACGATATATTACAAGAAACGCCAGTACCATACCGAACAAATATTGCACGAATGTCTTCATATCCTTATGGAAGTATGAAGCAAAAAGATACTATATTTTCAAATGTTGATTACGATAAGATTAATAATGCTGTCAATTACGCTTTCGCGAAAGAAAACGGAGAAGATGTCAAAAAAACACGCGCAGTTTTAGTCATTTATAAAGATCAAATACTGGCAGAACAATACGCAACTGGTTTTAACAAAGATTCTAGAATATTAGGCTGGTCTATGACCAAAAGTTTGTTAAGTACCATGTTTGGAGTACTACAATATCAAGGAAAAATTAATGTTTGGGACAAAGCTCCAGTTGAAGCTTGGGAAAATGATGAGCGCAACCAAATAACCATTCACAATTTACTACAAATGAATAGTGGTTTGGAATGGGAAGAAGATTACGGTAAAATATCAGATGTGACTAAAATGTTGTTTTTGGACAAAGACATGACAAAATCGCAAGCAGAAAAACCATTGGTTGGTACCCCAAACGAAACTTGGTATTATTCTTCTGGAACTTCTAACTTACTTTCAGGGATCTTGCGAAAGCAATTTAGCAGGCATCAAGACTACTTAAATTATCCGTATGTTGACTTCATTGATAAAATAGGAATGCACTCCATGTTAATTGAAGCTGATATGGAAGGAAATTATGTAGGTTCGTCGTATGCTTGGGCAAATGCACGCGATTGGGCAAAATTTGGATTGCTCTACTTACATAGAGGTAATTGGAACGGCACACAAATATTTGATGATTCTTGGGTAGATTATGTGACGAAACCAACACCAACATCTGATGGACGTTATGGAGCGCACTTTTGGTTAAATGCTGGCGGATATCATCCAGATGTGCCAAAAGATATGTATTCGGCAAACGGATATCAAGGACAACGCGTATACATTATTCCATCAAAAGATTTAGTAATTGTACGTTTTGGATTGGTCGGTAGCGATGGAATGGATTTCAATAAATTTCTAAGTGAAATTACTACGGCAATTGAGTAGAGATAACATTTTTCAGATATATTCCACAAAAAAATCCCAAAGCGTTTGCTTCGGGATTTTAATTTCTTGTCTTTCCTTTTTTATAAATCGAATCCTAAATTAACGCCTAATTTTTGAGCGATTAATTTATTGATTCGGGATTTAAGAGCGTTTATCTTCACACTTTCTAAAACGTTATTCGCAAAAGCGTAGGTTAGTAATGCTTTGGCCTCTTTCTTAGGAATTCCGCGTGAACGCATATAAAATAAAGCATCTTTATCTAACTGACCAATGGTACAACCGTGCGAACATTTTACATCATCTGCAAAAATTTCTAGTTGAGGTTTAGTGTTAATAGTTGCTTTATCGTCTACTAAAATATTATTATTTGCCTGGAATGCATTTGTCTTTTGTGCTTCCTTTTCCACCACAACTTTTCCGTTGAAAACTCCCGTAGAACGATCAGCAAAAATACCTTTGTAATCTTGGTGACTTTCACAATTTGGTTCAATATGATGTACCAATGTGTTGTGATCTACATGTTGCTTATCACCAATGATGGTAATTCCTTTCATGGTAGAATCAATATGTTCTCCTTTTTGGAAGAATTGTAAATTGTTACGAACTAACTTTCCACCAAACGAAAATGTATGTACAGAAGCGTGACTGCTTTGCTTTTGAGAAATATAAGTATTGTCGATCAAAGACGCATCTTGATTGTCATTTTGAATCTTATAATAATCAATAATAGCACGCTTGTTTGCGAAAATTTCAGTGACCGAATTTGTCAATACAACATTTGATGTCAAACTTTGATGACGCTCAATGATTTGTACATGTGAATTTTCATCAACTACGATTAAATTTCGTGGTTGCAGCATCAGAGAAGTTTCATTTCCAGTAGAAAAGTGAATGATTTGAATTGGTTTTTCTACTACTTTGTTTTTTGGAATGTGAATGTATGCACCTTCCGAAGCAAACGCTGTATTTAACGACGTTAAACTATGATCCGCTTTTGCAGCTTTGTTATAATACGAATCAATAATGATTTTATACTTAGGCATGCTCAATGCAGCGCTCATTAGACACACATCAATTCCGTCATGTGTAGTTTCCGAAAGGAAAGAACTATATTTTCCATCGATAAATACAATTTTATACGTATCAATATCGTGAATAAAATATTTTTTAACTTCTTTAAATTCGATTGCTGTTTCTTGTTGTGGAGAAATACTATAATCGTGCTTTAATAAAGCATTGAGTGAAGTATATTTCCAGTCTTCATCTTTTTTTGAAGGAAACCCTTTTTCCTGAAACGTTTTAATGGCTTCATTCCTGATTCCATGTAGGTTTTTAGATTCATCGTTTACACGATCTTCAAAAACCATAAAGGATGACAATAATTTATCTTTTAACTCCATCTATTTCTTTTGTAATCGATTTTTAAATTGTCGCTTCTTGCTTGATCCAGTCGTATCCTTTTTCTTCTAATTCTAAGGCTAATGCTTTCGTGCCCGATTTTACAATTTTTCCATCGTGTAAAACGTGTACAAAATCAGGTTCGATATAATCTAACAAACGTTGGTAGTGTGTAATGATGATTACGGCGTTGTCTTTACTTCGTAATTTATTTACACCATTTGCAACAATTCGCAACGCATCAATATCCAAACCAGAATCAGTTTCATCTAAGATGGCTAATTTTGGTTCTAGCATTGCCATTTGGAAAATTTCGTTACGTTTCTTTTCTCCACCAGAAAATCCTTCATTTAATGAACGAGAAAGGAATTTTCTATCAATCTCTAACAATTCAGCTTTCTCGCGAATTTTCTTTAACATTTCGCTTGCTGGCATATCTTCTAAACCTTGTGCTTTACGGGTTTCGTTGATCGCTGTTTTTACAAAGTTTGTCACAGAAACTCCAGGAATTTCTACAGGATACTGAAACGATAGAAAAACACCTTGATGTGCGCGTTCTTCTGGACCTAATTCTTCAATATTTTCACCATTTAAAAAGATTTCTCCATCGGTAACTTCATATTCTTCTTTTCCTGCAATTACAGCAGATAAGGTACTTTTTCCTGATCCGTTTGGTCCCATGATTGCATGTACTTCTCCTGCGTTTACTTCAAGGTTGATTCCTTTAAGAATTCCCTTATCTTCAATACCTGCGTGTAGATTTTTTATGTGTAACATTCTAATGCTTATTATATTTTTTTAAAACGAATTATTGATTGTTTTTGATGATAATAGTACCATCTTCACCATTACGTGGCTCTTGTACAGAAATGATTTCTTTTACTTCGATGATTTCTGGCCAAGCATTTTCAATTGTATTTACTTTCTTGAGACCTTTGATAACCACAGGAACCATGTCGTGATCTTGTTTTTTATATACTTTACACTTTTCGTTAAGTGCAAACATCTGATCGTCCACAACGACTCCGTACATTTGATCTCCAGCGGCTTGAAAAACGGCTGCTTTTTCACTTTCTAAGTATAAAAACATACCCGAAAACGTTTCGTACTGTGAAGCAGTTTCTGTAACTGTTTCGGTTGATTTGGAGTCGTTTTTACAACTTAGTGTCAATACGCATAATGCGAATACGAAATAAATTTTTCTCATGTTTTGTGGTGTTTTGTTTTGTGATTTATTATCCAACGGATCCTTCTAATGAAATTTCTAATAATTTTTGTGCTTCCACAGCAAATTCCATTGGCAACTTGTTCAATACGTCTTTACTGAAACCATTTACAATTAACGCAATTGCTTTTTCGGTATCAATTCCACGTTGGTTGCAATAGAAAATTTGATCTTCTCCAATTTTACTAGTGGTTGCTTCGTGTTCTATTTGTGCAGATTTATTTTTTACTTCAATGTATGGAAACGTGTGTGCGCCACATTGATTTCCCATCAAGAGTGAATCACACTGTGAAAAGTTACGTGCATTTTCTGCTTTAGAAGCAATTTGCACTAAACCTCTATAACTGTTTTGCGACTTTCCAGCAGAAATACCTTTAGAAATAATGGTACTTCTAGTGTTTTTTCCAAGATGAATCATCTTCGTTCCTGTATCAGCTTGTTGATGATTGTTTGTGACAGCAATTGAGTAAAATTCTCCAATTGAATAATCACCTTTTAAGATACAACTTGGATATTTCCATGTAACAGCTGAACCTGTTTCTACTTGTGTCCAAGATATTTTTGCGCCTTTTTCGCACAATCCTCTTTTGGTCACAAAGTTAAAAACGCCACCTTTTCCTTCTGCATTTCCAGGATACCAGTTTTGCACAGTAGAATATTTAATTTCTGCATCATCCATAGCAATGAGTTCTACAACTGCTGCATGCAATTGGTTTTCATCACGTGATGGTGCTGTACAACCTTCTAAGTAGCTTACATAGCTTCCTTCGTCAGCAATAAGAAGTGTACGTTCAAACTGACCAGTTCCTGCTTGATTGATTCGGAAATAGGTTGATAATTCCATCGGACAACGAACGCCTTTTGGAATGTAACAAAATGAACCATCTGTAAAAACCGCCGAATTTAACGCCGCGTAGAAGTTGTCTTTGGTAGGAACAATAGTTCCCATGTATTTTTTAACCAATTCTGGATGCTCTTGAATGGCTTCCGAAATAGGGCAGAAGATAATTCCTTTTTCTGCCAAGGTCTTTTTGAATGTAGTAGCAACCGAAACTGAATCTACTACGATATCAATGGCAACACCTTGTAGTTTTTTTTGTTCATCAATAGAAATTCCAAGTTTTCTATACATTTCCAACAACTCAGGATCCACATCATCCATAGTTTTATTTGGATCTGCTTGTTTTGGAGCTGAATAATAAGAAATCGCTTGAAAATCGGGTTTAGTATAGTGTACATTTGCCCATTCAGGTTCTTCCATTTCCGACCAAACTCTGAATGCTTCCAAACGCCAATCAGTCATCCATTGTGGCTCATTTTTCTTTTTCGAAATAGCTCTTACAATATCTTCATTAAGACCAATAGGAAATGTGTCACTTTCAATGTCTGTATAAAATCCGTACTCGTACTCTTTGGTTTCGAGCTCTTTTTGTAATTCTTCTTCAGTATACTTACTCATTCTTTCTTTTTTGTTCAAAGTTTAAAGTTCAATATTTAAGGTTGCTTACTCTTGTATTTGCTTCCTTTCATTTCACTTTTTGACAAATAATTTATAAATGCGCTAATTTTTTTACTCAAAACAAGTGTTGCTGTTTTTAATGTTTCACTTGTAATATATTTTCTATCTACAATTCTATATAACTGCGATCTTGTTTCGCCACAAGAAGCTTTTGCTATTGATAAGAATTGTATAAATTCTCTATTTCCATTTCGTTCAAATCCTTCTGCAATATTGTCCATAATGGAACCTGAAGAAGCATTGATTTGATTGTAAAGTTTATAATCGGTTTTTAAATCGCTTTGTTTTGCAATTTCAAAGATATCTTGACAAAGTTTTCGAGCTAGTTTCCAAATTTCTAAATCTTCAAACTGTTTTATAGTTGCCATACGAATCTAACCTTGAACTTAAAACTTTAAACCTTGAATTATAAGGAGAACGATTCTCCACAACCACACGTACGTTGTGCATTTGGGTTGTTAAAAACGAATCCACTTCCGTTTAATCCTCCAGAATATTCTAAGGTAGTTCCTACGAGATACAAGAAGCTTTTTTTGTCTACAATAATTTTTACACCATTGTCTTCAAATACTTTATCTTCTTCTGCTTTGTTTTTGTCAAACGTAAGATCGTATGATAGTCCGGAACATCCACCACTTTTTACGCCTACACGAATGTAATCGTTTGTAGCGTTAAAACCATCATCAGTCATAAGTTCAACTACTTTTTTACGGGCTGTGTCTGAAACTGTTATCATTTTTTAGTAGGGTTTATTTAATATGCAAAGATAGGTTATTTGCCGCTTTTTTAGAAGAAACCTAACATTTATATAACATATTTTGCCATAGAGTTTATTGATGGTGTTTTTATTTCTTGATTTATTCGTAAAATTTCCCGTCAAACTAAATCCTTTATTTGAATTTTAATTCAATGATTTCTTTCGCTTTTAAGCATTTAACGTGATGATATTGTTAAAGTTATAAGAATATTCTCTAAAATCAAAATGAAATTTCAGTTGTAGATTCTGTTTTTTGAAACCGCACAAAGGATAGCAGTGAAAATCCCGCAGCGCAGCGAGGAATCAAATCCAGATAATGCATTAGAAAATCTATTACGTATTTGAACTACTTCAAATACGAACGCTTTGCTGCGTTTTTTAATTTAACCATAGCATTGCTATGCAAAAATTAAGAAAACACTCGTATTCTTAATAGTTCAAACCTTCATTACGAAGTTCTAATACATTATCTGGATGTAGGCGTATAGCCCCCGACGGCAACTTTTTTGTTGGCGATGCGCCCAAATTATATTTTTAAAACTCCGAAAATCGATTGTCAAAGATGAAATCTGCGTCTGTGAGTGTTTTGAGGAAATCAATAATGCGTGCTTTTTCGTCGTCGGTCATTGGAATTCCAAGTGTTCCATCGGTTTGACGTAAAGATTCGTCTACGTTTTCTGTGTCGTTGATTCCAGTTCGGTAATGTTCTAAAACTTGCTCTAAACTTGTAAAACGTCCGTCGTGCATGTACGGAAAGGTAACTTCAATGTTGCGGAGATTGGGAACTTTAAATTTGTAATTATCTCCCGGAAGCCCCGTAACACGTGCGCGTCCGATATCGTTATATTCAGGGTTAATTGCCAAACCATTGTTGCGATATGATTGATCAGTAAATAAATCTGTTGCATGACAGGAAGCACATTTTTGACTGAATAATTCCATGCCTTGCGTTTCGTTTGCCGTTAAGGTTACGTTTCCTTCGTTGCGACGAAATTTGTCGTATTTGCTATTGGAAGTCACCATCATAATCATGAATTGTGACAGTGCTTTTAGTATATTTTCTGAGTTGATTTCTCCATTTTCAAATGCTTCGCGAAACAAACGCGGATAATCAGGATGCGCTTCGAGTTTGGCAATGACATTGGTGAACGTTTCATTCATTTCTAGTTCGTTCGTAATGGGGATAATCGGTTGTAAATCGAGATGAATTGCTGCGCCGTCCCACGTAAATTCGTTCTGAAACGCCAAATTGTGAAGCGGTTGTGCATTTCGGTTTCCCAACGCGCCATCGACTCCGTGACTGATAATATGTGTGTGATGTGTAAATGCAAATTCTTGAATGTGACAAAACCCGCAAGCAACCACATTATCTGACGCCATACGACCTTCATAAAATAAACGTCTTCCGAGTTCAAAACCTGTTTCTGTTGGCGCATTTCCTTCTACATCATATACTAAAGGTGGAAAATTTGAAGGCACATTAAATTCAAGACGCACGTTGCTAAACTCGCCAGCTTCTTGCGCAGGAATTTCTTCATACGGTTCGTTTTTGCAGGAAGCAAGTAAGCAAATCAGTAAGATATATGCGTAATACTTAAATTTCATTTGTAATATTTCATAGCTATCGCTAAGGTATCAAATGTGTGATGATCAAACAAGAAACTTAACATTTTACGCCGTTTTTTACTGATTTGAGTAATTTTTTGAAAGAATCATACAGTTTGCAGGATTAAACGCTTCTAAGTAGTAGCTACTTTTGGGTTAAACATTAAAACATAGAAATTATGAAAAAACAAAATTTTAAAACAGGATTAAACTTGAAGAAACAATTAGTCTCTAATTTGACAACAGATCAAGTTTTAGGTGGAGTTGTAGGAAGTACTATTGGTGGCCCTACTTGTAAAGAGTCACGATTAAGCGTATGTCCTACAGAAAGAACACAAACACAATGCGCGAATTGTGATTCTTGGTATTGCTAAACTTATGGTTTTGCCTTAGAAATACTCACAGTTGTAACAGATCAGTTTTAGGTTTATAGTTGCACTGTGAGTTTTTTTAAATCATCTTTTTCTCGTTAGCAAGTTGTATGGCTTCTGCTTTTGAGTTGACATGTAGTTTTTGATAAATGTTCCGAATGTGTGTGCGAACCGTCGTTTTAGAAATAAACAATTCTTCCGCAATGGTGCTGTATGTTTTTCCTTTGGCAAGAAGCGTTAAAACTTCTTTTTCGCGTTTAGATAAAGTATTATCCTGATGATTTAATTGAAAAGATTCTACGACCATTTTCGCAATATTATTGCTCATTGGAGCACCACCTTTTTCTAAATCGCTCAAGGCTTTGTTGAGTTCTGGCAATCCTAAACTTTTCGTTAAATACCCACAAGCGCCCGCTTTTAGCGCTTCAAAAACCATATTACTATCTTCAAAAACGGTTACGATAATCAGTTCGGTTTTTGGAAATTGTTGTTTTATTATTTTTGTCCCGTTAATTCCATTGATGCCAGGTAATCCGATGTCCATTAATACAATATCTGGATGATTTCCTGTTTTAAAATCTTCCAAAGCTGCTTCAAAACTTCCATAAGCACCTAATAAAAAATAACCGTCTAGTTGTTGAATGTATGCGGCAATGTTTTCTCTGAAAATTGTATTGTCTTCAATGATAGAAATATATTTTTTCATAATTCTTCTGTGTTATAAAATTCTTCTTTTAAATCTAAGGTAAATGTGTAAAAAACACCTGCTACTTTTTCAATGTCCATTTCAGCATTGATCATTTCCATGCGTTTTTTAATATTTTTCAATCCGTTTCCACTGGTTGATGAACTATTGTCAAAACCAATTCCATTATCTTGAATTTGAATGGTAAATAAATGTCCGTCTAAATAGGTTTTAAAAACTACTTTTGTTGCTTGTGAATGATTGATAATGTTTGCCAATATTTCTTTATACGCCAAAATGATGTTTCTGCTTTTTACGTATGAAATGTCAATTGGAATGATGTCTATTTCGAGATATAGAAAGTCAATTTCGTCAAAAAGGTCAAAGAAATTTTCGCCATAATCACGGAGATATTTACACAAACTTTCAATATTGTTATTTTTTGGATTGAGTGACCAAACAAAATCTTTTGCTGTGTGATAAATTTCTTTGGAAAGCGAAGCAATTTTGTCAATTTTGGGCGAAGGAACTTTTTCGCTGTGTTTTAAATTGTTTGACAAACCAATGACAGAAGCAATATTATTTCCAATTTCATCATGAAAGTCGCGCGCAATTTCTTCCCGTAAGTTTTCTACTTTATGCTCAAAAAATATGCGTTTGTTGATTTCGTTAGATAAAATTTCATTTCTGCGTTTAATCACGCGTAAGCGATACCATAAAAACCCAAATAATAAGAAGGTGATGATTCCAAATATAAAAATTTTGATCACGGTAATTTGATACCATTTGGGTGATATATTAAACTGAAATGTCTCCGGAATAGACCATTCGCTATTGATATGCTTTCCACGAAAAGAAACGGTATAATCACCTGGTTTTAAGCTGCTCATTTCAAGTTGCTTGTGCTGAAGTTTTCTCCAATCGGTATTGTTTATTTTATATTCAAAAAGAACGGCTTCTGGAAAATGTCGTGTGCTACTTTTAAAGTGAAGTAATGCGTGATCGTTTTGAATATTTTTTTGATCAATTTCAATTTTTGGTGGCAATGTAATATCAAGCAAAGCAGGATTGAACTCCATAATTCCGTTTCCTGAAATTATCCAAATAATTCCTTTTCGATCTTGATAAAAAGAATATATATTATCCGAATTGGTGCCGTTTTTTGTGTTAAAATGATATTTATAATTATCCGTTAGTACCCAAAAACCTTTATTTGTACCAAAGTAAATACGATTTTGTGCATCTACAAAAGTTGCATTAATATAAATGTCTTCTTCGGTAAAAAGTAATGGCGAAATGTTGGTTTCGTCGTACTTATATGCTTCATACGGAGTGGTAATTAAGAGTTGATTTTTATGGATTGAAAAAGAACGAATAACCCGTTGTTGAAAGTTTTTTTGTAATATGGAATCTTCGGTGCGTTCCCAAACATCTACTTCATTTTTGATGAATTTTCGAATTCCATTTTGCGTTCCCAAATACACTTTATTTTTAAAAAAAATGCCCGTGTTGACTTTCTTATCATTATAATTGTATTCAATACAATAAATATCTTCGCATTCGCCATTGTGATTGCGACTTAGCCAGTATTTTGAATACAATAAAGTATCTTTCGCTTTGGCAAATAATATGTTATCAACTCTTGAATCGTTTATTATTTTTAAAGAGTCATTGTATAAATTTTCATGAGAAGAAAAATAGCGTTTGCCTCCAAATTCAAAAACTGTATTAAATCGAAATGGGTTTTTTTGTTGGATAAAGGTATCTTTTTCCTGAAGTGTATAGGAAACATTTTCTGTGGCAAAAACCATATTCCCAGCGGTATTTTCAAAGCTAAATTTAGGAACTGGAATTTGATAAGCTGTTTTGTGATATGATTTAATGATGGAAGGAAATAGTTTGTAAAACCCATCGCCATACACCGCAATATAAATCGTTTCTTGATCTACAAAAATATCACTAATACCATTTTTTATGGTCAAAATAGCGTCCATATTGATGATTTTAGAATAGGTTTCGTCAAAGGTAATAAGGTAAATGCTGTTGCGTTCCGCGCGATGGTTAAACTGTACTAAAATTTGTTGTTTTTTATACGATTTGATACATTTTATTGTATACGGTTTTTCAAAATGATGGGTTGTTTTTTGCGTAGGATTGAGCTTTGGTGACCAAGATAAGTTCCCTTCATTATCGCTGTAAAAAATAAATCCATCAATACTGTTGATGGCTTCAACATCAGAAGTAAATCCGTGATTAAATTCACGTTCTTTTTTGCCTTTCCAATTGTATTGTGAGATTGTTTTATGTTCACTTAAATAAATAGCTGAATTGTCAATAGCGAGTCGTCTAGTAGTATTAATACTATCAAGTTCAATCAAAGTGTCAATTTGAGAGCGTTCATTAAGTGCTAAAAACGAAATTCGCTGGTACGTATTGTAAATCAGACTTTTATCTTTGTTTTTTAGAATTCGATTAATGCGGAAAGGATATATGTTTTTAAGCTTCTTATTGTTTTTTGCTATTATTCCATCGAGCCAAGATCCAATATATAAAATACTATCTTTGGCGTTGAGTAATGAAACTGGATACCGAATTTCTTTTTTGTTGAGAATTTTACAATCAATTCCGTCAAAAGTAACCAAACCGCCATCGGTTGCAACGTAGATTTCCTCTTGAAATTTTTCAAAAGCAAACACATAATTATCAGGCAAACCATTTTCTACATTAAAATGTTGGGTTGTCCAATATTGCGCTTGTACTACAAAACAGCTCAAGACACAAACAATACTTGCGATAATTTTTTTCACGAAGGAAACGGTTAGTTTCCTTAAAAATAAGGATTATGTTACACATCGTATACTACAAGATGTAGTATTTATGATGTGATTATTTTCAATTGTCAATATTGTTGTACAGCACATTTGCAAATGCCTGTCATTACTTTTTAAACTTATTATTCGTACGGTTTTAATCTTTCGAGTATTGTATGTTCATATTCCGTAGTGAATTTTAGCCCTTTAAAAAACTTTTTTGTGATGTCTTGATTTGCTATTTTTTCATCCAACCAAGTACTGATAAAGCTAGGTGCGTAGCCGCCCGTATTTATTCCTCGATCTGTAAAAACAATCATCTTTGGATATGCTTTTTCAACATATTTACTTGCAGAAGAAACTTTTTTATTCTTGGTATATAAGTAAAATAAAGTATCATATATTAAATAGGAGAGCGGATCATCATGCAATGAAAAATAGCCTTTTTCTTTTGTGAGTTTAATGATAATAGTTCTCAATATTTTTTCAAAATCTTTTGTTTGAGTCGATTGAAAGAATTGCGTCAATATCGTTGAAAATCGTGCAGTTTCTAAGGCTTCTAATTGATTTACTAAATCTTCTTCAGAAGTGTCGTATTCATCGTAATCTACCAAACCACGAATAAAAGCTTCAAAATTCTTTGCAAGAAATGTAATTGTATAATCATATTCTTGATCAACATGCACAACTTCAGGCTCTCCGTCTTTACCACACTTTCTATAATCGAGCATAATCATATCATGTCCCGCAGAAGGACAATCGCAAATACAAATTCCAATAGTTGGATAGCCCCAATTATCGATCATGAATTGACTTCCTAAGTCTCCTGCTAGTGAATACTCTTTTTCACGACCAATTCCGAAAATTCCTGAAATTTGGACATGATCTTTTGACCAAGACGTAGATTCATCTGTTGGAAAACAAAAATTGACAGGAGTTCCGCCATTTTGAACTTTCATCATTTCAATGTATGATTTAGGAAGTTTATACCCTAATTCATTTTCAATTGATAGTATTAATTCATCACTTGGAGATTCGCTAACATAAGATTCTAATGCATATTCGTCATTGTCCCAAAATGTTGAAAAGTCAAAGTTTTCAAACGGTTTACTCATAAATTTTAATGATTGTGGATGTTTACAAAGACAGGATTTTTTATATAAATGTGCGCTGAAAGAAAAGTTTCTTATGCAGTTTATTGCGCACTAAATACGCTTTCTAAATTTTTAGCAATTTTTGGAGCGTTTACAGGATCGACTTGAATGTCGCTTACATCTTCTAATTTCATTTGATGCGTTGCGTCAATAATGTTTGCTACATACGCTTGAACAGCTACGGAAGCCGTATTTCCAGTGGTAATTGTAATGGATGATGTTAGCGGAAGTGTGACAAATTTATAATTGTCTAAATTGACTCCATGACTTCCCACATGAATTGCAAAAGGACTTTCGGTGCCACCTTGCGGTGTAAATACACCTTCAAATTTGATGAATTTATAACCTGCAGCCCAATTCCATAACATGCCAGCTTCTTCTGCTTGTGGTATAAAATTTAACACGCCGCCATCTAATGGATATTTAGATTGATCTACGCCAATACCAAACGCAATTTGTGTATAATTTCCAATAGGAATTCCAGTAAGATTCAAGTCTAAACTACTCGGATCTTCTTCGTTAATGATAAAATAAGAATCCTCTTTTGGGTATTCGAAAACGGTTCCGTTATCTTGAATCAATGCAATATTTGAAATGATATATTTTAACTCAGTTGTCAAAATGGTTTCATCGTTTTGATTGACGAATGTTGTGTTCCCTAAATTTAAGTCTTCATTTGCCGAAACACGATTGTCAAACGTAATTGTTGCCGCAGAAGTTTCAATCGGATCAGTATCGTCTTTACACGATGATACTACAATTAATAATGTAACTAAGAATATATATGCTATTTTTTTCATCACTATTTTATTTTGATAAGCAATGCATCTTTAATGCCTTTATTGAGGCTAATATCGCCGTCAGAACTTTGTGTATTTCCTGCTACGACTAGTTTTTCATCGGTTGTTTCTATAATTCCGTATGCAATATCGATTTGTGAACCGCCAAAATTTTTCTCCCAAAGTAAATTTCCAGCATCATTAATTTTAATCACCCAAAAATCATTTTGACCATAATTTGAATTTACATCTGCATTATTGCTTTTTGCACTTCCAACAATGGCAAATCCACCATCTTGTAATGGAGTAATTGCTCGTGCCGATTCAAAATCACTTCCACCGTATGTGCGTTCCCAAATCAGTGCGCCATCTGTATCACTTACTTTAATCACCCAAAAATCAGCAGAACCTTTTGGATTGGAAACATCGCCGTCAGAACTTCGTGTGTCACCAACTACAATGTAATTTCCGTCTGTAGTTTTTGCAATATCATAGCCAATTTCAATTCCTGTACCACCATACGATTGCTGCCAGATAAGATCGCCAGTATTGCTCAGTTTTACCACCCAAAAATCATAACTTCCTTTGCTATTTGTAATGTCAAAATCATCACTTTCCGAAGCACCTGCAATAATAAAATTGTTGTCGTTTGTTTCTAATGTACTATACGATCGATCGTTGTTAGTGCCGCCAAAATAGCGACTCCAAATAATTGTTCCGCTTGCGTCTAACTTATGACACCAATATTCGCCAACACCATGTTTTGCATTTGCAAAACTTCCATCACTAGTGGGTCTGCCAAAACTTCCGAGTCCGCCAGATGCTGTAATGTCTAAAAATCCGGTGGTAAAATAACCGCCATCACTTGTTTGTAAAATATCGTAGGCTTGATCGCTTCCAGAGAAACCCAAACTTTTTTCCCATTGAATGTTTCCAGTTGCGTCCAATTTTACTATCCATTGATCGTAAAAACCACTGTTTACAGTTACATCTTCGTCGCTACTTCTACTATATCCAGTAATGACAAATCCGCCATCAGCGGTAGCTTTGATCGCTTCTCCACGATCGTCTGCAGTGCCACCGTATGTTTTGTTCCAAAGTAAATTACCGTCAGCATCTAAACGAGCCACCCAATAATCATTTTGCTCGGAAGCATGGTCGGTAATATCACCATTAATACTTTCGGTAAAACCGACAATTGCATACCCGCCATCGGACGTCATGGCAATATCTTGCGCGGTATCTTCTTGCGAACCGCCAAGTGTTTTCAGCCATTCAATTTCACCTTGAAAACCAGTTATAGGAGGATTTGTCGTTTCTCCAGAAGTTCCATCATCTGATGCACAACTAACGACAAGAGCGAATATGAACGCTGCAATTAATTTAAAATATGTGTGATTTCTTCTCATGAATTAATCTGTACTTTTTCGAATGATAAATAAGCCAGAATTGATATCGCTTACTACAATATTTCCACTTTCAAAATACGGATATATATTCCAAGCACCACTAAATATAGCTTGGTCACCTGTTGGAAATGTATCAAAAAAGCCTATTTCCTCAATTAGGTTTCCGTCAATATTTGAAATATCTAATATGCGAACACCAGCCGTATAATTTGCCAAGAAAAATGTATCGCCTTTTGCATATCCGTTATGATCAATCGCCGTTGTTGGGCCTGTGTATGACATTTTTACTGAAGGATTGTCTAAATCTTGAAAATCAAACACAATGCTTCGCGAGTTGAATCCGGTATTTATTTCGTCTAGTTCATCGCCTACAATAAAATAACGCTGATCTTCCGTAAACCAACCTTGATGTGTATAACCGATATCCGTATATGCAATTGTTGATAACTGAATTGGATTGTTTTTATCAGATATATCGACAATTACAACTTCGTTTGTATTACTTCCGATTAGTAATTCTTTTCCAATATGTTCTGTGTCGGGTCCGTTATACGTTACAACTTGTGCATCGTGTGAATACGCATCATTAGGATATCCGCCAGCTGCCACAGGATTTGTAGGGTTTTGAATGTTTACAAAATGTGGACCTCCGCTAAAAGAAAAAGTAGAATCATCTAAAGTCATAGCGCCAACTGCATACGCAAAACCGCTTGTTTCATTAATGACAATATTGTGCGCGCTTCCAAAACCATCATACCATGCATCCGCAGTAAATATTTCTGGTGCATTTGTTACGTTTCGCAAACGTGTTAAATCAAATACTTGCATTCCATGACCTGGCGCTTCACTTACAACAAACGCATGATTGTTGTATACTTTAACATCTCTCCATGAACTTGCAACTGTTGCTGTGGGAAGTTTTCCTAAATAAATAGGATCTGTTGGATTTGTGATATCTACAAAAGAAGTATTTTCATCTGTTCCCATAAGTACATATTCTTTTCCGGTTTGCGGATCTGTCCAACCCCAAGAATCATTTCCTTTAGACGCACCAAAAATGCTTAGTGGCATCGTGCTCATTAAATCATAACCATCACATGAATATTGTCCTGCTAGGCCATTTTCGCAAAGAACTGCATTTGGAAACGCAATGGAATTTGGAGTTTGTCCTACTGTGATTGGTGCGTCGTCATCATTTGCGCATGCGCTAAATAATGCTATAGCAACTACTGCCGTTAAAATATGTGTGTATTTTTTCATGTTCAATTAATTGTTAAAATTGGAATATGGTTTTCGCTGAATTAGCGTACTGAATAGCTACAAGATTTTTTTTATGAATGTAAAAATAACTATTGAAAAGACTCATATATAAAGAAACTATCTGTATTCGTGACACATCAAAGGAAAAGAGCGCTTGGATAAAGCGTAGGTTTCGTGCAATATGTGTCATTTTTTTGGCTAATTTTGCGTTTTCAAATAGTCGAGGCTTAAAAACTGTGACTAAAATACAATTTAAACTTAAATAAATACTACTGCAGCATGTTAAAAGACAAGGGAGAACAACGAACATCTTTAGCGAGTTTGGGTGAATTTGGATTGATTGATCATTTGACAGCCAACCTAAAGTGTACGCAGCCTTCTACGGTGAAAGGAATTGGAGATGATGCCGCAGTGCTAGATTTTAAATCGAAAAAAATAGTAGTTTCTACAGATTTATTGGTAGAAGGTGTACATTTCGATTTGAGTTATATGCCGCTAAAACACTTAGGTTACAAAGCTATTGTAGTGAATCTTTCAGATATATACGCAATGAATGCAACTGCAACGCAAGTCACGGTTTCCATTGCAGTTTCAAATCGTTTTCCATTAGAAGCGTTGGAAGAATTGTACAAAGGAATTCAAATGGCTGCTGAGGTTTATAAAGTGGATGTTGTTGGTGGTGATACAACTTCCTCTACGAAAGGATTGTTAATTAGCGTTACCGCGATTGGAGAAGTAGAAGAAGAAAATATTACCTATCGAAATGGTGCCAAAGAAAACGATTTATTAGTCGTAACGGGCGATGTTGGTGGTGCATTTTTAGGATTGAAAGTATTACAGCGTGAAAAATCGGTGTTTGAAGTCAATCCGAACAATCAGCCAGATTTGGATATGTATACTTATATTATTGAGCGACAGTTGAAACCAGAAGCTCGAAAAGATATTTCAAAATTACTGCACGATTTAGATGTGAAACCTACCTCTATGATTGACATTAGCGATGGTTTGTCTTCCGAAATTATGCATTTATGTAAACAGTCGAAAGTTGGATGTAATTTATACGAAGATAAAATTCCGTTAGATCCGCAAGTGATTTCTACTTGTGAAGAATTTAATATAGACAGCACAATGGTGGCGTTGAGTGGCGGCGAAGATTACGAATTGCTATTCACCGTTCGTCAAGAAGATTTTCCAAAAATAAAAGCAAATCCAAATTTTTCTATCATTGGTCACATAACAGAAGCGCGCGAAGGAATTCACTTGGTGACAAGAGCTAATACAAAGATTCCGTTAAAAGCACAAGGTTGGAATGCAATGGATGAGCAGGAATAATTCTAAATTCAGAACTTAAAACGTTGAACACGAAGTTTAGTAAGCGTGATTTTTCTTTTTGTGGAAAGAAATTAAAGTTTCATTGATATCTTTTAGTTGAGGTGTCAATGAAGTAATTCCTCCTTTGTCATCATTTGTAGCTTCACAATTGCATAACATGCATTGATATTCATTTACGTGTGATGTAATTTGTTTAGTAACTCTGTAGCGATGTCCGAAAATGTTGCAGTACAATTTTCCGATGGAGAAAGTAGTTTTGATGTGATTTGTATCCATTGCGATAAGTAGGTTAAATAGTTTGTTTTGGGCACTTCGAATATACAAAACTGAAATTATTTATCCGATGAAAAGATGCATTTTTTAGACGAATAGCACTTTTTCTAAAGTTGAATGGTAAAGTGAAAAATCAATTCTTTCGTTGTTAATTTTAATTTCTTTAAAATATAAAATGTATTTTCTTACTTAGAAATCATTTTGAATGACAGATAGCTTTTTTTGGAGTAATTTTCGCTTTCGCCAAACTAATTTCTCACAAAATCACGAAGCGCAAAGATCAATTCGTCTTTGTTTTCAATATGACTCATGTGTCCGTCTGGAAAAATACGAACGTCAACTTCCGAATTTTTTGTTTGATCGATTAATGCTTCGTAGGCTAAAATTGGATCGCGTTTGCCAATAATCATCATTTTTTTATAGGGCGAAAAGTGCAATAAAATTTCACGGTCTTCCCTTATTTTCATGCCTTCCAACGCAGCCACAATTCCTTGTAATGAAATTGTCAACGCTTCTTTTTTGACTTCTTTGATGGTTTCTGCGAAGATTTTACGGTTTTTTGGTCTGAATAAATTTGAAATTGCAATTCGTATAAATTGTGTATGATTGTGCTTTACAGCAATAATGGCACGATCACGATTGACCTTTCGTTCCGCACTATCGGCTCTTGTCGTAGAATTAATCAAACATAAACCTTTTATATAATCTGGGTACATTTCGGCGAAAGCCAGTGCTACATAACCGCCCATAGAATGACCCGCCAAGTGAATTTTGCGCAAGCGCAACGCTTTTATTACGGCAAAAACAGATTCTGCTATTTCTTCCATCGTGTGAATATATCCGATACATTCCGTATGTCCATGACCTAACAAATCGATCGTAATGACTTTGTGTGTCTTAGAAAATAGCTCGATGTATGATTCCCACATCGTACTCGTTTCTAAAAAACCGTGTAATAATACCAACGCATTTCCTTGTCCAGAAACCGAGTAGGCAATTTCTATATTTTTATAGGTCACAAACTGTTGCATCTCGCAAAAATATGTATCTTTCGTTAGCTATAAAACAGAAACCCAAAATGTTTACTTCAGTTTTTCAAAAACTTTCCAATGCTTCCGAAAAGAAATTATTGCTCTTGGCAGTGCTAATCTTTTTACTAGCAGCAAGTTGTATGGTTCATTTTGATACGTTACTCAAAAATGAGGTTGCACCTTTAGGAATTATTTCGTTTGAATTGGCAAAAACGCTCGATTGTTCCACCAAAATATTGACTTCTTGGCAAGCAACAGAAGGTGCCATGCTTTCTGCGGAATGGAGTTTATGGTTCGATTATATTTTTATGATTGCGTACGCACTTCTTTTATGTTTAATTATTCATCGGGTTGCGCGAATTGTTTGGAAACAGCCTGAAAGTTTAGGATATCGACTTGGAATCATTATGATAAAAATGGTCATTTTCGCTGCTTTTTTGGACGCAGTTGAAAATTTTGCATTACTACAACTATTCTATGGAGACTTGCAATCTCATTGGTCTACACTTGCGTTTGCGACAGCTACCATAAAATTTATCAATATTATTCTCGCTATTCTATACGTTATCATCAGCTTGATACTTGCTGGAATTAAAAAAACGATACATGTCAAAAAATAAAGAACTCTTTGTCACCGCTTTTGCCTTATTTTCTATGTTTTTTGGGGCGGGGAATTTACTATTACCGCCATTATTAGGCTATCAAGCAACCGATCAATGGCATTGGGTGACGCTCGGATTCATGATTACGGCAGTTGTCATTCCAATATTTGGAATCTTAGCGCATGCGCGATTGCAAGGTTCTATGTTTGATTTTGGGAAGAAGGTTTCGCCGTTATTTAGTAGTGTATTTTGCATTATCATATACGCGATTTCTGTGTCGATTCCGTCACCACGAACAGCCGCAGCAACACACGAAATTTCTATTTTTCCCAACTTTGGCACCAGTGCATTATTGACAAGTAGTATTTATTTTGCGCTCGTGTTGGTTTTTGTGTTGAATCGTTCAAAAATTTTAAATTTCATTGGAAAATTCTTAACGCCATTAATTGTATTAATTCTCTTGGCGATTATTAGTATTGGATTGTTTATGCCGCATGAAGCGGTAAATCCTTCTTCATTTACAACACCTTTATTTGATGGATTAAAAGAAGGTTACCAAACTTTTGACGCCATTGGCGCGATTGTCATCGGTGGCGTTATTATTATTTCGTTGAACTTAAAAGGACATGATTCGTTTGAAGAAAAGAAAAAACTTATTGCGAAATCGGGTTGGATTGCCGGATTCGGATTGTTTTCTATTTATGCTGGTTTGATTATACTTGGTTCTTACTTCAGCAATGAAATTCAAATTGACGCAGCTATGAGTGGCGATATGAAACGTGCGACTTTACTGCGTGGAATCAGTTTGGCAACTTTAGGAAATATCGGAACCGCTTTTCTGAGCGTTTTGGTTGCATTGGCGTGTTTTACGACTGCTGTCGGAATCACCACAGGAACGGCTGATTACTTCAAAGGATTGTTTAACGATTCAAAAAACGCGTATATAATTACAGCAATTATCGCGTGTTTGATAGGAATTATTGTCGGACAATTGGACTTTCATGATATCATAGTCATTGCAATTCCAGTATTAAAATTCATCTATCCAATATCAATTGTGTTGATCTTTTTAAACATTGCTCCCGAAAAACATGCAACACCTTTAGTTTTTAGAGCGGTGGTTTTAATCACGTTTCTATTTGGAATTTTAGACATGTTGGCACATTTCTTTCCAACAAATGCTTCTTTGGTTACGTTCCGCGAAATCATTCCGTTAGGAACTCATGATTTTGGGTGGGTTTTACCAGCGATTTTGACGTTTGTGGTGTTGGTTTTATTTCAGAGGAAAGATTAAGTAATTTCACTTTTTACGACTAAACACAAATCGAATAGATAAATTTACAAATGGCAGTTCAAGATATTTCTACTTATACCTATCAAGATACATTTTCGCTCAGCGTTGTGCAGTTTGAAAAAGCATGCGTGGTTAATAAACCTGAACAAGTAGATTCGTATACGATTTATTGGATTAAAGAAGGAAAAGGAACGTATTATATCGATTTTGAAGAATATACCTTTGATGGAAATATTATTTTCTTTTTGTCGCCAGGACAAGTCTTTTCAGTAAGTTCTGAGAAAATTAAAGAAGCTTATAAACTTTCGTTTAAACGTGATTTTTATTGCATTCAAACACATGATAAAGAAATTTCGTGTAATGGTGTCCTGTTTAATAATGTATACGATACACCTTTTGTGATTCCAAAACCGAAAGATATTCTGCGTTTGAGTTTGTTGTTAGAAGACTTGATCGAAGAATTTAATAATGAAAATTCAGGTCAGTATGATATGTTGCAAAGTTACTTGAAGCAATTCATTATTCATTCGGTGCGTGTGAAGACAGCAAATTTTGTGGTGAAAGAAGAAACCGAAACTAAATTATATAAAGATTTTAGTGTTTTGGTGGAGCAAAACTTTAAAAAATTACATTCGGTTTCTGCGTATGCAGATCGATTGGGCATTTCACCAAAATCTATTTCCAAGCACTTTCAAAAACTCGGAACAACGACGCCAAGTGATTTTATTAAAAATAGAATTATCCTAGAAGCCAAACGCCAATTGTTGTATTCGGAGCAATCCGTCAAGGAAATTGCGTTTGACTTAGGTTTCAACGATCCAGCATATTTTACACGTTTCTTCACCAAAGCGATTGAGAAATCGCCACTTTCTTTTAAAGCTGAGTATAAGAAGTAGACTTCTTCGATTGTTGGACTTGTTTGGACTTTTTAGACTTATTGGATTTTTAGATTTGTTAGACTTCTTGGAAATGCTTCACTTTTGATTGAAATCCTAGAACTTTCTCTTTTTGCTGCGAATACATTTGCTGCGTCATTCTGAGCTTGACTCAGAATCACACAAAAAACTCACTCTTATGAGAAGCTGAATCAAGTTCAGCTTGACGTATGTTTCATCTAATAATCCAGCAATCTATAAGCGCAGCGCGTCTAAAAATCTAACTATTTCAAGTCCAAAACCCTTTTGTCCAACTCTTAGGAACTTTTGTCCATTTCTTGGCATGTGTTAACGGCGCATCTTTGTACTGTAATTAGAAATCAACGCTTCGGCAACGCTCAGCAACTAAATATTTAAAATGAATTTATACTGAGTGAAGTCGAAATGAAAACCAAAGAATTATGAAAAATACACAAAACACAGTTTGCCCAAATTGCTGGGGATATCAAGAATACGAAGAGCAATATTCAGAAAGACAATTGTGCGAATGCAAAAATTAAAAACAAACACAAAACAATAGATTCCTGCCTGCGCAGGAATAAAAAATCAAATTAATACTAAAAAAACAGAAATTATGAACACACGAATTGAAACATTAAACCCAGAAACAACGACAGGAAAATCAAAAGAATTATTTGATGCAGTACAAAAGAAATTAGGATTTATTCCAAACCTTATTAAAGTATTTGGAAATTCTCCCGCAACATTACAAACGTATTTAAGTTTAGGCGAATTGACCGCTAGTGGAAATTTTAGCAACAAATTCAGAGAGCAATTAGCCTTAGCAATCGCAGAAGAAAACGAATGTAACTACTGTTTGTCAGCGCATACAGCTATTGGAAAAATGAACGGTTTGACAGACGAGCAAACAGAATTAAATCGTCAAGGATTGTCAGACAGTGCAAAAATTCAGGCTGGTTTACAATTTGCGCAAAGTATCACAAAAAATAGAGGACAAGTATCTGGTGAGGAAATTACAGCAGCAAAAGCAGCAGGTTATAACGACGGCGATATTTTAGAAATCGTATTGAATGTAGTTTCAAACACGTTGACAAATTATGTAAATCACATCGCAGAAACAGAAGTAGACTTTCCATCAGTAGAAGCAGGAAAATTTACAGTAAACGTATAATTATTTCATTTAAAAAACATAAAACCATGAACAATCAAATAGAAAATGCACTGCTCGATTTAAAAGATCTTTTAGGAAAAGGACAGTTTTTAGAAGCAATGGAAAAATACTTAATAGACGATGTTGTGTTGCAAGAAGCAAACGGAACACCTAAAGTTGGAAAAGATGTCTGCATTGCTGCAGAAGTGGAATTGCTTGCTACGGTGACTGAGTTTATCCGATACGACATTTTGCATTATGCAATTTCGGGAGATACTTCTTATTATGAAGCGATCATGGAATTCAAAACAAATGACGGACAACATCACAGGTTTGAGCAAGTGAACAGAACAAAATGGAAAGATGGTAAAATAACAGCTGAACGCTATTTTCACGCATAAATTTAAACTATATATATACTCAAGACCCTGATAAGTTCAGGATTAAAAAACAAAATACAATGAAAAACATACTCACAATATTAGTAGTATTCGTAGGATTTTCAATGACTACGCAAGCACAAAATAAAATGATGAAGAAAGACGTGAAAACGGTTTCTTTAGAGCAAACAAAAGGAGAATTTACACAGAAATCAATTACACTTTCAGAAGGAACATATGTTTTTGAAATCTCAAATACAGGCGTTGGACATGACGTAGGATTTGTATTGGCACCAAAAGGAAAAACAGATGCTGCAAACCATATTAAAAACGCGTATGTAACGGAAGTTGTAAAGAATGACACCAAAGGACATTCAAAAGAAGTAACACTTACAAAAGGAACTTATGTATACTTTTGCCCCCTAAATCCCACACCTCAATACACTTTGGTAGTAGAGTAAGTACTGCTTTTTTTTTCATGATTGATAGTGAAAAAGCACGCCAATTGGCGTGCTTTTTCGGTTTGGGAACCTGACTAACTATTCGTAAAAATATTGTGTAGAGATTACAGGAACGCTATTTCCTTCCTCATACCCTAAAGAACTTACGGGATAATCGTTCGTATTATATGTGTATTCCAATCGTGTTTCGCCAGTATCAAAATCTGTAGGATTGTTAGTTGATCCTTGTCCTGGTTCGCCTAGAAGTTGAAAAATATCACCTTGATGCATGTTTTTGAATGTTCCGTTTTTTGTATCGTATATATATACTTCTTCGTCACCATAATCTACAAAATATCTTTTTGTCCAATTTCCATTAGAAAAGGTATCTATGTTTTCATAATTATACACAGTTTGTGTTGTAAAATCGCCACTGTATGATTTCGTGCTAATTTGATTGTTTGGTAAGTATGAAATCTCGTTTCTAATAGCAGAATTAGAACCTCCTGTGAAGTACACAGTATATTGGGTCAATACATTGTTGGTATCATATTCAAGAATGGTATAGGATTCTTGAACGCTTCCAATGTAGGCATCTTCTCTTACCAATAAATCATTTGAATAGGTATACGTTGCGTTAAAAGTATCTGATTCATTAAAACTCACTAGTTTATTTCCGTTATAAGTATAGTTGACAATATAATCGTCACCGCTATCATCTTGTGATACTGTTCTTTTTAATAAAGCAGTTGTGTTAGGAGTTGGATCGGTAGGATCGTTCATGTCTTCTTCATTGTTACTGTCTGTTGAACATGAGAGACAAAAAATAAAAAGGATAGCTAAAAGTTTAATGGAATTTTTCATAAAGTAGTACTGTTCGATTTTCGACAAATATAGATTCAGAATCGTTTGTAATATCAATATTTATAATACAAAGGGACGAATGGAGGTGAAAAAGTGACGAATGGAAGACGCTTATTTAAGTAGTATTTTATTTACTTCTTTTTGATACGTCTTTCCAATCGGAATCGAAAGCTCATTTATGGTTACAGAAGTATAGTTGTGCGCGTTGATTTTATCGAGTCGAACCAAATACGAACGATGAATTTGTAAGTAATTAATCTTATCGGGCAATTCTTTTTGAAACGATTTAATAGTTCCGCGTGTTACATGAGATTTTTCTTTGGTAAAGATTTCAATGTAATTTCCTGAAGATTGAATGTATAATAAATCCGAACTAAATAATTTAATATGTTTCCCGTCGCTTTTAATCGTAATTGCTAGCTTTTCAGTTTTCACTCTATTAAATAATGACATTAATAAACTTCTGATAATATCTTTATTATACGTGAATACACGAATCTTAAAGAAGAAATAAATTAATACGCCAAAAGCACCAACCAACAGCGATTTAAACCACCAAGTTGTCCAAAATGCGGGCGTAATATGAATTGGAATGATTAATTGATTTCTATCTGTCCAAATACCTGAAAGTTCACGTGCCTGAATGATGAAATTTTTATGAATGGCAGGAACATTATTTAAACGAATTTCTCTGTTTTTAGTATATACCCAATCGTCATCTTCAAACTGATAGCGATATTCAACAGTTTTCATATTATCAAACAAAATATAATTGTACCGAATAAAGATTGCGTTTTCATTGTGTGAAAGCTGCGTTAGCCCTTGTTTTGCTCTTTTTTCACCGTTTACCGAAATTTCTTCTAGCGTGAAAAAACGGGGCGTTTCATTCGTTTTCGATTTAATATTTGCCGTTGGATGTGAATACAGCCCTTTTTTAGTGGCAATCCAAAGTGTATCATTTACAATTTCAACATCGTTTACTTCAATGCCTAAATTTTCCGTGTGCGATAAGCCTGAAATATTGGCAATCGCATCATTTACAATTTCAATTCGATTCACACCAAAATTAGAACCCGCCCAAATAACGGAATCATTCTCCACTAAAAGTTCCGAAATTTGATTGCTGTACAATCCATCTGCTGTTGAAATAGTCAAAAAAGGTTGTTCGTCTTTAAACAATACCACTCCTTTTTCAGAAGTAGCAATGGCAAAATCATCTTGAAACCGATCAACATCATTCACGCGACCTTCAAACAACACAATATTATCTTTTGGAGACGAAAAAAGTTCGTTATTCGTAGCAAAAAGCAGTTTGTCTTTATACGGTTGAATATCTAATGTTACGCGAGTTTTTAAAACATCGGACTGTATGATTTCCTTTGTGGTAATCTTTCCATCTACATATTGATGCGCAAGCGGAATACTGCCATACGAATACAACGAATCCGTTTCGCTATCGGAAAACCCTCGTGCATAAGAATTGAGAATCAATTTTTTTTCATTGAATGAATAAATTCCTCTACTATTAAATACAAGATCATTAGTGTTGCGGTGTATCGCAATTGCAATCGGACGATTCTCGAAAGCTTTATGAATGACCGTAAATAGCTGTTGATGATATTTAAAAATAATTCCATCATACGTCGATAAAAACAAGGTGTCATTTTTGCGCACCATGTCATGCACATGATTGCTCTCGCTAATTTCATAAAAAGTAAGCGCAGGATTTTTACAATAATAAACGCCTGAATTTAGTGTTGTTGCCCAAAACGATTGTTTATGATCTATTAATAAGGATGTCACTGATTTTTGATCTAAAAAATGATCCTGCAATACGCCATTTTCATCAAAAATATCCACGCCATTACCAATATAACTTACCCAAAACTGATTGTTGTAAAACTTGCCAATATTTAGAACTTGATTTTCGCTGTTTTTTTTGATAAAAAGCACTCCGTTTTTATATAAAAATAGTTCGTTGTCATCACTAATGATTGTCAATTGCTTATTTAATCGTAAAGAGTTGTAGCGTGTTGATTTTTCACTCTTTATACGGATGTATGAATGATTCTTCACCAAAAGTGTATCATTTATTTTTCCTTTATACATTTTAATTTCACCTTTTGGTGTGGTATAGTGATGTGTATAACTGCCATTGAGAGAAATCGGGTTTAAAACTTCATTCGTAATTCCTTTAGCATCAATTTGAACCTTTCCAAATAAAGTAAGACTCGCAAAAAGTTCATGGTTTGGCTTGACTGAAAAACTATTGAAATTAGCATTCCGTAATTTTGATTTTAATAATACATCTTTAATTTTGTGATTGAACTTATACGGTTCAAAACTAACATCATTGGTATTCAGTGCTACCAATTGATTGTTGAGACTAGAAATCCAAACCAAACTATCGGAAACTTTCGAGTAATTCAACAAGGTATTGTCAAGCAGTCCATCTTTGGTGGAAAAATTCTGAAACGAATAACCATCGTACATGGACAATCCACTATCGGTTAAAAACCAAATCTTTCCTTTTGCATCCTGAAAACAATTGTACACTTCCGAACTCGGCAAGCCTTGTTGCGTATCAAAATTTTTAAATACATATTGTTGCGAAAAGCAAACGCACGGAATCATCCAACCTAGTAGTAAAATAGTGAATAACTTCGCGCGTTGTATTTTCTTCATAAAAGGAAAAGTAAACTTCGTTTAATTGTAATAAATATTGGTATTCATTATAATAAGTGACGTACAATACTAATGAAAAGTTCCTGAATATTGAATATTTCTTAAAAAATTGTTCCTGATATTAACTTTTAATATGAAGTTGAATGTTAAATCCGTGAAGCTTTTCGCGAATTACATCAATCTTTTGTTGCAATGTTTCTGGATTGATGGTTAAGTTTGGAAAAATGGTCGCATCAGGTTTTACGGTAAGTTTTGTGTAATTTTTGTTTTCATCACTTTTCGTGATAGATCGCGTTTCTGTTTTTCCTTCTTTAAAGAGAAATTCACCTTTCTGACCGTTTGAATAGGTAAGTAGTTTGCACCATTCGGAAGCGGCATTAATAGCCGTAATTCCCAATTCGCAGAATTCATCACCAACGGATAAATGCTTTTTGTAGTTTCTACATGCAGCTATGGTAGTCATGATCATTTCGGCATGTGTCATAGTATCATTTCGGTGAATAGCTTTTAGAGACATTCCAGCATCATATTCCAATGAGAAATAATCTGAAAACAATGTAATTTTTATATAACTACAGTTTTTGTCCATTACTTCATCAAAGGCATGACACGCAACTTCTAACGGAAGTCTATCCAACGATTTTTCTGCATACACTTTCTCAAAATACATCTGTGGACGCAAACGCACATGCGCTCTTCCTTCTAATGCTTGAATATCATCAGCCGTGTATTCTATTTTCTTTTCTTTCATGAGTTCAGTTTTCACTTAAAAAACCAACAGCTAAAAGCCAAAAGCTAATAGCTGATAATCTAATTCATCAATTAGTTCTCGATACATTTTATCGTCACTTCATTCCGATAAAACACTCGAACGGACGTTTCGTAATAAACAAATAAAAACCAATAGCTAGAAGCTAAAGGCAAAAAGCTAATGTCTAATTCATCAACTCTTCAATCTCGTCTGCTTCAATAGGAATATTGCGCATCAAGTTAAACGGTTCGCCACTTTCTTGAATCACAACATCATCTTCCAAACGAATTCCAAAACCTTCTGCTGGAATGTAAATTCCCGGTTCCACCGTAAATACCATATTCGCTTGCATTGGTTCTGTCAAAATTCCGTAATCATGTGTGTCGAGTCCCATGTGGTGAGAGGTTCCGTGCATGAAATACTTTTTATACGCTGGCCAATCTGGATCTTCGTTTTGTACATCGGCTTTATCAATCAATTTCAGTCCTAACAATTCTGAAGTCATTAATTTTCCAACTTCAACATGATAATCTGCCCAAATCGTTCCTGGAACCAGCATTTTTGTCGCTTCATTCTTCACACGATTTACCGCATTGTATACTTCTTTTTGACGTGGTGTAAATGTTCCCGAAACAGGAATCGTGCGACTCATATCACTTTTATAATTGGCATATTCGGCACCGACATCGAGCAAAATTAATTCGCCAGGTTTACATTCTTGATTGTTTTCAATATAATGCAACACATTTGCGTTACTTCCCGAAGCTACAATGGGCGTATACGCGAATCCTTTAGAACGATTTCGTAAAAACTCATGAATAAACTCAGCTTCAATCTCATATTCAAAAACACCAGGTTGAACAAAACCTAAAATTCGGCGGAAGCCTTTTTCAGTAATATCACAGGCGTGTTGTATTAAATCTAATTCTGTTTTGTCTTTTACAGAGCGTAAACGTTGTAAAATAGGATTGCTCTTTGCAACACTATGCGCAGGATATTTGGCTGTTAACCACTTTGTAAAACGATCTTCGCGGGTTTCTGTTTCTACATTTGCACGGTAATGTTCGTTGGTATTAATATAAACTGTATCGCATTGCGTCATAATCTCAAACATGATTTTCTCCATGTCTTGCAACCAATACACAGTTTTTATTCCTGAAGTTTTAAGCGCAGCTTCTTTCGTTAGCTTTTCACCTTCCCAAACTGCAATGTGTTCGTTGGTTTCTTTCAAGAATAAAATCTCGCGGTGTTTCTCTTTTGGGCAATCGGGAAACAATACTAAAATACTTTCTTCCTGATCCACGCCGCTGAGGTAAAAAATATCTCTATGTTGCTCAAAAGGCATCGTGCTATCGGCACTAATTGGGTAAATATCATTCGAATTAAACACCGCCAAACTGCTAGGTTTCATCTGCGCCATAAAATTCTTTCTATTCTTTATAAACAGTTCGCGATCTATTGGTTGGTATTTCATGTCTGTAATTTTAATTGATTTCCCTCAAAAATAATCAAACAAAAAAAGAATCAACTAGCCATTTGGCGTTATTTTTTGATGTAATAATAAATTGGTTTGAAAATGTGTCAATTTGAAAATATTTTCCAACATACCAACATACCAACATACCAACATACCAACATACTAAATCACATTCTTCCGAATCCGACTGATATGTCGCGTTGAAATTCCTAAAAAAGAAGCCAAATAATGCAGTGGCACTTCTTTCAATAATTTTGGTTCGTTAGCGAGGAGTTTTTTATAGCGTTCTTCGGGCGTTAAGGTGAGCAAATCAATGCGATAATCGTCAATATGGTAAATTTGGTTTTCAATCAGATTGTAATAAAACTGATGGAATGCTTTGTTGGTGGAAAGTAAATTTTTAAAGTTTTTTTGATCGATTACAAACAAATCACAATCGCTAATTGCTTTGATATTTTTCCGTGATGAAATTTGATACATAAAACTTTTTAATGCCGCTGTGGCGGAATTTTTCAAGGCGAGATAGGTTGTTTTTTCTTCACCCAATACTAGAATGTTATGTTGTAAAATGCCGCTATCGATAAAGCAGAAATAGTCGCAAATTTTGCCTTCTTCTACAAAAAGTGTATTCTTCTTAACATGCTTATGCTTGAAGGTTTCCAAAATTGCTGGAATCTCAGCATCCAAAGAAGCATCTTGAATGATGGTTTTCAAATACAATTCAAAATTTGCAGTAGACACATTCATCAATCAATAATTTATATTTTTCGAAAGGAAAGAATAAAATAACAAGTTTAAAAAGATACTTATTTCGAGCACCTTATTATATTTTCTAAAGAAATAGTAAAACTACTTTTTAAGTAATCCAGCTATAAATAAAATAATGACTGCACCTATAGCACCCGTAGCTATATCACTCAAAATGCCAGTGCCTATACTAATTCCTAAAGCACCTAAAGCCCAATTGCCTAACATACCACCAATAATACCGATGATGATATTAACAAGTATTCCAAAACCACCACCTTTCATTAAATATCCACCTAGCCAACCCGCAGCCGCTCCAACTAATAATGCATAAAGTAATCCCATGATTTTAAATTTTATAGTTATTAGATTGAAATATACTAAAAATAACACAGTTATTCTGTGAAAAAGGAAATTGGTAAACATATTGAAAAGAGTAATTGTCCGTGTTAGAATTAACGATTGAAGTTTCTGCAAATCACTATAGCGAGTTTTGCAACTCGTGCTGACAAACAAGCTAAAAAACATTTAGTAACGGCACAGGTTGCAAACTTGCGCTAGCCCAGGGATTAGCATAAAAGCACTAATTGAAGAAAAAAAAGAAACTGTCTTAAAAGTATAACTTTCACAAAAGTGAATTCAGTTTCAAAACTTTTAAGACAGCTTATTATCGTTTACATGCGTAGGTTAGCATATTGCTGAAGGGCAATTACAAAATGAATAATCTGAAGGACGTGAAAAACAATGTGGTTTCACAAGTATAGAAGGACAATCAAAAACATCTGTAATGTTTCCTGTTCCACCTGCGAGTTCATTGTTCTTTAGGTCAGAAATTAACTTTTTGTTGAGTTTCAATGCGGTAAGATTCTTTTTTTTCATGATTTAAGATTTTGATTAAAAAAGAAAGTATAAAAATTAATTCTTAACCGTTTACGGTAAAGCCATAATTAACATTTTAATTAGTGTGAATTTGCTTTATATCCTCTTTACTAACACTAAAAACTAAACTTCAACACGACTATTGTTAAAAAAGCAACCAAAATTTTGTCAAGTATGCAACATTCAGTAATTTCCAACATTAAACCAAGCCAACCATGAAACCTAAAATCTTACTCTCCGTATTATCTATTTTCTTTTTGCAATTTAGTATTGCGCAAACAAACCCTACTTCGGCAGCAAAAGTGCAAGAAGCATTGCAACAAAAGGCGACACTCACACAAAATTCAACCGTAAAAAATATTGAATTCACCAACATTGGACCTACAATAATGAGTGGTCGTGTGGTCGATTTAGATGTAAATCCAAACAATACAACCGAATTTTACGTGGCATACGCTTCTGGTGGATTGTGGTATACACAAAACAACGGAACTACGTTTGAACCAGTTTTAGACAGTTCGCCAACACAAAACATTGGTGATATTGCTGTCGATTGGAAGTCAAAAACAATTTGGGTAGGAACAGGAGAAAACAACTCTTCGCGTTCTTCGTATGCAGGAATTGGAATCTTAAAAAGTACCGATAACGGCCAGCATTGGGAAAACATGGGATTGCTCGATTCTCATCATATCAGTAGAATTGTAATCAACCCGAACAACGGAAACGAAGTTGTAGTCGCAGTTTTAGGGCATTTATATTCGCCAAATGCAGAACGTGGAATCTTCAAAACAACCGACGGTGGAAAAACATGGAACAAAACACTATTTGTAAATGCAGACACAGGAATTGTAGATTTAGCCGTAGCGCCAAACAATTTCAAGGTGCAATATGCATCTTCATGGGAACGCGATCGTAAAGCGTGGAATTTTGTTGGAAACGGTATCAATTCAGCAATCTACAAAAGTACAGACGCAGGACAAACTTGGAAGAAAGTAAGTGAAAAAACTGGATTTCCAGAAGGTGATGGCGTTGGACGTATTGGTTTAGCAGTCTACGATGCAGAAACTGTATATGCGTTTCATGACAGTCAATTCAGAAGAGAAGACAAAAAGAAAAAAGATAGTGATTCCAAAGCGTTGACAAAAGATGATTTTAAAACGATGTCTTCGGAGAAATTTTTAAGCTTAACAGATAAAGAACTCAACACCTACTTAAAAACGAATGGTTTTCAAGAGAAATACAGAGCTGAAAATGTAAAACAATTGGTAAGAAGCAAAACGATTAAACCAATTGATTTGGCAAAATATTTAGAAAACGCAAACTCATTATTGTTTGATACGCCAGTAATCGGTGCGCAAGTTTTCAAGACAATTGATGGTGGAAAATCGTGGAAGAAAACACACGAAGGTTACTTAGACGATTTGGTATATTCGTATGGATATTACTTCGGGTTGATTCGCGTAAGCCCAAAAAATCCAGAACAAATTTACATTGCAGGTGTACCAATTTTGCGTTCGCAAGATGGTGGAAAAACATACAAATCAATCAACGGACAAAACGTGCATGTTGATCATCATTCGCTTTGGGTAAATCCAAACAATCCAAACCATTTAATCAACGGAAATGATGGCGGCGTAAATATTTCGTATGACAATGGCGACAATTGGATCAAGTGTAATACGCCTGCGGTTGGACAATTTTACGCAATTTATGCAGACGAGCAAAAACCGTACAAAGTATATGGCGGATTGCAAGATAATGGTGTTTGGGTTGGTCCAAATGACTATGAAGCTTCCGTAAAATGGCATGAAGAAGGAAAATATCCGTACGAGCGCATTATGGGCGGTGACGGAATGCAAGTTCAGATAGACAATCGCAATCCGAACATTGTGTACACAGGATATCAATTTGGAAATTACTTTAGAATTGATCGTGAAAATGGGCTGCAAAAATACATTCAACCAAAACATGAACTAGGAGAATCGCCATACAGGTTTAACTGGCAAACACCAATTCATCTGTCTGTTCACAATCAAGATATTTTATACTTAGGTGGAAACAAATTGCACAGATCGCTTAATAAAGGTGACGATTGGACAACGATTTCTGACGATTTAACGCAAGGTGGAAAAAAAGGAAATGTTGCCTACGGAACGTTGACGAGTATTTCTGAATCGCCTTTTCAATTTGGATTACTATATGCAGGAAGTGATGATGGATTGATTCACGTAACTAAAAATGGTGGTGGCGATTGGCAAAATATTTCTGCCGGATTGCCTAAAGATTTATGGGTATCACGCGTGATTGCTTCTGCACACAAAAAAGAACGTGTGTATCTAACATTAAACGGATATCGTTGGGACGATTTTACAACGTATGTGTACATGTCAGATAATTACGGACAAACCTGGAAAAACATTGGAAACTCCATTCCAGATTCGCCAGTAAATGTCATCAAAGAAGATCCTGAAAACGAAAATGTATTATACCTCGGAACAGATAATGGCGCGTATGCTTCACTCGATATGGGAACATCGTGGCAACCTTTCCAGAACGGATTGCCAAACGTGGCGGTTCATGATATTGTGGTGCAAAAACAAGCAAAAGATCTATTATTAGGAACACACGGACGTTCTATTTACAAAGCAAACATTGAGGTTTTACAAAAAGTAGACGAAACCATTAAAAATAAAACCGTTTATATTTTCCCTGCTAAAAGTGTACGCCACAGAACATTTTGGGGATCTACATGGAGCAAATGGTTAACGCCAAATGTACCAAAGAAAGACATTTATTTTCATGCGAAAAATGCAGGGACATTTACGATAAAAGTATTGGCTGCGAATGAAGTTGTACTAAACGAATATAAAGTTGACGCTGACGCGGGATTCAACACGTGGACGTACGATTTGAGTATTACTGAAAAAGGACGCAAAAAATACCTGAAAAAAGAAGAAGATGCTTCCATTCCAAAAAAGAAAAACGGTTCGTATTATGTGCCTAAAGGAACGTATAGTATTGAAATTTCTGGAAACGGTGGAAAAGATACCATGAGTTTGGTGGTAGAGTAGTTTTCTTTGAAGTTTATGAGTTGAAAGGTTTATAAGTTTAGGGATTTTCGACTAATTATTTAATTGGTTGTCGTCTTAGGCGAAATGATTACTTTGTTTTCTTATCTGTCAGTTCGAGCGCAGTCGAGAACAAGAAAAAAATGCAAGATGGAATATGAAACAAAAACTCTATTTCCTTTCAGGAACGATGTGTACGTCACAATTGTGGGATTTTGTTTGTGCCGAATTAACGCAGTACGAATGTATTTTTATAGACACAACTTCGGCAACTTCTTTTGTTGAAATAGATGCTTTACTAAACGAAAGTTTGGAAGAAAAAGCACAGGTAGTTGCCTTTTCTATGGGCGCGTATGCAGCGATACATTTTGCGGTATCACATCCGAATCGAATTCAAAAAATGATTGTGATTGCAGCTTCTGCAAATGGTTTGGACGCCAAAGAATTACAATTGCGAAAAAATACTATTGACTTTCTGGAAAAACATCACTACAAAGGAATTTCGAATACGCGTGCGTTGCAATTTCTCCACCCAAAAAACCATCAAAATACCGAGTTGATTCAAGTGATAAAAGACATGGATTCGAAATTGGGAAAAGAAGTTTTAATCCGCCAACTTACAGCGACTTCACAACGCGTTGATGTAACCCGCGAGTTAAAAAATATTCAAACTCAAATTCACATTATTGCTGCCAAAGAAGATGCTTTGGTCAATATAGAAGCTGTAAAAAACACACAGCAACATCTCGCGAAAGCGACGATGACAGTATTAAAAAATTGTGGTCACATGATTCCATTGGAAATGCCAGGTTTGGTGCGGGAAACTATTCTTAAATTTTTTTGAAAGTAAAATTAGTACGATAACTACTCCCTCAATATCGCCAATACATACTCTTTATAACTTGCGCCAATAGGAATTTCTGTGTCGTTTAATTCAATATCGTGTGTTGTAAAAGCGGTTACTTTTTTACTATTTATTAAATACGATCTGTGTACGCGTAAGAAAGAATGCGTTGCCAATTCTGTTTCTAAATCACTAATTTTTTGTTTGGATACAATACTCTTTGAAGACGTATGAATCTTTACATAATCTTTTAAACTTTCGATGTAATTAATATCCGAAACAGCAATCTTATGATACTTTGTCCCAGATTTGATCTGAATGATGGTTTCTGTTGCTGTTTGAGGGGCAGAAATTGAAGTTTGCACAGGTTTGATTTCTCTAAAATAACGTTCGACAGCTCGGAAAAAGCGATCAAAAGTAATCGGTTTTAAAAGGTAATCTGCCACATCTAAATCATAACTTTCCAACGCATATTCTCGGTATGCTGTGGTGAAAATAGTTTTTGGCGGATTGCGTAACGACTTTAAAAAATCGATTCCTGTCATTGTTGGCATTTTAATATCTAGAAACAACAAATCTATCTGTTGTGTGTTCAATATTTCCAATGCTTTCATTGCATTATTGCAGGTTGCAACAACTTCAAAAGAAGCAATTTTAGAAATATGATTCTCTAACAATTTAATTGCTAAAGGTTCATCATCGACTACTAAGCATTTTACCTTCATGATGTTGTATTTAGAGTAATAGTCACTTCAAAAGAACTTTCTTGCTGATCAATATTAATTGTATGTGAAGTAGGATATACCAATGCTAATTGTTTATGAATATTTTCCAAACCAATCGTGTTTTTAGAAGTTTGTTGTTGCTGAATCGCTGTGGTGTTAAACACCGTAAAAGATATTACATTTTCTTTTTGCGTAAGGTTAATCGTGATTTTTGGACTTCCAGAATCTTCTCCAGCGCCATGTTTAAAAGCATTTTCAACAATAGACAACAAAATTAACGGCGCAATTTTAGCGTTTGCTTCTACACGATGTGTAAACGAAACTTCCAAACGTTCGTCGTAGCGTAATTTTTCGAGCGCAATATAATTTTCTAGCAACGTAATTTCTCCCGATAAGGGCACATATTTTTGATCGCATCGATATAAAACATAATCTAATATTTCAGACAATTTCCCAATAGATTCTGAGGTTTTGGGAGAGTTTATAATCGACAATGAATAGATATTATTTAAGGTGTTGAATAAAAAATGTGGATTCAATTGTGCTTTGAGCATCTTCAATTCTGTTGATATTTTTTCTTTATTCAGCGATTGTTCTCGTACGCGTTCTAAAGACATTTTCGTCAATAAGAATAAAGAAACAACCGAATAAATGGTGAAAAAATACCCTCTTACGAGTTTCTTCCAATCGGTTAAAATCTCAATAATAGGTTCTTGATCAAATGGAGCTATTCTAAATATAGGTTCAGCAACATGCACCATTAAAATTCGTGAAAAGGCGCAAATTATATAGGTGCTTGCAAGTACTGCAATTACAAATGTGATGTATTTTTTTGTAAATAAAAACTTTGGAATGACCCAATATGCTAAGAAATATGAAATGATAATCTGAGGAATTACATGTGCAATTCTCGCAACAGCAATGACCCACAAAGGATCTTGCGTTCCATCAGAAAAAATTAAAAATAAATATAAGCATAGCCAAAAAACAATGTGTTTTAGCAAACGTCTATTCTTTATGTATTCGATAAAATTCTTAATAATTCCCATAACTAAGGTTTCAAATCTAATAATATTTATAAAAGTACGCATTACACTATTGTAAAAAACATAGATAGATGAATAGCGCAAAAAAACACCTAAACACTATGAAAAAGTAGACAAAACTGGTATGCGGTTAAATATGAGGTGTTTGACGACTTTATAACCGTGTTTGGCTATAATAAAAAACAGCGTTTGTTTTAACAACATCTTTGTGGCATCAATCATTCATAAAAGAAAACGAACATGAAAAAAATAGTCATTCTATTTGTGTACTTAGCTTGTCTAATTGCACATGCACAACAAAATAACGAATATGCGATTACTGGAAAAGTAGTCGATAAAACGACACAGCAACCGTTGGAATATGCTACAATTACCATTTTTGATGCCAAAAACAATACAACGCTTGAAGGTGGAATTACAGATGGAAAAGGAAATTTTGCTTTAGCAATAGGAAAAGGTGTGTATGCCATTAAAATTGAATTTATTTCTTTTAAAGCACACGAATTAAAAGATATTTCTATTGCGAAAAATCTCAACTTAGGAACCATAAACTTAGAAGAAGATGCACAATATTTAAACGAAGTAGAAATTGTTGCCGAACGAACGACGGTAGAATTAAAACTCGATAAAAAAGTATTCAACGTAGGGAAAGATTTGATTTCTCAAGGTGGTTCTATCAATGATATTTTGGACAATGTACCTTCCGTGAGTGTAGATGCTGGCGGAGGAATTAGCCTAAGAGGAAACGGAAACGTACGGATATTAATCAACGGAAAACCTTCGGCATTGGTTGCAAATAATGGATTGGATCAAATTCCAGCGGAAAACATTTCTAAAGTTGAAGTCATTACAAATCCTTCTGCGCGTTATGAAGCACAAGGAACTGCGGGAATTATAAATATCATTCTAAAAAAGAACAAAAAAGGAGGATTTAGCGGTTCGGTACAACTTGGTGCAGGAACTCCGCGAGATTTTCGCACGAATGTAAACCTTACGTATAAAACAGATAAAATAAATCTATTTACAAATGTTGGATACCGAAACTCTAACTATGAAGGTGCTGAAGACATTCAACAAACGGTGACGAATAATGGCGTTGAAATAAATTTATTGCAAAATAACGATCAAGATAGAAATGATAATGCACACAATATCTTTTTTGGTGGTGACTATTATATCAATGATAAAAATACATTGACCACCAGTTTTTATCATACTGCTTTAAAAAACACGGATGAAACTAGATTGAACTATTCATATTTTGATGCTTTAGGAACGCTTGATAGTACAATTTCGCGTGTTGAAAATTATAAAGAGCCGCAAAATTTCAATCGGTTGGAAATGAATTATGTAAAAACCTTTGAAAAAGAAGGGCAGAAGCTAGAAATGGACGTGCAATATGATTTTTGGAATGATGACGAACAAGAAAGCATTCGCCAACAAAAAACATTTCCAGCGGAAACTACGTTTACAACAATTCGAAGTGATGATGTAGAAAGTAGTAAAGACTTTCTGTTTCAAGCAAACTTTGTATCGCCTTTAACCAAAACAGCACGTTTAGAAACAGGATTTAGAGGAGAAATCAGAAGAATCACCAGTGATTATATGGTACATATTGACGATCAATTAATTCCTGATTTAGACAATGAATTGGATTATAACGAACGAATTTATGGTGTGTATGCGCAATATGGAGACAAAATTGGGAAATTTAATTACTTATTGGGATTGCGTGTTGAGCATTCGGATATTGGAATTGATGATGAAAAGCAATTATTCAACGACACTAAAAAATACACCAACCTTTTCCCAACAGTACATTTGTCATATAAACTAGCAGAACAAACAGATGTGCAACTGAGTTATAGTAGAAGAATAAACAGACCTAGATTTTGGCAATTGAATCCTTTTGGTGGACTGACGGATTTCAGAAATATATTTGCTGGAAACCCTGATTTGAATCCGATGTATACCAATTCGTTTGAAGCAGCTTTTTTAAAACGTTGGGGGAAATTTTCCATAAATCCATCACTCTATTACCAACACACTACTGACTTTTTCAACTTTGTTACGTCTCAAACAGCTGATGGAAATTTTAGAACAATTCCTGTAAACTTAGATACGGAAGATCGTATCGGGTTTGAACTATCTACAACCTACAATCCGTTCAAATGGTTGCGATTATCGGGTGAATTTAATTACTATCAATTCGATCAAAAAGGAGATTATTTAGGTGACAACTTTGATGCAAAAAACAAAACATGGTTTACGAGAATCAATTCGAGAATGCGTTTTTCTAAAGGACTTTCTACACAGATGAGTTTTAATTATCAAGGAAAAAATCAACAAGCACAAGTACTTCAAAAAGCGCAATACTTTGCAGATTTCGGAATCAGTAAAGATCTCTTTAATGACAAAGGAGCCATTACATTAAATGTCAGAAATATATTTGATTCCAGAATTCAAGATCGGGTAATTACAGGTGAAAATTTCCGTTTAGCGTCACAATCAAGACGTGTTGGAAGAAGAATATCGGTAACATTCGTGTACAAATTCAATCGTAAAAAAGGACAACGAGACCGAATGCCAGACTAACAAAAAATTTGATAATTATTAACTTAACGAAAATGTCAAATCGAGCATTATTAAAATATGTTGGCGCAAGTAACTCTTAGTAGTTATAAAAAAGAATAGCTATCTTTTACAAGATTAGTAACCCTTTTGAATTATGTTTTATTAATAAAAAGAGATCCATATAATACTTTGTACAATGAGAAATAACAATTTCATATTTTTAATAGTTGTATTTGCAATGGTTTTAAATGCTTGCAATACAAAAAATGAGAAAGCAAAAGACAATGATTCCTCAATTTTAAAAGAACTATATTTTGGACAAAAACCGCCAGGCTTAATTCCAGAGATTTTTGCGCCTAGTATTGTTTCAATCAGTGGAAGGAATGCATCGACTATTTCGTTTTCTCCTGATTTAGATGAAATATATTTTTCAGCTCATGAAAAAGATGAAGAAGCATCATCTATCTATTTCTCAAAACTTAAAGGTAATAAATGGACTCCCGTTAAAAGAGCAAACTTTACCAATGGGAAAAAAAATGAGGAGTTATATCCATCCGTTAGTCTTAATAACAAAAGGATTTACTTCACAGCTTTTGATTCTATTTTTTCGGATGAGAAAATTTGGTACGTAAACCGTTTAGAGAATTCCTGGAGTGATGCAATACAACTTGATTCACCTATTAATGATGACATAGTTTTTTATATTAATCAAGCTAAAAACGGAGATCTTTTTTATACAAGTATTTCAAAAGCGAAAATGTATTATGCACCAAACAAAAACGGTGAATTTCCCGAGGTACAGGAAGTTGAACTTGAATTTGGTCATCACGGATTTGTTTCCCCATCTCAAGAGTATTTGCTGGTATATGCTCGAAACAAAGAAAATGAAGACCATGATATTTATGTCTGCTTTAAGAAAAAAGACGGGACATGGACAAAACCAATTCCGCTTGGAAATAAAGTAAATTCTAATTTTAACGAATCTTGCCCGAGTATTACTCCAGATGGCAAATATTTGTTTTTTAATAGATCCAACGAAGATGAGTCATCAAATGTGTATTGGGTGAGCACAGAAATTATTGATAAACTAAAACCTAATGACTTATAGGAAGTAAAAATAAATTTAGTACAAATGTTTTATTGAGCACAGTTGAGATAGACTTCCTAACGAAAGACCTTTTATTTTAATTAGTACATGTCTTGAGTTGAATCCTTTGATTTAGCTCAAGACTTTTTTTGATTTCAATAGTATTCAATACTATTCAAGACAAGCTCGTCGAAGTGTAACAAATCCCAAAAATCACTGTCTATTAGATATCAATCAATCAAAAAACATCAAATGAAATCAAAAGTACTATTATTACTTGCTTTAGGAATCTTTACCACTTCTTGTATATCTATCAAAGCAAAATCGGAGCGAACTATAATTGCCAAAGAAACCTACGTTCCTGTAGATCAAGAATTATACAACACCATTGTAGCCTTAGACAAACGTTTTTTTGACGCATACAATACCTGCGATTTAAAAACACAAGACGAATTGATTTCGGAAGACCTAGAATTTTTCCATGACAAAGGCGGTTTGGCAACCTCCAAAACACAAATTTTAGAAGCGATGAAAAACAATATCTGCGGAAAAGTCACGCGAACACTTATTGATGGAACTACTGAAGTCTATCCAATTCCAGGATATGGCGCGGTACAAATGGGCGAACACAAATTTTTCAACAACGAAGAACCGACAGCGAAATCGATTCCGAGTAAATTTGTTACCATCTGGAAAAACGACAATGGAACTTGGAAAATGACGCGTATTATCAGTACACATAAAAACTAAGCGATCTTTTTTCATAAGGATACTAGAAACTTTCATGAAGAATTTTGATTCTAATTAAGATTCTTATAGTTTTAACAAGAACTCATGATCGGGAGAATTCAAAGGAATTTCTATGATAGATACGTTCCTTTCAAGCTAAAAAAAAATCGCAAAATGAATAAAATTTATAGAATAGTATTCATCGGAATATTAATAATTGGCTGCAAGCAAAAAGATGCGGACAAAAAAGTGATTGAGGAAAAAGTAGAATTCAATCAAGGTTTAGCGGATGAACTCAAAAAAATGGCTGAAATTGATCAAATAGCAGCATACATTCCGCAAGGCGAATACAAGAAACTATCCAAAGATGCATGGAATTCTTTCAAAGACAGCGTTTATACAACGCATCAAAAAAGACTTTCAAAAATCTTTAAAGAAAACGGATTTGTCGGAATAGACTTGGCAGGAGATGAAGGTTCTATGAATTTTTGGTTAATGGTTCAACATTCAGATCACAATCCTGACTTTCAAAAAGAAGTTCTCGAAAAAATGAAAATTGAAGTAAACAAAGGGAATGCTGACGCAAGTAATTATGGATTGCTTGTTGATCGCGTTAAGCTCAATACAGGGCAAGCGCAAGTTTATGGAACGCAAGTAACTTATAACATGCACACAGGACAAGCGTATCCTAAAAAATTAGCCGATAGCATAACAATCAACGAAAGACGAAAATCTATTGGACTTGAACCACTTGAAATATATTTAAACGACATGTCAAAAATGCATTTCTTAATGAATAAAGAAGGATATATAAAAAAAGGAATAACCGAACCTAAATTATATAAAACTGAACACTAACTAGTCATACACGAACACGCAGCATATAATACCTAAAACATACTATGAAACACCTCTTTTTTGTACTAACAATTCTAATCAGTTTACAAGCAATTTCTCAAACAGATTCCGAAAAGGAATGTGCTGAAAATGTAACAAAAGCTACTATTGATTTTAAGAACGGAAAAGTATTAGGGTATTATGATTATGTGGAGATTGAATTTAGTACTGGTAGAGAATTTGAGAGTTTTTTTCAAACGTACATATATTCAAAACATTCCATTTTCATGGAATTATTCTCAGAGGATTATCATCAATGTTATAAAGACGAAATGAATCGTTTAATTCGATCAAAATATGGAGATGATATTTATAAAAAAACCAAAAGAAAAGCTTTTGAAATTTATAAAAGTTCAACCAGAGAAGAACAATCAAAAGTAATAGACGTATCTAAGTATTACCGTGTAACTGAGAGTGAACCAAAATTTAATGGAAATGACTATGTAGTGCGCAACTTTCTTAAAAAATATTTTGTTTATAAAGGTAAAAAAGAGAATGAACATGATTATGAATTTCGGTTAGTAACATTGTTCATCAATAAAGATGGGCACATCACAAATATTGAAAGTCATACAGATAAACTAAAAGATGGTTTCAATAAAAGTAATATCATTAAAGAAATGAATGCTCTTGGAAAATTTGTTCCTGCGTATCTTTTAGGAATTCCTGTGAATTCTCAAATTCACATGGATTTTTGGTAAGGTACACAAAACCAATCCAAATCATCAATTGATACAATATAATCAACCAATCAAGAGAAAATCAAGTATATAAGACCATTTTTATTGTATCTTTAGGTAAATGAAACCTACCTACAAATGTTACATTGGAATCTATACAACACCACCATATTCATTGGCGCTATCGGATTATTAGCTTTAGTGCTCTATCATGTATTCACTAAAAAACCACAGGACAAAACCACACGGTATTTCTATTGGTTTCTCATCATTACAGCAATTGCCATTCTACAATACATTTCGTTTGACATTGGAATCTCTCGAAAATACAAAGTCATCAGTCTCTTCTTTTTGCCGTTCGAATTTCTAGCACCTGTCATCTTTACGGCGTTTACCTGTGCGTATCTTCAAAAAGAAAAGCTCTTCAAAAAATACAAATACTACTTACTCATTCCGTTTGCGGCGTTCTTCCTTATTTACACGGTCGTGAAGATCAATGTCTTTGTCGATTACGCTATTTTATCACGAGAAACAGTTCGTAACATTCGCACGGAATGGAATGAAAACCTAGCCTTACTATTCACGTTTATCATTGGTGTTTGGAATTACCGCATCATCAAAAGTTATGAAAAAGATTTGGGCGATCAATCGTATCACTTTGTACTGCGTAAAACGAAATGGTTAAAAAACATTTACATGACGTTAATTCTGCTAAGTGTTTTTTGGTTGCTAACACTTTTATACATAAAAATTGATGTCAATGTTGGCGGAAACGATACGTACTATCCATTGTGGATTGCGTATTTGGCGTGTTACTATGTATTCTACATAAAAAGCGTTTCGCATTTGCAGAAAATTCAAAAAGAAAAAGCGGAAGAAGAAAAAACATTCAATCTCTCTGGTTTAGATAAAATGTTTGAACCTACTGCGTTGGCTGTTTTGCAGAAAAATCAATCACAAGTCATTACAATTCTAAGCTACTTTGCAACATCTCTATTTGATATCAGTAAAACGAAAGAAGTGCTTTGGGACATCTTGGAAAACTGTGTTTCCAAACTAGAACTAGAAGACTGTGTGCTCTATCTCTTAGATGAAAAAACACAAATGCTAAAGCAAGAAGCAGCTTTTGGAAACAAAAAACAAGATGCTTTTAAAATTCACGAACCCAAAGAAATTCCTGTTGGAAAAGGAATTGTGGGAAGTGTTGCTCAAACAGGAAACTACGAACTCATCAAAGATACACGCAAAGACAAACGTTACATCATAGATGACAAAGCACGCTTATCTGAATTAGCGGTTCCTATCTATGTAGAAGGAATCCTAAAAGGTGTGTTAGACGCGGAACATTCTCAGCGAAACTTCTTCACGGAAAATCATCTCTATCTCTTTCAACTCATTGCAAAACTGACCGAAAAAAAACTCATTCAATTACAACAGAAAAAAGGATTGAGCATTTCAAAGGATAATAGCTATTACAAAGAACTCTGTTCGTTAATGGAAGAAGAAAAACGCTATCGAAATCCAGCAATAAAACTCAGTACACTCTCTGAAGAAATAAACATTAGCGCAAACTATCTTTCGCAAGTAATCAATAGCTTAAGCGGACATAACTTTTCAGACTTTGTAAATAGTTACCGCATCAAAGAAATAAAATCCAAACTATCGCATCCGGCATTTATAGAATATCCAGTATTATCCATTGGACTAGAAGCTGGATTCAATTCAAAATCGGCTTTTTACAATTCCTTCAAAAAACTCACAGGGATGTCACCCACAGTCTTTCGGGAAAAACACCCATTCAAGTCTCAATTCCTTTAGTTTCAACAATACAGGACACCTGAACCCATTGTCAACACTAGGTTTGCATCGTTATTAATTTTAAAAATCAAAATGATGAATACAAAAACAAAATTGGCACTATGGGGAATGATACTACTATTTTCTTTCTCCTTTGCGGGAACAAAAAATGGCGAAAACGCCAACAATGAAGAAAAACCGTTTGTGGTGAAAACACTAAAAAATTACGCAGCGCGTCACAATCTTTCGTCAGCGCAATACCAAACGGAAGTCACCAAATTTCACAAAGCAGGTTACAAACTAACGTATGTAGATGGATACTATGTAAACGGAAAAATAAAATTTGCTGCCTTATGGAAAAAAGGAAAAACATCGACACTCATTGCACGTCACAATCTAACCTCAAAACAATACCAAGATGAGGTGACAAAAAATCATAAAAACGGGTATCGTTTAATACATGTTGATGGCTATTCCAATGGAAAAAAAGCACGCTATGCTGCTATTTGGAACAAACAAAGTACAAGCGGATTGCGAGCGCGTCACGGATTGACAGGAACGAAATATACTGCCGAATTCAAAAAGAATCAAAAAGACGGCTATCGTTTAGTACACATTAGCGGTTACGGAATCAAAGGAAAAGCATACTATGCTGCGATATGGAAAAAAGGGAATCCTTCAGGGTATGTGGCGCGTCATGGCTTAACCAGTAAACAATATCAAGATCTAGTTGTTAAATATTGGAAACAAGGTTTTCGTGTAACACAGGTGGACAGTTATGATGTTGGAAATAAAACCTATTACGCATGCATCATGGAAAAAAAATCTGGAAAATATAGTGCGCGTCATGGAATGAACTCTAAAAACTATCAATTACAAGTTGACAATCATTACTATCAAGGATATGTTCCGATTTCTGTTAGCGGACACGACGCAGGAAAATCATCAGGATATGCAGCAGCTTTCAAAAATGTAACCACTTGGAAAAGTAGCGATACAAATCAACTCGATGCGAAAATCAAAAAAGTAATGAAAGATTTCAAAGTGCCTGGCGTAACGATCGGAATTGTAAAAGATGGAAGATTGGTCTATGCAAAAGGATATGGATATGGAAACAAAGAAGACAAAACCATTGCATCTGCAACAAGTTTAATGCGATTGGCAAGTGTTTCAAAACCAATTACATCTGTGGCAATCATGAAATTAGTGGAGCAAAACAAACTCAAACTAAGTGATAAAGTATTAGGAAGAAACAGTATTCTTGGAAGTAAATATGGTTCAAAAGCATTAGGAAACTGGGAAAAAGCAATCACGGTACAACAATTACTAGAGCATACGGCTGGTGGCGATACGTGGGACAATAACATGAAACCAGAAGGAACAGACACTTGGAGCGCGCCTATGTTTCAAAAGAAAGATTTAAGTCAACCCAAATTAATCGGTTGGGTTTTAGATAATCGCAACCCGAGTCACAAACCAGGAACGCGTTATCAATACTCAAACTATGGATACTGTCTATTAGGAAGAATCATTGAAAAGAAAACAGGGAAAAGTTACGAAAGCTACTTACGAAACAACATTCTAAAGCAATGTGGAATCTCGCAAATATACATTGGAGCCAACGAAAAAAAGAAACGTAAATACAAAGAAGTGGTATACTATGCAAATGGTGGAAATGCCTATAGTTTGCAAATGCGCAGAATGGACAGTCATGGCGGTTTGATAGCTTCTTCGGTAGACTTACTAAGGTTCATGGTTCGTGTGGATGGACAAAATTCTAAAAAAGACATCTTAAAAAGCAGCACCATAACAACGATGACCAAAGGTTCTTCTGCAAATGGAAGCTATGCCAAAGGTTGGGCAGTAAGTGGCGGAAACTGGTCACATGGCGGTGGAATGGGCGGAACAAGTACGTTTATTAAAAAAATGGACAATGGTGTAAGCTATGTATTTCTAACAAACTCAACAGGAAATGGCGCAGGACAAGCTGGTGCTATGAAAAAAGCATTAGAAGACGGAATTAAAGCAATTAAATTTTGGCCAAACTTAGATTTGTTTTAATGAAACTCAAAGTTGAAAAGCCTTTATCGAGCGTGTCACATCGAGCATTATTGAGATCAAAATATATTTTGATGAAAATACCTAGCGAAGCTATCGAGATGCACACAACTTTGCAAGTTGAACTAGCTCCGCTGAAGAGCGGAGTCTTTTTAAAAGATTTTCAATTTGAGTTTTATTCTCAAAAATTACGAAAAATCTAAAGTTATGTTGAGAAGTCCAAAGGACGCATTCAAAATTGCAGGTTGAATTAACTCCGCTGAAGAGCGGAATCTAATCAAATATTTTACAAGATAAAAAGAAGCATTCTCATGCTTGATTTACCACTATGCGGAAAGCGATTTTCGTGTGGTGGTTTTTAGTGAAACTCAATTTTGAAAAGTCTCAAAGACGCATTCAAAATTGTAAGTTGAACTAATCCCACTGAAAAGTGGGATCTCAAAGTTCTATTAATTGTAAATTTTTGTCATTGACTTCGTCGAATCTTCGATTTCTTGTGCAGATAAGAATCCATTTGAAACGTCTTTGCGAGGAAGTATGACGAAGCAATCTACCCCATACCAACATAGGGTATCCCCATAAAGAATGCCTTCAAAACGTTCCCGAAGTACCTCGAAGGATTAAATTAATGTTTTAAAGCCATCTTTATATCCTTTGATGCGATAAATTATCGCTTATAAACGATAATTTAATATTTATAAATAATTATGTGAAGATTATTTTCTATAAAATAGGACTTCGAAGCGGTCTTGTAATGATTATAAGCTATTCCGAATACCTTCGAAGCGGTTCATTAATCATTTTAACCGGTTCAGAACCGCATCGAAGCGCTTCCGAACCACCTCGAACCACTACAACAAGCGGTAAAAACCCTTAATCAACCGCTTTTAACCCTTAACGAACCTCAAAAATGCTTCTTTTCATGGGTTGAGGTCATTTGTTAAATATATTCGTTGCTAGTATGTAATATTTTCTCAGTTCAAGATGGCGTACGTTTACCCAACAAACAGCTAACTACAAACTTGAAAAAAGTTCTCGCAAAGACGTTATAGTAATGATTTAGTGTATGAGATTCCGTGTCAAGCACGGAATGACGAAAAGTACTTAAACTCACTGACTAAAATACCAAGAGCGTTCATACTGAGCTTGTCGAAGTGAAGCGATACCAAAGGCGCAGCCGTTTCCAACCCCAAGATTTCTAAAGTCGAACTTTTTGATTGAGGATTTGAAAGCAATTAGCACGTATTTTGAGAAGTATTCTTATTTGTAGGAATGTTCAAAAAAGTTATATTTTTAGAAAAACAATAGGAATTCCGTATATATACGCTAGTAAATATTGAAGAATGAGAAAACTAAAATATGGCTTTATTTATATTAGCGTGTATCATTTGTCTCTTCACATAGTCTTGTTCAAGTCAAAAGAACGTAATTATGTCAAAAAATAAAGCAAAAGATATATCGTCTAGCGCAGGAAAATATATCATATCCAATAGTTATTAAAAATTTCGTTAAAAAAATGGCGAGACAACTAACCATAAAGAGTTTTACATTCGACGTTCAATACAAGACTATTATATAAAATTCTGAGAAAGTAAAATTAGTAGTGAAGATTTAGAAAATCATCTTTCTAGTATGGATAAAGAAATTAAAATCGCCACGCTGGAAGTTGAGTTTCTTGATGAACATTGGGATATTTTTGATGGTGATTTTGAACAACAAAGTAGAGTAGGTGCGTACGTAATTATTCATAGAATAGTTAAATAGAGATCATCGAATTTATAAACCTGCGATTGCTCGTGCCAAAATATTGTGCATACTCATATTTTTAATACCTTTAACAGCATTTATTTAATAAATTAAACTTGTAATACCCCAAATTATGTTACAAAAATCTACCCTATTTTTTATTCTTAAGTTCAATAATAATATAAATACACATACTCAATTTAAAAAGTAAACCGATATTTTTATAATGAGTAAAAGTCTTTTATACCTTATATTATTATTCTCTATTTTTTCCTATTCTCAATCAAGTAGGTTAACTAAAAAAACCTACACAAAAAACGATGGTTTAGCATTAGATTTCATAGCTGCAATGTGCTTAGATAATGATGGTTTTTTATGGCTAGGTGGCGTTAATTATAATGTGCGAACTATTGTTGTAAATAAACAGAAATTAACATTACAACGTTTTGATGGAAATACGTTTCATAACATACCGCTACCCGTTTTAGAAGAACCCATAACTAAGATAGCACAAATTTATAAACGTGCTGATGGTAAATTTTACCTAAAAGCAGTAACAGCCTTTGAACATATTCTATTTTTATTTGATCCTGTAACAACAAAGTTTACAAGAATACATACAAAAGGTCAGTTTTCGGGTTCCACACAACTCTCAAATGTTTTTAGATACAATTTTAAAGACTATGTTTTATCACAAAAAAAACAAGAAATAACCGTAAATATAATTCTCAAGGATCTTAGTTTAAAGCCTGTATTTAGTTTTACGAATACCGAGCATGAGTTTTTAATAGATTCTTCTACAAAGTTTATTTACTTTAAAGACTATTGTATTATTGGAGATGACAGTTTTCCTATTATGATGTTCGACTGGAAAGGAAATGTATTAAAAACAATTGGTTCAGATTCATTTAAAACAACAGATCAACCTAAATACTGGATAAAAAATATATTTAAGGCTAATAACACCTACTATTGTTTTATAAATAATAGCTCTCAATTGCATTATATAAGCGAAAAGACTAAAGAAATTTTAATTTGTAATACTACAAATAACACCTTAAAAAAGAATTTTATTGAAACGTATACTGATGATGTAAATAACCATCTTATTATATCTTCCATTACTAATAAACTACGTTTTGACACTTTAGATGATGCAGGTTTGAAAACTGTTTATGAGGAAGAAGAATACAGTACAGTTAAAGGGTTTGTTGCCACCTCAAAAAATAATAAAGAAGATGTATGGGTCGTTTATAACAATGAATTGCATTATTATAGATTTCCAAAAAAACAAATAAAAAACTACCTGAAGGAAAATAGTATTAGAGCTATCAATGAAATAGATGCTACCAATTATATCATTGCAACTGAAGAATCGGGATGGTTTACATTAAACACTGCTACAAATACAATTAAGCCTTTAGCGCTAAAAAACAAAGGCAACGCCTTTATACCTGTTTCAACTAGAAATATGTTTAAAGAAGACAACATTATATGGAGTAATAGTGAAGCTTCTATTTTAAGAGTTGACAGGAATACATTTGAGACAGAAACGTATAATCATAAACCTGCAAATTGTTTAGCGCGTCCCAATGATAGTATTATTGTTTATGGCACAACCAATTACAAGCTTATGCAGTTTAATACCAAAACTAAAACGCATACGACTTTACTTAAAACGGACTCCTTAGAGATTATTGATATAGAAATGCTAAAAAACAGCAACTTAGTTATTGCTGGAACCAATAAAGGATTATTAACTTATAATTTAAAGAGTAAGGAGCATCAATTTTATAATAACAAACCTCAACTTGAAGACTCCTATATTTTAATGTGCGATTATCATAAAGATTATGGGTATTTATTAGGAACAAGAAGTGGAAAAATAGTAGCATTTAATGAAAAAAAGGAACGTTTTACAACGGTATATGAAGATGACTTAAATGCAGGAATAGCAAGCATTCTTTTTAAAAATGACATTTGGTGGATTAACACGTTTAATGGAGTTGTAGCTTTTAATCCAAAAGATAAGACCACCACACGATTTTCAGAAAATGAAGGTTTAAGTAATAATGAAGCCAATAGATATAGCGCACTAAAAACAACGCATAATTCCTTTTTAGTTGGCACGCTTAAAGGTCTTAATTATTTTAGACCTGAAGATTTGAATGTAAAGAAGGATTCGGCAGTATTGGTATTGCTTACGGTGAATACATACGATAAAGACTTAAAAAAATACACAACCAATTTTAATCGACTAGATTTAGCATCTAACAAACCCATTATACTACCATCAGAAAACAGAGCTTTAGAACTTATTTTCGCTTTAAAAAAGACAAACAAACTTACAGAAAACTACTATTATAGATACCGTTTAAATAAGAAAGAGTGGATCGATTTAAAACATCAAAATGTAATACAGATTCCAAATTTAGCAGCTGGAAATTATAATTTAGAAATTGAAGTATTAGATTTTTCAAGAAAAAAAATAGCAAACACATTACAGCTAACTGTTGAGAGTAAAGAGTTCTTCTACAAAGAGTGGTGGTTTATTTCGTTAATTTCTCTGATCATTATTTCAACGTTAGTATGGTTTTTAAAACAAGCTCAAATTAAAAGAAACCTGCAAGAAAACTTTTCACAAGGATTGATCCAATCTCAAGAAAATGAACGGAGCAGAATAGCCATAGAACTTCACGATAGTATTAGTCAGCAACTTACGTTGATTAAAAGAAAAGCCCAAAGTATAGATCAAGAAGAAATAACAACACTTACGCATAATACCCTTGAAGAAGTGCGTGCGTTATCTCGTGGTTTATATCCGCCTTTATTAAAACAACTTGGATTAACAGAAAGCATTGATCAATTAATTTTAGATATTGACAAACAAACCAACCTATTTGTTACGGCAGAGATTCATAAAATAGATACTTATTTTAATGAAGAACAAGCGCTGAATTGTTATCGTTTTATACAAGAATGCATTACTAATGTTTTAAAACATGCAGAAGCTAAAGCATTATATGTGAACATTATAAAAGAGCACAATTTTATTAGAATAACAATTGAAGATAACGGAAAAGGATTTGATCTTACCAATGCGAAAATAAAAAATAGTTTAGGACTTAAAACAGTGTATGAGCGTATTCGCATACTAAAAGGCGAATTGACCATAGATAGTAAATTAGAAAAAGGAACAAAGATTACAGCTCAAATACCAGTATAAAATGGCTAAAGAAATTAAAATTATAATAGCAGACGATCATCCTTTATTATTAAAAGGGTTGACCGAAGAATTAGTTTCCAATAACTATAATGTTATTGATACTGCTACAAATGGTGAAGACGCATCAAAACTTATTTTAAAGCATACGCCAGACATTGCAATTTTAGATATACAAATGCCACTATTGAATGGTTTTCAAGTGATCAAGGAATGTAGAAACAAAAACTTAAAAACCAAATTTATACTACTAACATCTCATAAAGAGAAACGCTATGTTATTAAGGCTAAAACATTAAATATTTCAGGGTATTTGCTTAAAGACGAACCTTTTAACCAAATAGAAAAATGCATAGAAGCCTTGTGTAATGGCGAAACTTATTTTAGTAAAACATTTGATGCTGTTTATGAAAATCAAATCTCACCAGAGTTAGAAAAATTTCATAAATTATCACCTTCAGAGCATACAATAATCAGATTAATTGCTAAAAATTACACTACAAAAGATATCGCCGATTCCATTTTTATTTCCGTAAGAACTGTGCAAAAACATAGAACTAATATCATTACAAAATTAGAATTAAAAACGAGTGTAGATGCTATTCTTAATTGGACTACAGAATATAAAGAACTTCTTTTTATAGAAGAATAACTGTAATTTACAAAAAAAGGGAACTGCTTTTAAAAATAGCAATTCCCTTTAAAAATTTATAAATAACGCCTTAAACTAACTAGACTGCAATTAGTTTTCTGGCAGCTGTTCTTCTATTCTATGCGTACTAAAGTTTAAAAAATTCCCAGGATGCGAAAGCGTATTTTGTAATATAAAAGGCGTGTCTGGAGTAGCTCCACTGTATTGAATATTACCATCCATATCAACATCATTCATACTATATTCTGAAAATGAATAGGTAGGGAAGTTTAAAAAGTTTCCTAGATTATTCAACACCGTTGATAAAATATTTGGCACATCTGGTGTTGCGCCTGTATATTGAATGTATTGATCTCCATTTGTATTTCCAGACCAAAGTGCTAACGTATTTGGTGAACCTGCAATAATTGCTTGCGCATTAGAACCGTACGTAAATTGATTATTTGTATCTGCAATGCCTGTAATATCTGTAAAATCTAACAGAACCCTAGACGCATCTAGTGTAAACGAATTTTTGGTCATAACACCTAAATGATTCCGATGCTTCACTACTACATAATAACTACCAGCCGCTAAATTTAGGTATAGATCTGAAATACCATTAATAGCAACAACATCGCCATCGCGTTGCAGTAATGCCGATTGACTCGCTACTGTAACTGAGCTATTAGTTGCATCACGAAATTCAACAAAAATCCAATCTACAATATCATTATTTATTGGCTCAGTTCCTGAAGTTCCTCCTCTATTAAATACCGTTGCATTTGCCACAATAGCATCAGTATAAGGACTTGTTACTGGTAGTAACCCAGCGACGCGCAGATCGTCTCGCATTAACGTTTCTTCACCTGCATTAGGATTGAAAGTCGCACCTTGTAAGACTACTTTTATAGCAACTTTTGCACAATCTCTGCCTGCATCTGTAATTGTCCAACCATGTGTGTTTCTTAAATTGGTTCTCGCTGCTTTTCCAACACAGTACTTACTATTACCTCCGCTGAATATAATATTGGTCGGTATTTGTGTTTCTGTAGCACTTAACGTATTCCAACCTATTAACGTATTATCATAATTTGAGATAGACAAGGTTGCATTTAGAAACATATAAAGCATATTTGTTACTTTACTTATATCCCAATTCGCTAGATTTTGGTCAAAGCTAAATGCATTCCTGAACATATTCCCCATTTCTGTGACAGCACTAACATCCCAAATACTTATATCTTGATTGAAAGCTGTAGCTCCATAAAAAGCTTGAAACATATCGGTTACTGAACTAACATCCCAAGTGCTTATATCTTGGTTTATAGCTTCAGCACCTCGAAAAATACGGTAAAATGAAGTGACTTCTGAAAGGTCTGGACTATCGGTTGCGTTGATAACCATATTTCTACAACCATAAAAACTTTCTCGCATACTTTTCCAAACTTGGTTTCCCCATTGGTCTACAGAAAGCAACTTTTCTGGATCTCCAGTATTTCCAAAATAAATCTGTGGAAAATCACCAGTTATCGTTACTGTATAGGTTCCCGAAGTTGTATACGCATGTGTTATATTACCCGTTACATTAAGATTAGTTGTGCCATCTCCCCAATTAATATTATAATTATAGTTATAGAGACTATTTCTAGGGATTTTAATGCTGTTATTATCGGTAGTACCTGAATTATCTGTTTTCCAAGTAGTTATAAATGCTAAAGAACAGTCTTTTCCTCCATCTGTAATGGTCCAATTGTGTGTTGTATCTAAATTAGTTCGTGCGTTTTCTGCATTGCAAAAATTACTATTTCCTCCACTAAATATAATATTTGTAGGTATTTGTGTTTCTGTAGCACTTAACGTATTCCAACCTATTAACGTATCATCATAATTTGATGTAGACATGGCTACATTATCAAACATTAAAGTCATACTTAGCATGCTACTAATGTCCCAAGCACCTAGATCTTGATCAAATGCAGTAGCTCCAAAAAAGGCTTCACTAAAAGTTGTTATTGTACTCACATCCCAAGCACTTATATCTTGGTTCATAGTTTCAGCATCACGAAAAATACGATAAAATGAAGTGACTTCTGAGAGGTCTGGACTATCGGTTGCATTTATAACCATATTTGTACAACCATAAAAACTACTTTCCATACTTTTCCAAACTTGGTTTCCCCATCGGTCTACAGAAAGCAACTTTTCTTCATCTCCAGAATTTCCAAACCCAAAGTAAGGAAAGTCACCAGTTATGGTTACTGTATAAGTTCCTGAAGTAGCATATGCATGTGTTATGTCACCCGTTACATTATAATTAGCTGTGTCATCTCCCCAATTAATAGTATAATTATAAGGATTTATACCATTTGTAAAAATTTTAATGCTATTTGCATTAGTAGTACCTGGATTATCTGTTTTCCAGGTGGTTATAAATGCTGAGGAACAGTCTTTACCACCATCTGCAATAGTCCAACCATGTGTATTTATTAAATTGGTTCTCGCTGTTTTTCCAGCACAGTACTTACTATCACCACCACTAAAGGTAATATTTGTAGGTATTTGTGTTTCTGTAGCACTTAACGTATTCCAACCTATTAACGTATTATCATAATTTGATGAAGACAAGGTTATATATCGAAACATATTTGTCATATTTCTAATACTACTTATGTCCCAATTCGCTAGATTTTGGTCAAAGTTTGTTGCACTCCAGAACATATACCTCATGTCTGTGACAGCACTTACATCCCAAGCGCTTATATCTTGATTGAAAGCTGTAGTTAAAAAAAAAGCATAACTCATATTGGTTACTGAACTAACATCCCAAGTGCTTATATTTTGATTGAAAGCTGTAGCTCTATAAAAAGCAGAACTCATATTGGTTACTGAACTAACATCCCAAGTGCTTATATCTTGATTGAAAGCTGTAGCTCCATAAAAAGCATAATTCATATCGGTTACTGAACTAACATCCCAAGCGCTTATATCTTGATTCATTGCAGTAGCATCACGAAAAACACTATAAAATGAAGTGACTTCTGAAAGGTCTGGACTGTCTGTTGCGTTGATAACCATATTTGTACAACCCCAAAAACTACTTGACATACTTTTCCAAACTTGATTTCCCCATTGGTCTACAGAAAGCAACTTTTCTGGATCTCCAGTATTTCCAAACCCAAAGTAAGGAAAGTCACCAGTTATCGTTACTGTATAGGTTCCTGGAGTAGTATATGCATGTGTTATATTCTCAGTTACATTACTATTCGTTTTACCATCGCCCCAATTAATAGCATAATTATAATTACGGAGACCACTTATACGAATTTTAATGCTGTTATTATTGGTGTCACCTGAATTATCTGTTTTCCAAGTGGTTATAAATGCTGAAGAACAATCTTTTCCGCCATCTGTAATGGTCCAATTGTGTGTAGTGTCTAAATTAATGTGTGCATCTTCTCCAATACAAAAGTTACTACCACCACCACTAAATGTAATATTTGCAGGTATTTGTGTTTCTGTAGCACTTAACGTATTCCAACCTATTAACGTAGTATCATAATTTGATAAAGACAAGGTTATATTTTGAAACATAGAAGTCATACTTAGGATACTACTAATGTCCCAATCTCCTAAGTTTTGATCAAAATTTACTGCCTCCCGAAACATCTGGTTCATAGATGCTACATTACTTACATCCCAAGTTCCTAGGTCTTGGTTAAAATCTGTTGCCTCCCGAAACATTTGGTTCATACTGGTTGCATTGCGAACATCCCAAACACTTATATCTTGGTTAAATGTGGTAGCTCCATAAAAAGCTTGATTAAAATTTGTAACTGTACTAACATTCCATGCACTTATATCTTGATTCATAGCTGCAGCGCCACTGAAAACACGAAAAAATGAAGTGACTTCTGAAAGGTCTGGACTATCGGTTGCATTTATAACCATGTTTGTACACCCAGAAAAACTATTTTCCATACTTTTCCAAACTTGGTTTCCCCATTGGTCTACAGAAAGCAACTTTTCTTTATCTCCTCCACTGTTAAGAAGAATCTGTGGAAAATCATCAATTATGGTTACTGTATAAGTTCCCGAAGTAGCATACGCATGTGTTATGTCACCCGTTACATTATAATTAATTGTGCCATCTCCCCAATTAATAGTATAATTATAATTATAAAGACTACTTGTAGAAATTTTAATGCTATTAGTATTGGTATCACCAGGATTATCTGTTTTCCAGGTGGTTATAAATGCTGAGGAACAGTCTTTACCACCATCTGCAATAGTCCAACCATGTGTATTTATTAAATTGGTTCTCGCTGGTTCTCCAGCACAGTACTTACTAAAACCTCCACTAAGAATAATATTAGTAGGTATTTGTGTTTCTGTAGCACTTAACGTATTCCAACCTATTAACGTATCATCATAATTTGATAAAGACAAGGTTACACTTGCAAACATAGAAGACATATTAGTTATACTACTAATATCCCAAGTCCCTAAATCTTGATCGAATGAAGTAGCACTTCTAAACATCTCACCCATATTTGTTACATTACTTACATCCCAATTCGCTAGATCTTGGTTAAAGTTAAATGCATTCCTGAACATATACCTCATGTTTGTGACAGCACTAACATCCCAAGCGCTTATATCTTGATTGAAAGCTGTAGCTTCGTAAAAAGCTTCATTCATATTGGTTACTGAACTAACATCCCAAGCGCTTATATCTTGGTTCATTGCAGTAGCACCTCGAAAAATACGATAAAATGAAGTGACTTCTGAAAGGTCTGGACTGTCAGTTGCGTTGATAACCATATTTGTACAACCAGAAAAACTTTTTTCCATAGTTTTCCAAACTTGGATTCCCCATTGGTCTACAGAAAGTAACTTTTTTCCATCTCCAGAAGTTCCAAAATAAATCCGTGGAAAATCACCAGTTATCGTTACTGTATAGGTTCCTGGAGTAGTATACGCATGTGTTATACTATCATCCGTTACATTACTATTCGTTGTGCCATCTCCCCAATTAATAGTATAATTATAATTATTATAATTACCATCTGAAGAAATTTTAATGCTATTAGTATTGGTAACACCTGAATTATCTGTTTTCCAAGTGGTTATTAATGCTGAAGAACAATCTTTTCCGCCATCTGTAATGGTCCAATTGTGTGTAGTGTCTAAATTAGTTCGTGCGTCTTCTGCATTGCAAAAATTACTATTTCCTCCACTAAATATAATATTTGCAGGTATTTGTGTTTCTGTTGCACTTAACGTATTCCAACCTATTAATGTAGTATCATAATTTAATGAAGACAAGGCTACACTTGTAAACATAGAAGTCATATTAGTTATACTACTAATATCCCAAGCCCCTAAATCTTGATCGAATGAAGTAGCACTTCTAAACATGTTACCCATATTTGTGACATTACTTACATCCCAATTCGCTAGATTTTGGTTAAAGTTAGATGCATTCCTGAACATATGCGACATGTTTTCGACAGCACTCACATTCCAACCACTAATATTTTGATTGAAAGCTGTAGCGCCATCAAACATGTAACCCATAGTGGTAATGCTACTTACATTCCAAGCACTTATATCTTGGTTAAAAGATGACGCGTTGCGGAACATACCAGCCAAAGAAGTTACTCCTGAAAGGTCTGGACTATCATTTGCATTTACAACTAAATTACTACACCCATAAAAAGCCCTATTCATACTTGTCCAATTGGTCGATCCCCATTGGTCTACAGAAAGAATTTTTTCCTTGTCTCCTGAATCATTAAAATATATTTGTGGAAAGTCTCCAATTATCTTTACAGTATAAGTTCCTGCACTAGCATAGGTATGCGTGGTACTTGCGGTAACATTATAGTCGAATTGTCCATCTCCCCAATCTACATAGTAATTATAGGTACCAGAACTTTCGGTAGGTATTGTAATACTATTGTTTGCTGAGTCTCCTGTATTATCTGTTTTCCAGGTGGTTATAAAGCTATTAGAAAAATTACAATTTGGAATATTTATGGTAACATCTTCCATATCTACAGGACATTCATCGCTACCCCAACGTACCCATAAGTCTATAACTCCAGTAGATAAGTTTGGTATTGTAAGTTCGTTAGCACTAAGTAACGTGTTATAAGGATACGTATTTCCTCCATCGGTACTGAACTCTATATTGTCCCTACTTGGGTCTTGTACCCAAGTAAGTGTTACACTTCCTATGTTATTAATACAATCTAAAGTTGTAGAACTAGACACGGAAGCTTGTGGATAATTATTAGAGTCAACAGTTATATCTCCTGTCTCAGTAGCACAAGTATCATCACCATATCTCGCGTAAACACTATAAGTTGCAGGTGCTAAATTTGTAATTGTTGCAGACCCTATATCGTCATCATAATAGTATGGATACGTGGAACCTCCGTTGATACTAAATTCAATGCCTGTACGATCTGGGCTATCTGGAAATGTAAACGTAATTGTTCCATCATTATTTTCGCAAGCAGTTTCTGCAGTAGCAGATAATGTTGCTGTTGGACTAGCTTCTATAGTTAAAGTACTAGCGTTTGAGCTTGCTGTTGCTGTACAGGAATTAGAAACAACGCATCTGTATTGATTCGTATCCATATTTGCTTTAATAGCAACAATAGTAAGTTCCATTGTATTGGCATTACTATAAAATGTATTAGTATCTTGAATATTGGTCCAACCACTTCCATTGTTTACTTGCCATCGAAAAGTTGTTCCATAATTTGAAGTTATTGAAAAAGATGCTGATTCCTCTACACATTTAAAAACATCTGAAGAATGTGAGGCAACTTCTGGATCATTACAACAACCAGCATATGTTGTCATTACTGATTTATTACAAACAGAAGTTGTAGTACTTTTATTCATTACGTATGCTGCACCATTTAAGGTTTCTGGAGTTAAAGTTGTAAGACTTACACCGGTTCCTAAGGCATAATACATAATCTCATTTTGGTCTGCTACATGTCCCAATTGTTGTGCATGACCGAGTTCGTGTAGTATTACAGTTTCAAAACTATACTTGGTAGGATCTCCAGGATCTCCAGAGCCATAATACCAATTTATATCACTATTTATAACAACATCAATCTCCTTAACATACCATTCTATAGCACCTCCATTATCACATCCAATATACCAACTTGCCGCAAAAGCTAAGCTACTAGCACTACCTCCGTCAGCTACAATTTGTGTTGTACTCTTATACATTACAGCATTGGTACCATCAGAGGCAAGAACACTTATCGATGTATATCCCGAGTTTTCAAAATTGACACCAGAACCACAATTCCATGTTGCTAAAGCCCTATCAAAAGCTGACCTTTCATTCGTATTACTAAAGTTAGGCGCAAATTCAAATTCATAACCTCCATTAGCATCCTTAGCACGTAAACTTGTCTCATAATTAATTGGTGTATTAGTAACGAAATCAGATTCTACGTTACTATGCGCCCAGTTTACTGTTAAAATTTGGCCACCGAGACTTGTTACAATTTGGTTATTGGATCTTTGTACTCTAACTTCCCCTGTACTTGCATTAGAAATCACTTTTACTTGAATTTGATTATCAGCCCATGATATAATATCACTATCTAAGGCAGAAATCCAAGTTGTTCCTCCGGTATTACTATCTCTAAATTGTACGGTCCCTTGCGTGGAACCAAAACCAGCTCCAATAATAGTAAGTATATCGCTAACTCCAGCATTTACAATTGTTGGAGAATAGCTAGAAATAAAGTTTACCTGAACATTTTTATTATTTTGAAATAAATTCACTCTTTTTAAAACAGAGAATTTTTTACCTACTTTAGATGCTATGAGTGCATATAATTGTTTTTCTACTGAAGGATAGCGTTTAAAACCATCATTAGCAGAACCATCAAACAGATCATATTTTATAAACCCTTGTGCACCTTCTACAGTGGTTAAAAAATTCCCCCTTTTGGTTAATGATACTGGCGAATCCTTCAAGATAAACAAGCCAACATCACCAATAGTAAGTTTTAAAGCATTGCTAATATCTAATCTAGTAAGACCAACAGTTCCTCCCATAGTAATAATATCTATGGTTGTACTATTAAATAACGCACCTTTAAAATTTTTAAACGGCTTTATCGTATTAACGGTAAAAATATTTTGACGTTTGGCATCCCAAAAACCTTGTTGCGAAATAACTTCGCCTTCAATTATAATGGATGATTTATTAATTCTTTCTGTTAAGGATACTTCTTCAACCATACATTGCGAAAATGCTGTGTAGCTTACCAGAATGGTTAGGATAATTAGTAGTGCTTTTTTCATGGATACAATAATTAAGGCGTAATATTAGGGGTGATATTAGGGGTAATTATGTTTAAAATAATAGTGCAAATTATGATAAGAAAACCAACATAACACTATACATGCTTCAATTTACGTAGGGTACGTAGTGTTTGATAAAGCACGTAGAATATTGATAATGAGCAGATTGTAGTATAAAATTATTTTTAAAGTAGAGTTGCCATTTACAAAGTCAGGCTATTTTAATAACGATTTAAAAGTATACTGGAGTATCTCCATACAGGGCTTGTATTACAAAACGTACTAGCATATCCAGAAAACATTTTGAATTTAAGTACGTATGAAATAGAAGAACAATTACCAGAAAACTAGTCATACGCAAAATAGTAACGACTAAAATAAAAATTAGTGCGTGAAAAACTGTTGTTGAATTTATATTTTAAGAAGAAGTTTCTTAGTAAGAGCGAAGCGCGTCTAACAACCAACATGAAACAAAGCATCACCCTGATTCACAACCGCTTGATTATTAATGCAAAATACAAAACCATTGTACGGAGCTTTTATTTCTTTGCAATACGTGGCAAATGTATCGGTGACAATGCCTAAAATTTCGCCCTTTTTTACAGAACCTCCATTCAACACTTGAGGGACAAACATACCTGCAGTTGGTGCGCGTAACCATTTATGAGTTGTTAAAAACTCACTTGCTTCGCGCTCAATCAGCATTGGGTCAATTTTGTCAATCATACCCACATATTTCATCACATTCAAAATACCTTGGATGCCTTCTCGGATGGCATATTCATCAAATCGCATGCTTTCACCACCTTCATATACAATAATCGGAATCTTTCGGTCAAAAGCAGTTTTTCGAAACGATTTCTTAATCAGCGAAGTCGCAAAATAAAAAGGTGCATTAAACACTTGCGCTAAGGTTTTACTTTCGGGCATACTTTCGGTATAGCGAATTTGCGGATGATTATTGCGTTGCGCGCCACCAGTATGCAAATCAATTCCAAAATCGACTTGTGGCAACACGTTGTATGTTACTTCGTAGGCGATTCTCGCGGCAAGCGAACCTTTATTTACACCCGGAAAACTTCTATTCACATCTTTTCCATCAGGTACTTGTCGTGAAAAATGAATAAACCCAAAAACATTCAACAATGGCAACACAATCACAGCGCCACTTTTGATCTTATAGCAGCCTTCAAAAAGCATTCTACGGATAATTTCTACACCATTAATCTCATCGCCATGCAAACCACCTTGCACCAACAATGTCGGACCTGGTTTTTTTGCATTAGATACATAAATTGGAATCTCAATCAAGGTTCCTGTTGGTAAGCGATCAATCGGAATTCTAATCCATTTGTCTTCGCCAGGTTTTACGGTTTCTCCGTGAATGGTAATGGTTTTATTTTCCGAATTTTCGAACATTATTTTCTAAGAATTTAATAATTTCTCCTGCTACATTCACTTTTGTATGTGTTTCAATACCTTCCAATCCGGCAGACGAATTGGCTTCAATCACCAAAGGTCCACGTTTGGAACGAATAATATCTACGCCACAGACAGGCAAACCTAACACTTTTGCAGTGTGAATCGCGATTTTCTTTTCGTATTCTGTCAGCGTTACCGAAGTCGTAGTTCCACCACGATGTACATTGCTTCTAAAATCTTCGCCATCGCTACTTCGCATCATGGAAGCCACAATTTTATTCCCAACAATATACACGCGAATATCTTGTCCGTTGGCTTCTTCAATAAACTCTTGCAGAATAATATTCACGTTCATATTATACAACGATTCAATGATCGATTTTGCAGATTTCTTACTTTCGGCAATCATCACGCCCAATCCTTGCGTTCCTTCTTGTAGTTTGATAATAATTGGCGCGCCACCAAGCAATTCAATATGTTCTTTAATGTTTGTGGTATCTTTTGCAAACAAAGTTTTCGGAATTGGAATGCGCTTTCGTGCTAATATTTGCATGGTGCGCAGTTTATTTCGAGAACGAATAATTCCCAACGATTTTGCTGTGGTAAATACGCCATTCATTTCAAACTGTTTTACAATGGCTGCACCATGTCGTGTAATAGAAGTTCCAATTCGTGGAATCATCGCATCAACACCATGTGTAATGTTTTCAGCACCTAAATAAATTTGAGGTTTGGCTTCATCACCCAAAATCACAGCACATTTTGTATGATCTATCACGCGCACATTATGCCCTTTTTTGGCGGCTTCGTGATACAATCTATTCGTAGAATAAATTCGGGAATTAATCGAAAGAATATAAATATTCATGATGATGTAGTAACGTAAGAGTTTTTAAAAATAAGTAAACTTTCTTACTTTGAAAGTGAACGTGTACTAAAAAACTACAAATAATTGATTATCATGTGAAAATAACACGGCTAGATTCTTTTTCCGCAGTGTAGCAACCATTTTTCGTTAAGAATTTTTGAAGCCTTGGAAAAAATTTAGAAAAATGATTGCGGTTTTGACTTTTTCAGTCAAAAACACCTCTGGAAAAAGCGCACTTTCTTTTGTTTCTTTTCTTTGTGCGAGCAAAGTAAAAGAAAATAAAAACTAAATTTTAAAGTATTTAACTTTAAAATTTATCAGCGATACACAATAAGGTTCTTTTCTAAAAGTTATATTCAACAGATATTAAATAATTGATTTCTAGTATTTTTTTTCAATATTTGGTATATTATAAACAAATCATTCTCATGAAAAAGCTAATTTTCGCTTTCGCGATTGTACTCGTAAGTTTCACAGCCTGTAAATCAGATGAAGATTGTTGTTTGCCAAATCCGACAGTAAACAATTTAATCATTAAGTTTAAGTTTGATGCCACACAGCAACGCTTGAATAATATTGGACAGCCAGCCACAATTCCTGCGGGGAATGCAGCGCAATCGCCAAATTTTAGTAGAATGAGCGCTAATTATATTGAATTTGCGCCAAGCGCAACAACATTGTTAGGTAATGGACAAGTCATCTACACAGGTGCAGAAACCAATGAAGGAGGGAATATGGCAATTGATTTTCAAAATGCTCAATTTGCAGGAAATGATGAAGTGTTTTTAACAATTCCGCTCACTGATATTGCCCCAGGAACTTACAATTGGGTGCGTGTTTCGTTGGCGTATCAAGAAGGAACAATACAAGTATTTGGTGGCGGACTTGATTTTGTTGGGACTTTAGCAAGTTTTGTAGGATATAATACATACATAACATCATTAGACTTTGATGGAAGTACCACAGGTTTATTTCAAATTAACGAAAATAAATTACAAGGATTCTGGGCATTTGAAGCTTTAGGATTCACCACACAAGGACAAGCGCCCGCAGGAGCAACCACAGTGCCAAATCCGTTATTTGATTCATCGCCAGTGCCGCAAGGTTCATGTGTAGTTACAGGACAATTTCAAAATGGATTTACGTATACAGGAAATGAAACAGAAGATGTAGTGGTAACACTTTCGTTTTCTGTCAACAATAGTTTTGAATGGACAGAGATTAACGCGGATGGAAAATACGAGCCATCGATTGGCGAACAACTTGTTGATATGGGACTCAGAGGATTGATTCCTTCGGTTTCTAATTAATACGAGACGCGACATTTCAAATAAATGAAGAACATAAGCATAAATAAAATAACCAGTAACGCTATTGATCAATTACAAAAAATTGGGAAGCAGACTTTTTCCGAAACCTATGCTGAGAAGAATAGTGAAGAAAACATGCATGAGTATTTGAAAAATAACTTTTCAACGGAAAGATTGAAAGCTGAATTGGCGGATAAGAATTCTGATTTTTATTTTGCGGAATTTGAAGATAAAGTAATAGGCTATTTAAAAGTGAATTTTAAAAAATCGTTGACCGAAATCAAGAATGTAAAAACACTTGAAATTCAGCGTATTTATGTGTTGAATGAATTTCAAGGCAACAAAGTTGGACAAATACTTTGTGAAAAAGTAATAGAAATTTCAAAACATAAAAAGGTAGATTATGTCTGGTTAGGTGTTTGGGAAGAAAATCCTAGAGCCATTCGATTCTATGAAAAAAATGGTTTCATAGCGTTTGATAAACACATTTTCAAATTGGGAGATGATGAACAAACGGATTTATTGATGAAACGTGAAATAAATTAAAGAGTTGATTGATAGAATATTAATATTCATGAATATGATGAAGTAAAAATCTTTAAAAAAAAATAAACTTTCTTAGTTTAAAAACGCATCTAGAATTAAAATACTACATTTGATCGATTTGTCACCTCATATCGTGTGAATTTCACAATGATTGACACTTCTTTTACATTTTTTTGACATTATTTAGCCAAGGTCAATTTAGTTTTACCAATAAATCCAAGCTATGTGTTTTTTAGCACAGTATTTGGATTGAAACAAATCATCATAAAAATAATATAGTTCCTACTATCGCATTCAACACTTCCCCATAGATAGTTGTATCTAACAAACTCAAATCATGCTAAAATCTACGTTATTGCTTTTACTATTGCTTATTTCTTCTATTGCTTTTTCGCAAGATAATTTGAATGAAGATCTCAAAATATTCCTCGATTGTAATCGTTGCGATCATACATACATCAAACAAAATTTAGGCAATGTTCAATTTGTACGAGACCAAGGTCTTAGTGACGTTCATTTGTTCTTTCTTATACAGTCAAATGGAAGTGGCGGACGCTTATATGAAATTGATTTTATTGGTAAAAATAAGTTTGAAAAAATCAGCTACAAATTAGAATTTTCTACCAATACAGACATGACGAGTGATAATGTTAGAAATGAAATTTTGAAATACATAAAATTGGGTCTTGTGCGGTTTTGGATAGAAAATAAAAGTACAGCTACTATAACAGTTACGGTTCCTAGTCCAGAAAATGAAACAGAAGTTATAGAAGACGACGCTTGGAATGCTTGGGTATTCAGGCTTGGCGCTAGAGGTTATTTTAATGGAGAAGAAACAAATAGGTCAAGCAATTTAGACTTTAATATTTCGGCGAAAAGAGTCACTGAGAAAAACAAATTTTCACTGAGAGCTAGTTTTGGTGAAAATAAATCGACCTTTACTTTTGACGGAAGTGACATTGTAGCAATTAACAACAATAAATCTTTAAACGTAAGTGATGTTTTGAGTATAAATAGCCATTGGTCTTATGGTTTCTTTGGAGATATTGGAACGTCAACCTATCGTAATTATAAGTTATTTTGGAGGTTTAGACCCGCGATAGAATATAACTTTTTTAAATACGAACAATCTGCAAAAAAACAACTCATTCTGTCGTATCGAAATGGATTGGTTTTTAACGATTATATAGAGCGATCGGTATTTGGTGAAGATAAAGAACTCTTATTTGAACACACGCTTTTATTGGGCGGAAGTGTTCGTCAAGAATGGGGAAACATTAATGGAGAAGTGTTTTTTAGTCAGTATTTACACGACACCACATTGAACTCTTTAGGGTTCTATATGGGCGCCAACATTAGAGTATTTAAAGGGTTCAATTTTGATATTGGAGGAAATTATAGAATTACCAGAAATCAAATCAATCTTCCTGCGGGTGATGTATCACTAGAAGAACTATTGCTTCAACAACAGCAATTACAGTCGGGATACAATTATTGGGTTACCATTGGCTTTAGCTATTCATTTGGATCAATTTACAATTCTATTGTGAATCCTAGATTTAATTTTTAATTAAACCCATTCTAAATAGACTTTAAAAGAATACGTAAAATTTGTAGAGCTTCTGCATGAAGTGTATATTTGTGTAACAAATAATTAATCACAATTATAATGAGCGGAATTTTAAATTCTTCGATTGGAAGAAAGTTTGCCATGGCACTTTCGGCACTCTTCCTGATGTTTTTTCTTTTACAACACTTTGCAATCAATATTCTTTCTGTGTTTAGTCCAACTGCTTTTAATGAAGCGTCCCACTTTATGGGAACTTTTTGGGCAGTACAATTCATTCTTCAACCAATCCTGATTATTGGAATTGTATTCCATTTTACAATGGGAATTATTTTAGAATTAAAAAATCGTAAAGCACGAAAAGTAAGTTACGCTAAAAATAATGGAGCAGCAAATTCTACTTGGATGAGCAGAAACATGATTTGGTCTGGTCTTATTATTGAAGCTTTTCTTGTAGTTCACATGTTTAACCTTTGGTGGCATGAAATGATGGTGAAGTACATCGATCCTCAAGTATTAGATCCAAACCGTTATTATCACGAACTTGTAGAGCACTTCCAAAGCCCAGTAATCGTAGCTATTTATGTTGTTGCATTTGTGTTTTTAGCACTTCACCTATTACATGGATTCAATTCGGCATTTCAATCCATTGGAGCCAACAACAAATACACGAAAGCATTAAAAGGAGTTAGTAAAGTATATTCAATTGGGCTTCCAGTAGGATTTATATTCATTGCATTATTTCACCATTTCGCACACTAAAAACTTATCATAACTATGGCTTTAGATTCAAAAATACCTCAAGGACCACTAGCAGATAAGTGGACAAATCATAAAAATAAAATCAATCTTGTAAACCCTGCCAACAAACGTCTTATTGATGTTATTGTAGTAGGAACAGGACTCGCAGGTGGATCTGCGGCAGCTACGTTGGCTGAATTAGGATATAATGTAAAAGCATTTTGTTTTCAAGATTCTCCACGTCGCGCGCATTCAATTGCAGCACAAGGAGGAATCAACGCAGCAAAAAACTACCAAGGAGATGGAGATTCAACGTATCGATTATTTTACGATACCGTAAAAGGAGGCGATTATCGTTCGCGTGAAGCTAACGTATATCGTTTGGCTGAGGTTTCTGCAAACATCATTGATCAATGTGTAGCACAAGGAGTTCCTTTTGCACGTGATTATGGAGGCTTGTTAGACAACCGTTCGTTTGGTGGTGTATTAGTATCACGTACTTTTTATGCTAAAGGACAAACAGGGCAACAATTATTACTAGGAGCTTATTCTGCCATGAACCGTCAAATTGGTCGTGGAAAAATAAAAATGTACAACCGTCACGAAATGTTAGACGTTGTTATTGTAGACGGAAAAGCAAGAGGAATTATAGCACGTAACTTAGTTACTGGAGAAATAGAAAGACACTCAGCGCATGCGGTTGTATTAGGAACAGGTGGATACGGAAACGTATTCTTCTTATCAACCAATGCTATGGGAAGTAATGTAACAGCTGCATGGAAAGCACACAAACGTGGCGCATACTTTGCAAATCCTTGTTACACACAAATTCACCCAACATGTATTCCAGTATCTGGAGATCATCAGTCTAAACTGACGTTGATGTCTGAATCATTACGTAATGATGGACGTATTTGGGTGCCAAAACACAAAAAAGATGTAGCGGCAATTCGTGAAAAATCATTGAAGCCAACAGATCTTAAAGAAGAAGACAGAGATTACTACTTAGAACGTCGTTATCCTGCCTTTGGAAACTTAGTACCACGTGATGTTGCTTCACGCGCAGCAAAAGAACGTTGTGATGAAGGGTATGGAGTTAATGTAACTGGAGAAGCGGTGTATTTAGATTTCACTGCGGCAATTCAACGCTACGGAAAAGAGGAAGCACACGTAAAAGGATTGAATGAAGATGATGCGGCTTTAGTAAAGAAATTGGGACAAGAAGTTATCAAAAACAAGTATGGAAACTTATTCCAAATGTATTTCAAAATTGTAGATGAGAATCCTTATGAAACTCCAATGATGATTTACCCAGCGGTACATTATACCATGGGAGGAATTTGGGTAGATTACAACTTACAAACTACAGTTCCTGGATTATTTGCAATTGGAGAAGCAAACTTCTCTGATCACGGAGCCAACCGTTTAGGAGCTTCTGCATTAATGCAAGGATTAGCTGATGGTTATTTCGTATTGCCATATACAATTGGTGATTTCTTAGCCGATGATATTCGTACAGGAGCAATCCCGACAGATTCTAAAGAATTTGAAGAAGCAGAAAATAAAGTGCGTTCAGAAATAGAACACTTAATGAACAATGGCGGAACAAAGCCCGTTGATTATTTCCACAAGAAATTAGGAAAAATAATGTGGAATAAATGTGGAATGGCACGTAATGAAAAAGATTTAAAATCAGCCATTGAAGAAATTGCACAACTAAGAGCCGAATTCTGGAAAGACGTTCGTATCCCAGGAAGTGCAGACGAGTACAATGAAGAACTAGCGAAAGCAGGTCGTGTAGCTGACTTCCTAGAATTAGGAGAATTATTCGCGAAAGATGCGTTACAAAGAGAAGAATCTGCTGGTGGACACTTTAGAGACGAATACCAAACGCCAGAAGGTGAAGCAATGCGTCGTAAAGAGTTCCAATATGTTTCTGCATGGGAATACAAAGGAGCACCAAAAGATGCGGTTTTACACAAAGAAGAGTTGAAGTACGAAAATATAGAAGTAAAGGAAAGAAGTTATAAATAGATATTAGGTTATTTAGTTATTGAGAATTAAGTTATTATTGTGAGTACATTTAAATCATTCGAAGAATTAGGGTGCTGGAAAGAAGCTAGAAATTTAAGGCTTTATGTTTCAAAAGTGATCATAACTAAACTACCAAATAACGAAAAATATGCTTTAATAGATCAAATAAAAAGGTCTGCGCGTTCTGTAGGAAATAATATAGCTGAAGGTTATGGAAGGTTTCACTTTCAAGAAAACATTCAGTTTTGTAGAATAGCAAGAGGTTCATTATTTGAAACTTTAGATCATGGAATTATAGCTTTAGATGAAGGTTATATTTCAGAAGAAAACTTAAATGAATTAAGAATAATACATAATAAAGTGCTTTTGATTTTAAATGGTTACATAAAGTATCTGAAAAGTCAAAAAGGGAAGTAAGGTCATTAAAGAGTTGGGCTGTCAATAACCCAATAACTCAATAACTTATTTTCATAATAACATAATAATACTAATTATGAATCTTACACTCAAAATATGGCGTCAAAAAGGCGCAAATGATAAAGGAAAAATGGTTGATTATAAAATCAGCGATGTTTCTCCAGATATGTCTTTTCTTGAAATGTTAGACGTTTTAAATAGCGAACTAATTACAAAAGGAGATGAGCCTGTAGCGTTCGATCACGATTGTCGTGAAGGAATTTGTGGAATGTGTTCTTTATACATCAATGGAGAAGCCCATGGGCCAGACCGATTGGTAACTACGTGTCAATTACACATGCGTAAGTTTAAAGATGGTGAAACGATTTATATCGAACCATGGAGAGCAAAAGCATTTCCTGTAATCAAAGATTTAGTGGTAGACAGAAGTGCGTTTGATCGCATACAACATGCAGGAGGATTTGTGTCTGTAAATACATCTGGAAACACCATTGATGCAAATGCAATTCCGATCAACAAACACGATGCAGATACCGCTTTTGATGCAGCAACCTGTATTGGTTGTGGTGCTTGTGTAGCAAGTTGTAAAAACTCTAGTGCGATGTTATTTGTATCGGCAAAAGTATCTCAATTTGCATTATTACCACAAGGGCAAGTAGAAGCTACAGATCGTGTACTAAACATGGTAAAGCAAATGGACGAAGAAGGATTCGGAAATTGTACAAATACAGGAGCTTGCGAAGTAGAATGCCCGAAAGGAATTTCATTAGAAAATATTGCACGTATGAATCGTGAATACTTAGCAGCATCTCTAAAAGGATAAATTAAAAGTGCATTAAAAATACTACATATAAAAATCCTAAGCAGCCATTGCTCGGGATTTTTTATTTATATTTATTTTAAAAATGAATTGCCTCAGATTGTGTGAAATTCTAGAAGGTTTTAGTATCGAAATCTAGTAATTCTTTTATACCAAAATCACATTATTATAAAAAATATGCCACTACCAAAAACTACCATTGTCATTCTGTTATTACTTTTTATCAGTTGTAAAACACAAAATAAATCTTCAAATCTGCCCGAAAATCTACCAAAAACTGTTACAGCAGATTTTGATGGCGAACAATTACTAAAGCATGTTAAAGAATTAGCTTCTGATGCATACGAAGGAAGAGAAACGGGAACACCTGGCGCAACAAAAGCCAAAAACTATATCATTTCTGAATTTAAAAAACTAGGTGTAGAACCTTTAGGAAAAACCTTTGTGCAAGAATTTCCTTTACCTGAAAAATTTAATGCTTCACAAGGAGAAAATATTCTAGGTTACATAAAAGGAAGTCTAAAAGCGAATGAATACATTGTTATCACGGCACATTACGATCATGAAGGTATCCAAGACGGAAACATATACAACGGTGCAGATGATGATGCTTCTGGAATTAGTGGATTATTCGCTTTCGCTGAATATTTCAAACGAAACCCACCAAAACATTCTGTAATCTTAGCCGCTTTTGATGCGGAAGAAAAAGGATTATTGGGTTCGTATTACTTTGTAGACAATTCCATGGTTCCGAAAGCACAATTAAAGTTGAATATCAATATGGATATGATTAGCCGTAGTGATAAAAAAGAACTCTTTGCTGTTGGTCCACAATACACTGAAAAATTAAAACCAATCATTGAAAACGTTGAAAGAAGCGGAGATGTAAAGTTAATCATTGGTCATAAAGAATGGACTTTTTCAAGCGATCACGCAGGATTTCACAGCGCAGGAATTCCGTTTGTTTATTTTGGTGTAGAAGATCATGAAGATTATCACAAACCAACAGATGATTTTGAAAACATTCAACCAACCTTCTATAAAAATGCCATGCAAACTATTATTTCTTTCTTTAAAATAATAGACACCAAAGAATTGTAGAAACATACACTATAAAAATACAAAAGCGAATCCTTTTACAGGGTTCGCTTTTTTTGGTTTATAACAAAAAATTGTTGTTCAGAACATTTTACAATACGTTCAGAACATTTAAGAAACTGTCGAGTGCTTTTCAAATTATATTTGTTCTGTTAACCTACATAAACACTCAAATCTTATGAAACAAAAATTACTTTTTTTATCATGTGCACTTTGTACATATGTACTAACAGCACAAGCTGTATTTCCTGATACATTCGAATTTCGCGGAATAAATTCCAATGCTCCCAATGTGGGCACAGTACCTGCTCCTGGGCCAAATCCTGCAGGTTTGGATGTAGCTGTGTTACCAACATTAACTGGAAGATTAAGCGCACCAGTATTGGTGGATTTAGACGGAGATGGTGATTTAGACATGGTTTCTGGCGCACAAGCTGCGGACGGAAAATTATTTTACTATGAAAATACAGGTTCTGCTACGGCTCCAAATTGGGTACAAACAGCACAACCAGCATTAGACGCTGTTGCCATTGCTCCAGGAGGAAATAATGAAACAAAAGGTCAATTTGTAGACATCGATGATGATGGTGATTTTGATTTATTTTTGGCGACTAAAAATGATATAAATCTCTTTAACTTTAATGATATTCATTATTATGAAAACACAGGATCAGCTACAGCGCCAAATTTTGTAGAATCTACCATTCCTGGGATTTTAAATCAGAATATAGCAAACTTTCCAGGTCTTGGATTTGTCGATTTAGATGACGACGATGATTTAGATATGGTAGGTATAGGAAGTGATTCTATATCGTATCTTGAAAATACAGGGACCAAATTAGTGCCAATGTATGAACGTAGATTACATTTAGATAATCCTTGGGATATGAATACAGGTACAGGAATATTGGATCGTAATTGGCCACATGGTGATATATTGGTGACTGTTCCTAATTTTGAGGATGTAGATCGTGATGGTGACTTTGATTTAATTGTGGGAACTGATACAGGAATTGTCCGTTGGGTAGAGAATATCGGTACAGCAACAGCACCAGATTATGGAACCTATGCATATCAAAATATGCCAGGAGATTTAGAAACATTTGATTTCGGACAGTTTGCAACGGTTAGTTTTGGAGATGTAAATAATGATGGTGTATTAGATGCAATTCTAGGATCGTTTAGTCCTGGGTATTTTGCATGGTTTGAAGGTGTACTCACAACACCATTAAGTATTGAAGAAGAAAATCTAGCAATAAACATACACGTAAGTCCAAATCCTGTAGAAGATATACTAACCATACAATTTGAGAGCAATCAAATTAACAAAACGAACATAACAATGTATAGCATTACTGGTCAGATGGTTTATGGTAGTAACAAACTCATTCAAAATGATAGAAATGTGAAAATTGATGTCTCGCGATTAACATCTGGATTATATTTCCTGAAAATAAAAAGTGACCATAATAAAACTGTTGTTAAAAAAATTACGGTTCTCTAATGCATAAACATACATATTAGTATTAAAAAAAAAAGGAGACCTACTTCATTAAAGAGTAAGTCTCCTTTTAATATTTAAAAACATTGTATTTTTGTGAGAACCCAAACTAACCATGAAATAGATTACTTATGTCTATAAAGCCATTAAAATACTTCCTACTGACTACAGTTTTGTTTTCTGTAGTATGTGTTTCTGCTCAAGAAAAAAACATTCAACAACAATACGATAGCATTGCCGAAATCATCGCGAAGACGCGTGATAAAGATAGTGTACTATCGCTATTGAATCTTCAAAAAGAATTGGCGCAAAAAGCAACTAATAAAAAGCTGTTAGCAGATACAGAATATAATATTGCGATAAAAAGCAATTATGCAGAAGATGAATCCATTGAACATTTTCAAAAAGCTTTGGCTTTGTATCGCGAATTAAAAGATACGCCTGCCTTAAGCAAAACGCATGTTACAATGGGACGCGCGTATCAATCACAAAGTAAATACAATGAAGCTTTCAAATCAGTAAATGAAGCGTTACAGTATGCAAAAGCCATTAACGATCAAGAATTACTGATCAATGCATATTCGTTTCGATCAAATATTTATGGAAACTTTTCGCAAACAGATAATGCGATTAAAGATTTAAACGAAGCACAAATAATCGCGTTACAATACAAAGACGGAGAAAAGTTGTTGCCAATTCTACAAGCAAAAGGATTTCTATATTATTCTAAAGGATATTACAAAGAAGGAATTGCTGCCTTAAAAGAAATGATTGCCCATTTTGATCGTAAAAACAATAAACGAAGTGTGGTTGTTTGGCGAAATAACTTAGGAATGATCTACGCAAGTTGCAATTGTGTATCGCTTGACGAACAAAAAGAAAATATGCATGCTTCTATTGCGTTGGCGGATAGTATCAAATTTGGCTACGGAAAAGCGTATGCGTCTGTGCATTTGGCAAGAGCATTAATGAAAGAGAACGCATTTGACAGTGCATATTACCATCTCGCGAAAGCGGACAAAGGATTGCCCAAAAAAGTGAATCCAAGTTTTACAGGTTATCTCAATCAGACCAAAGGTGATTATTGGGCAAATTTGGGGAACAAACAAAATGCCATCAAATATTTTGAAATTGCATATAAAATTTGGGACAAACTCAATAAACTAAAAGATAAAGAATACGTTGCTAAAGGATTGGCAACACTTTACAAAGACAGCAACAAAAGTGACAAAGCATTTTTCTATTTAGATGTATCTGCAAAAATCAAAGATTCGATGGTAAACAAAGCCAAAATCGAAAATGAAAAAGAACTAGAACTCACGTATGCATTTGATAAAAAACAATACAAAGACAGTATTCAAAACGCTGAAACGCTAGAAGTATTAGCACTTCAAAAAGAAAATGAAGTACAAGCAGAAAAACATGTACAACAAATTCTATTTGGGTTATTTATATTGGCGCTTGCCTTAGGCGGATTTGCGTATTATGCATATCAGCGAAAAAAGAAAATATCAAAAGTATTAGATGAGAAAAATAAAATCATCGAAAAAGCCTTGCAGGAAAAACAATTGCTACTCAAAGAAGTGCATCACAGAGTTAAAAATAACTTCCAAATAGTTTCAAGTTTACTCGAACTACAAACCAAAGGCATTGAAGACGAAAAAGCCTTGAATTTGGCAAACGAAGGGAAAAACAGAGTGAAATCGATGGCATTAATTCATCAAAAACTCTATCAAAACGAAACTGGATTGATTGACTTTGACGAATACATTCGTGTGTTGGTCAAAGAATTATCTAGCATGTATGCTTCGGAGAAAAAAGTACAGACCAATATCAACACAGAAAACATGTATTTTGATGTTGATACGGCAATTCCTTTAGGACTAATTGTAAACGAATTAATTACCAACGCTTACAAATACGCATTCGATGCATCGACTGACAATCAGTTGAACATTGCGATTGCTAAGTTGAATGAAGAAGAATATAAGCTCACGGTTTCTGATAACGGAAAAGGAATTGATGGCGCAATAGATTTATCAAAAGTAAAAAGTTTAGGACTGCGTTTGGTAAAAAGATTAACCAAGCAATTGCATGGAAGTTTTGTGTTAAACAATATAGATGGCGCAACGTTTGAAATAACGTTTAAAGACACACACACAAGAGCATTATTAGACTAATAGCTAATCGTATGACTAAAGTAAAAATACTAGTAGTAGAAGATGAAATTATCATTGCAGATCATATATGCGATACCTTAGAAGATTTAGGATATGATGCGCTCGAACCTGTCATCAATTATACAGAAGCCATTGAAGCCATCGAAGCAGAAAAGCCCGATATTGCTATCTTAGACATTCAACTCTCAGGAAGAAAAACTGGAATAGACATTGCTGAAAAAATACGAAGTAATTACGATTTCCCTTTTATATTTCTAACGTCAAACGCTGATCCATTGACGGTTTCTGAAGCCAAAAAAGTGATGCCGCCAGCGTACTTAGTCAAACCGTTTACAAAAGACGAATTGTACTCTTCCATAGAAATTGCGCTTTTCAACTATTCAAAAAAAGTAGGAGAAGCCAATGATGAAGAGTTAATCATTAAAGATGCCTTTTTCATCAAGGAAAAAAACATCTTTATCAAGTTAAAATTTGAAGACATTCTATTCATTAAAAGTGAACATGTATATGCAGAAATTCAACTGAAGAATAATCAGAAGCATGTCATTCGTGGAAACATGAATAAAATCATCACAAAGCTCAACAAAAAATTTGTGCGTGTACACCGTAGTTACATTGTCAATTTGGAATATTTAGAACAAATAGATCAAAACACAATTGTCATTTTAGGAACAAGCATTCCAATCGGAAAAAAATACAAAGATGAATTATTGAGCAAAATCAATTTATTATAACCTGAGTTCGATATAAAATTCAATAGCGGTTTTCTTCTTTTCCGCAGTATAGCAGGAATTTTTCGTTAAGAATTTTTGAAGCCTTGGAAATCGAAGATTCATGAACTCCTTAATTTAAAATAGAAATGAATGAACTAAAAGCGCATTTTCTTTTGTTGAAGCCTGTGCTGAACTAGATTCAGTATTCTTTGTGCGAGCAAAGAAAACGAAAGTGAAATATTAATTTTCAGCACTTTAAATTCTGCGTAGTAAATATTTCCTCATTTTATTTGAATGGAACTTACGTCGAACTCACGTTATTATAACACAAATTGAACCTATAAAAATCAACTTGCCATAATCAACACGGTTCTTCATTTATAATGTGCGTTTTTTTTTGTTTCTTGGCGAGATATTTCACAGAATACTATCATGCAAGAACCGATTACTTTCTATCAGTCACAAAAAGCGAAGTTTGAAGCCGAACTCAAAGTTCAAAAGCGAAAACTAAATCAATCAAGTGTGGTACGTTTGATTGTTTTTTTAAGTATTGCTTTCGCGATTTACCTCTTTTTTGGACAATGGAATTATGTGATTATTTCGTCCGTTATAGGAATAGGAATCTTTCTATATTTAGTATTTCGTCATGCCGATTTAGTAAGTCAAAAAAACAAGCTAGAAGCGTTAATTCAATGCAATCAAATTGAAATAGATGTCATTAATGGCGATCTTTCCAAATTGCCAACAGGCGAAGAATTCTTAAACGCAGCACATGAATATAGTTATGATATTGATCTCTTTGGGAATGCTTCCTTCTTTCAATACCTAAACAGAGCCACCACACGCGAAGGAAAAAATGAACTTGCTGATTTACTTGCGAGTAATAAAATTGAGAACATTTCCTCACGACAAGAAGCCATTAAAGAGCTAGCTCAAAAAGGAGATTGGCGACAACACTTTTCGGCAATTGCACTCTTAATAAAAGTAGAAACAAGTTCCAAAAGTATCATAAATTGGTTAGGTGAATACAAAAGTTTCATTCCGAAAGCAATTCGATATCTCCCGATGATTTTTTCTGCACTTTCCATAGCGGTTATTACGTTGGTGTACCTAGAAATCATTCCGTTTCTATATGCAATACTATGGATTGGACTTGGCTTAGGAATCACAGGTAAATTTCTAAAAAGTATCAATCAACTATCAAACAATACTAACAAAGCAAAAGATACTTTTCAGCAATACGGCCATCTTTTAAACCGTATTGAAGCAACGACATTTACATCAAAACTATTACAAGAAAAACAGCAAAACATTCACAGCGAAGTTCAAAAAGCATCTACGTTAGTTCGAGAATTTTCAAAACGAATAGATGCGCTAGACAATCGAAATAATATCTTAGTTGGAATCTTCTTAAATGGACTTTTATTGTGGGATATTTCAAAATCGTATCAAATAGAAATATGGATTGGAAAACACAGCAAAAAAGTTGCACAATGGTTTGAAGTCGTTACATTTTTTGATGCGTACAACAGTTTAGGAAACTTTGCGTTCAATCATCCACAATTTGTCTATCCAACAATTACGGAGCAAGGAAATCAAGTATTAGACGCCAAAAAATTAGGACATCCATTATTGCGAACCAACAACAGAATCGACAACGATTTCAACATTGGAAACGCTGAGTTTTTCATTATTACTGGCGCAAACATGGCGGGAAAAAGTACATTTCTACGAACAGTTTCACTCAGTATCGTAATGGCGAACACAGGTTTGCCAATCTGTGCAACAACAGCGAATTATTCGCCTATAAAACTCATTACAAGCATGCGTACGACCGATTCGTTAGCTGAAGGCGCATCGTATTTCTTTTCGGAATTGCAACGCTTAAAAATGATTGTAGACCGAATCAAAGATGATACGTATTTTATCATTCTAGATGAAATATTAAAAGGAACCAATAGTCACGACAAAGCGATGGGTTCTAAAAAAATTGTGCAAAAATTGGCGTCACAAAATGCTGCAGGAATCATTGCAACACACGATTTAAGTTTGTGCGAACTCGAAAAAGACATTTCGCAAGTCAAAAACTATTTCTTCGATGCTGAAATTATCAACGATGAATTATTTTTCGGGTATCTACTCAAAAAAGGAATCTGTTCCAACATGAATGCTTCGTTCTTACTGAAGAAGATGGAAATAGTGGAGTAGACTTATTAGACTAACTTAGATTTCTAGATTCAAGAGTTAAGACTGTTTTGGATAAACTACGTCATTGCGAACGATAGTGAAGCAATCTGTTTCTCGATGAGCAGATTGCCACGAACTTCTACAAGTTCTCGCAAAGTCGCATCAAAAATAATTCGTGCATTCGTGGCAAAAACTGAAACGTTGAGGTTTTTCAATTTCAAAGCTGTTCTCGATACAAAATTCTTCCAGAATTTCACTCGAATTGACGTATGGTTTTACGAATTCCATTTCGTCAGTTCGAGTGTTTTATTGTAATGAAATGAAAATAAAATGTATCGAGAACAACTTCAAAATCTAATAACTTCAAGTTTTTTTTCATCAAAACTGTAATAAAAACAAATCGTTTGTACTAAAAGGGAAATACAAAATCAAAAACGATGAAAACTACACTATCTATTCTTTTAGTCCTTTTTGCTTTCGCGAATGTTCTCGGGCAAGAAATCAAAAAAACACCAGCTTTTGAAGTCACTGTTCACGGAAAAGGCGACACGATGTTCTTAATTCCAGGCTTGTCATGTTCCGGAAATGTTTGGAACGAAACGGTTGCGAAATACAAAGACAATTATCAAATTCATGTCATTACGTTGGCAGGTTTTGGTGGCGTGAAACCAATTGCTTCAGAGAACATTCTACAAGAAGTGAAAACAGCACTAATAACATACATCCAACAACATAAAACTAAAAACAGCATTTTAATTGGTCACAGCATTGGCGGATTTACAAGTTTACTAATCGGAATTGACGATCAAAAACTCGTATCAAAAATCATCATTGTAGACAGTTTGCCGTTTTTGGCGGGCGCGTCCAATCCTTCGATGACTGAAGAAATCGTGAAATCAACCTACGGAATGTTGAAAGAAATGTACATGCCAATGGATAGTATCACCTTGCGGAATACGCTCAAACAATCGCTTGGCGGAATGATGCGCAACAAAGCACAACTTGATTTCGTCTTAAACGACGCAGCAAAATCCGATCGAAGAACACTTGGATTTACCATGTTTGAAATGATGAGTACAGACATTCGCAATACAATTCAAAATATAAAAACACCAACTTTAGTGTTGACCAATTGGAACGAACCTATTCCACAATTTCCTAACTTTACACGCGCCGAAAAGATGAAGATGTGCCAAGAACAATATAAAAATTGCACTTCGTGTACGGTAAAAATTGTTGACAAAGCGGAACATTTCATCATGCTCGATAATCCAACAGAATTTTACAAAGAAGTTTCAACCTTTATCAAAACGAACTAATATAAGATGCGAGAAGATTATTTTCAAGAAATCATCACACATCACAAAGACAAAATCTATCGGATTTGCTTTGCATATCTCTATGAAAAAGAGTTGGTGGACGATTTGTATCAAGAAGTATTGATCAACGTTTGGAATGGATTGAAAAATTTCAAAGGGAATTCAAAATTGACAACTTGGTTGTACAGAGTTACTTTAAACACCACAATTACCTTCAATCGAACTACAAAAAAGCATTTGTCACTTTTTAATGATGAATTGCCCGATACGTTTGAGTCAGCCATTGACACCGAACGACAATCACAAGAAAACCGTGTAAACAAACTCATGCAATGTGTCAATAAGCTCAAAAAAGACGAACGATTGATCATCAGTTTGGTTTTAGAAGAATTGAGCTATCAAGAAATTGCAGACATCATCGGAATTGAAGCCAATAATGTAGGTGTTCGAATTAACAGAATTAAAAAACGACTTTTAAAAATATATAATAATGAATGATTTTAACGACTTACAAAACGATTGGAAGTCAGTTTCATCCAATGAATTACAACGGAAAGCACAAAGCGATTCGTTGTTTGGGAAACTTAAAAAACTCCAACTAAAAATTGTCTTTGGAAACCTATTGATGAGCATTTCATTTGCAATTGTATTTGCCGTATTTATTTGGTTGTGGAACGAAAATCCACTCAAAGGACGTTCGGATAATTTCTACTTAGGACTCACGTTTATGTTCATCTTATTGAGTGTAACGCTAGCCATGATGTGGTATCGAGTATTGTTTTGGCGTACGCCGAATGACATTTCGGAAAACATGAAAGCATTCGCAACAAAAATGCTGAAGAAACTCCACTATTTCAAATGGATTACTAACTTTTTTATGCCAGTCTATTTAGTATTATTGGCTGTTGGAATGACGATTTATTTTCAAGATGTATTGCGTGAAGCAAGTTTACAATTCAAACTGATTGCGTATGGAATGACGTATGCTTGGTTATTAATTGTTGGGTTTATCATCGTTCGAAAAAAACAACGAAAAAATAACAAAGACGTAGATCCAATTATTGAAAATTTGGAAGAAGTTTTAGCGAATTTCAAGTAGCATATAGATTTGTCATTCCTACGAAGGCAGGAATCTACTTGTCGAGTAGCAGGTTGCCGCGAACTTTCACAAGTTCTCGATACTATTTTCTATCGAAAATCACTCGACCTGACGAAATGGAATAACACACGTCAGTTCGGAGTGTTTTATCGGAATAAAATGAAGATAAAATGTATCGAGAACAATAAAATTATATCATAAAAAATCCGCTAACAACTTTTGCTAGCGGACTTTTTGTAGGATTACATCTTAAGCTTATTGACAAGCGCCATTACACGATATAATACATGATTGATCGCGGGTTTTATCTGGGCAATTGTCTGTTGGACAACCACCTTTTATAGCGTTAATTTTAAATGTGGAAATACACTTTTTGTTTAATGTGAGTGTTCTTACTTCTTGCTTTTTCATGATATAAGTTTTTGGTTATCAAGGTAATATTAGTGAAATACATTCAGAAGTCGCTACGGTATCACCGTAATAAATAGGTTATCAACAATTGAAAAAGAAATAGTTATCAGGATATGAATAATAACCAACGCTAAAATAGATTTTAAAAACAAACGATGATTGTTTGACAATGCAAATTATTCGAAGTGCAATAGTGTGCTTCGTTTGTTTCGCAAGGCGATCCGAAAGATCGATACCAAATACCTCCTTGAATGTTTTTTAAATCAAGGTTAGAGACAGAATTCTTGTTTAGTTTTAAAGATTTTAAATTTACTTTTTTCATGATATAAGATTTTGGTTATCAATATAATATTAGTGAAATATGCGCAGACGCAGATACGGTATCACCGTAATAAGTTGATTATTACTTTATAGCTTCCGTAGATTTTCGTTGAAAAAAGGTATTTTTAACAATCAGTAACTAAGAATCAAATGATACAACAAACTTCCAAACTGCCCAATGTAGGCACGACAATTTTTACCGTGATGAGTCAATTAGCAGCGAAGGAAAACGCGCTCAATTTGGCACAAGGATTTCCAAACTTTCCTTCGGATCCAAAACTCATTGAAATGGTGCAGCAAGCATTGCGCGAAAACTACAATCAATATGCGCCCATGCCAGGCGCGCTTATTTTACGGGAAGCAATTGCTGAAAAAATGGAATTGTTATATCAACGAACCTACAATCCGGAAACGGAAATTACAGTAACCGCAGGTGCTACTCAAGCTATTTTTACGATCATAAGTGCGTTTGTGCGCCCAAATGATGAAGTGATCATATTTACGCCCGCGTATGATTGTTATGCGCCTGCAGTAGAAGTACATGGCGGAAAAGTAGTGCCAATTCAACTCAAAGGAACTTCATTTTCCGTAGATTGGAATGAAGTCCGAAGCAAAATTACAACAAAAACCAAATTGATGATTATCAATACGCCGCACAATCCAAGTGGAACGGTTTTGTCAAGAGCTGACATGTTGGAGTTGTCCTCAATTCTGGAAAATACAAACATCATTTTACTCAGTGATGAAGTTTACGAACACATCATTTTTGATGACGCACAACATCAAAGTGTAGCGTTGTATCCAAAACTAGCCGAACGTGCGTTTATCACGGCTTCGTTTGGGAAAACATTTCACAATACAGGTTGGAAAATGGGCTATTGTGTAGCGCCAAAAGCATTGATGGACGAATTTAAAAAAGTACATCAATTCAATGTATTTTCAGTAAACCATCCGATGCAAATTGGAATTGGAAGGTATTTGAAAAACCCTGAGAATTATCTGGAACTTCCGGCATTTTTTCAGCGAAAGCGAGATTATTTTCTTAATGCAATTAAAGATTCACGTTTTACGTGGAAACCATCACAAGGAACCTATTTTCAGGTATTATCTTATAAAAATATTACTGACGAATTAGATACAGAATTTGCCAAGCGACTCACACGCGAGCACAAAATTGCGTCCATTCCGCTTTCTGTGTTCAACACATATAAAGAAGATCATAAATTGTTGCGTTTCTGCTTTGCTAAAACGGAAGAAACCTTAGCGCAAGCTGCAGAAATTTTGAATAAAATTTAGATTATTTTCGTTCTCGTATAGAGATCATTTCAATTAAAAAAAACAAAGTTAAATTATACATAACGGATTCTTTTTCCGCAGTGTAGCAGACATTTTCCGTTAATAATTTTTGAAGCCTTGGAGAAAATTTAGGAAAATGATTGCGGTTTTAGCTTTCCGAGAGAGAAAGCTAAAAACACCTCTGGAAAAAGCGCACTTTCTTTTGTTTCTTTTCTTTGTGCGAGCAAAGTAAAAGAAAATACAATATAAATAATTAACTATTTAGTCTAAATATTTCAACAGTAAGTTTTAGTGTAATTATGCTAAATATACTTTTAAAGAATCAGGGTATATTTAAAAACAAAAAAAGCCCTTGCAAAACAAGAGCTTTTAACCTAAATAATCCTTTCATTAGTGTGCCCAACACGATGTTTGATACAGCGAACGTTGGTTGCAATTTGTTTGGCTTCCGCCACCTTGCACTTTAGAAACTTTTCCATTGTCTAATGTAGCAACAGAAGCTTTTACTAATTTTAATGATTTTAACTTTTGAGTTTTCATGAGTATATTTTTTAAAAATTATGAATTAGTAAATTTTAGTGAGCGTGACAAGAAGTAGCGCATACTGAATACACAATACTTCCACAATCTGTCCAAGGATTAGTTCCGCCACCAACAATTTTTTGTCCTGTTTGTGTATCTAAATTTGCAACTGAAGCTTTTACTAATTTTAACGATTTTATTTTTTGAGTTTTCATGGTTTAAAAATTTATAGTTAATTAATAAGATTCTAATTTGATTAATGTACTACACAAGAAGTGATACAGATAGTTGTAAATGATCTTCCGCCACCTTTAATTTCATGTTTTTGTTTAGAATCTAAACTTGCGATTGATTCTTTTACTAATTTTAACGATTTTATTTTTTGAGTTTTCATGGTTTTAAAATTTTATAGTTAATAATAAGGTTATAGATCGATTAATGTACTACACATGAAGTGATACAGATAGTTCTGAATGAACGTCCACCACCATTAATAGTATGTAGTTTTTTAGGATTCAAATCAGCGATTGAAGCTTTTACTAATTTTAATGATTTTATTTTTTGAGTTTTCATAATTGAAATAAATTTGGGTTGATAAATACTTGTTTAAAAGATTAACGTGTACGACAAGAAGTAATACATCTAGAGTTGGACATTGGATCATTATTTGTTCCACCAACAATTTCATTTTGATTTTTCTCGTTTAAAATAGCTACTGAGTTTTTAACTAGTTTCAACTTTTGAATGCTTTTAATTTTCATGGTTTAAAGTTTTTGAGTTATTAAATAATTCACTTCATACTATAGGTTGCAAAAGTTGCCTAAGATTTCGTGAATTTTGTTATTTAAAAGTAGGATGGAAATTTGACCTCACAAAAGGTTGTCTCCGCAAGAAGCGCAAAAATTAAATGAATTGAGGCGGTAAGAAGAAAATTGAAACTGTAAAGTTTGGCGCAAAAAAAAACCGGAAGCTAAACTTCCGATTCTTACATGTGAATTATTAGGTAATATTATTAATAGCAAACTATATCTGCACAATGCGAAACCATTGCGGAATCATCAAATAGTGTCGAATTACCACGAGTACCACCTTTTACTAGCATTGCAGTTGTTTGGTTAATTTGAGCGATCGTTGCTTTTTTAAGCTTCATTTTTTGTGAATGCTTTACTTTCATAAATAAGGTTTTTTGTTAGATTATAAATTGAAAGATAGCTTATTCAAAACCTAAAACATATAAAAATGAATTACATACACCTCAAATTATTTAATTTGAGGCATTATTTTCTGATGTATTCTCAAGGTTCTTAATATAATAGGATGGATAGAGTTTTGTATAGGCTTTAAAGTATTTTGTAAACGAATTTGTACTCTTATATCCAATTTCTTCTGCAATATGCTTCACGGAATAGTTGCGAAACTTAGAGTCTTCTTTGAGACGTTTTAAGACATATTGAATCCGTAAATCATTTAAATAGTCATAAAATTTTTTGTGCTTGTATTTGGTTATAATTTTTGATAAATAATTCGTGTTCGTTTTTACTTTTTTAGCTAAACTTTGCAAGGTGCAATTGCTATTGAGGAAAAATAATGATTCTTCTAGTTTATCTAAACGCTCTAAAATAGCTTCTACTTTTTTGTCTCCAATCGTAAAATTGGGTTTTGATGGTACTACTTTTTTAGTGTTTACTTTAGCAACTAATTGCTCAAAAATAATTTTATTCTGTTTTTTCGCTTTCAAAAATTTGAATAAGAAATATGCGCATAAACTCAGCGCAAATATGCTAAAGAGAATTACATAAATAAGTCTGTTTTGTAATTTTGACGTCAATGATGAAAGTGAATTATTTTCTTTTCGTGCGGTTTCATACAATTCCTTAATCACGGCAATATCTTGATTTTCATTTGCATCTCTTAATTCTAAATATTTAGAAGTATATTCCAAATACAAATCACGTTTATCTTTAAGTTCAAAGGCTTTAGAAAGTGTAAGATACGTGCCTAATAATTCTGGAGGATTAAATTTTATGCTTTGTTCGCTATTTTTTTTAGCAACAATTTTTTCTACATTTTTTAAAAAAGAAATTGCATCATCATACTTTTCTAACTCAAAATATGACTTGCCTATATAATAGTATATTTCAGTAAGTCGTTTTTGATTATTGAGTCCTTTGGTAATCTTTTCAGCTTTAGTTAAATACTCAATTGCAATATCAAAATTACCTTTTATGAAATGCGCTATACCAATATCGATATAAAAATAACTTACACCTTCCATATCATTTGACGCAAGGCTTTTTTGGAGCCCTACTTCTGAGTATTTAAGTGTAGAATCGGGTTGCTGCAAACGTAAATAAGTACCGCCAACTCCCATATACGCATTGATAAGAATCATTTTATTCTGAAAGTCATATTGTTCAGCTAAGTGTGCATTATTTTTATATATAGAAAGTGCTTCTTCATAAAAACCCATACGCCTTTTTATCTTCGCAATATTGGCTTGTGCTGCAATTTCAAATTGAATATCTTTGAGTTGTTTTGCAATATCTAACGCATTCAAATAATTTGCCAATGCTTCTTTATTATCTCCAAGATATACAATAGCGTTTCCTTTGGCGAGATGTACTTCAGCTAAAAATAGTTGATTTTTTAGGGCTTTGGCAGTTGTAATTGCTGAATCGCAATACTGAATAGCTTCTTCGTAATTTCCTTCAATATTTGCAATTTTACAACATTGCGCATAAGCGTTAAAAAGTTGAATACTATCCTGTTCTTTTTTACTTTTCGTGACTAGAATTCGAGCATATTTTTTTGAAAGTTCAGGATTGGAATATTTATGTTGAATGATAAAATCAAAAATCTCTTGATTAGAAGAGTTTTCGGGGACTTCTTGTGCTAACACATTGATTTGAAATGCTAAAAGCAACAAGCATGCTAAAAATCTGGGAAGTGACAATTTCATAAAATCGGTTTGTAAAATCTGGGCTTCAGCAACCATTATTAAAGTGTTTGGAAACTATGGTAGATTATTTTCATTCAAATTCTTAAAAAAGAAAAAGAAACACTTTACCGCTAAAATTACTAATAATTCACACAAGAATCCCGCTTTCAATTCTTTTTTTAAAATAGTGTCTGCATTTCAATAGCTAAATACAGAAAGCAGTGCCAAATCTCATAACGAGAAGCACTGCTTTTAAAACCAACCTAACTTTTAAATATGTATTATTTCATTTTTGCGAGCATCGTTTTTGCATTCGTATCCTTTGGGTCTAATGCTAATACTTTTGAGTAATTTTCAGTTGCCTTTTCGTAATTTTTCATTACAAAATAGGCTTCTCCCAAACTGTCATAGCCGTTTTTATCGTCTGGAAATAATTTGGTGTTCATGGTAAAAACCGCAATGGCTTTTGAGGTCGCTTTCGCGCGAAGCAACACATAACCATAGGTATTGAGCTCTTTCAAACTTTTTGAGAATGGTTTTAATTTTGAAGCTACTTTTTCAACGTTTTCAGTAATGTATGTTTCCCCTTTTTTCTGAAATAAATTGTCTAATTCCGTTACAATTTGATAGTTATGCTCATACGATTTTCCACGACAAATTCTCAACAGATCAGCTTCCAAACTTTCCGCAGGATGTTCTACAATACGCCCAACTTCTTTGCCTTTTTTGTTGTACACAATAAATGTGGGTACACGATGAATATTCATGCCTTTTTCTTCACCATTAGGACCTTGTTTGTACTGTTCACGTCCATTATTGAGTCCCACAACACGAAGTTTGCTTTCAGGGAAATTGGCAGCTTCTAGTACTTTGTAAAACCTTGGTACTTCTTTTTTGCTATCGCCACACCAAGTTCCCATAAATACGGTAATGGTATATTTTTTTAGTTTTCGCTTCAGTTTTTTTACAATTGTTTCGTCAGGTGTATACGCTTCATGATTTTTTGTAAACCATGAATTAAAAGTGTTCGACGTAAAACCTTCTTTGGTAATTTCGCCTAGCATTTTTTCGCGTCCTTTGGCGTCTTTTGTAACCTGATTTACTTCTTGCGAAAGCAAACATTGACATAGTAAAAGCGTGAAAATTGTGATAAAAAGCCTGTTCATTTTTGATTGATTTTGAATTGATGTTTCAAAAATCATTCAACTAAAAACAACAAACTAAAAAAATGTATAGCATGCAATAATGACTTTACGAAATGCATTTCTCAAAAAGAAGCATTTCTTTCGGGCGAAATTGAAGTTTGTACAGCAAAACACGTATTTTATCCACTTATATTTGATGAATTCTCTCTTTCTTAGTACTTTGATTGCTTGTAAAAATCCCAACATGAACTTTTTTAGCTATAAAATTTCTAAAATACTGATTCACCTTTTGTTTTGGACATTGTTCATTGTGGTTTCGCTATTTTACTTTTCAGACTTCTATTGGGCAGAAAATCCATTTTTGCAATACTTATCCATTTTGGTTGTGATTGTGTATGCGAATGATTTTATCTTATTGCCGTTTTTTGAAAAGAGAAAATGGTATACATTATACATTCTTATCATTGCGTTGATTAGTTTCTTGGCAACTCAATTGTATTGTAATGTATTTGCAGAATGCGGTTGTAGTGTTGCCAGATGCTTGTCAGATTATGTCTGGCAAACAATTGTTCCAATTATCTTTTTCTCGTTTATTTGGATGTTATTTCGGTATTTAGAGAAGAAAGATGAAGTAGAAGTCATTCAGCGAAAACATGTGGAAATGGAATTGAAATTTTTAAAATCGCAGATCAATCCGCATGTATTATTCAATAATTTAAACACAATTTATTCCTATTCTTTAGAAAAACCAGCGCAAGTTCCAGAGTTGATTTTAATGTTGTCCAATAATTTAAAACACGTATTGTATGAAAGCAATGCGACCTTTGTTTCGTTGGAAAAAGAAATTGCGTTTATTGACAATTATATTGCGTTTCAAGAAATTCGGACAGAAGGCATTAAAACGATTCAGTATACAAAAGAAATCTTGCGTTTTGATTATACGATTGCGCCACTTTTATTAATTACCATTATTGAAAATGCGTTTAAACACAGCACAATTGACACACATATTGATGTTAAAATCACGCTTACTAATGGTGTGTTGGAGTGTATCTGTACAAATGTATTTGATGCGACAAAAGAGACGGCAGAAGACAAAATAGGCTTGCAAAACTTGAAAAAACGCTTAGATTTGATTTATAAAGATAACTACGAATTGAATATAGAAGCAAAAGAAAAATACGGTGTCACATTGAAATTAAACTTAACTCGAAACAGCTAAACAATATGCAATGTATCATTATTGAAGATGAAATTCCGGCGCAGCGCATTCTAAAAAGTTACATTGCGAAAGTATCGCATTTGGAATTGGTGGGAACGTTTAATGCTGCTTTGAAAGCGTATGATATTTTATATGCGGAAGACATCGATTTGATCTTTTTAGACATCAATCTGCCAGATATTTCGGGTTTAAGTTTTCTGCGAACGCTCAAAAATCCGCCAACAATTATCATGACAACGGCGTATCCTGATTATGCAGTGGAAAGTTTTGAATTTGAGACGATTATCGATTATTTGGTGAAGCCATTTTCGTTGGAGCGTTTCCTAAAGGCAATTCAGAAAACACAACGCAATCAACCCAGAGTTATTTCTGCGGAAGCGCCAAAAACAGTTTCGGAAACCTTGTTTTTAAACGTTGACAAAACCTTTCATAAAATTCAATTTCAAGATATTTTTTATGTCGAATCGGAACGAAATTATTTGACATTAGTGAGCAAACTGCAAAAATTATCTTTCATTGGAGCCTTGCGCACATGGAAAGAGAAATTGCCTGAAAATCAATTCATCCAAATTCACAAATCGTTTGTCATTAACAAAGATCATGTTGATAAAATAACGGGAAACGAAGTGTATATTCACGACAAGCGCATTCCGATTGGACGAACTTTCAAAGCAAAACTTTTTGAAGTGTTAGATATTAATGGGAAATAAACTTAAATTTACAATAAGCGAGTAATTCTCGATACAAATTTGCTTCGCAAATTCACTCGAATTGACGTTTTTCACATACCAACATACCAACATACCAACATACCAACATACCAACATACCAACATACCAACATACCAAATGCAAAACGAAACACTAAAAATAGCCTTAGTACAAACCAATCTTATTTGGGAACATCCTGCGCAAAATCGCATCCAATTGGGCGAAAAAATCAACGCAATTACTGAAACTGTAGATATAATTGTGTTGCCAGAAATGTTTACGTCTGGTTTTACCATGAAACCTGAAATTGTCGCAGAAACGATGAACGGCGAAACCATGACGTGGATAAAAGCATTGGCAAAAGCTAAAAATGCTGCGATTACAGGAAGTTTGGTAATTGTTGAAAATGGAAAGTATTACAATCGGTTGGTATTTGTATTTCCTTCTGGAAACGTGGAAACCTACGACAAACGACATACATTTACCTTAGCTGGCGAGCACGAAGTCTATACGGCTGGAACTTCAAAGAATATCATTAATTATAAAGGCTGGAATATTTGTCCGTTAGTTTGTTACGATTTACGCTTTCCGGTTTGGGCGCGAAATGTTGAAAACTATGACGTTTTGTTGTATGTGGCAAATTGGCCAAAACCACGAATTAGTGCATGGGACGCGTTGTTAAAAGCACGCGCGATTGAAAATATGAGTTATTGTATTGGCGTGAATAGAGTAGGACTCGATGCAAATTCGCATGAATATCCAGGACATTGCGCCGCGTATGATGTGTTGGGCGAGCAACTAACGAACATAGAACCCAATCGTGAAGCAACGGAAATTGTGACATTTACAAAATCACATATTGAAACCTATCGGAATAAGTTGAAATTTTTAGATGATAAGGATGCCTTTACTTTAAATTCTTAAGAATCAAATCTTCATTAACGTCCCAATTGGCTCTAATTTCCACTTTTTTAGGGAAGTATTTTACGTCTTCAGGTTGAATGTTTCTCAGGAAATTTCCAGTGTCCCATTTCCCGTTTTTATTTGTGTCAAAAATAACGCGGAAATATACGTTTTGCGGATCAATGAACGGAAAATTATAGCTTGATTTTGCTTCTGTAACATATTCTTCAACAATCAATTCTAGCTTTTCATTGACAACTTGTATGATGATAGGAAACTCAGTACCATCATACGTTAAGCTAATATTTCCATACGCTTTATCTTCTTTGGTAACCAATGTGTACTTTAATGTGTCATTGACTTCTCCATAAAAATCGGTGATGGTTTTTGGCAACATGGTAATGTCATAACGTTGGTTTTCTTTTTTCTCAAAGAAAAGATCCAGACTGTTAGTTGTTTCATCAAATTTAGAAGTGAATTCTATAGGAATTGAATCTTTATTTTGAATAGAAATTATTTTATCATTCACCGCAACAATTGGTGTGTTTGCAGCTACTTTAAAATCCTTATTTGGTGGAATACTTCCTTTGTAATTTGCAGTAAGCTTCATCGAATCACGTTCCAATTCTTTCAATTTTACCGTAAAATCTTTGTTGTAGGTACCTTTAGAAACCGTAAATAGTAACGAATCTGTTTCGGGTTTTAAGTTTTCAAACCAATAGCGAAGTGTGTCTTTTTCAGGATCGCGTGTTGTTTTGTAACGAAAATTATCTGCAACTTCAGAATTGACCGTAATTTTCATGCTATCAATTGGACCTTCATATCCAAACGCAATCATTGTTTTAGAAATTTGCGCTGGACGCGTTGCTTTAAAAGCCGGAATTTCCTTGAATAATTTAATTGTATACAATGAATCAGTTGGCACTGTAACTTCTTGCTCAACATATCCTATTTTATCTATGAGCGGATTAAAAACGTAATTACTTGAAACATCTTTCAATGCAATCATTTTATACGTTCCTGCGCGTAAATTTTCTAGTTTAAAATTGGTGATACTATCAAGTGTGTTTGTAATATAGGTTGGTGTTTTTTTATACACAGTTGAATCGGTATACGTATAATCAATCTCATACAGCATGACCGAAACAAACTTTTCGGGACTTCTATTGAAGGCATCTTCAATTGTTCCGCCAACTTCTAGCGAATCAATATACGAGCCTGTTGAAAACACATATTTAAAATAATCGTACGGATTTCCTTCATTATTATCTACAATACTTTGTCCAAAATTGAACGAATACGTTGTGTTTGGTTGCAGCGTATCTAAAATTTGAATATCAATATACTTGCTTGCGCTTCCTTGTGGATAAATAATATATCCGCCTTCTTTAATCGGAGGCGAAATAATCAATTGCTTTTGAATATCTTTTACCTTAATGTATTCATTAAAGTAAATACGAATTCGTTTTTCGTCAAAATTAGTGCTGAATTCTTCCGGTTGCGCTTTTACCATTTTTGGTGGTGTCTTATCAGGATCGCCGCCAGAAGGAAAGCCACGCTTGGCACAATTGACCAAGGACAAAAGTAAAAGTATAACTATGGAGAAAAATATAAAACGTTGTTTCATTAACTAGTCTAAAATAATGTGATACAAATAAACTAATTATTTTTGGTACTAACGTAGATTTTAACTTGCTATTGACATTGTAGCAATGCTAATTTTAATATTTGGTATTTTTTTGAGTGCATTCGCGCAAGCTTCTAATGTTGCGCCAGTTGTAATGACATCATCTACTAATAAAATATGTTGTCCTTCTAATTTTTGCAGATCAGTTACTTCAAACGAATGTTGTGTAGTGAGCCAACGTGCTGCACGTTTCTTAAATGCTTGTGTTTTGGTGTTTGTCACTTTGACAAGAATGTCTTCTAGATATTCTATTTCTAGATGATGTGCCAATTGTTGACCAAAAGTTGTTACTTGATTGTAACCACGTTTTCGGAATCGTTTTTTATGCAACGGAACCGGAATGATGTGTGTAATGTTGCGATACGAAATTTCCTTTTTTAACTCGTGACCAAGGAAATTCCCTAGTATAGTTCCAATTTCTTGTCTTCCTTTGTATTTTAATTGATGTAGTAACTGTTGTACCATTCCATTTTTCTTGTAGTGCAACAAAGCTGTTGCGTTTTCTATCGGAACGCGTCCATAAAAAGTATTCAGTACAGGATTTTGATGATGCTTGTGAAATGAGGTAAAAGGTAAATTGTGGCGACATTTTGTGCAAATATGCTGTTCTTGATGCATTAATTTAGCAGAACAACCCAAGCAAATCTCAGGAAAAAAGGAAGAAAGAATATTATTTAATATATTAGCCAACTGTAAACGTTAAAATTTTTAACACATTAGCAATAAAAGTACTACTTTTTTATGAGTGGAGTAACAAAAGAGACGATACAAAAAATATTATTGATTGCACTTGCTGCAATGACGGTATCTATGGTGTTCATTTCTGTGTTCAATTACAAAGACAACCAACAAAAGAGCGATTATTTAGAAAAAGAAAAAATATTGGTTCAAGAAGAATTGACCGAAATTATTAAAAGTTACGATCATTTAATTAAGCAAAATACTGCAAATACTGAAGAATTGCTTACTGAAAAAAACAAAGCTAAAGAACTTCTCAATAAAATACGCCATACAGTTTTAGATTACGAAACCATTATACAGTATAGAAGACAATTGCTTGTTTTGCGAAAAAATAATCTTCGGTTGCAGCGCAAACTTAACATTGGCATGTCTGCGGATGGATTAAATCTTGCGTATTAGCGAATACATTAAATCTTCATTTTTGAAAAAGTAAAGAATAGCACAAAAAAAGGGAGTAGTTTATGAATATTTTCTTTACTTCGCGTCAGATTCAAAAATTCATCACCAAGTACTAAAATCTCCTCAATTGGATAGATTAAAATTTTTTAGAGAAGCGATACGCGATATTAAAACTTCGGGAACAATTTTCCCAAGTTCACGATTTCTAACCCGAAGAATTGTAAAAAATATTGACTTTGCTAATGTGAAAGTAATTGTAGAGTTTGGTCCAGGAAATGGAATCATTACCAAAGAGATTTTAAAAAGAATCCAACCACACACAAAATTGATTGCAATTGAAATTAACGACAAGTTTTTTCAATCTTTAGAAAAAATTAAGCATTCGCAATTAATTATAGAAAAAGTTTCGGCAGAAGAAATTACTCCGATACTGAAAAAACATGGTTTTGACAAAACAGATTGCATCATTTCAAGTTTACCATTAACCAACATTCCTACTGAAATAAGCGATAAAATATTAGCCAATGCCTACGAAGCAATGTTTGATGGGAGTTTATATGTACAATACCAATACAGTCTTACCTATTACAAAAAGTTGAAAGAAGTTTTCAACGATAACGTAAAGTTATCGTTTGAAGCATTCAACATTCCACCAGCTTTTGTGTACATCGCGCAAAAATAGCTTGTAGCTAATCTACAAACGTTTTATATTTGCGCCATGGCAAAACAAGACGATCAATTTAAGAAGGTAGTATCGCACGCAAAAGAATACGGATATATATTTCAATCAAGTGAAATTTATGACGGTTTAAGTGCTGTATACGATTATGCTCAAAATGGAGCAGAGTTAAAGAAAAATATACGCAACTATTGGTGGAAAGCAATGGTGCAAATGAACGAAAACATTGTAGGGATTGATGCTGCAATATTGATGCATCCAACTACTTGGAAAGCCTCTGGCCACGTTGATGCGTTTAATGATCCTTTAATTGATAATAAAGATTCCAAAAAAAGATATCGCGCGGATGTTTTAGTAGAAGATTATTGTGCTAAAATTGAAGGAAAAATAGAGAAAGAAGTCAAAAAAGCAGCAAAACGTTTTGGCGATGCGTTCAACAAAGAAGAATTTCTATCTACAAACGGACGTGTTGTTGGCTATCAAGAAAAAATAAATACAATTCTTTCACGTTTAGGGAAATCGTTGGAAAACGAAGATTTAGCAGATGTAAAAGCATTGATAGAAGAGTTGGAAATTGTAGATCCAATATCTGGTTCTAAAAACTGGACAGAAGTGAAGCAATTCAACTTAATGTTTGGTACAAAGTTAGGCGCTTCCGCAGATTCGGCAATGGATTTATATTTGCGACCAGAAACGGCACAAGGGATTTTTGTAAATTTCTTGAACGTACAAAAAACAGGTCGTATGAAGATTCCTTTCGGAATTGCACAAACAGGAAAAGCATTCCGTAATGAAATTGTTGCGCGTCAGTTTATCTTTAGACAACGCGAATTTGAACAAATGGAAATGCAATTCTTCGTAAAACCTGGAACGCAAAAAGAATGGTACGAGCAATGGAAAGAAAACCGCATGAAGTGGCATTTATCATTAGGAATGGGTACGGATAATTACCGTTTTCACGATCATGAAAAATTAGCACATTATGCAGATGCTGCTACAGATATTGAATTCAAATTTCCATTTGGTTTCAAAGAATTGGAAGGAATTCATTCGCGTACAGATTTTGATTTAAAAGCACACGAAAAATTTTCTGGAAAGAAATTACAATACTTCGACCATGAAGCTAAAGAAAGCTATGTGCCGTATGTAGTAGAAACTTCTATTGGACTAGATCGTATGTTTTTAGCAATCTTCTCTAACTCATTAGTAGATGAAACATTGGAAGATGGTTCAGAACGAACAGTTTTACGTTTGCCAGCGGTTTTAGCACCCACAAAAGCGGCGGTTTTACCATTGGTAAAGAAAGATGGTTTGCCAGAAATTGCACGTAAAATCATTGACGATTTAAAGTTTGATTTCAATGTAATTTATGATGAAAAAGATGCGGTTGGACGACGTTACAGAAGACAAGATGCTGCCGGAACACCTTTCTGTATTACGGTTGATCATGATACCTTAGAAGATAATATGGTGACCATTCGCCATAGAGATACGATGGAACAACAACGTGTAAAAATTGAAGATGTACGTGAGATCATTATGAAAGAAGTTGATATGCGTGCTTGGTTGATGAAAATGTAAATTCACACACGTAGTAACTATATAAAAAGCTGTTTAAATGTTTTAAACAGCTTTTTTATTTGCAATTATTTTAATGATAATATCATTTGTTTTTTATCATTTTATAAATTGAATATCAGATAGTTAAATTATTTTTAAGCTATATAAATCGTCCTTTTTGTTTAAAAATTTAATTTAAAAAAACAAATACATCGTTCATATTTGTACTGAAAGTGCTTATCTTCAAAAAATAGCAAAGCATACACAATCAATCAACTAAAGTATGGAAAAACCTAACGAAAGTATTCAAGAACTTCTGATACGACTCGAAGTATTGTCTAAAAAGCAAGATCAATTTGCTGAAGAGATTAATGATTTACGCTTTCGAATTGAAACATTAAGAGCTTCAAGATGGTCAGCTATTGCAAAAGAATCTTCAGAAAAAGAACAACCTGTAAAGGAAAATTCAATAAAAGTTCCTGAAGTTACTGCAATAGCTCCTCAAGAAGTCATTAAGCCCGAAGTTTTTCAACCGAAAGTTGAAGTAGAAACACCGAGGCACAATTTTAATAATATACCTAAATCTCCTCCTGAAAAATCCGATTTGGAGAAATTTATTGGAGAAAATCTATTGAATAAAATAGGAATCATCATTACTGTAATTGGTGTTTCTATTGGTGTAAAATATTCCATAGAAAACGAATTGATTAGTCCGCTCATGCGTATTATTTTAGGATATCTAAGTGGAATTGCACTTTTAGGTTTTGGAATCAAACTAAAAAAGAAATACGAAAATTACAGTGCAGTTTTAGTGAGTGGCGCTATCGCAATTATGTACTTTATTACATACGCAGCACATAGTTTTTATGGGCTAATTCCGCAAATACCAGCTTTTATTTTAATGGTCATTTTTACCGTGTTTGGAGTCGTCACGGCAATTCATTACAATAGGCAAGTTATTGCGCATATTGGTTTAGTTGGCGCGTATGCTGTTCCCTTTTTATTGAGTAGCAACTCAGGAAATGCAGCAGTATTATTTTCGTATATGACGATTATTAATATTGGAATTTTAGTTATTTCCTATAAAAAATACTGGAAAGGATTGTACGGTTCTTCCTTTGGTTTTACTTGGTTAATTTACTTTTCATGGTATTTTTCGGACTATACTACTGATCGATATTTTGGATTGGCATTATTATTTCTTTCCATCTTCTTTATCATATTTTACACGATCTTTTTGGCATACAAAGTTATTAAGAAGGAAGCGTATAGCGGAATTGATATTGTACTGCTTTTCCTCAACACATTTTTCTTTTATACTTTAGGATATTTCATATTGGACAGGCATGATATTGGAGAACAGTTTCTAGGTCTTTTTACACTTATAAATGCGTTGTTACATTGTGTTGTAGCTGTGCTCTTATCTAGGCAAAAAGAGATAGACAAAAACTTATTTTACTTAATAGTTGGATTAGCGATTGCGTTTATAACCATTGCTATTCCAGTAGAACTTGACGGAAATTGGGTAACGATTTTATGGGTTTTTCAAGCTGCTATATTATTCTGGATTGGACGCACAAAAAATCATGCGATTTACGAAAAACTATCCTATCCATTAATGTTATTAGCCTTTTTAAGCATTATACAAGATTGGTCAGTACTCTATGTTACACAATATGATTATTACAGTGAAACGAGCATCACACCAATACTAAATACGAATTTTTTAGGTTCCATACTATTTATAGCGGCGTTTGCATACATTACACGATTGTATTTCAAAAAAGAATATTCATCACCGTTGAAACTTTCTGAAACCGTCACACAAATGCTGTCATTTGTAATTCCAGGAATCTTCTTATTCAGCATATATTACGCGTTTAGAATAGAAATAGAAAGTTATTGGAATCAATTACATATTAGTTCAGGAACTAGAAATGAAGGATTTGGAGTTGCAACTAGCGTTCAAAATTTAAGCTATAATCTATTAAAATTCAAAACAATTTGGGTGATCAATTATACATTACTTTTCTTATCTGTACTATCATTTGTAAATATTAAGAAGATTAAAAATGAACTATTAGGATATATAAGTCTTGGTTTAAATGGAGTCGCAATTATACTATTTTTAACGCAAGGATTGTACGCGTTAAGCAGACTTAGCGATTCGTATATGCGAGAAGTAATTGGAAAATATGAAGAAGTTGGACTATTTGCCATTGGAATTCGATATGTTTCATACTTTTTTATCATCCTTTTATTAGTGATTTGTTATCGATACATTCGTGAAAAATTTATAAAAAGAGATCTCAAAATTATTTTTGATTGTGTACTGCATTTTACAATCTTATGTATTCTGAGTAGTGAATTGATTCATTGGTTTAGCATGGCATCAAATGCTGCATCAGACAAACTAGGATTAAGCATCTTATGGGGAAGTTACGCGCTATTCACGATCGTTTTAGGAATTTGGAAAAAGAAAAAATACTTACGAATCGGAGCCATGGCACTTTTCGGAATCACACTCGTCAAACTATTTTTATATGATATAGCACACTTGACTACCATTGCAAAAACGATTGTATTTGTATCGTTAGGAGTATTGTTATTGATAATCTCATTCCTATATAACAAGTATAAAAGTAAGATCTTCGATGAAGTTTAACACAAGAATATAATCTTACACATAATAGACAGCTCTAAAAAAAGGAATGCATTTGGCATTGCTTTTTCTTGTTTTTGACTGAATTAGCTTGAAAATTAGCTGACAGTTTTTTCAATCAAAATGAAAAATATTCAGAAAAAACATCAAAAATATAAAGCTTAAGGCTTCTAAACCATACTTATTTGTAAGTAAATAACTTCAAAAACTAGTTTTTTTACTCAATTTTCTTCTAAAAAAACGCAAAGCGTATCGCCAACAATCTAATTTTTTAAAATAAGTACTATACATCGTCAAAACGTCAGTCTTTACAGGGTAATTTAAAGAATAAGACTACATGATATTTATAAATATCATGATTGTTATTTGTAAATAGCGAAACTAAGTATTTGAAAATGTGGTATTTAGCTTGTTAATTAGCATTGTCATTTAGTTGCAACATTTATGATAAGGGGATTTACTGAAAACCCTTTTTTAAAACAGAGTAAGTAAATAGTATAACCATTAAAACCTTTCAATTATGAAAAGAATTAAAATGTATTTAGGAATGCTCATGGTAGCGGCCCTAACAATTACGAGCTGTCAGACAGATAGCGTAAGTGAAACCCCAGAAGAGCAAACTAGTTTTGAAGCGACAAAGCGTACTGCTCAAGAAAATGTAACCACGGTAACACACAATTACAATTACAATGGAGAACGTTTCAGTGTAAGTTATGCCTTAGACAATGATTCTGGAGAAGTATTAAGTATGTCAGGAGATACAAGTCGTGCCCAAAGTCTTGTCTCTGATGATAACGAGCCACAGGCTGTATTATTCTCAAATCTTCAAGATCGTGGAGACGGAACGGATCTTTCTGCAGATGCAATTGCACCTAGCAATGTAGAAATTGATGTGATGTTATTTGATACCGTAGAGGAAATGGAAGCAGTTGTAGAGCGTAGCGCAGGAAGTGCAATTCCAAATGATGAAGGTACAGCTTTAGCAACTGGAGCTGAAGGACCATGTATTAGTTTCAGTGGTTCTGGAACAGGAAATTTCTACTACTATAAGCATGCGTATTACAATACCGAAATGACAGGTTTACGTAGAACAAGTCGTCGTTACTTCTGGAATCATTGGGTAGGTTCTTCATACAACGATCAAATGTCTTCATTAATTGTAACAAAACCTTATAATAGAAGAGCATATACAATACTATACGAACACTCTTGTTTCAATGGTAGAGCTATTGGATTCTATCAAGGAACTGGAGCTTGGGGATTTGGAGTAGCAAACCTAAAGTGGTATAGACTGAGATGGTGGAGAAGCTGGAATGATCAAGTATCTTCAATCAGAGGATATGCTTGGTAATAGCCTTTCATAACTCATTTTTTCAAAAAATTAAAGCCTATTGTATCAACTACAATAGGCTTTATAATATTTTTATAATACGATTAGTTCAATACTTTAGAATCTATATCCTAATGAAATTCCACCTCTAAAGGTAAATTCGGGAGAATTATCATCCAATCCAATGTTTCTTCCACCACCAAGTGAAATTTCTAACATAAATCCTCTTCTGTTGACCCACTTTTTACCAATTGCAAGTCCAAGTGCTGCATCAAAATAGTCAATATCTTCTCTTGTATTGTCAAAAATCACAAAATCTTCTCCAGAAGCAAACTTCGAAAACACTTCTACGAAAAGTCCTTTTGCTCCGTAATCTTCTTTATTAAAAAAGTAAAATCTGAAAAATGGTGTAAATGCGAATTTTTCATAATAACCGCCATCATCCGTATCTCTAAAATTCACAAAAAGAGATGCTCCATAGCCAATAGAAGAATCGTTCACACGTTCATAACTCAAATCAATGGCAGAGAAAAATGCTGCATCAAACACATCTAAGCGAATTTCGTTTTGACGATTACCAACTCCATATTGATCATCTTGTGAATCTGTATCTTGTGCATACGATTGAAATCCTAGTAAAAGGAAAAGCGCAAATAACGCTGAGGTAAAATTGTTTTTCATAATAAGTAATGGTTTTGTTGTTGTATGTTGCTTTGTTTAACAATAACTATACCACACTTAGATTCACAAACTTTAAAAAGGTTGCGTGGCTATTTATAATAATTATAGTTAAAAGAATGCTTTGAGTTGTACATTCCCAGTATGAATGGTGCGTGAATTTTCACTTTTTCTACCCAAATAAGAAAGATTCAAATCTAAAAACTTAGTCAATTTCTTTTGGATTAAAATGTTCCACGTAAGATTAGTGCCAGGCTGTAAACCTTCTAACATTTGATAACCAACAGGCGAAAATGCATTTCCAGAAAAATCATTCTTAAAATAATTAAACTCGCCATTCAAGGCTACTTTTTGCTGGTTGCTATACGCGAAAGAAACACCAATCTTTTGTTGTGATAGCGATTCGGTATCGCCAATAAGATTCTCTTTATTCTCATACTTATAAAACACACTAAAACGACTATTTCGGTTAAATAAATACGAAAGAGTAGGTTCTACTTTAAAGAGGTTAATTTCAAAGTTTTTATTCAAGAAATTCTCCGAAATACTTTCTGTTTTTCCAGAACTACCAATCAAATCGGTCAACCAAAATTGGCCTATTTTATGTGTAAACTGAAGTTGATGTGATGTATTAATATTTTCTTGTGAACCAATGGAAAGCAAGTTTTTCGATTTTGCATTCAAGTATGTATACGAAGTGGTGTATTTCTGCTTTCCGCGATTAAAAAAAAGTGCATTTCTCAAACTCTGATTCAATCCTAACACATTCTCGCTTTCATCATCATCAAACGGATTAAAATTAAAATTATCATCTTCACGACGAATCTTTCGGTCTATTAAAAATGATGTTTGATTGTAAAAATGCGATAAAAACTTCTTAGTGCCTTTATCATTATTACTCCATTGCGCAGGATTCCAGGTAATTACTTGACTAAATTTATTTTGATGCGTTTTGATAAAAATCTGATTGGGCAATAACACACGCACATAAATAGCTTCATCCGGAAACTGTGCCAATTCAAATTCATTGAGTTCTTGAATGCCGTTTTCGTTATAATCATTCCAGGTATACACACCTTGTCCTTGATCAACCTGTATATATGTAAACTCTTGTTGCGGCAAGGTTCCAGAATTTGTTTCATATACGGTATTTAAGGTGACCATTTTATTGAATAATTTCTGTTGATACACCAAACGCGAATTCAATGATTTTTCATCGGAAATACTTTCATCTTCTTGCTGCAAGGTTCTGTAATTAACAAATAATGACAACTGCGTATTTTTATTCTGAATCAATTTTGACTTTAAAAAGTATGTACTAGACGTATTTACACGATCTAAATTGTTGTTGCGCAAACTATCATTCACACGATACGTATAGCCAACTTCCGCATGAATCTTTAAGCTATCACCAACACCCACAAATCCTGTGTATGCCTTAAAACGTTGACTCAATGGCGTGAATGTTTCTGTAACAATTTCCTTTTGTTCGTTGCTTTCCAAGTTCATTTGTGCGCCAACCCAACTTTTTTCAAAACTATAGGTAGAACGCGCATACAATCGCAAGAAATCTGAAGTTGTCGTCAAAGTTTCGTTCGCTAAAATGCTTCCGTTGGTTTGCAATGTCAACTTTCCGAATTTCAAATCGGAAGAAATAAGATGCCGATTTCCCGTAGCATTATTTTTAAAATCTAAATACTCAAAACTATAACGTGCGGTTCCGTTTTTCTCGTTAGAAAAATCTAAACCTGTCGCTAAAAATTGTTGATTTCCTTCATTAAAAGTGTTGTCTAAATTCCAATCGCGATTAAATTCAATAGAATACAAACGTTCAATAGTTTGAAATTTTTCATCAATATAATTGAAATTAGCAAAACTGCGAATCTTCCATTTCTTGTTCAATAAATCTTGTTGCACACTAATTTTTGCCGCCAAACCTTGATTGTCATCATCGTCCAAAGACGAAAATAAATTTTGATCATTATTACTAAAGCCAACTTCAAACTGTACGTCTGTCTTTTCGCTTGGCGTGTACGCTCCATTAATCACTGCAACTTGTGTTTTGGTTGGCGAAACTAACTGAATTACAGGTTCGTAATTTCCTTGAAGAACGCCTGCAATTGGCGAAACATATTCGTAAATACGTCCGTTAGAAGCTGTATTTGATAAGATATAATTTCCCTGATTTTCGCCTACAAGCGAGAAACGCACATCAAACAAGGTATCATCAGGATTGTTTGAAAACACAAAAACTTCCATGCCGTCAATGGTTTCCTTTTTGTATAAAATTCGGTTTTCAGTAAACGCTTGTTCTACAGCGGAAGGTGCAGACATTAATTGCTGATTATCGCCGGCTTCGCGTAGAATGGAAACTTGCTCGTCCGATAAATTTTGTTGAATCGGTTGGTTTTTAGAATCATTTTCAGAATACAAATATCCTGCAATTTTGAACTTTTCATGTTCATATTTTGCACCACCATACGCAACAAAACGTGTGTAATTATTATCTGTAAACTGATATTCTACTGTAATTCGCATTTCGGAAGTAACTGGATATCTGGACGTAAACGTAATCTCTCCAGCATTATAATCAATTACATAATCGTTATTTTCTCCGCGTTCTACGGGCAATCCGTTCACAAAAACGGTTTCACTTCCAGAAACAATCAAGATAAATAATTCTTCGTTCGGACCAGTTAATTTATAAGGACCTTGATTTCCTTCTTGCCCTTGAAATCTACTCTGTGTATAGCGACCGCGCACTAACGCGCCAGCGCCAAAAAGTGTTGTTTTGCTATTTTCATGTTGCAATGTTGATGTAATTCCGACACCTTGCACCTTTTTTTGAAAGCGCATAAAATCTGTTTCTGTATTCTCAAGATTTACGTCTCCAGCTCTAATTTTCCAGCTTTTACTTTCCAATTCAATAAAAACCTGATCAAATTCATCCAAACGTTGCGAATACCCACTTTCTTGAATCGGAATGTTTGCATCTTGAATAGACGCGCGCAACGTAACATTTTCAGAGATTTTTCCGGAAATCTGTAAATCGAGTTCCGAATTTAAAACCGTATTTTGATTATTTCCAACAGTTACACCACGTGAAATACTTCCAGACGTATTCAAACCATCAAACAAACGTGTATTTTCAACTTCTCTATTTGATTTTAACGAGATAATCTTATCAATATCAATCGGGTTTTGAACAATGGAACTTTTGTTAAAACCTGTATATTTCTTGGTTAAAAATTCTGGGTATTTGGTATAGCTTACGCGAATAGAATCGGTACTAATTTTTGCCAGATTCAAATATAAAATCGCCTTCTTAAAATCAATTCGATATGCGGTAGAATCTATCGGGCTATTCTTTTTGTCAGTCAGTTTAAATTGAAATGGATTGATACTTACCGAATCTAAGACAATAGAATCCTTGACCGCCACTTTTTTTGTACGGCGATTTTTTGTTTGTCCCTGCAAATTCACAGTGAAAAACAATCCGATACAAAAAAATAAGAAGAGTGACTTCATCTACAACTAAACTAATTCCGATCAAAAATATTTTAATTTTCGCAGGAAAAGAAGCTTTTTAGTGTAAAGGATGTATTTCTCTTGACATTAATTTGAAAAAGATGCTAACTAGGGTAGATTTTAAGACTTAAGACTTAAGACTTAAGACTCAAGACTCAAATACTAAGAGCAAAGCAGTCTAAAAGCGAAGCGCGTCCAAAAATCCAAGAGATTTCCGCCATAGTTTATCTTGAGCGATAGTCGAAAGGCGGAAACGAGTCTAAAAGCAAAGCGAGTCCAAAAATCTAAAAGATTCCGCCATAGCGGAAACGATTCCAAGCAGTCTAAGAAGACAATTCCGTCGTTACAAACTCTTCACAAAACGCTTTAATTTGACTTCGTGTCTTTTTAAAAGCATTGAAAATTTGTTCTTCAGAACCATTTACTTTCGAAGGATCAAAAAAGTCTTGATGAATACGTTTGGCGTTTTCACTTGGAATATGCGGACAGTTTTCTTGCGCGTGATCGCAAACGGTAATGATAAAATCAAAGTCGATTGCTAAATATTCAGAAACGTTGTTAGAAGTATTTTTAGAAATATCTACACCATCTAATTTCATGATGGCAATTGCTCTTGGGTTTACGCCATGTGTTTCAATTCCAGCACTATATATAGCTGCTTTGTCTTTGGCAAAATGCTTTAGATAGCCGTCAGCCATCTGACTTCGGCAAGAGTTTCCAGTACAGAGTACAAGTACATTTTTCATAATTTTGGTAGGGTTTATGATTATTAGTTTGTCGTCACTCTCGAAGTATATACTAATTTTTACATTTGGGGAAATCTTCAAAATTGACTACTTATCCTAACAAATGTAAGTAGAAGAAAGGATTCTATATCTAGTTTTTCAATGAATTGATGTTATTTTAACATAGAGGTAAACTTACGTACAACAATTTGTTCAGCTTTTACTTTGACAGTTTACCTGAATTTTTACAAAAAAGTCGTAGATTTTTCTTCGATATTGATTCAAAATATCAATATCGATGGCGTAAAACGTATTTTTTCCTTGACTTCTCTGTTTGAGTAGTTTTATTCTTTTGATTTCGGAAAGATGTTGTGAAATGGTTGGTTGTGCTAATCCTGTAGCTTTTACTAAATCGTTACAATTGCAATATTCGTTTTCACTAATATATTGCAGTATGGAAATTCGGGCTGGATGTCCTAATACTTTTGTAATGGAAGCAGTTTCGTTTTGATAGTCATCAAAGATGTGATTTTTTGTAATTCCCATGATATGTGTTTGTAACGTACAATTACGATAAAGATATAAAAGACTAGATATATATCTAGTCTTTTACGTATTTTATTTTCCAAATAAGCGTTGAAAAAAACTTTTTGTTTTCTTAGTTGCTTCTTCAAAAGTTTCTTTTGCTTCCTCGGTAAAATCTTCAATGCGTTCACCAGCTTCTTCAGCAAATTCGCTTACTTTCTCTTTGACATCTTCAAAAACTTCTTTGGCTTCTTCCGAAAATTCACTTGCTTTTTCCTTCGCTACTTCTTTGTATTCACTAAATTTTTCTTTTGCTTCTCCAAAGGTTTCTTTTGCATCTTCTGCGAAATCAGCCGCTTTTTCCTTGGCAGCGTCTGCGAAGTCACTAATTTTTTCTTTGGCTTCTTCCGCAAATTCAGCAGCTTTCTCTTTTGCTTCTCCAAAAGTTTCTTTGGCTTCTTCTGCAAAATCTGCGGCTTTTTCTTGTGCGGTTTCTGTAAACTCACCCAATTTTTCTTTCGCAGTATCAAACGTATCTTTTACTTCACCTTTGATTTCGTCTGCTTTACTCTCTGCAGCTTCCGTTACTTCTTCCTGAATTTCTTCCGCTTTTTCGCTTACAGTTTCCTGAACGTCTTCTATATTTTTTGAAACTTCATTGGAAGTATCTTCTATGTTTTTGTCTAAATCGTCGTTTTTATCATTCATAATATTACTTTTTTTGATTGGATTCTTAAATGTAAAGTTTTTTTTTGACTTTTGCGAACCTATTCAAAAGCCATCACTATCAACATAAAATTAGTTCTTGATGTGGACTATTTGTTACAGTTCTTAGTGCTAAAAAGGACTTTACCTTTATGTAATATCATTTTTATAGTATAATAAACGCCTTTTTTCTTTTCCGCGTGAAGCTGAAATTTTTCGTTCAAAGTACTATTAGAAAGTTAGTATAGTGATTTCGCTTGTGTTATTTGAAAGCTTCATCTATAGGTTCCCATAGTTCAATTTTATTTCCTTCAGGATCTAAAATCCAACCAAATTTTCCGTATTCGTATTCTTCAACTTCACCAACAATGGTAACGCCTTCTTCTTTTAAAACAGCTAATAATTCAACTAAGTTTTCAACTCTGAAATTCATCATGAATTGCTTTTCACTTGGTTTAAAATAGCTGGTGTCTTTTGGGAAAGTACTCCATTGTGTTGAGTAATCTTTGCCTTCTTTATCTTTCCACCAAAAGGTACATCCATAATCGTCTACGGGCAATCCTAAATGTTTTCCATACCAATTTTTGAGCCCTTTTGGATCTTCTGTCTTGAAGAAAAACCCACCTAAACCTGTTACTCTATTTTTCATTTGTTCGTTTTTTAAATTGTGATATTATAGTTATTCTTTTTTATGTAGTACTAAAGCGGAAAGCAATGAAATAATGATGCCAATGACAAATACCATCATGGACATAATAAAAAAAACGGTGAAAGGATTTCCGAATGCTTCACTTTGTTTCTGTAATGATACTTTTTCTAGATTAATTTCTTTAATTGATAAATCAGTTCGCGCATCTAAAAGATTGTATTCGTAGGCAAGGTATTGTTCCGTAAAATCAGGATTGATTTTAGTAATATAAATTGCATCCATTAGTCCAAAACCAATTGCGGCAAATAATGAAATAAGTGCTCCGATACTGAAAGCCGTTTTAAAATCAATTTTACCATTTAATTCATGATTCTTATAATGTTTGATGCCAAAGTATACAAAGGATAACGAAGTTACCATGGTAGTGTATCCAATAACTTCTTGTGTTGTAAATGCTAATCCTTGCCCAAAATATAAGGCGATAAAGAAGAGCCCGAAAGCTGTTAAAAAGCTATACAATCCGTATTTAAGTACTGTGTTTTTCATCTATTGAAAATTTAAAATTAGTAGTTTCAAAAGTAGAAGATGTCTTAAAAATAACACTCATACGAAAGTACTAATTCTATCATACTAAGGTAGTAATTTTATGAAACTGGCAATATTTGAAGGGCTATTGCTTTTTGAATGGCTTGTGTGCGACGTTTTACATCGAGTTTTATGTAGATGTTTGAAACGTGTGTTTTTATAGTACTTTCAGATACAAATAGGAGCGAAGCTATTTCTTTGTTAGAATGTCCTTTCGCAAGTTTGCACAATACTTCATATTCGCGCTTACTTAATCCTATTTTTTCAATTTGCGAATGATCTATTTCTGATGTTTTCGGTTTTTCTTGTAAAATAGCTCTTTTCTTGTTGATGTAAATTCCGATGAAGAAAAAAATAATTGCAATGGCAGCAATGATAAATTCCAATGATGAACTTCCTTGCATGATGGAAAATTTACTCAACTGAAATAGGGCTAGCAAGGCAATGATTAAGGTAGCAAAGATGAAAATTGTTTTTTTCATCTTAATGAAAATGTGTTTTGATTTTATCTACGATAGTTTGCGCTAATCTTTCTTTACTTTCTTTTGTCCAACCTGCTACATGTGGCGAAAGCAATACATTTTCTGCCTGAATCAGATATTTGAAAGCTTCTGGCATTTGATTGTCATTGAATAAGTTTTCAAACGAACTTTTTTCATATTCTAACACGTCTAATCCTGCGCCTAATATTTTTCCAGATAGTAAAGCTTTCATCAAATCGTGCGTCACCACACTTTTTCCACGCGCCGTATTGATGAACCAAAACGGATGTTTGAATCCCTGAATGAACTTCTTGTTAATCATATTCAGCGTACGCGATGTTTGTGGCGTATGCAAACTTAAAACCGTCGCGCGATCTTGCAATTCTGAAAGCGATACTTGGGTTGCATTTTCATCGCCAATGTTTTCTTTTAAGTCATAAAAAAGTACCTCAACATCAAAACCGCGTAATTTTTTCGCGAATGCTTTTCCCATATTTCCATACCCGATAATTCCAACGGTTTGTCCATCGAGTTCAAAACCTCTGTTGGCTTCGCGCAACCATTTTCCATTGCGAACTTCATAATCAGCTTTGTTGAGTTTATTCATGAGTGATAACAACATTCCAAGTGCATGTTCGCCAACCGCATTTCGGTTGCCTTCTGGTGCTGAAATCAAATGAATTCCTTGCTGTTCTGCAAATTCACAATCTATATTTTCCAAACCTGCGCCAACTCTTCCTATAAATTTTAAGTTGGTCGCTTTCGCTAGAAAGTCTGCGTCAATGCGAAATCGACTGCGAATAATAAAACCGTCGTATTCGTGAATTTTTGCTTCAATTTCGGCTTTTGAAGATGTGTAATCTTCATGATTGGTATGACCTAACGTTGCTAATTGATCAATTAATAATGGATGATTTTCATCAAGATGTAATATGTTCACGCTTGTTTATATTTTTGGATATTCGGTTTGCGTTTTTTCATGTTGCACAGTTCCTGTATGCGCCGTAGACAGTTTTTCGAATAGTAAAATGTGTACTTCTTCGCCATCTTTGGTTGCAGGACAATGTTCGACACCTTTTGGAACTACAATAAATTCGCCTTCGTTTACGGTAACTGTTTTATCGCGAAATTTCATGAATAATGTTCCTTTCATAACTTGAAACAGTTCGTCTTCATTATCATGCGAATGCCATACAAATTCACCTTGAATTTTAGCCAAAATGACTTGCATATCGTCTACAACTGCAACTTGATGTGGATGCCATTGTTTATTAACGAGTTGAAATTTTTGATTGATGTTGATTGCTTTCATCTGTAAACATTTATTGTTCTTATAAGGTCAGACGGAATTCGCCAATGATCATTTCGGTTGGTATCAACTTAATTGTTATGGCTCATTTCATGCAACTAAAATACGAGGAATTTTTTAGAATGTCTTCATCATAATGTTGAATACGAAATCTTCTTTTCCAATACTGAAACTATATGAATCATATTTATGGAAATCGTGTTTGTTATAAAAGCCAATGGCACGTTCGTTGGTGTGCAATACGGAAAGCCATAAGCGTTCGATGTCTAAATTTTGTACTTCAATAAAGAGTTCGTTTTGAAGTTTGGTGCCAATTTTGTGCGCTAAATAGTCTTTGAGCACATATATTTTCTGCAATTGTGCGGCTTGTTTGTAGGAACTATTTGGTACAGGCGATTTTTTTTTGAGTTTGGCGTATCCAACAGGAAGTTCATCTGCGTACGCAATCCAAAATACGTTTTCTTCTTTTTTGAGTGAAGAAGTCATTTTTTCAAGAGAAAAGACCTTTTCGATATAGGCGCGTAAATCTTGTTTGTCATGAAATAAATTACCAAAGGTTTCTGAAAATGTAATTTTTGCCAATAATGAGATGAATTTTGCATCTGCGGGAACCGCTTTTCTGATTGTATGATTTTCCATTCCTTCTTGAACCCGTAATTCGATAATTATAGGTTTGTGTTTTTATTTATACAATTGATTTTCAGTATTTTATAATTTTAATTTTCTTCTTTCTGAAAACACATTTACGTGGCTTTGATTCGATAATTGCGGTTTACGTTCCTTTTTTCTCTTCAAATTTAGTATTTCATTTGTTTCATCATTAACGATTTAAAAATTATAATATTATGAAAAAACAAAACAAAAGTTTAAAGTTAAACAAATCAGTTGTATCAGAATTAAGTTTAGAAAATGCAGGAGAAGTTAAAGGTGGAAGAACAGGAGAAGGAGGTTTTTGTAAAACTACTCCATTTGATTACAATTGCGAGTTTATTTCTGTGAATGTTCCTTGTGAGCCATCAGTAAATATCTGTGATTAAAACAGTAAGAAATTAAATTATTAATTATTTAAAATTTAAAACATGAAAAAACAAAATAAAAATTTAAAGTTAAACAAGTCAGTAGTATCAGAATTAGGAGCTGAAAAAGTTGGAGAAATTAAAGGAGGACAAACTGGAGCAGGAACATTTTGTTATACAAATCAAATAGGTTGTTTGACAGGCTGGGAATGTCCTTTAACATGGAATTGTCCTCGTACTCATAACTGCTAGTATTTAATATTGCAACTAGTATTTAAATTTCATGACAGAAATTAAATTTAAAGCGAACTTCGGTTCGCTTTTTTTAATGCTCTTGATGAGTTTGTCAAATTGAGCATGCAAGGCATAGAAGTCTTGATAATTTCATCACCAATTTTGTTCAAGAACTTATTGTCTAATTTTTTTATCTAACCAAACCTGATATTAATATCGATCAACTTTAAAGAATTCAGTAGTCCTTAACATAATCTTATGTTAAATAGCGTGCGAATGGTTACAAACATACTAATCTGACCCGAAAACTCAGGTGAAAATTAAAACTCTAAGCTATTTTTGAATCACTAGTACGTACTAGTAAAGGCGGATTCCGAAAAGCCAATTGTTAAAAAGAGTAGGTACATTAAATTAGATATCATGAAAAAAAAATTGAAAACATTATCGTTAAAAAAATCAGTAGTGTCAGAATTGAATGCAAATAATTCAAACGCTGTAAAAGGAGGGATGACTGTAAGAACTCAAGCGGATACTTTGTGTACTTCTAATGCAATTATTTGTCAACCTTCAGTGAATTTTTCATGCCAAAGTGTATTTATAGGTTGTTAGAACCTACATTGACATAAGCATTAAAATTAGCGGACTTCGGTTCGCTTTTTTAGATTCCAATAATTAATTTGGCAATCATAAAGTAGATTAAAATTCCGAAGATATCATTACTCGTGGTAATAAATGGACCTGTGGCAATTGCCGGATCAATTCCGCGTTTGTTTAAGAATAGTGGAATAAAAGTCCCTATGATTCCTGCAACAATGATAACAATGACTAACGAAACTGAAATCGCTAATGCAGCTTTGTGATCATCTTTCCAAAACCAAACTACAATCATAAGAATGATTGCTAGTATAATACCGTTTAGCATGGCTAAGAGCATTTCTTTAATCAACCGATTTTTAATGCTTCCTTTGATATCGTCATTTGCCAAACCTTGCACAATAATAGCACTCGATTGCACACCAACATTTCCAGCCATCGCAGCAATTAATGGTGTAAAGAAGAATAAAATTGCATATTTACTAATCATTTCTTCAAATCCTTCCATAATGGCAGCTGCGCCAATTCCACCTACTAATCCTAAAAACAGCCAAGGTAAACGTGCGCGTGTGAGTTGCCAAATGCTATCATCGGCTTCTACATCTTGTGTAATACCTGCCGCTAATTGGTAATCTTTCTCAGCTTCTTCTCTAATTACATCTACAATATCGTCAATGGTAATACGACCGACTAAACGTTGCATTTCGTCCACTACAGGAATGGCTTCTAAATCGTATTTAGACATGATTTTAGCAACATCTTCTGCTTTGTCACCAACAGTTACATAATCTACTTTTGGAATGTAAATATCTTTAATGTGGGTTCTTGTCGAAGTTGTCAATAAATCTTTTAGCGAAAGTCTTCCTTTTAAAATATCATCATCATCTACGACATAAATTGAATGTACGCGTGTTACTTCTTCCGCTTGTTTGCGCATTTCTTTTACACAGGTAAGTACATTCCAGTTTTCCTTGACTTTTACCAATTCTTTTGCCATTAATCCACCAGCAGAATCGTCGTCATAACGTAATAATTCTACAATTTCTTTGGCATGTTCTCTATCTTCTAATTCGGAAATTACTTCTTGCTTTCGTTCTTCAGGAAGTTCAGAAATGATATCGGCAGCATCATCTGTATCAAGTTCATCAATTTCTTCGGCGATTTCTTTGGCAGAAAGGTTTTCAAGAATTTTTTCACGCGTATCATCATCAACTTCGGTAAGAATATCGGAAGTTTTTTCACTATCTAGTAGTTTGATGATGTAGGTAGCTTGTTCCAGATTTAACTCATCAATAATCTCTGCAATATCTGCATAGTGGATTTCTTCTAGAAGTTCTAGAAGTACAGAATCTTTTTTAATCTCAATGAGCTTTTCTACTTGCTCAATGAGTTCATCACTGAGTTTGAATGGAATCATTTGCTATCTTGATGGTTAATTCTACAAATCGCTGAACGCTTAATTGTTCAGGCCGCAGCCCAAAGATAGTATCTTCTTTTAAATTATCGGAAAGATTGAATGTTTTTAAACTGTTACGAAGTGTTTTTCGTCGTTGTTGAAATGCTGTTTTTACCACTCTAAAGAATAATTTTTCATCGCACGGAAGTGTATAATTTTCTTTTCGTGTGAGTCGCATTACGCCCGAATTCACTTTTGGTGCCGGATCAAATACTTCTGGTGGAACTGTAAAAAGATATTCTGCTTCGTAAAAAACTTGCGTCAATACTGATAAAATTCCGTACGTTTTGCTTCCATGTGATGCACAAATGCGTTCTGCAACTTCTTTTTGAAACATGCCGCTAAATTCAGGAATTTGATCGCGCATTTCCAAAGTTTTAAATACAATTTGCGTAGAAATATTATATGGAAAGTTTCCAATGATGGCAAACGGTTCTTCTTTGAACGTTTCTGTTAAATCGTATTTTAAGAAATCTTTTTCTAAAATTTTATCGGAAAGCTGTAAAAAATTTGCTTTCAAGTAGGCAACCGAATCTCTATCAATTTCGCACACATACGTTGTGACAGGTTTTTTTAATAAATACTTTGTCAACATGCCCATTCCTGGACCAATTTCTAAAATATTTTTATAGCCTTTCAGCACTAGCGTATCTGCAATTTTTTCTGCAACTTCTTCATCCTTTAAAAAATGCTGTCCTAAGTGTTTTTTTGCTCTTACTTTATCTGTCATAGCACTTTAAGGTTTTTTAATTTAATTTATAATTTTCATTTTCTTTGCTTGCCCAAAGAAAACGAAACAAAAGAAAAGGCACTTTTTCTGGCAGGTATTTTTAATTTTCTCTTTGGAAAATTAAAACCGAAAAGCTTTTACTAAATTTTCTCCAAGGCTTCAAAAATTTTTAACGCAAAACCTTTTCTATACTTCAGAAAAAGAGTGTGCTATTCAATAACCATTGTTTTTTTTGAACGATGTTATGCAGTTGCAACGCGTTCTTTGATAAACGCTTCTATTTCTTTTTGATCTTTTTTAGAAAACCACGAAAGTTCAATATCGTATTGTTTTCCATCATGCGAAATTACATACGGTTCGCTTCCACCTTTAGATGGATGATAAGTTTTTAATTCTATAAAATCTTTTTTGAAACGATTTGTTCTCAATGTTGTATCACTCAACGTTACTCTAGGTTTTCCTCTAAGGAGAATCAATGCAATAGAACCAAAAGCAATGATTCCAAAAATACCATTCATTATATATTCAATAACGACTAAATTTTTTCGCAATTTGATACTGATTTCTTGCGCTATTTTATCTGAGAACTGTGTGATAATGAAAAAGGTAACTCCAATCACAATAATGACCAAAATTGCCTTTACTAAGTATGCTACTTGCGAATAATATTTTTTTTCCTTCATCGTTTTTTACGCTTTGAAATCTTCAATAAGTTTGAGTTCTGTTCGGAAACCAAGCATTTTATCCGCAAATTTTTTCATGCCTTCTTCACGCAATCGTGTTGCATCTTCTGCATAATATGCTTCTAAATGATCTTTTGATTTTGCGGAGTATTGAACTGCGTATGTTGTGCCGCCCATTTCTTCTTCAACCAAAACCTGAACCAATCGTGCTTCTGTGAATTTCCCAGTGGCTAATACCGCTGGAATATGTTCTTTTATCCAAATTAAAAATTCCTCGTGAACGCTTTCGTCAATGTTAATAGTAACGTTATAAATGTACATATATGTGCTTTCTAAATAAAGTGCAAAATTACGCTTTTAAGCTGAATTATATGGTATAAGTTTATTGAAACCGAAAAGTGATTTTAAATTAAGTTATTTTAATAATAATATACTCTTATATCACATCAAAATAAAGATTTTTGTCTATTAGAAAGTGTCAATTTCACAGAACATTTTTAGTTTATAATTTTCATTTTCTTTGCTCGCACAATAGATACTGAATCAAGTTCAGCACAAGCGTCAACAAAAGAAAATGCGCTTTTTCTAGTAGGTATTTTTAGTTTTCTCTTTGGAAAACTAAAACCGAAAATGTTTTGCTAAATTTTCTCCAAGGCTTCGAAAATTTTTAACGCAAAACTTTTTCTATACTTCAGAAAAAGAGTGCGCTACTTTAAGAAATAATTTTTAATGGACGTGTTGATTCAATTAACCGTATCACCACGCAATTTTCGATACGCTTTTTGTGCTTCTACATAGTGAATGCTGTCTTGATGATTGAAAATGATTTCTTCAAAGAATTGTTTGGCTTTTTCAGGATCGTCAAAGTGATTTAAGTACAATTGTCCCATTGCAAAATAGGCGTCATCGACTAAAATGCCTTCTTTGTAAAACTCGATGATTTTCTTGTAGTTCAGTCGAGATTTGTCAAACTCATCACGTTTTTCATAGAGTTTTGCTTGCATGAAAAGTGCTTCGTCTTCAATTTGTTCGCCTTTGTGATTTAGCAATATATCTTCAAGCTGTGCAATGGCTTCAGTATCTTTCAACTGATACGCGAGCAAGTCTGCTTTGGCATATTTTTTTAAGGCAGTTTGTGTAGAATCTTCCAAAGAATTATCTGAAATAATCAGTTTTAATTTTAAAGCATCGTTCGCAATTAATTGTGATACAGACGATTTTAATATTTTTAGTTGCGATTCTGCCCATTCAAAATCACCTTTGTAATAACTCGTTCGTGCCACTCGAAAACGTGCTTCTTGTCCAATGACATCATTTTTTAATGCTTTTTGCACTTGCGAAAAGTAAATTAATGCCTGATTGAATTGTTCTTTGTAGACTAAAATATCGCCCAAAGCTAATTTTACAGTCGCAAGTTGACGCGTAGTAAGTTTGAGTTCTATAGTTTCTTTGAGATAGGAAATGGCAGCTTCCGGATTATTTTTCTGAAATGCTAAAAAATTTGCGTAATCGCGTTGTAACAAAACGGTTCTGTAATTGCGCTCGTAGGTCGATAATAATTGATCAAATCGTTGTTGAATTTCATCGTAATTTCCGTCGGTCACCGCTTCAATATCGAGTTGAATTAAGCTTTGAGAAGCGCGAATTTTTGTTGCATCTTGACTAGATTTCTCTATGATATACGTCAATACTTCGCGTGCCGTTTCTTTGTCGTTATCTTCAATGCTCATGTCTGCCAAATCAAAAATACGTTGCAAGGAAGCATCACCCGACATGTAAATTGCTTTTTCTTGTATAAACGCTCTTTTGTATTGTTTTTGCTGAATGAATAACCAACTTAAGAGTTCATTCCACAATAAATTGGGCTCTTGTTGATTTCTTTTGAGTAGTATTTTACGAAATAAAACATTGTTTTCTTCACCTGGATCGTTTCGTAAAAACTGACTAATAATTCGTTGTGCATAGCCTTTTTGTTCAACTCTATCTTTGATCAAATCTAAATAGCTTGAAAACATTTTTTCAATGTCTCCTTTTTCGCCATAAATACGAGCAATATTATTTAAAAAATTATAGTTTGGATTTGCAATCATTGCACTTTGATAAACTTGCAATGCATAATCGAGTAAGGACTTTTTTTCAAAAGCACGTCCAATTATATACGAAGCAGATGGATTTGCTTCGGTAAATTGTACTGCTTTGTCGTAGTATTTTTTTGAGTTGATGGAATCTTTCTTTAAATCATAATTAAAGCCAGTTTCTACCAATAACATTGGACTCGATTTTGGAACTTCAATCGCTTGTAAAAGTAGTTTTTCAGCAGTTTCAAAATCTTCTAATTGTTGATAACTACTGATCATCGCAATAAAGTAATTTACCTTACGGGGCGAATTTTTGTAGAGTCTTTCAAAAGCAACAATGGCTTTTTTATATTCTCCTTTTTCATAGTATTGTTGCGCCAACGCATCACTTTGTGCATACGCAAATCCATACACTGCCAAACTGAAGATTAGAAATAATACATACCGCATAGAAAAGCTTTTATTCAAAGATAACACAAAGTATGTTAAATAAATGGTAATGTAGTTTGGTTTCGTATGGTAGCTTGTTAATTTTTATTTTAGTTCGTTTCGTTTCTATTTTTTTCAACGACCAATGTTTTTGTCAGTTTATCATATAAATTCTGGTTATTGTCATCCCATAACAACCAAATAACAGGAATGATTAAATATCCTAAAACATATTTTAAACATTCTCTAATAGCTCCTTTTTCAGCACGGTTGTAATCCTCTCCAGTTTCAGAAGAAATTACTTTTAAATTAAAGATTTTATGCCCTAAGTTGCCGCCAAATAGGGGGTAAAATATAGCGCCAACAATGAGTCCCATAATTGCAGAATACACAATGTCAATTAATTCAAAATCACTACTTTCATATTCAAAAATGGAGATTCCTACTATTAAATAAGCCACAAGCGTTAAAAGAGTATATATGAGTCCTTCAACAAATGATGCAAAAAACCGTTGCCCTATAGATGCTAATTTATGTCCGTGTTCATAGTTTTCGTTCATATGCTTGCTTTTGATAGTGTGTAAGTTTACTTGGATTTAAAATTATAGTAATCTTATGTGAAATCAAAGTGATAAGTGAGAATTTTTCTATTAAAATAATTTGATGTGATTTTATGCAAGAAAAGTGTATGAGTGCACTTATCAATGTATATAAAAACAAAATGCCCAAGCAATTGCAAGGGCATTTCTATCAGCTATAATGACATAAATTAAAAGGCTTATTTTAATATAGGTTTGGGTGTATAGCTTGTATTGTAAGTTCAAAATATAGTACATATCTGCTTTTAAAAAACATGTATTTATATTGATTCAAATTTGGAGTACAAACCTACTTATTTTATCGATAAAAAGCAAAAAACACCGACAAAATACATTGCCGATGTTTTAAAAAATGATGATTTTATAATGTATATCGTTTACGATATCCTATCGAAACCTGTGTATCTGCGCAATACTTCTGGAATTTCAATGCCGTTTTCCGTTTGGTAATTTTCTAAAATACCTGCTAAAACTCTTGGCAGTGCTAACGAACTTCCATTTAAGGTGTGCGCCAATTGCTTGTTTCCGTCTTTGTCTTTGATTCTTAATTTTAAACGATTTGCCTGAAACGTCTCAAAGTTAGAAACCGAACTGATTTCTAACCAACGATCTTGCGCTGTGGAAAATACTTCAAAATCATACGTCAAAGCCGCTGTAAATCCTAAATCGCCACCGCACAAACGTAAAATTCTGTATGGAAGTTTTAACTCTTCCAAAATTTCTTTTATATGGTCTACCATTCCGTCTAACGCTGCATACGAATCTTCAGGACGCTCAATACGAACAATTTCTACCTTGTCAAACTGATGCAAACGATTCAATCCACGAACATGCGCTCCGTAACTTCCAGCTTCACGTCTAAAACAAGGTGTGTATGCTGTGCAACAAATTGGCAAGCTTTCTGCCTTTAGCAAATCGCCACGAAACATATTTGTCACTGGAACTTCCGCCGTTGGAATTAAGTACAAATCGTCACCAGTTGCATGATACATTTGTCCTTCTTTATCTGGCAATTGACCAGTTCCATAACCAGACGCTTCATTCACCAAATGTGGCACTTGATATTCTGTATAACCAGCATCCGTGTTTTTATCCAAAAAATACTGAATCAACGCACGTTGCAAACGCGCACCTTTTCCTTTATACACAGGAAATCCTGCGCCCGTAATTTTATTTCCAAGTTCAAAATCGATGATGTCGTACTTTTTTGCCAATTCCCAATGTGGTTGTGCAGCTGCATGAAGCGTTGGAATTTCGCCAGCGCTAAAAATCTCTTCATTATCTTCTTCGCTATTTCCACTCGGAACTAACGCGTTTGGCACATTTGGAATGGTATATAAAAGCTCAGACAGCGCCTCTTCTTTTTCCTTTAAATCCGTTTTTATAGTTTCTGCTTGCGCTCTGAGTTGCGTGCCTTTTTCACGTAAAATTGCCGCTTTTTTAGGTTCACCACTTTTAAATAAAATTCCAATTTCTTTGGATAATTTATTAGAGGAAGCTAACGTATTGTCTAACTCAACTTGCAAACTTCTACGGGTTTCGTCTAGCGAAATCGCTTCATTTACAACTTCAGCAGCATCAAAATTCCGTTTCTTCAAAGCCTCAATAATGCTGGCTTTGTTGTCTCTAATAAATTGTAATTGTAACATTTTGTTATTTTTTTGGCGTTCCTTCGTACACTGCTGCTTCGCGCAGTATATTCAGTCAGGCTTTCGGTAGTCGCTCTCTTCGAGGAGCTCCAACAATACCTCAATCCTTAACGCGCCGATTATTGAAGCGACAAAAATAATCAAATTAACAGAATTGTCGTACTATTTTTTAGCTTTCGCGAAAGGAGAAATGCAAAATCATTTTATTTTCGGCGGAAGTCACCGTGTTCGTATTTACTTTTAAACGGAAGTAACCACGTATGATGCGAGAAACGCAACCATTCTTCGGCAGCAATATCAACAGTTGGATCAAAAAGTTTTTGATAGGAATGATTGTTTACTTTTACACGACCTTCTGCATAAATGCTAACTTCGGTGCCTTCTTCTGCGTATTTTGCTTCAAGAAATTGTACAAATTGCCATAACATATCAGGCTTTACAGCAACACGTTTGGCTTGTTTTGGAGTCGTATACGTTGCAGGATTTACGTATGTAATGATCTGACAAGAGCTTTTATCGACAATTTTTAATTGTACATATCCCGTTTTTGATCGTAACATCATTCGCCAACTTAAGCGATGTCCTTCTTCCGTCCACAAGACATCACCTTCAAATGTCCAATGACGTAACGGCAATGCTATTTGAGAAATAAAGTAGAGTGCAAATATTGGAATTGCAAGGTTTCTGTATGGCGACAAAATGATTTCATTACCTGTATACACTTCTTTTTTCTTCAAAAAGATATTCCGAATGGTTTCAGGTTCAAAAAAGAAAATACACAACGCCAATGACATATACGGAAAGATTCCGATGTGTAATACAAATGAATTGAACAAGTGAAAAACAATCGCGCAGCAAAAGATAAATACACGTGTGCGTTTCCACAATAATAACGGAATGACTAATAAGTCAAACCCAATTCCTACATACGTTAGTAGATAGTGAATCCAGTTTTGCTGTAAAAATTCGCCAATAATAGGCAAATTTTGTCTTCCGCCCATTAAGTTTTTAGGAACTTCACCAGACAGCCAATCAGGATATATTTTGGCAACAGAAGCGTATGTGTATACAATGAATAATTGCAGTATGAAAATCCACAAACACCAATTGGGCATGTGAATTTTTTTGATACTAGGATTTCGTTTCGCATCTACCGAAAGGTAATGATGCGCAGGAACAATCCACATAAAAATGCATAACAATACTAATAAATAATAATGATTGTTATACGAAGTTTTTTGCATGAGATATGCACAGGTCCACAATACCGTAAAGATTCCGATGCTCCAACGATATTTATAGCCAATCATGACTAAGAAACCGCAAATTCCCATAATAGCGAAATACACATACATTCCAACGCCTGGAAGTGGCTGTAACCATTCAAAACCGATAAATGTAAATGTAAAATCAGGATCAATAAATGTACGTTTTACCCAACCTGTTGCAATTGCGCCAAATCCTTCTAAACCAATAAGCAACCCAAAAAAGACTCGAAATACGACGAGTGAAGTGTTGTCTACTTGTTTAAAAAGAAATTTATTGAGCATGATACTTTTCAATTAATGCTAATGATTGTATTTTATCGCTTAGAAGTTGTTGTTGTAATTTTTCTACGGAATCAAACTTTTCTTCATTGCGTAAACGTTTGATCAATCGGATTTGAATTTTTTCATCATAAATATCGCGATTAAAATCAAAAAAGTGAACTTCAATGGTTTGTTTTGTGCCTTTTACCGTAGGATTTGTGCCAATATTCATCATTCCAAAAACGGGAACATCATTTATGATGCTTTTTATAAAATAAACACCTTGTCGCGGAATCAATTTATACGTTTCTTTAATGTAAATGTTTGCTGTTGGGTAGTTAATTTGTTTTCCTAATCCTTTTCCAGCAATGACAATTCCGGTCAACATAAATTCATAGCCAAGATATGCGTTTGCTGTATCAATATCACCTTCTGTGAGTGCTTTTCGGATTTTTGTAGAACTGATGGTGACATCGTCAATTTCTTTTGCTTGAATTTCTTCTACTTTAAAATCGAATGCTTCGCCAAATTCGCGCAAATCATTAATATTTGCCGTTCGGTTTCTTCCAAAACGATGATCGTATCCAATAATTATTTTTTTCAGGTTTAGCTGTGCAATTAGAAAATCGCGCACAAAATCGCGTGCTGTTAAGCGTGAAAATTCTCTGTTGAAAGGGTAAATGATCAACGTATCCAATCCGGTTCCTTCTAGGAGTTGTATGCGTTCATCAATGGTATTGATGAGTTTTATGTTTGAATCTTGTTGCAAGACCATTCGCGGATGCGGAAAAAAGGTAAGCAATGTTGTAGAAAGCCCTTCCGATTTCTCGATAAGGTTTTCTATTATTTTTTTGTGTCCTACGTGAACACCATCAAACGTTCCAATGGTAATTGCGGATGGATTTTCAGCTCTGTATGCCTCAAAAAAATCTATGGTATTCACTATGCGTTTTGTTTTTTACAAAGCTATTTAATTCCTTGTATATTTTATAAGATTTTAATTTTCTTTTGTAAGAAGATTTATTTCACAGATAAAAATAATTATTTCGTCGCTTCAATGCTTTCAATTATCGAAAAAACATTAAAAATTTATGCTAAGGATATAAAAAATACAATTTTTGCCAAATTTAAACCCCCAAATCATAAATAACAATGAAGCAAATTCTACGCTACGGTTTTCTCGCGAGCATGCTTTTCTTTTTCAATAGTGTTTTAGCCCAAAACAGCGATTGGACAAAGAAAGAAAATTTTACAAATTCTCAAACTGTATCAAAATTTAATTTATCACCACAAAAAGTTCATTTTTTTGAACTGAATGTAAATGCTTTTAAGGAACGTCTTGCAACGGCACCTTTACGTGGAAATACATTTGGTTCTTCGACTGTGGTAAAAGTGCCAGGTATTGATGGAAGGCTAGAGTCTTTCAAAATGTATGAAGCATCTGTTTTTGCACCTGAATTAGCCGCTGATTTTCCAAACATTAAATCGTATGTTGGTTTTAGTCAAGAAAATCAAGGAGCGCAATTGCGCATGAGTATTTCTCATAAAGGTGTACAAACCATGATTTCTTATGTTGATAAGTCAACTGTTTTTATGCAGCCTGCTGACGATGCTATTTCTACGTACGTATTGTATACTAGAGATGCAAGAGTAAGCACTATTGGTGAATTTAATTGTTCAACAATAGCTGAAGTACAAGATCGATTTACAGATCCACAACCAGAAGACGCTGACGATCAAATATTGCGAAAATTCCGTATTGCAATCTCTGTAACAGGAGAATATACAGCATACCACGGAGGAGCTGTTGCTGATGCAATGGCAGCTATTAATACGACAATGACACGCGTAAATGCTATTTTTGAAGTAGATATGTCTGTTACTTTTGAGGTAATAGCAAATAATCAAACGGTTATATTTACGAATGCAAATACAGATCCGTATTCTCCAAGCGGAAGTGGATTGGATGATCACCCAGTTTATGGAGGATCGCCTTGGTTTGCGACCAACTGGAATGTTGAATTGCAAGAGACATTGAGAGATGATATAGGAGAAGCAAATTATGATATCGGACATTTATTCGGCGCAGCTGGAGGTGGAGGAAATGCAGGTTGTATAGGTTGTGTTTGTGATACTGATTTTCCACAAGGTAAAGGAAGTGGATATACTTCACCAGCAGATGGAATTCCTGAAGGAGATACGTTTGATGTTGATTATGTGGCGCATGAAATAGGACATCAAATGGGCGCGAATCATACATGGGCTTTCAACATAGAAGGAACAGGTGTAAACGCAGAACCAGGAAGTGGATCTACCATTATGGGATATGCAGGAATCACTGGAGCAAATAATGTACAGCAAAATAGTGATCCGTATTTTCATTATCACAGTATCAAACAAGTGACGGACAATTTGGTAACACAAACGTGCTGGAATGCAAATAACTCTCCAATGCTGGCAAATAATCCGCCGAATGCAAGTGCAGGAAATGATTATATTATTCCGCAAGGAACAGCGTATGTACTTCGTGGAACTGCTACAGATGCAGATGGAGGAGATGCATTAACTTATTGTTGGGAACAAACAGATAGTGGACAAGTAAGAAATTCGACATTTGGACCTACATTAACAGCGGGTTCTATGAACAGATCGCAAGTGCCAACAAGTTCTCCAAATAGATATATTCCTAAATTGAGTAGAGTTGCTTCTGGAAATATAACACAGACAAATCCAACTATTAATAGTGCTTGGGAAACTGTTGCTACTGTAAATAGAACTATGAATTGGGCATTGACAGTGCGTGATAGACAACCTACTGCAACTGGATTAGACGGACAATCTAGTTTTGATTTAATGGAAATTACAGTCACAACTTCCGCTGGACCTTTTGTCGTAAATTCACAAACATCTAATGTAAGTTGGGAAATGGGAACGAGTCAAACAGTAACGTGGAATGTTGCAAATACTGATGCAGCACCAGTTAGTACAGCAAACGTAAATATTTTATTATCTACAGATGGTGGCGCTACATTTCCAACAATATTGGCTTCTAACGTACCAAATGATGGTTCGCAAACAATTACGGTTCCAGTAACAACACCAACTTCACAAGCTAGAATTATTGTAGAAGGCGCAGGAAATATTTTCTTCGCAATGAACTCTAGTGATTTCACTTTGGTAGAACCAGATTTCGCTTTGGTTTTTGCTGATAATGATGAAACCGCTTGCCAGCCAGCAAATGCTGTATATAACTTTACTTATAATGCATTTAACGGATTTAGTGGAACAACGAACTTTTCGACTGTAAACCTTCCAGCAGGAGCAATGGCAACTTTTAGCCCAACTTCTGCCTCTGTAGATGGAACAAATGTAATGCTTACCATTTCAGGAACAACAGGAGTAGCGTCTGGAAGCTATACGTTTTCAGCGCAAGGAACATCTGGAGCAACCACAAGAGCTTCTGATGTGTTGTTAAGTGTTTTTCCAGGAAGTTTAACGCCAGTCACATTAACTTCACCTTCTAATGGAGCTACAAATGTTGCGGTAAATGCAAATTTAAGTTGGTCAGCAAATTCAAATGCAGCAAATTATGTGATTGAGATTGCTTCTGATATGGCTTTTACAAATATTGTAGAGTCAGCTACTATCACCACAACAAATTATACAGCTACAACATTAAATTTATCGAATACTTATTATTGGAGAGTTGGTGTTTCTAATGATTGTGTGGCGACGGTTTATTCAACTGTATATTCATTTGCAACACAAACGTGTGCTGTGTGTGCTTCTGTAGCGAATACTGATTTTGCAACAAGTACTACTTTAGTGCTGTTTGCTGATATTAATAATGTTACAGCAAAGCCTTCAGGTTATACCGATTATTCAACAACAGACTTTACAGATGTAACGAAAGAATCATCGTATCCAATTACCGTAAATGCAAATACTGACGGTGATTATAGAACACAAACAAAGGTGTGGATTGATTGGAATCAGAATTGTAGTTTTGATGATAGTGGAGAAGAATATGATTTAGGAGAAGCTGATAACGTTCCTAATGGAGCAACGGCAAATTCAGGAATGATGATTATGGTACCAAGTGCTGCACTTACAGGAAGTACAACGATGCGTGTATCTACTAAATATACTTCAAGAGCTACGGTTGTATTTCCGACTTCATGTGAAAATGGTGCTGATGCAGAAGTAGAAGATTACCGTATTAATGTTCAAAATACTTTATCAACTGTTGAGAATGAATTGGAAGATTTTGCTATTTGGCCAAACCCAACACGAGGAAAATTTACAGTGAATTTCACATCTACATCTTCTGAAAAAGTGACCATTGATGTACTTGATATTCGCGGGCGTGCTATTTTCTCTAAAAAATATACAAACTCAGCTAACTTTATAGAGGAATTAAATATTAGTTCGGCTGCAGCCGGAATGTATATGGTGCGTGTAAATGATGGAGAGAGAGTAAGTATTAAAAAATTAATTGTTCAATAATAATTTGAACGATACCTAACTAAACTAAATACTAAAAAAAGAGAGGCAATTGCCTCTCTTTTTATTTTCCGTTAAATGAATTCATCGTATTTGAAATTCCTGCGGTTCCAAATGATTTTATAAGTTCTGCGCTTTTTTCAAGTCGCTCTGGTAATTTATCATTTTCTTCTGCAGACCATTCGCCTAATACATAATTTACTTGTCTTCCTTTGCCAAATTCGGCACTAATTCCAAATCGAAATCTTGGGTATTTCGTTGTCATTAATTGCTCTTGAATACTTTTGAGCCCATTGTGTCCGCCATCACTTCCTTTCATTTTTACACGAATGGTTCCAAATTCAAGATTCAGATCATCTGTAATGATTAATACATTATCAATCGGAATTTTTTCTTTTGTCATCCAATAGCGAACTGCTTTTCCGCTAAGATTCATGTATGTGCTCGGTTTTAATAGTATAAACGTTCTACCTTTAAATTTATAGGTCGCTACATCACCCAGTTTATCAGTTTCAAATTTGACCTCTTCTTTCTTGGCAAAAAAATCTAGAATTTTAAACCCAATATTGTGTCGAGTGTTTGCGTATTCACTTCCAATATTACCTAAGCCTACAATGAGAAATTTTTTCATAGGATCTGTTTCTTCTATAGTTAATGATGCTTTTACACGAGTTGTTGTTCGGAATAGTTTTCTTAAAAATTGAAGCATGCAGTTTTTAATTTTGTTTGTAAAAATAAAACCTATTGCGTCTTAAGACAAGTTTGAGTCATAAAAATTACGATATGTGTTGAGATGCTACTTTTCAGCAGGATTAGTTCAACTTGTAATTTTGACAAAATCGAGTTTCACTAAAATAAAAAGAGGTCGTCTAAAAAGTAATTTTTAGGCGATTTTCTTTTTGGTCTAATTTTGTTTTGATCTCAAGCTTTGATTAATTGAGATTAAAAACGGTCACAATAAAAAAGCGAAGTTAGTTTAC
>NZ_JACGWS010000030.1:0-2500 GCF_014397005.1 Kordia aestuariivivens
AAAGAGCTTCAAAAAAAATCTTAAAAAAGTTTTGTTAGAAACAAAAAAGGGTTTTATATTTGCACCCGCTTTCTACGGGAAGCAAAGTAAAGATAAAAAGAAATTACGAGTTCATTGACATATTGATTAGCAGCAATTATATTGGCAACGATATAATGATAAAAACATAAGCAAAGACAAATTTTGAGAATATTAGATTTTTCTGAAGTTGAAGAAATAATTATTAAAGAAACAACGATGAAGAGTTTGATCCTGGCTCAGGATGAACGCTAGCGGCAGGCTTAACACATGCAAGTCGAGGGGTAACATTGTAGCTTGCTACAGATGACGACCGGCGCACGGGTGCGTAACGCGTATGAAACCTACCTTATACAGGGAGATAGCCCAGAGAAATTTGGATTAATACCCCATGGTACTGTGAATCCGCATGGATTTATAGTTAAAGATTTATCGGTATAAGATGGTCATGCGTTCTATTAGTTAGTTGGTAAGGTAACGGCTTACCAAGACCGCGATAGATAGGGGCCCTGAGAGGGGGATCCCCCACACTGGTACTGAGACACGGACCAGACTCCTACGGGAGGCAGCAGTGAGGAATATTGGACAATGGTGGAGACACTGATCCAGCCATGCCGCGTGTAGGAAGACTGCCCTATGGGTTGTAAACTACTTTTATAGAGGAAGAAACGCAGATACGTGTATTTGTTTGACGGTACTCTACGAATAAGGATCGGCTAACTCCGTGCCAGCAGCCGCGGTAATACGGAGGATCCAAGCGTTATCCGGAATCATTGGGTTTAAAGGGTCCGCAGGCGGTTGTTTAAGTCAGAGGTGAAAGTTTGCAGCTCAACTGTAAAATTGCCTTTGATACTGAATAACTTGAGTTATAATGAAGTGGTTAGAATATGTAGTGTAGCGGTGAAATGCATAGATATTACATAGAATACCGATTGCGAAGGCAGATCACTAATTATATACTGACGCTGAGGGACGAAAGCGTGGGGAGCGAACAGGATTAGATACCCTGGTAGTCCACGCCGTAAACGATGGTTACTAGCTGTTTGGACTTCGGTCTGAGTGGCTAAGCGAAAGTGATAAGTAACCCACCTGGGGAGTACGATCGCAAGATTGAAACTCAAAGGAATTGACGGGGGCCCGCACAAGCGGTGGAGCATGTGGTTTAATTCGATGATACGCGAGGAACCTTACCAGGGCTTAAATGTAGAGTGACAGGGGCAGAGATGCCTTTTTCTTCGGACACTTTACAAGGTGCTGCATGGTTGTCGTCAGCTCGTGCCGTGAGGTGTCAGGTTAAGTCCTATAACGAGCGCAACCCCTGTTGTTAGTTACCAGCACATTATGGTGGGGACTCTAACAAGACTGCCGGTGCAAACCGTGAGGAAGGTGGGGATGACGTCAAATCATCACGGCCCTTACGTCCTGGGCTACACACGTGCTACAATGGTAGGTACAGAGAGCAGCCACTGCGCAAGCAGGAGCGAATCTACAAAACCTATCTCAGTTCGGATCGGAGTCTGCAACTCGACTCCGTGAAGCTGGAATCGCTAGTAATCGGATATCAGCCATGATCCGGTGAATACGTTCCCGGGCCTTGTACACACCGCCCGTCAAGCCATGGAAGCTGGGGGTACCTGAAGTCGGTGACCGTAAGGAGCTGCCTAGGGTAAAACTGGTAACTGGGGCTAAGTCGTAACAAGGTAGCCGTACCGGAAGGTGCGGCTGGAACACCTCCTTTCTAGAGCGACGAGGAAGAATTTATATTTAAAAGAGTTGTTTTTGCTTAGCTGTTAATTAAGAAATTGAACAAAGATACAAGTAGAGTCTCATAGCTCAGCTGGTTAGAGCGCTACACTGATAATGTAGAGGTCGGCAGTTCGAGTCTGCCTGAGACTACCACTACTTTGTATTAAGGAAATTCTAGAAGAAGACTATCCACCAACAAAAGTCGGTAACAAGCGACTGCATACTGCAGACTGTGGACTGTTTACTTAAAGAAATGGGGGATTAGCTCAGCTGGCTAGAGCGCCTGCCTTGCACGCAGGAGGTCATCGGTTCGACTCCGATATTCTCCACAAGGCAATGCTTTGAGATATTTATATTTCAAGAGGTATTGCAGATAATTATTTTCAGATTTATATCTGGTTATGATTGATCAGAAAGTTCATTGACATATTGAGATAAAAGAGAAACGAGATTAATAAAATAATCTTCGAGAGAATTAAAAATAATAAAGAGGCAAAAGTACAATAAGCTAATTAAGGGCGTATGGGGAATGCCTAGGCTCTCAGAGGCGATGAAGGACGTGATAAGCTGCGAAAAGCTGCGGGGACAGGCACATACTGATTGATCCGCAGATATCCCAATGGGGCAACCCACTATATTGAAGATATAGTATCCGCAAGGAGGCGAACCCGGAGAACTGAAACATCTAAGTACCCGGAGGAGAAGAAAACAAAAGTGATTCCGCTAGTAGTGGCGA
>NZ_JACGWS010000031.1 GCF_014397005.1 Kordia aestuariivivens
GCAATGGATTTACCCTGATGTCAAAAGTAATGGTGTTTTCACAACCTGTGGTATCATTGGTAGCCAATACAAAGATCGTTTGCACTCCAATTTCTACATTGCTGTACGCAGTTGGATCGCCAATTGGCGTATCACTTGCTAGATCAGCAGCGTTTGCATAGTACTGTAAACTAATCCCTGGAACATTGTTGAGTAATTGTTCTGCAAGGCTTGTAAGGTTAAATACTTCGATTCCATCGTTTAAAGAAACAGCATCACAGGTGTCGAGTCCTGGTAATTGTGTCAGCACTGGAAGTTCATTGACAATCAGCGTTAAGTTTGTAATACTAAAACAACCTGTTGCTTGATCTTCTACACGCACCCAAATTACTTGTGGACTTGGCGGAATGTTACTGTATGCGTTTATATTGTTGATTTCTCCTGCTGCTAAACCAGCAATTGCATTTACTTCAGTGTTATAGTAGCGAACCGTATGTGTGGTTGGATCTTCTCCGTTTAGGATTTCTACTTCACTTTGTGTCAGATCGAATTGTGCAATCCCATCCGCCGTGATATCATCACATTCAGCCAAACTTACCGCATCAAGTGCAGCAATCTCAGGTGAATCAAAGACGATTAAGTCTAAAGAAACCACATTGAAACATCCCGTAAGGACATTCTCCACACGCACATAAATCGTTTGATTGTAGGCGTTGATATTGGTATAGATATCCGCAAGTGGATTTACATCATTGTCAGCATCTTCTGGAGTTTCGTGATAGGTAACCGTCACTTGTCCTGGAATTAAACCGCCAGTGATTTGATTTTCTGTACTACGGATGTTAAAGATTCCGAAACCGTCATTGTCCGTATCACAGTATTCTAAGGGTGTTGCTGGGAAAACGCCTGGTGTATCGTTGATGTTTACCGTAAGTTGTGTAACTACATGACATCCTGTATTGATATCTTCTACACGAACAAAGACCATATAAGTCGTTGGTGTTGCAGTGTTTACATAAGGCATGATAAGTGCGCTCATATCGCCATCTGCATCTGTAAATGTTAAATGATAGGAGACATTCAAGTCTGGATTGGATAAGGTAATCTCATCATTTTTAACTGATAAATCGGTTGGTGCGATTCCATCTGCCGTTTCATCATCACACGCTTCTAATGGTGTTGGCACAGTTATAACTGGAAGTGGTTGTACTTCTAATTGAAAAGTTCCAGTCTGAATACATCCTAATAGATTGACTGCTCTAACATGGATAGTATCTCCATCTGTTCCAGTAAGACTAGTAATAGCGACAGCACCAGTACCTGCATCAGCTGGTGTAAGGTGGTACGTAATGGTAAGTCCTACTTGCCCGTTTTCCACCGTAGTGGTATGCGTAGTCAAATCGAAAAATTCCATAAAATCGCCCGGATTGTTAAAATCACACGCAATCATTGGTGGTATGTTGTCTAAGTTTGGAAGCGGATCTACTATAAGTGTAACATCAACCACATCAAAACATCCTGTAATGTTATCAGTAACACGCGCATGAATGATTTGTAAAGAAGCAGTCGTTGTTGTGTATAAGCCCATGATTTCTGTGCCCGCTACACCTGCTTGAGCAACAGTCGGATCTTCATAATACGTAACCGTAGCAGTTCCTGCCAAAGCACCTAAAATTTGTGCATCTAGCGTTGATAAGTCAAAGGTTCCAAGTCCATCAGTATCGTCTCCATTGGTATCATCACAAACACTAAAGTTTGAAGGAACAGTTCCTACAATAGCTGGATTTACTTGTAAATCTAACGTAGAAACATTTACACAACCAGTAACCGTATTCACAATACGAATATGTACTGTTTGCATATTTGCTGTTGTATTGGTATAAGGTGAAGGAAGTGGTGTTCCAACTCCTGTTTGTGCTTCAACTGGTGTTTCGTAATACGTAATAGACATCGCATCCGTAGACGTTTGTCCCGCTAAAATTTCTGCATCAGCAGTTGTCAAAGTGAAAGGTATAAAACCATCAGTATCATCATCACATACCTCTAATGTTGTTGGAATGACTGGAACTGGCAATGGATTTACAGCTAATGTAAAACTTGTTGTTGCGAAGCAATCATTTCCTGCTTCTGTACTTTCAATTCTAACAAAGACTACTTCTGCATCACTTCCTGAATAAGGTATTGGCAATGGATTCATATCAGTATCAGCATCTGCTTGTAAAGTATGAAAAGTGATATTAAAATCTAAAGGATCTTGCGCACCTAATATTGTAGACTCTTGTAAAGTGAAATCAAAATCTTCAAAACCATCTTCATTTAGATCACAAGCAGCCATAATTGCTGGCTGATTAGCGATAGGTTGTGTATTGATTTGAATATTAAATTGAGTTACATCATTACAATCAGTATTGTTATTATTTTCTATCCTAACGTATATTGTTTCAGGATTTAAAGTGTTCGTAAATGCTACTGGTAATGGACTTACATTATTCATTGCATCATCCATGGAACCATGATAGGTTACTGTAAATAATGTTGGATCTTGTGTTCCTAAGACTAGAGAATCATAGTCTGTAAGCGTAAAGTTTGCAATATTATCATTACTATCATCATCACATACAATTACATCCGAAACAATGTTAGCAACAGCTTGTGTATATACTTCTAAATCAAAACTTGTAGTTGCAGAACACATTCCTGATGAATCTTCTATTCTTACAAATATTGTTTCTGGGTTTCCGCCATTGTTATATAATGTTGGCAATGGATTCATATCCATTTGTGCATCATCAAGTGTATTGTGATAAGAAATATTGAATAGTGCTGGATCTTGCGTAAGCAATACATCATTATCCACTAATGATAGATCAAATTGAACACTGGTAACTCCTTCTGGCGCACATTCTAATAAATTATTAGGCTGATTTGCAATAGGTACTGGAGCATATTCAATTATAATGCTGTCGTCTGTACTACAATTCGTAGAAACAGCTACACTTACAGAATATGTTGCTGATGTCGTTATGTCTAACGTTGGATTTGTTTCTCCAACAATTTCAACACCATCTTGAAACCATGTATATGTTGCTGTAGCAACAGATGATTGCGCATCTAACGTTATTGTTTCTCCTTCACAAACAGGATTTCCTGCTGTGATCAATCTATCTAAACCTAAATCAAGTGCTCCAATATTAAAACTTCCACCCTCAAGAAATACTGCGGAGTCAAATGAAGCATCTAGATAGTCAGATATTACTAGTTTAATTGAATATGTTTGCCCCGGAACTACGTCTGCTTCCGCTGTTAAAGAGACGGTTTGCCCATCAAATTCAGTAGAACCGTTATTACTTCCCATCATATCGTAGTATTCTGGAAAGGCAAATTGCCCAAGTCCAGGACCACAAGTAAACGTATGAATGTTTGTAATACTTGCTGGAATATTTGAGTTTGGTAGTAATGCAATATTTCTTCCACCTAAATCTAAATTTAGATCTGGTGTTGCTGGGTTTGCATCATGATCGTAAAGATTAGAATTTGAAATTCCTGGACCACTTAATATAAATGCAAATGTATCCGCAAAACTACATGGATAGTTTGAACTCGTTGTGTATTCTTCTGAAGCTAGTATATATCTAAAACTTATTTCATCTGCTAAAGGAACAAAAGTAAACTCAATAGCTGTTGCATTAAAAACATTATTACCGCCACCAGTAAGTACTTGCAAATCTGGATCTCCTCCCCAACCTGTTCCACCAAAACTTAAAGTAGCTCCGCCATTGTTTGCTATAGGAAGCACACTAGAACTACTTAATACAATTCCTTCTGGAAATGGAAAGTTTGCAGTTCCTGAGTTGAAATAACCATAACTTTCAAAACCTAAGTTTGCACCATTTTGTTCACCAGCCAAGTCATCTGCTCCACTATGGTTTGTTACTCTAATATTATCAGGTTCATTCCCACAAACATTTTGGAATAAAACATCTACAATCAATTGTTCTGGAGTAAATGTATCGTCTGTGGTAATTGACTGTGAATATACTTGTTGCCCTATAAATAGCAATAGAATAAATAGTATTTTTGCTCTCATAAAGTGTGGTTTATGGTTAGTTCTTAGGTATAGTTATCTTCAAATATATTAATAAGGAGACTAATCTTTTATTTTTTTAACAAAAAAACACAAGAGAACTCTTCCAAATTATTACTGAATTTTATCTTATTTATAAAAAAACCGAAGGATACTATGCTTCGGTTTTTTTATCTTTTATTTTTTCTGTTTAAATTATCGCTTCAATGTAAAATGATTGATAAACTCTTTTGGATTTCCATCAAATGGATCTACATACTCTACTCTAAACCAGTAATCTGCTGATGGCATTGGTGTTCCGTTGTAGGTTCCATCCCATCCTTGTCCTGCTGGACTGATCTGTTTAAGGAGTTTTCCATATCTGTCAAAGATGTAAATCTTCGCTCCTGGTTGATTCTGTAATCCGATGATATTCCATGTTGGATTAAACGCATCACCGTTTGGAGTGAAGAATTCCATAAAGTCTATCAGTCCAAAAGTCCGTACCAGTTCTCCACAACCATTGGTGTCTCTCACCGTAATGGTGTGCTGTCCTGGTTGTAAATCGAAGAACTCTCCTGTGGTTTGCCACTGTCCATCATCCAATTGATATTCATAGTTCCCTGAACCACCTGTTGCCGTTGCCACCACATTGTGTGTATCTGAAAACGCGGGTGTGGTTACTGCAATATCAA
>NZ_JACGWS010000032.1 GCF_014397005.1 Kordia aestuariivivens
GTGGATTTACATCATTGTCAGCATCTTCTGGAGTTTCGTGGTAGGTAACAGCAATGTCCATTAGCATTCCGCCAGTAATTTGATTTTCTGTACTACGGATGTTAAAGATTCCGAAACCGTCATTGTCTGTATCGCAGTATTCTAAGGGTGTTGCAGGAAAAACGGACGGCGCATCTGCAACTGAAAGCACTAGAGAAGTCGTTACATAACAGCCTGAATTTCCACTGTCTACACGGACAAACACCGTTTGTGGATTGGTGATATTTGTGTATGGAAGCGCTAAAGGATTTGTGTTGCTATCCGCATCAGCTTGACTTAGATAGTATATAACAGAGAATCCAGTTTGATTGTTTACAATTTCAGCACTACGTACGCTTAAATCAATTGCTGTGAAACCATCCGATACGTCATCGTCACACACAATTAAATCACTTGGCATTGTAACATTCGGAGGACTATCAAATAATAAGTCAAAAGAGGTTGTATCGAAACAAGTGTTTCCAACTTCTGTACTTTCAATTCGCACAAAGATGGTTTCTCCATTAGTTCCGTTATACATGGTTGCTACTGGATTTATGTCATTGACAGCATCGGTTAGTAAATTATGATAGGTAATGTTGAAATCAGCTGCATTTTGGGTTCCAAGTAGTGTAACTTCTTGCGCAGACAAGTCAAAGATTTCAAATCCATTGTTATCTAAATCGCACGCTGCGATATCATTTGGCTGATTCGCAATTGGTTGACTGTACACACAGATTTGAAAATCTGTAGTGCTGTAACACATTTGATTTGAGTTGTTTTCTACGCGAACAAATATTTGCTCACATTGCGCCGTATTTGTGTATGGAAACGTAAGCGCATTTATATTATCATCAGCATTTAACTGACTTGTATGATAGGTTACCATAAACATGTTAGGATCTTGCGTGCCGAGTACAATTCCATCTAAGTTTGTAAAATCAAACTGAGCGATTCCATCATTCGTAATATCATCACACACATTAAGGTCAGTTACCGTATTCGCAATTGGTGGCGCATCAAATAATACATCAAAAGAAGTCGTTGCAAAGCAATCGTTTCCAGTTTCTGTACTTTCAACTCTTACAAAGATTGTTTCTCCATTAGTTGCTGTATAGTTTGTTAGCAATGGATTTAGATTACCATCAGCATCCGTTTGATCAGCATGAAAGGTAATGTTTACATCCGCAGTATTTTGTGCGCCAAGTATTGTAGCTTCTTGCGTAGACAAGTCAAAAACTTCAGTTCCATTCATATCAAAATCACAGGCTATCATATTAGTGGGCTGATTTGCTATTGGCTGACTGTACACGCAGATTTCAAAATCTGTAGTACTGTAACATGCTGTGTTTGTGTCACTTTCTAATCGCACATATATTTGCTCACATTGCGCTGTGTTTGTGTATGGAAACGTAAGCGCGTTCATGTTTCCATCAGCATCTAATTGACTTGTATGATAGGTTATGGTAAATAGTGTAGGATCGAGCGTTCCAAGTACGGTAGCATCTAAGTTTGTAAAATTGAACGGCGCAATTCCATCATTCGTAATATCATCACATACATTCTGATTAGGTACCGTATTTGCAACTGCAAACGCGCCAAAGAATAATTGAAAAGAAGTCGTTGCAAAGCAATCGTTTCCAGCTTCAGTACTTTCAACTCGCACAAAAATTGTTTCTGCATTCGTTCCTGTATAGGTTGTTGGTAATGGATTCATATCAGTATCAGCATCCATTTGATTGGCATGAAACGTAATGTTTACATCTGCAGCATTTTGTGTGTCAAGTATTGCGGCTTCTTGCATCGTAAAATCATATATTTCTGTACCATTTCCATCAGAATCACACGAATTCATATCGCTTGGTTGGTTGGCAATTGGTTGACTGTCTACGCAGTTTTCAAAATTGGTAGTATCATAACAGTCTGAATTTAAGTCACTTTCTAATCGTACATATATTTGCTCACATTGCGTTGTATTTGTGTATGGGAAAACAAGTGCGTTCATATTTCCATCAGCATCTGCCTGACTTAGATGGTATGTAATTGTAAATTGTGTAGGATCGAGCGTTCCAAGTACGGTTGCATCTAAGTTTGTAAAATCAAACGGCGCAACTCCATCATTCGTAATATCATCACATACATTCTGATCAGGTACCGTATTTGCAGTAGGAGATGGTGCTACTGTAATCGTAAAACTTTCTTGTATGACTTCGGCACAACTATTTGTAATGTTTACCGTATAAGTCGTTGTCGTTGTTGGCGTGAATGTTGGATTTGAAATTGTAGGATCACTAACGCCAGTAGTTGGTGTCCACGCGTATGAAGTTGCGGCTGTAACTGCGGCATCAATCGTATTTACCGTAGTTCCTGCACAAATTGTTTGATCGTCAAGTGCTAAGGTATTTGCGAAAGAGACATAGTCAAAACACACACGTTGTAAGTTTACTGCTCCACCAGTAGATCCTGTAAATCCAAAAAAAGCATTTGTAATTCCACCGAAAATAGTATTTACAATATCTCCAGAATAGGAAAGGCGCAACACACAATCAAAATATACGTCTATGGTCGTGGTCGCAGCTGTCCATTCAATTCGAATGATATGCTCTATACCATCTTCAATATTTGTTGTAGTTGCTGACGCTTGAATTGGTCCAGCTAAGTTTGTAGCATTATTATGATTATTATTCCCACTGCTTACGATTGCAAGATGATCAAAAAACGGATCGCCTAAATCATTGTTTTGCCACGTATCAAATTCGACAGCTAGCGAGTTATTAATACCTTCATAGCCCATTCCTCCACCTGGACTCCCAATTTCGGGTGTTGCTGTGTTTTTTATAATAAATGTAATTCCGTCAGCTCCATTTGCATCGTTTGTACCAAAGAAACCTCTAAATTCAATGACAAAGTCATTTGTCATGTCGATAGGTGCACCTGCCCAAATGGCTCCAGACTGAAAGTTTATATTTTCTGTAATTTCAAAGCAATCGCCTCCAATATCATTGGCGTCTCCGACCAATGTGGGCATTAATTGCGCATGTAGTTGGCAACTAAATAGTATGAAGATTATTACTAAACTTTTTACAACTGGGTTTGTTGTTTTGGCTAAAATCATTGTCTTACAATTATATAAGACAAATATGGTGATTTATCTTTTTAATGTAAAATGATTGATAAACTCTTTTAGATTTCCATCAAATGGATCTACATATTCTACTCTAAACCAGTAATCTGCTGATGGCATTGGCGTTCCGTTGTAGGTTCCATCCCAACCTTGTCCTGCAGGACTAATCTGTTTGAGGAGTTTTCCATAACGATCAAAGATGTAAATCTTCGCTGCTGGCTGAT
>NZ_JACGWS010000033.1 GCF_014397005.1 Kordia aestuariivivens
CTTCCGCCGTCTTCTGCGATGGTTACATCACCAACGCTCATCGCTGGGGTATCATTATCTGTGATCGTTACCGTTCCTGAATCTGTTGGATTGCTCGTGTTGCCACTAGCTACTGTTCCAGTAACTGTAAAGTCCTCGGTTGGTTCTCCAACTACATCATCGGTAATTGGAATACTAACGTTCACCGTTGTTTGTCCCGCTGGAATGGTTGCAGTTACCGTTGTGGTTGTATAATCATTTGGATCGGTGGCACTGTTATCGGTCGTAGTGATGGATACAACTGTATCTACACTGCTTGGATTGTCAATGCTCACTGGTACCGAGACGCTTCCGCCGTCTTCTGCGATGGTTACATCACCAACGCTCATCGCTGGGGTATCATTATCTGTGATCGTTACCGTTCCTGAATCTGTTGGATTGCTCGTGTTGCCACTAGCTACGTTACCTGTAACTGTAAAGTCTTCGGTTGGTTCTCCAACTACATCATCGGTAATTGGAATACTAACGTTCACCGTTGTTTGTCCCGCTGGAATGGTTGCAGTAACTGTGGTCGTGGTATAATCATTTGGATTGGTTGCACTGTTATCGGTTGTAGTGATCGATACTACTGTATCTACACTGCTTGGATTGTCAATGCTCACTGGTACCGAGACGCTTCCGCCGTCTTCTGCGATGGTTACATCACCAACGCTCATCGCTGGGGTATCATTATCAGTGATCGTTACCGTTCCTGAATCTGTTGGATTGCTCGTGTTCCCACTAGCTACGCTACCAGTAACTGTAAAGTCTTCGGTTGGTTCTCCAACTACATCATCGGTAATTGGAATACTAACGTTCACCGTTGTTTGTCCTGCTGGAATGGTTGCAGTAACTGTGGTCGTGGTATAATCATTTGGATCAGTTGCACTGTTATCGGTCGTCGTGATACTTACTACCGTATCTACACTGCTTGGATTGTCAATGCTCACTGGTACGGATGCACTTCCGCCGTCTTCTGCGATGGTTACATCACCAACACTCATCGCTGGGGTATCATTATCTGTGATCGTTACCGTTCCTGAATCTGTTGGATTGCTCGTGTTTCCACTAGCTACTGTTCCAGTAACTGTAAAGTCTTCGGTTGGTTCTCCAGTTGTATCATCGGTAATTGGAATACTAACGTTCACGGTCGTTTGTCCCGCTGGAATCGTAGCAGTAACAGTGGTCGTGGTATAATCATTTGGATCGGTTGCACTGTTATCAACAGTCGTAATACTTACAACTGTATCTACACTGCTTGGATTGTCAATACTCACTGGTACTGAGACGCTTCCGCCGTCTTCTGCGATGGTTACATCACCAACGCTCATAGCCGGAGTATCATTATCAGTGATTGTTACCGTTCCACTATCTGTTGGATTGCTCGTGTTGCCACTAGCCACTGTTCCAGTAACTGTAAAGTCTTCGGTTGGTTCTCCAACTACATCATCGGTAATTGGAATACTAACGTTTACCGTTGTTTGTCCCGCTGGAATGGTTGCAGTTACCGTTGTGGTGGTATAATCATTTGGATCGGTGGCACTGTTATCGGTCGTAGTGATGGATACAACTGTATCTACACTGCTTGGATTGTCAATACTCACTGGTACGGAGACACTTCCGCCGTCTTCTGCGATGGTTACATCACCAACGCTCATCGCTGGGGTATCATTATCTGTGATCGTTACCGTTCCTGAATCTGTTGGATTGCTCGTGTTGCCACTAGCTACTGTTCCAGTAACTG
>NZ_JACGWS010000034.1 GCF_014397005.1 Kordia aestuariivivens
GAGGTCGTCTAAAAAGTAATTTTTAGGCGATTTTCTTTTTGGTCTAATTTTGTTTTGATCTCAAGCTTTGATTAATTGAGATTAAAAACGGTCACAATAAAAAAGCGAAGTTAGTTTACAGTGTTAAACTATACTTTTTAAGGTTGTGTGCCATTGCAATTAGTCCTATTTCTACTTTTACTTTATCGATTCCTTTTAGCATAAAGCGTTTAAAGTTCATATTTTGCTTAATGTTTCCAAAAACGGCTTCCACATCCCAACAACGTTGCTTGCGTTTTTCTATGCCTTGCTCACTTGTGAGTAGTTTTTTGGCTGCTGCTTTTAATCGTATTAAGTTATAATTACGCTCTATAATACGATGGGTTTTAGATTTATGGCAAAGGCTTCTAAGTGGACATCCATTACAGTTTTGTGCTTGATATCTGTGTAGTTCTTGTTCAAAACCATTTTTAGTTTTCTTTTTATAACTACCCATATGAGTCATCGCTTGTCCCATAGGACAATAATAAGTATCTGTTTTTTTGTTATAATATAATTGATCTGGATGAAAAGGATTAATCTTGCCTTTTTTGGTGTCTTGTTGTTCTTTGTGGAAGTAATTATATTTCACAAAAGCGGTGATCTCTTTAGCTTCTAAATCAGTATAGTTTTCTTCACTTCCATATCCTGCATCTGCGGTAAGTGTTTCGGGTGTTTGCCCATAGTTTTGAATATGATCTGCCACATGATCTTTGAGTAATGTTGTATCTGCGGTAGTTTGTCCGATAGTGTAATTGGTCAAGTATTGATTGTTGGTGGATGCTTGAAAGTTATATCCTGGTTTGAGTTGTCCGTTCTGCATATGATCATCTTTCATGCGCATAAAGGTGGCGCTAGGATCTGTTTTGCTATAACTGTTACGCTGTTGCAGAATCGCTTCTTGTTGCTCATACTTAGCCATATTTGTGAGCCAGTTTTTCTTAGCGTAATTCAGTTTTTGCTTGACTTTCTTATCAATGTCTTTTCCTTTTAAAGCATCATTTATTTGATGGATGGTTGCCGCTACTTTTTCTGCATCAATAGCTTCAAAGTCAGGTGTGTTTGGAATCAGCTGTTCTTCCTTATAAACCTTTTCTACATACGACCATAATTCTTTGAGTTGCTTTTTGATACGCTCTTTATGAGTCTTTATAGACTTTCCCCATACAAAAGTATATCGATTGGCATTGGCTTCTATTTTAGTGCCATCTACATAAATATCTTTTAAACTTACCACGCCTTGTTCCACTAAAAGCAAGACGACTTGATGAAAGATACTTTTTAAATGACCTTTTAAGCGTTTACCTCTAAAATCATTGATCGTGTTATGATCCGGCTTACTTTGACCACTAAGCCACATAAAGTGAATGTTCTCACTCAGTGCTTGTTCTATTTTCCGTGAAGAGTAGAGATTACGTAGATATGCATAGATGATAACTTTTAGTAGCATGCGCGGATGGTAGCTTGAAGTACCACCACCTTTGTAACTTTTTTCTAATACACTAATATCGATGTTATCAATAATGGTATTAACCACGCGAACTGGATGATGAATAGGAACTAAATCATCATAACTTGGAGGTAAAAGACTTAACTGATCTTGACAATAGGTCTTAAAAATAACTTTTCTGCTCATTCTTAAAGTTAAGAATTACTTCAAAAAATTGCAAAAAAAAAGACTGCCTTTTCAGACAGCCTCT
>NZ_JACGWS010000035.1 GCF_014397005.1 Kordia aestuariivivens
CCGATTGTTACCATTGGTAAACCATCGTTGTCTGTAATAGTTACTGTTCCACTTGGATCTGTGTTACTTGTGTTGCCACTTGTAACTGTTCCATCTACTGTGAAGTCTTCATTTGGTTCATCCAGGATATCATCCGTAATTGGAATGTCAACATTCACAGTTGTCTGTCCTGCTGGAATCGTCGCCGTTACAGTGGTACTTGTGTAATCATCTGTTCCTGCTGTTCCAGTTGTTGTTGTGATACTTACTACAGTATCTTCATCACTTGGATTGCTGATACTTACTGGTACACTTACTGTTCCTGCTCCTTCATCGACTGTTACATCACCGATTACGATTGATGGTGTATCATTGTCGTTGATCGTTACCGTTCCGCTTGGATCTGTGTTACTTGTGTTACCACTTGTAACCGTTCCATCTACCGTGAAGGTTTCTGTATCTTCTCCTATAATATCATCTATAATGGGTACAGTCACATTTACTGTGGTCTGTCCTGCTGGTATTGTTGCTGTAACTGTCGTAGTTGTATAATCATCTGGATTTGTAGCATCAACATTAGTCGTTGTAATACTTACAACTGTATCAACACTACTTGGTGTATCAATACTTACTGGTATCGTTGCTGTTCCATCTGTCTCATCAACTGTTACATCGCCGATTGTTACCATTGGTAAACCATCGTTGTCTGTAATAGTTACTGTTCCACTTGGATCTGTGTTACTTGTGTTGCCACTTGTAACTGTTCCATCTACTGTGAAGTCCTCATTTGGTTCGTCCAGGATATCATCCGTGATTGGAATATCTACATTCACAGTTGTCTGTCCTGCTGGAATCGTTGCCGTTACAGTGGTACTTGTGTAATCATCTGTTCCTGCTGTTCCAGTTGTTGTTGTGATACTTACTACAGTATCTTCATCACTTGGATTACTAATACTTACTGGTACACTTACTGTTCCAGCGCCTTCATCGACTGTTACATCACCAATTACGATTGATGGTGTATCATTGTCGTTGATCGTTACCGTTCCACTTGGATCTGTGTTACTTGTGTTACCACTTGTAACCGTTCCATCTACCGTGAAGGTTTCTGTATCTTCTCCTATAACATCATCTATAATTGGTACAGTCACATTTACTGTGGTCTGTCCTGCTGGGATCGTTGCAGTAACTGTTGTAGTTGTATAATCATCTGGATTTGTAGCATCAACATTAGTCGTTGTAATACTTACAACTGTATCTACACTACTTGGTGTATCAATACTTACTGGTATCGTTGCTGTTCCATCTGTCTCATCAACTGTTACATCGCCGATTGTTACCATTGGTAAACCATCGTTGTCTGTAATAGTTACTGTTCCACTTGGATCTGTGTTACTTGTGTTGCCACTTGTAACTGTTCCATCTACTGTGAAATCTTCATTTGGTTCATCCAGGATATCATCCGTAATTGGAATGTCAACATTCACAGTTGTCTGTCCTGCTGGAATCGTCGCCGTTACAGTGGTACTTGTGTAATCATCTGTTCCTGCTGTTCCAGTTGTTG
>NZ_JACGWS010000036.1 GCF_014397005.1 Kordia aestuariivivens
GGAGTTCTACTTGCATCATATTGCAAGCCTAATTCTTCAACAAGGGTATCAAAAGGATATTGCTGATGTGCAAAGTCTGACAGCACATTGTGCTTTACTTTTTCGTAGAGCTCATTAAAACTAGCCTCTGGATCTAAACGTGTGCGCATCGCTAAGTTGTTCACATAGAAGCCTATTTGATTTTCTAAATCTGGATGGTTTCTTCCGGCTACCGGACTTCCGATGATGATGTCTTTACTGGCTGTGTAACGATATAAGGTGGTGTTTAAGAGCGAGAGGACTAGCATAAATAAACTACCATCGGTATCGGATACATACGTGTTCATTTGTTGCAGCAGTCCTGCATCGATGTAGGTATGTAAATACTTTCCGTTGCTGCTTTTAAATTTTGGTCGTAGTTTTTGATTGGGTAAATCGATCAGTGGTAATTCGCCTGATAAACGATCTAACCAATAGTCTTTGGCAGTATCAAACTCAGTGTTGCCAGCAAGTTCTGCCTGTTGCCAAACTGCGTAATCTTTGTATTGTATACGTAAGGGTGCTTCTGTTGGAGTTTCGCCTGAGGCAAAGGACTTGTAATACCCAAAAATATCTCGCGATAAGAGTTCCATTGACCAACCATCACTGATAATATGATGCATGGCACTGTAAAATATATACGTGTGTTCTGAGATCCGAAGTAAACTAACCCGTAATAATGGTCCAGTACTTAAATCAAATACTTTGTAGTTTAACGAAGCGATATATGCATCGGCAGCAGCTTGCGGGTTTTCTTCGTTTCTATAATCTTTGTGATCAACAGTAAATTCTAATGCTTCTCTACTTAATATAACTTGTCCAAGATTGCCTTGCGCATCTTCTTTGAATATTGTGCGCAATGATTCATGGCGATCAACCGTATAGTGAATTGCTTTTTCAAACGATTTTATATCATAACTACGATCTAAAACTACACTGCTAAACATGTTATAGGCAACAGAGTTCGATTCTAGTTGACTCGCATACCAAAGACGCAGTTGTGAGTTGGACAGTGGATAACTTTCCGCTATTGCTACCTTTGGTATTGGGTTGTAATCTGTTTGTACTGTATTACTGAGTAGCAATACATGATCCTCTAGGATTGAATGTTCAAATAAATCTTGTACACTGATGCGAACACCAAATTGTTTGTGGTATTCATTTAGAAGTTTAATTGCAGAGATACTATTTCCGCCAAGTAAAAAGTAATCGTCTTTGACTCCTACTTTTTCTTGTGATAATACGCTTTGCCAGATAGTAACAATGGCAGTTTCTCTTTCGTTTCTTGGGGCTACATATCCATGTCCTGAGGTAGCATGTGCTGTGATTGAGATTTCTGGGAAGCCTTCACGGTCTAGTTTTCCATTGGCTGTCAGTGGAAAACGATCCATCGAGTGATAGTAGCTCGGTAGCATATAACTTGGCAGTCGCTCTTGAAGATAACTGCGCAAGTCGGTTTCTATGTTTTCGCTGTCGCTGATATAGTATAAAACCAACGATTTTCC
>NZ_JACGWS010000037.1 GCF_014397005.1 Kordia aestuariivivens
TAGCTAGTGGCAACACGAGCAATCCAACAGATTCAGGAACGGTAACGATCACAGATAATGACACCCCAGCGATGAGCGTTGGTGATGTAACCATCGCAGAAGACGGCGGAAGCGTCTCGGTACCAGTGAGCATTGACAATCCAAGCTCAGTAGATACAGTAGTATCCATCACGACAACCGATAACAGTGCAACTGATCCAAATGATTATACCACCACAACGGTAACTGCAACGATTCTAGCGGGACAAACAACGGTGAACGTTAGTATTCCAATTACCGATGATACAGTTGGAGAGCCAACCGAGGACTTTACAGTTGCTGGAACAGTTGCTAGTGGCAACACAAGCAATCCAACAGATAGTGGAACGGTAACAATTACTGATAATGATACCCCAGCGATGAGTGTTGGTGATGTAACCATCGCAGAAGACGGCGGAAGCGTCTCGGTACCAGTGAGTATTGACAATCCAAGCTCAGTAGATACAGTAGTATCGATCACAACGACTGATAACAGTGCAACTGATCCAAATGATTATACCACGACCACAGTTACTGCAACCATTCCAGCAGGACAAACGACCGTGAACGTTAGTATTCCAATTACCGATGATACAACTGGAGAACCAACCGAAGACTTTACAGTTACAGGTAGCGTTGCTAGTGGAAACACAAGCAATCCAACAGATTCAGGAACGGTAACGATCACTGATAACGACACCCCAGCGATGAGCGTTGGTGATGTAACCATCGCAGAAGACGGCGGAAGCGTCTCGGTACCAGTGAGCATTGACAATCCAAGCAGTGTAGATACAGTGGTATCCATCACTACGACCGATAACAGTGCCACCGATCCAAATGATTATACAACCACAACGGTAACTGCAACCATTCCAGCGGGACAAACAACGGTAAACGTTAGTATTCCAATTACCGATGATGTAGTTGGAGAACCAACCGAAGACTTTACAGTTACTGGAACAGTAGCTAGTGGCAACACGAGCAATCCAACAGATTCAGGAACGGTAACGATCACAGATAATGATACCCCAGCGATGAGCGTTGGTGATGTAACCATCGCAGAAGACG
>NZ_JACGWS010000038.1 GCF_014397005.1 Kordia aestuariivivens
GACAATGACGGTTTCGGAATCTTTAACATCCGTAGTACAGAAAATCAAATTACTGGCGGAATGCTAATGGACATTGCTGTTACCTACCACGAAACTCCAGAAGATGCTGACAATGATGTAAATCCACTTGCAGATACCTATACCAATATCAACGCCTACAATCAAACGATTTATGTGCGTGTGGAGAATGTCCTTACGGGATGTTTCAATGTGGTTTCTTTAGCCTTAATCGTCTTTGATTCCCCAGAGATTGCTGCACTTGATGCGGTAAGTTTGGCTGAATGTGATGATATCACGGCAGATGGGATTGCACAATTCGATCTGACACAAAGTGAAGTAGAAATCCTAAACGGAGAAGATCCAACCACACATACGGTTCGCTACTATAACACTGAAGTAAATGCAATCGCTGGTTTAACAGCAGGAGAAATCAACAATATAAACGCATACAGTAACATTCCGCCAAGTCCACAAGTAATTTGGGTGCGTGTAGAAGATCAAGCAACAGGTTGTTTTAGTATTACCAACCTAACCCTGATTGTAAACGAACTTCCAGTGCTGACACAATTACCAGGACTCGACACCTGTGATGCGGTTTCTTTAAACGATGGAATCGAAGTATTTAACCTTACAAGCCTTGCAGAACAATTGCTCAACAATGTTCCAGGGATTAGTTTACAGTACTATGCAAATGCTGCTGATCTGGCAAGTGATACACCAATTGGCGATCCAACTGCGTACAGCAATGTAGAAATTGGAGTGCAAACGATCTTTGTATTGGCTACCAATGATACCACAGGTTGTGAAAACACCATTACTTTTGACATCAGGGTAAATCCATTGC
>NZ_JACGWS010000039.1 GCF_014397005.1 Kordia aestuariivivens
AGGTGAGTGTTAAACTGGTATTTCCTCCAGTGATCTCTATGTATTTATCGGTAAGATCAAAGGTGCTAATCTCATCACTTTCATCACCACTCTCTAGGTCATCACAAAGCGCAAATGGAGTCGGTTGTACTAGCACTGGTGGTCCCACTACGATGATATCGAAACTTCCAATGGCATAACAAGCTGTGGTATTGTCTTCTAAACGTATCCAAATCGTTTGTTGATTGATGGTGATGTTGATATAATCGGTAAGGTTTACTATTGGTGATAGATCATCAATGGCATCTTGTTCAGTCTCGTGATAGGTAAGTGTGTAATCACTTGGGGTTTGTGTACCATAGATTTCTGTTTGCGTCTCTGTCAAATCAAACATCGTAAAGCCATCTAAGTTTGCTGCCTCATCACATTCTTCTAAGTCTGTGATGTTTAGTGGCAATACTGGAATTGGAATCACATTTAGTTGTAATGGAGTTACGGTGAAACATCCTGTAACGGTATTGGTTGCCAGTACATAGATGGTTTGTGTATCCATCATAATATTATTGTATGGACTTGCAAGTGGGTTTAAGTTATTGGTTGCATCCGCCTGTGTTTCGTGAAAACTGTAGACTACATCTGGTTCATTGTTGATGATATCATTGATCAGATCATTTAGGTTGAAACTGGTAAAGCCATCATTATCATCATCACATACTTCTGCGTCGAGCATTCCGCTTGGATTCAGTGTTGGACTTGGCAATGGATTTACCCTGATGTCAAAAGTAATGGTGTTTTCACAACCTGTGGTATCATTGGTAGCCAATACAA
>NZ_JACGWS010000004.1 GCF_014397005.1 Kordia aestuariivivens
GCGCTTTTTCCAGAGGTGTTTCTAGTTTTTTCTGAAAAACTAGAATCGTATTTGTTTTCCTAAATTTTTTCCAAGGCTTCAAAAATTTTTAACGGAAAACAACTACTACACTGCGGAAAAAGAATAACCGCTTCAAAAAAATTAATACAAAACTTTTTTAACTCTACTCCTTAATTAATCGTGGTAAGTTTTCATTGAACCATTTGTACTTATTGATGATCATAATGTGCGTTCCGCCTTTTATTGGAATGTGAATTAAAGAAATACTAGACAAATAAGATAACCTTGGAAGTACAAAAATTCGCTTTTAGTTTATTATTTTCATTTTCTTTGCTCGCCCAAAGAAAAGAAACAAAAGAAAAGGCGCTTTTTCCAGAGGTGTTTCTAGTTTTTTCTGAAAAACTAGAATCGTATTTGTTTTCCTAAATTTTTTCCAAGGCTTCAAAAATTTTTAACGGAAAACAACTACTACACTGCGGAAAAAGAATAATCGCTTCAAAAAAATTAATACAAAACTTTTTTAACTCTACTCCTTAATTAATCGTGGTAAGTTTTCATTGAACCATTTATACTTATTGATGATCATAATGTGCGTTCCGCCTTTTATTGGAATACAATCAGAAATGTATTGTATCGGAAATACACCATCTTTTTCACCGTGAATGTGAATGGTGCCTGGTAATGGTTTTTCTTGATTCCAGTTGACAATTTGCTCAATAGACCAATCTAAATAGTATTTATCGCGAACAGAAAGATATTCTTCATACAAATCTAATCGCTTAGCTACGAAATCATTAGTCGCATATTTACGAAACACATCTATACTGTTGACCAATCCTGTGGGGAAAATTTTGTAAATTTTAGTGGCTTTCGCAATTTTCATTCTGCGTGGCAATTCATGCTTCGTTTTTACCGTAGAAATCACAAAAAGCTTACGTACCTTGATGTGACGCGCCATTTCCTGCACTAAGATTCCGCCAAAAGAAACGCCAATTAAGACAATATTATCGTGTTGTATCTTTTGCGTCATGCGCAATGCATAATTGGCTAATGTTTCTCCCTTTTCGGGAATAAACCATTCCAAGAAATACATTTCAAATTCGTCTTCTGGTAATTTTATATGTTTAAATATAGAAGGATTTGCCGCCATTCCTGGCATGAAATATACAGGTGTTTTATGATCTTTCATATAGATAGTCGCACTAAAAACTCGGAAATCTAGTGTAAATTTTGTATCTTTGCAAAGTTAACCCAAGATTTTTTCTCCTAACACCATTTAAGATTAATTTAAATTAAACTGCTATGGATAATGAAATTGTTATCAATGATAACGAATTTTTACGTCAATTTGAATACAAAACAACTGATGGAATTGCGAAAATTGAGTATTCACTCCAAGAACGTAAAATATTTTTAACAAAACTGATTGTTCCCGAATCGCTTGATAATGATGATTTCAAGGACGCTTTTATCAGAATTGTTTTAGATAGTATTCAAGAACGAAACTTACGAGTTGTACCAACTAGCCCAAAGATTGCTAGTTTTTTACGAAAACACAAAGAGTATAAAGATCTACTGCCCGTGGGCGTTAGAATCTAATTCTACAAAAAAAAGGGAACGTTAAACGCTCCCTTTTTTTATGCTTAATTTTTACTTTTTCTTCAACTGCACCAAAACTTCTTTCGCCTTTTGTTCTACTTTTTCAAGCAATGCCTGCAATTCAACTGGCGCATTAGGTTTGTATCGAATGTGAATCTTTTTACCTTTATAAGTCAAGTATGTATTTTGAATATCCATAATGGTTGCATCATCATACTTCGCAGCGAAATTCGTAAAGTTCGATTGTTCAAATAGTGAAAACAATGCTTCCGATTCACTTTTTGCTAACTTTACCGTATGTTTCCCTTGGATTTCCGCATTGAATTTCCCGGTGTATACAACAGTTCCGTCAGCGTACATAACCATTGTAAATTCTTCACAAGTTCCTTTACATGGCGATTTATACAATGTTATAAAATCTCCTTCTGGAATAGTTCCTTTAGTTTGTTGACCTTCGGTAGGTTTTACAAACAAACCAACATCTGTTGTTTCTTTGGTTGGTATTTTTTCTTGTTTGGTAATCAACTTTTCATCTTCTATCATCATCTGTATTCTATTTGACACGACTTCATATTTTTTAAACTTGATTTTCACATCATCTCCAGATAATGTTGCGCGTTCTTTTTCAAAATTTATTGTAGACACTTTATACAATGCATTTGTCACTGCCATTGAAAAATCAGAATCGCAACATAATTCAGTACACCCTAAATTACCTAGTTTTATACTATTTTTTCCGGTAATTTCATAAATTCCAACACAGCTGTTTTTATCTAGCTTCAGCGAAAATTCAGTAGCACTTCTTATCGTCAGAATGACATCGTTGGTAACTGCCATCTTTTTTCCATCTTGATTTAATTCGGAAACTTTCCATGAAGTTCCAATCAAATCTTTTGTAGACGCATCACAACTGATTAATGTGAGCACTAATATAGAGAGTATAGTTGTTTTCATTTGATATTTTTTATAGTTAAATATAAGTATCTGTTTACAATTAAAGATACATACCATACATATTTGCATGAATCGTACCAATCTTTCGACGACACTCAAGATACTTCGATAAAGCAACAAAAATTGAATATTGAAATCTAGCTTGAAGCAACGATTTCATTGACAAAATCAAACCGAACGATTCCGTCATCGTCAATTTTGGTAAGTGTGATTTCTTGTAAAGTATTGACCAATTCAGGATTCCAAGGTGCTTTGACTTTTACATAGTTTTCTGTAAATCCGTGAATGTATCCTTCTTTGTTTTCACCTTCGAATAAAACCGTTTTCGTTTTCCCAAGTTGGCTTTCGTAGAATCCTCTTCGCATCTTAACAGACAAACCACGAAGCATTTTGCTGCGTTTTTTACGCACATTTTGCGGCACAACACCTTCCATGTCGGCAGCAACTGTGTTTTCGCGTTCGGAATAGGTGAAAACGTGTAAGTATGAAATATCGAGTTCGGTTAAAAAATTATACGTTTCCAAGAATAATTCGTCCGTTTCGCCCGGAAAACCAACAATCACATCTACGCCAATACACGCATCTGGCATGACTTTTTTGATTCTCGTTACACGATCTACATACAATTCACGCATGTAGCGACGGCGCATTAAACGCAGTAATGTATTGCTTCCACTTTGCAATGGAATGTGAAAATGTGGTACAAATGTGCTGCTTTTTGATACGAAATCAATTGTTTCGTTTTTTAATAGATTTGGCTCAATAGAAGAAATTCGCAAGCGTTCAATTCCTTCCACTTTATCCAATTCTTGTACTAATTCTAGAAATGTGTGTTCGTGTTTTTTATTTCCAAATTCACCTTTTCCGTAATCGCCAATATTTACGCCCGTTAAGACAATTTCTTTGATATTTTGTTCAGAGATTTCTTTGGCATTTTTCAATACATTTTCCAACGTATCACTTCGCGAAATTCCTCTCGCAAGCGGAATGGTACAATAGGTACATTTATAGTCGCAACCATCTTGCACTTTTAAGAAAGCACGCGTACGATCGCCAACAGCATAACTTCCCACATAAAAATCAGCATCTTCAATTTCGCAAGAATGCACTTCTCCAAACTCATTTTTTGTAAGGTCATTGATATAATCTGTAATCTTGAATTTTTCTGTCGCACCAAGTACCAAATCAACACCATCAACTGCCGCTAATTCTTCTGGTTTCAATTGCGCATAGCAACCAACAGCCGCCACAAAAGCATCAGGATTTACTTTTTGTGCTTGTTTTACAATCGTTTTAAATCGTTTATCCGCATTTTCCGTCACACTACATGTATTGATGACATACATATCTGCATGTTCTGAAAAATCAACCTTTTCAAATCCTTCGTCCTGAAAGTTTCGAGCAATTGTAGACGTTTCTGAAAAATTCAGTTTGCAACCTAGTGTGTAAAAAGCGACTTTTTTTCTATCGTTCATTTCGGTACTTTTCTACCAAAACGGTAGCGATTTTAGTTTTTTATTGTGTACTTTTAAACCTTTAAATTCAAACAAAAAAAGCTAAATTATTAAAGGTGAAAGCCCGCAAATTTACAATTAATTCAGCATATGGTAAAATTAACAATGCAACATTTTAAATTGGTAATATCTTATATATCAATACTTTGTTTATTGTTGATTTCTTTTTCGTGTCAACAAAACAAAACTGACAACAGAGATCATTTGGTGTTTCGTTATAATGAGCATGCAAATATTACTTCTTTAGATCCTGCTTTCGCGAAAGATCAACGCAATATTTGGGCTGTACATCAACTATTTAATGGTTTGGTTGAAATGGATACCGATTTGAATGTAATTCCTTCTATTTCAAAAGCTTGGTATATTTCTAAAGATGCGTTGACATATACTTTTGTACTGCGTGATGATGTACAGTTTCACAAGCACGAATTGTTTGGAAAAGATAGTACGCGAACTGTAAATGCCTATGATTTTGAATATAGTTTTGGGCGAATTTTAGATGATAAATTAGCGTCTAGCGGACGTTGGATTTTTAAAAGTGTTGATCGGTTTGAAGCTACAAGTAATCAAATCTTTGTTATTACATTAAAACAACCTTTTCCTGCCTTTTTGAGTTTACTTACGATGAAATATTGCTCGGTTGTACCGAAAGAGATTGTGGAACATTATGGAAATGATTTTAGAGCAAATCCGATTGGAACTGGCCCTTTTCAGTTTAAGATTTGGGAAGAAAATACAAAGTTAGTTTTACGCAAAAATCCGATGTATTTTGAGAAAGATGCAGAAGGAAATGCATTGCCGTATTTGGAAGCAGTTGCCATTACTTTTTTACCCGATAAACAGAGTGAATTTTTACAGTTTGCACAAGGAAATATAGATTTTTTGAATTCGCTTGATCCTTCCTATCAAGATGAAATTTTAGATGCTTCTGGTCAGTTACGAGAAACGTATACAGAGAACATCAATATGACTTCCGGACCGTATTTGAATACCGAATATTTAGGAATTTTTATTGGCGATAGCACGAATGTTTCCAGTCATCATTTATTGCGAAAAGCCATGAATTATAGTTTTGATCGACAGAAAATGATCACGTATTTACGAAGCGGCATTGGAACGCCCGCCATTCACGGTTTTATCCCGAAAGGGTTGCCTGGTTTTGCCAATATTAAAGGGTTTGATTATGAACCTGAAAAAGCGAAAAATCTTGTGAATCAATATATAACAGCAACCGGAAATGCGTCGCCGGAAGTTTCTATCACAACCAACGGACAGTATTTGAATTTCTGCGAGTACATTCAGCGAGAGCTAGAAAAAATAGGCATCAAAGCTAGTGTAAATGTAATTCCCGCTTCTACCCTACGCGAATTACGTTCGAAAGGAGAATTGCCCATTTTTAGAGCCAGTTGGATTGCCGATTACCCAGATGCAGAGAATTATTTATCATTATTTTATAGCAAAAACTTCACGCCAAACGGTCCAAATTACACACATTTTAAACATCCACAGTTTGATGCTTGGTATGAAGAAGCCTTACGCGAAATTGAAGCGAGCAAACGCGCAAAATTATACACAAAAATGGATTCGCTACTAATTTCTGAAGCACCATTGGTTCCTTTGTATTACGATCAGGTTGTACGATTTACACAAAAAAACGTATCAGGCTTAGGCATGAATGCGTTGAATTTGTTAGAATTGAAACGTGTAAAGAAAGTACAGTAATTTTATTATTTATATTTAAAAAAATAGTTTAATCTAAAGCTATAAACCATAATATGAAGTTTTTATTTTCATTTTCTTTGCTTGCCCAAAGAAAACGAAACAAAAGAAAAGGCACTTTTTCTGGCAGGTATTTTTAGTTTTCTCTTCGGAAAACTAAAACCGAAAAACTTTTACTAAATTTTCTCCAAGGCTTCAAAAATTTTTAACGTAAAAGCTTTTCTATACTTCAGAAAAGGATTCGTTACTCATAAAAACCACATTCAATAATATTTCTTTCTTGTAACATTCTTATTTTTTTCGATACAGATAATGTATGCGTTACATTTAAAAGGAAAAGATTATGACAGGATCCGCAGTATATGAAGATTTAAAAAGAACCAGAAGAAGACGTACTAAAAGAACGCCTTTTGATAAAAACCTCCACTATTACAAAGACGAAGGAATTAAAAAAACATTCCCTAAAGCTACGGAAACTCAATTGGAAGTAATTCGCAAGAAAACGAAAAAACAACAACGTTTAGATATGCTAAAACTTGTGATTTCATTTGTTATAGCAATTCCATTGCTGTATGCTGGTTTGTATTATCTTGGAAGTATACTTTAATTTAAAATTTAGAACTCATGGGAGGATTTGTATCATTAGCGAACACGATTATTCGAAATAATAAACGCAAGCGTTTGGATAAGTTTGAACGCATAGAACGTTATATTGGCACTAAATCTTCTACGGCAGAATATAATGAAGCTACGCCACTACTATTGAAAAAAATTAAAGACCAAATACAAGAGCAACAACGACAATCGCGACGAAAAACACTGATTGTATTTTCTGTTGTTAGCTTAGTTATCATTCCAATAGTGTGCTACTTTTTATTTGTACATGAGTTTTCAAATGAAGTACCCTTAATTTTTCAATTTTAATTGATAAGATAGAAATTATATATATAAAGCCGTTATTTTTACAAATAACGGCTTTTCTATTTTTTAGATTGACAGTTTTCAAAAACGCCAATCATTATCATCTTTCTTCTTCCCCAAATCGTCAGGACTTTTGTTTTCGATTAAGAAATCTACTATTGGTTTTTCTTCTTCTTCAGATTTCCCAATGTCAGCAATTTTTGGTTTTCTGCGTTCTGCTTCTGCATAGTCTTTATGCCATTTCTTTTTGAATAGTTGATATGTTCCCCAACAACTAAGCGCACCAATTGGTATAAAAACCACCATTAACATTAGATCACTAAGTCCTCCTAGAATATCAGTTCCAGTAATTTCCATATACAATCCTAGAATTACACCCGCAATGAAAGCACCTCCGTAATAAAAAACTACGCCAAGTACACCATAAAGCCAAGCGAGCTTTTGATTGTATTTTTTTGCTAATTGAAAGAATTGTTTTCAAATTAGAATGATGATGATAATTTCAATCATATACTTTAATCTTTACGCCACTTTTTTGTTTCTTCAAATATGTGTGTTAATATAGCTTCGTCTTGTTCTGTGAATTCAATTTTTCGACGTGACATAACTACTTTAGCAACTTCAAACGCTTTTTTAGTAAGATAGGTTGTAAATCCGCTTGCGCCACCCCAACTGTAACTTGGCACAAAATTTCTTGGAAAACCTGAACCAAATATGTTTGCGTTGACACCAACGACAGTTCCTGTGTTAAACATTGTGTTGATTCCACATTTGCTGTGATCGCCCATCATGAGTCCACAAAATTGCAATCCTGTTTTTGCAAAGTTTTCTGTTTCGTAACTCCACAAACGCACAGGCGCATAGTTATTTTTAAGATTTGAATTGTTACTATCCGCTCCAATATTGCACCATTCGCCTAAGACAGAATTTCCTAAGAATCCGTCATGTCCTTTGTTAGAATAGCCCATTAATACTGAATTGTTCACTTCTCCACCAACTTTACAATACGGTCCTAAAGTTGTAGCTCCGTAAATTTTGGTCGCCAATTTTAACACTGAGTTTTCACACATTGCTAATGGGCCACGCACCACACTTCCTTCCATAATTTCAGCATCTTTCCCTATATAAATGGGTCCAGAGCTCGCGTTTAACGTACAGAAATTTAATGTTGCGCCTTCTTCTATAAATATATTTTCAGGAGCTATTACATTTACTGTCGCAGGAATTGGTTGCGAAGTTCGATCGTTAGTGATTAAATCAAAATCAGCTTGAATGGCTTCTGCATTTTTCGAGAAAATATCCCACGTATTTTCTATTCGCAAGCATGCTGCTTCATACGAAATAATAGCATACGCATCAAAATCAACCTCATCTTGCTCGTCAGTTGTGTGAAACGCAATAATTTCATCGTCAGCAAAAATGGCTTGCTTTGGTTTCAAATCTTGAATCATTGCGGTCAATTCTGCATTTGGTAAAAAAGAAGCATTGATCATCACGTTTTCTTCCAATTCTACCATTGGATATTTTTCAGACAAATAATCTTCTGTGATTGTTGTTGTAGTTCCACCAAGATGCATTTCCCACTTTTCTCTAATTGTCAGTATTCCAACTCTAATATCGGCAACAGGTCGCGTGTAGGTAAAAGGTAAGAGTGCGTTTCTTACGGTTCCATCAAAGAGAATATAGTTCATGTGTATGCTGAGTTTTTGTAAATGTAAAAAAAAGCTTTGCGTTTGTAAATAGGAATCTCGTTATTTTTCAAAAAAAAATGTCTCTCAGTTACCTGAAAGACATTTTGTATGATCTGATCGAAATTCTTATTTTTTGAATTTCGCGTATTTTGTTTTGAACTTATCAATACGTCCAGCTGTATCTACTAATTTAGATTTACCAGTGTAAAATGGATGTGAAGTTCTTGAAATTTCTAATTTGTATAATGGATACTCACTACCTTCATGTTCGATAGTTTCTTTAGTTTCCACAGTAGATTTTGTAAGAAATACATCATCGTTAGACATATCTTTAAAAGCTACTACTCTATAATTTTCTGGATGTATACCTTGTTTCATTTTGTGTAATCTTTATTGTGACTTTCTCAATTTTCGAGGTGCAAATTTAATTATTATTTCTGAATGTGCAACATTTTAATAAAAATATTTTGACATTTTATACGCTTGAATTTCTATATTTGTGATCTGCTTAAAAAACTGTATACATGTTTTCAAAAACATCTCATTTCGGAATTGCCTTAGGAATTCTGAATATTCTATTTTTCCTGCTGCAATATCAGCAAAATATTCATACCGATTCCAATAATATCTATGCAATTTTGATGTTACCAATTACGGTAGTCCTTATTATCATCGCAATTTTAAAAGCAAATAAGGATTTTAATGGCGAATTGTTTAGTATTCGTAAAGGATTACAAACAGGAATTGGTGTTATTTTGGTTGGTGGAATGATCCTTTGGGTATATCAAATTATACACGCAAATTTTATAGAGCCTGATTTTATTGATAAATTAGCTGCCGTAGCGCCAAAAAATTTAAAACTAAACGAACAATTTACACCTGAAGAAGTTGCAGAAAAAATTGCACTCTTTAAAGACAATTATAAATTTAGCCTATTTATTGATATTGTTTTGAAAAGCTTATTTACAGGATTTTTTGTTTCTTTGATTACTTCACTAGTAATTAATGCTTTTTATAAACAACGATAAGATCAATTTATGAATATATCTGTAGTTATACCATTACTCAACGAAGAAGAGTCTTTACAAGAGCTGTATGCTTGGATTGCGCGTGTAATGCAAGCAAACAATTATACGTATGAAGTATTTTTTATTGATGACGGAAGTACAGATCGTTCATGGGAGATTATTTTTGACTTGGCAATAAAACACGAGGAAGTAAAAGGAATTCGTTTTTTACGAAACTACGGAAAGTCGCAAGCGTTACACGCAGGTTTTAAAAAAGCCATTGGCGATGTTGTAATTACGATGGATGCCGATTTACAAGACAGTCCCGATGAAATTCCAGGATTATTCAAATTGATTACAGAAAAAGATTTTGACTTGGTTTCTGGTTGGAAAAAGAAACGCTACGATTCTGTTATCGCAAAAAATATTCCTTCAAAATTATTTAATTGGGCAGCCAGAAGAACTTCTGGATTGAAACTACACGATTTTAACTGCGGTTTAAAGGCGTATAAAAATATAGTGATTAAGAATGTTGATGTGTATGGAGAAATGCACCGTTACATTCCTGTATTGGCTAAAAACGCTGGTTTTGGTAATATTGGCGAGCAAGTAGTACAACATCAAGCACGAAAGTACGGGAAAACGAAATTTGGCTATGATCGTTTTATTAATGGATTTTTAGATTTGATAACGATTTGGTTTTTATCTAAATTCGGAAAACGTCCCATGCATTTATTTGGCGCTTTAGGTGTGATGATGTTTATGATCGGTTTCGCAGCGGCTGGTTATATTGGAATTACAAAATTATACAAACTCGCGTATGATTTGCCTGCGATTTTAGTCACAAAAAATCCTTGGTTTTATATTTCATTAGCCACTATGATTATAGGAACACAGTTTTTCTTGGCAGGTTTCTTAGGAGAAATTATATTGCGAAGCAAACGCGATAAGGAACGTTATAAAATCAGCGAAACAGAGAATGTTTAACGCTTCAACGTTACATTCCCTGTGATGACTCTTCCATTTTCAAGCACTAATTTATACCAATAATCGCCTGATGGCAACGGAACACCTTTGTATGTGCCGTCCCATTCGCTATTAGCTTTAATGTAGTTTAAATTCTTTCCATATCGATCATACAATTCTATGATTGCATTTGGGTAATATTCTTTTTGAAGCAATTGCCAAGTATCATTGTAACTATCTCCATTTGGTGTGAAAAATTTTGGAAAACCTCCAACTAAAATCGTTTCAGAAGCAGCGTTACATTCGCCACGTTTCACAACAATATCATACACGCCTGGATACACATTGACAAATTCGTTACTTTCAGAAAAAGTTGTTCCACCATTGATGGAATAGCTAAAAATACTTTCAGGATTATTTTCTTCTACAACGATGATGTTTATTGCGTTTACATCTTGAAAGTCTTGTACTTCTATACGATCAATTGTCAATGAAGGTTCTTCTGCTACCACAAACGCTATTTCTTTTTCACAACCTGCAGTATTTGAAATTATTACGGTATACACGCCTGTTTCTGCCACCTCAATGGATGATGTTGTTGCATTGGTTGACCACAAGTAACTCGCATACGTTTCTTCAAAAGATAACAAAACTGTAGCACCTTCATTTCCACATAAAAAAGCTTGCTGATCACCTATTTCTGGCTGAGCAACAATATTTACCATAATACTTCCGATGAAACCACATTCAGTTCCGTAGGAAACTCTAAAAAACAGTTCGCCGTCAATGTTTATGTTAATTGGTGACGCATCCGAGAGTTGATTATCTTGTAACAACGCATCATTTCTAGTATTATAAACACCAATAGTAGCGCCGGGGAAATCATTTTCTAAGGTATCTTCTACTTGTGTAATGGAAATACCTGTACCGTTTACTTCACAAACATCGATAGTGTCGTATACACCTAAATTGGTTCCTGAATTTACTTGCAATCGTATTTGTGCAATCGCAAAACAATCGATGTATGAAAAGACTCTTGCGTATAAAACTTGTGAGTTTACCGTATTTGCATATATAAAATTTGTCAGTGAGTTTTCGTTCATTTGCGCATCATTCATACTTTCATAAAATGAAATATTTATGTCAGCACTGCCATTATCTTCTTCAATAATAGTAATTGCTTCTTGCAGATTAAAGATTGATAAACCATCTGAATCATTATCATCAACATCACATTGTTCTAGTATAAATAGTGAATTTATACTTGGTGTTTCTTGAATGACAACAACTTCCGTAAATAATTGACTAGGCGCATTTGAAAAAGCAACATTTATAGTCACCGTATATGACCCAGAACTTGAGAACGTATGCGTTGGTGAAATTAAAGTAGATGTATTGTTACTTCCAGAAGCTGGATCGCCAAAATTCCAATCAATACTTATAATTGTATTATCAGAAGTTACCGTGAAAGAAGTTGCATCACCGAAACAAAAATTTTCAATAGTTGCTATACTTTCATAATACGATTGCACCGAAGCTGGCAAACCAAAACGTGCAGAACTAAATCCTAAATCAACACTTTGAAAATCAAAATTACAATCTGCTCCTGCTAAATTTGCCGTATTTATGGTAGATAATTTATTTCCAGGTAATGAATGATAAATTCGTTTGTCCATTCCCAATTGTAGACTTCCCGCTAAAGAAGATATTACTTGCGCTTGCAAATAATTGTGGACAATGTATTTTGTACTTGGAACATCTGTAGCATTCACATCATATTGTTGCAATTGCATATTCGCAGTCGCTCCAGAGAATAATTTTCCAGAAGCATACAATTTAGATGAATTTGAAGAAAACTCAACGCCATAAAACATTAAATCATTTTCTAAAAATTCGCTATTTGACACCAATCCAGTAGCGCTATCAAAATCATATAAATACAATGAACCGGCTTGTACTGGCTCAAATAATGTGTGTGCAATTGCTAGTTTTCTCCCGTTAGGTGAAATTTTCATACTTCCTCTAATATTTCTATAATCGGAAATATTAGGCAATACATTAGAAGTTACAGGATTTGTATCTACGCCAGCCGCTGTTACTTTAAACGAGAAAAACTGATTATTTCGATGTGTAACTACCCAATAATTTCCATCAGAACTCAATGAAGCACTAACTTTTTCGGAAGTACTAGATAATAAATTGATATTTTTTGTGGTTACTGCGCCCAATCCACCAGCTAGTGATATATCGACAATAGAATAATTAAATCCATTACTTTGATTAGGATTTGCACTATATGCGTCTACCACATCTGTAGTAAAAATATAGTAGATATTTGGATTCCCGGGATTTGGAATTATAATAGACGATTGTGTACTGGTCTGACTTCCGATTAAGTCTGTACCATTTGACATAATTCCGTGCACACGATTCCATACGGTAACTCCATCTGTATAAAACAAGAGTGCCCCATTTGCATCTGAAATTGTTGAACAACCTTCCAGCGTATTTACTTGACCATTATCTAATATTACAGGTGTTCCCGAATTAAAATCTAGTCCAGCATTTACACCGAAAAACCAATTAGCGGTTTCACGTTGCGCATTTAAAGAGGTACAAAAGAATAGAAATATGCAAAAGAGTTTTAGAGTATTTTCTTTCATATTTTCATAGCAATACTATAAAGTTATCCAAAATATCCAATCTATCAAAATAGAAACCAAATGAATTCGTTATTTTTGTTTTTTAAAACTCCTATAAATGACAAAGATTGACGCTAAAATTTTGGAAAAAGCAACTGCTTGGCTCTCACCAAATTTTGATTCAGATACACAAACAAAAATACAACAGCTTATAGCTAATGATCCGAAAGAACTCACAGAAAGTTTTTATACAAATTTGGCTTTTGGAACTGGAGGAATGCGTGGCGTTATGGGACCTGGAACCAACAGAATCAATAAATATACTTTAGGTAAAAATACACAGGGATTAAGCAATTATCTCAAAAAAATATATCCAAATGAACAACTAAAAGTTGCCATTGCGTACGATTGTAGACACAATAGTAAGTCGCTAGCACAAACAGTTGCCAATGTATTTTCTGCAAATGATATTCAAGTATATTTATTTTCAGATTTACGTACAACACCAGAATTATCGTTTGCTGTAAAATATTTAGATTGTCATACCGGAATTGTATTAACAGCTTCGCACAATCCGCCAGAATACAACGGTTACAAAGTATATTGGTCAGATGGTGGACAAATTGTACCACCAGAAGATGACGAAATTATTCAAGAAATTAATCAATTAGATTTTGCTCAAATCAAGTTTGAAGCAAAAGATGATTTAATTCATTTGGTTGATACGGAAGTCGATGAAGCTTTTGCAAACGCAAGTGTGGCAAATGCCGATTTTAAAGTATCTGGAAAAGATAATTTAAAAATTGTATTCACTTCATTACACGGAACTTCTATCACCATGATTCCTGATGTTTTGAAAAAAGCTGGATACACTAATGTTCATATTGTTGAAGAACAGGCAAAACCCGATGGAGATTTTCCAACAGTTGTTTCGCCAAATCCAGAAGAACCAGAAGCCTTAAAAATGGCGATGCAATTAGCAGAAAAAGTACATGCTGATATTGTTGTTGGAACAGATCCTGATGGCGATCGTTTGGGTATTGCTGTCCGAAATTTAGAAGGAGAAATGATGTTATTGAACGGAAATCAAACCATGGTTGTCATGACTGATTTCTTATTACAACAATGGAAAAACAATAATAAAATCAACGGAAAACAATTTATTGGCTCTACGATTGTATCAACACCAATGATGGAAAAATTAGGAGAAGCGTATAATGTAGAATGCAAAATTGGCTTAACTGGCTTTAAATGGATTGCCAAAATGATCAAAGATTTTCCTGAATTGGAATTTATTGGCGGTGGCGAAGAAAGCTTCGGATTCATGACAGGCGACTTTGTACGTGACAAAGATGCAGTCACAGCAACATTGTTGGCATGTGAGATTGCAGCGCAAGCAAAAGCCAATGGAAGCTCCTTTTTTGCGTCTCTAATTGACATGTATGTAGCGCATGGTTTCTACAAAGAAAAATTGGTTTCTTTGGTGAAGAAAGGAATGGATGGCGCCGCTGAAATCAAGCAAATCATGGTAGATTTGAGAGAAAATCCACTCACTACTATTGATGGTTCAAAAGTAATCCGAATTGAAGATTATCAAGCTTCTACAACTACTGACATGGAGCATGGTACAAAAACACCTATTTCAATTCCGAAATCAAATGTTTTAATCTATTACACGGCAGATGGCACTAAAATTGCAGCACGTCCGAGCGGTACAGAACCGAAAATAAAATTCTATTTTAGTGTAAACCTGCCTTTAGCAAACAAAGCAGATTTCGCAACTGTAGAAAAACAACTCGATGCAAAAATTGATCGCATCGTACAAGAAATGAAACTCAACTAATGAAATATTTTAAAAAAATTGCGCACTTTATAAGACCTTATAAAAAATATGCGCTACTTAATATTTTCTTTAACATGCTATATGCTTTATTTTCTGCATTAGCATTTATGGTTTTAATGCCATTACTAAATATTCTTTTTGATAAAGACACAGAAAAAATAACAGAAGAACCAACTTACCAAGGATTTACACAATTTGCTGATTACTTTGATAAGTACATAAATTATAACATTAGTGAAATTGCGGGAAGTGATGTTTCTAAAGCATTAACTATTGTCATTGCACTAATTTTATCCGTATTCTTCTTAAAAAATATCTTTAACTATTTAGCCATGTATTTTATTACATTTTTGAGAAATGGCGTGTTAACTGATATTCGAAATGATTTATACAAAAAAACAGTCGAATTACCGCTTTCTTTTTATTCCGAAAAACGAAAAGGTGACATGATGGCAAGAATTGGTACTGATGTGTTGGAAATACAACATTCCTTTCTATCTATTTTAGAACTTGTTGTTCGTGAGCCACTTACAATCATATTTACAATTCTTTTCATGCTTACCATTAGTGTGAAATTAACTATTTTTGTATTCATTTTTATTCCTATTTCGGGATATATTATTTCTTTAATAGGTAAATCTCTAAAGAAAAAATCTGATCGTGTTCAGCGAGAACAAGGTACTTTTTTATCACTTTTAGAAGAGACGCTCGGTGGATTGAAAGTAATCAAAGGATTTGTTGCTGAACCACATTTCAATGGGAAGTTTCAAGAATCTACAGGACGATTTTTAAAATATTCAAACAAACTTTTAAATCGACTAAACTTAGCAAAACCAACAAGTGAGTTTTTAGGAATTTTGGTAATTGGTGTATTGCTTTGGTATGGTGGACACATGGTTTTAGTTGAAAAACTAGCAGATGGTGTTACACCTGCGCTAGATGGCGGAAAGTTCCTTACATTTATGGGTTTAGCATATAACATTTTAACGCCTGCAAAAGCAATTAGTAGAGCAAGTTATGGTGTAAAGAAAGGAAATGCTGCCGCAGAACGTGTATTAGAAATTCTCGAAACAAAAAGCCCTATTGAAGATGTACCAAATGCAAAAACAAAAGATGGTTTTAATACTGACATCAAACTAAATAATATATCTTTTAAATATGATGACGCGTATGTATTGAAAAACTTCTCACTAAACGTTCCAAAAGGAAAAACAGTTGCCTTGGTTGGACAATCGGGAAGCGGAAAAAGTACGATTGCAAACCTTGTTACGCGTTTTTACGATGTAAATGAAGGAAGTATTGAAATTGATGACGAGAATATCAAAACGCTCACAAAAACTTCACTACGCGGCTTAATGGGCTTGGTGACACAAGATTCTATTCTGTTTAATGATAGCATACGAAACAATGTGAAACTAGGAAAGCAAGATGCTACCGACGAAGAAGTAATTGATGCGTTAAAAATCGCGAATGCGTGGGAATTTGTCAAAGATTTACCCTCAGTGCTCGATCATAATGTGGGTGATTCTGGCGGAAAGTTATCTGGTGGACAAAAACAACGTTTGAGTATTGCCAGAGCTGTCTTAAAAAATCCACCAATCATGATTTTGGACGAAGCTACTTCTGCCCTCGATACAGAAAGTGAACGCTTAGTACAAGTGGCACTCGAAAATATGATGAAGAACAGAACTTCCATCGTAATTGCGCACCGATTATCTACCATTCAAAATGCAGATATGATTGTCGTGATGCAAAAAGGTGAAATTGTAGAGCAAGGAACGCATGAAGAGTTAATTCTGAATAATAAAGTATATACGAAGTTGGTGCAAATGCAGTCGATATAGCTGTTAGCTGTTAGCTGTTAGCTGTTAGCGAAAATACTTTTACATTTTTAATTTAGCATCTTGACGCTTTTTTTTGCCACGAATACACGAATTATTTTTCTGTCATTGTTGGAGTTTTTAAACGTCACTTCGAGTGATTTTTTGAAATGAAATAAAGAAAAATTGTATCGAGAAGTATTTCTGTATCAAAGCTATTAGCGAAAATATTTTTTATCTTTAACTTAAACCATTATCTTTTTTTAAAGTCTAAAGACAAAACGCCAAGAATTGAACGTTGTTGAGATAAGCCTTATCGATGATTTAAAGAACCCGAAAATGCAAGAAAAAGCGTTTCGACAACTTGTGTCTACATACAAAGAACGCTTGTATTGGCATATTCGACGTATGGTGACGAGTCATGAAGATGCGGATGATGTGCTTCAAAATACATTTATAAAAGTGTTTAGAAGCATTGACAAGTTTAAAGGTGATAGCAAATTATATTCATGGATGTATCGCATTGCGACGAATGAATCAATTACATTTATCAATCAACGTGCAAAAAAAGCAGGAATTTCTTCGGAAGAATTACAAGATCATTTGGTGAATAATTTACAAGCTGATGTGTATTTTGAAGGCGATGAAATTCAGTTAAAACTGCAAAAAGCCATTGCAACATTACCGCAAAAACAACAATTGGTATTTACCATGAAGTATTTTGAAGACATTACCTATAAAGACATGAGCGAAGTTTTAGATACTTCGGTTGGTGCGTTGAAAGCATCGTATCATCATGCTGTAAAAAAAATAGAAGTATTTTTAACAGATTAAACCTTTTATCAGATTTAGAGTCAAACTATTGTGAAAAATAAAAAATTACATAACAACAATTTACCTTCTGGGTTTACAACTCCGAAAGACTACTTTGATACTTTTGAAGCGCGTCTTTTTGACAAGTTACACACAGAAAAAATAATTCCTAAAACTGAAGGTTTTAAAGTTCCTGAGACTTATTTTGATGGTTTAGAAGATACATTGGCGAATCAATTGTTTGCATCAGAAGAAAAAGAAACGAAGGTAATTTCACTCAACACTAAGAAAAATTACTTGAAATATATTGGATATGCAGCAGCAGCGTGTGTATTATTGTTAGGCGCAATCAATTTCTTTGGAACTACCACAACAGGAATTTCTATTGATAATGTTGTCAATAGTGAAATTAATACATTTATTGAAAATGATTTAATCGCATTGAATAATTACGAGTTACTAAGCGTATACGAAGAAGAAAACATTGATGTTGCAGCACTATTTGAAGTAAGCTTAAACGAAACAGAAACTATAGATTATTTGGAAAACACTGCAGATCCTTATGATTTGTTAATTGAATAATATCATGAATATGAAACTATATACTACAATTTTATTTTTGTGCTTTGGGCTTTTTGTTGGAATGGCACAAAACGGTAATTTTGGCAAAAAAAATAAAGAGAAAATTAAAGCATTAAAGATTGCCTATTTTACAGAAAATTTAGATTTAACTGAAAAAGAAGCACAACAATTTTGGCCTATATACAATGCGTATGATGATAAAAATCATGAGTTGCGTGTAAAAGGAATGACTAAAATAAAAAGAGATGCTGACAATTTGGATAGCATGACGGACGCAGAAGCAACTACTGTTTTGAATAGAATTGAAAACTTGGAAGCGGAAGTATACGAGAATAATAAGGATTTAATAAAAAAACTTAAAAAAATTCTTCCTGCAAAAAAAATCATCCGCTTGAAAAAAGCAGAACGCGATTTTAATAGAAAACTGATGAAACAGTTTCGTCAAAAGCGTCGTGGACAATAAAAATCAATGTCCTAAAAAACCTAGAATATTTTTAATATTCTTAACCTAAGCATTGATTAGAAAAGAGCATTTCTCACAAAGAAATGCTCTTTTTGTTTTAAACCTTTAATACTTAATGTAGTCTAATATACTGTATACTAAAACTGTAATAGTTATTCTTAGTTTACATTTTTTGGTGATTGGTTAAAAGGAGTGTTTTTATAAAGCACTCCTTTTCTATTTATACCCAATTTTAAAAATACCTACACATAAGTATTTTTATTTTCAAAATTGATTTGTAGCTTTAAGAAAAATAACACAGATGGATTCTAGCACAAAATATCAGTTTAGTTCTTTCAAATATTTCGAAAGAAACAATATATCAAAGCGCATCATTATTATTTTTATCATCCTTTCGGCTTTAATGATGATTTGCGGAAAAATGTTTTCAATTTACGATTGGATACTACATCCACAATTTACAGAGACAAGTGTTACGAAAGCTTGGTTTCTAGATAACACAACTACCTTACAGCAATGGATTTTTCATCTATTTTTTATATTCGATTTTGTTTGGGCGGCGTTGCTTTTTTATATTCTTGGAAGATATGTGCATACAAAAGCTACTGCGAATAGCATGCAATGGGTTTTTAAACTATTCGTTGTGCTCGCTAGTATCGCATATACGTTTGATTGTACTGAGAATTTTTACTATTTATTTAATAAAGAATATCCGCAAACCATTGTTTCCATTAAAATTGGCGCGTATGCAATTGCGCTCATTACCGTATTGGTAGTATTGTTGCGCTATTCCTTAAAGAATAGATTTTTGATTCTTAAAGAGTTTGTATCATCTTCCTGGATAAGTTTGCTGTTCTTAGTTATTATTGGACTTACCTTACCGAAAGCACCACAAGTAAATTCAATCATTGTAGATTTATACTATAAGCCTTTTTGGTTTGTAATTGTATTATTGCTACTCTTAGCTCCTATTTATTGCATTACATTATCACATTACCCTAACTACTTTTTACTGTCAAAGTCCAATCGAAAATTTAAAGATAAAGAATGGAAAATGACCAAATCTTTTGGAATATTTGGAATTGTTTGGTACAAAAATAAAAAAGGAAATACCAAAAAGAGTAATGAGTATGAAAGCTATATCAGCTTTTTACGCAGAACCATCGGTGTATTCTTTTATGCAGCTTTATTTTATATGATTGCCTATACCGCAGATACAAATTTTAGTATTGGTGTGAAACTTAGCGGATTTTCTAGTGTATTAGTGATTGCGCTGATATGGTGGTTGTATGTATTAAAAAAGAAGAAAGATAAATGGTGGTTATATTATGAAAATAGCATCAAAAAAGCAGATAACGAATTTGATGATTTATATATAATTAAAGATGATACTTCTAAGCCTAAAAGTCCTATGGTGAGCTATATTATATTTTTAACTTTGACACTTGTGGCGCATCTCCTACTGTTCATTTTATTATTGTGGTTTGAACATCCGTATAATTATACCACCGTCATTATAAGTCTTGTGTGCGTTACACTTCAAGCCATAACCTATACGTATTACAGAACATATAGAACGTTGTTTAAATATACTTTTTTCAATGAAAACAACACCGCTATTTTCACTGCTTTTCCATTGCTATATGATCAAACAGATACGCGTAGTGACGAACTAAAGAAAAAAGAAATTCTTACGATGTTTGAGAAAAACAATTTCTTTGGTCAATCTTCTTTTTTCAAAATGCTTTCAAAAATAAGAATAGGTTCATTATCCTTAGGTTCTTTGAGTAATAATGTGATTTTTTTACAAATTATAGCCTACTTTGGAGTTGCAAACACGTTGTTTTTAGCAGCGATTAATATATGGCCAACGTTTGCAATGAAGGTGAATGCTATCATTATTATACTTTCGTATTTCTTCCTATTGTATGGTATTATCGTCATTATTTTAAAACATTTTATTTATTACAATTTAGCTGAAGATGATTTTGCGCAACGCAACAAGAAAAAATTCTTTTTCACAGTATACACGACTGTTTTACTGCTTGTTATTTTTAGTTATTTAGCCCGATCTAACGAAAGTTCTGCCAATAATTTATTTGAATTGGCACAAATAGAAGATACGACTCAAAAGAAAGTGACTTTACAGGAATACACTAAAAACTTACCCAATACACGTTATTATATTGGTTGTTATGGCGGTGGAATGAAAGCAAATGCTTGGACAATGACAGTATTAAATGCGTTGGATAAAAACAACACTTTATATGACAAAACGGTTTGCATGTCTGGTGCTTCTGGTGGTACTATCGGATTGATTAATTATTCTGTGATTAAACATGAAATCAGCGATTTAGAAAAACGAAATGCTGCTATTAAAAGAATTGGCACAGAGAATATATTATCAATGGACTTAGCCCATTTATTTGGTAGAGATTGGTTTACACATGTATTCTTGCCTATTAATTTGCAGGGGAAAGATCGATCAACTGGAGCAATGCGTACGTATGCAGAATATGCAAATCCTACATTTAATGAAGCTGCTTTTCAATCCAAAACATACAGACAATATTGGAATGAAATGTATGCCAAAAGAGAGAATCGTTTTCCAATACTGATTAGCAATTCAACCAATATTAAAGGACGACAAGGAATGGCGGTTTCAGTACCAACGGAAGGTATTTCACATCAGATTTTATATTTGGGGGCAAACGATATTTTAGCGTTGGACAATGATAAAACATTAAGTTTTTACAATGCTGCATCAACTACAAATAGGTTTCCATTAATTAGTCCTGCGGCTACTATTGAAGGTGAAGGACAATACAACGATGGTGGAATTTACGAGAATTCTGGTCTGTTATCTGCTTATAAATTATACGAAGCAATTAATGAATTAGATCCTTCTGCAGAACAAAAAAAGACAGTTTTTATTAATATTATAAATGATAAAGCGCAATATGTCAAATCGCGAATGGATAGTATTATGGGAATCTGTAAAGGAGGAAGAATTAATAAATCTAATGAAATTTCTGCCATTGTAAATTCAGTTGCTGCCACCGAAATGTTTCCTGGATATATTAAGGATAAATTGAAACTATTAACCATTCAGAATGATAGCGTTACTTTTGAAAGTCTTTATTTGCCACATAAATTTGACTTTGACGATATCCAAGCTATTTACGGTATGGATGTAAAAAATACTGCATGTGTAAAAACGATTGCTGAAATGATAGAAACGAACAATACCGAAATTAAAAATTTAATGGAAGGTTGTTCTAAAGAAACAAATACAATTATTGAACCCGAAATGAGTCGTGTAATGGCAGTACCTGCTTTTGATTTTATGCAATATATGCTGAATCATAGCAGTATAAAAAGTACGATTGAAAAGTTGCAGTAGTGCCTTTATTTAAAAGTCAATTTCGCAATCCGATTTTTCCCTGCGGCATACGCTAAAGAGTCGTTTACAAATTGAATGGTGTAGAATCCTTCATCGGACAAATGTGTCCATGTATTTCCTGCATCTTTAGAATAATCGATTCCTTTGAAACCAACCGCGACCAATTCCTTTGCGTTGCTGTTTGGAATGTATTGTACGCAACTTCTATAGCCCGGACCTGAATTTTCAGCGACTAATTTCCATGTTTTTCCACCATTGGAAGTCCTGATTTTATTGGCTTCATTTCCGTCACCTTGTGTATAATCGCCACCAATAGCAAATCCGTTTTTGGAATCATAAAAATCTACAGAATACATTCCTGTAGTTTCCAATCCTTGAACAATGGGCGTTTCATACACAGTCCACGATTTTCCTTTGTCCGCAGAATATAGTATTCTACTCGCCTTTCCTCCTGTTGCAATCCAAGTTTCATCGCCAACAATCGAAATGTTTGTATTACTTGCAGCAAAAGCGGCTTCTCCTTCGGTTGCTTTTGGTAAATTATCACAGGAAACCTTCTGCCAAGTCGTTCCACCATCGCGCGTAATAATCATACTGATACAATCGTCAGTTGGATCGCCCATGGCAATTCCTTCTTGATCATTCCAGAAAGCAATTGCATCATAAAATACTTTTTCGTGTTCCTCTTTGTAGACTAATTGAACCGTTCCATCTTTTGAAATTTTATATAATAACGCAGGAGTTACAATACTAATTCCAAAAGTAGCATTATTAGCATACGCTACGGCTCTAAAACTTACATTTAGAGAATCGGGCACTTTTCCTTTCAACAATGCTGTATGTGCGTTTTTTGCTGCGTTATAATGTCCTATGGTGGTTTTATTTCCACCATACACTAAATCGTTTGTTGGTGTAATTGCAATCGCTCTAATACTGATAGAATCGTTGAATATTGACTCAATCTGAACTTCCGTAATTGCTTTTTTAGGCTGCTGTACTTTTTCTTGTTTCTTTTCTTCACAAGAAAAAAATAATACCAATACAACGAATGAAATGAAGATACGCATGATTACGTTTTTTTAGGGTTAAAGATCGATTGACCAATCGCTTTGATCGAAATTACATTCAGAGGAAATTCCATAAACACATGCAATAAACTTAAAAATAACAGTAATGTCAATCCAATTTTGTAATTATAAAAATACAATGCCACGGAAACTATCCAAAGTGTAAGAATCAATAGCGAACGTTTTTGTGTGAGCATTTTATGCCAACCAATAACTGTTGTTTTTGAAAACCAATTTAGGTAATGATAGGTGTATGCAAACGAAATAAATATTTGAATTTTCACATCAAATATTCTAAAAAAGGAAAAGGTTGTTCCATCCGACAAACCTAATAGTTTAGAAATATTTATATTCAATAGATGAAAACTATTTTGTCTATAAATGCCTTCGGTAGTTTCGCCTATTACTATATGTTGAGTTGAAAAACTCATATACGCTATTATAAAAGGAATCAAAACCATTAATAAGACATTAAAGTATCCTACTTTAGAATTTGATTTTAAATTTCCATACCACATGAATAATAAGGTGAATAAATACACATGAATCACTGTTGGAAGTAAGACGCCTATAATGATATGATAGAGCGGAAAAAAGTGCAATAAAACGGCTAATACAACTCCTAAAGCAATTGTTAGATATTGATGTGATTTCTTTTTAAATCCGATAAAAGCAATCGCGCAAGCGATGGCAATAAAGAAACAGGAATTTAGATAGGTAGGTAAATAATATACTATTTGACGCACAAGATCATAATCTTTATAGTCTGCAAAAATTGATAGTCGCAAAAGAGGTGGAATCGATAATACTAATGAAAAAACAATCGTTAGATAAATCCAAATTTTATTGTTGGCAACAAAATAATTTTTATCGCGAATCCAATTGATTTCCGTGAAATAATGTAATGGTCCCAGTATTGCATACGCCAAGAGAAAAAGCTCAAAAGGCAACCAATATGCTAAGAGAAAAGATAGTAAAATCAATCCGGTATTAAGAAAGTCTATGTTCAGCGTTTTCATATCGTCTAAAAATAAAAAAAGCTCCGTAGTTTACGAAGCTTTTTTATCTTAATTTAAGAATTGAATTCTTATTGTATTATTGAATGATCATTTTCTTAGTATCTACTTTCTTACCATCAATGTATAATGTGTAATAGTACATTCCAGAAGATAATGTTCTTGTGTTGATGTCTAATTCGCTTTCTCCTCTATTTGGAAGATCAACCGTTGAAATTACTTGTCCAGCCGTATTTACAAATACGATGGCAGCATTTCCGCTTGTATCTTGTGGAATAAAGTAACGGATAGAAGATGTATCATTAAAAGGATTTGGAATATTTTGGTATAAAATAGCGCCGCTTCTTGATGCTGGCGTTCCACCTGGTAATGATAATGTTCCACTACATGCACATGCTTCGATAATTGCTACTCTTGCAAGTAAATCATCTATTTGTGCTTGTTGTGCTGTGTTTTCAGCTTCTAATGTACTTAAAACTGGAGATAAATCAACGTTTACTGAAGTTCCTCCTTCAATAGCTACGGTTAATGTATTTCCTGATAACGTTGCAGAAGTTAAGTTTTGATTATCTGTTCCTGTTCCATCTTGCAATGAAACTAAATCAACACCAGTTCCACCAGAAATATTTAAGGTTGTTCCTGTTAAAGATAAATCTTGACTATCAGTTCCTGTTCCATCTTGTAATGAAACTAAATCAACGCCTGTTCCACCAGAAATATTTAAAGTTGTTCCTGTTAATGATAAACCTTGACTATCAGTGTTGTCTAAATATCCTGATAAATCAACCGTTCCTGCATCACCTGTAATACTTAAAACGTTTGCTGCAATAGAAATTGCTTGACTATCTGTTCCTGTTCCATCTTGTAATGAAACTAAATCAACGCCAGTTCCACCAGAAATATTTAAAGTTGTTCCTGTTAATGATAAATCTTGACTATCAGTATTATCTAAATATCCTGATAAATCAACAGTTGTTACGCCACCAGAAATACTTAATACATTTGCTGCAATAGCTAAATCTTGACTATCTGTGTTATCTAAATACCCTGATAAATCAACAGTTCCTGCATCACCAGTAATACTTAAAACATCTCCAGCAACTGAAATTGCTTGACTATCTGTATTATCTAAATATCCTGATAAATCAACCGTTCCTGCATCACCTGTAATGCTTAATACATCAGCAGCAACTGAAATTGCTTGTGCATCAGTGTTATCTAAATATGGCGATAAATCTACCGAACCACCATCTACTAAACTCAATGTATTAGTAGCAAGAGATAAATCTTGTGTATCCATGTTCATCATTCCTTTCCACTGTGTTCCATCCCAATAGAATGAATTATCTGTTTCTGTATCATACACAACCATACCTTCATCTGTAGCTCCTAATGAACTTCCAAATGCAGTACGTTCTGCCGTTGTCATACGGTTTAAGTGCAAACCTTTAGTTGTTCCTGTTAAGTCTAAAGAGGCATTTGCGTTTGGTGTATCAGTTCCGATACCAACACTTAATGGGTTTATGCTTCCACCAAGAACCATCGTATTATCATTTAAGGCTGTGGCAGCATTACCAATAGCAACTGAGTTTGTTCCTTGTACGTTTGCATTCACTCCAATAGCAATATTATTTGTTGGATCTAAAGCACTTGGATCTAAAGAAGAAGCTTGATATCCAATAACGATTGCTCCATCATTTTGTGCTACCGTTGTAGAACCAATGGCAATTGCAAACTGATTGTCAACATCTACATCACGTCCAATACCTACAGCATCATTTTCTGCAACATTCACACGATCACCAATACCAACTGAGTAATCAGCTAGAGTACCCATATTTCCTAAATATCCTAACATCACAGAGTTTTGTCCTCTAACATCATGGTCGTGTCCTAAAGAAATTGAATATTGTCCATCGATAAATGCTCTGTTACCAAATCCCATCACATTATTATTACTTACAGTAATGTCGTACCCATAAAACACGGCGTTAGAACGATTTGTATTATCAAAATCTGCAAGCGACCCCATACCTACGTTATATTGTCCTTCTCTGTTTGTAAAACCTGTAGAGAAACCTACATACGTATTGTGGTTTGCATTTGTTGTATTATTTGTACGGTTGTTATCCCAACCTGCTTGTGCTCCAATGAATGTGTTATAATCTGCCCATTCTGTAGCTACACCGGCAGCAGCACCAACCATAGTGTTGTAAATACCATCTCCAATATCAATTGCAGCAGAATCTCCAACTCCAGTATTGTGGTGACCATCATCTACATCACTCATAGCTTCACTACCAATAGCAGTGTTTCGATATCCAACATCAGATGAAATACCTACTTCGTTTCCTACGAATGTTTGCTTATAACCAGTAGTATTACTAAAACCTGCATCTTCTCCGATGAATGTGTTTTCGTAACCTGTTGTGTTATTTGCTCCTGATTCTTCACCTACGAATGTGTTATCATAACCAGTAGTATTATTTTCACCAGATTCAGCACCAATAAAGGTATTATCTCCACCAGTTGTCGTTAAACGACCAGCTTCATAACCTATAAACGTGTTATCAAAACCAGTAGTATTAGAATATCCTGCTAGATACCCAATTGCAATTAGTTCACTTGTTGTTACGCTACGTCCAGCACTGTAACCAAATAATGTTACTCTAGAACCAGAAGTCAAGAAACTACCTGTACTATCTCCATACATGGTATTAAAATCTCCAGAAGTAATGGAAACTCCTGAACCAGTACCCATGGTTTCATTTAACGTTTGTGCTTGCAAGCCTGTCACTCCTAAAAAGCTCAATACAAACACAATTACGAGGGGTAATTGTTTTTTCATAATAGAATTGTTGTTAGTTTATTTTATGGTAATTCAAATATAGTAAATATAATTTTAACATAATTTTCAAATATACTTAACAATTCATTAAAAAACATACGGGAATACACCTGTTTTTAAAATGCAACCTACATACAATTATATTTTATTCATAACTTGGTTCTTTTCGGAATGAATAATTCTACTATATTGCATGAAAAATGAACCTAACTGTAATGCCAAAAGCTAAAAAAATTACGAGCTGGATGCTCTTTGCATTTGTGTTTATAATCTATGCGATTTCCGCTTCTAACACCATTGCTTTCTGGGATAGTCCTGAGTTTATCACAAGTAGTTATACGCTTCAAGCATCACATCCGCCGGGCGCGCCTTTTTATACAATTCTATGTAAAGTCATCCTATCCTTTTTCCCTGCAACCAAAGCTGCTTTGATTAGCAACTTAATTTCCGGATTTTTTGGCGCCTTAACTATTACATTATTATTTAGAATTACTATAAATGTTGCAGAACGCGTACTTTCAGTAACCAAGAGTAATTATACAGCTTTGATTGCGGGAATTATCGCTGCACTAACCCTTGCCTTTTCTGATAGTTTTTGGACTGCTTCCACAGAAGCAGAAGTATATACATTATCATTTGCGCTTATGACAGGAATGATTCATATCATGTTACTGTGGGAACGCGAATTAGACAAAAGAAAAGAAATGCGTTACATGCTACTTTTTGCATTTCTTCTCGGAATTTCTACAAGTGTACATTTAATTCTAATCGCTATTGTAATTCCGCTTTCTATTTTAATTGCACACAAAAAATTTGGGCTCACAATCAAAAATTTTATACTAGCCATTTTACTAGGCTGTATTTCTTTTTTCTTTATTTACGGATTTCTTGTACAAGGAATTATAAAACTCACAAACACCTTAGATATTTGGCTTGTAAACTCCTTTAAAATGTCTTTAAACTCAGGAATTACTGTCATGTTTTTAGGCATACTAATCTCATTTAGTTTGCTCTTAGTATTTTCTCAAAAACGTCAAAAAACAATCCTTCAACATGGTACTTTAGGTGTAATTTTCTTTTTTATAGGAATGAGTTCATTTTTCATGCCGATGCAACGATCTAATGTAAACACATTGATTGCTGAAAGCATGAAAAACAGTAACAAAATGCTACAATATGTTCGTGCAGAGCAATTTGGCGTAAGCGCTATTCCATTATTCAAAGGACCTGCATTTAATGCTCCATTAGATAAAGATGTTGGCTTTGTTGACGGAAAACCTATGTATAGCTATGACATTGATCAGAAAAAATACCTAAAAACTGATGACGGAAAATTTAAGACCGTAAACTATGCTGATGAGTTCACACTCTTTTTCCCAAGAATGTTTGACAAAGGCGATGCCGAAAAATACAAAGCATGGACACCTATTTTCGGTGAACCGATAAAATATCCCGTACAAGGAGAAATTGTTACCATAAACAAACCCACGTTTACAGAAAACCTAAGCTTTTTTGTAAACTATCAATTGATGTGGATGAACGCACGTTATTTGTTTTGGAATTTTATTGGCAGACAAAACGATCATCATGGTTTAGGCTATATCAAAGATGGAAATTGGGTTAGCGGAATTAATGCATTTGACAAGCACAGAATCGGAGACCAATCGATCATTCCTGAATATTATAAACATCACAAAGGAAACGACGCCTACTATTTTTTACCATTCATCTTAGGCATTTTAGGTATTATCGCGTTGCGAAAACACAAACCCTATTTTTGGACTACTTTGCTCCTATTTCTCACTTTTGGCATCGGAATTACCATTTATGTAAACCCTGTTCCTTCCAGTATTTTAATTCGCGAACGCGATTATATTTTTATTGGTTCTTTTGTCATATTTGCCTTGTGGATTGGACTCTCAGTAGTATTTCTAGCGCAAGCTTTACAAGGAATTAAAAACCCGAAAATACGTATCGGAATTATTGCCGCAATTGCACTTTTAGCTTCTCCAATACAATTATTAGCCAAAGGTTGGGACAATCACCAACGCGGTCATGATAACTTTGCCTACAACTTCGGAAAAGCCTATTTAGATGCCTGTCCGGAGCAATCTATATTGATTACTGATGGCGATAATATGATTTTTCCGCTTTGGTATTTACAACAAGTAGAAGGCTATCGCACAGATGTACGTGTCATTAATTTTGCGCAATTAAATATTGAAACACATATTGATCATCTCAAAAAGAAACTTTACGACTCAAAACCGATAAAAATAGACCTCAACAAAGACTTATATATTAGTGGTGCTGAAAAATTGTTTCCTTTGCAGGAAGAAACAAAAAAAGCTGCCGTTTTGCCTATTTTGTTCGAGTTTTTAACGAAAGATAATACACGAATTAACTGGAATGGACGTATGCGACACTATATTCCATCAACTACATTTTCAATTCCAATTGATACCACACGTATTAAAAAGCTATTTGATCCTAAAAAACTAAATGCTTCGTATACCGCATCAATCACTTGGGAAAATCCTAAAAAGTTTTATGGTTTAAATGAACTTGCATTGATGAATTTGTTGCTAAATAATATTCACGACCGACCAATTTGCTTTGCGATTAATGGTAAAAAGAGTCATTTTATAAACTTAGAACCGTACATGATTCAACATGGAATGGTAAACATATTAGCGCCAATTCAACGAAAAGATCCAGATGTAAATCCTAAAATTGTAGATACCAAAATGATGTATTCATATATCATGAATGAAGTTCAGTTTGAAGGTTTAGATGATGATACCGTTTTTATTCGCGATGAAAACACGACTTACGCACGTGAAATTTTGCGCCAAAACTATTATTTCCTTGCGCAAGCGTTGTTAGAAGAAGGACAAACCAAAAAAGCTATAGAGGTCTTAAATAAATGCACTACGCTTTTTCCAAACAAAACAATTCCATACAAACAATATTCCTATGCTATTGGGAAATTATATGTGCGTGCAGGAAACATACTTAAAGGAACAGAAATTTGCACAATTGCAATGCAAAATATTTGGGACGAATTGCAATGGATGACATCATTTGATCCGCCTAATCCAATTATAAATTTACGTCATGCATATCGTTTAAAAAATATATACTTACAAATGCTGAATCAATTTCCAAGTGGAATCGAAAATGCGCCTGTATCAAAAGAAATATTTCAACAGTTTGATAAAAATTTTCAAACGTGGCAACAACAAAATTGGCCGTATTAATTCCCCTAATTTTTCATTATGTTATTTTCAACAGAAGTTACATCTTCAAAAATCACATCCGATAATCCATTGTTTCAACGGACGTTAAAAGCCTATCATGTAGTTGCGCCACATATTCATGGCAATGTACTAGAAATAGGTTGCGGCGAAGGTTATGGTGTAGAATTATTATATAAAAACTCGGATCAATTAACCTTGATTGACAAATCGCCATACACAGCAGAATTAATCAATTCTAAATATCCAAATACAACTATAATTCAAGAAAAAATTCCGCCACTAACACAATTAGAAAATAACAGTTTTGATGTTGTGGTTTCGTTTCAAGTGATTGAACATATTAAGGAAGCAGCTTTATATTTAGAAGAAATTCATCGTGTACTAAAACCAAACGGAAAAGCCTATATTTCTACACCAAATGCCTTAAAAACTATTGCGCGAAATCCTTGGCACTATAAAGAATATACATTTGAAGATTTGGTCCATTTATTTGAAAATAATTTTACAAACTATACCATTAAAGCCATACAAGGAAATGCAAAAACTGCTGCTTATTACGAGAAAAACAAAGAATCTGTAGCACGTTTTTTACGCTATGATATTTTTAATTTAGAACACAAAATTCCTTCTTGGTTGTTGCAAATTCCGTATGAAATTGCCAATCGAATGAATCGAAAAAAGCTATTGCATAAAAATCCTGATTTGGTCAATACTATTACGCTGGAAGATTATTCACTTGGCGAACATTCGGAAGCTACACTTGACTTTTTCTGTACGCTTACTAAATAGATTGTTAGATCGCTATCGCTCATGACGTGCTTCGTTTTTAGAGGTTTTGGGTAAGTTGTTGTTTACTTATTATTTCAAAAAAAAGCCTCACATTGTACATTTGTGAAGCCTTTTCCTATCGTAATAAACTAATTCTAATTCTCTAATTGTAATGTTTTAATATCTGCAATTAATTGCTGAACGGCAGTTTTGTTCAATCCGTTGTAGATTCCTCTAATTTGCCTGTTTTTATCTATCAATACGAAGTTTTCGGTATGTAAAAAATCATCATTGGTTTTGGTTTCTCCTAAATCTTCTTCCACGAAATAATGGTTTCGACCTAAGTCGTAAATTTGAGAACGTTCGCCTGTGACCAAATGCCATTTATTGCTTTCTATTCCTTTGTTTTCGGCATACGATTTTAATACAGAAACCGAATCTATTTCAGGCGTTACCGAATGTGACAATAATAAAATTTCAGCATCTGTTTTAAATTCTTGCTGTAAAATGTTCATATTCGCGGTCATTTTTGGGCAGATGCCCGGACAGGTTGTAAAAAAGAAATCGGTAACGTAAATTTTATCTTTAAACGTCGCTTCTGTAATCGTTTCTCCTTCTTGATTCGTCAAACTAAATGCTGGAATTTGATGAAATGTTTTTTGTGCTTCACTTCCACTTTCCAACCAATGTGGCGTAAACGAAGCTTCTTTATAAAAAGGTAAATTTGTGACACGACTGTCCAACTGTTTTCGTGTGTCATTTTTACAATTAAACAACAACAAAGAAACAATAACAAGTACGCAAAGTTTATTTTGTTTGTACAATTTCGCTTTCCAATTCATAACACAATCCTGATCGTTTTAAGCCAAAAATCCGTCCGTTTTTCGCTTCGTAGTTATTAAATATTTTTCCATTTTTTCGCCATGCTTTCTGCAAACCTTCTTCTTTTCCATTCACAATAGTGAACTGTTTGAATTTTTCTCCAGATTTGTACCATTGTTCTTGAATTCCATTCACAACACCATTTTTATGGTTTGAAATAGAACGCAAATTTCCGTTGCTCCACCATGTTTTGGAAGTTCCGTGTTGCTTTCCTTCAATATAATTTGATTCAAAACTGAGCAAACCATCTTGAAACCATTTTTTTCGCACTCCATTTCTCTTTCCTTTCAAATATTGAACTGTTTCCGAAACAACTCCATTCGGGTATTTTGACTCAGAAGTTCCTGTAAATGGTTGGTTTTGATAAAACATCAATCCCAAGTTTGGTTTTAATTCCAATGAATTTTTAGCAATGACTACCGAAGTATTTAGGGAAACACTTTCGGTAATCACTGCTTCTTCTTGGGGTTTTTGCTCACATGAAGTCAGCAAAAGTACCATCCCAAAAAGGAAAACCACATTATTGTATATTGTTCGCTGTTCCTTGATAATTTCCTGGAAATAAGATATAGTACTCATTCAAATAAAGTTCGTTTTGTATGTGATAGTGATATTCTGCCGTTGTGGTATGTTGTGTGGTACTTGTATGTCCGCCAGAAGCATCTAAATCTGTTGGATACGTTGCTGTGGAGTTACATTTTCGTCCGTACAAGAAAAATCCGTCTGAAATGATTCCAATTAGTTTTTCATCATCATCCGACCAAGCTTTTGGCTCTAAATGATAGTGATAGCTTTGCGGTCCTGTATGTGCTGCTGTGTAATCCAAAGAACCTATCACATTATCTAAAGGTACATTTGGACCTTCTTCATCATTATAAATTACCGAACCACTAACTGCAATACCAATAGCTCCTAAACCAGTTGCACTTGAACTTGAAGCCAATGCTGGCGTTGCAGGAATTGTTAATGAATAAGATCCGTTAAAATCGTCAATATTCCCAGGAGCCATTTGAGCAAATGAAGTTACCGTTGGTTGCACAAATAAAGGATTCGTTTGTGACCAATATGGCGATGTATGATTTGGCAATCCATTCGTTTCTATAGTCACATTTGTACCATTTAAAACGACCGTTGTATTATCAGTATCAAACTCCGCAAAAGCAGCATGTAACGTAGCTGTATTGCCTCCGCCTGTTGGGTCTGTCGTTGTAGTACTATCATCGTCACTTCCGCAAGCAACAATAAATATTATTGAAGCACATAACAAAAGTGCTATTGTAAATGGTTTTCTTTTCATGTTTTAAAGATTTAATTAGTTTATTTTTTAGTTAGATGCGTTTCTTTTAAAAAACTTGTGTTTTATTTTTTAGACTACTTAGAATATTAGATTGTTCATTTCGACTAAGCTCCATGCACAAAATTTCACAGACAACTCATAACTCACAACTCGTTTACTGTCTTCCGCCTCTTTGTCCACGTCCGCCTTGTCTTCTTTGTGGTTTTGGAGCTTTTTCTAATTCTTTTTTTGAGATAAATCCATCATCATTTGTATCAACTTTTGAAAAATCGCGCTGTAATGGACCTTTTACTTCTTTCTTGCTCAACTTCCCATCACTATTTGCGTCCATTTGTTCAAAAATTTCCGCTACACTTGGGCGTTCTCTATTGTTTCCACCGCGATTTCTCCCAGAGAACCCGCCACGATTTCTGCCACGCATGCCACCACCAACTTTGAAACTTTCGTTCGGTGTTCCCACAAAAAATCGTGGTAACGAAGGAAAACTATCAGTTATTACATAATAATAGGTTCCTTTTGGAAACTCTGGTGTTTTACCAAAACGTCCGTTTGCTTCGTCCAAATCGCCATGTCCTTTTACATATTCAAAATCGCGTGCATACGTTCCATCATACGTGCCATTTGGTGCTGTAATTCCATCGTCTGGACGATTTCCTACTTTTAATTTATAACTAGACCTCAATTCTTTTAATTCACTGTTAGTATCCGAAGCATAACCATATTTATAGTAAATAGGAAAACCGTCGGCTGCCCAACCCAATAAAAACATACTGTTTTTTTCTGCTTGTTTTACAATTCCCCAAGGTGTTCCATGATAATGATATTCTCCCGTTGGTTGTACGTGTGCGTTGTTGCAATCGTCGCCTAAATCTACATTTGTGCTCAGTGCTTCTTTTGACCAAGCCGTGTTCATTTCACGTGTGTTTGGATTGATGAAAAATTCCATCGCAGTCGGTTCCATCTTTACACCATTAATAGCAACACCAAAAACATACGCAGGCGTTCCTTGTCCTAACATTCCTTCACTATATACAGAAGTTAGTTTCTTGTTCTTTTTAGGTCGTAAAGCGACTTTATATGTTTTTTGTTGAGGAGAAATGGTATTCGGGTTTCCTGCATTTGGAAAAGCACCTGTAGCGTGTTGTGGAATTGCATTCGATTTGATAACACGGTATTTTCCTTGTTCGGAAATAGTGACTTCACTTTTATATTTCACCATTTCTGTACACTCGTAACCGTCTGTTACCGAAAATGTATTGGTGGAAGTTTCCTGTGCAAATGTTGCGAACGTAACGAGTAAAAGTGCAATAGAAATTATGTTTTTCATTATAAGAGAATTTCATCGTGTTTGGTAGTTAGATGTATTCTTTTAGAAAAACTTGTGCGCTGTGTAGATTATTTTCTTTTTTTCTTTCCGTGTCGGTGTAAAGCGTCTTGTATTATAGAGTTAAAACGTAAGCGTTGTTCGTCGTTACAAATTTTTTGAACTTCTTTAAAATGATAGAAAGTTTTCAAATCTTTCTGACGCTCTTTTTCACCAATGCGTCTGGCAATATCGTTCACTTCAGTTTCGTTTACTCCCGTTTCTGATAATTCATTAAATAATGCATCTTTCAATTCTTTGATTTCACGAGAAATTTCACGCATAGCTTCATGATGCGCCCTATTCATATTTCTGAAATCGTTCATTTGCGCCTCGTCAAAATTGAGTTCTTTCGCAATAAACTGTCCCGGATTACGATCTGGCGGATGTTTATCGCCAAAAATTTTGAACATAAAAAAACCGTTCATCACTACTAAAAAAAGAACTAATATATAAAGGAGTATATTTTTTTTCATGTCTTTTTATTTAATTGAATAAAGATGGTTTCGCGTCTTGCGACAATTCATACGCGCTGGCAAACTCAGCAACATTTTCATTGTATGTTGAGTTTGTCAATTGTAAAATTCCAAAAACGTTTATAACCAAAACACAAATCAGTGTCGCAAATTGCAGTTTTGGCGTAAACCAACCTATACTAGCTGGAGCTATTTCTTCTTTTTCTGCAAACAAGCGCTGCATAGTTTTATCCTTGAAAAAAGGAGAAACATTCACTTTTTTGATGTCATCTAAAACATCAAATGCAGTTTCTTTAGTATGTTCTATATTTTTTGGTGTCTTCATAACGTTCTATTAGATGCAATATTTTTAAAAAACTTGCGTTAGGTTGAATTTTTATAAAAATTAGCTAGAATTTGTTGTAAATTTTTCTTGGCTCGAAACAATAAAGATTCCACTGATGAGATACTTTTCTCCGTGATTTCAGCGACTTCTTTATAAGACAAACCATCTACCTTATGCAAAGTAAAAACAATTCGTTGCGCTTCTGGCAATTGATGAATGGCTTTAAAGATTGTTTCGCTTTTTTCTTTATTTTCTAATACAATTCCTGGGTGATTCATTTCTGTAAAATAAGAAGTTTTATCCACAGGAATTTCGTTCCCGAAAATAGATTGCATAAACGCAAATCGTTTTTTGGTGTTTTTCTTTCGAATAAACTCTAAAGATTTATTCACGGAAATTCGATACATCCATGTGGATAATTTGGAATTTCCTTTGAATTTATGAATCGATTTAAAAACTTCCACAAAAACTTCTTGAGCAACATCTTCAGCATCTTCTTTATTAGGGACAAAAGATAAGCAAGCATGAAAAACTTGTTGCTGATATTCATCCAACAAGCGACTGTACGCTGCTCGTTTTCCTTCTTGTAAATCTGCTATAAAAGATGCTTCGCTCAATGAATTTATTTGATTGTGGTAACCCGCATTATACATTAAAAATCTATTACAAATCTGAACTACTGCAAATACAATCGCTTTGCTGTGCTTTTTAATTTAATCGTAGCTATACTATGTTGAAATTAAGAAAACATAAGTATTTCTGGAAGTTCAAATTTTCATCACGAAGTTTTAAGGCATAATTCGGGTTAAATTAACTAAAAAATCTAAACATAAAACAATACCTTTGCGGTTTAATTTGAAATCACATGCGATTACACAGAAATTTAGTCTTTTCAGTCATTGACGGGCTAAACTTAATATTTAATGAAGGAGAATATGCAGACAAAGTAGTTCAAAAACTACTGAAACGAGACGCCCGTTGGGGAAGTCGTGATCGTAAATTTGTTGCAGAAACGACTTATGACATTGTGCGTTGGAAGCGTTTATACGCTGAAATAGCAGAAATCAAAGAAAATTATTCCCGTGAAAACTTATGGCGTGTTTTTGCTGTTTGGGCAACGCTAAGAGGTATTGAATTACCAGATTGGAATCAACTAGCAGGAACTCCAACACGTAGAATTAAAGGACGTTTTGATGAACTTTCTAAAACTAGAAAAATCAAAGAATCTATTCCTGATTGGTTGGATGAATTAGGTGTTGCTGAGTTAGGTGAAAAAGTTTGGTCAAAAGAAATCCATGCGCTCAACAAGCAAGCCGATGTAATTCTTAGAACAAATACTTTACGAACTACCAAAGAAAAATTACAAGCGTTATTACTTACTTTTGACAATGAAACTGAAGTCGTAAAAGGACATCCTGTAGCATTACGTTTGAAAGAACGTGCTAATATTTTCAGGAATGACGCTTTTAAAAATGGACTGTTTGAAGTACAAGACGCAAATTCACAATTAGTTTCTGAGTTTTTAGATGTAAAACCCGGAATGAAAGTGGTGGATGCATGTGCTGGTGCTGGCGGAAAATCGTTGCACTTAGCTGCTTTGATGGAAAATAAAGGAAACTTAATTTCTTTAGATATATACGAAGCAAAACTACGCGAATTAAAACGTAGAGCGAGACGTAATGGTGCACATAATATAGAAACACGCGTTATTGATTCCACGAAAGTGATCAAAAAATTATATGACAAAGCAGATCGTGTATTGATTGATGCTCCATGTTCTGGATTGGGTGTTTTGCGTAGAAATCCGGATGCTAAATGGAAAATTCAACCTGGATTTTTAGATAAAGTAAGAGAGACACAACAAGATATTTTACAACGCTATTCTAAAATGGTAAAATCGGGCGGAAAAATGGTGTATGCAACTTGTTCTATCTTACCTTCTGAAAATCAAGAACAAGTAGAAAAATTTCTAGCTTCAAATGAAGACTTCACGCTTGTAGAAGATAAAAAATTATTGGCGTCAACGTCAGGATTTGATGGTTTCTACATGGCTTTGTTAGAACGAAAATAAAACCCTAAATCACTTCAATATAATTTATTACAATGAAAAAAACAGTACTTTTTTTAATCGGATTAATATCTTCCATAGGTTTTGCACAACAAACATATTATAATGATGTAAATCTTACCTTAACTGGAACACAATTACGAGACGCACTTGCAGTAAAAGTAAGCAACACGCATTCAAACTCACTATCCTACTCAGAGATTTGGACAGCGACAATGGTTACAGATTTAGATCCAAATAATTCTAACAATGTCTTATTATTATACGGATGGGAAAACGGAAGTGACGGCGATGTTACCAATGATGTATCAAGAGGTAAAAATAATAATGGTGGAAATGTTGGTGATTGGAACAGAGAACATACATTTGCAAACTCATTGGCAAGTCCTGATTTAGATGAGTTTGGAACAAATGGACCTCCATATAGTGATGCACACAATTTACGTTCATCAGATGTACAACGAAACGGACAACGTGGCAATCGCAAATTTGCAGCAGGTTCTGGAAATTCTGGAACAGTAGGTACTGCTTGGTATCCTGGTGATGCTTCTTTAGGTGGAACTGACTGGCGTGGCGATGTTGCACGAATTACAATGTACATGTACCTTCGTTACGGAGCACAATGTTATCCAACATTCGTAGCTGACGGAACTATAAACAGCGTTGATGCTAACATGATTGATTTGTTGTTAGAATGGAATGCGGCTGATCCTGTTTCTCCGTATGAAGATGCGCGTAATGCATATCATGAAAATATTGCCAATGCAACAGCACAAGGAAATCGAAATCCTTTTATTGATAATCCACGTTTAGCTACAGTAATTTGGGGTGGAACGCCAGCAGAAGATCGTTGGGGAATTTTTACGACTGACACAGAGTTACCAACTGTACCAATGAATCTAATGGTGAGTAATGAAACTGGAAACAGCATTGATGTTTCTTGGACAGCTTCTACAGATAATATTGGCGTTACAGGATATGATGTATATGTAGGCGGTGTATTTGATCAAACAGTTACAACGACTTCTGCAACAGTAAGCAGTTTAGCTCCTTTAACAACATATACTTTTACAGTAACAGCAAAAGATGCAGCAGGAAATGCTTCAGCACAATCAACAGGAGTAGATGGAACTACTTTAGCTGGCGGCGGAGGCGGAACTGATTCTAGCATATACCTTTCTGAATATATGGAAGGAAGTTCGTTTAATAAAGCACTAGAAATTGCGAATTATACAGGTGCAACAGTTGATCCTAATGATGTAGCAAATACATATACTTTAAAAATTAGTACAAACGGAAGTGCAACATGGAATTCAACATATACATTTCCTGTAGGCGCTATGATCAATGATGGTGATGTTTATGTTATTGGAAATACTGGTTTGGCAGTTTGTACAGGTGTTGTAGATGATTCTAATGATTCAATTACTGGATTTAACGGAAATGACGCTATCGGATTATTTAAAAACGATGTGTTAATTGATATTATTGGAACTTTAGGTGATGGAACTACCTTTGCTTCAAATACAACGTTAATTAGAAAAGCAACTGTGAGTATTCCTAATACGACTTATATAGCTAGCGAATGGGATACTTCTGCTTCAAATACATGTACAAACCTAGGAATGCATACGCAAACGTTAAGTGTTGCTACATTTGAAACGGAAACGTTTTCAATCTATCCAAATCCAACAAATGGAGATATTGTATATATTCAATCAAAAAACAATACGGAGATTTCAGAAGCGCGTATCTACGATATTACTGGAAAGTTAGTAGTACAACAAGCAAATCCTACCAACGAAATCAACATTCAAGGATTGCAACGCGGATTGTATATTTTACAGTTACAAATTGGGAATCAAACAGTTAATAAAAAATTGATGAAGCAATAAAGTATTCGTAATTTATAAAAAGCGACACTATTCTTATAAATAGTGTCGCTTTTTTTGTACTTTTATTTCAGATTAAAACCAAACCATGAAAAAGTTATTATTGAATTTATTAGTCTTTCTAATAAGTTTTTCTTGTTTTTCGCAAGATACGCAACCACCAACAACTCCAACGAATTTTCAATTTATAAGCAATCCTTTGGTTCAGCCAGATTCTGTTTCTGCAGAATGGCAACACGGAACAGATAATGTTGGAATTGCTACTTATGAAATTTACATAAATGGTATTTTAGAAGAAATAATAGCATACGATGCTTCTAGTTCTACGCAATATGTTCCTTTATTGTATTACCCAAATGGCACATACTGTCTCACTATACTTGCTAGAGACGCTGCTGGTAATGCTTCACCTCTATCCAATCAAATTTGTAAATCTGTCAATGTCATTTATCAAAACCCACCTACCAATCCTTATTTATCTGGTTTTTTAAATTATACCGCAGATAATAAAGCTATTGAAATATCAAATCAAACAATTAGAAATTTTGATTTAGCAAACTATACCTTAAAAATAAGTTATGATGGAAATGCAACTTGGGATGCGGTATACACATTCCCAGCAAATACGATTTTAGTATCTGGAGAAAGCTATGTCATTGCCCATCCTAATATTTCAATTTGCACAACTGAAGTAGATGATTACAACAGTGCAATTACCAACTTTGACGGAAACGATGTAATTGGCTTGTTTAAATTTGATAATTTTTACGATTCAATTGGTGAATTGGGCAATAGCACGACACTTATAAATACAGATTTATTTATTAAAAGGGAAACTTTATCATCACCAACTCCTTCTACAACTTTTGATTTAGGTGGTTGGAATACATATGTAAATAATGGGAACTGTCCTGACTTATTAGGCTTTTCATTTTTGGTTGTATTAGATGTTGAAGACGAAGCATTAAATTCTTTTCAAATATATCCAAACCCTATTGTTACGAATACATTACAATTCAACACAAAAAATAATCAAACTATTGACAGCATCTCAATTGTAGATATAAATGGGAGAACTGTACTAAACTCATCAAACATTATCAACAATCAAATCGATATTCAAACCATTAAAAAAGGGGTGTATTTTGTTAAAATTCAATCAAAAAACAAAATAAGCACACACAAATTGATTCGCCAATAATAATTTTACGATTAACAAGTTCTGAACGAATGTTTTATTCGCTTAACGCGAAATCCATTGCTTTAGTAGCATGAATGGTTGTGGTATCAAATACAGGAATGGAAACGTCTTCTTGTTGTATCAACAAAGGAATTTCGGTGCAACCCAAAATAACACCTTCTGCGCCTTCTTTCTGCAAACGTTCAATAATGTCAACGTATGCTTTTTTAGAGCTTGGTTTTAAAATACCGAATGGCAATTCTTTATAAATAACCCGATTAATTTCTTCACGATCTTCCGCATTCGGAATCAAGGTTTTTATGCCAAACGATGTCAACACATCTTTATAAAAAGCTTTCTCCATTGTATACTTTGTACCTAACAATGCTATGGTTTTCAGGTTTTGCTCTTGAATTTTTTCCGCAGTTGCTTCTGCAATATGAATTATAGGAATCGAAACGTTTGCACGAACCGCATCAATCGTTAAATGCATGGTGTTGGCACAAATTAAAATGCAGGTTGCGCCCGCTTTCTCTAAGTTTTTTCCGGCTTCAGCCATGATATCATTCAACAAATCCCAACGACCATCGTGTTGCAATTGCTTAATTTCTTCAAAATTTACTGAATTAATAATACACTTTGCCGAATGTTGTCCGCCTTGTCGTTCCGCAGCCAATCTGTTTAAAACTTGATAATATAAAATGGTCGATTGCCACGTAATCCCGCCAATAAGCCCAATAGTTTGCATACTTCATAATTTATACGTCTAAAATTAGGGTTTTATTTGCTTTGCTTCTACTTTTGTAAACATATATTTTTTCAAGGTATGACAACATTACTTATCAACATCAAAGAATTATTACAAGTTCGTGAAACGCCCGTTTCTAAGGTTTCTGGAAGTGACATGAATAAACTTCCAATCTTAAAAAACGCCTACATATATATTGTTGATGATGTCATTTCAGATTTCGGTCAAATGGAAACGATTCAAATCGCTTCCGCAGATACGATCATCGATTGCACAAATAAAGTAGTGTTGCCAACTTGGTGCGACAGTCACACGCACTTAGTCTACGCGGGAAACAGAGCGCAAGAATTTGTAGACAGAATCAATGGTTTGAGTTATGAAGAAATCGCGAATCGTGGTGGTGGAATCCTGAATTCAGCCAAAAAACTACAAGAAACTTCCGAAGATGAATTGTTTGCACAATCGGCAAAACGCTTGGAAGAAGTCATGCAACTTGGAACTGGTGCTATTGAAATAAAATCGGGTTATGGACTCACAACCGAAGCCGAACTCAAAATGTTGCGTGTTGCCAAGCGCTTAAAAGAAACCTATAACTTTCCGATCAAAACAACATTTTTGGGCGCACACGCCATTCCTGCAAATTACAAAGGAAACCAAGATGGGTATATGGATTTGGTCATTAATGAAATGTTGCCAAAAGTTGCCGAACAAAACTTAGCAGAATACGTAGATATTTTCTGCGAAAAAGGTTATTTCACACTAGAAGATACTGAACGATTGCTAAAAGCTGCACAAAAATATAAGCTCATTCCAAAAATACACGTCAATCAATTCAATGCGTTTGGCGGTGTGGCACTTGGTGTGAAATACAACGCACTTTCCGTAGATCATTTAGAAGAACTCAACGATGATGATATCAAAGCTTTACAAGGAAGCAAAACGATGCCAGTTGCCTTGCCTTCGTGTTCGTACTTTTTAAGCATTCCGTATACGCCAGCGCGTAAACTTATGGATGCAGGATTGCCAGTTGCGTTGGCAACTGATTACAATCCGGGTTCTACACCTTCTGGGAACATGAATTTTGTGGTTAGTACGGCATGTATCAAAATGAAAATGACACCTGAAGAAGCCATCAATGCAGCGACAATAAACGGCGCGTATGCCATGGGACTTTCAGAAACGCACGGAAGTATTACTGTTGGAAAAACTGCCAATTTAATCATTACCAAAGAAATTGAATCGTACAATGTGTTACCGTATGCCTTTGGTGATAACAATATTGAGAATGTCATCATTAATGGAAAAATCATTTAGACCGTCTTAGATTGTTGGACTGACTTGGACTTGTTAGAAACGTGTCACATCGAGCGCAGTCGAGATGCTGGACTTTATTAGATTGTTAGATTTTCAGACATAACTCAAACTAAATAAAAAACATGTTTAACTTTTCGCTTTCGCTGAATTCGCCACTTTCAAAGTTGTTGCTACACAACGGAATCACAGATTTCAAAAGCGCAATTGCGTATATTCATCAATTGCCGTATGGAAGAACTTCAGATCGGAGCGATTATAAATTGATTCTTCCCGAAAACAAAGGAACCTGCGCAACAAAACACGCATTCTTGAAGCAACTTTCTATTGAGAACAATCAGGAAGCTGTGGAATTATACATTGGAATCTACCAAATGAACGAAACCAATACCAAAGGCGTTGGAAGCGTTTTAATCAAGTATAATTTAGATTATATTCCAGAAGCGCATACGTATCTTAAAATCAACGGAAACCTACTCGATATTACGCGAACGCCTGAAAACAAGACTTCTTTTGAAGACAGTTTACTCACCGAACAACAAATTTTGCCACATCAAATTGGTGACTTCAAAGTGAATTGGCATCAAGGTTTTCTAAAACAATGGATTATAAACGAACAACTTCCCTATTCTTTTGAAGAAATCTGGAAGATTCGTGAGGAATGTATTGCTTCTTTATCAGATTGATTAGACTTTGTTGGACTTGCTTGGACTTCTTTGATTATATAAAATTAAAATGCAACATAAACATAGCAGAGTCGAAGTTTACAATCTTTTCACAATTCAATTTAAAAGAAATCAGATAAAAGTGTAAATTAGCCCTAAGCAATTGACCTCATAACTATGCTACATTTTTATACAAAAGCTACACTTAACACATATATAAATACTCGAGAAGGCGAAACGAAATTTGGCGAAAAAGTAGACACACTTTCTTCACAAGAAAATTTAATACAACAATTAAAACGAAGTGATGCAAAGTATGTACTCTTTGGAATTCCTGAAGATATTGGCGTCTTAGCAAATCGTGGGAAAGCAGGCGCAACAACAGCATGGAAAGCGGCTTTGACTTCATTATTAAACACACAAGACAACGCTTTTAACAAAGGAAAAAGAATGTTGGTGTTAGGACATTTAGATTTTTCTGAATTGCTTGAAACGGCAAAGTCTTTGGATAGAAATGCAGTCGATTATTACGAGCAACTTGGAAAATTGGTGGAAGTAATTGACGAAGAAGTTACTTATTTACTGTATCAAATTACAAAAGCAAAAAAGATACCAATCATAATTGGTGGCGGACATAACAATGCGTACGGAAATATTAAAGGAACTGCGCTCGGCAAAAGCAAAGCCATAAATGTGGTTAATTTTGACGCACATACCGATTTTAGGAACTTGGAAGGCAGACATAGCGGAAATGGTTTTAGTTATGCCTTTAAGCAAGGTTTTTTAGACAAATACTTTATGTTTGGACTGCATGAAAATTATACATCCAAAAAGATTTTAAAGACTATTGAATTGCACTCGGAACGAATTCAATTTAATACATTTGAAGGCATAAAGATTAGACAGGAACAAGGATTTTATTTTCAATTAAACAGTGCTTTAACCTTTATCAATAATCGCCCTTTTGGTGTCGAAATTGATTGTGATGCGATTGAAAATGTACCCAGTAGCGCCATGACGCCAAGCGGTTTTAGTGCCAATAAAGCACGAACTTTTGCTTCTTTCTTCGGAAAACAAAAAAACGCGGCGTATTTACATTTGTGTGAAGCGGCTCCAAACCCTGATGATGCTAACGAAATGTACCGAATTGGGAAACTACTCAGTTATCTCATTACAGATTTTATACGCAAATAATTATTTTTTCAACTATTAAATGATGGACACGCTTTCTATTATTCCTTTTGATGCACAATATGTCAAAGATTTTTATGACTTAAATATTGAATGGCTCGAAACCTTTTTTTATGTGGAACCGCACGATGAAGAAGTATTGAGTCAGGCAAAAGAGTATATTATTGATGCTGGCGGACATATTTTTTTCGCAAAACTTAATGGTGAAGTTGTTGGAACTGTAGCATTGATTAAAATGGAGTCAACCGTTTTTGAATTGAGTAAAATGGCTGTTGTTCCTTCACTTAGAGGAAAAAAAATTGGACAACAATTGTTACAGCATTGTATTGATTTTGCCAAAGAACAAAATTTTGAAAAGCTACTGCTCTACTCTAACCGCAAACTCGAAAATGCAATTTACATTTACAGAAAATACGGATTCATAGAAATTCCGATTGAAGTAAACAATCCGTATGCACGTGGTGATATTAAGATGGAGTTAGTGTGTTAGTTGTTGGTATGTTGGTATGTTGGTATGTTGGTATGTTGGTATGTTGGTATGTGAAAATATTTTCAAATTAACACATTTTCAAATTATCAAATTAAATACTTAGTTCAATCGTAACATTTGTGTAGCTTTATCGTCTTGTATTGGTATTGAATTTAGATTTCATGAAAGAAAGTTATATTACGTTTTTTAGACGTTTTTGGATTGTATTGATTGTGGGTTTTATTGTCTATAATTTTATCTATCCCGAAACATTTTCCAGAGAAAATATTGCATCAAACATTCAAGCGTATGGAAATTACGGTTTGGCTATTTTCTTTTTCTGTCACCTCATCAGAGGTTTTGTCATGCTTCCAAGCACAGCACTTATTTTTGCTGGTGTCTTTTTATTTCCAGATGATTTATTTTTAGTATTGCTTATTTCCGTGATCGGAATTGTAATTTCTTCGATGATTGTCTATTATTTTTCAGATAAACTAGGCTTTGCCAGACTTTTTGATAAGCATACAAAAATGAAGAAATTGGTAAAGGATAAACTTTCAGGAAAGTACGGACCATTTTTCATCATCTTTTGGGCATTTTTTCCGTTTGTCCCAACAGATTTAATTTGTTATACCGCAGGTGCGATGAAAATTAATCCTCTTGTTTTTGCTGTCAGTATTTTTATTGGTGAACTGATTCTGTGTAGTGTGTATATATACGGAAGCGCGTATTTTATATAACATTCACATATAAACTTTTCAAAATAATTTGATGAAATTCTTCTAAATCGTACGGTTTGATGATAAAATCGTTCATACCAGCTTCATAAATTTCATCTTTTATTTGATCTTCTTCTACGGCAGTTAACGCAATTATTGGTGTGTTTTTATCGGTCAATCGAATGCGTTTCGTAGTTTCTATTCCGTCAATTTTAGGCATATTAATATCCATTAAAATTAAGTCGTATTCGTTAGATTTCGCCAATTCTAACGCAACAAAACCATCTTCAGCAACATCACATTGATAGCCTTTTGTTTGTAAAATACGTTTTGTAATCACTTGATTGATCTTATTGTCATCTACAATCAAGATTTTCTTGTCGATATTATCAATAACGTTTATCGGTAGCGACGTATCTTTTATAGACATTTCCTTACTTTCTTCAAAGGTAATGTCAAATGTAAACTCAGTTCCTTCTTTATGCTCACTTTTTAGGGTGATATCACTTTCAAACAATAGCAACAAACGCTTCACAATAGAAAGTCCCAAACCTGTGCCTTGGTAGTTTTTTTCAATCGGACGCAATTGTATAAACTTGTCAAATACTTTTTCTTGCTTTTCCTTCGGAATACCAATTCCGTCGTCTTTAATACTAAACTGTATGGTATGTTGTAGATTTTCTTGTTTCACAGAAGTAAGCTCAACCCAAATATTACCAGATTCCGTAAACTTGATCGCATTCCCAATAAGGTTGATCAATATTTGCGACAAGCGTACCGAATCGCCTATTAATACTTCTGGAATTTTCGGATCAATTTTTTGATGTACTTTATTTTCATTCTGATTCAGCGCGAAACTAAACGAATTTACCACTTCACTCACTAAGCTCTTAATATTGAACGGAATCCGTCCTAATTTTACACCTTCTGATTCTATTTTATTAATCTGTAATACATTATTGATCAGTGATAATAAATATTTACTTGAAAACTTTAGTGACTTGAAATTCTCATTTTCCTTCAAATTTGGAAAATCTTCTGACAACAAAGAAGTAAGTCCAACAACACCATATAAAGGCGTTCGCAATTCGTGACTTACCGTAGAGAAAAATTGCGATTTTAATTTTGCTTGTTCTTCTGCTTCTTCTTTTGCTTCACGCAATTCACTATTTTTCAAACGAAGTTTTGTCAACGCTTTGTTCCTGAATTTATAATTCTTAAACATGTTGATCAAGAGTAGAATCAAGATAAAACCAGCAATCATTAACACATACGAAATCTGTTTTGTTTTATCAATAATGATTTGTTGGTCACGCTTTTCTATTTCACTTCGTTCCAAATCTTTTTTGTATTCATCTACTGAAAATCTTACCAAAGCATCTTGATTTCCTTTTATTTTTATTTCATTGAATAAAGAATCTTTATATTTTAAATGCTTCCGTAAACGATCGTATGCTACTTCAGGCTTCCCTTGCTTCTCTGCTAATGCTGAATAATGCTGATATATTTCTGTCAACTCATCCAAAAGTTTTTCTTCTTCTGCAAAATTGATCGCCGTTTTATAATAAGTATCTGCTAACTCATAATTCTCTTTCGCCAGGAAATAACGTCCAAGCAGATAACTGATTTGCGCTTTTGCCGATTTATCACCGTGTTTGGTGTAAATCATTTTTTCTGAATTCACTAAATACGGATATGCCGTATCAAACTTTTCTTCATCAATGTATGTCCAGCCAATGTTTAGAATTGGCGTTAAAATTTCAGCTGTATCTTTGAGTTTTTCAGATATTTTTAAAGATTCTTTGTAGTAATATAATGCTGAATCTGTATTCTTATACCCTTCTGAATAGATATTCCCTAAATTATTATATACCCAACATCTTAATGTATCATTATTTTCTTCAGCTGCATACACTAAAGATTTTAAATAATTTTCTTTGGATTTAGTAAATTCAGAAAAACCATTATACGCCAAACCCAAATCATTGTGAAGTGTTGCTAGATTTCGAATATCATTAATTTGATGTGCAAAAGTAATTCCTTTATTAGCAGCTTCTATTGCTTCTATATATTGGTATTTTTCAAAACTTGAGCCCGTAATGTAGAAGTACTTTTGAATGCTATCTTTAATTTTTTCTTTTTCACTTTTCTGGCTCCAAACAGAAAAAGAAAGAAAGATGCATAGTATGGTAGGTAAGGTATTTTTCAAAGAGTTGGTTTTTTCGTCAATACATCCAAAGTACAAAAAAAATAAGATAGAGAAGTCCTTTTTCTAAATTCTTACAAAAAACGAAATAAAAATACATTATCTAAATTTGATTGTATACCATAAATGTTTCAACTATTTTTATGGAATCATTTTTTAAATTAAGCTTTCATGAATATTTTTCACTTTGCTTTTAAGATAAAAGATATTGAATCGACACGTAAATTTTATGTTGAACTATTAGGATGTCAAGAAGGTAGGTCTACCGAAAACTGGATTGATTTCGACTTTTACGGACATCAATTGTCGGGACATGTGAGTGAAAACTTTCCTGCGTTGGATTATTGTGGAAAAGTAGATGGCGTGAATGTTCCGATTCCGCATTTTGGCTGTGTGCTCACCATTGCACAGTTTGAAACCTTACAGCAAATCTTTGAAGCGAACAACATCGAATTCATCATAAAACCACAAACACGTTACGCTGGACAAATTGGTGAACAACGCACTATGTTTGTTTTTGACTTTAGTGGAAATCCACTAGAATTCAAAGCGTTTTCAAATGACAGTGAAGTTTTTTCAAAATAATTAAATAAAATAATTTTATAGTATATTACACCATGAATTCACTAAAACTACCCTTCGCATTTGATGCAAATACTATAAAAAAAGAACTCGCTCAATTTTCAAAAACTGAGTATCGAGATGTTTACAATCCATCCGTGGCTTTGGAGACATTATGGTTAAAGGAATTTATTTACCCTATCGGCACACCTGACGAAATCCCTACATTTTATCCAAATGATGCGCTAAAAAAGTGTCCTTATATGTTATCGATATTTGAAACATTCAAATGTCGTGTAGAAACATTTCGTATTCACACCTTGGATGCTGGCGCAGCGATACAAAAACACACCGATTCTGGCTATAGTTTTGAGCAAGGAAAAGTTCGACTACATATTCCTGTGTACACGAATGATAAAGTAGAAATCTTATTGAATGACGAACCTGTTGTAATGCAAGAAGGCGAATGCTGGTATTGCAACTTCAATATTCATCATGAAGTCAAAAATAATAGCGATCAACCACGTGCTCACATCATCTTAGATTGTATGGTAAATGATTGGTTGACGGGTGTTTTTGCAGAAGGTGGTTATGAGAATTGATATAATTCTTAATCATTTACGGGAAACCACATTGCTGAATTATAATATTTATCTTAACTTTAGTTTTCAAAGGCTTGTATATGAACATATTTGCGGACAAATCTAAAAAAAATAAAAGTCACTTATTGGCTAGTGCTAACTCGCAAAAAGCAATTATTGAAAATCCTACTTTTCAATTTGAAGATAATCGTCCACAAGCTATTATACAACAAAAATTATTTGACCAAACGAACAATCATCCCAATAATGCCTTTGCAATTCAGTTTCAAAAAATTGCTGACAACTATTTTAATAACCAACAATTACCTGTTCAAACAAAGAAAAATAACACAGGTTTACCAAATCATTTAAAATCTGGAATTGAAAATTTGTCTGGTCATACTATGGATGATGTAAAAGTTCATTATAACTCATCGAAACCAGCGCAACTACAAGCATTAGCGTATGCACAAGGTACAAATATACATCTTGGTCCAGGGCAGGAAAAGCATCTTCCTCATGAAGCATGGCATGTAGTTCAACAAAAGCAAGGAAGAGTGAAACCAACACTACAAATGAAAGCTGGAATTCAGATAAATGATGATTCAGACCTAGAAAAAGAAGCCGATGTTATGGGCGCAAAAGCTTTAACATCCAATACTGTGCAACGAAAAGAAAAAACTAATGCTGTAACAACGAATATTACACAAACAGTACAAAGGCAAACCTATCGTCTAAATGTAGGGACAAAACACTACACAGCAAATCATGAACAAGAAAATTGGATTACTTTTACAAAAGTTGGACACAAATGTTGGTTGTATATAGGGAAATCTGTTTTTGCCAAAAAAGAAAACAACACCTATGTATTTACAGCTGATGCTCATATAGTTCCTTACATAAATAATTGGCTTAGTGGACATCTAGTCTTATATAGAGGCGTTGATTCAGGTCACGCCGTCTATGCTGATGCTCTACATGGTAGAGCTCCTGCTAAACGACAAGCAACAAATGATATTCCAGAATTTACTAGCGACAGTAGTTTAACTCGTTTTATTCCGTTTACCACTTCAAGGGATATTGCACTTATGGCGACTAAAAGTTCGAGTCATGAAAGTGGTGATCGTCATGGTGCTACTGCAGCGAATGCTGCCGATCAAATTGGAGTGTTACTACGTGTTGTTGTTGGAACAGGGAATTCCGTCGGAATGTTTGATGCTGGAGAAATTCAAGTACTAGCTCCTCCAGTAGCAAGAGTTATTCCCGTAACTGGCGCTACATTACAAGGAACAAATAGATTAGATAGAAATCCATTAGATAGCGCTGCTGTTATTCATCATTTACGAGAACGCTTAAATGATACTATGTGGTCAAGTTTGGGAAAAGGGCTCATTGGAAGAAAAGTACCTTCCGGTATCGCTGCTATGAAGCAGTTTTTAAAAAGTAATAATATTCAAGGTATTTTAGATCTTGCAACAACAAAAAATAAAACAACAGATTCTAAAAGGCATCCAGAAACAACTGAGGTGTATAGAGCAGTTAGTTTAATACATGCTAGACTTATTTCTGCAAGAGATGAAGCTGCTGCTGAATCGGAACATAGACCTAGATCGCACTCCGAACCAGAATCAAAATCAAAATCTGGGTCAGAATCAGGATCAGAGTCAGATAATGGTGCTGGTGTAGGATTATAAATTCTCGTCAATATTCATAAGTCATAAACTAAAAAACCTCGCAATCACGAGGCTTTTTTTTATACTTATAGAAATAGATTCCTGCCTTCGCAGGAATGAAAAATAAAATCAATTATCTAATCAACTTCTTATACTTAATACGTTTTGGCATTAAATCACCACCCAAACGTTTCTTTTTATTTTCTTCATAATCTGAGAAGCTTCCTTCAAAGAAATATACTTGCGAATCACCTTCAAAAGCTAAGATGTGTGTACAAATACGATCTAAAAACCATCTATCATGCGAAATTACCACAGCACAACCTGCAAAGTTCTCTAAACCTTCTTCCAATGCTCGCAATGTGTTTACATCCAAGTCGTTTGTTGGCTCATCGAGTAATAAAACGTTTCCTTCTTCTTTTAGCGTCATGGCTAAATGCAATCGGTTACGCTCTCCACCAGAAAGTGCGCTTACCTTTTTATTTTGCTCGCTTCCCGCGAAATTGAATCGGCTTAAATACGCTCTCGAATTTACTTGCTTTCCGCCCATCATGACCAATTCTTGCTCGTCCGAGAAGTTTGCCCAAATAGATTTATCAGGATTTATATTTGAATGCGCCTGATCTACATACGCTATTTTTGCCGTGTCTCCAACCGTGAAACTTCCTTTGTCAGGTGTTTCTTCGCCCATGATCATTTTAAAAATGGTCGTTTTTCCAGCTCCATTCGGACCAATAACACCCACAATTCCTGCTTGTGGTAAATTGAAGTTTAAATCTTCATACAATAATTTATCACCAAAAGCTTTCGAAACTCCTTTCGCTTCAATCACATTGGTTCCTAAACGTGGCCCATTTGGAATGTAAATTTCCAACTTCTCGTCCATTTGTTTTTGATCTTGACTCATCAATTTGTCATAATTCTTCAAACGTGCTTTTTGCTTTGTTTGACGACCTTTTGCTCCTTGACGAACCCAATCCAATTCTCGTTCTAATGTTTTCTGACGTTTAGAAGCGGTTTTGCTTTCTTGCGCCATACGTTTCGATTTCTGATCTAACCAAGAAGAATAGTTTCCTTTCCAAGGAATTCCTTCTCCTCTATCCAATTCTAAAATCCAACCAGCAACATTATCCAAGAAATATCTATCGTGCGTTACCGCAATTACTGTTCCTTTGTATTGTGCTAAATGATGTTCTAACCAATGTACAGATTCTGCGTCCAAGTGGTTGGTAGGCTCATCCAATAATAAAATTTCTGGTTCTTGTAATAGCAAACGACATAAAGCAACACGACGACGTTCTCCTCCAGAAAGTACACCAATCAACTTGTCTGGCTCTGGCGTACGCAAGGCATCCATTGCAATTTCTAGTTTGGTGTCTAATTCCCAAGCGTTAGAAGCATCAATCTGATCTTGTAAATCTGCTTGCTGCGCCATTAACTTGTCCATCTTATCGGCGTCAGAATATACTTCTTCCAAACCGAACATATCGTTGATTTTATTGTATTCATCAAGAATGGCTACTGTTTCAGCAACACCTTCTTTTACAACTTCCATCACAGTTTTTGTTTCGTCTAATTGTGGTTCTTGCTCTAAATAACCAACTTTATATCCTGGTAAAAAGGTAACATCACCTTGATAGTTTTTTTCAACACCTGCAATAATTTTCAGTAAAGTAGACTTACCAGAACCGTTTAAACCGAGAATCCCGATTTTGGCTCCGTAGAAAAAACTTAGGTAAATATCTTTTAATACTTGCTTGTTTGTACTTTGATAGGTTTTAGAAACCTTATTCATGGAAAAGATAACTTTCTTATCGTCTGACATAATTGTTCTTTAATTTAATTGCTATGCAACAAATATACATAATTGTCTTAGCATTCTCACATATAAATGTGGATTGAAAAATTGAATCATTAAAAAATTTAAAAAACAAAGTTTCGGGCTAAACTTCCTTCAAAATTAAAGTTTCATCAAATTAAATAAAGAAAAAAATAAATTTTTAAAATAAATTAATCAATTGAAAATTAACACTTTAAATCCATAAACAAATAAACTATTAAACTTATTTTCATCTTTTTTACACTTTCAGAAAACCGTATTGACATTGTTCTCGTATATAATAGCAAACAATAAAAATCTAATAAAACTTTTAAAATTATGAAACGAGTAACAACCATTTTAGGAATCAGTATTGTATTGGTGGGAAGTTTCTTTTTGATAGCTGCCGATCACATTGATGCGCCAGCAATACAAGGAGCAACTACTGATATTACCGATTTCTACGCCTTTCAAGGAGAAGACACAAATACGATAGCTTTTGTAGTGAATACACAAGGATTATTGAGTCCGACAGCAACTTCAAACACTTCGTTTGACGAAAACACATTAATCGAAATTAATATTGATACTTCTGGAGATAATGTAGAAGATTTAGTGATTCAAGCAATTCCAAGAGACGGAAAAATGTATTTCTTCGGTCCAATCGCGCCAAGCGCAACAGGATTAAATAGTGTAATTGAAACCTCAGCGACAACTTCGTCAGTTGATATTACAGCCTACGGAAGTAACGCCATTACAGCAACTGAAAACGGAATGAAATTTTTCGCAGGTCCAAGAGATGATCCATTTTTTATGGATTTCGCACGATACGGAGAAATCATCACAGGAAATGCAACTGCTTTTAACGATCCTGGAACAGACACGTTTGCAGGTTCAAACGTACTATCAATCGTAGTTGAAGTGCCAAAATCACAAATTGGCGGTTCAGGAACGATCAATGTTTGGGCAGAAGCAAAAGGGAAACAATAATTATATATCTAAAATCTTAACAAAAACTCGATTATACAGTTCATTATCAGCTTTTAAATTTCATTTTCTTTGCTTGCCCAAAGAAAACGAAACAAAAGAAAAGGCATTTTTCTGGCAGGTATTTTTAGTTTTCTCGTTGGAAAACTAAAACCGAAAAGATTTTACTAAATTTTCTCCAAGGATTCGAAAATTTTTAACGCAAAACCTTTTCTATACTTCAGAAAAAGAACGGATTACGAAACATTTAATTCGTCTAATTGAACAAAAATTAATCAATAAAAATTCACAATTTAAACAGAAAAAAATGAAAACTATACAATCAATTTTAGGAATTATACTCGTGAGCGTTTTCACACTAACGAGTTGTTCTTCAGACGACAATACAATTATAATTGACAACGAACCTGATTTTTCAGGAACGTTTGCACAACAAGATCAAATGGGAAGACCTGCCGTAAATACCGTATTTGTTTCTCAAGCAAATAAAGATGCTTTTAATATTACAATTCCTTCGCAACAAAATGCAGCTTTCCAAGCAATGTTTCAAACCAATTTAACAGGATTGAGTCCTGCGTATGCAAATCCTGGAGATCAGAATGCTTTAGGACAAGACGCAGCTGCTTTTACAGGATTATTAGCTACCGATGTGTTGAATGTTTCCCTTGACGGAACCACAACTTTTTTCGATGGCACGAATGTTTTGACAGGTCGCGCTTTAGCCGATGATGTGATTACGGTTGAATTATTATTAATTTTTGGTGGCGAAGATTTCACAGAAAACCCAAATCTCTCTGATGATCATGTAGACGCCAACGACAAGCCTTTTTTGTCCTCATTTCCATACTTAGCCTCACCTTGGTAAAGTAATACCATTTACCAATAACTGGCACGATTTGCTGTGAGAGCATTTAGAAACTTGGGGGAACATTATTTGAATTAATAACCTTCTAAATGCTCTCTTTTTAAACTTAAAAGGAATCTAAATATTTAATTAGACTCCGTTCTTCAACGGAGTTAGTTCAACTTACAATCGTGAATTCGTCTTTCAGACTTTTCAAAATTGAGTTTCACTAAAAACAATCACTATGAATACTAAAATCACTTTTTTAATCCTTGGAGCTTGTGCCTTTTTAATCAGTTGCACTTCTACTCCATCACAAAAAGTTACAGCTTCCGCTGAATATAACTCGTATTTAGCAATTGCTGAAAATAAAACACTTATAGATGCGTCTGACATCAAAAAATTCTGGGCATCTAAACTAGAAAAAACTCCAAATCAATATCCGTATCATGCAAAAATAGCAAGTTCGCATTCGCAATTGTTTAAAGCAACTGGCGAAGTTTCACACTTACTTAAAGCTTCAAGCCATTTGGAAATTGTAAACGAACGCACAAACTATCAAAACGCGAATTATATCAGAAGTTTAGTTCGAAATTATATTTCACAACATCGCTTTCAAGAAGGATTAGTTTTACTAAAAAAAGCTGAAGTTTTAGGTGAAAATTTAGACGCAACACAAAAAATGTTATTCGATGTACATTTAGAACTCGGAAATGTTGCAGCAGCTGAACTTTACTTAAATCATTTTAAAAATGACAATAGTTTTGACGCGTTGATTCGATTGTCAAAATGGTACGATCATGAAGGAAAATTACTGGCTGCCATCAAAATGATGGAAAAAGCAAAACTCAAAGCAGAAGATGCAAATAATCGTTATTTAAAACAATGGTCGTATACAAACCTAGCAGATTTTTACGGTCATGCCGGAAGAATTAAAGATGCATACAACCATTATTTAAAAGCATTAGAATTAGATCCAAATGATGCGTACGCGAAAAAAGGAATTGCTTGGATTGTTTTTTCACACGAGAAAAATTCAGAAGAAGCCTTACGTATTCTAAATACAATTATGTCACAACACAAAGCACCTGATTATTATTTATTGAAAGCTGAGATTGCTGAATACATGGGAGAAAATGCTGAAAAAGAAAAAAATATTCAAGCGTTTATGAATGCTATTCAAGATAAGAATTATGGCGTGATGTATACGTCTTATGAGGTTTCTATATTATCAGAAGAATTAAACAATACCGAAAAAGCCTTAGAAATTGCACAACAAGAAGTCAAATTGCGTCCAACGCCACAATCGTACGATTTACTCGCCTGGACGTATCATTTACAAGGAAATTCAGCGAAAGCATTAGAAATTATAGAGCAACATGTACTAGACAAAACTTTTGAACCTGTTGCGATGTATCACGCCGCAGAAATTTTAAAAGCAAACGGAAATACAACTTCCGTTGCGGACATCAAAGCAGAATTACTCGAAAGTAGTTTTGAAGTAGGTCCACTATTAACACAGAAAATACAACGATTATAGTTTTGGTAAACTATACCCTAACTTTTTAGTTAGACGATTGGTTTTTATTGATTGAAAAGGCACTTTGTGATGAAGTGTCTTTTTTTGTTTTCAAACCAAGTAATATTGTTAATTACGGCGATACCGTAAACAATTACCATTTGTTCTTTTTATATTCTAAGCATAGTTTAACCAAAAAAAACAAAATCATGAAAAAGAAAAATTTTAAATCGTTGACATTAAACAAAAAAGCAATCTCACATCTGGAAGTAAAGGAATCTACAATTGGCGGTCGCGGAGCAAGTGACAGACTTACCGAATGTAGAAACGATTATTGTGTTTCATTGTACAATAGTTGTCCTTGGGTTTGTTAGAGGAATCTTTTAGTGGGAAATAACTAATGTCTAGTCGAGCGCAGTCGAGACTCAATGAAGTCTATATATTAAGAACCTCTCGACTGCGCTCGAGGTGACATTGAATATAATATTAAAAAGGTTTTCTAAGGATTTGAAGCCACAACACCAAGTGTATACAATTGCTCCATGGTTGGCGATTCGCTTCCGCCTGTTGGTTCAAGTGTAATTCCGAACGCTTGGGATTCGTTTGTATTTTTCAAGTCAAATACTTTGTCTTTATCAGCAGAAAAATCTTCGATCACGCCCAAACTTGTTGGTGTTAACGGATTGAGTGTTAACGACCAAATTTGATAAACTTTCCCTTCTGGCGGATCTGGCAATCCTTGTAAATCTAAGTATACATTATTCGCTTTCTTATCCCAATATACTTTTGCGTATGATGTTGGCGAAACTGTTTGCCCACCAAGTGGCACCGAAATGATATCTTTTGTTCGTAAAACGCTTAACAATTCAGTTGCCGCAGTTAAATCACTATTTGCTTTATAAATTTGCTCTTTCAGTGCTTCTTTTTCAGTTTTCACAATGTCAATTTGTGATTGCAAATCGCCTGTTTTCAATACGGAATAAATCAATCCACAACCTAAAATAACAGCGGCAGCCCAACCTGCATAACGGAATAATGAACGTGGTTTTTGCAATGGAATAACCTTGGTTTCGTCAGTATCTGTCAGTTGTAATTTTTCTTTCACAACTTCAAATACATCCGAAGTATCTTTTGAACTGGTCGCTGCAGTCAAATTTAAAATCGCAGCTTCAATTTCCAAGACTTCTTGGGTAACTTCCGGATACTTTAGCATCATTGCATGCACTTCCGCGTTTTCTTTTTCAGAAAGCGCGCCAGCTACGTACAGCTCTAAAATTCCAGATGCTATGTATTCTTTGGGATCCATTGTTATACTTTCAACATTTTTCTGAGTTCGTTAATACAGTTTCTATTCCTTGTTTTTATCGTTCCTAACGGAATTTCGAGGGTTTCGGAAGTTTCTTTTTGTGTATACCCTTTAAAATAAAGATACTCAATGATTTGTTTGCATTTTTCGGCAAGCTGACTCACATATTTTTTTATACCAATTGCGTTTGTTTTTTCGTCTAAACTATCATTGTTTTCAATACTATGTACGAAAAAATCAACATCAAGGTTTTGTTGCGCGTTCTTAAAAGATTTTGAACGCGTTTTATCAATCGCGGCATTTCGGGCAATATTGAGTAACCAAGTAAAAAAACGTCCTTTTCTAGTGTTATAATCGACGGATTTATTCCATGCTTTTATAAACACATCTTGCAGAATTTCGGTAGCGATATCCTCATTTTTCACAATCGTATTGATCACACCAAAAATACTATCATTATACATAGCGTATAACGATTCAAATGCTTTCACATCTTTTTGTTGAAATTTCGTGATGAGTGTTTCTAACTCCATAAATACAATTGAACTCCCTATTTTCTCCTTTATAAATAAGAATCATAAAGCTACGATTTTTCGTGTAGAAAATTTGACTTTTACGCATAAAAAAAAGCTTCAACAAGTGAAGCTTTTCATTTTTTTAAGCATTGTATTATACGCGACCTTTTAAGGCATTAAAAACCCATGCAATGGCAAAGAATCCGATTCCGACTGCTCCAAATCCGTAACCTGCAACGTCGTCATATCTAAACGCACCAAGTGCTATTAAACCAATTCCTACCAATATCATTATCGTGGTTGCCCAAGCTAGTACTGTATTTTTGTTCATTCCCATAGTATCTTTTATTTGGGCGCATCGTTTATATATGCTGATGTCTCTGCATATATAAAAGTCAGGCTTTCGGTAGTCGCTCTCTGCGAGGAGCTTCAACAAATACCTCAATCCTTTGCGCTTTTATGAACTGCAAATATCGAATTTTTAATTCAAAAACTAAAAGTTTAATCCACACAAATTCTAAAATGGCCTTTGTAAGTGCAAGAATTACACAGCATAATTTTTAGTATCTTTCAAAAAAATCTAAGTAGAAAATAGTTAAACGTATCCCATGAATAAAAAACTTTCATTACTCATACTCTGCGTACTTACAGTATTCATTAGTTGTAATTCTAGTAAATCGATTGTAAATACTTCTAAAGGTCCAAAACTTGAGAAATCATTACTTTGGAAAATTACAGGGAAAGACATCAAAAAACCTTCCTATTTATACGGAACTATTCACCTAACCTGCGATTATGAGTTTACAGATAAACTTAAAAAAGCATTTGACGAAACCGATCGCTTAGTCTTAGAAATTGATATGTCGAATCCTAATTTACAAATGGATATGATGAAATTTATCTTTATGGAAGATGGAAAAACCATTAAAGGCTTGCTCAATGAAGACGATTATAAAACATTAGCAGATTTTTTCAAAGAACAAGTCGGAATGGATTTGAAACTATTCGACAAAATGAAACCATTGGCAATTACCTCAACAATTACGGCTAAAATGGCGGTTTGTGATAATGGAACAGCTTATGATATGGAATTTATGAAAGTATCAAAAGCGCAAAATGAAGAAGTAATTGGACTGGAAACAATTGCTGATCAAATGAAAGTTTTTGATGATATTCCGTATGAAGATCAATTGAAAACGTTGGTAGAAATGGCGAAAGAAGGCATGGAAGAAAGTAAAAAAGGCTTTGAAGAAATGACGCGTTATTACAACGCAGAAGATTTAGAAGGTTTGCTAAAAGTAACTACCGAACAAGGATTGGAAGGAGATTTTCAAGAAAGTTTAGTCGATCAACGCAATCGCAATTGGATTCCGCTCATCGAAAAAATTACCGCAGAAGCACCAACATTTATTGGTGTTGGAGCGTTGCATTTACCTGGCGAACAAGGTGTTATTAATTTATTGAGAAAACAAGGATATACGGTTGTACCAGTTTATTAGACTCGTTCCCGCGTAGGCGGGAATCTCTTAGACCGCTGCGCTGTTGGATGTTAGATCGCTTCGCTTTTAGACTTGTTCCCGCGTAGGCGGGAATCTCTTAGATCGCTTCGCTTTTAGATAAAAAAACCCACAATATTCATTAGAATATTGTGGGTTTTTTTATGTTTGAAAAGTATGTTTTACAACTTCGCTGCCAAACGACTTCCTTGGTCAATAGCGCGTTTTGCGTCTAATTCTTCGGCAATATCTGCACCACCAATAATATGAACCGTCAAACCTTTTGCTTGCAACGGTTCCATGAGTTCTTTTAAAGGTGTTTGTCCTGCACAAATCACAATATTATCCACTTCTAAAACTTTTGCTTCTTCATTTTGTGTGTAATGCAATCCTTGATCGTCAATTTTTGTATACTGAACTTCTCCGATAAAGTTTACATTCTTCTTTTTCAAATTCGCTCTGTGAATCCAACCTGTGGTTTTTCCTAAGTTTCCACCAAATTTTCCTTTGCTCCGTTTGAGCATAAAAATTTCTCTTGGCGATCCGTGAAAATCTGGTTTCATGTTTTCAATTCCACCACGAGCTTCCAAACTTTTATCAATTCCCCATTCTTTCAACCAAGCATCAACATTCTGCGAAGTCGATTCGCCTTCGTGTGATAAATATTCAGAAACATCAAAACCAATTCCTCCAGCTCCAATTACGGCAACACGCTTTCCAACAGGTTTTTTATGCTTTAATACATCTAAATAACTCAATACTTTTTCGTTTTCAATTCCTTCTATTCTTGGCATTCTCGGTTTGATTCCTGTTGCCAGAATGATTTCTTCAAAGTTTCCTTGCGAAAGTTCATCAGCATTGACACGTGTATTCAATTTTACCTCAACATTGTGCAATTCTATTTGCTTATTGAAATAACGAATGGTTTCGTAAAATTCTTCTTTTCCTGGAATTTGCTTCGCGATGTTAAACTGTCCGCCAACTTCATTATTGTCGTCAAACAAAGTTACTTCGTGTCCGCGTTGCGCTGCAATTGTTGCTGCGGCTAATCCGGCTGGACCCGCGCCAATAACAGCAATTTTCTTTTTGATACTTGCTGGTGTGTAATCAAATTCTGTTTCGTGACATGCTCTAGGATTTACCAAACACGTTGCAACTTTTTGCTTAAAAATATGATCTAAACACGCTTGATTGCACGCTATACACGTATTGATTTCATCTGCTTTTTCTTCTGCAGCTTTGTTTACCCAATCTGCGTCTGCTAAAAACGGTCGTGCCATCGAAATCATATCTGCTTGTCCATCTGCTAGAATTTTTTCAGCGACACTTGGCATATTTATTCTGTTCGAAGTAATTAAAGGTACACTCACTTCTTTTTTCATACGTTCCGTAATCCACGTAAATGCAGCTCTTGGAACAGATGTTGCAATTGTTGGAATTCGTGATTCATGCCAACCAATTCCTGTATTTATAATGGTTGCGCCAGCTTTTTCAATGGCTTTTCCAAGTTGTACTACTTCTTCCCAACTGCTTCCTTTGTCAACCAAATCGAGCATCGACAAACGATAAATGATGATAAATTCTACACCAACTGCTTCTCGAACTGCTTTCACCGTTTCTACGGCAAATTTCATTCTATTTGCATAGTTTCCGCCCCATTCATCGTCACGTTTGTTTGTGCGTTCTGCTATAAATTGATTGATTAAATAACCTTCAGAACCCATAATTTCTACACCATCATAACCCGCCATTTTAGCCAATGATGCAGAATTTGCAAAACTTTTGATCGTTCTTTTAACATTAGCACCACTTAATTTACTTGGCTTAAATGGTGTAATTGGTGATTTTATTGCAGAAGGTGCTACATTTAGTGGATGATGACCATAACGACCTGCATGCAATATTTGCATACATATTTTTCCACCGTTTTTGTGTACAGCTTCCGTGATAATTTTATGTTTTTTAGCATGTTTTTTTGTGCTCATTCGCGATGAGAAAGGTGTTAACCAACCGCGCACACTTGGTGACATTCCACCAGTAACTATCAAGCCTACGCCACCTTTTGCGCGTTCGGCATAGAAAGCTGCTAATCGTTCAAATCCATTTTTCTCCTCTTCTAAACCTGTATGCATTGAACCCATTAACACTCTGTTTTTAAGTGTTGTAAATCCAAGATCTAACGGTTCAAAAATATGCTTATATTTCATGTATTTCGATGGTTTTTCTGATTGCTTAAAGATAGTGTAATTCTGTCAAAACAATCATGTATTTTTACTATGCACGCACAGCACAATGCAATATAGTTATTTTTTGAAAGTTAACGAAGATTATTTGTTGTTTGAATTGGAATTGAAGTTATTCGAAATGAAAAAAACTGCTTGAAATATTACTTCTCAAACAGTTCTTGGTTAAAATTTTAATGCTACCTAATTCATCGGAACTTCCACTACTAAAATTTTAGAAGTTGTATTTATGTGAATTTCTACAGTTCCTGCATCCGAAATTCCAATGGCGTCTCTAGTTTCTAATGTTTCGTTCCCAACTGAAATTTCGCCTTCAAGCAAGAATATGTAGATTCCGTGTGAAGCATCATGAAGCTTGAAATTGATGGTTTTTCCTTCGTCGAAGTTTCCTAACGAAATGTAAGCTTGTTGATGAATTCCTAAAGCATCGCCTATGATATTATCTTGTGGCGAAACTACTGTTTGAAAGTTGTTGTGTCGCTTTGCTTCATCGAATTTTTTTTGTTCGTAACGCGGTGTTACATTTTGCGTTTCGGGTTGAATCCAAAGTTGTAAAAAGTTGACTTCGTCTGTTCTACTATCATTGAATTCAGAATGTTGCAATCCTGTTCCGGCAGACATCACTTGCACTTCTCCAACCGTAATTGCGCGTTTGTTATCCATACTGTCTTTATGCGATAACGCGCCACTTAACGGAATAGAAATGATTTCCATATTCTGATGCGGATGTGTTCCGAAGCCCATTTTTGGTTTTACAATGTCGTCGTTTAAGACTCTGAGTTGCCCAAATCCCATACGTTCTGGATTTTGATAACTGGCAAAACTAAAACTGTGATGACTTTTTAACCAGCCGTGATCTGCTTTTCCTCGTGTGTTTGCTTTGTGATATATTGTTTTCATTATTTTTTTCTTTGTGTGTTGTGTGTTGTGTGTTGTGTGTTGTGTGTTGTGTGTTGTGTGTTGTGTGTTGTGTGTTGTGTGTTGTGTGTTGTGTGTTGAAATTTAAAAATTAAGTATTCGATATTTAGTTGGTTTGTTCGGTATTCTGTGTGTTTATGGATTTGTTATAAACTTTCTAGCTTATAAACTCAATACTCATTACTAAATATTAATATCTAGTTTCCGCGTAAGCGATTGAAGGATCTGTTGGAGCTCCTCGAAGAGAGCGACTCCTGAAAGCGCGACCTCCGATTTTTTTTCGGAGGTTACGCCCAAAATACTGTAAACCACTTATAGATTCCTGCCTTCGCAGGAATGACAAATAAATTAGTATAAGTGTCCCATTTTTCCAGCTTGATAGTCGCGCATGGCTTCCATGATTTCGGTTTGTGAGTTCATGACATACGGTCCCCAAGAAGTGACTTTTTCATCAATTGGTTCGCCCGAAAGTATAAGCAACGTGCTATTTTTATTCGCTTCTAACGAAATTGCTTTCCCATCTTTTTCAAATGTTAGCATTTGTAATTTCCCGAGTTTTAAAGTGTGTTGATCGTTTACGCGGGTTTCGCCTTCCAATAGATACACCAATAGTTCGTGAGTTGAAGGAATCGGAATGGTAATGTTTCCATACGTTTCCAAGTTGACAATGAACGCATTGATTTCCGTAAATGTAGAAACTGGTCCTTTTTGTCCATTGAGTTCGCCAGCCACCACTTTTAGGCTTCCTTTTGCGTTTTCCGCAGAAATTGTTGGCATTTGTTCCGCTTTGATATCTTGATATTTTGGCGCGGTCATTTTGTCTTTTTTGGGAAGATTTACCCAAAGTTGGATTCCTTCCATCGTACCTTCAAATTCCTTGCTTGGTCCTTCGTCATGAATAACGCCACTTCCTGCGGTCATCCATTGTACATCGCCAGCGTTTAGAATTCCTTCGTTTCCTAGTGAATCGCGATGCAATTGTTCACCTTTGAATATAAATGTCACAGGCTCAAATCCACGATGCGGATGCGGCGATAGTGATAATCCTGGACTGTACGGTCCGACATCATATTTGTAATGATGCAATAGTAAGAATGGATCAACTTGATCGATTTCTTGTGTTGGTAACGGTTGACGAATTAGGTTTCCGCCCATATTTACATAGTCACTTGTTCCTTTGTATGCTATGCTTCGTAGTGTTTTCATAATTGTACTCTTTCTTTCTTTTTGTTGTGTTTACATTATTTTCCATGGAAAATATTTAATCAAATTTTTAGCGGATTTTATCTAATAAGTCACTTAATTGTGTGGCTTCTGATGCTGTAAGATTGCTCATCCAATCATTTTTTGGTAAGCTTTCCGCTATTGCCGCTAAGAGTTGTAATCCATTGTCCGTAATGGCAATGTGAACGACTCTTCGATCTTCCGGACACGGAATGCGTTCTATGAGTTCTTTTGCGCAAAGTTTGTCCATTAATCGTGTGGCATTTGGAGCTCTTTCAATCATACGATCTTTGATTTCTTGCACTTTGATTGCTTTTCCTGCGCCTTTTAGGATTTTTAGAATATTGAATTGCTGAGGCGAGATTCCAAATGGTTTGAAAAATTCGTTCTCTTTACTGTTAATCCAATTCGCAGTATATTTTATGTTGATGAAAGCTTTCACTTTCTCAGATGGAAATTTTGATTGTATGTCTTTAGAAATGTCTCCCATTTGTTATTTTATCTGTTATTTTTCATTTAGAATTAGCCTTTGAAACCAGCTTGAACATGCGCGCCATCACAGTATGGTTTGTTTTGAGAAGCTCCACATCTACAAAATGCAGTTGTTTTATTGCGCTTATCGGTTGTTCCGTCAGAGTTTGTAATGTTTAATGTTCCATATACTAATAAAGGACCATTTTCTAAGGCTTCTACTTTTGTTTCTAAATGAACTTCTTGCGGATCACCTGCTTTGTTACTTCTATAAGACAATGCGCCAGATGGACACGCTTCTACTTGCTTTTTGATGCGTTCAGTAGTTGCACCTTCCATATGAATCCAAGGTCTGTTTTGCGGATTGAACACTTGCAATAATTCTTTCCAGCATTTTTTAGAATGAATACATGTTTTTGGTTTCCAAACCACTGTAATATCTTCGTTTGTATATTCTTTGATGATTTCTTTTTTTTCCATAGCTTATGATTTTACAGTGTTTTGTGGATCTTTTTTTATGCGTTCGATTCCGTTAGTGATCAATTCTTTTAAAACGTCAATATGAATGTCTTTTAATTGCTTTACATACAAACAACCTTTACCTATTTTGTGTTTCCCGAGTTTTTCAAGCTTTTCTGTTTCTTCTGGCAATCCATTCATAATGTATATGGAAAGATTTTGTTTTCGTGGTGAAAACCCTGTTAGAAACCAAGTGCCCGATCGTCCCGATTTGTATGTGTATTCGTATTTTCCAAAACCGATCAGGTTTGTTCCCCACATTTTTGGTTGTATACCAGTGGATTTTTCCATCAATTCTAACAGCGTAAAACAGTCTGTTTGTTGCGTTTCTGAAGCAACTTCTTTGATAAATTTGATAACATCTTGATCGTTTTCTTGCATTTTTGGTGTTGACATTATTATTTTAGTCTTCTTTAAAGATACTAAAAACTATGCTTCATTCACAGCCGCTTTCAATTTAGCAACCTCAACATGTAGTTTTTCTAACAAAGTAGCATCTTTTATTTTTCCAGCTACAAAATGCTCATTAAAACTTGGTAAAGAATAATCGCCTACAATGTTTCCGCCCATGTATGGGAATCTTCCTTTTGCGATATCTAACACTGTTTGTCCACCTCTAGCGCCAGGTGATGTTGCCATTAATAACATTGGCACATTTCCCCAAAGTTTTCCATCAATACGTGACATCCAATCAAATATATTTTTAAATACGGTAGCGTACGAACCATTGTGTTCTGCTAATGATAATACGATTCCGTCTGCTTCTTGAAGTGTCTTTAAGAATTTGTGTGCATTTTCAGGAACTCCGCTTTCTAATTCTCTGTCAATTCCATATAATGGCAATTCGTAATCATTTAAGTCTAAAACTTTAACTGTTGCGTTTTCTACTAAACCTGCTGTGTATGTTGCTAATTGTTTGTTGATTGATGTTTTACTGTCGCTTCCTGCGAAGGCTACAATTGTTTTCATTTTATGTTTTTTAGATATGTTTTATTGTTTGTTTGTAATTTTTTTCCAAAAATAATAGGATGCTATTATAAGTACTAAACCGATTGAAGCTGCAGCTTGTTCTCCATCACCAATCATATAATGTGCAAAAAAAGCCAATATTACATTAAAAAAGAAGCCTGCATACGCCCATTCTTTAATTGTCTTGTATTTGGTTTGCCAAATAGCTATCAATCCAAAAATTTTAGCAATAGCTAAAGGGTAAATAATATATGTTGGATATCCAAAACTTGTAAATCCTTTTACTATATCTGCATTCTTAAAAAAATACATTCCTGCCGAAAATAACATTAATGCTGTAAACAACCCTGTTGTTATGTAATAAATAATTTTTTGAGTTTTCATGTTTGTTAGTTTTTAAATTCTGTACAAATCTACAAATAATATTTTTATTTTCCAAGGAAACTATTTCCATGTAAATTAATTAACTGTTTTTTAAGAAAACTTTCAAACTTTGTTCCTTTCAATAGCCGTATTTGTTTCGTATTTTAGCGGAGGAAAATTTTATACCCATGGACATCAACTTCAATAAGAACGAAGATCACAATAAACTTTTAGTATCAGAATTACGTCGTCGCCTCGCCAAAGTGAGTTTAGGTGGTGGGCAAAAACGGATTGATAAGTTGCACAGCAAAGGAAAGATGACAGCGCGTGAACGTATTGATTTTCTGTTAGATGACAAGAAACCTGCCATAGAAATTGGTGCTTTTGTCGGTGACGAAATGTACGAAGAACATGGCGGTTGTCCTTCTGGTGGTGTTGTGGTAAAAATTGGGTATGTCCAAGGAAAACAATGTATTGTAGTTGCCAATGACGCAACAGTGAAAGCGGGCGCTTGGTTTCCTATTACTGCAAAAAAGAACTTGCGCGCACAAGAAATTTCTATTGAAAACCGATTGCCTATTATTTATTTAGTCGATAGCGCAGGTGTATATTTGCCAATGCAAGATGAAATTTTTCCTGATAAAGAACACTTCGGACGTATTTTTAGAAACAACGCCGTAATGAGTAGCATGGGAATTACCCAAATTGCTGCCGTGATGGGAAGTTGTGTTGCTGGTGGTGCATATTTACCTATTATGAGTGATGAAGCGTTAATTGTAGATAAAACAGGAAGTATTTTCCTTGCGGGAAGTTACTTGGTAAAAGCTGCTATTGGCGAAAGTATTGATAATGAAACCTTAGGTGGCGCAACCACACATTGTGAAATTTCGGGTGTGACTGATTATAAAGCAAAAGATGATAAAGACGCATTAACTACAATAAAGAATATTGTTGGGAAAATTGGTGATTATACGCCAACAGGTTATAATCGTGTGAAAGTGGCAAAGCCAAAAGAGAATCCGGAAGATATTTTCGGAATTCTTCCAAAAGCACGTCATGAACAGTATGATATGAAAGAAATCATCAAACGAATTGTAGATAAGTCAGAGTTTGATGAATATAAAAAAGGATACGGAAAAAGCATTATTACGGCTTATGCCAGAATTGACGGTTGGGCCGTTGGAATTGTTGCCAATCAACGGAAGTTGGTCAAAACAACGAAAGGCGAAATGCAGTTTGGTGGTGTGATTTATTCAGATTCTGCTGATAAAGCAACCCGATTTATCGCAAATTGTAACCAAAAGAAGATTCCGTTAGTGTTTTTACAAGATGTTACCGGATTTATGGTTGGAAGCAAATCTGAACATGGCGGTATTATTAAAGATGGTGCCAAAATGGTAAATGCTGTGAGTAATAGTGTCGTTCCAAAATTCACAATTATTATCGGAAATTCGTATGGAGCTGGAAATTATGCCATGTGCGGAAAAGCATACGATCCACGATTGATTGCTTCTTGGCCAAGTGCTGAATTGGCTGTAATGAGTGGAAATTCTGCTGCAAAAGTATTATTACAGATTGAAACGGCTTCGTTGAAGAAAAAAGGCGAAATAATTACCAAAGAGAAAGAAGAAGAGTTATTCAATAAAATAAAGTCGCGTTACGATCGACAAATTTCTCCGTATTACGCAGCTGCACGATTATGGACAGATGCGATCATTAATCCGTTAGATACACGAACGTGGGTTTCTATGGGAATTGAAGCGGCAAATCAGGCGCCAATTGAGAAACCTTTTAATTTAGGAATCATTCAGGTGTGATTTAGTAGACTTTATTGGATTATTGGACTGACTTGGATTTTTAGACTTTAGGACGCTTTGCTTTTGGTATCGCTTGCGCTCTTAGTTTGTTGTTCGAGAATACTTTTTCATACAAAATCACATTGTCTCAATTCTAACTACTAAAATCTCAATACTTATTTAATACAAACAGAAAAAGGCCTAGCAACCTAAAAGCCAGACCTTTTCCCCCTAAAAAACCTAAAATAACCTAATCTTTATTCCATTTTGAAAGCAAAGATTTGTTTCCACTAAGTCACAAACTCTATGCCAATCTTTAAAATTTTTGTGATTTTTTTAACAAAAAAAGAAAAACCTAGTATGTATGAATTTTCACTAGGTTTTTCATAATAAAACAACTAAACAACCAACCTTTCGTTTATTCTATATTAAAAGTACATTCATAAGTTTGATTCTGAAACCTATATTGAGTAAACAGCTCTTTTTGATGAGTAAAGTGTAGTATGTAATTAGTCGAGGTTATTGATGTGATGTGTTTTACGTCTTTACTAAACGTTATACAGAATATATTACTTTGTATATTTTACGGATATCCAATTAAATATTTAGGGTTTTGCTATTGATAGTCTCTTTTTTTATAATTATTTTTATTGGAGAAATAACACTAATCTTTTTTATCATGAAGAATCACATCATAGTAGCGCTTTTAATAGTCTTTTTTTCAAGTAGTCTGTATTCCCAAAATTCTGATTCAGATATCAATGTCGGAACTGTTTTTACGATAGGTGAAGTTTATAACAACAACTACAAACATATTAATTTTCCTAACGCCAACTTTATACTAAAAAAAGGAGGAATTGCTAATTATGAGAACATTAAAGGAGAAAAAGTTGAAATTACATCAGTTAAAAAAAAGAAAGATGGAAGCCTCATTGCAACCATAAAACTAGCTTCTGATAAGCTATTTTTTAACAGTCATAAGTATATAACTGCAAATATTAGTGAGGCAATTGACAAGAAAGAATTAATACGGCTTTAAAAGCTAAACTATTCAACCAATACACTTTTAAACTAATAAACTCAATAACCAAGAGAAGCAACTGTTTTACCGCGCTGTACCTTTCCTGTATTGGTTTCGGTGAAGTTTTTTACGGTGTAAATTATCTTTGGAATTTCAAATTTTGAGAACTTCTTGGACAGCTTGATGGTTTCCAATAGGTTTGAAACCTCAACGTTTTGAGCTGTGTCTTCAATAATTAGTAGTAATTTTTTACCCAATTGTGAATCGTCAATTCCTGTTACGAAATACCTTCCTGAAATGAAAGCACTTAGCTTCTCCTCTATTTGCTCAGGATGGAGTTTGATTCCGCCACTATTAATCACATTGTCAAAACGACCTAACCAATCGAATTCGGTTTCGGAAATTAGTTGAACCACATCATTTGTGATGATTTTTTTTGGATGAATTCGTGGTGCATCAATCACCAAACAATTTCTATCGTCAGTACTAATGTGAATATTTGGTAAAGTTTGATACTGTGCAGTTTCACCTTTTGGTAAATTATTTAATGGTTTTGCTGCAATATGCGTGATCGTTTCCGTCATTCCATACGTTGCAAACACTTTTGTAGAAACGTTTTGCAAACGTTCAATCAATGCTTTAGAAGCTGGCGCGCCACCAACAATTAAGGTTTTAATTTGGTGCAATTGTTCCAATGAATTTTCAACTTGCATCGGAACCATCGCGCAAAAATCATAGTGTTTATACTGATTTTCAAGCGGATTTGACGTTGGTGCTACCAAATCGAGTTCTAAACCTAAAATCATCGCACGAATCAACATCATTTTTCCAGCAATAAAGTTCGATGGCAAACATTGCAACGCAGAATCGCCTGGTTTAATTCCAAAAAAATCGCCCGTTGCCAAAGCTGAATGTACCATGGCTTGTTTATTGAGTCTGATTGACTTCGGTTTTCCCGTAGAACCTGACGTAAAAACAACTACATACTCTTTTTCATCGAGCCAATCAATTAAAAAATCGCCAAGCGCTTGTTCATACGGTTTTCCCTCTTTTACAAAGCTATATGCAACTTCTTTTAACCCTTCACGATCAAAATAATTGCCGTCTAATTTGAACTTTACATGGATATTTTTAAAAGTTGGAATCATTTTTGTAAATGTTGTTCTGTAAATTTAAAAATAAGCTAGGAGAAATCGCTGATTTCTTGCGTAGTTTTTATTAATTTAGTGGTTTGTGCTTGCTTTTAGTATGCAATATTTTCCCTCCAATATTGTTTACCTATCAGTAAGTTTCTCCACATTGACTTAAATTGTAATTATATGACGATATCATATTTGAAATTCCCTGTATTCCTGTTATTTTTTGCTGCAAGTTTTTGCTTTGCGCAAATTGACACTTCTGAAGATTTTCACTTTTTAGAACGCACCGAAAATATTAAGATTAATCTAAAAAAAGGTGAATTTAATATTGTCAAAAGCATTCATGAGAAAGCAGAATATTTAACAGCGAATAAACTGTATTTTGCCAACGAAACACTTCGTTTTGATAGTTTTACAAAACTTGAAGATATTGAAGCAACTACGTATTTACCTTCTACAGGAAAAACCATAAAAGTAGATTATATTGAAACGAAACACGAGTTTGATGATGGTATTTTTTACAGCGATCAACAAACAAAAAACTTTACGTTTCCGGCAGTTACCAAAGGCGCAATTACAGATTTAAAGTATAAAGAAGTGATTACGGAACCGCATTTTTTAGGCTTATTCCGATTCGGAACGTATGCACCAACGAAGAAAGCAGTGTTACGCATTGAGTTTCCCAAAAATCTTCAAATTGGTTACAAAGAGTTTAACACCGAAAATATCACGGTAAATTTCAATAAAGAAGAAACAAAAAATAGCAACATTTATACGTGGACAACCGAAAATGTTGCCAAATATAGCGGTGAAGATGATGCAGAAGCCGCTTTGTATTACTTACCACATATTATTTTACACATAAAAAATTACGAAGAAAAAGGAAAAACAATTCCTGTATTGAGCAATGTAACCGATTTGTATAGTTGGTATGCTTCTTTGGCAAAACAAGTGGACGAAAATGATTTGCAGAAAGTATATAAGATTGCGGAAGATATTGCTAAGAAATACGATTCTGATTTCGAAAAAGCAGAAGCAATTTACAATTGGGTTCAAGAAAATATAACATACGTAGCTTTTGAAGATGGTTTGGGCGGATTTATTCCTCGTGGTGCAGCAAGCGTTTGCAACAATCGATATGGCGATTGTAAAGACATGGCAAATTTGTTATATGTAATGTTGAATCGTGTTGGAATTCCTTCATTTAGAACTTGGATTGGCACCCGCGATCGTCCGTATTTGTATGACGAAGTACCAACGCCAATGGTAGACAATCACATGATTACAGCAACGGTAATTGACAAGGATACTATTTTTATTGATGGAACCGATAGTTATGTCAATTTTGGCATGCCGAGTTCATTTACACAAACAAAAGAAGCATTAATCGGGATTTCTCCTGACAAATTCATACTTAAAAAAGTACCTGTACAACCTTCTGAAAAAAGCAAAGCTATCATTAATACGACAATTACGTTTGAAGATGGAAGTATTAAAGCATCCGAAGAACGCGTATTTACAGGGTATGAAAAAGTAGATTTCGTCACGGATTATTTGTATAAAAAGCAAGACAATAGCGATGAAGAATTTCTCAATACAACTTTAGCTTTAGGAAATAATAAAACAAAATATCAAAATATTAAGGTTTCTCCCATAGAATCAAAGCATAAAACTTTGACACTTTCTTTTGATTTGTTGATAGAAAGTTACGCAAAAACAATTGGCTCCAAAACGATTTTAAACCTCAACATTGATCGGACGTTATCCAAAGAAAAAATAGACATCGCAAAGCGTAAATATGGTAAAAAGATCGATCATAAGTTTGAAAAAGAATACACAACCACGTTTGTGATTCCTGAAGGTTATAAAGTAACTTCGATGCCAAAACCCATTAAATACGATGGAAAAGCGTATGGTTTTAGCATTTCATACGAAGAAAAAGACGGCAAGATTATTCAATCCAAAACTATTTATATAAATACCTTACGTATTGACAAAGAAGATTTTGAATCGTGGAATACTTTTGTGAAAAAATTAATAAAAGCCTATAAAAAAAGTATTATTATTGAAAAGTAAACTAGAATCTATGAAAGCATTTATTGTTACCCTTTTATGTTTGTGTGCTACACAAGCGTTTTCACAAGAATATAAAAATTACGATTGGGCAGAAAAACCAACATTGCATGAACTTTCTGAAGAAGAAGCCAACGAATCTTCGATTGCGATTTTAGAAAAATACATGGTAGAATATATGGTTCCTAAGTTTGGAAACAACATTAAAAAGTTTGAAACCAATCATACAATTGCGCGTGTGCATGACGAAAAAGGAATCAAAACGCACAATACAGTATATATTTCGATGTACAACGTCATTGATATTGTAGACATTAAAGCACGTACGATTACACCAGACGGAAAGGTTACTTTATTGAATAAAGACAACATTAAAGAAGTTAAAAATGTAGAAGAATATGGCGATTTTAAAATCTTTGCGATTGAAGGCGCTGTAAAAGATTCAGAAATTGAAGTATTGTATACACTTGAAAAAGAATATTCAGCTTTTGGGAGAGAAACGCTTCAGAAAAGCTATCCGATTAAGAAGTTGGAATATGATTTTATCATTGGCGATTTACCAGGAAGAGTTAAAGCGTATAATGCAAAAGGAGAATTTACTTCAAAAACCTACACTAACAGTAAAGGAAAGCAATTAACGCTCAAAAATATTGTTCCGATGCTAGAAGAAGAATATGCAACATACGATTCTAATAAAACGTACATTGCATTTCAATGTTTTGGTCCCGAAACCAATGTAACAGACAGCATGTTATGGAACAATGTAGTGACAAATATTACTGACGGATTGTTCCCTGAGAAAGTGAATCCAGAGATTGCTAAAATTATAGAAAGCATCTTAAAAGATCAAAAATCAGACGATTTTACGAAAGCGTATTTGATTGATGATTATGTAAAGAAAAATTATACGATTGTAAAAAACAACAACGAGCAACTTTCTGATATTGATTATATTATCAAAAATAAATCGGCAAGTGACTTGGGTATTATTAAGGTGTATTCACATTTATTAAAAGCGGCAAATGTAGTATACATGCCCGTAATTACGGCTGATGTATATGAACATCGATTTGATGCAGAATTCTTCAATCCAGCTGCGCTGCGTGAATTTTTAATTTACATTCCTACAACATCAAATTATATTTTACCAAACAGAATTGATTACCGTTTGAGTGAAGTACCGCCAACAATTTTAGGAAATCAAGGAATCTTTGTAAATGACAAATTGCAATACAGTTTTTACAAAATTTCTCAGAAAGATCCAGAGTATAGCAGAGTTGTTCGGAACTTGAATATTTCGTTTGAAGATGATATGGAATATGTCAAAATTAACCAAGAACAAGAATATTACGGTCACTGGGCAATGAACAATCGTGCGTTTCTAAATCTTGCGCCAGATCAGTCTATCAAAGAATATGAAGACTATTTAACAGGTTCTGGAATTGAAGATAAAGTCATAAAAAAATACGAAATCACACATAAAGACATGACGCAGTTGGAATACAACAAACCGTTTTTGGTACATAGTACGATTACTTCTGAATCCTTATTGGAAGAAGCTGGCGACAGTTATATTTTCCAACTTGGAAAAGTAATTGGAACGCAAAGCGAATTGTACCAAGAAACCGAACGTGTGAATCCAATTCAGATGCAATATCCGAACAGATACAATTATGAAATTATAGTGACAATTCCTGATGGTTACGAAGTAGAAGGTTTGGAATCGTTAATCATCAAGAAAGAATTATTAGACGAAGAAGGAAATCAAAAATGTAAATTTGAATCTAATTATAAATTAGAAGGAAATAAACTTACTATTATCATTGAAGAGTTTTACAAAGAGTTTGAATATGACATTACTGAATACGAAGGTTTCCGCAAGGTAATTAATGCGGCTTCTGACTTTAACAAAGCTGCCATTTTGATGAATCCTAAAGAATAAAAAATTACATTTCCGTATTATATAACTTACCTTTTTACTTTATAAATCAAACAGGTGTGCTTTATAAATCGAACAGTACATTGTTTGATTTTCTTACCAAATGATCCTAATTTTAATCATTATTAATTTTTTAAAACATTAAATTATGAAAAAGAGATCATTAAAAAAATTAGAACTCAATCAAACTATTGTCTCAAAATTAGATGATAAAGAAAATGACTCAATAAAAGGAGGTCTTGACACTAATACTCAAAAGGAGCATGACTAACTTTTAGTAAACACTAGCTAAAAACTGTTTTTTTAGCTAGTGTTTTTTTTTACAATTATATTTTTATATTTTTTGTCATATTTTTTTTTTGTGATCATTCTTAATTTGATTTAACAATAGAATATGAAAGTTTCCGTAAAGTAATTAATGTGGCTTCTGACTTTAATAAAGCTGCCATTTTGATGAATCCGAAAGAATAAAAAAATTATAACATCATAAAAAAACGTGCTAAAAAAAGCTTTTTAGCACGTTTTTTTATGTCCAAATCTAATTACCAAAAGTAAGAATAAACTACTCTTTGTTTTATAAACTGAACAGTTATACTTTATAAACCGAACAAGACATTACTTTTTTTTCTTACAAAATGACTCTAATTTTAATCATTATTAATTTTAAAAAAACATTATGAAAAAAAGATCATTAAAAAAATTAGCGCTTAAAAAGACAGCCATTTCAAAATTGGCTGAGAATGAAAAAGAAATAGTAAAAGGTGGAGCAGACACGTTGTTTTGTCAGACATTCTTTTGTGGTTTCACAAACGACTGCGTTACTTTCACTTGTAACTTTACGGGGCTTAGTTGCTTTGGTGGTTGCTAAAAAGACTGTTAATCATTTAAGCGGACTTCGGTTCGCTTTTTTTACTTAACAAAAAAACCTTGAAAATTAGTCTTCTCTAATAACGATTATTTCATCCAATTCAGATACAGGATCGGGTACAATTCCGAATAGTTTTTCTTTCCAGTTTTTCCATTTGTAAATTTTGGCGAAGACCAATAACATCAACGGATATATAATAAATACAGGGAAAAAGATATCAAAAAATCCAGCTGAAGGCTCAGAAGAATCCAGAAATATAGCATCTGTTTGAAGTGCCGACCAATCTGTAGAGATTAATAATGCGGTCAAAATATTGTTTCCTGCATGAAATCCAAGTGCCAATTCCATTCCTTCATCCATCAAAGTCATAATTCCTAAAATGAACCCTGTACCAATGTAATATACCATGGAAATGTAGCCTAACTTTTCCACTTCAGGATTTGCCGCATGCATGACTCCAAAAATCACCGATGTAAATAGTAATGGAATCCATTTTCTATGCAGAAACGTTTGATTCGTTTTGCTAATTCTATCCATCAGAAACACTAAGAGCAACATTAATAATCCTGTATATCCTAAATTTGGAAGCATTTCTAATTTGAAGTTTGCATACAATACAATGTAGGTTACGGGCGCTATTGCCATCACCGTTACCAAAATAGGAATCCATTTATTGTCTTTTAAATTCACGCCAATTCCTTGCATCAAATATCCTCTAAAAAGGTATTCTTCAAAACTTGTTTGAAATGGCAGAAAAAGGATGCAAATGACTAACAGCGTTAGAAAAGGTTCTAGTTTAAAATTCCATACCAAACCATCTGGTGCTAAGTAATAACCGACAGCGAAGATTGCTAGATTGAAAATTATCACAGTAAAGAATCCAACGAATATCCGATTCCAATCTACTTTTTTTCGCGATGTTGTCAGTGCTGTTAATGATAACTTATGAAGTACTTTATTAGAAAATAAGATCCCAATTAAACCAAAAGTAAAGGATACAATCATTAAAAACAGAAATAGATTTGCTCCTAAAAGTTCTACCATTGCACCAATAGTTTGTGGTGCTTCGTCAGAATTCATTAACTCCGAAACATTCATTCCACTATCATTCGCTTTCTGAAATACTTTAAAAAATAGTACTATTAAAAGTGGAATTGAGCCTAAAAATTGCCACGCAATAAATGTAATAAGCGTTCCGAGAATGTAACGCCAAAATTCGTGTAAACCTTTATATGCTTGTGTAATATACATAAGTGTTGCTTCTAATTATTTATATATGGAACTTCCCACGATTTGTCACAATCGTAGTGTAAAGCGCCTTTTTGTATGGTTAATGGTGAATCAAAATTATTGGTGTACAAACCTCCTGTGCCCAATCCTTGCGGTAATTTGCTTTGCAACGTATACGTCCATTGTGCAATGGCATTCAATCCAATGTTACTTTCAAGCGCACTTGTTATCCACCAATCAATATTTTGTGCAGCTGCGAGCGAAATCCATTCGTTGCTTCCGCTATAACCACCAACCAAACTGGGCTTCAAGATAATATATTGTGGTTGAATTGTTTCTAAAACTTTTTTCTTTTGTTCAATTTGAAAAACACCAATCAATTCTTCATCGAGCGCAATTGGTAACGGCGTTACTTCACAGAGTTTTGCCATTGCTTCAAATTGTCCTTGCTTTATAGGTTGTTCAATGGAATGCAATTCAAATTCTGACAACCTTTTTAGCTTCTCTAATGCCGTTAAAGGTGTAAACGCTCCATTAGCATCTACGCGTAATTCTATGTCGTTGATGGTGTATTCTTTGCGAATGCTTTCTAAAAGTTGCAATTCGGTTTCAAAATCTATCGCGCCTATCTTCATTTTAATACACGAAAAACCTGCTGCTAACTTTTCTTTAATTTGCGATTTCATAAAATCCGCATCGCCCATCCAAATTAAACCATTGATATCAATCGCTTTATTTCCTTGTGTAAATGCTGACGGATGCAATACAAACGGATTTTCAGAAGCTAGTGATAAAAAAGCTTGTTCTACACCAAATTGAATCGATGGAAATTGGATTAATTCATCTAACAACGTATCTTTTCCAAGTTGAATATTTTCACAGGTCCAACGTAGTTTTTCTTCATACTCAGGCACATCATCAATACTCAAACTTCGTAAAATTCCGCACTCGCCTATTCCATGTTTTCCATCTGAAACCAAATGAATAAACCACGTTTCTTTCTGTTTCAAAACACCTCGCGACGTTCCGCTAGGTCGTTTAAAATCTAAAATATGTTTGTGATAGGTTGCTTTCATGCTTGATTGTTGGACTTCTTGGATTATTGGACTTGTTAGACTTGTTAGACTTGTTAGACTTGTTAGACGAAAATATTTTTACATTTAAAATTTAGCATTTTACATTTATAATTTCAAAACTTTGAAATACTACTAAAATACCAATATACCAACATACCAAAATACTAAAGCTCCAAACTCCCGCCAACTTCCAACAAAATCAACTCTTTATGTCTATCTGTAAATTTTTGTTTCGCTTCCGCTTGATCGATCTTAATTGGAGGAAATGAATCGTAGTGATAACCTAAAACTTTATCACACGCTACAAAATCGCTTGCTAAAACTGCATCATCAATTCCCATAGTAAACGTATCGCCAATTGGTAAAATAGCCAAATCGAGTTGTGTTTGAAGGGGAATGAGTTTCATATCGTATGTCAAAGCGGTATCTCCAGCAATGTAGATTGACTTTCCACTTTTAGAAGTGAGTACAAATCCGCCAGGTTGTCCGCCATACGAACCATCTGGAAACGAAGACGTATGAATTGCATTTACATATTTCGCTGAAAATGTAGCTGTTTTGTATGTTCCACCGTGATTCATGGCAAATACATTAAAGTCTTTTGCGCCGTAATGCATCGCGATTTCATAGTTAGACACAATAGTAGCGCCAGTATTTTTAGCAATCGTTTCCACATCTAAAATATGATCTTGATGCGCATGTGTGACCAAAATATAATCTGCTTTTAAAGTAGAAATATCAATATGAGAAGCTAATGAATTTCCAGAGATAAAAGGATCAACTATAATATTTGTTCCATCAAATTCAATGTGTAAAGAAGCATGTCCTAAGAATGTAATTTTCATGGTATATGTTGTTTTATTTTTTAATTAAATATAGCAAATAAGATCGCGTAGAGAAACGTACTCAATGCCACTTTTTTTAATTCCGGATCTAACTCGCGGTGAATGATATTTTTTCCAACGACAACCATATTCATAACTAATGGAATGAATGCAATGAGAAAAATATAGTGTTGTATGGAATACTTTCCACGTATGTACACGTAAAATAATGAACAAGCCAACGCACCAAGAATCAAACAATAATGATACAATTTCGCATATTGACTTCCTATTTTGACAACCAAGGTGTTTTTTCCATGCGATTTGTCTTTGATTCGATCGCGCATATTGTTCAAATTCAAAACGGCTGCACTTAACAATCCAATCGCTGTTGCAGGTAAGAAAATATCAAAATTTAAGTTTTTTGTGTATAAAAAGAAGCTTCCGACAACGCTCAACCATCCAAAAAATAGAAATACAAAAATATCACCTAAACCTGAATAACCATAGGCGCTTTTTCCAACGGTATATTTTACCGCAGCAATAATCGAGGTAATTCCTAAAAAGAAAAATAATACCGAATAGTTGAAATTTTCACTTCCAAAAGCTACATAAATCACTAATAATGCTAAAATTAACGTGATGATTGCCGTATAAATCATGGCGTTTTTCATTTGCTTTGGTGAAATAATACCAGAAGCTACCATGCGCTGTTCGCCTTCTCTATCATCGTCCGTTCCACGAATTCCGTCACCGTAATCGTTGGCGAAATTTGATAACACTTGAAAACCAACGGTTGTGAGTATTGCAAGTATGAATATGAGGTAATTTGTTTTCCCGACATAAAATTGTATCAACCCTGGATGTTCATTGTCAAAGACTGAAAAATTTGCCATTGCGCAACCTACTATAATTCCTGAAATGGACAAAGGTAACGTTCGCAATCGAGCGGCAGCAAGCCATGCTTTTATCATGTAGACTTAATTTTTGTAAATATACACTTTTAAAAAAAATACTGAAAACGAAATTATTATACCATTTACAACTTGAATTTACTGTAATAAAACGCCCTTTTTCTCTTTCTATTTTATCATAAAAATAAACCGTAACTACGGCTATGCTTGCTTTTTCTGTTTCATATAAAGAAAAAAATCATCATTTTCTTTTACAATAACCTCAAATTATAACTAGTATTATTGTTTTTGATTCTGCAATTATCATAATATTCTATTAATTTTTTGTGCGCAATTCCTAGTTTTAGCTACATTGCAGACAAGTTTTTATTCTGTAGACATGAAATTATCATTCAGCTTCTTTTTTCTTTTCTTTTCACTCATTTTTCTGCATGCTCAGGATTCGCCAATTTGGAATACCTATCAAGCCAAGCAAGAAAAAAGTGTAAGTTCTACAAATTTACGCATGGACTTGATTGAGCAAGCGCCCATTAACGGTTTTGACTTTTTATTTTATGTGAAAATTAAATACAAAGTCACCAAAGAAAGTGAATTCCCAGTTGGAAATAAATTGAAGAAATTATACAAAATTAAAGATGCTATTCGCGATAAGATGAATTCGGTTTCAGATAATTACTATGTCGGTTCGTTTATGCTTGATGGCAATCGTTTTGAATATTATTATGTAAAAGATGCTTCAGGTATTGAACAACATATTGATAAATTATTCAAAAATAAATTTAGAACTGAAAAGTATGATGTTTTTGTAAAAGCTGATCCTTCTTGGGATTTGTACACAAATTTCTTGTATCCGAATGATGAAATTAAAAACTTCATGTCAAACCGTGATACAGTCATTCAACTTAAAAATGCGGGTGATAATGTAGAAACAGCTAGAAAAATAGAGCATTATGCGACATTTGCAACAGTAAATGAGATGAATTTGTTTGCTGCCGAAATTGAAAAATTAGCCTATACGGTTGAATACAAAAAGAAGTCAGGCAACGAGAAACTTCCGCACGAAATAAAATTTTATAGAAGTAATTCAACAACAATGGAAAACGTGACCAAATTTACCACAGAACTCATTAAACTCGCGAAAGATTATAATGGTTTGTATGATGGTTGGGAAACGTATGTTGTGAAGAAAAAGTAGTTGTTGGTTGTTGGGTTTTCGGTATTAGCAAAAAAAACGCTTCAATTTAAAATTCAACATTTATAATTTTTACAAAACGTCACTTCTGAAAGAATTTTGTATCGAGAAGTACTTTAAAACAAGAACGCATCTCAATACTTCATACGCAATACTAATAGCTAACTTAAAATCGTAATCCAACGCCCATACCCACAGTATGAATGTTTTCGTTATAGCGATTTCCAGAAGTATTTCCGTCAAGATTTAGCTTTATAAAATCGGCAGAAACCTCCACAAAAAACGTTTCTGAAAGATCATACGCAACTCCAAAACCATAACTAATGCCGCTTTGCGAATCTGTAAAACGATCGCCATTTGGTTGAATCACAGGATCTGGATTTCCAAAATCAAAACCAGCAGCCGTAGCATTCAACGAAGTTGTAAAAATGCTGTAACCCAAAGAAATGTATGGTTTTAACGCGGAAATACTTTCAATGTTGAATTCGCCAATGATTTCTGGTTTCAGCACAAACGCGCCACCATTTACATCATCCACAAAATTATAATTAAAATAATCGACGGAAAACCCAATTTTTGGCGAAATCAATTGTGTATCTGCAAATTGATATTTAAAGTCCAATCCTACCAAACCATCGTAGGCAAACACCATAAAATTATCGCCCGTAGACAACGGGTAATGCAATCCGATTTCGAATTTATGTTCGGTATCGTTTTGTCCTATTCCAAATTGAAAACCTAGAAATAATAGGAATATGATGCTTTTTTTCATGTGTAAAGATTGGTTATCAATTGTTCGTATAACGTGACTTTATTGTTTTTATTGAGAAAGTAGTTGAGCATAACAAATAAAATAGATTCCAGCCTCCGCAAGAATGACACTGAAAACCGTCAACTGAGAACTGAAAACTGCTAACTGATCAAGGAATCCACTTTTTGTCAAAGTTTGGCTTGCGTTTTTCTAAAAATGCATCGCGTCCTTCTTTGGCTTCTTCTGTCATGTATGCTAAACGCGTCGCTTCACCAGCAAATACTTGCTGTCCTACCATTCCGTCGTCTGTTAGGTTCATTGCAAACTTCAACATTTTGATTGACATTGGCGATTTTGCTAAGATTTCTTGCGCCCATTCAAACGCTGTATCTTCTAATTCAGCATGTGGAATTACCGCATTTACCATGCCCATTTCGTATGCTTCTTGCGCTGAGTAGTTTCTTCCCAAGAAAAAGATTTCTCTCGCTTTTTTCTGTCCCACCATTTTTGCTAAATATGCCGAACCATAACCTGCATCAAAACTTGTAACGTCTGCATCTGTTTGCTTAAAGATTGCATGTTCTTTACTTGCCAATGTTAAATCGCAGACCACATGTAAACTGTGTCCGCCACCAACGGCCCAACCTGGAACAACGCAAATTACTGCTTTTGGCATAAAACGAATTAAACGTTGTACTTCTAAAATATTCAACCGATGATAACCATCTTGTCCAACATATCCTTGATTTCCTCTTGCTTTTTGATCGCCTCCACTACAAAAAGAATACACACCATCTTTGGATGATGGACCTTCCGCAGAAAGCAATACAACGCCAATATTTACATCTTCGTGCGCATCTTTAAAAGCGTCTAGTAATTCGCTTGTGGTATGTGGTCGAAATGCATTACGTACATCAGGTCTGTTAAATGCTATTCGGGCAACGCCATCTGCTTTTTTATAAGTAATATCTTCGTATTCTTTTACCGTTTTCCAGTCAGGTTTACTCATTTTTTTTAGTATTTTGCGTAAAAATAAATCATTTTACACAGTTTACAAGATTTTATTGAGTCAAATTCTTGTGCTGTAATTCACTTTAAACACATCCATTTCTGATGAAATGAGCCATTATAATTAGTAAATAAAAATGATTCTTGGCGAATTCCATCTGACCTAATTAATAAAATAAAAAAAACTGATGAAAAAAATACTTTTATCCGCTTTAGTATGTTGTTTTTCTATTGTTGCTTTTGCACAAGAAGAGTATCAATTTGAAACAACGGTAGATTTAGAAGCTACACCCGTAATTAGTCAAGGACGCACAGGAACGTGTTGGAGTTTTTCGGCTTCTTCTTTTTTAGAATCTGAAATTATTCGATTGACAGGAAAGCCAATTAATATTTCTGAAATGTTTACGGTACGAAATACGTATCCAACCAAAGCTTGGAATTACGTGATGCGTCAAGGAAAAGCACAATTTAGTGAAGGCGGATTGGCACATGATGTGATGAATGCTGTAAAGTCAAACGGATTGGTGCCAAATAGCGCGTATTCTGGTTTAAAAGCCTTAGAAAGCAATCACAATCATGCAGAAATGGTGGCGGTTTTAAAAGCGATGTTGAATGTATATATTAAGAATCCTGGAAAAAAACTATCAACCAATTGGAAACCTGCTATTGAACATGTATTGGATGTATATTTAGGAAAACGTCCTGAATCTTTTCAGTTTGAAGGAAAAACATACACGCCACAATCTTTTTTAGAAATGACAAAGATCAACCCGGATGATTATGTAACGATTACTTCGTTTACGCATCAACCGTATTATGAGTCGTTTATTTTAAATATTCCTGATAATTTTTCTAACGGAAGTTTCTATAATGTTACATTAGACGAATTGGTTGCTGTAACTAAGAATGCTTTGCAAACTGGATTTACTGTAGAATTGGATTGTGATGTTTCTGAAAGCACATTTTCTGCTAAATATGCAGTTGCGTCAATTCCAGAAGAAGCTGTTTCTAGTAGATCTGATTTTTCTGCAGAAATTAGAAAAGAGAAAACAATTACTGCCGAATATCGTCAAAAAGAATTTGAAAATTACACAACAACTGACGATCATTTAATGCACATTACTGGATTGGCAAAAGACCAAAATGGAAACACTTATTTCCGCGTGAAAAACTCTTGGGGAAGCAATACGAGTCGTGTTCCAAATGACGGACATGTACACATGAGTGAAGCATTTTTTAGATTGAAAACAATTTCTGTAATGGTTCATAAAGATGCGTTGCCTAAGAAACTTCGTGAAAAACTAAACTTGTAACGTTTACTATAAATTCTGTACTGATACCGTATGGAATCACGTAAAAGAATACAACTAAAACCTCGTTTAAGCATTGCTAAGATTGGAAAACCCCGATTTTGGACAGGAATTGGTTTGGGTGTTTTGAATGCGATTGTTTTTTTTATGTTTATATTTTTCTTCTTTGAAATTATAAATATCATGAAAAGTGCAATGGGTTATGATATTCCTTTGCAATCCGAAGATGCACTATTTTTTGAACAAACTTTTTTATTTTCTACAGCTATTGCATTAGGAATAAGCGCAATGATTCGCTATTGGTTTTTACAACCTGCATTTCATTTTCATAAAACACGTAAAAACCTTTCACTTCGTATTGCAAATTATTCCCTATTTGTGGAGTTTGTTACTTGGTATATGGTCATTGTTTTTATTCGTCAAGTGTTATATAATCAATCATTACTAGGAACTCGTATTTATGAATATTATGAATGGATTTTTTATATCATTCCAGTGTATTTATTTTTGACAAGTTGGACAGAGGTTTCGAGATATTTCAAGGTTTGGAAATGGAAATTCTATGTTTTCATTGTGAGTATTGTGAGTTTATTTTTGCTGAGTTTCATCAATCTGTCAAGTTATTATCGCAGTGAAACTGTATTCCAAAAAATATACGAAGAAGAGTTATTTTATTTGAATAGTCAAATAGCATTGGCTGAAAATAATTATCAAATTGAATTTGACGCTACAACAATAACTACTTTGAAACGAGTGAGAACACACGAACTCCGTAGCTTATTGATCGCAACTAAAAACGCTTTTCAAAAAGATGAAAAAGTGAGCATGAAGCAAATTCTTCTTGAGAAAATATTAATTCACAACTTTAAGTCTACCAATTTTGAATTTAATGGTGAATTTTTATATGCGTATCCAATTGATGTATACAGTCAACTGAAAAAAGTAGCACCTAATTCTGATGAAGCAATCGAATTATTGAACATTTTGGAAGAATTTTATCAACTTACTTTCTTCATGGGCGAACGACTTGATACTAGAGGAAAATCAATTACTTTTAGACATAAAGTGAGTATTTTACAAGATACTTTTGAAAAGTATCGTAGAAGATTTACTTCTCCATATAGAGGAGTGAGTTTACAGATTAAAGTAATTGCATACAGGCTTCAAAAACAAGACGTATACAAACATCCTTTTGTAACTGAATTGAAAGAAAACAATTTTCCGCCGCCAATTCCGTTAGATACTAAGTATTATGATTTATATCCTGAGTTAAAGTATATTTCAGAATAATTCTTTTTGGTATCATTTTTGATGCACTATTCAAATCAATTCATCAAGCATCAAAAAACTAATTCACCATGAGAAATTCACTCTTAATCAGCTGTTTAGCGATCGTTTTTACGTTTAGCAGTTGTAGCATCGAAGAAGACGAACCAATCATTGATTTTACCGAAAGTCTAGTTGCACATTATCCATTTGACGGAAATACAAATGATGTAAGTTCGTATAAGATAAATGCACAAGTAGAAGGCGCATCACTTGCTTTTGATCGTTTTGGAAATGCAAACCTAGCATACAAATTTGACGGAAAAGACGATTTTATCAGCATTCCTGCAAACGAACATTTGAACTTTACAGATGAGTTTACCATTAATTTATGGTTAAAAACGGACGCATCACATTTGCAACAAGTGTTGTATAAAAATATTTCTGACGCAGAAAAAAAACAAGCTGCGTATGCAATTTCAATAGGATATGCTCCATTGGAAGATGAAGAAGTAGTTACAAACGACATAATTTTCTCTATTTCTCCTTACGGAATCATGCATGAATTGCGAAAGTTCGATTATGAGAAAAACACTTGGTACATGATTACCTGCACATTAAAAGGTGATACTATGTATTTATACATTAACGGAAAGCCTGCTTTGATGAAGTACATTAAAGGAGAAATTTCTACTTCCACATTACCGTTACTTATTGGAAATGACGAATCGGGAGAAAATGCTTTTAGCGGAAGTATTGATGACGTTCGAATTTACAGCAAAGCTAAATCAACGGAATTTGTTTCGTATTTATACGAGCAGTAATCTTTGCATTATATATCGTTATTTGTTTTGTAAATATACATGAACACTGAGTTTAACAAGCACCTTCAATTTATGAATCTTAGGTTATCATGCTTGTTTTAGGATAATTCTGCTCTTAATTTCACATCATTATTAATCTTTAAAAAAGTAATGATGAAAAAACAATTTCAAATCAAAAAGTTAGTATTGAGTAAAAAAGTTATTGGAAATTTAACTCAAATTTCGGGTGGAAGACCTCCAAATACACATAAAAATTGTGATGATACCGGCGAACCGTCTGATGACGGAAGTGGCTTCACTTCGCATTGCTCAGTAATAGTATGCTAAAAAAGTAAGTAGTTGTCTAAAAAGTCTTGAAAAGCGTCATTCTGAATTTAATTCAGAATCTCACGTATTAATTTTCAAAGATTATGTGAAACTGAATCAAGTTCAGTTTGACGAAAATTATACTTTTTAGACAACCTCTTTTATATTATTTCAATTCAATACTATCTGAATTCAACGTGATTAATTCTTGCTTATATAAGCTTCCAATTGCTTTTTTAAAGCTCTTTTTACTCATGTTTAATCGCTTTTTAATTTCTTCTGGATCACTTTTATCATGTAATGATAAACTTCCTCCATTTCGCTCCAAAGCATCTAAAATAACTTGTGCAGAAGGTTCAATATTTTTATATCCAATATGCTGTAATGAAAGGTCTATTTTATTATCATCTCTAATTTTCGAGATCACACCTTTTAGTTTTTCTCCAAGTTTTAAATCTCTGAAAATTTCATCCTTGTACACCAATCCTTTGTGTTTTTGATTGATGATCATTTCTACACCTAAGTCTGTAAAGCGAGACACCATCAAATCGACCTCATCAAAACGTTCAACCGTTAATTCTTCATTACTTATATACTTATTCGTCTTGCTCGAACCTACTAAACGATTTGTTTCTTCATCCAAATAACAATACACAACGTACCATTTTCCTTCTTCCATGTCACGCGCTTGTTCTTTAAACGGCACAAACAAATCTTTCTCTAATCCCCAATCTAAAAATGCTCCGTAGTCACTCAACGCTGTTACACGTAGTAACCCAAACTCGTTTACTTTCATATACGGTTTCAAGGTTGTTGTTACTGGTCGCTCATGACTATCTAAATAGGCAAAAACAGTCAACTTATCTCCTATTTCAAAAGATGTTGGTACATATTTATTTGGCAACAGTATATCATTTCCTTCCTCATCGCCCAAGAAAAGTCCTGGAGGCGTTTCTCTTAATATTTCTAATGTATTGAGTTGTCCTAAGTGAATCATGCTTATAAATTTGCGCCAAAGGTACGTTTTATCTGAATATTACAACAAAAAAACGCCATCCTATTAAAGATGACGTTTTTTAAATTTTGTAATCGTAAAAAAGTGCAATCTAGTTGTAAACTGCTTGTTTTCCGAAATGTACTGTTAGTAAGTAATATACAACAGCTCTGTATTTATTTCTGTTTGAACGACCGTATTTTTCCATCACTGCATCAATAGCTTTGTCTAAATCAGCGCTATCAGCTAAACCTAATTTCTTCACCAAGAAATTATTTTTTACAGTTGCCAATTCCTTCTCATCCGATCCTGAAACGGTAGCTGCGTCTTTGTTATAAATTGCTGGACCACAACCTACAGTTACTTTAGTCAATAAATCCATGTCTGGAGTTACACCACATTTGTCTTTTAAATCTGCTGCATACTTTGCGATTAGCTCGTCTCTCTTGCTCATAATAGTTGAAAATTTAATTATAAAAAATTGATTAATAATATCTGTTATCAAAAGTAATTGACATACAGGTATTATGGGTTTTTCAGATGTACAAGTTATTAATTTTCGTTGAAAAACTTAAAATAATCGATTAAAATACCATCATTAGTTATTCTTGGCGTAAAAACTTCTAAAATTTTTGGTTGTTCGCTCTCATCATAAAACGTTTTTAATACATCTTGAAGCGATATTACATCAGAAGCTGTTTGGTATTCGAAATGGTACATTTCCGCCAATTGTTTGGCAGTATGCTCATGAATTGTTTCAAAATACGTATCAAAATTGACTGTATTTTTATTTCCTGGTAAAATTCTAAAAATTCCACCACCATTATTATTCACAATAATAATTCGGAAGTTTTTCGGAATGTAATTATTCCACAATGCGTTACTATCGTAGAAGAAACTCAAATCGCCACTAATCAACATCGTTTGTTTTTCGGCTACGACCGAAGTTCCAATCGCAGTAGATGTACTTCCGTCAATTCCGCTTGTACCTCTATTACAGAATAGTTCAATACTGGCATCAATCTCAAACAATTGTGCATAGCGTACAGTAGAACTGTTTCCTAAATGCAAGGTTAAAGAATTTGGTAACGAAGTTAAAATTGTTTCAAATGCTTTCAAATCTGTAAAATCGATTTGCTTCAAATACTGCGCGTGTTTTCCTTGTCGATCTTCTTTGATGGCATTCCAAAATGCTTTGTACGAACTTTCAATTGGTTTCGTTTGCGAAAAGAAAGCTTCGAAAAAATGATTCGGATTCATCTTAAAAAAATGTTCCAAACAAAAAAATGTATCAAAAACTCTATTCTCGTGAATGTGCCAATGATGTTTTGGTTGTCGCTTTCGCAGAATTGCCTTTACTTTTTTAGACACAATCATTCCTCCTAGCGTTAACAATACTTCTGGCTGAAATTCGTCTAGCAATGCTTCATTTTTTTCTATCGGTAAAATCATTTGATCAATCGCATTAAAGAAAGCATCATCCCGTAAATTTGAAGTCGTTTCTGTAAATACTAATACGGACGGATCATTCGCTAAGAGTTCTAAATAGTTACGCGAAATTGTATGTGGCGGTAACGTTCCAACCAATACCATTTTTCGGGTGGAAGCACTCCAAATATTCGCCGCATTAGAAATTTTTTCATGATCAATTTCTTCTTCCAACACTAACGGCTGAACTTTTGGAAAAACACTCGCCGTTTCTTGCATGCCATATAAAGGTTCGTCAAAAGGCGCGTTGATATGTACAGGACCATTTTTTTCAACAGCTGTATTTAATGCTGCGTTGATTTCCTGTTCATTATAAGTTTGTACTTTTTCTTGCAACTTCTGCTCCATATCTTTCGATAATTGGTGCGTTTCGCTCAAAATAGTACTCTTATGTGTAATATCTTGTTTAAGATTTGCTTCGTAATTGATATGATTTTTAAAGATATGTTTCTGGCGAATGGTTTGTCCGTCGCCAACATCAATCAAATATTCGGGTCGGTCTGCAGAAATTACTACTACCGGAACATTGCTGTAATACGCTTCCGCTATTGCGGGATAGTAATTTAAAACTGCCGAACCTGATGTACAAATCACCGCAACAGGTTTGCATAATTGTTGTGCCATTCCCAAGGCAAAAAAAGCTGCGCAACGTTCGTCAACAATACTATACGCGTGAATTTTTGGATGTTGTGAAAAACTTAATGTTAAGGGTGCATTTCGCGATCCTGGAGAGATCACAATATGATTGATACCTTTGGCAATACAAAGCGAAACCAACGTTTGTGCAAGTGGAATTTTTGAGTACATCATTCGTCCTGTAAAAATACAATTTTCGGACTACTTTTTACAATACTCGCTTCATTATTTGCGATTTCGCAAGCGTTTCTTGCCATTCAGATTCAGGATTTGAATCTTTTGTAATTCCACCACCAATGTAAAGTATTCTTTTGTTGTGAGTTAACTCCATACAACGCAGATTTACGTACAATTCTGAATTCGTTCGGACTGCTTTGTACGCGCTATTTTCTTGGTTTTTTCGATTGCGATTTCGAGCCGTTTCTACACGTTCGTTGAGTTCTCCTAAATAGCCTGTATAAAATTTCCGATCGTATCCTTCTTCCGAAAGAATAAACGATTTTGCCGCTTCTGTTGGAAAACCACAAATAGCTGGTGTTGGATGCAATGTTTTGATAATATCACCAATATTTATGGTTGAAATCATTCTTCCTGAAATGATCGAACACAAGTGAAATAGACTTCCTGCTTGATGTGTTTCTGCTTCCGTTACATTCAAGTTTGTAGTTATAGTTTTCAATTGATCTACAATATAATCGGTGACAATTTGTTGTTCTTCAATTTCTTTTTGATCCCAAGAAACCACAACATGTTCTTGCAACTTTCGCGTTCCCGCCAAGGACATTGTTTTTAGTGTACTTCCTTGAACATGCACTAAAGTTTCGGGTGTTGCGCCTGCCCACATGCCTACTTTTGGATGATACCACAAGTACACATACGCTGTTGGGTAGTTATGTAATAATTGTTCAAATAGTTCAAAATGATCTTTTACCGCGCTAATTTCTTCTTTTCGAGATAAAACAATTTTTTCAATTTCAGAATGTTGAATCGTGTCAACACTTTTTTGGACTAATTGCACGTATTTTTTGTGCGCTTCCGCAGAAGGATCTCGCAGTACGTTATTTATTTCGGAAAATTGTTTTGTGTGTATTTCTTCTTCTAAAATTTCATCAAACGGAAGTAAAATAGCTTTTTTTGTATTGTCAAATGGCGCAAATACAAAACCACTTTCGGTAAAGTCTGAAACAGTATGTAGTGAATCATCATGCTGTAAAATAGCTTTCGTCAATATCGCATTCGGCTTTCGATAGGCTACAAAAGGCAATTTATTTTTAAACTGTTTGGCTAAAGTTTCGAGCATGAAATCTATTTTGAAATTATTTAGGCAATACAATAGTTGTCAACTTACAAAGCGAGATCAATTTGCCTGCTTCGTCTTCTACTCTAATTTCCCAAAGATGCGTGGTTCTTCCTTTATGAATTGGTCGCGCCGTTGCAAATACTTCACCTTCACTTTTACTTTTTAGATGATTTGCAGAAATCTCCAAGCCTTTTACTTTATATTTTGATGCATCAATAAATAAGTGTGACGCTGTACTTCCGACAGTTTCTGCCAATGCAACTGTGGCGCCGCCGTGTAAAATTCCTTGCGGTTGGTATACCGTAGCATTTACGGGCATTTTTGCTGTTAGATAATCTTCGCCTACGTCTGTGTATGAAATTTTCAAGGTTTCCAAAAGTGTATTTGGTACAATTGCGTTGAGTTGTGCCAAAATTTTCTGTTTATTCAAATCCATTTGATATATTTATGCATTGCTTTAGAAAGCATAAAAATACGAAACCCAAGCGCAATTATAAAGATGAAGGAAAAAGAAATCTCATATCAAGTTACAAATACCTATTCTACATTAAATGAACTCACTGAAAAAACGAAGAATGTTTGGTTTGTATGTCACGGAATTGGTTTCTTAAGTCGTTATTTCATCTCGTATTTCAATCAATTGAATGCAGAAGAAAATTATATTATTGCACCGCAAGCCGCTTCTAAATATTATTTAAAGAACGAATATAAACATGTTGGCGCAAGTTGGCTGACCAAAGAAAATACACAAACCGAGATTGAAAATGTGATGAAAAATTTGAATGCAATCTATGAAGCTGAGCAAATTCCTAGTCATGTAAATTTCTATGTTTTAGGGTTTTCACAAGGTGTTTCTGTGGCATTACGTTGGGTTTCACGATATAAAATTCTATGTAATAAATTGATTATCTATGCCGGAAGTATTCCCACAGAATTAACCGCTAAAGATTTTGAATTTATTAATTATGTAGAAACAAAAGTGATCAATGTTGTTGGAACGCAAGATGAATATTTAACAGAACAACGCATGCAACAAGAACTTGAAAAAATGAAGCTGTTATTTGGAAAACAATATACATTTAGCACTTTTGAAGGCAAACATGAAATGTCTGGCGAAGTTTTAGAAATGTTAACAAAATCATAATTTTTATCGAACTTACCTACCTTTAGTAAGGCGATCACGTAACAAACTCTCTTTTTTTCTGTGTAGTTTTACAGTATTAAAATATCACTAAGTATAATTTTATCTTTTTTTCCTAAAAAACCTAAATTAACTTAGTTACAACTCAAATAACCAATCAACCAACCAGAAAAAGCACAACTTGTCAAGAGTTGTGCTTTTTTATTTAACTAATTATCAGTTAATTACGGAAAACTCTATCAAACTTATAGGAAAGAATCTGCGGTGTGTAATTTTAAGATATTTTTTTTCTTAATTTTAAATACGTATTTCACTTTGTAAAACTATTCGTAACTCGCTATTTTTTTACTTTCTTTGTAGGATATGATAGCCCCGATACAAATTAAAAATACCCTAAAAGAATATTTCGGATACGATAAATTCCGACCACTTCAAGAAGATATCATCAATTCCATTTTTAATGGACATGATAATTTAGTTATTATGCCAACTGGTGGTGGAAAATCAATTTGTTTTCAATTGCCTGCGCTTTTATTGGAAGGAATTACGATTGTCATTTCACCTTTGATTGCCTTGATGAAGGATCAAGTGGATGGATTGACCACAAATGGAATTGCAGCTGCCTATTTGAATAGCAGTCAAAACGAAACTGAACAACAAGAAATTTATACTCGGATTGCCGCTGGAGAACTTAAATTGCTCTACACAGCGCCCGAAAGTTTGACCTATTTAGAGAATATTTTTAGTAGTGAAACCATTAGTTTGATTGCCATAGATGAAGCGCATTGTATTTCTTCATGGGGACACGATTTTCGTCCGGCATATACAAACCTAGGGTATTTGAAAAAGCGTTTTCCGAAGATTCCTGTTATTGCATTAACTGCCACAGCTGATAAAGCGACACGTGAAGATATTGCAAATCAGTTAAATATTCCACACGCTACACAACATATCGCTTCTTTTGATCGAAAGAATTTAAAATTAGAAGTCAGACCTGCGAATGATCGCGTGAAGCAGATTATCAGTTTTATTGACGAACGCCCGAATGAAAGCGGAATTATTTATTGTTTGAGCAGAAAAGCCACAGAAGCCGTTGCCGAAAAATTACAAGGTGCAAATATTAATGCAGCAGCGTATCATGCAGGAATTGCGCACGAGAAACGTTCTAAAATTCAGGAAGATTTCATTAATGATAATTGCCAAGTAATTTGTGCAACGATTGCTTTTGGAATGGGAATCGACAAGTCAAATGTACGTTGGGTGATTCATTATAATTTACCGAAAAACATTGAAGGGTATTATCAAGAAATTGGTCGTGCTGGTCGTGACGGTTTGCCTTCAAATACGTTACTTTTTCACAGTTATGGCGATGTAATTCAGTTACAGAAATTTGCGCAAAATTCAGGAAATGTAGAGGTACAACTTGCCAAACTCGATCGGATGAAAGAATACGCAGATGCATTGAGTTGTCGTAGGAAAATTTTGTTGAGTTATTTTGGCGAATTGATCAGTGAAGATTGTGGAAATTGCGATGTTTGTCAAAATCCACCACAGTTTTTTGATGGAACTATTATTGCACAAAAAGCATTATCAACAGTCGCAAGATTGGACGGACAAGAACCAATTGGCGTTGTCATAGATGTATTGCGTGGTTCACAAAATAGTACGATTCAGGAAAAAGGGTATCAAAATTTAAAAACATACGGAATTGCCAAAGATATTGCTTGGCTCGATTGGAAACAGTATGTAACCCAATTGGTGAATTTGGGATATTTAGAAATTGCTTTTCATGAAAATAATAAGCTGAAACTCACCGAATTTGCTAAAGACGTTTTATTTAATGGAAAAAAAGTTGATTTAGCTAATTTAGTTGAAGCTGAGAAACATATTGAAGAGCAAAAAGTAACTGCAACCAAAGCAAAGAAAAATTCATTGTTTGAACGTTTGCGTCTATTACGCTTAAAAATTGCCAAAGAAGAAAATGTTCCGGCGTATCAAATTTTTAATGATGCTACGCTGAAAGAAATAGAAATGGATCGTCCAATGTCGGAAGACGAATTTGTGCGTATTAGTGGTGTCGGAAAAGTGAAACTCATGAATTACGGACATCAATTTATTAAAGAAGTCATCGATTTTACAGGCGAAAAGAAATCCAAACGCAAAGGTGACACAACTAAGAAAACGTACGAATTGTATCAACAAGGCTTATCGATTTCTGAGATTGCAAAAGAACGAAAATTAGCCGAAACCACGATTTTTTCTCATATTTCTAAATTATTTGCGGAAGGAAAAGATATCGATTTAACGCAGTTTATTGATAAGCACGATTTGGAAAGCATCAAAACTGCCAAAAAGGAATTAGAAGATCCTAATACCTTAAAAGCCTATTTTGAACATTTTGAAGAAGCCATTCCGTACAGCACCATTCGTATTGGTTTGACCATTTTGGATAAAGAAGATTCGTAGTTGGTTTTGTAAAACGTTTTGTTTTCTGAAGAAAACATCATAAGTCTTAAAAATTGCCTTATTTTTTTGATTTGATGTGAGATTCTTTTAGTTTTAGTGATCTGATATAAAACTACATCTGTAAAACTGAATTGATTATAACAGAAATATACGGAATTCCGTTTATACATACGTTGTGTATAATTTTAATATCTCATGAAAAATGAAAAAAACACTTCTTTTAATTTTTAGCCTCTTAGTTCTTTCATGTAATCAAAACAATAAGGAAATCATTAAAACTGACCCAATTATAAATGTAAGTGAGGATAAAGAAAAACTTCGTTATTTGAAAGAAGTTGAATGGCCTAAAGCATATAGAGAACAAGATACGATTTTACTTGATCGTATTTTAGGAGATGATTTTCAGATGGTAACCAATGATGGCAAATGGTCAAATAAGGCCAAGCAACTTGAACGGATTAAGAGTACTGCCATGAATCATGACTCTTTTAAGTACGAAATAAAGAGACTAGAAATACTTAAAAATGGAACCGCAATTATCGCAGGAACTGGCCATATTATAAATGACAATAAAGAATCCATATATCAATCTAGTAATATTCTAATTAAGCGTAACGGAATATGGAAAGCTGTTCTTTCTCATGTTTCTGGTTATAAGGAATTAGAGTAAACTACAAACAACAAAGACTTGTATAATTAATTGCTAATGCTACTTACGAAAATCCACGCGAATTCTAAATTTATTTACGAAATAGCAACTCCATTTAAAAAAAAACCAAACAATTTTAACTTCCCATATTTCATCTAGCGTAAGCTTTCAAATTCAACATTCACACAAATAAGTTGTTTTAAATTGACAAAAAAGTATTGAAATCTCTTGTTTAACTAGAACTTATGTCAATTTTATTCTTTTATACTTTCGTTGAAAAAGTTTGATTTTTTTATAAAATTCAGCTAACTTATTGACTTTATTTTATTTAAAACTAACTACAACCAACTGATTATGAAAAAAATACTACTTTTTTTACTCCTCATTTTTACAGGAGTTTCTTTTACGAATGCCCAAGGAATCTTTGACGATACCATTCATACAGCGACCACTTTTGGAAGTGTAAATTCTCCTGGTGCGGAAGGCGTACAGAATGTCATTGATCAAAATTCGAGTACCAAATTCCTCGATTTTAATGCGTTTGACGGCATTGGTTTTGAAGTGGACTTGTTAGGTGTTTCCAAAACTGCCATTGCCATGGAATTTGTAACTGCAAATGACGCTCCAGAAAGAGATCCGACAAATTATGAAATATTTGGTTCTAATGATGGAACAAATTATACAAGTGTGGCTACCGGATCCATTCCGTGTGTTGCGACTCGTTTTTTTTCTAGAACGTTTTCTTTTGCGAACACAAACGCGTATACTTTTTATAGAGTCAATTTTACTGGAACTTGTGGAACTTCAAGCATTAATCAAATTGCAGATGTACAATTGTTTGAATCCATCGGAGATTCGCCAGTGATTACATGTCCTTCAAATATTACGATGAATAATACAACCGGACAATGCGATACCGTGATCAATTATAATGTAACCGCAAATGACACAGAAGATGGCGCGTTGACACCAACAGTGACTTCTGGCTTGGCTTCTGGTGCCTCTTTTCCTGTCGGAACTACGGAAGTTTTTATGAGCGTAACCGATAGCGATAATAATACTTCGAGTTGTAGCTTTACTGTAACCGTTGTAGATGCAGAAAACCCTATGGCTGGCTGTCCTGCAAATATTATGCAAACTGCCGCTAGTTTTGGTGATACAACAGCAGTTGTAAATTATACGTTAACTCCAACAGATAATTGTGTTTTAATTAATCCATTGGCTAATTTTACACCTTTGACAAATATCAACGGAAAAGCCTATTATTTATCAAATAATTCATTTACGCCGCAAAATGCTTTTAATGATGCAATCGCTCAAGGCGGATTTGTGGGAACGATTAGAAATGATGCAGACAATACACTTATTACAGAAGCTGTAAACACCGTTGGTGGCGCTGGAGATTTACTTATTGGTTATAATGATGTGGATACCGAAGGAAGTTTTGTATGGCAAAGTGGCGATACTTCAACCTATAATAATTGGAATCCGGGTGAGCCAAATAATGCAGGAAACGAAGATTATACCGTAAGTCAATCTAGTGGCGGTTGGAATGATGTAACGAATGTTAGTACCTATAGATATCTTTTAGAAATTGATTATACGCCTACACAAACTGCAGGTTTGGCAAGCGGAAGTGATTTTCCAATTGGAACGACTACAAATACTTTTACAATCACAGATTTAGCAGGAAACTCTGTAATGTGTTCTTTTGACGTAACTGTGGATGCAAATTTAAGTGTGGAAGAGAATGCTTTTTCAAACAGTATAAAATTATCGCCTAATCCAACGAAAGATATAATTACAATTAATAGTGCCACAAACATTTCCATAGATAGCGTAACTATTTTAGATTTGAATGGTAGAACCTTACAAACCATCACAAATATTGGTCAACTTGCAGATGGAAAAACGATTGATATTTCGAATTTAGTTTCAGGAATGTATTTCATGAAGCTTCAGGATTCAGAAAGTAGAGTTGCTGTAAAGCGAGTTGTAAAGAATTAAAAAAACACATTTAAAAATTTATTTCTAAAAAGATGCAGTTCAGATAACTGCATCTTTTTTTAGTTTATAATAGAATTTTATTTTTTTACTCATTGATACGTCGTGTTCACGCATTAAGAATTAGGCTTGACTAATTCTACATTTTTTTAATTACATTTTGGAATTACTTTACGTATTCATTCTAAAAATCAATACGTCATGTCATACATTAAGTATACACTAATCACCTTATTTTGTTTTTCATTTATTTCTGTATCTGCTCAGATGAACAGTAAAAATTTAAAAATCATCAATACGAAAAAAAATACATTTAAAAATCTACAACTTATTCCAATCAAAGCAAATAATGCTTATAAAAAGGCATATAAAAATATAGGAAAGTATCATAATTTAAAAAAAGCTATCAATTCAGGGAAAATAGAAATCAGTGATTCTGGTACTGTAAATACTATTATTGCCACCAATAATTCAACTGTAAACATATATATTATTGCAGGAGAAGTTGTAAAAGGCGGAAAGCAAGATCGTATCGTAGCTGAAGATGTGATTATTGCTCCAGGCGAAAAAAAGAGGATTCCTGCATTTTGTGTAGAACAGCATAGATGGCAGCAACAAGAGTCTGGAAATAGTTTTAAAGGTTATTATAATGTAAGTAGCAAGAAGATAAGACAAGCTGCCTTGATTGATAAAGATCAACAAAAAGTATGGGCAAATGTAGCTGAAGTTACGAAAGAAAATCAAGCAGTATCAAGTACTGGTACGTATGCCGAATTAGAAAAGTCAGAAACATATACTAAAGACTTAAAATCCTATTTAGATTTTTTCAAGAATAAACTTATCAATGATACTTCTATTGTTGGAGTCATTGCTGTTTCTGGAGATAAAATTGTTGGTTGTGATATTTTTGCGACACATGATTTGTTTAAAAATTCATATCCAGGATTATTACATTCTTATATTACGGAAGCTATTACAAATGGTAGCAAACCTACACTTACTAATGCACAAGTTTCAAAATACTATGAAGAGTTTATGAAAGTGGAGACTGAACAAGATAAAAAATTAGAAGGAAAAGGAAATGTTTTTAGACATAAGAACAAAAAATTACACCTTACTTCTTTTTAAAAAACGATCATATATTATATAAAAAAAGCAGCTCCATGGAGCTGCTTTTTTAGTATTTGTGTATAGTAAGTGAAACTTACTTAACTTCTTCGAAGTCTACGTCTTGAACGTCTTCTCCGTCTTTGTCATCTCCTTCAGCTGAAGCTTCTGGTTGCGCTGCTCCACCTTCTTGTCCGTCAGCTTGCGCTTTGTACATTTCTTCACTTGCAACTTTCCAAGCTTCGTTGATTTTCTCTAATGCAGGATCAATTACAGCGATATCTTTTGTTTCGTACGCTGTTTTTAATTCGGCTAAAGCATCTTCAATTGGCTTTTTCTTATCATCAGATAATTTCTCACCAAATTCTTTTAATTGCTTTTCAGTTTGGAAAATCATTGAATCTGCTTCATTCAATTTGTCAACAGTTTCTTTTGCTTTTTTATCCGCTTCTGCATTTTCTTCTGCTTCTTGCTTCATTTTCGCGATTTCTTCTTCTGTTAATCCTGAAGAAGCTTCGATACGAATGTTTTGCTCTTTGTTTGTTCCTTTATCTTTCGCAGAAACTTGGATAATTCCGTTTGCATCAATATCGAAAGTTACTTCAATTTGAGGAACTCCTCTTTGTGCTGGTGGAATTCCATCTAAGTGAAAACGACCAATTGTTTTGTTGTTTGCTGCCATTGGACGTTCACCTTGTAATACGTGAATTTCCACAGATGGCTGATTGTCTGCTGCTGTAGAGAATACTTGCGATTTCTTTGTTGGAATCGTAGTATTTGCTTCAATAAGTTTTGTCATTACGTTCCCCATTGTCTCAATTCCTAGAGAAAGTGGCGTTACATCTAATAATAAAACATCTTTTACATCTCCAGATAAAACTCCACCTTGAATTGCTGCACCAACGGCAACAACCTCATCTGGGTTTACTCCTTTACTTGGTTTTTTACCGAAGAATTTCTCTACTGCTTCTTGTACTGCAGGAATACGTGTAGAACCTCCAACTAAAATAATTTCGTCAATATCACTTATTGATAAATCTGCATTTTTTAATGCTGTTTGGCAAGGCTCAATAGTTCTTTTTACTAAATCGTCAATTAATTGCTCAAATTTTGCTCTCGAAAGTGTACGTACCAAGTGTTTTGGTCCACTCGCTGTTGCAGTAATGTATGGCAAGTTAATCTCCGTTGAAGTAGTACTTGACAATTCAATTTTAGCTTTTTCAGAAGCTTCTTTTAAACGTTGAAGTGCCATTGGATCTTTACGCAAGTCCATTCCTTCTTCATTGTTAAATTCGTCAGCCAACCAATTAATGATTTTTTCATCAACATCATCACCACCTAAGTGTGTATCTCCATCTGTTGATAATACTTCAAAAACTCCATCTCCTAATTCTAAGACAGAAACATCATGTGTTCCACCTCCGAAGTCAAAAACAACGATTGTTTGATCCTTTCCTTTTTTGTCCATTCCATAAGCTAATGCCGCAGCAGTTGGCTCATTGATAATTCTTCTCACTTTTAAACCTGCAATTTCTCCAGCTTCTTTTGTAGCTTGACGTTGTGCATCGTTAAAATATGCTGGTACAGTAATTACTGCTTCTGTAACATCTTGTCCTAAGAACTCTTCTGCTGTTTTCTTCATTTTTTGAAGAATCATAGCTGATAATTCTTGTGGAGAATATAAACGTCCATCGATATCTACTCTTGGTGTATCATTGTCTCCTTTTACTACCTTGTATGGAACACGTCCAGCTTCTTTAGAAGACTCTGAAAATTTGTTCCCCATAAAACGTTTGATAGAATAAACCGTTTTTGTTGGGTTAGTAACAGATTGTCTTTTTGCTGGATCACCAACTTTAATTTCTCCGCCTTCAACAAAAGCAATAACAGAAGGAGTTGTTCGTTTTCCTTCAGCGTTTGCGATTACTACTGGCTCATTTCCTTCCATTACGGAAACACATGAGTTGGTAGTTCCTAAATCGATTCCAATAATTTTACTCATAATCTTATTTTTTACTTTTATCTATTGTGTTGTGATATACTTTTTTTAACTGTATACCATAAGACAATGACTATGCCAACAAAAAAATGCTGACATGATGTCAGCATTTCTTAAAAATTGTAGTTAAAGGTTAACAAAAACAAGTATTCCCTCTAATGGTTTCACATTGATCTTCCGAATTTGGACAGTGATCAGATGTACAACAATAACAAGTAAATAATGATCCGCCACCTTTAATACTTGATGTTCCTAATTCTGAAACTTTAATTTTTTTGAAGTTCAGTTTTCTGTTCGTTTTTTTATTTTTCATAATGAATGATTTTAAAGCGAACTCCTAGTGAGTTCAATTAATAATTAGTAAACACACACATATTAATTATCTTTAAATACAACATAAAAAACTTAATATGTGTATTACTTAAATTTACGCAAGTTTGAAGCGAATTCCTACAACTTTAAAATAACTTTAACAACATCAAAAAAAGATTGATCAATATCAAACAATAAAATTATATTTACAGCAAGTAAGTAATCTCAAATATTATGGAATTTATCAGTGTTTTCGATATGCTAAAAATCGGCGTTGGACCTTCAAGTTCGCATACTTTAGGACCTTGGAGAGCCGCCGAAAATTGGATTACCGAATTAAAGGCAGCAAATCTTTTTGATGCTATTACTTCTATTCAAGTTGATTTGTATGGTTCTTTATCTTTGACAGGAAAAGGGCATGCAACAGATTTAGCTGTTTTACTTGGCTTGTATGGTGCTGATCCAGAAACCATTCCGACAGAAAGTATACAAACAATTGTGAATACAATTAAGGAACATAATATATTATCATTCAATCAAGAGAAAGATATTCCATTTACGCCAAAAACGGATATTATATTCAATTCAACCTTTTTACCATTTCATCCAAACGGGATTACATTTAGTGCCATTGCTGATCATAAAGTATATGAATCTACTTTTTATTCTATTGGTGGCGGATTTGTGGTGAAAGAAGAAGAAAGTCATTCTGATAGCGATCATCCAATTCGTATTTTTCCTTTTCCAATCAATAAAGCGACAGATTTAGTCGCGTTTTGCGATCAAGAACAAAAAAAGATTTCTCAAATTGTACAAATGAATGAGGAATTGTTGCGCTCTCCTGAAGAAATTGAATCTGAATTACATCGTGTTTGGAATACCATGTTAGAATGCATGTATACAGGTTGTCATACCACTGGAATTTTACCTGGCGGACTAAACGTGAAGCGTAGAGCTTTTGATATTCATGAAAAATTAAAAGGTGAATTACCTTATGATTCTCCGCAAGATTGGCTTCAAAAAATTCGAAAAACGGAAGTGAAATTTCGTCAAATTTTTAAATGGGTAAGTTGTTTTGCATTGGCTGTGAACGAAGTAAATGCTTCTTTAGGACGTGTGGTTACAGCACCGACCAACGGAAGTGCTGGTGTGATTCCTGCTGTATTAATGTATTATATGGTGATTGAAAACCACAATGCAGATTTTAAACATATCAAACGCTTTTTATTAGTTGCTGGTGAAATTGGAAGTATTTTCAAAAAAGGTGCCACTATTTCTGCCGCTATGGGCGGTTGCCAAGCGGAAATTGGTGTTTCTTCTGCCATGGCAGCTGGCGCATTGACAGAGTTATATGGCGGATCGCCAGAACAAGTAATGATTGCTGCTGAAATTGCCATGGAACATCACTTAGGAATGACCTGCGATCCTATTGGTGGTTTGGTGCAAGTTCCGTGTATTGAACGAAATTCGATGGGCGCAATTAAAGCCATTAATGCTGCCGAATTAGCCATGGAAACAAATCCTGAAGATGTAAAAGTTCCGTTGGATAAAGTGATTAGTACCATGTGGGAAACTGCAAAAGACATGAATTCTAAGTATAAAGAGACTTCCGAAGGTGGATTGGCCGTTGGTGTGAATTTGGCAGATTGTTAATTTAGAAACGCTTTGCTTTTGGACTAACTTGAATTGTTGGTTTTTTAGACTTATAAAATATACAGTTTATATCCTATTTGAACTTAAAAAAAGTCTTAGAATTTCGAGTGAAATTCTAAGACTTTTTAATTTTTAAGTAGTAAGATAAGAGTTAAGCTTTTTCAGTCTGTTGAACTGCTAGATTATAGATAACTAAACCAAATCCTATTTTATTAATAGCATCTCCAATGTTATAAACGACATCTAACGAAAGTCCTCCAAAAATTCCATCATACCATCCTGGAGTTCCTGCCATGTATCCAATTGGATAAATTGCCCAACCAACTAGTACAAACCAACAAAGTGTTTTGTGGGCTTGCAGTACTGATCCACCAGCTGCAACTGCGAGTTTTTTGGCACTTCCAAGCCATATTTCGTATACGATAGCAAAGTACGCGATCCCTGAAACTAATCCCCAAATTTGAGCATTTGGAATGTCTACAGCTTCTCCAATGTATCCTGTTATTAACATAATAACTGATAAGAAAATAAGCTTCCACATAAGTGCTTTCTTCGCGCCAGCTATTTTTAGTATTAGGTAAAATTCAACACACATTAATGGTACTGTCAATATCCAATCTACATAACGGAAAAACGTTGGTGATTCCATATTTGCTGCCCAATAGTCACGCATGTACCAATAATGGACTGCTGCAATAAAGGTGATTAAACCTGACACCAAGATTGATGTACGCCATTTCTTGTCAAAACTGTTCATAGAAAGGAAAAAGAACACAGATGCTGCCATCATTGCCATACATCCAACAAAGAATGTGAATCCTACATAATCGTCTGTTGCTACTTTTGCAACAAGCGGAAAATTTAATAAATAATTCATAATGGTTTGATTAATTAGTTAATACTTTGTTTAAGGTTTTTGAGTTAAACCTAAACGAAAATACAAAAAAATGTTTAACTTATTCAAAAAAAAGATAAACAAAGTAAAAAAAGTTATTAACTTTGGTGAATATGAGAAGTGTTTTGAATGTAGACTATCAAGACTTTATGATTATTGTTACCTTTTTTCTCTTTTGGATAAGCATCCAATTTGGACAGGTAATAGAAGATACTATTGCTTATATTTTTGTCCTTTCATTGGGAATTATTCACGGCGCAAATGATTTGAATATTTTACAGAAGAAGCAACTTAAAAAAAACAACTTTATAAAATCACTTTTTTTATATCTATTGCTTATCTCATTGTGTGTGGTAAGTTTCTGGATTCATCCGTTTACTTCTGTATTATTATTCATTGTATTGAGCGCATACCATTTTGGAGAACAACATTTAGAAAAGAAAATTTCAAGTGATCAATGGCTGCAAACTATTATTTTTATTGCATACGGATTGGTAATCTTCACATTGCTATTTTATGTAAATGTTTCAGATGTAAATTCGATCGTATCAAACTTAACAAATCATACGATCGATATACTATTGATCGAAATTTCTTTTGTTATTGCTATTAGCACACTCGCTACAAGCCTATTGTATGCACATTATAAAAAGCATATTTTACACTTAAATTATTTGAAAGAATTCTTATACCTATTTGTTTTATTTTTAGTTTTTAAAACTGGAACATTAATTTTTGGATTTGCCGTCTATTTTGTTTTTTGGCATAGTATTCCATCAATAACTGATCAAATTCATTATTTGTTTGGCAGTAAGAATAAACATTCCATCGCTAATTATTTTAAAGCTGCTTTTTTTTATTGGTTACTAAGTATTTCAGGTTTAGTTGTTGCATATTATTTTATGGAAGAACAACTTTTTAATGCCGTACTATTTTTAATCCTTTTTGCTGTGACTACACCACATACGTGGGTTATGAAAAGAATGAAAGAATAAATTTTACTTTTCCTGACAACCTTCTTTACGTCTTGTATCAATAAGATAGATAATTTTCCACGTTCCATTGTCTTTGAAAAGTTGAAACGAATTCACGCCACAATGTAGAAACTTTCCATTGAGCCAAAACTCATAAGGTGTCCAAACATTTGCCATGGTTCCATCAACTTGTACACTATACGAAAGTATTTTTTCCTTCCATATTGGACTGTCAGCTCTACTGACAACCGCTTTTATAAAACCTGTTGCATCTTGATTTTTTAAAACGGCTTCTCCCTTTTTGTTGGTAAATGTGGTTTGTAGTATGAGATCTTTGTGAACGACTTCTTGCATCAATACAGAATCTTTTTTGTGAAATCCGTCAAAGAACTGAACAACTGCTTGTTTTGCAGCGGTTTCGTCGTCCGTTTGTGCATGTAAGCCAAAGCTAGCTATAAGAAATAGTAAGAATGTATATCGCATCATGATTGTGAATTTTGAAGTAAATTAACTTTATTTTTCTAAAATCTGGCTAGATTTACGATACTTTTAAGATTTTTCAAACTTTAGCTATGAGCGAACATATACAACTAGATTTTTCAGTTTTAAAAAAAACAATAGTTTGGTGGGAAAAGAAACGAATTTGGTTTAATATTATCATTGGTATTAATGGAGTTTTAGCACTGTTAAGCATTGGGCCTCCATATTTTTCTATAACTGAAATTGTTGGAATTGTCATTTTTGGCTTTTTCATGAATATATTTTATTCAACAGGAATCATCTTAGCAGTTCTAGACAGTTATTACTTTAGAAATAAATTCAATTTATTTAGATTCAGACATCTGTTTATAATAATTGGAACAATGCTATCCATAATATTCACGTGGGTTACCGCATTTGCCTATTATTTCCCACCTTGTTAATTGTAATATAAAACAACTTCAAATGCCAAAATACATTCTTTTCTTTTTATTGATAAGCTTCACAGCTAACGCGCAAGTACAGAATGATTCTTTAGTTAAAAAGAAAAAATTCCAATTAAATCCTTGGGACAATATAAATGGTTACAGAGTTTCTTTTAATTCATTACGAACGCTAGAATTGGAAGCGAGCTATGTGCTCAGCTCTTTTCCCAAAAAAGATCCTGGCTTTGGTGCTTTTGCGATGCGTTTTCAATATATAAGCGCTGGAGTTGAATATTTACGTCTCAATAGACAAGATGTATATGGTATAAAATTAGCGTATGAAAATAGCTTTTCTTTGATTTCCGCTCAGATTGGGACTGATTACCTTTTTTCTAATAATGATTCGCAAATTCGATTGATGCCTAAAGTTGGAATCACCATGATAGGCTGGATAACTCTTTATTACGGCTGGAATATTAACCTATTAAAAAACAGCTCATTACAACCATCTAATCATAGTTTTAGCTTACAGTTTACTTTTCCGATTTTTTAAAAATGTAATAAAAGATAACATTCTTCAAAAATTCATTTCATTTATTATCACTACATTGTTTTTTTTTAATAACCAACCAATGATTACAACATTATTAACCAAAGTTTTACTTCCACTATCGCTCGGCATTATCATGCTTGGTATGGGAATGACCTTGATTCCAAAAGATTTTACACGAATTACAAAATATCCAAAAGCAGCTTTTATTGGCATCGTAAACCAGCTTCTGTTTTTACCCATTATTGGTTTTTTATTAGCCATTGCGTTCGATTTAGATGCTACAATGGCAGTCGGATTGATGATTATAGCCGCAGCGCCAGGTGGACCCACAAGTAATTTAATCACACAGATTTGCAAAGGAAATATTGCGTTATCAGTAACGTTGACAGCCATTGTAAGTTTTGCGACCATCTTAACAATTCCGTTTATTTTGTCGTTTGCACTTGATTATTTTGGAAGCGGAACTGATGTCGTGATTGAATTACCAATTTTAGATACCATACTTCAAATTTTAGTCATTATTGTCATTCCAATTTCAATAGGAATGCTGATTCGTCGTGCAAAACCAGCTTTTGCCACTCGTATGGAAAAGCCAATGCGAACAGCTTCTACCGTTATTTTCATTTTAATATTTATCGCAGTAGTTGCCGCAAATTTAAAATTTTTAGGAGACGCCATGAAACAAGTCGGGTTGGTTACTTTAGTACTCAATATTGCAACGATGTCATTAGGATATTTAACCGCTCGCCTATTTAAGTTAAACTTAAAAGATTCCATATCAATTACCGTTGAAAGTGGCATTCAAAACGGAACACTCGCCATTGTAATTGCCACCACAATTTTAAATAATTTAGAAATGAGCATTCCTGTTGTAGCATATTCTATTTGGATGTTTGTCACTGGAAGTATATTAATGTGGTATTTTGGAAAACGAAAAGATTTATGAAACAACAACCAACAATAAAAATGCTTCCGCAGAAGAAACTCATCGGGAAATCAACTCGAATGTCTTTAATAGAAAATTCGACGCCGCTACTTTGGAGAAGTTTCATGCAAAATAGAAAAACCGTCAAAAACTCCATTGGAACGGATTTGTATTCGATTCAAGTGTATGATGATACTTCCTATTTTAAAAATTTCAATCCGCAAACGGAATTCACAAAGTTTGCCATGACTGAAGTAACTGATTTTGATGTTATTCCTGACGAAATGGAAACGCTAACAATTGCATCCGGATTGTACGCAGTATTTATCTATAAAGGATTGCCACAAGGTTTTCCTGCATTAGCAAATTATATTTTTGCAGAATGGCTGCCAAATTCAGACTACGAATTAGACAACAGACCGCATTTTGAAGTGTTGCCCGAAAGCTATAATCCAATGGATGAAAATTCACAGGAAGAAGTTTGGATTCCAATCAAAGAATAATTCTAACAATCATTAAAAATATAGCGTTTCACTTTGCTTTTACGCTCCACTCAGCCAAGTAACCGTATTCAACATATATTGTGCATTATCTCCGTTTTGATATTCTCCTGGTCCAGGCCAATTGCTATCTGTATCTCCTAACCAACCTGAATCACCACAAATGACAACTCTTCCACTTCCAACACTTTCAGCATTACTAAGTCCAATACTCCACATAACACCATTGGTGATAGGCAATTTACTTTGTGTATTCTCTACATAATCGAGATTTTCTAACAAAGTAATAGTATCAGTAAAAGCGTTCGTATACACAGCACAAAAACTTCTTGTAACAATGGTGTCTACTTGGGTAGAGCTACCTCCACTCACAATTGGCCAACCGTCTTTTCCAGAAATTGTAGGATGATCTGATAAGTTCGCTCCAGTAAGGGTTACTTCATTATTTACATGATCTGTACTACTATATGCCGCAGCTTCATAAGCTGACCAAAATGTAGAACATACCGAACCAGTATAACGCACATGATTGTTGTTAATATTTCCAAGATTAAATCCAGAATGATTAGCCATACACCAAAGTCCACCTCCGTTTTTCACAAAAGCAGTAATTGCAGCTAGTTCATCAGTTTCAAATGGATTATCCATTCTGGTCGTTAGTATTAAGACATCATAGCCAGCTAATGCACTACTACTTAAAGCACCAGCGGCAATATCATACACATACCCAGCTTCATCAAGAGTATTAAACATTCCTGTTAATCGATCTTTTTTATTAAGTTGTACTTGAACTTGTTGTCCGTATCTATCAAATAAAATTTTCATAATGTATGGTTTTTATATAATGCGATCCTGCATTATTGGTTATACACTTAAAGGTAAATACAAATATTTGTTATTTATAGCGTATAAAAACCTGTTTATAATACCGTATAAATACACGTAGATTGGTAAAACAAAGAGAATTTTCAAACCACTAACAACTACATTGTTTTTACTTTTAAACATTAGAAAACCATCATATATAAGTCAATCGCGAAGAAACAATTTGGTATTTAAAATTCAACAGTTAACAGCAGATGAGAATTGATTGAATCATTACAGATTAAAAATCCCAGACGCTTTACAAATTACATGTAAAATGTCTGGGATTCAATTCAGCTAACAATAAGCTTTGTATACCGTTAAAAATAATTGACTCTACTTTGTCTAAAATCAAATTATATTTAATGAATAGCATTACTTACTTTGTAAATAACATTTTTGAAAAACTTTACCAACTAACTACTTTTGTTTAACTTTTTCATAAAAATATTAAACAAATATATTAAAAAAGTTTTAAATCAGCAAAAAAATGTTATTATTTTTGCGGATATACAGTTATTCACAGCTCTAAATTGCTAAGTTCATATGAAGAATTAGTGCTTTATTTTAAAATAATTTAGCGTATCGTCCTCAAACACGAGCTTATTTATATTATTTTTATGCCCTTACAAAATTCTATATATGTCAGTCGCAAAGAAACAATACAAGAGAGTGACCACAAAATCACTCGTGGATATGAAAAACAATGGAGAAAAAATTTCCATGTTGACCGCTTATGATTTTACAATGGCTAAAATTGTTGATGGCGCAGGAATTGATGTGATTCTCGTTGGCGATTCTGCAAGTAATGTAATGGCAGGACACGAAACCACCTTACCAATTACGCTAGATCAAATGATTTATCATGCATCATCTGTAGTGAGAGCTATTGAAAGAGCATTGGTTGTTGTTGATTTACCATTTGGAAGTTATCAATCGGATCCGAAAGAAGCCTTGCGTTCTGCAATTCGAATTATGAAAGAATCTGGCGGACATTCTGTAAAAGTTGAAGGTGGAAAGGAAATCAAGGAATCTATTAAGCGTATTTTGAATGCTGGAATTCCTGTAATGGGACATTTAGGTTTAACGCCACAATCGATTTATAAGTTTGGAACGTATACGGTTCGTGCAAAAGAAGATAAAGAAGCTGAACAACTCAAAGAAGATGCAAAAATGCTAGAAAGAGCTGGTTGCTTTGCGTTGGTATTGGAAAAAGTTCCTGCTGCGTTAGCCAAAGAAGTTGCTGAAAGTCTTACGATTCCTGTGATCGGAATTGGCGCTGGAAATGGTGTGGATGGACAAGTATTGGTTACGCATGATATGCTGGGAATGACGCACGAATTTAATCCACGTTTTTTACGTCGCTATTTGAATATGTATGAAGATATGACGAATGCATTTAAAAAATATGCCGCAGATGTAAAAGCGGTTGATTTCCCGAATGATAAGGAACAGTATTAAAGTTATGAGTTATGAGTTATGAGTTATGAGTTATGAGTCAAATTAATTCTTATTATTAGTAAAGCGTCATTTAGAGTGATTTTTGGAATGTAATGAAGAAAATTGTATCGAGAAACGCGTTTATCCAATCATATTTTTTTTAAACTTTAAAACTGTATTCGACACTTCAGTAAAAACCTGTCAAGCCATTGAAAATAATTTCTACAAAAAACAATCTCCAAGTTCTCTACGAAGACAATCATATCATTATTGTCAATAAGCGTGCGGGCGATATTGTACAAGGTGATAAGACAGGCGATAAACCACTGAGCGATGTTGTAAAGGAATATATTGCAGAAAAGTATAACAAGTCTGGAAATGTGTTTTTAGGCGTTGTACATCGCTTAGATAGACCCACTACGGGGATTATCGTTTTTGCAAGAACTTCAAAAGCTTTACCACGATTGAATGCGTTATTCGCAGAGAAAAAAGCTAAAAAAACCTATTGGGCAGTTGTAAAGAATGAACCGCCAAAAGAAAAAGATACCTTAACACATTGGCTTCGGAAAAATCCAAAAAATAACAAATCGACGGCTTTTTCAAAAGAAATTGAAGGAAGTAAAAAAGCAATTTTAGACTACGAAGTAAAGAAACGATTAGATCGCTATATTTTATTAGAAGTTCAACTTCATACAGGAAGACATCATCAAATTAGAGCGCAACTTTCTTCAATTGGTTGTAAAATAAAAGGCGATCTTAAGTATGGTTTTGATCGCAGCAATAAAGATGCAAGCATACATTTGCACGCACGAAAATTAGTATTTACGCATCCTGTACAAAAAGAACAATTAGAAATTATTGCGCCATTACCCAAAGATCCTGTTTGGGATGCGTGTTTGTAAATGATCCTCATATATTTCTGTTAATAACCTTTGAAAAACTAACACGTAAATAGAATTCATTTTCATGAAAAAATTCTATTTTTAGTTAAAACCTATAAACCTTAGAGTATGCGCATTGAAAGTGGATTAAAACTTGGCTTTAAAGATGTTATGATTCGCCCAAAACGTTCAACCTTAAAAAGTCGTTCGCAAGTTTCTTTGGAACGAACTTTTAAATTTCTACATAATTCATACGAATGGACAGGAATTCCTATTATGGCAGCCAATATGGACACGGTAGGAACGTTTGAAATGGCAAAAGCATTAGCTTCTAAACAATTATTTACCGCAATTCATAAACATTATACTATTGAACAATGGAGCTCGTTTATTGCTTCTATTCCACCAAGTTATATTCCACATATTGCTGTAAGTACGGGAACTAGCGAGAAAGACAACGAAAAATTACGACTCATTTTCTCCATACATCCGCAACTTAAATTTATTTGTATTGATGTAGCAAATGGCTATTCGCAACATTTTGTTGATTTTGTAAAAAATGCACGCGCACAGTTTCCTGATAAAGTAATTATTGCTGGAAATGTGGTGACAGGCGAAATGGTAGAAGAATTGATTCTTTCTGGCGCAGATATCGTAAAAGTTGGTATTGGTCCAGGTTCGGTATGTACCACGCGTGTAAAAACGGGCGTTGGTTATCCGCAACTTTCGGCAATTATTGAATGTGCAGATGCTGCACACGGTTTGGGCGGGCATATTATTTCTGATGGCGGATGTGCTACACCTGGCGATGTTGCCAAAGCATTTGGTGCTGGTGCAGATTTTGTGATGCTTGGCGGAATGTTGTCAGGACATCATGAAAGTGGCGGTGAATTGATTGAACGTAATGGTGAAAAATTCAAGCAGTTTTATGGAATGAGTTCCGCTACCGCAATGGAAAAACATGTTGGCGGTGTTGCTGAATATAGAGCTTCCGAAGGAAAAACAGTGGAAATTCCCTTAAAAGGTCACGTTGCAGATACGCTTCAAGATATTTTAGGTGGAATTCGTAGTACGTGTACGTATGTTGGCGCGCCACGATTGAAAGAATTGTCGAAGCGCACAACTTTTATTTGTGTATCAGAACAAGAAAATAGAGTGTATTCTTAGTTGTTGGTTGTTGGTATGTTGGCATGTTGAAAAATTTAATTTTACATTTAATATTCAACATTTAAAATTTAAAATTTTCTAGCTATTTTTCAACGCATTGGTGTGAAAAGCTACTAAACCGTCAATGGGTCTTCTGACAAAGTTTCCAACGGTAAAGCCCATTTCATTCGCAACTTCTTTAATTTCATTTTCAGAGAAAAACGCAATTGATCCTGCAAAGTGTACAGGAACTGTTTTGAGTTCTTCTTTGAATTGCATAATCATGTTCGTTGCAAATAGACGGAATCCTTTTTTGATCAATTCAAGAATGTAATCTGAATCTTTGTTTAGAAACATAAATTCTGCAAAGTTTGCTAAGTATGCATTTGGATTGGGTTGTTTGTACAAGTTGTATTTGATATAATCACTTTCAAGATTATACTTTTCTTCAAATGCTACACGTATTGAATGCGGCATTTTGTTAAAGTAGTAATCACGAATTAACTGTTTTCCATAGTAGTTTCCACTTGCATCATCCATTAGGCTATAGCCTAAAGATTTTACACGCTGATGCAATATTTTTCCATCATAGTAACTACAATTTGAACCTGTTCCTTGAATACAAACTACTGCAGCTTCAGAAATATCATTAATAGTAGCATATACAGCTGCCAATGTATCTTCGTTAACTTCAACGAGTGCATTTGGGAAAAATTCTTCCAACACGCCTTTTAATAACAATCGTGGATTTTCCGTTCCGCAACCAGCGCCATAGAAAAATACATGTGTTACTGTATGACGATGTGCCGAAAGTTCTTTACTTTTTTTGATGGTTTTTTTGAGTTTTTTTTCAGTCAATATCGCAGGATTTAATCCTTTTGTACGAAGCTTGTCTAATAACTGATTTCCATCTTTGTCCACGGCAATCCAATCGCACTTTGTGGAACCACTATCTACTACTAAAATCATGTGATGAATATAAAAATAAATTCCCTATTTCTTGGGAATGTTTCTTAAAAAAGGCAGCACAATACATTGAATGAAATCGAAATGTACTGTGCTACTTTATATTTTTATTATAAATTGTGTACGTATACTGCTAAGTCAACTAATTTGTTTGAATATCCAAACTCATTGTCATACCAAGAAACGATTTTGAAGAATTTTGAGTTTAACTCAATTCCTGCACCAGCATCGAAGATACTTGTACGATCGTCACTTACGAAATCTTGAGAAACTACTGGTTCGTCAGTATATCCTAAAATTCCTTTTAAATCTCCTTCAGCCGCAGCTTTGAAAACATTTTTGATTTCTTCGTACGATGTTTCTTTTTCCAATCGAACTGTTAAATCTACTACTGATACATCAACAGTTGGTACACGGAAAGCCATTCCTGTAATTTTTCCGTCTAGTTTAGGAATTACTTTCCCAACTGCTTTTGCAGCTCCTGTTGAGGTTGGAATGATATTGTTCATTGCTGAACGACCTAATCTGAAGTTCTTTTTTGATGGTGAATCTACTGTGTATTGTGTAGACGTTGCTGCGTGAATTGTAGTCATTAATGCTTCTTCAATTCCGAAGTTATCGTCTAATACTTTCGCCATTGGCGCTAAACAGTTTGTTGTACAAGAAGCGTTTGAAACGATATTGTCAGCTGCTGTTGCTTCTGTATGGTTTACGCCCATTACAAACATTGGTGCATCTTTAGAAGGAGCAGAAATTACTACCTTTTTTGCACCTGCTTGAATGTGGTAATCAGCCGTTTCTAATGTTGTGAAAATTCCAGTACATTCTGCTACTACATCAACACCTGCTTCATCCCATTTTAATGTTTTTGGATCTCTTTCTGCTGTAACACGAATTGTTTTTCCGTCTACAACAAGGTTTCCATCTTTTACTTCAATTGTTCCGTCAAATCTTCCATGAACAGAATCGTATTCTAATAAATATGCTAAATGGTTTACATCCAATAAGTCATTGATGGCAACTACATCTACATTGTCTCTCTTTAAGGTTGCTCTAAATACTATTCTTCCGATTCTTCCAAATCCGTTAATTCCTAATGTTGTCATTTTATTTTCTTTTTTCTTACTGTTCTTGGTTAATTTATACTGATAGTATATCTGATATTCTCAATAATTCTTTGTTTATATTGTGTTCACCTTTTACGGCTTTTTCAATACTAGTAACTAGTACTTTGTTGTCTGAGATTCCAACCATTACATTGGTTTGTCCGTCTAAGATCAATTCTACAGCTTTTACACCAAGTCTACTTGCTAATACACGATCAAAACATGTTGGCTTTCCTCCACGTTGCATGTGTCCTAATACAGATACACGCGCTTCATAGTCTGGTAAATTCTCCGTGACATATTCTGCTAATTCAAAGACATTTTTACCAATTTTATCGCCTTCAGAAACCACTACAATACTGGATGATTTCCCACTTCTTCGGCTGCGTTGTAATGATTCTAATAATCGATCTAATCCTAAGTCTTCTTCTGGAATTAGAATTTCTTCTGCTCCTGCTCCAACTCCTGCGTTTAGGGCAATAAATCCAGCATCACGTCCCATTACTTCTACAAAGAATAATCGGTTGTGTGAACTTGCAGTATCTCTAATTTTATCAATCGCTTCAACGACTGTATTTAGTGCAGTATCGTATCCAATGGTAAATTTTGTTCCAAAAATATCATTATCAATCGTTCCCGGAACTCCGATTACAGGAATGTCATATTCTTTACTGAAAATCATTCCTCCAGTAAAAGTTCCATCACCACCAATAAGAATCATAGCTTCTACACCTTCTTCTTTAAGGTTGTCATACGCTTTTTTTCTTCCTTCTTTGGTTCTGAAATCTTTGGAACGAGCCGATTTTAAAATCGTTCCACCTTTACTGATAATGTTCTTTACACTTCGTGCTGTAAGTTCAACGCTATCACCTTCTATCATTCCTTGATAACCTCTGTAATATCCAACGCATTTTACGTTGTAATATGAGCAAGCTCTAGCAACAGCTCTAATCGCTGCATTCATTCCTGGAGCATCACCTCCAGAGGTCATAACGCCTATTTTTTTGATATTATGTTGCATGCAATTTTTAATTTGAAAAGTAAAGCTAGGAAACTTATTTTGATTTCATAGTACGCTTCACAGTAATTTTATATTGTTTTGAAATTTCAAACGTTTTCGTTAATAAGTTCTCAGAATTTTAACGTTTTACGCACGTGATTTTGCAGTATTAATAGGTTTTTCACCATATATAATGTTTGAATTTCTAGTGCAATTCAGTCTCTTTTTTGATATTTTTTTTGGCAAGATTTCTGCCGAGTGTTTTTTTTCAATTGCGTTGAAGATGCGCTTGAAAATTTTAAGTACGTAAGTGTTAGTATTCTTCGTTTTAGATACCTTGAAGTTTAGTTGCCTTTTTCATCCTTTTTAGAATCAGGTTCTTTTTCCTTTTCCTTATCTTTTTCTTTCTTCTCGGTTTTCTTTTGCTCCTCTTTTTTTGTAGTTTCTTTTTTGAGATCTTCCTTTGTTGAGAAACCGACAATACCATTACCCGCTTTGGCTTCTTCTTCTTCTTTTTTCTTCTTTTCTTCAGCCATCTTCTTTTTGCCTTTGAAGACTTTATCGACCAATTCTTTTAAAGTATCAAAGTCAACTTGATACGACAATCCAATTCCTTGCGTGAATCCTTGAATTTCGCCTACGTATTGAATTTGGTTTTGTCTGTTGAAGATTTTCGCAGTGAAAGTACGATCTTCATTTAATGAAATTTCTATTTCTGCATCACCAACAATCGCTGTTTGTGTAACACCACCAACTGGAACTCCCAATTGTCCATTGAAAGTGATTTTATCACTTATTTGACTAGAAACCGTTAACCCAAGTCGATCTGCAACATCTAAGTTAAATTGACTAGAACGATCTGCCTGACTGTAATTTAAATTAATATCTAATTTTCCGTTTCCTTCCCCTGAAAGTGCATCATTAATGATTCCTGTTGCAGTTTCTATTAAGTTTCCTGTCAATGCATTTTGATTGATGTTTACGTCATTTACAAAGCGTCCTTGCGATAATAAAGACAAGGCTTGCAATCTTCGTTTGTCATCATCATTTAGTAAAAAGTCTGTCAATTCAGATTCTGCAACTCCTTGTGTTGTTGGGAACGAGATGTTGAATACAGGTTCTGGCTTCATTAAATCGCCTCTTAATCGGATGCCAACTTCTACTGGTATTTTTTTGTTGAAAGTAGGACTGTCTAATAATACATCAGGGTTTGCTTGTAAGTTATAGACTGCTTCTACATTTACTTGTGCCTTGAACGGATCACCATCCCAATTTATAGTTCCCGCAGGTTTTACAGTGAATTTTTTATTGATAATGCCACGATATTTAAAGTTGTATTCTCCCGTATCCGTGATAAAATCCCCATACATGTTGAATTTATCATTGGTATTAATTTCCATTAATATACTTCCATAACCACTTCCTTTAATAGTACTTCCCGCTTTTTTATCAACTACAATTTCAATGATAGCATCTGGTGTCACATCTAATTCAAACTCCAATTCTAATCCTTTGAAATCATCCAATGTATTCCCATCTTGACTTTTTGGATCGTAGAATTCTTCTTTTGACACAAATTTTATGAAAGATGCATCTCCAACCGAAGCCACATCACTAATTGGAATTTTTAAAGATGTTCCTTTTTCCGTAGTTCCCGCAACTTTTATTGTCAATTCATCCGTTGGACCAGTAATCCAAGCTTCTCCACTTATATAGCCTGTTCCGTAGTATAAAATTTCTTCTTCATCTTCTTCATCAAATTCCGTGTTTAATACTAATAAACGATCGGTAGTTAAGTATAGACCTAATAACCAATCGTCAAAAGAAGTATGTTTAATGGTTCCGTTGAGTTGTCCTTTGGTATAATCTTGTGTGTCTAAAATGGTGATATCATCAAATTCAAATGTTTGATCGTACAGTTTTACAATAGAACTGTTTGCCATGTCTAAATCTACATTGAGATAAGGAATGTACAATCCGCCTGCCAAAATACTCAATTCTCCATTGATTGCTGGATTGTTGAGGTCTCCAACAATTTTTGCTTTTCCTGAAATCAATCCTCGAATATCAGTGATGACATCTTCACCAAGCGCACTAAATGGTGAAATATCAAACTTATCAATCGTTGCGTCTACATCAATCGTATTTATGTCTCCCGAAACATCAATAGTTCCAATCGCAACTAAAGATTCAATAGTTTCGCTGACCAGTTTTGTATTGACATCAAATTTTTCCAAACGATCATCGCCTGAAATGTTCAGCGTTAAATCTCCAAGCAATTTGTCATTTACTTCTAAGGATTCAATTCCTAAATTCGATTTTGGCACATAACCGCCATTAATTTGCTTGATGTCCAATTTTCCATTCACGATTCCGCCCAAGCGAATGCTATCAATAGATGGTGTAATTTTTTCTAAACCAACATTGATGAATTGTAAGTTTATGTTTTTATTGTTTTCACCGAAAAGTTGTCCTTCCAAATCAATTTCTTCATTTTCATGACTCATCACGATTTTTTCAATGAAAATAGAATCGAGTTTTTTATCGAAAATAAATCTGTTTTTTCTGTTATTTTCTTCATTGATAAACCATTTGTTCCCACGAAAAGAAACATCAGATTTTTTGATTCCGACAACTGATTTGTTTGTGCTGTCAATCGTATGATAAAAGCTTAAGTTATAAATATCTTCAAATCCTTTTCCGCCTAAAAATTCTGTTTTAAAATACAACGTATCATTCAACGTTGTATTAATCAAATTGAACTCTTTCGCATCATACCATTTTGTGGTCAATCCTGCAATTTCTATATACGTATTAAATACTGGGTTTTTATTATCAATCTGAATTTCTACATCGTCAATCGTATTTCCATAGGCTATAATTTGTGGTGTTTTAAACGTAAGTTTAAATTTATTTTCATCACCAATAATACTTCCACGAAGTGATGTGTTTTTAGACATTTCAACCTCTGGTAAAAACACATCTACAATTTTATTATAGATTTTAAAATTGAATGTTAAATACTGATTTGGAAGCACTTCAATAGGTCTGTAATTCGCATAAATACTTCCCACAGAATTTTGCACTAAATCAATGACTTCGTCAAAATGAAAACGTCCTGTAACCGTTCCACCAATAATATCTGGAGAATCTACCGTAAGCGTTCGAATATCTTTTTCAAACTCAGAATTGACGCTAAAGTTTTCAAATGCATACGTTGCATTTTGATTGGTGTAGGATATTTTTTTAAAGAAAATATCTCCTGCCATATTATCAATATTATTTCCAACAACATCCAACACAACATCACCTTTTAGGATAGAAGTTTTATCTCTTTCAACAAAATTAAGCTTGTATAAGTCCAATAAATCAATAGAAGCTTGAAAACGGAATTCGTTAATCTCACCGGCAAAGTTTGCCAATCCTTGAAAATTAAATTTTGCATTCGGATCTTTTGAAGATAAACTCCCATCAAACAATTGATCTTTTAAAACTCCAGAAACATTCAAGTTTTTGTATACATAATTATTGTAGCCAAGCTTACTCACTTTTCCAACAACTTCCGTATTTAAGCTTTCTTCGGTAAATCCTTTTCCATCAACAAAAACATCAAGCGAGACTTTTCCAACAGTTTCATCTTCGATATATTTTCCAAGATTAAAATCTTCTAATATGATTTCTCCTTCGTAAGAAGCATTGATATTGTCAATTACGTTTTTAATATTTATATCTAATTCAGCACTTCCAATTTCGGTATCAATTTGAACGTCGGCAGTAATTTCAGTTTCTGTAATTTCAGTAGCGCCACGCAGGTTAAACTGTCCCAATTTATTTAAAGATGTCGGTAAGTTTTTCCCTAGTATATTTGGCAATAAAGCAGACAATTGATAATAATTAGACGTAAACCGATCAAAATCACCTTTCATATAAAAAGGTCTTTTTGAGTTGAATAAATTTTGATATCTAACATCACCTTTGACAAGTGTACTTGGCGATTTAAAATTGAAATCTTTCGTCGTAAAATCATTCAAAACACCATTTATCTCCGTATTGAATGTTCCTTTTTTATTTCCAAATTCGTTGTAAAAATAATTCAACTCGCTAAAATCTAGTTCGGAATCGGTAAATGTTGCGGTGACTTTTACTTTATCTAAAAAATTTGCAAAATCCTTTCGATCGTAATCAAAAACAACGACTCCATTCAGGCGTGAACCTTTTGTTTTGACAATTAATTCATCAAAACGCATTTGTGTCAACGTATATTGAAATTTTGAATACATTTCGTTTACACGCAAGCCATTACTATCTAAAAATGTCAATCCCCGAACGTCTCCATATACATTTGGTCCTTGCACTTTAAAATCTTTCACTGTTCCTGAAAGCTCTGTAAAATCGAGCATATCAGGTGTTTCATTATTTTGATCTTTATATCTAAATTTACCATCAGACAATTTCATTTTTGAAGTCGTCAATAAAAAACCAGAAGGTGTTCCGTCTGAAGGTTCAGAATCAAGTTTGGCAATAAAAACATCCAATGTAGTATCTATTGAATCTTTCTCAGTGTTGATATTCAAGGTTAGTCCTTTAATATTTACGGTGCCAAATTCAAGTTTACTATTAATTGCATTGTTAAAACTTAAAATAGAAGTTTCCAATGCTTTTACATGAATTAAGGTATCTTTTAAGTAATCTTCAATGTAGATATCTTTCAATGAAATATCGCCATTCCACTTTAAACCAATACGATCAATATTGATGTTTGTGTCATACGTTTCATTTAACCAATTTGTAGCTTTTTGCCCAAGAGCAGTTTGCACAGCTGGAATCGAAAATAAAATCATCAACAAGAGAAAGAATAGCAAAATTGCTACCAATACACGCTTGATTATTTTCCAGATTTTTTTGATGATATTTTCTATTTAGATTATATGCTATTTTAACACTGCAAATTCATAAAAAAAACAATACAAAACACGATGTTTAGCATATCTTTGTGACTTTATATCAATTTTTATGCCTTTTAAAATTTATGAGCACAAAAGATGTATATATTTTAGCAATTGAATCATCCTGTGATGATACCTCTGCCGCTGTTTTACAGAACGGGAAAGTGTTGTCGAATGTTGTTGCAAATCAAAAAATTCATGAAGCGTATGGAGGCGTTGTTCCCGAATTAGCTTCACGCGCACATCAACAAAATATTGTTCCAGTTGTTCATCAAGCATTAACTATTGCAAATATCGACAAAAAACAACTAACAGCAATAGCTTTTACACGCGGACCTGGATTAATGGGCTCCTTACTTGTAGGAACTTCATTTGCAAAGTCGTTGTCGCTCGGATTGAACATTCCGTTGATTGAAGTCAATCACATGCAAGCACATATTTTAGCTCATTTTATTGAAGATGAAGCGCAATCTATTCCGAAATTTCCATTTCTGGGAATGACCATTTCTGGCGGACATACGCAAATTGTATTGGTAAAAGATCATTTTGATATGGAAGTCATTGGCGAAACCCTAGATGATGCCGTTGGTGAAGCATATGATAAAAGCGGGAAAATCTTAGGATTGACCTATCCTGCGGGACCAATTATTGACAAACTAGCTCGTGAAGGAAATCCGAAAGCGTTTCCGTTTCCAAAACCGAAAGCGCCAGGTTTAAATTTTAGCTTTTCAGGATTGAAAACGGCTATTTTATACTTTGTTCAAAAACAAGTCAAAGAAAATCCAAATTTCATTGAAGAAAATCTAGTGGATATTTGCGCGTCTATTCAATACACGATTGTGAATATTATTATTGATAAATTGAAAAAAGCATCCAAAGAAACTGGCATTAAAACCATTGCAATTGGTGGCGGTGTTTCTGCAAATTCCGCAATTAGAAAAGCGTTGAAAGATGGTGAACAAAAATACGGTTGGACAGCACACATTCCGAAGTTTGCATACACAACTGATAATGCAGCCATGATTGGAATTGTTGGCTATTTAAAATATTTACAAGAAGATTTCGTGGACGCATCTATTTCTGCGAGTTCGAGAATTAAAATCTAGTATTTAGCTATTAGTATTAAGTATTGAGATTTTTAGAAAAAATAAACGCGTAAGCTGAGCGGAGTCAAAGTTTACATTTATAATTCATAATTTAGCATTCAAAATTCAAGACTTCTACATGCAACTTTTTTACACACCAGAATTAACGCCCGAAACAAAACACTTTACATTTTCGAAAGAAGAAAGTAAACACATTGTACGCGTTTTACGTAAAAAGGAAGATGATGTGCTGCATATTACGAATGGAAAAGGGTTCGTGTTTACGGCAAAAATTACAATTGCTGATCAGAAAAATTGTGTCATTGAAATTATATCGCATGAATTTCAAGAACCAAAAAGTTACAAATTGCATTTGGCAGTTGCGCCTACAAAAATGAACGATCGGTATGAATGGTTTTTAGAAAAAGCTACCGAAATCGGAATTGATACGATTACGCCTATTATTTGCGATCATTCGGAACGAAAAGTGATTAAAGCGGAACGTTTTGAAAAAATTATTCAATCGGCAACGAAACAATCATTAACTGCCTATTTTCCAGCATTGAAACCTGCAATTTCGTTTTCAAACTTTATAAAGGAACATTCAGATACTCAGTTATTTATCGCACATTGCGAAGAAAATAAAAAACAATCGTTAAAAGAAGCATTACAACCACAACAAGATGTGACAATCTTAATTGGTCCTGAAGGTGATTTTTCAACCAAAGAAATCGCGTTAGCACTTCAACACAACTACATTCCTGTAACTTTGGGCGACACACGATTACGTACCGAAACCGCTGCGATTGTGGCGTGTCATTCGGTTGCTTTTATGAATCATGAGTAATTTGTCATTCCTGAGAAGGCAGGAATCTATTTTTAGTTTTAGTATCAGCACTAATTCGAAACGTCATTGCGAAAGTTTTGAAAAAACTTGTGGCAATCTTCTTCTTATTAAACAGATTGCTTCGTCGCAAACGCCTCGCAAAGACGAATTAGCGACCCAAAAGCGAAGCGACCTAACACCTAAAAGCCAACAACCAATTTATCCGCACTCAAAATATCCAACTTATCATTTTCAAGAATTAGTAAAACCGTTAATTGATCATTTTTAGTGACGATTTTCGGGATGTTTATCGTGTACTTTCCTGTTTTTTTGACTTCCGTCAGATAGTGCTCGCTGACAACAATATTGTTGTTTTTTAAGGTTCTTCGAGCGTTTTCACCACTTTTTACTTCCGTTGTTCGTTCTTGAATTGCCAACACAACTCTAGCTTTGGTATTTGAAAGATCGCCCGTGATTTTATAATTGAATTGAATGTTGTTTGCCGTTTGTTTTATCGCGCCAAGCGAAATAGTATTCGTAGAAACTTTCTCTTTATATTCTTTTATTTTGGCATACATTTTTAAACGATTAGAACCGACAAAATGTTCTTTTCCGTTGATAATAACTGCTGGCGTATAAATTCGGTTATCGTTAAATTTTTGCGCGTACAAACGTTGTTTTTCCGTGAATTTTTTTTGACTAAACGGATCTTTCCAACCGATATAATCCCAATAATCAACATGATACGACAAGGTAAATACATTTGCATCTTGGTATTCTTTTCCAACTTTGTCTAACAACACATCTGCACTCGGACAGCTTGAACAACCTTGCGAAGTAAATAATTCTAAAACGACAACAGCATTGTGTTTTTTAGGTATCATATTTGTGAAAGAAGTAAAAAATAGTATGGTAAAAAGTGAAAGTGTTATTAAATATTTTCGTTTCATGATCTTAAAGTTTAACTTGCCATATATAAGACGATTTTACATGAAGAAGCTTACGATCCTTTTATTTTTATTGAGCGTTTCGCTTACGCATTCGCAAGAAATTGGAATTTTGAAATATGCTGGCGGTGGCGATTGGTATTCGAATCCGACTGCAATTCCGAATTTGATTCAGTTTTGCAATGAAAATATCAATACCGCAATTAAAGCAAAACCGCAAACGGTAGAAGTTGGCAGCACCGATTTGTTTCAGTTTCCGTTTGTTCACATGACTGGACATGGAAATGTATTTTTCTCAGATGAAGACGCCGAAAATCTTCGGAAGTACTTAACTTCTGGTGGTTTTTTACATATTGATGATAATTATGGAATGAATCAGTATATCCGAAAGGAACTGAAAAAAGTATTTCCAAATCAGGAATTAAAAGAAATTCCGGCAACGCATCCAATTTTTAAACAACCGTATTCGTTCCCGAAAGGATTACCAAAAATTCATGAACACGATGGTTTGCGTCCACAAGCTTTGGGATTGTTCCATGAAAATAGATTGGTATTATTGTTTACATTTGAAAGTGATTTGGGCGACGGTTGGGAAAATAAAGAGATTCATAACGATTCGGATGAAATTCGCTTGAAAGCCTTACGAATGGGTGCAAATATTGTACACTACGCTTTTAAAAATTAACCCACTCTTTTAAAATTGGCTATGAGACTTAGTTATTATTGCACATCGCCTTCCTGTGGAAAAATAAATTATATCAAAGTAAAATCTGATAATCGATATGATTTGAAAGATGAAATTGGTGAAGAATTTAATGAACGTTGCAAACATTGCGGACATCATACAAAGAAACACATCAATAGGCTATATGGTGAAATGAATATGACATTACTATTGATTGCATTTCTAGTTGCAGCTGTACTCACTGTTATTGTTTGGTATTTAGGTTATATAGTTGGTGCAATAACTTTTGGAATTCCTGCATTTTTTTGGTTCGATCAAAAAAAGAGAGCTACTGATTTTAATAAAATGATGATTGATTAATATGAGTTATAACCTTTTTTTAGATAATATTCATGCCACAACTCACGCATTATAATACAGAATTTACGAAACGAAATTTTCCTATTGTGTTAGTTTCGGATCAGGTTTCGAATGCGCCAAATATTGGTTCGTTGTTTCGAATTAGTGATGCTTTTGGTGTTGAAAAGATATTTTTTTGTGGCGAAAATATTCCTGTATTCGGTAGAAAGATGACAAAAACTGCGCGCGCTACCGAAAAAGTAGTGCCTTTTGAAATTAAAGAAGACATTCACGAAGTGATTGCACAACTTCAAAAAGAGGATTACAGCATTATTTCATTAGAAATTACCGAGAAAAGTACAGCCATTCATGAAGTTGATTTTTCTAAGTTTGAAAAAATTGCCTTGGTGATTGGCAATGAAAGTTTTGGCGTAAATCCAGAAACGTTGTACGAATCTGATTTGGTGACACATATTGAAATGTTTGGTCAAAACAGTAGTATGAATGTGGTTCAAGCTACAAATATTGTGCTCTACGAAATAACACGCCAACTTATGCTTGCGAACTAATTATATTATATTAATTTTAGCTACAAACTGACAAACATGACTTCAAATACGATTGCAAACGGAATTTTAAAAGCTGTGGGAATTATTTTCGGTGTTTTAGCACTCCTATATTTTCTCTATCTAGTTCAATCTGTCATTCTATATATAGCAATTGCAGCGGTAATTTCGTTGATTGGAAGGCCTATCATTCGTTTTTTAAAAAGGCGGTTAAAATTCAAAAATACGCTTGCCGTTATTTTCACCATGACATTAATGATTGGTTTATTAATTGGCTTAATTTCAATGTTTATTCCACTAGTCGTGGAACAAGGAGAAAAATTATCACTGCTCAATATCGACGAATTAAAAGCAAATATTGAAGCCTTATATTCGCAAATTTCTGAGTATTTGGCGACTAACAGTATTGATTTAGATCAATCACTCAAAGATTCAAAACTACTTACAAACATTGATTATACGATTCTTCCAAACTTTTTCAACTCGCTCATCAGTGGCTTTGGAAACTTTAGTATCGGACTCTTATCTGTATTATTTATTTCTTTCTTCTTACTGAAGGACAGTGCATTACTAGAAGAAGGAATTATGGTTTTCATGCCAAATAACAAAGAAAAAAGATTGAGTAAATCGTTTGAAAAGATTAAAGATTTATTATCAAGATACTTTGTCGGATTGGTTTTTCAGATCTTAATCCTATTTATAATTTACACAATTGCGTTGCTTATTTTCGGAATTGATAATGCCATTGTAATTGCCTTTTTATGTGCTTTATTAAATTTGATTCCATATATAGGACCTTTATTTAGCGGTGTTTTGATGATGATTTTGTGCATGACAAGTAATTTAGATAGTGAAATTCCAAATCATTTTAGTGCTGTTATTGTACCGAACACGATTGGCGTGATGATTTTCTTCGTAGTTGCGCAATTGGTCGATAACTTTTTAAGTCAACCACTTATATTTTCTAATTCTGTAAAATCACATCCGCTAGAAATTTTCCTAGTCATTATTATTTGGGGATTATTATTCGGAATCCTAGGAATGGTTATTGCTGTGCCATCTTATACGGCGATTAAAGTGATTTTGAAAGAGTTTCTTTCCGAGAATAAAATTGTACAATCGCTCACCAAAGACATTTAACCATTGAATTTAGCGCTGTTAACACCAAAAATTCAACAATTTATTACTGAGCATCTTCATGATGATCCAACAACGCTTTTATTAAAACACAAAGAAGTTGACGGCATTCCATTTGCTGAAATCATAGAGCAAATTCAAGCGAAAGCCAGGTGTGAAAAGAAATTACCCACTTGGTTTAATGCGGCAAATAGTTATTTTCCAAATAAATTAAACATTGAGCAAACTTCATCTGAACAAACAGCTAAGTATAAAGCAAGTTTGATCAAAGGAACTTCCTTGATTGATTTGACAGGCGGGTTTGGTGTCGATTGTTATGCGTTTTCAAAACAGTTTCAAGAAGTTACACATTGTGAAATTTCGCCAGAATTATCTAAAATCGTTGCGCATAATTACAAAGTACTTGAGGTTTCAAATATTAAAACCATCGCGACAGACGGAATTGAATATTTACAAAATACACCACAAACCTTTGATTGTATATATATTGATCCATCTCGCAGAAATGATGTAAAAGGAAAAGTGTTTTTACTAGAAGATTGTTTGCCCGATGTTGTCACGCATCAAAATCTATTATTCCAACACGCAACAACTCTTTTAATCAAAACGGCTCCACTACTCGATATTACAAATGGTTTGCGTTCCTTAAAACATGTGAAAGAAGTGCATGTTGTGGCGGTTCATAACGAAGTGAAAGAACTACTTTGGTTGTTGGATAAAAATGCAAGCACAAACGATGTTTTGATCAAAACTGTCAATCTAAAAAAAGAAACCTCAGAAACCTTCGACTTTGATCTTTCAGAAGAAAAAGAACTCCAATCAACTTACGGGCTTCCTAAAAAATATCTGTACGAACCCAATGCTGCCATTCTAAAAGCAGGTGCATTTTTGAGTATTGCAAAAGCATTTCAGCTTCAAAAACTACATCAACATTCACATTTATATACTTCCGATTCGTTAATTCCATTTCCTGGAAGACGTTTTGAAGTACAAAAAATACTTCCATATACGAAGAAGATTATCAAAAAAGAGTTAAATTTAAAAAAGGCAAATATTACGACGCGTAATTTTCCAGAATCGGTCGCTGCGATTCGAAAAAAACTATCCATTTCCGATGGCGGAATTGACTTTTTGTTCTTGACAACAGTTTTTACTGGAAAAAAAGTGGTCATACATTGCAAAAAAACTTAAAAATCGCTTCAAAAAAACGTTTTTACGGTTTTACCGTAGCTTTTATAACATGACACCTTATCCCATACTTAAGACTTCTGCATACATTTGAATCATGCAATACAGTTTTAGGGATTTAGGGGAATCCACTATACTTAGGGGAACTTTGAAAAAAGTTCCCCTTACTTCTTTTATAGGGTTCTATGAACTATAATTTGTATACTATCAAAATTTTCCTTCAAACCGTACATTATATCAAACGAACAATGCATTTAAACGATTCTGCCCATTTTTATAGTTTTAGAAAAAAGTTCTGAATACAATATATATACATTTGAATATACTTGTTTAGGTAACTAGTAAATAACGATACTTAAAGCCGTACTTCTTAATAAGAAATACGGTCTTTTTGTTTTAAATTTTTACAAAAAGAACATCTCTTTTTATTTTATTATAAAAACTTTCATTTTTTACGTATAAAAAATCTTACATTCAATAGCTTTGATCGATTAAATGTGAAGTTTGTAGAAAGGAATTTAAAACCTGCACTATTATCTAATGGATTCAATAGTTTTACAACACTGAATTTAGAATGAATATGTAGTTATTTATTACACAAACACTCAATCCTTCTAAATTTGTGTATTGTTTCTTTTAAGCCGAAAACAGCACAATATTTCAGATAAACAGCAAATAGGAGTTCATTTATTTGAATTCTTACTTATTGTTGTGTTTTTAACACAACTCTTATTGAAAGGGAGGTTTATGGTAGGGCCTCCCTTTTTTTTAGTTTAACTCATTTTTAAAAAGCTTGTACTGAACTTGATTCAGTATCTAAGACGCATTGAAAATTGTACGTTAAACTAATCCCGTTGCAAAACGGGATCTCGTAAATTGACTTTACAATACTACTATTCTATTTCTTCTTCACTTTTTTAAAACTTTAACACTTAAAAATTTTCTACTCAACAAACATATTCTAATATTGCAATATGGGAATAACAAAAACAACAGGGTTTACTGAAGAAGTAAATACAATGTCAGAAATTTTAAAAGCACTTGGGCATCCGGCACGCTTATCCATTATGCACTATTTGGCGAAAAGTCCATCGTGTATATGTAATGATATTGTGATGGAGCTTCCACTCGCTCAACCGACAATTTCTAGACATTTGTCAGAATTGAAACGTGTTGGATTGATTCAGGGACAAATCTCTGGAAAGAATATTTGCTATTGCATCAACACGCAAACTTGGAGTGAAGTTTTGCAACATATGGAAACCATTACTGTTTCGTTATCCAACAACAAAAAATGTTAATCTTTTAATATATAGAATTATGAAATTATCAGAAGTTAAAAACCGCTTACACAATTTAGAACAACTCGATTTTTATTTACCAAACGCACAAAAAGTAGAAAGTCATTTTCATGTGACCGAAGTTGGAATGGTGTCTAAACATTTTATTGATTGCGGCGGTGTGGTTCGCACAGAAAAAGTGGTGAATTTTCAATTATGGTCTGATACTGATATTGATCACCGATTGGAACCAAAGAAATTAATGAACATCATTGAACTGTCTGAAAAGATATTACAGATTGAAGATTTGGAAGTTGAGGTAGAATATCAAGCAGAAACTATTGGTAAATACGGATTGGATTTTGAAGATAATCACTTCGTATTAACAACGAAACAAACCGATTGCTTGGCAAAGGATAATTGTGGAATTCCAGCACAGAAACCAAAGATGAAATTATCTGAAGTACAAGCTAATGTAAACGCTGGTTGTACGCCGGAATCTGGTTGTTGTTAAGAAATTACTATTAAATCATGGTAATACAAGTCGATATTGTAAAAAAACAATAACTTTGGCGCATATTTTTAAGGTATTTTTAGAAACAAAGTCTTAGTAAATGGATACAAAACTTACAATCGTCGTTCCTGTATATAATGAGGAAGATAATTTAGAAAGAGTTGAAAAAGAGTTGTCAGCGTATGCACAATCTGCAAAAATTCCAGTATTCGTTTTGTTTGTAAATGATGGTTCTAAAGATAAAAGCCAGGAATTGATTGAAAAAATCTGTGCAAATAGTGACATTTTTAATTTTGTTTCTTTTGCTGAAAATCGTGGATTGAGTGCCGCTATTAAAGCCGGATTTGACGAAACTACCACAAGTTTAGTTGGCTATATTGATTCCGATTTACAAACGACGCCTTCCGACTTTGATTTACTCCTAGAACATATTGGCGAATACGATTTGGTGACTGGCGTTCGTGCCAACCGAAAAGATTCGTTTGTAAAAAATATGTCTTCAAAAATTGCGAATGGTATTCGCAGAACGTTCACCAAAGATGGAATGGACGATACAGGCTGTCCGTTAAAAATTATCAAAACAGACTATGCAAAACGCATTCCGATGTTTAAAGGATTGCACCGTTTTTTGCCCGCGATGATTTTATTGCAAGAAGGAAAAGTAAAGCAAGTTCCTGTGCAACATTTTCCAAGAATTGCTGGCGAAGCAAAATACGGTTTATGGAATCGCTTATTAGGGCCTTTAATGGACTGCTTTGCGTATGTTTGGATGAAGAAAAAGTACATCAACTATTCTATTGCTAAGAAAGGATGATGACTTCATGGTATGTTTTTGCAATTGGCGCGCTTGCGCAATTATTATTTTCGGGAAGAACCTTGTTACAATGGATCATCTCTGAAAAGAAGAAAAAGGTACTAACGCCATCATTATTCTGGAAACTCAGTTTAATTGCTTCCTTCCTACTCTTTATTTACGGCTATTTACGAGACGATTTAGCTATCATGCTTGGACAAGTATTAACGTACTTTATTTACATCAGAAACATGCAATTGCAAGGCGAATGGCGTAAAATGCACCAATTCATTCGGATCTTCATTTTAATATTTCCACTCATTATTATTGCGTTTGGGTACAACAATAAAAAACAAGATGTTGATAATTTATTGAACAACGAAGCCATTCCTGATTGGTTATTGATTTTGGGCGTTGTGGCACAAATTATTTTTACCTTACGCTTTGTATATCAATGGATTTATTCTGAAAAACAAAAACAATCCAGCTTGCCTTTTGGTTTTTGGATGTTGAGTTTGCTCGGATCTAGTTTGATATTTACGTATGCCATTTTTAGAAAAGACCCAATTTTAATTGCTGGTCACGTTTTTGGAATTGTTACGTATGTTAGAAATATAATGCTCTTAAGAAATCAGTCATGAATTTTATACACGAAAAAAATTACGTTTGGATCTTAGTTATCGTATGTTTTGCATTATTTTTTGTGAATCTTGATGTATTATATCCAAATATCATGGAAGCTCGTAATTTCATTACAGCACGCGAAATGGTAAGCGATGGAAATTGGTTGCTTACGACTATGAACGGCGAAGCACGCTACGAAAAACCGCCGTTACCAACTTGGCTAGCCGCAATTTCTGGAATGGCATTCGGTTTTAAAAGTTTGGCAGCCTTGCGAATTCCTTCCGCGATTATAACTTTGATATTGATATTGTGCTCTTATCGTTTTGGAAGTCACTTTTTAAAGAACAAACAACATGCGTTTATCAGCAGCTTGATTTTAGCAACTTCGTTTTACATCATTTTTGCTGGACGCAACGGAACTTGGGACATTTTTGCGCACGGTTTTATGCTCGTTGGAATTTACTATATATTTCATTTTTTCGCTTCCGCAGAAAATATATGGCGTAACTCGTTGCTTGCAGGAATTTTTATTGGCTTATCGTTTATGAGCAAAGGTCCTGTGTCACATTTTGCATTGTTTTTACCGTTTATCATCGCGTATAGCATCGTTTATAAATACACCAATTTTAAGAAAAAATGGTTGCCATTGTTGGGTTTAATAGTCGTTACGGCAATTTTATCATCATGGTGGGCACTTTATATTTATGAAATGGACACCGAAACGGCAACGGCAATTGCGGAGAAAGAAACCACCGCTTGGCAAGATCGTAATGTACGTCCGTTTTACTACTATTGGAGTTTCTTTGTACAATCAGGAATATGGACAGTGGTTGCGTTTGTCGGTTTGCTCTATCCGTATTTAAAATCGAGAGTTAAGAATTTAAAAGCATACAAATTTTGCTTGTTTTGGACGCTTGCTGCGGTCATTTTATTGTCGGTTATTCCTGAAAAGAAATCGCGCTATTTATTGCCTGTATTGATTCCATTAGCATACACGACAAGTTTTTATATCGAATATATGTTTCGAACGTTTAAAACGAATAGAGATAAGCGTGAAACGTTTCCGGTGTACTTAAATTTTGGAATTGTTGGATTGATTGGATTAGTGTTCCCAATTGTTGGTTATATTTTCTTAAAAGACAGCTTATCAGGATTTTACTTCCGATTTATTTTGACGTCTTTAGCATTAGTTCCGATTGGATTTTTTATCTTAAAATATCTTTTCAAAAAAGAGATTCAGCGTTCATTTTACCTCATCATTGTATTTGTAATGATGATTATTGTCACTGGTTTTCCATTGGCAAATGCGCTTTTAGACAATCCAAACTACAATTCGCTCCAAGACATATCGCGCAAAGCAAAAGAAGAAAAAGTTCCAGTATACATGTTCAATATTCAATCGCCAGAATTGGTGTGGGATTATGGTGGAAAAATTCCACTTGTACACAGTCACGATTTAGAAATTCCAAAAGAAAATACATTTAAAGTTTTGGTGATGATTGGCGGCAAGAAAAGTGTTGAAAAAGCATTTCCAAATTACGAAATCACCTATCAAGAAACCTTTGATTTGAATCCGATTGACAATACAAACAGAGGTTATAAAGACCGTTTACGAACGGAAATGTATTTGATTTCTAAAAAATAGTCTTTCATTTTATTTAGACATAAAAAAAGCGATCCGAAGATCGCTTGTCGTTTATATCCTTAGTTTCTACCAATCATTACATTTATCATCACATAATGAAAAACAGCTATCGTTTATGGTAGGAATGTCAATCGTTGGAATATTTATAGGGTTACACGGATCTGAACAACCATTACTTCCATTTGGATCTGGACAATATTTTGCAGTATCTGGCCAATCGGTTCCACCAACAATATGTGAACTAGATTGTAATTTTGAGATTGATTTTTTGTTTAGCGCGAAGTTTTTTAGGTTCTTTTTTTTCATCTGTGTTGATATTAAGAGTTTAATAATCAACAATTTAAAAATCTATCACTTATGAATATTACGGTTTTTCTGTAAAAAAAGTACAGTTTTGAAACAGCAGAAGAGTTAAATTAACACATATTAAATTTTAGTTTCAAAGTACTTCTCGATACAATTTTCTATCTATCTCAACTGCGCTCGATATGATAGAAAATCACTCGAAGTGACGTTAGAAGTTGAAAAGCTTTATATTGAGCTTGTCAAATTTTCAAATTAATTTACAAATTCCGAAACCATTCCAATTGCTCAGCTACACCTTCTTCTAATGTAACAGTCGGATTGTAGTTTAGCAACTTTCGTGCTTTGTCAATATTTGCTTTAGTACGTTGTTGATCGCCCGAACGTGGCGGCAACATCTTAAATTTTATCGTTGCATTTAAAAGTTTTTCAACGGCATCAACACCTTCTTGTGTCGTGTATTCGGCTTCGGTTCCAATATTGAAAATTTCGCCATTACACACATCTTCTTTGCCAATAACACTTGTGATTCCTTTCACAATATCACTTACGTGCGTAAAGCTTCGTAAATGCGTTAAACTGCCTTCAAATAAAGGAAATGTTTTATCATTCAATCCACAATCTAAGAGTTTTGTAAAAAGCTTATCTGGACGTTCTCGCGAACCGTATACGGAATATAAACGTAAGGAACATCCGTTGAGTTTGTTCAATCGTGAATTGCATAACACCAATTGTTCCGCGGCTAATTTGGTAACTCCATAATGCGAAGCTGGTTTTGGCGCCACCGTTTCGGGAAACGTAGCATTTAAACCATAAATAGATGAGGTTCCAATGTTGACAAATAATTGTAATGAAGTTTGTGCTAATGCATACGTAAGTAAATTTTGCGTGGCAATCACGTTGTTCGTTAAGTAATCTTCAAACGTTGAAGTCGCAGCAATTCCTGGTTGTGCTGCAAAGTGAAATATGTATTCAATACTTTCGGGTAATTTGCTAATGGAAGCAATATCGCGTAAATCGGCTTCTAAAATTTCAATTCCTTTGGCTTTGAGAACCGCAGCATTTTTATTTTTTAAATCGACAGGATAATAATCTGAAAAATTATCAATTCCAACAACTTCATGACCTAAATTATGTAAATGTTCTGCAACATGCGATCCAATAAAACCAGCAATTCCCGTGATGAGTATCTTCATGAATAGACTTCGTAATGTGTTTGACGCCTAAAAGTATACATTATTTATGAAATGCTTCTGTTATTTTTAAAATCTGTGATTTTTTGATAGAAATTAACGTTATGAAACCTTATAGGAAAAGTTGATATACTCAAAAGGCTTTCCTGTTACAGAAAGCCTTTTTTTATATGCATAATCAACGCAAAAATTGTGATACAGTTTTTCAGTTGGTCTGAGGTTTGTATCTATTATACATATAACTTCAATGATTATTGATGGTTTCTGATTATATGTATATGGTGTGTTTTCTGAGAATCATTACCCAATAAAAAATGAAAAGAGTAACATATAAAATCAACAATCTTATTTTCAGATATTTACCTTAGTTATTTTTACTCGCTCAACATTTCAATTGCATCTCGACTGCGCTCGATGTGACAGTACGAACTAAAAATGATTTTATTCAGAATGGTCTCGCTTACGCTAAAATCTTCTTTCGATAATAGAAAAATAGTACTAAGAATACTAAAATCGCAATTCCAATGACAATGTAGGTGTAGTTTTGTACAGGTTGAAGCGTCAAAGAATTAGTACTTCCTGTCAGTGTAAAGGCTGCCCAATAATACGGTGTATTTTGTGAGCGATCATGTTTTGTTAAGTATGCTAGTTTTGCCAATTGCAATGCTTTGGATTTTGTCGTTCCTTTTTCGATTTCTGTGTAGAATTCTTGTAAAATTTCATTTCCAGCTTGCTCATTTACATTCCATTGCGAAGCCAATACACTTTGTGTTCCGTTATAGAAAAATCCTCTTGACAGATTGATGCGTCCTTCTCCAGAAAGATTGATTCCATCGTCAGTTTTACACGCATCTAAAATCACTAAATCTGCCTGATTTTCCAATCCGAAAAGTTCATTGAGTGACATTTTTTCTTCGTTAAACGCAATCCAAGGTGTTTGTGTATTCGTATCTAAACCCGCATGTGTATTGAAATGAATGATTTCAAAATCGTTTCTGTATTTTAGAAAATTTTCTTTGGAAGCTTCTTCTTTGGTTAATAGTACTGACACATCATATTTTGATAAGAATTCTAATACTTTTTCCGTTCCTGTCAATGTTGGCAATGTGGAATCTTCAAACTCATTTGGCGCAATAGCTAAGAGCTTTTGCGTTGGTGAATTTTGCTTTTGTTTGATTTGCTGAAATAATGAAAACGATTGCAAATACGACGTTTCAACAGTATTTACAAAATATACTTCTGAAAGTTTTCCGCTTTGTTGTGTTGGTAAGAGTTCAAACGGAATATACTGTAATGCTTCATCAGGGATAATAGTAATTTTTTTGTCTTTTAATCGTTCCGCAGCATTTTCAAACGGAAACAATTGCTGAAAAACATGATAACCAACTTCTTGATATGCTTTCAATTCTGAAGGTTTCATCCTGCGTTTGGTCATGAATGCTTGTAACGTTTTTAGTTGCTTTTGAAATGCAGGAACATCCGAAATTTTAAAGAAAATTGGTTCATCTGTATCATAGTAAATTCCGTAACCATCAGTTTCATGCAAAATGTATTCTACAAAAGCGGTTTCTTTGGCGGAAAACTCTTCCATAACAGCTTCTAACGATGTAATCGCAACTTTTTGTTTTGTTTTAATATATTCAGGATACACACGTTTCATGGAATCCATAAACGTCTGGTATTCTTTATTTTTTACGCTATACTTTTCTTTCCATGCAGCATTTTCAAGATGTTGCTGAAATACTTCTTCCAAGGTTAAAACATCATAATGCAGTTGGTATTCGCGTTCTAGTGATTCCTTTGGAATATCTGATGTAAGTTTTGTTTGGAATGTTTTTATATTTTCTTGCAGCAACAACGCTTTATTTTTTTCCATAAAATAGAAAGCACTTGCAGTATCATTCAATAGATAACAAATTTCTACGGCTAAAACATAGGTATTCACGCCTTTTTCTATCCAAAATAATTTGGAAGCTTCGGTATCAGTTTCATAGCGAATTAAAGACACTAGTTGGTCAATCAATGTGACCGTTTTTTTGGCTTTTATAAGATAAGACTTTTCTTTTTCTTGTTTGAAAGCCTGCACGTAATGAGCTACTAAATCAATCAAATATATTAATATATCTTGCTCGTAACCAGATTGTTTTATTTCAGCTAATGTTGGTAATTGAAATTCTTGCAGTATATTTTCTCGTTCTAAAACAATTGAAATTGCTTTTTCAAAATAAGGCAATTTTTCTTCAGCACTAATAGCTGTTTGATAATATCCCATGTTATCATACGCATTGGCAATTTGATCAATATCATCTGATTCATTAATAACACGTTGGTATTGTTGATTTGCAAGTGTATGTTTTTTTTGCCTAGAATAAATGACACCAATATTAAGTATAACATCTAATAATTCATAGGTTGAATCTTCTAAGTCTTTGTATATACTTTGTGCTTTTTTGTAAAACTTTAATGAATTTTCAAATTCCCCAAAAACATCATATACAATTCCCAAATTATTATAGGTTGATGCTAAATTAAATGGTGTCTTAGCTATTATTTCTATATTTTCTTCGATCACTTTTTGATGTAATTGTACAATAGCTAAGTCATCTCTATTTGGTTGGACACTTGTTCCACTTTCATACATAGCGCCATACACCCAAAGAATGGTTCTAGAGAGCTCACTCTTAAATGTATTGTTGTTACTAAATGTCTCATTAGATAATGCCTTATTTAAGAAGCCTAATGCCTTATAAAAATCTCCTTTTTCGGTTTCAATCTCTGCAAGTGTTTTGTAGGCATAACAGGTATGTAAATCACTTTGGTTTGCGCTAATGATCTCTAAAAGCATTTGATACGATTGTGCTATTTTTTCTTGTCTTTGGTATATAAATGCTTTTAGAAATAAGCTTTTATTGAGCGTAGTTTTATCAGAAAACTCATGTTTAATTTCGATAGCTTTTGACAAATTAAACAACGCTTTTTCATAATTTTCAGCCTTATAATAACTGCGACCAACTTCATGAAAAAGCGCTCCTAATCTTTCTGTTTTTTGGATAGTGTCTGATTGCTTGATTACTTCTTCAAATGCTTGTATACGATCTGCGACTTTGGCAATTGTGTTTATACTATCAATAGTACCTGACACATTGTTTTGCGCATGTACAATACTTGTTAAACAAGTAAAAAATAAGCTTATGATTTTTAGAGGAAAAGACATAGTTCCTCTAAAATAAACATTAATTTTTAATCGAATGGAATAATATATTTATTATTGAGTGTATTTCGATATTCGCCATCAAGTAAGGTAAAATCTGTTATGACCGTTGTTCCTCTTGAATTTAATTCTTCTTTTAAATCTTCCGGAGGTAAGATGCCTAAATCATCAAATATATTGGCGACTTCAATCGTAACTTGCGGTGCTGCAAAGGAAGTTCCTTGTACAGATACATCATAAAACGGAATTCCTTCTCCCAATGCAAAATAGTCTACACTGATGGCACCGTAATTGGAAAAGTCAGATATTTTGGTAAAGCTCGAATTCGCCGAAGCAACGGCAATAACATTGTTATGTTCGTAGGAAGAAGGAAAATGATTTAGCATATCATTATTACTTGCTAAATTCCCTGCTGATGTTATCATAATTACATCGTTATTGGCTTCTATAATATTTGAAAAAATAGCACTTAAATCTTCTTCGTCTCCTTCATCATACCAACCCATACTTATACTTACTATATCTGCTCTTTCTGCTGCATATAAGGTTCCGCAAAGGAAATCAAAGTAACTTGCGCCTCCACTAGCGTTGGCAACTTTAACAGGTAATATTTGATGTGGTATGGCATTCGCCGTTAATGCATCGGTAATCATATTTGCAATAATACTTCCGTGTTTTCCGATATCGTCATCATAGGCATTCGCATCTTCATTGACAAAATCCCATCCCGATTTATCACCGCTAATTTCAGTGAATTCTGCATTGTATAAAAATTGATTAGGACTCATCCCTGTGTTAAATACAGTCAATCCGGTAGCGATTCCAGTATCCACAATTGCAATCGTTATTCCTGTATTTACAGTTTTTATGTATGGAATATAGCCTGTATCGGCATCCGTTCCAATGAAGGGACTATCTAAATCCAATCCAAAAACAAATTCATAATCAACTTCAAGTAGTCCAGTAGTACTTTCTGGATCAATTTGACCTTTGATAGCACGTCTTTTTGGTTCAGCATCTATCACTCCGCCAAAGTACCAAAGTTCAATATCTTGATTGTCACAATGACAAATTTCATAATTCCCTACACCATTAAAAGTTCGTATATTATTTTTTTCTGCATCTGGTGTACCAGCTTTATACTGAACAACCATTGACGTATCTGAATAGGTAGGAAAAAAGAATGATTTACGACTTGTGTTTTCACTGCTATTATTTTTTGCAGTTACTAAACTCTCTTTGTCTTGTGTAACAAAATCATCTGTTGTACATGACCAAACCACGAATACAAACACGAATGCAATAAGTTTTTGTATATTTCTCATAATATTTAATTTTTGCGTTTATATGAAGGGGATAAAAACACCGAAACATTACCCAATATTTTTAATAATATTAGATGTATGAAAGATAGTGAAAGATTTATTGATGCGCTTATCACTGGAAATGAACTTATTATAAAGGAACTTTACACCAAGTTATTTCCGAAAATTAAGTCGTATGTCATGAAAAATAGAGGCGATTCTCAAGATGCTTCCGATGTTTTTCACGATGGACTTATGTATATCATCGTAACTCAAAAAGAAAAAAGATCCGAAATAAAATCGTTTGAAGCCTACTTATTCGTGGTTTGTAAAAATCTTTGGCTAAAAACTTTGAAAAACAAGGTAATAAAAACAGACACATTGACCCTAGTAGATAAAGAGGAAGAATTGAGTTCCTTTATTATTGAACAACAATTATTTGATTTTTACATAGAAATATTTGATTTACTCTCTGAAAATTGCAAAGAAGTTTTAAGTAGTTATTTCAACGGTTTAACCTATGAAGAAATTGTCATCGAATATGCGTATGCTTCTGTGAATACGGTACGACAGCGTGTTTTTAAATGCAGAACAAAATTGATTAAACTAATTAAAGAAGATAACAAATACCAAAAAATAAAACAATGGCGTCAAAATTAACAGCAATGCTTTTAGCAGACATGGAACGTTATTTAAAAGGTGAAATGACAGGCTTAGAACTGCAGAAATTTGAGCAAAAATTAAAGGAAGATGCTGAACTTCGAAGTGAACTCAGAATTCAAATAGAACTTTTTGAAGCAGTTGGAAACAATAGTGATTATTCTGTATTTCAAGAAAAATTGAATCGTGAGGAAGTTGACAAACTAAAATCGAAACTCCGAAGCAAAGAATATCAAGATTTATCGGCAAACATCAAAAATGCTGAAAAAGTATATTTTAGTGAACAATCAAAAGTAAGACCTTTTCAAAAATACTATCGTTACCTCGCTATTGCTGGAGTTATTGTATTATTTTTCGGAATTTACTTTTCGCAAATGAATCCATCGTATTCTTCTTATTATGATTCGTACGTCGATTATTCAACATTGCCTTCATTCATTGAAAAAGGAGAAGTAACTACATTTACAAAAGGAGAATTAGTATTTAAGAAAGAAGACTATCAAGCTGCCGCTGAATACTTTGCTGCTATAGAAACTTCTAATGAATTGTATCCGCATAGTTTACTATGGCTTGGCGCTTCGTATGACAAACTCAATCAAAATGACAAAGCAATTACTACTTTTCAAAAGCTATCAAAAGTAGCGGATCCGTATTTAAGTTCTAAAGGATATTGGTATGAAGCATTAATTCATTTAAAGGATAATGACAAAGAAAAAGCAATGAAAGCTTTAGAAAAAAGTACTGAAGATGAAGATAATTTTAACTTTCAAGAAGCAAAAGTTTTGTTACGAAAGTTAGATTAACCTAATAAATTCTCATGATTCGGTTGTAAATAAATGTATAACGTAGTGCATCAACTACTTTACCTACAGTTTACTATATATGTGTTTTAATGAAAATTCGTATATTCGTAGTATTAACATAAAACCACCACCGATGAAAAAATTAGTATTAGTACTTCTTATGCTTACCACATTCGTAAGTTGTACTTCCGATGACAATTCAGTAACTCCTGATGAAGAAACTGTTGAGCAAACCACAGAACCCATAACGCCGCCAACAGAACCTGTAGAACCCGCACAAGAAAACTTAATGCTTGGCGAATGGAAGTTAGTGTACATTTACACACCATTTTCTGCAAATCAAATTACAGATTACAGCATGCAAAATATCACATACGAATTCAGAGATGATGGATTCGTAGTAGTGAGTGCAGACAATTTAATTCACGATACTGGCGAATATCCGTATACATTTACTTTAGAAAGTTTAGGCGGTACGCCAAATAATGAACCACTATCACTGATTACAACTATTGAGGGAAATAGATTTCTGTATCAAGAACGATCAGATGGTCTTACCAGATTATCGTTATCATATATTGACGGACAAGATTTATTTTTAGAACCGTTGTAATAAAAATTATTAAAAAAACTATCGATACAAAGCGAACTTCTCAGTTCGCTTTTTTCATTAGAACTAGCCATAAATACAGTGATTTTTTATTAAAGCCTCTTCTGAACCTAATTAAGTTTTTTTATCTGTCAGTTCGAGCGCAGTTGAGAACAAGAAAAAAGATAGAAATATAATTGTTACATCTAAAACATGCCAGCAATATATTGAACCCAACCTTCACCTTTTTCGGCAATAGTTTGAATGATTTCTTTAGCGACTTCCGTATTACAAGTTTCTAGAAACTTACGAATCAAACTTCCCGATTTCTTCTTTTCTTTTTCAGAAGATTTATCAGATTGTAACGTTTCTAAGTTAGAAAGTAGTTTCTTTTCTTCTTTATTATTTTTAGAAAACTCTTTGATTAAATCAACAATTCTATCATCAATTTCTGAGATATGAATGTTACTATTATTAATTAAATTTCCTATGAATTGTGTTTTATCAGTTGTATTCCTTTGTTCTTTGATAACTGTACTATTTTCAGCAGCAGCTACAAAAAGTTGATTTCCTTTACTCGCGAGAAGCTTCGTAATATCAGAAATTTGCTCATTATGACTTTTCAATAAATTGTTTTCTAATTTTAAAATGTCTAACGAATGTTTAAAATGTTGTACTTGACTTTTTAACTTTAAGATTAAAACATCAGCTTTTTCGTTAGTTACTTCAGCAACTGTATTTACTTGAAAATTTTCTTTATCCGTTGTTAGAAAACCTAAATATTCATCCAACCAAATTTGCAATTCTTCTCTAGTAGTTGTTTCTGGAAAATCAAAAGCAATATCCAAACCGCCTTCTACTTCGGAAGCATGCATCGTAATATTTACTTTTTTACTGTCTTTTACATAGTTAGAAAAGAATACTAAATATTGACTAATGCTAGAAATTAGGTGTTTGTCTAGTTTTAGGAAAGTGTATTTTTTGAGTTTTGATTCGGCATCTTCTTTTTCAAGTTTCAATTTAGAATTTCTTAACCTATAGATTTTATTAAATACTATGAAATAAAATACAGTTGAGATAAGTCCAGAAATGTTTGCAATGTTAGCAAATGAATCATCAAGAAATAAAATTGAATAAATGAAGATTGTAAAAAATATTATGACTAGAAATGCAAATAAAATTATCAAATACCCTAATTCTTTTCCTCCTAATTTGATATTAAACATATAATATTAATTAAATTTACATAGATTTCTTTCAATAAAAATAATAAAGTATTTCAAAATTTCATAAAATTATGTGACAAACATGTCAAATCGAGCGCAGTCGAGATTCTTAATAAATGTACTTTTAGTCAATTATTTCTCGACTGCGCTCGAAGTGACAAAGCTAAATTTTATTAAACTTAATAGCTAATTTGTAATTCCGCATCTATTGTGGAATCCCCCTTGCTGGTACGGATTTACAATTCGTAACGACAAACAAACTAAAAAATATTCGTGAATTCGCGCTAGAATACTTTATAAATATGTCAAATCGAGCATTATTGAGACTCTTAGCAAATGTGCTTTTAATCGAATACTTCTCGACTGCGCTCGAAGTGACAAAACTGAGTTTCATTAAAATTTTACTTGAAGTGTCGTATAAAAATTCCGATTCACAGATGGAATAATCCCTGGACCAGGATATCCTGTCGCACGGCGTGTGAAATAGTTGTTGTCTAATACATTATTAATTCCAGCTTCTAACTTGAAGTTTTTATAAGTATACGACATGGAGATATCTAAAATATCGTACGCTGGAATTTCACCAATAACACCACCTAAATTACTTTCTACAGCATTTGAAGCATCTGTAAATTGCTGTGAAATGTAACTATATTGAATGCTTGATAAGAAGTTTTTATACCCAAAACGAACTCCAGTTTTCAAGTTTACATTCGGCACAAATTCAACCTTGTTGCCTTCTACTCCATTCTCTTGTGTTTTAGTATATTCCGAATCGGTTACGGCTGCGTTGATAAAGTAGTTGAAACTATAATCGTTATTCTTAATGAAGATTTCATTCAGATTAAAATCTAGCAAACCTTCAAAACCATACATGACGGCGTCACCAATATTTCCACGTTCCGTTTTTACGCTTCCATCAGGAAAAGCACGTTGAATAAACCCAATTCGGTTATTATAAAACAATCCGAAAGCGCCCACATCATACGAAACAATATTGTTGTAATTTCCACGCAATCCGAAATCGATGGTCATTCCTTTTTCGTCGTCAATATCTGGACTGATCGCAAATGCAGGATTGATAATACTAATGTCTGTAAACGTCACCGAACGGTAATTTTGTGAAGCATTTCCATAGATTTCCAACGCGTCCGAAGGTTTGTAACTCGCGCCCAATCCGAACAACACAAACGAACGTTCGCGCACTTCGCTATTGTCAACCGTTTCGTTTAAAATGACGTTTCCGGCAGCATCTGTATTAATTCGCTTGAAAAATCCGTCACTTTCTGTTTTGATATGTTCAAATCGAAAACCTGGTGTGATCGATAATTTATCATTCAGATAAAAAATATTTTCACCAAAAACTGCCATATTCAAGTTTGGATACTCGTACGCAGATTGATTTTGATAGTTTGGAAAATCATCCAACTGAAATTCAAAATTCGGATCGCTTCCCTCAGAACCCGGACCTTGCGCACTTGTATTGTCTGCTTTGTAAAATTTTGTTCCTACCAAAAACGTTGATTTCTTCCCGAATACTTCATACTTATTCAACAATCGCGCTTCAAATCCGAAGTTGTTAAAATCGCCTTTTATCAAATCGCGTTCGGTTCCAGGATCAATCTGATTCACTCTATTTGTACGGAAACCAAGCGCATTTCGCGAAGCTTTTAAGCCAAATGCATTAAATGTAAAATTGGTGTTTTCTGAGAATCTGTGCGAAAATTTTAAATTGTACAACAGCCAATCCACTTGAAACCAATTTCGTTCACGATTGCTCTGAAAAGGATTTTCAGCAAACATTGCATCAGTTAACCCGCCCGCTTGTTTTGCCAAATACCGCAAATACGTAACTTCAGCTTCAAGCTTAGTATTTTCATTGAATTGATAGCCAATATGTGCGTATGCATTTTTCGATTCAAATTCAGAATTTGGACGAAATCCGTCGCCTTTTTTATAATTGAAAAACGAATAGTAACTCCATTTATCAACCGTTCCGCTAACGCTCGTAAAATTTGTATATAAATTGTTGCTTCCAATCGTATTTCGTGTGATCAATTCAATTGGTTTTGCTTCGTTTGGTTTTTTCATGACAAAGTTCACCAAACCGCCAAACTGCGTTCCGTACTGCAAAGAAGCCGCACCACGAATGATTTGGATTTCCTGTAAACCTTCTGCCGCAGGCGAATAGTAACTTTCAGGATAACCCAACACATCTGCGCTAATGTCATAGCCATTTTGACGTGTATTGAAGTTTGCCGTTCGGTTCGGATCTAAACCGCGTCCACCAATATTTAACTGCAAACCTGCATCATCATTTTGGTAAATATTTAAACCCACAACCTGACTGTATATTTGGCGCGCGTTGTTGGAAGCCAAGTTTGCCATGGATTGTTCAACCAACACTACTTCCGTCTTTTTTCCTGCGTAAATCGCGGTTTCTTCCACATCTTTTAATCGCTTTAGCGCGAATACTTTCGTTTTTCGGATATTGAGTTCTACTTCTGAAAGTTGTTCTCCGAGCGCATTTAAACGTACGTTTAAAACAACTTCTTTGTTGACAACAATTGCTTTTTCTACAACTTCATATTCAAACGAGAAAAAGACCAACGTAATGTTTTCTTTTTCTGTGATGAATTCATAATAACCGTCCGTATTTGTCGTGGTAATTTTACCGGAAACTTTATCGTAAATATCCACATTTGCAATTGGTGTATTGTTTGCTGCAGTTACAGTTCCAGAAATTTTTTGTTGTGCAGCTAGGGAAATGCTGAATAAACAAAGCAAACTTAGTATGCTAAAATTTTTTATATTCATTTGTTCTATACTATTTTCTTTATTGGTCTGAGTTCATTAGTTATCTCGTTAGCTACGCTAGTTATTTTCAATCTAAATATATTTTGATTTCAATAATGCTCGATATGACATTTCGCAGTAAGGATGATTCATTAATCTCTCATTGGTAAAATCCAGTTTTTATGTTGGAATGATTCTTTTTGTTGATATAAATCAACTGTTTTGTCTATATATAATTGGCTTAATCGTCCGTTTAAAGCCACGTAACTTTCTACAAATACTTGTACGTTTTTGTGTCCTTGATTGGTAAAATGATCGCCTAAATAATGTGCATATTCGAGAATGAAATCAGGTTGAAAACTCATCTGTTTTTCCTGTAAAGGTGTGAGAAAGTCGCTGTTTTTCACGTAGAAAAAGTTTCCCGTTTCGCCATCTGCAATTTTGAAGGTTGTGTTGCCCATTTTTTCCATTAACATCACGCGCCACGAAAATCGATAACCTTCTTCTGTCCAAAATAATTCGCCCGGATGTAATAAGTATCGAAATGGTAATAAGAGTTGAATCGTAAAAAAAGCAATCACAATTGGAATTACAATCGATTTAAAACGCACATGATATTCAGGAAATACTTGAATTGCGTTCGTTTTTACCTTTATCACAGCTTGCAACATTCTTCGGAGAAACGCAATGATTTTTTTGTGGAAATCCGCTTCAAAGAAGATTAATGAACTCACAATCATTACATACGGAAACATTCCGATCGGGAATAAAACACGCGTAAATACATGAAAGAACACCACCAAAGCAAACGCAAACCAGCGTGTTCGTTTGTACAATAGTAAAAACGGAATTAGTAAATCGTATAACATTCCTGACCAACTCATTGCGTAATGAAACCAGTTTTGTTGCATGAGCGTTTCTCCAATGATTGGCAAATCGTATTTTGAAGGCAACCAGATTTTAAGCGGCATTGCATTCAACAACCAATCTGAGTTTATTTTGGCTAAACCTGCATAGAAATAGACAATTCCAAGTAATAATTTAATCGAATCAATGGTCCATTTAGGAATTTGGGTGTAGCTTCTTTTTCGCCATAGATTGTCTACTGAAAACGTTGCATTCGCAGGAAGAAAGATCAACAGAAAACTCAAGATACTAATGAAGTAATAGTGATTGAGATAGGTAGTTTTTTCGAGCAATTCGATATACGTAAAACTCAAAAAGAATAGGATTATCGATAAACGGTATTTTAATCCTAACGCTACACAAAACGCCGATAATCCACAGATAAAGAATAATAGATAGGTGTAGTTTCCTAATGGTTGAATCCACTCAAAACCGTAGTATGAGAAGTGAAATGTTGGTTCTAAATAGACAGTTTCTATCCAACCTTTTAACCAAAAACGAATGATACTATAACACATTAGCAACCCAAAACCTATACGAAATACAGCCAATGGCGTCGCGTTGGTTTGTTGTTGTACATATGTTTGAAAACGATTCATTCTTTTTCACAAAAAAAGGTTGTCCTAGTACGACAACCTTCTGTATTATAATTAATTATATGATTTAATCTCCATCAGCATCTACATAATCAACGCTCACATTAAACGCTTGCAGCATGTCCACTTTTAACAATACAACTGCTGCTTGAAGTGCGTCATACGCTTGCGTCATTTTTGTATTGTCCGTGTTAATTTGCGTGAAGAAATTCGCGTTTAAGTCTTGAATTTTTCCGCGCGCGGTGTTGAACTGTGTGTTTATTAAAGTAGCTAATTCAGTTCTATCTAAAAATGTTAAATATGTTTTGAAGCTTTCGCCAGAAGCGCTTCCATTATATTGTGTTCCGTTGAAAAGATTTTGCACAGCTGTTAATGCTTCTAATGCTAATTCTTTCGATACTTCTTGATTGTAGAATGCTTCCACTTTTTCTGGTAAAGGCGTTGCTGAAAAGTTTCCGGCTGGGATTCCAATTTTAGTAGCTCTTAATCCTTTTTCGTAGTAGAAAATGAAATCGTTGATAAATTTGTTCGTCGCGCTTGTCGCTGTGTTTGCTGTGCTTGCTATAAATGTATCTCTGTATGTTGTTGTCCAATCGCTTAGTACTTCTTGCGTAAGCATTTGCATCTGACTTACTAAATCCGTAAGGTATGTTTTGTACTTACTCGATTCGGCGTTTGTTGTATATTTTTCTAAGATGTCTGTGTCTGTTGCACCAAGTCCATATAACATGTAATCTAACGCAGGAAAACCAACCGCGTCATTGTTATTTGGATGTGTTAGATCGTAGGTTCCAGTAGCAATATTATTTTCAACATCCGTTGTACTTACAGGATAAATGTTCATTTGGAAGCTGTATAGAATTTCTTCTGCTTTTCCAATATTGAATGCTTCTACATGTTGCCATGATTTGTACGCAGTGAGCCAAGCGGAACGTAACGCATCAAGATTTGCTTGATTTGGCGTTGCTACAAAAGTATCTTTCGCAGTTGCTAACGTACTTAAACTTGTCGTTAATCCTTGATACGCTGGAATCACAATATTGTCAGCGATATTGCGTAGCATTCCTGCTCTGTCAAATGAAGTTTCGCCAGGTGTTTCAGGCGTTACATTGTCATCACTTGAACTACATGCTGCAATAAATATCACTAAAAGTACTCCTGAAAAAATCTTCTTTATCATCTTATTTCTATTTATTCTAAATAAACATTGCAAAAGTAAAAAAGGAGTTAGAGTATTCCAAAAACTTCAACTCCTTTTTTATACTAATTCCAATTAATTTTTTTTAGTTTGAAGCTTGTGCTGTTGTAAAGCTGAATTCGGATGAAATAGCTTCAGAAATTTCATCTAAAGTTGCAGGACTTACATCCCAAAAACCATTTCCTGTCATCAACTGATTGATGAATCCGTCAACTTCTGTTTTGGTGAAATATGGTTCGTTTGTTCCTGGCTTGCGCGTGAATTGCAAACTGTATATGAATCCAAATCCTTCTGATAAATCGTGAAAAGCAGCTGCTTTATCTGTTGCTAATACATTTTTTCCACTTTGTAAATAGTATACAGCTCTTACACCAATTACTGTTGAAATTTTCTCTCTGATAATATTTGCTTGTGCATCACGAACTTCGTAATTTTTTGCTACGATTGCCGCTCTCCCAAGTTTGAACGCTTCGTATACTTCAGAAGCAATTCCTGCAAAGTCAGCATCATTTTCAACTCTTGAAAGGTATTTGTTTAAGAAACTGTCTTGATTTAATATTGGATTTGTTGCATTGTCCGTTCCGTAAAGGTACCCGAATGCTTCATCCCATTTGTGCTCCATATTCGTATATGATTTTCCTTCAGCTACAATTCCTGCATCATTATCTGCAATATTACTTCCTGCATCTAAAACTGAAGGACTTAAATAATTGTTTAGCATTTGATCCACCATCAACGCGCCAATTAACGATTTGCTTATTACTTGATTGTATTCTAATCCTTTTCCGCTAATGTATCGTGTAGATCCGCCACCTGCTTCTTGCAAGTTTCCTGCGTTTCCAGCAGTTGCGGTTGTTGCCCAATTTGGGAATACGTCTGAAACTTGATTCGCTATCCATGCATCAAAATCTGCTTTGATTGCGTTTGCGTCTGTTGTATTTGCTGAGAAATAATCTGATGAAGCTGCCGTTTTGCTGCGAATACTTTTATCGGAAGCGTTTAAATCTGTATTGCTAAAGTCATTGTTTCCTTCTGCATGCGCAAACATTCCATCAAGCGCAGTTTCTGTACGTGTGTTATCTGTCAAAGCTGCGATAAACTCTTCTCCCATTTGGATTCTTGTGGTTTGTCCACTGTAACTTACGGAAGAACTTCCGTCTCTACTAAATTCGTACGTTGCTGGAGCAACAATTGAAGTGTCTATTGGTTCATTTCCGTCATCGTCTGAACATGCTGTAAATATGAAGCTAGAAAGTGTCAAGAATCCTAGTATTACTTTTTTCATTTTGAATATTTTTTAAGAGTATTGGTTTTTGTTTTGGCAAATATATTATGTGATTTTGAATTGACAAAGTTTATTTAGACTTAATCTTAATAAACTTAAGAGATAATTTAAACAGGATAAATAAGGCATTGTTTTTCAATGTTTTACAACTTTAGTATTGAATGTTAAATTTTTGTTTCTTCCTGTAAATTGGATTAAAAAAGTATGTAATGGGCATTTCAGAATTACTCATTTTAGAAAAAAACAAAAAGTTGTAACCGATTTCTTCTACCATCGTCTTAGATTTATAATTAATCATCAATCAAAAAAATGAAATCAATTAAAAATTACTTCGCAAGCATGCTCTTTTTGGGAATGCTTATTTTTTCAAACTCTGTTTTCTGTCAAGAATCAGAAATGGGTTCTCCTGATAGTTTAGAGGATAAAATTTTAGCATTGGATGCCAAATTTTGGAAAGCCTATAATTCATGTGCTGTAGACGATTTTAAACAGTTTTTAACCGACGATTTAGAGTTTTATCATGATAAAGGCGGCTTGACAAAGACTTCAGACAAGTTAATTTCTTTGGTCAAAACAGGACTTTGCAAAGATCCGAACGTTAGATTGCGCAGAGAAGCCGTATTCGGAACAATACACGTATATCCATTACAAAATTATGGCGCGATTATTACTGGTAAACACCTTTTTTATGTCACAGAAAATGGAGGAAACGAACAACTTGTAGAATCTGCAAAGTTTACACATGTTTGGCAAAATAAAAATGGTGTTTGGCGTATGTCAAGAGTATTAAGTTACGATCATCAACAAGCGTCAAAAAACTCAAATACCTTGAGCATTCAATTGTCAATGTCGTCTATGAAATCATTGATAGGAACATACAAAGCACCAAATACAGGAATGGTTACCATTTCTATGAAAGATAACACATTGCGCATTAAAGCAGGACAATTGAATTCTGAATTGTTTGCACAGTCTGAAACGTCACTTTTTATTAAAGAAGCGCCATTGCGTTTTAAGTTTGAGAAAAATTCAGATGGAAAAGTGGTAAAGTTTACTGTGTATGAGAATGGAAATGCTGTTGAGGAAGCGGTGCGTGTGGAGTGAAAAATATATTTTTAATTAGGCATAAAAAAACCCAAAACTTTCCAGTTTCGGGTTTTTTAATATATATTTTAAACAAAACTACTCTCCCATAGCCGCCATAACCGCCGCAGAAAGTCTTTTGTAAGTTCCGTCTTCTAATCTCGTACGAATTGCAGAGAAAGCGACTAACGTTTCTTCTACGTCTTGTAATGTGTGTGATGCCGTAGGAATCATTCGTAGTAGAATTAATCCTTTTGGAATTACTGGATATACCACAATTGAACAAAAGATTCCGTGATTTTCACGCAAGTCTTTTACCAATGCCATTGCTTCTGGAATACTTCCTTTTAGGTATACTGGCGTAACACAACTTTGCGTCTTTCCGATTTCAAATCCTCTTGCTTTTAATCCACTTTGTAGTGCATCAACAATTTTCCAAAGGTTTTGTTTGAGTTCTGGCATTGTGCGTAACATGTCTAAACGTTTTAATGCGCCAACAACCAATTGCATTTGTAACGATTTCGCAAACATTTGCGAACGTAAGTTGTATTTTAAGTAGTCGATGATTTCTTTGTCAGCCGCAATAAATGCTCCTGTACTTGCCATTGATTTTGCAAAGGTTGCGAAGTATACGTCAATTTCGTCTTGTACGCCTTGCTCTTCTCCTGCTCCAGCACCTGTAGCGCCAAGCGTTCCAAAACCATGTGCATCATCAACAAATAAACGGAAGTTATATTTTTTCTTTAACGCTACGATTTCTTTTAACTTTCCTTGCTCACCACGCATTCCAAACACACCTTCAGAGATCACTAAGATTCCTCCGCCAGTTTGTTCTGCCATTTTAGTAGCGCGTTCTAAGTTTTTTTCTAAGCTTTCAATGTCGTTATGCTTGAATGTGAAACGTTTTCCCATGTGTAAACGTACACCATCAATAATACATGCATGCGAATCTACATCGTATACAATGATATCATTTTTAGATACCAACGCATCCACCGTAGAAACCATTCCTTGATATCCGAAGTTTAGTAAGTATGTTGCTTCTTTTCCGACAAATTCAGCCAATTCATCTTGAAGTTGCTCGTGTAAGTCTGTGTGACCAGACATCATTCGCGCGCCCATTGGATATGCTGAACCATACGCCGCAGCAGCTTCTGCATCTACTTTACGTACTTCTGGATGATTTGCTAGTCCTAAATAGTCATTGATACTCCAAGTGATGACATCTTTTCCCTGAAATTTCATTCGATTCGAGATTTCGCCTTCTAACTTGGGAAAAACAAAATATCCTTCTGCTTGTGATGCCCATTTTCCTAATGGTCCTTTGTCCTTGTATATTTTCGCAAATAAATCCTTCATCTATCTAAGTTTTCTTTGTGTGTCAATTCGGGTTATCGTAGTAATTTAAGAAGTTTTTGTAAAAACTTCAACGGCAAAAATAAATATTTTTACGTGGCTATCATAATTATTACACTTTTATGTTAGTTTCATATTTTTTTGGGAACTATTTTACGATATCTTGAACGCTAAAACATAAAAGCAGCATAATTGTTACTATGCTGCTTTTAAGTATGTTATAAAAAAAGTTTTCTTCTTATTTAATGTACTCTATTTTTTGAGCTTCTTCAAGGTTTTTACTGTCAAAGAATCCTTGTGAACGCATCCATTCGTCACTGTATACTTTGCTCATGTATCGCGAACCATGATCTGGAAAAATTACAATGACATTACTGTTTTCGTCAAATTCTCCTTCTTCAGCTAGTTGCTCTATGGCTTGCATCGCTGCGCCACTTGTGTATCCAACAAAAAGACCTTCCGTTTTTGATATTTCACGGGCTTTGTGCGCGCTTTCTTCATCTTTTACTTTGACAAATTTATCAATTACATCAAAATCTGTTGCTGTTGGAATTAAGTTCTTACCTAATCCTTCAATGCGATAGGGATAGATTTCTTCTGCATCAAACTCTCTAGTTTCATGATATTTTTTTAAGACAGATCCGTACGCATCCACCCCTAAAACGCGAATGTCTGGATTTTGTTCTTTTAAATATTTTGCAGTTCCTGAAATGGTTCCTCCTGTTCCACTACACGCTACAAAGTGTGTAATGTTTCCGTTGGTTTGCTTCCAAATTTCTGGACCAGTGGTTTTGTAATGTGCATCAATGTTTAATTGATTGAAGTATTGATTGATGTATACAGAACCTTGTGTTTCTTCATGAATACGCTTTGCAACTTGATAGTATGAACGTGGATCATCAGCACTTACATGTGCTGGACACACATATACTTTTGCGCCCATAGAACGCAACATGTCTATTTTATCTGACGATGATTTAGAGCTTACCGCTAGTATACATTCGTATCCTTTGATAATACTTACCATTGCAATACTAAATCCTGTATTTCCTGAAGTTGTTTCTATAATAGTATCGCCTGGCTTTAGAATACCTTTTCGTTCTGCCTCTTCAATGATGTATAAAGCGATTCTATCTTTTGTTGAATGTCCTGGATTGAATGACTCTACTTTTGCATAGAAATTTCCTTTGATATTTTTAGTTATGTGATTTAACTTTATTAAAGGCGTATTCCCAATGAGTTCGAGTACATTATCAAAAGCATTAATTTGTTGTTCCATAAAAACTAGTAAGTTGTACAGGGTTTTATTTTTGTAAGTTTTGAAAAAAATGCAAAACCTTGCAAATTTAAGTTAAATTTTTTAATTATTCCTTAATATTTTCTAAGTCCAGTAAAAACGCGTATTCTTCGGCTACTTCTTTTAAAGGTTCAAAACGTCCAGATGCACCTCCGTGTCCTGCATCCATATTCGTATGAAGCAATAAAATAGTGTCATTCGTTTTTATATCACGAAGCTTTGCAACCCATTTTGCAGGCTCCCAATATTGCACTTGCGAATCGTGTAATCCTGTGGTAACAAGCATATTTGGATACGCTTTAGCTTCTACATTGTCATACGGAGAATATGATTTCATGTATTCATAATATTCTTTTTCGTTTGGATTTCCCCATTCGTCATATTCGCCAGTTGTTAACGGTATGCTATCATCTAACATCGTTGTAATGACATCTACAAACGGAACAGTTGCAACAATTCCATTGTATAGTTCTGGATGTAAGTTTGAAATAACGCCCATCAACAATCCACCAGCACTTCCGCCAGAAGCGTATAAATGTGCTGGTGATGTGTATTTTTGTTCGATTAGATATTTAGAGCAATCGATAAAATCTGTAAATGTATTTTTCTTGTCCATTAGTTTTCCATCATCATACCAGTTTCTTCCTAAGTATTCGCCACCACGAATATGCGCAATGACATAGATGAATCCTCTGTCGAGTAAACTTAAGCGTGAAGAAGAAAAATACGGATCAATGGTAGAACCATACGAACCATATGCATATTGCAATACAGGGTTGCTTCCGTCTTTTTTGATTCCTTTTCTATACACAACAGACATTGGAATTTTTGTTCCATCTACGGCAGTTGCCCAAAGACGCTCAGAAGTATAGTTATTTTTATCAAACTTTCCGCCAAGAACTTCTTGCTCCTTTTTGACTTCTTTGGCTTTAGTAACCATGTTAAAATCGATTACAGACGCTGGTGTTGTCATAGCATTGTATGTATACCGTAATATGTCTGTATCAAAATCTACGTTTGTGCTTGTATTTGCAGTATAGGTTTCGTTATCAAACGGCAAGTAATAATCTTCTTTTCCGTTCCATCGCATGATTCTGATTTTATTTAAACCATTATCACGCTCACTTACCACTAAGAAATCTTTAAAAATTTCGATATCTTCCAATAAAACATCTGGACGATGCGGAATGATATCTTCCCAGTGTTCCATACCCGTTTTGTCTGCGGGTGTTTTAGAGAGTTTAAAGTTAATGGAAGCATCTTTGTTACTCATTACATAGAAATGATCATTGTAATGCGAAATACCGTATTCTAGTCCACGAACGCGTTCTTGAAAGACTCTGAATTCTCCATCAGGATTGTTGGCTTCTAGTATTCTGTATTCCATCGTCAACGTACTGTATGAACCGATGATTAGATATTTTTTTGATTTTGATTTGTATACAAAAGTGATATACGCTTCATCTTTTTCATGAAAAACCACTTTATCATTTGCAACATCGTCTCCTAATTTATGCTTGTATATTTTTTCAGAACGCAAGGTTTGTTCGTCTTTATTGGCATAGAACAATGTTTTGTTATCCGTTGCCCAAGTAGCACTTCCGGTAGTGTTTTCAATGCGTTCTTTGTAGATTTCACCTGTTTCCAGATTTTTTATGTGAATTACATATTGTCTTCTACTCACGGTATCTACACCATATGCCACTAATTTGTTATCGGGACTAATACTAATACCAGATAGTTTATAATACGAATGTCCTTTTGCCATTTCGTTTACATCAAACAGTACTTCTTCTGGCGCATCCAATGTTTCTTTTCTACGTGTGTGAATTGGATAATCTTTTCCTTCTTCATATTTGCGGATGTACCAATATCCGTTTAATTTATACGGTACTGACGAATCGTCTTCTTTGATTCGCCCTTTTAATTCTTCAAATAAATCTTTCTGAAAATCCTTCGTATGCGCCGTCATTTCATCATTATACGCGTTTTCTGCTTCTAAATACGCTATGACTTCTGGATTTTCTCTATCATTCAACCAATAATAATCGTCAATTCTAACATCGCCATGTTTTTCAAGTTTTGTAGGTTTTTTGGCTGCTGTTGGTATGGATAAGGTATCTTTCATGTGTGTGCTATTCTTTTTACAGAATTTTATAAGTATAAGATTGATTCTTAGTGTAACTACTTTTTTTCATTTGAAAAGTATGTTAAAAGCTTACAATTTAATAATTTTGTAAAAATTAACCTTTAATTATATACAAATGTTTGGAGATTTAATGGGAATGATGGGAAAATTGAAAGAAGCCCAGCAAAAAGTAGAAGAAACAAAGCAACGTTTGCATTCAGTTTTGATTGATGAAAAAAGCTCAGATAACCTTCTAAATGTGACAGTTACCGCGAATAGAAAGATCAAGTCGATTGAAATTTCAGATGAATTATTGCAAGATAAAGAGCAGCTCGAAGATTATTTAATTTTAACACTAAATAAAGCAATTGAGCGTGCAGGACAAGTGCATGAAACTGAAGTTGGTGCTGTTGCAAAAGACGGAATGCCTAATATTCCCGGAATGGACATGTTTTCGTAAACAGGAAAACGATATAATGACAAGCTTAATCTAAGGAGCTTTTCATTGAGAGCAAAAAAAAAGGGAAGCCAATTGGCTTCCCTTTTTGTATGAATGTATCTTTTTAAAATCTTAGTTCTTTTGATCTAAAACTCTAAATTGTGTTCTTCTGTTTGCTAAGTGTTCTCTTTCTGTACAAGAAACACCATCAGCACATCTGTTTAATAATCTTCTTTCTCCGTATCCGTTAGAAACAATTTTACTAGCGTTGATACCTTTAGCAATTAAGTAGTTTGTTACTGCTTGTGCTCTTCTTTGTGATAACGCTTCGTTACTATCTTTTGTTCCTCTTGAATCTGTGTGAGATGCAATTTCTACTGAAACTCCAGTTTGTAATACAGGTAATAATTTAGCATCAATCTCACGCTTTGCAGCAGGTGTTAATGTTGCACTACCTAAATTCCAGTTGATGTTAAGGTCGTTGTATGTTAAGAATTTACAATCAACTTCTTTCCAAGTAGTTAATCCACCTTTCTTAGTCAATACTTCTTTCGTTACAGTTTTGTAAACTGCAGGAACTTCTGTTGCTACTACACTAGCGTCTTGTGCTAATTTTGTAGTTTTTAACGTAGTTTGTTTTTGAGCAATTGGAATTGATCTTGCAGCTGGAGCTGATGTCATTACTGTTTTCTTATACGTCTTGCTTATTGAAGGAATATCTTCTACACGAGTAGTTTCGTTTGTAATGATTGTTTTCTTTACAGTTTCAGTTACTGCAGGAATTTCAATTCTTTCCGTAGTTGGAGGTGTTACCATCACTCTACGCTTAATTGTTTTACGTACTTCTGGTACATCAACAACACGAGTTGTTGGAGGTGTAACCATTACTGTTTTCTTGATCGTTTTTGTAACTGCAGGAATAGGAATAATTCTTGTGCTTGCAGGCTTTACCATTATTGTTCTTGTGAATGTTCCTTCACCACATGGCTTTCCTCCATTATTGTTAGGATCACAATCAGGTGTTCTTTCTGAAGAAGCATCAGCAGCCAAACGCTTAACAGCGATTGTTACATTTTGTGCAGGAATACCTTTGTAACACCAATATCTACAATCATCAGGGTTTGATGAATTACAATCTGCTGGTGGAAGTTTACTCATTTGCCATTCAGCAGCAGCTGGTTTAACCTCAACTGACTCATAGTCACTTGTAAAAGATGCAGGTACAACTTTAATTGAAGAACCATATTCTCTCTTCTTGTATGTAACTGTTTCAGTTCCCCATTCTGCTGGAATTACTTCCATACGCTGAGAAGCTTCTTTAGTTGTGATAACCACATCTCTTGTTTCGTAAACTGCTGGGACAATTACTACTTTTTGATATGCTGGTTGTGTAACCACTTCAAAAGTTCTGTTTTCGTAAACCGCAGGAATAACTTTTAAGCTATAACTTGCTTCTCTTACAACAACAGTTTCTGTATCTCTACTTTTTTGTGATGGGACTTTCACTAAACGTTGAGATGCTTCTTTCGTAACTACTTCAAAAGATTCAGTTCCGTACTCAGCTGGTACGATTGCTAACTCTTCTCCTGCTACCTTAGATAACACTGTTTCATTTACTGTGGTATACGTAGCTGGGACTACTTTCAACTTTTTGTAAGCTGGCGATACCATAATTTGTACTTCTTGGTTTTCGTAAACGTCAGGAGTTACACAACGAACGTAACATTTTCCAGGTTCTGGGTTTGTTGGCAAGTCTTGTCCGAAGGCAAACGACCCAATGGCTAAGGCTAGTCCAAATAATAGATTTTTTCTCATGTCTTAAAATGATTATTTATTAATTGTTATTATTATTGATTAACAAGCTACGAAATTATCAATTTAGAAAGTTAAACAATTATTGAGGTGCTATGCGTACATAATATTTAGTTTAAATACATCAATTATCGATTAAATGCATTCTTTGGGGAAAAACCCTGTATAATCTTTATGAATTGAAACAAATAGCATTTCTTTTCCAAGATATTTTTGATATATTTACTACATCTAACTAAATCTCTAATTAACTATGTTTGAATTATTCCAAAGTGAAAACAATCAAAAGTTTTACTTTAATTTAAAAGCTAAGAACGGGCAAATCATTATGTCTAGTCAAGGTTACGCTGATAAAAGCGGCGCAAAAAACGGTGTTGAGTCTTGTAAAAAGAATTCTACGGATGATAGTAAATTTGAACGTAAAACTGCCAAAAATGGAAAGTTTCATTTTAGTTTAAAAGCAGGAAATGGGCAAATTATTGGAAGTAGTCAAATGTATTCAAGCGAAGCAGGAATGGAAAACGGAATCGAATCTGTGAAGAAGAATGCAGGAAGCGCCGAAGTGAAAGACTTAACTGAATAGAAAGTAACTAGTCATAAAAAAGCGGTTGTGTGAAAAGAATACTTCTCACACAACCGCTTTTTGTCTTTACATGATTTTTTGAATGATTTTTAAAAACTCTTGATGCATCTCAGCAGTATAATCTAAATGTGTTACAATTCGTAGCTTTCCACTTCCCATACCAATCAAGTCAATTCCTAGCGCTTCTAGTTTCTCCAAAAAAGCTTTTTCGTCAATATCATCTTGCAGGTAAAAAATAATAATATTAGTATCAATTGGCTCTACTTTTTTAATGATTGCCAATTCTGCTAGCGTCTTCCCTATTTCTTTAGCCTTCTGATGATCTTCCGCTAAACGTTTCATCTGATGATCTAATGCATAACTTGCTGCTGCAGCTAAATAGCCAGCCTGACGCATTCCGCCACCTAAGATCTTACGAATCCGCAATGCTTTGTGAATGGTTTCTTCATTTCCAACCAACACAGATCCGACAGGACAGCCTAATCCTTTTGAAAAACACACAGAAATAGTATCAAATAATGCTCCGTATTGTTCAGGCGTTTCTCCTTTTTCAACCAACGCATTCCACAAACGGGCGCCATCTAGGTGAAAACCTAACTCATGATCTTTGGCAACTTTATGAATTTTTTCAATTTCACTAAAATCCCAACATGCGCCGCCGCCTCTATTTGCTGTATTTTCTAGCGCGATTAAAGCTGTTAACGGACTGTGATAAAAATCAGGTGGATTTATGGCTGCTTTGGCTTGCTCGGCAGTAAACATTCCGCGATGTCCATCGACCAATTTACACGAAACACCACTATTAAAACTCACGCCGCCACCTTCATAATTATATATATGTGCATCTTTATCACAAATTACCTGATCACCAGGATTTGTGTGTAACTTTATTGCAGTTTGATTCGCCATCGTTCCGCTTGGAAAAAACAATGCTGCTTCTTTTCCAAACATTTCGGCTACTTTTTGCTCTAAATGATTTACTGATTCATCTTTTTTAAACACATCATCGCCCACTTTTGCATCAAACATTGCTTTGAGCATTTGTGGTGTCGGTTTGGTTACCGTATCGCTTATTAAATTAATTCGCATTTTTTTGTTAGTATTGAGGTTTTTGTTGTTTGTGAAAATTAAATGATTGAAAATCTAATTCTTTTTTTGCCACGAATTCACGAATATTTTTCTTTAGTTTTTTACGCTGTTTTTTTAATACTTAATTCTTTTTGTTATTCGTTATTCAAAAATAGTTTTCAATTTAAAAATTAGTGTTCAGATTCAGTACTTAGTATTGAGTGTGATAACAATTATCACTTCCAATTGGCGAACCATCAGGAATTTTCGGAGAAACTTCTATTTTGAACTTTTCTGGATATTTTTTAAACTGTTCTATTTGTTCAAAGTAATAGCGTTTATAAGCATTCTCTTCTTTTTCTAATGAAGATAGTTTTAACGTGTTATTAATTTCATTTAATAGATATGAACTTTGCGCTTTTACTGCAGGAGAAGCATTTGGATGGTTCGCCAAACTCATCAAATGTTTTAACACATTTACATTAATTACATGTCCTAATTCGCGTTCATGCGCATCTACATAGATTTTATACAACGTATTTTTCAAAACCTCATTAACCATTTCCGTAAAACTTAATTGATCTTCATCTTTACTTTTTTGTTGAATTAAACGTGCAGCACGTTCTGGATGAAATAGAAACTTTAATGTCATATCACTTGCCGTTGCTGCTGGACTCATCGCGTCAAATCCAACGCCAGTTTTTCCGTTGAACGATTCTCTTGATCGCCAATATGTATACGCTCTTGGCGGAAATAAATCGAGTTTATCTTGTGGAATTTTGAGTGTTTTCGCGTCAAGCGTTTTCAACAGAACAGTCAAAGCTTCGCGTTGTATTTTTGGTGAAACAACTTTGGTTATTAATTGTCCATCATTTTTAGTCGCATAATTATAGTCCAATCCGCCAATAAGCTTAGTGGTTGCTTCTGTTTGATATCTGTGAAAGAAATACAACGGCACAAAAACATCTTCTAAAACCGTATATGGCTCGTAACTACGAATGTTATCTTTTGAGAAATTCTTGATGGCTAACGCGCGTACTTCTAATACATTTTGCAAGGCAGAAGCAGCACTTTTTCCATTGTCCCATAAATGAGCATTTGCATGTGCGCCACCAGCTGGTCGTGCGTCTGCATCTGAGATAAAACGATGTCCTTCTTTATAAGATGTATCTAAAATAGCTCGTAAGCCTTGTTTTTCATCTACTTTGGAAGCAAATTCACTATATGTATATGCAACGGTTACTTTGTCCCACGAACCAATTCCTGTGGCATACGCATTTGATAAATCGATCTTTCCATTGGTAATTTTCACTGCTGGATGCGGATAATCCATCACAGAACTCCGGTTGTTGGTACTTGAAGCAAAATTGTGTGCAAAACCAATGGTGTGTCCAACTTCATGCGCTGATAATTGTCGAATTCGTGCCAACGCCATTTCTAACATTGGTTGATGATTTGTATCGTTATTCGCAAAAGGCGCGTTTAGCAACGCTTGCGCAATAAGGAAATCTTGACGAATTCGTAAACTCCCTAAACTTACATGTCCTTTAATGATTTCTCCAGTTCGCGGATCTACCACACTAGCACCATAACTCCAACCACGCGTGGAACGATGCACCCACTGAATGACATTGTAACGCAAATCCATTGGATCTGCATCTTCTGGTAACATTCTTACTTGAAACGCATTTGCATAGCCAATTTCCTCGTAAGCTTCATTCCACCAACGTGCACCATCTAGCAACGCTGAACGTACAGGTTCGGGTGTTCCGGGATCGAGATAATATATGATTGGTTCTTTTGCTTCACTTTTAGCTGCATTTGGGTTTTTCTTTTCCAAACGATGTCTCGTGATAAACCTTTTCAGCATCGGTTCTTGAATTGGCGTTGCGTAATCGTAATACGAAATACTAATCGCGCCACTTCGTGGATCAAAAACTCTCGGTTTGTAGTTAGCATCTGGTAATTTCACAAATGAATGATGTTGTGTTACTGAAACTAAAGAAGCATTTGGTGTGACACTTCTAATGTTTCCACCTTTTGGTTTTCCTTTAAATGTTAATAAGGCTTCAAATTCTACATTTTCAGGAAATGCTTTGGTTCTTGGCAATGACAGTGCACTTTTGGTTGTATCTATCTTATAAGCACCTTGTTTATTATCGGCTAAACTCTGAATAACACCATGCGCATCTTGCAATAAAAACGGTGTTAAATCAATAATATATTTATTTTTTTTATCTGAAATAATCGGGAAACCGAATAACACAGATTTTGCAAACGCTTGTTCCACACTTTTACGTTCAAGATTGTTTGTGGTATTTGCTCTGTATCTTAAATTGGGCTGTACCAACATAAGTTTATTTCCCATTTTTTGAAATTGCACGACAACTCCATCGCCAATTTGTCCTCTATCTAACCCAATGTCGTTGGAACCAATTCCGCTCGCCAATGAATAGACATATAAAAAATCTGTATTCAGTTTATCGACTTCTAAAAAAATCTTATCTGTTTTTTCTTCGTAAGAAAAATTAAAAAATCCAGTATAATTTTCGCGTGGATGTTGTTTCTTTTTCTCTTGCGAAAAACCTGTTGTCGCAGCTAAGAAAATGAAAACCAAGAGTATATAGTTCTTCATTGTAATATCATTTTAACTCAAAGTAAAACCGTTTATACTTTTACAAAAAGAAGCTTTCTGCATGATTGCTACGGTTTTTCTATTTTACGCTATGAATATACACAAAACATCTTATTTTTGTGAGAATAAAAATAATAAACATGATAACATCAGATCACGTAAAAGATCTTATCAATCGCCTTGGTGCGTTAAGGAGGTATCTTTGACATAGATGCCAAGCTTGTCGAAATTTCAAATGAAGAAGAGAAAACGTACGATCCTAACTTCTGGGACAATACTAAAGAAGCTGAAATTATTATGAAAAAACTCCGCGGAGAGAAGAAATGGGTTGGTGATTACAACGCTGTTTCTGATCTAATTGGAGATTTGGAAGTATTGTACGAATTCTATAAAGAAGGTGATGCTACTCCCGAAGATGTGGAAACACAGTTTGAAAAAGCAAAAACAAAAGTTGAAGATTTAGAGTTCCGAAATATGTTATCTGACGAAGGTGACAGTATGAGTGCTGTGCTACAAGTAACTGCTGGTGCTGGCGGAACCGAAAGTTGTGACTGGGCAGAGATGTTAATGCGAATGTATTTAATGTTTGCCGAGAAACAAGGATATAAAATAAAGGAACTTAATTACCAAGCTGGTGATGTTGCAGGAATTAAAACGGTGACGTTAGAGATTGAAGGCGATTATGCCTTTGGTTGGCTTAAAGGTGAAAATGGTGTGCATCGTTTGGTGCGTATTTCTCCGTTTGATAGCAATGCAAAACGTCATACTTCGTTTGCGTCTGTATACGTATATCCGTTGGTTGATGATACGATTGAAATTGACATCAATCCGGCAGATATTGAAATTATCACTTCACGTTCTAGTGGCGCAGGTGGACAGAATGTAAATAAAGTTGAAACAAAGGTTCAGTTAAAACACAAACCTTCTGGAATTCAGATTTCTTGTTCGGAAACACGCTCACAGCAAGATAACCGAACGCGTGCCATGCAAATGTTGAAATCGCAGTTGTATGAAATTGAATTGAAAAAGCAATTGGAAGCACGAAACGATATTGAAGCTGGCAAGATGAAGATAGAATGGGGATCACAAATCCGAAATTATGTAATGCATCCGTATAAATTAGTCAAAGATGTACGTACAGCGCATGAAACAGGAAATGTTGACGCAGTCATGAATGGAAATATTGACGAGTTTTTGAAAGCATATCTTATGACTATGGGCCAGAAAAACAATGAAGATATACTGTAATTCAATATTTTACAGTAAAATTTTCAGTATTATTGCTAGTATTAATTTTAAAATATAACAATGATTATTTATGGAGGAAGTTCTAAAGATTTAGGAACACGGAAATTACAAGGTGCCAAATGTCCAAACTGTGAAGCAACAGATATTCATGCACATGCAGTTGTGAATTACGGGACATTGTTTTTTATTCCACTTTTCCCAACCAATAAAAAATATTCATCTATTTGTGGAAATTGCGATCAGGTATTGACTAAGAAGCAAATGCCGCAACAGATGAAAGATAAGTTGGCTTTAGAGAAACATCATTTCAAATCGCCACTTTACTTGTATGCTGGTGTAGTTATTATTGCATTATTAATTGGTTTTGGTATTTATACTTCAAGAAATAATGATGCACTTATGGCGGAAAACATCAAACATTTGGAAGCTAACGACGTGATTGTTTTCAAAGAAAAATCCAAAGAATATTCCTTTGCTAAAGTACATCAAGTACGAAACGATACCATTATAGTAAACTATGGATTATATACTTATGAAGGTGGATATAGTGCGCCAAGTGAATCTGAATTCAATTCAAAAAAAGCTACCGTAACCGATTTTTACACAGAAGATTTATCTTTTTACTTGCAATCAGAAATTGATTCTTTGTACGGAAATGGAGACCTTGTAAAAATTTACAAATAAAATTATGATAAAAATATACCACAATCCACGATGTGGAAAATCGAGAGAAGGACTTGCTATTGTAGAAGAATCAGGGCTAGAGTTTAAGGTTATTAAATACTTAGAGAATAGACTTTCTTTAGCAGAATTGACAGAAATCATTGAACTTCTTGGGATAGAACCCATCGATTTAGTTCGCCAAAACGAACCTTTTTGGAAAGAAAATTATAAAGACAAACGAATTTCGAAAGCGCATATTATGAAACTGATGCTTTCAAATCCAAAATTAATGGAACGACCAATTGTTGTAAACAGAGATAAAGCCGTGATTGGACGACCACCAGAAAATATTAAAACGATTTTATAACTTCAAAACCCAGCAATATTGCTGGGTTTTCTTTTAACAGAACTTTAACCATTATCCGTTAAACCATGTCTTTTCTTTGCAGTCAAACTCACACCAAAAAAAATCATACTAAGAAAACTACGTACTGAAATGAAAAAATTACTGCTATTCCTATTCCTCATAGGAATGATTCCTATTTCCAATGCACAACAAGGAAAATCTACTAAAAAAGTAAAGATTACAGGAAAAGTATTTGATAAAAAGACAAAGCAACCACTTGAGTACGCTACAATTATCTTTCAAGATACTGCCAAAAAAAGATCTGTTACTGGTGGAATTACCAAAGCAGATGGTTCGTTCAATATTGAAGTAGATGCCGATACGTATGATATTACAGTAGAATTTATTTCGTTTGCTTCACAAAAAATAAAAGCAAAATCATTAGTAGAAAATACATCTATTGGTAATTTTTTCCTTGCGGAAGATTCGCAAAGTTTAGAAGCCATAGAAATTATAGCAGAGAAAACTACGGTTGAGTTGAAACTTGATAAAAAAATCTATAATGTTGGAAAAGATTTAACGGTTAGAGGTGGAACGGTAAGCGACGTACTCGACAATGTACCTTCGGTTTCTGTAGATGTAGAAGGAAATGTATCGTTACGTGGAAATGACAACGTTCGTATTTTAATCAACGGAAAACCTTCTGGTTTAGTCGGGTTGAACTCAACGGATGCATTACGTCAATTGCCAGCAGATGCTATTGAAAAGGTAGAAATTATCACTTCGCCATCTGCGCGTTATGACGCAGAAGGAACTGGCGGAATTTTAAATATTATTCTTCGTCGCAGCAAATTGCAAGGAATGAATGGTGCCATTACGACAAATGTTGCCTATCCGCTCGGTTATGGAATTTCAGGAAACATCAATTACCGAACTGGCGATTTTAATTTCTTTACAACTTCTGGTTACAACCGTAGAGATGTTCCTGGGAACTCAGAAACTTTTACAGAATATTTTAATGGAGATGACCCAAATACATTTTTGGATGAACAACGAAACTTTGATCGTATCCGAAAAGGATTTAATAGCAACGTTGGTGTTGAATGGTATGTAAATAAATCTACATCAGTGACAGCTTCTTTGGTGTATAGAGATAGTAACAATGAAAGTAGTACGACCAATATATTGACACAATTTGATTCCGGTTTGAATGTTACCAATGTAAGTTCACGTTTTGATCCTGAATTTGAAGATGATAAAACAATTCAATATGCGTTAAATTTTGATAAAAACTTCGAGAAAAGCGGACACAAACTCACAATGGATTTTCAGTATGAAAGCAGTACTGAAGATGAACGATCGTTTATTTCGGTAGATAATGTACTTGCAGAACAAGTAGCTACTATAGAAAGTCAAGATCGTATTTTATTACAAACAGATTATATCCTTCCAATTGGAGAAACGGCTCAGTTTGAACTTGGGTATCGCGGTAATTTTTTAGATTTAAACACCGATTATTTAGTTGCTTTTTTAGAAGACGAAACATTTGTCCCTGATACAAATTTGAGTAACGTACTTAACTATCGCGAATATGTAAATGCTGTATATACGCAGTACGGAAACAAAATTAACAAGTTTTCTTTCTTACTTGGATTGCGAATGGAAAGTACACGTATTACGATTGATCAAGTGACAAGTGGCGATTTTGATAAGAAAAATTATGTAGGCTTCTTCCCTACTGTAAATATTGGTTATGAAATTTCGGAAGATCAAAGTATCACTTTAGGATACAACAGAAGAATTCGTAGACCGCGTTCACGATTTATCAATCCATTTCCTTCACGCTCAAGTATTACCAATGTTTTTCAAGGAAATCCTGATATTGATCCAAGTTATTCTAACGGAGTTGATTTAGGTTATTTGAATCGTTTTGGAAAATTAACATTAAATACTTCTATCTATTTTCAACGTGCTACGGATGTATTCAATTTTATTAGTGAAGATACTGGCGAAACAACGTTGTTGAATGGTGAAGAAGTGCCAATTATTCGCAGAACGCCCATTAACTTAGCCAGAAACGATCGTTTTGGTTTTGAATTTACATTAACCTATAATCCATCTAGAAAGTGGCGTGTAAACGGAAATTTCAATCTTTTTCAATCGTATAATAGAGGTGATTTTAATGGTGTAAATTTTGATGCAGACAACTTAAGCTGGTTTGTCAGAATCAACAATAAAGTGACGCTTCCAGGAAGTATCGATTGGCAAACACGTTTGTCGTATAGAGGTCCAAGCGAAGATGCACAAAACAAACGAAAAGGAATTTTCTCTATGAATCTTGCGTTTAGTAAAGATCTATTAAATGAACGCGCTTCTATTGCGTTTAATGTGAGTGATGTTTTTAATTCGCGAAAAAGGCAATCAGAATCATTTACAGATACGTTTAACAGTGATGGCGCATTTCAATGGAGAGAACGCACAATGAACCTTTCTTTTACCTATCGATTCAATCAGAAAAAGAAAAATGAACGAAATGGTCGTGGACAAAACTTTGATGATGAAGGCGGATTTAGCGCAACACCATAATCGTTTTTTATAACATATAAGAAAAGCTGCAGTGTTCATCATTGCAGCTTTTTTTATGCGACTTATCGTACATAAATCTCACTGTTTTGATGCTTCTTACTATTTTTGTGCTGACAGTTTTATACTTTTTTAGTACTTTAGATTTTTAAGCAATAACACACCTATTAAAATTATAGATTATGGCGCATGCAACTCCTAAAACACAAAGTAAAGATCGAATTAAATTACCTTTTACATTTGATGCTGACAAAATGTTAGCTGAGTTTGAAGCGTTAAAACTTCAAAGCTTTGAGTATTACAATGTAATTCCGTTACGAGCGCCTGCGCATACGGTTGATACTTCATTACCAGCGCCGCCACCTGCGGACGATTATGCCGATGGTTCGTGGTGTGATTGGTTGGATACTGAATATTTAGAATCAGCTCCATACTTAAAAAGTGTTGTGGATACATTTAAGGCAAATACTGATGTTACATTAGTTCGTTTGCTACGTTTAGCAACAAATTCTGTAGTGCAAGAACACACCGATCCGACACTTGGTTTGGAAATTCATAAATCAGTCATTCGATTGACAATTCCTATTCTAAACAAAGAAGGTATTCAGTTTTTCTTAAATGGTACAGAAGTGCCAATGATGCCAGGCGAATGTTGGTATTTACGATTAACTGATCCGCACAGAGTGATCAATAATGGTCCTGAAGAACGTGTAAATTTGACCATTGATATGGTTCCAAACGATTGGATTCGGAATATTATTATGGGAAGTGATCGATAGTATTTATTTTTCATTCCATCTTTCTAAAAAACTACTTCTTATATGAAGAAAATTATTGTAATATTCACTTTATTTTTATCAATATCAACAAGTTTAGCACAACAAACTTCTAATGATCTTCGAACAGCTTTCAATACATATTTAAAAGCAATGGAAGAAAAAAACTATGAAAAGGCACTTGATTTTTATTATGAAAAATATTTTAAAATCATGTCAAAATCAGAGTTCTTAGAAAAGTTGAAAGCATTAGACACTAATGAACTTTTAGACGGTGAAAATAAAAATTCTAAAATAATTTCTGTATCAAAAAGTATTATGTATGATAATGTAGAATATGCGTTAGTAGAAAGTCAAGTTAATGTGTATATAAAATTTAAAGATATCGTAGATAAAGAAGTTATAGAACTTGTAAAAGAACAAATAGAAGCTAAAGAAAAAAAAGTATCATATTCTGAAGAGCGAAAAGAAATAAGTTATTACAGAAATTCCTTAGGTATTGCGATAAAAGATAACGGTTGGAAAATTATTCCGTATTCAGAAAAATTAGCACTTTTCACTAAAACGATTGTACCTTCTGAAGTTCTTGAAAAATTAAATCTCCAGAAGAATTGATCGTTTTCGTTCAACCTAAAAAATAGATTACAAAAAAAAGCGAACTTCGGTTCGCTTTTTTTGTGCTTTATCATGAACGTACTCTTGTACTAAAATTTATAGCTTTCGTTCCAAAAAATTGCCATTTTATTCTATTTTTCTATTAATCAATAACTTTATTTTTTCTCTTTGTATAGAATTGCTTTATTAAAGAATAGCAATTCTATACAAATTCTCGATTATAATCAAAAACGGCGGAATCCGAAAAGCCTTATGAGTAGGAACACTAAAAATCTAAAACTTTATATTATGAACACAAAAAACACAATATTAAAAACAGAAGATGATGTGACTGTTACTAAAGAGAGAATGAGTGCCATAGAAACAATTATTAATTCAACTACCAAAATTAACCCTTTCCCAAGCCCAATGCCTTGTTACGAAAGTTTTACAGGTGGCGTATCATCGATAAATGATATAACTCTAGGAATCATTAAAGATGATTTTATACTTCCGCCTGCTGCTTCCGCTATTCTTGTAGACGAAGTGTTGATTGTTGGTTTATTATTGACTGCTAAAACTAGTAAAGCATTACATGAAATGGAAGACTTTCAAATGAATTACCAACTTACACTTAATGACTATGGACTACCACAATTAAACATTTACGTGTTGTATTCAGAAACAAATAGCGAAGAAAATCCATATTGGGATAACTCTTTTCAAATTACTTTTGATCGTAATATAACACCCGAAATCAACTTAGAAGAACTCACAACAATTCAAGTATTTTTGCAAGATGAAGATCCCCGAACCTCTAGAGGAACTGTAACGACTGTAAAAAGACCTATGTAAAAAGACCTCCTAAAAACATAACATTGACATGAAAAGAGCAGCGATTCTAGTGTCGCTGCTTTTATATCTTTTTTAATTTAAGTACATTGTAGAAAAAATAATACATGTGTGTTGTCACTAAAAAGGCATTCTTATTAATCTTTACTTTACTTCCACTATTTCTTTTCTCACAAAATGAAAAAGACATAAGTGCTTTTAAGAAAGTGATCAAAAGTAAAACACATAAATTCAATACAAATCGTTATTTTTCAAAAGCGCAACGATTCTTTATAGAAGATGAATGGGATTCTACCCTATTGTACACAATGAAAGAGTTAAGCGTACGAAAAAAAGATCGTGAGCTTATTGATTATTGTCATTTTCTAAGAGGTCTCAGTTTTTATGAAAAAGAAGTATTCGAAGAAGCAGAGAAAGAATTTGCTGAAATTTCCAATACATTTGAATTAAACAACAATGTAAAAGTCATTTTAGGCGCTATAGCATTAGAAGAAGAAGAATTCAGGAAAGCCATTACTTATTTTAAAGAAATTGATACCATCACAACACAAGATTTGTTAGGGATCAAAAAAGGAAACCTGAAACATAACATTGGTTTGTGTTACCTGCATCTCGAAGAATATGAGGAAGCCGAACTGTATTTAAAGAATAGCGTTGTACTACACGAACAACAAAAAGACACCTTAGAATTAATCAGTTCTTACGGAAATATGGCTAATTTATACTATCAGCAATACAAAGATAAACTAGCTATTCCCTATTTTGAAAAAGCATATCAGTTAGCAAAAACGACTAACGATTTTGTTTCTAAGCAAAATACAGCAGAAAATATGGCGGTTGTAGAAGAAAATCGGAAAAATTTATCGAAAGCTCTTCAGCACAGAAAAGAGTTTGAACAATGGAAAGATTCTGTCAACGATCAAAATGATATCTGGAGAACCGCACAAGAAGAAAAAAAATACGCCATTAATGAAAAGGAAAAAGAAGTGGTGGTACTTCAGGCGGAAAATAAAGTGAAGCAAGCCGAACGCAATACGTTTTTATATTCTGCTATTGTGCTGCTTTTATTATTAGTGGCGAGTGCTTATTTCTATCGTGAAAAAGTAAAATCAAATAAAATCATCAATGCTCAAAAAGAAGATTTAGATGAATTAAATGCAACAAAAGACAAACTCTTTTCCATTGTAAGTCACGATTTGCGTTCTTCTGTAAATGCCATTAAAACGAGTAATAAAAAATTGGTAAACACATTAGAAACAGAAAACTTAAAAGAAGTAAACAATCTATTGCAAAACAATAGTGCCATTGTAAATGGTGCGTATAATTTACTCGATAATTTACTGAATTGGGCACTATTGCAAACCAAACAATCGTATTTTGAAATTGCCAAACTACACTTGTTTCATACGGCAGAACACGTAGCCTACAATTACAAGGCAATATTGGCAGACAAAGAACTTTCATTTGAAAACAACATTTCAAAAAGCGATGTTGTATTTGCAGATCAGGAATCGCTCAAAATTATCTTACGAAACCTAATTGACAATGCAATCAAATTTTCAAATCCGAAAGGAAAAATTACACTATACACTCAAAATAATAATGATGAATTTTGTAATTTAGTCATTGAAGATGAAGGTATCGGAATGGACAACTCAACACGAGAAGAACTATTAAAAGAAACGGTGTTGCTCTCAAAAAAGAAACATGAAAACATCATCGGAACCGGATTAGGCTTGCAATTATGTAAATCGATGATTAAAAAAAATAATGGTAAATTCTCCATAAAAAGCGAACTCGGAAAAGGAACCAAAATGATAATTTCACTACCAAAAAAACCTACCCAATGAACACTGTAAATGTACTTATTGTTGAAGATACCATAACTGAAAGTGACGCGTTAGTTTCAGTACTAAAACAAAACGATTTCAACATTGTTGGTGTTGCTAACACGCTCAAAAGTGCCTTAAATCTTTTCTATAATGAAAAAATAGACATTGCTATTATTGATATTTTTTTAGATGAAAGACCTGATGGTATCGCTTTCGCTGAAACGATCAATGCAATTCCAAATGCTGCAAAACCATTCATATTCCTAACAAGTTCCACAGATCGTACGATTTTTGGGCGTGCAAAACTGACACATCCGTATAGTTACCTCATCAAACCTTTCAACGAACTTGAAATTTTATATACCATTGAAAGAGCTTTGGAAAAATTCTATGATCAAAACGATGCTTTCCTAAGTGACGATGAAAACCTTGTCATCGGAAACGATAACCTATTCATCAAAAAAGGGAAATCACTCAAAAAGGTGCATACAAATGATATCATCTACATAGAAGTTGAAGAAAAATATTGCAATATCATCACTGAAAAAGAAAAATTTGTCATTCTAATTTCGCTTGTAAAAATTCTGGAATTACTTGATCCGAACAAATTTTACAGAACGCATCGCAACTTTATCGTGAATCTTCAAAAAGTAGAAGAAATTGTCCCAGGAGACAATCTTATCATACTTTCGGGCAATCACAAAGCAACCTTGAGCGAGAAATACAAAGACATTACAAAAAAGATTCGTACGTTAAAATAAATCATTCTTCCATTAGTATAAAACTTAAAACTCATACTTTACTATTTAATATTCTTTGCACACTAAGTAAAAAATTTAGTGATACAAATCTTACATCTTGTGCATAAAAATCTCCTTCTTGTGCCATTTTTTAATTCTCACCTCCTATTTCAAGCTAATTTCACATCAGAAATAAAAACGCTAGCAATTTTAATTTACCAACCATTTTTAATTAATCATTAGCAGTATCAACTTAACTGTGTTTACAGTTCTAAAAAATCGAATACTCAAAGAGATTACTAAAAATAAAAACGTGGAACAAAAACCACTTAAAAAAAGAGGCGGAATCCGAAAAGCCCATGAGTAGGAATACAACTAAAAACAAAATATTATGGATTTTTTTAACGGAGTATGGATTGACGAAGCTAAAGTAGAAATAAAAGTTTCAGGTTCAAACAATCATTTAGAAGTTAAGTATAGTAATGGACGTGGACCATTTCACGGATTATCTATTCAACTAGCACAAGCAGTTATCAATGTTGATTTTACAGATGACAAACCATTCACAGGAGTTGCATCTGTTTCAGGTGATTTGATCTACTGGGCAAATGGAACAACATGGAGAAGAAAATAATTTTTCCTTCTCACTTAAGTAAAAAGTTTATGAAAAGAATTGCTTTCGCTAGATGGTGAAAGCAATTCTTATTTTTGTTTAATTCGCAACAAAAGTCTACTAAAATTGTAGATTTATAAATTTTTACATGATTTGACATATAAAATTTAACACATTAACAAAATACGTCCCTAAGATTCCGTATATTGCAGCGTTTTGTAAAAAACAAGAAAAGCCTACCCTAAAAGGCTAAAACTATGACGCAAAAAGAAGACATATTACAACTCCCAATATCCTTTAAAAACATTCGATTAATTCGTCTCAATCTCCCACAAAAAGAACAATTTGTATCTGGAATTGGCGTACGGAATTCGCGTGAAGCGTTAATCATTGAATGGGAAGATATACACGGAGTAAAAGGGTATGGCGAGTGTTCGTGCCGACCTGACCCATATTATTCTGACGAATTTATAGAAGGAGCAATAGCACTGGTAGATCAGTTCATTGTTCCTTTTTTAGTTACAAATCAAACGTTTGGTGATCTTTTAAAATTGCTCGATAAAATTCGCGGTTGGAACTTTACCAAAGCAGCCGTAGAAATGGCAGCATTGCAAGTAATTGAAAAAAATACAGGGAAATCGCCGTTTGAATTATTACAAAACAAACCACTAGATCATGTTCCGGTTGGAATTTCATTAGGACTCTACACAGAACTTGATCGTATGAAAAAAGTGGTCAAAAATGCGCTAGAAACTGGTTACAAACGATTAAAATTTAAAATATCGCCCAACGTACGTATTGACTTCTTTGAAGAAATCAACCCGATGTTATTTGCCGCAGATACGTATGTAAGCTTTGATGCGAATGGTAGTTTTGGTGAAAACGATTTAGAAATATTCAATTATTTCGCAAATACGTATCAATCCATGATTGAGCAACCTTTTGCGCCAAATCGTTTTGATGTGTTGCTAAAAGCCAAAAAAGAAAATCCTGACGTATACATCTGTTACGATGAAGAAATAAAATCGATTGGTGACTTAATGAAACTCCATCACTTAGGGCTATTAGATGAAGTAAATCTAAAAGTAGGACGTGTTGGTGGCGTGATGAAAAGCATTGAAATCATTCAATATTGTGCCGAACACAACATTCCATGTTGGATTGGCGGCATGTTTGAAACTGGAATTGGAAGAACACTCAACTTGCGAATGGCTTCGTATTTACCAAATGCACGCGCACACGATTTAAGTCCGTCAGATCGGTATTTTTTAGAAGATATCGTTCAACCAAATATAGAAATGAACAATGGAATGGTAGCGATGCAAAGTTTGCAAAACTGTGAAATTCAATCGAATTTAATAGATAAATATACCATCGATCAAAAAACCTTAGAAGCAACATGTTAGATTTTTACATACAACATGCAACAATATGCACAGGACGCAAACAAGCGGCTAGAATTGGAAACGTAGGAATCCAAAATGAGCGCATTGTTTGTATTCACTATGCAGATGAAAATTTTGACATTCCAGAAGCGGCAAAAACAATTGACGCCACAGGATTGATTCTAACTCCCGGATTTATAGATCCGCATGCATCAACAGGTTTTGGCTATTTCTTTCCAAATGCTGCCGATCATAAACTTTATCAAGGAATTACAACGGAAATATTTGGAAATTGCGGAACATCGCCTGCGCCAATTGGTGAACATTTAGAAAAAACCATGCATCGTTTATCAGACGAAATTGGGTTTCCATTCGAATGGCGATCACTCCAAGAATATTTCGACCAAATAAAAAATAAATTACAATTCAACATTGCAACGTTAGTCGGTCATAGTACGCTAAGAGCTGGAAATATGGACGATTGGCACAATTTGCAACCATCGCAACTAGAAGCCATGAAAACTTCTGCAGCAGCAGCTATGGACGAAGGTGCTTTGGGAATTTCCACAGGATTAATTTATGCGCCAGGTTGTTTTGCTGAAATGGACGAAATTATTGCCTTGACGAAAGTTATTGCCGAAAAAGGTGGCGTATATGCTTCACATGTACGAAATGAACGTGATGGATTGGAAGAAGCTGTTGAAGAAGCGCTAACCATTGGAAAACAAGCAAACATCAGAGTATTAATCAGTCATATCAAAGCAGCTGAAAAAGAAAACTGGGGAAAAATTCCGAAGGTTTTAAAAATGCTTGAAGAATTTAATAAAACCAGCGAATTACAAGCGGCTTGCGATGTATATCCGTACACGGCAGTTTCTACCAAGTTGAGAGCATTTATCCCAAAATACATGCTTCAAGATGGTATTGCAGCGGTTTCTGATAAAATGAAAGATGCCAAAAATGTAACCGCTATTGCGGAATGGATCATTCAAAAAGATTATGACATGTCGCGCATGTTGATCATTTCAGATGATGAAAAAGCATTTTACAATAAAAATGTCAGTGAAATTGCGGAAGAAAACAATATTTCTGAAGCGCAAGCAATTGCGAATGTATTAGCAGCAAGCACGGAAACGTGGGTTGTATATCATTGCATCGATCAAGCAGATATTGACAAGGCAGTGCTATGGCCAAACGCGATGATTTGTACCGATTCATGGAGTTATCCGATCAACGCACCAAAAAGTATTGGGCAACCACATCCAAGATCGCACGGAGCTTTTACTGAGTTTTTACAGCGTTTTGTACTTGACAAAAAAATGCTCGGTTGGGAAGAAGCGATTCACAAAATCACCTATTTGCCTGCTGAGTTTTTCCAATTGCAACACAGAGGACTCATTGAAGAAGGCTATTATGCAGATGTTGTTTTACTCGATCCGAATACGGTGAAAGCAAACGCAACCTATCTCTCGCCAAGAGAATTATCATCTGGTGTTGAGCATTTATGGGTAAATGGTTCGCTTGTCATTCAAGATAAAAAAATGCAAGCCATTACACCTGGAAAAGTATTGACATTGAAAGATTAGTATGTAATTGAAATGCAAGAAGGAACGAACATACGAGAAATTACTGCAGCAGATTATCAAATAGTTGCAGATATATATAATGAATACATCAAGCTAGGAACAGCTTCGATGGAGGAAACCTTGAAAACCGCGAATACGATTGCTGGTTGGATCGATAATTTTCATGACCGTGAAAAATTAGTTGTATTCACAGAAAATAAAATCGTGATTGGATGGGGAATTATTAAACGATATAGTGACAGAGAAGGTTATCGTTTTGCTTGTGAGACTGCCGTGTATTTCACAGAAAGCAAGCTAGGTAAAGGATACGGAACAATTATGAAAAAGTATTTAATTGCGAAATGCAAACAATTACAATACGGACACTTAGTTGCAAAAGTATTCGCCACAAATACGGGAAGTATTGTATACAATGAAAAATTGGGTTATACTGTTGTTGGTCGCCAAGATAAAATTGGGTTTAAAAACAATCAATGGATAGATATGATCATTATGCAATACATAATAAAATAGTTTAGTAAGAAATAGAATTAAAAAACCACAAGGACATGTTACAAGAAGCAGTTTTATCGCAGACTTTAGAAACTTTAAAAACGTTGATACAAACAGCCGTAGAAAATGAGGAAACCATTACTGCAGCACGTATTGAAGAATTTGTTAAACGCGCAAAAGTCACACCTGAAGATTTGAAACCGTATGCAGATTTTGATCATCCGGTAGAAGATGGTTACGGAAGAAAAATGATTTATGATGGCGGAAAGTTTGAAATCATGGCAATGTCTTGGAATCCTGGCGATTATTCTTCTATTCACAATCACGGATATACACAATGGGGCGTAGTTCAAGCATTTGGAAACGTGCACCATTTTATCTATCAAAATAGAAACAATCAATTGCGTTTTGCGAAAAAAGAAATTTTAACGGAAGGTGCTATTGTGAAAGTTGTCAACGCGATGATTCACCAAATGGGAAATCCATCTACAGATCGTTACATGACCTTACATATTTACGGATGTTGTGATAAATCAGGTGAAATTACAGCGGACGCGAAAAACTATGAATTAGAACACGATCGTGTAAATCATACTACTGGTGGCGCATTTTTTAACTTACCAGCAGAACAAATTTATGATTTTGAACCAGGACCAATTCCAACGGATGATGTATTTATCAACTATACGAAATTGATGATCGATTATTACCAACGTCAAGAACAAACTCCTGAAATCATTGAATTGAAATCAAATTTGATCCAAAAATTACAAGAACGTATTTGTCTTTCTTGATTCGATTATTAGACTGTTAGACTGTTAGACTGTTAGACTGTTAGACTGTTAGACTGTTAGACTGTTAGACTGTTAGACTGTTAGACTGTTAGACTGTTAGACTGTTAGACGAAAAAAATTATAAAAACTAAGCCTTGCTAGAAATAGTGAGGCTTTTTTTTCAACGTCATGCTGAACCATTTGCTGAACTTGATTCAGTATCAATTCAGCATCTCACACAACTTTATGTGACCTTGAATCAAGTTCAAGGTGACGTATTAAACTAAATTAGTTTTTGCCACGAATTCACGAATGCTTTTCTTATCAGTCGCGTCACTTCGAGTGGAATTTCGGAGAAATTTTGTATCGAGAAGTCTCTGACACTAAAATGTTGTTTCCATTTCGCTAGTGCGATTTTGCAACGCGTGCCCACAAACAAACTAAAAAACATTCGTGAATCCGTGGCAAAAAAAGCAGCACAATTTTCAATAGATTCCTGCCTTCGCAGGAATGACAGATTTCCATCAATGCGTAAAATTCCCAAAATACACCATATTGATATCTAACTCCTTGTTGCCGAGTGTAGAACCATCATGAAAACAATTGTCAGTTGGCGCAATGTAATAATTCCCAGGTGCTTGTGCCATTCTAATCACAGGATAATCTGGAAAGTATTTAAAGAAAGTTTCTGCCACATTGTACACATCAACTTTGCTAATATCTGTTACTTCTTTGAGCATGTTATGCACTTGAATCATGGAAAGATTGATGTATAGAAAATACCGCGTTTCTGTTCCTAGGTTGATGCAAATTCGGTTTCCGTGTTTGTAGGTTGTATGCAAGGTCATAAATTGCGTTCCGTCATTGTGCATGCCCATGTATTTTTTCTCAGGAATGGTAAAATCTGGATGCAATCGGGTAATGTCGCACGCTACCATTTCTACATTGGGTAAATTCGCAGTAATGCAATGTAATTTAAACGGCTTGTCATTAGCAATTGTAGTTAAAAAATTGCTCAATTCGGTGTTCAACGCTAGTGTCAATTCTTTATGTTCAGCAAAACGTTGCATCACCTCTGTTCGCCCTTTACAGACACTAAAATCGATTTCTTTAATGTACTGTTTTACCTTTTCTGGAAGTTCACCCAAATAGATATTGTTGTGATCTTTTAAATCCGTAACAGACTCCAATATTTGTTGTTCTCTTTTTTCCAACGGTCGCCAATCGCGCTTCGGAATGTACGCTTCATCAATGTATAATGGCATAAACGAAAAGTGCTCGTAATTGACTTGTGAACCTTCATGAGAAGTATGATGCACAACACCTGAATTTATTTGTATATCTTCAAACCCATTTGGCAATCTGCTATGAATTCCAATTCCTTTTTTTATCGTTACTGCGCTTGCTGTTGCTGTTGTCATGACTTTTAATTTTTAATATTGAAAACTTCCAAAATATACAATACAAACATCTAAATGTGTGCTGCCTAAGGTTGATCCGTCATGGAAAAAATTGTCCGTAGCGGCAATGTAATATTGATATGGTTTTTGCTGAACGCGAATGACAGGATAATCAGGGAAATGCTTAAAGAAATATTCAGGAATGTTTGACACATTTACTTGCGCAATTTCTGCCGCGCTCAGTTTTTCTTTGAGCATGTTGTGTGCTTCTTTTAGTGGTAAATTTACAAACAAAAGGTACCGCGAATCTTTTCCAAGATTGATACTGATTCTATTTCCAAATTCATGCGCTGTATCAATCGTCATGAGTTGTGTTCCGTCATTATGAATGCCCAAAAACTTCTTTTCTGCTTGCTTGAAACCTTTTGGCAACATCGTTGTATTCGCAGCTACCAACTCTACATTTGGATAATTCACACCAATACAATGAAAGTTGAATTTTTTATTGTTCGCTAATGGCGTTAAAAAATCGTTGAGCAATTGTGTCGCTTTCATTGTCAACGGCGGATTTGCTTCAAATCGTCTAAAAACCTCATCTCTGTCCATGCTTTCTTGAAGTCCAATTTCTTGAAAACACGCTTTTAATTCAGCAGGAACTTCACCAACATATACCGTATTATGATCGTTTCGCGTTTCATCTACTGCCAAAGCAGCAAGTTCGTCTTCGGTTAGTTTTCGCCAATCGCGTTTATTTACGTACGCATGCGATACATATTCAGGAATAAATTCTTCGTCTAAATAGCTCACTAAAGCCGCTTTGTGATGTGTGTGATACACCGTTCCCGAATTTATGGTGAGCGCATCTGCGCCATCGGGAAGCGAATTGTGAATCATGATTTGTCTCTTTATTTTCATCTATAATTCCTATTTAATTATGAATGTTATTGTGTAAATCTTCCAAAATAAATCATCAACACATCGAGTGTTGTCATTCCTTGCGTTGATCCGTCATGGAAACAGTGATCGGTTGCCGCAATGTAATATTGATAGGGTTTTTGCGGAATTTTTATCACAGGATAATCTGGAAAATATTTAAAAAATAATTTTGATATGTTGTATAAATCTACATGTTCTACTGAAAGTCCAAGTTTCTTTTTGAGCATATTATACGCTTGCGTAAGCGAGAGATTTACATATAAGAAATAACGTGTTTCAGTGCCTAAATTGATCGTGAATCGATTTCCCGATTTGTAGGTTGTATGCACCGTTCGCAATTCTGCGCCATCATTGTGAATTCCCATGCATTTTTTATCTTCTTCTTGATGATCTAGCGGAAGTACCTTGGTATCTGCTGCAACCATATCAATATTCGGAAGATTTGCGCCTATGAAGTGAAAATGAAACGGTTGTTCATTGGCAAAATCACTTAAATAGTTTTGCATGGTATTGCTCAAATCTAGCGTAACTTTAGGATCGCGTTTCATACATTCAAGCACATCTTTTGGTCGTAGACATTCTTTGAATCGTAATTCTTCAAAAGTATTTTTTAATTCGTTTGGAATGTCGCCAATATAAATGGTGTTGTAATGATTTCTGTTTTTTGTCGCGGTTAACGCGTTGATTTCTTTTTCAGAAAGTTTACGCCAATCGCGCTTTACCATATATGCTTCGTCTTCATATTGTGGCACAAAAGACCAATCTAAATAGTTCACTTTACTTTTTTCAAGTTGGGAATGATGTGTGGTGCCCGAATTGATTCGAACTCCATCAAAAAAGTTATCAATGTTACTGTGTAATCGGATGCCGTTGTGTGTAATTTCCATCTGACAAATTTTTAAGGAAGTTGATCAAATAAACCTGTGTATACTATTGTAATGTCAATTTCTTTGGTTCCAGCTGTAGAACCATCATGAAAAAAGTTATCTGTTTGTGCAATGTAGCATTGATAAGGTTTTACAGCGATTTTCACCACAGGATAATCTGGATAATGTGTGTAGAAATGTGACGCAATATTATCTGGATTGAGCTTTGTTTTTGTCAAATCCATTTTATCTCGTAAGAGGTTATACACTTGAATCATGGTCAGATTTGTGTACACCAATGTTCGTATTTCGTTGCTCAGATTGATAGAGATTCGATTGCCTGATTTGTGCGCTGTGTGAATTTTAAAATGCTTACTTTGATCAATATGTAAACCCAAATATAGAAACGCACCTTCCACATAGAAACTTGTCATTGTTTCTCTGTTTGGTATTGCATACGTAATTTTATGAAATTTAAAATCTCCCGTAGAAGATAGTTCTTCTAAAAACGCATGTAGTTCTTTGTTGATTTTTTTGATGTGCGATTTGTTTTTTTCAAACGTTGGCATCACTTCGTAGGCATCAACGACTTTTTCCAATTCTAATAATTGAAATGCTTTTTTGAGCTTTTTTGGAATGTCGCCAACATATAAACTCTTTCTATAATCAAAGCCTTTCGTGTTTTTTTCAACCAATGTTTTTACTTCTTGTGCAGTTGGCGAACGCCAGGTTTGCAATGGAATGTAAGAATCTTCAAAATAGTTCAATCCATTATATGCTGACACCTGTCGTGCTCCTGTGTTTAGCAGCAATTGATCGGAAATATTTTCTATTCCTGTAAAAAGACGGATTCCTTTTTGTAGTTTCATACTAACATTTCTTTTTTGAATGAAATTAATTGTTGCTGAATTTCAGGATCAATTTTGATTTCGTTTTCTTCATCAAAACTATTGATGATTTCTTCATAAATTAACGGCTCTACATCTAATTCCGCGACTGCTTCTTCAGGTAATGAACTTAAGATATCATTCTGAATGAACGAAATTAAGCGTACCATGTCTTTGCAATACATTGTTGGATTGTCAAAACCGTTTTCTTCTGAATAACGATGTCCTAAGAATCCGCCACCACAGATATCTAATACAGGACAGTTGAGACATTGCTCTGCAACATTGTCGTGCGCTCTGTAATAGAGTTGAAACGTATCATTTTCAAAGATATCTTCTAATCGATTGTTATGTACATTGATTTCATTTCGCGTGATGCCTTCAAAACAAGCTCTGAGCGAATCTACTACTTCTACACTTCCGTCAGATTCTAATACAATAACGCCATTGGTGCGTCTTCCGATGAGTTGATTTCCAATACCTTCTTGTCCCATGATCATTTTCACTAAGGTTTCAAAAAAGTAAATTTGCGGACGGTCTTTATCAGCTTTCCATATTTTGTATAAGTCCATAAACCAATCGGCATACGGCGTGTAATTTTTATCGTTCCATTTATTGACATCTAAGCCTAAAGGTGCTTGATCGTAATGACCATCTGGTAATAGTAAGTTGAGACTGTTTACGTCTAAACTTTTCATTTCTGCGTATAATTCATTTATAGGAATGCCAATATTTACAACTAATAGTAAGCCGGCTAGGTTGTTTTTCTTTCCAAGTTGAATGGCTTCTGCAACTAGATTATACGAGCCTTTTCCGTTGTGAAAAACGCGGTATTCATCATGATATTTTTTTGGCCCATCAATACTGATTCCGACCGAGATTTGTAGTTTCTGGAATAGCGTATACCAGTTTTGAGTGAGCGTAACTCCATTTGTTTGTACCGTAAATATAAACTCAACTTTTGGTACTGTATTTTTGAAAATTGAAACACATTCTTCAAAATATTCAGGTTTAGCCAATAGCGGTTCGCCACCATGAAATACAATTTGAACATATTCAATTTTAGAACTTTCGCAATAATCATGTAAACGATCGGCAAAGACTTGCACCGTTTCTAATGCCATAAATTTTGGCTGTTTTAAATATGTTTGATCGCCCATATTATACATATAACAATATGAACAATTGAGATTGCATCTGCTGACAATTTTTAATACAAAAGAAGTGACTCTATACATAACTTGATTTTTAATCTGATTGTTTTAAAAAACTAGATAACCTCTAGTGTAAGAGATTATCTAGTCAGCTTTACTATCCTATTGGGTCCGCTGGAGCCGTAGTTCCAGGGTTCATAGGTGCAGCTTGTAAGAACGTGTCAATTTTGTCATAAGCAGATGCTCGTGACGTTTTTGCGCTTACTGCTACTACAGGGCAATTGTTAGCTAATCTTCCGCCAAAAATTGCATTGTAAAGGTCTAATTGGTCTTCTTTAGAGTTGTTTAACGCTTTGTTTACAACTTCTTTAGACTTTAAGCTTGAAGTGATTTTTGAATTTTTCTTCATTGTTAAAATATTTATGTGATTAATAAAAATGTCATCAGTAAGGACATGACAATTGCCCTTCATTTTATAGTTAAATGAAAAACTTACACTCTTTTATATGTTTACAACTGTTAGAGACGTCTTTGAATATCACTATTCCCTGGATCTCTATATCGTTGCTCTTTAACTGTTGATTTTCCAAAAGCGTAACGCACTGCAAATGCTACACTTCGCGTGTCATGATAATTGGTATCATTAATTCGAATGTCACCAACTTGGATGTCGTATCGGTCTTTGTTGCTCCTAAATAGATCTCTTCCAGATAGGGACAAACTAAAGTTTCCGATATTCTTCCTAAGAACAATTTCAGTTTCGAGTCGATTACCAATTTCGGTATTGACCAATGTAAAGGGGAATGTGTTTTTCGCGAATACAGTTAGAGAGATTCCTTTTTCTTTGGATAAAGTAAAAGTCTGATTCGCCGAAAGGTTTAATAGTAACGTATTACTGTCAATGGTTATTGTGTCATCTGCATAACTTCCTGTGGTTTGCACATGACCAAAAAGTGACGATGCATTTAAGCGCCACCACGATTGTATTCTGGTCGCAATAGTTATGCTTCCAGAGTATGAATATTTGTTTCCGTAATTTGTTTTTCTATTGATGATTGTTCCATCTTCTCCACTAAAAGGAAGCGCGTAAAACTCATCTAGCAATTGACTTGCGGCAATTTGTGCCACAATACGAACTTTTCCTTTGCCTTTTGTGTAATTGAGTTCTTGGCGATAGTATCGAGATGGATTTAAGAACGGATTTCCTTCAAAAAAAGTTTTGTCAGTTGTGTATTCTCGGAACGGATTGACATCCCAAAAACTAGGACGCGATATTCTACTTGATATAGAGAATACATAACTATGTTTGTTGTTTGGCGCATATTTTAGAAACGCTGTTGGGAAAATGTTGGTATAGTTTCTATCGACAACTTGTACACCTTCTAGTTTTCCTTTTGCAACCGTATTTTCTAATCGTGTTCCTAGTTGATACGACCATTTTTCGTTTAGCGTATGATTTACAATTGCATAAATAGCATTGATATTTTCATCGTATTCAAAGAAATTACTTCGTGTTGGATCGTCTTCCCAAATCATTAAAACGATATTTCTATCATCAAAATCTAATTCATTATCTACCGTAGAGAATGACAGTTTTACGCCAGTTTCTATGGAAAAATTATCGTTTACGGGAAGAATAAAGTCAAGCTTAAAAGAGTTGTTTTGAATGTCTTGCACTGTTGCATTTCTGAACCAATCACGAATGTATAAAACGTCATTGTTTTCTAGTGAAAGCACATCTGTTTTGCTGATTCCAACATTATCCGAAGAAAACTTTAATACATCTGCATCAACCGTCAACAATGTTCCTTTTTCATTTAGTTTTCCTTGATAGTTTAGATTGATGGAATAGTTGTAATCATCTGCTTTGTCATTGTTTTTCGTGAATGTTAATGAATCACTGATGACGTACGTATCAAAACTTTCCGCATCTCGCTTTTGAGTTTCATCGGAACCTGAATATTCAAGTAATACACCTATGATATGTTTTGAATTGATTTCGTAATCGACACCTAAATTCGCGCCTGAAAATAATGTTTTAGACTCGTTTTCTCTGTCAATAAAACGCGTTTGAATGTCTGTCGAGGTCGTTTCTGGATAGAAAATATCTTTTTCGTAGTTTGTTAAGCGTTCTCGGTTGCTTAAATATGCTGTTGAGTATAGATTCCACTTCGATTTTCTGTAGTTGAGATAGATGCTTCCTGCTTCTGAGAACAATCGTGTTTGGCGCGCACTCAAGCTTGCACTTCCTACTAAACCTTCTTCTTTATTTTTTTTGGTGACAATATTCAGAATTCCTGCACCGCCTTCTGCTTCAAACCGACTTGATGGCGTTGTAATGACTTCTATGGCTTCTAAATTATCCGCAGGTAAACTTTTGAGGTAATTCATCAATACTTCACCAGAAAGCCTTTTTTTTCGGTTGTTGATGTACACAATTACGCCACTTGTGCCCGCTATTTCAATTCCGCCGTTTTCATTGGTTGATACAAAAGGTGTTTTGTTCAACGTTTCCCAAACACTACTTCCGATGATTAAATCTGAATTTGCAACATTGAAGCGCAATCGATCTGTTTTGCGTTCAATCATACTTTTTTCAGCTGTAATGACAACTTCTGAAAGTGCTGCGTTTTTTTTGAAGCTAAAGTTTTGAGTTGTATTTCCTTGAAGATCAATAACTAAAAGCGAATCTACATACGCAATGTGGCTAAAGTTTAGTTGGTAAGTTCCTTTTGGCAGCTTTTCAATTTTGTAATATCCTAAGCTGTCTGTGATGAGATTTTTGAGTAAACTATTATTTTTGATTACACTTATAAATACATCGGGAAGTGGCACTGAGTTTTCATCAGTTACCCTACCATCAATACGATATTGACAATACGAAACTTCATTGCTAATGATGATTAGCACCAATGTTAGTATGATTTTTTTCATGTAATTCCCTACCGTTGTACAATGAAATAATACTATTGAAACCTGTAAAATCTATGGTTAGTAGAAGCTTATTATTACAGATTAAAAAGAATTATATCTTACTTATTACCCTCTACTAACTTACAATAAAAAAAGTATTCTACCTAAGTAGCTGAATTTAATTAACGAATCATTAAGTACTATTTTTTTGTTAAACACAACTTGGATGCATGGTTAAAAGCTGAATAGCAACTGATTATTATTTTTATAAAAAAATAGCAGCCAGTTTCTCTATTTTCTCTAAATCTATAAACTGTAAGTAAATACCATAGAATAAATAGTTGATTATCTTATTTTATTTATTTTAGTAGCACCATATTATTAACATACAACGTCATTTAGTTGTCTAAATTGACGAATTACGAACCTAAATCTAATTATTATGGGTAAAAAAAAGAATCCTAAAAACAAAAAGTTAAAACTAAGCAGTGAGGTTTTTAATAAAATTGCAAATCAAGAGATTTTAATTCCTGGAAGATTAATTACAAAAGTTGATATCGAGACAATCAATAATAAAAATATTCCTATAGATTGTAGTATTTATAATATGCCTAATACTGTCCCTATCAACTTACCAAAATTTGGTTTTAAAAGCCTATCGTTTGAAAGTCTTACTCCACCTACTTCACATGCATTTTTATTGAAAAACCCCTATAAACATATTAGAATATGCGCCGTTGTTTTTCTTGGGAGAAGCAAAAATGTTAAAAATAAAGATTTTACTTTAAAATATAATGTATGTCTTAATTGTATTGGGAAATATCAATTAAATATCTATATCATTTTTAATACACCAGAGAAAAGTGGAGTAAAATACGATTTCTATTCTTTTGATATAAGATTTCTAAAAAAATCTATAAAACTACAAGAATTGAATAATCTCCCTCTGTCTCAAGTTAATACTGTTGAAGTTTTTATTATCAATAAAGATCCGAAAACTTCGAGAGGAACTGTAACTACAGTACAAACACATAATCAATCTTAAAATTAGATCAATTACTTTCATTTAATACAAAATTAATATGCCATGAATTTTGAAGAAAATAAAAAAGAATTATTAAAATTAGGAGAACGCATTAGCAAAATAGCAGAAGATATTAAACCTGATATAAGTGAACAAAATGAAAACTCCAAGAAGTATTTTAAAAACCAGAATCGTAAAGTTTCAATAAAAAAATTAAAAGTCATAGAATTGCGATTAAGTGAACTTATTAATCTATTAGACAATAGAAATATGGTTGTTCCTGGAACACTAATTCCTAGGACAAATACCATAGAAAACTCAATACATTACAACTTTAAACAAAGACTAGAAGCTCCTAAAATTAGAAAAAAAGATGATACTTCTGAAAATGGGAAGAGTCATCAACTAATTTCTCCTGTAGTACAAGCATATATTACAATCAATGATGATGTAGCTGAAAGCATTCAAATACAATCCATTCTTTTTATTGACATAGACTTTAATATAAAAATTGAAGACTTAAACCTGAATTATAGTGTACATTTTAATAATTCAGGACAAGAACAATTAAATATTCACATCTATTTTTCTAAAGACCCAAATCTTTTACAGGTTCAAGGAGAGTATTTCTTTTATCCTTTAAACATTTTTTTAAAAAGACTAACGCCTGAGGAGAGTCCACATTCTATTCCATTAGAAAATATTAAGACAGTACAGGTCTTTTTAATAAATGTAGACCCTAGAACTTCAAGGGGAACTATTACAACAGTACAGACACATAATTCAAATTCTAAAATTGATTTTCCTCCTATATTTTCATTATTAAAATTTGTATCATTAAGTAAATAAACAATGATAAAAAAAACGATTTTTATCCTCTTTTTTACACTAGGTTTTTCGACTTACACATTTGCGCAAACATGGCATGAGCAAATTGTTCTTGATTCTATTAAAGCAAAAATAATTAAATATAGTGCTTATGATTATTATCAAAAAGCTTCTCTTTATTTTGCTAAAAAAAAATGGGATTCTACCTTGGTTTATTGCGCAAAACAACTAACTGATAAAAGTAACTTAGAAGTGATTAATTATAGCCACTACTACAGAGGTGTTAGTTTTCAGATGAAAAAAATATATAATGAAGCTGAAAAAGAATTTACAAAAATATCTAAAGATTTTGATTTTTATTATTTGACTAAAATGATTTTGGGTGAAATTTTTTTAGAACAACAAAAATTTCAAAAAGCACTTAATAATTTTAAAGAGATTGAAAACATAAGCAATCATGAAAAGCAAGGTCTAGTCACCAGTATAATTGAACATAATATAGGAATTTGTTATTTACATCTACAACAATTTGATCAAGCAGAATTGTATTTACTTAAAAGCACTAAAGCACAAGAGTTAAAAAAAGATACACTTCAATTGGTAAGTTCTTATGGTGATTTGGCTAATTTATATTATGAACAATATAAAGATGAGTTGGCAATTCCCTATTTTAAAAAAGCATACGAACTTTCTAAATTAGGTGAAAGATTTCGCTTAAAAAGAACAACCGCTTTTAACATGGCTATTGTGGAAGAAAATCGAAAAGATTTCGCAAAAGCATTGACATATAGAAAAGAATACGAACAATGGAATGATTCGTTAAATAATCAAATTAAGATTTGGGAAACTGCACAGAGAGAGAAACTAGATGCTATTAAAGAAAAACAAAAGGAAGTCGTTATTTTAGAAGCTAAGAACAAAGTGAAAATTGCTGAACGAAATGGTTTTCTATACGCTTCGATTGTTTTATTGATTTTACTTGGAACTGGCACGTATTTTTATCGCGAAAAGATAAAAGCAACTAAAACGATTGCTGCGCAAAAAGAAATCTTAAATGATTTGAATGCCACAAAAGATTATTTGTTTTCCGTAGTTTCTCACGATTTACGTTCGCCCGTAAATGCCTTGCGGAAACAACATCGGAAGTTGAAAGACCAAATTATTAGCAATGATCTTGAAAGTCTTGAAAAAACTATTGAAACCTCCGCTTTTATTTCCGAAAGCATGTATGGTTTGCTCAACAATATTTTACATTGGTCATTGGAACAAAGCAAGCAATTGCTTTTTGAATTAAAAACGAATCCTTTGCAACTCATTATTGAACAAGTTTTGTTTGATTTTAAACATTTAGCAGCAGCTAAACATATTTCAATAGAAACCAACTTTGAAGATTCTATTTTAGGTGTTTTTGATAGAGAATCATTAAAAATTGTGCTCCGAAACCTTCTGGATAACGCTATAAAATATACACCTGAACATGGTGAGATTCAAGTAAAAACCTTCTATCATGAAAATGATTGTTGTATTGAAATTATCGATACAGGAATTGGTTTTTCTGAAGTGCTACTTGATCAAATTCACTATTTGAAAGAGATTACAATTTCCAATATTGATCGTTCTAGAGGTGTCGGACTTGGCTTGTTATTGTGCGTAACCTTGATTAAGAAGAACAAAGGAAATTTTGTCATAGAGAAGAATCTACCGAAAGGTTCTGTTGTAAAAATTAAACTTCCCAAAGCATAACTTACATGGAAAATTTACAGATTTTAGTTTTAGAGGATAATTTAGAAGAAGCACACGAATTGACTTTACTATTAGAGACAAACGAGTATAGCGTCACGCATGTAATTAATATACATGAAGCAAATATAGAAGTTAAAAAACAGGTTTATGACATGATCATTTTAGATATCATGATTGATGGAAAACCAGAAGGCATCACTTTTGCGCAACAATTAGATGCTGATGAAATTCGGATTCCGTTTTTATTCTTAACTAGTATACAAAGCAGAGCCATTTTTGATAAAGCTAAGTATACAAAACCGTTTTCCTATATATTGAAACCGTTCAATGAAATGGAACTTTTATACGCTATTGAATTAGCTATTGAAACCTATCACGGTCAAGAAAATACGATTAGCGGAGCAACAACAAATGCCGTAATTGGTCCTGAATTTTTGTTTGTCAAGAAACAGCAAAAAGTGGTGAAAGTAAACGTGAACACCATTAATTATATTGAAGTGAGTGAAAAATATTGCAGTTTGATTTGTGATGAAGGTTCGTATTTCATTAAACTTTCATTGTCTAAAATAAAAGACGTTTTAGCGAACCCTGATTTTAAACAAACACACCGGAATTATTTAGTCAATGTGAAAAAGATAAAGGAACTCTATGTTGAGGACAATCTAATTATTTTAGAAGCCAATTATAAAGTTCCTTTTAGTGCCCGTTACAAAGCTGCTTTTTTAAAAGAAGGTTTGTTTTTTAGGTGAAATAGTAAACTACTTATTTTAGCACCCTAAAAATTTAACCCTCTATTTTAAGGGAAATCCCCCTTGCATACTCGGCTGTGTAAAGCCGAATGGTCCATTTTCAGCTCCAAAAATATTATTAGCTGTAAAAAGTGTACCATGAACAACAAAAGGTGATGTATACGATAATACACAAATGTAACATGTGTCGCCTTTACCTTTTAAAACAAAGACATTTCCTTTATTTTCAGTATTCGTAAGATTAGCTACTGCTATAAATTCTATCAGACCTTGATTTTTCTGTGAATAGTTCCATCCGTTAATTGTTGGCTCTATGAATTCTCCATTTACAGTTAAACTTGTCCAATCATTACTATCTAGTCCAATAGTAAATAATTCATTTTCTGCTTTAATGTCTAAATATGCCATAATTTTAAATTTTAATTGGTTCTCCTACTCTATTTAATACAGGCTTTTCGGATTCCGCCATTTTTAATAATTTTTGTGTCAATTCTTCGAAAAGTTTAAAATGATTTACGATTTTACTGAAAGAATTAACAAATTGTACTTAACTGGATCAGCACTTGTATTTTCTACAGAACACCAAGGTCCATTAGAAGTTCCCGGACCACTTGCCCATCCATTTATGATAGTTAATACGGCTTGTTTTTTGTCTACTGTTGAAAATGCTTTACTCACATTAAAACTATACCAAACACCATCTTCACTTGCTGCTGAATAGTTTTGTTTTTCTCCAGGCTTAATAACATATCCTTCTCCGAATGTAGTAACGGAAGTTTTTGAATTACTCATAATTTTAAATTTTAATTGATTCTCCTACTCTATTCAACACACGCTTTTCGGATTCCGCGTTTGTAATCAATAGAAAGGATCGTAGCTACTCAATCGAAATGTGTTTCTGTGATTACGGTATTCATGTCAGTAAGCACTATGATTAGTTATTTTTTCTAGTACTGTTTGACATTTCAAAATTGCGGAAATAAGGAGCTGAATTTCTTTAGAAATCCCTAAGCGTAGTGATTTGATTCCTGAGCGTGAAGAATTTAGGTATGGGCGTATTTTTTATGAATATGAATACATTCATTTAGTTTTCCAAAATAAAAGATATATTGGTAAAACTAATTTTAAACAAACACATCGTAATTATTTAGTGAATGTGAAAAAGATAAAGGAACTTTATATTGAGGACAATCTACTAATTTTAGAAGCGAATCATAAAGTTCCTTTTAGTGCCCGGTATAAAGCTGCTTTTTGAAAGATGTTTTGTTTTTTTGGTGAAGTATATTTAAGCGAACCTATCTTCAATTTACTTTTTATATAAAAAATTAGTTAACTGATAATTAGAACTTACGCCCATTTTATTGTATACAATTCAGCTATGTTTTTAGGACGAGTTTCTTTACCTTCCGATTCATCTTTGGTATTAGAGGTCGAGTTTAAATTAATTACAGTTGCTACTCCTTTATCTCCCGTAAGTATTTGCTTATCCTTAGAAAAATCAAGTCCGTGATGATGTTTAAGGAAAATATCATTTTCTATTGTACTAACTCTATCACCTTTTATTGTTTCATTTCCAAGAGACTTTCTATTTGTGGCATCTGGGTCTACTCCAGAATTATTATCCCAAGCTCTACTAAAGTATCCTCCCATATTAATTAAATAAGGATTTCCCGTGGCATTATTAACACCAAATCTATTATTGATTACAGATTTTAAACGAGTATATTCATCTGTAAGTTCTGAAAATCCATTGCATAATGAAAGTTCTTCTGCAGGTGCATTTTCTGTAACAATGTATTGCTTTCTTTCTCCTATTATTCCATTTACAACACATGGTAAAGTTTCTAAAGCAATTTCTCCTATATTAGCATATATTTTGTTTACATAAATGATTGCTTTAGGAGAAGAACTTTTTAATTCTACAATCAGTTTTGTTGCATTATCATCCACATTCAGCACTATATTAATCTCTTTTTTATCACCAGGTTTAAAAAAGATAATTTTACTACTATCTGATACTCCGTCAAACAAAGAGAAAGTTATGTTAAAGTTATAATTTGCAGCCTTAGGGTTTTCTATAACAGCTACAGCAGTTATTTGTTTACCACAAAGAACTTCTTCCGATCTAGGAAACTCGCTAATTACTTGATTAAGAGTCATCAATGATTCCCCTGCGCTTTTTTGAATAAGACAGGACTTAGTTGAATTATTAAAACTTATTTCTCCATCTTCGCCTATATCATTATAAAGCCATCCATCTGGATGGTTATAAAATAGTTTTGAATCTACTACTTCTTTATTGCTATAGTATAAAAAGTTATAATTATATACTAAGTTTTGCTGTTGCATTGCGAACAACATTTTATCTATTAAATTATTCATAATTATTATTTTTAAAAGGCACCTAAACTTAACAATTTTAGATGCCTTTATCTGATTTAGTTTAGCTATTTAAAACCTCTTTTATTTCGTCATAAGGAGCTTCAAATCTTGTATTAGTTCCTACTTCTTCAAAAATAAACTTACTACCTTCTACTTTTGCAATAAATTTTTTCTCAGTTTGCCCTCCATCAAAGACAACCTCGATTGGAGGGTGAATTTCATTTCCAGATATAACTTCTCCTTTTGTTAAATTTCTGAATAAAGCAGCATAATATTTAGGCTTAGCTATGAATTGAGCACTATTAGCACTATAAACATTTTTTTGTACTAAAGCTAAATCTCCATCTACACCGATACCAAGATCAGCTCTTTTTAAAGATTTATTTTCAATTACTAAATGTCCTAGTTCTGCTGTGCCATCACTTTCTAATTGTTGTACTCCTTCCTTAAACACACAACTCCATTTTTTTCCTAAATCAGTATATAATTTTTGAGAAGCACTATATACTCCTTTACTATTATTTTGTTTATAATTAACCAAGCATGCTGAGTAATTTATATTCCATTGTAAAGCTGAGTTTCCTCCTTTTGGGACTCTTGTTTGCTTCCAAGATACACTTTCCAAACCTGGAGATTCAGGAAATTTCTGATAAATACATAAAGTCCATGTATCGTTTGTTTCATTACCAAATTCAATTGAATAATTTGTTGACATAATTTTAAATTTAATTGATTTCTCCTACTCTATTCAACACACGCTTTTCGGATTCCGCGTTTGTAATCAGTAGAAAGGATCGTAGCTACTCAATCGAAAACTGTTTCTGTGATTACGGTATTCATGTCAGTCAATACTATGATTGGTTTTTGTAGTACTGTTTGACATTTCAAAATTGCGGAAATAAGGAGCTGAATTTCTTTAAAAATCCCTAAGCGTAGTGATTTGATTCCTGAGCGTGAATAATTTAGGTATGTGTGTAAAAATTGGAATTAAAGAGCTAGAATTTTCACTGAAGAAAGTTTTGTAAACCACAAACCTTCAAAGTCCAAACTTTTTGGTTAGGGATTTGAGGACGATTAGTTTGCTAATTGAGGAATATTTTTTGATGATAAAGACTATTGATGGGATTTTACAAAATTTAGCTTTTAAAAATAACTGTATGTTAAAGAGAAATATTACCTTTAGTACAACGCTAAAAATCAGGAATTTAACACTTTTTAAACAATAATTTCTTAGAACGAAACTTAACCTAAAACCCACCAAGTATGAATTTTAAATTTATATTTTTTCATGTATTTCTTTTGGTCTCATTTTCTCTCTTTGCACAACCAAGCAGTTGGGATAGTCGAGGTATAGGAGGAGGTGGAGCATTGTTCGCTCCTTCAATAAGTCCACATAATGCTTCTGAAATTTATATTCAATGTGACATGACCGAAGTTTTTCATACTGCTAACTTTGGCCAGAGTTGGTCTGAAATAGATTACTCACAAATTATTTCTACTGGAGGAATACATCCCATTGAATTTACAAGTGATCCTACTATTTTGTATACAGTCAATGCTAACTTTTTGAATGGAACATGGTATCCAGTAAAAAGTACTGATACTGGTCAAACTTGGAATTCGATCAATGATCCTACATTCGGAGAAACTTGGTTTATGTCTGCCGATCCAAATAACACAAATCGTATTTTAGTAAGTTCTTACTCAGAATTATTTATGTCTACAGATGGAGGGAATACATTTACTTCAGTATATAATAATGGCTCAGATTTTTTTATCTCAGGAGTTTTCTGGGATGGAACTGATATTTACGTAGGTACTCAAATAGGTCTTGTTGTTTCCATTGATAATGGCGCAAACTTTAGTCTTGATGCTACTTCTGGGATACCAACAGGCGAAGGCTTTTTAAGTTTTACAGGAACTAAAGAGAATGGAACTGTACGCTTAATGGGAACAACCGCACTGGCTACAAATTTATATCCAGGTATTCGTCCTTTGGACATCTATATTTATAGTAATTTAATTACTCTAGAAATAGGAGCTACCAATTGGGAAAGTGCAACAAATGGCATTCATTCGAATCATTACTTATTCTTTATTTCATCATCTTTAATCAATAATAATATTTTTTATGTTGGTGGCGTAGACAGCGCCACAAATTTCCCTGTAATTTACAAAACAACAGATGCTGGTTTAAACTGGACAGAGGTATTTTTAACAGCTAATAATCAAAACATCACAACAGGCTGGTCTGGTTTTAATGGAGATCGAAATTGGTGGTATGGAGAAATCGTATTTGGACTAGATGTAGCTCCAAACGACCCGAACAAACTTATATTTACAGACTTCGGATTTGCTCATGTAAGTGAAGATGGAGGTGCAACCTGGAATCAGGCCTATGTTGAATCTGAAGATGCTAATTCGTCTGGTAGTGCTACTCCAACAGGGAATGCCTATTCTGGAAATGGTTTAGAAAACACCTCTAGTTGGCAATTAACATGGATAGATGCAAATAATATATTTGCAAGCTATACTGATATTACTGCTATCAGAAGTACTGACGGCGGTTATAAATGGTCGTTTGATTTTTCAGGTCTTGATTATAATACAGTCTATGATGTCCTCAAGCATCCTACAACAGGAACATTATTTGCAGCTGTTTCTTCTGTTCATGATATGTATCAAAGTACTTACCTAACTGATAGCCGAATTGATGGAGGTACAGGCGGAATATTATATTCTACAGATAATGGTGTTACTTGGAATATGCTTGAAGATTTTGCAATGCCTGTAATTTGGTTAGCTTTAGACCCAAACGATTCAAATAAAATGTATGTAAGTGTTGTAAATAGTATAAATGGAGGTATTTATAAGACAACAGATTTAAACAATTTGACTTCGGCTTCATGGTCGCAAACAACCGCACCGACAAGAACTGAAGGACATCCTTTTAATGTTGAAGTCTTGAATGATGGAACATTAGTATCTACTTGGTCTGCGCGTCGAAATAATGGCTTTACAAACAGTTCGGGTGTATTTATTTCTACTGATGAAGGTGTTACTTGGTTGGATGTCTCTATGGATGATGACATGCACTATTGGACTAAAGATATTTATATTGATCCCAATGATATCAATCAAAATACTTGGTACGTATCTGTACATTCTGGATGGGGAGGAGCACCTAATGATAAAGGCGGACTATATAAAACTACTGATCGAGGCCAAAATTGGAATTTAGTATTTGACTCATATAGAGTGGAATCTTCAACTGTACATCCCACAGATCCAAATATTGTTTATGTAAGTACAGAATCAGAAGGACTCTGGTATTCCTCTAACGCAACAAGTGTAAATCCTGACTTTAATAGAATAACCTCTTATACTTTTCAACATCCGATACGTATTTTTTTTAATCCTTATGATTTAGATGAGGTATGGATAACGAGTTTGGGAAATGGAATGAAAGTTGGCAGTACTGCATCCTTAAGCACAGATTCGATTGAGGAAGAAATAACAGATAATATTATACTCTATCCTAACCCAACATCAAAAGCATTTAGAATTAATACTAACAAAACTATAACGCGTGTCGAAATCAAGGATCTATCAGGTAAAATTGTATCTAAATGGAATGATTTAAGGAACGAATTTAATGTAGAACAACTAAAATCAGGACTTTATATTGTTACGCTTTGGGACGAATCTATGAGCAAACTTAATAAGCTTTTAATTATAAATTAAACATTATACTACCACAAATCAAACCTCTAAAAACAATATTAGTTCCAAGCGTGCATATAAAAAAGAGGCTGTCTTAAAAGTTGAATTTTAGTTAAGCCGAACTTGATTCGGTTTGTCATAATCATTAAATATCAGCACAATGAGATTCTGAATCAAGTTCAGAATGACGCTTTCTAATACTTTTTAGACAGCCTCCTTTCATTTATTCGTGCCCCCAAACCTTCAAAGTTCAAACTTTTTGGTAGAGGATTTGAAAATGATTTTCTTATTTACAGATATGAATCAAATTATTTTTTAAGTATTTTAATTGTTTTACTTGCTGTATCTGCATAGAGTTTTAGTATGTACATTCCACTTGGTAATTTATTGATATTGATTGTTGTTAAATTACTTTCTTTAGTAAGCAACACTTGTCCATTCAAATTATAAATTTCTGCTTTCACTAAGTTTCCATTCGTATTTGTGATATTGATGATGTCTTTAACAGGGTTTGGATAAATCAAAATTTCTGCTAACTCATTCGTTTCTACTAAAAGTGTAGAAAAATCATACGAAGAAGTCCCTGAGATTCCTGAAGCATTAGCGTCGACTCTGTTCGAGTATGTTGCCATTCCATCATCTTCCATATCTGCTTGCATAAAACTTTTTAGCGCTGTTACTGTTGTTGCTAAAGCGGAATTATTTTCTAATATATATATAGTTCCCGAAGTTGGTGTTTCATTAAGTTGAATGGTAACTATATTAGAAGTCGTTCCTGCTGATGGTGCTGCCAATGACACAGGACTTCCTAAGGTTTCTGTGATTAGGTATCCGTCGATTGCTGATTGCCCAACAGCATTTCCATCGAAAAAAGTGGCACTGGCAGTATTTCCTAGCGAAGATGTAATGTTAGCCGTTACACCATCTGGTAGGACAATGGTAAAACCATAACTCTGCACCGAAGTTGCAAAAGTGTTTGAGCTCGTATTTGGAACAGCTCCAATAGTGTAATTGTAGGAACCATTATCTATTAATGTATAGGTATAGCCATCTTGTGCATTCGCTTTAAAGATAAAAGATGCAATGAAAATTATGACTAGTATCGTTATTTGTTGAGTTTTCATGATAGTGTAGGTTAGTTTGAGTTTTTGCTCAATTATTTCTTATTAGTTAGATGTGTTTTCAGGGAGTTGTTCAATAATTTGATAGGTGCTGAAACCCAAAAAATTACTCGGATGCGCCAATACATTTTGTAATACAAAAGGTGTATCGGGATTGGTTCCCGAATATTGAATTATACCATCCATATTTGCATCATTTGTATTGTAAGCTGTGATACTGTACGTCGGGAAATTTAAAAAGTTTCCAGCATCATTTAGTACTGCCGATAAAATATTTGGTGTATCTGGACTCGTTCCTGAATATTGTAAGCTGTTATCTTCATTACAATCACCTGCCCACATGGCAATTACGTCACTTGGCATACCAGAACTTGTCTGTGCATTGCTTCCATAGGTAATCTCAGCATTTGCATCAGTAAAGTTGATAGAGCCACTTATTAATGTAACTGCAGTTGCTGTCATAACACCTAAATGATTTCTGTGTTGTACGGCAATATAGTAGGTATCACTATCTAATGTAAGCGTTACATCCGAAACGCCATCTACGTCCACAACATCACCATCACGTTGTAGCAATGCAGATTGTGAATGAACTACGATTGTATTGTCTGTAGCGTCACGTACTTCAATAAGTATCCAATCGACAATAGCATCGTTTCCTGTTGTATCAAATACTGTTGCTTCACAGGTTAATCCGTCGGTATAAGGACTTGTGGTTGGAATCAATCCAGCCACTCTTAAATCGTCTCGCATGAGATTTTCTTCACCTGTGTTTGGGTTTAAAGCAGCTCCTTGTAAAAAGACATCTATTGCCACTGTATACTCAGTAGAACAAGTTGTCTCATTAAAGCTTGTTGTATTATCAATCAGTGTCCAATTGGTATTGCTGTACGATGCATCGTCTACTAAAACGCATGCTAAATTTGGATTGTTATAACTTGCAAAATTGGTGATATTTGTGTTGTTCCCGCTTTGGAGATTCACGCTCGTCAACGCATTATCATTTACCAAAAACCATGATAAAAATGAATTCCCAGAAACGTCTATTGATGTAATTGAATTATTATAACATACCAATTCCTTAAGTATAATGTTGCTACTAACATCTATGCTGGTTAATTGATTTTCGTTCACCCATAATTTTTCAAGTAAGATATTAGAAGAAACATCAATCGTTGTTAAGAGATTATTTCCTGCATATAACCATACTAAAGCTGTATGACTGGAAACATCAATGGAAGTAATATTGTTTTCTGAAAGTATTAAATATTCTAAAGCTGTGTTGTTGCTTATATCTAAACTGCTTAGATTATTTGATTCTACATTTAAATAGGTAAGACTCGTGTTATTAGATAAGTCTATGTTTGTTAAAGTATTATTTCCAATAACAAAAGTGGCCAAATTTGTAGCCGATGAAATATCTATAGTACTCAGACTGTTACCACTCAATGCTAATGAACTCAACGCACTTAAACCGTTTAGATTTACGCTTGTAAGTCCATTACTACCACACTGAATGGTTTGCAAATTAGTATTTCCACTAAAATCTACAGTAGTTAAGTTTGGGTTATTATTACAAATAAATGTCACTAAACTGCCATTGGCTGGTAAGGTTAGTGTAACTAGGTCATTCGAATCTAAATCTATAGTTTCTATAAGTAAATTAGTACTCAAATCTAATGACGTTAAATTATTTACCTCAGCATCTAAATCGACCAATGCCGTAAAGTCTTCAATTCCTGTTAAGTCGCTAACGCCTAAACTACTTACATCTAATGAAGTTACTCCTTCAATATATACTGTAGGCACTTGTCCGTCTCCAGAAATATCATCATACCCTAAGCCTTCTAGTGTCGCTTCAAAAATAGTATCAGGAATTGCTGTATACGCAATAGCGCATGCTGTTTCGTTAAAAATGGTTTGTGAGTCGATGGCCGTCCAGTTTGTGTTACTATAACTAGCGTCATCTACTAGAATACATTCTAGAAATTCATTATCATCGGCTGAAAAATTAGAAATGTTTGTATTATTTCCATTTTGAACGTTCAGAGAAAGTAACACATTTCCAGATACTCTAACTTCTTGTAATAAAGGATTGTTTGATAAATCAATCACTGAAATAGTATTACTGTAGGCTCTAAATCGAGTAATTGAAGGAGAGTTACTTACATCAATTGACGTGAGTTCGTTTCGATCTATTTGTAAAATGGCTAAGTTGGTTTGATTGCTTAAATCTATTGAAGTAAGATTATTTTCTTCTATTCGTATGTCTGTAATGTCTGGATTATTTGTAAGGTCTATTGTTGTTAAATCATTAGCTACCGCCCATAAGGTTTGTAAAGAGACAAGATTGGATGTATGTAAAGATGTTAGATTATTATCAGAACAATACAATGCTTCTAAAGACACAAAATCTTCAATTCCTGTTAAGTCTGATATGTTTAACGTACGAACATCTAAACTTGTAAGCACCTCAATCAGTACTGTTGGTACTTGCCCGTCGCCTGAAACATCATCAGTAATTAGTGCTTCTAATGCAGTTTCAAAATTAGCATCTGGAATTGCGGTATATCTACAATACGTATCACTAAAACTCGCCTGACTATCAATCGCAGACCAACTAGAGGTACTATACGAAGCATCATCTACCAAAATACAGGTTAAACTACTATTATTATTTCCTAGAAAGAAGAAAATATCTGTATTTGCACCATTTTTTATATTGAAATCTGACAAGATTATATTATTCGTGACTTTCAGAGAATCCATCAATACATTTTGGCTTATATCTACAGATGCTATATTGTCTAGGTTATCTAGTGTTAATACCCTTAATAACGAATTCGTAGTCAAATCAATTTCAGTAAGTGCATCGTTATCCGTCACAAATAAAGCATCTAATTGCGTGTTGGCTGAAAGATCTAGCGTGCTAAATGCATTATCTTCAGCGTTTATTCTTTCTAATAACACACAACTAGACACATCCAAACTTGTCAAATTTACATTATCAGATATGTTTAATTCTTCCAAATTGGTGTTGTTAGTCAGATCTACAGAAGTTAAATTATTATCAGAAGCATTCAATTTTTGAAGTGCTGTGAAATCTTCAATTCCCGTAAGATCAGCAATCGATCTGTTAGATAGATTCAAATTCGTAATTACCTCAATTAGTACTGTAGGGACTTGTCCATCACTAGATATATCATCGTAGCCCAACGCTTCTAAAGCTGCTTCAAAATTTGCATCTGGAATCGTAGTATAAGAACAGTATTCTTCTTCACTAAAACTGGTTGTAGCATCTACGCTAGTCCAATTCGTAGTGCTATAAGCTGCATCATCTACAGTGATGCATTCTAAATTAGGATTGTTAGCCAAACTAAAGCCAGTTATATTGGTATTGGCTCCGTTTTGAAGATTTGCATAGGTTAAGGCATTACCTCCCATTTGAAAAACCGTTATTAACGGATTATTAGTGATATCGATAGAAGTAATGACATTTCCTCCGCACCATATTTTTGCCAATACAGGATTATTACTTACATCTAATGACGTTAAGTTATTATCTCTACCCGATAAAAAACTTAGTGCTGGATTATTACTTAAATCTATTTCCGTGAGATTGTTAAAATGAAATTGAAAGTTGGTCATTGATGTATTATTCGTAACATCTAATGCAGTCAATGAATTGCTTATGACATGAAATTGTTGTAAAGCTGTATTATTTGAAACGTTTATACTTGTTAGTGAGTTGTAACTTGCAAACAGATTATATATGGCTGTATTATTGCTCACATCTAGAGAGGTAAGATTGTTATTACTCACACTTAAAACTTGTAATGCAGTATTGTTTGAAAGATCAATACTTGTCAGGTTACTTTCATGCACCCATAATCTTTCAAGTAATGTGTTATTACTGATATTTATACTTGTTAACTGATTATTTCCAGCATAAATTGATTCTATTGCCAAATTATTGGATAGATCAAGTGAGGTTATAGAATTGTCTGCAATGGTTAGCTCTTGTAAAGCCACAAAATCTTCAATCCCTGTTATGTCGGAAATATTTAAGTTTTCAACATTTAAACTTGTAATTGATTCAATCAAACTTGTTGGCACTTTTCCATCGCTTGTGATATCATCATAACCCAAGGCTTCCAAAGCAGCTTCAAAGTTTGCATCAGGAATAGCAGTATAAGCTGTTACCGTTAGTGTTGCTGCACTGGTTGAAGACGTTTCACTACAAACATTCGTAAAATAAGCGGCATACCTATAGCCATCAAAACTTAATGGTGTGTTGCTTATGGTTAAGGTGGTTGAATTGGTTCCTGAATAATTAGAATCATCTGAAAGTGTTGAATAGTTCGTTCCTCCATCGGTACTCACGTACCATTGCACACTGTCATAGTTAGTAGCTGCTGCTGTTAATTGTACCGAGCCGTCTTCTGCTGCATCACTATCTTGCGGAGCTGTATTAATAATAATATCGTCACAGCATAATGTAATTGAGCTCATTTCAGTAATACTACAACCTGGAGATTGTGTAAAAACACTCATAGTGTAAACCGATGCATTTATATCATCTGTACCTAAATTATATTTATTTTCACCAGCACCTAGACTATAATGCATAATAAGATCTGTATCAATCACATGACCTAATTGATGCGCATGACCTAATTCATGTAAGGCTACCGTTTTGAAATCATATTCAGAGGCAGACGGATCTCCACTACCATAATACCAGTTGGTACTATCATTCCAGGTAATATCTATCTCATTAACTATAGCTCTGCCTGTGGTGCCACAAGAACCTGCATATCTGGTTGTCACTTCTCCTAAGACTCCTGAAGCAAGTTCGCTTCCATTATCGAAACGCACAATATTTATTCCATCATCTATAGATTGATCAGTACTTGTGGTGCTCCCAAAAATGAAGTTTATTCCAGATTCACAATTCCACAATTCGAAAGCACCTTCAAAATAGGTTTTGGCTGCGCTGGTATCGAAATCGGTATGATAGTCAAAAGTAAAACCTCCGCTACCATTGTCATCTTGAAGGGTTGAAGGGTAATCTACTGTACCATTTGTTCCGTTTAAATGACTATATGTTATTGTAAGAGGAACTGTAGTAGTTGTAGAACTATTATCTGTATTAGTTACGACGATACTTCCAGTACCTGCCAAATACGGAATTTCAACCTGAATCTCTGTATTAGACCAACTCAGGATTTGAGAATCTAGCGCAGTAGTATAAGTTGCTCCGCCATCATTAGCATTGGTAAAACTTACCGTTCCTGTATCTGTTCCAAAATTAGTACCTGTAATGGTAAATACCGTTTGTGTACCTGCTGTAGCTGTTAGTGGAGAAAAACTATAAACTATAGGGTTTGCTAGTATCGCCATAGTTCTGTTTTGTAAAGGTCGTGCTTGAAGTATTCGTTCCATATATCCTGTAGCTCGCCTAATGGAAGGATATAATTCGCCATCAAGAGATGAATATTTGCTAAAAGTATCCGATGCTTTGTCTGTAAATTTGTCATACTTAACAACACCTTGGGCTGCTCCAACCAATTCATATAGGCTTTCAGCAATAGCGAGTTGCCCTCTAAAATTTTTCATAAAAAATGTACCCTCCATTCCTGGTTGAAGATGCGCTGAACTAGAAGTTAGCTGAAAATGATCATCAACTTTTCCTCCCTTGGTTACTACCTTAAAGGTGACATTACTTTGACCTTTAAAGCTTTTGTATGTACTTATTGTATGTACCGTATAGATGTTGTGTTTATTGACATCCCAATACGCATTACTCGCCATGACTTTTCCCTCAATAATGTGCGTAGCTTCATTAGTGCGTTCTTGAATGGAAAGAGGAGTCATTAATATGCTGCATTCTTGGGCAAAACCAAAAACACCTATGATAAGAAATAGTAGAAGTGAAAATTGTTTTTTCATGTGTAAAGTAGATAAGTTTTTATTTGGGACTTATGATGTTATAGCCATAGCTTGTATGACCATGTAAGCAAAAGAAACAAAGAATCTTAATACGAACTAAAAATGAAGGGGGACAATGAGAGGGACAGGCTTAAAAAGTACTGAATATGAAGAGTCTAGTCAAATGTGAAGTAAGGTGACATTCTTAAAACACTACCTGCAAAGTACCTTGATGCAACTAATCTTCTGACTAATTTTTGCCTGAAATTATAACTAAAAACACCTTTTTTTGATGTAATTTTTCTAATGCTAAGTCAGAAATATTTATAGTAAATAAAGAAAACAACTGAGTGAATTACTAAATATTATTTAAAAAATGTTCTAAGTCTTTGTCTGCGGAAAGTTCCAGTTTTTTTCGCAGTCGATAGCGGGCTTTCCTAACGGCTTCTACTGTAATATGACGTAGTCTGGCAATCTCTTTTCTGCTTAATCCCATGTGGATGTAGGTACAAAGCTCTAAGTCTGTTTCTGTTAATTTTGGAGCACTCGCTTTTAGACGTTGGATAAAATCATAATTTAATATTTCGATATCGTTTTTTATGATATTTAGCTGATTATCCTCTAATAATTCTGACCTAAGATTTTTTATGATTTCATCGACAGATATACTATCATCGTAGGTAGTTTTCTTTAAATCATCTACCAATTCTCGTTTCGATTTTAAATGATGATATGATTCAAATAATAATTTTGAGATTTCTTCTTCTTTTTTCTGTACTTTCTTAGCCATCCTTTTTAGTTCCAGTTGCGCTGCATTTACAATTTTATAATTTAAATACACCTGCAATACTACATAAGTTAAAAGTCCAATATTTACCAAAAATTTAGTCTGAATTATCAACATTGCATTGAGCATATCATTTGTAAATACAATGGTAAGTACAATAGCATTTAAAAGCACAAATTTTGCAAACGGTCTCTTATCTATAATAGCTTTGCCTATTAACCAGTACCATAGAAGGATGTCTAGAAAGCCAAAAATTTGAAAAATGGGAGCACTATACGTTCCATAAAAAATGGGGGATATTATCACATAAATTACTCCTACACAAGGAATCAGTGTAAAGAACAATACTACTTTTTTGGAAAAGTAACCATAAAACAGATAATGATGATACAAGAAAATCAGCGCTAAACCACCATAGTAACAGACATATCGAAGTCTTTGTACCAATTCAAAAGAAATTTCTGGGAAAATCTTTAGAATAAAAGCCTCTCCAACAAACAACTGTCTTGAACCTCCTATTAAACAAAAAAGACCGAAGTATAAAAAATACTTTTCTTTTCGAAAATTTGTGTAGGTTATAATTTGAAAAACACCAAACAACATTATTAAGATCGTAATGATACTCTCTTGTGTTGCTCTTTTTTCCTTGGTTTTATAAAAACTTTCCTTTTCAGTGATGGTATTTTTAAGAGGAAATCCACCGCCAAAACGACTGCTGAAATTTGACACCAAAATCATTACATCCAAAGATTTTTCTTTTGGTAATTCTACTGACAACGGTGGAATGGCATTTTCAGACTCGCTACTTATTTTGGATAGGTGACCATGAACTTCATACTTTGTACCATTTACCCATACTTCTGCAGCACCTAAAACTCTAGACAAATTTAATACTAGTTGTTTTTCAAAATTTTCTAATTCTATTCGAAAACGAAATGTTCCATAGCCTCTGGGACTATACCCTTTATTTTTCCAAACAGCAGTTGGCCATTGAATGGTATCAGGTTGTGTCAGTAATTGCTTTTGAAAAACACCTTTTTCAGTTAAAGGCCATTGTTTCCAATAAAAAAGAGAATTTCCTTTAATGACAAGTTCTTTAGCTTTTGAAACTTGATTCGTTTTCAAATGTATCACACCCTTTTCTAAGACCGCAAAACTCTGATTATCAGAAACACAACCTAATAGTAAAAAAAATACTAAACTAGTTAGTAATATTCTAAAAAAGTAAAATGTCTGCGGGCACAATCTCATTAGACTAAATTAATTTGTCACAAAGGTAATTTAAAAATAAAAAGTGATACACTCATTTGTTAAAGTTAAAAAGAGAATATTATCAATGAATTTAAAAATATAACAAACAAAAAATCCCTTCCAAATAAATGAAAGGGATTTTGTGACCGCGAACATTCAAAGTTCGAACTTTTTGGTGGAGGATTTAAAGGCAATTAGCGTGTTTATAAATGAGCATACCTCATTATTAAAAGCATCTTAGATTATTGATGATGGGACAGCATCTAAGCTATCTATGGTTAGTCTTTTTGTTGGTGTTATTAATTCTAAGCAACAGCTTTTAAATACATTGACACTATCCTAAAAAGTGTTCAATTTATCTTAATAAACAAAAGTATTACGCATCATCTTAAATTTATTTATCTTTTTTAAACTCAGCTTTGAGGCTTAAAAGAGCATTTTTTTGTTCATCAATAAAGTTTTCTAATTGATTAAATAACTCATCTAATTTCTCTGAATCTTTTTTCTCTATTTTATCATCTGCGGCATCTACAAATTGTATTTCTACCTCATTTATATCATTTAAATATTTTATTATTACTATCTCTTCATTGCTTAAAAACTCTCCATGCTTTTCAACCCATTGATTATCTTTTTCTAAAATTTTATCATCAATAAGTGATAATAGAGATTTATTGAATATTCTTTCTGAACTTTCTTTAACCACTTTTAAAAATTCAGACCAAGTTTTACTTTTTATATTTTTTGAATTACTAGGTAGGATAAATGGAATAAAAGGATGTTCGTTTTCTTTTAAAAGTTCCAACACAGAGATAATAGGCTTAAGTCTTTCTGTTGGCTTTTTTATAGGTACTCTTTCTCGTTTATTCCAAAGTTCGAGAATTAACTCACAGCATTCTTTTTTTAACTGTTCCTTTTCTTCTTCTGATTCTGAAGTTTCAACTTTTTGAATTAATTCAGCTATATAATGAGCCATCCATCTAGCAAGAGTGTTTCCTGTATAATCAAGTTCTAATTCTAAGATTAGAGTCTTACCTAATTTCAATACTTTCTCCTCTGAGTACTTTAATTGTTCCATCTGATTTTAATAAATATATTTTTGTTTGATCCCATGGTCTTAAATCACTTTGGTAATCATAAATATGTTCTTTCAATTGCCTTTCAATTTGGCATTTTATAAGCATATTTTTATTCGTTTTTTGCAGAATTTTTAATATGAATTTGAAATCTATTTTTAAAATATTCCCATTACTTTCTATCTGATTTGAGTCTCTATATTTTCTATCGGTAACTTCATTCCAATTTTCATAAATGGATATTTGTTTTTTTTCTAAAAAACCTTTCTTTAAATCCTTACTATACTCTAGAGGAAATAATTTTTGAACTTTTTCTCCAATAATTGGAATACTATATCCAATATCTTTGTACAAATAATCATGCTTATCTAAACCTTCCGATTCTCCTTCAGCGTATTTTAACCAACTCTTATAAGTAAAACCAAATTGATTTATTTCAAACCTTTCTCCATCATCTTCTATTGGAAATGCATAATCATGATGATTTTTTGCAGTCTGAAAAGCTCTTAATAATGCTTCTGAACCTTTTTCTGAGACTAAAGCAGAGCGAATGTTAATTGACTCTGTATTTTCTCCCATATAGCGTTTGTAATATCCATGAGGAATTATAAAACTATCATCATAAAAATCAGTAAAGCCTATTTCTTTATCAAATTTATCCTCATTAATATTATCTCTCCAAGTCTTATCAAATTTATCATATTCTATTTTCCAAAATTTTTCTTGTAATGGAATTGGATCAACCAAATCCGAAATCCAAAACTTATCCCACGTAATAGATTTGGAGTCTAACCAATGCTCCCATGTATCCCATTCATCTCTCTCTAATTGAGGTTCGTTATCTAACAAGTCGTTTGCTGCACAAAACATAGCATGATACTCAAAATAAATACTTAAATCTTCTATTTCAGGGTTACTTCCATGGTCATTTCTTGTTAGTGACCAATCACTTTCTCTAAGATTAGACCTAGCATAATCATCTTTACTTGTGTTTCCTGTATAACCCCATTTCTCAACAATATATTTATCTGAAATGTCTGCCACCTTATAACCAGATACACCGAAAATATCCCCTAATCCATTGTACCAGTATGGAATCGTATCCATAGTATCAAAATCAAACCTCCATTCTTTTTCAGTTCTTGAATATCTGCTGGGTTGATTAATATATTCTCTTTCCTGTACTTTTTTAAGTTTTGTTTCTAAACACTCTCTAATAGATATAAGTTCTTCTTGATTAAAAATAGATGAATTATGCTTATATAAATTCAAACAAGTTCTCTTAATATAAAATCTAATCAAGACATGAGGTAATCCATCATTGTTTAATTCATTTAGAAATATAGTATTGAACTCTTCTAATAAATTAGGGTTTTCGTTACTAATCCTTTCAATAGCTATCCACAAATACAGCTTAGATGATATCCAATAGAAAATGTAATTTTTATTTTGAAAAGGATAGCAATCAACTTCATTTTGTTGAGATAATAGTATTTGTAATACGTTTTTGTTCCCAAAATTTAAAAGCTGTCTAATTGAATGTATTGCTCTCCATCTCAAACTTTTGTCTGGTTGACCTAACAAGAATCTCAATAAGCCTGCAATTGATTCGTTTGAATCGGTTGGAGGAATTAAAGATTCATTCCAAATACCATCGCTTTCATTTAACCTTATATTTTGATTCCAACGAGATAAAGACCAATCTATTAATTGTTCATTCTCTTTTTTACTTAACTTTAAATTTGTTAATTGAAATGAGTTATAAATTGATTCATCTGATAAAAACTCTATTTTTTCTGGAATGATTTTAATTATGATTTCTGCTAATTCAACATCTTCTATGTTAAACATTTTAGCCAATTTTTTAATTCTAAATATGTTTAAATATTGATCACCAAAATGTTTGAACCAAGTTAAAATTACATAATCAAATTTTGTTTTTTTCCATTGCCTTACCGCAGGATGAATATTCCATTCCTCTAATCTTTCTTTTAATGCTGTTTCTAATGAAGAAAAGCTCAGTAAACTTGAGTCTATATCTATCAATGCGTCAAGATGTGAAATATATTCTTTAGAAGAACAGTTACTCTTTATATCCGATAAGAAATTGTTTATTTCCCATCGATTACTATGTTTTTCGGTTTGATTTATTATTTGAATAATTGAATTTTCTAAATTCTTTGTAGATGAAATATCTATCGCAGATAAATCAATATTATGTTTATATTTTTCTTTAGAGAAATCATTAATATATGTCGAATTTTCTTCTTTCTCAACACTTTCTCTAAAATCTAAATAATGCTTTAGATCATTAACAATACCTTTTTCTATAAAAGCTCCTGATTTAATTTCTTCATAAATTACTTCAATTACACTTTTATTTTTAACTAAAGTCAAGTTTCTAAATAGTGTATGAATAAACTTTGTTTTATTTGTTACATCTCTTTTTTCATCATACTTAGCAAGAATTAGTTTAAGATAATCTATTAAATCATCTGAATGGTAATGATATATACTTAAATGAAATAAAGCACTTAAAACTTCAACTGTACTGAAACCTTTATCTAAAGATTTATGAAATAATAAAGTAATGTATTCTGATATATCAATGACATCTCTATGATGCCATCTACAAAGAATTGTATAAGTAGATGATATATCTAAATTTGAAATCCCTGAAACAGCAGCGTGATAAGGAAAATGATCATATCCTTGGAGTTTTATATGAGCATATTCTACAAATCTTGAAAATTCATAAGCTAATCTTGGGCTAGATTCTTCTATTCCTAAATTTGTTAATTCATAGAGACACTTTATTTTTGAAGTGGCTTCATAATCTATTTCATTAATTGCATTTATTGACTCATTAAAAAAGTACTTTCCTGTTTCATCATCAATGTTCTTACCTAACAGAGCACATTTAATATAGTTCTCTACCATGTTTTGTGATGTCTGCGAACTATTCTTAATTAGCTCATCAACTTCATTAAGTAACGTGAGGTTTATATTAGAAAAACCTTCTAAATGAATTAATTTTTCTAAAATCGAAAATCGATAAGTCAATTGGTTTGACTTGCCACTAAATGAAAGATTAAGCTTCTCTATTAATTCTTTTTTATTTGATAATGTAATAATTTCAACAAGAAGGCTAACTAAATAATTCAGCCTCTCTTTAGATTGATATCCATTTGTATAATGAAAATCATAATCCTTATTATAACTCTCACATATGCTCTCAAATTCTTTAGCAATTTCTTCTGCATTAATTACTTTACAGAAAACATCACTTCTTAGTTGATATATGGTAACAGCATACTTAAAAAAACTTTTAAACTCTTTTTTATCTCTTTCTATTGAATTTCTTTTCTTATAGTCTTCAATTTTATCAATATTTTCAAACTTACTTGGATAAATATATTCAAGGGATAATTTTTTGTTTTTTAATGAATGTTTTAAACATTCTGCTTTAAAAAACAAATTCATTTCACTTATCTCATCTCTGTCTCCATATTGACTATAAAAGCTTGGAGTTCTTTTAATTTTTGAATATGTAAGATGTGATAAGAGCCCTAATATTGTACGCTCATTTATTTTGTAATTAGCTAATATCTCACAAAAGTTGACAATGCATAACTGAAAACCTTGTTCAAATTTAATATTCGTTTTGGAGAGTATTTTTTGAAAATGCATAGCAATTTCATTTAAGTTAAAGTCAATTTTCTTTTCGAACTTAAACAGTTTGCATATTAAATATATTTTTACGTCAATTCGAAACTTATTATACTTTAACCAATTTGATATCTGACTAGAGATATCTAACGATAAAATATTATTTGTTAAGTAATCTCCAGCTGACAATCTAACATTTTTAGGAGTCCATCGATTTATTGAACTTATAGCTTCCTCAACTCCAAACAACCTTAATACTGCTTCAGCTTGATAAGCAATATCTATACTAGAAATTGAAAATCTATTTTCATAATCGTTTCCATCCTCTTTGAAATTTGAATGGAACCTCCAACTTATCCAATCTCTAGCAGTTTTTAGATGTCTAAGGGCTTCTTTTTTATTCTTTGGATTTCTTGAAAGATATCCTGCTAATTTTAAATGAAATGAACCTGCCCAAGACTTTTCATCAGAATTTAGTTTTAACCGAATTAGAGAAGTATCGTCATTAAATTTAGAAACTAAATCAGGATAATCAGTTAATAATGTTGTTAGTGTTTTATCTGTTTTTGCCTCTTCAGCAGCAATAAGTATTAGTTTAAAAAAAGTTAGGTTGTCTTCATTGTCCTTACAAACTTTCATTGCCAACTTTGTTCTACTAATATATATTTCTCTGCTTCTTATAGGATCAACAGGAACTTCTAAATACTGTTTTTTTAAGACAATACTTTTTAACTCTTCATATCTATTAGAGTTATATAAAATATATCCTAAATTAATTGAAGCATAGGAATCTGTTTTTGCTTTAGATAAAAAAACATCAGCAAGATTATTCTTTTCTTTATTATCCAAAAAATATTCCTTTCTTATATAATTTTCAAAATCCTCATCTCTAAATTCAAAATTATTATTTTGATAAATTAGACCACTCCATATATCTAAAGAAATGTCTTCTAAAAAAGGTTTTTTTACATCTAATATTTTTGATAAATAATCAATAGGAACTGGTCTAGGTAGTGTAATTAAAAGTTGAAAAAAAGAATCAACTTTCTGTTTATCGCTCGTCCCAACTTTCCTTTTAGCTTCTTCAATTGTTTCATAGATTAAATTTTCAACAGTTTTTCCTTTTGGCTTTAAAGATTTTATGATTTCACCTATCTGTTGTTTCTTTCTTCCTATAGAATTTAATTGAACTCTTGGTATTCCATAAGTATATTCATGAAACTCTTGTACTTCTTCCAATGAAATACTTTTGAAATAGGACTTGATAAACTTCTCTGTTTCATTCAAACTAAAAGGATCGATTTCTATATCAATAAAGTTATCTGGTAAGTTCAGAATATCTTTTCTGAAAGTTCTTGTTGTTACAATTAAATTTAGACCTTTTGGAATATCTATTCTTAATAAATCTTCTACAAAGTTTTTTTCTCCATTACTATTAGCCTCAGTTACACAATTATCTCCTGCATCAATTATTATAGTTATCGTAGCATTAGGATTTCTATTTTTTAAGACTTCAATTCCTCTAACAATTCTTTTTCTTATTTCTTTTAAATAAACTTCATTTGATTCATTCCTATCAGTTAAAAAATTTACACCTAATCTTTTTGCTAGTTCATTAGATAAATGAAGTAAAGCGTATTTATGTAAATGTCTCTTATCTTCAGGATTCTGATAAGCTCCTTTTCCATAACAATCAAATATTATGCATTCAGAATATTTAGGTACATCTTTTTGAATCTGTTGAGTGATTGTTGATTTACCAATACCAGCTTTTCCATGAAGACAAATAGGAAGTGAATCATTGTTATTCTCAATTGTATCTAATATTCCTTTTATTTGTTCTCGAAGAATAATGTTTTCTATTTTTTCAAATTTTTGACTTACAGGAAATAAATTTTCGATACTACCACTATTAAAACCAAGACTAGCTATTAAATCTGTGACCAAAATTATCCTTTGATTTCTTGATTCAGGCATCATTTTATTCCAAACTAACTGGAACAACTGATTGTACTGACTTTTACTACTGTTACTAGTGTCAGAAATAGCTTTAATTAGTTCTAGCTTTAAGTTGTATCTTGAATTTACTCCGCAATCTTCAAAATCAAGCAACTTAAAGAAATCAGTAAATTCTGTGAGGTTTAGCTTTGAGGCTTTATGCAGTTTCTTTAACGAACTTATGTTTATTGACAAATCCGTTAGCACTTTATTGAAGCTGATTTTTCGCTTATTCGTTTTTAGGTGTTGCTGAATATTTCCTATAATGTTCAATTGGTTAATATTGAACATTCTATTACTAACCAGTTTTATAGTAACTTTCTTTAAAACCAAATCTCTACCATACTCATCTAATAACGTTTTAAAAATAGTAGCCAACCTATGAATTAATGAGCCATCATAAGAACCACTTTTTTTACTTTCATAGAGTTTTGAAAAAGTGTAATTTTCGGTAGCTCTAAGCGTACTGTATTTCAATTGAGAAATCACGACTTTAGACGCCTTTTCAAACTCTTCGTTACCATAATACTCTGTTAAATCAACACCTAAGAGCTTTTCTCCAGTTGGGTCTGTTTTTTTTGCCAACTCTTTTTCAATCCCTTCTATATATATTAATTTGAGGCTATCTTTATCAAAACTTAAAAGTTCAAAAGTTTTTTTCATAGTCCATAAGACATGAAAATCATCTCCAGCACTTGATAAATCAGCATCGGGTATTTGTGTAATTGTATCTTTACTCATTCAGTTCTATAATAAATGATTAATTTAAGATATAATTTTAGTAAAATTAAAGAAAACATATACGAATTATAATAATTAATCTTGAAGGTTATTAAAAAACCTATTATATTTATAAGTAATATATGACATGTGTAGCTGATTAATGATTATATTTTTGTTGACATTCACTATACTAATCCTAGAAAAACTAAAAAGTTGTTTTGCTAACACTCAAAAAGAAATGCTAAATAAAATTGTAATCATAAATTCTGAACTATATGCAAAAGCTAGTATTCATGTTGGAGAAAGTTCAAGTATTCAAATTGCAGCCGAAAATAATGTTGGAAAAAGTTCTTTCATTAATGCGCTAAACTTCTTGTACATTACTGATAAAGACCAAATGCGATTTGAAGATGATAGAAAATTGTCCGATTCAATGAAACATTATTTTGATGGAACTAGTCTTCATAGTTTTATAATCTTTGAAATATTAAAAAATGGCTACTATTCTATTCTTGTAAAAGCAACGCCAGAAAACACAATAGAGTATTATAAAATTACGGGAGAATATGATGAATCCTGTTTTGTAGAAACAAACAATGGAAAATTTAAAGCAAGAAGATGGAATAATGTTCTTCAATTACTTACGCTTAAAAACCCAACAGATGTTCCTATTAAACTCTCAAATGAAGAATTATACAATTTAGTTTACAATTCTGATAAAAATAAAAACCCTGTAGTTTGGCTTAAAAAAAATGTAAAGAGAAACGGAAGAAAATCATTCTCAAATAACTTCACAGACATTTACAGACACTTAATTAGAACTAGCGATATTAATGAGAAGTCATTTAAAAATGCTCTTTTGGTAGCAGATGGTCAACAACACATTCCTTTAAATGTACTTTCCAGTACTAGTTTTGAAAAAATTGAAGAGTTTGAGAAAAAGAAAACACATCTTCAACATTTAATTTCGATTAAAACAGATTTCGAAAAACTAAAACTACTTAATGACGAATTTATAAGTCAAGAATCAATTCTAGGTAAATTAAAAAATACGTTTCTAAAAAAATTCAACACAGTTGAACAAGAGTTAACAGAAAAGACGGATGATAATAGTGAGCTTTCCATTTCAATCAAAGATTTACAAACCAAAATAGATGTAAACTTAACTCAAGAAAGAGATATTTTAATAAGTGCTAAAACTACATTAGAAAACAAAATCACCACACTTATAGATGAAAATAAGCTAATATTTAAAGAATTAGACGAACTAAAAGAATATGAACCGACTACAGATAATTTACTTTATCAAGGCTTAAAGAATAATTTAAAGGACGAAGAAAAAAAACATACTGATTTAGTTTCTAAACTAAGTCAATTGGAGCGAAGTAAATTTACTGAGAGAGAAATTTTAGATGCTATTAGAAATCTAAAAACTAATATTGATAAAAAAGAAAATGCGATTAAACGCTTTGACAATCTACTTTATCAGAACATTTCTAAAGACGAGGAAACAATCAAAAAGATTTATTCTTTTTTAAATCGAGATATAGCGGAACTTGATAAATCTAAAATTATAAAAGAAATTACAAATTCCGATTTCCCTTTACAATTTTTTGACGGCTTAATAGATGTTACAGATGTTGAGATACAGAAAGAGCTTCCTACAATCAAAAACCTTCAAGAAGAACTCTTAGTTAAAGAAAAAGAATTAATAGAAAAAAAATCTCAATTACAAATTGTACAAAATAGAAAAGGTGTTGAAAAGGAAATTCAAGCATTAAGTAGTTCAATTAAAACCAATTCAGAATTCCTAAAAAGAATTGACAAAAAACCTGAATTAAAACTCAAAAATGAAAGTAACGAAAAGGCGATTGAAGTTCTTGAAAAAGAACTAAAAAATAATGCTCAAAAAATAACAGATAAAGATTTAGAAATTGGCAAAACAAAAAATACCTTATCACTAAAAATAAAAGAAAGAACCAAATACAAAGATGACTTAGCTAATATTAAGAAACAATATCAAGAAATATTCGATTCAAGAGATATTTATGAAGTTGAAGAGATTTTAGATATTGAATTTGAAAAAATATCAGAAGATTTTCAATCAAGATATAAAAAATTTCTACGCATTAAAGAGAATAGAAATAATCTAAAAAATGATTTACACAATGTTTTGAAAATGGATGTGAAAGACATTAAAAAATTCATTCGAGATGTTGATGAAGAAATGATAAACATTCCTCAAACTGAAAAAGTTATAAATAACCTTTTAGATACACTTTCCCACGAAATTGGAAGTCCAACACATTCTTTTATTACACAATACAATGATTTTAAAACTTTTGTTTCGAGAAGTTATAATCAAAGGTTAGCAGAATATCCTATCTCAAATATTCAGAGTGTTAAAGTAAAGATTGATGACAATACTGATTTAATCGAAGATTTAGAAAAAATTTCTCAGCTCAAATTCTCAGACGGTTTAGACTTTAATAATGAAAATTCAGAATCAAAAGAAGCATTACAAAGACAACTAACAAACAGTAATGGTAAAGCAATCAACATAGTTGATTTATTCAAAATAAATGTAGAGATAACTAAAGTTACTGGCAAGACTGAAACTATAGACCTTTCTAAACAAGTACAATCAAGAGGAACTAATATTGTTTTAAAACTATATTTATTCTTAAATATTCTAAAAGAATTAGTTCATAATAATATTGAAAACCGTACAATAATTTATGTAGATGAACTTGATGCAATCGGTCAAAAAAACGTCAAGCATTTAATCCAATTCTGTAAAGTAAATCATTTTGTCCCAATTTTTGCGTCACCTAGAAAAGTTGAAGGGATTGAGAAATATTATTTATTAAAAGAACCTCAAACAGATTCGAAAAATAGAAGGAAAAAGATTTCATTTGGCGAGCTACAATCGTTCCCAGTAATTTATCGTAATGCAGAATAAGACTTTTTATAACTTCATATTAAAACTTTTAGAAGAAGGAAAAATTAACTCTTCCTCTATTAGTGCGTCTGTTAAAAAAAGTGGCGACTTTAAAACTTTACTTAATGGTAATTTTATTTCCTATTCGCAAGCTGTTACAGGTGGTGGAAGTTATATCTTAAACGATAAAGAAAATTTGCAACTATTTTTCAAAAGCAAGTTTCCTAAAGAACTTCAAGATAGTTATTCTGCTGTTGGCAATATTGGAACATATAGAAACACAAAAACAGGAAAAAGAAAGAGTCAAAATGTAATCTTAATAAGAGGTTTTAAAAACATTAAGATAAATTCTGAAATTGTAGATTTAGAAAAATCAACTAATTTATTTGGTACTTTTTGTGCTCAAGTAAATAATTTAGAAACAGATAAAATTTGTATTGTAGAAAATTTAGATTCATTTCTCTTATGCGAAAAAGTAATTGATAATAATTTTGTGTTTATCCATACTTATGGTGGTTTAGGAAAATCCGTTTTGAATAAGTTAAAAGCAAAAGAAGTTCTTATTTTTCCTGATTACGACTACAAAGGATTGCAAAACTATTTGATGGTTAAAAAAGTCTTTCCAAATGCAGAGATATTTATTCCATCGAATTACGAAATACTTTTTAATACATTTTCAAGAACAATTAAAACAAAACAAGGAAGAGAGCAAAACCCAAGTAAAGAAGTAAAAGAATCGACTGACGAGAATGTTGTAAAAATTAGGACAGACATTTATAAAAGTAAACGCTTTTTAGAACAACAAGCATTATTTGTAAAATATAAAGATGATTAAGTTATCAGGTAAATACATATTAAAATTTCTGCAAAATCATTATGAATTTGTACAGGAAGCTTTTAACTCTAGTAAGCCAGACTTTATTATAGATAACGATATTCTTGAAAAATTAATTGAAGAATATAATATCAGTAATGACCCTAAGATTTCAATAACAAAACTAATTGATGTTAAGTTTTGCAGACAGCTTCCAACAAAAGACTATAAATTAGATATTCACTATACTTCTTTTTTGCAATTTATTTTTGATGATTTTACACTTGATTTACCTCAAACTTTAAAAGATAGATACAGGACTATTTTTGAGCTATTTACGGAATTAAAAACAACAAACAAGCCTAACAAAATAATTGTTCTTATTCAAAGTATTATAACTGTAATTGATGTATTTCTAAATGATATTCATAGACAAACCCAAAGGCTATTAAGCGACACAGAATCATTAAAAGTAAATGCAGATGAATATTCTGATTTATCAAAAAGATTAGAAAAAGCAGTTTTTTGGATTGACGAATACATTGAACCACTTAATAAGATTTTAGAAAAAGGACATCCTGAATCATTTTATTCAGCTCTTGTTGAAATCCAAAAATATACCAGCGAAAAACAATATGTTGCCGACAGTTTTAAGTTAAAGAGAGAATATAAAAAACTTTATGGTTCTGTAATATACGCCCGTGCCGAATTAGACCATAATTTACAAAAACTAACAAGAGAATTAAGACCACTATTAGACCGAATTAAAAATGATTCTATCATTTTAAGTGGATTTTATCATTTTGTGGAAAATGTAGATTATCCAGAAAACTATATAGTACCATTACCAAATCCAATTAAGAAAACCAAAGGAAGTGCAATATTCAAAGAATTTCATAGTGAAGCAGAATTTTTTGTAGATCAATTCATTTACAAAACTTCTGACATTTATTATGAAGAGCAGGTTGAAGAACAAGAATGGCTTCCAGATTCAACATATTTTAAAGAACAGCTATTAAAAGAAGATAAAGTTGAAGATTTTTATTTGTGGTGTTTTGATGCTTTGAAAAAACATACTGATGAAATTACATTATCGAAATATTTTTCTATTACCAACCTTTTATTGGAAGAAGATTTGGTGGCTGAATATAAAGAAGACGATAGAATTACAATTGAGTTAAAAGACGCTTCTATAAAAATACCTAAAGTGCGAGTTTATGAAAGAGTATCCAAGTGAGCATAAAAAAATAGTTAATGAATTATTAGACGGAAAATTCATTATCTCACCAAGTCCATTGTTTTATACAATACAGGAACTTGAAGATGAATACACAGAGTTTTTCGAAAAATCATTTAATTTCAAATTAAATATTGAAGCGGATTTTAGCTACTTATCTTCTAATGAAGTAAACGAAAAAAGAACACGTGATTTTACTTTATTCCTAGCCATACTTTCAAGAGAATTGGATTATTCAGGTAAAAATTTTAGAGATAAAATAGAAGTAGGCTCTTTTGATATTAGCGAAACTAAAGAATTATTAAGACAATCTAGTAAATGGGAGATTTTAGAAAAAACTACAGTTTCCGAATTTGATAAATTTATCAAGACATGGAGAAATAAGAATTTAATTATTATTAATGGAAATAAATTCAAATTTACTAAAGCTGTCAAGCTGTTTTTCTCATTTGCTATTGATATAGCAAATGAAAAATTGATGGAAAATATGGGTTAGTGCCATTATTAATAAAAATTTGGGACACTCTATAATGTGTAGACAAATTTTAGGACGATACCTATGACATCAGCAACAAAACTTGTAGTCTAAGCAACAAGAAATATAGCATCAGCAACAAAACTTGTAGTCCAAGCAACAAGAATTATGGTATCAGCAACAAAACGTAATTGCTATCAATTAGAATCAACTGAAATCAATGCTTTTCAACTAAAAACTATACCTTTTCTAATTAAGTGTTGATTTTACAAGTTATTCAATACCATTAATAAGAATATTTGGAAACGAAAAGCAATCCGTAAACGGCAACGCTAGCAACAAAACTTGTAGCCCAAGCAACAAGAAATATTACAGCAGCAACAAAACACAACAACTTGCAACAAAACGCAATAACACATAAGCTTATAAAAAATCACCTGATTATAAGGGCATTACGTTCCATTTCTAATTTTGAAATTAGAGATTTGCAACAAGAAATATTGCAACAGCAACAAAACGTGTAGTCCTAGCATTAAGAAATAGTCCAGTAGCAACAAAACGCTACAACGATTTGCAACAACATGCAACAACTTGCAACAAAACAAAAAAAAACCTCAGTCAGGTATGAACTGCACCCGAAAAGTTGGGGGGTTTTAGGGAAAAGAGTACTATTATTATACTACAAAAAGAAAAACACCAACTAAAACAAAGAGTACCAAAAATATTGCTGCGGACAAAAACCCAACAACAAATCCTTTAATAAATATTGTTTTCTCTTTATTCATATTCATTTCCCGTAAAAACGGGAATCTTGTTTTTTATCCGTAAAAGCGAGTATTTACTTTATTTTTATGATGACAAGGCGGCTAGGTACAACCTTACATTTCACCCCATACCGCCCTGTTTGTCTAAAAACAGTAATTAGACATGGGCTGTTACCCCAACCCAATCATAACATACCGATAGTACTACTTGTAGCTTACCCAAGTAGCACCCACCAAAAACTTAATAAAAGTAAAATACGGTATGCTATCCTTAGTTCTCGTGAAAACTGATTTTTTTAAGGTAGCAAAGCGACTATTTTTAAAACTACCATGTTAAGCCGCTTTGCCTGTCTGAGGGTGATAGACACCGATTTTCCCTTCTTAAAAAAAAATCGAACCTCTTGCATACTCAGTATTACGAACCTTTGTACACAATCCTAGTAATTACTAGGGATTTTATTTATTTTTTCTCAGTTCTTCTTCAATATCATCATCTACTTTATTTCGTTTTTTAGGGGTATACTTTTTATTTTTTCTAAGCCAATAGAAGTATACAATCAATCCAATTGCAATAACTATTAATTCGCCAATAATTAAGTATTTATAAAACGTAACGCTGAAATTCATTTTGTTTGTTTTCATTCATATTAATGGCTATTAATAGCAATGATATCGAGGGTAAACATGAAAAAAATTAATTATATCATGTATTTTCAATTTCTTTATTTTTTAACTTTTCATTTCTAATAATAATGGTATATGTATCATTTATTCGACTATTGTTATTGGAAATGAGATAGTGTATCTTATTGATTGAATCATTCTTTTTAAAAATTTTATAAACAAAAAATAATATTATTAGATTCAATATTAATAGGAGAACTAATGTTGTTAGTAAAAAAATTGTCATCTTATTTATTTTAAATTTATAAATATACTAGCTGTATCAATTAATGTTATTCTTGATGTTTTAATGTATGCTCAATTTGCAAATCAACTTTGTTAAACCGTCTGTTTTTATAATTGTTGTAACTTAGTTTAGCCACAATTATGACTACTATCACACTGACTACAATTAAGATGATCTCCTGTGCGGATAAACTTAAAATGATTCCTTTAATTTTTGATTCCATTGTATTTTGTAGGTTAAAAAAAGACATGGGTATAACTTGCTGTGTTATACACAACTTCGGATAATTATGAAAAAAGTGAGTGTTTTTGTTTCTTATTAGCAGATAAAATATTCTGCCTAATTCTTATTTTATGACTTTATTTTAAATTTAGAATGCTATTATATACCTTTAAAAGTTTTGAGTATTTATAATAAACCCTATTTTTGTTTAGTTAGCAAGACGACGATAAAATTATTAAGCCATCAATCGCCTTGCCCTAAACAGCAGAATTCGACTAAAATTCTGCAATCAATAACACGTTTTGAATATAGCACTTGTATTCGGAGAAGTGCACTCTAATTAACTTATCATGAAAAAATGAATTCATTCTTAACGTGTTATTTTTAACCAAAATTAATTTACTTGTATTTGTATTTGATCTGTTTCATTTTGTTTTCTGCCGCCAATATGCCACTTAATATATTTGTAATCTCCTTCAACGATACGACCCGCTAATTTTTCTTTTTCTATGATCTTATCAATTTCTTTCCAATACTTTTTAGGAGAATGACCAAAAATTAAAAAAGGAGCAGCATAGTTTTCACATTCTAATTTCTCCGTGTCTGGAAATCCATATTTTTTAACAATTTCCAATAGTTTTTCAGTCGCTTTGTAATCAAGTTCTTTTTGCAATCTCATTAGAGAATCTTGCTCCCGTTCTGATATTTTTGGCTTTGAGTCTGTAATTTTTCTTGCAATTTTCCCGAATGCTATTTGTTCTTCTTTGGGGAGTTTTGCATATTCAGAACGGCTCAAATTGTTTGCTCCTATTAAAGAATCTAAGACAACGAAAAACGGATCTTCTAATTCTTCTAAACCCCTATAATATTGATCTTGCAAATGTAAATTTGATAAGACATTACATAGTTCAGAATCGGTCATTTTCTTTTCTGCCTTACATGAAATGAGAACAATAAGTAACAGTAGAATTTTTTTCATAGTTTAAGTTTTTAAAAGGGAATTTAATGAAATCCCCTTTTTCAGTATTTTACGCAATCATTGGTTGTCCCATTGTTCCAACTCTTCCATCGTCAAAAAATATAGTATCTCCTTTGTCTAGCTTACCATTATCATTATCGTCAAAATAGGAGTCTTTTCCCGTTCCGCTTGATGAAGTCCATGTTGTAGAGCAACCATAACCAGTTATGTTATGTGCTTCTGTTAAACTGATTTTTTTTGAATTTAGTTTTTCCATTAGTAATAAAATTTAAGTTCCTTACTCTGTTTAAGGCTTTTCAGTATCCGCCTGTAATTTATAATATGTGATAGCTTCTTTTTTTAATGGATTTATACTCCAATCTTCCCATTCATTAGTATACGGACTATAACCACATTTTAGCGGTTTAGAAAATTCATCTGTTGGATTTTCTTTGTATGCTCTGCAATCTGTACAGATATGACGAAATTCACAGTCTTTACATACCAAAATTTGATCTTTTGTAATACTCCATACTTTTGTGAAATCTTTATCAGTTACAATGTCTTTCAATTGAGTGTCATTGACTGAACCAAATCCTTTCTGCATAGATGGGCAGTTTTTGATATTTCCATTTTTATCGATTGAAAGTTTCTTATTTAAACATGAATTATGATTTACACTTTCTGTAAAAGCTTTCATGTTTGCAGCAAAGAAATTTTGACTTATTTTTCCACAACATAGCTCACTTTCATAGTGCTGTTTTGTATACATTATATACGCTTTAGTGTTTCCACTTGGCATTATATTTTGATTAAATGGACAGTTAAATACTCTTATAAAAGACACACGTAAAAATTTATGTTTTGCAGAATCTATCCACTTTTCAACATCTTTAAAAAAAGGTAGTAATATTTCTACCGATTGTATCGATGATTCGTTTTCTTTTAAGTAATCAAATATGTTTTCCAACACATCAACTCTTGCAACATCAAAATTTCTAATTTCTAAATGCCTACAATGCAAATCATCGAGTTGTTTTAAAACTTTGAGTACATCATAACTAGAATTTTTATCAATATCAATGATACTATTATTGATAATCGCAGGATCAGACCATTTTAATGATAATGGCGGAAAAATAGAGGTCTGTTTTGTAAAGAATATAAATTCGTTATCATACAGAAACTGAAAATATTCATCGATAATGTCATCAAACTCATTATGATACTGGTTTTTGATGTCATTGATAGTCTTGCCTTCATGATTTGTTAGTATATCATACAGATCATTTGGTATTGTCCTAACATCATTTCGTTGAAGATCACAAATAGTACTTCTATTAAAACCTTTTACAGTAACACAGTTCGCATATAATTTGAAAGGAGTATCAAGTTTCATCAAATGAGAATATTTTTGATATTGGTTTATAAAACTTTTCGGTTTGAACTTTATCAGATGTTATTTTTTTGATCGTGATAAACTGTTCTTTTTTTGAATGTTTAATTTTTGATTTTTCTGTAATCGTAGCCTTATGGAATGTCAAAGGCAATTGTTCTATTTTTTGAAGTTTCATAATTCCATAAATTCTTTTGCAATCGCTTCTTCTATGTAGTAATTACAATTCTTTGATAACCAATCAAATTGCCCCATTGGATTCACTTCTAAAAAAACATAATGTTCATCAATTGAATATATCATATCTATTGAACCCGTATTCAATTTTACTTTTCGTGTAAAATCTAGTAGTTGTTCTTTTATGTTTTTTGGTAAATTTATAGGAACACATCTGTTAGGAATTTCATCATTATAATTTCTATAATCAACTCTTGTTTGTTCGTCTTGTTGAGAAAAAATACCCATTGAAAAAAGATTATCTTCAATAAAAAATATTCGTATCTCAAATTCTTTCTCAATATATTCTTGCGCATAAATTGGCGCAAAATGATCATCCAATTCAGAAATCAATTCATCTGTAACTTTAAAAGTTCCTGTGGAATTAATACTTATATCATCCGTTTTGATATTAATAGCGTAGCGTAAATCTTTAGATATAATTTGATCGTACTTGGAATGAAAATCTAACAAACCTTTCTTGCTTGTTGTTACTATTGAATCGGGAATGTTCAAATTACATTCTTTAGCAGCTATTAAGTGATCTAACTTATAATTTTCGATTTCACTTATGTATGAACCAATATATTTTTTAGTAGTTCTTAAACTCGTTTCTATCGACTTAATAAGGCTATCTTCTTCTTTTTTGAGATAGGTTGTTACTTTTCCTAAATCGTTTAATGAATTAGGCAAATTTCTAAGCCTCCCACGCCTGTGCCATATTCCTGTAATAGCTTCTAAGTTTATATCGTTTATGGTTAAACTTATTGATTTGTTACTTACAGAAAAGTAATTCAGCATACTAAATTCTTCTGTATGCAATCTCAAAAAAACGATACCATAATAATTCAACCATTGAATTACAATATTTGTTGAAACATCATATTTACTGCTTATTAAGAGAATCATTTTCTTTGTTTGGAAGGTAGTTAATAGTTGGTTCTGGTCGTCCTTTTATATGCCAAGTAATAATACCATGTGCAGATTCGCTCATATTTCCCTTTTTCTTCTCCTCATCAATTAGGACTCTTATTTCTTCCCAATATTTTTCTGCTGAGTGCATAAATATTGCATAAGTAGCGGCTGACTTTATGTTAGAATTACTAGAGTCTACAAAGCCATGTTCTTTTACGATTTGTATAAATCTTTTGGTATTGTAATCATCAATATCATTTTGAACTTTCCACAATATTTTTCTTTCCTCCTTAGTTAATAAGTCTTTATTTTCAGTCAATAAAGAACCTCTTAAAAGTTGATCTCTGTTACAAATCAATTGTATTTCTTTGAGTAAGTCTGAATCTAATATCTTTTTAGGTTTTGATTCTTGACTAAAACCAAATAGCGAAAAAAAGAAAATCATATAAATTATATGTTTCATAAATTTAGTGTTGAATGCTACTTATAAAATACTTAGTTTTCATAAGTAGCATGGATAATAATTTGAATCAAAACTTATATTCTATTTATGGTAGGCGTTGTATGATAAAAATGAACAGACTCTCCCGAATTCCATTTACCATCTCCATTTGAATCTACATGTATATCACTTTCATAATCCATACCGCTTATAGTACCCGAACCCGTAGCAAGAATACCATCCCATCCGCCATAAACATCAGCAGTATCAATTTTTAAAGTTACTAGTTTATTTATGCTTTTTAATTTCATAGTGTATTAAGTTAAAATGTTAATTGTTTAGTTTAAATAAATCATCTTTTTGTAGACAATTAACTCATGGTTACTACAAATTCATCACCAGCACTCCATTGACCATCTTCGTCTCTATCAATGTGAGCATCTGTATACAAAGGTTTTTCGGGGTCACCTACATGTGTTTTGTAGACTTTAGTTCCTCCATAAACATTAGAAAGTTCAACCTTTCCAATTTGTTTTAAATTGCTTGTTTTCATATTGTATAAAATTAAATAAAGCCTACTCTATTGATTAGGGTTTTCAGCTACGCCCTTGTTAAAAATTAGTTGCAACACAATTTTAGAGACAAAGGGAATCTTTACACAGTACTTAACTACAAATAAACTAAAAAATTTCATAAAAAGTAAGGGGAATCTCCCTCTAATTTTAGGTAATTAATTCGGTTATTCGATTTTATCATAATGATTCAATTCTATTTGTTATCGAATCAGTTAGTAAATGATGACTAGCACATTTCTTTGCGCTTTATTTTAATACCTTTGGTTGATGACCAAAACAAATATAAGTAAAATTATATAAAAACAATAATAATCATACAAAATAAATAACATGGATATAAATCGTATACGAAAAGCTATGAAAGAATTAGATGTTAGCGGGTATAAAATCCAACAAGTAAGTAATGGTTTATTATCACAAGTTTCAGCTGATAAAATTAAAAATAGTGTAATTGATAATCCAAGAGAAAAATCATTAAAAGTATTAACTGATATTTTGTGTACTGAATTTAATGTGTCCCGTGAATGGTTAACAGAAGGTACAGGGGAAATGTTACTAGAATCTAATGACTCTAAAGATATATTTTTAGAGAAGCTTGGTGTTCGTTTTGAACTTATTGAGTTGGTAGATCATTTTGTAAAAAACAAAGAAGATTACTACAGTAAATCAGAATATTTAAAGTTATTCATAGATAACCTTGCAGAGCAAAAAATACGACAACGATTAATTGAATTTGGAATTATTCAACCACAAGAAACCGACAAAGAATCCAATTAAAACGCTAAATTAATACCTTTAGGTAAATGACTCAAATAATGGTCATTTTCTCTTTTCGTTCGCTCCACTTCTTTGCGGAGTTCCTCTACTTTTCTTTCGATTTCAAAAATTGCTTTGTTGGAAGAATCCTCTTTGAGATAACCAAGTTTGTGTAGTTGCTTTACCTTTTTTATATTACGATTCTTCATTGTAGGGTATTTTAAATTCCTCTATTTCTTTTGTATATCCATCAACATATTGTTCTTTCGTTTTAGTGTCACTTATAAAGTTCGGTGTTATGTTGATAATGAAATACCATAAACGCTTAAAGTTTTCCTTATGAATAAATATGATAGATCTTTTTTGAATCATCCATTTTAAAAAATACCGTGTTGCAATGCTCAAAATTACAGCAATAGCAAACATTGTAAAAATATAGGCTAAATAAGGTAAATCGGATTTTGGATAAAAAATCCAAACTAAATAATAAAATGCAATTGACATGAATACAAAAGAACAAAATTGATATGCCTTTCTTAATGATTCGTATTCTATTAGTTGAAGAGTTATATAAAACAGTATTGATAAAATAAGTAATACAATGAAAACACTTATTTGATAAAGAAAAACATTCATGTTTTTAAAGTAGAACACTTTTGATTTTTGCTTAACTAAACCGAGTTCTTTGTATTTCAAAATAGACTCATCATATAATCTAAGGTAATCAGTTAATAAAACGCTGTTTTCTTCGTCAAAATCATTTTTTGCAATTTCTCCACTAGAATACTGTTCGTTATTTAGTCTTAATTCTTTAAACTTACTATCCCTTTCTTTTTTGACTTTTGCATGTATTGATCTTGCTTGTGCTACTTCTGAGTTAGTAGTGGGAAAAAATACATGAGAGAAAACTGCAATAATAGAAATTATTGCAGTTATGTATAAAATAATTTTAGTCGTTTGAATCTTCTTCATCTTCGACTCCTGGAGCTGTGACGTCTCCTTTGTCTGTTGCTTGAAATTCTTCATATTCCTGTTCTTCTACACTATTAGGTGTACAGCTATTAAAAAATGATACTCCGAATACTAATGCACAGATACATACTAATTTTTTCATGGTTGATTGATTTAATAATTAACGTTAAATCAAATGTATATGAAATCAATAGTAGTCAGAAATTTACATCTTATAAATACCGTAAAGTTATTGCTAAAGTAGTAATATTATATAATTAAATATAATGTAAAATAAAGAATTTTCATTCATTTTATGTAATTATGGTTTTACCGTATGTAAGTTACGGTTATTAAAATTTGTAATAAAATAGACTAAAAGTATGTTTAGAAATAAGAAAATATTTTCTATTCATTTCTTCATAATATTTTTTTGATAGAAGCTACAGAAATCATAAAAACGTTTACCATAACAGAATAATCCATTTTTTAAATTTATCGTAAAACTAAAATTCTTTAGATAATAGAAGCTTCAATTGTAATGATTGGAGCTTTTTTGATTCTTAGGAATACCCTTTTCTATATCTCAACGACCTTTTGAGATAATAAATAGTATACAAAAGCCTACATTATTGTACGCTAGCTTGCAAACAATTCTTTTCGTATTCATATTTTCACTTAAATATTGACTATTTATTCGACATCATCCGACGCTATCCGACGCTATCCGACCCTATCCGACCAGAGTTATCTTCTTTCTAATAATCTTTATAGAAGTTTTAAAAATAAAATGAAATAAACAATAATTTAAAATAACAATGGTTCCCTTAAATAATAAAATTGTAAGATTTTAACTATTAATTAATCATAGAATAGTTGGTTTAGATTCCTATTTTTCGTAATATCGAATAATATGATTTCAAAAAATCTTACAATTTTCAAAAAGGGAATAACATCTTGTAGCTATGTAAGCGCTATGAGAAACAACACAGTAGTTCCTTTATATGAAAATAGCAAAAGACATAACAACATTAAAAACGATTTCTATTGAAGAATTAAAAAGCTTCGATGGTTTCGCTGATGTGTCTAATGAAGAAGCTATCGATACTATTAGTACCTTAAAAGAATTATCATTAATAACTCATAACATCATTACCAACTATGAGCAATCTGAATCAATTTCAAAGCTTCGCCAAGCGGAGTAAGCATACAACAATTCGAAATAACAAAGCAGTCATTTATACACGCGTTTCGGACATCAAACAACGAGATAACACAAGTTTAGACAGTCAATTAAAATACTGTATTGAATATGCCAACAAGAATGAAATGGATATTTGCGGCTATTTCGGTGGAACAAATGAAAGTGCCAAAACAGATGATCGAAAAGAGTTTCAACGATTACTTTCATTTGTAAAAACAAAAAAGATTTCACATATAATTGTGTACAGCACAGATCGTTTTTCAAGAGCGGGAGAAAGTGCAATTCATACCTTAGCCAAAATACGTCGCATAGGAATCAATCTCATAGCGGTTACACAACCCGCAGATACACAAACTTCCACAGGACGCTTTTATCAAAATCTAAACTTACTTTTCAGTAAGTATGATAATGACCAACGTAGAGACAAAACCATTACAGGAATGCGTCATCGTTTATTAAATGGCTATTGGATGGGAACTGCACCGATTGGTTATAAGAATATGCGAGACGAAAAGAACATTCCTATTATAATTCCAAGTGAAAAGGCACACTTAGTAAGAAAAGCTTTTGAATGGAAAGCCAATGAAAGCTTATCCAATGTTGAAATTGTGAAAAGACTTGAACAATACGGATTAAAAATATACAAACAACGATTAACAAACATGTTTCGAAATGTGGTGTATTGTGGACTAATTTCACACAGTCTACTAGACGATCAACTCATTGAAGGAAAACACAAAGCTATTGTTCCAAGAGATTTGTTTTTAAAAGTGCATGGTATTCAAGCAATGAATAATCATAAATCAAAACATAATATAGCGAACGAAAATTTACCATTAAAGGTATTTACAAAATGTGCTGCTTGTAAAAGTCCATTAACGGGTTATTTGGTAAAGAAGAAAAACATTTATTATTATAAATGTAAAACAGTTGGTTGTCCTTGCAACAAAAATGCAAATGATTTGCATGACAAGTTCAATGACATATTAAGCAACTATCAACTAGATAAAAAATACATTGCGCCACTAAAGATACAATTGAAGCATACCTTTGAATACTTCAATACAGCTAATGAAGATAATACAGCGCATTTAAAGTACAGTTTAAAGACTATTGATGAAAACATCAACAATATTGAAGAACGTTTTGTAATTGGTAAAATAGATGGTGCGTTATATCAAAAATATTCAAAGAAATACAATGAAGAAAAAGAAGAAATTCAAAAAGAAATACAAAAAAACAGTTTAGATAGTTCTAACCTCGAAAACTATATAGATAATTCAATAGATTTACTATGTAACTTGCACAATATATGGAGATTAGGAAATTATAATGAAAAACAAAAATTCCAAAAACTTATGTTCCCCGAAGGAATCACGTATGATCGTAAAAATGATGTAGTTCGAACCACTAAAGCAAATTCAATATTTGAATTAACACGCTCACTTTCAATAAGTTTAAGCAATAAAAAAAGCGGGCAAAAAAACAAAAATGTTAATTTGTCCGCTCTTGTGAGCCCGATAGGATTCGAACCTATGACCGCCTCCTTAGAAGGGAGGTGCTCTATCCAGCTGAGCTACGAGCCCGTAGTAACTCTAAAATGTCGGGGTGGCAGGATTCGAACCTGCGACCTCCGCGTCCCAAACGCGGCGCGATAACCGGGCTACGCTACACCCCGAATTGGTTATCTAATTATTAAAAAAAAGCGGAGAGACAGGGATTCGAACCCTGGGTACCTATTTCTAGGTACGACGATTTAGCAAACCGCTCCTTTCGGCCACTCAGGCACCTCTCCAATGTTTCTTATGATTTAAAGAACTTACGCAATCGTTAAATTGCGGTTGCAAATGTAACTTTTCATTTTAAATGAAACAACTATTTATGTGTTTTTTTAGTGTTTTTTTCTTCTTTTTTATGCAATATTTTAATTTTCAATTAACTACCGTTTATTCTGGATATTCAATTCGTAAATGATAAATGTTATTTAGCTTCTTTTTCAACACTTTTTTGATGGTTACAATTTCCTTTAACGTAATGTCTGCATTCATAAATTGCAATTCGTCCATTTGCTTGTCAATGATACGCTCTACAAACTGATCAATTTTTTGTGATGTTGGCTCTTTCAAACTTTTTGAAGCCGCTTCTACAGAATCTGCCATCATCAAAATTGCCGTTTCTTTTGAAAATGGAATCGGTCCCGGATATTGGAATTTTTCAATCGCTACATCTTCATCAATTTCTTTTGCTTTTTGATAGAAATAATATACGGTAGATGTTCCGTGATGCGTTCTGATGAAATCTATAATTCTGTCTGGTAATTTGTTGCTTTTTGCAATTTCAATTCCGTCCAATACATGATCAATAATCATGGAAGCACTTTCATCTGGTGCTAATTCGTCGTGCGGATTTACGGATGTTGCCTGATTTTCAATGAAAAATGTCGGATTGTTCATTTTTCCAATATCATGATACAACGCTCCTACTCTAACCAACATGGTGTTTGCGCCTATTTCACTTGCTGCAGCTTCCGCCAGATTTGCCACTTGGAGCGAGTGATGAAACGTCCCTGGCGCTTCATTAGCAAGTCGCCTCAAGAGTTTGGAATTGGTGTCTGAAAGTTCTAACAGCGACACATCTGACACGAGTCCAAATATCTTCTCATAGATATAAATTAACGGTTGTACAAACAACGTTGCCAATCCACACAACATAAATTGCATGAAGTAAATCCAAGTTACATGTACTTGTCCTAATTCGTTTCTACTAAATACTTCTGAAAATTTAATCCCGCCTTCATGCGTGATGTAAAACGCAAAATACGCTACAATATAAATCAACGTAATCTGTCCGACAGAAATAAAGAGATTCGCTCTTTTATACAATTCAGAAACCGTTAAAATGGTGACAATTCCCGCGATGATTTGCAAAAAGATATATTCTGAGCTATTCGGCACAATAAAACCAAGTAATAAAACGGTTAATACGTGTGCAAATAATCCCAATCGTGCATCAAAAAATGCTTTTAGAATTAATGGTAAAATACACAACGGCACTACATATACGTAGTTTGCATTGTATTTTACAACCAACGTTGTCAACACAATCATGAACACAATATTCATGAAGATAAACGTTACTTTGTTATTGTTTTCGTAGATCTCAGGACGGTATTTCCGAATGAATAACAACAGCATCAACAACGCCAATGCTACTAATATGATATACCCAAACACAATCCAATTATAATTAGATTCGTTCCATACTTGCGATTCGTATTCTTTTTTAAGTGATTTTAAAATGGCTAGTTTTTCGCCTTCAACCACTTCACCTTTGGCAATAATTCGGATACCTTCTTGTATGTTTCCTCGTGTGGGCGCTATGGTGCTTAATTCTTGCGTAAGCACACTATTCGTCATTTTTGTATCAATAGAAACATTTGGCTCTATCACATCAAAAAAGAGGCTGTACAACTGTGTTTCATAGTTTTCCAACACTTCTTGTCTTACAAAATCTTTGATATAATTTTGAAGATTATTTAGTTTTATAAATCCGTTATAACTCACATTTCGCTCCACATTGTCTTTTATCAATACTACTAGTTGATCTGTTTTAGAATCATCAACGGTATCAATAACTCCATTTCGGTAAAAACTTGTGAGCAATCTATTAGCTTTTGTTTTTAATTTTGAAAATGCCAGTGTTTCAAAAATGCTATCTTGTGAAAAAAGCTCGTTAAATTCTTCATTGAAGTCGTTTTCAACACGCTCTGCAATGCTTGTATCATAGGTATAATATGTTTTTGCATTTGCAGTAATGGTCGCTTTTTCAGCTTCTATCTCATCTGAAGTTTTTGTGATGGGAAAATCAAACTGCGCAATTAAAGTTTCATACTGCCAAGGTTTCCCTTTTTGGAACTCATATTGAAACTTTCCTCCTTTCGGAAAAAGATACACAACCAAAACTGTCGTAAGAATGTATAAAAAGGTTTTATAGACAAACGATTGGTTCTTATATAACTTGGTTATGATGTTCTTCATGAAACGAATATATGTTAATATTCAAAAATACTAAAATTAAGCGCGTGTTATTATCGCTTAAATTGATAAATTGTACGGATATCTTCTAAAAAATAATTAAATTCGCAGCAATTAAACTTTAAGCAAAAATCATGAGTAAAGAAGTTGTCATTGTAGCAGCTGCAAGAACTCCAATCGGAAGTTTTTTAGGCGCTTTATCCACTATACCGGCTCCAAAATTAGGAGCAACCGCTATTAAAGGTGCTTTGGCACAAATAAATTTAGCTCCAGAACTTGTTCAAGAAGTAATTATGGGAAATGTTGTTCAGGCTGGAACTGGACAAGCTCCTGCAAGACAAGCAGCTATTTTTGCTGGAATTCCAGATACTGTTCCTTGTACAACAATTAATAAAGTGTGTGCTTCAGGAATGAAAGCTGTGATGCAAGCTGCACAAGCAATTGCATTAGGCGATGCTGATATTGTGGTTGCTGGAGGAATGGAAAACATGAGTTTAATTCCACATTATTACCACGCAAGAACTGCAACAAAGTTTGGTCCTGCAAAAATGGAAGACGGAATGCAACGTGATGGTTTGGTAGATGTGTATGATAATGTAGCTATGGGCGTTTGCGCAGATGCGTGTGCCACTGAATATAAGTTTTCAAGAGAAGATCAAGATGCGTTTGCAATTCAATCGTACGAACGTTCTGCTAAAGCATGGGCAGAAGGAAAGTTTGCAAATGAAGTTGTTCCTGTGGAAGTTCCACAACGACGCGGAGAACCTGTAATTGTAAACGAAGACGAAGAATACAAAAATGTAAAGATGGAAAAGATTCCTGCTTTGCGTGCTGCGTTTACGAAAGATGGAACTGTTACTGCTGCCAATGCGTCTACAATTAATGATGGTGCTGGCGCAATGGTTTTAATGAGCGCTGAAAAAGCTGCGGAGTTAGGATTAAAAGTTTTAGCAACCATTAAAAGTTATGCAGATGCTGCACACGAACCAAAATGGTTTACAACTGCACCCGCAAAAGCACTTCCAAAAGCATTAGCAAAAGCAAATCTTAGTATTGAAGATATTGAGTATTTTGAGTTCAACGAAGCATTTTCTGTTGTCGGATTGGCAAATATGAAGATTCTTGGATTAACCGATAAAAACGTAAACGTAAATGGTGGAGCCGTTTCTTTAGGACATCCATTAGGTTGTTCAGGAGTTCGTATTTTAATTACTCTATTAAACGTTTTAGAACAAAACAATGCAAAACTAGGAGCTGCAGCTATTTGTAATGGCGGCGGTGGTGCTTCTGCATTAGTTTTAGAGAGAGCTTAATTTTTCAATTTTAAAAATCATCTGACTTTTATACATGCAATACGGAATTTGCAATTTGAGTATTGTTCCGCTTCGTGCCGAACCGAGTGATACAAGTGAACTTGTGTCGCAAGTGCTGTATGGAGAACATTTTAAAGTGCTGGAGCAACGTAAAAAATGGAGCAAGATTCGTATTGCATTTGATAAATATGAAGGTTGGATTGATAATAAACAATACTTAGAAGTTACCGAAGATATTTACAAAGAAAGTGACAAAGAAGATTTAATTTTGTCTGCTGACTTGGTGGAATTTATTACGGATGATTCACATTTAATGCCGATTCCTATTGGCGCCGTTTTAAATCCGTTGTCGCTGTTTGCACATCAACACGATGGAAATACGGTGAGTAAAATTTTCCCAAAAGAAAATATCATTAAAACTTCGTATATGTATTTAGGCGCGCCGTATTTATGGGGCGGAAAAACACCTTTCGGGATTGACTGTTCTGGTTTTACCCAAATGGTATACAAACTGAATGGCTATAAGTTACTGCGTGATGCTTCTCAACAAGCCACACAAGGTGAAGCACTGAGTTTTATTGAGGAAAGTGAACCTGGCGATTTGGCTTTTTTCGATAATGAAGAAGGCAGTATTATTCACGTTGGAATCATTATGGAAGATAATTACATCATTCATGCACACGGAAAAGTTCGTATTGATCGTATTGATCATTCAGGAATTTTCAATGTTGAGACACAGCGTCATACACACAGACTTCGTGTGATTAAGAAGATTATTTAGGTTGCAATATTTTTCTTCTTCTTAAACCAATTATAAACCCTATCAAGCCAATTAATAAACACGTACCAAACCAGAAAAATATTTGGTATTTGTCAACAAATGCTCTGTATCCAAATGTAAATAGGAACAATAGTAATCCTGTAATTTCCCAAGTTTTATCGCGCTCTAATCGCGGATGATTTGTGTAGGTAGGCTTTAAGTTGAATAGTACTTTTAATTCATTCCAATCCCACAAGAGCAACATAATATTTGCTAATAACATTCCGCCTGTAATGACTGGCGTAAACGCAAAATAGTACGATAGCGTAATGATGAAAATGTTTAGAATGATTGGAAAGTTGGCAATAGCGCCCAATTTCGCATAGCGTTGTGTCATTAATAAGAAACCAGCCAAAAGCTGTGCAATTCCTATAAATTTCCAGTACAATCCAGATTGATACAGAGTTTCAAAAAAATGCCAAGCACTATTTATTGGGTTTTCCGCACCACTTTCCAAAGTAAAACGTGTTCCTTTTATTTTGATAAGACTTGCAAAAACAAATGTTCCTCCTATTAAATATCGCGTGTAGATTACAAAAATCTGAAGCCATATTTTATCTTTTAATTTCGTTAACATCACTTTTATATTTTATGAACCCACAAGTAGCGAAGGTACAATATCCGGATACGCCATTCGTAAAAATTGATATCCAATACCTGTAACTCCAGTCATTAAACCTAAAGATTGAATGTTTTTTGAACCAATTTTCCAGCCTTCTTTTTCTATACTTTCAATGAGCGATTGTGCTATGTTTTGCAATTGTTTAGCTGTTTTTTCATCTTTGTAATACTGACTGTACTGAATAAGTAATTCTAAGTTTCCAAAATCGCCAAAACTTAACGATTGTTTTCCGCCAAATCCATTTTTTAATGTAGTTTGTAGTGCGATTTCTAAATCTTCTTTCAAGTTTGGAATTTCAATTCCCAGTTTTAGCATTTCTAAACGAGCCAGACCAATTCCTACTGCGCCATGCGCCCAAGTCGTTGCACACATTGTTTTTCCGGGAAAGCTATTTGTAATCATATCTCTGCAATCTTGCCAGTTTTGCTGATCTTCAACGAATAAGGTTTTTTCGTAGTTTAATGTTTTTTGTACAGTTTCAAGATATAATGGTTTTTGAGTTACCGCATAAAGTTTCGCGAATGCGAGTGCAAATCCAGAAGCGCCATGCGATAAACCACTTAGTGGAACTTTACTGATTATTTTCCAAGCCATCATTTCTCCAGAATACTGTGCTTTTTTAAGCAAATATGCTGCTGCTTTTTCAGCAAAATCTAAAGCTTTCGCAGATTTTGTTTCGTTATAGAAATTGATGTTTGCCACCATAAATCCTGCGGCTCCTTTTACCAATGAATAATCTTGATCTTTTTCAAGATGTGCTTCAAAATCGATCGTATTTAATAATTCTTCTGCCTTTTCTATACATGCATCATCTTCCCAAAGTATCGCTAGTTTTGTATAGAGATCGAGCATACTTCCCCAACCTGTGTATAATCCTAAGACATTTATGGAACTTTCCGAGACTTTAATTTTTTGCTCTAAATAGTTTATAGCATTGATTGCTATTTTTTTGAATTTTTCGTTGCCCGTTATTTTGTGTAGATATCCGAAGTATAAGATTTCTCCTGGCATTCCGCTAAATAAATCGTAAAAAGCGTCTGCTATTCTGTAATTGTTTCCTTCTAAATCTACCGCTTTAAAAACGAGCCAATTACACATATCATCTGTTAGGTTGATTGTGTTTGTAATGTAATCTGCAACTTTTAGACTTTCCGATAAAAGTGCTTCTTTTGACGGTTTTTGTTTGTTTTCATTTGGATTGATAGGTTCCGTAACCAGAATTTTGTTTTCGTTAGACACGTCAATTTCAAAGGAAGCATCAATAATCCACAATTGCCTTTTTAAGTCAGCTTCAGACATAGCATCAATTTTTTCAGAAACGGTTTCGATTCCTGTATTTTCAAAGAAGTTTTCTAAGTATTGGTCTTCTTCAACCCATAAATGGCGAGAGTTTACTTTTGTTGTAAATAATGGTACTTCTCTTTTCATTAAACTCGCTTCTTCATGCGGAACAAAATGTTCTGCTATACGATTTACTCTAATTTTCTCTGCTAGTATATGGAAGTGCTCTTGCGTGTTTTGCTCGCTTTCCATAATTGTAGGATGTGTACTTTCTTCTAAAAGATGCACATAAGCTACTGTGTTTCTAAATAATACGCGAACCTCATCATCTGCAAAGTTCAGTAATTCCGCTTTTACTTTTTCTTTATTATTGACAATGTGGTTATACATTTCTTCAAATCCCGACTTAAAAAATGGCATGTACTCTTTTGAAATGACTACTTTTTCATCGTTTAGTAACGGAATGTTATTTCCCCCTATTAAAAAGCCTTTATCCCTTACATACTCAATATCATCGCCATTCATTTTTAATACCATATTTGGCAATAGACCTTCTTTTTGATCGACATCTGTAAGCCCACTAATATCAGCTTTTCCATTGTCAGTTTGTATGGTGCTTGGTAAAATACCTGTTCTTAAAACAGATTTATTGGTTGCCTGGTTTGTTTCAGTTCCTTCAGTTGGAAAGTACGGATGAAAAAATGATTCTAAATCAATCAGTACTGGATGTGCTCCATGCGCAATGATGTTTTCGTAGTGAAAATCAGTAGCTTCTAATGTATAGAGAACTGCTAAGTATGCACCTGTTCTTTTGTAATATTCGTTAATTTCTTCAGCTTCTGTACACGATGTGTATGCTATAAATTCTACCCAACCATATTCTTTAAATCGAATTGATTTTGGTGTCAAAAACCCTATTTTTAATTCTTCATCCATTGCAGAAAGAAAGTTTGCAAAGTGTGCATCAATGGATAAGTTTCTTGGTTTGTAGATTAGTTTTTTACCTGATTTGAATTTGACCATCGCTACCGATTGTCCGCCACGATGTCTATCACCCATACCAAATGTAATGCGTTCTATTTCGCCTAATACTTCATTATTGAAAAACTGTTCTTGAATGGATTCGTAATCTTTTTCAAGTCGTGTTGCCAAAAGATGTGTTTGTCGCATCCAAACTGTTGCTTCATTTAACAACCATTTTTTTAGCATTGGATATTGATCCAAAATAAATGCTCTAATTTCTGGTTCTTTTAAATGATCACAATATGATTTTAATCGCTCTTCTTCTGTAGCTTCTGGAAACAACCCTTGATGTTTCAAAATTTTGTAACTCGCTATCAATGTTTTAAGTGACAAAGACAATAAATTACCTAATAGATTATAGATAATAACCTTTTCTTCGTTTACAAAAAGATTTGTGAATCGCGTATTCGATCTCGTTTTATACTCTTCAACAGTTTTATTGATAAGTGGTAAACAAAGGTTAAGTAAACCTGTTTGAAAGTTATTAGAAGAAAAGTCAATGAAGATTGAATCTTGTTTTTCAATAGTTAACGACATAGCAGCAATAAGTATATATGTAAACGACTTCTTTTGCAAGAAGTCGTTTACTGTATTTAAAAAAACTTGATGTTCTTAGTTGAATGGGTTACATGAGAATCCCCAGCACTCTCCACTCACAGAGCAAATCCATCCTGCAGAATCAGACTCTTCTTTAAGTCCACCTCTTACTACGTCTTTGTTTACTTCTGGAGAACCAATCATGTTTGTTAATTCTTCTTTGTTCTTAGCATTTTTCCATGCTTTGATAATTTCATTTTTTTTCATAATATAAGTTTTATATGGTTGTCCTACTCTATCATGGCTTTTCGGTTACGCCAACATTGCAATGATTAGGATAAAAATACATTTATACAGATATTTAATAGTTTCAAAAGTCAATAAACAAAGTAAGCTTTTACCTTTTTTTTATATAAATAAAATAATATAACTTGTTAAAATTTTTCAAAACAAAAAAAACCTCGTTACATGATGTAACGAGGTTTTTTTATAATTTTACTGGACAATTTTACTGTCCTAGCTCTGCTAATTTAGCTTTCACTTTTTTGAATTTTTCGTCTTCTCCTAAGAAAGAGTATAATCCTTTTAATTGCTTTAAGATTTTAGCATCATCAGGAACATTCACTGAAATTCCTTCTAATACTTTTAATGCCTTTCTGTACAATGTTGTTTGTTGACCTTGAAGTACTTCAAACTTTTTATTATCAGCAGAAGAATTCCCTAGTTTGTTCATTTCATCAACCACGTCAGAAGCTTCATCTAAGTATGTTTTAGATAAATTAACTCCTGCATTGATATATCCAGGATCTAACTCCAATACTTTCGCATAAGCAGCTCTTGCTTCTTCAACATCTCCATTTTCAGCACTAATTACACCAATGTTATAGTATGAATCTACATCATTTGGATTTTTAGCAATGATTTCTTTCATTATTTCTTTGAACTTAGCCGTATCCCCCATTTTGTAGTAGATATTTCCTTTTGTCAATAATAATCCTGGATCATCTGGGTTTATAGCAATTGCATCTTCCACAGCTTTTAACGCTTTTTCATTATCTCCAATGTGGTTGGTGTAAATCCAAGAAATGTTTTTTACAATTTCTGGTAACCTGGATTTTGTCTTTTCCATTGTTGGATTAGAGTGCGTTTTAGCTTTTATAGATAAATCTCTAATTGTTTTATCTGGAAACGACTCTTTTTTACCGTCTGCAACGTTTGTTGCGTAATAGTTAGTTCTTACACCTGTATAGTTGGCTTCTTTTAACTCTTCATAATACTTTAATGCAGTATCATAATCTTTAGCCGAGATTGAGTTTGAAGCAGCAAAGTATAAGAAATCTTTGTTTTCAGGTTGCAACGTATACGTTAAATGCAATAATTCAGAAGCTTTTGTAAAGTCTTTTACTTTTTGAGCTGAAATTGCTTTATCAACCGTTTTACTAATTAATGTTTGTAATTTTGGCTTCGCTTGTTTGGTGTACTTTAAGTTTTTTTGTTCTTTTTCATATTCAAATAACTTATTGTATGCATCACCAGCTATCTTTAAAGAAGCTTCTGTATCCATTCCCTTTTCTGCAAGGTCTTGATACGTTTGTCCTTTAAGAAAGTAGTACTGAGCTTTGTATTTAGCATCAGCTCCATCAATAATGGATTCTATACTTGAGAGTGCAGCTTTTGCCTCTACAGTATTTCCTTTTTTTAGTGCTTTCTCTGCAGTTTTTAATTCTTTTTTTTGCCCAAATGAAAAGGCAGTAATTAATAATGCTGAGAAAATTGAAATTGTCTTCTTCATTTTTCTAAATTTTTAATAATTGAGGGTTAATATTTAACTATTCTTCTTCTGTTTCACTGTCACTATTGTTCTCTATATCAACAGCCGTGCCATCTTCTGAAACGTCAGTGTTTTCAACACCTTCTAAGCCTTCTAGCTCTTCTTCTTCATCTTCGTGCATCACTTTTGCAACTGCAGCAATAGAATCTTTTCCTTTAATATTGATTAATCGAACTCCTTGCGTTGCTCTTCCCATTACTCTAAGATCAGCAACAGATATTCGAATCGCAATTCCAGATTTATTAATAATCATTAAATCATCTTCATCCGTTACATTTTTAATAGCAACCAATCCTCCTGTTTTGTCAGTAACGGAAATTGTCTTCACTCCTTTTCCACCACGATTGGTGATTCGGTAATCTTCTAAGCTAGATCGTTTTCCGTATCCTTTTTCAGAAACTACCAAAATATTACTTTCCATATCGTTTACAGCGATCATTCCGATAACTTCGTCATTTTCGTTTGCAAGTGTGATTCCACGAACTCCAGAAGCATTTCTTCCCATTGGTCGCGTTTTCTCCTCTTCAAATCGGATTGCCTTACCAGACTTTACCGCTAACATTACCTGACTGTTTCCAGTAGTTAACTTCGCTTCTAATAGCTCATCGCCATCTTTAATAGTAATTGCATTGATACCATTGGTACGTGGACGAGAATACTGCTCTAAAGGTGTTTTCTTAACTTGTCCTTTTTTAGTAGCCATAATTACATAATGACTATTGATGTATTCTTCATCTTTTAAACTCTGTGTACAAATGAATGCTTTTACTTTATCGTCTTTTTCAATGTTGATCAAGTTCTGAATTGCTCTTCCTTTTGAAGTTTTACTTCCTTCTGGAATTTCATACACTCGCATCCAGAAACATTTTCCTTTTTGCGTAAAAAACAACATGTATTGATGGTTTGTTCCAACGAATAAGTGTTCTAAGAAATCTTCGTTTCGTGTCGCACTTCCTTTTTGTCCAACGCCACCTCTATTTTGTTTCTTGTATTCGTTTAGTGAAGTACGTTTGATGTAACCTGCATGTGAAATTGTAATCACAACTTGTTCATCTGGAATTAAATCTTCAATACTAACGTCTCCACCAGCATATTCAATTAATGAACGTCTTTCATCTCCGTATTTGTCTTTGATAACAGTCAATTCTTCTTTGATGATATCCATTCTTCTTGACTTGTTTGCCAAAATGTCACGGTAATCTTCAATACTCTTCATGATATCATCATATTCAGCACGTAACTTGTCCTGCTCCAGTCCAGTTAACTGACGTAATCGCATTTCAACAATCGCTTTGGCTTGAAGTTCTGATAATTCAAAACGCTTGATCAAGTTATTACGAGCATCTTCTGCATTTTGCGAACCTCTAATGATAGCAATTACTTCATCAATATTGTCAGAAGCAATAATTAAACCTTCTAAGATGTGTGCGCGCTCTTCAGCTTTCTTTAGTTCGTACTGAGTTCTACGTGTTACTACTTCATGTCTGTGTTCCACAAAGTGATGAATCATTTCTTTTAGATTCAATAATTGTGGACGTCCATGAACCAATGCAATATTATTTACACTGAATGAAGACTGCAACGCAGTATATTTATATAATGTGTTTAGTACGATATTTGGAATTGCATCACGTTTTAAAATGTACACAATACGCATTCCTTTTCTATCAGATTCATCACGAATTGTAGCAATACCGTCAATTTTCTTATCATTAACCAAGTCAGCAGTTTTCTTAATCATGTCTGCTTTGTTCACTTGATATGGAATTTCAGTGATAATGATACATTCTCTACCTTGAACTTCTTCCATGGTAGCTTTTGCACGCATGACAACTTTTCCACGTCCTGTTTTGAACGCTTCACGAACACCATCATATCCATAGATGATTCCACCTGTTGGAAAATCGGGTGCTTTAACGTGTTGTATTAATTCGTCAATTTCAATATCGGTATTATCGATATATGCATGAATTCCGTCAATAACTTCCGATAAATTGTGTGGCGGCATATTCGTTGCCATACCAACTGCAATACCAGATGCTCCATTGATTAATAAACCCGGAACTCTTGTAGGCAATACAGTAGGTTCTTTTAGGGTATCATCAAAGTTTAAAGAATGATCTACGGTATCTTTATCAATATCCGCTAGCATATCATCCGCAATTTTGCGCATTCTTGCTTCCGTATAACGCATTGCTGCAGGACTATCGCCATCAATAGATCCAAAGTTACCTTGTCCATCTACTAACATATAACGCAAACTCCATTCTTGCGCCATACGTACCATTGCATCGTATACAGAAGTATCTCCGTGTGGGTGATACTTACCTAATACTTCCCCAACAATTCTTGCAGATTTCTTATGTGCCGAACCAGATCTAACTCCCAGTTCATGCATTCCAAACAATACTCTACGGTGTACGGGTTTCATACCGTCTCTTACATCTGGAAGCGCACGTGACACAATGACTGACATCGAATAATCGATGTAAGCAGACTTCATCTCATCTTCAATATTAATAGGGATTAATTTTTCTCCTTCTGCCATGTATTTTATATTTTAATATTTAGAGTTTTACAAATCGGGTCAATATACAACATTTACTGGTATTCAGCGATGATTTCGAGAAGCATTTTAACGTTTTTTTATTAACAATTTTTGATAAGTTTTTTTGATATTTTAATATTATAATTTTTGAATTCGCTGTTTTTTTTCGTCTATTAGCTTTGACAAGCTATTACTACGGAACAATTTTTGTATTATTAGTCTCGAAGTATTAATTTTAATGTCGAAAGGAAACAAGATTTATGGATGATAATTTTTCCCCAAGAGTAAAAGATGTAATTGCCTATAGCAAGGAAGAAGCACTGCGTCTTGGCCATGATTTCATTGGCACGGAACACTTAATGCTCGGACTGCTTAGAGATGGAAATGGCAAGGCTATCAATATTTTAAACGCACTCGATGTTGATTTGACACACTTGCGTCGTAAAGTTGAGATTTTAAGTCCTGCAAACCCAAATGTAGCTGTTGCTCCAAATGAAAAGCGTAACTTACATCTTACTCGCCAAGCCGAAAGAGCACTAAAAACAACATTTTTAGAAGCAAAACTTTTTCAAAGTTCTTCTATTAATACTGCACATTTATTATTGTGCATTTTACGAAACGAAAATGATCCTACAACAAAGCTTTTAAATAAACTTAAAGTGGATTATGATAATGTTAAAGAGCAATTTAAGTATATGATAACAAATGACGACGATTATATAGACACACCGCGTTCAGAATCATACTCTGATGATTCTAGTGGATCGCAAGAACCTTCGAAAGAAAATCCTTTTGGAGCTTCTAATTCAGGCGGCAAAGTGAACAAAAAATCTAAAACACCTGTTTTAGATAATTTTGGAAGAGACCTCACAGCAATGGCTGAAGAAGGAAAACTTGATCCTGTGGTAGGACGTGAAAAAGAAATTGAGCGTGTTTCACAGATTTTAAGTAGACGTAAAAAGAACAATCCAATTTTAATTGGAGAACCTGGAGTTGGTAAATCTGCCATTGCGGAAGGTTTAGCAAACAGAATTATAAAACGTAAAGTATCACGTATTCTATTCAACAAAAGAGTTGTAACCTTAGATTTGGCAAGTTTAGTTGCTGGAACTAAATACAGAGGTCAGTTTGAAGAACGTATGAAAGCAGTGATGAATGAACTCGAAAAGAATGATGATATTATTCTTTTTATTGATGAAATTCATACCATTGTTGGTGCTGGTGGCGCAACCGGAAGTTTAGATGCTTCTAATATGTTTAAACCTGCATTAGCAAGAGGCGAACTGCAATGTATTGGTGCTACAACATTGGACGAATACAGACAACATATTGAAAAAGATGGTGCTTTAGAAAGACGTTTCCAAAAAGTAGTTGTACAACCGACTACCGTAGAAGAAACTATTGAAATTCTTGAGAATATCAAAGATAAATACGAAGAACATCACAATGTTAGTTACACACCAGAAGCTATTAAAGCTTGTGTTACCTTAACAAATAGATATATGTCTGATCGCTTTTTGCCAGACAAAGCTATTGATGCGTTGGATGAAGCCGGTTCAAGAGTTCACATCATTAATATTGATGTTCCAAAGCAAATTCTCGATTTAGAACGTCAATTAGAAGAAGTACGCGAATTGAAAAATTCTGTCGTTAAAAAACAGAAATACGAAGAAGCTGCAAAATTGAGAGACGACGAAAAGCGTCTTGAAAAAGAGTTAGCCATCTCGCAAGAGAAATGGGAAGAAGAATCTAAGCAACATAAAGAAATCGTAAGTGAAGACAATGTTGCCGATGTGGTTTCTATGATGACAGGAATTCCTGTGAATAGAATTGCACAAACAGAAAGCAATAAACTAGCGCAACTTCCTGAATTAATTAAAGGAAAAGTTGTTGGACAAGATGAAGCTGTTGGAAAAGTTGTAAAAGCGATTCAGCGTAATCGTGCAGGACTTAAAGATCCAAACAAGCCAATCGGATCATTTATCTTTTTAGGTCAAACTGGAGTCGGTAAAACACAGTTAGCGAAAGTATTAGCGCGTGAATTATTTGATTCTGAAGATACATTGATCAGAATTGACATGAGTGAATACATGGAAAAATTCGCGATTTCTCGTTTGGTTGGAGCACCTCCAGGATACGTTGGTTACGAAGAAGGTGGACAATTAACTGAAAAGGTTCGAAGAAAACCATACGCAGTTGTATTGTTAGATGAGGTTGAAAAAGCACATCCAGATGTATTTAATATGTTATTACAAGTATTAGATGATGGATATTTGACAGATAGTTTAGGAAGAAAAATCGATTTTAGAAATACCATTATCATTATGACATCAAATATTGGTGCGCGTAAATTGAAAGATTTTGGAGCTGGAGTTGGTTTTGGAACGAATGCACAAAAATCACAAGCGGACGATCATGCAAAAGGTGTGATTGAAAATGCATTGAAAAAAGCGTTTGCGCCTGAATTCTTAAACAGAATTGATGATGTTGTGATTTTCAATCCGTTGGAACGTGAACATATTCACAAGATTATAGATATCGAAATTGCTAAATTGTACGAGAGAATCGAAGGTTTAGGATACGCCTTGTTGTTAAGTGAAAAAGCAAAAGATTATATCGCTGAAAAAGGTTTCGATAGAGAATATGGAGCAAGACCATTAAAAAGAGCGATTCAAAAGTATATTGAAGATGCACTTGCAGAAGAAATTATTACTTCTAAAATTCATGATGGAGATAAAATCTTCATGGATTTAGACGAAGAAAATAGTGAGCTAACTATTAAGATTGAAAAAGCGGAAAAGCCTACTGAATCCTAATAGTAACGCTATTAAACAACTGTAAAATCCTGTTTTCTTAGAAAGCAGGATTTTCTATTTTTACATGTTTTCGTGTTTTTTAAAGACAAAATTAGGTAGTTTATCTAAAATTCTGAGATATGAACTTTAAAAAACACCTTCCGAAAATTACTTTCTAATTTAGCTAAAAATAATCTACCACCAAAGATGCAAGTAGTTGGAAAACAGTTAAAAGACATTTATACGTTCGAAAACGGAACGCTATACATGTATGATGATTTAGTTATCGGAGAGATTAATGAAGGTGCGCATGTAACAGCGGAAACACTCATGTCATTTTTTGAATTTTTTCATGAAAATTACAAAGTTCCTTTCGGGTACATTTCTTATCGAAAAAATTCATATTCTATTGATCCACAAGTGTATAAAATGCTTCCTGAGAATCATCTATTAAAAGGGATTGCTGTTGTTTCCAATCAAAAATTTTCTTCCTTAAATGCACATGTAGAGAAAAACTTCTTCAACGGACGTTATGAATTATTCACAACCATCAATAACGCCGTAAATTGGTTAGACAAAATTATTCCCTTAGAAAATAATAATATTAGTATTTCAGACAATACAACAGCATAAGCATAAAAATTACCACTTTTTTTAAAACAGAAAACATAAATATCTTATCTATTTGTGTAGTTCATCTATTTTTTTAGTTGGTCAAACTAAAAAAAACTATCTTTAGTTTAAAGAAGAAAAAGTGCAAATAACTAACGAAAATAAAGATTCATATATTAAAAAATATACCTTACAGATAGGTGAAGTAGCAGTATATGAAAACTATATGATTGCACAATTGAATGAAGGTATTACGCTAAATTTAGATTCTATTATAGAAATTCTTCACATCAAAAATGAACATTTTTCAAAAAAACCGTTTGCATATATCACAATCAGAAAAAACTCGTATGCAGTTGATCCAACGATGTATTTAAAAGTTCTTGAAATTGAAAACTTAAAAGCAATTGCGATCGTTTCAGATAAATATATAGACAGTCATAATATTAAAATTGAAAAGCACTTTTTCGTTAAACCCATGAATATCTTCAAAACGCTTCCAGAAGCAATTACTTGGGCAACATCGCACTTATAATTTTAATCGAATAATACTTCATTTTCAACATTTATATTTTGCATAAACGATAAAGTATCACTAATTGCAATATGTAATTCTCTGTCTTCATCTACAAACGGAACTTCTGCTCTATACATTTGCAAATAGGTTTCTATAAATTCCGAACTTTTTAATGGTGCTCTAAATACCAATGCTTGCGAAGCGTTCAATAACTCAATTGCCAATACGCGCTCTACATTATCAACAACTTTAATAGCCTTTGTAGCTGCATTTGCGCCCATACTCACATGGTCTTCTTGTCCGTTTGACGAAACAATGGAATCAATACTTGCAGGTGTTGCATATTGTTTATTCTGACTTACAATACTTGCTGCTGTATATTGTGGAATCATAAATCCAGAGTTCAATCCAGAATTATTCACCAAAAAAGCTGGTAAATCTCTTAGTCCAGAAACCAATTGAAAAGTTCTACGTTCAGAAATATTTCCTAACTCTGCCATTGCAATAGCTAAATAGTCCAACGCCAAAGCCAACGGTTGTCCGTGGAAGTTTCCACCAGAAATAATAGCATCTTCAGCAATAAAAATATTTGGGTTATCCGTTACCGAATTAATCTCTGTTTCAAATGTTTTCTTTATAAATGCCAACGTATCTTTTGTAGCACCATGTACTTGTGGCACACATCTAAAAGAATACGGATCTTGTACATGTTTCTTTTCTTGTGAAATCAATTCGCTACCTTCAACAAATCCCTGAACTCTTTTGGCAGTTTTCAATTGTCCATTGTGTGGACGAATTAAATGAATTAAATCATTAAAAGGTTCCAATCTTCCATCGAAAGCTTCTAGTGAAATTGCTGCAAAGAAATCTGCGAAGTACGATAATTTATAGGATTTTAAAAGCATGTGCACACCATACGCACTCATAAATTGTGTTCCGTTTAACAATGCCAATCCTTCTTTAGCTTTCAGTTCAATAGGTTGCCAATCTAACTCAGCCAAAACCTCAGCAGCCGAGACTTCTTTTCCTTTATAGTATACACTTCCTTTTCCTAACAATGGTAATGACAAATGCGCCAAAGGAGCCAAATCTCCAGAAGCTCCAAGTGAACCTTGCTCAAAAACTACAGGTAAAATATCATGATTATAAAAATCAATCAAGCGCTGCACAGTTACTAATTGTATGCCTGAATGACCATAACTTAACGATTGTACTTTGAGCAACAACATTAACTTTACAATTTCTTGTGGGACACGATCGCCAGTTCCACATGCATGAGACATTACTAAATTCTCTTGCAATTTGGATAAATGCTCATCCGAAATTTTCACATTACACAACGAACCAAAACCTGTATTTATACCGTAAATAGGTTCTTTTTGATCCTTTAAACGTTGTTCTAAATATTCACGACAAGCTTTAATTTTAGTCGTAGCAGTTTCAGATAGCGCGAGTTTTACATTTGAATGTAACAGCTCTTGAATATCTGTAATATCTAAGATTTGTGAACTTATTTCGTGTACCATGATGTTGTTGTAAAATTATCTTTCAAAAGTCAAAATTCAATCTGTATTAACCAAATAATTGTTAATAATTTATTGATTAAAAAAAGAATCCTTTAAATTTGAGCAAACAAATCTTGTCAAAATGAAAAAATTATTGCTATTAGTTGCTGTATTTGCAATCTTCTCATGTAAAAATGAGCCAGAAGTTCCGAAAGATTATGTGACGTTCTCTGGAAAAATTGAAAATAAAAACAGTGACTCGCTCATTGTTCGTACTAGAACTTTTTCAAAAACGATCAAAGTTAATGACGATGGTACATTTAAAGATACTTTAAAAGTTGTAGCTGGTGTACATAATGTACATGATGGAAATGAAGGACTTAGCATGTATCTAAAAAATGATTTTGATATCAACCTTACAGCTGATGCTGAAAATTTTTATGAGACGGTAAAATTTACTGGAAAAGGTTCAGTACATAGTAATTTCTTGATAGAAAGCAGACGCAAATCAGAAGAAATATTAGATATAGATAAGCTGAGTAGTTTAGATTCATTAGGATTTGAAAAAAGAATGGTCGAAATCAAAGACGAATTAACAACTTATTTAAACTCACAAAAAGAAGTTGACAGTACTTTAATAAGCAATTCCTTAAAAGATATTGATCCAATGATCAACTACTTTAAAGGATACATTGGTGAAATTAGCGCTATCAAAAGAAAATTTCCAAAAGGAACGCCTTCTCCAACATTTAATTACGACAATCACAAAGGTGGAAAAACTTCTTTGGCAGACTTAAAAGGAAAATATGTTTACATTGATATGTGGGCAACTTGGTGTGGGCCTTGTATCAAAGAAATTCCTTCCTTGAAAAAAATTGAAACTTCTTATCATGGTAAAAAGATTGCCTTTGTTAGCATTTCTGTAGATCAAAACAAAGATGCTTGGCAAAAAATGGTAGCTGATAAATCATTAGGTGGTATTCAATTACATTTTGGTGGCGATCAAACATTTGCCAATGAATATATGGTAAGTGGAATTCCAAGATTTATCTTACTTGACCCTAATGGTGGTGTGGTAAATCCAGATGCACCAAGACCTTCAGACCCAAAGTTGATTAAAATATTCAACGACTTAAAAATATAATTGCTAAGCTTAGAAAATTAGAAAAAATGAAAAAAATACTATTATTGGTTGCCGCATTTGCAATCTTCTCATGTGAGAATGAACCAGAAGTTCCGAAAGATTATGTGACACTTTCTGGAAAAATTGAAAACAAAAACAGTGATTCGCTATTCATACATCAAGGGCGTACTTATTCAAAAACGATTAAAGTAAATGAAGATGGCACTTTTAAAGATACTTTAAAAGTTAATGCTGGTGTTTACGGATTTTACGATGGTAGTGAATCAAGTAGTCTGTACTTAAAGAATGGGTATGATATTACGATGTCTTTAAATACAAAAGAATTCGACGAAAGTATTTCTTATACAGGTAATGGATCTGAATCTAGCAACTATATCGCACAAAAAGCGTTGTTTGAAGAAAACTTATATCCTCCAAGTCTTTTTGATATGGAAGAAGAAGCTTTCAAAGCAGAGACAGCTATAATTCATTCAAAATTAGTCGCTTTTCTAGATAAGAACAAGAACTTAGATTCTACACTACTCGCAAATGAGCAAAAAAGTCTTAGTACATTTCAAGGAGCTATCTTAAAATCATATACATCTTACAAAAAACAATCCAAGGCAAGAATAGCCCAATTTGCAAAATTTACAGGAAAACCATCTCCTAAATTTGATTTTGAAAATCATAAAGGAGGTAACACCACTTTAAAAGATTTAAAAGGGAAATATGTATATATTGATGTTTGGGCAACATGGTGTGGACCATGCATAAGAGAAATTCCTTCGCTTAAAAAAGTTGAGAAAACGTATCATGATAAAAACATTGAGTTTGTAAGTATTTCTGTTGATGATGGAAGAGGTTTCAGAGGTGATGCTGCTGCTGCCAAAGAAGGATGGAAAAAGATGGTTACAGAAAAAGAACTAGGAGGAGTTCAACTGCTATCTGACAAAGGTTGGAAATCTGATTTTGTACAAGCTTTAGAAATAAGAGGTATTCCAAGGTTTATCTTAATTGGTCCAGATGGTAATATTGTAAACGCAGATGCGCCAAGACCATCAAGTCCTAAATTAATAAAATTATTCAATGAGTTGAAAATATAAATTTCAATACATTAACAAATAAAAAAATCGCTTTGAAAATAATTCAAAGCGATTTTTTTATGCTTATTAATCTGAGTTCGATATAAAATTCAATAGCGGTTTTAGTTTTTCAATAAAAGAAAAATTAAAAATACCTCTGGAAATGTTTACATTCATGAATACCTTAGTTTAAAATATAAATGCATGAACTAAAAGCGCACTTTCTTTTGTTGAAGCCTGTGCTGAACTTGATTCAGTATTCTTTGTGCGAGCAAAGAAAACGAAATCGAAGATTGGCTTCGCCGAATTCACATTTGGCAAGCAAATGATTCATTTCATGAGTTCTTTAATTTAAGATAGAAATGACACGAACTAAAGTAAAATTTAATTTTCAGTACTTTAAATATTATTCAATAAGTATTTGTTGATTTTATTTGAATAAAACTCATCTATTCTCTTCCGCTTCCGCAGATGGTTCTTCTGGTTCCTTGAATAAATCCAAATACGCATCACCAATATGGTCAATAATATCACTTGCTGTTAACGCTTGATACCCTAAACCAGTTAACGCAATATCACCCGCTTTTCCATGCAAATATACCCCAAAAATAGCAGCCGTCAGAGCATCATATCCTTGTGAAATCAATCCGGTTAGCATTCCTGTCAACACATCGCCGCTTCCCGCAGTTGCCATGCCCGGATTTCCTGTATTATTAATGTATAAGTGATTATCGTAAATGGTAATCGTATTTGCACCTTTAATAATAACAACTGCATCATATTTTTTAGCGAATGCTTTTGTTTTTTCAATCTTATCAAAATCATCTGTCCACTCGCCTATCAAACGTTCCAACTCTTTTGGATGTGGTGTCAAAATAGAACCTTTCGGAACTGATTTTAAAAGTGTTTTATTGGTTGCCAAAATATTCAATGCGTCAGCATCAATAATCAAAGGTGTTGTATTCGTTTTCAAAAATGCTTTCAGTGCTTTTACCGTAACGGCATCTGTTCCCATGCCAATTCCCATACCAATGGATTTTGGTTCAATAGCATACTGAATCTTTGCAATATTTTTTTCACCTTCATCACAAATAACCATTGCTTCTGGCAATGAGGTTTGTAAAATAGTATAACCACATTCAGGAATATACGCGGTAATCAATCCTGTTCCGACACGTAAACATGCCGAACTTGCCAAGGTAACTGCGCCCATTTTCCCGAAACTTCCGCCAATAATCAAACTATGTCCGTATGTTCCCTTATGTGCGTATTTCTCTCGTGGAATATATAATGGTAATACTTCTAAAGTATCAATTAGCTGAACTTCAGTATTTGTTGTTTGCAAATATTCAGGATCGAGCCCAACATCTATCGCTTCCCATCGTTGCATGTACACGCCAGTTTCTGGTAAAAAGAAACTCAGTTTTGGTGCCTGAAATGTCAATGTAAAATTACTTTCTATCACAGCTTCCTTATCTTCAGGTGCATCATTTGGATACAATCCAGAAGGAACATCTAACGAAACCGTATACGCATCAGAAGCATTGATATATTTAATTAAATTCTTTACCCAATCAGATGTTTCACGATTCAAACCAATTCCAAAAATTGCATCTACCACAATATCTTCTTTATCCATTTCAGGAAAATCTTCTCCCGAACTTAACAATCGTGGCCACACTTTAAATTCTTTAATTCGATCATAATTAATTAAAAAATCTTTCGTGCGTTTATCACTAAAATTCACAATATACACATGTACATTATATCCGTGATGCAACAATTTCCGTCCTAACACCAAACCTGAACCGCCATTATTTCCAATTCCACAATAAATATGAATAGGAACTTGCGCACCTTGCATTCGCGTATGAAACCAATCAAAAAGTTGGGTTCCTGCAAATTCCATGAGTTCATTAGACGTGGTGTTGTTTTTTTCAATCGTACTATTGATCGCTTCGTAGATTTGATCTGCTGAATATATCTTCATGTATCCGATGTTTTGTGCAAAGCATTACATATTTAATGAAATTCTTTGTATTTCAGGATGCTTTTTTAGCGCATTTCTAAAAAAAAGGTATTTTCACTACGCATCCGTGAAAAATAAATATATAGTTTGTTTATGGTCATAAAAGTAATACTTTTGAATAACATCATCACACAAAACATGCGTTTAGTAGCAAACATTTTAACTTTCCCAAATAGCATTACAGTTTCTTATACAACTGGAATAATTGCTACGAGAACCCCGTTTGGGGTCTAGCTATTTATTACCAATCGGTGTTCGTATATTTCATTCAATCTCAAAATAATGTCAAACAAAAACAAAAACTTTAAAATATCACTAGGAATTTTAGTTGGGTATTCTATCGCTACGTTGATTAATATGATTGTTTTTGATAAAAATTGGATCGAAGCAGTGACAGATAGAAAATTACTATATTTATTAGCTGCGGTAGTAATCATAGGGTTTTTAATTAAAAAAAAATCTCAAAAAAAATAGACCAACACCTCTAAAAAATCAGCACTAATCATTCAAAACCATACTCATGTACGTACTTAAATTTGGCGGTACTTCTGTCGCCAATGCGCAAAATATAAGCTTAGTAATTGATATCATTACAAAAGCATCTCAAAATGAAAAAATAGCCGTTGTGGTTTCTGCTTTTGGAAATACCACTAATATGCTATTAAAAACTGCTGAACTCGCTGCAATAAAAGATGAATATTTCAGAGAACTCTTGCAGGAAATTGAAAATAGACACATTCAAGTAATCAAAGACTTAATTCCTGTTACGGAACAAAGCAGCATAATAAGTCACACAAAACGCTTATTAAATTACTTAGAAACGCTCTTTGAAGGTTGTTTTTTGCTGCGCGAATTAACACCGAAAACATTGGCTACTATTGCTAGTTTTGGCGAATTACTATCTTCCTATATCATTTCGGAAGTCATGTTAGTTCGTAAACTTGATAGTACTTATAAAGATAGTCGTGAACTCATCATCGCTTCAGAAAGCTACGAAAATGCACAAGTTGACATGAAGTTGACACATAAAAACTGTCAGTCGTATTTTGAAAACAATCAAAAGCAAATTGTCATCTTACCCGGATTCATTGCAGCAACGGAAAATGGAGAAACCACAACACTTGGACGCGGCGGATCTGATTATACAGCAGCACTCATTGCAGCAGCCGTAAACGCAAAAGAATTACAAATTTGGACAGACGTAAGCGGAATGTATACGGCAAATCCACGTATTGTAAAACAAGCAACCCCAATTCCGCAAATCTCGTATCAAGAAGCGATGGAATTATCGCACTTTGGTGCAAAAGTGATTTATCCGCCAACGATTCAACCTGTATTACATAAGGAAATTCCAATTCTTATAAAAAATACGTTTGATCCTGAACAAGAAGGAACACGAATTACTAAAAATCCAAACGGAAAACAACAAGCGGTCAAAGGAATCAGTTACATTGAAAACATTTCATTACTTACGTTAGAAGGAAGCGGAATGATCGGAATTCCAGGATTCTCAAAGCGATTGTTTGAAACCTTACTAGCGCAAAAAATAAACATTGTGCTAATTACGCAAGCTTCGTCCGAACATTCAATTTGTATTGGAATTAACGACAAAGAAGCCTCTAGCGCCAAAATAGCATTGGATGAAACCTTTGCCTATGAGATTATTTCTAAAAAAGTAGACCCAATTCTCGTAGAGCAACAATTATCAATTATTGCATTGGTGGGTGAAAACATGAAAAATCACCAAGGATTGAGCGGTAAAATGTTCAGCATGCTCGGAAAAAACAATGTCAATATTAGAGCGATTGCGCAAGGAGCTTCAGAAAAAAACATTTCGGCGGTTATCAACAGTGAAGATGCAAAAAAAGCATTAAATGCATTGCATGAAGAATTCTTTGAAGAAAAAAGAAAGCAACTCAACTTGTTTGTTACAGGTGTTGGAAACGTAGGTGAACGCTTCCTAGCACAAATCAAACAACAACATGAATACTTAATCAAGCAATTAAAATTAAACATCAGAGTTATTGGAATCTCGAATTCGAGAACCATGTATTTTGAGGAAGAAGGCATTGATTTGGGCAAATGGAAAGACAATTTAGCCAAAGGAAGCAAAGCAAGTTTGGAGGAATTTCACGAAACGATAAAATCACTCAATTTGCGAAACAGTATTTTTATTGACATCACGGCAGATCATAACGTTTCTAAAGTATACGAGCATTATTTACGCAACAATATTGCAGTTGTAACGTGTAACAAAATTGCCTGTGCTTCTGAATATGACAACTATCAAACACTAAAAAGAGTTTCACAAAAATACAATGCACCATTTCTATTTGAAACGAATGTTGGCGCAGGATTACCAATCATTGACACTCTTAAAAACTTAATCGCTTCTGGAGATCGTGTACACAAAATACAAGCCGTACTTTCGGGTAGTCTAAACTTTGTCTTTAACAATTTTAGCAATGAAAATACATTTCATGATGTGGTGGCGCAAGCACAAAAAGAAGGCTACACAGAACCTGATCCAAAAATTGATTTAAGCGGAATTGATGTTGCGCGTAAAATTCTAATTCTCGCACGCGAAAGTGGGTATGTAATGGAATTAGAAGAAATAGAAAACGATTCGTTTCTTCCAGAAAAAACATTAGCAACAGACAACAATGAAGATTTTTATGCTTCACTCACGGAATATGAAGCTCATTTTCAAGAAATTTACAAAAAAGCCAACGATAAAAACTGTCGCTTAAAATATGTGGCAACGTTTGAAGATGGAAAAGCAAAAGTTGGTTTGCAACACATTCCTGCAGATCATCCTTTTTATAATTTAGAAGGAAGTGATAATATTGTATTATTTTTCACCGATCGCTATGTGATGCAACCATTACAAATAAAAGGTGCTGGTGCAGGAACTGAAGTAACTGCATCTGGAATATTTGCAGATGTGATTAGAGTTGGGAAGTTTTAAACTCAAAATGTTAAATGCTAAATTTTAAATGTAAAAGTATTCATTAGGAACTATACATTTTGAATTAAAATAATGTCATATCGAGCGCAGTCGAGATACTTAAAAAGTATAAATATATTAATTACAAATATCACACTTCGACAAGCTCAGTGTTCGTGGTTAAAGTAAAAAAAGCAAAAGGCTAACAGCCAAAAGCTAAAAATAAAAAAATGAACGAAATAAAAATATTCGCACCAGCAACCATTGCAAATGTCTCTTGTGGATTCGATGTACTCGGACTCTGCTTAGATACGGTTGGTGACGAAATGATCATTCGGAAAACGGCTGAAAAAGGGATTAAAATCACAAAGCTAGTCGGGCAAGATTTACCACTTGAAACGGAGAAAAATGTTGCTGGCGTTGCTGGATTGGCAATGCTTAAAAAGCTAAATCTCGATCACGGTTTTGAAATTGAAATCTATAAAAACATCAAAGCTGGAAGCGGAATTGGAAGCAGCGCGGCAAGTTCGGCAGGAACTGTTTTTGCCATGAATGAATTGCTTGGAAAACCATTTTCGATGAAAGAACTTGTTCCATTTGCCATGCAAGGAGAAAAACTCGCCAGCGGAACAGCACATGCAGACAACGTTGCTCCTGCCCTTTTGGGCGGATTTACCTTAGTGAGAAGTTACAAACCGTTGGATTTGATCAAAATTCCAACGCCAAGTGAATTGTACGCAACGGTCATTCATCCACAAATTGAAGTCAAAACGTCCGATTCACGTTCAGTATTAAAACAAACGATTTCCTTAAAAAAATCGATCATCCAAATTGGAAACTTAGGCGGTTTAATAAGTGGATTATATACGTCTGATTACGATCTCATCAGCAGATCATTGCATGACGAAATTGTAGAACCATTACGTGCAATTTTAATTCCTGGATTTAGTGAAGTCAAAGAAAACGCAATCGCTTGTGGCGCATTAGGCGCTGGAATTTCAGGTTCTGGACCTTCTATTTTCGCGCTAAGCAAAGGCAAAGAAATGGCAGAAAAAGTAGCAAAAACCATGGCAGAAACCTATAAAAAACTCAACATTGATTATGACATTCATGTTTCAAAAGTGAATGTGGAAGGTTGTCGGATTATCGGGTATTAGGTATTAGGTATTAGGTATTAGGTATTAGGTATTAGGTCAAAATTAAATACTAAACGTCACTTCGAGTGAATTTGTGAAACAAATTAGTATCGAGAAGTGCTTTAAAAATATAAATTTTAAATGCAAAAGTGTTGCTTATTATTTGAATTCAAGAATGTCATATCGAGCGTAGTCGAGATATCTTAAAAAAACGAACAACTAAAGGCAAACGACTAAAAGCTTAGAAAACAAAAAACAATGAACTATTACAGTCTACATCATAACGCTCCAAAAGTTTCTTTTCAAGAAGCTGTCATTAGAGGATTAGCGCCCGATAGAGGAATTTATTTTCCAGAAAACATTACACCTTTATCTGAAGATTTTATCGAAAATATTAGTGACTATTCGCATGAAGAAATTGCCTTTGAAGCGATTCAACAATTTATTGGCGATGATATTCCGAAATCTATTTTAAAAGAAATCATTGCTGAAACCTTGAGTTTTGATTTTCCTATTGTACCAATTGAAGAAAACATTGGAACCTTAGAACTTTTTCATGGACCAACCATGGCATTTAAAGATGTTGGTGCACGATTCATGGCGCGTTGTTTGGGTTATTTTAATCGTGATAAAGACGAAAGTGTAACGGTTTTAGTCGCAACTTCTGGAGATACAGGTGGCGCAGTTGCCAATGGTTTTTTAGGTGTTAAAGGTGTGGATGTTGTCATTCTATATCCAAGTGGAAAAGTTAGTGAAGTTCAAGAGAAACAATTGACAACACTTGGTCAAAATATTACGGCATTGGAAGTTGATGGCGTTTTTGACGATTGTCAGGAAATGGTCAAAACTGCTTTTTTAGATGCTGAAATTGAACGTACATTAACCTCTGCAAATTCTATCAATATTGCACGTTGGCTTCCGCAAATGTTCTATTTCTTCTTTGCATACAAAGCGATGCATAAAAAGAATAAAAACTTAGTATTTTCTGTTCCGAGTGGAAATTTTGGAAATATTTGTGCTGGAATTATGGCGCAAAAATTAGGCTTACCAATTCAACATTTTATTGCAGCTACGAATGTAAACGATACTGTTTCAAACTATTTGGAAGCTGGAGTGTATGCGCCAAAAAAATCAATTGCAACGATTTCAAACGCAATGGACGTTGGAAATCCGAGTAACTTTATTCGGATTCAAGAATTGTATGATAATGATTTGGCAACGATCAAAAAGCACTTTTCGTCGTATAGTTTTTCAGATGCGGAAACAAAAATTGCCATGAAATCCTTATACGATAAAGCGAAATACATTGCTGATCCGCATGGCGCTGTTGGCTATTTAGGTTTGAAAAACTACGATTTAAAAGATGCGTACGGCATCTTTCTAGAAACTGCACATCCTGTCAAATTTTTACCGACAGTAGAATCGACCTTGAGTCGTAAAATAGCTATTCCTGAGCAGATTCAACAGATTATGCACAAAGAGAAAAAAGCACATTTTATTACGGATTATGAAGGCTTGAAAAAGTTTTTAATGGAATAAGAAATTCTAAAAATTATAGTTGACAAAATACTCCTAAATCACTTCCCAAAAAGAAGTGATTTTTTTATGCTTCAAAAAATAAATAGCATTTTATTTGAATACATTTTAATAAAATGTATATTTGCCCTATGTATAGCAAAGAATTAACAAAAGGCACCTTATTACCAATCATCTTAAAGCTTTTGAACGATAGTGATAAAATGTACGGATATGAGATAACCCAAAAGGTAAAAGAGTTAACCGTTGGAAAAATTGATATTAGCGAAGGTGGACTCTATCCTATTTTACACAAAATGGAACATCAAGGTGTTTTAGAAACCGAAAAAGTATATATAGGTAAACGCGTAAGAAAGTATTATAAAGTGACCAAAACTGGTAAAAAAGTAATTGCTGAAAAAATTAATGAAATCAATGATTTTATTGAAACGCTGACACTAATTTTTAATCCTAAAACTCTTGCAGAATGAATTTAACAGACGATCAAATTGAATTTATCTCTAACAGTTTAGCGTTTAACGGTCTAAAAAATAAGGATATAAAAGAAGATATTATAGACCATATTTGTACCACTATTGAAACGTCAAATCATACTGATTTTAAAACCGCCTATGAAGAAGCGATTCATAAACTTGGCGGATATTACAATATAAAATTGTTGCAAAAAGAAACCAAGCAGCTTCTATATACCAAAACAATTCTAAAAACGAAACGAGGTTTATACTTCTCTAGTTTAGCAATGGTTTTACTATTTTCAATAGGATTAATTTTTAAAATGTTTGAATGGCCGTATGCAAATATTGCGCTTCTTGCTGGGCTTTCAGTGCTACTATTCATCTATCTTCCTATATTATTTTACAACAAATACAAGCAGTCAATAATTAATTATCAATCTTAATACGAACACTAAAATCAACAAAAAATGAAAAATGCAGTTTATCTATTAGGCTTTTTAGCTTTTTTTACGCTAAGTACAGGTATCATGTTTGAATTCTTTCATTGGCCCTATTCAGGAAAATTAATGCTGTTAGGCTTTGTGCTTTTAAATCTTGGATTTTTACCTACCTTATTTTATAAATTATATAAGATTCAAAAAATAGCATAAAACAATAGTTCCTTATTTAAAATACATTCAAACCACTTTGCGAAAGCTTAGTGGTTTTTTAAAATACATATCAAAATAACAGCATCCAACAAACATCATAATTACTATAAATACATAGAATTCATGTTAAATTAAGAATCAAGCAGAAAATCATCATTTTTTTATCCCTATTTTTCATAAATTCGCAATCAAATTAAGATAAACTACAGATGAAAGATACAGCGCTCTCAGAAATTCACAGAACATTAGGTGCTAAAATGGTTCCTTTTGCAGGATATAATATGCCCGTACAATATGAAGGTGTTAAAGTTGAACACGAAACGGTTCGTAACGGCGTTGGTGTTTTTGACGTAAGTCACATGGGAGAATTTGTAATTTCTGGACCAAATGCATTGGCGTTGATTCAAAAGATTGGTACAAATGATGCTTCCAAATTGGTCGACGGAAAAGCACAATATAGCTGTATGCCTAATAATGATGGCGGAATTGTAGATGATTTAATCATTTACAGAGTGAACGAAGAAAAGTACATCTTAGTGGTAAATGCTTCAAATATTGAAAAAGATTGGAACTGGATTTCGAGTCATAATGATGTTGGTGCTGAAATGAAAGATGTGTCTGATAATTATTCGTTATTAGCAATTCAAGGACCGAAAGCAGTGGAAGCAATGCAAGCATTAACGGAAGTTGATTTATCAAATATAAAATACTACACATTCCAAATTGCAAAGTTTGCTGGTGTTGAAAATGTTATTGTTTCTGCAACTGGTTATACTGGTTCTGGTGGATTTGAAATTTATTGTAAAAACGAAGATGTTGCCGAAGTTTGGGAACGCGTTTTTGAAGCTGGTGCTGCTTTTGGAATTAAGCCGATTGGTTTGGCTGCAAGAGATACGCTCCGTTTAGAAATGGGTTATTGTCTCTATGGAAATGATATTGATGATACAACATCTCCGATTGAAGCTGGTTTGGGTTGGATTACGAAATTCACAAAAGAATTTACAAATTCTGAAGCGCTTAGAGCTCAAAAAAGAACTGGCGTTGAACGTAAATTAGTTGCGTTTGAAATGCAAGAACGTGGAATTCCAAGACAAGGATATGATATTGTTGACGGAAACGGAAATAAAATAGGAAACGTAACTTCGGGTACCATGTCACCTTCTATGGGCGTTGGAATCGGATTGGGTTATGTACCAACTATTTTTACTGATGTTGGAAGTCACATTTACATTCAAATTCGTAAAAATAGAGTTCCTGCGCAAGTAGTAAAACTTCCTTTTTATAAGAAATAACAACTACTTTTGAATAAAATTTTAATATTAGGTGCAAGCGGATATATAGGGCAAGCAATCTATAAAGAACTTTGCTCCTATTTTGACGTTTACGGGACGTTTTACAGCAACAAATCGTTTGCTGAAAATGCGCATTTTATTCGCTATGACTTAGATTATGATGGTATTGATGAAATTGTCCTGCAAGTACAACCTACCATTATCATTTCGGCGTTGCGTGGTGATTTTGCAGCGCAAATAGAAGCGCATATTTTCCTCACTGAATATGTAAAAACAAAACCGTGTAAATTGATTTTCTTGTCTTCTGCAAATGTTTTTGATGCGTATAGCAGTTATCCTTCGTATGAATATGATAAGACACTTTCGGAAAGTATTTATGGAAAATTAAAGATCCGGATTGAAAATATGCTGATGCGTTTGCCGCAGAAAAAATACGCGATCATTCGCTTGCCGATGGTTTTCGGGAACAATTCGCCACGAATCTTGGAAATAAAGCAATGTTTACAAGAAAAAGTACCGATTGAAGTTTTTCCGAACTTAGTGATGAATACGATTTCAGATAAGAAACTGACACAACAAATTCATTACATGATCAACAGACGTAAAAGTGGCATCTTTCATCTAGGCGCTGAAGATTTGGTTCATCATGATGAATTTTTCACCGAAATCTTGAAAAGCATGGACGTTGAAAAACCGTTGTTCAAGAATGTATATACATCCAATTTTGATCGTTTCTTAGCCGTTTTACCCAAAGACAATAAGCTTCCAAAACATTTGGCAACGACCAATGAAGATACGTTGGATTATATTTCTGGGAAAAATACGCCGTAAGATTTCTTGAAAACCTTATTTTTAATCATATCATGAAACTTACAACCGTAAATACTATTTGGTATTCCATATTGCTCATAAGCTTTATTCTCTACTTATTACCTGAAAAACTTAAATTTGCAGTGTATACACCAAATTTATTAGGATGGTTTTTGGTATTTATAACCTGTCTTTCGTTACTAGGTTTCATCGTATTATCCTTTTTAGATTTGAAAAAGAAAAACTTCAAAAGGTTTATAAAAAGAATAGTCTTCGTCGTTTTTCTTTTCGGTTTAGGTGTGATCATTTGGTATCTTTTTAAATAGAACAAATCACTACTTAATGATTTTCTTAAAAAATGCGTCTTAAATCCATCGCTTTTTAAACACATTCTTACGTTAAAATAAAAAGATTCGTTAAATTCGTGACTTCGCACACTACAAATCTATTATTCGCTTTCATGCAAAAAATTATACGCATCCTATTTCTTATTGTTAGTACCACTGCGTATGCACAAACTGACACGACTTTTTGCGCAAAATCAGCACTGGTATTGGATATGCTTGAAAAGAATCATTATCAACCAAAAGCTATTGATGACGACTTTTCTACGTATGTTTTTAATACACTATTTGAACGATTGGATCAAAAACGCATGTTCTATTCAGCAGCAGATATTGAAGCGTTGGCAGCTTTAAAAACAAAGCTAGACGATTATTTATTGAATGGCGAATGTGATTTTATAAATGATTTAGCAATATCGTACGAAACACAACTAAAGCTAGCGCAAAAATCTATTGAACTGGTTGAAAAAAGCAGGCTTGATTTTTCTGGAAAAGATACAGTTACCTATGGAAGTTTAAATGATAATGCTGAATTTTCAAATACGCCAAAAACATTGCAAAAACGCTGGTCAAAAAAGATCCGAATTGATATTATTGGTGATTATTTATCGTTGTCAAATCCTGCGAATTTCAAAAAAATAAAAGGGCAATTAAAACAGAAAGTAATTGCTGAAAATAAATGCTACGTTTTAGATAAACTGCAAGCTGTCAATGGAATTTCATCCTATATAGAAACTACGTTTTTAGATGTGGTTTGCTCCTATTTTGATCCGCATAGTAGTTATTTTGATCCAACGGACAATGCTACTTTTATGAATTCTATCGGAACGGAAACGAGTTCCATTGGTGTTTGGTTTTCAAAAAATAGCGACGGAAAAATTGTCGTTTCAGGTTTGCAAACAGGAAGTACTGCCTGGAAAGAAAAGAAAATCAACGCTGGTGATTTGGTGCTTTCATTAAGTGCGGACGAAAATACAATTAGCACAACGTGTTTGTCATTATCTAATCTGTATGATTTTATCAATGACGAAAACAATCAAACGATTACGATTAAAGTGTTGAATAAGAAGAATATCAACAAAACCATCGTTCTCAAAAAAGAAAATTTAAAAATTGAAGCCAATGCCGTTAATAGTTTTATTCTAAAAGGCGAACACAATGTTGGTTATATTTCATTGCCTAGTTTTTATACAAATCTCGATTACGGTTTTGGAAGTGCCAACGATATTGCCAAAGAACTTTTTAAATTGAATGCCGTAAATATTGACGGGTTAATTTTAGACTTGCGTGGAAATGGTGGCGGTTCTATGAAACAAGCGATTGATTTGGCTGGAATGTTCATTGACAAAGGTCCGTTGGGCATTTACCGCGATCAAAGTAATAAGAAAACGATCATTAAAGATTTTAATCGTGGAACATTGTTTAAAAAGCCGTTGGTTATTTTACTCAACAACGGAAGTGCTTCTGCTTCTGAGTTTATTGCTGCCGCGTTGCGCGATCATAACAGAGCGATTATTGTTGGCAGTAAAACCTATGGAAAAGGAACCATTCAACAAATTGTTCCGTTGAAAAATGAAGCAGGTTTTATCAAAATTACCATTGAAAAAATGTACGGTTTCAAAGGAAATTCACATCAAGCAATAGGAATTGAACCTGATATTGAGTTTCCGAGTTTGTATGCTGGCTTGGAAAATGACGAAAACACAAATGCGACTTCTATCAAGAATGATACGGTTTTAAAAAATGTTTATTTCAAAATTCCGGAAGCGGCAGATTATGGAAGTTTGCGCACGAAAAGTATGGCACGAAACGAAAAAAATAAAGCTTCCAAAACTATTAAAAATATCAATTCAAACCTATTGAATTACTTGAATAACGAACGAAAATTGTCTTTATCTGTGGAAAGTATTAAAAAAGATAGAGATGCTTTCAATGCAATTTTTGACAAAACTGATGATATTGAGATGAAACATGAAACGTTTGAAGTAGTCAATTTGGAAGATTACAAAGAAATTTTAGCTTACAATAAAGACAAAGCAAAATTGAATTCATACACAATAAAAGGGATTGAAACCGATCATGAGATTGAAGAAACATATCGCATCATTTCAGATTATATAAAACAATTAGCCAATTAATTTATGCAAACAAATTACTTAAAAATCATACTTGTATTTTGCTGTGTTCTAGCGTTTCAAACCACAACTGCGCAAAATTTTAAAAACGCGAACGAATATCTAAGTTTTATTGGAAACGAAAATAGAAAGATTAGTAAAAGTTCATGGAATTATACCAAATCTGTAGCGCATAGTAAAAGTCCTCGAAAGATTGAAGGCGATCGAAAACGTTTATTAAAATCTTATGAACGTGCTGTCATCAAAATAAAAAGAGCAAAACCCTTTGAAGGCGAAGATGCATTCAAAAAACAAATTCTGGAATATATGGATTTGCGCACAAACATCTTAAAGAACGATTATGCCAAAATCGTTGATATGAAAGAGGTTGCCGAGCAATCGTATGATTTTATGGAAGCGTATATTTTGGCGCAAAAGTTGGCAGATGAACGCATGCAAGAAGCACAGGAAACCTATGAAAGTTCACAAAAAGACTATGCCGCGAGAAACAATATTAAGTTGATTGAATCGGAAACTGAATTGGGTAGAAAGATGAAAATTTCTAACGAAGTTTTTGACCATAAAAATGAAGTGTATTTAGTGTTTTTTAAAAGTAATATTCAGGAACGTTTTATGCTGAGCGCGCTATCTTCAAATGATATCAGTGCCATTCAACAAAACGCAAACGCATTACAAACATTTGCAGAAGAAGGTTTGAAAACGCTTGATACTATCACGTTATATAAAGATGATCCTTCTGTTATAGCAGCAACAAAAAAAGCCTTAGAATTTTATTTAAACGAAACAAAAAACGAGATTCCGAAGCTGGTAGAATTTTTCTTGTTGAATGAAAAATTTGATGCAATTAAAAATGCGATTGATAAAAAACCAGCAAAAAAACGTACCCAAAAAGATATTGATCAGTATAATGCAATGGTAAAGGATATGAACAAAGCCGTTGTAAGTTTCAATAAAGCAAACGAACAATTAAATAAAGAACGCACAAAAATTATTAATCAATGGAATGAAGCTTCTGCAAAATTTTTAAGCCGACATATTCCAAAAGAATAATACTATAAACTCGTTTATACTTTTAGGATTTAAGCGAAAATTAGAAATTTTTACTGTTGTTGAAGGATTTTTTGAGTTACATAGCTGGGCTACGGAGTGAGAAAAAGACAAAAATAGCACTGAAAACAGCAATTTTTTAGCAAATAAAAAAAGTTTAAACGAGTTCAACTTATATATTTGTAAAAATAAAAAGAACGAGCATAATGGGAAGAGCATTTGAATTTAGAAAGGCACGAAAAATGAAACGTTGGTCAGCAATGGCAAAAACCTTTACGCGTATTGGTAAAGATATTGTCATGGCTGTAAAAGAGGGCGGACCAAATCCTGAGACGAATTCAAGATTGCGTGCTGTCATTCAGAATGCAAAATCTGCCAACATGCCGAAAGACAATGTTGAGCGCGCTATAAAGAAAGCTTCTGATAAAGATACTGGCAATTATAAAGAAGTATTGTTTGAAGGCTACGGGCCGCACGGAATCGCTATTTTGGTGGAAACCGCTACGGATAATAATAATAGAACCGTTGCAAACGTACGTAGTTATTTTAATAAATGTGATGGGAATTTAGGCACACAAGGTTCGGTTGAATTTATGTTTGATCATACGTGTAACTTCCGAATTCCGTCAGAAGGACAAGATCCTGAAGAATTAGAACTAGAGTTTATCGATTTTGGTGTAGAAGAAGTTTTTGCTGATGATGATGGTATTTTGTTATACGGACCTTTTGAAAGTTTTGGAAACATCCAAAAAGAATTAGAAAACCGTGAATTAGAAGTTTTATCTTCTGGTTTTGAACGCATTCCACAAGTTACCACGCAGTTAAACGAAGAACAAACTGCTGATATTGAAAAACTTTTAGAAAAGCTAGAAGAAGACGATGATGTACAAAACGTATATCACACCATGGCAGAATAACGAATTATTCTAAAGTATAGAAACAAAAAACACGCTAGCTAGCGTGTTTTTTGTTGGCTTATATTTTTTTACTGTTTAATAATCTTATCAATAAATATACCTTTTTCAGAAGTTGCTTTTAAGTAAGAGCGTTGAAAATAGTTAACAAGCGTATTAGCCTAAATACTTTACTACATATAACCGTATCCTCAAAAGTTAAAATTCAAATACAATAGTACAAGTACGGACTAACCGTAACCATCTGATAATTAGATTATTTACATTTACAACCTAACTAATATTTATATGTGATGCTAAAAAACATTTTAAACCTAAAAGGAGTCGCTGAATTGAACAAATCTTCGCAAAAAGAAATCTTAGGCGGAATAAGAAGACTAAAGAAACAATGTGAATCACAATCTGATTGTACGATTGACCAAATTTGTCAAAATGGTGTATGCTTTAACTGCTATGATCCATTTAGTGGATCGTGGTTTTGCTAAAAAATGATTTGACTTATGCTATAAGAAAAAGATGATTTATAAAAAGCCTTCAATTGAAGGCTTTTGATTTATACTGACATGTAACTAATACGGTTTTACCTTACAAAGTATATATGTTTTTTATATCATATTCATAAAAACCTGATTACATTTACATTATAATAATTAGTTTATTAAAATTTAGAATTTGAGTGTTAGTGCATAAATAGATTAAGGAGAGAAATCGCTGAAAAATTTGTATCATTTTTTCATATGTGAATTATTAAGTTAATACTAAGTTTTCTTCAAATTTAATTGAAGCGTTTCTCTTCTTTTTATGCCACTTAGCAAAAAGCTAAAGTTACTTATAAGCTCAAGAAAAAAATAACCTTCCTACAATCTAGTATTCCCGAAATAAAAAAATATCGCTCTATAGCGACATTAATTCAACTTACAGTTTTGAATGCGTCTTATAGGCTTTTCAAAACTGAGTTAAAATGTTAAATGAAATATGAGATCCCGCTATGTAGCGGGATTAATTCAACTTACAGTTTTGAATGCGCCTTATAGGCTTTTCAAAACTGAGTTTCATTAAAAAAGCAGGCCGTAAGCCGGATCCTGTCGAGCCTTATCATTTATCTAAAATTACAATTACTCATAACTTTTATCTGCCTACCCTTGAACATCGAGCGTGCCGCCCTCAAGCGTTCATTTACATGGCATTGCACCTCGTAGAGTTTACCTGGTTTCACTACAGCATTACCTGTACATACTTTCTGCTGCACTTGTCCTCGCCTTACGACGGACGGATGTTATCCGCTACAATGCACTATGGTGTCCGGACTTTCCTCTCCTTCTCGAAAGAAGCAGCGATAAGGTAGCCTGCTCACAGCAAAAGTACACTTTTGTTTGCTATTGCCACAAGTTATTGACTAATTTTGAATTGTTTTTTTAATTTGAAATTATACACCAAAAACTGTTAATAAAAAAGAAGAACAATCTCGCTGTTGGGGATGTTTCATTAGAATTCTATTGCTATATTTGCCTTAAGAAGATTACCCTAATTCTATGGAACATTTCATCGTATCAGCTCGTAAATATAGACCACAAACCTTTCAGGATGTTGTTGGTCAACAAGCGATTACCAATACGTTAGAGAACGCCATAGAACGCAGTCACTTGGCGCAAGCACTCCTTTTTTGCGGCCCAAGAGGTGTTGGAAAAACAACTTGCGCGCGGATTCTGGCAAAAAAGATCAATCAAGATGGTACTGAAAATCCTGATGAAGACTTTGCTTTTAATATTTTTGAACTCGATGCCGCTTCAAACAATTCAGTAGATGATATTCGAAGTCTTATAGAACAAGTTCGGATTCCACCACAAGTGGGGAAATACAAAGTGTATATCATTGATGAAGTTCACATGTTGTCGCAAGCAGCTTTTAACGCGTTTTTAAAAACCTTAGAAGAGCCGCCAAAACATGCCATTTTTATTCTGGCTACGACCGAAAAACACAAAATTATTCCAACGATTTTATCAAGATGTCAAATTTTTGATTTTAAACGAATTGGCGTAAAAGATGCAAAAGAATATTTAAAATATATCGCCGAAAGTCAAGGTGTAGAAGCCGATGATGATGCTTTGCATATTATTGCACAAAAAGCAGATGGCGCTATGCGTGATGCGTTATCTATTTTTGATAGAGTGGTTAGTTTTTCTGGAAAACAACTCACACGACAAGCGGTTACCGAAAACTTGAATGTACTCGATTACGAAGTATATTTTACGGCAACCGATTTAATATTAACCAATAACATTCCGCAATTATTAGTAGATTTCAACGAAACCCTATCAAAAGGGTTTGATGGACATCATTTTATTGCTGGGATTGCTTCACACTTTAGAGATTTATTAGTCTGTAAAAATCCAACTACGATTGCATTACTCGAAGTGGGCGATCAAACAAAACAGAAATATTTAGAACAATCACAAAAAACGTCACAACAGTTTCTGATGAAAGGAATTGAACTGGCAAACGATTGTGATCTAAAATATAAAACAAGTAGAAATCAACGGCTTTTAGTAGAGCTGTGTTTGATGCAACTTGCCTCTATCAATTATGATGGAGAAAAAAAAAATAGCAAACGGTTCATAATTCCTGCTACTTTTTTCTTGGTCAATGGTAAAAAAATTGATCCAATTATCAAAACTCCAGAAGTTTCTCCAGCAACACAAACGCAAAAAATTGAAGCGGAAACGGAAGTTGAAGCTCCACAAACAGTTGTAGAAACTCCAACGCAAAAAGTGGTCGCTCCACCCGAAAAACCAAAGATTAATATTTCCATGATGCGCGATAAGATTTCTGGTTTATCGCTGGCAAGCATTAAAGCAAAACAAGAACATTTAAAAAAACAACAAGATAGAGTTGTTGATAAAAAAGATTTGCCGAGTGATGCTTTTACGGAAGAACGCATGCAAGAAGTTTGGAACGCTTACATTGCGCGATTGGACAAAAAAGGCGAAAAAATTATGTCTTCTTTGTTAGCTACGGATACTCCAACGTTGAAAGATGAAACAACTATTACGCTCGAAATGCCCAATGAAACAATGCGAATTGAGATAGAGCGTGCACAATATCCATTATTGGAATATGTTCGTAAAGAACTCAACAATTATGATGTTTCACTCGAAATTGACGTAAATGAATTGACGGTAAAGAAATATGCGTTTACCACACGTGATAAATACGAAAAGTTAAAAGAAATTAATCCTTTGGTAGAACGTTTACGTAGAGATTTTGATTTAGAAATTTAAGAAAAATGATGTTAGGTTTAAAATTGCCAACCGATCCGCGTTGGGTAAATATTGCAGAGAAAAATATTGAAGAAGTTTTGACAGATCATGCTTTTTGTGAACAGAAAGCAACGAGTACGGCAATTTCTTTAATTGTCAGTTTTCCTGAATATTCTGAGTTAGTGGAAGCTATGATTGCGTTGGTGAAAGAAGAAATCAGTCATTTTAAAATGGTTCACGATCGAATTCTTGCCAGAGGTTGGACACTTGGACGCGACCGAAAGGATGAATACGTAGCAAAGTTGTTGCAATTTTTCCCGAAAGGCGGAAGCAGAACGACACAATTGGTGCACCGATTATTATACGCTGCGCTGATTGAAGCCAGAAGTTGCGAACGTTTTAAGTTATTATCTGAACATATCAGCGATCAAGAATTGGCTACTTTTTATAAGAACCTAATGGTCAGTGAAGCCAATCATTATACAATGTTTTTAGGTTTTGCCAGACAATACGGCGAGCGAACTGAAGTGGATGAAAAATGGGAAGCTTTGTTAGCTTTTGAAGCTGAGATTATGAAAGATTTAGGGACTAAGGAAACGATGCACGGGTGATCTGGACTCGCTGCGCTCTTGGAACGCTTTGCTTATAGATATTAGACTGCTTCACTTTTAGACTTGTTGGACTTCTTTGAAAATACTGCCTCAAATTTATAAATCACGAGCAACAATTTGAGAATAGTGGTTTCTTCTGCCACATTGTGTCACATAACTATTATATATTTGTAAGGTTAAAACCAATCAAATTATAATGTTATGAAAAAAATTTACACTACCATTTTACTACTTTTATTAGGTTATACTTCACAAGCACAAACTGATCCTGATCTTCTAGGACAATGGTTTTTACATTATGTAGAAACAAGTGGTTCAACAATGTATGTTCCAACTGGAAATGTAATTCCTGTTAATTTCACCAATCCTGGCAGTTTTGATTCCGCTTCTGGCGATAGCACTTGCAACTCATTTACTGCTGAATATGCATTAAGTAACAGCAACGCTTCTATTAATATTAATTTCTTTACACAAACATTAGTAATGTGTAATGGTGATACTTTTGAACCTGTTTATTTAGGAATTTTAGGAAACGATACAACCAATTTTTTCGACTACACTATTAATCTTACGGATGAATCATTAACAATGATAGATTTGTTAGGTGAAAAACTGGTGTACGGACGACAAGTTTTATCAACGGAATCTATTGATGCTACTGAAAACTCTTTAAAGTTATATCCAAATCCTGTAAAGAATCTATTATATATTTCAGGAAGTTCAGTTGATTCAAGTACAACGTATGCTATTTATAGTATGGTTGGAACAGAGATTATTACTGAAAAAACTATAGCAAACACCAACGTTGATGTAAGCAACTTAAAAGCTGGCGTTTACTTTTTAAAGATTGCACAAAAAGGTAAAACCTATATGAGGAAGTTTATTAAGGTTTAGATTTTTAGACGCGCTGCGCTTTTAGAAATAAAAAAGCATCAAACTGAAAATTTTAGTTTGATGCTTTTTTTTGTTTTGTATCTCTATAAATCTAACAAGTCTAACAATCTAAGAGATTCCCGCATACGCGGGAACGAGTTTACAGTCTATACGTAACACCAACTTGAATTACGGCATTTTTCCCTTCTATATTTGGCGCTCTTTCTTCATCGAACATATCCGCTAAACCTAAACTATAACGTGCTTCTATGGAAACATTTTCTAATATTTCTAATCCAAATCCACCATTGACAGCAAAATCAAAGTTTTTGAAATTATCTTCAAATTCGTGTACTTTAACACCTACTTGCGGTCCAACTTGAATGTTTAATGCATTTGTTAATTCTAACTTTAGCATTAACGGAATTTGTAAATAATCAGCGCGTAGTTCTTTTTCTTTTGAACCTTGTGCAGAGTATAAAAATTCTGGTTGAAAACGTAATTTGTTCACGAGATGAATGTCTGCAAAAAAACCAACTACGGTTCCAATTCTAGCATCGTTTAAACCATCAGCAATGTCATCGAGGTTTGTTCCACTATAATTAGAGATATTGATTCCTACTTTGAAACCATATCTAGTTTCTGTATCTACATTTACGATTTTTTCGGGTTTAGCGTCTGTATCTGTTGTTTCGGTTTCTTGCGAAAGTGCAACCAAACTACACATCAAAAATGAAAGTAATAGTAATTTTTTCATCTGTCTATTTTATATTGTTTATTTTGGTTAAATAGCATTTGCAATTTGATTGTTAGTAATATACAACACCCTGAATTGCAAAATGATATCTGTTTATTTTAGTTATCCTGCTAAATGTAAATATTGTAGGATCAAAAACTTAAAATATTCGATGCCGATTTCTCTTTTTTCGATGTTTCGAAGTATAATGTCTTTATAATACCATCTGAGAGTCCAATTTTTGGTACATAAATTTTTCGAGCGCCACTCCATTTGCAAGCAGAAAGGTAAATTCTGGTTGCCGGAATGATAACATCAGATCTATCTGGATTTAATCCTAATTCAGAAATTCGCTCTTCATACGTAAGACTTTGCAAGAATTGGTATTGCGCATTTAGATAAATATACGATAATGGCTCACCAATGGTTGTGCCCGACATTTTGTAGAGTTTGTTGATGTTTCCACCTGAACCAATCAGCGAAAGGCGTTTTAAATCTTTAGTATTTCGCTTAATCCATTTTTCGGCTTCTTTCCAATCTGTATCCGTAACCATTTCGTTTAGCAAACGAACCGTTCCAATTTTAAAAGATCGTGATATTTTTATTTTTCCGTTTGAGAAAATGGTAAATTCCGTACTTCCTCCACCAACATCTACGTATAGATAGTCTTTTTCTTTTTCAATAACATCATGAAGATCAGTAGATGCAATGATTTCAGCTTCTCGTTTTCCATCAATAATGTCAATAGAAATACCAGCTTTTTTCTTTACTTTTTCGAGAATTGCAGCTCCATTTTTAGCTTCGCGCATTGCGGAAGTTGCACATGCCATATAATTTTCTACGCCATGAATATCCATCAATAAACGGTATGATTTCATTGCATTAATCATTCGTTCAACATTATGAGGTGAAATTTTACCATTCGTAAATACATCTTGCCCTAAACGAATTGGCACACGTACTAACGAACTTTTCTTGAATTTCGGGTTTTTATTTTCTTCTTCTATAACATTTGCAACTAACAATCGTATAGCATTTGATCCAATGTCAATGGCAGCAAATTTTCTAATTCTCAAAATGGACTTCTTTTTTTATATTAATTTGACATTTTTTGTAAATAGTAATCATACGTTGCAAATTGCGAACGTACTTTGGCTAATTGATTTTTTCGATACGCATTGTCTTGATGAATAGAAAAAATACGCGCTTTTACATTATCACTCCAACCAATATTGAAGGTATCTATCAATTCATTTTTGATGTCTTCATCATATATCGGACAAGAAACTTCAACTCTTTTGTCAATGTTTCGTGTCATCCAATCGGCTGAAGAAATATATACTTTTGGATCACCATTATTCCCAAAGATAAACATTCTTGGATGTTCTAAAAATTTGTCTACAATACTTATGGCTTCTATGTTTTCACTCATACCTTCAACGCCAGGTATTAAACAGCAAATTCCACGTACTATAAGCTGAACTTTCACACCTGCTCTACTCGCGTCGTATAGTTTGTCAATGATTTTGTAATCTGATAAACTGTTGACTTTTATTTTGATGTAGGCATCATTTCCATCTTGCGCATTTTTGATTTCTGCATTGATGAGTTTGTATAATGCATTTCGCGTATAATGCGGTGAAACTATTAAATGTTTGTATTTGGCAACTTTGTAATTGGTTTCAAAGAAATCAAATACTTTTCCGACTTCTCTTAAGATATTTTGATCAGCAGTAAATAGCGTATAATCTGTATAAATTTTCGCGGTAGATTCATTTACATTTCCAGTACTGATAAATCCATAACGCACTGTTTTATTGTTTTCTATACGTTCAATAACACAGGTTTTACTATGCACTTTTAAGCCAGGAACTCCAAAAATTAAATTGATTCCTTCACTTTGCAATTGTTCTGCATATTGAATGTTTGCAGCTTCGTCAAATCGTGCTTGCAACTCAATTTGAACCGTCACCTTTTTACCGTTTTTTACCGCATTGATCAACGAACTTGCAACGTGTGAAATTTTTGCCAAACGATAAATCGTGATTTTTACATCCGTTACTTTCGGGTCTAACGCAGCTTCTCGCAAGAAACGTACAACATACGAGAATGTATGATACGGCGCATATTGCAAGTAATCTTTTTTCGCGATTTTCTCAAAAATACTTCCTTCCATACTCAATCCTTTGATTGGCAATGGCGGATAGGGTTTGTAGAGTAAATCTTTTCTCCCTAAACTTGGAAACGACATATAATCTCTACGATTGTGGTAACGTCCACCAGGAATTAGACTGTCAATATCGTCAATCCCCATCTTTTCAATTAAGTACTCAAAAGTATCTTTGTCAATGGTTTTGTCATATACAAAACGAACAGGTTCGCCACTTTTTCTCCCTTTTACACTCGTAGATATTTTTTGGATGAAACTTTTAGATAAGTCATTATCAATGTCCAATTCTGCATCACGTGTAATCTTAATCATGTGCGCAGATAAACTTTCGTATTCAAATATATTGAAAATACTTCCTAAAGACAGCCGAATTAAATCATCGAGAATGATGATGTATTTTTTATCGCCTTCACTTGGTAAAACGATGAAACGATCAATCATTTTTGGAATTTCAATCAGCGCATATTTTATTTTTTTACGTTTCGATTTAAAGAAACGAGATACTTTACCAGTGTTTTTAACGTGTTCTTTTAGCTCCATCCGAATTGCCAAATATGCTGCTTTGTCTTTTAAGCTTGGCATTTCGTCAATATCATCTAGAATCATTGTTACCAACGCCGGACTTACTTTTTCAATGAAATATTTTTCAATGTATTCGCTTTGACTTTTAGAAACTATTTTTTCGTTCACAATGAAAATATTTTCTTTTTCCAACGCTTCTTGTACTTCATGCAAAATACGGAGGCTTTCAGTTTGTTGCTTAATCACTATTTTCGTGATTCGTTCCAACAAATCTTTTGCTTTTTCACCACCCAATACACTTCTTCCACCTTTTCCTGCTTGCGCAATACGTTTTACCGTAGCATATCGAACTTTAAAAAATTCATCTAAATTGTTAGAGAAAATTCCAATAAATCGAAGTCTTTCAATCAACGGAACTGTTTGGTCTGCTGCTTCTTGCAACACACGTCCGTTGAAATCGAGCCAACTTATTTCTCTGTTTATATATTTATTTTTTGGTTGTTGCATTATTTTAAGTCTTTAGGAAATACTTTTAAAATAGTTGTTCCTGCATTGATCGTTTTCCACGAATTTGTATCAAATTGTATGACAACTACGCCACTTGTGGGCACATTATCAAATAGTGTACTTCCGTAGGTATTTGAAACCGCTGTAATGGCATGATTGTGTCCAAATACCATTAATGTATCTACTTCATCGTCGCACGATTTTACGGTTTCTACCAATCCGGAGCCTCCAAAATCATACATATCTTCTTTGATGACAACTTTGTCAAAAGGATAGTTGAGACAACGTGTAAATATAGCACATGTATGCAACGCTCTGTTTGCAATGCTTGAATAAATTACGTCTGGCGGGTCTATTTTATCTGCAATATAGTTTGCTACCAAATGTGCATCTTTGATTCCGCGTAATTTTAGTGTTCTGTCTTTATCATCTACAGGATATTCCCAAGATGATTTTGCATGTCTGACAATGAGTAACGTTTTCACTTTGCTATTTTTTTAGTTATGGCGCTAAACGCTCTATTTTCCATGAATAATCTGGTTGCAATTGGTAACGCATCCGATCGTGTAATCGATTGGCTCTTCCTTGCCAAAATTCTATTTCTTGTGGCTTTACAATATAACCGCCCCAATGTGCAGGACGTTCAATTTCTTTGCCTTCGTATTTAGTTTCTAAATCTTTTAGTATTTGTTCAATATACGCTCTTGATGGAATTACGCTACTTTGGTCAGAAACCAACGCGCCTAATTGACTTCCGCGTGGACGCGATTCAAAATAACCATCTGATAAGTTTTCTGCAATTTTCTCGACCTTTCCCTTGATGATGATTTGTCGTTCCATTGCGGACCAGAAAAACGAAATACAAACATTTGGATTTTCTGCCATCGCCAATCCTTTTTCACTTGTATAGTTTGAATAAAAGATGAATCCTTCGAAAGTATATTTTTTTAACAATACAACTCTACTTTTAGGAAATCCGTCCAAACCGATGGTGCTAATTGTCATTGCATTGGCTTCGGCAACAGTTTCAGATTTTTCTACTTCATAAAACCATTTTTGAAACATTTCCATAGGATTTTCCAAGCAATTTTCTTCTAATAGTTCGCTTTTTTCGTATGATTTTCTGTAATCGCTTAAATCTTGTTTCATTCAGTTCCCTTAACGTGCTTTTCAAGTTTTTATCCTGACTGCAATTTACAGTTTTTTAGTTGCTTTTAGAAGCAAAAATAAGCTGATTTGCATTAAATTTTCTGAAAGTGATATTGCTAATTCTTTTATTAGTATTTTTAAACTACCACAAAATTTAGATCATCATGAAAATTTTCTATTACAGTGCCTTGTGTTTTTTATTTTTCTGCGTAAGCTGCAACAAGGCTATTGAGCCCGTAAAAGCTGATGTTTCCACGACTCCATATTTTGATACTACCGGACGTGATGACATTGTAACTGGCGGTATTAAAATGATTCCAATTACAACACCAAAAGGAACTTTTAATGTTTGGACAAAACGCGTTGGGAATAATCCGAAGATAAAAGTATTGTTACTTCACGGTGGTCCAGGAATTACACATGAAATTTTTGAATGTTTTGATAGTTTTTTTCCACAAGCTGGCATTGAGTATTATTATTATGATCAATTGGGTTCGTATTACAGCGATCAACCTGAAGATAAGAGTTTGTGGGATTTGGATCGTTTTGTAGAAGAGGTAGAACAAGTTCGCATTGCATTAAACCTGAACAAAGACAATTTTTATCTCTACGGACAATCATGGGGAGGAATTTTGGGAATGCAATATGCTTTGAAGTATCAAGATCATTTGAAAGGTTTGATTATTTCAAATATGGTTCCTTCCATTCCAGATTATCAGAAATATTCTGATGAAGTGTTAGCGCCGCAACTTCCACCTGAAGTGTTGAAAGAGATTTTATCCTATGAAGAGAAAGAAGATTATGCAAATCCAAGATATTTAGATTTAATTGTACAACATTATTATACAAAACATGTCATTAGAATGCCCGTAAATAGTTGGCCCGAACCTGTGAGTCGTTCGTTTAAACATTTGAATACAGATGTATATGTAACCATGCAAGGACCAAGTGAGTTTGGCATTAAAGGTGACGCAACTTTGAAAAATTGGGATGTAAAAGATCGATTAAAAGAGATTGAAGTACCAACTTTAAGCATTGGCGCACATTATGATACGATGGATCCAAATCAAATGGGTTGGCTGGCGAAAGAAGTTCAAAACGGACGCTTTTTATTTTGCCCGCAAGGAAGTCATTTGTCACAATTTGATGACCAAGAAGTATTTTTTAGTGGCTTGATTGATTTTATTAAAGATGTAGATCAAGGAAATCCAATACAGGCAGGATCTTAACTTATATAACTATCTAATAAAAAAAGGACAACCGAAGTCGTCCTTTCTACACTATTTTTAAAATTCTGATTTTTAATTTTCCTGACAATGATCAAAACAAATTGATGCCATAAAGTAAAGACTGTAACATGGTAAACCTGAAGTTCCTCCGTTTATTTCAGTTATTTTTAAGTTTGAAATTGATTTTTTGTTCAGTTCTAAATTGTTGATTTTCTGTTTTTTCATGATTTAAGTTTTTAATATGCCTACATTTTTATAGGTTTTCGGCAACACCTATCAATCGATTGATGTTGCCAAAGTAGCAAGGATTTTAAAAGTAAAAAACTGCACTTAACGTAAATTAGATGATTTACGGAGTAAGTCTGAAGTTCAATAAAGGCAACCTTCATTTGAATAAAAAAAGGACAACCGAAGTTGCCCCTTTTAGTATGCGGAAAAAACTAGTTTTTCTATTTCAAATCACAATTATCAACACATCCTGTTTTGTGATCAACTGTTCCGTGTCCTCCTTTTATTTTTGTGATTTCAAAGTTAGAAACTACTTTTTTGTTTAAAGCTAGGTTTTTGATTTCTTGTTTTTTCATGATTTAAGTTTTTAATATGCCTACATTTTTATAGGTTTTCGGCAACACCTATCAATCGATTGATGTTACCAAAGTAGCAAGGATTTTAAAAGGAAAAAATCATGTATACCATAAATTAGATGATTTAAGGATATTAAAAACGATCTGAAATTTTATTTTATTGCAAAGCATACATTATTTTCATCTGGAGCCGCTGTCATGTGAGGATCCGTAGGTATTGTTCCGCCTTTAATTTCTTGCGCGTTTAATGCCTTAAATTTAGTAATTGTCTCCTTTGAGAATTGGAATTTTTTTGTTTGTTTGTTTTTCATAATAAGTCTCATTTTGAATATTAATGTAAATTTCACTTCCATGAATTGGAATGTTTAAATCTATCGATTAAGTCTTATTATACAAGAAAAGGAGTCCTTAAATCATCTAATTTAAGGTAAGAAATAAGCTTGTTTTTTAATGCTTATTCATTGGTATTGTGAAGCTTCTCTATTTCTTTTATATAATAAGACGGATTTATTTCAGTTGCTTGTTTAAAGTGCTTTGTAAACGATTCTGGACTTTTATAACCAACTTCCATTGCGATATGTTTGATTGTATATTTACGAAATTGCTTATCTGTTTGCAATCGTTGTATTGTATAATTTATCCGCAATTCGTTAATATACTCATAGAAGGTCTTTTCTTCATGTTCTTTAAGAATCTTAGTAAGGTACGTTCCGTTCGTTTTTGCCTTCTTTGCCATATTAGCCAATGAGCATGAAATATCTAAGTAATATTCTTGTGCTTCTAACTTTTTCAACCTTTTTACTATTTCATCAACTTTGGCATCTTTTATATTGATCTGTTTGGAAACAACATTCGTTTTCGCTTCAAGATTTTTCGCTCGTTTTTGCATTAAAGCATCAAATTTCTTTTTATTATTTTTAGATGTGTTTTTGTAATAAAAAAGAATTATTAGTGTCAGTACCAAGCATCCTAAAATGATTGTTATTATTTTTTTTTGAAATTCTGTTTCTAAAGCTTTTTGCTTTAATGTATTTACAAGTGCTTGATTTTGATTTTTATAAAGCGTAGCTTTTACTTCATTATTGTTTTCCTTGATTTCTTTACGTAAATCATTTTTGTTAGATGCAACTAATTTAATGAGTGTTGCATCCTTTTTCAGTTTACCATAACATTTTTCTAATAAATCATATGTATCTAATAATTCTTGAGGTTCAAATCGAGAACCTTCTATTTTATCAAAACTGTTTACAATGACAACTACTTTTTCAAATTGCTGACTAGCCAACTCATATTTTTGCAATTCATAATAACATTTTCCTATATAAAATAATGATTCTGCAGAACGTTCGTCATTTTGTATAGGTTCTGTGTACTCAAGTACTTTGTATAAGTTTTTAAGTGCTTTTTGATATTCTTTTTTTTGTGTATACGCTATTCCAATGTCATGGTAAAAATAGCTTTCTAACATTTTGTTATTCAGTTCTGTAGAAATTTTCAAACCCATATTACTGTAATGAAGTGCAGAATCTGGTTTGTTGAGTGTTAGAAAAGTTCCTCCAATTCCCATGAGTATACGCAATTTATTATCTTCCTTAATATGAAATTCTGTTGCTTGTGCATACGCATCTTTGTATATTTTTAAAGCTTCTTCTCTATCTCCAATATTACGGGTAATTTTAGCAATGTTTACTTGTGCAATACATTTCCAGTTTTTATATCCTTTTTCTGTTGCAATCTTATAAGCTTTCTCGTAAAAGTTTAATGCTTCTAAATTTTTCCAATGTAACACATAAGCATTTCCAATTCCTAAAAAATATCGACATTTCGTTTTAATATAGTTTTCACTTTCTAAAATTGAAAATTGACTTTTTAATGTATCAATCGCTTTTTCTCTGTCGCCTAAATGCGTCATAGCAACGCCTTTTTGTAAATATCCTTCAAGAATCATCAACGTATCTTTCTTGTTTTTTGCCGAAAGTATTAACGCATCACTATATTCCAACATCTTTGGAAGATTCGTTTTTTTATTTTCATTAATAAGCGTAACTAATTCTTGATGCGTTTTTGGCTTACTATCATCTGTATCAGTATTATTTTTTGAAGTTGATTGCTGCGTACAGTGAACCAAACTTAAAAGCATACCAATTCCTATAGAAATTCTCAGAATCCTATGTTTCATAGACAATATGATCATATTTATTTTTAAATTAATTAAACTCAAACACTTTTCCATCGTCGGCTAATACTACATTTTCAAATACCGTTTGCGCTTCTTCTTTGAATTCGTTGAAGCCATCGTAACGCGTTGAAAAATGACCAAGTATTAACTGACCAATACTCGCTTGTTTGGCAATCATTGCTGCCTGTTTAGCCGTTGTATGCTTGGTTTTAGTAGCTAATTGATCGTGTTTGTCTAAAAAAGTAGCTTCGTGATATAATACATCTACATTTTTAATTTGATCAATTATTTTAGGGAAATATATGGTATCGCTGCAAAATGCGTACCCTTTTGACTTAGGAGGATCAAAAGTTAATTTTTCATTGGGAATGATTTCGCCAGAATCGAGTGTAATGTCTCTGCCTTTTTTAATATTTTGATAGTAACATTTTTCTATTTCATAATTTAGAACAGCACCGACATTTAGTTGACGTTCTTTTTCTTTTTCTTTGAATAGAAAACCATTTGTATACACACGATGGTCTAGCGGAATGGTTGTTACTGTAACTTTATCATCTTCAAATATGACTTCGGATTCTTTACTTTCCAATTCATGAAAACAAAGTGTGTAACTTGTCCATGATTTGGTCAATTTTAGTTGCAATAATGTGAGTTCTTTGAGTCCTTTTGGTCCGTAAATATGTAAATCTGTATCGCGTCCCAATAACATAAATGTAGAAATTAACCCGATAAGTCCATAAAAGTGATCACCATGTAAATGCGAGATAAATACATGTTTAATCCGTGAAAATTTGACTTTACTTCTTCTAAGCTCTACTTGTGTTCCTTCGCCACAATCAATTAGAAAAATATGGTTTCTAATTTCGAGTACTTGCGCTGTCGGATTTGTATGTTTTGTTGGTGTTGCTGCATAACAGCCCAAAATGGTTAATTTCATGTATTTATTTTAATCCTTGAAAATTATACCAAATAAACTTTAAAATTTATATGATATTAGAAACCTAAATCGCGTTCTATTTCTTCCATTTCAATAATATCAAAAGCTTCTTGCAGTGTTGGCACAGTCATAATAGCTTCTGGCAAATCATCCGTACTTATTTTATTCGTTACAATGACAAATGAATGTTTTTCTGCACGATGTATTTTGGAGAGTTGTAAAAATTCTACCAAATCACTTTTTTTTAAATTACCAAACGAAAATAGATTCACGATTATATTATCCTTTTTCATTTCGTCGTAACGTGCGTTAATTTTTTTCACAAGCTCCACAGTATTAGGAGATTCTTGTGTTATGATGAGAATATTTTCTTGCTTATCTAAAATCATAGGTAAATGGTTTTTGAGGGTTTTGGTAGTTTTTAAGACCTAACTACAATTTACAAAATTTACACCATAATTGTGTTCTTAAAATTAGTTTAACACCTTTTTAATTTTCAAAGTAAAAATTTTACTGCTTTATTTTAGAAGCTAACAAATAAATAACCGCCATCCGAACTGCAACACCATTTTCAACCTGATTTAAGATAATTGATTGTTTGGAATCGGCAACATCACTCGTAATTTCCACACCTCTATTAATAGGTCCAGGGTGCATGATTACAATTTCTTTATCTAGTGAGTCTAAAAGTGTTTTAGTAACTCCATATTGCTGTGCATATTCACGTGTAGAAGGGAAGTAGCTAATGTCCATACGTTCGTTTTGCACACGAAGCATGTTTGCTACATCGCACCATTCTAATGCTTTTCGTAAATCTGTTTCTACTTTGACACCTAAACTTTCAATGTAGGTTGGCAATAATGTTTTTGGTCCGCACACTTTTACATTGGCACCTTGAAGTTTGAGTGCAAAAATGTTTGACAAAGCAACTCTACTGTGTAAAATATCGCCCACAATGACTACATTTTTCCCCGCAACATCGCCTAGTTTTTCACGAATGGAATACGAATCTAATAATGCTTGTGTTGGATGTTCGTGTGCGCCATCGCCAGCATTTATAATACTTGCGTCCACATTTTTAGATAGAAATACACCAGCTCCAGGATTTGGATGGCGCATGACAACCATATCCACTTTCATGGAAAGAATATTGTTTACGGTATCAATTAGCGTTTCTCCTTTTTTTACGGAAGATTGCGAAGCTGAAAAGTTAATGATATCTGCAGACAGTCGTTTTTCTGCCAATTCAAACGAAAGTTTCGTTCGTGTACTATTTTCAAAAAACAGATTTGCAATGGTAATATCTCGTAAAGAAGGCACTTTTTTTATAGGACGATTGATCACTTCTTTAAACTGATCAGCCGTTTCAAAAATGAGTTGTATATCTTCTTCGTTGAGATATTTTATTCCTAGTAAGTGGTTGACACTCAATTCACTCATTTCTAATTGTCTTTTTCTTGATTAATAAGATATATCATGTCTTCTCCGTCATTTTCTAGCCAATTCACTTTTACTTTTTCCTTGTTAATCGCGTCTACTTGTCGTCCACGATAATTTGGTTGAATTGGTAAATGTCTACTAAAACGTCTGTCTATTAACACTAATAATTCTATTTCTTCTGGTCGTCCAAACGATTGAATCGCTGTTAACGCTGAGCGAATACTTCTTCCTGTGTACAACACATCGTCAATGAAAACGACTTTTTTATTTTCAACTGTGAAGTCGATATTCGTTTTATTTGCTTCTAGTATTTTTTCGCTTCTGCGGAAATCGTCTCGGAAAAAAGTAATGTCGAGATGACCTAATTTTATATCGTTCACTTGATATTCATCTCGCAAAATACTCGCCAAACGTTCTGCCAAGTAAATTCCTCTTGGTTGAATTCCTATAAGTACGGTATTTGAAAAATCGAGATGGTTTTCGATGAGCTGACACGCCAATCGATGCAGAATGATTCCGATCTCTTTTGAGTTCAATAAGATTTTTTGACTCATAGTTTTACTCCAAATGGTATTTGGAATACAAAAGTACAGATTTTTTTAGAATGATTCTCTACTTTTAGAAAAGAGTATAAAAAAAAGCCGTTTCAATTATGAAACGGCTTTTCTGTATGTGATAAAATGTTGAGAATTAGTTTTTCCCTTCCATTTTGTCTTTTAACTCTTGTAAAGCATCTAAGTCTCCAAGCGTAGTTTTTTCATTAGACTGCTGTTTCTTAGCTGCCGCCTGAATGTTCTTTTGCTCTTCTTCTCTAAAGATTGCTGTATGAGAAGCTACAACTCTTTTGAATTCTTTGTTGAACTCAATTACTTTGAACTCAGCTGTTTCACCTTTCTTCAATTTCTTTCCGTCTTCTTTTTCTAAGTGACGAGAAGGAATAAAAGCAACTACATCTTCGTTTAAAGCTACTGTTGCACCTTTATCATTTGTATCAGTAATTTCTGCTGTATGCAATGTTCCAACACCATATTCACCTTCATACTTATCCCAAGGATTCTCCGTAGTTTGTTTGTGACCTAAACTTAATTTACGTCCTTCTACGTCTAATTCTAATACAAGTACTTCTAATTTGTCACCAACAGTAACAAACTCAGATGGATGCTTCACTTTCTTAGTCCAAGATAAATCAGAGATATAAATTAATCCGTCAATACCTTCTTCTAATTCTACGAATACACCAAAGTTAGTGAAGTTACGTACTGTTCCTGTGTGTTTAGAACCTACAGGATATTTAGTAGTAATATCAGTCCATGGATCTGGCGTCATTTGCTTAATACCAAGTGACATTTTACGATCGTCTCTATCTAATGTTAAGATTTTCGCTTCAACTTCATCTCCAACTTTAACGAAATCTTGAGCCGAGCGTAAGTGTGTAGACCAAGACATTTCAGAAACGTGAATTAATCCTTCAACACCTTCTGCAACTTCAATAAATGCACCGTAATCAGCAATTACAACTACTTTTCCTTTTACTTGATCTCCGATTTTTAAGTCAGAACTTAAAGCTTCCCAAGGATGAGCGCTTAATTGTTTTAATCCTAATTGGATTCTTGATTTGTTATCATCAAAGTCAAGAATTACAACATTTAATTTTTGATCTAACTCAACAACTTCATTTGGATGATTAATTCTAGACCAAGAAAGATCTGTAATGTGAATTAATCCATCAACTCCACCAAGATCAATAAATACACCGTAAGAAGTAATGTTCTTCACGATACCTTCTAATACTTGACCTTTTTCTAGTTGACCAATGATTTCTTTCTTCTGTAGCTCAATATCTGCTTCGATAAGTGCTTTGTGAGAAACCACAACGTTTTTGAATTCATGGTTAATTTTAACCACTTTGAATTCCATTGTTTTGTTAACATACTGATCGTAATCTCTAATTGGCTTCACGTCAATTTGAGATCCTGGTAAGAACGCTTCAATTCCGAATACGTCTACAATCATACCACCTTTAGTTCTGCATTTTACAAAACCATTCACGATTTCACCATTGTCATGAGCACCATTTACGCGTTCCCATGCTTTGATTGTTCTCGCTTTTCTGTGAGATAATACTAATTGTCCTGTTTTGTCTTCACGAACGTCAATTAATACTTCTACTTTGTCTCCTACTTTTAAATCTTGATTGTAACGGAATTCGTTTAAAGAAATTACACCTTCAGATTTCGCATTGATATCAATGATCGCTTCTCTGTCAGTCATTCTTACTACAGTTCCTTCTACTACAGCATCGTCATCTGTATCAACGAAGTTTGCCGCTACTAATTTTTCGAATTCTTCTAGCTTTTCGTCTTCAACTTGGTCAATTCCTTCTTCGTAATTGTGCCAGTTAAAATTTGCTAAAAATTCTTCAGGATTTTTAACGTCCTGAACCTCTGTGTTTGTGTTTTCTTCAGCCATTGCTGATTTATTATTTGTATACTGCTCTTTTAGAGATTCTTCGCATGTAAAAGCAGTAGCTTGTTATGTTTGTATAAGTTGTATTCCCTTTTTTGATTCTCTACCATGCTAAAAAGGAGTGCAAAAATACCAATATTATTTTGATTAACAAACTATTACTCTTCAAATAGAAGTGATTTTATTCAATTTATCTAGGAAAAGAGACATTCGTCGAAAAAGAAGATTATAAGGCAATCGTAACTTAAAATTTATTTTTTTAATTTATCTTTATGATATTAATAATTAAAATAACAGAATAATGAGTGTAAAATTAAAATATCAAGGAGTTCTTGACCTTGGTGAAACTTTAGGAATCCAAAATGGAAATGTAGAAGAAGTAGATGGAGTATTGAAAGTTTCAGGTGTTGCAGGAACGCCACACGAAAAGAATTTAATTTGGGATAAAATTAAAGAAGCTGGTGGAGAATTACCATCAGATATTGAAGCACATATAGAAGTTGCTGATGATTCAGTATATCACCGTCATACAGTTGCAAGTGGAGACACTTTAGGTAAAATCGCAAAGCAATATTATGGAAAAGCTGGAAAGTATACTGCTATTTTTGAAGCAAATACTAATATCTTGAAAAACCCTGATGTAATTCATCCAGGACAAGAGTTGGTGATTCCAAACTTATAAAAAATATACTATTACAAAAAAAGCTTCCAAATTGGAAGCTTTTTTTATGGGTTTATAGTTCGGTTGACTAAATTGAGAATGCGTTCAAACTGTTCTTTGAGTCCCATATCACTATTGTCAATAGCAACTGCTCCTTCTGCTTGTCGCAATGGCGAATCTTCTCGGTGCGAATCTATATAATCTCTATTTTGCACATTTCGCAATACATCTTCGTACGCTACTTTGTCTCCTTTGTCAATTAATTCTTTGTAACGACGCATGGCTCTTTTTTCTGGCGAAGCAGTCATAAATAGTTTTAATTCAGCATCTGGAAACACAACCGTTCCAATGTCTCTACCATCCATCACGATGCCTTTGTCTTCGCCCATTTTCTGTTGTTGCTTTACCAACTGATACCGAACTTCAGGAACGGCAGCCACCTTGCTAACATAGTCAGAAACTTCAAGGGTTCTGATTTCTCGCTCCACATTTTCTCCATTTAAGTACATTTCGGCGAAGCCCAAAGCTTCATTATACTTAAATTTCAAATCGATGTTATGTAAATTTTCAACGAGATCGCTCTCATTAAAATCTTCTGGATTAATAAAACCTTCACGAAGTGCATATAAACTTACTGCGCGATACATTGCGCCTGTGTCTACATATATATATCCTAATTCTTTGGCAAGTTGCTTGGCAATCGTACTTTTCCCCGTAGATGAAAAGCCATCAATAGCTATGGTAATTTTTTTCATGACTGAGCACGTTGTTAACGCCTAAAGTTAGCGAAATTATTGCAGATTAATGGTAACTCCAAACATACTAGTGTTGGCAGCTACGGTATAACGTGCATAAGTATAATCAAATTTTAGTTTATTGATTTTAAGTCCAAATCCTGCGGTAATTCCTGAGAAATTACGCTGATCTACAATTTTTAATTCTTCTCCTCTACGGAAGTTATAACCCAAACGAATATTGAATCCTTTGTCTGGAAATAATTCCATTCCCAAAATTGTATGCCTGATTACGTTTTTTAGAAAGGTAACTTTTTCTTCGCTTACGCCACCTTCAATAGATTGTTCGGCACGTGCAGGATTTGCAAACGCGATATTCCATTGTTGTAAGTTTTCAAGCGTTAGATGCCAACGAATTGGGACGTGTTCTAGCTTTTGAGAGATTCCGAAGATTAATTCAAAAGGCAATTGTTCTTGCACACCAGCATAGGTTGTAAATTGTACACCTAAGTTTCTAGCGGCTAAACCTATATTTAATTCTAACTCTTCATTAATGTACATGATTCCAAGATCAAGTGCGCCACCAAAAGAATTGTATCGTTCTAATTTAGAGTTGATAAATTTTGCATTCGCGCCAATGTGAATATCTGTCCAAGGAATATTATACGCATATCCTAATGATAATGCAATTTCGCTTCCAGAGAAGCTTCCTGTTTCATTTCCTAATTCATCATAACCATCAAACTGTCCGTAACTAACATAGGTAACTCCTGCGTGAAATGTTTGTGCTCTTCTGTCCCACATGTATGCATAAGCGGCAGAACCATAGTTTACATCGCCCAAGTAATTCACATAATTCAATGAAAGTTGATTGTCCATTGTATAGTTAATACTTGCAGGATTGAATAATGCTTGATTGACATCTTTATCGTAATTTGTAATTACTTTTCCTCCAAGAGCTGCTTGTCGAGGTGATGAAATTAAGTTTAAAAACTGATACGTATATTTTCCACCAATTTGTGCGGAAGCAAGCGTAGTTATAAACAAAAAAAAGTAAAAGAGGTTCTTTTTCTGCATGTGTACAAAGTAACTAAAATCTTTATTCAAAACGTTTAGATATGATAAATATTTTACGCGTTTTTTTTATTTTTCAGAAAATTTTATTCATTGTTTTTTTTCCGGCGTAAAACTACACTTTTTATTATCAAACCGTTGCATATATAGTACTTAAAGCATTTTATTCTTGATGATGCTTTATAAAACCGCACCTAGTTTCCTTGTTTTTATAGATGAAAGCTGATTATATTCACAAAGTATTCACTCAGTGATAGAGAAATTTAAAAGACTTTTTAGGGATTAGCAAATGATCATAAGTTAAGATTAAACGCTAAATAGATTTTTTGTCATAAAAAAGGGGGAATTTTTATCAGTTGCTCAACAATTTACAGTACGGAAAAATATTGTTTAGTTTAACATGTTGGGCAACTGTGTTTTTAACTAAAAAAACCTCGAACATTCATTCGAGGTTTTCTTATTTACACCAAAGTGATAATACTGGTATTATTTAAAGTGTCTTATGATTTTTTACATTTTCATCTGTAATAGCATGTTTTATAACGTCGCTCATTTCAGAAACATAATGAAATGTCAATCCTTTTAAGTACGATTGTTTTATTTCTAAAATATCGCGTTTATTTTGTTCACACAGTACAATTTCTTTGATTCCTGCGCGCTTTGCAGCAAGAATTTTTTCTTTAATTCCACCAACAGGTAAAACTTTTCCACGCAATGTAATTTCGCCAGTCATGGCAATATCTTTTTTCACTTTTTTCTGTGTGAATAAAGAAACCAATGAAGTCAGCATCGTAATTCCTGCACTTGGTCCATCTTTTGGTGTTGCACCTTCTGGCACGTGAATATGTACATTGTATTTTGAAAATACGCCAGCATCAAGACCTAAAAGATCTGCATTTGATTTCATGTATTCCATGGCAATCGTTGCAGATTCTTTCATCACTTTTCCTAAGTTTCCTGTGATAGATAAGTTTCCTTTTCCTTTTGACAAGGTAGATTCTATAAATAGAATATCGCCACCAACACTTGTCCAGGCTAATCCAGTTACAACTCCGGCAACGTCGTTGTTTTCATATTTGTTACGTTCCATACGAGCTGGACCTAATACATCTTCTACGATAGCGTTTGTAACTTTCTTCTCGTATTTTTCGTCCATTGCAATGGATTTTGCAGCGTAACGTACCATTTTGGCAATTTGCTTTTCCAATCCACGCACACCACTTTCGCGCGTGTAGCCTTCTACCATTTTTTCAAGCTGCTTCTTCCCTATTTTTAAATCTTTTTCGGTAAGTCCGTGCTCTTTTAGTTGTTTGTTTAACAAATGTCTGCTACCAATTTCAACTTTTTCTTCGGTTGTATATCCAGTTACGTTGATGATTTCCATACGATCGCGCAATGCTGGTTGAATGGTGCTTAAACTATTTGCTGTTGCGATAAACATCACTTTTGACAAATCGTAGCCCATTTCCAAGAAATTGTCATAGAACGCTGTATTTTGTTCTGGATCTAATACTTCTAACATCGCAGAAGATGGATCACCATTGTGACTGCTTGATAGCTTATCAATTTCATCCAATACAAAGACAGGATTTGACGTTCCTGCTTTTTTCAAACTTTGGATAATTCGCCCTGGCATGGCGCCAATATACGTTTTACGATGTCCGCGAATTTCTGCTTCATCACGCAATCCACCAAGTGAAATACGTACATATTCGCGTCCTAACGCTTCTGCAATAGATTTTCCTAACGACGTTTTCCCAACTCCTGGAGGTCCATATAAACACAAGATTGGCGATTTCATATCGTTCCGAAGTTTCAATACTGCTAAGTATTCAATAATTCGTTTTTTTACATCTTCTAATCCTGCATGATCACGATCTAAGATAATTTGTGCTTTTTTCAGATTGAATTTATCCTTACTGAATACATTCCAAGGTAAGTCTAAAAATAACTCTAAGTAATTACGTTGAATTGAATATTCGGCAACTTGCGGATTCATGCGTTGCATTTTTGCCAATTCCTTGTCAAAATGTTTCTTTACTTCAATGTCCCACTTTTTGTCTTTTCCTTTGGCGCGCATTTCTTCTACTTCTGCTTCATACGAAACTCCGCCGCCCAATTCTTCTTGGATGGTTTTCATTTGTTGATGCAAGAAATATTCACGCTGTTGCTGATCTAAATCGTGACGAACTTTTGATTGAATGTCATTCTTCAATTCAAGCTTTTGCATTTCCAGATTCATATATTTCAACGTTGCTAATGCGCGTTGCTTTAAATCTGTAATCGCTAATAATTCTTGTTTTTCCTTCACCGGCAAATTCATGTTTGACGATATGAAGTTGATTAAAAACGAAGAACTTTCAATGTTTTTGATTGCAAAAGAAGCTTCCGACGGAATGTTTGGACTTTCCTTTATAATTTGTAATGCGAGATCTTTGATAGAATCTAGAATTGCTGCAAACTCATCATCAATAGATTCTGGTCGCGTTTCTGATACTTCTTTTACCGTTGCTTCCATATATGGATCTTCCTGTAACATCGCATCTACTTCAAAGCGTTTTTTACCTTGAATAATGATTGTTGTATTTCCATCAGGCATTTGCAATACGCGCAATATTCGGGCAACCGTACCTAAGGTATTGATATCTTCTAAAGAAGGATTTTCAACAGTTTCGTCTTTTTGAGCAACGACGCCAATTACTTTTCCTCCATTGTTGGCATCTTTAATCAATTGAATTGATTTGTCTCTCCCAGCTGTAATTGGAATGACAACACCTGGAAATAACACCGTATTTCTGAGTGGAAGAATTGGCAATGTTTTTGGCAATTCTTCTCTATTAATTTCTTCTTCATCTTCAGGCGTCATTAACGGAATTAATTCCGCATCTTCATCAATTGATTGAAATGACAAACTGTCCATATTTAAAAACTTTGTTTCGCTCATATTTATATTCCTAAGCCATTCTGTCATAAAAACAGAAAGGTGTATGTATATTTCTTTTTCATTTTTTAGCATAATAACCTATAAATCAGTGAAAGCACTTGTATTTATTGGCTTTATACACTACTTGAAAACAATTGTTATGCCAAGCTTTTCAATTAAATCAACTAAAAATCGAGAAATATTAAATAATTTTAGCAATAAGTGTAACATTTTAATTTTTCAATAATCTTTACAATAAACTAAACTTTTTGAGCCACCAAAAGTTAAATACTGAACAACTCGTTACGTTGTGCAAGGAAGGAAATCAATTTGCGCAAATGGAGATTTACAATCGCTACTATAAAGCGATGTATAATACTGCATTTAGAATCTTAAAAGATAGCGCAGAAGCTGAAGACGCCATGCAAGAATCGTTTTTGAACGCATTTTTGAAATTGGATTCTTTTAGCGAAGAAGTTTCATTCGGCGCATGGTTGAAAAAAATTGTAGTGAATAAAAGTATTTATCTGTATAAGAAACAACAACGAAAAGAAGAAGTTCCGATTGACACTTTATTACATAAGGTCGAAGATGATAATGGAATTGCTTCGGATGAGGAGTTTACAAGCTTACAGGCTCAAAAAGTATTGCAAACTTTGAAAACACTGAAGGACAATTACAGAGTTTCTTTGACCTTACATTTAATTGAAGGGTTTGATTATGAAGAAATTTGTACCATTTTGGATATTAGCTATGCAAATTGTAGAACCATGATTTCTCGCGCTAAAGACAGTTTGAGAAGAAAACTTGAAGTATACGTATGAAAGAGAAAGACAACATTAGTACTTTGTTTGAACGATTGAAAGACGATTTTGATATGGAAACACCTCAATTAGGTCATGAAGATCGCTTTTTATCGAAATTAAAACAACAACATCAAAAAACGACAGACACCAAAAAACCTGTGACTTTGTTTACTTGGTGGAAGCAGATTGCGGCAGCATGTATTTTGCTATTGGGCTTGGGAATTTTTATTGGTTCAAATTTTGGAACCGTTGTAGAAAACCAGCAAGCTACATTTTCGCCAGAAGTTGAAAAATCTCAACTATACTTTGCTTCTTTAATTGAGACAGAACTCGAAAAAGTAAAAGCAGCCGAAGATGAAGACACAAAAGAAATCATACAAGATGCTTTGGTACAATTGGAACGCTTAGAAAACGATTACACTAACTTAAAAAATCAACTCATTGAACGTGGAGACGACAAACGTATTTTACATGCGATGGTTACAAATTTTCAACTTCGTATTAACTTATTAGAAAGCGTATTAACACAAATAGATGAAATTAAATTATTCAAAAATGAACACACAATTATATAAGTTTATCCTGCTTGCCTTTTTGCTTCCAGTTATTGCTTTTGCCAATAACGGAAAAGGAAAGTATACCAAAGAGAAAACCATTACCAAAGAGTTTTCAGTAAACGCTGATGCATTGCTAAAAATTTCTAACAGTTACGGAACTGTGCACATGACAGCTTGGGATAAAAATACCGTAGCTATTGAAGTTGTGATAAAAACCAATGGAAATTCTGAAGAAAATGTAGCTGAACGTTTGAAACAAGTTGATGTAGATTTTAGCAATTCGCAAACAATGGTGAATGCATCTACACAATTTGCTAAAAGCTCTAAATCTATGTGGAAATGGAACAAGCGGAATAAAGTGAATGTAACGGTAAACTATACGATTAAATTCCCGAAAGGAAATGAACTAAATATTTCTAATGATTACGGCGGGATTTTCTTAGATAAAGCTGAAAATAAAGTTTCCTTAAACTGTGATTACGGACGTATGGAAATTGGTGATTTGTTGGCAGATAACAATTCGTTAGACTTTGATTATACAAATGGTGTTACAGTTGCGTATATGAAAAGTGGAAGAATTAATGCAGATTATTCATCTTTTATGGTAAATAAAGGAGGCAATATCATGTTGAATGCAGATTATACAAAGTCAAGTTTTGGAACCATTGACAACATTGAGTACAACTGTGATTATGACAGTTTACAAATTGAGCAAGCAAACAATGTAAAAGGTGCAGGCGAGTATTTATCCGTTCGCTTAGGAGGTATTACTGGAAATGTAGATATAAAAGCAGATTACGGTTCTATTAAAATTGCCGAAATGACAGACGATGCAGGAAGTATCCGAATTGGGTCAGAGTATACTGGTATTAGAATTGGCTACAATGCACAATATCATTTTAAATTTGAATTCAACTTAGAATACGCAAATCTCAAAGGTGACGACGATTTTGTTATGAACAAGAAACGTATAGAATCAAAAAATCACTATTACAAAGGATATTACAGAGATGCAACAAGTGGAAATAACATTAGTATCAATGCGGAATACGGAAGTGTCCGATTTGAAAAATTATAAGTACACATATCATCAATAAAACAATCATATTAAAAACTAAAATCATGAAAAAAACGACAGTATTTATCATCACGCTATTTTTAGCAACAACTATTTCTCATGCACAATGGGGAAAAGGAAAGAGAATTAAAGGAAACGGAAACGTTACCACCATTACACGAACAACATCTGATTATGACGTAGTTGCAGTAGCGGGTTCTTTTGACGTAGAATTAGTAAACGGAACCGAAGGAAAAATTACGCTGGAAGGCGAATCAAATTTATTAGAATATATAGTAACTGAAGTCAGTGACGATAAACTAAAGATTAAAACTAAAAAAGGATACAACCTACGCGTAAGCAATGGTAAGAAGTTAATCATTACGGTTCCTTTTAAAGATCTTAGTGTGGTTGCTTTGTCTGGTTCTGGCGATGTATACACAAAAAATGCAACTGTAAGAGCGGACAAGTTTAAAATGGCACTATCAGGTTCTGGAGATGTCATTATAGATGTAGATGCAGGCGATTTGACAATGGCAGTTTCTGGTTCTGGAGATATGACTGCAACTGGAACAGCAGATGATGCAAGAATAAAATTAGCTGGTTCAGGAGACATTCATGCATATAAATTAAAAGCTAGAAATGCAGATGTAAGTTTGGCTGGTTCAGGAGATATTAGAGTAAATGTAACAGACTTTTTAAAAGCACGTGTTGCAGGTTCAGGAGATATTACATACAAAGGAAGACCTGCAAAAGAAGATACCAAAGTAGCAGGTTCTGGAAGTATTTCTTCTAACTAGAAGATTCATCAAACAAATTATTGGACATAAAAAAACCGCTCAACTTGAGCGGTTTTTTTGCTGTTATATGGTGTAATTTTTATTGTCTTGTAAAAATAGAAGTTGCTAAAATAGTTGTCGATATTTCAATTCCATCCAAATTTTGTATTTCTTGCTGATCTTGAATAAATGTTAATGTGAGTCCGTCAGCACTAATTGTGTATTGTGCTTCTTGTGGTGCGTCAGCTATTGCGCTCGTATCTATACCATCTACTGAAAGATTGTAAAATGCTCCATCGACAGTAATCATGTTTACTCCTGTAAGTTCATACGTACCAGTTCCCATAACATTATCATAATTTTGAGTACTTGTAGCTGGTGGTTCTCCATCTACATTTACTGTTGATGTAACATCATAGCTTCCATTTGTTGCGAATGTATTATCGTCTGCAAAAGTAACTGTATAATCTAAGTTTGAACCATTAGTATCTGAAGTCACATTCGTCGAAAGTCCAACTACAGTTATTGAAGATTCGACAGTAGCAGAAAAAGAAATGGCTCTCCAGATTCCTACGATAGAAGTTGGGTCTGCTGGATTTGTAGGATCGGTTGGGTTTGTTGGATCCGTTGGATTGGCTGGGTTATTTGTACTAATTGCTTCTTCTACACCAGTGTCAAGTGGTTCATTTTCACACGTAAATGCAGTCAATGAGATGAAAATTAATAGTAATAAGGATGCTTTTTTCATTATAAATCGGTTTTAATTCTGGGCAAATTTAATAAAATTATTGAAACACAATAGTTTATACGACGTAAGTGATTTTTTACTTGTTATTTGACATATTTTGTTTTCTTGATAAAACTTAACACCACAAATGAAATTAAGAAGAAAACTGCTAGGAATAGTACAGACCATTGCATAGAACCTGTGATAGAATTCAGCAATCCGAAAACGATCATTCCTAAGACAATCGCTACTTTTTCAGTGACATCGTAAAAACTAAAATACGTGGCTGTATCTTCTGTTTCTGGTAATAATTTAGAATAGGTTGATCGTGCTAAGGATTGAATCGCGCCAAGCACCAAACCAATCAATCCGCCTAAAGCATAAAAATAGAGTTCGATATTTTCTTGTGTTTTATCGAGTGAAAACGCTACAAAACAAACAATTCCCCAAATCAAAATCGTAATTTTCAAAGCGGTTAAGTTTCCAAAATTTCTAGAAACTCTCGAAAAGATAAACGCTCCAAATATGGCAACAAATTGCACTAACAAAATAGCGCCAATTAAATTCGTAGTTGGCAAACCTAATTCCGTACTTCCAAAGATTCCCGCCATGTAAATAATGGTTTGCACACCCACACTAAAAAAGAAGAATGAAATTAAAAACATACGCAATTGTGGATAATTCACTAACTCGTCCCAGACTTTGCGTAGTTCTTTAAAACCACTTGTTAGATAGCCTTTTTTGGGTTTTCTAATGTTTTCATTCTTAGGTAATTTTTTATAAGTTAATTGTGCAAAACCTAACCACCAAAGACCTACAACGATAAAAGAAATTCGCGTTGGCAAGGTTCCTTCCTCCAAACCAACTAAATTTGGTTTCATGATAATTACCAAACAAGAAATTAATAATAATATAGAACCTATATAGCCCATAATAAAACCTTTGGCACTCGCGGCATCTTGCTGTTCAGGATACGCCACTTCAGGCAAATAGGCATTGTAAAATACAATACTTCCCCAAAAACCAATTCCGGAAGTTACTGTTAATAAAAGCCCGATCCATAATGTGGATTCATCCTTAAAAAAGAACAATCCCATAATGGAAACTGAACCCAATAAACAGAAGAATTTCAAAAATTTGAGTTTATTTCCTGTATAATCGGCAATTCCAGAAAGTATCGGCGACATAAAAGCGACAATCAACATAAAAAATGCAATGGTGTAATTGTATAATGTCGTTGGATTCCAATCCGTTCCTAAAAACTGAATTTTTTCAGTAAGTTCAAAACTCTTAAAACTTTCTGTAATCGTTGCGTAATAAATCGGGAAAACCGCCGTACTAATTACGAGTGAATACACCGAATTTGCCCAATCGTAAAATGCCCAAGCGTTAATTAATTTTTTGTCACCTTTTTGCAATCCAGTTGTTTTTCCCATATTGTTTTAAATAATAAAAGCTGCTCTAAATTGAGCAGCTTCTAAAATACAGATTATTTTTGAATGTCTTAGATTTAATATGTTCCTAATGGACGAAATGATGTTACGCCATATTTTTTAGCTTCTGCTTTCGCTCTTGCTGCTTCCGCTTGAAGGTTTTCAACACGTGTTGCACTCGCAGGATGTGTACTTAAAAATTCTGGTGGTGCTTTTCCACTACTTTTTGCGCCCATACGTTTCCATAATTCGGCAGCTTCATCAGGATTGTACCCAGCAATTGCCATTAAATAGATTCCAATTTTGTCAGATTCATTTTCATGCGCTCTACTAAATGGTAACATTCCTAACACATTAGAACCAACTCCATAATACTGATTGAATGCTTGACGCGATTTATCATCTTTGATCAAAATATTTCCTCCAACAGCCAATCCTTGCTGAATATATCCTGCGCTCATACGTTGCTGTCCGTGGTTTGCTAATGCGTGTGCGACTTCATGTCCCATAATAGCAGCGATTGCTGTCTCATTTTGGGCTACATCTAAAATTCCTGTGTAAAAAACAATTTTTCCACCTGGCATACACCAAGCATTTACGGCAGGATCATCTACCAAATTATATTCCCATTTGTAATCTTTTAAATAGCCTTGTTGTCCATTGGCATCTAACCAACGTTCTGCAGCCACAGCAATACGCTCTCCTACTCGCTGAATCATATTTGCTCTGGTAGTGCCAGTTTCTACTTTATTTTCAGTTAAAAACTGATCGTACTGCGCAAAAGCAGTTGGAAATAATTGATCATTTGATACAAATGCCAATGTTTTTTTTCCTGTAAATGGATTTGTTGCACATGACAACAAAAACAAGAAAACCGAAAGGAATGCTAGCTTCTTCATATAATTATATTTTTTAGTGTCTTCTTTATTTTAAAATGAATTTGGTATAGAATACCAATACAAAATTAACAATTATTAAATTAGTAGCGTAAAACTATAAAATGTATTTCCGAAGCTCAAAAATTTATCTCAATTTTGAACGATCTTAGATATGCTACCAAAAAATGAGTCAAACTACATCAAATCCCAAGCCTGAACCGTCTGTACAAGTCCCAAAAGTGATTTTACGTACAGGTCGCTTTTTGCAATCAATTTCCACCTTAGCTGCCGCAAAATATGCAAAACGCTTGTTTATAACACCTTTTAAACATAAAATGCCAAGGCGTGAATATCACATGGATGAACAATCGGAACAAACACCTTTGTTTGTCCCTGAAATTTTAAAAACGATTCTTGTATATCGCTATGGAAAAAGTGATAAAAAGATTTTGTTAGCGCACGGTTGGAGCGGACGCGGAACACAATTGGTGAAAATTGCCGATCATTTTTTGAAATTAGGCTATGAAATCATCAGTTTTGATGCGCCTGCGCACGGAAAAGCTTCGGGGGCTACAACTTCAATGCCTGAATTTATTGCTTCTATTCATGAAATAGAAAAAGAATTTGGACCTTTTGAATTTGCCATTGGGCATAGTTTAGGCGGAATGGCCTTATTGAACGCCGTTCGTGAAGGATTTCAAACTAAAAAACTCGTAACTATTGGTGCTGCGGATGTGATTACTGATATTATTCTACATTTTACACGCACGCTTACGCTGAAAGATACGGTGGCTGAGAAAATGAAAACAATGCTCGATACACAATTTGGAGAAGATATTGATTACGCGTCAGCGCACAATGCGGCAAAAGAAGTACACATTCCAACCTTGGTTGTTCATGATGAACATGATGGTGATGTTCCTGTAAGTTGCGCACATGCAATTCACAATGAACTTTCTAACGGAAGTATTCACATTACACAACATTTTGGACATCGAAGAATTTTAGGCAAGAAAGAAGTGATTGAAAAGATTGATGGATTTTTATTAAGTGTAAATGATTGAAGCATTGAAAGATTGAAAAACGTCAGTTCAATTGTCATTCCTGCGAAGGCAGGAATCCATTATGAATAAGAGCGGATTCCGCAACAGATTGCCACAAGTTTTTCACTTCGACAAGCTCAGTGAACAACTTTCGCAATGACATTAAAAACGAGCCAATATAAAACCTTGAATTTTTGAATCGCGCAAAGCGAAACAATAAAAAAGAGCCAAAACTATCAGTCTTGACTCTTTACTCTATTTTCTATTTTCTATTTTCTAATAGCTAAGAAACTACCCAATAATATGAATTTCAGAGAAGTTCTTATCCACAAACATAGCACCTGTTTCATCCATTTTCATATCTGAAAACGGCACAATTACATTGTCTAATTGAATTTCTTTGACTTCAAAAGGCAATCCATGAATTTTCAACTTGAAGCTTTCATACGTTGTAATGTACTTTCCTTCTTTGTGCTGTTGTAAAATTAATTCGTTTGATTTTCCCGTAAGCTTGAAGGTTCTCAGACTGTAACGACCTTTTGTGTAATCGTAACCGTCATGTGCATCATCAAATAATTGCGAACGTTCTTTTCCTTCTTTGTAGTAAATATCAAGTGTAACCTCATCAATTTGTTTTTCATCAACATATTGTTGTACAGGAAATTTTGGAATAACAGCTCCTTCTTTTACAAAAATTGGCATGCTGTCAATTTCTGCATCCACCCATTTTTCTTTTCCACCTTCTACCAATTCATCGGTCCAGAAATTATACCATTTTCCGCGTGGAATGTACATTCTTCTACCTTTGGCGTTTGGTTCCTGAATTGGACAAACTAATATTTTATCACCAAAAATAAATTCGTCTGTTCTGTAATGCGTTTGATGATCTTCTTGATCGAACATTACTAACGATTTTAATAATGGTGTTCCATGATCGACCAAATTCCAAAAAGCAGTATATAAGTATGGTAATAATTGATAACGCAATTCAATAAATTTACGCACTACATCGGTTACATCTTCATCAAAAGCCCAAGGTTCTTGATCGCCATGATCACCTGATGAATGCACTCTACAAAACGGATGAAAGATTCCAAGTTGAACCCAACGTGTGAATAATTCGCCTTGTGGCTGTTCTGCAAAACCTCCAATATCACTTCCTACAAACGAGAAACCTGACATTGCCATGCGTTGCGCTTGTACGTTTGCAATCCATAAATGTTCCCAAGTAGCGACGTTATCGCCTGTCCATGTTGAAGTATATCGTTGCGTTCCTGAATATGCCGCACGCGTAATAACAAATGGACGTTTTGGATAGTTAAATTTCTTTAAACCTTGATACGTTGCGCGTGCCATTTGCATTCCGTAGACATTGTGTGCTTTTCGGTGACTGCATGGATTTCCGTCGTAATCGTGTCGCACATCATCCGGGAATGTTTTGTTTGGCACTTCCATTACGGCAGGTTCGTTCATGTCATTCCAAACACCTTGGATTCCGACATCTTCAATGAGTTCTTTGAATAATCCTGACCACCAATCACGTACTTCTGGTTTGGTGAAGTCTGGAAAATAACATTCGCCCGGCCATACTTTTCCTTTCATGTACGGTCCGTCAGCACGTTTACAGAAATAATCTTTGTCTAATGCTTCTTTAAAAACACTATATTCTTTATCTATTTTGATTCCTGGATCAATGATGGCAACCACTTTAAAACCATCATCTCCCAATTCTTTCACCATTCGTTTCGGATCGGGGAAATGTTCTTTATTCCATGTAAAACAACGAAAACCATCCATATAATCAATGTCTAAGTAAATAGCATCGCACGGAATTTTTAGTTCTCTAAATTTACTCGTGATTTCTTTTACATCGCTTTCAGGATAGTAACTCCATTTACATTGATGAAAACCTAACGCCCATAATGGCGGTAATTGATGTGGCTTTCCTGTTAAGTCGGTATAATTTTCAACTACATCTTGCATTTGCGGTCCGTAGATGAAATAGTAATTCATTTCGCCTCCTTGCGCCCAAAAACTGGTTACATTTCTGCGTTCGTGTGCAAAGTCAAAATAACTTCTGAATGTATTGTCAAAAAAGATTCCGTAAGCTTTATTATGATGCAATCCTGTGTAAAACGGAATTGCTTTGTAGATTGGATCTGTCGATTTTCCGTATGCATACGAATCTGTCACCCAATTCTGAAAACGTTTTCCTTTTAGGTTTAAATGATCTGGCTTATCGCCTAACCCGAAGTAGCTTTCACGTTCGTTGACCGTTTTGCTCATTTTCACAACGTTTCCGCCAAACTCGTAACTTTCTTCCCAATGGAAACCAAGTTCGTCTTCATTGATCAACGTATTGTCTTTAGCATCGTATAATTTAACACGCATGTTTACTTTCGCAATATGACAAATTAGTTTTGACGTAGTGATGGTATATTTTTCTTCGTCTTCTTCTATTTCTAAGTGATTGTAACCTGTGCTTGCATATTTTGTGATTGCATAGGAGAAATCATTTTCAAATGTTCCTGTCGTTGTGTAGCGAAAACGCAATACACTATCGCGTAAGATTCGCAATTGTAATACAACATCGTTTTCTGCGGTAAAGTAAAAGGTATCTACATCTTTTTTGAAGTGTAGTATTTTGGTTGGAAATAAATTTCCTTTTTGTTCTAATTCCGTATTTACAATCATATTGTACTGTTTAGTAAGTATGTTATGTAAAAAAACGGAAAAGTTTAGAGATTTGAAAGCTTTAAAACCTTGACTTATTAACGATAACGTTATAGTTGATTATAATTCTGAATAAATCAATTATTCTACACGTTTTTTATTGATTTTGTATTTGGTTATTGGCTTGTTGGATGTTTGTTTATTTGTTTCACTCCTAACTCATCACTTTTTAACTCTTAACTCGTTTATTTGTTGAGAACAGTAAAAAAAGTGAACCGAAGTTCACTTTTTAGATTGTTTTTATTGACACATTGAATCGCAAGCGGTTAAACATATACTATTTAAACAGCTAAAGGATGGACATCTCCGATAAAATGTATTTCCACCTCCAGTTATTGATTGTTCATAGTTGAAATTTGAAATAGATTTTTTGTTAAGCGTTAACGATTTGAGATTTCTTTTGTTCATGATATAAAGTTTTGATTATACAGAAATTTATAAAAAAAGACAAGAAACTACTTACGGTAAGACCCTATTTAACATTTAAAATCCTAGTTGTAAAAACAAAAGCGATCCGAAGATCGCTTATACTATCTTATCCTGGCGTAGGAACATGGCAAGGTGAACAATCTTCCCAAGTTTCACAATGTTTATAAGATACATAACATGACAGCGTTCGCCAAGTTCCTCCGCTAAGACTGTCAGTCTTTAAATTAGAAATAGACTTCTTGTTCAGCTTTAATGAATTAAAATTTCTTTTTTTCATGATATTTATGTTTTGAAATTAATATGCTCAAAACAAAACATTTTACTGAGAACAAAAAAGTAAAGGTGTTGACGGATTATAATTCATCAACACCTTTGGTATATCGTATAAAGTAGACATTATATTATCCTCCTATTAAAACTCCATCACAACCTTCATGTTCTGTCGGAGGTGGCGCTTTTACGGTACCATTATTAGTTGCGCAATCTGTAAAGTTTAATGAAATACAATATAAAACTTCAGTTGGACACACAATCTGTACTGAAATTTCACCACTAGGGCTCGTTTCTGTCGCTGGTTCCGTATTGGTTAAAGTTCCTCCAATTTGTCTTTGGAGCAAAGTGAAATCAGAAATTTTATGCTTGTGTAATATCAGGTTTTTTAGATTCTTTTTTTTCATGATACTGCTGTTTTAATAATTAATATATTGTAAAGCAAGAAGGTATTGAAATGAAATAAAAATTAAACCATTGATGATTTATAAATTGTCAATAGTTTATGTTTTATTTTGAAGATTTTTTAAATATTGAGAAGGATATATTCCTGTATGCGCTTTAAAAGCTCTAGCAAATGTTTCTTGTCGCTTAAATCCAAACTCTTCTGCTATGGCTTTGATAGTGTATGATTGCAGCTTTTTATCATTTTTTAATCGAATTAAAGCTTTGTTGAGTCGCAACTCGGTAATGTACACCGTATATGATTTTCCTTTGTGTGTATTTATTACTTTCGATAAGTATGCCGTATTGGTTTCCAAATTTTCCGCCATAAAACTTAAACTACATGCTGGCTCTAAGTACTGTTCTTCTTTTTCAAAAGTTGCTATCTTTTTTAAAATCGCTTCTACTTTTTCATCCGTTACGATATCTTTTCGGGGAACGACTTGTTTTTCATTATTATTTTCAAGATCGGATACTTTTTTTAGCAATTCCTTAAATTTCTTTTTTATGACTTTTCCTTTGATGATGTAATAGACAATTGTCATCAGAAACAGCATACACAATCCCAAAGACACAATAACGAGGTTTCTTTTATTGTTGGTTTGTTTTGTGAGCTCCTCGCCTAATGTATCTATTTCTTTGTGTAGCGGAACAATATCATGCAACTTGTGTATTTCATTATTGATTTTTAAATCTTGGGCACTTTCCTTTTTTTCTAATTCTTTATATTTTTGGAAATGGAGCAATGCTTTTTCATGCTTTTCTTTTTTGTAATATCCGAGAAATAGAAATTCATTGAGTTCTTTTTCATTCACATCTACATTGTCGGAAGCACTCATAATTGCTTGTATTTTTTCCAAATAGCCAAGCGATTTTTCATGCTCATTTAGTTTAGAATAACTTTTCCCTAAGTAGAATAAAGACGTAACATATAAGCTTTCATTTTTTGTTTTTAGACTATACTCGCCAACTTCTTCTGCTACTACAAGACATTCATGATACTGTTCTCTTTGATAATGAATGATCGCTTTATTCATAACTAAAGTATAATATGTCTCTGGCATAATCGTGTCCGAACATTTTTTTAAGCCAGCTTTATTGTAAAACTCAGCTTCATCCGGATTTTCCAACCATAGATATGTATCGGCAATATTCATGAATGCATTAAGCCTATAATAATTAGTATTTACATTAGCTCCTAAGATGTTCAAACGATTTAATACTTCTTTGTTTATACGAATCGCTTCCTGAAAATCTTTATGAATCTTTTTTATATGAGCAATCCTAAATAGCGGTAGCACTTCATTAATAGGATCTCCTATTTCTTCTGCATATTCTTTTGCTTTTAAATATGCAATAAGTGCTTTTGAGTCTTCGCCTAATTCAGATAGAATATCTCCTTTTAAGAGAAAATCCTTATATAAAAACAGGGTGTTTTTTATAGAGCTTGCTTCTGCTATGGCGAGTTCAATATTCTTTAAAGCTTCCTTATTTTCAGCCAAGTTATATTGACCTGTGGAAATATAGTAAAGCGCTTCTGCTAGTTGTGTATTGTTTCCATTCACTAAAGCCACACCTTTTGCTTCTATTGCAAATGCTAATGCTTTTGATCGTTCTTTACTTCTAAATTCTCTATATGACTCAATTAATTCTTTGTATGATGCATTGCTATTGGTTTGAGCATTCACACAGCATGTGAAAGCAAAGCACCATAGGATGAATTGCTTTGTAAGTAAACGGAGGTTTTTTTCTGCTAGATGCATGCTGAACATATTATATTAAAGGAAATATATATCGTTAGCAAGTTAAACAGATTATTAATACTTCGGTATGCGATATTAAAAAAACTATGATGATGCGAAGCTGTATCTCGACTGCGCTCGATATGACAAAAGTCTTGACTCTATACTCTTGGTTCTTTTTTCTCTAAAAAATCTCAATACTAATAGCTCAATACTCACTACTTGTATTTCAACACCACCATTCCCAAAGGCGGAATCATAATTTCTGCAGAATGATTTCTAAATTGCCATTCCATTGCTTCCGATTTGACCGTTTTGTTTTTAAAGTCGTTGGTTCCGTTGTATTTTTTGAGATCACTGTTAAAAACTTCTTTTAATATTCCCGCTGTTGGCAGTCCAATGCGATAGCTTTCGCGTGGAATTGGTGTCATGTTGCACGCAATAATCAAATCGTTTTCAGGCTTCTTCCCTTTTCTGATATAGACTAAGACTGAGTTTTCCGAATCGTTGTAATCAATCCATTCAAAACCATCGGCTGTAAATTGCTTTTCGTGCAATGCAGCTTCTTTTTTGTAGAGTTTGTTTAAATCTTTAATTAAATTCTGAACGCCTTTGTGCACATCATGTTCGAGTAAATGCCAATCTAAACTTTGTTCAAAATTCCATTCGCCACTTTGTCCAAATTCACATCCTTGAAATAATAAATTCGTTCCTGGATGTGTAAACATGTAACTGTATAGTAAACGAAGATTTGCAAAACGTTGCCATTCGTCGCCTGGCATTCTTCCTAAGATGGAATGTTTTCCGTACACCACCTCATCATGTGATAACGGCAACATAAAGTTTTCCGTAAACGCGTAGGTCATACTAAACGTTAAATCATCTTGATGGTGTTTTCTATAAATTGGTTCTTTCGCAAAGTATTGTAAGGTATCGTGCATCCAACCCATCATCCATTTCATTCCAAAACCAAGTCCGCCAATAGACGTTGGACGAGATACCATTGGAAATGATGTTGATTCTTCTGCAATAGTCTGTACATCAGGAAAGCTCGAATACACTGCTTCGTTCATTTCTTTCATAAACGCAATGGCGTCTAAGTTTTCGCGTCCACCAAACTGATTTGGTTCCCATTCGCCTTCATCACGAGAATAATCAAGGAATAACATAGAAGCTACTGCATCCACGCGCAATCCATCTGCATGAAATTGATCGAGCCAAAAAATTGCGTTACTGATTAGGAATGATTTTACTTCGTTTCGACCGTAATTAAAGATCAAACTTTTCCAATCGGGATGATAGCCTTTTCGTTTGTCTGGATGTTCATATAAACAGGTTCCATCAAAGAAACCAAGTCCGTGTGCATCTTCAGGAAAGTGCGACGGAACCCAATCTAAGATGATTCCGATGTCGTTTTGATGTAGTTTATCTACTAATAATTTGAATTCTTCTGGATAGCCAAATCGTGATGTTGGCGCAAAATATCCTGTAAGTTGATAGCCCCAACTTGGATCGTACGGGAATTCCATCACTGGCATTAATTCCACATGCGTGAAATTCATATCTTTTACATAACTCACCAATTCGTCAGCCAATTCTATGTATGACAAAAATTTGTTTTCTGCCAATTTACGTTTCCACGAACCTAAATGCACTTCATATACAGAATATGGCGCATCTAAGGCATTGTGCTTTTTACGTTTTTTCATCCACTTGGAATCTTTCCAATCGTGATCGGCTTCCCAAACAATCGAAGCTGTTTTTGGTGGATGTTCGCAACGACGCGCATACGGATCAGCTTTTTCCGTTTTGATATCGTTGTGATTGCTTTGTATTTTGTATTTGTAGGTACTTCCTTTTCCAACATTAGGAATGAATCCTTCCCAAATGCCGCTTTCGTCCCAACGTACGTTTAATTTATGTTCGCCTTCTATCCAAAAGTTAAAATCGCCAATGACAGAAACTGTTTTTGCGCTTGGCGCCCAAACTGCAAAATAGGTTCCTTCCACGCCGTCAAGCGTCATCATGTGTGAACCAAACTTTTCGTAAAGTCGGTAATGTTTTCCTGCTTTGAATAGATTGACATCAAATTCTGAAAATAAACTATGTGGAACTACTGTTGCCATAAATTAGTGATTGATAATGTTAGTGATTCCTTTGAGCGGAATGACAGCCCAAAGCGGTCGTGAGTTGAGTTCATACCCAAGTTCGTAGACTGCTTTTTCGAGCAATGAATATTTTAGTAAAAAGATGCGTTCCTGACTGTACCCAATGTTGAGGTTTGCATCTTGAATTTTGGTAATGTACGTTTTTAAGAATACACCAATGAAGTATTTATATAATAATTCGCCTGCTTCAAATAAATCGTCTTGCGAATGTTTGTACTCGTCGTTATGATTGAATATTGTTGCGTAAATCGCGTAATGGAAACTTCTAAAAAGTCCTGCCACATCTTTTAGTGGCGGCTGTTTTACTTTTCGATCGCGAATGGTGCTTTCGGGTTCGCCTTCAAAATCGAGAATGTAGAAATCATCATCCTTCACCAAGATTTGTCCTAAGTGATAATCGCCATGCACTCTAATGCGTTCGCCTTTGAGCTTTGTCCAATCGAAATTTACAAAGCGTTTCCGAATGCTGTTTTTCTTGTCTAAAAATTCTTGTGCTAATGTTAACGCTAAACCATCCAACTTATGCAAATTGTTTTCAACCGTATTCAATCGGTTTTGAAATTGATAGAGCAATCTATTTTTCAGCCAAACCGTATAATCGCCATTGAAATGTGTTGGTGTAAAGGCAGTTTCTTCAAATTCACTTCCGAGTGCAATATGCATTTCGGCAGTACGTTTTGCTAAGGTTTGAATCTTTAAGAATAAATTTAATCCAACCCAATCAATTATTTGCGGTGGCACATCACGAATGTCTAAACGTTCAAACAATTCCGTATCGGGCAATTGTTGTGTGTTTATCTTTTTTGCTTCTAAATTTGAGAATACTTTGTGCAATTCTTTCAACATATAATCCCACGCATCACCTTCATTTGGCACCATTTCTTGCATGAGTCCGATGGTAATATTTTCCTTATCGGAATCTACTAGATTGATGCTTCCTAAGTACGCAGGCGTATTTTTGAAGTTTTTCTTTTCCGATAGAAATCGACTCATTTCATAGTCAGGATTTTTGTTTGCGTAAATTCTTCGGAAGAATTTCAATACATAGTTTTCATTGTATACAATGGACGTATTGCTTTGCTCCAAGCCCATAAATCGGGAAGATTTGTATGCATCTTGAAACAGCAAGCTTTTGTGATATTGTACTTTCGTTTGATCGTTAGGAACTGCCGTGTGAATGCGCTCAAAAACCAATTTCCGAAACGCTTCTAGGTTGATTGCGTCAATGATAAATCCTTTTTGATCTTTAATGCTAATTGGCAAAATACGATCTTCTTGGGCAAAACTTTCATCCGACACAAAGGCAATCGGTAAAAAATAATGCTGATAAAACGCTTCTACAAAGTTTACTTCTAAGATTAATCCATAATAGATTTCGCCATGTTGTTGAATTCGGAAATATTCCGAGAGTTCAATATATTTTAATTTGCTTGCTTTTCCACCGTACCAACGTTGTTTGATGATGTAATCTTCCAATACATCTGACAAAAATGCTTTTACAAACGCTTTGTTTTCTAATAATTCTTCCCAAGGATCATTGAAATTGTACGCGGGCTGTAATGTCGTTTTGGTGGTTTTTTTTGCCATGGTTAATGGTTTTACTAAATCTATTTATTGATTTTAAAAATATGAAACGGCAACGCAGGATGCAATTCTACAAAGTTCCATTCGCTGTACCAATTGTAACTGTTTCCTGTGATTAAATCGTGAACCTCAACTTTCTGTCCTTGCTGAATTCCTAAATCGTGCAACGGCAACTGAATGTTTCCTTGTTGCGCATAGTATTGATCGAGACTGATAATGACTAAAACTTCACTCGTCCGATCTTGATTCCACTTATAGAAACCTAATAAGTTATCATTTTCTATGTGACAGAATTTGATATTATTCGTTTGTTGCAATGCTTCGTGTTCGTGACGAATTGCGTTGATTCTACCAATAAGCGTTGTGAGTTTATTTTGTTTGTCCCAATCATAATGACACAATTGAAACTTCTCTGACATGTAATATTCTTCTTTTCCAGGAATAGCTTCATCGATCATTTGCTCAAATACAGGTCCGTAAATTCCAATGTTGGAACTCAAGGTTGCTGCCAACGCATAGCGCTGAATGTATTTTGCTTCGTTTGCACCTTGTAAATGAAACGGATTGATGTCTGGTGTATTTGGCCAAAAGTTCGGGCGCATGTATTCTTTTTGCTCCGTTTGCGTGAGTTCGTTCATGTATTCAATCAGCTCGTGTTTGTTATCACGCCAAGTGAAATACGTATACGATTGTGTGTAGCCTTGCTTTGCCAATTGCTGCATTACTTTGGGTCTGGTAAACGCTTCCGCGAGAAAGAGCACGTTTGGATGTTTCTTTTTGACTTCGGCAATTGCCCAATTCCAGAAATAGTATGGTTTTGTGTGCGGATTGTCTACTCGGAAAACTTCCACGCCGCAATCAATCCAATGAAAGAGTGTGCTTAAACATTCGTTCCACAGATTTTTATAGTCTTTACTTTCCCAATAAATTGGCAAAATGTCTTGGTATTTTTTTGGTGGATTTTCTGCATATTGAACCGTTCCGTCTGGTCGCCATTTGAACCAATCTGGATGCGAGGTTACCCAAGGATGATCGGGTGCTGCTTGCAATGCATAATCCATTGCGATTTCTATGTTTTGTTCTTTTGCTTTCGCGATTAAACTTTTAAAGTCTTCAATCGTTCCCAATGCTGGATGTATGTCTTTGTGTCCGCCATATTGTGAACCAATTCCCCACGCCGAACCAACATCACCTTCTTTGGCTTCTGTGGTATTGTTTTTTCCTTTACGATTGACTTCTCCAATAGGATGAATTGGTGGAAAATACAAGGTATCAAATCCCATGTTGGCAACTTTGGGCAGTAAACGCTCGCAATCTTTGAATGTTCCATGTGTTCCTTCTGTTTCCGAAGCCGAACGCGGAAAGAATTCATACCACGTACTGAATTGCGCTTTTTTACGATCGACATAGACTTGTAAGTCATGTGACGAATTTGCTAATATTTTTTCAGGATATTTTACAAAGATATTGTGTAATGTTTCGCTTTTTGCCGCTTCAATAGCCTCATTATATTTGGAAGCATCTTTGAAGTTTGCAATGCAAGTTTCCAAATATTCCTTTTCTGTCTTCGTTACTTTTTTGAGTAAAGGTTTAAGAATCTCCACACCTTCTAACAATTCAGAAACAATATGTTGATTGTCATCAATTTTTCGTTCTGCGCCGTGTTGCCAGTTTAGTGCATAATCTACCCAACCTTCTACTTTGTAGGTATAGAAACCTTGTTTTTCCACCACAAATGAAGCTTGCCATTCGTCATTTCCAGTTTCGTGCATGCGTGCTTCTTTCCAAGTACGTTCTTTTTCATGTTTGTACAATACAGAAGCCGCAATTACATCATGTCCATCGACTAAGACATGTGCTTGTATGTTTACGATTTCGTTGACAATTCGTTTGATAAAAAATTCACCATTGTTCAGTTGTGGTGAAATATGATCGATAACGACACGTTTTTGATTTTGCATTTTTCGGAATTATGTATGTTCTGAATTCCGAAATTAATAAATTTAGCGGCAATTCTCATGCTAGTTTCCCAATTATATTACCGATCTTAAAACTACAACGTTTGCGGAGTGGTTTTGCGGTTGTGAGTTGTCGCTTTGCTCTTTGTTTTTTTGTGGATTCGTTATTTTGTTATTTATGGATTCATTTTTTTCTGAGTGAAATTTGAGCGTTTTTAATTGCTGTAAAAGTTTCTTTCAAGAAGCTTAGTTATTAACAAATTTTCTATTCAACTTATATTGACTAAATTAGTTCCTGCTAACGCAACAACTCCTACCCAAACTTATTAGCATTGAAATAAATGACTGAAAATTTAACGCAAAGAATAACACGATCTTTTGAAAGCGACATAAATAATGCCTTATTGATTAGAGGAAAAAGTGGTATTGGAAAAACATATTATATTAAACATACATTATTTCCAGAAGTTCGTAAAACTCAAGCCTCAACTTCCATACATGATGAAAATTGTTATCCTGTATTAATTTCCCTTTTCGGACTTAGAAGTGTTGAAGAAATTCAAGAACAATTATTTTTAGAATTATTACCACTTTTAAGAGACAAAACTGTACATATCACTTCAGATGCTAGAAAGTTTCTGACAAAACTATTCTGTAAAATAGATGTAGAACAGTTTCTAAACAAAGAGCAATCACTTTTAGAAGTATTGCCACCATCAGAAAATAAAAGCGTAAGTATTTTTTCTAAAATTGGAAGATTTCTAATAAAATTATTCTCTAAAAATGAAGATACTTCATCCACTGAAGTAAACATACTTCTTTGTTTTGATGATCTTAATAGAACAAGTGATGCTTTACCAAGCAAAGAATTGTTTGGGTTCATTAATAGTATTCTTGAAAACACACCTATAAAAGTACTACTTGTAGAAACTGATGATGAATTAAGCAATGTAGCAATTGATTATTCACTAATGAAAGAGAAAGTTATTAGCAATTCAATGCTGTTCGAAACTAATTTTCCACTAGTTTACGAACATATTATTACTGAAAAATACAAAGAAAAATTGCCTAGCTATTTCTATTTTCTACAGGATCGTAGTCAAGATGTTGTTTCAAAAATTGAAGAAAGTAATAGTAATCTAACAACGCTGCTCTTCTTTTTAGATCATTATGAAGTAATATTTACTTCCATAGAGGAAGTATTACAAAAGGATGATAAACCAGCACTCTCAAAGGATAGTTACTTTGACAGAACTATCAATTATGCACTATCTATTTCAATAGAATTTAAAAAGGGTAGGTTGACACCAAGTATAATTTTTGGTTTGAAACATAAAGATGATGAAAGCAATAGTATCAAAACTCCATTTGATGGAGAATTAACTCCAAAAGAACGTGAACTATACGAAGCACTAATATCATATCAACAAAATTATGAAGAAAAATATCTCAGTAATATAAAGTACCAACCCATAGCAATTTTTAACTCAATATTCGATTATATAGTAGGATCTTCTTTTATTAATGAAAATTTAGTGAATGAATTAAAACCACATAGAGTTGTTAACAACTATCCGGTTTTCAATAAGTTATTTGAATTAGAAGGTTTAGACTTGCCCATGTCAGAAATTGAAAACTTAATTGACGAAATGTTAATTTTAGTAGACAACGCTGAGTTTCACCTTGGTGATTACGCTAGTGTTTTTACTGTTGTAACCAGATTTTTTTACACACCTAGACGCGTTAACATGATTCTGAAAAATGAAAAAGACATACATGAAGATGGATTGACAGAAGCTCAAAAAAAACTTATAAAACGATTTAAAAAAGGAATTGATACATGGGTGCTGCAATATAATTCTAAAGATTATCCTGAGTTTAACGTACATCTTGGAGAAATAAATTTTAGGTTAAATGAACTTCACTCTAAGAATCCTTTTAAAAAGGAAGGAATGAATATAATGAAAGTACATCAATTTGATTTTAATGTAAGTTCAAATGAAATCAATATGTACTGCCAAGAAGTATATCATACTATTAAAAAACAGAATGAAAATAAAGAAGTTAAATCTCTTCTTGCGTTGTATGAAAAAGACATGATGGCTTTTATAGAAAAAATAAGTGACCCAACTACTCGTTTGAAGAATTATCCCATATACTCAAAATTTGATTTTACAGAATTTTGGTCAATATTTAAGAACGCTAAAAACTCACAATTAGTAGCATTTGGTCTTCATTTAGAACAACGCTACAAAGAACCTCTTTCACATAATCTAAATGCTGAAAGACCTTTTTTCTTAACTCTTGGAAATAAACTAAAGGAAGAAAAGGAAAAATTTAAAAACCCGCTATACATCGACTTCGACGAAGTAGTAATCCATTATTTACTTAAAGAATTGAACAGAATTCTTAGTTAATCTGAGTTCGATATAAAATTTAAAAGCCTTTTGTGATGAAAACGCCTTTCTTAGTTTCCCGAAAGCTTGTTGCATAGCTGCGAGAACGTTTCGCGACTTCCCGAAAGCTTGCTGCACGACTGCGAGAACTAATCCACAGTGTGGGAAAGCTTCCTGCAGGTCTGCGAGAGCCTTTCAAACACGTCGGAAAGCTTGCCGCAGGTCTGCGAGAACGTTTCAAACACGTTGGAAAGCTTCCTGCACGTCTGCGAGAAGGTTTCAAATGCGTTGGAAAGCCTGTTGCATTGCTGCGAGAAGGTTTCGGGAGCCTTTTTATTGAAAATTCTTCAATAAAACATTCAAATATGATGATTTTGTTGCGGATTTCGTAAAACAGCACAATTTACGTCACTGTGAGGAGCGATAGCGACGTGGCAGTCTGTTTATTATGTTGATGAAAAATAGATTACTTCAGTATTGTTTGCAAAGCCGTTTCTTTTTTCTTTACCAAAAACCACATTGTGTATGTATAATCTTTGTTTTACTTTTATGGGAAATAACAGGAGTTGTTGTGAAAATAATTCTTGGTTATACATACACTAACAACCATAAAAAATGAACAACAACATAGAAACCTATATAGTTGACTCTTTTACAGATACCCCTTTCAAAGGAAATCCAGCAGGTGTTTGTGTGTTGAGTCAAACATTGTTGAATGCACAAATGCAATTAATCGCAAAAGAATTAGGTCTTTCGGAAACTGCTTTTATCAATCAAATTGAGGAACAGAATATATACTCGATAAGATATTTTTCTCCTGTAATGGAAATTCCTCTTTGTGGACACGCAACATTAGCAGCGTCTAAAGTACTATTTGAAATCTTTCCTGAAATGGAAAAAATTCATTTTAAAAATATTCAAGGTTTAGATTTAATAATTAAAAGGTATGGAGAAATAATCGAAATGGAATTTCCTATTTACGATACAGTTCCGCAAAATGCTCCTGAAGAATTACTGAAAGCTCTCGGAATAGAAAAAATATCAAATAGTGAGTTTAATAAAGAAACAAATATCCTACTTCTAGAGATTGAGAGTAGTGAACTATTAAAAAATTTATCGCCAGATTTTGAAAAGCTTAAACGCTCACATAATTCAATAAACGGAGTATTGGTAACCGCAATCTCGCAAATAGACACCTATGACTTTGAATCAAGATACTTCTGGCCTTGGAGTGGAACAAATGAAGACCCAGTAACTGGAGCAACTCATACGTTCTTATCTAAATATTGGAGTACACGCTTGAATAAGAAGAAAATGAATTCATATCAATGTTCTGAAAGAACTGGATTTATGGAAGTCGAACTAATTAGTGATAAAACATTAACGATAAAAAGTGAAGCTCAAATAGTGTTGAAAGGAGCATTAAGAATATAAATACTGGTGCTAACAACAGTAACCGTTGCACAACTCCTTAATTTTACAAAAAAAACGACTAATTCTCAGCTCTTTCAAAGATGTCTTTCTTTTAGGTTTTACTATATAATCCTAAAATTAGTACCACTTACAATCCTTCCTTCAACAAGCTCAGGCAACAACAGATTTTCTATTCGGTTTTTATTTGTTAAATTAGGTGCTTACCACGGAACTAGCTATACACAAACCGTTATACCTGGTTAGAAAAAGAAGTAACCATTAATGAAACTTATAGAACTCAATAATATAAATTACACATTTGTAAAAGATTTTAAACACGACCCAGAAATTAGAGCGAGTTTTAATGCCTTGACGGAAGCCACATTTGAATTCAATTTTGAAAGTTGGTATTTAAGTGGTTACTGGGATGATAATTATATTCCATACTCATTAATGCACAATAATAAAGTAATCTCAAATGTTTCGGTTAGTAAAATAGAATTTGTAATCGAAAACGAGAAAAAAGTAGGGATTCAAATTGGTACGGTGATGACAGACACAGCATACCGACATCGAGGACTTAGTAAGTTCATTATGGAGTACGTACTAAACGAATGGGAAACACAGTCTGATTTTATATATCTTTTTGCAAACGACAGTGTACTGGATTTCTACCCGAAATTTAATTTCGAGATTGTAAATGAATACCAATATTCAAAATCGCTAAACAGTATTAACAAATTATCATCATCATTAAGAAAACTCCATATTGATGATGCTTCTGACAAGGAATTATTGCTAAGAACGATACATGATGCACATCCAATATCAAAACTAGCTATGCAAAACAATACAGCATTACTTATGTTTTATTTTTTGTTATTTAAGAAAAACAGTTTGTATTATCTTGACGAACTTAACACTGTAATTATTATGGATATGGAAGGTGACACGCTATATTTGAATGATGTATTTTCAAAAGAACGCGTTGCACTAAACGATGTCATTAAATTCATAACAAATACAACGATAAAAAGAGTACAATTGGGATTTGTCCCATTGGATGAAACCGATTACCAAAAGAGTTTATTAAATACAGGAGATACTTTATTCGTACTGAAAGACAAGGCTGCTTATTTTAAAAACAATGCGTGGATGTTTCCAGTTTTATCGCACGCATAAAAAAATAAACTCAATACACTAATAGCTAAATAATCAATAGATTTTGAAAGAAAAAATGGAAAGTACTTATACCGTTGGCGATTTAATTTATGATGCGAATATTTATGATGGAATGAATACCAACCTCGCTGATTTGCCATTTTACAAGCAATGGCTACCAAAAAATAAGAACGCTCGGATCTTGGAGCTTTGTTGTGGCACTGGCAGATTAACCATTCCAATTGCAAAAGATGGCTATGCTATTAGCGGCGTAGATAACAGTTCCTCAATGCTCGAACAAGCAAGAGCAAAAGCTTCCGAAGCAGGCCTAGCCATTGAGTTTATGGAAGCAGATATTAGAACCTTAGATTTACCAGAAAAATACGATCTTATTTTTATTCCTTTTAATTCCATCCATCATTTGTATAAAAATGAAGATTTATTTAAGGCATTTACTGCGGTTAAAAACCATCTTAAAGAAGGCGGTTTGTTTCTGTTAGATTGCTATAACCCGAATATTCAATATATTGTTGAAGGTGAAAAAGAACAGCAAGAAATTGCCAACTATACCACCAACGATGGAAGAGAAGTATTGATAAAACAGCAAATGCACTATGAAAGTGCAACGCAGATGAATCGTATAGAATGGCAATATTATATAAATGGTGCATTTGATTCGATTCAAAATTTGGATATGCGACTGTTTTTTCCGCAAGAATTAGATGCCTACCTGAAACAGCATGGTTTTAGGATGCTGCATAAGTTTGGAAGTTTTGAAGAAGCAGCATTTACGGACACTTCGGAGAAGCAGATATTTGTTTGTCAATAAGTTTTTTGTGTTGGTTTGGGGATTGTTTGTTATTTTTATTTTGATACGTTTGAAATAATGTTTTTTGCGTCATTGCGAACGCTAGTGAAGCAATCTTTTACTTCATAAAGCCAGTATGAGATTGCTTTGCTTCCGATCGCAAAGACGTTTCCTTTTTTTCCTTACGGAAAACCGCATTGTGTATGTATAATCTTTGTTTTACTTTTATGGGAAATAATGAGAGTTGTTATGAAAGATGATTTTTGTTGTTTTATATAATTAGTGTTACGTATGGTATTCCGTATTTACAAACATTAGCAAACATTTAAAAAAATATGTATCAAGTAAACACAAACGCAGGAGCAACAAAAATTGACAAATTACCAGAAAAGTGTCCTTTTTGTCATAGTGTCATATCACCACGACCTATTAATGGAAATAGTGGTAATGATCGAATGGAAATATTTATGTCTTGCCCAAAAAGTACTTGCAAAAATTCATTCATTGGATATTATAAGTATGAAAATAATATGTGGAGATATGCGAATGAAACAACAATCGGGAATTTGACTGCTAAAGACTTTAGCGATAGTATTCAAGAAGTTTCTCCTTCGTTTGTAAAAATATATAATGAAGCATATTCTGCTGAACAACAAAACTTAAAAGAAATTTGTGGTGTTGGTTATAGAAAAGCATTGGAATTTTTAATTAAGGATTACGTTATCTTAAGTAATAAAGAGGAAGAAGATAAAATTTTGAAAATGCGACTTGGGAATTGTATTAAAGATTTAGTGACTGATGATAGAGTGAAATCTGTAGCAAAAAGAGCTGTTTGGCTTGGAAATGACGAAACTCATTATGTGCGCAAATGGGAAACTAAAAACCTTGAAGATTTAAAAAAGCTGATTAGTTTGACTGTTCATTGGATTGAAATGGAAAAACTCACCGAGAGTTTTGAAACTGAAATGCCTGAATAAAAAACGCTTGCTAACACCGTTAACCGTAACGCAAACCTATAATTTTATAAAAAGTGACTCATTCGTAGCCTAATCACAAAAATCCTTCCTTCGACAAACTCAGGTACCAACTTATTTCCTATTCAATTTGCATTCACTAAATTAGCTACTTCAAGCACATTAAACACCATACACTACATGTTACCAGATACATCACAAGGAAGTCCAACTAAAGGCATTTGGTTTGTACACAACGACGGAATCAATACGATTCGGGTTTTTACATCATCTATAAGTAAAGAGAAAATTTTCTTAAATGAAGATTTGGTATCCGAACACAGAAATATAAAGCTAAAAAGCGCGCATGAGTTTCAAGACAAAAATGATAATACATACGAGGTTGAGTTAGTAGCAACAAAACTTCTAAAAGGTGAAATGGAGTGTTTAATCTACAGAAATAAAGAATTAATAAAAACCTTTAAAGCGAGTCCTCGAATAGGTAATAATTTTACAATTAAACGTTTTTCAATATTAATAATTGCATCAGTAACATTTGCCATTATTAGTTCGCAATTTGAATTTCCAGATTTTGTATTTTACATTTTTTTGTTTTTAATGCTAACCGTTCACACTCTTACAAGAGATCCTGGCGAAATTAGTATCGTTGAAGATAAAAAAAACAACGAATGAACTATTTTAAACGGAATTGGAACGAATCTCGTGGAGACGAATATGACAATTGGGGAAAATCGATTTGGTTTTTTGAAACAAACAGTAATGGAGAAGTTTTAAGACAAATGGAAGTTTATGAAAATGGAAAAGTTTTGAAATACGATAATGACCATATTGAAGATGAATTTGGTAAACTTTCCAATCAAAAGCTTGATTTGGATGAATTTAGAGAGTTTTTTATCGATAAGAATGAATTTGATACTATTTGGAACTAAAAATTATTATGAGAAACCGAACTTGATTCGGTTTGGCGAAAATTTCCCAATAAAAAATCCCGCTTTTCAACGGGATTCTTAAAACTCAACTTTAAAAAGTTGGAAGTTATTATATCGTATACCCTTTTGGAATCACCGCGCCTTTTTTGATCACTACAATTCCTTCTTTGATGAAATACGTATCTGTTTCTTTGTCTTCTAAATGCGTTCCTCCGTTGATTTTTACATCATCGCCAATGCGACAGTTTTTATCAATGATGGCGTTTTTAATGTGACAACGCTCCCCGATTCCCATAAGAATACTAATGTTTTTTGCTTCGATTTCTTCTAAAGATTCATAATGGTCACTTCCCATCATATAGGTATTGGTAACGACCGATTCTTTCCCGATCCGTGAACGAATTCCAATCACGGAACGTTCTATTCTTGCAGCTTGAATGATACAACCATCTGCAATTACGGTGTTGTTTAGGGTTGTTCCTGAAATTTTTGACGTTGGTAATATTCGAGCATTTGTATAAATACGTTGCTTTTGATCGTATAGATTGAATTTTGGAATGTCGTCTGTCAACCCAAGATTGGCTTCAAAAAACGAATCAATGTTTCCGATGTCTGTCCAATAACCTTCATACTGAAAACTCACCGTTTTGTGTGTATCAATACTTTGCGGAATGATTTCTTTTCCAAAATCTACCGTATCTGGATCATCCATCAATTTGATGAGTAAGTCTCTATTGAAAATGTAAATTCCCATAGAAGCTAGGTATTTTCTACCTTCACCTTCCATTTCTTCGCTTACATCCGACGTCCAATCTGGTAATAAATCTAATGAAGGTTTTTCAATAAATGATGTAATTACGTTTTCTTCATTCGTTTTTAAGATTCCAAACGATGTGGCATCTTTTGCATTTACAGGATACGTTGCTATAGAAATTTCTGCGCCCGCTTCTTCATGCTTTTTAATCATATCGTTAAAATCCATTTGATATAATTGATCTCCCGAAAGGATGAGTGCATATTCAAAATCGTGTGCTAAAAAGTGGTGCATACTTTGTCGGACTGCATCTGCCGTTCCTTGAAACCATTTGTCACTCGAAATGGTTTGTTCTGCCGCAAGGACATCTACAAAAGCCGAACTAAAGAAACTAAAGTGAAATGTATTAGAGATATGTTTGTTTAACGACGCAGAATTGAATTGCGTTAATACAAACATACGTTTGATGTCTGAGTTGATACAGTTTGATATTGGAATATCTACCAATCTATATTTTCCAGCAATTGGAACTGCTGGTTTTGATCGTGCTTCTGTTAATGGGTAGAGTCGCGAACCTTGTCCACCTCCTAAAATGATACTTAGTACTTTGTTATTGATCATAGCGTTTTATATGATAGATTTATATAGGTTTTCTGTTTGTTTTGCAATGGCTTTCCAATCGAAAAAGTCTTCTACGCGTTTTCTACTCGCTAGTGCCATGCTGTTTCCAACTTCTTTGTTATTTATGATTGTATTAATTCCATCTGCCAAATCTTTTGAAAATTTCTCAGGAGCTACAGGTTCAAATGGTGCTGTGTTTTGTTGTTCCACAGGAATTAAAATACCAGTTTCATTATGAATTACTACTTCTTTTATGCCACCAACAGCACTTGCCACCACAGGCGTTTTACATGCCATTGCTTCTATGTTTATGATTCCAAACGGTTCATAGATAGAAGGACAACAAAAAACGGCTGCATGTGAGTAGAGTTGAATGATGTCTTCTTTTGGCAACATTTCGGCAATCCAGAATATATTGGAGCGTGTTTGTTTTACCGCATCAATACTTTCCTTCATTTCTTGTTCAATTTCGGGTGTATCTGGCGCACCTGCACACAACACAATTTGCGTGTCTTCATCAATGTGTTTAATTGCATTTACGAGATGAATGATTCCTTTTTGACGCGTAATTCTTCCCACAAATAATACATACGGTTTTGAAGCGTCAATGTTGAATTTTTCAAGAATTGTCTTTTCGGGTGTGAATTGATATTGCTCCAGATTAATTCCGTTGTAAATCACTTTTATTTTTTCTTCAGCTACGTTGAAATGTTTTAATACGTCAATTTTTGTTTCTTCCGATACGGCAATAATCGCGTCTGCCATTTCAATCGCGGTTTTTTCAATCCAAGAAGAAGCATCATAACCGTTTCCGAGTTGTTCGCGTTTCCAAGGTCGTAACGGTTCTAATGAATGTGTCGTAATGACCAACGGAGTTCCGTAACACAGTTTCGCCATGATTCCTGCAAATTGCGCATACCATGTGTGGCAATGCACTACATTGGCGTCAATCGCTTCTGCATTCATGTTTAAATTCGTGTTTAACGTATTGAAAACAGGTTTTAGTTTTTTGTCTGTGTTTGCAAAACTTGCATGATCGCCTGAGAATCCTTTGATACTTAGATGATCTTCGTTTACATCCTGATCGCCAAAGCTTCGCACTTCCACTTCCATGAGTTGCTTCAATTCGTCTGCTAAATATTCAACATGAACTCCTGCTCCACCATACACATACGGTGGAAATTCTTTCGTAAAAAAAAGTACTTTCATTGGTTCGTTTTTCAAGCTTTTTGGTTTCTTTCGTTGTAATGCTTTACAAATTACTCAATTAATATGAAATACTTACTATGTTTTCATTGGCGAAAATCGATATTGACAAACTAAAACGTTTTCGTAATGTTAAACTATTAACAACGACCAAATGGAACATATAATTATCCTTAAATTTACATTATGAAAAAGATTTTATTACTTGCCGTTTTTGGTTTATTTTTAAGCTGTAACTCGTCGGCACAAGAGAAAAAAGAGGAAACTTTTAAGGTTTCAAAAACAAAAGCTGAATGGAAAGCTCAGTTAAGTCCTGAAGCATTTTATGTATTGCGAGAAGCTGGAACAGAACGCCCTTTTAGCAGTGCGTTGAATAAAAACTACAAGAAAGGGACGTTTTACTGTGCAGGTTGCAATACGCCTTTGTTTAAGAGTGAACATAAATTCGATTCTGGAACTGGTTGGCCAAGTTTTGATCGTGAGATTGAAGGAAATGTATCATTTTCAACCGATTATGATCTTGGATATGCACGCACCGAAGAACATTGCGCAACTTGTGGTGGACATTTAGGTCATGTTTTTAATGATGGACCTCGAAAAACCACTGGAAAGAGACATTGTATTAATGGTGTTGCGTTGAAGTTTGTTCCTGAAAATTAGATTTTCTTAGACTTCTTGGATTTTTAGACAACTTAGATTACTAGACTTGTTCGATTTTATGAAGTCTAAATGTGGTATTCATAGCTTGAATTTTATCAATGGAAAATTTACTAGAAGAAATATTGGGTTGTACAATTTGCAAAGATTTTTTGCCACTTGGTGTGAACCCTGTTTTGTCTGCGCACGAATCGTCTAAGATTCTTTTGATTGGTCAAGCACCAGGTTTGAAAGTCCATCAAAGCGGGATTCCTTGGGATGATATGAGCGGAAAACGCTTGCGACAATGGCTGAATGTTTCCAATGAAACTTTTTATGACGCGAAAAATATTGCGTTGATTCCAATGGGATTTTGTTATCCCGGAAAAGGAAAAACAGGCGATTTACCACCACGAAAAGAATGTGCAGAAGCTTGGCACAAACAGTTATTGTCTAAAATGGAAGAAGCCGAATTGGTATTATTAGTTGGGCAATATGCACAGAAATATTATCTTCAAAAAAACGCTAAAAAGACCTTAACAGAAACCGTTTCTAATTATAAAAGTTACCTGCCGAAATTCTTTCCCTTACCGCATCCGTCACCGAGAAATCGTTTTTGGTTGCGTAAGAATCCTTGGTTTGAAAAAGATGTGATTCCAGAGTTGCAGAAGCGGATTGCTAGACTTGTTTGATGTTTAGACTGACTTAGATCGCTAGACTTGCTTCGCGCTTGGACTTGTTAGAAAGTATCGTTTTACTATGTTTATAGATTAAATACTATTTTAATTAAAACACCATTACACATGAGTTTGATAGCTGAAAATTATTTAGAGAGTACACGCAAGCAGTTTACGTATTATAAAAGTTTGGGCGATAAAACGTTTGCGCAGTTATCTGATGAAGAAATTCATTGGCAACAGAACGATGATAGCAATAGTGTTGCAATTATTGTAAAACATATTGTTGGAAATATGCTGAGTCGTTGGACAAATTTCTTAACAGAAGATGGTGAAAAGGAATGGCGTCATCGTGATACCGAATTTGAAGATACGTACACCTCCAAAGCAGAAATGATTACCGCTTGGGAAAAAGGTTGGCGCTGTTTGTTTGCTGCGATTGATCCACTTGAAGCGAAAGACGTTTCCCGAATTATTTACATTCGAAATCAAGGGCATACGGTCATGGAAGCAATGACACGACAATTGAGTCATTATGCATACCATATTGGTCAGTTAGTCTATGTTGGCAAGTTGATTCGTGGAAATGAATGGACTTCGTTATCCATCCCGAAAGGAAAATCTTCTACGTATAATACAGATAAGTTCAGCAAAGAGAAAGGCAAACGACATTTTACGGATGATTTGTAGACTTTATTAGACTTGCTTGGATGTGTTAGACTATTAGATGCTGTCTGAAAGTTTTGATTGGATCTTGGTTTTGAATTTTCTTGATTTTTTCATGATATATGTTTGCGATTTCTCGGTATCCAGAATTTTTTAGATGAATTTCGTTGTCCCATTGTGAATCGTTTGGAAATTTTCCACGCAAGTCTATATGATGAAAATGTTCGTAAGCTGCGTCCAATTCTAGGAGCATTTCGTTAAATTCGTCTACAAAGTATTTTATAATTGCTTCTTGATCTTGCTTATCCGTAATTCCTTTCATGCCAAATGAAGGCAACAACCAAGGACCTTTTATGTTTCTAAAGATGAAACTGTATCCTTTTCCATTCACTTTTGCATAGTCATATCCGTCCATCAAAATATTACAGTTCACAGCCGTTGAACGTGCCGATTTTATAAAGAATTCAATCGCGCGTTTCATTTCTTTTAAACGCGCTTGAAATATATCTTTGTTGATCAATTCTGTCGAATTTGAGAATTTATGATTCAAATATCCTAATATTTCACTCCCAACAATATCGTTACCGCCACCGCTAAATAATACAATTTTCGGTTTGTGTTTTCTGATGGAATTTAATGTTCTTTGTAATGATAGCGATCCGGAATGCCATACTGTATCACGCCTACTTCTGTATTCTGTTCCGTAGATCATATTTTCTAAGGTATCACCAGCTTTTGCATATTTGTCAATAGCATATCCCTTTTTTATCAAGTAATCAATGACATCTTTTTTTAAAGTATAATCGAACCAAGAATCACCTTCTGCGACGATCACCAATTCTTTTGGATAGTCTGATTTTAATCTTTTATTTGAGATTCGAACTTGTTGCTGCTTAAATTTTTTGAGCTGTTGTGACATGCTATTTTCTTTAAATTAGTACTTAAAAATAAAGAAATAGTTTTAAATCAACGTACGGTTTTCCACATTGAGAAGCTAGTCGGTGTAATTTTTTAAGATTATGGATTACTTCTCAAATATTTTTTCCCAAAAATTACGCCTATTGTGAGTATTATAGCCATCATAACCATTCCGGAAAACGCAAACTCTAATGTTAACGCTGCATCTTCGTTAAGCATTCTTCTAATATATATCCCTAGAGATATAAAGAGTCTGACTATGATAAAGAATACACTCATAACAATGGCTAGGTATTTAGGATTTGAATGCTTTGTTATGATTGCATATATCGTTGGACCAATAAGTATTTCTGCCATTCCGATGAAAAAGATGGCTGCTAGTAGTATGTAAAAATACTGTTCGGTTGGTACTTCTGGAACTAGTAAAAGGATATAAAATGAAAGTGCTGCACATATAAATCCGATCGTTATTTTCAGGAATCGATTGATGTACTTATACATCCAAAGAATTCCCAAAAGAATGACTAATGGAATGGTGAAATAAAAATTTACTTCTTGAAAGAATTCTTGTGAAATTTCAGTTGATGAATTTTCAATAAAAGCATTTTGCATAGTATATGTTCCTTCACCACCCAAATCATAGAACAACCAAAAAGATGCCATACAAAGACATGCAATGACTATTTTTAAAACACGTTGATTGATTGTTTTTATTTTTTCAGCAGAAGCTACAATTGGCAGCTCTTTAGAGAACAACAGTAGTATTATTGAAATGATGAAAAATAAACCTGCTAGTATAAATCCGTATGTCCAATTTTCTGTCTCAGCTATAGATCCAATAAGCAATACACCAATAAAAGAACCTATGCTTATACTTGCATAGAAAAAGGAAAATCCTGAATCTAATCGTTTTGGGATTTGCAAGTATTGTTTTCCAAAATTTGCAATCATATTGGGTCTGTATAAACCACTTCCAAGTGTTAGCAATAGTAGACTCGCATATACTGCATTTTCAGAACCTATACATAATACAAAAGCTCCGATTGCCTGTATGATTCCTCCTAAAATTATGGTTCTTTTATTTTTTAATAGTAAATCACCAAGTAATCCTCCTAGAAGTTGAGTAATGATGAGCAAAGATGCCATAAGTGCATAAAAGTTCAGCATTGCTGGCATATACGCATCTTTTAATTCACTAAACGCGTATACGATTAGTATAGATCGCGTACCGTAATATCCTGCTCTTTCAAATATATTTGATAGTAAATAGATCAGTATATTTTGATGATGTGTTTGCTCTAGATTTTTTTGCATGCGTTTTTTTGATGTCTAAGATTAATATTCAAATATACTTTTAACTATGCCAATATAAGATTTATATGGCATCAATGAAGTATGGTTTAGATGAATGAGTAGCAAAATTTACTATTTCGTATCAATATTCATTTCCTTATTTTTCAAAAATTCAATTATATAGCTGAAAAATTAATTTTACCATTGTTTTCAATGGTGTTTTTTTAAGATATGTAAGTACACAATTTATGAATTGTAAGTGCAAAAAAAATCGCTCAGACCAATAAAATTCTACAAACCAACTCATTAATAGTTAAATAGAAAAAAATCTGTCATAAAAAAGTCATTTCGCAAACATTTTTACATTATATTTATGTAGGAAAAAAAGTATTATCTAAGGTTAACATACCTTATTTTTTACGTACATAAAATAATTTTTATTACATTGTAGGTGAATATGAAATCTGAGTAAACAGTATTATCTTTAAGTTCGTTCAACTAGTGAACATAATGATACAATTTTAAAAGAATAATACTCTGGAAATGAATGAGTGCAAGCCAACGAGTCGGGATGCAATAACTAACCTTGCACGCTGAATTACAGCGACTATAAACTTGTACTATTTAGCATTAACCATTTAAATTATTTAAATTATGAAAAATTTATTTTTTGCGCTAGCATTCATGTTCATCGGAAGTTTTGCTTTCGCTAACAACACAACAACTGAAGTATTAAATACGAATACAATTGAACTTACGGAGGTTACTTCTCAAGAAGTTGCAACCGATGTTATTGTTGTCGTAATTATTACTGAATATTATGATGAAGATGGTGAGTTAGAAGCTATAGACATCGAAATTCATGTTTGGATAATAGAATAAATGATATAATTATGGGGAGAGTAATCTCCCCAATTAAAATAAGACCTATGATGAAGTTAAAAAAAGTATTTTTCACATTACCTTTAATTTTACTATCAATGAATAGTCAATCTTTATTTTCTCAAAATACAAAATCAGTTGTTATAGAATATCAAGAGAAAAGAGCCGTAAATGAAGAAAAAATTAAAAATCTTCCAGAACGTATACAACAAGTTGTTCGTGCAAAATCAAAATGGAGAAAATCTGTATTGATTCACAATGAAGAAGGTTCATATTATATGTTACAAGATAAAATAGAAGATAAAACTGTAACTGTAAGTGATACTCAAAAAAGAACGGTCAAAGTAGGTCAGAAAGTATTTTTTAATGACTTTTTAACTAATAATTCGTATCAAGAATTACGAATGTATAATGAAAATGTACTTATCAAAGACAAGCTGAACAAATACAAGTGGGAGCTTTTATCTGAAACAAAAAAGATCAATGATATTGTATGTAAAAAAGCAACAACAACAAATGAACATGGAAGAACAGTTGTCGCTTGGTATACTGATAAGTTTGGAATTACAAATGGACCACAAGGATATTATGGACTTCCTGGCTTAATTGTATATTTAGATGATGGAAAATATACTTTTAAAATGGATAAAGTAAGCTTTTCTGATAAGAAACTTGATCTATTAAAACCTAGCAAAAACGCTAACGTAGTTACACCTGAAGAATATATGAATAACTATGTTAATGGTAAAAGTAGTAAATCTCAAAGAGGAAATACAACCACCACAAGAAGACGTGTACAAAACTAATGTAGTGTGAATTCAGTTTTACAAAAAAACTGTCACACTATAAAGTTATTCATACTAGTAGCTGTTCTTTTTTTCTTAAAAAAGTAGCACTAATACATATTGAATGTTTTTGGTAAAATTGAACTTTTATTTTTAAACATTAACTGAAAGTTAAAAGTATAAATTCAGATCGTGATTTTAATTTATACTTTCAACTTAAGCATAAAAAAATGAAACGTGAAAACGAAATTCATTTGATAAATTTAGTATTAAACGTTCCTTTTCTGAACGTTTAAAAATTCCCCCCTAAATTCATGTATCGCATACTTGTAGTGTTTTTTAAAAGCGTACTACAAAGGGTTTATAGTATTATATAATTGATACTGTAAATTCATTATTTTATATAAAGTAAAATTAACTATTGTTAATAATAAAGTATTTTTTTTGACAGAAAAAAATATTTTTATTTTAAAATATTTACATTATATTTAATGTAAGAAACCATGTATTACACAAGGTTAACGTACCTTATTATTTATATAAAGAGAATAATTTTTATTACATTGTTGGTGAATATGAAAACAAAGTAAACAGTATTATTTTTAAGCTCGTTCAACTTATGAACATACTTATTTAGATATAAAAAATAGTACTCTGGAAATGTTAAAATATAAGCCAACGAGTCGTGATGCAAAACCAACTTGCGCGTTAAATTACAGCGACTATAAACTTGTACTATTTAGCATTAACCATTTAAATTATTTAAATTATGAAAAATTTATTTTTTGCATTAGCATTCATGTTAATTGGAAGTTTTACTTTCGCTAACAACAACACAACAACTGAAGTATTAAACACGAATACTATTGAACTTACCGAAGTAACGACACAAGAAGTTGCAACTGATGTAATAGTTGTCATTACAATTATCGACTATTATGATCAAGACGGAGAGTATTTAGGATCTGATGTATATATTGATGTATATATTTTTGAATAAAGAATAAATTAAATATGGGGAGAAAAATCTCCCCATATTTACAAAATAAATTATCAATATATAACATAAAGAAAGAACTGTAAAAGCTAGTGATACAGGCAATTTTTATGATTTTAATACTTGGTAATTCTTATATACAAGTGTAACATTATTATGAAAAAAAATACGTTATTTCAACCAAAATAAGCACAACCCAACTTACTCTTATATATACATTAACCTCAATGTAAATAGCAAAACAAATGAAAGGAAAAAAGGTAACAGACCTATCGTTACATACACTGTTAAAAACTAGCTCAGTATTTCTACTGTTACTTTTTATCAATTTTACTGCATATTCCCAAACAAGCATACAAGGAGTCGTTAAAGATTCTTTGACTAACAAAGCTGTTTTTAATGCGACTGTTCAAATCCTAGATGTAGAAACGGACGCTATAATCGCTTATAGTATTACAGACGGTAAAGGAGCGTTTTCAAACACAATAGACGAAGTTACTTTAACACAATTTAGACTAAAAATTAACCATTTAGGATACACATCATTTAGTAAAATTTTTAAAAGCCCTTTTCCAAAACTACTGGAAATAGAACTATCCGAAAACCTGAATGCCTTAGATGCAGTTACACTGGAAATTAAAAATGAATTTAATGTTAAAAAAGATACGATTTCTTTCAACCTTGAAAAGGTTAGAGATAGCTCAGAAGTCGTATTAAAAGATTTAGTAAATAAGTTACCCGGAATCACCATTGATGAAAACAAAAAATTAGAATTTCAAGGTCAAAAGATTGACAAAGTATTAATTGATGGAAATGATTTTTTTGGCAAGAAACATGAAATGGCTACCGAAAATATTCCTGCTGATGCTGTTGCTGGAATTGACTTGCTAACAAACCACAAAGATTTTGACCAACTAAACACTTCAAAGAAAAACGGTAAAATTGTTCTCAATATTAGTTTACACAAAGATTTTAAAGGTAAAATTATAGGAAATATTGATGCTAATTATGGTGCAGAGAATCGATATTTATTTCATACCAACTTATTTAATTTTTCTTCTAAAGGAAATGTTGCCTTCGTTTCTGATTTGAATAACACAGGCGAAAGTGCTGTTAATATATTGGATTTTATAGAACTCAAAGGTGGCATTGAAGCCTTTATAGATGATTATAGTGGCGGTTCGGGCACGTATGCTATTGACGAATCTAAATTCCCAAGATACGTGCTTACGGATAATAAAGTTGATACACGAAGCGTGAACTTTAACTCTATAAACTTTACACGATCTTTTTCAGAAAAAACAAAGTTTAATGGCTATGTTATTTTTGATAAAACTGAACAAACAGAACTTCAATTTTTAGAGAAAAATATTTTTAGCGCCACAACACCCGAAACACTATTTGAAAATCAAAACAATAACAATGATAACTTCTTAATCAATAGTTACTTCAACGTTGCCTACAAACCAAGTCAAGATCAATCTTTTAAATATCAACTAAAGGTAAATAGTTTTAATGTAGATAATAACTTAAACGTTGCCAACTTCAATGGAACTAATTTTGATATCGCAACAGATGAAAAAGATTTTGGAATAGGACAAAGCTTGACATACAAACAAAACTTAAGCAATAAATTACAATTGAATTCTGCTATATCTTATGATTATAAGAAAAATGAAGATAATGAGAATATAATTTCCAACAATCCATTTCTAGATTTAACTTTTAATGCAAATGATTTTTCATTACTGAATACATTTGATACTACTGAGAAAATATTTAATCAAAGAAATACACTTTCGTATTATATGAATGGTTCAACCACTTTTGGTTTTCTATTACAGTATAACAATACCAACGTAACATTAGATAATGTAATTGATAATTCTGCTATATTTAATACAGATATTACACGGAAAATTAGCTTGCTTACCAATCAGTTTTCGGTAAGACATCGTTTTAAAAATGGACTCGGTGTAAATGCCAAACTAAACACTATATTCTCAAACACAAAGCTAAATGAAGCTAAAGAAAGCTATGTTTGGTTCAATCCAAAATTAAACCTTGAATACAAAATTAGCAATCAGAAAAAGTTAAGTATTGGCTATGGTAGAACTACAAACTTTATAGGAAATCAATATATTTTCGAAAATCAACTCATAAAAAATTATCAAACCATCATTACACAAGTTGCTAACGATCCGTTTCTTCCTATTATCAGTAATTCATATAATTTACAATACTCAACGTTTAGACAAGCAAGAAATAGTTTATTGACACTAGGTTTTAGGTATTCAGAAAATAAAGATGACCTTAGTTTCAACACTTTATTTACACCAAACAACACTGTTTTCAAAGATATATTGAGAGCTGACAATAAAACCTGGGAAGCAAGCTTGAACTATTCGCGACCGTTTTTCAAACTTCCTTTTAGAAATAAATACAAAATTACATACACGAATAGAAACTCAGAGAATCAGTTTGACGATGAATTAAACAAAATAGAATCTAATACTATTAATGCGAATTTTATATCTAATTCAAAATTTAAAAACTTTCCAATTCAGATGAGTATTACGTTATCGTATATAACTTCTGAAACTAAAAATACATTTGATCGATTAAACTTTGATACCAATACATTTAAGTCTTCTATTGGCTTAAATGGAAAACTATTCAAACAAATTTTTTGGGATACATCTTTCGGTTATACCAAAGTAAACACAGCGCAGCTTTCCAACGAGATTAACTTATTGAATTTTAACCTTCGTTACAACACAAAAAATAAGCGTGTTCAATTTCACATAAAAGGAAATAATATTTTGAATATTGATTCAAATGATAATATTTCGCAAATTTTCACAGATAGTTATAACCAAACATCTAGTTATCGATTGTTACGTGGTTATGTAATGTTTGGAATGAAGTACGATTTCTAAGCAAAATACTATTCCCGAACAAAACGCACGTTCTGAATTCTTCCCGAAGTCACAAACAATTCCTTAATATTTCCAGCATTGTCCACCCAAAATTTTACACTATAATCATTGACTAAGAGTTCATTTGGCGAAAGCAGCAAACCATTTCTTTTTTTCTCGCCAATTTTCACTTCGTACGCAATTCCTTCGGTATGTGTTAGGATGAATGAAACATCGGTTTCCCTATTTTTAAAAATTCCATTCAAAGCTTTGAAATTAAACGTACTCAAATCACTTTCAATACGCGTCAATGTAAAGGGTTTTACGGTTGGGTAATACGCCGTAATTTGCATAATTCCCTGTTCGTTTTTTGTAAATTGTTGTTTAAATGGCGCATCATTCCATTGCTGAAAAACATTGGCTGATTCACGAATTAATTTCATGTCATTTCTTCCCGATCGCAACATATACAAATCACCATCGCGTTTTTCAAACTTCATGATATAACCGCCTTCTGTTCGGTAAATTCCCAATACATCTTCAATTTTCACCTTTGCTCCTACTGTTTCTGGTGTGATGCGGAAGGTTTCTTTTTCGTTGGTTTTGTTGAGTAAAACGTCTGCCATTTCCAAGGTTTGACCTGTTGGATCAATTTTTCCGCTATTAATCATCGTCACAATAGAGAAATTCTTTTCAGGAAATCGGTTCACAACGGCTTTCCATGCGCCTGTAGAACCACCATGAAATTTATACGGAACGCTTTTATACTCGCTAAATTCCACACCATAACCGTACTTTTCAATTGTTGTATTTTGAATTAACTCCTGACTTTTCGCTAAAATTTCTTTTGAAAAAACAGCACTTTTTTTGGTTTGAATAATCTTTTCCCATTGCAATTGATCTTCCAAGGTTGAAAAAAGATTTCCATCACCATGAAGATTACACGTCCAATCGTAGGTTTTCCAAGTATCAAAGTTAAAATACGGCTTTGCGATTGGTTCTGCGATGTTTGTATAATCTGAAACAAATGATGTATTTGGCATGTCTAAATCCTTGAAAAGCTGATTTGTATATGCTACAAATGTTGTTCCGGTGACTTTTTCTATGATTTGAGTTAGAACGATATAGTTTGAATTACTGTATGAATATTTGGAACCAGATTCAAAATTTAAGTCCTGTTGCTTTTCCAATAATTCCATTGCATCATTGTTGTCAAAAGTAACTTTCCACCAAGTAATTCCTTGTAAACTCCATAAATCATATACATCGCGAATTCCGCTTGAATGGTTTAGTAAATGCTTGATTAAAATTGGTTTTTTTATGTTTTTATATAAGTTTGGCAAATACGTACGAATGTCATCTTCCAAGCTCAATGTATTCTTTTCAACCAACGTTAAAATAGCAAACGCCGTAAATTGTTTTCCATTGGAAGCGATGTTGAATCGAGATTCTTTTCCAATGACAACACTATCTTTTAAGTTTGCGTATCCTGCGTAATTTTTATATACAATTTGACCGTTTTTTACAATTCCAACGGCAATTCCTGGGCCACCTTTTGGAACGTCTTTAATGGTAATTGCGTCTAATTGTTTGCGTTGTGTTTTGGTGATTTCTTCTGAATCTTGTCCAAAAGTGATCAAAGATGTTAAGAAAAGTACTAAAAAGATCATGCTTGATTTCATTGAATATTATTTTGCGTTTTTTGATGTTACAAATATGATATTCTTAAGACTGGAAAGCGCGCCAAATCGTGATTTGACACGTATTTAGTAGCTTTTTTTACTAAAATATTCTTTTGGCGTTTGTTGTGTTTGCTTTTTAAAAGCTCTGTTAAAGGTTGATTTTGAGTTGAATCCGGAATCAAGTGCAATTCCTAATAAGGTTTTGAGGTCGTTTTCGTTGGAAGCAACTTTTTTAATCACTTCTTGCGTTCGATACGTATTTACGAAGTCATTAAAGTTCATTTTGAATCCTTTATTGATAACATTGGAAACCTTTTTTGGATGTGTATTCAGTTTTTGAGCAACGTCAAATAATGTCAAACTCGGATTTTTGAAAAGCTGTTCGGAAGTCATTAACGCTTCAAGTTCTTTCATGAGTATTTCGTCTGCGGGTGTAATTTCTGCTTCACTCTTGTCAATTACTTCTACTGTTTTTTCTTCTGAAGCTTCCGCTAGAAAATTCGCGTGTAAGGTTTTATTTAGTGCTTCTGGTTGAAACGGAATTAGCATCTTAATCGCATGCGCATATCCGCTTAAAGCGATATAATAAAACAAGATTGAAAACGAGAGATAGTACCAATATTTATTTCCGAAGTTTGCCCATTCAGGATTTAAAATAAAAAATAAAGTTCGAATCAGTAATAATCCTAAAAAAGCAATTAAAAAACGTTGAATCCAAGCATATAAAATAGCATCCGCATAACTTACCGTGTCGTAGGTATTCTTTTTGTATTGTGTGTAGATTTTTAGACATTTAAACAGATAGAAAACCATCATGATGAAACCCGAAACTTGATACCAAAGTGCTAAATCTTTGTCTCTTCCGTCAGCATAAAAATAATATTCATCCAAGACTATTTTATCCGTAATCCAAATCACCAAACTATACACAGCATACAAAATGGCTGGAATAAAATGAATCCAGTCTTTTTTTTGAAATGTAAAATTTGTATTCAACAGACTTTTCACATAGAAATACAGCAATGGCGGCATGAGAAATAATTGCTGAAATGGCACGTAAAATAAGATGTCTCGATAGCTTTGTCTTCCATACCAACCTGCATATCCAAACATGAATGGAGCAATATATAACGAGCACAGAAAGAGAAATGAAGCCAGCCAAAAACTGGAATTGTTTTCGCTGCGAATTCCTTTATAAATAAGCAATCCTGTAAATACAAGACCATGTATAAAGAAGATAAGTAAGGTGGAACTTTTAAAACCGAAGCCAAAATGCATGCGTTGAATTCTTTTTTAATTTATAAGTTTTCTATCTGGTTAAATACTTTCGGAATTTTGAAAACCAAAATATTCCTAGAAAAATTAATGAAGGAATCACTAACAAAATAAGGATAGCTTCTCCAATATCTTCAAATTTTCTACTATCAAAAGATTGTATTGCTACATAAATAGCTGTACCAATATAAACGACTTGATTTATGGTATACACAAGCAATCCTTTTTTTCGCTTCATCATCAATAGTATTGTACCAACAGCAGTTCCTATAGCGCTAATAGACCACAGCGATCCTATGATCAACATAGAGATGTTTTTTGCAGCAGATCCGAAAATTAGGTAAAATAACCCGATTAATACAATATGCAAAGGGCCTACAAATGTTAACAGGCAAAGAATTGTATACAGTATTGGAAAGCGCTTTTTTTCTGTTGGAACAACATTCGTTTCTTCAACTTGTTGAATAGTTTCAACTGGCTGATTTTCCTCCACTTTCACAACTTCCTTGATTTCTTGAACTTCTTGTTTTGCACCACATTCTGGACAAAATTTAACATTTAAAGCTATTTGTTGATTGCATGCAGTACAATTCTTCATATTCTAAGTTTTTCTAAAGATAGGAGTTCTTTATAAAAATAATTAAATTATTATAAAACAAAAGCAATACATATCAATATATTACATTCGTTCGTATTTTTCCTGAAACAACTTAGAATTTTTCAAGGATTTGAAAAACATTATATTCAACAGCATCTTCGCTATTAATTTCAATAACTTCACAGGAAACAGATGCTAACCAATCGCGATGAACTTTGATAGAACGTCCTGTGAATTTGAAATCATCATAACGTGTTGCCCAATCGAGAAATGCTTGTGAAGCTTCTTTGATTTTCGGATCCGTTTGTAGTTTATCTCCGTAACGTTCAACTTCGCGTTGTTTGAGTCGTTTAATGCGAATTTCTTTGTCTAAAGTGACAAAAACTACCAAATCGAAAGCCGTTTGCCAATTTCCTGTCCAACTGACAACGAACCGCTGACAATTACATTTTCGTGTTTTTGTCAATCATTGAAAGATTAGAGACCTAACAACTCACAACCGAAAACACACAACCCACAACAGACAACGTCTAAAATACCAACATACCAAGAGCGCAGCGATACCAAAGCGCAAGCGTGACTAATAGCACAGCGCGTCCAACAAACAAAAACAAGTATAGAAAGTTTATAGTTCTCTCAGAATTGCGTAAATTTGCATTTCGAAATTAGACAACTAAATTTTAAGATATGAGTACATACGATATCATCGTTTTAGGAAGTGGTCCTGGTGGATATGTAACTGCCATTAGAGCTTCTCAATTAGGGTTGAAAACCGCAGTTATTGAGAAAGAAAGTCTAGGTGGTGTTTGCTTAAATTGGGGATGTATTCCAACGAAAGCATTATTGAAATCAGCACAGGTTTTTGAGTATTTGAAACATGCAGAAGATTATGGATTGTCTGTAAAAGATGCCGATAAAGATTTTGACGCGGTGGTAAAACGTAGTCGTGGCGTTGCTGACGGAATGAGCAAAGGTGTTCAGTTCTTAATGAAAAAGAATAAGATTGATGTTTTGGAAGGTTTTGGAACACTAAAAGCTGGAAAAAAGGTTGATGTAAAAGATAAAGACGGAAAAGTTACCGAATATAGCGCACAACATATTGTAATTGCAACGGGAGCACGTTCTCGTGAATTGCCAAACTTGCCACAAGATGGTAAGAAGGTAATTGGATATCGTGAAGCAATGACATTGGCTGAGCAACCAAAGAAAATGATTGTTGTTGGATCTGGTGCTATTGGTGTTGAATTTGCGTATTTCTACAACTCTATGGGAACAGAAGTTACCATTGTAGAATACATGCCAAAAATTGTTCCAGTAGAAGATGAAGATGTCTCAAAACAATTGGAACGTTCATTTAAGAAAAGTGGAATAAAAATTATGACCTCTGCGGAAGTAACTTCGGTTGATACTTCTGGCGATGGCGTAAAAGCAACTGTAAAAACGAAAAAAGGCGAGCAAATATTAGAAGCTGACATTGTACTTTCTGCAGTTGGAATTAAAACGAATATTGAAAATATTGGTTTGGAAAATGTTGGAATTGCTACAGATAGAGATAAAATTTTAGTAAACGATTATTACCAAACAAATATCCCTGGATATTACGCAATTGGAGATGTTACTCCTGGACAAGCCTTAGCGCATGTTGCTTCTGCGGAAGGAATTTTATGTGTTGAGAAAATTGCAGGAATGCACGTGGAAGCCTTAGACTATGGAAATATTCCGGGTTGTACATATTGTTCTCCTGAAATTGCTTCTGTTGGATTGACAGAGAAACAAGCAAAAGAGCAAGGAATTGATATTAAGGTTGGAAACTTCCCGTTTTCAGCTTCTGGAAAAGCAAGTGCTGCTGGTACAAAAGAAGGTTTCGTAAAAGTTATCTTTGATGCAAAATACGGAGAATGGTTAGGTTGCCACATGATTGGTGCTGGCGTAACTGATATGATTGCAGAAGCAGTTTTAGGTAGAAAACTTGAAACTACCGGACATGAAGTGTTGAAAACGGTACATCCGCATCCAACAATGAGCGAAGCAGTTATGGAAGCTGTTGCCGCTGCTTATGGCGAAGTCATACATTTATAATATATACTTAAAAAGCTGCTCGTTGAGCAGCTTTTTTTTATTAGTGAAACTCAATTTTGAGAAGCTTGTGCTGAACTTGATTCAGTATCTAAGATGCACTCAAAATTGTAAGTTGAACTAATTCCGTTGAAAAACGGAATCTTAGATTTTATATAACCACAATAGTTATGCTATGAAAAAATATATTTTTCTCCTTGTCGGAATGATCATTTGTGCGTGTGCAACTTCTAAAAAGACTGCAAAGCCAAAATTACCACCAATGGTAACTTGTGCCGAAAATGCCAAAATTTATGATCGTGATAGTGAATTTGAAATAAATAAACTTACAACATTAGATAGTTTATCATATACAACTACCTATACGCGAATGTACATGAATACCGATTCACTAGAGAGGAATGAAATCCGGTTTCGACTTGGAAAAGTATCAACGCGAGTTGTGGCAAAATTGTTTCCAGAAATAGAATTTACAGATGCATCAATTTCTTTAAACAAAACCTATAATGATATTTTACTTTCTACCAATAGAATTAAAAAAGGAGGAGCTACTCGTGAATATTTTGAGAAATTAATAGTTCCGAGTACAAAAAGTAATTTACAGTTATTTGTTGAATTAAAAAATGGAACAGGTGATGGCATATTTGTGAATCATGTTTCTATTTTTGTTATTGATATAAAAAACTATGAATTAAAATATTACGATTACATTCTTTATAAATGTGATCCAAGAGACGAAATAATGTTTATGAAAACCTTGTATTATGGCTTAAATAAACTCAAAAAAAGTATTGAATAATTATGGACGCAACTGTCACACAAACAAAGAATGTAAAACTATTTGGAAAACTAGCCATTTTTGAAGGCTATTCGTTTTTAGCACTTTTTATTACGATGCCGCTAAAATATTTTGCAGAAATGCCGATGCCCAATAAAATTGTTGGGATGATTCATGGCTTTCTATTTATTGCGTATGTAGTGTTTGCTATTATTGTAACGCTAGAACAAAAATGGACGTTGAAACGTTTTGCGCTATTATTCATTGCTTCTCTGGTCCCTTTTGGAACTTTTTATATTGAGAAAAAGTACTTGAGAGCGAATTAGATATTTGTATTGAGTATTGAGTATTGAGTATTGAGATGTTAGTGATTCGTTTTAGAATTGCAATTTTATAGATTTTTTATTTTTTTGGGTAATGAATTTTCTTTATGATCCCTAGTAAGTATAAATCATAAAAAATCACATCATGAGAAAAAAGAATCTTACATCGTTAGTGCTTAATAAAAAGTCAATTTCTAATATTAGTATCACTGGAGGAACATTTCGTACCAATGAATGTTACAGTGTTCAAATCTGTCACGTAGAACCAGATACAGAACATACTCTTGCACCTATTCCTGTACAGAATACTAATTATTCTGTTTGCGTTTGTCATACAGATATTCTTTGCTAATATTATTCTAAGCGAACTTCGGTTCGTTTTTTTTACTCAATTTCATAAAACACAAACCTTTTACGTGTCATTTCACAGAAATCATACATTCTGTACGAGCTACTTTTCACTCCTTTGATTTAGTTTTATACTATAAATTTTTAAAACTGAATATTATGAAAAAAGCGAATTTTAAATCGTTAGAATTAAACAAAAGAGCCATTTCAAATCTAAAATTTGAAGAACTTAAAGGTGGTAAAAAAATCTTACCGACCTTAATAGTTCAATCGTGTATAGAAGCTTGTGACACTTATTTTTAAGAATAGGTGAACTTCTATTAGCCATAGTCGGAAGATTTTTTCTTCCGACTATTTGTGTTTCATAGATTGCTATTTTCATGTTAATTAAGGTTTTACCGTAGCTAGTTATTGATTTGTTTTCATACTTTTTTGATCTAATCAAAACTTTATATCATGAAAAAAAAGAACTTAACATCATTAGTATTGAACAGAAAGTTGATTTCAAACCTTAAATCTCCAATTGAAGTAGTTGGAGGAGGAAGAACAGTACATAACTGTTCAGATCTCTTAACTTGTCCTTTAGGAGGTTGTGTTGATTCATATAACTGCTAAAAGTTTACACTACTTAAATCAAAAAGCGAACTGAAGTTTGCTTTTTTTGTATTAATAAAGGTTATACCGTAACAGTTTACTGATTTGTTATTGTACATTTTGATCTAATCAAAACTTTATATTATGAAAAAAAAGAATCTTAAATCATTAAAACTGAACAAAAAATCTATTTCTATTTTAAAACCTGAAACGATAAAAGGAGGGCTAGTACCAGGACGCGCTTCAGACAGTCCTACATATTGCCAAACTTGTTAATTTAATTTCTATAACGCTCTTCGGAGCGTTATTTTATGTTTATCCAAATGTTAATTACGGTCTTACCGTACATAATTAATGATTATTTATTTTACTTTTTATAATTATGAACCAAAACCCAGCATCATGTTAAAAAGTATTTTAAATCTCGAAAATTTTCAACAACTAAGTAAAACACAACAAGCTAAAATTAATGGCGGCGGATTGTCACAATGTTGTAACCCAACATTCCGTTGTTGCAATTCTAATCCAGCTTATAATGGTAACAATTGTCAGTATCTTAATGGCACAAGATATTGTGTGTAAGTTGTGACTTAAATCAGCTAATTTATGTCAGCACCATTTTTTAAGGTCATTTATTTCTTTTTCATTTGATACATGTTTAACCAAAAAATTAAATCATGAAAAAAAGTATTTTAAATGTAAAAGGAGTTCAAGAACTCGACAAAAATGAGCAATCAAAAATCAACGGAGGAGTTTTCGGTATGCAATGTTATACGCATGCCGACTGCCAAATTCTAAGTTCTCTACCAGGCATGGAGTATGAACGTTTCTTCTGTTATTGGGGATATTGCCAGATAGCTTAATTTCATAGCGAACTTCGGTTCGCTTTTTTTATGTTTTGAATTTGTCCTTTGATTTTCAAAACTAAAAAATCAAACTAAAAATAAAAAGACTCCGTTCTACAACGGAGTTAGTTCTACTTGTAGTTTTGAATTCGTCCTTTGGACTTTTCAAAACTGAGTTTCACTAAAATAAAAAGTCATCCAATTTCTTGAATGACTTTTTCCTCAACCAACCTAATAACTGATATCCCACCTTCAGCTATGAAAAAATTGCACGAAACCATTCGTTTGGTTTCACAATCAAATATAGCGTGTGTATGTCTTAATTTGTTCTTAAGCAATTGCCAAAACTTGATTAAAGTTTTCACAGGGAAACGTTAATTTTTAAGAGTTTTTGTTTATTTCGGAATCAAATCGCAGTACCAAAAAGCAGTATCCCAAGCAGAATCATCTGAGGAACAGCTATCTTCATCTTTTTCAGAAGGTGAATATGTTTTTAACACTTTCTCACCGATAGAAAATGCTATTGGCGATGAAAAAATAGGACCATCAAACACAAACGTATGGAATTCGCCGTTTTCACCACATGGATCTACCGTTGAAGGCAAATCGTTTATAAAACTTTCATCGATGATTCTACCCACAAAAGATTCGTCGAGTAGTTTAGCATTTACACAAACGGTAATGGCTTTAAAACCTAGTGAGAGGAATTCTTTTAGCAACGTCTTAGTATTTTGCTTCCATAACGGAAAAACGCCTATAATGCTTATTTCTTTGAGTTTTTCTTCACGATAGTTGCGTAAGTCTTCTAAAAAAATATCGCCAAAAATTCCATATTGAAATCCTTCATTTACGAGCGATTTAGTGGCTTTTCGCATTGCTTCATCATAATCTGACATAGAGACTTGCGCAGGAAAGTATATTTTTTGTAGTGGAATTTGCAAGCGTTCTACTTGAATATCTAATAATTCTTCTCGTAAACCGTGCATGGAAACACGCTCGTAATCTTTATTTACCGTCGTCACTAATTGTGTAACGCTGTATTCTTTTTGTTGTAAAATTTTATATAAAGCGAAGGCGGAATCTTTTCCAGTGCTCCAATTAAAATATGCTTTTTTCATCTGTGATTTTTTATTTTATTATTTGGTCAGATGCAATTCGCAAACGAACACTTTGGTAAGTATTGACAAATTGATATAGCTCATTTTATAAATTTAAGAGATGAAACTTTGTAATGCCAATTGATAACTTTGCATTCCAAAACCTAAGATTACACCTTTTGCATGCGCCGAAATATACGATTGATGCCTGAATGTTTCTCTGCCAAACGTATTGGAAATGTGCACTTCTACAACTGGCGTAGAGATTGCTTTGACTGCATCGCCAATTCCGATAGAAGTATGCGTATATGCGCCTGCATTTAAGATAATACCATCATATTCAAAACCAACTTCTTGTAGCTTATTGATCAATTCGCCTTCTACATTCGATTGATAGTAACTTAAATTCACAGTTGGGAATTGTTTTTGCAATGCTTTGAAATAATCTTCAAACGTAGCACTTCCGTAAATTTCTGGTTCACGTTTTCCGAGCAGATTCAAGTTAGGTCCATTGATAATGATGATTTTTTTCATAGAAGTAAAGATATTAAAAAACAACAAAGGTTTTTCAATTGTGAAAAACCTTTGTATATAATAAAATTTATTTTTTTATGATACTATAAAAATAAAGAAAACCCTAAACCAACAGCTATGCTAGAATTTTTACTTACTAAATCACTATTTTCTTTGTTCTTCTGATTCGTATTTAAGTATAGTACTGAGAAATCAATAGATAATGATTGGTTTACAAAATAAGCCAAACCACCTTTTCCTCTAAGTGCTAAACCATTAGATTTTAAAGAGTCATCATCTCCGCTACTTGTAGAAATTAATCCTGCACCTAAACCTACAAATGGTTTAAATTTATCACCGGCTTCAAAATAATAAGTTCCTCCAAGAATTGAACTAAAAGAAGAAGTTGTAACATCTGTAGTTCCATTATCATTGTTAGCAGAAGCAAATGATAAATCTAATCCTACAGCTAGATTATTGATCACGAAGTAACCAACACTAGGTGTAAGGGAAAAAATAGAACCCTTAGTGTCATCACTTATTTCTTCTCCATCAAATTCTAATGTAAGATTGGTAGTAGCATAAGAAATAGAGGTTGATCCAGAAATTACCCATTTCCCTTTTTCTGTTTGTGCATTTACTGTATAACTCAAAAATGCAATAGCAACAAATAGTAATAATTTTTTCATAATTTATGTTTATTTAATGTTCCACAAATATAGATTTACAATTGAAGATATCCAAGGGGAAAACTCCCCTTTATTCAGTATGGAAATATTGAAAAAAATAAACTTAATTTGGAGGGCTGATTTTCAGTTTGTTATTATTTATAATAAAAAAAAAGGAAGCTAAATTAGCTTCCTTTTTCATGTATGTTATATGTGAGTTTTATAATCCGAACTCTACTCCTAAAGCAATAGTACTCCAATCTCCGTCGTTAGAAATTCCTGTATAAGAAAGGTTAATTCCAACTTTTTCAGAAAAGTTGTATCCAACTTTTGGTCTGTAGTAAAATCCACCTTCGTTACCATCATTGATTCCGATTGCATATCCTAGGTCAGCTCCTAAAAAGAAATCGCTAGATACATTGTAACGAGCAGCACCAGCAATTGGTAAAAACTGAACGTTATCTGCACCTTCAAATTCATCTTTGATAAAAGCGTTTGTGAATCCTGAAGCAACTCCAACATCAAATTTCTCTGATACATCCCATAAGTATGCAACATCTAAACCAATACTGAAACTTGAAACATCTCCAGCGTCACCAATTGGTAAAGCACCGTTAAGTCCAACTTTAAAATCTCCGTTTTGCGCATTCATTGTGAATCCAAATAAGGCAACAACTGCTACTAAAATAATTTTTTTCATCTTGAATAGTTTTTTAATTAATTCAAGTACAAAAGAACTAATTTTTAGAAGTTAACATATATTTGTTAACTAATTATTAACACTATTAGCCTCCGTATTATTTACAACAATCTGATTATCAATCGCTTGTTTCTCAATAAGATTTACCCAAAAAGTCACCTTTTCCTTATAAAATAGACATCTACACTTAAAGATTTCCATCATTTTTTGAAAATTTAGCGCGGTTTATCAGAGAATATGATCGTAAATTACTCACGTGATATTGGGAAATTAACACAGCAGCTTTTAAACAAAAAAAGGGAAAGCATAGCTTCCCCTTTTGATATATTTATGTGTCTTAAAAATTTCTTATAAGAAAATATTGAATCCAATATTGATTCCGAATACATTAAAGTCTCCGTCACCTGCGTCTTCGTTTATTCCTAATCCATAACGTAAACCTGGCTCAATACTTACATTGTCAGCAACAAACCAAGCGTAACCAGCCTGAATTCCTACCCATAATGGAGAAACACTATTTCCACTAGCTCCGTTTAAATCTAATCCTACTGGGAATTGACTTGCGATATAGTACTTTCCACCAACTTTCCAGTTGAATGTTCCGTCTAAACCAGATACTCCTGAATCAGAATATCCAAGACCAGCTTTTACAGCTAAATCGTCCATAACAAAGTACCCAGCTTCAGCTCCAACTGCCCAAGCAGTATTTCCATCTATAGAGCGTAAAGCAAATGCAGTGTTAGACGTTGAAGATTCTCCAAAACCAGTGTTTGCTTCTACAAACCAAGTTCCATTTGATGTTGCACTTCCTGATGACTTATCATCATCTTGTGCGTTTGCTGTAAAAGCAAATCCGAAAACTGCAACAGCTGCTAAAATAATTTTTTTCATAATGGTATGTTTTTATAATTGTTGATGAGCAAATATATATACAATATATATGCTACAAAAGGGGAAAATTCCCCTTTTTTCCTTTGTTCATCATTGCTAGCATTAAATCATTAAAAGAGAAACTTGTCAAAAACTGCTAACTCCTTCATATAAAAAGCATCATAATCGCAATAGAAACACACTTTTTCTCGTACTCTTATATAGATTCTTTATCATGAAATTCCTCTATTTTAATATTTTACGAACTCTTTTCCTTGTTTCTTACTACATTTGAATATGAAATGGCAACATTCACTTAAGGATTTTCAAATCTATCTAAAGATTGAACGTGGGTTATCTGAGAATACCGTTACAAACTACACACATGATATCGAGAAGTTGATACGCTTTTTAGAAGATAATGATATGAAACATTCTCCATTATCTATTGATGAAACTACGGTACAACAATTTATTTATGAAGTTGCAAAAATTTTAAATGCCCGATCACAAACACGAATCATTTCTGGGTTAAAAAGTTTTTTTAATTATTTAATATTTGAAGATTATCGGAAAGACAATCCAATGGAATTGATTGAAGCGCCAAAGATTGGCAGAAAGCTTCCAGATACGCTCGCTTTGGAAGATATTGAGAAATTAATTGGCGCTATTGATTTGAGCACAAGTGAAGGACACCGAAATAAAGCCATTATTGAAACTTTATACGGTTGTGGATTGCGTGTGAGTGAATTGGTCAATTTAAAGTTATCAGATTTATTTTTTGACGAAGGTTTCATTAGAGTCACAGGAAAAGGTGACAAACAACGTTTTGTGCCTATTAGTAAATTTACACAGAAGTACATCAACTTATATACAAAAGGAGATCGCACACACATAAAACATATTCCTGAATTTAGCGATACAGTTTTTCTAAATAGACGAGGAAAACAATTGACGCGCGTTATGATTTTCACCATTATTAAACGCTTAACAGAGAAAGCCCAAATTAAAAAGAATATCTCACCACATACATTCCGACATTCATTTGCTACACATTTGTTAGAGAATGGTGCCGATTTGCGTGCCATACAGCTCATGTTAGGTCATGAAAGCATTACCACTACGGAAATTTACATGCATGTAGATCGAAGTCATTTAGCGAAGGTTATGGAGAAATTTCACCCAAGAACATAAAAAAACAGAAACCGTTGCTGATTTCTGTTTTTCTTCTTTTTCAGTACTATTGCAATTCTTTAACAAGTTTTCCAGCATTCTTTTACAGAACTTTTTTCTCCGATAAAAATACTGTTGCAATAACACATAAATGACGAGTCTGTGAAGGTTTCATTTCCTCCATTAGCGTTGACTTGCTCTGTTTTCCCAAGCATGTTGACACCCGTAAGGTTTAAAATTTTTTGTAACATAGGTAGGCTTATTTAGGTACTACTAAAATACCCATAATAACATAGCTTTGTCATCTAATTGCCATAAACAATAAACGTGAATACCGTAGTTTTGAAACTTCGATATTCACGTTTTGTGAACTTATAATATCTAATTTTGAGACTTACTTCGCTATGTTTACCGCTCTTGTTTCTCTAATTACTGTAATTTTTACTTGTCCTGGATAGGTCATATCCGTTTGAATTTTTTGTGAGATATTGAATGATAATTCAGCTGCTTTTGCATCATCGACTTTTTCACTCTCAACAATCACACGTAATTCTCTACCGGCTTGAATTGCATACGCTTTTTTAACACCATTGAACCCGAAAGCAATATCTTCTAAGTCTTTTAAACGTTGAATGTAACTGTCTAATACTTGACGACGTGCGCCTGGACGTGCGCCAGAAATTGCATCACATACTTGGACAATTGGTGATAATAAGGAAACCATTTCTATTTCATCATGGTGCGCTCCTATTGCATTACATACTTCTGGTTTTTCACCATACTTTTCTGCCCATTGCATTCCTAAGATTGCGTGTGGCACTTCTGTTTCCGTATCTGGCACTTTTCCGATATCGTGTAACAATCCTGCTCTTTTGGCAAGTTTCGGGTTCAATCCGAGTTCGGCAGCCATCACACCACAAAGTTTTGCAACTTCACGTGAATGCTGTAATAGGTTTTGTCCGTAAGAAGAACGATATTTCATTCGACCCACCGTTTTAATCAATTCTGGATGCAATCCATGAATTCCTAAATCGATCACTGTACGCTTTCCAACTTCGATGATTTCTTCATCAATTTGCTTGCGCGTTTTCTTGACTACTTCTTCAATACGTGCTGGATGAATTCGTCCATCAGTAACCAATTTGTGTAATGATAAACGTGCTATTTCTCTTCGAACCGAATCAAAACAAGAAAGAATAATTGCTTCTGGCGTATCATCTACAATAATTTCAACTCCAGTTGCAGCTTCTAATGCTCTAATGTTTCGTCCTTCTCTACCAATAATACGACCTTTTACATCGTCAGATTCAATATTGAATACAGATACACAGTTTTCTACTGCTTCTTCTGTTCCTATACGCTGAATAGTATTGATAATAACCTTTTTTGCTTCTTGTTGTGCTGTCATTTTTGCTTCTTCAAGTTTGGCTTGAATGTAGCTCATTGCGTCACTTTTTGCTTCTTCTTTTAAGGAAGTTACCAATTGTTCTTTGGCTTCGTCAGCAGACAATCCGGAAATTACTTCCAATTGTTCTATTTGACTTTTATGCAATCGCTCAACTTCTGATTTCTTCTTTTCTACAAAATCCAATCGATAATCGTAGTCTTTTACTTTCGCTTCTATTTCTTGGTTGAGTTTTTTATTCTTTGATAATTCGCTAGAAACTTGCGATTCTTTATCGCGTGTACGTTTCTCTGCTTCTGCCATTTTTTTATCCTTTGATAAGATAAATTTTTCGTGCTCTGCTTTTAATTCTAAAAATTTTTCTTTGGCTTGAAGAATCTTGTCTTTCTTCACATTCTCAGCATTCGATTTCGCATCTTTTAGTAAAGAAGCAGCATCTTTTTTTGCGTCTTGAATGATTTTTGAAGCTTGTTTCTTTTCCAAAGTTTTAGCAATGGCAAAGCCTATGAGTAAGCAAATCACACCAACGGCGGCTGCAATTATAATTGTTATACTATCCATCTTCTTTCTTCTTAATTATGTATTCGTTATAATAAATATTGAACTCCAAGTTTAATCTTGTTCCTTAAAATTTGGGTTAAGGATTGAGTCAAGTCTGAGATTCCGTTTTTCAACGGGATTAGTTCAACTAACCATTTTGTGTGCGCTTTTCAAGCTTCTCAAAACAAAAATATTGAACATAAGATCCTGATTTTCATCAGGATTAGTTCAACTAACCATTTTGTGTGCGCTTTTCAAGCTTCTCAAAATCGAGTTTCACTAAAAAAAAAGCCTACATTGATTAGAGTTTTGTATAAACTCCAAAAAACAAGTTTAGAGCTAACAGATTGATCAAGGATCTGCCCAAATAATGAACAAGTTCACTATTGACAGCCTGCTTTTACAATCATGACTCACCCTTTTTAAAAATATTAACGTTGAGTTTATCAAAAATAAAAACCAATGTAGGCAGTAACCTATTGTATTTTAAAGAACTTATGAACTAAGCTGCGCTTTTAGTAATTCGTCAAGCGCTTTTAATTTTTCTTCTAATGCTGTTTGATTTGTGTCTTTATCTATTGTTTTTTGTTCTACTTGCGCAGCAAATTGCAAGGCACACATTGCCAATACATCTTGCTTGTCTCTAACGGCGTAGCTTTGCTCAAACTGTTTAATCATCGCTTCTATTTTCTTAGCTGCTTTGCGAAGTCCTTCTTCTTGACTTGCTGCAATAGTTAGTGGATATACTCTATCCGCAATAGAAAGCTTTATTTTGAGCTTATTTTCCATAGTGTAAAGAACTATCTTTTTTACTCGGCCAATTGTGCAATACAATGGTCAATTTGCCGAATTAGTGTATTTATTTTAAGCTTAGCTTCTTTTTTATTGTTATCACTGCCAAGCATTGAATTTGCAATTTTAAGCGAGTTAAACTTTTCTTCCCACTGCGAGATTTCTTCGTGTAAACGCTCTGTTTGTCCCTTTGAATCTGCTAATTCTTGATTTAGTTTTTGATTTTTTTGCTCCAAAACTTCAAGCCTATGAAGCATTTTACTCACTCTATTTTCAAGAGAATCAACGATTTTCAAAGTACTACTCATTACATTTCTATTCAATGCATACGGTTACAAATTTAGCATTCATAAAATTAGTTCGCAAGGGTTTTGACTATTATTTAAAGTAATACTTTAAGAATTGTGTTTTTTTGGTGCAGTTTTTGAATTTAAAGATTCCAAATTAACTAAGTATTAGCTATTTTAGCTTCTCAAACGCATTTTTGATTTATGTATAGACTGTTATTCATTTTTTTATTTTTATTTTCCCTTGCCTTTTCTCAACAAAAATATCCGCAAAGCGATTTTAGATCGCCGTTGGACATTCCTATTATTTTATCAGGAACTTTTGGTGAATTGAGAAGCAATCATTTTCATTCTGGAATTGACATTAAAACGAAACAAAAAGAAGGTTTTGAAGTTTTTGCCATTGGTGATGGACATGTATCACGCATCAAAATTCAACATTGGGGATTTGGAAAAGCATTGTATGTAACGCATACAAACGGTTATACATCTGTTTATGCGCATTTGAAAAAGTTAGCTCCAAAATTAGAAGCTTATTTAAAGAAACAACAATATAATAAAGAAAGTTACGAGATTCAACTCTATCCAAAAGCAGACGAATTGGTCTTGAAAAAAGGCGAAGTGATTGCGTATTCAGGAAATAGTGGTTCTTCTGGCGGACCGCATTTACATTTTGAAATTCGCGATGCAGCTTCCAAACCGATGAATCCAATGTTGTTTGGTATTGAAGTGAAAGATTCACAGTATCCTACGGTAAATGGTGTGTTTGCGTATGCATTGTCAGATTCTGCTCAGATTAATTCTTCTAACAAAATTATTCAGTTGCAACTGAAAAAAGGAAAAGAACAAAACAGTTTTATTACTGATAAAGTATTCGCTTCTGGCGAAATAGGATTGGGCGTCAATGCCTATGATAAACAAGATTTAGCCTTTAATAAAAACGGAATTTATCAATTGGAAAGTTTTGTAAATGGCGCAAAAAATTTCAGTTATACTTTTAAAAAGTTCTCTTTTGGCGAATCACGCTACATCAATACATTGATAGATTACGAACGTTTTAAGAAGAAAAAGCAACGTGTACAACGCTGTTTTGTAACGCCTGCGAACAAATTGAGTATTTACGACGGTGTTGTCAACAACGGAAAAATTCTCATTGAAGAAGGAAAAGAATATACGATTGTATTGAAAGTGAAAGATTTTAAAGATAATATAACTACAATTACAGTTCCGATTGTTGGTAAAAAACAAGCCATCACGCAAAAGAAAAAGGAAACTGTGACCAATCATTTGATTACGCGAAACACTGAACATACCATTAAAGAAGATTTGGTGAGTGTGTATATCCCGAAAAAAACGTTTTATGAAGATTTTTATTTCGATCTCGCAAAAGATAAAGAAGGACGTTATACAATTCATAATGAGAATGTTCCTGCGCACAAAAATTTCGTAATTACGTTTGATGTTTCAAGCTATACCCAAAAAGAGCGCAAACAATTATTCATTGCAAGTCTCGACAGAAAAAAGAAACCTTCATATAGCAATACAAAAAAGAAAGGCACAAAATTTACGACTAGCACTAAAAATTTAGGTACATATTTCTTAGTAAAAGATACCATTTCACCAAAAGTAAAAGCAGTAAATTTCGCCAAGGATAAATGGATTTCTAGCAAAAAGTATTTAAAATTGAAAGTCACAGACGATCTTTCTGGTGTGCGTAGTTATCGCGGGACCATTAACGGAACTTGGGTTTTATTTGAATATGATGCCAAAAAAGGAATGCTGACCTACAATTTTAAGGATGTTTCTTTTAAAGAAGCAAAACATAATTTAAAATTGATCGTTACTGATAATGTTGGAAATAATACTACTTTTACAAGCACCTTTTTTAGAAAAAATTAAAAACTAATTATATTGAAACCAATACGAACTATACTTTTCTTAGGCTTTTTATTCTTTGCAAATTTTATCATTGCACAAACAGCAACCGTTAGAGGAGTTATTTTAGATACAAATAATACACCTATTGAAGGCGTAAACGTGAAAACTTCGCTCGGCACAGGAACACAAACCAACAAGAATGGTTTTTTTATGATTGTGATTCCAGCTGGCGAAAAAGTAACACTTGTTTTTTCGCACATTGCGCATAAAAATATTACACTTACCGTACAACTGAAAAACGGAGAAGATTACGAAGTTTTCCCGCTGATGTCTAAAACTGCCGAGCAAATAGGAACGGTTGTGTTAGATTCGCGCAAGCGAAAAGCTGTGCAAGGAATTCAAACCGTTTCTGCGGAAACTGTTCGATTGATTCCTGGTGCAAATCCTGGTGTGGAAAATTTATTGATGTCGTTTCCGGGTGTAAATAATAATAATGAACTCAGTACACAATACTCTGTTCGTGGTGGAAATTACGATGAAAACTTAGTGTATGTCAACGAAATTGAAGTCTATCGTCCGTTTTTAGTGCGTTCAGGGCAACAAGAAGGATTGAGTTTTGTAAATAGCGATTTGGTTCAAAATGTAGATTTTTCTGCGGGTGGATTTCAAGCAAAGTTTGGCGATAAGCTTTCGTCTGTATTGGATATTACGTATAAAAAACCGGTTCGCTTTGGCGGAAGAGTCAATTTGAGTTTACTCGGCGGAAGCGCTTCTATTGAAACTTCAAGTAACGACAGTAAGTTTTCTACCATTTCAGGAGTTCGATATAGAGATAATAGTTTGTTAGTAAATAGCAAGCAAACAGAAACTAATTTTAGACCGCGTTTTGTAGATTTTCAAACGTTTTTGACGTATAAATTTTCAGATAAATTTCACTTGAGTTTTTTAGGAAATGTTGCGTTTAACGATTACGATTACGAACCATTAACGCGTCAAACGAATTTTGGAACACTTCAAGATCCGATTGCGTTGTTGGTATTTTATGAAGGTCAAGAAGAAGATCGCTACCGAACGTATTTTGGTGCTTTGAAAGCTAGTTATTTCCTCAACGACGATTTAACGCTGAAATTTATCGCGTCGGCATATCACACTACAGAACAAGAACATTTTGACATTTTAGCACAATACAGACTTGGAGAAGTGAATACGAATATTGGCGATCAAGATTTGGGAAATGTTGAATTTAGTGAAGGAATTGGTTCACAGTTAAGTCACGGACGAAACGATTTGGATGCATTAATTGTAAATGCAGAACATAAAGGAAGTTATAAAGTTAACGGAGACGAAAACCAAATTGATTGGGGAATTAAGTACACACATGAAGATATTCGTGATCGCTTGATCGAATGGGAAGTGATTGATTCTGCTGGTTTCTCCATTCGTCCACCATTACCACAATTTTCAAACAATCAACCTTACGATGCGTTTGAAGGTCCATTAGAACCTTTTCAAACCGTTCGTGCTCGAAATAATACACAGATTGATCGTATTTCTGGATTTGTACAATGGAGCAAACAATCCATGCTTGGCGAACATGAAGTTTGGACCAATGTTGGTGTGCGTGCACACAGTTGGACGATAAACGGAGACGGAACGGAAAGTAATACACAAGCCGTTTTTAGTCCGAGAGCACAAGTTGCTATTAAACCGAATTGGGAAAAAGATATGTTGTTCCGCTTGTCGGGAGGATTTTACCATCAACCGCCTTTTTATCGTGAATTGCGTGGACCAGATGGTGTTGTGAATCCGAATGTGAAAGCACAGCAATCTATTCATGTGGTGTTAGGAAATGATTATAGTTTTAAACTTTGGGATCGCCCTTTTAAGTTGACAACCGAAGCCTATTATAAAAGCTTATCGGATGTAAACGCGTATACGATTGAAAATGTTCGAATTCGTTACAGAGCAGATAATGTTGCAGATGCGTATGCGTACGGATTGGACATGCGTTTGAATGGAGAGTTTGTTCCCGGAACAGAAAGTTGGGTGAGTTTTGGTTATTTGAAAACTGAAGAAAACATCAACAATCGTGGATATATTAGCAGACCAACCGATCAACGTTTGAAGTTTGCTGTATTGTTCCAAGATTATATGCCAAAGATTCCTAATTTGAAATTGTATTTGAATTTAACGTATAATACAGGATTGCCTGGTGGATCGCCAAGTTATTCTGATCCATATCAATTTCAAAGTAAATTACCTGATTATAAACGTGCTGACGTTGGATTCTCGTATGTATTGGTAGATCAAAAGAGACAATATGAAAAAGGACATTGGTTACATACTTTCAAAGAACTGAATGTAGGTTTTGAGATTTTCAATGTGTTCGATGTTCAAAATTCAATTACAAATACGTGGGTTCGTGATGTGTATACAAAACGCCAATTTGGAATCCCGAATTTCTTAACAGGTCGTGTGTTTAATGTGAAAATGGGAATGCGTTTCTAGATTGGTTGCTGGTTGTTCGTTTTTAGTTGTTGGTTATTTTTGCTTTTTAGTTAATAAAAGAAACTTCAACCTACAAACTCATAAACTCATAAACTCAATTTACAAATTACAGATTGATTTTTGAAATTGGAAAGATAAATTACTTATGAAAAAAATTGTTGTCCTTTTACTACTGTTTGTCGGAATACAACAAAGTGTTGCACAGAAAAAGATTTACGTCAGTGATAAGTTTGAAGAACTGTCTAAAGATCATAAAACCATTGCGATTCTTCCGTTTCAAACGACTTTAAACCTTAAATCTGAGCAAACGACGTACACCGAAGCACAAATAAAAGAACTCGCGGAGAAAGAAGGTATTGCTGTACAACAAGCATTGGAAAGTTATTTTTTGAATAGAAAGAAGAAGAAGAAACTCAAAATTGAATTTCAAGATATTGATACGACTAATCGAATTTTAAAGAAGGCAGGAATCACACTTGAAAATATTGACATTTATACACCGCAAGAATTGTCTAAAATTTTAAATGTTGACGCTATTATTAGTGGTTCATTGACTTCTCGCCTATTACTTTCTAAAGAAGTTGATACGTCTTTTGATTTTATTTCGTTCTTGAAAGGAAAATCCGATTACGGAAAAATCATCATTAAGTTAAGTGATAAGAATACTGGGAAATTGTTGTGGCGTTATGAAAAAACCATCAATCGTAAATCTGGAAAAAACACAAAAAACATCATTGCAATAATGATGCGACAAGCTTCTCGAAAGTTTCCGTATGAGGAGAAACGATAGTTGTTATGTTCTTAATCTAAAAAAGAATTCAATTCATTCGAAAGAGTCCATATTTTAGAATGCAATAGATAGCTCTCACGCCATCTTTCCATCCAATTTTTTTTCCTTCATTATACGGACGACTAGCATACGAAATTGCAACTTCTTCCAAGCGAATGTCTTTTATTCTTGAAATCTTAGCCGTAATTTCTGGTTCAAATCCAAAACGTTTTTCGGTGAGTTGAATAGACTGTATCATTTTTGTGTTTACTAATTTATAACACGTTTCCATATCAGTAAGTTTTAATCCTGAAAATAGATTTGATAGGAATGTCAAAAATTTATTCGCATTGTAATGCCAAAAATACGAGGTGCGTTTCCCTTTTTTGTCTAGAAAACGGGAACCGTATACCACATCTGCAACGCCTGCAAGTATTGGTTTTAAGAGCAAGTTATATTCTTCTGGATCATATTCTAAATCAGCATCTTGAATAATGAGATATTCTCCTCGCGCCATAGAAATCCCTGTGTGTATGGAAGCGCCTTTTCCTTTATTTTCTGAATGTTGGTGAAATATGATTGTTAATGATGGATTTTCTTCAATAAATTTTTCTATTATTTTTTTGGAATCATCTTGTGAATTGTCATTGATAATCACAAATTCTTTTTCAATGTTATTAATGAGTTGAACAGCCTTAATTTTATCTAAAATTAATCTAACCGTAGCTGCTTCATTATAAACAGGTATGATAATGGAGAGTTTAGTTAGCTTCATTAATGACTTCTATTTTTACATTGTTTTTATAGATGCTTCTTTCGATAATGACATCATTTTTCGTTTTCTTAATCACTTCTCCATTTAGTTTTCCGTCTGTCCAAACGCCTTCCAAACGTTCCCCAGTTGCAAAAGATACTGCTCCTTCACCATGTCGGACATCATTTTTCCAATACCCGATATATTTTTGTCCATCTTCCCAAACATAGGTTCCGTAACCATTTCTTTTGCCATCTTTCCAAGCGCCCGAATATCCAAGTTCTGGCAAAAATTGCATTAGGTATGTGTTAGGGTTTTGAAGTTGTTTGATGGTTTTAAATTTGTTAGGATATCGATCAATTACGGGAACTAAATATTTACTTGTGGAAGAAAACCCCAGCTGCTCTACAACTACATAGTCTACATTTTTATTTTTTAAGTATGCTAGTTGCGCTTCCTTATCGAGTGTTTTTTGATAGGTTGTTACATTCTTTTTTGAGAATAGATAAAATAATCCTTCTTTTCGTACGGCAGTTATAGAAGCATCATCAGCGTTTTTATTGACCCAATCTGCAAGCGCGAAATAGTTTTTATAGTTATCCCCATAGTCACCTTTAGCTCGATCTTTCAATTTTGAAACGGAATTACTTCCATACATGAACGCCCAAAAGCTTAAAAGTACGACTGTAGTTATTGTTGTAAAATGCTTCAGTTGCTTCGGGATGATTTTTTCCTGCAACCATTTCAAGAGTGAGATCATTCCAAAAATAAAAAGAAAGATGAGTAAAGGAATGAGCGGCACTAAAAACCGTGTTCCGTACCAAATATATGGCCATATCATGAGCAAGGCGAAAAAGGCTAACACATATAAAAGTATAAAAGTTCTGAATTTTTGCAACTTGTATATTCCGAATACAATACCAATAATAAGCAAAAAGCCCAGAAGCCATTCAGTAATTGGTGCTGAAGCATCAGTGTATACAACTTCATTGGAAGATAGCATTCCTGAAGGAATTTCTTTGGTAATGTAACGCCCGAAGTTTATTGAAATTCTTTCTATAAGATCTGAAAAACCAATACTTCCTTGTTCAGGTTGGTATGGATTTTTCAAGAATAATTGCGATACATACGTATTTCCCGCATCACTATTTCGCAGCATCCACGGGAGATATAATACGATAAAACCACCAATTAAACCAACTACATAACGCCATTGTTTTTTGAAACATAGAAAACATACCATGCTCACAAATAATGCTAATGCAACTGAGCGAATGTAAAACGAAAAGGACAAGCAAATCAGCAATAGAAAGAAAAGCCAGTTTTTAAAAATAGGTTTAGAAAAATCTATCTTTAAGAATACTAAAACACATAGTAATGAGAAAAATAGAAACGGAATTTCACTCATCATAATGGTAGCATAGCCTAAAATATAATAATTGAGTAGCGTTATAAAACTCACCGAAAAAGCAATATGATCATTTTCTGTCAGCCTTTTTACAATAAAAAATAACAATAGAATTGCTCCTAAAAGGAATGCGCCATTCAATTTTTTTATGGTGATAATATCGTTTGAAAATACTTTTACAACGGCGGCTATTACTACTGGATATCCTGGAGGATAATGATAATGCGCTTCTTTTTCTGAATGTTGAATATTAGTGTAACCATCTCCATTGGCAATGGAATTTCCTAAAATGTAATAACTAGCATTGTCTCCAACCAAGCTTACTTTTTCATCAAAAATGGTATTGTAAATGGTAAAATAGGAAACGATCAACAGTAGCACATACGTAACTCTGATAAGTCTAGGATTTGATGCAATGGTGTTGATCATTCTGTTTTAGGGTTTCAAAATAACTCCATTTTAAATGGTTTTTCAATATAAAGATATTTTAAAGATTATTATTCTAACTCATCATTAAAAATCCTAATATTTAAGACGCAACCGTGTAAATTTTATAGTATGAAAAAAAAGCGAGTTCATACGTTGAACTCGCTTTTTGATTTTTTGTGTTTTACTTCATCCTATGTTTGCAAAAGGATGACAGATACGAATTACGAATTCGCATATTCGTGTAATACTTGAATTAAATAATCAATTTCTTCTTTGGTGTTGAATTTTGAGAATGAGAAACGTAAGGATGGTTTGTCTAAATCTTCATCGCTTAAGATTGCTCTCAATACATGTGAACCTTTACTACTTCCTGATTGGCAAGCACTTCCTCTAGAACATGCAATGCCTTTTAAGTCCATGTGAAATAGCAACATTAATGCTTTTTGCTGATCAAATGGCAAACACACATTGACTAATGTATAGGTGCTTTTCGTTGTTTCGTGACAGTTTCCGTTGAATTTTACACCTGGAATCGCTTTTTTAAGTTCGTCCATAAAGTACATCTTCAAACCTTCTACATACGTTTTTTCTTCTTCAAGGTTCTCATAAGCTAAACGAAATGCTTCTTCCAATCCAACAACATTGTGTACTGCTTCTGTTCCTGCTCTGAATCCACGTTCTTGCGATCCTCCAAAGATTAATGGTTTTAATCCTGAATCTTTTCGGATGAACGCAAAACCAATTCCTTTAGGTCCGTGAAATTTATGTGCTGCTGCCGCTAAGAAATCTACGGAAGTTTTTTGTACGTCCCATTCAAAATGTCCAATAGATTGAACCGAATCTGAATGAAATAATGCGCCATATTCTTTACAGAGTGTAGCAACTTTATCTGCATCTAAAATGTTTCCGATTTCGTTATTCACATGCATTAAACTGACTAATTTTTTAGAATTATCTGCTTTTAGCAATGCTTCTAAATCGTCATAATCAGGCGTTCCACACGGTTGCAATCGAACATACGTAACTTTGATATCACTTTCTAAGCGCAATTGTTCTACGGTGTGTAAAACCGCGTGATGCTCAATTGGAGAGGTAATGATTGTTGTGACACCTAAATCTCGTACAGAACAACGCAACGCCATGTTATCAGCTTCTGTTCCACCTGATGTGAAAATGATTTCCTGCGGCGACGCATTCAAATATTTCGCAATGGTTTTACGTGCTGTTTCTATTAATGTTTTAGAAGATCGTCCGTAACTATGTGTTGAGGATGGATTTCCATAATTCTCTTCTAATGCTTTCTTTATACGATCTACAACTTCTGGACGAATTTGTGTTGTCGCGGCACTATCAAAATATACGTTCTTCATTCGTAGCTTGTATTAACTAGGATTGGTTTAAAAAAGATGAGCAAAAATAGCTTAAATAAAATTATTTACAATAAGTTTCGTTATAAATAGAGTTTTCTTATACTTTTGTCCTTTATATTGATACTAATTTATAATTGTGTACTTCATGAAAAAAATATGGTTGCTTTTAGTCCTTTCGTTTGCTTTTTTTAGTTGTGATGATGGAGATTTAACGTTAGAAGAAATTAACTTAGATACAGGAACAGATATAGATGCATGCGTAGTAGAAGCTGGAGTAACTTTATTGTTTAAGATTAATGGAGCAGAAACACTTATTTTAGAAGTTCCGGCAGATTTGATTGTCAACACAGTTACAGAAGCAACAGTTGTTGATGGTGTTGTGACTCCAAATCCACGTACAGCAACATTAAATAGTCAGGCTTTTTGTTATTATAGAAGTTTTGATACAACGATTTCTAACGGTTATTTCTGTGATGAAGTACCTTCTGATATAAATATTACATTAGAATATGCTGCCTTGGCAGGAGAAGTAGAAGTCACAACATTAGAAATAATTGATGATGTCACAAATTTGACTACTGGATACAAACACACTATCAATCTTATAACGGTTGTGTTTACAGGAACAAACGGACAAGATGTTAGAGATGATCTTTTTGAGTTTGGAACGATTATAACACCTGTGGAGTAAAGGAAACGGTTCAAGGTTCAAGGTTCAAGGTTCAAGGTTCAAAACTAAAAAAACCTCACAACCTTCACACTGAGCGAAGCCGAAGTGTAAACTCATAAACTTCTAAACTCATAAACACTATCGTGGATTTTGGTAAATGTAAACTTCCGTTGCACCAACTCCGTATTTTTGATAGTTCGCATCATAATATTTTACATTGTCGTACTGACGAAATAAATAGTATAATTCTTCTTTGAGAACACCTGCGCCAACGCCATGAATGAACACCACTTTCGGAATTCGTTTTCGCATGGCAAATTCTAATTGTCGCTTTGCAGTATCGGTTTGCAATTCTAACATATCATAATTGCTCATTCCTTTGTATGATTTCGTCAATTGATGAATATGCAGATCTACTTCCATAGCATTTTCTGTGCGCTCTTTTCTAGATTTTTCTACAATACGTTTTGGTTTTTTTGCAGCTTCTTTTTCTTGAATGGCACTGTGTATTTTTTGGAATGATAAATTTTTAGCAATTTCGTCCGAAGTAATTTTCATCAACTCAGCTGCTTCAAAATTTAGCAGAAAACCTTCATCTGTTTCAACAGTAATAGTGTTTCGTTGTATAGAAGTTATACTTCCTTTAATTATATCATCAATCGTTTCTACACGATCGCCTACTTTAAAACTCATGATTCATTCGATTTAGTCTCTTCAACATTTTCTTCTTCTTCATCTTCATCATATCTTTCTCTATTAAAATACTCTTCATTATCGTATTTTTTTACTCGATTAGAAGTTTGTATAGAAGTCATTTTATATAATCCAAACATCATAGCAACCAACGCAATAATGGTAAGTACTATTTGTTTTTCACCTTGGATATCATCTCGAAAGAGTAATAATCCAGCACCGAAAAATACGAGAAAAAAGTAAAGCGTTGTTTTGTAATTGAATTTCAATTTGTAAATTTTAGGCTGTAAAAATACTATATTCTGAAAGAGTTGTGCTATTTTTTTTGAAATCTGAAAGCATGTTTAGCGTAGTTTTGATAAAAATCAGTAAATTAAACCGTTTTTTCGTAACAAATTAGAAGCATTGGTTACTTATAACGCAGTTGAAACGCCAAAGGTATTTCCAATAGTTAAACCCATTTAATCCAAAAGCATTATTTTGAAGCACTTAATACTTTCCTCTTTGATAAATCTTGAAGATTATATGCTTCCTTGTTTTACGAAGCAGTATTTTGGCATTGACTGTTTAGGTTGCGGCATACAACGTTCGCTTGCATTGATACTCAATGGTGAATTTGTAGCAGCTTTTAAAATGTATCCAGCTATTTATACATTGCTATTATTTTTCGGGTTTCTTGGAGTAAACATGTATTACAACTTCAGTTTTGCATCAAAACTCATTCGAAATTTGGTTATTATTAATGGCGTTATTATTACCATTAGTTTTATCAATAAATATATAAATTAACTAACTTAATTATTACATTATGGAATCTAGAAAATTACCCAATGCTACGCTCATTGTCGTTTTAGGCGCACTATCTATTATTGGTTGCTGTTTTAATGGTATTGGACTCATCTTCGGTTTAATTACTATTTATTTAGTGACTAAAGCTACGAATATTTATAAAGAAGATCCGCAAGGATATGACAATTATTCAACGGTCACTATCGGAAAAGTACTGGCTATTATTGGTATCGTGCTCAATATGTTAATACTCATTTTTCTTATTTGGGCTATTACAAAGTTTGGATGGGATATCGTAAAAGATAATGAATTGTTTCAACAAGCATTTCTAGATTATTTAGGTGTAGAGCAGCCATAATTTTCTCGAATATTAGCGCATAAAAAAGCGGATGTACAATGTACAGCCGCTTTTTTGTTATGTGTTAATTTCTAAAATTGTGCGCTTACGCCTGCAATAATTGAAAATCCTAATATTAAAATATACAGTCCTAAAAATATGAGAACTGTAATTCCTATGAATTTAAAGAACGATTTTAAGTTTGAGAAAGCAAGCGTTAAATCTTCCGTATTCTTTTCAATCAATGCAGATTTCATCTTTCTTGAAAATTTATATAAATATAAAACGGGAAAGAAATATAATAGTGCCATCACAAAATATACGATCGCTACAAATTCTACAGATAATCCACTTTGTACAAACGGATTTACACTACTATTCAGCGCCGTGAACATTACCAAGAAAAAAACCGCCACAAAAACAAAGATTCCAATCATAATAAATCCGATAATTGCTAAAATAAAAGCCCATTTCGCAGTTTCGCGTAAGAACTTTTTTGAACTTTCATTCAATCGCAATTCGAAATTATCAAATACAGAACTATCTTGTTTTCGGAATGGCATTATTCAAATTCTTTTAATGTTTTCGTAATAATTGCTACACATTCTAGCAATTGCTCTTTTGTCATTACCAATGGTGGCGCAAAACGGATGATGTTTCCATGTGTTGGTTTTGCTAATAATCCATTGTTTTTAAGTGCCATACAAATATTCCACGCTGTATCACTTTCTTCATCGTCATTGATAACAATTGCGTTTAGCAATCCTTTTCCTCTGACAAGATTTACAATACCACTTGTTTCAATATATTTGTTTAACTCGCTTCTGAATAATTCTCCTAGTTGAAAAGCGTTTTCTGCCAATGATTCATCTGTTACTACTTCCAAAGCTGCCATTGCTACGGCTGCAGCAATAGGATTTCCTCCAAAAGTAGAACCGTGATTTCCTGGGCGAATCACACTCATAATAGGATCATTTGCTAAGACTGCTGATACTGGATATGCGCCGCCAGATAATGCTTTTCCTAAAATTAGGATATCTGGTTTTACATCCGGAGTTCCGCTACAATCTTTCTTTTCGCAAGAACAGTTTCCGCAGGTTGCTAACAATCTTCCTGTACGTGCAATTCCTGTTTGAACCTCATCTGCAATAAACAATACGTTGTGTTTTTCACATAATGCTTTCGCTTTCGCGAGATAGTTCTCAGATGGAACATATACTCCAGCTTCACCTTGAATTGGCTCTACTAAAAATCCTGCTACGTTTGGATTGTTGTTTAATGCTTCTTCCAAAGCTTCTAGATTATCGTATTCAATTTTGATAAATCCGCTTGTATACGGTCCAAAATTCTTACGTGCTACTGGATCGTTTGAAAACGAAATAATAGTAGTCGTTCTTCCGTGAAAGTTGTTTTCACAGACAATAATTTCCGCTTTGTTTTCCGCGATTCCTTTTTTCTCGTACGCCCATTTTCTACAGATTTTTAAAGCAGTTTCTACCGCTTCCGCACCTGTATTCATTGGTAATAATTTGTCAAAATTGAAATATTCTGACGCAAATTTTTCATACTGACCTAAAATGTCATTGTAAAATGCACGCGACGTTAACGCTAATGTTTGCGCTTGTGAAACCATTGCGTTCACAATTTTCGGATGACAATGTCCTTGATTTACTGCAGAATATGCAGAAAGAAAGTCATAATACTTTTTACCTTCTACGTCCCAAACATGAACGCCTTCACCTCTATTCAACACCACTGGAAGTGGATGATAGTTGTGCGCGCCATACTTGTCTTCTAATTCAATTGCTTGCTGAGATGTTAATTGTTGTTCTAAAACAGCCATTTTAATAAAGTTTTAAATGATACATAAAATAACCATTCCTACTCTACCTTTATCCTTTCGAGGAATCGAAAATTCAGCGTGGGAGAGAAATCATCCCTAGAGGCTTGCAAAATACTAAATATTAACCTCGAATTAAAATTTATTGTACTGCTTTTCAATACCATTCGTCAATTTATAGTTCTTCTTAGTAGTTATTTACAAAGCTGCTGTCATTTTGCCCAACTTCATCTTGGCTACATTATGAAATTTAATTTCTCTAACATACTTCATATCGCTCCATAAATATGTGTTTCCTTTTAACTTTTTGGTCAGTTTCATACGTTTTGATAATCTACTGAGTTCTATTTCGGTAGCTATTCGTCGTTCGCCTAAAGTTCCATAAAGTTGCAATGCGAGATGTTTTTTAAATGTTCCTTTCCACAAAGATTTTAACCACAGCCATTTACTACTATTGACGGCCAAAACACAGACGTTATTATTCTCAGTGGCGTTTAAAGGTAATTTTGATGTAAATTTTTCAAAGTAAAATCCTGATTGATCACGATTTAAAAATAGCGAACCAATTGGTGTTACTGTCGGATTATTTTCCGAATCAACCGTAGCTATAGAAACATGCAAACTTGTTTTAAAACTATCGTTTACATGTTTCCGGATTATCTTCCAATCGTTATCAATGTTCATTTGTTTTTGCTGCTAATGATGACACTTGTAACTCCAATCGTTTCATTTCTCTTAAAATAGCTCTTTTGTCCATTTGCATCCAAGCATACATTTTAATCATTGTATTGAATAGTAAACAGATAAAAGCACCAAATCCCCATTTGATCAATTCATTTGTTTCGGTAACGTTGAAAAATTGTATTAAACAATAAATCAATACGCCAAATCCAATTAAGTTCACAATATTCATAACAACTGCTAGCCAGCCTAGTTTCCCTTGAAAAATACTACCAACCGTTCCCCAAAGTCCTTGTTCTTCGAGTTCGTCATAAAATTTTGCTTCTTCTTCCGTAAGTGTTTCCTTAATTAATGCGTCAATGTCTTCTATATTTTTCATGTTTTCTATGTTTTTAGTATTGTTTTTAATTTCTCTCTGGCATGATACAATCTAGATTTTGCCGTGCCTTCTGATATTTTAATGATTTCTGAAACCTCTTTTAATGAATAATCATGTACATAATATAACCGAATTACTTGTTGTTGATTTGTTGGTAATTCTTTTATTGCGGTCAATAATTTTTGTTTTAACGGTGATATATCTTCAGACGGAATGTCCCGAATGGATTTGGTCACTTTATACGCTTCATGATGCTGCGATTGCTTGGAAACTCCTTTTGTCCAATCGATAGCTTTTCGATGTACAATTCGCAATGCCCAACTTTTAAAACGTTCAGTTTCTTTTAAGGTGTGTACTTTGTTGATAATCAGATTCCAACTGTCTTGCGCAATGTCTTTTGCGGCATCTGAATCTTTGACAATCCAATACGCCTGATTGCAAAATGTTTTGTGAAATCGCTTGACCAACATCGCCAATGCAGGTTGATCGCCTTCTACGTAGCGAGTGACTAATATTCCATCAGATATATGATTTTTTTTATGCATAAAATAGTTCCGTCTATACTAAAGACGCAAAAAAGTAATTCAGGTTCACTTTTGTAGAAAGTATTTTCAGTTTTCTTAAAGATAGTTTTTTTTTGGTTGCTGGTTTTTAGCTTCTAGCTTCTAGCTTCTAGCTTCTAGCTTCTAGCTTCTAGCTTCTAGCTTCTAGCTTCTAGCTTCTAGCAAAAATAATTTTACATTTAAAATTTTGGGTTTTGGGTTTTGGGTTTTGGGTTTTGGGTTTTGGGTTTTGGGTTTTGGGTTTTGGGTTTTGGGTTAAGTCGCTTTGCCCCTTTTGTTTTTTTTTTGTTGATTTGGTTATTTGTTGATTTGTTACTCCTTACTCTTTATTCTTTATTCTTTATTCTTTATTCTTTATTCTTTATTCAAAATTACTTTTACATTTAAAATTTTACGTTTTGCGTTCATATTTCCCTAATTATGGGTGTTTTCCTTCTTTACAAGAAACCTATAACCTCTTATTTTTGTAGTGTAATAAATTGTTTTTTACACAGGTGGCATCCGAAAAACCTATATCAAAAGAGTAGGAAACCTATCAAAACCAAAAAATTATGGCAAGTCAATGCAATTCAGTGGTTGTAAATCCAATACGAAATGGAAACAACCTTAACATTTTAGTTGGTGCACAATCGGGCACAAACCCAGCAATTTTAACGTGGATTATTGTACGTCAACAAGGTCTCACACGATATTTTTATCCAGCAAATTTTAATATTGGCGGACAATATGTATATCCTGGCGTGAGTCAATCTAAGCTTAATATTACCATATCTCCCGGAGATGTTAAGGTGGAAGTATATTATAGTGATTCTAATTGTACTGCTTCGGCTGGAGCGTAATAGCCAGTTAGAAACCAGTTTAAAATAGTATAAAACATTTAAAACAAAATCATTATGAATACAACACAAGAAAAAATTCGTCAGATTTCCTTGAGTGCTGACGCATTACATTTAAAAGCGCTGTCGGTAGATGCCGCAACAGAAAGCTTGATGAAACATATACATGAAGTTACGTTGGAATTGGCTTCAAAAGGCACACAGGTAAGTGGCGCAAGAATTCTGGAAGCAAAAGTAGAAAAAGAGATGATTCATTTTAAGTTTGACGATCCTGATAATTTAATAGATCATGTTTCGTTGAGTTTGAACCGATCAAACCCAAAAGCGAAGATTGAAGTACATCATACTTCCGCTAGGAGTTAGGTATTGGTTGCTAGTTGCTAGTTGCTAAAAATATGTCATAAGCTGATTTGAGGAAAGTTTTTTTCTTGGATTGGCTTTTTTCTCATAAGCAAAATATATAGTAATTATTTTCTCTTATTTGCATTCAAGTAGTTCACTAACTCATAAACTAAAGAAACTGGATTTTGTTGATGATAAGGTAAGGTCGATTGTTTATTAAAGAGTTTTTTAGCACTTTCTATGGCATTTTCTTGCGATGCATATTCATCACTTTCTAATTTTGAATAAATCGTTTGACAGAACTTATATACTTTACCATCTTTCTTATAATTCAGATTCCATTGCTTTCCAAGAAATTCATAATAAAATGTTCTGTGATGTTTTTGTTCAGTATAATTAAAATGTAAATAAAACCATAATTCAAATGAATCATTAGAGTATGCAATCTTGTAACCTAAAGATTTACCACTAGTAATAGCATTATCAAAATCAGAAAATTCTTTTTCTCCTTGTTTAACATCCATATCAAAAACACACCAAATTTCATCATACTTGGTGTCACTATTTTCAATTATAGAAGTTGTAGATTCTATTAACTTAAGTTTACTTTGACCTTTTAAATCTATAGCCTCGACAGTTAGAGTTATTACAGGAAAGGATTCAAAATATAATTTTTCAGTCTGTCCTTCTCCAACTATCAAGATAGTTTTATTTGTTTCTACTTCTTCAACAAGGTATGAAGAATCACCTATTTTCTTTAACCAAGGCTTTTGTGCTTTTACATCTGTTTTTTTAATTGCTCTAGTTCTTTTAGGCATCGTTTTCAGTATTAATTAATTTACTAAAATCGCCTAAAAATGGAATTGCCCCATATTTACCTTGAATATAATCTTTCTCAAATGAAGCTGTGTTTCTTATTCCTTTAAATTGAACTAAAGAATACAAGTGACTTGCTCCATATTTATCTTTTTCTACAAACTCTATTTGATCTCTTCTTAATATATTAGAAGAAAGAAGATTCGTATCATGGGTCGTGAAAATAAATTGTGAACGAGTGTTTTCATTTGAATTAAATAATTCTAAAATTTTTCTAGTCAATAATGGATGAAATCTTGCATCGAATTCGTCAATAATTAGAACTCTTCCCTGATTTAACGCATCATATATAAAAGGACTTAACTCAAATAATTTTTGAGTCCCTTCAGATTCACTATCACCAAAAACAAAAGGTTCGTTATTAGTTGAAATAAGGTTTTCATCATATTTTTTTCTTGAAGTTACAAGTAATTTTTTTTTCTTATCGCGATCAAATTTTTCACGAATATCCTCGTCAATATCATCTGGTAAATCATCAGTCGAAATTTCAATTGCCTTCATATCTTCAATTCCAATATCTCCATGTTTGAGAAAATCAAGAATATATTTCTTTTTTTTCTCATCACTCAAAGAGAATGCAGCGTATTTAAATAAATCTCGATCTCGTAAACCATTTATAACAAAAATTGAAGTAATACTATCTATTAGTTGTTTAGATAATTTACCAAAACCAAAAGTTGCAAGAGTTGTCAAAAACAAAGAATTATTTCGAAAAACATCGTTTTCTTCTATGTCTTCATCCAATAAATCTAATATCTTTTTTCCTTCACTAAAATTTGTTTTATCTAAACTTATTATTTTTTGATTATCCCTAATGAAAAAAGGTTGTTCTCTATCTTTAGGCTTCCCATACAACCATTCTGCTTTAATATCCTCATCAGTAGCCTCAAAACCATATCGATACCTAACATTTTTATCCCAAAAAATAATTTGAAAAAAACTGGGCGAATCTTCAGTTTCAGTAGATAACCTATATGAATCAATAATATTTAATATTTTCTCATCCTTAACTGAGTTTTCTATAATTCTAATAAATGCAATCAAAGCTTTGACTATATTACTCTTACCGCCCGCATTTGCACCATAAATTACTTTTGATTTTAGAAAAGAAATATTCTCATTATTCTTTCCTTGAATAACATTTCTCAAATCAATTTCTTGTTTACTTGATTTTATTTTAGCAGCAGAAAGATTTAAAGTCTGTATATCTTTGAAAGATTTAAAATTACCAAAACTAAATTCCTGAATTTTCATCTTAAACGATTATTTGCTTATTTTTTGTAAATATATGAATAAGAAATTGATTTGCTTTCATTTTTTTTATTTGTTTAACAATATTGCTATATCTCTTAATTCAAGTCGACAAATAACAACTCTCAAAAGTTTTAGCATTTTTTTAAATATTCCCGCCATAAATAATCTATATATTTACCGCTATTGTTATTTTTGCCGCATGGGAAGAAGAAATCGAAGACAAGTTTTTGAAAAGGTTGAAGTGATTGATACTGCCGTAAAAGGAAAAACAGTAGCAAAAACTGATGAAGGAACTGTCATATTTTTACCAAATGCCGTTCCAGGTGATGTGGTAGATATTCAAACATATAAGAAACGGAAAGCTTTTTATGAAGGGAAAGCAATTCACTTTCATTCATATTCAGATAAACGTGTGGAACCTGTTTGTGAGCATTTTGGAACCTGTGGCGGTTGCAAATGGCAACACATGGGCTACGAACACCAATTGTTTTACAAACAGAAAGAGGTTTTTAATAATTTAACGAGAATTGGAAAAGTTGAATTACCAGAATTAACGCCAATTTTAGGAAGTGCCGAACAGTATTTCTACCGAAACAAAATGGAATTTTCATTTTCGGACAGTCGTTGGTTGACACAAGAAGAAGTAGATTCGGAAGAAGACTTAGGCGATAGAAACGCACTTGGATTTCACATTCCGGGGATGTGGGACAAAATTTTAGATGTAAAGAAATGTCACTTACAAGCCGATCCGTCAAACGCAATTCGTAATGCAATTAGACAATTTGCCACAGAAAATGACATTACCTTTTTCAATACGCGCCACCAAACTGGATTGTTGCGTACGTTAATGTTGCGTACTTCTTCTATTGGAGAAGTGATGGTGTTAATTCAGTTTTATCAAGAAGATGAAGCAAAACGCACTTTATTATTAGACTACGTCAAAGAGACGTTTCCAGAAATTACATCGTTATTATATGTAATCAACGGAAAAGGAAATGATACAATTTACGATCAGGAAGTGATTTGCTACAACGGACGCGATCATATTTTTGAGGAAATGGAAGGTTTGAAGTTTAAGATTAACGCAAAATCGTTCTATCAAACAAATTCTGATCAAGCGTATGAGTTATATAAAATTACACGCGATTTCGCAGGATTAAAAGGTGATGAACTCGTATACGATTTATACACAGGAACAGGAACCATCGCACAGTTTGTCGCAAAAAAAGCAAAAAGAGTGGTTGGTGTTGAATCGGTTCCAGAAGCGATTGAAGCTGCCAAAGAAAATGCCGAACTCAACAATATTACAAATACAGAGTTCTTTGTTGGAGACATGAAAAAAGTGTTTAACGCAGAGTTTATTTCCGCCCACGGAACACCCGATATTATTATTACCGATCCACCACGTGATGGAATGCACGGCGATGTAGTCGCACAAATTTTAAAAATTGCACCTGAAAAAGTAGTGTATGTAAGTTGTAATAGCGCTACACAAGCCCGCGATTTAGCATTGATGGACGCAACATATAAAGTAACCAAAGTACAAGCCGTGGATATGTTTCCACAGACACATCACATTGAAAATGTTGTACTTTTGGAAAAGAGAAATTAAACAGAAGTTATAAAATATATGAAGAAGTTATCCTATATAGGAATCACAGTTGTAGTTGCTTTGGCAGCAATACTGTCCTTTTCATGCGAGAAAGATGATATTTGCCCAGAAGGAACGTTGACAACGCCTTTGTTAGTAATTGAGTTTTTTGATGCTGATATACATATTGCCACTGGAGAAGATGTGCTTAAAAACGTAACAGGATTATGGGTTGAAGCGGTTGATCCTACTATGGAAGTTGTAGTTATAGATGGAGTAGATGTTATGGTTATTGTTGATCCAATTCAATCAGATGCACAAACAGTAAATACAGTTTCAATTCCACTCCGCACACAACAAAATAGTACGGAATATCGATTTATTTCTGGTTATGAAGAAGATGACATGGGCGTTCAAACTGCTGGAAACGAAGATATCATTACGTTTAACTACGAAGCACAGGAAATATTTCTTTCCAGAGCTTGCGGATACATTGTAAATTATACATTAGAAGATGATCCAACTGGCGCGGTAATTACCACAGATACTGATAACTGGATTACTCCTGCTACGGGAATTACAGTAGACATAACAGAAGTTCAAAACGAAACTATAGCGCATGTTAAAATATATCATTAGTACACTCGCATGCTTAGTGTTGAGCGTGAGTTTTGCACAAGATACAGAAGCAACAACAGCCGTTGTTAGCGATACAATTCCTGCGAAAGAGAGTTACGGATTGCGCGTTGGTTTAGATTTGAGCAAACCAATTCGTATGCTCCTCGAAGACGATTATAAAGGCTTTGAAATTGCCGCAGATTTTAGATTGACAAAAAAGTTTTACCTAGCTGCAGAATTAGGAAACGAACAAAAAACAGTTGATGAAGAACAAATCAATTTTACAACAGAAGGAAGTTTCATCAAACTAGGATTTGACTTTAACGCCTACGAAAACTGGTTTGGAATGCAAAATGCGATTGTGGTTGGAATGCGCTACGGATATAGTACACACAAACAAACATTAAATAGTTATACTGTATATCAAACAAATCAACATGTGGAAGGCGAAAGTATCTTGACGCAAACGCCAGGAACAGAATTTTCTAGTTTAAATGGACATTGGATTGAAGTCGTTGCAGGTATAAAAGTGGAACTCTATGATAACATTTACATGGGATTTAGCTTGCGCTTGAATCGATTACTAAGTACAAAAGAACCTGAAAACTTTCAAAACCTTTTCATTCCAGGATTCAACAAAGTAACGTCCGACAGCAATATTGGTGCAGGATTCAATTATACAATTAGCTATTCAATTCCAATCTACAAAAAAACAAAAAAGAAAAAGGAAGAAGCTACTGACGAAGAAGGTTCTTAAACTCTAATTCGTTTTAGAACATATAAAGTTGTCTCTCAAAAGGCAACTTTTTTTATATTCAGAATTTAGCGGATAACCTCAAAATTAAACATTACACTAAACTATTATTTATTACTTTAGATTGAAATTTCAAATACCCCAAAAGGCATGACAATTAGCGAAAAAGCAAGAACGTACGCGACAGAAAAACATCGCGATGCCAATCATGGATATGATCAATATCCGTATGAATTTCATTTGCAAATGGTTGTCAATGCTGCTGAACAATTTCTACATCTCATTCCTGAAAAAGCACAACAAAATGTATTGGCAGGTTGTTGGACACATGATATAATAGAAGATGCACGCGAAACCTACAACGATGTCAAAAAAGCATTGAATGAAGACGTTGCCGAACTCGCATACGCGCTTACCAACGATAAAGGAAAAACACGCAGCGAACGTGCTGGTGAACATTATTATGAAGGTATCAAAAATACACCATACGCAACTTTTATAAAACTCTGCGATCGTATTGCAAATGCTACACATTCAAAAAATACTGGAAGTAGAATGTTAGACGTATATCGTAAAGAAAATCCAAAATTCATTGCAAAACTTCATCATGAAAAATATTTAGATGTAATTCAGTATCTGGAAGGCTTACTCAAATAATATACAGTTAATTAAGCTAGAATGATTCAAAGAATGACGTTCTTGTAAATATACTGTAGTGTGAATTAGCTCACTTACGTGTATGCTAAATCTAAAAGTATGAATGATGCGGAGGAGATTAAAGAGCAAAACCAATTTGAAGAACTAATTCAAGGACTTATTGACAATCAATACGGTTGTTGTAATGACTTTATAATTCCTAGTATCATAACTGGGTTAAGAAACAATATCACTACACTGAATACTTCAGGAAAGATGAAATCAGCAGGGATTGGTAACAAAGTAGATTTTCAAAATGATCAATTAATTAGAAGCGATAAAGTCAATTGGATTGAAGAACTAAGCACCAATGAATATGAAAAAATCTATTTAAAGAAAATCTGGAGATTCATACATCACCTCAACAAAACTTGCTTTACCTCCATTAAAACATTTGAAAGCCATTACGCTAATTACGAACTCGGAAGTTTTTACAAAAGACATTTGGATCAGTTCAAAAGCGAAAAAGGACGAAAATATTCGATCGTTTTATACCTAAATCAAAATTGGGAAGAAAAAGACGCAGGTGTTTTATCTTTATATCCGTTAAACGCTGAGCAAAAAAACATTTCACCATTAGAAGGGCGCATGGTCTTTTTTAGAAGTGACGAAATGGAACATGAAGTGCATCCTTCCGCTACTAGAGAACGTAACAGTATTGCGGGTTGGTTGAAGAATTGAGAAATAGAAATGTTTCTAAACCTCCTTATGCCCTTTTGTAAAAAGTGAACTCATCAATACTTTTTCTTTGCCATCTTCTTTAACAGCTGCAAACTTTGGTGCTAATATACTAGCGATAACTGCACAAATTAAAGACAACCACAATCCGCTTACGGGTATTACATAGCCTAGCGTAAAACGAAACACTAAGAACAGCGTCATAAAGGCTATAAGATTCAAAATAAGTGCTTTAGTTTTTGGTTTCATACGTGTACAATTTAGTTATCTTGACTTTGATCTTGCGCTTGGTTTTGATCTACATCTTGCTCTTTATTTTGATATTTGGCTTTTTTACTTCCTGCGTACATTTCGTATTTCACCAAGCGCGATTCTAACTTTCCGTTGAATACTTTTATTTTTCGCGATGGACGCAATCCAACATGTTTCAAAGCTTCCATATTAGACGTAATAAACCACGCATTGGTGTTCGCGTATCCTTGTTTTAAGGTGTCGCCAATACTAGCATAAAACTCTTCCATGTCAATATGCAAACGTTCTCCATACGGAGGATTGAATAAGATATGAAGCTTCTCGTCTCCTTCTTTTTTAGTCTCAAAGAAGTTTTGTTGACTAATCTTTATATAATCGCTCAAATTAGCATTCTTCACATTGTCTTTAGCTTTCTGAACTGCCGAAGGCGCTTTGTCATAACCGTAAATATTATGATGAAATTCACGAATCTTTCTAAGACAAGATTCTTCAATTCGTTCATATAAATCAACATCCCAATCTCCCCATTTTTCAAAACCAAATTCTTTTCGATTGATGTTTGCCGGAATATTACAAGCAATCATGGCTGCTTCAATAGCAATCGTTCCACTTCCACACATCGGATCGAGCAAATCAGATTGTCCGTCCCAACCAGACATCATCACTAATCCTGCGGCTAATACTTCATTGATTGGTGCAATATTCGTTGCCGTTTTATATCCACGTTTGTGTAACGAACCACCCGAACTGTCTAATGAAATAGAACAATCGTCATTTTGAATATGTACGTGAATCCGAAGCGTTGGAAATTTGATATCCACATTTGGACGTTTTCCTTCGGTGTTTCTGAACTTATCCGCAATAGCATCTTTTGTTTTCAAAGCAATGTATTGCGAATGTGTAAACTGTTCTGAAGCAACGGTTGCATCAATGGCAAAAGTATCTTCATGCGTTAGGTATTTGTCCCAATGCATATTGTACACTTGGTCGTACAAATCCTTTTCATTTTTAATTTTAAAATATCGGATCGGTTTTAAAATTTTGATCGCTGTACGCAAGCACAAGTTTGCTTTGTACATAAAACCTTTATCGCCTCTAAAAGTTACGTTACGTGTACCCTTTCGGATATCTTGCGCGCCTAACCTTTTAAGTTCTTCCTCCAATAGGTCTTCAAAACCATGTAAGGTTTTGGCAACCATTTTATAATTATCTTCCATCTATTGCTCTGCTAAAACGCAAAAGTACATTAAATTAATAATGAAACAATTATTCAATGAGTTAATGTAGCAATGAATTGATTTGAAAGTTTTGAAGATTGGTCAATTTAAAAATAATTTTAATAAAACTTACAAAGTAGTATTCATCAAAACTCTAAATATTTTTATAATATTCTGACTTTTTGATAGTTATTCCACGACATCATAACAACCCGCTAAGCAAAGTCTCTCTACTTTGAGTTACATCTACATTTTATTCTAATTTCTTTAAACTATAAATCAAATCAAGTACTTGGTACACACTTTTTTTACTATCAAAAAAGAAACCTGTGGAAGAGTTTGGATTTGAATCTCGTACAAATTGAAGGATATATATAGGTTCTTCTGACGTACCTACAAATTCATAAGTAATTTTGGTGGTATCTAAATCATAGCGTTCCCCGAAATCAAATATCTTTTCTTCGGTATTATAGTAGATTTCAGCATTTTTTAAATCGGTACTTACACAATGTGATTTTAATACACTTTCCAATTCCTTTATAATTTCATCTTTAGATTGTGCATGTATATTTAATGTTATTAACGAAATAATTGTAACTAGTATCAACCTCATAATTAATTGTTTATTTTATATTTTGTAATTTCTAAAAGTGTAGATTTTCTAAATGTAAGTGTTTTTTAAGGCGTACCTACTACAATTGATTGACTCCATTTCCAACCGTAATACAAATCGTTAATATTTTGTCGATAGGTATTTCCGTATGTAGGATCACTCACAATGATGGAACCATTTTGCGCTATTCCTTGAAGCAATATAAAGTGCCCAACTTCTGGGTTATTGGTAGGATTTACAAATGCTATGACTTTCCAGCCACTTAATAAGGTATTATATAATTGTTGCGGATTGGCTGGGTAATTTACAGCCGAAGCTTTGAAATTATAAGATCTTAAAACATTCATTACTTCCAGAGTAGATGCAGGTCTGTTTTGTGGCCAACCTACCAATCTTGAAACAACACTTGCCTGAGAAACATTCACATTTGCCTGGTATAAAGAGCTTTGAATACAAGAAGCCCAACACCACATTGACTGCTCTTGCCTATTGATTTGAGCATTTAAAATGTTTGAAAAAACTACTAAAAATAGAATTAAAACACTCTTCTTTAAAAATTGATTTATTGTTTTCATTATTTTTTATTATTAGTGCTACTGCGTCTATAATTATAAAGTGCTATCCCCACAAATATACATGAATTTGTTTTTAGCACATTTTTGAAATAACGAGTAGGTTTTCATAGAAAACATTCAAATTAATACATCGCTGTGCATAGTCTCCTGACATTAAACAAAAAGCATACCATGATTATCACTGTACAAAGTAGCAACAATTTTATTTTTCAAATAGTTGTATTCTATTGCCGTCAGGGTCTTTAATTAGTAGCATTTTTTTACCCGATAAATTGTCAGTTACTACGCTTCCATAAAATTCAACCTTAGCTTGTTTTAAATGATCTACCCATTTTTCAAATTCAGAGACTAAAAACCCAAACTTAAAGAATCCGTCTATTTTTGTCTTTTTTGGATGATTCTTCAATAGACTCTTGCGTGACACTGATGATTTTAATTCTATCAGTTCAATCAATATGTTTCCGCATTTCAGGTTTGCCTGTTTAAATCCTCTTTCTTCGGATTCAATTTTATTTAAAACTTTAAACCCAAAGTTGTTTGAATACCAAGTAATTGAAGATTCAATATCACTTACAATTATAGCTGAGAAGTAAGCTTCGGGATTAGGTAAAGATTCGCTCTGTCCATAACTAATAGATGAAACTAAAATAAGGGTAAGTATAATTATTGCTTTTTTCATTTTTTTAATTGTTGCTAACGACTCGACTATACATAGCCAAGAGTCAATATTTCTACTAATGATGAAACCTTATATATAGTTTCGTTGTATTACGATGTAAGCTACCTATTATTTGCAGGTTATCAAAATGGGAAAACGCATTTTATACAGCTGAGCAAAGCCTCCCGACTTTGCGCGTATAAAAGGGAAGTTGTGGTCTAGTTCTTTGAAATTTCTAGTCAAATATTTTATTCAGTATTGATTCAATGTCTTTAGTCTTAAAGTCTTCAAGCTTTTGTTTTGTTTCTAAATCAATCTTTTTCCAGCCGTAATAGTAATCATAAATCCAGAAATTTTCAGTTTTAGAATTTGTCTGAAGATAAACAGTTGGCCATTTTCTATTTTTAATAGAACTTTTATAACCTATGGAAACTCTAAACTCAGTATTTGGTTCAGGATACTCTGATTTTTCTGGTAGTCGCGTTAATTCTACACCATCCCAATATTCTTGATAGTAAGCAACTTGTGCTTCTAATTCTATCTCAATTCCAATCAGTTTTCTATAATAACTTACTAAGATGATACTAGACATATCGTCAGGGTGATAAATCCCTATATCATTGAAATACTTTGATAAATCAGAACCTTTCCATAACCTCCAATTATTTCGAATTCCTAGTCCAAGTCCAAAGTGAACTTCACCTATAAAATCACTTTCCGATTTTTTCTTAATTTCTATTTTTAAAGAATCTGATAGTTGAAAATCAATTTGGGTAAGTGCTTCGTTCAAATTTTTGGGAACATAACTTTCATCCAAAACTTTTTCAGATGCTAAAGTTTTTGAGTCTGTGCAACTAATTAAAATTCCTATGATTACAAATAGTACTAGTAGTGGTTTTTCTCCCATTTAATTAAAAATATGCACAGCGTTATACGTTTCTATTATAATAAAAAAAAACTGTATTTGATTCATTTTATTATATCCTAAACTACTCTATATCAATCCATAATCAAAATGCAAATTCACTTTTATCATATTTTTAACTATTGTTCGTTATAAATACCTGGGAATTATTCTAGACTACCAAAGAAACTGAAAACCCAACAGAAGCATTACAAAAAGTCATTGATGAGTTGAAACGTATGTATGGAAGGTTGTTATAACTATGAAGCACTCGTTACAAATGAGGGCTAGCATAGGGATTACTCAAGAACTCGTATTCAATAAAAACTCTAATTATTTATATATAAAAGCTTAGTATTTACTTGCCGTTTCTCAGGTCCCATACTGCGTCTGCAAAGTCGTACACATGCTTTTCAGTTCGTATAACATAATTGTTTGTATATTTTAATATTCCTAGATCTTTTGATGAACTACTAACTTTAATAACAATTGGAACACCAACTGTCCATGAATATAAATCTATTTTTTCTTCATTATTATATTTAATATATCCTTTTAATACGTGATCATCTTTTTCATGTGCGTGTATAGGCTTACCAACAGTAACTTCTATAGATAAAGAATCATGTTCTTTTATGCCACTCACATTATATGTAGCAGATTTATACACAATAGCTTCATCATTTTTTACTTGCTGCTTTATCGTTTTTATGAAGTTTTCTTTAAAAAAAGTTTTGTCTTCTTCTCTCATTTCTTTCCATGAAGTAATATGTTCGCTTAACAACGAATCTAAACCTGAAGCCATTTTTTCATAGTCACCAACCATTTCCACTTCAAAACGAGCATAGTTTCCCAATTCAGGGTATTTAGTTTGTGAAGTAAGTTCTAGGGCTACATTGTTGCATGAAAAACATAGTAGGATACATACAAACCCAAAGGCAATTTTGAATAGTTGCTTCATCGTATTGATTTTATTAATTAACATGGATAAAGTTAAGTAAATTCACACAATTTCGTAAGTTAATTTGTAACTAAGTACTTGTATTCACCAAAAACTCCAATGACTTTATATAATAATCTCCGTTATCATTATTGTATTTTTGTTTAAACTCCTTAAGCAAATCCAGTAAATCATTCGTTAAAATAAAGAAATACAAATAGTTTTTAATGTTCATTTCTATTTCAAAATTACGTTTGTATTTGGCGAGTTCTTGCTTTAGTTGTTTTAGTTCTTGTACCAATTCTTTGTTGAGTTGCTGCTGTGTTGTCATAATATCTATTAAAAAGTATTAAATATTTAGTGTTACTATAATTATTACACTGTAAATATAAATAATGCTTTTATTTAATGCAAATGAAACCATAATTTTTAACAGATATATTTAGTATCTCTATAATTTTCGTACTTTTACCTTGATTATTACAGATTATAGAAACATGAATATTTTACGACTCAAAGAAATATTAAAAGATAAAGATGTGTCGGGTAAAGACCTTGCAGAAAAAGTAGGTGTTACGCCAGCTAGCATATCAAATATTGTTCAAGGAAATAGCTTTCCAAAACCTGAATTATTATTAAAGATTGCCGACACCTTAGATGTCGATATCCGCGATTTATTCATTCCTACTAAAGAAGATGAAAACCCAACCGAAGCACTCCAAAAAGTAATTGATGAGTTGGAACGGATTAAGGGGAAATTGTAGTGTTATTTTCTAATAATAATTAGTATATCAGTTAATTAAATTATTAAAAATAGTGAACAATAATTTACATGTTTTTTGATAAAGTACAGTATTTGTAATTTCATTAGTATTGTAAAGTAGGTATAATATAATAGAAGCTGTAAATAAAATAATCAAAATTGAAAACCATAAACGACTGTAAACTTTTCTTTTTTTATCTATATAAGCCAAGTTATCTTCATAATCTATATTTCCATTCAAAATTCTTTCAATATCATTTTCATCAAGTAAATCTAAATATCTCTCTTTCATATTTCTATAGCTTTTCACGAACCTTTCGCGTTGTGTTTTCATATCCCATCGAGAAACGCAATAATAAATAATTGAACCTAAAATAAATGCTGTAGAAAGAATAATAGCATCCAATGTAAAAACATTTATAAAGTCTCCTTTAGTTAGCACACGAATTACTATGGTTGAAATATAAAAACTAATTAATGCTAAAGAACTTTTTTGAAAACCACTAGCAAATGATTCTACTATTTTCATAGCTTGATTATTAAAATCTAATAATTGATCTGAAATTTTGTTCCTAATTTCTACATATTGCTTTATATTATCCTTTTCATAAACCTTGTAACTAGATTGTATTGATTGAAATGTATTATCATCTAGTTCTAATATTTTGCTATCTTTAAAATGTAATGAAATAATATTTCTTGATAATCCAATCTTATCATTTAAATTACCTCCATTATACACCCATTCAAAAATTGGAAAATAATATTTTAATCCATCAACCTTAATTTTAGTTAAATCAAGATTACCTTTAAAAGATTTATAACCATTAATTTTATATGTCAGAATACTATCCTTTAGAGAAGTTATATCAAAAAGGTATATTATTGATAATAAATTTGAATAAAATTGAAAAAGTTCGAATAATTGAGGTTCAACTAAATCTACATTTTCAAAATTAAAATCATTGGGAGATAAAGAATGATTATCATTACTTTCATAATGACAAACAGTTTTTAATTTCAAAATATCCGAATTTCTTTTTTTTAAAGGTTCTTTTTCAAATTTATTTTCTGCTGATAGAAAAAAAATATTAGAAGTGTTAAAAGATTCTTTTAATTCAAAAACATTAAATATTATTAAATCATTTTCAGAAAAAGCTTTTGTAAAAACAGATAAAAATTCACTAGTAGTTAATACTTTGAGGTTTTTAACAAATAAGTCTAAATTATAAATAGAACGATAAAAACTGAATTCTATTTTTTGTATTGTTACTTTTATAATGATAAGCTCTTCTTCTTGATGAATATATTCTTCTTCTAAATCACTTATAAATTTTTGAAAATCTAATTTCTTTGAATTAAGAATGATTGGATCAGAATTTCCAAAAATTACGCTATAGATTATAGTATCATTATTTATAAGAAAATCTAACGAATTTTCTATGTTTGTTAAACTTTCAGAATTTACTGATTGAGCCTGAAAATTAGCTTCAAAGTTTTTGTGATCTTCCTTCTCGCTATTTAATTTTAAGCCAGAGAAAATTCTCCCTAAGAAAGAACTTATTTTATACATTAGTCTATTATGTTATCTTTTTTAAAACGCTCATAACCTTTATCAGATCTAATCTTCACATATTTTGTACCATCAGGGTCTTTATGTGCTAAAATGATATTTTCAGGAATATCTTGTTTAATCTCAAGAGTAACCTGATCAGTTAGTGATACTGTACGCTTAAAATATGCTGTTACTTTTTCTTTTACGATAGTAAATTGGTTATCAAATGGTGCTCTTTCTTTTGATGGCAATTCTCTAATTTTATTTTTTAATAATTCAATATCCAAATCTGAATCAACTGGATTGTAATTTCCAATTCCATTATCTAGAAAATCATTCATTTCAAACATATCATTTGACCGAAAGTATCTAACAGCACTATTTCGTAAGTATGTATGATCTTCTTTATATTTTTTCTTTATGCTATTAAATACACCTTTATCAATTGCATTAAAAGCCTTTTCTGTATTATATTCATCTGTAAAAATTTTTGAAAGTTCAAGAAAGTCTTTCCACCAATATTTTGTATCCTTTGGATTAGTATCATAAACTAGTACTTCTTCTATTTCGTCTGTGCTATTTAAATCACAAACAAATGCTTTAAATGCTTTTTTCTTTACAGGAAGACCTCTTGTAAGTTTATAATTTACATCATCTAAAAAATCATTGTGGTCAGCTTTACATATAATAAATTTTTCTGAAATACCATCTAATATAACTGCCTGCACTATAATTCCTTTCAAGATAGAAATATTTAGTTTATCCATCTTCTTCTGAACATCAGATTCTTTTATAAGCAGTCTATTTGCAATTACATTTGAAATATCATGTAAATCTTCAGCATTATTCAATCTTGTGATTTGAACTCTGACTTCAGTTGTTTTTCTATCAAACTCAAAACGTCTTCCACTACTTCCTGAAATCACAGTTTCGAATAGTTCCGTTAAATAGTCTAATAATTCGTCTCCATATACTGATGAATCTATATTTTCCACTTCATTTTTTTCTATATCAACTTTAGAAATTTGTAGCTTGTTTATTCGCATATTAAAAATTTAATGATATTAACTTTAAATTGTTTCCAATATGAATATTCAACGAAGCCGTATATTTATTTTATTTGACTTTGTAGATGATTGGATTTTACCGCCACCTAAACTACCCAATATTAATCTATAATCAAAACGGGAAACCGTATTTTACTACTTTATTAACTGTAAAGACTGAAACTTATACATGAAGCATCCTTCAAAAAACAAGTGCATTTTCATAAAAAACATGAAATTAACACACTAAAAACAACCATTTCCACCAAACGGCGAAAGCCCCATAAACACTAGGCTTAACAAAGCCCTAAATTTTGTCTTGATAAAATAAAATTTTATCTTGATAAGTTGACCAAAACATCAAGACAAAAAAAAATTCTATCTTGATAAAATCTGTAAAAGATTTAGATAGAATTTTTCACTAAAAAAGTTATGGCACTAACTTTATCTTTTTGAGTCGTTTATTTATATAGTAGACTCGCCTACTTTTTCATATTTTAATGCTTTTAACATCTGTTTTAAATTACTACTCGGTCTAAAGATTATTTTTCCTTTTTCAATGGCTGCGCCTGTAACTTCTTCAGCTGTATCTTTTCCTATAGCTGATACATTGATGGAAAAACTTCCTAAATCGCCCAAACGAACCATGTTTCCCAATTCTAATTGCTTTTTGGCAACATCTACCAATCCTATTAATACGGCATATACATCATTACGACGTACGGTAGAACCATCGCCAACTAAGTCGGCTAGTTCGTTTAAGTCTAAAATACTTCCTGTTACGGAACTCGGATAATACTTTTCTGGTGCGGCTAAATCCCTTGGATTCTTACGCGTGATTACTTTAAATTTAATTGACATTTTTTCTTCTTTTTTATTAAACATTAGCATTAAAAGCATGTCGTTTCTTTTAATTTCGTATTCAATATCCAAGAGTTTTTTAAAATTTCCAAAGATTTTTAGTAAGCGTCGTGTTTTTACAATAAGCGTTAAGTTTTGGTGAGAAAAAGTCCTATTTCAGAACTTAGTGCCCGTTATTTATAAATCACGATTGGCATCTCTTTTTAATCTCTTGTCTTTCCTATAAGTTTGAATTCTTATTAATTATTAAAATATATTTTTATGAAAAAGAAGGATCTTAAGTCTTTAAAACTGAACAAAAAATCTATCGTCAACTTCAATGTGACAACTAATTTAAACGGACTACATGGTGGTAGCGGAATTAGATGTATGCTACCACTTCCTGGTTCAATTATAGATTGTGAAACAGAATACCCTAATTGCCCAGGCCCAAGCGACCCAACAGATGAAACAATGACTTGTCCAGATTGGTCATGTGGATGCCCTCAAAATTAACATGTAAGCGAACTTCGGTTCGCTTTTCTTTTATCTCCCTGTTTTTATATCAAGTGTGTTTGTGATTGAATTGTTTTTTTAATTAGACTCACTCACATTAAACACATTAAAAATCAGGTTATTACCTATGAAATAAGGGTGTTTTTCCTACGTAAATTTATTAGATACCAAGTACATTTGTAGCATATTAACCATTAAATTAAAAGTTATGCCACATTATGCACAAGGAACAAATGGATGGACCAAGTTAAGCGGATATCAAGCTATATGGGACCCGAAAATTGATTTAGGAAAGTTTTATTTTACAACATTCAAAGGTGTTCGTCAAGAAACACCATACATGACTGCTGAAAACTTTGCAAACGTTATTGATATTTTAAGAAATGAAACACCTGTATACGGAAATGCATCAACAGGTTCTGTAACTACGCAAGGAGAAACAATAGGAGAAGAAGAAAGCTAGAATCCTTTCCGAATATATTTAAAAGTAAAGTCCAGAGAATATCTGGACTTTTTTTATGTGTAATTGATGCGTATAAATTAAATCCGCAGTAATTCTAAAGAAAAAAGCGATCCGAAGATCACTTGAAATTATTTGTGAGTACATCCCCAATGAACATTTGTTCTTGCTTGAGGTAATCCTCCTTTGATCTTTATTGAATCAAGATTAGAAACTAATTTCTTGTTTAGTTTTAATGATGTAAGATTTCTTTTTTTCATAATATAAAGTTTTGATTAAGAAGAAAAGTTATAAAAATAAATCAGTAGTCCGTTACGGGAACACCGTAGTTAACTTTAAAACAGTAGTTAAGGAAAATAAAAAAAGCGATCCGAAGATCGCCTTGAAATTAATAACAGTTTTGAAGTCCACATTGAGAATAAAGAGCTGTAGTCGTACAAGTTGGAGTACAAGTCTGATGATATCCTCCTTTAAGAACATTTTCAAGTTTAGAAATTGATTTTTTGTTTAATGCCAAAGAGGCAAGATTCTTTTTTTTCATGATATATAGTTTTGATTATATCGAAAAGTATAAAAACAAATCAGTAATCAGGTACGGGAACACCGTAGTTAACTTTTAAACTCTAGTTTTAGTGACACCTCACAAAAGAAGGACAGCCGAAAACAGTAGGGCAAGCGTCACCAGTGAGACACCTAAATACATCTTGAGTGTTACATTCTGGTCCTTGAGTGAAACATCCCACCGAACAGAAAGCTGAATTGTCGTCGTCGTCTCCTCCATTAATTGAACTATTGTCAAAATTTGAAATGGATTTTTTGTTAAGCGTTAAAGATGTAAGTTTTCTTTTTTTCATGATATAAAGTTTTTGATTCGCTAAAGAAAGTATAAAAATAAATTAGCAATCATTTACGGGAACACCGTAATTAACTTATAATCAGAAGTTATTATTTCCTTTTAGTACATGATACCGTCAAAAACAATCCCATGTTAACTTTAAAACAGCATACAAGACAGTTCAGAAATACATCCGAACTGTCTTAGATACTTTTAAAATTTCTTTACTTATTTTTTAATCAAATTCTATTAAATAATAAAGTGAGTCACTAGCAGGAATATCATTCCATTCACCTGCCACTCCTAGTCCTCCAACGGGTTGTGGCCATACATTTAATCCGATACCTAAAGCATCTTGATTTCCGGCGAAATTGTCTGGTTCTACTCCCCAATTATTATACAATCCGCCAACAGGAGTTCCACTAGCATCACCTTGCCAGAACTGTGTCGTATTTGCGTCATTGTTTCCATTCCATACCCAAACACCTTCAGAAGCAATATCATTTCCACCTAAAAATACATAGGATGCAGCACCACCACTGTTAGATACCGTATTGCTTAATACTATACCTGCATTGTTCATCAGCTCATTAAAAATAGCTGCATTTTCTGCTGCATCATTAATTTCGGCTAAGTATCCGCCTCTTTCTGCAGCACAAGCGGCTGCAGCTGCCCAATTTTTGTTTTCTCTTACGAGTTCATATATTTTTCCGTTGTACGTAAACGTATAAATGTTTGAAGGATCCGCACACGTACTTTGTGTTACCGTGACCGTAATTGTATAATTTACACTACTGCTATCTTCTGCCGTAACTGTATATACAACTGGATTTGTAAAATCTTGAGCTACTCCCGAATTTGGAGAAATTGTTGCTAGATTTGAAATGACAATGGTAGGGCTTAATGAAGTAGCATCAGTTCCAAAAGGTAAGGTAATCATCACCGTTTTTGCAGTTTCATTTATTGTTCCGTTTACAGAATTGATACTGAAACTAGTTATTTGCTTTTCATTACTAAGATTAGCAGCAGTTACAGTAACCGTAACTGTATAATTGACACTACTACCATCTTCTGCCGTAACTGTATAGATAACTGGATTTGTAAAGTCTTGAGCTACTCCCGAATTTGGAGAAATCGTTGCTAGATTTGAAATGACAATGGTAGGACTCAATGAAGTAGCATCAGTTCCAAAAGGTAAGGTAATCATCACCGTTTTTGCAGTTTCATTTATCGTTGCATTTACAGAATTGATACTGAAACTAGTTATTTCCTTTTCGGCACTCAGTGCTATTCCTGTCGTCACATTAACTGTATATGTTACCGTACTCGTATCTGCTGCTGTAACTGTATATATTACAGGAGTAGAAAAATCTTGAGCTGCATCAGAGTTTGGAGAAATAGTAGCAGTATTAGATATGGCAATCATTGGCGACAATGATGTAATGTCAGTTCCACCTGGCAAAACCAGTGTAATTGTTTTGTCAGTTTCGTTTATGGATGCATCCACATTATTAATGCTAAAACTTACAATTGCTTTTTCGCTGCTCAATGTTAGTATTTCCACAGGTTCATTATCACAAGAAGAAATCATAATCAGCATCAAGAGCGCATAAATTTTGTTTTTCATAATTTTTATTTTTTATAAAACATATTAGATTTAGGTGTAAACCTATATATAAAAAGAAGCCTATAAAAAGAACACTACCTTCAATTCACGGAATTATAAGAAGTCTGTAATAAGAGTACAACCCTGAATTCACGGAATTATAAGGAGTTTGCAAACGCAACCCGTTGTCGTATTGTTTTCCATTTTTGAAATTATTTCGGGTTTGCTACGACTGTAGAAAGGCAAAATATGTTAATTTTGCAACTTATTGAATTTAATACAACGAAGGTTCACAATGATAGAGCCTTTGTATAGATTCCCGTATTTACGGGAACGAGAAAAAATATTATGCAAGAAAAAAATACAGCTTGGTACGCATCGTGGTTTGATACCTCTTATTACCATATATTATACAAAGATCGTGGGTATGATGAAGCAGAAGCGTTTATGAAGCATTTGGTAGAGTTTTTAAACTTGCCAGAAGATGGTACTATTTTAGACTTAGCTTGTGGAAAAGGAAGACATTCCGTGTTTTTGAATAAAATGGGCTATAATGTCACCGGCGTAGATTTGTCACCAAATAGTATTGCGCATGCTTCAAAGTCTGCCAATGACACACTTCGTTTTGAAGTGCATGACATGTGCGAGCCATATCCGAAAGAGTTTGACGCCGTATTTAATTTGTTTACGAGTTTTGGATATTTTGAACACGAATCTGACAATTTACGCACGCTAAAGTCTATTAAAGCTGAGCTAAATGAAACTGGTTTTGGTGTGATTGACTTTTTGAATGCAGACTTTGTGATTGATCATTTGGTGGAAAATGAAGTGAAAGAAGTAGACGGAATTATCTTCCGATTGCATCGCTATATAGAAAACGGATTTATTTATAAAGACATCCGTTTTGAAGCGGACGGACACGACCACCATTACACAGAAAAAGTAAAAGCATTGACACTTGAAGACTTTGAATCGTATTTTAGGGCGGCTGATATTGATTTATTAGCTATTTTTGGGGATTACAACCTTGGAAAGTTCAATAAAAAGACATCTCCTAGACTTATTATGATTTTTAAATGATACATTATTTACTTCCTATATTAGCGGTAGTCCTTGGGTTTTTATTTGTGACTGTATTTCAGTTTCGCGAAAAGAAACACATGAAGTTATTGTTGGCGTTTAGTGGTGCATTTTTATTGGCCATTACCGTTTTTAACTTACTTCCAACTATTTTTAGCGAGTACCAACCGAGTTACGGTATTTTTGTAATGGTTGGAATTCTGCTACAAATATTTCTAGAGTTTTTCTCAAAAGGAGCCGAACATGGACACGTTCATATACATAAAGATAGTAGTGCGTTTCCCTGGTTATTATTTTTTAGTTTGAGTCTTCACGCAATTCTAGAAGGTTTCCCAATGCATCACCATGATCATTTGGTATACGGGATTGTAGTGCATAAAATTCCGATTGCTATTATTTTGACAACCTTTTTTTACGAGTCAAAAATGTCGAAGGTTTCTATTTTGACATTCCTATTTTTGTTTGCCTTAATGACACCTTTGGGAAGTTTTTTATCAGAACAACTGACATTTTTAGCAGCGTATCAGAATGAAATATCAGCATTGGTTATTGGAATCTTTTTACACATTTCCACCACCATTTTGTTTGAAAGCTCGGAAGGTCATAAGTTTAATTTAACGAAGCTGTTGGTTATTATTTCAGCAACGATTATTGCTTTTTTTATATAACATTTTGATAGCTACGCTAAGTATTTTCAATCAAAGTATATTTGATTTCAATAATGCTCAATGTAAAAGTGCGGAATAAAAAAATTGTTTAACGTAGAGATTCCTTGTCACACTTCGACTCCGCTCAGTGTACTCGGAATGAAAAATTTCATTTTTTCATGTTTAGTAAAGCTGAATCACAGAAGTTACGAGAAGATTTTTGGATTTCGTTTGGAAAGTCATTTCCACGAAAGTGGATTTTGTACAATACAAAGATCAAAGATTTTTCGTTTAAGTTTTATTTTGATAAGAAAAAGGCAATGGTAATGCTCGATATTGAAGACCAAAATATTGAGAATCGCATTAAGTATTGGGATAAGATGATTTCACTGAAAACGATATTGCTCGATGATTTTCTTCCAGAAGCTATTTTTGAAGAAGACTGCACTTTAGAGAATAGAAAAGAGATTTCTAGAATTTATCTTGAAAAACAAAACGTTTCCATTCACAATAAAAATACCTGGCAAGAAACAATGGTTTTCCTGAAGGAAACGATGCAACAGTTTGAAGCGTTTTATTTGGAGTATGAGGATTTTATTAAAGCGTGAGTCGCTTTGCTCCTGCTTTTAGCTTTTGGGTCGCTGCGCTTTTAGGTTTTAGGTTTTAGGTTTTAGCAATTTAGTTTTCTTAATTCATAAGCGTCATTTCGAGTGATTTTCGAAGAAAATTGTATCGAGAAATGCGCTACTCGATCGGTTTTTAAAAACGAAATGAGCGTTCTTGCTTTTTGATTCTTGCATCCATAAATAATCCTATGACAATAACTACTATTCCTGCGGAAATGACGATTCCTTTGGTTGCAAAAGGAATTTTATCTTGTATGCAAAATGCAATCGCGAATGGTACTGCCAAATTGAGCCCGATAATAGTATAAAAATTGTTCGGTACAAATTTTAATTTATTCTTTAAATATTTTTTGAATTTAGTTAGTTTTTGCTTGAACATTTCATTGCTAAATGATGGTATTTTTTCAAGTTCTAAATACTTAATATAACTTTCAATTCCTTCCAACTGTTCTGAACTTAATTCCTTTTCTTTTAAGTTGTTTAAAACCTTAATAAAGTTTTCAAACGTTTTTATTTCTGATTTTTTATTGGTTTTGGAAAGTTGTTTTTTAAGAAAAACAATAGTTCCTTTTAAATCCGTTGTTGCTTCAAGAGCATGAACACCAATAAGTTCATTTAGTTCAACATCCAACGCAACAGCGATTCTTTTAATGGTTTCTCCTGTTGGTACCGATTCTTCGTTTTCGATTCTTTGAATAGTTCGTAAGCTTACGCGAGATTCTTCAGCTAAGTATTCCTGAGACATTCCTCTAAGTGTTCTAAATTCTTTTAATTTTTTCGCTAAATTGTTTGTGTCCATTTTGAATGTATTTATTGTTCTTAGCAAAAATAGGTTGTGATCGTATTTGGTTGTTGCGTCATGTTGACGTCATCTTTATGTCGCGGTGAATTGTCATGATTTTGTCTACGACGACTTAACGCGTTAAGGTTGTAAAAATGTTTTCTTCCAATGGTTGTTTTCGCTTGTAAATAATTCACGAAAGTGTAATCGACTTTTTTTGAATTCCATAAATTCAATTCGTTTTGGAATAATGTAAAATCCAGACCATTCTGTCGGTCGCTGTATTTCTATGTCAGGACTATTTGCTTCTTGTTGCTCAAATTTAGTGATCAATTCGGTTATATTTTCTATTTCAACACCTTGTTTGCTAATTTGACTTACTATTTGAGATGCTTTGCTCCTAGCTTTAAAATATATATCTGCAAGTGCATCTTCTATTTGAACTGCATCGCCTTGCACTCTAATTTGCCGTTCAGTTTCTGTCCACCAAAATGTGAGCGACGCTTTTGGGTTTGCCAATAATTCAATGCCTTTTTTTGAGTTTAAAGGTCCTGTAATGACAAATTTATTTTCTAAAATTTCTTTCAGTGAAACAAATCGAGAATTAGGATAACCATCCATTCCAATAGACGTTAAACAACAAGCAGAAGGAATCCGAACAGTACTTTTTTCCGTTTCTTCATCATACCAGTTTTTAAATTTTTCTATTGGATTCATCTTGCGTGTAGTTACTATAAATATATAAAGAATCTTGTATCGTTCTTATAAACAAAGTCTATGGAACGTTTTGGTTTGTTCACGATCTAAACTACATGTTTCCTGAGTTAAATCAAAATCATCAAGAAGGTTTTTACAGTTCTTAAAACTTATTGTTTAGTTCATTCTATTCCAACCGTTTCTAAGAATTTTTAGTTAACTTCAATGAAAATTAATTCAACCATATAATTACTTTAACTACAAAAACTAAAAACATGGACAAAAAATCAGCTCCTCCCACATTAACCTTCTTACGAAAAACAGATCAAAACGGTGGCGAGCTAGAAATGTTAACTACAAGTCTAGATAAAAAACAAATTTTTAAACGAGAAATCGGACATACGTTAATTTCCAAAACTATAGGTCAAGGAGAAAAAGTTGTCGTTCTTGGTGCGGGCGTAGCAGGATTGTCTGTCGCTTATGAATTATTGAAACATACCCAATACAAGGTTACCGTTTTAGAAGCCGAAAATAGAGTTGGTGGACGAAGTCTGACGGTTCGACCAGGCGATAGTTTTACCGAAAATCCTGAGAACGAACCAGCGGTAACGTATACCCAAACCTGTAAATTTACAGTTGAAGACACAAAGAACTTACCCTATTTGAATTGTGGTCCTGGACGAATTCCTTCTGCGCATCGCGATGTACTTAACTATTGCAAAACACTTGATGTGAAGTTGGAAATTTATGTAATGCAAAGTCGATCGAATGTAGTGTATGATGGGAAGGCTTTTGTAGATGAAGCAGGAAAACCTGAATCTATTGTGAATCGTAGATTGGCAAATGATCCAAGAGGTTATTTTTCTCAGTTTATGTATGCGCTGCCAGAATTATTAAAAACAATTAAAGAAAGTCCCGATCCTACAAAGTATAAAAGCTTCTTAGGTTTTGTACAACCATTAGAAGATGCATTGAATGACACTGAAGATGGCGAAGGTAAGTTTAAAAACTGGCTCAAGAAATTTGGAGATTTGAGCAAAGATGGAATGTTTGAAAAAACATCTCGATCTGGATATACCGAATTGCCCAGTAAAACGATGTTAGGTGAAGAAGAAAACATTATGCCAAAGCTTGATTTTACAAAAATGTTAGATTCTGAATTTTGGAAATTAAGTTTTTATCAACCTGATGATTTTTTATGGCAACAAACGTCATTTCAACCTGTAGGCGGAATGGATATGATTGTAAAAACATTAGCAGCCGAAGTAACGAAATTAGGTGGAGATATTATTTTAAACGCACCAGTAACCGAGATTGACAGACAAGGAGATCAATACGTTGTGACCTATAAAGATGGGAAGTCAAATACGACGCTAAAAGCACACAAATGCTTTAGCAATATGCCAATACCATTATTACAAGACAAGGTTACTAAGAATTTATTCAACCGTAAATCATTTGCGAGAGCCTTGAATGTTGTATTTGATCATAAAGAATTTTTACGTCCTACCGTGAAAGTCGGTTGGCAAAGTAAGCGTAAGTATTGGCAAGATCCAGAAGATAAAAATGTCGTTCCTATTTTTGGAGGAATCTCATGGACCAATCATCCAATGGTACAAATGTGGTATCCTTCAAATGATTATCATCAAAATTTAGGAATTCTCACAGGTGCATATAACTTTTCACAAAATGCAATAGCATGGGGAAATATGGAACCTATTGATCGATTGAAAGAAGCAAGAGAAGGTGCGAAACAATTGCATGGTGGAGAATTTTCAAAACAACTTGATGATGGACTTACCATTGCTTGGCAAAATATCAAGACGCAACGTGGCGGTTGGGTCGATTGGACAAAGATCGATGACCAAACTAAAGACCCAAAACTGAGTTATCAAGATATTCTTCACATCAGAAAGAAAACTATTTTAACCAATGCTAAGCATGCAAAACATGAATCTGCAGAATGGGTTTTTAATGAATTACAAGAAGGAGATGATGGTTTTTATATTGTAGGCGATCAGCTTTCATCATTACCAGGTTGGCAAGAAGGCGCTATTTCATCAGCGTTAGTCGCTTTTGGATTGTGTACAAAAATGAAAGGATTTGAAGCACCAAAATTACGCCAAGTTCCATTTACTGCACAATTGGTTGAAGGAAGATAATATAAGCTTGATTTAATTTTTATAAAAGTAACTTTTTAGGTTTTGGACTATTTTCTAAAACTTCAAAAGTTACTTTTTTGGTTTAGTTATAATTTAAAAAGCTTACTGATCTTTACATTTAAAATTTAGCATATAACATTTGAACTTTTAAAGTTTTTTAATGACATACGTCACAATTCCCCAAATTAATAATTGCTTGTCTTTTGTCACTTTTATAGGTTTGTAATTATCATTTTCAGGCATGAGAAAGACACATTCTTTAGTGATTTTTAATCGTTTTACCGTGAATTCTCCATCTACATAACACACAGCAATTTTTCCGTCTTTTGGTGTGATGCTTTTGTCAATGACTAATAAATCATTATTGTCTAATCCTGCGCCAATCATCGATTCGCCACTTACGCGCGCGTAATAGGTTGTGTTTTTATCTTTTACTAATTCTTCATCTAAACTAATGCGTTTGTTTTTAAAATCGTCTGCTGGCGATGGAAATCCTGCTGAGATTCCTTCATCAACAAATTCGAGATATATATTTCCTTGTTTTACTTTTTGAATCGATGCTATATTGTCGTTAGTTTCCACTTTCATCTTCTTCAGGATTAAATCGTATGACAGTTTAATGTAATGATATCACTAAATTTTGTAGTGTATTCAGGAGATAAATGTGCTTGCCGCATTTTCCAGGTTCGTTGTAAATCTTGATTCGCCATTTTTATTTTTCGCCCACGATATTTTTCATTTAACGTGTCCATTGCCGACATTAATTTTAGATGTTTTGGATCTTCATTTTGGAATAAATCGAGTTGTAGCGCATTTGTTTTTATCAATCCCATTAAAATAACGCCCGCTCTTTTGTACTTGATACCAGGTTTGAAAATTTCATTTAATGCTTTTTGAGCAAATTGATTGATCGTTAATGTGGAATTCGTCGCGTATGGCAACGTAAGTACTCTACTTGCTCTGTATTGTGATTCGGTTCGCTTGTTTCGATCACTTTTTAAATAAACCATAATTACATTACACGAACATTCTTGCATACGCAATTTTTCGCTACAGCGAGAAGCAAACGTAGCAATGCGTTCTTTCATGTTTTCTTTGTCTGAAAATGTAAATTCAAAACTTCGCGTTGTCGCGATTGCTTTTTTGTTTTGTAATTCATCTTCTAATTGGATGGTTGGTTCGCCTTCTAAATCTTTTTTGAGTCGTAAACCAACGATAGACATGTTTCGTTTTACCCAATCATCGGTAAGTTTTGTAAATTCATACGCAGTGTACACGCCTTTGTTTTGCAATCGTTGTGTGTTTCCGCGACCGATTCCCCAAATATCTTTTATAGGAAGCCATTTGAGTAATTTTAGGCGTTTCGCTTCGGTATCAATCACATAATAACCATTTGTTTTTTCGGGAAACTTCTTCGCGATATTATTTGCGGCTTTTGATAATGCTTTTGTATGCGCAATTCCAACACTGACAGGAATTCCGGTACATTGATAGATATAGTTTTTAATTGTGTGTCCAACTTTTTGATAATCGTCAGTTTTAGGCAATTTTAAAAAAGCTTCATCAATGCTGTATACTTCTACATCGGGTGAAAAAGTTTCGAGGAGTTTCATCACGCGTTCACTCATATCGCCATATAAAGAATAGTTTGACGATCGAATTTGAATGTTTTTCTCTGTGATGATTTCTTTGTATTTAAAAAGTGGTGCGCCCATAGGAATTCCTAACGCTTTGGCTTCACTACTTCTAGCGATCACGCAACCGTCATTGTTAGATAATATTGCCAATGGCTTATCTATAAGCTCAGGATTAAAAGCTCTTTCGCAAGAAGCGAAAAAACTATTACAGTCAATTATTGCATACATATTTTAAGGGGAATTATGTATAAAATTAATCGTAATTTGACGTTTTTATAGCGATTATAAAAAGTTATTCCTGTCTTTGCAGTATAAAAAAAGCAGCCCGAAGACTGCTTTTTATACTAGATATGTGAAGATGTATTATTTTGGATCTAAAATTAATTCGATACGCTCTAATGCATCACGTAAGTGTATTTTACTCATTGTATTACCTGTACGTGAAATTGCACTTCTGATGTTTCTTTTCAGTGTATTCAATTCTGCTCTTACCACCGCACGTAAATCTGATTGACTTGTGTTTAATGCTGTAGATTTTACATAGTCACTTCCTCTGAACTGTCTTTGATTTTTAGCAGTCATTAAATATGCTAGTCTGTCAATATGTGCTCTTTGTAAGTTACGACGATATGCGTCAATAGTTTTTCCAGAAGGTAATTCTGACCAAATTCCTTTACGTAAATCACTCATCATAGCTAACATTGCATACGCATCGTTTCCATTCAACGTTTCATTTTCCATCACACGCGCAAGTCTACCTAAACTTAAAATTCTGTTTAATGTCCGTACTTGTGTTCCTCTGATTCTTTCTGTAGAACCTGAATATTGTATTTTGTTGAAGATGTTTTGATCTAATAACCAATCTTGTGTTTTGAATAATTCATCATTGATGAACTTCATCGCTCTTTTTTGATCATCTTTACTTACGTGCGTATACACAGCTCCTTCTTGGTCTGATGTTTTATATATTTCGTAAACACCTCCTATATTTGAAGAAACATGTCCCATATAACGATTGTATTGACCTAAAACTTGTCCGTACATCGTTTCTAAATCATCATAGTTTTTACCGTCTTCTGCTGTCCATTTGATTAGATTAGGAACAATTCTCTTCAGATTTTTGATTCCATAATCACTAGCTTTCATAGCATCATCTCCTAAATCTTCTGTTTGCGAACTTGGATCAACTACGTCTCCTGCTTGTTGATGACCAAATCTATACATTGGGTCTCCGGCTTTGTCAAGAATCCAGGTATCTAAAGTTTTCTTTTCGTCTTTTGCTGTTGCAACGTCTAAAATTGGACGATATCCCCAACTAATTGCATACTTATCATAAGGTCCAATGTTTGGCATTAATGCAACACCTTCATCTCCTGGTTGTGCAACATAGTTAAAACGTGCATAATCCATAATAGATGGTGCTGTTCCGTATTTTTTAGTGAACTCAGCATTTCTTAAATCCTCAACACTATATGCAACACTACTTCCCATATTGTGAGGTAATCCTAATGTATGTCCAACTTCGTGTGCAGATACGAAACGAATTAAACGTCCCATAACTTCACTCTTGAACTCCAAGGTTTGTGCTTCAGGATTGATGGCAGCTGTTTGAATGAAGAACCAGTTTCTTAATAAACTCATTACATTGTGATACCAGTTGATATCGCTCTCCAAAATCTCTCCACTTCTTGGGTCACTTACGTGAGGTCCGTTTGCATTTGGAATAGGAGACGCTAAATAACGTACTACTGAATAACGTACATCTTCTGGACTCCAATCCGGATCTTCTTCTGCAGTTGGAGGATCTTTAGCTATAATTGCATTTTTGAAACCTGCAGCTTCAAAAGCTACTTGCCAATCTTCGATTCCTTGCTTTATATAAGGTTTCCACTCTTCTGGAGTTGCTCTATCAACATAATAAACAATTTGTTTCTTAGGTTCTACAAGTTCACCTCTTTTAAATTTCTCAATATCTTCGTCTTTCACTTCTAATCTCCAACGATCTAAGAAAGTGACTTGCTTACTTTTTTGAGCCTTTAATCCATAATCTACTTGTCCTCGAGCAAACCAACCTACACGCTCATCAAAATAGCGTCTTTTCATTGGTTCTTTTGGTAATAAGATCATAGAATTACTCATTTCCACAGAAATAGAACCTACACTATTATTTGAAGGTGCCGCTCCTGCTTTATAAGTTTTAACATGTCTTGATTCGATATTTAATGGATAACTCTTTAACTTATCAATATAAGATCGACTATCATCTAATCTCGAAATTTTATACTGTCTTCTTCTGAAAGATGGCATTCCTAAAGCTGGAACATCTTTTGAAAACAATGCAGTTACATCAATAACTGTATTTAAAGAATCTTTACTAAATGCTTTGATTGGAAATGCATAAAGAATAGGTTCAAAGTTAGAATTTACAACTGCTTCGTGAACTGGTAAAGAATCTGCAGCTACAACACTATGTGAAACTACACGTAATAAAACTTTCTTTTTATTCTTTTCCCAACGAAGTACTTGTGTATTTTGCTTTCCTCCTCCAAAACCAATACCAGAAGCGGTTTTAGCTATTCTTGTAACCATCAACATTTCTCTATTAAAAAGGGAGTCTGGAATTTCGTAGAAGTATTTATCATCCAATTCATGAACCGTAAATAAGCCCTCATCGCTTTTAGCGTCTTTAGTGATTACTTTGTCATAAGGCTGAATGCCTCCTTTTTTAGGTTTTTTCTTTGGTTTTGCTGAAACTGCTGTGTTTTTTTTGTTTGCAGCTGCTTTTTTTGCTGTCGAACAAGAAGTCACAGAAATTAGCAGTATTCCCAGAAGAAATAGTGGTATTTTTCTTAACATAGTATGATTAATTAGTTTGTGGCATGAAATTAATAATAACCATAGACTAATGCTCTATATAAGTACCACTTTAAGATTTCTTTAACTAACCTAAGTTTGATGAAAAATTACAGGCAGCAGATTATATTTCAGAAGTATAGAAGATATTTTCGTTAAGAATTTTTGATGGCTTGGGAAAAATTTAGAGAACTGAAGGTTATTTTAACTTTTTCAGTTAAAAATATCTCTGGAAATAGAAATAAATCAACGAAAAACACGCTTTCTTTTGTTGATGTCTGTGCTAAACTTGATCCAGTACTCTTTATGCACTTCAATTCAAGTTATAAATACAACTTTACACAGAGGCTTTCCTATTTTGCTTAGATTTTAGGCATAAAAAAACCCTTACCTGTTGGGGTAAGGGTTTTAAAAAAAGGCGGCGACATACTCTCCCACATTTCTGCAGTACCATCTGCGCTAATGGGCTTAACTTCTCTGTTCGGAATGGTAAGAGGTGAGCCCCATTGCTATAACCACCT
>NZ_JACGWS010000040.1 GCF_014397005.1 Kordia aestuariivivens
GAACGGATGCAAACAATGATGGAATCGCCGATGGTACTCCAAATGCAATCACTGGAATTCCAAGTAGTGCAGGTACAGGCGTAGGAGTCCCAACGGACACCGATGGAAATGTTGGAGAGAACTTACCAAATTTCTTAGATGCAGATGCAGATGATGATGGATGTAGTGATGCCAATGAATACTATGGAAACAACACAGCTGATGGTGGTGATGGTGGACAATACGGAAGCGATCCAGCGGCAGTCAATGCCAACGGAACGGTAACGGCAGCAAGCTACCCAGCAACAGGAGCAGACATAGATGGCGGTGGCACAGCAGATTATGTTGACATCACAGGTGATGATCCAGACGCAGACGGCACAGCCAATGCCTGTGATCTAGATGATGACAATGATGGCAACCCAGATGCAAGTGATCCAAATCCATTAGTACCATCGGCAGTAGCAGATTCAGCTACAGCAATGGTAGGTATGTCAGCAACGATCGACATTTTAACCAATGATGACTTCTTACCAGACAACAGTGGAACAGCAGGCAGTGATATTTACATCAGTGATGCAGGCACAGGAACAGGCGTAGGAATCATCAGTTTTGATGAAAACACAGGCGAACTAATCTACACACCAGCCTTAATAGAAGGCGGTATGAGTGTCACAATAGACTATACAGTATGTAATGACCTAACAGGCGATGGTCCAACACTGGATGATGTATGTGCAACGGCAACGGTTACAATACTAGTAGCTATGGGGCCAGATGCTGATATGGATGGTATCCCAGATGC
>NZ_JACGWS010000041.1 GCF_014397005.1 Kordia aestuariivivens
AAGTCGATTCCATTTCATCAATAACAGCAGATGAACTTGCATATATAAACAAAAAAGAACCGATCAACATCTTAGATGTTCGTAAAGAAAGTGAATACAACAGTGAACATATAGAAAATGCGATCAATACGCCTTTAGATTACCTAGAAACGAGTATTAATGCCGTAAACAAAGACAAAACATACTATGTACACTGTCGCAGTGGATATCGTTCTATGGTCTTTGTATCTATATTAAAATCTAAAGGATATAAAAACCTTATAGACATTCAAGGAGGAATAAACGCTATTAAAACGAATGGGACATTTCAAATTACCGAATATGTAGCTCCAACAACCTTATTGTAATAGGGTTACTAAATCAATATACAAATGAAAACAACATATCAAATACTTATTATTGGAGGAGGTACTGCTGGATTAATGACAGCTAGTAGTCTGCTTGAGAAAAACCCAAAATTGGACATTGGAATTATAGAACCTTCAGACAAGCATTGGTATCAACCCGCTTGGACACTCGTAGGTGCAGGCACCTATAATTACAATAAAACACAACGTCCTATGAAATCTGTAATGCCCAAGAATGCAGATTGGATTAAGGATAAAGCGGTTTCTTTTGACCCAGATACCAATACAGTAGCTACCGCTAAAAATGGTGTAATATCGTATGAATATCTAATTGTAGCTCCTGGCTTGAAACTTGATCCTTCTAAAGTGGAAGGACTCACAGATGCTATTGA
>NZ_JACGWS010000042.1 GCF_014397005.1 Kordia aestuariivivens
CAAAGATGTAAATCTTCGCTGCTGGCTGATTCTGTAATCCGATGATATTCCATGTTGGATTAAACGCATCACCGTTTGGTGTGAAGAATTCCATAAAGTCTATCAGTCCAATGGTTCTTACCAGTTCTCCACAACCATTGGTGTCTCTCACCGTAATGGTATGCTGTCCTGGTTGCAGATCAAAGAACTCTCCTGTGGTTTGCCACTGTCCATCATCCAATTGGTATTCATAGTTCCCTGAACCACCTGTTGCCGTTGCCACCAAATTGTGTGTATCTGAAAACGCGGGTGTGGTTACTGCAATATCAAGTGTGCTTGGCGCTGAAGATGCGGTATAAGTTACACTATCATCCGAGAAACAATTCGTTGGATTGTTCTGATCGGTAACTATAACCGTATACGTTCCTGCCTGATCTACTGTCACCGTTGGACTGCTTTCAGTTCCACTTGGTGTGGTCCACTGATAGGTGAATCCTGCACCAAAGTCTACTCCGATTACTCGTGGGTCTAAGGCTTGTCCTGTAGTTGCATCCACACATAAGATATCATCTTCTGGTAAGCTAAACACAGGTAATGGATTGACTTGTAAATTCACTAAGATCGGATCTGAAAGACAACCTGTAATGGTTTGTCGAACGCGTGCAAACAAAG
>NZ_JACGWS010000043.1 GCF_014397005.1 Kordia aestuariivivens
TTAAGATTTTTTTTGAAGCTCTTTTGCAAACTTCTTGCCTCTTAAATCACAGCCTTTTATTATCAGAACTTAAACTAAATCCGTTCCCGTTTTTAGCGGCTGCAAACATACAACCTTTTTTAATATCTAAATAACTTTTTTAAACTATTTTTTAAAAAGTTATTTTACCTAAATCTTACTTCAATATCTTATCAGAACTTACCACTAAATCTATCTGTTTTAGCGGGTGCAAATATAAAATTGATTTCTATATTCACAAGCCTTTTTATATCTTTTTTTACCCTTTATTTTTAACACAATCTTAACCAGCTTATCAAGAGCGATTTACATCCTAAAGTTTTTTACTTTGACTCACCTCGACAAGCTCAGTGACCGTGGATTTGGGTGTTGGTTCTTTGTTGATTCGTTTATTTGTTAATCTGTTTGTTTGTTGTTGGCTTGAAAACTTACTAAATACTCCTATTATATATAGGTGACCTGAATTCGGGTTAACGATGGAGCCATTGTTGGAGCTCTTTGCAGCTTTTTTTTTAAGCTGCAAAAGCGACTGGCGAGAGCGTGACCGCTATTTTCTAGCGGGAACCCCCACACTTCTCTTCGACAAGCTCA
>NZ_JACGWS010000044.1 GCF_014397005.1 Kordia aestuariivivens
CATACAATAACATTATGATGGATACACAAACCATCTATGTACTGGCAACCAATACCGTTACAGGATGTTTCACCGTAACTCCATTACAACTAAATGTGATTCCAATTCCAGTATTGCCACTAAACATCACAGACCTAGAAGAATGTGATGAAGCAGCAAACTTAGATGGCTTTACCATGTTTGATTTGACAGAAACTCAAATGGAAATCTATGGTACACAAACACCAAGTGATTATACGCTTACCTATCACGAGACAGAACAAGATGCCATTGATGATCTATCACCAATAGTAAACCTTACCGATTATATCAACATCACCATCAATCAGCAAACGATTTGGGTACGTTTAGAAGACAACGCCACAGCTTGTTATGCCATTGGAAGTTTTGATATCATCGTAGTGGGACCGCCAGTACTGGTGCAACCGACTCCATTTGCGCTTTGTGATGACCTAGAGAGTGGTGATGAAAGTGATGAGATTAGCACCTTTGATCTTACCGATAAATACATAGAGATCACTGGAGGAAATACCAGTTTAACACTCACCTATTACGCAAGTCTAGCAGACTTAAACAGT
>NZ_JACGWS010000045.1 GCF_014397005.1 Kordia aestuariivivens
CCTAGAGAGTGGTGATGAAAGTGATGAGATTAGCACCTTTGATCTTACCGATAAATACATAGAGATCACTGGAGGAAATACCAGTTTAACACTCACCTATTACGCAAGTCTAGCAGACTTAAACAGTGACACTCCAATTGCAGACCCAACAGCGTATCAAAACACAAGCAATCCACAAGTGTTGTATATCCGCGCAGCCAATGCCGCAGGATGTACCACTGATATCACCATGACACTCCGTGTACTTCCAATCCCAACGCCAAACACCATGCCAACGATATTAGAGGCCTGTGATGATGATAGTGATGGAGATGCCACCAACGGAATGCTCATCTTTGATCTGACACAATCAGAAGCAGAGATTGTAGACAATGAAAGTAATGTGACCGTTAGTTATCATATTACTGAGATGGATGCTGCAGATGATATCAATCCAATTGCAGATCCAACGATGCACAATGTAGACATGGCAAACGCCAATACAAACGGACAAGTAATTATCTATGTACGTGTGGAGAGTGATGTACAAATAGATAGCAACATGCTGCCTTGTTACAAGATTGTAGAA
>NZ_JACGWS010000046.1 GCF_014397005.1 Kordia aestuariivivens
GGAATGCTCATCTTTGATCTGACACAATCAGAAGCAGAGATTGTAGACAATGAAAGTAATGTGACCGTTAGTTATCATATTACTGAGATGGATGCTGCAGATGACATCAATCCAATTGTGGATCCAACGATGCATAATGTAGACATGGCAAACGCCAATACAAACGGACAAGTAATTATCTATGTACGTGTGGAGAGTGATGTGCAAATAGATAGCAACATGCTGCCTTGTTACAAGATTGTAGAATTGCCAGTAGTAGTACATCCATTACCAGTACTGACCGATATCGCATTTACGTATGTATTCTGTGAATATGACAATGATGATACCGGACAATTTGATTGGGATGTGGTAACTGCTTCACTAGATTTACTAACGCCACCACAAGATGTAGCAAACTTTACCGTAACCTATCATCCAACAGTGGCTGATGCACTTGCAAACACCAATGCACTTGTGAATGGTTTTGAAAACACCATCGATCCACAAACGGTCTTTATCCGTGTGGAGAATACCATTACTG
>NZ_JACGWS010000005.1 GCF_014397005.1 Kordia aestuariivivens
GGGTCGCTTCGCTGTTGGGTCGCTTCGCTGTTGGGTCGCTTCGCTGTTGGGTCGCTTCGCTGTTGGGTCGCTTCGCTGTTGGGTCGCTTCGCTGTTGGGTCGCTTCGCTGTTGGGTCGCTTCGCTGTATATTCTTATGATCCGTCATTACGAACGCTAGTGAAGTAATCTGTTTGTAGTATAACGCGATTGACGGGTTGCTTTGTAGCTTCGCTAGGTATTTTCTATCATAATGTTGGATTACTTTCATTCCGCATTTAATGAGGTGTTATATAGTTATTTATCAATAAATAAGAATTATATTTCAAGTTTGGTAATTTAAACCAAATCCCTAATCAACAAGAGCTTGAATTATTACCACACAGATTATCCATATCTAATAATGCACCCCCTTAAAGCCCTCTAAAACATGAAAAAATTAGTATTATTATTTATTATCAATTGCTGCTTCCAAATGAGTGCTTCGGCTCAATGTGGTCAAACAGGAATAGATTCTGGAGTTTGTTACACAAACAATGGTTTACATGCTATTGCGGTTAATATAGGTTCAGACAGTCCTACTGATCTAATTACTGTCAATTTTACAGCAGGCTCCATAGAGCCTATTTTTGATTTCATCGTTGTCTATTCTGGTCCTCTTGGAAGTGGTACTGGAGGAACTGAGATTTACAATGCATCACAAGATTCAGGTAGCTTTGCAGGATTAAGTTTTACAGCAACTGCACCAGGTGAATACTTAAGTATTTATGTGAACGCAGATGGTTCTATAAATTGTGCGGACTCGGGAGGTATAAGTGCAGTATATAATACATCTTGTTTCGCTCAATGTAACCAAACAGGAGTAGACTCGGGGGTTTGTTATAATAGTACTGATGGTTTACAGGCTATTGTAGTTAATTTGGGCACAGGCAATCCTACTGATGTAATCACGGTCGATTTTACAGCAGGATCCATAGAGGCTTGTTGTGATGAAATCGTGGTCTATTCTGGTCCTCTTGGAAGTGGTACTGGAGGAACTGAGATTTACAATGCATCACAAGGTTCAGGTAGCTTTGCAGGATTAAGTTTTACAGCTGCTGCACCAGGTGAATATTTGAGTATTTATGTGAACGCAAATGGTTCTATTGATTGTAGTTCCAGTGGAAATATAAGTCCTGTATATAATACATCTTGTTCAGTTCAATGTAACCAAACAGGAATAGACTCGGGAGTTTGTTATAATAGTACTGATGGTATGCAAGCTATTGTAGTTAATATAGGTGCTGACAATCCTACTGATGTAATCACGGTCGATTTTACAGCAGGATCCATAGAGGCTTGTTGTGATGAAATCGTGGTCTATTCTGGTATTTTTGGAAGTGGCACTGCGGGAACTGAGATTTACAATGCATCACAAAGTTCAGGTAGCTTTGCTGGATTAAGTTTCACATCAGCACTAGGTGAATATTTGAGTATTTATGTGAACGCTGATAGTTCTGCAGATTGTACTACCGAAGGAAATATAAGCCCTGTATATAATATATCTTGTATAACTCCATCAATTGGATGTGGTCTAACAGGAGTAGACTCTGGAGTTTGTTATAATAGTACTGATGGTATGCAAGCTATTGTAGTTAATGTAGGCACAGGCAGTCTTTTTGATCTAATCACGGTCGATTTTACAGCAGGCTCCATAGCGCCTGATTTTGATGAAATTGTTGTCTATTCTGGTGCTTTGGGAAGTGGTACTGGAGGAACAGAGATTTACAATGCAACACAAGCTTCCTCCGGTACCTTTGCGGGATTAAGTTTTACAGCAGCTGCGCCCGATGAATATTTAAGTATTTATGTGAACGCAAATGGTTCTGGAGATTGTTCGACCCGAGGAAATATAAGCCCTGTATATAATACATCTTGTATAACTCTACCAATAGGATGTAATCAAACAGGAGCAGATTCGGGAGTTTGTTACAATAGTACTGATGGTTTACAAGCTATTGCAGTTAATATAGGTACAGGCAATCCTTTCGATCTAATCACGGTCGATTTTACAGCAGGATCCATAACGCCTTATTATGATGAAATCGTTGTCTATTCTGGTACTTTTGGAAGTGGCACTGCGGGAACTGAAATTTACAATGCAATACATACTTCTAGTACCTTTGCAGGATTAAGTTTCACAGCTGCAGCGCCAGGTGAATATTTGAGTATTTATGTGAACGCAAATGGTATTATTGATTGTACGACCGAAGGAAGTGTTAGTCCAGTATTTAATACATCTTGCACAACTATACCCGTAATTGAATGTAGTCAAACAGGAATAGACTCGGGAGTTTGTTACACTAACAATGGTTTACAAGCTATTGCAGTTATAGGCACAGGCAATCCTTTCGATCTAATCACTGTCGATTTTATAGCTGGCTCCATAGAACCTATTTTTGATTTCATCGTTGTCTATTCTGGTCCTCTTGGAAGTGGTACTGGAGGAACTGAGATTTACAATGCATCACAAATTTCTGGGACCTTTGCAGGATTAAGTTTCACAGCAGCTGCGTCTGGTGAATATTTGAGTATTTATGTGAACGCAAATGGTTTTGCTGATTGTAGTTCCAGTGGAAATATAAGTCCTGTATATAATACATCTTGCCCAACTTTGGGTATTGATGCTGTTCGTTTTGATACTTCAAGTTTGACGATATATCCTAACCCAACATCAAATTTTGTGACACTAAAGAATCCAGAAAATATAAAATTAAAAAACATAAGCATACACGATTTAACTGGTCGCTTGATTAAAACATTAGACACAACGAATGTTACTAATAATGTACAGATAGACTTGTCAGACTTATCGAGTAATATTTATTTTTTATCTGCTGAAACAGAGAAAAGCAAAACAACTTTTAAAGTGATTAAAGAGTAAATCTAATAACAGAAGTGTTTTTTTGTTGATGTCGCTTCGCTTTTGGGTTGCTTTGCTTTTGGATCGCTTCGCTTTTGGATCGCTTAGTTGTTGGGTCGCTTCGCTTTTGGGTCGCTTCGCTGTATATTCTTATGATCCGTCATCACGAACGCTAGTGAAGTAATCTGTTTGTAGTGTAACACGATTGACGGGTTGCTTCTTTTCAATCAAATTGGAAGTTGAAAAATATTGAATTCAGATCAAAAAGTCTAACCTTCTAATGATCTAAATATGTCTAAAAAGCAACGCTTACACGTTTTTTTCTTGTTTCCCGTAAAATTGAATGACTAACTTTCCAAAAACAAAATAGAGTACAAGCACCGTAATTCCTCCAACCAAATATCCGTTTTCTAATAATCCTTCATATCCATAAGTATAGCAGTATAGTATAATGCATAGGACAAACTGAAGAACTGCATACATGATATTTCCTTTTGGACTATAGCCAAACATTCCAAGAAAGTGCGTTTTGGTCAATCCAAAAATTAGATGTGGCATTGCATTGGCTAGTAATGCACCAATAATAAAGTCTATGAGATTCATTTTTTAATATTTTTCTTTGCGGATGTCGTTAAAACTAGATTAATCTCAACTCATATCAAAGTCAGGCTGAAGTTTTAAATCAAAAAAGTCTAACAATCTAAGCTTCTAATGATCTAAATATATCTAAAAAACAACGCTTATGAACTATTTACGACGCTTATACATTTGTGCTAGGATTTTTCGTGGATTTTTTAGAGTTTCATGCTGTAAAACGGAGTTGTGACTCGCTTTCGTTTACTGATGGAAGCTCGTAACATCGCTACAAATATGATGTATCAGTTGTTGGAAAACTGTCGTATGGTTGTAAATAGGTTTCAATAGTTGTTAGAAACTAGATACATTGCTGTAAATACGTTGCAACAGTTGTTGGAATCTAGATGTATTACTGTAAACACATTTCAACACTTGTTGGAGGTTACTTGTATTGGTTTAATAAGGTTCAACAGTTGTTGGAAACTATTAGCATTGCTGAAAACACGTTTTAACACTTGTTGGAAGTCACTAATATTAGTTTAGCATGTTTCAACAGTTGATGGAAGCAATTTACATTGATGTAAATTCAATCCAACAATAGTTTTCTTTAAAATAATTGAATAAAATTACCTGAAAAGGTAAAAAGATTGTGAAATCTTCAAAAACGAGTATAATGAATAAACCCAGATTAGGAAACTATCGAAACAGTGAGTTCCTTCAATATCTGAAAGATGTGTTGGAATTGGTAAATCAGTATGATGTGCAACTGTTAGGAGTAACCGAACAGCGTAATGCATTGGCAACAAGTACAGCAGCATTGGATGCTGTGTTTCAACACGATCAAAGCAATAAAGTTACCCAAGTATTACTCGATTTGGATACGAAACGCGGCAGTATGTACAGCGGAATTAAAAGTATTTTGGAAGGAAATACACATCATTTTGACCTTGTAAAGCAAGAAGCTGCAAAACGTTTGTTGTTCAACTTTACTAGTTATGGTAAAAATGTGACACGCATGAATTACCAGGCAGAAACAGCGACCATAGATAGCATGCTTGCCGATTGGAATACTGATCCTACGATGCAGGAAGCCGTTGTACTGTTACAACTTTCGGAATGGGTTGTAGAATTGCAGCGGATCAATACGTTGTTTAACGAACGTTATTTAGCCAGCATATCGGAAACGGCTGCCAATCCAAGAATAAGCTTTTCCACGCTGCGCAATGATGGTATTGTAGCGTATCGTGCCTTGGTAGCACGTATAAAAGCTTTTATGACCTTGGAAGCGAATGAAGCATACACACAAGTTTATTCCGAAATTTATGAATTGGCAAGGCAGTATAATCAGGTAGTGAAGTTTAGACAAACTAAGTAGTCTGAGGCACTTAAAGACTAATTGGATTGCTTTTTAGTAGGTTCGTAATTTAATGATATGACAAAAACATAAAATTTTTATAGACATTTACTTCATCTAATCAAGTGTATACATATTCAATTGATAAATACCGTTTATCGACTCATTATATTTTTAGGTTGTATTCTTAACAATCTTTGTTTTCAATTAAAATTATAAATCATATAATTATGGAAACAAAAAAAAAGTTACTTGCTTTTTTAAAGCAAGACCCACAACTAAAGTTTAAGTACAATGAGCAACAACAAACGGTACAATACCTAAATGGAAAACTCGCTACTTTGTCGAAAGATTCGAAAAGTTGGGAAAAGGAATTATGGGAATTTGCAAACAAGCATGCTGATTTGTTTGGGAAGATTGACCCAGAATCGACCAAGCTAATTAATGAAGCAAAAGATACGGAAAAAGGAACAACATTTACGTATCAACAATACCATGAAGGTATTAAAATTGAAGGAGCTGTCGTTCAATTCAATGTAAATAAAAAAGGGAAGTTAAAAAGAGTGAAAAACTTATTACAATCAAAAATTCCCATTTCTGCAAAGCCTAAACTAAAGGCCGATGTGGCTTTTAAAAACATTAAAAAAGTAATTCATAATACGGAAGGTACTTATGATAAGCCAGCGTTATTGTTTCATATCGATAAAGAACAGACATTGCGCTTAAGTTATTTATTCACCTTAAAAAGAGAACGCAATTGCTCAGAAAAAGAATATCCTATGTTGGCAGAACATCATGGAGGTTCACATATATGGAAAGTATATGTAGATGCACATACAGGAGCGATTATCAATTATTACGATAATATGCAAACAATTTCTACTGTAGGAAATGGTACAGGCGTATATTCTGGTACGAATACTGTTAATGCTTGGGACGACGGAACTACTTTCTCGCTAAGAGACACCACACGAACTGGTGGCTTAGGTCCAGTAATTAATACCAATGACGGATCTACTATTTCTGTGGATGCTGATAATAATTGGAATAATAATACGACAACGCCAAGAGGCGCTAATCAAGGAGCAGAAGTAGATTCTCATATCTATACTTCGGATGTGATTGATTATTTTAATACAGTACACGCTAGAAACAGTATTGATGGTTTGGGTGGAAATGTATTATCCGTAGCACATTTCGGCACTAACACCGATAATGCCTATTGGAACGGAACTCAAATGCTAATTGGTGACGGATCAGGAGCTGCTCCAGGATTTGATTATTTATGTACTGATGATGTAATTGCACACGAATTTGTACACGGAGTAACACAATATACGTGTGGACTTATCTATCAAAATGAATCGGGAGCGTTAAATGAAGCTTTTTCCGATATTTTCGCTGCCTTTATTACTAATAATTGGCTTATAGGTGAATCGTGCTGGCTAAAAACGACTGCTCCTGCATTGCGAAATATGATTGAGCCTACTAATGGAGGACTTTGGAATGTTGCTGATCCTATTAATAGCGTTATTAACGGACACCAACCTTCTCATTATTCGCAACGTTATATTGGATCTGCTGATAATGGTGGCGTGCATATTAATAGTGGTATTATTAATCACTTATTCTATCTATTAACGATAGGAGGAACACATACTATTAGTGGTATTACTGTAAATGCAATTGGTCAAAATATTGCCGAAACATTATTGTATAGATGCATGACTGTTAATTTAGTAGGACAGCCAAATGCTACTTTCTTAGATTTTAGAGCTGCCATGTTAGATGCTTGTCTTGATTTATTCCCTACTGATTTGAATGTGTTAACACAGGTGAAAAACGGATTTAACGCTGTGGGTATTGGTCCTGATTTATATGTTAGAGACAATATTTCTGATACAGGCGTAGAACCTTATCCAGGAGGAGCTCTTTGGAACAGTCCAGATATTATAAATCGTCAAAATATTGTTAGCAATCCAGCAGGTACTTTAGGTAATATGAGCAATGCTAATTTATCGCAAAATATTGAAAGAGGGCAAGATAATTTTGTGTACATACGATTACAAAACCGAGGAGCTGCAAGTGGTGATGTAACTATCAATGTATTCTTGTCGCCAGCTACGACCTTTGGCTCTCCCGCTTTATGGATTCCTGTGGGATCTGATGTGCAGTTGGGAATTGCTCCAGGAACGAGTAGAGTATCGAATACGATTGTTTTTCCAGCTGCCATGATTCCGGCAACAGGACACTATTGTATGATTGCTGTAATAAGTGATGCTTTAGATCCTGCGCCAGATCATACATTAATATCCAATTTATCAGAATATCTCAATTATGTTAGAAATACAAATAATATAGCGTACAAAAATATGAATGTGGTCGATGTGCTTCCTAATCTTGTAGGTAATGTGTCTGTACTTATTGAAAGGTTTCAAAGTTCAAAAGATATTTATGACATTGAATTGGATTTGGAAAATTTCATACCCGGAGCGAAACTCGATTTAAAAGCAAATAGAAAGGCATTTAAATACGCCAATTTTAAAGGATTAAAGCTTGACCGCAGATTAAAAAGAAAATCTGTTCTAAAAGTGCTTGACGTTGGTGAACTTAAGGAGAACTTAATTTTTAATACGATGACTCCAGCAACCATACAAACTGCAGGTATTGCTGGCGACTTTGTAAAAAAAGAAGTGCATGCAATAAAAAATATTAAGTTAGTGAGAGATGCAGCTTTAAAATTATCGTATAAGTTGCCATCAAAAGAAGTACTAGACAAACTACCTAAAAAAGAGTATTCATTAGTAGTGAAACAATTATGGGAAGGAGAAGTTCTTGGAGCCTTTACGGTAGTATTTAGGCATAAATAGTAAGTATACATACCGACTCTGCTCAAACTACTTCAATTGTAGCATATTGAGCAGAGTCGAAATGTTGGACTTGTTCCCGCGGAGGTGGAAATCTAGACTTTGAAACAAGAGTAGCGCAAAACAGCAGAAATATATACATAAGTTGCAGGGAAGAATTTTAAGTTCATCGAAAATCCATTAGATTTGTAGCGAAACATACATTAACTATAAAGGAAATAGATCCTTTATTCTATTGTTAGCAAGAATTAAAATGATGCATCCTCTGAGACAACATATTGAAGAAATAATCAGCCTTACTGATGAAGAGTTTGATTTTGTTTTGAGTCATTTTGAGCAAATCAAAAAACGGAAGCATCAATATATAGTGCAAGAAGGAGAAATTGTCAATAAAGAATATTGGATCATAAAAGGGTGTCTAAAAAGTTATTTTATTGACGATACAGGAAAAGAACATATTCTTCAATTTGGAATGGAAAATTGGTGGATTACAGATTATGAATCTTTTGTAAAACAAACCAAGTCTAAAACCGCTATTGATTGTATTGAAGATAGTGAGTTACTATATATTTCTTTTGAAAATAGAGATAAACTGACTGCTCAAATGCACAAAATGGAACGCTTTTGGGCTAAAAAAAGTAAAATTGGTCGTATTGCACTTCAAAATAGAATTCTATCCTTATTGAAAAACTCTTCGAAAGAACGGTACAACTTACTTTTAGAACAATATCCAAAACTTTCCCAACGTGTTCCTAAAAAAATGATTGCTGCCTATTTAGGTGTTTCTAGAGAAACACTTAGCCGATTAAACTCATAACTTTATTTCTTTCAATTGTCACTACATGTGACGTATATCACTTCAACGAAGTGACAAACCTCCTTTCTGAAACTTCAGGTTCTTAGCACCTTTGTACGGTAATTAATTTAATAAAAAGTTATGCCATACATTAATATTAGAGTTACTGACGAACAAGTAACACAAAAACAAAAACGTCAATTAATAGAAGGTGCTACACAACTAGTTGTAGACATACTTGACAAAAACCCAGAAACAACCCATGTCGTTATTGATGAAATTCCATTAGGGAATTGGGGAGCGAATGGAAAACAGTATTTAGGAACTAAAAAATAAAGAGAATGAAAAGTTTACAAAGAATTCAAAATAAAGACACAGGACTCCTAATTCATCGAGTGAGTATAAGCGTACTAATACTATTTCATGGTATTGCGAATATGTCTTCTAACTATTCCTTCATCAAAACCTTATTAAGTGGTGTAGGCTTGCCAGCGTTTATTGCCTACTTTGTGTTTATTGGAGAAATAGTGGCACCACTATTAATTATAGTAGGCTATAGAGCAAGATTAGCCAGTTTGATAGTAGCGTTTAATATGCTAATAGCAATTTTGATGGCGCATACATCTGATATCTTTTCCTTAAATCAATTCGGAGGTTGGGCTATAGAATTACAAGGGCTGTATTTATTTGGTGCAGTTTCACTTGTTTTCTTGGGAGCAGGAAAATACGCAGGATCATCAAGTTCAATTTGGGATTAAACTAAAATAACGTGAGCTCGATATAATAAACCACTATTACAAACCCAAAACTCCATAAAATCAGCACTTTGTCACTTCGAGCGCAGTCGAGAAGCTAAGAAACAAAACATTGAAAGTGAAGTTATATCGAACTCACGTTAAAATAGTAAAACAAATCCAACAACGATTATAATTAATTGTTGGTGCAAACTGAATAGAAAATCTGCAAGGGCTTTCTATTCAGTTTGTATTTACTAAATTAGCTACTTAACCATACGGAAACACGTTTACTCCATTGTTGTAAGCAAGCTAAAAATGGAAAACCAAAGAAAAAAGCGCATGAGTTTAAAGATGATACCATTTAAAATACTTCTAATCATGGGGATTTTAGCTGCATTTTCTTCATGCAACGGACAAAGTAAATCAAAAAACGATCATACTTCTGAAAAAGCGATTCCGCTTGGGAACGTTGTTTCGGAAATTGGGCAAAAAATTGGGCTTATCTTCCAAGATTCTAAAAATAATATTTGGTTTGTTGGAACTGATCAAGGAGCTTATAAGTATGACGGGGAAAATCTGGTTCTTTATACTGTTAAAGATGGATTTATTGGAAGTACTGTTTTGGGAATCCAAGAAGACAACTTTGGAAATATCTATTTCGACACCACAACAGGTGTAAGCAAATTTGATGGAAAACAGTTTACAACTTTAGAGATCGTAGAGAATAGTGCTGTTAAGAATGAATGGAAGTTAACACCGAACGATTTATGGTTTAGAATGGGTTGGGAGCATAGTGGTCCTTATCGATATGACGGAGAACGTTTATACCATTTACAGTTTCCAAAGAATAAAATGGAAGACGAATTTAATTCGAAATATCCGAATGCGAGTTTCAATCCTTATGGCGTTTATTATATCTATAAAGACACGAAAGGAACAATGTGGTTTGGCACTTCTAGTTTAGGGATCTATCAATATGATGGAAATGATATTCGTTGGATGTATGAAAAGCAGTTAACCGAAACACCTGAAGGCGGTTCTTTTGGGATTCGTTCCATTGTAGAAGATACAGCTGGATATATCTGGATTTGCAACCCAAAATACAAATACAAAATACTACCCGATAGCATACAAACGGATGCGCTCAAACCACTACACTATCAACGAGTGCTTGGAATTGAACGTAAAGAAGTAGAAAGTTCGTATTTTATGTCAATGACTTTAGATGATACTGGCGATTTATGGATGGTAACCTACAATAATGGTGTTTGGAGACATACTGGAACGGAACTCATTCATTACCCAATGAAAGAGGGCGATGCGGATGTTTTACTATTTTCAATATACAAAGACAATCAAGGAGTGCTCTGGCTAGGAACACATAACGCCGGAGTGTATACGTTTACAGGGAAATCATTTGAGAAATTTAAACTATAAACCCACCATGTTAGAAATTACATCGCTTAATAGTTTAGCAGTCCATTTAGATCGCCTTATAAAAGGGCGTTTATGGCTTAAGGTAATTATTGGATTGGTTTTAGGTGTTGGGTTTGGAATGTTAATCAATCCGTCTACAGGACTTGTTTCAGAAGATTTTAGTTTGTCCTTAGCCAATTGGCTCGATTTACCGGGTCAAATATTTATGAGGTTAGTTCAAATGATTATGATTCCGTTGATATTTGCGTCTATTATTTCGGGAATTGTAGCCAACACCTCCGAGAACTTAAAATCCTTTGGATTACGACTGTTGTTATATTTCGTTTTTACGACAGTGATTGCCATCACTATTGGTTTGTTCGTCACACTCATTATGAAACCCGGTGAATATTTTTTTAAGTTGGGAGGATTTCCAGACAATGGAGAAAAGCTACCCACAGAAGCTACTGAACAAACAAGCTTGATGGAAAACATTCCAGAGACTATTTCTAAGCTCATTCCAAACAATCCATTGGAATCCATTTTAACGGGAGAAATGCTCGGTGTCGTCATATTTACCATCATCATTGGTGTTGCGATTACCCAGCTCAAACACGATACTGCAAGACCTATCATTCGTTTTACCGAAGCAATTCAAAAGATTTGCATGATTGTCGTTTCATGGGCAATGCGGCTTGTGCCGTATGCTGTATTTGGTTTAATAGCTGCCTTGTTATCCAAAATTGGCATTGAAATATTTCTTGGTTTGGGATATTATATGATCGTTGTTATTATAGGGTTGATCCTCTTAATGATCTTTTATTTGATACTCGTCTTTGTTTTCACGCAGAAGAATCCTTTTCGATTTTTGAGCTTAATCCGCGAACCGCAGCTCTTGGCATTTTCTACCGCCAGTTCCGCAGCTGTGATGCCAGTATCGATGAAAACAGCAGATGAGAAATTAGGCGTATCTTCTAACATTAGTGATTTTGTGATTCCAGTTGGGGCAACCATAAACATGGATGGTACGGCTTTGTTTCAATGTGTGACTACCTTGTTCATGGCGCAAGCGTATGGCATTGAGCTTACCATGATAAACTTAATATTAATCACCGCTACAGTTGTGGCCGCGTCCATCGGAACGCCTGCCATTCCGGGTGGTGGAGTCATTATTCTTGCATCCGTACTACAGAGTGCAGGAATTCCAATAGATGGACTTATTATCATTATTGGAATCGATAGAATTTTAGGAATGTTTAGAACAGCCGTGAATGTAACCGGAGACCTAACGGCAAGCGTCATTTTTAATAAGTTTTATGGATCGGATACGGAAGTAGTGGTTGCTAAGGAAGAATAGGGTTTCAAAATAAATTCTAATCATTTTAATAATCTAATATTATTCATGATTTTAATTTTTTAATTGCATCTTTCATTGATTTAATTTCAGATTTTTCTTCTTGTATCTTTCTAATCGTAAATTCAAGAATGATTTCAATGCTATTAGCTCTTTTTAAACATTCTTCCTCCGAAATTGAATGTAATCCACCAGAGGTTTGTTTATATAATAATTTAATAGGATTTTCACCAAGTTCTTTAAGAGAATTTGGCAAATACGCGTATATGTTCTCGTAGATAGTACTTGTAGTTTTATTAGCATGATATTTGTCAAGCAATTTTTGGATTTCATTGGATTCTGAATCAGGAAGTTCCTTGATCTCATTAATTATATTAATTAGTTCTTTTTCTATTATTCTTCTAAAGTATGCAAATGCCCCTATACCCATTCTTAATTTCAACAAACTCTTTGCTTTAAACAACCAATTATTACTTTCTCTATCGAAATGTTTAGAAATTGCTTTGTCAACTTCAACCTTTTTAATATCAGAACAACCAATTTTTCTTATATAAATGTTTGTATTAGGAAAATTATTTTCATGCCTTTTATCTAATCTAATATTCCTAATATTATCACGAATGTTAGAAATTGGTTTATTACTAAATACATTTAATAAAAAATGAATTTTATGTTTATTACAAGATTGACAATTACCTAATATCCAAAAAGTATAATCTAACTTTTCATCAATAAAATTTTCCTCAGGAATTGTATTATATTCATGGTTAAACATATTAGGACTAACTCTAGACTTTAAAGTATTTAATATACTATTTGGAAACTCTAACTCAAAAGGTCTATTAGAACGTTCTTTAGGGCAGAAATATTCAAACCTCTGTGATCTAAATTCACTGTAATCAGTATAATGTTCATTGTTTAGAGTATAACCTTCTAATAATAAATACTCTTCATAAAGTTCATAATTTTCTAAAAAATCTCTCATTTACAGTGTATTATCTTAATTTATTAAACTTATACTTCTATTAATTTATCTACTCAATCCAGCGTTAAAAGCGGCTGCAACTAAAACTGCAATAATTGGGATTATGATTGGCCACAGTAGTATCATTTTTTCTTTTTTATTCAAGCTTGTAATTTTTAAAAAATAACCTAAAAACAATACAGGAGCAAAGAAAGCAATAAAATTTATAGGATAAATAACTATTCTATACGCAAATGTAGCTAACCAAAAATTAAAAGCTATAATAAAAACAATAGGTAGTGAGTCTTTTAAATTATTTGATTTGATGGGTTTTTCCTCCCAAAATAATAATCTTAATAGAGAACCATAAATCATTGTATTCACAATAATTAAATTAATCAACGTTTCACTAAGATTTAGATGGAAAAATTCTAATAATGTTTTTATCGGTTCTATTATTGTAGAATTATAAAATTCAATCCCAACTAAAATAAAGCTTTTCCATTTAAAAATTGTTTCCGATAAAGAGGCAATAGCATTTAGATTAATAAAAGATGTTAAAATGACTAAAATTTTTAACGATAAGGAAGCATTTTTCCATTTATTTTTTAATTCATCTATGTCTCCGAGTAGTCCCATTTATATTTGATTTAGCGATTTTACTTTGCTGAAAAAAGAGTTTATTGCTTGCATTTGTTAGTGTTAGGTAATTTTCTTGTTATTTTATCTACTCCATCCAGCGCTAATTGCTGCTAAAACGAGAACTAAAAGAATCGAAATTATTATTGGTAGAAATATTATAATTTTTTCTTTCCTAGTTGATCTTCTTAATAAAATATATAATGCAAATAAAAAAATGAGCATGAAGCAAATATCAAATAATATATTTTGACTACTTCCTTCTAGAACTATTAAAAGTACTATTACAGGGAAAAAAGAGTAACAGAAAGAAAAAATAATATGTGTAAAATTTAATGTACCTCTATTAGTTTTAAATTTATACAATAAATATCGTAACAATGATCCACAAATTATATTACATATAAAAATAAGATTTATTGATTGTATAGAATACTGTAGATTTAAAAATTCAAATAGTCTTTTTATTGGATCGACTATAGTTGAGTTATAAAACTCAATTCCAACAAGAAAAAAACCTTTCCATGCGAAAACTGTATCTGATATTGAGGCTATAGGACTAAACGTGAAGAATACAATGAAGAGAAAAATAACTTTTGAACTCTTAGAGGATTTTTCCCAATATTTTTTTAATTCATCTATGTCACCTAGTAATCCCATTTATATTTGATATGGTTATAACAATAGTATCTTTTGCCACTTCTTTCACACAGTTATCAATTTATTTGATAATAGTACTAAAAAACAGTGCACCATTCTTACGGGTTTCCGTAAAAAAAACAAAAGATTTGTTATAAGCGTAATCACAAACAGTCTAAGTTCGAACTTTTGATTTAAGAGTTAAAGATGCTTCATGAATTTATCTAAGCATCAAAAAAACAATCGAAACGATACATTAGGCGTCATTCCTAAAGAAAATTGTGTGGTTTCATCAATACGGTCGTCAGTCACATCAAAAAACTGCTCTATTTGGTTTTCTCTATCTAGTATGTTCCAAACGGCGAAGGCGACATCGGCTTTTAGTTTGGGACTGATTTTTATTTTATATGCTGCCGATAGATCTAAGCGCATATAATCATCCAACCGTGAACTATTGGTGGTATTGAAGTTTATTTCCTGATTGATGAGTTCGTTTCCTAAAACGGGTTCGGTAATCGGTTTTCCAAAGCGCCAATTGAATCCCAAACCAACTTTTAAATTCTTTTGCGTATACGTTATTCCTGAGGTAAACGCATGCGTAATGTCAAAATTACTTGGAAAACGAGCACTTTCTAGTTCTTTAAATTCATAGTCGTTCTTCATGAACGAATAACTAATCCAGGTGTTGATGTTGGCGATTTTTTTTCTGACTAAAACACCCAATCCAAGCACTTGATAGTTTCCTTGACTCTTGGTAAATTCAAATTGATTTTGAAATCCTTGACTTTGTGACGTAATTCCTGTTACTTTTTTGTGATAGGCTTCAACACTCGCTAACCATCCGTGATCGTTGTAACTAATGCCTGTGGAAACTTGTTGACTCTTAATCACAGGAATATCTTGATCGTTGGACAGTTGCCATCTTCGTTTTTCGATGCCTAAGAAATCATTTTGAAAGTTGATGATTTGTGAGGTGTTTTGATGCTTTAATTCTCCTAAAACTTCCACCGTAAATTTGTCTGCAACGATTTGAGTAAAACTAAAACGCGGTTCCGTAAGGTGCTTTTTGAATTTGTCTATATAATTGTGGCGAACGCCTAGTTTTAGATATGTATTCTGATCATGAGAAGTATAGGTTGCCTGAGAGAATACACCATGTGTTCGGACTACTTCTGAAACGAGAAAACGAAATACAGGTTCGTCAACATCATCTAAATTCGTGACTTCGGTTTCTACAAAATGATAGCCGCCAAGCACGGTTAGTTTGTCATTCAGCAAATATTCAACTTGTAATTTTGCGCTTGTTTCTGAAACGCTGTTTTCTTGTAAAAACCGTTGCGCATCTAAGATATTTACATTGATGGCTTTGAGTCTGTAATCGGTTTCATAGACTTCTAGCGTTGTGATGAACTTATCGCGCCAGATATTTCTATAAAATAATCCCGCAGCAAAACTATTCTGCGTTAAGCTACTTTCCCGCGATTCCTCCATCATATCAATGGTTGCCGTTTCATTAAAATTTAATTTATTAGAAACCAGTATCGCGTTTAAACGTATTTCATTCGTATCATTTATTTTGTAGAGCCAACGAAACGATGCATCATAAAAATCAAAGGTCTTGTCCGAATTTATAATATTTGGCTGATTTTCTTCCACTTCGGTATTTTCTTCTATGCGTTCAAAATAGGCTTTGTACGTTGGTGTTTCTACAAAGTCGTTCAGCGATTTTCGGGCAGCCACCTGAATGGACGATTTCTTTCCCAATGGCGCATCTACAAAAGCATTCACATCTGTAAAATTAGCTCCAATACTCGCTTTTAATGTCTGATTGAGACTTTTGTCCGTTTGCATGCTGATGGTTCCGGAAACACCATCTGTATAGCTGGGATCGCTTCCGTTTTTGAGTAATGAGACTTGCTGTGTAATTTGCGGATTGTACATAGAGATCAATCCGAAGAAATGTCCCGATTGATACATTTTGATGCCATCCCAAAGCAATAAGTTTTGATCGTGTGTGCCACCGCGAATGTTAATGTTAGAAACGGTTTCATTCGTACTTTGGATTCCTGGAAACGCTTGAACGGCTTGCAATACATCATTTTCAATCATGCCCGGTAGCATGTCAAAACTTTTAAAGTTGATGTTAAACGAACCGTCAGTCATTTTATGAATTCCAGAAGTTATATAATTTGAAATGGTAATTTGTGAAAGACTTTCTGCTTGTGAACGCATGTAAATAAATCCGCAATCACTTTTAAAAAAACGCTCGTAGCTTCTCAAAATCGTTTTATAGCCGATGTGTCGGATGCTAATCTGTTCTTTTAGACTCCGAATGCGCAACTGAAAAAAGCCGTTTTCATCCGTTATTGTTGCAGATTTATCACCTTGTACCGTTGCGGATACGATGGGTTTGAGATTGTCTTTATCTTTGAGATAGCCACACAACAGCAATTCGTCTCTAAGCTTTACAAGAATGAACTTTTCATCGACTCGTGTAAACGTCAGTGCTGTATTTTTTTCTAAATAGGAGATGATTTCGGAAAGCGACGTATATGCTGGCGGAGTTGTAACAGAAACATCCGCAACTTGATCTTCTGCATAGTTAAATTGTACATTAAACTGCGCTTGAAGTTCTTGTAATATAATCACGAGTTTTTTTGTTCCTTGGTCGTTCACTTGTGCGTGAATCGAAAAAGAAAGGCTCAACACCAACGTTAAGAAAATCGTTCGTATGTTATGGCTGTTTGTCATAAATTATGACGCTGTTGGTTGCTTGTAGTTCATATTGCAAGTTCATAGGTTCTGCGATGGTCATGAGTGCATTTTGCAGGTTTTCATGACTAAATCCTCCTGTAAACAAGCGATTTTCATTCGTATTTTTGAATGAGACTTTAATATCAAATTGACGTTCGAGTTCCACGAAAACTTCTTTTATTGGAACTGCTGTAAACGAACTATAGTTTTGTGTCCAACTCGGTGCTTTTGCTGCGATCTTTTTCTCTGTAAACTTTCCATCATAAATTCGATAACTATCACCAACAGTAAGTTGCCGTACAATCGTATCAGAAACTACTTTTACAATTCCTTCATAACAAACCACTTCAAAGTAATTTGCACGTTGTTTTACATTAAACTGAGTTCCTAATACGGTTACCGTTCCGTCCTCGGTCACGACATCAAACTTTTTTCCTTTGGCTACTTTAAAAAAAGCTTCCCCCGAAAGTTCTATTGTTCTGTTGGAATCCCAATCTTTCTTGGTATAGGCAATGGATGAAAGTGCATTTAGCGAAACTTCGGAAGCATCAGGAAGTTCTATCGTTGTTTTTTCTCCCGCAAGGGTAATAATTGTTGAGGTTGTATTTAAAAAGAGTGTAAAGTAAATTCCAAACGCAAAGACTAAAATAGCAGCTACACGCAGTATTGGATATAGCGCGCGTACTTTTTTAGCAGGTTTTTGTTGCTGCTGCTGATAGCGTTCTTTAAATGTATTAAAATCAGCAACCGTATTGACTTCCGAAGCTTTGAATTGAGTCGCACTTTCTATGATTTTCTTATTGAATTCATAATCGTCCTGTGCTTTTAATTCAGCTGCTTCAGCGTCAGTCAAATCATTATTTAACCATTTTTGTAATAAATTATCTTTGTCCATGAATCTCGCTCTTTACTATTAGTATAACAACCGTACTTCGTTTTCTCCTGAAATTATTTTAATTTGAATCCTTCTAATTCTTTTTTAAGGATGGCAAATGCCGAATACACTCTGTATTCTACCACTTTTGTAGTAACGCCTAAAAGCTCCGCAATTTCTCTGTGTTTCTTGTTTTCAGCTTTGCTTAATAGAAACGCAACTCGGAATTCTTCCTTCATATTTGCCAATACTGCATTGTATCGTTCCAAAAACTGATTTTCTTCCATCAAAAATTCAGGCGTTTCGTTGGTATGATTTTTAGGAACAATTTGCCGATGTTTTAAGACTATTTTCTGATGTTTTATTTGGTTTAATACCAGATTGTTTGCGACGGTAAATAAAAAAGATTTTGCTTTCGCGAAGGATACCTTTTTGCAATTATCCCATAGTTTAATAAATGCTTCTTGCGTCGTATCGTTCGGATTGCAAAGGTTTCCGTATTTATAATATAGGTAGTCGTGTAAACTTTTTGAAAAGCTATGGTACGTTTTTTCAAAAACGCTTTCTTCACATATATGGTCTTCGGGTATTTTTGGCAAAGCAGTTGGTTTATAAATGTAATGTACACAAAAAAAAATAAAATAAAAATCAGGAGTTTTGCAAAATGGGTTGTTCTATTAGCAAAAGAAAGAACTAATTAAATAATACAACTATGAAAATTATACAAAACCTTTTAGCAGTAAGCATTCTATTTGCGATGCTGACATTTACTTCTTGCAGAACAGAAGAAGTTGAAATTATTGAAGCGCCTCAAGAAGAGGTACTCGTAGCAAATTCACCAGCCGCTATACTTATGAAGAACATCGCCACCAATGATGGTTCAGCGGATAATATTATAGACAACTCAAACTGCTTTAATATTCTATTGCCAGTTACGGTGTTTGTAAACGGATTGGAAATTATTGTAGATTCTGAAGACGATTTTAATACGATAGAAGCTATTTTTGATGAATTTGAAGACGATAACGATGATTTGCAAATCCAATTCCCAATTGTGATTGTTGCTGCAGATTATACACAAATCACCATTAATAATTTAGCAGAATTTACAGCCTTATCAGCCAATTGTAATGGCCCGAATGTGAGTGATGATGATATTGAGTGTTTGGACTTTCAATATCCGATTATAGCATCTATCTTCAATGCAAACAATGAATTGTTAGACACCATTACGATTCAAACGGATGAGCAGATGTATAATTTTATAGACACTATAAATGTCAATGATATTATTAATATTCAGTTTCCGATTACGGTGACAACTTTTGATGGCTTGACAATTACCGTAAATGATTTTAACGAACTAGTATCGACCATTAATGATTATGCAGATGCTTGTGATGAAGATGATGATAATGATTATAATGATGATGATTGTAATGATTGTACAGACAATCAACTCACAAATATCCTTACGCAATGTACTGACTGGACTGTTGATAAACTAGAGAGAAACGACATTGATTTAGAAGATAATTTCACAGGCTATACCTTTAATTTTACGGCAAATGGAACAATCAATATTACTTCGGTAGGCGGAAATTACACCGGAACTTGGGCAGCTTCAGGCTCAGGAAATAATATCTCGGTAACCGTTACCGTTCCTGACTTCACAGACTTAAATAATACTTGGATTTTACACGAAATAGAGCAGGACGGCGAAACAAAAGTTGATTTGAGACTTGGCGATGATCGTTTGCGTTTTGAAAGTGATTGTACAGGTACTGGCGGCGGAAATGTTGATGATACAGCCTTAACGAATGCACTTACCATGGGCGATTGGTACATTACGTATTACTTTGATGATGCAGATGAGACTGCAAATTATAACGGCTATGTTTTCAATTTTGCATCAGATGGAAATGCTACAACAACTATTTCTGGAACAGCAACTCCTGGATTTTGGACAACTTCTGCGGGTGATCAAACTGCATTGGAATTGAATTTGAATTTTGGTACTTCGGTTCCTTTAGATGAATTAGCGGAAGATTGGGACGTATTGGAAGTTACAAATGATATCATACGCTTGAAAGATATTAGTGGCGGCAATGGTTCTAATGATTATTTAACCTTTGAACGCAATCCTTCTGGAGGTGGTCCAAATAACCTGTCTATCGTATTAGGTAGTGGCAATTGGGTTGTAAGTTCATATACAGATGATGGAGTCGATGAAACTGCTGATTACAACGGATATCAATTAAATTTTGATAGCAATGGAACTGTTATCGCTGACAACGGAACACCTATAAACGGTACATGGACAACGCAAAGTTCAGGAAGCGTATTGATATTAGATTTTGGAACGTCAATGCCTTTTGATGAGTTGAATGATGATTGGGATGTGGTTTCTATTACTTCCACACAAGTCAAAGTACAAGATGTAAGCGGCGGAAACGGCGGAACAGACATCTTAATATTAGATAAACTATAAAAACTTTATATCATGAAAACAACAATTTATTATGTCTTTTTAGTAATGATTAGCTTTTCATTAATGTCTACTACGTGTGATACTGATGATATGATAATAACTGATAACTCCATGATTATTAATGAAGTCATCAACATTGCCGAAACGGACTCGTGGAGAATTACAAGCTATATTGATTCTGGACAAGATGAAACCACCGATTTTACCAACTATGACTTTACGTTTCAGTCAGATGGAACACTCATTGCTACAAATAGCACAGATCAAGTTGCAGGTATATGGTCGGTAACGGATAGTAACAGTAATGACGATAGCTCAAGTGACGATGATATTGATTTTAATATAAATTTCAATGTAGCCACGACAAGCGTATTCTTTGATTTGAATGACGATTGGGATATTGTAAGTTATACGTCCACGACCATTAGTTTACAAGATGTCAGTGGTGGAAATGGCGGAACAGATACCTTGGTTTTTCAGAAAAATTAATATTCTAAAAATAGATTTTTTTTGCCCCCACAGTTGGTTAGTTAGCAAACTGCCCTTTATATTTTTAAAGGGCAGTTTTTTGTTTGTGTCCTTGTTTGAAAGCTGAATTCAGATACATCACTTAAAAATGTCCGTTTGGCGTAAACTGTCAAAACATTGTCCTGTACGGTCAAATAGAACGCATGACTTTTCATCAATTTTGCAGTATCGCAACACTACTAGTTGACGATGCTAACACAAAATTATAAAGACATGAAAACAAAACGCGCCATTTTATTAGGCATCGCCATTTGGGTAATTGGCATCCTATTTTATTCTATTTCTTATGCAATACCTATTTTAGAACCTGCAGATACACAAGCAAATATTGTTTTGTTTGTTGTTGTAATGCCATTAGTTTGGTTCGCTTGTGCATTTTATTACAAAAAAGATCACAAAACGCATGGTTTCAAAGTTGGTCAAACAATGTTACTTACGGCTGTTGCTTTAGATGCATTCATCACAGTACCATTTTTTGTGATGCCAAATGGAGGAAATCATTATAGTTTTTTCACATCCATAGGATTCTGGATCATTGCTGCTGAATTTTTACTCGTAGCAAGTTTATATTGGTATGCACGTGTGTATACTAAACATTCTGTTTTAAATTAGTAGTTTTGAGGATTATTAAAATTAACAGATCACGCTATTGTAATAGTCTTATTAACAGGATTATGTTTTGCATGGACTAATGCAATAACACTAGGAATTGAGAACTAAAAATAAATTCAAATAACAATATGCCACACTTTGTAATAGATTGTTCAGAAGACATTATTGCCATGAAATCAGCAGAGGAAATAATGCAAAATGTATATAATACAGCAGAATCCACTCAACTTTTTGACAAAGTAGATATTAAAGTAAGAATCAATTCTTTTAAGCATTATAATATTGGAAATTCCAAGGATGATTTCATTCACATTTTTGCCAATATCATGGAAGGAAGAACGACCTCTCAAAAAGCAAACCTTTCCAAATTAATAGTAACAGAACTGAAACAAATGTTCCCAGAAGTTCCAATTATTTCTATGAACATAAGAGATTTTGAAAAAGCTACATATTGTAACAAATCAATGGTTAGTTAAATTTTAAACTCATTAAAACACATACTATGAAAAATAAATATAGTGCCATAGGTTTAGTTTTTGGAACCGGAATTGGTCTTTGTGTTGGTATCCTGACAGATACTATTGCAATTGCAATTTCTTTAGGAGCAGGCATTGGTTTAGTTCTTGGAGTTGCACTTGGAACTGAAGTTAAAAAAGAAAATGAATAGTAACAACAACTAACAATTGCCGAAATTATAATCTTATGAAGGTCGCCTCGAACTCTAGTTAATTAATAATTAAGAGTTGATTTTCGGTGAGTTTTGCCTCTTTTACGATTTGAGACGCCTTATTCTGCTTGCGATTGCAAGTATTGGGTAGGAGAGAAGCTGGTGAGTTTTTTGAAAACTCGATTGAAAGTCGCTTTGCTATTGAATCCACATTCATAGGCAATTCCGAGTAAGGAAAGTTGTTTGTGTTTGCCTTCTTTGAGCATACTTTTGAACGCATTGATCCGATAGGAATTTACAAAGTCATTGAAATTCATTTGAAAACCACTGTTGATGATTTCTGATAATTGTCCGCGCGTTAAGTTTGCCTGACTTGCCAATTCGGATAAGTTTAAATCAGGATTTAGGAATGGCTTTTCGCGTTGCATTAATGCCGCAATTGCTTCAATAGAAGTCTCTGAGATTTCTTTTTTGGCTGTTTTCGCATCTTCTGGAATTGAGATTTGCTTTGGCGAAAAACTAAAATCTAGTTTGTTGAGTTTGGTAGTATCGGTAAAATAGCCTTTCAAGCCGACGTAAATGGTGCAAATTGCCATTGCAAGATTCAGCCACCAACGTTCTTGATACCCCAAATCAACAATTACACTACCAATCACCGTTTGCAAGGAACTGTATAGAAATAAGAACGTAAATACGAGGAGGAAGTTCCGAATCCAATTCAGCTCTAGCTTAAACACATTAGAGAAATATTGTTTTATTTTTTGTCTGTAATTTATGTAAAGTTGAATGGTGAATGCCAAGTAGAGTAGCATCACCGCAAAATCAAAAATATTTAAAATTGGAAGTACAATAGCTTCATCTACCGTAATTTTCAGGATTCCATTTTGTGTTTCTGCAAATCCAGGTTGCATGGCATCATAGGTGAAAATTGTCAAGCGATACAACACAAGAACGATTGGAATGATAAAATGATATAGATGCGCTCTCTGAAACTTAAAATTCGATTTCGTAATAGACCTTACATATAAGTAAATCAGCGGAGAAATCGCTGTTGCCGCAGGAATCAGGAAGTAATTGATCTTCGTGTTCCGAAACACATCATACCAACCCATAAAACCAACGGTGTAACAAATTTGTTGGTAAGAGGTAATCAGTAGTAGAATTGCCAGTATAGCGTCGGAAGTGTTTTTCTTTTCAACATATCTTTTTAACAATAAAGCAACTAATATTAACCCTTGTATGACAAGAATTAATAGTGGCGTACTGTACATATTGAAGTTTGGAAACATTTACTGCTATCTTTTATGATTCCAAAACTACTAAACTTTTTCAGTTTTTACGGACGTATATCGACTCATGATACGATTTGAGACCTTCTTTGGTAGAATTTGAACGTTGAGGTGGAGATATTTGTTGAATTGCGTCTAAGTAAAGTATATAAATATAGAATCTTACACTTGGGCTCCACAAGTCCCTTAAGATATTGATAGATGTACTCTCCTGTAAAAGAAATCTATTACATCTTATTTAAAATTCAAGAAACCCTTTCAAAATACGTACATCTCAAAATAGTTTTTTTTAAATATAAAAAAGGAAAAGCGAACCGAAGTTCGCTTACATCTTACCAGCCAATGGTACATAATAGTGACCAAGTGCAACTATCATCGCCTATTGTGTCCACACAATCTCCTTTAGTAAAATTTATAATTGATGTGGCAGGAGTTATTGAAGTTCCACAGCCAGTTGAACCAGCACCTCCATTAATTGACTTGTTGTCAAATCGAACAATAGAGGACTTGTTAAGTTTTAACGATTTAATGTCCTTTTTTTTCATAATGTGAAGTTTTAAAATTAATAGTGATTCAATTTAAGAAAATAATTATAAATCAATAAAACAGTAGTTATGGAAATAAAGAGCAAAAAAAAAAACGAACCGAAGTTCGCTTAATCTACTATATAAATTTAAACATCTGAAGGACATATATGGTCACAAATTGCAGCACTTGTAGGACAACCAAAACTCCCAGTAGGAGGGCAATTATCTGAAGCTCCGCAGCCTAACCATTTAGTCATTATAGTAGTAGTGTTATCAGTACATGCTAGGCTAACTCCTCCTTTAATATATGAAGGATGTAGTTTAGAATAGACTGCTTATTGAGTTTAAGAGATTTAAGATTTCTTTTTTTCATGATTAAATGATTTTAAAATTAATAAAGAACTAAGGTATCAAATGAAGAATGCATTAAAAAAGGGTAGTAGCTTAAATCATGCAATTTAAGCGAGTAAAATTACTTTAAACTAACAGTAGTTATGAAAACGATGAACAAAAGAAAAGCGAACCGAAGTTCGCTTTACAAAACCTTAAGAAGTAGGGTTTGAGTTACATATTTGGACAAGTTTACAAAGTACTGTATCCACATAACATACACATCCAGGTGGGCACCATAAATAATTTAAAGTACAACTAGCTTTTCCTCCATTAATAGATTTTTGCTCAGATTTATTCAAGACAGAACCCAATTTTGAAATGTTTTTTAACATGATATAGAATTTAAAATTAATAAAGAATAAACTTACGTAACTAAATTATTTATCATTTACGGTAAGACCTTAATTAACATTTAATACTGTAGGTATGAAATAATGTAACAAAAGAAAAGCGAACCGAAGTTCGCTTTAAGATTTAATCTTCACTTAAAGGTAAACCTGTTCCACCTTGCCCACCACCAAGAATTAGTTGAAGATTTTCGGTCTTGTACTGTTCAAATTTTTCTAACATAACGTATTGTTTTAAAGATTAATAATACTCTAATCTAGAAAATAAAGGAGAGATTAAAAAAAGGTAAAAGCCTAAATCATCTAATTTATGTCAGCGGATTTGATCAATAAACTTGTAGTTGTAAAGCATAAAAAAGCGAACCGAAGTTCGCTCATAAATTTGTGTTATGTATGTTTTAGCTTATTCCCAACAAAGAAGCGTCCAAGTAATGACAATAGGACCACGATCATCACTTGATGGATTAGGACATGTTTGGCATATTGAAGGACTATCCGAAGCGCCGCCTTTTAGACTGTTACCAGAGAGACTTGAAATTGACTTTTTGTTAAGCTTTAATGATTTTAAGTTTCTTTTCTTCATGATTTAAAATTTTATGATTTATATCCTAGAGTTCAGAAAATGAAAAAATGTTACCTGAAAAATGAAAAATACTTTTTAAAACAGTAGTTATGAAAGCAAGAAGCAAAAAAATAGCGACCCGAAGATCGCTAGTATTGTAAAGGTTTATTTTCTACCAACCAGTACCAGGAGTTGGTGTCCAACAATGATCATCACCAAGTGTATCGACGCAATCACCTTCAGTAAAATGTTTAATAATACAGCACCAAGATGAGGATAAAGACCAATCTGAGATTGCAGCAGCCTGCCCTTTAATACTCATCATTTCAAAATTTGAAATGGTCTTTTTGTTAAGTTTTAAAGTTTTTAGATCTTTTTTTTTCATGATGTAAAATTTTAAAGTTAATAAGTAAACAAGATACTAAAATAAATTACAACTACCTAAGCAACAGCTGATTGATAGAATGTATATATTTATTTGGGTGACTATTTTTGTTGTTAATTTTTTATACTTCCAGAAGAAAAAGTGGTGTTGCCGTCTTTGTTTGAGATTTCAAAGTATCCTGCGGTTGGTGCTTTTTTAGTTCCCGTTTTTATGATTCCGCGCATATCAACTTGCAAGTTGTAGATTCGGATGTTATTATCTTCTTTTTCAACGGTATAGAATCCTTTGGCAAACCAACGCATTTTTTTAGCGACGTTTTTATCAATTAAATCTAAGTATTCTTCATGAATCGGAAAGGCTTCAATGGAATCTTCCATATCAGACAAAATTGAATATTTCAGCATATAAATACTATCGCGTCCTTTTGCCACCCCATACCAATTGATATTTGCAATTCCTACGGGCATGGTTAGTAAGGAATTGTATTCAATATTTTCCTGAGCCATTCGTGTCGAAATTTCAGCTTTTACAAATTCTTTATGTATAAGTGTAAAGATCAAATACAGTGAACTTATGAGCAATCCATAATTATTGAATGTTGCTCTTTTTAGTTTCGATTTGTAGCTCCATAAACTCAAGATTAAACCAATAATTAGCGGAACTGTATACAATGGATCAATTACATTAACACTATCAAAACCAACTCTTTGATCGCTAAATGGTAAAAATAGTTGTGTTCCATACGCCGTAAAGGTATCTAACAGTACATGCGTAAAAAGACAGAGCCACGTAAATAATAATAGTCTGTTGAATTTGATATTTTGAAGCCATTTTATTTTGCTTAGCGCGAAAGCAATTAAGAGTGCTCCCAAAATACTGAATAGGATAGAATGACTAAAACCTCTGTGAATGCTAAGCATTTCTAGCTTATCATAGAACAAATAGAAAATCACATCAAGGTCAGGAATTGTCGCGATAATTGCGCCTACGACAGCGCCTTTATTCCCGATTTTTTTACCAAGAACGGCTTCTCCAATCGCAGCACCTAAAACGGCTTGGCTAATACTATCCATTTATTTTTTATTGCGCACTATTTTTACAATACGGTTAATTACGATTTCCGATAGATTCCATTCGTATCCTTCAAAATCAGTTGTATTCATAAATTGAACCACAACAGTATCAATGTCTTTGTGATATTCTGCAAGACTTTGATAGCCAGGAACCAAACCTCCATGTTCATACTCGTAAATTGAGGAATAAATTTCCTGTTCACCTTCATCAAATACAGAACCATCGTTTAATGCTCGCAAGAAGATACCAACATCCTGTGCTGTAGCTATCATTCCTACATCTTCATTTTTGAAATCGTCTTCAATGCCAACATAATAGCCACTCATTACTTTGTCTAAATTATCTACTTCATCAAGCGAACCAAACGTATTTTTGAGTCCAAGCGGGATTAAAATTTCTTCCTTGAAATATTGTTGACGACTATAACCCGTCACTTTCTCAATGATTCTGGAAAGTAACAAATAGTTCGTATTGGAATACCCATAACCTTTATCAGGTTCAAAGTTTGCAGGCAAATCAAGTGCGTATTCAAGTGCATCTTTACTAGTATCCTCTCGGTTTTTCCAAAAATCAGGATTGTCGGTAAAATTGGGAATGCCGCTTCGATGTTGCACCATTAATCGCAATGTAATTTTTTCTGCATTTTTAATTCTACCTACAAGTTCCGGAAAGTAATCAGCAAGTGTTTTATCTAAAGATATGCGTTTGTCTTTGGCTAATTTGGTGATGGAAACAGCGACATATAGCTTGCTGATACTAGCAATCTTGAATAAGGCTTGTGGGTCGGCGGGTATTTTCTTTTTTCGATCATGCCAGCCAGCAGTATAAAATGCAGGCGGTTTCCCAGCTTCGTCCACATATACAATCATTCCATCAAATCCATGGTCAATGGCTTCATTTACTTGTTCTTGAACCGTATCTGGTAATGGTAAAATCCATGCTTTGACCAAAATCCATGGGACGAAGTATAATGAGGCTATGCTAGCCATAATAAATAGTACTCGGAGTATGTTTTTTATTTTTTTGGTCATCATTTAGATCTTCAGACGCTGTTTTATTCAGTTTCTTCTGTGAATTTTTTAAATTGATCCATCCACTTTTGACTTTGTTTTTTAAACATTCCTGGAAACAGTTTTGCCATTAATTTTGGCATGATTCCATTGAATTTGGTGTATACTACTTCAGAAATGTACCGCGTTTGGTTTTCGTTGATTTTCTCAAATTTGGTCGTTTGCGTATTGATCATGTGTATGTGTTCATACAATGCTTTTTTCTCTTCTGGAAGGTTGTTGGAAAGAATTGTTTCTATCAGTTCTAGTTTCCTTTTGCCTTGCTGAAATATTATTTTTGATTTTGCACCAATGGCGTCAGGCTGTCCTTCAAAGTGTTGAATGGACTGAAAACCGTCTTGCCATTTTTCAAAACTGGCTTCATCTTTCCAAAGCGCAACAACTTTTTCAATGGGCGCATTTATTGCTACGGAGCATATATACTTCATCTTTTTTAGTATATATCAGTTATTGTAACCAATTCTTTTTAATACCAAATATTGAAAACCACACAAGGAAGATCCCAAAGACAACAACCAACGCAGGCATAGTAACTGCTTGTGCAGCGCCAAAAACGTCAATTGATTTTGTGAAAAACAAATTATGGGTCATTTGTGGAATGATAGCTAATAAGGAAATGATAAAAGCCATTTTGGACCATTTCTTCTTCAAAACTAAGCCGATAGCTCCAAGCGTTCCAGCGAATACGGCAATAGCAAATACAATCGTTGTCCATAACGGATATTCGCCATAAAGTGCTTTTTCGTTTGCTGGAAGTGCCGCTAAAGCTTCATCAGAAATAAACGTATGTGCTACAAATGAAAGTACGCCCATTATATTCCAAAGAAGTGAAATGATTGATACTACCCAAAACCATGCTGGGATTTTTGTTTTTTCGTGTTCCATGATTGTTAGTGTTTAGTTTACTATTTTGTTTTCCAATGATGTCTAACGTATTCGAGTATCGTTAGTTGCGCTGGCTAGGTCTAAATTAGTAAAAGAAAACGAACTTACCACCAAACGATAAAAAAAGTGATGTATAAATCGTTGTGTTTTTGCCAACATAATGGCGCTTGGTTTTCTTTCATGCAGATTCGAATATAGTTTTCTACACCGGCAAAATCTGTCCAAATTTCGTTTTCAGATGGATCCATTCCCCATTCCTTTTTTGTAGGTACATAATAGGTTTTTGCTGAATTGTCAAGACTTACAAATGTTTCAAAATTAAAATAGTAGCCTTTGATCGCTTTTTCATAAACTGGACTAAAACTTTCGTTGTATTTGTAGGGAATAAATAATGAAACTAATAAACAAAGTGCTTGGGTAACTTTATCAGTTTCTATATCATTAAGGGTTGATTTCGTACAATTGTGGTAGAGTAGTGGGAATTGTTTTCTTTTAAGTTTGTCTAATTTTTCTTTTAAAGAATCATTTCGGTTCGGACCAATCCAGTTATGCATGGTTTCTTCAGCAATCGTTGGATCGAAAAGATAAAATTTATACGCTAATTCTAAGTGAATTAACTGTTTAGTAAGTATATTTTCAATGATAAAATCGAGTTCGCCAATAGTGTTTTTATTTTCACGTATTTGAATGTTTTCATACAACACCTTGTAATTAGTTGATGATTTAATGAGTTCAGCAACAATCTTTTCTGCTAAATGTCCTAAGCGTAACTTCGTTGGCAATTCAAATTCTAGTTCCGTTGTTAGGTTTAGTTCTGATAAATGAAACGTTTGTAAACCTGTAATTTCAGCAGCGAGTGTATTTGCTTTTAGGATGGAAGCTATTCGGTGTTTGGAGTTCATTTATTGGGTTTGGGAATAATTATGGATTATGAGTGTTAGCTGCAATTACTCTTTACCTTTTCCAGCGCTTTTGGTAATGTGGTTGTCATAAAATTCAAATGCTCATCAAGGACATCTATTTCAACAGTAAGTGTATTACTATCTGTTCCTTCCGTAAGTGTATAAGTTTCTGTGGTTCCTGACCATTTTTTTGTCTCATCATCAATAGGTTGTTCCTTTCCTTTTACCACATTTCCGATGTGTTTAAACGTGATAGTTTTATTGGGAATATGTGTTTCGATGCAGCTGTAAATACCACTTTGATCAGGAGAAAGAAATAATACTTTACTGCCTTCTTTCCAATTATCGGTAATGGCATAAGAGCCTTCAAAGAATACGCTTGCCCAGTCACGATATGAGTCCTCGTTCCAAAGTGCATTCCAAATCTTGGTTTTCTCTGCCTTAATATCAATTGAAAATTGTAATCTGTTTATCTTCATAATTTAAGATAAGGTTTTGAAGTTAATTATTGTAAAGTGCAAATTACTGCTAATATCTGTATGGCAAACATATATTTAGGATACAGTATCTATATATACAAATCTAAAGGATTTTTAATTAATCAGAAATTAGAATAAAAAAACACCAACCTCAAAGAAGTTGGCGTTTGTATGTTTTTTAGAATACTAGCATCTCGATAGCTTCGTTAGTATTGTTGTCAGCAAACTTTGTTATTCTAGTTCTTACTTAATTCTGTTAGCTTTTTCTGTGAATCTTTATATCCTAATTCAATTGCTTTTTGGTAGCTTTTTATTGCGTCTTCTTTTAGGTTATTTGCCTTATATCCATCACCTAATGAATCCCAAAGATTGCCATCGTCATCATATAGTTGAACATTTATTTTAAACAATTCTAATGCCCATGCTAAATTTTCATTTGACTTCAATACTATATTTCCAATTCTATTTAAAACTCCTGAATGTGTAAAATCATCAGCGTAATTTTCTTGAAGCAGCGCAAGGAGTTTTTTCGATTTATCTGTTGAATGTTGTTTTATATACTTCATTGTAAATGAGTACACATTATGCTTTATTGGTTTTGGAGAATAGCTTTCGTCCAGAATTATTTTTGCAACAACATACGCAACCCATTCTACTTTTGCGCTATTTGCATTTGTTGCATACACAATATATAAATCTTCTTCAGGATACCAGATTATAGAATGTGCAAATGCTCCGTTAGAGCCATTATGAGATATTCGTAATGTATTGTCTTCGGTATATTTAACTCCCCAACCGTAACCATAGCCAGAAGTGCTTTTAGGATACGTAACATAAAGTGTAGTTAACTTTTTGAACGATTCGGGTGTCAATATTATATTAGATTTTAATGCTTTATACCAAAGCAACATATCGTTTTGGGTAGAGTTAATTCCGCCATTTCCTTTTAAATGCCAATTAACATCATTCGTTTCTTGATAACGTGCAATGGTTGATCCACCATCTAATACATTTCTGTTGTAACCGCGCGAGATTTGTAACGTATCCCATTTTGGCAAAAGATATCCAGTTTGCTTCATGCCTGCTGGTATAAAAAGGTGCTCGTTTAAGAAAGTTTCGTATGATTGACCAGAAGTTAACTCTATGATTCTTCCTAATATGCTATATCCAGTATTAGAATACGAATATTTTTCTCCGGGCTCAGATAATAATTCACTAGCGAAAAGATTTTTGAAAAAGTCCTCTTGTGAGATTTCTGAAAAGTCACGTCCAATAGATTCTATAAAGCCTGCAGAATGCGTTAATAATTGATGTATGGTGATGCTTTGCTTGTCAATTGGTAGCTTTTTGAAAAACGTGCTTAAAGGATCCGTTAATTTTAATTTTCCCAATTCAACAAGTTTTAAAATTGCGGTACTAGTGAATTGTTTTGTGTTAGAACCAATATCAAAAATAGTGTTTGGGTTGTTCAGCGTTTTACTGTCCTTGTTTGCTAGCCCATACCCTTTATTTATAATTAACTGACCTTCTTTAATAACTAGAATTGCTCCTGAAAAGCCATTATCTGTTCCATTACTTAAATAAGTATCGATTTTAGTAAAAGTATCTTTAGGATTTAATTTTTCTTGAGCAGTTGAAGTTATTACTACGAATGCAATTGTCGAAAAGACAAGAAGTATTTTTTTCATGATGATTTCTATTTCTTAGTAAGACGAATAAAAATCAAGATAGGTTACACAATTTTCATAATTATTGCGAACATCTTAGTGTGCAGTCATTTAATTTAACTCTTTTTTTATTTTGGAAATTAAATCTTCGATATTAGACAAAACTCCAATTTCATAAGTATTCTTCATACTCGTATGTGAATTTTTTAAATTTAAAAGATTGATTTTTAGGTTGTTAATTGCAGTACTATGTAGGTGTCTATTTATTAATGAGTTGAAGAATTTTTACATAAAAAAACACCAACCTCAAAGAAGCTGGCGTTTGTATGTTTTTAGAATATTTGCATCTCGATAGCTTCGCTAGGTAGTTGGAATCAAAATATATTTGATTCCAATAATGCTCGATGTGACATTTCGACCTTGGCTAAGCGTAAAAGTTGAATGTGACGTGTAATTAGTACATCTTAGGAAAATCCGTTGGATTTGACTCATGCATCATGCTGTAAATTTTTTCAAATACATCTTCTACAGAAGGTTTAGAGAAGTAATCTCCGTCAGTTCCATAAGCTGGTCTGTGTGCTTTTGCCGTTAAAGTTTGCGGTTTGCTGTCCAAATGTTTGTACGCATCTTGGTCGTCTATAATATTTTGCATGATAAACGCAGAAGCGCCACCAGGCACATCTTCATCAATAACTAATAAACGATTTGTGTTTGAAACACTTTTTACAATATCATGATGAATGTCAAAAGGTAATAAAGATTGACAATCAATGATTTCAATGTCTATTCCGACCGCTTGCAATTCTTTGGCAGCTTGTTCTATGATTCTTAGTGTAGAACCATACGAAACAATCGTCATGTCGGTTCCTTCTTTGATGGTTTCTACAACTCCTAAAGGCGTTTTGAATTCACCTAAATTGGTTGGTAATTTTTCTTTTAAACGATAACCATTCAAACATTCAATCACTAAGGCTGGTTCATCACTTTCTAGTAATGTGTTATAGAATCCTGCGGCTTTGGTCATGTTTCTTGGCACTAAGACATGAATTCCACGAATGGAGTTGATAATCGCGCCCATTGGCGAACCAGAATGCCAAATTCCTTCCAAACGATGTCCACGCGTTCTGATAATTACAGGCGCTTTTTGTGTTCCTTTGGTTCTGTATTGTAAGGTTGCCAAATCATCACTCATGATTTGCAATGCGTATAATAAGTAATCTAAATATTGAATTTCTGCAATAGGGCGTAAGCCACGCATCGCCATTCCAATTCCTTGTCCAAGAATAGTTGCTTCACGAATTCCGGTATCAGAAACACGCAATTCGCCATATTTCTCTTGCATTCCTTCCAAACCTTGATTTACATCGCCAATTTCTCCTGCATCTTCTCCAAAGATTAAAACTTCAGGATATTTTGCAAAAATCGCATCAAAGTTATCTCTCAATATTAAACGTGCGTCTACTTCATCTGCTGAAGCATCGTAAATTGGTGCATTCGCTTCAATATGATGTACACTTTTATCAGATTCACTGTATAAGTGCGAACTGTATTTTGGTTGAATTTTCTCAAAGTATGCTTTGATCCAATTACTTAAAGCTTGTTTTTCGTTAGAAGTTTCTCCAATGACTAAACGCAGTGCTTTGCGTGTATATCCTGCAATTTCTTTGCGAATAGGTTCTGCAATAGCAGCTAATTCTTCTTTTAGTTTGTTGATGAAAACTTTGTTAGGACTTGATGGTGCTAAGTTTTCTAATAAAGCAATAGCTTCATCTCGTTCTTGCTTCATGGGCGCTACAAACGCTGACCAAGCCGCTTTTTTACCGTCGCGAACTTGCTTTTTGATATCTTTTTCTAAGGCAGTTAAACTTTCTTCAGACTCAATACCATTTTCAATGATCCACTTGCGCATTTGTGCATTACAGTCGTATTCAACTTCCCAAGCTAAGCGTTCTTTACTCTTATAACGTTCGTGTGAACCCGAAGTAGAATGTCCTTGCGGTTGTGTTACTTGCTGTACGTGAATCAACACAGGAACGTGTTCTGCACGTGAAATATCCGATGCTTTTTGGTAGGTTGCTATTAAGGAAGGATAATCCCAACCATTTACGGTAAAGATTTCATATCCTTTTTCTGTTTCTGTACGTTGAAACCCTTTTAAGATTTCAGAAATGTTTTCTTTGGTCGTTTGATGTTTTGCATGTACCGAAATTCCGTACTCATCATCCCAAACACTCATTACCATTGGTACTTGTAAAACACCCGCAGCATTGATGGTTTCAAAGAATAAACCTTCACTCGTACTTGCGTTTCCAATAGTTCCCCAAGCAATTTCGTTTCCGTTGTCAGAGAACTTTTCAGTATCAATTCCGTCAACCTGTCTGTATATTTTAGAAGCTTGTGCTAATCCTAGTAAGCGTGGCATTTGTCCAGCAGTAGGAGAGATGTCAGCACTTGAGTTTTTTTGTTGTAGTAAATTTTTCCATTCACCATTTTTATCCAAACTGTGCGTTGCAAAGTGTCCGCCCATTTGTCTTCCCGCAGACATTGGTTCTACTTCAATGTCGGTATGTGCATACAATCCTGCAAAAAACTGTTGAATGTCCAATTCGCCAATTGCCATCATAAAGGTTTGATCGCGATAATAACCCGATCTAAAATCACCATTTTGAAATGCTTTGGCTAAGGCAAGTTGTGGAACTTCTTTTCCGTCACCGAAAATACCAAACTTGGCTTTTCCTGTCAATACTTCTCTACGACCCAAAAGACTACATTCTCTGCTGGTTACCGCAATGGTATAATCCTGCATGATTTCTTCTTTGAATTGATCGAATGAAATATCGTGTGTGTTCTCAACTTTTGCTTGCATAGAGTATCGTGAATTGAAGTCTTGCAAACTTAACAAAAAGTGAGCGGATTTGCAATAGCGAAGAGTATTAAAAAAATGATAATAATGTAATGAAATGTTATTTTTATTACGATTTATTCAATTTTTGTGAGAAAATCACTTTTTGACTGACAATTGTCTAATATTTTAAACGTAAAATTGAATATTTTTTTACCATTGAAAATGAAGCGATTAGAGCTTTTCTAATGAACTAAATTTCAAAAGAAATCTCGCTCGTAAAGACATATTAGATTAATGATTTTTAATTTACCTATTACCTATTACCTATTACCTATTACCTATTACCTATTACCTATTACCTATTACCTATTACCTATTACCTATTACCTATTACCTAATACCTAAAATCTTAAAACCACTTCCGTGTGAATAATTTCGTCAACGTTTTTGGGCTTAACGTAACAATAAATCGAATGCGTTGATCAAAACCTGGTTGTGCAATTTCCCAGCCATTGTTAGAATATACAGGAATGTACAATTCAAAATAATCAGGTACTAAGTTCAAGCGAATTCCGGAGTCGTATACAAATCGAGCATTTACATCTGTATTTTTGATGATTCCGATATCGGCATAACCTTCAATCCATTTCCAAATACTGTAACTCGCATTTGCCGTTCCAATCCAATCGTTAGAGAACGGATTTTCTAGTTTAGACTTAAATCCACCTTCTGCAACGACTAATTGCTGACTGAACAATCCGGTGTCTTCTGAACGTCCGTAATAGTTGTAATCGAATAAATAATCCGTTGGCCTATCTAGCGCAAAGCTAAAGAAATCAGAGTTTGTATCATTAAATAAGAACTTCCCAAAGAAGAAACGCACATTTAATTGTCGGTTGTCTTGGAATAGTTTTCTATAGTTTAAATTGAATGAAATTTTAGAGAATCGTTTTGCTAATTGAAAGTCCGTAAACCAGGTAAAATGACGAATTGGATCAGGGTTTGAATATACGTAACGCGCATTGAAAACGTTGTAATTTGGTTCATTTTCAACCGCTATATCCGTAGATTGTTCGCGTTGTACAATAATATATCTAAAGTCTAAAAATGCTTTTTGATTTGATCTGAAATCTGGATTTCTAAAACCAAACGTTACTTTAGGCACTAATCGCGTATACGTTAAACCTTCTTCGTAATTATAGTAATTTCCAGACATGGAAAAACGCGCAAAGTATAAGTCACTTTTACTTTCAATATCATGACGATACGAGATGCTTCCCGAACCTACCAATTGTTTTGAACGCAATCCGTACGATGGTTTAAAATCATACAATAAACGCTTTGTTAGGAATGTTTTGTTGTAGAAACGCATTCCTGGCGTGAATCCGTCATATAAGTTGAATTGTGCAATTGGCACAAAGAATATTTGATTGTAATGCGGGTTTTCGGCATCTTTAAAGAAGGTGAATTTTAATTTTTTGTTGTTGGCAAAAAATCCGTTGAGCGATTTCCAGTTGTCTCTTTGGTTGAATTCTGGAATGATTTTATCATAGTTCAATACCAAACGGTCAATGCCTTCACGTGGAATGGTCACCGTTTTCTTTTCGCCAACATCCGTAATCCAATATTTTGAAACTACTGAATCATTTTTGATTCCGAATAACGAAATAGGGAAGTTGCCATCATATTTGTTTTTGATGGTAACTTGTAATGAATCATCTGTTTTTTCAACGGTTCTAATCTTGTAATCAATTCGTTTTCTTGAATCTACATAGTTGTCAAAGTACCAATCAATATCTTTTGGTGCTTTTGATTTTAACAAGTTTTCAAAGTCAGCACGATTCGATTTTTTTAAACGATTCGTCGTGTAGAATTCTTTGACAAAATCATCAATTATGGTTTCATCAAAATAGGATTTTAAGTATTTCAATCCAACACCAGCTTTGTATTTGTTGGCGATGTTATTGTTAAATTTTGTCAGTGAGTCTTTTGGAGTGCTTAACGGTTGATCAATGTTTTTACGCGCCATGAGCATGTACAGAAACGGATATTGATCGTTGAATTCTAGTTTTGCAAATTCGTATGAACGAACGCCCCAAACTTTTGACAATCCACCTGTTAGCTTCATATTTGGATAGTACGTTTCCGCATATACCATTAACATATACGTTTCGAGCGCATCAGAAATCCACTTTTCTTTTCGCGTGTCCATCCACATAGATTCTTCTAAGTTTTTGGTTAAGACAGCTTTTAATACTTTAATTTCATATTGAAAATCATCTGTAAACGGTCTGATGAATGACGGCAATTGACCCAATCCGTATACAGGATTTTTTTTGTTGTCAATTTTTGAGATCATCATGTTTTCTCTCGGAAATTCGCCCAACTTCTCATAGATAAATTGTACTACTTTATCAATGGCAATTGCACGTTGTTTTTCATCCAATCCAAAAGCATCTAAGTTTGTTGTAATGTTTACTTTATCAGTTTGATAAGTTTTAAATTCAGCGTTTTGACGCAATAGAATGGTAATGTCTTTTACGTTTTTTCCTGTAAGTTGCACAATGCCTTCTTCATCATTTACAACCGTATCTGCAGTTGATATTACATTGAATTTCTTTGGGAAAATTAGTGTAATGTTGTGCTCTGATTGCTCTGTATATAAATCATCTAAGTTTTTGTTGCTGTATAATTTCCAACCATCATTATAAGCGGCAGGCGTGATATACCAATATCTTAGACTAAAATCGCCATCATCTTTGTAACCGTAGCGTGTAAATTCGTCACTTGGTAATTTTACTTCGTAAATTAAATCGAATGCAACACTTTCGTTGGGTTGCAATGGTTTATCAAGCGTTACTTTTATAATGTCTATTTGCTTTTCTAATCGTTCCCAATTAGCAGATGTTCCGTTTGTGGAAATTCCTTCAATTGTAGTATTTCCCTTTTTTTTCTTTCGAGATAAGTGAAAATTTCTACGGTATTCTTCGGCAAATCGTTTTGCTAAAGGTGTGTCTTTTCCAGAGAATGCATGATTCCAATCGTTCAGATAGATTTCATTGAGCACTTTGCCCGTTTCATTTTGGTATGTGATTTTTTGAACAACCTTAATCCTTTTAGCTTCCGCATATACAGTTGCTGTAAGCGTATTTTTATGTTGCCCAAAAGCTGAAATGCTTAAGAGTAGGAGTAGGTATAATGCGAAATGGCGGCGTATTGTATTCAATTTTATTTTTTGATAAATTTTTGAGTTTCTGTATAGTTTTTGATTTTCAAATAATAGATGCCTTTCGGTAGGTACGAAACATCTACGTTTGTAATATCATTATTATTCATCTTTCCAGATGTCAATTTACGCGCTAAAACGTCATATATCGCGTATTCATTGTTTTTTTGTGTAGAATTTAACATAAATGACAATTGATCTTCCACAACATTTCCTCGAATAAAGTTGAAGGTTGCCGCTTCTGCAAATTGAGAAGTATTAAGTAATTGCTCGTTTGTTTCTAATTCCATTACAACTGGCAAATGATCGCTCATGTCATGCAATGCATTGCGAAGCGCTTGTGAGTAAATCGTTGTTGCACCAGGTAATGGCGCACAATCTGTTGAGTTGATAGCACTATTGTAACAGCTTGGATTTAAATTGTTTCCAAACGATTTGTATGAGTTTGGTACGTAATATAAATCCGGATTTGTCAAGATGTTTCCAGAAGTTAAGATGAAATCAAAACGATCATCAAAACCACCAGATGCGCCACCTAAACCACTTTGTGTACGCGTTGATTGTGTAAGTACATCAATGAAACTACTGTTGTTGTGCCAATCGCCCAAACGGTTGATAGGATCTATTAAAGGAATGTGTTCTGTAGGATCCGTTAATTTATTAAAAGTAATGTCATTGCTCGTGTATAGGTTTAAATCTCCTGCAAATAGCACGTAAGTATTCGCGTCAAGCGTAGAAAGATACGAAGTGAGTTGTTCGGCCATTAAAAAACGTTTTATTTCGTCTTCGGGAGAATTTCCAGCTTTTAAGTGTCCAACAAAGACTTCTAAACGAATTGGATTCGCAACTTGGTTTACTGTATTTAATTTTAAGGTATATCTATTAAAATCGCGAATCGTAGTTTGTACAATGTCTTGCGCTTCTAATATGAATTTGCTGCTATCGTAATAAATTAGGTTTTGTAAATCGTCAAAATCTCCAAAAGCATCATCGGAAGTGTTTGTAAAGAATGTTGCTTGCGCATAATTTGGATTGATGGTTTGTAATCGTGTTAAAATTACGCCAGCACCAAATACATCATTTAATTCACACACCATGAGTAAATCTGGTTGATAGTCAGTAATGATCAGTTCCAAATCATCAATTCGATCTGGAGAAATATCTGGAAAATTCAAGAGATTGTAAAACATCGTCTTGATATTTTCCTGTGCATTTATTTGTAGTAATCCTAAACCGAAGCAAAGGATAATGAGTAACTTTTTCATTTTCTTTTTTGGGAGCAATTATTCTACGGTACTTTTTTTAGAAGTTTGGACTTAGCGCTGACTTTCTGTAGAAAGCATCTAAGATGTCCAATACTTCGTCTTCATTATCTACGATATGAATTAGGTCTAAATCGCCTTCACTGATGTTAGCGAACTTGTCTAATAATGTAGCTTTTACCCAATCCATTAAGCCAGACCAAAATTCGGTTCCAACCAAAATAATCGGGAATTTGTCAATTTTTTTTGTTTGAATTAGTGTGATTGCTTCAAATAGTTCATCCAAGGTTCCGAATCCACCAGGCATTACAACAAATCCTTGCGAATATTTTACAAACATTACTTTACGAACAAAGAAGTAATCAAAGTTGATACTTTTATCTGCATCAATATATGGATTGTCATGTTGCTCAAACGGTAATACAATGTTTAATCCAACGGAAGTTCCGCCACCTAAATGTGCACCTTTGTTACCAGCTTCCATAATACCTGGACCACCGCCAGTAATGACTCCATAACCGTGATCAACGATTGTATGCGCAATTTTTTGTGCTAATTTGTAGTATTTATTGTCTGGTTTTGTTCGTGCAGATCCAAAGATGGAAACACATGGGCCAATTTGACTCATTTTTTCGAATCCGTTTACGAATTCGCCCATTATTTTAAAAAGTGCCCAAGAATCGTTCGTTTTTATTTCGTTCCAACCCTTGTTGTTCTTTTCTTTTCTCATGTTCATTTATTTTTTATCAAAGCGTGCTAAGATACTACTTTCTCTATAAAAATGAATCAAACTTTTTTTTAAAAATATCTTAAAGTATTTTAAACTTCAAACACTAAAAGAATTTACTGATATAGGGAATTATGTTTGGGGATAAAAAACGGTTTCTTGTTTTTACACTTCATTTGGGATAGTGTATTTCTTGAGCTTTAAAGGAATGAAAGACGGAGGCATCAAATTATACTTTAGAGGAAATCCTTTTGGACAAGTTGACGCAGGTGTTGCGCAAGGGAAATTAGATAAGTTATAGATTGCAATAGGATTATTGCATAGCTAAAAAGCAGTCTGGAAGTAATTTCTAGACAGTTTTATTTTTATGGTAATTCCTTTTTTAATCAAAGCATACCAAGGTATTATTTGATCTAAAAACACAATCTATCTAAAATTAAATATTGTTTCAAAATAGGGACTATGTTATCGTTTTTCAAATTTTTTTATATAAAAAAGCAAGTTAAAAACTTAGTTTTCAATGGTTTAACGTATTTAAAATACGGTATTTACTTACCAAAATGTTAATGAAATATTATATCTTATTGGGATTAATCTAAACTTTGGTAATCATGAAAAAAAAGAAATTAACTAAATTAAAACTTAACAAAAAACGTATTTCAAATTTAGAGAGTTCTAAACAATTTGGTGGAGGATTTACTGATACTTGTTTTTGCTTTATTAGTGATAATTTACCATGTATCACAAAAGATATTGAAATATGTCCATCAGAGCAAATTTGTTTAAGCTCTCAGAATGGTGCTACTGTATGCGTAGGACTACAATCATGTAATTGCGATCCACATAATCCACATGATCCATATCACTCACAACAAGCGTTTTGTTAAAGATTTGAGTCATTTTTTATCTTGAAAAAGCTGTCTGGAATTAATTTCTAGACAGCTTTTTTAGGTATAATCTTCAACTCAAATAGTGAGCGAAACGTAATTTTATTTCTTTCTGAGTAATGTCAATATTTCTTTTGATCCAGCTCTGCTCATGATAAATTGCAAGGTATCATTATTCAGTTTATTAATTTCAACGCCAATTTCTAATTTTCCTTTTGGCGTAGAGTAGAGTAATCCGTTTGCTAATTTATAAACTCCAGTTTCTTCTTCTCCAGTTATTTTGGAAGCGTATGTTTTATCGCGTTTGAAATTGAAGTATACATTATCGTTGCATCTATCTTCTCCTGTCGATTCTACAATCCATTGTGTACAATTCCATTCTCCTGCAATTTTATCGTATTCTTCAGTATTATCACATGAAATTAGGAATAATCCAACAACAACTACTATCAATTTTTTCATAACATTTTTTGTTTTTATTAGTTCGTTTGTAAGGCTAATTCCTTCTTTAAGAAACGCGCTGTATGACTTTTTTTATGTTTGGCAACTTCTTCTGGAGTTCCCGTAGTGATGACTTGTCCGCCGCCTCTTCCGCCTTCGTAACCAATATCAATGATATAATCGGTCGTTTTGATGACGTCCATATTATGCTCAATAACCACAATAGTATTTCCTTTGTCTACTAATTTATTTAATACATCCATCAAGACTCTAATGTCTTCAAAATGTAGTCCAGTTGTGGGTTCATCTAAGATATAGAATGTATTTCCGGTATCTCTTTTAGAAAGTTCTGTTGCCAGTTTGATACGTTGTGCTTCGCCACCAGAAAGCGTTGTACTTTGCTGTCCAAGCGTAATATAACCTAAACCAACATCTTTGATGGTTTTTAGTTTGCGATGAATTTTTGGAATCGGTTCAAAGAATTTTACGGCTTCGTTCATCGTCATGCTTAATACATCGGCAATTGATTTTCCTTTGTATCGAATTTCTAGTGTTTCTCTATTGAATCGTTTCCCATTACAGGTTTCACATTCTACATATACATCTGGCAAAAAGTTCATTTCTATCACGCGCAATCCTCCACCTTGACAGGTTTCGCAACGTCCGCCTTTTACATTGAAACTGAATCTTCCTGGTTTGTATCCACGAATCATCGATTCGGATGTTTTTGCATAGAGACTTCTTATTTCGCTAAAAACACCTGTATATGTTGCAGGATTTGAACGCGGCGTACGTCCAATTGGCGATTGGTTGATGTCTATTACTTTGTCAATATGCTCTAAACCTTTGATGCTTTTGTATGACATTGGTTCTTTTACAGCGTTGAAAAAGTGCGCATTTAGAATAGGGTAGAGTGTTTCATTTACTAAAGTAGATTTTCCACTACCAGAAACGCCCGTAACGCCAATCATTTGTCCTAATGGAAATTCAACGGAAACATTTTTTAAGTTATTTCCTGTGGCACCTTTTAATACTAATTTATTACCATTTCCTTTTCTGCGTTCAGTTGGAATTGCAATTTGTTTGTTTCCGTTGAGATAGGCAGCCGTTAGTGTATCATGTTTTAATACTTCTTGTGGCGTTCCTTCTGAGATAATTTCACCTCCATGTCGTCCTGCATGCGGACCAATGTCAATAACATGATCGGCGCGTTCTATCATATCTTTATCGTGTTCAACCACAATGACAGAGTTTCCAATATCCCGTAAGGATTCAAGCGAATTGATTAGTTTTTCGTTATCTCTTTGGTGTAAACCGATACTTGGCTCATCTAAAATGTATAAAACACCTACTAATTGTGAGCCAATTTGTGTTGCCAATCGGATGCGTTGTGCTTCCCCACCAGATAATGATTTTGAACTTCTGCTTAATGAAAGATAATTTAGACCAACATCTAATAAAAAGCGTAATCGTGTGGCGATTTCTTTAACAACTTCCGTAGCAATGGCGCGTTGTTTTTCCGAAAGTTTTTCATCTAAACCATCAAACCAAGCCGCTAATTCTACAACATCCATAGTTGCCAATTCCGAAATGTTTTTTTCGTTGACTTTAAAGTATAAAGATTCTTTGCGCAGTCGTGAACCTTCACATTCAGGACAGTTTACTTTGTCCATGTAATTTTTTGCCCAACGTTTGATGGAAGCCGAATCGCTGTCTTCGTATTGATTTTTGATGAAACTTACGATGCCTTCAAAGTCAATTTTATAGTCACGCGTAACACCTAGCGTTTTGCTAATAATCGAGAATTTTTCGTTGCCACCATTCAAAATTACGTCCATTGCTTCCTGCGGAATTTTGCTAATTGGATCTGTTAGTTTGAATTCGTATCGTTCTGCTATGATTTCCAATTGTTTGAAAATCCATGATTTTTTATATTCGCCCAAAGGCGCAATTCCACCAGCATTAATCGTTGCTTTCGCATCAGGAATTACTTTGTTTTGATTTACTTCGTGAAGCGTTCCTAGTCCGTTGCAATTTGGACACATTCCTTTTGGAGAGTTGAACGAGAATGTATTCGGTTCAGGATTCGGATAGGAAATTCCTGAAGTCGGACACATGAGATTCCGACTGAAATAGCGTGCTTCTTTTGGCGCATCTTGATCAATGACCATTAATACATCATCACCGTGATACATTGCCGTTTTGATCGTTTCTGTTAAGCGTTTGTCATTGTCAACTTCATCATCAATAACTAAACGATCAATAACGATTTCAATTTCGTGTGTTTTGTAACGGTCAACGCGCATTCCCTTTTCAATGTCTACAATTTCACCATCGACACGTACTTTTACAAATCCTTGTTTGGCAATGTTTTCGAATAATTCGCGGTAATGTCCTTTACGGGAACGGATAACTGGCGCGAGAATGTTGACACGTTTGTCTTTGAAATCGTTGAGAATTAAGCTTTTGATTTGTTCATCACTATAACTCACCATTTTTTCACCAGAGTTGTAACTGTATGCATCTGAAGCTCTTGCAAATAGTAAGCGTAAAAAATCGTAGATTTCTGTAATGGTTCCAACCGTAGATCGTGGACTTTTGCTCGTTGTTTTTTGTTCTATGGCGATTACGGGCGATAAACCATCAATTTTATCAACATCTGGACGTTCGAGTCCGCCGAGAAATTGGCGCGCATACGCAGAAAATGTTTCGATATATCTTCGTTGTCCTTCGGCATAAATCGTATCAAAAGCTAAGGATGATTTTCCACTTCCTGAAAGTCCAGTGATGACCACTAATTTTTCTCTAGGAATCGTAACATCAATATTTTTTAGGTTGTGAACTCTTGCACCTTGCACTTCTATATTTTCTTCGTATTTCGTCATAGTTTTTTGCAAAACGCAAAGGTACGAATTTTAGAAGCAGTATATCACAATGTGTAATCTCAATTTTTCATCAGTATTGAATTTATAATCAATGGTGTATTTCCTTTATTTTAGTAGTATATTTAGTACTTAATTTAATTTTATGAATGAAGAAGGTTTTGACGCTGAAGTTACTAAAACTAAAAAGGCAATTATAATATTTAAAATTTTTGGTTGGTTATTTGTCGCGCTAGGTTTTATCGTTTTTATTATTGGTCTTTATTATTGGATTTTGAAAAGAGATGATTTTAATGAGGTTGGAGATTTTGTTGGCGGAGTTTCTGGTTCATTATGGGCATTAGCAGGATTATTCTTTATCTACATAGCTTTTCTTGGACAGAAGATTGAAATTAAATATCAACAAGCAGATTTAAAGCTGAATAGAGAAGAACTAAGAGAATCAAAAGAAGTATTTAAAGCGCAAGCAAGTATTATGCTTGATCAGAAACTAGATACAACTTTTTTTAATTTGTTGGATAATCATAGAAAATTAGTAAATAGTTTTAAAGATAGAGAACGAATTAGAGAAAATATTACTGGTTATGATGCTTTAGAAAGTATTCACGGTAGTTTAAAATGGTATTTGAAGAAATATTCAAGTTTTTTAAAAACTAGAAATATCTTTGATTCAGATATAACTAACTCAAATCCAATTGATGAAATAGAACGATATCATATTATCAAGATTTTATATGATGAAGTTTCAGGGATTATTGCCTTTATTTCAAAGAAAATAAGAGAGGAAAATAAAGAGTTTTATTTCAATACACTTTTTAATAATTTATCAACTCAGGAAAAGTTTTTATTGACTGCCTATAATATTAATATGAGTAATAATTATAAAGCAGAACTTGATTTCAAGGGTTATTTAAAATATAATTTTAGAGATTTTTCTAAAGAAGAAAAATTTTTAACTCAGAAAAATATATTCTTGCATAATTGTTATCCAAAAGATGATTATGAAGAAGATATTATAATCAAAATAGTAGATGATAATCCTAATGATTACGATGAATTTAATTTGTATTTAGTGGATAAAGAGAAAAAGTTAGTAACTCATGTGAAAAGAATTAATAAAATTCATCAAGAAATCCCACTTACTAAAATCATAACAGATATAACAGAAAAATATTTCTCTAACAAAATTGAAAAAATAAAAAATGACCCTAGAAAGAACGAAGACTATTATATTCTTTTAGAAGGGAAAAATTCAAAATATAATTTTATAATGTATTCAATTTGTAAAATTCAAATTGAGATAAGAACTACAAAAGTTAAGTTATCTGCATATCGAGATAGTAATAATCATATTAACGATTGGATCCAAAATTATTTTAATAACTTAGAAAATCAACAATCCTAATTATTTATTTTTTTAAAGAAAGCCTTCCGAATCAAAACTACATAAATTCCTATGGGAATGAAAAGACAAATAATCACGGAAGAAGCGACATAGTTACTTCCGAAGGTGTTGAAAAGATTCAGGAAATCTACTGATTTTTGAAAGAGCCAATCACTGAATTTTGTAAAATCGGGAATGAATAGGAGTGACGCGATAACGAGCACACTAAAGCCAATGGTGAATTTTCGCTGCTTATAAATTTTGTCCAAGAGACACATCCACGAAAGTGGAATGATAATAAACCATATAATGATATTGATTTCTTTGTACGTGAAGCCAGTATGCTCAGAAATCCACATTAAGATATCGTATGTGTACTCGAATAGTGTATTCATATAGTATGATAAAATATGAGAGATATCACTTTTCAGTGAGATTTGTTCAGCTTACAATTTGAGGTTCGCCTTCGCAGGCTTCCTAAAATTGAGTTTCACAAAAAAAAAGCTCCGAAACATACATTTCGGAGCTTTTTATATGATTGAGAAATATGATTATTCGATAATCAATTTCTTAGTTACTGTTTTATCTTGATCAGTCACAGAGATTAAATACATACCTGAGCTTACATTCTTTAATGAAATGTTTTCATTGAAAGTTGAAGTTGCGTTGTAGTTTTTAGTGTGTACTAATCTTCCAGAGATATCATATACATTGACATCAATGTTTTCTCCAGAAGTTGAGTTGAATGATAATGAGAAATCACCTTTGTTTGGGTTTGGATATAAAGCGAAGTTTTCTAAAGTGAATTCTTCATTGCTTAGTGTAACAGTTGTCGAAGTAGTACATAGTTCAACAGACCACTCATTTACAACTCCAGTATCTCCATTGAAGAAATCAACAAATACTAAGTTCCAAGTTCCAGAAGGATTATTTCCTAAAAATCCAGTCATTGGATTCGCTGGCGCATATAATCCAGTAGTTGGATTTGCACACATAATTGCAGCTTCACCGTCTTTAAACGTTACGTCTATATTTCCAAATTGAGCAGTATTACATGTTCTTGCCCAGATATTTGAGAAACCTCCACCATTTGGTGTTTGTAATTGCATGATTAAATCTCCAATGTATGAATGCGTAACGTCAGCACGTACTCTAAGATCTGTAATTGGAGTTGACTCGGTAACTGTTACAGGAATAAAAACTGGTGTTCCTTGTACGTTTGCGCCACCACCATCAGGAATTGCAGTTGCAATAGCTCCCGTTGTGTATGTATTACAAACAGTCGCATCTACTACGGTAGCTCCAATTGAGAATGATTTTGAGATTGCAAAGAAAATGTTTCCAACCGCTTCAATTTTAATTCTACAATATGGTTCAAAAACGATAGGAAATGTAATTGATTCTGTTCCATCATTTGCAGTGTTTGCAGCTAATGTAGTTGGAAAAGTAAGTCCACCATCCGTAGATAATAAGATATTTACATTACTCGTATTGATTCCGTTTGCAGTTGTTCCAGCAACGTCCCAAGTAACATTTGTACTAGTTCCAGTTGAGAAACTTTCGTTTGTTGTATCTGGAGCTGTTACTCTAAAAGGACCTGTATTTGCAGTTGTAACAGTCATGTTAGCTCTATTTGTCTGTCCACCATTTGGAGAACCATTGTCTCTTACTGTTAAAGCAAAATCCATTGTTCTAGCTACACTTGGCATTACTTCCCAAGCAGGTGTTAAGTTATTATCAAGGATATCGCTTAATTGTGGAAATGTACGATCGCCAGTTGTCATAGGTGAGTATGATCTAAATTGTGGGTCTGTAGTGCTTGTTGTAGAAGGTACGTTTGTTGTAACTCCTACATCAGTTTGTTCCCAGCAGTATGATAATACATCACCAGCGTTTGCATCTGTTGCAGTTCCGCTTAATGTGAATGCTGTTCCGTAAGGAATTGTATAGTCAGCACCAGCATTTACAACTGGAGCTGTATTTCCGTTTGGTGTATTTGTAGAACATGTTGGTTCTCCAGGAGGCGTAATACGTTCCCACATTTCGGCAATACTAATTGCGTGAAAGTGATCATCACTGTTTCCTTGTACATTGTCTGAACCACAAATTCCAGCATACGCCATGATTGTTGTTCCACTTCCTGGTTCTACAGCAGTTGTTGCACTTCTGTTTCCACCAGAACAAGATCCTTGTCCACCATTGAATGTATGGTTTGCACCATATTGGTGCCCCATTTCGTGTGCTACGAAGTCAATATCAAAAGGATCACCTACAGGATTTGGAGATCCTGTTACACCTCTTGCTTTTGCATTACTGTAACAAATACCACCACGTGCAGCTAATCCACCACCACCAGTAGTAAATACATGACCGATGTCATAATTTGCTGTTCCAATGTTTGCATCAATGATTGCTTGATTTTCATTAATTAATAACGTAGCATCACTATCCGTGAATCCATCATTTTCCGCTAAGAAAATAATACTTGTGTTGTCTACTAAGGTCATTGTTAATGACATGTCTCTTTCAAAAACAGCATTAACTCTTGTCATAGTTACGTTCATTGCAGCTAAAACGGTTGCTCTTTTTACAGCGTCCGTTGCAGCACCTTGTCCAGCAGCATTGATATGATAGTTAGCGTATTCTTGTGTACATGATAATGCCAAACGGAATGTTCTTAAGGTTCCATCATTTGCATTTTCTGGAGCGAAAGCTGCATCAGCATTTGTTCTGTTTTCTGTTGATTCATCTACAAGACATCCAATTCTATCTTCAAAGTTTGAGTATAGATTTTCTTTTTCATACATGATGTATGTTTGTAAATCATTTGTTAATGGATCAATGTAGAGTGTTTTTCCAATAGCTTGTACCGTTGCATGAAAACCTAAAACTGTTGTAGAAAAGCGAATGATTGTTCCTGTGTTTTCTCTACTGACAGCAACATACGATTGAATTTCTGGGTAGTTAGCAGCAAACGTTGGCTCCATTACAGAAGCGTTGTATACTTCAAAGTCTTCCATTTTTCCTTCTGCATTTGGAAACTGAACAACAATTTCAGACCCAATGTTAAGATCTCTATCAGGAGCTGCAGCTAATAGCTGTTTTAAACTATTGATATCTAATGTGTACACATCGTAAGCAATAGGAGTAGAAGCTCTTTCTAGCAACTCACTCTGTTGAAAGCTTACGTTGTCTGTTTTTTTCCAAAAAGATTTTCCTTGTGAAAAAGCAAAAAGGGGAAGTAATAGTAATATAAAAAAGTAATTCTTTCTCATAATTTTTAGTTAATTAGTTTAGTGAAAAGTACGGTAAAGTTAATTCTTTTTTTAAAATACGATAAAAATCATTCAATATTTATAAGCTTTTTGTGTTAAAATTTAGCAGATTCGCAATGATTCAATTCCAAGCCTTGACATTTTTCATAGGAATATCCATAATTAATAAGGTGTGCATGCTTGGTAATGAAACGCCACTTTCCATCGTTTTCCAATCCTCCCAAGAAGCATATAATCCACCAATAGGAATAATACTTACCCACATTTGATAGCCTTTTGGAAATCCTTTTTCATCTAAAATCCATAAATAAGAATCGCCCGGAGTTGTGCCTCCGTTTGTATAGGTTACTAATAGTGCTTTTTCGTTGTTTTCTTGTGTGACAATACTACGCGTAACACCTTCATCAAATACCTTATGTGGCGCAACCAACCAAAAAGAGTCATTGTTAAAGTAGGAAAGTGCTTTTTCAATGTGTATTGATGCTTCATTTGCTTCAACTTGCTGATCATTAATAGTAACAGTACTCGCTTTGGGTTGTTTTAAGTTTAAAGCAACTTTTGTATCACTCCAAGAAACATCAACCTTGTGTTGATCTTTATCCCAAACATAGTGATGTCCACCACGAAATGTCCAACTTAAATAGCGTGTGTTTTTATAGGCTTCATGATCTACCGCTGTTAGCATTTTTGTGGCCAATGCATCAGCTTCTGCACCAACGACACCTTTTGGCAAGGGTTCGTTGTATTTTATATAGACAAAAGCAAGTAGCAATAATAGAATGGTGATAATGACTAAGACGAGTTTTCCTAGAATTTTGAATGTTTTTTTCATTGGTTTGGTTTTAGTTTTTGGGTAGCATCGTTTTTATTCTTTAAATCGTCTTAAATCAGTACTTTCAAAAGTCCATTCGGGAGTGTGTAATGTGCCTTTTTTGGCTTTATACCAAGGACTTAACTTTGAATTTTGTTTGTTGACTAAGATTTGAGTTTCCTGCGCTGGCATGTAACTTTGCGCCAGCATGAATATTTTTTCACCCAATTCATTTTTTGCCACATCAACTACAATAACGGCATGTCCGAACGGATTTCCTTGTTGAATGAATACATCGCCAACTTGAATATCCTTAATGTCAGTTACCTTTGAGAGTTCTTTTCGTAAGGAAGCTGTGTTCGCATACGCGAAGATATAATTCATGTATTTTCTAAATTTTTTATACGAATGATCGCCATTTGCATATTTCTTGAAATATCTTGGTTTGCCATCCGATAGAAAGTTGAAGTGAATATCGTTTAATCGTTTTTGTGCAAATAAGTATTCGCCGCGTAAACGCATAACTGCATCTGCGCATTGTTGCAAATCGCGTGTGCCAATTTCCATATCGACCACTGAGATGTAGACATTGTTATTGTATTTTTCGCGACCGTCAAAGTATTTTACGGTACTGTTGAATGCTTTCAGCGGTAAATTTCGCAAATAGGTTCCGAAATGAGTTGCTTCAAGCGGAATTCTTGTGTAGTTTTTTGGTGTGTTGAAACGTGCAAGAATGGTTTTTCCTTCGGGATTTATCAAACTTTCTGTAACGATCGTTTCTTCTTGTAATGCGAGTTCGTTTGTTTTTGGAGTTTCCTGTTTTTGTTCTTTCGCGCAAGCGAGATATATCAAACTAATGAAAAAAAGAAAAGCTATATTTTTTATCGAAAATATTGTCTGGTTTCGCATGTGATGTTTGTTTTTACTTTTAAATATTAAATTTACAATAATTACTAGGAATTAGTAGTCAATTCAAAAACAATACCAACAATCGAACGGTTTCTAGACTTTTTAGCTATTCAGTTTGATGAAAGTAAAAATCAATTGCATAAAAAAAGGGAACAGCTTTTAGAAACTATTCCCTTCATTGTAAAACTAACTAACACTATTTAGGCATCACTACGCTATCGATTACGTGGATTACTCCATTACTAGCCATGACATCTGTACTAGAAATCATGCTGTAGTTTCCGTTAGCATCTTTCAACCAAATTCCTTTGTCGTTTTGAACAACTGTTATTTCTGCTCCGCTAAGTGTTGTGAGCGTCACTTTTCCTTTTCCAGCTTTCAAAGCAGCAACTACGTCTTTTGCAGTTAATTTTCCTTGAATTACGTGGTACGTTAAAATGCTTGTTAATTTTGATTTGTTTTCAGGTTTTAGTAATGAACCTAAAGTAGCCGCATCAATTTTAGCAAATGCATCGTTTGTTGGTGCAAATACTGTAAACGGTCCTTCACCTTTTAATGCTTCTACCAATCCGGCAGCTTTTACAGCAGTAACTAATGTTGAAAAACTGTCGTTAGAAGCTGCTACATCAACAACATCTTGGTTTTGAGCGTTTACATTCGCAGTAAATAAAAATAGAGCTGCAGTTGTAATTGTTAGGATTAATTTTTTCATAATTCTTTGTTTTTGTTTTTAGATTCTTTTTGTTTGACGTTTAAATTTTTTTATGAATACTTAAACGCTTTCAATTTTATATACACATGTTTTTAGTGTTTGGATGAGCTTGGTTAATTTTTTTCTTAAATTTGACAAGATTTATTCTGAGAAGTGAAAAACGATACCTTATTTATTGAGCGATTTCAAAATCGTGACGAAGCTGCGTTGTCAAAGTTATATGACAACTATTCGGGTGCTATATATGGTGTCATTATTCGTATGTGTAGAAATGAAGAAGCTGCACAAGAAATTTTGCAAGAAACTTTTATGAAAGCTTGGGATAAATCACATCTATATGATGCATCGAAGGGAAAATTTTACACATGGTTGTATAGAATAGCTCGAAATACAACCTTAAATTTTTTAAGAAAACAGGATAAACTCATCCAACTAGAAGATTTAAGTGTATATGAAGATGAAGGCGTAGAAGACAATCAAGAATTGCATACAGAATTAAAAGGAGCATTGTCTAAATTAGATGCACATCATCAAAAAGCATTACGACTCGTATATTTTAACGGACTTACACACAAAGAAGCACATGAAGAAATGGGCGTTCCGTTGGGAACTTTTAAATCGTATGTACGTCAAGCGTTAGAAAAGTTGCGTGTTGTATATGGAAAAGAATTGTTGCTATTGATCTGTATATTAGAATTATTGACATGAAAGATAGAGATACTATCATACAAAGCGGAATGCTAGAACAATACTTTTTGGGTACTTTACCTAAAGAGCAAATTGCTGCGCTCGAAAAAATGTTAGCCGAAGATGAAATTTTAGCTGTAAAGTATTCGGAAATTGAAACCGATTTTGAAAATATCGCTTTTGAAAATGCGGTGCAACCACCCAATTTTATTAAAAACAATCTATTTGTTGCGATACAAGATGATGATCCAAAAGTAAAAACACTTCCAAAAGAAGAACCGCCAGCACCTAAAAGTGTGAACCCTAAAGTATTGATGTGGATTGCTGCCGGAATTGCCGCTATATTCATGGTAAGTTCATTGTGGATGTTTACGCAATGGAATACTGCACAAGACAATTTACAAGTAACACAACAAGAATTAAATACGATAAAACAGCAGATCGCGAATCTGGAAGGAAACCTTAAAGATTCTCAATTATTGGCAGAAGTTGTCAAAGATCCAAATACGTTACAATACGCATTAAAAGGAAACGATAAAATTCCTGGCGGATTGGCTACAGCGTACATCAATCACGAAAGTAAATCGGCGGTTGTAAACGCTCAAAAACTTCCTGCATTGCCTGCGGACAAAACCTATCAAATGTGGGCAGATGTTGATGGTGAAATGATCAATATGGGAATTATTGATAAAAGCAAAGATGTTGTTATCTTACAATACATTGATGAAGCTGCTTCACTAAACATTACCATTGAACCTGCTGGCGGAAGCGATCATGCTACAGTAGCGCAGTTGGTTACGAATGTGTATTTGTAATAATTATAGTACTACCATAAAATATTCGTGGATTCGTGGCAAAATACTCCAATACTCTAACAATCTAAAATATCTAAGTAAGTCTAAGTAAGTCTAAGTAAGTCTAAGTAAGTCCAAGTAAGTCTAAATCAACCTCCGAATCGCTTCCCGTTCACTCAATTCTTTCAATTTTGTCGTTTTCACGAAATTTAAAACAGCTTCTGGTTGCACCTTTCCATATTCGCGCAACGCCCAACCAATCGCTTTCTGAATAAAAAACTCTTCAGATTCCTTATGTACTATACATTGTTTGAATAATTCCGCTTGGTCAGTTTCGTTCTTATAACTCAATTGGTGCAAAATCGCAGCGCGATTCAACCACATATTATCACTTTTTGAATAAAAATCAAGCATCTTTCGTTTCTGTTCAGGAAACTGTAGCAAATATTTCCCAAACACATGTTTTGCCAAGAAATCCACAGAATCCCACCAAGAATGTGTGGTAATCATGCGTGTAAAAAAGCGTCCATCTTTCAATTCATATTTCTTATTAGAAAACTTTTGATACAATTCCATTGCGGTATAATGATACTCACGTTGCGGTAAATTATACAATTCAGTCACAACCGCACGAATATTTTCTTGTAAAAACGATTTATAATCGGGTAGGAGTTCTTTAATCAATTGCTTCCGAATTGGTGCTTTAATGCCATGAAACCGAAACAAATAACGCATATAAACTTCCATTTGTTTCTGGTTGTCAATATTGGCGTTTGCCTGAAACGCTTCTTGTAGTTTTGTTACGAATTCCATGATAAAAAATAGTATTTAGATATTAGTCTTGAGTATTGAAAACTAAAACACTTTTACATTTAAAATTTCAAAACCCAATGGCTAAAAGCAAAAGGCTAAAATTTAATTTTGTCTAACAGTCTAACAGTCTAACAGTCTAACAGTCTAACAGTCTAACAGTCTAACAGTCTAACAGTCTAACAGTCTAACAGTCTAACAGTCTAACAGTCTAACAGTCTAACAAGTCTAAGAGAAGAGATTCCCGCCTACGCGGAACGAGTCTAAAACCCAACCGCTTTATCATCTCCACGAGGATCTGCGCCGCCTTCTAACTTCCCATCAGGCAAGATCAAAATTCCTTCTACTTTTCCAATAATCGGAGTTCTTTCGGTATTGATTATATATCCAAGATTCTCTAATTTCTTTTGCAACTTTTCATCAAATTTATTCGGTTCCATTCGTATTTCGTCGGGCAACCATTGATGGTGAAATCGTGGTTGATTGATGGCTTCTTGCATGCCCATATTGTATTCATGAACATTCAAAATAGTTTGTAAAACAGATGTAATAATGGTGGATCCGCCGGGCGTTCCGACAACCATATATAAATTACCATTTTTCTCTACAATTGTAGGTGTCATAGAGCTTAACATGCGTTTCTCGGGCGCAATACTATTCGCTTCAGCGCCAATCAAGCCATAACTATTTGCGACACCGGGTTTAGAACTAAAATCGTCCATTTCATTATTCAAAAAGAAACCTAATTCTTCACAATACAACTTAGAACCATACGCGCCATTAATCGTTGTGGTTACAGAAACCGCGTTTCCAAACGGATCTACAATAGAATAATGTGTAGTTTCGTCACTTTCCACAATTTCAATGTTACCATGCGAAACTTCCGTTGAAGGCGTTGCTTTCTCAAAAGAAAACGAAGACATTCGTTCTTTAATATAATCATCACTTAATAAGGTTTCTGTCGGAATCGTCACAAAATCAGGATCGCCCAAAAAGAAACTTCGATCTGCATACGCTCTGCGTTCTGCTTCTGTAATCAATTGAATCGATTTTACGGTATTATGTCCAAATTTGTCCAACTCATACGGTTCAATCGCTTTCATAATTTCTGCCAAGCAAATTCCTCCACTTGATGGTGGCGACATTGAAATCACGCGTAAATCATCATACATAAACGTAATTGGTGTTCGCCATTTTACATCGTACGCAGCCAAATCTTCCAGTGTCATAATTCCGCCAGATTTCTGCATAAAATCCACTAAAATCTGAGCCGATTCTCCTTTATAAAATTCATCACGACCATTAAGTTTAATACGTTCTAATGTTTTTGCTAATTGAACACGTTTAATGGTGTCGTTTGCTTTCCATGCTTTCGCGAGAAAGAAATTGGAGTCATTCACCTTCAAAAAACCATCCCGATACTTCTCTAGGCGTTTCTGTTGTTTTTCGGTCACAATCACACCTTTCTTTGCCAAAGCAATCACTGGAGTTAAAATTTCGGACATTGGCAACTTTCCAAATTTTTCATGTGAGGCAAAAATTCCCGCAATATTTCCAGGAATTCCAACCGCCATCGCGCCAAGCGTACTTTTATCAGGAATAATATTTCCAGTAATGGAATCTATATACATGTTTTTGGTTGCAGCCAACGGCGCTTTTTCTCTATAATCTAACGAACCAATAGTACCATCTTCCAAACGATACACCATAAATCCGCCGCCACCCAAACTTCCTGCATACGGATAGGCAACTGCGAGTGCTAATTCCATTCCTGCCATGGCATCAAAGGCATTTCCGCCTTTTTTAAGAATTAAATTACCAATATTTGAAACTTCTTCACGTGCCGAAACAACCATGGCTGTTTCAGAAATGACACCTATTACTTTTTCTTTTTTACAAGAGAAGAAGAGTATGCAAAAGATGCTAAAAAGCAATGTTTTTTTCATGTATGTATTTTTATAATTCTTTTAATTTTTGTTTTGAAAATTCGATCAATTCGTCAAAGAAAGAAGTAAATTCTGCTTCAAATTCAGTATAAAATTCTTGAAGTTCTACAACTGCCAAATTCATCTTGGAACGATTTTGTGTTCGCCGATTCATACCTTCCAAAACCTTTGTAATTCCTTCAATAGATGCATAACTCAACAACCAATTGTCTTGAATCATGTGTGGGAGTAAGCGTTGTACATTCAGCGGAAGCAAATCATAATTATCTTCTAGTAAATTGTAAAAATCATCCACATACGTTTCTAGCGGAACATCGGAATAGTTTTTCCAGTTTTTCGCCAAAAAATGATCGTACAGAATATCTACAATCACGCCACTATAATGGCTGTAATTTTTATGCAAGCGTTTGGTGCTTTGTCGCACTGTTGGATGCGCATCTGTAAATGTATCAATATGTCTGTGCAATAGAATACCACGTTGAATTTCGGGCGGATAATTTTTATACTTTTTTCCACGAATACTATCCGCAATAAAATTTCCAATTGTTATTTCGTCATCATTATGCGATAGATAAATATGTGCTAAGAAGTTCATTTGTTAAATTTAGTGAGAATATTTTTCTAAGAATATTATATTTGTAAAAAAACATACTTGATACTTCCAAATTTAAACCCATTACGTTTTCTATTAGCGTTCACTGTAATGATTTTTCATATTCCTCAATTTTTTAAGAATAGAGGTTTGCCATATTTTGATGATTTCTCAGTATTTCATAAAGGAACAGAAGCTGTGTATGTATTTTTCGTATTAAGTGGTTTTTTAATCATTCGTTTATTATATCGAGAACGAGAAAATACAGGAAAAGTAGGTATTAGAAAATTTTATATGAGAAGAATACTCAGGATTTATCCATTGTATTTTTTAATTATGATCGTCGGCTTTTTATATTACAATGTAGTGTTGGAATATTTGGGAATTCCGTATGCAAACGATTATGACATTGTAAACGCTGTGTTATTGTATACTTTTTTCTTACCGAATGTGGCTTCAGGCTTGTATCAACCTGGTGGCGCTATTGAGATATTGTGGTCAATAGGAATTGAAGAACAGTTTTATTTATTCATTGCGCCAACATTAGCGTATTTAAATAAAAGATTTTTCAGTACATTTTTGATCATTTTTACGCTTGGATACTTTGTCCTTTTTGCGACTGATATTTTTCCGTTCTTACGTAAGTTTGACTTTTTATATTTTTATTTCTCAACAGGCGGATTGTTTGCCATTCTTCATGAAAAATACGACATTGGAAATCGCATACATAAATATTTTAAAGTATTGATATTATTAGTATTTACATTGTATTTTTGCACGAATATTTTACAAGGAATTAACCTAAATTTATATCACTTTATAGGAATGATATTGTTTAGTTTTGTAATATTGACGTTGAGTTACAGTCCTGTGATTAATATTCGAAATTCCTTTGTGAATTATTTAGGGAGAATATCATACGGAATATACATGTATCATGCGCTTGTTATGCAATTGATAGGATTGGTACTGCTAAAATTGGTTGACAAAATACAAATGCCAGACTTTGTAGTTATCCTACTTTCGTACGGACTTGTATTTGGTGTAACCATCATTGTATCGCATTTTTCGTATGTATATTTTGAAAAACCGTTTTTAAAATTAAAAAATAAATTTAGATAATATATTATGACTTTAATCAAATCAATTTCAGGAATTCGTGGAACTATAGGAGGAAAAGTTGGTGACAATTTAACACCAATCGATGCTGTAAAATTTGCAAGTGCTTACGGAACTTGGTTGAAAAAAGAATATAACAAATCTGAACTTACAGTAGTTATTGGTAGAGATGCCAGAATTTCTGGAGCGATGATTCAAAATTTAGTAGTAAATACCTTGGTTGGTTTAGGAATTGACGTGATCGATTTAGATTTGTCAACAACACCAACGGTAGAAATAGCAGTTCCTTTGGAGAAAGCTGATGGTGGAATCATTTTGACAGCAAGTCACAATCCAAAACAATGGAACGCTTTAAAATTACTAAATCATAAAGGAGAATTTTTAAATGGTGCTGATGGCGCGAAAATTTTAGAAATTGCAGAAAGTGATGCGTTTGACTTTGCTGAAGTTGACGATTTAGGAACAGTAACGCGAAATGATGCCTACATTGATATTCATATTGATGAAGTGCTAAACCTTTCGTTAGTGGATGCAGAAATCATCAAAAAAGCAAACTTTAAAGTAGTGGTTGATGGTGTAAATTCTACGGGAGGAATTGCCATTCCAAAGTTATTACGCGCATTAAACGTGGATGTGGTAGAATTATATTGTGATCCAACCGGACATTTTCCGCACAATCCAGAACCATTGAAAGAGCATTTAACGGATATTTCTGAATTGGTTGTCAAAGAAAAAGCAGATTTAGGTGTTGTCGTTGATCCAGATGTAGATCGTTTGGCATTTATTTGTGATGATGGCGAAATGTTTGGCGAAGAATATACCTTAGTTGCTTGCGCAGATTTTGTGTTAGGTAAAACAAAAGGAAATACAGTTTCAAACTTATCATCTTCAAGAGCGTTACGCGATGTTACTGAAAAGCACGGCGGAATGTATCAAGCGAGTGCTGTTGGTGAAGTAAACGTGGTTACGTTAATGAAAGCAAACAATGCTGTCATTGGTGGTGAAGGAAATGGTGGAATCATTTATCCTGAATCACATTACGGAAGAGATTCGTTAGTTGGCGTTGCGTTATTCTTGACACATTTGGCAGAGAAAAAAATGACTGTTCGCGCATTGCGAGATAGCTATCCAAGTTATTTTATGAGTAAAAATAAAATTCAATTAACACCAGAATTAGATGTTGATGGAATTTTAAAAGCGATGGCTGAAAAGTACGTAAACGAAGACGTTTCTACGATTGATGGTGTAAAAATTGATTTCCCAGAAAACTGGGTTCATTTACGTAAATCTAATACAGAACCTATTATCCGAATTTACACGGAAGCGCAGTCACAGTCAGCAGCAGATGAGTTAGCACAACGAATCATTAAAGAAATTGAAGCAATTGCAAATTTGTAAGCATAAGTGTTAAAGTATACTAAGAAAGCTGTCCATTTGGATGGCTTTTTTTATTTTAGTGAAATAAATTTTTAAGAAGCCAGTTTTGGCGAACTCAAAATTGTATGTTGAACTAACTCCGTTGTAGAACGGAGTCTTGGATGTCTTAAAAAGAATGATTAGAGGACGCTACGAAAATTCTATGTACTAGTTAGGTAGACCATAAATGTAACAAAATACACAAACACACTACTTATTTAGTATGCTTACAAAACAAACCATTATGGAAACTACATATACTATTTGGAAAAACGAAACGATTCATACAATTGAGGAAAAAACAGCTTCTTTTACAGAGGCACTTCACAAAAAAGCTGAAACAGATTATTTAAAACGATTGCTAGAAAAAATGGCAACACATGCTTCTTCTTCTGAAGCTTTGCACGATTTTCAAGAACAAATGGATGTGCTTGTTTTGGCAATTCCGACAGTAGCAGGTTTTAGTGATAAACAACTTCGTCGTGATTTTATGAAAAAGAAAAGTAAAATCAAAAATACGGCAACGATCAAACATAAATTAGTGCACAAAGGCTATTACATGAGTATATGGATGGCTTTGGGAATGGCATTTGGTATGCCTTGGGGCGTTGCTTTTGGTAACATTGCATTGGGTTTACCAATTGGTTTGGCGGTTGGACTTGCTATTGGAACTTCGTTAGATAGTAAAGCAGCGAAAGAAGGTAGAGTAGTGTAATTATGTTAACTTTCGATAGTAATCTGTAATCTTACTTTCCAGTTTTCGCATATTGTGTATTGAAATTGGCAATACATTCTCAATCAATTCTGGTACTGCATCACAAATAATAAAAGTTTGAGTCTCTTTTTCCATTTCAATGTACGTAAATTCTAAATCTTTTCCAGAAATAGCAACTTTTGCGCCTTTAAATAATTTGTAATCAGCTTCGTATTCAATAAACTCAGGAGTTAATGTAATGATTTCTTTTCCGAACGAATTCCATAAAATTGTTCTCAAAAAAAAGTATGCAAATGCCCAAGTAAAAGCGGCTATTAGTACTATTGAGAAATGAAGCCCTAAACCTTCTGAAACTCTATATATTGCAACAAATATTGGGATTAGTAAAAATATAACCATCAAAATTCCCAAAACGATTCGTATAATCATTGGAGATTTTGCCCCAACAATTACAATTTCATTTTCTTTAAATTCTACTGTGGAAGCTTTCATGAAAACTATAAATTAACTATTTCTGATACTCAGGCGGTACTTTATCGCGGTGTTTCCAGCGTTTATGAACCCAATAATAATATTCTGGAGCTTCGTATAATTGCTTTTCTAATTCTCTGTAAAACAACTCTGTAGGTTCGTTTTCAGGATAATTTTTAATTCCTTCTGGTGTTAATGGAATGAAAGTTCCTTGATAATGTCCGCGCTTTACTTTTTCAATCTTAAAATAAATAAAAGGCATATCAACTTTACGCGCTAAAACCTCAGAACCGTTAAAACACGGAACCGTAATATTCATAAAATCAGTCCAATAATAATGCGGTAATGGTTTTGGTGATTGATCACTTACCATATAATAAATGGCTAATTTTCCATCAATTTGATTCTGTTTGATGGTTCTAAATGTATCTTTAGTGGTAATTAAGGTAGAATTTCGCTTCTCGCGAATATCACGGACTAATTTATCAAAATACTTGTTTGTCAATCTTTTATAAACTCCATATCCGTGTAGCGAAACATATTCCTTTACAATATTCATCCATTCCCAATTGGCATAATGTCCAGAAATTAAAATAATGCTTTGTCCTTGTCGCTCATATTCGTTGAGTACTTCAATATTTGGAAATACGAATCGTTTCCGTAAAGATGCATCAGAAATTGTCAATGATTTGATCATTTCCAAAAACATATCACACAAATGATGGTAAAACTTCTTCTCAATCTTCAAGCGTTCTGCATCGCTTTTCTCAGGAAATACCAAGGCTAAATTTTCACGTACAACTTTCTTCCGATATCCTACAACATAATAGACAAGTACATAACAAAAATCAGAGAACAGATATAATAACCGGAATGGAAGAATAGAAATCAACCAAAGTATTGGGTAAATAAGAATGAACGCGATAAGCTGCATAATAAGTGTACAAAATTTAGGCAAATATAGCTATATTTGGCACTTAATAAAGGCTAAAATAAGATGAATTTAGAACTCGTAACTATTGGAGTAATTGTGGGGAACGTTTTGATATCACTCAAAGGGTTTGATGATTATGCTTTTCGAAGCACATATATGTTCAATGTTGGCGCCATTCATCGCGGAGAATATTTGCGCATGATTACGTCAGGATTTTTGCATGCAGACATACAACATTTAGCATTTAACATGATTACACTGTACTTTTTTGCGGGTGGCGTTGTCCATTCATTAGGTGCTACAAATTTCTTATTAATCTATCTTGCGAGCTTACTATTGGGAAGTTTACTTTCATTTTACTTTCATAAAGATGAACATCATTACAACGCTTTAGGTGCAAGTGGCGCCGTTTCCGGAATTTTATTTTCGGCAATTCTCTTACGACCAAATATGATGATAAACATTGTTATTCCTGGATATCTATTCGCAGTCGGATACTTATTATTTTCCATCTATGGAATGAAAAAAAGATCAGGAAACATTGGTCATGATGCGCATTTTGGTGGCGCTGTCGCGGGATTTGTCATTACGTTGGCACTTCGCAAAGAAATACTCTATCAAGATACATGGATTGTGATTGCAATGGCAGTTCCGATCATTATTTTATTTGTCATGAATAAACTTGGGAAGATTTAATGCGAATCTTCAAAGAGCAATCAAATTAAACAGTAAAATAGCAACGAATATGAAGAAGTTCCTGAAAAATCTAAAAAAGTATTTGATCATCTTTGTAATTACGCTGATTTTCTTAGAAATTGGTTCGTATCTCGTATTGCGATTTACAGGTTCTTCAAGTTCAAAAACGACTGAAACAAATACTTCATACACGCACATTCCGTTAACAATCTATAAAAAACAGACCGAAAGTGGCGCTATTCAAACGGTAAAAACAGCTGTTGTTCCCGTAAAAGAAAACTATTCTTCACGTTGGGCATACAGAGAATTCAATGTATCTGTCAAAACGAATGCAAAAGGATTGCGCGAAAACACTACGTATGACAACAAAGATGTTCAGGTTGCTTTCTTTGGCGATTCGTTCACGTTTGGTCATGGTGTAGAAGTAGAAGAACGCTATTCGAATGTATTTGCAGATTCACTTCAAAATTACAACGTTGCAAACTATGCGTATTTAAGTGGTTTTCAACCAGAACATTACGAGTATTTTGTACGAAACAATACCGATTTACGCCCAAAACATGTAATTGTTGGAATGTACATCGGAAATGATATGAGTTCTGACGTTTTAGAAACAAATTACGACAGAGCAGCAAACACGCTAGAAATTCCATTGCGAATGATTTCGGATGATGGTTCTATTTACAATGCACCAAAATTATATGTATTTCCAATTAACAAACTAATCAAATACAGCTATTTCACGAAATTGGTCGTAAAAACTGTAAATCGTACGCATTACCGTGACATGTTGTTTGAAAACCTCTTGCCGAATGCGCCCAATAGTGTTGCGTTAGAAACGGGAAAAGAAGATTTAACCGAAAATAGAGGAATTGTCGCTTTGCAAGAATTAGACAAAATTGTCAAAGAACGCGGTGGAAAATTGACGGTAGTTTTAATTCCTCAGAATTATTTCTTCTCCAAGAAAAATCCACACATTCATGATGAATTAAAAGATAAACTTCAAGAAGTCATCAATGGTGATAATAGTTACAAAGCCATTAAAAGACAATTAACAACTTTCCATATAGATTACTTAGACCCAATGCCTGTATTGGACGAATCTTCTTATTTTGATGAAGATGCTCACTGGAACAAAAAAGGGCATAAGCAAGTAGGTGAGGCGTTGGCGAAGCATATTAAAGCGATGCAAGAGTAGCTTCATAACAACGTTTATTAGAAAGTATTAAAACCAAAAAAACCGATCAAATTTTGATCGGTTTTTTGTTTCGTGGGGAGAGCAGGATTCGAACCTGCGAAGACGTAGTCAGCAGATTTACAGTCTGCCCTCGTTGGCCGCTTGAGTATCTCCCCAACACGTACGATTTGTTTTTAAATCGGTTGCAAATATACTATTGTTTTTGAACCATGCAAATAAAAAATATACGTTTTTTTAAGTAAAAAAGTAACTTGCTGAAAATCAGATTTTGAAATGTTGAATTAATGAATGTTAAATTTTAAATTAAAAAATAATTTCACCTAATACCTAATACCTAATACCTAATACCCGAAAAACTACTTTCCAAGCAACTCTTTAATCTTCGCTTCTAATTGAGCGCCACGTAAATTCTTTGCTACAATCTCTCCTTTTTCATTCAAAATAAAAGTTGAAGGAATAGAGCGAACATTATAACTACGTGCAATTCCGTCTTTAAAACCAGCTAAATTTGAAACTTGGTGCCAAGGCAATCCATCTTGTTCAATAGCGCGAATCCAATCTTCTCTTGCATTTCTCTGATTTACACGACCATCTAAAGAAACACCAATAATTTCCAATCCATCAGCATGATACTTATTGTAGATTTTCACCACATTCGGATTCTCTTTACGGCAAGGTCCACACCAAGCTGCCCAAAAATCAATAACGGTTACTTTTCCTTTAATATCATTCAAAGAAATCGTTTTTCCTTCCGGATTTGGCGCTGAAAAGTTTGTGGCAACTGAACCAACTGAAGCTCTTAATAATTCAGTAATTTTAATAAATAAATCTTCCGAAACTTTGGCTTTTTTCATGTCATTCGGAAGTCCATCATAAAATACTTTAGCTTTTGGCGCAGTTGTCAATTTGTTTCTCAACAAACGATTCACGATTAACACAGAAATATAGGATGTAGGATGCTTTTTTACATAGTCTTCCTGGTAGGTAAGTCCTTCTTTTTGTAAATCAGACATCTGCTTTCGAGCAATTACAACAGAATCGGTCAATTTTAACTTTATGAATTCTCCATAACGTTCCCTAGCTTTAATAATCTTAGCGCTTAATATTCTAGAACCTGAAATAAAATCAGTATATTCTTGGTTGTGCTTACCGCCAGATACTTTTGATTGCGACAAGCTGTCTTTATAGGCTTCAACTTTTACATCACCTTCTTCTAAAATAACAGAAAAACTTCCTTGAGCACCATTTACAAACACATAGCCCATTTGTGGATACTCAACTTCTCCAGTAAATATAAACTTGCCATTTTGTACAATTGCAGTATCTTTTGGTACTGGTTTTCCATTTTCATTATGAACTTTTAAAAATGCACGAACACCGTCAGGAGTACCGATAATAGTTGTTTCTACTGCAAATTTTTGAGGTTTACTTTCTGTTTCCGCACAGGAAGTAAATAGTAACATACTAGCAATACATGCGATTAAAAATACTTTTTTCACGTTTGTATACATTTTATATTGAATAATTTAATTGTTAAACGCGCAAATTTAACCAAATGTGTAGAATTTCCCTAGTAAAATTAAAATTGATAACGGACACCTAATGCCAAGTCCATATCAAGGTCATCATTGAATCCTTTCTCAAAGCCAAATTCAGGTCGTATGTCCAATGAAAGTTGCAGTGGGAAATCAAAATTATACTCAATTCCAACATCACCAGCGAAGAATGCATAAAAACCGTCATTCGTAGCATTTCGGTTGCTATTCCAACTTCCAATTCCGCCACCAGCACCAGCATACCAATTAAATCCTCCATCAATATTCCAAACCCATTGATACAATCCTGTAAGCCTATATGCATCATAATCGTCATTATCTTTCCAGCCTAAATCGAGTTCCAATCTATTAGTGTCGCCTAATGCACGTTGATACGAAATTTCGGTTCCAAATCCGTTATTTCCTCCAATTCTTAAACCGATGGCATTCTCTGCAATCTGTTGTGCAGAAGCCAAATATCCTAAAAATAAAATACTTAAAATAACTAACTTTTTCATCTGTTTATGTTTTAAAATTACAGTCTTGTTAATTCTTGTATTATAACTAAAAAAATAAGTTTATATTGCTGAAAAATTTACAAAAAGCACTCAAATCAGTAGGATGAAAGCGAAATTGGAAGAATTGAAGCAGGTCTTTGCAGGTACTATTTTTTATGACGATTTACACAGAATTTTATACGCTACTGATGCTTCCGTATATCGCAAATTACCGTTAGCTGTTGCGTATCCTAAAAATAGTGACGATCTAAAAACGTTGATAAATTTTGCTGCTAAACACAATACTTCCTTAATTCCGAGGACTGCAGGAACTTCTTTAGCTGGACAATGTGTTGGTGAAGGTATTGTAGTGGATGTTTCTAAACACTTTACTCGAATTTTAGATATCAATGAAACGGCAAAAACGGTCACTGTTCAATCTGGCGTTGTCCGCGATGAATTAAATGCGTATTTAAAAACCTTTAATTTATTTTTTGGACCAAACACATCAACGTCCAATCGGTGTATGATTGGTGGAATGGTCGGAAACAACTCATCTGGAACGACTTCGATTCAATATGGCGTAACGCGTGATAAAATTGTTTCAATGGATGTGTTACTTTCCGATGGATCGGAAGTTACTTTTGGAGAAATTACCACAGAAGAATTTCATCAAAAACGTGCGTTAACGACCCTTGAAGGCGCTATTTATCAAAAAATATACGAAATGCTGATTGATAAAAACAATCAAGCGAGAATACGAATTGAATTCCCAAAAGCGACCATTCATAGAAGAAATACAGGCTACGCCATTGACGAATTGCTCAATGCTGAACCTTTTACGAAAGATGGCGAACGCTTTAATATGTGCAAACTACTTTCTGGAAGTGAAGGAACCTTAGCGTTTACGACTAAAATTACATTACAATTAGACGAATTGCCACCAACACATCATTGTGTAGTTGCAGCACACTATGAAAGCATTGAAGCTTGTTTACAGTCGGTTTCACTCACAATGCAACATAATTTGTATACCTGTGAAATGATGGATAAAATCATTTTAGATTGTACAAAGTCAAATCTGGCGCAAGCCAAAAATAGATTTTTCGTAAAAGGCGATCCACAAGCGATTTTACTACTAGAATTACGATCAACCAACATAGAAGACTTAGAAAAACAAACCGCTGATTTATTGGCTTCTTTAAAGAAAGAAGGAAAAAGTTACCATTATCCAATCTTAAAAGGTGACGATATTTCTAAAGCAATGGAATTGCGAAAAGCAGGTTTAGGTTTATTGGGAAATATTATTGGCGATAAAAAAGCCGTGGCGTGTATTGAAGATACTGCAGTTGCGTTGGAAGATTTATCAAATTACATTGCGGAGTTTTCTGAATTGATGGCGAAGTACGAGCAAAAAGCAGTGTATTATGCGCATGCAGGCGCAGGAGAATTGCATTTGCGTCCAATTTTGAATCTAAAGAAGAAAGAAGATGTTGTATTATTTCGAAAAATAACGCGTGATGTTGCCAAATTGGTCAAAAAATATAAAGGTTCATTCAGTGGTGAGCACGGCGATGGAATTGTCCGTGCGGAATTTATTCCAATCATGATAGGTGAGAAGAACTATGAATTACTAAAAGATGTCAAAAGCGTATTTGATCCAAAAAATATCTTCAATCCAGGGAAAATCGTAGATGCAGCCAAGATGGATACGTCTTTGCGCTACGAAATCGATCGGGAAGAACCTGAAATAGAAACCATATTTGACTTTTCGGACAGTGAAGGAATCTTGCGAGCAGCTGAAAAATGTAATGGTTCGGGCGATTGTAGAAAACCTGCTTCCTTTTCAGGAACGATGTGCCCAAGTTACAGAGCTACAAAAAACGAGAAAGATACCACACGCGCAAGAGCAAATGCATTGCGTGAATTTTTGACACAATCCGAGAAAGAAAACAAATTTGATCACACAGAATTAAAGGAAGTTTTTGACTTGTGTTTGAGCTGTAAAGCCTGCGCAAGCGAATGTCCAAGTAATGTAGATGTTGCCGCTTTAAAAGCAGAATTTTTACATCAATATTACAAATCGAACAAGCCCACTTTTCGTGATAAAGCGTTTGCATTTTCAACGAAATCAAACAAATTGGCAAGTAAGTTCCCGGGACTTTCAAACTTTGTAAAAACCAATAGTTTTACCTCAAAAATCATCAAAAATAAACTTGGCGTTGCCGCTGAACGTACATTGCCAATTAATTCAAGTAAAACTTTAGATAAAATAATTCAAAAAACTTTAAATCAATTAAATATAAATAGTTCAAAAGCTAAAAAAGTATATCTTTTTAGTGATGAATTTACCAACTATTTAGAATCTGATATTGGACAAGATGCGTTAATCGTTTTATCGGAACTTGGATATGAAATCAAGCATATTCCACATGAGGAAAGCGGACGCACCTTCATTTCAAAAGGTTTCCTAAAGGAAGCTAAAAAAGCAGCAAACGCAAATGTGAATCTGTTTAAAGATATTTTGAATGAAAATGCTGTTTTAGTCGGAATTGAGCCTTCAGCAATTCTCACTTTTCGCGATGAATATATTCGTTTGGCAGACGATAAAGAAGCCGCAAAGCAAATTGCGAAGTATGTATATTTAATTGAAGAATTTTTAGCTGCTGAAATTCAAGCGGGCGAAATCACTTCGGAATCGTTTACACAAGAAGAAAAAAACGTTAAAATTCATGTGCATTGTTACCAAAAAGCACTGTCGAATCAGAAATGTACGTTTGACATTTTGAATCTTCCCAAAAACTACAAACCAACCATTATTGCTTCTGGTTGCTGTGGAATGGCAGGTTCATTCGGATACGAAAAAGAACATTACGAAGTTAGCATGAATGTTGGCGAACAATCACTGTTTCCTGCAGTTAGAGCAGCAGAAGTAAATGCAATCATTGCTGCAAATGGCACAAGTTGTAGACATCAAATTAAAGATGGAACACAAAAAGAAGCGTTGCATCCGATTACGGTTTTGAGACACGCTTTGCTTTAGACGTGCTTCGCTCTTGGAACGCTTTGCTTTTAGACTAGTTCCCGCGTAGGCGGGAATCTTTTAGAACGCTTCGCTTTTAGACTTGCTTCGCTTTTTGTACATTAGACTTCTTAGTCGTCAAGCTGAACTTGATTCAACTTCTCATCATGCTTCGACAATTTCAGTATTAAGAGTATTTCTCGATACAATTTTTCTTCATTTCATTCCAAAAAATCACTCGAAATGACGATTGTGATTGAATTTAAAATATTTTTCTAACAATCTAACAATCTAACAATCTAACAATCTAACAATCTAAACAATCCAAGAAGTCCAAAAATCTAAGTAAGTCTTTAATTAACCAAATACGAAGTCAATTCTTCAACATTCGTCCCTGAACCACTCGTAGGAATCCCTAGATTGATATTGAACGTTTGTAAAAGTGCTACGGTTGTTGGGTTTAACGTAAAACGAATTTCTGATTCCGCTTTTAATAATCCAACATTTGGACCGTAATATGCACGTGTAGTCAATACATCTTGCGGATCAAGAATAGAAAATGTTGTAGGATTTCCTAATATATCAACAGACGTACTCACGCTTAGTTCCAGTTTTAAATCCACCACTTCAACATCAGAGAATGATTCGCCATTTACGGTAAAACTCGCCAAGCGTTCAATTTTCTCTGAACTTAAACTGTATGCAATTGTAATTGGAAATCCTTGAAGATCTTGCGTAAACATATCTGAAGAGGAGAAAAGAGTTGTATTATCTGCAACACTTGAATCATATAAAACAGCGCCTTCAAAAGGAATGGCGGCAATGCCTAAATCAATTGGAAAATCCAAACTTCCATTCAGTGTAAGCGCAGTTCCTTGCTCAGTAAGTGTTCCATTTGCTAACAAAGTACTCATTGAGCCACTTGCAATATTATTCGCGTTTACGTCTAACATAAATGTATCTCCGCTTCTTGAAGCGACATACAATGAATCTTCTGCTGTAGTAACAGCATTTGCATTATCAGTAATCGAGACATCGTAATTCCAGTAATTATTTACACTCGCAGGAAAATAATTTGCAGGCAATACAGGTGTTTCTAATCCGTCATCCGTAGTTGCGGGGTCATCACTACTTCCACACGAAGTAAGTAGTGTCAGTATGCAAATTCCAAAAGCTTTAGCTATGTTTTTCATCAGTAGTATTTAAAGTCGTCAAATTAAGTGCTTCCTACGACATATACAATACTTTACAGGATGTTTTTTTGAAAAAGAAGGAGTTCAAACACTAATTTTATGGACGATCAAAACCATTTTTATTTTTCGTTTTTTCACGAAATCTTATTTCACAAGACAAATAAATCGCAAACGACAAAATTTGATGAAAAATAGTGTGAAGCTTAGTTGCTTGAATGTTACCAATTTATCAATAGAAATGGTCAAATGTTAAGTAAATTTCACCCATTTGTTGGGTTTTTGAATCTGTTAGATTAAATTTACAATTGTTAAAAATAGGCTATGGCAGGAAATACCTTTGGATCAGTATTCAAATTGACCACTTTTGGAGAATCGCATGGAGCAGCAATTGGCGGAATTATTGACGGTTGTCCAGCAGGATTAGAATTAAATATGGAAATGATTCAGGAGGAAATGAATCGTAGAAAACCAGGACAATCTGCCATTGTTACGCAACGGAAAGAACCAGATGCGGTTGTTTTTTACTCGGGAATCTTTGAAGGAAAAACAACAGGCGTTCCTATTGGATTCGCTATTCACAACACTAATCAGAAATCACACGATTATTCACATATTAAAGAAACCTATCGTCCATCGCATGCAGATTATGTGTACGATCAGAAGTACGGACATCGCGATTATAGAGGCGGCGGAAGAAGTTCGGCTCGCGAAACAGCATCTAGAGTGGTGGCTGGCGCAATTGCAAAACAATTTCTTTCAGGTATTAAAATTAATGCGTTTGTATCATCGGTAGGAGCGATTTCTTTAGACATTCCATATCAAGAATTAGATTTTACGTTAACAGAAAGCAATCCTGTGCGTTGCCCAGATCCAGCGAAAGCTGCAGAAATGGAGGCAAAAATTAGAGAAATTCGTAAAGAAGGTGATACTATTGGCGGAACCATTACGTGTGTTTTGCAAAATGTCCCTGTCGGATTGGGAGAACCCGTTTTTGATAAATTACACGCCGAACTCGGAAAAGCCATGTTATCCATCAATGCCGTAAAAGGTTTTGAATACGGAAGCGGATTTGAAGGTTCCAAAATGAAAGGAAGCGAACACAATGATATTTTCAACGCAGACGGAACGACAAAAAGTAACCTTTCTGGCGGAATTCAAGGTGGAATCAGCAACGGAATGGATATTTATTTCAGCGTAGCTTTCAAACCTGTGGCAACCATTATGCAAAAACAAGATACCATCAACAAAGATGGAAATATTGTGGAAATGACAGGAAAAGGGCGTCATGATCCGTGTGTTGTGCCAAGAGCCGTTCCTATCGTAGAAGCTATGGCAGCATTGGTCTTAGCGGATTATTACTTATTAAACAAAACCATCAAATAATGAGTGTAAAAGACTTTTTCGTAGCTGTTGTTAAAATATTCGCCATATACATTCTCATTGAAGGAATTATTCCGGTTATATCAAATATTATTTATTTTAATCAAATAGATGACGCAACGTTTCTATTTGGCTTTATTGGGGTCATTTTACTCTTTTTTGCAATTGTGTATTTGATGCTTGCATTCGCAGCAAAAATTGTAAGCTTTTTACGATTAGATAAAGGGTTTGAAGCAACACAATTCGATTTTTCTAAAACAGATAGCAATTACATTGTAGAAATAGTCATTGCAATGATGGGTGTTTATCTCTTATTTACTACAATTCCCTACATATTACAAGATGGTTACACACTATTAAAAAGTAACGTAAACAGTTATAGTTTTGCTTTTAAAAGTCCTGAAGTACTTAAACAAAACTTATATAACAATTTATTATATATCTTAGTTGGAATAATTATTCTATTTTTAAGGAAACCAATTGCAAATATATTTACTTCAAAATCATAACAAACTCACGTTTCACAAACGAATCACTTAGCATATATGAAAAAAATGGCACTACACTGGAAAATTATTTTAGGAATGGTTTTAGGAGTCCTTGTCGGATTGCTCATGACTACTTTTGATGGAGGAAAAGAAATTGTTCAAGATTGGATAAAACCTTTCGGAAAAATGTTTATCAACTGTCTTAAAATGATTGCTATTCCTTTAATTCTTGCAGCATTGATAAAAGGTGTTTCAGATTTAAGAGATATTTCTAAGCTCTCAAAAATGGGCGGAAGAACCATTGGTGTTTATATCATTACTACTGTTATTGCAGTAACTATTGGTTTAATGCTTGTAAATATTGTCCAACCAGGAAAAGCGATTTCAAAAGAAACGCGAACAGAAATGATTGAAAATTATAGTGGAGACACTACAAAATATAAAGAAACTGCAAAAGATCAGAAAAATGCTGGTCCATTAAAAGCGTTAGAAGATTTGGTGCCAGAAAACCTTTTTAAAGCGGCAACGGACAATGGAAATATGCTACAAATCATATTCTTTGCTATATTCTTTGGAGTTAGTTTGATCTTAATTCCAGAAGAAAAAGGAAAAACCGTTAAAAGCTTTTTTGATGGTTTCAATGAAGTCATCCTCAAAATGGTCGATTTAATTATGCTTGCAGCACCTTACGGAGTATTTGCATTGTTAGCAGCAATTGTTGTAGAATCGCCCAGTATAGACTTATTTATCGCACTTAGTTGGTATGCAATAACCGTTGTTGGTGGTTTGTTGTTGATGATATGTATTTACATTACAATCGTGTATGTTTTTACAAAAAAATCACCAAGATTCTTTCTTGATGGAATTTCTCCAGCACAATTATTAGCATTCTCTACAAGTTCTAGTGCCGCAACTTTACCAGTTACTATGGAACGTGTTACAGAACATTTAGGTGTAGAAGAAGAAGTATCAAGTTTTGTGTTGCCAATTGGAGCAACCATTAACATGGATGGAACAAGTTTATACCAAGCAGTAGCAGCAGTATTTATTGCACAAGCTTTTGGTATGGAATTAGATTTTGCAACGCAATTAGGAATTATAGCAACAGCTACATTGGCTTCCATTGGAAGTGCCGCGGTTCCTGGTGCTGGAATGGTAATGTTAGTAGGAGTTTTAGGATATGCTGGAATTCCAGAAGCTGGATTGGCATTAATATTTGCAGTAGACAGACCTTTAGATATGTGTAGAACTGTTGTAAATGTTACTGGAGATGCTACAGTTTCTATGGTTGTGGCCAAATCTGTTGGGAAATTGGGCGAACCAAAACCTAAAAATTGGGACGATAATTACGAAGCCGTAAAATAATTCTGTAAAAATCAACTATTTTATATAAATTTAAAAGATCAAATAAACCAACCAAAATATAACCTCAATGAATATCTGTTTCTTAATGTATCCTTGGGAAGAAATCGACCCAGAAAACGATACAAGTCTAGCTTTAATCAAAGAATGTGTAAAAAGAGGACATGGCGCTGCAATTTGTACGCCTTCTAACTTAACCATTCGTGATAGCGTAACCAATGCTTTTTGTACTGTAATTAGTAGAATGGATAAAGTGCCAAGCACATTAAAAGCATTTTATGGAAAAGCAGTATTGCGTGAAGAAATGCTTCCGTTAGCTGGTTTTGATGTCATATTCATGAGAGCAAACCCGCCATTAGATCCAATTATGTTAAACTTTTTGGATTCTGTGAAAGATGATGTATTCATTGTAAACTCGCTTCAAGGAATGCGAGAAGCAAATAATAAATTATACACAGCGGCTTTTGGTGATGCGCATAGCAACATTATTCCAAATACACATGTATCAAAAAATAAAGATTATTTAGTTGAACAAATTAAAGAATCGAAAGCTGATAAAATGATTCTAAAACCATTAAACGGTTTTGGAGGTTCAGGAGTAATTCTGATTGAAAAATCAGCCATGAATAACATTAAATCATTATTAGATTTTTACATTACGAGTGGCGATGGTTCATCTAACTACGTAATTCTTCAAGATTATATAGAAGGTGCTGATCAAGGAGACGTTCGAATTTTATTACTAAATGGCGAACCGATAGGAGCAATGCGTCGAATCCCTGGAAATGACGATCACCGATCGAATGTAAGTGCCGGCGGAACAATAGCAAAACATACGTTAACCAAAGAAGAAAAAGCATTGTGCAAACAAATTGGTCCAAAATTAGTCAATGATGGATTGTATTTTGTTGGAATTGATGTGATTGGCGGAAAACTCGTAGAAGTAAATGTAATGTCGCCAGGAGGAATTACATACATTAACAAAGTTTACAAAGCAAAACTACAAGAAAAGGTAATTGACTTTGTTGAAAGTAAAGTAACGGACAAACTACAAGCATTTGACAGACGCGTTCGACTGCGCAAAACGGTAGACGAAGCTTAATGAATATTCAATTAACGAATCCAATAGTATCAACAGATTGGTTGCACGAAAATCTTCATGCAACCAATCTTGTTATTTTAAACGGAACCATTCCGAAAGTGGTCAATGCTTCTTCGCAAGCAGAAACTCAGCAAATTCCCAACACACGCTTTTTTGATATTAAAAAAGTTTTTAGCGAACTAAATGCGCCATTTCCCAATACAATGGTAAGCGTTGCAACATTTACACAAGAAGCACAGAAACTCGGAATCAATCATGATAGTGCCATTGTTGTGTATGACGAGTTAGGAATCTATTCGGCTCCGAGAGTTTGGTACATGTTTAAATCAATGGGATTTGACAATATAGCGGTTTTAAATGGTGGGTTTCCTTTATGGAAAGAAGCTGGATTTTCTTCTGAGGCTAAAAAAACATACATTGGAAATCGAGGTAATTTTCAAGGAAAAGATCGTTTGGATTTGTTTAGAAACTTTGACAGAATGCTTCAAGAGGTTCAAAATAAGTCAAGCTTAATTTTGGACGCGCGATCAGAAGCACGATTTACAGGAAAAGTACCAGAACCGCGTGTAGGTTTGCGTAGCGGACAGATTCCGACTTCAAAAAATCTTCCATACACGGAACTTTTAGTAAGCAATCAATTCAAATCGAAAGCAGCACTAAAAGCAATTTTTGAATTGCTTCAAACTGAAGAATCACACTTTGTATTTTCATGTGGCACAGGAATTACCGCGTGTATTTTGGCGTTAGCCGCTGAATATGTAGGGTATAAAGAATATGCAGTTTACGATGGTTCATGGACAGAATGGGGGAATTTATACAGGTAAAATAATCGATGAAAGTATCAAATCTTACAGAAACTAGCAAAGAGAAAATTCTAGATGAACCTCTAAAAGAAGAAGTCCTAGCTGTGCATGTTGAATTAGAAACACTAAAACTCGCACGCAAAGGAATATTGAAAGATGCTGCTGTTTTAGGAACAATTGCAATTATTGTGATCTTAGTTGGATTGTATGCGCAATCAGTAGAATGGACTGAATTTCCTATATTTCAAGCAACAATTGCAGCTGGTGGAATTTTATTAGCAATCGCATTTCGACCGCTACAACACTATAAAAAACAGTTGGCTGCTGCCGAAGAAAAACAAAAAGACTTGGAAACGATCTTAAAAAAAGATAATTTAGAGTATAAAGCCGATGTTCGTATCACGCGCGATGTAAAAGGCGTATTTGATATTAAAAAAAGTATTAAACTATTTACGATTAAATAAGTTGTAGACATGGAAAAACTAACCATAGCGCAAATCATTGCAAAAATTCAAAACGAAGAACTATTTGAAGCAGTTTCATCAGAGTATTCTTTTACAATAAAAATTGACGCGTATGTTCCGTATGCATGCGGCGCTGTACACGACGGACATCAGTTTAGACGTGAACTTTGGGAAAACTGTATGCATACCGAATATGATCGTTGGTTTGAAGAAGATCCGGCAACGAAAGAAATGGTACAATCGCATCCAATAGTAATAGCTGGAATGGATTCACGTTTTGAGTACGACTTAAATCGTGCGCCCGAAAGTGCTATTTACGAAGACGCATGGGGAAAACAATTATGGCACAATCCGCTTCCTGAAGCAATGAAGCAAAAGAGTTTGGATAAACATACAAATTTCTACAAAGTAGTGCATGCATTGATTGAAAAACTAGAAGAAAAATTTGGTGTGTGTGTTGTATACGATATGCATTCATACAACTGGAAACGTTGGGATAGAGAAGTGCCAACCTTCAATTTTGGAACAGCAAATGTAGACAATGAGCGTTTTGGTGAAACCATCGAAGACTGGCGCAGCATGTTGTCCGAAATCAAATTGCCAAACGGAATTGCGTCCACATCAAAAATTAACGATACATTTCAAGGGAATGGGTATTTTTTAAAATTCATTACACAGCATTTTAGCAATACTTTAGTTTTGGCAACTGAAGTAAAAAAGATATATTGCGACGAAATTAATCAGATCATGTTTCCGGAAGTTGTTGCAGCCTTAGAACACGCATTAAAAGTGCTTGTACCAATGCATGCAGATAAATTCTACGCAGAATATAAATAAGAAGAATTGTACGAATGAATGATATTAATGTAGCGAGCAAAGTGCTTTTTGAAATAGACAATAACATAAACGACGTCGTAAAAAAGATCGAGTTGTTGAGTTATGTCAATCCTATAAACATAGAAGAAGAGAAAGAAAAATTCTTCAAATCAAAATACTTAACAGATCCAAAATTTAAGTATCCTGAAATTGATTTTGATCGTTTTCAATTGCATAGAACACTTATTTCACAACCAGTAGAGCTGATTGAAAACGAATATACTAGAGAGTTGTATGAAGATACAATATATGCGTATTCAGGACTGGTACAATGCATTCAAACCATTGGAACGAAACGAAAATTTTATTATAATAGTTTGCGTTCGTTTGGTACGCCAACAGAACAAGATGTAGAAAATGCAAAGTTCATTTTGCATTTTGAAGAAGAAGACGCTTCAGAAGCACAATTTCAACCAAAATATTCTCCTAAAGAAACGGAAGCACTTTTCCGCGAATATTCAAAACAATACGATTTTTCATATCAAATAAAATTTTCAAAAGATATGAGCGCAATTGCCATGGTGTTAAACAACATCAAAACGCTCGTTATCAATGAAAATCATACGTTTTCAGATAATGAAATTGCAGTGTTAACCAATCATGAAATTGGCGTGCACATGGTGACAACAATGAACGGATTGTTGCATCCGCTAAAAATATTCTCCAACGGATTTCCAAATTATGAAGAAACACAAGAAGGTTTGGCGGTTTTTTCAGAATATATGAGCAATAATTTGACCGTAAAACGTTTGAAAGAATTGGCGTATAGAGTTATTGCAGTTGACAGTTTGGCAAAAGGATATTCGTTTTCGACAACCTTTCGGAAGTTTGTCAACACCTATGATTTAGATAAAGAAACGGCGTTTAATATTTCGGTTCGCGCGCATCGTGGTGGTGGATTTACCAAAGATTATTTATACTTATCTGGATTGAAAAAAATCTATGATTACTATAAATCGGGTAAAGACATGAATCCGTTATTGCGTGGAAAAATTTCGTTAGATTATTTAGACAATATTGAATCCTTAGCAAAAAATGGTTGTGCTTTAGATTCCAAACACATTACAGATTCTTACAAGGAAAACAAAAATACTAACAAAACAGTTGATTTTATTTTAGAGAATTTGAAGTAACAATATTCAAACAATTCATACGTATAGATATATGAAGATTGTTTATCTTGTTAATCTCTTATTTCAAAACTACTACATGTTGAATGTCAAACAGTATTTCTGTTCTCCAATTTTCAAAATCCTTATTCTATTTTTTTATCTCTGCACAATTTCTAGTGCATTTTCGCAAACAGATTCGTTGGCTACAAAGTCGTATGATGAACTTACGAAGCTTTATGTTCAAAATATAGGTAAAAATCCAGCAACTGCACTTGTATACATGCAAAAAGCTCATGAAGTCGCAAAGCAAACTAATGATACAGCTGAAATTGCAAGAACATTTTATGGATTAGCATACTGTAATTTTTATTTGACGAATAATTCAAAAACATTACAGTATGTAGAGAAAGCCATTCCTTTATTATTAAAAGAAGAGGAGAAAAATGGTGTAATGCTTTATCAATGCTTTAATTTAAAAGGAATGGTGTTTACTGATATGGGTGAAAATTCAAAAGCACTCAATTCACATATAATGGCTAAAGAATACGCCAAGAAAAATAGAAATATTAGAAATGAAATTATAACGGCTTCAAATATTGCATTTATAAAAAAAATGCATAAAAATTATACAGAGGCTATCAAAATTTTCAAAGAAAGCTTAGCTGTTTTAGAGAAATCTAACATTGATGATGAAACAAAATTATCTTATGAACTTTCATTATATGTGAATATCGCTGATACGTATTTGCGTATGAAAGAAACAACAGGTGAAGATTATATTAAAGAAGCTCGGTATTACAGTAATTTGGGTTTGCGAAAATGCTCAAAAACTACACATACAATTGTATATTATAATTTATTACTGACCGAAATTGTTATTCGTTTTGAAGAAGGTATATATCAAGAAAGCATAACATTAGCAGAAGAAGTTGTTACGTATGCTAAAGAAGATAATAATGAAGCTACGTTATGCAACGCCTATTTTTATATAGGAAAAAGTTATGCAAAACTCAAAAAATACCAGCAAGCGATTACGTATTTAGAAATGGTTGATAGTCTAATACAAAAATCTGAAAAGAGCTATTCTAATGAAAGACAACTCAATAGAATACTAGCCGTTTGTTATACAGCTATTGGCGAAATAGAAAAAGGACAAGCGCGTTTGGAACGCTATATAGGACTATTTGATCAAGAAAGAGTTGATGATGTCAAAGTAATGAATGAAGTATATGTTAAAAATGATATTCCTGAATTGATATCAGAATTAGAGGAATTAAAAAAAATTATACTTGCAACGGAAAAGAAAAAACAACAACTATATTTTATTGCAGGAATATTAACTGTTTTATTAATTTTTAGTATTGGATGGTATCGAAAAAAAGTAAAAAAAGTAAAAAAACACGTTTCAGATGTATTAAAAAAGGTTGCTGAATTAGAAAAAATACAAGTGCAGGAAAAAAATAAAACATCTACTATTTCAGAAAAAGTAACTGACCAAAAAGCAGCTTTGATTCTTGAAAAGCTTAAAAAATTTGAAGAAAAAGAAGAATACCTATCGATCGATTGCAGCTTGAGTTATGTTGCGGATAAACTACAATCTAATACATCCTATATTTCGAATGTGATTAATAATTACAAACATAAAACCTTCAAGGCATATATAACCGAATTACGAATTAATGCTGCATTGATACGCTTGAAAAATGATGATAAATTGCGTTCGTACACCATACAAGCCATTGCCGAAGAATTTGGGTTTAAACGCCAAGAAACGTTCTCAAAAGCATTTAAACAAGAAACGGGAATTTATCCTTCTCAATACCTAAAAAAGCTTCGTGAAAAGGAATAAAACAATTGATAGTTTATGAACTGTCAATGCATAAACTTTCGTAGCAATGTGTTTTAATGTTACTTTGTTCACAGTAACATTAAAACTCAAATAAATTATGAAAAAACAAAATTTTAAATTATTAAAACTTAAAAAACATAAAGTTTCTAAATTAAACATGCTAAATAAATATGGAGGCGCAGATACTGAAACTGAAACTACTGGTGCAGGAACTACGTTTTATCCAACAATGGCAAGTTGTTATGAAACAGAGGAAATATGCGAAACAATACATGTAGGAAGCTGTGTTACAGTTGATACCACTAAAACTATAGGAAACAACTCTTTTGGGGAATCTTGCAATGGGCTCAACACAGGCGTAGGTTGTTAAAATTTTCAGACTAAAATAAAAGCAGTTAACTTTATACTTTTCGTATAGCGTTAACTGCTTTTTTATGATGTATATTTGAATCGTTTATTTTGGATGCGATTCTTACAAAGTTATCGCTTTAAGGTAAAGTGTCCTTTATACGACAATCCATTGCTGGGGCGTTCTACCAAAAACCAATAATCGGATGATGGCATTTGCTTTCCATTGTAAGTTCCGTCCCAACCTTGTGATTCTGGTTTTAGAATTTTTAATAATTTTCCATATCTATTAAATATATAAATACGTAAATCTAGTTCATACTCTGAAGAAATTATTTGCCAAAAATCATTGAATCCATCGCTATTTGGTGTGAAAAACCCAGGGTAGAATAGTAGGCTTACTTCTTGACTTACCACACCACAACCATTTTTATCTCTTACATAAACGGTTAGATTTCCAGCTAATAGATTCATGAAAATTGGGCTGTCTTGATAGTTGAATCCATCAATAGAATATTCGTAATCACCAATTCCTTCCGCAATAATCTCAACTTGATTGCTATTAAATGTCCAATCTTGAATGATGACATCGGTTATGACAGCTTCATCTGACTCTATAACGCGTATGGTTTGTGTATTACTACAACTTACAGCTGGCGATGAAGCATAATTAGTGGTGACAGTTACTGTGTAAATTCCCGGTTCGGTTACCGTAATTGATGTTGTCGTTTCTCCTGTTGACCACAAATATTCGTCAAAACCTCCATCCGCACTAATGGTCACACTTTCGTTCGTACATAAGTACGATATCATTTCGCTTGTGTCAACATTAGGAACATCTTTAACTTCTATAAAAAACGAAGTCGTATCAAAGCAAGTTGGTTCTACATCATTTTCGATGCGAACAAAAATTTCTTGTGGGTTAGTATCGTTAGAGAAATTCGTAGAAATTTCATTTGTATCTGCATCAGCATCTACTTGTGACGTATAATATTTAATAGAGAATGCGCCAGTTTGCCCATTTGCAATGAATACATCTTGAACACTTAAATCAAATAACTCAGTACCATCATTACTAACATCATCACACACAATTAAATCGTTTACAGCATTTGCCACATATTGTGTTTGTAATATGAATGTGAAATCAGTCACCACAAAACAGGTTGAGTTTTGACTGTTTTCTTTTCGAGCAAAAATGGTTTGCGTGGCATTTTGAATTGTATAATTTGCAGATAATCTGTTTGTGTCAAGATCCGCATCGGCCATCGTTTCATAATAATATACATCAAAATCTGAAGCATTTTGAGCGCCTAAAACTTGACTTGTAAATTGAGATAAACTTACAGATTCTTGCGTATCATTAAAAGTATCACAAATACTGATATCAGCAATAGTTTCTGGAACTGGACTCAAGTTTATAATGAACCTAAAACTACTTATAGCATAACAGTTTGGATTATCAATGTTGAATACTTTTACAAATATTTCCTGATTATTATTTGAACTGGTATAATTTGTTGGTAATACATTCGTATCATTTACTGCATCATCCATGGTTTCGTAATAGCTAACATCAAAATTGCTTCCTATCGGTTGTCCTAATAACGCTTCTGCATCTTTAGTACTTAAATCTAGCGTTTCGCTGCCATCATTGGAAACATCATCACACACAATAACATCTGCAATTGAATTTGCAATTGGAAGATCATAAATTGTAACTGTGCTCGTTCGGGTTATGGATTGTGTTGGCGAATTTACGGTAACACTTATCATATAAACTCCAGGAGAAGCATAGGTATGTGTAGGATTTTCTAGGGTAGACGTTGTAGAATCTCCAAAATCCCATAAAACGGAAACAAGTGTTTCGTTCGCATTAACCGTGAATGCTGTTGCATCTCCGAAACAAGTTTCAGTAGTCTGAATTCCAACGTTTAAAAATGATTGTATAAATGGAGGAAGTCCTTGTTTGCACATTCTGCCATTCAAATCAACAGCTTGATTTACATAGTTACAGGCAACTCCGTCAGCTTCTGGATCGTTTATTGCGCCCATAAAAGTTCTGTCTGGACGCGCATAATAAATTTTTCCATCGGTAGCCAATTGCAGTGCTCCACGTTCTTGAGTTTCAGAATGAATTAAGACTCTTGAAGCTTGAACATCTGCGGCAGACAACGTAAATTGAAATAAGGATGTTGATCCATTAGAAACGCCACCAGTAGAAACATATAGCTTTTCTGAGCTCGCTGAAAATTCAGCGCAATATGGCCTACCATTTGTTTGTAATTGCTCTATTTCTGGACTTACGATTCCTGATGTATTCTCAAAACGATGCATACAAACATGATTTAAAATTTGATTGCAATTGACAATTTTTTGTGAGTCAGGCGAAATTTTTAAATATCCTCTTCCGTCCGAACTAGAACAACTTGGATACGACGATGTAACTGAAACCGTATTAATTCCTGAATCTGTTATTCTATAAGCATGGTATGTATTAAAAGTAGTTTCATTTCCTGTTAGTCCTGCGTATGCAATAACCCAATATCCATTTCCGTCATCATTTATGGCAGCTATTTTCTCTGCGCTTTTTCGTAATAATTCTATATTTTTTTGTCCAGCAACGATATCACCAGTCCCGCCATTCAGCGTAAGATCAACAACACTATAAAAAAGACCTCCATCACTTGCATTATGATTCACACTAAAAATATAATATCGAGTGGTATCATTTGGGAAAGGCACAATAATACCAGATTGAGAGCTTGAAGGATTCCCTTGCAATCCTGTTCCGTTTGGCATAATATTGTGGTTTACGTCCCAAACAGTAATTCCGTCCGTATAAAATAGGAGTTGTCCTGAAGAATCTGAGATTGTTGCACAACCTTCAAGAGTATCAATTTGTCCATCAGTAATTGCAACAGGTGTTCCGCTATTAAAATCTAAACCCGCATTTTCCCCAAAATACCAGATGTTGGCTTCGCCTTGTGAAAAACAAAAAGTACTACTTAATACAATACAGGCAAACAGGATAATTTTATACTTCATATTAATAATTTAAAAATAAATTTTGTGGGTTACTACAAAAGATTTTAAGGCGGGGGAATGTAAATTTAATTGTTTTTTTGCAAAAATCTATTCTTACAGTGCTATTAAGTTTACAAGAAACTTCAAAATAATCGTAAAATTTGGAAGAATTACGATCTAAAACATCAAAAAACGAAAGTATGAATGTTATAGGTAGATTATAGTGAAGATTAAAAATTCATGAAATTTGTATCAATACAGATTTATATATGAATATGATCGCCCATGAATCAGGTGTAATTTGTGAACTATTTTATTAAAAAATAAAAGCAGTTGACTTTGTACTTTTTGTATAGCGTCAACTGCTTTTTTACTGAACTATTTTTCTAAAAGATAATACTATTTTTTTATAATTTTAAATATACTATTATTAGCAATTTTTAAAATATAAAAACCTTTAGAGAGCTTCGAAAAGTCAATTTCACCATCTTTTTGAACAATTCCTTTTGTAATTAATTTTCCTTCTAAACTGTAAATAGAAAAACTAGCTTCAGAGTTAAGTCCGCTAACTTTTAACATATTTGAAACTGGATTCGGAAATGCTTTCATGTCAATATGTATAGCTTCTTCAAATAACAAATCTTGTTGCGCATTCGCTCTTGATACGGGACTGTTTTTTTCTAGAACAACCATTGTATTTGTAATATTATCACAATTATAAATACCTTCTTTAATTTGTAGGTTTCCAGAGCTATTTTCATAATATCTATAAATCAATCCGTACTGAAAAGAAATAACTAATTCTTCCGTATCATCATTATTAAAATCTCCAACTGCTAGTGCTTTTACTGATTGATTATGATTATAGAAAGGGCCGTTGATATTGGCTGTAAGCACTCCTGAAACATTTTCTTTATATCTCCAAATTGTATCATCGTCAAGAGCAATAATTAACTCATCTTTCATGTCATCATCAAAATCTCCAGCTTTTATATTTAGAGCATTGCTGGCACTAGCATAAACTGTTTCGTTTGTAACCGACAAAGTTCCGCCTATATTTTCTTCTTTATACCTTTTAATTACTCCATGATCATAAAGTAGTATCAATTCTTCATTCTCGTCACCATCAAAATCTCCAGATTCTAGTGCTGTAACGAATTGGTTTGGAATGTAATTTATAGGATGTAATATAGGAGCTAAATCCCCAGGAGTGTTCACTCTGTATCTTCTAATTGAACCATCATCAAAGGCGACTATAAGCTCATCTTTTCCATTATTATTAAAATCTAACGCTTTCATAGCTTGTATAGTTCTACTCGTATTTGAGTAAAAAGTTTCAATAAGTGTCAAATCTCCGCTTAAATCTTCTTCATATCTGCGAATTTCTCCGTTATCCAGCGCGACAATAAGTTCGTCTTTACCGTTATCGTTAAAGTCTCCACTTTCAAGCGTGAGTGTTAATACTCCATCGTCGTAAATTCGTTCGCTTGTAGTCAGTCTTCCATCAGTATTCTCGGTGTATCTGTAAATGTTTCCGTATTCAAATGAAATAATTGCTTCATCATCTCCATCACCACTAAAATCTCCAGAAACCATCTGATAACTTTCTTGTTCGTGTATGTAAAAGTTATCTACTCTAACTAACTTATCACCAGCAGGAACATCATCTTGATGAAAAGCACTAATTAATTTATTTTCAAAAGAAACAATTAACTTATCGTTTGTGTATTGCGTTCCTGGGAAGTTTCCGTTTATGGCATCTCTGTTTAAATACAGAGCAAGATCGTAAAATTGTTGTACTGCCAAACTCGCTGGATCTTGTATAATACCATAAGCCATACCATCAATCATTTTATTAAGTCTATCAATATCTGTTGGGAGTAATGTTGTTTTTAAATTATTCTTTGAAACAATAAGACTTCTTAGTATTTGTGCTCCAATCACGGCACTAGTACCTAAATCACCAGGATCGTAATCACTAGATTCCCTATGATATTTAGCAACTTTGAAATCGGTAGTCAATCTTGTTTGGCTTAATTCTCCATAATAAGAATCAGCCGGTAAGTCTACAAAGAATGGTTCAAAAGTGGTATTCTCCAAGCCATTAATTGTACCATTGTAGTCAATTAAATGATTGATGCTAGCAATCACTTTTTTCCTTGCATTAGCTTTCAGCGTTGGATCACTTAACCTCCGGTATAGTTGTGCTATGCCTTCAATCATAATACCATGATAATCTAATTCTGAATCGTGCCATCTTTCATAGGCATCGTATACTCTTGGATTTACATTTGGAAGAGCAGTTTCCGTATAGCTTCTATCTCTTCCAAAACTTTTCCATGAACCATCTACTTGAAATCCTTCATTCCATGCATATGTACTAGACCAATCTTGCGCATAGTGCCATTGTGTAGAAGTATTTACATCTGATCGCAATGGATGTCCTACATTCAATAATTCACTTCCCTTATTTACTAAAAAATCTTTACTTGCTTGGTCATTGTAGGCATCTATGTGCTTGCTTAAAGCCATAAAAGCGGTAGCGGTTAAATTAAAATATTGATTATTATACTCAGGATATGCGAGAAGTTCATTTTTTGCTTGTAGAATGCGATCTTCAAACTCAGTTTCCGAGATAGGCATTATGGGCTCATTAGGATTATTATAACAAACAGTTTTTAAAAATTTTCGAGCATCAAGATATGCCTCTAAAGCAATACCTGTTGTTAACGCATTCACTATATCCGTACTTGTAGTGTTTGAACCAAAACCTCCGTGAGATAAGTTACAAGGGTTTGGTATTACAGACCCTGCATAGCATTGTTCTCCAAGTAATAATTCAAAATAGTCTTTAAAAAATTCTAAGTGGTCATCTTTTTTATCTTCATCTCCTATATTTTCAAAGTAATAATAAAATAAAATATGTGATTGTACTCTTCTAGCATAATAAACATTAGGGTTTCCACCATCTAAATTATCATTTTCAAGCTCAGCAAGACGATAAGTCATTAAGTTTTCAATATGGCTGACTACTAAATCATTGTTAATTGTAAAAATTGCTGGGTCATCAGGGCTTAAAAGACTATATCTTAGTTCGACATCTAAGGCATCTATAGTTGAACTTGGAATTACATGAATTTCATTAATTACTTGCGCTTTTATCGTGAATGCACACAATAGTAAAAAAATAATAAATAGTGTTTTTTTCATGGGTTTATATATTTTTGGTTAATTATTATTCGCGCAAATATTAAATTAAATTTATACTTAACATTGCGTTTCTCTCAAGTAAAGCTGTAGTTGCAGTACTTATGAAGTAAAAATAAGTGAATACTTATATTTTTCCTAAAGATTTCCTATCTTAAACCTCTAAAAACACACGTATAAATGTCATATTGGGCAATCGGAATCATCATTTTTATCATCGTTTATATTCTTGCGAATGTAGCCTTATACTTTCTGCAAGAACGTTTTATTTTTAAAGCGGAAAAGTTGCCGAGCGATTTTAAGTTCGATTATGAAAATCAACTCTTTGATGAATATAATATAGAAGTCGATCCTGGCGTAAATATCAACGGAATTCACTTTAAAGTGAAAAATCCAAAAGGTGTAGTTTTATACCTAAAAGGAAACTCTAGAAGCATTAAAGGTTGGGGAAAGTTTGCGGTAGACTTTACACGACACGGTTTTGATGTATTAATGGTAGATTACCGTGGATATGGTAAAAGCACAGGAAAACGCACGGAAGCAGGAATTAAGAGGGATTTACAATATGTGTACGATCGATTAAAAGACCAAGTAGATGAACGATTCATCACGCTTTATGGAAGATCGTTAGGATCTGGTTTTGCAACGAAATTAGCATCAAATAACAATCCTCGACTGCTCATCCTCGACGCGCCATATTACAGTGTCAAACACATTACAAAACGTTTTTTACCCATCATGCCAATGGCGTTAATCTTACGATTTCCAGTAAAAACTTATCGTTGGATTGAATATGTAAAATGTCCGATCAAAATCATTCATGGAACAAGTGATAAGCTCATTCCATTCAAAACAAGCGTAAAGCTTTCTAAAATTAATCCGAATTGGACACGTTTATATCCTGTGATCGATGGCGGACACAATAATATGCATACATATCCGCAATATCATCGCTTCCTAGAAGAAATATTACACTCAGAATTGCCTAAAGAAATAGATCCGCAAACCTCAAGTCTAAACTTCAGAAGAAAAAAGGAGTAAATGAAGTATCTAAAATATCTAAAATTTGCAGGTATTGCGATCATTATAGTATATTTGTTCACTACAATGATGCTACTCAATTTTCAAGAACAACTTATATTTCGCAGCGAATCTTTGCCACAAGATCACGTATACACTTCCGAAGTTCCTTTTGAAGAATTATTCTTAAAAGCTTCTGATGGCGCAGTATTAAATGGATTGCACTACAAACAGGCAAATCCGAAAGGAGTGTTATTATACTTTCATGGAAATGCACAAACACTTGAATATTGGGGAAAATGGGCAGAAGAACTTTCTGGTCGGTATCAATACGATGTCGTCATTATGGATTATCGCGGATATGGTAAAAGTAGTGGTAAACGCAGTCACAAAGCGATGCTTGCGGACGGTTTGTTATTTTATGACTATTGTCAAACGAAATTTTCTGCAACTCAAATCACGATCTTTGGTCGTTCACTTGGTGGTGCGTTTGCAACGCATGTAGTTAAAGAACGCTCCGTTAAATTATTACTATTAGAATCTACATTTACGAGTGTATATGACATTGCGAGCAAAAGTTTCTGGTTTTTACCCTTAAAATGGTTGTTGCAATATCCTTTTCAGAACAATGAAAACATTCAGCAGATTTCCATCCCAACGTACATCATTCATGGAACAAAAGATATGGTTGTTCCTTATGAACACGGACAAAAACTCTATAAAAAGTCGGGTAGTGGTACTAAAAAAATCTATACCATAGAAGGTGCGTTGCACAACAACTTAGTCACGTATCCTGAATATTTTCAAGCATTGGATGAGATTTTGAAGTAGCTTTTGAAATTATAAATGTAAGATGCTAAATTTTAAATGTAAAAGTAAAACTTACCTAATACCTAATACCTAATACCTAATACCTAATACCTAATACCTAATCCTTAAGCCGTTTTCCGCTTCGCCATCCGCAAATTCAAAAATTCTACCATTAACGAGAAGGCAATAGCGAAATACAAATATCCTTTAGGAATTGCGCCCACAGATTGTCCAAACACTTTTAAATGTGAAATATGCGCCGATTCTGCAATCAGCATAAATCCGATCAAAATTAAAAATGACAATCCTAAAATCTGAATTGAAGGATTCTGGTTTACAAAATTCCCCACAGGATTTGCAAACAACATCATAATAATCACTGAAACAACTACGGCGATCACCATAACAACTAACGCGTCTGTTGGATTTTCAGAAATTCCATTCGTCATTCCGATTGCTGTCAAAATTGAATCAAAAGAAAACACAATATTAATCATGGTAATCTGCACGATTGCTTTGGTCAATGTTGTAGAACGATGACTTTTTACTTCGCGTTCGTCATGCTCACGATCGACAACTTTTTCATGGATTTCTTTGGTACTTTTATACAAAAGAAAAAGTCCGCCTGCAAACAATATCAAGGCTTGCCAGCTGATTCCACCAGAAATCCAACTTTTATTAAGATGCCAAAAAGGTGCTTTCATCGCTACCAAGAATGAAATCCCAAAAAGCAGCACAATCCGCATCACCATTGCCAAAACCAAGCCAATATTAGTCGCTTGCTTGCGAAGTTTATCAGGTAACTTTCCTGCGGCAATAGAAATAAAAATAATATTATCAATACCTAAAACAATTTCTAACAAGGTCAGCGTAATAATGGCTGCCCAAACATCGGGATTTGCGAAAATTTCGAACATACTACTTTATTTTTTTAACGGTTCCACGTTTTTTTGTTGATTGATCTTCTAACAATGAATATTCAAGCAAATATGAATCTTCTTTCGTAGAAATAATCTTCATCTGAATAGGCTTGCTATCTGCAAAATCAATAGGATGGAGCTTTCTGCCTATAAACTCACAATCGGTCACCCAACGAATGGTAAACGTATCAATCTTATTATCATAATAATCAATGCTTAAGCTATCTGTACGTATAGATTTCCCTGTTTTGGTTTCTCCATTAATTTCGTATGTAAATTCAAAAGTTCCTATTTGGAAGTCTTTACAATTTTGTTCTACGTTATAACATGAAGTTGTCAATATTAAGATGCAAATACTAAAAATGAAGTTTTTCACGAATGTGTAGTTTAGGTGTGAATGTAAATACAAAGAAACTAAAAATTAAGATTGCTGGAAAGGAATGCGCTTATTTTTGATATGCTTCAAAAGTTCCGTCGGTGTAAAAAATAACAATCTTGTCAATTATTTTCCCGTTCTCCGGAATGGTGGATGCAACTTTTTCACCCAAAGGAAATGATTGTTGAATTGATTGCTGTTCAATTTTTGGACGCGAAGTTGAAGTTGGAGTACTTACATTTTCTGCGGAAGTAATTTTTGGAAAACTTCCTTTTCCATTCATTAACCAATACAATTCTACCTCTGGAAAATTCCCTAAAATCTTCATGATAAATTCCAAACTTGGCTTATTTCTACCAGATAAAATATGTGAAATACTAGAGCGCTGTACCGCTAACTTATCGGCAAATGCAGACGCCGAAAGTCCGTAATATTCAATGACTTTTTTTAATCTTTTTGAAAAATCGGTAGTGTTTATCATTGTAAACAATTGTTAGCGTGTAATTGTGTTTACAAAAGTAAATAGATTGTGCAAAGCAACCAAATAAACTTTGTTAATTCATTGCTAACGGTTATAAATTACTTTAAGTAATGTTGTTTAAAATATTGAAATACAGATATTTAATACATAAAATGTTTAATTACTATTATCTACTACATCTTTGTGTGCTTGCATGGCTCATAATAATGGATACTTGTTTACAATAATAAACACACTTGTAACATAAGCATGTTTACAATTGTAAAATAAACAATGTTTACATTTGTAATCTGTAATCAGAACAATTTATGTACACACATCACTTATCAAATTGGTATCGCACACATTTTGAAGCAACTTTACACGGTCGTTACATCACGCTCGAACATATATCTTCCCTATTGGAAAAACTGCCAAAAAAATTCAATCTAACACAAATTGGAGTTTCAGTTTTAGAGCGCCCTATTCATTCCCTAACAATCGGAAATGGAACGAAAAAAATATTGATGTGGTCACAAATGCACGGAAACGAATCCACAACTACGAAAGCCGTTTTTGATTTAATAAACTTTTTAAATGAACCTTCAGCTGTTGCAGAAACTATTTTAAGCAACTGTACAATCTGTATCATTCCGATGTTAAATCCGGATGGAGCTGCAGCGTATACACGTATAAATGCGAATGAAATTGACTTAAATCGAGATGCGCAAGTGCGTTCACAACCAGAAAGTGTGGTATTAAGAACTATATATAATGAGTTTCAACCTGACTTTTGCTTCAATCTTCATGGGCAACGAACGATATTTAGTGCTGGAAATTTTGATAAATCGGCGATAGTGTCTTTTTTAACGCCTTCGGAAGACGCAGCGAGATCAATTACTCTAAATCGTCAGAAAAGCATGGAAATCATTGTTAAAATGAACGAAATGCTGCAAAAACTCATCCCAAATCATGTAGGAAGGTATGATGATGGTTTCAATCTGAATTGTGTTGGCGATACGTTTCAATCACTTGGAACACCAACTATTTTATTTGAAGCTGGGCATTTCCCTGATGATTACCATCGTGAAAAAACACGAGAATTGATTTTTTATGCAATGATCGATGCAATTCAATATATTGCTTCCAATGAAATTAAAGGAAGGTTTACAGACGCTTATTTTGAAATTCCTGAGAATGAAAAACTACATTATGACCTTGTGCTAAAAAACGTTCAAACGGACCAAAATGAAACTTTTGATCTTGGCGTGATGTACGAAGAAATCCTAAATAATGGCAAAATTGACTTTGAACCGTACATTGAAGACAAAAAAATGCTAAAAAAATCGTTCGCACACAAAATAATTGATTTTCAGGAGCCAATCGCTCAGACCTATATATTTCAATCGTTTTCGTTGGATGTTGACGTTATGGAATATTTAAGAAAATTCAATAAAATTGACAATTAGTTAACATATCTTATGTTGTTTTATGCATTATTATTCGATTTTTTTTGTTTTTTTTGCATTATCTTTAAAAAATAATATAAGATAATCATGGCAAAATTTAGGTTAGATGAAGTAGATCATCAGATATTAGACATGTTGATTGAGAATACTAGAATTCCATTTACAGACATCGCAAAAAAATTATTAATTTCTGCAGGAACGGTTCACGTTCGTGTGAAAAAATTAGAAGAAGCTGGAATCATTAAAGGTTCTTCCTTAACGTTAGACTATCAAAAATTAGGATATTCATTTATCGCGTATGTGGGTATTTTCTTGGAAAAAACCTCGCAAACCAAATTTGTGTTAAACAGAATACATGAAATTCCATATATCACGGTAGCTCATATTACGACAGGAAAATTTAATATCTTCTGTAAAGTACGTGCAAAACATACCAAACATGCCAAAGACATCATTTTTATGATTGATGATATTGAAGGTGTATCGCGTACAGAAACAATGATTTCACTAGAAGAAAGTATCAACGATAAAAACCGTTTGATGCACTCAATCTTTAATGATTTATAAAAAGACAACGAAATAATAGCATAAACCCTTGCGCTTTTCGTGTAAGGGTTTTTTTATTAGTGAAACTTAATTTGTAGCAGTCTGAAAGACGAACTAGAAATTATTAGTTGAACTAATCCTGATGAAAATCAGGATCTTATGACTTAATTTGTAGCAGTCTGAAAGACGAACTAGAAATTATTAGTTGAACTAATCCTGATGAAAATCAGGATCTTATGACTTAATTTGTAGAAGTCTGAAAGACGAACTATAAATTACTAGTTGAACTAATCCTGATGAAAATCAGGATCTTATGACTTAATTTGTAGCAGTCTGAAAGACGAACTATAAATTATTAATTAAGCGAATCCATTTAAAAATTAGAATCTAAGGTTTTAAACCTTTCATTTGAATAAACATCTTTTAATACCAAAATACCAAACTTATGTCTCGCAAGCCAAAACTAGAGCGTTTTCAAGAAAATATATCTTCTAAATATCAAATTTACAACAGTATTTTTATGACGTTGCCTTTTGATGAAATCTCCAATACAGGTGTGTTATTGCCTTTATTTAGTGAGATTTGTGAAAAAGGGTACGCAATTGACAAAAATCCAACAGAAATTGTAGACAAATTTTTTGAACGTTATGTAGAAGATAAAGACGAAAAGGAAAAAACTAATTTGCTCTTTCGATTTATTCAATATATTGAACGTCAGGTAGTTTTATTTGATGCGGTAGAAGATGCTTCGTTTCCAATTGTGAATAATATGGATGGACGAGGAACGTTGCGAAATATAAAGGAAGAAGCAGAAGAAAAAGGCAAACTAGACGCATTAAAAATTCATTTAAAGCGCTTTAAAATTCGCCCTGTATTGACGGCGCATCCAACGCAGTTCTATCCTGGGCAGGTTTTAGGAATCATTACGGATCTCGCGGAAGCGATTGAAAAAAATGATTTATTATCCATTAAAAAATTATTAGCGCAATTAGGAAAAACTCCTTTCTTTAAAAAAGAAAAACCAACACCTTATGACGAAGCAGTGAGTTTAATTTGGTATTTGGAGAACGTTTTCTATCATGCGGCAAGTAAAATATACAATTACATTCAGCAAAATATATTTAAGGACGAGGAAATTGACAACCAAGTTATTGATTTAGGCTTTTGGCCAGGTGGTGATCGTGATGGAAATCCTTTTGTAACGACTGAAATCACACTAAAAGTAGCCGAACGTTTGCGGAGTACGATTTTGTTAAATTATCATCGCGACATTCGTAAACTTAAGCGTAGACTTACATTTGATGGTGTAGAGAAGCGTTTGGCGCGATTGGAAACGATGTTCTACAAGAACGTGTATTTGCGAAAAGAAGATGGAATGTTGTCGTTAGATGAGTTTGAAAAAGAACTGAAAGCGATCAGGCATGTGGTTGTTACAGATCATAAGTCCTTATTCTGTGCGGAGATTGATGATTTAATTAATAAAGTAAAGCTTTTTGGATATCACTTTGCGATGTTAGACATTCGTCAAGATTCACGTGTGCATCAAGGTGTATTTGAAAACATTGTGAGTACTATGAAAACTAAAGGAACTGCTTTGTTTTCAGGAAGCTACATAAATGTAACCGAAGAAGAAAAAATAAAATTACTTTCAGAAGTAACCCAAGTTATTCAGCCTGAATATTTTGAGGATGAAATTACAAATTCAACAATTTCGTCTATTTATGCAATGAAAACCATTCAAGCTCGTAATGGTGAACGCGGCGCAAATCGATATATAATCAGTAACAATCAATCGGCATTACATGTTATGGAAGCATTTACCATGTTGCGTTTGTGCGATTGGAAACAACCAAATGTTGACGTTTCGCCATTATTTGAAACGGTTCCTGATTTGCAAGCAGCGCAAGCAGTCATGCGAACTTTATATGAAAATGAAGCGTATGCAGCGCATTTAAAAGCACGTGACAACAAACAATACATAATGTTAGGTTTCTCTGATGGAACGAAAGATGGTGGCTATTTAATGGCAAACTGGAGTATTTTTAAAGCAAAAGAAGAACTCACAGCAGTTTCTCGTGAATATGGCATTAAAGTAATCTTCTTTGATGGTAGAGGCGGACCGCCAGCACGTGGAGGCGGAAAAACACACCAATTCTATGCGTCTTTAGGAAGTACGGTTGAAGATGAAGAAATTCAATTAACAGTGCAAGGACAAACAATTAGTTCAAACTTTGGAACCTTGGATTCGTGTCAATACAACTTAGAGCAATTGTTGAGTTCAGGAATCTCAAACGAAATATTTTCAAACACTACTGCAGAATTTTCACAAGATGATAAAAAGACCATGGAAGCACTTGCTTCGGTAAGTTATGACACGTATGTTGCCTTTAAAAAGCATCCGATGTTTTTACCGTATTTGGAGCGAATGAGTACGTTGAAATATTATGCAAAGACCAATATTGGAAGTCGTCCATCAAAACGTTCTAAGTCTAAAGAGTTCAATTTCTCAGACTTACGTGCCATTCCGTTTGTAGGAAGTTGGAGTCAACTCAAGCAAAATGTTCCAGGATTTTATGGTGTTGGAACTGCGCTAGAAGAGATGGAGAAAAAAGGAGAATTTGATCAAGTATTAACATTATATAAAAACTCTGCATTTTTCCGCACATTACTTGAAAACAGTATGATGAGCTTAACGAAGTCTTTCTTTAAGTTAACCGCATATATGAAACAAAATGAGGAGTTTGGAGAATTTTGGAGCATCATTTTTGAAGAGTATGAACGTACAAAAGCAATGTTACTAAAAGTAACTGGCTATGATGAATTAATGCAAAATCAGCCCGCTGGAAAAGCGTCAATTCATGCGCGTGAAAAGATTGTTTTACCGTTGTTAACGATTCAACAATTTGCATTGCGCAAAATACAAGAATTACAAAAAGATCCAGAAGCAAATGAAGCCGAACTAAAAGTATATGAAAAAATGGTGACACGTTCGTTGTTTGGAAACATTAACGCGAGTCGAAATTCAGCGTAGCTTCGACAAGCTCAGCTACCGCTTTGAATGTTAGACTTCTTAGAAGTTTAAAAAAGGAGATTATACACTATAAAAAAAACATTCAGGCTTACTTTAATACAGTTAATCTGAATGTTTTTATGTTGCAGCATACTGTTATAAACAAGAGTGATTATACGTCACCTTCATTTGTAACAGTACCTAAGTTAGTAATAGGTACATCTTCACTTCCGTTATTTCCTCCAATAATTTTTATTGTTGTAACATTTGGCAATTGAAATTTTTTAAATTTTTCCATAATTGATATGATTTTAAAATTAATTAAATAGTATTAAAGCTTATTTCGTTAAAATAGGAGTGATTATGCGTCACCTTCATTTGTAACAGTACCTAAGTTAGTAATAGGCCCTTCTTCATCTTCTCCATTGCCTCCAATTATTCTTACTGTTGTAACATTTGGCAATTGAAATTTTTTAAATTTTTCCATAATTGATATGATTTTAAAAGTTAATAATAACTCAATAGTAGTGAAAATGCGAAGTTGATGCTAATAAAGCCTACCACAATTCCTTGAATTGTAGTAAGTTAATCTCTTTGCCTTTTGGTGAAAATGGTTAGATTATTGACGATTAAATAATCTAATACGCTGAACTCCGAAAACTTGAAGGAGTTCGTTGTGTTTTTTGCTTGAATAATCTTGAAAAATAGGAGTAATCCTCGAATCCGAGTCGATTTGCAATTTCATTTACAGCTAATTCAGGTGTTAATAATAATCGTTTTGCTTCCAAAATAATTCTGTCTGTAATGACTGTTGTTGCTGTTTTTTGTAATGTTTCTTTGCAGATTCGATTCAAATGTTTCAATGTAATATTTAATCTACTAGCATAAAAAGAAGGTTTTTTTTCATACTTATAAAATTGTTCAAGGAGTTCTTCAAAGCTGCGTAAAATAGTATGATATCGCTTGACTTGTAATTGTGTAGGTGTAATGTAGTGACGTGATAGTTCAATATAAATTAAATCTAATAAATTTAAAATTGAATGTTCATTGAAAAGTTTTCGTGAAGTATATTCAGCAAGAATCATTTCAAAAAATGAAGTAATAGTTTGTGTTTGTGGTGCGTTCAAACGTAATTTAGGTGTGTTGTAAGTGGAATAGTAAAACGGATAATCGTTTATTTGCTTATGTCTGAAATGTACATTGTAAAATTCTTTCGAATGAAATAAAATAAAGCCATCAATATCTTTTGATAAATTCCAATGATGCATTTGTCCGGGTTGTAATACAAATACGCTTCCTGCGTTAATTTCATAGGTATTAAAATCGACAATATGTGTTCCTGTTCCTTTTGTAAATAGGACAACTAAATGAAAATCATGTATGTGTGGTTTTTCAATAAACGGATGTGTGCGCAAATGCTCTTCAAACCGATTGCAATATAAGTGTTTGCTTGGTTTGTCTTCTTTAAATTGTGAAATATTGTAAACAGGTAATAATTTCATTTCTTTGTAAATGTCTTTTTTGTGCTATAAAAAGTGAAAATACAAACTTTATTCGATTTGATTGGTTTCTAACTTTGTATTAAAATAAAAAACATGGGAAATACACTTCAAAATATCTATCAAGGAACGTGTCCTAGTTGTAATAAAGGGAAGATTTTTAAGAAAAAAGGATTGTTATATAAACTACGAATGCCAAAAATGCACGCGCATTGTAGCGTTTGTAAGTATAAATTTGAAAAAGAGCCGGGTTATTTTTTTGGTGCAATGTATGTCAGTTATATGTTAACCATTGCAGGAGCAGTTGGTTTGTTTATAATGCTTTCGTATATCGTTGGAATTGGAGATAATTTTCAAATTTTCTTGATGATTGCTGCTGCTATGATTGGCTTGTCTTTTTTTAACATGCGAATTTCCAGAACAATATGGATTCATTTGTTTAAAACGTGAATTTCTTACGACTAATGTGACGTTACAAATTTTTTCAAATGATGAAATAATAGTATCTTCATCACGCAAAAAAACTAAAAAACTACACATGATACCATTTCCAGAACCTACAGAGTACAATCCGTATTATAGTCAATACGTTCAACATTTAAAAGGAGAAGATGTATTAGATGCGCTTGAAAAAGGTGTGACAAGTATCAATGACCTAATGACTTCCTTAACAGAAGAAAAGTTGCGAAGTGCGTATGCAGAAGGAAAATGGACAATAAAAGAAGTGTTGCAACACATTATGGATACCGAACGTATCTTTTGCAATAGAGCATTACGCTTTGCGCGAAATGACAAAACTGAATTGCCTGGTTTTGAACAAGATGATTATGTTCCATTTTCGGATGCTAATGAGCGCAATAGCATGGAAATGTTACGCGAATACAATGCAATTCGTCAAGCAACAATTACGATGTTTCAAGGGTTTTCTGATGACATGTTTGCTAGAGTAGGTGTTGCAAGCGGAAGCAATATGTCTGTTCGTGCTATTGCACACGTTGTCACAGGTCATGAGCGACATCATGTACGTGTCATAAAAGAACGCTATCTGTAATTACTCTTCCGACAGATCACTAATAATATCTGGCGTAGGCGCAATTTCGTCTAAATCGTCAGAATCACTATCTATATTCGCCATAGAATAGTGTAATTTGCTACTGACTTTTACCAAATAAATGGTATCGTTTGTTTTTACTTCAACAGCTTCAATAGTATTGTTATGGTGATCGTCAAAAGTAATAATATCGCGATCTCTATAACCGCCAGGATAGCGCTCTTGTAGGAGCAATAAGAGTTCTGGCGTCACTTTCTTATAATCTATGATTGCTTTTTTCATAGGAATAATCGTTTAAAATTAATACTACGGTCATAGGTAAATAGTGGGAATCACTTATTAATTAGTCTATACTAAAAGTACAACTATTTTTTTTGAAAAGAAAGCATTAATGTCACCTTAATGTCTTTTTAAGGTTATGCGTTGTAGAAATTGAAAGCATCTATGATAATAGTATTGGGTACAATTTTATCTAAAACTGGCGTTCCGATGTCACTCAATAGTACAAAATTGATGTTTCCGTGAGAGTTTTTCTTATCGTATTTCATTAACTCGATAATAGCTTCATAGTCCGTATGGTTCAATTCAACTTTTCCATACATATTGAGCATTACACGTTTAATCTCAGCTAATTTTTCTGTTGAAAAGCCTTCTTGTTGGCTGGAAATATAACTTGCAAGCACCATTCCGACTGCAATAGCTTCTCCGTGTAACAACGCTTCTTTTGTTTCGTGTGTTAACAAATACGATTCAATTGCGTGACCAAGTGTGTGTCCAAAATTTAAAATTTTGCGCATTCCTTGTTCTTTTGGATCTTCAGTGACTACTGTGTTTTTAATTTGAACTGATTCGTAGATCAAATCGTCTAAATCTTCAATTGTAAAATTAGCAAGATCAATCATCTTTTTCCAATATGCTTCATCATAGATCAATCCGTGTTTTAACATTTCTGCCAAACCGCTGCGCATTTGATTCGCTGGTAACGTATTTAAAAAAGAAGTATCAATCAAAACCATTTCGGGAATATTAATCACACCAATCTGATTCTTCAAAGTGCCTAAATCAACTCCTGTTTTTCCGCCAACAGAAGCGTCAACCATTGCTAACAAAGAAGTTGGAACGTTAATATATGAAATTCCACGTTTAAAAGTAGAAGCCACAAATCCACCAAGATCCGTCACAACACCGCCACCAACATTGATTAATAAACTCTTTCGGTCAGCATCTAACTCAGAAAGTACATTCCAAACTCCAGTACATGTTTCAATATTTTTATGAATTTCACCAGAAGGAATTTCTATAATCTCAATAGCGAGTTCAGTAGGCAAATTGCCCATAAAACTAGGTAAACAATGCGTATGTGTATCCGAATCTACCAAAACAAAAATCTTTGAGTAATTTGAATTGCTTAGGTGTTCGTGAAGTTTTGTGTAACAATTTGTATTGAAATGAACGAAATAATTCGTTGCTTGAATAGAATTCATAGACTAAAAAAAAACTTTTAATAGTCACAAAATAAAGCCTTTTTTAAACAATAAAATAATAATTCAATAACTATATTTGTGAAAGTAATTCTTTATAAATGGATCCTATTTTTAATAATACTGAGAACGCTTTTGCTTTAAAAACAGATTCTCAACTAGAAAGAGCTTATTTTTTATTCAAGCTCATTGCCAATCAACCGCTAGTCCGTATTGGAACAGCCGTCACAAACTTCGCAATAAAAGCGCATTTGCCTGTAGAAAGTCTAATTAGAGCTACTGTTTTCGATCATTTTTGTGGAGGAACTTCGGAAGAAGAATGCATTCCAGTAGTAGATAAAATGTTTGAAAAAGGTGTTTGCAGTGTTTTAGACTATTCAGTAGAAGGAAAAGAAGAAGAAGCACAGTTTGATGCAACGCTGGAAAAAATCTTGAAAATTTTAAATTTTGTAAAGGAAAAACAAGCAATTCCATTTGCTGTTTTTAAACCTACTGGATTTGGTCGAATTGATTTGTATGAAAAAGTTGGAAACGATGAAACTTTAACAACGGATGAACAAGCAGAATGGAATCGTGTATTGACACGGTTTGACACGGTTTGTAAAAAAGCACACGAAATGGACGTTGCATTATTAATTGATGGCGAAGAAAGCTGGATGCAAGATGCTGCAGATGAAATTGTCGCTGATATGATGCGAAAATATAATAAAGAGAAACCAATTGTTTACAATACACTTCAAATGTATCGTTGGGATCGATTGGATTACTTAAAACAATTGCATATTGATGCCAAAGCACAAGGTTTCCACATTGGAATGAAATTAGTGCGTGGTGCCTACATGGAAAAAGAAAACAGAAGAGCAATAGCACAAGGATATACTTCCCCTATATGTATATCAAAACAAGCTACAGATGAGAATTTTGATGCTGGAGTTGTTTACATGCTTGAAAACTTAGATTGTATGGCTGTTTTTGCCGGAACACACAACGAAGAAAGTTCGTATAAAGTTGCAGAAATCATGAAAGCGAAGCAAGTAGCGAACAGTGATTCGCGTGTTTGGTTTGGTCAGTTATACGGAATGAGCGATCATATCAGTTTTAACTTGGCAAAAGAAGGATATAACGTAGCAAAATACTTACCTTTTGGACCTGTAAGAGATGTAATGCCTTACTTGATACGAAGAGCAGAGGAAAATACGTCAGTTGCAGGACAAACATCGAGAGAGTTAAGTTTATTAAAACAAGAAAAGAAAAGAAGGAAATTGTAAATTATAATTCCCTTTACAAAACGAATAAAACAACCTAAAGAACCCATCTATGAGAATCAATAAATTTACAATATTGCTTCTTGCATTATTTATTGTTGTCACATATTCATGTAAACAAAACGAAAATAATACAACTGAAGAAGAAACTTCCTTTTCTCTTGAATATGAGAAATTTACTTTAGATAATGGACTTGAGGTTGTTTTGCATGAAGATCATTCAGATCCAATAGTCGCCGTTGCAACGTTAATGCATGTTGGTTCTAATAGAGAAAAACCCGGAAAAACAGGATTTGCGCACTTCTTTGAGCACATGGCGTTTAATGATTCTGAAAATGTACCAAGAGGTTCTAACCGAAAAGTAATTCCAGAATGGGGCGGAACCCGAAATGGATCAACTTCATCAGACGCAACAATTTATTATGAAGTCGTACCTAAAGATGCATTTGAAAAAATTTTATGGATCGATTCAGACAGATTGGGTTACATGATCAACACGGTAACCACAGAAGCATTAGAACGTGAAAAACAAGTTGTAAAGAATGAAAAACGACAGAATTACGATAATGTTCCTTATGGTTTTACTTTCGAAATTATTCGTGCAAACTTATATCCTAAAGAGCATCCGTACAATTGGGCAGTTATTGGTTCGCTTCCCGATTTACAAGCAGCAACTTTAGAAGATGTAACAGAATTCTATAATACATATTACGGTCCAAATAATGCAACCTTAGTAATTGCTGGAGATATTGATCTTGAAGAAACTAAAAAAGCCGTTAAGAAATGGTTTGGCGAAATTAAACGAGGAAATGAAGTTGCAAAGTTGAAACCAATGCCTGTAACATTACCCGAAACAAAATCATTATACTTTGAAGATAATTTTGCAAAACTTCCTGAACTTCGTTTGGTATATCCAACAGTAGAAATGTTTCATGAAGACCAATATGCATTAGATATTTTGGGGCAAATGTTAAGCGGAAGCAAAAAATCGCCTTTATACAGAGAAGTAGTTACTGCTAAAAAACTAGCGCCGCGTGTTTCTTCATTCAATACGAGTAATGAATTGGCAGGCGAATTTACATTTAGAGTTCGTGCAAATGCTGGAACTAATTTAAACACTGTAAAAGCTGCACTTGAAGAAGGATTGAAGAATTTTGAAGCTAATTTTGATGAAGCGCAATTGGTTCGTATCAAAGCTAAGCAAGAAGTTGAGTTGTATAACGGAACAGAATCTGTTGTGAATAAAGCGTTTGTTTTGGCTAATGGAAATGTATTTGCCAACGATCCTGCATACGTTATTAAAGAAGCTGCTTTTACAAACAAAGTAACGAAGGAAGATGTAATTCGTGTTTACAATAAATATATTAAAGGAAAAAATTACATCATGACTTCGTTTGTGCCAAAAGGACAAACGGATCTTGCGATGGAAAATGCTGTAAAAGCAGAAGTGTATCAAGAAGAAATTGTGCAAGGAAAAGCAAACGAAGAAGTTGGGCAAGGAGCAGAGGCGCAGTATGAAAAAACGGTTACAAAACATGATCGTTCTGAGCCTAAATTTGGCGAATTGCCATTGTTCAAATCGCCAGAAGTTTGGAAAGGTACATTGGCCAACGGAATTAATGTGTATGGAATTGAAAATAATGAAGTTCCATTAGTTTCTTTTTCAATTACGATTGATGGCGGACATTATTTAGATCCAAAAGACAAAGCTGGATTGGCAAAACTTTTAGGAGATTTAATGATGGAAGGAACTAAATTTAAAACTTCTTCAGAATTAGAAGAAGCCATTGAAATGTTGGGCGCTACCATAGATATAAGAAGCGGTGATGAAGGTATGTATGTATCTGGAAATTGTTTGGCGAAGAACTTTGACAAAACAATCAAATTGGTAGAAGAAATTGTGTTACATCCACGTTGGGATAAGTCTGAATTTGAGCGACTTAAAAGTTCACTATTGACTAATTTGAAAGGAAGAGAAGCGAATCCAAGGACAATTGCGTATCAATCTTTTCGAAAATTAATTTATGGAGACAATCATATTTTAGGAACTCCATCTATCGGAGTTACTGAAACGATCAATAATATTTCTTTAGACGATTTAAAACAGTTTTATACTGATAATATTTCAGCAAGCGTTGCCAATATTCATGTTGCTGGCGCAGTTGGCGAAACCACTGTTTTAGCATCGTTGGATGGTTTGGGTAAAAACTGGAAATCTACAGAAGTAAAAATTCCTTCTTATACATTACCAAAGCAAGATAAAGCAGGGAAAATATTTTTCATTGATTTCCCTGGCGCAAAACAATCTGTGATTTACTCAGGAAAATTAGCATTATCAGAATCTGATCCGATGTATAATAATTTAGACTATACCAATCAAATTCTTGGAGGCGGATCAAGCGGACGTTTGTTTCAAACTTTACGCATAGAAAAAGGATATACGTATGGCGCATATTCTTACTTGCAAAATTTAGAAGAAAAAGCACCTTTTGTGGTGCAAACCAGTGTTCGAGCGAATGCTACATTGCCTTCTTTGAAAATTATAAAAGGGTTAATGAGTAATTATTCTAAAGATTTTAGTGAAGAAGAAGTTACAATTACGAAAAATAAAATTTTAAAAAGTAGCGCGAAAGATTACGAGGAACTTGGAGATAAATTACGAATCCTTACGCAAATTAGTAAATATAATAAAGAGTTCAATTATCTTGAAAACGAGCAAAAAGAACTTGTGGATATGAGTTTAGAAGATTTTCAAAATATAATTAAAACACATATTCAAGAAGATGATATGTTTTATTTAGTGGTTGGCGACAAAGAAACACAGGTAGAAGAAATAAATAAGTTTGGTAAAGGTGAAGCAATCGAGTTGGATATTTACGGGAACTTAAAAAAGGAATAATCCAGCGTTAAATTATAAATTTTAAGGCGATAACGTATAAGTTTCACTTTCAGTTAGTTAGTCTTTATTCTATTATCTAAAAGCGAAGCGGTCTAATGTCAACAACAAGTGTTTTAGTCAATCCTTTTAATCGTCTGAATTCGGGCAGTACTATCGCAATTATGCACAGTAAGTTCAATTTCTTTATTGCGAAGCATTCCTTCAATAATGTACAATTTACAAGAATCGACTTTGATTTTACTTCTTGAGAAATCAACATCTCCATACCTGAGAATGTTTGAAATTTCGGCAGTGTCAATTTCTTTATTATCAATCAATTGGCGAATTTCAGGAGAAAAGTGACGTTCTTTCAATCGAATATTTTTCAAAGTACGTGCATTTGGAAAATAATCAAACTCACATTTTACACCACGTCCACGAATTAAAAATGCAAAAATCACCAAACCAATGGCTACACCACCTAAATAAAATCCTGTACGTCTTAAAAGACTGCTCATCTGCTAAAAAACTAATAAATTAATATCTCTATATGGAAGATCAAACCAATCTGCTACTGATTTATTGGTTAAAACTCCGTGGTAAAAGTACAACCCATTTTTCAATCCTTTATCAAAACGTAACGAATTTTCTAATCCGCCATCATCCGCAATTTTTAGTAAATATGGAGTAAACATATTACTGATTGATACTGAAGCGGTTCTGGAATATCTAGCTGGAATATTTGGCACACAATAATGAATAACGCCATGTTTTTTAAACGTTGGTTTATCGTGTGAAGTAATTTCACTTGTTTCAATACAACCGCCCATATCGATGCTGACATCAATAATGACGGCCCCTTTTTTCATGTGACTGACCATGCTTTCTGTAACTAAAATAGGAGATCTATTTTTTCCGCGCACAGCGCCAATTAAAACATCGCAACGTTTTAACGCTTTTAATAAATTTTTTGGCTGTATGGTTGATGTATATACAGGTTGTCCTAAATTGATCTGAATGCAGCGAAGTTTTGTGATGGAATTATCAAAAACTTTAATATTTGCACCCAATCCTAATGCGGAACGTGCAGCAAATTCTCCAACCGTTCCTGCACCGACAATGACAACTTCCGCAGGTGGAACGCCGCTAATATTTCCAAGCATCAATCCGTTTCCGTTATTGACATTTGCCATTAATTCGGAAGCAATTAAAATGGAGGCAGTTCCGGCAATTTCACTTAAGGAACGTACTGCTGGATACGTGCCATCTTCATCACGAATGTATTCAAAGGCGAGTGCGGTCACACGTTTACTAGCTAATACTTCAAAATATTTTTTAGAACGTGTTTTTATCTGTAAAGCTGAAATTAAAATCGTTTGCGGATTCAATAATTGAAGTTCTTCAATTGTTGGCGGTTCCACTTTTAAAATAATAGGGCAGGAGAACACCTTTCGTGTGTCATTAGTAATTTCTGCGCCAGCTTCTGTATAATCTTTATCTGAAAAATTAGCTTCTTTTCCGGCGCAACTTTCAATCAAAACACGATGTCCGTGTGCTATAATTGCAGCAACGGCATCTGGTGTTAAGCAAACTCGTTTCTCTTGAAACGAAGTTTCTTTAGGAATTCCAATAAATAATTCTTGCTTGTGTTTTGAAATTTCGAGTGTTTCCTCTTGTGGAAGTAATTGTTGTTTGGTAAAAGGAGATAAAGATTCCGGCATGAGGCATTATTATTGATTAAAACATGAAGTTACAAATAAAAATGAAGTAATAAAATACTATTTATTGGCTTCTTCCATTTCTTGTTCTTTTCGTTCATACTCCGCAAGCTCTGCATCTATTTTTTTGAGATCAATACCATAAACATATTTATCAAAGAGTTTGATTCTAATTAAATATACGATGGGAACTATGATCATCATCACGGGAAGTACATAGTATATTTCAACCTCATCGACTGATTGTATATCGTCATTTATTATGCTTGTTAATTGAAATATATACATTGCTATTGGGATCAAGATTACATGATACCACCAATCTTTACAAGTTATAAACCAGAGGATTAAAAATATTAGAGGCATTAGTTTTGACATTATCCAATACGCCGAAGTTTGTACGCTTTCGTAATAAGAGCTATCATAAGTAAATAAAGAAGTTTCCCAAACTTTTACATCAGGGAAACTTTCATATGAATAATATATTATAGGTGATATAGCAATAATAAGAGCTATCAAACTACCCATTAGGAGGCGTTTTGATGTTTTTCTTAACTTTTTCTTCTGTTTCGTATGGGTTGTCTTCATCAGCAATACTGTCTGGGTTACAAGATACAAATAATATTGTTGATATGGCTGCTAATAGGTAAAGGTAGAATTTAGTTTTCATCTGATAATTGGGTTATTTAGTTTAACGATGAAGCAAACTTATTGAATAACCAACTAATTATCAGAAAATTAGCATAATATATTTTCTACGTACTTTTGTTAGATTTGGGTCAATCGAACAAAAGCCGTAGAATTTATAATTTTTTGTATTTATTTCGTAAGTATTTTCGCGAATATACAGATTTATTTTATTTCATTTACATTTTGAGCCTCTTTTTCTTTACGATCGTATTCATCGAGTTCAGCTTCAATTTTCTTTAAATCAATTCCTAATACTAACTTTTCAAATAATTTTACTCTAATTAAATATACTATGGGTGTGATGATCATTAATATTGGAATCAACCAGTATATTTCAATTTCATCAACCTTCAAAGTATTTTTATAAAGTGCATTCGCTAATTGAAATGCATACATGGCAATTGGCACTAAAATTATGTGATACCACCAATGTTTACAGGTTAAAAACCATAGTATTAATAGTAACAATGGAATAATTTTGCTTAAATACATCCAAAATGAAATGTATAAATCTTGATATCCATTACTTGTAATGGTAAACCAACTAGTCTTCCATATATCTCCATCAGGAGAATATTCATATAAATAATATAAAAATGGAGAAAGAAATATCAATAAGATGATTAAGGTGTCAATAAGTAATTTCTTTCTAACCGACGTTTCCTCTTGTGATTTCTCTTTTATCAACTCCTTGTTCTGTTTCGTATGGGTTGTCTTCATCAGCAATGCTATCTGGATTACAAGATACAAATAATATTGTTGATACGGCTGCTAATAGGTAAAGGTAGAATTTAGTTTTCATTTGTTTAGATTATTTAGTTTAACGATGGGTCAAACTTATTGAATAACCAAATGTTACCTTCAAAAAGAGCATAATATATTTTCTACGTATTTTTGTTGGTTTTATTAAAAACTAACGCAATGTATAGAAAATAGGATATCTTGTATTTCAATGAACTTTTATTATTTATTCTTGAGCGCCTGATATATTTTGTTGCTCTCGCTCTTTTCGGTCGTATTCCTCTAATTCAGCATCTATCTTTTTTAAGTCAATACCATATACTAATTTATCCATCAATTTTATTCTGATAAAATAAACAAAAGGTATAACAATCATCATTATGGGAATCAACCAATAAATTTCCACAACATCTAATATACTAGATTTATCATTTATTGCTCCAAATAACTGAAAAGCAAACATAAACATAGGAATCAAAATTACGTGATACCACCACTTATTACAAGTCAAAAACCATAATATCATTAATAATAGAGGTATGGCTTTATTCATACTTGCCCAAACCAATACTCTAACATTTTTATAATTCGTATCTGTTATAGTAAAAAATGATGTTTCCCAAATATTAGTATCTTTCGGTACATACTCATATAATTGAAACAAATATGGAGTAATCGCTATAAGTAGTGCTACAATTGTATTTACTACAATTTTTGATTGAAACCTAGATTTTCTATTGGTATTAGTCTTCCCCAGGAATTTTGATATCTTTCTTATCGATTTTTTCTTCGGTTTGGTATGGGTTATCTTCGTCTGCAATGCTATCTGGGTTACAAGACACAAATGTTACTGATGCTAATACGACTGCTGCGAATAAATAATTTCTTAATTTCATTTTGTTTAGGTTTTAGTTTTACGATGACGCAAACATATCTATTAAACAAATGATTTTCAGGAAATTACCATATTTTATTTTCTACGTATTTTTATCATTTTTTTACTTTTTGTTATCTATAAGAATTTTCTATCAAGATACAGTAAAAGTCATTAATTTGTCAGTCTTTTGGGTTTATTTTCAGGTTATAGTTTTTGTTTTTCGCTAAAGTGTTCAATTTTTTAGATGAATTGAGCGTAATTGTTCATTTATCTTTTTAATGTGCACTTTTGTAATTTCATTAGGCAATAGGTTTTTAATGCGTTCTGGCCATTCTATGAAGCACCAAGCGTCACTATATAAGTAATCTTCAATGCCAATATCATACGCTTCTATTTCATCTTCAATTCGGTAACAATCAAAATGATATATGATTGCGTCAGCAGAACGATATTCATTTACAATTGAGAATGTTGGACTATTTGTAAGCTCGGTAATGCCTAATTGCTTTGCTAATACTTTGATTAAAGTTGTTTTTCCAACACCCATTTCTCCATGAAAAGCAATAATTTTATATTTCGATGCTGCAAGAATGCCTGCTGCTATTGCTTCTATTTCAGAAAGATTATATTCTCTTTGCACTACTATTTAATTTTTAACACAATACACAAATTTACTGTTTTTTCAAATACTAAAAGAAATGAAAAGCAATTATACGTCAGTTTCAGGTATTTCTACTTGGGTAACATTACTGCAAACGGTATAATCATTTCCTCCAACGAAACGCCACCATGCTGGTACGTATTTCTAAAATAACTCACATAATGATTGTAATTATTCGGATACGCAAAAAATAAATCTGTCTTTGCAAAAATAAACGAACTACTCATGTTAATGGAAGGCAAATGAATTGTGCTAGGATCTTTTGCTGCCAACACATCTTTTTGCTCGTACGTCAAACTTCTTCCAGTTTTATAACGCAAGTTCAAACTTGTATTCTTATCGCCAACTACTTTAGATGGATGTTTTACGTTGATAGTTCCGTGATCAGTCGTGATAATCAATTTAAATCCTAAACGTTGCGATTGTTGAATGATATCTAACAACGGAGAATTTTTAAACCAACTCAGCGTCAGTGAACGATATGCTTTGTCGTCTGAAGCCAATTCTTTTACAACATCCATTTCGGTTTTAGCGTGTGAGAGCATGTCTACGAAGTTATAAACCACAACTGTAAGGTCATTGTCTTTTTGCGATTTAAAGTTGTCTGCGAGCTTCTTTCCGCCTTTTAAGCTGGTTATTTTGTGATATTCATGCTTAATGTTTAACCCTAAACGCTTCAATTGTGCTTTTAAGAAATCATTTTCATGCAAATTCTTTCCGCCTTCATCAGTATCATTCTTCCAATACTCGGGATGTAGTTTTTCCATGTCGGAAGGCATTAATCCTGAAAAAATAGCATTTCTAGCATACTGTGTCGCGGTTGGCAGAATACTCACAAAAGGAACTTCTTTTTCTTTTTTATAATGTGTATTTAAAACAGGTTCAAAAGCTCTCCATTGATCGTAGCGTAAATTATCAACTACAACTAATAAAGTTGGTTGTGCTTTGCTAATTTCTGGAGCAATGAGTTCTCTGAACAATGTGTGCGACATAATTGGCGCATCATCATTTCCGAACCAATCAGGATAATTCTTATCAATAAACTTTCCAAACTGAACGTTGGCTTCTGTCTTTTGCGATTCCAAAATCTCAAACATGCCAGTATCTTCAATATCTTCCAATTGCAATTCCCAATAGATTAATTTTTGATACAACTCAATCCATTCCTCAATCGAATTTACCATTGCCATATCCATCGCAATCTTTCTGAATTCTTGCTGATAATTAGAAGTTGTCTTTTCAGAAATCAATCGCGAATGGTCCAAATTCTTCTTCAAACTCAATAAAATCTGGTTTGGATTCACAGGTTTTATCAAATAATCTGCAATCTTGGAGCCAATAGCTTCTTCCATGATATATTCTTCTTCACTCTTTGTAATCATGACGACAGGAAGATTATTCTGTTTTTCTTTCAGCTCAGCTAAGGTTTCCAAACCTGTTAGGCCTGGCATATTTTCATCCAACAAAACAATATCAAAATTTTGCTCGTCTATGATTTCTATAGCTTCCGTACCGCTAGTGCACGTTGTTACTTCGTAGTTTTTCTTCTCTAAAAAGAGAATATGTGGTTTTAATAAATCAATTTCATCATCAACCCAAAGAATCTTGAATGCACTCATGTATGTCTTTATTTGTAAATTGTTAGTAAGGTATCTTGTAATGTACTTATATTTGTGCTTATTCTAAAAAAAGTATAAAAAATTACACATTGAATACTAGAAATAAGCTTAAAATCTTAAACGACCCAATTTACGGATTTATTACAATTCCCAATCCGCTCATTTTTGATCTTATAGAGCATAAGTATTTTCAGCGCTTGCGCAGAATTACACAAATGGGCATGTCATACTTGGTATATCCAGGCGCACATCACACACGTTTTCATCATGCGTTGGGTTGTATGCACTTAATGCAAAAAGCAATTCAAGTCCTTTGTTTTAAAGGTGTTGAAATTTCGGAAGATGAAAAGCAGGCCTTGTTAATTGCCATCTTATTACACGATATTGGCCACGGACCTTTCTCGCATGCTATGGAACATAGTATTGTAAATAGTGTGCATCATGAAGAGATTTCATTGTTGTTGATGGAACAATTAAACACAGAATTTAACGGAAGTTTAACGCTTGCCATCGAAATATTCAAAGGAAACTACCCAAGAAAATTCATGTATCAGTTAATATCTGGTCAAATTGACATGGATAGAGCCGATTATTTAAAGCGTGATAGTTTCTATACAGGAGTTGCGGAAGGAAATATCAATTCGGAACGCATCATTACAATGTTAAGTGTAGTGAATGATGAATTAGTCATAGAAGAAAAAGGAATCTATTCGGTGGAAAAATTTCTGGTTGCCAGACGCCTAATGTATTGGCAAGTATATTTGCATAAAACGAGTCTGGTAGCAGAACAATTGCTCATTCGTGTGCTCAAAAGAGCAAAAGAGTTAACGCTTCAAGGAACGCAACTAAAGGCAAGTGCGGCATTATCTTTTTTCATTCAAAATGAAATCTCTATTGAAGATTTTAATCACGAAGTATTAGATAGATTTGCGAAGTTGGACGATTACGACATCATTTCAGCCATGAAAGAGTGGATGAACGAAGACGATTTTATATTATCGAATTTATGTGAAATGATCATCAATCGTGATTTATTAAAAATTAAAATCAAAAACAAAAAGATTTCAGATAATAAGCTCCAAAGTGAGACACAAAACTTGATGAAAAAATACAGCATTTCGGAAGCGGAAGCAGCGTATTTTGTATTCTCAGGCGAAATCTCAAATCAAGCATACAAAACCACAAGTCAGAACATAAATATCTTAATGAAGTCAGGAAAAGTTCAGGATGTTGTCAAGGCTTCGGATCAATTGAACCTAAAAGCATTATCTAAAACGGTAACAAAATATTATATATGTTACCCAAAAGACAAACTTTAGGAGTTTTTTTATACTTTTGCGGGAATGAAGTTTACAGCGACACAAATAGCGGGTATTTTAGAAGGAGATATCATAGGTGATCCAAACACTGAAGTATCCACACTTTCTAAAATAGAAGAAGGCATAGAAGGTTCTTTGACTTTTTTGGCTAATCCTAAATATACTCAGTATATATATAGTACGCGTGCATCCATAACTATTGTGAATAATGACTTTGAAGCTGAAGAAGAATTATTTACTACATTAATCAAAGTTGATGATGCGTATAAATCATTTTCTAAACTCTTAGAATACTACGATAAAGCAAAACGAAATAAAGTTGGAATTGAACAGCCTACTTTTATTTCGGAATCGGCTAAGTATGGGAAAGAACTCTACTTTGGAGCGTTTTCATACATGGGCGACAATGTAAAAATTGGCGATCATGTAAAAGTATATCCAAATGCGTATATTGGCGATAATGTTACCATTGGAAACAATGTGGTTATTTTCGCTGGCGCTAAAATTTACTCGGATTCAGTCATTGGTGATAACTGTGTCATTCATAGTGGCGTTATTGTTGGTGCTGACGGATTTGGCTTTGCGCCGAATAAAAAAGGTGAATATCACAAAGTTCCGCAAATAGGAAATGTAATTATAGAAGACAATGTTGACATTGGTGCTGGAACAACTATTGACAGAGCAACTTTAGGATCAACCATCATAAGAAAAGGAGTAAAGCTTGACAATCAAATTCAAATTGCACACAATGTTGAAATTGGTAAAAACACAGTCATCGCAGCGCAAACCGGAATTGCAGGTTCTGCCAAAATTGGCGAAAACTGTATGATTGGCGGACAAGTTGGAATTGTTGGACACATTACCATTGGTGATAATGTCAAAATTCAAGCACAATCAGGAATTGGAAGAAATGTAAAAGATGGAGAAACATTACAAGGTTCACCAGCTTTAAACTATGGAGATTACAACAAATCGTATGTATACTTCAAAAACCTTCCTAAAATAGCAAAAACTATCAATCAAATCGAAAAAAAAATAAACAACAATGAGTGAAATTATTGTTAAACAAACAACCATCGCCAAAGAAGTATCTCTAAAAGGCGTAGGATTACACACAGGAAAAGAAGTATTACTAACTTTTAAACCTGCACCAGAAAATCATGGATATGCATTCATGCGAGTTGATTTGGAAGGAAGTCCAATCATTGAAGCGGATGCAAACTATGTTGTCAATACACAGCGTGGAACTGTTTTAGAAAAAAGAGGTGTCAGAATTCAAACTTGCGAACACGTATTAGCTGCGTTAGTTGGTTTGGAAATTGATAACGTTCTCATTGAAATGAACGAATCTGAACCGCCAATAATGGATGGTTCGGCAAAATTTTTCTTAGAAGCCATAGAAGAAGCTGGAATTGTAGAACAAAATGAACCAAGAGAAGAATACATTGTAAAAGATGTCATTTCTTATATTGATGATGAAACTGGAAGTGAAATTACAATCATTCCATCAGATGAATATCAAGTAACAACCATGGTTGACTTTGGCACAAAAGTGCTTGGAACTCAAAACGCGACCTTAAAACATATTTCTGACTTCAAAAAAGATATTGCAAGTTCAAGAACATTTAGCTTCTTGCATGAACTCGAAATGCTATTAGAACATGGTTTAATAAAAGGTGGCGATCTTAACAACGCTATTGTATATGTTGATAAAGAACTATCACCAGAAACAATGGACAAACTAAGAGTTGCTTTTGGTAAAGATGACATTGCGGTAAAACCAAATGGAATTCTTGACAACCTTACCTTACATCATCCAAACGAAGCTGCACGTCACAAATTGCTAGATGTTATTGGCGATTTAGCTTTAGTTGGAACTCGCATTCGCGGAAAAGTAATCGCAAACAAACCAGGACACTTTGTAAACACACAATTTGCAAAAAAACTGTCCAAAATCATAAAAATAGAAAAGCGCAACAAAGTGCCAACATACGATTTGCATCAAACTCCATTAATGGATATCAATCAAATCATGACGATGTTGCCACACAGACCACCATTTTTACTCATCGATAAAATATTAGAATTATCTGATAGTCATGTGGTTGGTGTAAAAAATGTAACGATGAACGAACCGTTTTTCGTTGGTCACTTTCCAGGAGCGCCCGTAATGCCAGGTGTATTGCAAGTAGAAGCAATGGCGCAAACAGGAGGAATCTTAGTACTAAGTACGGTTCCAGATCCAGAAAACTACCTTACCTTTTTCATGAAAATTGACAAAGTAAAATTCAAGCAAAAAGTAGTTCCGGGTGATACATTAATCTTCAAAGCAGACTTAATAACGCCAATTCGTAGAGGGATTTGCCACATGCAAGCGTATGCATATGCAAATGGTAAATTAGTAGCCGAAGCAGAATTAATGGCGCAAATTGCTAGGAAAAAAGAAGAAGACATTGTAAAAAAGTAGCATAGTGATTTCACTATGATCAAAAATTAAACAGTAGAAATAACTAAAATATAGTAGATGAATCAACCTTTAGCATATGTTCATCCAGGTGCCAAAATTGCAAAAAATGTGGTTGTAGAACCTTTTACAACTATCCATAACAATGTAATTATTGGTGAAGGAACTTGGATTGGCTCAAACGTAACCATCATGGAAGGTGCAAGAATCGGTAAAAACTGCAACATCTTTCCAGGTTCGGTAATATCAGCGCCACCACAAGATTTAAAATACCAAGGAGAAGACACCATTGCAGAAATAGGTGATAACACTACCATACGCGAATGTGTAACCATTAACAAAGGTACCACCGATCGTATGAAAACAAAAATTGGTAAAAACTGCCTTATCATGGCGTATTGCCACATTGCACACGATTGTATTGTTGGTGATAACTGTATATTTTCGAATAACAGTACATTAGCTGGACACATTACTGTGGGCGATCATGTAATTTTAGCAGGAATGACTGCGGTACATCAATTTTGTTCCATTGGAAATCATGCGTTTGTTACAGGTGGATCATTAGTTCGTAAAGATGTGCCACCATACGTAAAAGCTGCTCGTGAACCTTTATCATACGTAGGAATCAACTCTGTTGGATTGCGTAGACGAGGTTTTACAACAGAAAAAATAAGAGAGATTCAAAACATCTTTAGAATACTATATCAAAAAAATTACAACAATACGCAAGCTGCAGAAATCATAGAAGCAGAAATGGAAGCCACTACAGAGCGCGATGAAATATTACAATTTATCAAAAACTCACACAGAGGTATCATGAAAGGGTATATTGCTTCAAACTAAAATAAAACAATAATCAATGGCATCAACATCAGACATTAGAAAAGGATTGTGTATTCGTTACAATCACGATATATTCAAAATCATAGAATTTTTACACGTAAAACCAGGAAAAGGACCTGCATTTGTTCGTACAAAATTAAGAAGTGTAACCACAGGAAAAGTAATTGACAATACATTTTCAGCGGGACATAAAATTGACGACGTTCGTGTAGAAACTCACAAATTTCAGTATCTATACAATGATGGTGATACATTTCACTTCATGAATACTGGTGATTACAATCAGATCACATTACAAAAAACAACCTTAGATGCTCCAGATTTATTAAAAGAAGGAGAAGTCGTAACAATTTTGATTAACTCTGAAGACAATGCGCCATTATCAGTAGATATGCCTGCAAGTGTTATCTTAGAAGTTACACATACAGAACCAGGAGTGAAAGGAAATACAGCAACAAATGCTACAAAACCTGCAACTGTTGAAACTGGCGCACGTATCAATGTTCCTTTATTCATCAATGAAGGTGATAAAATTAAAGTTGAAACAGAAAAAGGTTCCTACATGGAACGTATAAAAGAATAACAATTCTAAAAGCTCAATTCGTTGGGCTTTTTTTAATTTTATTCCTTCTGAATTAATTTAAAAAAACGAATACATGAAATTCCCTAGAATACACACACTAAAAGAAATTGCTGCAATCATACAAACGTCGTATGTTGGTGATGATTCATTTCCAGTACATGGAATGAATGAAATTCATGTGGTAGAAGCTGGCGATATTGTATTTGTTGATCATCCAAAATACTATGACAAAGCTTTAGAATCTAAAGCAACCATTGTATTAATTAATAAAGAAGTTGAGTGTCCAGAAGGCAAAGCATTATTAATTTCAGATGATCCATTCAGAGATTTCAATACGCTAACCGATCATTTCAGACCATTTATAAGTGCTTCGGCATCCATTGCACCATCGGCTACGATTGGAGAACGCACTGTAATTCAGCCAAATTGTTTTGTTGGGAATAATGTTACGATTGGAAACGATTGTATCATTCATGCAAATGTGGCAATATATGACAATGCTGTCATTGGAAACAATGTAATCATTCACTCAGGAACAGTTTTAGGAGCAGATGCTTTCTATTACAAAAAACGTCCTGAAGGATTTGATAAATTACGTTCTGGTGGACGTGTTGTGTTAGAAGACAATGTAGATTTAGGTTCATTATGTACCATTGATAAAGGTGTTACAGGTGATACAACCATAAAAGAAGGAACCAAAATTGACAATCAAGTGCATGTTGGTCACGATACTGTAATTGGCAGAAAATGTTTAATTGCTTCGCAAACAGGAATTGCAGGTTGTGTGATCATTGAAGATGAAGTTACCATTTGGGGACAAGTCGGAATTACAAGTGGAATCACGATAGGAGCAAAGACAGTAATCTCAGCACAATCAGGCGTAAGCAAAGGTTTGGAAGGTGGAAAAAGCTACTTTGGAACACCAGCAGATGATTTCAGAAAAAAATACAAAGAAATTGCATCAATTCGCCAAATACCAGAATTGATCGAACGAATAAAAAACTTAGAAAACAAATAGTTTAGAGCATTCAAAAGTATTTACAGATAAAACTCAAAAAATACTTTATAAATACTTTATAAAAAACTATTTTTGTGCAGCCAAAAAACAAATATCAAATGAGCGTTTTAGTAAACAAAGATTCAAAAATAATTGTTCAAGGATTTACAGGAAGTGAAGGAACATTTCATGCAGGTCAAATGATTGAGTACGGAACTAATGTAGTTGGTGGTGTAACGCCAGGAAAAGGTGGACAAACACACTTAGACAAACCAGTTTTTAATACAGTTGCTGAAGCTGTTGAAAAAGTTGGAGCTGATACAACGATCATTTTTGTACCGCCAGCATTTGCTGCAGATGCAATAATGGAAGCTGCGGAAGCAGGAATCAAAGTAATCATTACAATTACTGAAGGAATTCCAATTGCAGACATGACAAAAGTTGCTGCATATATCAGTAACAAAGAATGTCGTTTAATTGGACCTAATTGCCCAGGAGTAATTACGCCAGGAGAAGCAAAAGTTGGAATCATGCCAGGATTTGTTTTCAAAGAAGGAAAAGTTGGAATTGTTTCTAAATCAGGAACATTAACATACGAAGCTGCGGATCAAGTAGTAAAACAAGGATTAGGAATCACAACTGCTATTGGTATTGGTGGAGATCCAATCATTGGAACAACTACAAAAGAAGCGGTTGAATTATTAATCAACGATCCAGCTACCGAATGTGTAGTGATGATTGGAGAAATCGGAGGTCAATTAGAAGCGGATGCGGCTAAATGGTACAAAGCAAGCGGAAGTAAAAAACCAGTAGTTGGTTTCATCGCAGGAGAAACGGCACCAGCAGGACGTACAATGGGTCATGCAGGAGCAATTGTTGGTGGAGCTGATGATACAGCAGAAGCTAAAAAAGCAATCATGCGCGAATGTGGAATTCACGTAGTAAACTCTCCAGCAGAAATTGGAAAAAAAGTAGCAGAAGTAATGGCATAATTACTTCGTTCTAAATATATAAAGCGCAGTATCATTCAAATGGTACTGCGCTTTTTTTTGTATAAAAAAATCAATGTTTACAAAGGTTTAGCACGCTTTTTTTAGTACTTAAGATTTATGAATTCAGAGTAGATTTTCTTTCAGGGTATGTTTTGATTGTATAGTTTTAGATCGATTATTAACTATATAACCCTTGAAATTATGAAAAAAAAGAATTTACTAAGCTTATCGCTTAACAAAAAATCAATCTCAAATTTAAGAACGCAAAATTCAGTTATAGGAGGATTCAAAACAGAATCTTGTATTCCTTTAGGAATTTGTTGCCCAACACATGATGCTAACTGTCCAGGTCCATCAGCAGATGGAACTTGTGGAAACACTACTACTGGAACAGGAACTGGCTTGGAATGCGGTCCAACAATTTCGTGTCCAGGCGCTGGAATTTGTTAACATTAAATAAATCATGAAAAAAAGTAAAAAGTGGGCTTAGGCTCACTTTTTTTAATAGCTGTCAATTTTGATTAATAAAACACCAAAATTCATCAAGTAAAGAATTTAACATCTTATTGAAAACATAATATTTATAGCTAGCATACTGTATACAGCATGAACTAAATAAATGTTAAAAAATTATGATTATTATAATTACACATATAATAATCATAATTTTAACGTTTAAATACTACAAACTAATCAAAAAATTATAATGAAAAGATTCAAACTACTGCTACTATTCGTAGGTGCACTTGCGATTTTCGGCTGTAAAGAAACCGGCGATACAACTGCTTCTAAAGAAGTAAAAGTAACGCAACAGAAAGATGCAAATGGTCTTTCGTACGAAACCGTATCAAACGATCCAACCGGATTGCGTTTGTATACACTAGATAACGGACTCAAAGTTTATCTAAGTCAAAACAGTGACGAACCAAAAATACAAACCTACATTGCGGTAAGAGCAGGTTCTAACTACGATCCAAAAGAAACTACTGGTTTAGCACACTACTTAGAGCACATGGTTTTCAAAGGAACTGATGAAGTTGGTACTATTGACTGGGAAAAAGAAAAAGTATACTTAGATCAAATCTCTGATTTATATGAACAGCATAAAGCAGAAACAGATCCTGAAAAAAAGAAAGCACTGTACAAAAAAATTGACGAAGTATCTTTAGAAGCTTCCAATTATAGTGTTGCCAATGAATATGATAAAATGGTTGGTTCTTTAGGTGCAACAGGTACAAACGCCTATACGTGGTTTGAGCAAACAGTGTATACGAATAAAATACCTGCAAACGAATTAGATAAATGGCTAACGCTTGAAAATGAGCGTTTCAGTCAATTAGTATTGCGTTTATTTCATACAGAATTAGAAGCAGTATTTGAAGAATTCAACAGAACACAAGATAGTGATGGAAGAAAAGCACTCTATGCAATGTTAGATGGTTTATTTCCAAATCATCCATACGGACAACAAAATACGATTGGTACTGCTGAGCACTTGAAAAATCCTTCGATGATAGCAATTCACAACTACTTTGACAAATACTATGTGCCAAACAATATGGCAATGGTATTAGTTGGTGATTTCGATTTTGAAGAAACGATTCAAAAAGTAAATAACACATTTGGTAAAATGGAGAAAAAAGAAGTGGTGCATCCAACATTACCAAAAGAAGAGGCAATCACGTCTCCAGTTGTAAAAGAAGTATTAGGACCAACGTCTGAATCAATATCAATAGCATTTCGTACCAGTGGAGTAAACACAGAGGATGAAAAGCTTGTAACCTTAGTAGATATGATTCTTTCTAACGGAAATGCAGGTTTAATCGACTTAAACTTAAATCAAAAGCAACTTGTACAATACGCAGGATGTTCTCCAACATTTTTAAATGATTATGGCTACCATAGATTATATGGAGCGCCTAAAGCTGGACAAACATTAGATGACGTGAAAAACTTACTCTTAGAACAAGTTGAAAAACTTAAAAAAGGAGAATTTGAAGAATGGATGATTGAAGCGGTTATCAACGATTTAAAACTGAGTCAAACAAGACAATACGAAAGTAGTACAGCATTGGCAGATGCGTATGTAAATGCGTTTATTCATCATGAAGATTGGGCTAACAAAGTAAAATTCTTAGAAGATTTACGTAAAATATCAAAACAAGAAGTAGTAGACTTTGCTAACAAACACTACAAAGACAACTATGTCGTAACGTACAAACGTAAAGGAACTGATAATTCAATCGTAAAAGTTGAAAATCCAGGAATTACGCCTGTAAACTTAAACAGAGATAAAAGTTCAGAATTCATCAAAGCCTTCAACGCAACAGAAGCTGCGTCTTTACAGCCTAAATATGTTGATTTCCAATCAGAGATTAAAGAAACAAAACTTTCTAATGGAATCAAGGTTTCATACATTGACAATGAGCAAAATGACTTATTTGATATGAATATCATCTTTGACATGGGAAGTGATAATAACAAAAAACTTGGTTTAGGAGTTGGGTTAATGGAATACTTAGGAACTGATAAATATTCTCCTGAAGAATTAAAGAAAGAATTCTACAAGCTAGGAATTAGCTATTACGTAAGTACTGGTGCTGAAAAATCGTATGTTGGTTTAAATGGACTAAAAGAAAACTTACCAGAAGGATTAGAGTTATTATCACACTTGTGGAATAATGCGGTGCCAAATCAGGAAGCGTATGATAAATATGTGGCGCAAATCATTAAAGGAAGACAAGACACGAAAACACGAAAAGGAAGCATCTTACAAAGAGGTTTAATGAACTATGCAAAATATGGCGAAAACTCTCGTTTGCGTAACATATACAGCAATAGTGAATTAAATGGAATGAATCCGCAAGAACTTGTTGACTTGGTAAAAGATTTCAAAAACTTTGACCAACGTATATTCTACTTCGGAAAAGATATTGATGCGGCAGTTGCAGCATTAAACGAACATCACAAAGTTGCGAATGAACTAAAAGAATATCCAGAAGCAATCAAATATGTAGAGCAAGAAACTGGCGGAAATGTATTCTTCGTTGATTACGATATGGTACAAGCTGAAATGATGTTCTTGGCAAAAGGAAGTCCTTTCAAAGCTGAAAACATGGCAGCTTCTACAGTATTTAATACGTATTTTGGAAGTGGTTTATCATCAATTGTATTCCAAGAAATTAGAGAATCTAAATCATTAGCTTACTCAGCATACTCATATTACAGTCAAGCTTCAGACAAAGAAGATTCTAACTATGTAATGGCGTATATTGGAACACAAGCAAACAAAATGCCGCAAGCAGTAGAGGCAATGATGAACTTAATGAACGATATGCCAGAAGCTGAAAAGCAATTTGAAGCAGCAAAAGAAGCGACTTTGAAAAAACTAGCAGCACAGCGTATCACAAAATCAAACATTTTCTGGACGTACGAAAGACTTCAAAAACTTGGAATTGATAAAGATCACAGAGAAGAAATGTACAAAGCTATTGAGAAAATGACGCTCGCTGACTTAAAAGGGTTCTTTGACGAAAACATCAAAGGTGAACAATACAATGTAATGGTGATTGGAAACAAAAAAGATGTAGACATGGATGCCTTAGCAAAACTTGGTAAAATTCAAGAAATGGACATCGATTATCTTTTCAATTACGAAAAAGCAAAAGAAATCAAACAATAAAAAGAAAATCAAACAATAAAAAAGCGCTTCTCTCGAAGCGCTTTTTTTATATATTATCCTTTAACTTTCGTAGTCATGTTTTTATTCAAAAACTCAATCATTGAATTATAAAAATCAAATCGATTCTCTTGATTTCTAAATCCGTGACCTTCATTCTCTTTTAACATATATTCTACGGTAATTCCATTCTCTTTCAAAGCAGCTACCATTTGATCAGATTCTGCTTGAACCACACGCGGATCATTAGCACCTTGCGCAATAAACAATGAAGCTTTAATCTTATCTACATGAAATACTGGGCTATTTGCCTTCATCATAATGCTATCTTTCGTATTAGGATCGCCCACCATTTCATATAACATTTTCTTATAAGGTTCCCAATATGGAGGAATCGTTTCCATAAACGTAAACAGATTTGATACGCCTACATAATCAACAGCAGCAGCATACAAATCAGGTGTATTTGTAATTCCAGCTAATGTTGCATAACCTCCATAACTTCCACCATAAATAGCAATACGATCTTCATCTGCAATACCTTCTTTAATAAGCCACTTTACGCCATCAGTAATATCGTTTTGCATTTCTTGTCCCCATTTTTTAAATGAACTTTGCCAGAATTGTTTCCCGTAACCTGTAGATCCTCTAAAATTCATTTGTAAAACTGCATAACCTCTATTGGCTAAAAATTGCACTTCTGGGTTGAATCCCCAATTATCACGAGCCCAAGGACCGCCATGTGGATTCACAACTACTGGTAAATTTTCTGCTTTCACACCAACAGGTAACGTTAAATATCCATGAATTGTCATGCCATCTCTAGAAGTGTAGGTGATAGGTTTCATATCTGCCATATGATCAGAATTAATCCAAGGACTTAAATCTGCCATATGTTTTAAAGTGCCAGTGTTTTTATCATAAAAATGATAAGCACCTCTCGTTTTATCATTTCCTGCATATATTAAAAACTTATCTTCATCTTTATTGCTAGAAGTAATATAATATTGATTGTCTTCTCCAAGTTTTTCCTCTAACATCTTAAAAAGTTTCTCAGCTTCTGCATCTAAAAACTTTCTATTCAGTTTTGCTCTTGTATAATTAATAAACGTTGGTACTTTTCTTTTTGAAGAATATGAAATACCATCCACATCCACTTCGCTATCCATAAAAATTTCTTCAATTTCTTTATTTGCTTTCAAATCGTACTTTACAATAGCGGCTTTATCTCTGCCTAAATTAGAAGCGGCATACACAACATCGCCATTATCAAAATCGAAAAATTGTGGAGTTAAGGTTTGTTTAAAATCGGTAGTAATAACTTCTGTAAAAGGGTCAGCTTCTGTAGCTCTGTACATAATTGTATTATCAACACCATTGGTTACATAGGCTAAGCGCAACTTTCCATCGTGATCTGTTTGCCAACCTGTAATATTTCCAGGGTTTTCATAAAGTAAGGTTAATGCTCCAGAATTGATATCCAATCGATATGGATCAAAAACTTGCGGAATTCTTTTATTCAAGCCAATAATCATTTCATCTTGATTATCTTCAAGCGCATCAATAATTTGAGAGCGTACACCATCAAAAGGTGTTAAATCTTTTTCGTTGGTTCCATCTTTATTTACAGCAAAAAGGTGAAAATTTTCATTTCCGCCTTCATCTCTAATAAATACTAAACGATCGTCATTTGCCCAAAAATACCCAGAAAGGTCACGATCTTCAACACTTGTAACTCTTGTTACAGCATCGCTATCAAATTTTCGGACATGAATATTCATTCTATCTTTATAAGGAGCTAAATACGCAATATATTCACCATTTGGAGATAAGCTGAAGGATCTTTTTTCAGAATTTTTAAAGAAATCTTTAACTGAAATTTTTGGCGCTTGTTGCTTTTCTGCAAGCTCAGGCACTTTTTTGGTTTCCTCTTTGCATGCCATAAAAAGCAGTATAAAGGAAAAAAGCAGTAGTTTTTTCATAATTTTGTTTTTTGTTAGATATCCTTATATGACGAATAAAAAAAAATGTTGTTACAGTTTTTCCATGCATTTTTGTAAATTCGATAAAATCTCCCAGTTTTTTTTGATACATTTATAATCAACTTATCATTAGATAGTTATTACAAATAGAAGTTGTTTTTTTCTAAATAATCATAAAACATCTTATTGTCAACCTAACTATTCTAACTATATTTGAATTAAATAAATCAACCATAATACGAATGAAATTACTAGAAGGCAAAACAGCTATCATTACTGGCGCGAGTAGAGGAATAGGAAAAGGAATCGCGCAAGTATTTGCAGCTCATGGGGCAAATGTAGCATTTACATACAGTTCATCTGTTGAAGCTGCTAACGAACTAGAAAAAGAATTAAACGAATTAGGCGTAAAAGCAAAAGGATACAAAAGTAACGCTGCAGACTATCAACAATCACAAGATTTGGCAGCGGAAGTATTAAAAGAGTTTGGCTCGATTGATGTATTAATCAATAATGCAGGAATCACAAAAGACAATCTTTTAATGCGAATCTCAGAAGAAGATTTTGACAAAGTAATCGAAGTCAACTTAAAATCTGTCTTCAATATGACCAAAGCAGTTCAACGTACCATGTTGAAACAACGTAAAGGTTCTATCATTAACATGAGTTCTGTTGTTGGTGTAAAAGGAAATGCCGGACAAACCAACTATGCAGCCTCAAAAGCAGGAATGATTGGATTCTCAAAATCAGTTGCCTTAGAATTAGGTTCAAGAAACATTCGCAGTAATGTAATTGCACCAGGTTTTATAGAAACTGAAATGACAGGGAAACTTCCAGAAGATGTCGTAAAAGGTTGGAGAGATGCTATTCCATTAAAAAGAGGTGGAACTCCTGAAGATGTAGCAAATGTATGTGTTTTCCTTGCGAGTGATATGTCAGCTTATGTCACAGGACAAGTATTGAACGTTGACGGTGGAATGTTGACATAACTAAATAATAACGTATGAAAAAAGCATTTTTATTAATGGCAGTATTTATGCTGTCATTTGGAGCGTTAAACGCTCAAAACTGGGAAAAGTATAAAGCGGAAGACTTATCATTTATTGCATACTACCCACAAGAACCAGAACGTACTGTGCAAAAAGTGAACACTGCTGTTGGCGAGTTAGACATGCACATGATTATGCACGCACCAGCTTCGGGTGATGACAACGCGGTATATTCCGTAATTCGATCTGATTACCCAGAAGAGCAATTTACAAATGCTGACGAAGAATACAATGCAACGGTACTTGATGGCGCTGTAAATGGAGCTGTATCAAACGTACAAGGAAAGTTAGAATTTGATAACAAAGTAAAATTTAACGGATATCCGGGAAGAAGCATCAAAATTGCTATTCAAGGTGGATTTATATATATCAATGCATATCTAGTTGAAAATTCAATGTTTATTACACAAGTAATTTGTTTAACTGCAAATGATGAAAACCCAAGTATTAAACGTTTCTTAGACTCTTTTGAAATCATAAAAACAAAATAAATGAAAAAGACGGCTTTACTATCTCTAAGTTTTTTCCTTTTTTTCAGTACAATTGTAATTGCTCAAGCACGTATAGGAAGCTTTCTAATTTATGGAAAACATAAAAATTTAAGTAAAAAATCATTAGAAAAATTTGCGAATTCTCCAGTAACCTATTTTATCTTTGAGGAAAGCGACAAATATACAAAAGAGGATTATGAAAAATTATTGAAGCAAGTTTGGAAATTCACCCCTTATAAAATAATCCAAGATAAAGATATCGATAACACCATTTTTAAAGAAGGAACATCTTATGCAAGATTTCGTAATTATATAGTTTACAGTCAAGGAATATCAACGAGAGCAACATCATCGTATCATTATTTAGACTTTTCCGTTATTACTAAAATTACAAAAGATAAAATTAAGAAGGGAAAAAGAATTTTTGATTGGAGAGCGGATCGTGTTGGAGCCATTTACTTTACTGCTGATATTCCTTTGCGACGACAAGTAGTATCAGGTCAAGATTCTCTTAGCGGCGATTTGATGAATTACAGATTGGGTTATTTGAAAAATTACTTACAGTTTGTCAATAGTAGTTTTGAAAAAAAAGAAAGCTTTGATACTTTTGATGATTACATCAATAAGGAAAAAATAGGAGTTCTTAAAAATAAAACGCTGTATTTTTCACAAAATTTTATTTACTCGTACTCGGGTAAAAAAGTTGCAAAAGCAAAAAAACAAATCACAGAAGAAGAACTATTTATAGATTATCAGCATAAATATGAGGTTATTCCTGATGCAGAATTAAACGAAAAAATTCTGAACGATGAGGACTTTTACTATTTAGTCTATCATCAAAATGCATTTATAAAAGTACTATCTATCATAAATAGTAAAACAGGAGAGGTAATATATTCTAAATCGAAAATGATGTCATATAACTTGAAGCCTAAAGATTTAAAAGAAATCTCTAAAAAAATATCTAAATACTAACTATTGCAAACTACAATCATTGTATATATCTGTATAGCAGTATTCATATCAGCGCTTGTCGCGATATTTCATTACTACTACAAAACGAAAAAACGCACTAAAAAATTAGTGCTTTTTTCGTTTTTAAGATTTTTAAGCCTATTTGCCTTATTACTCTTAATCATCAATCCAAAATTTAAACAAAAAAGTTACTACGAAGAAAAACCAATCCTAACAATTGCGGTTGATAATTCTTCTTCAGTTACCGAATTGGGCTATGATGCAAAAGTCCTAGAAATACTAAATGCCTTAAAAAACTCAAAACTACTTCAAGATAAATTTGAAATAGATACGTATACATTCGCAAGAGAACTAAAAGAAAGTGACTCTGTAAACTTCTCTGGGCATCAAACAAACATTAGCAAAGCGCTAAAAGACATCAACAATCTTTACAAAGATGCGATTGCGCCAACACTATTAATAACAGACGGAAATCAAACTTATGGGAATGATTACCAATTTCTTTCCTCAAAAATAAAACAACCAATATTTCCTGTCATTGCAGGTGATACAATAACATACATTGATCTTAAAATTGATCAGCTTAACGCGAATAAATACGCATACCTAAAAAATAAATTTCCAGTAGAAGTAATTGCGACGTATACCGGAAATGAAACGATTCAGACAAACTTAGTCCTAACTTCCGATGGAAAACGCTTGGCGAGTAAAGAATTGACATTTTCGCCAACGGACAATTCAAAAGTTGTCAACCTAACTATTTCAGCAACAAAAATTGGTGTACAAACATTGCGCGCAACGCTGACACCATTAAACACTGAAAAAAACAAACAAAACAACACACGCTACTTTGCAGTGGAAGTCATTGATCAAAAAGTAAAAATTGCGTTAATTGCTGATATGATTCATCCAGATTTAGGAGCGTTAAAAAAGAGTTTAGAAAGTAACGAACTGCGAAGTGTAGATATTTTAAAACCCAATGAAGCTTCAAGTAAACTAAATGACTATCAACTAGTTATTCTCTATCAACCAACGAGAAAATTCACGGAAGTATATGAAAATGTAAATCGATTAGAAAAAAATACACTGACCATTACAGGAACACAAACCGATTGGAATTTCTTAAATGATGTACAAACTAACTTCTACAAAGATGATTTGGACGAAACGGAAGAAGTACAGGGGAAATTAAACACCAACTATACAAACTTTCTAATTGAAAATATTGACTTTTCAGACTATCCACCATTACAAAATGCTTTTGGCGAAGTAGAATTTAATACGGCTCATGAAATCATTCTATCGCAAGTAATTTCGGGTGTTTCAACCAATGGCGCATTATTAGCAACGTATACAAACGATACCAAACGAGCTGCAATACTTGCAGGTGAAGATATCTGGAAATGGCGCGCGCACAGTTTCTTGGCGCAAGAAAACTTTATAGAATTTGATACATTTCTGGGGAAACTAATACAATACTTAGCTTCCAGTAAAAAACGAGAACGCTTAACCGTTGGTTACGAATCGTTTTACTATGGAAATCGTGAAATTCAACTCACAGCACAATATTTCAATCCTTCCTATGAATTTGATGCGAATGCAAACCTAACAGCGATCATCAAAAACAAAGACACCGAAAAAGTAACCACATATCCAATGTTGCTAAATGCCGGGTTTTACACTGTTGATTTAAACAACTTGCCGCCAGCATCGTATAATTTTACAGTACGAGCAGAAGGGAAAAATAGCAGCAAATCGGGAAGTTTTAAAATACTAGAATTCGATATTGAAAAGCAATTTTTAAATGCCGATACGAAACGATTGCAAGCCATTGCTGCAAAATCAAACGGAAAGGCATTTCATATCAATAACGACTCACAAGCGATTATTTCTGAACTAATAAACGATCAACGCTTCAAAACCATTGAGAAAAGTAACGAAAAGGTCGTATCTTTGATAGATTGGAAATATCTACTCGCATTAATTGCAATTAGTCTTGCATTAGAGTGGTTTCTACGAAAATATTACGGACTCATTTAATAAAAACAAATAACAAGATGGATAAATTACCAAAAATTGGAATACCAATACTAATTGTAGTCATTGGATTAATTATACTAATAGCAAAATCAGCAGTAACTATTGGCTCAGGAGAAAGAGGAGTATTATATAAGTGGATTGGTGGAGTAGAAACTGAAGAAGCGCCTTTAGGAGAAGGATTTCAAATTGTAGCACCTTGGAATCAAGTATTCAAATACAATGTAAGACAACAAGAATTATTTGAAGAAAAAATGGCTGTATTATCTTCAAATGGATTAGAAATTAGATTAGACGCATCTGTATTATATCAAGCAACAACTGCTACCGTAGCATTATTGCACCAAACTAGAGGAGAAAATTATGAAGATGACGTAATTAAACCAGCGGTTAGATCTGCAACAAGAAGTGTAGTTGGTAGGTATACGCCAGAACAATTATATTCTACAAAACGTGATGCAATTCAGACAGAAATTTTTGAAGAAACCAAAAAAATTCTAGAGCCACAATACATTCAATTAAATGCTGTACTAGTTAGAGATGTAACATTACCTCCGACAATTAAGGAAGCAATTGAGCGTAAACTAAAACAAGAGCAAGAATCATTAGAATATGAATTCAGATTAGTAACTGCGGCAAAAGAAGCTGAAAAAGTAATCATTGAAGCGCAAGGTAAAGCAGATGCCAACAAAATATTAAGCGCATCTTTAACAGATAAAATTCTACAAGACAAAGGAATAGAAGCAACATTAAAATTATCAGAATCACCAAATAGCAAAGTAATCGTTATAGGTTCAGGAGACAGTGGGTTGCCAATCATTCTTGGAAATCAATAAAATAAAACATAACACAAAACAAAAAAGGGAAACATAATTGTTTCCCTTTTTTTATACTTTTCAGTCTAACCAGTCTAACCAGTCTAACCAGTCTACTTATCCGTACTCAATCGCTTGCTAAAATCAGTATCGCCACCTTTCTTCAAAATTCCTGCCTGACCTTTCCAATCGTCGCGTTCAATGCGTCCTGGAAAAAAGGCAATCAATTCGGTAACGGTTTGTATATCTTCTGGTGAAAACCGACTAATCTGTTCAAAAGTGTAAATTCCAATCGTATTCAACTTCTCTTCAATAAATGGTCCAACACCTTTAATTCGTTTCAAATCGTCTTTCTGAGAAGGATTGGCAAAACCAAAACTCTCAAAATTCAATGGGGAATTCTCAAGATCAATTTGTGTCGTTTCGCTTGAATCCACAGCTTTTCCTGAACGTTCTCGTGTTTTCACAGCGCGCACACCTTGCGATGAAGAAACATCCATACTAATCTCTGTTTTCTCAGATTCACAATCAGCTAATAACTTTTCGTATTTGCGTTTCATCTTGCGTTTCGAAAAAATCCATCCAATCAAAAAACAACCAAATCCTATCAAGAATACTACAAAATATTCCCAACTAGAAGTCGGTGTAAGGTTCTGTATAAATATAAGTGTCATACAATCAGTTAATTAGTTATATTAATTTCAATTCGTCTATTCAATCGTTGTCCTTCTAAAGTAGCATTTGATGCAATAGGGGAAGTTTCACCCTTAGAAGAAATAGTCAACTTGGAAGGATCAATACCTTGTGAAACAAAATATTCCATCACACTTTTAGCGCGTTCTTTTCCAATCCACTGATTCGCTTCAGCTTCACCATTACTATCGGTATGACCAATAATTTCAACTTGTTTATCAGGATGTTTTGCTAAATAATTCTTTAATTCTTGCGCGTAAGCATTCAATGTATTATCAGGTTGAAACGTTTTTGAACCAAAACCTGCATACAAAATCTTAGAAGCAATTCCTTTATCAATAGACTTCATGCGCTCCTCAGACATCGTTTGATACTCGTATGCAAATCCTTTTGCATATTGATCGTTTGCCGAAAACTTAAAATCTCCTTGTTTGGTTTGCATCACAACACGATCAAGATTAATTCCAAAATCTTTCAACACATTCTGTAAAGATTCATTGCGAGAACCTGCAATAGATCCGTTTTCATCCTTACTAAAAAAGGACGTAATCACTAACTCTTTTCGCTGATTCGCATTTAAATAATCAAAAAAGGATTGTAAAGGGTTTGAAATACTATCAATAATAGTGACAGTTTCGGAATTCTTTGCAATTGAAAAAGGTAAATAGGTAAGTGGTTTTTTCTCAACAACTTTTGGAGGTTCAACAACCGGAATTGGCTCAGAAACTTCACAAAGCTTCTTTACACTGCATTCGTAATACCGAACGCCAAAATAAAGCCATGTACATAAAAATACAAAAGCAATTACAAAATGTTTCATAGGTGGGCTAACTATTAATATTTTAAAAATAGGAATTCATTTTTGATATCACAAGATTTCATAATTTAAAAAACTAAAAACGAGTGTATTGTCACATATTTTCGATAAACGGCAAAAAATAAATTCAAAAAAGACATGTTAGCAATAAAAAATATTACTTATATTTGCATCAAACAAAGAAAAAACAATGTCGTTTATCCAATTGCATCATCATCATTTTCATACTTGTCATCAAGCGAGCTGAGGATGTATTGAAGTAATTCTAAAATATATTTAAAACCCGTTTGAACACATCAAGCGGGTTTTTTTATGCCCAATTTTGGTGTTCAAGCATAAAAAAAAACCAATGAACAAACTAAAAATTGCTATCCAAAAATCGGGACGATTAAATGAAGATTCGCTAAAACTCTTAAAAGATTGCGGAATCTACATTGACAACGGAAAAGATCAACTCAAAGCTGCCGCGCGTAACTTTCCACTTGAAGTATTCTATCTCAGAAATGGCGACATTCCACAATACCTCAGAGATGGTGTTGTAGACATCGCAATCATCGGAGAAAATGTACTCATCGAAAAAGGTGAAAATATTGCCATTGCAGAAAAACTTGGCTTCTCCAAATGTAAAGTCTCACTTGCCATTCCAAAAGGAGAAACCTACAATTCTGTAAAAGACTTTGAAGGCAAGCGAATCGCAACTTCGTACCCAGAAACGGTAAAAACATACCTCAAAGAAAAAGGCGTAAATGCTGAATTGCACATCATCAACGGATCGGTGGAAATTGCACCAAACATAGGCCTTGCAGACGCTATTTGCGACATAGTTTCGAGCGGAAGCACACTATTCAAAAACAATCTAAAAGAAGTTGAAGTTATGTTGCGAAGTGAAGCTGTATTAGCAGTTTCACCAAAAATTGGAGCAGAAGAAAAATTAGTACTTGAAAAACTGCAATTCCGAATTCAATCGGTACTCACAGCACGAACTTCAAAATACATTCTTCTCAACGCGCCAAACGACAAAATTGACGCTATCAGTAAAATATTGCCCGTATTAAAAAGCCCTACAGTTCTCCCATTAGCACAAGAAGGTTGGAGTTCACTACACTCAGTAATCAAAAAAGAAGACTTTTGGGACGTAATTGACGAGCTCAAAAAAAATGGCGCAGAAGGGATTCTAGTATGTCCAATCGAAAAAATGGTACTATAATGAACAAAATATTCAACCCAAAACCAGCAGATTGGAATACAATTTTGGAGCGACCAACGCAAACTGTTGACGACATTGAAGCAACGGTTTCGCAAATATTCTCCGAAGTGCAAAAAAATGGCGATCAAGCTATCAAAAAATACACCTCGTTCTTTGACAATGTAAAGTTGGACAATTTTGTTGTCAGTCAAGCTGAAATTGACGCTGCGAGTATGAACGTTTCTGATGAGCTCAAAGCTGCCATCGCACTAGCGAAAACGAACATTACCAAATTTCACGAAGCACAAGAAACGCCAAAAATTGAAATAGAAACGACAAAAGGTGTTCGCTGTTGGCAAGAAAAAAGAGCCATTCAAAAAGTCGGATTGTACATTCCTGGTGGAACGGCGCCATTATTCTCAACCATCTTAATGTTGGCGGTTCCTGCGAAAATTGCAGGTTGTGACGAAATCATCTTGTGTACGCCACCAAACAAAGAAGGGAAAGTAAATCCAGCTATCCTATACACAGCAAAACTATGCGGAATCACTAAAGTATACAATGTGGGCGGAATTCAAGCAATTGCCGGAATGACATTTGGATCGGAAACCATTTCCAAAGTCTACAAAATATTCGGTCCAGGAAATCAATTTGTCACAGTCGCGAAACAATTAGCAACTAAATACGGAGTTGCCATTGACATGCCTGCTGGACCAAGTGAACTCTTAGTTGTGGCGGACGAAACAGCAAATGCAAGTTTTGTAGCTTCAGATTTGCTAAGTCAGGCGGAACACGGAACGGACAGTCAAGTGATTTTAGTGACAACTTCAAAAAAGTTCTTAGACGAAGTAGAATCGGCAGTGGAAGCACAATTAGGAGTTTTACCACGAAAAGGAATCGCTACAAAAGCAATTAACAATTCAAAATTAATTTATGTTGAGAATGATCAAATTGCACTAGAACTAATTAATGAATACGGACCAGAACACTTTATTGTCTGTGCAAACGATGAAGACTTCTACACCAACGGAATTCAAAATGCGGGTTCTGTATTTGTTGGAAACTACACGCCCGAAAGTGCTGGTGATTACGCATCTGGAACCAATCATACCTTACCAACAAACGGCTATGCGAAAGCTTATTCAGGTGTAAACCTAGCAAGTTTTCAAAAAAGTATGACATTTCAAAAAATCACGCCAGAAGGAATTCAAAACATTGGAAATGCTATCGAACTCATGGCAGAAGCCGAAGGTTTACAAGCGCACAAAAATGCAGTAACCTTACGATTAGATGCGCTAAAAGCAAAGAGCTAACAGCTAAAAGCTAGACAGATGAAAACAATCAACATAAATTCTCTCATCAGAGAAAACATAAAAACACTCAAACCGTATTCATCAGCAAGAGATGAATACAAAGCTTCGGGAAGCGAAATGGTGTTTTTGGACGCGAACGAAAATCCGTTTGAAAATGGTGTCAATCGCTATCCAGATCCAAAACAAACAGCTGTAAAAGTTGCACTAGCAGAAGTGAAGAACTGTAATCCAAACAACATTGTACTAGGAAATGGAAGTGACGAAATTCTCGATTTAATATTTAGAGCGTTCTGCGAACCAAAAAAAGACAACATCATTACATTACCGCCAACCTACGGAATGTACAATGTTTTGGCAGGAATTAATGACATTGAAACGAAAGAAGTATTGCTTTCTGAATCATTTGAACCAAAAGAGGACGAAATTCTAAATGCAGCAAACGAAAACAGTAAAATTCTATTTCTCTGTTCGCCAAACAATCCTACGGGAAACAGTTTTGACAACGCAACAGTTGAAAAATTACTCAAAGAATTTAACGGAATTATAGTCATAGACGAAGCATACATAGATTTTTCTGAAGAGGAAAGTTGGTTAAATCGATTGGAGGAATTTCCAAATCTTATCATCACACAAACGCTGTCAAAAGCGTATGGAATGGCAGGAATTAGACTTGGAATCTGTTATGCTTCATTGGCAATTATTGAAATATTAAACCGAATTAAACCGCCGTATAACGTAAATTTGCTCACGCAGGCGTATGCGTTGGAACGTATTCAAGATCAAGAAGGTGTACAATTAGAAATTGCGCAAATTCAAAACAACAAAGACTATCTAACAAAAGCGTTGAAAAATGTGAATTTCATTACGAAAATCTTTCCTTCTGATGCTAATTTTATCTTAGTTAAAGTAGATGATGCGAACTTACGTTACAATCAATTAATTGCAAAAGGGGTCGTAATTCGAAACCGAACTACGCAACCATTATGTGAAAACTGCTTGCGATTAACGGTTGGAACGGAACTTGAAAATAAAAAACTGATTGAGGAATTGTTGGCAATTTCGAAATCCTGATAATAAAATGATGTGATGCTGAATCGAGTTCAGCATGACGAAAACAAATAGAAACGTCACACTGAACTTGATTCAGTTTCACACAAGAAAGTAAAATATAAAAAATAGCGCGGTCACTGAGCTTGTCGAAGTGAGAGCGGGAATGAAAAAATATTATGAAAAGAAAAGTACTATTCATAGATCGTGACGGAACGATCATCAAAGAACCGGCAGACGAACAAATTGATAGTTTTGAAAAGCTAGAATTCTATCCGAAAGCAATTTCTGCCTTGCGAAAAATTGCCAACGAACTCGATTTTGAATTGGTGATGATTACCAATCAAGATGGTTTGGGAACGGAAGTATATCCAGAAACTACGTTTTGGCCAGTGCACAACTTTATCATGCAATCACTTAAAAATGAAGAAATTGTATTTGATAATATTGTAATTGATAGAACGTTTGCGAAAGATAATGCACCAACGCGCAAACCAAATACAGGTTTGTTGACAGAATATTTTTCAGAAGAATACGATTTGAAAAACTCATTTGTCATTGGCGATCGTTTGACAGACATCGAATTGGCGAAAAACTTGGGTTCAAAAGGAATTTACATCAACGATGAAACGTTTCTGGGAACAGATGAAATTACGGTAAAACGTTCGGAATTAGATGAATATATTGGTTTAGAATCGAATGATTGGGACGAAATCTATGCGTATCTAAAAGCAAAAGAACGCAAAGCTTCGTTGACACGAAATACGAACGAAACGAAAATTCAAATCGATTTGAATTTAGACGGAACAGGAAAATCGAACATTGATACAGGAATTGCCTTTTTTGATCACATGTTAGATCAAATTTCGCGTCATGGACAATTGGACTTAGATATTACCGTAAAAGGTGATTTAGAAGTTGATGAACATCACACCATTGAAGATACAGCAATTGCGCTAGGAGAAGTGTTCGCGGAAGCGTTAGGAAACAAATTAGGCATTGAACGCTACGGATTCTGTTTGCCAATGGACGATTGTTTAGCGCAAGTAGCCATTGACTTCGGCGGAAGAAATTGGTTGGTTTGGGAAGCAGATTTCAAGCGTGAAATGATTGGAAAGATGCCAACAGAAATGTTTTATCATTTCTTCAAATCGTTTACAGATGGTGCAAAAGCCAATTTAAACATCAAAGCAGAAGGAACCAACGAACATCACAAAATTGAAGCGATCTTCAAATCGTTTGCAAAAGCAATCAAAGCGGCTGTAAAACGTGATGTTGAGAAAATGATTTTGCCATCAACAAAAGGAATGCTTTAGGAAATTCTAAATGTAAAATGCTAAATTTTAAATTAAAAAATCCAATCGCAAAACAAACAAACAAACAAACGAACAAATAGCGAAGCGATCAAATCAGCAAAATCCAATAGCTAACAACCAAAAGCAAAAAGCCAGTTAATGAAAGTAGTCATCATAAATTACGGAGCAGGAAACATACAAAGTATCAAATTTGCACTCAAGCGATTAGGTGTTGATGCGATATTGAGTAATGATGTAGCTGAAATTAGAAACGCAGACAAAGTGATATTTCCGGGCGTAGGCGAGGCGAGTAGTGCGATGAAAAAATTACGTGAAAGCAAACTTGATAAAGTTATTCCAACGTTAACACAACCAGTTTTGGGAATTTGCTTGGGAATGCAACTCATGTGCAATGCTTCTGAAGAAGGAAATACAGAAGGTTTGGGAATTTTTGATACAGATGTCGTTCGTTTTTCGGAAAGTGTCAAAGTGCCACAAATTGGTTGGAATACAGTTCAAAACCTGAGCAGTCCTTTATTTGAAGGCATTCGTGAAAATGAATATATGTATCTGGTTCACAGTTATTACGCTGAAAAATCACCAGAAATGATCGCGGAAAGCGAATATGAACTAAAATACGCTTCTGCATTGCAAAAAGATAATTTTTACGGTGTTCAATTTCACCCAGAAAAAAGTAGTAAAGCAGGGAGTTTATTATTGCAAAATTTTCTAAACTTATAATAGTAAGAAGTCAGAAACGTCACTTCGAGTGATTTTTAGAAATGTTTTACATTGAGCGAAGTCGAAATGAAATGAAGAAAAATTGTACTTCGATAAACTCAGTAGAACTATCGAGAAGCGTTTTGAAACGATAAGGTTTCTCGATACAAAATTCTATCGAATTTCACTCGAAATGACGTAGAACTACTAATTAGGTATAAGTTTTAAACAAACGAACAAACGAACAAATCAACACATCGAGCGCAGTCGAGATAAAGAACAAAACTAACAGCCAAAGGCAAAAAGCTAAAAGCAAAGAAATAATGAGAATCATACCAGCAATAGATATCATCGACGGAAAATGTGTCCGACTCTCCAAAGGTGATTATGATACAAAAAAGATTTACAATGAAAGTCCGTTGGAAGTTGCGAAGCAATTTGAAGATGCTGGCATTCAATACGTGCATATTGTAGATTTGGACGGCGCAAAGGCAAAACATATCGTCAATTACAAAGTATTAGAACAAATAGCGGCGCAAACAACTCTGAAAATTGATTTTGGTGGCGGATTAAAATCGGATGCAGACTTACACATTGCTTTTGAAAGTGGCGCAAAGCAAATCACAGGTGGAAGTATTGCGGTGAAAAATCGTGAATTATTTACACAATGGATTCAAAAATATGGTAGAGAACGCATCATTTTGGGCGCAGATGCTATGGATGAAAAAGTCGCAATTAGCGGTTGGCAAGAAGAAAGTAGCGAAGAATTGATTCCTTTCATTCAAGAATACCTCAAAAAGAACATACAATACGTAATCTGTACAGACATTGCGAAAGACGGAATGTTACAAGGTCCATCATTTGAATTGTATAAACGAATCATTGCGGAATGTGATTCTCGATTGAAATTAATCGCTTCTGGTGGAATTTCCACGTTTGATGAATTGCCAAGATTGAAAGAATTAGGTTGTGAAGGTGTCATTATCGGAAAAGCAATTTACGAAAATAGAATCTCACTCAAACAACTTGAAAAATTAGTATAAAATTATGCTTACAAAACGAATCATTCCGTGTTTGGATATCAAAAACGGACGCACGGTAAAAGGGATCAATTTCGTGAATTTACGCGATGCTGGCGATCCTGTGGAATTGGCTAAAATATACGCCGATGAAGGCGCAGATGAATTGGTTTTCTTAGATATTTCGGCAACGGAAGAACGTAGAAAAACATTGCAAAAATTAGTCTTAGATGTGGCTTCACAAGTAGATATACCATTTACAGTTGGTGGCGGAATTTCTTCTACGGAAGATGTGGATCGTTTGTTACAAGCGGGCGCAGACAAAGTTTCGATCAATTCGGCAGCTGTAAAAAGACCTGAATTAATCAATGAATTGGCTGCTAAATTTGGAAATCAATGTATTGTCGTTGCCATTGATGCCAAACAAATTGATGGCGAATGGATTGTACATTTAGTGGGTGGAAAAGTGCCAACAGACATCAAACTATTCGATTGGGCAAAAGAAGTCGCAGAACGTGGCGCAGGTGAAATTCTATTCACATCCATGGACAACGACGGCACCAAAGATGGTTTTGCCAATGAAGCACTAGCAAAGTTATCCGAAATCGTAAACATTCCAATTATAGCTTCTGGCGGCGCAGGAAATATGAAACATTTCAAAGACACATTCATAGACGGAAAAGCAGATGCGGCGTTGGCTGCGAGCGTATTTCATTTCAAAGAAATTGGCATTCCTGAGTTAAAAGAAAATTTAAAAAGTAATGGAATTAACGTTAGAATATAGGTTTTAAAAACGTCACTTCGAGTGATTTTTCAGAATGGAATGAAGAAAAATTGTATTTGGAAGTACTTTGAAATCATCAAGTTTCTCGATACAGTTTTCTCCGAAAACCACTCGAAATGACGTAGGAATATAAATTTAAAAGTATTTTTCATAACGAACGAATAAACAAATAGCGAAGCGAGCAAACAACAAATCAACAACTAACTTAACAGCCAACGGCAAGAAGCTAAAAGCAAAAAATAATGAACATCAATTTCAATAAAAATAACGACGGGTTAGTTCCTGTGATCATTCAAGATAATAGTACAAAAAACGTATTAATGTTGGGTTACATGAACGAAGAAGCGTATCAAAAAACGGTAGCAACAAACAAAGTAACTTTCTTTAGTAGAACAAAGCAACGTTTGTGGACAAAAGGCGAGGAAAGTGGAAACTTTTTAAACCTAGTGAGTATTCAAAATGATTGTGACGACGATACGTTACTAATCAAAGTGAATCCAGTTGGACCAACCTGTCACAAAGGTTCAGACACGTGTTGGAATGAAGAAAATACAACTTCGTATGGTTTTTTAAGCCAATTAGAAAATACGATTCAAGATCGTAAAGAAAACAAAGAAGATGAAAAAAGTTATGTCGCTTCCTTATTCCGCAAAGGGATGAACAAAATTGCACAAAAAGTTGGAGAAGAAGCGGTTGAAGTTGTCATAGAAGCAAAAGACGATAATGACGATTTATTCTTAAGCGAAAGTGCCGATTTGTTATTTCACTACTTAATCTTATTACAAGCAAAAGGTTTCAAGTTAAATGATATTGTGAATGTGCTAAAAAGCCGCGAGAAGTAGTATGAAATTATAAATATTGAATGTAAAATTTTAAATTGAAAAAAAGTAATTTCTCATAAACTCATAAACTCATAAACTCATAAACTCATAAACTCATAAACTCATAAACCATTACAAGCGTATTTCAATCAGCTATTTTAACTCCATTTGGGTCGTTACTTTCATTCGTCAACTCTTTTATGTTATTCGTCCCTTAATCTAATTTGATATACATTTCTTAGATAGTTTTGTTTAGAAACTTTATAAAATCTAAATAAAATGAAACTAAAACTTTACTTTTTTTTATATCTATTATGCCTGCCAATACTAATGTCTGCTCAGTTTACTCAAATAGCCAGCGATATTGATGGCGAATTTTCTTTTGACGAAAGCGGAGGAGCTGTAGCCATTAGTGCAAATGGAACTATTGTTGCAATCGGAGCTATTGCAAATGACGGAAATGGCACTTTATCTGGTCATGTACGTGTCTTCGAAAAAATTGGTCCAGCTTGGACGCAAATTGGAAATGATATCGATGGAGAATTTCCTGATGATCAATCTGGAGTTTCTGTAGCCATAAACGATGCAGGAACTATTGTTGCCATTGGAGCCGCTAGAAATGATGGTACAGCGACTAATGCCGGACATGTTCGTGTGTATCAAAATATTGGTGGAACTTGGACACAGATTGGAAGCGATATTAACGGAGAAGCTGCTGAAGACCGTTTCGGGATTTCTGTCAGTCTAAACGCTTCTGGAAATATCTTGGCTGTTGGAGCTGATTTGAATGATGGTGCAGGTAGTACTGCAGGGCATGTTCGTGTATATAACAATATTGGAGGAACTTGGACGCAAATTGGAAGCGATATTGATGGGGAAACTATGGATAGCTTTTCTGGCGCATCTGTGAGTCTTAATGATGCTGGAGACATTGTTGCTATTGGAGCTTTTGGAAATAACAGTTTTGCAGGACATGTAAGAGTTTATCAAAATACTGGTGGAACTTGGACTCAGGTTGGAGCTGATATTGACGGAGAAGCTGCTGGTGATCGATCTGGAAGTTCTGTAAGCATAAATGGTACAGGCAATATCCTTGCTATTGGCGCTTTTTTAAACAACAGTCAGCAAGGACATGTACGAATTTACGAAAATAGTGGCGGAACTTGGACTCAAGTTGGAGCTGATATTAACGGGGAAAATAGTGGCGATCGTGCAGGTGGTTCGGTAAGTTTAAATAATGATGGAACTATCGTAGCCATAGGAGCTGTTGCCAATGATGGAGATGGTTTAGGATTAAGTTCTGGTCATGTTCGTGTGTTTGAAAATATTGGCGGAACTTGGACTCAGGTACATAGTGATGTTGATGCAGAAACATCAGGAGATACATTTGGACGTTCTGTAAGTATTAGTAACAATGGAGGCATATTTGCTTCGGGGGCAAACCAAAATGATGGCAATGGATCTAATGCTGGTCATGTACGAGTTTTTCAAAACCCAAGTATATTAAACATCGAAGAAGTATCATTTGCATCACAAATATTTTTAAGCCCAAATCCTGCTTCAGGAAAAACAACATTAAAATTTAATACATCTTTAAAAGACATTAAAGTATCACTTTATGACTTAACTGGAAATCTTGTAAAAACACTGAATGACCATCAAACAGATTTAATGTATCTTGATATTGCTAATTTAGCACAAGGAATGTATTTTGTTCAAATACGCTCAGAAAGCAAGAAGGCTGTACTGAAATTGATTATAAAATAACGAATAATGCTATAGTAGCGCTAGTAATTGGAATCGATTAGTAGCGCTATTTTTAGTAAAGTATCTATCTTAGCTAGAATAATACATAACTACGTGAATCGACAAACGAACCATATTTATTGTTTTTTCTTCCTTTTCTTTTTGATAGGAATTCCCAAATTGTATGGACAAAATATAGGGAACGATTCCTTGAGAAGTACGCATTACACAAAACTTTTTGAGCAAGCAGTAGCTGAAAACAATGAAACACTTCGATTACAGTATTTAGATTCTATAAAGAAACACGCTGAACAATCAGATAGCCAATTCTTAAAACTGAATGCACTCATCTGTGAAATAGATCAGGCTTCTTATCAAAATGATTCTACACTTATTTTTGAACTGTATAATCGTGCTACTTTATTAATCAATAAAAATAACATTCCGTATAGAGATCCTTTGTCTTTAAAATTGGAATTACAGCATAGTAAAAATAAACTCCGTTTTACAAACCTTCCCGCGGATAGTGTTTTAAAAGATTTTCATCGTGTATATGAAGAAGCGTATGCTGCAAAAAATTATATAATTGCTACGGAAGCCATCGGTAGAATAGCATTGCTTTATAGAAACAAATAGGAGCTAGGGAAAGCTATTGCGCATAACCAGATTGAAGTTGAAATTGCCGTAAAAACTGGCGATAGTATTGAAATTGCAGCTTCAAGAATTACGGAACTTGATTTATCGTATCAATTATTACCACGCCCAATTACTTCTGATGAAATAGCCCCACTTATTCAAAAAGGACTTGCCTTAGATACGTATTTGCTAGATAATGGTTTGTTGCATTGGCATCCTTTTTCACAACTATATTTGGCCAAATTTTACATTCATGATCGTAGCTATGATAAAAGCAAAGCTATTTTATTAAACATTTCAGATACCGAAGATACTCGGATTGTATTTTCGAAATATGAACATCTATCTGAAATTGCTAAGACAACTAATAATTTAAACGATTATAGAAAATACATTTCAAAATTCAAGTTTTATGCGTACCAAACACAACGTCCTTTTGTTGCACTAAATGCGAATAACTATTTGCTTGATTATGCTTTAAAAACGAAACAAAAAGATTCTGCAAAACACTATGCAGAACAATTGGAATTGAATTTAAAGCAAGTAGACACTGCTCAATATTTAGACTATATCTATACAACGTATCAGACATTAAGCACTTATTATACAGGGTTTAACCTAGATGCTGAACGTAAGTATAAAGCGTATACGAATGCAACAAGTAAACAGATCATTAACAATCAAAAAAAGGCATTAACTGAAATATTGCATTTTAAGGATGAACGAAATCAACTCCAGGTTGAAAACCAACAACTTTTCGATTCTTTATCTTTTACTCAAAAGAACTTTTTCATTGTCTTACTGATCGTTCTGCTTTTATCCATTTCCGTATTTATTGTCCTTAATCGAAATAAAAAATACAAGGAATTGGTGACCATAATAGAGGAAGAAAAACATATTATTGCTGAAAAAGTGGCTCGAAAAAATATTGTTTTAAATAATAAAACTACACTGTATTTGGATGAGATTAAATACTTAAAATCTGATCGGAATTATGTAGAATTTCATGTGAATGGTAAAAATATTGTTGATCGGAATAAATTGTCTTCAGTGATGAAATTACTTCCTCCAAATTTCATAAAAGTGCATCGGTCATATATTATCAACAAAAACTTTATCAAATCACGTACGAGTACTGTAATTACACTAGATCCTGATATTGAAATTCCACTATCGAGATCTTATAAAGGAAATGTAAATTAATAACTCGTAGCTTTTTGAGGCAGATATTTCCTTAAATCAACTCATAAACTAGCAAATAACGAAGAGCGAAGCAACCAAATAAAAAAATCAACAAAAAACCACGAGCAAAGCGAGTAATCAACTATCAACAAAATTATCCTTTCTGCAAAATTTAAAGTATCATTGTACTGTCTTTAGCAAAAAATCATGTTCGAACAATTATTTTACAAAGCGATTCTAAGTTACAAATCGCAACCAAAAAAACGAAAGCACCAAAAGCTAATATCGTTGGCAACGCAATACATTACAGCAGTTCACTTGGGTCTTTTGTGTGTGTTATGCATCATTTTAGTGCGAGCAACCAACAGTAGTTTTTTGAGATTCTATGATATTTATACACCAATAGGATACTTTATTTTAGCAGGAATTGCACTCTATATTTTCAATTCGCTATTCTTTAATGGAAAACGCCTGTTGCAGATAAAAAATAATGCCATTAAAGAAAACACAAAAGGTACTGAAGTTTGGAAACTCTGGATGATTCCCTTAGTGCTTTTTGGTTTAAGTTTCATCTTATTCAAAACAACCTAAATTAGTTTTGATTTATCAGTATTGAGAAGCTTCTAGACAAAACAAACAACCAAAAACCTGTCACATCGAGCGCAGTCGAGATGCAAACCCAAAAACCAAAACAATAAAAAAATTGCAAAGAAAACGTTATTACTATCTCATCACATTACAATACTTAGGATTTCGCTATCACGGTTGGCAAAAACAACCTGAAGTGAATACGGTGCAACGTATGACAGAACGTACATTAGCGTATGTATTTGGACATAAAAATTTCAAATTATTAGCTTCTGGTCGCACCGATGCGAAAGTTTCAGCAAATGAAATCGCGATTGAATTATTCCTAGACAATGAAACGCTTAATATTCCTGAATTTTTACCGCTTTTCAATCAAAACTTACCGCAAGACATTCGCGCATTAGCGATTACGGAAACAGATGAGAAATTCAACATCATTCAGCATCCGAAAGTAAAAGAATATATCTATCTATTTGCATTTGGAGAAAAATACCATCCGTTTGCAGCACCTTATATGACCAATGTTTTAGGTGATTTAGATCTCGAATTGATGAAAAAAGGAGCAAAGCTCTTTGAAGGTAATCACTACTTAAAAACCTATTGCTACAAACCAACAGAACATACCATTTTAGAAGGTGAAATAGAATTGTGTGAAATTGTAAAAAACGATATCTATACAGCAAATTTCTTTCCAGAAAATAGTTATGTATTGCGTGTAAAAGGTGCAGGATTCAAGCGACATCAAATTCGCATGATGATGGGAACCTTAATCCTATTAGGAAAACACGAACTCGATGTAGACTTCATCAAGCGTTCGTTATTGCCAGATTCTACACTAGAAGTCAATTACATTGCGCCAGCTTCCGGTTTAATGCTTCATAAAATGACGTTTAAAGATTTGTAAATGCTAAATATTGAATTATTAGATGAAAAAGTGTTCCTCGATACAATTTTCTTCGAAAATTACTCGAAAAAACGTTTGGTTCACTATTAAAATTAATTTCTCATAAACTCACAACTTTCACACTGAGCAAAGTTGAAGTGCAACAACCTTCAATTCATAAACCAACGGTGTAGCTCTTTGTTTTTGGATGTTTTATAATCTAATTTTATGTTTAGTATTAATTTAAAACTCAAAAACATGTTAGAAAAATTCAAAACACAAATCATTGAAAATCCACACAATATTCAAGGTGGAACAGCAGACGCACAAGACATTATCATTACGGATGATCTTGGATAATCTGAAAAGTATAAAAGAGGTTTTCAAAAAGCCTCTTTTATTTAAAATCTAATCTTACAAAGAGTCCAACAGCGAAGCGTTCCAAGAGATTCCGCCTTCGCGGAAACGAGTCAAAGTAGTCTAATAGCGTCTTCTCCTAGAATTCGGTTTCTTCTTCTTAGCAGAACTATCTGTATTAGAATTCGAATTTTTATTTCTTTGGCTATTGCCAGAATTTCCTTTTGATTGCTGTTTAGGCTTTCGAGAAGGTCGTTGTCCACGTTTCTCTGGTTCTGGTGGTGTATAATTTGGATCTGCTTCAAAACCTTCAATCTCTTCCGATTCTAGTTTATGACCTAACAATTTCTCAATTCCACGTACATAATCATACTCTTCCGCAGAAACTAACGAAATTGCTTCTCCACTTGCACCAGCACGTCCTGTACGACCAATTCTATGGACATAATCTTCAGGAATATTTGGCAATTCATAATTCACCACATGTGGTAACAATGGAATATCCAAACCACGCGCGGCAATATCTGTCGCAACTAAAATACGAACGGTTCCTTTCTTAAAACCATCTAAAGCTTTCGTACGAGCGTTCTGTGTTTTATTTCCATGAATGGCAGCCGAACTAATATTATTAGAAATTAACTTCTTACTCAATCGGTTAGCACCATGTTTTGTTCGTGTAAACACCAAAACCTGACTCCAATCGCCTTCAGAAATCAATTTAATTAACAAATCAGATTTTCGAGGTTTATCAACTCTATATGCTTTCTGAATAACTTTCTCCGCAGTAGTATTCTCAGGTGTTGCCTTCACCGAAACAGGGTTGTTTAAAATAGTTTGCGCCAACGTTTTAATCTCTTTTGAGAATGTTGCCGAAAACAATAAATTCTGACGTTTCTTTGGAACTAAGGCAAGTACACGTTTAATATCGCGCAAAAATCCCATATCCAACATACGATCGGCTTCATCTAAAACTAAAATTTCGACTTTCGCTAATGACAATGCTCCTTGACTTTGCAAATCGAGCAATCTTCCGGGTGTCGCAACTAAAATATCCACACCATTTCGTAAAGTTGAAATTTGTGGTCTTGCATTCACACCACCAAAAATAACGGTAGAACGAATATCTAAAAACATACTATATTCTTGTACGTTGGCATATATCTGTGCAGCTAATTCACGCGTTGGCGTTAAAATTAACGTTCTGATAGGTCTTCTGCGTTGTGGCGGATGTTCTGACAATAATTGTAATATTGGCAATGTAAAACCTGCTGTTTTTCCTGTCCCAGTTTGGGCGGAAGCCAACACATCTTTACCTTCTAATACTAATGGAATTGCTTTTGCTTGAATGGTAGAAGGCTCAGTATAGCCTTTTTTGCTGATTGCACGTAATAATGCATCAGATAATCCTAATGATTTAAATGACATAAAAATTGTTTGTGAAATGACAATCTTTATGATAAAACCTCATTTCCTTTTGAATGCGCAAGGTACGCTTAATTTTTATCACAAGCATGGTTTCTTTATATTATGAAATAAGCATAATTTGAAACCTCAATAGTAGTCCAAATTAATATTTTTCGAATTTCATCTGACAAACAAAAAACGAGTACAAGTACGCATTGTATATCTTATAGATTTAAACTATTTTACATTCTTAAAATGATTCCTTCAATAACTTATGATATTGATAATTATAAAGATTTTATAGAAGTAAAAAATTATATAACCAACTTTTAAACCTATGAACACAAACGAAATTAGTAGCGTAGCTATTTATCCTCCGATTGGAATATCCCGAATAGGGAATTCTGATGAGTATTTTTTTGCACCAGACTTACCTGGCGTTGAAATTAAGCCTAAAGGCGGCTACAAAGACAAAAAAGGACGTGTAAAAAAGCAAGTTGCACGTTTTAGAATCTATGCTTTTGATAAAAATGGCAACCCACTAGGAGAAATTACAGAAACGAAAGAAAGTAACATTCAGTGGCGTTTGGACGTTGCCAATGTAAAATCGGCTTGGTATATGTTTAACAATGCATTGGATTTACCCGGCGCAGGAATTCCTTCAGCATACAGAAATTCAAGCATTACAGGAGATGATAGAGAACAATTGGCAATTACGCCGACACCCGTAAGCATTACTGGAAAAAATGAAAAAGGAAAGAAATATAATTTTAATGATGGACGGTTCTTTGGTAAAAAAGTAAAACTCGGTCATGTAGAAACGGACGATGAAGGTCGATTATTATTTTTTGGTGGCGATGGAAAATCCGCTTCAGAAGATAACAAACCTGCAATTACATTCGCAAACAATGAAGGCTGGCATGATGATACCTGTGATGGAGTTGTCCGTGCTACGGTAACTATCAACGGGAAAAAGTTTGAAGCTGAACCTGGAAATGTTGCGGTAACGCCACCAAACTTTGGTCCAGGACTGTACGGAGTTGTCACGATGAATGATGTAGTTCAAGACTTATTCATTCGTGAAATGAACTATCCAGATCCTGCAGCGAAAGGAGTTGTATTCTGGGAACATATCTATCCAATGTTAAGAAGAATGACCGATACGCAATGGGTAAACTCAGGTTTCTTTATGTTATTTGGTAAAAATTCTCCTTCAGACTTTACAAATCCTGAATTAGTAAAACAATTGGCAAGTCCTTTAGCAGGTGCGCAAACATTGCGTACGCGTGTGTTTGAATGGTTCCGCAATCCAGATTCTAACGAATATACACCTGAAAAAGTACCACCATTCTATGGAGATGGATTTGGCGAATATGATAAAATTGCCATTGTCGATTTACCAATCACACGCACACAATATGCACGTTTAGAAAAATGGGCAAATGGTGATTTCAAAACAGGAAAACCACAAAAACAGGTTCCATTTGATGAATTATCACCAGCACAGCAAGTAAATGCATTAAATCAAGCTCCAATGGAAGAATGCTTAGGCGGTCCTTTTCATCCTGGAATTGAGCTTACTTGGCCAATGCGCGTGAAAGAAATGTGGAAAAAACCATATCGCTTAAATGTTGTCAAAGAAGGCGAAGCAACCGAATTGAACTTCGGACCCTTACTCTCACCAGCAATTGCTTTAGGAAAAGATGGACCATTATCTAAAAGTGGACCAGGCGCATTAACACGTTGGTTAGGTGTTCCTTGGCAAACGGATGAAGCAAGTTGTTTATCTGGTTATGATGTAACGACTTATTTACCATTGCCATCATTTTGGGCAGCACGTGTACCAAATCAAATATTAAGTGAAGATAGTTATGTACGCAGCATACAAGCTGGAAAACTAAACATAGCACAACGTTTAAAACATTTTGATTACCGTCAAGATTGGTTGCGTGATTTAGGAACTGTGTACCAAACGAAAATCAACTTAATGATTTCAGAATGGCACGAATTGGGAATCATTACAAAAACGGAAGATGACGCTTCAAATAATGAACAAGGTTTCTTGCCAGATGTAGTTTGGAAAGAAACAGGACGTGATTTCCATACTGATGAAGTTGATGCAACTTTTGCGCAAGTATTAAGAGCAGAAACTATTGAAGATGACGAAAAAGTGAAAGCGAAACGTTTATTACAAGCAACAAAAGCGGCTGATAAATCATCGGAAAGCAAACGAAAAAGAAGATCATTCTCACGTGGAGAACGATAAGCATAGATATCAAGCAATTATAGTTGGTGGCGGTCCTGCAGGAATCGCCACCGCTATTACTTTGTGTGCAAAAGGCATTCATTGTTGTGTGGTAGAAGCGCATAAAACACCAATTCGGAAATCGGGAGAAGCCATTCCACCAAATGCGAAACCTTTACTAAAACAATTAGGGATTTTATCCTTGGCGGAAAACAAAAAACATACAGTCTATTACGGAAATAAAAGTTGTTGGGGAAGCGATCGTTTGGAAGAAAAAGAATTCATTGCTGACCGATTGGGACCTGGTTTTTTGTTAGATCGATTGCACTTTGAAACACAATTGCAAAACTTGTATAAAAACACAAATGCTTCATTTTATAGTGGTTTCAAGCTTAAAAAAGTAGTTTCTGGCGAAAAAGAAGTCATTGCTACCATTGAAAACGATGCGGAAACCATCACGCTGAAAAGTAGTTTTATTGTGGATGCAACTGGCAGAAAAGCATCGGTTTGTAGACATTTAGGCGTTCAAAAAGAAAATTTAGATACACAGTTTGCCATCACGTTTAACGTGAAACTATCATCAGAAATTCCACATGAAATTAGTGTAGAAGCCACTGAAAATGGTTGGTGGTATGTAGCGCCTTTTGCTAAAAATGAAGTCACAATGATGTTTTTTACACTCAAAGAGCTCATTCCCGCTAAGGAAAACTTAAAAACATTTCTTCAAGACGAATTACAAAATACCATTCATCTCTCAAAAACGATTCAAAATATTGAAATAGAAAGCACTAAAATAATGCCTGCTGGTACTAGTTGTTTGCAAATTCCGTTTGGGAAAAACTGGTTAGCAGTTGGTGATGCTGCATATTCTTTTGATCCAATATCTTCGTATGGAATTACATCTGCATTGGCATCTGGATTTTATGGCGGACATGCTGTGGCAGATTTTCTACACGGAAAACAAGAAGCATTGGATGTGTATCGCTATGTGGTAGAAAATGCGTTTCAGGCGTATTTGCACAAATTAATCGCACATTATGATTTGGAAAAAAGATGGGAGCAAAGCCAATATTGGACAAATCGTTTGGCTGTCTTTAAATCAGAAACTGCTTCTTGAAACAAAAAATGAATCACTATTCACTGATCGTGAGAATTTATAAATAGTCACATGTCTTGTTTTTTAGTCTTATTAGGATGGCGTACTCTTGGTTTATTATTAACTTCAAAATCATAAATCATGAAGAAACGAAATCTTAAAAGCTTACTTCTTAAAAAAGAAAAAGTCTCAAAACTTTCTGTAAATAGCATAAATGGTGGCGGAGCAGCGAGTTCTGTTGGCCCAACATGTGTTATTATAACGGTAATATGGTGTCCAACAATTCATTGTTCGGAAGGAGTTTGTGGAAGTATCCCATAGGATAATTTTTGATATTCTAAAAGCGAACATTCAGTGTTCGCTTTTAAACTTGTAAAGTAATTGCAAATCCAAATACGTGATATTTTTGGTGAAACTAATTATTTTGTACATTAGTAAAAAAACAAAAATAATGCACGAAACAATCCCTCGCGAAACCTTTTCTTTTTTAAAAAGACTACAGAAAAATAATAACAGAGAATGGTTTACTGAAAACAAAAAAGAATTCAAAGAGATTGAAAATGAAGTAAAACAATTTTACAATCAATTATCAGAACATCTAAATAAACACGATAAGATTGATAAAGTAAAAGTATTCCGCATTTACCGTGATGTGCGCTTTTCAAAAGATAAAACGCCTTATAAAACACATCTTGGCGGTAGTTTTAACAGAGTAAAACCTGAGCTTCGTGGAGGATATTATCTACATATTGCACCAAATGATGAATCATTTATTGCGACAGGATTTTGGGAGCCAAATAAAGATGATTTAATGCGCATTCGGAAAGAAATCGAAATGGATGCTACTGAAATTAGAAAGATTATTACCGAAAAATCATTCAAAAATGTTTGGGGCGAACTTGTTGGAGATGAATTGAAAACGGCTCCTAGAGGATTTGACAAAGAACACGTTGCGATTGATTTAATCAAAAAGAAACAATTTATATTCACCAAGAAATTTACGGACAAAGAAGTAAATTCGTCTGACTTTATGACAAAAGTGGATGACAGTTTTAAAGCAATTCGCCCATTTTTTAATTATATGAGCGAAGTGCTAACTACCGATTTAAACGGTGTTTCATTGTTGGAGTAATTAAATAGCTTACACAACCGCGCTCAACACCTCGTTTTTCTCAAAAAGAAGCACATGATCTTTCAATCGTTCCGTAATAATATTCATCATTCGTTTATTTAACGAAGACGAATTTTCAATGTATAAATCATACTCTTCTAGGGTAAACTGCCCAATGATCATACCTTTGACTGAATTTCGAAACTTCATATCTTTCTGAATCGCATTTTCAATATACAGCAATCGCTTTTCTGTGGATAATCCGTGAAATACATTTTTATGTTTCTGAATATAATTTCGGAAAACAGCAATTAATAATGGACTTTGAAGCTTAATTACAGGACGTAAAGTTGTGTTTTGAAAGCGCTCGTCTTTAGACATATTCTCAGAAAGTAACTTTGAGGAAATCTGAGGTCGCGCTTTTACTAAATCGTTTTCTCGATCGTTCATGACAATAAGTTTTATTAAATTTAAAAATAATAACCTTGATAATGAACAGGTTATCAACAACTTGTTAACCGATTTATTAACAGCGATAAAATAGGGAAATCAATTATATTTTGACTAAGAAATCCTTATTTTTATGGTTGAAAAAATACAGACGCATGCAATTTGGAAAAGTAACCAATCCTGAAAATATAGATTTCACCTTACCGGAGAATCATCCAGAAACTGAAGTAGTTTTACAATCGTACAAAAATGACGCAACACCTTCTATTTATGTTGGTTGTGCCAAATGGAACAAACAAGATTTAAAAGGATTTTATCCACGAGGCACAAAAGATGAATTGCAATACTATGCGTCACAATTCAATTCCATAGAACTCAACGCCACCTTTTACCGCATGTTTCCAGCGGAACAATTTGAAAAATGGCGTGATAAAACACCCGATAACTTTCGATTTTTCCCGAAAATAACACAAGAAATCAGTCATTGGAAACGCCTGCAAGCCACAGAATCATTGGTAGATCAGTATATATTCAATGCAACACACTTACAAGAAAAACTCGGAACCATCTTTTTGCAAATGCATTCCAACTTTTCTCCAAAAGACTTTGAAAGAGTTGTGCAATTTGCTGAGTTCTGGCCAAAAGAAGTGCCATTAGCCATAGAATTTAGACATCCAGATTGGTATAATGATGAAAAAATTGCAAACGAATTATACCATCTATTGCAAGAAAACAATATTGCCAACGTATTGGTCGATACGGCAGGAAGGCGTGATATTATGCACATGCGCATGACAAATAATGAAGCATTTATTCGTTATGTGGGCGCAAACCATGAAAGTGATTATTCACGTTTGGACGATTGGGTTGATCGTTTGGAACAATGGATTGATTACGGTTTGCAAAACATTCACTTTTTCATTCATCAAAACCTGGAAGTAGAATCGCCATTGCTTTCTGCATACTTCATCAAAAAGCTCAATGAGCGATTGCACACAAGCTTAACAGTTCCAAAAACAATTTTGCCTCCACAAAAACCACAAACCTTGTTTTAGGGTACATTCAATCATCATCAAAAGAACTGAAACCTATATAAACAAACTCTATTTAAAATCTAAAAATAGGGGCGAAGGAAACCGTATTTTCACAAAAAATAAAGCATGAAATTTCACACTAGAAAATGGGTTAAACCCGAAGATCTGAACCCTAATGGAACATTATTTGGTGGTCGATTGTTAGCTTGGATTGATGAAGAAGCGGCGTTATACGCTATTATTCAGCTTGAAAACCCTAAAGTTGTTACAAAATATATCTCGGAAATTGACTTTCGCAGTTCTGCCAGAAAAGGAGATATTGTTGAAATTGGCATTGAGGTAGTAAAATTTGGAAAATCGTCAATTACATTAAAATGTGAAGTACGAAACAAAATGACACACGAAACCATTTTAACCGTTGATAATATTGTCATGGTAAATCTTGATAAAGACGGCAATGCATTGCAACACGGCAAACAACAAGTAGAATTTGTGAAAGACCGATTGGATTCAAAATTGAACAGATAAATAACCCTAAAGTTAAAGTATAAAAAAAGAGAAACGTAAAGTTTCTCTTTTTTTAGTTTACGAATATGATAAAGCGTACGCTTGTGTGTTTTAAAAAAAGTGAGAAATTTAGTTAAATAACTGAGAAAAATATATTTATAGAGAATATAATTTCTTACAAAAAATAAAAAGTAGTAGGTTTGCAGTTCAGCAATACTATAAAAAACTTTAACTAGTTTTTATGAGCCCGATTCTTTATTGGGCTCTTTTTTTAGTATCTTTAAAAGGAAAAACATTAACAATCAATTTGCTGTTTAGTTAATATTTTCGCACACTGGTCAATTCGGCTTAAATATATTGACCAGATAGCGTTCTTAATGTAAAAGTTAAGGACGTTTTTTATTGTTAGTTAAATTAATAGTCTACAAAAACATTTAAACAGTACTTTCTCTCATTTCATCGTAACTTAAAGTTTTATGGGCGTTTTTTAACTTAACAAAGTGAGAATAGTTGCACTTTTGACATGTTATTGTGATACATCACAAAACAAGATCCCCCTAAACCCCGAAAGAGAGCCTTGCGCTCTCTTTCCTTTTTATATACCATTTTGAAGAATCAGAAAAAGAAATTAACAAATTGATTGTTAAAAAAAATAGTTTCTAATCTGAATAAGATTACTTAAATATGCAGTCCATAAGCATTCCCCTATATGAAAGTTGTTCAAACGATTCCTGTATATAACAGAAAAAGTAAACGTGTTACGAGTCTTAAAATTTCTGATTTTCAGTCTATTAAAAATGAAGATGAAGAGTTTTTTGACGTGCAAGGTGATTTTGTCATCATAAAAGATCGTTTTTTTAGAGCGCCGCATTTGGTGAAACCATGGACTTTTTGGATAGAAAATGGCAAACCACAAACTGTTCCAACAGAAAATATAACACATACAAAAGTACTTTTTACGGTAGAAGCGCCCGATAAAAATGAATTTGACTATAAAAATGAGTTTCGCGCTATGAATCCGCTTGCAGGATATTTTCAAAGTTTTAAAACTGGTTTTTTAGAATTGATGAACCAAATCGCGTCTAGCGAAATCACTAATTTTGAAGTCACATTTTATACCTTAGTTCCGTATCAAACTTCATTACATTACTTACTAGGGAAAACAGGAAGCAACCAAACACGCTTGAATTTTTGGTTTTATGGTTGGATTAATCTTAAGTATAGAAACGATTTCATGAACTATTTGAAACGATATGAGTTCGATTACTATGTCAACGGAAGTACGCGTGCGTTTAAAGGTGTTATATCGCAAGAACTCTCGCGTGTGATTGATGTAGAGTACCAAGTGCATCATCCAAATAGTGGTTTTTGGAAGCGAAAAGACATCAATTTGGGAATCAAAAAAATCGTTCATTTAGAACTTACAGCGATTTCTTGGACTTAAGCAGTTCAATAGTGGAATGATAATTGTGTGTTAACATCTGAAATTGTCATTAAAAAATACGTACTATTGTAGTACATATTTGCAATTGATCAGAAAATATAAATGTTGTTTCCAAAATACATACAAACAAAATTTCGCATAGTAGCTATTTTCATCCTTGTTGGGATGTTTGCTATGCATGGTCAAAAAGATACGACTAAAAACAAAACTACAGATGTTGACATTACGAAAGGTCGCATCAAATTACCATTTCCTAAGCTCAAAGAACCTTTAAAGCCGAAAGAGAAAGCTCCTAATTTTATGGAGTTCAAAATACCAAGTTTATTGGTGAACAAACGTACAACTTTGATAAAATTGCCCGAATCGAAACGCACTTCCTTAAAAGAAGAAAAAGAAGTTTACTTTACAGGAGAAGAGCAATTTGTAACGCGGAATAAAGAATTTGAGCGCAAACTGAATAACAAAGACAAAGAAATTCGTCCCGAATATAAAGTAGTGCAATACTTAGGTGATTTTAGAAGCAATGGAAAATTTGTTGAAATTGTGTGTAGAGATCACGAATTTGTTGATGGCGATCGCGTTCGTGTGTATGTAAATGATGTGATTGTAGCCGACAACATCCGATTGGAAGCTGCTTATAAAAAAATAAATGTAACCTTAGAAAAAGGATTCAACAAAATAGATTTTCAGGCGTTAAATCAAGGTTCTTCTGGACCAAATACCGCCGAATTCCGCGTATATAATGACAAAGGAGAACTCATTTCTGCAAACGAGTGGAACCTTACTACGGGCATTAAAGCTACTATGATTATTGTGAAAGAGTAAACTAGACTTCTTGGACTTACTTAGATTTTTAGACTTCTTGGATTATTGGACTTACTTAGAACATTAGACTTTGTCATTCCTGCGAAGGCAGGAATCCATTTTTATTATTAGATATTTTTAATAGAGCACATATAGCGGAGCGTAGTGTTAGATTTCACGTTATCTTAACATGTCAGTTCGAGCGCAGTCGAGAACACTATCAATACTTCATAACGATTTCATTTATAAAATAGTTCAAAAAACTTTTGTGCTTTACAAAATGTAAAGTATATTTGTCATTATATAAAACATACTTGTCAATTTAAAATTATATTATGGCGAAAGAAACATTTTGTGAAGCAGATAAAAGAAGGTTTGAAAAATTTAAAAACTTTGGTCTGCCACATACATTCAAAAAATTTGGTGTTGCATTAGTTGCACTCTCAATTCTATTTTTATTTGCACGAAAACTATTTGATATCGATGTTGCCATTACACTAAAATTCATTCTAAAACGAGTTGTATTAGTTGGTTTACTAATTATAGCAATTTCTAAAGAAAAAGTAGAAGATGAAATGATTCGTACCATTCGCGGGCAAGCGTTTTCTATGGCATTTATTGCAGGTGTTGTCTATACGCTGATTCAGCCATTGATCAATTATATTGTGGCGTTATTTGTTGAAAAAGATAAAGAACCTTTAACCGATGTTGGCGATTTTCAAGTACTCTGGTTTTTACTAACGATGTATTTATTATTTTTCTACATGATTAAAAAAAGGCTATAATGAAGAATAGAATCAAGATAGAACGCGCTATTTTAGACATCACACAGGACGATTTAGCAAAGAAAATTGGAGTTTCTAGGCAAACGATCAATTCCATTGAAAAAGGGCGTTATGTGCCTTCAACGGTTTTAGCACTCAAGCTAAGTACGGTTTTTGACAAATCGATAAATGACTTTTTCTTTCTCGAAGAAACGGACTAAACAATTTTTGAAACATCATAAATATTGATGGTTGTCGCTTTGCCTTTAAGCAATAAATCATCAATTTTTTTTGTGTCGAATGTTTCGGGAAGCTTCATGTCTTTCAATAAAACTTCAGAAATTAAAACACTGGCATTGTATTTATTGCATACAGATTGAATTCTGGCTGTCGTATTGATCACATCACCGTGATATGCCAACTCTTTCTTAATCGTTCCAACTTCAGTAACCATCAAGGTTCCACCGTGAATTCCAGCTTTAAACTCTGGAATTAAATTATATTTTTCTTGATAATAATTACTTCTAGAAGCGATTCTTTCTTGAAAGTTAAAATACAATTGCAATGCATTATTTCGTTTTATTCCATGTGTATATTTCCAACTCAAAACGGCTTCATCGCCCACATATTGGTAAATTTCGGCATCAAACTTTCGAGTAATCATATTCAAATCATAAAAACAATCCTGAATCAACTGACTATACGTATAATGTCCTAACTGTTCGGCAATAGTGGTAGAAGCTTTCAAATCTAAAAACATAAAAATTCGTTTCTCTTCTTTCGGTTTGCGATACTTTCCAAGCAACATTTTAATAAAAATGCCACGCCCAAATTTTTCATTGGCAATCTTGATAAAAGAAAATACTAAAGATGCTACAACAAAAAAGATAACAATAGACCAAAACGTTTTATTTGTACGCCACCAACCGCCATCATCATTCAAAGAAACATCCAACATATAACCTGTATATTCAACAACAGAACTAACTAAAATAATAAGCGTCACTAAATAAATAAAAGTTTTAGTAAACACAACAACACCTAAAGCGAGACTTTTGGCTAAATACCGATCAAACAAAAACTCAATGGCTGCATAAAAAATCCCGAAAGGAACTGAAGAAATCGCAACATAGGTTAATAAATCTAAGATTGGTAATTCATATTTTGGGAGAATGCTCACACCTTTTTCCTCAAAAACACCGAAATAGCGTATAATGATAAAAAATCCAAAGGCTAAAACCCAAAAAGCAATAGATCGTAATGTGAATAATAAATATTGTTGTAAAGTTCTTCTCATAAATGCAAAATACTAAAACTAAATTACAAATATTACGCTTGAATATGTATTTTAGTAACAAACTATCAAAAAACAATCAAATGAAAAATTTTATTAAGATTATACTACTTGTCAGTTTCTTTTACGCGTGTAAAAATGACAAAAAAGAAGTTGAAAAAACATCTGAAAATGAAAACATAGCAACGGTTTTAACTCCTGAACTATTACTTAAAGTAACTGGCTTAACACATGCTGAATCTGTTGTATACGATAAAAATAGTGACGCATTATATGTTTCTCTAATCGGAAACAGAGAAAAAGGAGATGGAAGTATTGCAAAAATCTCGCTTGACGGAAAAGTGGTAGATACTACGTTTGTTTCAGGCTTAAACGATCCAAAAGGAATTGCCATAAAAGGCGATAAAATATATGTAAGTGATGTTGTTGATTTGGTTGAAGCTGATCTAAACTCAGGAAAAGTCATTAGAAATCATACCAATGAAGAAGCAGAATTTCTAAACGATGTCGAAATTGGCAAGGATGGAACGGTATATGTTTCTGATACCTCAAAATCTTCAATTTTTGCTTTAGCACCTGACGGAACGTTCTCAGAATTCATCAATAGTGATCAATTAGAACATCCAAATGGTTTATTATTAGTTGATGATACCATGTATGTATCAGCTTGGGGAAATGTTGTTGGAGATGGTGAGAAGGCAAAACAAAGCGGGAATTTCCTCAAACTAAACATGCAGACCAAAGAAATCATGAAAGTTTCAAAAGATACGCTTGGAAATTTAGATGGCGCGCAAGTTTATGAAAAAGACAATTTCTTAATTTCTGCTTGGAACACAGGGAAAATCATAAAAATCAATACCAATGGCGACGCAGAAGACATTTTAACTGTTGGAATGAGTGTTGGCGATATCTTATACATTCCTGAGAAAAAACTCTTGGCATTACCGATGAATCGTCAAAGTCAGCTATTGATTTATACGCTTGAAGAGGTGGAGAAATAAGTAAATAGTATTGAGAAGTTAGTATTGAGAATAACATCTGTAGTTTTTCAATCATTTACGCTTTCAATTCATACAAATAACTGTACTTTTGCAGCATGTCAAAAATCATTAAAAATCAGCGTGAAATCTTAGCAAAATTGGGCATTACAACTCTCAATCCAATGCAAGAAGAAGCGAAACTCGCGATCAGTTCGCATCCAAATACAATTCTGTTATCACCAACAGGAACAGGAAAAACAGTGGCTTTTTTATTGCCAATCATTGAAGAATTAGATCCTAAAAATGATGAAGTACAAGTCATTATTTTAGCGCCTTCGCGCGAATTGGCAATTCAAATTGCACAAGTAACACGCGACATGGGAACTGGTTTCAAAACCAATGAAGTCTATGGTGGACGTAACTTTTCAAAAGATAAAGTAGATCTAAAACATCGTCCAGCAATCTTAGTAGGAACGCCCGGAAGAGTTGCCGATCATTTGCGTAGAGAAACCTTTCCTACCAAAGAAATCAAAACCTTAGTGTTGGATGAATTTGACAAATCACTTGAAGTTGGTTTTGAAGATGAAATGAAAGACATTATTTCGTTATTGCCAAATGTTGAAAAACGCGTGTTAACGTCAGCAACGAAAGATATGGACATTCCACGATTTGTTGGAATGACAAATCCGCTATCAATTAACTATTTAGGCGAAAAAATAGCGAAACTAACCGTAAAACGGATTCTTTCTCCATCAAAAGATAAATTAGATACCTTATTAAATACAATTTCGCTTGTCGCGAATCAACCCGGAATCATCTTTTGTAATTTCAAAAATACAATTCAATATGTAAGCGATTTTCTCTCGTCAAAAGGCATTCCGCATGGTTGTTTTTATGGTGGAATGGAGCAAAAAGACAGAGAACGTGCATTGATCAAATTTAGAAACGGAACACATCAAATCATCATTGCAACCGATTTAGCTGCGAGAGGAATTGACGTGCCTGAAATCAAATACATCATTCACTATCAATTGCCAATGCGAAGCGAAGAATTTACGCATCGTAACGGACGGACTGCGCGTATGCATGCGGAAGGAACGGCGTTTGTATTGCAATGGGAAAAAGAAACGGTTCCAGATTTTATCTCAAATGTGGAAGTTGTTGAAGAATTATCTTCTGGCGCACGGCCGAAAGCCTCTGGCTGGAAAACCTTATTTATTTCTGGTGGACGAAAAGACAAAATTTCCAAAGGAGACATTGCTGGATTATTCATGAAAAAAGGAAAACTAACCAAAGATGAAATTGGCATGATTGAACTCAAAAGCGATTGTGCATTTGTGGCAGTTGCCGCTTCCAAAGCCAAAGAAGTTATCAAACTTACTTCTGAAACACATTTGAAAAAGAAAAAAGTACGTATTACGTTGATATAGACTTCTTGGATTATTAGAAGGTTAGATTGTTGGAATGATTATTGGATTGTGTGATTGTGACCTTGAAACAATATAACAACGTCAGATCGAGTGAATTTGTGAAACAAATTTGTATTGAGATCTACTTTTTTAACTAAATGCTTCTCGATACAATTTTTCTTCATTTCATTCTAAAAAATCACTCGAAGTGACGTTCTATTTATAAATCCGCTAAAATAAAGACCGTCAATTAAATTTTAATCACCATGAAACACACACTTCAATGCATACTTCTCATTATCATCAGTTCGCTTTGTATCTCAGCGACTAAGCCTGAAACGCAAGACGATGATTGTAAATTTGAAGGGAAAAAACTATATGGAAAAATTCGTTTCGTAGAAAGAGCGAGCAATGCTGATATCAAAATCAAAATTGTCAATAGTTTTCCCGATTTAAAAGTAAAACTCGTAGAAAGTTTTGCCGATGATTGTGGCGAATGGCAAGTTGTAGAATACGGTGAAGACTTAAAAGTCTATGTTGCTGAAAGCTTTGCAGACATCAAAGTAAAGTTTGTGACTAGCTTTCCTGGAATGGATTAACAGGTTTACAATATAGCTTTTACTTAATATGCATACCAAGCAAACGTCAATATCATACAGGCTAATTCTGATCCTTTTAATTTTGAATTCCCATATCTAGCTTTAAATCTATCTTTAATATAGTTTTCATTTGTAGAATCGTCTTCAATTAAATCTACAAGCATATCTTTCATATATTCAAGCACGCTGAAAGCACTAACTATATCATTTTCTCCAACTTCTATTTTATAAAAAATAGTCCCATCCCAATAAATTTTTAAAATGGTTTCAAAATAGCCAGTTTTCATTTGAACAAAGATAGCATTACCTTCTACTACATAGTTTAATTTTTCATAATCAGTTAAAGGATGTGCCATTTGAGATAACATTTTAGCTCCTTCATATTTGAAAAAGTTTTCCATTTTACTTTGAGCAGTTAGTACACTACTAAAAATAAAACAAGTAAATAATATCAAAAGAGTTTTTTTAGATGTTTTAATTTTCTTCATAAATTTTAATTTTTTAAGGTTATTCCATAAATTTCTAAATCTATTTTGAAACTTCCTTACGGATTTCCTCAACCACCTTAATATTTATCAAAAACTTTTCTCCTATATTTGTAAGACAAATGAAAAGCATCAGTTTCATACTCGGATTTCTAATACTTGCCTTGGCGTTAAAACCATGTTCAGACGGACTGAACGCGGAACACGAAAACGGCTCCGAAATTAGCATGGAACACAATCATCAAAACGATCATGATGACACTTGCGCAATGCTTTGTGTGTGTAACTGTTGTGGAATTTCAGTAACCAATCATGTGCCGTCAACATTCACATTACATTCAAAAATCAATATCTCTACAAAAGTAAACTCACACTACGAATCACATTACCGATTTAATATTTTGTGTTCTATCTGGCAACCGCCTCAATTTTCAGTTTAAAAACAAACTAGTACAAATTTTAGGACACTGAGGTTCTCGAAGTGTCGATTATCAAACAAAAAATATATATAATTATGCAAACACGCTTATGGAGCGTTTTGTTCCTATTCATACTATGCGGAGTTGTCAACGCACAAAACAACGACATCACTATTAAAGTACTTTCAGAACACGAAAAAACACCTTTACTAGGCGCAACGGTTTTATTTGAAGACTTAGAAAAAGGTGCGATTACAAATGCGGATGGAATTGCTACATTCAAAGAAATTCCAAGCGGAACACACCATTTAATGATTTCGTTTGTAGGTTTCAAAACCATAGAAACGGAAGTTACCTTGCCATCGTCAAAAGAATTGATTTTTTACATGGAAGAATCAAAAGGCGAATTGGACGCTGTAATCATTCAATCTACACGTAGTTCGCGAGACATTCGCCGAATTCCAACACGAATTGAAGTAATTGGAGGCGAAGAATTAGGCGAAAAAAACATGATGAATCCTACGAATATTTCCATGGTTTTACGTGAAAGCACTGGAATTCAAATGCAGCAAACATCGCTAAGTAGCGGAAACCAAAACATTAGAATTCAAGGGTTAGACGGACGTTACACGCAACTATTACGTGACGGTTTTCCGTTATACGGAGGATTTTCAAGTGGATTGAGCATCATGCAAATTCCACCATTAGATTTAAAACAATTTGAAATCATCAAAGGAAGTGCTTCTACCTTATATGGCGGCGGCGCTATTGCAGGTTTGGTCAATTTAGTCTCAAAAACGCCCGATTATGAACCAGCATTAGACATTATGCTTACGCAAACACATGCGTTGGGAAGTACGGTAAACGTTTTTTACAGCAAGCGAAATGAAAAATACGGAATTAGTCTATACGGTTCTGGAAACTATCAAAAAATATACGATCCGGAAGATGATGGTTTTAGCAACTTGCCTGAAACTACCTCTTTTGCGATCAACCCAAAATTCTATTACTATCCATCAGAAGATACTACGTTTTGGATTGGTCTAAATGGTACGTATGATGATCGAATTGGTGGCGATATTAATACGGTTGAAAATGACGGAAACGGCACACCTGAATATACAGAAGAGAATATTTCCAAACGATTGAGCAGTCAGGCAGTATATACGACAAAACTAGATTCATTGCGAAACTTTAGCATCAAAAACAGTATTTCGTATTTTGATCGTGAATTAAATGTACCCAATATGCAATTCAAAGGAAAACAATTCAATTCCTTTACAGAAGTGACGTTACAGCACAATTATGAAAAAAATGATTGGACGCTTGGCGCGAATTTATACACGACAAATTTTAACGAAGATGAAAATTCACCAATTCAACGCGATCAAAACGATGTGACGTTTGGAGCCTTTGTAAACTCTACGTTTGACTTATCTGAGAAATGGATTTTAGAAGCAGGTTTACGAACTGATGTCGCTTCAGGTTGGGGAATTTTTATATTGCCAAGAGTTTCTTTATTATATAAAAATGATTCAGGATTTTCAAGTAGATTTGGTGGTGGATTGGGGTACAAAACGCCAGATATCTTTACAGAAGAAGCGGAATTTGTCAACTTTCAGAATGTATTAGGAATTGATCAAAATTCGCTTGACGCGGAACGTTCGTATGGTTTAAACCTTGATTTCAACTATAAAACCAAGATCTTCAATGAAACTGTTGGATTCTCGATCAATCAGTTATTCTATGTGACTTCCATTGAAGATGGATTACTTTTAAATACAAACTCAGCAGGTTTATTTCAATTTGAAAATGCTCCAGGAAGCATCTTAAGTAAAGGTGCGGAAACGAATGTGAAATTCTCATACAATGCTTTCAAATGGTTTTTTAACTATGCGTTGATTGATGCAAAACTTCGCTACTTACCTGGAAATCCACAAAAACCATTAACCGCAAAACACAATGCAGGAAGTGTGATTATGTACGAAACGAGCACATGGCGTTTGGGTTATGAAACTTATTACACAGGAACACAGTTTTTATCCAACGGAACAGAAACCAGAGATTTCGTCACAATGGGATTCTTAGCGATGCGTAACTTTGATTGGGGCGGAATTTACGCCAACTTTGAAAACTTTACCGATCGTAGACAAAGTCGTCTTTCACCATTGGTAACACCAACAGTGAGCAATCCTACGTTTTCAGAAATCTATGCACCGAACGACGGATTTATTTTCAGCGTAGGAATCATTATCAAGCCATTTGGAAATCATAGTGAGCATCATGATGATCACTAGATAGTACTTGTACTGAGCGGAGTCGAAGTATTGAGATTTTAGTATTTAGACTAAATACTTCGCAAGCTCAGTTTTTATATACTAAAGCCGTTATTCTTTGTGGATAGCGGCTTTTTTTTTGTCAGAATACTTCTCGATACTATTTTCTTCGTTTCACTGCGAAAATCACTCGAAGTAACGTTGAGAAATTCTAACCTTTACAACATCGAGTGCCAAATTTGTAATTTGGTGTATCGAGAACAGCTTTGAAAAGCGAATACTTCAATTATTTAATTCTTGAATCTTTCAATCTCTTACAGTGCGTAAGAATTTATTTCTTATTTTTAGGAAATCAACTAAGAATAAACAGAAAACTGTATGGAAATCCAATACGAAAACGAACTTGATTACGTAGAATTTGAATTAGGATATAGACTTCAAAAAGATGATTATATATTAAATGAAAAAAATAGATTTATAAAACTGAACCTTATAGATAAAGAACTGTCAGATATTAATTTTTTAATGCATTTAGTTTCATTAAGAGAGTTAAATCTTCAAAAAAACAAAATTAATAATATTATGGCTTTGTCAACATTAACTTCGTTGACTAGTTTAAATCTTTCTGGGAATCAATTAGATGATATTCTTCCCTTGTCAACATTAACATCGTTGACTATTTTAGACCTTTCTACTAATCAATTGAGTGACATCAATGCCTTGTCAAATTTAACTTCTTTGACAAAATTGGATCTTTCTGAAAATCAAATTAGTGATATTAGTGCGTTATCAAAGCTAACTTCACTTGAAAAGTTGGATATTTCTTCAAATCAATTGAGAGATATTAGCGCATTATCAAAACTCATCTTATTAACTACTCTAGATCTTGATAACAATCAAATTAGTGATATTAGTACTCTATCAAAACTTGATTCTATAAGTCATTTATATCTTAGCTATAATAAAATTACTAATATTGATGTTTTGTCAGTTTTATCGTCATTAGAGGATTTACATCTATCTAGCAACAATATCCATGATTATAGTGCTATTTCAAAACTCACCTCTCTAAATACATTGTTTATTTTTAAAGGTCAAATTACCAATATTAATTTCTTATCTGACTTCACTTCATTAAAAATTTTGTATTTGGCTGATAATAATATAAAAGATATTGATGTTTTATCAAAATTAACTTCTCTAACTCAATTATATCTTTCTAGTAATCAAATTAGTGATATTAGTGTTTTATCAAAATTAACTTTGTTAAAAGCGTTGAAACTTTCTGAAAACCCAATCAAAAACCTTCCAGAGACTATCCTAAAAAGCTCCGCACAAGAAATCGTTCGTTGGCTGCAAGAAAATGAAAAAAGAGGCGGAAAAGTCCTTTTAAAAGATGTTAAAGTATTGTTGTTAGGAAATACAAATATTGGAAAATCGAACTTACTACACTTATGGCAGCAACGGTATTCAACTGAAAAAGAAAAAAAACAATATCCTTTAAATAGTGATTCTACACATGGCTTGGTATACGAAGAATTAGATATTCCCAAAAGTAATGCCCAATTACATATATGGGATTTTGGTGGACAAGAATACTTTCATGCGACACATCAATTGTTTTTCAGCCCAGATGCATTACATGTGTTATTATGGTCTAAAAAGAAGCTGGAAACGCGTGTAGCAAATGAAGAAGTATTTCAATTGGATTATTGGTTTCGTTGCGCTGAGCAGCTAAGCAAAGGCGAAAGTGCCATAGAAATTGTCTTGATCGAAAACTATATTGATCATATTGATGAAAAAGAAAACATAGAGTTTTATACACACTTTCCAGATCAAACTTATTTAGAGAAATTTAATATCTATTCACCACACGAAGATGAAGTCCATGAAGATAAACCACCATTTATGCTTAATGCCTGTTCGGTGAGTTTAAAACACGAAAAGCGTTTACAAGGTATGTTTGAATTATTAGAAGAACGGATTGATATGTTGTATCAAAAAAATCTTCATCCGCCAACATACTCAGAAATCCGAAATGGTTTGAACAAGTCAATTAAAAAGGTTTGGACATTGGATGCGTACAAAAAGAAGTTTGATCAAAAAGATGGTATCATTTTGCAAACATTGCACAGATTGGGTTGTTTATTATATTTTCATGAGCAATTACCAAACAAAGTATTTACACAACCAGAATTATTATTGGATTTAATTTATACCGAAATTCTCAATGAAAAATTACAAGAAAAACAAGGAAAACTTACCGATGAAATTGAAAATGCAGCCAAAAATAATAATTTAGGTATAAAAGTAGACGAATTAGAAATCTTGTTAAGTGCTTTCAAATTAATCTTTAAAGCACAAGATGGTGATTGGTATGCACCACAATACCTACCTGAGAAATCGCCAGTTTGGTTACAACTATTAAAAGACTATACGTTCGGAGTTGCAAGCATTATTGTGTCATCTGATCAGTATTTGATGAATAGCATTCTGTTAGATATTTTTCAACAATATGGCAGTAAAATTAAAGAATCAGAAGGTGACACATATTTATTTTGGCAGAAAGGATTGGTCATTGAAAAAGAGGAACAGCTGTTATTGGTAGAATATGATCGAAAACAAATGCGTTTGTTATTATATGGCGATCAACAAGAAAAGAATCAGCAATTACAAAAAGAAGTGGTCGATTTTATTCTAAAAACAATACATACATCTAAAGAACCAAGGTATGAATTGGAAAGTAAAGATGATAATTTAGATCGCACAGGTTTTAAAAATTTTGAATTGAAAGGAAAAGGAATTGGAACTAAAAATACAGATTGGAATAGCGAAAAAGTTACTGTTTCCGTAAGTGTAGATGGCAAATATTATGTAAATGTCAACGAACTCTACAAAAATGTAAGCAATAAAATATACACTATTAAAGCATTTGATTATGACGATGAAACATCGTTCAAAGCGTTTTCGGTATTCCGATTCAATCAATATTTAGCAGACAGAGACAAAGGGAAAATGAAAAAAGTAGCCATTAGTTATTCCAAAGATGATTTAAAATTAGTAAATGAATTTATCAAAAACTTAGTGCCATTGCACGACGACGGTTTGATAGAAAATCCTTGGTATTGCTCGCAATTAGAAGCAGGAACGGAATGGAATAAGGAAATTCAAGATAAATTTAAACAGGCAGATATTATTTTCTTTATGGTGAGCCCAAATTTCTTGGCAACAAAATATATCAAAGAGCATGAAATAAAAACAGCCATAGAACGCCGTCAAAAAGAAATAGCAGACAATGTGTTGCTAAACAGACAAGTTAAAATAATTCCTATCATTTTAGATTTCTGTCGCTGGTACAGAAAAGATGCAAAATATGATCTCGGAAAATACACTGCATTGCCATATATTGCAAAACCGGTAGCTGACTTCAAAAACAGAAACATGGCTTGGTATATCATTGAAGAAGCCATTCGTGCAGCAATCGAACATGATAATGATCCAGAATTTGACACGAATCTAGCTAAAGATGTCAAAAAAATATACGAACGCATCATAAGCGGTAAAGTAGATGATGATAATGACGAAGTGACATAAAATTTCAATACGTCATTGCGAGAGTTTTGAAAAAACTTGTGGCAATCTGATTGTCGATTAACAGATTACTCCACTATCGCCCGTAATGTCGTAATAAAGCACAATTGTCAGTTCGAGCGCAGTCAAAAACAGTTTTAAAATGAATATACTACTAAAAAATTAGTAGTTACAATATTCTGAAAAACAGATAATTAACACTTGTTTGCTAAAACATTAATCATTTTATCTACTAAATAATTAGTAGTTCTACTAAAAAGTTAGTAGGTTTGCAGTGTAATCTTTTAGAAACTATGCAAAAACTAACGAAAAGAGAAGATCAAATCATGCAAATCGTATGGCGATTGAAAAAAGCATTCATTCGTGATATTATTGACAACCTTCAAGAACCAAAACCACATTACAATACAGTAGCTACTATTGTGAAAATTTTGGTAAAAAAAGGTGTTTTGCAATCTGAAATGATCGGAAATACGCATCAATACAGTTCTGCAGTTGATTTTGAAGCGTATCGTGATGATAATTTGGGAAGTATCAAAAAGAAGTTCTTTGGAAATTCGTTTCCTAAAATGATGGCATATTTTGCGAAAGAGGAAAATCTCTCTGAAACAGAAATTGAAGCATTAGTTGAATTGATCAAATCTAACAAAAACAAAGAATCATGATCGCACTTCTTCTAAAAGCATCCGTAACGCTCATCATTTTTCTAGTATTCTATAAACTATTTCTAGAAAGAGAAAGTTTTTACACGGCAAATCGTTGGTATCTCATTGCATGTTTGGCACTTGCGTTTATATTGCCGTTTGTTTCCTTACCACAATTAGTGACGAATCAAGGATATGTTTCTAAAGTCATTACGGCGATGGAAACTCAGGAAAATTCTAAAGAAGGAGCGAACTTATTACCATTAGAAACTCAAGAAAGTAGTACAGATACAGTAAGTATACAACCTATAGAAACCACAGAAGCGAAAACAGCAATTGCAGCTTCCAAACCTTCTATAAGCTTGTTAGATTGGATCTTGGCAATATATTTCTTTGGTGTGATTGTTTTTGCATTGCATTTACTCTTTCAAATATTGAGTATCTGTCTAAAAATAATACGAAGTGATGATAAAATCCGGGATGAAAATGCAATTATCATCAATCATGAAAGTATCAAAGAACCGTGCTCATTTTTCAATTACATCTTTATCAATCCTGAAAACTATGACTACGAAACGTACGAACAAATTCTTGCGCATGAACGTGTGCATGTAGACAAAAAGCATAGTCTAGACTTACTATTGGCTGAATTGGTAAAAGTATTCTTGTGGTTCAATCCGTTTGTATGGATCTACCGAAAATCTGTTGAGAAAAACATTGAATTTCAGACAGATGCAGCTTTACTCAATACTACTTCCATTCAAAATGATCAATATCAATTAAGCTTACTAAAGATTGCCACGTACACAAAACCGTTGACCATTACAACGAATTACAATCAATCATTAATCAAAAAACGAATCGTAAAAATGAATTCCAAAAAATCCAATCCACATAGCTATTGGAAATATACGTTCCTAGCGCCAACATTAGTAGTGATGCTACTTTTCTTAAATAAACCTTTAACGGCCGCTGCCGCAGAAAGTACTCGCTTCGATAAACCCATTGTAGACACAAATACAACTGACGAACCTGAAAACAATACTTCAGAAAATACAGTTGTAATCACTAAAGAAACTGAAAATACTTCATCCATAAGTGACGAAGATTCTTCTGAATGTGCCAAACTATTAAAAGCAATTGAAGACAATGACATTCCAGCACTAAAAACATTGCTAAAAACAGTAGACGCAAACTGTGTAGACAAAAATGCTGGTTTTATAGAAACACGTACAAATGACTACATATATAGAAACAGAAAACCGCAAACGCCTTTAGTGGCAGCCGCACGTAACGGAAATCTAGTCGTTGGAAAGCTCTTATTTGATGCTGGCGCAAAAGTTGATTTTTATTCAAAAGATAACGAACCACCAGCTTTAGCTGCAGCTTCGGAAGGTTCTGTGGCATTCTTAAAACTATTAGTTGCCAATGGAGTTTCCATTGATAAAGCATACACAAATCATGGAACAGCTTTAATTTCTGCAGTAAACAAAGGACATTTAGATGCTGTAAAATACATTCACGGGCAAGGAGTTGATGTAAACAAAACGGCTACAAACGTTGGAACACCTTTAATTTTTGCCGCTCGTGGCAAAAATATAGAAATTCTAAAATTCCTATTAAGTAAAGGAGCTGATGTCGACAAACATGTTATGAATGTCGGAACGCCGTTAATCTATGCTGCTCGTAATGGAAATGCAGAAGCCATCAAACTATTACTAGACAAAGGAGCTGACATTGACAAAGAAGTGATGAATGTTGGTACGCCGTTACTATATGCTGCGCGAAATAGCCATTTAGACATTTTAAGACTCTTACTAGACAAAGGCGCAAGTATTGATAAAGAAGTTAGAAATGTTGGAACACCGTTGCTATATGCTGCTCGAAATGGACATACGGAAGCCATCAAACTATTATTAGACAAAGGTGCTGATGTAGACAAAGAAGTCGCGAATGTTGGAACACCGTTATTATATGCAGCGCGCAATGGAAATGTAGAAGTCATCAAACTATTACTTGATAAAGGCGCAGATATTGACAAAGTAGTCGCCAATGTTGGAACACCATTGTTGTATGCAGCTCGAAATAATCATACGGAAACATTAAAATTACTATTGGATAAAGGTGCTGATGTAGACAAAGAAGTCGCGAATGTTGGAACGCCGTTATTGTATGCTGCGCGAAATGGTCATATTGATGCTATCAAACTATTATTAAAAAAAGGAGCAAGCATTGACAAAGAAGTTGCGAATGTTGGCACACCATTACTATACGCTGCGCGCAATGGACATGCTAATGTCATAAAGTTATTATTAGACAAAGGCGCAGATATTGACAAAGAAGTTGCCAACGTAGGAACGCCATTAATTTATGCTGTTCGTAATGAACATACTGCAATTGTGAAATTGCTACTATCAAAAGGAGCAAAAGTAGACAAAGAAGCTCCAAACGTAGGAACTGCCTTGATAAAAGCTGTCAAAGCTAAAAACACAAAAATCGCAAAAGTATTATTAGAAGCAGGCGCAGATCCATACTTTGTAACGCGCCATAATAACTATCCAATGCATTATGCAGTTAAAAACAAGGACAAAGACATGAAAGCACTTTTAGAGCGTTATAAGAAATAACAACGATTTTCATCAATCAAATTACAAAGCACATTTTTCACTTCACAGTGGAGAATGTGCTTTTTTAGCTTCTAGCTTTTGGCTCTTAGCCTTTAGTAATTTTATAGGATGTCATTTCAAAGATATCGTCAGTTCGAGTGCCAAATCTGTGATTTGGTGTATCGAGAACAGCATCACATCAAAATTCTCTTTTCAGTTTAACAAACCAAATAGCTAAGGAGTCAAAAAATCCAACAATCCAAGCAGTCTAAACACGAAGCGTAAGAATTTATTTCTTATTTTTAGGATATGTTAATGGAATTATGCTGCCAAATAGAAAGAATATATGTCAAGAAAAGCACCAACACCTTCTACAGTTAAACTATTATACGGATTATCTAACAATACTTGTTCTAACCCTACATGTAAAAATCCAATAATTAAAGATGGAGTTCCATTAGGAGAAATTTGTCACATAGAAGCTGCATCAGAAAATGGTCCTAGATACAATAAAAATTCTGATGATGAGTATCGTAGAAGCTTTGAAAACTTAATACTCTTATGCGAAGCTTGTCATAAAATTATTGATATTAAAATTGAAGCGTATCCGACTTCTCTCTTAACGCAATGGAAAGACCAACAAGAATCTAAATCCAATGAATTTGAAATAAATACTGAATTATTGGAACTATTAATAAGTAAATTTAGGGAACAGCATAACTATTACAATCAAGGAAGCGGAACTCAAATAATTATTAACCCAAGCATTCATATTGAAAGAAAAATTAATAAAGTTGAAAAAGGCGAAAGTGATAATATTTTTCTCTTTCAATACATTGATACAGCAGGAAACCATACTGAAGAACGAAAATCCTTTGAAGAGTTCTTAAAACCTTTTATAAAAGATAAGGAAGCACAAATTAAAATATTGCGTAAAAGTCTCTCGGATAAAGAAAAAATAGAAGGACTATTAGATGAAAAAGTGCTGAAATTATCTAATGAAATTATAAAAATAGAAGAAGAAAAACAACAATTAGAAACCCATGTAAAACACTTTCTAACGGAATTAGAAGGCAAAAATTTAAGTGAAACCACAACTTTATACCGAGAAGCTTTTGAACTCTTCATTGCTGGAAAAATTAAAGATGCCTTAGCTGTATTGGATGATGCTAATTTGGAAGTAGCAGAACAAAAAGCAATAGAAAGTATAAAGCAAACAGCTGAAACACGGATTCTGAAAGCACAAATACTTCGTGTTGATCATAAATATAAAGAAGCAAGTGAAAATTATGAAAAAGCGGTAAGTCTTTATGGAAGTTGGGACAACTGCTTGGAAGCAGCTGACTATTTTTACTTCATTCATAAATACCAAAAATCATATGATTATTATCAACAATGCTTGCAAAAAGCTGGAAATAATGAACAAAAAGCTTCGACGCTGAATAATTTAGGGAATTTACAAAATAAGATAAATGAATTTAAAAAAGCTGAAGAAGTATATACAGCAGCCCTAAACATATATAGAAAATTAGCTACGAACAACCCTAAGAAATATTTGACGGATCTAGCAATGGTGCTAAATAATTTTGGAACACTTCTGCATAATATGAATGAATTTGAAAAAGCTGAAAAAGCGTATGTAGAAGGATTAAAAATTAGAAGAGAGTTAGCAAAAAGTGATCCACAAACATTTCTACCTAAAATAGCCATAATACTTAATAATTTAGGAGTGCTGCAAAAAGATACTAATGAATTTGAAAAAGCTAAAAAAGTTTATGCTGAAGCCTTGGAGATTAGAAGAAAACTTGCAAAAAAGAAACCGCAAGTGTATCTACCTGATGTGGCAATGACACTAAATAATTTGGCTATACTTCAAAAAGAATCAAATGAATTTGAAAATGCAGAAAAAGTATATTTAGAAGCATTAGAAATTAGAAGAGAACTAGCAAAAAAAAATCCACAAACCTATTTACCTGATGTAGCAGACACGCTGAATAATTTAGGGAATCTACAAAGAATCCAAAGTAAATTCAAAAACGCAGAAATAGTACTTAATGAAGCACTAGATATTTATAAAGAATTAGCTGAGTACAATCCACAAGCCTATTTGCCCAATGTTGCCATGGCACTAAATAACTTAGGCATTCTACAAAGAGTAATCAATGAGTTTAAAAAGTCTGAAAAAGTATATGAAGAAGCATTGCATATTAGAAAGGAACTTGCTAATCATAATCCGCAAATTTATTTACCTGATGTAGCAGGTACATTAAATGGTTTAGCAATACTTCAAGAAGTTAAAAATGAGTTTGACAAGGCAGAAAATGCACATCTAGAAGCACTAAGCATTAGAAAAGAATTAGCAAAAGATAATCCACAAACCTATATACCTGATTTAGCAATAACAAAAATTAATTTGGGTATTTTTTATCAAGATTCAAAAATTAATAAAGAGAAATCGATTCAATTTACGGACGAAGCCGTTTCTCACTTATTGCCCTTTAAAGAGATTCCATATATACAAAACTACTTAGAAGCTGCATTTACTACATTAAGAAAATGGGACATCAATGTTGAAGAATATTGGCAAAATAAACTAAAAGAAGCAGAAGAATAGGCTATTAAGTATTCATACAGTATTTCGAAGCAGTTCACTAAATAATATTCCAGGTCCCATAAACAATAAAAGTAGTTTCCTATAGGTTCCTTCAGGTTATCATAATATCTTTTTGACGTTGATTAATATTTATTAATAGTTGATTAAAGAATATATTCGGTTCCGTAAGGCATTTTACCCCTTAACGAACCCGTTATAGTCTACAAAATACCGACTCGAAGCGACAAACAACCGCTTCGTACCATTTCCAAGTGGACTCACAACTATTAAACAATCCTAAAATTATAATAATGAACCGCTTTGAAATAGTATTTGATAGGGTTAACCCAATATTGCGAAGGTAAATTGTAGAGTTTAGTCTCTAGGAATTCCAATAAACAGATTACTTCGCTAAAGTTCGTCTTGAACGGAGTCGAAAAGGCTCGTAATTACGCAACATGATCAAAACATATCAATCAGCTATTATTTAGCAACTTTATGTGAAACTGAATCAAGTTCAGTTTGACGATCAATCTAACATGTCCAAGAAGTCTAATAGTCTAACCAGTCTAACACGTCCAACAACCCAAGAAGTCTAACTAAGAAAATCACGTATAAATCCCCATTGCACTTCCCTCAGAAGATGCTTAGTTTTGACACTAACTTTTGTAGCTGTATCTTGATGCACTACATATTGTTAATCAACAACCTCTAAACCAAAAACACATGAGTTATCTTTCATTTCATCCGGGGAATAAATCTTCAGATAAAGGTAAAAAAACCAAAGGATCTGTACGAAAAGCATTTTCCGATTATATCATCAAAAATCATGGTGACGACTACAAAGAAACCTTACTAAAACAACGATCAAAAACCGATAAAATCGGATTGATCAAAAAACAAATCATTGAAGTTGCTGATCCTGCTGACAAAAAACCACTCGTGGGAATCATCGGCGGCGGATTTGCAGGATTGTATGCCGGACTCATATTACAATCACTCGGAATTGAATTTGAAATCTTTGAAGCTTCTGACCGTGTTGGTGGACGAATTGATACCTGGTATTCGGCTGATTACGATCCGAAAAGTGACGTAAACAAAGGATTATACGGTGAAGTAGGAGGCATGCGTGTTCCGCAATTCTCAGATGATATGTTGCCAGTACAACACTTGGCGTTATCGCTAAACTATGTATTGGAACGAAATGAAATGACGGATAAAATGTTGCGTTGGCGTAAATTCTATTACAATTCTGACTATCAGCGTTTGCGTTATAACAATATGAAAAAACCAATCTTCGCCAAAGGAGCAAGTTTAAACTCATTGAACTTTGGAAGAAATGAAGGCGGTGATATAAAGGAAGTTTGGGTAACTGAAAAAACAGATGAAAACGGTAACAAATACTTGCCAATTAATATAATTCTCGACAAAGTAAACGGACCTTTCATTGATGCGATCAACAAATCATTTGAAACCGGATTTGCCAAATTGATGCGTTATGACAACTATTCCATGTGGGCATACTTGACAAACGTATTTACGCTGGCGGATTTAGAAGAATATTACGATCCAGCAATGGGCGCACCCTGCGAAAATCTATCCTTCAACATTGCGAGTTACTTAGAAACTACCAATGTAGGAACAGGAATGTACAGTGTTTCTTTTGTAGAAATGGTGATTGCGGTGTACGATTGGGACGGAAGTAAAAATTCGTACGATCGAACAGATCCAAATATCTATATGATCACGATGAACGAAGGAATGCAACACTTTCCAGATGCATGTCGTACCGTATTAAATCTTGAAAATGGAGTCACTGCCGATGATGGACGCTTAGCACAAGTCTTAATAGGAATGGCGAAAGGGCAAAACAACGAATATGGATACTCACCACCAAACCTAACAGAAGATGCTGAACCGCCATCAACTGTTCCGCCAGCAGATCCAAAAGGAACTGCCAATACAAACCCTGACGTTTCAAAGAAAAAGAAACGTGTATTCATGAATCATAAAGTAATTCAGGCAGTTTATGATGAAAAATTATATGATAACAAAGGAGGAATGCGCTTAGAAATTGAGCATAAGCATGACGGACAAAAAGAAGAACTGACAAAAGAATATGCGTATGTAATTAGTACGTTGCCAAATGGTGCGTATTTAAGCGGACAAAAGAAAACAAACTTCTTTGATGACTTATCATTTGCAAAAGCACGTGCACTGCGTGAATGTAACTATATGCCAGCATTTAAGGCGTTTATTACGTTCAACAAACAATTCTGGAAAGAAATAGGAGAAAATCGTCAATACGAAGTAGGATTAGGGGTTTCTGCAAGTGATCGATCTAACCGACAAATAGTATATCCATCGTACGGATTTGACGCAGAAAAAGGAGTTTTACAAGTCTATTCATGGGCACAAGATGCAGAACGCATGGGCGCATTAACCGATCAACAACGTGTAAACGAATGTTTAAAAGGAATACAATTTATGTATCCAGAAATAAATATTTACGATTACTACGCAGGTTATAATGATGGAGTCACAACAAAAACATGGTTTTGGGATCAACATGCAGGCGGTGGCGCTTTTGCATTATTCAATCCGGGACAATTCAAAAACCTATATCCAACACTATTAACGCCTGAATTTGATGGCGCATTAAACATTGCAGGCGAATGCTGCTCTGTACATCATGGTTGGATTGTTGGCGCGTTAGACTCCGCATACAACTCAGTCAACAACATTCTGGAAGAAATGAAAGCGACGAAGAGTATTGTCAAAATGAAAGCAATTTGGGGCGGATTGACAGCACCAGATGTAGCAATAAAATAAATATTTAAAATTTGAATGCCAACTATATACTAACAACGCTATAGTAAATTCAAGACAAGGAAAATCATTAGGTTGGTTTTCCTTGTTTATTTAGTTTAATAGTTTAAGGTTTATTAGTTTTTGTATTTTCAACATACCAACATACCAACATACCAACATACCAACATACCAACATACCAACATACCAACATACCAACATACCAACATACCAACATACCAACATCTAAAGTTAAATCCTTATATTTGAGAAGCTTTCTCAAACATTTTGTAGCCAAGAAGTATAGAATTAACTAACAATAACAACGTAAACAATACGCATCATGCAAGAAGATTTTATTCCATTTGAAAGTATCGGACTTTGCTTTAGTGGTGGAGGTTACCGAGCAACATTCTTCTCACTAGGAGTCGTTTCCTATTTAGAAAAAATACAGTATAAAAATGCAGCTTTAGTAAAAAAAGTAGAAGCAATTAGTACTGTAAGTGGAGGAACACTATTTGGTGTTGCATACTCAAAAGCAGCGATAAAAAATGATTATGAATTTAAAAAATTCTTTTCCGATTTTTATAAGGCGTTTGAAGCTGAAAATGATAAACTCCTCCAAACAGCAATTGCTAAATTGAGCAATGATGAAGTTTGGAAGAAAAATCCACACAAAAAAAGATCGCTGATCAATGCATTTGCGTTGACCTATGCAGATATGGACATTTACAAAGGAGATTTTAAAACATTTGAAAAACTACCAACTAAGTCACATTTAAAATATATGTGTTTCAACGCGACTGAGTTTTCGTATGGATTGGCGTTTCGTTTTCAAAACACAGGAATGTTTGCAAACAAGCCTTTAAATAATTCACAACTTAATAAAATATCAAATGAAATACCATTAGCGGATATAGTTGCATCATCTTCCTGTTTTCCATTAGGTTTTGAACCCTTAGTATTTCCTGATGATTATATAAAGGATCAACAAAGTGTTGATTACAAAGCGTTAAAAAGTTTAGAGATTTTTAGCGATGGTGTCGGAATTATGGATGGTGGAATTGCTGACAATCAAGGAATTGGAAGCATGATTAACATTAGTGAGCGAAGAAGAGAAGTACACAAAGTAAAAGGTGATGATGGTATAGAAAAAGAGGAAAAAATAAAGCGCGAACTAGATTTAATCATAGTAAGTGATGTAGCAAGTTATAAAATGGATCCATGGCAACCAGAACCAAAAGCTATTTATGAAGGTACAACGGTAAAAAGTGGTCTTTCAAAAATACTAAGCTATTTTAGTGTAAAGCCTTTATATTGGATTTTATTAGTAGTTGGAATCCTAATGATGGTTTTAAATTCTTTAGAAATTATCAAAGGACAGTCATGGCCGGCATTATACATCGTTGGTGGAATCATTACAGGAATTGGAATCTTACTCACCATTTTTGGAATTGTAGCAGGAATCATCAAAGGTATCGCAATCAATTGGGTTTCGTCTATGTTTAAGAAAAATGTTCCAGCTCCGCTAGTAGATGATGTATTAAGCTTTCGAAAATTGCGTTTAGATTTGGTACAACGCATGTTAACAGAACGTATAAGTACTACCGTAATTATGGTAAATGATATCTTTCTAAAACAAATACGACGCTTAAATTATAAGTTTTTATACTTTTCAAAAGGATGCGAATTCAGATCCGTTACATCTACCGTATATCAATTAAATGGCGCTAAAACTGTATATGGAAAAGGACCATTCAATAAAGGAATTACGACACAACCATCAAAATTATTAGAAAGCACAGCCTTAATAGCTTCTGAAACACCAACTACACTTTGGTGGGACAAAAATGATATTGCAAAAGATCGTATGGATACGTTAATAGCGTGTGGTCAATTCACAACGTGTTATACTTTGATGGACTATATCATTAAACTTAAAAAAAGTAAACAAGTGAAACTTTCTGATGAACAAACGAAAGAAATAGACGATTTATATACCGCTTTAGATAAAGACTGGAAACAATTCAATAAAAACCCAATGTTTCACGTGGATGTTTTAAAAGCATAACAACATACTAAAAACTTTCTTGACTAGGACGCTATATATAATAGCGTCCTTTTTTTGTGAATATTATTCTCACATAAATACTTAGTAGATTAAATAAGATTGTTTGTGCGTGAATACCTTATTTAATATAAAGTAAATTATATTTTAAACAAGGTCTTTATTCTTAACTTTTAATGATTTTAGTTTGATTTGAACAAAAAATAAGCATTTCAACGATGAAAAATAACGTTTAAACGATCTTTTATGTGCAGTCGACTTAATACGCTAGAGATGGCATCAAATGAAACTAGTTTTATACTACTATTAAAAATAGCCAAGAAATACACATTTTACGCCCCAAAATGTCTATTTAAACAACATAAAATGGATTTAACAGATTACTTGTCCCAAAGCAATCTTTTGAACTTAACCTAATGATTAAAAAACTATGAAAAAAATTTTACACCTTGTTGTGCTATGCCTTTTTGCTTCCTATTTAAATGCACAAACACCAGGCGTATCCATCTTTTACGAACAAACTTCAGGAGACACACGTAACTACATTGAATACATTCCAGGGAATTTACCAATCATCATATCTGCGCCACACGGAGGCGTAAAACAATCAGGACAAACTATTGGAGGTGTTTTCTATCCAGACAATGACAGTTCATTACCCGATCGTAGTTGTGGAACCAATGAACGTGACGACAATACAGATATCTTAATTCGTGAAATTCAAAAAGAAATATTTGCCCTTACTGGTTGTTATGCGCATGTAATCATTAACAATTTGCACAGATCAAAACTAGATCCAAATCGTGAAATAAACGAAGCTACTTGCGGAAACTCAAATGCAACAGACCATTGGAATGCTTTTCACGGATTTCTCGATCAAGCGAGTGCTTCAGTTGAATCAAATTGGGGAAAAGGTGTATACATTGACTTGCACGGACAAAGTCACTCAGTTCCTAGAATAGAAGCTGGATACAATATTACGGCTGCCGAACTAAACGCATCGGATTTAAACGCTACAAACATTATCAACAAATCTACGATTAGAAACTTAGTAACAAACAACCTAAACAGCTTTACCCATGAAGAACTCATTCGTGGAGACAGTAGTATAGGTGAACTATTTCAAAATGCCGCAGGAACATTCTACGCAAATCAAAACTATCCTGGTTGCGGACAAAACGGAACCAACGGATACAGAGCTGTACCAAGTGCAACTAACAATGGTGGCGGAACCTGTGATGATACACGACCAAATGGAAACGCATACTTTGATGGAGATTTCTATAACAATCGCAGACACGGATCGGGTAGTGGTACAAGTGACGGAACTGGTGGCGCTGGAAACATAGACGGAATCATGACAGAAGTCAACAGACGTGTGCGTGATTTAGGAACCTACAACGGTCAAGTATACGATACAAGACCACAAACCTTAGTTCCTTTTGCAAAAGACTATGCGGCAGTTCTATTAGAATTTATCAATACACATTACAACAACTACGCACAATTTTCATACGCTGCAAATAGCTATGCACTCAGCGATACCAATCCATCGCCAACAATTTCAGGCGTCAATGGCGGAACATTTGCTGCGCCAGCGGGATTAGTCATCAATGCTACCACTGGAGAAATAAATGCATCAAGTTCATTACCTGGGAATTACACAGTAACCTATTCGGTTGGAACATGCGGATATTTCTCAAGCAATCAAAATATCACAATCGTAAATATAGCAACACCAGATCTCGAAGCACCAACAATACCTGCAAACCTAATAGCATCAAACACTACCGAAACTACTACTGACTTATCTTGGAGTAGTTCGCTAGATAATATAAATGTTGTTAATTACAATGTATATCAAAACGGAACATTTCGAGAAGCGAGTACGCTAACCAACTATGCGGTAACAGGTTTATCGCCAAACACAACCTACACATTTAGGATGACAGCTCTTGATGCAGCTGGAAACGAATCCGCATCAAGTAATGAAGTAACAATAACGACACTTGAAAACATCGTTCCGTTAAACTACTGTGCATCTGCAAGTACCAATGTCAATGATGAATTCATAAGTAGAGTACAATTGGGAGCTATTGATAATGCTTCTGACGCACGTTTTTATTCAGATTTCACAAATATAAGTACAGATTTAATAAAAAATGAACAACATACCATTACGGTAACGCCAACTTGGACAGGAACAGTATACAATGAAGCTTATTCAGTTTGGATTGACTATAACAAAGATGGAGATTTTACGGATGTTGGAGAACAAGTTTGGACGCAAGGAAATACGCAAGCAACTCCAGTAAGCGGAACATTTACAATTCCTGCAACGGCAACTGATGGAGCAACCAGAATGCGTGTTTCTATGAAATACAATGCAATTCCAACGGTATGCGAAACATTTACGTATGGAGAAGTTGAAGATTATACGGTAAACATCATATCTGCTGATCCAGATACGACAGCACCAATCATCACACTCAACGGAAACGCAACGATCAACCTAAATGTTGGTGATAGTTATACTGAATCTGGAGCAACAGCAACAGATAACTTAGACGGAAACTTAACGTCAAGTATTATCATTAGTGGAACGGTGAATACCGCTTCCGCTGGAACATACACAGTTCGTTACAATGTTAGCGATGCAGCAGGAAACGCAGCAATTGAAGTCGTTCGAACAATAACTGTACTTGCAGACACTACAATTCCAGTCATTACACTCAACGGAAACGCAACAATCAACCTAAATGTTGGCGACAGTTATACAGAATCAGGCGCAACAGCAACAGATAACTTAGACGGAAACTTAACACCGAACATCATTATTAGTGGAAGTGTAAATACCGCTTCCGCGGGAACATACACAGTTCGTTACAATGTTAGTGATGCAGCAGGAAACGCAGCAATCGAAGTGGTGCGCACGGTAAATGTAATCGCTGACACTACAATTCCTGTAATTACTTTAAACGGAAACGCTACAATCAACTTGAATGTTGGTGATTTCTACACAGAACTAGGTGCAACGGCAACAGATAACTTAGACGGAAACATAACACCAAACATTATTATTTCAGGAAACGTAAATACAGCTGTGGCTGGAACATACTTAGTTAGCTATAACGTAAATGATTCAGCAGGAAACGCCGCAATAGAAGTTGTACGTACTATAAATGTGCTTGCAGATACTATAATTCCAGTAATTACACTCAACGGAAACGCAACGATCAACTTAAATGTTGGTGATAGTTATACTGAATCTGGAGCAACAGCAACAGATAACTTAGATGGAAACATTACGTCAAATATCATCATTAGTGGAACGGTGAATACCGCTTCCGCGGGAACGTACTCAGTTCGTTACAATGTAAATGATGCAGCAGGAAACGCCGCAATCGAAGTCGTTCGTACGGTAAACGTTATCGCAGATACTACAATTCCAGTCATTACACTCAACGGAAACGCAACAATCAACTTGAATGTTGGAGACAGTTATACAGAATTAGGTGCAACGGCAACAGATAACTTAGACGGAAACTTAACACCAAACATTATCATTAGTGCAAATGTAAATACAGCTGTCGCTGGAACGTACACAGTTCGTTACAATGTAAATGATGCAGCAGGAAACGCAGCAATTGAAGTGGTGCGCACGGTAAATGTTATCGCAGATACTATAATCCCTGTAATTACTTTAAACGGAAATGCTAGTATCAACTTGAATATTGGTGATTTCTACACAGAACTAGGTGCAACGGCAACAGATAACTTAGACGGAAACATAACACCAAACATTATTATTTCAGGAAACGTAAATACAGCTGTGGCTGGAACATACTTAGTTAGCTATAACGTAAATGATTCAGCAGGAAACGCCGCAATCGAAGTTGTACGTACTATAAATGTGCTTGCAGATACTATAATCCCTGTAATTACGCTCAACGGAAACACAACGATCAACTTGAATGTTGGCGACAGTTATACAGAATCTGGCGCAACAGCAACAGATAATCTAGACGGAAACTTAACGTCAAGTATTATCATTAGTGGAAATGTAAATACCACTTCCGCGGGAACATACACAGTTCGTTACAATGTAAATGATTCAGCAGGAAATGCCGCAATTGAAGTGGTTCGTACGGTAAATGTAATCGCAGATACTATAATCCCTGTAATTACTTTAAACGGAAATGCTAGTATCAACTTGAATATTGGTGATTTCTACACAGAACTAGGTGCAACGGCAACAGATAACTTAGATGGAAACATTACGTCAAATATCATCATTAGTGGAACGGTGAATACCGCTTCCGCGGGAACATACACAGTTCGATATAATGTAAATGATTCCGCAGGAAACGCGGCAATCGAAGTGGTGCGCACGGTAAATGTTATCGCAAATACTACAATTCCTGTAATTACTTTAAACGGAAACGCAACAATCAACTTGAATGTTGGCGACAGTTATACTGAATCTGGAGCAACAGCAACGGATAACTTAGATGGAAACATTACGTCAAATATCATCATTAGTGGAACGGTGAATACCGCTTCCGCGGGAACATACACAGTTCGTTATAATGTAAGCGATGCAGCAGGAAATGCCGCAATTGAAGTGACGCGTACTGTAAATGTATTCGCAGATACTACGATTCCTGTAATTACTTTAAACGGAAACGCAACGCTCAACTTAAATGTTGGCGACAGTTATACAGAATCAGGCGCAACAGCAACAGATAATCTAGACGGAAACATAACGCCAAACATTATTATTTCAGGAATTGTAAATACAGCTTCCGCGGGAACATACTCAGTTCGTTACAATGTAAATGATGCAGCAGGAAACGCAGCAATCGAAGTGGTGCGCACGGTAAATGTTATCGCAGATACTATAATCCCTGTAATTACTTTAAACGGAAACGCAACGATCAACTTGAATGTTGGCGACAGTTACACAGAATCAGGCGCAACAGCAACGGATAATCTAGATGGAAACCTAACGCCAAACATTATCATTAGTGGAACGGTGAATACCGCTTCCGCGGGAACATACTCAGTTCGTTACAATGTTAGCGATGCAGCAGGAAATGCAGCAATTGAAGTGGTGCGTACGGTAAATGTAAATGAAGTAAGTATCGGTTGTAACAACGGAATCAACACATTTCCGTATACAGAAGGTTTTGAAAATACGCTTGGCGGATGGACACAATCTTCAGCAGATGATATTGATTGGACACTAGATGCAGACGGAACACCATCAAATGGAACTGGACCAACGAGTGCAATTGAAGGAAACTTTTATATATATGTAGAAGCTTCTGGTAATGGAACTGGGTATCCTGACAAACAAGCAATTTTAACATCGCCATGTTTTGATCTTGGTGCGTTGACGGAAGCGACTTTCAGTTTTAACTATCACATGTACGGAACTGATATGGGAAGTTTAGCTGTTGAAATTAGTGAAGATGACGGAGCAACTTGGGCAGCAATCTGGAATCAAACAGGAAATCAAGGAAATGCATGGCAAACAGCAATCATAGATATTTCAGGATATACAGGAAGTAATATACAGCTACGATTCAACAGAATTACTGGAAGTACTTGGCAAGCAGATATTGCTATTGACAATGTGAGTTTAACAGATGAAGAAGTTATAGTAGAAGGTTGTTCTGGTGGAATTGGAAGTTATCCGTATGCACAAAGCTATGAGAATACATTGGGCGATTGGACACAATCTACAGCGGATGATATCAATTGGACTGTTGATGCAAACGGAACACCATCAAGTGGAACTGGACCTTCAAACGCAGCAGCTGGAAATTTCTACATTTTCGTTGAAGCATCTGGAAATGGAACTGGTTATCCTAACAAACAAGCTGTGATTAATTCTCCTTGTTATGATTTAACAAATGAAATTAGTGCTGAATTCAGCTTTAGCTATCACATGTTTGGAGCAGCAGATATGGGAACAATAGCAGTAGAAGCAAGTAACGACAACGGATTGTCGTGGACAACTTTATGGAGCGAATCTGGAAATAAAGGAAATAGTTGGTTCAACGTTATTCTTGATATTTCTCAATATGTTGGAGGAAGCGTACAATTGCGTTTCAACAGAATTACTGGAAGTACTTGGCAAGCAGATATTGCTATTGACAATATTGTATTAAAAACAGCATTAGCAGCACGTCAAGAAAGTACACAAACAAAAAATCCAGATGATGCAACAGTAACGGACTTTGGTATGGCAAACACATTAACGCTGTTCCCGAATCCTGTTCGTGGAAACATCCTAAATATCAAATTAGATCGCGGAAACGTAACAGCATACAGAATTATCAACTTGTACGGACAAGCGGTATTAGCTGGCACAGAAAGCAATCAAATAAATGTAGATAAATTACAATCAGGTGTGTATTTCATTGAAGTTTCAGATGGAAACAAAACACTAACCAAGAAATTTATTAGACAATAGAGATCAAACAATTAATCATACTAAAAAGCCCGATACATATCATGTATCGGGCTTTTTCTTATTATTTCACATCAGCTTCAGAAATCCGAAACGGATACGAATCTTGTAAAATTTTCAATTCTTCTTCGGTTAAATTATCCACACTTTTATTGAATTTTGTTTTGCTCAATTCCTCACGCAATTCGTAATATGCGCCAGTCAATTCGTTTTGAACACCAATATAACGATCGTACGAAGCCTCTCGATCAGTATGAATTGAAATAATAGCTTTCTGAGGATTATCTGATAGGGTTTCTTTTTTTACTCCATTGCAATAATCACACGATTCATCGCCATTATTGTCAATAAAAGCTTTTACATTTTCACGAAGTTCCTCAATAGTAATCGTTTCGTTGTTTGCCATCAATTCGTTATTTCTGTTCAATTGAATGGTAAAAATGTTCTTTTTTGCAACATCCGAGCTGCAATCTACACCAACGGGACAAGGTTTGGGAATCACACTTTTAATTCCTTCGTCTTCTTCGAACGTAGTCGTTACTAAAAAAAAGATCAATAATAGAAACGCAATATCGGCCATAGAGCCTGCATTTACGCCGGAAATGGTATTTCTGGACATTTTCATAATAATTCGGTTTTAATGTTAATGAAATGTTAACATCAAAAGTGATACCAAAAAATATAATGAAAACTACTGTGTTTCATCATTTAATGAATAATCCTTCATACTCGAAATTCATAAATTACGAGAACAAAACTATTTTTTGATGGATGAATAATTTTTTTTTAAAATAGCTTACAAGTAAATTAGAGAATAATTAATCACAAAAAGTATCATTATGAAAAGTAAGAGCTTAAAGAAAATGTCTTTGAATAAAAGATCGATTTCTGCATTAATGCAAGACGAAGTAACAGGAGGAAAAACAACAGTTATTATTAACGTTCCACCGCCGACAACATTTTGTACAACTTGGTGTGCAGATACGGTTGATGATTATTCTTGTCAATGTACAATTGCATAATGAGTATCAAGCGAGTTTCGGCTCGCTTTTTTTCACCTTGATTTCGTGCCATATTTCTACATATCAATACTGCCTTTCGTTTATAAACCGAAGGATGCTTTCCTAGTATAGCTTCAATTCACAGCCTATTTTCGTTTCATTATTAATTTAAAAACTATTAATTATGTTAAAAGACATTTTAAATGTAAATGGAACTGAAAAACTAAGTAAAATAGCACAAACTTCGTTGCAAGGCGGAAGAGGAGGAAATGGGTGTTACCGAAAATCTGTAGCACCGCCAAGACCCTGTTTGCCAGGATATGCAGCAAGTAATGAGTTGTGTTGTCCGGTATCTTTTAGTTAATAAAATACCTTAAGATATCAAGCGAGTTTCGGCTCGCTTTTTTAATAAAATCTAATAGTCAATAGAAGCTATATACGTTTAGAATAGATTGCCAAAGAAATTAGAAATACTTGAAAGTGAATCAGAAATACTTCTAACTGCGCCTAAATCACTATCCATTCCTTTCAAAACAATATACATTACAAAAAGTGCATACAGTGTAATTAATAAATATCCATGCGACTTCCGAATGGTTTTGGGAACCAAGTAAATAAAGAAAGCTACAATTGTAATAAGCAACAATAGCACACGCAATTGCCCAACATTTTCCAAGGTTTCAGGACTCATATAAATAGGACCGTAAATCAACGTAAAAAGGAATAACGGGAAACCGAGTGCAAAGCAAATATCAAAAATATTACTTCCTAATGCGTTGGCTACGGCATCATCATAGTTTCCTTTCATCGCATCTTTCCATGAAATAATCGTGTCAGGAACACTGGTAGCGGCAGAAGCTAAGACTACGGACACAAAGTAAATTGGCATTCCGATGGCTTGTCCAAATTGTTCACAAGCTTCTACAAGCCAATAACAGGCAATTGCAATAAAAAACACGGAAAGCAACATTAAAATCCATGCTCTTTTTAAATTTATTCTTTTATCACCTAAGACAGTCGTTGCCAAATCACCTTTAAAAAAAGCAATAGTTCGGTTTCCACCATTAGCTTCAGCTTCGTAGCCGTTAGCTACAATTCCCCGACCTTGTGTCGATAGCATATATACAATATAAACCACATACAAAAGCATCAATGTTAAACCGTGATACCAATCTAATTCGGTGACTGTAATCAACAATATCAATACAATTTCACATAGTATAAGCGAAATTCCATCACGTTTAATGACTTTTTTAGACACTTTAATTCTACTCACAATTCCTTTTCCAATCACAGCCATAATGACCACTGCGGGAATAATCATTGCATTAAAAACGGCACTTCCAGCAGTCGTACCCACACCTCCAGAAAAACCATCGCTATCTTTCAATACAAACAAGAAAAACAAGGTCGTAAACAATTCGGGTAAACTACTTCCAATCGCATTAATCGTAGCACCTTTAACGCCATCTTTCATGTTTTTTCCTAAAAAATCGGAAGCCATTTCAAAGCCATCACACGCACGCCAAATTACGATACAGGTAATAATAATTAAGCCTAATGCAGAAACTATTGCCATTCAAAAATCTTTAAGTCACAAAACTAAAGATTTCAATAGACATTCTATAATTTAAGAGTAGAATAAAAAAGAAGCGTAAAGCGAGCCAAAACTCGCTTTACCACTTATACTTATATTATAGTACAACAATCTACAAACAATTCGGTTTGTGATATAGGTTCATAAGGGCATGCGCCAAGTGTTTTACAGCCATCGGCTAGTGTATTGTCAGGACAATCTTTTACATCAGCAGTTATAGCTGCGCCACCAGAAAGGCTGCGATTCTTGAAATTACTAACTACGTTTTTGTTCAGTTGTAAATTCTTTAAATTCTTTTTTTTCATATCAAATGATTTTTATGATTAATACTATTATGAAGTTTAAAGTATCATGTTCTGTTACCCAAAACAAATTAATGATCCATTAGACTTCTACATGCTAGAAGGAAATATTTCATATATTTAGCCAAACTATAGTAACAAACCAATATGAGAAACAACTTTTCCCCAAAAACGTATTTGCATAATTTCAAATTTTTATTTTTAGCAACAACACTCCTCATTTTTGGTTGTTCAGATGATGATTCAGAACCAACAACTCCGGCTACGATTACCGTTGGCGTATTTCTTATAAACGGAACCACCTATACAGACACAAATAAAGATCTCATTTTCACCACTGGCGAAGCGTGTCAATCATGGAGCCGTACTGCTCAAGCGGATGTTCATTCAACCGGATCTCACGATCACTTCAATGCAGCTAGAAATGTAACGTACGATCCTGCATCAGGGACAATTACATGGATAGAATATGGACCAGAAACAACGCAAGCAGCAATTGATGTTACCTGTGAAGCAGGCGTAGATGGTGCACCAAAAATTGCCAATAAAACAGACTATTCTGCAGATAAAAACTTCTTTTTACAAATTAAATTGGTAGAATAGTTTCTCTTATGGCAAATTCCATTTAAATCGTTTAGCAATCTCTTGCCAATCTTTTGGGAAAGGACAATTAATAACAATTGCTTTTTCTAAAAAAGGATGCTGAAACGATAGAGAAGTAGCGTGTAAAAATAAGTTTGACATTTTAAATTCAGTTTGAAACATTCGATTGTGAAATCGATCGCCGTATTTTGGATCGCCAATTAATGGATGATTTATTTTGTTTAAATGTACACGCAATTGATGCATGCGACCCGTTTTTGGAAGTAACTTTATCAAACTATACCGCGATTCTGGAAACGGTTGTACCGGAATTGGCAGAGTTACATTCGCAACGGTTTCAAAATGTGTCAATGCCGTTTTATGCACTTTCGCATCACGACCTTTTACAGGAGAATCAATAACGCCACTTTTAGGCGGAAATCCTCTCACAATGCCATAATACACTTTTTGAATCTGATCTGACGTAAACAACGCTTGAAATGGCGCTACAAAGGCTTTCTCTTTCGCGCAAAGCACAATTCCTGAAGTCTTTCTATCCAACCGATGAATCGGGAAATATTGTTTTTCATACTTTTCTTGAAGCAAACTCACCAAGGTTTGTTCATCAGACTGATTTCGCGCCATCAACGAATGATGCACCAACATATTATTGGGTTTTGCCACCGCAATTACAAAATCGTCTTCGTATAAAATCATCTGCAAAACTAACAAACTCTCACACAAACCGCATCCTATGTTCAAAAGAATAATTGGTATCTTTACGTTTCTATAAAAGAAAATAGTGTCAAACCATTTATTCGACACTAAAAAAAGAAATTGCAACAGATGAAACTCAACATAAAAGATACGTTCAATAAAGAATTACCCGCAGATCCAAACAAAAATAATACGCCTCGAAAAGTATTTGAAGCCTGTTATTCGTATGTTACACCACGAATTCCTTCAAACCCAAAAATAATTCATGTAGCGGATGAAGTAGCCGAAATGCTCGAATTAGAGCGTGATACGACTTCTGAAGAATTCTTAAACGTATTTACAGGAAAAACAGTCTATCCAAAAACGGCACCGTACGCAATGTGTTATGGCGGACATCAATTTGGACATTGGGCAGGACAATTGGGCGACGGACGCGCGATCAATTTGGCTGAAATTCGTGTGAATGGAAAACCGTGGGCATTGCAACTCAAAGGAGCAGGAGAGACGCCGTATTCAAGAACTGCGGACGGTTTGGCGGTTTTACGATCTTCCATTCGCGAACATTTATGCAGTGAAGCCATGCATTATTTAGGCGTTCCGACAACACGATCATTATCATTAGCACTAACGGGAGATGAAGTGTTGCGCGATATGATGTATGATGGAAACCAGGATTATGAAAAAGGTGCAGTCGTGTGTAGAGTGGCACCGAGTTTCATTCGCTTCGGGAACTTTCAACTCTTAACAGCTCGAAAAGACATAAAGAATCTTCAAAATTTAACTGATTATACAATTCGCCATTTCCACAAAGACATTCAAACGGAAGGAAAAGAAAAATATATTGCATTCTTTCAAAAAGTAGTCAATGCATCGCTAGAAATGGTCTTGCATTGGCAACGTGTCGGATTTGTACATGGTGTGATGAATACCGATAATATGTCCATTCTTGGATTAACCATTGATTACGGACCTTACGGTTGGTTAGAAGGTTATGATCCAAATTGGACACCAAATACAACCGACAGTCAACATCATCGCTATGCGTTTGGAAATCAACCAGGCATTGTGCTTTGGAACTTAGTTCAGTTGGCAAATGCACTATTTCCATTGATAGAAGACGCAAAACCATTGGAAGCTATTTTAGAAAGTTATCAAACTAATTTTGACAAGAAATATGTGGAAATGATGTTTAAAAAAATCGGTCTCGCCGAAATAAAAACGGGCGACGAACAACTCATTGAAGATTTAGAGCAAAATCTACAATTGACTGAAACCGATATGACCATTTTCTTCCGTGAATTACCACGCATCCAAAAGAAAAATACCCCACAAGAAGCTTTTCAAAAAATACACAAATCGTTCTACAAACCTATAGGCTTGGCAGGTGCAACAACGGACGCTTGGACGACTTGGTTTACCAAATACATCGATCGTTTGCAAGAAGAAAGCGATAGAGACGAAACACGAAAATTTAAAATGTATGAAGTGAATCCGAAATTTGTATTGCGAAATTACATGGCGCAACTCGCTATTGACGCAGCAGACAAAGGAAATTACGAAGTTTTAAACGAATTATACGAAGTTTTAAAACGTCCGTACAATGAACAACCAGAATTTGAAAAATGGTACGCAAAACGTCCCGAATGGGCGCGAAATAAAGTAGGTTGTTCTATGTTGTCGTGTAGTTCTTGATAGTTTTCAGTTGACGGTTTTCAGGTCTCAGAAATAATACTTCAGCTCAAGTGATTTTTTGTCATTGTAAGTCTTTTGATTATAATCGACTAAATTCGGGTTGATGGTTTTTAGGTTTCAGTTGACAGTTCTCAGTTGACGGTTTTCAGTTCAAGCATTATTGAAATTAAAATACATTTTGATTGAAAATACTGAGCGTAGCTATCGAGAATACTTTGAAACCAAAATCATATAAATTGAATTTTCGTTAATTAAAAAGAAATAAAAATACCTTTTACGTTCATTTTTTCTTGATAAAAAACGAACCAAAAAATCAAGCCTGTGTATAGGAAATTGCTGCGCACCATTCACTAGCTAAACTGCATGCTTGAAGCTACGCTTCGCAATTCCGTTTGCTAGCTCATTATTTCTGAACACAGTCAAATCAAGTTCTAATAAAATTTTAGTATAAAACACCAATAAATGAAAAGCACAAAACTCCAAATAGCAAACCCACAAGGTCATAAACTCAGCGCATTTTTAGAATTACCAGCGAATCAAAAACCGAATTACTACGCCATATTTGCGCATTGTTTTACATGTAGCAGTACATTAAATGCGGTAAAGAATATTAGTAGAATGCTCACAACGCATGGTTTTGGTGTGGTTCGTTTCGATTTTACAGGTTTGGGTCGAAGTGAAGGCGAATTTGCAGAAAGTCACTTTTCAGGAAATGTGTCTGATTTATTAGCGGTTCAGCAATACATGAAAGACAATTACGAAGCACCGTGTTTGTTGGTCGGACATTCACTTGGTGGCGCTGCAGTATTGGTTGCAGCTTCACAATTGAATGATATAAAAGCAGTGGCTACGATTGGCGCGCCTGCAAATGTGAGTCATGTAAAACACTTGTTTTCGCATGGCGCTCATGAAATTCCTGAAAACGAGAACGTGCAAGTCAATATTGGCGGTAGACCTTTTTCTATTAATAAAGAATTTGTGTCTGATTTTGATAAGACAGACTTGCCAAAAATTGTCAAAAACTTACGAAAACCCTTATTAATTCTACATTCGCCGATTGATGCCATTGTTGGAATTGATAATGCGAAAGAGTTATACGTAAACGCACATCATCCGAAAAGCTTTGTGTCTTTGGACAACGCAGATCATTTGTTAACCGACATTCGTGACAGTCGCTATGCTGGAAATATGATTGGAACTTGGGTGGAACGTTATTTCCCGAAGTTAGAAAACCAAATGTTAGACACCGAAGGCGAACAATTGGTGGGTCATTTGAATTTGATGGAAGATAATTTCACTACAAACATTCAAACTAAAAACCATGATATGATTGCCGATGAACCTATTTCTGTTGGTGGCGACGATTTTGGACCTTCGCCATACCAATATTTATATGCAGGTTTGGCAGCATGTACTACCATGACTTTAAAAATGTACGCCGATCGAAAACAATGGGATTTACAAGAAGTATTTGTTTATATATCGCACAGTAAAAAGAAGAATACCGAATTAAACATTCCGATGGAAAAACCCACACGTATTGATTTCATTACAAAGAAGTTAAAGTTTGTTGGAAATCTTACCGACGAACAAAAACAACGCTTGAAAGAGATTGCAGCAAAATGCCCTGTGCATAAGACTTTGGCGGGGAATGTTGTTTTTGAGAGTGAGGTTGTTTAATTCCTGCGCAGGCAGGAATCTAAAATTCTATTTTGCATATATTATTTATTAGCTCTTATTTCTCAAATTAGAGCAAGATGATAATATCTAACATTGAGATTATTCTTTCCAAATTTCAGTTAGTTACGGTTTTCCGTAAAGTGTTACTTGTTAAAATGCTGTATATTTGATTTAACCGATAATTAACTAAAAGAGCATAAGCTTATTTGCTACATGTATTTTTTTAGTAAAAGCTTAATATTATACTAAAAAATGGAAATTAATTTTATTGACATTCAAAATTTCAGAAAACTTAAAACTTGTCACATTGATATAGGCAAAAAGCAAACTATTTTTGTTGGACCTAATAATAGTGGTAAGACTTCCGCTATGGATTCACTTTCATTTTTTTTAACTGAAAAAAATAAGTTTACGACTCGTGATTTTACTCTCGACAATTGGCTTGAAATTAATAACCTTGCTAAAAAGTGGCTTTCTGATGATAATAAAAATGAAGAATATTGGCAAAAGCAATTAATAGATTTAGCAAATTTTCTACCTCAAATTGATTTATGGCTAAATGTAAATGATAAAGAACTTCATTATGTTCATCACTTAATACCAACTTTAGATTGGAAAAGTGGGCTATTAGGTATTCGATTAAGGTATGAACCTACAAATTTAGAAACCTTATTTTTAGAATTCAAAAATGATTTTGATGCAGCTATTAAACTTAAAGGGAAGTCAAAAGGAGAGCTAGAATTGTGGCCAAAAGATATATGGACATTCTTAGACCATAAGTTAAAGTTATCAAAACTGTTTACTATTAAATCATATATACTAGACCCTTCAAAAGTCGGAGACTTAAAAAGTCAAAATCAAGTACCTCAAGAGTTATCATTAAAAAGTGTCCCTATTGATAAAAACTCATTTAAAGGGTTAATAAAAGTTAGTACGATAAATGCTCAAAGAGGTTTTTCAAATGATCATAATGGTTTAAAACCTCTTTCAACTCAGTTTAGAGATTATTATAGTCAGCACCTTAGTCCTGAAGATAAACCGACTGAAGATGATTTAGATGCACTAAGCGCAATTGATAATGCAACGAAAGCTTTTGATGATAAATTAAAAACAAGTTTTGCACCATCATTATTAGAACTAGGTGATTTGAATTATCCTGGGTTTGGAAACCCAAACATTACAATCTCGAGTTCAATTTCACCACTGGATGGAATCAGTCATGATTCTGCTATTCAGTTTGAGATAATGAAAGATAAAGATGGAAAAAAGACACTGCTTTCTCTGCCAGAACAAACTAATGGATTAGGTTATCAAAACTTGATATCAATGGTGTTTGAACTCATTAGGTTTAGAGATGAATGGATGAAAGTTGGAAAAAAATCTAAAAACGAAGATGAAGATGAGATATTTGAACCTTTGCATTTGGTTCTAATAGAAGAACCTGAAGCTCATTTACATGCACAAGTGCAACAAGTATTCATAAACAAAGCATACGACATACTGAGGGCTCATAAGGAATTAGGTAAGAATAAACAGTTCACAACTCAATTAGTGGTTAGTACACATTCAAACCATATTGCCCATGAAGTAGATTTTATTTGTTTGAGATATTTTAAACGGTTATTGTCTTCAAATAAAGATGTTGCGACTTCTAGAGTAATTAATTTATCAAAAACTTTTGGTGATGAAGATGCAACAACAAAATTTGCTATTCGATATTTAAAAACTACACATTGTGACCTCTTTTTTGCAGATGCTGTTGTACTTATTGAAGGCTCTGCAGAAAGAATGTTAATACCGCATTTCATTAATCATCACCATAAAGACTTATCTAAATCTTATTTATCATTAGTTGAAATTGCTGGAAGTCATGCACATAAACTTAAATCTTTAATCGAGGATTTAGGAGTTTTAACTCTTATTATAACTGACCTCGACCCAATTAACCCAAAAGATAATAGAAAGTCTGTTTTACCTAAAAAAAGTAAAGGGTACGAAACTGGTAATAGTACTATTTCTAAATGGGTTCCAAAGATTAAATCAATAGATTCTCTAATGGATTTAGATTCTAAATTAAAAGTAACAAAAGATGAGCTTGTTAAGGTTGCATTTCAAATTCCTCAAAAAATTACCGTAAATAAAGATAAGAAAGAGACAAATGTTTATGCTACTAGTTTTGAGGATTCACTTGTATATGATAATATAAATTACTTTAAGTCACTAAAGGGGCTAAGGTTAATAAAAAAATTCAAAAAAGTTATAAATGACAGTCCAGTTGAAAGCTTTGAAAATGATATCTATGAAACATTAAGAAATAGCGCTTCAGGAGACAAAGCTGCTTTTGCACTAGATTTACTTTTTCTAGCTGACCCTGAGAAGTTAAAAGTACCTAAGTATATAGAGGAAGGATTAATTTGGCTTAATGAAAAACTTTCTAAAGATCAACAGTTTTAAAAGAAATGGTAACAGAATCAAATATAAATATTGATGATATAGTTGAAAAAGAAATTAAAGATAACTTGGATTTTAATAACCCTAAAAGCTTTTTTCTTTTTGCTGGAGCAGGTTCTGGAAAAACCAGAACATTGACTAATGTGTTAGATTTTATAAAGGATGAACATAATGATCGTCTAAAATTGAATAATCAAAAAATAGCAGTTATAACTTATACAAATGCAGCATGTGATGAAATTAAAAGTAGAATAGATTATAATCCATTATTTAATGTTTCTACTATACATAGTTTTACATGGGATCTTATTAAGCATTTTACTATAGACATAAAAAAATGGTTGACTAGCAAATTAAAAGTTGACATTATTGATTTAGAGGATAAACAAAGTAGATCAAGAGGTATTAATAAAACCTCAATTGATAGAGCAAAAAAAATAGAATCAAAGACTAAAAGATTATTAGTACTCAAAGATATTCAAGAATTCGTTTATAGTCCTAATGGAGATAACATTAGTAAAGATTCATTAAATCATAGCGAAGTCATTGAGTTAGGTGCATTCTTCCTTAATAATAAAGAATTAATGCAATATATATTAGTCAGAAAATATCCAATATTATTAATTGATGAAAGTCAAGACACTAATAAAAGTTTAATGGAATCATTTTTTACTGTACAAAAGCAACATAAAGATTATTTCACACTTGGCATAATTGGAGATATGATGCAGCGTATTTATTTGGATGGAAAAGAAAAATTGGAAGACGATATACCTACAGACTGGCTGACTCCCAAAAAGCAACTTAATCATCGAAGTCCAAAAAGAATAGTTAAGTTGATAAATAAAATAAGAGAAGAAGGAGATAAGCAACAACAAAAGCCAAGAAGTGATAAAGGAGAAGGTTTCGCCAGACTTTTTGTAGTGCAAATTCCATGCTCTGACAAGAAAGTTATTGAGAAAAGTATAGCTGAAAAAATGGTTAGCATTACAGACGATAAGAAATGGTATGGAGAAGATTCTGAAGTAAAAACATTAACGCTTGAGCATCATATGGCAGCAAGAAGAATGGGCTTTGATGATTTATTTCTTCCACTTTATAATACAAATAAAATAAAACAAGGAGCTTTAGATGGCACTCTTTCGGGAATAAGTTTTTTTACAAATACAATTCTTCCATTATTTAATGCTTGGGAAAATGAAGATAAATTTGAAATAGCTCGAATTGTAAAAGAAAAATCTCCAATTATAAGTAGAGATATGCTTAAAAGATCAAAGGAGCAGAGCAAATTGATTGAAAAGGCGAATAAAGCGGTAAGTAAATTATTTTCTTTGTGGGATGATAATATTCCAACATTACTGGACATACTAAAATATATAGCCAATTCACGTCTTTTTGTTATTCCAGATTCTTTAATTCCAATTGCAAATAGAACTCAAGAAGAATTATTAATTATTGAAAAAGCAGAAAGTCAAGAGGGAGAAGAAGATAAAGATGATGTTATAGAAGCATGGGATAAAGCACTTTCAGCAACTTTCGACCAAGTAGCACTATACCAAAAATATGTTACAGATGAGGCTAACTTTGGCACTCATCAAGGTGTTAAAGGAAGAGAGTTCGAAAGAGTAATGGTAATATTAGATGATTCCGAAGCACGAGGAAATTTATTTAATTATGAAAAATTACTTGGAGTTAAAGGACATACTGCATCTGACATTAGAAGGATGGAAGAAGGTAGAGAAACAAGTTTGGATAAAACATTAAGACTACTTTATGTTACGTGCAGTAGAGCCAAAGAAAGTCTTGCAATTGTAGCATATACAGCACAGCCAGAATTATTTGCAAGAAATATAGTAGATATGAAATGGTTTGTGAAAGAAGAAATTGAATTTATAAAATAATAAAAACAAATAATTCTTTTATTCAATACTATTGTAGTTCATTAGATATTAACAAGTCCTTTTTGCAGCTTCAAATAAATTTTAATTAAAATCCCTAGTGTTCGGTTATAACTACGATGACCACATAAATTAGTCATCACAACCATGTTGAAGAACCTCTATCGCCATTAAATCCCTCCATACAGGATGCCCAAAATTTTTAGGCGAAATTCTAAATAATATGATGGATTTGTTATTTTGATCACACAAGGTTTGTTCAATATGAAAGTTTAACTCTAGTGGTTTTCTAGTAATAAAAGTATCGTAAATGGTTGCTTTGCCAATAAAATTACCAGCTTCATTTTTTGTGATTTCTACAGTTATTTTAGGTAATACAAAGGCTGGTTCTTTGTTAACACCTTCTAATAAACCATCGTAATACTTTTTTATATAGTCTTCTACTTGTGCTATTGTTAACACCTTGTCAATATTGACTTTCCATGCAAAAGCGTAGGTCCAAAAATGTGGGCTTTTGGTATCATTCCAACCTTTTGGAAAGCGTGCATCTTCAAAACCTTTCAATTTAATATCTGGAGCAAAGTGTAATGGAATCGCAAATAATTCTTTTCCCCAAGAATCGTCTGTCTTTATTAAATCTGTACTATACGTAACGCCTAATTTTTTAAGCATTTCAATCGCATTATTGTTTTTTGGATTTAACTCTAAAGACTTTTTATAGTTGGTGATCGCTTCCTCATTTTTTCCAAGCGTCATGAGTGCTTCTGCATAACTATCGTACGGATTGTCTCTGTCTGGAAATACTTCTGTACTTAACTTGAAAATTTTGGCTGCATCTTTAGCATTTCCTGCGTGTAAAAATTTGTATCCTGCAACAATAAGTTCCCGTTCGCTTGCATGATAATCTGTCGAATCTTTATGATCTCTGTAAAACTGAATTCCTTTATCAACACCATCTTTTTCAATAGTTTCAACCATAAATTTAGCCAAAGGTATCAAAGGAAAATCATACGGTTTGTCATATAATATCCCTGTGATTGCTGTTGTCATAGACGTATGAAAGTATAGGCGTGGAAAGTGTCAAAAAAATGTAAAATAAGTGTCAATTGTTGTAAAATAGCAGCAATACTTCTTCTTGATATAATTTTCTATCTATCTCGACTGAGCTTGATATGACAGAAAATCACTCGAAATGACGCTTGGTTATATTTTTGATTTCTGAGTTTGTATAGAAATAAAAGAAATTATTAGTGGATTCGTAGCAAAGAACAAATAGAATGATACTATTTCTTAATAAACTTATGTGTAAATTTTCCTTTATCAGTAACGATTTCTAAGAAATAAACACCTTTAGCTAAAGACTTCACATCTAACGCGTTATTGCTATTTTTAGCTTCTTTTATCTTTTGTCCTTGAATGTTATGAATCACAAAGGATTTAATTTGTTCGTTGGCAATGGTCACATATAATGTTTCAGCAACTGGGTTTGGAAATATCCGTATTTCAGTACTACTATTTTCTTCAACGCTCAAAGGTTGACTTTGTAGATAAATTCCACTCATTAATGGATGTTCTAAATCTAAGTAATCAACACCATTTACTGTTCTTAATATATACGTTAGTTCCCCTGAATCAAGCATCCAGAAAAATCTCCCTTCCCAAAAATCATACGCATTAGAACAATAGTCAGTGCCTGTTGTACTTGTATTCATATTGACAATTCCATAGAAATTAGTATAGGTACCATACGTAGCTTGTACTTGGAAGGTATTGCAGCCACTAAATCCTATGATGTTTATGGCATCGCCCGTATCAAGAAATGTAATTGTAGCAGGTTGTGTGATGACAGCTGGAGGATAATGGCGCGTAGGATTAAAGTCATTAATAACATAGCTCATATACCAAGTCCGTAATAGATCAGGGTCTTGCGCAAAAGTTTTATGTGTTGTGAAACACAAAAGTAAGATGAATACAATTTTGGTGTAGAATTTTTTAGTAGAATACATGGTTGGTTTTAATATATTCTTTAAAGTTAATAAAATTATTCTTACATATAGATTAGAAACTTACAAAAGAATCAGATGTATAATTATCTGCTTCAATAAAACACTGATTTTAAACAACTAAATTACTGTATTTTAATTCTTTATAACTTTTTCTTGAAGTATTACTTTACCATTAAAATCATAAGCTTTTAGGAAGTAAATTCCTGTTTGTAAGTTTGGAATTTTGAATGTTTTTTGATTGGAATTGATGATTTCCGTAAACAATAAACGTCCGTCAATACTGTAGATTTCCAAGTTTGATACTTGATCGTTTTCGGTTTCAATCGTTAATTGATCAGTGAATGGAACAGGATAAATTCTAGTAGTTTTTGTGTCAAATTCTTCTGTACTTAATACAAAATATTGATTTGCTTTGTTGAATGCATCAATACCTATTTTTTCTCCTATGATGCGTCCGCGAATGTCATCAATCGGAGGATGAATTCCGCCCCAAATTCTTGATAGACTCGTTTGATCTGAAGCATCACGATAAGTTGCCCATTGTAGTGTGAATGGCGCACTTGGTCCTTTTTCAAAGACTAAGAAATTATCTTGTGGAATGTCAAATGTTCCCATCCCGCCAGGAAAATATTCATCGCCTGTGAGTAAGGTTAGTACTTCTGCGGCAGCTCTTGAAAATGTAGAATGTCCGGAAACATAACCCGCAAACGGCGGTGTTACAAAGGTTCCACGTTGATATGGCCACCATTTGGATGCTAAAATCCAATCTACACCCGCAATGTCTGTGGTTGGATCATTGATATAATCAGGTCCTTTCCAAGCGTATACTTTTAGTTTTCCAACATTTTCATCAGCAGTGCCAGCTAAAGCGTCACCAGTTTCTATGAGTTCAATATATCCCGGAATTAATGGCAAACCATGCGGATCGTAGCTTGGGAGCGTATTATCTGAACTTTGTCCTTTTCCAGCCATATACCGAATTGCCGAAATTGGTCGTACATAATCGTAATATCCTTTGAGTCCCCAAGTATTTATCGCTGCATCATGCATTGCGCCGCCGAGCACTAAATAACATTTTACATCCCATTGTAAATCATCTAAGATTGGTCCAGAACCGTTCAAACGTTTTTGTACCAATGGATGATCGCTCACATAGTTCATGATTGTAAACCAATGCCCTGGAGGCGTTTCAGAATCGGGTCCATCTGCCCAATATTCTGCTAAAACACGTGCATAATCGGCTCTTTTTACCATTTGTGGCGTGTATGGCATATTCGTCACAGGATTTAGGCTTCGACCGACACTTGGATCGCCACCTTGATAGATGTCATAGAATGCTTGATATTCTTGAAATGTTTGTGGAAACTGAGTCGTATCAAGGTTTCCGATCGCGCCGGGCGAAATGTCAATCATGGTATTATCGGCAGGATCTAAGTGTGAAGACCATAACGAAACTAGTGCAAAATGCCACTTGTAGGGATCGTCAATTCCATCATTATTGTTGGAATCTTGAATGTATTCGGGCGCACCCGGATTGTTGTAGATATAACAATCAAATCCATCATTGATGATTTCTAAATCTTCAGTTTTTAAGGAAAAAGGAATGACTTCTCCCCATTCTGGACTTAGAAAATCTGGTGTGTTTAATGGAAAAGGATTTCCACTTTGATCTATGTATACATCAAATGCTAACGGTTGCCATTTGTTGGGATTGATAGTGCTGTTATCTTCATACAGTTCCAAAATGAGCGGATTGTTTGAAGGCGTATAGAATTGATTTGCATAGCCATTTTGTTCATTGGAACCATCTTGCAAGCCAAAATTGATGATTTCATTTGCTAAATAGTTTCCTAAAGCTGCGTACGAACCAGAACTGTAATCTGTTGACGTGAAAGTTGAATCATATCCATAGGATGTAAATAGTGTTTCAAAACTCGCTAGGGAAGTGGCTGCACCTGGAGAACTTGCAAAACGATGTGTAAGTAAACGATACATCGCGTAACTTATGGTTTCGTGTTGTGCTGCGACAGGATTAGAAGGAGTTGTAATTCCGTTAAAAGCACAGGTGTAGTTTCCGTAGGTTTTCCCTAAAAATACTGTTTGTGATGGATTGTTGAAGATTACCCACGCATCATACATGGCAATTGCACTGTGAAATAGATTGCGCGCATGCACCGTTGGACGTGCAAAATCGTTACGAATAGCACTTAGTAATTCTTCATTCCAATCGCGTGCTACAGAGTGTTGCGCCTGTAAAGTTGGGGTATATAAAAGCAAGCTTAAAAAAGCTACTATGAAATAATTTTTCATTATTGGTTGATCGAGGTTGTTGCAGTAAAACTAATTAAAAGATTATGTTTTCACAAATTATGCAGCGAGTGAAAGCGATTTATTTGTAATTCTACTTAAAATCCAGAGAATCAGCAAGGAACAGCAGCCACAAATTAAGAATCCGACAAATAGAGGAGAAGCTGTTGTTTTTACAAAACCACCTATATATGTTGCAATAGGAACTGCCATGATTGTGGAAACAAAACCATTGATTGCGGCGCCAATTCCAGCAATGTGTCCGACAGGTTGCATCGCCAACGAGCGTAAATTCCCGAAAAGGAAACCTATTGAGAAAAACTGCAACCCGAAAAATGCTAATAGAATATACACATTCGGATTCGGCTGACCGTAGAAAAGTAAAAGATAGAGCATTGGAATTACCGTAAATGCAATCATAAATACTTTTACCATTGCGTACATTCCGTATTTTACAACATAAGTACCGTTTAAAAAAGTAGCAAAACCAACCGAAATTGCTAAAGCAGCAAATAGGTATGGAAATTCTTCTATCAATCCGTATTGATTTTGAAATATTTCTTGTGATGCGCTTAAATATACCATAAACGAACCTGTGATTAATCCAGAGATTATGGTAAATGCAATGGACGTTTTGAATTTCATGAATTCTTTTAAACCATTGACAAATAGTGCTGTGGAGAGTTTTATTTTGTTGTCAGGATCTAAGGTTTCTGGTTGTCGTTTCCAGAGCCATATCATGACGAATGCTCCAAAAATCAATTGACTGATAAAGATGGATTGCCAACCAAAAGCATCGAGCATTAGTTTTCCTAACGCAGGTGCAACCACAGGAACTAGAATGAAAATAGCGACAATAAACGACATTATTTTTGCCATATAATCGCCACTGAAACTATCGCGAACCATCGCAATACTAATTGTACGTGGCGCTGAGAGTCCGATTCCTTGTAATATTCGTCCGATAACCATCATTTCAACACTTGTAGCTAGGACACAAAGAATACTTGCGAGTACAAATAGGATGAATCCGACGTAGATGACTGGTTTTCGTCCGACACTATCTGAAATCGGTCCAAAGATGAGTTGTCCAAAGCCTAAACCTAAGAAAATCATTGTAATGAGTAATTGATTATCCGTAGATTGTGTGGTTCCGATGGAGATTCCAATCGCTTCTAAAGCTGGTAGAATGGCGTCAATGGAGAGCGCCACAATAGACATCAGCGATGCCATTAATATGATAAATTCTGTTTGCGATTGTTTCTTTGGAATCATTGCGCAAAAGTACAGTTTCTAGGAGAGTTTATTCTTTTTAAAAGCGAAATGTTTGTTAAATAGCTATCAATAGATTTTGACCGCTTCGCTGTCAATAGATATAAGATCGCTGCGCTTTTAGATATTAGAATAAAGACTAGATAATACCTAACTGAAAAACACAGCTTACAATTGAATATTTTTTATTCTTATCAAAAATATTTTCCTTTTAGAAGCAATAGAGGATTAGGAGATTGCTGTAAACGTTGTTGTTGCTTGTGATAGTTGAAATATTCTATTTAACATAATATAAATTATAATACATTTTTAATATAGGGATTATCCAGTGGATGATTCATATATTAAAACGATTTTAAGCCTGAAACGTTTATTTGCGGTATATGGCTTATAATTATGTTACAGTCATTTTATGACTATGCTTGTTATTATTTGCGAGCTATTTTCCCTGTCGCATAATTATAAAAATTTTCTGCGAAGAATTTTCTATAACTATGCTAACTTTTCATTTTTACAAAAACCTTTTTTGGCTTTTCGTTATGTTAAATAGCTTTTGTGTTTTAATGAGAACCTTTTGTAGTTTTTTATTTTGTCTTTTTCTTGATAAAATTACTTTAAGGAATGTATTTAATAGAATTGATTCTCAATCATTCCTATTAAATAATATAAAACTTTGGAAACAATTACGGTTCGTTCGCTATATTCTAGAAGCGTGTAGAATTATTTATATTATTCTAGAAATCAAATACAATGCAGAACTCTCAACAACAATACTGCTTCAACTCTAAAATATAGACGCTCACTCGCCTATTGTTTTGACCAAAGTTTTCTGAGGTCGTTTATTACCTTCTTAGATATATAATCAATAAAATCAAAAAAGCAATAATCAACAAGATCGAGCAACCACAGCCATTACCTGATTTTTCTTCGACAAAAATTTCACCAACCTTACGCTTACGTCGTCCTCTTTCTTTAGAAGAATTATTATTAATAAGAATCCGAGCATTTTCATATTTGATACTTTTTTTTATATCAGTAATGATTCTTTCGATCTCATAAGTTTCAGGATATTTTTCTTTGAAGAGTTTAACATCAAAAAGAAGTTTTTCGAAGTCACTTATATTTTTAGAAGTCAATAACTTTCTTCTAAATCTTTTAATTTCTTCATCGACAAATTTGTTTGTTTTAGTATGACTTTTTATTAAAAAATCTTTTAACTCTCTTTTCAGTGCTTCTAAAACAACCAAATTATCTTCTTTTGGTATGATGATACTAAAATGGTCATCATTAGAGTAAATAACATTTTGTTTATCTCTATCTAGAGCAATTGAACTATTTTTTGGCACAATGTTATCGCTCAATCCTTGAAAATATAATCGCTTTGGTAGATTTTTAGACCTAATCCATTCGTCGTTTATTTTTCTTATATTATCACTTAAAGGTGTCATACCACTAATCTGAGGATTCTTTAAAATAAGTTTTCCCAAAATAGCTAAATTAGCTCCTGAATGTGGAGATGCTAAAGAAAAATATAGTTGCACTTTAGAATTAGGAGTTTCTTGTAAATCATCTAAAATAAATTTTTTAGCAATTAAACCTCCCATGCTATGACCTATTAAAATAATGTTGTCATATTCTTTACAAAAGTATTTTACTTCTGAACTTAAAAGTTTGGCTATTTCATCTATTGAGTTGTTAACAATTCTTTGCTTTCTAAATAATGAAAAACCTTTTCTTGTAATAAAGTCTGATAATTTTGTGTAGTAGGTAAATAAACTAATATCATATCCTATATCAATGTTTCGATCTTCTAATATCATGTCAATTAGAGATTTTTCTTTACCATTTTTTACCCAAGTTGTTTCTCCTCCAACAAAACCATGAATAAAAATTATTATGTTATTTGTTTGATTTTCGTTTTTATGAAGAAATTCCATGGAGTTTTAAATTACTTGAAATAAAGAAACAGACTTCTTTTGTTTTAAATTTTAATTAATCACTTAGTAGAAACTAATAATTCTCTAATATCCACATCTAATATTTCTGCGATCTTTTTTAAATCCTTTAAATCCTTTAAATCCTTTAAATGTGGTTGAGATTTATTGTTGCAAAATGAAGTTTATGCTGCATAAAAGCAAACTTTCGAAAATTTATTAAAACCTGCGGAAGTGCGAAGTATTATGTTTTCTTTTTTAAGTAATTTACAGACTGAGGATTATCAGATTTATTACTTCTCATTAATGCGTGATGATACAAATCTAAATTATTATTTTTAAGATAATTTACAGACTGAGGATTATCAGATTTATTACTTCTCATTAATGCGTGATGATACAAATCTAAATTATTATTTTTAAGATAATCTACAGACTGAGGATTATCAAATTTATTACTTCTCATTAACGCGTGATGATACAAATCCAAATTATTATTTTTAAGATAATTTACGGATTGGAGATTATCAGATTTATTATGCCTCATTAATGCGTGATGATATAAATCTATACGCTTGAAATCAGTATTGTTATTCTGTGCAAATATAGAACTTGATATAAAAATTGTAACGTAAATTATATATTTCAAATTTTTCATTGTATCTAAATTGTATCTAAGGTGTTTATAATAAAAATTCTTATTATTTCTCTTATTACTAAAGATTTAACTATTGTTAAAATTATAATCAAAAATATCCATAAGTTATAATATCCAAGAAGTGATCAATAATTCAGAATTTTTTCTATTTGGTTGATTTGCTAGGTTTTAACGAAGGTTTGTTACCTGGAGTATCTTTATTATCTCTTCTTCTTTTGTCAAGACTACCATCTTTCTTTTTAGGCTTTGGTCCTGGTTTAATTGCTTGAATTTCCATATTCTACTGAATTTTAATTATTTGTAATTTATATTACTATATTCTAATTCAAAAATAATTGAAATTGTAGATAATACTTTACGGGAATCCATAATAGACAAGAAAAGTTTAGAATTAGCGTTTATTCCAAACTACATTAAAAAATATCTGAGGTCGTTTGACTTTCGATTAATGATTATTCTTTTGTAGAAACTAACAACTCTCTAATATCTATATCTAAGATTTCTGCGATCTTTTTTAAATCCTTTAAATGTGGTTGAGATTTATTATTGCAAAATGCAGTTACAGAAGTTGTACTTTTTCCAAGTTCTTCTGCAAGCCAAACTTGCGATTTTCCTTGAATTACTAATACTTCTTTTATTCTATTTATTCTTTCTACTGCCATATTTGTTGTTGTATTCTTCTCTAAATATATAATACATTCTTAATAAAACATAAGTTTAGATTACATTTTATTAATTTAAACTTGCGTTTATAAAAATTAAATTATAAGTTTGGGTTAACTTTATATAAGTATAAATTATATAAATGTAATTTTTAGTTAAATATTTATTGTTAATAATTTTATTCCAAACTTTATGCCATTTCCAAAATACACAAAAGCAGACTTAGAGAAAATCGTTTATACACAACTTGATAACTTAAATGCAATTCACGATTTATTAAAGATTATGAAGCTTCAAAATGAACTTATCGAGAATGCTAATAGAAAATTAAAAGATGAAATTATAGATTTTAAGAAACGTGTTAATTATGGAACTGGGAAGTTTGAGTGATAAAAATTTCAAAGGTTTTTAAATCTATGAAAGTATCTAAATGAGGAAAACCTCTAATTAGAGGTTTTCCTTGTTGTGAGGATGGGATTCGAACCCACGGAACGTTAAAACGTTCAGTTGTGTTTCAAACAACCACAATCGGCCACTCTGTCACCTCCGAAAAGATTATTATTCCTCTCGGAAGTAAAAGGTTTGCAATTTAGTTGTCTAATTCTAGTACGCCCTTCTCAAAATCACCATGAATTAATTCTTCATTTTTAAACCATTGACAATATACATTATTACTGAGTACATTATAAATAGTCATTCTTGGTCCACCTGACTTTAGTATTACTACATCTCCAATTTTTAATTCTTCCATATTATATCTAAGATTTTAATTCATTGTAGTAATAGGCAAAAGATATACCAAAAAAAAATCTTAGTAAAAAGTAAGACATTATGACATATTTATGATTGTTGTGTTAATCTTTTGGCATAATATAATTTAAATACCATTCCACAACTATTCCACTTCGCTCCTACGTATTATAAAGGGTTTTCGCTATAGATCATTTTTTTTGAGAAAATGATATTTTCATATTCTTTTCCATTGACCGAAAAATTTAATTCTCCAACATTTTTAAATTCATTCCGCTCATAGAATCTAATGGCTCTACTGTTTTTTATGTAAACAGAAAGCCACATGGTATCCAATCTTAACTCTTTGGCTCTTTCTTCAACAAAAGTAAGTAACTGATGTCCAATTTTCAACGGGATGAAATCATCTAAGATGAAGATCCTTTCAAGACGACAATTGTTTAGAGAGACAATACTTTCCTGTTTTGCGTTTAGTATTAATTTTGCGTAACCAACAGGTAAATCATCGACATACATAATGTAGAAAAGGTTCTTAGGATTGTTTATATTTTGTTTCGTTTTAGAAACTGAAAAGTTCTCGTCTAAGTATTTTAATAGATTGCTTTTATCATCTATATAATGACCATGAGATTCTGCCCACGTTATTCTTCCTAAAAGTGCTAAAATGGCTGTATCTGCTTCTTCAGCTATTTTTATTTTAATCATTGTTATTCTTTTTAATTTTTAATCGTTTTAGATGATACCCATGTAGAAATACAGCAATAGTGCATCCTACAATTATTGGAATTGCGCTAATTAATGCACCGTATACAATGTAAATTATATTTGCGATTAGTGAGATTAACCTTAACTTATATTCTCCTTTGGTTGACATTGAATATAAATTGATGACTAGACCTCCATACCCTATACTATCAATTAAAATAGCGTTCATAGTTTATCATTTTAAGTGCTTTTGTTATTATAATTTTATTACTATACTTTATATAGTTGCAATATTAAGTATAGTATTCTATATTTGCAATAACGGTCGAAAATGATAGTTTAAATAAATTTGAAATATGTACACCTTTAACAAAAAAGAATATCCTTGTTGTACCAGTTTAGTGATGGGAATTATTGGAGGAAAATGGAAGGCTGTAATTTTATACAGCTTGAAGTATAATACGCTACGCTATAATGAACTAAGAAAAATGATGCCTACAGCTACTGAACGCACATTGAGTTTACAGTTAAAAACATTGGAAAATGATGGAATTATAAAGCGGAAAGTTTATGCCTCTAAGCCTCCTCTAAAAGTAGAATACTCCTTAACTGAATTCGGGAAAACTTTAGTGCCCGTGATACAATCTTTGGTAGATTGGGGAAATTATGTGATTGAAAATAAGTTAGATTAAGGTGTATATCTTGAGTATATCGAAAGGCTCCGCGTAAACTTGCTTGTGTAAAAATTGTTCTAGTACCTTTCGTGAAGAAACTTTTTAGAAACTTTAGATAGATAGTTATTCTAATTGAATAAATGTTTTATACTGTTCATAGCGCTCAAAGATCTTATCTACATACATTACGGGTTCAGAGCCACGTACATAACCGTGTTTTATAAAGGGCTGTTTGTAATTTTTTGGTAAGCTTAAATCTAATAGCATAGCTTCTACGTTAGCTGTCCAAATGTTTGGATCCAAGCCATTTTTCTCTGCCAGAAGTTGCGCATCCTTAACATGACCCAAGCCACAATTGTATGATGCCATTGTTAATTTAATTCTGTTGAGGGAGTCCGAAACCTCAATGAATTGGTCGTAAATTTGATTTAAATAGGTAGCACCACCTCGGATGCTTTCATTAGGGTCCGACAGGTTTTTTATACCTAAAGATTTCGCTGTTACTGGCATTATCTGCATCAACCCTTTAGCTCCTACCCATGAGTTGGCATCTGGGTCGAACTTAGATTCTTGGTAGATTACGGAAGCGAGTAATCGCCAATCCCATCCAATTTTCTTTGAATGGATCTTTATCAGGTTATCATATCTACTAATTTGATTATTCTTTAGGCTATAATACTCACTCTTGGAGCGACGTTGAAAAGAACGCTTATTTTTAAAATATTTATTATAAATAACGCGATAGTCAGTTGTATTTCTTTGCGCTTTAATCCATTTATTGATAACATCTCGGAAATTTCGAGATTTCTTCCGCGTAACCCAAGCAATACGCTGTGAAAGGGAAATGGGAACGTCAATATTTAGAATAGGCTTGTAGGAAGCGTTTATTTTGGCGAGATTTTCGTCTGCAATAGTGTATTTTATTTTTCCATCAGCCACCATATCAATGATTTCACCTGTACTTAATTCACTATCTAATGTATCGATTATAATATTGCCTCCTATTTCATTTGATAAGCTCATTAAACGCTCATAGTACGCAGAATTTAGGCGTATTGAAACAGTATCATTATTCAATTCTATAGCATCATGAATCAACTCTTTTTGCCAGGAACTCCAGGATATATCTCTATAGTTATCAGGATTTTTTTGTACAAGTACCTGCCTGGTAAGATATAAATATTCTGTAAAGTCAACCTCCCATTTGCGTTGATTGGTGATGGTCATTCCATGGGCAATCATGTCTACATCTCCTCTATTTAAGACTTCAAATTCTGAATCGAGGTTGTCAGATATAATGATTTCGAGCTTTAAATTGAGATGCGCTGCTAGCCGTTTTAGAAGCTCATACTCAAACCCCATAGCCTCTCCTCTATAAAGAAAGTAGCTCGTACTACTATAAACCACTAAAGCTCTGAGGACTCCATCTTTCTTGATATCCTCTAAGTCTCTATCAACAGAATTCGCAACGATGTTATTGAAATCCTTATCATCTTCAATCACAATAGAATTTCCTTTTTGTTGGCAGGAATTAATTAGCAGGGTTAACGTAAGTAGTGTTATGAATTGTCTAAAATAGTTCACCTCTTTTTATCAAATATAACAATATTTGATTAAACACAGATTTAACTACAATGCCTATTTTATTGGAATTGGTTTTACTGCTACTAATAGAATATAACTCATGTAACCATTGTTGGTTTGCTTAACAGTTGTGTTTCCTAAATATTTTGGTATTAACACGATAGGCGATTATTGATTAACAGCTTTTAAATGAGCATATATTGGATGTCCTTGCACTTTCATCTCTACTTTTCTATCAAAAATCTTAATACCTTTTACCTGATTAAGTTTTCCGTCTGGAGCGAAAGCTTTAACAGCATAGAATTCCCCATTTTCATTTATAGCTTTCACATGAATAATATTACCTGAACGACTAATACCTTTAATATCAAGTTTTACATTATCCTCAGTTAATGCTTTAATTTCGTATATAGTACCGTTTTTTCCAATAGCACTGATAGGTGCATACTTGTCTGTACTTTCCATTATTTTAACAGGAAGCTCGTATTTACCTACAAATGCCTTAATATTCATAAAGCTATGTTGTTTAGAATCTTGTGTTGCTTTTACATCAAATATATTGCCTTCAGCATCAAAAGCTTTCACATCTAAATTTTTACCATCAAGAGTTACCGCCTTAATATTCCAGATAATTCTTTTAAAATCTCTTTTCTTTTTCTTTTTCGTTTTTGTTTTCTTTTTTACAGGTATTTTAAAGTCATCTTCATTAGCAACTGCGTGCATCGCTACAACATGTGCGTGGACACCTACACCTTTTAAATACATTTCTCTTTCATTTTTATTAATTTTTATTCCCTTAATATCATTAAGTTTTCCGTCTGGTGAAATAGCTTTGACTCCATAGAAATCCCCATTTTTGGTAATGGCTTTCATAATGACAATATTTTCAAATCTTGCAACTCCTTTTACATCCAGTTTTTCCCCTTCTGCTGTTATTGCTTTAATGTAATACTTAGTTCCTTCATTATTTATAGCTGCAATAGGAGCAAATTTAGTATTACTCTCTAATATCTTGACGGGTAATTGCTCACCATCTACAATAGCTTTTATATCTAAGAAGCTATCTTGATCAGAGTTTTGAATTGCCTTTATGTCGAAAGATTTTCCTTCTTCATCAAAGGCTTTAACATCTAAGCTTTGTCCATCTGGGTGAATGGCTTTAACATTCCAATAGATATCGTTAGCTTTTACAATTTCCTCTGCTTCAGTTTTACTGGTTTTATCTTTTGAAGAGCTATTATTACAAGCTGTAAATAAAAATCCAAGAATAAATAAATTTAAACAGATAGTTTTAATGAATGATTGGTTTGAAGTTTTCATAATTTAACTTTTTGATTGTTTAAAATTAAAGAAATATGGTGCAAATTTTTATGATATTAGTCATATAAAAATAGATGTAAATTTATTCCATACACATGCCCACTCTTCTGCTATTGTCGTTTGTTTTAATAAAAAAAACCCGAAACAAGTTCGGGTTTATGAAAGTTAAGTTTATTATTTTATAGGGATTATTGTTTTACAAACGCTGGTATAATGATTTCAGAAATTTGAGTCATTATTTTATCTTCTCCATCATGACCAGAAATTACAATTGTTAAATCAAGTTCTTCTATCACTATTACACGTTGTCCACCGCCTCCCCAAGCAAATGTGGCATCGTAACTTTTAGGACCAACCTTTACGAGTGTTTGATACCAAAAATAACCGGAACGATAGTCTTTGGGCATCCAATCTTGAGTGGGTTTTACAATTCCACTGGTGGCTTTGGCAAGATATGCTGCAGAAATAAGCTGCTCGCCGTTTAATTTACCTTTATTGAGCACTAAATGCCCCAATTTGAGCATATCGCGAGACATGATACTTGCACGCCAACCCGCTTCTGGAAAGCCATTAATATGATTTGACCATTTATAGTTTGTAATACCGAGTTTGTCGAGTAACTCCCTTTTAATAAAGTCCTCAGCCGTTCCTGGTACAACCGCGTCAATGACCGTCATTACCAACATTGGATTATAATTTCCATACAAATACGTCTGAGACTCTGAGGTTATCGGTTCACTTTGTTCCAAAAGTGTCTGAACTAACCCTTGACCTTTTAATCGAAGGGAATCTTTCTCAATTTCTTTCCATGCATCCCTATCTATAGTCAATCCTCCCTGCATGGTCAATGCCTTATGAAGTGTGATTTTTTCGGCTCCTTTGGTCATTTTTTCAGGATCAACATCTTTTAGAAAACTAATCAAAGGTTTATTTAAGTCTTCCATGGATAAATACCCCATTTGAATAGCTCTACCCAAAACTAAACTGGTATACGCTTTTACTGCTGATGCTTGTCCATGAGGCAAGTTGATACGACCTTTTTTATAATAGGATTCAAAAACTAATTTGTTTTTGTGTGAAATGAGTAATGCATCATAGTTCCCATGTTTGCCATCAAAAATCTCTTGAGACAATTTAAGGATTTTGTTTCTGTCATTGCTACTCACCGATAATGTATCCACTGATATCCCGTCTTTTCTGTCCTCTGGAGTTGTGTTAATAAATGCATTATTGAGATGTGGAATATCCCAGAATGAGATCTCATTGTTATTACTTGAAACATGGCTCATTAAGGATGCCAACCAAGTGACACTACGAATTGCTGTCGTAGGAAATGCAATTCCATGATCACCTTCAATCACTTCTTTTAGTACAGATAAACCTCCATCTTGTCTATTTTTTAATAAACTAACGAACTCCTCGATAGGTTTAACCATCTCTTGCTCTAATGAGCCATGTGAAATAAAAACATTGGCATTCAGACTCGAGCTTCTATTTGAGGCCTCGTAAGGTCCGAATTTCGAATTTAGCTCAGATAAATAAGGAACAAGAGTTTTGATCGTTGGACTACCAATAATGTAATTGTTAAAGGTGTCAGGTTGCGTCATTAGTATATATGCGCCAAATTCACCACTCAGTGAATACCCAAAATAAGTGCGACTATTTGGGTCAGTTCGATACGTATTGTCAACATAGGTAATTACATCATTTCGAATAAAATCTAAATGTGTGTTGGCTTGACCGAATTGGTATTTTGTTTGAATTTCTGGATTGCTGTGTTTGCTTATCGAGTAATCACGAAACCTACTCACATGCGCACCTCTCTCTTTTTTTAGGTCTTCATTGATATCTAATTGCCAAGAAATTCCAACTAGAATTGCATCTTCAAGGATGTATTCTTGGCAAGCAGATAGTATTTCGCGATGCCACACAGCATCTGTATAATAAAGGACAGGATAGGTTTTAGTATTGTTCTCAGCATAATCTTCAGGCAATTCTATATAAAGTTCATAGTTTCTTTCTGTCTTAGTATCTTTTATTGGTATTACCTGAATTTGTGGTGATACTAAGGAAGTTCTTTCTTTATTTGATGTGAACTCTTTTTTATTATTTTCTTGTGCAAAGGCAGTATTTGCAAAAACAGTGATTGATAGTATTAATAATTTAATTGCTCTCATATGTATCTTCTTTTATTAGTGATAGGCATTAGTATATAGTTAAGCTAGGACATTTTATTCAAGATCAAACAATCCAGATTTGGAAAGCTGTCGAGAAATGACACTAAGTTGACTTCTTTCACGATCTACATTGGCAGTTCCGAAAAATGCGATAACCAAATCTTTCGAAGGTGATATATAAAGACCTTGACCTCCATGTGCTCCTTTATAAAAATCGCCATCATCGAATACGGCACCCCATTGATAACTGCTATATATCGTTTCTTTAAAATTCCGTGACGTCTCCTTGAGGTTTTTATTTACATTTCGGATTTTAGATAAGTGCGCATCAGAAATTATTGGATTGGCGCTCTTTCTACCACTAGGCGTAAAAGCAAGACCAAATCTAGCAAGATCTCGAAGTGTTGTTGACATGCCATCAGCATATGAAATAGAGCTCCCATTTTTATTGATTCCTAAAAGGGCACTATATTCTGACCCTATCTTTCTCCATATTTCCTGTTCCACAAAATCGCGAAAGGTAAGACCACTTATTTTTTCGACTAGTAACGTTAATACCATAGCATCGGCATTCGACCATTGGAACTCCGTTCCTGATGGCTTAGCAGACTTTGCAGTAGCTAAATCCATAATTGGGTCAAAACTTACCTCATACGTCTCCAATGGGACGCGATCAATTCCGGAACTCATGGCAAGAATATCTAGTACTGGAACGCCTTCCCAACCTGAATTTTTAAGGGCATCAAAGTAGTAATCAATGGGTTTGCTAGTATCGATTAAACCCCTATCCTCCAAAATAGCAATTGAAGTACTCACAAAGACTTGAGTTATTACCATATTAATATGCAAATCTGTTGGGAACATTCTCGGATAGCCTTCAAAGACGATTTTGCCTTTATGAATTATAATTAACCCATTAACTTCTACTTGCTGTACATAGTCATTTAATGATAGTCCACCGCCTTTTTTTAAATCTGTGGACGTTATAAAATTTTTCACATCATCTCTTGGCGTTTCTTCAAGGATTTTCGGCGTATCTGACCTAAGTATGCGCGAGTGTTTTTGAATTTGGGAGAAATTGAGATAATAATATCGTTCGTGATCACCATATTCGGTCCAATTACCTCCTTCAAAAATGCGTTTATGGAATCCATAAATTTCTTCTTTTGTAAATCCAGCATAGTTATATGTTTCATATTTTGGACTTGGAGTGCTTAAGGTATCTGCGTCTTTTTTTGGCTCGTTTTTACATGCAAGAAAAAGAAGTGTTAAAAGTAGTAGTCCTGTTATGTTTTTCATTATTTTCATAGTTTATAAAAGTTCGGCATCCATCATTAAATGTTGAATAAAGATATCTTATAATCTAGATTCAATATCTTAAAGATGATCAACACAACGGTTAAATGACAAAGCCATTTCGTCATTGATATATGGCTTTCATAAGAAATTATAGAATATTGTTTTTATAGATACTATCTTTATTTTTTCTAAATGAAATGTTTATGCTTAAAAAATCTTTGAAGAACACTATTATCCTTAACATAGGAGCTTTTGTATTGGTGCTCATCCTTGAACTATTAAGTGGGTGGATGATGGTAGATCGATATGATACGCCTTTTTCTTTTTTTTTATGGGGACTTAAATATGCCTTTAATATTATGGCAGCTATATGGATAAATCATTTTATTCTTATTCCTTGCTTTTTTGATAAGAAAAGATATTTTATATACGGACTCTTACTCATTGGGAGTATATTTTTTGTGGCATATTTAGAAGCTTATACTAAAAACAACTGGTCTGGTGTTACTAAAACTTTTTTATTTCATTTTTATACCACAGGTACTGGTATGGCTGCTTTTTTTTTAAGACGGAATATGATCATCCAAAGAGAAAATGCTGAGAAAGAAAAATTACAAATAGAGATGGAACTTAATTATTTAAAAGAGCAGGTAAATCCTCATTTTTTATTTAACTCATTAAATAGTATTTATTCACTTTCCAGACAGCAATCACCTGAAACTCCTGATCTTGTTATGCAGCTCTCAGAATTATTGAGGTATCAAATTGAGAGTTCTAAAAAAGATATTGTTTTATTAAAAGAAGAGCTTGAGTTTATAGAAAATTATTTGTTACTTGAAGAAAAAAGGTTGAGTAAACGTTGTACTATTGAATTTCTAATTGAAGGAGATTTGTTGGGATTAAAGATTTCTCCAATGTTACTCATCCCATTTGTTGAAAATGCTGTGAAGCATGGTGCTCAAAGTACAAATGAACAGAGTACCATTGATATTTCAGCTTCTATAAAAAATACCACTCTTCATTTTTGTGTAGTAAATTCAAAACCTTCTATGGTTTCTATATCGAAAAGAAAAGGACTGGGTCTTGAAAATGTAAAAAGACGTTTAAAGCTATTATATCCTAATTCCCACGTATTAAAAATTGAGGATACAGAAGAAAAATATCATGTAAATTTATCTATTGATTTATTGGTTTCAAAATTATAAAAAACAATTAATGATTAAAATTGGTATTATAGATGATGAAATACTAGCACGTAAAGTGTTAGAAGATTATTGTTCAAAAATTGACAACTTTGAATTAGTATTAAGCACCGGGAATCCGCTTGAATTTATCAATTTTATTCAGCAAAATGACCTTGATCTCATCTTTCTAGATATAGAAATGCCTGAACTTAATGGCATGGAAATTTTGAGGTCTATGATAAAATCGCCAAAAGTTATTTTGACCACAGCTTATTCTGAGTATGCACTAGAAAGTTATAATTATAGTGTTGTAGATTATTTATTGAAACCTGTAAAAATTGAACGCTTTTTGAAAGCCATCAACAAAGTTTCATCTTCAAAAATAACACAGACTAAAAAAAATAGCGGAACTGAAGAACTTCAAATAAAACATGATGGAATGCCCGTTAATATTTCACTTAAATCAATTCTGTATATTCAGAGTTTTGGAAATTATTTGAAAATTTTTACCGATTCAAGAATGTACCTTATCTCCGAAACACTTATTAATATTACTACCTTATTATCTGAGAATTTCCAACGTACACATAAATCATATATTTCTAATTTGGACAGAGTTACAAAGGCAACCAGAACATATTTGTTAATTGAAAATAATAAAGTCCCAGTCAGTGCTATGTATAAGGTTATTGTTTTTAAAAAATTGGAAGCTTTAGCAAAACTATAAAAGAGTTAATTCTCATTTATTCGCACCTTTCCTATTGTTTTAAGAAATCGTTAACCTTACAAGTTCGGTTTGCACTTCTCTCCTACACTTCGACAAGCTCAGCATAAACTCGCTTGTGTAAAAATTGTGCCATTACCTTTATTAAAGAAGCTTTTAGTAATAATTTTTTAGAAAAATAGAAAAACCAATTCACCTTCTGAATTGTTCAAATTAAGGTTTTGAAATTAAAAGGCACTTCTAGAGATGAATAGGTAATATACTTTTGTTTAACATTTGCTATTAATAGTTAAACATTTTGTACATTTACAAAAACTTATTAGAAGATGAAAGAAGTAATTTTAAAATGGTATCCAGTTATTTTAGCATTCATATGTTTATTATACTCTGTAGGTCTAGGTATTATGGGTAGGACAGATGAAGCTCAATATTCAGCCCATTGGCCAGGAACAATATTATTATTCGCAATAGCAATTAGACAAAGAAGAAAATAATGGACATATCATTTTTTATAATAGGAGGCATCATATTTGCTACATACATAGCACTCACATTTTGGAATATTTTTTATTCAAATAAGAAACAAAGAGAAGAAAATTATCCAAATTTGAATAAAGACCTACAGTCAACTATTCCTTCTGTCGAAGAAAAAAAGTCAGATTTGTAAAGTATTCTCAACTCTATAAACTCAATTTTAGTGTTCTTTGACCCATGTAAAGAAGCTTTTAGAAATATTAGCAACTATTATGCGTCGTATTTTGAAACGTATTGAGTTAATCTTGTTACATGAGTTTTTGACGTTCTAATTTTATGATTTTAATTGTCCTTAATTAAAGTGTAATTAGACATGAAATGAAATTTCGATATTCGTTTAAACTCTGATAAATTAATTCCACTTCACTCCTACATTTCGACAAAGTTTATCTTGAGTTTATCGAAAAGCTCAGCGTAAACTCACTTGTGTAAAAAACTGTCTCATACCTAATAATAACAAAAACTCATACGTAAAACTAAAAGATAATTTCCCTTACAAAACGATTCATCACATCTAAAACTGACAAATATCATTGCAACATTTTTGATAAAAAAATAAATTTAATGACACTATTATCAAATACATATCATGATGAAGCGAAGGATACTCATTACGACAGATTTTTCTATAAATGCCCAAAATGCCATTGATTATGCTATTGATCTATACAAACAGAACGTTTGTGATTTTTACATCCTAAATACTTATAATGTAGAGGCTTTTACAATGGAACTCACTGCTATAAATTCTCTGGAAAAATCTAAACAAAAATCTATTGGAGGATTAACGAATATTCTTGACAGATTATCAGTTATTAATAATTCACCAAATCATCAATTCCATATGATCTCAGAGTTTGGTTCTTTAATAGAAATAATGAAAAAAATCATCGCAAAGCGCGATATCGATATCGTTATAATGGGTACCAAAGGAAATACGGATTCGAGAACACTAATTTATGGAAGTCAGACTGTATTTGCGATGGAAAAAATTAGAAACTGTCCTGTTTTAGCAATTCCCGCAAAAGCAACCTTTAAAAAAATAAAGGAAATCGTTTTTCCAACAGGTTACCGAACACATTACAAAAGTAGCGAATTTCAATACTTGGTCGACATCGCAAAAAATACGGGCGCGGCAATACGTATTTTACACGTTTTAAACAAACATAAACAACTCAATGAAAACCAACTTAATAAACAAAGGCTTTTAAAAGATTATTTTGAAGAATTAGAATACTCTTTTCACATATCACATGATACAGACGTGCAATCGGCTCTAAATTCGTTCATAGAAAGTCGAAATAGTGATATGGTTGTTTTTATTAACAAAAAGCACAGCTTCTTTAGCTGGATTTTATCGAAACCTATGGTAAAAAACCTAATGTATCATTCCACCATTCCAATTTTAGCTTTACATGATTTAAGAAACTAATAAATAATACTTGAGTGAATAGTTTGATAGTTAATATGTTGTATTTGTCAGAAACCATTAAGTATTAAAATTGAAACTCTTTTAATAAACAACATTATAAAGGTCGTAAACATATGAAATCGAAACTAATAATATATCCGACTGACTTTTCTGATTGTGCTAAAAACGCAATGAATTATGCTATTGCCATGGGTAAAGTACTAACATGTAAAATTAAAATAGTACATGCGCTTGAAATTGGTTCGCTAGCATCTACCGAAGAAAACCCTATGATGCTTTTTGATATAATAACACAATTAGAAGAACAAGCTGAAAAGAAACTAAAAAAACTGAAAGAAGAAATAGAAACTTTTGGACTAGAAGCTGAATATGACATAGTACAAGGTCGGACCTTATTCCTTAAAGAATATATGGAAAAATTAGATCCAATTATGATTGTAATGGGAACTATTGGTAAAAATGGACTTGAGAATAGAATATTTGGAAGTTTTGCTTCTCAAACCATTCACAATCCAACATCTATTGTATTGGCAATTCCTCAAAAAGCCAAGTTCAATAATTTAGCTGAAATAGTCTTTGCAACAGATTTTCATACAAAAGATAAAACCTGTATTGAGTTTATCAAGAAAATAAGGAAATACTACAGATCGAATCTTCGAGTAATTCACATAAGTGAAAAATTTGAAGACTTAGAACAAGAACGAGAAAAAATTTCACAATTAGAAACAGAAGTAACCAAAGTAAATAGCAGTCAAAATATACATTTTGAACTCATTTATGGTGAAAATGTAAAAAACAAATTAATAGCACTACTAGAAAGTTCAAAACCAGATATGCTAGCCTTAATAACAAGAAAACGAAACTTTATTGAGCGCTTTTTCAGTAAAAGTATATCGAAAAAAATGGTAAACTATTCAAATGTACCTATACTTGTTTTTTCATAGTTTAAATGTTTTACTTTTCAACAACTTACGTCTTAAATTGATTGATCTTTATTAGCTAAACAAGTAAATAATATGATTTTCATTGCCATGACTTTATATTATTTAAAAACATGCTTGTTCAATTTCAATTTTACAAAAAAACCTAACTTCCTCAATTTAAAACAACTATAAAATTCTTCTTAAAATTGTGAATATCTATTCTAATTTTTGACTTTTTTAGGTAAAACAAAATCATATATTTGGCTCCCTTAAAACAAAAAGATATGAGCGCAACATGGTATGAATGCAAAGTAAAATATAGAAAAACTGATGAAGAAACAGGAGAACAAAAACTAAAAACAGAACCATTTTTAGTAGATGCTATTTCCTATACCGAGGCAGAAAGTAGAATAACACAAGAAATGGCTGCCTATTTGAGAGAAGGTGAAGAAATTAAAATTACAAATATAAAAGTGGCTAATTATGCTGAAATTCATCCGTTTGAGAACTCTGATCGATGGTTCAAATGCAGAGTAGCGATGATTACTTTTGATGAAGAAAGCGGTAAAGAACGCAAATCAAATCAATACCTATTGATACAAGGAAATGATGTGAAAGAAGCCTATGAAAATACGGTTGTTGCCATGAAAGATACGATGGCAGAATATACGATTCCTGCAATTAATGAATCTCCAATTATGGACGTTTTTCCTTATTTTTCAGGTGAAGAAAGCGAAATGAAACATATCAAAAAGTTTATTGAACTGAAAGATTCTGTTCCCGTAATTAATACGATGAATGAAGAATTAGAATTAGTGGATTCTCTTTCAGCTGAATAACTAGCATCAATTATTAAAAAATAGTTTAAACCTGAACAATACTAACATTGTTCAGGTTTTTTGTTTTGTTTAAATGTTATATATGTAAAGAATGAAACGAAATTAGAAAAATGAATATCCAACAGTAAATTGGAATATACCGTTTCTTAATTTATCCGAAGAACCACTTATATTATTAATATTTGATAATCCCAAATTGTACCGTACACCAAAATTTAATCCGTTATCTAATTTATACCCTAAACCAAAGTTTACACCAAAATCTAATGTTTTAAAATCGTCTCTTACATTTTCTAATTTACCTTTCGTAGAAAGTAAAAAACCAATTTGTGGACCAGCTTCTAAACTTAACTTTTTTGTCACATAATATTTCCCCATTAACGGAAGATTCAAATAATTTAGTGCTTTTATACGATCATCAATACTAAAACCTTGAGTTGAATACATTAGTTCTGGCAGAAAAGAGAATTTTTCATTCAAAGGTATTTCTGCATAAAAACCGAAATTAATAATACTAAGTATAGGATCAACATTTCCTGTATTGTCGCCGTAAAGTGATCCAAAATTGGCTCCAATTTTTGCCCCAAATTCAACATCTTGAGCATTAATAGTTGTGAATCCAAAAACTGTCATCACAGTAATAAGTACTAATTTTTTCATTGTTTAAAATTTAAATTGTTAAAACAAAAGAAAAGAATATTACGAGCCTTTGCATACTCTTTATAACTGATTTAACCTTTTTAACCAATTTTAACAACCGACTGATATTTAATGAGTTAAAAGATGTTAAACTTAGCTTACAATAATAAAAAGTACTGTTCTTTAAAGGTTCGTATTCTTACTACTCTATATATTTTAAAGTATGCATCTTCAGTTTAAACAGTTAATCTTTCTATAATGCTTATTTTTACAAATTATAGCATTTACCAGCACATATGAGACACCTAAAAGAAGTAGTAAAGAATAAAGACAAATCAAAGCCAAGAGCGACCTTGAAACAGGCTTTTAAAACGATTATTTGGCCTCGGCGGAATTTAGTTTTTTTGGGCTTACTATTGATAATTATTAGGAGTTTGTCAGGTTTTGTGTTGCCGCTACAAAGTAAAGTGTTGTTAGATGAAGCTGTGCCTAATAAAGATTACGATCAGTTATATACAGTGATTTTTATTGTGATTGGCGCCATTTTAGTCCAAGCGATTACCTCTTTTCTGTTAACCAAAGTGTTGAGTATACAAGCACAATATTTAATTAGTGAATTACGTGCTCAAGTGCAAAAAAAGGTATTATCGTTGCCAATTAGTTTTTTCGACAACACAAAATCGGGTGCTTTAGTATCCAGAATCATGAGTGATGTGGAAGGTGTTCGAAATCTTATAGGAACCGGATTAGTACAATTAGTTGGCGGGACATTTACAGCTATTCTAACCTTAGTTATTTTACTAAGAATGAACGTTTGGATGACACTTTTTACATTTATACCCTTGACAATTTTTGGAATCATTGCCCTAAAATCATTCAAATACATTCGACCAATTTTTAGGGCCAGAGGAAAAATTAATGCTGAAGTAAAAGGACGATTAACCGAAACTTTAGCGGGTATTCGTGTGATAAAAGCCTTCAATGCAGAAGATCAAGAAAGCAAAGTTTTTGAAAAAGGTGTGGCCGATATTTTTAAGAATGTTAAAAAAAGTATGACCGTAAGCGCTTTAATGACGAGTTCTTCTACCTTTTTAATAGGGATAGCAACGACTGGAGTTATGGGAATTGGTGGGTATTACATGATTCAAGGCACACTGACTTTTGGTGATTTTATACAATTTACATTTCTATTAGCGTTCATGGTTGCTCCAATTGTGCAAATGAGTAATATTGGAAGTCAGTTAACGGAAGCACTAGCAGGTTTAGATAGAACTGAAGAACTCATGAATTTGACTGCTGAAGAAGATAATGAAGACAGAAATATTCAATTAAAAACTATAAAAGGTGCGATTGAATTTGATGATGTTTCATTCTTTTATGAAGAAGGAAAAGAAGTCTTGCATAACATTAACTTTAAAGCACCCGCAGGTTCTGTAACGGCTTTGGTAGGAAGTTCAGGTTCTGGAAAATCGACTATTGCAGGATTGTCGGCTACGTTTTTAACACCACAATCTGGTAAAATCACGATTGATAATCATGATTTATCAGAAGTCAAATTGAGTAGTTACCGCCAATATTTAGGTGTGGTTTTACAAGATGAATTTTTGTTTGAAGGCACAATTCGTGAAAACATTATGTTTCCAAGGCCAAATGCTACCGAAACAGAAGTCATAAATGCTGTAAATGCAGCGTATGTAAACGAATTTACCGACAGATTTGATTTAGGTTTAGAAACTTTAATTGGAGAAAGAGGCGTAAAACTTTCTGGTGGTCAACGGCAACGTTTAGCGATTGCGCGTGCAATTCTAGCAAATCCTAAGATTCTTATTCTAGACGAAGCAACATCAAGCCTAGATACCGAAAGTGAAGCGTTAATTCAAAAAAGTTTAGCGGAGTTAATAAAAGACAGAACAACCATTGTTATTGCGCACCGTTTAAGTACTATTAAAAAAGCGGATCAAATTTTAGTCATCGAAGCCGGACATATTGTAGAACGTGGAACTCATGACCAATTGATTGCGAAGCAAGGTCGATATTATGAATTATATACGTATCAAGCGAAGATTTAATTCATTAGTCTTTAATCACAAGGTTTATATTACTTTAGAGGAATTCATGAATCTTGAATTTAGAATTTTAGTTTTAAAAACATGAATTCAATTTTTATGAGATTATTTTTAATGATTCTATCTTACAAAATATTCAAAAACTCCAACGTAACCTTATAAAAAAACTATTTCCTAAAGTTTGATAATCTTGAAATTCAAAAAAGGATTGCCCAGTGAAGTTGAGTTCCCAATTGGTGGCAATTGAATAATCTACACTTGGAATTATAATGACTGAATGTTTGGTTGGTGAGTAAATGGTACTCATAGCTGCTTTTAAAATAGGTGTGAATTCTTTGGCTAATTGTAGAAATCCCGAATATTTATAAGGCATTAAATTTTTAGCACTCAAATTGACAAGTAACAAACTCCCTATGTTACCAAACGAGTCGTTTGCGCTACCGTTGTATAAAACAGAACCATTTATATATACTCCTTTTTTGAAACCATAATCAACAGAAACAGAAGCACTCAACACATTTTGTGAGTTAAAATATGCCTCATAAGGCACAAAATAAGAGACTTCTCCTTTAAAACCAACATTCTTTAAATTTCCTGCCCAACCCACACCAACCATCCAATCCTTTTGGTAAATACCGGTAATTAACTGAATATCATAGGACCATTTGTTGAACTGATACATAGCAGCCACTATTTTATCATCACTACTTCTACCCTTTTTTGCGGCGACTTCAATTTTACTGAAATCACTTAAATAATATTGTATGCGAATGGCATCACTTCCTGGTCGTTCTTCATAATCGAAATCTAAAAAATTATAGGTATTAAAGATATCATTCGGATTCCAAATTAAATTCATTCCCCAGTTAACACGCTGTCTTCCTATGGTAATATCCCAATCTCCTTTTGTATAATTAATTAAAGCCCTGTCAATAGTTGAATTGAAAAGCATGTCTTTATTATCTATTATATTCCAGGAGAGATTTGTAATACCATTGTCTTGAGAAATGAACTCTGAAAAACCGAATATGTTTTTAACATTATTTCCATAGAACAACCTGTTTCTAAATTCTAATCTGACTTTTATTTCATTGGAAGGTGTGTATTTAAAATTGAGTCTATTGTGTACTAAGGTTGTCCATTGTAACTGATCTAATTGGTCAACAAAACTAAACTCATTAAGATTCTTTACATAACCTGATAAAAACAATTGTTGTTCCTTCTCTTGAGCTACTAAATTAAAGCTTATAAGCACAACCAAATATGTAACCAAGAGTCTCTTCATTGTGATTAGGTCGGTGTTTGTTGTACATCTGACGCTACTTTTCCATCAACCAATGTGATAACACGTCTTGCCTTTTTAATCACACGTTGATCGTGGGTTGAAAACAAAAAAGTAATCTTCTCTTCCTTATTTAATTTTGCCATGATATCCAGCAAATTAGCTGCGGATTTTGAATCCAAATTTGCAGTGGGTTCATCGGCTAGTATTATTTTAGGTTTTGAAGCTAAAGCTCTGGCTACTGCTACGCGTTGTTGCTGACCACCAGATAGTTCTCCTGGTTTACTATTTATTTTATCTTTGAGTCCTACTTCTTCTAACAAAGTTAAGACACGTTTTTCTCGTTCCATTTTTGGTACATGCTGCAGCTGCAATACAAAACCCACATTCTCTTTTGCGGTAAGAACAGGAATTAAATTAAATGACTGAAATACAAACCCAATATTGTGCAATCTAAAATCTATTAACTTGTTTTCTGATAGTTTCGTGATTTCAACACCATCAATAATGACGCTTCCAGCTGTTGGCTCATCCAATCCTCCCATCATATTCAATAGTGTCGATTTTCCAGAACCAGAAGGTCCAACTAAAGCAACGAACTCACCTTCTTCTATATGAACGTGCACATTTTGTACCGCATGAACTGGTACTGTTTTTGGATTGAATGTTTTACTTACATTATGTGCATCTATAATTGTTTTCACCATAACTTTAAATTTTACGTATTGCTTCTGATGGATTTAATTGCAGTGCTTTATAAGCAGGATACATAGCCGATACTATGGCAGTTATTAAACACATGGTTGCGATAATTACATATTTTTCTTGATCTAATACAGGATAGATCATTGAACTGAATCCGTACGATGCTAATCCTTCAGAAAACATAGAAATATTAATTCCGGTTTTTCCTAATATAGCAACAGTCAACCATCCTACTAACAAGCCAATTGGAGCACCTATTACTGTTAAATAAAACGTTTCTAACATAATCATAATGAAAATTTTGCGCTTATTCAACCCAATTGCCATCAACATTCCCAGTTCTCTAATACGCTCTAAAACAGCCATTAACATCGTGTTTACAATACCAAATGTTAATGCTAATAAAATGATACCGCTAATGATATAAGTATACAGATTAAACGATTCAATAATCATACTTAGCTCAGGTGAAAGCTCTTTCCAATCTTCAACTTTTGCTTTAGAAACAACTGTTTTACTATAATTTTTTATGTTATCTAATTGTGCTTCATCTTTTACTAAGATGGCTATTTCATTGCTCTCAGATGGCTTTAACCCTAACAACTTTCGTAAATGCTCTTTTTGTACATACACGTTCACTTCATCTAAGGAAATATTTTTTGATCTATAAATTGCTCCAACTCTAAACGCACCAGAAATAATTTCTGAATTAACATTTGTAAAGGTTAGCACAACTTTGCTTTTGAGTTTAATCTTCAATTTTTTGGCTAGTTTTTCCCCAATAAGAATCTCATTGTCTTTTCCCGAATCAAAATAAGCGCCTTCTCTTACACTTTCATTTAACGCTATTTGTGTAACTTCAGTAGCAGGGTTAATTCCGTAAATCTTTACACCACTTGCTGTTGTTGGAGATGTTATCATTCCTATTGAAATAACACGAGAACTTACTGAGGCAATGCGATCATCAGATTGAAATTGTTTTACAATCGCATCAGTGTTTAGTATGGTAAATTTAGCGTCCTTTTCTTCTTCAAAATTGGGATGATGTATTTGAATATGAGACAATTGTTTATAGACCGATTCATTAATGTTATTCTTATACAAACCCCAAGAAAACGATAAAATGAAAATACCAGCCCACACACCAATAATAATGGAGCTTATTACGACTAAGCTTCTGGCTTTATTTCGCCAAATATTTCTCCAAGCAATTTGAAATAACATAATTAACTATTTATAGCTTCAACTGGTTTTAACTTCATCACCTTATAACCTGGGTAAAAGGCTAATAGAATAGATACTATTAAAACAACTAAAGTTTGAGTGATAAAAATTTTTTCATGACTAGAAAAGTATATGATAGATTCTATACCATAATCTTCATAAACTTCTTTTAGCTCTCCCGTTAAATGAATGGGATATATGGTAAACCATTTTATAAACAATATACCTCCAATAACACCTGCAAAACAGCCTAATAAAGAAATCATGATGGACTCTAATAGCAACACCAATGCCAGCAATCTCTTTTTCATTCCTATGGCTATCAAGATTCCTAATTCGTGTTTGCGTTCAAAAATCATCATTAACAATGTGCCAAATAACCCAAACGAAATAACGAAGTATAAAACACCAATAATGATATAATGTGCAGTACTATCTGCTTCTATAAATTGATCCATTTCTGGTATCATCTCTTTCCAACTCATTACTTCGTATGTATTAGAATCAATGGATTCTTGTAAAGATTGTTTTAGTTTTTTTAAATTGGTTGCTTTATCTAACATCACCGACACAGAGGTTAACCGATTTTCTGCTCCATGCATATATTGCGATTGTTGTATGGGCATATACACCACATTGTTATTAAGTTCAAGCGCGCCTAATTTTATAAGACCTTTTACTCTAAATTTTGCAGCAGCACTACTTGCATGATATCCTTGTCCTAAGAGTATCAAGGTATCATTTACTTTTAGTTTTAAGTGAGCCGCTAAACCTTCTCCTAAAACAACCGCATTATCGCTAACACTTTCAATATATTCACCAGCTACAATTTTATCGTGTAGATTATTAACCTCTCGTTCTTTAATAGGATCTATGCCTAAAACAAGAACACCTTTTGTTTTGTTAGCATACGAAGCCAATGCAAATGTTTGCAAACGAGGCATAATGTGCGTCACCTTTGAGTTTTTAAGTAACACCTGATACAACTGTTGATCTTCTTGAAATGTATTGTCTATGGACTGCTCATCCCAATACCCTTTTTGATGAATTTGCAAATAGCCAGAAGAATAACTCACCACATTATGAATCATATTATCGTAAACACCATCGGTTAATGAGCGGAAAACTATTGCCAATAGCACTGCAAAAAATACAGAGGTAGCGGTAATGATTGTTCTACGTTTATTACGCCATATATTTAACCAAGCAAGTTTTAATAACATCATTTTAATTTTTTCATATTTCTCGTTGTGAAGAAATTATCATTTATATCTTTATCAAATACAATGTCATTGTAAATAATAACAGTACTATTTCCTTTTTTATCAATAGGAAACATTTCAACCTTTGAAGTGATTTTTCTACCGCCTACTTCCTTAACTTCACTAGAATTCATAATATTTACTAATTCTCCATCTTCATCATAAAATTCTGCTTTTAGCTGTAGAAAGTCTTTAGAGTCTATCCATACAATCACTTTTTCCCATACAATAGCAGCGGAAGGCTTAGGAATCATTTCAATTTTATAACAGTCTTTATCTGAAATCATTTCTTTTCCTAAAAGTTTATGATCATAATCAACGGTGGAAGATGCCTCTTTTACTAAATCATCATTGGTGAAATCGGTTCCCATCCAACTTTGCGACATCATAGATGGAGGTAATTTGATACTGCGCTCAATAGACGGAATCCAATTCCAAACCTCTTTTATACGCTTTAAAAAAACAGTACCCTTTTCTTTCGCTGGTGAAGTAACTAATATCATAGAATAATCATCACCCTTAGACCAAGCTTTCATATTCATTTCTCTACTCCAAGTAGGTCTGATTATTTTGATAGTGATATCTGCCTGCGATGTTTTACCACGCATATTATCATCTGCCTTCTTAACAATATCTTTTGCAGAAAGGTTTTGTTGAGAATACATTGAAGTGAATAACATCGTACAAACAAAAACACCAATAATAAATTGTAAAAATTGTTTTTTCTTCATAAGGTTAAAATTAACTTACCGTAAGAAGAAAAGAAATGATAATTGTCAGTCATACCATTACATTTAAAAAAAGCTTTTAGACGAACCATTTTGGTACTAGACTAACTTTATAATATGACTACAATTTTTGAAAGTCATTTATATTAACTATTTTGGTAAATTGTAATATGAACCTACTTAAAAGATTTTTTCTAAAAGATACATGGCTGTGCTCCAAACAACATATAAATTTTATATGCAGTTTTGCTTTTGTGCTGTTTTCAATCCCGAATTCATTTGGTTTTGTACAATCAAATGAAAATGATATTGCTGCAATTGATCTTCAAAACACAACAATTGATAAAACGACCGAAATAGCACTCAATGCTGGCTGGGAATTTTATTGGAAAGAATTTATAGAACCTGGGAACTTCAATGCAAAGAAACCATTAGCGGAAGTTACACTTACCAATTGGACAAAATTTAATCTTTCTGAAACTGAAAAATTACCTTCTTTTGGATATGCAACATATAGATTACAGATTTCTATTCCGAAAGAAAGACCACATGTTTCCTTATACATTCCGGCGGCGTACGCTTCCTCAAAACTGTGGGTAAATGGAAAATTAATCGCTGAAATTGGTCGTGTGGGTACTTCAAAAGCAGAGACACTACACAGAAGAGCTGCTCAAATTCTTCCGCTAAATACGGATGAAACTGAGTTTGAAATTGTGATTCATGTCGCAAATTTTTATCATAATAAAGGAGGAATTGATGAACCGCCTATACTAGGCTTTAGCAATCTCCTTCATGATATAAGATCGAAAGAAATCATAGCAGATATGATTTTCATTGGCTGTTTAGGCTTTATCGGAATCTTCTTTTTATTATTCTTTTTATTTTATTGGAACAAAGACAAAGCCATTCTCTACTTTGCCATTCTTTGTATGTCGTTATCGTACATGGCATTGAGTGACAGATACGCGCCTTTTGCAGAAATTTTTGAATCCATGAGTTGGATTCTATTGACAAAAATTGAATACATCATATTATTTTTAGCTGGCGTATCCGCAAGTCTATTTTTCTATACAATTTTCTCCAATTTTGTTCACAAACCATACTCCAAAATTATAGTTTACAGTTTTTATTTTCTTGCATTACTCGTTGTTTTTCTTCCAGCACCCTATTTTACAGAATTACTATTGCCATTCTTACTTTTAATGATCTTAAATTTAATCTATGTGACGTTTGTAATCGTAAAAGCGGTCATTAGTAACCGACATGAATCTCTTTTGATGTTGGTTAGCATGTTACTGGGTTCTATTATTTTTTATGTTCATATTTTTTCTTTTTTAGGTGAAAGTGGAAATGCTATGATATACGTGAATTTTGGTTACATTGTAGTTTTCTTGCTCCTTTCCATGCTTTTAATGACGCGGTTTTCCAATTCCTTTCAAGAACTTGAACGCACAAAAGAAGTTGCACTTGCACAGAAAAAAGAAATCTCAATACAATCAAATAAACTGTCAACTGTAAATCGTGAACTAAAAGAAAATTTAAGGCATTTAGAGAATTCTAACGCAGAATTAGACAGTTTCAATCATATTGTATCACATGATTTAAAAGCGCCGTTAATAGCAATGCATACGCTGGTTTCTTTTATTGAAGAAGATTTGGAGATGACTATAAATGAAGATGCCAAACAACATTTTAAACTATTAAAAGATAGAGTTTCTAAAATGGATGCGTTGATCAATGGACTTTTAGAATATTCTAAAATTGCGAAAGGGAAAAAGAAGAAAGAATCGTTTGGCCTGAACAATTTGCTTCGCGAAATTATAGAAGTCGTTGATAATGAAAATAAACATACAATTCACCTTCCTGAAAAGGATGCTGAAATTTATGCCAACAAAATTGAATTAGAACATGTTTTTCAAAACCTAATTAACAATGCTATCAAGCATAACGATAAAAATAATGCAATAATTACGATTTCATTCTCTAAGCTTCCAAACGAATATTTATTTTCTGTAAGTGATAATGGTCCAGGAATTGACGTGAAATATCACACTAAAATTTTCGAAATGTTTAGTCAATTAAATTTTAATGATGAAGTCGAAAGTACAGGTATTGGTCTTTCCATTGTAAAGAAAATTGTCTCTGAAAATCATGGAACTATTTCTGTTGAATCAGAAAAAGGAATTGGAACAACCATCAAGTTTTCATGGAGAACTTAAAAAAATGAAAATCCTCAGTTGATTTTATAGCATAGAAAAAGGAACTTCTCCCTTTTATTTCGCTCACAGGTAGTATATTTGCCCTAAATAGTACACCAAACAGTTATCTCTTTAATTCTATGCCTTTTAAAAAATTACATGCTAATATACAAGAGAAGTTAGCAACTCTCGAAATAACAACTCCTACTCCATTTCAGAGTAATAGTATTCCTGTCATTAAAAGTGGTGCCAATGTATTTTGCACGGCTCCAAAAGATAGTGGAAAAACAACCACGCTTATTCTTACCACTTTACAAAAATTAAAATGTGAAGCCGTTGGAAGTGCTCCGAGAGCGGTCATTTTGGTAGAAAATAAAGAAAAAGCCTTAGCCTTATATGAGACTTTTTTAACGTATACAAAACACAATTCGTTGCGTGTGTATGTTGGTTATGAACAACTTCATATTGATGTGCAAAAATCAGAAATATTTGAAGGAATAGACATTCTTATTTCCACGCCAGTAACAATGAACAAGTTATTCTTAACGAATGGATTAAGCGTTTCTCAATTAAAAATATTTAGTATTGACGATGCTGAATTTTTAGTTCAAAAATCAGCCTATCAAGCGCTAATGTCCATTACGAGTAGTGTTGAAAAATGTCAGTATGTGTTATATTCTGATAAAATGCACCCAGTATTAAAGCGTTTTGAATCATATTTTATGGAATATTCTAAAATAGTAAGCACTTAGATGATCATACCTAAACTACATTATATAACTCAAGGAAATTCTCCAAAAGAAGTGTTGGAAAATATCCAGAAAGCGTGTGCTTCTGGTGCAGAATTGGTGCAATTACGTTTTAGAAATGTTTCAGATAAAAAACTTTTAAAATTAGCCACAGAAGCTAGAGAAATCACAGCGCATTTTCAAACCAGATTGCTAATTACCGATCATTACAAAATAGCAAAAGAAGTAAAAGCAGATGGTGTACATATAGAAAAAATAGACATCTGCCCTACTATTGCGAGAAAGCATTTATACACTTGGCAAATGATTGGTGGAACCGCAAACACTTTGCCAACATGTGAAACATTACTTACGAAAGAAGTTGATTATATTGGTTTAGGTCCTTTTCGATTTACGACAACTAAAGATAGTTTGCCTCCGGTTTTAGGTTTAGATGGTTATGCTGAAATTATAAAAGCATTACAAACCGAAACTCCAATTATTGGCGTTGGCGGCATCACAACAGAAGATGTTTCTGATATATTAGAAACGGGCATTTCTGGAATTGCAGTTTCTGGAGAAATTACACGTAATTTTAATACCATCAAAACATTCAACCAATTACTAAACGCATCTTCAACGGAAGAACAACGGTATACATTCAAATAAAATTATCTTCAAAAAAAATAAATTTTAATCAGCTATACGTTTTATCTATAGTTTAAATTAATAAGAAAAAGCCTGTTTCGAGTTCATTTAGAATACTCAAAACAGGCTTTATTAAATAGTTACAAGTCAATTACTATTGACTAAAATAGGATGTTACTTAGGCCTTTCAGCTTCAATTCGTAGCGCAAATCCTCCCAATTGTATGCTAGACATGTTCTCTTCAATAAGAACGAGTTCTATTCCATCTTTATCAGGTTTGCCGCTATACTCAGTTCCTATTACAACTGGTGTCAATCTTCCATTAATCATTGGTACATTTACGATTAATCGAGATTCTGTCGTATAAAAATAGGTGCGACCATTTTTAGATTTCACTAATGCATTCGCCTTTTTGCACTTGTTCTGTTCTTCCATCAGTTTAAGATCATATTCTCTATATGATGGATTTTTACGAAGTAGTTCTAACGCCGTTTTTTCAACACGTTCATCTAAAAATCGAATCCAAATTGGACTCTTTTTAGGTAATCTTCCTTTGTGTAATACCAAACGCTTCATCGTTGATTTATCTTCTGCATTGCCTACAACACCTGTAGCTTCATAGGTATCATCAGTACTATCATCTGAATAATCAATTGTAATATTTCGTTGCCCAAGGTTGGAATTGTCTATGACTAAATTTCCTGACGGAGTTGGCCCAGTATGTGGTGAAACTTCTGCTAAAAGACACGGATGCCAAGAAGTTCCTCCTACTGTTTCTGGCGGTACCATTGCTGCAGGCCATTGGAAATCATAAATAACTTCCGAACCATTAGCTTGTGTAGTCACAAATGCTTCTCCTATCAAATAAGTTCCTTGTACTAAAGGATTTGGAATTGGATCTCCTGGATTACCTGATGGGATAAAATCTGTTGGATATACAAACTGCGATCCAGCAAAATGAGTTAAATACAATCGAACATAAAAATTAGAGGAAGCTGTTGTTCCAACATTTTTTACGCGGACACGGACCCAATTATCCGTACCTGATATTGCATTTTGATTTGGTGGATTAACACCATAAGCTGGATCTGGTAATCCTTCTACTGCCGGATTAGCATTTCTAATCCAAATATCAGGACTTCTCCAAAAAGTACCTCCTGTTGGCACTATAGTTCCGTCATCTGACAAATTATCTCTAATCACAAGATTTACTGCTCCAGTATCAAAATCATTCGCACCTTGTACAGCAGCGAGAATATCTAATCTTCCGAAGCCATACCATTGGCTAAACCCAGCGATCCATTGCCCTACCGGATTTACATTAGCACCATCAATCACAACGGCAGTATTTCTAAGAATATCACGTAAATTGATCCATGTCAATTGCGGTTCCGCAGACAACATCAATGCAGCCGCGGCTGCTACGGTTGGCGCAGAAGCGGACGTTCCACCAAACGTTTGTGTTCCGCCCACATCATTAAGAGAAGGCGCTCCAGTACCTTGGGCACAAATATCTATTTCTGGACCAAAATTTGAAGTACCACTTAATACTTCAATTCCTAATCCATTTGGTTGATTAGAATTAGAAATAGCTAATGTTCTTGGATGTGCTGCAAAAGTTCTAAAACCTGTGATTAATTGAGGAACTGTAACACCTCCTATGAGTGTTCCATTTCCAGCAGAATATACGACCAATGTCCCTAATCCTCCACGGCCATACGTACTTAAATATTCAAAAGTATCGTCCATTAAACCAGATAAAGCAAGCCCGTTTGAACCATGAGAACACGATATAATATCCGCTCCGTTCGCAATCGGTTCTGCTGGCCAACCTACAGTTGTGTTTCCTGTTGTAAAACCTGCTGCCCATAATAATACGTCTGCATAATTAGCAGTTCCTAATGATAAAGGTCTTTCTAAACCAATTTGATGTGTATTAGGCGCTATTCCTGCAACTGCCGAATTGTTATCCGTAAGTGCCGCAATAATTCCATAAACGCCCATTCCGTGACTTGTATCTGGTGCGTATCCTGCTACAGTACATGGTTGCATGCCTGAAAAATCATAACATTGTGACAGTTGTGGGTTTCCATCGGTAAGGTTTCCTCCTATATCTGGATGATCCGTGTCTATTCCTCTATCTAATGAACATACGGTTACGTTTGTACTTCCTAAAGTAATATTAGGATTAATTCCATTCAAAAATTGCCAAGCTTGATCTGCGTTTTGAAGCGTTAAATTTGCTTGTGTTCCATACAGCGTATCATCTGGCGGATCAGCAGGAAATACATCATCGGTAATTTCTGCCATAACATCTGGTTCCGCATACACAACGATGTCTTCTTTATACCAAGATTCCATTAGTTGCAAGTGGTTTTTCCAATCTCCCTTTAAGAATTCAATTAAATAAGTATTACCCGCTTGAATAAATTTTCTTAAAATACGTCCACTTGTTTCTTCTACTAAGCCATCGATATCTTTAGGCTTCAAGTGATTTTTAAATCGTACGACAAAGCGATGATCAATTAATTTGATTTGATCTGTTCCCATATCAACTGGAATTCCGACTCTAACATCTCTTTCCATAAGTTTAGAAACGTTTGCTCTAACCTTATCAAGATCTTTAGCATTCCTTAGCTTAAATATCCACATAGCGCCATCACCAGCAATATTTGTCCCTTTTTCATTTTTAAGTTTGTGTGGCTTCATTTTGAATTGTTTACAAACTTTTTCCATGAGTTTTTTCGACTCTCTTTCCGAAGGTGGCTGCGTTTCAAAAACCAATCCAATTATATTTTCTTCTGGTTGAAAAGGCACACGGTTTTTCCCCATACGATAGGATGGCCAACCTTTTTTTCCAAGGTAGATAGGTGTAATTTCATTTTTTGTTACCTCAAGAACTCTTGAAGGCGCAATCATATCTTCTGTTGTTACTGATAGCTTGTAACTACCTTTTTGTACTTTTCCTGAATATAGATTTTTTCCTTTTACTCGTTTAAGTTTTATTCTTCCTAAACGCACTAGTGCATCTTTTTCATAAAGTGTGCCTCCTGGATTGTGAAGCGAAATAACAACACTAATTCTCTCTGGTGTGTTTTTGATTTTTTTTGATTTCATACTATAGTTTTTGATTTATAAATATCACCAAAAAGCAATTCCATATTGTAGGAATCATTTTTCGATCTCCGCAAGTTAAACCGCTAAGTATCTTAAATCAAGGGTTCTTTCCTTCTTACTATCGGTGTAATTCCCTGATATTTTACAGGTTTTTTCCTGTTTTACCTCAATTTTGTAGTTTTTTAGATTGATTTAATGAAGTAATTATATGAGTATGTAGTCTTATTAATTAGTCATGATTTCTTGTTAAAGCATCTTTTTGACTGAAAATATATTTATCTCAAAAAAATATAAGTTGTTAGTATACATGTTTACAATTTATAAAGTATCTTATGTTCTCAAAATCAATCATTTTCGTTATGAAAACTTCTTTTTATGTACTTCTATTGTTTTATGTATTAACGAGTTGTAAAGATGTCGGTGATCCTGAATATGCTATTATAGCTGATAAACTTCCAACAGATTTGCGCACTGGAGCAACGCCAAATGAAGCGGCTACGTTTGCATGGAATACTTTTTTGGCAATAAATGCACCAACAACTGACGGAACAGGAACCCAATGGGAAAACTACAAAGAAGCCTATGATATCTTTCTAGATAATGCTGAAACGCCTACTGCTTGGGGAAAACCAACTCCAGGAAATCAAACCGTATGTGACACGATTAATTCGAATCATAAAATTCTAAGAACTACGTCCAAAATAAGTCCGTTGATTACGGAAACGAATCAAGCTGTTGGCGGCGTACTTATTGATAAAAATTCAAATCTGGTGCATTATGAGGTGTACATGAACAAACCGATGTTTCAATATGTATTAGAAAATCAATTCTATAATGCTTTAAAACAGGCAGGAAGTAACATCAATTTTCCAGTTGGAAGTATGGAGCTGAAAGCTTCTTGGCGAATTTTAGATGCAAAAAAAGATGATATAAGTCGGTATCACACGTCTAAAGCTATTGTGTACATTCCGGCGAGTGATTCTATTCAAAATGACTCTTTTCCTAAAATAGTAAAACATAAAATACAATACTGTTCCGAACAATTAGTAGGATTGGTAGGACTTCACGTTGTGTATAAAACACCTTCAAATCCTAATTTTGTGTGGATGACTTTTGAGCAAAATGATAATGTAGAAACCGAAGCCACAAAAAAAGCTGGAATTACACCTTCCTTTTATGATCCTTCAAAAGCGAAACCATATTGTCCAGATAATAGCCGACAACAAGATTGTCCGGATCAAATAATGACACAAGTCACCAGACAAAACCCAATTCCTGATTGGGTAAAAAAGGCAAATAAAGACTATCAAGAGCATTTACATGAGAAAAAATCGGTTTGGGAACATTATCAGTTGATTGGTGTGCAATGGCCTACAGATAAAACCAGAGTAGGAAATCCTATCTTGCAAAACTTAGCGAATAGCAGTATGGAAACTTTCAATCAAACAGCGAGTAGTTGTATTGGTTGTCATGCGTTTGCGCGATCTTCTAATCCTACAATTTATTCCGATTTTAGTTGGGTAATGGGAAGAGCTCAAAACCCAATTGCCAAATTACCAGAACCTAATGGACCAGACTTAATGAAATATGTGATGCGTGTGAATCCTTATAAAAACTGGGGAACTTGGCCAGACGATATCTATAATATTTTTAGTAAAGCGACTCCTGGCGAAAATCCACACGGAAAAACCATTAAAATTTATGTGAATGATATTGCATTGAAAGCCTATGAAGATAATCCAACAATAACTACGTTGCCTCTTGGAAGTATTGTTTTAAAAGAAAATTTTAGAACGACTCCACCAAGCGATCCTCTTTTTAGTGATTTAGTTGAACTCACTATTATGTATAAAACAAAAGATAAAAATGGCGTTGTACGTTGGTTTTGGGAAAAAGGACGACCATTTGGTCCAATCGATGCTGCAAGTTTTGATCAACAAGGTTGTATCAGTTGCCACATGAACTGGAAAGGTAATGGCGATGGTATGTTAAGTTTTAATTTTGGAAATAGACCTGTAATTACTGATACACCTTATAGTCCTGATGATAAAAAATAATAGTTGAATTAATTCTTCTCAAAATTTCACAAAAAAAAGCCCATCAACTCGTGATGGGCTTTTGTAAAACTTGAAGTATATGTATTAGATAACTTTTACGTTTACTGCGTTTAAACCTTTTCTTCCTTCTTGTAGATCGAATTCAACTTCATCGCCTTCGCGAATTTCATCGATTAAACCTGAAATGTGAACAAAATGTTCTTTGTTTGAACCTTCTTCCGTTACGAAACCAAATCCTTTAGCATCGTTGAAAAATTTTACTGTTCCTTTACTCATTGTAATATATTTAATTTTTAATAATACTTATACATATTCAATTAGCGTGCCAAGAATGAAACTACGTGAAAATAACGCGTATTAAGCGGTTTCTAGCGTACGTTGCGTCCTTCTATAGGTAAATTTAGGATAGATGTTACGTTTGGCGAAACGATTTAGATTTCCAGCACTCATCATTTTTTGAAATATCTGTTTGGTAACTCCAAAATATTCGTACGTAGAACCATCTGTAAAAGTAAATTCTAACAATAAACCTTTATGTTGGTAATCTGCAATACTACCATTGGTAATCGTTTCAGTGTATGCTGGTAAGTTTTTTTCTTTCGTTTCAGGTGCCATACTTACCAAAAAGTGATATCCATCAATAATCTTACGACTATTGAGCTCTGCATCTTCTTGTAAAGCATCTCCATTTTGGAATTTATCAGGATGCCATTCTTTTACCAAATTACGGTAACTCTTTTTTAAGGTCTTTAATTCGATTTCGTTTTCGACTCCAAAGAGTTTCTTATATTCGTTTATGCGCTTCATGTCAAAATTTATTTGAAGGCGCAAAAGTACATGTTAATAGTATATGAACTACAATAGTATTGAATAAAAGAATTATTTCTTTTCAGCATTCTCATCATTGGATTTTATCTTGATGATTTTTCTTGTTGTCTGAACTAATTATTGCCTTCAACACTTCATAACATTATGTATTTATCAAGCTGAAAATCAGTAAATTATAAACGCAAAAAAGCCCATCAACTAGTGATGGGCTTTTGTAAAAAGTGGAAATATATGTCTTAGATAACTTTTACGTTTACTGCATTTAATCCTTTTTTTCCTTCTGTAAGTTCAAATTCTACTTCATCTCCTTCACGAACTTCGTCGATCAATCCTGAAATGTGTACAAAATGTTCTTTGTTAGAACCTTCTTCAGTTATGAATCCAAAACCTTTGGCGTCATTGAAAAATTTTACTGTTCCTCTACTCATTGTAATATATTTAATTTATTAATACTAATTAGTATTCAAAGATAGTGCCAAAAAAATTAAAAAACCTACCAATCGATAGGAAAATAATCTTTTAAAAATTTTCCGCACCAATGTTTCCCTGTATTTATGCCGTCAATTAGCGGATCTAGTACTCTCGCAGCACCATCAACAATGTCTAATGGCGGTTGAAAATCGTGAATTTCGGCTTTCTTTTTAGATAATTCGGCAGGATCTTCATCAGTTACCCATCCAGTATCGACTGCATTCATGTAAATACCTGACTTTGCGAAGGTTGCTGCAGATGTGTGTGTTAGCATGTTTAAAGCAGCTTTTGCCATGTTTGTATGTGGATGTCTGTCTTCTTTTTTAAACCGATGAAATTTCCCTTCCATGGCAGAAACATTGATGATATGTTTCTTACCTGTGTTTTCTTTCATCATTAGATTTGATAATCGATTGCACAATACAAATGGAGCAACTGCATTTACGAGTTGTACTTCTACCATTTCTGTGGTTTCAATTTCGCCTAGTTTCAAACGCCAACTGTTGGTTTTTCGTAAGTCTACTTGTTGTAAATCAGCATCTAACTGTCCTTCTGGAAACACTTCTTCTGTTTGTAATGAGTTATCAAAACTATACGGAATTTGAGAAAGCTCAGCCGAATTGCGCAATCCAATACCAGGTTCGGGTCCGTGCCAAGTAACTGGAAGCACATTGTTTTTGCTTGTTTTAGATGTTGCAATGCTTAAATCTGATAGTTCTTGCAAACAACTTATATGATCTTTTAATAATTCTTGCGCCAATTTTGGAAGTTGATCCACGGGCAATTTTTCATTCTCCATTAAATGGAAATAAAATCCTGAAGGTCTTCGCACGGTTTGCGCGGCATTGTTGATTAAAATATCTAATCGATCGTATTTTTGCTCGATGTAATTGCAAAAAATTTCCACGCTTGGAATGTGTCGCAAATCCAATCCGTGAATATGCAAACGGTTTTTCCATTGTTTGTAATCGTCTTCTTTAGCAAATCGAATGGCAGAATCTGCTGGAAAACGTGTGGTAGCCACTACAGTCGCGCCAGAGCGTAATAACATTAATGTTATGTGATATCCTATTTTTAATCGAGAACCTGTAATGACAGCTACTTGTCCTTTTAAATCTGTGGTTTGAAAGCGTTTTGCATAATTCAAATCGCCACAACTGGTACACATCGTATCATAAAAATGATGCAATTTTGTATACATTGTTTTGCAGACATAGCAGTTTCTGGGCGATTCTAATTCTGGAGTATCATCTGCAATTAACGCTGCAGTCAGTATTTTTGGAGCGACAAATAATGTTGCTTCACGGGCAGAACGAATTCCGGTTGTTTTTCGCGCATGCGTATCTTTAGCAATCATTTTACGCTTCGCAGATTTTTTAGCATCTTTTCTTCGACGCTGAAACTCATCCCGATTAGGTCTAGACAATTCGCCTGCAACCTTATAAAGTGCTATTCTTTGTGCTTCTGGTAATTCGAAAAGTTGATTGGTATCTTCTAGTAACTTCTGTAGTGTAGCGATGCAAGATTCTATTTCTAGATTATGATTATTTTCGCTCATAAAATTGTATAACTGTTATGCGTATGCTATTTTTTAATCGATCGTAAAAATTAATGGCAATAAAAAAGCCCATCAACTTGTGATGGGCTTTTGTAAAACTTGAAGTATATATATTATAGTACTTTAACGTTTACTGCGTTTAATCCTTTGTTTCCTTCTTGAAGATCGAATTCAACTTCGTCGCCTTCACGAACTTCGTCAATTAATCCTGAAATGTGTACAAAGTGGTCTTTTTCAACACCTTCTTCTGTGATAAATCCAAATCCTTTAGTGTCATTGAAAAATTTTACTGTTCCTTTACTCATCGTAATGTATAATTTAATATTTATTAAGTTGCAAAGATGATACCATTTTCTGGATAGTCAACATATTAATTGGTTTATTTTCAATTTATTATGTTTTTTATCTTTTTAAAAGATTGATTACTTTCTATTTTTCTTTTTAGAAGTTTCGGGTTTTGCGTTGGTACTGCTCGTTTTAGCTACATAATTTGCCAATATTTTATCTACCAATTCCTCTTTGGTTAAATGATGAAATATCGTTTTCACTTTTCCTTTTAAGTCTTCGGAAATGTCTCTATTTGGCTTTGTTTTGAATATTTTCTTCGCCCAAAGCAATGTATTATTGTCTTCAATACTTTTTGCATCTGCCTTTTGATACGGTTTGAAAGTAATGCCCAATTCAGTTTCAAAGTCTACAATATCGTCCGTTTCTTCTTTTTGAATCACAGTTAATGCTAGTCCCTTTGCTCCTGCTCTGGCTGTACGTCCACTTCGGTGTACATACGCATCGTAGGTGTCTGGCAAGTGATAGTTGACCACATACGCTATTTCTTTTACATCAATTCCACGCGCTGCTAAATCAGTAGCGACTAAGATATCTATGTAACCTTCTCTGAATTGTCCCATAATGCGATCGCGAATTCCTTGTGAGAGGCTTCCATGAATGGCTCCAGAAGAGAATTTGTTAATCGCTAAGTTTTTTGCAAGTTTGTTGACGGCAGCTTTGGTTTTACAGAAAATAATACCGCGTTCGCCTTCTTTTGAGTTTAGGAAATGAAGTAATACTTCTAGCTTTTCTATCGGTTCCACTACCACATATTGATGATCAATTCCTTGGTGACCGACAGTTTTCATATCAGCTTCGATATGAATTACGTGCTTGGACATGTAATTTTGAACCAATTGTTTGATGGTTCCTGGCATCGTTGCCGTAAATAGTAAGGTTCTCCTCGATTTTGGAATTTCTTTGATGATACTATCCAATCCTTCTTTTAAAGCGCTGACCATTTCATCCGCTTCATCTAAGATGAAATACGAGATGTTTTTGATGTTGATGGCTTCTCGTTTTACTAAGTCTGCCAATCGCCCCGGAGTTGCTACAATGATGTGCGTAGGCTCTTTTAAGCGTTCTATTTGCGGTTTTATAGGAACGCCACCACATATAGCTGCAATAGAAATTTCAGGACTGTTCGCCGCAAAAGATGCTAAATTGGCATGAATTTGCTGTCCTAATTCTCTTGTTGGCGTGAGTATAACAGCTTGAATGGCTGTGTTTTCAGTATCAATGAGTTGGATTAATGGCAATCCGAAAGCAGCAGTCTTCCCTGTTCCCGTTTTTGCTACTGCCACCAAATCTTCTTTTTGATGTAATAGTACCGGAATTACTTTTTCTTGAATATCTGTGGGAATCGTAATTTTTAACCCCGAAAGACTTTGCTGTAATGCTGGACTAATACCTAAATCTGAAAACTGTTTTGACATGAAATATAAATTTTGGCAAAGATAGGTAGTGTTTTGGAAGATGTGGTTATTTTAATGTTTGGATGTTGGGTAATTCTTTCCTATTATTGATTTATCTAGAAAGATGAGTCCGTTTTAATTTACTTGACTTATTGTAGGTCTTTCACTTCTATCCCAAACATGAATAAATATTAACTAAAAGTTTTTATACCATTCTTCATCAATTGTAACTTCCTCCTTAAAATGAACAGAAACACCTAGTCCAAGTTCTTTAAGTTTTTCAACTAGTAAGTCTCCATCTATTAAATCAATAACAGGAGCACCATCTCTTGATGACTCAGCTATCGCATCTCTCGTAAATGTCCCCGTTGTTATAAATAATCCTTTATCAGTTCTTCCAACCATTGCACCACGAAAATCTCGCATATCTTTAGCTCCAACTTTCCCTTTATATCTTTTGCATTGGAATATGATATGAAAACTAAGAATGCCATTTATTTTCGCAATACCAACTCCATCAATTCCTCCATCTCCTGTTCTTCCTGTTACTTCAACTTGAGAGAATCCTTTTTCTCTTAAAATTCTTTGTACCAAACGCTCAAAAGCATTGGGAGACAAGTTTTTCGAAATAACATTTAATAACTTTTCTTTCCATTCTTCATCATCAGTGATTTCTTCATCCACTTTTTTTGCAAGATTTTTATCAAACTGAATTTTAAACTTTGGCAATGTGATTTCTTGATTCGTTTTAATAGCCCAAACTCCTCGTTTTGAATTTTCAATCAAGTCTTGATTTTTTAGCATCGTTCTAACCCAAGCCATTTGATATTCAAATTCGGTTTGGTTAGTATTTTTATGCATTTGGTTCAATAACTCTTCAGGTAATTGAAGAATATCTATTACTTTATTATTAATTTCATTATTAGAACCAGAACCTCCTAATTCAGTCAAAGCTTGAATAGTGTAATTAAAAAAATATTCTCTTTTGGGAAATGATTTCATATCTTGCAATATACAATTTTAACCAAAATGGAAGTAAAAAATCTAGAACATCTCAAAGAACTTGCTAGTAATATAAATGGAGATATGGAAGGCTTTTATATTTTATTAGCTGGTGGATTGGCAAAAAGTAGTAAGAGAATTCTATATGATCCAGAATACGATGAATTTTCATTAATTAATGAAATAGATGAATCTTACCAAGAGTTCAATTCTTTAGCGATAGGAAAAGAAACTAATCTACTTGAAGCAATTAGTAAAAAGGCATTGTTTAAGGATATTAACTAAAAACTATAAATTTTTAAGAAATTCTTTTCCGATAGCTTTTGCCAATAAAGGAGGAATCTATTTTTTACTAAAAATTTTTATTTACCCCAACCCTACTTCCGAGAAGTAATAAAATAAACACCTACTAATAAAATTACCGCAGCTATTAATGATTGTGCAGTTAATTGTTCATCCAAGATGTACCAACCTAAAAACAAGGCAACCACAGGATTTACATACGCTGATGTAGAAACTTTTTCTGTAGAAACTTCTTTGAGTAAGTAATTGAACGCCGTAAAAGCCGCAATGCTTCCAAAGAGAATCAATAGCGACATAGCCCATTGCACATTATAACTCCAATCTAATGGTGAAGTCCAATTTTCGCCTAAAACAACACTGATCACAGCTAATAAAACACTGGCAATCGCCATTTGATAGCCTGTACTGACTAAATGACTTTTGGGTAAATCAGCTTTTGAAACAAAAACACTCGCATAACTCCAGCCTAAGACGCAGATGAAAATCATCAAAATCCCTTTTATTGTATCTTCATCAGTGATTAATTCTTTCTGACTTACCAATAAATACATACCAATAATACCCAACACAATCCCGATAATAGACTTTAGTTTCATCTTTTTATGATCGAGCAAACGCATCAATATCAATACAAATAATGGTTGCGTAGACGCCAATAACGCGGCAAAACCACTGTCTAAATATTTTAGTGCCAAAAGAAAAATACCGTTTCCGGAAACCATGAATAAAAAACCAACGATTACGGAATTTATAAACTGCTTTTTTGTGATGCTAATTTTCGCGCGTACCGCTATCGCGATTCCGAAGAGTAATACACTTGAAAAAACAAAACGAACGGACGCCAAGAAAAATGCTGGCAACTCAGTGACTGCAATTTTATTCAATAAATACGTGCTTCCCCAAATTACATAGATAGCAATAAATGCTAGGATGATGAGAAATTTTTTAGGTATTATTTTCATGTATATTTGGAAAGGTGTAAATGTACAATCTTGTTTTTATTTTTTGGAGATTATTTTGCGTACTTCTCCTCTATTTAAACTTTATCACAAATTATATCAAAATGAGTAAAAGTTTGTTCAGATAAAACTATTTTTAAAAGGCGCTGAAATATGGGTGAATTTTGGCCATTTTTTAGGAAATAGAAAAAGTCAAGATAAGTTCATTTATATAACGCAACCTTTTGTACATTACTGTATCTATATTAAAAGTAAACCGCATTGCTATGAAAAAAATACTCCTATTTACCATGCTATTATCAATTTTAGTAAGCTGTACGAGTGATAACAATGTTCAGCCAGCTCCTATCCTTGTATTTCAAGGAGATCTTATTCTAAGGTCACAAGCAGATGTTGTTGCGTATGGTGCGCAAGGGTACAATGTAATTAACGGCTATTTAAACATAGGAGATCGCTCTTCTGACGATCAACCAATAATACCATCAGATATTACCGATTTATCTCCTTTAAGTTCTATTATTCAAGTGACCAAACAAATAGAAATACAGAGCAATCCTTTGTTAACTTCCTTAAGCGGATTGGAAAACTTAGCTTCTGTTGCTGGAATAGTCATAAATAGTAACGATAATATGACTTCTTTGAATGGACTTGAAGGAATTACAACAATTACAGACGCGCCATTTCCAACTGGACAAGTACAGCTAAGCGGCGGTGTGATAGCAATATTTGACAATCCATCGTTAGCATCAATGGAAGCATTGGGAAATATTACACCACAAACACTTCAACAAGTTTCTATAAACGACAACGGAGTTACTTCATTAGATGGTTTAGAAAGCATTACAAGCATTTCGAGTTTAGGTATTGTAAATAATGACGCTTTGACTTCACTAGATGCGTTGCAAGGTTTAGTAACCATTGAAAGCGCCATTTATATAGCTGGAAATGATAATTTAACGAATTATTGTATTCTGCAAGCTCCGTTACAGAGCAATACTTCCTTATCCATATTCAATGTTTTAAACAATCAATTTAATCCTACTCAACAAAATATCATTGATGGGAATTGTAGTCAATAAGCTACCTGTGTGTCTTTTGTTTTATCGAATACGAACTAATTGAGATGTATCTTTTGTGGTCGTATAATTAAGATGAACACGCCCATTAAGTCGAACGCGCCATTTATGAGTACTATAAGTTCCTTGCACATGAGCGTTACCAGGAGACAGCGTTTTATATTTTACCTCTTCACCTTTGCCATTAACCCAATAGATAACAACGTTTGATTGCGTTTGATTTAAAAACGTAATATCAGCCTTCGTAAGAGGTGCGTTTGGTGCTGGCGTTGGTTTTTTAGCTGTTAAAGGTTCTAAATTTAGTTTTACCCACTTACCATTTTCACTCCAAGATTGAGAAATGTATGCAAAAGTTCCCGATGAAACATGACCAAATTCAAGTTTCACTACATGTGTTCCGCCCAATTCAAAACGAAACCTTACGCGATTGTTTTTCATCATTTTTGCACCTTTGTAAATTGGCGGATATGAATATCCATGTTTTTTAAAAGACCCAACTACAGTATTACCACGTCTATCGATAGTAAATTGGTATTCTCGTCCATTATGAACATACTTCCATGCTCCGGGATGATTTTCAAGAATATAATTGGAAATCCCTTTACGCTCAAAGCACGATTTGAATTGACTTTTAAGTCTAGCGATTCTATCTTTGGCTAAATCACCAATTGTAGGGTTATTAACTTTTTTGGGGAAATTTACGCTATACGCTTTTGAAGTTGGCACTGCTGCTCTATTACTTGTATACAGTTGTAGTTTTGCTACCATATTTTTTGCAGCATTACAATTGTTAGATCCTATAGAAGTATATCCTACGTAAATGTTTTGAACTTTATTGTACAAAGTTAAAGACCCAGAATTTCCACTTCCACTTCCAAAGCACGATTTGAATTGACTTTTAATTCTAGCGATTCTATCTCTGGCTAAATCACCAATTGTAGGGTTATTAACTTTTTTCGGAAAATTTACGCTGTATGCTTTTGAAGTTGGTACTGCAGCTCTATTACTTGTATACCGTTGTAGTTTTGCTACCATATTTTTTGCAGCATTACAATTGTTAGATCCTATAGAAGTATATCCTACGTAAATATTTTGAACTTTATTGTACAAAGTTAAAGACCCAGAATTTCCACTTACACTTCCAAAGCACGATTTGAATTGACTTTTAATTCTAGCGATTCTATCTCGGGCTAAATCACCAATTGTAGGGTTATTAACTTTTTTTGGGAAATTTACACTATACGCTTTAGCAGCTGGAACCGCCGCTCTATTACCTGTATAATTTTGTAGTTTTGCAACCATATTCTTTGCTGCATTGCAATTACTAGATGATATATTAGCATACCCAGAATAAATATTTTGAACAGCATTATATAGTGATTGTGAGTTTTGTGCATTTATGTTGATAGAAAATAAAAAAATAAACGCGCATAGCAGATAGCTATTTTTGTAGTTTGCAATAGAGTTGGTCATTTAATAAGTCTTTAGTTAATAAGGGAATTTGTTTTTTGCACACATCTAGCACAAAAGGCATTAACCAAATATAAGCTATTAATAATTAACCTAATACCTATCTGAACATACAGGGTTTGCAATTAAAAATCAAATCGATAGTTCATTTTAAAGGCAGCTCCCCAATTTTTTCTAGCTAAATTTTGTGTGAAATTATCCGAAATCACAAAGTATATATAGGATAATGGTTTGTATTCCCATTGCAAGCGACTGTTAATGTTGAAATTATCACGTTGCGTGTTGTATTGTATGTATGTTGTCCAATTTAAACGATTGGAAAAGAAGATTTCGCTCGTAAAGCGTGATAAATGAAAGGTTTCTTTTCCTAATTCATTCAAATCAATATGATTAACATCATGCGTCAGCTCAAAATTTGCAAAGGGTAATAATTGATAGTTCAAGTATGCGCCTGCGGTTGTTCGTTTTCCGCTGTAATAGGTTCCTTTTTGAACATTGACTCTGTATCGAAACTTTTGATTGTTGGCAGAATTATACCCAACTTTCAAAATTCCAAAACGATAGCGATTGGGTTGTAATGAATTTCCATTGCCTAACGGATCAAAACCGTACTTTAAATCAATATCATCATAATTTATCACATAATAAACTGCGGATAAATCTTTAAAAAATACTGCCGAATTTAAAAAGTGAGAAGACTGATTTTGATTTCCGAGTTCATCAAAATACGTGTTATTACTATAGTTTACATACCGAACTGAATTCAGGCTTTTAGAATTCTCATAGAATTTCTGATATTCTACGCCAACAGTCGTTTGTATATAGCCTTCGCGAATGACAACATCATTAATTGCGTCATAATTGTACAATCGTGGTGTAAAACCAACATCTGTCACATAATTTTCTCCAACATGTTTAATGGCTGCATTCCACTCAAAACCTCTCTTATTGAACCAAATTCCTGCATTATAAAAGTTATTCTTCTTAGAAATTCCATCGTTGAAACTCTTTCCAACATTGGCAATTCCAATCCATTTATTATTGTCCGATTTATAATTGATATTTAATCCTGTAACGCGATTGTAATCATCTATAAACTCGAATTTATCCGTTTCCTGACGATTGATTAAGTACGCGGTTGCCGTAAAGTTTTTAGTCAATTGTTGCTCGCCAACGAACGCGCTGAAGTTTTGTGAAGCAATTTCGTTTTCTTCATCAGTTTGAACGTTTAAAACTCCTATTCGTGTCTTTGGTGCAATGTTTCCGGAAAGCTTCAAGCCAAATTGAACAGCGCTCTCCGCGCCTATTCTTCTGGAATAAAAAGGATTTACGCCATCAACACCTAAGTTTGAAAACAAATCTGCATTTTCTAGGAAAAAGTTTCTTCTCTCTGGAAAGAAAATCGCAAAACGCGTCAAATTTGTTACTTGCTGATCAACATCAATTTGTGAGAAATCTGGATTGATGGTTGCATCCAATTTCAAAGAAGATGTTAGATTGTATTGAAGATCTAAACTTGGCGTAAACGTAGTTTCATCGGTTCTGTTTTCTAAATCTTCCTGATAGTTTGTGGTGATTGATGGCGTCAAAGTAAATCGTGATGCAGCCGTATTTGGCAGGTTTTCAACTGCAAATTTTTCTGTAAAGCGTAAATCGAGATTTGCATAGTTTCGTTTTACATTTTTAAAAACCGTCCACGAATTATTTTTGATATCTCGCACATAAAACTGAATTCCAAAAACGGCATTTTCTTTATTGAAATTCAAGGATTTTAATGGAATCGCGATTTCATATTGCTTTTTGTTTCCATTCAATTTCGCTGCTGATTGCCAAATCGTATTCCAGCTAAAGCTTAAGTTGTATCCTGCATTCGTGCGACCAACCAAACCATCTGTTTGATTTCCAAGAGAGTTTACGGCAAAGAAATAGCCGTTTTGCTCTTGATTTTGCGTGTCTAAAATCATCACAAAAGAATCACTAAACGCAATAGAAACATCTCTTTTTAAAGTGCTTACACGTGTTTCTGGTGTTGTGTCATTGTAAATAGCACGGACATATAAATATTCGCCATTGTGAAAAATCTTTACAGAAGTTTGATTCTCCGCCAAACCAATATCCGTTGGCAAATAGTTGTAAAAGCCTGTGTATTCTGGGATTTGTTGCCAAACAGCTTCGTCAAACTGTCCGTCAATTTTAATGTTTGTATCAACATATTTTACGGTTGCCGTTTGTGAAAAACCATTCACAAAGCAACATAAGCAAATAAATGCAAGGATGTTTTTCATGAATTAGTTCTTTGATTCGTCTACTCTAGTGGCAGTTTTACTGATAATTTTCCAGCCAGTTGCGGTCTTTTTCAATAGAAATAAATCTATATAGACCCATTTCCTTTCAGGGCCCGCGATTTCAACTTTTGCGGTTGCAATGTCTTTTACGATTTCAATAGCCAACACTTTTCCGTAACGTCCGTTGAATTCACCATATTTTTTATTTTTGAAGAAACCAGTATATGCTGTTGGTGTGTATATTTTGAATTCGCCGTCTCTGCCCGTTAAGTATAAAGTAGCATTATCGGTAAACGCGTTTTCTAGGATGTCAAGTTTGTTATACGAACTTCCATCGATATAATTTTGAAGTGTTTTTTCTACTAAAGAATGTTCTGTTTGCGCTTGTGAAAATTGAATTGAACAAAATGTAATGAATAGTAAAACGTAGTGTTTCATGTTGTTTTATTTAAAGATTTTGTCAAACCTCTAAAAACAAGTGAAAAATGTAGTGATTGTTTATAATTGAAGTGTCCAGTATTATAAATTTGGACGAAAAGACTATGAAAATTGCTTTTTAAATTCGGCAGGCGTTTTACCAATTAACTTTTTAAACGTGGCGTAAAATGTTGATTTTGAACTAAAACCAGCTTCAAACCCAATAGATTCTAAGGTGAATTGATTGTTTTCTTGTAATAAGCGTTTTGCTTCCGTAACTCTGTACTCGTTGATGAATAATGCGAAGTTTTTCCCAAGATTATCATTCAATAGTTGTGATAATTTGTGTGAAGATATGTGTAAAACCTTGGCAATATCATTTAATTTTACGTTGGTGTTCTTGTGAAATTGATGCGTTTCCATGGCTTCTTTTAAGGCGGAAATTAGTTGTTCTTCTTCAGTAGTATCAATCTTTTTAGCTTGGTATTTTTCTGGAATATCTTGAAAAATACTATCGCGATTCTTTTCAAATAATAGAAAGATTAATAATACATAAAACACCACTGAAAACGTGATCGTTCCAACAAAATAGAGATAGAAATAACCAATGATGTATGCAGTAAAAATCAAGATATTTGCCACAGTCAATGCTACTAACCAAATTTCAGAAATGGTACAGCGCACATTTTTCTGGAATAGCTTCTTTAAAATATCTTTCAACAGATACACAGAAAATAGTAAATATACTGCCCAAGTCGCATAAATAAACTGAACGAAGTAAGTAGTCCAAAAATAATGGTTGGTAGCATAAGGCTTTATTGATCCGACAATTACAATGAAAATTAGCAAGATTGCTATATGAATTTTCCATGAACGTGGAATTACTTTTGTGTTTTCCACAGAAGATTTTACATAATAATACACCGCGATACCAATTAGAAAACAAGCAGATAACCCAATTTGTAGTATCCAAAGGTTGCGTTCTTCTCGTATGGTGAAAATTGTATAGACCGATTTCCCAATTCGAATGCTTAATAACAACAATAATAGTCCAAAAAAGAAGTTTTGAACGCGTTTTTGCTTGCTAAAAAATAGAAAGTATATACTTGCCAAGAATCCATTAAAAACGCCGATGGAGCATAAAAAGAATAGTAACGGATTGTTCATATTGGTTTTAATTGATGAAACCCAAATATATACATATTTTGATGAGTTTCACAACTTAGATTATTATCTAAAAAAGTAATAAGCTTAAGTTTCTAGTTGCAATTATTCATAATAAGTATCAAGAAGTTGTTTTTTCTTGTAATACATTAACATATAGTCATTTAGAAGTTTAGTTTTTGCGGCTATATAAATAGTATCTCCTTCATAAATACCTTCAAAAGTATATTTTCTTTTTGCTATTTTTTGATAAGAGAATTCATTCCAATCCTTTGTTTCATCATGATACGGACGAAAACGTATTTTGTGTGTTGTAGAATCAATTTCAAATTTAAATCGTTCTTTTTTATTGTCTTCTTTAGTGATTTCAAAAGATTCTGTATAGTACGAAAGCCCATTAAATGAGATTTTTCTCCATGCTTTTGAATTCTTTTCTTTTGCTGCAGTTGATAATGTATCTCCGTTAATCACAAAGGTTTCTACGGTTTGTAAATTAGTAAACCATGCATACCTATTTTCTGTTTCATTTACAATTCGCTCACTATAATCTTTTGCATAAAAGTAGCCTATCAAAGAGAGCAAAAATACTTTAAAAACGATTCGGATTTTTTTACTTTTCACTAATGGATTGTACGCGTTAGGTTTGGTCGTTTTATTTAATACGAAATACGTAAACAAACTTTTTAATTGTGTGCTTATCAGTAATAGTATGAAACAAAATAATAGAATTGCAAACATGGTTAATGTAATTCCATAACCTATATCCATAATTACAACGTTTGCCATAATTCCAAGAAGAATCATAGCTCCCAAAAATGTGGTTTTTCTAAAGAATAATAAAAAACCTCCTATAAATTCCATCCAACCAGAAAACATCACTACTACTTCCGAAAAGCTTAAGAAATTCCACATTAAGCCCATTCCTGAAACTTCTCCAATAGTTTTTTCCAGCGTGTCAATTCCTATAGTTCCAAATTGTAGCATGAAAATTTTAGAAAGTCCATAATCTATTAAGACAATACCTAAGTGATAACGAAGAATCGTTTGCACCGCAATTTTGACTGTATTGGTATATTTTTTTTTGAAGTAACGATCGATTAAAAGCCAAATACAGGTTCCAATAAGTCCTGCTAAAGTGACGAATGTGTATCTACTAACTTCAAATCTGGAGTCGAATCCTTGAAACAATCGATCAAGATTAAATTCCCAACCATAAAGATTTTCTCCAATCCACATAATTGGACGATTCCAAGTGGTTGGATCATAGTTTTCATATCCAACTAAATACCCTATATCATTCGGTACGATATAGAAAAATATAAATAGAAGCGAAAATCTCCAAAATGCGCTTTTTAACACATTTTTTGATGCGTTGTTAGGGATTGTATACATTGAATAGTAAGGTTGGCTTGAACAATTTTTTCGTGAGGGAAACCAAATATACAATTTTTAAATAAATAGTATAAAAGCAAGTGCTACCTTATTTCTAGAATCGAAATTTAAAAATTATCGTTTGTATCATTTTTAATCAAAAAAGCCACAGCTATTCACTGTGGCAATTTTTATGACTAATTTTTCTTCGTTTTTAGTTTCTTTTTAATGGTAAAAAGATAGATGATTCATTTTAATGATTCGACATCTTCTCTTTACGTTTGCGTAATTGTTTTTCCAAATCACTAACAGATTCTGAAACCGAACTTCTAAAGTTCCCATGATTTGCTTCCGCGAAAAGTCTCGGTCCTGGAAGGCTCAATCGGATATTACAAATCATTCCTGTTTCGTCCGAAGTTGTATTTTCTGTTTTGAAAAATACATCTGCACGAATCACCATTTGATATTTTTCTGCTAATTTATTTAGTTTTTCTGTTGCAAATTTTTCTAATGATTCACTAGCGGTAACATCGTGATATTCAAAAATTATATTCATATTTTATTTTGTATTTATTAGTTGTTATTAATTTACTTTCTATCTGATTTTTATCAAAACTACGAATATAGAAACGCTTCTCTTTGCTCATACACGTTTTATGCGAACTCATTTGATAGAATACTCATAATTTGAATCATCTTAACTAGTTTTCAAACTCTTCATATCAATCACAAATCTGTATTTTACATCATTCTTTGTAACTCTATCAAAAGCGTTATTAATTTCTTGTATATCAATCATTTCTACATCCGAAACAATATTATGTTCTCCACAAAAATCGAGCATTTCTTGGGTTTCTTTGATTCCTCCAATTAATGATCCTGCAACTCTTTTTCTTCCCATAATAATACTTCCGCCGTGCATTGGCTCTAACGGTTCAATAGCGCCAACCATCACCATTGTTGAATCACGTTTTAGTAATTGTATGTACGGATTCATATCATGCTTTACAGGAACGGTATTGAGTAAAAAGTCAAAACTGCCTTTGTGTTTCGCCATTTCGTCTTCATCTTTTGAGATTAAAACCGCGTCTGCTCCTAGCCTTTTTGCATCTTTAGCTTTGTCTGGCGAAGTCGTAATCATAATGGTTTCTGCGCCAATTGCATGCGCAAATTTAATTCCCATGTGTCCCAATCCGCCAAGTCCAATAACACCAACTTTATCTCCTTTTTTGATGTTCCAATGATTTAATGATGAAAATGTTGTGATTCCGGCACATAAAAGTGGCGCAACTGCTTTGATATCTAAGTTTTCAGGAACCAATAATACAAATTCTTCTCTGACTACGATACTTGTAGAATAGCCACCAAACGTTTGTTTTCCTGTATGTTTGTTAGGTCCGTTGTATGTTCCAACCATGCCTTTTTCACAGAATTGTTCCAAATCATCTTCGCAAGCGCTACATGTTTGACAAGAATCAACCAAACAACCAACACCTACTAAATCACCTTCTTTGAATTTTGATACGCCTGTTCCAACTTCTAGCACACGACCAACAATTTCGTGCCCAGGAACTAATGGATATTTAGCATTTCCCCAATCGTTTCGTGCAGAATGAATATCACTGTGACAAACGCCGCAGTATAGAATATCAATCTTTACGTCGTTTTCTAATATGTTTCTTCTTTCAATCTGGATCAGTTCCAAATCTGCCGTTGGCGACTCGGTTCCGTATGCTTTTATAGTTGTCATGGTGTGTTTTTATTTGTTAGTTTGAGTAATTTCTGCCTTCGGATAATCTGTATATCCTTTTTTTCCTGGAACGTAAAAAGTTTTGGTGTCCCAATCAGCTAATTCGATATTGTTTTCAAAACGTTCCACCAAATCAGGATTTGAAATAAATGGTTTTCCAATAGCAACCAAATCAGCTTCTCCATCTTGAATGACTTTGTTTCCCTTTTCTTGATCAAAACTCGTATTAATCATCAACGTTCCATTGTATAAAGGTCTAAAGTGTTTTGCGATGTTTTTCACGGCGTGTTTTACATCCGACACATCGTTAAAAGGTTCTGATAAATGCACGTATGCTAAATCGTAGTCATTTAGTTTTTTGATGATATATTCAAAAGTTGGAATGGTTTGTTCGTCCATTTCAATTCCGAACATTCCATGCAACGACGGATTGAATCGAACGCCAATTTTCTGTTCTGGCATTGCTTGTTTCATCGCGTCAAGCGTTTCAAAGAAAAATCGTGCATTATTTTCAATACTTCCGCCATATTCATCGGTACGTTCATTGGAACAATTTGTAAAGAATTGATGAAATAAATAACCATTTGATGAGTGAATTTCCACGCCGTCAAATCCTGCTTCCATTGCGTTTTTACCCGCAGTTACAAAATCTTGAATTGTTCTGTCGATATCAGCTTTTGTCATTGCTTTTGGCGTTACCGTAGCTTTTGGACCTTCTGGCGTATACGATTCTCCATTTGGATTAATGGCAGATGGCGCAACTGGTAAATTACCATTGTGAAAATCGGGATGCGAATTTCTTCCCACATGCCATAATTGGATGAAAATTTTTCCACCTTCATTATGAACACGATCTGTTACTTTTTTCCAACCTTCAATTTGTGCTTGCGAATAAATTCCTGGCGTATTGATATAACCAACAGCTTCTTTGGAAACTTGTGCACCTTCCGTAATGATTAATCCAGCGGAAGCTCTTTGTTCATAGTATATACCTTGTAATTCGTCTGTTGGGATATTTCCGTCATTATCGGCTCTACTTCGTGTCATAGGCGCCATAATCACGCGGTTTTTGAGTTGTAAATTTTTAGAAGTATATGGTTGTAATAAAATCTCTTTAGTCATTATTTTTCTGTTTTTTACTTTTCACAAAAATACGAAACAGATAACAGAACTTTATTGATCTACATCATTTTGTAATGTATTAATGAGAAAACTAATTGTAAATGGACCATCTATTTTTTAAAAAGAAATAGATTTTTCACGATATAATTTCTTACTTTTAAAATCTAAATCAACTATAAAACGCACCTATTTTCATGAACGCATCTATTAAAAAAAACGCCCGAAAAGGTCTTAAAATTATCAGCAAAGGTGATGAATTGTATCATTATGCACGAGTAATCTCGAATACACGTTTTGGCTACATGCCAGCTGCTGTAGTGTATTGTGACACCACAGAAGATGTTTCTTTCTGCATAAATTATTGTAGAGATCATAAAGTTCCTTTTAGAGTTCGCTCTGGCGGACATCAGCATGAAGGAATGTGTTCTGCCAATAATGCAATTATCATCGATTTGTCTGAAATAAATAAAATTACTGATATTGATAAAAAGAAAAATACCGCTTGGATTCCGGCAGGAAAACAATTGGGACAAGTGTATGAAGAGTTAGAAAAAATTCATAAAACCATTCCCGGTGGCGGTTGTCAATCTGTAAATGTTGGCGGATTGACACAAGGCGGCGGTTGGGGAACTTCTATACGAAAGTATGGATTAACGTGTGATTCTGTTACGGACATTGAACTTGTATTGGCCTCTGGAGAAAAAGTCATCGCCAATAATGAAAATAAATATGCCGATTTATTCAAGGCTTTGAAAGGCGGCGGCGGCGGAAATTTTGGTGTTGTAATACGTTTTAAATTCAAGTTGGTTTCTATACTTCCCGTAGTCACTACGTTTGGTTTACAATGGGAAAAACCAAAAGATGTCAAAGGAGTGGTTACTAGATGGGCCGAATTACACGCTAAAAAGGATGGAATTGTTGAAGAACTTTCTGCTACTTGCACCATGATTATTGAAAAATTACCAAATAGTAAAGAATTTGGGGTTCATGGGCGAATGGGTGGAAAATTTTATGGTTCAAGAACGAAATTAAAAGTATTGTTACATGATTATTTTGGTGAATTCCTTCCAAAAGAACTTAAAAATGATATTTTTTCCGAAAACCCTGTAGGATATTCGGATACATCGAAGTTAAAAAAGGCTGCTTTAAAATCTAAAACGAAATCTAAAGATGCAACTCCAACACTATCATATACGGCAAATCAACGTTTGTTAACTGACTTTATCAATCCGGCGGGTAATATGGAATATAGTATGCATATTGGTAAGAAATGTAAAGATCTAAGTTTAACAATCTTGCCAAGTAGCGGTCCAAGTTCAACTTGCGATCAACCGCATCCGCATAAAGTATCTTCAAGCTTTCCAAAAGATGATGTTGATCATAAGAAATTAGTAGAGCAAGTGTATACATATTTAAAGAACTCTTGTTATCGCTCTGATGTAAATATGTATATGAGTTTTCATTGTATGGGCGGCGCCGTTACTAATAATGCAGGTAAAAACTCTTTTGGTTATGCTCAAAAACCTTATATGTTACAAATTCAAGCTTGGTGGGACGATGTTTCAAATGTTTTTACAAACGTAGGACGAAATAGTGAATACTTAAAGTGGGTAAAAGATTTTAGAATATCATTAAATAAGTATACAGAAGGTTCTTTTATTAATTTTGTCGATAAAACCTTAGTTCCCGATATTGAAAAAGAGGAAAACCGTTTGAAGCTACTTGAAATTTATTACAACAAGAAGAATTTAAACGAATTACGAAAAGTTAAGAAAAAGTATGATCCAGCTCAATTGTTTAGTTTCCAGATGAGTATTTTACCAAAATAGATACAACGCTAGAATGAAGCATTTACGGGCGTTTCAACCTTTAAAATAGCTTCTTGATTGAATTTTTTCTTATAGTTATTGATCACATAAGCGATGGCTAAACTGTCGCTTTTTGTGCCTTTATTTAGATAGATGACCAATTTAGAATTTTCAGAAACGGTTACATTCATTGAATCTGTCCAAAATCCTTTTGAATTTATTTCTGTGTAACCAGAAAACTTTTTGTCTAGAAATTCAACTTTAAAAGCATTCCATTCATTTTCTGAAATGGTTCTATTTCCTTCGGAAAGCCCAAAGTATAATTCCGTTTTGATATAGTTTGACTGAAATTTTGAAGAGCTACAAGAAAAAACAATGAATGCAATCACTAATAGTGTAAAAATTCGAATAGATTTTGACATGATCGATTTATTAAATGATTACTCTTTCCAGCCCCAAGGTGCTTCTGGTGTTTTGATTGGTTTTGTTATATCCATGACAACTCTAAACACTCTATCGGTGCCTAAACGTCTTAAATTATAGGTAAATGTCGTTTCGTCAATCGTAATCCACCACACATTCGTGGCAGCTCCGGGAATCATTTGTTGTGTTTTTTCATCCGTAGAAAATACTTGAATGTCAGCTTTTCCCGTATTTGTAGTTGTTCCGCCGTAAAAATTGATTTTATCTTCTGAACCATCTTCATGTCTGTGATCGTGTTTTAAGGTAATCCGATCATTTTTATAGGTCAAAATCCACGTCCGCGATTTGTCGTCTCCCACAAAGAAAGGAATCTTCATTTCGGTTTCACTACACTTCCGAACATGCATTGTAAGCGTTTTTCCGCCAAAATCTTTATCTTCTTTTGGCAATTCTAACGCGCCTTCGTACGCTTTTCCACAATGCGTTTGCAATGTGTTCCAGAATTGTTTTGCAGGTGTGATTTCTTGTGCGAAAGCAGCAAAAGAGATCAAACAGAAGATAGACACTATTTTTAGTTTCGTAAACATGTATGAATTTTAGATTTGGACTAAAGATAATCATTCTAACTATATCGAAAGCATATAAAATTTATCTAAAGAATCTTTATGAAATACTGCTAGTTACCGTAATCAATTGTTTTATCAAATGTTCCATCTTTGTGATATAGTTTCCAAACGCCCACTTTTTTACGCCAGTGTTTGAATTGCCCTGAAGCTTTGAGCATTCCGTTTTCGTAATATTCAGAAATTGGACCTTCTACTCTATTTTCAACATAAGTTCCAACTTCTTTTAGATTTCCATTTTTGTAGTAATTGATCCAAGTTCCGTTTCCAACACCATTTTTATATTCTTGAAGTGTCAAATAGTTTCCGTTTTCAAATTTACCGTATAAAATTCCTGTAAACGGTTTGTTTGAGTTGTTTTGATAATACACACTGCCCACTTTATATGGCTTTTGATAGGTAGAACTCATCGGAACCATTTTTTGTTGAAGCGTGTCTATTTGTGAAAAAGCTACAGTTGCAAAGCAACAAAATAGCAAAGAAATACATAGTGTTTTCATAGTTTAATTAAATAATGATTCAAGTTTTAAATAAGAGGTTTCTATATAGTAAATACTCCAAATTCCGTCTTCTTCAGCACTTATTTTATCATCTCTGGTAAAGAAAAAACAGTGTCCATCACGCGAAAATTTCGCAGCTCCTTCTTCATGTTTCGTATTGATGATATTTCCAAGACTTACAGCTTTTGACCAACCATTTTCAGTTTTTTTACTCGCATATAAGTCTTCTCCACCAACTCCACCTTTCACGCCATACGCATTGAATAGCAAATAATTACCATCAGGAGAAAGTGTTGGACCTGAAATCCAATATTTTTCATCTTCTAATAAACCTTCTATTCGTTTTGGTGTTGAAAATTTTCCGTTTTCTAGTGTTGTTGTATAAATTCCGATTCCTTTGGAATTACGCATCATTGTTGAATAGTAAAACGTTTTTCCATCTTGCGTATACAATGAACTTTCGTTGGACGATGGCCATTTTTCACCTTCAATTTGAACTTTGTTGATCACAGAATCTACAGGTTTTGCTTCGCTCCAAGAATCATTTTCTTTTTCGGTTACCCAAATATTCATATCAAAATTCCCTTTACTTTCTTCAGTTGGAATTCGTCGTGTAGATGCAAAATATAATTGTTTTCCATTTGGTGTAATAGATGGCATTTCATCTCTAGAAATAGAAAAAGAAGTCAATTTTGGCGCAGACCACGTATTATTTTCAAAAGTTGAAACTAAAATTTTTTGCGGTTCGCCATCTACTCTGCGAGTAAAATAGACTGTTTTACCGTTTGGTGAAAATTCTAAATTAAATTCATTATGCATTTTGGAAGAAATAATTCCTTCTGCAAATAGTGTTGGCACTTTTACGGCTTCTTGTGAATATTTTAGCGGTGCTGAATTTTCTGTGCATGAAAATAGTCCGAACGCACAAATTGCGATAGCTACATTTCGTTGAATTTTTTGAATCATATCGTATAGTTTAAAATTTGCATCCAATTGTCTCGTATGATGGTTGACACTTCTTTATTTTCGTTGTTTTCCAAGTGTTTGATGATTTTTTCGTGATGATGTTCTGAATCTTTATGAAAATCATCCATATTCATAAATCCTTTTTCGTAGAAGAAAATCCTAATTTTTAAATCGTTTAGAATTCCATGACTTATGGGATTTTCGTAGGCAGAAACCAACACTTCATGAAATAACATGTCCGCATTTATACGTTCAATTGCTGTTGTAGTTTGCTTAAAAATAGCGTGTTGCACTTTTAGTTTTTGAATGACTTCAGGTGTGTAGACTGAGTTTTCAATTGCCAAACCTTCCAGGCAAGCCACTAATTCATATAGATTCTTGACTTCAGATTTTTTTAATATTGGCAGTACAAAACCTCTATTTGGAATCGATACGATAATATTGGCTTGTTGCAATTGTGTCAATGCTTCACGAATTGGTGTGACGCTGACTTCTAATTCGCGCGACAATTGTGCCAACGAGATTTTGTCTCCAGCTTTCAATTCTCCTGATTTCATACGGTCTAGAAGAATATTTCGTACTTGATCGCGGTAACTAATTTTTTCAATCATGTGACAAATATAATATATCGTATATGATTTAACAAAATTAAAAAGAGTAAAAAACACAGCGAATGCAATATTTTTTACTCTTTCAATTATATATTTAGAAAAATAATTACTCTTTAATCAAGGTAACTTTCACGGCGTTCATTCCTCTTTGTCCTTTTTCAAGTTCAAAAGAAACTTTGTCATTTTCAGCTATTTCGTCAATAATTCCACTAACGTGTGTGAAGTATTTTTCGTTGTTTTCAGCATCAATTACAAATCCGAAACCTTTTGATGAATCAAAGAAAGATACTTTACCTTTTCGTACAGGATCAATTACTTCTTTGTCAGATTCTAATGTTTTTGGAATACTTACTTCTATGTTTTCAATTTCTATTTCCACTTTTAAAGATGGATCTGGTGGCGTATCTGTTAGATTTCCATTATGATCTACATACACAAAGTCGATTCCTTTTTTCCCGTTTTCTTTTGCATTAGCCTTTCGGGCTTCCATTTTCTTCCGTTTCTCTTCTCTCTTCTTTAAGCGCTTTTTTTCTTTTTCTGTTTTGTTAAATGTCTGTTGTGATTTTGCCATTCAAGTTTTAAAATTATTATTATTTACTTTATTAGTCTACAAAGTTACTTTATTATTCTCTGATCTCATTTGTTTTTTATAGAAGAAATGGTCTTTTTAGTGTAAAAAAATGCAAAAAGTGCCATATTTTGGCTTTTTTTAAACATTACAGTGACACTAAACACCAATTTCCCATAACTTTACAAAATACTAACAACCATTCATGCGGCAAGAATACACCATTGTTTTAATCATTTCTCTTTTGGTATTTCGGAGATTGGTGATTGTTATTCACGAATTTGGACACGCCATTGCAACATTACTCAACTCGGATGATCGTGTAACGGTTTATATAGGTTCGTATGGAAATCCTGAGAAATCATTTCGGTTTCAAATGAAACGATTGGAATGTTTTATTAAATACAATGTGTTTACATGGAAAGGCGGTGTATGCGTTCCTCACGGGAAGAATATTTCATGGAAAGGCAGTTTCTTAATTAGTCTTTTTGGTCCGTTAACAACATTTTTTATAGCGTGTATTGCTGGCGCATCACTCCTATTTTTTGAAAAATATAGTGTATGGAATGTCATCTTTTTTGCATTAGCTTTTACCTGTTTTCTCGACTTTGCTTACAATATCATTCCACGAAAAACACCAATACAACTTCATGACGGAACGTTTACAAATAATGATGGAAAATCTTTGCTGCATTTATGGAAGCTAAAACCTATTTATGAGCTTTATAAAGAAGCGACGGCATATTACACTGATAAAGAATATGTAAAAGCTGCTGAATTGTTTGAAAAATGCAACAAAATACTTCCAAAAGATAGAGAACTCAATAGAACAACGATTACTTCTTTTTTAGCCGCAAAAAAATATGCGAAAGCCATTGAATTACAAGAAGTTTATTCCAAAAACTATAAAGATTCTTATGACGTGCATGATCATGTTAATATAGGTGTTATTGAGATTCATCATAAAAATTATGCTAATGCGTTAGATTCGTTTGAAAAGGCATTAGCAATTAATCCAAAACACGCCCATATTCTGAACAATCGCGGATATGCACTGGGATTATTAGATAGACATGAAGAAGCAATTATTGATCTTAACAAAGCGATCTCTTTAGATGAAACTTTTTCGTATGCTTGGGACAATCGTGGATTATCTAAAATTATGCTTGGACAGCTTGAAGATGGTTTTGAAGATCTACAAAAATCAATTGCGTTGGATGATCAAAATAGTTATGTATACCGCAACCTTGGCATTTACCATTTTCAGAAAAAGGAATACTCAAAAGCCTTCGGTTTTTACCAAAAAGCCCTTGAATTAGATCCTGAAACACATGAAATTCAAGAATATATTGATGAAGTTCAAGCAAAATTAAATTCATAATATACTGATTATTAAACTTTTAATTTTAACACACGCAAGCTTTTAATCACTTTCATGACTACAAATATAGTTTTATGACTATTTTTATAGTTATATTAAAATATTCTATTATATTTGCCGCATGAATGAGTTAACAAAAGCTGAAGAGCAAGTGATGCAATATGTGTGGAAACTTGAGAAAGCGTTTTTAAAAGATATTGTAGAACAGTTTCCAGAACCAAAACCCGCGTACACAACGATTTCAACCGTTGTACGTGTGTTGGTGCGTAAAGAATTCTTGAATTTTGAAACCTACGGAAAAATTCGTCAATATGCACCTGCTGTTTCAAAAGAAAGCTATTTTTCACAACATCTTAAACAGGTAATTGGAAACTTTTTTAATGGTTCTACAACCAAATTTGCTTCCTTTTTTGCAGAAAGTGACACGCTCAATTTGACCGAATTGGAACAAATGAAAGCTCTGTTAGAAGAAAAAATTCAACATTTAAAAAGCAATAATGAATAGTACACTTATATATTTAGTACAAGTCAGTTTTGTGTTTGGAGGCTTCTATTTGTTGTACAAATGGTTGTTTAGCAAATTCACGTTTCATGCAGTCAATAGAAGTATTTTATTGTTGTTGATTCCGTTTTCGCTCTTGCTTCCGTTTAGTGCGGAATTGTTTCCACAGATTCAAAATTTTGCTTCTCAATTGCCTTTGATTGAAAATTTTACAGCGTTTTCAGGTTTTGAATATTTCGCAGCTGAAACTCCTGTTGTGACGCATCAAACCATAGATTATGGCTTTTGGATTGTATTCGCTTATGCGATCGGTGTTTTGTGCTATTTGATACGTTTTATGCGTACGACTTATTCTTTAGTTAAATTAAAAAGAACTGCACAAAAAGTACAATTACACCATACAACACTTTATAAAACAGACGTTTCTGAAGTTTTCTCGTATTTCAATTGGATTTTTATTCCAAACACAGAAACTATTGACGAACTCATTATTACACACGAAAAAGCACATATTAAACAATTGCATTCTGTCGATGTCATTTTGACGGAACTGTTTATTGCATTTTTCTGGTTTCATCCACTCGCCTATTTGTATCGAAAATCGTTAAAATCGATTCATGAATTTCAAGCAGATGCGTTTGTATTGAAGCAATACGTAAAGAAATCGACTTATTTAGAATTACTTCTGAAGAGTCTCGAACCAAAAAACATCAATCCTATATTTAGTTATTTTTCACATCCAACACTCAAAAAACGAATAGAAATGATCACGAAATCACCTTCCAGAAATCGTTCAAAGTTTTTGTATTTTCTATTGATTCCTGTCATCGCATTTGCGTTTATGGCATTTACAAATTCTAATGAAGTTATAAATTCAAATACGTTTATTCCAACAAAAATAGAAACAAGCGGAACGCCTTCACTATTTCCTGTTCAGAATGGAAACATAAAAAATATTTCTTCCCATTTTGGTGTAAAACGAAAGCATTCAAAGTTGAAAAATACACCATCACATGGCGGAATTGATATTAAAGCAACACCCGGAACTCCTGTGGTTGCAACTGCGGATGGAATTGTGCTAAAAGCTGAAAAAGAAGGAAATTGGGGAAATTTAATCACGATTTCACACGCTGATGGTTTTGAAACTTGGTACGCACATTTAAAAGGATTCAACACAAAAAATAATTCCACTGTGAAAAAAGGTGACATTATTGGGTATGTTGGAAATACTGGTTTGTCCACAGCGCCACATTTACACTACGAAGTCCGTCAACACGGAAAACGACTGAATCCAATGAAATATATTACAGAATAAATCCCAACTATTAGAGTACAATTATTTTACTAGGAATGCGTTATACATGCAGATCCCCAAAAATCTATTATATAAAACTAAATTGAAGAACTACCGTATGAAATCATTTTTTTTGATCGTTTGTGCACTTATGATAAGTATTTGTGTGCACAGTCAAACACAAGATAGCTTAGCAATTGAGAAAGACCATTTTGAGACTATTTCTCCTATTATTTCGCTTGCGCTGAAAGCATTACAGAACGATACTATTCCAAAAGATTCCGATGAAAAAGATTGGATTGCTGAAAACTGGAACACAAAAGTGTTTAATCCTTATAAGAAAGTTAAAAAGAGCTACCCGTTACATATTTCGTTTGAAGATAGCACGTACGCATCTCCGATAAACCGTAAAAAAGTAATTACATCACGTTATGGTTGGCGAAATCGAAGACCACACAACGGAATTGATATTGACTTAATTACAGGCGATAACGTTATGGCAATGTTTGATGGTGTTGTTAGATATGTAAATAGACATTCCGGACACGGAAAAACAGTGGTTGTACGCCATTTTAACGGCTTAGAGACTGTGTATGCACATTTATCACGTCAATCTGTAAAAGTGAATGATACGGTTCAAAAAGGACAAGTTATTGGAAAAGGTGGCACGACAGGAAATGCACGCGGAAGTCATTTGCATTTAGAAGTATTGTTTCAAGGAATTCCAATTCACCCAGAATATTTGTTTGATTTTTCAAATGAAGAGCATACCATACGAAGCAACGAAATTTGGGTCACCAAAAAATGGACAGCAGCATACAGACATAATTCTAAGCGCAAATCGAAAGTAGAAGTTTGTACAACTGAAGCTGAGGCAATTCAAAGTAAAGCAGACGAAAAAAAGATTTATACTGTGCGTCGCGGCGATACATTATCGAGAATTTCTAATAAATACAATGTTTCGATTGCATCTTTGTGCAAAGAGAATTCAATTCGTAGAACGAGTACATTAAAGGTTGGACAGAAATTGATTGTTACGCAATAGCTTTTCCAAGAAATTTATAAACCTTCTAAAGTTTAGCCAGTTTATTTTTTAAAAAACCAGCGCTGCTATCCGTTTCTATTTCTAACCAAACTGGTAAGTGATCACTTATTTGATTGCGTTTCCAATACGCATTAAAATATTTTATAAACTTCTGATCACTTGTTAAGGTTGCTGGATTATCCTTGTGTTCCAACATTAAATCGTGATAATTCGCTATTTCTTCGGGCGTATTTATATAGACATAGTTAAAGAGATTAAAAACGCCTCCAACCTCTTTGTCATTGCTATCTTTTACGAGTTTGAAATATTTGCTTACTCTAAGAAATATTCGATCATAGATTTGATTTAGGCTCGTATTTGTAAATTTTCCAAGCAAGCTTTCACTTTCTGAAAAACCTTCATCTGTAATTAGTTTTACGATATCATCATCATTTTTGTAAAGATTGGTGTCTCCTAAAATGATCATATTCCGATTTTCATCATTTACGGCATCTTTCATTCGTTCTTTTAATACTTCTATTAAAAGCTTTACTTCTTCCTTTCGGATTTCTTGATCCGTAGGTTTATTAGGACCATTACTATCATCTCCAGGATGTAGATGTACACTTAGTATTGAAAACTTTTTCCATCCGCTTTCAAAACCTGCAAAAGAAGGCGTTCTTTTAAGTTGTCTTAAAATTGGTTGTGCAGACAATAGATCTTCTGGAATTACAACTTCGCCTGATAGTCCAGAATGCGTAACACGCCTAGAATCATATATAAAACCAAATCGTTCATCATTACCCGAATTACCTTCGGTTACGTCACTTAGCGTATATTTCCAATCACTACCAAGCAATCGTATTATTTTTTTGAAGTGTGAAAGATTGCCATTGATTTCTTGTACTGAAATGATATCAAAAGCACTTATAATTTCAGCGATATAGTATAATGATTCAGGAGTTCTGTCTCGTAATCTTCCAAAGTTTTTGATATTCCAAGATGCTAATAGCAAGTTTTGATCAACTTTTTTGTTTGGTATTTGATCTCTAATTCCAGCTTTAAGTCTGTTCATATTGAGAATGGTTCTCTTTTTGTCTTCATCTGTCATCATGCGTTGAAAATTGTCTTTTTCATCGAGCATGATTAAAGAATATCGATCATTTCTTAACTCACTGTCAGGTCTTAAATCATTGTACCACATAATAAAATTGTTTAATACTCTAATTTACAGATATTTAAAATATATTATGTTAATTTAATGTTAAGCCTATTACTACAAAAACAAATCAAAAATCTTATACTAAATACTGAATTAAATATTTATAGTTTTTAAGATAAAGCCTAAATTAGCACCTCAAATCTAACCTTTTGATTTCAAAGCTGATAAAATACCTTCAAGAACCGTATCCGTATTTATATAGAAATACACAGCGTTTGTTGCTTTTTTTAGGAATTATAAGTGCATTGAGTTTTTTCTTCTCCTATACTTTTGAACCTTTTGAAGTGAATGTTGCTGAGCATAAGATGGATTATTTCTGGATTTCGTTTATTCATGCGTTTTTACCGTTTCCGATTGCGTTTGTATACTTTACAATCGTCAATTGGAGCCTGAAAGATGATTCGCGTTGGACATTGGGAAAAGAGATTTTTCACTTATCAATTCTGCTACTTTGTATTGGAATTACAGATTTTTTGATTCGAGATGTTATTTACGACAATCCAAATAATTGGTCGCTTCGGTACTTTTTTGAAGAAATTCGGAATACGTTCTTAGTCGGCACTTTGTTATTGATTATTGTGCTTCCGCTCAATTTAGAACGCTTGATTTATAAAAGCACTAAAAGCCTCAAAAGATTGAAGCTTCAAGCACCGAATAAAAGCATCAAACAACAACTTGTCAATATTGCATCCTTCACAGAGAATTATCAATTTGATATCGCGCAGTTTCTATTCGCGAAAGTGGAAAGTAATTATACCGAAATTTACATTTATAATGATTCAGAAGTCAAAAAAATACTGCTTCGCATTACATTAAAAGAACTTGAAACACAGTTGCAAGCATTTCCTAATATTTATAAAACACATCGCTCCTACTTGGTTAATTTGCAGAAAATAACAGCTTGCACAGGAAATGCGCAAGGTTATCAATTGTCCTTAGAAGATTATTCAGGAACCGTTCCTGTTTCCCGCTCGAATATTACAGCGTTTAATGCTTATTTTTCAAAAATGACATAAAAAAGCGAACCGAAGCTCGCTTCCAATTAGACTATTAATCATCACAACTTCCATACCGATTCGTTACACACCAACGGCAGTTTGTATGGTTTGATCCTGCACCTTTGATATGATTTATTTTAAAATTGGAAATTGCTTTTTTGTTTAGCGCTAATGACTTTAGATTTCTTTTTTTCATGATATATTATTTATGATTAACATGAAAGTTATAAAATAATATCAGTAATCCTGTATGGTAATACCGTAGTAATTAAGAACTATTTTACTTGAGCGAAGTCGAAACGTGTATTTCGTCACTTTCCCTTGCAAACAGTCACATTCAAAGAGGTTTTATGAAAATCATTAGTATGTTTGTCACATCAAAAAAGGAACGGTTTTTATGGCGACACTACGCAGGTATGATTTAGATTGGTTACGCGTTATTGCGATTTTGGCAGTATATCTTCATCACGTTGGAATGCCTTTTAACGGCGATGATTTTCACATCATGAATACGGATTCGAGCAAATTATTAGACGATATGATGGTGTTTTTTGAGCAATTTCGATTGCCCTTATTGTTCTTAATTTCTGGAACTGGAACTATTTTTGCCTTTTCAAAACGAACTTGGATTCAATTCACAAAAGAACGTGCTGTTCGGTTGCTTGTTCCGCTGTTTTTTGGTGTATTAATCATTGTGCCGCCACAAACCTATTTTGAACATATCAACGAATATGCTTCCTATTTTGAGGTGTATAAAAATGCTGATTTTGGCATCAATCATCTTTGGTTTATTGAAAACCTATTTTGGATTTCATTAGCTGTGATTCCACTGATTTTATTCTTAAAATCTTCAAAATCAAATCGTTTGTTGTGCTTTTTTGAACAAATTACGGCTAAAAAGTTTGGCGTTTTCTTTGGCGTACTTCCGTTAATCTTGATTTTAATTAGTTCAAAAAAATACTTTCCAAGCGACAGCAAAGACATTTTAAATCTGTCTTCCACTTTTTATTACGGTTTCTTTTTTGTGATGGGGATTTTGTTCGCTTCCGCAGAAGGTACTTGGATTCACTTGAAGCAGTTTCGCAAATTAAACGCCGTTTTGTTCATCATAAGTACGATCGTTTTCTATGCGTACTATTTCATGCCGAGCGAATGGATTTCACCATATTTAACCATCAATCAACGTTGGAATCTTTGGTACATTGTCTGCTGTTTAGTTGGTTGGACGTTTGTAACGACACTTTTAGGATACGCGCAAATTTGGTTCAATAAGAAAAGTGTATTGGTTCAAAAACTCAACGAAGCAATTTATCCGTTTTACATTTTGCATCAAACAGTACTGATTGTGTTGGCGTATTACATCATTCAGTTTGAGCTGAATATTCCATTAAAAATGTTGTTATTATTGGTGACTTCTTTCCCAATTATTATACTGATTTACAGATTCTTAGTGTATCCGTTTAAAATTACGCGTGTACTATTTGGAATGAAGAAACGAGTGTGATCTAATTCACTATTTTTTCAATAAGACTCAGTTGTTTTCCTCTATCGATTCCATAGTTTGGAATTGGCCAATGTAGTGAATTGTAATATTCGATAGTTTCGCTCACCGAAGTTTTAAAGTCCGTACATTTTAATTGGTAATTGTCAATTATTTTTTTGTTGTTAAACACGGAATACTCACTGTCTATCCAAACGGGCATATCAGTCCATTCAGCTATTTTATTCGCTTTTAGAAAGTGTGAACTCGCATTTATGAATATTGGTTTGTTTCCTGTTTCTTCTAATGTAAAGTCTATTATTTGTCGAATTGAAGCTTCTGTCGTCGTTGTAATATTGTAGCTTTCTCTATCTGGTTTTTCAACAATCGTTTTTTCAATTGCAGTTACTAAATCATGCACATACGTTAAAGAAAATAACGGTTTCCCGTGATTTGGAACTAAGATTTTATCATACTTTTTTGCTTGGTGCAACCAATAGTAAAATCGATCTGTCGGATCATATTTTCCATAGACTAAATCAGGTCGTAAAATTGTATAGTTAATTTTAGAAGATTCAAGTATTCGTTCACATTCAGCTTTTCTGTTTCCGTACGAATTGGTTGATTGATCGCTGAATTGAGTTTTATTACAGGTTTTAAGTAAATCGTTTTCAATCCCAAAATTAACTTTTACATCTTCGTACACAGAACAGGTTGAAATGAAAATGTATTTTTTCAAATTTGACGAAAGTCCGCTTAAAATATCGATCAACGATTGTGGAAAATAACAAGAAAGATCAATAATATAATCCCAATTCGTTTGATGAATTCGTTTTACATCACTGGAATTACGATCGCCAATAATCCTTTTAATTTTAGGAAATAGTTCAGGATTCGTGATTCCTCTGTTGAAAATTGTTACATCGTATTTTTTAGTTGCAGACAGCTTTTCTATGAGATTTCTACCAATAAAATTGGTGCCGCCAATTATCAAGATCTTATCCATATCAGTTTTGTTGCATCATACGTTATCAGCCAATTGTATTATTTTCAATTTTCTCAATCATTTCTTTGAATAAACCTAATAGAAAAATTAGTTTCCCAGAATCGCCTGCTGCGTTAAATTTTTGGTTTTCAATTTTTACACCATACCAATCTTGTTTGCTGTTTTCGTTCAAAATCCAATCTAGATTCATACTCGCTATTGAAGTCTTTGAGATATCAATTTCAACGTCCCAACCTGGATTATCCAAGGTAGTAATTTGAATTCCATCACCATGTTCCCAATCTCCATCACAATTACTCTTGAACCAATTCTGTATCCAGTCTAAAATATCCATTTGCATTACGTTATTAAAATTGATCTGTTTTTGTGATCTTTTTTGTTTCAAATCGAAACTACACGTTTCTTAACTAAAATCATAATCATTAAGAGAATTTTAATGTTCAGCGTTGCTACAATTTCCAATAAAGACAAAAGCGCAACAGAATTTGTTGCGCTTTTGCTAATAATTTTATGTTGGAAACATAGTATTCTTCTAGTCTACTTTGCTTCTTCTTGTGAATTAAATCCTTTAATTAATAACCAAATTGGAAGTAATAATTGAACCAAGCCCATTGGCATCATCATATTCATACTGATCCCATTTCCAAAAATGGAAAACACTATTTCAGTAAACATGAGCAATACTGCAACAATTCCGAATATCGAAATAACTCTTGGAATTAACTTCGAAACGTACAATGCATAATACAAGAAAAAGACTGGGAAACAAGATATTAATAGTGAAAAATAATGTGTCCAAGAATGCCTTTCATACAGCAAGGTTCCCATAAGATGTAGTGAATCAGAAGTACTATTTCCACTTTCTACATATACATTACTCAAATCTAACAGCGATAACACGCTGATATTATCAACAAAGATGGCTACAAACCCTAGAATAGAGAATGCTACATATATAAATGCCAAATTGTAATTATGCCGCTTAAATATGGGCAATAATAATATTGCAATTGTAATCGATAATACACCGCTTATAATTCCAAATAAGGTAGAAATTATAATTTGATTTCCATTAGCAGCAGTAGCTGTGAGAAAATCATCTGCAAAGAGTGAACTTTGTAAAAATTGATACATTGTTACACCAATAGCGAAAATGAGCAAGAAAAGTATTCCTACGATTCTTGCCGTTTTTTTGTTTGAATTCATTGTATTGTTTTTTTGATTGATAGCTTGTAAGACGTGCTAAAATTCAGAATGTTACAATAAACTACTATTTCCGCTTTGCTTTAATTATTTTTCAATTTCGAAATTTCTTTTTTAGCTACTTGATTATCTGGATGAAATTCTAATGATTTCTCAAACATAGTTAATGCTTCATCACTCCTACCTAGTTTCACTAAAGAATGTCCATAATATTCATAGGTTCGATGTGTGTAATATCCCGAAGGATAACGCTCTAAATTTAATTTGTAAAACTGGATTGCTTCTTCATGTTTTTCGTTGGCTGCTAGCAATTGCCCGTATTCATTGATTAAACGTTCAGAAACTGCATATTCAGAGTCTTTGTTATATTCCGTTTTTATGAATTCAATAATTTCATCTGTTGATTTTTCAGTCGCTAACTGTTCAATGCTTTTTCCATCTAGCATAAGCGTCCTTAGAATCCATAAATAGCGCCAATATGGAGTTGAACTTCGATCTGAAAAACTAAGAAGCGTAAGCAAGTCTACGGTCGTTTTATGCACGATAACGACATCTCGCTTAGGAATTACGGTGATGTATTGTCCAAAAGCGCCTCTAGCCGAATATGCGCCTTCAAAATCGGGATTGTCATAAAATCGTTCATGCAACCACCACATATATCCATACGAAGACTGCACAGGACTTGATGCATCTCTATAATATCGTTTGCTAATAGTATCCGTTGGCGTTACTGTTGTAATTGTTTTTTTTATCCAATCTTTATCAATTAATTGTTTGCCATTCCATGTTCCTTCTTGGAGCATTAATTGTCCTATTTTTGCCATATCTCTGGTAGAAAGATGCATGTGATATGCTGAATACCGAGAATTATCTTCATTTGTGGATCTGTATTGATTTTCAATATTCCAATCTTGAAAACCAAGCGGAATTGCCAATTGTTGTCCTAATTCTTCATAGACTGTATTTCCTGTTTTTTCTTCGAGAATAAATCCAGCAACATTATAATCCCAGTTATTATATAAAAAGTAGCTTCCGGGAGCTACACTTCCTCTTTCTTTGACATTATCGGTGTCATAACCACCATTTGCAGGCAGGTGAAACACACCAGATCTGGCAGTTATAATATGATCAATGGTGGCTTGTTTCTCAATCGGCAACAAACCATCATCTTCGTCAATTCCCATATCGCCAATAGTTTGATTCAGATCAATAGTTCCGTTGGTTACATACTTTCCATACAACATTGAAAGAATGCTTTTTCGAACAGATGCATTGTAACTAATTTCCGAAATGTCTCCGTATTCATAGACAATTTTACCATGTTCCAAAACCACCATGCTTGTCGTATTTACTTCTTCCTTTAGATAGGTGTCAATTTCGTTTAGTTTTTCTTTTGTAAAACTGGAATTGGCGATCGTTATTGCTTTTTCAAAAGCAGTTCCTTCATAAGTCGCGCTTTTATATAACCACGTTTGCGGACTCATATACGAACTAATAAATGCGGTTGCTATTAAAATTAGCATTGCGATTACAACTCTTTTAATTCGATATTTTTTATAAATCGCGATAAGCGCATCTTTTTTATGAATAATTAAGTATGCTACAAAAACATTTGGAAGCCAACTTAACCAAACAGAGATTCCATACGCTACTTTAAAACTTGTGAACGCCATTAGCATAGGCAACCAAAGTCGCAATGTAACTGCTGCAAAAGTGCCAGCATAACTATACATCATGTATTCTTTATGTTTGGCTACATTTCCGTTTCTAATCGCATGATAGCCCATGTATGTAGCGATGATCCAGAATAACGCACCAAGCGTAAATCCTATCTGTGTTGGAATTCCTCCGTAAACAAAAAAGCCAATATAAAACGCAAAAGGACCACTTATTAAGACAGAAGTCACATAAATTTTACCAATAGTTCGATGTATTTTTAAATACTTATTTCGGAATTTTTTACTGAATTGGATCCAGCCAATGAGTAATGCAATTCCGCCAAAAGCGATATGAATAAAAAAAGAAATTTTATACATATTACTATCTAGTGGTTTTGAATTTAATAAACCAATAGGTCCGTCTGCTAAAAAGTATTTTACAGGTTGAAAGCTAAATAATAAACAGGAGCCCACGAAAATGAGCCAAGCTAGTTTTTTCATTTGATTAAATTTTTAGATTGATGAATGCCAAAAATAATATCAAATGAGCGTTCTTATGTATGATTTACTTGTGAAGGTATAAAGCGTGTCTTTTTAGGTGAAAACGTACTGTTTTGGTACAAAAAACGGCTTTTTAGGTACAAATTATAATGCCAATAAACGGCTTTTGTAATTTTTTGAAACAGGAATTTCTAGTTGTGTCAATGAAATAGTGGTGGAATCTTTCCACGATTTAAAGTGTGCGGGATTAATCAAGTGTGAACGATGCACTTGAATTAAAAAGTCAAAATTTGTTTCAAGTTTTTTCAATGAACTTCGTATTAATTTTGATTTCAATTGACCATTTTCCAGAAAGAAAATTTCAACATAATTCTGAGAATTTGAAATACAAATCAGTTCCGATTGTTTGATCTTTAAAATGTCTAATTTATTATCTCCTTTAATGGTAATAGCATCGCTTGTTTCAGGAATTAATTTTATAGAATATATTCTAACTAAGATGAGTATTGGCGTTAGAATTAAAGAGGCGATTAAAATGATTTCAGTGAAAAATTCAAAAAAATCATAAATACCTTTAATAATGGAGCTTTTATAATAGATATACGTGCTTATGGTATATAATATATAGAAAAAAAGCAAACTCATTATTTCGAGTCGAATACTCCATTCTGAAACTTTTTGATATACAAATTTTTGCAGAAAACTTGTCAAACCATAACATAGAAAGGCTACTAAACTAAAGCCAAGACTGACTTTAATCCATACCTGTAAATCCATTGTTCCATGTTCAAAAGGACGTATAAAAAAAGCAAACAGAAAAATCCAAACACTAATAAATGCTCCTATTAGGCTGTGATGTTTGATGGACGGATTTAATTTTTTCATGCAGTAAAACTAATGAGACTTTAAAAGTAGACAATCATTTTTAAAGTTTGTTACACTGCAATCATGGTTTTACAGAAAATATATTTTTGCAATGAATGAACATAGCTATATATCCGTTAAAAATTTCACACCTTATGCATTGATATCATCTAAAAGAGATCCAAGCGCGTGACGTTCTTCATGTGGTGTAAATCGTATTGGTTGCTGCGCTGGTGCTGGAGCTGCTGCGCGTATTCCGCCCCATCCAGCATTTGCAGGCATTCGCACATTAGATGGTGGTGCTGATGGTCCTGGTCTGCGTCCCATTAGCATTCTTCTTCTTTGTTCAGTACTAGCTGCTTCTAATGGTGCAATAGCTTTATTTAGTCTTGCCAGCCATCTTTTTTCTTGAGCTATTCTTCCTGCGTGTTTATCGTCGGGGTTCATAGAATTACTTCTTACTTTAATAGACCTTTTTAATGCATCACGAGAATGTTTCATGTCTGTTAAATTTTTCGAAGCAATAACTGCACTTACCTCTTTCCCTGTATTAACTGAAGAACCTTTTCCTCCACCCGATAACCTTGTGTCCTTTGGTGCTGAATGCATTGTTAAACGATTGACGAGCTGAATGGTTTTTCCAGTAAACGTAACATTCTTCTGTAATTGACTCGTGAGACTAACTTTTGGGATGTTAGTCATCATGTTTTGTAATTTTAGTTGTGCTACAGCTTCAGGTCGATTATCCGTAAATTGAAAAGAAGAGTTACTTGTGTGCTGTTTTTTAGAAATAGTATTTGCAACGGATTGGTTTTTGTTTGTATTTATTTTTTCAGCGTGTGCATTCATAAATTTCAATAATTTATATTCTTTGGAAGTACCTCAATAAATATAGGCTATTGAATTGTATAAATATTTTTTGCATCGTACTAAAATAGTACCTGTCTACGAATTGTATACGCCTGTATTAAATGGCGTACATAGATGTAAGAATTAATTTTAACGGTAGTTTATTTTTCAATTCAATAGGATTCCAGCAACTTTGATGAGATTTCAAATTTAGTATCTATTAGGCTTCTTAAAATCTTTTTGTAAAAAATCAAATACGGTATTATTGAACAATGTTGGATTCGCTGCAGGAAACCAATGTGTTTCACTTGGAAATATCGCCAGATTTGCTTTTGGAATCGATTGAAAAATTTTCACGGTATGCAAATCTGTAATGACATCGTGGTCGCCCGCCATTATTAACGTTGGAGAAACAATCTTTTTAAGATCTTCAAACTTTAACTGTGGATAATTAATCAGTTGTTTATAAATCTTATAATTGATAGTTTTTTTTGATTTCTCATCAATTTCTAGCTTCTTTAAAGTCTCTTTATGTTCTTTCAACCGTTGAGGAAATAAACCATCTGGATGAATATTTGCGCCCATCGCTACTAATTTTTTAACTTTTTCAGGATGTTCCATAGCAAAGATCAATCCTATAATTCCGCCGTCGCTCCAACCAATAATATCCACAGCATCTAGCTTTAACTCATCTAGAAATTCTTTTACATCTTTTGCTTGGTTTACATAAGTCAGTTCTTCATCATTATCTGTCGATCGTCCTCTACCTCTACTATCGAGCGCAATTACTTTATAATGTTTTGAAAAGAAATCTATTTGATCTTTAAAAGCATTTATAGATTGTCCGGCTCCATGCAATAATAATAACGGACTTCCTTCTCCATAAATTTCATAATATAATTTTACGCCATTTACATATACAAAAGCCCCATTCTCATCATTTGAGCCATAAAAATCTTTTAGTTCAATTTTTAAACAATAGTTACCACTGTTTGGATTTTCATTAGTAATCTTAGCAGTAAATTCTCTATTAGAATCCATAGATGTATTGCCCCAAACAGGTTTTTTAGTATCAAGGTTATCTTCAAAAGAAGGATTTATAATTGATATTTCTTCCCAAACTCCATCTTCATTTTGAATCTCTAATTTGAAATTATCAAAAAAATATTTCCCGTGGTTCATGCACGTCATTCCAAACAAAAGAGAAGTCGCAGTTGGATCAATCGTACCATCAATTGTAAACGTCTGCCAATTTTTACTTACTGGCATATTCTCTGTTGATTCAAATAGTAACGATTTACCTTTAGTCAAACTGTTACTTAAAGTCAAATATAAATAGGTTGATGCGTATTTATCAGAAGTATCTTTTCTAATACTTGCTGAAAACTTAAATGCTTTGTTTTGATGAACTGAAACATCCACCTTTTGGTTTAGATACCCAAAAGACTGAGCCGTTAACGCATGCACATTTATAAAAAATGAGATAAAAAAGAATCGTTGTATGAATTTGAAGAAAATCTTGTGCATCTGGTGTTTTTTGATTGCTTAATTATATAATATTAGGATTTGGATTAGAATCTAAAAATCTAAGCTATCTAATACGCTAACAAGTCCATCAAAGCCGCTTCAAACTCGTTCTTCGCTAAATATTGCTGTTCTAAGCTTTGATCAAACGGAATTGGAGTTTCCATACTTGCCAATCGTTTTACAGGCGCGTCAAGGTATTCAAAGCAGTTTTCCATGATCATTGCTGAAAGATCACTAGAAATACTTCCAAACAAAGAATCTTCTTGTAAGATGATTGCTTTTCCTGTTTTCTTTACGGAAGCGTAAATTGCTTCGGTGTCTAACGGTTGTAACGAACGCAAATCGATCAAGTCCGCAGAAACTTCAGGATTCTTCCCCAACGTATCTAATGCCCAATGCACGGCTGCTCCATACGATATAATGGTTATGTCAGTTCCTTCTTTCAATACAGAAGCTTTTCCCAATGGTAATGTGTAATAATCTGTTGGTACATCTTGATACACACTTCTATACAAGGCTTTGTGTTCAAAAAACAACACAGGATTCGGATCGTTAATCGCTGCTGCCAATAATCCTTTGGCATCATACGGAAATGCTGGATAAACCACTTTTAATCCTGGTGTTTTTGTAAACCAAGCTTCGTTTGTTTGCGAATGAAAAGGTCCTGCGCCAACACCTGCGCCACAAGGCATTCGCACCACAACATCTGCATTTTGATTCCAGCGATAGTGTGATTTTGCTAATAAGTTTACAATTGGGTTGAATCCGCTTGAAACGAAATCCGCAAACTGCATTTCCATCACAGCTTTCATTCCGTTCACTGAAAGTCCGTATGCCGCAGCAACAATTGCAGATTCGCAAATTGGTGTATTGCGCACACGTTCTTTTCCAAAAAAGTCAATAAATTTATCTGTAATTTTAAAAACACCACCATATTCAGCAACATCTTGCCCCATGATAATTAAGTCATCATGCTTTTCCATAGATTGCTTCAAACCTTCAGAAACTGCATCTACAAAACGAATATTTTCTTCTTTATTATTTGGATTAACTTCTTGATATGTATAGTTTTGATATACATCATTTAATTCATTACTTTTAGTAGAAGTTATTTTCTCTTCTTCAAAAGCAAGTTGTAGATTTTCGTTGATTTCATCTGTAATTTGTGTTTTATACACTTGATCAATTTGCGAAGTAAGCAATCCTTCAAACAGTAAAAAATTACGATACATGTCTAACGGATCTTTAGCTGCCCATTCGTCCATTAATTCTTGCGGAACGTACTTTGTACCACTTGCTTCTTCGTGTCCACGCATACGAAACGTTTTGAATTCGAGTAAAATTGGTCTCGGATTCTCACGAATGCTTTCGGCTAATTCAGAAACTTTCGTATACACTTCCAAAATATTATTTCCATCAATAATATGCGATTCCATGCCGTAGCCTTTGCCTCTATCTGCCAAATCTTCACAATTATATTGTTCTGATGTTGGTGTAGAAAGTCCGTAACCATTATTCTCAATACAAAATAATACAGGCAAACTCCATACAGAAGCTACATTGAGTGCTTCATGAAAATCTCCTTCACTTGTTCCACCTTCACCTGTAAATACAGCACAGGCATGTTTATTTTCTTTTAATTTGTTTGCTAACGCTATTCCACTTGCAACACCTAATTGCGGTCCTAAATGTGAAATCATTCCCACAATATTAAACTCTTGCGTTCCAAAGTGAAAACTTCGATCGCGACCTTTTGTAAATCCATTTGCTTTTCCTTGCCATTGCGAAAACAAACGATACAACGGAATTTCACGCGTTGTAAAAACACCTAAGTTTCGGTGCATTGGTAAGATATATTCATCTTTTGTAAGCGCAAAAGTTACACCGATAGCAATGGCTTCTTGCCCTATTCCGCCAAACCATTTTGAGATTTTTCCTTGACGAAGTAAGATGAGCATCTTCTCTTCTATCATTCTCGGTTTCAGCATTTTCTTATATAGCGAGATCAACGTTTCGTTGGTCAAATTTCCCTTTTTATATAACATGGTTTGTTCTGTGGTTGGCATTGTTATAATGCATATTAAATAGATATTCAAAAATGACTAAAAAAAACGGTTCATCAAAACACAATCTAAGAATTTTTAAAATTGTTAATAACTCTCTTTTTTCAACCGTATATTTTTAGCTACATTTGTAAAAACAAGCGTTTAACAGCTATAAAGTTATTAACAATTGGTTTTACAGTCAACCATGCGTTTCTCAACTATTTAAACTTGAATTACATGAAAAATATCCCAAGTGTAGATCTTACTGATTTCTTGTCTGATGATCCTAAAAGAAAACAAAAATTCATTGATGAAATAGGAAAAGCCTATGAAGACATTGGTTTTGTTGCCTTAAAGGGACATTTTTTGAGCGAAACATTAGTAGATAATTTATATGACGAAATCAAAAAATTCTTCTCGTTACCAATAGAGACTAAAAGTAGTTACGAAATAGAAGGAATTGGCGGACAACGTGGATATGTTTCGTTTGGAAAAGAAAGTGCTAAAGGCAGAAAAGTTGGCGATTTAAAAGAATTTTGGCATTTTGGTCAATATGTAGAAGACGATGATAAACTAAAAGCTGAATATCCAGCTAATGTTACGGTTAATGAATTGCCTGAATTCAATAAAGTTGGAAAAGAAACCTACAAAATGCTTGAAAAAACAGGCGTTTATGTATTACGTGCATTGGCTCTATACTTAGATTTAGATGAATTTTATTTTGATAATTTCATCAAAAACGGAAACAGTATTTTACGTCCAATTCACTATCCACCAATTACAAGCGAACCAAAAGATGCTGTTCGTGCCGCAGCGCATGGCGATATCAACTTGATTACCTTATTAATGGGATCGCATGGAAAAGGATTGCAAGTACAACGTCATGATGGTGAATGGTTAGATGCCATTGCGAATCCGGATGAATTGGTCATTAATGTAGGTGATATGTTATCGCGTCACAGTAATAACAAACTAAAATCTACCATACACAGAGTGGTAAATCCGCCAAGAGAACTTTGGGGAAGCTCACGCTACTCTATTCCGTTCTTTATGCATCCGATTAGCGAAATGCCGCTCGATTGCTTAGAAAACTGTATTGATGAAAACAATCCAAAGAAATTTGATGATATTACTGCTGGCGAATTTTTAAGTCAGCGACTCATTGAACTAGGTTTGGTAAAAAAATAACAACCGCAAGGAAAAACGAACTATTTCCGAATATCTTTCATAACACTAATGGCATTGCTATTAGTGTTATTTTTTGAAAGGAATTATGACAAAATTCATATTTCTCATCGTGTAAATTCAGTATATTTAAACCAAAATAATTGTGTGCGTTTTACTGATTGATGAAAAACGTAAAAGAAACGATACATGGCAAAGAAAAAACTCAGTAGTTTAGAAGATTTAGGTGGATTTGTATTTTCCACCAATGATGATTTTGAATTGAAGAATGATGCAGCTGATGAAACCTTAGCAAACAACGAACAATACTTAGAAGCGCACTTTAGCAACAAAGGTCGTGGTGGGAAAACTGTAACTGTTGTCAGAGGTTTTGCGGGTACTGAAGAAGACTTAAAAGCGCTAGGAAAACTGTTAAAAGTAAAATGTGGCGTTGGCGGAAGCGTGAAAGACAATGAAATTATCATTCAAGGGAATTATCGTGATAAAATTGTTCAAATTCTACAAAAAGAAGGATATAATGTAAAACGTGTTGGCGGATAAATGAATCATAAAATACTACATATTCTCAATGGTGATAGCTTAGTTGAACGACTAGAAGCTATCGAAATTCACGACGATCAACTCGTTTGGCGTGAAATGTTGTGCGAAGGAAAAACCGTTTTTGATTTAAAATCAGAAGCGTTTAAAAACGAACGCATTGCCTATTTACAACAATTCAATGCAACAGAAGAAACCTATACAACTTCTTTTTTGACACCATTATTAACGACAGATTACACGAAATATACATCGATTGTATTATGGTTTGAATACGATTTATTCTGTCACATTAATATGATTGCAGCGTTGAGCTATTTGAGACAATTAGGACTTTCAACACCTATCTACTTAGTATGCAGCGGTTGGATTGAAGGAGAAACCAACCTAAAAGGATTGGGAGAACTAACCGACGAACAATTAAGCGATCATTACACAAACAAAATAGAGCTTACAAAAGAAGACCTGAGATTGGCAGATGAATTATGGCGCTTATATTGTACAAACGATCATGTAAGTTTTAAAAGATATGTAATGGTCAAATCTTCATTTCCGTACTTAACAAACTGTATCAATGCGCATTTAAAACGATTTCCATCTGTAGAAAGTGGATTGAATGTATTAGAAACGCATATCCTTAAAATTATTCACAAAGAAGAAATCAAAAATACGCTACAACTAACAGGCTACATCTTGCAATATCAAGGTTATTATGGCTTTGGAGATTTACAAATACGAAATATAATTACTAAACTAGCTTCTTTCTTTGAAACAAAAAACGATCGTTTAGTATTGAATAGACACGGGCTTTTAGCCATGGATCATATAAAAAGTTTCTATGATCAACTTACGGATGATACCATTTTTGGCAATTGTAAAAAATATGAATATTGCTATCATCCATCAAAACAAATACTTACAAAACATGAGTAATATAGCAGCATCTGAGTTAATTATAAATCCTGACGGAAGTATTTATCACTTAAATCTTCTTCCAGAAGATATCGCATCAACGGTAATTGTTGTGGGTGATCCAGACAGAGTTTCTGCGGTCAGTAAATATTTTGACACCATTGAAGTAAAAAAGGCAAAGCGTGAATTTGTAACACACACAGGAACACTCAAAGGAAAACGTATTACAGTACTATCAACAGGAATTGGAACCGATAATATTGACATTGTTTTCAATGAATTGGATGCGCTTGTCAATGTAGATTTCAAAAAGAGACAAGTGAAATCAACCCTTACACAACTTGATATCATTCGCATTGGAACTTCCGGTTCTATACAAGTTGATGTTCCTTTAGATAGTTTTGTCATTAGCGAATTGGCAATTGGTTTTGATAGCTTATTACACTTCTACGAAAGTGATCATGTATTAAATACTGAAATTGCAGAAGCTTTTGTAAAACAAACCGAATGGTCTCCCAAAAAATCAATTCCGTATGTAGTGAAAGGCAATCCAGCATTAATCGACCAACTTTCATCTGAACAAACAATAGCAGGATTTACAGCTACAAATGTTGGTTTTTATGGTCCGCAAAGTAGAAAAATACGCTTAAACGTTCAAGATGAACAGCTAAATGATAAACTAGCTAATTTTAATCATCAAGATAAAAAAATAACAAACCTAGAAATGGAAACTGCTGGAATTTACGGATTGGCAAATTTATTAGGACATCGCGCTATTTCTATGAATGCGATCATTGCAAACAGACCTTTGGGGCAATTTAGCAAAGCACCAAAACAAACAGTCGATACATTGATTCAATATACTTTAGGTAAATTAGTATAATATAAAAGCCTCAAATGAAGAAAATAAATATTGGTGGTGTTCCTGAGCATTTCAACTTAGCTTGGTATCTTACACTAAAAGAACGTGCCTACGAAAAAGAAGGAATCAGTTTGAGATGGAAAGATTATCCTGGCGGAACTGGCGCAATGTGTAAAGCACTTAGAAGTGAAAAAATTGACATTGCCGTCATTCTTACCGAAGGAATCATAAAAGATATTATTGATGGAAATCCTTCTAAAATAGTACAAACTTTTGTGCAATCGCCTTTAATTTGGGGAATTCACGTCGCTGCAGACTCAACATACAACACCATAAACGATTTAAAAGGTACTGATGCCGCAATTAGTCGGTATGGTTCAGGTTCGCACTTAATGGCATATATCAATGCCGAAAATAACGGTTGGGACACGGATAACTTAGGTTTTGAAGTCATCAATAACTTAGAAGGCGCCATTGACGGTTTAAATAAAGGAAAAGGTGATTACTTCATGTGGGAACATTTTACCACAAAACCACTCGTAGATCAAGGAATTTTTAGAAGAGTTGACGATTGTCCTACGCCTTGGCCATGTTTTGTTATTGCTGTGCGAAATGAATTATTAGCTGAAGATGAAGAAACCGTTAAAACGATATTGCGCATTATCAACGAAATGACGTCGGATTTAAAACAAATTCCTGAGATTGATCAAATGATTGCCACACGCTATGAGCAACAATTAGAAGATGTTCAAAAATGGTTGTCGCTTACGGAATGGAGTCAGGAACTCATCGATGAAAAAACCATTACAAAAGTACAAGACAAACTTCTCAGCTTAGCTATCATTCCTGAAAAGTGGGATTACGAAAAGCTTACACATAAAATTTTATAGTTTCAATTTACTTCAATTCAAAAAAATATATAATAATTTTTTTCACAGTAATATGTTCTTTTTCCGCAGTATAGTAGGTGTTTTTCGTTAAAAATTTTTGAAGCCTTGGAAATCGTAGATTCATGAACTCATTAATTTAAAATAGAAAATCGTGAACTAAAAAATTTAGAAAACACATACGGTTTTAGCTTTTTCAGCTAAAAATACCTATGGAAAAAGCGCACTTTCTTTTGTTTCTTTTCTTTGTGCGAGCAAAGTAAAAGAAAAGAAAAAATTGAGAATAGTATTATTAATCCAATGTTTACTTAATAAAAGTACAAATTGAATTTCAATAATCTAAATTGAAAACTTACGATTACCATTCGTCGAAGCGTTCAACCGAACGCTTTTTTTACACAGCCTATTTATATTGTTAATTACAGTAGGTCAACATGTTACCTGTTGACCCGCGTAGAAACGCCTGTTTTCTTAGGGGCTTTTTCCCCTTTTCGAAAGGGGAAAAGTGTCGACGAATGGTTCTTTTCCTTCTGCGAATCGACCAAAAATGACGTTTTTATGTAACTTGACGATAATTTAAACAGGTAAACGATTAAATGTTTCGATTAACGGTTCTCATAGTACATTTGATATCAGAAAGTAGTAAGGGCAAAACATTACTTTCTAAAACAAACCAATTTATCAGATTATTAACATTACAACTAACTATCATTATGAAAAAATCAATCTTATCAATCGTAGCAGCAGGTTTATTACTAGCATCATGTGGATCTAACTGTATGGGAAAAGGAGTTAACTTTGCAGATACAGACGATGCAAAAGAAAACTACATCATGACAGCTACTGAAGATGCTTCATGTGTAGAAGTTTACTAAAAAGAATATATCCGAATATATTATATATAAAAGCTTGCAACATTTAGTGTTGCAAGCTTTTTGTGTTTTATACCGTTTTTACATAATAAGCTACTGAATCACACTTCGACTCCGCTCAATGTAAAAGTGCAGCATAAATTTAATTTCTTATGAAAATAAATTTACCAACGAATTCCCTCAATACGTTTACTGACTAAATAATCATTACAACGACTAAAATGCTTGTTATCAAACCAAAAACCTCTGTTTGCGCTTAATGGCGACGGATGACCAGACGTTAATACATAATGTTTATTGGTATCAACCTTTGCTCCTTTCTTCTTGGCAAATCCGCCCCAAAGTAAAAACACAATATTTTCTTTTTTCTCTGAAATCATTTGAATCACAGCATTCGTAAACGTTTCCCAACCTTGCTTTTGATGACTCCCAGCTTCATGCGCACGAACTGTCAACGTTGCATTTAACAATAAAACACCTTGTTTTGCCCAACGCTCTAAGTTTCCACTAACTGGCGGTGCAATTCCGATATCACGTTTAATCTCTTTAAAAATATTCTGTAATGATGGTGGATGCGAAATTCCATCACTGACCGAAAAACACAAACCATTGGCTTGTCCTTCGCCATGATACGGATCTTGACCAATAATAACGACTTTCAAACGGTGAAATGGACAATGATCAAATGCTGCAAAAATATCTTTCCCTTTAGGAAAACATTGATATTGTGCATATTCAGATTTTACAAAAGTTGACAATTCTTTAAAGTATGGTTTCTCAAACTCATCATTCAAATGGTGTTTCCAACTTTCGTCTAATTTTATATTCATGTCTTTATTATAATTTTTATGTTCTTTTCTTTCACAAAGAAAAAAACAAAATCAACATCATTTTTACCTTAATCAAAAAGTATTTGAAAACTTACTACATTATCTTTTTCTGCATATTTCTAAATAAAATTTTAAATAAGTACCTTTGCAACCGGCTTAAATCTGTGCAATCCTACAGATTCACAATTAGTCCAAATTTACAATGATTAAAATACATTCCAAAACATTAGATGATTTAGAATTTGAAACGGTTTTACAACAGGTTTCAACACATGCTATTACCGCATTCGGAAAGCAAAAAATTAACAATACACAACCTTTTGAGGACAAAGATGTATTGCTGACGAATTTGGCGTGCGTAAATGAATATTTAGCCTCTTTTGCAAACGAAAACGTGATTCCTAATCATGGGTTTGATGGAATTTCATTGGAAATTAAGTTATTAGCGATTGAAAATAGTTTCTTGGAGATTCAAGGATTTCGTAAGATTTCTGCGATTTCTAGTGCTGTAAATTTATTATTGAAGTTTTTCAAGAAGTTTCAAGAATACTATCCAACCTTACAATCAAGAGCGGAACAAATTGAATTTACCAAAGACTTAGTCACACAAATTGATAGTGTGATCAATCGTTTTGGCGAAGTAAAAGATTCAGCTTCACCGAGTTTGGGACAAATACGACGCGGAATTTTAAGCATTCGAGGAAAGATAAATCAGAGTTTTTCTTCTGCCTTGAGCAAATACAATCAAGCAGATTATTTAGATGAAATTCGTGAAACGGTTGTAGACAATCGTAGAGTTTTAGCCGTAAAAGCCATGTATCGACGTAAAGTCAAAGGTGCCATTATGGGAAATTCTAAAACGGGAAGCATTGTATATATTGAGCCAGAAATTACGCTGCAATATTCACGTGAGTTGACCAATTTGGAATATGAAGAAAAAGAAGAAGTTACGCGAATTTTAAAAGAACTCACTGATTATATTCGTCCGTTTGCATCGCTTTTAGCCCAATATCAAGACTTTTTGAGTGATTTAGATGTGAGTTATGCCAAAGCAAAATACGCCGAATCTATGGATGCGATTTTGCCTGAAATTTCAGAAGAACGTATATTATTTCTGAAAGATGCGTATCATCCACTCCTCTATTTGACGAATAAAGAACGAAACGAAAAAACCTATCCGCAAACTATTGAACTCAAAAGTGACAATCGAATTATTGTCATTTCTGGACCAAATGCAGGTGGAAAAAGTATCACGCTGAAAACCATCGGATTGTTACAAGTGATGTTGCAAAGTGGCATGTTAATTCCGGTGCATGAACGCAGTAAAGTATGTTTATTTGAACGAATTTTGACAGATATCGGAGATAATCAATCTATTGAAAATCATTTAAGTACGTATAGTTATCGTTTGAAGCAGATGAATTATTTCTTGAAACGATGCAATAATAAAACCTTATTTTTGATTGACGAATTCGGAACTGGAAGTGATCCAGAATTGGGTGGCGCGTTGGCAGAAACCTTCTTAGAAGTCTTTTACGAACGAGAAGCATTCGGAATCATCACGACGCATTATTCAAACTTAAAATTATTGGCAAACGAATTGCCGCATGCAACCAACGCAAATATGTTGTTTGACAATAAAACCTTATTGCCTGTGTATAAATTGGCGTTAGGTCAAGCTGGAAGTTCTTTTACGTTTGAAGTCGCGCAGAAAAACGGAATTCCGTATAGTTTGATCAACAGAGCTAAAAAGAAAATTGAACGTGGAAAAGTTCGTTTTGATGCAACTATTGCAAAATTGCAGAAAGAACGCAGCGCGATGGAGAAAACTTCTAAATTATTGAAGGAAGAAGAAATTAAAGCGCGCGAAGAAAACGAACGTTTGGAAGCTTTGAATACCAAGACAAAAACGAAGTTGGAAAGCTACCAACAATTATACGATCATGATAAGCGAATGATTCATTTAGGGAATAAAATCAACGAAATTGCCGATCGCTATTTTGATACAAAAAAGAAACGTCCGTTGATTTCTGAGTTTTTACGCATTGTAGAAACCGAGAATTCGAAACGCAAAAAACAAACGGTACAGGAAAAGAAAATACATAAAGTTAAGCAACAAACGGCTAAGAAAGAAGTCATTCAGAAAGTTGCAGTCATTCGTGAAGAAAAGAAAGTAGAGAAAAAGAAAGCTGCTAAAAAGGAAGCTTCCAAGCCAAAACCTGTTTTAAAAGTTGGCGATCGCGTTCGGATGCACGACGGAAAAGCAGTTGGAAGTATTGATACGCTAGAAAGAGGAAAAGCCGTTGTGAATTACGGAATGTTTACCACGACGATTTCTGTGGATCAATTGGAGTTGGTGCAGGCGATGAAATAATCTTTGATTATTTTAGACGCGCTCTGCTTTTTGAATCGCTTCGCTCTTAGTATCGCTTTGCTTTTGGACGCGCTTTACTTTTGGAATGTTGAAATCTTCTTGCTATTAACCAAATTACTTTTTAATTTAAAATTTAACCTTTTACATCTCGACTGCGCTCGATGTGACACATTTTAGATTTATAATTTCGTTGTTGCTTTCCTTTTTGGTAATTCGTTTGTTCATTGATTTGTTTGTTTTGTAAAACGTCATTTCGAGTAATTTTCATGAGAAAATTGTATCGAGAAGTACTTTGACTTCCTAGTTTCCTAACTTTTACATTTAAAATTTAACCTTTTTAATTTACAATTTCATTATCGTATCTTTGTATTCCTGTTTGGAAACGTTATAATTATGATTGACACCTTACCAAAAGATAAAAAAATAGTATTATTTGACGGAGTTTGTAATTTGTGTAATGATTCTGTGAACAAGATTATTTCACATGATAAAAACGATATTTTCCGCTTTGCGTCTTTGCAATCGGATATTGGTGTTGCGATTCAGAATCACTTACAAATAGACGCTTCCAAGTTAGATTCTATTATTTTGTATGAACCTGGCGTTGCGTATTATCATAAGTCTACGGCGGCTTTAAAAATCATGAAGCATTTTGGTGGCGCATGGAAATTGATGCAAGCGTTTTATATTTTTCCGGAAGCCTTACGCAATGTGGTGTATAATTTTATTGCGAAAAATCGTTACAAATGGTTTGGCAAGCAAGATCATTGTACGATTCCTACGCCGGAGTTGAAGGCTAAGTTTTTGTGATAATACATAAAAATAAGTAAACCATAAAAATTAACTGAATTTAGATGGTTTACTCATAATAATTTATCCTTTTTTTGCTGTGATTGATTTTAAAAATTTTTTTCTAAATCCAGACGATGTAAAACCATGAATACCTAATAATTTTACTATTTCTTTATTAGTGGCTGATGCACACCCAAAATTAATTATTCCTTCAGCAAATTGCCTTAAATTATCCTTTACTAAAAGTAGAGATTTTTCATCAATAACTCTAGTGTTTTCACTTGGATTTACATTCCAACCTTTAATACTTGGAGATTGTAAAGTTACTAAATTATAATTCGCTGCATTACCATATGCTTTTTTAAACCATTCACCTGACTGTAATAATTGCCCAATATTATCTCTTGTTATTTCACTATGTATCGCTCTAGATTTAGCTTCCAAAACTAAAAAATGATTATCTGTCATGGCCCATAATACATCTGGTCCATTTCCAAATTCTTTTTCAGGTTCTTGTGCATGAAAGCCTAATAATCTACCTACTTCTGCTAGTGAGAATTCAAATTTACTATGATGTATATCAGGATTGAATTGTAAATCATCAAGAATGTCTTCAAAATAAATCTTAAAATCTTGAGCTGTATCAAATTGCTTAACAAAATTTAATACTTGAGTAGCCTGCTCCTCTCCACCAGAAATTTTAGTATAATTGTAACCGTTTATAGATTGAAGCATATGAGATGTGGTGCTTGATGCTTTAAGTTGAAGATCATTTGATTTTACGGTATTTCCTTGATAGAGTAATTGAGCTGCTAATTCAAAATAATAACCTCTCTGTTTACTTGTCAAAGAATAAGCATCAACGATATCATTCATAATCATACTAGATGCACCTTGAAAATCTCGACTCCTATATTTTGATATAGCATCAGATTCGATTTTTGCTATTTCCAGATTTTTAATCAATCTATCATCAGAAATATCAGCTTCTGTTTGAGATAGTATTTCAGAATGATATTTTCTCCAATCTTGATCTTGAGTTAAGCATAAATAGGCAGTATCTTTTATCGTCTTTATTGAATCTTCTTTAGATTCACCTTCTAAAATAGTAAGGCCTAAATTCAACTGTTTTCTAGTAACGGGAGTAAAATATTTTAAATTTGATTTATTCCCAACGAATTGTAATAATTTTTTACCCATCAAAAACACAGTACAATAATCACTTCCAGACCTTACTGCTCTTCCTAGACCTTGTTCAATTATTTGTGCTTTTAATGATGACTTAACTGATTCAAGTCTCAATTCAGAGTACGATTGTTTATATGATGCAAATGAAGGATATCCGTCTAAAATTAGTACTCTACACATATCTCCATTTAAGTCTACACCGTCATATCTATTCATTAAGACATACAAACCTCCTTTTTTAGATTTTAATTCTTCTATACTTTCGTTAATTTGCTCATTTTCAATTATAGTAGCACCAATATCTTTCCACTTTTTAGCTCTATTTCTAGAAGGAATCATAACAACAACATTTATTCCAGAATTTGCGTACTCTTTTGCCATTAATAATATATTTTCCTCTTTTATATTTGAATCAAATCTGTTAGGAGCCAAAATTAATCTTTGACCTACATCCTTACGATCTTTAGGGATAAGAGCATTTTCAATACTCTCTTTACTAATTCCAAGATCCTTTACTAAATCAATTTGATCTTCAAAAGTGGCTGATAAAATATATCTATGCTTAGCTTCATTAAAAGCTCTTACATTATGAAAAGGCACATATGTTGGCGCAATTTCTAATCCATTTGGTCCGACAAAACAATCATAAGACTTCAAGTCATCTGCAATTAAACCCCATTTAAAAAAGAGTATCTCCTTATCATCATCGTATTCACCAATTAATTCCAGTAACTCCTGACTTCTAGACAACCAAGACCAATATGGAACTTTCATTATTTTTGCATATGGATCATTTTTTAATAAATTCTGGTATGTACCAGGAGCTTGATATTTGAGATCGTTATCAAAAAGATTTAATATTCGATCACTTAGTTTATGTTTAAAAGGAATTTGAATTGTAGTTGCTGTTCTAGCTATATCTAAGCATACATGTGCATCATCTAATACAATTGAGCCAACTTCAATATTGTCTCTTTCAAAAATTGATCTAGAATTAAACATCTTTTGAAAAGTACAAAGTAATATACTTTTTGAATTTAAAAAATCATTAGGGAATTGATTTCCTTCTTCTATTTCACAAATCGGAATTCCATAAAGTAAAGCTTGTTTTCTAGTTTGCTCTAAAAGTTGTTTATCAGGACACAAATAAAGACTTGTCCCTACTCCTTCAACCATTTTAGAGTATAGCATCAATAAACTAACTAAGGTTTTACCTGAACCAGTATTCATTTTACAAAGAACATCTCTTTGATTCCTATCTTTATGCCAAGAATTTAATACCTCTTCTTGTATTCCTCTTAAGTAGGCATATCCTTCTTTATGAAATAAAGTTTGAAATAATTCTATCGGTTCGAAATTCAATTCTTTTGGAGTTGAATCTTCTAGTTTCTTTTTAAATATATTCATTTTGTTATATTAATTTAATTTTTATATTAGAAGTGTATGCAAAATTACATAATTAACAATCTAAATTTTACATATTTAAGTTAAACTATACTACAAATACTAAGTTTTATAAACCATTCAACTTCGACACATTCACCGACAATTCAAATCATTTTATCGCCAAAAATCACAATTGGTACACTTTTCGATAAAAAAACAACAAACAACTTGCATAGAGCGGAGTCGAAATACTATTTTTGTAAGGAAGAATAAAAAATATTAAAACCAGACTCCGTTCTTCAACGGAGTTAGTTCAACTTACAATTTTTAGCTCGCCAAAAAAGGCTTCTAAAAATTGAGTTTCACTAAAATAAAAAAACATGAAACACCATATAATTACTACATTCCTCCTATTCGTAACGATTTCAACGTTTGCACAGAAGAAAGAGAAAATTAAAGGAAATCGTGAAGTCACCACTGTGATTTATGAATTAGATCCGTTTACGGCCTTGGAAGTGAAAGAAGCGCTCGAAATCACTTTGATCAACGGAACATCGCCGCAAGTGGAAGTTATTACAGACGAAAACTTACATGAAGTATTTTCTATTGAAGTTGTGGATGGAACCTTAAGTATTTCCACAACGAAAGACATTCGCAGTCGTAAGAAGTTAGAAATTTTCGTAACAATTTCGGATAGCTTACAACACATTCATGTTGAAAGTGAAGCGGAATTGAAATCGCTCACTACATTAAACATCAACAAAGCAGAAATTAACGTCATGGGCGACGCAGAAGTTGATTTGAAAATTAAATCGGATTCGTTAGCCATCAATAGCTTTGGAAATGCGGAACAACAGTATCAAATTAATACCAATGAATTGATTTTGACCGCTTTTGAAGATTCAAACATTAAAGCCAACGTAACTGCTACAAAAGTAACTTCGCGTGTGGAATTTGCGGAAGTACTGTTAGAAGGTCAAACCGATAGTTTATTTTTGGAAGTGAAAGAAAAAGGTGAATTTATCGCGCCACAATTCACTGCAAAAGAAATTAGTGTCACGGCAACCGAACAAGCTAAAGTAGTGATCAACGCAACAGAATCCATCACGATTGATGCACATGATACTTCTGTAATTAATTTGTTAGGAAATCCAACGTCAATTAATATGCTTAAATTTGAAGGAGAAGCTGTATTGCGCAAGATTGACGAAAATAAAAAAGGATTTTTGAAACGGATATTTTAAACTGGCAAACCAAATATGGGCACATTTTTTACCATCATCATCATTTTAACGATTTTATTTGTCGGTGGATTTACCGTGTTAATTGCGTTTGTGATTAAAAAGTCAACCACTCCTAAAACTGCGGAATTTATCGAGAATGAAAAGCAACAACTATATGACAATGTGTTGAAAAAACGCAAAGAGTTGCATCCGCACAAAGCGGAAATGTTTCGTCAAGTTACGGATGCGATGGTTTTTAATTATACAAAAGCAGTTACGTATTATAAACTTTCAGGTGTTATTTTAAACGAACAACGCAAACCAATTGTCGCTTTTGAACGTATTGAACGCGGCATGCATACGAAAGGTCATTTATACGCGATGACAAAAAAACAAACGTTTTATTTTGATTTTACAGGCTTGGAAGCTACGTTTTATTGTAATGAAGAACTTTTAGGCCGATTCGACAAAACAGGAACTATTTATAATGCGAATGAAACTGCAATCGGTCACGCAAAACATCCGATAAAAGCTTCTTTTGACTTGCAATTGTTTAAAACAACACATCATCGTTTGGGTGAAGGACTTTTTCCGCTAACGTTAAATGGACGGCAATTGGCAACGATTAATGTCGCGCCAAATTATGATGATATTGATTATAATCCTTCTGTGCAAGGTGTTTTTGAAGATTTAGGTTTCGGTACGCCAATTATTACGTTAACCGACACGCCAACTGCAGAAGAAGAAAATTGGTTGTTAGCCTTTGCAATTTTTGAAACTGCTTTTCATGGACATTGGCTCATTCCCTAATTGAAAAGACGTATTGACTCATTTATCGTTTTCGTTTTAACTTCAATATGCTAGTTTAGGCACAATAAAACAATTCATAACTCATGAAAAATATTTCTAGGAGAACATGAGAATTAACTTTTTACCGAAATAGCCAAATCAGCAGTTGTCAAATCTACTTTAAGTCGTTTTCTATATTGCTTAATGGTTAAAGTACTTCCATCATGACTCCAACCTGGTGCTGCAAAGATGTACATAAACTTATGGTACCAATTCTTAGATTTCTTAAGATCTTTCCAAATATCTCTATACTCATGCGTTAGGATTACCAAAGGATTATAAGAATTAGGCGGATGCGTAACACCAAATTTAATTTCAATATTTTCATCAAGTGCTTTCCATGTTCCAAAAATCTTATCGAAGATGTTTAAAAATCCACCATGGTTTTTATCCATGTACTCAATATTTTTAGAATGATGTACTTGATGCATTGTATGCGTATTAAATACTTTTTCTATAATTCCCAACTTTGGTACGTAAGGCGAATGCAGCTGAAATTGCCATAAAGCTTCTATTCCTAAACAAACGACTAGCATTTCTGGTGCAAAACCAATTGCAGGAATCCACATATAAAAAAATGTTTTATAGAAAATGGTAAACCAGCCATTCCGTACAGCGGTTCCTAAATTAAAATTATCTGATGAATGATGGACAACATGAGCAGCCCATAATATACGAATGTTGTGATTTTGCCTATGAAACCAGTAATAACTAAAATCATCTGCGAGTTGACAAAGTAGCCAAACATACCAAGCATAACCAAACGATTCCCATCCCATGATATTGGTACGAACACCACCTATAATTGGATTAAATAGTTCGTAAACAAAATTAAGAAGAACAATTGCAGCAATCGTTTTAGTTAAGGGAGCCAAAATGACCGAACCAATTCCCATACTAATACTAGCTGCTAAATCTTTCCATTTATAGAGCGTTTTCTTTTCTTTTGTAACATGCTTACTATAAGTTAATTCAAGTGCAATTAATCCTAAAAAGCAAGGTACTCCGTAAATAAGTGGGTTAGTAAAGTCGATTTCTGTTAAGTATTTCGTGTAATATAGAGCAAAATTCTTGTACCACAACTCTAAAAAAATTAAAAAGCGTCAATCCAAAGATAAATTGACGCTTTATAATTGTTCCCTAAAACAATTTGCAAATATTAGTAGTGATCCGGACAACAAAATCCTCCACCACTACATGCCCAATTTGGTGGACAATCAGAATCGCGATCGCAATAAATCATAATACCTCCATTAATTTTTGATTGTGTTTCTTTACTCAATGTTTCTGCATTTTGTATGTTTAAAATTTTTTTTAACATGATGTTCGTTTTTTTTGATTCTTACTCTATTCAGGCTTTTCAGATAACGCCTTTATGTATTTCTAAAGTAAGAATAAGCAACATGCAATAAGTCAATCCCGATAAATATTAACGAATTTGAATAAAGGTTGACTTTTTTGAAATATAGAAATGTTCCTTGAAAGTAATCTCGATACAATTTTTTTCATTGCATTCAAAAATCACTCGATCTGACGTATATAAGAAATCATACGTCATTATGAAAAGTAATAAAGAATCTGTTGTATTCTAGTTAATTGCTAATAGATTCCCGCCTAAGTGGGAACAAGTCTAAAACAATCCAATTTGTCCGTCACCAGCAATTGGTGGTTCTTCGCCTGAATCAGTATCGCTTTTTGGTTTCTCAATAGTTTCAGTTCCGTCAACAGTTTCTTCATCGATTACTTCTATTTCTTCAGGTGGAAGTTCAACTTCTTCTTCATACGGCAACGATTCCAAGGTATTGACCTGGCGAACTTTATCAGTGGTTAATTGGTTTCCTAGCGCTTTTATACCTTTTACAGCAATAAACTCTTCCATATTGATTTCCATTGGAGGTTTTTGCTCTTTTCCGCGTTGTTTAGAGAAAACAACTTCTGCCACTGGTCGCCAATCAGTCATTACGATTTCCAATTGTGATTTTGGATGTTCCGTAATGAACAATTCAACTTTTGACGTGTTTTCAACCAAGAAACGTTTCACATAATAGCGTTCTTTTTCTCCATCAAAATAGATAACTGAAATTGGTTTTTTTGGTTTCCATTTTTCCAACACAATCATATCATCGTCAAAATGCGTGGTCAATTCAGGTAAAATGGTTTTGAGTTCTCCTTTTTGATTGATGATTAATAAACGATCTTCACCTCTGAATTCTCCGATGAGTTCTCCTCTAGCATCAACATTTAAGCGCTGTACCGTATCATCAAACCAAATTTTACGAGGTTTTAAGGTAGAAACTCCTTTTTCTTTGAGTTCAATGCGTTTGATAGAATATTTCGTTACAATATTTCCTTTAACAGCTCTACCTTTAATTGATAAATCTGCAAAATCAATATCCCATTTTAGTTTTTTGATACTTCCTGCCTGGCGTAACATAACCGTAATTACTTCTGCTTCTCCATTTGGGTTTGCAGAGAAATACGTAACCATTGAACCTTTGTTTCCTTGTGTCAAATGGTATTCTTTGTCACGCGTAACACTAGTAACAGCAAAACGTTTTATATAACTTAGACCACTTTTTCCATCACGATAAATCATGTTGTAAATGGTTCTTTTATCTTTTTTCTTGAAGATGGCAACATGAATGATGTTTTTACCAATAAATGTTTTCGCATCTACTTTGGTCACTTGCATGATTCCATCACGAGTAAATACGATAATGTCATCAATATCAGCACAATCTGTTACATATTCATCTTTCCGTAAGGAAGTTCCAACAAAACCTTCTTCCCTATTTACATAGAGTTTTGTATTTCGAATGACTACTTTTCGCGCATCAACATCATCAAAGATTCTGATTTCAGTTTTACGCTCTTTTCCTTCTCCGTATTGCTTTTTTAAACGTGTAAAGTAATCAACTGCATACGTGATTAGGTTTGCTAAATGATGTCTTACTTCCGCAATAGTATCTTCTAAAGCATCAATTTTTTGTTGTGCTTTGTCAATGTCAAATTTTGAGATACGCTTGATACGAATTTCGGTCAATCGAACAATATCTTCTTCCGTAACGGCGCGTTTTAAATGCGTAATGTGTGGTTTTAAACCTTCATCAATAGCATTGATAACTCCTTGCCATGTTTCTTCTTCTTCAATTTCACGATAGATTCTGTTTTCAATGAAAATTCGTTCTAACGAAGCAAAATGCCATTGCTCTTGTAATTCTTCTAGTTGAATTTCTAATTCAGATTTTAATAATTCAACCGTATGATCTGTTGATCTTCGCAACATTTCTGAAACGCCAATGAATAAAGGTGTATTATCAGAAATGATACAACCCAATGGTGATATAGAACTTTCACAGTTTGTAAAAGCATATAAAGCATCAATGGTTTTATCGGGTGAGATATTGTTTGGCAAATGCACTAAGATTTCTACATCTGCGGCCGTGTTATCTTCAATTTTTTTGACTTTTATTTTCCCTTTGTCATTCGCTTTTAGAATCGATTCTATTAAAGAAGACGTATTGGTTCCAAAAGGAATTTCAGTAATGACTAGCGTATTTTTGTCTAGTTGTGAAATTTTTGCTCTAACGCGAACTTTTCCACCACGCAATCCGTCATTGTAATTACTGATGTCCATAATTCCCGATGTTGGGAAATCTGGGTAAATTTGAAAACGCTTTCCTTGTAAATGTTTGATGGAAGCATCAATCAGTTCTATAAAGTTGTGTGGTAATACTTTGGTGGATAAACCAACCGCAATTCCTTCCGCGCCTTGTGCTAAGAGTAATGGGAACTTTACTGGAAGATTGACAGGTTCGTTTCTACGTCCATCATACGATAGTTGCCAATCAGTAATTTTTGGACTGAACACAACATCCAACGCAAATTTTGATAAACGTGCTTCAATATAACGAGAAGCTGCCGCGCGGTCACCTGTGAGAATGTTTCCCCAGTTTCCTTGCGCATCAATCAATAAATCTTTTTGACCAATTTGTACCATCGCATCAGCAATACTTGCGTCTCCGTGCGGATGATATTGCATCGTGTGCCCCACAATATTGGCAACTTTGTTGTAACGTCCATCATCCAAATCTTTCATTGAATGCATAATACGTCGCTGCACAGGTTTAAAACCATCTTCGATGGCAGGCACTGCTCTTTCTAAAATTACATAAGATGCATAATCCAAAAACCAGTCTTTGTACATTCCTGTAACTTTGGTAATTGTCTCTTGCACATTGTTATCATGTTGCTGATTTTCAGCAGGTAATTCGTCGTTATGTTCTTCCATTAAGAAATTTCCTTGTTATGCTTTATGACTTTGTCTAATGATTTTTTTAGCGCTTTCTTTTTTCTTCCGCTCAATAATGAGATATTAAAATGTACACGCTTGGTTTTGTTGCTTCTTGATCTGACATAGATATAGAGTGTACTAAATATGATGTAATTCTGTATTCGATATCGCTTTAGTTTTTCTTTTGGAAATTCAGCTCTTCGCTCTCTGTAATTGATGAAATTTGAGATGAATAATCCTTTGTTGATAAACGTTAATACATTTCCGTCACTATCAAATTCAAAATATTTTGCCGTACTGTACACAAATCCAAGAAAAATAACCAAAGAAACAGGAATACTATACCATATATTGATTTTATTGGAATCTTCTCTAAAAATGAAAAGATACAGCATTGCTATAATACTTCCTATTACCAAAAAAAAGTAGAGAAATGATATCCACTTTCTTGATTTTGCGTTATCAAACCGCATAGTATACCCTTTATTTGTCTTCTACGAGGTCCAGTTCCACCTTTAGATTGTTAATAATAAATTCTTGTCTATTAGGGGTATTTTTTCCCATGTAGAATTGTAATAATTCTTCAATGGAGGTTTCTTTATCTAACATTACTGGATCTAGGCGAATGTCTTCTCCTATGAAATGTTTGAATTCATCAGGTGAGATTTCTCCCAATCCTTTGAATCGTGTAATTTCAGGTTTTCCAGAAAGCTTATTTATGGCGGCTTGTTTTTCTGCTTGACTGTAACAGTAAAATGTTTCTTTTTTGTTTCTAACTCTAAATAGTGGTGTTTGCAAGATATACAAATGTCCTTCTTTGATCAATTCTGGAAAGAATTGTAGAAAAAAGGTAATGAGTAATAACCGAATGTGCATTCCATCGACATCGGCATCTGTTGCTATCACAATGTTGTTATAACGCAAGTCTGCCAAAGATTCTTCAATGTTTAAAGCAGCTTGCAATAGGTTGAATTCTTCGTTTTCATATACAATCTTTTTTGACATTGCATACGAATTCAATGGTTTTCCACGCAAACTGAATACAGCTTGTGTATTTACATCTCGTGATTTTGTGATAGAACCCGAAGCCGAATCTCCCTCAGTAATGAATAAGGTAGATTCTAAACGTCTATCTTTTTTTATATCGCCCAAATGGACTCTGCAATCACGTAGTTTTTTGTTGTGTAAGTTTGATTTTTTAGCACGCTCTTTCGCTAATTTCCGAATTCCAGATAGTTCTTTGCGTTCGCGTTCTGCTTGCAGGATTTTGCGCTGCATACTATCGGCTACATCTGGGTTTTTGTGTAAATAGTTGTCTAAATATTTCCCAACAAAATCATTGATGTAGGTACGAACTGTTGGTAAATTTCCACCCATTTCTGTAGAACCCAATTTAGTTTTTGTTTGCGATTCAAAAACTGGTTCCATTACTTTGATACTGACCGCAGAAATGATTGATTTACGCACATCAGATGCTTCAAAACTTTTTCCGTAAAAGTCACGAATGGTTTTTACAATTGCTTCTCTAAATGCTGCTTGATGCGTTCCACCTTGTGTGGTATGTTGTCCGTTTACAAACGAATGGTATTCCTCGCTGTATTGTGTTTTACTGTGTGTGATTGCTACTTCGATATCATCACCTTCTAAGTGAATAATCGGATATAACATGTCATCTTTGTTATTGTTGTCTTCTAAAAGATCTTTTAAACCATTTTCAGAAAAGAATTTTTCTCCATTGAAAAGAATCGTCAATCCTCTATTTAGATATACATAGTTACGAAGCATTTTCGCAACATATTCTGTTCTGTATTTATAGTTTTTAAATATAGCTTCATCCGGAATGAACGTAACTTTTGTTCCACGTCTGCGAGAAGTTTCATCTAAAAATTCTTGATCAATTAGGTTTCCTTGTTCAAATTCCGCAGCACTCGATTTTCCATCACGAGAAGATTCTACCCTAAAATAAGAAGATAATGCGTTTACTGCTTTGGTACCAACTCCATTTAGTCCAACAGATTTTTTAAACGCTTTGGAATCGTACTTTCCTCCTGTGTTCATTTTGGAAACTACATCAACTACTTTCCCCAAAGGAATTCCACGACCGTAATCGCGCACGATCACTTTTGTTCCTTGAATGGAAACTTCAATCGTTTTTCCTGCGCCCATGACATATTCATCAATAGAATTGTCTAAAACTTCTTTGACAAGAATATAAATTCCATCATCTGCAGAAGAACCGTCACCTAATTTTCCGATATACATTCCAGGACGCATGCGGATATGCTCTTTCCAGTCAAGTGAACGTATGTTGTCTTCGGTATATTGTGTGTCTCCTGTCATTGATTGAGGTGCTATTAGGGTTGGATGCTAATATACTACATACCATCAAAAAATAAAACATGAACGACTGAAAATAATCAACAAAAAGCGCAATATTTTTGTGAATATTGCGCTTTTTTAAATGATTTTTAATAATTGCCTTTTATTCTGACCAATAACGAAGCGTTACAACGATGAATCCATCATTTCCAACAAGGCTCGTATCTAAAGTTACCGTGCTACTTGAAGCACCATCAAAGTAGCCATCGTATGCATCAAAACGATATGTTCCAGCTGGTAAATTGAAGAACAAGTTGAAATCGTAATAATCAGGATAAATATTCTCGCCAGTTGCTTGGTTTGTTGCTACATATCCTGGTAATGTTCCTGCTGGAACTGGTGCGCCTGTACGTTCGTCCACTAATTCAACACGAACATTGTAGGTGATTGCCAACGATTTTAAAGCAGTTGCCTCCGTTTTGATTTCTTTTGCAAGTGCAATTTGATTGTTGAGTAATGCGCGGATTTCACGGATTAATTGACGCGCCGTATTTCTGTTGTTTTGCTGAATTTCCGTTGCTAGTAACGCACTTTTGTTACGAACGAAATCTTCATTTCCTTCAATGGTAGAAGCTTTACTTTGAATGCTACTAGGATCGATATTGCTGTTTCCTTGTGCAGCTTGCCCAATGTAATAAATTACTTCATCGCTATATTCTTCTACAACTTCCATACCTACATCCATAATTTGAAGATAAGTAGCTACATCTGCATTGACATTGTTGTTTACTAAATAATCAACAGTTAATACTTTTAAAGCAGCTTTTACTCTTTTTGCTTCAATGCGAATGATTTCTGCGGAATCGAAAGTTTCGTCTAAGTTATCGATTACAGATTGTTGAGCATGCGTATTCATAACGAATAGCATTAACAGTGCACTGAGTGCGTACGTAATTTTTTTCATGATAATTTAATTTATTTGGTTACCATGTTAAGTTACGAACGGAATGTGTCTAAATGTTTACTGTTATAGTATAAAAATTTTAATGTTTAATCGTACTTTTTTAAGCATTAATGAAGGAAATGAAATACAAAAATTTTAGCTAAGTATTTGTTTATAAGCAAAAAGCGAACCGAAGTTCGCTTTGTATTTTATTAGTATAAGTAAGGTATTTCTAAAGAAAAAATTACACGTTAAAAAGAAAATGCATTACATCTCCATCATTTACAACATAAGCTTTTCCTTCAACAGAAAGCTTTCCAGCTTCTTTTACTTTTGCTTCACTTCCATAAGTTACATAGTCATCATATTTGATTACTTCCGCACGAATGAATCCTTTTTCAAAGTCTGTATGAATAACTCCAGCTGCTTGTGGCGCCGTTGCACCAATAGGAATCGTCCAAGCGCGAACTTCTTTTACACCAGCTGTAAAGTAGGTTTGTAGATCTAATAATTTATACGTGGAACGAATTAAACGAGAAACACCTGCTTCTTCTAATCCGATATCTTCTAAGAATAATTGACGTTCTTCATAGTCTTCCAATTCAGCAATATCCGCTTCAGTTCCAACAGCTAATACAATGATTTCAGCATCTTCGTCTTTTATTGCTTCTTTTACTTTGTCAACATACGCATTTCCAGATTTAGCCGAAGCTTCATCCACATTACATACATATAAGATTGGTTTTGCTGTTAATAATTGAAAACCTTTCATCAATTCTGCTTCATCATCCGAAACTTCAACAGCTCTTGCAGAAATTCCTTGTTCTAAAGCTAGTTTAAATTTTACAAGTACAGCTTCTTCTTTTTGCGCTTCTTTATTTCCTGTTCTTGCAGCTCTTTTGACTTTTTCTAAGCGCTTTTCAACCGTTTCTAAGTCTTTTAATTGTAGTTCAATATCAATCGTTTCTTTATCGCGAATTGGATCTACGGTTTCGTCAACATGAATAATATTATCGTTATCAAAACAACGCAAAACGTGCATGATGGCGTTACACTCACGAATGTTTCCAAGAAACTGATTTCCCAATCCTTCACCTTTACTAGCTCCACGAACCAATCCGGCAATATCCACGATTTCAACCGTTGCTGGCATCACTCGTTCAGGCTTTACCAATTCTTCTAACTTTTCAATTCGTGCATCTGGCACATTTACTACACCTAAATTTGGCTCAATGGTACAAAATGGAAAGTTTGCACTTTGTGCCTTCGCATTCGATAAACAGTTAAATAAGGTTGATTTTCCAACATTTGGTAATCCTACAATTCCAGCTTTCATGTCTTAATTTTGATAAAAAAATTTCGTGGTGCAAATATAGTATTTATGTGTAGATATTATAATTTTATTTTGGATAGACTTTTTGGGCGTTTTTGACTTGTTCAGACCTGTTAGATTTTTGGATATGGTAGACAGATTCAAGCATATTTCTATGTTCCTGAAAAAACTGTTATTGCAAGAGTTTTACCAATAATTGGTTTAATAACTATGTGTCCAAAACTAAATACAAGTTTGCATTCTTTTTCAGAAACAAAATAAAGGTCCAATTTCCCTTTGTCATCTGTTTTTAATTCAAAAATTGGTGATGAAAGAACATATTCAATATAATCATAGCCATCAACTTTTTTTATTCTACCCAAAGGTCGATTATCATAAACTCGTATGGTTTCTTGTTTTGGTAAAAGATCCTTTGATACTACCAATACACTTATATGGAAAGCTTCATCATCAACATAATTACGTGTTTCAGATTTGTATGATTTAATTTCTTTTCCAATGAAACTAATAGTTTCCGAAGCATTTTGACGGTAAGAACTTTTACAAGCCGTAAAACAAATTATAAATGTTATAAAAGTTAGTAATTGATTTTTCATAATGTAACATTACGTTTATTTTCGTTCATCCATTTCCAATATGGAATATTCAAAACAGTCTGACCAACCCGATTTTAAAGGCAATACTTCTCTTCCACGACCTTCTCGGATCATTCCAACTTTTTCAAGCACTTTGATGGAACCTATATTATGGACAGAACATCCAGCTTCTATTCGGTGTAATTTGAGTGTTTCAAATCCAAAATCTAGTATTGCTTTTACAGCTTCTGTTGCAAAACCTTTTTTCCAAAATTTCGGATGAATTTTATACCAAATTTCTGCCCTTTTGTATTTTTTATTTCCAAGCTTGAACCCAAATAAACCTATGAATTCTCCATTTGATGTATGTTCAATTGCAAAAATGTAATTCTCAATTTCGCTTTGTTGTTGATCAGCAATCCAACCTTGGACTATTTTGTTCGTTTCTGAAATGTTTGTTGGAATTCCCAATGTATTGTATGCATCTACTTCAGGAAAAGAATGCAATTCATGAACCGAATTCAAATCTGATGACTTAATCAATCTTAAGGTAAGTCTTTCTGTTACTATTTCGAGTTTTGTCATTATTGGCAATTGTTCACAATATATTCTTGAAACAACCGAAACTACTCGTTTCAAAATTCAAATCAAAATCATCAAGGATTATTTTAGAGAAATCATTTTTAATTAAAAATTTCAATATGTATTGGGTAACGATTTTCTACTCTTTGAACTCTACTACATAACTCATAAAATTTTATATCATGAAAAAAAAGAATCTTAGATCTTTAAATCTAAACAAAAGAAATATTTCAATTTTAGATGCTCATAAAGTTTCTGGTGGAGCCATTAATCACTCAACCGTAGGACCTTGTTATCCTTCTTACAACTGTCCGCCACCACCTCCAGAAAAAAGTAAACGTACAAATCCATGTGAAATATAACATTACTTTTCATGCAACAGCGAACTTCGGTTCGCTGTTCTTTTGATAATTCCTAATTTGTTTGTTTCAAAATTCAAATCATCAAAAATTATTTTGTAAAAGTCACTTTTAAATTTAAAGTTCAACATTTATAATTTAACATTAAAAACACTCTTTTTTGTTAAATACGGGATTCCCGTTTTGAATTGGATAGTAAATAGTTGATTTTTGCATTTCAAACCAACCAAATTTAGCAAATGTCTCAATTTATAAAGCTTGTTTTTTTAGTTCTTTTTTCGAGTGTTTTCACAGTAAGTGCTCAACAAAAAACATCACTTTCGTACTATGTACCACAAGGAGTTACGTATAACCAAAACATTCCAACACCACAAAGCGTGATTGGTCATGAAGTTGGAAAATGGCACGTAACACATGATAAATTAGTCATGTACATGAAAGTACTTGCAAATAGTTCTGATCGAATTACCTTGGAAGATCGCGGAAAAACCTTTGAAGATCGTCCATTATTATTATTAACGATTACTTCGCCTAAAAATCATCAAAATATAGAGACGATTCGAAAAAATCATGTTTCATTAACGGAAACGAGCGGACAAAACGCAGATGTTTCCAATATGCCAATTGTGGTGTATCAAGGATTTTCCATTCATGGAAATGAAGCTAGCGGAAGTAATGCAGCGTTGCTGCTTGCATATCATTTGGCTGCAGCCGAAGGAACTCAGATTGATAATTTGCTAGAAAATACCGTTGTTTTATTAGATCCATCGTTTAATCCTGATGGTTTACAGCGATTTGCGGGTTGGGTAAATATGCATAAAAGCGAACATTTGATTACCGATCCGAACGATAGAGAGTTTGCCGAAGCTTGGCCACGCGGACGCACGAATCATTATTGGTTTGACATGAATAGAGATTGGTTGCCTGTGCAATTGCCAGAATCGAGAGCGCGGATTAAATCGTTTCACCAATGGATGCCGAATATTTTGACAGATCATCACGAAATGGGTTCCAATTCGTCGTTTTTCTTTCAACCAGGAATTCCTTCGCGAACACATCCATTAACACCACAAATGAATCAAGATTTAACGAAAGAAATTGCAACCTATCACGCAAAAGCTTTTGACAAAATCGGTTCCTTATATTATACAGAAGAAAGTTTTGACGATTTTTATTATGGAAAAGGTTCTACGTTTCCAGATATTAATGGAAGTATCGGAATTTTATTTGAACAAGGAAGCGCACGCGGACACGTTCAGGAAAGTGAAAATGGTTTGATTACTTTTCCATTTGCGATTCGCAATCAATTTACAGCCGCTTTGTCTACCCTAGAAGCTGCTCAAAACATGCGAACGTCTATTTTAAAGTATCAGCAACAATTTTATAAAGATGCAAAACGCGAAGCAACTTCAAATTCCTCGAAAGCGATTGTTTTTGGAGATGAAAAAGATATTGCAAAAACGTATCATTTTGCAGAGATGTTGCAACGACACCAAATTACGTTTCATGAAGTAAAAAATGATTTTACACAGAACGGAAAAACGTATAAAAAAGGTGCAAGTTTTATTGTTCCAACCAATCAACGTCAAAGCCGATTGATTAAAGCAATGTTTGAGAAACGCACGAAATTTCAAGATAGTTTGTTTTATGATGTTTCTGCGTGGACATTACCCTTAGCGTTCAATTTGTCGCACGATGAATTGGGTTCTATTTCAAATGCAGGAAACAAAGTTACGGACTTAAAAGCGCCAAGCGGAATCGTTAATGGACGTGGAAATTATGCGTATTTGTTTGAATGGAATGAATATTATTCACCAAAAGCATTAGCACTCATTAAAGCGAAAGGATTGCGCGCAAAAGTTGCCATGAAACCGTTTACACTTGAAGGTGTAAATTATGATTACGGAACAATTATGATTCCTGCGCAAAATCAACGATTAGATGCGCAACAAATGAAAAAGTTTTTAACGTATGTTGCCAACAAAAGTCACTTGAATATTACCGCAGTTTCTTCTGGTTTAACCGAAGGAATCGATTTGGGAAGTAATAATTTTAAAGCGATCAAACAACCAAAAATTGCAATGCTAATTGGCGATAATATCAATTCGTATGATGCTGGAGAAATTTGGCATTTGTTCGATCAACGGTATGAAATTCCATTGACAAAACTTGATGTTCGCAATTTTGGTCGAATGAACATAGATAAATACACACATATTATTTTACCAAATGTTTCTTCGCTATCGAGAGAACACACCAGTAAATTGAAAACTTGGGTGAAAAGTGGCGGAACGATTATTGGATATCGCAATGCAAGTCGTTTTTTAAGCGATAAAAAATTCATTACACTCGATTTTAAAAAGACAGAGCTTGATGCAAAAAATGTTTCGTTTGAAGACAGAAGAAATCACAATGGTGCACAAGTGATTGGTGGTGCAATTTTTAATACAAAAATCGATCGTTCACATCCGATCAACTTTGGCTATTTACAAGACGAATTGCCAATGTTTAGAAACACTACGTTATTCATCACGCCCAATGAAAAAAGCTATAATAATCCTATTCAGTACACAGATAATCCATTGTTAAGCGGATATATTTCAGAGGAAAATTTAGAAAATTTAAAAAATACCGTTCCGTTTCAAACTTCTAGAATGGGAAGCGGACGCGTGATTGTTTTTACAGACAACACTAACTTTAGAGCCTTTTGGTACGGAACGAATAAGTTGTTGATGAATGCAATTTTCTTTTCGGATATGATGTAAATCTAGTTATGAGTTATGAGTTATGAGTTAAATTAAACATTTAGCATTTAAAATCTATATGTTTACGAAACCTTTAAACCATTTGGGATTTTTGCAGAAGGTTGCATTAAAATGACATCATCGCCATCAACTGCACCCATTACTAGACATTCTGAAAAGAAGTTCGCAATTTGTTTTTTGGAAAGTTAACGACAGCCATAATTTGTTTGCCAATTAATTCTTCTATTGTGTAGCGTTTGGTAATTTGCGCAGATGATTTACGAATTCCGATTTCCTTTCCAAAGTCAATTGTGAGTTGATATGATGGTTTTCTGGCTTTTGGAAAATCGTTCACTTCGATAATAGTTCCAATGCGCATGTCTACTTTTTCAAAATCGTTCCAAGTTAAATCTCCCATTGTATTTTTTTGAGTAAATTTACCCTTTTAAAAACAATATTTCAAATGGCACTTACACCTTCAAATATGCTTCCTTTGGGAACAACAGCTCCAAGTTTCACTTTAATTGATACAATTACGGACAAACCAATTTCATTAGAACATACAAAAGGAACACACGGAACGGTTGTTATGTTTATTTGCAATCATTGTCCGTTTGTGATTCATGTAAATGAAGGAATTGTAAAATTAGCCAACGATTATCAAGCGAAAGGAATTGGTTTTGTTGCAATTTCGAGTAATGATGTTGTCAATTATCCCGCGGATGCGCCATATTTAATGAAACTGAACGCACAGAAACATCAATTCCCGTTTCCATATTTGTATGATGAAACACAGGAAGTTGCCAAATCGTATGATGCAGCTTGCACACCTGATTTTTATATTTTTGATAATGATTCGAAATTAGTATATAGAGGACAATTAGATGATTCGCGTCCAAATAACGGAATTCCTGTTACTGGAAATGATATTCGTACCGCTTTAGATGCGTTACTGAATGGAGAAAAAATCTCAGAAAGTCAAAAACCTAGTATTGGTTGTGGAATTAAGTGGATTCAGTAGGAGTTTATGAGTTTATGAGTTTATGAGTTTATGAGTTTATGAAAAAAATAATTCTTTAGTTTATAACTAATCACCTTTTCGAGTGAAATTCGATAGAATTTTGTGTCGAGAAATAATTTAAAATTCAGCATTTAAAATTTCACTTCCAACCTTCACGAATCATTAATTGTTCAATATGTGCATAATGATGATTACAATGCCACGCGTAGATTCCGATGTTTTCCTTGAGACTTACTTTTTCATTTCCATCCGGATGAATAAAAATTTGCTCTAAATCTGCAACTGTTAATCCTTTTAAAAAGTACGTCCACTTTGCGTGTAATGCCTTTAGAGAATCTAACGAAAGTTTGATGGGCGCAGTTTTACTATCAAATAGCTCAGCCCAGCGATCTTCGTAATAGGTTTTAATTACAGGTTGATCTTCCGTTAGTGTCCATTTGAATCGTGTGTAACTATTGTGATGGCTGTCAGCTAAATGATGAATTACTTGCCGGATTGTCCAACCGCCAGGGCGATATGGCGTATTTAATTGTGAAGGCGAAAGATTTGTAACTAAATTTTCTAATAGTACAGGGAAATTTTCTAAAATAGTAATCCAATTTGAAATATGTTCAGCGGTTATTATAGTTGGAATTTGAATTTTTCCGATAGGATATTTTAATTTTTCTAAATCCATATTTTATAATTGTATAAAAAAACGCTCTGAGATTTTCAGAGCGTTTTGTATTATTTATTTTACATCCATTAGTTCTACATCGAACATTAACGTAGCATTTGGTGGAATAGCGCCGCCGCCAGCTCCTCTTTCACCGTACGCTAAATGTGGAGGAATTACAAATCGAGCCTTATCTCCTACTTTCAATAAAGCGATACCTTCGTCCCAACCTGGAATTACATTTCCTTGTCCTAATGGAAAATCAATTGGTTTATTTCTTTGGTATGAAGAATCAAAAACGCCACCATCAGGAAACATTCCTTTATAGTGTACAGAAACCGTTTTTCCTTTTTCAGCTTGCACGCCGTCTCCATTTTGAATTATTTTATAACGTAATCCACTTTCAGTTGCATCAAAACCTGTTGCGATTTCTGCTAATTCTTTTTCTTCTTTTTCTTTTGCTGCTTTGATGCGTGCTGCTTTTGCTCCATCAAATAAACGGAATGCTTCTATAGCATTGAAAGCTTCTGCATCAGCTCCAACACGAATAATTTCAACTTTATCAATATGATCACCTTGTGCGATTGTATCAACAATTTCTTGTCCATGAAAAACATGACCAAAAACGGTATGTTTTCCGTCTAACCAAGGAGTTGGAATATGTGTAATAAAAAATTGACTGCCATTAGTTGCTGGTCCGGCATTTGCCATAGATAGAACTCCTGGTTCGCTATGTGTCAATTCTGGATGAATTTCATCATCGAAAGTATATCCAGGACTTCCTGTACCAGTTCCTTGTGGGCAACCACCTTGAATCATAAAATCTGGAATAACTCTATGAAACTTTAATCCATCATAATACGGAGTTCCTTGTGGCTTTGCATTATTTTCTAATTGTCCTTCAGACAAAGCAACAAAGTTACCAACTGTTCCTGGTGTTCTTTTATAAGTTAAATTTACTAAGATTTCTCCTTTACTCGTATGTAGTTTTGCGTATAAACCGTCTTCCATTATATATATTTTAATTTAAAGTGCGAAGATACGCATCAAAATACAATTACAAAATACACTGTTGAAAATAATCTTTTTAATAATAGTATTGGAATCCCATATTTATTTTATCGAAAAACCGTAGCGAAACCAAATTTTTTGACTTTAACTTGATTTAAGAATCAAGTTAAAAATCTGTTTAATTTCAATTGCTGATTATCAGATAGTTAGCTTGATTTTAAATTTAAAATTTAGTGAAAACAATTTAACTTTTGGGTGTTAACAAGAATAAGAGAGTTTTCATTAAAATAAAAAAGAAGCTTATTTTTTTGTGAAAATATGGTTTTATAAAAGAAGTCTATTACGGTAATAGCTTAAAAAAATCATTAAAAAAATGACTTTTCATAGTAGTAGGAAAAAATGAGTAACAAAATAACTAGTAACTAACTTAATTAAAATTTAAAAAGATGAAAAAAGTATTCGGATTATTCGCATTATTATTAGTAGTAAACTTAGGATTTATAGCATGTGAGCCAAACAGCACTTCTGATGCAGGAGATGATACTATATTTGAAAATGTAACTGGAACTGGAGATGAAGAAGATCCAGAAGTTGACAGAGGTCAAGGTAGTGGACAAGGAAATTAATCAACCATATTTCGTTTAAATATAAAAGCCTTCCACCGGAAGGCTTTTATATTAAATAAAAAAAAGATAAATTTGTGACAAACACCTACTTATTTTGATATTCAAAACCAAAGAAAAATATTGTCTACTTTTTATACTATTTTTATGTAATGTACTAATTTCTCAAACGAGTAAAAGAATTTTAGACTTATCAAACATTTTTAAAGATAGAAGTCTTTCATTTGAAGTTAAAAAAGATTCTTTAGACAAGGCATATAGAATAGCACAAAGAGAATCAAATGACTCTTTGAAAAACGTGTATTATTCTAAATTATCTTATGCATATTACAGAATTAATGATGAATTCATGTTTAAAAAAGTAAACAAAGAAGGCGTCTTGTTATCTACTAAACTTAAAGATTCTATTACGCTTGGCGACCATTATTGGGACATGGGTGCTTTTTATAAAAAGAATAAAAAGCTTGATAGTGCTTACTATTTCTACAACAACACAAAAAAAATATTTAGTAGTATAGGTGAACTAAAAAAAGTAGCTTCCATATGGTTTAATATTGGACAAATTCAAAAAGATGTTAGGGATTATACAGGAAGTGAAATTGCAATCATAAATGCCATCGAAATATTTCAAGATCAAAAGGATTATAATAGTTTATATAATTGTTATAACCTTCTTGGCATCATATATAATAATTTAGAAGAGTACGAAAAAGCTATTAAATGTTATAAAGATTCACTAGAATATCTCAGAAAAAGTAGTAAGGATGACATAAGAGAAGCTACTATTTTAAATAATATAGGTATTGTTTACAGAAATTTAGGCAATCATGCTTTGGCTATTAAAAAATACAAAGAAGGATTAAATTATGATAGTATTTATTATAAAAATACTAGACTGTACGCAACATTGACAGATAACTTGGCATATTCAAAATTTATATTAAATGATCATGATGATTTACCTGATCTATTTTATAAAGCTTTGCACATTAGAGACAGTCTCAATATTTCCGTAGGACTTCTTATTAATAAAATTCACCTTTCGGAGTATTATCTTCGACAGAAAGATACCATACAAAGTTTAAAATTTTCAACGGAAGCAATGGTATTAGGAAAAAAAATTAAATCATATGATCACCTTTTAGATAATTACAAACTGCTTGCAAAAATAGAACCTAACAATAGTAATAAATACTTGAATGAGTATATAAAACTCAACGATAGTTTAGTTATCTACGAACGTGGTATCCGGAATAAGTTTGCTCGTATCAAGTTTGAAACAGATGTGGTTATAACTGAAAATAAAAAATTAAGCATTCAAAACACTTGGATTGTTGCTACTTCAACAGCACTGATTTTCTTTGGCTTCCTTATTTATGTAATTACGCAACAGCGAACTCGTAATAAAGAACTCGAAATGGAACAGCAACAACAGCGTGCCAATGAGGAGATTTACAACTTAATGATTGATCAGCAAGATAAAATTGAAGAAGGAAGAAAACGTGAAAAAGAACGGATTTCTCTCGAATTACACGACGGAATCCTTGGAAGATTATTTGGTACACGACTCAGCTTGGGAAGTTTGAATAGTAAAGATGACTTGAGTTCAAAGAAAATGAGAGAACAATATATCTATGAACTTCAAAGCATTGAGGAAGAAGTAAGGAATATTTCGCATGAATTAGGGATCGATAATTTCAATTCTACAACGAGTTATAGCACAATGATTGCAAATCTCTTGGAGGAACAGTCGAAAATAACTAACTTTAAATATATAATTGAAGATGATGATCGTATTGTATGGACAGATATTCCAGGGCATATTAAAATAAATATCTATCGAATTGTACAAGAATCTATTCAAAATATCAATAAATATGCGCAAGCAGAAAACGTAATACTAGATTTTAAAAAGAATGATGATCATATTATCCTTACCATTAAAGATGACGGCGTTGGTTTTGACCAAGAAAAAAGAAGTAGCGGTATAGGACTTAAAAATATGAAATCAAGAGTAGCTTTACTTCATGGACAATTTACTATAAATTCAATTCCAGGTAAAGGAACCTCTATTAGTGTTGACGTTCCTATGACGTAGAACTTAACCTTACATATGAAAGATATAAAAGTATTAATTGTAGATGATCATCCAATGATCATCGAAGGCTATAAAAATGCCTTACTCGGCATTAACTCCGATGAAATGACACTACGGATTGATACATCCGACAGTTGTGACGGTGCATTTAGCAAAATTAAAAATGCATCTACTGGAACTCCGTATGATGTCGTTTTTTTAGATATAAAATTACCTCCATCAAGTGATGGGAAAATTATTTCAGGAGAAGATTTAGGAATTAAAGTAAAAGAACTACTTCCAGACGCAAAAGTTGTGATTCTAACAATGTTTAATAATAACTTCAGAATTCACAATATTCTCAAAAACATTAATCCAGATGGTTTCTTAGTAAAAAGTGATGTAACTTCCGATGAATTAATGCGTGCGTTTCAAGTAGTATTGACCGATCCGCCATATTACAGTCATACAGTAACAAAATTACTTCGTACGCGAATTATCAATGAAGTTGTCTTGGATGATATTGATCGTAATATCCTATTCCACCTTTCGAAAGGAATAAAAACAAAAAACTTAACAGAATACATTCCACTATCACTTGCAGCAATAGAAAAGCGCAAACGACACTTAAAAGAAGTATTTGATGTAGAAAAGAAAGGTGATGAATCACTTTTAGAACAAGCCCGAAATACTGGTTTTCTATAAAAAATTTAAAACAATAAAAAAGCTGTTTGATATTACTTCAAACAGCTTTTTTTAATTTTGACAACTTGTTGTGTCGTATGTTAATTTGCTACATCACTGATAAATTTGATCCGATACAAACGTAATTCTTCATCGTCGTAATCGCCATCAAACTCCTCCATTGCAGCAGAAATTTTGTCATTTTCAGATTCTATAAAATATTCATGAATTTCTTCTTGTTGGTCTTCATCTAAAATATCATCAATCCAATAGCTTATATTTAGCTTAGTTCCACTGTAAACAATTTGCTCCATTTCTTTAATGAAATCAACCATTTTAAGACCTTTTGAAGCTGCAATATCATCTAGCGGAAGCTTTCTATCAACATTTTGAATAATGTATAATTTTAAACCAGAATTAACTCCAGTGCTTTTTACGATTAAATCATCAGGTCTAAGAATATCATTTTCATCAACATACTTTTTGATGAAATCGATAAAGTCTTTACCATACTTCTTTGCTTTTCCATCTCCTACGCCATGAATATTCTTCATTTCATCAATCGAAATAGGATATTTCAGTGCCATATCTTCCAAAGAAGGATCTTGAAAAACCACAAACGGCGGAACTCCTAAGCGTTTGGCTACTTTCTTCCGCAAATCTTTCAACATCGTCATCAATTTTTGATCTGCAACGACACCATTTCCTTTTGAAGCGGTAATAATATTATTATCATTTGCATCAATAAAGTCATGATCTTCCGTCATCATAAATGATTCAGGACTTTCTATAAAAGCTTTCCCTGCGTCTGTTAACTTGATAACGCCGTACGTTTCAATATCTTTTCGAAGATAACCAGCAACTAAGACTTGACGAATTAACGCCATCCAATATTTATCATTGAATGCGTTTCCTAACCCAAAAAAAGGTTGTAAATGCGTTTTATGTGATTTAATCAATGCATTTTCATTTCCAATCAATACATTGACAACATTACGCGATTTATACGTCTGTTTTGTATCTTGAATCGTTTTTAGCAACTTAACTACTTGATCTTGAGCTTCTACTTTCTTTTTCGGAAAACGAACATTATCGTCCATCTCTGCTCCTTCTCCATCATCTGGAAATTCTTCACCGAAGTAATGTAATATAAATTTTCGCCTAGAAATAGAAGTTTCTGCATACGCAACCACTTCTTGTAAAAGCGCATGTCCAATTTCCTGTTCTGCAACAGGTTTTCCAGACATAAATTTTTCTAACTTTTCAATATCTTTATAGGAATAGAAAGCCAAACAATGACCTTCACCGCCATCTCTTCCAGCGCGTCCAGTTTCTTGATAATAACTTTCAATACTTTTTGGAATATCATGATGAATCACAAATCGAACATCAGGTTTGTCAATTCCCATACCAAATGCAATCGTTGCAACCACGACTTCACAGTCTTCCATCAAAAACATATCTTGATGTTTGGCGCGTTTTTTTGGATCCAATCCAGCATGATATGGAACTGCATTCACTCCATTTACCTGAAGTACTTGCGCTAATTCTTCTACACGTTTACGACTCAAACAGTATATAATTCCGCTTTTACCATCATTTTGCTTTACAAAGCGAATAATATCTGCATCTACATTCTTTGTTTTTGGGCGTACTTCGTAATATAAATTAGGTCTATTAAACGACGCTTTAAACGTTTTTGCATCTGACATTCCTAAGTTTTTAAGAATATCTTCTTGCACTTTTGGGGTCGCGGTCGCTGTGAGTCCAATAATTGGAATATTATCTCCAATTTTTCCAATAATACTTTTAAGATTTCTGTATTCGGGACGAAAATCGTGTCCCCATTCTGAAATACAATGGGCTTCATCAACTGCCATAAAAGAAATTTTAACAGTTCGTAAGAACTCTACATTTTCTTCTTTAGTTAATGATTCTGGTGCGACATACAACAGTTTTGTAACCTTATTTGTAATGTCTTCTTTTACCTGTCTGATTTCTGCTTTGGTAAGCGAAGAATTCAATACATGTGCAATACCGTCCTGAGAAGATATTCCTCTGAGCGCGTCTACTTGGTTCTTCATTAGGGCAATTAGGGGAGAAACAATAATAGCAGTTCCTTCTGTCATTAACGCTGGCAATTGGTAACATAAAGATTTACCACCGCCCGTCGGCATAACTACAAAGGTGTTTTTATTGCTGATGATGCTTTTAATAACTTCTTCCTGTAGTCCTTTGAATTGACCGAACCCGAAGTGCTTCTTTAGTTCCTTATATAAGTCAATTTCTACTAAACTCATTCTATCTTTTTACTATTTTACATACATTTGCATACACTAAAGATACTATTTTCTTTAGTAACAACAATTTTTTAAATTTATTCATTTTGAAATATAAAGATAACATTATTAGTGTTGCCAAGCAAACCGTTCAAACAGAATGTGATGCGATCCAAAATTTAATTCCTTTAATTGATCATGAGTTTGCAGAAGCTGTCTCATATATCTATGAATCTAATGGAAGAGTTGTCGTTACAGGAATTGGGAAAAGTGCCAACATAGCCACAAAAATCGTTGCAACACTGAATTCCACAGGAACACCAGCAATTTTTATGCATGCCGCAGATGCAATTCATGGTGATTTAGGAATCATTCAAGAACATGATACTGTAATTTGTATTTCAAAAAGTGGTAATACTCCCGAAATCAAAGTGTTAGTTCCTTTGATTAAGAATAGTAACAATAAATTAATCGCAATTACATCCAATAAAGAATCATTTTTAGGCATACAAGCCGATTATGTATTGCACGCGTACGCGGAAAAAGAAGCATGTCCAAACAATTTGGCGCCAACAACAAGCACAACTGCACAGTTAGTTTTAGGAGATGCATTAGCGGTTTGTTTATTAGAACTAAGAGGTTTTTCAAGCAAGGACTTTGCAAAATATCATCCAGGTGGTGCTTTAGGGAAAAAATTATACCTACGCGTAAGTGATTTAGCTTCCGTGAATCAAAAACCAAAAGTATACGAAGATAGTTCTGTAAAAGATGTCATTATAGAAATTTCCAAAGGAATGATGGGCGCAACTGCCGTTATTAATGAAACAAATGAAATTATTGGAGTCATTACGGATGGAGATATTCGACGTATGTTAGCTGATAATGATTTTATTGGCGACTTGAAAGCTACAAATATTATGTCGTCCAATCCAAAACGAGTTGAAAACGATGCAATGGCGGTTGAAGCCTTAGAAATCATGGAAGACAACGGAATTTCACAATTAATGGTAGAAGAGGCTGGAAAATACAAAGGAATCGTACATTTGCATGATTTAGTAAAAGAAGGAATCTTATAATGGGGAAAAACAAAAACGAAATGTCATTCTTAGATCATTTAGAAGAACTAAGATGGCATCTTATCCGCAGTTTTGCAGTCATATTTATCATAGCGTGTGTTGTATTTATATACATAGAACCTATTTACGACAATTTATTAATTGTACATTTAGATGGAACTTTTGTAACCTATCAGTTTTTCTGTGATTCTTTTCAATTAATAGGTCTCGATAGCGACTTTTGTTCACTAACATTTGATGATGACTTGGTCAATATTGATGTTACGGGTCAGTTTACCATGGCAATTTGGACAGCGTTAATTCTAGGGTTAATTCTTGCCTTTCCGTATGTTTTATATGAAATGTGGCGATTCATCGCTCCTGGGTTAAGTCCAAAAGAACGCGGAAAATCAAGATGGTTTATCTTCTTAGCTTCATTCCTATTTTTCATCGGATTATTATTTAGTTACTACGTAATTATGCCAATGTCATCGTATTTTTTCTATAACTTTAAGATTACTGATCAGATAAAAAATACAATTTTAGCACAATCGCATATTAGCCTATTAACAAACACATTACTAGGGATTTCATTGGTATTTGAATTACCACTAGTCATCTATTTCCTATCAAAATTAGGATTAATCACACCTGCATTCTTACGCAAGTATAGAAAACATGCGCTTGTTGTCGTTTTAATTCTTTCCGCTATTATTACGCCGCCCGATGTTGCCAGTCAAATTGTGGTAGCGATTCCAATAATGCTGCTGTACCAAGTAGGAATCATCATATCAAAAAGAGTTGAGAAAAATTTAAAAAAGAAATTAAAAAATGAGCAATCAAGTAGAGGAATTTAATACATATCGTGCTAAAATGAATGATAAAATTTTAGCAGACAATAACAAAGTAATCAAACGAATCTTTAACTTAGATACAAATGCTTTTTCAGAAGGTTCTTTAGATGTAAAAACTAAGGAATTACTAGGTTTGGTAGCTTCTACTGTATTGCGTTGTGATGATTGTGTAAAATATCATTTAGAAGCATGTTACAAAGAAGGTTTGAGCAAAGAACAAGTGATGGAAACCTTAAGTATTGCAACTTTAATTGGAGGAACAATCGTAATTCCACATTTACGCAGAGCCTACGAATATTGGGAAGCATTAGAAGAACAATCGCAAAATTAGATTTTAGACCGCTTTGCTACTAGAATTTAGATCGCTTCGCTGTTAGAGTTTAGATAAGATATAGATTTAGCGACGTTAATTTAGTATTAAAAAGTATCAGTGTTCTACTGAAAATAGTATTTTTACGCTGTTTAATGAACAAAATATATGATTTTAAGAGCCGATAGTATCATGAAGTCCTACAAAGGACGAAAAGTTGTAAAAGGAATTTCATTGGAAGTAAATCAAGGAGAAATTGTTGGTTTACTAGGTCCAAATGGAGCTGGAAAAACTACTTCTTTTTACATGATTGTAGGATTGATAAAGCCTAATGGCGGAAAAATCTTTTTGGACAATATGGAAATCACCAATTATCCAATGTACAAACGTGCGCAAAACGGAATTGGTTATTTGGCGCAAGAAGCTTCTGTATTTAGAAAACTAAGCATTGAAGAAAACATTTTAAGTGTATTACAATTAACCAAACTATCAAAGAAAGAGCAAGTCATGAAAATGGAATCGCTCATTGAAGAGTTTGGTTTAGGTCACATTCGTAAAAACCGTGGCGATTTATTGTCTGGTGGAGAACGAAGACGTACTGAAATTGCACGTGCCTTAGCAACAGACCCTAGTTTTGTATTGTTGGATGAACCTTTTGCTGGTGTTGATCCAGTTGCAGTAGAAGACATTCAGCGAATCATTGCACATTTAAAAAATAAAAACATTGGAATTTTAATTACCGATCACAACGTACAAGAAACATTAGCGATTACCGATAGAACCTATTTAATGTTTGAAGGAAACATATTAAAAGCAGGAAAACCAAAAGAATTGGCTGAAGATGAAATGGTTAGAAAAGTGTATTTAGGACAAAACTTTGAGTTGCGAGAAAAGAAACTCGATTTTTAAATCTAATAAATTGAATTGAATCTCTTTAACAAACCGCTCCTACTTTGTCTAAAGCGTGAATTCTAAAAAAGTTAATTTTTTTTACATAAAAGTATTCGTTACTTTTGTTAAGATCATTAGTGGTTAATTTCACTAAGATTGCAAGGAGAAATTATGAAAGTTGTACAAAAAATAAAAGAAATTACCATAGCATCACTGTTCGTTGTAACATTGGTGTTGCCTTCTTTGATACAGTTTTCACATCAATTAACGGAAGATCACGAGTACACTTGGTGTAAAGAACAAAAAGCACACATTCATGAAGGCAATCTGCATTGTGATTCGTGTACTTATCACTTTACAAATTTCATTTATGAAGTTACAAGTCTTCCAAAATTAGAATTGCCTCCAATAATTTTCAAAACAACATTAGGCTCCACTACGCCTCTATGTAATTATGCACCGCTTACGAGCAAACAATTACGTGCACCACCAATCTTTTCTTGATTTAAAACATTTTAAAACATTTTATTTTTTAATTAAGAATTTACATGCGTAAATATATCTATATATTACTGCTATGTAGTGGACTTTTTGCAAAAGCACAAGAAAATTGCAATTTTACACTGACTGGTAAAGTAATTGATTTACATGATGATTCTGTGCTTCCAGGCGCAACGCTTATTATCGCCGGATTTGAAAAAGTAACGCAGTCCTCAATTGATGGAACGTTTGCTTTTACGAAACTCTGCGAAGGAACGTACTCAATCCAAATATCACACCCTAATTGTGCAACACAAGCTTTTAAAGTGAAGGTTTCTGGTAATACGGAAAAAAACTTTCGTTTAGAACATCACTTAGAAGAGCTAAATGCAATTACGTTAAATGCTTCAATTTATGGAAGAAAAACCAAAACAAATTTCGAGCAAAAAATAACGGAAAAACAATTAGATCGTTATAGTAATGGCTCTTTAGGAGACATTTTAAATACGTTGAGTGGTGTTTCTTCTCTCAATACAGGAAATGCTGTAGTAAAACCTATTATAAATGGTGTACACAGTAGTCGTATTGTTGTGATGAATAATGGTGTCCGAATGGAAGATCAAGAATGGGGAGCTGAACACGCTCCAAGTGTTGATGTGAATGCTATCGGTAATATTACCCTTATTAAAGGTGCTGGTTCCTTAAAATATAGTGGTGATGCCGTTGGTGGGATCATAATTACAGAAGCTTCCAAAATTCCTGTAAAAGATACAATATATGGAAAAACGCTCATGTCTGCCGCAACAAATGGTCGTGGCGGAATTTTGACATCTACACTTACCAAAAGCTACCAGAATGGTTGGTATGGTTCAGTACAAGGAACGCTAAAACGCTACGGCGACTATGAAGCTCCAGATTATGTACTGAGCAATACGGGTGTTTTTGGTCGAAACATTGCTGCCAGAATTGGGATCAATCGTTTTGATTATGGTGTAGAAGCGTATTATTCTTTCTTTAAAAATGAAATTGGCATTTTGAGTGCGTCGCACATTGGCGGTGCAAGTGACCAAGTGCGTGCCATTAATAGTGGTATTCCATTAATTATTAGAGATTTCACATATAAAATAGACGCTCCAAAGCAAGATGTAACACATCATCTATTTAAAATACGTGGATTTAAAAACTTTAAAAAATTAGGGAAAATTAGTTTCCAATACGATTTTCAACAAAATAACCGTTTGGAATTCGATGTGCGACGTGGTGATGATACTGATAATGCATCATTAGATTTAACACTGAATTCACATACAATACGTCTTGACTTAGATACAAACAATACTGATCTTTTTAACCTGAAAACTGGTTTGATGACGCAATATCAAGAAAATATTGCCAACCCAAATACAGGTGTCAGAAGATTAATTCCAGATTATGAACGAATTAATGTTGGAATTTATGGTATTGCCGATATATCTATTAATGAGAATTGGTTGGTAGAATTTGGCGGTCGTTTTGATTATATTCATATCGATGCGCAAAAATTTTACCGCACTTCTTTTTGGGAAGACCGAAACTATGATGAATTAATTCCTGATATTATTGTAGAAGAATTTGGAAACCAAATTTTGACAAATCCAAAACTAAACTTTTCGAATGCTTCCGCAACATTAGGTATTCGCTATACATTTAATGATCAATACAAACTATTTGCTAATTATTCGTTGGTATCTCGCGCACCAAATCCATCAGAATTATTTAGTGAAGGTTTGCATCATTCCGCATCGCGCATAGAATTAGGAGATGTACGTTTCAATTCGGAAATCGCACACAAAGTGTCATTAACATTGCAAAAAAAAGGAACTGTCTTTGGTTTTTCAATCAATCCATATATCAATTTAATCAATGATTTTATGATCATTGAACCAACAGAAATTCAACAAACCATACGTGGCAACTTCCAAGTATGGGAATACCGACAAACTGATGCTCGCTTATTAGGAGTTGACATTGACGCGTCACTTGTATTCACGAAAAATTTGAATTTCTTTCATCAATTTTCAATGGTAAAAGGATATGACAGAACATTAGATCTTCCTTTGATAGACATTCCACCTGTAAATATTACAAATGGCTTAGTATATCAAAATAGTAATTTTAAAAACTTCAGATTTGAAGTCAAAAGTGAATATACATTTAGACAAAATGAATTCCCAGACAATAATTTTGAAGTTTTCATTCCAGAAACAAATACCCAAGAATTGGTAGATGTAAGTACGTCACCAGACGCATACCATTTACTACACTTAAATTCTAGTGCTGATTTTAAGCTCAGTAAAACATCTATGCTAAATGTTGGTGTATCTGTTTCAAACATATTCAATACTAATTATAGAAATTACTTAAACCGTGTGCGTTATTATGCAGATGATTTGGGTAGAAATTTTTCAATCAATTTAAAAATAACGTATTAAAAAAAGACAACTATGAATACATATAAATTTTCAACTTTAGTAATTATTACCCTATTTAGTTCACTCTTTATCGCATGTTCTAGTGATGATGACGCTCCAGTTCCTGTGAATGAAGAAGAACTGATTACAACCGTAACAGTTACATTAACGCCAACTGGTGGTGGAACAGCAATTACATTAGAATCAAGTGATTTGGATGGAGATGGACCAAATGATCCAGTAATTACTGTGTCTGGTGATTTAGCCGCAATGACAACCTATAACGGAGCTGTAGTTTTGTTAAACGAAACGGTTACGCCTGCGGATAATATTACGTCGGAAGTACAGGCGGAAGCTGAAGAACACCAATTTTTTTATACAACAAACGCAAGCTTAGATTTGACAACATCAAATTATGATCTTGATGCAAATATGAATCCGTTAGGAATTACTTTCGATTTAACAACTGGCGCAGCAAGCACTGGAACATTTACAGTAACCTTACGTCATGAGCCAACAAAACCAAATACAGGTTTGGCAGATGCAGGTGGTGAAACGGATATTTCATCAACGTTTACGGTAACTGTGCAGTAATGTTTTGTTATAAATAATAACATCAAATTTCATAAAAAAGGCGGTATTCTAATTAAAGAATACCGCCTTTTTCGTGTTTTATAATTAATATGAATTCTATATAATTTTATAAAGAGAACCTTCTAATTTTTCAAGAATACATTCATATAAAACTATAATACTAATTAGTTTTTACTTTTTCTATATCTGATAATTCCGTGAATTGTCAGATACTTAATTATTATTACTAGCACTACTCTACTACTTTAGCTTCATTATTAATTTTAAAACTCATTATTATGAAAGCATTAAATCAACTTGCACACTACCAAATCGAAAACGCTCAATTAATCGTTGGCGGTTTCATTGGTGCTACTGATGGAGACATCTAAAACTTTAAAGCGAACTTCGCGGTTCGTTTTATTTTTTACTTCTTAATAATCGAAAGTACTACGTATAGCAAAATAATAATCGGAATGGCTAAAAAGTGTAAAAAGAGTAATAATGCAATACATATTGCTAAGAAAATATACTTTACAGCATTGTTTTTAAAGCTCCAATCTTTAAATTTTAAGGCAAATAACGGAATGTTTGCATTGAGTAAATAACTACTTACTAAGGTCATTCCCACTAAAAACCATTTGTTTAAAATGATCGCATCCACAATTTCACTTCCTTGATACATTAAAATTAATGGCAAAGAGATGATTAATAAGGTATTTGCTGGAGTTGGCAATCCGATAAACGATGAGGTTTGGTTTTCATCTATATTGAATTTTGCCAAGCGATACGCAGAAGCAAGCGCAATTAAAAGTCCAAACAACGGCAATAATTGTACTTCATTTTGAAACCAATGCCACGAATCTGACCAAGAATGTCCGTCGTTCACTTTCTCGTGTATATCTAAGGATCTGTTAAATAATTGATACATGAAAATTCCGGGAACAACACCACTGGTTACCATATCTGCTAACGAATCTAGTTGTAAACCCAATTCACTTTGCACCTTCAACAATCTGGCTGCCAGGCCGTCAAAAAAGTCAAAAAATATTCCTAAAAACACAAAAAATGCGGCAATTTCTAATTGATTTTTCACCGCAAAAATTACAGCCAAACAACCGCAAAATAAATTTAATAAAGTGATAAAGTTTGGAATGTGTTTCTTGATATTCATGTATCTGATTTTTTGTAAAAATAATTAAAGTTTATAAACTCCACTGAAAAGAAGTGAAAATGTTCTGTGAATCCATACAATATCTGTGTATTTTTTGAGTTTATTAGGTTAGAAAATTGCATCTTTGTATAAAAAATTACACTCTTGAAAAAGTCATTAGTTCTCCTCTTTATAATAATTACCCACCAAGCGTACAGTCAATCTGTTGCTAAGTATTCCAATGAATTTATGAATATTGGTGTTGACGCTGCCGCTTTTGGTATGGGAAATGCCGTTGTTGCTAATATTAATGACGTAAATTCTGGATACTGGAATCCTGCGGGATTGATCGGTTTGGAAGACAAACAAATGGCGTTAATGCACTCTAGTTATTTTGCAAATATTGCTTTGTATGATTATGCTGCGTTTGCAATGCCAATTGACGATAGAAGTGCTTGGGGAATTTCATTAATTCGTTTTGGAGTTGATGATATCTTAAATACTACACAATTAATTGATAGTCAAGGAAATATTGATTTTAATAGAATCAGCCTCTTCTCTACTGCCGATTACGGAATTACGTTTTCGTATGCACGAAAATTGCCCGTACAAGGATTAAATTATGGAATTAATGCCAAAGTAATTCGTAGAATTATTGGGGATTTTGCTTCTTCTTGGGGATTTGGATTTGACTTAGGAATTCAATTTAAACATAAAGATTGGAAATTTGGTTTGATGGCACGTGATATCACGACAACATTCAACACGTGGAGCATTGATGAAGATTTATTCAGCGCTGTAAGCGATCAAATTCCAACACAAGATTTACCAGAAACTACCGAAATTACGATTCCTAAATTACAATTCGGAGTTGCGCGATCATTTACGTTTAGTTATGATTATACCTTAACGGCGGAAGTGGATTTAAACATGCGTTTTGCAGAAACAAATGACATCATTTCTACTTCGTTTGCAAGTATTACGCCTGCTGTCGGACTTCAATTTGCCTATACCGATTTGGTATTTTTACGCGCTGGCGTTGGAAATTTCCAAAACGAAAACAATTTTGGTTCTGAATCGTTGACGTTTCAACCAAATATTGGAATTGGTTTTAAATACAAAGGAATTCAAGTTGATTACGCGTTGACAGATATTGGTGATCAAAGCGCAGCTGTGTATTCAAATGTATTCTCATTAAAAATCGATTGGAGCTTATTTAGATAATGAAAAAAGCGAGTCTACTTCTACTCTTTTTATATGCAGGAATGCTGTTTGGGCAAGAAGCAAATCGTGTAAAAATATCTTCAGAAGCCTATTTTTCAGTCATAACTTGTAGTGCTGGCGAAGAATTGTACTCTTCCTTTGGACATAGCGCATTTCGTTTCCAAGATCCTGTGTATGGTTATGATATGGTTTACAACTACGGAACCTTTGATTTTGACACACCTTTATTTTATGTAAAATTTGCACGCGGAAAACTTCCGTATCAACTTGGCAGAAGTAGTTTTAAAAGATTTATATATACCTATAAACAAGAAAAACGTTGGGTAAAAGCCCAAGTGTTAGATTTCACTCCGGAACAAGTCCGACAGTTATTTGAATACTTAGAGAATAATTACAAAGAAGAAAACAGGAATTATAAATATGATTTCTTCTTCAATAATTGTGCGACGAAAAAAAGAGACATTATTCAAGAGAATTTTGGAGATGCATTTATTTTTAATGAAGATCATTTAACCGAAGAAAATAGCTTTAGAGATTTAATTCACGCTAACTTAGATTCCAATTCGTGGTCAAGTTTCGGAATTGACATTGCTTTAGGAGCTGTCATTGATAAAGTTGCGGAACCGAAAGAATACCAGTTTTTACCCGAATATGTTTTTAAAGCGTTTGCGAATGCCACAAAACAAGACGGTACTCCATTAGTCAAAGAAACCAATTTGATCTTAGAAGCGCCTGAAAACGCTGCTACAAGCAAAAATATACTATTTAGTCCATACATAATATTCTCCATCTTACTATTGATTGTTTTGATCATTACTTTTCTTGATTATAAAAACAGTAAACGCACACGCTGGCTAGATTTCACCATATTATTAGTCAATGGAATCGCTGGAATTGTGATTCTATTACTTTGGTTTGCTACTGACCATACCGCGACATACACAAACATGAACGTATTCTGGTTGTTTGCACCAAATGTATTGTTTGCGTACAAATTCTTAGCTAAAAAACAAGAATGCAAAGCATTGTGGAGACATTCTGCTTTTTTGTTGGTATTACTCGTTGTATTAACTTTCTTATGGCTGATAGATTTTGAACAGTTTGCGTTAGCCGCTATTCCCTTATTGATTGCGTTGGCAGTTCGGTATGCGTATTTGACGTATTACTTTTTGAGGTTGAAGGAAGTGTAAGTATGCATCTTTCAAACTAATCAAATCAACTTCTCCACAACAGCCTTCAACGTTTTTGAAGTTTTCCAAACAGTCAGTTTCTCTGTCGTTTCATCACTAATTGCAGCTTCTGGGAATGTGCGTTTGAGTTCTAAAAAGAGTTCTAATAGTTTTTTTACGCCTCGTATTGGCGTATCATTCATCGTGCTAATCATTGCATTTATAAGTTCAAACAAACGCTTATTGTGTAGTGTAGATATGGCAAACATGCTTTCTGTGATCAGATCTGTGAATCGTTTCATTGGTGCATAATCCCCAAATTGAAGTTTCCCTAGCGTTTTACCTAAAAGCACATTATTCATCGTTGCTGTTGAATTTGCTTTTATCCAGATTTCTGCCGCAATGTCTCTTGCTACTTTATCACTACACAAAAATCCTGTTGCCAGAAACAAATACGTCGTTTCAAAATAATCCTCACGATTCCATATTTCATACAATCCTTTTAAAATATTGATCATATTCTTTCTGGTGCCTTCATCAAAAAATGTGGATTCCTGCAGGTTGTTATGAATCACTTGACTTAAAAAAACACATGGATTGTTTGGTGTTAAAAGCAAAAACTTCAAATCATCATTTGGCTGGATTAAGGTTGTAAATTGCTGCTTTCTAATGCGGATAAATTTGTAGATGCTATTTTGATGTACAACTTTGCGTTTGTTGCCTTTGAAAAAATCTTTTATACTCGTAAGTAAAGATGCATATTCAAATTTTTTGGGGAGAAATTCATTAAAATATAATTTCTTTTCAGTTACTTTTTCATTTGTATATTTTCCAGCTTGATAATCATATAATTTAAAGGTACGTTCTCGCGACATACATGCCCAAGTATAGAAAGCCATTTCTTTTTGTAATGAATAACCTAAATCTTCCTCAAAATAGTTGATATCTTCCGCATTTTTTTTACTCAAAATGCTTTGCATCCACAATGCTGGTCGCATAATCTTGCTTTCTTTTAAACTTGTCAAGTTAAAATGGTAGCGCAGTACTTCTTGGAGTTCTTTGGATTGAATTTGAGCAATTTTTTCAGTAATTTCTTTGGTGCATTCAGTAATCGGCAAACGACCAATCGCGATTTGATAATCGTTGAAATCAAACTTCTTATTTGTATTTTGATATTGGAGAATTCGATCCAAAAATACTGCTGGAGCAATCCAACATGGCGTATGTGTTGGCGTTGATAACAACGGAAATGCTTGTCCTTTTTGGATAAATTCTTTCGATCTTATGAATAAAAAACGATACAAATTATAAATATACCCCGGAATGGAGCGCTTCTCTAATTCAACTGAGTAATCTTTATTATCACGTTCATAATGCCTGATATCTTTCGTTTTTTCTACCGTATATCTCCAGAAGTCTCGCAACTCCGCAGGATATTTTCGCACCAACATTTTACCAAAATCATTGATGTAATCTGCTGCTGCAACCTCAATATTTCCAACTTGTGTAATCCATTCTGTAATAAATACAAGATCAAAAGAGCGTTTTAAAATTGGAGCTAATCTTGATGCGTTTTCTGAATTGATCAAAAGGTTCAATTTTGGTAAATTCGCCAATAACAAATCAATGTGATAGACTTCATTATTATCTATTGCCTGACTCACAAAGAAAATAAGATCATCTATCGTTTCATATACTGGTAATTTATTTTCTTCTGAAAGTATTGTTATTTCTTCAATTGCGTCAATTTCTTCTTCATTGGTTTCTTCAGTTTCGGCGCTTATATATTCGCTCAGAATTTCTTTGGCAGCATACAACAAACCATCAGTGTACATTTCTATTTCGTCTCGCAATTCTTCATTTGTCGAATCGCCATATTTTTCAATAATCTTTGCAGCTCTAACTTGAATCTTTTCATCCGTGTGTAACAATGCCTCTGACGCAGTTTTACAAACAATACTTTGAGATGAAGCATGTGTTTTTGCAATTTTATCCAACATCATTAAACTAGAACTTACCACCGATTTCACTTCTGAACTCAATAATATAGAAGCATTTTCAACAAAAGTTGCATGCTTAAATTTTTTATCCGTCGCAACGATTTTAAAGTATTTTAAAACTGTGTTTACGACTTTCGAATGTGGCGCATTTAAAGCTGCATAAAATTCATCTTGCAAGCGCAATACTTCTTCTTTTGTTGGGTTTAATTTTATAAGTAAATCAAAAAACCAACCACTTAAGTTTTGATTAAATCCTTTTGTAGCCGTGTAAATTGTGGCAATTAGCGTTTTTTCACGATCTAGTTTTTGTTTCTCTACGAGATTGATTATCGTATATATCCAAGCATCGTCTACTCCTTTATGATTGTCAAATTTGTTATAATAATTAAAGTTATTAATCCCAGATTCGGCTTCAAATAAATACCAAATATGTGTTTCTAAGGTCTCTTTATACTCCTCTAAAACTTCTGGTGTGTAAAAACTTTTATGCTCTTTATTTTCCCAACTACTTTTCACAATAATACTTGGTAATCTGGCTACAATCAGCTCGCTAGATGGTTCTAAATAACCATTAGAATATAATAGCATTAGCTTTTCATAAGTCAAACCCCAAGAATTAGTTTCATTGAGTAAATCACTATACCATTTAGGTATAAACCATGGAAGTATATTTGCAATTACATCATCATTAGAAAGAAAGTTATTGTTTGTAAAAATTCTTCTTGCTTCTGTCTTATTAAAACAGACAAAACGCGCCATATCAACAATTGCTCGTTGTTTATCCGTATGTGTTGACTCTGAAGAATACGACATTCCCCATTTCGTTTTCTCCGTTACATCTCTGCGTTCAAATACAATATCTGCTAACTTTTTTAGCTCAGGAACAAATTCTCTTTTCTCTTTTGAAGTCAATTTCTTCAAAAAAGGAACGACATCTTTTTCGTGCTTTACAATATCTTTCAGTTCTTCTATAAACATATACTTAAGATTTTGTTTTTTTCTTTACCGCCAAGATATGCTTGCAGGCACCGCGTTCACCTTGATTTTTACTAAACCAAGTACAGGTACATTTTTGCGTATCGCCTTTTAAAACTACATAATGTTGTACGCCGCTACCAGCTACCTTTGCTTCTATTTCGTTATCTTTTTTTGAAGTGATAACTACTTTATTTTCTTCCAGAAGTTTCTCTGCGCCTTTTAATCTTGGGTTTAAGGATAGAATTCGATCTAGCTTGAAAGGCAATCTTCGGTAGAAGAATCCGTTTTTGTCCAAATCATAGCCTAACAATCCCATCGCGGATAATTTAGTGGCCAATTTGTCTATTTTAGAAATATCAATGCCTTCTTCAAACGAAAGTAATGTTGGATTAAATTCTTGGTTTGTATATGAATAATTGTCAAATGCTTGTACTAATGAATCTGGCAAATCTTCTATTAATGCTTCCAAAGCTGCACCTTCTCCAGAAAATCCACGCCAGAAATCTCTCGAAAGAGAAAACACGAAATTCAATTCGTTGAAACATAATGTAAAGGTGATCGATTGCATATCTTTTTGTGGATATACTTTTAATTCTTTGATCAATGGAATTAATGGCTGCAATAATTTTAATCGATGAATTCCGCCAATACAGACTGCGTTTGCTGCTTTTAGCGGACTAAACAGGTATTTACTTCCTCTTTTGATTAGATAATAATCGATTTTTACTTTTCCAGAAGGAATCGTTTTAAAAAGTTGCAATGCTTGAATTCTATTCAGTGTCAACGCATAATCTGATTCTGAGAAATAGTGTTGAACTGTCGTTAATCCTTTAATCCATTTTGTGGGCAATGGTACTTTTCGTTCTATAAAACTCTCGCCTTCTTTATGAAAACCAACTTCTTTTTGTCCGACAGATAAGATTAATTCGTCATTTTTTTTAATCTTTCCCAATTCAGAAATCAACGGCGTATTAAAATCTACGTTGGTTGTTCCGTTTTCGATGAATTCGCCATCTTGTCCATTTTCCAATACATCTACTCTAGCGTACACGCCTGCGCAATGTGAAAAACCTTCAAATCGTATTTGATTATTTCCGGCTGTTACAATAGGATCTTTTAGCAATGCCAATTGAAATGGTGATAAGTTAAAACTTGATTGTACAATGTTTGAAAGTGTAATTAAACATCTTGACAATTCATACGGATTATTGAGTTTTCCCCAGAAAAAACAAGGAGAATTTCCTTTGTGAACTTCATTAAACTTTGATAATAGTAAATTTTCTTGTCCAGCTTTCTTTTGTAAACTTGAAAGCGCATTGTATTGATAGTTCAATGTATTTGTTGCCATATATTCCGCTTCTAAAACGAGTTTTTAGTTTATTTTCATTGATGTTGAATCAATTCATTTGGAGGAAATATAGAGAGAAAAAATGATGTGTTTTTCTTTCTTCTTCTAAGATAGAAAAATTTTAAGAAATGTAGTCCGTCACTATTTAAAATCTACTGCAAAGACAGGTTACTCTGTTATAAGAATAAATAAACTAAAAAAACATTTGTGAATTCGTGGCAAAAGATATTATTTTCATAGTACTTCTCGATACACCTTTTCTTCATTTCATTCTAAAAAATCACTCGTAGAGACGTTTTGAAATAGTTTGTTAGTTAGTTTCTAATCCAACAAGTCTAAAAATCTAAGTCAGTCTAACAAAGTCTAATCAAGTCCAGAAAATCATCGCCCACGATAAAACAACACAGTACTCAAGGTTTTGACAATAATGTTTAAATCTAAGAAAAACCCTCTATGTTTTATATAATACAAGTCGTATTGAAGCTTACGCAAACTGTCTTCCATAGAAGCGCCGTACTCGGTTTTTACTTGCGCCCAGCCTGTTACACCTGGTTTTACTACATGTCGAATTTCATAAAAGGTGAGACTTTCCGAAAGTTTTTTTACAAATGAAGGACGTTCTGGTCGTGGACCAATCATGCTCATTTCGCCTTTTAAAACATTGATAAACTGTGGAACTTCATCCAATCGCGACTTCCGCAAGAAACTACCAAATTTCGTAATCCGTGCATCATTTTTTGCTGCCCAAACTGCACCATCTTTTTCTGCATCAATCACCATACTACGCAATTTGTAAATCTTAAAAGGCACACCATTTTTCCCAACACGTTTTTGTGTATATAATAATGGACCACGATTTCCTATCAAGTTTCCAATGAGTATAAACGGAAGAAATAATAAGCTTACCAATAATCCAAATATCGAAGAAACAATATCAAACAACCGATGCGCAAACAAATATAGCTTGTTTTGATTGCTTCGGCTAAACGGAAAATACTTGTAAAAATCTTTTCCAATATATTGTACAGGCACGCGAAATGTCAATTCTTCATACACTTGTATGTATTCTTTAATCGGCAAACCAGTTTCTAACAAAGCAATCAAACCATCAAACAATGGCTTGCTCAATTCTTCCCGTTCATTACTTCCGATTATAATTTCTGAAACTGCTTTTTCCTGGACAACTTCTTTCAGATTCAAATCTGTAATTTCTTCTATATCAGTTAATTCGTTACTTTTAATTGTTAAGTTTAAACTTGAATCTATATAACCAACAATCTTATAGTATTTTGTGTTTTTTTGAATTGCATCGGACATAATTTTAATTTCTTCCGTACTTCCGATCAATAAGATATTTTTGAAAAATCTTGGTGAAGAAATAAAGAAAATATACGCACAACGCCACAAAAAGATCGCGACAGAAATTGCTAAGAAAAAATATATAATTTGCAATCGATTTTCAGGCAGTTCAGGTGTAAAGAAAGGTGTCAATAAATAACACAATACGGTAATAGAAACCGTAAGCACAATGCCTTGAAACGTAGTGTCATAGCGACTTGATTTCTGCAAACTATACAATTCAAAAATTGTAGAGAAAAGCACATAATACAACACCAAAACTACCATCCATAACCAGCGCTCTTTCCTGATCATAAAATAATCAAAATCAAATATATTGGATACGATGTATAAACCAAAAAATAGCGCAGCTACATCAACAACCCTAAGTAGCAGTTTTCGTTCCGAGATTTCGAAATGTATGTTAGATTTTGAGGCCATAATGTAGTACTAAATATAAGAGATAAAACTTTTAGTTTTGCCGTCGCCAGCTTTTTTCTTCACATTTTGATTGATATTGTAGGTAATATCATCGGAAAAATAATTGAAAATCTCTTGTTTTAGCAGTTGTTCGTGTTTGTCAGTTAGGTTTTCTTCGAGGTTAAATATAAGGATTCCTTTTTCTTTTTGGATAATTTGATACGTAAGTTTTAGGTGATGTTTTTTTCCTAAATTTTTAAAAATATAATAAAAATAAAGACTTGGGTAAATTTCTTTCTTTCCATAGACGTTTGTTCCTATTCTTCCGGTGACTTCATTAAGAATGTAATGCGACTTACCACAAGTGCACTTGCTATCTTTAGCTGCCAATTCAATATAATCGCCCAATTGATAGCGAATAATTGGAAACGTTTTCATTTGCAAATTCGTCACCACAATTTGATTATCAATTTCTTCTACAAAAACACCTTCCATGTTAATATGCATGTTTCCTTCTTGGCATTCAAAAGCAATAATACCAGTTTCTGCAGCGCCATATTCGCTAATAATTGGCACACCAAACGCTTCTTCAATTTCGGCTTTATAACTGTCGTAAATTTTCTCCGAAGTTCCTTTCACCATTTTAATATGTTTCGGTTTTGGCAACTTTTTATCATTAATGAGCTTTGCAGCTTGATAAATCATGGAAGAATACCCGTGAATGTAACGTGCACGCTGCAATTTATGCACAAAACGTTTGAATGCTTTTTCTTTGTAATCAAACACGCGGAAACGATTTTGTAATGCATCTAAAACACTTATTTTGAATCGTTTAAATCGTGAAAAGTCAAATCCCCAAAAATAACCATTGCGTTCCCAAGGCTGCACATCATGCCATGAATAACCTCTAAAAATAGACGCTCTGTTGAAAGAATCAGCACTTTCTTCACGTTCATACACTAGTGGATCGCCCGAAGAACCTGAAGTTGTCGCGGTAAATACTTTTTTAAAGGTATGTTTCGTGTGAATTTTTTCGTTGAACTGAATCACATCTTGTTTTGACAATAACGGCAATTGTTGAATGTCTTCTAAAGATTTAAATGACTTACTATCAATACTTTTAAATTTATCTTTATAATATGTTGAATTTGCTTTCGCGAAAGAAATCAGTTCCTTTAATTGTGCTAATTGATAGGTTTCTAATTGTTCTATAGACCAAGCTTCTGACTGTTTCAAAAACGCAAACCACTTCCGAATAGAAGGATTCCGTAAACGTTCGCCAATATTGAAAATGAGTTTATGAAGCATGGTTTTTTAAAAACGAATCTGTTATAAAATGTGCCATAACAATCAATTATGATCGACTGATATGATTATAGACAAATTCCATCTGACAAAATTAATCTAATATAGATAAACAGATGAAAATAATCATTTTTTATTTGTTATTTTGCAATTGAACCCGATCATTCATGAATCATAAAATCAAGTCTTTAATTTTTAAATCGTTAGATATCTTGCCCAACAAGATTGGCTACGGTATTTATCACCAATTACAGAAGTTTCTAAACAGAAACAGTGTAAACTATAAAATTAAGACGAATGATCGCTCATTTCAGGAAGCTTTAAAAATTTTGGCAGAAGCCAATATTGAATTAAAAGACAAAACAGTTTTCGAATTAGGTTCAGGTTGGGCTCCGATTATTCCTTACTTTTTCACGTATTTTGCAGAAGCTTCCAATGTGGTTACGTATGATATTAACGAACATTACGATGCAAAAACCATTGCGAAACTAAACGCGTATTTTAAAGATAAGTTTCAAATTGATGTTACTACGGAAAAAGGTAGGTATAAATTGCCAAGCACTATTAAATACTACCCGAACAAGGATTTAGCAAACCCAGATTCACTTTCAAATGATGCGGTTGATTTGATTTTTTCTCGATTTGTCTTAGAACACATTCCACCAGCAGAATTGTTGCGGATTCATGAAAATTTTGTGCAAAAATTGCCAAAGCCGTTTTATATTTTGCACATGATTTCGCCAAGTGATCACAGAGCTTACAACGATACATCGCTTTCGTATTATGACTTTTTAAAGTATAGTCCTGAGGAATGGAAAGAGCAACATACAAAGTTTGATTATCACAATCGATTGCGCTTGCCTGATTATTTAGAAATCTTTGATGAAGCTGGTTTTGAAGTCGTTTCGTTAGATTATGACACCTGCGATACAGCTTCTGAGAAGTATAAAAAATTCAAGGAATTAACGCTCCACAAAGACTTCGAAAACTACACCGAAGAAGAGTTGTTAGCAGGAAGTATAAATGTGTTATTGAAGGTAAAGTGATCAATTCGTTAATTTGAAGATGTAATAATTTGAAAATTACATTTCAAAATTGTTCTCGAATGCGCTCGAACTGACGATTGGAATTTCGAATTTTACTAAATGTCACATCGAGCGCAGTCGAGATGGCTTTGAAACATCATTTTCAAATTATCAAATTAAAAAAGAAGTCTAAGAATCTGACAATAACGCTTTCCACTGCAATTTCACAACTTCCCAATCGAATTGCGTTGCTTTATTTTTTGCGTTTTGAGTGATCTTTTGAACTAATTCAGGAGATTTTACAAGGTTTTCAATCGCGTTGACCATTTCATCTACACTATTTTGTTTGACTAATAAACCATCTTTTTGATCTTCGATTAGATATGGAATTCCACCAACATTCGTGGAAACAATCGGCATTCCGAGCGCCATTGCCTCAATGAGACTGATCGGCGTATTGTCAAAATTTGTAGTATTTATAAAGATATCGTACTCCGCAGAAAGTGAAACCCAATCGTGTTTTGAGAGTTTCCCCGTGAATGTGACTTCAACATTGAGTTCTGAAGCCAACTGTTTTGTTTTTTGAAAAGAAGCATCTTTTTCGGGTCCAACCATACACAAAGAAGCTTCAATTCCTTTAGCTTTCAAACTGTGCACTACCCGAACAGCGAGTTGTGGATTGTATATTTCGGCAAACGATCGCACCCATAAAAGTTTTGCTTTTACGTTTTCACGATTCTTGAAAGGATACTGATCTAATTCTAAATTATTTGGAATATGCACTAAGTTTGTGTAACCGTAGTTTGAAAATGTAGTTTTCAAGAATAATGACGGACACACATTCACTTTTGCATTCTTGAAGATTGTGTCACTTTTAGATTTGCTATTTTTTAAACGTTCTTCTAAGTTTCCACCATGTAAAATCGGAATATACTTGATTTTCAATAATATACACAACTTACTCACCAAATATGCATAGTAAAAATTGGATGTACTATATGTATCAATTAAAACAGTAGTTACCTTTTTTCGGTATTTAAAAACCGTCCAAAGCATGTCAAACATGCGCAGGATTTTATTTTTTTTATTGGAAGTCAATCGCACTTCAAAACCATCTTCTTGGAGTAATTTCCCTAAGGTTTCAATGGTTGTTGCCGTTTTTCCGTGACCAGAAACGATATTTCCAACATAAACTATCATGCTTTTTTGTGCGCTACAAAGACATCAAATAATGGTAAGATTGGTAATATTTTTGCCAAACTTTTTACTTTGTACGTTTTGCTTACAATTTTACGAATTGATTGTATTTCAGAATCGTGATAATCTCCTGTGAAATCTTGTCCGGCAAGCTTTCTTCCTATTTTATACAAAAAGTTTTCCGTAGGTCCTGAAATAATTACTTCACCATCATCTTTTAGTAAACTTCTGAACTTTTCCATGTATTTTATGAGCTGTTCATCGTTCATGTGCTCTAAAACATCAAGCGCAATAACTACATCAAACGAGTTTTCTTCTAAATCTTTATCAAACAAATCGCCTTCCATAAAAGTAATAGAATCAGGATATTTGATCGCTTGTTTGAGTAAATGCACAGGTCGCAAGTCTAAATCCAAGCCAACAACTTCGTGTGAATTTGAAGCCAATTCATACGACATTACTCCTGTTCCACAACCAAAATCTAATACTTTTAGCGTACCATTTTTTTTCTTTTTCACATAATCAGCAACTACTTTTAGACGCTTCCAAAAGATATGATCAATTAGTGGGTTTTTATGCGCGTACGCAGGCAAAGCCGCTTCTGATAAAACTTCGTCAGTTCCTTGTGCTTTTAGGCGTTTTATAATTTCTGTTTTGAAAACTTTCTTTGTTGCTTTCATGTTTCTTGTAGGTTAAAAGTTGTTTTTTAGGCTAAACGTAATTTTCTCTGTTCCATATCCATAACCATCAAAAATGGCTTTATACGTTCCGTTTGGCAATTTATGAATATCTATGTGATGCATTCCATTTTTTGCCCAAGTTTCTCCTTGATTTTTTAGAATTGGGTTATTTTTTAATACCGTTTCTTTGTAATATGTCTTTGAGATTGAATCGATTGAAAAACCATAAACCGCACGTCCGTAACCTCCAAAATGATCTTGTGCAAAGCGAATTGTCTTTCCTTCATCTTGCAACACACGACCTGCAGAACGTGTATAGTTTCCTGAACGTACAGGCGACATTGGATGTTCTTTAAAATCGCCAAATAAACTATCAGAAATGTACAATCGTAAATCTTGATTTTCTGTGGCGAAAAGATACGAAACTCCATCTCTTTCAAGATAAGTTGCATCAACTAGGCGCTTATCTTCAATCAATACTTTTTCAACTTCCCAATCGAAAGGAAAGTTCGTGCTTTTGTACAATCGCACTTGTCCATGACGTTTTGTTTCAGGAATCATATACGTTGTTCCTCCTTTTTCAAAGATAAACGGATATGATAAGTGAACCGTTTCATCAAGGGAAATTCCTAGATACTTCCAGTGTCCATTTTCTTCTACGGCAACACCAATATCGGCATGTTTTCCGCTCATAATTTCAAAAAAAGCATACCATTTTCCATCTTTTTGATGTAAAAAAGGATCTGCCATGAGCAATGATGACGGAATGTTATTTGTGTCTCTATTAAATACTTTTGCATCTTTTATATTCCATTGCAATGGATTTGTGGAAGTTCCGTTAGCAATTGAATAATACGCGCCAGTTATTTTTCGTCCGAAGAATGGCACTGGTTTTTTCATAAAGTAACAATAGCCAATGTAGCCCGAAAATAGTATTCCGAGAATGAAAATAAGTCCTATGATTTTTTTTAGAAGCTTCACACTATTTTGTCACTTTATACACTCGCCATATTCCTTTTTGAAACAGCAATTCAAATTCTGGCAAATCTATATAAATTAATACATAATCTACACCATAATCACGTAAATATTGGTTTGATTCTAAGCGTGGTAATGTGTTGAATGTTTGATAGTCATGATACCATTGCACAAATCGTTTTGGATTTCCTTCAATCAACATATTAGCGCCTTTACTGTCTAAAACAACCGAACGTTCTCCACCTGATCTACCAATATCGGGCGCAAAAAATACAGCATCTTTGGGCGTGTTTTCACGAATGTAAATTAATACTTCATTCAAATCTTCACTTTCTTGCCCGTTTTCAATGCTTCCAACACTTAAAGAGTTTGGCAATACGCGTCTGATAATATCGTTTGACACGAATGGAAATTTGTCAAATTCACTATGTTTTCCAAAAATTAAGATCAATAGAAATCCTCCAAAAATATACGGAAAGACTTTTTTAAAGTTTTCATTTCTGTATAAAATATCCAAGATGAATGCAATTGCAAAATAGATCGCCAAAATTAATAGTTTCTGCATCCGAACTAATTGAAACGACATTCTAATATTCAAATCAAACATAGAATTTACTGCAAGTTCAATAAACGTTGCCAAGTTTGGAAGTATGAATAGTAAAGCAGCCAAACCAATTAAATAGTTACTTCGCAATCGGTCTTTGTGTGTTCCTTTTAAATACGCGAGTACAACAAACGCAAAAACGATTGAAAAGTAAGCGCCATATTTGAATGTAAACCATTCTTTCCAAAAAGTAGTTGGCTCTGTAATAAAGCTTGGATATTTTAATGCCAATGCTTCTTTGTATAAGGTTAAATCGTAATCTGTTTTTACGGAAATATTTGTGACATAGCTTAGAAAAAACGGCACCATTCCTATAAAAATAAATACTAAAGAAAGTATGTTTTGCTTACGAAATAATGCTTTCCAACGTTTTTCTTCTAGATACGAATACCAAAAAATGAATCCGATGAAGAGCAATATTCCACTTAAACCTGTGATTGGGTGAAAGTTAAAAAGCAATCCTGCCAAAAATGCTGCTAGATATAATTTTGTGTTGTTTTTAAAATTTAAGAGTAAAAATGGCAATGGTAAAACTGCATAGTATACAACACGTGGCAACATGGACCATAAATCGGAAATTCCCCAATATTCAAAACCTGGAATCCAAACAATTCCGCGCATGAGCAAAGACACAAAAAGTGCAACCCAAAAGTTTTTCGTGATTCTAAATAGTAAGAAATACCAAAGCAATCCAAATAGAATGTGACAAATAAACGTCAATAAATTCAACGCTTGCACATAGTTTCCATCGGTGAATTTTGCTAAGAAACGCAGCGTTTCAATATAGAAAGGTGTGTAATATTTTACATTGTTAATGTCATTCAAAAAAGTATCTTGTTGAAACAACGTTGGATCATCAATTTTGAGACAGATTGGAATGATGTTATGTAAATCTGAACTTAAGTGTGTTTCGTTTACGGATAAATTCCCCAAATAATATCCGAAAGCAATACATATATTGAGTAAAATTACGATGCTATGTTTGCGATTCATGACACAGATTTTGGAGCTTTTAAGATGTCAAACTGAATGGCTTGCAAAAGTAATTGAAACCCAAGAATTAGCGAAACCGTAATTAACATGATAGTTCCGGTTGGTGTAAATTCGCCTATGGAAGCGTAATGAATCCAGTTATAAACTCCGTATATCAACCCAAAGAGAAACATCGGGAAACCGAATAATAAGTATATAGAGGCAATATTGAAATCGTAAATGAAGTAACTTTTCACAATACGTTTAAAGAATGTTTTTGTCAATTTTGGAATGAAGATGAATGGTATTTTCCAGACTTGCATGCTCGATTTTTCATCGCCATAATTGGCTGGCATTGGTACATCTTTGATTCTCGCTTCATGAAAATACAATTCTGAAATTAGTGAAGATTCGAAATAATAATCACGATGAATGTTATTGAAATCTAGTTTTTTTAGTAAATCTACTTTAATCGCAAAGAAGCCATTTGTTGGATCGAAATTATTCCAATATCCCGAAGCAGCTTTTATCAAAAAGGAAAGTCCTAAGTTGCCTATTTTTCGCGTCAACGGCATTTGCCGCAATGCTTTAAAGTCTTTGAAACGATTTCCTTTTGCGTATTCTGCGGTATTTTCAATCAATGGACGTAATAAGTCAGGAATGAATGCACTATCCATTTGATCATCCGAATCTACTTTTATAACATAGTCAAGCTCTAATTCGATGGCTTTTTTAAAACCACTTTTAGTTGCGCCACCAACACCAGAATTCTTCTTGTTTTTTACAACCACAATTCTGTCTGTTAATTTTGTTTCTGCAACTAAATTTTCGGGTAAGGGTTCTTTTCCACAATCATCTACAATGATAATGGTATCAATATATTCGGGCAGTTTTTCCACTACTTTTTCTATATGCTTTGCTGCATTATAGTATGGAATAACAACACCTATTTTATGTTCGGAAAAGTTTGTCATGACTTTGTGTAATATCGAGGGCTTAGTAATATTGCTGTTGCAAATAAAAACAAGCCCAATATAGCAAAAACAGGGCGGTAAACATATAATTGTTCTCCAAATAATAATGTCACCATGGTCGCAATCACTAAACCTTTGAGCGTGATTTCTAAATATTTGAAACGCTTGAATCCTAAACCTAAGTAACTTAACAACCAACGAACATAGAAATACAAACCTACCAAACCAACTTCATTAATCAATGTTAAGTAAATATTATGTGCCGAATTTCCAACCAATATAAAGTTGTTAAATCCAGAGCCAAATGGAACAACATATATGTGATTAAACAAATAATCAACATACATTAAAGACAAGTTTTTTCGTCCTGCGCCTAAATCTTCGTACAATTGGTTTACATCACCACTCGCAATCAACGTTGGATCTGAAATTTTATTGACAACTCTTCCTTCAAACACATCGGTAACAATTGAAAATATTTCTGGATCGTAATTGGTAATCCCTATAATTGCTATTCCGATAACAATTGACATATAAATAAATTTCCCCGTAGAACGCACAAAGAAATAGATCAAAAAAATCAAAACGCCTACATAACTCGTCCGAGAACCGCTTAAACCTAAGCCAATTAACGTAAAAACAATTCCTGCAATCAATATTATTTTGTTGATTTTTAATTCTTTCTGAATAAAAACTCCAATAAATGTAATAATGGAAATCATCATGACCATTCCTAATACAATCTTATTTGGTCCTAAAATCCCTGATAAAAAGCCTCCGTATGATTTTCTGTCCACATCACTCCATAAATAAGCAACGACTCCAAAGTGCTGTAACAACACGACTAACGAAGCTATAATTGCCATAATAATATGTAAATATATAAATTGTCGTAATATTTTCATATCCCGCAAAAGAATCAGGAAAAACACAAACGAAAAGTAAAATATCAAGAAATGATACATGAATAATATGGTTCGTAAAATCCACAAAAATTTCCCAATCAAATAACTAGTGAAAAACGTGAAAATCATCGTAAACATAGCCCATTGAATAAAAATCCACAAGTAATGTGTATACTTTTCACGCTTTATAAACCAAAGCAAAATGACTCTATTTTGATAAAAATGATACATAACCAACATCCCCACAAAATCATACAATCGCATTTCATTATTTCCGGTAACACTGTATTGCATTACTGCCACATTGTAGAAATAAGAAACCAAAATGGCAAATAGCGTCAACTTAAGAAACGTAGATTTTCCTAGTGCCGCCAAGCGTTTTTCCATGATTTCTTTTTGCTTACTCATTACAATTCGCTGTAAAATGTAATTAACTGTTGCACAATTGCTTCTTGTGCAAAATGTTGCTGAATATGTTCATTCATTTTTTTTGCCTTTGCGGCACGATCGTTCTCATTTTCAATCAAATACTGTAACTTTTTTGTAAAAGCTTCTGTATTTTTAGAAGCTACTAAAAACCCTTTCGTTTCGTCAGAAACAACGCGTTTGCATTCGCCGACATCGGTTGCCAACACGGCTAACTCATGCAGTCCATATTCTAGCAATGCAATTGGCAAACCTTCAGATTGTGAAGATAGCACACCAATAGCACATTGCGCCAAAATATGTGAAACATCTTCCCTACTTCCATATACAAACACGTTTTCGCTCAATCCATGATCGTGAATATATAATTTAATTTTTCTCGAATACTCATCTTCAAAATCTTTTCCTACCAAATGTACTGTCCAATCTTTTTGTGCATTTTGAATACTTTTAAAAGCTCTCAACAATAAAAAATGATCTTTTTGCGGACGTAAATTTGCCAAACACACAATGCGTTTTCCATCAATTCCATGCAATTTTGTGCTTGCTTTTACTGTTTCGTTCTTTACAGGAAAATTTGATAAATACGTTACTTTATCAATTGCCAAGTTTCCTTCTGCCCATTCTTTCAACTGTTGATTTACAGAAATAATTCCATTCATCGCATATGAAGCTATTTTTAGTGCAAACGACTTTCTTTCAGACAAAAACTCGCTATTTCCGTAATGATCGTGCCAAACCATTTTAAACTTCGGATAGATCATTTTCGTCAAAAACACTATAAAAAACGAAGTTGCATGTGCATGTACAATATCAATTTCATTTTCTTTAATAAAAGCTTTCAATCGCTTGATAGCAGCGAAATCAAACGTGCTTTTCCGATTCAAAAACAAATACCCAACTTCTTCTGAAACCTGATTCTTCAGCAACCCTTCTTTTCGTGTTGCACACAAAAACGAAGCTTCCACTTCCGTTACCAACGCATTCGCATACGTAACGGCTAACTTTTCAGCGCCGCCGGTATCTAAAGTGTCTATGACTTGAAGGGTTTTCATTTATGAGTTTATGAGTTTATGAGTTTATGAGTTTATGAGTTTATGAGTTTATGAGTAAAATAATTTATAATTTGTTCTAAACCGTCATTTCGAGTGAATTTGTAAAACAAATTTGTATCGAGAAATAAGTAGCCTGAGGCACTCAAAGGCTACAATTTTCCATTTTTCAAAAGATCATGAATCCTAGCAAAGAATGCTGTTAAGGTTAAATATTCTTCCCATAATTTTCTATTTTCTTTCTGAATGTGTTCAAATTGTTCCTGTGTCAAATTTTGATGAAACTCCAATAATCGTTGTTCCATTTCGTGTTCCTTTCCTTGCGGAATGCGAATACAATGTTGCGTCCAATCAATGATTCCTTCCAGTGGTAACAAGCAATCGGTATCAATCAAAACAGGAATTCGTCCCATCGCTAATGTTTGATAAAATCGAACTGAAAAATTTCCCGCACCACGCAAATTAAAAATATAATCGGAATCATTGAGGTTTTCGTAAAATTCATACGTCGTTTTATCAACAGAACGATTTTTTCGCACGCCAGCTCTATACCGTTGTCTGTAAATAATATTCGTTTCAATCTTTGTATTTTTCTCTAATCGTTTCAAATATTTATAACGCATAAATGGCGCAGCAAACCATTGTTGCGGTTCTAATAACGATTTTCCTAAATGATATTTTAGGTTTCGATAGACAATCAAGCCAATATCTTTCGCAGCTTTCAACAAATTTGGCGTTGCTTGCCCAACAAATCCGATCACAGGTTTCTCACCTTTTATCCGAACCTGATGGTTTTCTTTCTCAATATAATGCACCAATGGATCTTTAAAAAACGCCGGAAACGCAATCTGATTCGCCAACTTTTTACTTTTATAACCACTATTTCTAAAAACGTATACATCTTTATTCGTAGGCATTACACCTTCATCACCAGAAACATACGTTAATACTTTTAAATTAATTGTATAGCATTGATTTATAAATCGTTCTGCTTCTGACTGCAAGTTATTATTTAAGTAATAATTCCATGAAAATGGTAAAAAAGCTACTTCAGCTTCTTGAATATTTTCAACGATTTGATAATAGTTTTTTACTTCTGGAAACTCGTTTCGTTCATCAAATAACAAGGCATAAATCAACGGAAACTTCTCTCCTTTTGAATGTGCTTTTATAAAATTGGTATCTGTGTAAACGTTGAGCATTTATAACAATGATTTTAGTTCTTGTTCAAAAGTATCAAGCGTATATGTGCGACTCCATGCAATTGCATTCTGTACACTTTCTTGATACTTTTCGGAATCATTCAATACATTTTCAATTTCGGTTACTGCATTTTCCAAAGTTGGATCAATCAAAATACCACGATTTCCTTCATCCAACATATACGGAACACAGGAAATCTTAGTCACAATTGGTAAACTTCCCCAAAACATAGCTTCTGCAACAACTTTTGGCCAACCTTCCGATTTTGAAGGCAGCATCATAAAATGTGATGTTTTATGTACTTTTTGAATCTGTTCACCAGCTACATTTCCATGTAATATAATGTATTCTTGTAATTTATTTTTTTCTATATAACGTTCCAATTCGTTTCGCATCACGCCATCGCCATAAATGTCTAATCGTACATTGTAACTACGTTTCTTAAGATCTTCTATGATCTGAACCGCTAATAACGGACGTTTTCCTGTTGATAATGAACCGACAAAACTAAACTTGATAATTCCATCTAATGTAAGAACATTAACTGCTTCTTTGTCTGTATCTCTATACGTTGCCGTAAAAAATGACTTGATATTTTTTGTTTGATGCTGCCAATCACCATAGACTAAAACGTTCATATTTTTTGTCAAAAACGTATTTGATAAAATTCGTTTTTGCAATCGGTAACTAAAAGGTTGCTTGCTGTTTGGGTCCCAATTTCCTGCGTATTTCGCCGTTTTTGTTTTTGACGGAAAGAAAATTTGTGCCACACAACCAATCAAACCAATGTTTCCAGGACATCGCAAGTGAATATGATCTGCTTTTCGCATAGCGGCAATAATTCTAAAAAAGATAATCGGCAACACCAAAAGCGCTTTCAAGCTCGACTTGACACTTAATAAATTAAACGCTGGAATCGGTCTAAAATCAATCTGATCGTGTTCGTAGGCAATATCTATCGGACGAATTTCTTTGTTTGGCAACAATGGCGCAACAATCGTGACTTTATCAACGTATTTTAACCACAAGTTCATTTCCTTCACATACGGAGCGTATGCAAAGAATTTCGCCTCCTTTTTGGCGTGTAAAACGTGTGTGACGATTAAAAAATTCATGTTAGGCAATGCTATTTCCTGCAAAGGTTATGACTTCTCCGTCTTTATAAAAAACGGTTTTGTACGGATATTTTTTTGCTTTGAAAAAAGCTTCTACTTTTTTATAAGTTTGTTCCTCGTTTACCCAATGATAACTTGCGATTGCGAAGTTTGGCTTAAATTTTTCTAGCACTTCAACCAAACCATCCATCGCTTCAATTTCGGCACCTTCAATGTCCATTTTGATGAAATCTAAACGATCTAATTGTTCACGTTTTTGGAAAAAATCAATCGTGATGGCATCTTTTAAAATAGCGGTAGCATTTTCAGGTTTGTAGTGAATAGATGAAGAAACACTTCCAGCCTCAAAAAATTCTAATTTTGTGTTTTCATTCCAGATTAATTCTTCTTGAATTTGAATATTTTTAACACTTGAATTTAATGCAATATTCGCTTCCATTTCCACAATATTAATCGCGTCTGGTTCAAAAGCAAATACTTTTCCGCTTGCGCCAACTTTTTTACCATAATAAATAGATAAATACGCATGATTCGCGCCAGCATCAATCACAATATCGTCTTTTTTAACGGTGTAAAACGTCTCGTATCTATTGATATCTTTGACAACATAATACATTGGAAGTTTTGTTACAACTTCTAATTCACCTGAAAATATAGTCGAATACCCTTTGCTAGTTCGCTTAAATTTTTCCTTGCGAATTGCATTAAAATACACTTGTTTAAGCGATTCTTTCAAGCCTTTTGACGGCAGCATTTTATATATAGTTTTGAGCAAACTCATGACTTTATTTGGGGTTTTTGAAACCATAATGTGAACCAAGCCGCTATTCTACCAACGGATTCAGTAAAGGCTTCCATCCTATTTTGATGGGTAAATATATTTGTAAATCTGAGAAACGCCAAGAACAAAGTGGTTACATTCCATTTTATTCTTGCTTTTACTGTCGGATTCGGATACTTTACACGCCAAACATACCAACCATTTTTGACAACCATTTTGCCATATTTATACTGATTTGGTCGACCAGCAACATCATGATGATGTTCTAATTGTGCCGCCGTATTGAGATACAATTGACCCAATTTTGATACGCGCAATGTAAAATCGGTATCTTCATACAAACCATATCCGTCAAAATAAGTGGAAAAATTTAGTTGCTTAAAAATTTCTTTTTTAAACGACGAAACGCCGCCCATAAAAACTTCTACATGATATATATTTCCTGAAGGCGGAAAGAACCCTACAGCTCTTCCATGTGCAAAAGTTGGCATAATGCACGGTTTCGTATCATCGAGTAATCCTAGCTTTTTTCGTATTCGGAAACGCAAAGGTTCACTTCTAAACCAACCATCATAATAAAATGATGTAGACGTAGGTTTTTCTGTTTCTGTAATTTGCGTCCACTTGACTTCATTTGTGATGTAACCGCCAACACCTAAAGCTTTTGGATACACTTTATACGTTCCGATTAGGTTTTCAAAGTATGTTTTTGATAAAATCGTATCATCATCCAAGAAACAAACGATTTCACTAGTTTCGGTAACCTTTCGGATACCAAAATTGCGTTGTTTTGTCAAGCCACGTTCTGAATCGTCTACCTTAAAATAGATTAGATTTTTGTATGGATTTTCATCCAGCATTGCTTTCGTTTCATCATTTGTTGAGCCATCAATGATTAAAATCTCATCAGGATACAAAGTTTGCTCCGTAACCGATTGCAAAAGTGTTTGCAATGGTTTCGGGCGCATGTATGTACATATAATGAGAGTGAATTTCATAATAGTTTATGCTCTGATGAATATGGTGTTGAATTTATCTGTTCGAAATGAATTTTCTAAGGTAACTTCTTTTTTATCAACATGATACGAAAGTGGTTTGAATCCGTACGAAGTCACAAAATCAAAGACTTTTTCATCTGAAATTCCGAATCTAGAACCCGAATTATTGAATTCTAACAGAATATATTTTAGTGATTCTTTTTTCAAGGTTTCTGTTGCGCCTTTTAAAACATAATATTCAAAACCTTCAACGTCAATTTTTAAAAATGTTGGCTGTTCATTTTGCAATACTTCATCTAGTTTTTGGACAGGAACCGAAATTGTAGGCACATTTTCATTTTCAAGCGCTACTCTATTCATCACATCATAGCCTTTTGTAAACTTCAATTCGCCTTTATCTTCTCCTAAACCAATATTTAAGCACTCAACTTTGTCTTGTAAGTTATTAAGATTGATGTTTTTTTGAAGCTTTTCATAGGTATTCGGAATTGGCTCAATCGCAATTGTTCGCGCTTTGGAAACTCCAGAAGCTAATAACGTAAAATGTCCAACATTTGCCCCAATATCAACAAATAGATCATTTTCATGCAAATGATGCATCAAAAACATAGAATCCTCATAATCAGCTAGTTTTATGTAAATATTTGAAACAATTCCTGCATCACCTTTTTTAGCATAAAATTTTAAACCGTGAATCCAATTGTAAATTCTGGTTTTCGGTTTGATCGTTTGAATCGCATTAAATTTTATATATCGAAACAACGCATCATATCCATTTCCATTAATTAATGGGTGACTTTGGAACTTTTTTCGTCGTTTTTTAAGCTTTTTGAGTACTTTTTTAATCATTTTTTGCAATTAGTGATTCGTACACTTCTATATTTTGTTGCGCAATTTTCATAATATCAAATCGTTCAACGGCTTCTTTTCGGGCATTTTTTGCCATATTGGAAGCAAATTCTTCATCGATCAATAATAGGTTAATTTTTTCTGCAAACTTTTTATGCGATTTTGGGTTTACCAAAAAACCAGTTTCTCCATCTACTACGATTTCTTTTGCCCAAGGATAATCGGTAGTTACGAATGGTTTTTCCATTGCCATCGCTTCAATTGTAACCATTCCGAACGATTCTGCCAACGAAGGAAATACACAAACACTCGCTTCATTGATCAATTCCTTCATTTTGTCGTAATTGACTTTTCCAACGTAATTGGTTTTCTGTAAAGCTATTTCACTTAATTGCTCTTGCATGATTTCCCATGTAGAACGCTGTTCTTTAGCATCAATCGCATCATTTCCAACGATTAACAGACTGCAATTACTATTTTTCTGAATCAATTCATTGAAAATATGTGCCAATTCTAAAATTCCCTTTTTACGAATTAAAGTTCCAAAATATAAAATAACACCCACTTTTCGCTTTGTAATATCTGGCTGAAAATCATTCATATAAATTCCGTTTGGAATGACTTTAACTTGCTTACTTTCAGCAAATAACGAATTCGTTTTCTCTGCTACAAACTGACTTACTGCAATGATTTTATCTGCTTTTTGAAAAGCATTTTTCTCACGATTGTAATTTGCTTTTTTAATTTCTCTGCCTTCTAAATGACAGAAAAACGTATCTGTTCCGTGCAAACGCATTACTTGTGGAATGTTGAAAGTCATATTTGCCGAAATGCCTGTCCAATCAACTACTTCCAACACATCAATTTGATCTTTTTTAATGATTTTGTTGATATAATTTTCAATAATTCCTTCGTTGATTTTCCATGTCAACACAGGATATTTCCGCAATTTTATTTTATGAATCGTGATTTTTCCATCTTGAAATACTTCTTGATGATCTTGAAAATACGTAAATACCGTAATTTTAATTCCTGCATCAACCAACGCTTTGAGTAAATTTTTCGTACTCGTTCCTATTCCCGCAGCTTTCGGGAGTTTTTCGTGTGGATATTCGGGAAGTAAAAAACCGATATGCATTAGCTCAATAGGTTTTGAAACGCTGTATACATGCGCTGTTGTACGTTTTCTAATGGATGTGCAGCAATGCTTTCTGCCCATTTTTTGCGTTCCTCGCGATTTTGTACTTCTAAGGTATCAAAATCTTGTAACATATTGATTATTTGATTTTTAGATTGTAAAATATGAACAGCTTTCGGATGTTTATCAAACGTTTTGAAATGTACAAATTGATACAAACGATCAATATTGAAATCCTTGTGCCCGTTTGGTTGCTTGTAATGACAGTAATACGCTGGTTTTCCGAGTAAAATTGCGTCAAGCGCCATCGTAGAACCAATATTGAAAATCGCGCTACTATATTGTAATGTACTGTATAAAACGCCTAAATTTGAATTGACTTTATAGGTTTCTGGCAACGGAAATTCTTCATGATTCCAAGTTGGAATGACTTCCGTAATGACATCTTTATAGTGTGCCAAAATTGGGATGAATCCTTGATTGTAATCCGCAGGATTCGCCCGTAAAATCACATGATATTGCTCAGTATTCGTTTGATTATGCGCTTTTACAGCTTCCGCTAGATCTTTTAAATACAACGGATCATCCATTCCGATAGACGTAAAATTTCCTGAGAAACAAAGCAATTTCTTGTCTTTTGGCAACTTGTATGCGTTATAAAATAAATCTTTTTCAATTAAATATTCAGATTGTGTATAACATGCAAATTGCGGCGTTCCCGTAACTGTAATCTTATTTTCGTTGACTTCATCCGTGTAATATTGCTGCATTTCGGCATTCATATAATCACTCCAAACAAAGTAATGATCGGCTTTTAGCATTTTGTTTCCTTTCGGAAGATTGTCCCAAGAGTGAATAAAACTTACTACTGGAATTCCTAAGTCACGTGCCGCCAATACAGGCGCGAGCGATAAACTTGACACTTGATGCGAACAATAAATGATGTCTGGTTTTTCAGCTTTTAAATACGCTAAACATTCTTTGTAATAGTTAGAAATTCTAGTTTGCTTGAAGAATTTGTCTTCTAATTTTTGAATTCCACTTTTTGAAGCGTAAAAACGTGATAAAAAACTAATTATATCAAATTTTAGTTTCTTCTTCAAATTACTTTTCCCAGGTGAAACTCTATATAATAAATGATCTTTTCGCGCTTGAACTTTGTCGTTGTAACGTAAGGTTGTTTTTGCTTTTAGATAGCGTAAAAAGTCGGTTTTCCCTTGATAATCAAAGCTTGGAAGTTGTTGTGTTTGAATAGAATTCGGTAATTTTTCCAATGCAGACGATTTCACATTGTGCCAAACCAACATGTCAAATTCTTGTGGAACTTCAAAGAAATCACTTGCGTAATGATTTTCAAAACTTTGATATCCAACAAATATGGAAATTATCTTTTTTCGCATGGGGCAACAGCGTTTTTGATACTGTCGACAAATATAGCCATTGAAACGATTCTAAAAAGAAAATAGACACCTCTATTCGGACTTTTTTGCTGCTTTTTTACAAGTTGTAATACTTTTTCCATGTCAAAGACAGTTTTTAAGGCGTGAATGTGTTTTTCCAAGAGCTTATACAACACGTTTCCTGTATCGTCAGAAATACGTTCATTCCAACCTTGCACAGAGATTTCGGACTTGATCGGGTTTTTAAAGAATTGCAATAAATCTTGGTTACTATCATAAATGATTTGCTCATGAATTTTATCATTTTCGTAGCGTTCATGAGGCAAATTGTGCGTTTGCTTGATGAAATCTTCATGTAAAAACGGTGTAATTTTATCTCTAAAAACGGATAAAAGCTTGTGTCTGTTTCCAAAATTGCCTGGCAAACGTCCGTTTCTGTAAAAATTGACTAAGATTTCAGCATTGGAGTTTCCTGTGTAGTTTTCGGCAACAGCCGATGAAATATTTTCAGGATATTGATTTAAAAAACCTAGATAATCATTTGTAAATGAATCTAATAAAAATTCTTTTGGCGTTAAATAGTTATGCATCGCTTTCGCTAGATTGGTATCTTCTGGGAAAAACATACGCACGCACTCGCCTGCTTCACCCATGACATAACTGTAGTTTTCTGGAATTCCTTCATCAACAAATTTTAACATGTCTACGTACGAAACTGTTGCCAATCCGCCAGAAATCATCGCTATTTGCCTTGCATAGTGCTCAAATTCGTCTTCATCACACAAGGTTGTATATTTATATTCTAAATCGAGATTGACCGCGATTTCCTTTCCTTGAATGACGTCTGCGGAATAGATATTCCCGAAGTTTCCTGCTTTTATATATTCGCTTCCTTCTTTTACTTGACTTAACAATGCCAAACTATCTTTTCCTGCAGTGGCACCAATGAATAGCTTTTCAGTAGCATTCATACCATTTTTTAACGAAAATGATGGTTTATTGTTTGAAAAGTTGATTGCTAAAGCTGTTGTTTCGTGTTTTAATGCTGAATCAAATGTATGGAGTTTCCCGCCTTCAATTTGTGTAATATTTTTGTATGGTAATGGAAATGGTTTCACTTGATACCCAAACGCAAAGTGTGCTTGCAAACCAATTACATCTAATTCTAAAGGAACTTCAAGTTGATTGAAATTTTGAAAGTTTAAGAAGAAATTAAGTTGATTATTTTTAATTAAACTAAAACTTCCATTTACACCATATAAATCATTTACAATTAATAGTTTATGATTTTCTTTATTGCGAATAAAAATTTCAAAAATACCACCAACATAATTGTATATACTTTCTAGCGTTTCTTCAAAATGATAGTGTAATTTTTCTAAGAAATCTCTAATTTTTTCTTCATGATGATCTGACGAATACCAAATGATTTCGTAGTGATCATCTTCAATCCAATACAATGTACTTCCCTGTTTTTCCGCTTTGAACAATTCCACATGAAATGCTTTTTTGTCAAAGGAAATATGAAAGTTTGTTATGGTATGTTTTTCAAATTTCAAAGTGTAATGTTTTTAGCTAATTCCTCCGCTTTTTGCCAATCTTCTTGCGTATCAATATTTACATAGTATGCTGAATCAGAAACTATATAAGATAGTGAATTTCCGTATAAAGAATTTTCATTTTGAATGATATTCGTTTTTGTGATGTAAATACTTCCATCTCTATGATATGCTTTTGGCAATTCTTGTCGTCTGGGAATGATGTTTTTTTCGCCAGTTGCTATCTCTAAGATACCATTTTTATTTGGTTCAAACGTCCAATGCGGATTGTATTGATGTGGAACTTCTAATACAGAAATTAACGCGTCTGTTTGTTTTTCTATGAATGTTTCGAGCGCTTTGTCTAAAAAACCTTTGGGTCGAAATGGACTTGTTGGTTGTAATAAACAGATCGCATCAAACAGTTTTCCTTCCGCTTCAAAGTGTGAAATTGCGTGCTGAATGACTGGTAATGTTGGCGTTGTGTCTTCCGCCAAGTGTTTTGGTCTTACAAAGGGAACATTCGCACCAAGCGACTTAGCAATAGAAATAATTTCTTCATCGTCCGTCGTGACCACAACTTCCGTAATGTGTTTTGATTGCAACGCTGCGTCAATACTGTACTGAATTAACGGTTTTCCAAGAAGTAATTTTTTATTCTTCCCTGGAACACCTTTGCTTCCGCCTCTTGCCGGTATGATTGCTAAGATTTTCATTCTATTTTTGTGTAAATCCTTTTTGAATGTCTTTTGTTAAAAATTGAGTTCGCTTTTTCCGTCCTTCTTTCGTCAAATGATACGGATGATCAAATATTAAATCGTCTGAAAAGATATAGGTTTCTGGTTGTCCAATCAATTTTAAACCACTGTTTTTGTAGAATTTTTTTAAATCTTTTGAAAAACGCTCGTCGTACTGTGATTGTGCGATGGAAGGATATGATATGTAAAAAATAGCACCATTACTTTCGGCTATTTTTTGCGCTTTGAGTAATGCATTTTTGAATTGATTGCTCAATTTATGATCATACTTATACTTTTCATAGCGTGTGATTGCTGATTTTTTCCAAGTTGCAGATTGCTCTAAATGTGTTACATAATCACCACGATTATCCGTTTTTAACATGATAGTTTTGTTAGAAACTAGATGTTTCAGGTTTTTGTAAAGCAACAGAATGTTTAGTTTTGGAACTTTCGTTAGAAAATTTATTTTTTGCTGAAAGTTCAGGTATTGAAAGGTTGATGGTTTGTTGTAAATACTCACGCAAAGCGCATCTGACATTGTGTTTTCATTGTTGATATAATATTGATCATATTCAGGAATGTACAAGAATGTGTCGTTTTTTTTAAGGCTTGAAGCGATATAATTCAACACATATTCATAGTCATGCGAGATTGAAAATGAAACATTGTACACTTCTTGCTGTAAATTTTTAGATAACAATTCTGAATCCAACGAATAGCCAACATTGGAACCGCCAGAAATTATTATTTTAGGCGTATGCACTTGATTTTCAATGAATGAAGTTCGATTGTTTTCAGTGACCAACCCAAAGCTTTCACGTTGTAAACTCACAAAAATTAGTGCGTTTACTACTATGAATACGATTCCGAATAGTGTTATTTTCTTTAAAAATTGTTTCATCTAAAATTGAAAATAAATAAAATCTACCACATTGTTTTTAGCACCGTAGAATAAAATCAGTTGTGTAATTCCGATATAATAGATCCATCTAAAATACGGATTTTGTAGTTGTAGCGTTTCTTTTGTACGTGTGACCCATTCGATGACTATGAATAGGATTAAAAGAATGAGAATTTCTAAATTCCAGCCATATGTGATTTTGTCTGTTGTCCATTCAAAAATATGTTGAAGGTATGTAAACGCTGCTTTTAAGTTTTCTGCTCTAAAAAATATCCAAGCAAACGTTACAATGATAAATGTACTTACCACTTGATAAAGCTCATATAATGAAGGAAATACATGGTTTTCTGCAACGGTGTTTGTGTTTGAACGGTTTTTGTTTAATAATAATAGTGGAATGAAAAATAGTGCATTTAATAATCCCCAAAAGATGAATGTCAAATTGGCACCATGCCAAAATCCGCTGACCAAAAATATGATAAATACGTTTCTAATTTTAATTCCTAAACTTCCTTTGCTTCCGCCAAGCGGAATGTACACATAATCGCGAAACCAAGTGGACAATGAAATGTGCCATCTGCGCCAAAATTCGGCAATGTCTCTTGAGAAATAGGGTTTTTTGAAGTTTGTCATTAAATCAAAACCGAACAATCGTGCAACGCCAATTGCAATGTCTGAATAACCGCTAAAGTCACCATATATTTGAAATGCAAAGAATATTGCCCCCAAAATTAGTGTGCTCGAATTGTAGTTTTCACTATTTTCAAAAATGATATTTACATAGGTTGCGCATGAATCTGCAATGACTACTTTTTTGAATAATCCCCACAATATAAGTTGAACTCCTGAAACTGCTTTTTCATAGGAAAAGGTCCGTTTTAATGAAAATTGTGGTAATAAGTTACTCGCACGTTCTATAGGTCCGGCAACTAATTGCGGAAAAAACGCTACGAATGCAGAGAATTTTATAATGTCCGTTTCTGGCTCAATTTTTCTACGATATACATCAATTGTATAGCTTAAGGTTTGAAACGTATAAAATGAAATTCCAACAGGTAAAATAATGCTTAGCGTACTTATATTAGCTCGTAAACCGATACTTTGCGAGAGATCAACCCAACTTTCTATGAAGAAATTGAAGTATTTGAAAAACCCTAATAATCCGAGATTTATTGCTAAACTTATGTATAAAAAATATTTTCGTTTGGAATCTGATGTTGCCTTATGCATTGCTTTCGCAACTGAGTAATCAACGATTGTACTGAAAATGATTAAGGATAAAAATCGCCAATCCCACCAACCATAAAACACATAACTTGCTCCAAGAATTAAGATATTTTGATATCTGAGCTGTTTTTGAAGCAAAAACCAATAGCAGCTAAATACTATTGGCAGAAATATGAGAAACGCTAATGAGTTGAATAACATTAGTACATAATCGTTTTGTGCGCAATTAGTTTTGTGTTTGCCAGTGCGTCTGCAATGCGTTTTCCAGAGTTTCCATCGCCGTAAATTTCTTCTGAAAGTCTTCCTTTTTTAGCAATTCGTTCGTGAATCGCTTCTTTTATTTGTTCAGTATCGTATGCGACATCTACTACATTTTTCCCACGTTTACGACGATTTTGACGTGTTCCAATATTTACTGTTGGTACACCAATAAAGGAACATTCGCGAATTCCGACACTAGAGTTTCCTATCAAACAATCGCTGTCTTTTAGCAAGTGCAAAAAGTCGTTTGGCTCCATGTTTTTGAAGAAACGAATGTTTTTTGGATCGTTTACTTCACGAAAATGACGAATTCCACTCGAAGTTCCATCCGAACCTGCATCTACGTTTGGCCAAAACCAAAAAGTTGGCATGTTTAGCTCATGAATCGCCTTTAACGTACATAATACGTCTTCTCTTGCCGATTTATAACGACTTGTCTCTGGATGTTGCATCACGACTAAATATCCGTTAGAAAGGTCTAAATCAGCTCCAACGCCACCATATTTTTCAATCGGATTGAAACTGTGATCTACAGCAGCTAATACTTCTTTGGCAATGTCAATAGACGGACATCCTGTGTTGATAACATAGTCTTCATCTTCTCCTAGCTTGATGACTCTTTCTTTTGCATCTTCCGAAGCAACCAAGTGTAAATCAGCTAATTTAGTATTTGCATGACGTACTTTTTCATCAATGTTTCCCGTCACTTCTCCACCTTGAATGTGAACTAATGGAATGTTTTGATATGCCGCCGCAATACTCGTTGCAATGGTTTCAAAACGATCTGCAATCGTAATGACCGCATCGGGTTTTAGATTGTAGAATACATTTGAAAGTTCCATGACGCCCAAACCAGTAGTTTTTGCCATTGCCATTGGGCTTTCGCCTTCTAATACCATGAACACTTTTTCATCGATCTTAAAACCATCTTTTTCGATGACATTGACAGCATTTCCGTAACGTCCAAGCAATGCCGAACCCGCCACAACTAACTGTAATTCGAGTTCTGGATGCTCTTGAATTGCTTTTAACGCAGTTTTTATTCTACTGTAAGATGGTCTTGCTGTAACGACAGCACATATTTTTCTTTTTTTCATCGTGTGCTTATTCTTCAATTTCTAATATTCCCCAAAAAGCACCTTTTCGTTGAAATTGCTCTTGATATTTATTTTCTAATTTGCTTAGAAAGTTTGGAATCACGGAGTAAAATACCATTTTCTCATTCCCAAATTGTATCATAGATGCTTTATCGTATAGATTATCTCGCAAGATAAAAAAGTTTACTTCTAATTGATCGCCCGTTGCGTTTGTAAATGTTCGTTCACAGTATAAGCCATTTTTAGTATAAAACAGCGGATCATTACTTGTATATCCTTTTTCAAAGAGTTTTGTGTACATCATGCAATGATCTGAACCTTGAAGAATTCGGACATTATTTTTTATAGCAAATTGAAAAGCGTCTTCTCTTTCTTGATTTATTTTTTCAACAATTGCATACCATTCTCCACCCAAAAGTACAGAAAAGAAACCACCTAACGGTCTTGGCCCTTCAGGTGTTGGAATTGCCAAACCACCATGCAGCGTGATTCCAATGTCTGAATTTGCTGTTTTTTTGTCTGAATTATTTTTGATTGAGAATGTAAAATCTGGTCCCCAAACTACGTTATTGTAATTCACTTTTACGCCTATTAGCCACGGAATAAAGATGACAATAAGTATCAATAAGCGAACACGTTTCGAACAATAATTCCATCCTGTAAGTACAATTAACAGAAAAGCAGGAAATACAAAAATCATTGTTTTAAATGTTCCAACCGCTGTTATTAGAATGGCAAAAGGCAAATATGTTAGCAACAGGGGCAATAAGAGCTTGCTTTCTTTTTTTATTGTTGCAACGATTCCTAGGATGAATAAAATGACACAAGCTGGCGTTAAGAATGTAAAATTATTGATGAATGCAGCTTTTATTTTTGTACTCGTACTGATTGGTTCCGCCATGTATGACCTCGCAAAAAGAAATGTGTCTTTGATGTCAATAATAGAATATCCTGAAATAGCGATAAAAGTCAGTATCGTAAGTATACAGCTTACGCCAAATATAATACTTGTTGCGTAAAACCTTTTATCAGTAAAGACGTTTTTATTTTCGATTTTGTTGACTTGACTGTAATGCAAGAACAATTCTGCTAGTAAAAAGAAAATAAAGAATCCGTTTACCCATCTAAATCCTGTTGCAATTCCGAATGCAATCGCTGTAAGTATTAAAAAATAGTTTTTTCCTTTCTTGAAATAGTGCAATAAACTGCAATAAGATAATAGTAAAAAGAAGAAAGAATGCATCGTTGGATTTATGTATAATCCTTCAAATAGTAATTCTGGTATCATGAAAGGAACTAACATTAAAAGAAAGAAAGTGCCTTTTAAATTGGTCTGTTTCGTTTTTACTAATACACAATATGACAATACTGACAACGAAGCCAACGTCATGATGAACGTGGAAAGCAACGCAAATTTTCGGTAAGCAACTTCACTTGCCAAACCAAAGAAACCAAGGTATGTATCAAATAGTGAATGATAAGATGAAAATGGTTTTTGCAGTGCCGCATCTCTTCCAAATAAGTGGTGTAAAATGATAGACGCATCGTCACCTTCTACATAGTTATAATTTAAAGAAGTAAAGAAAAGAATTGCAAATATGAATATATAATATACAGAAATAAGATAGTATATGTTTTTCTTTTTTGATGGGAATTTATACTTCATAGAAAGCATTGATATCTTTTATTATTTTTTCTACTTCTTCAATCGTTAGATCGTAATATAAAGGCAATCGTACGAGTTGATTTGAATATTTTTCAACATTTCCCAACGTTCTACCATCATGTTCATCTGCAAAGTAATTGCTTAGATGTAATGATTGGTAATGAAAAACTGCATGTACGTTGTGCTGTTTTAGGTGTTGAATGAGTTGTTTGCGCTCTTCTAAATTTTTACAAACCATATAAAACATGTGTCCATTAGAAACATGTTCTTCTAAGTTGAAGAATTGCAGATGTCCATTTTCTTCAAGCAATTGTAAACCTACGTAATATGCGTTCCAAATTTGTTTTCGTTTGGATTGAATTTTTTCTAAGTTTTCTAATTGTGCAAATAGAAACGCTGCGTTGAGTTCAGATGGCAAAAACGAAGAGCCAATGTCAACCCAACCATATTTGTCAATTTCGCCACGAAAAAAAGCAGCTCTGTTGGTTCCTTTTTCCCAAATGATTTCTGCGCGTTCTTTAAATTTTTCGTCATTAATCATCAACATGCCACCTTCGCCACATTGAATGTTTTTGGTTTCATGAAAGGAATATGTTCCCATGTGTCCAATACCTCCAAGTGCTTTTCCGTTGTAAAACGAATCAATCGCTTGTGCAGCATCTTCAATTACATATAGATTATTTGTATTTGCAATATTCATAATGTAGTCCATATTGCATGGAATTCCTGCATAATGTACAACGACAATTGCTTTTGTTTTTTCTGTGATTAACGCTTCTATTTTCGTTTCGTCAATGTTTGGATTACTGTCTTTACTATCAACAAATACAATTTTTGCGCCTCGTAATATAAATGCATTTGCAGTAGAAACAAAGGTAAACGCTGGCATGATGATTTCGTCACCTGGAACAATATTGAGCAATATTGCCGCCATTTCCAACGCATCTGTACATGAAGTGGTCAGCAAGCATTTTTTGAATCCGTAAGCGTTTTCAAAGAATTCTTGACATAGTTTGGTGTATTTTCCGTTTCCAGAAATTTTCCCACATTGAACCGCATCCGTAATGTATGAAAGCTCATTTCCTATGATGTATGGTTTGTTGAATGGTATCATTACAATTGTATATTTTTCAGAAGGAAAGGATTTCCCAAACCTTTTGTTTTTGCAGGTACTGTTTTTGTTATCGAACTTCCTATTCCTATCACAGAATCAGCGCCAATATTGACATCATTTGAAATTAGAGAACCTGTTCCGATAAAGGTACGTTCTTCAATAGAGACACGACCAGAAATTACAACGCCAGGCGAAATATAACAGCATTCTCCAATAGTTGTATCGTGTGAAATAGTGACTGAATTATTAATTAAAGCACCCGATTTTATAGTCACGCCGGCATCAATAGTACACATTGGATAAATAATTACACCTTGCTCAATAATTGCATCAGAAGCAACATAACTACTTGGATGCACAAATGTTAGCAACAGATTTTCTTGTTTTTTTATATGATTTTGAATTTCTTGTTTGAGTGCTAAATATTTATAACCTAAACCAATACAGACTAAATAATCGTGAGGTAATTTGCTTTTATATGCATCAAATTTATATGAATTGTCAGCGCTTTTCTGCGCTTGCACATCATCAAAAATTAGCGTTTCTGAAACCTTGATGTTTGCATTTTTTAGCAAATTTTCAACTTGCTTTCCCAAAACTCCATATCCTATGTATGCCAATTTGATAGTATTCATATGCTATTTCTTGATGGTATAATTTGGTCTCTTGGTCGTTTTCAAATTGATTCTGTATGTGTATTCGCCAATAATTCCTAAACCTAGTAAAAGAAAACTCACGCCAATTCCGACAGCGATAATTAAGGTTGGAAAACCTGCAATTAAATCATCATATATTAACTTCCGAACCACAATATACACACTGTAAATTAAAGTGATAAAAAATATCAAAATGGACGAATAGGATAAGATACGAATTGGAATGTTTGAAAATGTAAAGAGAATATTGATCGAATGTTCAACCAACTTTTTCGTTGTATACGAACTCTCGCCTGCAAATCGTTCTTTGTGCTCTACTCTAGTACTACCTACATTATTCGTAATCCAACTTAGATAACCGTCTAAAAATGTGTATGAATTTCGCATGCCAACCAATTGCAACGCAATGTCACGTTTAATTAATCGGAAAGCAGAATACTCTTTGTGTAAATTTTCAATAGCATAGGAAAGGACTTTTTTCAGAATTCTAGAAGTTATATTCCGAAATCGTGAATGCTCTAAGGATTCGTTCACACCATACACAACATCGTAATCTCCTTCTTTTTGCTTACTCAGCAAACGTTTGATGTCTTTTGGTTGATGTTGCAAATCTTCATCCATCGTAATAATCATTTCACCAGAACACGCCGTAAAACCTGCAATAATAGCATTATGCTGCCCGTAATTTCGAGTCAACTCTATCACTTTTATATGTTCAGGAAATGCTTCTTTTAGCTTTTTTAAGACAGTGAGTGAATTGTCAGGGCCGCAATCGTTTATAAAAATAATTTCATGTTTTAGCTGTTCTGCTTCACAAAATGTAACAATTTGTGAATGCAACGCTTCTAAGGTTTTTTCGCCATTATATACTGGCACAACAATCGATATGTCCATTTTAGAAACTTTTCATGAATTTATGAGCATTTGGGCCTTCATTGAATATTAAATCTAATATAGTTACACCATGTTCAAATGGCAAATATTTTTGATGGTATTCTGGATATCCTGAATAATCAACCCATTCTATTTTGATATTATGAGTTTCAAACAATTCAGTATCCATATAATTTTTAGCTTTCGGACCAGAAATATACGTTGTTGCATTTAGTTGTTGACAAATTTCGATCAATCGTTCATTTCTACTTCCTTTAAATTGCAAATCTTTACTTTGAATAATTTCAGTCTCAATATTCAATATTTTATTGATTGTTTTGATAAAAGAAATGTTTATTTCTGACAAATTTGTCGCTGAAACATCTAAATATAACTGTTCAAAAACTTCTTTATATGTATTAAAATATGGCGTTTTGTTATAATTCTGAACAATCGTTTTCCAGTGTTTCTTTCGCCATATCTGGTTAGAAACTTCCGTTTCGTTTATTTTTTGCCCAAATTTCCCGCTCATTTGTATTGGAATTGTGAGCCATTGTGTTCCATTTTGGGTTTTGATAATGTTTCTATTTCGCCAATCGTTTTTGGTATATTGCATTTCGTCATACACTACAAAAACATCGGAATTATTTATCATATCAAAATAACCCTTCCAAGGAATGTAGTTTGATTGTATAATGGCAACTTTTTTAGGCTTCATGAATATCTTCTTCATTTAAAAAATTCCACTGTTTCATAGATTTCACAAGCTTTTTACCAATAACTTCTTGAAATTTTGACGCTAGGATTCCGTAATTTTTTGGCTTTTTCGCTTCCAAATCATCAAACGTCAAGATATGTCCTTTTGGCAAGTCTTTATTAACCGCTAATGATTTTTCAAATATTTGTTTGAGTTCCGAAAATTGCGAATTGTCTTTTTTATCTATTGGATGATTCAACGCTTCATCAATGTTTCTGACTGCTTTTACTAATTGTGTCGTTTCTGGAAATGTTAAGGATGATTTTGCATCTGGACCGAACATTTCTTTGTCAAAAACCACATGAAATTCTAGAATTTCCGCACCTAAAGTCGCAGCAGCAATTCCCGCTTCGATTCCTGAAGAATGATCTGAAAAACCAATAGAAACCTGATATTTTTCTTTTAATTCTTGAATAACGTTTAACCCAAATTGCTTAGGCGCTGTCGGATATGACGTTGTGCACTGTAAGATGGAGAATTCGCAGTTTTTTCCTTTTAAGAACGCTACTGTTTCATCCAATTCAGCAAACGAACTCATTCCCGAAGAAATGATAATTGGTTTTTTGGTATTCGCGATTTTCTCCAATAATAGAAAATTATTGACTTCACCTGAACCTACTTTATACAGTTTTACGCCAACTTCTTCTAACAAATCCACTGCTGCATTGCTAAATGGCGACGAAATAAAATCGAGCCCTACTTCATCACAGTGTGCTTTGAGCCCTTTCCACTGCTCCAACGAAAATTCCATACGTTGCCAGTATTCGTAACGCGTTGCATCTTGTTTGGAGAATTTTACTCTGAAAGGTTCGTGCACGCTACTTTCCGCAGCAGCGATATGCGTTTGAAACTTGATTGCATCCGCGCCCGTTTTTGCCACAGCATCAATGTACGCATGCGCCATGCCGAGACTTCCGTCGTGTGCTTGTGCGATTTCTGCTATGATGTAGGTTTTTTTCATTTTTTCTCAGTTGTGTGTTGTGTGTTGTGTGTTGTGTGTTGTGTGTTGTGTGTTGTGTGTTGTGTGTTGTGTGTTGTGTGTTGAAAATGCTTAATTTTTAGTTGTTTTCCAATCTTTTTCTACATATTTGATGAAATTATATAGTTTTCCTCCTAATTGTTCATAATCAGATAGTAAAGTTGTCACTTCATCTATTTCGTATATTTCTTTTATCATTTGTAATTGCGAAATACATTCTAGTTATGATGCACTTTAATAGCCAAATCAAAAGCGACCTTATATGTATCTAAATCTTTATATGATTTTATCTGTTTATTAACTTAATACTGACAACCCAAAACTCATAACTCATAACTCATAACCGACAACTGACTCCACAAACTCCTTCAATTTCTCAACTTGTTGATCAACAGTGAAGTGGTTTTGAAACGTTTTTCGAGCATTATCGCCTATAAATATCAGCTTTTCTTGGTTTTTATACAAATCTAGTAATTGTGTTTTCATTTGGTTTAAATCGTCACTTAAAATACTGTTTTCATCATGAATGACTTCAGGATAACAACTTGCCGCCGCTTTTGTACACACTAATACTTGCGCGTAATTGAAAACCAACGGAATTCGTGTGCGCGTTCCGGTGTTGTATTCCCATGGAATGATGTGAATATCGTACGCTTTTAATTCCGGTTGCAAATCTTCCACAAAACCTACACAGTTAATTTGCGGATCTTTTAATCGTTTTTTTAAGGAATCGGAAGCATATTTCAAGTTTCCGATTACTTTTAGTTCTATTGTTGGAATTTTTTGTTTTAAATCGTCCCAACATACTTCTAAGAAACGTTCCAAACCAATTCTGTTTGCCGTAGTTCCCATGCCGCCTAAATGCACAATTGACGGAGTTTCTGAATCATTTGGAGTTATTGTTACTTCTTGGTATGTCAACGGAATGTATAATGCTTTTGGATTTCCGTACGCTTTGATTTCTTCCGTTTCCGTGAACGAAGCTGAAATACAGGCAGCAACATTTTTAACTAAGTCCAACTCTACTCTTTTCTTTTGCTTGAGGTGGAATTTTTCCAGCAATGATAAACTACTTTTTAATTTTCTCAGTTTGAATTCCCAATCGTGATGTGCGTAAACAATCGGAACTGTTAGGTTTGAATACTGCGCTAAAATTGCGGTCCAACGCCATTCTGCCCAAACGAGATTTATTTTATGTTTAGAAATATATTCTTTTAAAAGATTTTCATTTTGAGAATTTACAAAGAAATATTCAAATTTTTCAGGAGCTGAAATCGCCGTTTTGATTCGATTCACAATTCCTTTTGGATGAATTTGCGCTACTTGAAAGTGATTGATTTCACTGTAAAATCCTTTTATTTCTTGAATATACTCAGAATTTACTTTTGATGAGATTTCTCCATTTGGCTTGTCGCTAAAATCTACCAATAACACATGCACCTTATACCCAAGTTTCGCCAATAATTCCAAGTGACTGAAATATACCGAAGCGCCACCATTCGCGTTTGGTGAAATTTTGGTGTTATTTACAAGGAAGATAATATTCATCTACATGAAGTATTTATTGAGAAAACCGAGTCCATTTGCCATGAAAATACGTCCAATTTTTGATTTTATGGCAACCATTTTCGGACTTCCCCATTTTTTATGAAAAATGATGTGACCTTCCAAGAGTTTTTTACGTACCAACATCCAACGATTTTGTTCCGTAAATATATATCTTGGGATGTCCTTTTCAGGAATTTCTACATCGTCAAAAAAAGCACTTTTCTTCTGTGTTAGCTCTTTGGAAACTTTACTTTCTAAGTGTGAAACCTCAGACGCAGCCACAACGACATGCTTTTTATTGTATTTCTGAAGCATCAAACTGTATTCATCATCTGCATAGAAAAAACTGAACCGCTCATCTAATAAACCCGTTTTTTTAAATAGTTTTTTTTCAGCAATGATACACCAACCAACTATATGACGGCGAACTTTATATCCAAATAGATACGGTGCTTCTTTGAAGAAACTTTTAGGTGTAAATTTAGAATCATAATCTACAGGGCAAAACGATTCTACCTTTGGATGTTTCTTTTTTACGTTTAGAATTTCCGTGAACCAATTCTTTTTAAAGATTAAATCGTTATTGAATAAACCAACAAATTCGCCTGTTGACGCTTTAATTCCAATGTTTAAAAAGGCATGAAAGTTAAAATTTTCTTTTGGAATGATGACTTTTACATAGTCAGGAAATTGAAACGCTGAATCGTGAATTTGCTTGTTACTTTCTATCAATAAAACCTCAAATTCAACATTTGTATTGTCTTTTTCCGCTTTTATCATTGTTTCAATACAATGAAGCGTCATATCGAAAATCGACTGACTTTTTGTATTGGATAATATGATGGCTGAAAATAGCATGTTATTTTTTTACACAGCGAAATACGTACTGAAATGTAAAGAAGTTTTTGAACAATCCAAGTTTTTTGAAGATTCTCGGAATGATTGGAAATCCACCTTTGTACGCTCTAAAACGTGTTACACGCGTTAATTCTTCAATTTCCATTCCTGCCTGATCGACTAATTCTTCTATGTTTTTCAGCGTAAACCAACGCATGTGTGTTTTATCGTATAATCCGCTTGGTTCGTACGGGAATTTCCCTTTGAATGCTAAGTGAATTAAGGTTTCTAAGTGTTGTACATTTGGCAATGAAATGATCATTTTTCCAGACGATTTTAACGATTTTTCCAAAGATGACAGTGCATGCCACGGATCAATTAGATGCTCTAATACATCGCCCAAAATGATATAATCGAATTCTTGACCTTTCAAGCTTTCCAACAATGCTTCGTCTTCAATACTTTTTTCAATGACTTGCGTGATATTTTGTTTGGCATTTACAACCGATTCTTTGTGTGTTTCTATACCAATAACTTCGGTTGCCATTCCTTGATCGAGCAGCCATTTTCCATTGATTCCATTAGAACAACCAACATCCAAGACTTTGAGGTTTTCACCTTCAATCAATGCAATGATATCTTTTCGAAGTTTTATATATGCTTGATTCATTCGTAGGTTATTTAGAGTCTAAAGGTTCTTTTTTTATGTTCCACGCTAACATTGGACGCATGATACCAGGCCATTTTCCTGCATAAGGTCCACGAACACCATCGCCTGTTGTATCATCAAATACTTCAAAACTTAATAAATTATCTTCAATGGCGTGAATGATTTCTGGATTGTAATTTCCAACCGCAATTAATAGATTGAATTGTCCTTCTGCTAATAAATGACGTGGAATTTTACAGGTAGCCGTCACAATTCCTTTTTCTTTGTTGTGAAAGTCTAACCAATCTGGCGCATTGAATTCATTGGACGCAAATAAACGTTGTCCGCGTTCGTTTACGACATGAATTATTGCAGTATTGTTGTATTCTGTGTTTAAATCCCAATAGGAAACTTCTACATAAATATCATCCCGAACACTGAAACGATTGCATAAATCACCTTTTTCATTGCGAACTGCCGCCGATTTTAATCGACCAAAGTCGTTTCCTGGTGCAGTATCCATATCTTCCCATTCACAATATGGTTTTGTATCTAATCCTTGATTTAGGTATGCTTGAATCGCTTTTTCCGTATCGCCATCAAATAGTACTTCTCCATCTGACAATACAACTGTACGTTGTGTTAGTTTTTGAATAGCATCCATATCGTGACTTACAAATAAAACCGTACGTCCTTCACCTTTGGCAATGTCTTGCATTTTTCCAATGGCTTTTTTCTGAAATTCTGCATCACCAACTGCCAATACTTCATCAACCACTAATATTTCAGGTTCTAAATGTGCAGCTACGGCAAATGCTAAACGTACTTTCATTCCAGAAGAATATCGTTTTACAGGTGTATTTACATACCGTTGCACACCCGCAAATTCTACTATTTCGTCAAATTTTGTTTTGATTTCGGCTTTGGTCATTCCCAAAATAGCGCCGTTTAGGAAGATGTTTTCTTTTCCAGTTAATTCTGGATGAAATCCGGTTCCAACTTCTAATAAGGAAGCTATTCTACCTTTGGAACGAATGATTCCCGTTGTTGGCATCGTTACTTTGGATAGAATTTTTAGCAAGGTAGATTTCCCTGCACCATTTTTTCCAATGATACCTAGTACTTCTCCGCTACGCACTTCAAAATTTACATCTTTGATTGCCCAAACATAGTCCGTTTTTCCAAGGGAAGCACGTTTGTTGCGCTCACCTATACGTAAATATGGATCTTCTTTTCCACGAATTTTATGCCACCAACGATTCAAATCGTGACTGATGGTTCCTGTTCCAATAACACCTAAACGATATTGTTTGGATAGATTTTCTACGCGTAATATGACTTCTTTTTCCTCCATTATACCGTATCTATAAAATTACGTTCTGTTCTATTGAATATAATGAGTCCGAAAAGAAAGATAACGAAAGCCACCACTAACATCGCTAGAATGTTAACTGACGAAAAATCGTTTGTTGGATCTTTCATGTATGCGCCCGAAAAAACCATGTATCGAAACGATTCTATTACATGTGCTAACGGATTGTATTCTACCAACCAAGAAACATAACTTGGTAATTTATCTTTTACAATTGCAATTGGATACATTACTGCCGAAATGTACATGAATAGTTGAATTCCAAATTGTACTAAGAATGTTAAATCGCGATATTTTGTCACCATGGAGGAAATAATCATTCCGAAACCTAAGCCCAACATTCCCATGATGAGAATGATCACTGGTGTCCACAGAATGTATATTGAAACCGTTCCTGCATCGCCACTTAATGAAAAGTATACATAGAAAGCAATAAATATTAGTAATTGTATTGCTAGTTTTAATAAGTTGGAAACCGTAATTGATAACGGCATGATAACTCTTGGAAAGTAAACTTTCCCAAAGATGTTTTCGTTCTTTTTAAAGGTATCTGAAGTCGCTTTGAGACATTCTGCAAAGTAATTCCAAATGGTAATTCCCGCAAGGTTAAACAAAAAAGCATTTACACTTCCTGTGCTAATGTCTGCAATTCCGTTAAATACGAGCGTAAATATAACCGACGTTAGTAATGGTTGAATTAAATACCACAATGGTCCTAAAACCGTTTGTTTGTATAGTGTGACCACATCACGACGTACAAAAAGCATCAGTAAATCTCGGTATTGCCAAATTTCTTTGAATTTGAAATCTAGGAGATTGCTTTTTGAAGATATTTCAAATAACCATGTATTATTTTTTTGGGGCTTGTCCAAATTGGGTTGTTTTAGGTTACCAAATATTTTCTAAATCTTTTTTGGTGTAGGTATGATTACGTTCTACAAATGTGGTTTTAGAGCTTTGCTTGAGTTGTAATGCGTTTTTTGAGAATATTCTTGACAGTATTCCAAATGGTGTCAGAAAGATAAAAAACACAACTGATAGGATAATTTTTGTATTGACCCAACCTAAAACCATGGCAATTTTTTCCCAAATCCAAACCACTAATCGTTCTAATGGTGGGAAAAAAGAAGCTGTACCAATTCCTAACGCAACATAACGTACATATTTTGCAGCATCAATTTTTAAATAGTAAAACTCTAGCACGGCTGAGATTATTAAAAACCCAGCAATAATAACCAATAATACTTTTGAATTATCCTCTTTTTTCATTTGATATTTTTTATTTTATGAATTAAGCCAAATGGAATTCGCCAATAATCAAATCGGTTGGCACCAACTGATTACTAAGGCTCATTTCATATACTAGAATAATGTGTAAATAAATGGTGCTACGGCAGATCCACCTGCTAATACTAAGATGACACCTAATAGTAGTAATACGATAATCATTGGCAAAAGCCAGAATTTTTTTCGTTCTTTTAAGAAATTAAACATGTCCTTCAAAAACTCCATAATCTATTTATTTTTGTCTTTTATAAATTTCGCTAGTTCGTCGCCCATTTTTTTGCTTCCCTCAGGATTAAAATGGCAATCATCATACAAATACGTGCTTGTTTTTGGAATGATGGAATCTGTTTTGAATACCCGAATATTGAATTGTTTCCCTTGATTCACCGTAATTGCATTGATGCTATCTACTTTTTGTTGCAGTTTCTTCGCATTGTATCGAATACCGCCACGGGACGTCATCCAATGCCAGTTTTTCAATGCTTCTTCTTCCGTATCCCAAGTCACTACTTGCGTCGCAAATATAAGCTTTATATCATTTGCTTGACAAATACCGATCAACGATTTTAATTTATTACTGTAATTTCCATAATCGGTTTCAGGTAGCTGATTTTCAACAGGTCGCGCTTGTGTTTTGGTTACTTTTTTTCGATAGTTCGATTGAATTTCTATCGTTTCCAACGCTTCATCTTTACTTTTGAACGCGTAGTATAAACGTCGTGGAATTTGAAATTCATACATAAAAACACCCAACATGTTTCCAAAACTGACTTCAGCGTCTTCTTTTTTCGTTACATTGAATTTGAGTGGATTTTTGTCTAACATTAAACGTGTCACATCATTTATTCCACAGAAAACAATGACTTCATCAGGTTGCAAGTGAATGATTCGGTGTGACAACATTGCCAAATGATCTTGAATGTTATCGCCTGATTTTCCTGCGTTGTATACTTTTACTATTGTAGAATCATTTTCACGATTCAGGTTTTCTTGTAATACATGCGTCCAAACGTCTGTGTCGTCAATGTATAAACTTTCCGTAGAACTTCCGCCAATAGCGAAAATTCTGTATTCATTGTTTGGTTTCGGCACGATGAGTTCATCACCACGAAAACCATAGTTATTGATTGTAAAGTTGGTTGTTTCTTTATAAGTATCAAATCCTAATAAACCATCTTCCGTAGCAAATTGCAATGCTAAATTTTGATCGAACTGCGATTCAATATATTGGTTTCCAACTGTTGGAAAGAACATGTTTTTCTTCGCATTCTCGTACGGATCAGGCACAGGAAAAAACTGCAAAATCACTTCAACTAGCACTAAAAGCACTAATAGTATAATTAGGTTATATTTTATTGTTTTCCACACAATAATTAGTCTAATAAAAATTCTTCTTTCCAATCATCCGCATCTTGCCAACTTGGTTGATTTTCTTTTTTGTAAACATGGTTTCCAATGACTAAATAGTCCATTTCCGTTCGCATAAAACAACGATATGCATCATCTGGTGAACAAACAATCGGTTCTCCACGCACATTAAAACTTGTGTTAACCACAACGCCAACACCCGTAATTTTCTTGAATTCATTGATCAATTCCCAATATTCAGCATTCGTATCTTTGTGAACCGTTTGAATTCTTCCAGAGAAATCAATATGCGTAATTGCTGGCAATGAAGAACGTTCTACATATAGTTTATCACGAATTGGCAACTCGTTATAGTTTGCTGGAACTTCATGCTTTATTTTTGGGTGAATTTTATGCACCAATAACATGTATGGCGAAATTCCTTCGTAATCGAAAAATTCGTTTACATCTTCTGCCAAAACTGAAGGCGCAAACGGTCGGAACGATTCTCTATATTTTATTTTTAGGTTGAGTTTTTTCTGCATTTCAGGATTTCGTGCGTCACCTAAGATACTTCTTCGACCCAATGCACGTGGACCAAATTCCATACGTCCTTGCATCCAACCAATGGCGTTTCCTTCTGAAATGTATGTTGCAACATCTTTTGTTAATTCATTAAAATCTGAATAATGTGTTGCTACTGCACTGTATTTCCTGTTGATATTTTCTACATCTAAGTCTGAGTATTCAGGACCTAAATACGAACCTTGCATTGCATCTGTTGGTACAATTTCACGTTCTTGTTCAAAGTATAGATGATACGCCGTTAATGCAGCTCCTAATGCGCCTCCAGCATCTCCAGCCGCTGGCTGAATGAATATTTCTTTGAATATGTTTTCGTTTTGTAATTTTCCGTTTGCAACACAGTTTAGTGCAACTCCACCAGCCATACATAAATAATCGGCTCCTGTGATTTCTTTGGCGTGTTTTGCAAGTTTGATGATGATTTCTTCCGTAACTTCCTGAATTGCCAAACCGAGATCGGAATGTTGTTGTTCAAATTCAGATTCTGAGGTTCTTCGTGGGAAACCGAACAATGCTTCCCATTTGTCATCATACACCATGCGTAAACCTACCGCATAGTTGAAATATTTTTGATCTAACCAAATGGAACCGTCATCATTTATTTTGATGAGTTTCGTTTTGATGATTTCTTTGAATTTACGAACACGTTCCGAATCTGGATTCCCGTAAGGTGCCAACCCCATGAGTTTGTATTCACCTGAGTTTACTTTGAATCCTAAGAAATATGTGAATGCAGAATACAATAATCCAACAGAATGTGGAAATTGCAATTCTTTGAGCATTTTAATGTTTTTTCCTTCTCCAACACTAATGGAAGCGGTTGCCCACTCGCCTACACCATCTAAGGTTAAGATTGCTGCTTTTTCGTAAGGCGACGGATAAAATGCACTTGCCGCGTGTGATAAGTGATGCTCTGGAAAGAGTAATTTTAGTTTTTTCTTGTCAAACGATTGTACTTCTTTGAGTTCATCTTTGATCAATTTTTTTAGGAACATTTTCTCCTTCAACCACACCGGAATTGCTGTGATGAATGACGCTACACCTTTCGGCGAGAAGCCATAATAGGTTTCTAGTAAACGTTCAAATTTTAATAATGGTTTGTCATAAAAGACAACCGCATCTAGTTGATCTATTGTTTTACCAGCATGTTCCAAACAATACGAAACGGCATTCGTAGGAAACGCTGGATCGTGTTTTTTTCGTGTAAAACGTTCTTCTTGTGCTGCTGCTATTACTTTTCCATCTTGGACGATAGCTGCGGCAGAATCGTGGTAAAATGCGGATATTCCTAATATCGTCATAATCGCTTTGTTCTGAAATACTTTTTAGAGCATTTCATAGTTTGGGGATGTTTAGTTTTTATTTTTTCGGAAAAGACTTTTTAGTCTCGACAATACTGTTTTTTGTTCGTCTTCATGATAGCCATTTCCATAACTTCCATAGCCATAACCGTAGCCATAACCGTATCCATAACCATAACCATATTTCGCTTTTTGGCGGTAATCATTGAATACAAGACTTATATTTTTCACTTCTCCTTTTTTATATTTATCATTGATGATATTCAACATTGCCTTTTTTGTATAATCTTGTCGAATCATATATATAGTAGCATCAACGTGATCTATGAGGTCTAATGCATCCGCAACCAAACCTACTGGCGGCGTATCTAAAATGATATAATCGTACCGTTGTTTAAGTTCCCCAATAAATTCGTCTAATTGCTGACTGATTAATAATTCTGAAGGATTTGGCGGAATTGGTCCAGACGTAATAATATCTAAATTTTCATATTTTGTTGGTTGAATTACTTCATCTAATGTTTTTTGTCCGATCAAATAATTTACTGTACCAAATTCGTTGGTAATCCCAAAATCACCAAAAATTTTAGGTTTACGCAAATCTAATCCTACTAAAATTGTCTTTTTTCCTGTTAATGATAATACAGATGCTACATTGATAGAGCAAAATGTTTTTCCTTCTCCACTAACTGAAGAAGTGACCATTACAGTTTTTGTTTTGTTTTTATCTATATTTTTGTAAATGTATTGCAAGCTTGATCGAATTCCACGGAATGATTCTGCTACCGAAGATTTAGGATTTTCAAATACCGCCAAATTTGTTTCAGCTCTACTACGACTGACAATTCCCAAAATAGGAATGTTAGATAAGTTTTTTATATCATCTGGCGTATTGATATTATTGTCTAAAATAGTGACTAGAAATACAAATGCCATCGGAATTAATAGTCCAAGAAATAGTGCAACGGAATAGTTTTTTTGAGTGTTTGGCATAATTGATCCTTGCCCTAAATCTTTAGCACTGTCAATAACTTTTACATCCGAAACATTGGCTGCTTTTACAATTCCTGCTTCGTTTTTCTTTTCCAATAATAATGTATATGAAGCTTCACTTAATTTATAACTACGTTCAATATTGAACAATTGTTGTTCTTCTTCTGGAAGCTTTCTAAATTCGGCATTTGCTCTTGCAGTTCTAGTATTGACATTAGAAATATCAATATCTATAGATGAACGTGCAGATTTTACACTTTCAAGCAATACGCTCTTTGTGGATTGTATGTCTTGATCTATTTCTTTAAAGAAAACATCATTTTTGACGGTTTCTCCTAGTTTGGCACGTTTAATTGATAATCCAACGATTTTAGATACATTGTTCACAATATTTGCATCTTCAATTCCAGAAGAAGCTGGCGCTGGCAACGATCTGAAATCTGTACTATTGATTAAATAATCTTCTAGTAATTTGTAGTATTGAAGCTTCAGCATGTAATCATTCTTCTCAATACTATATTTATTCAGCTTAGCAAAAACTTCTTCTCCTTTTAAGGATGGATTGAATACTTTGTTATCCTGTTTGTATTTTTTTAATTTTAATTCGTCTTTTCGCAAAGAATCTTCTACACCAGTAATCATTTTATCAATGAACGCAAGCGTATTGGTTGCAAATTGATTCTTTTCTTCAAGTTGTTTTTCTTTTAAAATTTCTGAAGTAACATTCAAATAATCCGCTAAAATAGCTCTATTCGGACCTGTTAAACTTAGCACCAACATAGAAGCTCCTTGTACTTTTAAGTTGACTGCGATAGCTCTGTATTTGGAAATTTCAGAATTTAAGCTTGTAAATACAACAAAATATTCTTTTCCAACCTCAATGTTTGTATTTCTTCGTGGCGTGAGTGCAAATTTATAGTAATCTGTAGCCGCTTCTTCATCTATAACAAAATCATCAGAAAACACTTCTTCTTTAGGAATAATGCCAACAGCTTTATTCAATTTATAATTTATACTGGAAAAACTTTCTGCATTGGTAAAGTCGATAGTTGTTGTATATTTTTGGTCACCAGTAAATACAATTTTTATAGGCGTATTGAGGATTTGCGGATGATTTTCATCCAAACTGACTATAAATGGCGCATTTGTGTGAATGTCTTCTAAACGATATTCGCCTTGTTTTTTATAATGAATATACGATTCTAAAACACGTACCACATTTTCGTTATGTCCTCTAGATTTTAAAATTGTTTTGATGGTTTCTACTTTGTCACTCGCACCGCCCCAATTGAACGTTAGGTTCATACTCGACGAAAAGAAAGGGTTTTGTTCTTCTTTTATAGAAATTAAGCTTTCTACTCTATAAATTCGTTCCAATTGCTTGTTATAAAAATACGTAGCAACGAAAGCTATTCCTAATGTAATCACAAACAAATACCAATAATTTAGCGCTCGAAAAGCAAGTGCCTTGATATCGAAGGAATTTTGTGATTTTAATTCTTCAAATTCTTCTTCCATATCACTATAAATTTCTAGATAGTACTATTACACTTGTTACCAATGATAATACCGTAACAATTGTTGTTATAGATTGTATAAGCGTTGTTCCTGTTCCTAAAGATTTTTGTTTTAATGGCTTTACATAAATCATATCATTAGGTTTTATGTAATAATATGGAGAGTTAAATGCTTCAATACTTGTGAGATCAATATGATGTATTTTTTGTCCTTGAGGATATTGACGAATGATCAATACATCTTTTCTATTTCCAACCGTAGTAATATCTCCTGAACTTGCCAATGCTTCAATAATATTTACACGATCTTGGTATAGAACATAGATTCCTGTGTTACCAACTTCTCCCGTAACTGTAAATCGTAATCCTGCTAATTTTACCACAACAAAAAGGTCCGCTTCTTCTTTGAAATAATCTTCTAACAACTTTTTCTTGATTGCTTCTTCTATCTCAGTCAACGTATAAGCGAGGACATTCATCTTTCCAAGCGTAGGAATTTCAATATTTCCGTGCTTACTTACCGTAAATCCATTAAAATATAAACTTTGCTCGGAAGTTCCATTGTTAGAACCATCTTCGCTCGCTACTGGTTGAAACATCGCTACCAATTTTTGATCAGACGATTTAATCATTATGGATAGCAAATCACTAATTTGAACTCTATAAGGTTTTTCGTTTAATTTTATATTCTGAGCAAGTAACTCATCTCCGTTACCTTTATCACCAAAATAAGTCAAATCTTTATTGGAAACACAAGAAGTTAGCAAAAAGAATGTAACTAAAATAGATATTGAGGCTTTCAATTTCATTAATAAATTCTATTAGTTTAATTAGCAAATATAAGTTTTACACAGTAATAATAAAATTCTATGCGACTTATATGATCTTTTTATTTTTAATTTGCAAAAAATATATATAAAGTGAATTACTTATCTGTTGAAAATATCTCCAAGTCATTTGGAGAACGCGTATTGTTTAATGACATTTCTTTTGGAATTAATAAAGATCAAAAAGTTGCTTTTATTGCCAAGAATGGTACTGGAAAAACTTCTTTATTAAATATCATTACAGGACATGCAGAAGCAGATAGCGGGCAAATTGTGACTCGAAAAGGAATTCATGTAGCATTTCTTTCTCAAAAAGAAAATTTAGATCCAAAACTTACGGTTGAAGAAACCATTTTTGCCTCTGATAATCCTGTGTTGGACATTATTGCCAATTACGAAAAAGCATTGCTCAATCCGGATGATGCAGAAGCGTATCAACATGCATTTGAAAAGATGGACGCGCACAATGCTTGGGATTTTGAAACGCAATACAAGCAAATTTTATTCAAGCTTAAGCTAGAAGATTTATCGCAAAAAGTGAGTAATCTTTCTGGTGGACAGAAAAAACGATTGGGTTTAGCGACAGTTTTAATCAACAGACCCGATTTGTTAATTTTGGATGAACCAACAAACCATCTAGATTTAGAGATGATTGAATGGTTAGAAGAATATTTCAAAAAGGAAAACATTACACTTTTCATGGTGACGCACGATCGTTACTTTTTAGAAAGAGTTTGTAATGAAATTGTAGAATTGGAAGATGGTCAATTATACAGCTACAAAGGAAGTTATTCGTATTATTTAGAGAAAAAAGAAGCGCGCATTGCTTCAGAGCAAGCTTCGGTAGAAAAAGCCAAGAATTTATATAAAAAAGAACTGAATTGGATGCGTCGTCAGCCAAAAGCACGAACGACGAAATCAAAATCGAGAATTGACGATTTTTACGATATCAAAGAAAGAGCGCACAAACGTCGTAACGACCACGAAGTGCAATTGGAAATTAATATGGAACGCGTTGGAAGTAAAATTCTGGAACTCCATAATATTTCTAAATCCTTTGAAGATAAAGTATTAATGGACAAGTTTGAATACGTCTTTAAAAAAGGAGAACGTATTGGTATCATTGGGAAAAACGGAACTGGAAAGTCTACGTTTTTGAATATGATTACTGGAAACTTAGACACAGATGCTGGAAAAGTGGTGGTTGGTGAAACGACGAAATTTGGCTATTACACACAAAGTGGAATCAATCCGAAAAAAGGTCAAAAAGTAATTGACATTATTAAAGAGTTTGGAGAATACATTCCGTTGAAAAAAGGAAAGTTAATTTCGGCAGCGCAATTGCTAGAACGCTTCATGTTTAGTAGAAAACGTCAATATGATTTTGTTGAGAAATTATCTGGTGGCGAACTAAAACGTTTGTATTTATGTACTGTTTTGATTCAAAATCCTAATTTTTTAATTCTCGATGAACCGACAAACGATTTAGATATTGTTACGCTCAATGTGTTGGAAAGTTTTCTGCTCGATTTCCCTGGTTGTTTACTCGTGGTTTCTCACGATAGATATTTCATGGACAAAATTGTAGATCACTTATTTATTTTTAGAGGAGACGGCGTTATTGAAGATTTCCCTGGAAACTACACCGATTTTAGAGTGTATGAAGATAGTGTGGTGCCTGAATCTAAAAGTAAAAATGCAGGAGAAAAGAAAGAAAAGCAATCGTGGCGACAAGATGATGGAAATCAGAAATTGACGCACAACGAACAAAAAGAATACAAACGTTTGGAAAAAGACATTCAGCGTTTGGAAGAGCAAAAAGAAACGATAGAACAACTTTTTGTGACAAGTGAATTGTCGCAGGAAGAAATTCAAGAGAAATCAATAGAATTGCAGAAAATCATCAAAGAATCGGAAGAAAAAACGGAACGTTGGTTTGAATTGGCTGCAAAAATGGAAGCATAACTATGTGGTATCAAATCTTTGCATATTTCAGATTTTTGATAAAATCCACCAATCAACATGGTGTGCATTCGCCTTTTGTGTATGATTTGATTACGAAATGTTTTTACGATAAAGAATCAAAAGAAATGTATCAAACCATTTCAAAGTATCGAAACGATGTATTAAACGATCACACAGAAATTGAAGTCAAAGATTTTGGTGCTGGAAGCAGAGTCTTTTCATCTAATAAACGGAAAGTTTCCGCCATCGCGAAAAATGCTGGAATTACACTAAAACGTGGCAAACTGTTAGCGCGACTTGTCTCCTACTTTAGGATAAAAAATAGTTTAGAACTCGGAACTTCTTTAGGAATGGCAACGATTGCAATGAAAGAAGCAACCAAAGTTACTACTTTAGAAGGTTGTCCTGAAACGGCAGCAATCGCGCAGAAGCAATTTAAAAAATATAAGTTGACGAATGTAACTGTTTATGTTGACGAATTTTCAACTTTGCTAGCAAAACTCACAAATACGAGCTATGACTTGGTTTACATTGACGGAAACCATCAAAAAGAAGCAACAGTTCGTTATTTTGAACAATTATTGACAACGGCAAACAACGATTCGCTATTTATTTTTGATGATATTCATTGGAGTCAAGAAATGTCGGAAGCGTGGGAAATCATTAAAAACCATCCGAAAGTTACGGTCACTATTGACACCTTTTTTTGGGGATTTGTATTTTTTCGTCAAGAACAAGTAAAAGAACATTTTATTGTACGTTTGTAATTGTATGCTACTACTCGTTATAAAATCCATACTATTATTATGCTCGCTTTTGGGAAGCATGTTGTTTATGCAGCGTAAATTTAAAATTTATGCTGGCTTCACGCCTATTCTTACGTTTTGCAGTATTGGCATTTTATTGACAATTGCAATGATGTTTAATATCTTGCAAATAGTCGCGTATCTTTTATATGTGTTAGGTTTTGTGAGTTTTGGGTATTACACGTTTCACTATTTTAAAAGTAACCGAACTGAAGTTTTACTAGAATTTCCGTTGCGTTTGTTTATTGTCCTTTTCGGGATAAGTCTCTTGGCTTATGGAAATTCGTATTTTTCCGCTTGGGACGAGTTTAGTTTTTGGGCAGTTGCGCTAAAAGAATTGGTCATTACTGATCAGATTTATGGCTTGAATTTTACTGATTTCCCAGAATATCCGCGAATTACAACACTAATTCAATACTATTTTAATAAAACAATTGCTGGTAATTTGCATGAAGGCATCAGTATTTCGGCGCATGTTATTTTTTCGTTGGCTTTTATCCCAATGATTTGCTACAAACGTCAAAAAATGTATCTCAATATAATCTTGACAACTATTATGCTTTTTGTGGCGTATCAAGTATTATGTACGCCTATTTATTTTCTGTACGCAGATAATACAATAGCAATGCTTTTAGGAAGTAGTTTGGCAATCTATTTTTTGCTTGAAGATAAAAATAAGGCATTATTGCTAACAGCAGTTTTACTTGCCGCATTGACACTCACAAAACCGATCGGAATATTATTTAGCGTAATTGGTTTAGGTTGTATTGGTCTAAATTATCTCTTTACGAGTAACATTCGTGAGCAATTTCTACAAAAAATAAAACCTTTAGTATTGGCGGGATTGATTGTTTTTGGCTGTTTTGGAAGTTGGAAAGCATACATTTCTATTAAAAATGCAGAACCAATTTCAAAAACGACTTCTCAAATTACTTTGGAAAATATTATGAATCCTCCAGCACATTATGATGGTATTCGAGATTCGTTTGTAAATGCTTTTTTCTTTGGTGAACAAGAAATTGGAAGTGCTGTATTAAAACCTGCAACACTTCAAAAAGACCTAAAAAAGTACACAGGAATCAACCTTTCATTTCTGCAAGATGCTTCAAATATAAACATTAGCGCACTTTTTATCATTGCGTTACTCGCAAGTATTGTGTTGTTTCATCGCAAGCGGATTTTATCATATTTCCCGAAAAAATATAGTTTCATAATATTACTAACAACCATGTTATTTGCCATTATTGGCTATGCAATTTTATTACTATTCATTTATGCTTTTGTATTTTATGAAATCACGCAAAAAGAAGCAGGAGAATTGGCTAGTTATTATCGTTACATGGGAAGTTTGCTCTTAGCGTTCTTTTTCTTTTTAAGCATTTTAACTCATAATTCTAAAAGAAGGTACACATATTACGCAATTGCGGTTTTAGTATTTTTTATGATGGTTTTACCGCGTTCTTTCTTTTCTAATTTAGTACAATCTACGCCAAGTGAAAGTGTGAAAAGTAGAATTAGTATTGGCAAACAAATTGCACCATTCATCAGCAAAGAAAAAATTCAAAACATTGCGTATATCACGTATGATAATATAGAAGATATTTCGCTGTATCATTTAAAATATGAAGCGTTACCAGTACAAACAAACAGTGAGCCTTTTACCTTTAAGCAATTAACAACTTTGCATACTATTGACGAATTAAAGTCAAAACTAGCAACATACGACGCAATCGTTATCAAAAAAATAAACGCAGAAGAAATACAAAATTACTTAACAACACACGGTTTTACGCAAAAAATATATGTGTTAGACTAAACAATATACAAAGAGATTCACAACAAAATTTAAGCATAATTCTTAGAAATAAAGTAATTTAGTAGTTTAGCCCCGAAAAAATCAAAAAAGTGAGCAATACACAATTAGAAGAAGTCTTAGAGACGAACAAAAAGCAGAAGGAATTTTACAATGTAAAGAAGAAGAATGCTGCGACAAAAGTTTGGTCTTTTATGCGGAATAAATTATTATCTGATTTTAGAAAAGAGCTCCAAATCAACGAGCAAGTATATGAAAAGCACAAAACTTGGTTGGGCGATTTGTCAGACAAAAAAGTATTGGATTTAGGCTGTTACGCTGGAAATCACTTGAGTTTATACCTAGCCGAACATTCCAAAAGTTATCTTGGAATTGACTTGAGCGATAAAGCCATCGGACAATTGAACGAACGCTTGAAAGATTTTCCAAATGCAGAAGCGAAAGCGATTGATTTTTTATCGCCCGAATTTGCAGAAAATGACTTTGACATTATATACGCGTATGGCGTGTTGCACCATTTTGAAAGTTTGGACCTATTATTTGGGAAACTCAAAGAAAAACTAGCTGCTGATGGAAAACTCATCTCGTATGATCCGTTAAAGACAAGTTGGCCATTGCGCATCATTCGTGGAATGTACAGACCTTTTCAGTCAGATGCTGATTGGGAATGGCCATTTTCAAAAAAAACAGTCAAACGTTTTCATACAGAATTTAAAGTTGTGGAACGCAGAGCCATCTTAGGAAGTTCAAAATGGGCGTTTTTCTTGAATTTAATTCCGATGAGCGCTGCAAAGCGATTAAATTATATTAAAAAATTACATCAAAAAGATTGGGAACAATCACAAACAAATGATCGTCATTTATATAAATGTATGCATTTAACCATGTTGATGGAACAAAATAAATAACAAACTGATGAGAGATTTAATTATTGTCATCGTGATCGTCGTTATACTTGCGCCATTTTTATTTGTAAATACGCGTAAAAATAAAAAGCGTGCTATGAGTCGCAAGAACAAAGTGTTTATGAAAAAGCATTTAGAACAAAAAAAAGAACCTAAAGATGATTGATTGGAAACTTCCAGCAGCATTACTCATTGGTGGATTATTTGTATATCTCACCAATAGGAAAACTGAGAAAAAGCTGAAAGATCATTTTGAAAGAAAAAGAAAAGAAAACCACAAACCAAAAGCTACGAAAAGAAAAGATGAAAATATATACGAAGACAGGTGACAAAGGAACAACTGCCCTATTTGGCGGCACACGCGTTCCCAAACACCACATCCGAATTGATAGTTATGGAACTGTTGATGAACTCAATTCACACATAGGATTAATCAGAGATCAGGAAATCAATCCGCACTATCAAGAGGTTTTAATGGAAATTCAAGATTTGTTGTTTACTGTTGGAGCTGTTTTAGCGACCGATCCTGAAAAGGCAACCTTAAAGAACGGAAAAGACCGATTGAACATTCCTAGAATCTCAGAAGACAACATTGCTGTGTTAGAAAAAGAAATGGACACTATGAATGATGAATTGCCACCAATGACGCACTTTGTCTTGCCTGGCGGACATCAAACCGTGTCATTCTGTCACATTGCCCGTTGTGTATGCCGTCGTGCAGAGCGTTTAGCATCAGCTCTTTATGAAATTGAGCCTTTTGATCAGCATACATTAAAATACTTAAACCGACTTTCTGACTATCTATTTGTATTGGCACGAAAGTTGTCCCATGATCTACAAGCAAACGAGATAAAATGGATTCCTAAAAAGAATTCGTAATCACCTAAAAATTAAGGAAATACATATCCTTAAAAAAACGTTCTTAAAAATAATGTGTAAATAATGATTTTTTTACTTGACTTTTTCATTTAAAAATTTATTTTTGCAAAAAATTAATATCAAAAAATATGTATTGGACATTAGAATTGGCGTCTCACTTAAGTGATGCTCCTTGGCCAGCTACAAAGGATGAGTTGATTGACTATGCAATTAGAACAGGAGCTCCTTTAGAGGTTGTTGAAAACTTACAATCCATCGAAGATGAAGGTGAAACCTATGAATCTATCGAAGAAATTTGGCCAGATTATCCTACAGATGATGATTATCTCTGGAACGAAGATGAATATTAAAACAAGTTAAACAAGGAAAAAGTCTCCATATTGAGACTTTTTTTTGTTTAATGTAAAACCACATAAACCATGAGTTTTTTAGATTCAGTGTTAAAGGTCTTTGTTGGAGATAAATCCAAGAAAGATATAAAAGGACTCAAGCCTATTGTTGATAAGATAAAAGCGCACGAAGCGCAATTGTCACAATTAACGCTTGACGAACTTAGAGCTCGAACAACACACTTTAGAACGCAAATCGCGGAAGCGTGCAAAGAAAATAACGAAAGAATTGCTTCGCTACAAGAAGAAGCTGAATCAATTTCAGATATCGAACGTAAAGAAGATATCTATCAAGAAATTGATAAACTTAGAGACGAAGAATACGAAATAACGGAAGCTGTCTTGTTTGATATCTTACCAGAAGCATTTGCTGTGGTTAAAGAAACTGCAAAACGCTTTACAAATAACAAGGAACTAAATGTTACGGCAACTCCGTACGACAGAGAATTATCTGGACTTCACGATTATGTAACACTTGATGGCGACAATGCTATCTGGCAAAACTCTTGGGATGCCGCTGGAAAGGAAGTCACTTGGGATATGATTCACTACGATGTACAGTTAATTGGTGGAATTACCATGCATCAAGGTAAAATTGCCGAGATGAAAACAGGAGAAGGAAAAACCTTGGTTGCTACACTTTCTGTTTACTTAAACGCATTACCAGCAAAAGGTGTGCATTTGGTAACTGTGAATGATTACTTAGCAAAACGTGATAGCGCGTGGATGGCACCAATATTCCAATTCCATGGATTTACCATTGATTGTATTGATTACCATCAACCAAACTCTGAAGCAAGAAGAAAAGCCTACGCAGCTGACATCACCTACGGAACAAACAATGAATTTGGTTTCGATTACTTGCGTGATAATATGTCGCATTCGCCAAACGATTTGGTACAACGTCCGCATAACTATGCAATTGTCGATGAGGTCGATTCTGTATTAGTTGATGATGCGCGTACGCCATTGATTATTTCTGGACCAATTCCGCAAGGAGATTTACATGAATTTAATGATTTAAAGCCTAAAATTGCTGACATTGTTGGAAAACAACGTCAGTATTTAACAGGTGTTTTAGCGGAAGCTAAGAAAATGATCAAAGATGGTGATACCAAAGAAGGTGGATTTTTATTATTAAGAGTTTTCAGAGGTTTACCAAAAAATAAAGCATTAATCAAGTTCTTAAGTGAAGAAGGTGTAAAACAACTACTTCAAAAAACGGAGAACTTTTACATGCAAGACAACAATCGCGAAATGCACAAAGTAGATGCAGAATTATTATTCGTGATTGAAGAAAAGAACAATCAAATTGATCTTACAGACAAAGGAGTTGAATATTTATCTGCAGGAAGCAATGATAATGATTTCTTTGTAATGCCTGATATTGGTGGAGAAATTGCCAAAATTGAAGCGCAAGAATTAGAAAAAGAAAAAGAGGTTGAACTCAAAGAAGAACTTTTCCGTGAATTCGGAGTAAAAAGTGAACGTATTCATACCTTAAGTCAATTACTAAAAGCCTACACACTTTTTGAAAAAGATGTAGAATATGTAGTAATGGACAACAAAGTAAAAATTGTTGATGAGCAGACTGGTCGTATCATGGATGGACGTCGTTATTCTGACGGATTACACCAAGCGATTGAAGCAAAAGAAAATGTGAAAATTGAAGATGCTACACAAACTTTTGCAACAGTAACATTACAGAATTACTTCAGAATGTACCGCAAACTATCAGGAATGACAGGTACGGCGGTTACAGAAGCAGGAGAATTATGGGAAATATACAAATTGGATGTTGTTGAAATTCCAACAAACAGACCTATTGCACGTAAAGACAAAGAAGATTTAATCTACAAAACAAAACGTGAAAAATACAATGCCATTATTGATGAGGTAACTGAATTGTCTAAACAAGGAAGGCCTGTGTTAATTGGTACAACTTCGGTTGAAATTTCGGAATTACTAGGAAGAATGCTTTCTATTCGTAAAATTCCACACAATGTATTAAACGCGAAACTACACCAACGTGAAGCAGATATTGTAGCGGAAGCTGGAGAACCAGGACAAGTTACGATTGCAACAAACATGGCAGGTCGTGGAACGGATATTAAGTTGAGTGAAGAAGTAAAAGCCGCTGGCGGATTAGCCATTGTTGGTACAGAACGTCATGATTCTCGTCGTGTAGATAGACAGTTACGTGGTCGATCTGGTCGTCAAGGAGATCCAGGAAGCTCACAGTTTTATGTTTCTTTAGAAGATAATTTGATGCGTTTATTCGGTTCTGACCGAGTTGCCAAGATGATGGACAGAATGGGATTGAAAGAAGGTGAAGTAATTCAGCATTCCATGATGACAAAATCTATTGAACGTGCACAGAAAAAAGTGGAGGAAAATAACTTCGGAATTCGTAAACGTTTGTTAGAATATGATGATGTAATGAATGCGCAACGTGAAGTTGTGTACAAACGTCGTCGCCATGCCTTACACGGAGAGCGTTTAAAGGTAGATATTTCGAATATGGTGTATGACACTACCGAAATCATTACGGAAACAAACAAAGCCGCTAACGACTATAAAAACTTTGAATTTGAGTTAATTCGCTACTTCTCTATCGGAAGTCCAATTTCTGCTGAGGAATTTGAGAAAATGACAGAGCAAGAAATCATTGGAAAAGTATACACAGCTGCTTTCAAACACTACAATGAGAAAATGGAGAAAAACGCGGAAGCGGTTTATCCAGTGATCAGACAAGTGTATGAAAACCCAGAAAACAAATACGAACGAATTGTTGTTAAGTTTACTGATGGAACAAAAGAATTGAATGTTGTCAGTGATTTAAAAGATGCGTATGATTCTCAAGGAAAACAATTGGTAACAGATTTCGAAAAGAATATTTCGTTAGCTATTATTGATGATGCTTGGAAAACGCACTTGCGTAAGATGGACGAATTAAAGCAATCAGTTCAGTTGGCTGTGCACGAACAAAAAGATCCGTTATTAATCTACAAATTTGAAGCATTTGAATTGTTTAAAGATGTAATTGATAAAGTCAATCGTGAAATTTTATCATTCTTGTTTAAAGGAGAATTGGCAGACAACAATCCAGATCGTATTCAAGAAGCACGTGAGCAAAGACGTAAAAAAGAAAACTATAAAACTTCTAAAGAAGAAGTATTAAATAGTGATGAAAAAGCGGCTGCAAATCGTCAAGCGATGCAACAATCGCAAGGACAACGTCCGCAAGTTACAGAAACTATTGTTCGCGATAAGCCAAAAATTGGTCGTAACGAACGTGTGACGATTAAAAATGTAATGACAGGCGAAAACAAAACGGTAAAGTACAAACAAGCAGAACCATTGATTTCAAAAGGACAATGGGTAATTGTTGAAGATTAATTTCGACAAGCTAAATTACCACTCGCTTCGAGTGTTTCAGCGCACTTATAATATATATAAACTCTCATGGAAACATGGGAGTTTTTTTGTTTATAGACTTAGATTCTCGAAGTCTACATATCATCCTTGCAAACTTCTTCATAAATTAATATTCATAACTACGCCATATCAAATTTATAAAGCTTTTATTTTAATAAAATAAGAAACATTTTCAAACAAAAAGAAAGTTAAAACCTTAAAATGTAGACGTTTATTTATACTTCTTGTAAAGGATATTAAGTATAGTTTTAGATATAACTAAAATCAATATTAACCAAATACCAATTTACCATGAAGAAAATAAATTTACTTTTAACAATTTTAATCAGTTTACCAATGCTACTCATTGGACAGGAAACACATGTACAAAACTTTCAATACGGAGTTACTACGGCTGGATTAAATGCCGCAACAGGAAGTTATGGAAGCACCTATTTTGGAACTGGAACAGGAAATTCAGGATATTCTAACACTTTTATGGGTAGCTATGCTGGAGATGTTAATTATGGCTCAAGTGGAGTTTTTATTGGAAGTAGTGCTGGAAAATCAAATACTTCTGGAGGAAATAATATTTTTATTGGTACTTCAGCAGGATTTAGAAATACAACAAGTTCGTACAATACATTTACAGGAAATGCTTCTGGGTATAATCATGTAACAGGTAACAACAATACTTTTTTTGGGTACCGTTCAGGATACAGCAACGTTTCAGGTACAGGAAATATATTTCTTGGTATGAATGCGGGTTACAGTGAATTAGGCAGCAATAAACTATACATAGATAATTCCAACACATCTAATCCACTCATTCATGGCGATTTTTCAACTAACTACTTAAAAATAAATGGAGATGAACACGTGACACAAAAGCTGAGTGTATTCCAAGATTTTGTAGTTGGTAGCACCACTGTTGGATCAGACGTACTAAATGCATTTTTTCACGTAAAGCCGCAACAAGGATATATTAATATTGGAACACCTTACGCACCTACTATATATATTAACCAAAATTACAAACTATTTGTAAATGGAGGAATCCTAGCAAAAGAAGTTCGTGTACGAACTGATTGGGCTGATTATGTGTTTGAAAAAGAATACGAATTAAAACCTTTGAGCGAGGTAGAAAGCTACATAAATGAAAATGGACATTTACCAAATGTACCTTCTGCAAAAACAGTAGAAACTGAAGGATTAAATTTAGGTGATATTACAAAAATACAACAAGAAAAAATTGAAGAGTTAACGCTATATATTATTGAACAAAATAAAAATATAGAAGACCAGCAGCGTATTTTAGAATCACAGCAAGAGCAACTAAATGAAATGAAGGTTTTATTGAAAAAGATGTTGAAAAAAGAAAGTAAATAATATAATTATGAAAAAAACGATACACTATTTACTACTATTTTTTTTCTGCATAAGTTTCACACAGTGGGCGCATGCTCAAAAAGAAGATATTAATAAAGCGATAGACAATTGGCGTTATTGGAAGGAAAGCGCTGAACAAGGAAAAACTCCTTTCAACCCTAATGTTCCATCTAAAAAACCTACGAAAAAAGGTTCCATAATAAATTCAAAAATGGGCGTTGTAGATTCTCCAGATGTAGTTTTACTAACAGGAAACAATGTTTCTCAGAGTGAAAACTCCGTTTTCGTAAATCCAATGAATAATCAAATTGCACTAAATTCAAATAATTCTGAAGTCAATGGAACTGTATTTGGGACAAATGCCCTCTTCAGTTTCGATGGCGGCATCAATTGGGTTGGTAATACCGGAGGTGCAGGCGGAAATAATAGAGGAGATCCAGCGGCAGCTATAAATAATAATGGCGTAAGTTATATAGGTAATATCGCTGCAAATTCAGGTCAAGGCATCTCCATCTCTACAAATAATGGAGCAACTTGGACATCTACAATGATAGCAAATCCAGGTGCAAATGAATTATTAGACAAAAATCACTTGTGGGTTGATAATAGCACTACAAGCGCATTTGAAAGTAATCTTTACAGTGCTTGGACTCCCTTAGCATTATTTGGTGGAAATACTGGAAATCAAGGAGAAATTGCATTATCTAGGTCTACGAACGATGGACAAAATTGGTCAGCTCCCATAACGATAAGTAATGCTGTTAATGCTGTAAGGTTTAATCAAGGTGTAAATATCCAAACGGGACCTAATGGAGAAGTATATGCTACTTGGGCTATTTATGATGCTTTCCCAGCTAGAGAAAACGCTATAGGTTTTGCAAGATCTACTAATGGGGGCGTAACTTTTACTGCCGCTACACGTATCCAAAATAATATCAGAGGAATACGTTGGCAACCTGGTTTTACTGGAGGTTTAGCAAATCCTCATGGGAAAAATATGCGAACAAACTCCTTCCCTGTGATGGCAGTAGATATTAGCGGAGGTCTCAATGATGGAAACATTTATGTAGTTTGGAGCAATCAAGGCGTACCAGGAACTAATACAGGGAATGACATTAGTGTATATATGATTCGTTCTACCAATCAAGGGAATACATGGTCGGCACCGATAAGAGTAAATCAAGATCCTATTGGAAATGTGCAGTATTTTCCATGGATTACATGCGATCCTGTTACAGGAGATTTAAGTGTAATTTTTTATGACGATAGAGATGTTGGTGCTGCGCAAGTTGAAGCTTGGGTAGCTACCTCTACAAATGGAGGAAATACTTGGGAAGATTTTAGAGTAAGTGATGTAGCCTTTACTCCTGCTCCAATTCCAGGATTGGCTGGCGGTTATATGGGTGATTATTTAGGAATCTCTGCAAGAGGTGGACAGGTATATCCTGTTTGGACAGATAATAGATCTGGACAAACCCTTACGTATACTTCTCCATTTCAATTAATAGAAGAATGTCCAGAAAATGCTACCATAACTGCAAATGTTAATTCGGGGCAGACTGAGACTAAACAAGCGAATCAAACTATTACACTTTCAAACACTATAGAATCTTCCGCCACAGGAATATATCATGCTGGAAATGAAGTATTAATGACTCATAATTTCTTAGCGCGTTCAGGAAGTGTATTTAGGTCTTATATTGAAGGATGTACAGGGAATTTTCAAAGCAGAACAATTGCAACAGCTAACTATTTTGAGACTGCACTTAATTTAGCTCCTACGCCAAAATTAATTCCTCAATACAAACCGTCACAACAAGATATTCCAATTACTTTATATCCGAATCCTGCAACCAGTATTGTAACTGTAGAATTAACTGAGGTAATTCAAAATTTCAAAGTAGAAATCTATAGTATGAGTAGAGGATTGATGTATTCTAATCAATTCAAACAATCAAATACAAGTAAATTTCAAGTTGATATTTCAAATTTTATTGAAGGAATTTATTTTATAAAAGTCATTTCAGAAGAAAAAACATTTACTGGAAAAATAATTAAAAAGTAATCTATAACTTAATAAAACAGAGGCTGTCTGAAAAGGCAGTCTTTTTTTTTGCAATTTTTTGAAGTAATTCTTAACTTTAAGAATGAGCAGAAAAGTTATTTTTAAGACCTATTGTCAAGATCAGTTAAGTCTTTTACCTCCAAGT
>NZ_JACGWS010000006.1 GCF_014397005.1 Kordia aestuariivivens
CTGCACTGATAGAACTTCCGATGAATGTTTTTTGTGTAAACTTAGTATCATCATGTGTTTTGTTTCTGAAAATCCAGATTCCACGTGCTGCAGTTTCTTCATTAATATGACCGCTAATGCTAATACGCTCTGTTAGTTGGTCCAATCTGAATACGTCTCCGTCTTCTAAGGCTACATTTTGTAATAAGAAGTTTCCATCTGCTAACTGTCTTACTGAACTTTCACTGTTTGTGTTTGTTGTGAAAGAGAATAACATTAAGCTTAACATTGCTAATACTGGTAAAAAGATTTTAGTTTTCATAATTTAATTATTTAATGGTTTGTATAATTTTTAAGTTTGATTTTTTGTAAATATGTATTGTAATTTGAAATGCGGAATAGATTATCTCTGCATGTAACGTTGCATCATTTCATTGATTTCCCCTTGAGCTTGTTCAACAACTTGTAAGTCTTCGCCAGTTAATTCTGCACTGATAGAACTTCCGATGAATGTTTTTTGTGTAAACTTAGTATCATCATGTGTTTTGTTTCTGAAAATCCAGATTCCACGTGCTGCAGTTTCTTCATTAATATGACCGCTAATGCTAATACGTTCTGTTAGTTGATCCAATCTGAATACGTCTCCGTCTTCTAAGGCTACATTTTGTAATAAGAAGTTTCCATCTGCTAACTGTCTTACTGAGCTTTCACTGTTTGTGTTTGTTGTGAAAGAGAATAACATTAAGCTTAACATTGCTAATACTGGTAAAAAGATTTTAGTTTTCATAATTTGATTATTTAAATGGTTTGTAATTATTTAATAGTTTGATTTATTACTTACTCTGTTTAAAGGCTTTTCAGTAACCGCCTCGAATACTATTGCAACAATATTTCATTTGCTAAACAACATCGTAAACATCACATTTTCAAATGATTACTATTGTGATTTATAAATACAATCACCTGATTTATAAATATCATGTAGGAGTTTTTTATCCGTTTTCACGTAAATACTGGCTTGACAGACGAAAGAAGCGTGATTTTTATAAATTCATAGACTTATAGTGTTCTTTTTGTTTTGCTTAAAAAACAGCGAAATACTAGTAAAATAGAGGATTACGAAGCCTTTTATTTATAAATACCACTTGTCGCAAACAGAAAATTGTGTGTGATTTTTATGTTTTCCGCGTTTTTTACTTCGATTTGAAAAAAAGGTGTCAAAAAGTGGTTTTTTTTGGTTGTTTTGAATTGCTTTTTGGAAAGAAATTGTCCTTTTTTCAAAGTTCTCGGTATTGATTTTTAGTTTTTCAGATCCTACGTGGGTTTTTGAGATGATTCTCTTGGAAAAGTGGTGTGAGTTGATCGTTTTCTATTGTCCATTTTGAAAAAAGCAATAATATATTCTGAGTTGCATCTGGCAGAAGCCAAAAAAGAAAGAACATTGATATATATTCTAGAAAAAACGATACTGGCTTTGTGATTTTTTTGAAGAAAACAACAATCTATAACGAGTCGCATCTGGCGGAAGCCAAAAAGTAAAGAAAAGCAATCAGTATTCTAGTAGAAAACTGTCTATTCTACGTCATTTTTTGAAGAAAGTATTACTATTGATGGACACTGTTGCCCGTATACTGTACAATGGGACAACAATTTTTAAATATGCTCGGTATTTGAAGTTGAGTTTCATTGTTTTCATTACCATGACTGAAGTTTTTAGGCACAAAAAAAGAGCACTGAAATCAGTACTCCTTTTTAGCTTCTATGATTTAAACATTTAATAGATCTGGTAGATATTTGAAATTTTTCATGCAGTATAATTTCCTGGAATAGGCACGGTATTTTTTAAAAAAAATTAAAACAATGTGTGTATCAATATCAGTACTCACATAGTTACCTATGGTAGGTACAACTTTTAAGTATGTATTGTGAAGGTGTTCTGTGAGTACTTTTTTTGTGTATTGATATAATTTTGTGATGATTTGACACATACTAATGGCTGCTTTCCCAAACAGCCATTAGCGTTGTAATCAAAGTATAGAAGCTGCAATTGCTAATAAATTAGTATTATAATTGCTATATCTAAAAGTTACTTAGGCTTTTTGACACGACCTCTAAGTCTTTAGCTTTTATTGCTTAAAGCTTTACCAATTACGTTTCATGGGTTTTATTTTTATAGTCTGATTTGTTGTTTTATAGTCTTTTTGGGATTGAACTATTTGTAGCTTGTTGTAATTTCATAATACAAAGTAATGACCTTATTTGCTATTTATCAAGTGTTTAGCATAGGTGTTTGTAAATATCATGCAACGGATTTATAAATCTCAACAGTATAATTTTACGTGAAACGACCACTATTACTTGCTTTACAAATAGATGTCCGTATTCTTTCAAAAAGTAATATCTTTAGGAGCGTTTATGGAGGTTTTATAAGAATATTTTGATTAGTTCAATAAAAATGTAGTTTTTATATTACAATTGTTAATGAATTTTAAACATTATATTTATTTTTTAAAACAGTTTTTATGCCCATTTCAATAAAAATCAAAGAAAAGTGAAAGATCACACCCAAAATTTAATTTCTTTTTCGTTCGTACCTACAAGAAAGTATCCTACCTACTTTCAATTGAGCATTATTTGTATCCTATTTGGTATCACTTCAGCATTTTCACAGGTAAGTTCTGATACTTTTGAAGCTATTAAATCCGATTTCGACGCGTCATCACAAAACTCTGAAGAAGCATTAAATGCAGCTACGTTATTTCTGGCGAAAGCCAAAGAAATTAATGATGTCGCACGAATTGTAGAAGGATATGAGTTGTTTGTTTCAAATTACAGTCATACTGCAAAAGCAATTTTTTATACGGATAGTATTATTTTGTTGACTAAGAATACGAAGCTTGACAATTATCCTGCGGAAGGGTATTTGAAAAAAGGAATCCAGTTATATTACAATTCTAAATACAACGATGCGCTGAATAATTTTGCCACTGCTAATGACATGGCGCTGACGAGCAAGAATATTAAACAGCAAATTTCCATTAAACATTATATTGGTTTGTTGAAGAATGTGAGTGAAGAACGAGAAGAAGCATTGAAGATTTTTCAAGATAATATTGGATTTATACGAAAGAACAATTTTGAAGATAAAGATCCTGAGCAATATTTGAAATCATTATTTGCACTGGCAGATTCATATAATAAAAATCGGGTGTTGGACTCTGCCGAAGTTGTACATCAACGCGGTATTAAAGCCAGCTTACAACATCCGAATCAGTATTTGTATCCGTGGTTTTTAACTTCTTACGGAATTACGTCTTATTATAAGGAGAATTACGCAACAGCAATGGACAGTTTGTTGAAAGCCACTGATTTCCTAAAGAATAACGAAAAAACATTATGCTCCAATTACCTTTATATATATAAGTGTTTGGAGAAACAAGGAAAAAATACAGAAGGACTTCGCTATTTGTATAAGGTAGATTCTATTTATGAGCAAAAACCAAAAGTAATTTTTCAGGCCAGAGATGCGTATGAGTTCTTAAATGCGGAACATAAAGCAGCAAATGATGCAAAACAACAATTGTCTGCTATTGAAAAGTTATTGGTCGTAGATGAAATTATTACAGAACGCTATCAAAACTTAGGGAAAAAGATTGTTCAAAAGTATGAAACACCATTAATTATATCTGAAACAGAAGAGTTATTGATTCAAAAAGAAGAATTGATCAGTCAGTTACAAGATAAAAACTTCTTATCTGAGAAAAAAGTCTTTGTCCTCATCATTGTTTCAGTGTTGTTAGTATTCATCATTTTTTACTTCTTCCGAAGAAATGTTGTTTATAAGAAACGATTTAATTCATTGATGGAGGAATATGAACAGAAGAAAGTTTTAAAAGAAAAAGAGAAAGAGGAGAAAAAGAAAGTGCCTTCTATTGAAAAAATACCTGCATCTGAAACTCAAAAAGAAGCTATCGGATTGCCAAAAGAAATTGTTGATGGCATTTTAGTAAAGCTGCAAAAGTTTGAAGATACACATCGATTTACCAAAAAGAATTACACACAAACAAAACTCGCAAAAGAGTTAGATACCAATAGTACCTATCTGTCAAAAATTATCAATATGACGAAAGGTATGAACTTTGCAAACTACATGAATGAGTTACGAATTGATTATGCAATTACGCAACTTAAAGAGGATAAAGTGTTCCGATCATATACAATTAAGGCCATTGCAATGGACGTTGGATTTAATAATGCACAGTCATTTTCCATCGCTTTTCACAAAAAAACGGGCATTAATCCGTCATACTTCCTAAAACAGCTTGAAAATCAAAAGTCTATTTCAAACAATTGATTACCAGTTTTTTACAATCTGTTTTCTATCGTGATATTTGTAAATATCACGATACTTCATTATAATTACGTATGGTTTTCTTATACATTTACATCGTAATCAAAAATAACTTACCCATGAAAACATTTAAAAGAAATTTAGGAAAATTAAGCTTAGCAAAATTAGTAATAGCTAAAGTAGGAAACGTACATAGTATATATGGAGGTTCTATCCCAAAAGAAACTGACAGCTGCCCAATAACATTTAGATGTGGAGGCGACACAATAGATACACAATAATATATAGAATTTTATATTTCTCTTTCCCACATTCATAAAATGCTATTTCGGATATCGTGTAAAATATCTTGATTTAGCATTTTATATTTTATTGCAACTCCTAAACCCTCTACTCATTAATTTATGAAATATCGATCTTTCATTTATATACTCATCTCCTTTGTATTAATTCAATGCAATACGAATAAGAATCGTCCTAAAGCTGCGCCTATAAAAACCGCAACAAATACGTATTTCTCAAAAAATATTGAAGATCCATATCAATACATGGAAAACTTAAAAGACACAACCGTATTGTCTTGGTTGTCTTCTCAAAATAAGTATGCAACTGATATGCTTCAAAATATTTCGGGACGCACACAATTATTGAAAAAGATTGAAGCGAATGATAACTTGCGCGCAGAAGCCGTGTTTGACTTAAAAATACTATCGCCCAATGCTTATTACTACTTGAAACATTCAAAAAACCATGAAGCCACTATTCTGTATTTTAGAGCAGGAATAGACGGGAAAGAAACTGAAGTTTTTAATTCGGAAAACTACAAATCCGATTCGCAACATACGTATATTATTAATTATTTTCAGCCCAGCTGGAATGGTAAAAAAATAGCCATTGGTTTTACAAAGAATGATGAAGAATTTTCGGAAGTTGTTGTGTATGATCTTGAAAAACAACAGTTTCACAAAGAAGTCATTGATCATTGTTGGCCATCTGAACTAGGCGGAATCAACTGGTTGGGAGACGATTCTGGATTTATCTATTTACATATTCCCGATATTGATACAACTTCACCAAATTATATTTTAAATACTGCAACCGTATTGTATCGTTTGGGCGAAAACCCAAAAGATTTACAGGTTATTTTTTCTAAAAAAACACATCCGCAACTTAATTTAACTGCTGCGGATTTTCCCATTGTGCATATTTTTGGAAAAGAACAAAAGTATATGTTTGGTAGAGTTGGCGGCATTGGCTTTAAAGATTATTATTATGCGCCAATAACCGAATTAACACAAGAAACCGTGACTTGGAAACCGTTGTTTCAGAAAAAACATAAGGTTGAAAAGTTTATTGCGTATGCAAATGATATTTACTTTTTAAGCGCACAAAAAGCGTCTAATTTCAGTATTTTTAAAACTAGTTTTGATCAGTTAGATTTTGACATGCCAACCGAAGTGATTCCTGCAGCTGAAGATCAAATTTTAAAAGATTTTACGATTACTACGGAAGGATTGTTTTATACAACTTCAAAAAACGGCGTACTTGCTAATTTATATTGTTTAAAAGATAAAAAAATAGACATCGTAACATTGCCAGAAGCTTCTGGAAGTATTAGCTTGGCTACTATTGGGACGAATTTTTCACACTTATGGATTGAGATTGAAAGTTGGGTGAGTCATAAAAACAGGTATCGCTATAACATACATACGAAAGCTTTTAAGCAAGAAAATATAACGCCTGTTGTAGATTATCCAGAGTTGCGTGATATTGTCGTAAAAGAGATTGAAATTACGTCTTATGATGGCGTTAAAGTACCTTTGTCCATCATTTACAAGAAAGGATTGGTGAGAAATGGTGAAAATCGTATGTTATTGAACGGTTATGGTTCGTATAATTGGATTAATGCGCCCATGTTGTATCCGTATTTACTGTATTGGATTTCCGAAGGTGGCGTGTATGCTGTTGCACATGTGCGCGGCGGCGGCGAAAAAGGTGAACGCTGGCATAAAGATGGATTTAAGTCAAAGAAGCCAAATACCTGGAAAGATTTTATTGCGTGTACTGAGTATTTAATTGATGAAAACTATACGTCTTCGGAACGATTTGCCGTTTGGGGCGGAAGTGCTGGCGGGATTACTATTGGTCGCGCTATTACCGAAAGACCCGATTTGTACGCAGCTGCCGTAATTAGAGTTGGTTTGTTGAATACGTTACGATCAGAAATTGCACCAAATGGTCAAAATAATATTAAAGAATTCGGAACGGTTAAAGATTCCTTAGAGTTTGAAGCGTTGTTGCGTATGGACGCGTATCATCATGTTGAAAAGAACACCGCATATCCAGCAGTGTTACTCACCGCAGGACTGAATGATTCTAGAGTTGCTGCCTGGCAACCTGCAAAGTTTGCTGCACGAATGCAAGCGGCAACAAATTCGGAGCATCCAATTTTATTGTCTGTAAATTTTGACGAAGGTCATGGTTTTGATCGCACCCAAAAAAGTAAGCGAGAAGAACTTGCAGATATTATTTCTTTTGCATTGTGGCAAACTGGAAGTGATCGGTATCGGTTGATTCAGTAGGTGTTAGGTTTTGGGGCGCTTCGCTTTTGGGTTTTAGCAAAATTAAAAATATACTGCTGAAAACTTATAGATTATTCAACAAACAGATTACTTCGTCGCTCACTTCTCGTGATAACTGAAAGTCCAACAATCTAAATATGTCCAAACAAAAAAGAGCGCTATTGCTAGCACTCTTTTTTTGATATATTGTATGTTTTGGAATCTTACATTCCAGTTACTTTTACGTCGTCAACGTGGTATCTTGTTTCTGCACCACCGGCAGCACCTAAATACTTGAATCCAATATGTACATCTCCATCTAAACAAGAAATGTTAACATCTGAAGGTACAAAACTACCAAATCCGCTTCCTCCAACTGGAATATTTGCGTCTAGTAATGACCATTCTGCTGTTGTTGGATCTCCAGTAAAGTCTGTTGAAACATATACTTCTAAGATTGTTCCTGTTTCAAAGTTAGCTGACACATTAAAAGATAATTCTTCTTCTGTTGTTCCGTCTAAGTTGATTGTTGGTGTTACTAACCAAACTTCCATAGGATCTTCTCCTGTACCGAAAGCAGATATTACCATGTATCTATCTCCACTGAATGAACCGTCTTCAAAACGCTCAGAACCACCTGAAACGTTTACGTTTGTCCATCCTAAAGCATCTAATTGTGCTTCGTTTGTGATTGATTCAAAATCTTCTTCAAAAACAGTTACTGCTGTAGAAGTTGGTCCTTGACAGTTTAAGATATCTGGATCGCAACGCGTAGTTTCTGTAAAATTAATATCAGCTAGCGTATTGATTACTAAAACGTTTGTATCATCCCCAAAATCTCTTGTGAAAATTCCTTGAATTGTTCCTTTGTTTTCATCAATTGTTAATGATTTGAAATCAGCAAACGTACTTGTTTGTAATACAATTGATCCACCAGCAACACATTCTTCAATGTTTCTGAATCCATCAAAACTATCAGAAGCTTCTCCTGCGTAACTTAATCCTAACTGGTTTAATCTGAATTGTACATCTTCTAATTGAATTAATGTATTTTCATCAGCAGCAGTTAATTCAGCAACCGTTGTAACTTTTGGTGTAATGTCCTCAACTTGTGTTCCACGTACTACGAAATCTTCTAATTCAAATGGTTGAATTTGATCGATATCGTTTCCATTTGGTTTTCCGATAGCATATACTCCATTTTCAAGTCCGATCGCTAAACCGTTCATTTTGATGTATACTTTTCTACCGAATCCGTAACTACTGAATAATCCAGCTTGGTTAATGTCTACACGAAAACCTAATCTTGGATCAGCAGCATCGTCAGATCCATCTGTTTTGTTTTGAATTACTAGTTCTTCAAAGAAGTTTCCAGCTTGGTCACTAGATATTACATATCCTTCAATAATAATTTCTGCTTCATCAAGCTCAATTACAGCAATATCGTCTCCGCTTGCTGCAGCTTGTTGGTATCTTGCTACCATGTTACTAAAAGTAGCGTTTGCAGTTAATCCTGGATCAACGACTGTTGTTCCTGTTGGAATTGCAAATTCATCATCTTGAACACAAGAAGTAATAACTAATCCCATGATTGCTGAGACAGCTATTAAACTAAATATTTTATTTGCTTTCATTTGTTCGATTTTATGTTTTTTGTGCACAACTTAAAGTTACGCAATATTTTTTTTGTTTTTTTAGAATCTAAAATATAAATTTAAGAAGTAAGTTCTTCCTCTACCGTACCAGTATCTGTTTCCAAATACTCTTGTTTCTAAAGCAGAATCATCTCTTAATTCTCTGAAGTTAGCGTTTCTTCCTTGCTCAAAACCACCAGTTTTGTATTCTTTACCAAATACGTTATTGATACTTGCAAATAAGCCAACATAATAGTCTCCTAACTTCCATGATTTTCCACCTATAAGATTTACAAGCATGTAATCATCAAATTGTTCTTGTCTTAATAATTCACGTGCCAATTCAGGGTCGTAATCATTGAATGGTTGTCCGTCAAAGTCAGTGTAGAAGTTACTACTTCTTTGTAATGGACTTACGTCGATGTAAGCATTAGAGAAGAAGTTCGTTGTAGCTCCAAACCACCAGTAATCTGGATCTCTATATTCAAATCCTAAAGAGAATGCTCTTTGTGGTCCACCAGCAACTCTATAATCTTTTAATGTTGATTCTCCTAAGTAACGTGTTCCGTCTTCAAAATCTTCAGAAGATAAATACAAGTCAGGATTGTTAGCATACGTATATTGTCCTAAAGACGCTACACCTTTTAACTTAATCGTAGATGTTGCTTGTACTTCAATTCCAAGTTCTGCACCGATGTGTTGTTTGTCAACACCTTGTAAAATTTCTTGAACAAATGCTTGATTGTCTCCACCAATTCCATCTGCAAAGAAGAAAGAGATTTCGTTCGCATCTTGCATTTTTGTATAATAACCAGTTAACCTAGCTTTTATTATTGGAGATCTGTAAATATAACTTGCATCAAACGAAGTAATTTTTTCTTCACTGATGTTTGGTACGATGTTATGATTTTCTCTTGAGTTAGAGAATGTATTACGGATTGATGGTGCTTTTGTAATGTATGCTCCATTAAAATCAAATAAATGACGACCTGTCAATTTATACGTTAATCCACCTTTTGCTCCAATTCCTGTAAACGATAGTTTTTCACCTTCTCCAAAAGAGTTATTGGCAAAACCACCATTTTGATATAATCCTGTACGTTGGTAGGTTGTATTTTCAACACTAGCAGCTACAAAGAAATCAACTTTTTTGTATTTGAATTGCGCTTGTGCAAATCCTCCAATTGTATTTGATTGAATTTCGAAGTTATATCTAAAACGATCTCCTACTCCTACCAATCTGTTTGGATTTCTGATATCGTTTTGTACGCCATTAGGATTTCCTACTAAGTCATCAGCAAAGTTGTCAACATCTAAATACGCTCTTCCACCAAGTAAATCTGTAATTTCTGCAAAATTTTCAGATGTTAATGATGTAAAGTTTGCACCTGCATTTATGGTAATGTTATCATTAATAGAGGTGTTTAATATTGTATTTGCTGTAAATTGCTTGTCATCCGATCTATCTTCATAAACGATGTTTATAGCGTTTCCACCTGCAACTAGGTTATTTTGGTTTGCACCATATAAAGCTGCCCAATCAATTTGTCCGTTGTTTATAAATTCCTGTTGTGCTCCAAACTCTAATGCTGGATTTTCAGGATTGTTTCTAGCAAAGAAACTTGGTAATTTTTGGTAATATGTTGGACTTGGGTTTACACCACTTCCAATTGGAAATCCACTAACGTCTAAGTCAGTTCCTCCAAAGTCTAAACGACCTCTTCCTTGCTCTCCAAATTGGTACGCAACACTTGTTTGTAACGACGTGTTTTCAGCAATATTCCAATTATGGTTTAACATTAAGATTGGTTCATCAACTCTACGCACTCTTGCGTTACGCTTTTTACCGTCTTGATATCCCCAAAAGTCATTGTATTTAATTCCTTTTAGATCAAATACTTCTTGCGTATTTGCTGAAGATTGTCCTCTTCTGTTTGGTGCATAAATTCCAGTAAAGTTAATGCTATGTCTGTCGTTCAATTTCTTTTCAACTGAAACGAATAAAGAATTTGCGTCGTAGAAAGTACCGTCGTTAAAACCTTCATCTCCCCATCTTCTTCCTGCAGAAACTGTATACGCCCATCCACTTTCAAGTAAACCAGAAGAATATGTTGCCATAATTCTGTTGGTATAACTTCTGTTTGATGACGAATACGTTACTCTACCACCTTCTCTATATTGAGAAGCTCTCGTATTGATATTTGTTGTTCCTAAGATTCCTCCGAAAGTATAATCGTTAGCACTTAGTCCATTTGTAAGTTCTTGATTTCTTACAACATCATTTAATCCTCCCCAGTTACTCCATTGTGGTCTTCCATTGAACTGCTTGTTCATTTTAATACCATTGATAAGTACTGTTCCATTTTCGGAATCTAATCCTCTTACTCTGAAGAAGGTTGCTCCAAATTCAAAAGCGGCAGTTCTTAAGTATATATCTCTGGAAGATTGTAGTAATCCTGAGATGTTGTCTGCTGCTGTAGAATCATCATTTAATTCATCATCGGTCAATGAAATAAGTGTAACATCTTCCTGAACGAACCTTTTTAACAGAATTGTTCCCAAGTCAATTGCTTGACCATCGACAACGGTTATTGGCATTCTCAAAATAGAGTATCCATCTTTAGTGAATACTATATCCACTTTACCCGCTGCAATATCTGTTAACTTAAAGACTCCAGATGCGTCCGTAACAACTTCTTTGTTATTGTTACCTGCAACTGAAACCAAAACATTTTGAATAGCATCGTCAGTATTGGCGTCAAGTACCTTTCCGGTAATTGTGTTTTGTCCACTGACAAACCAAACTGATAGCAATCCAAATAAAAAAATAAGTTTTTTCATACTGTAATTTGCAATTAATTATTATTGAGTTAAAAAAATCTTTAATAACGACGCGCAAATGTACATTTTTTATAATTAATACCTACTTTTGGTCTATCTTTTGCATAGATTGTTTAAGTTAACATAACATTCATTAAATGAAAAACCTTAAATCCCTAGTTATACTTGCTTTTTTACTAGCGTTTACCCATGGTTGGGCACAGAAAAAAAAGCAATTTAAAGTACAAACGATAGCTTTTTACAACGTTGAAAACTTGTTTGATACCATTAATGACCCACTGAAAGATGACGAAAAGAGTCCTATGATGGAAATTCAACGTGATCGTTCAAAGATTTATGAAGATAAAATTGCGAAACTTGCACGTGTTATTTCTGATATTGGCTATGATGTTACTAAAACATCACCTGCAATTTTAGGAGTCGCTGAAGTTGAGAATAAGAAAGTACTGGAAGATTTGATAAATCATCCAAAGTTGAAAGATTCTGATTATGGTATTATCCATTTTGATTCCCCTGATAAGCGTGGAATTGACGTAGGATTGTTATATAAACAAGATGTTTTTCAACCGCATAGCTTTTCTAAACATCCTTTATATTTATATAATGGTGATGATAAAAGAGTATACACAAGAGATCAATTGTTAGTTTCTGGTGTATTGGACGGTGACGAAATACATATTATTGTGAATCACTGGCCGTCACGTAGTGGAGGAGAAGCTAGAAGCAGACCAAAACGTGTGAAAGCTGCCCAATTGAATAAACGTATTATTGATTCGTTACAGAATGTTGATAAGAACGCAAAAATATTCACTATTGGCGATTTGAACGATGATCCTTTTAATGAAAGTATGAAAGGAGTACTGAAAACAAAAGATAAGCGTGAAGATGCGAAAGGAAAAGATTTGTTTAACCCAATGGAAGGTATGGCAAGAAAAGGACTTGGAACACTTGCATATAGAAATGGGTGGAATTTATTTGATCAGATTGTAATGACTGCTCCGTTGTTAGAGAAAGATTTTTCAGAGTATCGTTATTATAAAGCTGGAATTTACAATAAAACGTACTTGTCTAATAAACGTGGACGTTATAAAGGATATCCTTTTAGAAGTTTTTCTAGCGGATCGTATACTGGTGGTTATAGTGACCATTTTCCTGTGTATGTACATTTGATTAAAGAAGTAAAGTAGTGTTTAGATGTTAGACCGCTTCGCTGTTAGAATTGAGATATAAGACTTGTTTGGTATATCAATTTGAAAGCTGTGAAAATATAAAAAAATCCTTATCGTAACTGATAAGGATTTTTATATAATTTAAGTCTGTTGTGGTTATAAGTCTAACCATACTTTCCAAGGTAATCTAGATAATATTAATAGTAATCCTAAACCATAGAAGGTAGCAATTTTACCAAAAGCTCTCTTGTCTGTTTCTTGTTTTTTGTGCTTAGACCAACCAATTGTAATTAATATGATTGCTAAGATTCCCACAAAAGGATGTTCTAAAGCTAGTAATCGTTCTGCTGAACTCATTCCGCCCATTCCTCTTGATGAAATCATGCTCATTCCGAATGGAGACACGAAATAGAGAATTAATCCAATGACCAATTGTAAGTGTGTAAAGATGAGTGCGAATAGTGAGATTCGTAAGTCTTTGGAAACAAATTTTTTGTTGGTTGCAAATCCTATGATTGCGTTGACAACAGCTACAATTAAGATGAGAAGGACAAAATATGCCCAGTATGAGTGTAGTGTTTTTACAGTATCGTACATACGTTTAGTTTTAGTTGATAGACAAAGGTACTTATTTTTATGAAACAAAAAACCCTGTCAATTGACAGGGTTTTATATTTAGGGTCATTTTATACGTTCTTACTTAGAATGTATAACGTAAGCTAAAGTTCCATGTTCTTCCAAATCCGAAGAATGCTTTGTTGTCCGTGTTAATTCCGTCAAAAGTAGCATCACCTGGATCAGCAAAAATGTTTGTTTGAGATTCAGCAATGTATGTAGTGTTGAATAAGTTGTTTACATTTAATCTAAAGAAAATACTGTTTTCTTTTTCTTTTCCAACTAACCACTTGTATGACATACCACCTTCAAATAATGTATATGCTGGTAATTGTAATGAACCGTTGTTATCAGCTTCATCAAAATCTTCTGCTCTAATATCAGCGTATAAATCATCAGCTCTGAAACCAGCGATATCAAATTTTAAACGTTCTACTGGCTCAACGATTACAGCTAAACGCATTGTCGTTTGTGCAGCATTTCCAACTTTTACATCGTCTAAGAATAATGTATTCTCTCCTACAATAGTGTTATCGTTTGTGTCAAATGCAGGTCCAGAAACTGATCCTCCATATTCCCAATTACCAAAAGAAGCCATACCTCTGAAAGTTACCATATCTAATGGCTTGTATGTGAATTCTAATTCAACTCCTGAGTGAATTTGCTCAACACCTACTAAGCTTGAACGACCTTGAACGGTTTCCATAGGATCCGTTGGATCTGGGAATGTTCCGAATACTTGAATGAATCTGTCTTTCCAAGAAGTTCTGTATATGTTTACGTTAGCGTTGAATTTTTCAGACTTATATCCGTATCCTAATTCAAATCCTAATACTTTTTCGTTTACGTAATCTTGATTGATGTCATTTCCAAAGTCAAGAAAAACTGAATCAAATAAAGGTTGCTTAGAGTAGTAACCAGCATTACCAAATACGTTGTGGTTTTCGTCAATGTTGTAGTTTAATCCACCTTTGATTGTTCCACCTAAGATGTTTTCCCAGTCAGTACGCTGTCCTTCAGCAACTGTTACTGCAAATAAATCTTCTCTACTAAACCCTTGGTTAGATCCAGAGAACTGAACAAATGCAGAGATATCATCTTTCTTATATTCTAATTGACCAAAGATTCCTAACCAACGTACATAACCAATGTTATAGTAGTCAATTTTGTCTTCATCATCGATGTCTTTAAATACATTTACGATAGAACCAAAGTCAGAAGCGTATGTGTTTGTTAATACTCTGTTAGGATTGTTTACGTCATCATTATCTCTATATGCGTCAGCTCCTAATAAGTTGTCTAGTCTTCTGTAATGGAAACCTTTATAAGTTCTTGCATCAAATCCAACATCTAACGTTAAGTTGTCGTTTAATCTTGTATTTAAGTTTGCTAATAAACCAAACCAGTTATGAGAGTTTACAGAAGCTCTTCTTGAAATACCGTTATCTCTACTGTCATTGATGAATAAACCATTTTCTTGATCAGTTCTTTGGTATACGTTACCGTCAGAGAATGTTGTAGCTTGTCCACTGTTGTACTGTACAATTCTATCCCATAATACTTCACCATTTTGTTGATTTCTGAAGATATCACTTGACGCGAAGTTGAATCCTGGTAATCTTCCGATATCTCCAGTTCCACCACCTCTACCAAAAGAAGCGTATGCTACTGTAGATAATTTAGTATCGTCAGAAATGTTCCAATCCCAGTTTATAGATAATACTGGTTTGTGATAAAAGTTTCTTCTCCAGTTAAACTCTTCACCATTTAATGTACCATGGTTAAAGTTATATTTATCACCAAATTGTAAGTACTGACCAATTGTTGCAGCGTTAAAGAAACTTGTTGTTCTTTGGTTGTGAACCTGTGGCGCACCAGTTGCTGTAAATTGAATATCGTGTTTTCTGTCTTCGTCAGCCCATCCAAATCCTATGAAATAGTTGTACCCTTCAAAAGCAGTTCCGTTAATGTATCCGTCTCCAGCAGTTCTACTGAATAATCCAGTAAATGCGAATCCGTTGTCCATTCTTCCTGTTGAATACGAAGCAATTGTTTTTAAGTAGTTGTCGTTACCTAATGTAGTTCCAACAAATCCACCTTCGTTTCTTTCAGTTGTTTTTGTTACAATGTTTAATGTACCACCAACAGAAGAGATTGCTAATTTAGAAGAACCTAAACCTCTTTGTACCTGAATTGCAGAAGCAACATCAGCTAAACCAGTCCAGTTACTCCAGAATACACGACCGTTTTCCATATCGTTTACAGGAACACCGTTTACTAATACCGCAGTGTTTACTTGATCGAATCCACGAATGTTGATTCTTGAATCTCCAAATCCACCACCAGATTTTGTAGCATACACAGATGGTGTAGCATTTAATAATTCTGGAAGTTCTTGGTTACCTAATCTTTCAACAATTTCCTCAGCTCTAATTGTAGATACTGCTACTGGAGTTTCACGCTCTTTCGCGATATCAACAACACCAACAATTACTACTTCATCAAGAGAGTTGTTAGAAACTAATGTAATAGTTCCTAAGTCTACTGTTCCACCAGTTACATTGAAAGTTACAGTTTTTGTTCCAAATCCTACATAAGATACTTCAATTGTACCTGTAGCACTTTTTACGTTTAATTTAAATTTCCCATCAAAGTCGGATGATGTTCCATTTGTTGTTCCCTTTACAACTACACTTGCACCTGGTAATGGTCCTGTTTCAGAATCTACCACTTTACCTGTAATTGTTCCCTGAGAAAAAGCAACAGATGTTACTAAAAACATCGCTACTACAAAAAACAAATTGTTAATCGTTTTCATAAGTTTTATTAGTTTATTTAATGCCGCAAAAATCGTATTTATTGTGCATGCATATATTAAGCGAATGTTAAATGTTTTAACATTTTATCAAATTTACATTTTTAACTTATTTGTTTGTTTTGCAACGAATTAAGATATAAACCGAATTATTAACATTTATTTTCTACTTTTTTTAAAGTATGTTAGGAGTTTTTCCGTAGAAGCATCATGTTTCGCAATTTCGTCATTCTTAATATCTGTTAAAATTTTTGTTGCGAGTTGTTTTCCAAGCTCAACTCCCCATTGATCGTAACTAAAGATATTCCAAATAACACCTTGCACAAATATTTTATGCTCGTATAATGCGATTAAAGCACCCAAACTTTCGGGCGTAAGCTTATCTATTAATATGGTATTTGTTGGTTTATTTCCTTCAAATATTTTATACGGAAGCAATTTTTGTAGTTGCGAAGCTTCCATTCCAGCAGCAGATAGTTCTGAAATAACCTCTTCTTTTGTCTTTCCGTTTAATAAAGCTTCTGTTTGTGCAAAGAAGTTTGCCATCAATTTTTCATGATGATCTTCGTTGTTATTTAATGAATGTACATATCCAATGAAATCTGCAGGGATTAATTTTGTTCCTTGATGGATTAATTGAAAGAATGCATGTTGCGAATTGGTTCCAGGTTCTCCCCAAATTAGTGTTCCTGTTTCGTAGTTGACACAATTTCCTTTTCTATCTACACTTTTACCGTTACTTTCCATGATACCTTGTTGCAGATATGCCGAAAAACGATGTAAGTATTGTGTGTACGGAATGATGGCTTCACTTTCCGCACCATAGAAATTGTTATACCATATACTTAACAGTGCTAAAACCACTGGAATGTTTTGATCGAACTCAGCGCTTTTGAAGTGTTCGTCCATATCATGCGCGCCAGCTAATAACTTATCAAAATTCTCATAACCTGTTGCTAAACTGACGGATAATCCAACAGCGCTCCATAATGAGAAACGTCCGCCAACCCAATTCCACATTGGAAATACATTGTCAGCAGCAATTCCGAATTCCTTTATTTTCTCCAAATTGGTTGAAACCGCTACAAAATGCTGTGCAACAGCTTCTTCAGCTGCATGCGTTAAAAACCACTTGCGAAGTGTCATTGCATTCGTTAAAGTTTCTTGCGTGGTGAATGTTTTTGAAACAATGACAAATAATGTCGTTTCAGGATTCAATTTTTTGATTACTTCCTGTACATGATCGCCATCTACATTGGAAACAAAGTGTACGTTTAAGTGATTTTTGTAATGTTGTAACGCTTCCGTCACCATTGCTGGTCCTAAGTCCGAACCACCAATTCCAATATTGACAACATCTGTAAATGCTTTTCCGGTATGTCCTTTTTTGGCTCCAGAAATAATCGCATCAGAGAATTGTTTTATTTTTTGCTTAACAGTGTATATTTCTGGAATGATATTTTTACCATCTACATATACTTTTGCACTTTCATTTTCGCGCAAAGCTGTATGCAACACAGCTCTACCTTCGGTTTCATTGATGACATCACCATCAAAGTATTTTTGAATGTTTTCTTTTAAGTTAACTTCATCCGCCAACTCCAATAACAAATCCATCGTTTCTTGCGAAATTCTGTTTTTAGAATAGTCTACATAGAAATCTTTCCATTGAATGGTAAACCGATCTGCTCTTTCCGAATCTGTTTTAAACTGTTCTTTTATCGCAAACGATTTCGTTGCATGGAAATGCTCCTGAAGTTTTTTCCAAACTTCAGTTTCCGTAGGGTTTATGTTTGTTAACATGGTGTTTATTTTAGTGCAGTTACTGCTTGTTCTGTGAGTTCTTCCGCTGGCTCTGGAAGTTGAATATTAATACCGTCAAGTTGTATTTTTAACGGTTGAATGTGTTCTAAGAAAGGTACTTTTAGCTTTTCGTCAATTGGATCAGCATCGGGTAGTTTTTGTTTGAATGGATCTACTTGACTTCCATTTTTCCAGAAACGATAACATACGTGCGGACCTGACGTGTTTCCTGTCATTCCAACCCAACCGATTACATCTCCTTGTTTTACAAAATCGCCCACTTTTACTTTACGCTTTTTCATGTGTAAGTATTGCGTGGTGTACGTACTGTTGTGTTTTACTTTTACATAGTTTCCGTTTCCACCTCTACGAGCAGATTCGACCACAACTCCATTGGCTGTTGAGATAATTGGTGTTCCGCGTGGTGCTGCAAAGTCTGTTCCTTTGTGTGCTCGGACACGGTTTCCGTATAGTTTTATTCTTCTTTTTAGATTGTATCGCGATGAGATTCGCACGTTTTTGTAACTCACTGGTGCTTTTAGAAATGCACGGCGTAAGTTTTTAGCATTTTCATCGTAGTAATCCACAATTTGTTTTACACTATCTGTCTCAAATTCAAATGCATAAAACGGTTCTTTGTTATGTTTAAAGTATGCCGCGTGAATTTTGTCAATTCCCACGAAAGTGGTATCATTTATATATTTTTCGGTATAAACCAACTTAAATTCATCTCCTTTTTGCAGTCTAAAAAAGTCAATTGTCCATGCATAGATATCCGACATATCAAAAGCGAGTCGTTGACTTAGTCCAGCTTCGTCCAACGCTCCTGATAATGAACTTGTAATAATCCCAGAAGCTTCTTTTTGTACAATTTTTACAGGTTTGCTTTCCGTGTATGCATTGATAGAGTCTTTGAATTTTATCACTACATAGTCAATACTATTTGGCTGATAGATGAAACATTCTGGTCGTTGAAGCGAATCGCCTTTTGTACATAATAAGGTATACGGTTTTCCGGCAGTGATTTTACTGATATCAAATGTATCTTTTGTTTGTTCAACAATATTGAAAACGGTTCCGTATCCAATGTTATTCTTTTCAAGAATTTTTCCGAAGCTATCGCCATTTCTTACGGTATCTTTTACAACTACATAATCGTTTAAGTGAAACCCAAATTCCATAGGATCTGGAGCTGGCACTTCTATTTGCTCAGTAACTTCTGGCTTTTCTTCGGTTTCTTTGCAGGCGTTGAAACCTATTAATAATACTATAAATAGTAAAATTTTCTCTATTCTCATTGTTTCCTTTCTGTATTGAAGATATGATCTACCCATTCTTTTCCCCATTCGTCTTTTTCATTTTCGCTCCAAATTTCAGGAAAAAATATCACTTTTTGAAAGCTTGGCGGTAAATATTCTCTCCAATTCGTTCCACCAGTGGCTTCAATGGTCTTTTTTTCTCTTCGCAAATAGCGATATGCAGATCCCATGTGCATTAATGGCCAATTGACATTTGCATTGAGATCAAGGTGCTTTAGAGCTTCTATTAAGTCTTTATTTTGTTTTACTTCTTGTGGCAACGCTAAGTAACGGTGATATATTGTACTTGTTTTTACTGCTGCTGCAATCCGCATAAAACGTGGCGTGTAGCGATATTCAAATTGCTTTAATGTGAGTGTTTTTTCGCCTGTTTTGTTATCGGTTGCCCCTTTTTTCCAATAGATATTTTCGTATAAATCATCTAAGGAGTTTTTTGCTGAGAATTGATCGCGTATGGAATGATGCACTAAGTTTTCTAGTGGCGTGGAATAAAATTCGATCATTCTGTATTGTGCCGATTGAAATCCGCTTGCTGGCAATAACGACATTCTATAATTTAAGAATTGTTCTTTTTCCATACCATTGATCATGATTTCGAAAGAAGATATTAGTGCCTTGAGGTAATTGTTGATTCTGAGAATGCGTTGTGTAAAAAAATCTGCCGTTTGATGTTTGTCATCAATGATTTGTTTTTGCTCGTGAATGATGAGCTTAAAGTACAATTCTGTGATTTGATGATACATGATGAAGATTTCTTCATCAGGATAAAACGTGCGTGGTATTTGTAAGCTAAGTAAGGTATCTAAATGAATGTAATCCCAATAGGTAAGGTATCTTTGGTGTAATAAGCCGTCAAGATAAGAGCCTAAGTCTTGCCCAGAATTTGTGTATTTCTTGTCTAATTTTTCAATTCTTTCCGCAATTTCTGGTGGAATTTCCATAATTAATCTACAAGTATTTTAAAGGGATGTTTGAGGCCTTTGAACGCATCTAAGTCAGCTTTTAGGGAACCAACTGCTAAACTAGCTTTGATACGAATTGGAACTTTGTTTTCATCATTAGAAACCCATAATGTTAAGCTTTCATTTTCCTTGAAAACGCGTCCTTTTTGTACATAAGGTCTGAATTTTAAACAAGGAACTTTTCCAAATTTGGTGTTCATTGTTTCTTCGCCTAAGTATTTTAGTTTGAATTTGAAGTTTTCTTTGTCAAAAAACATGTTCAACACAATTTCGTCACCTACTTTAATATCAGAAATATCGTAGTTGTTACGCAAGTAATAGAACGCCGAAACCATGTCTTGCACATCTTTTTCAATGTTGTATTCTGTTTTTGTATTGTGTTTTCGGTTATTGACTAAGGCTTTTTGTTTATTATAGTCAAAATCTATTTCAACATCTTTTGTGTGTCCACCTTCGTCTATTTTACGAATAAACTTGTATGGCTTTCCAGTTTCTTTATCAAAATAGCTTTCGTAATTGTCGTTTACTTTAAAAAACCAACTGGCAAAACCAGTAGTTTTTCCCTTTCCAACAACATGATACACACTTTTTCCGTTGAGATATTCGTCTTTGATTTCTAAGGTAGCATAGCTTGCATTTATGAATCCGTAGTGAATTCTAAATTTAAACCATTCGCCTGTTTGGAATGCGCTGTCTTTTTTTTGTGCTTGTGATGCGATGCATGTAAGCAAGAATAGTATAGTAAGTGTACGTTTCATGTTTGATGTAAAGGTTTGTAAAAATAATAAAATTCGCATTACTTTCTGTTAATTTATGTTAGCATTACAATTACTATTCCAAAAAAAGATTATTTTTTTTCATTCAAGCAACAATTAATCGCTTTTTTATGGATGTTTTTTTAGTCCGTACTTTATAAACTCTTTTTACCTACAGACTTGTATTACAGATTGTAACGATTAAAAATAATACGCGACACATATTGTATTTAATATTATATTGTATATTTCTGATGATTATACGAGCCGACTTCTTACAACCTACCATTATGATGAAAAGCATGTATTATATACCAAAAAATATTTCAATTAAGTCGTTGCATTTATGCTTCTTGAGCGCCTTTGCTCTTTTTTCCATGAGTTTAAAAGGTCAGGAATTGAATACAATGAATGATTCTTTAGTTTCTAAAGAAATACAATTGTTTATTTCGTATTCTGATTCCATTCATGAAATTGAGGAACTGATTTATGATACTTTTGACCAAAAAAAAGATACACTTCTGGGTTTAGCATATTGCAATTCTTTTCTGGAAAGAGGAAAAAAACAACAAAATTATGAGGTTCAATATTTTTCTAGCTATCAAATAGCGTATATAAATTATATGAAATCGGATCATAAACAAGCGGTTCGGTATGCACATATGTCTGTTAAGGTTGCAGAAAAAATGCAAGATACCATCAGTAGTTTTAATAGTAATATTTTATTGGGAAGCTCTTGGTATGTGTTAGGAAATTATGATGAAGCACTACAATCGTATCTCGTTGCAAAAGAACTCGCTACTAAATTACAAGACTTGCAAAGCGAACTTATCTGCCTTGCCAATATAGCAAATACACGTGCAAAACTAGACCGGTATGAAGATGCGCTGAAAGGCTACAATTCCATTTTGAATATTCTTGATGAAAAAGATAAAGGTACTTTTGATCTGTACGTTTCAACATATTTGAGTTCACTTTTAGGAAAAGTATTGTGCCTTACTGGATTGGGTAATTTAGAAGCAGCCGAAAAAGCATGTGCTAAAGGCATCGCGCTAGCCGAAGAAAATGGTTTGAATAGATTTGTAGGTGATTTTAATATTAATTTGGGCAGCGTGCATTATGAAAAAGAAGCCTATTATAAATCGCTTGGCTTTCTGAGAGAAGGAAAAAAAATATTGCGCAATCATGGAGGCTTACAAAACAACTTATACATTACCGATTTTTTTATCGCCAGAAACTTATATAAACTAGAGGAACTTGAAGAAGCAGCTTCTTTACTCGATGGTATTTTTGAAAGTATTGGAGAAAAATTAATTACTGACAGAGTCGAAGAAATGTATGAGTTAGCTAAAAGAATTGCAGAAATCCAAAATAATAAAGAGAAGCAAATTTTTTATTTAGATAAATTAAATAAGATCAATGCAATTAAGACTGAGCGAGAATCAAATGCGAAAGATTTATTGCATAAAGATGACCTAAAAGATATTGTAACCGAAAATGAAAAATTAGCCAATGAGAAAAGCAAAAGTATCGTTGACAAGAATATTATTTTGATTGGGGCTAGCATTCTATTTGTAGTGGTATTGCTTGTTTTTTTATCCTATCACAAAAGAACAAAATTGAAAGAACAAAAATTTCTAACTATTATTGAAAATATATCCAAGAATACAATAGCAAAAAAGCAATCTCAAAATCCTAAAATAAAAGATGAAAAAGCCAATAGTATCCTAGAAAAACTTCAAGAATTAGAAAATACTGATTTTTATCTTTCCAAAAATGCCACATTGCACACCACCGCAAAATTACTCAATACCAATACGACATATTTGTCAAAAGCTTTAAATGACGTCAAAAAACAATCATTCAATCAATACCTGAATAAGCTTAGAATTGACTACGTTTTGGTAAAGCTTAAAGAGGATTCAGTATTTAGATCCTATACCATTCACGCCATTTCCGAAGAAATCGGATATAAAAGCGCCACTACTTTTATTAAAGAGTTTAAGAACAAAACAGGGCTAAATCCTTCGTATTACATCAAAAAGATTCAAAGCTAAGCCTACATTTTGTTTAAATTTATAAATATGAACACGTATCGTTTGTAGTGAAGTATCAAATATTCATACTTTATTAGGGTATAATTAAAACCCTTTGTTATGAAATTAAAAATCTTTACACTTTCAACACTGTTTTTATTTTTTTCGATAAAAACCACTGCGCAACTTACACACGCTCCTTCAACTAATATTGTAGATATCACTTTTTTAATTAGTGATCATCATGACGAGTTAACATTTGAATTGACTCATAAAAATGAATATTTGATATCATCAGAATTGGATCTTGTTTTTAGAATTAACCTTGATTATCAGTCCGTTCAAGAAATGGTAGGTTATTTTGGATTGCAATATAAAATTTACAAGCTATCGCCCGATGGATTTAGACAACTTATAAGAGGTGTTACCGTACCTGTTGTTATTCCTCCTGTCCGAAAAAACAGAACACGAGTTTCTTCAGAATCAGAGGAATACCCATTTAATATTTATGATGCAATCGTACTAGAACCAACAAATTACGACGTAAAAATGAATTTAGTGAAATTTCACACGAGAGCAGACTACTTAGCAAATAATGACAATTACACTATGTATCCTAGAATTAGTTTCCCACTAGTTCATGTTGCTGATCTTTTAACGAATCGAAATGCACCAGATTCATCATCATCATTAATAACGTATCCAAATCCTAGTATTAATGAAGTGATTATTGACTATGCAAATACAACTCAGAATTTACCTGTTGAAGTTGTTATTTTTAATGATAAAGGAATCAAAGTTAGTGCGCATACTTTAATAGGTGTTTCCGGAAACAGTCGTACGTTATATCAATTGAATGTTTCTCACGTACCTAAAGGAATGTATTTCTACCAGATAAAACGTGGAGATAAGACAGAAGTTAAAACCATCATCAAAAAATAAGCTCTTTATTTACTTACTACACAAACCATCTGTTCACTTTAGCAGATGGTTTTTTTATTTCTTCATTTATAGATATCTACAAATTTATAAATCTGAAAATGCTTGTCTTGTTTTCAGAAATTAGGTCACATAACTTTGAATTGTCTTGATCGAGATAGGTCGCATCCGAAAAACCTTAACAGAGTAGGAATTCATTCAAAAATCAAAAATATTTATGAAAAATTCAATTTTCAAATTTCGCAATCTTTCAGCAGTACTTGTAGTGCTTGTAGTATCTTTTTATGTCATTAGTTGTCAAACTGAAGAAATTACCGCTGAATCAGAAGACTCAGTTACTTCAACTGAGCAAAAATTTTCAGGAGGTCCATTGAATCCAGATTTTAGACCGCCAAACATTCCTAATCCACCATCAATTGATGCACATTGTGTGGTACGATTAGCGTATTTATCGTACTTAGAACGCTGTCCAGAAAATGCTTCTGTGGTAAATTATTGGATCAACATTCTCAATACTAGAGGTTTTGATGATTTAGCCAAAGGATTTATTACCTCACCAGAAGCGAACTCCAAATGGCACAGTCGGTATTTGTCTTTTTTAAATAGAAACAATGTTACAAGTCAGCAAATTAATAAGAAAATTTACATTGCTTACAGAGGTTTGCTACTCAGAGAACCTGATGTTTCAGGAGGAATTTATTGGACTAATATTTTATACACTAGAGGCCTTTTAAATGTAGCAAATGGTATTGGAAATTCTCCAGAGTTTAGAGCGCGATTGAGCAGAATTTCTACCGAATGTAACAATGCAGCAAATCAGTGTACATTTTAATCAGCTTATTTTTTTTCATCATATCAATACATCAAATTACGAACAGTTTTTAAAAAGCGGAATCCGAAAAGCTTATAGAGTAGGAATATCTTAATAGTTATCAATCATGAAAAAACAAAAAATTCAAAAGTTGGGAATTAAAAAATCAACTATTTCTCAATTGACACAGAATCAACTAAATGGTGGAGGTACATTTACCTGCCATGGTGGTTCTTGCTGTCCTACAGAAGCTGCTACATGTGCAAATACGTGTGCAGCGACCTGTGCTAACACGTGCGCAAATACATGCGCTACTTGTGGAACAGGTACAGGAGGAGTCAGAACTCGTGATTTCTGTCCAACAATTCAAATATAATACTAATCTATCGATTGAATGATTATAAGAAGACTGTCAATGAATTTTGAGGGTCTTTTTTATCGTTCAAATTAGCGCAAAAAAAAACCCGATCTTACGACCGAGTTCCTTTTTTTATTAACCAACCAAAACTTTAAATTATGAGAATTTCTCTTCTTAAAGTCGCAAAAGGAAACCACTCGCTTTTGCACTGCAAACATATGGCAACATTTTTATTATGCAAGCATAGTATTTAACTTTAACACAATTTTTACACTCACAACTATACTTCATCGATGTTTCTTATTGAATTCACAACAAAATATGCATTTTACTGTCGATTATTCAATATTATTTCAATTTCTAATTAACGTGAGTTCGATGTAAGAAATCGTCACTATAAGCCCGAAATATAATAAAATCAACACTTTGTCACTTCGAGCGCAGTCGAGAAGCTAAAGAACACGACTGTTTTTATTGAATCTCGATAGCTACGCTAGGTATTGAAATCAAAATATATTTTAATTTCAATAATGCTCGATTTGACATTTGTCTTAAAATACTGAAAAAACAAAATATTGAAAGTAACGTTATATCGAACTCACGTTAATTAAAAAAGGTCATAAAAAAAGCCCGATCATAGGATCGAGCTTCTTTTTATTTATTAACCAACCAAAACTTTAAATTATGAAAATTTCTCTTCTTAAAGTCGCAAGAGGAAACCACTCTCTCTTGCACTGCAAATATAGGACGAGAATTATACTATGCAAGCATAGTATTTAACTTTAACACAATTTTTATATTCACAACTGTACTTCATCGTTGTTTATTGATGGATTCTCAATGATATTTCAGTTTCTTTGATGAATACTCAGTAATTTGACACTTTTGACTTTTAAGATTTTGGTTATTTTAGTGTTTTATAGCCTTCTAAATTGGTAATTCCCCAGTTTTTTACTTCTTCTTCACTCCATAATTCAGGAAAAAAGATTCGTTTTTGATATTTTGGGTGCATATATTTCTGCCAATCGCTTCCGCCTGTCGCTTCTGAATTACCTTTTTCAGAATTTATATATTTTCCTGCGGCATGATAATGATGCATTACCCAACTGATGTTTACTGTATGATCGTAATGACGCATTGCATTGATTAAACTTTGATCGTTTTGATAATTTCTAGGCAATTGCTTGAATTTCGTCCAAAGATTGATAGTATTATATTCTTTCATGCAATTGATGAGTTCCTTTTTATACTTTTCATCAAAGTTGACCATCAATTTACTACGCTTGCCTGTTTTGTGATCGTTTCCTGCTACTTGCCAATACATATTGTTATACGCATGTATATATGGCGTTTCGCGATCAATGGTGGTTCTAAATCTGTAATCTATTAGATTGATTAATTCCGTAGAAGCGATTTCAATTTTACGGTATTGTACCGATTGAAAACCACTTGCAGGCGTTAAAGTATCGCGGAATTTCATGTATTGCTCTACTTCCATTCCATCGCCCATAATGTCGAAAGAGTTCGATAACATATCAAAGTATCTACTGATTCGCATTAAATGCATGACGAATTTTTCGGGCTCAATGTTTTCGACATGCGCAATTTGTTGCATTTCCCAAAGAATCATCTTAAAGACCAATTCATTGATTTGATGATACATAATAAAAACCATTTCATCAGGCAATTGCGTACGTTGTGTTTGTAATCCTAAAAGCGCATCCAGTTGAATGAAATCCCAATATTTCATAGGTTCAGCGTGTAGTAATCCTGAAAGATGCACATCGGGATCTTGTCCCATGTCCAAATATTTTTTATCAATGGCTGCTAGTAATTCTTCTCTAGTCATCTTGTGTTTTTTAGGGAAAGAAAGGTGTTAGGTATATAAATTGTCAGTTCGAGCGCAGTCGAGAACTAAAAACCATTTCGTTTTATATGCATTTCGACTGCGCTCAATGTGACAAAAGTTTATTATAAAGTTCCACGCGCTTCTTGTTCTCTTTCAATTGCTTCAAATAATGCCTTGAAGTTTCCGACTCCGAATGATTGTGCGCCTTTACGTTGAATAACTTCAAAGAACATCGTTGGTCTGTCTACAATTGTTTTGGTGAAGATTTGCAACAAATATCCTTCTTCATCACGGTCAATTAAGATTCCGTGCTTTCTGAGTTCTTCTACATCTTCATCAATATCACCAACTCTTTCTAATAAATCATCATAATACGTTTCTGGAACATATAAGAATTCCACACCTCTTTCGCGCATTTGCGAAACCGTTTCAATGATATTATCTGTAGCAACCGCAATATGTTGTACGCCCGCACCATTATAAAAGTCTAAGTATTCTTCTATTTGAGATTTCTTTTTTCCTTCTGCTGGTTCGTTGATTGGAAATTTGATTCTACCATTTCCATTACTCATTACTTTACTCATTAATGCGGTAAATTCGGTAGAAATATCATCATCCGTAAACGAAATAATTTGCGCAAAGCCCATTACTTTCGCATAGAATTCACACCATTCTTTCATTTTTCCCCAACCTACATTTCCAACCATGTGATCGATGAATTTTAATCCAACATCTTTAGGATTGTAGTGTGACTCCCATTTTTTGTAGCCTGGCAAGAAGATTCCGTTGTAGTTTTTACGCTCTACAAAAATGTGAACCGTTTCTCCGTAGGTATAGATTCCTGAACGTATTACATATCCGTTTTCATCTTCTTCTTTGGTAGGTTTCATGTATGATTTTGCGCCTCTTTTGGTCGTTTCTTCATACGCTTTGGTTGCGTCGTCTACCCAAAGTGCAACAACTTTTACGCCATCACCATGTAAATCAATGTGTTCGTTGATTTCGCCACCTTTTCCAAGTGGTGTTGTTAACACCAATCGAATTTTATCTTGTTTTAATACATACGAAACTCTGTCTTTTACGCCAGTTTCTAATCCTGCATACGCTTCTGATTGAAAGCCGAACGCCGTTTTGTAGAAATGTGCGGATTGCTTTGCGTTTCCAACATATAATTCTACATAATCTGTTCCTAGTAATGGTAGAAAGTCTTGTGCGTCTTCAAATAATTTTTTGAGTCCGTATTCTGTATTTTGTAAATCTTTTAAGTTTTTTATTTCTGCTGCCATCTTTTTAATTTTTTAAAGCATTTGCAATTCGTTTTTTTGTTCATTGTGATAAATAGTTCTTGATATTTACCACATTGCTCGAATATGCGCTGCAATTTTAGTTTTGTGTGTCATCAGTGTTTCCCGTTTTCTAACCAAGATTTGTAATAATCTTCATCTGCAATTTTCATCGCTTCTTCGGTTACTTGCAATGGCTTGAACGTGTCAACCATCACAGCCAATTCTTCCGTTTCCATTTTCCCAATGCTTCTTTCTGCTGCTCCTGGGTGCGGTCCGTGTGGAATTCCTGCTGGATGCAACGAAATGTGCCCTGCATCAATATCGTTTCTACTCATAAAATCGCCATCTACATAGTATAAAACCTCATCACTGTCAATATTACTGTGATTGTACGGTGCTGGAATACTTTGCGGATGATAATCATACAATCGTGGTACAAATGAGCAAATCACAAACGCGTCCGTTTCAAAGGTTTGATGTACTGGTGGCGGTTGATGAATTCGTCCTGTAATTGGTTCAAAATCGTGAATTGAAAACGCATACGGATAGTTATATCCATCATATCCAATGACATCAAAAGGATGTGTTGCGTACACCATTTCAAAAATATCGCCTTGTTTTTTTACTTTGATAAGAAATTCGCCTTCTTCATTATTGGTTTCTAGCTCGTACGGTCTTCTAATATCGCGTTCGCAAAATGGCGAATGTTCTAAGAGTTGTCCAAACCAGTTTCTATAACGTTTTGGTGTGTATATTGGTCGATACGATTCTACAATGAACAATCGGTTATCATCTGTATCAAAGTCTATTTTATAGATAATTCCGCGTGGAACTAATAGGTAATCTCCATATTTGAAATCAAGATTTCCGAGCATGGTGCGCAGTTTCCCTGTTCCTTTATGAATAAAGATCAGTTCGTCTGCATCTGTATTTTTATAGAAATAGTCACGTGTAGATGTTGTTGGTGCCGCAAGAATAATGTTGCAATCACTGTTAGTCAACATTATTTTTCTACTTTCTAAATAATCTTCTACTTGTGGCACTTGAAATCCGCGCAAGCGATACGATTGTATGTTGTTTGCTTTCGCGATTTTTGGTGCAACGCTGTATTGTTTGCGTATTTCTTTGACTTGTGTGGGTCTGTGTTCGTGGTAACTGTTGGTGGACATTCCGTCGAAACCTATGGTTCCAAAAAGTTGTTCATAGTATAAATCACCATTTGGCTTTCTAAATATGGTGTGTCGCTTTGGTGGAATGTTTCCTAATTTGTGGTAAAAAGGCATGATTTAATGAATTTAAGTGATTAAAAAAGTTTTAAACGATTCAAAAAATGCACTTTCTTATTCAGGATTTCTTTTGATAAGATAGTGTAAATGTGCCAATAAGTCGTTCCAAAATGGTTTCATTTACCGTTTAGTGTTTTGATTTTCAGAAAGATGATTTTTTCATCACTACACAAATATCGGAATTATTTATAGATTTTATACACTTCTAAGATGTGAAATGTTTGCGTTGAAGTAATTAAAACCAAAACCCAATACTAAAATACAATTGATCTTTCTCAACATCAGGTGTCCAAGCGTATTTTACTTGCAAAGGACCAAAGAAGGTTTCCATTCCGTAACCAATAGCATAACCATTAAAATCGGGTTTTGTGAACCATTCGCCACTGTCAAATATATTTTCGCCCGCATTGGCATAGTTTGCTGTAAAGTTGAAGTGATGTTTGGTAGAAAAATTATAATCGAGCGTAATGCTTCCTTTTACAAAACTATCACCTGCAAAACTTAGAAAGTCGTATCCTAAAAATGAAATATAGTTGTTGATAAAGTTGTTTCCAAATCCACCCAATACAAAGTCTAACGAGCTTACGGATGAATCTCCAAGATTGAAACCACCTTCCGAAGAAAGATTGAGTGATATGTTACTGAATAAAGGTGTTGCATAACCAATTTTTGCGCTGGCGATTGAAAAAGGCTCAAAGTTTTTGTTATAGTCAGATGAATACAGATACCAATTGAAATTCCCTGAAAAGAAGATTCCTTTTGATGGAAAGTATTTGTTATTGTAGGTATCGAGTCGTAAGAAACCAAAAGAACTCACAAAGTCACTTTTTTCAAAAATAGTTTCATTTTCATTACTTGGCACAATCGTTTCCGAAGTAATTTTTAAGCGTTTGTGTTCGGCACCAATTCCAAATACAAATTCTTCTCTAACAACCGTTTGCGCGTATAATTGATTGGTGAAATCAGAAACTTTTACATCAATTCTGTTTATCGCAGGGTTTGAATTGTCTTCACGAATTAAATCATAATTAATCCCTCTTTCAAATGCATTGAATCTAGATTTTAATCCAAGACTCCAATAGTATCCTTTGTCTATGTAGTATTCAAAGTTATACCGAATGTTGTCTCCAATGATAAAATCAAGCGAAGCAACATCATTGTTAAAGAGTATTTTTTTCTTGGTAACATTGATAAGTCCTGCTGTTTTGTAGACATCATCATAATGTGCTGCCAATCGTAAAAATGTAGTGTTTGGCGCTTCTTTTAGATTGAGAATAATGTCTTCCGTTCCATCTTCATTTTTCCATGTTTTGTACCGAATTCCTGTAAAGTTTCCTGTTGCCGCTAGATTCCCTATTCCTTCTGTAAATTTTCTAAACGATATTTTAGTGGGCGTTTTGAATCGTAATTTTCCGCGCACATACGAACGTGTATATTTGTCATTTCCACGCAAGTGAATGTAATTAATTGCTAAAGAATCTTTTGTTTTTACAGGTTTAAGATTCGATTTTTGGTATTGTTGCGCTGCAACTGCTTTTAAGGCTTCTAGTTGATTTTTTCCTGCGACTTCTCCACGTTTGATGAGTTCTTTTCCTTTATCAAAAGAAATAACTGAAAAGCCTATAATGTCTGGACGAATGTAAACATCCGTTTGTTTCTTTTTCTTTTTCATGTCATTGATGGTGCGGAAATTGTTGATTTGCGATAGAATTCCCATCGCAGATTTTAGTTTGTCTCTGTCAGCCAAATCATCTTGCACATCAACACCAATGATAATGTCTACATTTTTTGCTTTGATTTCGTCAATAGGATAGTTGTTCGTTACGCCACCGTCAATAAGTAACCGTTTGCCAATTTCGACAGGTTCAAACAGTGATGGAAACGCACCACTTGCCGTAATTGCATCTGGCAAATAGCCTTTGTCCAAAATAACTTGTTCTCCTTTTTCTATATCCGAAGCAATACAAAGAAAAGGAATTGGAAGTTTACTAAAATCATCTATATGATCTACATGAAGCAATAATTGCGCGAGCAAATTGTATACATTTTGCCCTTTTGAAATAGAAGTCGGAAAGGTTACTTTGAAACTATCAAACGGTAAGCTAATCGCGTAGCGTTCCGAATCTTCTTTTTCGTAAAACGTTTTTGCAGATCGTGGTAATTCATCTTGAATTAGTATTTCCAAATCTGTTTTTTTAAAAATAGAATCTATTTGTTTTCCTGAGTAACCTGATGCGTACAGCGAACCAATGATTGCGCCCATACTTGTGCCGCCAATGTAATCAACCCGAATTCCTAAGCTATCAATGATTTTCAAGGTTCCGATATGCGCTAATCCTTTTGCGCCACCACCACTTAAGACCAAACCTACTTTAAGGTCTTGTCCTGTTTTGGGTTCTTCTTGCGCTGTGGCAAAAGAAAAACTTAATAGCGTGATGCAGATGAGAATCCACTTGTTCATAGGTATGGTAGCTTATTTTTTATGAAAGTTATCGTATATTTTTTTTGCTCTACTGTTTCCAACTACGGTTGCAACTTCTTCTAGTGATGCTTCTGAAATTCGCTTGACCGATTTGAATTTTTTTAATAATTCTACAATCGTTTTTTCGCCAATTCCTGCAATCGTTTCTAGTTCTGAGTTTAACGCAGTAGTACTTCTTTTATTTCTATGAAACGTAATTCCAAATCGGTGTGCTTCGTTTCGTAGGTGTTGTATTATTTTGAGTGATTCACTTTTTTTGTCTAAATATAACGGAATGGAATCGCCAGGATAATAGATTTCTTCCAAGCGTTTTGCAATTCCGATAATCGCTATTTTTCCACGTAAACCTAAGGCATCTAAACTTTTTAGTGAAGATGAGAGTTGTCCTTTTCCACCATCAATCACAATTAATTGCGGCAACGGTTGTTCTTCTTCTAGTAATCGTTTGTACCGGCGATATACTACTTCTTCCATCGATGCAAAATCATCTGGCCCAACAACGGTTTTGATGTTGAAATGGCGGTATTCTTTTTTGCTTGGTTTTCCGTTTTTGAAAACGACACAAGCTGCCACAGGATGTGTTCCTTGAATGTTAGAGTTGTCAAAACATTCAATGTGTCTTGGTTCTGACGAGAGACGCAAATCTTTTTTCATTTGCATCATAATGCGATTCACATGCTTGTCTGGATCGGTTAGTTTTATTTGCTTGAAACGTTCCATTCTGTGATATTTCGCGTTTCGCAGCGACAGCTCTAATATGTGTTTTTTGTCGCCTAATTTTGGAACTGTTATTTTAAATTTTTCTCCAACTTCTACTTCAAAAGGAACATAGAGTTCTTTGGAATTGGTTTTGAAACGTTGATGAATTTCCGTGATTGCCAATTCGAGCAATTCTTTGTCTGTTTCGTCTAATTTCTTTTTAATTTCTAGCGTGTGCGATCGTACAATGGAACCTAAGGATAGTTGCAAGAAGTTGACATACCCGAAACTTTCATCCGATATAATCGAAAACACATCTACATTGCTGATTTTTGGATTGACAATCGTCGATTTTGCTTGATAATTTTCTAAGATTTCTACTTTTTCTTTTACTTTTTGTGCATCTTCAAATTCCATCGCTTCCGCATGCGCTTTCATTTGCGTTTTGAATTGCAATAAGGAATCTTTAAAATTTCCTTTTAAGATTTCACGAATCGCAGTCGTTTGCTTATCATAGTCACCTATGGTTTGATAGTTTTCACACGGACCTTTGCAGTTTCCTAAGTGATATTCTAAACAGACTTTGTATTTGCCTGCGTTTATTTTTTCTTGAGATAAATCGTAATTGCACGTTCGCAGCGGATAGAGTCCTTTGATTAATTCTAATAGTGTACGAACCGTTTTAACACTTGTGTACGGACCAAAATATTCTGAACCATCTTTGATGACTCTGCGGGTTTGAAATACACGTGGAAAGCGTTCATTTTTAATACAAATCCACGGATACGACTTGTCATCTTTCAATAATACATTGTAGCGTGGTTGGTATTTTTTGATGAGATTATTTTCCAACAATAACGCATCTGTTTCCGTTGCCACGATAATATGTCGTATGGAAGCAATTTTTTTGACCAACACTTTTGTCTTTCCATACTCATGATTTTTGTTAAAATACGAAGCCACTCTTTTTTTTAGATTCTTTGCTTTTCCAACATACAGAATTTTCCCGTCTTTATCATAGTATTGATACACGCCAGGATTGGTTGGAATCGTTTTGAGTTGTAATTGGAGTTCTTCGGTCACGTGTTGGGTTTTGGTTTTGGGTTCTAGGTTTAAAAATAGTTTTATAGTTTGTGTTTCGTGTTTTGCTTTTGTTATTTTTTGGAGTTTTCTTCTTCTTTTTGTTCTATTTTTTCTTTTAAAAAATCTTTATGTTTTTTGACAGTTTGCGAAACTAAATAATCTATTTCTTCTTCCGTTAATTGTTCACCGTACTTCTTTTTTAATAAATTTTTTGAAATTATCATTTTTTCGCTCTTTTCTATATAAGAAATAGCGTAATGTTCCGATTTAAATTCAAACTTTAGATCAAAACTAAAATTTCCATCAATAATCGTTGATTTGACCTGATCTGCTTTTAATGAAATAGTAAACTCGCTAATCACTGGCTCTGAAAAGGAATCTACTGAAGGATCTATACTTGTGCTTGAATTTACATGTATATTAACGTAAAACTTTTTAAAAATTTTCGTTTGTTTGAATTTAATTTCTTTTAAAAGCTTAAATCCTGATTCATTTATAATTTTTTTGACATCTTGGGGATCTTTAATTGTTGCACTATTATTCAAGTATTTAAATCGTTGTTCCAACAAAACCACTTCTTTCTCCACATCATCCTCTTCTTCAATAGATTCTCCGTTCGCTCCTGAAATCATCAATTCTAAAGAATGTACTAAGTTTTGTGCGATGTAGTTGATAAAAGCTTCTATGTTTCCTGCATCCGCCAAACGCAACGCCGCAAAATAATTTTCTTTGTCTTCTGTTTTTATAATGGTTGGTGGAAAACCGTATTTCATCAAAATGAAATTCATAATGATTCTTGCCGTTCGTCCATTTCCATCATCAAATGGATGAATTCTTATAAACTTATAATGAAATTCTGCCGCAACTAATATTGGGTTTATCGTTTCTTCTTCTGTTTTACTTCTATACCAATTTAACAAATCGGTCATTTTTGCAGGCGTTTCTTCTGGTGTAGCAAAACGAAATATTTCTCCTGTAACCGTTTTTACATGGTTTGGTGTTTTTTTATATTCACCAACGTGCACTTTCTTTTTTGTTGGTTTTCCGTCTGGAGTTTCTGCATCAACTTCGTACGGTTCTTTAAGTAATAATTCATGAATTTGTCGAATGAAGCTTTCGCTTAATGGACGATCGCCTTTTACCAAATCTAAAACCCAATTGATTGCTTCATTATGTCCTGTAACTTCAATATGATCTTTGAGTGGCTTTCCTTGTGCTGTAATATTAAAAAGCAATAATGCTTTTGTTTCTCCATACGTCAACGTATTCCCCTCTAAGTGATTCGAATGGTAATTCCAATCCAACCGAAATTTCTGCATAATGATTGCTTCTCGTTCTGCATCTATCGGACGTAAAACATCTAATTCGTGTTTGAGTTCTAAGGCTTTTTTTAATTCTTCCATAATATCGTTGATGCTAACAAAGTTACTCGCAATTATTCCAAAAACAAAAGCGTATCCAATTTACAATCTTTATTTTTGTGTTAAAATTACATTTATGTCAAAATCTGCCTTGCGAAAGAAGTATAAAGCGTTGCGAAATCAACTGACCGATCAACAGTTAGACGATTTTAGCATTGCGATTGCAAATCAGTTATTGAAACTTCCCGTTTGGCAAGCACGTTATTATCATTTGTTTTTAACGATTGCCGAACAGAAAGAGGTTGATACCGAGTTTATTTTGAATATCCTTTCGGGAAAAGACAAAGATATTATCCTGTCTAAAAGTAATTTTGATGATTATTCATTGACACATTTTTTATTGACAGATAATACTGCTATTAAAAAGAACGCGTACAATATTCCTGAACCTATTGATGGCATTGAAGTTCCCAGCAACAAGATTGATGTAGTCTTTGTGCCTTTGTTAGCATATAATACGAAAGGAAACCGAATTGGCTATGGAAAAGGATTTTACGATCGGTTTTTAGCGGATTGCAAACCAGATGTGATTAAGATTGGCTTGTCTTTTTTTCCTCCTGAAGAGACTGATTTCACAGTAAGTGAGAATGATATTTCGTTGGATTTTTGTGTGACGCCTGAGCGAGTTTTTGAATTTTGAAGCATCTCGACTGCGCTCGATGTGACAACTGGATAAGTTTTACAACTTCTTTATTTGAATGATTTTAGATACAATTTTCATTCGAAATGACAGCTTACCTTGATCTTGTCATTGCGAGAATTTTGATAAAAATTCGTGGTAATCTGTAGTTAAACAATAGATTACTTCGCCGATTCCTCCTCGAAATGACGCTTTATAAAATTAAAACACTCGAAGTTTTATTCCGAAATTTCTTCCGTAGCAATTTCTTTAGCTGTTACAGGCTTTTTAGGAAATGCTTTTTTGTTGAAAATAATTAAAAGCAATACGCCAATAGTGATGGCTGAATCTGCAATGTTAAATACAGGATCAAAGAAGCTTAAACGATCGCCACCAAGCCATGGAACCCATTCTGGCCATGTAGTATCAATCATTGGAAAATAGAGCATGTCTACCACGTGTCCGTGAAATACAGGTGCGTATCCACCAGCTTCTGGCATAAATGAAGCGACTTCACCTTGGTATACGCTTTCGTTGAATATGATTCCGTAGAATACAGAATCGATGATGTTTCCAAATGCGCCTGCAAAGATGAGTGCAATGGCAACAATTAGAATTTTTGAACTTTTTTTCTTTACAGAATCATATAACCAATACCCAATTGCTGTGATGGCAAATAGTCGAAATAAGGTTAGGAATAGTTTTCCGTAACTTCCAGGAAGTTCCACTCCCCAAGCCATTCCTTTGTTTTCGACAAAGAGAATTTTGAACCAACCGAAAACCTCAACAGATTCTCCGAGTGCAAAGTTAGTTTTGATATATATTTTACTGATTTGATCAATGAGTAAGATCAAAACAATGATTCCAATAGCTTTTTTTAATGACATGAATCGTACAATTTCCGTTTGAAAATTCTAATAGTTGGCTAAAATAAGAATATTTTACCCTTTATCAGAAGAATAAGTGATCTTTCCATTGTCTGCTTTTAATTCTATTTTTTTACCTTTTTCGTAGAATACAATTTGTTGATCCGATTCTTTTTCAAATGTTGGTAGTTTTTGCTTAATATAGTATATGTTTCCTTTTTTAGTTTGAATTTTTGCTTCGCTATGAAAGTTTTCTAGTGTATAGTTTCCTGAGATCAACATTGCTAAGAATTTTTTATACTTTCCTGTTACATATATTTGCGTTGCGTCGCCTTCTAACTGTACTTTGAGTTGTTTTGGAATGTATATATTCATGCTTACTGAAAATACTTTGTGTGCGCTTAGTTTGTCATTTGGAAGCTCAAAACCTTCTGCCAATTCACAGGAAAGTTGCAGTTGTTTGTTTTTTGTCGATGTTATAATGTTTAAATCGCGAAAGTATTCACCTTCCATCTTAGTTTCAATTTTAATAACATTGTCGTTTGTACTGAAGATGTTGAGTTGAAATATTTTATCTGTATTGATTCGGATTTCTTCTATTTCGTGTATGGAAAACGTTTGTTGCGTTACTTTTTGCGCAAAGCAATTCATGTTTACATATAAGAGAAAGAATAGTATGTAGAAGGATTTTTGCATTTTGGGTGTATCGCTTTGCTCTTTTGTTTTTCGTGGATTTGTTTTTTTGTTGTTTGTTCTAGATTATTGAACTCGGTTTTGGTAAAACTATAAAATATCCTTCAAATTAAATTGATAACCTTTTTAATTCAGGTTACCGTTTATAGAGATTCCACTTTTCATTGGGATTAGTTCAACTTACAATTTTGAGTTTCACTAAACCAAAAAAGCGCTCAATGAGCGCTTTTTGTATTGTATAATGTGTTTTTAGCTTTGCATATTTTTCGCCTCAATACTAAGTGTAGCGTGTGGCACAAGTTTTAAACGTTCAGGATTGATGAGTTTTCCTGTAGCTCTACAAATTCCGTATGTTTTGTTTTCTATACGAATTAAAGCATTTTTCAAGTCGCGAATAAATTTTTCTTGACGAATTGCCAATTGCATGTTTTTCTCTTTAGACATAGTTTCAGATCCTTCTTCAAATGCTTTAAATGTTGGCGAAGTATCTTCTGTACCATTGTTATGATCGTTCATATATGCACCTTTTAACAATTCTAAGTCCTTTTGTGCTTGATCAATTTTTTCTTGAATGATAATTCTAAATTCCTCTAGTTGCTTGTCTGAGTATCTTATTTTAGTGTCTTCCATGTTCTACATTTTTTTAATAAACAATATGGTGTTTACGTCATCGAAAGCAATTTCTGTTCCATTTTCTAGTTGATCTACAAATACTAACTCAGCTGTTAACGTTTCTGCTTTTATATAAGCTAAATTAATAGTGATAGCTTCTACTAAATGTTCGTCTTTTTGTAGTGTTACGTGGATTTTATCCGTGACTTCAAATCCTGAATCTTTACGTAAATTTTGAATTCTGTTTATGAGCTCTCTTGCGATTCCTTCTTTACGTAATTCTTCTGTGATTGTTACATCTAACGCTACTGTTATTCCTCCCGAATTGGCTACTAACCAACCTTCGATATCTTGAGAAGTTATTTCTACTTCTGTAATGTCTAATGTACTATTTTTTCCGTTAATTACAACGGGTATTTTCCCTGTTTTTTCAATTTCAGCAATTTCTTCTGGTCCAAATTGCATGATGACAGTCGCAGCCGCTTTCATATCTTTCCCAAATTTTGGTCCTAAAACTTTAAAATTGGGCTTTATTTGCTTGACTAATATGCCCGAAGCATCGTCTAAAAGTTCAATTTCTTTTACGTTTACTTCCGATTTTATTAATTCGGCTACAGCCAAAATCTCCGCTTTGTTTTGCGCATCCAACACAGGAATCATGATTCGTTGTAATGGTTGACGCACTTTGATCTTTTCTTTAGCTCTTAACGATAATACTAAGGAAGATATTGTTTGTGCATTTTCCATTTTTCGTTCTAACGATTTATCTATGAATGATTCGTCGTAGGTTGGAAACTTTGATAAATGTACACTTTCAAAGTTTTCTGTATTTGTCGCTTCCGTTAAGTCTTTGTAAAGTCTGTCCATGAAAAATGGCGCAATTGGCGCACCTAATTTGGCAACATTCAACATACATGTATACAAGGTTTGGTAGGCAGATATTTTATCAAATTCATAATCGCCTTTCCAAAATCTTCTTCTGCTCAATCGAACAAACCAGTTACTTAGCAGTTCTTGTACAAATTCTGAAATCGCTCTTGCAGCCCGTGTTGGCTCATATTCCGCATAGAATTGATCAACGCTTTTGATCAACGTATGCAATTCAGAAAGAATCCAACGATCAATTTCTGGGCGTTCCGCTAATGGAATTTTGTCTTCGCTGTATGTGAAATTATCAATGTTTGCGTATAAACAGAAGAACGAATACGTGTTGTACAACGTTCCAAAGAATTTACGGCGCACTTCTGCAATTCCTTCTAGATCAAATTTTAAGTTGTCCCAAGGATTTGCGTTTGATATCATGTACCAACGCGTTGCATCGGCTCCATACGTATCTAATGTTGTGAATGGATCTACTGCGTTTCCTAAACGTTTGGACATTTTTTGTCCATTTTTGTCTAATACCAAACCATTTGACACTACATTTTTATAGGCAACTGAGTCAAATACCATACTTCCAATCGCGTGAAGCGTATAAAACCAACCACGTGTTTGATCGACACCTTCGGCAATAAAGTTTGCTGGAAAGCTTTCGTTGTTATCGATTTTTTCTTTGTTTTCAAACGGATAATGCCATTGTGCATACGGCATTGAACCAGAATCGAACCAAACGTCGATTAAGTCACTTTCGCGATTCATTGGTTTCCCAGAAGGCGATACTAACGTAATTCCGTCAACGATATGTTTGTGCAAGTCTACTTGATCATAGTTTTCTTCCGACATGTTTCCAACTTCAAAGGAAGCGTATACATCTTCCGTTTCAAGACCTGCATTGATTGCTTTTTGGATTTCAGATTTTAATTCGGCCATAGAGCCGATCATAATTTCTTCTTTTCCGTCTTCTGTACGCCAGATTGGTAATGGAATTCCCCAAAAACGCGAGCGTGAAAGGTTCCAATCGTTTGCACCTGCAATCCAGTTTCCAAAACGACCTTCACCTGTTGATTTTGGTTTCCAATTGATCGTTTGGTTTAAGTCGTACATTTTATCTTTTACATCCGTGATTTTTATAAACCATGAATCTAATGGATAGTATAGTATTGGTTTGTCCGTACGCCAGCAATTTGGGTAACTGTGGACATATTTTTCTACTTTGAATGCTTTGTTTTCTGTTTTTAGCTTGATGGCTAGTTCTACGTCTACTGACTTTTCAGGTGCTTCTCCATCTGCATAGTATTCGTTTTTTACATATTTACCAGCAAATTCGCCCATTTCTGGTCTAAATTTACCTTGCAAATCTACTAAAGGCACTGGATTTCCATTATCATCTAAGACTAGTAATGGTGGAATTTCAGGTGTTGCTTGTTTCGCAACTAGTGCATCATCTTGTCCAAATGTTGGCGCTGTGTGTACAATTCCTGTTCCGTCTTCTGTGGTTACGAAATCACCAGAAATGACTCTGAATGCATGTTCCGCATTTTGATACGGCAATACATAGTCTAGTAATTGCTCATATTTGATGCCTACTAAGTCTTTTCCTTTGTGTTCGCTTGTAACGAGATATGGTATTTTTTTAGCTTCTTTTGTGTACGCAGCTATTTCTTCTTGTGTTTCCACTTTCGTGAATTTACCCGAAAATTGCTTCCCGATAAGGTTTTTAGCCAATACCACATTGATTGGCTCAAAAGTGTATTGATTGTAGGTTTGAACGACTACGTAATCGATTTTCGGTCCAACGGTTAATGCTGTGTTCGACGGAAGTGTCCAAGGCGTTGTTGTCCACGCTAAGAAATATACATCGCCTGCTACATTTTGTAATGCTTCTGGTAATGTTTCTTTGATGGTTTTAAATTGTGCAACCACCGTTGTATCTGTAACATCTTGATAGGTTCCGGGTTGATTTAACTCGTGCGAGCTTAATCCTGTTCCTGCTTTTGGTGAATACGGCTGGATGGTGTATCCTTTGTACATTAAGCCTTTGTCATAGATTTGTTTTAGCAACCACCAAACGCTTTCCATGTACTTTGATTTGTACGTGACATAAGGTGTTTCCATGTCTACCCAATAACCTGTTCGGCGGGTCATATTGTTCCACACATCTGTGTAACGCATGACAGCTTTTTTACAGGCTTCGTTATATTCTACAACAGAGATTTTTTTACCAATGTCTTCTTTGGTAATTTTCAATTCTTTTTCGACACCTAATTCTATTGGAAGTCCGTGTGTATCCCAACCAGCTTTACGCTTTACTTGATATCCTTTTTGTGTTTTGTAGCGGCAGAAAATATCTTTAATGGCTCTAGCTAATACGTGATGAATTCCTGGCAATCCGTTTGCTGAAGGTGGTCCTTCAAAAAATACGAATGATTCAGCGCCTTCTCGTGAACTTATACTTTTTTCAAATATGTTGTTTTCCTCCCAATAGTTCAGTATTTCATCTGCTACTACGGGTAAGTCTAGTCCTTTGTATTCTCTAAATTTATTAGCCATTTTTTTCCTGCTGTGTATTGAATTTGCGAAATTAATGAATTTCATTGAATTGTAATGTTTTAAAAATATAAAAGCTATTAAACTCAAATAGAAATTTCTATAAAGCATAAAGCTTAGGTCTTGCTTTTCAGCAAGATGAATTCAATTCATTGAGATCTCGAATGATTTATTATCAAATCATTCAAATAAAAAAAGACCACTTGGGTTTCAAGTGGTCTTTTGTATGCGTTGTTATTCTGTTTTATTGAACGACTAGTTTTTTACTAATTTTTCCTTTTTCAGAATAGATACTTATAACGTATATACCACTTGCTTTGTCATTGATAGGAATTCGAATGGTGTTTTCGTTGATTCCTTCTTTGATTGAAAGTATTCGTTGTCCTAGAATGGTATGCATATCAATACCTTCTAGTTTGAAGTTGGTATTATTTGTAATCACAATTTCATCTGTTTCTGTATCTGTATACATTGTGATTCCGTTTTCTAATATTTCATTGTTGATACTTAGTGGATTTTCTCGTTGGAATACTAATGAGTATTTGTCATTTGTTTCTCCAGCAGGAATTGCTACTTGGAAATCACTTGCTCTTAAATCGTGCGTTGCACCCGTATAGTTGTCTTTTATGTAGATATTTACACTTGCATCTATGTTTTCAAGTTCGTCTAACATAATTGTTCCACCGCCAGCATTTTCAGCAATTAAACCGATAGGCACTTCTCTTTGTTGGTATAAGTTGTCTACTGCTTGAATTACATATTTTTCACCTTGAAGTGACCAATACATATCATTTAAAATACCATCAATAGATTCTCCTTCGTATCCTAAATCAACTCCATCCGTAGCATTTCTATCAAATGTTAGTAGTATTTGTCTATGGAATCCTGCTGAGGTTGTGTATCCTAAACGGATTTTCTTTCTGTAATCTGTTCGAATTCCAAATTCTTGATACCAAGCGTTAGCATCATTTTCTGAAGTCGTTGTGCTTTCAGGATATTGAATTGTATTTTCTTCTTGAGAATCTTCTGTTGCGTTTTCAGGATTTTCAAACATTCCCGGATTGTGTGCATCTATTCCGTCTCTTACGAATACCGTAAAAGTAGAAACATATTCTCGCGTAAAGTTTCTTTGAGAGTTGTTAAATTCAACCGTTGCGGTTACTCCATTCCCTGCATTACTATCTCCTTGCACAAAGAATCCTTGTCCGACAGAAACAAATTGTCCTGGTGTTTTATCTCCCGATCCTGTTTGGTTTACTGTAGGATGCGACAATGCTGGTGTTCCTCCACTTAATGTATATGTTGCATAACCACCTTGATAGTCTAAGAGCGTGTGTGTTCCTCCGCCCCAATGTTCCCAGAAAAATAATGTTCCTGATGTAGCATCGTTGGCAATGTTATCATTGATAAATTCATTGGCATCTAATACAGAAGGATATGGATTTCCGACTAAGTATAGATTGGTATCATCTAAAGGACTTACTGTAATGACACCATTATTAGGTTTTCCTCTAAATACATAGTTTTGATCTTCTCTTTCATCCAAAAATGAAACTCCTTTCATAGTATACCCTTCACCTGGCGAAATGCTTCCTGTATTTCTAACAAATTGCCAAGCGTCGTAATCTTCATCCGCACCATTCACATATTTGTAAATCCAACGTGTACTAATTCTAAATGGCGATGTTTCTCCATCTTCATGTGGATTCCAGTCTATTGTTGTTGAAGGTATCGCTGGATTTGTACCATCTAAGAATACATCGTCTAATGTATAGGCAAGATTGTTAACTGTTGTATTTATTAAACTTACAGGTGACGACCAATAGTTATAAGTATATTTATTAGCAGTTCCTTGCTGATCTTTCTCAATATAACCAGCACTTGTTACTGCTAAATCACTACGTTCTGTTTGTAAAAATTGACTTTCGCCATCCAAATCTATGATTCCATTTAGTTCTGTGTACCACGTATTGGTTAGTGCATATCCTACCCCAGATGTTGCGCTAAAAGGCGACGTACTGTTTATTGTAGGGTTTGTTCCTGTTACAGTAAGTGAAGCTCCTGCATCAACTGTTAATCCTAAGGTTGAATAACTTGCACTTGCAGTAACATTGTTTCGTATTTGAACGATGGACCAGTTTATACTAGAAGCCGATGGCGTATCCCAAACTGAACCAAATTCCCATGTAGCATCATCTGTCCAGTTACCGTCTGCAATACTTATGTATGGCATTGGTGCTGTTTGCGGCTCAATGGTTGTAATGTTTTTCATAAACGCAGTATTTCCGTTTCCTGTTGCGTCTTCTATACGATTTCCTTTGATGCTTGACATGTCATAATACGCAATGAGTGAAGACCAAGGCAAGTTGGCGCCACTTGTAAAATCTTCAAGATCTTTTGGAATTATTTTTCCTCGAACATTTACCCCGTTTTGTTCTATTTCTTGATGTACCATTTCTCGGAGTTGATCTATGGTAACTGCCGTATTAAAAATTCGCACCTCATCTATTGAACCTTCAAAGAAATTAACATTATCAAAAGTTCCCATTCGGAACGGATTCGTATTTGATGCTAATGGATCTAATCCTCCACCTCCAAAATCTCTACCATTGATATAATAGTCTGCTCTACCAGTTGAAGAATTTACGATGATTGCAAAGTGAACCCAATCTCTTATGCTTCCTGATCCTGGTGCACCAGCTCCTCCAGTTAGTCCTTCTTGAATTGTGAGTGATCCTGAATCTAAAGAAAATCTGAATTGACCTTGTACTCCTAACATTCTTCTAGTAGCATTAACTACTGACTGCCCTGGGTTTTTAATCCAACCCATTACTGTATAATCCGTTAGTCCTAGGGTAGTTGGTGTTTTATCTTCTACATAATCATCAATACCATCAAAGAATAACGCACTAGAACCTGTGATTGTTTCTGGCTCAGCCAATGTAAAATACTGTCCATCACTTAGGTTCACACCTGTAAATGTTAGCACACCTCCTACGTTTGTTCCTATATAGTTTTCATAGGCGGCAAAACTAGTTCCGTTAGCTATGTATAGTTCTAAATCGTCAAGGTTTGCAACACCACTAGCGCTCATGTCGAACTCTAATTCTACGGTTCCGACATCTGTTGTGCTTTCACGTGCCAACCATACTTTGTTTAACATTCTTAATGTACGTTCAGGCAAGGTTGTTGTTTGCGTTGTTTCTGCCAAGCCATTATTTCCAACGAGAAGGTAACTTGCATTTGATGCAAAAGCGCCTCCTTCTTTTCTCATCGTTAAAATATCTGCTGGACTTATATTGACACTTTTGGATTGTGTTTGCATTAATTGAGAGTTATCATCTCTTGCAATTCCAAATACGTTGTATCCATATCCTGCGTTTGCAGTACCATCCCAGATAGTGATTCCATTAGAGTCTAAGTAATCGTTACTTGTTCCGGTATATCCAAATGGACTGGAAGTATTGCTAGGTGTATCCCAAAAAGCATCGTTAGAACCTAATGTAATTCCATATTTTATAGCTAAGTACGATTCTACTTTTTGCAATTCTAATGCTGTTAAATCTCTATCATAGATGATAATTTCAGCAATATCTCCTGAGAATGGATATCCAGAACCTGTATTTCCTGAACCACTTCGCCTAGCGCCAATTAAGACATCTACTGTGGCTGCCCCCGAAAGCACACCATCATTACGGTCTGCTGGGTCAAGTACTCCATTCATATAAGGAGTTAGTCTTGTAAGCGGATCTCCTGTATCAGCAACTACTCCCGATGTAAGCTTTGGTTCATTTAAGGCATAAATTGTCCCCCAGCGTACCGCTTGGTCTGAGGCAGCGCCACTAATTCTTCCAAGTGTGTGGTGTAATACTCTGTCAGTTCCTCCAAACCAAACTTGATAGTTTCGTACATTGTTATTTCCTTTACAAAGTACAGTTCCTGTTGAAGCTCCATTCGTAACAACCATCGTAATGATAGTCATTTCGTCTGTGAGTGGTTGTAAATCTAATTCGGGTTGATCACCTAAGTTCAGAAATTGGGTTCCTGAAAATCGTAATATTGGATTAAAGTTTAATCCATCTGTGACAAGTTGTGCATCAGCTGTTCCTTGTGAAGTTGCTGTAAATGAATTTGGAGATTGATCTGTCCATAAATCTACATCGGTTCCTGTTACTGTGGTTCCGACATCCGCTTTCATCCAAAGTTGCAAGCTCGAAGATACGTTTGCTGGAGCTGGTATTGGTAATATTCCATTTCCTGCTATGTTGAATGTATATGATTGTTCTAGTACATCGGGATCATTGCTTGCTATAATGATCTCACCAGTTACTGGTCCTGTAAGTGTTGGTGCATAAGTAATTTGAAAAGTGGTCGTTTCTCCAGAAGAGAGTTCTAAGTCTGATGGTTGCGTTGTAACAGTAAATGCAGCATCGGTTCCCACTCCAAAACTTATTGGATCTGTAGGCAATATTAAATCCGTAGTATTTCCTGTGTTTTCTATAACAAATGTCCGTAAAACTCCTGTAGTACCCGTTTCAACCGTTCCAAAATCTGTGTTATCTCCTACAGCTGGTGTATTCACAGAACCATCTAGAATTTCTACTGTATTTCCACTTACATAAATATCTGGCGGCAGTGATGAACTTACAATATTTACCGTATAGTCTTCAACTTCTCCATAGTCAAAACCAGTAGCTAACACATCACAAGGATCATTTGGAGTAACATTGTATTGCATTTGAACTCGCATCCGTGTATTTCCTGGAATTGCACTGAGCGGAACGGTAAAGTTTCCTGAAACAGGAGTTGTTTGATTTGGAATGTCATTAAATACTAATTCTGTTGGAGCAAAGAAACCATCCTGATCATAATCAATCCAAACACCAACACCTTCATCATAAGGTCCTCCAAAGGCAGGCGGCCAAGTTTTCTCGACAGAGACTGTATATGTTGTGTTTTGTGATAAGTTGGTTGGAGTAAGTCCAGTGAAGTCTGTGTATCCTGTAGCAGGTGTAGACGGGCTGGCATTGTCTAATAATGTAGTAGGTACTAGTGAAGCAAGTTGTACTCTGCTTATGTATTCACCACTAGGGTCATTTCCTACTGAGACACAATATTGTGCACTTGCGTAGGTAACGGATAGCAATAAAGCTATGAGTGAGTAGGTTTTTTTCATATATAAAGTATTTTTAAGGCGCAATAAATTTACTTTGTTTTTTAATTTTAATGTAATTTTTAGTAATGTAAAGTATTAAATTAGATAAAAGCTACGAATTAGCCGTTAAAAACAATGTGAAATTTGAGAACATTTAATTTTTAATAATCTTTTTCTGTATTTTTGATAACTAAAAATCGTAATTCAAGCCTAAAATTAGATTTCTTCCGGGTGCAGTAATTCCAGAAGAGTAGGTTCTATATCGTTGATCAGTGATGTTTTCTAAGGAAGCTGTAAGATTAATTTTATCTGTGATTTCAAAACTCGATTTTGCATTGAGTGTAAACCACGAAGGTGCATACGGATTTCCGTTATCATCAGTTGCGTATAAATATGCTTTACTTCGCTCCGAAGGTGCTAAATTTTCGTAGGTTATGGAACCATTATAATTGGTGAAAATATCAAATTTTAATCGTTCATTTTTGTATATAAAGTGAACGTTTCCAAATATTGGCGATATATGACGTAGCGGCACTTTTGTTCCATCAGCTTGTTCTTCTTCTCCGCGAGGAATTGTAAGATCTGCCGTGATTTTTGTTTGCTTATTAAATTTAGCTACAAATCCAAATTCAAAACCATAGGTAAATACTTTTGAAGCATTTTGAATTGCCTGTACATTACTCAATTCTCCATTGTATAAAATTTCAGTTTCTCCATTGAGGCTGAAGTCTTTACGAATCAACGCATCATCTAATATGGTATAAAAAGCTGTAAAGTTTAAGTCGAAACTGCTTCCGATTCTTTTTTGGATGCCAAATTCTGCACTGTATGCATGCTCTGGCGTTAGGTTTGGATTTGGCACAACTACTGAGCCTGGCTCAGAATCAAATACTTTTCCAATATCATCAATGTTTGGTGCTCTAAAGGCAGTTCCTATGTTTGCTGTAATTTGCCAGTTTTTTGGCAACCAACTAAATCCTACGCTTCCTGTAAAGGCACCTGTGTTTGTAGTAGCTTCCGTGAACGGAAATGGAAAAAATGTAGTGTCAAAATCTGTATCAATGAGGATGTGGTTGTAGCGCAACCCAGATTGAATGGTAAATTTAGGATTTAATTTATATTCTAAACTAGCGTACGCCGCCATTGATTGCCACGTAGCTCCATCTGGATAGCGTGAAGGTGCTGCAGTGACTTCGCCTGTATCAATGTTTCTATCAAATGCGTTAGAATGCACTTTGTTGTATACATATTCCAAGCCATAAAATACTTTGGTTTTTGGATTGAATGTTTTTTCAAAGTCTAAGTTTGAAGAGATTGCATCTACTTTTTCTTCTGTTACATTTAGAATTACATCTTGAAAGAGGCGACTGTTTCTACTTTCTTCAAAACGTTGATATGCGTTGGTAAACTTTACATTATCATAGTAGGTATTGTTTCCTTTTTTTTGTGTTTGAAAGTTTCCCATAAACCATTTTTGTGGTCCATAATGCCAATCACCATAACGCAGTGAACCGTCTCGGTATTGAAGCAAACGATCATATCGTGGAAAGTTTGAAGTTGTTGAGTAATGCAATCCTAAGTCGAATTCCCAAATATCATCAGGCACTAGTTTTATCCGTTGTGCTACATTGAGTTGGCTGTATCCTGTAAATTTTTGAATTAATGGATTGCCATTAGCTACTACAGCATCTTCGCCGTTAATTGTGGTTACATATTCTGGTCGTAAATAGGCATCATCACCATTTTTTCCCATGCGTAAATCATCAAAATCACTATGACTTATACTCGTTAAGAATGCCCATTTTTTTATTCCAATGTTAAAATCTATATGACCTGTTTTTTCTGTATTTACAGAGGCATAACGCAAGCCTGCACTACCAGAAAAGATTGTTTCTTCATTCCATGAGAGTTTTGGTGTTTTTGTGTAAAAATTCATTACACCACCAACAGCATCACTTCCATATATGACAGAGCCTGGCCCTAATATTACTTCGGTATTATTTACATTGAAAGGATCAATAGAGATTACATTTTGGATGTTTCCACCTCTAAATATTGCATTGTTCATACGAACACCATCTACCGAAAGCAATAGTCTATTTGTAGAAAATCCTCTAATCATTGGGCTTCCGCCACCGAGTTGACTTTTTTGAACAAATATTTTTCCGCTTTTTTCTAGTAAATCAGCCGCAGTTTGTGGAGATGAGTATGCAATATCTTGACTGCTGATACTGACTATTTTCTTGGGTACTTCTTTTTTGTTTTGTTGCCATTTGGAAGCTGAAATCACAATTTCTGATAGTTCATCTGAACTTCGTATGAGATATACTATATTTTTGTTTTGTAGTATTTCTGCTTTTGTTTTTGTGGATGGCAAATAGGAGATATGCTGAAAAGTAATTTTTTCATCATCAGAAAACATAGAAATATCTATTTTTCCGTATGCATTCGTGATTCCGCCTTTAGACTGATCCGCATTATATACGCCAACATTAGATATGTTTCTATCGTTTACAATGTCTTTTACTTGAATTTCTTGACCAAAAAGAGCTGTAGAAAAAATAAAAGAAATTATAAGCGCAATACCTTTTATTTTATTTGAATACTTCATGTAACACTTCCATTGATTTTGGTTGCCTAAATCCTTGCAAATGTAATTTAAAATATTGAATGAGTATTGCAAGAATTTCATTTCTTCTATGAGAAGACAACATTATAGTGTTCTGTTCATCAAATTTTATGCCTAAAAGCCGTTTAAAGTATGTTAAAGTTTCACCTGTGACGCATTCGTTCATCGTACTGCTGTCAAAGAATTGACCTTCTTGCAGATCAAAATAATTTTTATCCATGTTTATTGTTTCAGGATAGAACCCAAAGTACTTTGTGAGATTGATTAGAAAAACCAGGTGAAAGTTTGCAATTTCAGTATGCATATCTAACCATTGTAGTGCATTTTCTATAAATTCGAATAAAGTTTCGTTTTTTTCTTCTTCCTGAATGGAATAGTTTAAAATTTCAGATAGAAATAATACAATAGAACTTTTGGTTATTGTTGTGTAAATTGAAGTATAAGGATATACCGTTTTTACATCTTTAATGTATTCTAAGCTTCCTTTGTTTTTGTGATTGGCAACGATTTCAAGTTGCATCAACGGTTGAAAATAAGCTATTTTTAGCTTTCCTTTTTTTGATTTGAGAATTCCGCGCAGTAAGTAACTTTTGATTCCATCAGAAGCGGTGAGACATTTAGCAATAATGCCAGTATCGCCATATTTTATGGTCGCAATTACGATTGCTTTTGTGGTCACTAACATTTAACGAACAACCATAACTTTGGTTACTTTGGTTTCTGTACCATCTTGATTGGCAATGAGTATTAAGTATACACCTGAAGCAACTTTGTGTTTTCCGAAAGCTGTTAAATCCCAAAGTAAAGTTCCACCATCTGAAGTTGTTTCATATACTAGGTTTCCTTCGATGTCCGTAATTTTTACATTGGCATTGTTTATGAGTCCCGTAATTGTTAGGTTTCCGCTGAATCCAGGTCGTACAGGATTTGGATATACATATACATTGTCTAAGGTTTCTTTTGGTCCAGTAGCAGTTCCTTGATAGGATAGAAGTCCTTTAGCAGTGGCAATATATACGCGTCCAGTTTCTGAATCGATTTCGATATTATTGACAACATTTGTTGGTAGTGGCGAGTTGTCTTTTGTAAAATGTGCTAAGGTTTCTGTTGCATCTGACGACATATAAAATACACCAGAAGCTGATGTAGCAATCCATTTGTTATTAGAACCATCTACTTCAATGTCCGTAACAGTTTGCTCAAAGAGTAATTCTTTTGGCACACCATCTTCATCTACAATAATGATATCATTAGATTGTGGATTACCGTCATCAAAAATATTATCTGCGCCAAAGTATACTCTGATTCCTTTTACCGTTCCTATCCAAAGATTACTTGTTTTGTCAATAGCCAAGGCTCTTACATCTGTTGTTGGCAAGTTTCCTTCTTCTTCTTCACTAAGCTTTGTAAAACGAGAACCATCACTTCGTGTTTCATCAAACGCTAATACTCCGTGTGATTGTGTTGCAATAAATTTGATATTATTGTCAGAAATTTCAATTTTTGAGAGACCGTTTTCACCATTAACAGGATTACTGATAGCTTCTGATATTGAGTATGAATCCCATTGTCCGCCACTGCGCAATACTTTTATACCGTTTTCAATTTTAGAGTTCAACACCCATAAATCGCCGTTTGCGTCATATTTTGTTTCTCCAATACGAATATCAATATAGGTTGGAACTCCAATATCTAACGATTCTAAGCCACTATTGGTAACATTCAATATTTCTGTTGGAACATTGTCTTCAATTTTGAGTATTCCAGAAAAGAACGAACTGATGAATACTTCGCTTGTATTGGAAGGGTTTACCGTAGCATGCACCAAACTAACTGCATCAAATTCTGAAGTATATGGTATGTTTGTCCAGCCCGACTCTTGCAAGTGACTTACGCCTCTACGATCTAACGGATATGGATTATAACCTGCGTTGTAATCGCCATATACAACCCATAATTCATTTGGAATTGCTGTGATAGAGAATGTATTGTTTAATAATGGTCCGTCTGGCAATATTTGGTTTGCCGCACTTGGCATTGGAAAAGAAGCTTCTAAAATTCCTTCTGTTTCAGTTCCTAAGTATATAGTATTGTCTAAGAGTAATGCTGAATTAAATTCTAAATCAGGATACTCATCTAAGACATCTACACCTAAAACTTCATTCAAATCAGTGTCATATATATGTACTTTACTATCATGAACTAAAGTCATGTATGTATCATTTACTTTTAAATCTTCTAAGATCGTTGCGTATTGAGGAATTTGAAGTTGTGGTGTAAAACTTGTTCCGTTGTATTTATAGATTCTTCGGTTGTTGTTTACCGCGTATAAATCTTCGCCAAAAGCGATAATTCCTTGCCAGTTTGATGTAATTACACGTTGCCATTCGGCAAAATCAATTAAATTATCATTATCTACTACTGCCCTAAACACACCAACATTTGTGGCTGCATAGATAAACTCTCCAAGAATAGTTGTTTGTCGTACTTCTATTTGACTTCCATTAGGGCCAATAAAATAGGTGTCTCCAAATTCTAGGACATTAATATTATAGAGAGAAATACCGTAGTTTGTGGAAATGTATAATATTCCATTGTATTCTAAGATGTGATTTAAGTTCTTCTTATTTGGCGGAATAGTAGGCTTGTCAACAATATCTACTACTTTTCGTATTTCTTCTGTGTCTGCGTCAAATACTTCAATAAGTCCAGTATTGTAGCCAATCACATATTTTTGAGCCGATTCACTAAAATATGCTGTACTTACTTCCTCACCTGATAATCCATTGACGGTAGAAAATTTTTCTATTTCATTTGACTGCAAGTCATACGTAAAAAATGCATTTTCTGAAGCTCCATATATTTTATCAGAACTAAGTGATATATCAATTACATTATTATATGAGTAATGACCGAGCCAAGAATTAAAAGATTGTCCATTTACTGATATATAGGACAGCAGCAATAGAAGATACAAGCCTCTTTTCATTTGTTTATTTTTATTTTATGAATTCTATTAAATGGAATTTACCAAAATCAAAGAGGTTTTTTTAACCAATTTAGGATGACTGATTTCATGTTTTTAGAATATTTTATCAAATATATTTAATAATAACGTAAATGAATTAGTTATCATATATTATTGTAATAAAAAAAGCTTCCTGTATTTTCAACAGAAAGCTTTTTAATCTATTTTAACGATTATAGTTACACAACTCCTTGTGCAATCATAGCATCCGCTACTTTTACGAAACCAGCAATGTTAGCTCCTTTTACGTAGTCGATATATCCGTTTTCATCAGTTCCATACGTTTCACATGCTTCGTGAATGTCAATCATGATTTGTTTTAATTTAGCATCTACTTCTTCACGTGTCCAATTGTAACGTAACGAGTTTTGCGTCATTTCCAAACCTGAAGTTGCTACTCCACCAGCATTAGATGCTTTTCCTGGAGCAAATAAAATCTTTTTATCATGAAATACTGCAATTGCATCTGGTGTAGAAGGCATATTTGCTCCTTCACTTACACAGATACAACCATTAGCTACTAATGTTTTTGCTTCGTCTTCATTCAACTCATTTTGTGTTGCACATGGCAACGCAATATCACATTGTACGCTCCAAGGTCTTTGTCCTTCATGATATGTTGCAGATGGATATTGACCTACATATTCTTTAATTCTTGCTCTTTTTACATTCTTAAGCTCCATGATGAATGCTAATTTTTCAGCATCAATTCCATCAGCATCATGAATATACCCAGAAGAATCGGACATTGTTACCACTTTTGCACCTAATTCAGTTGCTTTTTCAGCTGCGTATTGCGCTACATTCCCAGAACCAGAAACTACAACTGTTTTCCCAGTGAAAGAAGTATTTTGTGTTTTTAACATACTTTGTGCAAAGTACACATTTCCGTATCCTGTTGCTTCCGGACGAATTAAAGATCCGCCCCAAGTAATTCCTTTTCCAGTAAGAACTCCTGTAAATTCGTTTCTTAATTTCTTGTACATCCCAAACATGTATCCAATCTCACGTCCACCAACTCCGATATCTCCCGCAGGAACATCTGTGTTTGGCCCAATGTGTCTGAATAACTCCGACATGAAAGCTTGACAGAAACGCATAATTTCTATATCAGATTTTCCTTTTGGATTAAAATCTGATCCACCTTTTCCACCTCCCATAGGAAGTGTTGTTAAACTATTTTTAAAGACTTGCTCAAACGCTAAGAATTTAAGAATACTTAAATTTACACTTGGATGGAAACGCAATCCTCCCTTATAAGGTCCGATTGCAGAATTCATTTCAATTCTATATCCACGGTTTACTTGAGTTTCTCCTTTATCATCTATCCATGATACTCTGAACATTATAACACGTTCAGGCTCTACCATTCTTTCAAGTATTTTTGTTCCTTTATATTTTGCTTTTCCTTCAATATAAGGGATTACAGCTTCTGCAACTTCCTGAACTGCTTGTAAAAATTCAGATTCGTGCCCGTTTGTCTGCTTTACCAAGTCTAAAAAGTCTTTTACTTTTGCTTCCATAAACGAAGTTTGATTAACATATTGTTATTAATATCATTATTTGATCATGCAAATATACATTTAATTAAAAAAAAACACTCTTTTTTTTATAATTTGATAATTCATTCAGTATCTAAAAATATTAAACACTATTCTACTGAACATCTTGTGTCTATTGAATAATAAACAATAGTTAATACACTTTTTGTTTTTTTGTTTTAAGGGTTTTTATATATTTGCTGTGTAGCCTCAAAAAATACTGGTTTATAACATGTTAAATAGAATCTGCCCTATCTTCCTACTTTTCATGCTGATGTGTGTCGGAACGATGAATGCCCAATTTGGATTTTCCCATGAAATTGGCTTCGTTATCGGACCGAATGCTTTTCAATCAGATTATGGTGAGCGTAGTGATTTTGAGACGAACATAGGAAATGTTGGTCTTGAATTTGGTATTGTACATTATTTGAACTTCTCATATCGTGCCGAATGTAATTGTTTTACTCGTTACACATATTTCAATGATCACTTCAAAGTGAGAAACGAATTAACGTTTACGACTGTAAATCTAGAACATTTTGGAAGGTACGTTGGAGATGATAAAGTATCATTAACTGCTGACCAATTACGTGCAATGCATGGAAATACACGTGTCCTAAACTTAGGAACACAATTAGAATTTTTCCCAAGAAGTATTCGTGAATTTGAAAGCGGTGGCTATTTGCTAGCTCCTTATGCTGCTTTAGGTGTTCAATACAATTATTATACACCAACAGTAGAATCTGATTTAGGACGACTTACCGACCCCGGTGTGTTGCCCATAAAATATCAAGATGCATATCAAAATGAATCTGGCTCTACTTGGTCTATTGTCGCCAGTTTTGGAACGCGGTATAAATTTACAGAAACATCCGATTTATTATTTGATGTCCGTTGGAGATATTATTTCTCAAACTGGGTTGATGGATTAAATCCAGATGAAAATCTGTATCCTGAAAATAAAGCAAACGATTGGGGATTCATTATTAATGTTGGATACATTTATTACTTGAATTTCTAAAATATATAGTTTACAAAAAATCCTGCTCAAATTGAGCAGGATTTTTGTTTTTATAACAGTTTCTAAAAAGTATTATTCCTTTATAAATTTGCGAACAGCAACACGGTTTTCTGTATCGGTTAGCTTCAAAAAGTAAACACCATCTTCAAGTGAACTCACAGGTAAAGTGTTTGAAAAATTAATTAAAATAACTTATTAAAAAATCAGTATTTTAGTTAAAACTAACTATAAAAAATGCGTTTGAAGATATATAGCAGCAAAACACTTCTGTTTTTTTGTATTTCGCTTCTGTTTACCACAATCACTTGCAGCCAAAACTCTTATTATTTTAATTTCAATACAAATAATGGTTTGCCAAGTGCACAATGCTATCATACGTATGAAGATAGTAAAGGGTATTTGTGGTTTACAACTGATAGAGGTATTTCAAAATATGATGGCAATACTTTTTACAGTTATTTGGTGGAAGATGGTTTGGCAAATTTGGTAAACTTTAAGTTTTATCCAGATCCTTTAAAAAAAGATGCTTTTTGGGTAAATGGTTTTGACGGCTCTTTTAGTTATTGGAACGGAGAAAAATTTTCGCCTTTTACATTCAATTTAGACTTACTAAAACTAAAATCTAAAGGATCGTGGTTTCAAATTTTTAACATTAAAAAAAACACCATTTATTTTTTTGAAGTCTTTGCTAAGAATAAAACACAATGTCCAGAAATCTATTACAAAATTAATACAACTACGGGAAAAATAGATTCATATACATTCACAAAAGATACGGAGGTAGGAAAAAATTTAAGCAGTGAAGTATTATATACTTTAAAGAATTGCGGTAATGAAACACGCACGTCAAATTTTCTCATCCACTCACTCTTTGATCAAAAAGGCAACTATTGGGAACTTACTAGAGAAGGTGCTTTTTTTTATGAAAAAGGAGATACGCTAATAAGTCCAACGACCTATTTTAAAAACATTCCAATTTCTTCTTTATATGAAGATTCTAAAGGAAGTTATTGGTTTACTTCTTTAAACAATGGAGTGTTTTATGTCCCTTCATTAGTCGTAAAAAAAATAAACTTACATGAATTTAGTGATTCTTTTTGCAACTTGATAAAAAATTATAACGATGCGCTCATCCTTAGTTTTAATGAACAAGGAAAATCAATTATAATCTCTCCTGAAGGGAAAATTTTCAAGATTGATTTGTATAAAGAAGATAACGATACGCAGATTTCTAAAAAACTAAACTTAATTACAACAGATCTCGAAGATGTATTGCCGTATAGTTATAATCAATTTAGAATCACAAAAAAGCATCTATTGGTAAAACGAGGAAGTAGTTTCCTTGTCAATGAGTATCTCAGTGGAAAACAAATATCAAGCAAACAATACGATATTAAAACGACTAATTTTCTAAAAGATACGCATGGAAAATTATGGATTGGAGCTATTGACGGATTGTACTCTTTGACAATAACGGATAGTTTACAACTTGTAAAAGAACCATTTCTTGATACTGAAATTCCTATAAGAGTTAATGATATCACTCAAAGTTCGGAAGGATTTTGGATTGCTACTTTATCACGTGGATTGTATTTTAAAAAAGAGACAAGCTATAATCTATATCAAATTCCGAGTTTAAGAAACCAATCCATTCAGAGCTTATGTCAAGAAAATGATACTACTTTATGGATAGGCACAAATAAAGGATTGCATAAAGTAAAATATAACTACACTAACGAAAAACCAAAAATAAAGTCGTCTGAGATATTTACCATTGATGATGGATTACCTTCAAACTTTATCAATGATATGATTCTTTGGAATGATAAATTATACATTGCTACTGACAAAGGTGTTGGTTATTTTAATCCTTCCGAACTCATAAAAAATGCGCGCGAGCCTAAACTTGTCATTGATAAAATCTTCATTAATGGGAAAGAAGTAGAATATAAATTATCCTATAATAAACTTACGTTTAATGAGAATACCATTACGATCAATTTTACAGGAATCATTCACCACAAACCTGTACATCCAAACTATTTTTTTCGGTATAAAGTGAATGACTCCGATTGGAATTATACGAATAGCAGCAGTATTAATTTCAACACTTTGCCGCATGGAATCTATAAAATAAGCGTTCAATGTCAAAATAATTCAGGCAATTGGAGCGTTCCTAAAACGGTACAATTTATCATTCCGCCACATTTTACAAGACATTGGTTGTTTATAACTACGCTTCTTTTTATTATTGGCTTTACAACGATCAAACTCATACGTTGGCGTATTCATATCATAAAGAAAAGAGCCAAACAAAATATTGCCTTTAAAGAAGCACAATTGGCAGTATTAAGAAATCAAATGAATCCACATTTTGTGTTCAACTCTTTAAACACTTTACAAGATTATATTTTTGAAGGAAATGCGATTGGTGCAAATGATTATATTACGAGTTTTTCTTCTTTAATGCGAAAAAGTCTTGAGTTTTCAAAACTAGAAAGCATTACATTACAAGAAGAAATAGCTTTTATTAAAAATTACCTATCATTAGAGCAACAACGCTTTCAGGGAAAGTTTCGGTTTGAAATACATCAATCTTCAAGCATTGAAGGCAGTATTCTGATTCCTCCTTTATTGGTACAACCGTTGGTAGAGAATGCAATTAAACATGCGTTTAAAAAAAATCGTTCCGAAGAAGGAATGATTGAAGTAAATTATAAACCGTTAAATCAAGATACCATTTTAATTGAAATCGTTGACAATGGCGATGGTTTTCAATATAAAAAACCGCCTCACACGTCAAATACACATACTTCTTTGGGCATAGAAATCATTCAAGAACGAATTCGTTTGATCAATGAAAAAAAAGGGGTAACAATTGCGCATTTAAAATACTTAGTTAAAAGTAAAGGAACACATATTCAATTAATACTTCCAAAATATTAAATAATATGATTACTGCGGTTATTATAGAAGACGAGCCTAGAAGTAAAAATTTACTTCAACAAATGATTCTAAATTATAGTGATGGAATCAACATTGTAGGAACTGCCGAAAAAGTACAGGATGCAATTACGCTGATAAAAAAAGTAAAACCCAAATTAGTTTTTTTAGATATTGAATTAACGGATGGCAAAGGTTTTGACGTTTTAGATCACTTTTCTCCAACCGAATTTGTGACTATTTTTATTACTGGTTATGATAATTATGGTATTGAAGCCATGAAAAGAGAAGCACTAGATTATATCCTAAAACCACTTTCTTTAAAAGAATTGCTTAGCGCCATTAAAAAAGCAAAAAAGAGAATTAAAGAACAAGGAATTCTTTCAAAAATATATCATACCAAAGACATTGACACTTTACAAAATGAAGTACTTATTGTAAAAGATGGAAAACAGCATAAAGTACTACCGTTTCATACGATACTTTATTTGGAAGCGTACGGGAAATATACCAAATGGCATACGTTAGATCATGAAGTATTTATTACCAGAAATGCACTTAGCTATTATATGAATTTTTTATCAGATGATTTTTTTCAAATTCACCGATCGTACATTATAAATCTTCAACACCTTATTTCTTGGGAAGAAGGTGCTCACAGTACTGTAACTATTTATCCTAATCACCAACTTTCCATTTCTACCAGGAAGAAAACTGCTTTTCTAAAACATCTTCAAAAAGTAGCACGCTTACACCAAAAATAAGAACGCTTGTTCCCTTTCCTGTTGTCTTTTTTTTCTTTTAAATAATGGATGCTTATTATCGTATCTATAAACTTTAAATATTTTAATTATGAAAGAAAAAAAGAATCTCAAAAGCTTAAAGCTTAACAAAAAAAGAATCTCAAAAACACACAATTTTTTTGGAGGAAAAGAACACAGTAATCATTGTCATACAAGAGCCGAAACCTTAGATTATTGTAATTCCTAATTGTAAACCAATAACAAAACCTTAAAAAACTATATTATTTTAATCTTAAAGCTTAAAACCATGAAAACAAAAAAATCTAGACTTTCGTTGCAACAAAATGTGATTTCACAATTGCAACAAAACATTAAAAATCAAATTATTGGTGGGCAAAGTGGTTCAGCTTGTGACTGCCCTCCACCAGACGAAACTTTTGAAACCACCTGTGCATATTCAGGTCGTGGACTTGGATGTCCTAAATAAGTTTATGAAAAGACGACTGCCTAAAAAGTAGTCATTAAAACCTAAATGAGGTAATCTGTTAAATTCAAGTTGTTGATTTAACAGATTACCTCAAAATTAAAATTCTTCTTAATAATATTAAAAGCTTTTAAAAAGACTTTTTTACTTTCCAGGAAAATCAGCTTTGCGCTTCTCTAAGAAAGCTGTGGTTCCTTCTTTAAAATCTTCGGTGCCAAAACAGTTTCCAAATTCCTCAATTTCAGTTTCATAACCGTTTACGCCATCTTCAAAGTTTGCATTAATCGCTTTGATTGCACCACGAATGGCAACTAACGAATTTCGCATGATTTTGCTTGCTAATTTATGTGCTAATGGCAATAATTCTTCTGGTGTTGTCACATGATTGACCAATCCACATTGCTGTGCTTCTTCTGCGCCAATCATTCCTGCGGTCATAATCATTTCCATGGCTTTTCCTTTGCCAACTAATTGTGGCAAACGTTGTGTTCCGCCATATCCTGGAATCACGCCCAAAGAAACTTCTGGCAAGCCCATTTTTGCGTTATCACTGGCAATTCTAAAGTGTGAAGCCATCGCCAATTCCAATCCGCCACCAAGCGCAAATCCGTTTACGGCAGCTATCACTGGCGTTCCTAAATTTTGGACGAAATCGAACAACAACTCTTGTCCTTTTGCAGCTAATTTTCCACCATTTTCTACTGAGAAATGAGCAAATTCACTAATATCAGCACCCGCAACAAATGCTTTTTCGCCACTTCCTGTTAAGATAATTACTTTTACATTTTCATTCGCGTTTAACGCTTCAAAAGCATCGTGTAATTCTTCAATAGTAGCACGGTTTAATGCATTTAATTTTTTTGGACGATTAATCGTAATCGTTGCAATTCCGTTTTCCTGCTGTACAAGTATGTTTTCGTAATTCATGATCCTAGTTTTTTGGGAACGTTACTATAAATGTGGTTCCTTTATTTTCTTCTGATGTAAAAGTAATACTTCCGTTATAAGTTTCTACTATATTTTTTACCATTCCAAGCCCAAGTCCCATTCCACTTGTTTTAGTTGTAAATTTTGGTTCAAATATTTTAGGTGTATTCTCTTTCGTGATTCCGATTCCGTTGTCTTTTACGGTAATCACCACATTTTCATTTTGTTCAAATACGCGTACATCAATATGTGGTGTACGATCATTTGGAATGGCTTGAATAGCATTTTTGACCAAGTTTGTAATGACACGGATTAATTGTGTACGATCAAACTTTGCAATAATTTCTTCTTCTTCGCTTGAAAAATTGATGTAATCTTCATTAAAAATATCCATTGCCAAACGCGTAATTTTTACCACGTTCAACATTTCGTTTTGCTGTGCAGGCATTTTTGCAAAGTTTGAAAACGCAGAAGCAATACTACTCATGGTATCAATTTGCTGAATCAATGTTTTTGTGTATTCATCTACTTTTTGATGAATGTTTGGATCTTCTGGATCAAATTTTCGTTGAAAACTTTGTACGGTCAAACGCATTGGAGTCAACGGATTTTTAATTTCATGCGCCACTTGTTTTGCCATTTCGCGCCAAGCTTGTTCACGTTCGCTCATGGCTAGTTTTACAGCACTTTCATCAAGTTCATCAATCATTCCGTTATAGGCTGTTATTAAGTTGTAAATTTCTTCTCCTGCACCATCAATGATGATTTTTTCATTTCGTTTATTAAATCGGGTTTGATCGAGTTTTTCTCCAATACTTTTCAGCGAACGCGTAATGTATCTAGAAATAAAGTATGCGAAAACAATCGCGATTAAAAGCATTAAAATATACGTATATCCTAAACGCTTCAAGAATTCTCTCAATTCCATGTCACTGAACGAGTTATCTCGCTCGTATTGCAAATTCAAAATTCCTAGCGGTTTAGATTTTGCGTCGGTAATAATGATGTAAGAAGATTGAAAATCTCCTTTATCCGTCACAATTTCTTCCACGTAACGTTTGTCAACTGTTGCCCGTAAATTATTAAGAATTTCAGCTGATAAACATTCTGTGATATTGTCGTTTCGAATAGAAGTATCTGAAGTAATAATAAAGTCTCCTTCCGGATCGTACAAGTTGAAAGCTACATTGTGAATGTCGGCAATTTTATAAATTTCATCTTTAAAAATTAAGCCTAAATTCTCCGTACTCACCACATACGTAGTTTCTTTGTTGATCAAATATTCTACGTTTGATCGTACTTGATTTTCTTTTCGTTCGAGTCGTTGTTTGTGATAATCGTTGGATTGATCACGGTATTGATAAATACTCACCAAAGCAATTAAAATAGAAGCTACTAAAATTAGTAGAATCATATAGGCAAATATTCGGGAACGTAATGAAAGTCTTGTAGGCTTCATAAATGTTTATTTATCTTCTGTGCTTGGATCAATAATCAAGCCAAGTTATGCTTCCGGATTTTTCTCTCGGACTCGTTTATATAACTTAAATCCTAGCATGAGTACAATTCCTAATACTAAAATTCCGATCACACCAAAAATCCAATTGATTGCACTTTTTAGAATGACTAAAAATACAACTGCAAAGAGAATAAACGTAGCGCCTTCATTCCAAATTCGCATAAAATTTGAGGTATACTTTACTTCATCACGCTGCAATTGCTTAAACATTTGATGGGTTTTAAATTGATACAGAAATAGCAAAAATACGAACGCAAGTTTTACATGCATCCAACCTTGATCTAACCAACTTGGAATTAAAATAAGTAACCAAATCGCGAAAATAGTTGCCAAAATAGCCGAAGGCCACGTGATGATAAACCACAAGCGTTTTGCCATTAATTTGAGTTGTTTTCCTAAGATTTCTTTCTCTGGCGAAGGTTTATGAAACGCTTCAATTTGATATACAAATAGTCGTGGAATGTAAAACAATCCTGCAAACCACGTCACAACAAATATGAGGTGTAATGATTTTATATAGTTGTACTCCATTTAGTCTTCTATAAATAGATAGTTTAGTTTTTTCGCGTTAAATGCATCATTAAACGCTTTAATTTCGGTGTCAACCAAGGTATTGAAGGTATTCAATTCTTTATTAATTTCTTGCGATAATTCATTTTTCACAGCAATATCTTGTTCGGTTGGTGCAAAATCGCCCATACTTACCAATGAATTTAAGTGCCCTAATTTGTTCGTCAGACGAATTGGGAAATTCAACGGGTCTTGTCCACTACGGTTTTTTGTTTGATATAATGCTTCTTCAATCGTTGTGAACTTTTTCTTTAATTCTTTGGCTTGTTCTACCAAATCTTTCACGTTCTCGTCGTCTTTATATTGCGCTGCAAAAGAAGTTAATTTTGCATTAATCTTTCTAATTTTCTTGATGGATTTGTGTGCGTTGTCCATTGTAGCATTGACATCTTTGATAAAATCGAACTGCTTTTGCATATCAAGCAAGGTGCTTTCGGCTCTTGGATCTGCTAAAATGGTTAACGGTTTTGTAATTTCAACTGCATCAACACCTTCTTTTTTTACCGTCAATTTCACTTTGTATTGACCTGGAACTGCTTTTGGACCTTCTAAACTTGCCCACCATAAAATCATTCCTTCTAGCTTTTCAGTTCCTTTATAGCTCATGTTCCACACAAACTGATTTGCTCCTTTTTTAACTTCAAGCTTGTCTTTCTTTTTATTTTTTGTGCTGAATGTTTTAATAACTTCTCCACTAGCGTCAGAATAAGTCAACGAAACCTCATCTTTTTCATCGTAATCATTCAGATAGAAATACGTCATGACACCATTTGGATGATTTGTTCCTTCTGTTTTGCTTCCTTTTTCGGAGCCACCACGCATTCTGTATGTATCTTTTGGTGTGTAAAGAATATTCTTATTTTTCTCAATGTTATATTGTTGATGAATCACGGTTAAATCGTCAATAATCCACAAACTTCTCCCTTGTGTTGCCACAATTAAATTGTTGTCTTTGATGGTTAAATCTGTAATGGGAACGATTGGAAGATTCAACTGAAATGGTTGCCAATTTTTTCCATCGTTAAACGAAATATACATGCCTGTTTCCGTTCCTGCGTATAACAATCCTTTACGTTTTGGGTCTTCACGAACCACTCGTGTAAAATGTTCTGCGTTGATTCCATTCGTGATTTTTGTCCACGATTTTCCGTAATCAGTTGTTTTGTATAAATACGGCGCAAAATCGCCCGTTTTGTATTTTGTTCCTGCTATATAACACGTTCCTGCGTCAAACGTACTTGGTTCTACCGTGTTGATCATCATCCATTCAGGCATTCCATTTGGCGTGACATTGTTCCACGTTTTTCCACCATCTTGCGTAATATGAAGCAATCCATCATCACTTCCAACCCACAAAAGACCTTCTTTCACAGGTGATTCTTGCGCAGCAAAAATAGTACAGTAATATTCTACGGAAGTATTATCCTGTGTGATCGGTCCACCAGAAGATTTTAGTTTTTCTGGATCGTTTCTGGTTAAATCTGGACTGATAATGTTCCACGATTGCCCTTCATTTTCTGTGACATGCACACGATTTGAAAATGTATATAATCTATTCGGATTGTGTTTTGAAAAGATAATTGGAAAATTCCATTGAAAACGATATTTCATGCCTTCTGCGCCATGTCCCATCGGATTGTCTGGCCACACATTGATTGCTCTAACGGTTCCTGTTTTGTGATTTTTTCTTGTGAGGAAACCATCATAACTTCCACCATATACAATGTCATTATCTTTTGGATCTACCGCAATATGAGCCGATTCGCCACCTGCTGTGCTTTCCCAATCGTCATCCGAAATAGAACGTCCGTCAGTTCTGTGTGGAATTCGTATGGTAGAATTATCTTGTTGTGCCACATAAATTCTATATGGAAAACTATTATCAGTTGTCACTCTATAAAACTGCGAAGTTGGTTGATTGTGATAGGTACTCCACGTTTCGCCACCATCATAAGTAACTTGCGCGCCACCATCATCACCAATAATCATACGTTTCGGGTTTTCGGGTGCAATCCATAAATCATGATGATCGCCATGTGGTGCATTGTATGTACTAAATGTTTTTCCACCATCAGTACTTTTATGATAGCGAACATTTAATACATACACAACATCTACGTTTTCTGTATCTGCATACAAACGTGTGTAATACCAAGCACGCTGACGCAATTTACGTTCGCTATTGACTTGACTCCACGTTTCACCGCCATCATCACTTCGGTATAAACCACCTTTTTCTTTGTTTTCAACAATTGCCCAAACACGTTGATTGTTTAATGGAGAAACTGTCACACCAATGATTCCTAACGTATCAGTTGGAAACCCTTTCTTTTTTGAAATTTCTGTCCATGTTTCACCGCTATCGGTACTTTTCCATAAGGCTGAACCATCACCACCAGAACTTAAACTATATGGAGTTCTGCGTATTCGCCATGTTGAAGCATATAATATTCTCGGATTTGTTGGATCTATTAATAAATCGACAACACCAGCATCTGCATTCGCAAATAAGGTTTTTTTCCATGTTTTTCCGCCATCGATACTTTTATAAACACCTCTTTCGTCTGTTGATTTGTATAGATTTCCCATCACGCCAGCGTATACTATATCTGGATTTGTTGGATGAATCGCCATTCGAGGAATGTGTCTTGAATTTTTTAAACCAGAAGCTGTCCATGTTTTTCCTGCATCGACACTTTTCCATACGCCATATCCTGAAGATACATTTCCACGCACGGTTTTTTCGCCGCCGCCAACATACATTACATTCGGATCACTTTTGGAAACGGTAATGGAACCGATACTTCCACCAAAATATCCGTCAGAAATGTTTTCCCAACTACGTCCGCCATTGGTTGTTTTCCAAACGCCACCGCCTGTTGCGCCAAAGTAGAAAAGGTTTGGTTTGTTTGGAACACCAGTTACTGCGGCACTTCGTCCGCCACGAAATGGCCCGACCAATCGGTATTCTACATTTTTGTAATACGCTTCATCAAAGGTTTGTGCTTGTGTGTCAAAAGTGCTTCCTACGGTAAGTAGCAACACGGCTAGTAAGGTAAAAATTCGCATTTTTTAGGTTGGTTTGGTTTCAGGTATTAAAAATAAGGATATTCTTTTTTGCTTGCTAGCTTTTGAAGGTTTTTATGCGTATTAGGTATTAGGTTGTTGGTCGCTTTGCTCCTGTTCTTTGTTGATTTGTTTGTTCGTAGGTTTGTTTTCACTCTTAACTTGTTTGTTTTGGTCGCTTTGCTACCGTTGTCTGTTGTAAGTTCGAGTGCAGTCGAGAACCTTTTATAACCTTGGGTCTTGGGTCTTGGGTCTTGGCAAAAATACTTTTCAATTTAAAATTTTACATTCAACATTTAGAATTTATAATGCTGTTTTTAAATTTTGTCGAATTTCCCTGTTGAGATAAACGCCTGTGAGAAGGGTTGATAGCAAATCGGCAATTGGAAATGAAACCCAAACACCAAAGATTCCGTAGTAATTTGGTAATATCAAAATTAACGGAATGAGGAAGAATCCTTGTTTTGTGAGTGTGAGTAATAATGCAGGAACCGCTTTTCCAATGGCTTGAAAATATCCTGAACCAATCATCTGAACCGCAATTAATGGTGTGACTAAGAAAACCCAACGCAAGGCACTTGGCGTTTCGCGCAGAATGACTTCATCATCTGTAAATACAGAAACAATTTGCTCTGGGAAAAACATAATAATTGCAAAGATCGCAAGCGCTAATCCTGTTCCGTATTTTATAGAAATATTGATACTTTCGCGAACGCGCTGATATTTTTTTGCACCGTAATTGAACCCAGCAATTGGTAAAAATCCTTGTGAAATTCCCATGACAGGAAATAAGGCAAACATCAACATGCGACTAATGATTCCGTAAATCGTCACAGAAGTTTCACCGCCATACGTAAATAGTGTATGATTTAGAATGATAGATAGAATACTCACCATTCCTTGTCGCGCAAGCGTTACGCCACCAAGTTCTGTAATTTCTTTTACGATTTTATGTTCTAGTTTGAAACATTTCAAGCGTATTTTGAGTTCACTGTGTTTTGAAAAGAAAAACCAATAGATAAATACAAAGCAGATAAAGTATGAAATACACGTTGCCCAAGCCGCGCCCGCCATTCCATAATCCAACACATTGATAAATAAATAATCAAAAAATATGTTTCCTATTGCGGGAAGAATCAAGGCAATCATCGCAAATTTTGGTTTTCCTTCCGCACGCACCACAGGATTTCCGGTCATGCACAAGGCTAAAAACGGAATGCAATACATGATGATTTCATAGTAAATTTCGGCTGGACCGAGAATTTTACCATTCGCACCAAAAAGTGCTAACGCTTCTTCTTTAAAAATGAGGCCGATAATGACAAAAAAGACCGACAAACCAAAAGACATCACAATTTGATTTCCAAATGTGCGCTGTGCTTTGTCGTGATCTTCAGAACCTAAAGCTCTGGAAATGATGGACGCGCCACCAACTCCAATTGCCATTCCAATGGAAGCAATTAAAAATGTAAGCGGAACTACTACCGTAATTGCGGCAATTGCCATAGGACCAATCCATTGCCCAACAAATATGGTATCTACCACCATATTCAAAGACATCACAAGAATTCCTATAGAAGCAGGAAGTGCTTGTGAGATCAATAATTTACCTATGGGCGCATTACCGAGTTCGGCAGAAGCTTTGTGAGCCATTAAGCCGTTACTTCCTCTTTAGAAGTTACACTCCATTCGTTGATCCAGCGTGTCATTACTTTTACCCAATCGTCACTGTCGTTTAAACAAGGAATATGTTTGTAGTGTTCGCCACCAGCTTCTTCAAATTGTTCTTCACCTTCCATGGCAATTTCTTCCAACGTTTCTAAACAATCTGATACAAAGGCAGGTGTAATAACCACTAAGTTCTTTTTTCCTTCTGTTGGAAAACGCTCAAATTCTTTGTCTGTATACGGTTTTAACCAAGGATCACCACCTAAACGTGATTGGAATGAATCACTATATTTTCCTTCAGGTAAATCTAAATATTTTGCGATTTCTTTCGTCGTTTCAAAACATTGATGTCTGTAACAGGTTGCATGTGCTTTGGATGCGGTTTCACAACAACTTCCATCTATTTTACAGTGTGATTTTGTTGGATCGCTTTTGCGGATGTGTCTTTCAGGAATTCCGTGATATGAAAATAAGATATGATCATAATCAACACCTTCTAGATGTGATTTTATATTTTCGGACATTGCACGAATGTAGTCTGGATGATTGTAAAACGAAGGAACAATCGTTAATTCCATGTTTGGAAAATGCTTTTTTTGTTCTTCTTTCGTTTTTTCGATCACTGTTTCGGTAGAAGACATTGCATAATGCGGATATAAAGGTACTACCAATACGTCATCAACTCCTTGATCGTGTAATTCTTTTAATCCTTTTTGAATGCTCATAGAACCGTAACGCATTCCTAAAGCCACAGGAACTTTAGCGCGCTCTTGTACTTTTTTGTGAAAACGTTCAGAAATGACAATAAGCGGAGAACCTTCTTCCCACCAGATTTTTTGGTAGGCTGCTGCCGATTTTTTTGGTCGTGTGTTCAAAATAATTCCTTTGACTAAAAATGTACGAAGCCATTTTGGAACGTCAATCACGCGTTCGTCCATTAAAAATTCACCTAAATATCTTTTTACGTCTTTAGGGTTTGGGCTATCTGGTGAGCCCAGATTAATCAGTAATACACCTTTCATAGTATGCTTTTTTTGTCTTCTTTTTCAGGAATAACAAAATTACAATTCTATCTTCAATAAATGAATATGCTTTCATAGGAAATCTTTATACACTCATTCAAAAGGCATTTTTACGTGCATACCATCTCTACATTGAAATCAATATAGTAAACTGTCCTTTTTTCCTTTCTCCTTCAACATAAAAAGAAAACGTAACTAAGGCTATGCTTTATTTTTCTATTTTGTATAAAGAAAAAAAGATTCACTTTCTTTATGCCGATTTCAAAACAGAAATGGTATTATGATTCTGTTAACATGAAAGAATTCATATCTTTAGTACATTGTTACACAAATTACCGATTATAGTTACCATTTAATTTTCACCCGTTTTTATGAAATTTTATCTATCATTCTTGTTCCTGTTTTGCACGTCTATACTTTTATCTCAAGAAAATAAACAAAGTCTTCTTTGGGAAATTTCCGGAAACGGCATGGAAAAACCGTCTTTTTTATACGGAACCATGCACGTGAGTAAAAAAGTAGCTTTTCGCTTAGATGATGTGTTTTTTAAAGCATTGGCAGAAGCAGAAACTGTAGCCTTAGAATCCGATCCGACAACGTGGTTGGCACACAATTATGAAAGTATGAGCAGTTCGTCGACACGAGCTTCTGGCAATGGAAAAAACTTTTACGATAAGAGTTTTAATACGCAGTTTTCTAAGAAAGAAATTGTGCGACGTATTATTCGTTTTGACAACAGAATTATCAACGGATATTTATACAGAAAGCAAGCTGGCGCAGATGATTTTGAGGAAGAAACGTATTTGGATATGTTTATTTATCAGGCAGGGAAAAAGAATAATAAGCAAATTATTAGTTTGGAAGATATTGAAGAATCACAGTATTTGACATCGCGTGCGGCTTTTAATATGCTAAAGAAGAAGCCCGATGAATGGGTTCAAAAAATGTTCAAAAACGAAAATCGATATACCTTACAAGAAGATGTCTACCGAGATCGAAAAATTGATTTGCTCGATTCTATTGGAGCCGCTGTAAATACAGAATTTTACCGTGAACACATGTTGTTTAAACGCAATGAAAATATGGTCATTGTGATGGATTCTTTAATGCAGCATAAAACGGTTTTTGCAGGCGTTGGTGCCGCACATTTGGCAGGCGAAAAAGGCATGTTGCAAATGTTGGAAGAAAGAGGTTATACTGTAAAACCATTAACTTCCGAACAGACTGATTTTGCGCTAAAATCAAAAACAACCTTAGAAGATTTACACGTAAAGCCCTATTTAAACACGTACAGTACGCCCGATGGTTTTATTACGATAAAAACCTTTGATGAACTTCGCGAATTTGTATATAAAGATCAAAAATTTTACTTAGCGCCCGATATGACAAACGGTGCTTATTTGACAATTACACGTTTGAATACGTACGATCAGTTTCCGAATGAAGAAAAAATTACGCTCGAAGAAATTGATCCGTTATTGTATGAAGATATTCCGGGTGATATTATTTCAAAAACAGCGTTGACAAGTCCGTTTCCGGGATTTAGCATTGTGAATAAAACCAAAAAAGGCGATTACCAAAAATATCATATTTACAAAACGCCGTTGGAAATGATCATTATCAAATTTGGTGGAAAGAAAGATTTTGTATTGCAGTATGAAAAAGAAATTTTTGATTCTATAACGTTTCGTTCCACATCGGAAGACATGAAAACATATACTTCTGAATATAATAAGTATGAATTTTTATTTCCTGCGAATTTCATTTCAGACAACACAAAAAACGTTGGAAATAAGTTGTTACAAGCCGAAGTAAACGATCAGTATTATTTCTTTAAAGAAGTGTTTAATAACGATATTTCATATATTGAAGAAGATGCTTTTGAAGCAGAATATATTCACGATAATTTCTATAAAAATTTAGACATTGAAAAGATTGATGGCAAGTTTGCAGATTACAAATACACAAGTTATGAATCGTCTGCAATTATTGATAGCAGCACGAAAAAGCGAATTTATCTAAAAACAATTATCAAAGATGAAAGCTATTATTTGCTCGGTTATATTGGCGATCACGAAGCAAAAGCAACAACTTATTTTAATTCATTCAAACTAAAAACACCAAAATATAAAAAGTTTAAAACGGTTGTTGATACGTCGTTACATTTTTCAGTATTGACAAATACCAAACAACCTTTTACACGTTCGTACAGTTCGTATCGACGCTACAAAGCGGATAAAAAAGCATACAACCAAGAGAAAAAATACATTGTATATACGTCAAAAAGTAATGAAAAAATCTATGTGCGCCGTTTAAAGTATCATGATTTGCAAATGTTTCATAATGTAGACAGTTTGTGGAGTGCTATGGAAAAAGATTATACTTTTAATTTTGTGATTGAAGATAAAAAATACACTCAAAAAGACGACACATTCATCAGTACTTATGTTCTTAAAGATACCGCAAGCACGAAGCGAATTTACACAAAAAACATCTTAAAAAAAGGCGTTTTATTTGGCTTAAGTACCTTAGAAGATTCTATAGCATCACCTTCTAAATTTGTACAGAATTTTTACGAAACTTTTACACCCTTAGACACATTACTTGGAAAAGATGTGTTTGTTGATAAAACGGATATTTTCTTTGATGGAATCAAGAATAATGACAGCATTGTGTTGAAATCGTACGCAAAAATAAAGTTTGCAGACAAGCACGCAAATACGATTATTTCCATCTTGAAAGAACACGATTTTCCAGACGATCGGAAAAACATCAAAAACTATTTGATTACGTCACTTGGAAAGCTCAAAAACAACCGAATTCATCCGTTTTTTGAAGAATTGTATGTAGCAGCTTACGACAAGCCAAAAACGCAAACAACCATCTTAAAATCGTTATTACAACAGAAAGACAAAGCTTCGTATGCATTGGTGCTTTCCTTGTTGGAAAAAGATTTCCCGTTAGATTCAAGAAACACCAGCAGATTATTTAGAACTGGCATCAATAACTTATCGTTGAAGAAAGATTTATTTCCAGAATTGCTGAAATATTCGAGCATTCAAGAATATAAAACACCTATTTATTCGTTGTTAACACAACTCAGCGATAGCAGTCTCATCAAGCCAAAAATCTATAAAAAGTATAAAGGTCAGTTATTGAATGACGCCAAAATAGAAATCAAGCGAAACTTAGGAAAATCATCGTCCTATAATTATAGCAGTAGCCGAGCGTTGGACAATTATGTAAAATTATTATTTCCGTTCCGTAACGATAAAAAGGTTCAAGATTTCTTCCATAAATTAATTAAAACGGAAGCGCGAAATGCGTTAACAACGTATATCACATTGTTGGCAGAACACAACGAGCCGATTTCACCAGCATTAAAAGAGAAAACGATTTATAATGAGGAATCATTGGCTGCGACCTTGGAGAAATTAGCTGCAAAAGACTTGCTTTCCATCATTCCTGATCCGTTGAAAACACAACAACGGTATGCAAAAGCAAAACTACTCAGTCGTGTAAGTTTTGACGAAGAAGAAGATACAATTTCGTTTCTAAAAGCGGAAGATGTCACAAATGAAGATGGTACAATTACAATTTACTTTTTCAAGATTAAAGAAGAAAACCGCTATAGAAGCAGCGCAAAATTATACTATATCACGTTTTTAAAAACGCCTACATTAAACACAAAAACGTATTTGGTGACCAAAAACTTTAGTAGTGAACGAATTTACGGTGAAGAAATTGACGATGAATTGTTTGAAGATGCTATTGAATTGGTTAAGTATAAAAAGCGGAAACGAATTAGCGGGAGAAGATAGACTTCTTAGACTGGCTTAGAATTTTAGACTGCTTGGATTGTTGGACTTTCAGACTGACTTAGAGTACTGAACGTCAGGTCGAGTGATTTTTTTATAAAGTGAAACGATATAAAAAATTGTATCGAGAATCTTTAGATGTAAAAAATACATTTATGTTCCGAAGTACTTCTCGATACAATTTTCTTGAGAAAATCACTCGAAGTGACGGTTTGGATTGTCATTCCTTGCTTGACACGGAATCTATAACTCGTGGCAAAAAACTACAAATAAGACTATCAACTACACGCTTCCTTTAAAATTTTCAACATTACATTTTATAGAAATTACATGCAACGCACATTAATGATTTAAGTTATATGTGTAGTGACTTTAGGTTGGTTTATATCTCCAATTGAGAAACTATATTTGATAAAAAGCATTACTTTCATATTTTAATAGTAATGCTATTAAATATTTGTTAATAACGAATATGCTGATCGTTGTTTTTCTTATTTTTGCTTAAGAAATAACAAATAAAACGAAACAGTATGAAAAAGCTTTCATTACAATTATTAGCAGTATCAGTAACACTACTTTTAACATCGTGTCAAGAAACAAAAAAGACTACACCAGTTGCTAAGGAAACTAAGAAAGAACTCGTAGAAGAAAGAGTTGTTGGAAGTATTTTAACAGCAGAAGAACAAGCAAATATGACTCCTGAGGAAATTATTGGGAGACTGAAAAAAGGAAATGAGAACTTCATCAATAATAATTTAACACAACGTGATCACTCTATGCAGCGTAGAAAAGCAATGATTGGTCAGTTTCCTAAAGCAATCGTACTTTCCTGTGTGGATAGCCGCGTACCCGTTGAAGATGTGTTCGACTTAGGAATTGGTGATATTTTTGTTGCGCGTGTAGCTGGAAATATTGAAAATGCTGACATTGTGGGGTCTATGGAATTTGCTACTGCGGTTGCAGGTTCTAAAGTCGTAATTGTAATGGGACATACTGCTTGTGGCGCTGTAAAATCTACCATTGATAATGTGGATGCAAAAGCACTTGGAATGAATTCACTTGCTGATTTGATCAACGAAATTCAGCCAGCTGTTACAGAGACAAAATCAGAAGGTGATCGAACTTCAAAAAATGAAGAATTTACCAATACGGTAATTACAAATAACGCAATGCGCACGGTAAAAAACATTAGAGAAGTTTCGCCTACAATGGCTAAAATGGAAGATGAAGGGAAAATCATGATTGTATCAGCAGTGTACGATATGGAAAGCGGGAAAGTAACTTTTAACAAAGACTAATTCAGTAAAAATAAAATAAGTAACAAATCCTCACAAGCGATCGTTTGTGGGGTTTTTTTGATTATTACACTGCTTGGATTATTGGACTTTCAGACTGACTTAAATTACAAAACGTCAGGTCGAGTGAAATCTTGAAAAGATTTTGTATCGAGACCTTATGGCAGCAGAGGTTTTTAATTCGTGGCAAAAAAAGGGAAACCGCAAAACATCAAATTTTAAATGTAAAAGTCAAAAGTAATTTTCAATCTTTGAATTAAGACTAATTCACACTTGCCTGAGTATACTTTTTCGGTGTAGTTCCGTATTTCTTTTTAAATGCTGCAATAAAATGACTTGCCGTGCTGTAGCCAACTTTGTGTCCAACTTCGTTTACATTGTAACTTCCCGATTCTAGGAGTTTGCGTGCGTATTCCATTTTATAATCAAACAAAAAGCTAAATACCGAATCACCATAAATTTGCTTAAAGCCTTCTTTCAGTTTTTTAATATTCAATCCAACTTCATTTGCCAACTCTTGCAATCCTGGCGGCTCTGCCATATTTGCGATAACAATATCTTTTGCACGACGAATTTTTAGCACATTTTCTTCATCCACCAAAAACGGACATTGCTCAATATCGGCATCTTCACTTCGATTAAAATACAAACTCAACAGTTCATACGCTTTTCCTTTTAAGTATAATTTTTTGATAGATTCGTGCATGTTGTAATTAATCATCTGATTCAACACAACTGCCATCATCGGCGTAATTTCTTTATTATCGTAATACTTTTTATCTTTCTTATCCGCATTCAAAAAGTGAATATAATTCGCTTCAAGCGAAAACAAGGAATGGAATTTTTTAATAGGAATCAACAAAGAAATCAACCATGTTTTTGATTTCAACTCAACATTAATTGGTAAATCGGTTTGCGGATTGTACAACAATAAGGCATGTTCATCCAACACATCAAACGAATAGCGTCCATTATTAAAATTAAACTTGCATTCTCCTTTAATACAAAAATGAAATTGTATAAAACTACTATCAATTTCTCGCACAAGTTGTTGAGTATCATTGCTCTCATTTTGAAGCTTCAAAATATAAAAGCCTTCTTCCACTTGAGTCTCTTGTAAAGTTCTTTGAGCGTTGTTTTTTTCTTCCATAAGTAGAAATACCTGTTTTCACTTTATTTAGAATGATTCTACGTTAAACCACCTAAAAAGCCTTCATTTGCTGTAAAATTACAACATTTCACTAGTTTTTTAAATGAAATGCAAATAAAAAACTTAGAGCGATACTAAAAGTCCTTTGAGCGTTATTTTTATTAATCCTTGAATGATACTTTTGTTAACGATTTAAGAATCTCCATGAAGCAATATAATATATCAAAACAAAATTCTTTCTACTGTGTAGGTATGAGCTATCAGAAAGCGGATGCTCATATTCGTGGAAAGTTTAGTTTGCCCGATACCGCGAAAGCTTCTATTCTCAATACAATCAATGTTGAAAATATTGGAGATGGTGCCTTAATCATCTCTACGTGTAACCGAACCGAAATATACGGTTTTGCACAACATCCGTGTCAATTCATTAAATTATTATGTGACAACTCTAACGGAACTGCGGAAGAATTTGAACAAGTAGCATACATTCATAAAAACAAAGATGCCATTTCACACCTATTTAAAGTAGGTACAGGATTGGATAGTCAGATATTAGGTGATTTTGAAATCATCTCACAATTAAAAAAAGGATTCAAAGCTTCGCAAAAAGCTGGATTGATCAACGGTTTTATGGAACGTATGGTCAATGCAGTAATTACAGCAAGCAAACGCATCAAAAACGAAACGGAAATTTCTTCTGGGGCGACTTCAGTTGCTTTTGCATCTGTACAATATATCTTAAAAAATGTAATCAATATTTCTGAAAAGAACATTCTATTATTTGGAACAGGAAAAATTGGAAGAAATACGTGTGAAAATTTAGTGAAACACACGAAAAATGATCAAATCACATTGATCAATCGTACCAAAGACAAAGCAGAAAGAATTGCAGGAAAGTTTGATTTAATCGTAAAAGATTATGAAGACATCACTTCTGAGATTCAAAAAACAGATGTGTTAATTGTGGCTACAGGCGCGCAATTGCCAACTGTTTCTAAAAAAGACATTCATACAAACAAAGAACTGCTCATTTTAGATTTATCAATTCCGGAAAACGTTTCTAAAGATGTAACGGAATTAGCGAATGTAACCTTAGTACATTTAGATGCTTTATCGCAAATTACAGATGATACGCTTGAAAGAAGAAAATTACACATTCCAAAAGCGGAAGCAATCATTAACGAAGTAAAAGCAGAATTCATTGCGTGGTTAGAAACTCGAAAATTTGCACCAACAATCAAAGCGTTAAAGCAAAAATTGACGGCAATGAAAAATGCTGAAATCAACTTTCAGCGCAAAAAAATAAGTGATTTCGACGAATCTCAAGCAGAAATCATCAGCAACAGAATCATTCAAAAAATAACTACACATTTCGCCAATCATCTCAAAGATGAAAGCACAACTTCAGAAGAAAGTGTAGCATTGATACAAAAAGTATTTCAATTGGAAAATAACTCAATATGAGTAAAATCATCAGAATCGGGACTAGAGATAGTGAACTCGCATTGTGGCAAGCTAAAGTAGTACAAGACATCTTAGGAAGTCTTGGTCACAAATCTGTATTAGTTCCTGTAAAAGCTACTGGAGATTTAGTACTAGACAAACCACTATACGAACTCGGAATTACCGGCATTTTTACACGAACGCTAGACATTGCCATGCTCAATAATGACATTGACATTGCGGTGCATTCACTAAAAGATGTTCCTACGGCATTGCCAAAAGGTATTGTACAAGCTGCAGTTTTAAAACGTGGAAATGTACGTGATACATTAGTTTTTAAAGACAATGAAGAATTTTTATCGCAACGCGATGCAGTCATTGCCACTGGAAGCTTACGCCGAAAAGCACAATGGCTCAACAGATATCCAACGCACACCATTGAAGATTTACGTGGAAATGTAAACACGCGTTTAGAAAAATTAGAAACTACCAAACATTGGAATGGTGCTATTTTCGCTGCCGCTGGATTGGGACGAATTGATCTTCGACCTGATGATGCTGTCAACCTAGAATGGATGGTTCCTGCGCCCGGACAAGGTGCAATTATGATTACAGCACTTGAAGAAGATGAAGAAGTAAGAGCAGTCTGCGCTGAAATCAATCATGAAGAAACAGAAATTTGCACAACGATTGAGCGTACCTTTTTACGATTACTAGAAGGCGGTTGTACGGCTCCAATTGGCGCAATTGCCTACATAAAAGAAGAAGTAGTTACACTTGAAGGTGTATTGTTGAGTGTTGATGGAACGAAGAAAATTTCCATAAGTCGCTATGACAAACTTGGCGAGCATCACGAATTGGCAAAATACTGTGCAGATTTCATCATAGAACGTGGTGGAAAACGCTTGATGGAAGAAATCAAAACTTCAGGAAAACAAACCAATGTATATTCTACGAAGTTATTGACTGAACCGCAACGCCAACTATTTAATGAAGGAATTGTGGCCGAAAGTAGCGATTTCATCAAAATTAGCTTGAATAGAATCAAACCGCAAGTAGTTCGTAAACCGATTAAAAATGTAGTCATTACGAGTAAAAATGCTGTAGCTGCATTATTGCAAAATTTCTCGGCTGCCGAATTGCAATTTCAGAATATTTATTGTGTCGGAAGACGTACCAAAAAACTCATTGAGAAAAAAATTGGTCCAGTTGCAAAAGCTGCACGAAACTCAAAAGAACTAGCGGAATATTTAGTTGAATATATCAGTGGAACTTCGGTAACCTATTTTTGTAGCGACATTCGTTTGGATGCCTTGCCAACAATTTTAGAAGACAATCACATCGAAGTCACAGAAGTTCACGCATACAAAACCATGTTGGATGCTGAGAAGCTTCAAGATGGTGTAGAAGGCATTATGTTTTACAGTCCATCAACCGTGCAAAGTTACATTTCAGGAAACAAAGCCAACGGAATTGCCTTTTGTATTGGAGAAACAACAGCGAAAGAAGCTTCACAATATTTTGAAGATGTCCGCATCGCAAAAGTACCAACCGTAGAAAGCGTGATTGAATTGGTGAATGAGCATTATATCTAGCTTTTGGGTATTGGGTATTAGGTATTAGGTATTAGGTATTAGGTAAAATAAACAAATCGTCACTTCGAGTGATTTTTGATAAAAATTGTATCGAGAAGTGCTTTGAAATAAAAATAGACTTGAGATATTAGTAGTGAGCAGTGAGATTTCTCTCAATCCTAAATACTAACAACTCAATACTGAAAAATGAACGGAATAACATACATAGCGGATTTTATCACAACTCCTGACGTGTTGTTTAAATTTTTAAAAAACAATGTCGTTTGGGATGAACGCATGTCAGCCAGAAAAACAGCTAGTTATGGAGAAGCGTATAATTACTCTCAAATCAGTTATCCGTATCAAGCATTCACAAAAGAATTAGAAGAAATTATTGATCTAATTGAAAAAACGTTGAATTTTGCACCTAATAATTGTTTGATTAACTATTATTTAGATGGAAAATCTAGTATGGGATTTCATTCTGATCAAACAGATATATTAGTAGAAAACACAGGCGTTGGAATTGTTTCTATTGGAGAAACAAGAATATTACGATTTCGAAACATAAAAGATAAAACCATTATAAAAGATTTTGAATTACCTTCTGGATCTTTTATTTATATGACAAACGAAGTACAAGACGAATGGCAACATGCAATTCCAAAATCGGACACCGAAAACGGAAGAATGAGTTTGACGTTTCGTATGATGACAAAATGATCAACGGATTAATAAATAGAATAAAAAACGGCTAAAAGCAAGAAGCCAACAGCTAATAGCTAATAGCAAAAAGCCAGAACATGCTAAAAAACGATTTATTTTTAAGAGCTTTAAAAGGAGAAGTAGTCGAACGTCCACCAGTATGGATGATGCGACAAGCAGGAAGATATTTACCTGAATTCATGGAAATAAAAAAGAAGTATGACTTCTTTACACGTTGCCGAACACCAGAGTTGGCAAGTGAAATTACAGTGCAACCCATTCGTCGTTACGGAATGGACGCGGCAATTCTATTTTGCGATATTTTGGTCATCCCGCAAGCGATGAATATTGAAGTGCAAATGAAGCCAAACTTTGGACCCTATTTGCCAAATCCTGTGCGAACTCAAAAAGATGTCGACAACGTAATTGTTCCTGATGTTACGGTGGAATTGGATTATGTATACAAAGCCATCAAAGCAACGAAAGAATTGTTGAATGATGAAATTCCATTAATTGGTTTTGCAGGTTCGCCATGGACAATTTTATGTTACTGTGTGCAAGGTCAAGGAAGTAAAAACTTTGACAAAGCAAAGGAATTCTGTTTCACAAACCCGATTGCTGCACATCAATTACTACAGAAAATTACAGACACAACAATTGCATATTTAAAAGAAAAAGTAAAAGCTGGCGTCAATGCGGTTCAAGTATTTGATTCTTGGGGCGGCATGTTATCTCCAACGGATTATCAAGAATTTTCTTGGCAATATATCAATCAAATTATTGAAGCCTTAAAAGATGACGCACCCGTAATTGCCTTTGGAAAAGGATGCTGGTTTGCATTGCAAAATATGGCTCAGTCAAACGCTTCTGCATTAGGAATCGATTGGACATGTTCGGCACGAAATGCACGCTATTTAACAGGAGGAAATATCACACTTCAAGGAAACTTTGATCCAACACGTTTATTCTCGCCACCAGCGGAAATAAAGAAAATGGTGCATCAAATGATCAACGAATTCGGAAAAGACAAATACATCGTTAATTTAGGTCACGGAATCTTACCAAACATTCCATTAGACAATGCAAAAGCATTTATTGACGCAGTAAAAGAGTATAAAGCGTAAACAGTTTTATTCAAAATATATCAAACCAATCCGTTACTTAGATAAGTAACGGATTTTTTTATTGAAATGGATTTTAGATTACATTTACAATATGATACACATTAAAGGTCAATTTGTAATATCATTATTGGAAGAAAAAGACGCAGGTCCACTTTTTGAGTTAATTCAAGCGAATGCGAAACGATTGCATCAATACTTTCCCATCACAGCAAAAGAAAATTGCTCGTTAACCGCAACAGAATATTACGTTCAGAAGAAAATTCGCGAAGCAAAACAAAAAGAAAATTACACCTTTAAAATTGTAACAACAACTTCACAATTGCCCATTGGTTTAGTAATCATTAAAAATATTCATTGGACAACAAAAGAATGTGAACTTGCCTATTTTATTGACAGCACACATGAAGGAAAAGGAATTACCTCAACCGGAATTGGGCAATTAATAAACTATTGTAAAGAAGAATTACACCTACAAAAAGCGATCCTAAGAATTGGAGAAGACAATCCTGGCAGTCTTCGCATTGCAGAAAAACACGATTTTATCTTAACAAAACGCGTCAAAGATGGACACGAAGATTTTCACGGAAACATTATGGATGTCTTACATTTTGAACGTACTTTATAGCCTAACAATCGTTTTGACCGTTCATGAATATTGATACCATTGCAAATATAAAATTCGACAAAAAAATAATCAATTATTTATCGGTTTTAAAACCCGCAGCTACGGCTATTTTATTAGCGCCAACAGAAACCGATCTTAAAGACATTATACAATATACTACAATGGATTTGACGTTGAAGAAAGTACTTTCAATTCAACATAAAAACATCAGATTACATCCAAGTGATCCATACGAAAGAGCGCGAACTATTGTTGAAACAGATAAAAATTTTGCAACGTACCGTAAAAGTATTTACGAGAGTTATTTTTTGGGGATTATTAATGAGCAAAGTTACTTTCAACTATATTCGTATCTACTCCGAATTTACCACGAGCTGCCTTTAGACAATAAGGTGAAAAAAAGTATTTTGAAAGAACACAAAATCCTAAATCTATTTTCTTTTTCATTTACATTTGATTCCTTTAGTATATTTCGATTAAACAGAAACGGTGAAAAAGTTAGGAATGAAATACAACGTTATTTTGTGACAATTGAAGAAAATTTGCCGCACATTATTGAAAATTCGCCATTGCAGGTATTGCATTTATTATCTTTTTTAAAAGGAAATTTTTTCTTGTTGAAAAATATATCTGTTGAACTCTTAGAAAAAATAAACGCATTAATTAAGCTCCACAAAGAGGAGGTAAGAGATGAATACTTTGATTTGTTTGATCTCTTTGAGTTTTCGGATATATTTTTATCGGGTATTTCTGAAGAAATAGGAGAATCGATGCAAACTATTGAACGAACATACAACAGAGGCAACCCAAGTACTGATAATGTGTATGACCCTACAGATTTCTCAGATTAATTGTAACTTGCAGATATGATTAAAGATATTTTTAACGGAATTCAAGCGTATTTTTCAGCGTATACATTGCTGAACAAGCTCAATTTGTGGCGATTTTTTGTGGTTCCTATCGGGATTAGTTTTTTGTTGGGTATTTTCATCATTTTTACTGCATACGGATTGTCGGATGATCTTGGAAATTACATTGCGAGTATTTGGGGATTTACCTGGGGAAAACAAACGGTTACGACCATCAGTCATTTCATTGGTGGCTTGATTGTTCTCGCAATAGGAATTGTTATTTTCAAACATGTACTCATGGCAATTGTTTCGCCTTTTATGGGTCCAATTTCAGAAAAAATAGAACAACACTTTTTAGGAACTATTCACAAAAGAGGAAAAGGTTTAAAGGCACAAACTTCAGCATTTGCAAGAGGAATCAGGCTTAACATTCGAAATTTGATTGTAGAAATCTTGTGGATCATTCCGTTTTTTATCTTCAGTTTCATTCCCGTTATTGGAATCGTTTTCTTGTTTCTTATCTTTTTTATACAAGCCTATTATGCAGGTTTTGGAAACATGGATTATACCTTAGAACGTTACTTTCCATACAAAAAAAGTGTTGAATTTGTTCGAAATCACAGAGGAATTGCCATTGGAAACGGCATTGTTTTCATGCTCATTTTACTCATCCCAATTGTTGGAATTTTGATCGTTTTGCCATTATCCGTAGTTGCTTCAACCATCACAACTTTAAAAGCTTTACATCCTGAAAAATTCAATAAAAAAAAGACAACGCTGCAATAACTTAAACACGGATTTTTAGCTATCTGTTTTTACTTATATTTACTACTTAACCAAAATTATAAGTATTATGAAAAAAAGTAAAGCAAAATTAACATTAAGCAAAAGTACCATTGTCTCTTTAGAAAATATCCGTGGAGGACGTTCTGAAACTTCTTATAGTTGTCCAGGAGATCATTGTCCGACTGACGCGAAAACCTGTGCCAACGGACCTTGTGAAAATCAATAACGCTAAGTATTCTATAAAAAGAAGAAGTCTATAATGGCTTCTTCTTTTTGCTTAAAACTTAGGCTATATTATTTCTAATATAAAAAGTACATTTGCATAACTTAAAAAAACACAGCGTTATTTACGCAAAAAAGAAAACAATGAAAGACCTTTTCCTCAACTATATCCATCAATTACAAGACACCATTACATCAAAAATAGAAGAAATTGACGGAAAAGCAAGGTTTCAAGAAGACTTGTGGAAACGTCCAGAAGGCGGTGGCGGACGCACGCGCGTGATTGAAAAAGGAGCAATTTTTGAAAAAGGTGGCGTAAATATTTCGGCGGTTCATGGAGAACTTCCTGAAGCATTGCGCAAAAACTTCAAGGTGGAACAAGGCGATTTTTTCGCTTGCGGATTGAGTTTGGTTTTACACCCAAAAAATCCTTTTATTCCAACAGTGCATGCCAATTGGCGCTATTTTGAAATGTACGACGCAGTAGGAAATGTGGTGACACAATGGTTTGGTGGCGGACAAGATTTAACGCCGTATTATCTGTTTAAAGAAGACGCAACACACTTTCATCAAATATGTAAAAATGCTTGCGACAAACATCATCCAGAATTCTATCCAACACATAAAAAAACCTGTGATAATTACTTTTGGAATGCACATCGTGATGAAGCGCGTGGCGTTGGCGGATTGTTCTTTGATTACTTAAAAGAAACCGACGAATTCTCAATGCAAGATCGATTTAACTTTGTCACCGAAGTTGGAAATAGCTTCTTAGAGAGTTATGTTCCTATTGTAGAACGTCGCAAAGAAATAGAATACACACAAGCGCACAAAGATTGGCAAGAAGTTCGTCGCGGGCGTTATGTAGAATTCAATTTGGTACATGATAGAGGAACTTTATTTGGCTTAAAAACCAACGGACGCATTGAAAGTATTTTAATGAGTTTGCCACCAACGGTTCAGTGGAAATATAATCATCATCCTGAAGTTGGAAGTGAAGAAGCAAAATTGATTGAAGTTTTAAAAAACCCGAAAGAATGGATCTCCTAACAATACCTGTATATTTCGGAATTGCCGCAGTTATTATCATGTTTCTGTTTAATATTTTTCATTACTCATTCGCAAGTATATTTGGCGTACGTGTGGAAACTTTTGGCATGTTCATCACCATAGGTAATACCTATTTTTTAAAATTTAAACGTAATCATACGGATTATACGTTAGGTTGGATTCCGACTACTGGTTTTGTGAAAATCTCAGGAATGTTTGATGACAATATAGACGGTGAACCTGTAAAAGAGGAAGACTATATGTTGTCTTCCAAAACACCTTTTGTACGTTTTATTTGTACGGTTGGCGCACCATTATTATTATTGATCCCTTTTGTTGTGAGTGCAATGTTTATTGACCCAAATGGTTCGCTTAATGCAAATTTCAACGTATTAAACGACGTAATTTACAATCTATATCAATTAGTCATTGGTACTATTGAAAGTGTAGAAGCCCACGAAAACTGGAATGCAATTGCAAACACATATGCTGTTTTTCCGATCATTTTATGCATCATGTCTTTATTCACGGCATTTGTAAGTATTACAACATTGCTCACCAATAGCATTGGCCAAAAAATAGAGGCGTTTAATGTAATAGGATCTATAGGATTATTAATTCTATACCTTTATATTTTGTACAAAATAGGTTCACTTTATTTTAGCGTACACAACTTTACGGATGCTTTATTTTCCTTTGTTCAGTTTATAATTACAACATATATCATTTCGTTTGTGTTGATGTTATTGATTAAAATTTTACCGAAGAATAAATATATCTAGCTTTATGATTCGGTTTTCATTTTAGTGCTTTTCAGAATTGTTATTTCGTAAAATCACACTTGTTGACACGAAAAATTCACTAATTTTATACAATGGAACACTACCGAAAGTTAGAGCGGATGTATTTGGCGGCAAATATGAATACGCAATTGTATGAAACGACAGAAATACGCATTGATGATGAAGTTGCAGAAATCAAGTTGACCATTGATCCAAAATATTTTCATGCGCTTGGCGCGATTCATGGCTCGGTATATTTCAAACTCTTGGATGATGCGGCTTTCTTTGCTGTAAGTTCTATTATAAAAGATGCATTTGTCCTAACAACTTCATACAACATCAACATTACACGACCTGTAAGCAAAGGCGTGATTACCGCAATTGGAAAACTAAAATTCAAGTCGCGAAATCTATTTGTTGCTGAAAGCAGTTTGGTAGATGAAAAAGGCAGGGAGATTGCTTTCGGAACTGGAAATTTTGCCAAAAGTAAAATTCCGTTGACGGAAGAAATAGGGTATAAATAAAGTTTCCACCAACATGTCTATTTCATTATATGCTGGTGAAAATTTTAAAATAAGTTCTGCAATTAACTTTTTGTTTTTGTAATTGTAAACGTACACGTTTTTCCTGCTTTAAATGAAGGTCCATTTCTAGGATCAGAAATCCAAACGCCTCCATTTTGAGCTTGTACTCCAACACCTACACGTGAAAAATTACCAATTTTCATCGATTGTGAACTTCCTCCTTTAATCCAATCGGCATAAAATGGGATGCCCGCACCTCCTTGTTTAAAAATTGAAAATAATAATGTGGCTTCGCTGTCGTTTTTTACGGTGATTGTACTCATAATACATTGTTTTAAGTTGATTAGCTACTCTCTTTAGGCTTTTCGCTTTCTGCCTTTTGTTGATACAAAGATGGATTGAGAAAAGCGCTTTTTGAGAAAAACTTATACAAGTGGTTATTTCTGTATCACAAGAGGCTTACAATGTATTACAAGCTGCATTTTCCCCTAAAAAAGTAAAAAACAACCTCTTTTTTTGTTAAATTGTAGTACTAACTTTAACAAACCATATGAAAATGAGTACCAAAAAAAACAAATACGTCGAATACTGGTGTGAAACAGATAATATAGCTCCGTACATACTCAGAAACCGAGGTGTACGTCCGCACAATCCAATGGTAGAGTTTTATAAAGACCCAGAACAAAATCTCTACTTTATCAGAATTTTAGCCATTATTCCTGATTGTGTTGACAAAATAGATGCAACAGCTCCAGAAGCAAGAGAAGCTATCACTACGAATCTTGGAGAAATTGAAACACGCACTATTATCATAAAGTGGGAAGAAGATGTACCACCTGACGCTTCATCACCGTTTAACTTGTGGTCTATTGATTTAGAGTACAAACTTTTAAATGAAAAAGATGGAGAAGATAAAGCCATTAAGGTTGATTTTGAATACGGAGATCCAAAATTATCACGCGGAACCGTGACTACTTCTGGAACGCCTGCTTCTGTAGATATAAATAGCGAAACAAAATGTTCTTAATTTTATAAAACCATCACAAAAATTCAAAGAATATGTTTTTGAATTCATCCAAATGGATATATGTATATTGTTGCTGTTTTTTAATTTCTATTACTGTTGTTTTTGCGCAAAAGCAAGAATATTCAGAGGAATTCAAAAAAGAAATACTAGAAACTTGTCCACAATGCGCTCAAGATACTAGTGTATTTCAAAAAGCAAGAAAAGATAAATTTCATCAATCTCACTATTTGTTTTCTAAAAATGAAATCGATTCTTCTTATACGATACTCACGGAACTTTTAAGTAATACACATAATAAAGAAGTTCGAAAATTATACATTCTAAATACGATAAGAGGACGTGTTTTATTAAGGAAAAAATTATTTGATGAAGCAAAACAAAGCTTTGAAACAGCTATTAAAATTGGAAAACAATATCAAAGTCCATCCATTAATAATCAATATGCGTTGTTGGGGCAGATTTATTTTGAACAACTAAAGTTTTCGAAAGCTGCCGAAGTGTTTGAAACTTGGAAAGCTTCTTATGTAAAAAATGAACACAACAACCGTATCAATCTACACAATCTTGGTTTGTGCTATTTACATTTGGAACAATATGATAAAGCACAAGAAAACTTACTTGAAAGTTATCGCCTAAACCAAAAATATAAAGATACGCTTGGCTTGGCGCGATCAAGTTTAGACATTGCCAATTTATACTATCAACAATACAAAGATGAATTGGCTATTGATTATTTTGAAAAAGGACTCGGGTATGCTAAAAAGGCTCATGATTTAGAAATATTGCAAAACGCACTCCTAAATCTTGCCGTTGTAGAAGAAAATCGGAAAGACTTTTCCAAAGCATTGAAGTATCGAAAAGAATATGAAAAAATTAAAGATAGTATCTGGAATAAAGACCAAATATGGAAATTTGCGCAAAACGATAAAGAAACCGCAAGGCAACTAAATGAAGAGCAATTAAAAGCCGAAAAAAAAGAAAAAATATTCTTCATCGTTATCGCACTATTAGCATTGATTTTACTATCATTCTTGAGTTATTTTTATCTAAAAATTCGGAAACAACATACGATCATCAGAGAATTAAATACTACCAAAAATAAACTCTTCTCCATTCTCACACACGATCTGAAAACGCCAATTCATACACTAAAAGCAAAGCTTTACACCATTTTACATCAACCAGGAAAAAATAAATTACACGAAAAACAACGCACTTCGATTTCAGAAAGTTACGATTTGGCAAAAAACACTTCTTTATTGATTGACAACACATTACACTGGACATTACAAAGTCAGAACAAACTTTTATTTCATCAACAGAAACTAAACCTTTCTTCTATTGTAGCGCAAGTTGAATATGATTACATTCCCATCATAGAAGAAAACAAACTAGCATTACATACAGATATTGACGCAACTATTTTTGTGTTTGCGGATGGAAATTCGCTGAAAATTGCATTACGAAATGTGCTCGATAATGCCATTAAATTTTCCTTTACAGAAGGAATCATCAACATAAAAGCAACAACAGAAAATAATAGCTGTACATTAAAAATTATTGATGAAGGCGTCGGATTTGATACCAATAATTTTTCCCGACAAAACTTTTCTTCCACACCAGATACCAAAGGAAGTACAAGTACAGGTTTGGGAATACAATTGAGTCATGAACTCATTGAAAAAAACGGCGGAAGTTTTGAAATTTCTAGCGTTCCCAACAAAGGAACTACCGTTTCTATTACGTTACAAACGAACAAAACATGACGACAAAAATCAAAGTACTCATTTTTGAAGATCGCGCAGAAGATGCGTTAATATTAAAAGAAACGCTTTCGCAACAACACATAGAAATTGCAGGAATTGCTTCTTCCTATACAGAAGGAATTGCATTGTTGAATTCGGTCGATTTCGATATTGCATTGCTTGATATTTTCGTCAAAGGAAAACCTGAAGGCATTCAGTTTGCGAACGAAATCGAAGACGATAAACCTTTTATATTTATCACAAGTTCCATTGAAGCTACTGTTTTTGAAGAAGCAAAAGACACGAATCCGCACAACTACCTCATCAAACCGTACAATCCGTTAGAATTATTGTTTGCCATTGAACTCGCCATTGAAAAAAGTGCTGCGCAAGAAGGTGCATTTTCTCAAAAAATTCCGGTGCATCACAACGATGCTATTTTTATCAAAAAAAATAAAGCACTTGTAAAAATCGATCTGAAAAACATTAATTATATTTCAGTAGACGGACAATATTGCAATATGTACACCGACGAACAACCATTTTTACTTCACACTTCATTAACCCAACTTATCAAGGAATTTCCAGAAACTCAATTTATAAGAGCGAATAGAAACTTAATTGTTAATACGGACAAAATCAAAATCGTTTACCCTGATGATAATTTAATTGTGTTGACCAATGGAGAAAAAGTATCACTTAGTAGAAGATATAAAGCTGCTTTTTTTAAAAACTATCGTATTTTTAAATAATTTTGAAGAATACAAGTTTTATCTTGATAAAAAATTAAGCTAATGTTAGAAAGTTTACTAGAAGCCTTACGGTTTTCTCCCAATAATATTCCACTCAAATTTCAAATTGCCAAACTATACATGCAAGAAGGAAGTTTTGCAGAAGCAGAACAACATTTCATTCAAATTATTGATTTAGATGGAAATCACTTAGAAGCAAAATACGAATTAGCCAGTTGTTTTTACAAACAGCAAAAAATTACCGCAGCCGAAGTGTTGTTGGAAGAAATTATAAAAACAAACTCCGATCCGAAGTATTTAGAATTGTTGTGTTACTGTCAAATCAATCAAGAAAATTACAGCGATGCGCAGCAAACCTATAAAGAACTCCTGAATCTTGATCCATCATACAAAAATGAAGATTTTGACAATGTGTTAAAAGTAAATACCACGCGTGAACCCGATTTTATAGATGAAGATGGTTTGTCATTCCTAAAAAAACCAAATACAAATTTTGCAAGTATTGGCGGCATGGAAAACATCAAAAAGGAAATTGATCTGAAAATCATCAAGCCATTAGCACATCAAGATTTGTACAAAGCATACGGTAAAAAAATTGGTGGTGGAATTCTTTTATACGGTCCGCCAGGATGTGGAAAAACACATATTGCACGTGCAACTGCTGGCGAAATCAACGCGAATTTCATTAGTATTGGAATCAATGATATTTTGGACATGTGGATTGGAAGTTCTGAGAAAAACTTGCACGAAATCTTTGAAACTGCCCGCGCAAATAAACCGTGTGTTGTTTTTATTGATGAGATTGATGCGCTTGGCGCGAATCGGAATGATGTAAATAAAACCTCTGGCAGATCGGTGATTAATCAGTTTTTAGCCGAACTCGACGGAATTGACGCTGACAACGATGGAATTTTAGTGTTGGGTGCTACGAATGCTCCTTGGCATTTAGATCCCGCATTTCGCCGTCCAGGACGTTTTGATCGCATTATATTTGTGTCGCCACCAGACGTAGCAGCAAAAGCGGAAATATTTACAATTCATCTCAAAGAAAAACCAACAGAAACCATTGATTATACAGCGTTGGCGAAAGCTTCCAAAGAATTTTCGGGCGCAGACATTCAAGCAGCGATTGATGTTGCTATTGAGGAAAAATTAGAAGCTTCTTTCAAAGATGGCATTCCAAAACCACTAAGCACGAAAGACATCCTAAAAGCCATCAAAAAAGTAAAACCAAGTACAAAAGAATGGTTTGTATCTTCCAAAAACTATGCGTTGTACGCAAATGATAGCGGATTGTACGATGATATTTTAGCGTATTTAAAAATCAAAAAATGATCGAATCAAAAAATCATCTCAGAGGTGTACAACTGTTTGAATTAGGACGTTTTAAAGAAGCTATTCCGTTGCTTCAAAAAGCAGTTACGGAAAGTGTAGATAATTATGTGAGCAAATATTATTTAGCACTTTGTTTTTTTAATGTGGATGCATATGACAAATCATCAATAATTATTGACGAATTACTTCAAAATACGCCAAATGAAGGAAATTTATTTTTCCTAAAAGCACAAATTGCATCGCGTTTGGATAAAATCCCAGAAGCCTTAAACTTAGTGAATCAAAGTATTGCACTCGATCCATATCAAGCAGATTATTTTGGGTTTAAAGGTGCATTATTGATGGACAAGAAAAAGTTTGAACCAGCCTTAGAATTTGTGAATGAAGGTTTAAAACTCGATCCGAAAAATACGGCATGTTTGAACATTCGCGCACGCTTATTAACCAAACTAAATCGAAAAGAAGAAGCCGAAGAAACGGTGGAACATATTTTATACGATAACGCAGAAGACGATTATGCACACGCCAATGTTGGTTGGGTTGCCTTAGAAAGTGGCGATACACAAAAAGCATTGCATCATTTTAGACAAGCATTGCAAATTAATCCCAACATGCAATATGCGCGTGAAGGAATGTCAACGGCGTTAAAATCGAAGAATTTCTTTTACAAATGGTATTTAAAATATGCCTTTTGGATGAGCAATCAATCATCTCGAAATCAGTGGATTTTTATCATCGGATTGTATCTTGTGTATCGTTTTGGAATTAGGTTATTGCAAGCGTCCGATTTAACATTTTTAATCATTCCATTGGTCATTGCCTACTTATTGTTTGTACTTGGCGGCTGGATTATGGAACCATTATCCAACACCATTTTATTAGCCGATTCGTATGGAAAATATTTATTAAAAGACCGAGAAAAGTATAGTGGGTACGCTTTTGGCGGATTGGCCTTAGCGGGATTATTATCCGTTGGTGCCTATTTTGCGCTCGGAAACGAATTGTTCATGTTATGGGGATTTACGTTTTTCTGTGCGTTATTACCATTGCCAGGATCATTTTTAAAAGAAAAGAAAAATGCACGAATGATTGGACTTTTCTACGGAATTGCGATGATTTGCGTGGGACTTTTGGGTGTTTTCTTTACTGACGATATTATGCTCAATGGCGGAATCGTTTTAGGAATGATGGTGGTGTACACGTGGGTTTCTAATTTTATTTCTTGAGGAATATATTTCTTTTATATTCCTCCATTTTGAGTTTCCGCACACTTCAATTTTCCGTTTTTAAATTCAAAAAATACAATTGTCCAATCACTCAATGCTAAATCCAAGTGCTTTCTACTCTTTAATTTTGCAAAATAAGGTGTCAGCCTAACTTGGAATCGTCCATCTTTTAATGTTAATGGTGTCATTATAACTAACCTTAATCGGTTCTTATTCTTTCTGAAATGTTTTTTTCTATTTGCCAAACCTAACTTTATTATTTCATATCCACTTATTTTATACGGTAACTTAAAAAGGTAGTCTTCGTATTGAATATAAATTTTTTTAGGCTGTTCATTTTGAGAATATGTATTGTAAAAAGAGTCAAGTTCAATTATATATTTTTCTACTGCTTTTAAGTAAATAGAATCAGTTTCTGTTAGCTGTAAATATTTAAGAATTGATTCTTTTTCTTGTGAATACATAAAAAATGTGGCGAAAAGAGAAAGCATTGAAATTGTATACCTGTTCATTTTAATGAATTTTTATACCTCGAAAATACTTCAGTTATTGTAACCAAAAAAACGGCAATGAGTCAATACTCCTTTTGATTGAGTGAAGATGATCACTTCCAAATCACTTCTTTCTTCGTGCTCTTTCCTTAGCTTTTTTTTTAATTCTCTGGCAGTTGTTCTATAATTTGATGCGTACTTAAGTTTAAGAAGTTTCCAGGATCACTTAGTATGTTTTGTAAGATGAAAGGTGTATCCGGATTGGTTCCTGTGTATTGTGTATTTCCATCCATGTTTATATCATTAGTACTGTAGCCAGTAATATTAAATGTTGGCAGGTTTAAAAAGTTCCCTATATCATTCAAAGCTTGTGATAAAATAGAAGGCGAATCGGGCGTTGTCCCTGTATATTGTATTACCGTATCGCCATTTACATTTCCAGACCATAATGCCATGATTCCTGTTTCCATGTCTTTTTGAGCATTGGTTCCAAAGGTTATTTGGCTTGCACTATCTGTAAAATCTATTGTAGTTGTTTGACCTGTTAATGAGAAGACAGCAGCAGCCATTACTGCTAAATGATTTCTATGATAAATAGAAATATAATAATCAGTAAAAGGAACTACCAGTTCTAATACTGAAATTCCATCTAAAGCAACAACATCGCCATCTTTTTGAAGCAAAGCAGCTGAACCTTTAATCATATTGGTATTATCATTGGCGTCTCTTAATTCTACCCAAATCCAATCTACAATATCATCATTTATATTACCTGTTCCACTGGTACCGCCAGTATTAAAAACAGAAGCATCACAAGAAATTCCATCACCATACGGAGATGTTGTTGGTAAATATCCAGAAGCTCTTAAATCGTCTCGCATTAAACTCGTATTTCCACTAGATACTAAAGCGCCTTGAAGAAATACTTTAGGGCTAATTTTAATAAAACTTACTGCTGTGACTTCTAGTGTCACTGCTGTTGCGGTATAGTTTATAGACCAAGTATACCCTACTGGTAAATTGGTAGTATCAAACGTTCCTGTAACAGTTGCTGCTGTTAGTATAGTAAACATATCTCCAACACTTGCTATATAACCGTTTAGTAAACTTAGCTCTAGTGTGCCGCTTAAAGTTGCCGTGCCAGTTACTGCTACTTTATCAAAACTTGTAGCACTTTCCAATTCTATGGTTAAATTTGCTGTATTTTCATGCGTATAATTATCATCAAAAGTATATGTGCCAGAAGAGTTCCCTGGGCTTAGTATCCCTAGATTGCTAAAATTTTCCGCATGAGTCGTATTTGTTCCAGATAAAGTCCCAGCATTCGTAATCGTTCCTCCTACATTGGCTAAAGACCCATTATTAATTAGCGTTTCATTATTCGTTAGGATTCCTCCAAGACTAATCGCTATTGTTCCAGAATTGTCTAGAAGTCCATTATTAATTAAAAGTTTATTGTAAGTTAACGTTCCAGAATTAGTTAATGCTCCTAAGTTATTTAGGGTTCCGACATTAATTATTGAAGAAAAATTATTTAATGTACCAGCATTAGTTATCGTTCCTATATAATTACTCAATACATCAAAATTATTTATGATTCCTTCATTCGTTAGGATTCCTGATCCTTGCGTCTGTATTTCTCCAGAATTATTTAGGGTTCCATCAATAGTGTTCGTAAGTATTCCTCTATTTATAACAGGTCCGTTCATATTTAGCAGGTTCCTATTCGTTAGGGTTCCAGTACTATTATTCATTAATGTATTGGTGGTTGTTAGTATCCCTTCATTAATTATAGTACTGAAATTAATTATTGTATAAGTACTAGTGATCGTTCCGCCAGCCTTATTTTCTATGATTTCATTATTCGTTAGCGTCTTGGAATTACTCAGTATTGCACCTGCTTTATTTTCTATTGTTCCATTATTAGTGAGTGTTTCGAAATTACTTAGGGTTCCTCCAAGGTTATTACTTAGGGTTCCTCCAAAATTGTTAGTTAGGATAGCTCCAATGTTGTTAGTTAACATTCCGTCATTAGTTAGGATTCCATTAGTAGTCAGTGTAGCTCCACTATTACTTTCTAATATCCCGTGATTAGTTAGGGTTCCACCATTAACGATAGTTTTTAAATTCGTTAACGTTGCGACACTTGTATTTTCTAGTGTTCCATGATTGGTTAGTGTTTCATAATTAGTAAATGTTCCAGCATTTGTGAGTGTTCCTCCACTATTATTAGTTAAGGTTGCTCCAAGATTGTTATTTAGAAATCCAAAACTAGTTAAAGTGCCATTTGTATTTAAAATTCCATAATTAGTTATTCTTTCTTGACTAATTAACGTTGCTCCAAGATTGTTTTCTATGGTTCCGTTATTATAGAGTGTTTGGAAATTATTTAGAGTTCCATTATTAGTTAGAAGCCCATCAGCATAATTATTTATCTGTGTATAAGAAACAATACTAGTGATCGTTCCTAAATTTGTGAGCGTTCCTAAATTAGCTATACGAAAATTAATTGTGAGCGTTCCATCTAAATTATTAATTAGATTTCCTCCAGGATTGTTAACTATAGAACTAATAGTAGTGAGTGCCGAATTATTAGTGAATGTACCTCCAGTATTATTTTCTATGGATCCATAACCAGTTGTAGTTGCTCCTATATTATTAGTTAAGGCTCCACGGTTATTTAGTAAGTTGGAATTATCTAAGACTCCTCCGCTATTGTTATTTAAAGTTCCTCCACTTGTATTAATTAACGTTGATAAATAACTAATGTTTAATATTCCTGAGTTATTTAGTGTTGCATAATTATTTAGGATTCCACTAAGATAATTAGTTAACGTTGCTCCATTATTATTTGTTAGAAGTCCATAATTATCTAGCGTTATATTGTTAGTTAGGGTTGCTCCACTAGTATTCGTTAAAGTTCCATTAGTAGTATTTGTTAGCGTTCCATCATTAGTTAGAATTCCTGAACTATTTAAAATTCCATCATTAGTTAATGTGTCTATATTAGTTAAAGTTCCGTTATTAGTTAGAGTTCCTCCACTAGAATTAGTTAGGGTGCTTATATTATTTAGGGTTCCGTCATTCGTTAGAATTCCTCCGCTAGAATTAGTTAGGATGTTTATATTAGTTAGGATTCCTCCATTAGAATTAGTGAATATTCCAGCATTTGTGAGAGTTCCGTCATTATCTAGTGATCCGTAATTAGTGAAGGTTCCTCCAGTATTATTATTTAGGGTTCCAAAAAAATTAGTGATCGTTGCTCCAGTAAAATTAATGAGGATTCCAGAATTATTTATGGTTGCATTATTATTTATGGTTCCGTTATTATTTAGGGTTCCAGTAATAGTAACCTGATCATTTATCTCAATAATATCTCCAGAAATTATAGTTGTACCTGGATAAGTATCCCAATTAGCGACATCTGTCCAATCACCAGGTCCTGTAAACGTATACGTGGTTTGTGCAGTGGCATAAAAAGTACTAAATACCGTTAATAGTACTATAATAATAGTTGTTTTCAGGGGAGAAAAGTTCATAATATGATTTTAATTCGATCGAAGGTAAGTTATTAATGAGTAACAAAATAATGAAGAATACTTTTTGATTTTATCAAACAGTAATACAGCATACCATTACTTCCAAATCACTTCTTTTTTAGTGCTCTTTTTTAGCACATTTGTCACATGAAATAAGCGTGCTTTGATAAGTATTTTTCGCCCTTCTACTGTTCTGGTAAAATGTAGTTTTCCTTGGCTAACATACATCTTCCAATAGGCAAGAAAAACAGTCGCATCTTTCTTTTTTGCACCAAAAATAGTAGGAACAGTAACGTAATTTTGCCAATCGGATGTGGAACCAAAAATGCTTGACTTCTCAATTAAATACCGTGGATTTTCTATCGGGTTTAAGATTTCTTCCATAGCTTTCACAAACAGTGAACTTTCCACACGCGTAGCTCCGTAAATATTACAAACAGTGTCGCCAACGAATTGTTCTGATCTTATTTCAATTTCGGAAACATCCGTTGTCAAATACCCAAGTCTGTCTAACGTTAGCAAAACGGCTTCGCCAATCGTATTCATATTTTTATGAATAAATCGCGATTGTGCATGCGCTCGAATTCTGTTAAAAATCTTAAACCCAACCGCAATTCCAATCACAGATAATACACTATATGCAAAATACAAGAAGCCAAATTGTGCCATTTTAAATGCACTTTGCAGGTAAATTTCAGAAAATACAATCGCCAATCCAATAGAAGCTTCTGCGGAAATATACTTTACCAAATCACGGTGGTATATTTTCTTTTGCTTGGCTTCTATGCGTGGATTATCGGTGAAATATTGAATTTCGGTTGCTAAGGAATTTCCTTTTGCAATAGCAGTTTCCCACTTGGTTTTTATATTCTTTCTATTCGTTGCTAACGCGAATGTTTGTTCGTTTATATTTTGAATAATTTCACGATCAAACGATGCTGGTAGCGCCAATCGACCAATTCCTGTACTGATGTAAACAGGTTCCGTATTTGAAACACCCACAAACGCATGAAAACGGCGTTCTAACATTTCTATATCGCTTCCGCCATCATCTACGGTTGGATCAATGCATGCTAAATGCCAAATATTACTGACTTTCGTCGGATTTCCTTCTTGCGATCGAATGGCACGTCCACGCATTTGATTCGACGAAACATACGAACCAACAAAAGATGCTAACACCAAACTATTGATAGCTGGCGAATCCCAGCCTTCGCCAAGTAATGATTTTGTTCCAACCAATACATTAATATGTCCGAGTTCAAAAAGCTTGGTAATATCCGATACCAAATCAGATTTCACTTTTGTAGTAATGGATATGCTTACATAGTTATCATCGCAAAGTAACGATGTATGTGAATATTTTTTGTTTGGATTTAATTCTTCTAAAATTAGCAAACAATCTTTTGGAATAATTACCATCGTTCCCGAAAGTACTCCGATGGAATTCATGCGCTTCAAAGACGTTCGTACATGCTGAAAAATTGGCAATACACCTAGTTGATTTACGTCATCAATATGTGAATAGCTTAGAAATTCTTTCCGAATATAATCAGTCAAAATTACAGCGCGAAGTTTGGTGTCTAAACTTCTATATTCATGTTGAATAATGTCTACAATACTTTCCAGTTTGCTTGGACTATTTGCTAAAGTTGTATACAGTTTTCGATTGCCAAAAACAGAAACCCGTTTCTGATTGATCATTCCGTATTTCCGCAATCGATTCTCCAACTTTTGCAAAAATTCTTCATGCGCAAGTAATTCTTCTCGATCGGTAAATAGTATAAATTGCAGTAATTTCTCTGTCCATTCATACGTTAAGTTCGGGAAGTTTACTTTTTTGTTTCTTTCAAAACCTAATACTTCAAACAGATACGGATCAATGATTTCTCCAACCGATCTTAAAAAGATTAGAATGCTCGAAAAACAACTTGGATCTTTATAAATTTCTTCTAAAACCTCGTCTGTATTTGTCAAAAAACGATGCGACTTTAGCAATGCAATAAACGGTTCATTTTGTTGCAAACTAGTTACAAAATCTGCTATCTTTTTTCGATACGAAGCAATGGATTCTATTTCTTCTTGATTGGGTTCAGAGAAATGTATAAAATCTTGATGTGGACATAAATCGCCTTCTTTCACTAAATCGGGCACGGCAATTTCTTCATCAATCGGACCGCACAATTCAAAATATCGCGACAATTCTTGATCTGTACTATCAATCGGCGGCGTTGCGGTCAACGCAATTGTGGTGAGTTTTCGAGCGTCTTTTAGTGCAAACAAACATTTCCACCATTCGTTTTTCAAATGATGTGCTTCATCTAACACAATGGCTTCAATTCCATAGGTTTTAAAAAAAGCTAAGAAAGCTTCTTTCGTGTCAAACGATTTGTAAAACGCATGCAAAGATTGATAGGTGACAAACGTAAGCGCAGCAGGTTTTTTAATGTCAAAAGAAAAATCTGCGAAAGCATTATCTTCCGTAAAAAACGTCAACAAGCGATCTTTCCATTGATTCCGAATCGTCAAAGTTGGCGCAAATACAATGGTTTTCTTCTGAACTCTGCGCAGCATTTCCAGTCCTAAAATGGTTTTTCCAGAACCTGGCGGTGCCACTACATGCAAATGATTGTCATTCAAATGTGTTTCAAAATGGTTGAGAAATTTCTCTTGATAGTTTCGCCAAGAAAATTGAAATCGCAATGATTCAAATGGCGTGTTCGATATGACTTTTGGTGTATTATGTATTGAACTCATTTTAACTTTTTCTATTTCCTAAAAAATGGCTAAAATTCGCCCATATTTCAGCTATTTTCTCATGCGTAGCGATGCTATGCTTTTTAAAAATAGTTTTATCTGAACAAATTTTTGACTCATTTTAGGTTAAAAACAAAAAGTCAAGATGAGTTCATTATCTTTGTGAGGTCTAAAATATAAAAGATATTTTAGCTATTGTAATTTATCTTTAAATAAGAATTTATGTTTCCACTTCGAAGAAATAGACGTTTACGCTCCAATGTTGCCATTCGTGGTTTGGTGAGAGAAAATATAATTACTGCCAACGATTTTTTAGTGCCGCTTTTTGTCGTAGAAGGCAAAGGAATTAAGGAAGAAATTCCGTCCATGCCAAATTATTATCGACATAGTTTGGATACCTTGGTGACTGAAATTAAATTGCTTTGGAGTTTAGGATTAAAATCAGTTTTACTATTTGTAAAAGTACCCGATAATTTGAAAGATAATAAAGGAACAGAAGCGTTAAATCCGGCTGGTTTGATGCAACGTGCTATTAAAACCGTTAAAGATACGTGTCCGCACATGCTAGTGATGACGGACGTTGCGCTTGATCCTTTTTCTTCGTACGGACATGACGGAATTGTAGAAAATGGAATTATTGTGAATGACGATACCGTAGAAGTGTTGGCTGAAATGAGCGTTTCGCACGCCGAAGCTGGCGCCGATTTTGTAGCGCCAAGCGATATGATGGACGGACGTATTTTGAGCATCAGAGAAGCCTTGGAAGATGAAGGTTTTGTAGATGTTGGTATTATGAGTTACAGCGCAAAGTATGCGTCTGCATTTTACGGACCCTTTAGAGATGCGCTAGATTCTGCACCTGGATTTGGCGATAAGAAAACCTATCAAATGGATCCTGCAAACCGACATGAAGCGATGCGTGAAACCGAAATGGACATTGACGAAGGCGCAGATATTGTGATGGTAAAACCTGGAATGGCATATTTAGATATTGTTCGGGAAGTGAAAAACGAATTTGATGTGCCTGTTGCGGTGTATCAAGTGAGTGGCGAATATGCGATGATTAAAGCTGCGGCTGAAAAAGGTTGGCTCAATCATGATGAAGTCATGCTAGAATCAATTATGGCGTTTAAACGCGCTGGCGCAGATGTGATTGCGAGTTATTTTGCCAAAGATGTGATTAAATTGTTGTCCTAAAATAAACAAATGAAAATTGCGGTTTCCATATTCATATTTATAATTTCTGCTGGAATGGCTATATTATTTCTTGTGAATGTGAAAGAGCAAAAAGAGATATACGCGCAGCAACCCGTTTTTGTCTGTGGGAATGCTTTTTTTGATACTGAAACTTCAGAAGAAGCAAGACAAGGTAAAAGTTTGTTTAATGCAAATTGCGCTGCTTGCCATAAATTAGATACTCAATCTACTGGTCCGCCATTGCGAAATATTAACGAGCGTTATACTTCAGAAGCTATTATTAAGTTTATTAGAAATGATTTTTCTGGAGAAATTAAATATACTAATGAGCGTGGTTATAAATGCACTTCGTTTCCAGATTTATCAGATGATGCTATTAAAAATATTCTCTCATATACAAATTAAACTTTCATGAAAAAATACATCCTTTTTATTGTTATTCTCGCGAGTGCATTCGCGAAAGCACAAGACACACCAATTTCAGCTTTTTTAGAGAAATGGGAGAATTCTAAAAATTATTTGTTAGAAATGGCAGCTGCCATGCCCGAAGATAAGTACGATTATAAACCTACCGAACGTCAAAAGACATTCCGAGATCAATTGCTGCATATTAAAAGTAATATGGATTGGTTGAGCGGGCGGTATTTTGAAAAAGATGAAACGAAAGAACGTAAGGAGGAAACATATACTACAAAAGCTGAAGTGATGAAAGCTATTACAGAAGGTTTTGATAATACGGCAAAGATCATCAAAACGGCTACTCCAGAAGAATTGAAAGATATGGTTCCGTTTTTTGCAGGTCAAAAAACGAAGCTTCAAATCTTAAATTTATTGCAAGATCATGTCACGCATCACAGAGGACAACTGATTGTGTATTTGAACCTCAACGGTATTAAACCGCCAAAGTATCGTGGTTGGTAATGAAAAAGAGCCTATAAAAATTATAGACTCTTTTTTGATTGTAATAAACTTATTCGTTATTCTTTAATTAATTGCTTGACTCCCACGTGTTCTCCATCTGTTATTTTGCAGAAGTAAATTCCCGTTGGCCATCTTTGAACGTTTACTGTGTGAAGACCATCTCTTATTTCACCGTTGTAATAAGAAAGTCCTCTAACGTCAGTTATCTCTACTTGTAATGTTCTAAATTCTCTATAGTTTTCTACTTGAATTTCTACATCTACTCTTCCTGGATTTGGTGACATACTGAATCGAACAGGATCTGCAACTGCATATAATTCATTTACAGTGAAGTTAAAAACACCTGAAAGCATTGATGTTCCGTTTTCACAAATAGCACGAACCGTGAAGGTATAATCTCCAGGTGCTAAGTTTACTGTAAAGTTGGTATCTGTAGTCGAAAAAGTATGTATTAGTACTCCTGAACTATTGTATACTTTTACTTCATAGCTAGATACATACATTTGTCCATCCCATGATAAGTGTGCTGGTCGTGTATTTGTACCTAAGTTAAGTCCTGTAGCGCTTACACTTAAACCTGTAATTGGGTCAATTCCACAAATAATACATTGGTCAGCTTTTATTGCATATCCAATATTTGTGGTCACATTCACATTTCCATCACCAGTTGTATCTGTTAAGTTGTCCCATGGTGCCCATAATGTTTGGTGAGCTCCAATTGAATTTCTTAATCCGGTTGTTCCTTGCACTCCTAAAGATCCTGAAACCCATTTTCCGTACTTTTCCATACAACATTCAGGATTAGAATCGTCAAAAGGTAATACTGCTGATATGAAGTAATCACTTTTATGTTCTGAATCACTTACAAATTTTCCATCTCCTTTTCCATAGATATATCCTTTAGAAATCATTGAAACCGTTAAAATATGGTTTGGCTCTAAGGTAATTCCACCATCATAACTCACCGAATAACTTCCGTTCTCTGAACCATCTTCTTCTTCTTGATAGTGAATATCAACAGGTGTTTGCAGAACAGTTACAATTTGTCCTCCTACATCAGTAATTGTATCACTCCAATCAATTCCGCCATCAAAATCTTCTACAACTCCTGCAATTGATGAAGCTAAATCAACAATGTTCATCCAAAATTCTGGATTCCAAGTATCATCTTGTGCTCTTGATAATTGAAATTGTCCAGCTTTCAAAACCGTCACTTGTGTATCTGTCAAATATTGATCAATTGTAAACAATGCTACATCATCTTCAACCGCAGCAAAACATGAATGTGTTCCCCATCCACCACTCGCAGAGGTAGAAACCCACGAAGAACTATAGTATTTAGCTCTTAGGTAAATATTTTTAGAACATCCACAATCTTCTGGTAATAAACTTCCATTTGTACAGATATAGTTGAATGACATTCTTGCATAACTATCCGATGAAACTTCATCTCCACTAACCGATTTCCCATATTCGTATTGGTTATTGGTATCAGGTGAATTCAATTTTAATCGTTGACGCGTAGCCGTACCTAGTATAGATTCTGCATACCATGTAGTAAGTCCACCTTGATTTTCTGGTGGCGAAAATTGATTGTATAAGCTTGGTGCAACGTCGTACGATGAATTTACAGTAACTACCGAACAGTTACAATCAGTTTCTCTGTCGCCACCGTTGCTTCCACGTAATTCTTTTAAAAGTCTCGTTACTTTTTCTTGCATGTTTTTCGCAACATTTTTTGTTGCTAGAAATTCATTTAAAGGCAATTGCTTTTCTCTGTTATTTTGCCAATCTTTTAATTGGTCAAATAGTTCTTGTGAGACTTCTATATAGTCTCCTTCAACACTTGTTCTTTGTATCTCCTGCGCTGAAAGCTTGAAAGTTGCAAGATTCAACAGATTTAGAACAACCAACATAACAAAATATTTTGTTAGTAGTTTCATTTTAAAGTTACTTTTTTTCATGATATTTTTGTTTTTGTTCAATACAAACTTAGTACGTCAAATCGCCTAAACAAAGTGTATATACTGACGTTTTATAAAGGATAAGGTGACGTTTTATAAAATATCACTTGCTTTTTTGAACAAGAAAATAAGCCATCTCACAAATAAATAAACCCAAAGAACAGAAACTTGAAGGATTCGACACACATATTACAATATTGAGCAAAATATTCTCTAAATTCGCTGTACACAATTCTTAAAAAGCCATGACACTATTAATACTTTACGGAGTAGTTTCTATTTTCTTTTCATTTTTATGTTCTATTTTAGAAGCTGTTTTACTGAGCGTTACACCAACATTTGTAAATATCAAGAAGAATGAAGGGAAACCGTATGCAGATGCTTTAAAAGCATTAAAACAAGATGTTGATAAACCGTTAATCGCGATTCTTACCTTAAACACAATTGCACACACAGTTGGTGCTATTTTAGTAGGTACAGAAGCAAAAAAACTATATAGCGACGGAGATAGTTACGGTGTATTTATTATTTCTGTTGTAATGACCATTTTAATTTTAGTTGCTTCAGAAATTATTCCAAAAACGATTGGTGCTAAATATTGGAAAGAACTTGCAAGTTTTACCACTAAAACACTTGGAATTATGGTAACGATTTTAAAATACACAGGGATTTTGTGGGTTTTACAATTGTTCACAAAAATTATTGGAAGTAAAGGACATGGTGAAAGCATTTTAAGTCGTGAAGATTTTAGCGCCATGACGGAAATTGCTACGGACAAAGGTGTTTTTCAAGAATCAGAAAGTAAAGTGATTCGTAATTTATTAGGCTTTAAAGACATTTTAGTAAAAGATGTGATGACGCCACGATCTGTGTTAAAGATTGTTGCTTCCAATAAAACCATTCAAGAATTTTTTGATGAAAATCCAAATTTAAAATTCTCTCGAATTCCCATTCATGGGGAAAAAGAAGATGATATTTCTGGATATGTCTTAAAAGATAAAATAATGGAAGCCATTATTCATGGACGCGGCAAAGAACCGTTGGAAGCTATTAAAAGAGAATTGTTGGTAACTGATCGTAATTTACCAATTCCTGAATTATTTGAAAAACTGATAGAACAACGCGAACATATTGCGTTGGTTGTCGATGAATACGGTTCGGTAAGTGGTTTGGTAAGTCAGGAAGATGTTATTGAAACGCTTCTTGGTTTAGAAATTATGGATGAAAGTGATAACGTTGCCGACTTGCAACAATTGGCGCGTAAAAGCTGGGAAAATAGAGCAAAAAAATTAGGATTGATTGAAAAAAATAACCCAGAAGAATAAAATCTTCCGGGTATATTTATCGTTGATATATGTACCAACTACTAACAACTTTCTTAATGCTGATCTATACCATAAACTGAGATTAGTAAATAGGATTAAATAATTAAGTTCATAGTGATATTTCGGGCGTGACAAATCTATAAAAAAAATGCATTTCAACTGTGTTTTTATACTTTTAATCGATGAAACACCCCTTTTAGTTCGATGAATACACATACAGCACATATAAAAACGCCTTTGGGCATTGCTAAGGTAGTTTCTGATGATCAAGGAATTCTTGAAATTTCTGTTTTAGACGATACAACTCCTTTTTCTAATGCTGAAAAAATACCCGAAATACTTCAAAAGTGCATCACGCAACTTCAAGAATATTTTGAGGGAACACGTACAACGTTTGATTTGCCATTAACACCAAAAGGAACACCTTTTCAACAAAAAGTATGGAATGAACTGAATCAAATTCCTTATGGAAAAACACGTTCGTATTTGGAACAGTCTAAACGCTTGGGCGATGTAAAAGCAATTAGAGCCGTAGCTTCCGCGAATGGTAAAAACCCATTGTCGATTGTTATACCTTGTCATCGCGTTATTGGAAGTGATGGTTCGTTAACTGGCTACGCTAGTGGATTGTGGCGAAAAAAGTGGTTGTTAGAACACGAAAGCCCTGTCAAACAACAATCGTTATTTTAGTGAAACTCAATTTTGAGAAGCTTGTGCTGGACTAGATTCAGTATCTTAGATGCACTCAAATTTGACACATTATATTTGAAAAATCATGTACAAAACTGCTACCAACTTCTTGAAAAAATTCATGTCAATTTCGACAATTTACAAGCATGGATTTAATATTTCGCCAATGTATCGTCGGACAACGGCGCGTATCATTCATATTAGCAAAGATTTAAAAGAAATCAAGATTAAAATCGCGTTAAGCTATAAAAACAAAAATTATGTAGGCGCTATTTTTGGCGGAAGTATGTTTGCAGCAACCGATCCGATTTATATGACACAACTCATGCAAATTTTGGGCGATGAGTATGTGGTTTGGGACAAAGCAGCAACGATCAACTATAAACGTCCGGCAAAAGAAACCTTGTTTTGCGAATTTACCTTTACAGATGAAGAAATAAAAATCATTAAAAAACGCATTCAAGACGAACACGAAATTACCATTGAAAAGACAACGCATTTAACCAATACCGAAAACAAAATTTTTGCAGAAGTCATCAAAATCGTATATATTGCTGAGAAGTCGTTTTATAAAGAGAAACTTAGAAAACGCGCAAAAGCAATGTCTTAACTGAACACTTATTGAAATTTTACCCTTTTTAACGTGCTAAAGTAAAGACTTATGTTACAAAAAATGAACCTGGAACATGTTTTATTTCTTGATATAGAAACAGTTCCTGAGCATCCTAATTTTAATGATTTGGATGCAGAAGAAAAAGCGCTTTGGGAACAAAAAACTAAATACCAACGCAAAGACGAGTTTACACCTGAAGAATTTTACGATCGGGCTGGCATTTGGGCAGAATTTGGAAAAATTATCTGTATTTCTGTTGGGTATTTTGCCAATAAAGGCGATCTCAGAAATTTTAGAACGACTTCTTTTTTCGGTGAAGAAGAACAGTTACTACAAGAGTTTAAAACCTTATTAGAAACACATTTCAACAGACCGCATCATGTGTTGTGCGCGCATAACGGAAAAGAATTTGATTTTCCATACATCGCACGCAGAATGATTATTAATGGAATGACATTGCCCTTTAAACTGAATTTATTCGGGAAGAAACCTTGGGAAATTGCACATTTAGACACGATGGAATTGTGGAAATTTGGCGATTATAAACATTATACTTCCTTAAAGTTAATGACTAAAGTTTTGGGCATTCCGTCGCCAAAAGATGATATTGACGGAAGTCAGGTTCGGAATGTTTTTTATGAAGAAAACAACATCGATCGGATTATTGTGTATTGTGAAAAAGATGTAATTGCCGTTGCGCAAGTGCTACTCAGATTGCGCAATGAACGTTTGTTAGATGATGATGAGATTTTGCATGTGTAGGTGATTCTAGTTGTAAGGATACAAAAGTAATAAAGCCCATTTAAGGGCTTTATTACTTTTTTTATTTTTACCAAGCACCCAAAATGATGCCCATTATTGTTAATGATACAATACAGTATCCTGCATTTATTATATATGCTTTGAGTGATCTCATTTCAAATAAGTATAGAATCCCTAACATGGTTGCAACCCATCCAAATCCTGCGAAAAAACCTGCACTCGCGCCAACTATTAAATTAGCTTCTGCACCAATAAACATTTCTAATACGAATGCGGCGACGAATGCCAAAAAGAAGGAAAGTCCAAAAGTTTTAGACATGCTTCTTTTTTTTAAATCTTCTTCGGTGAAACCAAATTCGGTCATCCAACTTTTACCGAAAATTGGTCCATACCAAATTCCTCCTAGTATGAATGCAGAGACTGCTGCTATCAATACTGAGAGCCAATTAATGCTTTGAAATGCTGTTGCTAAGTCCATATTTTATTGCGTTTAAATTACAACACAATAGTATCTTAATAAAAATTCTCAGGATAGTAAAAAATTAACCTTTCCTATCTAGCGGGAAAAAATTAGGTTCGTCTTTATGGAAATTTTGTTTGATAAATTTTTGCGGATTTAGCCCAGAAAAATGTTTGAATTCTTTTATGAAATGTGATTGGTCTGCATATTCACATTGATAGGCAACTTGCGACCATTCAATTTTTTCTGATTGATGTATTTGCTGCAAGATTTCATTAAACCTCAAGATTCTTTGATAGTATTTAGGCGTTAAACCAATATATTTTTTGAATTGATCAATTAAGTGTTTTTGTGTTTTAGAATAGCTGTCAATAATTTTACCGTAATTAGCGACTGATTCCGTTTGTAGTTTTTCTAAAATCCCTAATAATTCAACTGATGGTATTTTGTCTTTGTGAAATTTATCTAGCAACCATTGTTCAACAATTTTAAACTTTTCTTTGGAAGTTTTCTTGGTTAAAATTTCTTCTCTTAATTCAATAATTTTGTTTTCAAATAGTTGCACAGCAGCAACTACTTTTTCATTTAATTCCTGAATGGGAAAGTGGAAAAATGGATGTGCTCCATAAGGCTTAAATTGAATAACCAACATTTCCGATTTCTGATGCGCTGAAATTGAAATGTAATTTTTGTGCATTCCCGAAACCCAAACTTTTGTAAATGTGTTGTTTGGTTTTAATGTTTCATTATCAAAAGTGTTTCGAGTAAAACCATCTAACTCAAAAATAATAAAGATATGACCTGTTGGAACAACACGCTCAATTGAATGGTCTGGCATAAAATCTTTAAAATGAAATATTGATTCAACGTATTGATGTAATACTCCTTCTAGTTTGTGTGTTTCAAAAATCATCTGCGTTTTTTTCGTATTAGCTACAATGTCCATAGCGTTTGCATGACTGCCCACTCTAATTTTATTACTTTAAATCTATAAGAATTTTAATTAAGATCAAAATCACCCTAAGGGTTTTCAATATTTTGTAAAAGATATAAGCGATGTACTATTTTTGGATTAAAGTGTTGTATCTGCTGATGTTGTACTAAAACAGTTAAAATATTCGCTTATTTATTGTTGTGTATAGGTCATGTATAGTTTGAAAAGAGCATTATGGAAGTAAGAAGCTTTATTTTTATGGACTTGAAAATATATATCCCTATGAAGAATCTCTACGCGAATCTATTTATTGTCTTTTTGTTTGTATCACAACTCTCTTTCTCTCAGCAAATGCCGATAGATTTTTCAGATTCCTCAGACAATTTTACTGCTTTTTCAGGAAGTGGCTTTTCGTTTAATACAGATCCTATGGATGCTGGAAATGATGTCGGGCAATTTTTTAATGATGGATCTAATGCGTGGCAAGGTTTTTCACTTGATTTGATAAGGGCTATTGATTTAGATTTTCAACAGACAATTTCTTTATCATTTTACGGATTTGATCCGAATGCACATACCATCGTTTTAAAGTTAGAGAATGGTACAAACCCTGATGTTGAAGTGACTCAAAATGTACCTTCTGGCGGTGGATGGACACATAATATTATCTTCGATTTTTCAAATGCAGTATTAAGTTCAGATGGCGTAACAGCAGTGAATGCGAGTGGCATGTATGACAGGTTAACCATTTTCATTGATGGAGGCGTTACAACTCCCGGAACGTATTTGCTAGATACTATTGACGATGGTTCAGTAGGAACCGATCCAAATGCAATTGATGTAGAATACACCTATTTAGTTTGGGAAGATGAGTTTAACACGCCAGGAGTTGTAGATCCAACCAAATGGCATCATCAAACGCAAGTTATTATTCCCGGAGTTGGTTGGGCTAATGGCGAAGCACAACATTACACAGATCGCATTGATAATTCATTTGTAGATAACTCAGGCTTTTTAAACATTGTAGCAAAAAGTGAAACCTACACAGATCAAGGTTTGACAAAAAATTATACCTCAGCGCGTTTAAATTCTAAGTTTGCCTTTACGTATGGTAGAATAGATGTAAGAGCAAAATTACCTTTAGAATCTGGAACTTGGCCAGCAATTTGGACGCTGGGGAAGAATATTAATGAAGATGGTGCTTTTTTCGATTCCAGCTTTGGAACGACCAATTGGCCTGCTTGCGGCGAAATAGATATTATGGAACACGGAATTTTCCCTGGTGAAGACATCAATTATATTAACAGTGCGCTTCATACGACTTGTTGTCATGGTGGCAATCCAAATCAGGGAGGAATTATTGCAAATGATCTTGCCAATGAATTTCATGTGTATTCTATAAATTGGTCTCCTGATCAAATCACATTTTTGTTAGATGGAGTTGGTTTTTACACTTATAATCCAGCAGTTAAAAATGTGAGTACATGGCCATTTTTTGAAGATCAGTTTCTATTGTTAAATGTTGCCATGGGCGGACTTGCAGGAAATGTAGATTCAGGATTTACGCAAAGTGCTATGCTTATAGATTACGTTAAAGTATATCAAGAAAATCCATTAAGTGTGGAAGACAATTCTAATTTAGACAGTGCAATAAGTATCTATCCTAATCCAACAAGTGATACGGTTTATATAAATGCTAAAGTGGCGCTAAGTAGCTTAACATTGTATGATGTCTATGGAAATCTTATCCTTCAAAAAGAAAAAGATACAAGAAGTATAGATGTGCGTAGTTTAAAATCGGGTGTTTATTTTCTTGAGCTATATTCAAACACTCAAAAAGTAGTGAAAAAAGTGATTGTTAATTAATGTAAGTTTGATAAAAAATCAAGTATTTCTTGAAAACTTCGAACTAAGTATTTCATTTTTTTCTTTTTTATTCAAGTTCATTTTTTAGAATTTTGATTTTTTCAGCGTGTTCGTGTATGGTTGATTACACTGTTTTGAACTAAGCTAGCAAAAGAAAACAAAGTAAAGTCCTGCGAATTTTCACACTATGCAATGTTAATGTTCGTTATTTTTTTCCAACTCAAATACTATTCCTATAAAGTCTAAATAAATTTTTCCATTCAGGTATTTAATGAGTATTCTTTTTAGCACAGTATTGCTTGATATTTCGATAATTTCAATTTTTTTTTCATTAGTAATAGCCCAAGTATAATCATATAATCCAATAAAAGGAATTGTGTTTTTTTCGTCTTCTAGTCGATTTTTTTTGTCTCGATAAAGTAATTTTTTGGTTTTTAAAAATTCAATGGATGCGCCTATATAATTTTGTTTCAATTTAGCTTCTGTTTCAGATTTTGATTCCGCATTTGGCCCACAGATTGAAACTATAGCCTTATTTGTGACATCTGTAATAATCCATTTTCCAATTATTTTGGATTCAGTAGGTTGTGAATATCCTATTCTAGTAAAGAGCAATAAACAAAATAATACTAATCTTGACTTCATATAGTAATGACGACTTGCATTTTATTTTGTTACAAATAGTAGTTCAGGAACGCTAAAATTCGGATTAGTTTTTTACCACATATGCATAACAGAAATTTTTGCTGTTTCTATTACAACTCAACCTTGAGCATTCATTAAAGCTTATGATTGTTAAAACTATACGGTTATGAATTAAATATAAAATCATTAAGATATATCCAGCAAGCTACCTAAAATATCAACGATATATAAAGCACAATCATAATGATCGTATACACAAGCGGAAATCCGTACCTGAAGTGTCTTAGTAACCGAATCCTGTCTTTCTTATCTTCTTCCCCATTAATTCGATGATTGATAATCACGGCTAAGATGCCTAAAAAGATAAAAATATAGCCTACAATGATTACGTATTCAATGAAGGTATTATACGGAAGTTTTGGTAGAATGGATGCCGAATAGAAGTTAAACGCAACCACCGTCAGCATTAACGTAAATCCAACACCAATTTGAGATCCAAATTCTTTGATCCAAAAAATAGAGAACGATGCCAAGATGATAATGAGCAATGGAAATAGTACCTGCCACTCGTAATATCCGGATAAGCGTTTTGCTTTGACTTCAAAAATGACTCTAGAATATAAATTCTTTTCAGAATTCACATTTTCATCCATAAATTCATATTTTTTTGTGATCACGCGTGCATCGCTATTTACAAACTCCCAATCTTCTCCAAGATAGTCGCTGTGATCATGTTCTAGAAATAACTTCGGATTCTTAAAAGTAATTTTCTTGCTCCCATACGAAAACGCCTCAACTTCTATTTTGTACACTTGTGTATCGAAAGGAAATTTTGTGAAATCCATATTCGTGCTGCAAGTTGCGAAAAAACGTTCTTCATATTCAACCGTGCCATCCGAGTAGATTTCAATGCGAATATTGGGTCTTTCTCTACTGCCTTGTACATTTATAAGCTCAAATGCAGGAATCCATAGTTTGCCATTTATGATTTCGCGTGCTTTATCATTTTCAAAAATGATGGAATTAGCCAGAGAATCTTTAAGGTATGATATGGCGCGTTCATTTTTCCAGGTATACATAAAATAACCATCAATTTGATAGGTTTCCTGTACGGAATTGATATTGTATATTTTATTAATCCGCAAATTCACAGAAACTTCTAGCGGTTTTGTTTCTGTTGAAATATTCTGATGTTGCTGCTGACCTACAACTGATTGTACAGATAGTAACAAAATAAAGATGTATAGGATACTAGTTGGGAATTTCATTTTGTACTTATTGAGGATTTTAAAACACTAAATTTAGTAAATACAAACTTAATAGAAAACACTTGCGGGTTTTTCTATGAAGCTTTTAAATATTTAAACCGAAAACGAAGTTATAAAACAGCAAGCGAAAATGAGAATCTACTATGAAACAATATGAATTCGTGCCTGCATCTCGACTGCGCTCGATGTGACAAGTATGAATGAAAAACTATCTTTTTATACATAAAAAAGCCCAAACACGTTATGTGTTTGGGCTTTTAAGCACTCATTATTTACTAGTTATCTGGGTATTATTCTTTGATAAATTTCTTAGTCACAGTTTTTGATCCAGCTTCTATTTGAATCATATACACGCCACTTTGTAATCTTTCAACATTAATAGCTCCCGAAGTAATTTTTCCTTTTGCTACTTGTTGTCCCATGATATTCATGATGGTATAATTTGCATTGTTCTCCAACGTTCTTACATTTAATACGCCTCCTTTTACAGGATTAGGATAAATCTGAACTTCAAAAGATCCGCCAATAGTATCATCATTTGTTGTTACATACCGTGTATCACTCGTAGAAGTTGTAGCCGTCAAACAGAAGTTTGTTGTGTCTGATGTTGTAAATGAACCTCCAGAAGCTAACGTTGCTCCTGTCTCATTGTTTGTAAGTGTGAATGAACCATTACCATAAGCACAGCAAATTCCATCGCCATACGCATCTGTAATTGTAAAGTCATAACATCCATCGTCTAAACATCCAACAGCAATGTTTAATGTTGATCCGTCAGCTTGAGAAGCATACGTTCCGCCTGAAGCAACAACACTTCCTCCACTATTAGTAATTTGCCAGCTTGTTTCTTCTGGGTAATTATCAAACGTAATTGATAATGAAACATCAGAACATGATGGTCCACTTCCACCACCTGTAGTAAGACTTACATCATCTACAGCAATATCTGCTTGCCAAGTAGCACCTGTAGTTCTATTGAACCTTAGTTGTACGTTTCCACCAACATAAGCTGCTAAATCTACACTCGCAGATAACCAAGAATTTCCTTTATTTCCTGTTTCACTCCATAATGTTGACCATGAAGCTCCGTTGTCATCACTTGCTTGTAATAGAATACTTCCCATATCAGCTGCTCCATACATGTGGTATTGGAAACCGAATGTAGCCTGCGTTTCTCCACTTAAATCAAAACAAGGAGAGTTTAAAATCGCTTGTTTCGTTGGATACCCTGTTCCGCTTCCTGATGCTTCAACATATACATAATATGTTCCTTGAGAAGCACTAGATGGTCCTGTACTACCAGAAGGTGTTCCAGAAGCATCAACTGTCCAGTCAATATCATCTGCACTAGATTGTGTCCATCCACCTAACGTATTTTCAAATCCTTCACTATATGGATATGATGTAATTCCGCCTGAACAACCTCCAGTACTTGGTGCTGTAACAATTACGGTTCTTGATACTTGTGTTGCTGCATTTCCTGCTGCATCACTTACATTATAATTTAAAGTATAGCTTCCTGCTGTTCCTGTATTTACCGAACCTGTTACAACAATACTTGATGTTAAGTTTCCATCTACGTTGTCAGTTGCAGTTGCTCCAGCATCTGTATACGAATCTCCAACTGTTAAGTTTACTGTAGCCGAACCAGTTAAGGTAATTACTGGCGCTGTGCCATCCGTTACATTTACTGTTCTGCTCACTTGTGTTGCTGCATTTCCTGCTGCATCACTTACATTATAATTTAAAGTATACGTTCCAACGGCGTTTGTATTTACCGAACCTGTTACGGCAATACTTGAAGTTAAGTTTCCATCTACATTATCAGTTGCAGTTGCTCCAGCATCTGTATACGAATCTCCAACATTTAAGTTAATCGTTGCTGAACCAGTTAAGGTAATTACAGGTGCTACTGTATCAGCAGCTCCGCTTGTAATATTTACAGTATAGTCTTCAACTTCTCCATAAGGGAAAGATTCACATGCTGTTGGTATTGCATTATATTTTAAAGATACACGCATACGTGTTGCTCCATTTGTTGCAGAAGAAGGTACTGTAAAAGAACCACTTACAGGAGTTGTTTGCGTTGCAGCTTGCGTCCAAACTTGTTCTCCAGCATCGCTAAAGTCTCCATCTTGATTGTAATCAATCCAAACACTATATCCTTCACTGTATACAGTTCCTGTCCAAGTTGGTGTAACTGTAATGGTATGTGCTACACTTTTCGCTAAAGAAGTTGATTCTGATGTATGATCTGCATAACCACCTGCTGTAGCGCCTGTGCTATTGTCTATACTTCCAAGTTGTACTCTACTAATATATTCATCAGCTACACTGTTTCCATTGGAAGCACAGTAGTTTAATTGTACTTCTGTAGTTGTAAAGTTTACAGATGCACTGTATGATGAGTTTCCACTTGTACATTTGCTACGCACTTGCACTTCATATTGTGTAGTTACTGCCAATCCAGTTAATGTTGTTGATGCTCCAGCAACTGCATTTGTTGTCCAAGTAGAAGTTCCTGCTACACGATATCTTACATCATACGTAGCTGCAGGAACTGCCGTCCAAGAAACTGTTGCTTCTGAATCTGTTACTCCTGATGTTGAAACTCCTGTTGGAGTCGTTGCATTACAAACAACTGGTGTTCCTGTTAATCCAGTTACAACTAAAGAGAAGTTTTGGCTTCCTCCAACTAAAGAACCTTTGTTTGTTACCGTAATTGTATAGGTTCCAGATGCTCCTGAAACGTCTACTCTTTCATAAGGATCTACTGTATTATCTCCTGTTCCATTCGTTGTAACTCCTGTCAATCTCCATGGATTGTAAGTTGTTCCACCTTTAGAAACTCTAATATCTAAGTCATTTACTAAAACTGCTGTTGAAGAGTTTACTAATGTATTTGCTGTTCCTGCTCTATCTGTCCAAGAAATAGATGCTAGTAATGGATTTATTCCATCAGAATCAACTGTAATTGTATACGTTTGACCAGAAGTCAACGTTAATTCTTCAATTTTAGCTTCATTACTATTATTTGTAATCGCTTCTGCAGCTGCTTTTGTATTCATTAATCCCCATCCAAAAATTGCATCAGGTCCATTTGACCCTGCATCATCTGCAGTATGCAATGCCAACCCTTTTAAAGTTGCTGCACGCATAAATGAACCATTTGTATTATTAGCATGTTGTTGTAATAATAATAACGATCCTGCTACGTTTGGCGAAGCCATTGATGTTCCTGTAATTGAGTTGTATGCTGTATCACTACTTTCATACGTAGAGTATACACTTGTACCATTTCCAGTAATATCTGGTTTGATACGGAAATCATCCGTTGGTCCTTCACTACTACTACTATTAATAGATACGGAAACTAAGTTTCCACTTCCATCAATATTTGCATCTTGTGCATTGGCAACTACTAAGTTATTCTTTGATGTAGAATGTCCTGTTAATTTATCGTACGAACTATTTCCGCCTAAAGGACTTCCATTATATCCGTTTTGATTTCCATCATTTCCAGCAGCAACTACCATTAGATAGTTAGGTGCGTTGAACATCACATTATCCCAATCGCGAGAATCTGTAATGTATCCTCCAAAATAATGATCAGGAACTAAATCACCTCTAAAACCATACGAATGGTTAGAAATTAACATTCCGCCTGCAGCAGCACTTGTTGCTTCTGCAATATCACTATTCCAGTCATAACCTACCGCACTTGCGTGTGGCGCCATTCCTTTTGCATTCGCAACCACTCCAGAAGCCATAATGGTTCCGGTAACATGTGCAGAATGATAATTTAAAGCACCTGAATCTCCAGTAGAAAAACGATTGTTTCCTCCTGCTCCATCATATTCTTGGTGCGAAGCTCTTGCAACTCCTCCATCCCAAACATAGGCTGTCATGTTTTGTCCCATAAGGTTTAATCCTAAAGAACCTCCATTATTCAAATGGTCTGCTCTTGTAGATCGTGCCGCCGCTACATTAAATGTCGTGTAATATATTGGTGTTCCGTCTGGAGTTACTTTTTGGAGCTCAATGAGTGTTCCATCTGGTAATGTTTGTCGAATTTCCCAACCGTTTTGTTGTGCAAGTCGAACTGCTCTTTGCTTTTCTAAGGCTTGTGCAGCTGTAAATTTGTTTTGTAATGTTTCAAGCTTTTGAACATCATATTGACTCACAATTTGTTGCTTTTCAGCAGTTGTTTGTCCAAATGACGTTTGCGCAAAAAACATTCCGAAGGCTAATAAGCCCATTGAAAGGTATTTGTTTTTCATGTGTTAATTGGTTAATTAGGTTAGTAACAATGTTTTAGCGAAAACGTTTTCGTAAAAATCATTTAAAATTTGAAGAAAATTTATCTTTTTAACTTCTAACAGGTGTACTATTTTATTCAAATGACTTTTTGAAATATTTTCACTAAAGCGGAGCAAAAATGTTAATTTTAAGTTAACTTTCTATGTAATTATTGATTTATTCGATGAATTACACGTTTTTTTCTAAAATTATTACATTTTCCACATTGCAAGCAAAGAGTATTAAATTGCTTCAAAACACTAAATCTGAAAAAACACATGCGTTTTAAAATGGCTGTCTAAAAAGTTTCAACAACTTCATCCCGAAGATTTTTTAATTTTTAAATGCGCTGTAAATCAATGACTTCATTTTAAAAGAATGCTTCATTATATTCGAAATGACTACTTTTTAAACAACCCTTCACTTACAAGTTTGAGTGCGCCTTTGTATGCTTCTCAACGTTGAGTTTCACTAAATTCATTTCGTTTGTGTATTTTTGAGTGATGAATACATTATTAGACATACAAAACTTAACCATCTCCTTTAAAGGAAACGAAGTGATTCACGGAATTTCTTATGCACTTGCTGCGAATGAAATTTTAGGAATTGTTGGTGAGTCTGGTAGTGGAAAATCGGTTTCTTCGTTAGCTATATTAGGCTTATTGCCGAAAAAGAATGCAGAAATTACGGGTACGATTTTATATGAAGATCAAAATTTAGTTTCACTTCGTGCGAAAGATTTTCAACGCTTGCGCGGGAATGAAATTTCGATGATTTTTCAAGAGCCTATGAGTTCCTTGAATCCGTCAATGACCTGCGGAAAACAGGTGGAAGAAGTATTGTTGCAACATAAATACTGCACAAAGAAAGCAGTGAAAGCAGAAGTATTGGGGTTGTTTGAAAAGGTAAAACTCCCAAGAGTCGCACAAATGTATAGTTCCTATCCGCATCAATTGAGTGGCGGACAAAAGCAACGTGTGGTTATTGCCATGGCAATTGCTTGCAAACCGAAGGTATTGATTGCCGACGAACCTACAACAGCATTGGATGTAACCGTTCAGAAAGAAATTATATTGTTGTTGAAAGAATTACAGCAAGAGAACCAAATGGGCATTATTTTTATTTCGCATGATTTGTCATTGGTGAGTGAAATTGCCGATCAGATTGTGGTGATGTATCAAGGAAATATTGTAGAACGTGGAGAAACGGCTACCCTATTTTCAAATCCTCAGCATGAATATACCAAAGCATTGTTGAAGTCAAAACCTTCTTTGGATGTTCGATTGAAGAAGTTACCAACCATTCAAGATGTGCTTGCAGGTACCGTTTCGGATGTAGTTGTCACAACAGCCGAACGGCAACTTCGCCACGAGAACATGTACACGAAAGCGCCATTATTAGAGGTAAAAAACGTATCCAAATCATTTTATAGCAACGCCAGTTTGTTTGGAAAATCTACGGAAGTGAAAGCCGTAGACGATGTGAGTTTTTCGTTATACGAAGGTGAAACTTTAGGTTTGGTGGGCGAATCAGGTTGTGGAAAATCTACTTTGGGAAATGTTATTTTGCAATTGCACAAAGCTACTGAAGGGCAAATTTTATATAAAGGTGTAGATATTACTAAGATCTCTAAGTATGAAGTGCGCGCCTTGCGGAAAGAGATTCAGATTATTTTTCAAGATCCTTTTGCGTCATTGAATCCTAGAATTCCTGTTGGAGCTGCTATTTTGGAACCGATGAAAGTACACGGATTGCACGCTAATGATGCCGAACGAAAAGAGAAAGTTATTGAATTGCTAGAACGTGTCAGACTCGATGCTTCTTACTACGGACGCTATCCGCATGAGTTTTCGGGTGGACAACGCCAACGAATTGGAATTGCGCGTACGATTGCGTTGCAACCAAAGTTGATTATTTGTGACGAATCAGTTTCTGCATTGGATATTTCGGTGCAGGCACAAGTGTTGAATTTGTTGAACGAACTGAAAGATAATTTTGGTTTTACCTATATTTTTATTTCTCACGATTTGGCAGTTGTTAAGTATATAGCAGATCAATTGTTGGTTATGAATGATGGACGCATTGAAGAATTGGGTGAAGCCGATGCTATTTACGCCAATCCGAAATCATCCTATACACAAACTTTGATTGATGCCATTCCAAAGGGGATTTAATTCCCGTTAATTTCTTCTTATGAATTAGTGTTTTCACGCTACACCATGTTTTTCTATCACTGCATCTTTGCAACGAACAAAAAATAGAAATATCATGAGAAAAAAGACTTTAAAAAATTTAGCATTGAACAAAAAAGTGATTTCAAACTTAAAAAATATCACAAGTATTGAAGGAGGAAGAAAAAATCATAGTGTACTTACCGATATTGGCTTCATTTGTGAGCCAGCAGCGCCACAACCACTACCGCAAGAACCGATACCAGCTTCAGATCCTGCTATTTGCACAGGAGGTTTTGGAGATTGTCCAATTAATCTTTAGAAATTTAAAAAATCATGCAGAAGGAACGTGGCAAATTCCTTCTGTTATTTTTCTTTGCAACTACATTTGAAAAATCTGTATCTTACGGATATGAATTTAACCAAAGAAGAAAGAAGAGCATTCCGATCGTTGTTGTTTAAGCATCAAGACGGAATTGCCATTACCGCAATTATTGCCATATTAGACCGTCATAGTATTTTTGATTTTTTAGCGACAAAGAAAACTACTTCTGTTGCTGAGATTCTTCAAGAACATCCACAGTTTCATGCAGGTTATTTGAATATTGCCTTGCGCAGTTTGGCTTCGCAAGGAATTTTAACTTATACAGTTACCGACACAGAAACGCACTTAGAAACCACTTCAAAGTTTATCGCATTTCAGCGTCATATTACGCATTACGCTACCTTCAATCAGTTGTTTGCCTATTATTATGAGTTGTTTCAACAGCCTTTTCAGTTTCCATTACCAAATCCAAGAAAATTGTATGAGTTGGCTTCTTATTTGACAAATGCTCGAAAAGCATTGAGTACAGACGCGTATTTTCAGGTAGAGATTGCTACACATTTGGAAGGTGTTTTGTTAGCGCCATTGTTAGTGTATTTAGGCTATAATGCAGATTTAGAAAGTGTAGAAGAAGCTACTTTTTTAGAAGATCCTTCTATTCAAAAGTTGTTTAGTTTGCTTGAATTGTATGATGGAAATTCATTGACGAAGAAAGGTTCGTTTTTGTTTACTAAGAGTTATGCTTACGGAGTTACGGTTTCGTACACACCAATTATGTGTCATATAGAAACGTATTTGACAGGAGATTTTCTTCCGTTTTTTCAGCAAGATCATTTGGGCAACGAACAACATGTGTTTAGAGGTGTGAATGTTTGGGGAAGTGGCGGAAGTCATGCAACGTATTTTAATAAGTTTGATGCTGTCCTTGTTGATATTTTTAATAAACCACTTGCGGAGCAACCCAAAGGGATTATTGATGTGGGTTGTGGAAATGGTGCATTGCTAGAACATATTTTTGATTTGATTTGGAATCAGACACAGCGACGAGACGATTTGGGCGCCAATAAACTTATTTTGGTTGGTGCCGATTATAATAAGGAAGCCTTGTTGAGCACGAAACGAAATTTGGAGAAAGCCAATGTATGGGCGGAAGTCGTTTGGGGCGATATTGGAAATCCTGCTGAGATTGACCAAAAGCTTCAAGAATTGTATGGTGTAAAACTAGAAGAGTTACTGAATGTGCGTTCTTTCTTAGATCATAATCGACCATTTAATGCGCCTCATGGCGATTATAAAGGCGAGTTGCTTTCTACAGGTGCATTTTCACATCGCGGGAAGCAATTACATAATAAAGACGTTGCACAGAGCTTGGTAGAACATTTCCAGAAATGGAAACCTTATATTAAAAACCATGGATTGTTGTTTATAGAGTTGCATACCGTTGCGCCAAATGTTGTTGCCGAAAATTTAGGCAATACACCGTGTACTGCGTATGATGTGACACATGGTTTTTCTGATCAGTATATTGTAGAGTTGGATGTGTTTTTGGAAGCCATAGCCAAAGCCGGAAGTACTATTGATCCAACACATTCGTATCGTTTTCCGAGTTCGGAAATTTCAACGATTAGTATTAATCTGATTCGGTAGTTTTTATTGTTTAAAGTAACGTGAGTTCAACATAAGTTTCATTTAAATAAAATTTAGTAAACACTTAGGCTTTAAAATTCTGAAAATCAATTTTTTATTTTAGTTCGTGTCATTTTTATTTCAAATTGCAGAACTCCTGAATCTTCGTTTTCGTTTTCTTTGCTCGCACAAAGAAAAGAAACAAAAGAAAGTGCGCTTTTCCAGAGGTATTTTTAGTTTTTTCTTATTAAAAAACTAAAACCGCATGAATTTTTCTAAATTTTTTCCAAGGCTTCAAAAATTTTTAACGAAAAATCCCTGCTATACTGCGGAAAAGAAGAAAGTGGCTTTTAGATTTTATATCGAACTCAGGTTAAAGTAATGCTGAATAGCCATTTTGAATTATGCACTTAGTTTTTTGATTCATTTATCTTCTTTATAAAATATGAAGGATAGATTCCGGTTTCCTTATGAAAAGCATTTGAGAACGATTGCGAATTGCTGAACCCAACATCATAGGCGATCGCTTTTATGGTATACTTTCTAAACGTTTCATCAATTTTTAATCTTGCTATTGCATGATTGATTCGCAAGTCACTTAAGTAGTTTGAAAAGTTTTTATTTTTATACTCGTTCACAACTTGAGAAATATATCTAGGGTTTGTCTCGAAGTCTTTTGCTAGTGACGCTAGTGTTATTTTACGTGCGATATAGTCTTTGTTTTCTTCAAAACGCTGTAATGAATTTAGAATTTTTTTTAGAATTTTTTCATCTATGTTCATAGACTTATTTTCTGGTTTCTTATTTTCAATTTTGATTGGTTTGTCTGTATTGATTAGTTTTTGAAATCGTTTTTTGTGTAATTGTTGTCTTCGGTAATAAAACCAAATTACAATTCCAGAAAAGAGTAATAAAAGGCTTAGTGTTAGTAAACCGTTGAAGGATTTTTTCCTGTATTCACGAAGTTTAGAAATTATTTCTTCTTTTTCCTTCAAAAGATTCGGTACATCAAACTTTTTATTCATAGATGCATTTAACATCTTATAATCACCTTGAAGCAAGCTGTCTACAATTAGTAATTTTTCTATGTAAAGTAATTGCTTTTCCGTGTTTTTTTCCTCTTTGTAGTTTTCTATTAATAGTTCATACGCTCTTTTGACTTCCGTGCTTGGTAACTTGTTTGCTTCAAAGCAGGAATCTATTTTCTTTGCATACTGAATCATATTTTCTTTGTCATTTATTTTATGGTAGTTTTCAGCTAGGTAATAATAGGCTTCTGGGAGAAATTCTTCATTAGTATATAGTATCAAATTACCATTCTTTGTAAAACGAATACATTCATTTAGTATGTCAATTGACAAACCATAATTCCGTTTGTGGTATTCATTAAGCGCTTTATTAAATTTCGATAGATAAAAAACTCCCTCTTTCTTTTTGGATAAAAAAGGCATGACTTTTTCTGTATAATATTCTGATGAATCTATTTGACCTTTTAACGTGTATGTTTTTGCGAGTTCAACAGCTGTCATTGCATAACTTAAAGAATCTATATACTTTTTTTCCTTTTTTGCATCATCAAATTCCATACATTCTTTGAGGATTTTGATTGCTTCTTCATACTCTCCTAGTCTTCGTTTGAGCAAACCTACATTGTGTAAAGTAATATAGGCGAAGTTTTCATTGTTATTCTTCTTTGAATGACGAATGGATTCCAAATAATTCGTTAAGGCTTCTTTGTATTTCCCCTTTTCATTTAGTTCAACACCTTTATTTGTATATAGAATTGCAGGATATCTATAATGTTTTAAATCTTTACTAATGGCAATTCCGCTATCAAGATATTTTAATCCTTTTTCATAGTCAGTTTCAACAATAGAAAGCAATCTATACCCTCTGGCTATATGTATTTTTACAGTATCTTCTTTTCCTTTTTGCAAATATACTTTGGCATATAATTTATATAGTTCCTTATTACTTGTGTTGCTATTGAACTTTGTTATAAGTTCTCTGTATGTTGCATTTTTGAGCGAATCGGGAATTGAAAAACCGCTTTCTTGAGCAAAAGAAAGAAGAGGGTAAAGCAATATGAATAAAGTCGAAAGAAGCTTAATAGGTTTAATTTTTTTCATTGAGTGGAAATAATTTACTTTCAAATAACGTACATATCCTAGAATCAAAAAATAATAGGTAGTCCATATTCTTGAATTTACACTTGTACTTTTAGTAAATTACAATATTTTTCTAACTATTTATAGCGGTTAATTGCGTTTCTTCTTTTTTGAAACTTCTGCTGCTAGTACTAATGCATTATACGCATTGACTATTTTGCCTGATTTGGAGAGTGAGCTGAAAGGTACCAATTTTTTTTCTTTACTTGTAGACGGCTTATTAACCATTATGTCATAAGAAACACCCGACTCCATAATGATTTGTTTTACTTCTGATGCTGATAGGTTTGGATAATAGGAACGGATTAATGATGCTATTCCAGCTACAATTGGCGCTGACATAGAAGTGCCACTTTCATATCCATATTCATTATTCCTGAGAGTTGTATAAATACTTTTTGCAGGTGCAAAAATATCAACATTACGTTTTCCATAATTAGAAAAGTCAGCAACTAATTCTTCATTTAAAGAAGAACTCGATCCACCTACAACAATTACATTATTTACATATTCATTATTTTGTTCATTAATGTCATTAGGATATGTAATTTCTAAATCTGAATCTTTTGCAGAGTTCCCCGCCGATAAGACGATTAGAACATCTTTACTTGAAGCATAATTTATAGCATCCATTAACCAATCTTCTCGCTGAACTATATATTTTGTAAATGTTATGATAATTATTTTTGCGCCATTATTAACTGCATATTTTATTCCTAGAGCTATATCTTTGTCTTGTTCATCTCCTGAAGGAGAAGTACAAACTGGCATAATCTTTAAAATGTTGGAAACACCCTTAATACCAAGCCCATTTACTCTGTTAGCGGCTAAAATTCCAGCAACTTTTATAGCATGATCATGGCTAGACGTTTTACTAGCAGTAATATTTCCATTACCATAGTCTGCATCTTCAATATTATCAACATTATCTCCAATTACAGAACGCTCCTTAGAATTTAATCCTAGGTAAATATCTAGATATCTACTCTGTACTTCCCGTGTACTTGAACTCCAACCCGAATGCTTAAGATAATAGCGATAACTCGCAATTTTAATATTGATTATGCTATCTTTTGAAAGTAGTTTTGCTATGCTCTTTTCAGATAATAAAGAATCATGATATATTTTAGAAAGATCATTATATAAATCTTTTTTTCTTTTATCAAATGAGTCAAGTGAAGCTATCCTTTTCTCTGTAAGATTCAAATAATCATCATAAATTCTTTTAGCTTTTCTATACAAGTCAAATTCTTTTTTCAATTGTTGGGGAATATCTTCAATTTCTTTTGATTCAAAAACATCCTTGTATTTACGAACTATTCTAGTTGCTTCAAAGTTAGCTCTATCAACATTTTCTCCTTTCCCATTACCCAGAAAATTCCAACCATTTACATCGTCTGTATAACCGTTCTTATCATCATCTATTCCATTATTTGGAATTTCTTTATTATTTACCCATATGTAATCTTTAATTTCTTCATGTTCAGAATCGATCCTGTTATCTAGCAATGCAACAATTATAGTATCTCCTAATTTTTCTTTTATGAGTTCATTATATGCCTTATCTAAACTTATTCCAGGAATGGTATCTTGAACAATATCTTTATGTATCCAGTTTCTCCATTGCGGTATGGTTAATTTACTTTTCTTAAGTGTAAGATTGGGAACTATTATTGGTTTAACAATTGTGCTTTTAAGTGAAGTACAGGCAATGATGCAACAGCAACTCAAGAATATGATGAGAAATGGTTTGAGAAATTTCATGTTTAGTTGCGGTTTTTCTTTTTCTTAGAAACTTTCTCTGCTAGTACTAACGCATTATACGCATTGGCTATTTTACCCGACTTAGACATGGAACTAAACGGAATTTTTTCAGCATACGGCTCATCTCCATACGGATAGGGTCGTTCTACATCAATTTCAAATGAAATACCCGATTTCATGATAATATCTTTTACCTCAACAGCAGATAAGTTTGGGTAGTACGAACGAATCAAAGCAGCAATACCAGCTACTATTGGTGAAGCATACGAAGTGCCTGAACCAAAAGAAGGCTTTCTTCTTGACAAGCTATAAATTTTATGTCCAGGCGCAAAAATGTCTACGTTTTTGTTACTGTAATTAGAAGAAAGCCACACCATTGTAGAATCTGCTGTAAAGGAACTAGCTCCTACTTTTATAAAATTATTGACATATTCACCATCTTCATTATAATCATCTGGATAATCAAATTCATTATCTAGGTTATAACTCTTATTTCCTGTAGAAGAAACAATCAACACATCATTTTGTTCCGCATATTTAATTACATCTTCAAGCCAATCAGGATGCATTGAAAACTCTTTACCTATACTCATATTGATAATTTGAGCACCATTATCAACTGCATAGCGAATTCCTAATGCAATATCTTTATCATGTTCATTTCCAAGAGGTGCAACACCCAAAAACATCACTTTCAATGAATTACTTATTCCATTTATTCCAATATCATTATTACGAGTAGCCCCAAGAACGGACATTACTCTTGTTCCATGGCTTCCTCTTAGCGTCCCTTGTACATTATTATTCCCATACGGAACATCGTTTAGATCATCTACATTATCTCTTTGGTTTTGTCGATCATCATACGTAAAACTTAACCATGTATTTAGTTTTTTATTCTCACCTTTTATACCTCTATCCGCCCATTCAGGATTCATATTATTTTTTAAATAATATTTCATAAATCTTATTTGAACCTTTGTTAAGGAATCATTTGTTATTTTAGACAAGGAATCTAACTGAGAAATAGTGTAATCTTTTCTAGAAAAATATTTGGTTAGCAAAGAATCTGCTTCAATAAACTTATTCTTTATTCTATTATACGTAGCAATATCTTTTTCTATTTCCTTTTTTTCTTTTTTATAAGTCTTGATAGCTCTGAGATACTCTTTAAATTCTTTCTTTTGACTTTCAGAAATTTGCTTCTCTTCCTTATCTTTAAAAAGCAAATCATATTTTTTCATGATTCTTATAAAGGAATGATTAGCATATAAAACAGGACCTTTTTTCGTTGTTTGTAAAAAATTCCAGCCATGAATATCATCTACATACCCATTGTTGTCATCATCAATATTATTATTAGGAATTTCCCCTTTGTTAATCCAAATCTGATCTTTTAAATCCTCATGATCTATATCTAATTCTGTATCTATAAGAGCAACAATAATCGTATCGCCTTTTTTTCCTTTTAAAAACTTATATGCTTTGTCAAGGCTCACCCCAGGAATAGAATCTTCGTAAATATCTTTAAAATGCCAATTCTGTTTTTCCGTTTCGGTCAATGCTTGCTTTTTAGCAAAAGCTGCGGTAACTATTGTTGGTTTTGTTGTTGTGCTTTTAAGTGAAGTACAGGCGATGATGCAACAGCAACTCAATACTGTGATGAGAAATGGTTTGAGAGATTTCAAGTGGTTTTATTTTTTAAGTAATATAAATGCTTTGTCGGTTATTCCAAAGTTCCTTTGAAAGTTTTACTTTGCGTGTATATTTTTATTCCGAATAGATACCAATGCATTGCACCGCTCATTTGGTAGGTATAGGTTCCATCTTCCTGTTTGTCAACATCAACATACGTAACTTCCCAATCGTGCCCATTTGTAAACCCTGACATATCACTGTGACTATCACTTGCAACCAACTCACCTTTATCATTTTTCTTAAACAATACGGTAAGGTGTAATATAAATGGAATCGTTTCTTCTACGTGTGCATCAAGTGATGTAACATTGTTCCCTTTTAAATTTTTAGCATTATGAAACGAATAGTGATTGTCAAAGTCTCTTTCTTCTGCGCCAAGCATTCCAATAACACCCAAAACAAACACCACAATGATTGCATTACCGTATTTGTTATTGAATAGTTGCTTTCCTTTTGTAAAAAGTGTTAGTACCAACCCGAAAAAAAGGATGACAAAAGCGGTGTTTATGAGTGCCCAGATGAGGTGCATAGTTTTGTTTAGCTACGTTTTTTCTTTTTCTTCTTTTTAGAAACTTCTTCTGCCATGAGTAGTGCGTTGTAGGCGTTGACTATTTTTCCTGATTTTGAGAGTGAGCTGAAAGGGACTAATTCTTTTTCTTTACTTGTAGAAGGTTTATTTACCATGATATTAAAAGAAGTTCCCGATTCCATGATGATTTGTTTTACTTCTGCTGGACTTAGGCATGGATAGTAGGAGAACAGTAAACTTGCTACACCAGTTGCTACAGCAGAAGAGAAAGAAGTTCCAGAATCTGTCGTTGTGCGTTTTCTACTTAAACATGAAATTCTTGTACCTGGCGCAAATATATCTACTTCCTCCTTTCCGTAGTTTGAAAAACTATTTATTAACTTTAAGTTTAATCTATATGATGTATTTCCTACCTTCATAAAGTTTTTGACAAATTCAATCCCATCATTCTTATTATCATTTGGGTAATTTTCAATTTTATCTAGATTATAACCATCATTCCCCGCTGAAGTTACAATTAAAACATTATGCTTTTCAGCATACTTGATTGCATCGTATACCCATTCCGGATGTAAAGAGAAATCCTTTCCAATACTCATATTGATAACTTTAGCTCCATTATCTACTGCATATCGAATAGCTAATGCAATATCTTTATCGTGTTCATTTCCTGCCACAGAAATACTTAAAGGCATTATTTTTACTTTATCATTTATTCCTTCTACTAAGGTATCATTTCTTTCAGCAGCAATTATTGAGGACATTTTAGTTGAATGGCTAAATTTTCTTATTCCTTGAACATCATTATTACCATATGGAAAATCATTTAAATCATCAGTATTGTCATTTGTCAGATAACGTTCATCAAAATCAAAATTCAATTTATACTCTATTATTTCTGAAAGCAACCTCCTTCTATTTCTTATGGAGCTTAGGGTATGATTATATTTTTTATAAATTATTAAATGTTGTAATTTCTCTATTTCTTCTTCATTTTTTAACATTTTTTTTAAAGAATCTAATCTTGTTTTATCGTATGGCTTCTTAATATTAGGGAGATAAAGTTTAACGACATTCACTCCTTCTATATAACGATTTATTGCAACATCAAATCTTTCAATATCACCACTAACGGTTTTTAATTTCTCATTATATTCAGAATATGCTTTTTGGTATAAGTTAAATTCTTCTTTCTTATTTATAGGAACATCAATAGTAGAAGTAATATTTTTAAAAAGAGCATCATATTTCTTAATAATTCTAACATATTCAAAATGACTGTAAGGAACTTTATCTCCTTTTTTTGTTCCCACATAATTCCAGCCATGAATATCATCTATATATCCATTGTTATCATCGTCTATGTTATTATTAGGTATTTCATCTTTGTTAATCCAAATTTGATTTTTTAAATCTTCTTGAGCAATGTCTAATTCTGTGTCAATAACAGCTACAATAACTGTATCTCCTTTTTTATCTTTTAAAAAATCATATGCCATGTGAAGGTTAATACCAGGGATGGAATCCTCAAAAACATCTTTAAAATGCCAATTCTTTTTTTCTGATTCAGTAAGGTTTTTTTTTCTCTTGAAGGAAACTGTATCTTTCTGTATTGCAACTACTATGCAATTACAAGACATAATCAAAAAAAGACTTGAAAATAATAAAATGCATGCTTGTGCTTTTCCTCTAAATGACATATGATTTTATTTGTTAACAGTTTTGGTTGTTCATACTTGTACATTGTAAAATACTTCCTGTACAGACATCCTCATTATTGGATGTTGTGTTACCTTGTGTTACCTCTGGAATACATTGTGCTTCGTCACAACTATCTGTATCGCAGAAATCTGATTCAGCTCCTCCAAACATTCTATTTAGAATGTTTACGTTTGCAATTTTCACTTTTCCCAGTTTTAAAAATTTGATTTTTTTCATTTGATTTCTATATTTAAATTTGATTCAAATATACCTTCTTCTTAATTCAAAATAAAGAAACATATTTCTCATTTCACTGAAAAGAGAAATATTAAACAGATTAAATAAATGATTATCAGTCATTTATTTTTTTTAAAAAATATGACACATTTAATCCAGTTTTCTTAAAAAACGCTCTAGTAAAAGATTCTGTACTAGAAAATCCTGCCTCTATAGCTATAGCATTTATTGTATAATTTCGTAAAATATTATTATTGTATAGTTCTTCAACTATATATACTATTCTCAAATTATTAACATAATTTTTAAAAGTTTGAGATTTATAGTCATTAATTACTATTGACAAATACTTAGTATTTGTTTCTAATTTCTTTGCAAATAAATTTAATGTAAGTTTAGGAGTTAGAAAAGTTTTATTTTTTTCAAACTCATCAAGACCATCTAGTATTTGATTAAGTGTTTTATTGTCAATTGGAAACACTCGCTTTTTTTCCTTGTCCTTATTTACTTCTTGATTAACAGATTTAGTTTTTAAAGATGAAATTATTTCTTTAAACTTTTGCTCATTTATTTTTTTTCTCCTGTAAAGAGAAATTAATATTATTAAAACTAATATTAAAATAACTAGTAAAATATAAATTCCATATTTAAAGTCTTTATTTTTTTTATTTAATTCTGAAATTAATACTTCTTTACTTGCAACTAATCTTGGGGTATCATATTCATAATGAAAAGTTCTTGAAACATTACGATATTCTTTGTTAATAACAGTATCAACTACTAGCAATCTATCTGTGTAATAAAGTTGATTTTTTAAATCTCCCTTACTCTTGTAGTAATTAATTAAACCTTCGTAAGCTTTTCTTGGTTGAGGAATAATATATTTTTTAAATTTGAATATACTATCAACTTTCTTATAATATTCAATTTTAGTTTCCTCTACTTTAGAAATTGAACCAAGATAAAAATATGATATAGCTAAATTTGGATAATCTTTACTGGCTTTTAAAAAAGGTACTGATTTCAACAAACTATCTTTTGCGATAATAAAATTACCTTTAGTATATTGTAAAGCTCCCTCAGCTTGAGTAAAATATAAATGACTAAAGCCTTTTGTTTTTTTTGCTAATTTATAGCCTCTCTTATTAATAATTGAAGCTGAGTCTTTCTTATTATTTGAGATATACGCAATACTCAAACCATAAAGTGTATTCAAATATAGATCACCAAAATTTTCTTGTCTTTCAAAATATTTTAAATTTTTCTTAAAAATACTTAATGCCTCTCTACTAGAACCAATTTTTAATTTGAGTAAAGCTATATTATGGTTTAAAACATAACTCGTTTCATTATTTTTATCGTGATAATATTTATTAGCTTCTAAATAACTTTTTAAAGAATAACCATATTTACCTGAATTAAATAAAACTATTCCTCTATAAAAATGACCTTCAGCTAGTAGTTTTTCTAACTTATATTCTGTTGCATATAAAATACTACTATCTGTATACTTCAATGCTAATTCAGGGTTATCATATGAAACTCTACATAATCTAATAAAACTATTTACAATAGCTTTTTTATTTCCTTCAGCTCTAGCCTTAGATAATGTGTATAAAGCTACTCTTTTTCCTGCTTTAGTCTTTCCTAAATTCTTATTGTGGTAAAAAATTTTCTTTAGTTCATCAAAACTCTTTTCGTCTAATGTATCTTTTAGAATAGTTTGTGCATGCAAGCGTGAAGAAAATGAAAAACATATTATAATTACATAGCAAACCCTAATTATAGTATTCATTTTCAATAAATTAAATTTATTTTTAAAAAAAGTATTCATTCTCATTTCGCGGAAAATAGATTCTCAGTTCACGGAAAGTAGAAATACACTGTTTGATTTACTGTATTTTCAAACTTACATTTACACTATCAAAAAAATCTGACTACTAAAATAACAGTTTTAATTTTAACAAGCGAAATCTTAAATTAAAAATTGCTACTGACTACAAAACTCAGATTTGTAAAACAAAGTATAATTCTTAATAAAAAACAGTATGGCATTAGAAAATTTAATCAGCATCGAATTCACCTCTGAAGAACTCACCGCACTAGACGGACATTTAGACGGCATACAACAAGTGCTCGCAGGAAAAACCGTAAACCTCACTCCCGACCAACGCCAACAATACGGAAGCATCGGCAACCAAAACAAACTCATTGTAGATAAGGCAAAAAACTACATGGAACAACATCCTAACTGGATTCCTAACTTTTTAGATAAAACAGAGTTTGACAAAGACTACACCGCACGGCAACAAATGGAGCAACGTACACAACGCTTACAAAACCTCACACAGCAATTGCTCGACACTAAAACACTCCTAGACCACGACAACTATACCAATTCACTCAGTTTTTACAGAATGATGCGCTACTTGGCGGGCGAAAACGAGCCAGGTTCTAAAACCGTATATGAAGATATGAAGGTACTCTTTAGTAAAAGTGCTAGGACAGCTAGCACCGACGAACAAACGAGCGCATGATACACAAGGAGCAACGCAAAAAGCTCAAAGAAGTTTTAGGATATCATTATACAAAAGATGTTCTAAAAATTTTAAAAGCTAAAAACATAACCACTAGGAGAGGCACAGTGTACGGAGCATCCATGATTCGGAATGTATTTACGGGGCTTAATGAAAATAAGGAGATTGAAGATGCTATTATGGAACTTTTTATTCAAACCCAAGAGGACACTAAAAAAACCTTTGAAAAAAGAAATCAAATACTAGGTTTAGCGGGTTCCGAAAACAATACTAGCGGTTAATTTTAGTTGATTTGGGGTTGTACAAACAATATTTCGGGTTGATTATAGCATGTTTTAGGTTGCACAAAGAATGTTTATGGTTATCTAAAGAATAGTTTGGGTTGATTATAGAAATTATCAGGTTCGGTAAGGGGTATCACCCCCTAAACAACCCCAAATATTGGTTAAACAACCAAATATAAGCTTTAATGAACCGAAACAAATGATTTACAAAAGGGCTGACAATGATAAATGAACCTAAATTAACGATGAATCAACCTCAACGAAATATTTGTGAACCGAATTTTAATGCTGAATTCAGAATTAGAAGTACAAAACGTCACTTCGAGTGATTTTGTAAAACAAAAAAACTCCCACCAAAGCGGGAGTCCATAAGTAAACAAATAAATAGTTGCCTACGATCTGCAAATCAAAGATACGTATTTTTTTAATACACCATTTGGTGTTTGAATTTGCTGTAAAGAAAATGAAGATTTTTTTCTTTATACAAAATTTAAAAATAAAGCATAGCCTTAGTTACGGTTTCTTTTTCAATTGAAGAAGAAAGGAAAAAAGGGCGTTTTATCACAGTAAATTCAAATGATAAATGGTGTTCGTATCGCGGCAACTGTTTTTTTTGTAAAGGAATGCTTCCTATGAAAGTGAAAATATAAAATACAAAACGCTAAATGTAAAAGTTAAGATTGAAATTTTACATTTAAAATTTAGCATTTAAACTTTCAAAAAACGCCGTGGAAGCCGAAAAACGTATGAGTAGGTGTATTAAAAAATAATAACAATAATGAAAATAGTAAGAAATTTAATTCGAGTTTTGTGTATCTTAACCATTGGATCGTCATTGACCAATTGTCAAAACGATACCATAACAGAAATGCAAGAAGAAGCAACTGTACAAAAAGAGTTTCCTTTTAAATCAACCTTATTAACAAGGCAAGATTTGGAAGCCAACTCAAAACTAAGTAATCAAATGAGAAGTTTAGCAACTATACAAAATAGCAGTATTGCGGAAAGCACGTATAATGAAACGTATAACTTTACCGTGCATACAAACATTGTAAAGTTTGTGGAAAGCACCGAAAATAACTCACATTCGTACACCTTTCCTATTGATCGCGATAATAGCACTGGAAGTACATTAGAAAATTTAGTGTTTTCATACAATGTTACTACGGATGATTACGAGGCAAGTTTGGTAACCTATCATTTTAGTGCTGCTCAACAACAAGAGTTTGTATTAACACAACATGTAGCTACACCTCATGAAATAACATACATGCCTATTGCTGTTAATTTATCGGATATAGTAGCAGAAGATATAGTAGGAATGCCATGTACTACTATCTATACAGTATATCATATAACACCTGGACCAGATTCAGGAACTTTTTTATATTCAACAAATGGAAACGTACAAAACACGTGTGAGCATGAATTTGATGATGATCCATGTGACACGTATACTGTTATAGAAATTAATTGTCCAGATGGTGGAAGTGGATCGGGAAGCGGAACTGATGATAACACGAGTACAGATCCATACAGCAGTCCAAATAATACACCAAGCGGCGGAAGTACAGCAAGTGACGACAACACCACACCACCAAATGATGATGACAATAATGATATAGTGACCTCGCCAATAAGTAAAGAGGAATACTTAGAAATTACTCAACAACTTGATGATGCATTCGGGGAAGATGGTTGGGAACTTGCTGAAGAACCATTAGTAGGAGAAGAGAGTTTTGATAGTGTTGAAGAACTTGAAGCCTATATGGATTCAATGCCTACTAATATCAGTGCATCACAAACATCAACCCAAGCTTTGCAAAACGGTGATGTAATAACAAGGTTTACGTTTCCAACAACTCAATATGTTAACTTAGCAGACCTTAATGTTGAAATAGTATCTAAAACTGAAAATTTTCAAACAGGACAAGAATTTGAAGTAGTTGGAGTAAATTCATATCTAAGTGGCTTAACGGTTGTGAAGGATTGGGAAGCAAATGAAAATTATAGTGTTTCTACAAGTAGTAGTAATGGAAATTACAAGGTAGTAATTATGACAGGTATTATTAAAACTGGTACTAGTGTTGGCGGTATTGAAATTCATGTTAAACAAACTGCTACAATACGAATGGAAATCAATAAATACAATGGGGATGAAGGCTACTCAAATATGACATTAGTTTTCTAATTATACACACTAAATTTAACAAAATGAAATATAGAATTTTAAACATTGTCGTAACGTTTACAGTACTTATGCTTGTTTACAATTGTGGTGCTCAAAATAAAGTTGATACAATTAACAAATTGCCACGTACAGGAAAAATTAAGTTGTTAAAATCAAAATTGAACCTAACGGATATTCAAATCAATAAAATTATTGACAATGATTCTATAATGGATCAAGTGGTTTTATCGCTTAAAGATTCTATTGTTTCTAAGTCAGTTAAAGTAAAGTTAGATTCTTTTTATGCTGGAAAATATGATACAAAAAAAACGTGGCTATTTTTAAAACTGCAATTACGATACAAAAATGCTTCTTTTGAATCTGCCAGTAAAAAAGAGAGTGTCCATTTTCCTAAATTTAAAACTGTCGAAGAGTTTGAAAAATATTATGATAAAATAGATTCTCTTCTCAGTAAGCCTGTAGAAATGGTAAGAGTTGATTCCATTAAAAACGATTCCACCAAGAAAAAGAAGCAAAAGCAATGATCTTTTTCTCCACTAAAAAGCAATACTAAACAGTTCACTTTTTTTCATGATTACCCTTAAAAAGCCATGCCGTAAAAAGCATAGCCTGCTATACACATGGCTTTTTTTAAACCAATTTTATTGCTGTTAATAGCCATTAACATTGATAACAATATGTAATGGATAGTAATAGAACATTTCTAACAGGAATCATTATTGTAGAGCTTATACTGATTATCATTTTCGTAATTGTATTTGTAAAGATGCTTTTGAAATTGAAAACGAAACCGAAATTGAAAAATGAAGTAGATGATGAAATTGAAAACGAGTTGAAAAATAATACGTAGTAGATTCCTGCCTTCGCAGGAATGACAATAGACAATAAATATATTTTACAATGAAATTTATATATAATAGCATTCTTATAGTATGTGTATGTGCTTCAAGTTTACTCCAAGTACATGCTACCGAACAGCATAGCACAAAGTCACTTGAAGTAGCTTTGGTAACAACAACTAATCAAAATACGGATACTATTCAAGCACGAGAAACACACGAAAATTTAGTGGCTGCATTGCAAGAAAAGCAACGAGCGTTTGAAACTCGATATTATGTGTTGGCAGGAATTACCTTGTTGTTGGTATTAGTTTTTGGTTTGTTGTGTTTTTTGAATAAACGAGGCGATAAACGACTTGAAAAAATTGTTTCACTACTAGAAAAAAACAGGGAAGAAAAACATCCTAAATCTGAAATTGATGAAGCAGTTGTTGCCACTATTTTAGAAAATCTGCAAGCATTTGAGAAAGAAAGAGGGTTTTTGGTGTCAAAGATAACACTGCATGAATTTGCGAAGCAACTGCAAACGAATACCAAATATTTATCGAGAGTGATTAATACGCATAAGTTAAAATCGTTTCGGAATTATATCAACGATTTGCGCGTTCAATACAGCATTCAGAAATTAGAGAATAATGCGAGTTACCGGAAATACACGGTAAAAGCCATGGCAAAAGAAGCTGGTTTCGCAACCGCCGAATCGTTCACAAAAGCATTTCAGAAGAAAACAGGCGAGACTGTTTCTGGTTTTTTAAGGCAGTAGAATCAAATCCTAAGCAAATAAAATTGATACAATGACAAACACCATAGATGATTTTAGTTGGCTATTCATACTAGCACAATTATTTATAATCCTAAAAATTATTTTTTGGATAGTAGTTGGATATTATACTATTAAACTCTACAAAGCTATTTTACGGTATGTAACACGTTTTGATAATGGAGTTGAATAAAGAAAAGCTACTATTATTCAAAGGTTTTATTGCAGGGTTTTTAACTGCAATTATATGCATCATCCTTTTTGTAATGGCAGGTTTGTATATAATCAATAAATGAACAACATAAAAAACTCCCAAGCTTTTACACTTGGGAGTTTTCATTTTATAAAATTATATAGGAGTTGCGGCTTATTGCTTTACAAACTTCCCAATGATTTTTTCTTCTTCATCGGTTACTTCTAGTAAGTAAACACCCGCTTTTAATTCACCTACATTCAGTCTTCCATCTTTCAATGTTCCTGTTTTCACAGTCTGACCTAATAGGTTCAAAATTCTGTATGATGAATTTACATTATAGCTAGCTAAGTTCACCGTAATATCTCCACGTGTTACCGTTGGTGACATTAAGAAATCTCCCGTATCTGATCCTGGAGGACCTGTACGTAATTGCTGGATTCTATTTCCAGATTCCGTTCTTGCACCTCCATTGATACCAGTAATTGTTACTTGGTCAATGTATACTTGATCTGAGTTTGTACTCGCATCACACTGCACTCTAAATTGTGAGTTTGCAGCGAAATTAACAGCCGAACTATCAAGCGTTACTGTTGCTGTGTAGAAGCTACCATTTGTAAAGCTACTTCCACTAGCGTATGTTGCTACCGTACTCCAAGATGATCCGTTGTAATATCTAACCCAGAAATCTTCACCATTTTCCATTGAATTTGGATAGAAGAAGAATGTAAATTCTACTTGATCAAATCCACGTAAGTCAAATGTTTCAGAAGTCATTGCCGAAGCAGTTCCTGAGTTATCTCTTAATCGAATAGAATAGTTTCCTTCAAATGAACGACCTCCGTTATAACGGAAACAATCGCTTCCACCATCAGCCCATCCGTCTAATCCAGTTTCGAAGAATCCTTCGTGTAATACCGTAGTTCCTCCTGTTTGACATGGTGCGCATGATGAACCTCCACAGTCAATTCCTGTTTCGTCTCCATTTTGAACTCCATCTGTACACGTTGGTGTTGGTGGCGGTGTGCTTCCTAAGCAGAAGTCAGTTGCTTCAGAACTTGTAAAGCTACCTCCAGATACGATTTGTCCACCTGGACCTGTTAATGTATATGATCCGCTTCCATACGTACAGCAAATACCGTCTCCATACGCATCATTGATTGTAAATGTATAACAGTCATCTGGTAAACAGAATTCTTCTGTAACTGTAGAACCATCAGGATTTGCCGTAGAATAGCTTGCAGAAGCTACCGTAGTTCCTCCATCTGTAACTAAAGACCAAGAAGTTTCTTCTGGATATTGATCAAATGTAATTGTTAAGGTTACTTCATTTTCTGAACAACCTGATTGACATGGTGCACATGATGAACCTCCACAATCGATACCAGTTTCATCTCCATTTTGAATTCCGTCATTACATGTTGGTGCTGGCGGTGGTGTAGAACTACACTTGTCTGATAATGCTAAACTTCTTCTTGAACCTCCAACGTCTAATATAGCTCTCATACGTGCTTTTTGCCCAGCAGTATACAAGTTCATACATCCATCATCAGAGTAATCCATATAGTTTTGTACCATATCTGTACTTGAACAAGAAACATGTGTTGTAGCACATCCGTAGTTTGGAGCATCAGAAGTTGGTGTATCAGATACGAAATCATCCGCATTACAGTTTCCATCACCCCAAATATGGCGTAAGTTTAAAAAGTGACCTACTTCATGTGTTGTAGTTCTTCCTAAATCAAAAGGAGCCGATAAGTAAAAACCTGTTCCTTTTTGACTACTTCCAAAGTATTGAGGTCCCATTACAACTCCATCCGTAGCTGCGCTTCCTCCAGGAAATTGTGCATATCCTAAGATTCCTCCTCCGATATTACAAACCCACATATTTAGGTATTGAGATGTATCCCAAGCATCTACTCCACCAGAAGAAGATCTTTTCATTGCATCGTTTGTTCCCCAAGCTGTCGTTGATGAAGATTTTCTTGTGATCCCTGTTGTTGGGTTTCCATTATCGTCAACAGATGCTAAACAGAATTGAATTTCTGTATCAATAGCTTGCGACCAACGGTTGTCAGCATCAGCATTTGTTCTTCTAAAATCTTCGTTTAATACATCTAATTGTGATTGAATTTGTGCATCACTAATATTTTCTTGAGCAGTTCTATATATCACATGTACTACCACAGGAATTGTAATTATATTTCCTGAAATACTTTCTTGTGGCCCCATTTCTTGAATTCGCTGCCTTGTAAATTCTTCAATTTGCTGCATGCGTGCTTCCAATTGCGGATCTTGCTGTTTTCTGTATTCTAAGTTATCCATGGTAGAGCAATCGCGCTGTTGCGCTGATAACATTCCCACAAATAAGAAACTCAGTAAGAGTAAAGTAATTTGTTTTTTCATAAAAAAGTTTATTTAGGTTGATTAGAATAAAGTCTTTGTGTACTAACAAAAACCTATCAAATATGTTAATTTTTTATCAATTACACGTCAAAAGGGTGTTTTTTTCGATGAAATACACGAAAGTTTTCGGACATTGTTACATTTATAACAAAAACTAAATTATTGATTTCCTGATTACTACCCCACAAATTCTACTTCTTTACTAGGTTGCTAAAAAATTTACAAAACCGCACAAAAAAAGCGTCATATCTGTGAAATATGACGCTTTTTTAAATGTTTTTATATTTCCCTGAATGCTTATATGAGTTGCATTTCTGGAATATCGCCTTCTATGAGTAAGTTTCCTTCTGTTGCCTTTTTGATTTCAGCTACAGAAACACCTGGTGCTCTTTCTAATAGTTTGAAACCTTCAGGCGTTACTTCTAATACTGCTAAGTTGGTTACGATCTTTTTTACACAGCCAACACCTGTTAGTGGTAAAGAACATTTTTTTAATAGTTTAGATTCTCCTCGCTTGTTGGTATGCATCATGGCAACAATGATGTTTTCTGCGGAAGCAACTAAATCCATAGCGCCGCCCATTCCTTTGACCATTTTTCCTGGAATTTTCCAATTGGCAATATCTCCTTCTTCGGAAACTTCCATGGCACCCAAAATAGTTAAATCGACATGTTTTCCTCTAATCATTGCAAAACTAGTTGCAGAATCAAAAAAACTAGCACCCGGTAAGGTGGTTATGGTTTGTTTTCCAGCGTTGATAATGTCTGCATCTTCTTCGCCTTCAAAGGGAAATGGTCCCATACCTAATACACCGTTTTCACTCTGAAATTCTACTTCTATATCATCTCTTACAAAGTTAGCAACTAGCGTTGGTATTCCGATTCCTAAATTTACGTAGTAACCATCTTGTACTTCTTTTGCGATTCTTTTCGCGATTCCATTTTTATCCAACATAGTTTTTTTTATTTCTGTTTGATGATATTTCTCTGTGTAATAACCATCTTTCTAATTGACTTATTTTTGAACCTTTAAATACTTTTTCTATTTGACAATGAGGCAATTTGAAAATTTGATAATAGTTCTCTATATGATAACCTTCTTTCTAATTCACTCACTTTTGAACCCTTGAACACCTTTTCTATTTCACAATGAGGCGATTTGAAAATGGTTCTTACATACAACATTTACAAATTGAGTCATCTTCAAATTATCAAATTAAATAAATCATCTCCTTTTTGATGTAGCAATAATTTTACTTATAATTTTTATAATCGATTTTAAATCTGGAATGAGTTCTTTCGTTGGATTCGGATAAAATTCTGATTCTTGACATAACAATAACCAATATTCTACTTCGTCCGCTTCTTTGGCTGAAATTTTAAATTTATGAATAAAATCAGCTTTACTTTCTGCATTTTGTGCTTCCCTAATATTAGCTCCAATTGAAGTACCACTTCTGAAAATTTGAGAAGACATTTCGTATTTATGTAATTTTCTTAATTCCTCTGAAAATTTAATAATCTTGATAGAGAAATCGAAAGTTAATTTTACAATTATATTTTCTTTGTCACTCCGCATTTACTTTTTTATTTGATCCTTATTTTAGAATTAATATTCTCATTTATAATTAATCCACTTTTGAACCTTTAAAACTTTTTTTTATTTGATAATGAGTTGATTTCATAATTCACTAAATTTTCTACAACAGCTAATTTTCAAATCGAACCATTATCGAATTTTCAAATTAAATTATTATTCCCGTGAGCGCACCGTGCGTTGTTCAATACGTTTTTCATATTTCTCGCCTTGGAAAATTCGTTGTACAAAAATCCCCGGAATGTGTACTTGATTTGGATCTAATTCGCCTGCGGGCACTAATTCTTCAACCTCAGCCACTGTGATTTTAGCGGCACCACACATACATGGATTAAAGTTTCGGGCAGTTCCTTTGAAGATTAAGTTTCCTGCTTCATCACCTTTCCAAGCTTTTACAAATGCAAAATCTGCTTCGTAGGCTTTTTCTAAGATGTACATTTTTCCGTTAAATTCTCTTGATTCTTTTCCTTCCGCAACTTCGGTTCCGTATCCTGCGGGTGTATAAAATGCTGGAAATCCTGCTTGTGCAGCTCTGCATTTTTCAGCCAATGTTCCTTGCGGTGTAAGTTCCACATCGAGTTCACCTGAAAGCATTTGTCGTTCAAATTCATCATTTTCTCCTACATAAGAAGAAATCATTTTTTTGATTTGACGTTCTTGCAATAACAAACCTAGTCCAAAATCGTCTACGCCAGCATTATTAGAAATACAAGTAAGATTCTTTACACCAAGTTTTACCAATTCGGCAATGGCATTTTCAGGAATTCCGCACAAACCAAAACCACCAAGCATTAATGTCATATTATCTGTGACACCTGCAACTGCTTGTTGTACTGTATTTATCTTTTTGTTAATCATCAATCAATATTTTGATTGAAAATTACGAAATTTTCAAAAGATGTTTCCTGTTTTTCAGAATAATTTAAACTTCATTACGAAGTTCTAGTGTATAATGTGAGTTAAAGTTAATTAAAAGTCAATACCATCCAACTTGTCATCCTCATCAGGATCTTTAGGGTCGTTAGGATCTTTAGTAGTTGTTTTAGAACAATCTACATTTATGGTCATGTCCTTTGGTTTTGGAAATTTACCATCAGAAACTGACAATGATGGATCCGCATAACATTTTTTCATGAACAATCCCCAAATTGGTAATGCCATCGCAGCTCCTTGTCCGTAAGTTGTCGATGCAAAACGCACTTGACGATCTTCTCCGCCAACCCAAGCACCAGAAATTAAGTTTGGTACCATTCCAATAAACCAACCATCACTATTGTTTTGTGTAGTTCCTGTTTTTCCTGCTATCGGGTTTTTGAATTCATACGGATATCCTGTAATGATTTCTTTGTATACAGCCACTTTTTCTAATCCTTTGTGACGCAATCTTCTTCCTGAACCACTTTGTGTGACACCTTCCATTAAGTTGACTACTGTATAGGCAGTTTCTTCACTGAGTACGTCTCTCGTTTCTGGAACAAATTCATATAAAACAGTTCCGTTTTTGTCTTCTATACGCGTTACAATTACTGGTTTTACATACACACCTTTATTGACAAAGGTTCCGTAAGCACCGAGCATTTCATACAGTGTAATATCTGGTGTTCCTAGTCCAATTGATGGTGACTCTGGTATTTCAGATTCTACACCCAATCGTTGTGCTAACGCTCTAACATTAGCAGGTCCAACTTTATCCATCAAACGAGCTGTAACGGTGTTTACAGAATTTGCCAATGCGCCTCTCAATGTTCGCATACCTTCATATTTTCCGTCAGAGTTTTTAGGACACCAAGGTTCTAGCAATCCATATTTTCCTTCTTCTATACAAAAAGGTCCATTTGGCATGGAATCACACGGCGATAAGTGCAATTGATCTATCGCGGTAGCATATACAAATGGCTTGAATGTTGAGCCTATTTGACGTTTTCCTTGCTTTACCATGTCGTATTTAAAGTTTCGGTAATTGATCCCGCCAACCCAAGCTTTTACTTGTCCTGATTGTGGTTCTAATGACATGAAACTCGCACGTAAGTAGAATTTTGAGTATAAGATAGAATCACGTGGTGTCATGATCGTATCGATGCGGTTGTTTTTTTCCGTCCACGAGAATAAAGTCATCGGCGTTTTTCTATCAAATGAAGCGACGATGTCTTTTTCAGATTTTCCTTCTTCATTCATAACGCGCCAACGCTCTGATTGTCGCATGGCTCTGTCTAATGCATTTACGATAGATTTTTCTTCTACATCTTTAGCAAATGGTGCATTTTTGTTTCTCTTTTTTGTATTTTGATGAAAAAACTCAGCTTGTAATTTTTTCATGTGTTCTTCTACTGCTTCTTCTGCATACGATTGCATGCGCGAATCAATTGTAGTGTATATTTTTAATCCATCAAGATAGATATTGTATTTGTCACCATTTTCTTTTGGATTGTCTTTTACCCATGTTTTTAAGAAGCCTTTTAGGTGTTCTCTAAAATAGGTTCCTAAACCTTCATTGTGTGATTCTGGATTGTAATCTATTTTGAAAGGTAGTTTTTGCAGTGAATCTTTTGCTTCTTTTGTAATGTAGTCATATTTGTGCATTTGAGCCAATACTACATTTCTTCGGTTTAAAACACCTTCAGGATTTCTTCGAGGATTGTATAGTGATGAGTTTTTAAACATTCCGACCAACATTGCAGATTCTTCTATTTGCAAGTCTTTTGGTTCTTTTCCAAAGTAGATACGCGCCGCAGAACGAATTCCGTCCGCATTGTTTCCGTAATCATAAATATTGAAATACATCGTAATGATTTCTTCTTTGGTATATTGACGCTCTAAACGCGTTGCAATGACCCATTCTTTTATTTTTTGGGTACCTGCTTGAAATATATTCCTTGATCGGACACCTACAAATAATTGTCGAGCCAACTGTTGCGAAATGGTACTTGCACCACCTTTGCTTCCCAAGAAAGCAAATGCTCTAATTGTTCCGCGCACATCAATTCCTGAATGGTCGTGAAAACGTGCATCTTCAGTAGCAACTAATGCATTTACTAAATCTTTTGGTAATTCTTTGTAATCAACAGGTGTTCTATTGTCTTTTAAATAGTATTTACCGAGTATTTTTCCATCGGATGATAGTACTTGACTCGCCAAATTTGTTTGCGGATTTTCTAAGATTTCAAAGGAAGGCATTTCTCCTAATGCTCCCCATGATGCTAGTAAGAATAATAAGAAGATACTTGCTATTCCACCCGCGAATATGATCCAAAACCACTTTACGATTTTTTTAAAAGTGGTCGTGTTGTCTTGTTCTTTTTTGACTTGCTTTTTTGCCATTTCAATACGTTGTTTGCACTATTTTTTTTCGATTCTAAAGCCAACCTCTGAAATTCCCTTTAAGCTTTGGACTCCGTTAGGTTCATTAATTTTTCGCATGGCTTGTTGGATGGTTACTTCGTATGTTCCTTCATACGGAAAACGTTTGTTCTCTTTGTACCAAAGTTTACTTTCTTTAGTTGTCATACCTGTACCAAGCCATTCTCCATTTGGCGCTGCCATTTCATACTCTAAGGTATCTGAAACCACATTTCCATTTGGAAAGTTCATGTTGACAATGAGAAATAGGTTACGAAATTCGTATTCGTTTGTATTTCTCACATTCACAAACAAATCATAGCTGTTTGTGCTGTCTGGCTGTTGAAATTTGAACGTTAAAGAGGTATCTTTATCCCAAGTTTTCCCAACGGTTGCGTATTCGTCAAAAATACGATTACCGTCACAAGAAATGAATAGTATTACACTAAGAATACAGCTGAAAAATGCGATTTTATTTTGGGTTTGCATTTTTATTAGGTCTTTTACGTCTATTGTTATTCTTGTTTGTTGTATTCGTATTTCTAGTATTGCTATTACTTTTGGCAGCATCGTTGCTTTTAGCAGGCGTACTACTTTTGGTTCTAGCATTAGGATTGTTAGCTGGACGCTTTTTTTTGTTTTGCGTACCTCTCTTTTTTCGGTTTCGAGTGGGTTTTTTATCAAACCGTGTAAGACTATCTTGCCCTACAACGTTTTCAAAGTCTGTTTTAGTATCTTCTTCTACAAGTTCTATAGCATATTCTTCTAAACTAACGACTTTTTCTTTTTTCGCGTTTAGCGCGATGATTTCATTTGCCTGATCAGTCGTAAGTTTGTGCCAATTCATCCATTCGCCTTCATACGCATACCAAATATGCCCTTTGAAGATGTCTGTTTTTTGGCAAACTGCCGTTCCTTTTTGAGTATAAAGTTTTACATCACTTTTTGGAAATTGCTGTAATGCTTCCAAATATGCATCTAATTCAAAGTTTAGACAGCATTTTAATTTTCCACATTGTCCTGCTAGTTTTTGAGGATTTAACGAAAGTTGCTGATATCTGGCTGCAGCCGTATTTACAGATCTAAAATCGGTTAACCAAGTTGAGCAACATAATTCTCTTCCACAAGAACCTATTCCGCCTAAACGTGCAGCTTCTTGACGGAAACCTATTTGGCGCATTTCTATACGAATGCTAAAGGCTTTCGCCATATCTTTGATTAACTGACGGAAATCTACACGATCTTCTGCAGTGTAATAAAACGTAGCTTTTGACGCATCGCCTTGAAATTCTACATCCGAGATTTTCATTTGTAAATCCAATGCAATTGCCAATTCGCGGGCACGCTTTTTTATTTCTTCTTCTCTATCTCTAGCACGTGACCAAACATCGATATCTTTTTGTGAAGCTTTTCGGTATACTTTTTTGACATCTTCACTCGTAATACTGACTTTTTTCTTCTTCATTTGCACTCTTACGAGTTCGCCAGTAAGCGTTACAATTCCAACATCATGTCCTGGAGAAGCTTCTGTAGCTACAATATCTCCAATGCTTAATGATAGTTTTTCTGTATTTCTATAAAAATGTTTTCTGCTGTTTTTAAAACGCACCTCAATACAATCAAAAGGTTCTTGATTACTAGGTAACGACATGTTAGACAACCAGTTAAATACAGTTAGCTTGTTACAACTATCCGTACCGCAAGTACCATTGCTCTTACAGCCTCTGGGTTGACCATCTTTACCAGTTGAACAACTGTTACAACTCATAATTTATATATATAGAATCTGCAATTCGGGTATGCAGATGTGGGGTTCGTATTCTTTTCTAAAGATGTAAAGATAGGATTATTTCCGTAGCATCGAAAATCTACTTTTTATACTTTAATACTTCCGATCTTCCTTTTTTGAAAATTTTGTTACTTACTTCTTTCCCTTTGCGTAATTCTTTTTGAATATCGAGGGGTAAATTGTGTACTTCTTTACATTCATCAGAACAACAATTGTCCATTTTTTCGCCACACGATTCGCATTGAATAAAGAGTAAATGACAGGCTTCATTGGCACAGTTTACATGCTCATCACACGAGTTTCCACATTGATGACAATTGGCAATAACATCTTCTGAAATACGTTCGCCTCTTCGGTGATCGAATACAAAGTTTTTACCAATGAATTTGTTTTCTAGGTTTTGCGCTTCTACTTGACGTGCGTAGTTGATAATTCCACCTTCTAGCTGATATACTTTTTGAAAACCTTTATGTTTAAAGTACGCACTTGCTTTTTCACAACGAATTCCACCTGTACAATACATCACTAGGTTTTTATCTTCTTTGTGTTCTGATAAATCATCTTCAATAATTGGTAATGATTCTCTAAATGTATCTACATCTGGTGTCATGGCTCCTTGAAAATGACCAATTTCACTTTCGTAATGATTCCGCATATCAACCAAGATGGTGTTTTCATCGTCTAACAATTTATTAAATTGATCTGCGCCCACATGTACACCTTTTTGCGTAACATCAAAACTATCATCTTCCAGTCCGTCTGCAACAATTTTGTCTCTAACTTTCACTTTTAGCTTAAGGAAAGACATATTATCTTGTTCTATTGCCACATTGAGTCGCACATTTTCTAGAAATGAAATGGTGTCTAAGTGTTCTTTAAACGCATTAAAATTTTCGGCTGGAACTGAAAGTTGGGCATTGATACCTTCGTATGACACATAAATTCTTCCCAAGACGTCTATACTGTCCCAGTTGATAAATAAGTGATTTCGTAAAATTTCAGGATTTCCGATGTTGGCGTACTTGTAGAAAGATATTGTCATACGTTCCTTACCAGCTTTTTCGATAAGTTCCGCTCTTTCTTTAGCACTTAATTTATTGTACAGTTGCATGCTATATCAATTTTTAAGTTAAACTCAAATTATATACTAGAAAATCTATTACATCTTTAAACTACTGTAAATACTAACGCTTTGCTGTATTTTTTAATTTAACCATAGCTATTGCTATGCTGAAATTAATAAAAGACCAGTATTTATGGTATTTTAAATCTTCATTACGAAGTTCTAACACATAATTTGAGTTGAAGTGTATGATTTTTGGCAAAAATACATTTTTTACAGCAACTATCGAATTTTGGCACAAAAAACAACGCTTATACAAAAAAGTTAACGCTTATACATTTTGTAGCGCAATATTGAAAAGTATCTTGTACATTTAGCTTTACACTATATGTAAAAAGAAAAATATATTAGCTTGATTAATGGTCTATTGAGAAGAAAAATATAGTGGAGAAAAATCAAAATGAAGACTGAAAATGTACTTTTGAGGACGTAAAAAATAGTTTTTACTGCAACTACGGGAAAAATAAAAGTGCCTCTATTTGTATAGAAGCACTTTTACTAGCTAATTCATTGTTAATATTAAAATTTTTCTATTGAAAAATAGAATTAACAATGAAGCTAGCCACCGTCAAGCTTGCAGTTCCCGTAAACTGGGACCGAAGCTTTATTCCTTTTTTGGAATATAATTTTGTTTAAAGTTCTCATATTTTTATGCCTTTTTAATAGACTATTTTACAGAATAGATACACAGTTTTTAAAAAGGTTGCGTTGAATATGTAATTATTTTATTCAAAATTGATCAAAATCAGCAAAGGCGAATTGTTTTCAGTGAAAAGAAATAGTAATTTAGCAGTGTTTTAATTAATAGATAATTGATATAATGAGTTCAGAAAAAGAAGCAAAATTAAAAGCATTAAAACTTACATTAGATAAGTTAGATAAAACTTATGGAAAAGGTGCTGTCATGAAATTAGGTGATAGTGTTGTACAAGAAGTGGAGTTCATTTCTTCTGGTTCACTTGGTTTAGACATCGCTTTAGGAGTTGGTGGATATCCACGTGGAAGAGTTGTTGAAATTTTTGGCCCTGAATCTTCTGGTAAAACAACCTTAACATTACACGCAATGGCGGAAGCGCAAAAGAAAGGTGGAATTGCTGCCTTTATTGATGCCGAACACGCTTTTGATCGTTTTTATGCTGAAAATTTAGGAGTTGATATTGATAATTTAATTATTTCTCAACCAGATAATGGAGAACAAGCATTAGAAATTGCAGATAATTTGATTCGTTCAGGTGCTATTGATATTGTGGTAATTGACTCGGTTGCGGCGTTAACGCCAAAAAGTGAGATTGAAGGAGAAATGGGAGATTCCAAAATGGGATTACATGCGCGTTTGATGTCGCAAGCACTTCGTAAATTAACGGCTTCTATTAGTAAAACCAATTGTACGGTGATTTTCATTAACCAATTGCGTGAAAAAATTGGAGTAATGTTCGGAAATCCTGAAACAACTACGGGTGGAAACGCATTAAAATTTTATGCTTCTGTACGTTTAGATATTAGACGTTCTACACAAATAAAAACGACTGACGGCGAAGTAAAAGGAAATAAAACACGTGTGAAGGTTGTTAAAAACAAAGTTGCGCCTCCATTTAAAATGGTCGAATTTGATATTATGTACGGACAAGGAATTTCTAAAGTTGGAGAAATTTTAGATATTGGTGTCAATTATGAAATTATAAAAAAGAGTGGATCTTGGTTTAGCTACGGCGACTCCAAACTTGGGCAAGGACGAGACGCAGTAAAAATATTACTGCAAGATAATCCAGAATTGCTTGAAGAACTCGAAATAAAAATAAAAGAAGCAATTGCAAATAGTTAACATAAAAAAATCCCTTCGCGGGATTTTTTTTATTTTTAGACGCAACCATTTAGACATTTTACCATCTACTTGGCAAAGTAGTTTATTTTTGATTATGAAAAAGATATTATTTTTAGCTTTATTGGTGAGTTTTACACTATTTAATTCATGTTCAGTTGACGATAATACGGCTGACTTTCAAGTAGAGTTTCTTCCAATAGAAACTGTAGAAATACCTGCAGAATTTAATTTTGGAGAAACACACGAAATTACCGTGACGTATAAACGTCCAACAACATGTCATTCATTTAGTAGCTTTCAATATGTCCCAGAAGAAAACAACGTACGAAATGTGGCTGTTATTAATTTTGTGACTTTAGGAAACGACTGTGAAACGCTTGAAGATGATTTACAATCAGAATCATTCAGTTTTAGCGTGCTAGATACAGAACCCTATACATTTAAGTTCTGGCAAGGCAAAGATGCTAGTGGACAAGATATGTACTTAATATATGAAGTGCCTGTAAACAACTAATTTAAGCTACTAAAACCAATAAACCGAGTGAGTTTAGAACAACTCATACATAAATGTAAGAATAACGACCGTGATGCTCAAGCAGATTTATATAGTATATATGCTAAAAAACTATATGCTACTAGCTTAAAGTACTCCCGGAACAAACTAGAAGCGGAAGATAATTTGCAAGATAGTTTTATGGTTATTTTTGAAAAAATAGGGCAGTACAACTTTAAAGGTTCCTTTGAAGGTTGGCTTAGAAGAATTACCGTAAACACCGTGCTTCAAAAATATAGAAGTAAAGGTGCTTTTGAAGTTATAAATGATCGGGTATTGGAAGAAGAAAGACCAGTAACCGTTTATGAAGAAGATGTTTCATTAGATTTTCTATTGGGCATCGTTCAAGAATTACCCGATCGGTATCGATTGGTATTTAATTTATATGTACTTGATGATTATTCGCATCAAGAAATTGCGGATATGTTAGGTATTTCGCAAGGTACTTCAAAATCAAACTTGGCAAGAGCTAGAATGATTTTGAAGGGCAAGGTAGAATCGTTTAAAAAAAAAATCGCCATCAATGAGTGATCAAAAAAATATAGATAATCTGTTTCGGGAAACCTTCAAAGATTTTGAAGCATCGCCCGATCCTGAGTTATGGGATCAAATTTCCGATAAGTTAGACGCAAAAGAATCGAAGAAAAAAAGAGAAGGTATTGTATTTCTTCCATGGCTGTATAAAGGCGCTGGAATTGCGGCTGCATTGTTACTTTTATTCTTTGTGGGAAATGAGTTTCTGAATACGAATGACAACAAAATTGGTTCGGATGAACAAACTACGTCAACAGTTAAGAAAGATTCAAACAGTAACGAAACAAATTCAAATACGCAATTAACCGACACAGATACTGAGAAGGATTCATCAAATGATGCAAATTCTTCTTCTAATGAAATTGTGAACGACCAAGAACGTATTGCGAATGAAAATGGTGTTGACAACAACAACATTCAACAGAAAAAAGGATCTGACACTACTGTAGAAAAAGGAAACGCATTACAAAATGCAGTGGCACAAGAAAACGGAACCAATACTAACACAAATACTGCGTCGCAAAAAGCATCAAACAGTGCTACAAATGTTGTTACCAACAACAAGCTGATTGATAAAGAAAATGCAGTTGTTCAGAATTCAAACAACAAAACAGATACTTCTAAAAACGGTATTGAAAACGGTGTGAATTCGGCAACAACAAACACAAATGCAGTTGCGCAAAATTCAAATAACAAAACAGATACTTCTAAAAATGGTATTGAAAACAGTGTGAATTTGGCAACAACAAACACAAATGCAGTTGCGCAGAATTCAAACAGCAAAACAGATACTTCTAAAAATGGTATTGAAAACGGTGTGAATTCGGCAGCAACAAATACAAATGCAGTTGCGCAAAATGATTCTAACAAATCAGGAAATACAGACACAACAACCAATTCTGAAACTACAACTACAGAAACAGCCGTTGCAGAAGTAAAGAAAGACGATATAATTAAAAAATCATTATTAGACGTAATTAACGATCTACACGATTTAGAAAAAGATACGGAAGTTGCAGAAGCGAAACGTAAAAAATGGACGATTTCGCCAAATGCATCACCAATATATTACAACAGTATTAGCAATGGTTCGCCTATTGATGAAACCTTTGCAGATAACGGCAAAACTGGGAATGTAAACCTAAGTTATGGTGTGAATGTTGGTTATGATGTTTCCAAAAGATTAACGGTTCGTTCAGGAATTCACAAAGTAGATTATAGTTACAGCACACAAGATATTGCGTTAGTTCCATCTATTAACGGAAATGATTTAACAACGATTGCTTTTAGAACTGATGCTGCTTCATTTGACATTAAAGACAGGCAAGCGCCATCAAATATTGTGTATTCACAGTATCAATTACCAACGAGTGAATCTTCTATTGAAGAAAAGCAGATTGAAGGAAACTTAAATCAACGCATGAGTTATATTGAAGTTCCAGTGGAATTGAAATATGCTGTACTCGATAAGAAATTAGGAATAAATGTTATTGGTGGTGTTAGTACATTACTCTTAACAGAAAATAGTATCATATTAGATTCTCCAGAATTATACACAGAATTAGGAGAAGCTACCAATATAAATAATGTAAGTTTTAGCACAAATATTGGTGTCGGAATCGATTATAAGGTTTCGGAACAAATAGAGCTCAATGTAGAGCCAATGCTAAAATATCAGTTAAATACATTTTCAGGAAATACTGGCAACTTTAAACCTTACTCAGTAGGTGTTTACACAGGAGTCAGTTTTAGGTTTTAGTTTTTTAGTTGGTTAGGTATGCCATATACCTTAAAAGCAGTGATGTTTGCCATAAAACCGTTTTCTTATCTATTTAAGAAGACGGTTTTTTTATGAAGCGTCGTATGCAGTCAATTCTGCTAAAATAATCTCTCTAGCCGTTTTACTTATTTCCTTTTTATCTTCTACTTTTAATCCTTCCGTAGATAAAAATTTATGAATAGTTACACGCATGCGCCCTGGTGAACCACTAAAAAATGTATACGAAAATCGTTTTTTATTATCGGCAAATGACATCGGCACTACAGGAATTTGGTGTTCTATTGCCAATCGAAATGCACCATCTTTAAACTCGTCCAATAAAATGTGTTCTTCTGGCACTTTCCCTTCCGGGAAGATACAAATACTCATTCCTTGACTGAGACGTTTCTGTGCGCTGTCATAGACTCCTTTTCGGCTTCTTGCGCTTCCTCTATCTACCAAAATACAGGTGCGTTTATAGAAAAATCCAAAAATTGGAATCTTCGCAAGTTCTTTCTTCCCAACAAAAACAAACGGATTTTTAGAAGCTGCCAACATGAGCATAATGTCCGTCATACTGGTATGATTTGCGATCAACATATAACTTTTCCCTTTTACAATTTCCTCTTCACGCTTAAACTTAGGAAAAAAGCCCATTCCGTATAAAATAGGACGTGCCCAAAGGTTTCTTGCAATCCAAAAAAACTGTGGATATAGTTTTTCGCTTGCCGTAAACAACAACAAAAGAGGGAAAAATATAAGTATCGGAATCAATACTAAAAGGTAAAACCAAATGCGCCAAATAAGTATTCCTATGTTTCTAAAAAAAGTGATCATAAGAACCAAAAATACACTAAAGTTTCGAAAATGTGTTCAAAAATTATTTTTATGAAATTTTCAGTAGTGATTTCAAAAGAAGTACATTTGCTTAAATTCAATAATTACGATTACTCATGGCAAGAATACTTACTGGAATTCAAAGCACAGGAACACCACATTTAGGGAATATTTTAGGTGCCATTGTTCCTGCGATAGATATGGCACAAAATGCAGCAAATGACTCATTTTTGTTTATTGCTGATATGCATTCGCTTACGCAGATAAAAGATGGAGAAACACTCCGAGAAAACACATACAGAACTGCCGCAACTTGGTTGGCTTTTGGTTTAGATGTGAATAAAACCGTGTTTTACCGCCAGAGCGATATCCCACAAGTAACCGAACTTTCATGGTATTTGAGTTGTTTTTTTCCATTCAATCGATTGAAATTAGCGCATAGTTTTAAAGACAAAGCCGATCGTTTGGAAGATGTAAATGCTGGATTATTTTCGTACCCAATGTTGATGGCAGCTGATATTTTATTATATGATGCTGAAATTGTCCCCGTAGGGAAAGACCAAGAGCAACATATAGAAATTACACGTAATGTAGCGACGCGTTTTCATGAAAAATTAGGTGAAACTTTTGTCTTGCCTGAAGCTAAAATTCAAGAAGACACAAAACTGATTCCTGGAACCGATGGTGCTAAGATGAGCAAGAGTAAAAATAACGTCATTGATATTTTTCAAACAGATAAAAAACTGCGCAAGCAAATTATGAATATCCAAACGGATAGCACACCGATGGAAGATCCAAAAGATCCTGATACGGATAATGTATTTGCATTGTATAAATTGTTAGCTAGCGAAGCTCAAATCGCAGAAATGCGTCAAAATTATGAAGGTGGAAACTACGGTTATGGACATGCAAAGCAAGCCTTATACGAAGTCGTAGTCGAAAAATTTGCTACAGCACGCGAGCGTTTTAACCATTATATGGAAAACAAAAACGAAATAGACGAAGCTTTAACTATTGGTGCTGAAAAAGCAACAAAAATTGCCAATGAAGTTTTAGCAAGAGTTCGTAAAAAGGTTGGTTATTAATTTCACCTAGAAATATAGCAGAAACGAATTATTTATATAAAAAATGTCATATCGAGTGCAATTGAGCGTTTGTTTTATCTCAATAATACTCGATATGACAAATTGAAAATTAGTTATCTTTTATAGCTTACTTTACTCAAAATCAATGCTTCATAGGCAAATAGTTCATGGAAGTCATAACTTACACGTTCGTATCCAAAAAATCGCCAACCTTTTCCCCACGAATTTTTGATAATAAACCCTTCTGAATCATACCCAATAATGGTAACCACATGACCGCCATAATTATTCGGGTCTTTATCAAGTCTATGATAAGTAAAGTTTTGTGATAGAATTCGTTGATTAATATCTGGATATTCTTTTTTTACTTCTGAATAAAACGCATACGAATTATCTTTCATTAAAACACCATAACCAAAATTGGGTGTAATTGTGGTGTACTTCATGGTTGAATAGTTATTCCAAGCTGGTCTGTATATAGTATAAGAGACTGGAATGGCTTTAATTCCGTTATCTAATAAATATTTTAAGTACCCAACATTTTTACTTTCTTGCAGTCCTAAATATTGATAAGCATCTAACGTAATATATTTTGCAAGTGATTTATATTTATATTCAAAAGATAATGGCCCTGTTGTAGATTCTTTTAACGCTTTAAATAATTCTGAATCGTATTGATCCCACTTTGTAGCTGGCACTTTTGGATATGGTAATTGTCCTTCGGTCAGAATACCGTATTTTGGCAATGAAATAATATATGATTTTAAAAAATTTCCTATCGTAATTTCTCTCTCATTTTTATACTCATCAAATTTATGAGCCGAATACAAAAAATTTTCGCTAATATCTTTTGGCATATTCGGCAACGTTTCTAAAGCTGCTGCTACACCAAACGCACTACAATTATTTCCGTTTCCTTGATCTTTTACTGGAGATTGCGAACTAAGATGAATCGTGCTTACATTTTGACTTGCAGGACTGATCATTGGTTCATTTTGACTCCAAAGGATGTTGATACTTAAAAAAAGTATACAAAAAGAAAGTGATTTCATATTGTTTATTATTAGTTGTTTCCCACTTTAAATATAGCTTTTATTTACTAAACATCAACACTTTACACTTTTTAAACCGCTTCAAATAGCTTTCCAGGCAATGGTTTTACAACTCCTTTCATCTCCATTTGTAATAGCAATGGCGCTACTTTATGAATGGGCAATTTACAAGCCAATGCGATGCTATCTAACACCGTTTGTCCTTTTTCTTGTAAGAAGGAATGAATTGTGGCTTCTTCAGGATTTAAGTCTACAAACAATTGTTTTTGCACAGGTTTAGTTGGCTCAGTTTCCAATTCCCAACCTAATAGATATACAATATCTGCGGCTGATGTTAAGATATGTGCACGTTGCTGTTTAATGAGATTGTTGCAACCAATACTTTGCGTATCGCCAACTCTTCCTGGCACTGCAAATACGTCTCTGTTGTATGAATTGGCAATATGTGCCGTGACCAAACTTCCTCCTTTTTCAGCAGATTCTATGACTATTGTGGCTTGTGTCATTCCAGCAATTAAGCGATTTCGTTTTAAGAAATTTTCACGATCAGGATTGGAAGTGCTCCAAAAATCAGTCACAAAACCACCGTTTTCTTGTATGGAACGTACATATTTTTCATGTACTTTTGGATATATTTGATTCAAGCCGTGCGCTAAACAGCCAACAGTTGGAATGTTATTTTTTAAAGCCGTGCGTTGCGCTACAATATCAATTCCGTAGGCAAAACCAGAAACAATTGTCGGTTGTATTGGCGATAAATCTTCGATTAATTGTTCGCAAAACTTTGTTCCATAGGTTGTTGCTTTTCGTGTACCGACAATGCTAATCATTTTAGAAGCATTCAAATCTACATTGCCTTTTTGAAAGAGTAAAATTGGACTGTCTATGCAATGTTGCAGTCGATTCGGATACGTTTCATCCAAAAAATAATGAACCGTAATTTTTTCTTTTTGAACGAACGCCAGTTCTTTTTCTGCTAATTTTAAATTTTTAGAATTCCGTATGTCCGATAAAGCATACGTACCAATTCCGTCTATTTTGAGTAAATTTTCTTTTGTTTCTTTCAATACAGCTTCTGCACTTCCGCAGTGTCTAATGAGTTTTTTTGCAATTACATCGCCAACTTTCGCTGTTTTTTGAAGTGCTAGCGTGTACAACAATTCTTGTTCAGAATTCATATCAATTTGATTTTCAAAACTAAAGTTACTAGATTTTTTTAATGTTAATAAAAAGTTAGGTAGATATTTTATCCGCGTTATATTTTTTCTAACTTTGTTTCAATGAGATTAGATACATACATAAGCGACCTTTTATATAGATATGAATGTGTAACGGTTCCTAATTTCGGTGCTTTTTTAACGCAGCGAAAAGGAGCGCAAGTACATCATACTACCAATGCATTTTATCCACCTTCAAAAGTAGTTTCGTTCAATGCCCAACTTTCATCAAATGATGGTTTGTTGGTAAAATACATTGCCGACATTACTGGAGAAGAATATGAAAATACCTTGCAAAAAGTATTGGCAACTGTAGCTGAATGGAAACAAACACTGCAAAATGCTGCCATTGTTTCGTTAGAAAATATTGGTGATTTATCATTCAATGTAGAAGGAAATATTCAATTTGAACCTTCGTACCATCTAAATTATTTAACGGCATCATTTGGATTGTCTTCGTTTGTTTCTTCAGAAATTAGCAGAGTTATTACTAAACCAGAAGAAGTTGCGCCTGTAATTGCACAAGAAGAAACAGCCGTAATTCCTTTAGTAGTCACTGAAGAACGCAGCAGGTTTCGTTTTCCATGGAAATATGCAGCGGCAGCAGTCGTTGTTTTTAGTATTGTAGGTGTTTTTGGTCTTAGAGAATACCAATCGCAACAACAAATTGTAGAGCAAAGCAAAGCGCAAGAATCTATCAATGCATACATTCAACAAGCGACGTTTTTCAATAGTAATCCTGTAGAATTGCCTTCTATTACATTACAAGTAGCAAAAGAAGTAAAGAATTATCATGTAGTTGCTGGTGCTTTTAGAATTGAAGAAAACGCACATACCAAAGTAGCGCAATTACAAGCAAATGGTTTTGAAGCGGAATTACTAGGTCAAAACAAATACGGATTACATCAAGTTTCGTATGCAAGTTTTGCAAGTCGTAATGAAGCGACAAATGCTTTAATCAAAATTAAAAAAACGGAAGCTCCAGAAGCTTGGTTGTTAGTAACTGAATAAAAAAATTACACTATATAGTTAGAAAGACTGCTTTTATAGCGGTCTTTTTTTTGCGCTTACGCGAGATAAAACAAATGGTACGACTTTTATAGTTTCTTTATAATTTATTTGAATTAATGTTCAATTTTATAATTACTAGATCAATTTTGGAGTTTATTTTTTCCGCAATATAGCAGATGTTTTTCGTTAAGAATTTTCGAAGCCTTGGAGAAAATTTAGAAAAACATCTGCGGTTTTAGCTTTTTCAGCTAAAAATACCTCTGGAAAAAACGCACTTTCTTTTGTTTCTGTTTTCTTTGTGCGAACAAAGAAAATGAAAATGAGAAATTAAATATTCTCTGGTATATTTAATTATTTTTCTTAGAATCTAAAAATATTAGTAAATAGAATTTAAGTTAATTATTCTCCTTTTTTAATGTCCTAGAAAACGAATCTACGTAACTTTGCAAAAAATTTATTGATGGAAGCAAGACATCCAAAATCATCCACAACTACTATGACCGACTTGGTATTGCCAAGTGAAACAAATCCGTTGAATAATTTATTTGGTGGCGAATTGTTAGCACGTATGGACCGAGCAGCAAGTATTGCAGCACGTAGACATTCGAGAAGAATTGTGGTTACTGCGTCTGTGAATCACGTGGCGTTCAATCGCTCCATTCCTGTGGGAAGTGTGGTTACCGTAGAAGCTAATATTTCACGAGCGTTTAAATCTTCTATGGAGATTTATATTGATGTTTGGATTGAAGATCGCGAATCTGGACTGCGCGATAAAGCCAATGAAGCTATTTATACATTTGTGGCTGTTGATGATACAGGAAGACCTGTAAAAATTCCTGAATTAATTCCTGAAACTAATTTGGAAAAAGAACGCTTTGAAGGCGCTTTGCGCAGACGTCAATTGAGTTTGGTGTTGGCTGGGAAAATGAACCCTAGCGAAGCAACCGAATTGAAAGCGTTGTTTTCTTGATTAGATTCGCTATCGCTCTTGGAGTGTTTTTCTGTTAGACTCTAGCTTTTTCCTGTTAAAAAAATTCGCACTAAGGCAAATATATAGAAGTAAAAAAAAACGAGTTTCTATTCAGTAATCACCAAATAAAAACTCGTTTTAAATATTATCAAATCTAATCTTGTGTAGTAGGTTTATTAAAACAAAGTACATCCTGGACAATTAGATTCTATATAGCAAGAACCTGAAACTGGCTCATCTTGACATGTTTCTTTACATGTGCGACGCCTAGATGGTGGCTCTATACCTCCATTAATATCTGTAAAGTTTGAAATAACTTTTTTACTTAACGATAATTTTTTTAATTGTTTTTTCATGAGTTTTTTAGTTTAAGTTAATACTCAAACTTATCTTTTTATTTTTAGTCATGAAAAAGCATTGAGTCGGAAAGTTGTTCTGATGATCTTTAGTGTTTATTTTATGAGTTTAAGCGAAAAAACGATCATTATTTTATATCGAAATTTCCATATTTTAAAGGAATTGTAAATACTACTGTAGTATTTTCTTCGGTAAGAATTTTGTATTGAATGTCCATTCCATGAACTTTTTGAATGTTTTCAATACGCTGTTTTATAATATCCGTACTCATAGAACGATGCAACATTCCTGATTTTTTTAGCGCAGTGGTGATTCCTTTTCCGTTGTCACTAATTTGGATTCGTAAAAATGCATCTTGTTGATCATACACAATGGTAATGTGTCCGTTTTCAACTTCGGAAATACCATGTAAAATGGCGTTTTCTACAAAAGGTTGAATCAACATCGGTGGAATCATAATTTTTGAAGGGTTCAATTCCTTTGCCAAGGATATCTTGTAAGTGAAATTCGCATTATGATTTAATGATTGCAACGCTAGGTATTTTTCAATAAAATCAACGTCGGCTTCCAACGGAATGAAATCAATATCCGAAGATTCCAAAATGTTTCGCATGAGCGCGCCAAATTTTTGCAGAAATGTAGCAGCAACTTCTTTTTCCTCTTTATAAATATGTCCTTCTATTGCTGTTAATGCGTGAAAGAAAAAGTGTGGATTGAGTTGTGTACGCAAAAATCGTTGTTGTAGTTTTTCTTGATCTAAATTGATGATTGCTTCTTTTAATTTTTGCTTTTGTTGTCGTGTTTTATACCATACAATTCCTAAAATAAGCAAGAGTATGATGAGTCCGGCAATTCCATAAATAATATACGATTGTTGGTGTATTTTTAATTGTTGTAATTCAGATTCTGTATTGAGAAATGTGATTTCTTTTTGTTTTTTATCATTCTCATATTTTTCGGTGATTTCTGCAATTGCTTTTTCTTGAGCTTGATTGTATACAGTATCTTTTAATTTGTTGTGAAGAATTAATAGTTCGTTCGCTTTTTCATAATTTTTTAATTCTTGGTAGGCTTTCGCCAGATCATTCAATACAGGTACTTTTGCCGTTTCCACATTGGTTTCTTCCAGCGCTTTTTCTAAATACGGAATTGCTTTTTTATAGTCTTCAAGCCCTAAATACCCTATTCCTACTGCATGTAAAAATGTGTCTTTAAACTCTGGATAGTTATATAGTTTTTCGAGTTCTAATGCTTTTAAACCATTTTGCACGGCATTTTCGTAGTCTTTTGCTTCTATATAAATATTACCTAACATCGCATGTGTTTTTGGAAGCAAATGATGCTGTTTTTCAACGATACTTAAAGCTTCTGCTTTTTTAGCATATAGAATCGCTTTTGGCAATTCATTTATCTTTTTATAGGTTAATGCTTTGTTGATATCATTATGCACACTTAAGTATATCAATCCAGGGTAATTCCTGTATGTTTTATCAACCAAAGCAATTTTTTCAGCTAAGAGAGTTTCCAGTTTATCTCCGTATTCCAAAGCTCTTTCATAATATCCTAAAGTTGTTAAGAGTCCGCTAATACTGTATAAATTTACATAGTAATTAATTTCGTCTTCTACACCTTCATTTTCATAAATTGCTGTACTCTTATAATAGATTTCTAATGCTTTTTCATACGCTCTTTTGTCTGTGTAGATTTCAGCTAAAGCGGAATAAAATTTAAGCAACGCAAATTTGTTTTCTGGTGTATTTAGTTCTTTTGAATGTTGTTGTATTGTTTCTTCTATAAGTACAACGGCTTCTTCGTATTTTTTTTCGAGTTGAAGTATGTATATTTTTCTACTGATTGCATCAAAATGCATTCTAGAACCTTCCGTGAGCTTCGCATATTTTGCAACATATATTTTACTGCTATCAATATTTCTTCGCGCGTAGAAAGTGATCACACGAATGTAGTACATTCTGTTTTTACTAGTATTAACGTCTGTTAATAGTGTTTTTATACTATCTATTTCACGATATTCTTTAGCCACATTTATTTCTTGACTGCAAAGTAGTATCGGAATTAGAAGGCCAATAATGGCAATGTATATTCGCATTTGGTTATTTTAGAGAAGTAATTAATAATTGTCACATGATGTTCAATTTTTTATACAAGTCTTCTTTAAATGTACGTCCTATGGGAATGTGTATCCGTTCTTGGAGACATAACATTTGTTCTTTTTCATCAATATGTAAAATGTAATTGAGGTTGATTCCGTATAGTCTGTGTACTTGTATAAAGTGAGAATTCAAAGTTTTCATCAATGCTTTTAAAGAGTTTCTTAATTGAAATTCTTTATCGTCTTTATCAACCAATGTGACATAGTTTTTTGAAGTGATTTTTAAAAATTTGATTTCTTTCAGGTTTATTTTTCGCAATTTATAGCCAACTCTTACCGTTAAAAATGTAGTGTTTTCTTGCGTTATAACTTCCTCTTTTGCATTCGAAATTGATTGGCTTTGTTGTTGTAATGCCAATTCAATCGTTGCTTTTAATGTTTCTTTTTCAATTGGTTTTACTAAATACCCTGAAGGATGAATTTGTACTGCTTTTTCTATGATATCACTCGCGATTAATGCGGTAGTATAAATAATTGGTATTGTGGAAAAACTTTTAATGGCATGCGCTAATTGAATTCCATCATTCTCATTTTTCAGGTTGATGTCTAGAAGAATAACATCAGGTTTGTTTGTTTTGATAGCGAGCAATGCTTCTTCAAACGTAGCAGAAATTTTTAGCACTGTATGTCCAATCGCTTTCACCTTTTCTTGCAACGCATACGCATGATTTTGATCGTCTTCAACAATACAGATATTCGCCATTTGTAAACATTTTTTCTGTTTAAATATAGCGTTTTATTTCGGAAAGCTATTTTTTATATGTTTAATGAAATAAACAAAAATCATCCATTTTGCACGATGTGTCCTTTTATTCTGAGTTTTAACTTTGGTATCAAACATAAATCGATAACATTATGAAAAACCAAATTTAAAAGAATTAAGATTAAACAAAAAAGCATCTCTAATTTGAGCTACGAAGCACTTGGCGGGAAAACGTATGAAACTATTGAAACGTATGATGGTTTACTAAGTACAATGGGACCATGTCAAGGAGGTACCAAATGCTGTAATTATGACAATACTTGGCATCCTATGCCAATTTAGTGGTACAACATGCAGAGGTTTTTCAGCCTAAATTGAAGAATAATTATCATAGAAGATCCTGAATTGATCCTGAATCAAGTTCAGCACATGGTTCAGGATGACACGCTAGCGTCACATTCTATACAACCAAGTTTCCGGATTTAAGCGTGTGGTATTTTTGAAGACTGAGAATTTGAGTTCGGTTTTTCCAGTACTTTTGCTGGTATGCATCTTACCAATGGTTTGTTTTTTTGATACTTTATCGCCCGTTTTTACAGAAACCGATTGGAGTCCAAAATAGGTTGTAATGTAACTTCCATGTCTAATTACCACACATTTTACGCCTTCGTTTGTCGTAAACATATAGGTAACTTCTCCGCCATATACAGCTCTAACCGTTTCACCTTTGTTCGTAGCAATGATAACACCATTACTATTTTTAGTCACATTTGGATTGAGTACATCTCGGTACTTTCCGTAACCTCTCGTTTTTGTTCCTTCCGCAACTGGCCAAATATGTTTTCCTTTGTTTGCCGCAAAATTGTTTCCAATAGCTTTGGCTTCTGGTGTTAAAGAGAACGTTTTACTCGATGTTGTTTTTCCTGCTTTTTTGTTAGAACTCGCAATGGCATCACGGATAATTTTATCAATTTGACGATCAATTTCGTCTGCTTGTTGTTGTTTCTTTTTGACTTGCGCCGTGTATTTGCTTGTATCTTTTCGCAACGCGGCTAACATATCACTTTGCATTTTTTTCTCGCCTTCAAGCTCTTTTTGCAAGTTTCTATTTTCTTTAATAAGTGCTTCTTTTTCCTTTTTTTGTGCAGAATAGGTGGTGTTTAATTCTTGTAATTCTTGCGTACGCACCACAATAGCTTCTCCTTGTTTTTTGCGATAGTCCGTGTATTGTTTCATGTATTGCACACGTTTGTAAGCTTGCAAAAAACTTTCTGACGAGAGCAGAAACATCAATCTACTGTTCTCAGATTTGCTTTTGTACGACTTCCGGATCATTGCAGCATAATCCGCTTTTAGCTTCGTTAAATCGCTTCGTAGCTGTCCAATCTTTTTAATGTTGGTATTGATTTGATTTGTCAACAAGTTCGTTTGCTGATTCATCACTTTAATCAAGTCTCTTTTGACACGAATTTTATGATTAATACTTTGCACATCGTCTACAATAAACTTCGTTTTAGACGTGTTTTTGTTAATGAGTTTGTTGATGAGTCGAATTTCTTTCTGCAAACGCAAACGCAAGGCTTCCAATTCTTTCTTTTTGTCTTGCGCCATGCTCATACTGCTTACGAAAAGAAGTAAGAGTACCATGATTTTTGTACAGGTATGTTTGCTAATTATTGACTTCACTAGATTTTGATTTCTTTGTATCCACTTGGGATTTTAAATGGAAAACGCACATTTTCGTTGAATGTTATTTTTCTGTATTCAATTTGAATGGTCGTTTTTTTGTTGACTTCTTCCGCCTTAATTTCAACATTTTTAGGAAATGCTTGTCCTGTTATTTCTTGATATGCTGGATAGTCAATAGTCAACAATCTATTTTTTCCCGATTGTTCTAAACGTTGTTGTTTTACTTTGAAATGAAACGGATCTAGTAGAAATAATCGTTTGAAAAGTTCAAAATCGCGCTTTGGTGTTAACGCGTAGTTTTTGTTTTGTATTACAGAATTGAATCGTTCATTTTTCAAATCAAATAATGCATTTCCAATCAACAAGTTTTGCACTTTTTCAAAATCGAGTTCCGTTCCCAAAAATTTACTGATTAGGCTAAAATCTCCTTCAAAATAGGTATTATCAAGTTTGTTATAGAAACTTACTTTTTGAGGTGTAATGTATACTTTTACTAACGAAAGTGTTGCGCTTAACCAAATTGCTTCGTCCTTTTTCATGCGTAAGCTTAGCGTAAAACTTTCTTGCCTTTTTCCATCATCAAACATTACTTTTAGTTTGCCGCGAATCGTTTTAAATTTTAATGTATTTCTGTAATGATTTTTGATGATATTTTTTGTAGACAAATTGGCTACTTCACCAGAAGACGTAACTATTTTGGAAGATTTACAACCTATTAGAAAAAGCAGTACAATGCTTGTAATGATGATTTGAATTCCGTTTTTCAAGTGCTTGAATTTAGTTCGCGTACGTACGTTTATTGTATTTTTTTACGGTAATATTTTTCCTTTTTTGAATTGCCCATTTGTTTGTAAGCAGTTATAAAGGTTTGATAGAATTCTTTTTCAAGTGTAGTATCATCAATGATATAATCTAAACCAATTTCGAGCATTTCTATCGCTTTCTTGTATTCTTTTAACGCATTTAATGCCTTTGCATTGTATAGGTATAGTTTTGGTTGCGATGGAAAGTCGCTTAAACCTATCTTTACCAATCGTATTGCGTCTGAATATGCTTGGGTTTCCAATGCTTCTTCTATTTGCTCTAAAATTTTACTATTGGCATCAGCTCTTGGTTTTGGTGTTTGATCAATTATTGCTGCAACTTTACCTGAAGGTTGTTTTTTCTTGTTTAATTGCTGCTCTAACACATTTTTCATGTTGGCTGCCGTAAGTGTTAGTCCTCCATTTTTTTCGAGTTTTTCAAGCTCCTTTAATGCTTTTTTATATTCTTGCATTCCTAAGTATACTTTTGCAACTTCTTCTCTAAATTTTGGATTGAGATAGATGACTTTTCTTCCCGTAATTATTGCTTCTTCTCGCTCATTTAATTTGAGTTGCGTATTGAATAACCCAACGAGATACCACTGATTTTGTGGTTTTTTGGTCACAGCTCTTTGAAATGATTCTTTGGCTAGATCATATTCTTTTTGTGAATAATAATTTTTACCCAATTCAAAAGAAATACTCGCATTATCATCTATTTTTTTACATTTTAAAAGTGCATCAATCGCGCGATCATAGTTTTCAATACCACGCTGTTTGAGGGCTTCAAAGAAGTGTTCTTGAAACTCGTCAATGTTTTCTTCTAATGAAATTTCTGCGCTTTCTTCTTCTTGCGCATGTACACACTCAGGAATTGCAAAGAGCATTCCTGAGAGTAAAAGTATGTACATGTATGTTTTCATCTGTTATTAATTTGTTTACAATAATTATACGCTCTTACAACTGTTCTTACATCTTGTTCTCTGTATGATTTGTCTTTTAATTTGGCTACAACTCTTGGACAATCAGCAAAGTATTCTAGCGCTCTTTTTTTAAACGATCTGGAAATCCGCATCGTGATTAAAGGTAGTGCTATTTTTTCACCTTTTTTTAATATATAAAATTCATCAAAATCATTAAAATCATACGTTACTGGTTGTAGCGTTCCTGGAAAAAATACCGCTGACGATGTAGTATAACTTACAGTTCTGGCATATAAGGTTATGTTTCCTTCTGTAATTACTTTAAAAAGCTGGTACATTTTTTCGGAAACAGCAATGTATTGGTAAATAGCAGTTTCTGAATCAGCATAAGTAAAGACAATTTTAGCTACTTGCGTATGATCAAATTTTTCTTTTTTTTCCTTTTTACTTTTTTTGAATCTTACTTTTTGTTTGCCATTAAAAGCAATTAAATCTTTAGAAACTTTTGGAAACTTGATGAGTCCTTCTTTTACGGTTCCATCTTTTAGATAGAGTGTTCCTTCTGTCCAATCGTATTGCGCAAAGGTTTGTAAGCTAAAACACAGACATAAAATAAAAAGTATGTTTTTCATATATTCTACAACTTAATTATTATTCTAACGTAGAATAATCGCCAATGCTGATTTTGGTAAATTTACCATCAAATTTTGCATGGTTTCCAATCATTGCTTCCTCTAAATTAGCGTTTTTTACCGTAGTATTGGTTTGTATTAAGCTATTTTTAAGAGTTACGTTTTCCAATTGTGTGTTATCGCCAATAGAAACATCTGGTCCGACCGTAGAATTTTTGATGATTACATTTTCGCCGATGTAACATGGTGGAATGATTTCTGAGTTGATAATTTGTGCAGAATCTGCCACTAATTTTTCATTATCGGCTTGTAAAAACCCTAGCATTCTTCCGTTGGTTTCAATCGTTACATTTTTGTTTCCGCAGTCCATCCATTCGGCAACTTTTCCAGTAACAAAACGACGTCCTTTACGCATCATTCCTTTGATTCCGTCATTAATTTGGTATTCACCTCCGTGAATTATATTGTTGTCTAATACATGTTGCAATTCTTCTTTTAAAACCGCAACATCTTTGAAGTAATAGATTCCGATTACGGCTAAATCCGATACAAATTCTGCTGGTTTTTCTACCAATTCTACAATTTCGTTGTTGTCATTTAATTTGACAACTCCATACGCTTCTGGCTGGTCTACTTGTTTTACCCAAATAGCTGCATCTGCATCTTTGTCTAAGTTGAAGTCTGCGCGAATTAAGGTATCCGCGTACGCAATCACTGCTGGGCCTGATAGTGAGTCTTTTGCGCACATGATTGCATGACCAGTTCCTAATGGTTGATCTTGACGATAAATACTTGCTTTTGCGCCTAAACTTTCAGCCAATTCCGTTAAACTTGAAACTACATCGTCTCCAAAAAAAGCTGGATCACCTAGTATGAAGGCTACTTCTTCTATTGGCTCGCCTAATACTTTGGCAATGTCAGAGACCAATCTGTGTACAATAGGTTTTCCTGCAATTGGAATTAATGGTTTTGGAACCGTAAGTGAATGTGGACGAAGTCTTGAACCTCTTCCAGCCATAGGGACAATTATTTTCATAGGATGTATGTTTCTTTGTTTATTCTGTTGTGTGTTGTGTGTTGATTTGTTTTTTTACTCTTAACGCTGCACTTTTAACTCTTAACTTTTTTGTTATTTGTTATTTGTTTTCTGTTGATTTGCTTGTTTGTCAATTCGTTTGTTTGTTCCTTCATGTACACTCATAAACTTTTCAACTTATAAACACTTTTTATTTAAGATTTGCTTGTGAATTGTTTATTCTTGTATGTTTATATTATATTTTTTGGCAACTTTTGAAAATGTATCCATCATGTCTTCTTTTTTCATGATACCATATAACATAACGATGATACTTTGTGCGTCTTTGTGGTATGGCGATTTTAGTTCCTTATACATTACATAGGATTTCATCACATTATCTAACGCTTCTTCGTATTGTTTTGTTTCCATGTACATTCTACTGATTCCGTAATATCCTTCAGGATCTTCTGGGTAGATTTCTATGAGTTTTTGATAGCTTTTAATAGCGTCATCATATTTTTTTAGATAGGATTGTGCAATTGGTAAGTTCATCAATGGCACTCTTCCTTTTGGATCTAATTTTAACGATTTTTTGTACGCTTTGATGGAAGCTTTGTAGTTTTCTAACTTGCGATAGGTCAATCCTAAGTTGTCCCAAGCAAACGCAAATTTTTTATCTTTTTTGACCGCTTTTCTATACGCTACAACTGCATTTTCATATTCTCCCTTTTGAGAATATTCTACACCTTCATTGTAATATTCTAAGGCTTTTTCTTTGTCTGATACTGAGTTTTTGTGTTTTGCATCAGATGTCATCAGTAATTTTTTTAATGCATCGCAATTTCGAAGTAAGTATTCTTCTATTTCGTCGTAGTTTTCATCAATGACGATTGTAATGTCTTTGTCACCTCCAACACTTAGCGAATCAATTTTTTTGATGTCTTCCATTTTTTCTAAACTGTCTTTGACTTGTTCGAGCTGTTTTAGAAGTGAATTGGAAACTTGATCTGCTAAAATTCCTGCTGTAATGCAACTTTTTATTTCTTCGTTCTTTTTTGCTTCCTCAAGATATACATCTATTTTGGCGATACATCCGCACGCGTCTTTTGAAATTTCTTTCACCTTTTTTTCAAGTGCTTTATCGTCTTGTGCATGCAGTGCAACACTAGCCAATAAGAATAGACTGAATAGTATTTTTAGTTTCATGTGATGTTTGTTTTTATTTTGTTTTTAGCGACTTGCCTTTAGCTGTTAGCTTTTCTATATTTTTTTGTTGATTTGTTGATTTGTTGTTCGTTGTTCGTTGTTTTGTTATTTGTTAGTTTGAAAAATATCTTTCTCCGTTTAACATTCAACATTTATAGTTTCATAGTACTTCTCGATATTATTTTTATCGAAAATTACTCGAAGTGACGTTGAATAAATCTAACAACTCAATTCTTATATCTCAATACCAACTTCTTATTTCGTTCCTGTACTTCCAAATCCGCCTGCGCCTCTGTCTGTTGTTGAAAGTTCGCTTACTTCTTGCCATTCCGCACGTTCATGTTTTGCAATAACTAATTGCGCAATACGTTCGCCATTTTCAATTGTAAATGCTTCTTTGGATAGGTTTACAAGAATCACGCCAATTTCGCCTCTGTAATCCGCATCAACCGTTCCTGGGGCATTGAGTACTGTTATTCCTTTTTTCGCAGCTAATCCGCTTCTAGGACGTACTTGTGCTTCGTAACCAATAGGTAATTCTATGAACAATCCTGTTTTGATGATCGCTCTGTCCATTGGTTCAAGTGTTACTGATTCCGATAGGTTTGCACGTAAGTCCATTCCGGCGGAAGCCAAAGTTTCATAATGTGGTAACGCGTGTTGCGATTTGTTGATGATTTTTATGTCCATTGTTTTAGCTTTTATTAGCTGTTGGGGCTTTTTGTTCTTTTTGTTATCTGTTAATTTGTTCTTCGTTGATTTGTTTTTTGTCAAAAAAATCTAAAAATCCAAATATCTAACACGTCTAATAATCTAACTGCCTTTTTTTAAGAGTCGTTTGAGTTCTTTTCGTTCGGATAGATAGACGATTGCCAAAAATACTAAAAGTAATGCAGTTGTGATGATATAATTTCCTCGAAACGCATCATAGAACGCTAAGGCTGATAATATTGCCGCAATGATGATGTAACCGCCAATTTGTTTTAGATTGTAGGGAACAGGATAATATTTTTGTCCCAATATGTACGAAATAATCATCATGCTTCCATACGCCACTAAGGTTGCCCAAGCTGACGCCATGAATCCTATTTTGTCAATCATAACTAGGTTAAAAACGATGGTGACAACAGCTCCAAAGATAGAAATGTACATTCCGTAACTGGTTTTGTCTGTGAGTTTGTACCAAATAGAAAGGTTGTTGTAAATTCCCAAACATAGATTCGCCAATAGAATGATCGGTACAATTGCCAACGCGTCTAAAAATTCAGGTTTACTGATGAGCATTTTTGCAAATAGATCAATGTACGCAACCACAATTAACATAAAGATGGCACCTAGTATCGTAAACCATTTGAGAATGGTAGCATAGTTGTTTTTAGCATTCTTTTCTTTGGCATGATTGAAAAAGAACGGTTCAGCTCCTAATCGAAATGCCATGATGTATAACGTCATAAAAACACCAAGTTTGTAACACCCTGAGTATTTCCCCATTTCGGCATCACCAATTATTTCTCCTAAGAATAGTTTGTCAATGTTTTCGTTGGTTACATACGCCAAACTTCCTATCATGATCGGCATTCCGTAAATTAAGAGTCTTTGGAGTACTTTTTTATCAAATTGCCATTTGATTTTTAGAATGTTTGGAACTAGAAGAATCAAGGTGAGCAGACTTGCAAATACATTAGCCAAGAAAATGTAGATGACTTGCGGTTCTCCTTGTATGTAAAAGTTGAGTGCATCTGGCAGTATTCCTTCCGAAAGGAATCCATTTGGTATCAACCATAAAAAGACAATGTTTAAAACAGCTAAGAATAGAATGTTTAGTATTTTGATTCCTGCAAAGCGAATGGGTCTGTTTGTCACACGCAAATACGCAAATGGTATGACGACAATGGTGTCGAGAAATACAGTCCAAACGAGTATTTTAACGTACATCACTTTTTCAAAACCAAGTGATGTTGTGATTTCGGGTGCAAAACTCAATCCTAAGATTAAGAATATAATCGTTGTAAAAAGCAATGTGATGAACGATGTAGAAATGATTTTTCCTTTTTCTTGTTCTTTACTGAAGAATCGGAAAAACGCTGTTTCCATTCCGTAAGTTAAGAGTGCATTTAAGTATGCTGCGTACACATAGTATTCCGTATTTACCGCATATTTTTCTGTTCCGAAAGCTGCCGTGTGCAATCTTACCAAACCAATATTAATTGCTCGTGGCAAAATTGCCGCAATTCCATAGATGATGGTGTCTTTGAAGAACTTTTTTAGTGCGCTCAAGAAATGTTTTGTTTAAGCGTTAAAAGTATTGATTTCTGCGGGCTTTGCCAAAATGATTTCTTTAATTGTATTTATCTTGAATTCGATGTAGACTTTATTAAAATGAAATATCAGAAAAACTCATTGAAATATGCTCAACATAATGAAATTCATTTTTTTATTTTCGTTTTCTTTGCTTGCCCAAAGAATACTGAATCAAGTTCAGCACAGGCTTCAACAAAAGAAAAGGCACTTTTAGTTCATTCATTTATATTTTAAATTAAGGTATTCATGAATGTAAACATTTCCAGAGGTATTTTTAGTTTTTCTTTTTGTAAAAAACTAAAACCGCATGAATTTTTCTAAATTTTTTAGTTCACGATTTTCTTATTTTAAATCAAGGAGTTCATGAATCTTCGATTTCCAAGGCTTCAAAAATTTTTAACGAAAAACCCCTGCTATACTGCGGAAAAGCAGAAAACCACTCTTGACATTTATATCGAATTTACATTAATTAGTAAACTTATTTCAAGGTAGTTTATTGTTTGTTTTCGGGCGCACTTGGATAGTATACTGGAAATTTGTCTACAATGTTTTTTACTTTGTAATATTTTAATGTTCCGTTTTCTGTGTAACTGATTACACCTTCGTCATTTTCTAAGGTAAATGGAAATTTTCCTTTTAAATGTGGCGGTTCATTTCCGGCTTCGTGTTTGTGATCTTTATGAAGAATGATGTCTTTTTCTGGAGAATTGATAAAGTGTGCCACATATAAACCGTTGTTGTTTGTTGAAGCATCTTCTAGCGTTGTTTTTCTTCCACGGAAGTAGAAATCATTTAGTGTAATTGAGTCTTTGTTTAGATTTTGAATTGTGATATGCACATTGAGCCCGCTACCGCCCTCTTTTTGTCCGGCAGTCCATTCTTGCGCAAAGGCAGAAACGATTTTGAATGGTATTTTTTCTTGCAAAGCGATTTTTTGTGAGGTAGAACAGTTTGTAAAACCTATTAGTAAAAGTATGAAAAGTATCTTTTTGAGGTGTTTGTTCATGGTTTCTTTTTCATTTTTATAACACTTAGACTTGGCTCAGTGTTCTTTATCTATTGTTCAAAAATACTTTTTTAATTTAAGATTTAGCATTCAACATTTATAATTAACACCTTTCTTTTGCCACAAATTCACGAATGTTTATTTGTCATTCCTGCGAAGGCAGGAATCTATTTTGACTCAAAGTGGATTCCGCAACAAGTGCGGAATGAATTATGAACTTTCTAAGCGCTTACTCAACTGTTTTACAAAATACGAAGGAGAAATACCTGTGTTTTTGTAGAACGCTTTGGAAAACGATTCTGTATTGCCAAAACCAGCTTCTTCGGCAATGGCTTTGATGGTATAGTTTCTGAATTTTGAATCTGATTTGAGTTTTGTAATTATATATTGAACGCGCAATTCGTTTAGGTAAGAACTAAAGTTTTTCTCGTAGTGTTTGTTTATGACCTTTGAAAGGTATTTTGGATTCGTTTTTAGCTTTTTTGCCAACGTTCCTAGTGTTGTTTGTTTTGTATATCCTTCTGAAGCTTCAAATTTTGATAATCCTTTTAAAATGTTTTCTACCGTAGACGCTGGAATTTCTAGGTCGTTTTTTACATTGAGTGGAGTCGAAATGTGCTTTTCGAGAATCTCAGAACGCGGCTTTTGATTATTCAGTGAAGCTGAATTATTCATGACAGCTTCAAAACGTTTTTTATAGTATTTCTGACGACGAAACGCGTATACCAACACACCTGAGATGATTAACAATACTGCACTTATGATTCCAAAACTGTATTTCCACGAGCTTTCTTTGGCTTGTGCTTCTTCTAGTAACCGATTGCGTTCAGCAATGATTTGTGGCGTTTCGTATTTCTTTTGAATGGTTTCAGTAACGTACGTATATGTTGAATCTATGATCTTATCTGTTTCTATCAATCGATCATAATATTTGATTTGATTTTCAACATCATTTTTACTTTTGTAATAATCGATGATGTGTTCATACGCAATCCGCATTTCTGGAAAGATATCTTTGGTAGCTTGGTATATAGAGTCTGTTTTTAAGAAATGAAATTGTGCTTTTTCTGGTTGTTTGAGTTTGTCATAGCTTTTTGCTAAATAGTAATTATTCACGGCTTTTCCATGATCATCTTCATAGGGTAATGCTTTTTGTAAGCTATCTAGAACTGCATCGTAATTTCCTAAATAATAATGAGCACTTCCTGCATTAGAAACAAATTTATAATATTCTAAAGTGTCTTTAGTATGAATTGTTTCCAGTATTCCTTTTTTAGTATATAATAAACTTTTATTATAATTTTTAATTCTGATATGTGTCAAAGACAAATTACTTAAAGCGTTAAGATATCTATTTCTGTAATGAATGTTTTTTTTCTTTAAAGGATATAAAAAAGATACTAGTGATTCTTTATATTTCAAGATTTCATCATCTTCTTTCCAATTAGATTTCAATGTTATTATTGCCATTCTTGTATCTAACTCTAATCTATCATTTTTATTAGTTTCTAGATATTTTAGTGCTTTTAGATAATTATCTAACGCTTCTTGATTTTTTCCAAATGTATACAAACAATAACCTTTAAAATAATAGCCTATGGCTGGAAACTTCTTGTGTCCCTTTATATTTTTAGTAATGCTGATAATACTATCAGAATACTTTAAGGCTAAGCTATCATTGTTAAATACTGCTAAAAGATAGTAAGCATCTGCCATTCGTAATCGATTAGCTTCTTTTTTCGCCTTTAACAAGTAGCCTAAAGTATAAATTTTAGAGGATTCAATATTCTCATTCTCGTTATTATCAATTAACTCTTTCAACTCCTCATAACTATACTTCGCTAAAGAATCGTTTTGTTGTTGTTCTTGTGCGTTTAGGAATGCTGTGAAACATAGGAAAAGGAAGAAGAAATAGGAGAATTTTTGTGTCATGAAAATGTATAGCAATTTTTACAAAGATATAGAATGGGGTTTTAGCAAAACGTAACTTTGCTTTTTAACGTATCTTTTTCGATGAAAATTGTGATTCGAAATACATTTTCTTATTCTTGAGTAGATCTCGATACAACAAATCATGGATTTGCCACTCGATCTGACGACGTTTGGAGTTTGATAGAAAGCAAAAAACCTCACGTTTCCGAGAGGTTTTAAATATTGTTAGATTCCTATTGCATCTCGACTGCGCTCGATGTGACATTGGAATGAAAAATTTAGTTGTTTAACGCTTCTGCTGTGTTGAAATTTGACTTCGCTACGCTACGTCTAATTGTTCAACGCTTCCGCTATTTTGTAATTTGACTTCGCTACGCTACGTCTAATTGTTTAACGCTTCCGCTCCACCAACGATTTCTAAGATTTCGTTTGTAATAGCTGCTTGACGTGCTTTGTTGTACGTTAGTGTTAATGAGTCTCTTAGTTCTCCTGCATTGTCCGTTGCTTTGTGCATCGCTGTCATACGCGCACCGTGCTCACTTGCGAAAGAGTCTCTGATTCCTTTGTACAATTGTGTTTTTAATGATTTTGGAATTAATTCTTCAACGATTTCTACTTTTGATGGCTCAAAAACATAATCCGATTGAACGTTTGCATCAGATTCCATCGGTACAATTGGTAAGAATTGTTCCGTCATTACGATTTGTGTCGCTGCATTTTTGAATTTGTTGTATACAATCTCGATTTTATCGTAAGATCCATCTACAAATAAACTCATTAGTTTTTCAGCAATTTCAGCTACATTATCAAAGGTTAACGCATCAAAAACATCACTACGATTTTCAATGATCGTGTTTGTTTTAGATAAGATATCGTTTCCTTTTTTACCAATCGCTAATACATCTACTTGCTTACCTGCGTAAACGTTATTGATTAGATTGTTTGATTGTTTGATAATGTTAGAGTTGAATGCTCCACACAATCCTCTGTTAGATGTAATAGCTACAATAAGTACTTTGTTTACCTCACGTTGATCCGCAAATTTGCTTCCGCTGTCTACATCAAGTGTTGCACTTAAGCTTTGTAGTAATTCTGTAAGTTTGTTAGCATACGGACGCATCGCAGTGATGGCATCTTGTGCTTTTTTCAACTTTGCCGCCGATACCATTTTCATAGCACTCGTGATCTGCATTGTTGATTTTACAGAACTAATTCTATTACGTATTTCTTTTAAGTTTGCCATTTTTGTTAATTATGAATTCAAAATTATGAATTATGAATTTTTAATTATTGTAACTAAAAGCCTTATAAGTTCTTCACATTTAGCTTTTAAATTATTCGGAACTTTCATGGTGGTTTCTTCAATAATGTCTAACCAGTATAAAGTTTCGTCAGCTTCTTTGAGTGCAATTCCTAATTTGTTTTTAAAATCTTTAGTACTTACACCACGTTGTGATTCTCTTATGTTTGCACCTATACTTGTACCACTTCTAATTAATTGACTCGCAATTTCGTAGTCATGGTTTCCTTTTAATTCTTTACAGAAATTAACAATGTCGCAGCCAAAATAAAAGCTTTTATCAACAACGACATTGTTCTTTTCTTTATATGCCATAACCTAATTCTGAATTTAGAATTCTGAATTCAAGATTTAGTTATATTTAGCAGACATTTCTTTACAAACAGTTGTTAATGTGTCTGTAACTTCGTCTGTTAGTTTCCCTGCTTTTAATGTATCTAAAACACCTCTGTGCTTTGCGTTTAAGAATTCAATGAAATCTCTTTCAAATTCTTTCACTTTGTTTACAGGAACGTCTTTTAATAAGTTTTTAGATCCAGCATAGATAATAGCAACTTGGTCTTCTACTGCAAACGGATCATTCTGTGCTTGCTTTAAGATTTCCACGTTACGCTTACCTTTGTTAATTACGTTTAACGTAACCGCATCTAAGTCAGAACCAAACTTTGCGAATGCTTCTAATTCACGGTACTGTGCTTGATCTAGTTTTAACGTACCAGATACTTTTTTCATTGATTTAATCTGTGCGTTTCCTCCAACACGAGATACCGAAATACCTACGTTAATTGCTGGACGAACACCAGAGTTAAATAAATCACCATCTAAGAAAATCTGTCCATCAGTAATCGAAATTACGTTTGTTGGAATATAAGCAGATACATCTCCTGCTTGTGTTTCAATGATTGGTAATGCTGTTAACGATCCACCACCTTTTACGATTGGCTTCAATGAGTCTGGAAGGTCATTCATTTCCTGAGCAATAGCATCATTGTTGATCACTTTTGCCGAACGCTCTAATAAACGAGAGTGAAGGTAGAATACATCTCCAGGATATGCTTCACGTCCTGGTGGACGACGAAGTAATAAAGATACTTCACGGTAAGCAACTGCTTGCTTAGATAAATCATCATACACAATTAATGCTGGACGACCTGTATCTCTAAAAAATTCTCCAATAGATGCTCCAGTAAATGGTGCATATACTTGCATTGCAGCAGGATCTGATGCGTTTGCAGCTACTATGGTTGTGTATGCTAATGCTCCTTTTTCTTCAAGAGTCTTCGCAATAAGTGCTACTGTTGATGCTTTTTGTCCAACGGCAACATATATACAATATACAGGCTCACCTGCATCGTAAAATTCTTTTTGATTTAGAATTGCGTCAATACAAACGGCTGTTTTTCCAGTTTGTCTATCTCCAATTACCAATTCACGTTGTCCTCTACCAACTGGAATCATTGCATCAATTGCTTTAATTCCTGTTTGTAATGGTTCTGTAACTGGCTCACGATAAATAACTCCAGGTGCTTTACGCTCTAAAGGCATTTCGTATGTTGTTCCTTCAATAGGACCTTTTCCATCAATTGGATTTCCTAATGTATCTACAACACGTCCAACAATACCTTCTCCTACTTGGATAGATGCAATTCGTTGTGTACGTTTTACGATTCCACCTTCTTTAATGTCTTGTGAAGGTCCTAATAAAACTACACCAACGTTATCTTCTTCAAGGTTTAATACAATTCCCTCAAGTCCGTTATCAAATTCAACTAATTCTCCGTATTGAGCGTTAGCTAATCCGTAAACACGAGCGATCCCATCACCTACTTGTAGTACAGTTCCAACTTCGTCTAATGAAGCAGTTGCTTCAAATCCTGATAGTTGTTTTTTTAATATTGCTGATACCTCAGCAGCTTTAACTTCTGCCATTCTATTTAGTATTTAATTTTGAGAGAAAGATCGTTTTAGATTATTTAATTGGTTTGCGATGCTTGCATTGTATTGCAAATCACCTAAACGTAAAATAAATCCACCAATGATACTTTCGTCGATTTTGTTTTCTATGATTACTTCGTTTTTAGTAAGATCATTGACCTTAGCTAATACTTTACTTCTTAATTCGTCTGTTAAAGGAATTGCTGTGGTAACCACTGCAAGTTGTTTCCCTTGTGATTCATCAAACAAGATAGCGTATTGTTCCGCGATATTATCTAGCAAGTTAATTCGCTTATTAGCAATTAACGCATCTATCAATCCGTCAGATACAGCATTCATTCCTGTAAAGATTTCATGCAAAGCTGATTTTTTAGTTTCAGGCTTTACAATTGGACTGCTTAGCATAGATCGTAATTCTTTGCTATTCGTCATCGTTTTCACGATTCCGTCCATATCTTTCGCTACAGCTGCTCCTGCTTTTTGATCTTGTGCCAATGCTAAGACCGCTTTTGCATAACGTATTGCTGCTCTAGATCCTGCCATAGTATTGTTATTAGTTTAGTGTAACGTCTTCAAGCATTTTATCTACTAACGATAATTGCTTCTTTTTATCTGCTAATTCACCACGTACCACTTTTTCTGCAATTTCTACAGAGATGTTTGCTACTTGATTTTTTAGTTCTGCTAATGCTGCATGCTTTTCACTACGGATGCTTTCTTGCGCTTGTGCAATCATTTTGTTTGCTTGCTCTTGCGCTTCACCTTTAGCGTCTGCGATCATTTTTTCTTTGATCTCACGTGCTTCTTTTAGCATTCCTTCTCTTTCTGCACGTGCTTCTTTTAAAAGCTTCTCGTTGTCAGATTGAAGATTTTGCATTTCTTTTTTTGCGTTTTCAGCAGCATCTAAAGCTCCTTGAATACCTTCTTCTCTTTCATTTAATGAATTTAAAATAGGCTTCCAAGCATATTTTACCATTATGAAAATTAATAGTAAAAGTAATACTGTTTGGACTAGAAACAATCCTGGTGAAAAATCATTTAATAACTTATCCATTATATAAGGTAATTATAGTGTTATTTCTGTTTAATTTTTAAGTATTTCCTGCAACCAACCGTTGCAGGAGAATACTTAATGTTTTGCTGGTGCTTATTTTCCTAAGAATAAAGCTCCAAATGCTAAACCTTCTAAAAGTGCAGCGATAATAATCATTGCTGTTTGAATTTTTCCTGTTGCTTCTGGTTGACGCGCAATACCTTCCATTGCTTTTCCACCGATTTGCCCAAGACCTATTCCTGCTCCGATTACGATTAATCCTGCTCCGATCAAATTGTACATAATAATTGATTTAAATAATTAAACAAACTCTTTATTTAGTGATGTGCCTCTTCTACAGACATCCCTATAAATAATGCTGATAGCATTGTAAATATATATGCTTGTAAGAAGGCAACTAGCACTTCTATTAATGTGATAAAAAATGATAATACTAATGACAATCCTGTTGCTCCAACAACTCCTAATGATTGTTTTAGTGTAAACATAATCGCAATTAAACTCATCACAACAATGTGTCCTGCTGAGATGTTTGCGAATAAACGAACTAGTAATGAGAACGGCTTAATAACCAATGCTCCTGCCAATTCGATAATTGCCAATACTGGACGTATTAATATAGGAACTCCTGGCATCCATAAGATGTGTCCCCAATAATGTTTGTTTCCACTAGCTGTATAAATAACTAAAGTGAATATTGCCAAACATGCTGTAACTGCTAATTGACCTGTAACGTTGAATCCTAATGGAGTTAATCCTAATAAGTTCAATATCCAGATAAAGAAGAATACTGTCATTAAATATCCTGTAAATCTTCTGTAATGTTTTTCACCAATGTTTGGTCGTGCAATTTCGTCTCTAACATAAATTACTAAAGGCTCTAATACGCGTCCAAATCCTGTTGGCACTTGTCTTTTCTTATATTGACGTGCTAAAGAAGAAAACCACCATAATAATAGCAATCCAACTAACAACACTCCCATTACACTTTTCGTGATAGAAAAATCTAATACTTTGTGTGCATTTGTTGGGTGATGATCTACAAATTCAACTTCATCGCCTGCTTCTATTTCGTAGATTTTACCGTGAAGTTTTACCAATTTCACATTTCCTTTAGTAACTACATACGTTCCATCATCATTGTGATGAAATTCCGATGACATAAATGTTTTGATTCCTCCACTTGTACTTACAATTACGGGCAACGGAAAACCAAAGTGTTTTCTTTCGCCTGCATCATTTGTGTAAGAGAATAGGTTGAAATCGTGTGAATCTTGAATGTGGTGAAGAATGTATTCTTCTACTTCTTTTTTGGTATCTATGATACCACCATCATTCTGATCGTTATTTTTTTTATCGGAATCACTAGCAAATCCATGGAAAGAACATAGTGCTATTGCTAATACTGTAAGAAACTTGATAGATTTTTGTACTATCTTCATAATTGATTTATTCAAAAATTACCCTTCGTAAATTCTGCGCAAAATTAAACAATTAATTAGAAATACCCCTTTTTTTTCAACTTTATTTCGGAGAATGCTTTTTGTTCAAGATTTTGACAATAATATACGCTTCTAAGATTAGAAATAGTGCCATAGGAATGACCATTGAAACTTGCTGTATTTTTGATAGTTTTTCCGCCGTAAATATTGGATTGTAGAAAATAGCACAAAAAACTATTATTTTTAAAACGAAAGATGCTAAGTATATGAAGCCCAATTGCGGACTGATTTTTTCGTTCGTTGCTAACAATGCAAACACAATACATATTTGTAATGAAAAGAATGCGTGAAATGCATACATGCCTCGCAATGAAAAACCTAATACAATTTCGTGACTTTCAATGTAGTAATTGTGAATGTATTCTCCTAAGAAGAATAACAGTCCAAACGCTAACATAAAGATGAAGATTTGCCTAATCATCATTTGTGATTTTTAATACTTGTTTAATGATGAGATACATGGACATGAAAATACCAAAAAGTGTCAGACTTGTTTCCCAAAATGCTTGATCGTATTTCACATCCAGCCAATTTCCTAAATAGTTACAGGCATAAATGGTGAGTCCCATTTGTAATCCTGCGCCACTAAGTCGCATCGCTTTATTCGCTGTTGATTTTGGTTTTTTTTCTTTCACTATGAATTTATTGATATGCAAACATACAAATACATTGTGAAAGGATTTCGGGTCCTATCAATTAAAAAAAAGTTGTAAAATGTTATTGTGATATATACTAAGGTACGTCTATATAAAAATTATAAGACGACAATAAGCTGGAATCAGTATTAGGCCGTTCTATCGGTTTTTTTTCCTTCACTTGATTTGAGTTCTTTGACTCCTGTTTTCATAGCGCAGGTTGCATTAAAAGTTGCTCCTGGCTCTATTGAAAGTTTACTTACTGTTACATTGCCTTCAATAACAGCTGTGCTTTTTAAGGTAAGTAAGTTAGATACTATTAATTCTCCTTCAAAACGTCCTTCAATATCTGCATTCGCACAAATTACTTTGCCCGTAATTACACCACTAGTGCCAATTACTATTTTTCCAGAAGTTTCTACGCTTCCTTCCAAAGTTCCATCAATTCTAAAATCAGCTTCTGAGACGACATCGCCTTTTATGTTGGTTGATTTTCCAATTCGATTTGATTGTCCACGTGTTGATTCGCTATTGCGTTTTTTAGATTCTGAAAACATTGTCTTGTTAATTTGAGGGATTACTAAGTTGTGCTTTGTTACTTTACTTCGTCTAAGTTTTTATGAATTTGTACGATTTGATAGTTCTCAGAAGACATAATTACGTTTTCTTTTTCAACAAGATATTTTTCTCCTGTTTCTAACATATATTCAAAAGTATAGGCTGCTGCTTTTGAATTGAATCCGTGGATTACGATAAATCGTTGACTTCTGTTGTATACATCTTGCGATATGGAAAGCGAATTGTACCCTTTATCTTCAAATGCTTGCGCAATTGTTTTTTCGAGTGCTTCCATAGCTTCAGTTTCGTTTTTCTCAAACGTGTAAATGACTTTAAAGTTGGTTGATTTGTCATCTTTAACCATTACTTTACTGTTCAATTTTGGTAATGACGTTGCTATGATTTCCTGCGCACGTTTTCCTTCTTCATCATTCGGATAGTTCAGTGCTACATAGTTTAATGCTTCTTTGTATGCAACATAACCATCTAATCGAGCAATGATGATTGCTTTCAACATTTCAAATTTTGGCACAATTTCTTCGCCTGTAAATTGCAAAATGTACTTGTCACTCGCTACCAATGCTTGTTCAAATTCCTGATTGACAAATTTCTTATAGGTGTTTGCATATAAACTTTCAGGACTGTTTTCATCTGTAGCTAGAACATCTTGCGGATTGCGTAAGATTTGCGCATAACGACTGTCACCATGATTGCTGAGGATATCATTTTTATATTGATCCGCTTTACTTGGTTGCTCTAAAAGGACATAAATTTTATACAGATTGTATTTTGATGGCAAGATCAATTTTTCCTCCGGATTGTTTTCCAATAGTTGCTCCAATCGGTTTGCAGCCAATTCATATTCTTTAAATTTTTCCTTGTAGATTAATCCTAATTGATAGTAAGCAAAGTTTCGTTCTTTCCCTATACTGTCAATTACTTTTTCTTCTGTTGGAATTTTGTCTGTATAAAAAGCTACCGAATAGATATCTTTTGTTCCTGCATCAGCCGTTGCATTGTCTTCAGCTTTGGTTGTTTTTACAACCGTATTCTTGTCAAATAAACGCCAATTATCTTCTAAAGCACGATCGCCCCATCTTTTTCGGAATTCGTTTTTACCATACGCAACCGTCGTTTGATTGTAAAAGTAAAATTCATCTCCTCCTGTTTTTGGACCAATATCTCGACTTGAAGCAAATTCGTTTGCTGCAAAATTTTGTTTTTGTTCTTCGGCTTCTAATTGAGCCGCTTCTTCAGCTTTTAAGACATCTATATATTCTTGAAAGTATGTGGTTCGTTCTTCTTCAGAGAAATTGACTAATTTTAGAATACTATCGTTTTGCTTCGCAACATCTTCATACGCAATTACATCTTCGAGGTTTGCTCTTTTCTTTTCAATTCTTCTAAATTTTCGCGTATTTTTTTTCAGATTTAACAATGTACTATCGTAATACATTCCTGCATCTTTATATTGCGCTTCATCAAAACGTAAGGCAGCAATATTTTCGTAATCTAATGCTTTTAATTGTTTGTCCGTTTTTGCTTTACGAACTGATTGATTGAAATAGCTTTCTGCCAATACTAATGAATCTTGTGCTAAATGGTATTCTGCCAATTGGCGGTAAATTCTACCCAAAAACGGTCTGTTTTCGCGATCTTCTGCCAAGTCATTGAGCATTTCTAAAAATTCTTCTTTGTTTCCGTTTTCCAGATCAAAATTTCTAGCTTTTTCAACATGTGCGTTAATCATGTATATTCTTGGCGATTTTCTATTGAGCGCAATCACTTTGTCAAACGCCATATTCGCACTGTCTTTGTGTCCTAATTCATTGAATAATTGTCCAATGATATAATTGTAACGACCTTCTTCTTCATGAATTTCCGTTGAAGAAGCGGCGCGTTTCATCACTTGCACGGCGCTGTCTTTATGTTTTAGATTGATGTATGCCTGACCTAATACAGCATTTGCATCAGCATATTCTTGATCGTCTAATTTTTCAAAACGAATGAGTTCTTTCAAATTCGCAATGGCAAATTCTTCATTTTCCAATCGAAGATGTGTTTTTTCGCGCCAAATACGTGTCTGATTTATTTTATCACTATCTGGATATTGTGCTAAGGTATAATTCAAAGCTTCCAATGCAGGAATAAATCGCTGATCGAAGTAACGTGCTTTTCCAAGTAATAAGTAGGCTTCGTCCATTTGCGGATTGCGTTGACGTCCTTTGATATCCATGGAATGCTTCTGAATTGCTTTTACGGCTTTTTCTTCCGCTTTTTTGAAACTTGGATTTCTTCCACCTTGTCCAGGAATGGCTAATTCGTCTTGCACTTCCATGCGTTCTACAGGCAATACTTCCCAATAATTATCAATGAATGAATTCATTAATGCTTCGCGTCCTTCTTCAAATGCTACGTTTCCGTTGAATAATACATTGTATTTTGTAGTGACAGAATGGAAGTTTCTGTTGATAAATGAATTCTTTTTGGTGGAGCAACTAAAGAGTAAAATCCCTAATACTGATAGTGTTACCGATATATATACTGTTTTCTTCAAAGTAGATCTATTTTGTAATTGTAAAACTAAATTCTTAATCATTTAGTATACAGAAGGGTAAAAATACATTTCTTTTTGAAAAATTGCATAAAATGCCACGATAAACTGAGGATTTTTGTCGATTCTAGGTCAGCTAACGCGCTTTTTGTTTTAAAAAATCGTTTTGTTGCCTAACTTTACACGAATCATGTTCAAGATTTTCAACAAACCACATCCGTTTATTTTCAATACATATAGTATTGTAATTCCTGGTATGGCTGCTTTTTTGATTATTCTGTTGTTAGCTCCATTCCAGTTTCAAGAAATAGAAATACTGCAACGAAGTTTGTATGCGCTTTTAATTGCACTTTTTGTGTCTGCCAGTATTTTTTTCACGGTAAAATTGTTACAAAAGTTGTTTCCAGCATTCATGAAAGAAGACAATTGGACGATTGGACGTGAAGTTTTACTTTTTTTAATGGTTATTTTTTTAATCGTTCTTGGAATTTTTGCAAGTATCTTTTTTACGTATACAGGAAACGAATCAATCGTGCAACTGTTTCTGAAAACTACTTTTTTTACAGTATGCATTAGCTTTTTTCCTATTGTAATTTTAGTATTGTTTGAACAGTATCGACAACAAAAAATACAGTTCAATCGTGCGCAAAAATTAACGGAAACACTAAAAGCAGAAAACGAGAAATTACAATCTGAAACTATTCAGTATGCTATTTCTGCAAATCAAATTCAACTAAAAGCGGAAAATGGAAAAGTAGCATTGCAATTATTTCCTTCTGAAATTATCTGTTTACAATCTGATGGAAATTATGTCGATGTTTTTTATGAAGTTGATAAAGTTGTAACCAAAAAACTCATTCGAAATCGACTTAAAAATTTAGAAGAAACCTTGACAACTTCTAACTTTTTTAGGTGTCATCATCGTTTTATGGTGAATGGAAATTACATTACAAAAGTAGAAGGAAACGCACGAAATTTAGAACTTACTCTACGCGGAATTGAGTTTAAAATTCCCGTTTCGCGTGCAAAAGTCAAAGATGTTTCAAGCTTTTTACAAACGCTCAAAAAATCTTCCTGACCGTTTATCACAAATACGTCCCAACAACCCCAAAATCATACTATATAGGTGCTTATCACAAGTTTTATGTACATTTTTGCAGTGTTCAATTAATATGTATTTAAACTATAATCATTGAAAAAGTATCTTATTTTTAGCATTGTTTTCGTGTTGGTGAGTTGCGACACTGTAAAACAATTACGATTGGAAGCTGACGCTGACGCAAAAATTTCAAACAATACACATCACATTCCTTTTAAATATAAAAAGGACTTGATTATTGTACACGCGCAATTACAAGGAAACGTTTCCAAAAACACGTTTATTTTTGACACAGGCGCTTTTAATAGTAAGGTTGAATATAATTTGGCGGAAACGCTGCAACTTAAAACTGCATCGAAACAATCTAACGGAACGGCGCAAGGAATTCGCAGAACTATTGAAATGACCGTAGTTGATTCTGTTCGGTTTGATGATTTACTATTTTATGGAATTGCCGCTGGAAAACTAAAATACGATGCCAAATCGTACAGTCCGTGTGTGGCTCCTGATGGAATTATTGGCGCAAACCTCATCAAGTTGGCGAATTGGAAAATTGATTATCAACGCAAGGAACTTGTCGTTTCACAAGAAGGTTTTGAGTTTGACGAAAATTTACCGAAACATACCGTTAACTTTTATACTTCATTTTTATCGGGAATTCCAAAAATTGATATTGAAATTGAAGGCGTTCTTATTGAAAATGTATTGTTTGATTTAGGCTATAATGGCGGATTGGTAATTCCTGAAAAGTATGCTTCCAAATTTTCAAATAGTGCTTCAAGAACGTTTATAGATCAATCTACTTCGGGAATTTACGGAAGCAATAGAGATACATTGATTGTAAAGGATTTGAACGTGACTATTTCAGATTTTAATGCTAAGATTCCTGTGCAATTTTCGTCCCTAAATAAAGCATTGTTAGGAAACGACTTTTTGGAGCATTTTACTGTTTTTTTAGATTACACCAACGAAAAAATCATTTTGCAACCTACTCAGAGCGTTCATATTGCAAAAGAAAAACCTTTTATTCCGGGTATTTTAAACGATTCTCTTTGGATTGTAAATCGTTGTATTTCTGATAGAAATGTTCAAATAGGCGATACATTGCGAAGTATTAATGGTTTCAAACCTAAAGACATTTTTACTTCACATTGTGATTATTTCCTGAATTTGACGACTTTTTTACAGAAAGACACGCTTGTGCTGGAAAAAAAAATCGTCAAAAAATTCAACTTACTTTGGAATAAATGAAAAAAACATACTAGTTTTTAAACTTTTAAAGTGTACGGATTTCCCGTAAGTTATTGATTTTTAGATTCTTTATCTTGTTTAGCTAATCTAAAAACCAAAAACCATGAAAAAAATAACCTTTATTTTGATGTTATCGCTGTTTGCGTTTATTGCGTGTCAGACAGATAATGTAAACACAGAAACGGAAACTTTTGAACTGAAAAGTTACGGAACAACTATAAACCCTGGAGCGTTTAATGCTATTCCTGCAAAGTTTGCTGCAAACCCTGACGCCTATGTTCAATCACTGTTAAGTACAATCGCTAAAGGTGATGGAGTGCGATACGGTTGTGTTACTTTTATTGATGGTTTTGCAATTATTGATGATGACTGCTCCATTACAAGTGGCGTTCCAAGAGATTTTAGAGATTGCGATTTGGTTGGTGTGCGGTATTTAGCATGTGCTCCAAATTTCTACAATCAGGATTGTATTATTTGTGCAGTAGCCTATATTATTGAATGTGATGGACGCTTAGGTTGGGTTCTTGGATATAATATTATTTGTGATATAAGTCCACAACCTTTTTAGATACACTTTGATTTAACTCCTGTACTTGATTGTTTTTTTGCGTTAAGGATAGGAGCAATTGTTTGAGCTCTTTGTATTTTGGATTCCTGCCTACACAGGAATGACAATATGCAAAAGCGAGTGCGGATAGCCTGACCGCACTAAAAAAGACTGTTTAAAAAATGTACAAATCGTGATGAGAAACTGAATCAAGTTCAGTTTGACGAAATAGTATTTTTAAACAGTCTTTTTTAGTGTGGGAACGCCCAAATTATTCTTCTTCGAAAGCTTCCACAGCAGTTCCAGCAAAGAAAGTTTCGAGTTCTTTGAGGGTTTGTTCAGATTTTACAATGTCTTTTACGACTTCGCCTTTGTTGAGCACAACAATTCGGTCAGAGACTTCCGTAACGTGCATTAAATCGTGACTGGAAACTAATACCGTCACTTGATGATCTTCCGCTAGTTTTTTGATGATGCCTTTGAGTCGAATTTGCGTTGTTGGATCTAAGTTTGCAAACGGTTCATCTAAGATGATAACATCCGGATTTCCGATGAATGAAGCTACTATTCCAGCTTTTTTCTGGTTTCCTTTACTTAAGTCGCGCAAGTATTTTTTTTGGTTTAGAATTTCTCCATGAAAGAAATCTTGAAATTCTGTTAGTAATGTATCAACAGCTGCTTTGCTTTGTCCTCTGAGTTCGCCAATAAAGTAGAAGTATTCTTCTGGTGTTAGATATCCAATGAGGAAACTTTCGTCAATGAATGACGATGTAAATGGTTTCCAGTCTTCACTTTCGTGCACTTTGATTCCGTTGTTGCTTATGTGGCCTGTTGTTGGTTCTATAAGATCGAGCAGCAAACTAAATAGCGTTGTTTTTCCGGCACCATTATTTCCTACCAACCCAAAACTTTGTCCTTTAGGAATGTCTAGCGTATCTATTTTTAAAACCGTGTTTTGTCCGTATTTTTTTGATATATTTTGTATTGTGATCATTGTCGTTGTTTTAGGGAATTATTTTTTCTCTGCGAAAGCTTCAATTGTTTTGTATTTTCCTTTTTGATATACTTTTTCTATTTGACTTAGGAAGAAGTTTCTGAATACCAATCCGAGAACACCACTTAGCGCCAATGTAATGATTCCTGCGTTTAAGTTGTAATCTGTAAGGAAGTATGGAATGTAAAATAACAATACTGGCAATAGCATTTTTGGCAATGCGATGAGCAATTGTGTTGGATTGAATCCGTTTGTATTGCTAAATGCTTTTGCTTTTTCGTTGAGTTGAATCGGAACTCTATTGAGCGCGCCACCAAATAGTGTGACAAACGTATTGATTCCGATATTGAACGATGCGCCTGCGGCAATCATGGCAAATTTGTCCCAACCAAAGTAAATGTATGGCGTACTGAGAATGAATGATATTACCACTGCCAATACCATGAGATACCATTTTGATTCTAGATATTTTCGGTATGGAATGTTTTGGCTCATGAGCATTTTGTAGTGTTCACTATCCCAAGAAGGCACCAATTGCCCAAACGAGAATAGAAATCCTGCGGTGATAAATATAGACGCAAATGCTACCATTGCTGGCATGTCATCATACGCTTTTTGTGTAAAGAAGAATAATCCGTAGAAGAGAAAGAAACCTGACATCATGAGTACTTGTCGTGGTCGCTTGTTTCTCCAAATCATGCGTACATCATTTTTTAGGAATGTTGCCAGTTTTCCAAAACGATCCATCCATGAAAGATCGGATGCGTTTACTTCTTTTATTTCTTTGGAAATTGCACCATCTAAGTAGAAACGTTTGTTTAGATAGTCAAAGTTTAAATAGTATAAGAAAGCTGCTAATACAATTGGAAGTACTACTAAGTACGGATGATTGTATAATCCGTTGAATAGAACTCCAAAGAATTCTGATATTTTGTAGATATCAAAGAATTCCAACGCAGCAAAAGTAGCTAGTAATCCGAGTGTGATGTAAAAAACCGTATTGCTTTTGTTTACTAGTATATTTAAGAAATTTAATGCTTGCGTAATTGCCATTACTGAGATAAACCATGCAATTACATGTAACGGAGCATATCCTTGTGCTAGCAATACAATGGAATATGGAATGAAGATGAGTAGTGGTATAATGTTGAAAAACGAAATGATTGTTTTTCCGAGTAAGAAGTGAATGATTGTTCCCTTTTTGATGGGAATTATCATGAGTGGTTTGATATTCATGACAGGCATTTGTTGCATGAAATATCGAATTACCAAATCGATGAGAAACCAAAAGATAATGAAATTGTTGACAATTACCATTGGATCTTCATTTGGAAACATTTCTTCAATACCGAAGAATAAAAATATTCCTGCAAATAATGCTATAGCACCAAAGTACAAAGCAGCAAAAATTAGTAATATTTTTATGGCGATTCCTTTTTGAAAAGCGGAAGATCGGGTAAATTCTTTCCACTGTAAGCTTAGAAATTTTTTAATCATTGTGTTCGTTACGTTAGTTGCTAGTGTTAGTATTCCTTTTTAGGATTTGTTACAGATTGGGTTTGTTTTTTTGTTTATTCGTTTTGGGTTTTGCATCTCGATAACTTCGATCGGTAGTTTCAATCTAAATTTCTTTTGATCTCAATAATACTCGATGTGACAGGTTTTGGGTTAAATTATGAAAAATCTAATTAATCCAAAAGTCTAAAGTTCTAATTGTCTAATTGTCTAATAATCTAACGATCTAAAACACGTAATTTTCTAATGTATGTGTTATTTAGTTATAATTAATGGTGAAATCTTTTTAAAAGACTTCCTCGATTGTTTATTTTTGCAAAATTATTCGCGCGTAGCGATCATTTTTATTTTAAACAAATTGCACAATGTCAGATTTCCGTCAGTTAGAAGTACGTCATATTCATAGAGAAACTCCAAGCGCTGTAAGCGTTGAATTTAATGTTCCAGAAGCGTTACAACCTTCGTTTTCGTTTAAAGCAGGACAATATATTACAATTAAAACCACGTTAAACGGTGAAGAGGTACGTAGAGCGTATTCGTTATGCACAACTCCAAAAGAGAATCAGTTAAAGGTTGCCATTAAGGAAGTTGTGGACGGAACGTTTTCTACCTATGCAAATCGTGAGTTGACCGAAGGAACGTTGTTAGAAGTGCATCCACCAGAAGGAAAGTTTGTGTATACACCTTCTTCCCATAAAGGAAATGTTGCGCTTTTTGCTGCTGGTAGCGGAATTACGCCGATTATGAGTATTTTGAAAACAGCATTGGATTATGGAAATACAGTGGCATTATTGTATGGAAATAAGTCTGTCGAAGAAACCATTTTTTATGACGAATTGATCGCTTTGGCTGAAAAGTATCCTAATTTTTATTTGAAGTTTATCTACAGTCAGGCACGCGCAGAGAATGCGTTGGCAGGACGTATTGATGGAACTTCAGTGAATTATGTGGTAAAGAATCAATTGAGAGATGTTGATTTTAGTCATCATTATATTTGTGGCCCAGAAGCGATGATTGAGTTAGTTTCTGATACGTTGGTAAGCAATGGTGTTGCTAAAGATTCTATTCATTTTGAATTGTTTACTGCATCAACTGAAACTAACGCGGAAGCCGAAGCTGTTTCTGGAAAGACAACGATTTCTATTACCGTTGATGATGAATATTTTACGTTTGATATGGATGCCAGCGAAACCATTTTGGATGCTGCATTGAAGCAAAAGATTGATGCGCCTTATTCGTGTCAGGGTGGAATTTGTAGTAGTTGTATTTGTAGAGTTACCGAAGGAAAAGCGGTGATGGAGAAGAATCAGATTTTAACCGATACTGAATTGGCAGACGGAATGATTTTAGCGTGTCAAGCACATCCGACTACGGCTACGATTGCTATTGATTTTGATGATATTTAATGGTTGTGAGTTGTGAGTTGTGAGTTGTGAGTTGTGAGTTGTGAGTTGAAAAGTAAAAATTATTCATCAATCACCTCAACAATTTTATCAAAAACGGCTTGTGGCGTAATGGTTTGCATGACATTTTCATACCCTTCTGGATATTTGTTTCCGTAGATAGATGTTGGTAGTAATGGATATTGCTCTTTGTCGGCAAGCAAAGCATTTTCAGGCGGTTGCCCAAACGGATAGAATCCTGCATACGGATGCGTTATTCCCCAAATAGTGACTACTTTTTTACCATACATTGCCGCTAAATGCGCGTTTCCAGAATCCATAGAAAGCATTATATCTAAGTTCGCTATTAGAATAAGTTCTTCTTCAAACGAGAATACACCTGCACAGTTAATTACATGTTCGTAGTTGTTTTGCCAAGAAGCCAATTGTTTTTTCTCGGCGGGTCCGCCAAAGAGGATTATTTTGTATTGATTGGTTTTACTCAACTTTGAAATGACAGCTTCCATTTGCGTTGCCGGATAGGTTTTTCCAGCGAAAGCGGCAAAAGGCGCAATGCCAATCCATTTTTTTTGATCTTCTCCTATGAATACTCCCACTTTTTTGGTTAGTTGCAATTGCGGTAACACATCTTCTTTGGTAAGTGTTACGTTGTAACCAAGTTTGTTAAAAACATCAGCATAACGCTCGTGTGTGGTTTTGAGTTGTTTAAAGTTTCTGTTTTGTGTGAGCGCTTTTTTTTCGGCTCTTCCTTTGTCTATTTTACAGACTTTATATCCGCCGAGTTTGAAAAAGAATCCTAGAATTTTTGATCGCAATACATTGTGAAGATCTGCAACAACATCTATTTGCAATGTTTTTAATTCTTTGTAAAGTTTGTAGAGTCCAAAGATGCCTTTGTGTTTTCCTTTTACGTCTGCAGTAACGAAAGATACATTTGGAATGTTGTGAAAGATTGGTTTTAGAAATGCTCTTGAAACGATTGTAATTTTTACATTCGGATAGCTACGAATCATTGCGTTTATGACAGGTATAGTCATAGCAACGTCTCCCATAGCAGAGAGACGTATGACTAGAATGTGTTTCGAAGATTGTTCCATCATCTTGTGGATGCTGTGTTTCTTTGAGACTGTATTTATTTGTTTTTTTTGTAGAGTACTGGGTTTAAGTCGTCATCGTTGTACATTTTCATTTGCTTGTACACTTTCATGTATTTGTCGCCATTTTCAATGTCTGCAATGAGTTGGTCTATTGCCGAAGAAAGGTCTACACGCTGTTCTAATAAGGTGTTTAGTTTTTCTTGACATTTCGCTCTATGCGCTTCGGAAGCATCTTCTCTGTCTGCTTCTTCTTGCATGTGATATATTTTTAATGCAAGTATTGATAATCTATCTAGTGCCCATGCTGGACTTTCTGAGTTGATCGTTGCCCCATCTTTTACCTGAACATCTTTGTATTTTTGAAGAAAGTAGCTATCTACATATTCTACCGTATCTGTCCTGTCTTGGTTTGAAGCATCAATTAATCGTTTTAATTTTAGTGCTTCTACAGGATCAATGTTTGGATCTCTAATGATATCTTCATAATGCCATTGTACGGTATCAATCCAGTTTTTTCTATACAATAGATGTTCTACTTTATCTTTTGCATACGGATTCTCGAATGGCTGGTTTACATCATCAATGATGTGATATTTTTCAATGCTTTCTTGAAATGTTTTATTTGCTATGTCACTAAACATACTTCTATTATTTTGATGCAAATATACGCTAATATTTGTTTTGTGTACGGGAAACAAAAAAAGCCGCTTTACAGCGGCTTTTTTTTAAAATTATAAGGATTATTTTAATCCATTATTGTTTGATAAATTTCTTGCTAGCAACTTTATTATTTGAACTAAATTTAGCATAGTACATTCCTGGCGCTAACCTTTGAACGTCTACTCTATATTCGTTTCCAAATGAACTTGTTGTTGTTGTCATTACTTTATATCCTCTGTCGTTATAAACTTCAACAGTTACATCTCCTGTAAACTCCTCAGCGTTGATAGCGATTTGTCTAACAGTTGGGTTTGGATATAATCTTAATCTTTCAGATACATCTTCTGTAACACTTCCGTTTGTGAATAATACATCATCTGTATTTGCAACTCTAGATGTAGAGTTTAGATCTACAAAGTTCATTCCGTAGTTAATTTGTGCTAAAGATGTTGTCATCAGTGTTGTGAAAACTCCATCAGGATTTACTGTTCCTGAATCTGGATCATACGTTGGTGTGTAAGATGTAAATGTTGTTGGAGCTGGTATTACCACTACGACATGTACAAGTCCTGGATTTATATCTACTACTATATAGTTAGGATCATTTACTAGGAATCCTCCATTGTTTGTTTGTGTAAATGCAATTAATGCATCGAAGTTAGGGTCAAAAAGTCCATCTCCGTCTGTATCTGCATAAATCTCTACAGTTAATCCATCTATTGATCCTTCTCCTGCATCAAATAAACCATTTTCATTATCATCATCAAATACAACACCTGTTATTTCAAATAACACTGGTATGATATCAATTCCGAAATCTATATTGTTTGCATCTGTGTTAATACTTGAGATTGCTCTGTTTCCTGGAGTTGTAAAGGTTCCGTTTGACGGCAATGCTGCTTCTACGATTACATTTCTAATGTTCACTCCTGTAAACTCATACGTTCCATCAGCTAACGTAGAAATTACATTTAATACAGTATCTGCTGCATCAAGAGCTCCGTTTGCATTTACATCATTGTAAAGCGTAATTCCGATTCCGTCTAATCTTTCTTCAACTCCATCAATAATTCCGTTTGCATTGTCATCATCCCAAACTGTTCCTCTTACATTGTATAAGATCACTAAGGTTCTTGTGATACCAAAATCTACACTTGTAGTGATTCCTGAACTTAATGGAACACTTACTGGCGTTGTAGAAATATATGTGAATTGTGCAGTGTTAGCAGGCACAATTACTTGTACAACAACAAATACAGTTGATAATCCAGTGAATTGGTAGTTACCATTTCTATCTGTAACTGTGGTAGCTATTTGTGGCTCACCTCTATCTACTACTCCATTTTGATTTAGATCATCAAATAATCTTACTGTTACACCTGTTAAACCTCCATCACCAGTTCCATCACCATCTCCGTTTACATCATTGAATACATTTCCTGAGATTGCATATAGTGTACTTTGTTGATTGATTCCAAAGTTAACATTTAGTACATCATTGACTGTTGAGCTTGTAACTCTTCTTTCAGAGGTAGTTAATGTATACGTGAAATCAACGGTGTTCGTTGGTACTGTAACGACAACTAATGTGCTTTGCACTGTTACATTTGAGAAATTAAATGTTCCGTCTGTAGCAGTAGTAGCAGTCGTAATTATTGTATCACCTGCTCCAACTCTTCCGTTGCCATCGTTATCAGCATATAATGTAAGTATTACATTGTTTAATCTTCCTGTTTCAGCTGCATCAATAGTTCCGTTTGCATTGTCATCATCAAATACAGTTCCTGAGATATCATAGTTGATAACTTCTATTTCATTCACTCCGAAATCTAATCCAGTTACATCTGTAATTGCTGAACTAGCCGCTTGTGTATTAGAAGTTGTCAATACATACGTAAATGTTGCAGTGTTTCCTGGTACAGTAACTACTGCTAATACATCTGGTGATGTAATGTTAGCGAAGCTATACGTTCCGTCAACTCCAGTTGTAGTACTCGTTAATGTTGTATCAGCTACATCAAGGTTTCCGTCAGCATTGTTATCAGCATATAGAGTAACAGTGATGTTATTTAATCCTGCTTCTCCAGCATCTATAACTCCATTTTCGTTGTCGTCATCAAATACAGTTCCTGAGATATTATAGTTTACAGCTTCTACTCTGTCAATTCCAAAGTTAATATTTAGAACATCCGTTATTGTTGAGCTTACTGCTCTTTCAACCGAAGTTGTTGCTGTGTATATAAAAACTGCTGTGTCTCCTGGTACTGTTATAACTACTATTGTGTTTCTAACTGTTACTCCTGTGAAATTATAGTTTCCAGACATTGTATCGGTTGTCGTAGTATTAATTACTGTATCACCAGCATCTAATATTCCGTCATTGTTTGTATCCGCATACAACGTAATAACAGTTGCTCCAATAAATCCTTCTCCCATGTCTCTTGCACCGTTTCCGTTGTTGTCATCAAATGCAGTTCCTGAGATATTGTAATTGATAATTTCTTGAGCGTTAATTCCAAAATCTGCATCAAAAATATCTTGACTTAGCATTGTAATTGCTTCTTGTAAATCTGTTGTTGCTGTGTAATTAAAGTTAGCTGTATTTGCAGGTACAACTGCTTCAATAATTACGTGATTGAACATTATTTGTGAGAATGTATATGCTCCATTGTCTGTTGTTGTTGTAGCAATTAATGCTTCTCCTAATTCTAGAATTCCGTTAGCATTGGCGTCATCATACATTTTTACTTCCACACCATTTAGTAATGCTTCACCTTCATTTAATCCGTTTGCGTTGTCATCATCAAACACAACTCCTGAAACACTATAAAAGATTAATTGTGTTCTTTTGATTCCAAAGTTAATATCTACTATATCATTAGCTGTTAATATTATTGGTGTTTTCAGTGCTGTTGTCCCTTGATAAGAATACTCAGGTGTATTAGCAGGTAATACCGCTTCTACAACGACATTTAACGAAGCTACATTAAAAAATGTGTATGCACCTAATCCATCTGTAGTTTGAGTTTCTAGTAATACTTCACTTGCATCTACTAAACCGTTAGCATTTGCGTCATCATATAAATTAACTTGAACATTTTCAAGAAAACTTTCTACACCATCTATACTTCCATTGGCATTGATGTCATTAAATACAGTTCCTGAAATAGAGTTTGTAGTAGGAATTGATGGCCCCTCAATTGTACCATGAAATAATTTTCTTCCAGATTTATATCCGAAATCTATATCACCAACATCATACCTACCATTTAAGGTAAATGAGAACGTTTTTGTTCCTCCGTTTTTTCTAACTTTAGAATCCCATTTTATACCGTAGTAATGAAAATGAGGATCTACATGTACTTCCCATGTACTTGGAGAAGATGAAGTAACGTTATGGTTGTTAAATAATTTAAGTTTCCAATGTGATAAATCTCTTCTTGCTCCAACACCAGTGACTCTGTAAGTCCATGTTGAAGTTCCATTTAAATTGTACTGCACACCTAAAAACTCAAATAAGAAACCGTTTAAATCTACCGTTCCTGTGGAGTTTTCTACGATGGTACTTTCTACCGTTAAGTTTTCGGGGTTTTCATTGATCGGGGAATTAAATGCATTTAAAGTAAGGCATGCTAAGAATAGCACTAATGCACTGAGCGTAATTTTTGTCTTCATTGATTTGCTGTTTAGCTAAAACTACTATGCCTCTCGTTTACACATAGCAGAAATATATTAATAAAATAAGTTCGGGGTGAGTGGCTTAATTCTCGCTTACAAAAGTATTTAGGTTTTTTTTAACAAGTAGATTACTGGATTTTTTTTAGATAAACGGTCATTAAAATCGAGAAAAAGCACGTTTTGTAGTTAATATAATTTTTAAACGTAAGTTAAAACCTTAGTTTAGTTACGGTTTTAGAAGTACTTTGAAAGAATGTTCATTACAAAACTGACAATCATTCGTAAAAAAAGCCTGTTTTTTTATTTCCTTTTTCAATATTTTTTTTTAAGAATTTGATGTAGAAATCTTTATATGAATTGACTATAAATCCTGTTTTAGAGAACACTCATTGGAAACAAAAAAAGCCGCTTTACAGCGGCTTTTATTCAGGTTCTGGGGATTGCTATAATCAATTATCGTTTGATAAATTTCTTGCTAGCAACTTTATTATTTGAACTAAATTTAGCATAGTACATTCCTGGCGCTAACCTTTGAACGTCTACCCTATATTCGTTTCCAAATGAACTTGTTGTTGTTGTCATTACTTTATATCCTCTGTCGTTATAAACTTCAACAGTTACATCTCCTGTAAACTCCTCAGCGTTGATAGCGATTTGTCTAACAGTTGGGTTTGGATATAATCTTAATCTTTCAGATACATCTTCTGTAACACTTCCGTTTGTGAATAATACATCATCTGTATTTGCAACTCTAGATGTAGAGTTTAGATCTACAAAGTTAATTCCGTAGTTAATTTGCGATAAAGATGTTGTCATCAGTGTTGTGAAAACTCCATCAGGATTTACTGTTCCTGAATCTGGATCATACGTTGGTGTGTAAGATATAAATGTTGTTGGAGCTGGTATTACCACTACGACATGTACAAGTCCTGGATTTATATCTACTACTATATAGTTAGGATCATTTACTAGGAATCCTCCATTGTTTGTTTGTGTAAATGCAATTAATGCATCGAAGTTAGGGTCAAAAAGTCCATCTCCGTCTGTATCTGCATAAATCTCTACAGTTAATCCATCTATTGATCCTTCTCCTGCATCAAATAAACCATTTTCATTATCATCATCAAATACAACACCAGTTATTTCGAATAATTCTGGTACGATATCAATTCCGAAATCTATATTGTTTGCATCTGTGTTAATACTTGAGATTGCTCTGTTTCCTGGGGTTGTAAAGGTTCCGTTTGACGGCAATGCTGCTTCTACGATTACATTTCTAATGTTCACTCCTGTAAACTCATACGTTCCATCAGCTAACGTAGAAATTACATTTAATACAGTATCTGCTGCATCAAGAGCTCCGTTTGCATTTACATCATTGTAAAGCGTAATTCCGATTCCTTCTAGTCTTGGTTCAACTCCATCAATAATTCCGTTTGCATTGTCATCATCCCAAACTGTTCCTCTTACATTGTATAAGATCACTAAGGTTCTTGTGATACCAAAATCTACACTTGTAGTGATTCCTGAACTTAATGGAACACTTACTGGCGTTGTAGAAGTATATAAGAATTGTGCAGTGTTAGCAGGCACAATTACTTGTACAACAACAAATACAGTTGATAATCCAGTGAATTGGTAGTTACCATTTCTGTCTGTAACTGTGGTAGCTATTTGTGGCTCTGATCTATCTACTACTCCATTTTGATTTAGATCATCAAATAATCTTACTGTTACACCTGTTAAACCTCCATCACCAGTTCTATTACCATCTCCGTTTATATCATTGAATACATTTCCTGAGATTGCATATAGTGTACTTTGTTGATTGATTCCAAAGTTAACATTTAGTACATCATTGACTGTTGAGCTTGTAACTCTTCTTTCAGAGGTAGTTAATGTATACGTGAAATCAACGGTGTTCGTTGGTACTGTAACGACAACTAATGTGTTTTGCACTGTTACATTTGAGAAATTAAATGTTCCGTCTGTAGCAGTAGTAGCAGTCGTAATTATTGTATCACCTGCTCCAACTCTTCCGTTGCCATCGTTATCAGCATATAATGTAAGTATTACATTGTTTAATCTTCCTGTTTCAGCTGCATCAATAGTTCCGTTTGCATTGTCATCATCAAATACAGTTCCTGAGATATCATAGTTGATAACTTGTACTCTATCAATTCCAAAGTTAACGTTTGGAACATTTGTGATTGTTGAACTTACTGCACGCTCAGTTGAAGTCGTTGGTACATACGTAAAGCTTGCCGTGTTTCCTGGTACAGAAACAACTACGAGTGTATTTCTAACTGTTACTCCTGTGAAATTATAGTTTCCAGTCATTGTATTGGTAGTCGTAGTACTGATTACTGTATCACCAGCGTCTAAGATTCCGTCATTGTTTGTATCTGCATACAAAGTAACAACCGTTGCTCCAATAAAGCCTTCGCCCATGTCTCTTACACCGTTTCCGTTGTTATCATCAAATACAGTTCCTGAGATATCGTAGTTGATAACTTCTATTTCATTCACTCCGAAATCTAATCCAGTTACATCTGTAATTGCTGAACTAGCCGCTTGTGTATTAGAAGTTGTCAATACATACGTAAATGTTGCAGTGTTTCCTGGTACAGTAACTACTGCTAATACATCTGGTGATGTAATGTTAGCGAAGCTATACGTTCCGTCAACTCCAGTTATAGTACTCGTTAATGTTGTATCAGCTACATCAAGGTTTCCGTCAGCATTGTTATCAGCATATAGAGTAACAGTGATGTTATTTAGTCCTGCTTCTCCAGCATCTATAACTGCATTTTCGTTGTCATCATCAAATACAGTTCCTGAGATATTGTAATCAATAATTTGCTCTGCAAAAATTCCAAAGTTAACATCTGTTACATTAGAAGTTCTATTCAATAAAGAAACTACGTCAGCTGTTGTTGCTCTGTAATTAAAGTTTGGATTGTTAGAAGGTAACGTAAATTTAACTAGTGTGTTTTTAACACTTACATTATCAAATTGATAAGTACCACTAGCACTTGAAGGATTTGTTCCGATTAAAACATCTGATGCATCTAAATTACCATCTACGTTTACATCTTCATATAATCTTACAACTACGTTTACAAATGGACCATCAGCACTACCGGTATTAGTATCATAATTTCCATCATCGTCTGCATCTAAAAAGGTATTTCCAGAAATGCTATAATCGATCACTTCAATTTCATTGATTCCGAAGTTTACATTTGTTACATTAATCGTTGTAGAGCTTGTGTTTTGCTCTCCAGGCGTTGTTAATGTATATGTAAAGTCTCCAGTGTTTGATGGTACTGTTACAGTTACTAATGTATTTTCTACTGTTACATTTAAGAAGCTGTATGTTCCATCTACTCCAGTTACTGCGCTTGTAATTACAGTATCTCCAGCGTCAACAGTTCCGTTTACATTATTATCAGCATATAAAGTTACTGTGATAGCATCTAAGTCATCTTCACCAGCATCTTGTGCTCCGCTTTCGTCATTATCATCATACACATTTCCTGAAATGCTGTAATCAATAACTTGTACTTTATTGATTCCAAAATCCAATCCTGTCACATCAGTTGTTCCTGAACTAGAATCTAATGAAGCCGCAGTTGTTAATGTGTATGTGAAGTTTGCAGTATTTGTTGGTACTGTTACCGACACTACTGTGTTAGCTACAGCTACATTTGCGAAGTTATAAGCTCCTGTTATACCTGTATTTACTGATGTAATTACTGTATCTCCAGCATCTAAAGCACCATCACTGTTATTATCTGAATATAATGTTACAGTAACTGCTTCTAATGTTCCTTCTAGTGTATCAAAAACAGCATTTTCATTATCGTCATCATATACAGTTCCTGAAATACTATAATCAATAACTGGCTCCTCATTGATTCCAAAATCAACTCCTGTTACATTTGTATTGATTGAATCAATTGCTTGTGTTCCTGGCGTTGTTAATGTATATGTGAAGTTTCCTGTGTCTGATGGTACTGTTACTGCAACTATTGTATTTTGAATACATACATGTAAGAAGCTGTAAGAACCGTCAGTTCCAGAAGTAGTTGTAGTGATTACTGTATCACCAGCATCCAAAATTCCGTCAGCGTTTGTATCAGCATATAATGTTAATGCTACATTGTTCAATCCTGGTTCTCCAGTTTCTAATGTTGCATTTTCGTTGTTGTCATCGTATACAGTTCCGAAAACATCATACGCTACATTTACAACAACTGGTTGTTTGTTGATACCAAATTTAATTCCTGTAATATCAGAAGTAGCTCCTGTTACAGAAACAGTTGCTGGCGTTGTTAGTGTATATGTAAAATCGTTATCGTCATTTGGTACAGTTACTTCAACTACTGTTTTTTGTACTTGTACATCATTAAATGTGTAGTCTCCTGAAGTATTTGTGTTTTGGCTTTCAATTACTGTATCACCAGCATCTAAAACACCATCTTCATTGTTATCAGCGTATAATTTTACTTGAACACCAGCTAATTTAGTTTCTCCTTGACCTGAATCATAGTTTCCATTTTCGTTGTTATCATCAAAAACAAAACCTTTAATCTTGTAAGATACTGGAGGCGTTAATCTGATGTAATCAGAAGCATCTGTAATTTTACCAACATCATTTGCTTGTAATCCAGTAATTTCGTTTAAACCTCCTAATTGAATGTTATTGTATGTTCTTAAGTGTGAAGGTGCTGTATATCCTTGCACAAAACTCTTTGTTGTACAGTATGTATGTGGACATCCGTTGTAGTAGGTAGTACTACATTGTCTTTTGTTCTTTAATAATTGAAGTTCGCTGTGCTTATCTTTTGCCATTTGAGCATAAACATCTTCATTGTTAGCCCAGTCATATCTTTTACTACCAAAGTTAAAAGCTTGCACTTGGTAAGAAGTAGCCGCGTAAAGTTGACCATTGTCGTCAACTACGATATCTCCAAGTTCTCCTCTATATAAGAAACTAGAATATCCCCAGTTGTCATATACTGGTGTTCCATCAGATACAGCAGCTGTACTTCCTGAAGCATCCGATAATCCTGAGAAAGAAATTTCTAGTAAGTAGATATAATTGTTGTATGAACTATAAGTATAGTATGATTCAGCATTTGATGTTCCTCTTTGTGCTAAACCACCATCAGCAGTTTCATCCGCTGGTAAGTCTCCTTCAGGGATATAATCACTAACAAGATCATTTAATGCGTTTGCTGCATCAGCATCTATAATTTCGAAGTCAGCTGGAGTTTCTCCATTACCTCTAGCACTATCATCAACTGTGTCGTCTTCTGTAGCTGTGTTTGTAGCAGTTCTTTCATTCGTAAACATTGTGTTTGACACTGTTCCTGTCGATCTCACATTGTTTGGAAGTTCATCTTTTGGGTTTTGATTTCCAGTAGCACTTCTACCATAAGTATTGCAATATGCAGGATATTCCATTGCGATAATTAATTTCCCGTTGTAAAAAGTTGCTCCACCAGAACCTAATCCTCTAGAAGAGTACGCGTGACCTGTAGACGTAAAAAAGTGTCTCACTGATCCAAAATTTTTGTGTGTATTTGTATACACATTGTAACCGTAAATCGTCCAGTTGTATGTAGAGATGTGGTTAGAAAAGTAAAAAATCCATCCTGATTGATTGTCACTAGCGATGGAGTTAATTTCAGTTACGTAAGGTGATGTTGCCAACAACGTAGCTTGGTACGTGTTCATGTCGAGCGTGTAAATTCGCTTTCCTGCTGAAATGATAATAGAATTATCACCCGTAGTCATAATTTCATTTTCGACACTGTTTTCGCTTCCTGGCATGGAGTTTGCGAAAACATTCGTCAGTCCTAATAAGGCTGTTAGGACTAAAAGAGTAATTTTAGTCTTCATTGATTTGCTGTTTAGTTAACTATTATATATATGTGTCATATACATGAATAGAAAAAATTAATAATAAGTTTGGGGTGAGCGGCTTAATTCTCATTCACAAAAATATTTGGAATTCTTTTAATAAACAGACAACGGGATTTCTTTTAGATAAAACGTCATAAAAATCGAGAAAAAGCATATTTTGTAATTAATTTATTACAATTATGTACGTAAATACCTTCTGATTTTTACGGTTTCTAAGCCTATTTTAGATAAATGTTAAATATAAAACTAACAATCATTAGTAAAAACAGTAAAATATCACTAATCCTTTTGTTTTCAATATTCTCTAGAAGATTTGCCATAGAAATTGCTAATGGAAATAAGAGTAATATCTCCGTATTATGCGTATTATTTTTAACAAATAGCACATACGTAACCCCTATAAAAAACAGTATTATATTAAGTAAAAAAGATAGTTTTTTTTGAGAAGAATACGTTTTGAATTTTAAAAAAAAGATTACAAAATTTATACTAAAAAGTGAAATAATTAACAGATGTAGCATTATTCGTCTATAATCTGTCATTGAATAGGTAATTTTTACATCATACTCGAATAGCGGATTTGTAAGAATGCTTTCATCCGTAAGGTATAGGTATAATACATACATACATACTGTCCCCAAAAAACCAACCATCGGCACCAACCAATTTCTATAATCATTAGATACATATATAAGGATAGCTACATATATAATGAATAGATATAAAATCATCCATGAATCTAATAGTATGGCAAGGGTTATATATAAGGATGCATCAAAAAGTTTCTGTTTTACACTATGTAATGATCGCAAGCTAATGATTCGCCTAAAGGCAAGTAATACCAAAACTAGCATACACACTATTTCTATGTGCGCAAAAATAGTTGGAAACAATCCAATGAAAATTGTAAAAATTAAGAGTGCAAAATCATTTTGTTGGGTGAAATCGTTCTTTTTTACGATAAAATCTACCATAAATAGTGAAAATAGCAGTAAAAACACACTAGGAACCTCTACTGTTAACATTGACACACCAAGCTCCTTATCTTCTGAAAATAAGTGCATTACAAAGTACGCGAGCAGGATTCCCACGCACAGCATAAAATTTATTGGTTTAGATTTGCCAAAAACGCTTGTTATCATTTTAGGTTTTTATATTTTTGTACTGTAAATATAATATGATTTATCGATGAAAAACTTTTTTGAAGGAATCGCTTATTTGTGTGAAGAAGTATTATTTGCTCCTTTTAACACATTGCGTGAAATGGAATTAGAAAACTGGACAGCTGCCAATGTATTAAACTGGATTTTTATGATCATCGCAGCTTCTGCTATGGTATACTGGATTTTACAGTTAAAAAAATTCGACAAAAACAACGAAGAACGCAAAGACATATCGTCACATTCTTATTTATAAGTCAAAACCGATATCTTTTCTATAATACATCTTATCAAAATGTAACTTGTTTATGTTTTGATAAGATTTTTTTATGGCCGCTTCGTACGTAGTTGCTTGTGATGTAATTGCAATTACTCTTCCTCCATTGGTCACTACTTTTTCTCCTTCTAGCTTTGTTCCTGCGTGAAATACGATGGAATCTTCAATAGTTTCTATGCCCGTAATTTCTTTTCCTTTTTCGTATGCTTCTGGATATCCACCAGAAACCACCATAATGGTTGTTGCCGCTTCCTCCTTTATTTTTAATGAAATTGTATCTAAGGTTTGATTTCCTACGGCCTGAAACAACTCCACTAAATCATTTTCTAATCGAGGAATGACAACTTCCGTTTCCGGATCGCCCATTCGTACATTGTATTCTATCACAAGCGGATCGTTTCCAACTTTGATTAATCCGATAAAAACAAATCCTTTATAGGGTAAGTTATCTTTTTGAAAACCTTCAATGGTTGGTTTGATGACGCGCGTTTCAATTTTTTCCATAAATTCCGCATCCGCAAAAGGAACTGGAGATATTGCGCCCATTCCACCAGTATTCAATCCTGTATCGCCTTCACCAATTCGTTTATAATCTTTCGCTGTTGGCAAGGTTACATAGTTTTTTCCATCTGTCAATACAAAACAACTCAATTCAATTCCGTCTAAGAATTCTTCAATGACAACCTTTGTACTTGCGTCTCCAAATTTAGCCTCTACCAACATTTCGCGTAATGAATTTTGCGCTTCTTGTAAGTCTTTAATGATTAGCACACCTTTTCCAGCCGCCAATCCGTCTGCTTTTAATACATAAGGCGATTGTAATGTGGTTAAAAATTCGCAACCAGCTTCAACAGTTTCTTTGGTAAAACTTTCATACGCTGCGGTCGGAATGTTGTGACGCATCATAAATTCTTTGGCAAATTCTTTACTTCCTTCCAATTCGGCAGCTTCTTGTTGCGGGCCAATAACATGAATGTGCTTCAACGCTTCATCATTTAGGAAATAATCGTGAATTCCGTTTACCAATGGATCTTCTGGTCCAACAACAACTATTTCAATGTTATTTTCGATCGAAAATGTACCAATTGCTTCAAAATCGTTCACAGACATTGCTACATTTTCAGCAATTGCTGCAGTTCCTGCATTTCCTGGCGCTACAAAAAGCTTGGTAAGTAATGGACTTTGTGCCAATTTCCAAGCAAATGTATGTTCTCTTCCTCCTGATCCTAAAACAAGAATGTTCATAGTTGTGTTGTTTGTTGTGGTTTTATAAAGAAATGTTCTATTAAAAATCGAATTAAATATAAACTCGATTTGAAAGCCCCAAATTTAAGTGCCTTTCTGTAAATAGCATAGTTGTATTTTAATAAATTTAGTTTATTGGACGAAATTGAGTCGTCACGCACCCGATATGTTGCCAACGGTTCTTCCAAACTGTACGCAAAACCTGCTTTTTTGATCAATTTGAGCCACAAAGCCCAATCTTGTCGCTTGCGAATATTTGGCATGTATACTTTACCGAGTTTTTCCGCATTATACATTCCCGTAAGATTGCCCACATAATTGCTTTTGAGCATTTTGGAATAGCTTACTTTTGGTAAGGCTTTGACCATTTTGCTTAATGAGTTTCCTTTTTCATCCATCAATTCGTAACTCGAAAAGCTGACTGCAATGTCTTTTGTTTGCATGAAGGAAAGCTGTTTGGTGAGCTTTTCAGGTTTCCATAGATCATCTGCGTCCAAGAACGCAATAAAGCTCCCTGAAGCCTTTTCAATGGCTGTATTTCGTGCAATGGCTGCGCCCGAATTTGTTTTTAGTACGTGATATGTAATTCGTGTGTCTGAAGCGGCGTATTTTTTGAGAATTTCAACAGTAGTATCAGAAGAAGCATCATCCACTAGAATAAGTTCCCAGTTGGTATAAGTTTGCGAACGCACCGAATCAATAGTTTCCGATATAAAGAATTCGGAATTGTAGGTTGGTGTAATTACTGAAACTAACGGTTCGCGCATGATTAATATGCCTTTTTTTCTCCTTTTAGAATATTAGCGATCGTATCAAAGATAATTTTTATATCTAAAAATAATGACCAGTTTTCTATGTAAAAGATGTCGTATTTGATACGATTAATAATGTCTTCATCATTTTTAATTTCACCGCGATAGCCTTTTACTTGTGCCAAACCAGAAATACCTGGTTTTACGCTGTGGCGGAATACAAAGTTGTATTTATCAATCTTTTTGGCGTATTGTTTTGTATACGGAATCATGTGTGGTCGTGGACCAATTACTGACATGTCACCTTTTAACACATTGAAAAATTGTGGCAATTCGTCAATACTTGTTTTTCGGATGAAACGCCCAATTTTTGTCACACGTGAATCTTGCTCTTCTACTTGTTTTAAGTCTGAATTTTTATCATAACTCAACGAACGGAATTTGTAACAGGTAAATTCTTTATAGTTCATTCCATTCCGAATGTGTCTGTAAAATACAGGTCCTTTTGATTCTAACTTGATCAGTATTGCCATTAATGGAACCAACCATGAGAGAATAAAAATGATAATTAGTAACGAAAAGCTAATGTCAAAGGCACGCTTAATGAATCGGTTTAAACTGTTATTGAGCGCAACTTCTTGAATGGATAATACAGGCAAATAATTGTAATAATCTGTTTTGAGTCTTTTGGTAACAAGCTTTCGTGTGTTTGGAATAAATTTGATGTTGATCATTTTCATACTCGCATATTTCACATAATCGTTTACGTGTTTTTCGGTAAGATCGTCAATAGCGCAGTAAATTTCGTCAATACCTTGTTCTTCTTCTATAAAGTCAAAACTCTCCTCAATAGTTCCTGTAATGCTATCACCTTTTTTATCGCTAAAAATTCCTAAAAGTTTGTATCCAAGTTCTTTATTATTTTTAAATAAACGCTCAAGTTCTTGTGCGCCTGAACTGTCGCCAATAATAATCACTCTCCGTATATTTCCATCTAATACAGCGCGGTATTTTTTTAAACCATAATACCCAATTATTTTACCCAATCCAATAGTTCCAAAACTCAACATTAGGTACTTAAACGTCACAAATGCCTGAACATCAATACTTCTAAAGATTCCTATAAACGCATACATAATGAGTGTATACGCTAATAATTGTTTGATAAGTAAGGATAAAATATGTGGAACCGACGTAAATCGGTATACGTTATAAAATTTTAAAAAGTAGGTGGACAACGGCCAAAAAATGATCGTGTATAGTATAAATAGTAAGTGTTTATTATTCCAAAATGAAGAATCAAAAAAGTATAAATCTTGATCGTTGAAGTCAAAAAAGTAAAAGACAAGAATATTTATGACGCACAAATCGAACACCACAAAAAATGGTCTCAACAGCCAAGAATATCTTCCTTTTATGTGCATGACTTACATTCTTGTATACGTTGAAAAATCTTTGTGTTCTTTTTTGAATAATTCTTTTTCTGGCAACGATTTAAAGTAATCATAGGTTTTTTTCATTCCTTCACTACGACCTACTTTTGGTTCCCAATTTAGAATTTCTTTGGCTTTGCTAATGTCTGGCTTTCGCTGTAATGGATCATCAACAGGCAATTCTTTATAAATTACTTTTTGTGAAGTTCCCGTCAGTTTTATAATTTCTTCTGCAAAGTCTCCGATAGTGATTTCATGCGGATTTCCAATATTAATTGGTGCTGCATAATCACTCATTAACAATCTAAAAATTCCTTCTACTTGATCAGTAATATAACAAAAAGAACGCGTTTGTTTTCCATCTCCAAATACGGTCAAATCTTCGCCACGTAATGCCTGACCAATAAAAGCCGGAATTACACGTCCGTCATTCAATCGCATGCGCGGTCCGTAGGTATTAAATATACGAACAATGCGTGTTTCTAATCCGTGAAATCTATGATACGCCATTGTAATAGATTCTTGGAATCTTTTGGCTTCATCATACACGCCACGTGGACCAATGGTGTTTACGTTTCCGTAATAATCTTCATGTTGCGGATGTACTAATGGATCTCCATATACTTCTGAAGTAGACGCAATTAAGATCCGTGCGTTTTTTTCTTTGGCTAAGCCTAATAAATTATGGGTTCCTAACGATCCTACTTTTAAAGTTTGAATCGGAATTTTTAAATAATCTATGGGACTCGCTGGCGAAGCAAAGTGTAAAATATAATCTAGTTTACCAGGTACGTGTACAAATTTTGTAACATCGTGATGGTAAAACTCAAAGTGTTCTAAGTGAAATAAATGTTCAATGTTACGAATGTCTCCCGTAATGAGATTATCCATTCCAATGACGTGATATCCTTCTTTTATAAAGCGATCGCATAGGTGTGAACCTATAAATCCAGCGGCTCCCGTAATTAGAATTCGTTTCATTGTGGTTGTTGGTTATTTGGGGTTATAAAACTTCTTTTCTTCCAATAGAAAAATAGGTAAATCCTTCTTTTTCCATATCAGCTACATCGTATAAGTTTCTACCGTCAAAAATGATCGGTTGGTTTAGGTTTTCTCTTAGTTTTGTGAAATTTGGTGTTCTAAAAATACTCCATTCTGTACAAATAATTAAAGCATCTGTGTTTGCTATTGCTCCGTACATACTGTCTGCGTATTCCAATTTATCGCCTAGTTTTGCTTTTACATTGTCCATCGCTTCTGGGTCAAACACACTAATTTTTGCGCCTCTGCCTAATAATTCATCAATAATATATAATGATGGTGCTTCACGAATATCGTCAGTTTCTGGCTTAAATGCCAATCCCCAAATTGAAATTGTTTTTCCTGTTAAATCGTCTCCTAAGTGCTTGACAAGTTTTGGAATTAACGCCGTTTTTTGTTTATCATTTACATTGATAACCGCATCCAATATTTGGAAATTGTAATTGTTGTCTTTTCCAGATTTGTGCAATGCTTTTACATCTTTTGGAAAGCATGAACCTCCGTATCCAATTCCTGGAAATAGGAATCGTTTTCCAATACGCGAGTCTGTTCCCATTCCGATGCGTACTTTATCAACGTCTGCACCTACTCTTTCACAGAAATTCGCAATCTCGTTCATGAACGTAATTTTCGCAGCTAAGAACGAGTTGGAAGCGTATTTTGTCAATTCCGCAGATTTTTCATCCATGATTAGTATTGGATTTCCCGAACGCACGAATGGTTTGTACAAACGTTGCATCAATTCCGTAGCTCTATCCGAACTCGAACCAATAACAATACGTTCTGGTTTCATGAAATCGTCTACTGCAAATCCTTCACGTAAAAATTCTGGGTTCGAAACTACATCAAAATCAACCGTTGCATGTTCTGCAATTACAGCGGTTACTTTTTCGGCAGTTCCTACTGGCACAGTACTTTTGTCTACAATAACACGGTATTCTGTCATCAGTTTCCCAATGTTTCTGGCAACGCCAACTACATAGGATAAATCGGCAGAACCATCTTCATCTTCTGGTGTTGGTAATGCTAAAAATATAATTTGCCCGTGTGCTAATCCTTCTTCTAGTGAGGTTGTAAATTTTAAACGTCCTGCGTTTATGTTTCTTTCGAAAAGTATGTCTAAATGTGGCTCATAAATAGGAACTTCTCTGTTTTGCATTCGTGTTACTTTATGCTTGTCTATATCGACACAAAGTACGTCATTTCCAGTTTCAGCTAAGCACGTTCCCGTAACTAGTCCTACATATCCTGTTCCAACAACAGTTATTTTCATCTATCTCTTTTTTATGTTGCAATCTTTTGGGTTTTTACTTTTTTAGCAAAAGAAAACCCTTTGGATTTGATATTTTTATTTGATGACTTCTTCCTTTTGTTTTTTGTCTAATTTTTCATAGCAAGAATTCATACTCTTGTATTCAGGAACCAATGCTTTCATTTTTTTCACGACTTCTTCTTTGTCAAAAAGTGAAGCAGAAGTAATTAATTCGGCAATCTTATTCTTAATTTCTTCAAAATCGTACATTTCTCCACGCGCAATCATAATTTTATCATTGTACGTTGGCAACGTCGTTGATTTGTCATTGAGCAATTCCTCGTATAATTTTTCTCCCGGACGCAATCCAATGATTTTTATTTCAATGTCTTTATCAGGAACAAATCCTGCTAGTTTGATGATTTTCTTCGCTAAATCGATAATTTTCACGGCTTCTCCCATGTCAAAAATATAGATTTCGCCACCATGTCCCATCGCGCCAGCTTCTAATACTAATTGGCACGCTTCTGGAATGGTCATGAAATATCGTATAATATCTGGATGCGTAATGGTCAATGGACCGCCTTCCGCAATTTGTCGTTTGAATAATGGCACTACCGAACCATTGGAACCTAATACGTTTCCAAAACGTGTAGTAACGTAGTTTGTGGTATACCGCGTATCTTTTTTGAAAGCTTCCTGTAATGTTTGTACATATATTTCTGCAATTCGCTTAGAAGCGCCCATTACATTACTTGGGTTTACCGCTTTGTCCGTAGAGACTAATACAAATTTTTCAACTTTGTGCTTTAAGGAACAATCTGCCACATTTTTAGTTCCCATCACGTTTACAAAAATTGCTTGTGACGGATTGTCTTCCATCAACGGAACATGTTTGTACGCTGCCGCGTGATATACAACTTGTGGTTTGTGTATTGCAAAAATATTATCGAGTTTATCTTTGTCACGAACATCTGCAATGACAGCTTCAAAATTTAAGTCTGGAAAGTTCGATTTGATTTCCATTTGTATTTGATACAATGGTGTTTCAGCCTGATCAACAATGATGAGTTTTTCTGGATTGTAGTTTGCTACTTGTCGTGCAATTTCACTTCCAATAGAACCTGCGCCACCTGTGACTAAAATTCTACGGTTGTATAATTCTTTTGCGATTAGCTTATTGTTCAGGACAATTGGTTCTCTTTCGAGTAAATCTTCAATTTGAACGTTTTGAATTTGTTGCGCCAAGTTCACATTTTCTTTGTCTTCCATATCGGAAACAATTGGCGCTCTAAATACTTTAAAGTTGTGTTCTAGACATTCGTCTACAATTTTGATACGTTCTTCTTGCGTAATGGATTTGTCTGCCAAAATGATGGCATTTGCTCCATGCGCTCGCAAGATGACAGAAAGTTTTCTTTTGAGGTGAATGATGGGCAATCCTAAGATTTCCTTACTTTGATTTTTTCCTTTTTTATCAATGAAACCAATCAATTTGTAACGCATTGGGCGTTCTACCTTGAGTGCATTAGAGATTGCAATGGCATTGGAATCAATTCCGTAAATCATTACATTGATTTGGTCTTCTTTGGTAGCGTAATCAAAATAGGCTTCAAAGACTTGTTTTACTAAAACTCGAAAGAGTAGTAGAAACGAGAACGACATTGCAAAGTAGATAAATAGTCCTGGAATTAGAAACAGATTGCTTCCTCTAAACATTAAGTGTGAAGAGTTTACAATGAGTAACGTAATTAAGGTTGCTAATGATGCTAGGAAAAATTTAATCGCATCAATAAACGTTGAGTGGCGAATTAATCCTGCGTAGGTTCTAAAGAATATAAAGAATAATAAGTTTGTGATTAGGATTAATCCTGAAGTTGGAGAGATTCCAAAGTATGATACTGATGATGGATTGATATCACTGATGTTGATGTTTTTGACAATGACACTTGTAAGTATCACAGCAACACAACAAATAAACATATCGAAACATAAGATAAGCCATCGGGGTAAGTACCCGATATTTTTAAAATCAATGCGTTTTTTGCTTGATTTTAAAACCTGCTTTAGCGCTTCTTTTATTCTTCTTGAATTCAATACCTTCATCTTCTAAAAAAAACTGATTCTTTGTTTAACGATACAAATTACTTAATTTATTTCTTTCTATGCTAGAAAAGCAGCTATAACTTGTGTAATACGTTCTTTTTCCTGTGTAGTTAAGTTTGATCCTGATGGTAAACAAAGTCCGTTGTTGAATAGGTCTTCACATATATTTGTGCCATAATAAGCGTATTTTTCAAATATTGGTTGTAAATGCATTGGTTTCCAAAGTGGTCTGGATTCAATGTTTTCTTCCCAAAGTGCTAAACGTAAGTCTTCACGTTTGAAGCTCGCTTTGCTTTCATCAACTTTGATACAACTTAACCAATGGTTAGAGAAGTAATCGTCATTTGGTTCTTCAAATACTGTAACTCCTGCTACATCTTTAAAAATATTTTTGTAGAATTGCTGCATGTCTCTACGCAACGAAATGTGCTTGTCTAAGACTTCCATTTGTCCACGACCAATTCCTGCTACAATGTTACTCATTCGGTAGTTGTAGCCTATTTCCGAGTGTTGGTAATGTGCAGCATCATCTCTAGCTTGTGTTGCTAAGAAAATTGCTTTCTTTTTCGATGCTGAAGTATTACACACTATAGCACCTCCACCAGAAGTGGTAATAATTTTATTTCCGTTAAACGATAAAGCGGCATAGCTTCCAAACGTTCCACAGTTTTTTCCTTTGTAGGTAGATCCTAATGCTTCCGCAGCATCTTCTATGAGTGCGATTTCATATTTGTTGGCAATGGCTACAATTTGATCAATTTTTGCTGGCATTCCGTACAAATGCACTAGAATGATTGCTTTTGGCTTTTTTCCGTTGGCAATTCTATCTTTAATTGCTGCTTCTAGATGAATTGGACACATGTTCCAAGTTACTTCTTCACTATCTACAAATACCGGAATTGCTCCTTGGTATAAGATTGGATTCGCGGAAGCGGAAAATGTCATACTTTGACAGATTACCTCATCGCCAGCGACGACTCCAGATAAAATAAGTCCTAAGTGAATTGCGGCGGTTCCTGAGGATAAAGCGCCAACTTCTTTGTCCGTGTTTAGAAACTGTTTTAAGTCTGCTTCAAATCCTGTTACATTTGGTCCTAATGGAGCAATCCAGTTGGTGTCAAATGCTTCTTGAATGTATTTTAATTCGTTTCCGCCCATGTGCGGAGATGAAAGCCAAATTCTTGATTTCATAGTTATTCGTTGTTGTACTTTTTTATTGTTCCTGGATTCCCTACTACGACCGCATAGTCTGGAACGTCAGTAATAATTACCGCGCCAGCACCAATGGTTGCCCATTTTCCAATGGTAATGTTTGGAATGATAATCGCGCCTGCGCCAATGTGTGAACCTTCGCCAATGGTTACATTTCCAGTTACCGTAGCGTTTGGTGAAATGTGCACATAATCAGCAATCGTACAATCGTGTTCAATAACGGCTGCTGTGTTGATGATGACATGTTTTCCAATGCTTGTATCTGCATTGATCGTAGTTCCTGGCATAACCACAGTTCCTTCTGCTATGTTAACAGTTGGTGAAATGATCGCGGTTTTGTGAATGAGCGTTGCAAACTCGTTTGTTACTTTTTTACTGATGACTTTACGAATGTTGTTGTTACCAATACTTATTACAAATTTATTGGCTTTGTAGGCTGCTATTTCTTGCGATGTTACTACTGGAATTTCATGTAGAAATTCACTTTTAGGATTGTCATCGATGAACGCTTCAACCACAATGTTTGTGCTGATCGCTATATCTTTAACGACTTTTCCGTGTCCGCTTGCGCCAAATAGACAAATTTTACTCATTCCCTGTAAATTTTACAGTAGTAGCTTGGTTTTCTGTATTGATATCTTCCGATCGAACTACTTTTATTATTGTTTTAAATATAATTTTTATGTCTAGGATAAAGCTGAGATTTTCAACATACCAAATATCATATTCAAATTTTTTCTTCCAGCTAATTGCATTTCTTCCATTGACTTGTGCCCAACCTGTGATTCCTGGTTTTACATCGTGTCTCTTTTTTTGAATTTCGCTGTATAAAGGTAAGTATTCTGGTAATAATGGTCTTGGACCTATTAAACTCATATCACCTTTTAGCACATTGAGCAATTGTGGAATTTCGTCTAAGGATGTTTTTCTGACAAAGATTCCAAGTTTCGTTAAGCGATCTACATCCGGAAGTAATTCTCCGTTTGCACCTTTTTTGTCATTCATCGTTTTGAACTTGATCACTTTAAAGATTTTTTCACCTTTTCCAGGTCGTTTTTGAAAGAAAAACGGTTTTCCTTGATTGTTAATCATGAGTAAGATTAACACAATGAAAAATATGGGACTTAAGAGGATGAAACCTATGAGTCCAAGGATAAAATCAATGATTCTTTTTAGAAAGTGACGATACATTATTTTAGGATTCCTTGTATTTTGTTTGTGTATTCTTTTGCTAATTTGTCTCTGTCAAAGTGTGCTTTCGCGAAAGCATACCCATCTTCGCCCATTTGCTGAATTTCCGCAGCACTTTTGTTGGCGAGTTCTTTTGCACCTTTTACGATGGCATCACTGTTTTCTGGCTCTACGTATACACCACATTTTGCATTGTGTACCAATTCTCGTGAAACGCCATCAATAGCGAGTAAGATTGGTCGTTTGCAGGACATATAGTCAAACGTTTTGTTTGAGTAAATTGTTTTAAAGGTATCTACTTTTTTTAGTACAGATGCACCAACATCCGAAGCCAATATGTATTTGAATACTTCTTGCTTTGATACAGGATCTCTGAATATGACGTTTGATAGGTTTCGTTTTTTTGCTTCTTCTATCAATGCTTCTTTGCGCATTCCGGCTCCAATGAGTTGAAATACAATGTTTGTGTCTGTTAGTTTTTCCGCAGCGTCTATTAGTTGAATTAAGTGATTGGCAACTCCGTGCGCACCAACATACGTAATGACAAATTTGTCGCTTAATCCTAATTCTTTTTTGAATGCTTCTGCATCAAAATCTTCTTGTATTTTTTCCGCCAAGCTAAAGTCGGCTGCATTTGGAATGAAAATTATTTTTTCCGCAGGTACTTTTTTGTCTTGAATTAGTTTGTCTCTAAATGCTGGCGTTAATACGTTGATCAGTTTTGCTCTTTTGTAGATGAATTTTTCAAACCAAAACGCAAATTTTATGATCATTCCATTTTTTAAAACTCCAGTATCAATTGCCGATTCTGGCCATAAATCTCTGATTTCAAATACAAATGGAACACGTTTTATTTTTGATAATACATATGCCGTAATTCCCACAAATAATGGTGGAGACGTTACAACAATAACGTCATATTTACCTTTTGTTTTGAAAAGTCCTGCATAGATACTTGAAAATACGAATGAAAAATACGCCCAAAGTCTTCCAATGAAACTTACATTGTAACTTTCGGATACGTGACAACGCAACACATCTACTTTGTCATAGAATTGTTCATCTTTAAATGTAAGTTTGCCTTTGTATCTGTCCGCTTTTTTTCCGGTGGTATAATGCACCATTCCTGCGAGTACGGTGATATCATGTCCTTGATTAGCCCATACTTGCGTCATTTCGTTAAAACGCGATCCGCCGCCATCTCCTTTTTCTAAGAAATATTGATGAATTAGTAATATTCTCATGTATTATTTTATCCGTATTGTGGTATTAAAAACTTTCTTTTCGGTTGCAAATGTAAGCCTTATTGCCTTTTCTTTTACACCATAATACCCAGAAAACCACTTTTCTTCGAGTAACGGTTCTATTTTTGCGCCATCTTCATCTGTTGTGATGATTTCTATTGCATCTAAATGATCTGGATGCAAGTGCCAATATTGGTAGATTTTTCTGTTTCCTTTGTTTTGAATTACGTCCGTAACTTCCCAATGGTTTTGTGCCTGTTGTTTTGTTACTTTTCGCGTATGCTGAATGTTGTTTCCAAGTTGTTTGAACGCTTTGATTGTTCCTTCAAATTTGAACGTATTTTTTTCTTTTGTCAGACTTGCTTTGGCTTTGTTTATCCAGTAATACCAAATGAATCGTCCGCCTTTTTGCATTTGATCTGCTTTGTCAACACTTACTGTATTGTGTCCTTCTGCACCATTGAAATAGTTGACATCGTGCAGTTCTGCATTGTATTTGTATGAACCTGTATCGCGTAAGTAGTTGATTCCGTTTGCCCAAATGTCTATGTGTAAGTTATCGGACTGAAAAGGTCTGTCTTTGTAAGCACCACAACGAATGAACGTTTTGGTAGTTCCATCTTGTGAAATGTAGTAACCACTTTTTTCAAACGTGCTGATTTCAGGTAATTTTGCAGGTGTTTTTTGTGTTGCTTCCACTCCATACCAAAGGAAACTTTCCGCCTCAGCGTTTGTATGACCATTTAACACCGCGCGCAAATCGTCTAGTTGTGATCGGTATATTCTGTAATCGTCATTGGTAAGTTTGAAGAATAATGCGCCATCATTGGAACCGTAGTTTGGTAATTTTCCTGTGACAGGATCTGTACATGCATCTAAGAAATCGAGTGATTTTTGTGCGCGTTCGTAGACAACATTACTGAATTTATCATTGTTGAGTTTTGCCAGTTGAATTCCCCAAGTGAATAATTGTATGACAACTCTGTGATAGTTCATTGAGAATTGCAAGAAGGTACCATCTTCATAGATTTGATAGGCAATTTCTTGTTCAAACCACTTCTTCCCTTTTTTACTCCATGTAGCAACATTTGGGAAAAACGGAAATAGTTTTCCCGAAAGGTATAAGAGCAAGGTTTCTGTAATTGCGTGATTGTTCCGAACCGTGATTCGAGAGAAATGAATGTTGTGATATACGTGATGAATTTGCCAATAGATACTGTGCATTATTTTTTGAAATAACGCTTCTGTCAAGTTTGACGAATCTTTGTAATAGTATAAAGCAAATGTCCAATTTAGGACACGCAAACTAGTTTCCTGACTGCATTTGTAGTTAGGACCTTGATTGATTGGGTTTTTTGTGATGAAGTCTTCTATTTCCTGAAAAACATACGCAGATTGATCATCGTTGAAGTGATAGTCATACCGAATGACATCGTATAGAAATGAAAATCGTGCTTTTTCCCAAACGTATTTGATGTCGCCCGCTTCTTTGGATAAGTCCTGAACTTCTGACCAATGTTTGTTAATGTTGTATCGATATCCTGTTGATGGATTGACTAACCAATTGTATTCTGTTCCAAGTTTTATTTTTGTTTTGTTGAAAAAGGTAAAGATTCCTTTTTGAATTTCTTGAAACGTTTCTGCTAAGATTTCTTTTTCTTGTTTGGGCAGATTTGGAATGTTTTTTCCGTAAAAGAAAAATGGTGGCACGTTGTTTTTCCAGTTTTCTAATGTTGTGTATGCTGAAGCTTTCGGTTGTGATGGAAATGTTTTTTTCTGCCAACCAAGCTTGGTTTTTATCGTGTAGAAGATTCTAAAAAAAAGATAGCGCAATCCCATGTTTGAGATAAGATTGGCTATCCTTTTTATTTTTTGAATCATAATTTTGCACTGTTATTTTGAACGTGTATTGCTGTTAAATTTCAATCCACTTTCCTTCTTTTAAACTTTGGATTGCAGCAAAACTTGCTTTGGTTACGTTGATTAATTCCTCATACGGAATGAGCGCAACGTTTCCGTCTTTTATTTTTTCTAGGATTAAGCCAAATTGTGCTTTGTGTCCTTTGTTTAGTTTGGTTTTGAGCTTAGAGAAGCCTTTTGTTCCGTAACCAGACGTTTTGATAAAGTTGTCCATGATTAATGTTTTCTCTTGCGAGAAGACTTCTAAACGTTCTTTAGCGTACGATTTTGAACCGTTTGCAAAGTAGTTTACAACACCCGTAGAACCGTTTTCCATTTTTACCAAGATAGAGGCATTGTCTGTGTTTTCCGCAGGATTTTCTCCTAAGGCATTCATACAAACCGCTTTTATTTTACTTCCAGTTAAGAAAACCATTAAGTCTAAGTAGTGACACGCTTCTCCGATGATTCTTCCGCCACCAACTTCCATATCGTGTACCCAAACTTCTGGTGGAATGGCTCCAGCATTCATGGTTGCGATGATATTCATTGGTGCATCACCAACTAATGATTTTATTTTTTGTGTATGTGGAGAGAAACGTCGGTTGAAACCAATCATTAATGTTCCGTTACTTTTTTGGTAGCTTTCTTCTATTGCTTCTAGCTCTTCATGATTTAGTGCTAATGGCTTTTCTACAAAGACATGTTTTCCTTTGTCTAATGCTTTAATGACCATGTTTGCGTGTAAGTTGTGACGCGTTGTAATCATGATTAAGTCTACATCTTTGTCATCTAATACTAAATCGTAATCTGTTGTACTTTGTGCAATGTTGTGTTTGCGCGCAAGCGCAGTTCCGTTTACACCTCCAGAAGATACAATGTGCTTTATGTTTGCATTGGTTCCTTTTAAGGCAGGAAGCAAGGTCATTTTTGTGAAGTTTCCAGCACCAATGAGTCCAATGGTTCCTTTTGTTGATTGTTGTTCTTTTTTGTTAACAACAATCGTGTTTTCAGGTTTGGTATCTTCATTATATTTTATAATCGATGCAATCGATTTGGAGTTTCCTATGTCTCCGTAAATTTTTTCAAATTCGTCTAATGCAACTACTTCTGAGATTAGATTTTGTACTTGTAGTTTTCCTGTTGAGATAAGTTGTAAAACTGTTTCAAAGTTTCGTTTTTCTGTCCAACGTACAAATGGTAGTGGATAGTCGATTCCTTTGAATTCGTAATCGTCATCATATCTTCCTGGTCCGTACGAACACGATACTTGGAAGCTTAGTTCTTTTTCGTAGAATTCTGCTCTTGATATGTTTAATCCAATGACACCAACTAAGGTAATTCGACCACGTTTTCTACTCATTTGAGCCGCTTGCGAAATGATATCGTTGCTTTTTGCAGAAGCCGTGATTAATACACCATCTGCGCCAATATTGTTGGTTTGATCTAATACAAATTTTACAGGATCGTTTCCTTTTAAAGGATTGAACGCGATGATTCCTTTTTCTTTTGCAATCGCTACTTTATTATCGTCTAAGTCATATCCAATAACAGTACAACCATTTGCAATGAGCATTTCTGCTGATAGTAATCCGATGAGTCCTAAACCAATGACTACAATTGTTTCTCCCATTGTAGGATTGATCAAACGGATTCCTTGCAGTCCAATAGAGCCAATGACAGTAAACGCAGCTTCTTCATCTGAAATGTTATCAGGAATGTGTGCGACTAAGTTTTGTGGAATGGAAACAAATTCGGCGTGCTGTCCGTTAGAAGCAACTCTATCACCTACTTTAAAATCAGTTACACCTTTTCCAACCTCAACTACTTTTCCAACATTACAGTATCCTAATGGAAGTGGTTGTTCAAGTTTGTTAAAGACAGTTTCTATAGTAGGCATTAAACCTTCAGTCTTTATTTTGTCCAACACCATTTTTACTTTGTCTGGTTGTTGTCTGGCTTTTTGGATTAATGAAGCTTTTCCAAATTCGACTAACATACGTTCCGTTCCTAGTGAAACTAAACTTCTTGTCGTTTGAATAAGTACTTGTCCAGCTTTGACGCGAGGAGAAGGTAATTCAGCTAATTCGGTTACTCCAGTTTTAAAAGACTGTAATATTTGTTTCATCTGCTTTTCTGATTTTACAAAATTTGTGCAAACTTACTTTTTAATTTCACACAATCCCAAGAAAATACCCAATTATCGGTCTTCTGACGGATTATTCGGCAACATAATATATTTTGCTGCGATGTAGAGGAATATAGCAGCGGTTACATTTAAGATTAATCCACCCGAAAGTAGACTTGATAGAAAGGTGATCACTATTAAATTTCGTTTTAAAAAGTTTCCTCCATTGAGGCAACTTGAAACTACATATAGGTAATATACAATTCCAGATACTCCTAAGAATATATATAAATCTATGAATTCAAATTCTACTTTGAAGTGGTTAAAATCTAATCCTCCAAAAATGTAATTGAGAAACGTCCAGTTTTCTTCAATGTGTGTTATTGCATTCACGAATAGTTGATCTCTGTATGAAAAAATAGCAGACATCAATCCACTTTCCTCATAAATGACTTTCCAAAATGGAGATCGACTTAGTACTGCTTGTATGATAGATTCTTTAAAAAATAGAAAAACTGCAAGCGATACTGGAAGTAGTATTCGAAATACTTTTTTGAATCGATTGTAATGTATAAGATGTACGACACCTAATAATCCTAAGAATAGTAACATTTTCTTTTGCCCTAAACAAAGCGAGCATGCAATAAAGAATAAGAGTTTGTAAAAGTCTTTTTTGCTCTTTTTTTCAATCCAGAAATAATAGCTTACGATGACTGCAATCATATACATGTAACTCGCTTCCCCTGGTTTGGAGAAGAAGCCCGAAACGCCAAATCGTGTTGTGTATTCGTAGGATCGGAAGATTTCAACATGAAATAGATAGCCTACAAGTAAGGCAATGGCATTTATGTATAGGAAATATTCAAAGTAACGGTATATTTTTTCGTAGGTTTCTTCCTTTAGCAATACTGTTTTAATGAATAGTATGAATATGAGCAAGTAGATGTATCTGTTGAAAAAGTAAATATTTCCACTCAGAAGTTGTGTTTTAAAGTCATACGCGCCTGGTTCATTGAGTAAAAACTGACTGATGATAAACGATATTGTAAATGCTAGGATAAACCAAAACGTTCGAATCGATTTTTTAAAATTGGTAATAATCATACCCACCATCAATACTTCAAAAACTAGTTTTATAGCGCCTGAATATCTGTAAAATGAATTCGGCATTAATTTGTATGCAACGCTCGTTAGAAAATCGCTAATGAGAAATGTCATTAAAAAAACGATTGCAATAGTGTCTATGTTTTTTTTAAGATAACTCATGGGCGAAATTTTATTCTAAAGTTTTTCTGTAAAAACAGCCATGCAATCATAAAGAAGAAGAAACCATATCCAAGTAATGATCTTGCCAAACTTGCCTGTGATAGGTAATATGCAAATACAAAGCAGAAAACAATGAAAATGATGTTGATATTATTTTTTTCTAACCTGTTTAAAAAAGCATCTAATGCACTTAGCAATAATCCCATGATTGTATTTCCAATAATGAAACCGGTATAACCAAAAGCTCCATAAAAATCCAATACACTGTTGATTGCTAATGATCCTTCTTTGTTATTTCTGGTAAAATATTCATACAATACTTTACTATCTGGATAGAGTTCGAAGCGGAATATTTTACTAAACATTCCAATGTTTGTAAGTGCGTAATGATCATCTACCGCAGGAAAATAGTGTACATAACAGAATGCCGGAATTGATAAACGTCCAAATACACGTGTCAATACAACTTCTGTTAGTTTCCAAACTCCTTCAAATATGTTATCAAATTTATAGGTCGTTGCCGAATAGTATAATAGCAATAGAATCGAAAATAGTGATGCACCAATGATCATAGTACGCCGCCTGAGTTTCTTTTTTTCTTTCGCCGTACGTACGCGTTTTTCTCTGATATTAATATATTTTTTGAATACAAAAGCAGAAAGAAATAACGAAAGTAAGAATAAGATCAGCGGTCGCTTTTGAAATAATAATAGTATTAGTAAAAACGATACTGAAAACAAGCCGATAAATAATAATCTTGAAGCAAGCGTTTTTTTCTTCATCATTAGAAACAATCCTACGATTGTTAGAAACGGAAGTAAGTTGTAGGTAATGACAACGTATAGATAGTTTGACGTGATTCCACGTCGAGAAATCAGCAAGGCTTCGGGTTTTCGTCCTATGAGTCCGTCAAAGAAACCTGAAATTAAAATGTTTCTTTTGATTAAAAGATATATTAACAGAAAACATGAAATAAAGATGAGTATAAAGTAGAAGTTTACTTTACTCAAATTATTTTTTATGGGTGATTCAATTTTGAAATGATCAATACATTCAACACGCTTATACATTAACAATAACCCAAAAACATAAGCATAGAGCACTATGAGTACTCCACCAACAGCAAGCATTTGTGTCCGAAACACATCTTGATCGGTTATCATTTCCAACTTAAATGTCATGAACGTACGCATTGCATAGAGTTTCATGAATGGAAACATCATAATTCCAACAATTGAAAAAATACAGGTTGCGATGAAGAAAATACCAAAGGCATTCCATCTAAAGATCATCTTTCTGAATAGAATGATGTGAAACAGTAAAACAAATATAAGCACGTACGTAGCTGTCATTTATTCTTTTTGGTATTGATAGTAAAGTAAATAATTAAAGGCAGCATAGAATGTAATTCCCCATTGCCTGCTTAATATGTTTTCTGTAAAACAACAGATCATTATGATTATTGTGAAGCAAAAATATATATAATTATTCGTTTTAATTGCGTGAATAAGCGAATATGCAAAAACTGCTAAGAATAGTACTAAACCAAAGATTCCAAATCGCATGAGATAATCAATGTATTGGTTATGCACATTGCTTCTTATGTTGATTCCTCGCTTTCTATATTCGGCATGTAATTCACGTTTCACATCGCCTGTTCCTGTACCAATAATGTAATTATCTTTTACCACAGGAATTGACGCACTCCACATGCGTGGACGTGTTTCTTGTTCCGAATTATCGCCTTTTTGTAATTCCGTCAATCGGTCTGAAATTCTGCTTACTGTTATGTTTAGGTGTTGCACAGAGAACCATCCCGCGAAAGCGAGCAAACCAATAGAAAATAATAAGGTTTTGTAGAGTTTTCTTTTGATAAGAATGTAGGCTAACGAACATACAATAAGTACTATATTGAGAATTATTGCCGTTTTTGCCACCATTTGCAATAGAAATAACGATTGAAACGCAATTAATAGTAGCAATAGTATGATGATATAGTTTTTTCTGGCACGACTGAGATAGTCCAAAATGATCACATGCGCAAACATAATGTACATTCCAAAGTATGCATTGTGCATTTCTAAAAGCTTCGTTAACTCGCCGCCTGTATATCTGTATGAAAAGAATAATTCTAAGTCTAGCGGAAAAATATCACTTTTATAAAAGAAAAGATACAGCGTGTGCAACTCAAATGTTAGCACAAAACCAAAAACTGAAATGACAAATAGTTTTAGCAGTAATCCTATGTTTTGGACACGGTAAACCGAATAAAACAGCGGGAAAAGCACAAAACTGATTTGACGCGTGATGGTGTTGAATCCTCTAGAAATATCTTCCGTATACAACATTCCCACAATGTTCAAACCGTATAAAGCCATTAATAGCCAGAAATAAGGTGTTGTTTTGAATTTAATTTTTTCATCGGGTCTAAAAAGCGTAATTCCTTGTATAATCATCAATGAAAAGATGAAGATAGGATTTATCTTATCTAGTGTAAACGTTGTTACTACGCCTATTAGCAGTACAAAAACAAAATCAATATTGTTTTTTTGAAGGTATTCGGTTGCGTGCGTTTTTAGTTGCATTTAGTTGGCTAAAAAAGATTCTAATTCTTCATAATCTTGATCACCAAAATACGTATTTTGAGGTAATGATGAAAAATTATTTTGTAAACGGTCAGAATTCGATGATAAATAGCTCAAAGCGTCTTCTAAAGCGTTCGGTTCTTTGTAATTTACAGAGATTCCAATGCCTAAATCCATGACAATTTCTTCCAAATAGGTTTCCTTGCTACAAATTAATGGCACTTTATAGTACATACATTCGTATAATTTGTTTGGTAACGCCAATCGGTTGTTTAGTGAAACCTGATCAATGTCGTATACTAAGTAAATGATATCGATAGAATTGTATATACGTTGTGCATCTGTAAACGTGTTGTACGGTCCAAAATAGGTAATGTTGTTGTGTTTGGCTGCATATTCTTCTACCACATGTTGGTAATGTCCTTTTCCATGAATATGAATGTCTACTTCCGGATGATCTTTGTAGGTTTCAAAGAGTTTTACGTATTCGTCTTTTCTTAGGAGTAAACCTACGATTCCGATGACTGTTTTTCCACCTTGTTTTTTCTGGATTGCTGGATCATTTTTTTGTTCTACAGAAAGCATTTTGTTTTCTAGAATGAAAACACCTTTCTTAAAGAATTTCTCAAAATGATAGCTATAGTATTTTTTTGAAGTGACAATGAGTTTGTCAATGTGCTTTTTGTATAAGTAATTTTCTAACGAACGCATTCGTTTGCTTACAAAGCTGTCGTTGAATACAAATTCGCGTAAGTCTGAAATTTCAATGGTAAGTTTTGGTTTGTGTTTCTTTTTACCAAATTTGAAACTTGCCATTAAGAATAGAATGATGACATCAATATTATTCACCAATGCGACATCAAATTTTGAGCTTGCAATGACTTTTCTGATTTCCTTGATCGCTTTTATGTACACCCAAATTCGCTTGAATGGTTGCGAAGCATTTGGTACGCCGCCTAAATTGTAACGAATGACATTTTTTTCGATAGAATCATCAAGTGTAGCTAAAGTTGTTCTGTGAAAGTACACAAGACTTACATTGTGTTTTCTGGCTAAGAAATTGATTTGCTTTACAAAACGTGGATTTGGTTGATGCGATATAAAAAATAGTATGTTCATGACGTTCGCGCGCTGTTATTTTTTTTGGTTACTTAACCATATATTTAGTGAGTACATAATCCATAATCTGTATCCTTTTTTGGGAGAAAATGTTTTACTCGACATTAATTTTTTTAAATATTTTTCATCAATAAATTCTTTCACAGGAGCTTCAGGATTTTCGATGATCTCTTTTTGGAACATTTTTGGTAATGATATTGTTAAAAATGGGTGTAATAGCATTCCAAAACCTACTTTTTTACCATTCACAATATAATCTGGCAATATGTTTTTAGCCACATCTTTTATAATTGACTTCGCTCCATTTTTCATTTTTAATTCAAACGGCAAGCTTGCACAATATTCTATGAGTTTATAGTCCATATATGGTGACCTAGCTTCAATACTTGCTGCCATCGTGGAATAATCAACTTTAGCTAATATTAGTTCTGGCAACCTTAATTTATATTCAATATTTAGTACTTTTTTAAGAAATGCATCTTTAGTTTCTATAGTAACCTCATCCATTAATTTTCCTAAAATTTCATAGGAGTTATACGTTCCTTTTTTCCAAAATTTCTTCTTTTCATGTTCAGTAAATCCATGTACTTGTCTTCGACTTATTATTTTATTATCATAAAAAAAATCGAAAGGCTTGGCTAAAGGTATGTATTTTAAGTATTTTCTTAAAAATTTCGGAATCAATTTTAAAATGTTGTATTCTTTCTGAATTTTTATATACACAGGGTAACCACCTAATTCATCTCCACCTTCACCAACTAATAAAACTTTAGAACCTATTGCTTTTACTTTTTTTGAAATATAGTATAATAATACAGAACTTGCATCTCCAAAAGGTGCATCCGTTTGAATAGCCTGCAAATCTAGCAATTGTTTTTCATACTCTTCTGCATTAATTTGCATTTGATGGTATTCTAACCCTAATGTATTTGCATATTTCCTAGCATTATCAGATTCATTAAATTCATGATTCGTTTGATATTCTAGGTTAATTGCATTTATGCTAGGGTTTTTTTGAGCGCTATAATATAGGTTTAAAGAACTGTCAACGCCGCCGCTTAAAGCTATCGAAATTGGCACATCAGAGATATTTCGCAACTGCATTGAGACTTCTAGTTTTTCTTTAAACTTTTCTTGTGCTTTTTCATAAGAATCTAACGAAGTTGTGTTTATAGCATTTGTTATTGACCAATATTCCTTTTGTTCTATTTCTTTTTTTGCAGTTATTTTTAAATAGTTTCCTGCTTCCAATTTTTTTATGTGCTTGTAGAAGGTGTTTGGAGCATTTACGGTTAGGAATGTAAGGTAATGATAGATTGATTCTTCGTTTATAGCTGCATCAATTTCATCAGCTTTTAGTAATGGCTTTGTTTCTGAAGAAAAGTATATTTTATTTGCTACTGTTGCGTAGTAAAGCGGTTTTTTTCCTAACCTATCTCTTACTAAAAAGGTTGTTGCTGTTTTTTTGTCATAAAGTGCAAAAGCAAACATTCCGCGGAGCCTTTTTAAAAGACCATCAATTCCCCATTCTTTGTATGCATTTATGATGACTTCTGTATCAGAATGATCTGTTTTGAATTCTTGTTTTCCGATGAGGTCTTTTTTTATTTCTTCATAGTTATAAACTTCTCCATTATAGGAAATAACTACCGAATCATCTGAAGCAATCATTGGTTGATTTGCCTGGTCGGAAAGATCAATAATTGATAATCTATTGTGAGCAAAAACAACCGAATCATCATTCCAAACAGATTGATTATCGGGACCTCTATGCACTATTTCTTGTTGCATTAAGGCAATTACTTCTTTGTCCTTTTCTACAATCTTGTTGTATGCTATAACTCCTAATATTCCGCACATTCTTTTCTTTCCGTTATTATTGTTTTAATAAGTATTTTCTAGTACTCTTATTAAAACTTTAGTGATTTTTAGAAACGCTTCAAAACTAATCACAAAAACAGTTTTTGACATAATAAGAAATATACGAATTTAAAAGTATTTTTTTCTTACAAATTTTTATCTTTTTCTAAATATTTTTAGCGTTTCTTGTAAAAAAGCACTTTTTATTGTTTTACAGTATATCAAAAACAAAATTCCTGATATAAAACCACTCAATAAAAACCCTTCAATAGTAGGATACCATGAATGTGCAGTGAAATTTATTATAAATAATATCACGTTTAGTATTAATAGGGGAAATAGGCTGAAATATTTATGTGAATATAAATATTTTCGGTTCCAGTATAATGAAAAAGTGCCTAATAAAATGAAACTGATCATTAATGATAGCGATACTGATTTTATCGTATCAAACCATACACTGAATACATAGTATAGAACTACATGACTGCAAATTCCGATGAGTAGTGTATATAAGTTTAACGGTTTTAAATATTTTATTTCAATGATTCCTTTTAACGCCTGAAACAACGCATACGGAACCAATCCTAAAGCTAGTAATTTAAAAATATACGTAACAAGTTTGATGGTTTCTTCATTTTTTAACCAATAAGGAAGCAATACATCAATCCAATTATACATAAGTATTGCAGCTATAATTGCGATATAAATTGTGCCTCCAACCAATAAATTTACTATTTGTGTATGTTTTTCTTCTGAATTTCCGTGACCAGATATTACTGCCGAAAGTAATGACACTGGCTGCAATATTATTAATATGGCTCTTGACAGGGTTATTGCAACTAAAAAACCTCCTATAATATCTTCGTTTCCTTGTATCAACATCGCTCCTATAGTCAAAAGAAGCATGTCCGAAAAAGGAATTGTTGCTCTAGGCAATCCGTATTTTAAAAACTGTTTCCCTTCACTTTTTATGTCATCGAACTTTGGAAAAATATATAATTTTAGTTTGAAAATTAGATAGATTAATAACAGAAATAATAATAGAAATATAATGGAAAGTGAATAGTGAAACAACAGCAATATTGTGATCGATACACCAACATATTTAAACACTAAAAGCATTACAAGGCTTGCAGCGAGCAATTGTATTAGATTGTAAATGAAAATTTTTCTAAGGTTTAAAAAATAAGGAACAACAACATAGCTAAGATGCAACATACTAATGTATACAAAAGTGATCTTTAAATAGCTTATTGCATGTATACTATTGGGAAAGAAATACGAACTTAGAAAAGGATGAAATGTTGTGTAAATACCAACTAATGCACCAAGCACCATCAACCAAATAGCAATAGAAATAATATGATAAATTTTTATTTTTTGGGCATTATCTTTTTCAATACTTGTGAAACGAATTAAAGCCTGAGAAGTTCCTAATTGTACAAAGTTAGAAAAGGTAGATGCAATTCTTCTCACGTACAAAAAAATACCTAGATGCGCCAAAGAAAACACATACTCTGCTTCTTTGATAAGCCAAAAATTAAAAAGCACATTCAATAATGAAAAAACAGTGCTAATAATTACATCTTTGCTCAGTTTATTCATGATGTTCGCGCGCTGTTATTTTCCTCTTTTTAAAAGAATATTGATGGTTTCACTAATGAATTTTACTTTGCTAAAGAATAAAACTCCTCCGTATATAACTGTACTTACCAATATACAAATAATACAAGCCAATACATTTGGATATAATGAATTGATGTAGAAATTTAATGCAAAAAGTAATATTCCCAAAACAATTAATATTTCTAAACGAAAGTATTTGTAACCGTTAAAATCTTTTCTACACCAATATAATGTTGTAATTCCGAGTGATACAAAACCAATCATTAACGAGAATGATAATGCATATAGGTTTCCATAAGCATCTTTTAAAGCATAAAATAATATCACGTGAAATGCAATTGCTGTTAAGATACTAAATAAATTATATGGCTTGAAAAACTTGATTTCTATAATACCTTTTAATCCATGAAATATAGAATATGGAATGAGTCCGAAAGCTAATATTTTGAAAGCGTATAATACATTTACAATACGATCGGGATCTGAAAGCCAATATTGAATGAATATATCGAGCCAATTGTACATAATTATTACCAATAGGAATGTAGAATACAAAATGGTTCCTGTCATTAAGTTAACCGCTGTTTTTTGACGTTCTTCTGAGTTGTTGTTTCCAACGACTACTGACGATAGTTTAGAGATTGGTTGCAATACAATCAATACCGTTCGCGCAAGCGTTAATGCAAGTAAGAAAGCTGTAATATCTTCGGTTCCTGTAGTTACCATAAAGGCACTTACCGCTAATAAAAATAAATCAGAAAATGTCATTGCGGCACGTGGTAATCCGTACTGAATGAATTCTTTTCCGTAGGCTTTTATTTTTGCGATTGATGGGTAATTGTACAGTTTAAGCTGAAAGACGATATAGAAGAAAAACAGTAATTGTATTGTACTCATTATGGTAAGCGCGTACATCAAATACTGACTTAAATCAACTTTCACCATCACAAGATTCACTATTTCTCCAGCATTCGTAGTACTTGTTATATACTTTATTACTAATAAGAGAATGAAACTTGCATTCATCATATTAATAAGATTGTATAGCAATACTTTTCGTTGTGCTAAGAAATATGGTTGTACCAAATAACTTAAGTGAAGCGTAGCCATGTACCAAATTGTGAGTAAAAAGTAAGGCTTAAAGTTATTTACACCTTCAACCTCATCGTAAATAAAGCTTCCTAAACTTGAGCCAAACCCAAAGTATAATATGGTTAATAGTATACAAGTGGCAATCCAAATAGTAAAGGAAATTGCCATGTACGTTCGTATTTTGTCTTTGTCGTCTCTAAAGATGCTTCCGTAACGAAGTATGGCCAACGATGTTCCTAATTGCGTTAAGTTGGCAAATGTTGGTACAATACGTCGCATGACTAAGAATACACTCAACGCCAAAGCTGATAATAAATACTCTGCTTCTTTCATGAGCCAAAAATTTAGCAATACGTTTAATACTGCAAATCCTGTACTAAAGAATAAGTCTTTACCGAGTTTGTTCATTGTCAACTATAATTAATTAGGAGTTTTCCAACTGCAAAACTAATTTATTAAAACAAAACCACAATTATTAAGTGGATTAATAATTGTGGTTTTATATTTTAGAAAAGATATGTTCCTAAATAATTGGTTTAATTTTTAGTATTCTATATGAACTCTGCGTGAAATTATTCCATTCCCAGGTTGTAATTCTATTGGATATCCTTGTTCGTTATAGATGATTGTGAATGTAGCAATAACAGAATTATTAGAATTTCTAATTTCTGTAAAATTATTATTAAATGATTGTACTTGGCGTAAATCAGAGAAAATTTCAAAATCATAGTAAGTATCGTTTGGCGTCACCTCATTTGGTAACTTTAAAAACAAACTAACACGTGAATCAATATTTTTAAAAGGATGATTTTGATCGTCATAAATATATTTTAGAAAGTAATCATATTGAGAGTTACTAGGCATATTAATTCTTTCAAACTTACTAAGGTTATTATTGGAATCGTATGTGTATTGATTTTCGTAAGTTTCATTCCATAACGATGAATGATAATCTGTATACCATAGGCTATTTTGACTTTCAATGAGTCGATTTTGATTATCGTACACATACGCTCTTTCATTTACATAGGAATCATTCCAAGAAAAAGGGTTTACATTTTTTTCAATAGCCAAACCGTTTTGAAAAGTAAATCTCAAATCATCGTTACCATTTCTTAAAATTGAAATCAAGTTGTTTGCAGTATCATAATTGAATTCATATATTTCTTGAGGCATTATGTTATCAATGTCATACTCTTCTATTTTTGTAACTCTATCATCTTCATATTCGTAAAGCCAATAGGTGTCGCCTTTAGAGATTTTTGAAGGCCGCAATACTGTGTTTTCCAGTTCTTCTTGTGTAACAGCATCATCACTGCTACACGAAATTATAAATGTCATTAGTAAACAAAGTGCAATCAGTTTTTTCATCATCATTTTTTTTAAAATTGTTTTTCTTCTTCAATCGTAAATTGTACGGTAGTTGTTCCTTTTATTTCTGTTTCTAAAATTACTTTTTTAGCCGTCGTTTTGCTTCCGTAATTGGCGCTAAACGTATATTCTGCTATACGAATCGTTGTGAAATCGTCAACCGTGAGTTTGGAGGAGGTATTGTTAGTTTTTATAAAGATCGTGTTCTCTTTTATTTCTAACCCTATTTTTTCGTCAAAGTGTAGATTTCGAGCGATTTTATGTGGGGATTCGCAAGTAATCACGTCCGTACACGTCAGTTTGAAGCTGTTTTTCTCAATTTCAAACGTCCGTTGATGTGTTACGGCATCTTCTAAGCGTTGATATCCAGGATGTTTTCCAGAAATAATTGCTTTTGTAGTTGTATGTTCCGCAGTTACATCAAAAGGTTGCGCAATGTTACTTATTCCCCAATTTCCAATCATCGGCGCCATTTCTTCTCCATCAACTTCCAATCCGTTGTGATATGCCGTAGATTTCATTTTTGTTTTTAGCGCTAAATCGCCAGTATATGTATAACAACCCGGATCTACAATAATATCGTTTCCATCGAGCATGAGCTCAAAACTATATAAATCATTGTGTCCGTGTCCACCGCGACCTTTCATTCCAACTTCGCCAACATCGGTAATGAAATAGTTTTGTGCATCTTTTACCGTGACAAATCCACCTTCTTTATAGTAATAGGATGCAAAAGTATTTTGTGTGGTAACGCCTAAATTTTCCGTTGCTTTTGTTCCGAAAACTTCATACGCTGAATGGTATTTTTCGTTGACAGTGTTTAATTTTTCATCTTGAAAGAACAAACTCGCCAGTTGCAACATGTTGGTATGATCGTTTAAGGAAACTTGATCATTTAGAAATACCGAAGCACTGTCGTTATCGCCAATTATTGGTGTTAGCTGATTTGGTTTTGTGACGTCGCGCGTGAATTCGCAAGCATTTTTTAAGACTTTTAGTGTTTTTTCCTCAAGTTTCAAACCTGCGCGTTGCATCACCAAGAAAGAAATTAAGTAAAATTCTACGACTAATCGGTGATATGAAATTGATTTTTCAAAGTTTACTCCATCCGGAATGAATTGTAAATGAAATTCTTTTTCCATGCGTTTCACGGCATAATTATACCACGTTTTTGCTTCCGCATAAAAACCTTTAAATGCGCTTCCAAGCAATAGTAAAGCGGTTAGGTTTGCTGAATAATGATTCCCGCGAATGTCTGTAAATTCTACATTTCGCCACAAAAAGATTCCGTGAAGTAGTAAGATTTCGTTTAATAGATTTACAACTTCGTCCGTATCGATAGCTTCAAGTAGAATCTCTCTTAATTGAATTAGATTGATGGTTCTCACCGAAACTTCCATCGGATACCAATTGACTGAAAAACCTATTGGATTGCTCGTTTTCCAATCGGATAGTATTTCTTGAATGTACGCCAATTGATCCTTTTTGGCTTCTAGTTGATACGCACGCGCCACAGGAATTAAGAAGCTTAATCGAGATAATTCCCAAGGAAATTTTACATCAAATTCTTTGGCTTTGTTTTTTTCATAAAATGAATAGCCTTTGAAATATTTGTTTTTCCATGAATAATCAGCTCTCCAATCTGTATTCCAAGAAATTGGTTGCGCAAATTTATACGTTACATCAAATACCGAAATAGTTCCATTGATGATATTGTTTGCCTCCGAAATGGTTTGTTGTTGAAGCATTTCTGGAATGTCTGTCGCAGAAAAATCATTGGTAAAGAGCAAACTTTTTGCGTTCCAAGTCTTTTTAGATTTACTTACTTTTTGATGAACTTTTGGTTCAATTTTTTGCCAAAACTTCGTTTTAAAATAGACTTTCAACTTTACAAGTTGCACAAATCGGTACCAAACCACTGGAAGTGGTTTTGATAGAATGGTTTTTATGTTCATATTAGAAAACTGTCAATACTTCTTAAAATCTTACAAATGTATTATTTTGATTTTTGATACATGGTTTTTATACCTAAAAAGAGTGTTGACATAAAAAAACGCATCAACTTTTAAAGTTAATGCGTTTGGTTTGTTAAGTATTTAGTGGTTTATGAAGCCATGTTGTGTCTTGTTCTATTTCATGAGTATTATTATAACACTTATATCCACTTGGAGCATTCTTCCGATCTAAGTAATCTGGAAGTTTTCGTGGATTTAACACATATCTTTTTGACACTTGTAAATCTATGTGTTCTTTTTCGACTCCGTCATAAATGAGTAATCTTCCAAATCGGCAATCAATATTAATATGACGACTCCTCTTGTGAATATAGATTTCTCCATGTGTTAAATCAACGCCATTCAAATGTATGTTGGCACAATCAGACAAGAAAATTCCTGGTAATACCGTTGGTGGTGGAAGATTCGGATTTTCATCATTTACGGCACCTAAGCCAGAAGAAAAGAATCCTCCAATAATATGCAATCCAGAAGCTTGCGTAGCACGTACAGTTTCACCGTCCACACTTGCGCCTGCAAACCAACAATTGATAAGTGAAGCATCTCTAATTCTTCTTCGTCCACTATACTCACCATTTTGATCATTTTGATTACTCTCCATAATGATCGCTCTTTTTGCTTTTGCATTTAATGTAAACACTAAATTTTCTCCTTTCCATTTTGATACAGATGGACAGTATACAATATTTCCATTACTATCAACACATGATGTTTCCTCGGATATTAGTGAAACAATATTGGCATCAAAGTCATTTACACCATTTAAATCAGGGATATCAATACTCAAATCTTTCAATCCGCCACCTGAATTGTTAGAACCATTTGCATAAAATCTAAAAAAGGCTCCTTTTTCATTTGCTACTGGTAATACATTAATAGTAGCAGGATTATTATATTCATGCGCAATTAATAAACGTGTTCCGTGTGGTGAAGTACCCATGTTTCCTTCACCTTCAATCACAACTCCATATTTAATAGTACTAATAAATGTTCTAAAATAATACCTTCCTGAAGGAATAAAAATCGTTTTCCCTGGTCGTGTGTAAGCACTGTTATTATAGGTATTTATTGGAGGAAAAAATTGAGGTGGTTGTAAATATGTACCTTTGGAATCCCTTTGTCTGATAGCAATATCAAATTGCGCATATTTTAGCGCTGCGTTTAATGCTGGTGAAACATCAGATCCGCTAGGTCGTGCTCCAAACCAACGCAAATTGAGTTTCCCTCTATCCCATTGACGTGTCCAATTACCATTTGGGTTTGTTTGTGATTTACAAACCATTCCGTCATAATTGGCGTTGTATCCAATTTTTAGCATTGCTTCAAAAGATGCATACGGGCTTTTTGGGTTGCGCGAATCAGGAGCAATGTTTTGATAGAAAGGTTCAAGTTTAGAAACGGCATCAAATATAAAAAAACCGCCACCGCCATCTTCATCATTTAGATACCCTCTTACATACACCATTTCTTTGTCAGATGGTGAAGTATAGTTATATAATTCTTCTAAACTTTCTACTACTGTCATTGTATTGTGTTTTGATGTTACCAAAATACTATAAATATTTGACAGCAATACGCGAAACTGCTTTTGTATTTGTGTTGTAGTGTCTTAAATTAAAGCTTTAATTCTTTAATAATATATGTTGCGAGTTTTTCGTGTCCATCTGCATTGAAATGCAATACATCTATTTTGTCTCTTACACTTCCTTTAGTATAAATTCCAAAGTTCTCTTTTGATAAGAGATAAGAAGCGTCTACAAAGGCTACATTCTTTTCTTTACAATAGTGTTTCACACTTTCTTGTAAAGCTTTGTATTTTGCTTTTTGCGGATACGCAGTTTTATCTTTATTGTGCCAAAATGGTGTAAATAGTAACACATTTTGTGCTTTAGTTTCTTGTTTTGATAGAAAATCAATTAGTGAAAACATATTTTCTTGGATACGTTTCCATTCAGCAGCATCGTACGTGTACGAAACGTGCAGACGCTCTTTAAGTGCTGCTTCAAAATCCGGGTTTGGTAGTATGTTCTCTCCTATTTTTCCATCGTATACAGGTTTTGCCGCTATATCATCAAACCAAACCGTTCCTGAAGCATTGTAGAATAGTATGTGTGGCTTTATAGAGGTTACTTTTTTATCAAACCGAACACGTGTTTTTACTTTTTCCCAGTCGTGTGTACCTTTATTAAATTGTAATCCTTTGAAATGCCATTTGCTTGTACCATCTTCAAAGAATACTTGAAAATTTAAACAGTATAGTTTTGCCTTTGAGACATTTTTAGCTTTACTCCATCCTGAAAATTCAAAAGTATCTGTGGGTTCTTCTAAAACAATATCATCTCCTAACCATCTTGCGCTTGTCGTTTCTTCATTAATTATTTTTAAAGAACCTCTTCCTGTTTTAGCTTCAGTTTTATCCCAACCTTTACTATTGTCTAATTTTTGATTTAATGTTCTCCAATATTCAGGAATTGCTGTTGGTTTCTCTTCGTTTATCAGTGCTGAAAATCCAGTAATTTCATTATATAACCAATATTTAATAGCACCTCTGTTATTGTAAATATCAATGTTATTTTCAACAATTTTATCAACACTAGTTCTTATTTTATCATTTAAACTTAATGGGAATAATTTTTTAAATATTTTAGGATTGAATACTTCATAATCTTCATTTTCAACAGATTTAACGGTTGGTCTTACTTCATCTTTTACACAATCCCAAGGCGTTGCCGAAATTAATATTCGGGTTGGTTGTATCACTTGAATTCCTTTTTCTGCAATAATTAATTTCTCTGAGGTTTTCATTCCTCCAAGAGATAAATTGTATGTGTTATAATTTGTATAGGTAGTTATTTTTCTTGAAACTAGTTTTTGATATTCAATATTTATATTTTCACCTTGCAATACCCGTAATTGAGAGGAACCTATCATTAATAATTTATTTCCTTCAGCGTATTTTAAATTCTTAAGAACTTTATGTATTTGAGTTCCTTTAGTTGGTTCAAAAGTTAAATCGCCCTTTGCTATTAATGCATCTAATAACCGTGTTGAAGATACTGACATTTCTTTTACATCTTTATCCAATTTGAGATATAATTCCGCTTTTAGACTGCTTGAAAAAATGTTTATTACAGTAACAGATAATCCTAAAAATAGCACTATTGCTATTATGGCCTGAATGAGAAATATACGATGTTCTTTTTTTATAGCCATTAGAATTGAAAGTAGATAAATGCTTGATTATTGTCACTACCAAATAAGAGTATTAAGAATATTGCCAAACCAAATAATGCGCCTTGCAAATATGGGTTCGAAAACATGTGCTGTTGTTGTTCTTCCACTTCTTTGTAATATTTGATTCCTAAGAAATGTCCTATTACAGTAATTCCTAGTAAAGCAATAAATACTATTGGAATTGTATCGTTGATCGATTCTGTTGGTATAAACATATTTTGTAATACTTGTGTAGCATCACCAAATGTTTGTGCTCTAAAAAATACCCAAGTAACCATTACAAATATCATAGTTAAAACCCACGCAAATACAGTATATGCCGATGCGCCTAGTTTTGAGAATTTGAAATTGTCTGCGTATTTTGTTTTGTATAGTTTGTGTATGATTAATGCTCCTCCGTGCAATCCGCCCCAAACGACAAAGTTCCAGCTTGCGCCGTGCCAAAGTCCTCCAAGAAGCATGGTAAGCATTAAGTTTCTGTAATAGAATATTTTTTTAGATACTCTACTTCCACCTAGCGGAATGAACAGATAATCGCGCAACCATGTTGATAGACTGATATGCCATTTTCTCCAAAAAACAGTAATATCAGTAGCATTATACGGCATGTTGAAGTTTTCCATTAACTTAAAACCTAACAATGCTGCTACACCAATTGCCATATCTGAATATCCTGAGAAATCACAATAAATTTGAATACTGTACGCCATGACACCAACCCAAGTAGTAATGATTCCAAATTGATCTGGATTTGCAAATAGCGGATCCGAAAATTGCGCAATATTATCTGCTATGACTACTTTTTTGACCAATCCTAAGATGATATAATTCGCGGCAAGTTGAAAGTTAATATCTCTAAAGTATTGATTTATTTTTAATTGCGGAATGAAATCAATAGCTCTTACAATAGGTCCTGCGACTAATTGCGGAAAGAATGTTACGTATAATGAAAATTCAAAGAAGTCTTTGGAAGGTTTTATTTTTCCATAATAAATATCTATCGTATAACACATGGATTGAAATGTGTAAAACGAAATTCCCACGGGCAATACTACGTCTACAAAAAAGTTAGACCCAGAGATGTCGTTTACCGTTCCTAGAAAGAAATTGACATATTTGAAATACGCCAAAAATCCTAAGTTGGTAATTAAACTAAGAACTAAGAATAGTTTTTTTCGTTTTTGCGAGGTACTAGCGTGAATTTTTTTACTGGCAATATAATCGACCACGGTAGAGAATAGTATCAATAGAATAAATAAAGGATTCCATGACATATAAAAGTAATAAGAAGCTAAAAGCAAGAATACAATTCTTGCTTTTAGCTTCTTATCATCGTCTTTTATACTTCCTAGTATAAACCAATATACTATAAATACTATCGTAAAGAATACTAGAAATAGAGATGTTGAAAAAATCATCTAGTGATAAATATGTATTACTTAGGCAACGTAATTTTTCTTACCGTTAGCATTTTTTTATTTATAACACCTTGATCATTATAGAAATAAAATTTAGCTTGAAGAAATTCTTTTGGAATCATTTCAAAGTCCTGAACTACAACAACACCATCATCTAAACTAAATAATTTGCATACTGAAGGTACTTGTTTTGATTTTCTTTTTCTGTAAATAGCATCTTTAAATTTAGAAGGATCTTCTGCATAGAATACCGCAGAAACTTTTAAATCTTGTACTTTAGCGAAGTCTGTACCTTCTTCTAATCCGTAGATTAATTGGTATTTGTCTCCACCTTTGCTTTCTAATGCAATAAAATCAAGTTTTAAGTCTTCAGCAAACTCATATCCGCTATCAAAAATATAGTTTAATTGTTGCGGAACATCCGTTAATTTAGGGTATGTTGGCGTTGTTACTTCTGGTGTTACTACGTCTGTTTTCTTGTCATCCTGTGCAGGTTCTGTTTTCTTTTTTTCATCCGATCCACATGCGATCAGAAAAAGACCAAGAACTAATACGAATACTTTTTTCATTGTGTTTTGTTTTTACTAATTAACTTACGTTACAAAAATCGATAACAGTTTTATCAACTGTTAAATCTTTAAATTCATTATGCGCTACTAAATATACAATAATATCTGCTTGTGCCACAGCTTCTTGCATATCGTGAATTTCAAATGCTTTGTGTGAGTTTACGTTTGGCTCTACCGCCAATACATGGAAACCGTCGTTTACTAACGTATTGGTTACCAATAATGCTGGCGATTCACGTAAATCATCAATATTTGGTTTAAATGCCAATCCCATACATGCGATTTTAGCATCTCTTCCGTTGTCTATTTTAAATTGTAACGCTGTATTTTTTACTTTTTCAATAGCCCATTCTGTTTTGTAATTATTGATTTCTCTTGCTGCGCGAATGATTTTTGCTTGCTTTGGAAATTCAGATACAATAAACCATGGATCAACAGCGATACAATGTCCACCAACGCCTGTTCCTGGTTGTAGAATGTTTACTCTTGGATGTTTGTTTGCTAAGTTGATTAATTCCCAAACATCGATTCCAGCTTCATCACAAATCATAGAAAGTTCGTTTGCAAATGCAATTTGAACATCTCTTGATGAGTTTTCAACCAACTTACACATTTCTGCTGTTTTTGCATTGGTTTTGTGCAATTCTCCTTTTACAAAATGCTTATAGAATGCTACAGCTCTGTCTGTTGATGCTGCATCAATTCCACCGATAGCTCTATCATTATGCTCTAATTCATAGATTACATTTCCTGGTAATACACGTTCTGGACAATATGCCATGTGTATTTTACCGTTCAATTCTGGACGTTCTGCCTGAATTACTGCTTGCATTTTTTCTGTAGTTCCAACCGGACTTGTAGATTCTACAATAACCAAAGCGCCTTCTTTTAAAGTTGGCAATAAAGCTCTTGTTGCTGCTTCTACATACGAGATATCTGGCTCATGATCACCTTTAAAAGGTGTTGGAACTGCAATTAAATATACATCTGCTTCTGCAGGTGTTGTACTTGCTGTTAAATATCCTTCTTTTACTACGTGATGTACCAAACCATCTAAATCTGGCTCAACAATGTGGATTTCTCCTTTATTAATAGTATCTACAACATGTTGATGAATATCAACTCCTGTTACTTTTATTCCTTTACTTGCAATTAACGCTGCGGTAGGAAGTCCAATATATCCTAGACCTACCATAACAACACTTGGTTTATTCCCCATGATTCTTATTATAATTTTGACATGTATTTTACGATCTTATCACAAGCAGTTCCATCTCCATACGGATTGTGTAGTTTACTCATTTTGTGATACGCTGATTCGTCTGTTAGTAATTTTGTAGCTTCTTCAATTATTCTTTCTGTATTTGTTCCTACTAATAATACCGTTCCTGCATCAACTGCTTCAGGTCTTTCGGTAGTATCACGCATTACTAATACAGGTTTTCCTAAACTTGGTGCTTCTTCTTGTACGCCGCCACTATCTGTAATGATTAAGCTAGACTTATCCATTAACCAAACAAATGCAGGATATGATAACGGTTTGATTAGGTTTACATTGTTGATATCGCCTAATAATTCGTAAACTGGCTTTTGTACGTTTGGATTTAAGTGTACAGGATATATAATTTGTGTGTCAGGATGATCGGTTGCAATTTGCTTTAACGCGCTGCATATATTGATAAATCCTTGTCCGTGATTTTCTCTACGGTGACCAGTAACTAAGATTAATCGTTTAGAAGTATCTAAAACTCCTTTTAAATCTTCAATTTCTTGATCTTCAAAACCAGTAGATTTTACTTTGTTTGCACTAAAGTGTAATGCATCAATTACCGTATTTCCAGTAATCAGTATGTTTTCGTCTGCTACGTTTTCGTTTAACAGATTTTTCTTTGATGTTTCCGTTGGAGAAAAGTGATAGTCACAAATACTTCCTGTAACACATCTGTTCATTTCTTCTGGAAACGGTGATCTTGTGTTGAATGTACGCAATCCTGCTTCCACATGACACACTTTTGCACCTGAATAGAACGCTGCAATACTCGTTGCCATGGTTGTGGTAGTATCTCCGTGAACGTAAACAAAATCTGGTTGGAATTCTTCCAAAACAGGTTTTAGATTCGTAATAATATCCGCCGTTAAGCCATATAAATTTTGATTAGGCTTCATTAAGTCTAAATCATAATCGGGAGTTATTTCAAAAAATGAAAGTACTTGGTCCAACATTTCTCTGTGCTGTGCCGTGATACAAACTCTTGTTTCAAAAGTGTCTTGGTGTTTTAAAAATTCCTTTACCAAAGGTGCCATTTTGATAGCTTCTGGTCGTGTACCAAATACAATTAGATTTTTTTTCATCAGTTTGTTTTTATTCTTTTAATTCTGTCAGATGTAATTCGCAGTAAACATATTGGTTTGGGTGAACTAATTGTTTGTGCTCATTGCATTGATTCTTATCTATTTATTATTCTAACGGCTATAATCTTTCGGTTACAATTGGTTTTGGAAGGAAATTTTTCGCGTCAAAAATAATACATCCTTCTTTAAAAAAGGGAGTTACGTCAATTTTATTGAAACTTTTATGCGCAACTGCCAAAATAATCGCTCTAGTGTCTTTTGAAATCGACGAAACGAGGTCAATATTATATTCCTTTTTTACTTCTGAAGCGTTTACATTATCGTCAAATACCTCAACTTCAATTCCATACTCTGTGAGTTCATGTACAATATCAATCACTCGTGTGTTTCTAATATCAGGGCAATTTTCCTTAAAAGTGATTCCCAAAATGGTCACTTTAGCGCCTTTGATTAGTTTTCCTTGTTTAATCATGAGTTTTACAACGCGTTCTGCAATGTATTTGCCCATATTATCGTTTATTTTTCTTCCTGCAAGAATGACTTGCGGAATGTATCCTACGCTTTTTGCTTTGTACGTTAGGTAATACGGATCAACGCCGATGCAATGTCCGCCAACCAAACCTGGCGTAAATGGTAAAAAGTTCCACTTTGTGCCTGCGGCTTCTAATACTTCATGCGTGTCAATCCCTAGTTTTCCAAATATGAGCGCCAATTCGTTTACAAACGCAATGTTGATATCACGTTGCGAATTTTCAATCACTTTTGCTGCTTCTGCTACTTTTATAGAAGATGCTTTAAACGTTCCGACCGTGATGATGCTTTTATAGATTTCATCAATCGTATCTGCAATTTCAGGCGTACTTCCCGAAGTTACTTTTACAATGTTGCTGACTCTGTGTGTTTTATCGCCTGGATTGATTCTTTCTGGAGAATATCCACAATAAAAATCTGTATTAAATTTTAATTGACTTTTTGCTTCCAGAATTGGCACACAAACTTCTTCTGTACAACCCGGAAACACCGTAGATTCATAAATTACAATATCATCTTTCTTCAATACCGAACCAACCAATTTTGAAGCTGATTCTAATGGAAATAAATCTGGAAATTTATGATCGGTAATTGGTGTTGGTACCGTAACAATGTACACATTTGCTTTCGCGATGTCCTCCGCTTTGTTTGTGTACTGTAAACTTGAAGCTTCTTGCATTTCTTCATTGCTTACTTCCAACGTATGATCTTTTCCTTGCTGCAATTCTTGAATTCGTTGCAGATTGATATCAAATCCAATGACTTGAAATCCCTTTTTACTGAATTCAACAGCCAAAGGCAACCCAACATATCCTAAACCTATTATGGAAATTACCTTATTTTTCATTTGCTACAGCTTGCTTTTTAAAAAAGTCGTACGTAATAGCCAAACCGTCACGCACATTGTATTTTGGATTGTAACTTAAGAGTGTTTTTGCTTTTGTAATGTCTGCCAGTGAATCTCGCACATCGCCAATTCTGCTTTCACCATAAGTAACTTCCACCGTGCTTTTTGTAAATTCTTTGATGTTGTTCCACAAATCGTTTACACTAATACGATCGCCAACCGCTACATTTACTACTTCATGTTGTGTAATTTCTGCAAATAATGACTTGATATTTGCCTGTACTACATTTTCGACAAAAGTAAAGTCTCTTGTTTGATTTCCGTCACCATTGATTGTTACTTTTGTGTTATGTATTCCTGCATTGAAAAACAACGGAATTACTGCCGCATACGCGCCTTTTACATTCTGTTTTGGTCCAAATACGTTGAAATAACGCAATCCAATGGTATGAAAACCAAAATGTTTAGAGATATTGTCTGCGTATAATTCGTTTACATATTTTGTAATTGCATACGGAGATAACGGTTTCCCGATGATTTCTTCTTGCTTTGGCAATGCTTTGCTATCGCCATACGTACTTGAAGAAGCTGCATACACCATACGTTTTACGCCTGCATCGCGTGAAGCAACTAAGATGTTTAAAAAACCCGAAATGTTTACAGCGTTTGTTGAAATTGGGTCATCAAATGATCGTGGCACCGAACCTAACGCCGCTTGATGCAATACGTAGTCTATTCCATCCACTGCTTTTTTGCAAGTTTCTACGTCTCTGATATCACCAAGCATGAATTCGAAATTCGGATTTGACTCAAATTCCTCAATATTGTGTTTGAAACCCGTAGCCAAGTTATCTAATACACGTACTTTTTTGGCATTGTGTTTTAGTAGATATTCGACCAAATTAGATCCAATAAATCCTGCGCCACCTGTGATTAAAAAACTGTTGGTTTCTATACTTTCGTGATGATATGCTTCTTGATACATGGTGCTATAATTCGCTGCAAAACTAGCCATAAATTTTAACACTAGGAAATAAATGATCTTTCTGGGGAAATACCCTTTTTTACAAGGGTTTTATCACCCTTTTTTTTATGTTATTTTTCTAACAATAAACCAAGGATTTAGCAGATTTTCCTTGTTGTATTTTAGGGTTTTGTCGGTTTTGATAATTTAGGTTTCTAACCTAGGAGTATTATTGCTGCTAATATTTTTTTGATCCAAAAACTCTTATTTCTAAATATGAAGATTTGTTTTTAGCCTGAGATTCTACTTTTGCTTTAGTTTAAAGTTTGTTACGCGCTTCATTTCACTAACATCATTACCGTCATACAAATATGTTGTAAAACGTTTTATATCTGTCATTGGAATTTCTTTTGAACTAACAAATCTTACATAATAATCGGAAGTCTCAATTAATGGAGTTCCAGTAGCACCAATAACCATTTTTCCTCTCTTTCTTTCTGCTTCACTTAACAATTTATCTTTCTGAGCATCAATTGGCTCAAAATGTAAACTGAATTTATAATCTTCAATCTTTTTAATATTAGATTTTTTATCAATAAAGATTACGATATTATAAATATCATCCTCACGGTGTTGTATGTAAATCTTATTTATAGTAATGTCTTCAAAAGGACTAAAAGGTTCATCTAATAGCTGCTTAGAATTATCCGAAGCGATGTTTTTAATTAAATACTCTGGAGTTGTTTTTGCAATTTCTGCATTTTTTTCTAGATCTAAGTTATTTTCTATTACTTCAATTAAAAGATCTGTTGCCTTCACTGCTCCTCTACGGTTTAGGTGTAATGCATCGTAAAAGTCCGATTTAACAAAGTTGTTTTTTGCATAGTCTTTATCAAAGTCAATATACGTAACATCTAGTCCTTTGATCAATTCGTTTGTCACAGTATGTATTTCTTCAACATATTGAGGATTTGATTGGTGTTTGAATTGTGGCGCTCTAGCAAGCACTAATTTGATGTCATTTTCTTTACAAAGCGCAACTATTTTTTTGAAATAGTCTTTATTGTCTTCTGTAATTTCATACGATGTTGGTAGTTTGCCTAAAGTTTTAGCAATTCTTGCGTCAGTACCTTCTACATTTAAATTTCTGAATCCTAAAAAAGGATTTTCTTTATATGTGTATTTCGAATTTTTTTCTATAAATTCAAAATTAGACCATTCGCTGTGATTTCGCACCGTAGGAAACATAGCTTCTATCATTTGCGTTTTGGTTTCAAAAACGTTATAAATACTAACCATTTTATTAAAAGATAGCTTCTGTCCGTCGATATTTTTATAATTAAATTTTCGTCTTTTCCCAACATTAGAATTTTTAACATCTAATGCATACGCTTCCACTACTAATAATTGAGGTTTACTATATTTTAACATCTCTATTAAGTTAAAATATACTTGTTGTACAGATATACTCGCACTCGATAAGTTAAATGATTTTAGTGAGGATTTTGAATTGATAATTCTTGGGTCAAAAGTAGAATACGCTACTGAGTTTCCCATAATCACCACGTCGTAATCTGTTCCAGTATTGGAGTAAAACTGAGTCCACGTTTTGACAGAGTGTTCTTTGGTTTTGAAGTATTTATTTCCCAGAAAAAGGAAAAGAACAACAATCGTTGTTAGTACAAATAGTTTTAGGAATAGCTTTTTCATATTAAAACTGGAAATAAATAAATTCTGATTCTTTGAATGAGCCGTATACTCCAAATATAATCATCACAACAGCGGCAGCAATATAAAATCCCCATCGGACAGTAAAATGTTGACGTGCTAATTTTGTTGCCATATTAATTCTGTAATGAAACCATTCAAAACCTAACATTAATATGATAAATATAAATGATGCATAGAATTCTACTGCATTTATACCTAAGTCGGATGCTATGTTTATATCTCCCATTTGAAAGGAGAATATTTTTTCAATAATAATCCATGAATCTTTTGCCGAATTTGCTCTAAAAAATATCCACGCAAAGCATACAATTGTAAATGTAATAGTGATGAAAAACAGCTTTCCAATTATACTTTTTTTAGTCAGCTTGATAGATTCAAAAAAGCGTTTTCGTTGTTTGCTAGTCACTTTTTCTAACACAATAATAATTCCGTGAATTGCTCCCCATATTACGAATGTCATTGCGGCGCCGTGCCATATTCCGCTAATAAAAAATACCATGAACAAGTTAAAGTAGGTTCTGTATTCTCCTTTTCTACTTCCACCTAAAGGAATATACACATAATCTCTAAACCAAGTGGATAATGAAATGTGCCATCTTCTCCAAAATTCTGTAATTGATTTAGAGAAATACGGCCTTTCAAAGTTTTTCATAAGATCAAAGCCCATGGTTCTTGATATTCCAATAGCAATGTCAGAGTATCCTGAGAAGTCACAGTAAATTTGAAAAGCAAAAAAGATGGTTCCTATGATAAACTCTACTCCCATGTAACTATCTACATTGTTGAAAGTTTCGTTTACCACAATTGCCAAGCGATCTGCAATAACCATTTTTTTAAAAAGTCCCCATAATATCAACAATATTCCGCTTTTTACTTGCGCATAGTTGAACGTATATTTTTTTGAAAATTGCGGTAAAAGGTGTGAAGCTCTTTCAATTGGTCCAGCAACTAATTGAGGGAAAAAGGCAACAAACGTAAAAAAGGCAATGATATCATTTGTCGGTTGAAATTTTTTCTTGTAGATATCAATGGTGTAACTAAGTGTCTGAAACGTATAAAAACTAATTCCCACAGGGAGAATAATATTGAGCGTTTCTATATTCAATTGTGTACCAAATAAACTAAATGCGTCTACAAAGCTTTCAATAAAGAAGTTAAAGTATTTAAAATATACAAGGAAGCCCAAGTTTACCAGCAAACTACCGTATAATAGGAGTTTCCGCTTTTTTGGTGATTCTTCTTTACCTAGTTTTTGTCCAATATAATAATCGACAATTGAACTTATAATAATGAGCGAAAGAAACTTCCAATTCCAACTACCGTAAAAATAGTAACTAGCTGCTAAGATGAATAGATTTCTCAGACGTACGTTTTTTGCCAACGACCAATATATTACAAACACTATCGGTAAAAAGATGGCAAAGTCTAATGAATTAAAAAGCATTTTTTATTGTAAGTGTTTAGTCGATTATGAAAATTGCAAATAAATCTAAGCTTGATATAATAGCTTTATTTTTAGGCATTAATAAGTTTTAACTCCTTATGAACACGGCGCGAATATAAGAAAAAATGCTTATATATCAACTTTGAACTTACCAATAGCTTCGTAAATAAAAACTACTTTTTTCGAACAAGAAACCAAGGATTTAAAAGATTTTCCTTATTGTATTTTAATGGTTTATTGGTTTCTAAATCGTAAGCTTCGAGTCCGACAGCATTACAAATAGCGTGTCCCGCGGCTGTGTCCCATTCCATTGTTGGTGCGTACCGCGGATAGTAGGACGCTTTTCCTTCTGCCATGAGACAGAATTTTAACGAACTTCCTGCTTTGATGAGTTTTGTCTGTTTTTGTTCGCCTTCAAACTTTGCAATTAAGTCGAATATTTGCTGATTGGTATAGGAACGACTTGATGTAATGGTGATAACGTCACTTTCATTCGCTGGAAATATTTCAACTGCATGTTGTAACATATCCGCCGTAATGTTATGTTCGGCTAATTCTATTTTAAATGCTTTTTGTTCCGCAGTAATTGCATAATACAATGCTTTTTGTGCTGGAATGTAAATAACACCTAAGATTGGTTTTCCATTTTCAACTAATGCAATGTTTACGGTAAATTCTCCATTTCGTTTTATGAATTCTTTGGTGCCATCAAGTGGATCAACGATCCAACATTGGTTCCAGTTTTTGCGAACTTCAAATTTTGCATGTTCTCCTTCTTCACTCATAACAGGAATTCCTGTGCTTTGTAATGCTTCTTCAATGTAATCGTTTGCCTTTTGATCTGCAATGGTTACAGGAGAATTGTCTGCTTTGGTTTCTACCTCAACGATTTGATTTTCGTAGATATCCATAATTAGCGCGCCTGCGTTTACAGAAGCTTCAATGGCGTTGTATAGATAGGTTTGTATCAATTTAGGAATGATTTTTACTGTTTATTTTTATTTTATAATATGTGTTCTACACTAGTATTACTTGAGGGTTTTTTGCTTTTTTAATACTGTTTTAAACTAAGTGCCTAATTTTTAGATTCTTATTTTCATTTTCTTTGCTCGCACAATAGATACTGAATCAAGTTCAGCACAGGCGTCAACAAAAGAAAATGCGCTTTTTCCAGAGGTATTTTTGACTGAAAAAGTCAAAATCGTATCTGTTTTTCTAAATTTTCTCCAAGGCTTCAAAAATTCTTAACGAAAAACAGCTACTATACTTCGGAAAAAGAAAGATGCAAATTGTTTTATATGAGCCTTTATAGTATTATTTCATAAGATTACGCAGGCTTTCTTGCCATGAAATCGTTTGAATGATTGTGCGCACTTTCGTTTTGTCGAGAACGCTGTTTTCTGGGCGAGCGGCTTTGGTTTTGTAACTAGCTACAGATTGCAACGTAGGTTTTTCGGCGGAAGCCAAATTTAAGTTTTTAATAATTTCTTTCGTGAAATCGTACCAAGTCGCTTCACCTTCATTGCTAAAGTGATAAATTCCGTAATCGGTATTTTCTGTGTTGATAATTTCCAGAATGAGTTCCGCAAGATCATTTGCGTTGGTGGGCGTTCCTTTTTGCTCCGTTGTTATGGTTAGGTTTGCCTTTTCTTTTGCTTTTTGCAAGATGGTTTTGTAGAAATTCTTGCCAAATTCAGCATATAACCAAGACGTCCGAATGATGAAATGATTCTGTATTGCTTCTTGAATGTTTTGTTCGCCTTTTAGCTTAGATGCGCCATATACACTAATCGGATTGGTTTGATCAGTTTCTAGATACGGTTCCGTTTTTGTTCCATCAAATACATAATCTGTAGAAATATGAATCAACGTTGTGTTGTGTTTTGCACAGGCTTCCGCCAGATGTTTCGCGGCTTCCGCATTTACTAAATACGCTTTGTCTGTTTCGCTTTCAGCTAATTCTACATTGGTGTACGCAGCACAATTCACACAATAATCAATTGCATGAGTTGAAAAGTAATCGTTTATAGCTTCACGATTGGTAATGTCTAATTCGCTTGACGATTTGAAGTGGAAGTTAATTCCTGAGTGTTGGTTTTGTATTTTTTGAATACACTGTCCTAATTGACCATTTGCGCCAGTTACTAAAACCGTTTTCATGTGTTTATATTATTTGTTTTTTTATTGGTCACATGTTGTTCGCTATTAATCATTCCCTTGGGTGATAATCTTTTTAACATGCTCGTTTCATAGCGATAATGATTTCAGGTATGGAAGTTCTTTGTCTTTGTCAGATAGCATGATTTCTTCTTCAGAAAGCATCCAATCAATGGCAATTTCAGGATCGTTGTACATAATGCCCGATTCTGCTTCTTTGTTATAAAAATTGTCACATTTGTATGCAAAAATTGTATCGTCTTTTAAGACGATGAAACCATGTGCAAATCCTCTCGGCACAAAGAGTTGTTTGTTGTTTTGATCGTTTAAAACTACGGAAAAATGTTGTCCAAAGGTTTTAGAATTTGGTCTGATATCAACCGCAACATCTAGTACTTCGCCACGAATGACACGTACTAATTTTGCTTGTGCATGTTCGCCTGTTTGAAAGTGCAATCCGCGCAATACGCCTTTTTGCGAAGTAGATTGATTGTCTTGTACAAAGTGTACGTCCGCTGGAAATTTTTGTTCGTTATAACTTTCCATAAAGCTTCCTCTAGCATCTCCAAATATTTGAGGTTCTATGATAAAACAGTCCGCTAATGGTGTATGTGTAATGTTCAAGACTTAGTTTATTGTATTTCTAATAGATGTTTTCCGTAACCACTTTTTAATAATGGTGTTGCCAATGCTGCTAATTGTTCTTTGGTAATGAATCCCATTCGATATGCCGCTTCTTCTATGGCTCCAATTTTGAGTCCTTGACGTTCTTCAATGACTTGTACAAATTGTGAAGCTTGCATTAATGAGTTGAATGTTCCGGTGTCGAGCCAAGCGGTTCCTCTATCGAGAATGCTGACGCTGAGTTTTCCTTTTTCAAGATATACGCGATTCACGTCTGTTATTTCGAGTTCGCCACGTTTGCTTGGTTGAATGTTTTTGGCAATTTCTACCACGTCATTGTCATAGAAATAGATGCCTGGAACTGCATAGTTTGATTTTGGTTCTGCAGGTTTTTCTTCAATAGAAATTGCATTGCCATTTTCATCAAATTCAACAACTCCGTAACGTTCTGGATCGTGTACATGATATGCGTAAATGATACCGCCATCCGGATCGTTATTTGCTTGTAATAGTGCTGCCAAACCTGAACCGTAAAATATGTTGTCCCCTAAAATTAACGCAACTTTGTCGTTTCCGATAAATGTTGAGCCAATAATAAATGCTTCTGCCAATCCGTTTGGTAATGCTTGTTCTGCATAGTGAAATTCACATCCGAATTTTTTCCCGTCGCCGAGTAATTTTTGGAATAATGGTAAGTCTTGCGGCGTAGATATGATGAGTATTTCACGAATTCCAGCACTGATGAGTGTAGATACTGGATAGTAAATCATCGGTTTGTCATATACAGGCATTAATTGCTTACTTACGGCTAAGGTAAGTGGATGCAATCGTGTTCCTGATCCGCCTGCTAATACGATTCCCTTCATGCTACTCGTTTGTTGTGTATTTTTGTAAATACCATTCGATCGTTTTCAAAATTCCAGATTCAAAATTTTCTTCCGCTTTCCAACCCAATTCATTTTCTATTTTGCTTGCATCAATTGCATAGCGAAAATCATGTCCTGGCCTGTCAGACACAAAGGTGATTTGTTCTTTGTAAGAAGCTTCTTTTGGCTGTAATTTGTCTAATAATTCACATATTGTTGTCGCAATATAAACATTATTACGTTCGTTTCTTCCACCAATGTTATAGGTTTCACCTGTTTTTCCTGTTTGATATACTAAGTGAATTCCTTTGCAATGATCTAATACGTATAACCAATCGCGGATATTTGTTCCATCGCCATAGATAGGAATGTTTTCACCCGAAATTGCTTTTCGGATAATGGTTGGAATTAACTTTTCATCATGTTGCTTTGGTCCGTAATTGTTGGAACAATTCGTCGTGATAACGTTCATTCCATAGGTATGAAAATAACTGCGCACAATAAAGTCTGACGATGCTTTGGAAGCACTGTACGGACTGTTTGGTGCGTACGAGGTATCTTCTGTAAATAAACCTGTTTCTCCTAACGTTCCGTAAACCTCATCGGTTGATATGTGATGAAATCTACAGGTTTCGTATCCTTCTTTGACTTGATTTGGACCATTCATCCAAAACTTTTTGGCAACATCTATTAAATTAAATGTACCAAAGATGTTTGTTTGAATAAACGCATCGGGGTTTTTGATAGAGTTATCTACATGCGATTCCGCAGCAAAATGAATGACTGCTTTAAAATCGTACGTTGTAAATAATTTTTCAATGATCCCTCTATTACAAATATCGCCTTCCACAAAGATGTAATTTTCATGATTTGCAACTTCTGCAAGATTTTCTAAATTTCCTGCATAAGTAAGTTTATCAAGGTTTACAAGGATTGTGTCCTGGTGTTGTTCCAAGAAATATGGAATATAGTTTGATCCTATAAATCCGGCTCCTCCTGTAATAAGTACAGCGTTTTTAGGCATTCGATCGTCTGTTTTCTGCGTATGTGTTTAAGTATTTGTTTAGTTCTCTTAATAAGATAAATACAAATAATAGTAATGATGTAATGATTGGAATTCTAAACAAGTAACTGTCATAGAAGTGTCGTATTTGTGCTCCATCAGAAAAATTACTCAACACATTGATTGTTTCTTTCTTAAATTCTTTGTCTTCAGCAATTTTTAACAAACGAGCTGCGATCTCTTCATCTAAGCTAAAAAGCTCTAATTCGCTTGTTTTTATAGTACTTGATGCCATTTGAATGCTTGTTTGTGATTGGCTCGTTTTTCCAGCTTCACTTCTTATGGCTTTGTTGTAGACATCACGTAACGTATCAATTTTTATTAAACGTTTATTTAATGCTGCTTCTTCAGAATTCAAATTACGAAGCGTGATTTCTTTTTGCTTCTTGATGTAATCATTCTCTAGATTTACCTTGATAAGTTTGTCTTGCAATAGACTAAAAATATTTATCTCTCCAGAAGCTACACCAATTTCATGTCTTTCAAAATTTAGTGGGTCTACGCTTCTTTTAAATTTTTCATAGTCTATTTCGCCAGCAACATTGATACTATCTGTTTCCTTCATGAACCTATCATACGCCTTTAACATATCTATTTCAGATACATTAGGCTCAATAGAAACACCTTTTATAGCTCTTGCTTGGGTTTCTGTAATCCCAAAAAGAGTTGATAATTGGACACTATCTCCACGTTGAACTAATCCATTATAATATTTAATGTTTGAATATAATTGTCTCGCACTTCCATAATTGGTTTGTACAATCATATCTGAACCAAATACAATTGGTTGTCTAGAATCAATAAACCATCCAATAGCAACACTCAGTATTCCTACTATGACAAATTTTATGACATGAACTCTAACAATAATTAAAGCTCTAATAATTAAATCTAAAATAAATAAAAGAGCATTCCTTATAAATGCAAAGAATCGGTTCATTGCTCTACCCATCATTCTAAATAAGTCTCCTAAGTCTACTTCCGTAGATTTTTGAGGGGTATTTTGCATATTTTCACTCATATTTTTTAGTTGTTAAATAGTTGTTCTAAAATTTTTCTTGTAATTAAATATGTTGGTTTTACGCCTGTTGTTCCCAATCCGCCAGAAGCTAAGGTGCTTCCTGTTTCTAATGGATTATCTGAAGCATAATAGGCATAACGCACTTTTACCTCTTCTATAATACTTTTTCTAATTTTTGAAGCAGATTGAATTGCTTTTTGATAATGTGCTCCTTCCATTTCTAGTCCAATCACATTCCAAGTAGAATCATGAAAGAATTTTAAGATGTCTTTGTTTTGTAATGACGTTCCTAAAACGGTAATCATGGAGCCTTCAAAAACTTCCAATCCATGACCTTCCAAGTCTTCTTTTTGCAATTCGTTTTTAAAAGGATAATTGTCTGCTGTTCCTTCAAATATGTGTGCAGAAGGAATCATAATATCTCCTTTTCCACCTTCTAATATACCAGCTTTTCCCATAATGGAAATAGACGCTACATTTAAGTACTCTTTCTGCGTTTTGTCTTTGCTTGTGTATGGTTTTAAAAACTCATCTATCGTTTCGTACGCTTGTTCTCCAAATGCATAATCCATGACAAATAAAACCGGTTTTTCATCATCATTTTTAGCTGAACACGTATAGGTTGTTTTGCTAAAATCAATTTTTGCGGTATCAAAAACTTGTACATTAATGTTGGTTCCTGATTCATCTTCAATGTAAATCATTCCTCTTTTCAACGCTTCCTTTTCTACTTTATTTCGAAGCGCATCATTTCCGGATGTACTTAATGCTTCAAAAACATCAAATTCATCATCATTCACCTTAAGTTGTTTTTCTAATAATTTTGGCGCAAATATAGAATTCATCACACTGTGCATATTGGCACTAATGATGTGAATTGGTCTGTGTAATAAGTTATTTTCCTTTAGTACTTTTTTGATATTGTTTGCCCAAATTTCTCCATGAATGTGATGTCCTAATCGTTCTCGCAATACAGGACTAAACGTAATGGTTCTTTTTTCTCCTTTGGTCACTTCCGTAATGGCTAATTTTCCTAACCAATAAATAATGTTCAGAAAACGCTCAGGATGTTCTTTAGTTGAAAATGTTTTGTGTGCATCTAAGATTTCCTCAAAAGTTCTTCCTAGAATATTTGCTGTGTGTGTAATTGCAATTTCGCGTTCCGCAAGTGTTAGCTTTTTCTTTTTACAAACTGCTGCTTCCAGTTTTACCCAATCGCGCGTAGTTTCTCCATCTTCTCCGATCAATACACGGTTGCTAATTTTGTGCGATTCTATAAATAAAAACGTCAAATGCGTTAAAATATCATAGATTTCTGAGCGTCCACGCGTAATTTCAATGTTCATCTGTTCCTCATCAATTCGGTAACAGTTTCTTCTTCTTTTGGGTGGAATGATAACTTTAAAGTGCGAATTTTTGTAGCCTTCATCCGAAGTTAGGTTGATAAAACGACATTCTTCAATACCAATTGGCAAACGATCAATTACATATAACAAACCGTTTATTTCTGCCTTCTGTTCTGCTACAGAGCCATATATTTCGGGACGTAACAACAATAACGCTTGTCGTAATGTTTCTCCAGAAACGCCCATTGGTTTGTAAAATCCACGATTAAATAAATGTCTCATGGTTATGTACAAACGTTCAATAGCTCCTGATGATTCTTGCGCTCTTGTTCTTTCGTGTATTTTAATGTTACTCATATATGGTTTTTCCGCACAAAAATACAAGTTAATTTGATATTTCTAAGCTTTTTCGTAATTCGTTAGTGTTTCTGCAATTTTTCTATCGTTAGACAATCTAGGAATTTTATTTTGTCCACCCAATTTTCCAATCGATTTCATGTAATTTTGAAATCCATCTTTCTGAATTTTAGTCACTTGCAAAGGTTGTAATATTTTCCCTTTAATCAAATCCAAATAGTAACTGTTTTGTGCTTGTAATGAAGCGTCTATTGTTTTGGAAAACACTTCCATGTTTTCAGGTTCTTTTTCAAATTCTATAAACCATTCATGATACGGTAATCCTACTGCAGGATCAATTTGTGGCGCTACTGTAAATTCATTAATGCTTGCACCAGAATCTTGCAATGCGTCATTTAATGCGTGCTCTACTTCTTTTCCGATGACGTGTTCTCCAAATGCCGATATAAAATGTTTGATGCGTCCCGAAACGATTACTTTATACGGTTTTAGCGATGTAAACTCAACAGTATCGCCAATATTGTAGCCCCAAAGTCCTGCGTTTGTGGAAATAATCATAACGTAATTTACACCAAGTTCTACATCTTTTAGTGTGATTCGTGTTGGATTTTCATCAAAAAAAGTATCTGCTTTGATAAATTCATAAAAAATTCCCGATTTCAGTTGCAACAACATTCCTTTGTCGTTTTGTTGATCTTGAAATGCAAAAAACCCTTCACTGGCTGGATATAATTCTATGCTATCTACTTTTCTTCCAATGAGATTTTCAAACTTATTTCGGTACGGTTCATAATTAACACCTCCAAAAATGAACAATTTAAAGTCTGGGAAAACGTCGCCAACTTTTTTGCCTGTTCGTTCTTGAATGCGTTCAAAATACATTTGTACCCAGGAAGGAATTCCGCTGATGATCGCCATTTTTTCAGGCAACGTTTCGTCTACAATGGCTTCTACTTTTGTTTCCCAATCGTCAATACAATTGGTTTCCCAACTTGGCATTCTGTTTTTTTGCAAATAACCCGGCACATAATGTGCTACAATTCCTGAGAGTCGTCCGAGTTTTACGCCGTTTTCTTCTTTTAATATTGGACTTCCTTGTAAAAAGATCATTTTTCCGTTGACAAAATCTGTGTTTCCTGTTTCAGCGATGTAGAGTAAAATAGCGTTTCGAGCTGCTTCTACATGTGTTGGCATAGATTCTTTGGTAATCGGAATGTATTTTGAACCGGAAGTTGTTCCAGAAGTTTTGGCAAAGTATACAGGTTTTCCTTTCCAGAGAATGTCTGCTTCACCCGCGACAACTTTGTCTACATACGGTTTTAGTCCTTCATAATCTCGTATGGGAACACGTTTTACAAAATCTGCATGCGAATGTATATTTTCAAAATCGTGATCTTTTCCAAACTGTGTTTTCGTTGCTTGCTTGATCAATTTTTTAAATACCTTTTCTTGCGTTTTAATAGGATTGTTTGCCCATTTCAAAACTTTCTTTTGAATGCGCTTAGCAAAAGGTTTAGCAAGTAAGGCTTTTAGTGATTTCATCTGCTTTTCTTTATTTCTCTGATTGGATCAGATGCAACGTATTCATATTCAGAATCGTTAGAACTCATTTTATCGTTTAAAATCAATAAATGTTGTCGGATTAATTGGATATCCTTCACTCCACAATTCAAAATGCAAGTGCGGACCTGTCGTTAATTCGCCAGTGTTTCCAACCGTAGCAATAACTTCGCCTGCTCTCACCAATTCGCCTTGTTGTTTGGTTAAGGTTGCGTTGTGTTTGTATATCGAGATTAAATTATTAGGATGTTCTATAATCATTACATATCCGGTAGAAGCTGTCCATTCGGAAAAAATCACGGTTCCGTCAGCCGTAGCTTTCACAGGTGTTCCTTTGGGCACAACAACGTCAATGGCAAAGTGTTTTTCTTTCGGATTGTATTCTTGTGTAATTTCTCCTTTTACGGGCGGAAATAGCACAAAATTTACTTTGGACGTTGCCGTTTCAAACAAATTATATTTGTCTTCTTGGGCAACTTCTTCTCGTAGTAACGAATCTTGTTTATTTGCTGTTAATTTGAGTTCTTCAGCGTCCAATTCAAACGATTTGTATAACGAATCTTTATTAATGTTTTCGCTTTTTATTTCTCCCGTAAGGACATTACGAATAGACATTAAATATACAGAATCTCTTATTTTAGCTTGTTCTAAAGAATCTATTTTTTCGTTCAATTCAATTGCTTTTTGTTTTAAAGCTGTCGATGAATAACCCGGAATGTATTCTCGTAATGAAGTAAAGGCAATTAAAAATGTGGTCAATACAATCAGAAGAATCACGGAAAACGTGACCAACACAAAAACATTTAAGCGTGTGAGTTTAAAAGAAATACGCTCTTCAAAAGTATCTTCGTTCAAAATGACCAAACGATACTTGTGCAAAAGCTTGTTTCTTAATCGCTGTTTTTTCTGTTTATCTTTTGCCATAAGTCTATTATACACTACAAACTTAAAAGAAAATTATTAGGAATAAATTGTATCGAAGTGTTTTTTTTGATGTTCTTTACAGCTAGGTGTGTATTTATTTTTACCTTTGTAGCTTAAATTTAACGATTATGATGTCATTAAGTATGTTTTTAGCAATTCCTGGTGGATATTCAATTATCTTAATTGTTGTGGTAGTATTGCTTTTATTCGGAGGAAGAAAGATTCCTGAATTAATGCGCGGATTAGGTAGCGGAATTAAAGAATTTAAGGATGCCACTAAGGAAGATGAATCTAAAAAAGTAGAAAAAGAATAGATTTCTATTTTATATAAAAATATAAATCCACACTGTACTAGTGTGGATTTTTTTGTTTAAAAAGTTTAAGAATTTGTTATTTAAATTAATTTATAAAAACTTAAATAATGATTCTGTTATTTAAGTTTTTTTGTTTTTTATTAATTAAGGGTTATCTTTAATTAAAAAAATGAAAGATTTTGATTCTGGAGATTATATAAATCAAGGTACATATAAAAGCTTTTTTCCTAATAAAATTAATAGGCAATGGTCATTAGATAATATAGAGGTTATAGATCTATTAAGTAAGGCTGATCGACAATTAGGTCGATTAGATATGTATTCTGATTACATTCCTAATATTGACTTATTCATAAGTATGCATGTTTTAAAAGAAGCTACCCAATCTAGTAAAATAGAAGGTACAAAAACTAATATTGAGGAAGTATTACAGGATAAAATAGATATAGCTGAAGAAAAAAGAGATGATTGGGAAGAAGTTCAAAACTATATTTCAGCACTTCAGTCTGCTATTGAAAGCTTAAATAAAATACCTTTTTCTTCTAAGTTAATAAAACAAACTCATAAAATACTACTTAAAGGTGTTCGTGGAAAATATAAAGTTCCTGGAGAATTCAGAACTAGTCAAAATTGGATAGGTGGAGCTTCAATATCAGATGCTATATTCATTCCTCCTATACAATCCGAGATAAATAATCTAATGAGTGATTTAGAAAAATTTACTCATAATGAAAAGATACTATTTCCTGATCTTTTGAAAATTGCTCTTATTCACTATCAATTTGAAACTATACACCCTTTTTTAGATGGTAACGGCAGAGTCGGAAGATTAATGATTACCTTATATCTTGTCGAAAAGATGATATTAAAAAAACCAATTCTCTATTTATCAGATTTTTTTGAGAGAAATAGAAGTCTTTATTATGATAACTTGATGAGAGTTAGAGAAAAGAATGATATTCAACAATGGTTCAAGTTTTTTTTAGTTGGTGTGATAGAAACTGCAAAAAGTAGCATTGAAACTTTTGATAAAATTCTTAAGCTACAAAAAGAAGTTGACGAAAAACTGCAAAAATTAGGAAGTAGGACGAATAATGGAAGAGCAATAATGAATCATATGTATCAACATCCTATTATTGATGCACAAAAAGTACAAAAAATAATAGATTCTTCTATGCCAACAGTTTATAAATTAATATCAGAGCTAGAAACATTAAATATTCTACAAGAATTTACAGGAGCTAAAAGGGGGAAACAATATTGGTTTCCAGAATATATTAAAATATTTAGTTAATTATCATGTAAATTAATAAGCAACAAAACGCAAATTATCGAAACTACAGAAAACATATTTGAACATTTTGAGCAGTATATCACGCTTTCGGATCAACTTAAAGCCGAATTGAAAGATAGATTGCAGCTGGTTACGTTTACAAAAGGCGAATTGGTATTAGATGCAAATCAGGTTTCTACGAAAAGCTATTTTATCCGAAAAGGAATATTACGCACGTATTTTTTAAAAGATGGAAAAGAAATTAGCGAGTATTTTTGTAGCAAAGATGAATGGATCAATTCACCCAAAAGCTTCATGCAGCGCAAAACAGATATCTACTATATTGACGCTATTGAAACAACCGAAGCATTCTCTTTACATGTAAATGATTTGGTGTATTTGTTTGATCATTTTCCAGAAATGGAACGCTATTCGCGACTTTCTATGGGAACTATTTTTGGACATTTGATGGAACGTATTGCGTCCATGCGTTTTGCTTCTGCCAAAGAAAAATACATTCATTTTTGTGAAAGTTATCATGAAATTTACCATCGCATTCCATTGGGAATGATTGCTTCGTATATTGGAATTACACAAGAAACGTTAAGCCGAATTCGCGCTGAAAAGTGATTATTTGATCTAAGTCAAAAGTTTTGAAGTTGTAATGGAGTTACTTTGGATAAAAAGTAAATAACTATGGTTTCATCAAAAAATATACAACGTGTATTGCTCCTTTTCTTCTTCATTTCTGCAACGTCGTTTTACGCACAAGAAACAATTTCATCAAAAAATACAGAAGCTATTCTGTATCTTGGAAAAGGCGAAAAACAACCACTAATTGTTGGACTTGGCGGTTCAGAAGGCGGAAATGCTTGGACAAGTGATTACTGGAAAAAAGCGAGAGATCAATTTATTGAAAAAGGCTATGCGTTTTTAGCAATTGGCTATTTTAACGCGCCCGGAACTCCGAAACTTTTAGAAAAAATAGCGATTGAAGATGTGCATAACGCCATTGTAAAAGCAACTCAAAACAAGCAAGTTGATGGAGAACGAATTGCCATTGTTGGCGGTTCTCGTGGTGGAGATTTGGCATTACTCATTGCGAGTTACTATGACGATATTGATTGTGTGGTTGGACTCGTCGCAAGTCATGCTGTTTTTCCAGGAAATACCAATCATTTTACCACCACAACTTGGACACAGAATGGTGTTGAATTGCCTTTTATTCCTGTAAATGAAGCTTCCGTACCATTTATTATGAAACGCGATTTACGCGGCGCTTTTACAGCCATGTTACAAGATACTGTTGCCGAACAAAAAGCCTTGATTAAAGTTGAAAATATAAAAGCGCCTATTCTATTAATTTCTGCAACCGAAGATGAAATTGCGCCCACAACACCAATGGGCAACAAAATTATGAATAGATTGAAGCAACACAAGTTTCAATACTACACAGAGCACATTACGATTGTTGGTTCGCATGGAGCGCCGTTAAAACATTTTGAACTGGTTTTTAATTTTTTGAAACATAAATTTCCAATGGAGAAATAGTGCTTTCTTTTCATGCTATTTTTTGGCACTGTTTGTGTGGAATCCTACACAACACTAACAACCAAAACTTTATTATGAAAAACAAAGTACTATCTTTTGTAATCTGCATACTTGCATACACAAGTTTTTTTTACTCCTCAGCACAATCAAATCAAGATAATTTATTTCAAATAGGAACTAAGGATAGTGTCTATTCTAACATTCTTAAGGAAAACAGAAAAATTTGGGTTCAAGTTCCAGAAAGTGCAAATGCTACTACAAATCATCCTAATACGTATCCAGTAGTATATGTTTTAGATGGTCGTGTCCATTTTTTATCTATATGCGCTATTCTTAATCAATTGGCTCCAGATACTGTTCCAGAAATGATTGTTGTTGGTATTGAAAATTCTGAAAACAGAACTCGTGATCTTACACCAACTAAAGTTAAAGAAGCCAGAGGCGCTTCCGATTGGGTAAAAGATTCTGGTGGTGGAGAAAAGTTTACCGATTTTATCGCAAAAGAATTAATTCCATATATAGACAAAAAATACCCAACAACTACTCATAAAACCTTAGTTGGTCATTCTTTTGGAGGATTGCTGGTTGTAAATACTGTTTTGAATCATCCCGAGTTATTTACCAATTATATTGCCATAGATCCTAGTTTATGGTGGGATAATGAAGTGCTGAGTTTACAACTATCTGAACGTTTATCAGATAAAAAATACGAAAGAAAATCATTGTTTCTTTCTATTGCAAACCCACTGCCACCAGATACTGAAAAAGACCTGAATGTACTTGTAAAAGACACAACTTATAGAACTGAAGGTTTGCGCGCAACCTATAAATTTTCTAAGATTGCTTCAAAAGCTACTCATAGTACATTACAATTTTCATACAAATACTATGAAAACGAAAACCACGGAACTGTGCCAATGATATCTATTTATGATGGACTGTATGCGCTGTATCCTTGGTATAAAATGAGTGGTAGTTTTGTTAATGTCTTAACAAACCCTGATACTGATGCTAAAGCAGTAACAAAGGCATTTAACGATCGTTATAAAACACTTTCCAATCATTTAGGATATACAATTCATCCAGAAGAAGATTTATTGAATAATTTAGGGTTTATGTTTATGTCTAATGATCCTAAAAAATCATTCGCTCTTTTCACAATGCTTATTGAAGCATATCCTAGAAATGCAAATGGATATGATTCTATGTCAGATTATTATATCTCACAAAAAGACATTAAAAATGCCATCAAATATGTGGAGATGGCTTATAAAATAAGTGGTGGAAATTATCACAAAGAAAAACTTGAAAAGTTAAAAAAGAAGTAATCTATTTTTATTGTAAATTCATAAGATGAAAACATTCACACCTTTCTTTCTAATTGCAATCTTGTTCACTTTTGTTTCTTGTAATCAGAAGACAAAAACGGTTCATAAGAAAACGCAAGAAAAAGAAACTACAACGAAATTAACAGATACAATTGTCCAACAAAAAGTGGTTTCTCACGAAAGTGAAACTATTAAAAAAGTAGATCTCAAGTCAAAATTAGAAGAAAAAGTAGCACGATTATCTCAGCTAGAACATAATTATCAAGTAAAAAGTATAGCAATTGTACACCCTGAAAAAACGCTTCTTTTAGGACGTTTGCAACATGCTTTAAAACTTAAAGATAGTTTGGCTAAAGAAATTGATCTTGCCAGTATTAAAAAAGAACTTCATGAAGCTCGGAAGTCGTTTTTAAAAGCAACGAAAAGCATGACTCCAAATGGAAATACCTATCCAAGAGTCACAATTGAAGAATACATTTTTAAAACTCAAGAAAGCGCAACAACAGCTTTTGAAACCCTGATGGATTCTAAAAAAAATGGAGGTTTGTGGACGTATGTTTCCAAAGAACCAAGTGTATTGTTTTTGGAAGAAAACAAAATGTATTTTGTGAACACAGGCGGTTATTATATGTTAGGAATGGAAAAAGATATTGCTGAAAAAATTAAAGACTAACAAACCAAAGTTCGTTAGCCTTTTTTAATACTGATTAAATATTTATTGCTTACCCTGCTGCATTTGCATAGTCTCCAGCTGGACTAGCTGGAAGAGGATTGGCTTGAACTGAATTGGCTTGTGGTTCACAATTTAAAGGATCGGGCGATGGAGATCCAATAATAATTCCTCCAGGAGGTATACAAAAACACACGGATTCACACGAAACAGCAGATGGACACGCATTGTCGGAATCTACCATTCCGCCAATTAAAAAGTTGCTGATGGTTGTTTTTTTTAGTGCTAACGAATTCAAATTTCTTTTTTTCATGATATATAGGTTTTGGTTATAGAAGTCGTTTTGACTTCTTTCTATAGCTATAACCTAAAGAAAATTAAAACGTGACATTTTATTTTGAAAGTATTAATCAATCATTGACAACTGAATTCGTTTCCGAGCTTCATCAACCTCAACAACAGTAACCGTAACATGTTGGTGTAGTTTTACCACCGAATTCACATCACTGATAAATTCATTGGCAAGTTTAGAAATGTGAACCAAACCACTTTCTTTGATTCCGATATCGACAAAACAACCAAAATTGGTAATATTATTCACAATTCCGGGCAAAGACATGCCTACTTTTACATCAGAAATCTTTTTTACATTCGGGTCGAATTCAAATAGTTTTGCCGCTTTCCGCGGATCAACGCCAGGTTTTTCCAATTCTTTGATAATATCAGAAAGTGTTGGCAATCCGATGGTTTCTGTACAATAGTTTGAAAGATTGATATTGCTTAAAACGGTCTTGTTTCCGATCAATTCATCAACAGAAATCTTCGCATCTTTCGCCATTTTTTCTACGATATAATAACTTTCTGGATGCACAGTAGAATTGTCCAACGGATGTTTTGCATCTGTAATTCGTAAAAAAGCGGCGGCTTGTTGAAACGCTTTTGGACCTAAACGTGGAACTTTTTTTAAATCGCTTCGCGAATCAATTTTTCCGTGTTCAGTTCTGTAATTCACTACATTTTCCGCCAAATTTGTGCCAATACCAGAAACATAACTCAGCAAGGCGCTACTTGCCGTATTTACATTAACGCCGACGGTATTTACACAACTCATCACAACAGTGTCGAGTTCTTCTTTGAGTTTTGTTTGATCTACATCGTGTTGGTATTGTCCAACGCCAATTGCTTTCGGATCAATCTTTACGAGTTCTGCCAACGGATCTGTCAAACGTCTTCCAATAGAAACCGCGCCACGAACTGTGACATCATAATTTGGAAACTCCGCACGCGCAATTTTTGACGCAGAATACACGGAAGCACCTGCTTCATTGACGATAAAAACTTGCAAATCGCGATCAAACTGAATCTTCTTAATGAAGAATTCGGTTTCACGCGAAGCAGTTCCGTTTCCAATAGCAATTGCTTCAATTTTATAGGCGTTTACCAACGATTTTATCTTTTTCATTGCCTGCGTTGTTTCACGCTGTGGCGGATGCGGATAAATGTTCTCGTTGTATAATAAATCGCCTGTTTCATCCAAACACACCACTTTACAACCTGACTTGAAGCCCGGATCGAGTGCTAAAACGCGTTTTTGACCCAATGGCGCGCCCAAAAGTAATTGTTTAAGGTTTTCTGCGAATACAGAAATTGCCGTCGTGTCCGCCTTTGATTTCACGTCGTTCATCACTTCGTTTACGATGGCTGGCGACAGTAAACGTTTGTAAGCATCTTCAATGGCAATTAATATTTGATCCGTGCATGATTTCAACGTTGTTTTGATAATCAATCGTTCAATGCTGTTTAATGCTTCTTCTTTGTCGACTTCCACTTTTAGTTTGATGAAACCTTCGTTTTCAGCGCGTAACATTGCCAACAATCGGTGTGAAGGTGTTCTGTGAAGCGATTCGCTCCAATCAAAATATTGCTTGTATTTTTGTGCTGTTTCGTCTGTAATTTTTGCTTTGACTACTTTGGTTGTAATCGTTGCTTTTCGTTGGTATAAACGTCGGATGTTGTTCCGAACATATTCGTTTTCATTGATCCATTCTGCTATAATATGTCGGGCACCTTCTAATGCTTTTTCTACAGAAGAAACTTCCCCTTTTACATATCGTTGTGCTGCATAATCTACATCATCGTGTTGTTGTTTCATGATGATTTTTGCCAACGGTTCCAATCCGTTTTCTTTGGCAATAGACGCTTTGGTTTTGCGTTTTTTCTTGTACGGTAAGTAAATATCTTCTAAAGCTGTTACTGTTTTTGCTTGCGCGATTTTTTCCTGCAATTGTGACGTTAGCGCGTCTTGTTCTGTAATTGCTTTTAGAATGGTTTCTCGTCGTTTTTCGAGTGCTGCGTATTCTGCTTTTAGTTTTACGATTTGACCAATTTGAACTTCATCCAAGTTTCCTGTCATTTCTTTTCGATACCTAGAAATAAAAGGAATCGTACAATCTTCATTCAGTAATTGAATGGTTTTTAGAATGCTTTTTTCGGGAAGTGAAAGGTGTGTTTGAATGTATTGAAGTTCCGTCATTGGATAATTTTTTGCTGTTGCAATTTAGTATTTTAGAATTGAAAGATTAAAAGATAATTAAGATTTATATGCATCTCGATAGCTTCGCTCGATATTATAAATCAAAATATATTTTGACATCAATAATGCTCGATGTGACATCCTAAAAGTAACATAAAAAACGTCATGCTGAACTTAATTCAACATCACATAGTCATAAGTTCAAGAAGTAAAGGATTGGAAAGAAGTGTGACTTTATTTCTAAAGCATTTTGTCAATCCGAGTACATTTTAGCGAAAGCGAAATTATACTAAATAAAAAGGCACATCCGAACGAACGAATGTGCTTTGATATTTTATTAAGAATGTAGTTATTCTTTAATTTTCATCGATTTTAAAATCGCTTCTATTTCAAACATAAAGTCTCTTTTGTCTTCAGAAGGCGCAAACGTGAATCCTTCTATAACAACTAATCTGTTGTGTTGTTTGTCCTCCACAATGTAATTGATGAACGGGCCAGCCATTTGGAAGTTTTTTACTTCCCACATTCCTTTGGTTTCAAACGCAGGTTTGTTGTTTACAATAGCATCGTATAGGTAAGGCGCATACGCTTTTTCGGTAATCATGTGCATTGTTTTCGGATCTCTTCCGGGCACATACGCTTTTCCGATAGAATCACGCATTTGAATGATGGCATCAATGGTTGTATCGCTTTTTGGGATGCTTCCTTCTGGCAATGTATACGCAATGATATTTGAAGTTCCTTTAGGCACTTTGCGTTCAAACCATACAAAATTGTCTTCTTTTTTTACATTTTTATATACCGATGGAATGTTCATGGTGATTCCGAATGTATCTTCTAACGATGTATCTCTGCTTAATGAACCTTCAATCATTTTTTGCTTGGCGCGTAATTCGTTCAGCTTAAGCGTAAGAATAGATTCTTTAGCATTTTCTTTTAGTTGTGAGATAATTTCATCGTCATTTCCTGAAACAAATACTATTTTTTGTGGTTTTGCATATAGGTTTTCGCGAATTTTAAATTGATTTTCTTCTGATGATTTTACCACTAAAACACTTCTACATTTCGTTAGTATACCATTGAAAACTTCAGGATTTACCTGATTTAGCGAGAATAATGGTTCTTCCATTGGTAAACCGTCTGTTGGCGCTCCGTAAATGTTTCGGATGCTGTCACCAACGGTTCCTTTCCACTGTTCAAGATCAATAACTACGGTTAGTAAGTTTGCTTTTCCGAAGGATTCTGGCAGATATCTCTCAGCTGTTGCTCTATCTTTTGGATCTTCACAAGAAGAAAATAAAGCCAAAACGAATAGTAATGCGTATAAATTTTTCACGTATAATGATATTTATTGATTGTTATTTATTTGTTGGAAACTCGTAAAGTCATTCCGGGTTTTAGTTTGTTACTGCTAATATCATTCCATTTTTTTATATTCTTCACAGAAACACCTGGAAATTTTTGCGAAATGCTCCACAAAGAGTCTCCAGACTTGACAACGTAGGTTTTTGCATTTCCTGTATTTTTTTTCTTTCCAGTTGGTTTTTTGACAGCAAATCCTGGTTTTTTGGGATAAATTGTCAAGCGTTGCCCAATTTTTAATTTATTAGATCGCAATCCGTTCCAGCGTTTTAAGTCGCTAACACGCACACCAAATTGTCGTGCAATTTTACCCAAATAATCACCGCTTCTTACACGATAACGCGTGCGTTTGTCCATTTGAAAGAGTTGCGGCAATGGTTTTTCTTTTTTTGCCAATTCTTCACGTGCCAAGGTATAAATGGCTTCTTCGTTGTTGACAAATTTTCCAACTTCTTGTACAGGCAATCGCAATGTATAGTTTCGTCCTTTTACAAAGGGAATAATATCTAATTTATAAGATGGATTGAAGAATTGTAAGTCTTCTACTTTGACGTTTAGTACTTCCGAAATTTGATCGAACGTAAGCACTTCTTTCACGCGAATGGTATCCGTGGCAAAGTATGGAATTTCTACTTTTTCTACTTGAAAACCGTGTTCGTCTGCATATTCAAAAATGTACATTGTTGCTAGAAATGCAGGTAAATAACCTGCGGTTTCGCGTGGTAAGTTTGAACGAATGTTCCAATAGTTTTGATATCCGCCAGAACGTCTAATAGCTTTGGAAACATTTCCTGGACCCGAATTGTAGGCTGCTAATGCTAAATCCCAATCGCCAAATATTTTGTATAAACTTGCTAGGTATTCGCAAGCCGCTTTGGTTGATTTTACAGGATCGCTGCGTTCGTCTACATACGAATTTACATCTAAATCAAATTGTTTTCCTGTTTGATACATAAATTGCCATAAGCCTGTGGCACCAACTCGCGAACGCGCTCTTGGATTTAATGCAGATTCTACAATGGCTAGGTATTTTATTTCTAATGGAATGTTATAATTAGCAAGTTCTTGCTCAAACATTGGAAAATAGTACTGACTTGTTTTCATCAAGCGTTCCATTGATTTTTTATGTCTTTTTAAGAATCTTCTAATTACACTTTCTAGTGACGGATTGTACTCAATGTTGAACGGTGTTTTGCTGTTGAGTCTTTCCAAACGTGCTTTTAGCGTATCGGTCGGTAAATCTTGATAGACAACTGGATCGTATTTGAGGTCGGTAATTTCATTGTTAATGGTATCAAATAAATCAGATCCGCCCAATTCACGCAACCATAAACTGTCAATTGTTGCCGCCATTTTATTGTCTTTCAACTGGAAAGTTTCATTGACTTTCGTCAAATCATGATTACGATTGGTTTCAATTTTGACGCTATCAATTGCTGGCAGCACATCATCTACATCGCGTTTGATCGTATTTTTTTTATCAAAGTAAATCGTATCAATCATAACCGTTTTTACACCATCCAAAATAATCGTGTCCTTTATGATTTTGAACCTTGGCTTCGTAGTTTCTTTGGTTTTTTCAGGCTTTTTTTCATCTTCCTGGGCATTTCCAATAGAAACAACAAATAAGAAAAGTATGCTAAAAAGGTATTTCATGTATCGTAAGTTGTTTTATCATTTTTGTAAGCTGTTCTCGACACAAAATTTTATACTAAAATTTCACTCGAACTGACGTAATTCGTATTATTGAAAACGCAATTGCTGCTAAATTCGTGTTTTTTATTCAAATTTTGAAATTCCTTTATACTAAAAAAGTCTAATTACGGGAATTAGACTTTTTTAGTATGCTATTTTTATTGATTTTTTACGATAGAATCGCTGCAATTCCAGGCAATGTTTTTCCTTCTAAGCTTTCTAACATTGCGCCGCCGCCTGTACTTACGTAACTTACTTTTGGTTCAAACCCAAATTGTTTTACAGCTGCTACAGAATCGCCACCGCCAACTAATGAAAAAGCGCCATTTTTAGTCGCTTCTGCAATTGCATGTCCTAAAGCAATCGTTCCTTTTGCAAAGTTTGGCATTTCAAAAACACCTAAAGGTCCATTCCAAAGTATGGTTTTGGATTGTGCAATTACCTCAGCAAATTTTGCTTGTGTCGCTGGTCCGGCATCTAAGCCCATCCAACCGTCAGGGATTTTTGTGACATCAATTACTTTCGTGGTTGCGTCATTGGAAAATGAATCTGCAATCACAGAATCTACTGGCAAATGAATGGTTACGTTTTTGGCTTTTGCCAATTCCATAATTTCTTTTGCCAATTCCATTTTATCATCTTCCACTAAGGAATCACCAATGCTTCCGCCTTGTGCTTTGATGAACGTAAATGTCATTCCGCCGCCAATAATTAAGTGATCTATTTTGTCTAAAATGTTATCTATAATCGTAATTTTTGAAGATACTTTCGCTCCACCCAGTACTGCAGTGACTGGTTTTTCGCCAACTTCCATTACTTTTGCAATACTTTCTATTTCTTTCGCTAGTAAGAGACCAAAACATTTTTTGTCTGTAAAGTTTTGTGCAATTACTGCTGTAGATGCGTGCGCTCTGTGTGCTGTACCAAACGCATCATTTACATAAATGTCTCCTAGTTTGGCAAGTTGTGCAGCAAATACTTCGTCGCCTAGCTTTTCTTCTTCGTGAAAACGTAAATTTTCAAGCAATAATACTTCGCCATCTTCTAATGTGGCAACTGCTTTTTCAGCTTCTTCACCAACACAGTTTCCTGCAAATTTTACTTGTACACCAATAACTTGTGAAACCGTTTCTACAATGTGACGTAATGAAAATTCTTCCTGAAAACCTTTTGGTCTTCCTAAGTGCGACATTAATACGCAACTTCCGCCATCTTCTAGTATTTTGATGATGGTTGGCTTTGCAGCTTTGATACGAGAATCATCTGTTACTTCAAATTGATCGTTTAATGGCACGTTAAAATCTACACGAATAAGTGCTTTTTTATCTTTAAAATTAAAATCGTTTAGCGTTCTCAATGGTGTTATATTTTAGGTTATTGTTGTGTTTTAAATCCTGAATCAGCAAGCAATATAAGTTCTTTTATATTTTCAGGAATGACTTTTTTGAAGTTTTTTTTCATCAAACGTTTTAGTAAGATGCCAAACGGCTTAAAATCGATAAATACTTCAATATTGAGTCGCGTTTTTTGATCATTTACAGCTTCTAATACATAATAGACATTCAATTTTTTAGTGAATGGAACTTCTGTGGTCGATTCGCCATAGACCAATTGATTTTGTTTCGCTTTTTTTGTTACGGTCGTCGGATTGATTGTCGTTTTATCAATCAAACATTTGTGCTTGTCTCCTAATCGGTTCACCCGATTTTTTTCATATTCAATTTTCGTAATTCCTTTGCTCCATAACAATCGATAATCAAAATTACTAATGACTTCATAGAGTTCTAAAATAGGCATATTGATCACAGCTTCTTCGCTGTATATATTGTGTTTTGGTACGTTTTGAGGTATCGGAGAAACTTCTGGAAGTTCCGATTTGTAGTGCGAAAGCGATTCATACGCGTATGCAATATTGCCAAAATCGTACTCAGTTTGCAGTTGATCTGTTGCTTTTTGAATCGTTTCTGAATCTACATCTTCCGTCAATAGTACATATTCTGAAATTGGCACCTCATTTTTGAGCAATCGATGTACTTTGATCACATTAGGTCCATACGGTTTGTTAGAATCTTTGATGGAAATAAATTCGATTTCACCAAAGTGAACAATAAATTTCAACGAAAGATTGTATACCGATGAACACGCGCCACAGTGACATATTTTTTCGTATTCATAGCGTTTTAAATACGTATGAAAAGCCATGTACATTCTTTTAATTTGCTCGCGAATTTGTTTGATATCCGTTGTATCTTCTAGCTTATAGAAAAATAGTGCATCGCCTTCTATTTCCGCCAATTGTAACCCTGTGATGTTGTTATCAATGAGCAGTTCCAGTAATTCTGAAATGATGTGACGACTGTGACGAATTGCCGTATGTTGTACAAATTCAGTAAAACCAGAGATATCGGGAATGAAAAGAAGCGCTTTGTCCGCCATATAGTAAGTACTTTTTTATCGAGATTGTAAAGATAAATGATTTTAGAAGGTTTGTCGTAATTATTAGGAAGTCCTTGGGAAGTAATTTTTGTTTTCGATATAGCCTATTTTTAAAATCTTAATCATTTTCACTTCTGATTTTCATTTTCTTTTCTTGCCCAAAGAAAACGAAACAAAAGAAAAGGCACTTTTTCTGGCAGGTATTTTTAATTTTCTCTTCGGAAAACTAAAACCGAAAAGCTTTTGCTAAATTTTTTCCAAGGCTTCAAAAATTCTTAACGCAAAAACTTTTCTATACTTCAGAAAAAGAATGAGTTCTAAGTCAAATTTGAGTAATTATTTTTTCTAAACTTAGGTTAATTTAAGTTTTAATGAAAAATTCAACAGTTACAACTATATTTGTGGCATGCTTTTCCAAGATATTTTAGGTTTAACACATATTAAAAAACATCTTACATTGAGTGCCGATAACGGACGTATTCCGCATGCGCAACTTTTTGTAGGTCCAGAAGGTTGTGGAACACTTCCCATGGCAATTGCGTACGCGCAATATGTATTGTGCCAAAATGCTGATGGCGAAAATACAGGCGAAAACGAAGCGTGTAATTTGAAATTCAATAACCTTTCACATCCCGATTTGCATTTTGCCTTTCCTGTAGCGGGAAATCACAAAGTGAAAAGTCATCCTGTATCTAAACATTTTTTAGAAGAATGGCGACAGTTTGTGAAAGAGCAACCGTATGGAAATTTATTCGATTGGTATAAGTTGCTTGGAATTGATAATAAGCAAGGGCAGATTGGTGTTGACGAAGCACTCGATATTGTAAAATCGTTGACACTGAAATCGTATGAAGGCGGTTATAAAGTGATGATTATTTGGATGGCGGAACGTTTGAATACTGCCGCAGCGAATAAGTTATTGAAATTGCTTGAAGAGCCACCAAATAAGACATTGTTTATTTTGATTGCGGAAGACGAAGAACAACTTATTAATACGATTCTTTCGCGTTGCCAAATTGTACATTTTCCGCCTTTGGGCGAACAAGCGATTAAAGAAGCTTTGATAGAAAAATTGCAGGTTTCAGAAGCTGAAGCGACTAAAATTGCGCATCAATCGAATGGAAATTACAACAAAGCCGTTGATTTGGTGTATCAAGATTCAGAAGATTTGATGTTTGAAACTTGGTTTGTAGCTTGGGTTCGTTCTGCTTTTAAAGCAAAAGGAAATAAAACAGCCATTCGCGATTTGATTGCTTGGAGCGAAGAAGTTGCCAAAACGGGTCGTGAAACACAGAAGAAATTTTTAGGATTTTGTCTGAATCTTTTTAGACAAGCATTATTACAAAATTATACCGCAACTGATTTGGTGTTTTTTGAACCACATACGAAAGGTTTCTTCTTAGAGAAATTTGCACCTTTTGTCCACGGAAATAATATTTTAGATATTTCTACCGAATTGCAAGACGCTATTTATCATATAGAGCGCAACGGAAATGCGAAGATTATTTTAACCGATTTATCTATTAAGTTGACACGATTGTTGCATCGGAAAGATTTGGCTTTGTAGTTTTTCTTCTTTGTTTCAAATAATAAGTTTGCGTTTCCAAATAATGCTCGATGTGACATTTAGAAAACTTAAAAAACGAATCAATATATCAAATTAGACTCCGCTCTTCAGCGGAGTTAGTTCAACTTACAATTTTGAGTACGCTTTGCAAGCTTCTCAAAATTGAGTTTCACTAAAAATCAACTCTAAAAACTAAATTTGGCGTCAAGCCTAACGAGAATTTGTCTACTGTTTGTAAACGGAATTGCACATTGTTATCGTCATTTAAGAAAGCTCTGATTTCGTAATAGCGTTCCAAAAGGTTTTTACGATCGTAGATATTGAGCAATGAAAATCCTATTTTTCCTTTCCAATTGTTCTTTTTGTCAAAGTTGAAGGTATAGGTTCCTGAGAAATCCAATCGATGATAGTCAGGAATGCGTGTGCTGTTGGTTTCTCCTATGAAGACAAACAAGTCACCATTGTCTTGCGTTTGCGATGTTACAGGCGTGTATGGCGTTCCTGTGCGGAAATTCCAGCCAAGCGAGAATTTAAAATTTTTGAGCGTATAGGAATGTGCCCAACGGAAATAGTGGCGAATGTCATAATTCCCAGGAAATGTAAGTCCGTTATTGATTTGTGAAAATTCAAATTTATTGTCTGTGTATGAATACCCCATCCAAGTTTGGTAATTGTTGATCTTTTTTTCAACGAGAATATCAACGCCGTAAATTTGACTGTTTCCTTCCGAGAATGTTTCCAACACGCTTGTATTTCCAAAACTTCTGTTGAATGAAGTCAATCCGCTAATGTTTTTGTAATAGCCGTCTACATCAACACGCCAACCTTTTTTGTTAAAAACCACTCCTGTAGAAATTTGCCTGCTTTTTATTACTGGAAAATCATCTCCATTGGCAATTGCCCAAACTTGATTTTCCAATCCAAAGTTCGCCGTATTAAATTCTAGTATTTGACTGACCGCTTGGTGTTTTAATTCTCCTGAAAAATTCACACTAAAATGATCATTCAGCTTTTTTTCAACGTACAATCTTGGTTCAAAAAAGATTTCTTTTGTCGTGCTAAAATAGTTTGCACGAAATCCTGCATTTATAATTAATTCGTTTTGATCGTTGTATTTATACGATGAGTATAACGCATGTGAGTTATTGATGCTTTCTTCTGCCGCTGCGTATGTTGAAACACCTTCTTCTGTTCCTCGAAAGCCAAAAAACCCAAATGATACATCGTTAGACGAGAATTGGTAACCCGATTGTAAACTGCGCTTTTCATTAATTTCCCATGTTGTGTCATACGAAAATCCAATGTCTTTTATTTTGTTGTGTTTCTGATCTTGTTCGGTAACAGATACAATATCGCCTCTGAATGTTCCTAAGTAATCAAAATCAAATCGAGAATAGTAAGCCTTTAATGTATGTGAAAAGTTTTTATTCCATTGGCGTTTCCAAAGTCCGCTAAAGCCTGAGTTTCGAATGCTGAGTTGATCGCGAGATGTTTCTTCAAAGAGTTCAATTTTAGACATAAAATCGAGTTCATTTTTAGTTCGCAAATTACTAATCATGATATCATCTTTATCCGAAAGTTTTCCAATGAGTTTTATGGTATAATCTGTAAAGTAGAATTTGTTTTCGGTTTCTGAAAATACATTTTCTATGATTTCTTCACTTTTTGTAATGTTCGTATTTTGAAAAACACGTTCCGAAAAGTTGTTATAGGTAAAGGTTTCCCAAACATCCGTAAATGCTCTACGCGCCGAAACCATCACGCCAAGTTTTTTGCCAATTGGTGCTTTGAGATATACATCGCCATGCGTCATATTGAATCCAAATCCACCAGATAATTTTTCAGGAATTTTGGTATCTGTTTGAATGTCAATTACACCCGAAATACGATCGCCATATTTTGTTTCAGTTCCACTTTTGTAGATCGAAACTTCTTCTATAACATACGGATTGAATGCTGAGATTAATCCGAAAAAATGACCTGAATGGTACATTTTTATTCCATCCCACAAAATTAGGTTTTGATCTGGCGTTCCACCACGAATGAATAAACCAGAAGCGGTTTCGTTGGGGCTTTGAATTCCTGGTAAGAGTTGTATGCTTTGCAATACGTCAGGTTCTGTAAGTCCTGGTAAAATTCCGAGTTTGGATGGAGAAAGCGATAGTGCGCCATCTGTTTTTTTGTTGATTCCTGAAGTCAGATAGTTGCTGATTAAAACGGTTCCTAAATCGTACTGATCTGCAACCATAGAAATAGGTGTACACGGTTTCGTTTGTAATTCTTTGGCTAGTAAGCGTTGTGTTTTGTATCCTAAAAAGCGGATTTCGATGGTATCTGACGGAAATGCTAAGAAAAGTTCAAAAGATCCGTTGGTGTTTGTAACGGTTCCTTTTGATTGCGTTTTATTAACAACCGAAGCTTCTATGATAGGTTGTTGACTCAGCGAATCAAGTAAAACACCGCAAAGCCGTATTTTCCCTTCTTGTAACTGATTTCGGATGATGTAATACCGATCGTTTACTTTTTCAAATACAATCGCTGCTTGTTGCTGTAAACGCTGAATAACGGTATTTAAGGAGGCATCTTTGAGTTGTAACGTAATTACTTTGCCTTCGGCTAATTCGGCTTTGTATGAAAATTTTATGTTGTATGCTTTTTCAACCGTTGTTAGAACGTTTTGTAGTGGTTCTTTTTCAAACGAAAGCGATACATTGTTTTGGGCTAACAATGCATGTGTGATGAACAGTAAGACAACACTTATGACACTTCTCATAGACGGTAACGGTAAAATTCCATTGTGTAAGTCCTTTTGGGACTTAAAAAAAGCTGTTTTTATTTCGCTTTTTTCAGGATAACTGTTTTTTTGTCCTTAAAAGTATATGAAATTTCCATAGGAACAAAGACTGTTCTTAAAGCAAGTTTTAAATTTGTGTGTGAAAAACTTCCCGTGAAGCGTTCTGCGGTATCTATATCTTCAATAATAAATTGTACTTCGTATTGATCTTGCAATGCTGTAATTACATGTTTTAAAGGCATTTCTCTGAAATTACTTTCACCTTCTCTCCACGTTGAATTGTGTATATCAAAGTTCCAAGAAGCTGTTTTTCCTTCAATGAACGAAAATGCATTTCCTTGTGTTAATATTGCTGTTTTTTGAGTTTTTGAAGAAACTTTCACTTTTCCTTCATGACATTTTACTTCAAGCATATCAGTATCCGTAAGCACATTAAATTGTGTTCCAAGGACTTCAATTGTTCCTGAACTAGTTGTTACGGTAAATTTTTCTCCTTTTTTTACTTTGAAATATGCTTCTCCATCTAAAGCAACTGTTCGGTCATCATCCCAAGATTTTTCATTGAATGTTAGCGATGATTTTGAATTTAAGATTGCTTCAGAACCATCTGGCAAGGTAACCGTGAGTTGATTTCCGTAACCAGTTTCAAATGTTTCTCCTGAATTAAGATACACATAAGATAATCCTACAAATAAGAGTACAACGGCAGCCGCGGCATACATCCACGAAGTATTGAGTTTTCTTGTTTTTGACGCAGTTGTTTGCTGTTTTTCTTGAATTGATTTTAGCATAACTTGCTTATCAAAAGAAGGTGCTTCTAATTGGTCAGCACTTTCAATGATTTGCAGATAGTCCTGATACTCAGCAGAATTTTCAAAACGCATTTTTTCTTCCGCATTGAGATCGTCAGCTAGCCATCTTGCTAAAAACGTATCATCATATTTTTCTTCCATCATTTTCACTTGATTCGATTATTAAACAGTTTTCAAATAAAATACCCTACCTTTTTTTAAATATTTCCTATTTCTTTTCGCAAAGTTAGTAATGCTTTGTGCATTCTTTTCTCCACTGCTTTTACAGAGAATCCAATGATTTCTGCAATTTCAGCGTATGTTTTTTTATCAATTCTATTGAGTAAAAAGACTTCGCGTTGTCCTTCGGGTAGTTTAGCAATGGTGCGTTGTAGCTTTTCTTGAAATTCTTTTTGTCGCAATACAAATTCGGGCGTTTCATGCGAAACTCTGCTCGGAGTTTGCTGTTTGTACTTTAAGACGACTTTTTCGTGCGCAACTTCATTTAGAAACATATTGTTGGCAACTGTGTATAGATACGATTTGGCTTTCGTAAAGATTACTTTTGCGCAATTTTTCCAAAGTTTCACAAATGCTTCCTGAACAATATCTTCTGCTTGTTGTTGACTTCCACATTTGTAATACACAAAATTCCGAAGTGTTTCGGCATGTGTATTAAAGATGCTTTCGTAGTGTTTAGATTCACAAACAGATTTCTCTTCTGGAGTCATTGACTGCTAATTGTTTATTTGAATTTCCAAAGCTACGTAATTTTATTTTTAACAAGAATTCAATATAATTAAACTATTAAGATTGTTTTATAATGATCTTTTTTTTTAGGTTAAAAACACCAAAATAAAAAATTGACGCATTTTTTTTCGTTAGAAATACTTGTTATCCTTCATAAAATAATGGTGTTGAGAGACAAATATTCATGGTTTTAACATATAAAACTCAGATTATTTAATTTTTTTTAAAATTAATGGTAGGGTATTTTCGGAGTAGCTTGTTTTATCATCAATTAAGGTTAAAAACAAAAAATCAATTAAGTCGGTTTTTTATTAGTTGAAAATAAAGTGGCAGCAAAGCTATTGAGATCGAGGCTAAAGTCTTTGTTGCCCTTTTTTTTTACTTAAAATATTAATAGGTTGGGAAAAGAATGCTATGAAAAAGAAAAGCAACTATTTCGATAGTTGTTTCAAAGAATTCGGGAAAAAGAAAATACATCTCAAAACCTATTTACTAGTTTTTCTTCCCTCGGTAATTTCTAAATTTACCGAGGTTTTTTTGTGCCTAATTTTTAGATTTTTCTCTTTATTTTTTATTGAAATATATAATCAACTTGATCGAATTCAGTGACTCTGAAATAACGGTAAACATTGATATTATTTTCACCATTTTAAGTTCTTATTTTCATTTTCTTTGCTCGCACAAAGAAAACAGAAACAAAAGAAAATGCGCTTTTTCTGGCAGGTATTTTTAGTTTTCTCTTTGGAAAACTAAAATTGAAAATATTTTGCTAAATTTTCTCCAAGGCTTCGAAAATTTTTAACGCAAAACCTTTTCTATACTTCAGAAAAAGAATCCATAGCATGTTATTTTTATATTGAAATTACTTTGAATAAAAGTATACTTTTTATTGAAATATATAATCAACTTGATCGAATTCGGTAACTCTGAAATACCCGAATGCGTAGTTTGCTGCGTTGGTTGTATTGATACAGTTTCCTCTGATTTCTGCGGGCGTTGTTGCAAACGGATTTCCTGCAGAATCGTATTGTTCTATGAGCAATGTAATGAAATTGTAATAGCGTTCTGAGATTCCGTATAGTTTGATGTTTACCTCATCGCCGGGATTGAATTGTTCCGTTGGATCTTCGTCGTCATCTTCTTTTTCAAAGAATTCTTCTTGTACATTTCCATTGGTAAATTCGTCCGAACGTGTTTCTATGATCGGAAATAAATCGCCTACTTCTTGCATGCGAATCATGTAAAAGTTTCCAAGTGGTGCAGGATCATTGTACGTAATGTTTACATCTAATAATTCTTCATCAAAACCACCTTCGAGCGATTGAAATACTTCGTTGATTCCTGTAATTGGAGTTAAGTTTTCAGTTGCTAAATATACTTCACCATCATACACAACTTCTAGTGTATACGAACCATTTAATACAGGCACAAAATTGTTGACCGTATACGTTCCATCATTTTGATCTACAAAGTTAAAAACCGCATTCGTATCGTTATTCGTCACTTTTACCATTGCGCCAATAACACTTGTGTTAAGTGTATTTTCAAAAAATGACGTAGAGGTGCTTAGTTTTATGGTTTGATCGTTTCCTAATGTTCCTTTTTCCCAATCTAAAGAAGCTTCAATTACTAAACGTGGCGACGCTTCTGGAACCTCTACATCTATTTTGTCATCACAAGAAATAAACGTGATGAAAATTGCTAAAATGGTTGCTAATTTTATGTTGTTTTTCATGATGTTAAAATTTAAAATTATAGGTTATTGATGGAATGAAACTTCCAAAAACCGAGATTCTACGGGCTTCGTTTTCGCCCGTGTCAAAATCTTGCACAAATGAGACTGAAGCAGCGTTTCTTCTCGCGTAAGCGTTATAAACACCAAAAACCCACTCACTTTGCCAGCGTCTGTTTTTATTTTTCGTTGGTGTAAATGTTGCAGAGAAATCTAAACGATGATACGCTGGCAAACGATTCGCATTTCTCGCATCAAAACTCGCAATCGATAAACCTTCATATTGATATTGTCCGTCCGGATACGTTACTGGGCGACCAGTTTGGTAGATAAAGTTGACACCAAATTTCCACTTTTCATTGAGTTCGTAGTTTCCTGTCACAGAAATATCGTGTGTTCTGTCGAATGGTGTGTTGTACCAATCACCATTATTGATTCCGGGTCCACCAACATTTCCGCCAAGCGCGCGTTGCTCTGATTTTGAAAGTGTGTACGCAAACCAACCTGTAAATTTACCTTTGCTTTTGCGAAATAGTATTTCTAAACCGTACGCTCTGGCTTCTCCGTTTAAGATTTCTGTTTCAATATTATTAGTTCCAATTAAGTCAGATCCGTCAATGTAATCGATTCTGTTGTCTACATTTTTGTAATACGCTTCAACTTCTAACGAATAGGTTTTGTCTTTGAAATTTCGGTAATATCCAGCTGCGTATTGATTCGATTTTTGTGGTTGAATGTACTTTCCACTTGGCGCCCAAACGTCTAAAGGTGTAACTGACGAAGTGTTTGATAGTAAGTGTAAGTATTGCACTGTGCGTGTGAAACTTGCTTTTACAGAGGAATCGTCATTGAGTTGATACGACAATCCTAATCGCGGTTCTAAGTTGGCAAATGTTTTGATGCTTTCGCTTCTTCCGTAATCTGTGGTTCCAATTTCTTCGCCTTCTTCGTAGATTCCAATTTCACTGTTATACACAACTGGCAAATCGTTTGCGTAATCGCTTAATATTTGTCCGCCAAGTCTATTGAATGTGCTTAATCGCAAACCGTATTGCGCCGAAAGTTTGTCTGTCAATTCGTGTTCGGCACTTACATATACGCCGCCTTCAAACGCTCTTTTTTTGTCTAGTTGTCGCGCGTTGATTGTTGATGTTGGATCTGAAGGTTTGATTTCTCCAGGATTGAAGTTATACGAAATTCCACTCACTCCAAAATCGAGTTTTAGTTTGTCGCTTGTATAGTAGCGCAAGTCGTATTTTATGTTAAAGTTTTGAATGTCCGAAACCCAATCGAGTTTTATGAAATCGAGCACTAATTCGTAATTGTATTTGCTATAAATTAACGAGAGATTCGAGAATAGTTTTTCACTGAAGATATGATTCCAACGTAAGTTTGCCGACGTATTTCCGTAACGGTTTTGAATGAATTGTGAGAGATCAAAAACATCGCGTCCAAAGTATCCTGAAAGATAGATTCGGTTGTTTTCGTTGATTTCATAGTTCGTTTTTAGGTTTAAATCGTAAAACGAGATTTTATCATCTTTTATTTCTTCTATTAAAGGCATGAAAAGGTGTGCATACGAAGTTCTTCCTGCCACTAAGAATGATCCTTTTTTGTTGAACATTGGTCCTTCTAGCGCCAAGCGACTTGAGATTAATCCAACTCCACCATTTACTTCAAAGTTTTTACTGTTTCCATCTTTCTGACGCACGTCTAATACAGAAGAAACGCGTCCGCCAAATTTCGCAGGAATATCGCCTTTATACAGTTTGATGTCTTTTATTGCATCTGCATTAAACACCGAGAAAAACCCGAAAAAGTGTGATGTGTTATAGATAATCGCTTCATCTAGTAATACCAAGTTTTGATCTGCCGCGCCACCACGAACGTTGAATCCGGCAGTTCCTTCTCCTCCACTGGTAACTCCTGGCAAGAGTTGAATGGATTTTATGATGTCAACTTCTCCCAAAACCACAGGCATTTGTTTGATCGTTGCAGCGTTGAGTTTGGAAACACTCATTTGCGGTTTCCGAATGTTTAGCCGTTCCGATTCTTCCGCTTCTATCACAACCGTTTCTAACGAAGTAGACGCTTCTTTGATTTCAAAATTTATCGTTTGGTCCACGTCTAGTGTGATTTCTTTGGTGATGTTTTCATAGCCTAAAAACGAAACTACGAGTGTGTATGTTCCTTTTTTTGCCGTTAGCGAGAAAAACCCATATTCGTTGGTGATGGCTCCGTTGGTAGTTCCTTTTAGATATACGGTTGCGCCAAATAAGGTTTCGCCATTTTTTTGATCTTTTATGGTTCCGCTTACGCTGAATTTTTCTTGCGCAACTAGGAATGTACTCATTAAAAGACAGATCCAGATGATCTTATTTTTCATTGTTTGATCTATTTTCTGATTGATAGTATGCAGTTATTAACGATTGAAAGATTGAAAAGTTACATCACTCCACAATTTTTCAATTGCAAAAATAACCTTCTTACAGCATAGCTTATGTTTTTTCATGCTTTTTAACAAAGTATTATAAAATGAAGGTTACCGATCATCGAGTCAACTAAACCGTTCCTAAAATTACGCTATGGAATTGATGGTGTGTGTTTCATATTTGCTTCATAATTACGTAATGACATACAACCGAGGCGGAAACCGAAAAGCCTTTTTTATAAAAGAGTAGGAAAAATTTAAACTAATAAATTATGAAACATACTAAAATCTTTGAGCAATCAAGATAATAAAGGAAAAACACTATTTCCTATTAAACTAATAAAGAGTTAATTAAAAAATTTAAAAAACGTTCCACTTGTTTGTTCAGGCAGAACATAAAAACACAATTATGAGAAAAAAAATGAATTATTTAACAATTTTATTCCTACTTTTAATGATGGTTTCATGCACTGATGAGGTCAAAGCCCCAGAAAATGCATTGTGTACCAAAGATGCACAAACACTTGAAGATAATTATATAAAGCATCAATGTAATGTAGATGATTACAGAGCAATTTCATTTACGTATTTACAAATGAAAGAATACATGGAATATTTAGCATTCAAAAGAAAGGGGTTACGTATTAATGAAGAAGACTTGGGAGTTCGTATATATTTTGGAGCAAAAGAGGAAAAAGAATTTGGACGAGACGTATCACCCAAAGGAAGTTTAAAAGGAATTGACGATGCTGATGAACTGCTCTACACCACCATCTTTTTTGCGCCTACTATTAAGAGAACGGATTCTGAAAACTCTGAGGATCCTGGAGATTATGAAAATATGTATGAAATAGCACCTTTTAATCATGGAAGTTCAAGAAGACCTCCAAATCCGTATTTCCCTACTGAGCCATGTCCGCTTATTGATGTAAATGGACATAGTAGACACTAATCTAACTATTATACTAAACACTTATGCTATTTTACCTTTTCTTAGTCTTTCAAATAGCTGCTTTAGCCGCAGCTATTTGGTATTGGGATGCTTACAAAAATACTACACAACGACACTTTTTATGGTTTTTAATATATGTGGTTTGTAATGAAGTTATAGGAATTGCCTATCAATTAATTTCTGATCATTATAATGATATAGTCCATAATATATTTATACTGGTTTGTTTTCCATTTTATTTTTCATGGTTTTATAAAATTTTGCAGAAGCGGAAATGGCTTACTCAGGTTTTATTCGTTGTTTTTATCATTGTGTTTCTGTATGATCTTTTTGATAAAAGTCCGTTTGATTATTTATACTTAAATCCAATCATTACAGGCGCTTTTTGCATCTTGGTTTTAACTATTAGTTATTTTGTAGAATTACTCAATACAGATTCTATCACAACATTTGCTACATCACAAAAGTTTTGGATTGTTACGGGCTTGTTTTGTTTTTACATTGGCTTACTTCCTTTGTTAATTTTTCATAGCAACCTAGATTATGGTGGTCATTTTTATAGTATTGTCATCACAGTATTGAACGCAGTTTTGTATGGTTGCATCTTTAAAAGCTTTCTATGTCTAAAGAAGAAAAGGTAGATAACATATTTTCAGAAGAAATTTTCTTCTTACTATCGGGTGCTGCTTTACTAATTGCAGTTGCCGTGGTAATTCTATTCTTCGTTTTTATTACACGTAAGAATAAATTATTGACAGAGAAAGCAATCTCTATCAATAGTTATGAAAAGAAAATGGTTGAACTCGAATTACACGCGTTGCGATCGCAAATGAATCCGCATTTTGTGCATAATTCGCTCAACGCGATTCAATATTATATTCAGTTGAACGATATTGATCAATCAGAGAATTATTTGACGCGCTTTTCAAAATTGGTGCGTCAGTTCTTTGAATATTCGCGAAAGCAAACGATTCGTATTGAAGAAGAAATAGACCTCATTTCAAATTATTTAGCACTTGAAAAATTGCGCTTTGAAGATAAACTCACCTACGAAATTTTATGTGATGAAACAGTGGATAAAGAAGCTGCTATTCCGTCGATGGTATTGCAACCTATTGTAGAAAACGCAGTAAATCACGGAATTTTTCACAAGAAAGCTACTGGAAAAGTGACCATTACATTTTCGCAACTTTCAGAAGATACGTTTTGTGTAGTCATAAAAGATGATGGAATTGGCATTAAAGAATCCCAAAAAAGAGCACAACATACACTTAAAAACCATGAATCGCATTCTTCTCAAGTTTTGGACGAACGACTTAAGTTGTTAGAACAAATAGATAATTGGAATGTGGAATATACCATAAAAGATCGTGCTGAATTTAGCGATGAAGAAGGAACGATTGTCACCCTAATTTTTAAACTACCAAACTGATATGACTGTAACTGCTATTCTTATTGACGACGAACATAAATCGTTAGCTATTCTGAAAAATAAACTAGAACGTTTGTGTCCAAATATAAAAGTTGTTGGCGAAACGCAAGATCCTGAAGAAGGAATTAAACTGATCACTGATTTAGAACCACAATTGGTGTTTTTGGATATTGCCATGCCTAGCATGAATGGTTTTGAAATGCTTCAAAAAATTCCACAACCGCAATTTGAAATCATCTTTGTAACCGCTTTTGATAGTTACGGCATTGAAGCCATCAAACATTGCGCTATTGGTTATATTGTAAAACCGATTGATAGTCAAGATTTAATACAAGCAGTTTCAATAGCGACACAGAATATTACTGATAAGACAGCTTTACAAAAGAATAAACAATTGATTGAAAATTTAGGCATTCAATCGTTTCAAAAAAAGAAAATTGTGATTCCTTGCCAAGAAGGTTTGGAGTTTGTAAAGATGGAAAATATTATTCATTGCGAAGGAACTGATGGCTATACAAAAATTCATTTTCAACAACAAAAACCGATCATGAGTTCGTACAGCATTGGACATTTTCATAAGCTGTTACCGCAACACGATTTTTACCTCATTCACAAATCGCATTTAATCAATGTCAATTATATTGAAAAGTATTTAAACGAAGGTTATGTTGTATTGCAAGACAATCATAAGTTGCCTGTTTCCAGGAATAAACGCACGGAGTTTTTGAATATGATTCGGAGTGTTTAACGATGTGTCAATTTGGAAATGTATTAATTTGAAGATTATATCTCGATAACTACGCTAGGTAGTTGAAATCAAAATGTATTTTGATTTCAATAATGCTCGATATGACATTATAAGAATTTGAAAGCACGTCATGCTGAACTTGATTCAGCATCTCATTACGATATTCTTACTGTTATGTGAAACTGAATCAAGTTCAGTTTGACGAAAAGTATATAAAACAAAAAAAGGCTCCCAAAATGGAAGCCTTTATGAATCTTGTAATGCGTGTATTATTTCTTTTCAGCTGCGTACTTTTCGTTTAGCTTTTCTAAAACTACTTTCGTAATATTGCTTTCTTCTTTTCCGTAATAAACCGTTCCAACATATTCGTTTTTACCAAAAATATAATCGTAGTTGTTTGTTTTTCCGTATTCAGAAACGAAGTCTTTAACTTTATTCAACAAAGAATCGTTTAACGTTTGACTTTCTTTAGAAATTGCGTTTTCTTCAATTTGAAACTGCTGCTGTAACATTTGTTGCTTTTGCCCAAGTTGATCGTATCTTTTTTGTGCATCTGCAGGTTTCATTTTATCAGCTTTCGATTGAAAATCTTGTGCTTCTAATTGAAACGCGCGTGTAATACTATCTTTTCTTTTTTGATAGATTCCTATTTTGGCTTGAAGTTTTACTTCTAAGTCTTTTTTCTCTTGATATTCATTTACCAATTCAGAATTATCAACAAAGGCTGTTTTTGCAGATTGCTGACATGAATATAATGCCAAAGCAACAATTCCTAAAGCGATGAGTTTTTTCATTTTGTATGCGTTTTATTTTTTTAGTGTCTTTTTTAGTTGGCGCAAAAATAGAAATTAAAGTTTACATGACAAGTTGTGAAGATTATAAGAATTTTCATGAAAATCACAACTATAATAAAAATTGATGTTAAATTATTAAACGATAATTTATACTTATTAAAAGTGACTGTTTTTCTACTGCTTTTTAAATCGTTTTTGAGAATGTTCAGCACAATATACAATCAAGTGCTTAAAACACGCTTAAAACGGCTCAAATTGCGTTTTTAGTCGTTCTTGATGACGTAAATCAAGGAAGAATACTCCGAAGTTGTGATCGCTTTAAAATTCGAGACAAATCCTCTGTAAAATCCTTTTACCGGATTCATTTTGCCCGTTTTGTGTTTTTCGGAAAGTAAACTCACATAATACGCGTCAAATTTCATTGGTAAGACTTTTACTACTTTTAAGTTTTCTTTTTGAAAGAGTCCTTTTATTGCGTTTTGCGAAAAATGCCATAAATGTCTTGGCACATCGTATGCTGCCCAAAACTCTTTGTAGTGACTTGCATCGTGACTGTTGAAATTTGGAACAGCAATAAAAATAGTTCCGTTGGGTTTGATGATTCTTTTCAAGGTTGCAATTTGTTCTTCCAAGTTTGGAACGTGTTCCAACACATGCCACATCGTAATTGCATCAAAACTATGATCGGGAATTTCAGCAAGCCAATCATTTGTATGAATTTCGGTAGTCGTTTTTTCAGCTGCAATTTTCCGCGCTTGAGCGTCGGGTTCAATTCCAGTAACTTCCCACTTGTATTTTTGAGCCATTGCTAAAAAGTCGCCGGTTCCACAACCAATATCTAGCACTTTTTTTCCATCGCTTTTTGTGTGCTGTAATACCAAAGTCATTTTTTTAGAAAGCATATACGAACGAACCCAATGATAGATTTTCTCAAATAGATTTCGTTGTGTATCCGTATGCGAAATATAATCTTCACTTTCATAATACGAAGGCAATTTGTCCAAGCTTGGTTGTGGTTCGGTTTTGTACATTTTCAAAACCTCATCAAAAACCAATTGAAATTCTTCGCCAGAAACGGAATGATCTTTTACCGTAAGATTGTTCATTTTTTTAATGCTTCTAAATTTTTAATGAAATTGTTCCACGTGGAACAATTAATTATTTCCTATTATAAAGTTTAATTCTTTTGACGAACCAATAAGTTGATACTCGTTCATAAAATCAATTAAATAATTTTCTGCAATTGCTCTGTGAATAGATCCTTCTTGTAACGAATCTGCTTCTGAATTACTTTCAACATACACCGCAATAAAAAAATGTGTCGTTTCTGTTGTTTTTACATTTTCATCAAAATCTGTTTTTAATGAATTATTTATTGCCCTATTTACAAACGGTGCTAAAAAGTTTGCTGTTTGTTCTGTACTTTCAACAATATGAAACGTCATTAAAAAATCTGTTCCTTTTATCTTTACAGGAAGGTTTTGTAAATAGCTATTTTCTTCTGCAGAAAATTTATATTCAGTAAATGCTGTAAAATCATCATCGTACAAATGATTGTAAAATATAAAGTAATTTGACTTCCCTAAAGACTTCTTTATTTTTTTTCCTTCAACAATTGAGTGCCCATAAACTTCAGGTACTTTTTTTATAGTGATGCAATTTGTAAAAAATAAAAACAATGAGAAACTTGCTACAATTTTAATATATTTCATAGTACATTTTTTCAGGGATCAGATACAATAATTAAGCCAATTAAAATTCAAAGCTCATATCATATTGATCAATGTAATTTTCAAAATTCATTTTTTCAAAAAACGCGTGTAAATTTTTATTTGCTGTGTCAATATTGATGACATTATATTTTCCAGTTTCCAATCCAGAAAATAAAATTTCTCCAAAAATAGTCCAGTTATTTTCTTTTGCGCCTACCCGATGAATTCTTTTTGAAATTTTATGAAAAAGTAAATATGCTACAATTTCATCTTTATCGAAAACAGAAATTGATACCAAGTTATTTTTATACTTTTCCAAACAATGATCTTGATTTTCTATAGATGGAAAATAGTTTTGTAACTGTTCAAAATCTGGGAATTGGAATTGCTCCTTTATTACTATTCTAAATTTTGTTTGAATGGCTTTTTGTTGCCAATCGAATCTATATAATTTATACTGTCGATCAATATTAAAACCAACTTTTTGATAGGCTAAAATAGCGCGTTCATTTTCCGTGATACATTCCAACGTGCTTTTTAGAATTCCGTTTTCTTTTAATGTTGGAATTGCCTTTGCGTACAACTTTGTCAACAAACCTTTTCTTCGATGTGTCGGAATAATTCCTGTAGAAGCATTGTACGCAACTTTGGTTTCGCCGTAGTAATTGATCGCATGAATAATGAATCCAACTAATTGATTATTATCAAAAACCCCAAAGGATAAATTGTAATCTACACCAGAAGCTTTCCAGCGTTCGTTGACGTATTCTAGCGTAAAATTGATCGGAATGATATAATCAGAAAACGCCAGATTCAAGGTCTTTATGATCTCTTCAACTGGCGTATTTTGTAATGATTTTATTTCCATGATTTGAAATGTTCCACGTGGAACACTTAAAATTTATCTATTCAAATAAACTAACATCACACTAATATCACTTGGAGAAACTCCACTAATTCGTGATGCTTGCGATAAGTTTACAGGACGAATTTTAGACAGCTTTTGGCGTGCTTCCAGAGATAAGTTTGTTAAGCTATTGTACTCAAAACTTGCTGGAATTTTTACGCGATCTAAGTTGTTTAATTTGTCTGCGTTGCTCTTTTCTTTGTTAATATATCCTGCGTATTTTATTTGAACTTCTGTCTGTTCTAATACGTCTTTATCTAATTTATGCTCTTCAATAAATTGTGAAACTGAAGCCACTTGCTTCATATCATCCATGCTAATATTTGGCCGTGAAAAGATCTTAAACATCTTATCTTGTTGCTTCACTTTCGCAGAATTTTTAGCTTCTAAAACAGGGTTTATTTCATCTGGTTTCACACTTGTTTCTTGAAAGAATCTGATAAAAGCATCCGAATTATTCTTCTTATGTTCCATCGCTTTTAGTCTTTCTAGCGAAGCCAAACCAAGTTTATGACCAACTGGAGTTAATCTAAAATCTGCATTATCTTGACGCAATAAGGTTCTATATTCTGCACGCGAGGTAAACATTCTGTATGGCTCTTCCGTTCCTTTTGTGATTAAATCATCAATCAAAACTCCGATATATGCTTCGTTTCTTTTCAGAATAAATTCGTCTCTTTCTTGTACTTTCAACGCTGCATTTATTCCTGCCATAAGTCCTTGCGAAGCCGCTTCTTCATATCCTGTGGTTCCATTAATTTGTCCTGCAAAAAAGAGTCCTTCTACAATTTTTGTTTCCAGCGTATGCTTTAATTGTGTTGGTGGAAAGTAATCGTATTCTATGGCATACCCAGGTCTAAAGAATTTTACATTTTCAAAACCAACTACTGAACGCAATGCTTTAAACTGAACATCTTCTGGCAACGAAGTAGAAAAACCATTTACATATACTTCACAGGTATTCCATCCTTCAGGTTCAACAAATAATTGGTGACGATCTTTGTCTGCAAAACGATTGATTTTATCTTCTATCGATGGACAATATCTTGGTCCTAACGATTGAATTCTTCCGTTAAACATTGGCGATCTGTCAAAACCTTCACGCAGTAAATCGTGCACTAACGTAGACGTATATGTCATGTGACATGCACGTTGTTCACTTAAAGGTTTCATCGCTTTTAGGTATGAAAACTTATCAGGATGTTCGTCTCCAGGTTGAATGATCATTTTAGAATAATCTAACGAACGTCCATCCACACGTGGTGGTGTTCCTGTTTTCATTCTCCCCGATTCAAAACCTAAGGCAACTAATTCTTCAGTGATTCCAGTTGCAGCACTTTCGCCAGCTCTTCCTCCACCGAAGTTTTTATCTCCAATATGAATCAATCCATTCAAGAAAGTTCCATTGGTTAAAACCACTGTTTTTGCTTTTATTTCTAATCCTAAAGAGGTTTTTACACCTTTTATTTTTCCGCCTTCAATGATGAGACCACGAACCATTTCTTGATAGAAATCTAGGTTTTCGGTTGCTTCTAGCATCAAACGCCATTCTTCTGCAAATCGCATGCGATCACTTTGCGCACGTGGCGACCACATTGCCGGACCTTTTGATTTGTTTAGCATTTTGAATTGAATCGCAGATTTGTCAGTAACAATTCCGCTATATCCACCAAGTGCATCAATTTCACGCACAATTTGTCCTTTAGCAATTCCGCCCATAGCGGGATTACAAGACATTTGCGCAATGTTTTGCAGGTTCATCGTAACGAGCAATGTTTTGCTTCCCATGTTGGCAGCGGCAGCGGCAGCTTCTGAACCTGCATGTCCTGCTCCAACAACTATTACATCATATTCATTTTCAAACATATCTTAACGATTGAATTTCGCTTTTTTTTTAAGCAATTTTAGAAAGTACTTTATGATTGTTCCACGTGGAACATGCTGAGTTTTTCATCTTCTTTAGCAGTCATTACAGCTTGATCGGCTTCGGTTTTATCATTGTATCCGCAGTAATGCAATACGCCATGAATCATCACTCTTCTGAGTTCTTCATCAAATGAAACAACAAAATCCTTAGCGTTTTCTTTAACGAGCTCAATGGAAATAAATATATCGCCATGTAGTTCATTTCCTACTGTATTGTCAAAACTGATAATGTCCGTTAACGTATCATGCTGGAGGAATTCTACATTGAGTTTATGCAAATATGCATCGTTACAGAATATATAATTGATTTCTCCTTCACGCTTGTTTTCGGAAGCAATAACCTTCCTAATCCATTCTTCAATTTTCGCTTCGTTTGGAAGTTCAAATTGCGTTTCATAATTAAAACTAATCATCCTTTTTCTTGAAATACTCTTGTACTTTCTTTTTGTAATTATTGCGCAAAGGTAATACTTGTCTGTTTAATATTTCAATTTGATTGAAATACTGTCTCACATCAGGCATTTTTTCGTTTGTAGTGTTTGTGAAATCTTTGCGATTGGAAGACGATTCACGCTTGTTTTCTTTTTGTTGTTCAAACGCTGCTTTGTCTAGTTTTTGTAGTTGGTATTTGAGTTCTACCATACGTTTCATGGTTTCGTCATTGAAACCTCTTTCTAACAATTCAGTTTCTACTTGCTCCATTTGTTTAAGCAATTTTCTAGCTTCTGGATTGCTTATTTTTTCTCCGTATTTGGCTTTTAATTGCTTTTCTAATTGACTGCGTAAGACTTGCTGTTGCTTGTAAATGTCGTAAAGTTTGCCTGAAGTATCTTCGTTGCCACTACCCGATCCGCCACCTTGCTCACCGTTTTCGCCGCTTTTTCCATCTTTTCCACCTTTGCCTTTTTCTCCTTCTTCTTTACCACCTTCTTTGCCGCCTTTACCATCTTTTCCTTGACCTTCTTGCTTGGTGCCTTTCTCCATTTGCTTGTTCAATTCTTCTTGCGATTGAATGATGTCTGGCAATTGAAATCCTTTTCCTTGACCTTGATTTTGTCCACTTTGTCCCATTCCCGATGAACCTTGTCCTTGCCCTTGTCCCATACTTTGTTGCATATTGTCCAAAGCGCCACTTAAAAAATCTGCAAGTTTGTTGGTTGACGTTAACGCATATTGTTGTGCCGCAACGCCTCTGTACACATTATTTTCAGCTAGTAATTCCAGCGATTTGTCAATATTGAAATAGATTTCTGTGATTTCTTTGTTGATTTGTTCCGAAATTTTTGGCTGACGCAACGACATTGCAAATAAACTATCGTCAACATGTTCAAACATTTTTCGGAGTTCATTTTGACGTTTTAGTTTGGAAGCATAGCTTGAATTAGTGTTGTCAATTTCTTCAAAACCTTTCATTAGTTTTTCTTCATCAAAAGAAAATAAGAGTAAATTATCTAAGATTTGACGCAACATTTCGGCATCTTCTTGAATGCTTTGTTCACCGCCCATTTGCATAGAACTTTGCATCGCCTTACTCATACGCTGCATTTTTTGAGCTGCTTTCTTTTGTTTGCTTTTCGCGCTACTTTGTTTATCTGTCTTTTCTTGTTCACTTGGCGATTCTTCACTTTTTTCTAAATCGTCCGTAGCGTCTTCTTGTTCTTTTTTGATGTCTTCTTCATCTTCTTTTTTACGATCAAGATCCATAGGCTTTTTGAGTTCGCTATTTTCTTTGTCTAAATCGTCCATTTGCTTTTGCAAATCTTCAAACTTTTTGTTCAGTTCTTCTTGCTTTTCTTTGGTATTTTCTTCACCGCTTTTTGTTGAGAGTTCTTTTTGCTCTTTGGCAAGTTCGCCCAATTCTTTTTGAATTTTCTCTGCTTTTTTGGTTACATAATAACGTTTCGTCAGCTCCACAATTTGTTGCAGATTCTTTTTGTTATTTTGTTGTTGCTTCCCAAGTTCTTCTAGTTTTTCTGAAAGTTCTTCTTCGCTAATTTTTTCAGCGAGTTTTTTGAGTTCTTCCATCAACTTTTCATTCTTCTCTAATTCTTTTTGCTGACGTTCTAATCGTTCTTTCAACAACTCTTTGTCTTCGTCTTCTTTCGTTTCATCTTCTTGAAATTCTTCTAAGTTTTTTTGCAATTGCTTAGAAAATTTCTCCATCATTTGATCATTTTGTTCTTGTCGCTGCAAGAATTTTTCCAACTTTTTACGATCGTTGAAATTGAGTTCACTTTTTTCTTTTTGATTTTTCGAAATCTTTTTGAGTTCTTCTTGTTGCTTTTGAAGCTTTTCTAAGGATTTATCTAAATCTTGAATCGTTTCGTTTTGTTGTTGAAGTTGTTCCGTTTCGAGTTCCGTATCTGTTAGCTTACGATAATTGAATACTTCACTTTTTACTTTTTTTCCTCCGCGAATTCCATCATTATCTGTCAATTCAAAGTAGAATTCGTAATTCACACCTTTGGTTAATTCTAAATTTCCAGGAAATGTATATTGAAATTGATCAATGTTTGAAGCACTAATCGGAATGTTTTCTTTTACTTTATTTTCCTGACTTTCCGAAGGATAATAAACCAATTGCAAACGTTTCAGACCATAATCATCTGAAACTTGTCCTAAGAAATATAGCGTACGTTGATCAACTGTATCACGCTTTGATTGCAATTCCATTTTTGGATATTCATCTTTAATCACGCTTAGGTTGAAACCTAAATTTTCATAGTTTTTAAGTTCTGTATTGCTTGTACTTATTTGATAATCAAGTTTTTTATAAATTCTTCTTTCAAGTTTGAAATCGTTCGCTTCTTTGTTGAAAACGTATGTACTATCACTCGAAATTAATTCTAATTGATTCGTTTGTTTTGCTTTCGCTTCCCACGTTACTTTTGTTCCTTCGGGAATGGTGGCATTTCCAGTACTTTTTAATACCTCATCTTTTCGTTTCGTATACGCAGGATAATCCAACACCATTTGAAAGTTCACTAACGACGGTACTTTTACTACGTTTAATGTGTATGATTTTGACGTGACTTCATTCGCGTTAAGCGTAAAAGTGATTGCTTCTTTTGGTTGTGCAAATGTATATTCGAACGTGCCAATTCCTTTATTTTGAAGGAAGTAGGTTTCATCACCTAAGGTTATTTGAACTTCTTCAGGAATGACATCGCCTAAGGTTTGTACTTGTAGTTTATATTCTTGATTTTCAATTGCTTGCAGCGAATCGTTCACCACTAAAAACTGAAAAGGCGCTGGCGGTTCATACGCAGTTTTGTAATTGATTACACGTTCGTAACTTTTACTAAATAGCGAACTGTTTCCGGAAATCCACACGAATAACACAATCGCTAATGGCAGAATTGCATATTTGACGTATTTGACATTTTTCTTGAAGTTAATCGCCACTTGAAACGGAATCGGTTGTAGCTCTTTCGATTTTTGTTCGATACTTGCCAACAACAATTCAGATTCCTGAGACGTTTCAGATAGTTGCAACACGTTCAATAGTTTGTCGTTTACTTCTGGGAAATGATTCCCGATAATTGTAGACGCTTCTTTGAAGCTGATTCCTTGCTGCAGTTTTAACAATTTTATCAATGGAAACACAATAAATTTAGCAAAAAGCGCCAATTCTACCAAGATAAAAATCCAGAATAAAGCGGTTCTTGCGGCTGTGTTTAGCCATAGAAAATGTTCCACCAATAAGGTGATTATGAAATATAAAAGCCCGATACTAAAAAATAGTATGGTGCCTTTGATGAGCTCGTTTGTGTAGTATTTGGTCACAAACTGCCCTAACTTTTTTTGTATTTGCTCGTATGCGTTCATCATATAACTGATAAAAATAACACATTTGCACAATTATTAGTGTATTACGGTTGTTAAACATTCTGTAAGATTTTGTAAAAAGATGCTACTAAGCATTCATTAAACAACCAATTATGAAAAAAATATTCGTTTTTATCGCTATTTTAAGTTCAAGTTTTACATTTAGTCAAAGTCCTTGGACACAGGAAAAAGGGAAGTTTTATACACAACTTTCGTTTAGTACGATTTCAAATTATGATGAAGTTTTTGGCGATCCAGAGTATCAAACCGATCGAGAGATTACCGATAATACACTACAATTTTATGGAGAATATGGCTTATCGTCTAAAACGACGTTGCTTTTAAATTTGCCAATAAAATTCATAAAAACGGGCGATGCTGTGAATGGAACTGCTTTTATTACAGAAGATTCTAAAAGTGCTTTTGGAAATATTTCACTTGGCGTGAAGCATCAATTTTATAATAAAAAATGGATTATTTCTGGACAGTTAAACTTAGAAGCAAATACGGGAAGTTTTGAAGCCGCTTCCGGAATTAGAACTGGACAAGATGCTTGGACGTTTACGCCTACGATCAATATTGGACGAAGTTTTGATAAATTTTATGTACAAGCGTTTACCGGAATTGACTTAAAAACAAATAATTACAGTAATAATTTTAAGATTGGTGGCGAAATTGGAACCAAAGTACATTCAAAAATTTGGCTCGTTGGTTTTGTAGATATCGTGAGTTCGTTTAATGATGGCGATGTGAATTTACCGCTGAGTAATTTAGGAACTGCTTTATATGTAAACAATCAGGAATATGGTGCTTTTGGTTTGAAAGCTATTGGAGAATTGAACAGTGCTTTTGGTGGAATTTTGAGTTTTGGCGGTGCATTTTCTGGAAATAATGTTGCCAAGCAAGCTGCGATTAGTGTTGGGGTTTATCATAAGTTTTAGAAAATCGTTTCGAATATTTTCTAAAATTTCATTTCAACAAAAAAAACAGTAAATTTAATGGCTTTGAATTTACGATGTAACTTATGAATGATTTAAAATATTTAGCGGCATTTTCTACACCATTTGTTGCTATGGTTGCTTTATACTTAGGTGGATATTATACATTTTTGACACCAATGTATGCTTTTGGAATAATTCCGATACTAGAATTGATGTTTTCTCAAAATACCGCAAATTTATCACCTGAAGAAGTTGAAAAGAAATCAGCTAATAGCCTTTTTGATTGGTTGCTATATTTGAATATTCCTATTGTTTTTGGATTGTTGATAGTTACGTTGATAAACGTTTCCACAGGAATGTATGAAACCTACGAATTGGTCGGATTGATTTTTTCCACAGGAATTGTCTTAGGTTCAAACGGAATTAATGTGGCTCACGAACTTGGGCACCGACAAACGAAAGTGGAACAAATTATGGCAAAAATATTACTATTGCCTTCACTTTATATGCACTTTTTTGTAGAGCATAATTTTGGACATCACTTACATGCGGCAACGAAAGAAGATCCTGCAACCGCACGATATAATCAAGTTTTGTATTCGTTTTGGTTTACCTCAACGGCACGACAATATATAAACGCATGGAAGATTCAGCAAAATTTACGGCAGCGTGAAAAATTTTCATTCTTTTCACCAAAAAATAACATGTTTTGGTTTACCATTTTGCAAATTGCGTATGTTGCTGCTACTTTTTATTTCTTTGGAACACTCGCGTTGATCTTTATTTTAGGAAGTGCTGTTGTTAGTTTCTTACTATTAGAAACCATCAATTATATAGAACATTACGGATTGCAGCGCAAAAAATTACCTTCTGGACGTTATGAACGTGTTCGCGAAATTCACTCTTGGAATTCAAATCACACCATCGGACGGATTGTATTATACGAACTCACACGTCACAGCGATCACCATTACAAAGCTTCAAAAAAATATCAATTGTTAGATTGTCATGAAGAAAGTCCACAAATGCCATTCGGATATCCTACATCCATGGTCATGGCGTTAATTCCACCTTTATGGTTTAAGGTGATGAATAAACGCATTCCTGCTGAAATGAATTCTGTTACCAAATAAGACCAACAATACTTAGTTTTTAACGCGCATATACTTCAAATTGCTTTGAATCTCATTTTGTAACCTATTTGGTAAAGGGTGTTTTTCCTGTAACAAGTACGGTTTTCACATAAAGCCTTAAGGCAAAACACTTCTACATTTTTAGTGCTTTGCTTCTACCCTGTTTTTTGTCACTGGCGCATCTTTGCCTTGAAACAAAAAAATAGAAACTTAAACATTTTACATTATGAAAAAAATTACAACTCTGTGTTTACTCCTGGTTTGTGGAGTGAGTTTTGGTCAATTTTGTGAGGAATTTGATCAATATTCAACAACTTCCTTGATTAACGGAACTAATGGAAACAACGGAACGATAGTGAGTCCAAATTTATTAGACAATTGGGGAACAATCTGTTCTAGTATTGCTTATTATGACACTAACAGCCAAAATGGTGCTGGAGATAATTATTTATATTTAGACGATGGCCCGTGTAGCAATGGTTCAAGTTGGGCTTTTAATTCTACGGACTATACAGGAAACTGGATGCAAATGGTTCAAGACGAAGGTTGTTTTTGTTATGATTTTAGAACATTTGAAGTAGCTTCTGGAACTATCGGCGGAAACTCATTGCGTATTTATGATGGTAGTGATCCAACAAATTCTACATTGGGCGCAACTTTTGTATTAAGTTCACCAATAGATGTTTCTAGAGGTTGGGTTCGCATTTGTGCACCAATTGGCTTTGCTGATGCCTCAGGAAACCTTCCAAGTAATAGTGACGGACAATGGGTAATTAACACAGGAAATGCAGGAGATTGGGATACCCTTATTCAAAGTGTAAATGGTATTGCATACTCAATTGACGTAGCTAGCGGAAACGAACTATTTGGAATAGATAATATATGTATCAGTCCAGATTGTGATAGTACATTTACAACAGGTGAACCAAATGACGAAGGCGCATTTTGCTGTGAAGGTGAAAACTTAGTTGAAAACGGAAATTTTGAAAATGGATCTGGCGGATTTGCTAGCGATTATACAGAAGACGCAAGTGTATATCCTGGTGCATATACCATTTCTGACGATGCAAGCATTTTTGGCGCAACTATTACAGATCATTCTGCATGTGTTGATCCAACACAATTTGGTGCTAATACAGATTTCTTATTGGTAAACGGAAGAACAACGCAACCATCTGGAACAACCGCAGTTATTTGGGAACAAAGTGTGCAAATTGATTCTGAAAAGAATTACAAATTCTGTGCAAACTTCAAAAACATGCCACAGTGTACGTTTGACATTAAGCCAGAAATTCGTTTGGAAGTAAACGGACAATTATCTGAATGGATTACAATTGATACAAATAGCGATGATCCGTGCGATTGGCAACAAATTTCAGAGTGTTTTGAAGGTGATCAAGATGTTTTAGATATTAAAATTCACTTAAAAGAAGATGGTTTAGGCGACGGAAACGACTTAGCTATTGATGATATTTCACTTCAAGCTAAATTAGATCAAAACTTAAGTATTAGTGTATTACATCAGGGAAATCCTCAACAATTAACAGGTTCTATCAACAGTATTGATACGACAGATGATACTTTATTAGTACAAGATATTTGTGTAGAACAAAACAACGGATATCAGTACAACTGGTTTGTATACGAGTTAGCAAGCTATCCAATAACACAGCCAATTGATTTTATAAATATGGTGCCAGATTCATTTGCTTGGTCAAGTAATATTGGTGGATTCAACAATCAATTACCAACTTCGGCAAATCCGGTTTGGGGATTAACAACTACGTTTCCAAATTACACCTTTGAAAATAACAGATTGTATGTAATTGGATTATATGTTCCTTCTTGTTGTGATAGCTGTTACGATGAAGCTTGGTCATACCAAATTACGTTTAGCAGTGAAAATGATGCGCCGCCAGCAATGAATGTCTTTACAGAAGAAATAAAAGATCATATTCGTTCATTATTTGTGCTAGGAGAAGGTGGTAACGGAACTTTAGGTAGAGAAGATAACGAAGTCATTAACTTTACGATGTTTCCAAATCCAACTTCGGATGTATTGAGATTCAACAGTGACGAAACCATTGTATCGTACAAAATAACAGATATTACTGGGAAATTGATACAAAGTAAAGCGATTGAAGTTTCAGAAATTGACGTATCGCAATTAAGTTCTAACATGTATTTCCTAACCGTAACAACGGATTCAGGGATTAATCACACAGAAAAATTTATTAAGAAATAGCATTTTTTCTCACATTTGCTGATTAACCGAAACCCTCAAAATTAAAACTTTGAGGGTTTCACTTTTACTCAATAATCGAGATTTAAAATCTGCTGAAGCTTGTATTGTCTTTTTTACCTCATCAAACAGTAACTGCCGTTTGTATGCGCAATTTTAAAGGAAAAATAATATTACATTTGCACTTTATAACCATATACTATTATTTATGACTAAAAAAGTTCGTGTTCGTTTTGCACCAAGTCCAACGGGACCTTTACATATTGGAGGCGTAAGAACTGCCTTATTTAACTATTTATTCGCCAAAAAACATGGCGGAGATTTTATTTTACGTATTGAAGATACAGATCAAAATAGATTTGTAGAAGGCGCGGAAGAATACATTACTGAAGCGTTAGAATGGTGTGGAATTCCTTTTGATGAAGGTACTATGAAAGATGGCGGATTTGGTCCATACAAACAAAGTGAACGCAAACATTTGTACAAACAATATGCAGATGATTTGATCACAAAAGGTCATGCATATTATGCTTTTGATACAGCAGAAGCATTAGATGCTCATAGAAAGGGTCATGAAGCAGAAGGAAAAACATTTATCTATAACTGGCACAATCGTTTAAAACTTTCCAATTCTTTATCGCTTACGCAAGATGAAGTAAATGCTAAGATTGATGCTGGCGAACCGTATGTCATTCGTTTCAAATCGCCACAAGATGAAATTTTACATTTAAAAGATATCGTTCGTGGTGATGTTGAAATTGACACCAATATTTTAGACGATAAAGTTTTATATAAAAGTGACGGAATGCCAACCTATCATTTGGCAAATATTGTAGATGATCATTTAATGGAAATCACACACGTAATTCGTGGAGAAGAATGGTTGCCTTCGTTAGCATTGCACTATTTATTATACCGTTCGTTTGAATGGGAAGCGCCTGTTTTTGCACATTTACCATTGATTTTAAGACCAACTGGAAAAGGAAAATTGAGCAAGCGCGATGGTGCAAAGTTTGGTTTCCCTGTATTTCCATTGGAATGGGATGATACAAAAGAAGGTGAATTGTACAAAGGTTTTCGTGAAGATGGATACTTTAATGATGCTTTGGTAAATTTCTTAGCATTTTTAGGTTGGAATCCAGGAACCGAGCAAGAAATTTTCAGTTTAGACGAGTTGATTCAAGCTTTTGATTTGGAACGAATTAATAAAGCTGGTGCTCGATTTGACATTGATAAAATGAAGTGGTTCAACCAACAATACATGCAGCAAAAATCTGACGAAAGTCTAGCGGAAGCTTTTCAAAAAAGTCATACTGAATTAGCGGATATTGATATAAATTATATTGCGATTGTTGTAGGAATGATTAAAGATAGAGCCACGTTTGTGAGCGATTTTTGGAGTTTGAGTCATTTCTTCTTTACTGCGCCGCAAGAATACGATGCAAAAGCATCTAAAAAGGCGTTTAAAGAAGGCACAAGCGAGTTAATGCAACAATTAATACAAGTTATTGAACCTATTGAAGATGTAAGCGTAGAAAACCTTCAAACAGAAATTAAAGGTTGGATTACTAGCAATGAAATTGGTTTTGGAAAAGTAATGCAACCACTGCGTTTAGCGTTAGTTGGCGCGTTACAAGGACCTGATTTGTTTGAAATTATGTTTATGATTGGTAAGCAGGAAACCATCAAGCGTATTCAGAAAGTAATTGAAACGATATAATTTCAACTAATTTATAAAATGTAAAAGCCATGATTTGAAAATTCAAAATCATGGCTTTTTCTTTTTTTGTAACATAAACAAGCATAAAACATACTAACTTAGTGCTAACCATTAAAATAATATGTGTGTATAAATATATTCTGTGTTTTCTGCTGCTCTTTACTTCGATAATAGGTTTTTCACAAAACGAAACAAAAACAGTCCAAACATTTACTGTAGAAACAGTTCCTGATCCTAAAAAATCGAATGGCGGATTTGTTTCTGATCCAAGCAATTACTTAACTACTTCTGAAAAAACAAGTCTCAACCGTTTAATTGTAGAAACCGAGCAAATTACAACGGCACAAATAGCTGTGGTCATTTTGCCGAGTATTGGCAGTGCAATTCCCAAAGATTTTGCAGTTGATTTATTTCAGCATTGGGGAATTGGGCAAAGTGATAAAGACAATGGTTTGTTGATTTTGACTGTTATGGATCAGCGCAGAACAGAATTTGAAACTGGTTATGGTTTAGAAGGTGTCTTGCCAGATATTGTGTTATTTAGAATAGGAATAGATCAGGTTGTCCCCTATTTTAAAAAGCAAGAATATGGAAATGGTTTAATAGCAGCAGTATCAAAAATTAAAAGTATTGTAGAAAATCCGAAGGTTAGAGAAGAAATAAAATCTACAGGATTAACAATTATAGATAGTGATGATTCTTACCGAAGAAGTTCTCCAAATCCTGTTATTTATGTGATTATAGCGTATTTTATTTGCTGTATTCTTATGGGTTTATTATATAGAAGATCTTACCAAAGAATTCATAACAATAAAGAAGATTTTTATAATAAATACATTGCTATCGATAAGTTTAATGCTCTTTTTTTAGCAATACTTTTTCCACTACCATTTATTTTTATTCGAAAATTGATTCACAAACGCATGAATTTATATCGATATCATCCGCGGTTTAGTAAAATTAATGGAAAACCTATGGTGCTAAAAAGCGAAGTTGAGGATGATCATTATTTATACGAAGGAGAACTAAAAGAAGAAGAAATTGATTCTGTAGATTATGATGTATGGTGTACCGAAAATGATGATGACATTCTTATATTACCTTATAAAAATCATACAACTCCATATTCTAAATGCCCAAAATGCACGTTTAAAACCTATAAATTAATGCATAGTCGTACCGTAAGTTATGCTACATACAGTTCAACAGGATTAAGAGAAAAGGAATATGGATGTGTCAATTGTAATCACCAACATGTTGAACAAATTACAATTCCTAGAAAAGAACGTTCTGAAAACAATCACAGTTCATTTGGAAGATCGGGCAGAAGTTCGCGTAGAAGTTCTGGTGGATTTTCTAGCGGTGGATTTTCTGGTGGAAGTTCATCAGGTGGGTTTTCTGGTGGCGGTTCTTCTAGTGGATCAAGTTGGGGCGGCGGTTCTTCTGGCGGAGGTGGTGCTGGTGTAAGTTGGTAAAGAATACAATAAAAAGAGGTCGTCTAAAAAGTAATTTTTAGGCGATTTTCTTTTTGGTCTAATTTTGTTTTGATCTCAAGCTTTGATTAATTGAGATTAAAAACGGTCACAATAAAAAAGCGAAGTTAGTTTACAGTGTT
>NZ_JACGWS010000007.1 GCF_014397005.1 Kordia aestuariivivens
TCCAAGAGCGAAGCGATCCAAGAGCGAAGCGATCCAAGAGCGAAGCGATCCAAGAGCGAAGCGATCCAAGAGCGAAGCGATCCAAGAGCGAAGCGATCCAAGAGCGAAGCGATCCAAGAGCGAAGCGATCCAAGAGCGAAGCGTTCCAAAAGCGAAGCGTTCCAAAAGCGAAGCGTTCCAAGAGATTCCACCTTCGCAGGAACGAGCCTACACTTCTTCATGCTTAATTTTTCTTTGATAGTAAAAAGCGGGCAGTAAAATCATGACGAAAAGCGGTTGAATCAGAAAGCGGCGTACGTAAAACGTAAGTAAATAATCGTGCTCTAAATCGTGTTGAATCAAGTAAAAATACAACGCGACTAAAATCACGAAAGCAACGATGTATAAACCAAATGAAAACTTCAATACATGACGGTTTTCAAATGCAATGTAAATAATTGCTAAGGAAACAATCATGTTTAATCCAAACCTAAAAATATGATTCAAAAATAACAACCAAGCATTGTATTCGGGAATATTTGAATGTAAATAATCGTCTTTAAAGAAGCTCAAAAATGGATCATAAAAGAGTTCGTTTTCAAACGCTCTAATCAATACGAGCAATCCAAAAAGGAAACCAATCACGATATATTTCCAGACTTTATTCACACATTTACTTTTTTGAAAATTTTTGAACCCAAAACATCCACAATAAAAACACCATTCCGTAAATAATAGTTGGAAATATAATATGATGTAATATATATTCGTGTTGTGGAAAACGATACAATCCAATTCCTAAAATAACAATTCGCAGCAAGTTTGCGAGATACACTAAAATGCTTCCAATACTAATAAAAAGCACCGTGTTCTTAAGGTTTCCTGTAAAGGCAATCACAAATGTGATAAATAAAATCAAAACACTGATAGAATTGCAACCTTCTACAATTCGCCCAACGTAATTGTCATGTACCAATAATTTCATTGTTGGTTCTACTTCGTGTTGAACGACTTCTGCTGAATATCCAAATGCATTAATGATTTGTTCGGTTTGTTGTGCTACAATTCGGGTAACTCCATCAGGTTCACCTTCAAAATTAGACAAATACGTACTATATACAAACGTTAAAACGGCGTATACAATAAAGAATTTTATCATAAATCCAAGAGCAGATTTATATCGCTTAATACTTTCTAACACAATTCTAATTAAAGGTCAAACTCATACAAACTTACTGTAAAAGCAGTTGAAAATCTCACATTTTATCTAAATTTTGTGTGATTCGTTTTTTTAGCAACTTTATTCGGTATTTCATGAAAGATATTTATATATTTCTCGACTATTTTTGCCAACATTAAAAAAGGAACATCATGACATTCGCAACATACAAACCTCAAGTAACCGAAATAGTAGCTAACGAAACGCTTTCTGTAAATGATCGCATGACAAAAATCTGTGAGTTATTACAAGAAAATATTTCACATTACGATTGGGTTGGATTTTATTTTAAAAACGGCGACAAACCTGAACTTAAACTCAGAGCGTTTGCTGGTGAACCAACAGATCACACGATTATTCCATTCGGAAAAGGAATTTGTGGACAAGTAGCCGTTTCCAACGAAAATTTCTTAGTCCCTGATGTAAAAGCGCAAGACAATTACATTGCGTGTAGCATTTATGTAAAAGCTGAAATTGTAATTCCGTTGTTTGTCAATGGTGAAAATATTGGTCAAATTGATATTGATTCGCACACACCAAATCCATTTACAAAAGAAGACGAAGAGTTTTTAGAATTTATCAATGCGAAAGTTGCGGAGATTTTGAGCTAATTACTCAAAAAACAATATTAAATTCAAAATAAGGAAGGAATAAAATAGCATATTTCTTTATTTCTGCTATCTATCTCATAATAAGTTGAATTTCTCTGTTTTTTTCTTTCGATAAGAAGGTGTTTTTTTAGTGTTAATTATTACTTTTGCAGCTTCACAACAACACATTAAACAACACAACTCGAATGAATTCCCAGAAACAAGCAAAATCAGCTTTAATTTCGGTCTTTAGCAAGGACGGATTAGCGCCAATTGTTAAAAAACTGCATGCATTAGACATTACCATTTACTCTACTGGTGGCACAGAAAAATTTATCAAAGACCTTGGTATTCCTGTCGTTCCTGTAGAAGATGTAACTTCATATCCTTCTATTTTAGGTGGACGCGTAAAAACATTACATCCAAAAGTATTTGGAGGAATTCTAAATCGTCAAAATAATGAAAGTGATGTTGCTGAATTAGCAGAATACGAAATTCCACAAATTGACATTGTCATTGTAGATTTATATCCTTTTGAAAAAACAGTAGCATCTGGCGCAAGCGAAGCCGATATTATTGAAAAAATTGATATTGGAGGGATTTCATTAATTAGAGCTGCCGCGAAAAACTTTGCAGATGTACTTTGTGTATCTTCTGTAAATGATTACACGAGCTTTTTAGACTTATTAGAAACACAAGAAGGACATTTTTCAATAGAAAATAGAAAAACGTATGCTGCAAAAGCATTCAATGTTTCTTCTCATTACGATACAGCAATTTTCAACTACTTCAATAGCGATCATGAAATTCCTGCTTTAAAAATAAGCGAAACAGAAGGAAAAGTGTTGCGTTATGGTGAAAATCCTCACCAACGTGGATTCTTCTTTGGAAACTTTGATGACATGTTTGATAAATTACATGGAAAAGAATTAAGCTATAACAACTTACTAGATGTGGATGCAGCTGTAAACTTAATGAACGAGTTTACACATGACGATCCAACATTTGCTATTTTAAAACATAACAACGCTTGTGGTTTTGCAACACGCTCAACGATTCATCAAGCATACAAAGATGCCTTAGCTGGCGATCCGATTTCTGCTTTTGGTGGCGTTTTAATTTCAAATACAAAAATTGACAAGGTAACGGCGGAAGAAATTCACCAACTATTCTGTGAAGTTGTCATTGCGCCATCGTATGATGATGATGCATTGAAAATGCTAAAAGGAAAGAAAAACAGAATCATATTGATTCAAAATGAAGTTGCCTTACCAGAAACACAAGTTCGTTCGTGTTTGAATGGTGTTTTAGTACAAGACAAGAATGCGAAAACAGATACGTTGGAAGGTTTAACATATCCAACAAACAATAAACCCACAACTGCGCAGTTAGAAGATTTATTATTTGCTTCTAAATTGTGTAAGCACACAAAATCAAACACGATTGTTTTAGTGAAAAACAAACAATTATGTGCGAGTGGAACTGGACAAACAAGTAGAGTTGACGCGTTGAATCAATCAATTGTGAAGGCAACGAATTTTAAATTTGATTTACATGGAGCTGTCATGGCAAGTGACGCATTTTTCCCGTTCCCTGACTGTGTAGAAATTGCAGGCAACGCAGGAATTCAAGCGGTAATTCAGCCAGGCGGATCGATAAAAGATCAATTGAGCATCGATTATTGCAATTCAGCTGATATTGCAATGGTATTTACAGGGACAAGACACTTTAAACATTAATTTTTTCGTACCTTTATAAGTCACTAAAAATGAATTACAAACGTACATAAACAGGATATATAACAGATGGGATTTTTTGATTTCTTAACAGAGGAAATAGCAATAGATTTAGGAACCGCAAACACATTGATCATTCATAATGGTAAAGTGGTTGTAGACAGTCCTTCTATCGTCGCCAGGGATAGAATATCTAACAAAATTATTGCTGTCGGACAGGAAGCTGCTCGTATGCAAGGAAAAACCCATGAAAACATCAAAACTATTCGTCCGTTAAAGGATGGAGTTATTGCTGATTTTGATGCATCTGAGAAGATGATCAGTATGTTTATAAAAAATATTCCAGCGCTCAAAAAGAAATTATTTCCGCCTTCACTTCGTATGGTTATTTGTATTCCTTCAGGAATTACAGAAGTTGAAATGCGTGCGGTAAAAGAATCTGCGGAGCGTGTAAACGGAAAAGAAGTCTATTTGATACACGAACCAATGGCAGCAGCTATTGGTATCGGTATTGATATTATGCAACCAAAAGGAAATATGGTCGTTGATATCGGAGGTGGAACTACTGAAATTGCCGTGATTGCTTTGGGCGGAATTGTCTGTGACAAATCTGTGAAAGTTGCGGGAGATGTATTTACCAATGATATCGTATACTACATGCGTACACAACACAACTTGTATGTTGGAGAACGTACTGCAGAAAAAATTAAGATTCAAATTGGAGCTGCAACAGAAGACTTAGAAGTTCCGCCAGAAGAAATGTCGGTTCAAGGACGTGATTTGTTGACAGGGAAACCAAAACAAGTACAAATATCATATAGAGAAATTGCGAAAGCTTTAGATAAATCAATTTTACGTATTGAAGATGCCGTAATGGAAACGTTGTCACAAACGCCTCCAGAATTAGCTGCTGATATTTACAATACAGGAATTTATCTTGCGGGTGGTGGATCTATGTTACGTGGACTCGATAAACGTTTGTCTCAAAAAACAGATTTACCTGTATATATTGCTGAAGATCCGTTGAGAGCCGTTGTACGTGGAACAGGAATTACCCTGAAAAACTTAAGCAAATTTAAAAGTGTATTGATCAAATAAGAACATAAAAGTAGATGCAACAGATTATTAATTTTCTGATAAAGAATAAAAACTTTATTCTCTTCATGCTGTTGCTGTTTATTTCGCTTGTTTTTACCATTCAATCACATTCTTATCACAAAAGCAAATTTATCAATTCTGCCAATTGGCTTACAGGCGGCGTTTATGAACAAGCCAATGGTGTTTCATCCTACTTTTCATTAAAATCTGAGAATGAAAAATTGGTGGAGGAAAATCGTCGATTGAAGAATATTTTATACAGTAAAAAAGATAGTTTAGACACCGTTCAGTTTATTGATAGCACTTCCTATCCGACGGATTATTTGTTGCGTACTGCCAAAATCACAAAAAACAGTTATTCCAAATCCAATAATGTAATTCTCATCAATAAAGGGAGCGCTGACAGTATTAAAACAGATATGGGCGTTATTACACCTAATGGAATTATTGGTGTTGTTGATAGAGTTGGTGGAAGTCATGCAACAGTAATTAGTATTTTAAATTCAATCTCTAAGATTAATGCGCAATTAAAAAACACAACGCATTTTGGAACGTTAAGCTGGAATGGTAAAAATCCAAATATTGTGCAATTGGAAGATGTTGAAAAATTGGCAAAGTTTAAAATAAGTGACACCATTATTACTGGTGGAAACTCTACATTATTTCCAAAAGGAATTCCAATTGGAACCATAAAAGACTTTACACTGAATACTAGTAAAAATTTATATGATATAAACGTGCAATTGTTTAATGACATGACCAGTTTGGAACATGTATACGTCATTGAAAATTTACACAGAGAAGAAATTGATAACTTATTAGCTCCTAACAATTAAATGGGTTCAGTTGTATTTTGGAATAGTCTCCGATTTGTTGTGGCAGTATTAGCCCAAATATTGATATGCAATCATATTGATCTCTTTGGCTATATTAATCCGTTGGTATATATCTATTTCATTTTGTTGTTTCCGTTTAATGCAAATAGAAGCTTGTTTCTTATACTCGCTTTTGCTTTGGGGTTGACTATTGATCTATTTTCCGATTCTGGTGGCGCAAATGCAGCAGCATGCGTTATTATCGCTTATATACGACCTTTTGTGTTGCGTTTTGCTTTTGGAATCAGCTACGAACATCAATCTGTAAGACTAGAAAACACAGCCTTCGGACAGCGAATGGTATACATTATCATCTTGGTATTTATACATCATTTCTTTCTGTTTTTACTAGAAATTTTTAACATTTCTAATATACTACTCACACTTAAGAATACGTTATTCTTTAGTATCTTTACGATTCTAATCATCACATTATCAATAACTTTATTTAGTAGAAAAAGCTCATGAGGAAACTGTTGTTATACCTTGTTGTTATCTCTGTTGGAATTATTTACACAGGAAGACTTTCGTATCTTCAAGTGTTTAATGAGGATGCAGTCGCCACAACGATTGAAAATGACACAGCTATCAAAACAATTTATGATTATCCCGAACGTGGATATGTGTACGATAGAAACGGAAATCTTCTAGTGGCCAATCAGCCATCGTATGATGTCATGGTCATTCCACGTGAAGTGAAAGCATTAGACACCTTAGGATTTTGTAAATTATTACGAATTCCGAAAGAAGAATTTACAAAAAAATTACAAAAAGCAAAAAACTATTCTTGGCGAATTCCTTCGGTTTTTGTGCCACAAATGGCAAAGAAAGATTACGCGTTTCTTCAAGAGAAAATGCATCGTTTTAAAGGTTTTTACATTCAAAGACGTTCCATTCGTAATTACCAGACAGCTGTTGGCGCCAATGTTTTAGGTTCTATTAGTGAAGTGAATGATGCCGATTTAAAGAAAAATCCAGAATATCAATCAGGAGAACTTATTGGGCGAACAGGAATTGAAAAATCGTATGAAGACGAATTGCGCGGTACGAAAGGTATAAAACGACTTCAAAAAGATATTCACAATAAAATATTAGGTCCATTCGAGAACGGAAAACACGACACACCTCCGGTAAACGGAAAAGATATTCAAATCACGATTGATAGCAAATTGCAAGAATACGGTGAAAAATTGATGATTAATAAACGTGGCGGAATTGTTGCCATTGAACCTTCAACAGGAGAAATATTAGCGTTGATTTCTGCGCCAAGCTACAACCCAAATTTATTAGTCGGACGACAACGTTCTAAGAATTACAGTGCGTTACATTATGATTCTATCAATAAACCTTTGTATGATAGAGGTTTATTGGCTTCTTATGCACCAGGTTCGCCATTTAAAACTATGAATGCGCTAATTGCGCTACAAGAAGGTGTTGTTACGCCACAAACAACTTACACCTGTCATCACGGTTATATTTATGGTAGAAGCGGTCGAAAAATGGGTTGTCATTGTGGAGGCGGAAGACGAAACATTATCAATGGTGTAGCAAAATCATGCAATGCCTATTTTGCCAATGCATATCGTCAAATTATTAGCAAATATGATTCACCTCGCGAAGGAATGAATGTTTGGAGCGATCATCTTAAAAGCTTTGGTTTGGGTGATTATTTTGGGAATGACTTATCTACTGGACGCGCAGGAAGAATTCCATCAGGCGATTATTATACGAATAGCTATTTTAAGCATAATAAATGGCATGTATTAAATACGATTTCAAATGCTATTGGACAAGGTCAAGTAGAAGCAACACCGATTCAATTGGCAAATATGACGGCAGCTATTGCCAACAGAGGTTTTTATTATACACCGCATATCATCAAGCAAATTGATGGTCAACCAATAGAGAATACACATTTTACAGAAAAAAAATATACGACAATTGATGCGGAGCATTTTGAACCTGTTATTGAAGGAATGCATGATGTATTTAGCATGCAAAAAGGTGGAACTGCTCGTTATTTGAATGTTCCTGGAATTGAAATTTGTGGAAAAACAGGAACTGCTGAAAACTTCGCCATTGTTGAAGGAGAAAGAAAACAATTAACAGATCATTCTATTTTTATTGCGTTTGCACCAAAAGATAATCCAAAAATTGCGATTGCTGTTTTTGTAGAAAATGGCTATTATGGTTCACGTTGGGCTGGAAAGATTTCTAGTTTAATGATTGAATTGTATTTGAATGGTGAAATTACCTTGAAGCAAATGGAAAAATTGGTCTTAGAGAAGAGTTTGGAAGAAGAATACGCAAAACCATTGAGCGGAAAACCATTTATAATTAATGAGTAGAGAAGTAAAATTTGTCAAAAAAATCGATTGGCTTTCCATTCTCCTCTATTTTTTATTGGTCGGAATTGGTTGGATTAATATTTACTCGGCTTCTGTTACGGATACTTCAATAGGTATTTTTGACATGACTCAGTTATACGGGAAACAACTCGTTTTTATTAGCACAAGCATCCTACTTATCATTCTTATACTATCGGTAGAAGCCAAGTTTTATGAACGGTTTTCTAGTATTATTTACATCATTGGGCTCTTAAGTTTACTGGGATTAATGGTATTTGGTAAAAATATAAATGGCGCAACTTCCTGGTATGCAATTGGAAGTTTCACGCTTCAACCTTCTGAATTTGCAAAAGCCGCCACAGTATTGGCACTCGCAAAATTTCTGAGTGATATACAAACAAATATTAACGTCTTCCGCGATCAACTCATTGCCTTTGCCATTATTTTAGCGCCACCAGTACTCATTATGCTACAACCCGATGCAGGAAGTGCTATGGTGTATTTGGCGTTCTTCTTTGTTTTGTATAGAGAAGGTTTGCCTTCTTTTTATTTATGGATAGGTTTATCGCTCGTACTCCTATTTATCATTACGCTCAAAGTTGGCTACATCTATACCATAATAGCAACACTAATTTTAGGCTTGGTGTGTATTTTTATCATCTTTAAAAAAGTACTGAAACGACGACGAAAAACAACGTTGGCATTGACTTCTTTAGTGGCTGCAATCGGATTTGTTTTAGCGGTAAATTATATCTTTTATAATATCTTTCAGCAACACCATCGCGATCGTTTTACCTTAGTTTTAGGTTTGGAAAAAGATCCTGTAAAACTCGAAAAGATTCGAAAAACTTTTGGCTTCAATACCAATCAATCTGAAATTGCAATTGGTTCAGGTGGTTTTTGGGGAAAAGGTTGGCAAAAAGGAACACGAACCAAAGGTGATTTTGTTCCTGAACAAGATACAGACTACATTTTTACAACTGTGGGTGAAGAATGGGGATTTGTTGGAAGTTCAGTTGTTATTTTTCTTTTTATAGCATTACTATTGCGAATTTTGCATCGCGCCGAGCAACAAAAAAACAAGTTTAGTCGCGTGTATGGATATAGTGTCGCCGCCATACTATTCTTTCACTTTGCCATTAATATCGGAATGGTGATTGGACTCTTTCCAACCGTTGGAATTCCACTGCCTTTCTTTAGTTATGGTGGATCGGGACTTTGGGGATTTACTATTTTACTCTTTATTTTTATAAAGCTTGATGCGAATCGAATTAATGAGTGGTAGCTTTAACCATTTATGATCTAAAATGTTACAGAAACGTTAAGTAAGGACTTCCCGTAAAAGCGTGTTCTTGAGTTTTCGTACTTTTTGATATGTTTAACCAAAAATTATAAATCATGTTAAAAAGTATTTCAAAATTAGGAACTGAATTAAGTAAAACAGCACAAAGTAAAATTACTGGTGGTATGTGGCCACGAACCCAAAGAGAATGTGAAATTTGTGGTGGTGAATGGGGCGCACCATTGTGTGCCTTGCCAATGAATTCTCCTTGTGCATAATACTCTAAGCGAACTTCGGTTCGCTTTCCTTTTTTTTATTGAATCCTATTTATTTTATAAATTGAACAGATGAAGTCTTTAAAAAAAGCCTTCCATACTTCGCACTTCAAAAATACTTTCTATCTTTAGCTATCTGTATTACAAATTTTAATTTCCCCTACCAAAATTGAAATGAATTAGATGGAAAATATTATACTTTCTTTGTTAACGAATAATAGTTATTTAGATGTCGATCGCGAACGTCTAAACCTACAGTTATTATCACATCCTGAATATCCAAGTTTAAAATCGATTACCGATACATTGGATTATTTTGAGATTGAAAATCTAGCTGCTACAGTGCCAAAAGAAGCATTGTCGCAAATGCCAGCATCATTTTTAGCATTGATCAGCACTGACAGTGGTGACGAAGTCGTGCTTACTGAAAAGAAACGCGGCATGGTGCACATTACATATCCTGATGAAAAGAAAGAGAAAGTAACCGAAGCCGTATTTACAGAACGTTGGACAGGAACCATCATCGCAGTTGAAGCACAGGAAAAAACAGTCAATACAAAATCTATTGAAACTGCATTACCGTATTTTATTGTTGCCGCAGTTGCTTCCACCAATGTAATGCTCAACTTTAGCTTAACGTATTTATTGTACACTGCGCTTACGTTGGTTGGCCTGTACATTAGTGTGTTAATTATCCGAGAAGATTTAGGCATAAAAAGTAAAGCTGTTGCCAAAGTTTGTGGTGCTATTTCAAAAAATAGTACCTGTGGCGACGTGATTAACACAGTTGGAAATAAACTATTTGGAATCATTTCTTTGAGTGATGCTTCTTTTGTATTCTTTGCAGGATTGTTCTTGATATTATCTTCTATTGGTTTTCACCAAACTACACTTTTAGGACTTTCATTAGCAGGACTTCCCATTGTACTTTATGCATTGTATAGACAAGGTGTTGTTTTAAAACAATGGTGCGCGCTGTGTTTATTAATTGCTGGAATTTTAGTACTTCAAACTGCATTGCTGGCAAGTACATTTAGTTTTATTTGGGTATTAAATTCAGCATATATTGCAAAAGCGATTGGAATCTTCTTATTGATTTATATCGGTTGGATGTATTGCAAATCGTATTGGGAAAGCCATGAAAAATTGGCTGCTACCGAAACCGATTTTTTAAAATTTAAAAGAAATCCAGAGTTGTTTAAAACCATGTTGCAAGAAGAAAGCGTGTTGAACACAAAGGTGATTCCTGAGCAATTAAGTGTTGTATTTGGAAATCCTAGTGGCGCTATAAAACTTCAAGGTGTTACCAATCCGTTGTGTGGTTTTTGTACTGGCGCATTTGAATCGTATGATAAATTAATGAACACCTACGGAAATGATATTCGGTTAGAATTTATTTTTAATGTCCCACCGGATGCTGAAAATAAGAGCACGCAAATTGCTTCCCGATTGGTCGATTTGTATTTGCAAGATCCTAAAAAATCTTATACCGCTTTACAAGCATGGTTTGCGGATAGAGATATTGATACGTGGCATAAAAACTTTGGACATTCTGAAAACCCAAAGGCTATGGAAGTATTAAACTCACACAGAGAATGGTGTAATATCAACGATATTCATTATACACCTGCGAGTATTTTGAATGATAATTTCTTCCCAAAAACATACGAGGTTAAGGATTTACCGTTATTTATTCAGGATATGATTTTAGAGTCGCAACAAGTTGAAAGTGAATAGAAACTATCTGGTTTTTTAATTGCTGAAAGAACGATTACTATTGCCCCTAATATTTATAAGGCTCAATTTTTAATTTAAAAGATTTTGTTTTTATCAATTCAGAAAATTCTATATCATTTTTAAGTATAGATATAATTTCTTTTTCAATTTCAGCTACTTCTATATCTGCAAAATCATATACTGAAGATGACTTGCGCATTATTGAACGTATTTTTGGCAAAACGAGGTTTCTATTAAAATCTACCCCAACTTTTACATGTAATTTCCTTATTGCTTTGGAATTTAAATTGTACCAATAGTCTACTTTACAAGCAATCTGTTTTGCATCTTTGGTTAGCGCCACAATATTTTCTTTAACATGCACATCTTCAAGCGAATAGTTGTAAAGTGCAGCACTACGCGGAATGTTGTGTTTTCCTGAATTTAAAATGACCATCTTTTCTGCAGAATCGTCATAATAAATTCCAATTTCAGATGGTTTTACAAGAATTTCTTTTTCCGATATCAGTTTACATGAAAAAAATAATACCATAAGAAATATTGATATAACTGAAAATATTCTTTGCTTGTTCATTGGTTAAATTGGTATTAGAAAATTTTTTAAAATAAAAGACAACGATACTATCTAAAACTCCATTTTTTATAGGTTGTCACAGCTTCTAAGGCATTTTCTTTAGAGTCTTCTAATTCTGGAAAGAAATCAATTCCTGTGCGCTTTTCAATCTCGTCAACAGAGACAACAAATTCATATAACGGCTTGTTAGAATCTTTGTGTGGCATTAAGAAAGCGATCATTTTAGTGGTTCCGCCAGAATTGTCTAACAGTATTTTATAAAAGTAATTTGGTACGGCAACGTCTTCGGTTCCGATGGCTTTTAAACCATTTTCTAAAATTCCACCTGTAATCACATATACGCCATCATATTTCTTTGCCCAATAGCGTACTTTTTGCTCCAATCGATTCCAAACACCTGCGTTAAACTTATGTTCTTGAGGCGAAATATTACTCGTTAAAAAAGTTTCCGTAAAGGCTGCTTTTGTATATTTTCGATCGGCCGCAGGACACAAATGCCCACGATCGTATCCAGATTTTTTATAGTTTCTCCAATGTGCCGATTCCGTTGTCACTGCTTTGTCTTGTTCAAAATAAGGACGTTTAAAATCGGTATACACCACTTGATTCTTTTTCAGTTCATACGCAACCCATTCTGCTTGTTCAAAAGCTTCATGGTACGACAATGAATAACCTTCATGATGCACAATTTGCCCTGTGGTAGAGCTTGGCAAATAGTAGTTATTGGTTAATGGTTTCAGAGTACTATTTGTCGTTTGCTTTTTTGTTCCATGAACTTCAACATTCGGATTGTACGTGTTTGCTTTTTCATTTTCGCTATATTTTTCATAGACAATGAATGCAGCTCCAATCAACAATACTAATAAAGGATATATTTTATTTCTTTTCAAAAGAGTTGTTTTAAATTATAAATGCTAAATTTTAAATATTCTTTTTCAACTTAGCTTACTATCTTTTTGTTACTTATTATTAATTAAAAATCTATTATCAAATTGATATATTAGTTTTTCACATCCAACGCATCACGCATTGCGTTTCCGATTAACATAAACGCCATCACTAAGCTCATAATAGCAATTCCAGGAATGATGGCTAAATACGGTTTTCCAAGAATGATGTAACTATAATGATCTTTGATCATTGCGCCCCAACTTGGCATTGGTGGCTGTGCTCCTATTCCTAAAAAACTCAATCCACTTTCTATTAAGATGGCTGCCGCAAAGTTTGCGGCTGAAATAACAATAACTGGCGCCATAATATTTGGCAATATATGCTTAACGATGATTCTAAAATCGTGATAGCCTAATGCGCGCGCCGCAGTGACATATTGCATGCGTTTGACGCTTAATACTTGTCCACGCACAATTCTCGCGACCTCAACCCACATGGTTAATCCTACCGCAACAAATACTTGCCAAAAACCTTTTCCTAGTGTAAGCGTAATAGCAATAACGAGTAATAAGGTTGGAATTGACCACGTAACATTGATAATCCACATGATGATGGCATCAACTCTTCCTTCAAAATATCCTGCTAAGGCACCTAGCGCAATTCCAATTAACAACGAAATAAATACAGCTACAAAGCCAATGGTAAAGGAAATTCGCATACCGATGAGCATTCTACTGAGCACATCTCTTCCGTATTTATCAGTTCCTAAACGGAATGTTTTTTGTTGAATGAATTGTGTTGGAATTTCACTCGCTTTTGTCAGTGTTGGAAATGATGTGAGTGGAATTTCTTTTTCAACTCCTATTACAACTCCATCTGAATATTCTGTGATAAAGAGTGTGTTTTCTTCTATTCTATAGTTTGATATTGGAATTTCAGTCGCGGTGTTTTCTTTTCCGAAAAAAAGTGTACTTATATAACTTTCCTTTGTTTTTTCTTTGGAAGGAATTGTGAGCATTTGTACTGAGAAACCAGGTCTTTTAGAGTGAATAGACAAATGCATTTGGTTTGCATTTTTGGTATCATCAGGTGTGAATAGATAGGCGAAAACTACAATAAATGCGCAGATTACAATAAAGCAAAAACTGAAAACGCCCCAAAAATTCTTTTTGAATTTCTGGAGCGCTAATCGTGTTAATGAATTTGAGTTTTTACTCATTAATGTCTTTTATATTAACCTTTTACAACAGCTCTTTTTTTCTTTTTGATGTTGTTGAGTTGAATGTCTCCTAATACATTGATCGCTTCTTCTACATATACATCTTTAGATAATTCTTCATGCCAAGCTTGTCTTTTTCCTTGTAAGGAAGAATCTTTTTTCATGAGTAATTGTTCATACGGCAATGATGTAAATGTCAATTGCGTGTTGTAATCTGAAAGTGCTTTGAATCGTTTTGCATATTCTTCATCTTCGTCTGCTTCTTTCTTGTATGCTGCGTAATTTAATGGATATTCATTATCATCACGTCGTTTCTTGATCCACTTTGCATTTTCTTCAATGAGCTTTAATTGTGGATTGTCTGCCATACGTTCTTTACTTCTACTGATGGTTTTCTCGTAATCGATATACCCATCCCAAAGGTCGTATTTTGCAGGATCAATTTGATCCCAAGGTAATGGATTTTCTTGATCTTTTTCACCAATGTCAATAAAACTGTATTTATCAACGACTACAACATCACTTTTTACACCTTCTAATTGTGTAGATCCACCATTGATTCTGTAGAATTTCTGAGTTGTCAGTTTTAAAGCACCAACGTTTCCATCGCTACCTTTCACAAATCTATTTAAGTCTACAATATTTTGAACCGTTCCTTTTCCATACGTTTGCTTACTTCCAATAACAACCGCTCTTTTATAGTCTTGCAACGCTGCAGCTAATATTTCAGAAGCTGACGCTGATAATTCGTTTACTAAGATTACTAATGGTCCGTCCCACTGAATGCGACTGTCTTCATCTTTTAAAACTTCTTTTCCATCAATCGAACTTTTTACTTGTACAACTGGGCCATCTTTGATGAAAAATCCAGCCATATCCACAACAGTTTTTAACGATCCACCACCATTGTTTCTAAGGTCTAATACTAAACCTTCCATGCCTTGTTCTTTGAGACGTTCAATTTCTTTCTTTACGTCGCTTGCAGCATTTCTTTTGTTATAATCTTCAAAGTTTACATAAAATTTTGGCAAGTTGATCACACCAAATGTACGCTGTCCTTTTTTGACAATTGCCGATTTTGCATACGTTTCTTCAATTTCGACTAAGTCTCTTTTGATGGTGATTAGTTCAATAGAACCATCAACTTTTTTTACGGTTAAACTCACCATGGTTCCTTTTGGTCCTTTGATTAGTTTTACAGCATCATCCAATCGCATTCCTACGATATCAACTGATTCTTCTCCGTCTTGTGCTACTTTTAATATAATATCTCCTGCTTCTAGTTTTTTACTTCTCCAAGCGGGTCCACCCGAAATGATTTCAAATATTTTTGCACCTTCAGTACGTTTTTGCAAACGTGCTCCAATTCCTTCTAGCGTTCCAGACATATTCATATCGAAACGATCTTTGTCTTGTGGTGCTAAGTATGTAGTATGCGGATCAAATTCTTCCACAATTGCATTTATATACATACTAAACCAATCTTTGCGCTGTAAATCATCCATTAAGTCATAAAACTCTAGGTATGTTTTTGATGTAGATTCACGCGCTTCTTTTTCTAACGTTACATCGTCTCTAATTAGATATACATTGTCTTTTTTCTTTTTATCTTTTTCAATTTCGAGTTTGATGTCATAGTTTGCTAGTGTAGAAAATTTCAGTTCTTTTCTCCAACGTTCTTTTAATTCATCGATATCGTTTGCAAATTCTATTTTTTCATAATCTCTATTGATGGTTTCATCCTGAGTGAAATCGAATGGATTTAGCAATAATTCCTGTTGGTATTTTTTAGATTCCTCCATACGCTTCATTAAACGTGTGTGAACTAAACTAAAAAACTGAACGCCAGGTTCTTTGATTTCGTCATCAATTTTATCTTTGTATTTACTAAACTCTTCAATGTCAGACATTACAAAATAACGCTTCATTGGGTCTACTGATTTGATAAAGTCGTTGTATACATTTTCAGAGAACTCATCATTGATATCTTGTGGATCAAAGTGCCATCTGCTTAACACATAAGAAATGAGGTCAACCAATGTTTTATCTTGTTCTGGATCATCAAATGATTTTTTGGCAAAGCCACAAGACACCATTGCAAAAATTAATAGTGCTACTAAGTATATTTTATTCCTTCTCATAAACGCTTGAATTTTCGACATTTTATTTTTTCATTCACATAGATTAGCAGTGTATTTATTCTCAATTTGAATACTAAGATACGTGGGTCTGCTAATTCTTTTTAATTTTCTACTAAAATAAAGAAAAAACCATGCCGTTTTTTAACATTGTTACTAATTTTTTGTTAAAGAAAAAATGACATGTATATAAACGCTAAATTGTGTACTTTAGCAACTCAAAATGAAGCATATTTTTTATGAAAGATAAACCGTTAATTTTAGTTACCAACGACGATGGTATTACCGCACCAGGATTACGTGCATTGATTGAAGTTATGAACGAATTAGGCGATGTTTTTGTTGTAGCACCCGATAGTCCACAGAGTGGAATGGGACATGCAATTACTGCCAATTCTACTATTTATTGCAATGATATTACAATTGACGATGGTCCACAGCTTGAATATGCAAGTTCAGGAACACCTGTTGATTGTGTAAAACTTGCCGTGAATGAAATTTTGAATCGCAAACCAGATATTTGTATTTCTGGAATTAATCACGGTTCTAATTCTTCCATTAATGTCATTTATTCAGGAACGATGAGTGCCGCTGTTGAAGCTGGTATTGAAGGAATTCCTGCAATTGGCTTTTCATTGTTAGATTATGACTGGGAAGCAAATTTTGATGCCGCTAAGAAATATGTGAAGCAAATTACGAAGAAAGTAATTAAACACGGTTTGCCAGAAGGTGTTGTGTTGAATGTGAATATTCCTAAGTTGAAAGAGAAAGATATTAAAGGAATTCGTGTTTGCAGACAAGCCAAAGCCTATTGGCAAGAAGATTTTGACAAACGCACAAGTCCACAAGGAAAACAATATTATTGGCTTTCTGGAAAGTTTGTAAATAGAGATAAAGGTGAAGATACAGACGAATGGGCATTGGCAAACGGATATGTTTCGTTAGTTCCTGTAATGTTTGATTTAACAGCACATCACGCAATACAAAAACTTAATAGTTTAGGATTCAATGAAAAATAAAGAAATCATTTTAGGAGCCATTGTTGGAATAGCAACTACCGTTATTGGCACATTGTTATTTATGACGTATGTTTCTTTCTCTGAAAATGCAAGTTTAGGCGCTGTCTGGGATAATAGTATAAAATCTGGACGTATTAGTTCTGTTATAGCATGGGGCGCAGCGCTTAACTTTGTTGCCTTTTTTGGATTTTTAAAATACAATAAAGAAAACCACGCAAAAGGTGTTTTAATTATGACCATTCTTACAGCTGTTTTTGTCATGATTCATAAATTATTTGGCTAAAAATATGAAGTACTACATTGTTGCAGGAGAAGCTTCGGGAGATTTACATGGTTCTAATTTGATGAAAGCCATTGTAAAACAAGATCCAACAGCCGATTTTAGGTTTTGGGGCGGAGATTTAATGCAAGAAGTTAGCGGTACTTTAGTGAAACATTATAAAGATCGTGCTATAATGGGATTCATTGAAGTGATTATGAATCTTCGTAAAGTTTTAGGCATGATTTCTTTTTGCAAGAAAGATATTGAACAGTATCAACCAGATGTTGTCATTTTTATTGATAATTCTGGTTTTAACCTTCGTATTGCAAAATGGGCAAAGGTTGAAGGCTTCAAAACCCACTATTATATTTCTCCGCAAGTATGGGCAAGTAGAGCTAGTAGAGTTGAAAGTATTAAGAGAGATGTTGACGAAATGTTTGTGATTCTTCCTTTTGAAAAAGAATTCTATAAAAAGTATGACTACGATGTTCATTTTGTTGGACATCCCTTGTTAGATGCGATTGCAGATAGAAAACCTGCCGATCCAAAGAAGTTTAAATCCGAATTTGGCTTGGATGAACGTCCAATTATTTCGTTACTTCCCGGAAGTCGAAAACAAGAAATTACTAAAATGCTCAGCGTGATGCTTTCTATAGTAGACGATTTTCCTGAGTATCAATTTGTCATTGCAGGTGCGCCAAGTCAGGAAAAAGCATTTTACGAGACCTTCACAAAAAAGTCAGCAGTTCATTTTGTGAGCAACCGCACGTATGATTTATTGTCCGTTTCGTATGCTGCTTTGGTTACTTCCGGAACCGCAACTTTGGAAACTGCATTATACAAAGTACCGCAAGTGGTTTGTTATAAAGGAAGTGCTATTTCCTATCAAATTATAAAACGAATTATTACGTTGAAGTACATTTCCTTAGTGAATTTGATTATGGACAAGGAAGTTGTAACCGAGTTGATTCAAAACGATTTTAATACAAAAAGATTGAAAGCTGAGTTGCATAAAATTCTCGACGAAGCCAATCGAGCTACATTATTTTTAGATTATTACGAATTAGAGCAAAAATTAGGTGGTAAAGGTGCAAGTAAGAATGTTGCAAAGCTGATTATCGAAAAAATTAAGTAAATTACCGCATGATTAAAAAACTACTGTTACTTCTCCTTTCTATTTTTGTATTGTCTTGTGGTTCTTCCAAAAAAACAACTTCCACAAGAACTGTTAACAAAAAGACAACACGTACAAAAACGACGAATCCTTCTAAGAAAACAGCGACTAAAGCAACTGCTATTGTACAAACGGCACTTGCTTATAAAGGAACACGCTATAAATTTGGCGGAACTACCAAAAAAGGAATGGATTGTTCAGGGTTGATGTTTGTCGCCTTTAAGAAGCATCAAATCCAATTGCCAAGAATTTCGTATCAGCAAGCAACACGTGGAGAACGCATCAAATTGAATGCTGTAAAAAAAGGCGATTTATTATTCTTTCAAACGAATAAAAACAGAAAACGAATCAATCATGTTGGCTTGGTGGTAGAACATAAAAGAGGCGTAATTAAGTTTATTCATTCTACTACTTCTAAAGGTGTGTTGATTTCTTCTTTGGACGAACGCTATTGGAAAAATGCTTTTACAGAAGCGCGGCGTGTGCTTTAGTTTGAAACTATAAATTTCTAAGAAAATGAAAAAATATTGTTTGTTGTTACTATTGCTATACAGTTGTACTATTAACATTCAGAAAGAAATTTCATTATCAGAAATTGATATAAAAACAATATTTGAAGACTTAGAATGTGGAGAAGCGTTGGAATGGTGGCCTACTATGGAGGAAGCTACTCAATCGTTTATTAATATTTTGAAAAATGATTACAATCAAAAATATACTAAGATCGTATTAGTTGAGTTTTGTCATTCAGGAGAAACAGTCGTGCATAATTCGTTAACAATCTTTCATGATTTAGAAGGAAATATGACAGTTCTCTCATTTGGAATGGATTGGCATACCGTTCGAAAAAAAATAAAAATGCCTTTCATTACTACTGAAAAAATTCTATCAAAATTAGCTACTACTAATGGAAATTTTACTAAAATGTGGATATTAGATATAACAAAAGATACTGCAAAATGTGATTTCATAAGAAATTTCAGTTACGAAAATTACAAAGGACTTCAAGATTTAAGCTTTTTTAATTGACGATAATTTTCTTCGTGAATTGCGCTGTTGCTGTTGTGAGCTTTAAGAAATAGATTCCACTTTGTAAGCTTGAAACATTGAGTTCAATTGTTTTGCTATCTTCAACTTGTTGCAGGATTTGTTTTCCTTGCACATCAAATAGCCGCACGTTTGAAGTTTCGTTTTTATCAAATGTTACATATAATATATCCGTCGCAGGATTTGGATAGGTTGTCACGTTTATACTTGAAACTTCACCAACCGAAAGCGGTGCTACAAATTTTGTTTCAAACGTATTTGTGATCACAGGCGCATTAAAGTCAAAATAAATTCCTGCAACTCCGGGAATGATATCGCCAATAGCATATCCAGCTTTTGGTTTTATTTTAAAGTATACAAAACCATTACTTCCATCGGCATCAAACATTTCGGCAGGCAAGTTAATATCATCAAACCGCCAAACCAATTCATCATTCGTGCGAACTACTTGAAAATCATGACTTGACGCTACCATTTGAAACGTAGTTTCGTCTAATTCTGTATCTAAGGTTTCTTCTATTCGCACATTTACAGCTTCCGCAGTTCCTAAGTTTTGGAATCGGATGGTATAGTACAAATAGTCTTGTGATGTAAAATCTTCGTGAATAATTTCTGGTCCACGCGATTCTGTGATGTCATTTGGATCCCAAGAACCAATCACAGTTTCTTCTAGTGAAGATGTATTGTTTCCTAAAACGAGATCATTTGTATCCGTTGTATAGGTAACTGTATTTGTTGTGATTTCTCCTAAAGCAACTGTTACAGGACACAATAATTCTATTTCAATAAGTTCAGTCGCAAAAGGTGCTAGATTCACAAAATCGACTGTAAATCCTGTTGCTGTATTTGTAACCGTATAATTCGAATTGATGCTAATGATATTATTGAATACTAGTAAATTATCAACCACAAATTCTATCGTTCCAGACGCAACCGTTGTTGTTGAATTGTTTTTGAGCATTAGTAAATTATCATGCGTAAATCCTGGTCGTGGCGGACGCGAAGTATTTATCAAAAGTACTTCTATATCTTCACAAGCTTGTGGTGCTGTCAGTGGAAAGTCGACAAAAATAGCATTTCCAATAGCAACATTTACGTCGTTTATGGTTGGTGTTGCGATCGTGTAACAATTTACATATTCAGGAAATAAATCAAATGTAATATCATACGTATTCGCGCCATCATCACTTAGTATGGTATAAATTTGGTTCGTTGTGCCTACATTTATGATTCCATCGTCGTTTTCTTCGTATAAAACATTTCCAAACGGAACTAACACTTCTCCAACATCATACGTTCCATTAGTATTATCATCTAAAAAGCTTCTTACATTTATGATTCCGACTACTGAAGTATCTAAGCAAGACGCTTGAAATTGTAAAGGCACAAATGAATTTTGGCAAGAAATAGAACCATCTGAGTCTATTTTTACTGTAATTTCATCGCCTGTAGATTCAAAAATTAATCCTGTGACATCTCCATTATTTCCATAACCAGTATATAATACAGTAATATCATCTGAGTCAATTATAATTAGTTCATCCCAGTTTTCTTCTACCATACCTTCTATAAATTCTATGGTTACTGGAGAACCGCTTGTACTTCGAAATCTGAATTCTGTATCATCATTGTTCGTGTAGCAATAGGTCGTTGTTATTGGAGCTTGAGAACAATCTACACTTGTATATGTTATGATTTCTAAATCAAAATTTACAACAGCGAAACAACTCAAACTCGGATCTTGAGCACGTGCAAAAATAGTTTGCGGATTTGTTAGATTGGTATAACTGGTTGGATTTACAATAGGGTTGAGCTCATTTTGCGCTTCCACAAAACTCTCATAAAACGTGATTTGTAAGTTTGTATTTCCATTAATGATTTCCGGAATTTTCACAGTTAAATCAAATACATCAGAAGTTGCATTTGTGGTAGTTTCTATGATAGAATCTGACGGATTGTTTACTGCTGGTGAGCTACTAAAAGTAACCAAAGAATCATCAGAAGATGTAATTCCATTCACTATTACTGTGGCTTCATATAATCCAGATTGTGTTACAACAAGCGTTGCCGATGTTTCTCCTGCAATTGTTTGTCCATCTTGAGACCATTGGTAGGCAGTAGCGTTTTGTGTGGTTGCATCTAACACAATCGCTTGTCCATCACAGATTTCTATATCGTCACCTACGTTGACAGTTTGAGAAAATCCTATTGCGGTAAAAGATAGAAAGATAATTAGTATATAAAGTAATCTTGTTTTCATAGCGTCATTCGTTAGTTATGCTAAAAATAACATTTTATATGTAATTTCTGTAAAAAACATCTTTTAAAATTTCGGTGATACTTATTTTTAATATTCTCAAAACAAGTAAGATAAATACAAATTTTAGTTGTTTTAACACAATTTCACAACGCTTACGAAAAATAATTGACGCTTATACAATTATTTTTTATACACTAAATTTTTTAACTACTTTGAATTCGTTTTAATTAATTCGTAGACAATGAAGTGGCTCAATTTTACCATCACTAAACTTACTTTTTCTATCATTTTTGGTATTTTGATTGGTTACTACAGCAGTATTTCTTGGACCACAAGTTGTTTTATTTTTGGTGTTTTATTTGTGGTGTTATGCATTTTCTTTTGGATGGCTCGAAAGCAATTTTTACAAACAATTGGTTTTGGATTGATGGCACTTTTGACAACAGTTAGCTTAGGAATTGTCATTGAGAATTTTCATGAAGAGAAAAATCATGAAACACATTTTAGTAAAATTTCAGCAGTCGAGACTGTTCAGTTACGCATTCGCGAAGTTTTAAAATCAAACCGTTATTACGATCGATATGTTGGCGAAATGCTGAAAGCAAATGAAAAATTAGCTTCTGGAAAAGTATTACTTCACATCCAAAAAGATAGCCTTTCAAAGCCTTTACACGTTGATGCGGTTTTGCATACTACGCTGCTTCCAAAAGCAATCAAACCTGCATTAAATCCTACTAATTTTGATTATAAAACCTATTTGAACGATCGGTATATCTATCATCAACTCTATGTGAAACCTTCAGAATTTATTGTTGCCAAAACACATCCAAAAACAGTTTATGGATATGCAGATGCGATTCGAACTCGGATTCATAAAAATTTAGTAAAAAGTGGTTTTGAAGCAGATGAATTAGCCGTTGTTGAAGCATTATTGTTAGGACAACGACAGCAAATTTCAAAGGAATTGCAAGCCAATTACGCAAATGCTGGCGCTATTCATATTTTGGCAATTTCCGGATTGCACATTGGAATTCTCGTGTTGTTGTTACAATTTTTATTGAATCCGATGAATCGATTTAGAAAAGGAAAATTTGTAAAACTCCTTTTAATGGTTTGTATGTTGTGGAGTTTTGCCGTTTTATCAGGTTTGTCGGCTTCCGTTGTTCGCGCCGTAACGATGTTTACCGCAATTGTGGTGGCCTCACATTTCAACAGACAAACTAATACGCTTCAAGTGCTCACGGTTTCCATGTTTTTCTTGTTGCTCTGCAAACCACATTTTTTGTTTGATGTCGGTTTTCAGTTGAGTTATGCTGCGGTTTTTGCTATTGTTTGGCTACAACCTTTATGGAAGCAACTTTGGAATCCGAAATCATTTGTACCAAAATCATTTTGGAGTTTACTCACGGTGAGTTTTTCGGCACAATTGGGCGTTTTACCATTGAGTTTGTATTATTTTCATCAGTTTCCTGGATTGTTTTTTATTGCCAATTTGACCATTATTCCTGTTCTTGGAATTATCTTGATTTTAGGAATTTCAGTAATCGTGCTGGCTTATTTTCAAATGTTGCCCGAGTTTTTAAGTTTGATATATATCTTCGTCATTCAACAGATGAACGCTTTTGTTTCTTGGATTGCTTCTTATAAACAGTTTGTGTTTGACGATCTTTTCATCAGCTTCAGTCAAATGATTGGCTGTTATTTGGTCATTATTGCGTTTGCACAGTATTTCCATCTCCCGAAAGGGAAAAACTTAAAATTAGCTTTGTACAGTATTTTGGTGTGTCAAGGTTTGTGGTTATTTGATCGTGTTCAGCAAACTCCAACGGAAGCTTCTTTTATGGTTTTTCATCAGACTAAAACTTCTATTTTAGCCAAACAACACGGAACTTCTTTAGCATTATTTCACGAGTTGGATAGTATTGCTTTCGCGAAGAATTATGTGATTCAAAATCAAATTGGGAATCAATTTATAAAGAGCGTTTCTTTTGATCGTTTACAGAATGTATATAGTTTGAATGATTCCTATTTATTGCGAATTGATAGTTTGGGCGTATATGAAATTCCAGCATTGAAGCCTGCGTATGTATTGTTGACCAATTCGCCAAAGATCAATTTGAATCGCATGATTGATTCGCTTCAACCAACATATATTATTGCGGATGGAAGTAATTATCGAAGCTATGTGAATCGTTGGAAAGCTGCTGCTGAGAAACAAAAAATCCCTTTTCACTATACTGGTGAAAAAGGATTTTTTTCTATTTCCTTGAAAGAATAAATTTAGCTTTTGAATTCAATATAAATATATCTAAGAATGAGTTTTAATGCTAAATAAAATTATTAGATAGATAGTAAAATTGAAATTATCACTTTCATTTTCTTTGCTCGCACAAAGAAAACAGAAACAAAAGAAAGTGCGCTTTTTAGTTCATGTCATTTATATCTTAAACTAAAGTATTCATGAATCTTCGATTTCCATAGGTATTTTTAGTTTTCTCGCTGGAAAACTAAAACCGAAAAACTTTTACTAAATTTTTTCCAAGGCTTCAAAAATTCTTAACGTAAAAATTTTCTATACTGCGGAAAAAGAATGAGTTTCAAAGTAAATATTGAAATTTACTGTCAAAACTAGCTTTTGAATTCATAAACGAACTCTTTTTGATATTTCTCCCAATCTTCTTTTGATTTGACTACTTTGTATTTGTCTGTTTTGAAAAGCTTTAGGTAAATTTCTAATTGCTTTGGCACTAAATATCCTGAAATTGGCGCGATTAAATTGAAGTCATTGTCAAAAAACACCATTGTTGGATACGCGCGAACGCTTAAGTATCGTGCAAATTGATGTTGTGCGTTTCTTTTGTTTTTCTTTGCAGGATCGTAATTTGGGTTTGTAAAGGTGTTGTCCTTAAACGTAATACTCGAATCGCCTTCTGCATTGAATTTGATAGCGTAATAATTCTCATTGATATATTTTGCCACATCAGGATTTCCAAACGTATTTTTATCTAACATTTTACACGGTCCGCACCAAGTTGTATAGACATCCATGATGATTTTTCGCGGTTCTTTTTTCATTAATTCTTGGGCTTCTTCGATCGTAACCCAATTAATTTTTTGCGCATTCAGCGTTGTGATACTCACCAAAAGGATGCTTACGAGTGCTATTAAATTTTTCATCTGTGTGTTTCTTTTTCTTATCATTTGCAAAGTTCGTGCCTTTTTACAAATGCAAGTTACGAATTGAGTTTGAGATGTAATATCATTTACTGATTGAATTTGTTGCAATAAAAAGCGCTTCCTTTCGAAAACGCTTTTTTAGAATATATGTTGTTTTACACGTTATTTGACTCCGTGCATTAGTTTTTTCAAGACTCCATTTAATATTATTGAAAGTAATCCAATAACTATTGGAAATAATGTGAATATTAAAAAGAATGTACTTAAAGAATATTGAGCTGTTATTTCTTCAATCATTCCTCCCATAGTTCCTGCTGATTTTTGTCCTATAGCAATCGCTAAGTACCAAATACCAAACATAAAACCAATCATACGCCCAGGCACTAATTTACTTAAGTATGATAATCCTACTGGTGAAATACAGAGTTCGCCCATGGTGTGGAATAAGTATGCTAAAATTAAAAATACCATACTTACAGAAGCTGTTGTAGCTCCTTGCGGAATTCCTAAGGTTCCAATTACTAAGATCCCAAATCCTCCACCTAAGAGAATTAATCCGAGACCATATTTCATTGCGGCACTTGGATTGTATTTGCTTTCCCACCATTTAGAGAATAAAGGTGCTAATGTGATGATAAAGAAGGAATTTAAAATTCCAAACCAAGTTGCTCCAACTTCCGTTGTTTCTTTACCAAATTCTGCATTCACTTTGTAGAAAACTACATACCACAGAAAGGCAAATGTAAGTGCCAATACAATGTTAGATGCTAGAATTTTTTTATGTGTTTTTTTGAATAATAGATATAAAACCCATGTGATAATTGCTAAAGGAACCACCGTTAGTATTAAGTCAATGACCTTAAAAATCATTGCCGAGTTTCCTGTGAGTGCGCGTTGCGTAAAATCTCTAGCAAATAGAGTCATAGAACCTAGCGCTTGTTCAAAAGCTGCAAAGAATACCACTGTGAATAATCCAAATATGGAAACTGCTATAATTTTATCTCTTACTATTGTAGAATATCGAATGGTTCGCATTGTAATTAAGATTAAAAACAATACCAATGATAATAATACAACTACATAAGGTCCTGAAATTCCACCCAATTCAAAATCGAATAAATTTATTCCTCCAATTTTTGATAAAGGATCATTAAACAAGTATGATAAACCTCCAATAGCTGCTAAAGCCATTAAAACCTTGTCTACCGTTGTAAATGGATTCAGTTTTTCTGCAGCGTCCTCTTCATTTACTACTGGACTTTCTTCATTTATATTTTGCGGCAATTCTACTTCGTATACTTTTGATGGCTTACCACCAATTTCTCCAAATAAGTCTTTCGCTAACCAAAATTGAATTAACCCTAATAGCATGAATATTCCTGCCAATCCAAATCCGTAGCTCCATCCTACATTTTCTGCTAAGTATCCACATAACATCATCCCGAAGAAAGCTCCCGCATTTACACCCATGTAATAAATGGTGTATGCACCATCTTTTTTAGATTCTTTGCCTTTGTACATTTCGGAAATCATAGAAGTCATATTTGGCTTAAAGAAACCTGTTCCTATGATCAGTAATGCTAATCCAAGATATAGTGACCATTGCGTTTCAAAAACCATGGAAACATGTCCTAACATCATGATAAAACATCCAATCACTACGGCAACTCTATATCCTGTATATTTATCAGCTATCCAACCACCAACAATTGGTGTTAGATATAATAAAGATCCGTACGTACCAATTAATGCTAATGCATTTTCTGAAGACCAACCCCAACCTGGGTTATCTCCAAATAAAGGAGCCGTTAAGAATATTACTAATAAGATCCGCATTCCATAGAATGAAAAACGTTCCCACATCTCCGTAAAAAAGATTACGAATAATCCCGCAGGATGTCCTATTACTTTGTCTTTAAATAAATTTTCTACATCTGTATTCATAAAAGGATATTTTAGTTATCAGCTAATTCAAAACCTTCTGCTTCTTCATGCATGGTTCTTTCATTGTCTTCAGCACCATGTGTTAATGTTTCTAGTTTCTTTCTGAATACCATTACTAATAATCCAAATATTACACAGAATACAGCTATCCCAGTAAAGATTTTAAATTCTCCTAAACTTTCAGAAGCTTCTCCAAGAAGTCCTGCTAATTTGTTTCCAAAACCAGTCATCGCAAAGTAAACACCCATCATTAACGATGCATATTTTAGTGGTGCTAGTTTTGTAATGTATGATAATGCTACTGGAGAAATACATAACTCTCCAACAGTATGGAATAAGTATGCTAATACTAGCCAGTACATTGCTGAACCTCCAGCTCCGTCAACAATTGGTCCGTTGCTATTAAATTCTGCAGCAGCTGCCGTCATAAAGAAGAATCCTGCTCCCATGATGATTAACCCAAGAATCATTTTGAATAATGACGTGGAAAGTTTTCCTTTTAATTTTCTTGATGCCCAATATCCTGCAACTAATGTTCCTAAGAAGATGATAAACATAGCGTTTAATGATTGGAACCATGAAGCTGGCACTTCCCATCCCATTAACATTCTGTTTGTTTTTTCAGAAGCATAAATGTTCATTAATCCACCTGCTTGCTCAAAAGCTCCCCAGAATACAATTACCAATAAGAAAGAGATAAATAATACTACAATTCTATCTTTTTCTATTTTCGTTAAAGGCTTGTTCATTGCCTCTTTTTCAGCTTTATTTTCAGATGTTCCTAAGAAATTTCCAACATGTGTTAAGTATTTTTGACCTACTAGGTATTGTAATAAACCTAATGCCATTCCGATACCTGCTAATCCAAATCCGTAATGCCACCCATGTACTTCTCCAACATATCCTACAATTAAACTTGATAGAAAAGCTCCAACATTAATTCCAATATAGAATATGGTAAATCCTTTGTCTCTTCTGATATCTCCTTGCTTATAAAGTCCACCAACCATTGTTGAGATATTTGGCTTTAACATTCCTACACCAGCTATAATTAATCCTAAACCTGTGTAGAATGCCCATAATTCTTCAACTGCTAAAATACTATGACCTGCAACTAGTAAAATTCCTCCATAGAGTACAGATTTTTTTTGTCCTAAAAATTTATCTGCAATCCATCCACCAGGAATAGACATTACATATACTAACATTGTGTACGTTCCATAAAGCGATAACGCTTCACCATTTGTCCAGCCTAATCCTCCGTTATCACCTTGTGTTTGTGCTACAAGATATAATACTAAGATTGCTCGCATTCCGTAATACGAAAAACGTTCCCACATTTCTGTGAAGAATAATACATACAGTCCTACCGGATGTCCAAATAGCTCTTTTTGATGAGCTTGTTTTACTGAGTTTGTCATTGTATTAAATAGTTTGGGTTAGTGTAAATTGTTGTTATTATTTTAATAAAGTGTTTTCAATGAAATCTGTCATTTTTGTATACAAATGCAATCGTGTGTACCCACCATAAATTCCGTGGTTTTTATCTGGATAGATCATCCAATCGAATTGTTTGTTAGCTTTGATTAATGCATCAATCATACGCATGGTGTTTTGTACATGCACATTATCATCGCCCGTTCCGTGGATTACTAAGTAATCTCCTTTAAGCTTTTTAACATGATTTATTGGTGAATTGTCATCATAACCACTTGCATTTTCTTGCGGAGTTTGCATATACCGTTCCGTGTAGATTGTATCATAGAAACGCCAGCTTGTTACAGGCGCAACCGCAATTGCCATACTAAATACATCGTTTCCTTTTAAAATACAGTTACTAGACATAAATCCTCCGTAACTCCATCCCCAAATTCCGATGCGATCTTTGTCTACATACGAACGCTTTCCTAATTCTATTGCTGCATCTATCTGATCTTCTACTTCGTATTTCCCTAATTCTTTATAGGTTACTTTTTTAAAGTCAGCTCCTTTAAACCCTGTTCCGCGTCCATCTACACAAACGATAATAATTCCTTTTTGTGCTAACAATTGATACCAGTAATCATTTGGGCTATTCCATTTGTTTGCTACTTGCTGCGAACCTGGACCCGAATATTGATACATCAGTACAGGATATTTTTTTGAAGCTTCAAAATCTGCTGGTTTTATCATCCAAGCGTTTAATTCATGACCTTTTGCAGTGGTTAGTGTGAAAAACTCTTTTTTAGACATTTTGTAGTTGCCTAATTTTTCTTTTACGTTCGCATTGTTTTTAATTTCTTTTTCCAACTTACCATTCTTTGCCCAGTGAAGTGAATATTCCGGTGGCGTTGTAGCACTTGTGAATGTATTAATGTAGTAGGTGAAGTTTGCACTAAATTTAGCACTGTTCGTTCCTTCTTTAGTAGAAAGTCTTTTCTTTTTCTTTCCGTTTATTTTAACAGCATAAATATCTCTATTTACAGAACCATTTTCTACCGATTGATAGAATACACGATCAGAATCTTCATCGTATCCGTAATAGTTGGTTACTTCCCAAGGTCCTTTTGTTACTTGGTTGATGAATGTCCCGTCTTTTTTGTAATGATAAATATGATTGAATCCATCTTTTTCGCTGGTCCAAATAAAACTGTTATCTGCTAAAAACGTTAGATTGTCTGTAATATCAACATACGCTTTGTCCGTTTCTTTCAATACTACTGATTTCTGATTGGTCGCGGCGTTGTACATCATCAAATCTAACTCGTTTTGATGTCTGTTGATGACTTGCACACTTAATACCGCTGGGTCATTTGTCCACTTGATTCGTGGAATGTAGAAATCATTATAATTACTTAAATCTATTTTGGAAGTTTTTCCAGCATTCAAATTATATAAATGCAGTGAAACATCTGCATTCTTTTCACCTGCTTTAGGGTATTTGAATACGTGTTGTTGTGGATATAATTTACTTCCATACACGTCCATTGAAAATTCTGGAACGTCTGTTTCATCAAAACGAATAAACGCAATGTGATCACTTGCTGCATTCCATTGAAAGGCTCTTACGAAGCTAAATTCTTCTTCGTACACCCAATCCGTCACACCATTGATGATTTTATTTTTTACACCATCCGTTGTAATTTGCGTTGAAGCACCAGACATTAAGTCTTTTACATATACATTATTGTCATAAACGTAAGCAACCTTTTTTCCGTTAGGAGAAAAGGTTGGCTCTTGTATTTTTTTATCTGAAATTTTTGTCGCTTTTTTTGAAGCTATATCGTATACAAAGTAAATCCCTAAACGCGATCTTCTAAAAACTGGTTCTACTTCTGTTGCCAGAATGAGTTTGCTTTCGTCATCACTAAAACTATACGAAGAAAATGAACTGATTTCTGAAATATTACTAGCACTAACAATCGTTTCTACTTTTTGAAGCGTTTTGTAGTCATACTTATCAACAGAACCTGTACCTCTATTTAACACAGTATATTGTTGTCCGTTATTCATAGAATGCAAAACATCCATTCCGCGTGTTCCAAAAGCACCACTCCAAATTTCCTGTAGTGTAATTTCCTTTTGTTGTGCAATTGTCAAGTTTGCTAATCCTAGAAAGACAAAAAGAAAAACGTATTTTAATTTCATTCGTGTTGAGTTTTTAAGTAATTTTTTAACAATTATATTGCATTGAATACTTGCAAATTGTTCTTATTTTTATGGATAAGGCTGACAATATACAAATATCAAGCAAGTACCACAAAAATCGAACCTTAAATTATAATGGAGAAAAAAGGGTTCTTTTTGAGTTACATTTACAGCAAGTTTACGCTAAATACACTACAAAATCTTCACTTTTAGATACATTTTATGCGAAAAGGGTTGTTTATAGGTTCTATTTTAGCACTTTCTGATTAAAATTGTTCTTATTTCATTACGTATCTTTGCAGGAATCTAACGGATATTAAACCCTATTTTATGATTGCTCCTATTGCTGGATTTTCTAAACTTTCCAAAAACGAAAAGATTGAATGGCTTGCAACTACCTATTTTCAGGATGATGAAACTGTTGTAAATACCTTGAAAAAGTATTGGAATTCAGACGAAACATTGCAAAAGTTACACGATGAGTTTATTGAAAACACTATTTCTAACTTTTATCTTCCGTTAGGAATTGCGCCAAATTTTTTGATTAACGATAAGTTATATGCTATTCCAATGGCAATTGAAGAAAGTTCGGTAGTTGCTGCTGCAAGTAAAGCTGCCAAATTTTGGCTAGAACGCGGTGGATTTAAAGCAACGGTTTTGAATACCGAAAAAGTAGGTCAAGTACACTTTATGTATTTCGGCTCGACCGAAAAATTACATGATTATTTTAATTTAATTAAACCTGAATTAATTGCCGCAACAAACCATATTACGCAAAATATGGAAAAACGTGGCGGCGGAATTACAGATATTATACTACGCGATAAGACACAAGAACTCGATGGTTATTTTCAATTGCATTGCACATTTGAAACCGTAGATTCTATGGGCGCAAACTTTATCAATTCGTGTTTGGAACAATTTGCCAAAACGTTTGAAGAAGCTGCAAAGTCCTATGAAGCGTTTTCTGAGCAAGAGGCAGCCATTCAGATTGTGATGAGCATTTTATCGAATTACGTTCCAAATTGCTTGGTAAAAGCGGAAGTGAGTTGTCCTGTGAGTTCTTTGGTAGAAAATGAAGCGATTGATGCAGAAGAATTCGCTGAAAAGTTTGTGCGTGCGATTCAGATTGCCAAAATAGAACCGTATCGTGCCGTGACACATAATAAAGGAATTATGAACGGAATTGACGCTGTTGTGTTAGCCACAGGAAACGATTTTAGGGCCATTGAAGCAGGAATTCATGCTTACGCAGCTAAAGACGGACAGTATTCTAGCTTAACACATGCGGAAGTGAAAGACGGTGTTTTTAGATTTTGGATCGAAATTCCATTGTCTTTAGGAACTGTTGGTGGTTTAACATCCTTGCATCCGCTTGTAAAATTAGCCTTGCAACTGTTAGGAAAACCAAACGCAAAAGAGTTGATGCAATTGGTCGCTGTTGCGGGATTGGCGCAAAATTTTGCCGCAGTTCGTTCCTTAACCACCACAGGAATACAAAAAGGACACATGAAAATGCATTTGGTGAATATTTTAAATCAATTAGAAGCTACAGACGCTGAGAAGAAACATTTTATTGCCTTTTTTAAAGATAAAACTGTTACACATAGTGCCGTTGTAAATGCATTTACAGCGTATAAATCGCAACATGCCTAATGAATTTTTATAGCAACGGAAAGTTATTGTTAACAGGCGAATATGTCGTGTTAGATGGTGCAAAAGCATTCGCCATTCCGACGAAGTATGGACAATCGTTAGTTGCAACTCCGATTAATGAACCAAAATTGATTTGGGAAAGTTTAGATTCAATAGGAAACGTCTGGTTTCAACACGAATTCAATTTAGATAGCATTACTTCAGAAACTACGCATACTGATGAAGTTTCTCAAACATTAAATAAGTTGTTAGCAGAAGCTAAACGACTAAATCCTGAGTTTTTAAATAATACAACTGGTTTTCACGTGAAAACTACCTTGACATTTCCTAGAAATTGGGGATTGGGCTCTTCTTCTACCTTGATTCATAATATAGCGCTTTGGGCAAACGTAAATCCGTATACATTACTCTGGAACGCTTTTAAAGGAAGCGGCTATGATATTGCTTGCGCGAAACACCATACGCCAATTATATACGAGATAAACGACCAACAACCGAAAGTTACAGAAGTATCTTTTTCGCCATCTTTTAGCGATCAATTGTACTTTGTACATTTAAACAAAAAAGAAAATAGTCGCGATGCAATTATTCGTTATAACGAACGAAAAGGAACGATTGCCAACGAAATAAAAGTCATTAACGCCATTACTACCGAAATGATTGCGAGTAAGTCGCTGCTAGATTTTGAATTGTTATTGAAAGAACACGAACAAATTATTGCCGATATTATTCAGGAAATACCTGTGCAAGAACGTTTGTTTGCCGATTATTTTGGACAAATAAAGAGTTTGGGTGCTTGGGGCGGCGATTTTGTATTGGCAACTGGAAATGAGGAAACACCTGCATATTTTGAGAAAAAAGGATATGAAACGGTGATTCCTTTTAGTGATATGATATTGTCAAATTAACGTGAGTTCGATGTAAGTTCTTTTTATTATTTAGCTTCTCGACTGCGCTCGAAGTGACAAGATGTTCATTTTATTACACTTAGTTTCTTTTAGATAGTAAAAATTATTAAAACATAAAAAAACCTGTGAAGTTGATTTCACAGGTTTTTTTTGATCATTCTAAAGTTAGAATGCTATGTTATTTTGAGGTTTAGTAAAATATGCCTCTGTTGTCTTCAATTTCAGCCGCACTCTTTAATGCTTCAAACACAGAGTTTGTTGCATTTGCAGCTCTTTGATTTTTCAACGTATTCATTTCAGTTAAGTACGTATCTTTTGGTGCTGCTGGTGTTTTCTCTACGATTTCAATCATAAATACACCACTTTTTCCAGCAATTAAACCAGATGTTGCGCCTTTGTCTAATGCAAATGCAGCTCCTACTACTTTTTGCTCTTCTCCAACTACGCCAGGAATTGATGGTGCTACCATAGATAATGAAGTAGCTTGTTGTACCGTAGTTCCATTTGCAGATGCAAGCTCCGTTAATGTTTTAAAACTAGCATTGTTAGTCTTAATCGTTTCAGCTTTCTTTTCGTTTCTTAATATTGAAACTACTCTTGCAGATGCTTCTTCTACTGAAGACAATCCTGCTGGTTGTTTTGCAGTTAATTGTACTACGATAAATCCACTTCCTACAGAGAAACGTCTGATATCACCAATTTCAGTTTCTTCATCAAATGACCAACGTACTATTTGACGTTGTTCTGGTAATCCAGAAATTCTTGCGTCTAATTCTTTGATTTTATTTACTGGCTTCACTTCGTAGCTACTTGCTTTTGCAACTTCTAGGAATGCATCTTCAGATTTTCCTGCTTCAGATTCAAATTTTGAAGAAATTGTAAATAAGTCAGCTAATGTTTTTTCAGTAACTTCTACTTGCTTGTTAATCGTTGCCAGCTTAACAGTTTTTTGCGTATTTTTTTGTTCTTGAATTTCAATAATGTGGTATCCAAAAGGAGATTCTACAACGTCCATTGCTCCAACTGCTTCTTCGAATACGAATTCTCTGAATGTTGGTGTTAAGTTAGCTCTAGTACCAACGCTAAACCAACCTAAATCTCCACCTTTATCTTTAGAAGTATCATCAGACATTTTTGTTGCGATATCAGCAAACTTAGATTTACTTCTTTTTACTACAGCTAAGATACTGTCTGCTTGTTTTTTTGCTTCCTCTTTTGTTTTTGTTAAACCTGGCTCAGCTCCTTGTGCGCCTGTAAAACGAATTAAGATATGTCTGCTTCTTACAGAATCAGGAAGTTGTTTTGTTTCTAGCAATCTAACGATTTTGTATTGATTCCCTACTTTATAAGGTCCGTATACATCTCCTACTTCCATTGCCATGATACCATCTGCTGTTACACCTGGTAATTGCGTTTTGTAAGTAAAGCTAGGCGCTTCGTTCGTTTCTGTATATTCAGTAGCATACGCATTGGCATCTTCTGCAGCTGCGAATCCTGCTTTAAGATCTTCTACATATTTTTCTGTTCCATCTTCATCAGATTTTGAAGGAACTTCTGGAAAGTATACATATTGAATGTCTCTTGATTCTTTTACTTCAAATGCTGACTTGTGATTGTCAATGTATTTTTGAACATCACTTTTTCTGATTTCAACTAGTGAATCAACAATAGATGTGTAAGGAATTTGAACATATTTGAAGGTTACTTTGTCATTTTCCATACGGTATGCCAATTCTCCTTCTTTTACTGTTGCAATAGAACCTGCTTTTACTAAGTTGTAGTATAAAGCTTTTTTAGCTTCTCTTTCTGTGTACTGCTCAGTAGAAAGCCAATTTTGGTAATCAGCTTTGTTTTGTGGAGTAAGATCTTGATTTGCTTCAAGGTTGTTTACATACTCTCTTAGTCTTCCTTCTACAAAAACACCAGCTTCATCCTTGAATAATGGATTGTTTGTAATGTTTGGACTTGTGATTAGAAGGTTCCAGATTTCGTCTTTTTCAATTGTGATGCCTAACTCGTCTAATTGTTGTGTAATTAGCGTGTTTCTCACTTCTTCATCCCAAATAGCGTTTACGACTTGCATCGTAGATTGACTACCTCTAGAGATATTCATCCCATATTCTACTTGGTTTTGAAATTTCCTTAAAGGAATATTTTCTCCATTTACGGTTCCTATTTCGTTTGGTAATTTTTCTCCAGTATCATTGTTGTTGAATACGTCGGAAATTACGAAAGCAAATAGTGCCAATCCAATGATTAGGATTAGGACTAATGTACGTTGTCTAATTTTTGCAAGAATTGCCATTTATCTTCTAATTTTATGAAATTCAGTGGGCGAAAATACAATTTCCTGTTAAATAATGAAAGAAGAACTTCGTATTAATTCGTTTATTTTAGGTATTTTAATCTTCTGAAAGAATTTGCAATTGAATCGTATCTATTTTTGTGTTAGAAACTTCCACGATTGTGAACTTCAAATTATTGATAATGATTACCTGATTTTGCTCTGGAATTTCTTCTGTTTCGCTTACGATTAAGCCACCTAAAGTTTCATAGTTTTCACTTTCGGGAAGATTTAGTTTGTAGGTTTCATTAATGTAATCTACTTCTAATCGGGCAGAAAACATGTATTCGTTTTTGCTGATGCGCTTTTCGAGTAATTCTGTAACATCGTGTTCATCTTCAATTTCTCCAAATAATTCTTCTACAATATCTTCCACAGTGACAATTCCTGAAGTTCCGCCGTATTCATCTAATACGACTGCAATACTTTTGCGTTTTTTCATGAGCACGTTTAGTACATCATTTGCCAACATTGCTTCAGGTACAAATACAACTGGCAATACGATACTGCGAATTGTTTTTGGCTTTTTAAAGAGTTCAAATGAATGCACATATCCGATTATATCGTCAATAGTGGTTTTGTAAACTAGTACTTTAGAGTAGCCAGTTTCCGAAAAGAGTTTGGCTAAACTATTTGTAGTTTCACGAAGTTCTATGGCAACAATTTCCGTTCTTGGAATCATTACTTCGCGTGTTTTTACCGCTGAAAATTCGAGTGCATTTTGAAATATTTGAATTTCCGAATCTATGTCTTCATCTTGATGTCCGGCTTCCATTTGCTCCGTAATGTAATCGCCTAGTTCTATTTTACTAAATTCTAGTTGTACTTCATCGCCTTCTGTTTTGAAGAATTTTTTTAGGATAACATTTGAAATCCACATGACAAATTCAGAAATCAACCAGAATAATTGATAGAATATATACGCAGGAAGCGCTAAAAATTTAAGCAACTTGTTTGCATATACTTGAAAGAATACTTTTGGCAAGAATTCTGCAGTTACCAAAATCACCATTGTAGAAATGATGGTTTGAAAAAGCAGCTCATATTCGGACGTAATGTATTGATTGAGCCAAGGAGTTTCATGAATCCAATCTACCAACAATTCGCCCATACAAAACCCATAGATTACTAATGCTATATTGTTTCCAACGAGCATTGTTGCTATAAATTTAGAAGGTTTTAAGGTAAGTCGTTTCAAGATTTTAGCTAAAATCCCGTCTTGTTTTTTTTCTAATTCAATATGAATTTTGTTCGCGGAAACGTACGCGATTTCCATACCCGAAAAGAACGCTGAGAACAGTAATGCCGTTACGATAATGAGCAACTGTACTTCCATTTACTTGTCTTTTCCTTTTTTGCGGTCTTCAAATTTCTTTTCATAATGTCTTCTAAAGAAAAACATAAATAATGAAACTACGGCAAATGCAACAAACATGTAATCAATTTTCTTTACACTACTCCATGTTTCTATTATTTTATAGATAGATAGTATCGCTACAAGAAGATATAAATATTTGGTATAGCTTAAAACTTTCACGGTCGCTTGATTTTGTTAGTTTGGTGTACTTTTATTTGTCTTTTTCGTCAATTGGAATGGTACTATCATAGATTTCATGCGCATCTATAATGGTTAAATCCCTATTGAAATCGATTCCATTGGTTCCTTGTAATAACACGCCATATTCGTTGCTCCATTTGAATTTTCCTTCTGTAAAGATCCATTCTTTGTCTTGATCCCAATACAATTGTGGTGCTTCTAGGACGTTTCCATCATGTGTGGTTAATACAACATTTCCTTGTAAATCTACTAATCTTGTGTCACTATACAAAATAGCATAGTCTGAAGTTACGACACTTTTGTTGTTTTGCTCGTCAAAAAATTCTAAAATAATTCCATTAGGAAATTCCATGAATGGAAATTGTTGATTGGAAAAATCTTTGTTGTAAGGACTTCTAAGAGTCGATTTTACTTTTCCTGAATCGGTATAGACTAAAAACATATTTTCAGCTTCACCAACAGGAAAACGTTTAGAATAGGAAAGTTTTTGGATTTCGCTATAGTTGTCCTGACATGAAAAAAACAGTGTCACAGCAAATGCTGTGACAATGAATTGTAAAATATGTTTTGTATGTTGTTTCATTTTATAAACTTGGAACTCGAACGCTTCCACCAATCCAACAGTTTAGTGAGATTTTTTCTCCTCCTTTGTATCCTTTACTAAAGATTTGAGACTTGCTTGGCGCTGATTGCATGTATGAACTTACCGTTCTGTTTGCAATACTTTTTAATGATGGATCAACTTGCCCAGCTTTTCTTGCCATTTCAGCAGCTTTCCAATATCCAGCTCTTTTTGTAAACTCATCGTTTCCACACTGATTTACACTTGAAGCGTATAGTTGTGCAATTTTTAAGTATGCACTTCCTAATGATGGATTGTTTTGTACCGCTTCTAGGTAATATTGTCTTGCTTTAGATTTTTGACCGCTTTTCTTAGCTTTGTCAGCAATTTTGTATAACAACTTTCCTTTTCTAATAGGATCTGTTTCCATACTTAATGACTGCTTTAGGTAATCTTCAGCTTTCCTTGAGTCTCCCTTTCTTTGATAGATTCCAGATAAGTATCTTTTAGAGTTTGCAGATGGCTCTAAAGCATCAACTGCTTCTACCAATTCTACAAATAATGGATCTTCATCACATCCTTTAGCATCTAATCTTCCAGCAGCTCTTTTTAACCAAAGTACATTGCTTCTGTTTGAATCAAAATTCTTTCTGAATAATGGAATTAATGTTTCACAAGTAGATACTTTTTCAATTAAAGACTCCATATTTCCTGAGAAAATTGCGATTGCTTTTACGTTTGTATCTGCAATTCTTTCAGTTCTCTTTTCCTTGGAAGTCAATTCTTGACCAGCATCTTTTTTCTTGATGATTTCGTTTTTCGTGATTGCTAATCTTTCGCTTTCAGATTCAAACTTTTCGTTTAATTCTTCAAACTTCTCAATTAAGTTTTCCAATTCTATACCTTGATTTCCTGATTTGTACATGTTATAGTACAATTCAAAATACAAGTATAATGATTTTGGGTTTTTGAAATTTACCAAGTCAGTTTTGAATGCTTCATCAAATATATCATACTGCTCTTTTGGTGTTCCTATTTTATAATCGACCATTAACGTTCCAATATCTCCTAAAACATCTCCTTTTTTAGTTTTAGCAGGAACATTTGCCAATCTATCTTTATACAATTGTATCATCTCTTGTACAACTGCTTTTTTATCAGTAGCCTCTTTAAGCTTAGCTTTATAGATTCTTTCTCCATACGCATAGATAGCTGAATTGATTGTTGGGCAATCTTTTCTTAATTCAGCAAGTTGAGTCTCTGCTTCTGAATAGTTTTTTGCTTTCACGTTTTCCGCGAAAATAGACAACTTGGCTTTGCAATCTTGTGCATTTAAAGTTGTGAAGCTAGTTATCGCAAACAACCCTGCAACTAATAATGTAATAATCTTCTTCATTTCTTTAATTTTATCGATTAATTATACTTTCTTTTTATAAACCATTTATCATTTAATGATAAACTTAGGTGGAAATTTACATAATTTTCTTTGATCAATCCTGAGTTTGTAGTTCCTCTTTTTCCGAACTCAAAACCAAGGTTTACATTTGATAATGATCGTCCCACAGGTAACCCTAGTCCAAAAGATATGCCAAAGTCGTTTATACTTTCATTTCGCACCATAATTCCTGAGTCTTCATAACGAACTCCAGCCCTATATGTAACTCTTTCCCAATAACTTGTAAAAGAATTATATTTTGGAATATAAAATCCTCCAACAGATATTTTTGATCCATTTTCATAATTTACATTTTCAATAGTCGTAAGACCATTTCCAAAATCACTACTATTTAAAATTGTGTATTCTGCTCCTGCAAACCATTTATTTTTGTGTCCCAAACCAGCTCCAAACGCTATTTTTGAAGGCAATGTTAATTCTGTTTTTCTTCTATCTCCTAAATCAACTTGATCTATTTGACCTGAACTGATGATTTCGCCACCATTTGCAGAAATATTCAACGCAGATAGTTGACGTGTATTTTCTGAATTGATATCTGATTGCGGTGAGAATGTAAGTGATGTTGTTAACGATAACTTATCGTTGAACTCAGTTTGGTAGTAAGCACCTAAGTTGTAGCTTAATCCACTAAGTTTTGATTCATCTTTAGAACGTGTTCCATAATTTAGGGTTCTTACAAATTGTCCTTCATCATTTAACTCTCCTAAAAATTCTGTGTTTTGGTTTTTTATGTTTCCAAAGTTATAGTTGACGGTTCCTCCTACTGAGAATCCTTTGGAAATTTTATATCCTAATGATAAGAATACCGAATTCAATCCGCCTTCTCCTTCATATTGTGCAAATTTATTTGGTGCAGAGGCAATTCCTGTTTCTCCAATACCCTCAAAATTATATCCAACGGAGCTAAATGGTAAAATTCCAAAACCAACGCCCACTTTCTTTCCAATTGGAAAAGCTACTGCTAAATATTCTAAAGCAGTTGATGAACCTTTGTCTTCAACAGATGAACTTTCTAATCGCAATTGACTGTAACTTGCTCCAAGTGTATATGTTGTGAATTTCAAATTTCCAAACGCTGCTGGATTTTGTAGATTTAAATGAATACTATCTGAATAGACACTCATTCCTCCCATACTTCTGTTTTCTGTTGTACCTTTAAACTTCAAGTCTCCTATTCCTAAGAACGAATACGGTGAAGCAGTTCCTTGCTGTGCCATACTTATTTGGCAGATAAACAACAAAATTGATAATCCTAAAAACTTTCTAATCATTATATCTATTATATTCTAAAATAGTGTTCAATCCTTGTAACAAGAATTTTGAATTCGCAAATATGGTATTTTTTAACCTTTTAGCCAAGAAATTAGTATCACCACCTGTTAAAATAACTGTTAAATGTTCAAATTGTCCTTTGTAACGTTCAATTATCCCATCAATTTCAGTAATTACGCCAATAGTTACACCTGAATGAATTGCACTTTCGGTAGTGTTACCAATATAATTTTCAGGCACTTTAGGTTCTAATAACGGAAGATTTGCTGTTAATAGGTTTAATGTTTTGTATCGAAGTTGTATTCCGGGCGAAATTCCTCCACCTAAATATATTTCGTCGCTGGTTTTAAAATCATACGTAATACAAGTTCCGGCATCAATCACAAGCACGTTTGTTTTTGGATATTGTGCAACGGCAGCTACAACCAATGCAATTCTGTCTACACCTAATGTTTCAGGCGTGGCATAGTTATTTTGAAAAGGAACCTTCGTTTTATGCGTTAGTTTGTGCACTTTTAGATCAAGATTTGCTATAAATTGTTTTGTGTCGTCACTAAACGTTGTTACCGAAGAAGTAATCATTTGATCAATCTCGGCATGCGTTTTTAAAAGTTTTTCAATTTTTTTTTGAAATAATTTTTTTTCAAAACTTTCGTGAGACAACATTTTATCTCCCTGAAAGACAGCAACTTTTACATACGTATTTCCAGCATCTACTATTAAATTCATAATACATTTTAAACATTGCTAAAGTAAGAAACGTTTTTTTTGCAAAATAGTTTTGTGAGTTTTAAAAAACGCTTATATTTGCATCCGCATTTGGCACTGGTGCCTTAGCTCAGTTGGTAGAGCAAAGGACTGAAAATCCTTGTGTCCCTGGTTCGATTCCTGGAGGCACCACTAGAAATGTTAACCCTTGATAGACAATGTTTATCAAGGGTTTTTTGTTTTTACCCAACATTCTCCATGTGCCGAAAAAACATCTCATCGAAGAATTATCTATTAATTCACTACAAATTCTTTTAATACTTCACATCACAATTTATGGCATTACCACAATCGTAATTTATTAATTTTTAGTAACTTAATCTTCTAAACACAATTCTTTAATCATGAAAAAGAAAGCCATTACATTATCCTTAAACAAAAAAATAGTGTCTCATTTTGATACTTCAACACAAAAAGGCGGTAGGGCTGGAACATTGGTTGGTGGTCCGTGTCCTGGTTCTGTTGGTGGACCATGCATATCCATACAAATTCGATGTACATACGAGACTGATTGTCCAAAACCTATTACATTAGATCCAAAAGAGTGTTCTCTTGATATTTAAGTTGCATCATACTTCTTTACAGCATCTTCCAATTTTCGCTGAATACGTTTGCGTAATACTTTAGGAGCAATTACTTCAATAGTATCGCCAAAACCGAGAATCAAACGTTCCAATTCAAAGTTAATATGTACCATTAATTTTATTGTTACGCTTTCGTCTTCATGTGTTTCTAAAATTTCTTGTGTACTGTGAAAAGGTTTTGTCACCACATACGGCGCGTTGCTTTTATCGATTTTTAAGATAATTCCCTGAATGTGTTTTACATCCAAAACGGTCACACCAATTGTGTTTTTATAATACTCATCACCGTTAAAATGTTCATTTCGATACGGAATATCCAAATCGTAATCTACTTCAACAATTCTGTCCAAAGCAAAAGTCATAATCTGTCGTTTATTTCCAGTGACACCCACCAAAAACCAGCGATTGTTATATTCTTTTAAAATAAACGGATGAAAAATAATTTCAGAAGCAGTTCGCGCTTTAAACGATTGATACGTAAGTCGTAATACGATTTTCTTCAAAATAGCTTGATACAACAAATCTAAATGTTGCAATCCTTTTAAATTTTCATTTTTGTCTAAATGAATAATAGAAGCTTGATGCGTTTTTTCACTATACACTTTATCTTCCAATCGTTGAATGATGCCGCCCAATTCAGAAAACAGTGAGAAATCCTTGAACTGTTTCAACATTTCAACCGTTTCCGACAACACATTCATATCGTTTTCCGTCAGCGGAATATCCGTGATGGAATACTCTTCATCTTCATATCTATAAAACTTACGGTCGTAAACAACAATTGGCGCATTATAACCCAATTTATCACTTCGCATCATTTGAATGTCCAATTGAATCGTTCTGCGGCTTACACTTACTTCGCGACCTTCATATTCGTGCAACACGTCCGAACACGCTTCAATCAAATCGTTTAAAGTCCATTGTCGATACTTATTCTGCAAACATTTATCAATGGTTTTATAACGAATCAATGCGTTTTTATTAATTGCCATGCTTCTTTTATTTCGTGTGAAAATATAAAAAATTATGAAGTGCGTAAAAACATTGCGTACTTGTTTTCTTTATTCGCCTCAGTTCATTGAAACTCTTTTGAAAAGATTTTAAAAAAATATGTGTATCAATACTGATGCATATAATTTTTATAAACTAAAATATGAATTGGAAAATTCAAAAACTACTTGATGGAGAAACCATCATTTCAAAAGAACCTGGTAATTCTATGTTACCACTTTTAAAATCGAAGCAGCCTGTAAAGTTGCAACCAATTTCTTGGGAAGATTGCGAAGTTGGCGATATCGTTTTTTGTAAAGTTCGCGGCAATGTGTTTACACATTTAGTCAAAGGAAAAAACGAAAAACGTGGTTTACAGATTGGAAATAATCGTGGGAGAATTAACGGATGGACAAAAAATGTATATGGAAAAGTAATAGCGATATTACCAATGTCATAGACATTCTTCACTTTATAAAAAATACACCAACTTATGGATAAAAAATAGTACGCAAAATGATTGCGCAGTTAAATTTAATATTTGCTCTGTAATAAAAAAACACAATGACAACAAGTGTATTCCATATCGAAAAACTAAAACAAGCAATTGCTGACGGCTATATCCATTCCTGTAAACATCCAACAGCAAATCTTTGGATTTACAACTATACGCAATCCGCGCAATACCATAATTATTGGACAGACGAAACGTTAGCGTGTAGAGGTTTAATTTTAGATGAAAACTATGCGATTGTTGCACATTCGATTCCGAAATTTTTCAATATTGAAGAAATTGGATATAACGCATTGCCAAACCTTCCATTCAAAATTTATGACAAACTAGATGGTTCATTCGGGATTTTATATTGGTTAAAAAACACACCATATATTGCAACGAGAGGTTCATTTGCAAGCAAACAAGCAGTAAAAGCAACAGAATTATTACATTCAAAATATGTTTCCGCGATAGCACATTTAGATAAAAGCAAAACGTATATTTTTGAAATTATCTATCCAGAAAACAGAATTATTGTAGATTACGGTTTGGACGAAACATTAGTTTTATTAGCAATTGTAGATACAAAAACTGGCAGCAACGAAACACTAAAAGAGATTGGTTTTCCATTGCCAACAATGTATGCATTTAGCTCATTAAGCGAATTAAAAATGCTCAACTGGAAAAACAAAGAAGGTTTTGTCATTCAATATGAAAATGGTTTTAGAGTAAAAATTAAATTTGAAGCGTATATTGATTTACATAAAATTGTAACGCAAATTTCATCGTTGACTATTTGGGAAGCGTTAAAAACAGATGGAAGTTTAACGCAATGGATTGAAAATGTTCCTGATGAATTTTTCAGTTGGATCCAAAAAGTTGAAGCAGAATTAGTATCAAAATTTGAGGCAATAGAAACCATCGCAAAAGCAGAATACAAAGAATTAGGAACCGATAGAGAAACCGCAGCATATTTTAAAACCTGTAAATATTCAGGGGTATTATTTGCAATGAAGAATAACAAAAACTATGCGCCAATTATCTGGAAAAGAATTCGTCCTGTATTTGAAAAAGCATACTCAAACGAGTTTAATTAAAATTTAAGATTCCCGCTTTCTCGGGAAAATATTATGAAGAAAATAATCATATTACAAGGAATTCCTGCTTCGGGAAAATCAACGTACGCTAAGAAATTAGTCAGCGAAAATCCTGGTATGTACAAAAGAATCAATCGTGATAGCTTACGCGAAATGTTAGACTGCGGTCGTTTTTCAAAAGGAAATGAAAAATTTATCAAAAAAACACGCGATTTTCTCATCAAAGAATCGTTAATCGCTGGAAAACATATCATTGTAGATGATACAAATATTGATCCTTCCAATTTGGAACACATCAATGAAATTGCAAAAGCATACCGAGAAGAAACTGGACATATTGTAAAAGTGGAATTAAAAACCATGGAAATTGATGTGGAAGAAGCCATTCTTCGTGATTCAAAAAGAGAAAAACCTGTGGGTAGAGAAGTCATCTTAAAAATGCACAAACAATTACACACCAAGGAAAAATTGAAGAACGAATACCGAACACAAGATGAAACGTTGCCAAAAGCAATTATTTGTGATTTGGACGGAACTTTATCGCTGATCAATAACAGAAGTCCTTTTGACGGAAGCAAATGCGAACGAGATTTGCCGAATGTTCCTGTTATTAACTTAGTTAAGAATTATCAAAAACTAGGTTTTAAAATTTTATTACTATCAGGAAGAAGTGGAAAATTTCAACCAGAAACAGAACGTTGGTTGCAAAAATATGAAGTAGAATATGACGCTTTGTGGATGCGAGCAGAAAAGGACAATCGAAAAGATTCTATTATTAAAGAAGAATTATTTACACAAAACATAGAAAATAAGTATTTCGTAGAATTTGTACTGGACGATCGTAATCAGGTAGTTGATTTATGGCGACAAAAACTACAACTACCTTGTTTGCAAGTTTTCTACGGAAATTTTTAAAAACAAAATTCGGAAGCACTTGAAAAGCATCTGAAACTATTTGTCATGATGGCAAAACAATACATTAAATTATGAATACAAAAAAATGAAGAGCTGTAAAAAACTAAAGTAATGGCAACCAAAAACAGAGGAAAAGAAGGAAGTGACGATCGTTTGTTTGGTAACAAAAAAATGCAGAAGAAAATGCGAGAAGCCATTAAAGACGTTTCGTATTTGTTAAGTAGAGGATTTTCGGAAAAATCATCATTGCAATTAGTCGGAAATCGTTACAAACTCAATACGCGACAACAACAAGCTGTACAAGGAATGAGTGAAGCTTCTGAAAAGTTGATCAAGCGTGAAGAAAACTGTTTAAAACCCGAACAGTTAGCAAACAGAGAAGTCATGTTAGATGGTTTTAACGTATTAATTCTGCTCGAAAGTGCATTGTCAAAAGCGTATCTTTTCAAAGGTTTAGATGGTTGCTATCGCGATGTGTCAAGCGTACATGGAACGTATAAAAAAGTACAACAAACACAAGAAGCAATTAATTTGATTGCTGATTTTTTGCAAAAAAATAAAGTAAAAAAAGCAACGTGGATTTTTGACAAACCCATTTCCAATAGCGGACGCTTAAAAACGATGTTACGCGAAATTGCGGAAGCAAATAACTATAAGTGGAAAATTATTTTAGATAATAATCCCGATAAATTAATCGCGGAAAGCGGAAACATCGCCATCAGTTCAGATGCCTGGATTTTAGACAATGCAACAACTTGGTGTAATATGGTAAGACATATTGTGGATGAGAATATTTTGCAAAAAAATGTAGTTGAAAGCGACGACTTCAACAACTAATGTATCTTTTCTTTAACTAATCATGTCACATCGAGCGCAGTCGAGATGTTTGGCAAACAAAGACATCGAAGATTCATGAGTTCCTATTTAAGAAAATAGAGAACTTACGAACTAAAACGAACAATTAAATAAATAAAAAAAATGAATCATACAAAAAACATAATCATCATTGACTTAGAAGCAACTTGTTGGAATGGAAAAATTCCCGACGAACAAGTCAATGAAATCATAGAAATCGGAATTTGCGTTTTAGACACAGAAACTGGAAACATCACGCAGAATGAAGGAATTTTAATAAAACCTACACGTTCACAAGTGAGTGAATTTTGCACAGAATTAACAACAATTACGCAAGAATTACTAGATTCGGAAGGAATTTCATTTGACGAAGCGTGTACAAAACTTCGCAAGGAATTCGACCCAAAACAATATACATGGGCGAGTTACGGACAATACGATCTCAATATGATGAAGCGTCAATGCAGTCTCAGAAATGTAGAATATCCTATGGGACCAAATCACATTAATGTAAAAACTACCTTTTCAGCAGTAAAAGGACTGAAGAAAAAAGTAGGCATGAATGGTGCGCTTCAAATATTGAATATTCCATTAGAAGGAACACATCATCGCGGTGTTGATGATGCAAAAAACATTGCCAAAATATTACATTGGTGTGTGAAAAACAATCAAAATACAACTACGTAAAAAAATTGCGCAGTAGTATTTCATCTTTGTCACAGATATAAAAAACGATATAAAATTAACAATCATGCAAATTAGAAAAGGCTCACTGTTTTAAGTATTTAACAAATAACTTAAAACAAAATGAAAACGTTCAAGAACAAGAAATTTTATAATTTCAAAGAAGTTCACAAACGCAAAAAAAGAACACGCGCTTCCAAAATTTACTGGAAAAGCAACACTTGGGAATATCGCAGATACTTACGTCAACAGTATCGCGCAAAATGTAAAGTAATTCTCAGAAAACAAGTAAACGGGCAAGAAATAGAATTTCCACGATTCAGAAATACACTTTGGTGGGAATACTAAAAGCATTCAAAATGAAAACACGAATACTAGAAAAACTCAACGAAATAGAACGCGATAAAAATATCGAAATCTTATTCGCTGTCGAATCAGGAAGCAGAGCTTGGGGCTTTGCTTCGCCTGATTCTGATTACGACATTCGCTTTGTGTACAAACACAAAACCGAGTGGTACTTGAATCTTTGGGAACAAAAAGATACGGTTCAATTCATGACGGAAGACGAATTAGACGGTTCAGGTTGGGATATTCGAAAAGCACTCAAATTGCTTTCAAAATCGAATGCTTCATTACTTGGGTGGCTCTTCTCGCCTATTGTGTATCGAAGTTCTGGAACGTTTTTGGAAGAAGTGAAAGCGGTTGCAACTGACAATTTCAATCCTGTATCTGGATTTTTTCATTACCATAGCATGAGCAAAGGTTTTGAAGAAACGTTGGGTTCTGAAGAAATGACGCTTAAAAGTTATTTCTACGCGATCAGAACGGCTTTATGTGCCAATTGGATTTACAAAAATGAAAGCATTCCGCCCGTAGAATTTCGAGAACTATATTCATTACTTGATGAAGATTCTTGTCTTTTGCTAGATGAATTAATTCTGCTTAAAAGCAAACACATCGAAAAAAGTGACGAACCTGTAAACGAACATTTAATTAATTTGGCAAAGAAAATAGTTGCGGAAAATAATGAAGTTCGAAAAGAAATTGCACATAGAACATCTAATCCTGATGATTTTAATACATTGTTTTTAAAAACAATCTCATGACACTCTCAGCACTTAAAAAATCGGGACATATAATCTTTGAATGTATTAGCGGAAGTCGCGCGTACGGATTGGACACACCAACTTCGGACACAGACATTCGCGGTGTTTTTGTATTGCCAAAATCAATGTATTATTCGTTGGATTATATTGATCAGATTAATGATGAAACGAATGACGTTGTATATTATGAATTGCAAAAATTCATTTCGTTATGCGCAAAAAACAATCCGAACATCTTAGAATTACTGAATGTTTCTGATGATTGTGTGCTACAAAAAGATCCGCTATTTGATCAAATTAAGTTAGAAATTTTTCTATCAAAACAATGCGAAAAATCATTTGCAAACTACGCGTTTACACAAATCAAAAAAGCGCGCGGATTGGAAAAAAAGATTGTGAATCCGATGGAAAAAGAACGAAAATCTGTGTTGGATTTTTGTTTTATCTATGACGAAGGAACTTCAATTCCGTTGAAAACGTTTCTAGCTGAGAGAAACATCAAGCAAGCACAATGTGGCATTACAAATATTCCGCATTTAAAAGATTGTCACAATCTATATTACAACGAAAATATTCCCTACAAAGGAATTATCAAAAGTGAAAACGCGAATGAATTGGCACTGAGTACCATCCCGAAAGGGGAAAAAGCAATTGGACTCTTATTTTTTAATAAAGACAACTATTCATCGTATTGCAAAAAATATAAAGAATATTGGAATTGGGTTGAAAAACGAAATGATGAACGTTATAAAACTACCATTTCACACGGGAAAAATTACGATTCCAAAAACATGATGCACACATTTAGATTGTTGCGCATGGCAAAAGAAATTGCTGTAGAAAATACGATTCATGTAAAACGTTCAGATAGAGAATTTTTGCTAGACGTGAAACATGGTAAATATGAATATGACGAATTGGTTACTTGGGCGACGGAACTGAAAACCGAATTGGAAACGTTATACGCGGATTCAAACTTGCCAGAAAGACCGAATTTAAAATTGATCAACGAACTATTAATTAAAGTAAGAACCGAATTTTACAATCAAAAATCGTGAACACATTACTAGACATATCATATTCATGCAAAAGCTTTCTTTCTGACGAATGGAAAGCACAATATGGCGCGTTTTTGCAACGTGAACATTTAGTATTGCTTTCGCGAAATGTATCTGCGTTATATCAAAATGATGTTGAGAAGTTTCACGGGAAACCAAATTTTGAAGAAGAGATTATTCCTGATATTAAAGAAGCATTTACAATCTTTAAAGCGCAATTTCGAATGCTAAAAAAGTATCATTTTGAAGCGAATCATCTCACGCGAAAAGCTTTTGCAACTGCGTTGAAAGAAACATCTTTTGCGCACATTTTGATCCTTTCCGGACAACGATTAACCTCCGCAAGTATAAAAGATGAACGCGCAATTCCGCCTTTGCAACAAGAATTATTAAAGCGTAGTTTTGAACTGCACAATGATCAAATTTCGAAAGCAGTGCGCGCTTGGGAAAAACACGCGCAACGTTCTACGGAAAGTTTCTGGGGAGCCGTAAAAGGAAACAGTGAAGACAAAGAAATCAAGGTCCAAAAACTGATCAAACATATTTTGAAACATAAAACCTGGTGGAATGTATTTACACATTACAAACACGATTTGGTATACGAAATTCGAATTCCAAGCGGTCACGGAATTCGCTGGAAAAAAGAAAATTTGGAACTCATTGGATTTTTAGAACCTTTTGAAAATTACGATTATGACAGAAAATGAACAGACATATAATTTTTCGCAGGAAGAATGGGAAACCTGTTTGAAGGTTTTGCATGTGCTGAAGGAAAATCCGTTTGAGAATCCAGACAACAAACAGTTTGGAACGCTGATTACGAAAATCTCTAAAAAGGCAAAAAAAGCAAATCGGAAAGATGCATTTTCTTCAAAAAAACAAGAAGATTTAGACACCATTCTAAACAGTGAAATTTCTAAAAATGCACTAGAAAACACAACAGTTTATCAAGATAATTCGGCAACTCCGCAATCATTTACAAAGTTGAATGTTCCTAAAAATTGTTATTGCTGTAATGAATCGTTTTCGCTTGCGCATTCGTTTTACAATCGATTGTGTCCGAAATGTGCCGAACTCAACTATGAAAACCGATTCAAAGATATTAACTTAACAAATCGCAACATAATTTTAACTGGTGGACGCGTAAAAATTGGCTATGCAACTGCGCTCAAAATGTTGCGTTCAGACGCACATGTAACCGTAACAACTCGTTTTCCAGCAAGTGCATTGGATTTGTTTCGCCAAGAAAAAGATTATGAAAATTGGAAAGACAACTTAGTACTTTTCGGATTGGATTTACGAAATCTAAAAGCAGTTGAAAACTTCATTACTTATTATAAAAGCAAGCATGAAACACTCGATATTTTGATAAATAATGCAGCGCAAACCATAAAATATACAGATCAATATTACACGCCATTAATTGCAAAAGAACAAGAATTAGCATTTGGTTTTTCTGATCAACAAAACTTGATCGCAAACGAAACGCCAGTGGCGAATGTGAAATTATTGGAAAATCATGTAGAAAAAAGCTATTTAGAACTCAATCGTTTTGGACAACCTATTGATAGTAGATCTAAAAATAGTTGGAATGCTACTTTAGAAGAAATCTCGATGCATGAATTAATCGAGGTAAACTTGATCAATCAAATTTCTCCATATTTTCTGATTAAAGAATTGTTACCACTTTTGAAAAATTCAACCTTTCAGAAAAAACACATTATCAACGTGACTTCTTCCGAAGGACAATTCAGTTACAACAACAAAACGATGTTTCATCCACATACAAATATGACTAAGGCAGCATTGAATATGATGACGCGAACGTCTGCGATGACTTTTGAAAAAGATCATATTTATATGAATGCGGTTGATGTTGGTTGGGTTTCCACGGGCGCACGCGAAACCTTACGCAAAAAACAATTTGAAAAAGGATACATTCCGCCACTCGATCCAGTTGATGGTGCATCGAGAATCGTACATCCGATTTATGAAAATGAAAAAAACAATACTATATTTACAGGAAAGTTGTTAAAAAACTACTGTATTGTAGATTGGTAAAAAGATAAAAGATGTAGCAGTAATTCAACAAACCGGAAGAACACTACCTTGCTAAGGTAGAGGATGCGGGTTCGAACCCCGTCTGTTGCTCTTTTAAAGTAATACAAATATATAATTAAGCAAAGATTGATGGTTTAATTGGAAGAACACTTGGCTCATATCTAGAGGCGCGAGTTCGAATCTCGCTCAATCTTTGTATAATAACGGCAACGGTAGTAGCTCAGCTGGAAGAGTGCCTGCCTGTCACGCAGGAAGACGTGGGTTCGAATCTCACCTACTGTTGCTTATTTAATTAGAATACCTTTCATTAGATTAATTATAAATAGCCCATCAAATTTGGAAGGAACACTATAAAAATTACATATTTGCCACACTAATGACGAAAAATTATTTACATATAGCCTCTATTTGTCTGAGAAGTCAGGACAAAAATCGCGAAATGGTTGAACCATTTTCGGGAAACAGGACGCCTTATGTATATTTTTATGAGTGAAATTTAATATGAAATAACACAAAAACTATAAATACAGCAAGCGTCCAAGAAATTGGGCGCTTTTTTTATGAAAAAAAATTAAAAAATGATCAAAGCATAACCAAATAGAAAAATAAAAGATTGAAACGAAAAACAATTGAGAGACAGCCAGTTGCTAAAAAGTTCAGTATCCGTTAAAAAACGGACAGGGATTCTTATGTCTAAAATTAAATACAACTAATTGATTATCAATAAATTAAATTAAAAAATAGTTGTGTAATCAAAAAAACGTTTTCATATTTGCAACGTCAAAAACAAAAAGACACATCATGAAATTTAACATACATCACATATCCGCCTTAGCAAGTATTCTCCGATCGCTGGAAAGTTGCAGACTGTTTTTACAAGAACAGACAGAGGATTTTATGTATTTAAAAAAATGGGAGTATTATAAAGATATGTTACGCTGATCGTAACTATACATAAACTTTATAAAAGCATCTCCCAAAAAAAGAGATGCTTTTTTTATGGTTTAAAATTAGGGAATTCGTCGGAGTTGGAGAGCCGAAGCAGACTGTAAATCTGTTGTGTAATAACTGAGTAGGTTCGAATCCTACAATTCCCACAAAATACGCTTGTGGTGTAACGGTAGCATGTACGTCTCCAAAACGTACGGTTGAGGTTCAAATCCTTACAGGCGTGCAAAAAATATATAGCTATGGTGTAATGGATAGCACTAGAGATTTCTAATCTCTTAGTCTAAGTTCGAATCTTAGTAGCTATACTAATAGTATCGTGACTCAATGGCTAGAGTGCTCGACTGTCTCTCGAGAAGTTGCGGGTTCGAATCCCGTCGGTACTGCAAAATGCTCCGTTCGTCTAACGGCTAGGACACCTGCCTTTCGAGCAGATAATAAGAGTTCGATTCTCTTACGGAGTACAAATTTACCTGTGTGATGGAACTGGTATACAAAACAGTCTTAAACGCTGTTGTGCGAAGCACATGTGGGTTCGAAATACTTTAGTATTCATGAACTCCGAATTATCAGATAAATAGAGGTGAACTAATCCCACCGCAGGTACTAAAAAATGCAGGAATGGCGGAACCGGTATACGCGGCTGTCTTAGAAGCAGTTTTTTGAGAGTTCGAATCTCTCTTCCTGTACAATATGCAATCTTGAAAGGAGTGCAATAAGTTTATGGTGTAATGGATAGCACTTTAGCCTACGAAGCTGAAAGTATAGGTTCGAATCCTATTAAACTTACAAATTGATCTGTTGTGTAACGGCTAGCACACGAGATTTTGATTCTCGAAGTAGAGGTTCGATTCCTCTCAGATCTACAAAATGGTGACTTTAGTTTATGTGGTAAAACGCCTCACTGTGAATGAGAAGAACAGGGTTCGATCCCCGAAGTCACCCAAAAAGGAATAATAGCAAAGTTGGTCAATGCGCTGGATTGAAGCTCCAGAGATACAGGTTCGAATCCTGTTTGTTCCACAAAAGGAATGTAGTTTAATTTAAAATAGTGAGTTATTATCTCAAAGATGCAAGTTTAACCCTTGCCATTCTATAATTAGTAAAAACAAAAGTTATGAGACAAGATGTATTACAGAAGTTCTTTTACAGAACTGAAGATTCAGGAAGATTCCTCGTGACTTCAAAAAGAACTGGAGTCACCTATTTTGTGGAACCAATTGATGCTGGAAAGCCTGCTATTTTATGGGGCGATTTAGATCCAGTTACAAAAAAAATGACTGGAGATTATGGAAATGTCAGAAGAGGCGCCGTTTTAGCGAAAGAATCGTTGATTACCGAAGCTAATGGTTTCCAAAATATTTCCACATTCAAAGGAAGTCCTTTAGGAGAAATTGATCGCAGAGATCGATTGTATAAAAATAAATTGTAAAACTATAAAAACTCTTTATTGAATAAAGACTCCGTTTTTCAACGGAGTTAATTCAACTAACTATTTTGACTACACCTTAAAAGGTTTCTCAAAATTGAGTTTCATTAAAAACAAAAAGAAATCATGTTTAAAAAATATAATAGTATCGAAAATACATACCGCGAAAAAGCAATAGAACAAGTATATCTTCACGATTACGGAAATGATGTTTTTGTGGTACAAGAAAAAGTACATGGAGCAAACTTCTCTTTTATCACAGAAGGAAATACCATCAAAGTTGCAAAACGTACAAGTTTAATATCAGAAGATGAAAATTTCAACAACTACAAATACGTAGTAAATACATACGAAAAAGCAGTTTTGGAATTATTTAAGCTTGTAAAGGTTGATTTTCCCGAAACAGAAATGATCACTGTTTACGGTGAGCTTTTCGGAGGAAGTTATCCGCATCCTGATGTGGAGACACCAAAAGAAATGACACGCATTCAAAAAGGTGTTTTTTACAGTCCTGAAAATGATTTTTACGCATTTGACATTTGTATCAATCATAAACAATATGTTGATGTAACTATTGCAAATACATACTTTGAAAAGGTAGGATTGTTTTACGCAAAAACACTTTTCGCAGGAACTTTTAGTGAATGTATGGCATATCCAAATGCATTTGAATCAAAAGTACATGAATGGTTAAACCTTCCTACCATTGAAGATAATGTTTGCGAAGGAACAGTTATCAAACCATTAGTCAGTAGCCGTTTTGGAAATGGACAACGTGTTATTTTCAAAAATAAAAACGAAAAATGGTCTGAGAAATCACATATCAAAAGAAAAGATGTTCAAAAACAAAGTGTTACGGAAGTTCTCTCAGCTACTGAAAAAGAACTCATGAACACACTTTTAGGATATGTGAATGAAAATCGCTTGATGAATGTTCAAAGTAAACTTGGTGAGTTTTCACCAAAACAAACTGGAAAAACCATCGGATTGCTAGCCAAAGATGCTTTGGAAGATTTTGTGATGGATTATGAAACAGCTTGGAAAAATACCGAGAAACAACATCAAAAAGTGATGACTAAAATACTAAACAGAGAAGCTGCTACTGTTGTAAAAGAAGTGCTTTTATTTAAGTAATGTAGAAGTGACTGCCCAAAAATAAGTGTTTGGGCAGTCTTCATAAATAAAATAAAGGAGACATAGTTTAAATCTTAAAATAGTGGATTTTTATTCCAAAGATGCAGGTGAGAATCTTGTTGTTTCTAAATTTTAAAACATACTAAATCTGAGATTCCGTTCTTCAACGGAATTAATTCAACTTACAATTATGAGTGCGTCTCAGATACTGAATCAAGTTCAGCACAAGCTTTTCAAAATTGAGTTTCATTAAAAAAATATCACTGCGCAAAATGATTGCGCAGTAGCAAGGAATATTTGCAGTGTCAATAAATAATAAGTATCACACGTATTGTGAAATTTATCAAAAACGATCTTTAAAATATTAAAAATATCAAGCGAGTCTTGTTGCGTGTTTCTGTATAGCACGATTGTATAAAATGGTGCAAAAAATTGTATGCCGTTTTTATATTCAACTCGACTTGGAGGCTTTGGGTTATTAGCCAAATAATAATCCTCCATAGGGAAACGTAGGTCGTGGGTTCGATTCCCATTCTCGCAAGAGATAGTTCAGTCTGGTAGAACGACGTTGTTGGATGTCATCGGTTCGAATCCGATCAATAGCTTGGATGCAAATCCTTGGCTTTTGTAGCTCAGTGGTAGAGCACTACACTTTTAATGTAGCCGCGGGAAACCGCCTGAAGTTTGATCTCTTCTAAAAAAGATCGCCAGCCTGTCACGCTGTTTAAATTGACAAAAACGATGACGTATCAATCTGCTGAAGTTTCAAATGAAATGAACAGCAGTTTCAACATCACCTTGACATATTGAAGGTTTGTAGCTAGAAATTAGCATTTCTTGAAAATCAAATCAACCTAAAAAAATACTTGTAAAAGTAATTTGCTTAGCGCGATTCCATTCTCAAAAAAACAACTAATAAACTACTGTAAACATTAATATTTCCGTGAAAGAGAAATGATTGATGCGAATCGTTTTTACTCACTACGTGAAAATTAAAAATTGTATAACCGCCAATTAGTGGCATTTATAAATAATAGAGACATGAAACGAGCACGAATTAACGTAGGAAATGTAGGTTTGGTTTTCAAAAACGGAAACTACCAAAAAGTAATTACCGCAGGAACATATTGGCTAAGATTTAGTCAACATGTAACCGTGTACAATCTTATCGATAAGTTTCAGGCTCCAATTGCTAGTGAAATTTTATTGCAAGATGAAACATTGGCAAACATGTTAGATGTAATTGATGTAAAGGATAATGAACTTGTATTACTATTTGAAAAAGGCAATATAAAAGCAGTTTTAGAAGTAGGACAACACTTGTATTGGAAAGGTTTGAAAGAACGAACGTATACACGTATTGACTTAAGCAAAGTTGAAATTACCGAAATCAAAGATGTGAATTTGTTGGGAAACCACAGATTATCAGCATACATCAAAAAGTTTGAAGTTCTTGAGTATGAAAAAGCAATTTTATTGATTGATGACAAATTTGAAAAAATCTTAGATTCAGGAATGCATCGCTTCTGGCAAAATACCACAAATATCAAGATTTCAAAAATAGATATGCGCCAATTACAATTAGAAATTTCTGGTCAAGAATTGTTAACCAAAGACAAAGCTGCGATTCGAATTAATTTTTACACACAATACAAAGTTATCGATGTAAAAAAAGCAGTTTTAGACAATAAAGACTTTGAGAAGCAATTATACATTGCCATGCAATTAAAGTTGAGAGCTTTCATCGGAAACTATACGTTGGATGAACTGTTAGAGCAAAAAGAAAACATTGCCAACGCTGTATTTGAAAACATCAAAGATAGTGTTGATGCTTTAGGAATTAAAGTATTGAGCTGCGGAATTCGAGATGTGATTTTAACTGGAGAAATGAAAGAAATCATGAATCAGGTATTAATCGCACAGAAAAAAGCACAGGCAAACATCATTACACGTCGTGAAGAAACTGCTTCTACAAGAAGTTTGTTGAACACTGCAAAATTGATGGAAGAAAATGAAATGCTTTTCAAATTGAAAGAAATGGAATATGTGGAAAAAATCGCGGAAAAAATCGGCGAGATTACTGTCGCTGGAAACGGCGGTGTTGTAAAACAATTGAAAGATATCTTTTCAGTCAATAAATAAGCATTCAAAGTACATAATCACTATGTTTTTAAACCCGGTCTCATTACCGCTCTACCAAAGCAGTTTTGAGACCATTTTAATATAAAAAAATTCAAGTATCATTAAAATGTCTCTCTTATCAAAAAATATAAAAAACTTTTTTTGGAGTCTTTTTAAATTAAAGAATGAATCCCAAAATAGCATCATTGAAATCAGTCAGGATATTATTTTGAATGTAATGGACAAACTTTCTAATTTTGAAAACAAGCAAGGTTTTTTAAAACCTATTTCGTTGCATTCATTAGCAAAAAAACTTCAAACAAATCCGAAGTATTTATCTAAAATTATCAATACTCATTATGAAAAAAACTTTAGTTCGTACATCAACGACTTACGAATTCAATATCTATTGAAAGAATTAAAAACTGACGATTCACTAAAAAAATATACCATAAAAACGTTGGCAAAAAAGATAGGTTTTAGAAGTACAGAAGCGTTCTCAAAAACGTTTAAAAAACATACAGGTTTTAATCCTTCTACTTATTTAAATACTATAAAACACAAATAATTATTGTTATTTAATTTGTTATTTACTCTCTTGAACCAGAAAAGTTCCTTCGTCTTTATATGAAAAAGATGTTGGAGCTTTTTTTTATAGATTGATTTAAAAATTGTGCTATTCAACACAGGTTGAAATATCATGCTTCCATAAAAACTGTTTTTTAAACTTCAACCAGATTTTAAAACTGAAACACAATGTAATCAGAAAAATGAATCTCATACAACTTACCTTACAAATTGCTGACTATCAAGCAAAAACACTACTAAAAAAACAACACAAAAGTGTCTTTAGGTATTTTTTACATACTAAAAAGGGATAACCCTCAATCTGAAAACCAAGTATAAACACGTAGATATACTAAAAGGTTTATGCAGAACTTTGAGATCCTAACCAACCTTATCATTTTTTTATGGAAGCCACACAAGAAAACACTTCGCAAGGAGATGTATTAGAAATTAAAGTATACGTTCCTATCAACGAAGTTACTGAACGACAACAAGGAATAATTGACAATGCAATTAAAAAGCATCCTAGAGATCGCAAATATTTATCAAACACTTCACACGGTAAAATATTTGCTCCAAGCAAAAATGAAGCAGATGCTATTATTGAACATGCCAAATCTAAAAATTGGGAGGTAACTTATGATAAAAAAGCACGCGAAATTACAATCAAAGTCAAATCAGAAAATGGTATTGGTTCAGACAATACAAATCCTTCTCTTCATGAAGCATTAAAATTCTTAAACACACAAGGCGACATTCATTTAGATTCGAAAGATCAAGAAAACAGAGATACTGCTAGCCCAGAAGACATTGTAGATCCTACTAAAAAAACTGGTTTCGTAAAAACAAATCAAGAAAAAAGAGTTGGTAGAGGAACTGCTATTCCAATTCAAGAACCAAAGCACGGACATAGCGCCCTTGAAATTGCAGAAGTATATAACTTTCCTGAAGGAGATGGCGCAAAACAAACTATTGGAATCATAGAGTTAGGTGGGAAATTTGAAGAAAGTGATTTGAAAACTTTCTTTGCGCAATACGACATGAAAGTTCCAAAGATTCAAGTGGTTGGAGAACCTGCAACAACACCAATAAACGATAATGTAGAAGTAACAGCAGATATTCAAGTTGCTGGAGTTTTAGCTCCAAAAGCAAAATTAGTTATCTATTATGGAACTTCTATTTTGAATGCAATGAAGAGTGCATTGGCAGATACGAAGAATAAATTATCTGTAATTTCTATTAGTTGGGCTGGATCAGAATTGGGCTATTCACTACAAGAAATTACAGAATTAAATAACGTATTCAAAGAAGCTGCCTTAAAAGGAATCACCGTTATTGGAGCTTCTGGAGACAATGGCGCATTAAACAAACTGAAATTTGCAAATGTAAATGTTCCCGTAAACTTTGAACACGTATTAGGTTGTGGAGGAACAAAATTAAATATTGCAAATGATGAAATCATTTCAGAAACTGTTTGGAATGAATCAACTCCACAAACACAAATAGGAAGCGGTGGCGGATTTAGCCAACGTGTTTCTGAACCAAGATATCAAAAAACAGCTATACAAAACTATATTACAAAATACCCTCAATTTGAACCATACCAAAGAGCTGGCGGAAAAGGAATTCCTGATGTTGGAGCAAATGCTGCAGATGCTTCTGGATATGCCGTTTTCTTTGAAGGAAATTGGGTAAAAATTGGAGGTACAAGTTTAGCAACTCCACTTTGGGCTGCTTTAATTGCACGTATCAATCAAAACTTAGGCTACAATCTAGGATTTATCACTGAGCATCTTTATGAATTAATGGATTCGCCTGCATTTGATCAAATCATAGAAGGGAACAACAATCTATACCTCGCAGCATCTGGCTGGAATCCATGTACTGGTTTAGGTACTCCAAATGGACAAAAATTAATGGAAGCTATTGAAGGCTTAGAATAAACAGTAACTCAAACAAAAAATCATGGCAAAAAAATTAGCATTGGATGAACTTCCAAAGCGCTTAATCGTTGATGGTAAAAAAATAGAAGATGTAATTATGATATACGGTTTTGTTGCAGAAGGACCAGATGATGATAACATCACATTCTATTTAGACACCTTATTAAAAACTTCCGTAGTCATCAAAGATGAAGACATCATTCACGATGTAAATATTACCAAAACGCATAGTGCCATTGGTGGAACCATTATATGGGTTAAAAACGCTTCCACATACCTACAAGGAAAACCAGCACAATCACAGGAAGATGCAGCACAATTTTTTCAAGGAGACATCTATCAACAATATGCCAATACTGTGCAAGGAAACACTGCTACACAACAACCAAATGGAGTAAAAACGCCTATTTGTGGGTGTGGTCAATGCGGAAATTAAACAATAACTGGCATACAATTTATATTAAGTATAAAAACTCTTTAGAGTTTAAACCATATTATTAACCTTTAAATTTAACTATTATGTTTACATTTTTTCAAGGATGTGGAATTCCTCCTGTTACCCTAACTTGTGGTGACGGTACAGGGCAAGCACAAAATGTTGGTGTTACAGGATGGCAAGGATGTCATTTATTAGGACCAACAGGTACGCAGCAAGGGTGTACGCCTCCTATCATAGGACCAACAGGTACACAAGGGTGTACGCAACCAGGTCAGTGTGTTGGGTCAACTGGAACACAAGGGTGTCACCAAGGTGGTGCACAAGCACAGACTTTAATTACCACACTATTTCTTACACACGTTGGAGCGCAAGCTCAAAATGTAGGACCAACTGGTTACCAAGGATGCACTGTTGTTGGGCCAACTGGAACGCAACAAGGATGTACGCCTCCTATCTTAGGACCAACTGGAACACAAGGGTGTACAATGCCTCCTCAATGTGTTGGACCAACAGGAACATTAGGTTGTACTGTTGTTGGACCAACTGGAACACAAGGATGCACTATGCCACCTAACTGTTTAATTGGACCAACAGGTACGCAAGGATGTCACCAAGGTGGTGCACAAGCACAAACGTTAATTACGACACTATTTCTTACACACGCTGGAGCGCAAGCTCAAAATGTAGGACCAACAGGAACACAAGGTTGTACGCAACCAGGTCAGTGTGTTGGACCAACCGGAACGCAAGGATGTCATCAAGGTGATGCACAAGCGCAAACACTCTTACCAACATGGTTTGGAAGTTGTGGAATTCCACCAGTAACAGCAACTTGTAACCAAGGTGGTGCACAAGCACAAACGTTAATTACCACACTACTTCTTACAAGAGCAGAAGCTCAAAATGTAGGACCAACTGGTACGCACGGATGTACAGTTGTTGGACCAACTGGAACACAAGGATGTCACCAACAAGGAACTGCTGCTACAGTATGCACACAAATAGGATGTGATACTACACAAAATATCGGATATACAGGATGGGAAGGATGCCAACCACAAGGAACTGCTGCTACAGTATGTACACAAGTAACTTGTGAGGCTGAAGCACAAACCATTGGACATACAGCATATCCAGGTTGTGGAGAAGCAGGAACTGTTGCTACAGTGTGCACACAAGTAACTTGTGAGGTTGATGCACAAACATTGGGACATACAGCTTATGAAGGATGTGGACAAGCAGGAACTATAGCTACGGTTTGTACGCAAGTTCAATGTGGACCAACACACCTTTTAGGATGTACAGGTTACGAAGGATGCCACTAATCAGCAGGAACTACTGCTACAATGTGTACGCAAGTAGGATGTGATAGTGGAAACACACAAATTATCAGTATTCCAACACGTAATTGTACAGAAGGATCCAGCATGTTAATAATAGCGTATCTACACTAGATACTACTATTTTTATGTATAGAGCTGCCTGTTTATCAGGCAGCTTTTATAACCCAAACCAAAAAAATATTTTTTATGCGCTTAACAAAGAAAAATATCACACATTATCTTTTAGACAAAGGTTTTTTAGAACCTTCTTCATTCATGTCAGGAGATTATATGCTTACCCAAACTCATAGTAGAAATTCTATCTTTAAAATTGAACAACAAGAAGCCAAAGGATTATTTGTTAAGCAACTCATCACACAAGATCCTACCAATAGTTACTTAATGCAGAAAGATGCAACAAGTCACTATTTAATTCATCAATCTAATTTATACAAAGAAACATCGAATCATATTCCAGATTATTACGGATATGATCCTTATCATAATATCTTGGTTACTGAATATTTTGCCAACACAAAAAATGTTCATGAAGTCATTTATCGAGATAAAAAACTATCAAAAACACATGCAGTTAAAATGGCGCATATTTTAGCTTCTTTTCATTTTGATATTAGTGAAGAACTCAAAAAAAATAGTTCATTACAATTTTTCAGCAAACAATTACCTTGGATTTTAAACACAAGTCAGTTACTAAATACTGATCCGAAAAAAATTACCAATAGTGTGATTTCCCAAATTCAAAAACATCAAGATTTAGTCAAAAAAATTGAGAAAGTAGCTTCGCAATGGGAAACTACAAGTTTGATTCACGGTGATATTAAGTGGATGAATTTTATTGTGATGCCAAACAATGAAGATGTAAAATTAGTCGATTGGGAAATTGCTGATTTAGGCGATCCATTATGGGACGTTGCAGGCGTTTTTCAATCGTATTTTAGTGCGTGGGTTTTAAGTTTCAATAATCAAAACATTCAACAACATCAGCAAGTACAAGGAACCGAATTTTTATCTATCGAAGCCATTACTCCTATTGTAAAAATACTTTGGGATACCTATGTTGGGAAACAAAAATTTACACCTTCGGAAGCAAAAGAAAAAGTACAAAAAGCACTTTCATACATGGCAGTCAGAATGATTCAAACTGCTTTTGAAAACAACACGAAACAAAACCAAATTCATCCAAACTCGGTACGCATATTACAGTTCTGCAATCACATTCTTGGAGACGCAGAAGCAATCGCGAAACAATGGAAATTAATAGCCTAAGATGATGAAAGACACTACATACACACAACAAATAAAAGCAATTACCTCAGCAATAGAAATCACTTCTTTAAGCACCTATAAAGTGCATGAAGAAGAAACGTATGTAAAAAATCAGATGCCGTATCAAACGTTCGCGGAAGATTTTAAATCGTTCGGAAGTAACGCTACGGTTGACACCAATCAGCAACGCATCAACCTTACAAATGCATTAACAAATACAATTTACGCTCAATTCTATTGTGGAATCAAAGATGGTGACCATAACTCTAAAATTCCTCCAAAAGGAGAACGAGAAGCATTTATGGACAAACTTTCACCAGCAAATACGTCCACAAATGGTTTGGATTATAACTGGAATATTTACAATATAGATGCTGCTTCAGGCAATGCGTATATTCAAAAAAATGACGAATTGCGTTGGTTGCAACCAAATGGATATCATTTTGTAAACCCAAATCAAAAACAAGCAGTTGTCAATACAAAAGTAAACTTGATTCGCTCCAAAGAGAAAAGAGACATTCAACCTGTATTCTATCATGTATTTAGCAATGAAATGTTTCCACAAGAAGTAGAATTGGGACGAATTTACTGGAATGTTTCGCCAGAAGGAGCACCAAAATTGATCAACTTACTCACAACTACGCTGAATGATTATAAAATTCCGTTTCAATTTAAATGTTTAAATCATCCTGAATTATATGTACGATCAGATTCTGCAGTTTTATACCTGAGTAAAAAACACGTGCAAATCGTCGCTATTATATTAAATGCTGTAATTCCAAATTTAGAACCGTATCTTGTTGACGAAATTCCGATGTTTACCAAACGGCTTCAGAAAGGTGTTGGGTACGCGGAAGACCCTGGGAAAGGACAAAGTTTTGGAATGAGTAGGTCATCAACCATTGCAGAAGCACTTGTAGATGCTTTTCAGAAAGAAATGGACCAAAAGCAAACGTTTGACAATGTAATTCATTTCTTATCGAAAAAAGGAATGATGCTAGATCGTTTACACTTAAACAAACATACAACACTAACGCCAACGTTCCCGACTTATGAATAACATTGAAATCACTCCAAAAACAGACGTACAAGTGTATATAAAAACAGCACACAACATTGGGAAATATTTGGCTAAAGAAGCTATTTGGTATAAAGATATGTGCAACTGGACAGGTCATGAAGTATCTGTCGTTGGCGGCAAATACGAAACTGTTGTAAAAGCATGTAGCATTGATTTATACAGCGGACTTACAGGAATTGCATTATTTCTAACCGAACTCGTTCACAAAACACAAGATCCGATCATATTACACACATTAAATGGTACGTTAAATACTATTTATTATAATCTGGAAAAGAGCAAAGTAAACAACTTTGGATATTATTCTGGGAAAATTGGTGTGGGTTATACGCTGTGGCGGATTGGAAAAAAAATGCAAAACCCACAACTTGCAGCAAAAGGATTGGAATATGTAAAATCTGTAAAAGACGAAGAAATCACCGATCATGAAGTAGATATTATTTCTGGAGCTGCCGGATCGATCTCAGTATTACTAAAACTATATTATGCTGAAAAAGATGATGAATTTTTAGACATTGCAAAAAAATGTGGTCAATTTCTACTAAAAAAAGCCATCAAAAACGGAGAAACTTGGTCTTGGATGACGGTTGATCCAAAGCGTGCACTCACCGGATATTCGCATGGCGCATCCGGAATTGCTTCTGCAATGATGGAATTATACGCAACTACCAAAGATGAAGAATATTGGCATGCGGCTATTGGCGGATTCAACTATGAAAAAACATGGTACAATGATCAGGCAAAAAACTGGCCCGATTTACGTCAACATGAAGAAAACAAACCCTTAAACTATGGAACCATGTGGTGTCATGGTGCACCAGGAATTGCAATTGCAAACCTAAAAGCATACGAAATGACAAAGCTTGACTATTTCCTAAATGAAGCTAAAATTGCCATAGAAACCACTAAAAGAAGTGTCATCAGAGAAACGCAACCAAACATTGGCGCAAACTTTTCATTATGTCACGGATTGGCTGGAAACGCAGACATCTTACTATACGCAAGTCAAATACTTGAAACTCCTGAATATGCACAAATTGCACTAAAAGCAGGCGATTTAGGAATTTCACTATACGATACAACTGGAACCGTTTTTCCAAGTGGCGTCAACGATCCAAGCGGAGTAACGCGCGGACAACAAGAAAATCCGGGACTCATGTTAGGACTGTCAGGAACAGGAATGTTCTACTTACGTTTAGCTGATATGATAAGTATTCCGTCTGCGTTAGTTCCTTAAAATACATTAAAACTATATATATAAATTGTCTCAATTTTTCTTTCGTTAGAGAAGTTGAGACTTTCTTTTTAAAACGATATACAAGTTTTGAATCATTCTCGATACAATTTTTCTCCATTCCATTACGAAAAATCACTCGAATTGACGTAATAATTATAGAACGTCACTTCGAGTATTATTGAGATCAAAATATATTTTGATTGAAAATACCTAGCGTAGCTATGTGAAACAAATTAGTATCGAGAAGTACTTGAAGTGTTAAATATTTTTTCATTTACAAAACAAATTTCCTACAACCAAAACTTCATAATATGGGTTATTTTCCCTTTTATTTCTAAGGTATTCCCTAAGGTATAACTTCCTCGAAGCGCGTACATTTACCATCTAAAAGTTCGAGGAAATAATCTGATTATAAATGTATTTATGAATAGAGGTTGTAGTCATTCATAAAATTGTAAATGCATTTTCAACATCGAACTTCCGAAAATCCTAAGTCTCGTACTTAGGATTTTTACTTCAATGAAACTCAAAATTGAAAGTTGAACTGATCCCGTTGCAGAACGGGATCTCAAGCTTAATAACATAAGTCCATTCGCTAAGTTCAAAAAACCTATCATTTTATCTCATTCGTCTATATTCTTGTATCTAAAAGCGTAGCGATCTTTTATCTTTTGACAGACAACAATGATTTTCTTTCATTCCACTGTAAAGTATCTAAAAAAATCTCGTCTTACCATAGACTATTTGATTTTGCGTATTTTTGCAAATCTCAAAACACAAACAAGCGTACAACATGGACAAATCATATTACAACCCTAGAGACTTAAAAAAATTCGGAGCAATCTCAGAATGGAGCGAAGAACTTGGGAATAAATTCTTTGACTATTACGGAAAAGTCTTTGAAGAAGGCGCATTAACACCGCGTGAAAAATCGTTAATTGCATTAGCTGTTGCACATACTGAGCAATGTCCGTATTGCATTGATGCCTACACACAAGATGGTTTACAACGTGGAATTACCAAAGAAGAAATGATGGAAGCACTCCATGTTGGTGCAGCAATCAAAAGTGGCGCAACATTAGTACACGGTGTACAAATGATGAACAAAGTGAATAAGTTAGAGATGTGAGCAGACTGTTGATTTTGCTTTGCAAAATCTTACAGATCGCTCATACTGACGAAGGTCAGTATCTCATAAATTTGAATCTTGTGTTTCTAAACAAAGAGATTCAGTATAAGTAAAACAAAAAAGATAGTAAATATTAGATCCTGACTTTCGTCAGGATTAGTTCAACTTACAATTTTGAGTTCGTCTTTCAGACTTCTCAAAATCGAGTTTCACTAAAAATAAAATTGATCAATGGCGACAAAGTCACTACAAAAAAGAGAAAGCGAACTTGCAAATAGTAACAGGCAATTGGAAATTCTATCGAACGGAATTTTTCAAAATGGTGAATTGTCAACGTTTGCAAACAAAATAAAAGAAACAAATCAATTTCCCCTAAGACCTAAAAAAATTGAAATTTTACAAATCAATTTGGGCTACATGTGCAATCAAGTATGTTCACATTGTCATGTAGATGCAGGTCCAGATAGAAAGGAAATCATGACGCGTAAAACCATGCAACAATGTTTGGATGTTATTGCAAATACAGGCGCGCATACACTCGATTTAACTGGCGGCGCTCCAGAAATGAATCCACTCTTTCGTTGGTTTGTAGAAGAAGCTTCCAAAGTTGGTGTAAAGGATTTTATTGTACGATCGAACTTAACGATCATTCGTGCCAATAAAAAATATCACGACTTACCTGAATTTTTCAAGAAGCATAACGTTCATGTCGTTTCTTCCATGCCACATTGGACACGTGGAAAAACAGACAAACAACGTGGTGACGGAGTTTTTGACAAATCAATCAAAGCCTTGCAAGAGCTCAACGCAGTTGGGTACGGAATCCCTGGAAGTTCATTACGATTAGATTTAGTGTACAATCCATCAGGTGCATTTTTACCAGGCGATCAAGTCGCGATGGAAAAAGATTTCAAAAAAGCATTAATGGACGAATTTGGCATTCAATTTCACAATCTATTTGCTATCACGAACTTGCCAATCAGTCGTTTCTTGGATTACCTAATTGCTTCTGAAAACTACGAAGATTATATGTATTCGTTGGTGGAAGCCTTTAATCCGAGTGCAGTTGCAAATGTGATGTGTACCAACACCATTTCTGTCAGTTGGGACGGTTGGTTATACGATTGTGATTTCAATCAAATGCTCGATTTAAAAGTGGCAAGTAAAGTAAAACACATCTCAGAATACAACGAAGAAGCGCTTCAAAACAGAAACATTATCATCTCACAACACTGTTACGGTTGTACAGCTGGCGCAGGAAGTAGTTGTCAAGGAACTGTGGCTTAAATCATGAAACATATAATCTACATAACTGTTTTTCTTTGTTTCGCTTTCGCGAATGGACAAACGGCATTAGACAGTCTGTTGCAAAAAGAAAACAAACAATCTGTTCCCTACATCACGGTCGAGGAATTGGCAAAAAAGAAAAATTTCGTACTGCTCGATAGTCGCGAAAAAGTAGAATATGAAACGAGTCATATTGAAAATGCAAACTTTGTGGGTTATGACAAATTCAAACTAAAAAAAATAAAACAACTACTTCCAAAAGATAAAAGTGAACCAATAGTAGTTTACTGTTCTTTAGGAATTCGCTCAGAAGATGTTGCCGAAAAACTTCAAAAAGCAGGTTATACCAATGTGTACAATCTGTATGGCGGAATATTTGAATGGAAAAACAAAGACAATCCTGTCATTGATCCTGAAGGAAACGAAACAGAAAAAGTGCACACTTTTGATGAAGATTGGAGTATTTGGCTCAAAAAAGGCATCAAAATCTTCGAAAAGAAATCTAAAAAAGACAAGTAATACACATGCACAAGAATACAACGCTTCTCATGACGTTTACACGAAATCCTGAGCTTGGGAAAGTCAAATCGCGCTTAGCAAAAGGGATTGGAGAAAAAGCAGCTTTAGAAGTGTACATCAAACTTTTAGAACATACTGAAAGTGTCCTTCAAAAAGTAAACACAGACAAATGTGTTTGGTATTCCGTTTCCGTTAGAGAAAATGATCTCTGGAATGATGATGTATATCAAAAAAAGACACAAGTTGGAACTGATTTAGGCGCACGTATGTTGTATGCATTTCAAGATGCTTTTGACAATAACTACGAAAAAGTAATGATCATTGGAAGCGATTTATACGATTTACAACCCAAACACATTGAAGAAGCCATCAAAGCTTTAGACACAAATGATATGGTCTTCGGTCCGGCGCAAGATGGCGGCTATTATTTATTAGGCATGAAAACATTGCACGAGAAAGCATTTTTACCTAAAAATTGGGGAACAGAAACGGTTTTGGCAGACACGCTAAACGATCTGGACAACCAAACAATTCACTTTCTAGAAACATTAAACGATATAGATCACGCGGAAGATTTAGTACCTTACGACGCATTTAAAAAATACCTACACTAAATTTATACGTAATAAACGAATTACTTATGTTAAAACACATCACAGAAACTACAGAATACTTAGTAAATAAAGGATTTGACAAACCAGAAATCGGAATCGTTCTCGGAACTGGTTTAGGAAAATTGATTGACGAAATTGAAATCATCGCGGAAGCACATTATAACAACATTCCACATTTTCCATTGGCAACCGTAGAATTCCACACAGGAAAACTCATCTATGGAACAATGGCAGGGAAAAAAGTGGTGGTGATGCAAGGACGTTTTCACTTATATGAAGGTTATGATTTTATAGATATTACATATCCGATTCGCATCATGCATCAACTAGGAATCAAAAAACTATTGGTTTCAAACGCTGCAGGAGCTATCAACCTAAATTATAAAAAAGGTGATATTATGATTATTGACGATCATATCAACTTACAAGGCGGATCACCGTTAGCATTTAAAGGTGTGAGTGAATTTGGCGAACGTTTTGCAGATATGAGTGCGCCTTACGACGCAGAAATGATTGCAACTGTTGAAAAAATTGCGGCAGACAAAAATATCAAAATTCAAAAAGGAGTCTATGCAAGTGTTGTGGGTCCACAATTGGAAACACGCGCCGAATATAGAATGCTCAAAATTATTGGCGCAGATGCTGTCGGAATGAGCACAGTTCCGGAAGTCATTGTAGCCAATCATCTAAACGTACCGTGTTTGGCAGTTTCCGTTTTAACGGACGAATGCGATCCTGATAACCTAAAACCTGTAGATATTTCAGATATCATTGCAGTTGCAGGACAAACAGAACCAAAAATGATTACACTTTTTAGCGAATTGATTAAAACATTATAAAATCATTAGTAATGAGATCTTAGTATTGAGTATTAAGAAAAATGGCATTGAAGTTTAATAGTTTATAGGTTTAATCAAATCCACAAAAAACAAAAGCGTCAACGACAAAACCAACAACAACAAAATGAACACCAACAAAAAAATTGCATTACTCACCATCAGGCTTTTACTTGGGTTTATATTTTTCTTTCAAGGATTTGGAAAAATATTCAAGTTTGGCGTTGACAATGTGTACAACAACTTTTTTGCAAAAACGTACGACGGTATTTTACCTGAATTCTTATTGCAAGCTACAGCGTATTACACATCATATATTGAATTTATTGGTGGCGCGTTGTTAATTATAGGTTTTAAACGCGACTATACATTGTATGCATTAGCTTCGGTGTTAGTCATTGTAACCTTTGGACATGGTTTGGTAGAACCAATTTGGGATTTATCACATGTACTATTTAGAGCGATACTATTACTAGCTTTGCTCCTATTACCTCAAGAATGGGATCATTATCGATTAGATACAATATTAAAAAAAAATAAAAATATACATTAATTTTCATACAATAAATGAGTTATTTAGATACTACACACGACGTTTATAAAGAAGCAGCTTTAACACCTGATGTTGGACTTTGCTGTACGACGAATCCAATTTGGGAATTGCCAGGTTTAAAGATTCCTAGAATCATGCAAGAAATGAATTATGGTTGCGGAAGTACGGTTCATGCGCGCGATTTGACAAACAATCCGACGATGTTATATGTTGGTGTTGGCGGCGGAATGGAATTGTTGCAATTTTCATATTTCAATCGTCAAAAAAGTGGCGTTATTGGATTGGATGTTGTAGATGAAATGTTGGAAGCTTCACGTAAAAATTTCGTGGAAGCGGAAGCACAAAACGATTGGTTCAAAAGTGAATTTGTTGATCTTCGTAAAGGTGACGCGCTCAACTTGCCAGTAGACGATAATAGTATTGATGTCGCAGCGCAAAACTGCTTGTTCAATATCTTTAAAACAGACGATTTAAAAAAGGCGATTGCCGAAATGTATCGTGTGTTAAAACCACATGGAAAACTTGTCATGAGCGATCCAACCTGTGAACAACCAATGAACGAAACGCTTCGCAACGACGAACGTTTACGTGCATTATGTTTAAGCGGAAGCTTACCAATTGGGGAATATGTGAAAATGTTGACTGATGCAGGATTTGGAACCATTGAAATTCGCGCTAGAAAACCCTATCGTATTCTCGATCCAAAGAGTTATCCAACAGACGAATTGATTTATATAGAATCTATTGAAGTTGCCGCAATTAAAGATCCAATGCCAGCAGATGGACCTTGTATTTTTACTGGAAAAGCAGCAATTTACTTTGGTACAGAAGATTATTTCGATGATGAAAAAGGACATATTTTACTAAAAAATCAGCCAATTGCTATTTGCGATAAAACCGCAGGTGCATTAGCTGATTTAGGTAGAGATGATGTTTTCATTTCAGATTCTACCTATCATTATGATGGTGGTGGATGTTGTTAGAAAATAGAAAAAAAGAAATCACCGCAAATCATTATGCGTATGTAATTACAGAACTGACAAATGGAACTTTAAATTTGTTTGATTTGAGAAAACCCAACACAAATTTACTCGAACATGTAGATGAAATAACGCAAGTTGGCAATTGTATCCGTTTTAAGAAAGACAACTTATACGGATATTATGGAATGCACACGAAAGTTCACTTCAAAAAACTCGACCAATTTCAAGGTTTTTATGCCCGTTTTGAATTGCCAAACGGAAAACGAGGTTGGCTCGATAGAAACGGAAAAGAATACTTAAATTTGTAGTCTATGGAAAAGTATCTCGAAATCATCAAACAATCATACAATGACTATTGGAATTATTTTCAAGGTCAAGTATTTTTTCAAAATTGGGAAAACTATTTTTATGGTTTAATCGCGATTTCGTTGATCGTTTGGGTGTTGGAAATCATCTTTCCATGGCGAAAAAATCAATCGATCTTTCGGAAAGATTTTTGGTTGGATACCTTTTACATGTTCTTCAACTTTTTCATCTTTAACCTCATCATTTTTGTGGCACTTTCCAACACGGTTGCTGCATTTTTCAATGATCTTTTAGGAACAATTGGTTTATCAATCGGAAGTTTTCAATTGTTTGATGTTGACGATTTACCAAAATGGCTTGGCTTACTCATTTTCTTTGTCGTAGCAGATTTTGTACAGTGGAATACACACAGAATGTTGCACAGAGTGAACTTTTTATGGAACTTCCACAAAGTACATCATTCGGTAAAAGAAATGGGCTTTGCAGCGCACTTACGGTATCATTGGATGGAAACCGTTGTCTACAAATCAATGTTGTACATTCCAATGGCAATTATTGGCGGATTTAGCGTGAATGATGTTGCGTTTGTGTACTTTTTTACGATTGCTGTCGGACACTTGAATCATGCCAATTTAGGTTGGGATTATGGTTTCTTAAAATACATTTTCAACAATCCAAAAATGCATATTTGGCATCATAGCAAAAAGCTTCCTGTAAGGTATGGCGTGAATTTCGGACTAACGTTAAGTGTTTGGGATTACCTATTCAAAACAAATTATGTTCCTAAAAACGGACGTGATATTGAACTCGGTTTTACGAACGATGAGTCGTTCCCACAAGATTTTTTACAACAAGAAATCTATCCCATCAATCTAAAAAAATAATACCTTTTATGATTCGATCTATATTATTATTTTCTGTATTATTCTTTGCCTGCGGAACTAACAAGAACGTTATTGAAGCTTCAGAATTAACAACTAAAGAAATTACACAACAAATTGAGGCTCCTAGATTACTTAAATCAGTTGATTCATTAACTATTGTACAGAAAGGAGATTTTCTTTTTGTAAAAAAACCTAATGACAGCACGATTTTAGCAGGTGAATTAACAGTAAAGAGCGATAGTGTAACTTTTATAAAAAACGCCAAATTTACAAGCAGTAAACCATTTGTTGCTTCCAATCACAATTCTTGGAATACACTATTGCAAAAACATGTTACCAAAGATGGCGTTGTAAATTATAAAGGATTCAAAAAAGATCACGCACAGTTACAATCATATATCTCTTCATTAAGTGATGATAGTGATTCTCATAAAACTTGGTCTAAAGAAGATAAACTTGCCTATTGGATCAATGTGTATAATGCATTAACTGTTGATTTAATTTTACGAAATTACCCTATAAAAAGTATCAAAGACATTAAAAAACCTTGGAATCAACGTTTGTGGATGATTGGATATTTGAGGCAAAATTTAAATGATATTGAACATAAAATTCTTCGCAAAATGGGCGAACCACGAATTCATTTTGCCATAAATTGTGCTTCTTTTTCATGTCCACCTTTATTGAATGAAGCGTTTACCGCAGAAAAACTAGAAAGCCAATTAACACAAGTTACAAAAGCATTTTTAGCCGATTCAAAACGAAATACGATTACTCCAAACAAACTTGAACTTTCTAAAATTTTTAAATGGTTTTCGAAAGATTTTAAACAAAACGGTTCACTGATTGATTTTTTAAACCGATATAGCGACATCAAAATTAACGCAAACGCAAAAAAGAGTTACAAAGATTACAATTGGAATTTGAATGAATAGCATTTCTATTATTATACCAATTTTCAACGAAGCTAACAATATTGTTTCGTTGCTAAATCATGTACTAAAATCATTAAAATATCAACACCATGAAATTTTGTTGATTGATGGTGGAAGTACAGATAACACGGTTGAAATTGTTACTGAATTCATTTCCACATTTCACACACAACATAATTCCTCTCAAAAAAGATGTGTCGATTCATTGTTTGAAAACAAAACTTCAAAGCTTCACATTCAACTCTTTTCTTCTGAAAAAGGGCGTGCCAAACAAATGAATTTTGGCGCACAAAAAGCTACTGGAAATATCTTGTATTTTTTGCATGCAGATACGTTTCCACCAAAACATTTTGACGCGTTTATTCTCACGGAAGTAAAAGAAGGGAATCAAGCAGGTTGTTTTCGTTTAAAGTTTGATTATCCACATCCTGTGTTGTTGGTTTCACAATTTTTCACACGTTTCAATATCAGTTGGTGTCGCGGCGGCGATCAATCTTTATTTGTGATGAAATCTTTATTTGATGAATTAAAAGGCTACAATGAAACCTATTCCATTTATGAAGATTGTGAGTTTATCAATCGGCTGTACGATGAAGAAGAATTTACCGTGATTCCTAAAAGTGTCAAAACATCTGCCCGAAAATACAAAGTGAATGGCACTTGGAAATTACAATATCATTTCGCCATGATTCACATTAAAAAATCCAAAGGCGCCACACCTGAAGAGTTGCATGCGTATTATAAAAAACATATTGCTTCATAGACTCGTTCCTCTTAGACGAGAATCTCTTGGACGCGCTTTGCTTTTCGATTGTTGGACTTCTTAGACTTCTCGGACTTATTAGAACGTCAATTCGAGTGATTTTTTGAAATGAAATGAAGAAAAATTGCATCGAGAATCTCTTTGAAAATTCTGAGAAGATCTCGATACAAATTTGTTGCACAAATTCACTCGATCTGACGGCTTCTGCTTGTTAATCAATCTGTCAGTTTGAGTAAAATATTGGGAAGGTTTTGTATCAAGAACCTTTTAAAGTAAAAGCTAAAAGCAAACAGCTAATAGCCAAAAATTATTCCTCCATTTGTACTAAAATTTCTTCTAATTTCCGAATATGTACGCCATACAATTGATCTGCCCATTTTACAGTAATGTAATAAATAAATACTCCTGAAAGTAAATACCCAAAAATGACAAGCAGTAACGTTGTGGTTGGCATTTGCAATAAAAACCATTCCGAGAAACGATCAGGACCATACTTTTCGATTCCCATAAACATTGCCGTTACAGAAACTGGCAACAATAGTGAACCCGCAATAATTCCCGTTTTATACACTTCCATGGTCAATTTAATATCGTGAATAAAATTCAAAATTGTTTCTTTCGTTTGCTGTCCAACATTGGAAGTTCTTCGTAAAAACCAACCCATTTTTGCCAAATATCCTAAGGTCATCAAACTTGTAATGAACATAAATATAAAGTAAACGGCTCTCGGCAATTCGTACATTTTCACTAAAAAAGGAAAGGTGAAAAAGACAACGATTCCGACTAATTGCATGACAATTTCACCTTTCATGGTTTTGCGAATTTTGGCAATTGGCATTTGACTTTCTTTTAAGTTTTCTAAACTTGTTGGCAACTGAAAATCATCTCGATTTTCGTCGTCCATGAGTTCTTTTATTTTATCAAAATCCATGATGCTGATGTTTTATAATTTCTTGTAATTTTTTCTTTGTTCTATTAAGCTTTACGCGAACATTTACAGGTGACATTCCTAAGTTTTTCGCGATTTCTTCTCCAGAAAATCCTTCGATAAATTGAAAAATCAATGCTTTTTCTATCTTGTTTAATTCCTGAACTGCTTTATAGAAAACTGTTAATTGCTGTTCTTTTTCATCAGAATACGCTTCATGCTCTAACTGAACATGTTCGGGCATTCTGTAATTGTCAGGTTTTCGTTTTTCTTTCTTAAAAAACACAATCGCTGTGTTTAATGCCACACGATACATCCAACTTGAAAATTGACTTTCCCCATTGAATGATTTCAGCGATTTCCAGAGTTGCAAGATGATTTCCTGTACCAAATCCTCACGGTCAATCGCATCTTCAAAATAGATGCGAGAAACCTTATGGATAATCCCTTTATGGACCGTAATTGCTTTAAGAAATTCTTGTTCGGTTAGTTCCAACGAATGTGCGTTTTAATATACAGGAGTTACTTTATATCCTTCTTTGCGCAATAATTTAATCACGCCATTTTCACCTACTAAATGTGCTGCGCCAACGGCAAATAAGTTCGATTGTTTTTTCATCATTTCAGGCATTATTTCTATCCAATTTGTATTTCGAACGGTTAACATCCAATGTTCTGCATTTTTATTGAAAAAGCGTTCATCTTTTATACCTTCAACTAAAGTGCTAATATCTTCATTTTTATACGATGTTACCATCTCTTGAAAAGCAACTTTGTATTCATCATACAATTCTATTTGTTGCCATAAAAATTCTGTTGGATACGCTTTCGCGAAGAAATCAACCTGACCGTTTAAGGTTTCCAATCCAGCAACTTTTTTATTTTTAGCTTTCGCTAGATTGATCAATTCAAACTCATACATTTTCTTAGTTTCGCATGGTAAACTATGTTGAATCAATAAGGAGTAAATGGTCATTAAGCTATAATTATCAACCATTTTTAAAGACATTTTCAATTCTTTTTTCAGTAAGTTGTCTAAATATTCTTGTCGTTCTTTAGGTAATATTTCGCTTAGTTTTTCTTTGGAAATCATTGATTTTTGCATTTCCATCAAAGCGGCAGTATCTGACAAATCTACTTCCAATACTAAATTTTCAGTAGCATTAAAAGCTTTCGTTACTTTTTCAGGAATGGAGAAATCATCTTCACATAAAATATGAATCGTTCCTAAAAGATAGGATGGTTTTGCTAAATCTTTGTGTTCAATTTTCCACAATACGGAATTTTCAAGTGTTGCATCTTGCGCATTTCCGATGAAGCTACACATAATAAAAGCGATAAGAATATATAATTTTTTCATGTTTTTGTTTTTACGGTTTTTCGTCATGCTGAACTTGATTCAGCATCTCACTCGCGATTTTGAGATCCTGAAATAGATTCATGACGCATCATTTATAATCTATTTGCTCCGTAAGTATCGACTTTGAAAATATGTTACAAGAAAATATAAAAATTCTTTTCAGCCAGCATAGTTTTGACTTAATCACCCTAATTAAAAAAGCATTTACACCTATTATAATCAGCCTTTTAACTATTTCAAAAACAGTAAACTTCATCTTTCTTTGTATCGAACATAAAATAGAAACATTATGAAAAAAAGAAACTTAAAGGGTTTATCGCTTAAAAAAACATCTATCTCAAATTTGGAGAAAACAAAAGGAGGCATTATCGATTCACAAAATAGTTGTTATGGTTCATGTCTACCAAACAATACGTGTTATTTAAATTGTCAGTATGATCCTGTACCTCATCAACCTCTTCCTGTACCAGCTTCATCCTTACTCTTTTGGCTATGTCCTAGATAAAAAAAGAAGTAAAAAAACAGCGTTATGAAATGGTATTCATAGCGCTGAATGTTAATAACATAATGTTACTATATTATTAATAGTTAACTTTCAAAGTTGTAACTGCTTTCTCCATCGTAACTTTTACTGTACTTATTGAAGTATTACAGTTGGAATTTGGAATTGAATTTACAAATGATTTTTCTAACGCCGTTACAATTTCACAACCCGAAGGTGATTTTGCTAAATTGATGGTTTCTGTTGTCGTAGTATTTGAAGCTTGGTAGGTTCTCAAAATTAAATCATCAGTATTTACAGAAGACCATTTTGCCGCAGTAATGAGCGTATTTGTGTTTCCAGTTGTAGAAGCTAACGAATATTGACTTGGCAAGTTACCATTTCCAGTTGCTGCAATGGCAACCATTGGTGTATTGTATTGTCGTGCTTCTTTTAATGGATTTCCTGTTTTGGCAGATGCCAATCCACTTGGAATTCGCAATGCGTATTCTTGTGTGTGTTCATCTCTGTCACTTCCGTTAGCTCCGTAACCGTGACTACAATTTCCTCCGGGTGTATTTCTTAAAATAACACCATATAACATATTACTATCAGAAGTCCAAGCTGGCGTTGCACTGTGATAAATAGCTCCTAAAGTTGCTCCGTTGGAATCTTTAGGTACAACAAAATCATGTGTTGCCCACATCGTTGCATTAAAATCTGTATTACTGCCGTATTCCATTGGATATACTGTATTCCAATGATATGGCGTTCCAACATCCATAGCATTCACTTTAGATGCTAAAGGAAACTTTACCATTACCGTATACGAAGGTTGTGGATATACCTGACTATTTGGTGCTGTTCCTGTTGTGGAAATTCGTAAAAATGGTTCTCCTTGTCGTAAACTATACGTAATTGTATATGGAAATGTTATTTTATCAACAGTATACTGTTTCTTAATCGTGATGGACTTGTTTAGTGCATTTGTTGTATCTGCTGTAATTGATTGAATCGTATAACTAACATTTGTATCTTCTGTGAATCCGCAACCTGTTTCGTATCCAAAACGATAAATATCTCCAGAATCTTTATAAAAAACGATTTCATTTGCATTCGCTGAAAGAATATTATTTCCGGTAGCTTTATCTATTACACTACTAATTTCTCCTGTTTTTTGATCGAATGTTGCCGTCAAAAAACTGTTTTGAAAATAATAATCGCCATTCGGATTTATTGCCGATTTTAAGCTTCCATCTCCTTTAGAAGCTGCTGCAATATCATTCAATTGGTATCCTAAAGATGGTGCTTCTACATTCAAGTAAGAAGTTTTTCCTCCAGAATCATACGCTACAATTCCTTTATTTGACATTCCAAGTTGATTAAATACTGCGATTGCTCCAGGGATTTGTTTAATATTATTTGTGATGTTTTGCATAAAATTTTGTGTCAAACTAGTTCCTTGGGTTAATGTTTGATCCAGCATTGGTAGTTGCTCATTCATATACACCCCATCAACAGCTGTCCCAGTTATATAATCGTGATGTGTACTCGCTGCTAAGGTATTCCAAGCATTATAAATAGCTGCTGATTGCGTTTTTTTCTCCGTAGCATTTGTTCCCAAAAGTGTATTTTCTAGTACTTGAAAAGATTCGGCACTCAATAAACTTTTTGTGGCTTTATTGTGTAAAATTTTCAATTCAGGTCTGCTTGCGTAATATCCCATCCAATATGGATTTGGCGCAAAATCTGTGGCTGCTGAAGCTGCATTATAGGTTCTTGTTTTCAACTTATTTTTATGATTATCAACCAATCGAATGTATTCATCAAAAGTAGCTACAACTACATACACACCTGTTTTTGCATATCCCTCAGCACTCTTATTCCAATCAATAGCATCTTGAACAAGATTCTGATGAGGAAGTAAAAAATCACTGCTTACATGAACATAAATATATGGTGTTGGTGATACAGGCTGATTCGCTCCTATATACGATGTAATATGTCCTATATTTGTAGATGAATTAACTTTATTCCCACAATTTATAATCGCTTGCGGAGTTGCATAATCTGATGCGGTTACGTCAATATTATTTCCTTGATCGTAATGATCTTCCAACCAATGCGCAATGACTTCAGATCCATCTGCACCTTGCCAAATAAAATCTACATCACCATTGTTTGTGTCTAATAAATTTTTTGCTGTAGTATTGAAACCATCTTGAGGATTTCCATCACATGCACCAGGAATTCTAGCAAATCCAACGCCCATAGCGTCCATAGCATTTAGCATGACAGGCAATTGTGGATCATGACCAAAATCGTCTGGAATCCAAACTTGTGTTGACCATGGAACTTGTGCTTCATCTAACCAAGTATTGGCTACTAAATAATTTCTGAAAAAAGTTTCTCCGTTTGGCAGTAAATTATCTGGTGAGGTTATTCCACCACCAACAACACGCATGCGTCCAGATGCTTTCATTTGACTAAAAAGTGATGGTTTATTTTTTGCAAAAGCTCTTAGGAAGCCCATTTCACACACAGAATAATAATATGCGGAATTTTGCAGATTCTCTGTAGCTTTTGATAGTATACTATCCGCAGGTTGCGTATTTCCTCCAAAGTAATAAGGATTATACGCCTGTCCGCTTTCATCAACATTATAAGGAAACATATTTAGCCAATCCCAATCCATGTGTGCAGCATGACTTAGAATTAAAACCTGCTTGGCAGAATTTGGAATGTTTAAACTTTGTCTGATTGTTTGCTCTGTTGTTTCTACAACATCTGATTCTTTTGGATTACACGCCATAAGAAGAAATGAAAAAGTCAACAATAGAAATACGAAAGCTTTTAAGGTTTTCATCTTTATTGATTTAATTGGTTATAAATCAAAAATAAATAGAAAAAATCACCTTTGTAAGCGTACAACTACCTGATTTTCAATAAAAATAACGAAAAATACTACTTTGCAGCAATCACATCAATTTCAATTTTTGCATTCGCTGCTAATCCGCCAGCAGCAAAAGTTGTGCGCGCAGGTTTGTTTGGAAAGTATTGTACGTACACACTATTAAAATCAGCAAAATCGTTGATATCTGCTAAAATCACGGTACATTTTACCACACGATCTAAGGATGAATTATGTTGCGCCAACACCGCTTTGATGTTTTCCAACACTTGTTTTGTTTCCGCTTTGATTCCGCCAGAAACTAACACGCCTTTTTTATGATCTTTCCCTATTTGACCCGATAAGAATAATAAGTTTTCAGTTTCTACGGCGGCACTAAACGGCGTATTTTGTCGCTCTGCTAAATGTGAAGAATGAAATGTAATGTCTTTTTTGTTGGATTGACAACTTACAAAAAGTAGAATCACGGCAACTATTGATACGATTGATTTCATGTGAGAGTTGATTGGTTTATGACAAATTTAATGAATTTACACTTGCGTCATTCTGAATTTATTTCAGAATCACATAACAGTGAGTGAGATGCTGAATCAAGTTCAGCATGACGTAAACAAGTAACTATTTAATAATTTGAAAAAATCGAGCTTCGCAAGAAAAAGTCTAAAAGCAAAGCGATCTAAAATCTAGCAGCGAAGCGGTCTAGCATCTGAGATTCCCGCCTGCGCGGGAATGAAAAAAATGTCCTTTAGAAGTACTGACCAATTCCGAAAACAATTCCGCGACTTGAATTTTTGGTAACTCCATGTCCGTAATCAATTCGGAAAATAGCATTAAAGATTCGTTTGTGAATGAAACGCAAACCAACGCCAGGATATACTCTAAAGTTATTGCTATCTACAAAATCGCCAAAGTCACCACCTGGATTTCTCCAAGTTCCAGCGTCTACAAATCCATTTCCTTGCAAAATAAACCATCCTTTTTCATATAATGTATACCGATATTCAGTATTCAAAACCATACTTGCCGTTCCACGGTCTATGATGTTTCCAACACCGCGAATATTCAAATTATTGTCTACCGAAAATGGCGCAAACGGACTTGCATTGTTAGACGCAACTCCAAATCGGAAACGGTTTGCCCAATTTCCTTTTTCGCCCACACGTTTGAAATACATAAAATCACTCCAACCAATTAAGAAATTATCTTGAAAGTCATTTTCGGTCGTGACATATTGTAAATAGAAGGTGTTTTTTATTCCTTCAAGGTATTGATAGTCGTAATTTAAGTTGTCATATTCATACACAAGTTTGAACATGAGCTTGTCCAATTCTAAACTTTGCGGAATGGCGTCAGATGTTAATCCGTTGAGATAACTATATTCTTCCGTAAATACATTTGCACCAAATTGCAATCGATGTTTAAAGTTGATTTGATATAGTAATAATGCTTCAAACGACGTATTGCTATATTTGTAATTTGCTGAACCTTCATCAAAGTATAGTGGTTCTTCGCTTGTCCAATTTTGATGATTTAAAGCAATTCCAAAGTTTCGCGAAAACAAATTCGGTGCGCGCAAATTGATTCCGTACGAATCAAATCCGTTGTTCTGGTAAAATCCACCAAAAGCGATATTTCTTCCCAAGAAATTATAATCATACAACCCAACTTTATACGCCAATTGTTCGTTTGTTGTTGTCCAAACATTGAGGTTTGGAATCAGTGTGAAGTTTTCTTCAATGCTAAAAAATACATTGTATAAGTTGTCGTTCGAGAAAAATACTTGGTAATACGCATGCGAAACTCCTGCCAAACGTTTTAATAATATCACATCTTGATCTAGTTGTAAAGAATCGAGCACATCGCCATTTCTAACGCTGACATATTTCTTTAAGAAACCAACCTTGTTTTTTTTCTGACCCTGAAATTTTACATCATAGACAATTTTGTCTTGCGCAATTCCTTGAAAACATAGACTTAAAAAAAAGATCGCAAGTATGATTTTTTTCATGAATTTACTGATGTTGTTTATAATGCTGTCGCAAGATTTCTTCCGCAGGTTTGTTTTGTGGCGTAAATTGATCGTTGTTTATTCCACCCGATTTTTCATAGCTGTGAAACCATTTCCAGATAAATCCGCCAGCAAACCAATCTTCTTTCCAAAACTCATTAAATAATGCTTTTAGTGCAACTTCTTGCGCTTTTAGGTTGAGTATTTTTCCTCTGTTAGAATCCCAAGGTTCTTTGCCAACATAATCCATACTTCGATATCCATATTCGGTAAAAAGCACTTTTCGGTCTAGTTTTTTGGTTAATGCAACAATCTTATCTTTATGTGATTGCCAGCCTTTTTGTAAAGTTTCTAACGATGGCATTTTTTCTTCACTTAGTGGAAAATACGCATCAACGCCAATAAAATCAAGTTGTTTCCAAAACGGAACTTTATCAAACGAATCCCAATTTTCGGCATACGTGAGTTTCCCTTTGTAAACGGCTTTTACTTTTGTGATGAGTTGTTTCCAGAATTCTGGTCGTGCTGCGACAAATTTGTGCAATTCGGTTCCGATGCAATACATTTCTGCATTTACTTCTTGCGCCAAACTTGCATATTCTAAGATGAAACTTTCGTAAGATGCTTCAAACTGTTTCCAAGTTTCTTCAGATTCCATGGCAATGAAACCTGTAAAATCACCATCCCAAACCCAAATTTGCGGTTTAATCATGATTTTGATGTTGTTCTCCTGCAAGAGTTCCGCATATTGCTTTGCTCCTTTTCGAGTTTCGCCAAACCATTGTCGATCTGTATTGTGAATGACTTCTGGTGCTTTTAATGATTTTAAAAAACCAAAAGGCATAATCGCTGCATAGTTTGCATTAACCTTAATGACAGGATCTATATGAGTTTGATCAATGGCATCTCTTGAAGCTACAAAGCTCACACCATTTACTTTTTTGGATTGACTTGTACATGAAAATTGCAACAAGCCAAAAAATATACAAAGGAGTCTAAATTTCATTTGTGACTGTTTAGACTCCTAATTTACTATATTATTTAAAAAATTGCTCTTAATCCTATGCTAAAAGTTTGTCCTAATCCTTGAAAATTGCTTCCTCTCACAAATTTATCAAAAGAAGCTTCTACATTTAACACATCGCTTAATTGGTATTTACTTCCAACTCCTACAGATGTTGAGTTTTGAGAGAAATCGTTCCCTAAATCAATTAAGAATGCTTGTTTTGTATTGACATATACTGTAGATTTTGTAGTTGGAAAGTAGCTTAAAAATACACCTAATGGTAAAAATAAACTGTTGTTTGCAAAACGTTCACTTACGTTAGAATCTGCTGGATTTGCATCTTCACTTTTTTCTCCAAAGTTAAATCCGAAATCAGCTTGTGTAAATAGTTGCCATTTGTCTTGCCCAAATGTTTTGTCGTAGAAGAATTTTGTTTCCCAAAACACACTTCTTTTGTCTAAATACGGAGCGTTTGCTTTGTCTTTGAATATTGGCAAATAGATTGAACTTGTAAACGAGAAGTTTGAAATATTTTTGAAAGGTTGCACACGAATCGATGGTGCAATCGTAGTTAATCCGCTTCGTGCGGTGTCATTATCTCTAAAACTCAACACATCTAAAGCGCCTGCGCCACCAAAGGTATTTGATCGTACTTGAAAGATGAATCCGATGTTGATTCTTCTGTTTTTACTAATTCCTGTGTAAATTTCGGTTGTATTGGTAAAAAACGTTTCTCTCGGAATTGTTACCGAAGTACTTCCTGCATCTGTACGTTCGGTTTGTGTGTAAATACTGTTGAAGAATTTAATATCCCATTGCCCTTTTTTCAATAATTTTGAAGGTGTAAATTCTTGAATATTCGTCATAGTACCTGTTGCATCATCATCTTGATCTTCATCTTGTGCAAAAGAAACGCTTACAAATAATAAGGCAAGCATGGTTAAAATTAGATTGTTCTTTTTCATTTTAGTGTAATTAATTAGTTTGTATTTAGATTTTTCATTCCCGTGAAGACGGGAATCTTAGTTTAGTTATAGGTTTACTTTATTTCATTCAATTTCCAGTTATACGAATAGTAACTGATTTTAGATTTTTCTGCTATTTTTTCTTCTCTGTATTTGTTGATAAAGTCGATTTCGTTTCCGTTTTGGGTAAAATCTTCTTTATACCATTTCATGATTTCAGAAAGTTGCACACGTTTTTTCTTTGCGTTTACTTTAATGAATTCATCATTATTTAAGGCAATTCGTGTTTGTGTATCTAATTGCTTGTCTAAAGTATTTGGCATGTATGCTTCCGCGATAATTGGAGGACAACCTAGACCTGCGCAAACCAACACAAAGTGAAAACGCGCATCGTTGAATTGTCCGCGTAACAACTTGTTTTCGATATCATTTAACGTAATTTCTTTTCCGCCAACTGCATGTTTTGTTTTGTCGAAAAAACCAGCAATATCTAAAGGAGATTTTACAGGATATTTCTCAATAATTCCTTTAATAACTGTTAGATTATAAATATTAATCCAATACGCTTGATACGTGTTTGCATCACTTTTCGCAACTTTAATACTATTTGTAGAAGCCAAAATCTTTTCAAGTTGAGCAGGATTCTCTTTGATAGCTTTGTAATTTATTTTTCCATCTTTTACATATTCCTCAAAAAAAGCATCAGACGCTTTAAAGAATTCTGTGGTGTTTTGTGCAAATCCAAAAGTAGTAATGAATACTGCAATTAACGTGATGATTGTATGTTTCATAATAATAATTTTCAATTTAATTTCATTTGGTAATGATGCTTAAGTCCGTAAAAATTTTAGGAACTTACAATCTTTTAAAAATATTTTTTATCATTTATATAATTGATTTCCAAGTTCAAAACGCGTTGCTGTTTTTTAAAATCCTTACAAAATATTTTTAATTTATAATTATTCTAAATTCGCTATCTTGTTTAAGTTATTAACTTTACTATCGACATAACCTTCGACACAAACCAATTCCTGCATAAAACAGGAAATCTTAAACACCAATCACATTTTTATGGAACATATTGTAATTATAGGTAATGGAATTTCTGGCGTTACGGCTGCCAGACATATTCGAAAACTTTCCGATAAAAAGATTACTATCATCTCCGCTGAAACCGAATATTTTTTCTCACGTACTGCGCTCATGTATGTATATATGGGACACATGAAGTTTGAGCATACACAACCGTATGAGAATTGGTTTTGGAAAAAGAATCGCATCGAACTGAAAAAAGGTTTCGTAAAAGAAGTAAAAGATGCTTCTAAAGAACTTGTTTTTGCAAGTGGCGAAACCATGAACTATGACAAACTCATCATTGCTACAGGTTCCAAACCCAATAAATTTGGTTGGCCAGGACAAGATTTGGAAGGTGTGATGGGCATGTATCACAAGCAAGATTTAGAAAATTTAGAAAAATACGCGCCAAATAATAAAGCATGCAACAGAGCTGTAATTGTTGGTGGCGGATTGATCGGAATTGAACTCGCGGAAATGTTGCGAAGCAGAGATATTCCAGTAACGTTCTTGGTGCGTGAAAAAAGTTTTTGGAATGGCGTGTTACCTGCTGGCGAATCAGAAATGATTAACAGACATATTAAAGAACATCATATTGATTTGCGCTTAGGCGTGAATTTACAGGAAATAAAATCTGACGAAAGTGGAAAAGTAAAATCCATTATCATTAAAGAAACTGGCGAAGAAATTCCGTGTACTGTAGTTGGTTTAACCGCAGGAGTTTCACCAAATGTAGATTTTTTAAAGGATTCAAATATTGAACTTGGACGCGGCGTAAAGGTCAATCGAAGATTAGAAACCAACATTCCAGATATTTATGCCATTGGCGATTGTGCCGAACAACATGAAGCTATTGGACAACGAAGACCTATTGAAGCCGTTTGGTATACGGGCAGAATGATGGGCGAAACCTTGGCACAAACACTTTGCGGAAATCCGAAAGATTACAATCCGGGACATTGGTTCAATTCTGCGAAATTTTTAGATATTGAATATCAAACTTACGGCTGGGTTTGGGCGCAACCAAAGGAAAACGAAGCACGTTTTTATTGGGAACATTCAGACGGAAAAATATGTATTCATATTAATTATGATAAAAATACCAACGAATTTATAGGCATCAACACATTCGGAATTCGCATGCGTCATCACAGTTTTGATGCATGGTTGAACGAAAAACGTTCTGTAGAATATGTATTGGAACATTTAGCGGATGCAAACTTTGATCCTGAGTTTTATAAACTTCATGAAAAAGATATTGTCGCAAAATTCAATCAAGAAAACAACACAAATATCCAACTCAAAAAGAGAAGTTGGAAACGTATTTTTCAATTCTCTTAATTACATATTATGAAAACAATACAAAATTTAGGGCTTAGCATCTTTTTACTAGGATTAGCCATTTTTACCATACTTCCATTTATAGGTTCTTATGAAATTTCATCTGAAAAATTGGAAGAAATTGTCAATAATAAAGGCATTAAAAGTGAACTTTTTATTGAAGACTTAAAAACGACCACGGTTGGAAAAGAATTTTCAGATCCGTTTTCGTTTTCTTCAAACATTACGTCAGCAATTGCAAATGCAAATGTTACTCACAAAGAAAAAAGTGAATGGGACAAAGTTATTTGGGATAAACCACATAGTTTTTCTTATCAAATTGCCAAAGATGTTGGTGGCGGACCTGTAAAAGAGAACAAAGGATTATTCTGGTTTCTGACGTTTGGTTTAGGGATTATTGGAGCCTTATTATACATTATTCCTGGCGTAGTTACTTTAGGTCCTGCGGGAATTAAAAATAACGGAATTTGGTTCAATGCTGCCACCAACAGAGGTTGGATTGGTTGGTTTGCCTTTGTGTTCCTTGTCGGATTTTATGTTCTATTATATTTCTTTCCAGATTATATTGTGAATTGGACGTATGTAGTGGATCCATTTAGTGAAAGCTTAAGCGGAAACATGGCAAGTCAATGGTTTTTGTACGGGTTTTTGTATTGTACGGTAATGACTGTGATGGCAATTCGGATGTATATAAAATATCGTCATAATAAGTATCAAATTTTACGAACGACTTCGGTTTTATTTTTTCAAATTGTATTTGCTTTTTTAATTCCAGAAATATTAGTTCGTTTTGAAAAGCCTTGGTATGATTTTAAGAATGCGTTTCCATTAGATTATGACTTTTTCTTTAAATGGAATTTGGATGATTTGATTGCGAATGGCGGATTTGGCTTGTTCATTTTGGTTTGGGGAATTGTGTTAACCGTTGTTATTGTACCAATAATGGTCTACTTTTTTGGAAAAAGATGGTATTGTTCGTGGGTTTGTGGTTGTGGCGGATTGGCAGAAACATTGGGCGATCCGTACAGACAATTATCAGATAAATCATTAAAATCATGGCAAGTAGAACGTTGGTTGATTCATGGTGTATTGGTTTTTGCCATTGCTATGACAGGAATTACGTTGTACGCTTATTTTACTGGAGCTGATGCCGTTTCAGGAATTAAAACACAAACCATTCAAGATATTTACGGATTCTTAATTGGTTCTATTTTCGCAGGTGTAATCGGAACAGGATTTTACCCAATTTTCGGAAATAGGGTTTGGTGTCGTTTTGGTTGTCCATTAGCCGCATATTTAGGAATTATTCAACGTTTTAAGTCTAAGTTTAGAATTACGACAAATGGCGGACAATGTATTTCCTGTGGAAATTGTTCTACGTATTGTGAACAAGGAATAGACGTTCGCGCGTATGCCCAAAAAGGACAAAATATTGTGCGTTCATCATGTGTTGGATGCGGAATTTGTAGCGCAGTTTGCCCAAGAGGTGTTTTAAAATTAGAAAATGGAAGCGATGATGGCTCAACACGTTACGAAACTCCTGAAGTTATTTTAGGAAACGATATTGATTTGTTTGAAATGTTGGAAGAGAATAAGTAATCTGGTTGTTAGTTGCTGGTTATTTGTTGTTGGAAAGGAATCAAAGATAAACAGCTAAAAGCCAAGAGCTAGAAACTAAAAGCTAAAAAAACCATGAAACATCTATTTATCATTATTTGTCTCAGTGTCACATTCAGCGTAAGCGGGCAAAAAGAGTATCAAAAAAACTACTATGATACTGGTCAACTCAAAGAAGAAGGTTGGCTTAGAAAAGGCGTAAAAACAAAATACTGGAAATTTTACCATCCAAACGGCGCTGTTCAGAAAGAAGGAAGCTTCAAAGATGGAAAACCAACGAAATATTGGTATTTTTATCGCAAAAATAAAACGAAAGAAAGCGAAGGACATTATATTGCTGGCAAAAAGAGTAAATGGTGGCTTTTTTATGATGAAAACGAAAAAGTGAATCATAAATGTCAGTTGAAAAATAATCAAAAAAATGGCTATTGTTTGCGCTATAAAGACGAAGAATTGATTCGTGCTGAAAAATACAAAAACGGAGAAAAAATTGGCGAATGGAACGATTTAAAGAGCTTTAAAAAGGAAAATAGCGTTTGGGATTTGAGGTAAATTCGTTGTTGGTTGTTGGTTGTTGGTTTCAAGCGTCAGTTCGAGTGATTTTAAAAGAAAAATTTTAAATACTAAATAGATTCCTGCCTGCGCAGGAATGACAATACAACATAAAAAAAGCCAACGGCTAAAAGCAAACAGCCAAAAGCTAACTAATAAAATATATGATTATAAAAGTCATCATTCCTGCATATAATGAAGAAGATTCTATTGCGAATGTTATTCAGGAAATCCCCAAAACTGTAACCGAAGTTATTGTTGTAAGCAATAATTCAACCGATAACACGGAAGCCAACGCAAAAGCGGCTGGCGCAACTGTCCTTAAGGAACCTCAAAAAGGCTACGGATACGCATGTCTGAAAGGAATGGAATATATTGCCCATCAAGATGAAAAGCCCGATATTCTCGTGTTTTTAGATGGCGATTATTCAGATTATCCAGAAGAGTTAACTAAAGTTGTCGCACCAATTATTGAAGATGATATCGATTTTGTTGTGGGCGCACGCGTAAAATCATTACGTGAAGATGGTTCTATGACACCGCAGCAAGTTTTTGGAAATTGGCTTGCTACTTTTTTAATGAAATTGTTTTTTGGTGCAAAATTTACCGATTTAGGCCCTTTTAGAGCTATTAAATACAAGACACTTTTACACTTGAATATGCAAGATAAAACGTATGGTTGGACGGTAGAAATGCAGCTCAAAGCATTGAAACAGAAACTGTCTTATGTAGAAATTCCTGTGAAATATAAAAAGAGAATTGGTGTCTCAAAAGTTTCAGGAACCGTAAAAGGTACTATATTTGCTGGCGTAAAAATTTTAGGTTGGATTTTTAAATATAGTTTTAAGTAGATGGAATTTGATGCAGAATTTTTCAAACTAGCGTTGTCATTTGTCATAATGGGCATATACGCTATTGCTTTGATATTGATTTTAATGTATAGCTTGGCACAATTGAACTTATTGGTCAATTACTTACGTGCGAAGAAGAATGAAGATACTTCTCCTCGTTTTGATTTGAATAATCCTGATGAAGTTCCGTATGTGACTATTCAGCTTCCTGTGTACAACGAATTGTACGTTATGGAACGTTTGTTAGATAATATTGCTAAAATAGATTATCCAACTGAAAAACTAGAAATTCAAGTATTGGATGATTCTACGGATGAATCTGTCCTTTCTACCGCAAAGCAGATTAAAGAATTACAAAAACTAGGTTTAGATATTACACATATTCGTCGTGATGACAGATCTGGTTTTAAAGCTGGCGCATTGAAAGAAGGTTTGATTGAAGCCAAAGGAGAATTCATCGCTATTTTTGATGCAGATTTTCTTCCGAAAGAAGATTGGCTCAAACAAACAATTCCGTATTTTAAAGATAATGAAATCGGCGTTGTGCAAACACGTTGGGGACATTTGAATCGCGATTACTCCTTATTGACAAAGATTCAAGCATTCGCGCTTGACGCACATTTTACGCTAGAACAAGTTGGGCGAAATTCTAAAGGACATTTTATCAACTTTAACGGAACTGCCGGAATATGGCGTAAAACCTGTATTATCGACGCTGGAAATTGGGAAGGCGATACTTTAACCGAAGATTTAGATTTAAGTTACCGCGCACAGTTGAAAAACTGGAAATTCAAATATTTAGAAGATGTAGAAACGCCTGCCGAATTGCCCGTAGTGATCAGCGCAGCACGTTCGCAGCAATTCCGTTGGAACAAAGGTGGCGCAGAGAATTTCAGAAAAATGTTCAAGCGTGTTATCTTTTCTAAAAATATATCATTCAAAACAAAAATTCACGGAGTTTTACACTTGCTCAACAGCACCATGTTTTTAAATGTGTTGATTGTTGGTGTGTTAAGCATTCCGATGTTGTACATTAAAAACACGTATGGACATTTAGAAATTTACTTTACCGTTTCGAGTTTCTTTATCCTCAGTACTATCATATTTTTTATCTGTTTTTGGTTTCCGTACAAACGTGTTCAAGGTGGCGGATTTATGAATTTCATCGATTATATTAAGATGTTTTTCGTCTTTTTCTCTGTCGCGATGGGATTCTCAGTGCACAATTCTGTTGCCGTTATAGAAGGTCATATGGGAAAACGAAGTGAGTTTGTGCGTACGCCAAAATTCAACATTAAAAACTTAAAAGATTCTTGGAAAAATAACATTTACATCAAAAAGAAAGTTTCAGCAAATACGATTATTGAAGCTATTTTAATGGTGTATTTCTTGTTTGGAATGTACAGCGCATATCCATTAAATGACTTCGGATTATTTCCGTTTCACTTGATGTTATTCTTAGGGTTCGCCTTTGTATTTTTTAACTCTATTCGTTCAAAAGTGTGATTGCTTCCGAAGGGAAATATCATACATTCTCCATCATACTTGTGCTTGTCAGCGCCTTTGTATATTATTACATTGGCTATCCGCTTGTGCGAACTGATGTGACGATTTTGATTTCATTATACAGTATTGCTTTTTTAAGTTTTTTCGGATTGATCCGATTAGAAAAACAAAACTTTTTTCTCCTTGCGGGAATTGCCATTGCGTTGAGATTGGTCTTTTTGGGAAGCATTCCAAACTTGTCACAAGATTTTTACCGTTTTATTTGGGACGGAAGAATGCTCGTTGAAGGCTGGAATCCGTATTTATATTTACCTAACGATTTGATGGCTTCTGGAACTGCACCAATTGCGGAAGCGCAGGAATTATTTAATGGAATGGGGAATTTGAGTGCTTCGCATTACACCAATTATCCGCCCATAAATCAGTTGTGTTTCGCTTTCGCGGGATTGTTCTCTGGGAATTCTATTCTGAGTTCAGTCGTTGTATTGCATATTTTGATCATTCTCGCAGATTTAGGAATCTTGTATTTCGGTAAGAAACTACTTGAGAATTTAGGTTTACCTATCAAAAATATTTGGCTCTATATTTTAAATCCATTTATCATCATTGAACTCACCGGAAATTTACATTTTGAAGGCGTGATGATTTTCTTCCTGATTTGGAGTTTGTATTTGCTACAAAAAGGATTTTGGAAATGGGCAGCCGTATTGTTAGCAGTTTCGGTTTCAGTAAAGTTAATTCCGTTGCTCTTTTTGCCACTCTTTTTTCAATGGTTTATCAACTATAAAAACTCTGAAAATAAGCAGCTTACATTTTCCATCGTAAAAAAAGGCTTCCTAAAACTCATTACATTTTACGTTATTGTTTTCGCAACAATTAGTGTATTGTTTTTACCATTTTTGTCTAAACAATTTATTGCAAATTATCAAGAAACTGTCGGATTGTGGTTTCAGAATTTCGAGTTTAACGCAAGTATTTATTATATCGCACGTTGGATTGGTTATAAAACTATCGGCTGGAATATGATTGCCACTATTGGAAAAATTACACCAATTATTGTGTTAGTTTTCGTCACAGGACTGAGCCTTTTCAGGAATAATTCTGATTTCAAAAAAATTATTACCGCGTTGCTTTTTGGGCTTTCTTTTTACTTTTTTACCACGACGACCATGCATCCTTGGTATTTAGCAACATTGCTGATTTTGAGTGTGTTTACCAACTATCGATTTACCGTTATTTGGTCATTCATGATCGTTTTTAGCTATACGGCATATCAAAATGAAGGCTATGCAGAAAACCTAGGTTTTGTAGCGTTGGAATATGTTGTTGTATATGGCTTTTTGATGTACGAAGTATTCAAGTATTACACAAAAAAGCCACGTCTAGAAACTTCTTAATCAGCACTTCAAATCTACTTTCTTTCATAAATAGTCAAAAAAATCAACATTTTTTCAGTATTTTTATACTTAGAACCAATTTATTAAGACCATTATGAAATCATTACGACTGTTACCTATCGCATTTTTATTTTTGTTTAGCGCATCTTTGTTTGCTCAAATGAGCGGCGCTCCAAGAGAATTTGAAACTACTTCTCAAATTTATGATCAACTTCGAAAGATTATAAATACCAAAGAAAAAGAACCCTATAAAATTGATTGGGAGAATGTAAAAGGAAGTCCATATTTAAATGAAAGTTATAAATTGGCACAATTTTACATTGCAGATAAATCATACGGAAATATTATGATGCGTTTCAACACGTATTCAAACGAAATAGAGTTGTTACCAGAAGATGGACAAGAAATGGAAGCGTTAATGAGAGTTGATGGTTCTAAAATTATGTTTGAAGGCAAAACGTTAAAATTATTTACGTTTAAAGACGAAGAAGGATATGAGAAAAAAGCATATTTTTTAGTCTTAAATACGGAAGAAAATGTGCAGTTACTATTGAGAAAGAAATGTAGATTTTCTCCAAATGAAAAAGCACTTACGATGAATCAGGCTGATAGAGCAGCAAAATTCACACAATATGATTATTATTACATCGTAAAAGATGGTGAGCTAGTTCAGGTTGATGCTAAGAAAAAAGATGTTTTAAAGTTATTTCCTGAGAAAGAAAACGACATTAAAAAATATATCAAATCAGAGAAATTAAAACTGAAAAAAGAGAAAGATTTCGCAAAATTAATCGATTATATTGCGACTATGTAATATTGAATCGACATTGAAAATAGCCACTATATTCAGATACTAAACCATCTATTGTAGTGGCTATTTTTATAGTATAAAATTTCTAATTTCTTTAAATCAATCCTAAATCTTTTGCATTCGCAATTAAGTGAATGGCATTGTTTGCTTTGAAATAAATTTTTAATTTACTCAATCGTTTTTCAATGGAACTTAAGCTGTTAGGCGAAATACTTCTGCCTTTTAAATCGATTGCAATTTCATCTTGACTCATTCCTTTGGAGAGTAATTTGAGTAGTCCGATATCGTAATCATCAATTTCCATATCGTTTTTGTTGCTCAGTGCATTTTGCACTTTTGGAGAAAGATGTTTTTTCCCTTGAGAAACGGTTTTTATGGCTTTTACCAATTCCTTTAAACTCTTACGACCTTTACACACATACGCATCAATATTGTATTGATTGAAAAGTTTGCGCACACGTTGCTGTTTGTCTTCAACAGAGTATACAATCACTTTTAGCTGCGGTTGTGCTGTTTTTAACTTAACAAGTAACTCTTCTCCTGAAGCTAATTTTTGTTTTCGATGATCTTTTACAAAAGATAAATCTGTAATGAGCAATTCATAAGGTTCATTATCTTTTAATGCTTTTTTTGCTTTCAAATCTGCATCATCGCAGTATTGAGCTTGATCTATCGTAGCAATCTCCAATTCGGAAAGTGCTGTGAGGACACCTGTGTTGATGTCGTCCATATCTTCGGCAATTAAAACTTTAGTAAACATAGGCTATCTATCATACTGGAACGTTAATACTAAACTTACACCCTTTGTGTAATTCTGTATCAAAAGTAAGCGTTCCTTCAATTGCATGAATACGGTTTTCCGCATTCTGTAATCCATTTTTTGAAATTTCTTCGGCAAAACCTTTCCCGTTATCTATGTATTGAATGAACAATTGTTTGTTGTTTTTTTCAATGGAAACCACTACTAACACAGCATTACTATGTTTTTTCATATTGGTTAATAGTTCTTGTAATACGCGATAAACGGTTATTTTTATGTGTGAAGAAATTCCGTTCCAAATATCAATATTGTATCGTTTTAACAATACATTTACTTCTTCAGATTGATAACTTCTGAACAAATTACTGAGTTCTTCCGCAAATCCTTCTCCAGTTTCTACACCTTGAATTTGCTTTGAAATGTCGCGTGCTTGATTGTAAATTACGTCTAATTTATCTAAAATTGTCTCTTTTTCAGGATCTGTAGTTTCTAGTTGAGAAATCAGTTTGTACAAGTCGTTTGCCAATTCGTCGTGTACTTTTGAAGAAATTCGTGCTTCCGTAACATGTACCGTTTTTACTTTTTCAATTTTATGACGGCGTTTTATTTTTTGGTAAATGAAGTAAATTACTACGATTAAGACAATTAATAAAATAATTAAAATTAAAACTATGTTTTGAGATAAAGCTTTGTCTTTTTCTGCTTTATTTGCTTTGTTTTCTACAATTATTTTTTCGTTTTCTGCTTTATTATAATTGTATCGTTCATTTGCAAACAAACTTCCTAATTCTTCTTCTTTTTGCTCCAGCTCTTTATCTAAAGACATGTATTCATTTACATATTCATTTCCAAGCGCTACCACTATTTTCATTTGGATTCCTTCATGAATCGCTTTTTTATTAACCAAGTCTCTTGCATAAGTAATTGCACGATTTACAAACTCAATGGATCTTTCTTTATCCTCATCTTTATATAATTCTGCTAACTTTAAATATGTAGAGTGCAGACCAGATGCATAATCTATTTCTTTATTTATTAAAAGTGAGTTGTTTAATAACGAATCAGAACGTTTATTAAATCCATTTTTTAAAAATAAAGTATGTGCTAAGTTTCCATTTATGCGAGCACTCTCTTTCATTGAAATAACAAGCGATTTATCAACTAATAACTCTTCATAAATTTGAATTGCATTATCAAATTCTTCAAGCTCTTTATATATGTTTGCTTTAGTATTTTTGAATTGTATAATACTTTTGGCATCTATCTTTTCTCTTCCAATTGAATCTTCTACCAATTTTAAGGCTTGATCAATTCTTTCAATGGCCATATCAGTATTTCCTGTTTCCCTAGAAGCCACAGATAACACGTGATAAAGTCCTCCTAAAGTTTTTAATTCATTTGTATTCTCTACATAGTTTAACCCTTCTAATGCTGATAATTGACTCGCTCCAAAATTACCTTGTTTTTTCTGTAAATATGCAATTTCTGATAGAATACTAGCTACTCTTATAGTATCATTTATTTGTAGATACAATTTTTTTGCTCTTGAAAATTTATTGAAAGCTTCTTGAAATTCCCCTTCTCTTTCAAGTAAAGTTCCCTGACTTCGGCTTGCACTGGCCATCCAACGTGTATCGTTTAATCTTTCCGATATGTCATACCATTTTTGAAGATATAAAAACATTGAGTCTGTATTCCCAATTTCTCTATAATTCGTATACTGAGTGAAATAACCAAATTGTATTGAAGATGAATCTCTTAATCTGCCTGCTACTGCTATCAGTTCATTTTGACAAACTATTGCGTTATCATAGTCATTCCTTTTTCTAAATTCTTTTACCTTCTTTTTTAACGCTACGATTTCTGGAGACTTACTTCTCTTTTTTACTACTTCAGATTCACAAGCACTAATCACCATCAAAAAGATAGCAAATAAAAAGAAGGATGTCGCTATTGGTAGTTTCATCCTTCTAAAATAGTAAAAATATAATTACAACTAAAGATTAATCGCCAGTAGGTTCATCAACATCTGGAATGATTTTTCCATCATCTCCTTCCGTTGCTTGCTGTTCAAATTGTATTTCATCCTCTGCAATTGAGTTCGGTGTACAAGAAAATATTGCCCCATTGAGGAAAACCGTAAGTATTATTAAGCTGAATTTTTTCATTTTGTTAGAATTTAAAATTGGACATAGGTGTTGCCGTCCGAGAAATACTCAGCGTATTAATGTGCAGCAACACAGTGAAATAGAAAAGGCGCCGTTTTCTTGTGTTTTTAGGAAGTGTGAGATAATGACAGGTAGTTTGGCTACTTCCAAATAAGCCATGCTATTGCTTCTTATCTCTAAAGTCAACCAAGTTTAAATGCAGGAGATCAAATTGATTTATGCCTCAGTTGTGAAATATTTCTGAAGCAAATAAAGTGAGGAATCATGGGAATGAACGGAAATTTTGGGGAAGAGTAAGGGAAAGTTTCGGGAAACTAATTTCCGCTTTTTGCATACCAAATTTGATGGACGCTTTTATAAAAAAGAGAAATCTAAAACTACAAGTAATGCATAAAGAATTAGTATTAAGTGCTTTTAAAAAAGCTAGGAAAGAAGTAAAGGAAGCAACAGGCGTAAATATGTCTGTTACTGGGATTGCTAAGAGAATTTCAGATTATATGATGGACGAATGCCACTTCCAATATCATGAGAAGAGTTTGCGGAATAAGTACAACCTCGCATTAAAAGATGAGCAAGATGTCGAACTTAAAAGTTCGGTTGCAAATTGTCTCTGCTGTTATCTCGGTTATGAAAATTATGCCGAATTTATTATGAAGAATAGTATTCCACTTGCTTCCCCCGAAATTGTGGAAAACATTATTATTGAAGAAGAGTACCCACCAAAGAAAGAACCTTCTATCGGTGAGAAATTAAAAATTGTGATTCAAAAGAATAAAGTCACCCTTATTTTTTGCTCACTTATTTTTTTACTGTATTTCGGATTGTATATGGTAAATAGACAACAATGGATGGTTTGGGATACTGATCGTTATGTAGAAGTACAATTTGATGTAGAAAAGTACGGGCTGTCCAATTTAAAATTGTACAAACATGAACGAATAAAAAAATTTAGAGAAGTAAAGCCCGATTGCAATTATCTTTTTTTTAAATCAGATGGAAGTGAAAATTTGTGGTATCAAAAAGCAACTAATGGAGAAGTAACGTTTTTCACTTCTTTCGGATTGCATCCAGAAACAGGCAAAACATTGAAGAAAATTACGCCGTATATGATTCGAAAATATATTTGTGAAACGTATTAAACCAAAAAAACCTCCCAAATTGAGAGGCTTTCGTATTATTTATTATGAATAAAATTTATGAATTTTTCAAATTAACAACTTCCTGAGCTGTCAAATGTCGCCAATTACTTCTTGGCAAATCTTTCTTAGTCAATCCTGCAAAAACAACTCTATCCAAACGTGTAATAGTATATGATAAATGCTCAAAAATTGCTTTTACCAAACCATTGCTTCCTGAATTTACTTTAATTCCAACTTCACGCTTCGAAGCACCTTGAATCCAAGAAATTTCACCAACTTCGTGTATTTCTCCTCGAATATTAAGTCCATCTTTTATTTTGTTGAAATCTGTTTGACTTAAGTTTTTGTCCAACTCAACATGATATATTTTTCGAATTTTTTCATGCGGATCTGTTAACTTTCTTGCTAATTCTCCATCATTTGTAAACAATAATAAGCCTGTAGCTTGTCGTTCCAATCGTCCAACTGGTACAATTCTAGATTTTGTAGCATTTGCCACTAAATCCATCACCGTTTTGCGATCTTTTTCATCTTTTGTCGTTACCAAAAATCCTCTTGGCTTGTTGAGTAAGATATATTCTGTTTTTTCTGGAGAAATAACTCTTCCATCAAATCGTACTTCATCACTCACTTTTACCTGATATCCCATTTCTGTGATCACTTTACCATTCACAGTTACACTTCCAATAGAAATGTGCATATCTGCTTCACGTCGTGAACAAATTCCTGAATTCGAAATATATTTATTTAAGCGAATCTCATTTGGATTGCTTTTAGATTTTGGCTTTTGCGCTGGTCTTTTTCTGTATTCTGACTTTTTCCCATCAAAAGGTTTCTTTCCTTCAAATGACTTTTTATCATCAGAAGACTTATTTCCGTCAGAAGATTTCTTTCTATCAAAAGGTTTTTTCCCTTCGAAAGGCTTTTTTCCATCACGTTTTTTCTTTCCTGAAGTATCTCTGCTCTTCCCGTGTCGTTCTTTTGCCATTATAAATTATGCTATAAAATTTTTGCAAAGATACTTTTTAATTTGCGATAACCGAATGTAGATTCAATTATTCGTTTTATAGTCGAAAAATAGATAATTCATTCAAAATCAACTTGTAATCTAATCTTTAATCCTGATGGTACTTTGACGTTCTCTATTCACTGTTAATTGTGTCACATCTGGACGCGAATAATGTCCGACTGCATCAAAATTCTGACGCTCTTCTAATACTTTATTGAAATCGAGTGTAGCAATGATTAAGCCTTCTTTGTGTAAAACTGGCGAAACTAACCATTCACCATCAGGACTCGCAATACACGATCCGCCATTTGCTAATTCATCTGGAACATTTTGTAGAATTTTTTCCAAATGTGGAACATTCGCTGGAATGTCTTCTTTTCGCATCAAACTAGACACAGAGATTACATACGAACGTGATTCGCGTGCAATAAACCGTGTAATATCTTTGGTATTGACTTCACTTCCTGGCCAAACAGCAATATGCAGATTTTCGCCCATTCCGTATAGAGCAGCTCTAGGCAGCGGCATCCAGTTTTCCCAACAGTTGAGTCCGCCAACGGTAAAATCTTTCAGTGGGTGCACGCGCAAGCCGTTTCCGTCGCCGCTTGCCCACGTTAAACGTTCCTCGTATGTTGGCATGAGTTTTCTGTGCATGGATTCAATGCTTCCTTCCTGATTTATATATGCCAACGAACAATAAATACTATGTCCGCCTCTATCTACCGCGCGTTCCATCAAACCTAAGTAAATAGCAATGTTATGTTGTTTTGCTAAGTTGCAAATTTTATCTAAATCGCCTTTTTCAACTTGTACCGAATTTTGAACGTAATGCGAATGAATTTCTTTTTGTGTAATAGAATCGAACTCAGCACCATTTGTATAAGAAATCCAAAATGGATAACCTGGCAATAATGCTTCTCCAAAAACGATAAGCTCACAATTTTCCTGACTAGCATCGAGAATTTGTTGTTTTATTTTTGTTAGTGTTTTCGATTTATCCAACCAAACAGGCGCAATTTGTGCTAATGCAACTTTTAATTCGTGTGAAGATGACATGGTTTTATTTTTGTGACAAATTACCAATTTTCAAGAAGAAAAACGCAGGTATGAATCGCTTTAACAATTTTGAATGTTTCCTAAACTTTTATCACAATACATTTGTGATTTTACTCAGAATAGCTTCAATATTAAGTAACGGAATACTGAAAACGCCTGCGACAATAATAAATTTTAAAATGTTATGTAGTAAAAGATAGTGCCGTCTTGATTCTGCTCTGTAAAGTATCATAATTGAGAAAACCAACAACAATATACTTCCGTAAAAGTAGAAACGCATGTAACCCGTGTCGTATTGAAAAATTAGAAATAGCGTGACTAAAATTGCGATGGTTGCAAATGAAGTAATGAATCCTTTCGAGACTTTTTCGCCATAAATAATCGGAATAGTTTTGTAATCTTGCGCTAAATCGCCTTTAATATTTTCTAAATCTTTGATGAATTCGCGAATGAGAATTAAGAGAAATAGAAACGTTGCATGCACAAAAATAACGCTGCTTAGGTTTCTATAATAGATAAATACTGCGAAGAAAGGTGTAATTGCCAACATAGCGGACGTCAAATTTCCAAGAAGCGGAATCTTTTTCATTTTGTGTGAATAAAACCAAATTCCAAAAATGTATCCAGAGAAAAAGATAACTGCGTTGATTGATACAAAACTGGCAATAGCAACCGAAATAAAGTTTAGCGTGAAATATGTTGCAATTTTTGTCCGTTGGCTCACCAATCGATCTAACATTGATTTTTTAGGTCTGTTGATCAAGTCTTTTTCGGCATCGTAAAAATTATTGATGATGTAACCTGCGGCAATGGCAACCGCCGAAGCGAAGATTAATGCAAATAAATGGCCGTCTAAAACAATCTCCATATAGCGTTTATTGGGAGCCAAGATAAACTTAGCCGCCAAATATTGTGCGATTACGATGATAAGAATGTTATAACCTCTTACAACGGAAAATAAGCTAAAGAGTTTGTAGTAGAATAGCTTGTGTTTTCTAGATAACATTAGTGCTCAACTTTAGAAATTATAAACCACTTCTAGTTTATGATCTTTTAAAGTTTCTTTTGTTTTTTCGATGTTTTGCGTGAATCCAAGAATATATCCACCACCACCAGAACCACAAAGTTTTAAGTAGTAATCATTTGTTTCAATTCCTTGTTTCCATAGCGAATGAAATTGTTGTGGTATCATTGGTTTGAAGTTATTGAAAACAACTTTTGACAATGATTTTAAGTTTCCAAATAAAGACTTTACGTCTCCTTTTAAGAAATCTTCCACACAAGAATCGGTATGTTTTATAAATTGATCTTTCAGCATATTACGGAAACCTTCTTGCTTCATGCTTTCCATAAAGATATTTACCATTGGTGCAGTTTCACCAATAATTCCGCTATCTAATAAAAATACCGCACCAGTTCCAGCTTCGTTTTGTGAAGGAATTCCTGTAGGTTCAATATTATCTTGGGAATTGATTAAAATCGGTAAGCTTAAATAACTATTTAATGGATCTAATCCTGAACTTTTTCCATGAAAAAACGATTCCATTTCACCAAAAATCACTTTGAGTTTTAGTAATTTTTCTCGCGTCAAATTTTCTAAAACCGTAATTCTATCGTGTGCATATTTATCATAAAAAGAAGCGACTAATGCGCCCGAACTTCCAACACCATATCCTTGTGGAATAGAAGAATCAAAATACATTCCTTTAGCCAAATCATTCTGTAGAGCTTCAATGTCAAACGTAACAAGTTCCGCATCTAAACCTTCTAAATGCTTTGCAAATTCTTTTAGACTTTCGTTAGAATTCTTAGCTTCTTCCGAAAGACTTTCGTCAATTTTCAAAGCACCTTTGTAAAAATTATAAGGAATAGATAATCCTTTAGAATCTTTGATGATTCCGTATTCTCCAAAGAGTAAGATTTTAGAATAGAAAAGAGGTCCTTTCATCTGTTCGTTGTTATTAGACTTTATTTGAGGCGTTTTATACCATGTAAAATTACACTTTTTTTGCTCCAAAACCTATTCTGTCGCAAATGTGATGTCCGTTTTGGCAAAATTTTACCAATTCTTTTTGAATGAACGAGTACACAATTTCTTTTTCATTTTCAGGATATAATATATGAACATTTGCACCAGCATCTAAGGTAAAACAAATATGCGTTCCAGATTCTTCACGGAATTTCCAGATATGATTGATGATTTCCAAGGTGTTTGGCTTCATCAAAATGAAATACGGCATCGAAGTCATCATCATGGCATGAAGCGTTAAAGCTTCACTTTCTACAATGGCAATAAATTCGTTTAAATCTCCATCTGCTAACACCGATTGCATTTTGGTTAAATTTTCATGTGCTTGTGCAAAACGTTGTTGTGCAAACGGATGATTGTGCATTAAATTGTGTCCAACCGTACTGCTGACTTGCTTTTCGCCTTTGTCAACCAACAAAATAGTATCATGAAAATTCTTGAAAATTTCGTGTACTTTGTATGGATATTTGATCGCGAATACATCGTTACTTCCTATTGTATCAAGATGTTCTCCCCAAACAATTAAATCGCCTTCTATGCTTCTACTTGCGCTTCCAGATCCTAATCGTGCTAAAAATGATGCTTTTCGGTTAAAATCTTTATCAGTCATTGTCGGATTGAGTTCTTTTTCCAAGCTCATCAAACACAACGCCAATGCACTCATTCCTGAAGCTGACGAAGCAATTCCGCTACTGTGCGGAAACGAATTTGAAGTTTCAATCGTAAAATGAAAGTCTTTTAAAAACGGCAGGTATTGATGAATCCGTTCTAAAAATATGTTGATTTTTGGTTTGAAATCGTCCTTTTGTTTTCCTTCAAAGAATAACTCAAATGAAAAATGATCGTTCGTCACTTCTTTCTTTTTGTATGTCAACGTTGTTACCGTTGCGCACGCATCAAGTGTAAAACTAATCGAAGGATTTTGTGGAATTTGATCTTCTTTTTTTCCCCAGTATTTGATGAGTGCTATATTACTTGGCGATTTCCAAGTGACACTTCCATTGTCAATACTTTCGGTGTATGTTTTCGGTAGAAATGTTGCTATTTCCATGGACGATTTTAAAATTTAGGCAAAGATACGACTTTAGACTTATTTAGACTTCTTGGATTTTTAGATTAGTTAGATGCATACTGTCCTGTGAAATTGAATCAAATCTTTTTTAGTTTGTTTGTCTGCGTGAGTTTCTTGTGGGAAGTTGAATCAAGTTCAACTTGACAAAAAAAGAGGAAGAAAATCATCGAGCCCGCGAGATAAAGTCCAAAAGCGGAGCGTTCTAAGAGATTCTCGCCTACGCGGGAACGAGCCTAAAAGCTAAGTACGTCTAAAATTCTAAGAAATACTTTTCGCAATAATATAACTTCCTGTCCACGCATTTTGAAAGTTGAATCCGCCAGTAATGGCATCAATGTTGAGAATTTCACCTGCGAAGTATAGATTTTTTTGTTTGCGACTTTCGAAGGTTTTGAAATTCACTTCTTTGAGATCAATTCCGCCAGCCGTGACAAATTCCTCTTTAAACGTACTTTTTCCTTTTACATTGAAAATGGCTTCTGTGAGTTGACTTGCCAATTGTTCGGTTTGTTGTTTGTTCAAATCTGCCCAACGTCCATCTTCTTTGATTCCTGAAGCAGCGACTATTCGTTGCCACAAACGTTTTGGAACTTCAAACGGATTGTTTTTTTGAACCATTTTTTTAGCGAGTTCTATTTTGAAATCTTTGATATTTTCCAAACAATCTTCTTTAGAAACGTCATCCAACCAATTGACTTGAATTTGAAAGCTGTAATGTTTGTCCGCCAATATTCGTGCGCCCCAAGCAGAAAGTTTTAAAATTCCCGGTCCGCTCATTCCCCAATGTGTGATGAGTAATGGACCGTTGGTTTCTAGTTTTGTACCGACTACTTTTACGCTTGCTTGCGTTGCAATTCCGAGTAAATCTTTGATGCGTGCATCTTTGATATTGAACGTAAATAAGGAAGGAACCGCAGGAATAATGGAATGTCCCAATGTTTCCATCGCTGCCCACATTTTTGGATTGCTTCCTGTCGTCATCACAACATTTTTGGCTTCTAATATTCCCTGACTTGTGTCAACTTGCCACAAATCGTTTGCTTTTGAAATGCTTTTGACAGCATGATTTGTTCGAAAGTCTACGTTATACTTTTTTGATTCATTCAGAAAACAATCAATAATAGTTTGTGAAGAATCTGTTACAGGAAATATTCTGCCATCGTCTTCTATTTTGAGTTCCACGCCGCGTTCTTCAAACCACGCCATCGTATCGCCACAACAGAATTGATGAAAAGGTCCTAACAATTCTTTTTCACCTCTAGGATAATAGTTTACGAGTTCTTTTGGATCAAAACACGCATGCGTTACATTACATCTTCCGCCACCAGAGATGCGAACTTTCGTTAGAAATTCTTTTCCTCTTTCTAAAATTACAACAGATTTTTCAGGATGCTTTTCGGCAACATTTATTGCTGTGAAAAATCCTGCTGCGCCGCCGCCTATTATAAGAACATCTATTATTTGCATGTGTGTATTTTGAAGGTGTAAATGTAGTGTTTTTTTTAGGTTGTTAGCTGTTAGGTCGCTTCGCTTTTGGGTTTTAGGTTTCTCAGCATCACGACCAACTTTATGTGACCTTGAATCTAGTTCAAGGTGACGTTTCTCAAAAGTGATATCTAAACTTCTAATAATCCAAGAAGTCCAAAAATCTAATATCTCTAAATCCTAAACTCTTCTTAATTGCGCTGTAAAATTTCATGTTATGTTTTGAAACCTTTATTTTTGAGAAAAATCCATATTAATGAAATTCCACTTTCTTAAATACCTCACTTTTATTCTGTTGTTTACAAATTGCGCTGTAAATTATGGTCAACTGAATTATGTTGCAAAATTGCCAAGTGATTTAAAAGAAGTTTCAGGTGTTGAGAGCATTCCAAATTCGGATAGTTTTTGGATGGTAAATGATAGTGGAAATCATCCAAGAATGTATTTGGTAAACAGAAAAGGGTATATTGATAAGACACTTTATATTGAAGGAAAGAATACTGATTGGGAAGATTTAACGAAAGACAATGCTGGAAATGTATATATCGGTGATTTTGGAAATAATGCAAATGATCGAAAACATTTAAAGATTTATATGCTTGCGACAAATGATCTTGCTACTAAGAAAAGTATTGTTCCTGAAGTGATCAAGTTTTCATTTCCGAACCAAAAGAAATTTCCCCCAAAAAAGAAAGACAGACATTTTGATGTAGAATCGTTTTTTCATCACAACGGTTATTTGTATTTATTTACAAAAAGCCGCACAAAGACAGCGTATGGACGTACCGATTTGTATAAAATCCCTGCAACTCCTGGGAAACACAAAGCTGAATTTATCAGTACTTTTAATACGTGTGATGAGTTGGAATGTTGGATTACTTCTGCCGCAATAAGTCCTGATGGAAAGAAAGTCGTATTGCTTTCACATGATACTGTTTGGCAGTTTACCGATTTTAAAGACGATGATTTTTTGAGTGGAACAATGAAAAAATTCGATTTAGGTCATACTTCACAAAAAGAAGGTGTTTGTTTTAAAGACAATAGTACAGTTTATATTACGGATGAAAGAGCGCATGGAAAAGGGCGAAATTTATACGTATTTCTACTTGATTAAGCGTTCTTTTTTTGTGACAGAATTATTTTTTAGTAACTTGATTATTTATGCTAAAATTAATTAACCAAAATTACTACTATGTCTAACAATGCTAAAGGAATTGACATTTCATATAACCAAGGAAATTTAATTGATTATATTGACACCAACAACACTGATTTATCGTTTGTAATTTGTAAAGCTTCTGGAGGAATTACGATTCAAGATCCCGATTTTGCTCATAATTGGGAAACGATCCCCCAAAAAGGATTTATCAGAGGAGCGTATCATTTTTATTATACGAATGATGCGCCACAATCGCAAGCAGACAACTTTTTTAATGTGGTTGGAAATAGTTTTCCATTAGATGCATTGCCGCCTGTTGTTGATTTTGAAAATGGAAGCATCAAAACAAGCGATCATGCGCAAATAATTACTGATTTACTAGATTTTCTTGACCTTTTAGAACAAAAATACAATCGCACACCTATTATTTATACTAATCAAAGCACAGGCGATAGTTACCTGAATGATGCTAGATTTGCTAAATATCCGCTTTGGGTTTCAAATCCAACTACTGCTCCATCTCCAAAAATGCCAAGTACATGGCCCAACTGGACAATTTGGCAATATAGTTTTAATGGAAACATTAATGGAACTGATGTTGATGAAGATTATTTTAATGGCGATTTAGACGATATGAAACAATTTATTCAACAAAGTTCAAATTCAATGTAAGCTTCTAAAATGAAGCCTGTTTTTTCCTTAGCTTTGCAAACTGAAAGGATTTTAAATGAGCGAACTACAATTGACAAGAATCAACAAGTTTTTAAGTGAAGCTGGCTACTGTTCGCGCAGAGCTGCTGATAAGCTTATTGAACAACGACGCGTTACTATTAACGGCGTTGTTCCTGAAATGGGCACAAAAATTAAACCTGGCGATGAAGTACACGTTGATGGTAAATTGATTTCTGATTCAAAAGAAAAACATGTGTATTTGGCATTCAATAAGCCCATCGGAATTGTGTGTACCACAGATACTAAAGTTGAGAAAGATAATATTATTGATTATATCAATTATCCATCGCGAATTTTTCCTATTGGACGTTTGGACAAACCCAGTGAAGGCTTGATTTTATTAACAAGCGATGGCGATATTGTCAATAAAATTTTGCGTGCGCGAAATAATCACGAGAAAGAATATGAAGTAACTGTAAATCGTCCGCTTACGGCTGATTTTATCCAGAAAATGGGTGATGGAATTCCAATTTTAGGAACGCTTACGCGAAGATGTAAAGTGGAGCAACTCACAAAATATACGTTTACCATTGTTTTGACACAAGGTCTGAATCGTCAAATTCGTAGAATGTGCGAGTATTTAGATTATAATGTTGTCAAGCTGAAACGTACACGCATTATGCACATTACCTTGGATGTTCCTGTTGGGCAATGGCGTAATTTGACCGACGAAGAATTACAAGGAATTAACGATTCAACGAATGATTCTTCTAAAACGCATCTCGATAAAACATAATTTACGATTTCATAGTATCGTTTAAAATTGATCAAAAAAAACACTCACAGAAATTTAATTTTTAAAAAGGTATAAATTTGGGTAACAGCATCTTATATTTTGAACTGATAGGTATAATCACAAAAACTTATCATTATGAAAAAAAGAGAATTGAAAACATTAAACCTTAACAAGAGATCAATTTCAAGCTTGAAATTCCAAGTTATCGGTGGTCGTGCAAACTTAACAGCTGATGTAAAAGATTGTCCAGACAACACATTGGCTAAAGATTGCGAATCATTAGGCGCTTGCCCTGATTCTTTTTGGTGTTCATCAGTAACAACAAGCCCATCAGACGACGGACCAATAGTGTAATCTATTGTTAAGATTGAAAAAAGGAAAGCCTGACGTTTGTCAGGCTTTTTACTTTTATACTTGATTTAAAACCCAAGCAATTCTTTAAATTTATATGATTGCCTGCGTGAAATTTCTATTTCCTGAGTGGAGTTTTTGATCGTTACTTTTAGTTTTCCATTGAACCACGGAATGACTTTATCCACATGATTGAGATTGATGATTTGTTGTCGATTGGCTCTGAAAAAAGTCGCTTCTGGCAATTTTGCTTCTATTTGGTTGAGCGATTTGTAAATTAATGGTTTGTTGTCTTCAAAATACACACGCGTATAGTTTCCAACAATTTCGAATACTGAAATTTCTGAGATTTTAATTAGCCAACAGTTTTCGCCTTCTTTTATGAAAATTTGACGATGTAACTCAAATGGTTTTTCGTCCGTTGTTTCTTTTTCAATCGCAGTAATGACCTTTTCTATTGTTTTGGAAAATCGATCTTGATTGATAGGCTTTAGTAAGTAATCAAACGCATTGTATTCAAATGATTTAATAGCATATTCATCATACGCCGTTGTGAAAATGGTTAACGGAACATTGTCTAACATTTCCAATAATTCAAAACCGTTTTTTTCAGGCATGTTAATGTCTAAGAATAATACTTTCGGTTGTGCTTCATTGATGAGTTCGTAGGCTTTGTCTACATTTTCAGCTTCTCCCACCAATTGAATTTGCGGATGCTTTTTTAAGAGTTCTTTTAATTCATTTCGCGCTAAGCGAGAATCTTCTACAATGATTGCTGTGATATTTTCCATGATTACACTAATGGTATTTGAATGATGGCGTGTACTTCATTTTCCACTTCTTTCAACCTAAATTGTGCCGTATCTCCGTACAATAATTCCAAACGTTTTTTGATGTTGTCTAAGCCAATTCGAGTAGAATCGGTATCTGCTTTTAACGTTCCAGTATTGTTAACTTGTAAAATAATTTTTTCGTTATTATCCGTGATGATTAACGTAATTTTTCCACCATTTTTCTGATCAGAGATTCCATGTTTGATGGCATTTTCCACCAACATTTGCAATATCATTGGCGGAATTTTTATTTGTTTGAGTTCTTGTTTTATTTCTTGTTGATACGTTAACCGATCTTCCAATTGTATTTTGGATAGCGCAATGTAATTGTCTACAATTTCGAGTTCTTCTTCAATGCGAATTGCATCTACATTGTTCATGTTTAACGAATAGCGCAACATTTCTGAAAGTCGCGTAAGCATGTCTCTTGCTTTGTCAACATCTTCTAGCATGAGTCCGCGAATGTTATTCAAACTATTGAACATAAAGTGTGGATTCAGTTGTCCTTTTAAGGTATTTAGTTGCGAATCTTTCAAAGCCGCTTCTAGCTTTAAGCGATCAATTTTATTTTTTCGCAAACGCGCCAACGATTTAATTACCACATAAATAACAGACCAAAAGAATATGAAAATAGAGACATTTAATGTTGTTGAAAAGATCTCTAACAGGGTAAAATCATTTGATTCCTCATGAAGATACTGAAACATGTAATATGCACTTACTAATAATATTCCTGAAAAAATACATGATGCAAGTCCGAAGGCTATAAACGCTTTTATGTAATTCTTTTGATTCTGATTTGCTATAAAGTCAATTCGTTTCAGGTAATTTCGAAACAATGTTGTCAGCGTGATTCCTAGCGTTATAAAGATTAAACCTTCAAAAAAAAAGTACTCAGGTTTTACTTTATCTGGCGAAACTAAAAATATTTTTGCCCAAATATTTGCAGAGGTTATAAATCCCCAACCGACAAATTGTAAGATCCAGAAAATTAATGTATTTACTTTTTTTGTAGTTGCCATCTGTTTGAAAATCCTTTGTAAATAATTGAAATGCACTTTCTCAAATTTGAAAAAGTGCATTTTTTATTGATTGATGATTAAAATCGTGCGTTGATCCAAGCAGAAACATAGTTCAATGCTATTGGAGCAAATGTTTCTTCTATTTCAGCATATTCGCTTAAAGCGCCTGTTTCCGACGTTTGGAATAAGTGGTTTAAGTCTTTGAATTGTTTGATGGTTACATCTTTGTTATGCTTCAATCCTTTTTCAATGGCATTTAGATTTAAGTCTGAAATTACCTGAAAGTCTTTTTCGCCATTTATGGCTAATACCGGACAGTTTACTTTTTGTAAAGATGTTTGTGGGTCGTATTTGATAAATGCTCTCATCCATGGTGATGTAATCATTTCTGCTTGTTGATTCATTACCTGCTCTGTGAATTCTGCTTTTGCTTTTTCAAAAGTCAATTTTGCTTTTAACTCTTTAAATAATGCTACTATTTTTTGTTTTGATGCTTCTCCTTTATAGTTTGCAGAGATATCAAAGACTTTCGCAGATACTTCTTGAGAGTTTGCAATATCAATTACTGGATAGCCTTCTAGTTCTGCTGCTCTTTTTCCTTGTGTTAATAAGATTTCTTTTCCATCAACTCCTGGTCCTGCAAGCAATACACAGAATGCTACATTTTTGTTTTTGGCAGCTACAATTGGCGCAATTAACCCGCCTTCACTGTGTCCTACCAATCCAATTTTGTTTACGTCTACGACGTCGCTTCTTGTTTGTAAATACGCCATTGCTGCTTCAACATCTGACGCAAAGTCAAAAGAAGTTGCAACTGAAAAGTCGCCTTCTGATTTTGCAGTTCCTCTATCGTCATAACGCAATACTGCAATTCCTTGTCGCGTTAAATGATCTGATAATACTAAAAATGTTTTGTGTCCTAATAATTCTTGATTGCGATTTTGCGGACCCGAACCTGTAATGAGAATCACTACTGGCGGATTTTTCACATCTTTAGGCAACGTTAATGTTCCTGCAAATTTAATATTATTGGCGTTCGCATTTTCAAAAGTAACCTCTTCAGAAGCGTATGGATAAGGTTTTTTAGGATCTTGTGGTTTTACTTTTTTTACTACTTTTTCTCCTTTCGTTAAATCTAACGGAAATACTTGTCCTGCTTGTTTGAAAGTACCTTTGAAAGTTCCGTCAGTATACGTTGCGGTGTATTCCAATCCCATTTGACTTTGTATAATGGTCAATTTGTTTTCTACAAACGTAGTTTCATCTGTTGGCAATCCAAAAGCATTTTGTTTTGGACTGTCTAAAGTTGTGGTAAGTGTTCCGTCAGTTTCTGAAATGTTGAATGCTAATGGTAATTCCATTCCTTGCACTTTTAAAGCACCTTTCCAGGTTCCTGAAATGTCTTGTGCCGAAGCAATCAGCGTTCCTAAAAAGAACGCTAATCTAAAAATGATTTTGAATATTGTAAATAACTGCATGTCTGTTGTTTTTTGATTACGATGTAAAAGTATATTGTTTTTATAATTGTACATCACAAAATATGATAAACGGAAAATTCAATATGGTGAGTGGTAAATGCTACTTTAGTCGCAGTTTATTTCCAAATGTCTTCATATAATGCTGGATAATCAGCTACTTCAATTACCTGAATTCCAACTGATTTTAAGAAAAATCTCTTTCCTTTTGCTTTTTCACTGTCTTCAGCTTTCATCAAATACCAACCTTTATGATTGTATTCTGGAAAACGCTTGAAGAATTTTGCGCGTTGTATTAGTAACCATCTGAAAAAAACTTCAGTTTCATCTAAACCCAATCCGAAGATACACAAGGATTTATTGAATATGATATCAATCCAAGTGTTGTTCATATCCCACGGATTTTTACCTTCAGTATAGGAATGACCATAATTACTGTTTACCATTTTTCGTGCACGTTCTACATTTCCCATGTATTCTGACAACCCTAATTTTATACTTCTGTGATAGTTTACCATTCCATTCATGTACCAAACACCAAAACCGTCTAACGGGCTTTTCATTTCGGTTTCGCCATAATAGGAAGCCCACGGGTAATGGTCTGTAAAACTCGTATCCGTAATTCGTTGCAACGGTAATTGCATCGATTTCGGAATGAGATTATCAAAATTTGTAGTTAATATTGGTGCGTTAAATGATTTTATTTTGTCTAATATTAAGTTTTGTGCATCATCTTGTATCCAGTCAAACATTTTCTTTTTTACATCTTTTTGTAGTTGCGTAGTAAATCCCCATTTATTGACATTTTGCAGATTAAGCGCATCATAGAATTCGATGTATGATATTCCATCTGGAATTTCTGTCATAGGATCTTCTGAATGTTTTTTCCATAAATCTAACAGTAAATCATTCCATGAAACATTATCATCTTGGTAGTGTAGGTTGATTCCGTTTCCTATGATAAAAGCTAGGTCATTTTTGTTTTCAGAAAATAATGCTTGAACTTCTTTTGCTGTTTTTTTCATACCACTAGAATTTAAAAATTTATTCTCACGTACACTTTTATGCATTGATTGTTGATTAACAGAGAGATAAATCTATTTTAAAAAATAAACACCTATTTTTAGTACATAAAGGTACTACAATGGAAAATTTAAATCAAAATATAGAAAATCATTATCTTAAAGAAAATCTTTATGAAGACATTATTACGCGTCTTAAAGAACAGCAGATTGATTTGAATACAGTAAAGAGAGCTGATATTGCTGGTGTTGATGAGTTTCATGTACGAGGCGCTACAGTATCGAAAGAGCTTGCCACAAGTATTGATTTGAATGGAGCATCCGTTTTAGATGTTGGTTGTGGCTTAGGCGGACCTTGTAGAATGCTTGCAGATGCGTATAATTGTCAAACTACAGGAATTGACCTTAGTACAGAATACATAAGAACAGCAAATAAGTTATCTAAACTTGTGAATTTAGACAGTAAAACTACTTTTATACAGGGAGATGCTACAAATCTTCCGTTTGCAGATCATAGTTTTGACGTTGTTTGGACACAACATGTTCAAATGAATATTCCGGATAAGAAAAAATTTTATTCAGAAATAAATAGAGTATTGAAAGTTGGCGGGCATTTTCTTTTTTACGATATTTTAAAAAAAGGAACGAAAGAAGTTAGTTTTCCAATGCCTTGGGCAAGTCATGCAGAGCTTAGTTTTTTATTTAAAGTAGAAGAAATGGATGCTATTTTGAAAGAACTTGACTTTACAAATGAAAAGTTGACAGATGAAACACAAGCTGGAATTGATTTTTTTAATGCACTTGTTGCTAAACTGAAAGAGTTTGGTCCTCCAAAAATAGGATTGAACGTATTAATGGGCGAGACAACAAAACCAAAGTTAATGAATTTACTAAGTCATTTAAAAAACGGTAAACTTGAACTTAAAAGTGGCGTTTATAAAAAGAGAGCATGATGAAAAATCATTCTCTCTTTTCTATTTCTTCTAAAATGACTTTTGCTTGTTTTTTAAATTTTTCTAATTCAGGTAAGAATACTTTATAGGTTACAAAATATGCACTTGCAACTCTGTTTTTGTAATCAGGATCTGTGATGGCGTATTCAATGAATTTTTGATTATTTTTCATCGAGATTAAATCTGCCCACCATTCATAATTTTTTTTGTAGTGTGAATAGTTATCTTGAAAATCTTTTGCCCGCAAATCATCGTCTATTTCAATTTCACGCAAACGTTCCGTATAAAATTCTATGATTTGTGTTGGTAAACTATCTTGAAAATTATCTGTATTAAAATCTGTCAATTGATTGTAACCACGTTTGTCGAATACTATTTCAGGAAATCCTATGGTTATGTATGTCAATTGCGGATTCATTACGTAATCCATCCGTTTTATAGAATCATTCAGTATTTTAGAATATAATGGTTCTGCTGCTGTATAGAAACTTTGTATTTTATCTATTTCTTTTAAATCGTTATTTAATTCGTCTGCAATAATAGTATAGATATTGAGAAGCTGTTGTTTTTCTTTTCGATTTTGATTCCAATTGTTAAGCGAAACCGCAATAAGGATTCCAATAACAACCAAAATAATTTCACCAATCGCATACGCGAAATAGTTTCCAATTTTTTTATTTTTCAAGAGCTTGCTTCTTTGGTTTCTAAATAGTTTCATGAATGTGATGTGTTAAAAACCAAATCCAATTCCGAATGCAAAACGCATTCCATCATCCGAATTGAATAATGATAAATTTGCCGTCAATACATCAGCTCCATTTAGCCAAATTCCACCTCCAAGTGATGTATTCCATTTTCTAGACGGATCGCCACTAATCCAAATACGACCATAATCAAATCCTCCAAAAACACCAATATTTACAGGCAATAATCCTGTTTTTATTTTGCGAAGATTCCAACGAATGTCTGTTGTTTGTACAAACGCACGTTTTCCTGTGAATCGTTGGTTTCTATACCCTCTTAATCCTGTGTTTGCGCCTAAGGTTGCTCCTTGATAAAATTCAAATCCTTCTCCAAAGTTTATATGTCCGCGCAATTTTGTTGCCAATACCACTTGTCCACTTGAAGTCAATCGATGATTGATAGAAAATTCAGGAATTACATATCCAAATCCTTTGGAAGTGCTCACATTGTTTTTGTATCCTGTTTCCAAACTTACTTCCATTCCCATTGTTGGAAATGCTTTGTTATCTCTATTTTCAAAATGATATTTTGCTTCGGCTCCAAAGAAATCTTGTTTGTCAAATAGACTTGAGTTTGCAGGCAAACTTTGATCTAAGAAACGTCCTGTAGTGCGTTCTATTTCGTTACTTTCATATAGTAATCCTGCGCGAAGACTTCCGCCCAATTGTCCACGCCACATTAAGGAAGGTTTAAGTCTGAATGTTCGTATTTTGACACGATTGTAGTCTAAATCTACTTCCAATCCGTCATCGTCATCCGCTTCAAAGTTTGGTGTATCGTTTCCAAATCCGAAGAAGTTAACAGCATAATTAGGACTGTTGAAATCTACACCAATGAGTAAATTCAATCTACCAATAATATTGTTGAATTCTCCTAAATATCCTACATCAAATCCATTGGTTGCAAAGTAATATGCAGCTCTGTAACTGTGACGCGAAGTGTATGGATTGCGTTCAAATCCGTAATTGGTTTGTACCGCTGAAAATCCTAGTTTGAAACCATCATCCGGATTGAAACCTAAGACTGGTAATATTTGCGTTGTTCCGTTTTTTAGTTTTTTGTAATCGTATACATTCGTTTCGTAATTGTCCGTTAAAACTTTGGTTCCTTTGTTCGTTTTAATGGTACTTTTCTTAGACTTGTAATCATAGAAAGTTAACTTTTTTCCGTTTTGAATGTCATACGTATCATTGTTTTGTCCACCAACCAAACGCACTTTGATCATTTTAGTTCCTGTTCCATGTACATGAAAAACATCATCATCGTCTAATGCGTAAATCCAGATTTCAGCTGTTTCCTTTTTGTTATATACACGTTCGTGAAAGATGTCTTTCTTTTCTCCACCTTTTATTCTGTAGGCAGTCACTTTTGTTTCGCCATTTGGCAAACGTTCAATGTCAAACCAATCGTCTTTGTTGGTTCCTTTGATAACCGCAAGTCTGTTCACTAGTTTGAAATATCGATCTGAAATTGCTTGCAGGTTTTTGCGTCTTCCTTTTAGACTCTTTTTTATTTCAGCAATAGCTTCATCACGTACTTCTGCTGGAAATGCTAAAAATGCTTCTTCAATGACTTCATCTGTCAACCCTTCTCGAATCATTTTTACTTGCGCGTCCCAAACATCTTTTCCAGATTGTTGAATGAGTTCCATATCGAGTGGATATGGTTCTACATTAACGCCTTTTACATCTACTAAGTCTTCTTCATATTTACGTAATAATCGTGCTGTTGGAATTATTTTTACCGCAGTTCCTAGTAGAAATCCGTCAGACATGATGGAAAACGCCTGATCACGATCGCGCGGAAGCGGACGATATACTGTTTTACCATTTTCTTTAAATACTATCCAACGCCATTGATCTTGGTGTCTGTCCCAATCGCCAATGAGCATGTCAAATAAACGCGCTCTAATGTACGATGCTTCATCAATGACAAGATCTTCATCTTCGTGGAGTTTTTTCATTAAATCGTCCGTACTTATCAATTTGTTTTGATAGCCAAAACTCGCTTTGTCGCTATGTCCTTCCGAAGTATGTTCTTCTATCATGTACAATTCGCCACCAAAATTTTCATTGTATTTCCCTAAGGCATTTTGTTTTGGCACATAGTACAGTACAGGATTCGTGTGGTATACATTTACGGCATCTGCCAAAGTTCCGACGGCAAAAGGTGCGTATGGATGTGCACCCGAAAATACATCCAATAATAAATCTTCTGTAGCTGTATCGTCAAATTGACCTTTGATGTATTGATCTCTAAAAAGTACCGCTTGCAAGTAGCGTAATGCTTGTTTTCGCAACGCGCGCATTACGTATTGCGTTCCGTTTTTATCTTCAAGTCGTAAGGATTTTGATTGATTTCCTCCGCCCATTCGCACAGGTTTCAATCCGCCAAATAAGGTATCTAAGTCTACCGTTGGTGCTTTTACAGACGTGCTGTATTGTTTTCGATATCGATCGCCCCATAAAAATTTATAGAAATTAGATTTGTCCGTTTCTTCTTTGGTATAAATTGATGCTGACATTTCTTTTGGAAATGTTGCTGGATAGACTGTTTTTGCTTTTTCTGCATCCGCTTTGATGACTTCCGTTTCAAAAACTATTTTATTGTCCGTAGCCGAATAGAATCGCACATAAGAAGAACCATCTTTGAAAACATCTAATCGTGCATAACCATAGGTTCCGTACGAGAATTGCCCGCCACCAACATTGCGTGTTCCTGATATTTTTGCTCCTGAACCACTTACAATTTGATGTAAATTATCTTCTATAATGTATTGCAAACTGTGTTCGTGTCCTGAAACAAAGATGACTTTATCATTTTCTTGCGCAATGGTAACCATTCGCTTTTTGAGTTCATTGTAACGTTTGTTAGACATATCCACATTGGCAACTCCGCTTGTAGAGCGAACTATATTTTTCAGTGTTCCCAATACTGGAATTGGTGATAAATGACTTTTAAACGTGTATTGTCCGTTGTGTGAACCATTTGTATACATCGGATGATGTATGGCAACAATCGTTGTTTTTCCACGTGCTTTTTTGACCAAACTACTAAATTCATTTAAGAATTCTGTTCTGGTTTTGATATCGCAATCATCATTGATGGTTGGATGGTTGTCCCAATTGGTAATGTACCATTGACTGTCAATTAAAATTAATTCGATGTCTTTACCAATGTGAATTTTTTCAATAGGGCATCCGTTTTCTGGCAGAAAAGTATTTTTCTCAAGAATTTTTTCTACATATTTTTCTTGACGTTTTAATCCTTTTAAGCCGTCACTATACCAATCATGATTTCCTGGAATGAAAATTGTTTTCCCTTTAAAATCTTTTACAATTCCTGTTTGAACATCTAATTGATGTGCTGCAAAAGCTCTTTTTTCATTTGATTTTTCAGGCAATCCGGCAGGATAGATATTGTCTCCTAAAAAGATTGCTGTACTATTTTTGGAAGCTTTTTGCAGTTCTTTTTCAAACATTTGTAACGCAATCGAAGTTTCGCCTAGTGGAGAATTTCCAGCATCACCGATAAGATAAAAAGAATGTTTTATTTCCTTCTCCGCTGGAAACGGATTTACGCTCATTTTATCAGCATATTGTGCTTTGAAGGTAGCACAGGCACTAAAACATAGTAAAAGAACTATTATTCCTACTGATCGTAAAGATTTTATCATTGGTTGGTGTTTTATTCGATTTAAAGATAATCATTCATTTTCAAAATGATTTACTTTTTGTAATTGACCTCACACGTTTCGCATGTATAGGTATCTTTTTTTAGTATTATTTTATCAAGTTTACTCGCAACTTCGTGGATAAAGCTGTTATACTCATTGTGTTCTGGAGTAATGTTGTTTGCCGTTATTTTTTTGTAAAATTGACCGTCCCATTCTTGTTTCCCCCAACAGTTTGGGCAGATTCCTTCTGGAGCTTTTACGGTTGCTTCTTGATTTTTATTGGTCGTAAAGTAGTTTTTTAGGTTTTCGATGATATTCATGTCTGTTTTTTTAAATTGGTTAAAAAGTGAATGACTTTTTGTTCGGGCATTTCACAAGGTTTTAGGAGTTCGCCTTTACTTGTAATATAATAATTTAAACTTATAAAATCATTTCCACCTAGTTCTTCGGCGAAGATTTTATAGCTATTTCCATGATTGAATTCACTCTTTGTGACTCCATATTTTTTGTTATGATAATGGACTTCGGAATATCCAAGTGGTAATTGCTCAATGTATTTTATAAGTATCATATCATTAATTTTTTTAACCATTTTTCGAGTTCTTCTGTACGTGGATTTCTAAGTTTTTTATCGCCAATGGTAATCGTAGGAAAGTTTAGTTTTCTATTTTCATATAGATTTCGCAACGCTTCCGCATGCGCTTCATTTTCATTAACATCTAAAAATTGATATGGAAATTCTGTGTCATTCAAAACATCTATATAGTAATTTGTTTTGTGACAGGCTGCGGTTCCGAATAGTTTTATTTTAGGAATTGTTTTCACACTTTTTTAAGTCGTTTTTTTGTTATAAACTTACAATTGTATGTTTAACAAAACCTTATGAAAGGTTTCGTAAAATATATGACTAAACTATACGTTTTACTGTTCTTTTGTCAAGATTGATGAAAGTTTAGTATTTTTACTTAAATTAAAAAAACCTTTATGGATACGCTTATTGTTGAAGCTGAAAATTTTGTTGTTGATTATTTGAATAAGAATTTAGACAGCAAATTTGTTTATCATAATTTATCACATACCAAACGTGTTGTTGAAAGTACACAAGAAATTATTGAAGCCTTAGCGATTACTGATCCCGAAGCAACACAATTATTGCTTGCAGCGTGGTTTCATGATACAGGATATACAAAAGGAATTGAAGGTCATGAACATGATGGTGCACTAATTGCCACCGATTTCCTAAAACAACAAAACGCTTCCGAAGAAGATATTAATGCGGTTAGTCAATTAATTTTGGCGACTAAAATGGGCTATTCGCCCAAAACACTTCTTGAAAAAGTTATTTGCGATGCCGATTGTGCGCATATCGGAAGTAAGAATTTTGAGGATTTAACAGCGTTGTTGCGCAAGGAATGGGAACTTACCAAAGATAGAGTCCTTACAGAAAATGAATGGCTCGATGAGAATATTAAATTTTTAACGAGTTCGCACAGTTTTCATACTACATATGCTGCAAAAAATTGGCAAAAACGCAAAGGGAAAAATTTATCAAAACTATTAAAAACAAAAAGTAAATCTTCTTTTGAGCGATCGAAATTAAAACATAAAAAAGCTGAGTTAAGTTTTAAGAAGAATAAAGTTGAATTGCCCGAACGTGGAATTGAAACCATGTTTCGTGTCGCATTACGAAATCACATCACGTTAAGTGATATTGCTGACACAAAAGCAAACATATTATTATCGGTAAATGCCATTATTATATCTTTAGTACTTTCTAACTTGGTTTCTAAACTTGATAATCCTTCAAATGATTATTTAATTTACCCAACAATTATTTTTGCAGTTTTCACCGTAGCATCAATTGTACTTTCTATTTTGGCTACGCGACCTAATGTGACACAAGGAAAGTTTAGCAAAGAAGATGTTGCCAATAAGAAAGTGAATTTGTTATTTTTTGGAAATTTTCATCAGATGAAATTGGATGAATTTGAATGGGGAATGGGAGAAATGATGAAAGATCGCGATTATTTATACGGCTCACTTACCAAAGATTTATACTTTTTAGGATTGGTCTTGAATAGAAAATATAGCATATTGCGAACTACATATACCGTATTTATGATCGGAATTGTAATTAGTGTCCTTTCTTTTATTATTGCCTTTTACACAAGAGATCCAGAAGTTGGTAGAAAGACACATGAGGCTACAACAGCTTTTTTACTGCATTAAAAAGCAGGAAGAACTCTATTTGAGTTCTTCCATTAATTCATCTATTGTTATGGATGATTTTTCGTTGAAATCATCTTTATATAGTACTTCTACACGAAGTGCTCGTAAACCTGAAACACCTTGTAAGTCTTCCAATTCCAGCTTTTCTAGCTTTCCAAAATAGTTTTTGGATTGCATATATTTGATATATTTTACATACTCACGTGCATCTTTGTCTTGTGAATATACAATGGCAATTTTCCCCGGAATCGTCAATCGGTCATTAGTTCCTTTAATGTTGGCTTTGTCAATACGTTTTTTAATGATTTCGTATCGAATGTTATATGCGCCATCTACATCAAATTGTTTTTCATCCATTCGGAATTTGATCGCTAACGGACTGCTATGCACCAAAATCAATGAAGCAACTTCTAAATCGTGCTCCATTTTCTTTCTAGCCTGATGCGCCACTTGTTCCATTTCGTACATATTCTGCAATTGCCACAAACGCAAATTGAATAAGTACAAATCGTTGAAGGTTTTATTTTTCACCAACGATTGTCCAATGTACATGTTGTACTCTACACCATCTGTTTTGTATCGCTCAAAATAATGCGGAAACATTTCTTGTGCTTCTTCTTGTTTTTTATCGAGGTAATTTGCTAATTTTTTATTCAGAATATTTACGCTGTCTTCATACGCTTTTCGCTTGTCATACACTACTTGTAGTTCATCATCTAAGCTGTCAATGTATGTCTTTACAACTGCAGCGATTTCTTCGTCCGAATTTTTTAAATGATTGAATACTGGATAAATATCTTTTTTCAAGAATTGTAAAATGCCTAATTCGTCACCTGCATTTAATCCTTCTTTTGTATGATTCAAATACTCAGCAATTCTGAAAATCAATTCTTCATATATTGGCAATTCAACTTTTTTAAGCGCAGCTTCTAAAACATGTATTGCTAATTCTAATTGTGTTGTTAAATCCTCTTTAATCGCTTCATTTCGCGCCAGAGAAGAACCTTTAATATCACTTTGTCCAAATAGTGGATATACATTTTCAAATACAATATCATCAATCATCGGATCTTCTACATGTTCCGCTAATTTGTTTTGATAATCTTCGGCAGCATCATAAAAACGCCACTTTACCGCAGGATGAATGGAAGTATATTGTTCTTGAATTGTAGCTTCTAATATATTTTGATAATCTTCAGAAGCACGCGAAACCGCCGCTTCAAATACTGGAATGATATCTTTTAATTTTTGTTGATTTACCGAGTTGAGATCATACGCTCTTGGAGACGCAATTTCCAACACGGCTAAGTCTCTACCTTTAGATGCTTTTATAGGAATTAAGATAATACTCTGAATTCCTTGTACTTTCAATCGTTTATAAAATCCGTTTTCACCCGCATGCGATTTGTATTTTTCAACATCAGAAATTGCCATTTCTTTGTGATCTTTAAAGATATTTTTCATGATTCCTTCGCAAAAGAATTCGGAACATGCTATTTCTTTTTCATCTTTGAAAATTAGGCTTTCAGACTTTTTTATGTGACTTATATAAGTGCCATTTTCAGGAGTTCCATACATGGAAAATCCTAATTTTAAATCTTTTATGTTGAAAAATTCACTTAAGTTTTGACGAATATCTGAAAGAAGATTGTCATCACTTCGCAACAAGTTTTCTCGCAAAGAAGAAAGCGTTTCGTCAAAAGTAACATCAAATAGATTCATAATTCCAAAGCCTTTGAAAATGTAACTTTCTAACGGAAATTTTTCTTTCCAAATTTCGATGTTTTCATAGTTATCTAGCAATAGTTTTACATCTTCATCGGTAATCTTAGGCGCATTTTCGGTTGGGACAATCTGGCAAAAATCGCCATTAAACGCAACTCTGTAGTGCTTGGTAATACCTGAATTTTCATCGGGAATATCAAAGAAGAAAGGTCTTTTTAAATCGATTGTATATCCATAACATACATTCAAAATCATGACGCACGCATGTAAATACAGTTCTTTTTCGGCTAAATTTCTAGCGGTAAAGCAGTATTCATGCTCTGCATTTTCAAGTATTTTTTTGAGTCGATTCGAATATTTAAAGGATTGAAAAGAAAATGGTACCGTTGCTACTTTGATTTCATTATCCGAAAGAATTTCTGGAAACAAAGCATCTAAAAGCAGATCGATTTGTTCTTTATATTCTTCTAATTTTGACAGCTCTGTAAATCCTGAACGCAACTCCGGATACGTGTCTAAGTATGTGGTAATTTCTTTTGCAGATTTGTGATATGGATGAGTTTCATCTTCCACATATTTATCGTAGAATGACATTACTTGCTCAAAACTGATCACAAGCTGTAACGGCAAACTTAAATTATTATTTTCGTTTTTGTTTTCCATAACTGAAACAGTTTAGTCTACAAAGATAATGAATCTTACATTATGTGGTTATTGTTTTGACTTCTTAGACTTTTTTAGACTTGCTTAGATTGTTGAATTTATCAGATTTTTCCTTGACACGCGTCACACTGAACCGAATGCTGTACTTCGACAAACTAAGCATTCGGTTCAGCATGCCGAAAAAATTTAATCTTCTTCATGAATTGTACTTACTACTCACATGAAAATGACTTATCCTATATTCAAGAGTCTTTTACAGATAATTTTACGAATATTAGAGTACTTATTTTGGAGATCGCGTAACACGAATTGATACTTCTAAGTTATCTAAAAAGTATTGACGTATTTCTGCTATTTCTTCCGATGTTAACGAATCTGCATAGGTAATGACTTTACCTTCCATTTTAAATAAAAGATTCAGTTCTGGGCATGTTTTGAAAAAGGTTTTAAAATTTTCATAGAAAAAATCCTTAACTGTGATTTCATAATCGTGTTCTTCTTCCATTGCTAAATGGACAAGGTCTTTATGCCACATTAGTATATCTCTAACTAATAATTTAATGATTGGTGTTCCTATTTCTGTTTCTCCTAAAGCTTCATTAGTTTTGGCAAATAAATGGTACTTACTACTCCCATGAAAATGGCTTATTCTATGTTCAATAAACTCGTCTAGTAATAATTTTATAATTGGTTTCATTCTTTATATTTTTTTATAATTATTTTTTACAAATTTTGATATTTCATTTAAATATCTAAAATCTAATTTAAAACCCATTTCTATCTGAAATTGTCTTTGATAAAAATAAGCTCTTTTTTCCTTAGAATGTATATTTCCAAATTTTAAAACTTGTTCTTTAAAATCTAAACTTGCCTCCACTATAGACTCTAAAGCATGTGTTCCTTCATGGATTATTAACCCTAAAAATTCTTCTAATTTATTATCAGCAGCTGTTGTTTTTCTAAAATACATAACTCCTCCTCTCTCAATGGACAAAGCTAATAAGATCATATAATAAAGTTAATCTAACTCCTGAGGAACGTATTCTTAACGAATATGAACAAGAGTTCTATGCAAATTTTGAAATTGTAGATGAAGACGCTGATATAAAACCCTGTGAATTAAAAAAACAAATAATTTTTCACAACTATTTTGTCGATGTAATAAAGTTACTTAAAGTCAACGAAGAAGTAAATGAAGAATTGATTAAAGAAGCAGAATTAATTAAAAGCGAAATACCTAATATGACCAAGAAGGTTACTGTTAGGAGAATTAGTGGCTTTTTTGCTAATGTTAGAAAAAAGAGTTTGCCTTTATTGAAACAAATCTTAGAGCTAGGAAAAAAAGAAGTTTTCAAAAAAGGAATAAATTTTCTACTTGATGGCATGAGCGATTTGATTACCATGATTGGATAAATCAAAAACAACTATCAACTCTCCGGCGCCAACTCAACTTCCAAACCATCCATTTCTGGTGTCATTTGAATTTGACAACCCAAACGGCTGTTATCTTCTACATAGAACGCCTCTGCAAGCATCATATCTTCGTCTACGCTCATTTCTGGCAGTTCATGATCAGACTTCACATAACATTGACACGAAGCGCACATTGCCATTCCGCCACAAATTCCAATAGTTCCTTCGGGTGCTAATTCGTACGAACGCACAATTTCCATGAGATTCATTGCCATGTCTGTTGGCGCTTGTACTTCATGCAAAACGCCTTCTCGGTCTGTTATTTTTAGTGTGATGTCTACTTGTGACATTTTTGATGTACGATTTTGTGATTTACGATTGTTGATTTTAAAGCTATTCTCGATACATTTTTTTCCGTTTCTCTTCAAAAATTACTCGAATTGACGTAATTCTGATTTAAAAAGACGTCAGTTCGAGTGATTTTTTATCATCTTGACGAAGTCAGAAATGATGAAAAATTGTATCGAGAACATGTTACTTTATTACGTCATTACAAACGATAGTGAAATAATCTGTTAATCGAAAAACAGATTGCCACAAGTTTTTTCTATTTCTGCTTTGCTCAATATAAAGAACTTTCGCAATGACACTATAATTAATTTATTGCTTTTACAACCGCTTTTGGTGCTTCTTTTCGAGATCCGTCAAAACCATCAATTCCACTAACAGTTGTGTATTTCATTACATATTTTTTGTTTGGAAAGATCCGTTGATACGCACTTTGACACATTAACGTTGCTTCATGAAATCCGCAAAGAATCAATTTCAATTTCCCTGGATAGGTATTGACATCGCCAATGGCATAAACCCCAGGAATGTTGGTTTGATAGTCTAATGTATTGTCAACTTTAATTGCGTTTTTCTCAATCTCTAATCCCCAATCTCCAATTGGACCTAGTTTTGGCGCCAATCCGAATAGTGGAATGAAATGATCGGTTTCTAAGGTAAAAGATGCTTCTCCTTTTCTAGAAACCTCAACACCTGTAACCTTGCCTTCTCCATGAATTCCTGTGATTTCCGCAGGCGTAACCATATTGATTTTTCCGAGATTTTTGAGTTCTTGTACTTTTTCAACAGAATCTAATGCGCCACGAAATTCGTTTCTTCTGTGAACTAAGGTTACTTCCGAAGCAACATCTGTTAAAAAGATACTCCAATCGAGTGCAGAATCGCCTCCACCTGCAATAACAACTTTTTTATCACGATAAATTTCTGGATCACGAATGATATATTCGACTCCATGATCTTCGTAATTTGCTAAGCCCTGAATTGGTGGTTTTCTCGGCTCAAAACTTCCCAATCCGCCAGCAATGGCAACAATTGGCGCGTGATGTTTTGTTCCTTTATTTGTAGTAACGATGAATGTACCATCGTCTAGTTTTTCAATAGTTTCTGCGCGTTCGCCAAGCGTAAATGTTGGTTCAAATGGCTCAATTTGCTTCATTAAATTGTCGACCAAATCACCAGCCAATACTTCCGGGTATCCAGGAATATCATAGATTGGCTTTTTAGGATATATTTCAGAACATTGTCCACCTGGCTGTGGCAATGCATCAATTAGGTGACATTTTAATTTTAATAATCCTGCTTCAAAAACAGTAAACAGTCCAGTTGGACCAGCTCCAATAATGAGTATATCGGTTTTAATCATTTTTCTTTCAATAATATATTACAAAAATAACATGTACAAGAATGTCTTGTTATGACATTTATCAGCTAGTCAACGCTGATTACTTTTTCTATTTGCGGAACATGTTTTTTTATGGTCATTTCAACACCAGATTTTAATGTCATTTGATTTACACTACATCCGACACAAGCTCCTTCTAGTTGTACTTTTACCAACGTATCATCATTTTCAATTCCTACGAGTCTAATATCGCCGCCATCACTTTGAAGAAAAGGACGAATTTCATCCAATGCTTTTTGTACGTTATTTTTTATTTCTTCACTTGTCATCCTGTATCTTGTTTACGTGTTATTTTTTAACTGCTGAACATCCTGCCATCGTTGTTATTTTGATAGCTTCTGTAGCAGGCAAACTTTCGTTACGATTAACTACTTCTTGTACCACATTTTGTGTCAATTTTTCAAAAGCAGCTTCTATTAATGTAGCTGTTTGCATTGCTGCAGGTCGTCCAACATCTCCAGCTTCACGAATACTTTGCACCAATGGAATTTCTCCTAAGAATGGCACATCGATATCTGTAGCTAGGTTTTTAGCACCTTCTTTTCCAAAGATGTAATATTTATTATCTGGCAATTCTTCAGGAGTAAAATACGCCATATTTTCTATAATTCCCAATACAGGAACGTTTATACTTTCTTGTTGAAACATAGCAACCCCTTTTTTAGCATCGGCTAATGCTACATTTTGTGGTGTACTTACAACAACAGCTCCCGTAATTGGCAACGACTGCATGATGCTTAAGTGAATGTCTCCAGTTCCAGGAGGTAAATCGATGAGTAAGAAATCCAATTCGCCCCAAGCGGCATCAAAAATCATTTGATTTAAGGCTTTGCTCGCCATGGGTCCACGCCAAACGACTGCTTGATTTGGTTTTGTAAAAAATCCGATAGAGAGTATTTTGACACCATAGTTTTCTACAGGTTTCATTTTAGAAACATCACCTACACGAACCGCTAATGGTTTTTCGCCTTCTACATCAAACATTATTGGCATTGATGGTCCGTAAATATCAGCGTCTAATACACCAACACTAAAGCCCATTTTAGCTAAAGTTACGGCTAAGTTTGCTGTAACTGTAGATTTTCCAACACCACCTTTTCCAGAAGCAACCGCCACAATATTTTTGATATTTGGCAACGATTTTCCTTTGATTTGAGGTTTTTCAGGCGCTTCTACTTTTATGTTTACTTTTACTTTAGCGTCTGCATATACTTTTTCACGTAAAACGGAAGTGATTGACGTTTCTACTTTTTTCTTTGCTTGTAATGCAGGATTTGTAATGACAATATCAACTACAATTTCATCTGCAAATGTCATTATGTTTCGTACCGCTCCGCTAGCAATCATGTTTGCGCCTTCACCTGGAACAGTGATGGTACTTAATGCTGCTTGTATGTCTTTCTTTTCTATTTTCACAACGTTGTTTTTTTAATCTATAAGTTTAGATGAAATGTATTTTTTAGCCCTTTAATGTAAATTGATTCTAAATTGCAAAGATAGTAGTAAAAGTTCGTATTGTAAAGCGAAGAAATCGAAATGATTGATAGGTCGATGTGTTTGGTTTATAGTGTTTGTGTTTTTTATGTGTTGAAAGATTGAAGAATTGAAAAATTATAATGATTAAAAAAAGACTTTTGACTTTAATATTTAAAATTTGATATTTTGCGGTTTACCTTTTTTTAGCCACGAATGCACGAATGTTTTCAATGGATTAATTTTGTCATTCCTGCGGAGGCAGGAATCTATTTATGTATTGCGTTACTTGTGGGAAGTTGAATCAAGTTCAACTTGACACTTTGAGTAAAATTCAAAAATATAAAAGTGTTTTCATTATCAAATTGATACATTAAGATAATTCTGTTGCTGGATCCCAAAAGTGTTTTTCTAGGTTTTGAATTTGATTGTCAATGACTTCTATGCCTTCACTTTCTAACAATTGTTGCATGAGATTTGTGCCTTGAAAGTGATGTTTTCCTGTGAGCAATCCCTTTTTATTGACAACTCTGTGTGCATGTACATCTTCATGTTTTCCAGAACTGTTCATTGCCCAACCAACCATACGCGCACTTCTTGCTGCACCTAAGTATTTGGCAATAGCGCCGTAACTGGTAACACGTCCGTACGGAATGAGTTTTGCAACTTCGTATACACGCTCAAAGAAGTTTTTGTTTTCTGGTTTCATGTGATGTCTTGTCCGTTATAAAAGATACGTACAAGTGTAACGATCACCAAAATTAACATGAGTACACTTAAAATATAGTCTGAATATTTAGAGAATTTACCTGAGCGCGATTGCGATTTGTCAAAGTAAAAAACATACATATACAACATGGCAAACGTACCAAAACCTGCCGCCAATACAAAGGTGACAATGTCCGTGATTGTAAATTCCATCAGGTCAGAAACATTCCACAAAGCATTTAGTCCTGCAAAGTATGGAATTGGCAATACGTTGAGCGTTGCTAAGAAAATCCCTTTGAAGAAACTGCTTTTTTTGCTCACTTTCACCATTCGGATTCGCTTTTCTTTTTTCTTTCTGGCAATGATGAAAAAGTAAATTCCTAAGAGTCCAAAAATAACCAATGCTACTTTTAGTAATACATCGATAACTTCTTGATTGTGGTATAGATATTTAGAGATGGAAACCGCAATTATTGCTTGAACAATAACTACTAGCGAAGCGCCAAGTGCAAAGATCACACCATTCATTTTCCCCTTTTGTGTACTTATTTTTGCCGCTGTAATGTTTATTAGTCCGGGCGGCACAACACCTAAGAGTGCAGCCGAAAAGGTAACAAAAAAGAGAATAATGAGATCGGTCATTACTTGATTTTGAAGTGAATATAGGTAATTGCTTTGTTTACTTCCAAATATTGCAACTCATAAAATGTCTGAATGTCAGTAACTTCGGCTGGACTTCCTTCATTTTTGTATACATCATGGTTAGCGTATAAGACATTGTGTCCTGCGCCATGCAAGAGTCCTAATGTATAACCGTGCATAAATTCGCTATCCGTTTTTAAGTGTACAGTTCCTTCTGCTTTTAGTATTTTTTTGTAGCGTGCTAAAAATTCTGCATTCGTCATTCGGTGTTTGGTACGCTTGTATTTTATTTGCGGATCTGGAAATGTAATCCAAATTTCAGAGACTTCATTTTCTGCAAACATTCCTTCTATGAGTTCTATTTGAGATCTAACGAAAGCAACATTTTTCATATCATCTTCTAAAGCCGTTTTTGCTCCTCGCCAAAACCGAGCACCCTTGATATCGATTCCAATAAAATTTTTATTTGGAAACTTTTTTGCTAAAGCTACCGTGTATTCTCCTTTACCACAACCTAATTCCAATACAATTGGCGCGTCATTCTTGAAAAAATCGCTATTCCATTTTCCTTTAAGCGGAAATTCATTTGCTACAATTTCTTCGCGTGTTGGTTGTATCACATTTGAAAACGTATCGTTTTCTCTAAAGCGTTTTAGTTTGTTTTTACTTCCCACAATGTTTTCTTAATATTTTGACAAAACTAAGAAAATCTCGCAGACCTTTTAATATTCTTATCTTTGATTTCATGAAGAATTCCAAAACGATACTTGTTGCGCCACTAAATTGGGGCTTAGGTCATGCTACACGTTGCATTCCTATTATAAAAGCATTGCTTTCGCACGATTTTACACCTGTGTTGGCTTCCGATGGAATTGCCTTGCAGTTGTTGCAGAAAGAGTTTCCTGAGTTGGAAACCATCGCTTTGCCCGATTATCAAATAGAATATGCTAAGAAAGGAACGAATTTTAAGTTGAAAATACTGAAAGATTCACCAAAGATGATGAAAGCTATTTCGAAAGAAAAAAAGATTATTAAAAAGTTGGTAAAGACACGCGATTTTTGCGGAATTATTTCTGATAATCGATTGGGCGTGTACAGCAAAAAAGTGCCTTCTGTTTTTATCACACATCAATTGAATGTGTTAAGCGGAAACACTACTTGGCTGAGCAGTAAAATTCATCAATTAGTTATTAAAAAGTTTGATGAATGTTGGGTTCCTGATGTTGCCGGAAAACCAAATCTTTCTGGAAAATTGGGACATTTAAAAAATAGTTCACTTCCGCTAAAATATATTGGACCATTGAGTAGATTGCATGCGCAAGAAGCACCAATGGTGTATGATTTGATGGTGATTTTGTCAGGACCCGAACCGCAACGAACGATGTTGGAAGATAAGTTGTTTGAAGAAGTGAAACATTTTGATGGCAACGTACTTTTTGTTCGTGGAAAGATTGAAACTAAACAGGAGCGTTTTCAGTTTTTGAATTGTGATGTGTTTAATTTTATGCAAAGTGCCGAACTCGAAAAGGCATTTAACGAAAGTGAATTTGTATTGTGTAGATCGGGTTATACCACCGTAATGGATTTGGCAAAGTTGCAGAAGAAAGCATTTTTTATTCCAACTCCAGGGCAGTTTGAACAAGAATATTTAGCCAAACGGTTGCAAAAACAACAATTAGTTCCATTTGCAACACAAGCCGATTTTTCTATTGATCAACTTTCGCGCGTACACGATTTTAAAGGATTGAGCAGTTTTAATCAAGAAGAAAATTATGAAGATTTATTCCGCCTTTTCCAACGTAAATGAAAATTCGGAACCGACATCATATTCACTTTCTATATATATTTTTTCGTTGTGCGCTTCAATGATATGTTTTACAATGGAAAGTCCTAAACCTGAGCCACCTTCTTCACGCGAACCACTTTTGTCCACACGATAGAAACGTTCAAATAATCGTGGGATGTTTTCTTGCTCTATTCCTTCTCCGTTATCTGTTACACGCACAATTACTTTATTTCGGATTAAGTTTTCAACGCTTATTTCTGTAGTTCCGTTTTCACGCCCGTATTTTATGGAGTTTACAACGAGATTGGTAAGCACTTGCTGAATTCGTTCTTTGTCTGCCAACACCATAATTGGTTTCGCATAATTCATGTCAAATGCTAGTGTAATCTGTTTTTTAGCTGCTTTCATTTCCAACAGATCAAATACATTTTGCACCAATTCAATGATGTCAAATTCTTCCGTATCTAAGTGTACATCGCCGGCTTCGAGTTTGGTAATCATGTCTAAATCCTTCACTATGTAGATAAGACGCTCTACCCCTTTTCCTGCACGATTTAGGTATTTTTTACGAATGTTTTTATCTTCCATTGCACCATCAAGCAACGTCAAAATATAGCCTTGCACGGTAAATAATGGCGTTTTTAATTCGTGAGAAACATTCCCAATAAATTCTTTTCTATAGTTTTCTCGAATTTTTAAGGTTTCAATTTCGAGTTTTTTATTCGTGGCAAATTTTTCAATTTCTTTTGTTAACGTTGCCATATCAGTTGTGATCGGATAATTCTGAAAATCGCTTACATCTAACAACGTTACATCGTCATAAATTCGTTTTACACGCCTATAAATAAAACGTTCAACTCTATATTGAATGATGAAGAAACAAAAGGTAAAACACATACACATAAAGAGTATAGGTATTATCACGTTTTGAATTCCGGAAAAATATAGCAATATGACTAACGCCAACGTTGTAAATAAGGTAATATATAACGACGAACGCAGCGCAAACCGATAGGATCTTTTGAGTTTTTTTGCCATGTATTATTATACGTATTTGTAACCTACGCCTTTTACGGTTTTGAAATGATCTTCGCCAATTTTTTCTCTAAGTTTACGAATGTGTACATCTATCGTTCGTCCGCCAACAATGACTTCATTTCCCCAAACTCTATCCAAAATTTCTTCACGTTTGAATACTTTTCCTGGTCGCGAAGCTAATAATGATAGCAATTCAAATTCTTTTCTTGGTAAGATGATTTCTACACCGTCTTTTAAAATTTTATATTCTTCTCTGTTGATGACAATGTTTCCAACCGTAACAATTTGAGCGTTACTGTCATCATCTTTCAGTCTGCGAAGCAATGCTTTTACTTTACTCACCAACACTTTTGGTTTTATTGGCTTTGTAATGTAATCATCTGCGCCAGCATCAAATCCAGCAACTTGTGAGTAATCTTCTCCTCTAGCAGTTAAAAACGTAATTATTGTATTGGCAAGATTGCTGTCTTTTCGAATATTTTCACACGCTTCAATACCGTCCATTTCTGGCATCATTACATCCATAATGATTAAATGCGGTTTTACTTTTTTTGCTTTTGCAATAGCTTCTATACCATTTGTTGCCGTTGAAATTTGATATCCTTCAGATGATAGATTGTATCCAACAATTTCCAATATATCTGGCTCATCATCAACAAGTAAGATTTTAATATCCTTTTTTTTCATTTGTGCGTTGTTTCGTTTAAGTAGTTGATTTTGTTTTATTAAACAATAGTTATGTATTATTTCAACACTTCAAAAGTAAAGATAAAACTAAATATTGAAAGCAGTTAACACACATTTAATATGATAACATTATGCTAACATACACATCACAAAGTTTTAACCTGCAAGTAACACCATCTTTACAAGCTGCCCATTTCTTTGTAATTGAAATAAAAATTGAAATGAGACAGAAAATTACATGCACACTTTTCCTATTCTTTACCTTTATAATAGGACATGCACAAACCAATGGTTCTATTGCCGGAAAAGTGTTAGATAAAGAAGTTAATAATGATCCACTACCGTTTTCTAATATTACAATAAAAGGAACAACTAAAGGAACAACTTCCGATTTAGACGGATTATACCAAATTCCAGATGTAGCTCCTGGAACTTATACACTCGTTTTTAGTTTTGTTGGATACGAAACAAAAGAAGTGCTAAATGTGGTTGTAAATGCTGGGAAAGTTACCACACTCGATGTGATTTTGTCTGCAAATGCTGCTGCATTAGATGCGGTGATTATTACGACTACAACGCGTAAAGTATCGGAAGCTGCTTTGTTATTAGAACAAAAGAAAGCCGTAGATATCAAACAAAGTATTGGTGCGGAAGAATTGGCAAAAAAAGGTGTGAGCGATGCTGCTGGTGCAGTTTCAAAGATATCTGGAGTTTCTAAACAAGAAGGATCAAGCAATGTATATGTACGTGGTTTGGGCGACAGATATTTGAATACCACTTTTAACGGATTGCCATTACCTGCAAACGACATCAACAAGAAGAATATTGAATTGAGTTTATTTTCTTCTGATATCATTGAAAATGTATCGATTAGCAAAGCATATTCTGCAAAACAATATGGAGATTTTGCTGCGGGTAATGTAAATATTGATTCGAAAGATTATAAAGGAAAAGGATTTTTTAATGTGTTTGCAGGAACTAGCGTCAATACAAACGCCATCGGAGAGAATTTTGTAAAAAGTGAAGGTTCTGGGTTTTTTGGAGATTATGCACGACACAATCAGAATCCTTTCGCTGTGATTTTATCACACGGAATTGACCCAGAAGATGTAAGCGCACCTATTAATGTAAGTTTTGGAGCATCTGCTGGAAAATCTTTTAATTTTGAAAATGGTTCTCGTTTAAGCGTATTTGGAACGGTTTCTTTTGAAAACGCGTATGAATATAGAAGAGGAGAAGCGACTGACTTTACAACGGTTGAAAAGAAAGCTTTTGGAGATGCAGAAGAATTCGAATATAGCACAACAACAACGGCTATGACAACTGTAAATTATAAGATTGATGATCAAAACAAACTTAAATTCAATTCATTATTCATCAACAGTTCTACAAATGAAGTTGGATATTTCGGAATTGACGGAAAAGGAAGAAATAGAGATGCAATCTTAAATACAGATGAAGGTTTTTATCAAATGAATGCTCAGTTCGATCAAAACCAAGTATATGTAAACCAATTGATTGGTAATCACAAAAACGAAAAAATTGAAATTGATTGGGCTGCGGGTTACAATGTTGTATTGGCAAAACAACCAGACAGAAAGCGTATCAGTATCGAAAACTATCAATTTGCGTTGGATACGGATCCAACCACAAATCCTACATTTTACAGTAACGTAGATTTTGACAACCAGCGTTATTTCCAAGATATTGACGATACAGAATTTAACGGACGTATCAATCTTGCATACAAAGCAACTGAAAACTTGAAGTTAAACTTTGGGTACAATGCAAGAAGTAAAGAGCGTAATTTTGAAAACATTCGTTACGGATATGACATTACAGATTCTGACTTTGCAATTACAGATGTAAATAACTTAAATAACATTTTCAACATCCAAAACTTTAATTCTGATGGAGGAGCAATTTATGATATCAGAGTCATCAATACAATTCCTACTTTAGGAAATAGAAACAGACCTGGATTGGCTGAAAACACATATAGTGGTAATTTAGATTTGTTTGCAGGTTATGTAAATGCTGAAATCAAAAGCGAAAAATGGTTAATTGTTCCAGGAATTCGATTAGAATCATTCGACCAAAGCGTTGATTATGATGTAATTAATTTAGGGAACAATGGAAATTCAAGCGCTAGTGCTTATGAAAATTTCTTCTTACCAAGTTTAAACATTCGATATGCATTAACCGAAGAGCAAAACTTACGTTTCTCTGCAAGTAGAACGGTTTCATTGCCTGAATTTAAAGAAACTGCACCTTTTGTATACATTGATGTAACCAACAGAATTGGTGGAAATCCTGACTTATTAGGGTCAAGCAACCCAGATTTTGTAAATGTAAAAGACATATCCTATTCAGATATTTTAAACTTCGATGTAAAATATGAATGGTTTTTTGGAAAAGGGGAAATTTTCTCGGTGTCTGCTTTCGCAAAACAAATCAAAGATCCAATCAACAGAGTTGTTGCTTTTGATGCTACGGGAACACAACGGTATTTCAGAACTGGTGAACAAGCAAATGTATATGGTGTAGAAATTGAAATTAGAAAGAACTTATTACAAGACGAAAATGAAGACACATTACTTTCTGTAGGTTTAAACACCACAATAATGCACACAGAACAAGACTTATATGATGCTGTTGAAGGTACGTATAGTGTAAGTTTTAGAAATGATAAAGAACAATTACAAGGAGCTTCTCCATTCATTATGAATGCAGATATAAGCTACTCTCCAACATTTGGAAGCTACAAACCAACAGGAAACTTAGTCTTTTCATACTTCTCAGACAGAATTGATGCCTTAGGATCTGGACAATTAGGAAACATTGTTGAAAAAGCAGTGCCAACATTAGACTTTATCTTAAAGAATAAAATTACAGACGACTTCGAGATTAATTTCAGCGTAAGAAACTTACTAAATCCAAAAATAAAATACGTTCGAGAAACTTCTGGAGGAGATGTATTGGTAACCTCAACAAACGGAAAAGGAGTTTCTAATTTCGATAGAGGAAGAAATATAGGAGTACAATTAAAATATAATTTTTAACAAACAACAACCTTTCACAACACAACTTAAAATTAACGAAATGAAAAATTACTTAGTATTTGGATTCGCACTTTTAGGGTTATTATCAATCACTTCTTGTGCTTCAGATGATACTGCCGACATTAACATCATAAATAACGGTGGAACAACGCCCGTAACTCCAGGTTCAACAATATTTTTATCTGGTACATACACGGAAGATTTAACATTAGACATCAATAACTCTTACAAAGTTAACGGATCATTAATCATGGAATCTGGTACTACATTAACAGTTCCTGCAGGAATGACCTTAGAAGCATTAGCTTCTGGAGCTGATGTGTATATTGCTATTTCTCAAGGTGCTAAAATCAATGCGGTAGGAACTGCAGCAAATCCAATTATCTTTACGTCTGATGCTTCTGCACCAACTGCTGGAGATTGGGGAGGATTAATTTTATTAGGAAGCGCGCCTATTAATTCTGTAGCTGGAACTGCAACAGCAACTTCTGAAATTGCGAGTTTACCTTACGGAGGAAATAATGCTGCTGATGACTCAGGAATTTTACGCTATGTACGTGTACAATATTCTGGTGGAGCTGCTGATGGACAATCTGAAAACAATGGAATTTCTTTCTACGGAGTTGGAAACGGAACCACTGTTGAATACATTCAAGTTTTCGAAGGAAAAGATGATGGTGTTGAATTCTTTGGCGGAACAGTAAACGTAAACAATGTTTCTGTTGTAAATGCACAAGATGATTCTATCGATTGGACAGAAGGATACACCGGAACTATTACGGATGCGTATGTAAAGCATGGAGCTGATCACGACAAAGGAATTGAAGCTGATGGTTTCAACACTGACATCGGAAACAACTCAAACCCAATCTACTTTTCTAGTCCAACATTAACAAACCTTACAATCATTGGTTTAGGGTCTGCTAACAGTAGTGAAGCAATTCGTTTAAGAGCTGGAACAAGAGCTACATTTACAAACGTAGTTTTACAAGGATACGCAGAAGGATTTGACTTAGATGGAAACGATACTGATAGCCCAACTGGAGCTGGAGTTACAAGTGGAGAAACTTCTGTTACAGATATTTTATTCACAGACATCACTTTGAAAGTAAAAAATGATACAGGAGTTATGTTTACAGATGCTGACTTTATCACTGGTGACGGAAACGGAACTGGAACTGACTACGCTACTTGGGGCGCTGGTTGGACGGTAGGAAATTAATTCAAAAAAACATACAAAATAAAAAACGCTTTCTGACTAGAAGGCGTTTTTACTGTTTATACAGTAATTCTTTTGCTATCAAATAGTTAAAACAACGTAGAAATACGCAAGTCTAGTATGACAATTCAAGTTCTTTTGTATATTTGCACTATATATTATTATAAATAGTTAAAATATAACATATGATTAAAAATTACTTATTATTAGTTGCTTTGCTAATATCTACTGTCACTTTTGGACAGGTATTAGTTGAAGACTTTGATTATGGAACGACAGCTGGAGATTTAACTGCAGTAAGTGGTGGAGCATGGGTTCAACACTCAGGATCTACAGGACCAGTTGCGTATGTTGCTGCTCCTGCTAGTTTAACGATGGCTGGTTACCCTTCATCAGGAATTGGTGGACACGCAACGTATTCAGGGACTTCTCAAGACGTAAATAGAGCTTTTACTGGAATTTCTTCTGGAACTGTCTATGGAAGTGCACTTATAAACTTAAGTGCTGTGGGTACAGGGAATTACTTTATGCACTTTAACTCTGGTGGTTTTAGAGCAAGAGTTGGAGCACAAGATGACGGTAGTGGAAATGTACTTTTTGGTATTGGAGCTAGTAGCTCTACACTAACGTACGGAACAACTCCTTACAGTTTAAATACAACATACTTATTAGTTTTCTCTTACGAGATTGCTACTGGAGTTTCTAACTTATATGTACTATCTGCTGTAACTCCTACGGAGCCTGCAACGCCAGAAGCTACAAATACTGGAAGTACTGGAACAACAATTTCAGCGATTGCTTTCCGTCAATCTAGTAACATTCCAGCTGTAGCAATTGATGGTGTTCGTATTGCAACAAACTGGAACGAAATCATGAACAACTCTTCAGTTCCTTCATTAAGTATTGTAACGCCTGCTGATGCTAGTGTGTTTGACCCAGGAACTTCAAATGTTGATGTAACTTTTACAACGCAAAACATTGATTTAATGATCGCTGGAAACCAAGTAAATGTAACAGTAGATGCAAATCCTACTGATGCTGATACTACAAGTCCTTACAGTGTCACTACAATGGATGGTGGTATGTACAACGTAACTGTTGAATTACTTGAAAACAACATGGTAGTTGATACGAAAATGGTATCTTTCTCTGTTGCAGCTATTACTCAAGTAACTAACATCACTGACTTACGTGCTGGAACTATTGGTGAATATTATGAACTAACTGGTCAAGCGTTCATTTCTTATATCGTAACAGAAGGAACAAGAAATCAAAAATACATCCAAGATGGTGCTGCTGGAATCTTAATTGATGATGTAGCAGGAACATTAAGTGCTCCTTTAAACATTGGAGACGGAATCATTGGATTACAAGGTCAATTATCTCAATTTGGTGGTGTATTACAATTTGTACCAACAGCAAATATACCTGGTGCAGCTACAACTGGAAACACAATAACTCCAATTGATGTAACTGTTTCTGATTTATTAACGAATGGTGAAACATACGAAAGTAGATTAATTAGATTAATAGACGCAACTTTTGACGCTGGAGATGTTGGCGGAATGTTTGCTGACAACACAAACTATAATGTAACTGTAGTTGGTGGAACAGACATGACTGTTTGTAGAGTTTCTTTTGGTGACGAAGACATCATCGGAAGTGTGATTCCTTCTACACATGTTAATATTATTGGTTTAGGAGGAGAGTTCAACGGAACACGCCAAGTATTACCAAGATATGCTAGTGATATTGAAGATGCTTTAAGTACAGAAGAATTCGGAACTACATCTTTTAGCATGTATCCAAATCCTTCAAACGGAAGTACAGTAACGATATCTTCTGCTTCAAACAATGCAAAAGACGTAAAAGTATACAGCATTATTGGAAGACAAGTAATCAATACTACAATTACAAACACATTAGACGTTTCTGGTTTACAATCAGGAGTCTATGTAGTTCAAATTACAGAAAATGGTAAATCGGCTACTAAGAAATTAGTGATCAAGTAATTTTACCAAACACATATTACATACAAAAAAAGCATCTTGAAGTTTCAAGATGCTTTTTTAATTTAGTGAAACTCAACTTTGAGAAGCTTATACTGAACTTGATTCAGTATCTATGACGCACACAAAGTTATTAGTTGAACTAATCCCGCTGAAAAGCGGGATCTTATAATAGTTTGTATCAGTTTTGAGAAATCAACAAGACACACTTAAGATTGTTAGCTTAGCTAGGTTCAGTTTTAAAAAGTCTAGAAAAGCATCATTCTGATTTTAATTCAGAATCCCATCAAACTAATTTTCTTCTTATTTTAAGTACTTTTGTCGTTTGAGCCTAAAAAAATGAATTCCAATACTATTTTCAATATCACCGATGAAACAACTTTTGAAGCACTTGCGTTTCAAACGTTCAAACATCAATTTGAAAATAATGCTACCTATCGCTCATTTTGTGATTTACTATACATTCATCCAAGCGATATCAAAAAAATAGAAGACATTCCTTTTCTTCCCATCGAATTCTTTAAATCGCACGAAATTGTCTCCAACAACAACCCTATTCAAGAAACATTTACAAGTTCTGGAACTACGGGAAGCACACCAAGCAAGCATCATGTAACAGATGTATCAATCTATGAAGAAAGCTATCTAAAAGGATTTGCACATTTCTATGGAAACATTGAAGACTATGTAATTTTGGCGCTATTGCCCAATTATTTAGAACGCACTGGCTCTTCACTAGCCTATATGGTAAATGACCTCATCAAGCGAAGCAAACACGCAGAAAGTGATTTTTACTTACACGATTTAAAAGCGCTTACTGCACAACTCATCAAACTAGATCAAGAAGGAAAAAAAGTGCTCTTAATTGGCGTTTCTTTTGCCTTATTAGATTTGATTGAAATAACTCAATTCCAGCTAAAGCATACCATTATTATGGAAACTGGCGGCATGAAAGGTCGCAGAAAAGAAATGATTCGCGCAGAATTGCATCAACAGCTTTGTGAAGGTTTTGGCGTGACCGAAATTCATTCCGAATACGGCATGACCGAACTACTTTCACAAGGATATTCCAAAGGAAACGGAATCTTTCAAACGCCGCCTTGGATGAAAATCTTCACGCGCGATCCTGAAGATACCTTAACAATTCAACCCAACGGAAAATCGGGTGGCATCAATGTAATCGATTTAGCAAACATTAATTCTTGTGCTTTTATTGCTACGCAAGATTTAGGAAAAGTGCATGCTGATAACTCTTTTGAAATTCTAGGACGCTTTGATCATTCGGATATCAGAGGTTGTAATTTAATGGTGTTTTAACTCAAAATGAACAAACTACGCTTCAATTTGTAATCAATCGTTTTATTCTTCGACTTAAATGTTAAATAATTTCTATCTTAATAGAAATCTAACAACCAACCACAAAATATGTCGAAAACATTCATAGAAATTGCTAAAATTTCTCAACTCAAAGAAAAAGAACCTACACACGCATTAGTCCTAAACACTGACTTAGTCATTATAAAATTTGAAAAAAATATCTCTATTTTATACGGAAGATGTTTGCATCGTGGTGCGTTAATGTCGGATGGTTTTATAGAAGGAGATAATTTAATCTGCGGGCTGCACGGCTGGGATTACAGATACGACACAGGCGTTAGTGAATACAATGATGCTGAAAAACTACATAAATTCACAACACATATAAATGGCGATATCATATCAGTTGATGAAACTGAAATTGAAGCATTTCAAATACAACATCCACAACCATTTAAACGAGATGAATATCTTGGTACGTATGCAGACACACACCCAGAAGCTACAGAACCATATACTGGTTTCATAAAAGATTTAGCTAAAAACGGATTAAAAAACCATGGACATCACGGACCTTCATCTTCCATGGGCGTTGATAGAAATACATTGCCAAAATGGGAAGAAATCCAATTTCTTCCTGCGCAACTTTCCAGAAGACCTTTATTAGATCATGATGTTGTAAACACACAAGTTATTATTGGCTCAAAAGCTAAAAAACCGCTTCATTTAGAAATGCCCGTTTTTGTATCTGACATGAGTTTTGGAGCATTATCAAAAGAAGCTAAAATAGCACTTTCAAAAGGTGCTGAACTCAGCGGAACAGGAATTTGTTCGGGTGAAGGCGGAATGCTTCCAGAAGAACAACAAAACAACTCACGCTACTTTTACGAATTAGCTTCCGGAAAATTTGGCTTCTCTTGGGAAAAAGTAAAAAAAGCACAAGCCTTTCATTTCAAAGGTGGACAAGGTGCCAAAACAGGAACTGGCGGACACTTACCTGGGGCTAAAGTTACCAAAGAAATTGCCGAAGTTCGCGGATTAAAAGAAGGAGAAGCCGCAATTTCGCCAGCTGCTTTCCCAGATTTATTCACGGTAAATGACTTCAAAGCTTTTGCAGAAGAAGTAAGAGAACATACAGGAGGAATTCCGATCGGTTTCAAAATTGCTGCCAGCAGAATTGAAAACGATATTGACTTCGCATTAGCCGTAGGTGTAGATTATATTATTTTAGATGGACGTGGCGGCGGAACAGGTTCGGCTCCAAACATTTTAAGAGACAACATCAATGTACCAACAATTCCTGCATTAGCAAGAGCCAGAAAACACTTAGACAAGGTAGGCGCAAAAGATGTAACACTCGTTATTACGGGCGGTTTACGCGTTGCGGAAGACTTTGCAAAAGCGATGATGCTTGGTGCAGATGCTATTGCAGTATCAAACTCAGCATTACAAGCAATTGGTTGTTTAGGAATGCGTGCTTGCGGAAGCAACAATTGTCCTGTTGGAATTGCAACACAAAAAGAAAACTTGCGCTCGCGACTTATCATTGATCAATCGGCAAAGCAACTTTTTAACTTTTTTACAGCTTCCAATGATCTCTTAAAAGTAGTTGCAAGAGCTTGCGGACATGATGACATCAAGAAATTCAACTTTTCAGATTTGAGCACATTAAATCTAGAAATACATAAACTCACAGGCATACAATATGCAGGCGTAAATCCATAAATAAAAAAGGCGTTTTCTAAGCCCGTTATTTTAATAGTTTTTTAACATGATCACGCTGAAAGGTTTACACATAAAAAACGACTTAACTAAAGAGATTTTTCATCTCAAATTAATTTAGTTATTTAATAAATTCAAAAAGCCCTAAATATCGTCCTACTACAGATATTCAGGGCTTGTTTTATTCTTTTTGAAATCTAATCAAAACGTCTTTGCGAGAATTTTGAAAAAATTTATGGAAATCTGCTTCTTTAGTAACAGATTACTTCGTCATACTTCCCCGTTAATGGCGAATCATAATATCCAACAGTGTTAGCTGTCTAACAATCTAAGAGCGAAGCGATCCAAAAGATTCCCGCCTACGCGGGAACGAATCTATTTAACAATCAACAAGAAATTCTTCTTCTTTCCACGCTGAATTACAACAAACTTATCATTAATCAAATCGTCAGTGGTAATCTTATAATCTTCTTTAACTTTCGTTTTATTTACTGCAACTGAGTTTTCTTTCAACGCTCTCCGCGCTTCTCCATTGGAAGCTAAGAAATTTGTTTTTGCCGATAACGCAGCAATCATATCCAAACCTTCTTCAATATCAGCACGTTCAATTTCCGCTTGCGGAACACCTTCAAATACATCTAATAAGGTTTGTTCGTCCAACTGCTTCAAATCATCCGAAGTCGATTTTCCAAAAAGAATTTGCGTTGCTTTCAATGCATTTTCTAACGCTTCTGTTCCATGAACCAACGTTGTAACTTCTTCCGCTAAACGTTTTTGTAAAGTACGTCTTCCAGGATCTTCGTTGTGTTCAGCAATTAAACCATCAACCGTTTCTTTATCTAAAAATGTAAAGATTTTAATATATTTTTCTGCATCTGCATCCGAAGCGTTGAACCAAAATTGGTAAAATTTATATACTGACGTTTTATCTGCATCTAACCAAACATTTCCGCCAGCCGTTTTTCCAAACTTCGTTCCATCTGCTTTTGTAATTAACGGACAGGTCATTGCGTATGCTTTTGCAGCTTGTTCCGTGTTCATTCTACGCACCAATTCGGTTCCGGTGGTAATATTTCCCCATTGATCCGATCCGCCCATTTGTAACAAACAATTGTGTTCTTTGTGTAAATGGTAAAAATCGTATCCTTGAATTAATTGGTATGTAAACTCAGTAAACGACATTCCAACACCTTCTTCGCCTACGCGTTTCTTTACCGAATCTTTCGCCATCATGTAATTTACCGTAATTCGTTTTCCAACATCACGTGCAAAATCGATAAAAGAGAAATCTTTCATCCAATCGTAATTATTTACTAAGATTGGTGCATTTTCAGCATTCGAATTAAAATCTAAAAAACGAGACAATACACGCTTGATTCCAGCAACATTTTTTGCCAAAATATCTTCTGTTAATAAATTACGCTCGTCTGACTTTCCTGATGGATCTCCAATCATTCCCGTAGCACCACCAACCAATGCAATTGGCTTATGTCCAGCTTTATACAAATGCATCAATAAAATAATAGGAACCATATTTCCAATATGTAATGAATCTGATGTTGGGTCAAATCCAACATACGCAGTCGTCATTTCTTTGTTCAATTGTTCTTCTGTTCCTGGCATGATATCGTGCATCATTCCTCTCCAACGTAATTCTTCTACTAAATTATAATTCATTTGTAAATTCTTTTTAAGCTTCGCAAAGATATAAAAGTGAAAAGAAAAAAGATTATTTTAGTAGCATGATATTAGTTACTGGTGGAACTGGATTGGTTGGCGCGCATTTATTGGCGTATTTGGCAAAAAACGAACAACATATTAAGGCAATTTATAGAACGCCTGATAAGTTGGAAGCGGTCAAAAAAGTATTTTCGTATTATTTTGATGATGCAATTCCTTTTTTTGATAAAATTGAATGGTTTAAAGCGGATGTAACCGATGTTCCATCACTAGAACTTGTATTTCCTAACGTAACACATGTATATCATGTAGCAGCATTCATTTCGTTTGATCCGAAAGATTTTGATGTGTTGCGAAAGATTAATATTGAAGGAACTGCCAATATTGTAAATTTATGTATTGGATACGGCGTGAAAAAACTCTGCTTTGTGAGTTCTATTGCTGCGGTTGGCGAAAATGAAGATCCTACCATTCCGATTACGGAAGAAACACACTGGAATCCAGAAGCAGATAATAATGTATATGCCATTTCAAAATACGGCTCAGAAATGGAAGTTTGGCGTGGTTCGCAAGAAGGTTTAGAGGTTGTCATTGTAAATCCTGCAATTATTCTAGGCGCTGGATTTTGGCGTTCGGGAAGCGGTTCGTTATTTAGAGCCATCAAAAAAGGACTCAAGTATTATACCAAAGGAATTTTGAGTTATGTAGATATAAAAGATGTTGTTTCCGTGATGATTCAATTGATGAATAGCGATATAAAAAGTGAACGTTTTATTTTGGTTGGCGAAAATTGGACGCTGGAAAAATTCACGAAAGTGACCGCAAAAGCATTACAAGTAAAACCGCCTGAAAAAGAAGCAGGTTCATTTTTATTAGGATTTGCGTGGCGAATGGATTGGTGGCGACAATTTTTTACTGGAAAAAGACGAAAGTTGACAAAACAAACCGCGCAATCTATACAATCGCAAGCATTTTTTGATAGTAGTAAAATTCAAAACACCTTAAATTTTACATTTACGCCCGTGGAAGAAAGCATTGAACGTGTGAGTAAACGGTATGATGGTTAGCTTTTTAATTAATAGAAACTCACATCAAAATTACAGCACTATTTCTTCTTCTTCGCTTGGTCAAACTTTGGCTTTGGCAAGGTATCATTTTTCTTTCTCTCTGCTTCTTTCGCTGCCTTTTTTGCTGCTTGCACTGAATCTCTACGTTTTTGTTCTGCATCAAGTTCTTTTCCAACGTCTTTGCGCTCTTTTTGGAGTCGTGTAGCTACCAAACCATAAATTTCGTTGTATATCATCGGATTTGCCGCATAATAGTTATTGCTACTTAAAAATTGCAAACTATCCGTTTCATGTTTTTTATACAAATAGGTGTCCAAATGCATGTTGTTCTCTTCCAATTTCTTTTTGTTCACACCCTTGATAGAATTCATCAACGTTACGTCGTATAAGATTTCCGCCATTTTTTCCTTAGATAATAAATTATCAGGTTTTGGCACGGCTTCTTCTCTACAAGAAACCGCAATCAATGCAATAATTAAACACCAAATATATTTTTTCATCTGTTAAATTCTAACTGTTTTACATGACGTTTTTCAGAAAACGTTCCTTCATGGTATGCTAAATTTCCATTGACAAATGTATGCGTGATGGTTGAATCAAAGGTTGTGCCTTCAAATGGCGACCAACCACATTTGTACAATACATTATCTCTGGTAACTTCTTGCGATCTTTCTACATCAACCAATACTAAATCGGCGTAATATCCTTCTTTAACAAATCCTCTGTCTTTTACCTGAAAGAGTCTCGCTGGATTGTGACACATTTTTTGGACTATTTTCTCTAACGAGATTTTTCCTTGTTTGTGTGCTTGAATCATCGCAACTAATCCATGTTGCACTAACGGTCCGCCAGAAGGTGCTTTGGTATATACATTGCTTTTTTCTTCTAGTGTATGTGGTGCATGATCGGTTGCAATCACGTCAATTCGATCGTCTAGTAAAGCTTCCCACAATTGCGCTCGGTCATTAGCTGTTTTAACCGCAGGATTCCACTTAATATGTGTTCCTTTTGCTGCGTAATCTTCATCCGAAAACCACAAATGATGAATACACACTTCTGCTGTAATTTTCTTTTCTTCTAACGGAATTGAATTGTCAAATAATGCTGTTTCTTTTCCAGTAGATAAGTGAAAAACGTGCAAACGTGCACCTGTTTTCTTCGCTAATGCAATCGCACGAGAAGAAGATAGATAACAAGCTTCTTCACTTCGTATGATTGGGTGAAATTCCATAGGAATATCCTCTCCGTATTTTTCTTTGTATTCCGCTAAATTCTTTCGAATCGTTGCTTCATCTTCACAATGCACAGAAATTACCATATCCGTACTTGAGAATATTTTTTCTAAAACCGCTTCATCATCTACCAACATATTTCCCGTAGAGGAACCTAAAAATAGTTTTAAACCCGCCACTTGTGTTGGATCTACTTTTAAGATTTCATCTAAATTATCATTTGTTCCACCAAACATAAACGAATAGTTCGCAAAAGCAGTTTCTTTTGCAATGTTTAACTTGTCATTTAACTTTTCAATCGTAGTTGTTTGCGGATTTGTATTTGGCATTTCCACAAAAGATGTAATTCCGCCAGCAATGGCCGCTCTAGATTCCGTTGCAATGTTTGCTTTATGTGTTAATCCGGGTTCTCTAAAATGCACTTGATCGTCAATTACACCCGGAAATACATGCTTTCCTGCGGCATCAATTACTTGATCGGCTTCATCGGTAAGATTGCTTCCAATTTTAGCAATTCGTTCCCCTTCAATTAAAATATCAGCCGTTTTTATGTCGGCTTCACTAACAATTTGTGCGTTTTTGAGCAGTATTTTATGCATTGTGTTTCTTTTTAGTAAACATACTTCTGACTTTCATTTTTATAATTCCGAAAACAGCTTCCGAAAATATAGAACTGTCCATTTTAGATTGTCCTTTGGTTCTATCGGTAAAAATAACGGAAACTTCTTTGATATTGAAACCAAGTTTCCATGCTTTAAATTTGAGTTCTATCTGGAAAGCATAACCCACAAAGCGAATATTGTCCAAACCGATTGCTTCCAACACTTCTCTGCGGTAGCAGATAAATCCTGCTGTGGTATCATGAATTGGAATTCCTGTAATGAAGCGCACATATTTAGAAGCAAAATACGACATTAACACACGATTCATTGGCCAATTGACCACATTAACTCCTTTTACATACCGCGAACCAATTGCTACATCTGCGCCATCAGCTGAACAAGCATTGTACAAACGAATTAAATCTTCAGGATTATGTGAAAAATCGGCATCCATTTCAAAGATGTATTCATACTCGCGTGCCAATGCCCATCGAAAACCATGAATGTAGGCGGTTCCTAAGCCCGTTTTGGCTTTTCTTCGCTCTAAAAATAGTTGTGTTGGGTATTTTTCTTGAAGTTTTATAACCTGTTTATACGTTCCGTCGGGAGAATTGTCGTCCACAACCAAAATATGAAACGCCTTTTCTTGAGCAAAAACTGCTTCAATGATTGTTTCTATATTTTCAATTTCGTTATATGTTGGTATGACAACAATTGCGTTTGACATCTGCTAAAATTAGGATAATACCAAATAAACTTTAAAATAACCGATAAATTTGTTTCTATTTCCTTTATATTTTCAATATAAAACAGAACCGTAACTAAGGCTATGCTTATATTTTCTATTTCATCTAAAGAAACTATAATTCAAATTTTACATCAATCATTTTAAAGTTTATTTGGCATAACAAAAGTAATCAAATTATCAGTTTTAAAAATAGGTATGTTATTTTGTGCTAATTTTTTATGTATTATTTAACATACTTGCTAATTTTACCAAATGTTACAAACTGTTGAAAGAACACTAATTTCTAAAGATTTGTTCACGTTATTTTTCGTGATTACGTTCTGTTTGCTTGTTATTACGCGTTTTGTTTTCAGAAAACAATTTGGATTCTTTTTATCATTTTTGGTTTCTAATAAATATCAAAATCAGTTTATAGCAAAGCAAGATCATATTATTAACGGATTTACAACGCTATTATTCGTTGTTCAACTCATTTCGTTTGCAATATTTAGCTATGTTGCGGCTGTTTTTTTTCGCCCAGACTTGGTCAATGTGCCGTTACTTTTTGTCAAGATCATCTCCTTCATGCTGTTTTTCATCATTATTAAATATATTATTGAAAAAATAATTGCGGTGATTTTAGATATTGAAAATCAAATAGATACGTATAATTTTCATAAAATTAACGCTAGAAATCTATTCGGACTTATTTTAATTCCTATTAACTTACTTCTTGTGTACTACTTTGATGGGAATAAGTTTATATTTTTCTCAGTAATTTGTATATTTTTCCTGTATAATCTCATTCTATTATTTCTTCTGCTAAAGAATCATCAAATTTTGATTATCAGCAAGTTGTTTTATTTTATTTTGTATCTTTGCGCACTTGAAATTGCCCCCTATTTAGTTATCTATAAATTTTTAATTAAGTAACGCAACATTAAATACAGGTTTATGAAGGTAAAAACCATTTTAGTTTCTCAACCGGAACCAAAAATTGAGAATTCTCCTTACTCAAGGCTTATTGATAAGCAAAAGGTGAAGATCGATTTCAGGCCGTTTATACACGTTGAAGGAGTATGTGCTAGAGATGTAAGACAGCAAAAAATTGACTTAGGTAAATTCACTGCTATTGTTTTAACAAGCAGAAATGCAGTAGATCATTTTTTCAGAGTCGCTGAAGAAATGCGCTTTAAAGTTCCAGATACTATGAAATATTTCTGTCAGTCAGAAGCAGTAGCTTACTATTTACAGAAATATGTAGTGTACAGAAAACGTAAAATTTATGTTGGAAAACGCACATTTAAGGAATTAACTCCGCTCATTAAGAAATATAAAGATGAATCATTCTTATTACCTTCTTCTGACGCATTAAAACCTACTGTTCCTGAAATTTTAGATTCTTTAAATATTACTTGGGAACGTGGTATATTTTACAAAACTGTAGTGAGCGACTTGTCTGATTTACGTAATGTATATTATGACATTTTAGTGTTCTTTAGTCCATCAGGAATTAAATCACTATTAGCTAATTTCCCTGATTTTGAACAAAATGATACACGTATTGCTGTATTTGGAAATTCTACTATAGACGCAACTACGGAAGCTGGATTGAGAGTCGATATCAAAGCTCCAACACCAGAAACACCTTCTATGACAATGGCATTAGCAAAATACATTGACGAAGTGAATAAAAAATAATTACACTACTACATAATATTAAAAAAGCGTGCATCCTTTCAGATACACGCTTTTTCGTTTTTGGGTTGGTTATGTAATTATTATTGATGTTAGCTTATTGGGCCACCAGCCATAATTTCTTTATTTGCATATTCCTCAAACTGTGCAAAGTTGTTTTTAAATGAATTTGAAAGCTGAGAAGCTTTTGCATTGTAAGCATCTTTATCTGCCCACGTATCAATAGGATTCAACACTTCACTTGGTACATTAGGACAACTTTTTGGCATTGCCAATCCGAAAACCGGATGTGTATGGAAATCTACAGTATCTAACTCACCTTCTAAAGCTGCACTAATCATAGCACGCGTATATTTCAATTTCATACGCCTTCCTGTTCCGTAAGGTCCGCCTGTCCAACCGGTGTTGATCAACCAAACATTTACACCAGCTTCTTGCATTTTATCGCTCAACATTTCTGCGTATTTCGTTGGATGTAATGGCATAAAAGGCGCTCCAAAACATGCAGAAAAACTTGGTAATGGCTCGTCAATTCCCGCTTCTGTTCCAGCAACTTTAGCCGTATATCCTGAAATGAAGTGATACGCTGCTTGTCCAGGTGTTAATTTTGAAATTGGAGGCAACACACCAAAAGCATCTGCCGTTAAGAAAAATATATTTTTAGGATTTTCCCCAATCGATGGCACTTGAATGTTATCAATATGATAAATAGGATAACTTACACGTGTATTTTGTGTGATGGATGTATCTGTAAAATCTACATTCTTATTTTCATCTAACACTACATTTTCAAGAATTGCTCCTTTTTTAATAGCATGATAAATTTCTGGTTCTTTTTCTTCACTTAAATCGATTGCTTTTGCATAACAACCACCTTCAAAGTTAAAAACAGTATTTTCATTGGTCCAACCGTGTTCATCATCACCAATCAACTTACGATTTGGATCTGCTGATAACGTTGTTTTTCCTGTTCCTGATAATCCAAAAAAGATAGCTGTATCTCCATCTTTACCAACATTTGCACTACAGTGCATTGGTAAGGTGTTTTTAAATACGGGAAGAATAAAGTTTAACGCAGAAAAAATTCCTTTCTTAATTTCTCCCGTATACCCCGTTCCACCGATTAAAGCAATTTTCTTTTCAAAGTTTAAAATTGCAAAATTATGCTGACGTGTTCCGTCTACTTCAGGGTTTGCCATAAATCCTGGCGCGTTTACCACTAACCATTCTTCCTGAAAACCATCAAGTTCTGCTTCCGTAGGACGCAAAAACATATTATACGCAAACATATTGCTCCAAGGATACTCATTGATCACTCGAATATTTAGCTTGTAATTTTCATCAGCACACGCATACGCGTCACGTACATAAATTTCTTTTTCTGATAAATAATCAACAACTTTATCGTACAACTTGTCAAAGGCAGCTGGTTCAAAAGGTATGTTGATGTTTCCCCACCAAACTCTATCTTCTGTAATACTGTCTTTTACTATAAATCGGTCCTTTGGCGATCTTCCTGTGAACTCTCCTGTATTTACAGTAATAGCTCCAAAAGAAGTTTCAATTCCTTGTCCCTTTTGTATAGTTTCTTCATGAAGTTGATCCGAGGAAAGTTGATAATGCGCTTTGGCATCTTTGATCCCGTATTGATTTAACGAAATCGTTTTCGTTGAGAAGGTGTTATTCGTCATAACTTTTAACTCTTGTTGTGTTTTTTGTAAAGCGCAAAAGTATAAATATTTTTATAGATAACAGATTTTTAAGTGATTTTATCCGTTTTTAACCTAAAAAAACTTGCAATAAGAATCAACCATCCAATGATTAGTAAAGTTCCTCCGACTGGCGTGATGAATCCGATTACTTTAAAATTGAAAGCAGTCACATCATTTGTCGTTAATAAATAAATAGAACCTGAAAACAAGATGATTCCCAATAAAATAAATACAAATAATAATTTTTTCGCTTTCGCTGAAATGTACTCGGTGCTACCTACAAATAATAGTAACAATGCATGATACATTTGGTAACGAACGCCCGTTTCAAAAGAAGCAATTTGATCAATAGTTAGTACTTTTTTAAGTGCGTGCGCGCCAAATGCACCCAAAATTACTGCCAAACAAGCTATAATTGCGCCTGTGATTAGAATTTTTTTTCTCATAAAATCGCGAAGTTATTTTTATAAATGTAACAATTTGATACATTCGTGTTATATTTGCCATATCATTTATTGTTTGAATTTATTATAAGAGAAAGTGATGATTTTTTTCTTTATGTGAAACATCAAAATCAAGCATAGCCTTAGTTACGGTTTATTTTAATGATAAAACAGAAAGGAAAAAAGGGCATTTTTATTACGGTAAATTCAAAATAATAAATGATATTAATAACAAAATTACGCAACAAAACTTACTTATGCGAAACATTTTAATTATTGGTGCAGGAAAATCTGCTTCTTACCTCATCAAATATTTTTTAGATAAAAGTCAAACTGAAAATTTACACATAACTGTTGGAGATATCAACGTTGAAAACGCAAAAAAGCTAGTTGGAGATCATCCAAATGCTTCTGCCATTTTCTTAGATGTTTTCAACGAAGAAAATAGAAAAAAAGCCATTGAAAAAGCAGCTATTGTTATTTCAATGTTGCCCGCTCGTTTTCATATTGAAGTTGCAAAGGATTGCGTTCATTACGGAAAAAATATGGTGACAGCTTCTTACATTAGTCCTGAAATGAAAGCGCTAGACGAAGCGGTCAAAGAAAAAGGATTGGTCTTTATGAACGAAATTGGAGTCGATCCAGGAATCGATCACATGAGTGCCATGATTGTCATTGATCGTATTCGTGATAATGGCGGAAACATGGTACTATTTGAATCGTTTACAGGCGGATTGGTCGCTCCGGAAAGTGATACCAACTTATGGAACTATAAATTTACGTGGAATCCAAGAAATGTGGTATTAGCTGGGCAAGGCGGCACGGCAAAATTCATTCAAGAAGGTGCGTACAAATACATTCCGTATCACCGATTATTCCGTAGAACAGAGTTTTTAAAAGTAGAAGGCTACGGAAAGTTTGAAGCCTATGCAAACCGTGATTCTTTAAAATACAGAAGCGTTTACGGATTGGATGATATTTTAACCTTATACAGAGGAACTATCCGAAGAGTTGGATTTTCAAGAGCATGGCAAATGTTTGTGATTTTAGGAATGACAGACGATAGTTATACCATTGAAAATTCTGCGGAGATGACCTATCGCGATTTTATAAATTCATTCTTGCCGTACAGTCCAACAGATTCTGTGGAACTAAAATTGCGCCATAATTTGAAGATTGATCAAGATGATACACTTTGGGAAAAGTTATTGGAACTAGATATTTTTAATGGAACTAAAAAAGTTGGATTAGATAATGCAACGCCAGCACAAATTCTTCAAAAGATCTTGATGGACAGCTGGACACTTGCTCCAGAAGACAAAGACATGATTGTGATGTATCACAAATTTGGCTACGAAAAAGATGGAAAAAAACATCAAATTGAGTCAAAAATGGTAATTCTTGGAGAAGATCAAACCTATACTGCAATGGCAAAAACCGTTGGATTGCCTGTCGCAATTGCTGCTTTAAAAATTTTGAATGGTGAAATCACAACGCCAGGAGTTCAATTGCCAATTACGAAAGAAGTATATACACCAATTTTAAAAGAATTAGAAAAATACGGCATTGCTTTTCATGAAGAAGAAGTTCCGTATTTTGGGTACGATCCGGCAAATATGTAAGGATAATTAGTTCGTTTTAATTAAAATTAACACAAATATCGTAGTTTTGACTTTCATTTGATAAATAGCCAACGTATGAAAGTGATAAATGAACAAATAGAAATTGACGGAATTGACAAAAAGATTCTTCGTGCATTAATGAAAGATGCCCGAACACCAATTTTAAGTATCGCCCGAACTATTGGGATTTCTGGCGCAGCCGTACATCAACGCTTGCGAAAACTAGAAGATGCAAAGTTAATTGTAGGTTCAAAATTTGTAATCAACCCAAAAGTATTAGGCTATAAAACCATGGCGTTTATTGGCGTGTATTTGGACAAAGCCATGCGAAACCCGGATGCAGTAAAAGCCTTGGAGCAAATTCCTGAAGTGATGGAAAGTCATTACACCACAGGAAATTGGTCACTTTTAATTAAGATTTTGTGTAAAGACAACGAACACTTAATGCACATTTTAAACCATAAAATACAAGCGATTAAAGGCGTTTCACGAACAGAAACATTTATTTCGTTAACACAACAAATTGATCGACAGATAAAGGTGTAAAAATACATCTCGATAGCTTCGCTAGGTATTTTCAATCAAAATGTATTTTGATTTCAATAATGCTCGATGCCACAATATATAAACTAAAAAATCCGAATGCTATAACATTCGGATTTTTTAATAGTACATATTTAGAAGCTATCTCCTATTCAAATATTTCATGAAGTATAATAAAGTTGCGAGTGAACCAAGCGCAGCAACCACATAGGTTCGTGCTGCCCATTTCAACGCATCTTGTGCGCCTGCAAATTCTTCTTGCGACACCATGTTTTTATTTCTTAACCAAACCAATGCTCTGTTACTTGCATCGTATTCTACAGGAAGTGTAATGAAACTAAAAGCGGTTCCCATCGCAAACATAATTAATCCTATAATTAATATATTTTGACCCAATCCTGCTCCCTGACTCGCCATTAACGCGATTCCACCAAAAATAACCCATTGCGAAAATTTAGATGCAATACTCACTAAAGGCACCATTTTCGATCGCATTTGCAACCATTTATACGCTTTTGCATGTTGTACGGCATGTCCAACTTCGTGAGCAGCCACGGCAGCCGCAGCAGCATTTCGCTGATTGTATACACCTTCACTTAAGTTTACCGTTTTCTTTTGAGGATTGTAATGATCGGTTAACATTCCGGGTGTTGAAATTACTTTTACATCTCTAATTCCATGATCGGAAAGCATTTTTTCTGCAATTTCTGCGCCGCTCATTCCATTCCGCAATTGTACTTTAGAATACTGTGCAAATTTGCTTTTGAGTTTAGAACTCACAAACATACTGATTAACATTATTGCGCCCGCTAAGAGCATATATCCACTTGAAAACATAATTTATTTTAATTTGTATATCATCTAAAATACAAAAACCTCGCCAAATGAGCGAGGTTTATATTTACATGAAGTTTTGTCAGTCTTTTATATCATTTCAATGTAGAAATGGTATTAATCACGGTCTACTTTTCGCAATGCTGCTTTTTGAATTACAATAGCATTATAACTTATTACAGGCGTTTTTTTATCACCCGTTTGTCTTGATTCTGCTTTTTCTGTAACAATAATATTAAAGAATACTCTTCCGTCATTTTTAAACTCTACACTACTATTTAAGATTCTATTATTTACTTCAAACGTACTAAATAAGGTTTGTCGCATATAATTTGCTCTCAATACAACGCCGTTATTTTCATCCAAATCAAACAATCCTTTTGCCTGATCTACGATCACAAGCGTATATTTACGCTCGTCTCTTTTCTTACTTATAATATACGCAAGTGTATATGAGTACTTTTTTGGATCTTCTGTTGGTGCAATAATTAATTCCATCGGAACATTTTGTAAAACACCTGAAGCATCTGCAACGTTTAAGTTTCCAGCATACGTACCCACATATTCTTTTGGAAATGCATACGTAGTTGGATATATTTTGTCTTCCGCATTTTTATTTGCGCGTTCTTTCTGCTTTTTCTGTGCCATGCAAGAAGACATACAAATGATCGCTAGTAAAAAGACTATTTTTTTCATATTGAGTTTCTTAAGTATAATTTTATCCTACTATATTAATGATTTTTCCCGGAACTACAATTACTTTTTTAGGAGTTCTGCCTTCTAATTGTGCTTTTGTACGTTCGTCTTCGAGAATTATTTTTTCTATTTCTTCTTTCGAAAGGTCTAATGATAATTCTTTTTTGAAGCGCATTTTCCCATTGAAAGAAACTGGATATTCCTTGGAGCTTTCTACCAAATGTTTCGCGTCAAATAGTGGGAATTCCGCTGTCGCGATAGAACTCGTATTGCCCAAACGCTCCCACAATTCTTCTGCAATATGCGGTGCGTACGGCGACATTAAGATCGTTAATGGTGCTAAAATTTCTTTGCTTGCACATTTTTGCGCTGTCAATTCGTTGACACAAATCATGAAGGTACTTACCGAGGTATTAAACGAGAAGTTTTCAATATCTTCTTCCACCTTCTTGATGGTTTTGTGCAAGGTTTTCAAGTTGTCTTTCGTTGGTGCAGCATCTGTTACTCTTGATACACCTTCTTCGCCAACATATAATTTCCACAATTTCTTTAAGAATCCGAAAACACCTGAAATTCCTGCCGTATTCCATGGTTTTGCTTGTTCTAATGGTCCAAGGAACATTTCAAACAAACGCAAACTATCGGCTCCGTATTCGTTACAAATCTCATCAGGATTCACAACATTATATTTCGACTTCGACATTTTTTCGACTTCGCGAGAAACTTTGAATGTTCCGTCTTCTTCACAGATAAATTCTGCATCTTTAAAATCAGCACGCCAGTTTTTAAAACCTTCTAAATCTAATTCATCAGAAGCATTTACTAGAGAAACATCTGCATGAATTGGATAAAAAGCAACTTCAAACTCACAGTCTTTAACAAACTCTGAGTTTGACAATTTTGAGATTTCGTCATCAATAAATGCTGAAATATTATCACCCAAAATAGATTTATCTTTTGATAAATTATAATTATCCAGTTTATCCTTAGAAATATAAATTGGTTCATTGAATGAAGAATCAATACTGGTAATAATTGATTCAGTTTCCTCCTGCCAAATATGCGCAAAAAAAGTAATTTCAATTCTATGAACAAAAGCACTCGTTCCCAAAATCATTCCTTGGTTGATGAGTTTTTTGAAAGGCTCTTCAACTCCCACAAACCCTCTGTCTTTTAGGAATTTTACCCAGAAACGTGAATATAATAAATGTCCGGTGGCATGTTCGCTTCCTCCAATGTATAAATCTACATTCTCCCAGTATTTTAAGGCTTCTGAACTTGCAAAATCTTCACTTCGCAATGCTTTTTCCATGTATCGGAAGAAATACCAAGAACTTCCTGCCCAACCTGGCATGGTGTTTAGTTCTAATGGAAATATCGTTTTGTTGTCAATTAAATCATTGCTGACAACAGTATTTGTAGTTGTGTCCCAAGCCCAAACTTCTGCGTTTCCTAATGGCGGTTCGCCTGTTTCGGTTGGTAAGTATTTTTCAACTTCTGGCAATGCAATTGGCAAATGTTTTACATCAATCATTTGCGGCATTCCGTTTACGTAGTAAACTGGAAATGGTTCGCCCCAATAGCGCTGACGCGAGAATACGGCATCGCGCAAACGATAGTTTATTTTTCCTTTTCCAAAACCGCGTTTCTCCATTTCATAAATCACGGTTTTCATTGCTTTTTTGTATGGTAAACCATTTAGGAAATCTGAATTTGCAATCACCGAGTTTTCTTTTTCGCTGTATGCTTCTTCTGAAATATCTACACCTTGAAAGATGTTTGGAATTTCTAACCCGAAGTGATTTGCAAAGTCATAATCACGTTGATCGCCACATGGAACCGCCATAACTGCACCTGTTCCGTAACTTGCCAATACGTAATCGCCAATCCAGATTTGCACTTTTTCTCCCGTAAAAGGATGCAATGCGTACGCACCTGTAAATACACCTGAAATGGTTTTTACATCTGCCATACGTTCGCGTTCGCTACGTTTGGAAGTTGCGTCTCTATATGTTTTGACAGCTTCTTTTTGATCGGCTGTGGTAATTTTTGCTACTAAATCGTGTTCTGGCGCTAAGGTCATGAAACTTACACCATAAATCGTATCTGGTCGTGTGGTGAATACGTCAATTTTTTCATCGTGTCCATCCACTTTAAAAGTAACCATGGCACCTTGCGAACGCCCAATCCAATTGGTTTGTGAATCTTTTAGCGGTTGTGGCCAGTCGATTGTATTTAAACCGTCCAATAAACGTTGTGCATACGCAGAAATTCGCATGCTCCATTGTGTCATTTTTTTACGCACTACAGGATGTCCGCCACGTTCTGAAACTCCGTTTACAATTTCGTCATTTGCTAGAACCGTTCCTAAAGCTGGACACCAATTGACTTCGGTTTCCGCCAAATAGGTAAGTCTGTATTTTAGTAGTATTTCTTGTTTCGTTTTTGAGTCGTACTGAGTCCATTCTACGGAAGTGAAAACAGCAATATCATCGTCGCAAATTGCTTTTACTTCGGCATTTCCTGATTCGGCAAATTTCGCGATAAGCGTATCAATATGTTCCGCTTTGTCAGTTTCTAAGTTGTACCAAGAATTGAATAGTTCGATAAAAATCCATTGTGTCCATTTGTAATACGCAGGATCTGAGGTACGAACTTCTCTGCTCCAATCGAATGAAAACCCAATTTTATCTAGTTGCTCACGATAGCGTGCAATGTTTGTTTTTGTGGTAATTGCTGGATGCTGTCCCGTTTGAATTGCATATTGTTCTGCGGGCAACCCGAAACTATCATATCCTTGCGGATGCAATACGTTGAATCCTTTGTGACGCTTGTAACGTGCGTATATGTCTGAAGCAATATATCCTAATGGATGTCCCACGTGTAATCCGGCTCCTGATGGATATGGAAACATGTCGAGCACGTAATATTTTGGTTTATCGGATTGATTTTCTGCATGAAACGTTCCGTTTTCCGCCCAATATTTTTGCCATTTGGCTTCAATTTCGTTGAAATTGTACTTCATTTTGATCTTTTTTTAAGAAGCGCAAATTTAACGGTTATTGTATGAACGGCAAAAGTTTTGTTGACTTACGTAGACTTCTTAGACTTAATTAGATTTTTAGACTTGCTTAGATTGTTTGCGTTTCGCTTTGCTCAATGTTTGTTTATGTGTTTATGTGTTTATGTGTTTATGTGTTTATGTGAAATTACTTTTTCGTTTGTTATTTTGAGTTTTGCATATATAATTTTATCAAAACTTATGTAGAACGTCATTTCGAGTGAAATTCGATAGAATTTTGTATCGAGAAATACTTATTTATGATAAATGTACGTTTATGATGTTCCTTTTAGTTTCAAATTTGTTCTCGATACATTTTATCTAGATATTCATTACGATAAAACACTCGAACTGACGAGTTCTGAATTTTATTTTATAGTTTTACCAAACTAACACACTGTTTATGAGTTCCTCTTTTGAAAAGTATCAAAAAAAACGATTGATTTCTTCGTATTTCTCTGTTGTATTAAGTACTACGTTGGTACTTTTTCTGCTTGGAATATTAGGTTTGTTGGTATTGAATACGAAAAAAGTTGCGGATTATTATAAAGAAAAGATTGCACTCACAGTGTATTTGAAAGACAGCGCAAAAGATGTTGAGATTAAACAATTACAAAAAACTTTAGCGCTGGCAGAGTATACAAAATCGGCCGATTTTATCCCGAAGGAAACCGCCGCGGCAAATTTGACCGAAGATATTGGCGAAGATTTTGTAGCGTATTTAGGCGAAAATCCATTACTGAATTCGTTAGACGTGTATTTGAATGCAGCGTTTGTGGATAGTGTAAAGTTGGAAGCAATTGCTGCTGAAATTTCAGAAAAGAATTTTGTAGAAGAAGTTTCGTTTGATAAACCATTGGTTTCTAAATTGAATGCTAATATTAAAACGATTGGACTCGGAATTTTAATTGCCTGTATTTTCTTTGCTATTGTAGCTGCCTTGTTGATTAATAGTTCGATTCGATTGTCGGTCTATGCAAAACGTTTTACTATTAAAACTATGCAAATGGTTGGCGCTACTAAAGGATTTATTCGCAAGCCTTTTATTTGGAATAGTGTAAAAATGGGCGTTATTGCTGCAATTTTAGCCTTAGCTGGAATGGCTGGCGCCTTGTATTATGCCAATAAATCATTACCAGAATTACAACTTACAAGTGATAAAATGTTGATCGGAATTGTATTTGCTGCAATTTTAGTGATTGGAATTTTTATTACGTTGATTAGTAGTTTCTTAGCTACGCAACGTTTCTTGAATTTGAGAACAGATCAATTGTACTACTAAAATAGTAATCACGAATTAGCTTTATGAAAAAATCAATCCTTCCTATTTTATTAATTGTTGCCAGTGTTATTTTGATTGTTGTGAATTTTATTGCTTCCGACGAAATGGATAGAGCATTTTGGATGCGAACAGTTTCAAGTGTGCTTTTAATCTTCGCGATGATTTTAACGATTCGAAGTCAACAGAAAAAATAGATTTTGATTCCTTTCAAATGCATTTGGCTTCCAAATAGCATTCAAACTATTATTTTAATATCTTGGTACGCTAAACATAAGCGCATTGCTTTTCTATTATTATATGTATGGGATTTTTTGATTTTTTTAAACGCAAAGACACATCAACACTAAAAACAACACAAAATTCTTCTGCTTCTGAAGTTTACAAAGTAGCTTCAAAATACAACGAATACACCAAGCTGTTTGTCAACATGATGGTAAATGGTAATTATGCGCCAATTGCTGCGTATGAGAAACTGAATGGTGAAATTATTGGTTATTTGTATGTAACAAAAGATGAAAGTTATATGCTTTCTGTAGAAGACGTGATTGCTGCAATGAAAGAAGAATTTGCTTCGCGATTGGATACGAATACCATCAATTCATACGCAATTTATTATCACTCCTTGTTTAATAATGACAACAATCATACTGCTGCAAATGAAGAACAGGAACCCAAAGCAGTTTCTATCATTCTAAAAGATAAAAACGCTTTTAGCACTACAATTGCTGTTCCGTATACGTTTGAAGGCGAAGGATTTTCTATTGGTCCAATGACTGATGTTACGAATGAAGAGTATAGACAAGTTTTGCAAACCGATTTACAAGAAGGAAAAGATTATTTCCAAGAACGTATTGAGCGCGAACCCAAAATGATTGAAAACGAAGCCGGAATTACCATAAAAACCGTAAACAACGGAAAAGTGGGCGATTTTTGGGGCGGAATGTTAGGTTTTGAATTTTTCAGAAGCACAGCTCCTGACATGCTTATGCAATATATTGCGTTGGCGCAAACAAAAGATAATCCAATCAAAGTTGTTGATAATGTAAAACTGTATGAGTTAGCTTTTGATAAACTTTCGTTACGAGTTATTAGCACACATGAAAACGTAGTTTCTGCATTTCCAACGGTGCAAACAAATTATAGTATTGATGTAGAACATACACAAATTGATGAATGGGAGCACTCAAACAATTTGGAAGCAATTGTGTACGGAAAAGGACGTGATACGTTTGCGATTCGCTATTACGCTACTGATTATTCAGTAAACAGAGCTAAATATACAAGCCAAAAGCAGCATCGTGTGCAATTGTCGGCTATTTTATATGTACTTGATATTCCTGAAGAGAAAAAAGGAGAAAAAGGCGATTTGAAGTTTAGTGACGATTTTTGCATGTACATGCCAAGTCAGGAACATGCAGCGTTTGGTTGTTTTGATTTTGAAGGCATTTTGGAAGATCTAGAAGAAGCTACTTATTTTGACATGAAAGAACATAGTGGTTATATCCTGAAAATTAGATTAGTTAATCATGAAGAAATTGAAGACTTTTTCACGTTGGATATGTTTATCAATCAAAAAAACATGCGCTTCTCCGATTTAATCGTTGGTATGAAATTAACAGGAATGTTTCAATTATTGGGTGAAATTGCGGAATGAGAAAATAGCATCATACAAAATGAATTTTGAATACGAACATAAACTCGTTAACATTGAAAACAACGTGCAAGATACATCTACGGAAGCATGGGGGAAAATCTGTGAATATGTTGAAATTGCCGCTAAAGAAGAACACACAGAATTTAATCCCGCTGCACATTTAGGAATTGAACTTTACTCTAAATTATTCACGTTGCCATCAACTATTGCAAAGCTTAAAAAAGTAAAAAAGCTTTTTCTATATGGAAGTAATTTAAAACGAATTCCACCTGAAATTGGTGAAATGACTTCGCTTGAAGAATTTGTTCCATATACTTCATATAATTTACATTGGTTTCCTTATGAAATTACAAATTGTGAGAATCTAACAAAAAGCACCGTAAGTACGAGAGCGCTTTATGGTAATTTTAAACACAGAAAACCTTTTCCTGATTTAAGAGAAAATACTGTGACATACGATTCGGAAATTATCAATTGTAGTGTTTGTAAAACTCCAATCAAACAACAAGAAACGAATCAATGGTGGATTTCTTTAGATGCTGCCACAGATATATTACCATTATTGGTAAATATATGTTCACTAGACTGTAAAAAAGCGTTGCCAACTCCGCCTAAAGCATTTTTAAAGTATCCACACAAAGGCGGAAAAAACTTAGGGCAACCATCATATCAAGATTGGGAAGACACATATATGAAGAAAATTTCAATGAAAGATATTCAGCAAAACAGTTCACAAAACAATAAACTATCTATTTGGAAAGCTATTCGAAAATTCTGGAGAAAATAGAAAACACTCTACTTCACGAGCAAAATAGTATCAAACAATCCTCAAAACATTAACAGCCTTTAACCTTTCCTTATAAAATAATTAGGAGATTATAGAGTTATATTTACAACAACAAATTCAAACCACAATTTATGATGAAAATATTTACGTGATAAAGAAGACATTTTAATTTATAAAAATTATAGATCATGAGAAGATTCACATTTATATTTTTAGGCATCGCACTTGTTGTATTTTTAGCATACTCATTCAAGCCAGTAACCACGGTAAATTCGGATGATTGTGTGCTCATTTCAGGCAAAATAGTTTCTATAGAAGAAGGAACTTCAAATGATATCCAAATTCGACTCGAGAACGACAGTCATTATTATTACATCAATCGTGGCTTAGAGAAAGGTGTAAATTTAGAGCAATTAAGTTCAAAAGTTTTAAATAAAACCGTTACTTTGTACTGCCCAAACCGATGGACAATTGTCAGTCCTGACGGAATTGTTCCGCATATTTCAAAAATGGAAAAAGGTACAACCGTTGTATACAGCGAGTTCTAAAATGTACTTTTTTGCTAGTGTGTATGTTTCGGTTGGCAATTGTAAATTTTGAGCGTACATGAAAAATAAGAAGTCAGAAAGCAGCAAAACTGCTCCAAAAAATACTCCGCAACCGCAACGAGAATTTGTTTTCGGAAAGAAAAACTATCTATTTATGTTTATAGGATTGGCTGTCATTGCGTTAGGATTTATCCTGATGGCTGGCGGCGCAAGCGACGATCCAAATGTATTTGACGAAGCAGTTTTCAGTACCCGAAGAATACACATTGCACCTATGGTTGTCATTGCAGGATTTGCCATTGAAATATATGCAATATTGTTGAATCCAGATTCATAATTCATGGATGTAATCAATGCAATTATCCTTGGAATCATTCAAGGATTAACCGAGTTTCTACCCGTTTCTTCAAGTGGACATATCGAATTGGGAAAAGTCATTTTAAATGCTAAACCCGAAGAAAACATCCTATTTACAGTCGTTGTACATTTTGCAACAGCACTGAGTACGATTGTTATTTTCAGAAAAGATATTTTAGAATTATTCAAAGGAATTTTTCAATTCAAGTGGAATGAAGAATCAAAATTTGCAGCAAAAGTGATCATTTCTATGATTCCTGCGGCAGTAATTGGAATTTTATACGAAGACGAACTCGAAGCATTATTTGAAGGAAACATATTATTAGTCGGTTGCATGTTGATTATAACAGCAATCCTACTCTACTTTGCAGACAAAGCCAAAAACACCACTAAAAATGTAAGTTACGTCAACGCCATTATTATTGGAGTTGCGCAAGCTGTTGCGATGTTGCCAGGAATTTCACGTTCGGGCGCTACGATTTCTACATCTGTATTGCTTGGAAATGACAAAACAAAAGCAGCACGTTTTTCGTTTTTAATGGTGGTTCCGTTGATCTTTGGAAAAATTGCGAAAGATATTTTTGGCGGTAAACTTACGTTTGAAAGTTCTGATATCATTCCGCTTTCTGCTGGATTTTTAGCAGCATTTATCGCTGGATTGTTTGCGTGTACATGGATGATAAATCTCGTGAAGAAAAGTAAACTTACCTATTTCGCTATCTACTGTTTAGTTATCGGATTGATCGCGATTGGATATGTAGTATTTCAAAAATATTTTTAATGAAAACGGTCGAAGAATTCCAAGCTGGAGAAACATTGTTGATTGATAAACCACTGACATGGTCTTCGTTTCAAGCAGTTAATAAAATAAAATTAGCGCTCAAATCACGTTTTAAACTCCGTAAATTAAAAGTCGGACATGCTGGAACATTAGATCCACTAGCAACTGGATTGTTAATCATTTGCATTGGAAAAGACACGAAAAAAATCACCGGATATCAAGGTCAGCCTAAAGAATATACCGGAACATTTATGCTTGGTGGCACAACGCCTTCGTATGATTTGGAAACTGAAGTTACTGAAGAATTCCCAACAGCACATATTACAGAAAAACTCATTTATGAAACAAGTTTAGATTTTTTTGGTGAAATTGATCAATTTCCGCCTGTTTTTTCTGCACTAAAAGTAGATGGACAACGCATGTATAAATTGGCAAGAGCTGGCGAAGTGATTGAAGTTGAATCGAGAAAAGTTTTTATTCACGAATTCGAAATTACCCGAATTGCACTTCCTGAAATTGATTTTAGAGTCGTTTGTAGCAAAGGAACCTACATTCGTTCATTAGCTCATGATTTTGGAAAAGCATTGAACTCTGGCGCACATCTTTCTGCATTGCGTCGTACTAAAATTGGTGATTTTGATGTTAAAAATGCCATTACACCTGATTTCTTTGGAGAAAGTTTAAGGGAGGTTTAAGTTTTGTCATTCCTGCGAAGGCAGGGATTTATTAAGGAATTCTTCAATTAAATTATTTTACTTTTTGCCACAAATTCACGAATTTTATTAGCTTGTTTAACGGCACGAGTTATAAAACTCGCGCTAGCAGTTGGTTTTACTTTATGTGATGCTGAATCAAGTTCAACTTGACGCGATGTATAAAACAAAAAAAGGACTAAAACATCTTTCAATATTTCAATCCTTCACTTCGACAAACTCAGTGAACTAAAATCTGATTACACAAGTTTTAGTAAATCACTGACGGTATTCTGTCCTTTATCTTTATTATACCAAACTTGCAAATCTTGCTTAAATTCTGGTGTTAACGTTCCGTGCTCGGCTTTGTAATCGTTCACCAGTTGTGTTGCTTTCGTTGGTCTTGGCCCCCAATTTCCGATGACATCTCCTGAAGCATTATCAATGGCAATTAACTTCGGAATTGATTTTCCACCATTCGTTAAAAATTCGTTCATCAGAGCTTCATTTTCATCTCGCAATACGACTTTTAGCGTAATATTGTCGTTCAATTCTGCCACTTTATTGATTACTGGCATCGTTTGCGCAGCATCGCCACACCAACTTTCTGTCAATATTAACCATGTAACATCGCCATTATACGATTTAATTTCTGCAATTGCTTCTTCGGTTAATTTTGTGGTTTTATCCAAACGTTTCATCCGTCTGTCATTCAACATCGAATAATTAGACAACGCTTCTGTTTGTTCTTCGCCAGTTGATTTTCCTGCTGCTACTAAATCTTGAACTAAGGTTCTGTACGTTTGATATGAAGTTGCTTTCGCTAAACTTTCAGTAATAATATTTTTTATTGTGGTATCTGTTGTGATCATTTTTAATAATTTTTAATAATTTTTACAAAAATTCAGTCGTAGTTTTATGAAAAACTTACGTTTATGATTTTCAAAGACCTATTTTGTCGTTCTTATTTTGCTTCGTAAATTTACGAAACGATTCATAAACGTTGCATGATGTTTGTCATGAAATAATTTAAACTAAAAGAAATGGAATTTTCAGAAAAAAGAAGGTGTACTTGGTGCGGAAACGATCCGTTGTATATGGCGTATCACGATGAAGAATGGGGCGTTCCTGTATATGATGATGAAACCTTGTTTGAGTTTTTAATTTTAGAGACGTTTCAAGCCGGTTTGAGTTGGATTACGATTCTGCGAAAGCGTGAAAATTTCCGAAAAGCATTTGACAATTTTGATTATAAAAAGATTGCAAACTACGGAGAAGATAAATACGATCGTTTATTGCAAGATACTGGCATCATTCGAAATAAACTCAAAATAAAATCTGCCATTAGCAACGCAAAAGCATTTATGGAATTGCAAGAGGAATTTGGAAGTTTTTCCAACTATATGTGGCAATTTGTAGATAGAAAACCAATTCAGAACGTGTTTAAAAAAAGCAAAGAAGTTCCTGCAACTACTGAACTGTCTGATACGCTGAGTAAAGATTTAAAGAAAAGAGGCTTTAAATTTGTGGGTTCTACCGTGATATATGCACACATGCAAGCCACAGGAATGGTGAACGATCATACGACAGATTGCTTTCGATATGAAGAGATAAAAAACTTATAATGAAACACGTTTGTTTAATATTGTTTTTATGCGGTTCGTTGGTATGTACAGCGCAAAATTCTCATGCATACAAGAAAGAAGAACGCATTGAAAAGAAAGCATTTCCTAAGAATGCACTTGATTTATTAGACAAAACCTTGCCAAAGAAAATCAAAGAAGTAACGTATTACAAACTACAAGATAGCCTAAAAGTCAGCTACGAAGTCAAACTAAAATATAACGATCAAAAATATAGTATTGCGTTTGGTAAAAAAGGTGTTTTGAAAGATGCGGAAGTGATTATCCAGCAGAAATATATTACACCTAGAACACTAGAAAAGATAAAGAAATATCTATACAATACATATGCTTCATTTCGCATCAAAGAGATACAACGTCAATATCGAAATACAAAAGATAACACTGCTGAAGACGCTATAAAAGATGTATTTTCAAATGATAAAAAACCTTCCTATTATTATGAAATTATCGCAGAAGTAAAAATTGAAAAGAAGCGTTACTTTATCGAAATTACATTTACAAAAGAGGGTGATTTTGAAGTGGAAAGAATTCTTAATTAAAGTTCGTTTTGGACATCATTTATGAATTAAGCAATGAATTGAATGCTTTCTACAAATATGAAAGAAACACTTCTCGCGGCACTTCATACGCGCCTAAACTCGCCAAATGATCGGTATGCATTTGACAATCGATGAGTTGACAACCATTTGCTTTTAATTTTTCTACTAAGTGAATAAAACCAAATTTACTCGCGTTGCTTTCCAGACTAAACATGCTTTCGCCACAAAAAACGTGTCCTAAATCAATTCCGTAAATTCCGCCCACCAATTTTTCATCGCGCCAGACCTCAACAGAAATTGCATGACCCATTTTGTGAAGTTCTAGATATGCTTCTTCCATTTCTGACGTAATCCATGTATCATCTTGCCCAGGACGCTGGATGAGTGCACATGCTCGTATGACATGTTCAAAAGCAGTATTGTACGTAACTTTAAAAGTCTCACGGCGCAGCAATTGCTTCATGCTTTTTGACACTTTTAAATCTTCTGGAAATAAAACCATTCGCGGATCGGGCGACCACCAAATAATTGGTTCATCAGCGCTATACCAAGGGAAAATTCCGTTTTTGTACGCTAGTAATAATCGTTCTGGTTGTAAGTCGCCACCAAAAGCTAAGATTCCTTCCGGAGAAGTTTCTTCTACTGGAGGAAACACTATTTCATCTGTTAAAAGGTGCATTTATTTACTATTATCTTATCCATTCTTAGAGAAAAAGCAAACTTAATACTTTGATTTTTAGTATTTTTTCGCCAAATTTGTGTTTAATCTTACTATATCTAAACGTTTATTTTCATCATTGCTTTTTGAATTAGTGTAGTAAAATTAAAGCCTAAAACCACAATATTAAGTCCCGTTTTTCGGGACTTTTTTTATAGCAATAACAAGCCTAAAATATATACTGCCGAACCAACCAACATTAATATAATAGTGTATGGTAATATTTCTTTTGCTTTTAATTTTGTAATGCCTAAAAGTGGTAATGCCCAAAATGGTTGTAACATATTGGTGATTTGATCTCCATACGCCAACGCCATGACAGCTTTTTGCAACGGAACACCTAATTCTAATGCTGATTTTATGACAATAGGACCTTGTACTGCCCATTGTCCGCCGCCACTTGGTACAAATATATTGACCAATCCTGCACTTAAAAAGGTAAAGATTGGCAAGGTTGTTTCGGTAGCAACCGACACAAAACTATCTGAAATCATTCCGACCATTCCAGAACTTTTCATGATGCCCATAATTCCAAAATACAACGGAAATTGAATTAAAATTCCTGAAGTTCCTTTGATAGCTTCTTCCACAGCATTTAAGAAACTTTTAAAATTTCCATGCAATACGATTGCCAAACCTAACATAAAAAAGTTAAGCATATTGGGTGATATTTTCAGTTGCGAAAGCGAACTCAAATTTCCAGAATATTGAATGAAAAATGTACCCAATATCAAAACACCAAATACAATAGCAAACCAAGGAGAATAATCGAGTTTTTCTGCGCCTTCAAGGTCTTCTTTTGCTGTTGTATCAAATTGATATTTTGGTAAGTTTAACTGTGTTGGTTTTGCTTTTTTTGAAAGGATGCTTAATACAAAAGGAATTAGCACTAATAAGATTCCGAAGAGTAGTAAATTCCACCAACTAAATATCGTACTACTTGACGTGATGACTTCTGGTAGTTTTCCAAACATATCTACATCTAAAACACCATTCATCATTTCGATTAAATGTCCTTCTTCGGCTACTTTTGAAGGCGCTGAACCACTAATTCCGCCATGCCAAACCATTAAACCTACATACCCAGCTGCACCAACTAACGGATAGTTAATTGGAATTTGGTTTGCTTGTGCATGTTCGCCAACTTTCCGCGCTAAAATGGCTCCGAATATTAAACCCAATCCCCAATTGAAAAACGCAACTAACATCGTTGTCACGCTGACTAAAATTACAGCGTTCGTTGTGTTTGTAACTGATTTTGTAATGGTTAAAATGATTGAATTTATAGGTTTACTCAACACCAATACATGTCCTAAAACTAGAATCAGCATCATTTGGTAAGCAAATACTAACAGACTCGAATTCCAAATTCCATCTTCCCAATAGGATAACACTTTCGTGAAATAATGCACGCTATTTTGTGTCGCTGGTTTGGTAAAAATCGTAGCCATTGCAATGGTGATCAATGTTAACAATACAGCAATTGTAAACGGAGAAGGCAAATAACGCTTGAATAGCGTTTCGATGGCTTTGGTAATTCGCATGGATTGATTTTTGTGTGAATTTACAAAATTATGATATACTATTTAGATCGCTTCGCTTTTAGACTCGTTCCCGCGTAGGCGGGAATCTGTTAGACTTCTTTGATTTGTCATTACGAGGAAGCATGATGAAGTAATCTTTTTGTAATCATACTCAACATAGTTTTTGAAACGAACAGATTACCACAAGTGATTTTCGTTAGAAATTAAATAATTGAAAACTAAAAAACCTCATAACAAGTTGCTATGAGGTTTTGAGTATTTTAAATGCGCTAAACTAAGCTCGATGTAACAAGCTCAGTATAAAACATTTTCTGTCTTAATTTCTCTTAGAAAGGTAAATCGTCGTGATCTTCTTCTTTGAAATCGCTTGCTGGCTCAAAAGCATCTGCTGGTGGCACTGGCGGCATTCCTGCGGCATTTTCTTGTTGCGCAGCTTCAATTCTCCAACCTTGAATAGAGTTGAAATATTTTGTTTCTCCTTGCGGGTTTACCCATTCTCTACCACGTAAGTTGATGCTGATTTTTACAGCCTGTCCAACTTGAAAGTTGTTTAACAAATCTGTTTTATCTTGTACAAATTCCACCATAATATGTTGTGGATATTGTTCTTCTGTTGTTACCACAACTTCACGTTTTCTAAACCCATTGTTTCCAAATGTCTGAGTTTCTCCGACCATTTTTATTTTTCCTTGTACTTCCATCGTTATTTATTTTACTAATAATATTTTCCAAGCAGTCATAACTTCTCCTTTTGCAAGGAATTCTTGTGCTACTTTATGATTTGTTTCTTTGTTTTCTGAGATTGAAATTTCAGTTGTATTTTTAAATTCTTGAATGTCTTCTGATGAAGGCAATTGCTCCACATTTCCTAGAATTCCAAGATCATTTCCTGTTAATATATTACTTGTACGAATGTCTTCTGGAATTTGATCAACGCCAATTCCTAAAGTAGCAATTGGTTTTGGAATTTCAAAAAATCCGTCACGTGCTCTGCTGTAAAAACTTCCGCCTGCTCTGGCAACCAAATCAATTTTATAATGATCAATTGTTCCGCGATCATTTAAAATAGCTTCATTAATGTGTAATTTAACAACTTCACATATAATTAAGTTTCCTGCGCCACCTTCATTTCCTAAAGATACAATTTCGTTTACTTTACATTCAAATTGCACTGGCGATTCTGCTACGCGAAATGGTTTTACTTTGTCAGAAGGCAACATTGTTAACCCTGCTTTTTCAAACTCGTTTACACCTTCTGCATATTCTGTACTACTGAGCGACATTTGCTGTACAATGGCATGATTTACCACGTTAATTACAACTTCTTTCGTAGCAATTGCATTTTCAAGCGTATGCTTTGTCGTATTATCACGAACTCTTCGCGCTGGCGAAAATATCATGATTGGTGGATTGGCACTAAATACATTAAAAAAGCTATACGGTGACAGATTCGGATTTCCTTCAGCATCCACCGTACTTGCAAACGCAATCGGTCTTGGCGCTACTGCGCCTAGCAAATATCCGTGCAATTTAGAAGTAGGAATGTCTTTAGGATCTATCGATACCATTTTTACTGTTTTTTAGTGGCACAAAATTAGTGTAAAAAAGCGGAGCAAGCAAGTATATTTATTAACGTCATTATTACGTCAAAACTTACATTTAAAGTTGTTTAAACGAGTTGATTAAAGTATGCTATATGTCAAGCTAAACCATGTGCTGAACTTAATTCAGTATTGATTCAACTTCTCATCATCATAAGTATGTTTTTGCAGAACTTTATTACCAATTCTTTTTACATCTTTTCGTTTACACAATAAAAACACAAGTTTTCGTTTATCTTAGTGTTTTCAAAGTGTTTTTATGATTATAAAAAATAAACCAGTACTGATTCGTCGAATACTTATTGTAGCTTCTTTTGCTATTGTTTCTGGTATTTTATGGAATACCTATATTTTCTTTCAAGAGTTTAAACAAGAAGAACGTGCCAAAATGGAGGTTTATGCTGAAGCCGTTGTTGAAGTGAATCAAAATTCTTTGAAAGATGATTTAAGCAATTTATCTCTAAAGATTTTAAGTAGTAATACTTCTAACCCTAGAATATTTGTCACTATTGATAAGGTCATGGAAGCTCAAAACATGAACGAAGAAAAAATAAAAGACTCTCTTTATTTACAAAAAAAAGTGCTTCAATTTTCAAAAGAAAATATCCCAATAAATATCTCTTATTTTGATGAAAGCTTAAATAAACAAGTTAAAGTCGGAACTCTTTACTATGGGAACTCTACAGTCTTAAACAAACTCAAGTATTATCCGCTTGCTTTGTTGTTGATTATTGTGTTGTTTGGCGCTGTTGCCTATTTCTTTTTTAGTGCTTCAAAAGCGTCCGAACAGAATAAGTTATGGGCAGGAATGGCAAAAGAAACCGCGCATCAAATTGGCACGCCGTTATCTTCTTTAGTAGGTTGGGCGGAGATTTTAAAGACTGAAAATGTTGATCCGCAATATGTCATCGAGATTGAAAAAGATATTGATCGCTTGCAAACGATTACCGAACGTTTTTCCAAAATTGGTTCTATTCCAACTTTAGAACGCTTGGATATTGTACAGGAAACGAAAGATTCTTACGACTATTTGTTAACGCGCTCTTCAAAGTTAGTCAACTTTACGTTTGAAGCACCTGAAACACCTATTTACGCCGAAATTAATATGCAATTGTACAGTTGGACGATTGAAAATATGGTGAAAAACGCCATTGACGCGATGAAAGGAAAAGGCGCACTGAAACTGGAAATTATTCCTTCGGATACGTTTGTGAAGATTTTAATTACGGATAACGGAAAAGGAATTCCGAAAAGGAATTTTAAAAAGGTTTTTCAACCTGGATTTACAAGCAAAAAACGTGGTTGGGGATTGGGCTTATCACTTGCAAAACGTATTGTAGAGAATTATCACAACGGGAAAATTAAAGTATTAAAATCTGAACTTGGTAAAGGAACGACGATGCAGATTTCGTTGAAAACGGTGGTTTAGTTTGGACGCGCTTCGCTTTTGCGACTCGTTCCCACGTAGGCGGGAATCTTTTGGTATCGCTTTGCTCTTAGACTGCTTCGCTCTTGGATTGTTGGATACGCTTCGCTTTTAGCTTTTACATTTTAGAATCAATGCTTCAAAGTATTCTCGACTGCGCTCGAATTGACATTTGACGAACTTATAAACTCTCAACTCATAAACTACAAACTACAATTCTGCTTGAATTTTAGCCACTACTTCTTCAAATGCTTCTGGTGTTAATTGTGCTTTGTTTCTAAAGTTCATGCTTTCCATATTTTGTAATGGAATTAAATGCACATGCGCATGTGGAACTTCCAAACCAATAACTGTCATTCCAACACGCTGACACGGAATGGCTTTTTCAATAGCGATGGCAACTTTTCGCGAAAAACGCATTAAACCTATATATGCTTCTTCTGACAAATCGAAAATTTTATCAACTTCTTCTTTAGGAATACACAATGTGTGTCCCACAGCATTTGGATTGATATCTAAAAACGCATAGTAGTGCTCGTCTTCTGTAATTTTGTACGATGGGATTTCTCCGTTGACTATTTTGGTAAAAATAGAAGCCATGGGCATTTGGTTTGTATTGTTTGTAAGATAAAAAAGTTCTTGCTTATAAATGTAAAAAAATCCTTTTTTAACAAGTAAGAAAGGATTTTTCTGTGCATATTTTATGTCGTTGCTAGCCTCGAGTAATTTCTAAGACTTTAAATTTCATCGTTCCATTTGGCACTTGCACTTCTGCAATTTCACCAACCGATTTCCCAAGCAATCCTTTTCCAATTGGAGAGGTTACTGAAATTTTTCCTGCAGCTAAGTCTGCTTCGCTTTCTGCCACCAATGTATACTTTACCTCCATTCCATTGGTTGTGTTTTTCATACGAACCGTAGAAAGCACCAATACTTTTGAGGTATCTAACTGACTTTCGTCAATGACACGAGCGGTAGATAATACTTCTTCCATTTTTGAGATTCTCATTTCTAATAAGCCTTGTGCTTCTTTGGCTGCATCGTACTCTGCATTTTCACTTAAATCTCCTTTATCTCTAGCTTCTGCAATGGCTTGAGAAGCTTTGAATCGTTCTACATTTTTTAACTGATCTAATTCGTCTCTTAACTTTTTTAGTCCTTCTGCTGTATAATAAGATACTTTACTCATAATTTCTTCGTTTTCTATCTATTGATATGTGTCTTCATTGCCTAATATAAATAGATATTATACTATATAACGCAAGAAATCCCATCGGATACGGGATTTGTTATACAAATATAGCAAAATATTTAAAGTGGCTACCGATGATACTTTTTAAAAAAATGATTTTGCGTACATTGCAAAACTTAATGTAACAATTATTTATGAAACGATTTCTGATTTTATGTTGTGCCGTTGTGTGCTTATTTTCATGTAACTCTGATGATGGCGGAAATAATAACAACCCATATATACCAAATGCATTGGTTCAATTTCAAATTGATTTAGATTTTCCATTGTATGATAATTTACGATTTGCAGGCGGTTCTATTTTTATTCCAAACGGCGGTGGCGTACGTGGTTTTTTCGTGTTTAACTTATCGGGAGATCAGTTTTTAGCATGGGAAGCTAGTTGTCCTAATCATATTCCAAGTAATTGTTCTACAATGACAATTGTAGGTGTCTTGGCAACATGTGCTTGTGAAGATTATGAATATAGTTTGGCAAATGGTCAATTATTGAATCCTGTTGAAGGCAGCGATACTTTTCCTATGGTTAATTATCGTATTTCTAAATCAGGTGATGTGTTGACAATTTCGAATAATTGATCAGCTTTTAGCGATTAGCTCTTGGCTTCTAGTAATTTATTAGACTTATATATACTGCTAAACTTATAAACTTTTTAAACAATAAACTAAAAAAGCGACTTTTTCAAGTCGCTTTTTTGTTGTGAGATTCTAGTATTGAGTATTGAGATATTTTCTATTGACAATTTCTAAACTCATAAACTGTTAAACTTATACACTAGAAACTATTCAGATTAGAATTTCAAAGTCATTCCTACTAAGAAGTTTCTGGTTGCTTGCGGATAGAATCCTGCACCTTCAATTGTTGTTGTTGTTCCTGGAGTTGACCAAGTATCATCGAATGTAAAGAAGTATCCGTTAGACACATATTCAACACCAAAAATATTATTGATCAATCCTGAAAAGGTAATCGATTCAAAGATAGATTTCATTTTGATTGTATAATTCAAATTCAAGTCATTGATAAAATAACTATCTAATTTTGAAACATCTGAATCAATATTCCCCATGTATTGTTCGCCTACATATTTAGAAAGTAATGATACTTGAAAATTATTTGATGGCATGTATGAAATAATGTTTCCTGCTACGAAATCTGGCGAAAACGAAATGTTTGTGTTTCCTAAGTTAACCAAACTACCGTCTTGTGACGTTACAAAGTCTTTGTTTTTATTTGTACTAATTGCCACATTTGGGCGTAATGTTAATTGCTCACTTAATTTGAAAGAAGCATCAATTTCCAATCCTAAACGGTAACTTTTTCCACTATTGGTTCTCAATGGCGATCCTGTATCGTCCAACGCGCCTGTTAAGACTAATTGATCGTTGTATAACATGTAATATGCATTTGTGTTTACCGTGAAGTTTTCACCTTTCCAGCGCCATCCTAATTCAAAATCGTCCAGTTGTTCTGGTTTTACAGCATTGTTATTTTCAAAATCGCTTCGATTTGGCTCTCTGTTTGCTCTCGCATACGAAAAGTATAAGCTGTTATTAGTGTTTACTTTGTAGTTGATTCCTGCTTTTGGATTGAAAAAAGTATACGTTTCATCAATATTAAAAGGAACTACATCCGAACTTAATCCAGAAGTTTTATAGCTTACATTACGCAATTGTAAATCACCAAATAAACTTATTTTATCGTTGACACGAATAGTCGCTTTCGTGAAGAAACTTAGATCATTTTTCTTTCCGTTTCCGTCATAATAACGATCTCTAATTTCGCTATCACTTGCAAAACGTGCCCAAATTACTTCTCCAAAATGATCACCATCATACACACCTAAGAACGCTCCAAAATCCATATCTAGATTGTTCTTTTTGTAGTTTGCATTTAAGTTGATTACATAAAAATCATTGTCTAACCAACGTCTTCTAATCAAATCAGTTTCGTTGATTGTCGTTCCGTTTACTACGATTTCTTCAAAACCATATTCGTCAAATGATTCGTCTTCTTTGTATTGCTCAAAAAAGCCGCGACCTTGCGTATAGTTTAAACCTAAGTTTGTTGTCCAGTTTTCTGAAAGTTTCTGATTCCAGTGAAATTGGTAATGATCTTGACGGTAATTGTCAACTTCATTGTCATGAAAACGCACATTTCCATTTTCGTCTGTAAATTGTCCTGACGGATTGAAGGTACGATTGGTTTCTAAGGTTTCTCTGTCGATTCCGTTCCAAGCTTGATACGTAATTTCGTGTCCGCCAAAAGCCAATGCTTTGATTAAGGTATTGTCATCAACATACGAAGCTTGCAAAAAGTACGCGCTTAAGTCAGAGCTTGCACGATCAATATAACCGTCTGATTTTATTTTTGATAAACGACCAGCCAATTCAAAATGCTCATCTAGTTTTCCTGTGCTAAATTTTACCGTGTGTTTTCTGGTATTAAAACTTCCGAATGAGTTTGAAATTTCTCCGTTTGCTTTTTCCGAAACAGCATCTGTGAGTAAACTTAAACTGGCTCCAAAAGCTCCTGAACCATTGGTAGACGTTCCAACACCACGTTGCAACTGAATACTTTCAGTAGACGAAGCCAAATCGGGCATGTTTACCCAAAACGTTCCTTGGCTTTCCGCATCGTTGTACGGAATTCCGTTGATGGTAACATTTACACGTGTTGCATCACTACCACGCACTCTAATTCCTGTGTATCCAACTCCTGAACCAGCATCCGTAGTTGTCACAACCGAAGGCATGAAGTTCATTAAAACAGGAATGTCTTGTCCAAGATTTCTTTTGGTGATTTCCTTTTTGTCTAAATTGGAATACGTAATTGGTGAATCGGCATTTACGCGAACTGCCGAAATTAATACGGCGTCTAATGCTTCTGGCGATTTAGATACATCAAAGTTCAAAACAGTGTCTTTGGTAATTGTGACTGTTTTTTCAATTGGTTTTGAAAGTGTACGCACTACAATCGTATATGTTCCTTTGGAAATCCTTAGAGCATACTTTCCTTCAATATCAGAAACGGTTCCGTTACTTGTTTCCTTTACGAAAACAGTTACGCCAGGCAATGGTTCTCCTGATTCGTCTGAAATGGTTCCTGAGAGTGTAAAATTCTGCGCCTGCATACTGACTGACAGTACGAAAAGGCATAAAAAAGCGAATAAATTCTTCATATTCGTAATACGGTTTGTTACGAATAAAAGGGGTAATTATTCTTGATTAAAAAATTAGATAAATGATTTTGACAGACTATGACTGTCGGCATATCAAATCCTTTTTAAAAAGATTTGATCCGTCCCTTGGCAGCATTACCTGCCCAGGTTCATTGGGTATAATCTCAGCGTTTTGAATGTAATAACAAATAGTTATGATTCAAATTGCACCCCTTTGAGATGCTGCAAAAGTAATTCAGTTTTTTGAATTTTATCACTTTTTTTGAATAATTATTATATCGTAACTGATTCGTTTATACTGCATATAATTTTATTGTAATTACGCACACAACGTGAGAAAATATTTTTTTTAACATTTTAATATCTTGAAAATCAGTATTTTTAATAGATAACCAAAAAACTTTTTACTCATGAAAAAACAAAATTTTCAAAAAAAACTAGTATTTAGAACAACTACAATTTCGAATGTAACTAACCTCAACAGAATCCGTGGAGGCGTTGGTGGTGTTGCTGTTCGATTTACAGACAATCCATGTATTATTTCGGATGTTGAAACTTGTAAAACAGTTACCCAAGAACCAATTAAGCTTACTGAAGCTCTTTATTGTACACATACTATTGGAAATGGTCAAGATGGAAATGGAAATCCGTGTACGTATTAAGCTGTTTTTCTAGCAAAATCATCGCTTTGAGTAATGATCTTGAAATTGCCTTGAAAAGGCTTTAACTAGCTTATTATCAGGGCAATTTTACTTTTTTACAAGGCTATAATATGTAGCAAATTCTTCCTTTAATTATCGAATTACGGTTTGTAAGTCTTTTGTAAACGACTGAAATGTAGTTCATTTACACTTTAACAATTAAAATCATTTATTATGAAAAAGCAAAATTTAGACAGTAAATTGTCACTTAAGACTTCAAAGGTTTCAAAATTAGGAAACGCATCAGAAATTATTGGTGGTGCAACAACTTTTTGCCCATCTGCTAATTTATGTGAAATTACGGCATATCACCGTTGTGGACATACAATCGGAAATGGACAAAACCCAGATGGAACTCCGTGTACGTATTAATTTGTTAAAGTGAAATAGTACTTCGGCAAACTTAGTAGAATTATCGGGAACAATTTCTTATGACTAGAATTGTTCTCGATATTTTTTTGTTTTTAATTAAAGGATTGAGAATTATTATGTCATAGCATCTCTATAGCTTCGCTAGGTATTTTCAATTAAAATATATTTTGATTTCAATAATGCTCGATGTGACAAAAGAAAATTAAAAGTAGGTCTCGATACAAATTTGCTTCACAAATTCACTCGACCTGACGATACTAAAATCTAGTATTACTTTACTTGATGCGTAGGTTTTAGTAAATCATTGATGGTTTTTACAGGATTGAAAGTTACCAATGGAACTTCTATAAAAATAGTATTCCAAAATGCCATCGCTCCATTCCATAAGCCCGGTAATTCTAAAGCTTTTATTTTTTTGCCACTTTTTGATTTGGACGTAATGAAGTACGATTTTCGGTCTACAAATTGTGAAAGATCGTATTTGTTTCCTTGATAATCTTTTACGCCGCAAACTATATCTACAGGATTAAAGTGTGTTGCTAGTTTTTGAATGCTTTGATGATATTCGTTACGTCTGTCAATCTGCGCCGATTCTACGATTTGTAACGAAACCGAACCGTTTTCGTGTTTTACCCAAAATGGACCGCCGCCAGGTTCACCTTCATTTTTTACCATTCCGCATACGCGAATTGGTCTGTTTAGTTTTTCAATGAGGTATTCTATTTGATATTTTTGCGAATATTTTTCAAATTCTTCACTGATTTGTATGTTGAGTTCTTGATATAGAAAGCTTAAAATTGTGGTTAATTCGTCATTAGAAACACCTTGATGCAACATTTCCATAAACTTGAACGCCTTTTGTTGCAACTCAATAAGTTTTCCTGCAAGAATTTTTTTGTAACGTGAAATTTCTTCTGCGTATGTGTTTACAACAACATTGTCTATGTTTTTGATGAAGATTAAATCTGCATCAATTGCATTTAGATTTTTTATCAAAGCGCCGTGTCCGCCAGGTCTAAATTCTAGATCTCCATCTGTTCCTATGATTGGTCTATTTTTTAAATCGACTGCAATAGTATCTGTTTGTTCCGATTGATAGGAATATGAGATTTCAAATGTACATCCAGTTTTTTGCTCAATGTGCGGTAAGATTTCTGCTTCAGTGGCTTTAAATTTATCGTAATGTTGTTTGGAAATGGTAAAGTGCAATTTTGCTTTTCCTGTCTGACATGCATAGCTTGCAGCTTCAAATAAATGCTCTTGAAAAGGTGTTGCTAAGTGGCTTTTGTATTTGTGAAAAGGCAATAATCCTTTCGGATAGTTTCCATAGTTTAATCCTTCTTCAGCAAGTAGTGCATGTACAAAATCACGATTGAATTCATCTGGCTTTTTAATTCGGTCAAGCTCTGTTTTGTCCATCTTTTTTAATACATCATCGTAAAAAGGGAATTTTTCCAATCCGATAAAGAATAGTCGAATTTCAGGTTCTTTTTCTTTGTTGATGTATGAGTTGATCGATTCTTTTTTAGGATTGTAGGTTTCTAAAAATTTGTATAGAAATTTAAACATTCGTGTCGCTGCACCTGAAGCTGGCGTAAATTTTACAACTTCTAATTTGCGATGTTCTTCTCTATATATTTGTTCGTAGGTTTCTTCCGTTTCGGAAGTGAGTTTTAAGATTCCGTGAGCAACACTTGCATGTGCAGTGATATCTGTAAATGGAATTTTTTTCTCAAACTTCGCAAGTTGCTCTTTCACTTGAGGCAATGTAATTCCTTTTAATTCTATTTGTGCTATCTGTTTTTCTGAAAAGTTCAATGTATTGCTCGTAGTTTATCTATCTCCGTAATTGCTTTTTGAAGTCGTACTTCTGCACTTCCTTTGAGCAATATATGAGGTTGGTTATAGGTTTTTAAGGTCTGCTGAAATTCTTGAAATGCTTCTGCTCGTTTGTGAGGGATATCACGAATTCCGTCTGCTTTCCAAGGTGTATCAATATAAGTTAAAAAATAGAGATTTGCTGTATTTTTTGTTGCATATTTTTGAAGTGTTTCACTTTTGAATTCAGGATAATATAAACGTGCATACGTGATGGTTTCCAGAATGTCTGTATCACAAATTAATAGCTCGCTTCCCGAAGCTTTACATTCCAAACGCAATTGTCCTTTTGCAATAGGCAGTACATCTTCTGAAGTTAGTTTTTCTCCTTTTTGCTGTTTTGCTTCCGCATAGATTCGCGCAAATTCGGGTACAATCGTAGTCTTGTAATGTGCTGCTAATTGGGTTGCCAATGTCGTTTTCCCTGTAGATTCAGGTCCAAATACAACTATTTTCAAGCAGTTTCCACTTCGTTTTTTAAGGTTTTCTTCCATGCGATGTATCCAAAGATGGCTAAAATTAAGAAAATTGTGAATTGTATTGCGGTAAATCCGAGTCCTTTTACAAAATACAATGGAACTGAGATGATGTTTCCAAAAATCCAAAATAGCCAGTTTTCTATTTTTTTCTTTGCCATTAACCACATTCCTGAAAAGAAAATTCCCGTAGTAATCGTATCTAAATAAGGTGTAATTCTCTTGATTTCAGCAATGGAACCAAAGTTTGAAAATACAAAATCGATGGTTTCATTAACATCTAAGTGAATATCTATAATGTCGTATTGCACATATACTACATACGTAAAAGCTGCCGTAAATAAGAAGATTGCAATGGCTTTTAGCTTGTCTAAAAAGTTGGTTGTTGATATTTTTAGTTTTGTATCATTATTTACGCGTGTCCACAAATACCAACCATATATACTCATGATAGAATAATACATATTGATAATCATGTCGCCATACAATATAAATTTGTAACAGAGATATATGTATATAATGGTACTGATGATTCCTGTTGGAAATACCCAAATTTTTTCTTTTTTGGCAAACCAAACACTTGCAATTCCGAATGCTGCTGCGGAAAATTCTAAGATAATATCTAACCAGATCGCATCTTTATACGGTTCTAGGAAAAAATCAAAAAGTTGGCTCATAGTTACTTCGCTTGTTTGTTGATTTGTTGTTTGTTGTTTGGTCGCTTCGCTTTTTTGTTGGTTTGTTCTTTGTTTGTAACGAACTTATTATTTTTTTAGTTCTTCTAGAAAGGCTTCATTTTCTTCAAAAGCAGTTCCGATTACGACCAAATCTGCGCCAGCACTGAATGCTGCATTTAGTTGTGTTTTTGATCTGATTCCGCCACCGACAATTAATGGAATTTGCAATTGTGAAGCAACTTTTTGTATGATTTCTGGCTTGACCATTTTTTTTGCGCCACTTCCCGCTTCTAGATAGATGAGTTTTTTTCCAGAGAACTGTCCCGCCAAAGCGGTATGCAAGATTGCGGTTTCATCTTCTTGCGAAATAGGTTGCGTTTCACTCACGCGCTGTACAGCAGTTTCCACGCCGCCATCTATTAGAATATATCCTGTTGGAATGATTTCTAAACTAGAGTTGACCAATTTTGAAACCGACTGTATTTGTTGTTCGATTAAGTATTTTGGATTTCGTCCAGAGAGTAATGACAAAAATAAGATTCCGTCTGCAGTTTCTGTGATTTGCTCGTGACTTCCAGGGAAAATTAATACAGGTAAATTTGTATGTTGTTTGATCGTTTTCACAACCGTTTCTAGCTGATTTCCTTCGTCTGTACTTCCGCCAACAAATACATGCGTGATGATAGATTCGTGTACTTTCTGAAAGAATTCAGGAATGCGAGACGTGTCAATCTTATCAGGATCAATCAAAACCGCCAATAGTTTTTTGCTGTCTTTTTTAGCTTGAATGATATCTTCGTACATCGTTTTCAATAGTATCATTAGCGATTTTCTTCTAAAGCGTATACACACGTAAATCCTTCAAATTCTAAAAAATCTAGTGAATATGTTGCCGTTTCTTCTCCAAAATACACAGTTCCTTTTGTTTTAGATGTTTCCAAAGAAAAATCGTTAATGTCAATGTGTTTTAGAAAGCTTAATCCTTTTTCTGAGTATACTTTGTAAATGGATTCTTTTCCGCCCCAAACAATCGTTACTTTTCGAACTAATGCTTCATGATTTGCAATCGTTTTGTATTCTTCTAATGGTGTGAATTTGTGCGCGATGCGTAAAATTTTATCGCGTTGCATTTCAATATCAATTCCCACAGGAATAGAATCGCTCACAATGATTGCCGAAAAGTTGAAAGAATGTGTAATGGAAATGTGTTTTCCGTCTTGTAAATGCGGTTTTCCTTTGTCATCATAATACAAATCAAAATCTGTGTATCCGAACTCCGCTAGTAAATGGCGAACACTTAGAAATCCACGCTGATGAATTTCAGAACGCATTCCGTCAAGTCGCTGTTGGCAATGATTTGTTAATTTTACATTACGATTTAATTCTTCAAAAGACTCTTCTATCTTCCAAATCAGCACTTTAGTATGTTTATTAACTGTTATAGTTTTGTAAAGAGCCATTATATTAAAAAGTTATTTAGTACCTTTGCACTCGCAAACTTTCAGCATGCGAATAGCGTTGTAAAGTTACAAAGCGAATTTAAAAATATTTTGGGTCACAACCCATAATTATTCAAATTATAAAAAAAGAAAAAGTATGAGTACAAAATCAGTTCCTTACGTAGCCTATAAAGTTAAAGATATTTCTTTAGCAGCATGGGGAAGAAAAGAGATCGAATTAGCTGAAGCTGAAATGCCAGGACTAATGAGTCTTCGTGAAGAATATAAAGATGAGCAACCGTTAAAAGGCGCAAGAATTGCAGGTTGTTTACACATGACAATTCAGACTGCGGTTTTAATTGAGACTTTGAAAGCTCTTGGTGCAGATGTTACTTGGAGTTCATGTAATATTTTCTCAACACAAGATCAGGCTGCTGCTGCGATTGCTGAAGCTGGAATTCCTGTCTATGCATGGAAAGGAATGAACGAAGAAGAATTTGAATGGTGTATTGAACAAACATTATTTTTCGGAGAAGACAGAAAGCCATTGAACATGATTTTAGATGATGGTGGTGATTTAACAAATATGGTTTTAGATCAGTATCCTGAATTGGTTGATGGAATCAACGGATTGTCTGAAGAAACTACCACTGGAGTACATAGATTGTACGAAAGAGTAAAGAATGGTACATTACCAATGCCAGCTATCAACATTAACGATTCTGTTACTAAGTCTAAGTTTGATAACAAATACGGATGTAGAGAAAGTGCTGTTGATGCGGTAAGAAGAGCTACAGATATTATGCTTGCTGGAAAGCGTGTTGTTGTTTGTGGATATGGAGATGTTGGAAAAGGAACTGCAGCTTCTTTTAAAGGTGCTGGAAGTATTGTAACAGTTACTGAGATTGACCCAATTTGTGCTTTACAAGCTGCAATGGACGGTTTTGAAGTAAAGAAATTTAAGAATGTTGTTGCAAACGCGGATATCGTAATTACAACTACAGGAAATAAAGATATCGTTGTTGGAGAGCATTTCGAAGCAATGAAAGATAAAACAATCGTTTGTAATATTGGACACTTCGATAATGAAATCGATGTTACTTGGTTAAACGAGAAGCATGGAAATACGAAAGTTGAAATCAAACCTCAAGTTGATAAGTACACAATTGACGGAAAAGATATCATCTTGTTAGCTGAAGGTCGTTTAGTAAACTTAGGTTGTGCAACAGGTCACCCAAGTTTTGTAATGAGTAATTCATTTACAAACCAAACATTGGCACAAATCGAGCTTTGGAAAAACATTGACAAGTACGAGAATGACGTATATATGTTACCAAAACATTTAGATGAGAAAGTAGCACGTTTACACTTAGCTAAAATTGGAGTTGAATTGGAAGAACTTTCTACAGATCAGGCTGAGTATATCGGTGTTACTGTTGAAGGACCATTCAAGCCAGAATACTACAGATACTAAGAAATTAGATTTTTCTATATTTTTAAAAACCCTTTATCTAACGATAAAGGGTTTTCTTTTTTGTGTGCTATACTAGAACGGAATCTTTTCTCTAATCCATAAGTACTGTTGCTAGATTTTGTCCGCATTTGAAACTTTTCTCTACAGCAACAGCAAAAATATAAACGCCACTTTTCCAAGTTTCTCTTTTTATAGGTAATACATTGATATGATAAAACCCTGGTAATCTTCCCGGATTTACACTTACAATATTTACAAGCGCTCCTCCTGCTCCTACAATCATAGGATCTACCTTAAAGTTTTTTACGGTAAGTCCAGTTTCTGGAGCACCATTTGATCCTGTTACAGATACAATTATATAGTTAGCTCTTCTATTTCCAGGAGCAGCAATTGAATCTTCAGACATTGCCTCTACAATTAATCTTGATTTTCTGATAAGTTTAGCCATAATTTTTAATTTAAAAACATCTGATAAGATGTACGTTACTAATTATTTTTAATCAAAATTATGTTATAAATCTTACTTAAAATAGAGTGTTTTTCCTTATTCATTTCAGGTAATCGACTGTTTTTTAAATAGTTTGCCCTATTTTAAATTATTTACTAATTATTAAAAAGGAATCATTATAGCTTCAATTCACTTTTTTCTTATATTGGGTAGCAACTTTAGGTTATGGTAGTCTAGTTTAATAAAGACCTTTCTTCTTAAATAATTTAGCTTAATGAACCTTTATAAATTCCTTTCCTTCGTTTTTTTATTCTTTTACCTCGGCGTGATGCATTCGCAAGAGCGCGATTCATTAATTCACAACTCCTACGCAGCATTAAAAAATCAATATAAAAGTTTAGAATACACAAATCCTAAATCAGCTATAATTTACGCGGAAGCGCTACTATTGAAAGCAAAAAAAGAAAGAAATACACTTGAAGAACATGTCGCTTTTCTGTTGAAAGCATCTTCTGAGAATTATTTTGGCAATATGGATGTTTCTTTACAGTATATAGATTCAAGTATTTTGTATGCTACAGCGCAAAAAAACGACTCGCTACTGATTAAAGCATTGAGTCAAAAGGGAAAAACATATTTTACGTATGGAAAGTATACCAATGCAATTACCTATTATCTTCAATTAGATTCTCTGGCAAAAGTCACAAAAAACATTCGCTATCAAATTTATTCTAATCACAGTATTGGATCTATTAAAAACTTAACCGGAAACCATAAAGAAGCAACCGAATTGTTTTTAAAGAATAAAGATATTATCACACCATTACTAGAAGAAAAAAAATATCATACTGTATATCTAAATACATTGATTGGCCTGTGTTCAGCATATACGTATCATGATATAGATGCAGCTTCTAGTTATTTACCTGAGCTTAAAAATTTTAGTATAGCAGCAAATGACACAGATGCGTTGAGTTATTATTTTACCTTGAAAGGAATTGTTGATTATAAAAGAAAAAAGTATGATGATGCTTTGGCAGTTTTAGACCAGGCTGACAGTTTGATTACCTTATTGGGAACGAAACGAAATTTGTTTCCTGTGTATCGCTTTCGCGGGAAAGTATATTTTGACAAGAAACAATATTCCAATGCAATTGTTGCTTTTGAAGCGATAAAATCATTGCAGAGTGAAGTGAAGTTTGATCATTTTGAATTTAAAGAAATTCTCTCGCTTTTAGCCATTAGTTACGAACAGCTTGAAGATAATGAGAAAGCTTTGGAAAATTATCGGTTAGCGCATAACTTATCGTATGTAGATACGCTTCAAGAAAGCATTAGATATACAATTTTAAAGAAGTACGATAAGAAAACATTGGAAGATAAAATCTTGTCGTTGAAAACCAAATCTGATCAGAAAGAGAAACAAAACACTTCCTTAGTATTTGTCTGTATTGGTTTGTTTACGGCGCTTACCATTTTATTTTTCGTGTATAGAAAACAGCAGCAGCATAACAAGAGAAAGTTTGATCAATTAGTACAACAATTAGCGTCAAATAGAACAACTACAGAACCAACGCACAAATTTCAAATTTCAGATGAGAAAGTTTCTAAGATTCTCACCGGTCTTGAAAAGTTTGAAAAAGCGAATTTATTTCTGAATAAAAATACGAGTTTAGCTTCCGTAGCAAAAAAATTGAACACAAACACTTCTTATTTATCAGAAATAGTGAATACACACAAAGGAGTTACATTTAAAAATCATATCACACAATTGCGCATCAGCTATGCATTAAATGAATTAAAGAATGATAAGGTTTTACGTTCGTATAGTATTAAAGCAATTGCGAAAGAATTAGGTTTTAAGAGTGAAGGTGCATTTTCTAGGGCATTTAAAAAACAAACGGGCATATACCCATCATTTTTCATAAAAAACTTAGCCGCTATTTCATAAAACAAAGGTATTTTCCTTTCCTACAAGCCTTTGTATTATCTATATTCGAAGTGAAAATTATTAACATATCTAATATTATGAAAAAACAAAAATTGACATCAAATTCTCCTAAATTAAAAAAAGTACTGATCTCTAATTTGAATACTATTTATGGCGGAACGAAAAATTCAAAGGACGAAACAGATAGTCATACTTACGAAGACACGTGCAATACAATAACCACAAGACCTGACAGCTTAATGAATAATCCAGGAGGTAATTGATTCTCCTTTGGAAATACTACCGCTATTTTATAAAATGAATTTTAAGGTAATTGTCTTTATACGAAATGCATGCTAATTTCAGCTCATTAATTAAACTTAAAAACCTCATCATTATGAAAAAAGCAAGTATTAAACTTAGTTTAAACAAAAAGAAAATTTCTAATTTAGAAGTAACCACAATCACAGGAGGCGTACTCACTAATGTTGGCAACAACGTTACGTGCTTCAAGTGTAAATACACAAAACCTGGAATGGGTTCATGTTATTATCAATGCAATCCTACACTACCCAGTGAATAAGAATTGCTAATTTTTATGTATTAGTTTAACGATTCAGAATTATAAAAAGCCATTATTAAGATAGTCATATTTTGGTTATGGTTTTTTATTTTGGCCTGAATTTACAGCTCCAACCATTTTTAAAATTGATCGTGCGCTAACGCGAAACAATGATTTTTTCTTCTTGTGAAGGATGTCGCTTGAATTGCAATCGGCTATTAAAATAACTGTGAATTTCTTGCACTTCATTTACTGCAACCTTATATTTTCGGTTGATGCGGAAGAAAAGTAAATCGCCACACACTCTTTGTTTTTTTTATAAAAATCACACAGCTATTTCATAAAATGAACGCAGCTATTTTTCACACAAACCTAGGCAATGTCTATATTTAGCCTGAAAACTACAAAACACTTTTTATTATGAAAAAACAAATATTAACTTCAGTCCTCTTGAAATTAAAGAAAACAAATATTGCAAACTTAAATTATATAAAAGGAGGACACGCAAATGTGAATAGCCAATCTAATTGCTGTTCAAACCCTGATGACACCTGCCAAACAATAACCACAAGACCTGACAGCTTGGTAAAGAGAAAAACAACCACTGATTAATTAAAGAAATCTACACCGCTATTTTATAAAACGAACCTAGCTTTAATTGTTTACGCTTCAGATTCATTCTAATTTCATGTTCTTAATTCATTTAAAAACTAACAATTATGAAGAAATCAAAAATCAAACTTGGCTTAAACAAAAAAAACATTTCTAGCTTAAAATCTAACTCGATTATAGGTGGAGCTACTGGACAAGCTTGTGAACCAACGCGTGCGCATCATAAAACATGTTTCATGTCGTGTAATGATTCACATTACAATCAATGCCCAAATAGATAGTATGTGATTATTACAATCTCACAATATTAATCAAACCTAAAAACTATCCAATTATGAAAAAAAAGAATCTTAAATCGTTAAAGATTAGCAAAGTTTTAATTTCTAATTTTACTCCAAATTCCTTGAAAGGTGGCGCCGAAAGTAGATATTATAGCTGTCAACCTTATACTTGTTATGGCAATACTTGCCCTATTAACTGTCCAATAGGTGATCCAAAATAAACTCGTCTTCTTTTAAATGAAGCAAAAGCGAATTTCTGTTCAGCCACGGTTGAATTAGAAGAGCTTTTTACAAATACTATATAATCAAAATCTCGCGCAGCAATGTTCGGGATTTTTTTGTTTTTTGAATGTTCGTTTTTTAATTCATCCCTGAGTAACGAAAAATAATTTCAATACTAATTACCTACACATATTTAACGTGCATAAATTAAGGGATTTGCTGGAATGGGTAACAAAAAAAGGCGTTTTGAACTTGATCATATATAACCCATAAAACTTAATATTATGAAAAAAAAGAATGGGAATGGATTAACATTTAAAAAAAATGTTATTTCTAACTTGGAAACTAGCACGGTCATAGGTGGTGTAACTGGGAGAACATGCAACTTAACAAATAAGTACTATAACACCTGTTACGATACAAATTGTGAAGCAACTTGGTGGGATTGCACTTCGGACAATACTGTTCGTGTATGTGATCATTAAGAACACTTAGTAGTTTTAATTTTATAAAATCCTGAGCAGTAATGTTCGGGGGTTTTTTATTTTTTTTGTCCAAAAGTCCATTTTTCATGGTTTGAGACTGTAAGATTATACTTTATACGCATCGCATTCGTTATAAGAAAAATCATTTTCTTATATTGATGCATTAGGGTAACAAAAACTGGTAATAGCGTCTTGTTTATATATACTTTTCTAATCTCCCATTTTATGAATTTTCGTCATTGCATTGTATTTCTTAGTTGTTTATTTTATTTCGGAACTGTTTTTTCTCAAGAGAAAGATTCGTTATTGACATCTTCTTATCAAGATTTAAAACAGAACTATTTCAAGTTTCAACGTTCAGCTCCAAAAATTGCAAAGTTGTATTCTGATGCTTTAGTTACAAAAGCTATTCAAGAAAATAATACTTTAGAGAAGCATAGCGCGTATATAAAACAAGCGTATATAGAAGGTTATTTTGGCGATTTATCAAAAGCAATTTCACTTTTAAACGAAAGCATTGCATACGCCATTGCTGAAGAAAATGAAAAGATGCTTTTGAGTGCTATTAGCCGAAAAGGAACAATTTATTACGACTTTGGAAAGTACAACGACGCTATTACATATTACTTAAAAATAGATTCTTTAGCGCGCATTAGAAAAAATATAGACTATCAAGTGTATTCCAATCAAAATATTGGCGCTGTTAAAACTGCTTTGGGAGACCATGAAGAAGCTGCAAAATTATTCTTAAAGAATGAAGCAATTTTATTTCCATTAATTGATCAAAAAAAATATTCCTTTAAATATCTAAATACGCTTATCGGACTTTGTTCTGCATATACTTATTTTGATGAACAAGCTGCAGAAAAATATGCCACAAAAATAAAAGAGCATAGTGAAGCTACTAATGATCAAGATGCGTTGAGTTATTATTATGTACTAAAAGGAATCCTATTATATCAACAAAAAGAATATTCAAAAGGATTAGAAGCATTGCAAAAAGCTGAAAAACTCATCGTTTCCTTGGGGAAAAAAAATAGTCTATTTACGGTATATCAATTTCAAGGAAAAATACATTTTGACACTGAGAAATATGATAAAGCCATTGCCGTTTTTGAAAAAATAAAAACATTAAAAGATGAAATTAGACTCGATCATTTTGAGTACAAAGAAGTCATTCACAAACTCGCATTAAGCTATAGTAAAATAGCAAACGAGAAAAAGGCTATTGAAAATTTTAAGCTTTCCATGCAATTAAATAATGCGAACGACACTATAAGACGTACGGTAAACACTAAGATTAAAGATTTATATGACAATAAAACCATCCAAGAAAAAATTGAAGCACTACAAAAGCAAGCGAATGAAAAAGAATGGCAACGTACATCATTAATATATGTGAGTTTTGGTTTGCTACTTATCATTATTATCTTAATTATTCTTTATAGAAAGTACAAGATAAATAACAAGCAAAAGTTTGATATTATTCTTAAAAAACTACAACAAGTAGAAACTGAAAAAGCTACAAAATCAATCGTAAAAACAACGGAAGAAAAACAGCTTCCAGATGAAAAAGTCCTGAAAATTTTAACTGCTTTACAAAAATTTGAGGACAAAAAATTATTCTTACATAACAATACGAGTTTGGTTAATGTTGCAAAAAAATTGAACACCAACACTTCCTATTTATCCAAAATTATTAATACGCATAAAGGGCAAACATTTATAAATTACATTACACAACTCCGAATTGATTATGTATTGCACCAATTGAAAAATGATAAACTATTACGTTCGTATAGTATCAAAGCAATTGCAGAAGAATTAGGCTTTAAAAGTGAAGGTGTATTCTCAAGAGCATTTAAAAAACAAACTGGAATTTACCCTTCCTTTTTTATCAAAAACCTAACCTCTGATTCATAAATCTTAGGTGCCTTTTTTAGTGTCAACTCTATGCGTTTCCTATCTTCAACTCATTATTAACTTTAAAATTGAATTGTATGAAAAACAAAAAATCAATATCATTAAACTTAAGAAAAGCACGTATTGCCAACTTGAGTATGCTAAAAGCTGGAGCTCCTCCAGTTACGCAGAAAGACTGTGAATCTACTCCTAAAGACTGTCCAACTACCATAACGCCCAGAACAGATAGTTTAGATAATTCAAGCGGATAAAATAGTAAAAATGTAAACCCTGAGATTCATAAACTGAAGGTTGTCTTCTTTGTTTTGCAGGAAAAATCAAAATAATTTCATGCTATTATTAATCACAAAAATTATAGTAATGAAAAAATCAAATGTAAAATTAAGTTTAAACAAAAAACGCATTTCATTTCTGGAAACAACAGAAATTAGTGGAGGAATCACTGGAAAAGTATGTCTTTATACGAACAGACACTATCCAACGTGCTATGGAGTAAATTGCGTTACAGAAAATGATTGTACATCAGCGGTGATCGATTGTAGTTAATCACTGAATTTTGATACTAAATTATTACAAAAACGCCTCATTCAAATAAAAATGAGGCGTTTTAATATATTAGATAAAGTACAAACCATTCAAATTTCAGAAATTTACGCCAAGTAGTATTTAAAATTATAGCTACTATTTTAGTCGAATAGTATGTTTAAAAATTCCATTCTTCATGATTTGAGACTCCTAAATTATACTTTATGCATGTCACATTCGTTATAAGAAAAACCATTTTCTTATATTGATATATCAGAAGTAGAAGCGTCTTGTTTATAGTACGTAACCCTTTTTAACTTAATCGTCACATGAATTTTCGTAACTGCATTGTATTTCTTAGTTGTTTGTTTTATTTCGGAACCATTTTTTCTCAAGATAAAGATTCGCTACAGAAATTATCTTACACTGAATTGAAAACACAGTACTTTTCCACAAAAAGCAACAATCCTGAATTAGCTATAAAATACGCTTCTGCAAGCCTGCAAAAAGCGATTCAAGAAAAGAATGAAAAAGAAGAAAATATTGCGCGTTTACTGCTAGGCGATGCCGAAAATAATTTTGGAAACTATGAGGTTGCTTTGCAAGAAATTAACCAAACAATTGCCTATTCTAAAAAAGCAAAAAATAAAAATACACTTATATACGGCTATAAAGTAAAAGGTAGTATTTATCGCAATTTAGGAAAATACCAAAAAGCACTTGAATACTATTTAAAAGTAGATTCTTTTGCAAAAGCGGAACAAAATTTATTACAGCAAATTAAATCGAACCACGATATAGGTTTAATTAAAGACGAAATGGGTTTGCATGCAGATGCCGCTGATATATTTCTGGATAATTTAGAAAAAATTAAAACGCTTCCTTCTGAAAACAAAACGACCTATCTCAATATATATATTGCACTTGTAGCAACACACATCAACTTAGATGTAAACAAAGCAACTGAATATAATGAAATTTTAAGAAAAACTTCCGAAGCTGAAAATAACAAAACAGGAATCAGTTATTACTATTTGTTTAAAGGTAAAATTGCTTGCGCTGAAAAGAACTATTTGGGCGCGCTTGAATCTTTTGAGAAAGCAGAAAAGTTGCTATCTGAATTGAAAAATGATCGCAATTTATTCATTGTATATCGCTTTCAAGGAAAGTGTTTTTATGAATTACAATACTATCAAAAAGCAATACAAGTATTAGAAAAAGCTAAAACGCTTGAAGTTCAATATCAATTCAACCACTTAGAGCGTTTTGAAATAGTTTTACTATTAGCCCAAAGTTATGAAGCCATAAAAGCAGATCATACTGCGCGTGAAAATTATAAAATGGCGCAGACAATCATGCAAGAAAACAATGTAGTATTGAATGCCGTGACAACAAGGCTTGAAACAAAATTTGATCTAGATTATTTAAAAAGAAAAATTATTGAGCTCGAAGAACTATCAAAAAAGAGACAATTTTACAATCAAATATTAATCTACTTAGGAATCCTATTAACAATCATTTTAGTACTATTTCTATTTAGGTATCGTAGGCTTAAAACAAAAAACAAAGAAAAATTCAATAAGCTCCTGAATTATATTGAAGAACTTGAAGCGAATAGTCAGCAAAAAAAATCAACTACAAAACAGCAAACTGAGAGAAAAATATCTGACGAAAAAGCAGCCAGTATATTAAAAGCTTTAAAGAAATTTGAAACAAAACACGGATATCTTGACTCGAAAACTAGTTTGACATCTGTTGCAAAAAAGTTAAATACCAATACATCGTATTTATCAAAAATAATCAACACCTATAAAGAGCAATCTTTCAAGAGTTACATTACGACTCTCAGAATTAATTATGCGTTACAGAAATTGAAAAACGACAAGATTTTTTGTTCATACAGCATCAAAGCAATTGCTTTAGAATTGGGCTTTAAGAGTGAAGGATCATTCTCAAGAGCTTTCAAAGAACACACCGGAATTTACCCTTCATATTTTATTAAAAACATAACCCTTGGTTTATAAACTGAAGGTTCAAATTTTATGATATTCAATCATTATTAAATATGTTGCAATCTAACATTAAAATTATAATATGAAAAAAAGATCGATTACCTTAGGTCTAAAAAAAGTACGTGTTGCAGATTTATCCAATATTTTCGGAAGCGGAGACGTTACAAACATTGAAAGTCAATGTGCAAATATGCCCTGCGCTAACCATAATACGGAAGCAAACACATGTGATCCTGACAAGTCTTGCGACGGTTGTAGTACCTCACAATCAGATTCATTATCGGAAGGCGGAACTCTCATTAGTTGTTAAGCACCTTCAGTTTATAAACCGACGATGGGAACATTTGTACAGAGAAAAATTCCACTCTAATTTCATGTCATTATTAATTTTAAAAATCATAACATGAAAAAATCAAATGTAAAATTGAACTTAAACAAAAGAAGTGTTTCTAACTTAAAAACAGATGCGCTTAAAGGTGGAGTTACTGGTACTACTTGTGAATTTACAAATAAGTACTACAGAACATGTTACGCAACTTGCGATACTTTTGCAATAGACTGTATTGGATCTGTTTTTATTTGTCCACCAACAGTGGTAACATGTTAAAAAACAATTAGTAACTCAATTACTATTATGTAGAGCGAAGCATTTTTTATGAAAGTGCTTCGCTTTTAAAATCCTGTCACCAACAAACCACGTGCGCCGCGCATCCCACATTTTTGATAGGTATGATAAGCTTTTGCGGCACGTTCTCTAATTTCCGCATCCGATTCGTTTAAAATCCAGCCATCAATTGCCCATTTTAAGGTGTATGCTTCTGGCGACATTAATCCTGTAGACCAAACCAACGGATTTGCGCCTGTTCTCTTTAAATACGATTTAAAATAATCTTTACTAATGCAGGCCAATATAATTGCGTCACGTTTCTTTTTATCTTTTGGAGAAAGTTTGATATCTAAACTAAACTCCATCAAACCATCATGACCAATATATGCGACTAAATCAGAAGCGCCACCAAAACTCAACTTTTGATCGTTCACGGTAATTTCTGTTGGATTTGCGCCGCTGCTAGCTTGTAAAAAATCGATGGTGGTTTGTTCAATATACTTTCCATCGTACGCATCAGCGAGCAAATATGTATTCGTTGTTTTATGTTTGAAGACAATACGTTCTAAAATTTTCGGATTGTTTGAAGGAATCGTTTTAATAAATGTCCAATCTTTACTTCGCTTAAAATAGGTTTTCATACCATACAACGCGCCCCAATATAAATTTGTTCGCGCATTTTGACCGTTCCCTAATGTTTTCGGCACAGGAACAATTCCTTGATTCACGTTATCACACAACGCGACGAATACGTGAATTTTTTTCTGACTAAAAACGGAAAAGCTGATACTTATAAACAACACAAATAGAAGATATCTCATAGTTCACAATAGAATGAATAGTTATAACGCAATAAAAGAGTTTGGTAGTATCGAACGTTAAAGTTTTAAACGAAATTTAAAAAAACAGTATCTTGTTGTTCTAATTAATCACATCATGAAATGAGCATAGTTAAAAATTTCAATACTAACTGATATTATTAATATGCGAATTCCATCTGACCAATTAACAAAATAAAAACAACAGATGAAACGTACCTCAATAGCCATTATGTGTAGTATTTTGCTCTTTGCTTCCTGTAAAGAGGCTACACCCGAAAAAAAATCAGACACATCTATGACCGACAATCCATTATTGACGGAATGGGATACACCTTTTGGAGTACCGCCATTCGATAAAATAAAAAGCACTGATTACTTACCCGCTTTTAAAGTTGCACTTGAAGAAAATCAAAAAGAAATCAAGGAAATTACCGAAAATACAGCGGCAGCAACATTCCAAAACACTATTGAAGCTTTGGAGTTTAGTGGAAAAAATCTAAACAGATTGCAACGTGTATTTTATGCTGTAAATGGTGCAAACACCGACAGTATTCTAAAAATAGCGGCAAAAGAAATCACGCCGGCTATTGCAACGCACAATGACAATATCAACTTAAATCCAGCATTATTCAAACGTATCAAAGCTGTATACGATCAAAAAGACAAACTAAATCTTTCTCCTGAAGAACTACGTTTATTAGAAGAAACACACAAACGTTTTGTCCGTTCAGGAATCAATTTACAAGGAAAAGCACAAGATCGCTTGCGCGAAATCAATACGCGATTGGCAAAACTAGGTGGCGATTTTGGTGAAAACCTACTCGATGAAACCAATGCATTTGAATATCACACAAAAGACAAAAAAGACTTAGGAAACCTTCCTGAAAGTTTAGTGGCTCTGGCTGCTGCCGAAGCAAAAAATAGAGGTCACAAAGATGGTTGGTCATTTACATTACAACGCCCAAGCATCAATCCGTTTTTGCAATCGTCTCCAAACCGAGAAGCGCGTAAAATATTATTTGACGGTTATGCAATGCGCGCCAATAATGACAATGAAAGCGATAACAAAGCTATTTTAAGTGAAATGGCAGCATTGCGTTTAGAAAAAGCAAAGCTCTTAGGATACGATTCGCATGCAGCATATATTCTTTCAAATAATATGGCAGAAACGCCAGAAGCTGTATTTGGCTTTATGGAAAAATTATGGCCTTCTGCATTAGCAATGGCTAAATCAGAACGTGATGCATTGGCTAAAAAGATGAAAAGTGAAGGTGTAACGGGAACTTTTGCTGGAAGCGATTGGAGACATTACGTTGAAAAAGTTAGAAAAGAACGTTACAACTTCGATGAAGAACAAACACGTCCATATTTTGAATTCACTGCCGTAAGAGACGGTGTTTTTGTATTAGCTGGAGAATTATTCGGGTTAACATTTAAAGAACTAACAAACGTTCCAAAGTGGCATGAAGATCAACAAGTATTTGAAGTATTAGAAAAAGACGGAACGCACTTAGGAATTATTTACATGGATTTCTTTGCGCGCGAAAGCAAACGTGGTGGCGCTTGGATGAATGCCTTGCGTAGTCAAATGAACGTAAACGGAATGGTAACTCCAATTGTAACGAATAATTTTAATTATCCTGCTCCTTCCGGAGATTCGCCATCGCTATTATCCTTTACAGAAGCAGAAACTTTATTTCACGAGTTTGGACATGCACTACACGGATTATTCTCTAATGTAAAATACGAATCGTTATCGGGAACGAATGTACCAAGGGACTTTGTAGAATTTCCTTCACAAGTAATGGAAAACTGGATGAGTGAACCACAAGTATTGCGTTTGTTCGCGAAGCATTACAAAACTGGTGAAGTAATTCCAGATAGTATGATTAAAAAAATGAAAGATGCAAATTCTTTCAATGGCGGATTTGCTACGGTAGAATATATGGCGGCAGCGTATTTAGATATGGCTTGGCATGCAAAAACAGAAAACATTCCAACGGACGCAAATGCTTTTGAAAAAGAAGCAATGGAAAAATTAGGCTTAATTGACGAAATTATTCCTCGTTATAGAAACACCTATTTTGGACATATCTTCTCAGGTGCTACAGGATATTCTTCTGGATATTATAGTTACTTATGGTCAGAAGTATTGGATGCAGATGCTTTTCAAGCGTTCAAAGACACAGGCAACATATTTGATCCAGAAACTGCAAAACGATACCGCAAAATGTTGAGTATGGGCGGTTCGCAACCAGGCATGGAATTGTACAAAGGATTCCGTGGTTCGGAACCTGAAATTGGTCCATTATTAAAGAAAAAAGGGTTTGTTGAATAACAAATTCGTTCCACAAAAAAAGCCTGAACAATTAAATGTTCAGGCTTTTTTTATACTATTAAATCTTAAATTATGCTTCGAAAGGTTCGATTGAAATATAAGATCTGTTGTTAGCTTTCTTTGTGAATTTCACAAGACCGTCTACTTTTGCATGTAATGTATGGTCTTTCCCCATATATACATTTTCTCCTGGATTGTGAGTAGTACCTCTTTGTCTAACGATGATATTACCAGCAATAGCTGCTTGTCCACCAAAAATCTTAACACCTAAGCGTTTTGATTCTGATTCTCTACCGTTTTTCGAACTACCAACTCCTTTTTTGTGAGCCATATTAGTAAGGTTTTATTTTGTTATACTTAAGTAATAATGCAATTACGCTTTACCACCATCTAATTCATCTTGCCATTTCTTTAATTCATCCCACTTACCATCAGCAGCTAATTGTGCTTGTGCTGGCCAAGTATCAGTAACGTGCTTTCCACGTACACCTGAAATGATTTCAGAAATTTTTGCTGGTTCTGCTTTTGCTAATTCTGCAAAAGTTGAAATTCCTGCTTCAACTAAAGTTGATGCGATTTTAGGACCAATACCTTCAATCTTTTTTAAGTCATCTCCTTTAGAAGCTGTTACTTCTTTTTTAGCTGCAGGTTTTGCAACTTCTTTTTTAGCTTCTTCTTTCTTTGGAGCTGCTTTTTTAGTTCCAGAAGCTAGAATGTTTTCAACAACAATTTCTGTTAAAGACTGACGGTGACCATTTTTAACACGGTAACCTTTACGTCTTTTCTTCTTGAAAACAATTACTTTATCACCTTTAAGGTGCTTTAAAACTTTGGCTTCTACTGAAGCTCCAGTTATAGCTGGGGCGCCTACAGTAACTTGTCCGTTGTCGTCTAATAAAAGAACATTGTCGAAAGTAACTTTCTCTCCTTCTTCTACTGCCAAACGATGAACAAATACTTTTTGGTCTTTCGCAACTTTAAATTGCTGCCCTGCCATCTCTACAATTGCATACATAGCGTATTCGTTTAATTAATTAATTTATCCAAAATGGACGCAAATATACATCTAATTAATTAATCTACAAATACTTCTATTACAGTTTATTGGGAATATTCCAACTTGGCTTAAATTTCTGCATAAACAATAGACTCAAAATCACTGTTGAAGCGAATCCTTCAATCAATATAATGAACAGTAAAAGCCCTGGTTCTGTGGCAACACTGCCCAAACTCATCGCCATTATTTTTTCAGCAAACGCTGTATCTATATGAAAGATATAAATCCCCATAAAAAGGGTGAAAATTAATGTTGCAACAAATCCTGAAATAATTCCGGCTTTAAATCCATCAAAATAATTGAAATGCACACCTCTTTGTGCTTTCACATCTTTAATCACTTTATAAATCCCAAAAGCGACAATAACTCCATTTAGTATCCGCAACCAAGGGTTTTCATGCATGCCTAACAAACGTACTGTCAAAAAATAGACTATTAATCCTAAGGCAATGAAACTTCCGTATTTTACTGTTTTCTTTTCCATGATAAATATTTCCGTTTACTATTAGTAACCAACTGACCTCCTTCAATATACGGAAAACAACCGAGGTATTAAAATAATATTAAAATTCCCGTATCGCTTGTGAGATGTAACAATTTTATAGAACTTGCGTCCTATCTAAATAACTAAAGTTAAAAAAAAGTCTAACGCAATGAAAAAAAGATTATTTTCAATAGCTTCTTTACTGCTTTTCGGATTCGTTTCCCAAGCCCAAGAAGTTAAGTTTGAAGAATATAACTTAGACAACGGTCTGCATGTAATTCTTCACCAAGACAACACTGCCCCAGTAGTTACTACTGCTGTTATGTATCATGTAGGTGCTAAAGATGAAAACCCTGAACGTACTGGGTTTGCGCATTTTTTTGAGCACCTTTTGTTTGAAGGAACAAAAAATATTGAACGCGGACAATGGTTCAAAATTGTATCTTCAAATGGTGGTAGCAATAATGCAAATACCACAGACGACAGAACATATTATTACGAAGTTTTCCCTTCAAACAATTTACAATTAGGATTGTGGTTGGAATCAGAACGTATGTTACATCCAGTAATCAACCAAGATGGTGTTGATACACAAAACGAAGTTGTAAAAGAAGAAAAAAGACAACGTGTAGACAATCAACCTTATGGACATATTCTTGAAGAAATCAAGAAAAACATGTTTAAAAAACATCCATATAAAGGAACAACCATTGGAAAGATGGAACACTTAGATGCTGCAACACTCGATGAGTTTATGGCATTCAATAAAAAATTCTACGTTCCTAATAATGCAACCTTAGTAGTTGCTGGAGATTTTGATACTGCGAAAACAAAGAAAATGATCAACGATTATTTCGCAGCTATTCCAAGAGGCGCAGCTATCGAAAGAAATTTCCCGAAAGAAGATCCGATCACAAAAGAATTTCGTGCAAAAGCATACGATCAAAATATTCAAATTCCTATGGTCATCGCTTCATATAGAACTCCTTCTTTTAAAACAAGAGACGCAAGAGTTTTAGATATGATTTCTTCGTACTTAAGTAGTGGAAAAAGTTCTAAACTATACAAACGTTTGGTTGACGAAAAGAAAATGGCATTAGCTGCACAAGCAGTAAACATTAGTCAAGAAGACTACGGAACGTATGCTGTATTAGCGCTTCCATTAGGTGAAGTTACATTGGATGATTTAATTGCTGAAATGGACGACGAAATCAAGAAAGTTCAAACTGAGTTGATTTCTGAGAAAGATTACCAAAAACTTCAAAATAAATTTGAGAACAACTTTGTAAATTCAAACTCTAGCGTGCAAGGAATTGCAAACTCTTTAGCTAGATACAATGTTTTGTACGGAGATACAAACTTGATCAATACTGAAATTGATATTTACAGATCTATTACAAGAGAAGAAATTAGAGAAGTTGCGAATAAGTACTTAAATCAAAACCAACGTTTGATTTTAGAATATTTACCAGCTGAAAAAACACAAGAAAAAAAATAAAAAGATCATGAAATGAGTCCTTTACTTTTAGGTAAATTAGACTTAAAATTTTTTGACGAATTCCATTTGACCTATTAAAAACATTAAAAAATAACAAATGAAAACAAGAATATTTTCACTCCTTGTATTGTTTTTAGCTTCGCTAACAATGCAAGCCCAAATAGATAGATCAGTGCAGCCAAAACCTGGACCAGCACCAAAGATCAATATTGGAAAACCACAAACGTTTACACTGAAAAACGGACTTACAGTAATGGTTGTTGAAAACAACAAATTACCGCGTGTATCTGCAACATTAACAATTGACAATCCACTTGTTGTAGAAGGAAGAAAAGCAGGTCTTACAAGTTTAGTAAGCTCTTTATTAGGAAGTGGTTCTACTTCAATTTCTAAAGATGATTTTAATGAAGAAGTTGATTATTTAGGAGCTTCGTTAAATTTTGGTTCGCAAAGTGCTTTTGCTGGATCACTTTCAAAGTACTTTCCAAGAATTATGGAATTAATGGCTGATGCCGCTTTGAATCCTAACTTTACAGAAGAAGATTTAGAAGCTGAAAGAGCTAAGATTTTAGAAAATTTAAAATCTGAAAAGAAAAATGTTGGAGCTATCGCAGGAAGAGTTCAATCTGTATTAGCGTATGGAGCAAATCATCCTTACGGAGAATTCATTACTGAAGAAAGCATCAAAAATGTTACACTTGCTGATTTAAAAGCTTTTCACGCTAAATACTTCAAACCAAACAATGCATATTTAATTATTGTTGGAGATGTAAAAGCAAAAGACGCTAAGAAATTAATAAAGAAGCTTTTCAACAAATGGGAGAAAGGAACTATTGTTGCTGATACATACGGTACGGCAAAGAATGCCACTTCAACAGAAGTAAACTTCATTGATATGGAAAATGCTGTACAATCTGAATTAAGCGTTCAGAACACAGTAACACTTACCATGAAAGATGAAGATTATTTCCCTGTTTTAATCGCTAACAACATCTTAGGTGGTGGTGGAGAAGCACGTTTATTCAACAACTTACGTGAAGACAAGAAATTTACGTACGGTTCATATTCAAGAATTGGAAACAACAAAAAAACAATTTCTACATTCAAAGCTACGGCAAGTGTACGTAATGCAGTAACAGATAGTGCTGTTGTTGAAATCTTAAAAGAAATTAAAAAGATTTCTACGGAATTAGTTTCTGATGAAGAATTAAAAAATGTAAAAGCTAAATACGTTGGAAACTTTGTTATGGGAATTGAAAGACCTGCTACGGTTGCAAGTTATGCTTTGCGTATCAAGACTCAAGATTTACCAAAAGATTTCTACGAAACATACTTAGAAAAGATTGAAGCAGTAACTAAAGAAGATGTATTGAGAGCTGCTAAAAAATATTTCTTAAAAGATAACTTACGTATTGTAGTTACAGGAAAAGGAAGTGAAGTAATTGATGCTTTGGAAAACTTAACATTTGACGGGAAAAAGATTCCTGTAAAATACTTTGACCAATCTGGAGAGCCAACAAAAAAGCCTGAATTCAAGAAGCCAATTCCTGCTGGAGTTACTGCTGAAACAGTAATTGCTGATTATATCAAAGCTATTGGCGGAAAAGATAAATTAATGAACGTCACTACAATTGTTCAAGAAATGGGCGCAACTTTCCAAGGAATGGATATGTCTATGAAAATGAAGCAAAAAGCTCCTAACTTATTATCTGTTGATGTAAGTATCGCAGGTATGGGAAGTGTGAACAAGCAAGTATTTGATGGTGAAAAAGGATATATGGCTGCACAAGGTCAAAAAAGAGATATGCCAGCTGATAAGATTGCTGAAATGAAAGCTAAAAAATCACTTTTTGAAGAACTTACTTTTGGAGAAAATAGTAAGATGGTTTTAAAAGGTATCGAATCAGTAGATGGTAACGATGCTTATGCGATTGTTATTGAAAAAGCAAACGGAGACAAATCAACTAATTTCTACGATGTTAAATCGGGATTAAAAGTGAAAGAAAGTTCAACTGTAAAAGGACCGGGAGGACAAGAAGTTGCTCAAGATCGTTTCTTTGGTGATTATAAAGAGGTTGACGGTATAAAAATACCACACTTAATGATTATCCCTGCGGCAGGACAAAAAATTGAAATGGTTGCAGTTTCTACAAAAATAAATGCACCTTTAACAAAAGCTGATTTCGAGTAAATCACTATTGAAAATAAATCAAAAAGCTCTAAGAAAATCTTAGAGCTTTTTTTATGCTTTATAATTTACGCTGTTCCTTTTTTACTTCGTTTATTCACCAAATACACACCTACCAAAATTATAATTCCGCCTACTATTTGGTAAAAACTCAATCGTTCTCCAAAAAACAATCCCCAAAAAATTGCCACAACTGGCATAGTATACGTTACGGAAGAAGCAAAAATTGGACTTGAAATCTGCACCAATCTGCTGTAAATAACTTTAGCAATCGCAGTTCCAAATAATGACAAAACGATTACATAACCCACAGCTATTTGCATCGCTACATCGTGCATTATATAACTAAAAAAACCTGTATATATTAGTATAATCAATGCAGGAATTACAATGATGACAAAGTTTCCTGTCACGATTGCAAGCGCATTCAAATCATTCAAATACTTTTTGATGATATTCACGTTCAAACCATAGCCAATGGTTGCGAGTAAAACGAAAATACTAAACCAATAGTTCTGACTCGGATTAAAATCTGCGCCAGCAATAACCAACACTAAGGTCCCGATTAAACCAATAAAAACGCCCAAAACTTGTCGTTTGGTAACAACTATACCAAAAAATAACATCCCAAAAACAATTGTATTTAAAGGCACCATTGAATTTAACATACCAGCTACAGAACTGTCCAATTGTTCTTGCGCAATGGCAAATAAAAACACAGGAAATAAAGATCCGGCCATTGCTGTCCAAAAAATCCATTTCCATTGTGAACGTTTGATTAACTTTATTTTTTTCAAGCCTATCGGGAATAAAAACAAGGCAGTAATCACAATACGCAATGCGCCTAACTGAATGGAATTTAATCCTTCCATTGCGAGATCAATCAGAATAAACGAACTTCCCCAAATCAATGATAATATAATGAGATACACCCACTTTAGTTTTGCATTGTCCATTAGTACGGTTCAAAATTATCACGCAAAAGTCCGACAAATATTTCTAATATTCTGATCCTAATTGTGTAATTTTGTAATATTCTAATAGGTGAAATCTATATAGGTTTCTCAAATTAATTTGATAAATACAATCCTTATGAAAAAAATATTTTTAGTGTGCGCAATGGCAATCGCCATTATAAGCTGTAAAAACAATACAACACCAGAAACTGTAACTGTTGATACACAAGCAGAAACTGTAAAAAAAGAAGCGAATACAAAAGATGTAGCTGCCAACTATAACAAAGCTGAATTTAAAATTGATGGTATGACTTGTGCTATTGGTTGCGCAAAACGTATTGAAAGCAAATTAGCGTCTATGGAAGGTGTAAAATCTGCAAAGGTAGATTTTGACCAGAAATTAGCAATGGTTGAATACAACGAAGCAAAAGTTGATTTTGATGCCTTAACAAGTACTGTGGCGAAAGTTCCTGGCGATTATAAAATTTCAGACATGAAAAATGTAGATGCTTTTGCAAAAGCATGTAAGGCAGATTGCAAAATGGACTGTTGCGCTAAGAAAGGTGAAACTAAAAAAGCATGTAAAGCTGATTGTAAAATGGCGTGCTGTGCGAAGAAAGATGCTAAGAAAACCGCTTGCGCAGAAGATTGCAAGAAAGAATGTTGCACTAAGAAAGTGTAATTTCTATTCTTAATAAGAATTATAGAAACTCATTATTTTGTCAGTTGTGATCAGAAGAAATCCTGATCATAACTGACATTTTTTTATTTAATAAAATTAGTAACAGTAAATCCCAGGAGGACAAATTGAATGAGATGGACAGAAACATGAATGGTTTGGATCTAAACCACCCTTTGTTTCCAAAGAATTAAAATTTGTAATCGTTTTTTTAGTAAAAGCAAGGCTTTTGATTCGTGATTTTTTCATGATACTATAATTTTTGGTTAATAATCAGGAAGTTATGTAAACAAATTATCAACCCGCTACGGGAACACCGTAGTTAACATTTATAAGACAGAAATGAAACAACCAACAATTCGACTAAGCTCAGTGTTCTGTATACTATAAAGTTTTGATCATATAAAAATCTAAAAGAAAAGCGAAGCGATCTAGCAATCTACTCTTTCCACTTCAAAGTTTCTATCAACATGCGAATGTCTTTTTTAATGTACACAACCGCAGGATAAATAGAATCGTAATTTGGTATTGCATTAAAGTACAATGAACCTGTTAAGAAATGTTTGGTGCTATCTGTGACGTAAAATTGTGCTTGAGAAGCAGCGTTTCCTTCTACTTCATAGACCATTCCATATACACCTTGTTCCTTATTATCATAAATAGTTGGCTCAATAGCATCAGCTTTTACGGCATGTTCGTACGTAAGTTTTTGAACATCTTCTAACAATTGATTTAAGTTTCCTTCAATAGGAATGTATGATAAATGTAAGGTTCCGTTGAGCGCAGGATACTCTAAATTCATCCAGCAATTTTTCTTGGGAACAATGGAAGCAAGTTGGTTTTTTTCAAACGTATACGGACAATCGAATTGTACTTTGGCATAATTTGCCTCAGGATATTCTAAGCGCAAAAATCCGTTTGGTTTTGGCAACACTTCTCCTCCACATGAAATTAAGAGGATGCTCAGAAGCAAAACAATACTTGTATATTTTATAATCTTCATTATTTGAGTGTTACTTTTACTTGTTTCAATCGCTTATTGTCAATCACTTCCACAGTAAACGTATAGTTGCCAAAGTTTATTTTATCCTTTACTTTCGGGAAACCTCTAAATATCTCCAACACAAACCCTGCAATCGTTTCCGATTCTCCTTTGTGCGATTCAAACTCGGAAGCATCTGCAATTCCTATAATTTTATAAAAATCTTTTAAATTCGTTTTTCCTTCAAAGACATAATTTTTATCATCAATCTTAGAATAATGTACATCTTCATCATCAAATTCGTCGCTAATATCGCCTACAATTTCTTCAATAACATCTTCCAACGATACCAAACCAGAAGTTCCTCCGTATTCATCAACCACAATAGCTAAGTGAATTTTCTTATCTTGAAATTCGCGCAGTAAATCGTCTAGTTTTTTATTCTCGGGAACGAAATAAGGTTTTCGAAGTAAATTTACCCATCCATAATCAACAGTGTCAATATGCGGAATTAAATCTTTTACATATAAAATTCCCGAAATATCGTCCAAACTTTCTTTGTATACTGGAATTCGAGAATATCCTTTTTTGACAATTTCTTGAATTACTGTGTTGTAACTCATATCTTCTTTCAACGCAAAAACGTCCATACGCGGTTGCATCACTTGTTTAGTATCTGTGTTTCCAAAAGAGACAATTCCCTGTAAAATTTTCTGTTCTTCTAACGTTGTTTCATTTTCAGATGTTAACTCTAATGCTTGCGATAGTTGATCAACAGAAAGATACGAACGTTGTTTTCCAAGTTTTTTCTGAATCAATCCAGATACAAAACTCATTGGCAAACTAATTGGTGTAAAAATTTTATGCAAAATATTCAGGGGATATGCCATCATCGCCGAAAATTTGTGTTTGTTTCTGCTTGCGTATACTTTTGGTAAAATTTCGCCAAAAAGTAAAATTAAAAAAGTAACAACTCCAATTTCTATCACTAATCGAATCCAAGCAGTTGTAATTCCTGAGAAAAACAAATCGCCCAGCGAAGCAAATAATAAAACCGTTGTGATATTTATAAAATTATTCGCCACTAAAATCGTTGCCAATAATTTTTTAGGATTCAGTAACAATTTAGCGACCAATCGCAATCGTGTAGAATCAGATGCGGAAGCTTCGTTTACTTCGGTTTGTGATAAAGAAAATAGCGCTACTTCTGCTCCGGAAATTAAAGCAGAGCAAAATAATAAGATACCAAAAAAAACAATCTTAAAAATATCAAGTCCGTCAAAGGCGGTTGTAAAGATTAGTATACTGGGTTCTGGATCCAAAATTTCAATCGTTAATTAAACTTATTTTAAAATGGTAGATCATCGTCTTCTCCCGCAGGCGAAGCTTGTGGCGCTTGTTGTTGTTGTTGTGAAGGCCCTGGCTGCGCAGCTTGATGATTTGGCGTTGCGTTTGTATTTGTGTTAGTATTGCTAGCTGGCGTTCCTGTGTTCGATTGTGATTCTTTCTTGGTTGATAAAAACGTAAAATCAGTTACTTGCACTTCCGTAGAATAGCGTGTATTTCCATCTTCACCTTGCCATTGTCTGTTTTTCAAACGTCCTTCTACATATACTTTATCGCCCTTACTCAAATATTTTTCGCAGATTTCGGCTGCTTTATTACGGACAACAATATTATGCCAATCTGTATTTACAACGCGTTCGCCTGTTTGCTTATTTGTATATGAATCGTTTGTTGCAATTGGAAAACGTCCAATACAACCGCCACCTTCAAAGTAATGCATTTTTACTTCATCGCCCAAGTGCCCTATCAACATTACTTTATTTAGTGTTCCGCTCATGTTCTTAAATTTCTGTGTGATAAAATTATAGACTCCGTTCTTCAACGGGGTTAGTTCAACTTACAATTTTGAGTGCGCCTTATTTTAGGCTTCTCAAAATTTGGTTTCACTAATCAAATGTACTAAAAAACCATTAAAAATCGAAAGCTTCAATGAAGTTTCCAATTAGAATTGGTACTGGATATTTTCTAATTTCCTGCAAAGGTATTCCGTTTTTTAAACTATTGGTTGTTTCTACTACCCAAAATGTTGTATGCAAATGCTGATGTGACAATTTATGAATGATTGGCTTTTGGTTAAACTGTGTAATCGAAACGTCTTTAAGCGCAATCATTTCTTCTATTTCTAATTGATGTTGCTCAATATCATCCACAGCTTTATCGGTTTCTACAAGTGGAAACTGATACAATCCTTGCCAAATGCCTTTTCCTTTGCGTTCTTCCAGAAGCGTTTCTTCTTGGTTTGAAACAATCACTATATAATTGAACCAGCGATTTTTAACTTTTGTCTTTTTCAACTTCACTGGCAACGTTGTAACGTGCTGATTTTTCAATCCTAAGCAACTTGAAGCTAAGGGGCAAATAATGCAATACGGACTTTGTGGCTTGCATTGTACAGCGCCAAACTCCATAATTGCCTGATTAAAATTCGCAGGATCATCATGATCAATGACTTCAAATGCTAATTTTTTAAACATTTTTATGCCTTCTGTGCTATTAATAGGTAAGTCAACATCAAAATAACGCGCCAAAACTCGGTATACATTTCCATCAACTACGGGCGCAATTTCGTCAAAACAGATCGAAGCGATGGCACTTGCTGTGTAATCTCCGACGCCTTTTAGCTTTAAAAGAGCCGAATAACTGCTTGGAAACTCTCCATTGTAGTTATTTACAATATCTTTTGCGGTGTAATGTAAGTTGCGTGCTCGCGAATAATAACCGAGTCCTTGCCAAAGTTTTAACACCTGTGATTCTTCGGCTTTTGCCAAATCGTACACAGTTGGAAATACTTCTGTAAACTTCTCATAATAAGGCAGTCCCTGCGCTACGCGGGTTTGTTGCAGCATAATTTCGGAGAGCCAAATACGGTATGGATCTTTGGTTTTTCGCCATGGTAAATCGCGCTTATTTTGGAAATACCATTGTATAATTTCTTTGGAAAAGTTCATCAAATAAAAATAATACGCAAAAATATATCTTTATATGGTTAAATTTTAATCAATTAGAATATAAATATTATCTAATTAATTATATATTTGCAACCCTTAATTTTTATAAAAAATAAATAAAATATATTAAAATGACGAAAGCGGACATCGTAGCAAAAATTTCAGAGAAATTAGGAATGGAAAAAGGTGATGTACAGGCAACTGTAGAAACTTTTATGGAAGAAGTTAAGAATTCTTTAGAGAGTGGAGACAATGTTTACCTTAGAGGTTTTGGTAGTTTTATCATTAAAACAAGAGCCGAAAAAACAGGTAGAAACATTTCTAAGAACACTACAATCAAAATTCCAGCACACAACATTCCAGCATTTAAGCCTGCAAAAGTTTTTGTTGAAGGAGTAAAGAGCAACGTTGAAGTAAAGTAATTAAAAGAATAATTTATTAATTTAAAAAACATAGAGCATTATGCCAAGTGGTAAAAAAAGAAAAAGACACAAGGTGGCTACGCACAAGCGTAAGAAGAGAAGAAGAGCTAATCGTCACAAGAAGAAGTAGTTTATATAAACTACTTCATTGTTTTATTTTTATATAAAACAAAAAAACGTTCTTTGAAAAAAAATTGCATACCAAAGTAAGCACTACTGTCTTGTGCTTACAATTGTGTATGTATATTTTATTGGGTAGAAACAATACCTGTGAGAAAATTGTTTAATCCATCTGTACATTTATGTATGGATAAAAATGAAATCAGAGTGAATAAAGAATTAATCATTAGATCCAATTCCTCTGAAGTTGATTTTGCCTTGCTAAAGGATGGAAAACTTATAGAGTTACATAAGGAAGAAGATAGTAACGATTTTGCAGTTGGAGACGTATTTCTTGCCAAAATAAGAAAACCCGTTTCCGGACTAAATGCAGCTTTTGTAAATGTTGGCTACGAAAAAGATGCCTTTTTACATTACCACGATTTAGGACCGCAACTTCCTTCCTTACTAAAATTTATAAAACGTGTAAGCACAGGTAAATTAAAAGATTATACATTAAAAAACTTTCCTTTTGAACCAAATATTGATAAAAATGGTAGCATCATGGATGCTATTAAAGCCAATCAATCATTACTTGTTCAAATTGTAAAGGAGCCAATTTCGACCAAAGGTCCTAGAATTAGTTCTGAACTTTCTATTGCCGGACGATATATTGTACTTGTTCCCTTTTCGGAGCGTGTATCTATATCTCAAAAAATTGAAAGTAAGGAAGAAAAAGACCGATTAAAACGTTTGGTACTTAGTATCAAACCGAAAGGTTTTGGCGTTATTGTACGTACAGTAGCTGAAGGCAAAAAAGTAGCTGAATTGGACCAAGACTTGCAGAACTTGTTGACAAAATGGTCAACAATGTGCAAAAAATTGTATAAAGCAGAACATCCGTCGAAAGTATTAAGTGAAATGAATAAAGCATCCTCAATTTTGAGAGACATCTTTAACGAATCATTCACAGGAATTCATATAGACGATGAAGATCTTTATTACGAAATTAAAGAATACGTGCACAATATTGCACCTAAAAAAGAGTCTATCGTCAAATTGTACCAGTCAAAAGTTCCACTCTTTGAAAAACATGGAGTAGAACGACAAATTAAAACCTCTTTTGGAAAAACAGTTTCCATGAGTAAAGGCGCTTATTTAATTATAGAACACACTGAAGCATTACATGTTATTGATGTAAACAGTGGTAACCGTTCTAATAAAGCCCGCACACAAGAGGACACCGCATTAGAAGTCAACATGATTGCCGCAAAAGAAATTGCAAGGCAACTACGATTGCGCGATATGGGAGGAATTATCGTCATCGATTTTATAGATATGACTAATGCAGAACACCGCAGAACTTTGTTTGATCATTTGAAGACAGAAATGAAAGACGACAGAGCGAAACACAAAATATTACCTCCTAGCAAATTTGGTTTGGTACAAATTACGCGACAAAGAGTACGACCAGAAGTAAATATTAAAACGAGAGAAGTAAACCCAAATGGAGGAAGTCTAGAAGTAGAAGCTCCTATTGGTCTCATTGATAAAATTACAACTGATCTAGAAAAAATTATAGCCAAAAAAGAAGGCTTAAATGGAGTTACGCTTAATATACATCCGTTTATTGCAGCGTATCTCAAACAAGGATTTCCATCCATCCGTTTCAAATGGTTCTTAGAACACAAGAAATGGGTAAAAATATTACCAAGAGACGCTTACACGTACTTAGAGTATCGTTTTAAAGATAAAAACGATGAAGTTTTATAAACTAATGAAAAGCGACCAGTGATGGTCGCTTTTTTTGTTTGTGGTTTTTTTCTTATATTTAAGAAAATTGTTTGAAAATTCATAATGTATGAGTAAAATTCCCGTTTTTGTTTCTTGTCCAACTATTCTCAATAAAAGACAGAAAGCATATAGAAAAATAATTATCGATATTATTGATGATTTGAACATGGAACCTAGAGCATTAGGAAGAAGTGATTACCCTAAAGATTTCCCACTAAAAGAAATAGCAATTTTATGTAAGAGATGTAGTGGTGGTATTATTCTTGGTTTTGAACAAACTAAAGTGATTATAGGAGAAATTAAAAGAGGTACAAAAGAAGAAAAAACGATTAAAGAAAAATCACTCCCAACTCCTTGGAATAACATAGAAGCTGGAATTTTATTTGGTCTAAAATTACCTTTGTTAATCTTTAAAGAAAAAGAAATATCTGGAGGTGTTTTTGATTATGGAATATCTGATGCGTTTATACATGATTTTCCACAAAAAATCACAGAAGCAAAAAAGAATGAAATAAAGCAAGTCGTTCAAAAATGGTTTGCTGAAGTTAGCGTATTACATAATATTTTTTAAAACAATTATTTCCAACGCTAGTCGTGCCATCAAACAAACTAAAAATATTCGTGAATTCGTAGCATGAATTAGAAATTAATTGTATTAACAGTGCTGGATTTTACCCAAACCTTAATGTGCATAGTTTGGTAAAACGTTGCATATTTATTTTTCGAATTTAATTTTATGTTGTAAAACAACACTATGAAAAATAACAACCTATTATTACTCCATGGAGCTTTGGGAAGCAAAGCACAACTAAAACCACTACAAGAATTGCTATCTAAAGATTTTAATGTTCATACCTTAAATTTTGAAGGACATGGCGGCCGTTTTTCTACTAACGACTTTTGCATGGAGCGATTTGCGGAGAATGTTGCAGAGAAGCTTCAAACTTTAGCAATCTCAAAAACACATATTTTTGGATATAGTATGGGCGGTTATGTCGCTTTGCAATTAGCAAAAAAATATCCTGAATTAGTAGATCGTATCGTAACACTTGGAACTAAATTTAATTGGTCATTAGAAGCTGCTCAGCAAGAAGTTAAGATGCTTAATTCTTCCAAAATTGAAGAAAAAGTTCCTGCTTTTGCCAAGTATCTTCAAGAATTGCACCAGCCAAATGACTGGAAAGAAGTTCTTCAAAAAACGGCTGATATGATGTTAGCATTGGCGAATGGAAAAAAACTCATCAATGATGATTTACACCAAATTCAACACAAAATTTTAATTGGAATTGGCGCATTAGACACTATGGTAACAATTGCTGAATCTGAAAATGCGGCTTCACAATTGCCAAACGCAACGTTGAGAATTATAGAAGATGTAAAACATCCGATTGAAAAGGTAGATACGAATGTGTTAGCAACTGTTATTCGCAATTTTATTGCTTAATTTCAAAAAATTAATTACAATCACTTACATCAAACATTCCATCTACAATAATAAACTTACGTTCATTGTATTTGATCTTTGTGTTCTCTTTAGAAATTTTCAAATTACGGAATCCGCATACCGTTTTTAAACGTGTATTATTACTCAATTGTAAAAAGCCAACACTTTTTAAGTTTTTAAATGCATCAATACTTACTGCATACGAGTTGCTTTCTATTACGAACCTATTTTGAACAGTTTCTAATGCATCAAATCCATTTATTTTGATAAGCGCATCATTTTCTTCGATTGTTAAGTTTTTTTCGATTTTTTTAATGTTTGAAAATCCACTTAAGTCATGCAAGCTCTCATTATCATATATAGAAACATGCTCTTTCACTTCTGTAATATTGTAAAACGTATCAATTGCCTCCAATTTACCATTTAACCATATATTTATGCTTCCTCCAATATGCGTAACATTATCTAATCCTTTTATACTTACGAGCGATGCATTATCCATAATATTAATCGTTTCACCTATATGTATAAGGTTTTTTAAAGCGTCTAAATTCTCCAATTTAGGATTGGAATGAAATGATAAATGACGTCCAACTTTCGTTAAGTTTTGCAATCCATTTAATGAAGTTAGTTCTGGGTTTTGAACAATTCCATCTGGTGTGTGATCACCAATAACTAACTTTCCTTCAATTTCAACAAGCGTAGCTAAAGGAGATAAGTCGGAAGCGCCGCTAATAATAAGATTTCCTTCAAATTTAGAAAGTCCTTTTTTCCCAAAAGCTTCTAATTCTTTTTGTGTTGTTATTTCAATTGTATTCGATTTTTTTGACTGACTTTGTGCTTCTGTAAATTGAAAATTTATAAATAGTAAAGCTATAAAAAGTAGCTTTTTATAAGGTTGCTGCATCCTGTTTTGATTTAAGAAAAACAATTATACGACTAATTGATAAGTTTACCAATTACTTATATACATTGAATTTATCTAAATCAACTTTTACCAACTTTTTAGATTTCAATAAAAACTACTTTCATAAATAACAGTTATCTTTAGCGCTTTACTCATAAAAAATAGTACCCTATTCCATGCTTTTTCTAGTCCAATCTAATATTTATTCTGATCCTGATCACGACCGTATTTTTGAAGCGTTAAACGATCTCAATATTCCGTATGAAGCTATTGAACTCAATTCAGAAACGGAAGCAATCACAGTACAATCAAGTCGTACGGACGTTTTTGTATATGGTTCGGTGAAGCTAGCACGACTCGCGAAAACTAATACACATTGGAGTCCAGGTTCGTTTTACGGTGGAAATCATCAATATAAAATCTACGCGGAATATTATAAAGAGAATTTACTCAATTATGATGTGGAAATTTTCAAGTTTAAAGATACTATTACATGGAAACCAAGCGAACAGAAATTCATTAAACCGTATAAAGATGCCAAAATTTTCACCGGAAAAGTGTTTACAGAACTCAAATGGACTGATTTTGTACAACATTCACTAGAAAATCCAAGAACACCTTTATTGAATTCCGAATCATTGATTCAAGCGTCTATTCCGAAGGAAATTTACAAAGAAGCACGTTTATGGATTGTTGGCGGACAGATTGTAGCCTCCGTGTATTATAAGTTTAATGGTGATGTTGTTTTTGAAGCTGAAGTTGCTGAGGAAGGAATTGTGTTTGCTAAGAAAATGATTCAAATTTATGAAGTCGCAGAAGCATTTGTCATGGATATTTGCTTGACGAATTATGGCTGGAAAATTGTAGAAATTAATTGCGTTAATAGTGCAGGGTTTTACCCAAACCTCAACGTACAGAGTTTGGTAAAAGCATTGAATATTTATTTTTCAAACTAAAAACATTCGTGTATTATTAATTTTAATCTCTTACTTTGAGCACATCGCACAAACTTAGTCAGCCAATTGTCAATTCTATGAAAACACTTCTTAGAGGCAATATTCATTTCACAGAAAAAAGAGAAAAATGGACACTAGAAATTGATGCAAAGTGGAATAAGAAAATCAATACAATTACGATTAAAGCTAGAAAGTCCAATTTAGTTACTGATTTTTCTCCTTGTAAGTTATATAAATCGAACTTCTTTACAATCCTATCTTATGTATGGTTATTGAGGTCAGAATCCTATGGTTTTTCTGGTAAAAAAAGTGAGTTTTCAGAAATACTATTAGAAAGTGCTGCTACAATTCCGTTAATGGAAACCAAAAATCCTATTATAAAACTGGAAGGAAAGCATTTAATTTTCTCTGGCGGAATCCGAAAGAAAGATAGTAAAAGTCTATCAAATGTTCTTACTTTGGTAGATATGCTACTAAGTGAAATTGACGAAGCAGAACACAATCATTGAAAGATTATACTATTGAAAAAAGAGTTGTTATAGAAGCAAAAGGTTGTTTTGCTTCTATAAAGAGTTTATAAGTATTTTTATCGTGCTATTTTCTTCGTGAGTTTTCCTTTTTCTGTATCAATCACAACAATATAAACGCCTGAAGCTTGTTCGCGTAACGAAATCTTCTGATTCATATCAGTAATAGAAGCAATTTTCTTTCCTAAGATAGAATACACGGTTACATTATTAATTTGCGTTCGTGTACGTTGTTTGATTTCAAGTTCGTTGTTCGTATTTAAGTAAACTGCAAGATCATTTTCGTTTAAAACTTCATCTACACTTAACATAGAATTATTAACGAATTCTAATTGAAATCTGTTTGAAAAAACACCATCAGTGGTTGTAAATGTATAATCAGATTGCTTTAAATCGTGTGTGATATTTAATTCGAAATCTTTCAGGTATATGTTTGTATCCGTTGTGTTTAAAACGCCTTCTAAAGCATCTATACTAATGGTTATATCGCCCAAAATGTATGAATCATATCCTAATGGAATAATATCGTTTCCTGTAAAAGCTGGACGTCCTTGAATTCCGAATTCATCCGAAGCTTCTATTGAGTAAAAGCTGATATAGTTTGATCCTTTTAATCGCACACCATCGTACAATCTGTCTTTTTGCAACGTTGCATCCTCAAAGAAACCGATGAGTAGTTGACTAAAAACTCCATCAGGATTTGTCATATTTACCCAAATTCTATCTCGTTCTACCGTAGATGTTGTTGTGTTTTCGGCAGTATTCGGTCTGAAAAAATCATCATTACTATACGCATTACTTCGCATGCTATTGTTAAACGTAACGGTTCCTGCTGTGATGGCTTCCAAGAAAAATCCTTGTCCGGAAGCTATAAATCCCGTTGGTACGGTACTTCCACTCACGGATGCTGTTCCTATTCCACCAGAAACATTGTACATCGCGTAATCGTCTGTACTATAATTAAACGCAAATGGTCCTGGATTTGCAATGGAAACATCGTCGACATGTGTCCAGAAATACAAAGTTCCAGTGATGTTTGTATTGAATGTAATAAAATCGTCAGCACTAATTGCTGATGGGTATGGATTTCCAATAAGATTCCAGTCGTCGTCTGCATCAGTAGCATCCGCACTTAAATCAACAGCAGTTGTAATAACTCCATTATTGACAGCGCCACTAAACATGATAGATTCTGTTCTTGGAAATGTTCCTGTTGTTGGTCCCATTGCTGCATAACCAACTCCAAGAGCCATTGGAGTTGACGCCATTACTTGGCTCCAAACGTCGCCATTATCATCAAATTCATCATTGTCTAAATCTTCATAATTAGCCGCAATATAACTGTAAGCGTTGCCAATAGGCCAACCACTTAATGCTGTTCCAATTGTAGTACTTACAACTGGAGAAGACCAATAGGTAAAATCGTATTGCTCAAAAGATGTTGTTGTTTTTGCTACGTTTATGATTCCTGTTCCGTTCAGCGTAACGTTTCCAGCATCTTCAACCATAATTAATGAACCTTCATGATTGATGTTCATAATTCCGGTAGTATTTACTGTTAAATCGTTTTCAATATCTACATACGTAGCACTTGGAATTGTCAATGTAACGCCGCTATCAATTGTTAATGAACAAACGATAAGATCGCCATGCGTAGAAGCATTGTAATCTCCCGATAGAGAAACCTCACGAGATCGATCAGGTGTTCCATTACTCCAAATAGTACCATTCCAAGTAGTAATACCATCTTCGTGTTCGCCTAAGTATGGGTTTGTTCCAACTACAGGATTTTCTACTTCTGCATCTGTAAATTCAACCCATTCATTGGGATCCCAAGTGGTTGCTGGACCTGAAGTCGTACATGAGTTACGCACAAAGCATCTTCTATCGCCCCAGAGTGTTCCGTCTCCAATAACATCTACTCTATTTGCCCACGTACTACTATCATTTGTTGTACTTATAATAACTATATCATCACCACTAAATAAGCTTGCGCTAGAAGCAAACTCAAAAGTAGGGTTTCCATCATATCCTATTTCGCCTGGTGAAGCATACGCAGGTAATACAGCTGTATCATGTTTGTATCGTCTGACTTCATCAATAGCCATGTCTGTTGAAATCAATACATTGTTATTGAAAGATGGTGAACCTGCATTGGATGGATCTGCGGAAGGTGGAGCATCTGCATCTGCATTGTTTAATACTACAATGTAATATGTATTTGCAGGAATGATAGCGCCACTTATATTTTTTACTTCAATCCATTTATTAGTGGAAGAACCTTCATAATATTGTGTAATCATAATGTCTGTTGATAGTGCCGCATTTATGGTTAAGATTCCTGAATTATAGGTTACAGCATCCCAAAAATTTCCCATGTTATCAGCTAAGATTCCACCATACGTAAAATCACTACTATTAATTCTAAAACGTGATGCGTAGTAATATGTCCCAGCTATTAATGGCGAGCCAATTTCGGCTGTATATTGATCATTGTTTCCAACATCAGTATCATACGTTGCTGCTACCCATGTCCAACCAGTACCAACACTCGGATCATTATCCGTAGTATTGTACCCAATCCAAGCTTCTACATTAGCACCTTGCCCTGCTGCATCTGTAATTCCTGGTTCATATACTTGCGCATACACATTAAATGTATCGCCTACTGTTGTGGTTGCTATTTTCGGAAAATCTACATTACAAAAGTCTGCCGTATCTGGATTTACTGTTAGTTGTACAGAATCACTACTCCAAACCCCACCAGAACCTCCATAGGTAAAGTTGCAACTATTGAGTCTAAAACGACTTGCATAGTAATAGGTTCCAGTAGCAAGTCCTGAGCCAATTTCTGCACTAAATTCATCATTGTTTCCTGCTTGCACATTAAATGTTGCTGCAACCCATGTCCAACCTGCTCCAACACTTGGATCATTGTTCGTGGTATTGTAACCAATCCATGCTTCTACGCCTGTACCAGCGCCTGCTGCTTCTGTAACTCCTGGTTCATATCCTTGCGCAAATACTGTAAGATTATCGCCTACTGTAATGGTTTGTGAAGTTATAGGAGATTGTACATTTGCAAAATCGACAGCATCTGTACAGCTTGAAACTACAGTTCCGTTGACAACAATATCATTTCCTGTTCCTTCAAATCCTCCAGAACCTCCAGTAGCTTCTGCCCAACCATATATTCTGTAGGTTACGGCTGCTGTATTTCCTGTTTGGTTTATTGAAAATGTAATAATTTGTGTACTAGAATTGTCTAAAACGGCCATTTCTGCATCAATATTAGCAGCATAGCTATCTAATGAGCTTCTTACAGCGATTCCTCTTAAACCCGTATTTGAACGTTGCACATTGAAAACCATCGTTGTAACATTGAACTGAAAACCACTATTTGGTGTAATGGTAAATTCCATATAATCATTTCCAGAAACAGCATTTGATATATTAGTTACTGCCCATGAAGTGGCATTAAATCTGTTTCCATTGTTAGAGGCTGTAAGTCCTCCGCCTCTTGTTATTGTTGAGTTAGATAGGTTTACATCATTAGAATTTGATGTTGCTGAAGCTTCATTTCCTGCTAATCCATTGAAGTCAAAAGTTAGTATTTGACTATTTCCTGCTAAGCACGTAAGAAAAAAGAAGATTATGGGGGTAATTTTTTTCATACTAATGTATTTTTTAAACCTACAAACATAATGAATAGTTAGTCAATAACAAGCATATAAAACTTGTTTCTATCAACAAATAGTTATTCTTTTGTAGAATATTTATGGAAAAGAAATCGTATTCCGTTAAAGAGGCAAAATTAAAGATACAAAATTTTTGTGTCTATCAAGATCGCTGTCATAAGGAAGTTATTGAAAAGTTACGGCAAATGAATATGATTCCTGAAGCAATTGATGTAATTGTTTCCGAATTGATTCAAGATAATTTTTTGAATGAAGAACGTTTTGCACAAAGTTTTGCAAGAGGCAAGTTTCGAATTAAAAAATGGGGACGCGTACGAATTGTGAGAGAATTGAGACTTCGAAATATTTCAAAGTTTGTTGTTGATAGCGCACTGAAAGAGATTGACGCATCTGAATACCTCAACACTTTGGATGAACTTGCAAGAAAACGCAATGCAGCTGTAAAAGAGACCAATTCGTTTAAACGAAAGAAAAAAATTGCAGATTATTTATTGTACAGAGGTTGGGAAACACATTTAGTGTACGAGAAGATAAATGAGTTGGTGAAGTGATTGATTTGAGTTTAGAAGTTTAGAAAAATAATTCGTCATTTTCAATAGTACTTCATTTTTTAAGTAAAATTAAATTCCGTTCTTTTGATGTGTTCTTTTGATGGCTTGCTCATTTTTCCAATCAATCCATTTTTGACCTTTGAATCTTCGCATTAGATTGTCGTATTGCCTCATGAATAAAAAGTTATATAATGCCTTCCCTACATTTATTGGGTTTCTGGTTATAGATCGCAAACTCATGGAGAAACCTGGTGTTAGGTATTTCATGTAGTGCCAATATCCTTCTGGCATGTATAGTATATTTCCATGTTCCAACTCTGTAATGTATCCTTGTGTGTGTTTTAGCGCTGGCCATTTTTCAAAGTCGGGGTTTGAAAAATCAATGTCTTCACGAACGATTAATGAGTGTGGAATTTTGTAGAGAAAGTCGCTTTGTTTTTGATCAAATAGAATGCATTGTTTTTTTCCTTCAAAGTGAAAGTGAAGAATGTTTGAGAAATCAATGTCATAGTGCATAAACGTATGCGAATTGGTTCCGCCAAAAAAGAGCATTGGTACTGATTTGAGTAGTTTTAAACCAAGGTTTGGCAGCGAATAATCGTTTTGTAATGATGGTACTTCTTTAAAGATATTCCACAGAAAGATGCGATATTTTGTCGGTTCACTTTTGAGTAAATCTATATATTCCGACATTTTCATTTTTGCATGTGGCTCATTGAAATCTTCTTTGTAATCTACAGGCCTATCGTCATATAAAGGTACTTCTTTGTCGCCTGCAACTTCTTTCATGTAGTCCAAACTCCATTTACCATACGCTGGCCAATCTTCAATAAAATTCTCTATAACCACTGGTTTTTGTGGCTTGTAGTAGTTTTTTATGAAGTCTTTTTTGGTAATTGTTTTGACTCTTGGAATTTCTTGCAGATTCAATTTCAATATTCTAACGTTTATCTAGCTAAGTTAATAAATTGTTGCGTAATTAGAAATTTTGAGCAAAAAAAAAGAGCTTAAAAACAAGCCCTTTTTTATTATTATTTTGGCACTTATTTATTGCTTTTTTCTAATACTGCTGCTTTCATTTTTTCTTTCGCCTCTTCATTCCTTTCTATGGTATGATCTGGTCGTGACCATTTTGGTTTTTCACCTAAAGCTTGGTATTCCGAGTTTTCTGCTTCTACAGTTTGTGGTTGCGTCTTTTTTGTAAACGGTTTTTGAGTATTTAATCCTAACATTTCAAACATTTTCATGTCTTCATTCACGTCTGGATTTGGTGTTGTTAGCAGTTTGTCTCCAGCAAATATTGAGTTTGCGCCAGCAAAGAAACACATTGCTTGTCCTTCTCTACTCATGTTTGTTCTTCCAGCGGATAAACGTACTTGCGTTTCTGGCATTACAATTCGGGTAGTAGCTACCATTCGAATCATTTCCCAGATTTCTACAGGCTTTTCATCTTCTAATGGCGTTCCATCAACAGCAACTAATGCATTGATTGGCACAGATTCTGGTTGTGGATTTAGTGTAGCTAAAGCGACTAACATTCCTGCTCTATCTCCTACCGATTCTCCCATTCCAATAATTCCTCCACTACAAACCGTTACGTTTGTTTTTCTAACATTGTCAATGGTTTCTAAACGATCTTCGTATCCACGTGTAGAAATGACTTCTTTGTAATATTCTTCCGAAGAGTCTAAGTTGTGATTGTATGCGTATAAACCTGCTTCGGCTAAACGTTGTGCTTGATTTTCTGTCACCATTCCTAGTGTACAGCAAACTTCCATATCTAGTTTGTTGATTGTACGTACCATTTCTAATACTTGATCAAATTCTGGTCCGTCTTTTACATTTCTCCAAGCTGCGCCCATACATACACGAGAGCTTCCTGATGATTTTGCACGTAATGCTTGTGCTTTTACTTGTGAAACTGACATTAAATCGTTTCCTTCAATATCTGTATGGTAGCGTGCTGCTTGTGGGCAATAGCCACAGTCTTCAGGACATCCACCTGTTTTTATAGAGAGTAATGTAGACACTTGCACTGTGTTTGGATCGTGATGCAATCTGTGTACAGTAGCTGCTTCGTATAACAATTCCATGAGTGGTTTGTTGTAAATCGCAATGATTTCTTCTTTAGTCCAATTGTGTCGAATGTTGTTCATAAAAAGATGTATTTGAGACAAAAATAGTTATATCCATTTAGATTCTCCTTCTGTAGCGTCTAAAATATCAATTTTTAATTTTCCTGCAATTTGCTTGACAACTATGAATGCATCTTCTTTATCTATAGTTGCGGATGCTTTGATGTGATGATTTCCGTTGAAAAAAGATGAAGGATTGTGATATCATTTTTTATAGTAGCTGTCGTACGCAATGTTTTTACTACTATTGATTCTGTTGTACTAAATACAGAAATATATTTAATAGCTGGTAATCCTTTCCATTTTACAATTCGGAGTCCAAAAATCTCTATTCTTTTTATTTTTAAATAGTTTGTTTTCGAGGATTTAGTTCAGTAAAATAAAGCCCTTTCAGGTTTTAAAACCTGAAAGGGCTGAAATTATAAAATTAATGAAATGATCAGAACTTCTTCCAACCATAACTGACCGAAGTACGTTTTAGAACGGAGAGCATGAAACTGCTCTGCTACAACTAGGTCTAAAAGTTCCTCTACCGCCTTTTACGTGATCTAATTCACTGAATTTAAAAACAGAAATTGCTTTTTTATTAAGACTCAACGATTTAAGATTCTTTTTTTTCATGGTATTGATTGTTTAAATATAACCTACTCTATTAAAGGTTTTCGGCTTTCCCTTAGAATATAAACATGTTAGTAATGCTTAGAACATATGACAATCGCCTCTTCCAGGCCAAGTTAAACAGTACCAACCAGTGATTCCTCCTTTTACTTTTTTGTACTCTATTTTAGAAATGGATTGTTTTTTTAATTCTAGAGTTTTTAATTTTAATGATTTTTTCATGGTGTTGATTGTTTAAATTAGATCCTACTCTATTGAAGGTTTTCGGCTTTCCCTTATGAATATAAACATGTTAGTAATGCTTAGATTTGAATACTAATGTCAATCATTTTTGGATTATAAAAAACATTCACATCGCGAGATTAAAGAAAATAGGGTATAAAAAAAGTCTTGTGAAAAACACAAGACCTGAAATTATATGAAGTACATTAATTGTTACTTAGGATCAGACGGACAATGTAGTCGAAATGTATTGACATCGAAATCAGTAGGAATGCTTGAACCTCCTTTAATATTCTGCATAACTTCTAGGTTGATCTTTGCTATGAGTGTTTTTTTAAGATTAATTTTTGTTGCTGTTTTTTTCATAATTGGGAAAGATTTTAGTTTGATTATTTTACACTAAATATATATGCTCCTTGAGAATTAAAGAAAAAGTAACGCCCTATTTTAAAGAAAATCGGGTGTTACTTTTTAATTTTTATAAAACTTCCATTTTGTTTAATTCTTTTATATAATATGATGGATTTAACCCAGTTTTGTTTTTAAAGTGTTTCACAAAAGAATCATCGCTTTTGTATCCGAGTTCTGTTGCGATTGCTTTTACTGAAAATGATCTGAACTTTTTATCGTTCTTCAACCTGTTTAAAACATATTCAATCCTCAAATCATTGATGTAATCATTAAACGTTTTTCCTTTATAATTATTAATTATTTGAGATAGGTACGTAACATTTGTTTTTACTTTTTTAGCAATAGATGACAAGCTACAATTAGAATTTAAAAAATATTCTTGGTCTTCTAGTTTTTTTAATCGTTCAATTATTTCTTTAACAGTAGTATCATCAATAGCGATATATTTTATTTCATTTTTAGATTTTTTAAAGGCTGTTGTTTTTTCATTTTCTTCTAAAATTGATTTTTTTTGAATCAGCGCTTTGAAAGTTGCCTTGTTCGCTTTTTGTTTTTTTATGTATAAGAATAAGATCAAGAAGAAAGCAAAACTGGCAATTATAATTCCCCATAGCATGTAACTCATTCGTTGTTTATCTTCTTTTCCTTGATTTTGCAATGCTACAATTTGCAGTAAAAATGTTTCACTATCTTGTTCATGAAAGGCGTTTATAGCTTTGTCTTTCGTAAGCCTTGAACTGTCTTTTAGTTTTATTACTGTATTTAGTGCTATGTTAGATTCTTTATAGTTTCCCTTTTTCGAGTAACATTTAGCTAATAAACTATAGGTATCTATGACATTATCTTTTTCTAAATCTTCATCTTTTAGTAAAGCAATAGAATTTAATAAATACTCAATTGCATTGTCATACTTTTCAAGATCGTAATAACAAAGCGCTAAAGAATAGTTCGTGTTTACTTTAGGAAAAAAAGAGTTTGCTACATGGTTTTCTTTTAGGATTGTTTCTGCCTTGTGCAAATACAAAAATGCTTGCTCCCACTTTTTTTTATGCCGAAAAAACTTTCCTTTTTTAATGTATAAATCTAAAAGACCAGCTTGATAATTTAGTTTTTCAGCTAATGCAATTCCTTTTTCTAGATGAGGCAACATAGAATCATAATCACCTTGCGCCATAAAAGCATCACAAATCGTTGTTAGTACTTTAACATGATTCTCTTTGTTTTTAAAAGATGCTTTATCAACTAAACTTAAAGCATATACAGAAAAGTCAACTGCTTTATCTTCTTTATTTATGAATGGTAGAAACGCAATTAAACCAGAATACGCAATCAATTCCTGATCTACATCTTTATTCTTTTTAGCAATTGTTAATGCGTTATAATACGCTTCTATTGCCTTTTCATTTTTCCAACTATAGAGGTATGATTTGCCTAATTTTATATAAGATCTGAATAATAGGCTATCATGTTGCATCTCTTTGGCAATCTCAATAGCTGCTATAAAATAGGAGATACTTCTTCTGTAATTTTCCTTTTTTTGTAGTTCACTGCCAATGTCTATCTGTTGCTGTAATGTTATTGTTTTATCATCTTGAAGGTTCTCTGAATTTATTGGTTTTTGTTGTGAATATGAAAAAGGGGCTATTAAAAGGAAAAAAATTCCTAATAAAACCATCCGCATCACTAACCGTTTTTTATATATCATACACTAGAAAAAGATAATTGAACTTTCCTCATTATGTAAATATACTAATTAACAACAGAGGATTGTAATACAAAAAATCCACCTTCGCGCGGATTTTTTATTATTCTTAAAAGTGTTTATTTTTCCTTTTAAATATTCTGGCAAGTCTATTCCTGAGATGAATTTTTGTTATAAATCACAAGATTTCTTCTTTAGTCCAATTGCGTCGAATGTTGTTTATAAAAAGATGTATTTACAAATACAGTTATATCCATTTAGATTCGGCTTCTGTTGCATCTAAAATATCAATCTTTAATATTCCAGCAATCTGTTTTGCTATTTTAAACGCATCTTCTTTGTCGGCTGTTGAATATGCTTTGATGCGATGATTTCCGTTGTAGAATAAATTTAATACTATAATATCATTTTTTACAATTGCTTCCGCAGATAGGACACGTACTGCAACTGCTTCTGTTGTACTAAACACAGAAACGTATTCTATTTCAGGTAAATCGTCCCATGATCCAAAACGAAATCCAAAGACTTCTGTAAAAGTTCTGTACTTCCTAATTTCTAAGTCAATTTCAGATCCATCTTTATTAAAAAAGAAGATAGACATTCCACAAAAAATCATTCCAAATAGACTTCCAGTTACAATCCAAGCTATTCCCATAAAGAAGAAGGCGATTCCAAAAATAGATCGCATGAAATGTACTTTCCGTTTGAATACAATTTTATTATTATTCATTCTAATAGTTTAAATTTAAGCTAGGTATTTTATTTTGTATCATCTCAACATGAAAGCGTAGAATAAAAAAATCCGCTCAGTGGCGGATTTTCTTAAGTTATAAAGATTTACTTTTCTTCCGTATCGTTTGATTCTGTATTTTCCAGTGCTGATATTTCTTTTACAATATCTTTTCCTTTTAAATATTCTGGCAAGTCCATTCCTGCCATGTTAAACATTTCTTGTAAAGGTGGAACTGCTTTGTACATTCCTGAGATGAAATTCGACGTAGATGTTTTCCCATCTTTTCCTCCGCCACCATTTTCCCAAACAGTAACTTTATCAATCTTGATATTTTTGATTGCTTCGGCTTGTGTTTTCACTAATTCTGGTAATTTGTCAGCAATTAATAATAATACTGCATCTTTTGGACTGTTTCCAGCTGCTTGTACAATTTGATCTAAACCTTGTGCTTGCTTCGTTAAGACTTCATATAAACCTTGCGCTTCTGCTTGTGCTTTGAATAAAATTGCATCTGCTTCTCCTTTTGCTCTTCTACGGATACGTTCTGCTTCTGCTTCAGCGTCAATTTCAACTTTCTTTTTGTCAATTTCTGCAGGAACAATAATATCTGCCATTTGAGAAGAACGTTCTCTTTCTGCTCTCGCTTTTTCTGCTTCACGTTCTGCTGCGTACGATTCTTCTAATGCTTTCGCAGATTGTACTTTCTCTGATGCAATTGCCACACGTTCTGCTTCTGCTTCACGCTGTCTTCTTAAAGAGTCTGAGTTTGCAACTGCAATTTTTGCGGTGTTTTCACCTTCTACTGCTTGTGCATTTGCTGCTGCAACTTGTGTTCTTTCATCTTGTACTGCATTTGCTTCACCAATAGAACCATCTCTGTTTTTCTCTGCAACTGATTTACGAGCTGCGTTAATTGCATGTGCAGCTGCTTCTTTACCAAGTGCTTCAATATATCCTGATTCGTCAACGATATCCGTAATGTTTACGTTGATTAGTTTTAAACCTACTTTCTTTAATTCGGTTTCAACACTTTGAGAAATATTTGTTAAGAATTTATCACGATCATTATTAATTTCTTCAATATCCATCGATGCCACTACTAAACGTAACTGACCAAAGATAATTTCCTGTGCTAATTCTTGAATTTCGTTTTGACCTAATCCTAACAAACGTTCGGCTGCATTTTGCATAATGCCAGGTTCTGTAGAGATACCAATGGTAAATCGAGAAGGTACGTTTACACGAATATTTTGCTTACTTAAGGCATTGACTAAGTTCACTTCTATTGAAATAGGTGTTAAATCTAAGAATTCATAATCTTGAATTACTGGAATGATGAATGCTGCACCACCATGAATACATTTGGCCGATTCTCCTCCACCAACTTTTCCATAGACTACTAGGATTCTATCCGAAGGACAACGTTTGTATCTACGAATAAATACTGTGATTAATATAAAGATAAATAGAACTGAGAAAATGATTCCGATTACCGGTGCAAAATCACTCACTGAATTTTGCAATAATAAGTGTGTCATATAATTTATTGATTTAATGGTTGTACGATTAATATTCCAGTTCCTGTAATGTCTTTAACTTTGACTACAGTTCCTGTTTTTAAAGTTTCTTCACTGTCTGCCAATGCATCCAATTCGCGTAATGCACCTTGAATATTGACATGTACTTTCCCTATTTTAGAACGATTAGCGCCTATAGTTAGATAGACTTCTCCAACATTCCCAATAGCGTTTTCAAGTTTTAAGGTTCCACTACTAACTAATTTGTTGATGTAATAGAGTAATGCGCCCATAATGAACATCATAATGAGTCCTGCAATAGTAGAAACCAATATGGTTACTCCTTTTCCAAATCCTGCATCTAAGCATGAAATTCCTGCCCAACTAAAAATGGTAAAGAATGCAACTAGATTTTTAAAAGAAAAGAATTGAAATCCAATTCCTGTATCGCCTTCTATTTCGGCGTCTACATCACCATCAACTCCATCGGCATCACCAATTAAAAATGTAGTGATAAGTACGAATACAAAAATTGTAGATGAAATTCCGGCAATAATCCAATAGAATTTTTCAAAATATGTCAATGCTGAAAACCATTCTTCCATAGCGTACGATTTTAATTGTTAGTTTTTATTTTTTTGAAATTTTAGTCTTTTGTAAGCAATACTGAAACCGCGTTTCCTCCAAACCCAACCGCGTTCACTAAAATCTTGTTTAGTTGTTTCGGTTGATTCTCATCGTTAAGATAAGGAATTGAAATGAATTGTTGGTGTTGTATCATTAGTATTGCTAATTCTATACTTAACATTCCTGAAGCTCCAAATGTGTGACCAATCTTCCACTTATTCGTAGTAAGGTTTGGCATTTCGTTACAAAATATTTTTTTTATTGCTTGGTATTCTGCCAAATCACCTTTTATTGTTCCGGGTGCATGTAGTACAATAACATCGACTTCTTTTGGCGAATGTTTCCCTAATGCCATGCGCATCGATTTTTCAAAACAGATCCCTTCTGCTGAGATTGATGTATTGTGTTTTAGAATTTCAGTAGCATATCCGATTCCTCTGATTTTTGCCAAAGCGTTTGCCTTTTCGCCTTTTTCTATACAAATTGAAGCAGCACCTTCACCTAAAATCATGGTGTTTCGGTTTTTTTCCAAGTCTAATGACAAACATGGATATGCTGTTTCCTTTTTTGCGTAAATGTGTAATGCTTGCATTTGCGCAATTGTAAATGGTGTTAACGGTGCTTCACTTCCGCCTACTATAAATGTTGAAGCCATTCCAGCGGCAATCCAAGCAATTCCATTCATTAATGCATGCAAAGCTGTGGAACAGGTAATGGAATGTGATATTTGCGGACCATTTGTTTGCAAATCGTGTGCAACCCATGACGAAATATTTCCCAACGTTGTTGTTGGCGAACTTAAAGTTTGTGCATGCTGATTTTCTAAGAAATCTTTGTGATATTTTTCAAATAGTGTAGTGGCACCTCTTGACGAACCTATATTAATTCCAAAATCATTTTCATCGTTCCAACCTGCATTTTTTAGTGCAATTCGCGAAGCTAAGATGGCATATAAAACACTATTATCTAGATTTTTATATTTTGAATTTGAATTTTTTAGTGTTTGAATTTCTCCGTATGCCGATTCTGAAAGTGGCGCTGTCAATGCACTATTATTTTCAATTTTTTCTGTTAGAAAACAATGTGATTTTTTTGTGTAGTTTTTCCAAATCTCTGCTTGTGTACTTCCTAATGGAGATACAGAACCCAAGCCCGTTATAGAAATACAATCCTGCATCATAATCATACTAAATTAAGAGTGCTAATATCGTAAGAAATGTGATGATTTGCTAACATTTGCGAGGCTGTTTACATGTAAGTTTAGGATCGTTTATGATACTTGCTAAAAGTTACTCGCCAAGTTTTATATTTTTTCTAGTATTTTTAAATCCTAGTTTAAAAAATTGCTGATGGTTATTCGAATACAAATGCTTGCCTTATTGTTTTTGTTGATTCCTTTTTTTGTTTTAGCAGAGAGTAAAGATTCTATTGCTGCTTTTAAAGAAAAAACACTTTTACAGCAACATACTTATCTTCAAGAACGATTATATACCACAAAAGAGATTCAAGATTTTATTGCAGTTTTTTCAGATCAAGCAATTGCTAAAAAGGACACCGTTTTTATCGCAAAATCTTATTATTTTAACTATCGCCTCTATAGAAAATCTAAAGTGTATTCAAAAGCACATGCTGCAATTGACAACGCTATTTCATTAGCAAAAACGAGTCAGAATGATTCCTTGTTAGGTTCTTTTTTTCATGCAAAAGGCGCTACTTTTTATATACAATCAAACTATACTGATGCATTGAATTATTATTTGAAAGCGTATGACATCATGCGAAACAACAGTACTATTGATAGTAAATTAACATTAGAATTTGATATTGCAACCATCAAATTGAAAGCGAATAAAACATCCGAAGCTTTGCAAGGTTTTAAAAAAATTATCCATGCGTATGATTCGCTGCTAACATTAAAACCTGATTCGCAATTTTTAAAGATTCGATTTATAAAAATGTTGAATAATACTGCAAAATCATACACTGATGAAGGCATGTATGAAGAAGCTATTGCTTTGTATTCAAAAAGCTTTTCACTCAATGAAACTACAGATTATATTTCAGGAAGATGTATCGCTATTGGCGGAAAAGGAAATGTATATACCGCGCAGAAAAAATATGATCGTGCTATTCCAATTATTGATGAAGCACTTGCGATTTCTACCTCAAACAACGATTTAAAACTTATTACGCCTTTTTTATTATTGGATAAAGGTAAATGCTATTTTGGGTTGAAACGTTATGAAGAAGCATTGCAATCATTGACTGAAGCAGCTCGAATTATTGAGAAAGAAAAGCTGAGTTTTATGGGTCTGGACGAAACGTACCAATTTTTAGCGAAAACATACGTGCAATTAGGGAATCATGAAAAAGCAACTGCTATATACGATCAGTATATTGAGCGAAATAATTTTAGTACAACCAAACGATTTGAGCTGTATCAAACCATTTTTGAAGATTATGATCTAAAGAATGTAGAACACCGTGCAGACAAAGCAGAAGAAACATCTAACTTGTTTAAAAGTTATTTTACGCAAACTATTGTAATTGCTGTATTACTTGCATTTAGTGCGATTGTATTTTTTGTATACTACCGAAATAGACAAAAGCAGAAATTAGCAAAGTTTCACAAATTGATTTCAGCATTAAAAGCAAAAGAAGCGACAACAAACGAATCACAATCTACTGGTTATGACTATGCATTATCTGATGAAAAAGCTTCCAAAATATTAGATGATTTGGCAATGTTTGAAACCAAATTATCTTTCCTTGATAAGAAATACAATCTGACAACCTTAGCCAAAAAGTGCAATACCAACTCTAGTTATTTGTCACAAGTGATTAATACACATAAAGGAAAAACGTTTTCAGAATATATGGCGGATTTAAGAATTAGTTATGTACTAAATGCTTTGAAAAACGACAAAAAATTACGTTCGTACACTATTCAATCTATTGCGGAAGAAATAGGCTTTAAGCAGTCTGAATCATTTTCAAAAGCGTTTAAAAAACGAACTGGTTTCAATCCATCTTTTTACATTAAAAATCTTGAAAATCTTTAAGTTATGGTTTCCAATTGTAATCTATTTTTATAAAAATCGATTATAAATATTGGGATTCTAAGGAATAAATAACTTCCTTCACACTATTAATTAACTCTAAAACTTGTATAATGAAAAGTAAACTTTACAAAAAATTATCTCTTAAAAAAATTACAATTTCTACACACCATATTTATGGAGGTGGTGGAGATGAACCAAGCAAATCTAGTGCTTTTCACGAACCAACAGAAGGACCAGTCCTAGTACCGATAGAAGAAGAAGATCCTGCAATGATTAGTGATAATCATTATAGCTGTATTTAATATAAGTAAAATTCTCCGAGGGTTTCCCTCGGAGTTTTTATAACGTACGTTTCCAAATCTTAAGCTATTAAAGCTGATTTACAAGGAAGCACTTCAAAGTTCGCTAAACTATAGACAAATACACCAACTCGCTGTATCTGCTCTAGAAGGAGCTGGACATAAACATAGTCCTCCAAAAAATGTTTTAGTTTCTCTGTCGAAACCTCCTATAACTTCAACTTTTTGTAAATTAGAAACAGACTTTTTGTTTAGTGACAAGTTTTTTAAATTTTGTTTTTTCATAATGGTAAAAATTTTAAATTAGTTATAACCCAAAACTACACCCAACTTTCGCTTTACACAAACACACTTTTTCCATTTTTATAAAAATCGACCTTGTTTTTATAAAAACCGTGTAGCTATAACTGTAACATTTTCTGTATTTTAGACACTTGTTTACTGTACTTTTTAAAAAACTAACTTATGAATCAACTAGAAGCACATTCACGTCAACAACCTCGTAAAAATTGGTGGCAACGCAATTGGAAATGGTTTGTACCCACAGGATGCCTTACGCTTATTGCGCTGTTTGTCGTTTTTATTATTGCCATTTTCTTTACTGTGACTTCTATGATGAAAGAATCTACACCGTACATTGAATCGTATCAAACGGCAGCAACAAATTCGTATGTAATTGATCGTTTAGGCGAACCTATTGAACAAAAAGGAACACTTCAAGGAAATATTTCTATTACAAATAATGATGGAGAAGCTAATCTTACGATTCCAATCAGAGGTCCAAAAGGGAAAGGAACTATTCATGTAATTGGTTATAAATACAACGGAAAATGGTCGTACGATAAAATGGCTATTTTTATTGATGCATCGAATGAAACTATTGATTTGTTGGAGGAATGATTTTTTTAAAGCTCCTCAATAGTTTCCCAAATTGCCGTGTATATTTTTTGCAATTGTACGTCTGTAGTAATGTATGGCGCTAAGATATAAATCGTATTTCCAAGCGGACGCAAACAAACGCCTTTATTCATAAAAGAATTGAATAGCTTGTCGCGCAAGTTTCCGTAACGCTCCATTTCAATGTTTAGATCTAATGCATAAATTTGCCCTTGCTGACGCGTATTACCTACTTTTGGATGTTTTTTTATGTCTTCATCAAATACTTTGTGTGAAGCTTCAATTCGTTTTAAATTTGCTTGTATTTCATCTGATTGCAACAATTCAATTCCTGCAATTGCTGCACTACACGCTATTGGATTTCCAGAATAGGTATGTCCGTGAAAGAAGCCTTTTTTCATATCATCCGCATAGAAAGCATCGTATATTTTTTGACTGCAACTCGTAATTGCCATCGCAACCATTCCCGCAGATAATGCTTTGGACAGACAGATAATATCTGGCTTTGTTTCTATATATTCCGAAGCAAAGTTTTTACCCGTTTTTCCAAAACCTGTCATTACTTCGTCCGCAATAGTGACAACATTATGTTCGTTTGCAATTTTTAAAATTTCATTGATATGTTCTGCTTTGTGCATTTGCATGGCTGCTGCACCTTGTACCAAAGGTTCATAGATAAATGCTGCAACTTCGTGTTCGGTAATGAGTTGTGTAAATAATGCTTTTACTTCGTCTAAATTTTCAGCATTCGGCACCGGAATTCTTGATACATCAATAAAAAATTCTTCAAAAGGTCCATTGTAAACTGATAATCCTGAAACCGACATCGCGCCAAATGTATCTCCGTGAAAACCATTTTCTAGTGCAATAATTTTTGTTCTTTTTTCATCGTGATTGAAATGATATTGCAACGCCATTTTTATCGCAACATCAACCGCAGTGGAACCATTGTCCGAGAAAAATAGTTTTTCTTGATTGTCAGGTAATATTTCAATGAGTTTTTCAGAAAGTTCTATAGCTGGCTTATGCGTGAATCCTGTGAAAACCACATGATCTAAGGTTTCCATTTGCGCACATACTTTATCGATGATATATGCGTTGCAATGTCCGTAAACACAGGTATACCATGACGAAATTCCGTCAATGTATTCGTTGTCGTTTTCATCATATAAAACAGCTCCTTTTGCTTTTGTAATCGCAATATGATTTGGATGCGATTTGTGTTGCGTAAGCGGATGCCAAAGGTGTTTTTTATCTCTTCCTTGTAAACTCATGATAGCTTTTCTTTGAATAGTTCCGCGTATTCGCGAATTACATTTTGATCAAAATACGGTTCTTCATCAATTCGTCCAAGTACGGGCACATTCGTCATTTTTTTGATGATACTTTCGGTGGTTGGATGTTCTTCTCCGCTGAATAGAATAGAAACATGAAACCCTTTTTCCTTCAATAAATTTACCGTTAATAATGTATGATTGATGCTTCCCAAGTAATGACGCGAAACTACCACAACATGATATTCAGGTTTGATGATATCTAAAATTGTATGTTCATTATTTAGCGGGACTAATATTCCGCCGGCGCCTTCTATGACAAGATGATTTTTAGTTTTTGGTGCTGTTATCTCTTTTAAATCAATTGTCAAATTATCAATTTCAGCCGCTGCATGGGGACTCATCGGCGTATTGAGTGCGTAACTATTTTTGTGAATCTTCGTTTTTTTGTTTGAAATGTATCGCTCAATTTTATGACTATCCGAATTTTCTAAATCGCCAGCTTGTATAGGTTTCCAGTAATCAGCTTGCAAGGCTTCCACCAAGATTGCTGAGGCAACTGTTTTTCCAACTTCCGTAGAAATTCCTGTGACAAATATTTTTTTCTGCATTCTTCGGTTTACTTTTTAAAGATTTCGCCACAGTTTGAACAGATATATCGATTCGGTTCAAAGAATGGAAATAAGAGATATAGGATGCTTTTTTTAGACGGTGCAATTAAGATGCGCTCTCCTTCACATTTTGGACACGAAATTGGGTTTCCTCGTGGATCTGTTTCGTATTCACGCAATTCATTGTATAAAGCAATTGCCTGTTCTTTATCGTTGACGTGTACTTGTAATTTTACACCGCCAATTGCATGACTCACCATTGGATCAACGTCTACGGTGTATTCATCTTTTAGGAACACTTCAATTCCTTGCGACATAAATTTCCCTTTCATCACTTGTGCTTCCGCAGTATACTCAAAAGCTGCAATTGTAAAAAATTCGTTTTTCATTTTGATCTGTTTTAAACGACGAACATCGTCACTATTTTTAGTATTTCGTTGATTTCTTCTTGTGAATTGTACGCGTGTAAACAAATTCGCAACCGTTCTTTTCCTTCTGGAACCGTTGGTGATAGAATTGGTTTTACATCAAATCCTTTTTCTTGAAGCAGTTTCGCTGCTTTTTTTACTTCCGTATTTCCTGAAATGATAGAGCAATGAATTGCTGATTCACTTTTTATGAATGGTGTTTTTTTAGCTTTTTGATTGAAGTACGCAATATTTTCTTTTAAACTTTGTATTGCATCTGTTTCTAAGAGTTCTCCGTATGCCATTTTGATGGTGGCAATTGCATGCGGTGATAATCCTGTGGTATAAATAAAACTGCGCGCAAAGTTAATGAGGTACGTTCTTAAGTCTTCGCTTCCTAGAATTACAGCACCATGACAACCCAATGCTTTTCCAAACGTGTAGATTCTGGCAAATACTTCATTTTCTAGGTTTAATTCTTGTAATAAACCTGCTCCTTTGTCACCAAAAACACCAATTGCGTGCGCTTCATCTACAATTAAATAGACATTCGCATCGTTGCAAAATTGTATCAATGCTGGCAAATTAGGCGAATCTCCATCCATGGAAAATACAGATTCGGTCACAACATATATTTCTTGTGAATTGCTTCCCGACTGCTTTATTTTGTTCACTTTTTTTGCTAAATCGTCTAAATTATTATGATTGAATTTGTACGCTTTTGCATTGCTCATTCCAATTCCATCACGAATGGAAGCATGAATATATTCGTCATAAAATAGTACATCGCCACGTTGCGGAACCGAAGAGAAAAACCCGATGTTTGCGTCATATCCAGAATTGAATAGTAACGCTGCTTCGCTATTGTGAAACGCACAGATTTCAGCTTCTACTTCTTGATATAATTCGTGATTTCCCGATAATAATCGTGAACCTGTTGCACCGTTTAGTTCTAAATTTCTATCCGTAAGTAATTGATGTGTTTTGTTAAATATTGTAGTAGATTTTGCGAAGCCCAAATAATCATTCGAAGAAAAATCAACCCTTTTTGTTGCTATGGGAAGCGTTCGCAATACATTGTTTTGTATGCGATCTTGAATTTTTGCTTGAATTTTTTTGGGTATTTTCATAAATCAATCCATTTTGAATGGTTGCGACTTTTGCATTACAAAAATACTGATTATTCTACGGAAAGTGTGAAAGAAATTATTGAGATATGCGACTATTTTATGGCAATTTTTTCACCTAAGAATTTAGGTTGTTTTCCAACGACAAGATCTATACACATTGCCACGCGCGCAAGCATTTCTCGCACTTTTACTTTGAATCCGTTTCGTCCACCAACATTTTTTGCATTGAAACCAACTGCATTCATTCCTTTAGCATTTGCAATAGCAATGGCGCGTTCGTTGTGAAATTGCTGTGAAATGATGGTAATATTTTCTTGTTGAAATATTTCTTTGCTGCGTACTACGGAATCCAATGTGCGAAAACCTGCATAGTCTAAAATGATTTTATTTTCAGGAATTCCAGCTGCCATTAAATCTTCTTTAAACGTTGTAGGTTCGTCATAACTTTTGCTTCCATTGTCGCCACTGACAAGTATATATTGTATTTTTCCTGCTTTGTAAAGTTGTACTGCTGCGTTGATTCTGTATCTGTAAAATAGATTGACCCTACCATTTTGAAGATATTTTCCAGTTCCAAGCAGTAATCCAACTTTGTTTGACGGAATTTCAGCGGTTTTGTTGAATGTTTTCCCTTTTGCATTTAGTTCTACATATCCGTTACACGCTATGATTCCTAAGATGATAATTACAAATATCCATCCAATACGTTTCAACCATTTTTTCATGCTTGTATAGATATTATTGTTTGAAAATTATGCATTAGTTTATTGAAGATTTAATTTTGATTGTGAAGTTTTAGAAATTCTAGAATTTTAGTGATCGTTTCTCGCTGTTGTGCTTCTCTTGAAATTCCTGCTTTGTTATCGCCTAATTGATGTCCGTAGTAACCAAATTGAGAATGATTTCCACCTTTAATTTCATGATATGTTGTATGATTGGGAAGTTTTGATTTGTTAGCAATGATTTTATCTTTTGAAGCAATTCCGTCAGATTCACCATAAATTTTCAAGATATTTAATTTTCTATCAGACAGATCAAAATCTCTTGGATGTGTTGTTCCGAGTAAAATTAAGTGATCAATTGTTTGCGGATTTTCATGCACAAATTGAGCCGCCATTTTTCCTCCTTGCGAGTGTCCGATGAGTGTATGATTTACATCATTTTCTAGCAGCTTATCTTCTTTGATTTTAGTATATCCGCTGGTTGCCATCCGAAAAGGCATTTTTACAATGATTGTTTTGTAATTGTGTGTTGCTAATCCTTCACAAAGCGGCGCATACGCCAACGGATCAACCAATGCGCCTGGAAAGAAAAAAATAGTCCCTTTAGATGGTTTTTTTGGATCAAAGACAATGTAATCATCAGAAATATTGACTGTTAGCACATTATTACTTTCTACTATTGAATCGTCAAAACCTTGTGCACGAAATGAATTATACATCCAAATAAAGAATATAACTCCAGCGATAATCCAAAGTATTCCAACTATTTTCGTGACTTTTTTTATTCGCATCTTATTATTTTTATAATGTAAAAACCCTTCCAAAATGAAAGGGCTTTACGGTTTTATGTTTGTTATTTTTTAAATCGTATTCATGTATTGAATTAACTTTTTCAAGCTTTTTTCTTTGTGTAATTTGATTCGATTGTCCTTGATGAAAGCACTAATTAATTCTGCTTTGTCTGGAAACAGCGCTAAAAATTCTTTTTTCTTTCTTGGAATTTTAATTGCCAGTCCATCGTGTTCCATTTCCATGTAGAATTCACATTTCATATCTTTGAATTCCATAGTTATTGAAGACGCAGAGTTTCCGTACGTAGACTTATCTTTACTTACTAGTTTTTTACACTCTTTTTTGTATAATGAAATGTTATCATCATCTTCAAGATTTATGTAATATCCTAAATCATTTTCTTTTTCACTGTCAACTTTTTCTAAAACTCTGTAGGTAACGTTGTTTGAATGCTGATTGATTTCGTAATTCTTCTTTTTAGAAATTATCAACATTTCGTCAGATTCTCCACCTTTTACTTCCATTTCGTCAGTTAAGGCATTGTAACGCACAAGATATACTTTGTCAACCTGTACAATTTTCGCTGTTGCAAATGATTGTTGCATGTACGGAGTTCCCATGGTATTTGGTCCATACACAACTGATTGGTTTCTTACAATCACTGAATTTAGCGAGTTATCGAAATTCATTGAAGCCATCACAGAAGCTCTTACAGCACCTGGAGGCGGCTTAGTTCCGTAACTTCCGCCGGCACATTGGGCGAATCCTTCTAGACTGATTAACAAACAAAATACCAATAGGTATTGTAGTTTTCTTGCGGTGGTTTTGATGTGTTTTGTTTTCATAATATCACTTTTTTTGGTTTTAATGTTTCATCAAGTTACGAAAAAATGCGAGCGAACGAAATTATTTTAATTGTTTTTGAAAAAATAAAAAGTTGATTTTGTTGATATTACGGTATAAAAAAAGCACCAAACTAGGTTTGATGCTTTTCAATATTTTAAAAAGTTATGTTCGTTTAAAGTGAATTAACATAGTTGATTAATTTTTTTAAACCGTCTTCTTCTGTGACGTTTATTTTGTTTTGCTTAATGAATTTTTTTATTAATTTTTCTTTTCCTGGAAATAGATTAGCGACTCCTCTTCTTGTTTTTGGAACTTTGATAGCGTTACCATTTTCTTTTACTTCCACATAAAATTCACTTTTTGCATCTTGAAATTCTGTGATTATCTTTGGTGCTGGTGTCATATAAGGCACTTTTTCTAGTGCTATTACTAACTCTTTAGCATCTTTTTTATAGAGCGAAACATTACTGTTTTCCAATAAGACTGTGAAATAACTATGTTTTTCCTTTTTATCACTGTTATCGGTATCTAAAATTTTGTATTCAAGATTATCAGCAGTAAATAAAACTCTACGCTTTTGAAGATTTTTATTGACACATACAATTTCATCATTGTATTTTACTTCCATTTCGTCTAAATACGCATTGTAGCGAGCTTTAAGCAAAACTTCTGACCCTGAAACTTTCGCATCTTTGAATTCTTGCTCGTGAAATTGTGAGCCATCAGCAATTTCAAGAATGTTTTTACCTCCGTTAGCATATCCTAACGGACCAACAGGATTGTAATTTGGAATTAGAAATGATACTTGTGAAGGAGCATGATTGGCTGTTACATTTGCTGTTTCTTGTGAAAAAGCAGTAGTTGTAAATAACATCACAAATGCACATACGCAGCTTGTTTTTAGTAATGATCTCATAGTAGATGGTTTTAATAGTTAATGGTTTAATTATAATGTATTATTATCCCACAAAAACCTTACCGTTTTATCGTTTTACACGATCTTTTTTTAACTAAATCAATCCTTTAGAGCGAGTTAACGTAATTAATCAGATTGATTAGGTCTTTTTCTTTTGTAACTTTTATTTTGTTTTCCTTGATGAATTTTTCAACCAAATCTTCTTTTCCCGCAAATAATTTGATGACTGCTTTTTTCTTTTTTGGAATTTTGATAGCGTCTCCACTTCCTTTCAATTCTATGTAGAATTCACTTTTTTGCTTTTTGAATTTTGCAGAACTCGCGTTTAAATTTCCACCATATGCAGCTTTTTTTACTTCCACGAATTTTTTTCTATCTTTTCTATATAACGCCACGTTTGTTCCTTCGGTAAGCTGTACATAATACCCAAATTTATCTTTTTTACTATCAGCGTATTCTAGAATTTTATAGGTAAGATTTCCTTTATTTTGCTTGATGATGTAGTTTTTATTGTTCTTGTTCATGATTAAAGTATCATTACTTTGAATCACTTCCATATCATCTAACGCCGCATTGTAACGAACAAAAAATACTTTATTTAGCGGAGCTATATTTGCTGAGTTAAATTCCTCATCGTAATAAGGTGTTCCTTCAACATTAGCTCTTAAGATAGCCGAAAAGTTTTTTTGCATTTGTGATTCTAATGTCAAGTCACTGTGAAGCATTGATGCTTGTGCTGCTTGCCTTCCAGATTGGGAAAATCCTGCTGAACTAACCAATACGACAGCGCAAGTCGCAATTAGTTGTTTAATAGATAGTTTCATAACTTTTAAGTTTTGTGTGAATTTACGAATTGAACATCGTTTGTTCCAAATAATTTGTTATTTTTTAACTAAACATCAAATACCAGTCCAATTTAGTATTATACCATTTTCACCTTAAAATTACTCACAAAAACTTGGGATTTTTCCTTTATTCTTCAAGATAAAATTTAATCGTAGCTACTGCTATTCTTGTATATTCTTTCTTATCTTAAAAAATAACTGCCTTTTTATTGAGTAATTTTAAAGCAAAACTGGTATTACGAGAGAATTCTCCTGTTAGGGCATAAAAAAAAGCATCAAACTGATTAAGGTTTGATGCTTTTATATATTTAGTTTTTGCGATTTATAGTTAATCTGCAAGCACTATTACTTTGTTATCTTTCATTTCAATAGTTCCAGAATTGATTTGTAACGTTAATACTTTATCGTCATCATTGTGAGGAACTATCTCCGCATGCAATTCATCAAATACTAAGTGTGATTGCGTATGTGTATGAATTTTTACCAAACCTTCTTTTAATAAAGATACGATAGGTGCGTGATTGTTTAACAGTTGAAACTCACCATTGATTCCTGGTACAGTTACAGAATCTACTTCTGAACTAAACAATGTCGCTTCTGGTGATACAATTTCTAAATACATATCTCTCTTTTAGTTATGAATTATGAGTTGTGAGTTATGAGTTTCAATTTTGAACTCTAAACTCTGAACTCTAAACTTGATTAAGCCTCAGCTAACATTTTCTCTCCAGATTCGATAGCTTCTTCAATTGTTCCTTTTAAGTTAAAAGCAGCTTCTGGTAAGTGATCTAATTCTCCATCCATAATCATGTTGAATCCTTTGATTGTTTCCTTAATGTCTACTAATACACCTTTAAGACCTGTAAATTGCTCTGCTACGTGGAAAGGCTGTGATAAGAAACGTTGTACACGTCTTGCTCTACCAACTGCCATTTTATCTTCTTCAGATAATTCTTCCATTCCTAAGATGGCAATAATATCTTGTAATTCTTTGTAACGTTGTAATAACTCTTTTACACGTTGTGCACAATCGTAATGCTCATCACCTAAAATATCTGCTGTTAGAATTCTAGAAGTAGAATCTAATGGGTCTACCGCTGGATAGATACCAAGTTCTGCAATTTTACGAGATAATACTGTTGTTGCATCTAAATGCGCAAACGTTGTTGCTGGTGCTGGATCCGTTAAATCATCCGCAGGTACGTATACCGCTTGTACAGATGTAATTGATCCTTTCTTTGTTGATGTAATACGTTCCTGCATTGCTCCCATTTCGGTTGCTAATGTAGGTTGGTATCCTACCGCTGATGGCATACGTCCAAGAAGTGCTGATACTTCAGAACCTGCTTGTGTAAAACGGAAGATGTTATCTACGAAGAAAAGTACATCTTTTCCTTGTCCGTCTCCTGCTCCATCACGGAAATATTCTGCAATTGTTAATCCTGATAATGCTACACGAGCACGAGCACCAGGAGGCTCATTCATTTGTCCGAAAACGAACGTCGCTTTAGACTCTTTCATGACGTTTTTATCTACTTTAGATAAATCCCATCCACCTTCTTCCATTGAGTGCATAAAATCATCACCATACTTGATAATTCCTGATTCTAACATCTCACGTAAAAGGTCATTTCCTTCACGCGTTCTTTCTCCTACTCCTGCGAATACTGAAAGTCCACCGTGTCCTTTTGCGATATTATTAATTAACTCCTGAATTAATACTGTTTTACCTACTCCGGCTCCACCAAATAATCCAATTTTACCTCCTTTTGCGTACGGCTCAATTAAATCAATTACTTTAATTCCTGTAAATAAAACTTCTGTAGAAGTTGATAAGTCTTCAAATTTTGGTGCTTGTCTGTGGATTGATAAACCGTCATCGCCAGTTTTTGGCAATTCTCCTAATCCGTCAATAGCATCTCCAATAACGTTAAATAATCGACCGTATACATCGTCGCCAATAGGCATTTTTATTGGATTCCCAGTAGTAGCAACGTCTGTTCCTCTACTTAGACCATCTGTTGAATCCATAGAAATTGTACGAACTGTATTCTCACCAATGTGTGATTGTACTTCTAGTACTAATTTTGTACCATCAGCTTTCGCTATTTCTAATGAATCGTAAATTCTTGGAAGTTCGTTCCCAGCGCTGAATTCTACATCAACAACAGGACCTATAATTTGTGCAACTTTACCTGTAACTTTTGACATTACTTAAGTGTTTAATGTTTAGGTTATTAAATACTGAAAAACGGTTTTCTTTTTTTATGCTAAAACTTCACCATTTTTCGCGGTGCAAAGATATATTTTATTAATTAAAATAAGTAGTCTTTTGTTATGATTTTTAAGAATTATATGAAAACCTCAGCATCAATAGCTATTCGCCTGTACGATGAAATCTTTGAACATAAAAAAAGCGTGCAAATTTGCACGCTTTTTTTGGTTTAATATGTTTTTGTTTTTATTGACCGATAACCCAAGAGATATAATATTGAGAACCAATTGTTCCTACTCCTGGCGCACTTACATACTCATGACCTAATATGTTTGCCGCTCCTAGTTTGAACGTTGATTTTTTATATCTGTAGTTTATTTGTAAATCAACTAATGAACGTGCAGTAACCATTCCGTCTGCAAATGTTGATTCCCAAAGGAATGAATCGTTCCATCTCCAGTTTACATTGAAACCAAAGTTGTTAAAAAGATTTCTGTTTCCAAAAGACGCTTTTACTTTATGCTCTGGCGTATTGAAGTTTGTTTCAAAATCTGGATCACTAGCTTGATCGAAGTCAAGTTTCGCATACGTATAGTTTATACCGAAATCGAAATCTCCAAATACTTTGGTATTTACACCAATTGCAACTCCATAAGAATTGATATCTGCATTAGAGTTAGAGTATAGTTGGAAAGGCGTAAAATCACCATTTGCTGCTGCAATTAGCGCGTTTGGTGTTGGCGCTCCACCTACTGGTGTTAAATCCGTGATATCTGAAAAATCTACATTACCGTAGTTTGGTACAATAACCGTTCTGTTCGCAATGAAGTCTTTGTATGCATTATAGTATGCACTTACATCTACTGAAATGTTGTCAAATACAATTCCACGATATCCAACTTCAAAAGCAGATACTTGTTCTGGCTTTACAAACTCAACACTAGCTTGTTGTAACAATCCTGGATTTGGTGCTCCTGCTGCTGCACTTGCTCCAAATGCTTGGAATGAAGATAATGTATATGAGTTGTTGTATGCGTCATTTCCTGAAAGTGTTACTACTCTATCCAAACCAAATGCTTCTAATCCTGCTGGGAAGTTGTTTGTGATTGGTCGCGTTGTGTAACGATCTAAGTTATCAGGTGCCGATCCTACTAAGATTGCATTTCCAACATCTAAACCAATGTATTGATCTTGTGTTGTTGGGTTACGGAATCCTGTTTGGAAAGAAGCTCTGAAATTGTGTCTTTTATCTTCATCTGGAGAGAATACTAATGATAATCTTGGAGAAACGTTTCCATCAAAGTTTTGTGCTTTGTCATAACGAACAGATCCTGTGAATTTCATTTTGTCTTCCATGAACTTTTTCTGCACTTGTACATACGCTCCATATTCATCGTATTTAATTGGTCCGTCATAATCTGTAAAGATGGTTCCTTCCGAATTTAATACATATTGACGGTAAGATCCACCAACTTGAACGTCTGCAAAATCAATTAAGTGAGAGAAGTTATAGTTTACATCAGAGTGATATAGTTTTGTATTGTCGATGAATTTTGCTCCTGTAAGCAAATCTCCATCAGCAGTTACGGTGTTTAATGCAGATCTGAAAGCTGGTGTTCCAGGTACTAAACGACCTGTATCTGCTAAACCTCTAGCAAATGCATGTGCTACCGTTGGATCTCCCGGCGTTACTCCTGGAATTGCTCCTGTGATTGCTCCTAAGTATCCTGTAGCATATTCAGTAAACCATTGCTGATCTGATTTCCATCTTCTGTTTACGTTGATTGCTGCAAAACGCGTATCATACGAATCCCCTGCTTTTTCAGCAGTTACGTATCCTCTGATAAAGAAGTTCTTGTTACGAATTTCTAATTTGTGTTGCTGCATAAAGAAATTCTTAATAGAATATCTGTTAGCACCTTGATAGATAGTGTTTCCTCTACCAATTTTAGAGTTCCATATTATTGTGAAATCATTTGCAAACGGCTTGTAATGCAATGCTAGATCAGCTTTTACACTTTCCGCATCATAGTCCATTAAGTCACGTTCTTCGTATCCTGTTCTTGAGATTGCAGAAGAACCAAATGTTCCTGCTGGAGCACCTGATAATGCATCAAAATTTAATGTTGTTGAAACCTCATCTCCGTAAATGTTTAATCCATTGTAGTTTGGATCACTAACTCTATCTCCAGTTAATGCATCTCCTGTAGAAGCGTCATAGTTTGTATAGTCTGTTGCAAACCATTCTGTACCACTTAAGAAAGAGAAAGATGCTTTTATTGCTAATTTATCGTTGAAAGCATGTGCTGCTCTTATTCCGACATCAATAAAGTTATTATCTCCTGCGTTTTCAGAAGAAGTCATTCCTGTTTTTGCATAGAAACTAATTCCTTGCTTTTTGAAAGGATCTTTGCTTCGCATAAACATGATTCCGTTGAATGCGTTTGCTCCGTATAATGCTGAAGATGCTCCTGGAAGTAATTCTACCGTTGATACATCTAGTTCAGACATTCCTAATAAGTTTCCTAGAGCAAAGTTTAATGCTGGTGATGAATTATCCATTCCATCTACCAATTGCATGAATCGAGTGTTTGCAAAGGTTGCAAAACCTCTTGTGTTGATAGATTTGAATGTTAAACTGTTTGTGTTTACATCAACTCCTTTTAAGTTTTCTAATGCATCATAGTACGTGGGCGCAGATGAGTTTTTGATCGCTCTAGCGTCCATTCGCTCTATCGTTACAGGGGATTCCCGAATTCTTTCAGGTGTTCTAGAAGCCGATAATACAATTTCGTCTAGCTCTGTTCCTTCTTTTAAGGTAATTGTAACATCTTCGTTGTCTTTAGTGATGTCAACTGTTGCAGAATCAAATCCAATGCTACTTGCTTGAATTTTAAAGGGTGGTTGTTGATTTACTTTTAGTTTGAAATTACCATCAAAGTCAGTAATCGTTCCTGTAGAAGATCCAACTACGATAATATTCACGCCTGGAATGGGATTGTTACTGCCATCAACAACTTTTCCGCTAACATTGGTTTGTGCAAATAGTCCGGCACAAACCAACATAGCTAAGATTGATAGATATGCTCTCATAAGTCTTTTGGTTTAGTTATTATGAGAACAATATACACTTTTTTGAGATATCTCTAAAAAAAGCGTTACTATTTTATATATTATTCTACTGTTACCGATTTTGCCAGGTTTCTTGGCTGATCTACATTGCAATCACGCATTACCGCTATATAATACGACAATAATTGTAGTGGAATGGTTGTTAATAAGGGAGTTAACAGCTCTAATGTTTCAGGAATTTCAATGACATAATCCGCAATTTTCTTGATGCTTTTATCACCTTGCATTACCACAGCAATGATTTTTCCTTTTCTAGATTTTATTTCTTGAATGTTACTTACTACTTTTTCGTAGTGTCCTTTACGAGTTGCAATGACAACAACAGGCATTTGCTCATCAATTAATGCAATAGGTCCGTGCTTCATTTCGGCTGCCGGATATCCTTCTGCATGAATGTATGAAATCTCTTTTAATTTTAATGCACCTTCTAATGCTACTGGGAAGTTGTAACCTCTTCCTAAGTATAAGAAGTTTGTCGCATCTTTATAGATATCTGCAATTGTTTTTACATGATTCGCAGATTCTAAAGTTTTTTCAACTTTAGCTGGAATTGCGTCCATTTCAGATAAATACTGATGAAATTCTGATTTAGAAATCGTTCCTTTTTTCTGCGCTAATTTTAAAGCAATCAACGTTAATACCGTAATTTGCGTTGTAAATGCTTTTGTTGAAGCCACTCCAATTTCTGGACCAGCGTGCGTATATGCACCAGCATCAGTTTCTCTAGAAATTGACGAACCTACCACATTACAAACTCCAAATACAAATGCTCCTTTACTTTTAGCCAATTTTATAGCTGCCATAGTATCTGCCGTTTCACCTGATTGTGAAATTGCTATAACTACATCATTTTCAGTAATTATTGGGTTTCTATATCTAAACTCAGAAGCGTATTCAACCTCAACAGGAATTCTTGTTAAGTTTTCAAACACATATTCAGCTACCAACCCTGCATGCCATGATGTTCCACAGGCTACAATTAAAATTCTGTTTGCGTTTACAAATTTTTCAATATTATCATCAACTCCAGCCATTCTAATGATGCCTTCGTTAGCTAACATTCTTCCTCTAAACGTGTCCAAAATTGCTCTTGGCTGCTCATATATTTCTTTTAGCATAAAGTGATCGTAACCACCTTTTTCAATCTGCTCTAAGTTTAATTGTAATTCTTGAACGTACGGATCCACTAAAGAATCATCTTTAATTTTACGAACTTTTACTTTTTTACCTCTGCGTACAATTGCCATTTCTTCATCTTCAAGATAAATAGCATTGTTTGTATATTCAATAAAAGGAGACGCATCAGAAGCAATGAAAAATTCATCTTCTCCAACTCCAATTACTAACGGACTTCCTAAACGTGCCACTACAATTTCGTCTGGTTTCTTTTGGTCAAAAACAGCTATTGCATAGGCTCCAACAACTTGGTTTAAGGCAATCTGAACTGCTTTTCCAAGTTTTACATCTTCGTTTTTCTTTACGTCTTCAATCAAGTTTACCAACACTTCAGTATCTGTATCTGAATGAAATACGTATCCTCTGTTAATTAATTCTTGCTTTAACGGCTCATAGTTTTCAATAATTCCGTTATGAATAATTACTAATTCACCAGAATTAGAATAATGTGGATGAGAGTTTACATCATTTGGCTCTCCATGTGTAGCCCAACGTGTATGCCCAATTGCCAAAGTTCCGTCAACTGAGATTTCATCTTTAATTCGATTTTCTAAATCGACAACTTTTCCTTTGGTTTTGGATAGTTTGATGTTTTTACCATCGTATATAGCAACTCCTGCGCTGTCATACCCTCTATACTCAAGTCTTTTTAAACCTTTTAATACGACAGGATATGCTTCTCTGTGACCTATATAACCTACGATTCCGCACATAATTTTTTTCTTAATTAATGATATTAATTGCTTTCTGGGATTGAATAGAATATTTCAAGCTTCAGTCGTTTGTCTTCTGGAGAAGCTGGTGTACTTCCATGCAATACAGTACCAAATGGATTCATGATTGAAACCGTTGGAACAAAATCAAATTCTGAACCAGTTGTTTCCACTTGTCCACTTGAAATAATGCGGATATCAGAAGAAGAAACTAATCCAAGTTTAACGTTGGTTGAATCTCTTCGGATCACATTATTAATATGTTCTGTTATTCGAATCTTGTATTGAGTTGCATTTCCTGCATCATCGCGTTCTAAGATTCCTCCATGAACAGCTTTCGACAAAGAAGGTGATGAAGCATTTACTGTTTGATCAACAAGATAATCTTGCAATGGAATTGCATCATCTAAATTATATAAGTAAATACGTTGTGGATCTTGAGCAGTTTCTACTTGTAAAGTATTATTTACGTAAAATACTAAATTTGCATCGTTGATAATCCAACCGTTTTCTCTAATTTCTTCTAATTGATCTGCAACGCCATTTGCATCAGTATCTGGTCCAAAAAGTTCAATTATAGACATTGAACCTTCGCCTCCTTTTACAAATAAGTTGTCTTCGTTTGCAGTAACATCTTGCCCAAAAGTGGGCGTTGAAAATGTATTTACAATGTTTGAAGAAGATAAGCTTAAAGCAAATGATGCTTTTGTAGGGACTGCTTCATCGTCTGCAGGATCTGTATTTCCTTGTGTTTCTGTTTTTTGATATACGTAATCAATTTCGATGTTTGCATTTTGAAAATCTAACAACATTAATGCTTGTGCATTTTCTGCAGTTATATGCAAACCTCTGAATAAATCTTCTGCTCTAAATACATTATTGTTTGAAAGTTTAATACTTCCTTCGTTATCAATAATTCGTTGTTGAAAGAAAGCTGCATCTAAAGGCACGCGAATTCTTGGTGACAACGTTTCTTCTATTACTGCTATACCTTCGTCATCAAATACTGTTTCACCATTTGCATCAACTTCTATAACCTCAATTTCTTCTTGGTTAATTACGTAAGCAGTATCTTCAAATAATGTTATTCCAACTGAAGTTGAATAATCTTCATCTGAGAAATATGCTTGCGGGTTTCCGTCAGCATCAATATTCCTTAAGTAATACGTAAGTTCTTGTATACGTAGTGTAAAAGGAGCATCTGTATCTCCATATAATGAATCTACTGCTACTTCAATTTCATTATCATCGTTAAGGCTTCGCGTACTAAAAAATGGAATATTTAACCATACTTCAGTCACCGTTTCATCTTCTTCGAAATCTGTTAAGTCAGCATCTTCTTCCGCTTGACTTAAGTCTCCGAATTCAGGATCTTCCGTTCCTGTTACTAAACTTGCTTGTACTGTAAGGCTTGAAAATGTTGTTCCGAATACTGGATCAGCATTCGTTCCTAATTGATACACTGGCAATCCATTTGTTTGTACTGGATTCAATCGTTTATTGTAAGCCTGAATCATTGTTTCTGAAAATAAGTCAGTTGAAAAATTATTATTTTCAATAATTTCACCACCAACTGTACTAAAATCGTCATCACAAGCAACAAAGCCTAATACCATTAAAAGTATTGCTGAGGCACCTGCGAGTGTCTTCTTAAATCTGTTCATAAGTAATCTGTTAACCTAAATTTAAAACTTTTGTATTGTAAAAATCTGTGTATGCATCAGCAAATTCTTCACTGTTTTTATATTCAAGAACGGGTTTTTCAAGACCGGTGAGATATTCTCGAACATCAGTAGGAATTTCCTCAGATGCAATTACTACGGCATCCGAATGATCCACAGCAACTTTTAGAAGGTTAGAGTAGTTTGGTTCAGCTAATATTTCCACATTGCCATCTCCAATATTATCAAATTTGATTTTGTTTAGCATTTCTTTATCTAAAGTTCCTTCAAATTCTTGTTTATATACAGATGTAACTATTTTACTATCTGTAAACAATGGTTCGTCTTTGTAATACTTTCTCAAGTATAAAGGTAATAATGATGCCATCCAACCATGAACATGGATGATATCTGGTGCCCAATTAAGCTTCTTAACAGTTTCTATAACGCCTTTTGCAAAGAAAATTGCACGTTCGTCATTATCAGGAAATAAATTCCCTTCTTCATCTGTAAATGTAGCTTTGCGCTTAAAGTATTCTTCGTTGTCAATAAAGTATACTTGTATTCTTTCTTTTGGAATGGAGGCAACTTTAATAATCAATGGCATATCCATATCATTAATAACTAAGTTCATTCCTGACAAACGAATTACTTCATGTAATTGATGTCTTCGTTCATTGATATTTCCAAAACGTGGCATAAATATCCTAATTTGCCCACCTTTACTGTTTACCATTTTTGGTGCTTCAAACGACATTGATGAAATTTCAGTTTCTGGTAAATAGGGAACAACCTCAGATGAAACGTATAAGACTCTTTTATTATTCATAAAAATACTTTTGCTTTATAATTCAGCGTAAAACATGCAAAATTACAAAAATTATGCAGATTAACAGTAATATATTATGTTTGCAAGCTGTTAATTTTTTCTAAAATGACTATATTCTATACTCAAAATACACTGAAAGCTTTTGTAGAAGCTCAAAAAAGCGAACGTAAAACTATCGGTTTTGTACCTACTATGGGCGCATTACACAAAGGACACTTATCACTTGTAAGGAACGCTATGACTGACAATGATATTGTATTCGTTAGTGTTTTTGTAAATCCAACTCAGTTTGACAACACTTCAGATTTAGAGAAATATCCTCGAACTTTAGATACAGATGTTGCACTCCTAAAAACTTTAGGAAAAAATGTGTTTGTATACGCTCCAAGTGTCGAAGATATCTATAATTCTGACATAAATGCCGAAAAATTTAGTTTTGATGGACTCGAATTTGAGATGGAAGGGAAATTTAGAACAGGTCATTTTGACGGTGTTGGAACCATCGTAAAACGTCTTTTTGAAATTGTTACGCCCGATAATGCGTATTTTGGCGAAAAGGATTTTCAGCAATTAATGATTATAAAAAAACTAGCTTCTAAGTACAAATTACCCGTAAATGTGATTGGTTGTGAAATATTTCGAGAAACTTCTGGTTTAGCTATGAGTTCTCGAAATCAACGCTTGTCCGATCATGCAAAAAAAGAAAGTGCATTTATTTATAAAACACTTTTAGAGGCAAAGAAAAAATTTGGCACAAAAAGTGCATTACACGTTAAAGAATGGGTTCAGAAACAGTTCAGTAAACATCCACTACTTACCCTAGAATATGTTGAAATTGCAAACATCAAAAACTTGAAAACAGTCAAACGAAAATCCAAAAACGAGACATATCGTGTGTTCATTGCTGCTTTTATCGAAAACATTCGACTAATTGACAACATAGCATTGAATTAAAAACTTTAAAATCATTAACTTTGCCACATGCAAATACACGTAGTAAAATCTAAAATTCATAGAGTAAAAGTCACAGGAGCTGACTTAAACTATATTGGAAGCATCACTATTGATGAAGACCTTATGGATGCTGCAAACATTATTCAAGGAGAAAAGGTTCAAATTGTAAACAACAATAATGGCGAACGCCTTGAAACGTATGCAATTCCAGGACCAAGAGGAAGCGGAGAAATTACCCTAAACGGAGCAGCAGCACGTAAAGTTGCTAAAGGAGATGTACTCATCCTAATTACATACGGGATAATGAACATTGAGGAAGCAAAAAAATTTAAACCCGCATTAGTTTTCCCTAACGAAGCAGATAATACACTCACATAATTGAAAATATCCGTATCAAAAACACTTAAAATCATACTCCCACTTTTTTTGGGAGTATTTTTAGTTTGGTACTCTTTATCTAAAACACCTTTAGACGAACTCATTAATCATTTTAAGAAAGCTAATTACTATTGGATTGCACTTGGTGTTTTCTTAGGGATATTAAGTCATTTATCCAGAGCCTATCGCTGGCAATACATGCTAGAACCTATGGGCTTTAAACCAAAGTACCCTAATAGTATTATGGCGGTCTTTATAGCGTATTTAGCCAATTTAGGAATTCCACGATCTGGCGAAGCATTGCGCGCACTAACGTTGACAAACTATGAAGGTGTTCCTTTTGAAAAAGGATTTGGAACCATTGTTGCCGAACGTGTTGCTGATCTTATTGTGATGGTATTTGTAATAGCAGCTACACTTTTCATTCAATTTGATTTCATCTGGAATTTGCTCGTAAAAAATTTCAATCCAACAAAAATCATCCTCTTATTAGCCCTTATGCTTATTGGTGGAATTGGATTGATTATTTTCATCAAAAAAGCAAAAAAGGGTATTCCGTTAAAAATCAAAAATTTCATTTTAGGAATTTATGAAGGCGCCACAAGCATTTTAAAGATGAAAAACAAATGGGGTTTTATCTTTCACACACTTTTTATATGGGCAATGTATCTTTTAATGTTCTATGTAACGATTCTTTCTGTAGAAGATTTATACGGTAAAGTTCCTGCGGGCGCCATCTTAATTGGGTTTATCGCTGGAAGCTTTAGTGTTGCCGCTACCAATGGCGGAATTGGCTTATATCCAATTGCCGTTGCTGGAGCATTTTCACTATTTGGTTTAGCTAAAGTTCCAAGTGAAGCATTTGGCTGGATTATGTGGTCATCGCAAACCTTAATGATCATAATTCTAGGTGGATTATCCTTTCTTTATTTACCTATTTTTAATAGCAAAAAATAATCTTTAACTTGCTCCTCTAAACTAACCTATCTTCATCATGAAAAAGTATGTCATGTTACTTGCTGCATTTATGTGTTTCACCATCACAAATGCACAAACCAAAATTGAAAAATTAGCCTCAAAAAAACTAAATGAAACACGTGACATTCAATTGTACATTCCGGAAGGATATTCAGACGAAAAAGTATATCCAATTATTGTCGTATTAGACGCGAATTACCTGTTTGAAAGTGTGGTAGCAAACACACGTTATTATAGTTATTGGGACGAAATGCCCGAATGTATTGTCGTTGGAATTAACCAATACGAAGTCGAAGATCGCGAAAAAGATTGTATGTACGACGATGACAACGGATTGCCAAAAGATAAAGGAACACAATTTTTTGAGTTTATTGGAATGGAACTGATTCCGTTTGTAGAGAAAAACTACAATACCGCAAACTTTAAAATGATTGTCGGACACGATTTAACAGCAAATTTTGCAAATTATTACCTATTCAAGCAAGTACCATTATTTGATGCATACATTAACTTAAGCCCCTATTTTGCGCCAAAAATGGAAGAACGTATTGCAACACGTTTGACAGAGTTTGAAACAAAAAAATTCTATTATTTGGCGACTGCTGAAGAAGATACTAAAAAAGCTGCACAAAGAATCAGAGCTTTAAACACTTCGCTAAGCGCTATAAAAAACGAAAACATTTTCTACTATTACGACGATTTCACAGAAGCAAATCACAATTCATTAGCAGTGCAAGCAATTCCAAGAGCAATGAGTCAAATATTCTCAATGTATCGCCCAATCAGCGTCAAAGAATACAAAGAGAAAATTTCAACCTTAAGTACTTCACCTTATTTATATTTGGCAGATAAATACGAAACCATCAAAAATCTTTTTGGTTTTGAAAAACGCGTTTCTGTCAATGACTTTATGGCAATTTATTCTGCTGTTCGCAAACAAAAAACTACTACAGAAGATTTAAAGTTATTAGCAAAACTTGCTAAAAAGGAATATCCCGACACCGCATTATTTCACTTCTTTATGGGAGAGTTTCACGAAAAAAATGGCGATGCAAAAAAAGCATTGCGCATGTACCAAAATGGATTTAGCATGAATGCAATCGATTTTATCACTAAAGATTTAATGCTTGACAAAGCAGCTAAAATAAAACAAGACTTCGGTTGGTAATATGGCAAAAGTAAAAACAACTTTTTTCTGTCAAAACTGTGGAACGCAGTTCGCTAAATGGCAAGGACAATGTACTTCTTGTAAACAGTGGAATACCATTGTGGAAGAAGTAATTCAAAAAGAAGTAAAAGCCAATTGGCAGAGCAAAGAAAAAACCGTTTCTAGAGTTTCAAAACCTACGCTGATTCATGAAATAAGTTCTGCAACAGAAAAACGCATGCCTACTTCCGATCAAGAATTGGACAGAGTGTTAGGTGGCGGAATTGTTCCTGGATCGTTAATTCTTTTAGGTGGCGAACCTGGTATTGGAAAAAGTACTTTATTACTCCAAATTTCGTTAAAATTACCGTATAAAACTTTGTATGTTTCTGGTGAAGAAAGTCAGAAGCAAATTAAAATGCGCGCGGAACGCATCAGTCAAAAAAACTCCAATTGTTTTGTATTGACCGAAACAAAAACGCAAAATATTTTCAAGCAAATTGCAGAAATTGAACCAGATATTGTCATTATTGATTCGATTCAAACCTTGCATTCTGATTATATTGAATCGTCTGCGGGAAGCATTTCTCAAATTAGAGAATGCACAACCGAACTCATCAAATTTGCCAAAGAAAGCGGTACGCCAGTTTTATTAATTGGTCATATTACGAAAGATGGAAATATTGCGGGTCCAAAAATTTTGGAACACATGGTAGATACGGTTTTACAGTTTGAAGGCGATCGCAATCATGTATATCGAATTCTTCGTTCACTAAAAAACCGTTTTGGTTCTACGTCCGAACTTGGAATTTATGAAATGCTGTCTGATGGCTTACGCGAAGTACACAATCCGTCAGAAATTTTGATTTCTAAAAATGAAGATGAACTCAGCGGAACTGCCATTGCAGCTACTCTGGAAGGCGCACGACCATTAATGATAGAAATTCAAGCACTGGTCAGCACCGCAGTTTACGGAACACCACAACGAAGTTCTACAGGATATAATGCCAAACGTTTGAATATGTTATTGGCAGTTTTAGAAAAAAGAGCTGGTTTTAAATTAGCAGCAAAAGATGTCTTTTTAAATATTACTGGTGGAATTAGTATTGATGATACCGCGATTGATTTAGCCGTAGTTGCTGCAATTTTATCGAGCAATGAAGATGAAGAAATTTCCAAAGCAAATTGCTTTGCGGCAGAAATTGGACTCGCAGGAGAAATTCGCCCTGTAAGCAGAATTGATCAACGGATTTTAGAAGCTGAAAAGTTAGGTTTTAAAACGTTTTTTGCTTCAAAACACAATAAAATATCATTAAAAAACACCAACATAAAGATTATTCTAATTTCAAGAATTGAAGATTTAGTTTCGCATTTATTTTAAATAAAGAACTTATAATTAAACACTTACAACACAATAATTAATACGATTGTATAGTTTATGTATTGTAAGATTACCTAAAAAACCAAGAAAAGGGAATCTGATTTTAAAATCAGTTCCCTTTTTTTATTTCTATCGTTATACATTTGAAACGTCTTTGCAAAAGTTTTGTTTACACTGAGCGAAGTCGAAGTGAAAAAATTTGTGAAAATCAGCTCATTGAATAAACAGATTACTTCTAACAGCGACAGCGGTCTAAATTCCAAAAACAAAGCGAGTCTAAGAGCAAAGCGATCTCATTTACGGTGCCGGGTTTGGAATACTACCGTGAATCGCGTTAATTTCATCCAAAACTTCTTGCGATAAATCGAGATCGATGCTTGCAATATTTTCTTTGAGTTGTTGCATTTTACTAGCTCCAATAATGTTTCCGGTTACAAATGGTTGCTGATTGATAAACGCCAATGCCATTTGCGCCAAACTCAAACCGTGCTTTTCAGCAACCGCAGCATATCTTTCTGTGGCTTCGGTTGCTTCTTTTCCGCTGTAACGCGCAAATCGTGGAAATAAGGTTAATCGTCCATCAGGAGGCAGTTTTCCACCTAAGTATTTTCCCGAAAGGACACCAAAACCAAGAGGAGAATAGGCAAGTAAACCAATTTCTTCACGCATGGCAACTTCTGCCAAACTCGTTTCAAAACTTCTACACAATAATGAATATGCATTTTGAATCGTAATCATTCTTGGCAATCCTTTTTTAGATTCTTCTAAATAGCGCATAGTTCCCCAAGGCGTTTCATTAGAGATTCCAACTTGGCGAATTTTCCCTTCTTTGATCATTCCATCTAACGCATGTAGACTTTCGTTGAAATTATCTTCCCAAGGATCATTTGGATTGTGTTTATAATCACGTGCTCCGAAGAAATTTGCTTCACGTTCTGGCCAATGCAATTGGTATAAATCTATATAATCGGTTTGCAAACGTTTTAAACTATTTTCTACCGCATCTTTGATAGCTTCTGGCTTGAAACCATTCGTTCTAATGTGCGCTGTATAATCACCTGGACCTGCAATTTTAGATGCCAATACAATGTTGTCTCGATTTCCTGTTTTTTTGAACCAAGTTCCAATAATACGTTCTGTTTCCGCGTACGTTTCTGCGGTTGCTGGCACTGGATATAATTCGGCAGTATCAAAAAAGTTAACACCTTGCTCATAAGCATAATCCATTTGTTCATGACCTTCGGCTTCCGTGTTTTGGTTTCCCCACGTCATGGTTCCTAAACAAATTTTGCTAACTTTTATGTCTGTTTTTGGTAGTGTTGTGTATTTCATTTTGTTTTAAATAATTGTTTGTGAGATGCTGCATCAAGTTCAGCATGACGTAGAAATAGATTCCTGCCAAAGTTTATCTTGACAAAAAGATAGATTCCTGCCTTCGCAGGAATGAAAAAAACTATACTTCTACCTCAACTAAAATAGGACAATGATCCGAGTGTTTGGCTTCTGGTAAAATTGTCGCTCTGGTAATGTTTTCTTTTAATGGTTCGCTGACCATATTGTAATCTATGCGCCAACCTTTGTTGTTGTTTCGGGCGTTTGCACGGTAACTCCACCAACTGTAATGGTGTGGTTCTTTGTTGAGATGACGGAATGAATCGATGAATCCGCTATCAATGAAACTTCCAATCCATGCGCGTTCTTCTGGCAAGAACCCGGAAACACCTTTCATTTTTGGATTGTGAATGTCAATTTCTTCATGACAGATATTGTAATCGCCACAAACTACCAAATATGGCAATTCCTTGCGTAATTCTGTTAAGTATTCCTTGATTTCGTCCATGTACTGGAACTTAAAATTCAAACGATCATCATTGGTTCCAGAAGGCAAATACATACTCATCACAGAAATATTTTCAAAATCGACACGCAAGTTGCGGCCTTCAAAATCCATAGTTTCAATTCCTGTTCCGTACACGATATTTTTTGGCTCTTCTTTACACAGAATAGCAACGCCACTGTATCCTTTTTTTTGTGCACTGTACCAATAGTTGTATTTGTAACCTGCTTCTTCAAAAACGGCTAAATCTAGCTGTTCTTTTTGTGCTTTTGTTTCTTGCAGACAAATTACATCTGGATTTGCTTGTTGTAGCCATTCTAGGAATCCTTTTTTGATCGCTGCACGAATTCCGTTTACGTTGTATGATATTATTCGCATGTATTTTATTTTACTTGAAAAATGGCATGTATTCTACATTAAGATGAAAAAATACTTAGCAACTTTCAATATAATTACTTTATTTTAATTTTCTATTTCTTTGCTCGCCCAAAGAAAAGAAACAAAAGAAATTGCGCTTTTCCAGAGGTGTTTTTAGTTTTTCTTTTGGAAAAACTAAAACCGCATGAATTTTTCTAAATTTTCTCCAAGGCTTCAAAAATTTTTAACGAAAAATCCCTACTACACTGCGGAAAAGAAACTTGAACCTTTTAATTTAAATAAGAACCTAAATTAAACGAAGTTAATGTATCACTCTTCTTCGTTATCAGTTAATCTTCGCTCTAATTCTGCTTGAAATTCTTCCATAACAGGTTTTACAGTACTTTCTGGAAGATCAGCAATTCGAATGTACATCAATCCATCAACCGCATTATTGAATAGCGGATCAACATTGAAAGCAATTACTTTTGCGTTTTGTTTTACGTACTTTTTAATAAGCACAGGTAAACGCAAATGTCCTGGTTCGAGTTCATCAATAATTCTATCAAACTTTACCAAATCGGCAGCAGTTTCATCAAAAATGAAGTCTTTGTCAGCATCTTTCAACTTGACTTTAAATTCTTTTTTCGGATGAATGTATTGTGCAATGTATGGATCGTAATAGTGCGATTTCATGAACTCAATCATGAGTGATTTAGAAAAATTTGAAAACTGATTGCTGATACTCACGCCACCAATTAAGTATTTGTGTTCTGGATGGCGCAAGGTTGTATGTACAATTCCTTTCCACAATAAGAATAATGGCATTGGTTTTTGCTGATATTCTTTGATGATGAAAGCTCTTCCCATTTCAATGGATTCGCTCATCATTTTGTGTAATTCTGGCTCAAAGCGAAATAAATCTTGCAAATAGAAACCGTCTATTCCGTATTTTGCATAAATCTGACTTCCTAAGCCCATTCTGTATGCGCCTGCCAATTGTTTTGCTTCACTATCCCACAAAAACATGTGATGATAATAATAATCGAATTTATCTAAATCAATTGCTTTGTTGGTTCCTTCTCCGATTTCTCGGAATGTAATTTCACGAAGTCTTCCAATTTCGCGCAATACATTTGGAATTTCAGAAGCTTCCGCTAGAAAAACCTGATAGTTTTTACTCGTCAATAAGTGATGATTTTTTGACAAACCTTCTACTTCTTCCTGAATAACTTGCGCAGAAACTGGTGTGACAATATCTTTTGGTTGTTTCGGAATTTTTAATGAATTTGGCACTTTACTCAAAAGATTTTCCTTTTCATACGTGTTGGATAACATATATGTTTTTTTACGTAAAAATTCTGTAAAATCCTCTAAGCTTTTGTGTTCATCTTGTGCTTTTACGGAAATTGGCTTTCCTATTCGCACTTTAATCACTCTATTTTTTTGTGTCAATACTTCAGACGGTAATTTTGCCGTTCGGAAGGTGTCACTGATTCTTGAAAGTCTATAGAAAATACGACTATTTTTTGCGTGAAAGTAAATTGGAACAACAGGAACTTTTGCTTTTTTTACGAGCTTCATTGCTGATTCTTCCCAAGGCTTATCAACAATTAAACGTCCATCTTTATAGGTTGAAACTTCTCCTGCTGGAAAAATACCTAATGGTTTTCCTTCACGCAAATGCATGATGGATTGTTTGAAACCTGCTATACTTGATTTTGCATCTTTGCGATCTTCAAAAGGATTTACAGGCATGATGTATGACTTTATCGGATCAATTCGTTGCAATAGAAAATTTGCAATAATTTTATAATCTGATCGCTGCTCTAGCATTAATTTTAATAACAGAACTCCATCAATTCCTCCTAGCGGATGATTGGAAATAGTTACATACGCGCCGTCTTTAGGAAGACGCTTTAAATCTTCCTCTGGAATTTCAAATTTAATCTGAAACTCATCTAATAATGCATTTAGAAACTCTACATCTTTAAGATGCTTATGTTTATCGTAAACTTTATTTATATTGGATATGCGCAATACTTTCATCAGAATCCAACCAATAAAGGTTCCAATAAAGCCGTACTTGTCTAATTTAATCGCTTTTGCAACTTCTTTAGCAGTTACCAATCCCATATATTTATTTTAAGGCGAATTACAAATATAGGAAAACAACCCCAATTTATTTTATTTATTTCACAACTAACTGAATGGTTTGTTGTGCACGTTGTTCCAATAGAATTTCTTTTTCTTTTTGTAATCCTTCAATTGCTGATTCTGTAAAGTGTCGTATGGTGTATAAAGACACATCTTTATTGTATGTTACCTTGAATTTTGAGCGTAAGATATTGAGTAATTTGTCAAGATTATCAAACTTATTATCTACACACACTGAAAAACTAATTGCTGAGTTTTGAATAACGTCAACTTTCATTTTACAATCGTGTAATAGTTTGAAAATTTCACTGATATTTTCTTCTACAATGAATGAAAAATCTAAGGAAGAAAGTGAAATTAATACTTGATTTTTTTTTACGATAAAACATGGAATGTTTGGTGTAATTCCCATGCCTTTTGTCACAGCAGTTCCATCTCCTTTTGGGTTTAAAAACGATTTTACAAACAATGGAATTTCCTTGCGCTGTAATGGTTGTAGTGTTTTTGGGTGAATCACAGAAGCGCCATAAAATGCAAGTTCAATAGCTTCTCGATACGAAATTTTGTGTAATAATTGTGCATTTTCAAAATAACGCGGATCGGCATTTAAAACACCCGGAACATCTTTCCATATTGTAACACTTCCTGCGTTTAAGCAATAGGCGAAAATGGCTGCTGTATAATCGGAACCTTCTCTACCTAATGTTGTGGTAAAATTATTTGGATCACTTCCAATAAATCCTTGTGTAATATTGAGTTTGCTTGTATTTACATTTAGTTTGATGTTTTGCTGCGTCACTTCCCAATTTACTTTCGCATCACGATAACTTGTATCCGTTTTGATGAGTTCGCGAACATCTAGCCAAGTAGTCTCAATGGAAATACTGTTTAGATACGCACTGATAATTTTCGTAGAAATTAATTCCCCAAACGACACTAATTGATCGTACACATAGTCATAATCTGGCGATTTGTTTCTCCCCAAAAAACCTTGCATTTCTTCAAATAATTTTTTTATGTCATTATAAATTTGATGCTGCTCATTTGGAAATAATTCCAGCAGAATTTCGTTGTGATATTTGACAATTTCTTGAACAGAAGCTTGCAATTCATTACTTTCATCAAAATAGTTTTTAATGACAACTTCTATGGCATTTGTTGTTTTTCCCATCGCAGAAACAACAATTAGTGTAGTATCGTACCCAACTTCTTGCAATACTTTTACAAGGTTTTTTACACCATTTGCGTCTTTTACAGATGCGCCACCAAATTTGAATATTTTCATTGTTAATTCTTTATTTTTTTTAATGTAAAGTATAAACTTTCTAGTATTTCTCGACACAAAATTCTTTCAGAAAATCACTCGAAGTGACGTTTTGGATTTACGAATATTGATTTTAATGATAACACCTAAATATAAATTGACAACTTCGTTTTATATTTAAAATTTAGCATTTTACATTTATAATTTCTTATTACTTTTTTGCTAAATAATTTTGCATTCCTTGTTCGTCTAATTGTACAACATGCCAATCGCGCATAACATTTGCGCCAATGTGTTCGTAAAAATCAATGGCTGGCGTATTCCAATCTAACACTTCCCAACTGATTCGTTTTACACCTAAACTATTTCCGTATTTAATGACTTCTGTCAATAGCAAACTTCCAATTCCTTGTCCGCGTGCTTTTTCGCTTACAATTAAATCTTCTAAATGCAATACTTCACCTTTCCATGTAGAATACCGCATATATACTAATGCGATTCCCAAAACCTTCTGTGTTGAACTTGATTCAGCATCTTCTGGCGATTCTGCTATAAAGCAATGAAACTTTGGCGCAGTTCCAAAACCATCTTCCAACAGCATTTCTGGTGTTGTGATTACAGCTTCTGGTTCTTTTTCAAAAATAGCTAATTCCTGAATCAATCTAAAGATATCATGGACATCTGTTTTGGTTGCTTGGCGGATTGTATAGTTCATTCTTTTTGTAATGTTTACACAAAGGTAAGAAGTGTAAAATTATAATTTCTACGAAAACGTTATAGTTATACAAAATTATCGATATTTGTGATCTGAGAAACAAAGTAGACAAAATGGCTAAAAAAAATCAAACGTTAGGAGAATTTATTATTGAGAATCAAGAAGAATTTAAGTATTCTTCTGGAGAACTTTCAAGATTGATCAATTCTATCCGATTGGCGGCAAAAGTTGTAAACCACGAAGTAAATAAAGCTGGATTGGTTGATATTATTGGCGCAGCTGGCGAAACAAATATTCAAGGAGAAGATCAGCAAAAGCTAGATGTGTATGCCAATGAAAAGTTTATTCAAACTTTGATTAATAGAAATATTGTTTGCGGAATTGGTTCTGAAGAAAATGATGATTTTATCGCTATTAATAGTTTAGATGAAAATAATCAAAATAAATATGTCGTTTTGATGGATCCATTAGACGGTTCTTCTAATATTGATGTGAATGTTTCTGTAGGAACTATTTTTTCTATTTATAGAAGAATTACGCCAGTTGGAACGCCAGTAACTATTGATGATTTTCTGCAAGAAGGAAACAAACAAGTAGCAGCTGGTTATGTAATTTACGGAACATCCACAATGTTAGTTTACACAACCGGACATGGCGTAAACGGTTTTACACTAAATCCTGCAATTGGAACATTTTACTTATCGCATCCAAATATGCAATTTCCAGAGACAGGAAATATCTATTCTATCAACGAAGGAAATTATGCGCATTTTCCAGTTGGTGTAAAAAATTATATAAAATATTGTCAGGAAGAAGAAGGCGACAGACCGTACACATCACGTTATATTGGTTCATTAGTATCTGATTTTCACAGAAACTTAATTAAAGGAGGAATTTATATTTATCCGCAAACGTCCAAAGCGCCCAACGGAAAACTACGTCTATTATACGAATGCAATCCAATGGCGTTCTTAGCCGAACAAGCGAACGGGCTTGCCACAGACGGCTTTCAACGCATTATGGATATTAAACCAACAGCGCTTCACCAACGTGTTCCCATCTTTACTGGAAGTCGCAAAATGGTAGAAAAAGCCAAAGAGTTTATGAAGAACTCGTAGGAAAGCGATGAACTTTCGCAAAAATTACTATTTTTGTGTATAACCCATGTACACTAAAATATTCCTAAATGGCAACAAAAGGTAAAAATACCGCAGATGCTGATCAAGCAAATACTAATTTTGTAGATCCTTCTACAAAAATTGAAGCAATCAAGAATTTAATTTTTGGAGAGAACATTCAGGAGTACAATTCTGAGTTCGACACTATTAAAAATGACATTCTTGCCAAAAAGAAAGCTTTAGAAACATTGATTGAAGAAGTTCGTTCCGAATTGATTCAAAATATTGATAATCTTAGTACAGATCTAAACATTCGAATTACGGAATTAGAATCCAATATTGAAAATAAATTAGACGATATGGACGAGAAAAAAGTAGACCGAAGACAGTTAGGACAATTATTGGTAAACCTTGGTGAAAAAATAGGAAAGGAATAAAATCCAACATAAATCTTATTGTGTATTTATGACGGAAGATGACAAATTAGCGTTGTTGAAAGATTTATTACTCACGGACGATCGTGTGTATGCGGAATCGATACATGCTAAAATTAAAGCACTTGAAGATTTAATTCATAAACAACAAAAGCTTTCAAGCAAGGTAAATCCTATTATTGACGAGAAGTTACTAGAGTTTACCGAACGAATTCCTGAAACATTAGGACCTACCATTACAGAAGCACTCGCGGAGCAAATTAAAAATTCTAAAGATCAAGTAGTGGAAGCATTGTATCCAATTATGGGTAAAATGATCAAAAAATACATTTCACAAGAAATTAGTTTGCTTACGGAACGCATCAATAAACAGTTAGAAGATAGTTTCTCTTCAAAAAGTTGGAAACGAAAATTCAAATCGTGGTTTGGCGGCGTAAAAGAAGAAGAATTACTTTTGAGTCAATTGTCATCTATTTCACAAGTAGAACAAGTATTGGTTATTGAAAAAAACTCAGGATTGCTCATTGGGCAATATACCAAAACAGAAACCATAGATAAAGATATGATTTCTGGAATGTTAACCGCAATTAAAAGCTTCGTAGAAGATGCGTTTAATGAAAAAAGTCAAAATTTAGAGCTAATTGAATACGAATTGTATCATATTCATATTCAAAGCTTTGTATCTTTTTATGTTGCAGTTGCAATTTCTGGAGAATATAATCTTATCTTTAAAAATAAAATCCAAGATATAATCTTTAATTTTACTGACAATTTCTTGAATCTATTTGATGATTTAAGCGAAATTAACGAAGCAGCTATTACTAACGAATTAGAATTTTACTTTTGCACGAATGAAAGTCTCTAAAAAAATAATCTTACTTGGTCACTTCGGTGTAGGTAAGTCTTCCTTAATAAGACAATTTGTTGAAAATTCGTTTACAACAGATTACAAAGTAACTATTGGAGTTCACATCTTAAAAAAAGAAGTCCAAATTGCGCCCAACGAAACTATTTCTCTTATTATTTGGGATTTAGAAGGATACGACGATATTAAAAAAACAAGAGCTTCTTATTTACTTGGAACACATGGTTTTATATATGTTTTTGATGTAACACGACCAGCAACTTTTCAAAATTTAGAAGACGATATTACCTACTTAACAAATCAATATGCCAACACACCTTTAAAAGTCGTTGGAAATAAAGCAGACTTGGTTACCAAAAGCTATTTGAAAGAAAATAAAGCTATTTTTGGTGTTACTCCTGACTTTTTTACGAGTGCAAAAACCGGTGATAACGTAGCCGATTTATTTACTACATTGGCAAAAGAACTTGTGAAATAATTACTATGCTAGAAACCTACAGAGGAACCTATTTTCATCCTAGAACACAGTTCATTACTATTGACAAAACAGGAAAAGTAATTGAAAGTGACAACATTTTATTTCCCTTAAAAAAAGGAGATGAAATTAGCTCAATAAATCCATTTTTTGAAGGACTAGCTTCTTATTTTGATTCGAAAGAAGACAACGATATTAAGTTTACCTGTGTTCATTTAGAAAGTAAAAAGAAGCAACAACATACGTGCGATATAGAGTTTAAAACGTTTGCTAATGGTCAACCATCCTTAGTTATTATTCATGATTTTTCAGATCATTACGAATACTATCAAGAAGTTGCACAAAGCAGAAATGAATCTGTGATCAACTCACAAATTTTAGAACTCCAAAATAAATACCTCAAAGAAAAAGAAGACTTCAAAAATACGTTTATTGCAAATTTTAGTCACGAATTACGCAATCCATTAACTGGTGTTACCGCGTTTTGTTCTGTATTGCAGAAAACCGACATGTCTTTGGAACAACAAGATTATGTAGAAGTCATTAAATCATCTGGAGATCACTTAAAAAATATGATTGGTGACATTTTAGAAATGTCTAAAATTGAAGTTGGAAAACTCACCATTGATGAAGAATTGTTTGATTTCCACAAGTTGATTGAAATGTTAGCCTTTACATATACTGTAAAAGCAAAACAAAAAAACATTGAATTTGAAGTCGATTTTGACGATAAAATCCCAAAATATATAGAAGGTGACAAAACACGCATCAAGCAGGTTTTTGAAAACTTACTTGAAAATGCGTTCAAATTTACTACCACCGGAAAAGTGACCTTCACTATTAAAGAAAATCAACGAAGAGCACGAAAAGTAAACCTAAATATTAGCGTAAAGGATACAGGAATTGGAATTCCTTCCGAAAAACTCGATATCATTTTCAACAGTTTTACACAATTGGATGTCACTCAAAAATATTCAGGCACAGGACTTGGCTTGTCTATTGTGAAAGGGTTAGTAGAATTGATGGACGGAAAAATTACCGTAGAAAGTGAAGAAAATGTAGGTTCTATCTTTAAGATGAACATTAACTTCAAGTATCCAATTAATCAAGAAAATACTTCTTTAGAAAACAAATTGGATATAGAATATAAAAATTCATTATCAAAAGAAAAATACAATATCTTACTTGCCGAAGATTCAGAACTCGCACAAATGGCAGTTTTGAAAATATTATCACAAGAAGGACATTTCTACTTAGATATTATTAGTAATGGTGAAGATGTTATTGAAAGTGTCATTCACAACGAATACGACTTAATTTTAATGGACATTCGCATGCCAGGAACACATGGAGACGAATTGACAAAGATGATTCGCTCGCTTCCAGTGCAAAACTGTAAAACGATTCCAATTTTAGCGCTTACCGCCAATTTATACGACGACGATAAAAAACGGTATAAAAAAATGGGCATGAATGACATCATTGAAAAACCATTTGATGAAACCACGCTGCTCAGTAAAATATACAAGCATTTAAAATAATATTGTCAGGTCGAGCGCAGTCGAGACCTAAATAAAAATTACAATATCAAAGCATCTCGACTGCGCTCGATGTGACAAATAGAAAAAATAATACACATAAAAAAAACCGAGCAACTTGCTCGGTTTTTTTAGGACGGGTCAATCGTTCTGATTAACGATTCATATTTTTAATCTCATCTTTAAAATCGTCAGCATCTACACCTTTACTCACTAACATTAATGCTTTGTGCACTACATACGGAACATTTTCTGGAGAAAACCCTAATCCAATTCCCAAACGCTCTAAAATATCCGTTTGCTTTGGTCCTAAATGGTTATCTGCATAAACCATTCGTGCCAAATCATACAAACGACTTAAACGTTCGCTATACAATGTTGGCGGATTAATTGGGTGCGATTTGTAATCTTTTAAAATTTCTTTGTAATCGTTTTCAGAGATATCTAAATTTCTAGCCATTCTATCTAAAAAGGCTTTCTCTTCTTCTGAAATTACACCGTTACTCATTGCCACACGAACAATCGCTGCAAAATGACTTTGATTTCGCTCACGAAATCCACTTGAATATAAATCTGATATAGACATTTATTAATTTTTAGTACTGCAAAGATAAATAATCTATCGTTTTTTTGTGCAAAATTTTACCCTGATTTTCTATTGAATCTGATAGCTGCACAGTATATTTACATCTAAATTTTTATGAGCGTGAGTATATCTAAAATCTCGCAACATTTTAAACAATCTCCCGAACTCAGGAAATTGGGGCAAGCTATTGCCAAAAACCAAGAAAAAGTACACGTAAAAGACCTTACAGGATCTAGTTTATCGTTCGTTATTGCAGAAGCTTTCAAGCAAAGTGACATGCCTTTTATTTTTGTGTTGAATGATAAAGAAGAAGCTGCGTATTACTTAAACGACTTGGAACATTTGCTGAATGATAAAGACGTGCTTTTTTATCCAGGAAGTTACCGAAGACCGTATCAAATAGAAGAAACCGACAATGCAAATGTATTGTTGAGAGCAGAAGTGCTGAACCGAATTAATTCGCGAAAAAAACCTTCGTTGATTGTAACGTATCCTGATGCGTTATTTGAAAAAGTAGTTACGCGAAAAGAATTGGAGAAAAATACACTTAAAGTTTCTTTGAACGATAAATTATCTATCGATTTTGTAAATGAAACCTTGTTTGAATACAACTTCAACAGAGTAGATTTTGTTACAGAACCAGGCGAATTTTCAGTTCGTGGTGGAATTGTAGATGTATATTCATTCTCAAATGACGAACCCTATCGAATTGAATTTTTTGGCGATGAAGTAGACAGCATGCGTACGTTTGATGTGGAAACGCAACTTTCAACAGAAAAAGTAAAGAAAATTAGCATTATTCCAAATGTTGAAAATAAAGCCTTGCAAGAATCTCGCGAAAGCTTCTTAAAATACATTCCAGGCAAAACGATTGTTTTTGCAAAAAATACCGAATTATTATTTGGTCGAATTGATAAATTATTTAAAAAAGCAATTGCTGCTTTTGGTGAATTATCAGAAGATGTCAAACACAACACGCCCGAAGAGTTATTCTGCACAAAAGAACTCTTACAAAATCAATTTTTAGAATATACGATTGTAGAATTGACCGTAAATCCGTTGTTGAAAGCAGACACATTTGTTGGGTTTAATACAACGCCACAACCTTCATTCAATCGTCAATTTGACTTATTGATTGAAGATTTAGACAAAAATCACGAAAAAGGATATACCAATTATATTACTTGCGTGAGCGAACAACAAGCGAAACGTTTTCACGATATTTTTGATGATGTAGAACAAAAAGTGCATTACGAAACCGTTGTACTTCCACTCTATCAAGGGTTTGCAGATCACGATCAGAAAGTTATTTGTTATACAGATCACCAGATTTTTGAACGTTATCATAAGTTTCACTTGAAGAATGGTTATGCCAAAAAACAAGCCATTACGCTGAAAGAATTGACCAATTTGGAAGTGGGCGATTATGTCACACATATTGATCATGGAATTGGAAAATTTGGCGGATTAAAAAAGATTGATGTTGAAGGCATCAAGCAAGAAGCCATTAAATTAATTTATGGCGAACGCGATATTTTATACTTGAGCATTCACTCATTACACAAAATTTCTAAGTTCAACGGAAAAGACGGGAAACCGCCAAAAATATATAAACTCGGTTCTGGCGCTTGGAAAAAACTCAAGCAAAAAACCAAAGCGCGCGTTAAGCATATTGCTTATAATTTAATTGAATTGTACGCAAAGCGACGCACGCAAAAAGGATTTCAATATCAACCTGATACGTATTTACAACACGAATTAGAAGCTTCCTTTATTTATGAAGATACGCCCGATCAATCTACCGCGACGCAAGATGTAAAAGCAGATATGGAAAGTGAACGTCCTATGGATCGTTTGGTTTGTGGTGATGTTGGTTTTGGAAAAACAGAAGTTGCCATTCGTGCAGCTTTTAAAGCCGTTGATAACGGAAAACAAGTTGCTATTTTAGTTCCGACAACCATTTTAGCATTTCAGCATTTTAAAACCTTTACCGAACGTTTGGAAGACATGCCAGTTACGGTTGATTATTTGAATCGTTTCCGATCGGCTAAACAACGTAGCGAAGCGCTTAAAGGACTTGAAAACGGAAGTGTAGATATTGTCATTGGAACGCATCAATTGGTAAATAAAGCCGTAAAATTTAAAGATCTTGGGTTGCTAATTGTGGATGAAGAACAAAAATTTGGTGTTGCGGTAAAAGATAAACTGAAAACCATCAAAGAAAATGTAGATACGTTGACATTGACAGCAACTCCAATTCCGAGAACTTTACAATTTAGTTTGATGGCTGCGCGTGATTTATCAGTGATTACAACGCCGCCGCCAAATCGATATCCAATTGAAACGAATGTGATTCGATTCCAAGAAGAAACCATTCGTGATGCGGTGAGTTATGAAATTCAGCGTGGTGGACAAGTGTTTTTTATTCACAATAGAATTGAAAATATTAAAGAAGTCGCTGGAATGATTCAGCGTTTGGTACCAGATGCCAAAATAGGAATCGGTCACGGACAACTAGATGGAAAGAAACTAGAAAAACTTATGCTTGCCTTTATGAATGGTGAATTTGACGTGTTAGTTTCTACCACAATTATTGAAAGTGGTTTGGACGTTCCGAACGCGAATACCATTTTTATTAATAATGCCAATAATTTTGGTTTGAGTGATTTACATCAGATGCGTGGACGTGTCGGAAGAAGCAATAAGAAAGCTTTTTGTTATTTTATTACACCGCCAGATTCTGTCATGACACAAGATGCACGCAAACGAATTACAGCGTTGGAGCAATTTTCTACGCTTGGAAGCGGGTTTAATATTGCGATGAAAGATTTGGAAATTCGTGGCGCAGGAGATTTGTTAGGTGGCGAACAAAGTGGATTTATTAATGAAATCGGATTTGAAACCTATCAAAAAATACTAAACGAAACTATTGAAGAACTCAAAGAAAACGAGTTCAAAGATTTATACGAAGAAACGGAAAGCAAGAAGGAAAAAGTCTATCTGAAAGAAACACAGATTGATACCGATTTTGAATTGTTATTTCCAGATGCATATATTAATACAGTTTCTGAACGCTTGTTATTATACAATAAATTAAGTGTTCTAAAAACAGAAGAAGAGTTACAGGTATTTGAAAATGAACTTATTGACAGATTTGGTCCGTTGCCAGAATCTGCTGTTGCGTTGTTAGATTCGGTTCGCATCAAATGGATTGCGACCAAGTTAGGATTGGAAAAAATGATTCTTAAAAAAGGCAAGTTGATCAGTTATTTTATTTCAGATCAACAATCAAATTTCTATCAAAGTCCTATTTTTACACAAATATTACAGTTTGTACAGCAAAACCCTTCTATTTGTACGATGAAGGAAAAACAAACCCGAAATGGTTTGCGTTTATTACTTACTTTTGAGCGTATTACGTCCGTTAAAAAAGCATTAAACGTACTAGAAAAAATTACGTAATTTGCTTTGGCTTAATTATTGAATATACTGAAGTTGTTAAAATGACTTCATAAAAAATAAAGAACATGATTAAAAAAATACTTTTTATACTGTGTATGATTCCATTGTGCATGCAAGCGCAAAAAACGATGTTAGGCACATTTTCTCCTGCAGAAGATTTCAAATGGTTTATTATTTATCAATTGAAAACGACGCATCAAGCTTATGTTGATAATGGAAAAATTGTAGATGGAAAATTAAATTATACGTTTAAACCAGCTGCTGAAAAAGGCATGTACCGTTTGGTGTATGGAATGCCACAAGAATCTGAGAATTTCGATTTTATTTATAGCGGCGAAGAAGATATTTCGTTTGTATTTGATGAAAAAAGTGTTGAATTTACCGTTTCGAAAGAAAACAAATTGAATACTTCATATTTTTCTAGTGTCAATACGGTAAAACGTGGTATTAATGAATTTTACCAAAGTGGAGAAGCGGATGAAAAAGCGTTCTTAGCTATTTTTAAAACACTTAGCGAAACACAAGAAATCTTTGAAAAAGAAGCCCAAGGAACTATTGTAGAAAACTTTATCAAAGCAAGTCGTTCGTATACACCTACTGCGTATGAAGCACCGGAAGTAATGGTTGACAATATTAAAAAACACTATTTTGACCATGTAGATTTTTCAAATCCTGTGTTGCAAAATTCAGATTTCATTGCAGATAAAATGTCAAACTATGTGTTTACGGCATTGCCATTGAAAGAGTTCACAGGAAAAGAATTAACCGAAGAATACAAGAAAAACATTGCCGCAATTTCAGAGAAAATAAAGCCTGTTGCGGTTGATTATCAGAAATCATTATTTAATGTATTGTGGGAACAAATGGTGGTTTTGGAAAATGACGAGATTGCCATTCATATTGCAGACATGTATTTAACTCCGTTAGCAAACCAATTGAATGATTCCATTTTAGCAACAAAATTAGAAACGCATAAACGCTTGGCTTTTGGCGCTGTTGCTCCAGAGTTTACGTGGGTAAAGGATAATAAAACACACAAATTGAGCGAATTGAAAGGCGCTGAAAACTATATTGTAGTGTTTTGGAGCAGTACATGTTCACATTGTTTGAAAGAGTTGCCATTACTCAAAGACTTTGTTGCTTCGCAAGAAAAAGACACGTTTAAAGTCATTGCAATTGGTTTGGAAGACGAACGCGCAAGTTGGGCAAATGAAAGTTCATTTTACCCAGATTTTATTCACGTTTTAGCATTGAAAAAGTGGGATAACGAAATCGGAAATATGTATGACGTGAGTTCTACACCAACCTTTTTTGTATTGGATAAAGACAAACGCATTATTGGAAAACCGTATGGCGTAAAAGAGTTAGAAGAGTTTTTTACGAAGGAATAAGACCTAAGTTAAAACATAAAAAAGGCGTAAAAGTGAGTTACTTTTACGCCTTTTTTATAATCTTTTTTTAGATTATCCTGAAACGTTACTTAATCCATTTTGAGTTTCTGTACACGTATGTTCAATGCCTGTTTTTGCCTGTCCCTCTGTACAAAGAGTAAGAATAGATGTGCAATGTATTGATTCTTCTAATGGTTCCGTTACAACACATGGATTACTGTCTGTTCCACCAACAATACTACTAACTTGTAAATTTGCAATTTTAAATTTTCTGAATTTTAATACTTTTTTATTTTCTCTCATCTTTAATAATTTTTAAAATTTGAATGTTTTCAAATCTAAGTATTCATGTTTAATATTAGACGAAAATTCAGTCTTGGAAAACTATAATTCCGTGAATTATAGTTTTTTTTGAGCATCTTCTCTCACTTTTTTAATAAAATACGATGGTTTTAACCCTGTCTTCTTATGAAAGGCTCTCGAAAAACTTTCTGGATTTGAGAAACCAATTTCTTCAGCAATGGCACGAATGGTATATTTTTGATATTTTTTATCCTGTTGTATGTGACTAACTAAATAATTTATTCGTAAATCGTTGATGTAAGATGTGAAGTTTTTATCTTTATATGAGTTTATAATTTTTGATAGGTACTTGGAATTGGTATTGATAATTTTCGCCGCATCTTTTAAGGAGATTTGATTCGTGAGAAATGCATCGCCTTGTTCAAATACTTCTAATCCTTGTAAAATTTCTGTTATAATATGTTGATCTATTCCTAAAGATACTGCTTGTGGCTTGGCATTTTTTACAATGATTTCTTCTTCCACAATTGAATTCGACTTTTGTATGATTTTGTTGTAGCGTTTCTCATATTTCTTTTTCAATCGAATATAATAAATAAGTAAAGCTATGGCTAATATACTTGTGAATCCTCCTGCAATAGCAATCCAATCTCTTTCTTCAGTGATCTGTTTATTTTGAGTTTCCAATTTTGTAATCAAACGCTCTTTACTTAAAACCAATGCGGGAATATCGTACTTTTTTGAAATATTCTGAGATAAATGCCTGTAATTAGCATGTATTGTACTGTCAATTTTCAATAACTGTTTCGTATAATACAACTCTTTTCTTTCATCTTTTCCCTCTTTTGCATCTTTGATTAGGTAGATATAAGATTCGCGTAGTGGCGGAAATAAATTATTATTTTTATTGAAAATGGTATCTACTTTTTTGAAATAGTCAATGGCTTTTTTATTTTTCCCTAACGCGTGATCGTTTTTTGCCAGATAAAACTTTGCTACCAATTGATCATTAGCATATATATGTGATATTCCTTTTTGAATACTATCAGTTGAGGCTTGATAATCTCCTTTTACACATAAATTAGCGCCTTCATATACTACAAAAGTATAATACATTTGGCTTAGGTTATTATCTAATGAAAGTCGGATTCCTTCATTGTTAATTTTTGTAGATTTTGCAGTTTGTTCAGATTCATAATATGTGGCCGACAGTTGCAGTAATGTATACAAATACCCTTCTAAATACATCTTCTTTTGCGATTTTTCAAAAGTAAGACACTCTTTAAATAGCTTTTCGGCCTCTTCATAATTTCCAGATAACCGCTTTAAAAAAGCAATATTGTATTTTATATCATATTGGTACTTTAAATTTCCACTTAATGCTGCAGCTGATTCTGCTAAGAGATAATTAGTAAGTGCTTCTGGGTAATTTCTTTCATGATGAAAAGTTCTTCCTTTTGCTAAATAAGCATGCATAGGAAATCTAGTATCACCTTCTAAATTTTTTGTATTAGAAATAGTGCTATCTAAATACTGAAGTTTCCGTTTTACATTAGTATCTCTTAGCGCTAACAAATAATAGCCTCGCCCTATAAACTCTTTCTTTTCGGTTTTTTTTGCTCTCTCAAGATAATCACTCGCAAGTATTTTGATTTGTTCATACTTGATATTTGTATCGCGGAATTGTATTCTTAATTCATTAAACTTTTTTAATAAATCTTCTTTTTCTTGTGCAAACGCAACAGTTCCAACAAAAAACAGACATGCATACAGTACAAAATTTTTCATATAAAGTATTATGTTTCTAATTAATAGCATTGAAAACTATGCGAATTTACTCATTTTTTATCCTCAAAAAGGACTTCTTATAAACGACATAGTCAGGATTAACTTGTAATATGCAACTTAATTTTAAGTGATTTTTTTAATAGACTAATAGCCAATCATAAAAAAAGGCAAAAAAGTGAGTTACTTTTACGCCTTTTTATGTTGCTATAATTAAATAATGGATAGATTATGTGATATGTAACAAATCATTTTAAACCCTCTATTCTCTACCAGTGCCTATCATACACAACCAAGGCTGTTGTCCACCAGTATTAATAAAAACGATACAACCATCACTACACAGGTTTCCATCGTCTGAAGCTGGAATTGGGCAATCAGGGCTATCAGTTGTGCAATCGTCTGTAAAAACTACAATAGTATCGGTTTCTCCGCCGCCTCTAAGGGTATTCATGTTCGCAATTTTAATTTTTTTGAACTTTAATTTTCTTTTGTTTTCTCTCATAATATAAAATTTTAAAAATTTGAATGTGTTCAAAACTATGAATTCATGAGTACTATAGAAGTATATTTGGGCGTACATAAACGACAATTCCGTGAATTATTGTTTTTTTGTTGGTCTTCACGCAGCTTTTTAATGAAATAAAAAAAAGATTGTAGGATGAGCTACAATCTTTTTTAAGATAACTCAAGTATACTTAACAAGCGTACTTAAGATGTTTATTGTGTACAAGGCCCTAAACATTCTCCTTTGCCTCCAGAATTTCCATATTGAGGTCGCTCTGTAGGATTATTACAAGCGTCACTACACGGATTTTGTATATCTGAAGTTAGTATCGGACAACCAGGATTAGTACTGCAAGTATCTGTATAAACAGCAACAGTATCGGTTTCTCCGCCACCTCTGAGGCTATTCATGTTTGCAATTTTGATTTTTTTGAATTGTAATTTTCTTTTGTTTTCTCTCATAATATAAAATTTTAAACTTTTGAATGTCCTCAAAACTAACGCATTCACACTTTAAAACAAGGAAAAAACAGCATGCTTAAACGACAATTCAGTGAATTATTATTTTTTATGTTGGTCTTCACGCACCTTTTTGATAAAATACGAAGGTTTTAATCCTGTTCTCTTTTGAAAGGCTCTGAAAAAACTTTCTGGATTGGAAAATCCTCCTTCTTCAGCAATCGCACGAATGGTATATTTTCGATAGATAGGATCGTGTTGAATCTGATCTACCAGATAGTCTATTCGTAAATCATTAATGTAGGTTGTGAAATTTTTATCCTTGTAGGTGTTGATGACCTTTGATAAATACTTAGAGTTCGTATTTATAATTTTTGCCACATCTTTTAGTGAGATTTGATTAGTGAGATAGTCTTTTTCTTGTTCGAATTTATCTAATTCTTGCAAAATTTCCTGTACAACATCTTCGTCTATATCTGCAACGACAGGTTGTTGTTTTATATCTTTGGATGTAATTTCTTCTTCAACAATTATATTTGACTGGTTTATAATTGCTTCATACCGTTTTTGGTATTGTTTTTTTAATCTATAATAATATAACAAGCCACCTAGTGCTAACATGACGAGCAATAGACTCACCAAGATAATTTGTGTTCTTTGTCTTTTTAAATCGGCAATAAGTTCATCACTTTTTGCTGCGTATCTTGGAAAGTCGTATTTTTTTCCAATAGTGTTAGATAAATATTTATAATCTCTATTGACAACTTTACCTATTTTTACTATTTGCTGCGTGTAATACAACTGTGATTTGAGATCGTTTTTTTCTTCAACATCTTTAATTAAATACTCGTATGCTTCTAATAAAGGCGGGAATAAGCTTCCCGTTTTGTTAAAAGAACTATCTATACTTTTAAAATAATACAATGCTTTTTCCTTTTTGCCTAGCGCATCATAACTTTTTGCTAGGTATAAATAAGAAATTACTTGATGGCGTTCTCTTAAGTGCTTCACTCCTTTTTCAATACTATCTATGGAAACTTTATAATTTCCTTTTATGTTTAGATTAATACCTTCATTGACTACAAAATTATTATATAAACTACTATTGTTTTCCAACGCCAAGCGGATACCTTGTTTATTAATTGCTGTACATTCATCAACTTGTTTTGTCTGACAATAAATAGAAGACAGTTGAAATAGTATATTTATATAGCGCCCAATATTCATTTTTTCTTTGCTTTCTTCGTAAAGCTGGCATTCATTAAATAATTCTATAGCTTCTTCATATTTTCCTATTCTTCGGTTTAGATTTGCAATATTAAATTTTATATGATGCTGATACTCAACGTTATTTTTTGACTTTGCTAAGGACTCAGCCGAAATGTAGTAGTTTAAAGCACTTGTGTAATCATTTTTATTAAACAAAAAGCTGCCTTTAAAAAAATAAGCTTTCATAGGAAACATGGAATCTCCTTTTATTTCTTTTGTATAAAAAATGGCACTGTCTATATATTGCAGCTTTTTTTCAAGGTCAGAATTTTTTACAGCTAACAAATAATACGCTCTTCCTAATAACTCATTCCGGTTACTTTTTTTTGCTTTTTTTAAATATTCTTGAATCTTTACCAATACGGTTTCCAAATCCGCATCTTTTTTAAACACTTCCTTTTTTAAAGCGATCACTTCATCCAATAATGCATCTTTTTGTTGCCCGTATGAGGTTATTCCAACAAAAAATAGACATACCGATAGTAAAAAAAGTTTCATATAGAGGATTGTATTTTCAACAAATATACTTGAAAAGCAGCTTCAACTTGTACATTTTCATTACTAGCTTTCCCATAATTCACGGAATTGAAGGTGCAATTCACGGAATTGTATTTGCCTTCAGTTGACTGGCTTCAAATTTACTTGTTGTTTTGTTACTGTGATACATTCACAAAAAATAAGTATAAATCAAAACTCAAACATCATGAAAAAAACGAAAAGATCATTTAAAAAAATTAATCTCAAGAAATTTACCGTTGCTGACCTAAATGAACAACACACCATTATTGGTGGTGCTACCAATAGATGCACATCTCAAGGATGCGCTAATTACGAATGCAAACCAAGAGAAACCGTATAAGTTTCTCATTTGTAAACATAAATATTTAAAACTCATTATTATGAAAAAACAAAATGTAAAAAATTTAAAACTTAACAAAAATCAAGTATCATCTATTGGAGAAGTTTTAGGTGGTAGACCACCATTATCATTTCGCCAAACAGAATGTACATGCAGTCCTTCGGAACTCACATATTGTCTTGCAGGTTGTACAGCGGTTAGTTATGACTCACCTTGTTAATTACAGTATAAAGTGAGCGCAAGTTCACTTTATTTTACTTATTAATCTTAAAATCAAATAATTATGAAAAAACAAAAGCTTAAATCATTAAAACTGAATAAAAAATCAATCTCAAATTTTAATTCTTCAACAGTTCATGGAGGAAGTGGAGCTTGTGGAATAGAATCTGTAAGAATCTGTGAAGCACCTATTACAGATACGTGTTCAATAAACAACGTAGCGTGCAACACTGGCGGTACTACTGGCAGCGCTAGTCCTTCTGTTCATTGTTCTGATGAGTGTTATACTCAAATACCGGCTGATTGTAATGTAGACACAGGAACTCCATCTATTTTTCCGAACGTTTGTTAATACTAAATAACAAAAATCCCTTTTGTTAGTACACTTAATTAATTAAATCTTAAAAATAAATCACATGAAAAAACAAAAAATCAAAGCTTTAAAGCTGAACAAAAAATCCATTTCTATCATTGATACTAATGTCTCTGATATTAAAGGAGGAAGAACGTATGATTGTGGAGCAAGTTGGATTACAAGATGCAACGCTTCTCATTGTTATTGTGAATAATTCTAAAAGAAAACCATTATGAAAAAACAAAAGCTTACATCATTAAAACTAAACAAGAAGTCTATTTCTATCATCGAAACAAATACAACTGAAGTAAAAGGCGGAAGAACTGGTTCTCCATGTATTTTCCAAAGTTGGGCTACAAGATGTGCAAACGCTTCTGATTGTTATTGTCAATAATTTTAAAATTAAATAGTATGAAAAAAAGAAATGTAAAAACCTTGCGATTAAATAAAAGCAACGTTTCAAAATTTAACAACATCCTAGGAGGACGAGCTCCAGGAGGCGGAGGTTCAGACCCAGTTGGAATAACAGATGACTGTCCACCTTCATTACCACATACAGATTGTTATTGTGGATCTGATTTTAAAAATGGCTGTGGTTCCATCATTGGGCATTGTTAAAAAACAGAATGTATTTTAGTTTTACGAAGCTGTCTGAGAAGATAGCTTCTTTTTTTAACTCAAGGGTTAAGCTTCAAAAAAATAGAGAAGAATTAAAGACTCTCTCTGTATGTATAGAAAACGGATGAAACAGCTTTGAATGTGTTGTTTCACTAAATACCAACCTATACATATATGAAGAGGCTGTCTGAAAAGGCAGTCTTTTTTTTTGCAATTTTTTGAAGTAATTCTTAACTTTAAGAATGAGCAGAAAAGTTATTTTTAAGACCTATTGTCAAGATCAGTTAAGTCTTTTACCTCCAAG
>NZ_JACGWS010000008.1 GCF_014397005.1 Kordia aestuariivivens
CATTCCGAACAGAGAAGTTAAGCCCATTAGCGCAGATGGTACTGCAGAAATGTGGGAGAGTATGTCGCCGCCTTTTTTTAAAACCCTTACCCCAACAGGTAAGGGTTTTTTTATGCCTAAAATCTAAACCTAAAATACTCAGCTAATTAGAGGTTGATATAGGTTCATTTACATTAGTATGTTTAATAGAAAGAATTTATTTTATTATACTCAGTGGTTTATAGTAGCAGTTTGTTATGTCAAACTCACGTTAATAGTTTAAGAAATTGATTCAACGTAAGAATATTTAATTAGAACATTTATTGTTTTAATCATGTAGTGTATAGGATATGTTATTCAGGTAACGTTATAGGTAATAAATAAATATGGTAGTATATAATCAATTAGGAAATATATTAACCGTTAATTGATACATTAAACCAAGCTAGAGATAGCGATTAATTTATAGATAGAAATAAAAAACCTCTTAGTTGTGAAAACTAAGAGGTTTTTGTGAAACAAAAAATAGAAGCTTATTACAATTTACTCTACAATAAGCTTTTTAGTAGTTTTTATATCGTCTGACGTTATTGTAATTAGATATAAACCTGATGCAATATTACTTACATCAATTGTGTTTTCAGGTGATAATTGCATTGCAATTTGCTTCCCTGCATTATCGAATACTTCAATTTTAATATCTTCTATTCCTGCTGGCAATTCAATTTTTACAATATCTTTTGCTGGATTCGGATATAATGATAATTGTGATAGTATGTTTTCTTCTTCAATAGATAACGTTGCTAAATTGAATGAAGATGGTGCTGTAACAGCTGCCGCATTGGGATCTACTACATTTACAAATTCTGCCATTCCATTATCAATCATATCAGCTTGCATGAAGGATTTTAAGGGCGTTACTGTATTTGCTAATGCAGAATTATTTTCTAATATATATATGGTTCCCATCGTTGGAGTTCCATTCACCGTAAAGGTGTATACAGTAGAGTTTGTTGCTGCTGAAGGCGCAGATAATGTTGCAGGACTTCCTAAAGTTTCTGTAACTAAGTATCCATCAATAGTTGGTTGTGCTACGTTAGTTCCATCAAAGAATGTTGCACCCGCAGCTCCTCCTAATGAAGTTGCTGATCCTGTATCAATAGTTACACCATCTGGTACTATAATTGTAAACCCATAACTCTGTACAGAAGTAGCAAAGTTGTTAGCACTTGCATTTGGCACAGCTTGTATTGAAAAGCTATAACTACTATTATGTATCAATGTGTAGGTGTATCCATCCTGAGCTTTTAGTTGTCCAGCTAGAAGGAAAATAAACGAGACTATTAAAATATTAATTTTTTTCATGAGTTTAATTTTCTGGTAATTGTTCTTGAATTTGATATGTACTAAAGTTAAGGAAATTTCCTGGATGTGCTAATACATTTTGTAAAATGAACGGCGTATCTGGCATTGTTCCAGTGTACTGTGTGTTTCCATCCATGTCAACGTCATGTACATTATATCCAGTTACAATATATGTTGGAAAATTTAAAAAGTTCCCTGGATTGTTTAATACTTCTGACAACACACCAGTGGTATCAGGAGTTGCTCCAGTATATTGAACTACAATATCTCCATTTACATTTCCAGCCCATAGTGCCATACTTCCATTAGATAATTGCACCTGTGGATTGGTTCCAAAAAAGCCAGTTGCGTTGTTGCTATAATCAACACTAGTAGGAGTTACAGATAAAGGAATTTTATTAGCTGTCATAGCAGATAAATGATTTCTGTGTTTTACAACTATATAATATTCTCCTGTCAATCCACGTACTATTACATCAGATGTTCCATCTATAGCTACAACATCGCCATCGCGTTGAAGTAAGGCAGAAGTATCACCGACAACAATTGTAGCGTCTGAACCACTTCTAATTTCGATCCATACCCAATCTACAATGTTATTTTGAGTTAATCCAGATCCTGAAATTCCTCCGTTATTGAATACATTAGAATTTGAAATTACATCACCAGCGTCATAAGGACTTACCTTAGGAATTATGTTTCCAACACGTAAGTTATCATTCATTAGACCAGCATTTACAGGATCTAATAGTGGTCCTTGTAAAAATACTTTTATTTGCAATCTCAAGTCTACAACTTGATTTGGATCAAGGAATACATTTTCTTGATTTGAAGAAAATCCGTCACCATTTCCACCTTCATACAATACTACTAAAGAAATATTGTCTAATGTTGTGTTGAGTAAGGTTTCCACATCATGTCCGTCACCATTTCCACCTTCGTACAATACTGCCAGCGAAATATTATCTAATGTTGTGTTTAGTAAACTTTCAACATCAAATCCATCGCCATTTCCGCCTTCGTACAATACTGCTAGCGAAATATTATCCAATGTCGTACTGAATAAACCTTCAACGTCATGTCCGTCGCCATTTCCACCTTCGTACAATACTGCTAGTGAAATGTTATCCAATGTCGTACTGAATAAACCTTCAACGTCATGTCCGTCACCATTTCGACCTTCGTACAATACTGTTAAAGATATATTCTCCAACGTGGTACTGAGTAAATTCTCAACATCATGTCCGTCACCATTACCGCCTCGGTATAGGATGACTAGAGAAATATTATCTAACGTAGTATTAAGTCTTGCTTCAACATCATGACCATCAGCGTTTCCACCTTCATATTGAGCAAATACCTGTGTACATTGGAATAGTATAAAAGATAAGATTAAAAATCTTTTTTTCATCTTTTTTATATATTAAGGTGCTGTTCTTGCTCCTCTAAATCCAAGGCGATTGTTTCCTCCAGCAATTAACGAAGCTCCATCAAATCTATCAGAAACTCTAATAAAATCAGCACCATTTAACCAACTTCCACCACGGAAACTATATCCGTCACCTGTTGTATTATTTGGCCAGTTTGATACCGTACCATTTCCAGTAGTTGAACTTATAATTCCGTTACCATGTAATCCAGTAAAGTTTCTTCCTTGCGCAGTTCCTACGGTTACCACTCTTTCGTATAAGTTACCAGACATTTCCATGACTCCGTAATAACTTCCTCCAGTTTCTTCTCTGTTATTATTTACAGCACTTGCAGCAAAAATTCCATTTCTAACAGGACCACTAATTGTACCATTTGTAATACTATATAATGCATTTCCTGTATTTGTTTCTGGATTTGTGATTCGTTCACTTGAGAATCCTGAATTTACCAATGTGTAATCATTAGAGGCAATATTAGCACTTCCCCAAGCAAATTCTCCTGGTTTAGGTAAAATAGGTCCTCTACATGCTTTTTCGTATTCTAGTTCGCTCAACGGGCGCATTCCTGTCCAGTCCATATAGGCATTCATATCTGCAATATCTAAATAACTCACTGCCCTATCTGGAGCTGTTGTTGTAGCACTTGCGGTGCCGCCTGTCCATGCAATTGTATTCCTACTTACGACTGCATCACTATTTTTATGTGTTGCATCAGTAACATCTCTATTTGTTTTTTGATTTTCTGTTAAACTATTAAAGAAAGCTAGCCATTGCCCTTCGGTGACTTCATATTTCATCGAATAAAAATCATTGAATCCTTTTGGGTATGAAGCTGATAAAACACCTGTTTGGTCTCCACCGTTAGCGTTGGTTGCTGTATAGTATAAATTTCCTGAAGTATTTGCGATTGTTAATGCATTTTCAGAAGTAACTCGAAATGATGATGATGTAGAAAAACCACCTGAATGGAATTTGTTTGCTTCATCTCCAGTAGTTCCACCTACATAAAAAGATCCTGATGGTACATATACCATTTCCACAGCAAATACCTGAATGTCTATAATGTCATTTGTGTCCGTAGATCCAAAGTTCCAACGAATTTGCATATTTTGGAAGTTTACGTTTCCGCTTCCGTCAGAATCTCTATAAATAAATGCTCCGATTCCATCAGAAGTTACATCTAAGGTAGATCCTGTAGAAGCAACAGAGTTTGCCTGACTGATGATTCCATGTGTCCATGTACCATTATTTACACGATATTTGATAAATACCCAAGCAGCATCCCAATTGGATGGTCCTGAACTGATTCTCCATGAATTGTCCCAAGCCAAGTCGAACTCAACGTGTACCCAATTTGAAATGTCATTTAAGTTTTCTAGTGAAATGTTGCTCACTCTGATATTGTTTGCTTTTGTTGAAAAGGCAAAGCAAATTAGCATTAGAATTAGTGTAATTTTTTTCATTACTTTGATTTTGATTATTTAGTTAATTTGATAAATTGTACTCTAGTTAATAATTATTAGCCATACATATAATATAGACTAGTTTGTGATCAAAGATTTGGGTGAAACTTTTTTTACATTTCAAATATACCTGAACAAGAATAAGATTAGTGCAGTTTTTGTATAAATGGAATCAAATGTTGTATAGATTGTTTTTGACTGAAAAGGGTGAAAATCCCCTTGTTTGTTAACCATTTATAAAACCAAACCGCATATACACATTTTTGCACCAACGATACGAACACTGTATAAATGTAAGCCTAAAAGTTTACCTTTATAGTATAAAACCCAAAATCTCATGTTAAGAGCAATTTTAATCGACGACGAACCTAAAGCTTTAGAAAGCTTGTCTTGGGAATTGGAAAACTTTAGCGATGAAATAGAAATTCTAGCAACGTTTACCGATCCTGAAGAAGCCTTATTGTATATTGAAAAAGCATCATGTGACTGTGTCTTTTTAGATATTGAAATGCCAACAATGGACGGTTTCCAGTTTTTAAATCGGTTGAAATCAAAAGATTTTGCAGTCGTTATTACAACGGCTTATAACGAATATGCGATGAAAGCATTAAAGGAAGAAGCAATCGATTATTTATTGAAGCCTATTGATATGGATGATTTAAAAGTGGCGATCTCCAAAATAAAAAAATACATTTCTCGCAATGATGTATCTACCGAAAAGTTTGAGCGTATTTTATCGGATTACAACAGTAGATTCAACAAGAAACGAATTACCATCAATACAGACGGAAAATTAATTTTTCTCGATTTAGAAGATTTACTATTTGCTGAATCTGATGGAAATTATAGTACCCTATATTTAACCAATTCAAAAAAAATAGTGCTTACCAAGAAATTAAAAGAAGTAAATGCCATGTTGCCCGATGAGCGTTTTTTCAGAATTCACAATTCATACATTGTCAACCTAGATAAAATAAAGGAATTTATAAAATCTGATGGATATGTAATTTTAGTTTCCAACCATAAAATTCCAATTTCTAGACAGCGAAAGGCAGCTTTTCTAGAAAAATTATAAGAAAACCCAAAATGTATGTGTAATTTATTTAAGAATGATATCCTACTCATTCTTACCCTCTTTTTTACTTCTATTAGCTTTTCACAAACGATTGATAGTGTTTTTGTGAAAGAAGCAAACGCACTTTTGGAAGCAAAACCTACAGCGTATTTTGAGATCAATCAAAAACTAAAAAAATACAATAGAGACTCTCTACAACTTCAATATTTAGTCAATCTTTACGAAAAAAATCAATACTTACATGGAGAAAGTTATGCGTTAAATGCGATCGGTATTTACTGTCGAAATACGTCTCAGTACGACAAAGCGATTTTATATCATAATAGAGCGTTAGAGAAAGCAAAAGAAGCAGATGATAAAGAATTACGTGTAAACTCTTTAAACATGTTAGGCGTTGTGTATAGACGAATAGATGATATTCGCACCGCTTTAGATTACCATCAAGAAGCATTAGCGCTCGCTGAAACCATTGAAGAACGTACCGAATCCGTAAAAAGAAGTATTGCCGTTTCTCTAAATAGTATGGGAAATATTTTCTTAGTGTTAGAACAATACGACTTGGCAGTACAACGCTTTACAAAGTCAATGAAAATTGAAGAAAGTGTAGGTAATAAATTGGGCTTAGCAATTAATTATCACAATATAGGATATGCAAAAGAAGCTACGGGCGATTTAGAAGGCGCGTTAATTGATTATAAAGAATCATTGCGCTATAATAATGCAATCGATTCTGATTTGGGGCGTGTAATTTGTAATAATACGATTGGTCGAATTTATATTAAACAGAAAAAATACAAAGAAGCCATTAATATTATTTCCTCTACATTGGAAAGGGCAAAAGGATTGCGTGATAAATTTCACTTGTCAGATGTATATATCAACTTAGGTTGGGCATATTTGGAGATGGACAATAACCAGCAAGCAAAAAAATATTTAAACGAAGGTTTAGCAATTTCTAAAGAATACAATTTAAAAAGTTCAATAGCTGAAAGTTATACCCATTTAGCCAATCTTGCTGAAAAGGAAAAAGAGTTTGAAAAAGCATTAAATTTTCAGAAGCAATCGTATGCATTGAATGAAGAAATAACAAACGAGAAGAATTTCAAGTATGTGAATGATCTTATTATAAAATATGATAAGGAAAAATTCAATTTACAAATTGAAAACCTTGAAAAAGAAAACGAAAATGTAAAGCTTACGCTGAAAAGAAATAAAAGTATTTGGATTACGAGTAGTATCGTGTTGGCGTTTTTGGCGATTATGATTTACATTTTATACCGACAACGTTTATTAAACAATGAAAAAAAGATTTTAACATTAGAACAAGACATGCTACGAAGTCAAATGAATCCGCATTTTGTGTTTAATTCGTTGAACTCAATCAAGCAATACATCATTGCAAATGAGCAAAAAAATGCAGTCCATTACTTAAACAAATTTGCCAAACTCATTCGTAAAATATTAGACGCTTCTCGTGTAAAAGTAGTTTCGCTTGGCGACGAATTGGAAACGATGGATTTGTATATGAGTATTGAAAACATTCGTTTTTCTAACGAAATTAACTTTGAAGTTTTTGTAGATAATGATATTAATCTTGATCAGGTAAAAATTCCTTCGTTGATATTACAACCATTCTTAGAAAACGCACTTTGGCATGGATTGTCTTCTAAAAAAGGACAAAAAAACATTAAACTTTCTGTAACAAGTACTGAAAAAAACTTTGTGACAATTGCAATTGCAGATAATGGAATTGGTAGAGAAGCAGCAAAGAAAATTACCGATGATAAAATTATAAAACGAAAATCTATTGGAATTGCGTTGACAAGAAATAGGCTTGCTAATTTTGTGAAAAATTTCAAAAACAGTTTCTCCGTAGAATTTCTAGATTTAAAAGATCAAAACAATACTGCGATCGGAACAGAAGTGGTGATGACTATTCCGTTACATTAAAAAAAGCAACATTAGCTCTAATTAAATAGCTGTTCAGTTAACCGTTTTGGATTACAAAATAGAGTCTATCCTTTAGTTTTTCTACCTTCAACAGGTCTTCCTGATGTTACTGGGCATGATACATAGAGAGTGTTGGTTGTTGCCGGAGTGTAAGATGTATTAGTGTTAGTTACTGTTGGATGTTGTCTTTCACCAGCTTTAATATGTTCTAAATTTCCCAGTTTTGAAATAGTTTCCTTTATAAGATGTAGTTTCTTCATAATACTTGTATATGTTTAATTATGGATGTAAATCTATAGTATTCTTGCTTTAAAAAGCAAAAATAAATTTGACGATTTATAAATCGTCATTCTTTAATTTCTTTAAATAATAGGAAGGAGAGATTCCTGTTTGCTTTTTAAAAACCCTACTAAATGTTTCATGTCTACTAAAACCAAATTGCTCTGCAATATATTTAAGTGTATATTGTTGGTAGTCTTTTTCAATTTTCAATTTTACCAAAACTTTATTGATTCGATATTCATTAAGATAATTAGCAAACGACTTCTTTTTATAGGTATTCACAATTTTAGAAAGATATGAAGTATTCGTCTCAATTTCTTTAGCAACTGAGTTCAAAGTACAACTTGTGGAAAGAAAATGCTCTGTTTTTTCTAATTCATCTAGTGCCGTTAAAATACGTTTAACCTCTTGATCTTCTATTTTAGTCAAGTTGATAGTGGAAGTAAATTTAGGAGCTTCTTCCTTTTTTATTTTTTCTAAAATCTCAGACAATTTTTTACTATTATGACGATTCTTCTTATAATAGAATATAGCAATGTACCCAAAAAATAGAATACTAAATATGGTAATAAAAATTGTTGTGTATAGATTGCGTGTTGCTTTAGTCTCCAGCTGGAAAATCTTCTTTTCAAGAATTTTTACATCATAAGTTTCGTGAAGTTTTGCATATAATTTTTGATTGTCTTGCTGAATTTTACCACTAAACTTTTTAAACTTTTCAAAATTGACCTCTGCTTTCTCTTGATCATTGATGTATGAATAATTCTTTGCTAATAAAAGATAGATTTCTGGAGCATCATTAAAATAAAAATCTTCATCAGCGATCAATGTATTCGCTTTTTCTAAAATTTCTATAACTGTATTGTAGTCTTTTAATTCATCATACAATCTTCCTAAATAGAGGTGTAAAAGTATTGTCCATTTACGATCATTATTTTTTTCAAAATAAACTAATACTTCTTGAAATGTGCTTAATGCATTTTCATATTGTTTTGTTTTTTGATACCATTGCCCTAATGTGCTTAAAAATAAAAAAGAACCTTCTTTGTCATTATGTTGTTGACTCTTTTTTAAGCCTGAATCAATATATGTTTTCACAGAATCTAAATACAACGGGTTTGAATTTGATTTATAGATATCCAAATGCAATTCTCCAATAAGATGCAGTGCACTAATTTCACTATAAAAATCATTTTCTTTCCTGTAACTATGTAAAGCAGTTTGTACATCTTTTAATGCTTCATAAGGATTTTGCAGCTCTTTTTTAATTAATGCAATATTGTTTAAAGCAACCAAAGACATATATGTATCATCGGAGTTTTTAGTAAGTTCTAAGACTTTTTTATAATGCGAAAATGCACGCTCTAACGCTCCTTCGCTGTACGCCATGTTTCCTTTAAAATTAAAACAATTGGCTAACATATAAGTATCTTTTGCTTTTAGGGCATAGTATTCAAGTTTATCAATAGCTTCTTTAAATTTAGCTTTTTCCCCTTGTCTTATATATGTAGATGATAAGTTATAATAAGCTATAGTAATTTTATCTAAATCGTTACTTTCTTGGGCTTTTGAGAGCATTTTTTGTGCATACATCTCTGTTTTTAGAAGATCGCTATTTTTGGTAAGCTCGAATAATGAATCAAGTTGATGAAAAGAAAACTGTTTCAACTCTAGTTGTTGTTCTTGCGCGTAAATGAATAAAGGAACACATAAAAATAGGATGCATATATACTTGTATAAACATAAAGCAGTACTATTTTTCATTATGAAAAAATCAAGGGTTTCCATGCAAAGTAGAAATATTGGATTACATACCAAAATTTAAGTTGGATTATCTGAGCATGTAATTACTGTTTTTGAATCAAAGAAGCTTGACATTTTATAAATCCTCAAGAAGCCTTTTTTTTATATCTATTTTTTCAATGTTACTTAGCTGTATTATTAACTTAATCAAATGGAAGCATTCTTTATTGCGATTTTAAGTTTGATAAAAACTATTATCAAATATTGAATGCTAACATAATAACCAAAACAAATATTTATAAATCATGAAAAAACATTTTTTGAAATTTTTAGCAATAGCTAGTTTAGCTATCATCGGTTGTCAAACTGAGACTATCGAAAACTCAAATGAGGAGTCAAGTATTCTAAATAAAAACATCGCCATTTCAGCAACTTTTACCCAAACAGAAAGTTCTCCTATAAAAGGACAATATATTGTTATACTAAATAATGGAGTTTTTAATAAAGCGACAAATGGTAAAGGGATTGTTAATTATGAGAGCGCTAAAAAGTCTTTCATGTCTCAAAGTATTGAAAAATTTTCAAATGCCAAATTAGAAAAATCAAGTATTATAAATGCTTATGGATTTGCACTTGAAGGTTTTACAGCGAAACTAAATGATGCTCAATTAAAAGTATTGAAAAATGATCCAAGAGTTTCATCAATTGAACAGGATTATTATGTAGTGCAAAATTTTCCCGCAATAAAAGCTAAACCAGCAGGCGTTGGAAATGGTGGTGGAAACGCAGCACAAGAAGTTCCCTATGGCATTACGCGTGTAGGTGGAGGACAAGTCTATACAGGAAGCAAAACTGCTTGGGTGATAGATTCTGGAATTGATTTAGATCATCCAGATCTTAATGTCGATGCGGCAAGAAGTGCCTCTTATGTTACTAGTGGTGGCGGATCTTCTCCGGATGACCAACATGGACATGGTACTCATGTAGCAGGAACTATTGGAGCAATTGATAACAGTATTGGTGTTGTAGGAGTTGCAGCTGGAGTAAATGTAGTAGCAGTAAGAGTAGTAGACAGAAGAGGTTCTGGAGCTGCTTCTTGGTGTGTTTCAGGAGTTGATTATGTAGCTGCAAATGCGCAAGCAGGAGATGTGGCAAACATGAGTTTAGGGTATCCTGCAAATCCTTCCATTGATCAAGCAGTTATCAATGCATCAAATTTAGGAATTGAATTTGCTTTAGCCGCTGGAAATGATGGGGCAAATGCAGCAACGGGACCTAGTCCATCACCTGCAAGAGTTAATGGGGCTAATATTTATACAGTATCTGCTATGGATATAAATGACAATTTTGCTTCTTTTTCAAATTACGGCGAGCCACCAGTTGATTATTGTGCACCTGGAGTAGCTGTTAAATCATGCTGGAAAGGCGCTGGTTATAGTACAATAAGCGGAACATCAATGGCATCTCCTCACATGGCAGGTTTGTTAATTTGGGGTAATGTTTCAACGAGTGGTTTTGTAAATGGAGATCCAGATGGAAACCCAGATCCAATTGCTCATAGATAATTACTAGAGAAATTTAATAGCACACAGTTATACAATAAAAATGAGAAAGGATTCCGTACGGAATCCTTTTTTATTATGTTAGAAATACACATAAAACCTTATAAATCGTACAGTAAATTTAAGTAATAAATGGTATGCCTGTGAAAGCTAATTTTATACCTTCTTTCATTAATCGATCTAATATTATGTTTGTACTTAAGTTTAATTTATAAAGCTTCTTTAAATCGCGTTTTGTGCTTGTACTTGGTAGAAGGTAATTGTTGCTTGGTAGCTTTTACTTATAATTTTATAATCCATACTGAGCAATTGTGGTTTTAAGTCAAAATGCTTCTTGACGTTTTATAAATCCTCAAAAAGCCTTTTTTTTTCTACTGTTTTTTCGATGTTATTTAGCAGCATTAATAATCTTAAACTTTATAATCATGAAAAAAAAGAATTTAAAAAACTTAGTCTTAACAAAGGAAACAATTTCTAAAATAAATCCGACAATTGTATATGGAGGAGTAAAAAATGGACGTCCAACAGAGTTGCCTCAACCTCCTATAGACACAATCCGAATTCCGCCAACAACACGGATTCCCGTAGATGTATCTAGAGCAATAACAGTACAACAAACTAACTGCGCAAGTGTTTGTTTTGAGTGTCAATAAATGACTTTGAGAATACAAAGAAAGCGGTTTTTTACAACCGCTTTCTTTCCTTATCTGTCAATATTTATGTTTTATAAAGAATCCTTTACAATACTATCTTTCTGAATTGTTGTGGAATCTTTTACAGTATGATATTCTACTAAACTTAGCAATACGTAAATGATTATTAAATTTCTATTGATTATCAATTTTTTCAATTAATTGTTTAAGCTCATTAGTAATACTATCTTTTATGAACTCTTGTCGCAAGCGCTCTTCTTCAGTATATATTACTTCTTTCGATAAATTTTCAGAAGCTTGCCATGTTTCACCTAATTGATTTAAAATTTGCGTATTCCATTGTGATGGATGTTTGGCATCAATCCAAACCACATCTTTATACGAAACATCAACCAAGGCTAAATCGGGTGTAGAACCACCATCAAACTGATCGCTATTTGCACGTTTTGCGGCAATTGTACTCAACATAAATAAACGTCTTTTTCCAGCAATATCGCGTATAAACGGTCTAAATTCTACAGGTTTATTCACGGTCCAATCGTATTCCTTTTTAGATTCCATCACTTTTGCTGGCATTGCCGAAACACCTGCCAAACCTTCTTTTCGACTTGCATGATTATAATAGTATACACCTTGACTTCCATCAGCTGGAATAAAAACACTGATGGATAAACCTGTTCGTTTATCGCCAATAGGTTCCAAACCAAACCAATGATACAAACCGTCATAAGCATTATTCACAGCACCTGTAAACTTGAAATCGGTGACAAATGGTTGTTGATTTTGATCTTCGATTAAATCGGGAATTTTCACAGCAGTTTTCTTATTCCATGGCAATGGATCTGTAAATCCGCCTAAAAACATCATCGATTTTGCTTGCAAGCGTGATACTTTTTCAGAGAGTGTATTTTGTCGTGTTAAGTATGGATATTTTTGAACATCTTCTGCCGAAATAAAAGTTCCTTTTCCAATCAACAAACGCTCAAAATAATCATTATGATCTCCTGTTTCTAAAACCATCACGCCACCAAATGTTGGATATGGGAAAAAGAATCCTTTCCATCTAATCAAACTCACAACCTGAACCCAATTTCCAGCATCATTCTTCATATAATACGCTTCATGCGGCTCATAATTAAACAATTGCCAAGGATTGAAACGTTGTACAACGGCATTATACGTATTTCTACTAAATGCTAACGATTCACCAATGGAAAACACTGCGGAAATTCGATTCTCGTTCGCAAAGCGAGGAGAAGGCGATGTACTCGAAACCGAGAATAACTCTTCAATATTATCATTCGTACGTTGAATAAAATATTCCTGAGAAGGTTGTACTGCCATTGTCCACTGATTGCGATCGTCTACACGAACCAACTGTGGAGCCGAAACTTCCTGTGTTTCAGAAATAGATTCGTACGCCATTGTTTTGATATTATTGTACGGTTGAATACGTTCGTTTCGACTCAAAGGTAACTTTGAAATTTCTTGAAGATTCATGTCATTAAACACATTGTACGTTTGTATATATTCATACATGCCAACATTCCAAAACAATACATAAATCAGCGCAATAGATGCCAATGTAAGTATTCCTTTGAATATCTTTTTCATCACGTTTGCAGCTTTCCGAAACGATCGTATTCCGAAATAAATAATGACTACAAATAATAATAAAACAAACAAGTACTTTCTTAAAAAGAGTAAAAACGGCTGGTAATCATCTCTCAAAATAAAAAGTGCACTAAAAACAATCAATCCTATTATAATTAGAATAATTTTTTGTTTTGCTCCACGGTTCCAAAATCTTTTTAACATAGTTCTTATTTTATAATAATCCTTTATCTTTTAAACGTTCTCTACCGCTTTTCTTAGGCGTTTCAGGGTCGGTTGAAGTTTCCTCCGTAGTTGTTTCTTCTTTCGAAAAACTAGCGGCAGCTTCTTGTCCTTTTGTTTTAATATCGTCAATAATATCTTTGCTCGTATCGACAACTTTGTCAATAATTTCTTCAGATTTGTCTTTTACATCCACCACAAGATTTGCAATATAAATTCCAATCATTGTTCCGATTACTCCAGAAACAAAATATTCTATTCTAGGACCAAAAGGAAGTAAAAGAAAAACGAGTACAACAATGATAAATAGTATATTCACATAAATCAGTCTTGGAATAAATTCCTGTTGTACAAAAAAACCTTTTCTGCTTGTCGGCTTCATTTGTAATTCTTCTGAATGTGTAATTTTATTGATTGCTCTATAAAACCAATTATTTTTAGCTTCGAGCCAATACATGGCAATTCCAAAAACAATGCTCGATATAAATATGATGATGTCAAATGTGATCATGAGTTCCAGGTGTTTTGTTTAATTAATTTGATGACCCAATCCTGATATGATGTGTCCCAAGCGGTATATTCTGTGTAAAATGTTTCTTTGTCATACCAATATAAGAAAAGCGGATCTTTATATGCTGATGTTTTTACAATCAATTTCCAAACGAGTTCTTGTTCTTCCATCGGTAATTCTGGTGTTGGAATTTGTATACATGCCAACACTTCGGGCGTTAATCCACCTTCAATATCTAAGGCATTTGCTTTTTTAGCATTTGCTTGTAAGCGATCTAAAATTTGAACTTGCTTTCGCGCATCAGCGGTTAAACGATTCAAATAGCGTTTGTATACATTTGAATTTTCTAAAATTTCATTTAATGAATGTGTTGCATCTTTTATATGTGTTGAAAAAATAATTTTTTGTACACGTTCGTAATAGCCAGAAGCAACACTGTGTTCCGGATCGAGAACAATCATTTTTTCTGAAGCTAAGGCACTATAAAAACGTCCATCTTCAATATGAAAAGCGTGTGTTTTGCTAGAAGTTTTCACTTTTTCGGCTTGTTCTTTTGATTCAAAAATTAAAATGTTTTTCCCGCTTCCTTTTCTTCTAAACACAAATACGCCACCAAATGCTCTTGTATAAAATGAACTTGTTTTGTAATCAATGCTTTCCATGTGTAGCGTTCGCGATCGCAAATCGCCGTGCTTTCTGGCGGAAGCCAAAATTTTTAAATGTAATTTTTCATCTAAAAAGTTATCGCCTTGATGAAATTCTTCGACGAGTTGTAATTGTTTTTTTTGTACGCTGTATAAATCGTCAACTACACTAAAATCAATCGTAATTTGATTGTACTTTAATAAATCTTCTGGTTCGTAAAACGCATCTATGAATTGATCTAAATCGACACAAATAGCTGCATCACGCGTAATATCTTTAATCGCATCTTTATGTTCTTTAAACACTAAGGTCATAATTTCTCTATCAAAACTATGAAAAGGAGAATACGCAGGTTTTTCGTTTTGCTTTGGCGAAAGAATAATGGCGTTCGGATTGGCTTCACCAGAATTCAAATACAGAAAGTCATCTTTTTCATCGGCAATTTCTGGGCTCCAACCCATTGCGTCAATATGAAAACTGCGCAATTGTGTGGGTGCGGTTCCAATAAAAGAAAGACATTTATTATAGCGTTCTACTAGAGCGCCTGTAACAGGTACTAAGGCTGCGCCAAATAATTCAGATCGTTTTAATTTTTCCATTCGTTATAAAAATTCACCTTTTTAACAAAAATAAGGTATCTCTTGCTAAGATACTTTATAAGTAGCTAATTTTTGTTTCTTGTTACAGATAAAGGAAATAGTGATAAAATAATTTTTCTTTCAAGCATAAAAAAGTAAATATAAACACAGTGTTTTTGATGAAAACTAGCAGGAGTTTTATAGTCTGAAATTCAATAATTAAGAGTCGAAATTGTTGAATGCCGATTATAGGTGTTTTTTTGACGCTGTGTAGTGCTATACCTTCGATGCATATTAATCTATTAAAATATTAAAAAGATGAAAAAAAAGAATTTTAAATCGCTTAAGTTGAATAAATCAATTGTAAATTCTTTCTCTGTTTTTGGAGGAGAAGGAAAAACGGAAATGTGTGGATTAGGCTCTTTTGTTGTTCCTGTTGATTGCCCACTTGGACCTCGTGATGATACTTATGATGTGGGTTGTTCGGATACAATCTAGGAAATTATTAATGTTGCCAATCTAAAAGGTAGACATGAGATTGAATGAAAAAGCCTTAACGTTTATTTAAACAAACGTTAAGGCTTTTAAATTCTTTTTTACTGTAAACGTAGCATGTCATTCCTAAATTAAGCAATTTGATTCTTTTGTTTTAGCACTTCCATTTTGTCTAGTTGCACCAGGTGTAGTAGCTGTGCAAGGACTAAATATATTTGTAGTATTATTACAACCTTCACAGTTTGTTAGGCAAGTTATAGAGTTGTTACCTGTGTTATCACAAATTGTATCAGTATTAGAATTTTCTGATTTACCAATGATTTGATGCACATTTCCAATTGCTGCAATTTGAATTTTTTTTAACGTTAATTTTTTCATGTGTCTAAATATTTATTTTTTGGCTAATATAGAAGTCTACTTCTCTGAATTCAAGCCTTTATAGTCGAAATTGTTAGATTTAGAGCACTATTTTGCAGTATTATGATGCTGTCTCGTTTAGCTTTTTTATGTAATATGAAGGATACAGTTTGGTACGTCTTTTAAAATCTTTGGAGAATGATTCTGCAGAGTTATACCCTAATTCAGAAGCGATTGATTTGATATTATACGCTCTAAATTTTTTATCAGTTTGGAGTTTTTCCAAAGCGTAGTCAATGCGAAGATCCGTAATGTATTGGATAAACTTTTTTTGCTTGTGAATTTGAATCACTTTTGATAAATATGTACTATTTGTATTCGTTTTGTTAGCTACAAAGTTTAAAGAACAATTCTTTTTTAGAAATTGTTCATTCTTTTCAAAACTATCTAATCCTTGTAAAATTTTTAAAACATTTTCTTTACTGATGTTGATCTCTTTAGAAGACGATTTTTTATCTTTTGGATTTTTTAATTCTTCTACAATTAGTTGAAATTGTTTGCTATTTTGTGATTGTCTTCTTTTGTAATAGCCAATAATAATTATGATGATGAATAGTAAGGAAAAAACTATAATTCCATGGTTGTATTTTTTCTCTTCAAGATTATTTTGTAGCAAATCAATTTTGTCTTTAAAAACGACTACATCATATTTTTTATATAGCTTTTCTTGACCTTGCTGACTTAAATCATCATTTTTTGCATCTTTTTGATAGAATAAATTAAAGTATTTAATAGCGTTTTCTGAATCACTTTTTTGTTCATATGACTTAGCCATCAGAATATACAATTCTTGTAAATCTGGAAAATCTGCTTTCGTTTGTTTTATTAAAGAATCTGTTTTGGTAAAGTATGTAATGGCTTTATCATAGTTGCCTTTTACATAATAGTTTTTACCTCTATACAGGTATAAGATTAAAAGTCGATTCGGAAGGTGTAGATTATATATTAAATCTTCCGCTTTTATTAAATCGGTGGTTGATTGCTCAATGTTTCCTTCTTCATGATGAATAATACCTTTGAGTCTTAACGATATAGCAAATGCTTCATTATCATTGTAGTGCAAGCTTTTGTCTATAGCAATAGTATTGTAGTAATGTGCAGAATCTAAATATTTTTTTTCACTTTTCCCTTTGTCTATGAATAGATTTGTATAAATGTCACTTATTGTCATGAGTGAATTAATATACGCGACACTATATTTTTCACCATCTTCCTGTTTTACTAAATTTTCATAAAAAGGAATACTTTTTTTGATCAAATTCAATGCATCTGCGTTGTCGCCAATTTGTGTTTTTATCAACGCAATGTCATTGGCAACATTTGCTTGAGCAAAGAGATCATTTTTCTTTTTAGCTATGTCATATACCTTTGTGTAATATTCTATAGCTTGTATATAATCTCCAAATTCATAATAAATACTGCCTTTTAAATATAGATGATTGAAAACAAGCTCTTCATCATTTTCGACTTCTTTTATAGCTATATTTATGTGATGTAAAGCACTGTCTTTATTTCTTAATGTGCTAAAAATACTAGCTAATTGATAATGAATTTTATGTTTTTTAAGCGCTGTATTTTTATTGGATGCTTTTTTTAAAAGAGAGAGTAAGTATTCTTTTGCTACAATAGGATTTGTTTTTTGGTATTGATAAAATCCTTTTTTTAAACTATCAATTGATAGTTCTTTCAAATCGTTCTGAATTATTTTCTTAGAAGTTTGCGCATTAGAAAAATTGAAGAAAATAATAAATATAAGTGTGAAGAATAGCTTATTCATAATTTACCTATGTTGCATACGTTATTTAAAGCATCAGAATAAAGTTTTCCAGCGTACACCTTTGATTGCAGAGACATCAATAAGACCAATAAATCGACTATCCATTGAGTTGTCTCTATTGTCACCGAGTAAAAATACTTTTCCTTTCGGAATCACCAAAGGTCCAAAATGATCTTTGTTCCAATCTTGCTGATAGGTTTTGTTGATTTCAGGATTAGGAATCGTTTTTAAATCTCTGTATCGATCTGCTGCAAGTTTGTGTGTTCTGGCATCTACATCTTCTATAAAAGTAATATAAGCTTTGTTGTTTTCGTCATTTAAAATTGGAAAGTTTTCGATCGTAGGATCATTCAAGGAATTGAATTTTTCTTCACTCAACAAATACGAATGTTGTAAGTTGTATTGTTCATCAAAATTTTCCCCATTTACAAACAAAGTGCCATCAATAATTTGAACCGTATCGTTTTCCATAGCACACAAACGATGCATCCAAGTTGATTCACCTAACTCAGGATTCTTAAAGGTAAATGCCGTAAAGTCGCCACGTTTTGGAGTAATGAGATTAGAAATTAAAATAAAAGATCCATGTTTTAAATTAGGCTCGCTAGATGTAGAACTAATAGTGTAAAGTGCACATATTCCTGTGTATTTTAGTATGACGTAGAGAATCAATAGAAACCCGAGAATGTATGAAGTAATTTTAAGTTTTTTGTTCAAAATGTTTTTTTTGCTTGTATGAATCAATCTTTAATAAAATAGACTTTCGCTATTTTCTCATTTTCAATTTTATAAATAGCAATGACTTCAGTATAGTTTCCTCCTTTTACACGAAGTACACGTTCATGATCAATAATTGTATTTCCGAGCACAGTTCTGTTCAGTATTTCACAATGTAAATCAGGAAATTTTTTAAAGTAATTTGAAAATATTTTTCGATACGCTTCTTTTCCTTTAATGTCCAATGTATTTGGGAAATAATAAATCTCAATGTCTTCACTGAAATTTTCTAAAAAAGCATCTAAATTTCTTAAATTATAAGCGTTTACTTGACGCTGCACAACATTTTCAGGACTTTCTATCAGAACATCTTCCGTGCGGAAAACACTGCCGCCTTTGATAACATACTGGATTTTTTGCAACGCTTGAATGTCCTCTAAAGGATTTTCATCCAAAATTAATACATCAGCTAATTTTGAAACTTCAATACTGCCAATTTCGCTCTCTTTATCCAATATTTTTGCAGCACTAATCGTAGACGCTTGCAGAATTTGCAAGTTGGACAAACCAGCTTCTTGCATCGTTTGTAATTCTTCTTGATACGAAGTTCCGTGCAAGGTTCCAATATTTCCAGCGTCGGTTCCTGTGGCAATAAGTGCATTGTTGTCTTGCAATAGCTTTAAATTGGCTGCTTCAATATCATTTTGTTGAAAATCTCTTTTTCTACGTGCAAAGCTTCTTGTTTTACTCCGCTCAAATTGCGCATCATTGTTCAAATGCTTATGATCTGAAAAACTTTTGATCGGAAACGGATTTGAAAGTCTCAACTCTTCATTAGAGAATGCAATTTCTTGTGTGAATGCTTCTGTATATTTATCACTTACAATTAAAGTTGGAATGTAAATGATCTTTTTTGAAGTGACCATTTCAACAAATTCTTCATCAATAGCATCTGAAACGCTGTGTACTAAAATATCCGCTTCTGCTTTAATGGCTAATTTTGCTGTTTTAAGATTTGTAGCATGAACCGCCACTTTTAAGTTGTGTTTATGACTTTCCGCAATGGTAGCTTTTACAATTTCATGATTCAGCGTTGCGTCACCACTATTAATGTACCATATTTTGATAAAATCGGGTTTGTATGGCAATTGCGCTCTCACTAATTCTATTGCTTCTTCGGGCGAATTTGCTTTGATGATTGGACTATCTTCAATGTCAAACGCTTTTGGTTGATAGGTAGAAATTAATGGTCCTGTAAGATAAATATTTGGAAACGAAGTGTTGTCGCTGTATCGATCTCTGATTTCGTAATTGTACAAAGGTCCGCCAACATCAATTACCGTGGTGATTCCAGATTGTAAGTAGCGTTTTAAAACATCGGGTGCGTTTTGGCGAAGCCATTTTCGTTCTTCTTCGTATGGTCTGTATTTTCTCAGATCGAAAGCATCCGGACGTGTATATAAACTTCCCGATTGAAACAAATGGATGTGACTGTCAATCATTCCTGGGATTAACCATTTTCCAGTACCATCAATTTTAACGACAGTTGCGTCTGAAACTTGAATATTTCTAGCAATTTCAACGATTTTTTTATCTCGAATTAAAACACTTCTCTTTTTAGTTTTTCCTGTGTTGACATCAATTACGTTGATATTTTCAATCAAAACGGCTTCTCCTTTTGGATTTAGCTTGATGCTTTTTGCGGAAACAGGTTTTTCATCAATATCATAGATGCTTTTTACCAATAAAGAATAATCTGCTGAATTTTTATTAGAAACTCTTGGGACAGAACTATACACGTAATTCAGATTATTTTTGTCTCTAATCCAACCTAAGTTATTTTGATCAGTTATTGGTTGATCAAAATTTGAATTTTCAATGGGAATTATCGTCCATGTTCCATTTTTCTCTTGCACTTTCAATTGAAAGTTATCAAAATAAAAAATACCTTGTCCTGTTACAATACCACCAACTTGTATAAACTTGGCGTCTGCATCAAGTATTCCTTCAATACTATATAAATCCCATGAATCTTTAGTAATGGGACGATCTAACATATTATCAAAAAACAATCTCTTTTTATCAGTGCCAGAAATTTGAGTATATAAACATGCGCCACCATCTTTGGATAGTGTGCTAGCTTTAACATCTCCAGAAAAAACGAACTTTTTGTTCGCATGTATTTCAATGTTATACCTATTTATGAAATAGTCCCAGTTTTTATCCTGCGAATACGCAAACGAAACACAAAAAAGGAGTAAGAAAACGATTTTTTTCATAGCTGCTTTTATCCTTTTTCAAAACGATTGCGCGCTTCGGTTCCAATTTTCATTTGCATAATTTGTTGTTCTACTTTACGAGAGAAATCTGTATCAGCAATCGTGGCAACATTATCTAAATAGCGAATTACTTCTTGCTTACGAACATCAGCAAAGTTGAGTCCTTTCATGTTAGCCGTCATTAATTCTTTTAGCATTCCAAGTTTGGTATCGTATTCTTTTTGGAAATACAATTCAGGATTTTCAAACCAATCTTCTGGCAAGTTAAAATCTGTCAGACGCAATGAAATTGCACTTTGAATGTTTCTGATATCTCTTGATGAGAAAAACGGAAATTCTTTTTGAACCGAACCGTATAAATTCGAGTAAAACGTATGTGAATCCAACGAATCTTGCGTTAAGACTTTATTGTAAATCGCCGCAATTTTTTCTTCCGTAGGTTTTTCTAATTGACCTAAAATTTCTCCTGCATTGGCAACCAAACCTTGATCGCTTAAGTATTTGTAATCAGGATGATCTTTCATAGAAACAAATCCTGGCAATGTTTTTTCAAGTTTTTTCCACCAAATATAATCTTGGTCTAAGAAATCGTGTTCCGTACGTGCTCCATCAATTTTAAAACGTCCTTGAATTCTGGAAATAACGGCTTTGTCTAATTGCTCAGGCAAATTCGTAAATAAACCAATCGCACTGTTTCCGTGATTTACCGCATACGCACCTTCTGTATAACGTAAAAATACACCAATCACTTCTTTTACACCAGCCGAAACGCCTTGCGCAGTTCGTTCTTGTAAATTGTTTTCGGCATCATCAATGGGCGCGAAAATCAATCGCGTTGGATCTTGCATAGGTTTCATCCATTGCACCATTTTTTCAGCAGATCCACCTTGAAAAGTAGAAACTACAGTGTCTGGCATTGGGTGAAATAGAAACGGAATGTCTAAATGATCGCAACGTTCTTTTAACATCGTTGCAATTGCCGCAATCAACATACTTTTTCCAGTTCCCGGAATTCCATAGCCCATAAATACAGGCATGAATCCGCCCAATTCCTGAAAAGGATTTCTCTTAGTCGCAATGTCATAACTCATCATACGTTCTACCAAACGCTTCGCGAAGTGTTTTGCATCTTTGTTTCCGACAATTTGCTCAAAACGAATTGGATTGAACTCAATACTTTTAGCACTTCCTGTAAACGCAGTTTCCCAACCTGCAATAGAAAATTCAGAATCTTCTAGTTGATACGTTCGGTCTGTAATTACTTCTGTGTAATCTAAAGCGCCTTTTCGTTGAATGATTTCATTTAAGTACGATTCAAAATACAACACCGTAAAATCAATCACATCTTGTTCAGAATTGATCAAGTTTGGATGATTCATGTATTTGTCATAATAGAATAGCGTACATGAAATTCCTTTCATTGGTGAGAGCAATGAAACTTCTGGAATTCCCGCAAATTTATTTTGCATCACTTTATTGTCTTCGGAAGCTTTTTCTTTCAATCGAGAAACGATATAATAGGACAAACTAAACACCATAAAAGCGGTTGCCGTTTGTTGTTTTGATTCGTATTCTTTGCGTTGATCTGTAGAAAGTCCAGTTCTTTTTTCATGCAGAATTGATAAACCAGATGCGTCATAGTAACTATCACGAATCCATAAACCAATTGCCAATGATTCCTGCAAGTGAAAGAGTGTTTCATTCAGCGCAAGCGGTAAAGCTACAGAATCGGGTAATAAACGTTTTTTAAGGTTTAAAATCGTTTTAGAAATCGAAATTGCATTCGCGCCAGCATTTCCTGTTGCTTTTGATAAGTACAGTAAAATGTCTTCTTGCTCTTTATTTCCATCTCTATTTCTAGCTTTATAACCTTGTTCCCATTGTACACCTTTAATGAAAGAAGAAGCTTCTTCGCGTAAAATGATTAATTCAGTTTTTTTGATAGGAAAAGTCGGTTGTTTCTCCATGTATGTTTTTGTTGTTTTATTTTAGTTATTTGTTGTCGGTTGTCGGTTGTCGGTTGTTGATTCAACATTCAATTTCAATTTATATCGTTTGGCAATTCTTCTACTTCAAAAGGTTCATGATGTAAGTGAATGATAGTATCTGGAATTTTTCCATAGAGCAATTGAATGACTCTGTGTGGTGCCAAAATGTATTTGTGTGTTGCTACTTCGCTCCAAACTTGAATTTCTTGTTTTTTGAATGATAATAAATCGTTGCTCACTTTTGACGAATTCACTGCGCTGATCGTTTCTACACTTGTCGTCAATGAAAATGAATGAAGATTCACGTCTTTTTGTGCAATGGCTTTTAAAAGCGCATGCGTGATTTCATGATCATCTTTCGAGAAAATACTATGTAAAATACCTAAATCTATACGTTTTACTTTTCGCGGATGCACATATTTCAAACGTTTGTCAATCATGTACGCCATGTTGTCCAAATCCTGATAACGATCGGCACAATCTTTAATCGTATCGTAAATTTCTTGTTCTATTTTTTCATCGTGTTTGTAATCGAAATACATAAAACAAACAAACGGTCTGTTGAGCGATACATCATAAAAAGCCCAATCGAGGACATAATTTGCAAACGTACTCTTGGTTTTTTTAATTTTTCCAATCACTAATTTTTGAAAGATTTTATCTTCCTCAATCATATTGTAATACAAAGAAGAAGATGCTTCAAACAAATCGCGTTTTTCCACATGTTGCTTGTTCATCATTAATTGATTGAGAAACTTTTCTTTGAAGACATTCGCTTCCGGAAGTTTTGCTTTAAATTCTTCCTTTAAGTCTAAATCGTTATGAATATAGCGAAGTTCCAAGTAGTTTGGGAATCCAGATTCCGTCAAATCTACTTTCATACGTTCTTCGTCAAAACGATATTTTAACTGCATTGCTTTTAGCGAAAATGCCAATCGTTTGCAGTATTCTTCTAACGATTTGAGCTCTTCTTTGGTACAAATTCGGTGATAATTCCATTCCACTAAATTAATTTCAAACTCGTCCAATACATGCTTTACCATTTTATAGTAAAGTTCATATTGCGCATCCGAATCTAACGTTGCGGAATCTAATGGTGTTGTGATATCGTTTATAGACATTAAAACGAACTAGTTTTAGTGATTAATATTTTTTGGGCATGTCCACCAATGAAAAATTGGCGGTCAGGCTATCAGCAGTCGCTTTTTTTTATAGTACAATTTTGTCATTCCTGCGAAGGCAGGAATCTAAAAAAAGAGCTCCAACAAAGCTTCTATCCTTCATGCGGAGCTCTTATAATATAGTATATTTTAGAACTAATTATCCTAATAAATCATCCGAGCCACCATCAGGTGCTGGAGCTGGTTTTTCAGGCGCATCGCCATCATTTCCACCAGTAGAAGGATTTTCATTGTTTTTGTAAAATTCTTCGAATAATTCTTTCATGTCAATTCCATAACGGTCTGCGAAGTTCTTGCGAATTTCCACATCTTTCTCCCGAATTTCTTGTAACGATTCAGCATAACTTCCGTAAATACCTTTCATTACTTTTTCGTGCACAGGAATATTTTCCATCATATCTTGACGCGCTCTTGCACTTGCAGTATGCATTGCCGCTAAAGTCTCACCGATTTTTTCATCCGTTTTGATTCCTAAATGCTCTAAAATAGCAGCAAATTCTTGATCCGTTCTTGCTTTTAAGGCAACTACATAACCGTCATAATACCGAACACGTTCTTCCGTATCAGATTTTAATTTTGCTCTATGCGTTTGTAAGTTGCTACGTAACGAAGTCAATACTTTGATTGTTAAGTTATGCTTGTGAACGAAACTATCTTTACTCGCCGCTAACGTAATGTAAGCAGTTCGTAAACCTTCAAGTTCTTCTACAGATTGCTCTAGCTTTGTAACTTTAGACAATGCTTCAGAATATTCAGGTGATTGTTTGTCTACAACTTCTTCTAATTCTTGTCGCACTTGACTTAATAAAGATTTCTCTGTTTCAAGTTTTTCTTCAATCTCTTTCTTTTTCTGTAACGCTTTTGTGTGATTTTTGCTCGCTTCAACAATGGCAACTTGCAATTTGCTTTCCACGTCTTTAATTTCAATCTCACGATCTTTCAAACGTTTTACTGCAGCCTGACTTTTAAATGAAAGTTCTTTTAATAACGTTTCCGTATCTGAGCTTTCAATACGCTTTTGAAACATTTCTTTTGCTTTAGAATCTGAAAAACGTCTGTCTTTCTCCGCTTGATCTAATGCAGATTTTGAACTTTTTATTTTAGCCTTTCTTCCCCAAAGATTGTTCCACCAAGTGTCGGGTTTCTCTAATGCTTCTCGGTATTCAACTTTTGCTTTTTCAAGTTCGTTTTGGGCATTATCAATGACGCGTTGTTCATCATCATTTAAGGTGGAAAAACGCTCAAAAATAATTCCGACTTCGTCTTGGTAATCTGTTAAATCTTTAATCGCATCTAATAAAGAGGTACGATCTTTTTCAGCCATATCTACAACATTGTCTAATGTTGCATTTAATATTTTTTGACGTACTTCTGGACTGTCTTCTTGCGCTAATTTCGACTTCATTTGGTCGATAGCCTTTCCCCAATCTACTTTGTCGTTTGATTTTTGTTCTTGTTGTGCTCCGGAAGTTTCCAGTAAATCAAAATCGTCAGCCATATATTTATTTAGTTTATTGTTAATGAATGTTAGTGTTATCAGTGTATTCTACTTAGTTTTTCTATTGTAATGCAATACAAAAAAATATGTTCAAGTAATTTCTAAAGATAAAGAATTTACGATTATATGTGTAATTTTTTTTGCAGATGTTACAGTCTGATGGTATAATCTAAATTTTTACTACTGATTTATGAGTTGATGTTGTGGTTTTAATTATTATGAAGTGTTTTTACTCCTCAATACTAACGACCAAAAAATACGTATTATTAAGTATTGTTTGATGTTTGTTTTTAGCGGTTATTTATGATAACCTAAAACAGCTAAAATGAAACCATCAAAAACAACCATCGAAATCGGAAATGATTATAAAGAAGTAGAAATTTATTATGATGAAATAGAGGAATCACAATTGACTATTGCAATTCATAAAAACCAGGTGACGGTGTCTCAGGAATGAGTAAGGTTTTATCTTTGGCACTTTTCTTGATGAAGTCTGGCAACATTAACACCAAACTTTATGAAATCAAAAATTACACTTTCAATACTACTTTGTTGTCTTGCATTTAGTGTTGCCAACGCACAAGGAAAACTCAATAAAGCCAAAGACGATCTTTCGGGAAGTAGCTCAAGCACATCATCTTCAAGTTCTTCACGTAACAATAATAGAGGTGGCGGAAATGATGATGACCCAGGTTATTTTGATAGCGTATTTGTCGAAATTGCATACCACGTAACAATCGGAATCTTATTAGGGGAAATGGAGCCACGCTATTTTTATGAATATCCATATTCTGATGGTTCGCATGGTGAATATTCACTCTTTACGCAAGATTATCCTCTGAAAAGAAGTCAATTCATGATTTCGAATACGGTTTTTGCAAGCGGAAAAGAATTCTATGGAAATGACTTCAAACTAAATTTCAGATTTATTCCATTGGTTGGTGTTGAAGTAAGTCACTTGCATTTCTTTGAGCAAACTCCAAAAGTAGAATTGGGCGTAAGCTCATTTATGGTAAACTATTATCGAATTCGTGAAAAAAATGTCACAGGATATTGGGGAGTTGGTGCCACACACGTTGGAAACGGCGTTGACGAAACTGGATTAGCCTATCAAGTAGGTGTAGATATTTACCTTAACAAACCATTCAGTTTTGGAATTTCGTGGAAGCAAAGCCTGATTAATGAATCTTCTGTGGATGAATTCAAATTATTAGCGCGCTATCACAGAAAACGCTTCTCTTTTCACGGAGGATTTAATCACTACCAATTGGGAAGTGTCAACATAAACGCTATGGGAATTGGGCTTGATTATCGTTTTTAAAACATAAAAAAAGCGCGTTAAAGTTCAACGCGCTTTTTTATTTTGTCTTTTTTTCTAAGATCTTACAGCGGAGCGATCTTGTATCTATTTAAAATTTATCCTTTAATAACTCCTCTTGAAATTACAATTTTCTGAATCTCAGAAGTTCCTTCGTAAATCTGTGTAATTTTTGCATCACGCATCAAACGCTCTACGTGGTATTCTTTTACGAAACCATTTCCACCATGAATTTGCACAGCTTCTACCGTATGTTCCATCGCGACTTTAGAAGCATATAATTTTGCCATTGCGCTAGACATATCGTAATTATTCCCTTGATCTTTATCCCAAGCAGCGTTCATTACCATAAGGCGAGCAGCAGTAATATCTGTGTACATATCGGCTAACTTAAAAGCAATTGCTTGATGATTGCAAATCTCTGTTCCAAATGCTTTACGTTCTTTAGAATACTTAAGTGCCAATTCATAAGCTCCAGAAGCAATTCCTAAGGCTTGTGCAGCAATTCCAATACGTCCACCAGAAAGTGTTTTCATAGCAAATTTGAATCCGAAACCATCTTCTCCAATACGATTTTCTTTCGGAACTTTTACATCATTAAACTGTAATGTATGTGTGTCGCTTCCGCGAATTCCTAACTTATCTTCTTTTGGCCCAACGTGAAAACCTGGTGTTCCTTTCTCAACAATAAAAGCGTTGATTCCTCTATGTCCTTTATCTCTATCAGTTTGCGCAATGACCAAATACACATCAGCACGTCCACCACTTGTAATCCAGTTTTTAGTACCATTAATTACATAATGATCATCCTTTTCAATGGCCGTAGTTTGCTGAGAAGTTGCGTCACTTCCAGCTTCCGGCTCACTCAAACAAAAAGCACCAACAAATTCTCCTGTTGCCAACTTTGTTAAATATTTTTGTTTCTGATCTTCAGTTCCATAAGCTTCTAATCCATAACAAACCAAAGAGTTATTTACAGATACAATTACAGAAGCAGATGCATCAATCTTAGAAAGTTCCTCCATAATCAATACATAAGAAATGGCGTCCATTCCGCTTCCTCCGTATTTCGGATCAACCATAATTCCCATAAAACCTAATTCACCCATTTTGTGAACTAATTCTTGTGGAAATTCTTGTTTATTATCACGTTCTATAACACCTGGAAGCAACTCAGTTCTTGCGAAGTCTCTAGCTGCATCACGAATCATGATATGTTCCTCTGTAAGATTAAAATCCATAACTATATATTGTATTAATAAATTTTTTAAAAAGTCGCACAAAGATAATTCTAAAATAGCAGATTTTCAATAATAAGCGTGCATTTCTGAGAATCTTTAATTTTAAATCTTTAGAAAGGTAATTTAATTGTGAATATTATCCTAAATTAGGAAATCAAATGACAAAAATTGAATAATTTTACAAGATGATTTCATATAAAGTGATTGGTGTAATGTCGGGAACTTCACTCGATGGAATTGATATTGCACATATACATTTCAAAAAACAAGAAAAATGGACGTTTTCCATCTTAAAAGCAGTGACGATTCCGTATTCGCAAGAAATGGAAGATTCACTTCGAGAAGCCATTCACTTTGATGCAGATCAGTTAGCCGAATTTGATACGCTGTACACAAAACTGTTAGCAAACACTATCAAATCATTCATCTCAACACACGAAATTACAAAAATTGATGCGGTTTGTTCACATGGACATACGATTTTGCATCAACCTGAAAACGGAATTACCTATCAAATTGGAAATCAAGAAATTTTAGCTGCATTACTACAGCAAAAAGTAGTTTGTGATTTCAGAGTGCAAGATGTTGAACTTGGCGGACAAGGCGCGCCGTTAGTGCCAATTGGTGACGAATTATTATTTTCTGAATATGATTACTGTTTAAATTTAGGTGGATTCGCGAATGTTTCTTTCCATGAAGATGGAAAACGGATTGCGTATGATATTTGTCCAGTAAATATTGTCTTGAACAAATATGCAAAACAGTTAGGGTTTGATTATGATGACAAAGGAAATCTTGCCAAATCGGGAGAATATTTGTTACAGCTTGGACAAGAATTAAACAATTTAGACTATTACACACAACAACCGCCAAAATCGCTTGGTTTGGAATGGGTTCAAGAAAAAATATTTCCACTGCTCGAAGCTTCTCAACGAAAACAAATTGATGTATTGCGAACATTTACAGAGCATATTGCACAACAAATTGCACGTAGTTTCAAAATTAGATCAAAAATACTCGTCACAGGTGGTGGCGCATACAATGAATATTTACTATCAAGAATTCAATATTACAAAGAAGTTACACTTGTAAAACCAAGTAATGAACTTTTAGAGTATAAAGAAGCTGTAATATTTGGTTTCTTAGGGATTCTCCGATTGCGCGATGAGGTAAATTGCCTCAAAAGCGTGACTGGCGCGTCTAAAAATCACAGTTCAGGAAAAATTTATAATCTTAAAGCAAATTAACCTAAAAGATGTTAACAATTTTTATATTTGTCTGAATAGAAACAACATGCCAATAAAACCTATATTTAATTGAAAGAACTACTCAAAATATACGAAAATAAAGCACCCGAAATAGTATTTAACTGGAAAGATCCTGAAACGAATGCAGAAGGATGGACCGTAATTAATTCGCTTCGTGGTGGAGCTGCTGGCGGTGGAACCCGAATGCGAAAAGGATTGGATATGAACGAAGTGCTTTCGCTAGCCAAAACAATGGAAGTAAAATTTACGGTTTCTGGCCCTGCAATTGGTGGTGCGAAATCTGGAATTAACTTTGATCCGCAAGATCCACGAAAAAATGGCGTATTAAAACGCTGGTACAATGCAGTTGCACCATTGTTAAAAAGCTATTATGGAACTGGTGGCGATTTGAATGTCGATGAAATCCATGAAGTAATTCCAATCACAGAAGATAGTGGCGTTTGGCATCCGCAAGAAGGTGTATTTAACGGACACTTTAAGCCCACAGAAGCTGATAAAATCAACAGAATTGGACAATTGCGTCTCGGAGTTATCAAAGTAATTGAAAGCTCAAAATATTCTCCTGATGTTTCTCGAAAATATACAGTTGCCGACATGATTACAGGATTTGGAGTTGCAGAAGCTGCACGCCATTTCTATGATATCTATGGCGGATCTATTGAAGGAAAACGTGCCATTGTACAAGGATTTGGAAATGTTGGAGCTGCGGCGGCCTATTACTTAGCGAAAATGGGCGCGAAAGTAGTAGGAATCATTGACAGAGTTGGTGGTGTTATTAATGAAGATGGGTTTTCGTATGAAGAAATAAAAGATTATTTTTTAAAGAAAGACGGAAACACGCTTGTGGCAGACAATATGATTTCTTTTGAAGAAATAAACAAACGTATTTGGGAATTGCCAACTGAAATCTTTGCGCCTTGTGCAGCATCACGATTAGTTACACAAGAACAAATAGATAAAATGATTGATACAGGTTTGGAAGTCATTACCTGTGGTGCAAATGTACCGTTTGCAGACAAAGAAATTTTCTTTGGTTCTATCATGGAACATACAGATCAACAAGTAAGTTTAATTCCTGACTTTATCTCCAATTGTGGAATGGCAAGAGTATTTGCTTATTTCATGGAACGTAGAGTTCAAATGACCGATGAAGCCATCTTTGAAGACACTTCAAAAACCATCAAAAAAGCATTGCAAAATACATTCAAACGAAATGCTTCAAAAGTAGATGTCAGTAAAACCGCTTTTGAAATTGCACTAAAAGAACTCGTATAACTAACCACTCATAAAAATTACAAATGGAATCAGCAATAATAGCCATATTTGTCATAGGATATTTAGCCATAACCTTAGAGCACAACTTAAAAATAGATAAACTTATTCCCGCATTAGCTATGATGGCGATATGTTGGGCGTTTATTGCTTTTGGAATCGAAGGCTTTCAAAGTTGGTTCGATTCAGGAGCACATGCATTAGTCGAAAACTTTGGCAGTATGGCGAGCGATGAAAAGATGCATATTATGGAAGAATCCTTACTGCATCATTTAGGGAAAACCGCAGAAATACTAGTATTCTTGTTAGGAGCAATGACGATTGTGGAAATTATTGATTATTTCGACGGATTTGCAACGATCAAAGATTTTATCAAAACACGAAGTAAAAAACGGGTTCTTTGGATTTTTGCATTCTTAGCATTTATCTTATCAGCGATCATTGACAATTTAACGGCAACAATTGTATTAATTTCTATTCTACAAAAAATTATTGGCGACAGAAACATTCGAATTTGGTATGCAGGTTTAATCATTATTGCTGCAAATGCAGGTGGAGCTTGGTCTCCTATTGGAGATGTTACAACCACGATGTTATGGATTGGAAACAAAGTATCTACAGGGAAACTAATAGGATATTTATTCATTCCATCATTATTATGTATGTTAGTGCCAACGTTTATAGCTTCATTCTTAGAGCCATTCAAAGGAAATCTTCCTGATGAAGAAACGAAAGATGATAAAAAGCCACATCGTTTTGGACCAACTATGTTGTACTTAGGTTTATCGGCAATCGTTTTTGTACCAGTTTTTAAAGTAGTAACACATTTGCCTCCGTATGTAGGAATGATGTTGTCTTTATCAGTTGTAGCCATATTTGCGGAATTGTATAGCAATACAAAATTCAGTATGTCTGCAGTTGGAGCAAACGAAGGATATGAAAGCGAATCAGATGCATTATCTGCACATCACAGCCCAGTACATCATTCGTTATCAAAAATAGAATTGCCAAGTATCCTATTCTTTTTAGGAATCTTAATGGCAGTTGCAGCATTAGAATCACTAGGATTGCTCTTTGGATTTGCAGATTGGTTAAAAACAGCAACACCACAATTAGGAACAGAAATGCACTCTGGTGGCGTTTCAGATTTAGTAGTTATGTTGCTCGGAGTTGGATCAGCAGTTATTGACAACGTGCCTTTGGTAGCAGCAAGTTTAGGAATGTTTACAGAGCCTATGGATCATGAATTATGGCACTTTATCGCTTTTGCAGCTGGAACTGGAGGAAGTATGTTAATCATAGGTTCGGCAGCTGGAGTTGTAGCCATGGGAATGGAAAAAATAGATTTCTTTTGGTATCTCAAGAAAATAGCATGGTTGGCATTCATCGGATTCGTTGTGGGTTCAGCAGCATTCATGGTCATGCGAACTTTATTCTAAAGTATACTTTATTGAAAAATTGAACGTTATATATCTTAAATCAAAAAACACACATGTTTCTATTTCAAACAACGAATAACGCAGCTGAAAACCCAGAAAGTAAGGAAGAGTTATTTTCTATCTATCAATTAGTCATTGATGGTGGCTTAGGAAGTATTATCATAATTAGTGTCTTATTAGTATTGTTAGCAGTAGCACTATACATTTATTTTGAACGCTTATTTGCTATCAAAGCAGCTTCAAAGATTGATAAAAACTTCATGAATCAAATTAAAGATAATGTTTCAGGTGGAAAACTAGACGCAGCCAAAATGTTGTGTTCGCAAACAGATTCGCCAGTAGCTCGTTTAACAGAAAAAGGAATTTCGCGAATTGGAAAACCTTTGGAAGATATCAATAAAGCCATTGAAAATGCTGGAACCTTAGAAGTGTACAAACTAGAAAAAAACGTAAGTATTCTAGCAACTGTCGCTGGTGTAGCGCCAATGATTGGGTTCTTAGGAACGGTTATCGGTATGATTATTGCATTCCGTGAAATGGCAACTAGTGGCGGTCAAGCCGAAATGGGCTCGCTAGCAGGCGGTATTTACACAGCCATGACAACTACGGTTGCTGGTTTAATTGTGGGAATTATTGCGTATATTGGATACAACCATTTAGTTGTGAAAACAGATAAAGTGGTGCATCAGATGGAAGCAAATGCAGTAGACTTCTTAGATTTATTAAACGAACCTGTATAATTTTCAGATATGAGATTAAAAGGTAGAAATAAAGTAAGCCCAGAGTTTAGTATGTCATCCATGACAGACATTGTATTTCTGTTATTGGTGTTTTTCATGTTAACATCAAATTCGCCAAACGCACTCGATTTGCTATTGCCAAAAGCAAAAGGTAAATCAACAAACACGCAAAATGTTGCGGTAAGCATCAAGAAAAATTTAGAAATTTATATCGATTCAGATCGAATCAGAGAAGGACAAATAGAAGCAAAGCTGAAGGCAAAATTGGCAGGGCAATCCGAGCCGACAATTATATTAAGAGCAGAAGAAGGTGTACCAATTGAAAAAGCGGTAAACATTATGGATATTGCCAATAGAAATAAGTATAAGATCATTCTAGCTGTTCGCCCACAATAATGAGTTTGCTCGAAACGAATAATAAAAAGTTTAATTTACCATTCGTTTTTATTGCTGGTGTGATCTTCTTAATTGGATTGGCATACTTTGCAAAATATATAGAAGATTTATCAAAGGAAGCAATAGATTTAGAAGTACCGAAAGTTGATGAGAATGTAGCAAATGAAAATTCGGTTACAATTCGAATTACTAAAAATTTAGAAACATATCTAGATTCGGTAAAAATAGAGGCAACTCAATTAGAAGAAAAATTAAAAATACAATTTGAAGGACAAGCAAATCCGACAATTCTATTACAAATAGAAGAAGGTGTTTCAGTAGAAAAAGCAGTAAGCATCATGGATCTTGCAAGCAAGAATCAATACAAAGTTATTTTAACAGTTCGACCAAAATAAAAATAATATGTCATTATTTAATACAGAACACAAGCGAAAATCAGCAACCATTACGACGGCGTTAATGATTGTATTATTGTTATTAATGTTTGTATTTGGAATGAAATACATGGACCCGCCAATAGAAAGTGGTATTGCGGTAAATTTTGGAAATACTGATGTTGGAAGTGGAAACTCAGTGGCAAAAGACACACCAAAGCCTAAAACAACGCCAACAGAAACACAAGAAGAAGAGTCGCAAGAAACAGAAGCCGTTCCGGAAGAGCAGCCAGAAACAACGCCAGAAGAAGTAGAGTCGGAAGAAGTTGTTACGCAAGAATCGGAAGAATCTATCGCAATAAAAAAAGCAGAAGAAGCTAAGAAAAAAGCTGACAAAGAAGCGGAAGAAGCGAAAGCAGAAGCAGACCGAATTGCGAAAGAAAAACAAGAAGCCGAAGAAAAAGCACAAAAAGAGCGTGATAAGAAAAAAGCAGAATTAGATGCCATGATGGATGGCGTTAATAACTCTGACGGTAAAGACGTTGAGGGCGAAGGTCCAGATGATGGTGATGGAAACAAAGGAAAGCCAGATGGTGATCCGTATGCGGCAAGTTATTATGGCAAGCCAGGTTCAGGTACAGGAGGTGAAGGAGGAAGTGGGTTAAATGGTAGAACACGACTGTATAAACCCGATGTTGAATCCAATTGTAAATCTGAAGGAAGAGTAGTTATAGAGATTACGGTAGATAAGCAAGGTAAAGTCGTTAAAGTAAAACAAGGTGTAGGTACGACTGCTATTGATAAATGTTTAATAGATCTCGCAAAAGAAGCGGCTTTCAAGTTTAAATGGAATCCTGATGACAAGGCGCCAGAAAATCAATATGGAGTTATTGAATTTAACTTTAGTTTAGGCGGTTAATAATCTTCTTACGGTACATAATGAATTACGAAGAAACCTTAGATTGGTTGTTCAAGCAGTTGCCTGTCTTTCAAAAACAAGGTGGAAAGGCGCTCAAAATAGGTTTGGGAAATATCATAAAACTTTCCGAATACTTACAATCTCCTGAGAAAAAATTCAAAACAATACATGTTGCAGGAACCAACGGAAAAGGTTCTACAAGTCATATAATTGCTTCTATCTTACAAGAAGCGGGCTATATTGTCGGTTTATACACATCACCACATTTAAAAGATTTCAGAGAACGAATTCGTGTCAACGGAAATAGGGCGAGTGAACAATTTGTCATTCAATTTGTAAAAGAACACCAAGCATTTTTAGAAGCAGAAGGGCTTTCATTTTTTGAAATGACTGTTGGAATGGCTTTTGACTATTTCGCCAAGAAAAAAGTAGACATTGCTGTCATAGAAGTTGGTTTAGGCGGACGATTTGATGCTACAAATATCATCACGCCCGAAGTAAGCGTCATCACAAACATTGGCTTTGATCATCTAGAATTCTTAGGTGATACATTGCCTAAAATCGCTTTTGAGAAAGCAGGAATCATCAAAAAAAATATTCCTGTGGTAATTAGCGAATTTCATGAAGAAACCTTTCCTGTATTTACCGAAAGAGCAAAAGAAGAAGAAGCCGTATTATATCTAGCAGAAGAAACAATTCAACAAAAGTATCAAACAGATTTATTGGGTGATTACCAACAGAAAAATTGTAAAGCTGCGGTACAAGCAGTTCAATTATTAGAAGACTTTCAAATCGAAGAAACGCACATTAAAAAAGGTTTACTCAATGTCGTTACCAACACAAAACTGCAAGGAAGATGGCAGATTCTACATCAAAGTCCAAAAACGATTTGCGATACGGCACATAATAAAGAAGGTTTAGCAATTGCCATGCAGCAACTCCAAGCAGAGAACTTTCAGGAATTACACATCGTTTTGGGTGTTGTGAAAGATAAAAAACTAGAAGCTATATTGCCATTGTTGCCTAAAAACGCACGCTACTATTTTTGTTCTCCAAAAATAATTCGTGGTTTGTCAGCAACCGAATTACAAGAAAAAGCAGCACAGCAACACTTGATTGGAAATGTATACGATTCAGTTTCAGAAGCCTATCATGCTGCAAAAACAAAAGCGACAAACAAAGATGTAATCTATATTGGCGGAAGTACGTTTGTAGTCGCAGAAATAGTATAATTTTTTCAGTTTAAATTTTGTCAGATATAAAATCTATTCTATATTTGCATCCGCAATAAGGGCGATTAGCTCAGTTGGTTCAGAGCATCTGCCTTACAAGCAGAGGGTCACTGGTTCGAATCCAGTATCGCCCACTATCTTATTGAAAATGATTTCGGGTGATTAGCTCAGTTGGTTCAGAGCATCTGCCTTACAAGCAGAGGGTCACTGGTTCGAATCCAGTATTACCCACGAAAAAAGCTTCTCTTTATGAGAAGCTTTTTTTAGTTTACAGCAATTCTAAAATTCGTTCAAGCGCCATACCACGCGAACCTTTAATCAATAAATTGCTGTTTTTTAGTGCTGGAAAATTAGCTTTCAATTCTTCAAAAGTTGGATAGATAATTATCTTGTTGTCAGTGCTACTTGTCTTTCCGAAATTTTCTCCAATTAAAAATACCTTATCAATGTTCAAAGAACTTACATAATCCGTGATAAATTGATGTTCTTTTGCTGCGCTTTCGCCTAATTCAAACATATCACCCAAAAAAGCAATTTTGTTTGTACTTGTTAAGTTTGAAAAATTATCCAACGCAGCTTTCATGCTTGTGGGATTGGCGTTGTACGCGTCTAAAATGATGCTGTTTGTATCTTTATTGATAATCTGAGATCTATTGTTAGAAGGCGTATATGATTCAACAGCGTCTTTTATATCGTTTAGTGGAATGCCGAAATAACTTCCTATTGCAATGGCGGCTGCAATGTTTGAAAAATTATATGCTCCGATCAATTGACTTTGAATTTCTACGTCATTTAATGTAGCGCGAACCATTGGATTTGCGCTCAGAAAACGAATCGCTACATCATTATCTTCAGAACTTCCAAAGGTGTACTTTGTAGCATTATGAGTCCTTTCTACTTGCTTTGGATCATCTCCATTCACAAAAATAAATTTATTATTTACTTTTAAATAGTCGTATAGTTCGCTCTTACCGAGAATAACACCTTCAATGCCACCAAAACCTTCTAAGTGCGCTTTTCCAAAGTTGGTGATGTAACCGTAATCAGGTTCTGCAATACTGCTTAAAAAGGTAATTTCCTCACGATGATTTGCGCCCATTTCTACAATACCTATTTCAGTAGTTGAATCCATGGAAAGTAAGGTAAGTGGTACGCCAATATGATTGTTTAAATTTCCTTTGGTAGCAGTTGTGTTGAACTTTTTAGACAATACTACATTTATTAATTCCTTCGTGGTCGTTTTACCGTTACTTCCTGTGAGTGATACAATAGGAATGTTTAATTGTTTTCTGTGATGATTGGCAAGTTGTTGAAGCGTCTCTAATACATCTTTTACTAGAATAGTGTGTTCTGATGTGTTGTATGCTTCTTCATCAACGATCGCATACGCAGCACCTTTTTGTAACGCGTCTTTAGCGTATATGTTGCCATTAAAATTATCGCCTTTTAAAGCGAAAAAAATACAATCAGGTGTAATGTTTCTCGAATCCGTACAAACTACTGGGTGTTGTTGAAAAATTGTATATAATGCTGAAATCATTTTGAATCGAATTAATATTTAAACGAAAAAAAGCCCTGATGTATCAGGGCTTTTTTTTAGTACTATACATAAAATGTAAGTAGTATTATTTTCTTGGTCTCTTGTTACTTTGTGATTTAGAACCAACTCTAGACATTGCACATCTAAACCCAATATATGAAGTTGCCATATATTCTGGGAATGCTCTTCTTTGTGCAGGATCAATCCAGTATGCTCTATCTTTCCATGATCCACCTTTGTAAACTCGTACATTGTCATCAATTAACGTAGTTCTTGAGTTAGATTTGTCATATTGTCTCACCATTCCTGTAGAATCAGATCCTACTTGATGTTTTGGTGCGTTATACATGCGTTTTGCCTCAGATTCTGAATCTTCATCTTCATTAAATAAGTCAAAATATCTTGAAGATGCAACATCTCCATCACGATAGTTTCTGTTATCAGACTTGTCAAAATTTGTACGTAAGTATGTTTCTTTCTCGTCAACATCAACTTGCGCTAATTGTCCAGGAAGATTTCTTGCCATAATTCTACCATTCGCTAAAGTATCATATTTCATACTTCCAGCTTCAACAATTTCTACGGTTCCTTCAGCGTTGATTTTGTTTTTTGTATAGTAGTTACCACGATAGTAGTTAAAGTCATTTGCTTCATCATCTACAATTGGACGATATACATCAGCAACCCATTCTGCAACGTTTCCAGCCATATCATATAAACCATGATCGTTTGGAGGATAAGTTTTTACGCGTGCAGTAATATCAGCACCATCATCAGACCAACCTGCGATTCCACCGTAATCTCCTTTTCCTTGCTTGAAGTTTGCTAATTGATCTCCACGTCTTTTTCTGTTTCCACTTCTTGTGAATTCACCTTTCCATGGATATTTCTTTCTACCACGTACATTATTGTACTCTCTCAATCCATCTAAACCTTTTGCAGCATATTCCCACTCAGCTTCAGTTGGCAAACGATATTCTGGTAAAATAATTCCAGTAGTACGTTTTGCATATACATTTGTAGATTCTTCTTCTTCACCGTCTTCGTCATCTTCGCCTTTTTTCTTTTTCTTCTTTGATTTTTCAGCAATTCGACCTTGGTAATCATCAATCTTACCTGCGTAAGTTTCTTTCGGTCTTGTCAAATACGCTTCTGTGCTAAATGTGCTTCCTGCGTCAATACTATCCGTTTTTACACCTTTAGCAATATAACCTTCGCGCTCTAAAACAGATTCGTTCACTCTGTCAGTTCTCCACTGGCAGAATTGAACTGCTTGAATCCAGTTTACACCAACTACAGGGTAATCAGCATATCCAGGATGTCTTAGGTAGTTAGTGGTCATCGTTTCATTAAATCCTAAACGATCTCTCCAAACTAATGTGTCAGGTAAAACACCTGTATAAATGTTTTTGTAATTTTCATCTTCTGGAGGGAAAACACTTTTTGTCCAATATAAGTACTCTGTGTACATTAAATTGGTAACCTCTGTTTCATCCATATAAAAGGATTGCACGTGTTGTTGGTTTGGAGTGTTATTCCAATCATGCATAGGGTCATCCTGTGTTTTTCCCATTGTGAAGGTTCCGCCTTCAACAAATACTAATCCTGGAGCCGTTTCCTGATCTTTAAATTTTGTGTTGGCTGTAAATCCACCGTCTTTACCGTCAATGCGCCAACCAGTGGCTCTTGAGGTGTTATTTGATGATGATCTTTTACAGCTAAAAAATCCTAGTGAAACTACTGCGGCAAGTAGCATAATTTTTATTGTACGCTTTTTCATAGTCAAGACTTGAGTATTGAAAGAAATTTTGGTTTGCAATATAGCAATTAAAGGTAAAATATCAAGATTTATTTCAAAAATTAATATGATGCTTTACCTGCATCACAAATATTAATAGTTTTCATATAACGGACACAGTTGTTATTTATTATTCTTAATTTTGTTTTTTTGATAAAATAGCTAAAACATTGAATAATATTTCGATGTATTTACCGTTAAAGATGCAATGAAAAATACACTTACTCTCCTTATTGGTATCCTTTTTATAAGTGCTCATGCTCAAAATAAGCACTTCGATTTAGTATGGAATGATACGCCAACTCAATTTTCTACGGAAACAACGACGATCGCATTACCCACATTTACCAAAGAATATTTTGTGTACAATGATGATGCTACCATTAACTTCATAGCGCAATGGGATGATGATCGTGCTGTAAATAAAAACTCTATTCGTATTGAAAATGTTGCGTATGGAAGCATTTCAAATCAAAATTTAGGTGGAATTGACAAAAGAAAATTACCAACTTCTATAAAATCTAAAATATTAAATTCGGGTGCTAGAGGGAAAAATGCACACATATTAATAGTATCTCCATTAATCAACGAAAACGGAGTTGTTAAAAAAGTACTCAGTTTTGATGTGAGTTATAATTTTCTTGCCAGAAGACCAAATTCAGGTTTTAAAAACAGTGAAGCAATCACAAGTTCGGTATTGGCAAGCGGAAATTTTTATAAATTTTCAGTAGAAGAATCAGGAATACATAGATTAAGCGCCGATTTTTTAAATCAAATAGGTTTAAATACAGGAAACATAAATCCAAGAAAATTAAAAATCTATGGAAATGGTGGACGAATGATTCCTCATTTAAACGAATTAAACCAATATTATGACGTTACTGAAAACGCAATTACGGTTGTTGGAGAAGAAGACGGACAATTTAATGGAGAAGATTATGTGTTATTTTATGCTGAAGGACCCAAAAAATGGAATTCAGACAGTCAAACGCATATCAATGCATATACAGATAAGACCTATTATTACATAACGGTGGATGGTTCTGAAGATGGAAAACGAATTCCAGAAGCGATACAACCTACGGCAACACCCGATGTTATCATTACTCAATATAACGATTATCAATTTCACGAAGTTGACAACATAAACATTGTAAAACTAGGAAGAAGATGGTTTGGAGAAGTATTCAATATTGAAACTGAGCAAACATTTGACTTTACACTGCCAAATATAGTAACGACAGAACCTGTTCGTATCGGAATAAAACCAGCATCAATATCTAACAACGCAACGTCCATGTCTACATTTATAAACGGACAACCTGCGCAAAATAGTAATGGGCAACCTGCGTTTAACTTTAATTTTGCGGCAATAGATGGTTCGTCGTATGCTACACAGCATATCGTTTCAGGATCTCCACAAAATAGACAAGGATTAATAGAAGACGATGTAAATCTAAGTTCTGAAGATTTAAGCATTACCTTAAACTATCAAAACAATGGAGTTGCAGGTTCGGTGGCATATTTAGACTATATTTCAGTAGCTTCAACACGTATGTTAATGGGCGTTGATGATCAATTTATGTTTCAATATAATGACGCAAGAAATATAATAGGAACAGGCGAGTTTGTCATTTCTAATGCAGCAACAATAGCGCAAGTTTGGGACATTACAGACATTTGGAATGTAACTAAAGTAACCAATGATACTGCTGCAAGTAACTTCTCTTTCTCTGCGCCAATGGGCGAAATAAGACAATACATTGCGTTAGACACCTCTCGATTCTTAATCCCATCCATAGAGCCAAATAGCTTAATTCCGAATCAGGATTTAAAAGGTGGTGTCTTTGCGGATGGCGATGTTGAGTACATTATTATCTCTCCAGAATCTTTTGTAGGGCAAGCTGAACGTTTAGCAGATTTCCATAGAAACAACTCAGGAATGATTGTAAAAGTGGTCACCTTAAAAAGTATCTATACCGAATTCAATACTGGAAATCCTGATATTGGAGCCATTAGAAACTTTCTAAAATACGTGTACGACAATGCAAGTACTCCCGAAAACAGAATAAAATATGTGTGTTTCTTTGGCGATGCTTCGTATGACTATAAAGACAGAATTCAAGGAAACACAAACATTGTTCCTGTATATCAAGCCTACGATAGTTTTAACCTCACGAGAGGTTATATGACGGATGATTTCTATGGAATGATGGATGATACCGAAGGATTGATGTCAATTACAGATCGTTTAGATATTGCGTTGGGAAGAATGCTAATTTCTGATGCAAATCAAGCGCAAAAAATGGTCGACAAGACATTAAGTTATTATGCTAAAGAATCTTATGGAAGATGGCGAAACACGGTAACAATTATTTCTGATGATGCTCAAAATAACTCTGACAAGGATTTAGAAGTAGATTTAGATGCATTAGGAAATACCATTGCGTTACAAAAACCATTCATCAATATATCTAAAATACACTCAGATGCTTTTGTGCAACAATCGTCAGCAGCTGGAGAACGCTATCCGGAAGTAACAGAGGCTATAAAAGATAACATTGCATTAGGCTCATTAGTGGTCAACTATTTTGGTCACGGTGGAGAAGATGGACTCGCAGGAGAACGAATTTTTGAAAAAGTAGACTCGCAAGAACTTACCAATGCATGTAGGCTTCCACTATTTATCACAATTACGTGTGAATACACTCGATTTGATAATCCACTGCGTCAAACTGCAGGAGAATTCATGTTCTGGAATGAAAATGGAGGTGCAGTTTCGTTACTAACAACAACACGACAAATATTTCAAAATGTTGGAGTAAGCATCAATGAATTACTAGCAAGATATCTATTCTCGTACGGTTCTAACGAATACGAGCCAATATCTGAAGCATTGCGTCTTACAAAAAACCAAGTATCAACAAGTAACAAAAGAACAGTATTCTACATTGGAGATCCTGCATTGAAACTTGCAATTCCAAGACCTAGAGTAAACCTTACAGCCATCAATGATGTGCCAATTACGCAACCAACGGATACGCTTAAAGCATTAAGTAAAGTGAAAATGGCGGGGAACATCACGGATGAGCTAGGAAATCTACTAAGCACATACAATGGAACCGTATTCTCAACAATCTATGACAAAAAAATTCAACGTCAAACATTGGCAAATGACTTTCCATTTGTATTAGACTTTGAAACGTTGGGAGAAATTATTTTTAGAGGAAAAGCTGAAGTCGTAGATGGAAACTTTGAATTTGAATTTGTTGTTCCTAGAGATATTACCATTCCTGTTGGAAACGGACGTATAAGTTTCTATGCCGAAAAAGGCGATGTTTTAGAAGATCATACAGGAGTCAATGAAGCTTTCAAAGTTGGTGAACTCAATGAAAATGCGCCAATAGACAATGAACCTCCAGTAGTAAACCTATTTATGAATGATGAAAGTTTTGTTTCTGGTGGAATTACCAATGAAGCTCCATTCTTACTAGCAAAACTATCAGATGAAAACGGAATCAATACAGCAAGTGGAATTGGACACGATATTGTAGCTATTCTTGATGGAGACGAAGTCAATCCTTTTGTCCTAAATGATTACTACGAAACAGAATTAAACGATTACACAAGAGGAATTGTTAAATTTCCACTCCGCGATTTAGAAGATGGTACACATACACTATCATTAAAAGCGTGGGACGTTTACAACAACTCATCAACAACTGAAATACAATTTACCGTATTCAATGAAAACAACTCATTGGTCATTAACAATGTTTTAAATTACCCGAATCCTTTTGTCAGTTACACCGAATTTTGGTTCAATCATAACAGTTCTAGTGAGCTGGATATCATGATCCAAGTATTTACGGTTTCTGGGAAAGTGGTGCGTACGCTTATTGGTAAAACAAATGCTGGCGCTTCAAGCAAAGATTTTGGTTCATTATCTAGAGATATTCTTTGGGACGGGAAAGATGATTTCGGAGATAAATTAGCAAAAGGAGTCTACGTATACAAGATTACCGTAAAATCTCCGTTAACTAATCAGAAAGTTGAAAAATTTGAAAAACTTGTAATACTATAAATAAAAACTATATTTGTTAAAATTTTAACTGAATGAAGAAGATATTTTTATCCATATTGTGTTTAATCCCTTTAGGAATGTTAGCACAAACTACGGTCGTAAACCCAAATGATACAAGAGTAATAACGACAGGAGTACCTTTCTTACTCATTACACCAGATGCGAGAGCCGCTGGTATGGGAGAATTGGGAGTAGCAACATCACCAGATACGTATTCACAACAGTGGAACCCTGCAAAATATGCATTTGTAAAAGAGCAAATTGGAGTAGGAATTAGTTACACACCCTACTTAAGTGACTTAGTAAATGATATATTTCTTGGAAATATTACATTTTACAACAGAATAAGCGAAAGAAGTGCTTGGTCTGCAAGTATAAAATACTTCAGTTTAGGTGAAATTGAAATTATTACACAACAACAAGCTGATATTGGAAACTTTACACCATTAATTGAAAGACCAAACGAATTATCAATTGATGCATCGTATGCATTGCGTTTAAGTGATCAATTTGCAATGTCGGTTACAGGTCGTTTCTTACGTTCAGACTTAAAACTACAATCGCAACCAGATACGGAAGCAAACGCAGCAAGTACATTTGCTGTAGATATCGCAGGATACTATCAATCAGAAGAAATAGCGTATGACAACTTCAACGGACGTTGGAGAGGTGGATTTAATATCTCTAACTTAGGACCAAAATTAAAATATGACGACTTAGGTCAAGAAAACTTTTTACCAACAAACTTAAGACTTGGTGGTGGATTTGACTTTATCTTTGATGAATACAACAAATTGGCGGTAAGTGTTGAAGTAAACAAACTATTAGTGCCAACACCTCCAAAACTCGGTTTTGTTGATTTAAATGACGACGGAAATCAAGATACAGATGATCTTTCAACCCCAGACGTTGACGAAAACGAACCAACAATCATTGTTGCAGGACAAGATGATGATGTAAGTTTTGTGTCAGGAATCTTTCAATCGTTCGGAGATGCACCAGACGGATTCAGTGAAGAATTAAAAGAATTCACGTATGCAATAGGAGCAGAATACTGGTACCAAGATTCATTCGCATTACGTCTTGGATACTTCAACGAAAGTGAAATCAAAGGAGCTAGAAAATTCTTTACACTTGGAGCTGGATTCAAATACAGCGCAGTAAGAATTGATGTTTCATATTTATTCTCTGCATCACAAGTAAAAAATCCATTAGAAAACACATTGCGTTTCTCACTAACATTCAACTTAGGAGACACGTACGACGAATTATAAAATTCGATATAACAACAATTACAAAAACCTTTCAAGTTTACTTGGAAGGTTTTTTTGTGGATATAAACTTCACTTTTAATTTATCATGAGTAATAGTCGAAAGACTCAGTTTAGGAACAAACGAACAAAAGAAAAGTTTAGTAGTTTATAAGTTTAAGAGTTTCCGATTTGAATCAAAGTAAGATAATCAAATATACAAATCAACAAACAAACAAGAAGCAAAGGGACACAATCCGAAAGTTAAAAGTTAAAAAGATTAGAGTTAAGAGTGAAAAACGCAAGTTAACCCACAACCCAAGAGCGCAGCGACCCAACACCCAACACCCAACAACCAACAACCAACAACCAACAACCAACAACCAACAACCAAATTACGCTATTCCATAAATAATCACTATATTTCTAGGCTATTTTGATTTGAATTAATCATCAATCAAAAGAAAATAAAAATTTCAAATGCAGGAAATAAAAATCACAACAACACTCACGTGTTATGACAACATAGAGGAACTTCCTCAAGACGTTCAAGAGCTAATGCAACATGCTGTAGAAGCACGTAAAAATGCGTATGCTCCGTATTCTAACTTTAGAGTTGGCGCCGCATTACAATTAGAAAATGGTATCGTTGTCCCAGGAAACAATCAAGAAAATGCAGCTTATCCTTCAGGATTATGTGCAGAACGAGTAGCAATATTTCACGCAGGTGCTCAATATCCAGGAGTCAAAATAACGCAAATGGCAATCACGGCAACTTCAGACAATCATATTAACAAAACACCAATTCCGCCATGTGGATCGTGTAGACAATCTATTGCTGAATACGAAATGCGTCAAGATTCGGATATTGAAATATACTTCATGGGTGGCGAAGGAAAAATCATGAAATCCAATTCACTCAAAGATTTATTACCGTTAATTTTTGATAAATCGTATTTATAGACGTGCAAAAAAATCCATAAATTATCTAAAAACAAAAGTCAAAATTAATAATCAATTGATTTTATACTTTTCGATAACGTTTTCGATAGAATAATTCGTGTTAAAACATAGATAAATTTGCATTACATTTTTTCACTTCTTATTAAAATAGTATTTTTGTTATTCGTTTAAAAAAAACAAACGACAGGAAGCTATAAACCTATAAATGGAATTGTTACTAGTAACAAAGCCAACCAACTTGAAATAAATGAAAAAGATCACTAAAGAGATATACCGTAAATGGTATGAGGAGATGTTATTCTGGAGAAAGTTCGAAGACAAACTAGCCGCTGTATACATTCAGCAAAAAGTACGTGGATTTCTTCACTTATACAATGGTCAGGAAGCTGTTTTGGCAGGATCATTACATGCAATGGACTTATCAAAGGACAAAATGATTACTGCATATAGAAATCACGTTCAGCCAATTGGAATGGGAGTTGATCCTAAAAAAGTAATGGCAGAACTCTACGGAAAAGCAACCGGAACATCACAAGGACTTGGTGGATCAATGCACATATTTGCGCCAAAACAAGGATTTTATGGTGGACACGGAATAGTTGGTGGACAAATTCCATTAGGAGCTGGATTAGCTTTTGCAGACAAATACTTCAAAAGAGAAGCAGTAACCTTATGTTACATGGGAGATGGAGCGGTACGTCAAGGATCGTTACACGAAACTTTCAACATGGCAATGAACTGGAAACTACCTGTAGTATTCATCTGTGAAAACAATGGATATGCCATGGGAACATCTGTGGAAAGAACAGCAAATCATACAGATATTTGGAAACTTGGTTTAGGATACGAAATGCCTTGTGGACCTGTTGACGGAATGAATCCTGAAAAAGTAGCAGAAGCAGTTAGCGAAGCAGTAGACAGAGCAAGACGCGGTGACGGACCAACATTCTTAGAAATGAAAACATACCGTTACAGAGGACATTCTATGTCTGATGCACAACATTATAGAACAAAAGACGAAGTAGCTGAGTACAAAAAAATAGATCCAATCACGCAAGTAAAAGAAACGTTGTTGGAGAAAAAATATGCTACGGAAGAAGAAATTGCTGAAATGGACAAGCGTGTAAAAGCATTGGTGAAAGAATGTGAAAATTTCGCCGAAGAATCTCCATATCCGCCAAAAAGTCTAATGTACGACGTAGTGTACGAACAAGAAGATTATCCATTTTTATCTCATAAACTATAAAACATGGCAGAAATTATAAACATGCCGAGACTCAGTGACACCATGGAAGAAGGTGTTGTTGCATCGTGGTTAAAAAAAGTAGGTGATAAAATTGAAGAAGGTGACATTCTCGCAGAGATTGAAACTGATAAAGCAACGATGGAATTTGAATCTTTCCATGAAGGAACCTTACTTTACATTGGTGTACAAGAAGGAGAAACTGCACCTGTGGATACCTTACTAGCCATCATTGGAGACGAAGGAGACGATGTTGATGCATTACTAAAAGGTGCTTCTCAAGAAACGCCAGCAGCTAAAAAAGAAGAAACACCAGCAGCATCAGCGCCAAAAGCAGAAGCAACTGAAAGTGTTGAAATGCCAGCAGGAGCAATCGTAGTAACGATGCCAAGATTGAGCGATACGATGGAAGAAGGAACCGTAGCTTCTTGGTTAAAACAAATTGGAGATACAGTTGAAGAAGGAGACATTCTTGCAGAAATTGAAACCGATAAAGCGACGATGGAGTTTGAATCTTTCCAAGAAGGAACCTTACTTTACATAGGAGTCAAAGAAGGCGAATCTGCACCAGTAGATAGCATTTTAGCAGTTATTGGTGAAAAAGGAACTGATGTTGATACGGTATTAAAAGCATTTGGGTCGGGAAACGAATCAGGAGCAGAGGAAACTCCAGCAGCAACAGTAACAAAAGAAGAAACACCAGCAGCAACGCCAACAGTTTCTGGAAGCGAATCTTCAGGTGGTAGAATCGTAGCTTCACCATTAGCAAAGAAAATTGCAGCTGACAAAGGAATCGATTTATCACAAGTACAAGGAACAGGCGATCACGGACGCATTATAAAACGTGACGTTGAAAACTATACGCCAGCAGCGGCTGCAGCTCCAAAAGCAGTAGCAGCTCCGACAGCAAAAGAAACGCCAGTAGCGACTCCTTTTGTGCCAGCAGGCGAAGAAAGCAGCGAAGAAGTGAAAAACTCGCAAATGCGTAAAACCATTGCACGTCGTTTAGGTGAATCTAAATTTACGGCACCACATTATTACCTTACGGTAGAATTGGACATGGACAATGCAATTGCTTCTAGAAAAACAATCAACGCTATTCCAGATATCAAAGTATCATTCAATGATATGATTGTCAAAGCGTGCGCGATGGCATTACGCAAGCATCCACAAGTAAATACTTCTTGGAATGATGCAACGACAACGTATAAAAAACACATTCATATAGGTGTAGCAGTTGCAGTTGATGACGGATTGTTAGTGCCTGTGTTAAAATTTGCGGACCAAATGAGTCTGACAACCATTGGAAGTCAAGTTAGAGACTTAGCAGGAAAGGCGAGAAGCAAAAAGATTTCGCCAGCAGAAATGGACGGAAGTACATTCACGATTTCGAACTTAGGAATGTTTGGAATCTTAGAATTCACTTCGATCATCAATCAGCCAAACTCATCAATTTTATCTGTTGGAGCTATTGTCCAAAAACCAGTAGTCAAAGACGGAGCAATTGTCGTAGGAAATACAATGAAAGTAACATTAGCGTGCGATCATAGAACTGTGGACGGCGCAACAGGAGCACAATTTTTACAAACTGTAAGACAGTATATAGAGAATCCTGTGACAATGTTAGCATAAACATATAACACTTTAAAAAATCCCACGGAAGTGGGATTTTTTGTATACAGCAATTATTCATCAAATAAATCATCGATCAAAAGACACATCAATCATGAAACACTTAAAAAACATACTCGGAATCTGTCTGATATCTGTACTTGTATTTTCTTGTAAAACAAAAGAAGTTGTAATTCAAGCACAAGAAGTAGATGATATCGTAACCTATTTAGCTTCTGACGAATTAAAAGGAAGAGACACCGGAAGTGAAGGAATTGAAAAAGCTGCAACCTACATTGAAGACTATTTCAAATCAAATGGAGTGAAGCCGTATTTCGATACCTATCGCGATAGCTTTACAGTAAAAGGAAAAAATGCATTCAATGTTATTGGATTCATTGAAGGAACAGACCCGAAACTAAAAAATGAATTTGTGATTATTGGCGCACATTACGATCATATCGGATTTGCAAAACCCGTAGGGAATGATAGTATTGCCAATGGTGCAAACGACAATGCTGCTGGTGTTGGAACGGTGTTGACGATGGCAAAATACTTCTCAAAAACAAAAAGTAACAAACGAAGCATCTTATTCACGTTATTCTCTGCGGAAGAAAAAGGATTACTAGGTTCAAAATATTTAGCAGAAACTTTAAAAGCGAAGAACATTGATTTATATTTAATGTTGAATTATGAAATGGTGGGTGTTCCGTTAGTAGGGAAAGATTACACAGCGTATGTAACCGGATTTGATAAATCGAATCTAGCTGAAAAAATGAACGAATACGCAGGAAAAAAGATTGCGGGATTCTTGCCAAAAGCAGGCGAATACAGATTATTCATGCGATCGGATAACTATGCGTTTTTCAAAGAATTCAATGTGCCTTGTCAATCATTCTCAACCTTCGATTTCACAAACTTTGATCATTATCACAAAGTAGGAGACGAATCTGCTGCAATGGATTTCAATCACATGGCAACCTTTGTAAACACGTTCATTCCAGCAGTTCGAAAAGCAGTCAATGCGGATACGAAAGAAATTAAGTTGAATGCTCCAACGGAGTAATCGTTAAACGAAGATGATTTGAAGATTTTTTAATTTGATAATTTGAAAATGAAATCAATAACTATCATTTGTAATTAATCTAAGTTCGACATAAAAATTATGTGACGGATTCTTTTTCCGAAGTGTAGCAGACATTTTTCGTTAAGAATTTTTGAAGCCTTGGAGAAAATTTAGAAAAATGGTTGCGGTTTTAGCTTTTTCAGCTAAAAACACCTCTGGAAAAAGCGCACTTTCTTTTGTTTCTGTTTTCTTTGTGCGAGCAAAGAAAATGAAAATTAATAATTTGTATTGTCGTTATTATGACTAAAGTTTTTTAATAAAATAATATTAGGTTGACGTTATACTAATAACGGATTTAAAAAAATATAAAGAATGAAAAACATCATCATCACAGGAACCAGTAGAGGAATCGGATTTGAAATGGTGCATTTATTTGCCAATGCAGGACACAATGTCTTAGCACTATCTCGAAATCAAAAACCAGTTTCCAACCTAACTTTTGAAAACATTACCTCACTTGCGTTTGATTTAAGCAAGCCAGAAGACTATGCAAAAGTGACGGATTTCGTAGATGAAAACTGGGAACAAGTAGATGTGGTGATTCATAATGCAGGTGCGTTGCTCAACAGACCATTTGCAGAAACCACGATGGAAGATTTCAAGTGGATTTACGAAGTCAATGTCTTTGGTGTTGCTGAACTCAGCAGAGTGTTGATTCCGTATATGAAATCGGGAAGTCATGTTGTAACGATCAGTTCTATGGGCGGAATTCAAGGAAGTATGAAATTCCCAGGCTTAGCTGCGTACAGCTCTTCTAAAGGTGCTGTAATTACTTTAGTTGAATTATTAGCCGAAGAACATAAAGAAGCAGGAATCGCGTTTAATGTATTGGCTTTAGGTGCGGTACAAACCGAAATGTTAGCAGAAGCTTTTCCAGGCTATCAAGCACCATTAACTGCCTTAGAAATGGCAGAATATATCTTTGACTTTTCACTCAATGGAAACAAGTTTTATAACGGAAAAATATTGCAAGTATCTAGTTCGACGCCATAGTGATTTTATTACGGTAAATCCAAATACTAAATAACCTGAATTCGATATAAATGTTAACAGCGGTTTTCTTCTTTTCCGCAGTATAGCAGGAATTTTTCGTTAAAAATTTTCGAAGCCTTGGAGAAATCGAAGATTCATGAACTCCTATTTAATGAAATAGAAAACTGTGAACTAAAATTTAGAAAAATTCATGCGATTTTAGTTTTTCACAGAAAGAAAAACTAAAAATACCTCTGGAAAAGCGCACTTTCTTTTGTTTCTTTTCTTTGTGCGATGCAAAGAAAAGAAAAATAATAAATTGGAAATCAAATGCTTATTTCTAAATTTTCAATAAATACTTAAGCTTTCATTTTGTAGAAGTTATATAGAACTCCGTTAAATACTATTAGACACGAATTCACACTTTTTTTACATTTCATTGACATATTTAATAGGGAACACGCTATACATTCGTAGAAACATTAAATATAGCGTCATGAAAAAAATCAAAAATAGTGTATTACCACTCATCATATTGGCAATTATCATTGTTGCGAGTGGCTACACCAATAACACTCCAGATCTTCAAGAAAATAAAAGCGTTCAAGTACTAGAAAGCAAACAAAATCAAATGATCAATATGTTTGTAACACATGGACATTGCAGTACACCATTTGCAGGTGTTGTACATAATTTAAAAGTAAATGCTCCTATACGTGAAGACTTGGGCAATCCGCTAGAGAATATGGACATTTCATTTGAAGTAGATCCTACTACATTTAAAGTCTGCAGAGGAGATGACGTAACGGCGAGAATTAAAACACCGGGATTATTTATTGGAGAACATAACGAAAAAATCATCTTCAAATCTACGAATGTATATACGATGGGACTGGATTGGTATCAAGTGAATGGTACGCTATCCATAAAAGGAATCGAAAAAAAGGTAAAACTATTTGTAACAGGTATTAGAGATTCAAAAGACACAATGGCGAGTGCACTTGTTATAGAAGGTCAAATGAATCTACTTGATTGGGGAATTGACTACGATAAAATTGTTCATGGTAGATCGGATAGTGTTCCTACGAAGTGGATGCATTTGAACATGAAGATTGAAATGCTTTAAAGTAGTATTAATCTGAAGCGTTATTTCTATCATCATGCAGCACTTGGTCAATAACAATGCAAGCCATTAAAATTGCAATGTCATTTTCACCATCTTGAATGTCAATACCATAACTATCTGTCCAACTCCAAACTTTTTTACTGATGGAAGCTACTCGTTGATTATTTCTTATAAATACAAATTCATGTTCCCAAAATGAACCTTCAATAGTATAATCATTTGGTCCAGGTACGTCTAGTGTAAACTTCTTGTTGAACCAGCTCCATTCTTTAATTATTTCGGCATAGAGTTCTCCATCAATAAGAATTTGATATTTAGGCATCCATGTTAACAATTTTTGTTTTATGACGGCTACTTCGTTTCTACTTTCATCTTGAAATGATAAATTGTTTCCCCAAGAAAATACTTTTCCTTTTACATAAAAACAATCATTTCCTTGTGCATCCGTAATTGAAAAATCAGTTCCCCATGATCAAAATTTTTCTTTGATTTTATATACCATAATTGTGTGTTAGTTTTTGTTTTAAAGTAATCATAACTATAGTATGAGTGATTAATTCAAAGGAAACGTTACACCAGAAGTAGCGGCGCTTCTAAATTGTGTTACATTATGGTGAAAATAATAGCTTACTAATAAACAAAAAAACGAAAGCCATAAGACTTCCGTTTTCTATAAGTATATAATAAACGCTATGAAAGATTTTTTGAAATAGTTACTATGTAGTCTATATCCTATGATCTAACAGCGCTTGCGCTGAGCTTGTCGAAGCGCAGCGGGCTTTTATCTTTTATCAGACAAAACTACATCTTATCAATAATCTTCTCAATCAATTCTGTTGTAGAAGCATAACTTAGTCCTTCTTCTTTGGCGATATCAACAGCCTTTTTAGCTTTCTTCAAAGCTTTGGTATAGTTTCCTGTTTTGTACAACAAAGCTGCGTGTGTGTCTACATTATAATAGGTTGCTTCCAACTCTACAGAACGTTCCACCACTTTAATAGCTTTCAATAATGAATCAATATCGCTATGTTCTTTATAGGTATGCCATGCTAGTGAATTCAAACGTGTAGAAGAATCCCAGATTTTATCTAAAGTAGCTTGACTAAATTCGTCTGAATCACCATGTTTGGCAGTAGCATCGTAAAAACTTTCATCCGAAGCTGTTTCCGTAGAAACCGTAGTTCCTGAATCGCCGCCCATGTGTTTTTCAATCAAACTTTGCATTTTAGACTTGCTCATAGCACCTTCAATCTGTTCTAAATTTGCACTATTATAAATAAACAAATACGTTGGCATCGCGTTCACGCCTAAAGCATCATCTACTTTGTTTTTATCTACATCAATTTTATAAAAATCAACACGATCTTTATATTTTTTCTCCAACTCCGCTATAATCGGGTCCATACGTTTACAAGGTCCGCACCAAGTTGCATAAAAATCTAGGACAATCAATCGGTCGTTATCTACGAGTAACTTTGACTCAGCGTTGGCATCTGTTAACTCGGTTTGCGCAGTGGAGGGAATAGCAATACAAAGTAGTAGAATTAGCAATACATTTTTCATAATAGTAATTTTAAATAGAAGTTAAATTTATACAAAAAAAACGATGTCATAAAACAATCAGTAATCTTTTTGATGTAAGACACCTATTTATAGGTGAATAGCTTTTTAACTCAAAATCAAAAAGGATGCCAGTTTTAGCGCTTCACTTTTTCTTGTTTAATTCAGGCTCAATATAAAATTACCCGCAACGGATTCTTTTTCCGCAGTATAGCAGTCATTTTCCGTTAAGAATTTTTGAAGCTTTGGAAAAAGCTAACAAGTCTAGCAGCCCAACTAATCCAACTTCTCAAACAAAAACGACGTATTCATTTTTAACGAATTATCAATCACAATCATGGTGCGTTTCATAACGACCAAAGCGCTGTCTTTTTGTGTATGTTTTGAATTAATTAATGAAGTGTATAAAACTTTCTGTTTGTAGATGCTGTCGTTCTCTTTTTTTAAATTTCCAGCGAAAACAATGTCTTTTATTTCAATAGTTTGAATAGAATCTGGAAGTGAAAAATTGAACTTTGTAGAATTTGCCAATTGTTCTTTAATCACTTCTTGAAACTCCGGATGTTTTACGGCTAACACTTTTGCTTCGTAATTTGCTTGCAATTTTTCTTCAATCTCGGAGTTGATAGCATTTAAAGAGAAATCAATTTCGATAGCATTCTTGTTTTTTTCATCAAGATCATCTCGTAAGTCGCTTTTGTCCACTTTGAATTCTTCACTTTCAACAGCTTCATCTTTCGTCATCATTTGATCTGCTTTCGTATTATTCGCACACGAAAAACACAACAAGAAACATAGTATATATATAATCTTCAGCTTCATTGAATCATAAATTTAAGTTTCACAATCTTGTCATTCGTATAGACTTTATCTAAAATGCGCATCTTTTTCAAGCTACTTGTCGGAATCGTTAATAGATTGATGAATTCCTTTTTTGAGTACATTTCAATACCTACATTACTTTTAAATGCTCTATATATTTGTGCGTTATCCGCGATGAGTTCCTGCAATTGTTCACGGCGTTTTTTCCAATCTTCTTTATTTCCGTTTGCATAATACAATAACATCAACGCATAATCATCGGTTTGCAATTGAACAGTTTTATGATGATTAGAATTGACATGTCGCACAATTGTATCTGTTTTATGATACGGCGATTTCACTACAAATTTTAATTCGCTTTCAGGAGTTGTATACGAGAAACATCCCAAACTATCCGTTTTAAAATACAATGGCGATTCTTGCGTACGCAACACAATAATATCCAACGGAATATTTGTGATCGATGCACGTTGATCCGCATCTATAAAACAAAATGAAAAGGTGTTTTCTTTCGGGTATAAACTATAAAGAGCAAGCGCAGCAATTGGCAACAATAATAAAAACCAAATCAATTTTCGTGATGATTTTTTCGAATTCTTTTGTGTCTCTTCAAGTTGTGTTTCTTCTGTTTGATGTTGCACAAAATCATTCCAGTTTTCGTAGCCAACATACATGCTGAGTAAATTCAACATGTCTACACGTGGCAACTTTTCGGCATCATTCTTAATATATGTATAAAACCATTTTTCGCTAATACTTCCTTTTGTTTTGCTGCGTAAATCTTCTTGAAAATCGGTAATTGTGTTTCCTTTCCAATCGCGAATAGCATCAGAAGCCGCATGCGAAGTCAAAAATGTCTTAGCAATTTGCTCTTTTAAGAGTGAAAAATAATATGTTTTTTCGGTGTTCAAGGAATAAGTATCAGTCAGATAATCAGTGAATTGTATTTTGTAAATTAATTTACAAAGCCGTTACAAGCTGTTTACAAAGCTTCACGGTGAAACTCTAATAGGTTTGTGCTTGTAATCCTTAAAAATATAAAATTATGAATGCAATCACACTAAAACGAATCGTAAAATCGTATGTACTGGTATTTCTTTTCTTAATTGCTGCTTCTTGTAACACAAGTTCAGAGTATAAAAATGATGCAATTACACTGGAAAGCGTTGATCTTCGAGACGATTTTAAAAGCGTAGATACTAAAGATGATCTAGACAATAAAACAGCTGATAAGAGCAACGGTTTAACAACGACACAAAGTAATCAATTGCTAGCATCGAACATTCCGACCGATTTAAAAATCATTAAAACAGCAAGCACGCGGTATAAGGTGAAAAATATTGAACAAGCCTTATCGGACATCAAACAAGTAATGTATGTAAATGGCGGTTACATTTCGGAGTTGCGATATGATAAAAACTATCAAGAAAAGCAAAATAGATTCACAATTAAGATTCCAAAAGAAAACTTTGACGGCATGCTTGATGGCATTCAGAAGTTTGCGGAAGAAACGGATTATGTAAATATTTCTACCACAGATGTTACTGAAAAGTATTTGGACGTTCAAACGCGTTTGAAAACAAAATTAGAAGTCAAAGAACGTTTGGAAGTGGTATTGCGTAAAAATGCAAAAACGGTCAAAGATATTTTGGCGACAGAAGCGCAATTAAGAGTCATTCAAGAAGAAATTGAAGCAGCGCAAGGCAAAATAAAATATATGAGTAGTAGAGTTGCGTATAGTACAATTCAAGTAGAAATCTATGAAACTATTACGTATAAAGAAAAACCAGTTTCGTACGAAAAAGGATTTGGAGCCAAAGCAAAAGAAGGTTTGTTAGCAGGTTGGTACTTTATACAGAGTTTGGCAATTGGAATCTTATATGTTTGGCCAATCATTTTAGTTTTAATTATTGGAATTATTCTTTTCAGAAGATGGAGAAAGGCGTAGTATTTCTTTAAAGAACCAAGAATATAGAATATAGATTCAAGATTTTCAGAACCGTCAGTTCGAGTGGTTTTTAGAAGTGAAACGGATAAAAATTGTATCGAGAACAGCTTTGTATTAGAAAATATCAAAGTAGTTCTCGATACTTCGCTTTGCTCAACTTGAACTGACGATTCAGAAAAAGAGTTAATATTTTTTAATCATTTCTTCTCATTATCATAAGAAACAGATTTTCATAAGTTGTTCACTTCAATAAACTCAGTGAACAACTTTCGCAATGACAAATAAATAGGAAACGTTTAATTTTGAATCTTTTAGGCTTTCAATTTCTCTAAACCAAACAAATCCTTACTTTTGTTGAACGTGAAAGATATCTTAACCAAATACATTCCCGAACGCGCTGTTGACGCCACTTTTGAATTGATTAGAAGCAACCAAGTGCATCTAAAGATTGTGAATCAGCGTGTTACACGTCATGGCGATTACCGCAGAATGCCTGATGGAAGACATATTATTACGGTGAATGCAGGTGATAATAAGTATCGCTTCTTTGTGACACTTATTCACGAAATTGCACATTTAGTTGCCTTTGAGAAATTTGGACGCGAGATAAAACCACACGGAATTGAGTGGAAACGTACTTTTCAACGACTCATGTTGCCCTTCATTAACCCGCAAATATTTCCAACACGTCTATTACCAATTGTTGCGAATCATTTTAAAAACCCGAAAGCAAGTAGCGATACGGATGCGAAATTCGCGTTAGCATTAAAACATTACGATCCTGAAAACGATAAACATTACGTATTTGAAATTCCGTTAGGAAGTACCTTTCGATTGCATAATGGGAAAATATTTAAGCGTGGAAATAAGCGTGTAAAACGATTTGAATGTGTTGAAGCGGCTACAGGACGCATCTATTTATTCAATCCAAATGCAGAAGTTGAGTTGTTAAGAAGTTAGTGTGTTGTTGTAAAGTAGTATTTATTCAAACAACAATTCATCCAATTCACTTTTTTGTCCATTGTACATTTCAAAAAAGTCAGTTGGTTTCCTAGCAATCAATTTTACGATTTCTTCATGGTCATGAATCAAACGATATACGTTGCCTTTTTTATCTACTGCAATATAATTTCCGTCTTCCATATCTAAAATTGTATAGAATAATATATCATTCAATTCAATTTCAAAAGAATATTCTAGTTCTAAAAGATTGCGTTGCTCTTGCGTCAATGACTTTAGAATTCTCTCAACTATTTCTTGGTCAGGATTTTCCATTGGCAAATGCTCTAACTCAATTTCTCCTTTTCGAATTTGAGTTAAATCATATATTTTATGAAAATACTCAGGATTTTCAACTTCAATTTTAGTCAAACCATCTGATTGATAGTATAGTTTAACAGGTTGATAGCGTTGCTCTTTTTTGTGAAAAACAGAAATTCCAGTCAGATTAAAACAAGTTTTGTGATTTCTATTGATGATTTTATAATCTTCTGGATTGTATTTAGTTTGAATATAAATTCCTTTAGGTTTATACATAAAACTAATTCCGGCTATTTCAGAAAGGTCTATGACAGTTTTCAGTTGCGGCATTTCAGTTGCTAACAATTCAGCAATATTTCGTTCGAATTGCTGAAGATGTTTCTTTTTTAATTTTCGATTAAAAATGCTCATGTTGCTTTAAAAAAATATAGTTATTGTTAAAACTAGAATAATCTTCCCTAAAATCAAAATTTAGCTCCATTATGAATAATTAAAGTTATGATGCCGTTAATAATACCGACTTTTTTTACTTTTTTCAGCAATCTGTATTATATTGCTTCTTTAACAAGAACTCAGCTTTACTTTTTGTTTTTAACCGAAAATACGTTGAAATTTGTTCAGAGGAGACTATTTTTGAAAGGTATAGCATCGTTATGGATAAAAAAATAGACGAAATATGGGCGAATTTCTACCATTTTTTAGGAAATAGAAAAAGTTAAGAAGAGTTCAATAAACCTACTGACGAATAATGACGATAATGAACAAGAATTATTATGCAATTCTAATGGCTGGTGGTGTAGGCTCACGTTTTTGGCCCGTAAGTACTTCTAGTTTCCCAAAGCAGTTTCACGATATGTTAGGAACTGGAGAAACCTTACTTCAAAAAACATTTAGTAGGTTGAGTAAATTAATTCCAAAGGAAAATATTTACATTCTTACCAATGAAAAATACAATGATTTAGTATTGGAACAATTGCCAGATGCAACACAAAAACAAGTGCTGCTCGAACCTGCGATGCGAAATACGGCACCTTGTATTTTATATGCTTCGTTAAAAATTCAGAAGGAAAATCCGGATGCCGTGATGGTGGTTGCGCCAAGTGATCACTGGATTGAAGATGAAAATGCATTTATTGATAATTTACAGATGTCTTTTGATAAATGTGAACAAGAAAGTGTATTGATGACCTTAGGAATTAAACCCACATTTGCCAACACAGGCTATGGATATATCAACTTTCAAGCAAATGAAAACGCAATTAAGAAAGTAAATAAGTTCACTGAAAAACCTGATTATGAAACGGCTAAAACGTTTTTGGCGAGTGGAGAATATCTTTGGAATGCGGGAATTTTTATTTGGAGTGTGGAAACGATTATTACAGCATTTCAAAACTTTCAACCTAAATTATACGAGCTGTTTGATGAAGGGTTAACCGTTTACAATACAGATTTTGAAGACGATTTTATTCGTGATAATTACGAACGCGCCGAAAACATCTCCATTGATTACGCCATCATGGAACACGCAAAACACGTATATGTATTGCCAGCAACTTTTGATTGGAACGATTTAGGAACGTGGGGAAGTTTATACGATAAACTCGATAAAGAAGAAAACGGAAATGCGGTTGTAAATGCACAGACCGTGTTGCAAGATGCAAGTGGAAACATGATTCGAACGTCAGACAAAAAAGTCGTGGTGATTGATGGATTAAATGATTATATTGTCGTAGATAAAGAAGATGTGTTGCTTATTTATCCGAAAGCGAAAGAGCAAGACATTAAAAAAGTATTACAAAAAGTCAAAGATAAATTTGGCGAAAATTACGGATAAGCATGAGTACAGAAGGAGAAAATAAGTTCAACTTTTCGGAAGAGGAAGAACCAAAAGTTACAGCAGAAACTGCACCACCAACAGACGCAAAAGGATTGTGGCAAGGATTGAAAACATTCTTAAATGAATTGTTAGACATTCAGCAAGATACAGACAAAGATCAAACAATTGCTGCCATAAAAGCTGATATTCCATTTAAAGGAGCAACCGCTTGGATTTTAATATTTGCGGTATTTGTGGCTTCTATTGGATTGAATGTAAGTTCTACGGCAGTCGTAATTGGTGCCATGTTAATTTCGCCACTAATGGGACCTATTTTGGGAATTGGAATGTCACTTGCAATCAATGATATTGATACCTTGCGAAGTTCGTTTACCAATTTATTGGTCATGGTTGTTTTGAGTATTCTTACGGCATACTTATATTTCTTATTATCTCCATTAACCGAATTAACACCAGAATTAGAATCTAGAACATCTCCTAATATATTGGATGTGTTTGTCGCCATATTTGGTGGTTTGGCATTGATTGTAGCTAGAACAAAGAAAGGAACAATTGCTTCCGTAATTTTTGGTGTTGCGATTGCTACGGCATTAATGCCGCCTTTGTGTACAGCAGGATACGGATTGGCAGTAGGGAATTTTCAATTCTTCTTTGGCGCGATGTACCTTTTCGCAATTAACACAACATTCATTGCATTAGCCACATTTTTAGTATTGAAGGTTTTACGTTTTCCGATGCTGAAATATGCAAACTCTGCGAAGCGTAAACGTATTTCACGAATGGCTTCATTAGTTGCGTTTGCCGTAATGATTCCAGCGGTTTGGACATTTTGGAATGTACTTCAAATTAGTAATGCAGAAAGGGACTATAATTTATTCGTAGAAAAAATAGAAAGAAATCCAGAAGTTTGGTTGCAAAAAAGAAAAGAAGATTTAGATATTACGAATAAAAAAGTATTTCTTCATTTCAATGGAGAAGTTCCGTCTGTATTAGAAGCTGAGTACAGAAATGACCTCAAGAACTATGAAAATATCAAAGATTTTGAGTTGAAAGTTTTTGGTAATAAAAATAGAAGTGTTGACAAAATTTCAGATGCTTTAGATAGAGCATATAAAGATTTAGATCAAAAAGAATTAATCGTTCAAGGGCTCGAAGCGCAAATCACGGAATTGAAACAAGAGGTCTCTAATTTGAACAGGCAAATAGAATCGAAAGCTTCGTTAGAAAATGAAAACTATGTTGCGTTTAGTCAAGTTGCTAAAGATGCAAAAATTAGATATGTAGATTTACGTCAGTTTGGATTTGCGAAAATGTTAAACTCAAATGATTTTATAAAAATTGATACCATTCCGGTGGCTGCTGTGAAGTGGAATTCACAATTATCAGATAGTATACAAACCATTCGCGAACGTGAATTAAATACGTGGTTGCGTAAAGAACTGAGTCTTGATACTTTGATTATTGAACGCATCAATTAATATTAATACGTGTACAAAGTATTGATGGAAGAAGAGGGAAAGTTTTTTTACAAAAACAAAAAAGCATTATTTTAGGCTTGATTGTTTTCAACCTCATTGTCTACAATGTATTTGTAAAGAATAGCAGTAAGCGATATTAATTTAAATTCTGAAAAATCCAGCTTGTTGGGTTTGGCCAACAATTATAAGAAGAATTATTTACGATTCGCATTCGCCAATAAAAAGATGTTCGTCCACTTAAATATTGACTGTTCACAAAAATATATTGATTACTGGTTGTAATAGGAGTAGAAATGGTTTGTCCATAAGGAGACGGAACAATATCAATATACACTGTAGCATTTCCTGGGTTATTCAAAAAGGAAGTGTCAGGTGATAATGTTACCGAAGAATTATACTTCACTGTTTGTACATTTAAAGTATACGTAACACAGCCATAAAACGTTACAGGAACATTATTTACGATGGCTCCTGGAGGAATGTAAAATGATTTTTCAGTTGTTGCATCTGTTTCAATAGTTTCGACTTTATCTTCTTCAAAGAATGCTCCATCATCGGAAGAGCAAGAGATAAAAAGTGAAACGCTGAGTAATAAAATAAAAGGCATCTTTTTCATAATCATAGGTTTAAATATTAATAATCTTAAAGGTAGGTTGAATGGTGGTCTTTTAGTTATGGGAAAACCATAGGAATTATAAAGCAATAAAGTAATTAACTGACGAAGCTCGTCTTGATACGTCAATCATCGAACGAATTCAAGAGAAATAGAAAAAAGGCATATATAATCAAGCGAACTTCGGTTCGCTTTTTTGTTTACGATACTATATCTGTAACGTTTGAAGATTATTGCTTACTGATATAGTATATAATTATAAAAATACTTTACTATGTTCAAAACCATCTTCTCATATTTTTTATTCTTTATTTTACTGATCTCGTGTAATTCTAGTTCAACTATTGACGGTTTTTGGATACAGAGTTATATAGAATACCCGGAAAGTAAGGTTGTACCATTTGACATAAATAATGAATACAAGAGTTTCTTGAATATAAAAGGAGATTCTATTCATATTAAAAATTTTAAAGGAATAGAAAAAGAATTTAAAATGGTTGACACAACAGTTTATTTCAAGCTAAAAAACAATAAATTTGTTTTTGGTGGCGATGAAATTTATGATTGGAAAGTAAAGGTTTCTAAAGATAGTATGGTTGTAATATTTGATACGAATGAAAAGATGCAAGTAATTTTTAGAAAATTACCTAAACGTTCTAAAAAGATAGATTGGAATCCAAAAGGGAAGCGTTACATCATGGAGGGAGATGGAGAAAAATTACATCAAGATTATACCAACGATTCTATTATGTATTCACATTATGTAAACGAAATTGATGTCTATGCAAATAAGTGGCAAATAGAGAACGTAGATAATTATAGTTTTCTACTTCATAAGTTTTCAGCGGGTAATGCACCTTTATTGATTGATTCAGTTTCAGGAACTAACGTATATCTAACTAATTATTCGATTAAAAAAAACAATATAGTTTTAGAAGAACAAAAAAATGTGACAACGAAGCCTTCTAAATTGTTTGGAGAGTGGAAATTGGTTTCTAAAAAAGAAATCATTGAAGTGGATGGTGAATTACAGTATGAGCTATATTCAATGAATAACTTACATAAACTAAGCATAGAAGAAGATTCGATAAAAATGTATAATAGAATTTGGAAATCTAGAAGTAGTTGGAAGTATTATGAAGATGAAAAAATAATTTTACTAGAAATGGACAAACAAAAATTGATAAAAATAGTACAACTAACTAAGAACGAGTTAGTTTTAGAAATGAACTTAGGAGAAAATATGGGGAGAGAAAAACAATTCGTTTTTAAGCGTGAATAAAGTATCAGAAAAACTAAGTAAGATTGTTTTTAAAAATCTTAAGATTCTTCTTCCAATTCTTTTAAATACACTTCTCTTACCTTTTTGAATAAATCAGAAGAATACACAAAATCAGTTACCGCTTTGTTATCGGTTTTGAAGATTTCTTTGTTCGTGCCTTCCCAAGCTTTGACACCATTTTTTAAGAAGACAATCTTCTCGCCAATTTCCATCACAGAATTCATATCGTGTGTGTTCACAACGGTTGTAATATTGTATTCGTCTGTAATTTCTTGAATCAAATTATCAATAACGATCGCCGTTTTTGGATCGAGTCCAGAATTGGGTTCATCACAAAATAAATATTTCGGATTCATGACAATGGCTCTAGCAATCGCAACACGTTTTTGCATTCCTCCAGAAGTTTCCGCAGGGAATTTATGATGCGCATCAATTAAGTCTACACGCTTCAATACAAAATCGACACGATCTTGCATTTCACTCAAAGGTTGATTGGCAAACATGCGCAACGGAAACATTACATTCTCCGAAACCGTCATGGAATCAAACAAAGCACTTCCTTGGAAAACCATTCCGATTTCAGTACGCAGTTCTCTCTTTTCTTTGGTGGAAAGTGAATTGTAATCTCTTCCATCAAATATAATGGCGCCTTCTTCTGGTGTAAATAAACCTAGCAACGATTTTAAAAACACAGTTTTCCCTGAACCACTTTGACCAATAATCAAGTTGGTTTTTCCTTTCTCGAAAGTTGTTGAAATTCCTTTTAAAATTTCAACGCCATCAAAAGATTTCTTTATGTTTTTTACTTCGATCATTAGGTCAGTAATAATTGCGTGATGAGGTAATTTATCAAAATAATAACAACACTCGTCCAAACGAATGAAGTGGTACTTGCTTTTCCAACTTCCAATGCGCCACCTTTCATATAATATCCATAAAAAGAAGGAATCGTTGCCAATACAAACGAAAATAAGAATGTTTTAATAAAAGCATAGGTCACATGGAATGGAATAAATTCGATCTGTAATCCTTGAATAAAATCGGCACTTGTGGAAAAACCTCCATAAATAGACGCTAACCAACCGCCCAAAATTCCTAAAAACATAGCAATTGTAATTACAAAAGGGTATAAAGATAACGCTACAATTTTTGGAAAAACTAAATAGTTGAGTGAGTTTACACCCATAACTTCCAACGCGTCAATTTGCTCTGTAACTCGCATTGTTCCGATGCTTGAGGTAATAAACGAACCTACTTTTCCTGCCATAATAATAGAAATAAACGTAGGCGCAAATTCTAAAATTACAGATTGTCGTGTCGCAAAGCCAACTAAGTACTTTGGAATTAAAGGATTATTGATGTTCAGGGCAGTTTGTATCGCAACAACACCACCAACAAAAAAGGAAATGAAACATACAATTCCCATCGAACCAATGATTAAATCATCAATCTCTTTAAAAATAAGATTTCTTAGCATTGACCATTTTGTCATTTTGCTAAATACGCTTTTCAACATCAAAAAATAGCGTCCTATATTTTCTAGGTAAATCATGGGCTAAAAATACATTATTCGGGGAAGCTAATAAAATAATTCATGTATTTAATGTTTAGTTAAATGCTATTTGATTAAAAACGATTATTTTTGATCCGATTTTAAGATCAAGTATGATCTATTCTCATAAAAATAAGAAAGCCTCGTCATGAAAAAAGTTATCTTTTTTAGCTTCCTGTCTTTGCTCTTTATACAATGTATATCTGTAAAACAGAAAGTAAAACCAACGCCAAAAACGGTCAGTACAACTAGTACAACTTCAAAAACAATTACGAAACCAAAATTAGTTATTGGTATTGTAGTTGATCAAATGCGATATGATTACTTAACGCAGTTTGAAGATAAGTATAGTGAAGGCGGATTTAAGCGAATGATGGATGAAGGATTCAACTGTAAAAACAATCACTACAATTATATTCCAACCTATACAGGTCCTGGACATGCATCTGTATATACAGGAACCACGCCAGACAATCATGGAATTATAGCAAATGATTGGTATGATAAAAACATCAAAGATGATGTATACTGTGTTTCCGATGCAAACTACGCTTCTGTTGGAGTAGAAGGAAAGTGGGAAGGCAAAATGTCGCCATACCGAATGCAAACGACGACAGTAACGGATCAATTGCGTTTGGCAACACAACAACGCGGAAAAGTAATTGGAATTGCAATTAAAGACAGAGGCGCAATTTTACCAGCAGGTCATGCAGCAAATGGTGCGTATTGGTTTTATGGAAAGGATAAAGGAAACTGGATTACAAGTACGTATTATCGAAACACTTTACCAACTTGGGTACAAGAATTTAATGCTGCAGATGAAGCTGAAAAATACTTGAAACCTTGGAACACATTATATGACATTAACACGTATACAGAAAGTGGTTCTGATGCAAGTGCTTTTGAAGGAACTTTTAAAGGAAAAACAAATGCAGTTTTCCCGTATGATTTAGCAGCATTGAAAGACGAAAATGGCGGATTTGATATATTAAAAGCAACAGCGTATGGAAACAATTTAACAACTGATTTCGCTATTGCAGCCATTAATGGAGAACAATTAGGACAAGATAATGATACAGATTTCTTAGCAGTAAGTTATTCGAGTACGGATTATGTTGGTCATAGATTTGGAGTAAATTCTAAAGAAATTGAAGATACTTACATTCGTTTAGATAAAGATATAGAGCGTTTGTTTGCTGTGTTAGATCAACAAGTTGGAAAAGGAAACTATACAATTTTCTTAACGGCAGATCATGCAGCAGTGCATGTACCATCATACTTGCAAAGCATGAAGATTCCTGCGGGTTATTTTGACAACAGTGCGTTGAAAACACATTTAGTTGATTTCTTAAATACAACCTACGGAAGCGAAGAATTGATTGAGAATATTTCTAGTGGACAAATCTTTTTGAACCATGCAGAAGTAAAACGATTGAATCTTTCCGCAACAGCAATAGAAAACGCTTTGCAGCGTGAATTATTAGCATACGATCAAATTACAAAAGTATATACGCGTACTGCTTTAATGAATAGCGAATTTACTTCTGGAATTGCTGCTGCTTTGCAAAAAGGGTTCAGTCAAAAACGTTCGGGAGATGTTTGTTTTGTATTAGACATAGCTACGATTTCTTACTCTCGAACAGGTTCAACACATGGTTCAGGATTTAACTATGATACACACGTTCCGTTATTGTTCTATGGAAATGGAATTCAGCAAGGAGCAACTTTTGAACGAACGGTAATTTCAGACATTGCACCAACAATTTCGGCATTATTACAAATTTCGTTTCCTAATGGTGCTACAGGGAACCCAATACAAAGTGTTTTAAAAAAATAGACTTTATTTTTCCATGTAATCGGTTAGAAAATCAACTACTTTTTTGCGATTTCGTATGGAAATTATGATTTCATTACCGTCAGACATCACCAATAGACCGTCTCTCGTAAACTCTTTGACATGCGTCAAATTCACCAAAAACGAACGATGGACTCTGTAAAAGTCAGTACTATCAATGATATCTTCAATCTTTTTTAAATGTTTTGAGCTAAGCAAGCTTTTCCCTTTCGTGTTGTAAATATGGGTGTAATTTCCACCAGCTTCACAATAAATAATATCTGAGAACTTCAACGAAATATATTCGTTTCTCTCAAAAATAGTAATCGTATGATTTTTAGATTCGAGCTGATTTTTAAACGCTTGATATTTTCGCATGTCAAAAGCAGAACGCTTCAGTTCGTACATGTTCAATACTTTTTTGATTTCGTCTTCTTGTACAGGTTTGTTGAGGTAATAAAACGCAAAATAATCCATAGCGCGTTCCTTGTAATCTAGAAAACCTGTGGTAAAAATCACTTCAAAAGGCATGCTGCTTTCCAAACGATCCAACACATCAAAACCACTTCCGTCATTCAATTGAATATCTAAAAAGACAATATCTGGATCTTTTGAGGTAATCAGCGCCACAGCAGCGTCTACATCTGATGCCCAACCGCAAATAGTAATGTTTGGATGATTTTTCTTTAAAATAGATAGTAAATATTCCATAGAAGATTTTTCATCTTCAATGATAATTGCATTAATCATGAATGTACTTTTTTCTTGATAGGGTTTTTTTGAAGGGTACTATTGACAGCAAAATACGGTTAATTTATGAAAGATTGTAATTTTTTAGATAAATAGGAGACAATACCCGCTAATTTTCTTACGATCTAAATAAGAAGAATTGTTTAATTTTATTAAGCATTTGCGATCTTCTATAGGATCTAATAAAACGTTCTTGTTTCGAAGTCACCATTTTGGGTGTTTGTGCTTTTTTTGCAGCAAAGAAACCTTTCATATAGCCCGAAAATACAGCGATGCTTTTCTTTTTGAGTGCAATTTTAACGGAAGAAATCAACGAAATCCAAAACCCGTATCCCAATTTATAAAAAACGGCTCCATGATTGCGATGTACTTTTTGTTTGTAAGCGTTTCCAGTAGGTTTTAAATGCTTTACCTCTAATGTTTCATCTACAAATACCTTCCAGTTGTGAAAACGCGCTAACAGCACATCTGCGGTATCCCAACCGAGTGATTTTTGCAATCCGCCAATCTGTTCAAAACATTCTTTCCGATAGGCTTTAAAAGGACCGCGAACATGATTTTTATCGGCAATAGTTTCATAAACCCATTGTCCGTTTTTTTCAATGTATGCCAAACCACCAGCAATACCAATCGTTGCATCATTTTTAAAATGATCGCAAATGGTTTCAAAGTAGTTTTTGGGTAAAATAATATCTGCGTCCAACTTTACAATGATATCAAAATGAGCATCCAAAGTTTCAAAACCTTTGTAAAATGCATTGATGACTTTGCTTCCAGGCAAATGTTCGTCTGATGAATTGCTGTTTACTTTTGTGATAAAATCATACTGATTTGCAAAATTGTCAATGATGGTTTCTGTTCCATCCGAAGAATTATCATTCACGACAACTACCTTTTTTGGAAGTAGGGTTTGTTCCACAATAGAAGTGAGCGTCAATTGAATAAACGCCGCTTCATTATGCGCAGGAATGACAATGTAGTAGTTCATATACTATGCTTTGCGTTCCGCGTATACAGCGTAATAACGTGGAATTAAATGACGTAATAATGGACGTTGCGTAATGGGCAAAAGTGATGGATTTGTCCATTTTTTTGTTTTCTTAATTTCCCAACCCGATTTTTCCAACAACCAATCAAGCTGCCAATCTTCAAACTCATGATAATTTCTGTCTGTCGGATCTGTTTTACTGCGATACGCTTTAGCAAACCACAAACGCAACGGAACGGTGACCACTAATTTTTTAGCTTTAATTTCTTTTAAGACATTAAAAGGTGCGAGCAAATGTTCAAAAATTTCAAAAGCAGTTACGACTTCTGCATCGCTTTCTTGTACCGAAGAAAAATCTTCGTCCAAATCTTCTCCTTTAGTATTTTCAACGATATATCCTTCTGTCTCCATAATTTCAGAAAAAGGATTTGAAACACCTAAATCTAAAATTTTGGCACCTTTAGGAACCACTTCTTGTAAAAAATCGAGTGTGTGTTTATAACGTTTATGCGGGTAAAATTTACTGTGCATCTATTGAAAATCAAAGTCTATACAAATATATATAAAAGACTTGTTAGATTGTTAGACTTGTTGGATTATTAGAATTTGGACTTGTTAATTTGAAAATAAATTAGTTTTACATACCAACATACCAACATACCAACATACCAACATACCAACATACCAACATACCAACATACCAACATACCAACATACCAACAACCAACAACGAATAATTCTTCAATCTTTTCATCATTTAAGCCAACAATACATTCATTTATGTAAATTTGTGATTATTAGAACTTATTCGATTGGAAAAACACCAAAAAGAAGTATCGTCACAAGCGCTGAAATTTAGTGTCATCAATTACATTGGTGCGGCTATTGGAATTGTGTCTACACTTTTTATCTATCCAAACGATAAAGAATTTTTAGGAATCATGCGCTATATTTTTGATGGTTCGCAAATTCTCATGGCGTTTTTTGTATTTGGAACTTCGCAATCGTTGGTGAATTATTTTCCGCGTTTTAAAGATTCAGCTGAAAAACGAAACATATTTTTTTCTACTACGGTAGGAATTGTGTTAATCAACAGTATCTTATTCTCCATCATCTTTTTATTATTGGCGAATTCACTATCAAGTGTATTGCCCGATTTTCATGCGTTCGATTATATCGGATATTCCATTATTGTGGGTTTTGCTTTCGCGATGATGGATGTAAGCAAGCGACAAGCATCAAACTATCAAAAAATAGCGATTCCGACCGTATTGGAACGCTTCTCTATTAAACTATTTTTCCCAGTTATATTTTTACTTTTATTGGGCGGAGTCATCACGGTAGAAACTGGCAAAATCATTTATACGATTTGCTTTGTTATTCTTTTTATAATCGCGTTGTTGTATGTAAAGAAAGTTGCGAACATTCAATTCAATTTTAAGTATAAAAAAGTATTTGATCGTCCATTTCGGAAAGAATACCTAAAGTATAGCATCTTTGCTTTTTTTAGTATTTTGGGTTCACTATTAGCGTTTAAGATTGATGGAATTATGGTTCCAAATTTGATTGAAGGCGCAAGTGCCATGACCGCAAACGGAACCTATAGTATTGGCGTGGTTCTGGCAGCAACTTTGGCAATTCCGGCAATTGGTTTGTATACCATTTACAGTCCGATAATCACAGAATATATTGCCAAAGATGATATTGCTTCGCTTGGAAAAAAGTATAAAGAAGTTTCGATGTTGTTATTTGCGCTTGGCGGATTTCTATTGTGCTGTATCTTTTTAGGTGTGGATGATTTGTTTTCGATTTTACCAACGCGTGAAAATTTAATTGATACGATTCCGATCATTTTAATTCTGAGTTTTAATGTCGTGATTGATATGAGTACCGGATTCAATTCGCACATTTTACTCTATTCAAAATACTATCGTTTCAATATGTTTGCGATCGCTATTTTGGTCGTGTTAAACGTTTCCCTGAATGTTTACTTCATCAAATATCTCAATTGGGGAATTGAAGGTGCAGCGTATGCAACCTTGATTTCAATGACGTTGTACAACAGTGTGAAGTTAATTTTTATCTATTCAAAATATAAAATTCAACCATTTACAAAAAAACATTTTCTGCTATTACTCGCGTTTATAGGAAGTGTGAGTTTGCTTCATAACATTCCAACAACAAATTCTGTGATCTTAAATATCATTCTAAAAGTTGGAAGCTGTATGTTGTTTAATGGTTTTGTTATTTATAAACTTCGAATGATTCCAATGCTAAACGATTGGATTTCCAAGAAAATAGGAGCGAAGTAGGTTTGTTTTTTAGTTGCATCAACCTAAAAAAACTGCTCATTAATGAAGAATTTTCTATAAATTAAGTTCCAGACGTAACCTTTTGTGTCTTTGAAGTATCTTATCTATGTAACTTAAAAAAATATATTATGATAGACGCAGGAATACGAATGGATAACCTAGCTATTTTTATGGCAATGCTATTCATGATTATCATTTATTTAGCTTGGATGGTAAAATACAAAGCAAAAGCAAAAGAACGCTTATTGATGATTGAAAAGGATTTTGATGAAAATAAGTTGCTTAAAAATAAAAAAAACTCCTTTAATCTATTGAAAACGGGCATCATTCTTTTGGCAAGTTCTATTGGTGCTATTATTGGTCTTTTATTAGACGTAAATTTTCCTTCAGAAATTGATGAGAATATGATCTTTGTTATAGCTGTATTTATGTTTGCAGGCATAGGAATGATCATTGCAAATAAAGTAGATAAACCTAAGGAAGACTAATATATGGACGACATCTACATACAAAAAGTACTAGATGGTAACCAAGATGCTTTTCGTTTTTTAATTAAAAAATACAAAGATCTATCTTATTCGTATGCAATGTCCATTGTGAAAGATGAATTTATTGCACAAGAAGTTTTACAGACTTCATTTATTAAAGCCTACACGAAACTCAATACTTTTAAAAAGAATTCAAAATTTAGTACTTGGTTGTATAGAATTGTGGTTAATGAAGCTTTTAAAGTTTTAAACAAGCGTAAAAAAGACTTTTTAGTGTATGAAGAAAACACAGAAAGTAATGAGGTAGGAATTGATGATATGATCTTTAAAACAGATGTAGAATATCAGCAATACTACATTAATGAAGCCTTAAAAAAGTTGGGAGCGAAAGAGAGTTTAGCGCTGCGCTTATTCTATCTGGAAGAACACACTATTAATGAAATTACAGATATTACAGGTTGGAATAAAACGAATATTAAAGTGTTGCTTCATCGCGGAAGAAACAATATGAAGAAAATACTAACAATGCATGATAAAAATAATAAACAAACATTTGGCGAATGGATGAATTAGATAAAAAAGATGCTTTTGGGGATTTAATGACAAAAAGTACATTAGAGATGCCTTTTTCTGATTTTGAAGATACAGTGATGCAACTCATTGAAGAAAAAGCTGCTCAAAAAAGTAAAATTAATAGAGAATTAAGGCTTTCAAGGTTTTTCTTTATCGTAGGAAGTATATTTGGATTTGTAATATCGATACTATTATCAGCAATCAAAGAACCGCTTTTTGGAATCGATCAAAACATAATAGCACTTAGCTTTCAAATCCTATTTGCAACATTATTTTTTACACATGTAGAAGCGTTTTTGAATGTAAAAAAGAGCAACTAATCATTTTAAAAGTCGGAAGTTGTTTGATGGTTTTTCAACTATTTTTCATTTTTAATAACCGTAATCGGCGTTTTTTCAACGCCAGCATAAAAAACGATAATTTCCGCAGGTTCATTGCTTTCGTTTTTTCCGTAATGCCATTTATTTACTAACTCTACAATGGGTTCGCCAGCTTTCAGATATAAAGTATCATTGGTTTCACTAATTACGGTGAGTTCACCTTTTATTAAAACGCCTGCGTTAATTACAGGATGTTTATGTCGTTTCAATTCGGTTTTTGGTGGAATTACAATTTTTAAAATCGTGATTTCAGGAGTGCCTTCTGGATAGTTTGGAAGCGAATCACCATTCCAACTTTTAGTGGTTTTGACTAAGGTAGTTACTTCTGTTTTTGTGCTATTATTTGAGTTGCAAGCAATGAGTAGTATTGCGCTAAGCGAACATAAAGTCAATAGTTTTTTCATGGGTATTCATTAGTATTTCCAGTTTCGTATGATGCATTGAATTCAAAGATCAAGCATTTTTCTTATATATGCCAAAATCTGTGTGCAAAAGGAATTTGTACTATAATTGTGTTGAGGAGTTTACTTCTGAATGGTTTCAATCGATGTTTTAATTCCTTTGATAAGAGAAGAACTAAATCCTTGATGTTCCATTTCGTTGAGTCCAGCAATCGTACAACCTTTTGGAGTCGTTACTTTATCAATTTCTTCTTCCGGATGATTTCCGTTTTGAAGTAATAATTCACTCGCACCTTTTACGGTTTGCGAAGCAATTTTTGTAGCGGTTTTTGCATCAAATCCAATTTCTATTCCACCTTGAATCATCGCTCTGATAAAACGCAAAGCATACGCAATTCCACACGCGCCTAAAACGGTTGCTGCATCCATGAGACTTTCGTCAATCTCAATAGTTTCGCCTAGTGCGTCAAAGATAAATTTGGTTTTTGCAATGTTTTCTGCGGAAGCATTTTTAGAAGCCAAACACGTCATTGATTCACCAATAGCTGCTGCCGTATTTGGCATAGCGCGTACAATTTGAATAGTTGGAGCTAAAGACTTTGTGAATTGTTCAATAGAGAAATCGCTAATCACAGAAATCACCAAATGATCTGGTGTTATGTGTGAAGTAAGTTGTTTTAAAACAGCTTCAATTCGATACGGTTTTAATGCGAAAATCAAGATTTTAGCTTCTTTTACGGCTAATACATTGTCAGAAGTTGTCTGTACATTTTCAGCTTTTAAATCGGCTAAAAGTTCAACTTTTGTACGTGTAACGTAAATCTGCTCAGGATTGTAGTTTTGTTTCAATAATCCTTGCGCAATTGATTTTCCTAAATTTCCGCCACCAATAATGGCAATCGTATCTTGATTCATGTTAATATTTATAGACAATGGCATTAATGTTCATTCCAGCACCAACGCTCGCGAACATAATAATGTCTCCTTTTTGAATTTCTTGATTTTCTACTTTTCCTTTGATGACCATGTCAAATAAGGTTGGGATTGTGGCAACAGAACTGTTACCTAAATTATGAATCGTCATTGGCATTACTCCTTCAGGAACTTCCTTATCGTATAATTTATAAAAACGTTCTACAATGGCTTCATCCATCTTTTCATTTGCTTGATGAATGAATATTTTCTTTAAATCTTGAATTGCTACACCACTTTTATCCAAACATACTTTCATTGCCATTGGTACGTGTGTCAACGCAAACTCATATATTTTACGCCCGTACATTTTAATGTAACGTGTGTCTTCTGATAACTCCTGATTGTAAGATTTTCCAAAGAATAAAAAATGCGCTTCGTCATAGGAATACGTAGCGGTTTCGTGCGAAATGATTCCGCTGTCAGAATCCGTAACTTCAATAACTGTGGCACCAGCACCATCAGAATAAATCATGGAATCTCGGTCGTGTTTATCAATCACTCTTGAAAGTGTTTCAGAACCTATGATTAAACACTTTTTAGCCATACCAGCTTTGATAAATGCGTATCCTTGGATTACGCCTTCTAGCCAACCTGGGCAACCAAAAACAACATCATACGCTACACATTTTGGGTTTTTGATTCGCAAGCTGTGCTTTACTCTACTTGCTAAACTTGGTACGGCATCACTTTGAATTGCACCTTTTTTAACATCACCGAAATTTTGTGCAAAGATGATGTAATCCAATTCTTCTGGATCAATATTGGCATCTGCAATGGCTTTTTCAGCTGCAAAAAAACCTAAGTCTGATGAACTGTGATGCGCTTCTGCATATCTGCGTTCGTCAATTCCAGTAATGGATTGAAACTTTTTTATAATAATATCCGTATTATGTTTAATAGGACTTCCGTCAGCATTTAAGAATTCGTGCTGATGAAAATCTTCATTCGTTTCAACACCAGAGGGAATATAGCATCCTGTCCCAGTTATTTTGACATTCATACCAATATCAGTTTTTAAGATTTAAGACAACTAAATTAATCATTATAAAGGTTGATTATTTCAGTTGCGAAGTGGAAATTATAATTTTTGCGGATAATGCACTCAAATGTTAAGGTTTTAGAGAATATTCAAAATAAAACCTTAAAAAATGATAATAGTTCAATGAAAAATAGAAACAAATTAAAAAAAGGAGCATTCTTTTGAACGCTCCTTACTTGTTTTTATGCTTCTTCGTATGCCTCAATTGGCGCACATGTACAGATTAAGTTTCGATCTCCGTAAGCATCATCAACTCTTCGAACTGATGGCCAGAATTTATTTTCTGAAACATACGGCAATGGAAATGCTGCTTTTTGACGTGAATATGGAAGCTTCCATTCGTCAGTCGTTAACATGTCTAATGTATGTGGAGCGTTTTTTAATACGTTGTTGGTGTCGCTTGCGTCAGCTTCTGAAATTTCTCCATAAATAGCTAATAACGCATCACAGAAAGTATCTAATTCTGATAAGCTTTCACTTTCCGTTGGTTCAATCATCACCGTTCCTGCAACTGGAAATGATACTGTTGGCGCGTGAAAACCGTAGTCCATCAAGCGTTTTGCAATATCAGTTACTTCAATACCATGTTGTTTAAAAGGTCTGCAATCAATAATCATTTCATGCGCACATCTTCCGCGCTCATTGGTATATAAAATATTGAATTCGCTTTCCAATCTTGCTTTGATATAGTTTGCATTCAAGATGGCATATTCCGTAGCTTCTGTTAAACCTCTAGAACCTAACATCGCAATGTATCCGTAAGAGATTAAACAAACTAAAGCACTTCCCCAAGGTGCAGAAGAAATCGCTGTAATAGCTTTTTCTCCACCTGTTTTAATAACTGGATTGCTAGGTAAGAAAGGAGTTAAATGTGCCGCAACACAAATAGGTCCAACACCAGGTCCACCGCCACCATGTGGAATGGCAAATGTTTTGTGTAAATTTAAGTGACAAACATCAGCACCAATTGTAGCCGGATTTGTTAATCCAACTTGCGCATTCATGTTTGCACCATCCATATATACTTGTCCGCCATTATCGTGGATAATTTTGGTAATGTCTTTAATGGTAGCTTCAAAAACTCCGTGTGTTGATGGATAGGTAACCATCAATGCAGCTAAATTATCTTTGTGTAACAAAGCTTTTTCGCGTAAATCGGCTACATCAATATTTCCATCTTCGGTCGTTTTAGTAACCACAACTTTCATTCCTGCCATCACTGCACTTGCAGGATTTGTTCCGTGTGCAGAAGCAGGAATTAAACAGATGTTTCTGTGTGTATCACCATTTGATTCATGAAATGCTCTAATGACCATTAATCCGGCAAATTCTCCTTGCGCTCCAGAGTTTGGTTGCAATGAAGTTCCAGCGAATCCAGTAATCACATTTAATTGATGTTCTAATTCTTTTAATAAGATTTGATAACCTTCTGCTTGATCCACAGGAACAAAAGGATGAATATTATTCCATTGAGCTGAACTTAACGATAACATTTCTGCTGCAGCGTTTAACTTCATAGTACATGAACCTAACGCAATCATAGAATGGTTTAAGGATAAATCTTTACGCTCTAATTTTTTGATATAACGCATCATTTCTGTTTCAGAATGATAGCTATTGAAAACCGCTTCTTCCATGAATGTAGTTTTTCTAACTACCGATGGCAATAATTTTGAAGCGTTCGTTTGTTCAATTTTGATAGTTTCTTTTTCAATTGCAGCAGCAAAAATAAACGCAATGTCATTTAGATCGCGATCCGTAGTTGCTTCGTTGATAGAAATACCAATAGTATCTTCATCAATGTATAAAAAGTTGACCTCGTTTTGCTCTGCGATTTCTCTAACAGTTGCAGCATTTGCTTTGACAACAATGGTATCGAAGAAAGCTGTATTTGTTTGTTGAAAGCCTAATTTTTCAAGTGTATTTGATAAGTCAACTGCTTTTGAATGTACTTTATTCGCAATGTATTTCAAGCCATTTGGTCCGTGATATACTGCGTACATTCCTGCCATAACTGCTAGTAATACTTGCGCAGTACAGATGTTTGAAGTTGCTTTGTCTCTTTTGATGTGTTGCTCGCGCGTTTGTAACGCCATACGTAATGCACGATTACCATCTGTATCTTTCGTAACACCAATGATACGCCCTGGAATGTGACGTTTATATTCTTCTTTAGTTGCAAAAAATCCAGCGTGTGGACCTCCATATCCTAATGGAATTCCAAAACGTTGTGTCGTTCCAACCACTACATCAACACCAAAATTCCCTGGTGATTCTAACACAACTAAACTTAAAATATCTGCTGCGACAGCAACTTTAATTTCGTTTGCGTTTGCTTTTTCTGTGAATGCACGGTAATCAAAAACTTGTCCGTGTTTCCCTGGATATTGTAATAAAGCACCAAAGTAATCCGTTGAGAAATCAAAGGTTTCATGATTTCCAAAAACCAATTCAATTTCAAGTGGAATGGCTCTCGTTTTTAGTAAAGAAATTGTTTGTGGTAACACTTCATTAGATACAAAGAATTTTAAAACATTATTCTTTTTTTGTGCTCTTGATCGAACAGAAAATAACATTCCCATTGCTTCAGCCGCAGCGGTACTTTCATCTAATAGAGAAGCGTTTGCCAATTCCATACCTGTAAGTTGTGTAACTACAGTTTGGAAATTTAATAATGCTTCCAATCTTCCTTGTGCAATTTCAGCTTGGTAAGGCGTGTATGCAGTATACCAACCCGGATTTTCAAAAATATTACGTTGTATAACGGCTGGCGTTACAGGTTCGTGATACCCCAATCCAATATACGTTTTGAATATTTTATTATGACCTGCTAAATGTTGCATGTGCGATAAAAACTCATTTTCGCTCAGTCCTGCTGGAAGATCTAATGGTTCTCTTAAACGAATTTCATCTGGAATAGTTTCGTCAATAAGTTGTTCTAATGAATCAACTCCGATGGTTTGTAACATTTGAGGAACATCTTTTGCACGTGTTCCGTTATGTCTTAATGAAAAAGAATCAGTTTTCATCGGCTATAATTTTGTCTTTTTTATAGTTGTGTTTATGGCTGCAAAAGTACAACTAAAAAATTACATTTTATTAACTTTACAAAGTGCTACACAAGGAAAGTTTTTAACGAAAAAGGTGGGTTATGAACAGTTTGGCTATTTTTGCGTAATGAATGTTTTAAAGAAACTTTTCAATTTTTATTTAGATAGTAGTATTCATATAGGATTGAGCGTGTATTCGCTAACTTATAGTACGCTGTTGTTGTTTGGGTTACCGTATGATGAAGCTGTTTTATATTTTACATTTTATGGCACAATTGTGACCTATAATTTTATAAAATATGGGAGTTCGGCAAAGCAATATTTTTTTGTGACTTCAAAATATAAAAAAAGAATTCAGTTGTTTAGTTTTTTATGTTTTGTGTTGGCAGTATTTTATGCGTATCAAATGCAAGTCAAAACACTATTGTTCGCTATTGGATTTAGTGTGTTATCTTCTTTATATATTATTCCATTTTTACCAAACAGGAAAAATTTTAGAACACTTTTAGGATTTAAAATTTCAATTGTGGCTTTGTGTTGGACAGGCGTTACGGTATTGTTGCCTATTGTAAATGCAGATTTACCAATTGCAGAAACGAAAGTTGTGTTCACCTGTTTGCAACGTTTTCTATTAGTATTAATTTTGATGATTCCTTTTGAAATTAGCGATTTGTCGTATGATGCAGAAGGTTTAGGTACTTTGCCACAACGTTTGGGAATTTCGCGAACAAAGTTACTCGCTTTTGTGTGGATTTTACTTTTTATAGGATTTGACTATTTGATTCGACAAGAAATGTCAAAAGAATTTTTTATCACGCTTGGATTGAGTTTCGGATTGGCTTTCGTGATTTGGAAATCGGGCATAAAAAAATCGAAATACTTCACTTCTTTTTGGGTGGAAAGTATTCCGATTGTATGGTTGCTGTTATTGCTACTTATACGCTAGTATTTACTCATTTCTTCTTGTAGCTTGCGTTGCATTTCTTCTTTTTTATCTTTTTCGATCGCTTCAATTTTCGATTTTCGGATAAGTTTTGTCAACTTATTATTTCCGCTAGAATATCCTCTTGTAATGTGACACCAAGACAATCTTACGTTTAGTTTTATCTTCTCCCAAAGTGTTGCTTCTCCATATTGCGACTTGTCGCAGATATGTTTTGCTTCCTCACAGGAAATGAAAAATTTATTTTTTGTACTCATTTACTTAATTTTAATACCAATTCTTTTCGAGACATCCAGAAAGCGCAGTTCTCGCCCTATGAATAATAACCCAAAGGTTAGACGCGGTTATATTTAGTTCATTACAAATTGTTTCGGTGTCGTATCCTAAAATGGTTTTCATTTTAAAAATAGTCGCTTGTTTTTCAGGAAGTTTGTCCAAACAATCTTCTATGGCAAGCCCGAGTTCTTCATTTTGTATTTGGTCTTCAGCATTTTTTTCATAGCCGTCGGCAACGCGTTCTTCTAGCCAATCTCCTTCAGATTCTGTGTCGGAATTGTAATTGATTCTAACTTCGGCTTGGCCTTTTTTAGAATTTATTTTACGATAGTGATCAATGATTTTACGTTTCAATATAGAGATGAGCCATGTACGTTCAGACGCTTCTCCTTTGAAATTTGCCATTGATTTTAATCCTGCAAAAAAAGTCTCTTGGACTAAATCTTGCGCAGTCTCTCTATCTTTTACCCTAACAATTGTGTAATTGAAGAGATAATCCGCATAGAGGGAAATCCAGGTATTCGGATCTAGTTGATTATTTGGCATTTGCGAGCTAATTATTTCTTCAAAAATAAACGATAATTGTTGAAATAAAAAATAATTACTCAGTTAGAAAAATCCTTCAATCTTTTAATGCCAAAAATTCTGCTTTTTGTTTGATGTGTTTGTTTCGTTCGAAGAGAAATTTTGTGAGGTATGATTTTAAAATAAAGTAGTTGAAAAGCTTTCCGAAAATACTGTATGGAACTTCATATTTAAAAATGTCAATCATTTCCGTAACACCATCAGCTTCTTTAAAAATATGTTCGTGATGGAGACTCTTAAAAACACCTTTCGTCATTTCATCTACAAAATAAGTTGGCGATTCAAAGGCAGTAATAAGACTTGTATGTGTTAAGTAGAAACCAAAATGTTTTGCGCGCCATGTAACCGTTTCTCCTAAGCTTATTTTACCAGAAGTTACACCTGCAATTGCTTTTTCGCGCGAGTTCTTGGTAGAAGCTTCATGTTCCGAAATATCTCTGGAAAGGTCAAAAACCGTCAGAATTGGCGCTTTTATGTGGGTTGATAGCTTGATTGTGGTCATGTGGAATTAAAATTTCGTCAATGATTTTTTCGGTTCAACCGTGATTTTAGAACCTTCCATTAAAAATACGGAATATGGTTTTGTGTTTGTTAAATGTGCAAACTTTTCTCCGTAATTCAATTCAAAATCTAAGTTTAATTTGTAATCATCTGCTTTATAATATAACCATTTTGGATGTGTCACTTCGTACTCAAACGTTTTAGAATTGCTGTATTTGGTGTAGCCAAAATAATGTTCTGAGATGAATTCTATTTCTGAATTTTCAGGAAATGGCACAGGATTATTTTTTGTGGTTACTGCAATTGATTGCGTTTGTTGTTTGTTTTTCCAAGCATAAGAAATAGCAACAGTTTCGGACGTAATATTCCATTCGTGCGACATTGGACGCGTGATGTAATGTTCATGATACACTGTGTTTGCAACAAAACTCAACAAACGTTTCGGGACAATTTCTTGAATAAAAACGGCACCTCTTTTCCAAACTCCATTTTCTTCTCGCTTCACATAAAATCGTAAATTGACTTCTTCAAACGTATGTAAAGCGGGCATTTTACAGCCTAAAACTTTGGTGTTTTTAAACATAAATCCAATCACACTCACAAAACATTTTCCGTCATAACTATCTAGAAAAGTTCCTTTTGGCACATATTCTTGTAATATTTCAGGAGCAACCGTGTAATTTATAAAGACTAATTTTCGCCATTCGGCAGTTAAAAAACTCATGATTTTTTTGTTATCTGTTTATAATTTCGTGAATCGCTTTTTCCACGGTTGGATATTGAAATTGAAATCCAGCAGCGACTAATTTTTCTGGAATGACAAACCTGCTTTTTAAGATGAGTTCTGCTTCTGTGCCAATGAATCGTGCGCCGAATCGAAGTAACCATTTCGGTTGAAATATTCCAACGGAGATTTTTAAAACCTTACGCAACGTTTTCATGAATTCTTTATTCGGAATCGGATTTGGCGAAGTTACATTGAACGTTCCCAATTTATTTTTTTCTAATAGGAATTCAACAACGCGACAGAAATCGTGTTCGTGAATCCAACTTACTTTTTGATTTCCATTTCCTTGCGTTCCGCCCAAACCAAGTTTTGTTAAACTTTTTAATGGAACAAAAGCACCGCCATTTTTCCCTAATACAATAGAAGTTCGCAATACAATTTTAAAGGTTTTTGGGGTTTGCATGTCATGAAATGCTTTTTCCCAAGATTTCGCAACATTCATAGAAAAATCGTCACCAATACTTCCAGTTGCTTCGGTCATTTTTGTATCAAGCGAATGCTTATAAATCGTTGCCGTAGACGAATTCATCCAAACTTTTGGCGGAACTGCGCATGCCTGAATTGCTTTACCTAATACTTCCGTAGATTGTACTCTGGAGTTTAAAATTTCAGTTTTATTTTTTTCGTTGTAACGACAATCGACCGATTTCCCTGTAAGATTGATCAACACATCAACACCTTCTAATTCCATGATCCAAATGTCGAGCGTTTTTGCGTCCCATTCTACATAGCGCAACGCATCATTTCCCGTTTCCTTGTTGCTTCTTGATAAGATTACAATTTCATAATTCTTCGGAAGAAAATATTCAATTAACGCTTTTCCTAAAAAACCGCTTCCGCCTGCAATGACCATTTTTTTCATGATTGTATTTTTAAAGGATTGCTTTTATTTTCGCATGTTGTTTTGATATGATTCAACACACGATCGTGAATTTTGTGAATGATATACGTACTCCAAATTTTCCAATATGTTTCTGGTTTAATTTTATTGTAATACCACGTTGTTCCTTCAACCAATGTTTTGCCATTGGCTAATTTTGTCAGTTTGAATTGCCCTTTTTTCGACACAAAATATTCATGAAGATGCGCAGGATTTATTTCATACATACTAATTTCTTTCATTGGAATTGGTTGTTTTTCTACCGAAAATGCTAATAAATTTGGTTCATTCCATGCCGTAATTGGTTCTACAAAACTTCCGGTAGAGAAGTTGCAATATCGAATAGCGCCAACGCCTTTTCCTTCAATTTTTGCGTTGATCGGATAGGCAATTCCTGTTTTGAATAAAAATTCTGTCGGTTCCTCCATTTGTGGAAATTCAATCACTTGTTTCCAAACTTCTTCAATGGGCGCGTCAATTTCTATACTAGACGTAATTGGGAAAATTGTTGGTTCATAATCTGTATGATTTTCAAACGCTAATAATGATGGAACGACTAAAACATATAAAATCATCATTTTTACGCCACTCGATTTTTTATGTTGAATCTGATAACCGACAAACGCACCGATAATCACAAACGGAATTGCAATTGGAGCCGCCATTAAAATACAAATAATACCTTCTATCGCGAATAGCAATAAACAAGCGCAACACGCAAAAAATACGAGTAATGAACTTTTGAAAGCATTTGCAAACGTAATGGGTTCGTAATAACTGATGAGTAATGTTGTTGTAAAGCCTGAAAAGAATGGAATGATGGCGAAAACTGTCCAACCGTAATCTTCAAAAGTGTTCACGCCGAGATATATAAATAATGTTGAAAGAGCTGCTGTAACAATGCATGCAATGACAAAATTGAGGCTTTTATTTTTTTTTAAAATTGAGATCATGCTATTATTTTTTTGAATGGTTATTGGTTTAAAGCTTCTATTTTTTTTATCTGATATTCTCTAGTTTCATAACCGACAGCGGAACCGAAAACAACCAGGGCTATTCCAGGTGGTATTAGAAGAATGATCCCAAATATAGGGACAGTAAGTATTATAATTACACAGAAAAGAAGGAATACTGCCAAAGAGTTACAAACGGCAAATCCGTAAGAGAATGAACGATGATAACTCGTAATTATAGTGGTCGTAAAACCTGATAATATGGGAAGTAGTATTGAAATGAACGAACCTTCTTCTGGAAAAAACATACCTGCCACAGGCGGTACAAGAACAATGAGTAACACCGTAGCTATGCAAGCAATGACAAAATTGAGGGTTTTACTTTTCTTTAAAATTGTTTTCATGATGTTACTTTTTAGCGGTGATCATATAATATCCAAAATTTGTCAAACTTAAGCTTGAAAGTAATGCTAAGAATGAACCTTTTAAGTTTTTGATACTTTCTGGCTTGAGTGTTTCTTTCCTGAATAATTTCTTTAAGATAAAACCCGAAACCGTAAATGGGACATGCAATACCGACGGTGCCACTCTGTACCAAATATTCTGTACTTTGACATCTTTGAAACCTAATTTCTTTAAATCGGATTTTACACGATTGATATTTCCTAAACTTTGTAAACTCCATGAATCACACAAACCTTTATAGGTGTATTTTGCTAATGGATTCATTTCTGAAATGTCTTTTTTTACGAATGCATCTGCAATCACAAAAGTTGATTCAGGTTTTAAAATTCGATAGGTTTCAGCTAAAGCTTCTGTGCTACAACCTGAATGGCACAAACTTTCAATTGCCATTGCACCATCAAAAGTGTTTTCTTTAAAAAATGTATTTCTGTAATCTCTGTTGAGAATTGTTCCGCGTTCTGAGTGAAGCATTTCGTTTCCTTTTGCTACCTGAAAAGGAGAAATTGTCAAACCTGTAATTGCCAATTTTGGATAGGTTGAAATTCCGTGACGAATAGAAGCGCCCATTCCGCAACCTAAATCGACAATATGTTTTTTCTGATCGGATACATTCAAACGTTTAAATACTTCTGAATTCATTTGATTCAACATCACATCACGTGTAAATACACATGTTTTGAAAGGAACAAAATAGCCAAAGTGCATGTTTAAATCTTTACTCCAAAAACGATAGTCTTCAGTTGCTTCATTATAAAAATCAATGATTTGTTCTTTATTAGAAGACGTTTGTAGTTCCTTTTTTAAATAGGAGTGGAGACAGAGATTTTTCATAGTTAGATAATTTTAATTGAAATAAATTCCAATGAGATTGTAAATAAATAATAGTGTGTAAACCGTTGCAAACAGAACAAATAAAGTATTCATGCAATACGAGCCAATTTTAAAAAGTGGTTCTTGTGGAATGGTGTACATTGGGTAATAAGCAATTTGTGTCGCAACTTTTCCAACCCAATACATTGCAATTAATCCTGTAATTGCTAACGCTAATAATGTTTGATTCTTTAAATCATTAGGCAAGAGAATTGCAATGACACCAAAAGAAAAATTTAATCCTTGAATGTATCTTCCGTAGGTTTTTGCTATTTCTTGGTTTAATGGTTTTAATTTTTTAACATCTGTATACCAATCAAACACGCGGTGACGGATATACGGATAAATAAGTGCTGTAAATATTTGGCCGATTCCCCCAAGAATTATGAGCCAATTTGGAATAAAATCAATCATAATACTTTTTGGTTGAGTTGATATACGATGTATGTGAAATAGGTAGCGATGAGCATTGGTGCTATCATTATGAACAAAATTGTGATTCCTAACGTGTGATTATTTAAGAAAAACCATAGCAGAAAAAAACTTGTTAGTATGCCGTAAGTAGTTAAATGCTCTTTGATTCTCTGAGAAAATTTGTGGTAATTAAACAATAATACGATGAAGAATAGTAATTGAATACAGCCTAAAAGTATTTGTAGATACATTCCGTAAATAATTGTTAGATATCCTAAAAGTGTCAATCCGAAGAAGATGTTATTGATGTAATAAATAAATTTCATAACTATTGTATTTTTTAAACTTTCAATAAATATTGAAACATAAGTTGAAATAAAAAAGGAAAATGAATTCCTTTTGTGCGTTACTTTATGAGTTTCATGAATGTTTTTGTTATCCAATTAGACTCTTGATTTACGAGTCGATTCATAATGGAATCGGCGGTTTCTGCTAACTCGTGAAGTGCTTTGGTTTGCTTGATGAGTTCTTTTGTTTTTGCCGAACCATCTTCATCAATACTACTTACTTCTTTTAGTATTTTTAGTGTGGGCTGAATTTCTCTTCGGCTGCGTTCGCGAGCAATCTGTTTTGTGAGCTCATGTACGTCTTTCTCTGATGCGAAGTACTCTTTTCGCTCGCCAGCTTTTGAAGTTTTATATACAATTCCCCAATCGATTAACTGTCGCAAGTTCATGCTTGTGTTTCCTCTTGAAATGTGTAATTCTTCCATCACATCTTCCATTGATAATGGTTCGGGAGAAATTAAAAGTAATGCATGAATTTGTGCCATTGCTTTATTAATTCCCCATAAGGTTCCTAATGAACCCCAAGTTTGTATAAACTTATCTTTTGCTTCTGTGTAATTCATGAGACAAATATATAATAATTTTTAAACTTTCAAAAATTATTGAAAGTTTATTTTGTTTTTATTGAAAGGACAATGGTTTGAAACAACTAGAAACAAAAAACCATTTCAATCATATAACTACAATTGAAATGGTCTTTATTTTTGCTAACTGCTAACTGCTAACTGCTAACTGCTAACTGCTAACTGCTAACTAGCAAACCCGCACGTTTCAATAATGCATCAGGTTTTGGAGCTGCTCCACGGAAACGTTTATATAAAGTCATTGGATGTTCTGTACCACCTTTTGATAATACATGCGTTGCGAATTTTGAAGCAATTTCTTTGCTAAAGATGTCGTTTTCTTTGAAATATTCAAAAGCATCTGCATCCAATACTTCTGCCCATTTGTAACTGTAATAACCAGAAGAATACCCACCTTGAAAGATGTGCGAAAACGCAGTACTCATTGCAGTTTTTGGATTTTCTGGGAACAAACGTGTATTTTCAAATGCGGCTTTTTCATGTGTTTTTAAATCTTCAATTCCTGTCGGATTGATTCCGTGCCAACTCATATCGAGCAATCCAAAACTGATTTGACGTAAAGTTGCCATTCCTTCTAAAAAGGTGGATGAAGCTTTTATTTTTTCTATAAATTCCATCGGAATCACTTCGTCAGTTTCGTAATGTCTTGCAAAAATAGCCAAGGCTTCTGCCTCGTAACACCAGTTTTCGAGTATTTGACTTGGCAATTCTACAAAATCCCAATATACAGATGTTCCGCTTAAACTTGGATAGGTTGTATCGGCTAACATTCCGTGCAACGCATGACCAAATTCATGGAAAAGCGTTGTCACTTCATTAAAAGTTAATAAAGAAGGTTTTGATTCGGTTGGTTTTGTAAAATTACACACAATAGATACATGCGGGCGTTCTACGTTTCCATCTTTTCGCTGTTGTGATTTGTAAGAAGTCATCCAAGCGCCGTTTCGTTTTCCTTTTCGCGGATGGAAATCTGCATAAAATACAGCGACGAAGTTATTTTTCCCGTCGTATACCTCATAAGTTTTTACATCTTCGTGATAGGTGTCAATATCAAAAACTTGCTCAAAACGTAAATCAAATAATTTATCGGCTACGGTAAACGCACCATCAATTACGTTTTCAAGTTTAAAATATGGTTTTAGCTTTTCATCGTCCAAGTTGAACAATTCTTGCTTTAATTTTTCTGAATAATACGAACTGTCCCAACTTTGAAGATCTTCGATTCCATCTAACTTTTTGGCAAAATTTGCTAATTGTTGAAATTCACGTTCGGCAGCAGGTTTTGCTTTTTCCAAGAGTTCATTCAAAAATGAAATTACCTTTTCAGGCGTTTCAGCCATGCGTTCTTCCAATACAAAATGTGCATGTGTTTTGTAGCCTAATAAATTTGCACGTTGGTGACGTAATTTTGCAATTTCCAATACATTTGCTTGGTTGTCTAATTCGTCATTTTTAAAACATTTTGAACCGCCAGCAATTGCCATTTGTTGGCGTAATTCACGGTTATCAGCATATTTCATGAATGGAATATAGCTTGGATAATCGAGTGTGAAAATCCAACCTTCTTTGTTTTCGCTTTTCGCGATTGCTTTTGCGGCTTCTAACGCACCATTTGGAATTCCTGAAATAGCTGTTTCTTCTGTTAAGTGCAATTGAAATTTGTTCGTTTCAGCGAGAACATTTTCACCAAAAGTCAAGCTTAATTTTGAAAGTTTTTTATCAATCTCGCGCAATTTTTCTTTTTTATCTTCCGATAGATTTGCACCATTTCGTGAGAAACTTTTAAATTTCTTATCGAGTAATGTTTTTTGCTCTACTGTCAAACTGAGTGTTTCTCTAGCTTCATAAACAGTTTTCACTCTTTCAAACAAGGCTTCATTCAGTGTAATATCATTTGATAATTCAGTTAATTTAGGCGAAACTTCTTGTGCTATTTTTTGAATAGTATCGTTGGTTTCTGCTGAATTCAAATTAAAAAAGATACTTGTCACACGATCTAATTGTTGTCCAGAATATTCTAACGCTTCAATGGTGTTCTCAAAAGTAGGAGCATTCTTACTATGAACGATGGCGTTAATTTCTTCTTTTGTTCGCTTAATTTCTATGTCAATCGCACTAGCAAAGTCGTTTTCGTTGATTTTAGAAAAAGGTGCTGTTGTATGTTTTGTAGGAAATGTTTTGTTTAAAACTGTCATTTTATCGGTCGATTTATGTGTTTGATCGAAATACAATATTTATAGTTGTAAGAAAAAGTTATCTTTAATAAGAGTGCATAAATTTATAGTAAATCGTTTTCTCTTAATTTTTGAAAGCCAAAGGTAAAGAATTTACGTATATAATTAAAAATTGCCCTAACAATGAAAAAGTTATTTTTATTAATCTTAGTCCTACTTAATATTTCTGTTGCAACTGCGCAACCACCTAATGATGGTTACTACTTAGATGGAGTCGATGATTTTATTGAATTAACCGATTCAGATAATATAAACACAACAACTGTCAATAACAGAACAATAGAAGGTTACTTTAAAGTTGATGATGCTACAAGTAGACAAGTAGTTTACAAAGAGGGTGGTGGTTCTCGTGGAATTGCTATTTATGTTGAAAATGACTATGTAGTTGTTGGTGGATACAATAGAGCCAATAACGATTATACACCGCGTTGGAATGGAACGTACTTTAGAGAGCCTATAAGTGATGATACTTGGTATCATGTGGCGTTGGTGTTTGATAATGTTTCTACACCAGTAAATGATCCAATAGCAGCTTCCGATAACACAAATTTGAAATGGTACTTGGATGGAACTTTAATGGATTCTAGAGCTGGTTTTGAAATTAGAAGTCATTCTGGAGATATTAACTTAGGTCGCTCAGATTCTAATGTGCGTTATCCAAATTGTGGAACTTGGACTTCTGGCGGAACTTCAGAATATTGTTTTGATAGCAATTCACAATCCAATTCAAATAATTACTTTGCTGGAAATGTTTGGGGATTTAGAGTTTGGGATGATGTGCGTACAGCAACTGAAATAGATGATAATAAAGATGTATTAATACTAACGGTAGGAACAAACAATTTAGTGGCTGCCTTAGATGGTGATACAATTTCATATTTAGACGATGATGATGATGTAGTTACTGATTCTGCAAGTAATAAAACGACCATTACTTGGTCAGCAACAGCAACAACTACAAGTTGGACCACAGGAACCAATTGGGTTGGCGGAACAGCACCTGATGCTACAAAGTTAGAATCAGTCGTGATTCCTTCCTCTACAAATTATCCTGTATTAACTGCGCATACCGTAGTTGGTGAACTTACAGTAAACGCAACTGCTTCTATTACTGTAAATGCAGATGCTACTTTGGATGTTTATTATGATCTGACAAATAATGGAACAATTACCATAGAAAATGATGGTGCGTTACTTTCTAGAGAGAACATTCCTGTAAAAGGGACAGGTGATTATGTGGTAAAGCGTGATTCTCCAAATTATACAAACAGATATTTCTATTCATATTGGTCAACGCCAATAGATGAAAGCAATAGTACAATTGCAACAATTTTTCCTAACGTTGCTGGATATAGCTACTATTGGAATGCATCTACTACAAATGCAGCTTGGAGTAGTAGTCATACGGATATGGAAGTTGGAAGAGGCTATGCATTGAGAGCAAATCATTATAATGTAGAAACAGCAATATATACTGGAACCGTAAATAATGGTGATATTAGTGAACCCGTATATTACACAGTTGATCCTAGTACCTCAGAATCTGGATACAACATCATCGGAAATCCGTATCCATCCGCAATTGATTGGGAAACATTTCAAAGTGATAACTCAGCTGCAATTCAAGGAACCGTTTATTATTGGAGACAAACAGATGCGCCAATTGGCGATAATTTATCTTCAGATTATATAGAATACAACAGTACAGGTTCAAACCCATTAGGCGCTGCCGACGGAAACATTGGAACGGCGCAAGGATTTGCTGTGCAAGCGAAAAGTGGCGGTACTGGAACAGTTACGTTTAAAAACACACACAGAGTTATTGCCAATAACGATCAATTTTTTAGACCAAACGGATCAATTGGTGCTTTTACTCCAGAATCAACAAATTCTAGCAATAGTCAAACAGATGGACGATTATCATTGCGTTTGTCAGGTAGCGGATTGTACGCAACACAATTACTAGGTTTTATCCCACAAGGAAACGTAAATTTTGACGATCAATATGATGGAGCTTTTATCAATGAAGGTGCTGGGATAGAGTTTTATTCATTTTTAGTAACTGATAAACTGGCTATTCAAGCATTGCCAACATTGACAAATTTGGATGTTGAAATTGCGCTAGGATACCAAGTATTATCAAGTGGAACGTATACATTAGAAATTGATGCTGAATATTTAAGTCAAGACTTTGATATTCTTTTAGAAGATAGATATCAAGGAACATTTACCGATTTAAGACAAACTTCGTACACATTTACCACAAGTCCAACAGAAGAAAATGATCGTTTCTTCTTAAACATTCAATATAAAAACACATTAAGTATAGAAGATATTGAAGTTGTAGGACAGCAAACAAATGTATTGTTTAAAAATAATGACTTAAGAACGATTACGAATCGCACAGATTTTGAAACAATTGTATTGTATGATATTTCTGGAAAGCAAATCATGCAACGTGAGTATTCTGAAACTGTAGCAATTCCACAAATATCTAGCGGAGTTTACATTGTAAAGTTTACAACGGAAAGTGGCATTGTTGTTTCCAAAAAAGTCTTAAAGTTTTAAAAGAATTCGTCTGTTAAAGTGAATTTTTCTATTATTGTAGTAGAGATTACAGAAAGTACCCTAAACCATCTCTTTTATGAAGATAAAATTACTGCTAATAATTTTATTTATTAGTTTGACGGCAATAGCCTACGGACAAGATTTTGGAACTCAAACAACTGGCCATACTTCTGAAAGTGACACAGACGGGCGTATTTCATTGCGATTGGCTGGTAATGGCTCTTTTTTAACACTTCTCATAGGATTCATTCCAGAAGGAACAGTTGGTCATGATAATGGATTTGATGGAAATTTTATCAATGATGGTGCTCCAATAGAATTTTACTCGTTTTTAGGCACTACACGACTTTCCATTCAGGCATTACCAGAATTAACAAATACAAACGTTCAAGTGGCTTTAGGATATGAACTCACGGCTGCTGCATCGTATACACTATCAATTGATGCAGAATTTCTAAGTACAGATTTTGATATCATTCTAGAAGATACCTCGCAAGGAACATTTACGGACTTACGACAAACTGGATATACATTTTCGGGTGTTATTGGTGAAGTAAATGATCGTTTCTTTTTGAACTTAAATTACCGCAGTGGTACACTAAGCATAGAAGACCTAGAAGAAACTAATACGGACGTACATGCCTATTTTATAAACGATATACTTTCGTTTCAAACTACACATACCGATTTAAAAACGGTAGAACTTTTCAATATAGCGGGCAAACGTATTTTTTCTGCGGACTATAAAAACAAAATTACGGCGCAAGGTCTCACCGATGGCTTCTACATTGTGCGTTGTACAACTGCTTCAGGCGCAAGAATTATCAAGAAAATAGTAAAATAAGCCTACTAAAACACACTTTGTCGATTATTTGTGTATTTCATCGATTCGTCGTGAAAACACTTTTTGCTATTGTTCAAACTACTAGATAATTAAGACTTTTGTCATGTTGATTTAGTAGAGATAATTTTTTTCATGATATAAAAATATATGTAACCTACTTGACACATTTTACAATGTTGATAGCCCCTATTAACTGTATTATAATTAAAATGGATTGGTTGATGTAAACCCTTTGAGCAAATGCTTGAAGGGTTTTTTAATGGCTCACTATGTAGTTAAAGTATGTGTAAAACAGTAGAAATACCTTTCATCGAATAGTTGATGCATTTAAACGAGAAAACGTATTTTAAATACTTTCAAAAGTTGGAAACAGTAGCAAAACAATACTTTTGAACCATCAATACAAACTACTATTTCCAAATTTAGTTTTGGGTAAAAAATGATTAATAATATGGTAGGTTAGTTTTATTTTTGAATGGTTTGTAAAGATAAAAAGCCGCTTCTCGAAGCGGCTTTTCTTATTTAAATTATGTTTGATTTAATAAGGTTTTTTCCGCGACGGATTCTTTTTCCGCAGTGTAGCAATTATTTTCCGTTAAGAATTTTTGAAGCCTTGAAAATCGCAGATTCATGAACTCATTAATTTGAAATAGAAAATTGTGAGCTAAAAAATTTAGGAAAATTATTGCGGTTTTAGCTTTCAGAATAGAAAGCTAAAAACACCTCTGGAAAAAGCGCACTTTCTTTTTTTCTTTTCTTTGTGCGAGCAAAGAAAACGAAAATTCATGAATTTTTTAATTTAAACTAAAAATGAACTATTCAATTCGAAATTTAAAAATAATAATAATTAAGCTTTTATCTTTTGTAAGTTATATAGAAATTAATTTATTTTGAAATTTCCTTAGCAGAAGTAATTACTTTCTGTTTTAATCCTTCTTTATACACTAAAATCTTATCGAGTACACATTTGTCGGAAGTTCCAATAATTTGTGCCGCCAAAATTCCGGCATTCTTTGCGCCATCCAGTGCAACAGTTGCTACAGGAACGCCACCTGGCATTTGTAAAATTGACAAAATAGAATCCCAACCATCAATAGAATTTCTCGATTTCACAGGAACACCAATCACAGGTAATGGAGACAATGAAGCAACCATTCCGGGTAAATGTGCCGCGCCGCCAGCACCAGCGATAATTACAGTAATTCCTCTTGTATGCGCGTTTTTTCCATAATCGAATAACTTCTCAGGAGTTCTATGCGCTGAAACAATATCAACTTCAATCTCAATATCAAAACCCTTCAAAATATCAATTGCTTCTTGCATTACAGGAAGATCACTCGTGCTTCCCATAATAATTCCCACTTTTGCCATATTATTTACTAATTACGTTAATTGTCTTTTTAACTTCTGCGGCAACTTTTCGTGCTGCTGCAACATCCTCGTTTACAATCGTTACATGTCCCATTTTACGAAAAGGGCGTGTTTGCTTCTTTCCATAAATATGTGGTGTCACGCCTTCCATTTGCATGATTTTTTCAATATTTTCATACACAACATCGCCAGTATGACCTTCGGCACCAACCAAGTTCACCATAATTCCGGCAACTTTACTTGCTGTATTTCCTAACGGAAGATTCAAAATAGCGCGAATGTGTTGTTCAAACTGATCGGTATAACTTGCTTCAATACTGTAATGTCCACTATTATGCGGTCTTGGCGCAACTTCGTTTACCAAAATTTCATCATTTTGTGTTTGAAATAGCTCTACAGCTAAAATTCCTGTATGTTGTAATGCTTCCGAAACTTGCAATGCTACTTTTTTCGCTTTCGCTTGAATATCCTCAGAGATTCTTGCTGGGCAAATTACATATTCAACCTGATTCGCTTCTGGATGAAATTCCATTTCTACCACAGGATATGTTTTAATTTCACCTGAAACATTTCGGGCAACAATGACAGCGAGTTCGTTTTTAAAATTGACCAATTCTTCACACATACATTCCACATTTGGCAAATTGTGCAAATCATCTAAGGTACGAACTACTTTTACGCCAGTTCCATCATAGCCAAACTGCGTACTTTTCCAAACAAAAGGAATTGAAATCACGTCATTTTGCACGCCATGCATCAATTCTTCCAGCGACATATAAATAGAAAAAGGAGCTGTCGGAATTTCATGTTTCTGATAAAAAAGCTTCTGAATTCCTTTATTCTGAATCGTTCGCAATGTTTTTGCTGATGGATAAACCTGTACGCCTTCATCTTCAAGCTTTTGTAAAGCATCGACATTTACATGTTCTATTTCAAACGTAAGTACATCTACGTTTTTACCAAAATTATACACCGTATCAAAATCCATCAAGTCGCCTTCATGAAACTCATTGCACGCTATTTTGCAAGGTGCTTCGGCACTTGGATCTAAAACCGTTGTATAAATATCAAACTTTCGGGTTGTATACAGTAGCATTTTACCTAATTGGCCGCCACCTAAAATTCCCAACTTAAAATTGGAGGAAAAATAATTCATGGAATTCACATTTTTAACAAAAGTACAAATCTAAAACGGTAAAAGTAAACTCGTAAAACGTTATTCATAAATCAATTTGTATCTTTGCACCTTTAAAATGATAAAATATCATTATTTAAAAGACATCAACGGGTAAAAATCTACTTTCTACATCACATAAAAAAAGTAGTTTTATCAAAAAAAAACATAGAAAACGTGATTAAATTACACGATAAATATTTCAAGAAATTCATCTCTGAAGCTAAAATTCAGGAAGCTGTCGCTAGAATGGCCTCAGAAATAGCGGATGACCTAAAAGATGAACAACCAATTTTCATTGGAATCTTGAACGGCGTATTTATGTTTTTCGCTGATTTCATGAAAGCGTATCCATTTTCATGCGAAATGAGCTTTATAAAATTGGCTTCTTATCATGGAACTTCTTCTACGGGAGACATCAAGGAATTGATTGGATTATCTCAAGACATTGAAGGAAGAACCGTTGTGGTATTGGAAGATATTATTGATACGGGAAATACGCTAGAAGAATTACACAAAATATTCAAAGCAAAAAAAGTAAAACAGTTCAAAATTGGAACTTTATTTTTTAAGCCTGAAGCATATCTTAAAACATACAAAATAGATTATATCGGGATGGAGATTTCGAACGAATTCATCGTAGGTTACGGATTGGACTATGACGAATTGGGAAGAAACTTACCCGAAGTTTATCAACTACACACACACAACATGATCAATTTAATTTTATTTGGAAAACCTGGAGCAGGAAAAGGAACACAAGCAAACTTCTTAAAAGAAAAGTACAACTTAGTACACATTTCTACGGGAGATGTTTTTAGATACAATATCAAAAACGGAACAGAATTAGGAAATTTGGCAAAATCATTCATGGACAAAGGCGATTTAGTTCCTGATTCCGTAACGATCAATATGTTGCAAGCGGAAGTAGAGAAAAATCCGGATGCAAATGGTTTTATCTTTGACGGATTCCCAAGAACAACGGCACAATCAGAAGCATTAGATACTTTCTTAGAAACAAAAAACATGACAATTTCGGCAACGATTGCTTTAGAAGCTGACGACGAAATTTTAATTGAACGTTTGTTAGAACGCGGAAAAGATAGTGGACGACCTGACGATCAAGATGAAAATAAAATTAGAAACCGTTTTGACGAATATAATGAAAAAACAGCTCCATTAATCAACTATTACAAAGCGCAAAATAAGTTTTACAGCGTAAATGGTATTGGATCAATTGAAGAAATAACCACACGATTAAGCACAACAATCGACCAATTATAATATTTAGAGTAGAAAGAAACCACGTCTCACAATATAAAACGACGATACAATGACAGATGGAAATTTTGTAGACTACGTAAAAATGCACGTTACTTCTGGAAACGGAGGAAAAGGCTCAATGCATTTACTACGCGAAAAATACAACGCTAAAGGTGGTCCAGATGGTGGCGATGGCGGACGTGGCGGACATGTTATTCTACGAGGAAATAAAAACCTTTGGACACTTTTTCACTATAAACTTAAAAGACACTTTAAAGCCGAGCATGGTGGAAATGGAAGTTCAAATAGAAGTTCAGGTGCTGATGGACAAGATGTATACTTAGATGTTCCATTAGGAACTGTTGTAAAAGATTCATTGACCAACGAAGTACTTTTTGAAATTACGGAACACGGCGAAGAACGCATTGTTGCGGAAGGTGGAAAAGGCGGACGCGGAAACTGGCATTTCAAATCGCCAACAAACCAAACACCACGCTACGCACAACCTGGAATTCCGTGTGAAGAAAAAGATATATTACTTGAATTAAAAGTATTGGCAGATGTTGGATTGGTAGGATTTCCAAATGCTGGAAAATCAACCTTGCTTTCTGTAATAACTTCGGCAAAACCAAAAATTGGCGATTACGAATTCACAACGTTGAAACCAAATTTAGGAATTGTAGAATACAGAGATTACAGATCGTTTGTGATGGCAGATATTCCTGGAATCATTGAAGGTGCTTCCGAAGGAAAAGGATTGGGACATTATTTCCTAAGACACATTGAGCGTAACTCAACCTTACTATTTTTAATTCCTGCGGACAGTCCTGATATTTCCAAAGAATACGACATCTTACTCAACGAATTAAAAAAATACAATCCTGAATTGCTCGATAAAGAGCGTTTCATCGCGATTTCTAAGTCAGACATGTTAGACGATGAACTCATGGAAGAAATGAGCATAGAACTCAAAAGAGACTTAGATACTCCGTTTATGTTTATCTCTTCTGTTGCCCAACTGGGTATTGTGGAGTTGAAAGATAAACTTTGGGAAATGTTGAATGCCTAATAGTTCATTTGATATAAGACTCAAATAATTTTATAATACGTAAATGCACTATTTTAAAAAGGGAAAATTCCCCTCTTGAAATAGTGTATTCACTGTGTTTATCAATGTTTTATGAATTTATATTTGTGGAAAACCTTCAAAGTGAAGGCACATATAATTCATAAAAATTTAACTATGCCAAGAGCAAAACGCCTTATTTTAACAGGTACTCCTCCTTACGATCAAGATTATATTACAAATCATAAAAACAGACAAGTAATGGCTGGTTGCGGACCTGTGGCAGCGTTAATTATGATGTCGTATTATGATAGAAGACACGGATACAGGCGGTTGATTCCTTCTAGGGAAGAAATGACGAGCGGAATGCCAAAAAATATTCTTTTAAAGTTGCGCAAAAAAATGAAAACGTCTTACTACGGAATCAAAGGGCGTGACAAACAATGGTATGGACTTACCTTGCCAGGCTTCTTTAGGAGTGGATTGCGATCGTATATTAAAGATTTTTATGATGTACGAACGTATTCAAAAGCATCTACAGGATTCAATACGTTAAAAGGAGTTTTTGAAAAATCTGTGGAACTATTAGATCAAGGAAAAGTGCATGTGATGTTGTTAGATTATGGAAAGAAAAAGATGTGGAGAAAAGGCGGAAGAATTATTGATTTCCCAACACATTATGTGGTAGTTGTAGGCTATAACAAATCGGGAAGGAAAAACGAATTGGTTGTTAATAATGGATTAGGAGATAACTTTGAAATTATTGACATGAAAGACAAAGGTATCAAACCAGCACGTATATATTGGATTAGCATGAAAGACGAAGCAGATGGCGCAAGAGATGCACACGATATTGGTCCAGATTGTAATTACAAATGGTCAGGCGGAAACTTAATTCCTGATGGAATCAATTGGGGGAAATCTGATAAAGCATATTCATATATCAGAAACTCAGAAATAAAAAAATGTATTTGGTACAAGTAAAAACGATCAAATCATAAAATACTTTTTAAAAGCGACTTCTCAAAGTCGCTTTTTTTTGTATCTTTTTTTTAGAAACAAACACTCAGTTAGTATGCGATCCATTAAGTTGAAATATTTAGTAATAGTACTTTTTTTAATTTCGATTCAGTTTTCGTTTTCACAAAAAAGCGAACGGATCTCCACCGTTGATTTCATTCAGATTGTAGATAATAATAGGGAAGAAACATTATTTTACTATGAATACAATTGGAAAGCATTACGTGCAATAGCACTAAAGAAAAACTATATTGCTTCTTTTGAAATTATGGAAACACCCTATTCTGCGGAAGCACCATTTCACTTGATGTTGATTACAACGTATGCAAACAAAGTGCAATATGAACAACGTGAAAAACACTTTCAAGAACTCATCAAAGCGAAAGGAAAGTTGCTATTATTAAACGATAAAATACCGAGCGAGTTTAGAATAAATTTATTTCACAAAGAAAATGTAATGCATCAATCGAAAGAAATTTTGGTTAGGAAAAATTAAAGAAATATCTTTCTATCATAAAAAGTAGGTAGTGCCATGAAAAAGTATTTAGCATTGTTGTTCTTCATGTTTTGTGTTCATTTCTGTATATCACAAAACATACGTATTGAAAATGAAACTGCTTATGTAGATGACAAAGTATATGTGAAAATTGAAAAACAAAGCAAACGTAAGTATATTATTTATGATGTAAAAACGAATGAAAAGCTTCTAAAATTTACTAGAGAATCTAAATTTAATCAAAGAAATCAAAACTATGATGCATTTATAAAGGTTTATTTTTTTGCGATTAAAAAAGATTTGATCTTTCGTGATATAACCATTCATGATGAAAAAGATATTATTCAGTTTCTACATGAAGAGTATGTGTTTTTGACTCATAAAATCGTCACAACAGCGACTATTTTAGAAGATTATAAACGTTTAAGTGCTAGAGCAAAGTGTGATAAAATATTGAAAAATGATTTTACGCAAATCGTTAACGATCATTTTATTTCGGTAGCAGGTAAAGACACTATTGTATTGAATGAAATAAAGTATCTATGTGTTTACACTGCATTTTACACTAAAAAAGCCATGTATGACCGTTATGGAAAATGGCATAAATCTATTTTACCGTATCCAGGTTCGCATCGTCCGAACTTAGTTTGGAATAATATTAAGTTATTAGATAATGTAGATAAAAAATTCACAGTTATAGCTAGAGGTTATGAAGGACAAAGGGCAATGTATGCGTCTATGATGATTTTGGATGAACAAGGAAAAGATATGTTGCATGCAGATGCTCCATATAGATTTCAATTGGTAGAACTCTTTGGAAGCTATATCAAAAATAATTCTAGTAATAGAGGTTTTTACAAAGCCTATTGGACAACATTTGATCCGGAACGCTGGAAGCAAATACAAGAACATAAAAGAAGAAAAAATACTACACGTGCGCGATCTCCGTTCTATCAAAAACCAAGTCAACCAAGAACTACAATACGTGATAACTAACAATAGTTTTTAAGTAAAAAAATAAATTTCAAATATATACTTTGACTCCAGTAATCTAAGGAAGTCCAAGAAGTCTAATAATCTAAAAAAAAATGAACCCAACACAAACACTATTCGTTTACGGCGGACAAGTCAATCAAGAATTTGTAAAATATACTGCCAAACTCACAGGGAAAAAGAAACCGCGAATTTGCTTTTTACCAACCGCAACAGGCGATGCACTTTGGTACATAAACTATTGGTACGAGTTGTGTCACGATTTAGAAATAGAACCGCATGTGTTAAAAGTTTGGATCAATTCGAGCATGCAAGATTGGGATTTTGAAGATTTTCTACTGCAAATGGACGCAATTATTGTTGGAGGCGGAAATACCTTAAACATGATGACGTTGTTAAAAGCGCATGAAATTGATTTGGCATTGAAAAAAGCGTACGATCATGGAATTATCTTAGCTGGCGGAAGCGCAGGTTCGTTGTGTTGGTTCAATGGTGGATTTACAGATTCGCGACCTAAAGAACTCACGTTTGTAGAAGGTTTCAACTTCTTGCCGTTCAGTCACTGTCCGCATTACCATTCGGAGCCGTCGCGTCGTCCGTTATTTCATAGCAACATTCAAAAAGAAATTCTAACAGACGGTTATGCTTGTGATGACTTATCAGGAATTGTATTTGAAAACGGAAAACCCGTCAAAGCCATGTCGTTAGACGAAAATAATCATTCGTACTACGTATACAAAAAAGATGGTGAAGTTGTGGAAGAATGCTTGGAATCGGAAATTGTATAGCAATTAGCTTCTAGCCTTTAGCTGTTTGCATTTGGCTTTTATTATGTCACATCGAGCGCAGTCGAGATGTAAAGTATTCTCAATACTATTTTTTCATTTCGGCTAATGCCTACATGAGAAAAATCACTCGAATTGACGGTTTTGAGATAGAATTTCGTTGAGTTCACATTAAAACTTTTTCATTTAAAATTTAGCGTTTTGAATTTATGATTTCACGGCTTTCTTAGTTTCCAAAATATTCCCATCAACTACGGTGCGAATCAAATAGATTCCTTTTGGTTGTGTTGACAAATCAATTTGTGGAATTTTTGAAAGTTTCGTGTGCGTTTTGGTTTGAATCAATTGACCATTCATATTAAAAACTTCCACTGTAATTGTATTGTATGTTTTATCCAGCTGTAGCTGAAATAATCCATTTGCAGAAGGATTTGGGAAGAGAGAAGTTAAACTTTCATTCGTAGAAATTCTTTTGAAATCTTCGCTTACAGTTTCAGATGTCATAGTAGTGGGACAACAACACCATTTTGATGAACAAATAGTTCCTCCATACGCTACAATTGTTACAGCTTCTAATTTCTCCCACTCAGAGTTGAGTGTAATCGAAAATTCTTTTTGATCACCAATTATAATTTCTTTTGTTTCAAACCCTAAATAGGAAATCACTAAAGTATCTTTTGGATGTGCGTCAAACGCGAATTGTCCCTTTTTGCCTGTAATTTTTCCTTCTTTTGAATTTTTCACGATTACATTCGCGTCAGCAAGAACATTTTTATCTTCGTCATAGACAGTTCCTGAAATTGTGTTGCTTTGCGCGAAGCCAAAAAAAGTAATACTGAAAAATAGTGTGAATAGTAAAGTTGATTTCATAAAGTTTTTATTTGATTAGAATAATTTTGTCATTCCTGCGTAGGCAGGAATCTATAATCATGATTCATTGATTTTGAATCAAAACTATTGTATATTTCATTTATATAAAACCAGCAATGCGTGAACAACTCTTTTGAGTGAGTGAAACGGATTGTTTTTAAAATCATCCGTATGAAGTATAACATAAAATCTATTCGCGCTTTTATTGGCGCAAAAGATTACGAAATTTCACGACGTTTTTATCGCGATTTGGGTTTTGAAGAAATCCAGCTACCACATAATATGTCGTATTTCAATTTGGGTAATTTTGGCTTCTATTTGCAAAATGCATACGTAAAAGATTGGGTAGACAATACCATGATTTTCATGGAAGTTGAAAACTTGCAAAACCATTTAGAAGCAATTAAAAAGTTAGAACTTCCTGCCAAATATGAAAAGGTTCGTGTTTCTGAAATCAATTATAACGATTGGGGAAATGTATTTTTTATGCACGATCCGTCAGGCGTTTTGTGGCAGATTGGCGAGTTTTCAAAGTGATGTACATTTTGTAAGTAACCTACGTTTTTCTACCTGAATTCAATTCAGTATTCACATTAATTAAATCATTTTTCAATAATTTGTAATCTATATCTTAACTTTATAAGAATGCTATTTTGGTAATTGTAAAATGATTATGAATTCTTATCAAGAAAAAAAGACAAAGAGGACACGGAAGTCTGTTGCAAATAAAGTCATGCAACAACAGACAGCTTCGTCTGTTTTTCAATTTGAAGACAATCGGCCAGAATCAGTTGCGCAATTGAAAATGAAAGAACGATTAGAAGCAACAAATTCATCAAATCCAATTCAACAAAAGAAAAATGATACAGGATTGCCAGACAAACTAAAATCGGGAATCGAAAATCTTTCGGGTCATAGTATGGACGATGTAAAAGTTCATTACAATTCGAGTAAACCTGTGCAACTCAATGCACATGCTTATGCACAAGGTTCTAATATTCATATCGCATCAGGACAAGAAAAACATTTACCGCATGAAGCTTGGCATGTAGTACAGCAAAAACAAGGTCGTGTAAAACCCACAAAACAACTCAAGCAAAAAGTCAATATCAATGATGATGTCGGTTTAGAAAAAGAAGCAGATGTTATGGGCGCAAAGGCAATGCAATTGAAAGCTCAAGAAAATGTCAGTGTTCATAAGAACGCTTACAAATCTTCAACGGCTCAGTTAGAAGGAAACAAAGTCAAAAAAACAGTACAATATGGACTCGGAAGTTTACTCGTTGGAGCAGCTTTTGGGCTTTTAATAAATAGTCAGCCTGAATTTTATGGACAAGCACTTGCTAGTGCTGCTGCTGTTTTTTTACCAACGTTTCTTGGCGCGGTAACTGGTTTTATGAAAGGAAAAAAGCAAGATGATGATGATGCCGCAGAATGGGCGAGTTTACAACCAATATTAAAAACTTTTCCAAACAATCAACCTCAGGCTTTAGAAGATGAAGTAGAAACATATAAAGCACAAGTGGCGTTTGATGAAGGGCTTTCTTTTTTAGTTAGTTATAGAAATAAAAGAGGATTCGAAAGAGCTCTAAATTCTGGACAGAAATTTATTTGGGTGTATAAGACAGATAAAGATTTGAGAATTGGTAGTCCAGAAAATAATCAACATTCAGTAGTTGGGGGTGGGCAACCAGTTTACAGTGCAGGAGAAGGAGTGAAACCCTCTAAAGCTGGTAAAATTGCTGATTTAAGAGGAACAATTAATGTACTCGAATTAAAAGTTAGAAAAGCGTCGGATGGTCGTGGTACTTATGAAGGTATGTTAATGGAAAATAAAGCTAAATTAGAACAAGAGTTAAAGAAAATTACTAGACAGCAACAGGCAGCAAGTGATGTTGTTCATATCAATTTGCGAAGTGGTCATTATGCGCCGATAATAGATATGGATAGATGGCAAATTTCTGTATATGCATGGAAACAAGCAGGCTACAAAGCACAAAGAATGCCAGGTGGAAGTTTTCTTCCTAAGCAAGATGCTCATGGAGGTGAAGAAGAAAAATCTGCAGAACATAAAAAAAATAAATAATCTGTATAAAAAAAGTCGTTTCCAATTAATTTAGAAACGACCTTATATAGCTTACTCCACTTTAATCCGAATACCTTTTGTATGACTTCTAAATTCTGGCGCGTACATGCTTTCTATAGTGGTGATTCCATTTGAAAATTCCCCCGAATTGTTCACTCGAACTTCATATTCTAAGATAAAAATACCTTTCGGAATTCGGTCAAAAAAGAAATTTGTGCTTGCATCACGCGTGCTTTCATAATATCCAATTCCATCTTGCCATTTGTAACGCGATAATACATTTACAGGTTCTAAACCTGCCGCACGCATATCTTTTAAGTGAATAAATTCAGCGTTTTTTGTGTTGGTAATTGTCAGACGAACGGTAATTAAATCGCCAATAGTCAGTGATTTTTTAGCAAGTGGCACTAAGGCTTCTTCGTTGTTTATATTTTCTTTTACATACAACTCTTTGGTAACTTGTAACGAGACATTATCATTTTGTGTGATGTTTTCCAATTCTTCAAAATATTGCCAATATACACCTCCAAAACTAGCTGTTTTACCATTGTTTTGAATCTTAATTGTTGCTTTATCTTTTGTAATTGCTGCTTTGTTCCAAGAAGTTTTAAAATAACCTGTACCAGCTTCTTTTTCGGTTTCGTTTAATTTTTTTGTGTTGATTTTCTCCGTTCCTACAGTCACGATTGTATTGTCTTTGATAGAAACGAATTCCTTCGGATTCAACAATAATGCATAAATCGCTTTTGTGGTAGCTTTTGTCGTTGCCCATTGCGAAGTTTGTTTTTGTTGCAACAACCACAATTGCAATTCTTGAACAATCTCATCATTTTTTGTAATTTCTGAAAAAGCTTCAATCAATAACGCTTGTTTTTCTATCGCGGATGAACTGTAATAACGTGAATTTGTAAACTCTTTCCAATACATGCCAGATTCCGTAGTTTTTACGGCAGTTTCTTCTAAAGAATTCATGATTTTCTTTGCGTCGCTGTGTTTGCCCATGCGTTCTAATGAAAGTGCTAACATTGCTTTTTGTTCCAATGACAATAAGATCCAATCTTTTTGTAAAACGTCTAGATACCGATTCATTGTTCTTTTTACATCTTTTGAAGTGTTGATGTGATTTTCCAATAGGCTTCGGATATACAAATAGCGTAATTGTGAAACGTAATTTTCGTTGCTTGGCGATTTGAGATTCTCTGAATTCATTTTTAAAAATTCCACATCTGCATATTTGCAAGCGTTTTTCATGATGCTGTACAAGTCTGATTTTTTATCAGTAATCACATTCAATTTTACCAAATGCGCATACGTTTGTAAGATGTGAAGTGTGATGTATCCGTTTTCGTTTCCACCAGCAAACCATGGAAATCCACCAGAACTTTTTTGTAAATCTTCTAACTTCAACCACATTTCTAATTGTTGTTCTTCTAAAAGTTTTGGATCAAATAATTGTGCCAAGCGTTGTTTCTTTTCGGTTTCTGAAGCTGCATCGCGAACCCAAGGAGTTTCTGAAATTAACAAGCTTTTCAATTCGGAGTTTTTCTCTAAATCTGATACCAATTGTCCGTTTGCTTTCCACGATTCAAAGACTTCTTTTATTTTAGGAGAACTTTGCAAAATATGTGTCACAAGTACGTTGGCATACAAACGCGAGAAAGTTTGCTCGGCACATTCATACGGATATTCCAATAAATATGGCAACGATTGTATTGCGCTCCACGTTGGATTTGACGTGTATTCTAAAGTCAATTTGTGTTGCTTCAAGCTTGCACTTGTGTTGTTGGCAAGTTTGCTAAATGTCACTTCTTTTTCTTCACCAGCTTTGACCCAAATTGGTTTTGCTTCCGTGACAAGAATACTATTTTTTAGTACTGGCAACGCACTTTCTTCTCCATCCGAGAAATTTCCCGATTTAGCGATTACTCTATATTGAATAGCATCAAAACCTTCTGGAATATAGAGTTTCCATGATACATTTGTATTGCCTTTCGCATCAATTGTAAAGGATTTGTTTTTTTCTTCTAGATGAATTTTTGCATCTATAGATTCCATCGTAAGTGCATCAAATAAACGTAATGAAGCAATTCCTTTGGTTGCTTTATTTTGAAGATTGACAATTTTAGACGTAATGACAATTGTATCTTTTTCACGTAAAAAACGCGGCATATTTGGCACAACCATCAATTCTTTTTGTGTGACTGCATTTTTTTCAATGCTTCCGAATATTCCATCTTTTTGATGTGCTACTAATTGAAATTTCCAACGCGTTAATGATTCTGGTGCTTCAAATTCGACTAATACATTTCCTTCGGAATCCGTTCGCAAATGCGGATAGAAAAAGGCAGTTTCGTTTAAGTCTTTTCGCGTTTCAACAGTATCTAAATCTTCTTCTGTTAGCCCGACAATCACTTGCATACCATCAATAGTTTCTGTACGCGTTCCGTATTTTGTGGTAATAATAACAACTCCGTTTGCACCTCTAGCTCCATAAAGTGCCGTAGCTCCTGCATCTTTTAAAACACTCATGGAAGTAATATTATTTTGATTCAAATTTTTGAAAGCATTTTCATCCACAGGAACACCATCTACCACAAATAATGGAGCGTTATTTTGTTGTAACGAACTAGTCCCTCTAATGATAATAACACCATTTGCACCGGGTTGTCCACTTCCCGTAGAAATATTTAATCCGGCAGAAGAACCTTGTAAAATTTGATCTAATCTGCCATCTCGTATCGTACTTACAGATTCTCCATTTACGGTAATTAACGCAGCAACCGAGCTAACATGCCTCGTAGAAATTCCATAGGCAACAACCGTTACTTCTTCTAGTTGACTCATATCACCTTGTAAGGATACATTGATATTGTTTTTAGCTTCAATAGGTATTTCTTGCGAAGTAAATCCTACGTAGCTAATGACCAATGTATCATCCGCAGAAGCATTAATTGTATACAAACCATCAAAATCTGTTATAGTTCCTGTTGAAGTTCCTTTTATAACTACTGCTGCGCCTGGCAATGGCAATCCATCTTCATCAAATATATGTCCCGAAATAGTTCCTGAAGAAGCCTTTGTGTGTTTTGTTTTTTTCTTCTCTTTAAGGCGTTTGATGTGTTTGTAATTAGTACTGAGTAAGTTGTTAAAGTTTAATCCAAACCAATTAAACCTTAAGTAGTTTCTAAAATTTGGAATGTTTATTTCACTCGTTATATTGTAAAATTTATTAGAATGCGAAACATCAAAATATGTATCTTCTACACGCGGTGTGGAATAACGACTTCTGTTAAAGTAATAGAAATTAAGATCCCAAGAATGTCGTTTGAATTGATCTAACGATTCATCATACATCGAAGCTAATATTTCGGCATTACTACCTTTGTTTTCTACATCGAGAATTTTAAATCGCCATGTTTCTTTTTGTCCCGGTTGGAGTTTGTTGCGAAACGTTGAGGTTTTGATATCGAGAAATTTATTTTCTTCGTACAGACTGAATGTAAAATCTTCATAATCAAAGCTATTAAATTTTGTATGACTCATCCTAATTGTGATGCTTTCCGTAAAGCTTTTATCAACAGGAATTTTTACAATTTTTGAACCTTTGTCAATACTTGTTGCTTGTGACAATACTAATTTTTCTTTGTGAAATAAATGCAGTTGTACATTCAGCGTATCATCGCGCAAAGCGGTAGAAAGCTTTAGTTTTACATAACCGTCATCTCTGTAATCGGTATTTAATACAGTATATTCAAAAAGTTTCTGATCGGGCAAATACGTGTCGTCAATATTGGTAAGTGTAATTTTTTGATCAACAAAAATGGTGTCTTGCACGGTTTCATCAAAAGTAAAACCTTCAACAATATAACTGCCTGATGTCCAAGAAGTAGCATTAAACGTATGTTTGGTGTTTTTTTCTGTATTGAAATCTACATTGGCAACGAGTGCTCCTTTTTCCCATTGGTCTTTATTTTCGCTTGCTGTATACGAATCATGCGGAAATTGCTTGACGAATGCTGCTTTGGAAAGCGTTTGAATTTCAGGAAAATCCCAAGGACGTTTGCGCACTATACGTTCCGGACTTTTTAGTTTGTATATTTTTAAATTTCCATTGATGGTTACAGGAACACGGTTTACATCTCTCGCATTGATGGTAATTTCCAAAGGATTTTTGCGATCAGATTTCCATGGCATTTCCAATCTAAAATCAACTCCTTCCGAATTGACAATGATTGTTTTTTCAGCAGTTTGCGTTTCTCCGTTAAGGTCAATTACTTCAATAGAAACCTCATAACTGTATGCATATAAATCTTTTATGTCAATTGTTTCATCAATTGTAGTTGCAAACGGAATCGTAAAGTTTCCTTTTGCATCCGTTTGAATGGTTTCTTCAGCAATGATGGTTTCTTTTAGATACTCAGGATATTTTTTTCTTTGTTGGTATGCAATGTTTGTGCTACGGTTTACGCTGTAGCTTACTTTGGCATTTGTAATTGCGCTTCCTAATAATGCTTTTGCTTTTCCAGTTATTTTTACAGAATCTTTGAATTTTATGTTTTTAGTCAATTCGTCGAGTGTTACTTCAAAACGCGGTCGTTTGTATTCTTCTACTTGAAAATAGAATTGCGTAGCATCAAACTCGTCTAAGTAATCCCAAAACGGATGTTCTTCTTCTTCGTAATCATCATCTTCATCCACTTCAATCAAATATTCGCCCGTAATGCCATTTTTTGGAATTTTGAACGAACCACTAAACGAACCATATTCGTTGGTTTTTAAGCGAAATGTTTTTAGCTCACTTTCTTGCGATTCCAGGATCACTTGACAATATACATTTGGAACTACGGAACTGACACCATTTTTTTGTTGGAGCAAAATTCCTTTAAAATACATTGTTTGTCCGGGTCTGTAAATGCTTCGATCTGTAAAAATAAAAGGCTTGGCTTTTAACTCTGTATTTTCGTCCGTGTCGCCTTTTTCATAATTATATCCTAAAGATGTATTATTTGTATACAACGTATCATTTTTAAAAGTGATAAACTTTTTGATACTTCTTTTTCCTTCACGCTTGCGAATTCGAGCATTTCCTAACCAATCGGTTCTCGCTATTTGATTGATAATTTTTTTCTTATCAAAAACTTTAATTGTTGCATTGTGGATTGGTTTTCCTGTTTCACGATGTACAATCGTATGCACATTTTCATCATTGAGTTCCGTGATTGTTTCAGATAAATTGGTCTTTTGAATGATCGTATACGAAAATATATTCTTCCCTTTTTCGTCGCTTGAAACATCAGAAAATAGAACCAAATATCTCCCCAAAGGAAGTGCGGGAATGCTAAGTTCAGTAGTGTGTTGGTAATAATCTTTTGGCATTTCCGGAAGGTATAATTGTTCCAAAACTACCTTGTGATTGTTTATGTAATCTCTTATCACAGAATCACGTTTGTTGAATTGTATATTTTCTAAAAATGTATGTGGAATGCGGTACGTATTTACCAAAATAGAATCTACACTTCTAAGTTTTACTTGTGCAAGCGAAGGTTTGTTTGGCACACTAAACGATTCCATTTTGAAACTTAAAACGTGTCTTAAAATATTTTTTTTGAGTAATTGACATTTGATGCCGCCTTCCGAAGTTGGATATTTTGCAACCATCGCTTCTGTAATCGCCAATGCGTCAACGCGAAGCTGATCAAAATTGGGGATTAAATACGTCCGGTAACTCGTAGAAGAAGTTTTAAAATAATGACCCGCAATTTCATACTGAATTAAGGCTTCTACAGGATCATTTTTATACAGTTCAGTCAATTCTTCTAAAGCCTTTACATACAGTTCACGGCCTAGTTGTTCACTTGTTTTACCACGAACAAACGCCAATCGTTGCAATACAATATCTAGATACGCTTCTTTGTTATTTTTATAGATTTTTTCAAGTTTTTGAAACAGTTGCATTGTGTTTGTGCGCGCTATTTCATCAAAATCGGTAGTGTCAAATTTTCGCTTCAGAAACGCATCGCCTAATAAAAAATCATTTGATCCATACGTATACGAATCGCCTCTTTTATGATTGTACGGAATCTCATTTTTGTAAAATTCCAACATATTATACACTAAAATATCATACAAGCTAGATCGAAAAATTTTCGTGTTTTCCTTTCCGTCCAAAAACGCCATATAATCTTCTACAGGAAGTTGTAGTAAGGTTTTTTCTTTCTGTATGGAATGTTGAAAATGTTTGTGGATTTGTGTGATAAAAATACGCGCATTCCACAAACTAAGATCTGCGGGAATGGTATCGGAAGCGATACTAGAGCGCGAACGAATTTTGTATTGGTATTTTTTAAAATATTGAAATAAAAATCGGGCGTATATATTTTCTAAAATAGCATTCGTAGGAAATGATTGTTTTGCAATTTCTTTCTGTAAACTTTCTAAAACTGTGACCTCTGAAGCTTCTGTAATTAGCAATGAAAACTTAGCACTGTATACAAAACTCTTTACTAGTTGCTCGGCATTTTGTTCCGTAGCTGCTTTTTTATGAATACGTTGTAAAATTCTATTGGCAGATGCTAATTTCCCTTTCAATTCAAGGGTTTCCACCTTTTCCCAATTCTTTTCATAATTGTATTGAGCAAGGCTAAACTGAAAGCAAAAAAACGTAAAAATACTAATGAGGTAAAAATTCTTCATCGGTTTTATATTGGTTGATATGGTAAATAACTACAAACCTGCATAAAGATACAATAACCGATTTGGGAACACGTACTATGAATTAGGGAAATGAGTTTTTAGTATTGAGAATTCAGTATTGAGAACTTAGATTTAATTTCTTTCAATCAACTACAATTCTTTTCTGTATCTTAGTTTCCAATACCATTCTATGAAAAACATTCTTTTAAGTTTCTTTTGTATGAGTTTCGCTTTCGCGAATGTACATGCGCAAGAATTACCAAAACCTGAACTTCCTTCCCCAGAAAACGCTTTTTACACCTATTTGGACAACGAACACATTTCGAATCCTTCTAAATATAAGGGAAATGTAAAAAAAGTAATCCGAACTCAAAAGGAATATATAGCAGGCATTTCGTCTACAACAGTTCAAAAAACAATATTATATGTTGATGCAAATGGTAATTTGGAAAAAACAGAAGTACGCGATTATTTATATGGCATTGAAGATTCAAAAATGGTTACCAATCATTTAGAATCTCCGAAAGCTACGATCAAAAAAGAAGGAAACAAAACCATTAAAATTATCAAAAGCGAAATCCTAGAAAATGATTTTGAATACGAACCAGATTTAAAAGGTGACGATCATTATGTATATGAAAATGATCGATTGGTAGCGTTTTACAACCACAATGATAGTATTTCGTATGTGTATGATGCAAAAGACAGATTGATTGAAATCAAAATGTTTGAAAGTTTAGTGATGGAAGAATATAACGATGAAGATGATTCTGTCACCTATCTTCGCAGTGTTTTTGAAGACAAAGCGTTGTTTAAAGTAACTTATAAGAACGGACTTTTGACAACGAAAGAAGTCTACGACAAATTTGGTGAAGTCATCGATATTTACAAAACAACCTATACGTATACGGATGCTAATTTAATTGAACAGTTTCAAACCGTATACAAACGTTATTTATTTGATTATTACGATACTTCTATTCCGATAGAAACACAAAAATATGACGAATTTCCAGAAGTAGAATCGGCGGATAGTATCCGGAAAGCAACTTTTGAATATTCAGCAAAAAATAAAATAAGCGCTTATGCTAGGGAAGTTGGTAACGAAAAAGAAGCCTATAAAATTACGTTTGATGTGAATAATAGGATGCACATTGTGGAAGGTAATTTACAGTTTTATCAAAAAGGAAACCTTCAGAATTTAGAAGTCGAATACGAATACTTATATGAAGAAAAAGGAAATCCAAGCACGATAAAATCATATTATTATAGTGGAGACGAAAAAATATTGCACAAGGAAACAACTTTTGAAATTGAGTATTATTAATCTTCAATAATAAAAACGAACAGCGCCGAAATAGTCTATATTTCGGCGCTGTTCGTTTTCTTGTAAAGAAACTTATTTTTTACTCTTCTTTGCTTTTTTCACTTTCTTAGTAGAAGTTTTTGGCGTTTTATTTCCTTTTTTCGCTTTCTTTTTTCCAGTTCCTTTTTTACCTTCTGCTTTCTTGGTTTTTTTCTTCGCAGCCGCTTTTTTAGCTTTCTTCTTTGCTATTTTTTTAGCAATAACTTTCTTAGCATCTGCTTTCTTTACTTTTTTCTTAGAAGCTTTCTTTTTTGCGTCCTTCTTTTTGTCTTTACTCATGTCGGTTGTTTTTACGTTATCATTCCAAAGTTAATTAATTGATATGTAAATAGTGTTTTAATTAATAAAAAAAGCATTTTATCTTAAACCAACAAACAAATGTCACATTGAGCGCAGTCGAAATGCAAACACAACCAAATTTAAACTAAAAAAATACACGTCCAATTTTCGGTTGCTGTCCAACGATAATCTTTGGTTCTTTGTATAAAACAGACAAAGCATGGAATTTAAACAATTACATCAACAAAAAACACCGCTACTCATCTATAATGTTTGGGATGTGCCAAGCGCAAAAGTTGCCGAAAAATTAAACGCGAAAGCCATCGGAACGTCAAGTTCGGCAATTGCTCAATTATTAGGCTACAATGACGGCGAAGAACTCAGTTTTTCAGAATTGGAATACATCGTAAAGCGAATTAGTGCAAACACAAAACTTTCATTATCTGTCGATTTAGAAGCAGGCTACAGCCGAAATCCAGCACAAATTGTACAACACATTACAAAACTTCACAACTTGGGTGTTGTCGGAATCAACATAGAAGACAGTATTGTAGATGAAGAACGAACATTGCTAGACGCTGCTGAATTTTCAAAAACACTTTCCGAAATAACATCACAACTTCAAAAAGACAAGATTGAAATCTTTATCAATGTGCGGACAGATACTTTTTTATTAAATGTTGCCAATGTGTTGGAAGAAACAAAGAAGCGCATCAAACTATATGAAAACGCTGGCGCATCTGGAATATTCATACCTTGTATTGAAAAAGAAGCAGATATTAAACTGATGACGGAAACTACAAAATTACCAATCAATGTACTTTGCATGCCGAAGTTGCCAAATTTTAATATCTTGAAACAAGTAGGTGTACAGCGAATTAGCATGGGGAATTTTCTATTTGATCACATGTACAATCAACTTGAAAAAATGAGTAAAGAAATCATTACGCAACAATCATTCAACGCTATTTTTTAAGATGTTAATTACACAAGAAGAAAAAATACACGAATACTATCAAGCATTGCTCGAACGGAAAGAAAATTTTGTCGGAATCTTTTTTGTCGGTGTAAAAACGACTTCCATTTTCTGCATCGCGACGTGTAGAGCGAGAAAGCCAAAACTAAAAAATGTAGAATTTTATACCTCTTTCAAAGAAGCATTAGACAATGGCTATCGTCCGTGTAAAATATGCAAACCCACAGAAAACGCCAATGAAGCACCTGCACAAGTTGAAAAAGCCATACAACTCATCAAGCAGCATCCAAAAGAAAAAATAACAGATGCCCAACTTCGGGAACAAGATATAAGTCCAGAAATTGTTAGACGATGGTTTAATAAAAATTACGGAATGACGTTTCAGGCATATCAACGCATGTATCGGATCAACACTGCTTTTCAAGAACTCAAAAAAGGAAAAAACACCACACATACTGCTTTTGATACGGGTTATGAATCGTTAAGTGGATTTGGATATACGTATAAAAAACTCATTGGGAAATCGCCACAAAAAAGTATTGGAGATCGTGTAATTCTCATCAATCGATTGACAACGCCATTAGGACCTATGTTTGTCTGTGCAACAGATAAAGGAATTTGTTTGTTAGAATTTGTCGATAGAGAACTGCTCGAAACGGAATTCAAAGACTTGCAGCGGTTACTAAAAGCAAACATCATTGTTGGTGAAAATGAACACATACAACAAGCCAAAAAAGAACTTGCGGAATATTTTGAAGGAACGCGAACTCAGTTTGACGTACAACTTGAAACACCCGGAACCGATTTTCAAAATACGGTTTGGAGTGTGTTGCAAACTATTCCTTATGGAAAAACGACTTCGTATCAACAAGAAGCGGAAAGTATCAATAATCCGAAAGCGGTTAGAGCTGTTGCGTCTGCAAATGGTTGCAATAGAATTGCCATCATTATTCCGTGTCATAGAGTCATCGGAAAAAACGGAAACCTTACAGGTTATAGTGGTGGCTTAGAACGGAAACGTTGGTTATTGGATCATGAATCTAAACATGAGAATAAAATATAAACTATATTTGAGCTCTATAAATTTAAAAGTAATCCATACATCAATGAAATCACTATACTTCCTTTTTTTATGTTGTTTCATCAGTTGCACAACAGCAACAAAACCATTAGATCCTTGTTATATGGATGCAGGAATTAAAAAAGCGAAAATTCAGATTAAAACTGAAGCAAACGAAATTGATAAAGATGATTTTATGACGATTGAGTATACCCAACAAGGCAATCCGTTAAAAGTATTCAAATCGAAATGGAAATCAACAACAGACTATGTATATGTTGAAGATATCTTGAAATATATTGTTACTTCTGGTCCTGATTATTTCTATGAAGGACAACCTGAAGAGGAGATAATTATTAAAGTTGATACGTTATTCATTACAAAAAATGATGCTAAAGGTCGCATGTTAGAATCGATCGGAACTGATAAAGTCAACTATAAATATTCGTATGCTAATTGTAATGAAGGCTCAGTTATAACATATGCTGCTGAAGAAAAACAAAGCACGATGCATTTTTTAAAAGAAAATGGAAACATTATGAAGAAAACGGTAACTTTTTATATTCCTTTTGAATCTACAACGGTTTCAAAGTATAGTGAGTATAAATTTGATGAATTTGGTCATTGGATTGAAAGAAGTCTAGAAGCTGAAGATGGAGAAATGTATACGGAAATGAGAGCGTTAGAATATTACTAACTTTTTCAGAAAAAAACAAAGGCATTCTTACTTAAAAAAATGCCTTTAGTTCATAAAAATTTTCAGGAAATTTCTTGCCATAAAATTCTTGCTGTACCACTAATTACTTTATAAGATATTAGTAAAGATCCTGTACCAACCGTAACTGATGATTGTCCAGGTTTTATAGGAGTTGTTGGCATTCCACCGTAAATACTGGAGTATCCATAAAAAGCTTCGGTCTCTCCTTGTGCTTCAAAAACTAGCGTAACGTCCGTAGGATAACTATCTGGAGTAAACTCTGCTGTTCCATTCGTTCTTGGGTCTAAAATTAAAGTTGATGTACTCATAATAAATTGTTTGTTTTGATATGGTAAAATGGCAACTTTAACAAACACTGTGTAAGCGTAGTACAGTCCTAAATTAAATACAAGTAGATCAGCAGAATAACTAGGCTATTCTACTTGGTTAGCATGAAAAAGCTTTTGTTTTTACTTAGGATGTTGATTATTAGTTTCTTGATTGGCTTAATTAACAGACGTTAACGTTCATTAACCTAGAATGTCTTAATTTCGAATATCTTTGTAACTGAATAAAACGAATTCTCTATAAATAATTTAATACACGATTAAATGGTAAAAAAGTTCCTTTCTTGAAAGGGACTTTTTTTTTATGCTTTACTTTATCTTTACCCTAGAATATGATTCGCTTTAATGCGAACAAGTATGTGCCTATTTTGAGAACAATCAACAGAAACCGATGAAATATATAACTAAACTAATACTCGTTTCAATATTAACTTTTCTGTGTTTACAGAGTTGTAATTCACATATAGAGAAATACACAAAACAAGAAAATAAAATTATATCAGGTGAAGGACTTGAAGCGTTCAAAATTAAGCAAACTTCCATTGATGAGGTAATCACAACTTTAGGAAAAGACTACGAAGAAATAAACCACAATGAGTACAGTATTGAAATTATATACAAAAAACTAGGGCTTTCATTTTACTATCTTCTAAAAGATGAAGAAAAGAAGCTTTTTACTATAAAATTTAGTGCGCCATTCAATGGAATTACGGATAAAGGTTTTAAAATAGGTGACACTTTACAATCAGTTATAGATATTTATGGAACGCCCAATTGGTACTCCTGTGATGCATGTGATGTTTGGAGAGCAACGTATGAAGATATTGGTTTAGAGTTTGTTGTAAATCGTGATAAAACATTACCACATTTTCCTTTAAATGAAGAAGTGCATCTTCAAAAAAAAATCACAAGAATCTGTGTTCAATGAAGCAAAAAATGAAAATATACGGATGCCCATAATCAACAATGTTAAAAGAATAAATTCCCAAAAATGAAACTACTTTATATCCTTATTTTAATTAGTTTGATAAGTTGTGCAACCGAAACAAAACCTAAAAACGATTGTTTGGTAAATGAAGGTGTCAAAACCGCAAAAGTATTTCTGAAAAATGATGCAACTGGAGTCACTAAAGAAGACTTTATGCATGTGGAATTTGATAAAATTGGTAATCCGCTAAAAGTTGTCAATACGATACACAAAATAACCTCTACATATAGCTATGAAAATGAAAAATTGGTGTTTGTGATTGAAGAAAAATCCAGACCAGATTTCTATATGGAATCAGAAAAAGACGTTGTAGAAAAAAGTGTCGATACATTATACATGACAAAATACAACAACGATGGACGCGCCATTGAATCCATCGATTCAGACGGAATAAAAACGGTGACAACATTCATAAACTGTGATGAAGAGCAACATAGTACGTATTACAGCAATGGTAAAAAAATTCAGGATGTAACGGTTCAAAAAGAAAACGGAAATTTAAAAAAAACCATCCGAACTTTATACGAACCAGAAACAGAGATAAGAACTTCTACCTATTACGATTACAAATTTGACGAACACGGACATTGGACAGAAAGAAGCTGCCAGCATCAAAATAAAGAGGAAGTTACAGAAGTGCGTGTGTTGGAGTATTATTGATCGTACATTTTCTAGTTAAATAGATACTGATACAAATACTTTCGTAAAATAATTATATATTTGATACTATCAAATGATACTATCAAAATGAATCCACCGTATGAAATAACAGTTGAGATTTTACAATTAATTACTTCTATAGCTGAAAAAATCGGTAGAATTAATGCAAATTACCTACATAAACCTTCTACAAAACTTCGAAAGCAAAACAAAATCAAATCGATTCATTCTTCTTTAAAAATTGAAGGGAATACATTGACTGAAGCACAAATCACGGCACTGATAGAAAACAAAAGAGTTTTAGGTCCCAAAAAAGATATTATTGAGGTTTTTAACGCCATCGAAATTTATGATCATTTAGATACGTATCAGCCAACAAGTGAAAAATCATTTTTAAAAGCACATCATGATCTGATGAAAAATTTAGTTGATGATGCTGGAAACTATCGAAAACAAGGAGTAGGAATTGTAAAAGGTGAAAAGATAGCACATGTAGCACCACCATTTGCGAATGTTCCTTATTTAATGAAAACCCTTTTCACGTATTTAAAAGATTCAAAAGAAATCACATTGATAAAAAGCTGTGTATTTCATTACGAAATGGAATTTATTCACCCTTTTTCAGATGGAAACGGCAGAATGGGAAGATTGTGGCAAACATTAATTTTAATGGAAACTTATCCAGTTTTCGAGTTCTTACCATTTGAAACATTGATTAGTAATGATCAAGAAAAATATTACAATGCATTGGCTGAAAGCGATCGCTTAGGAAAATCGACTGTGTTTATTGAATATATGTTAACCATTATTAATAGATCGCTCGCAGCACTTTTGGATGTTAATAATCGAAACTTCACTGAAACAGATCGACTTGAATACTTCACATCTTTACATATTGACAATTTTACAAGAAAAGAGTATATGAATGTGTTCAAAGACATTTCTTCTGCAACAGCAAGTAGAGATTTGAAAAAAGGAATCGAGCTAAATCTCTTCAACAAACAGGGCGAAAAGAATAAAACAACGTATCGAAAGCTGTAATTTTAGAATAGATTGATGGAAAAGTTATTTCTTTCGCAAAAAACTAAATAAATGTTAAATCGTTTTCCATTTCTAACCGATTGTTTAGTTTTGTATTGAGATAAAACCAAATGGCTAGACAAAAACAATATATAGAAGCTGAAGTTATTGAAAAAGCAATGGGCTTGTTTTGGCGTAATGGATATGAAAATACATCCATGCAAATGCTAGAAAAGGAAATGGGCATCAATAAATTTTCGATCTATGCTAGTTTTGGTAGTAAACACGGTGTTTTTTTGGAAAGCTTAAAAAGTTACAAGAAAAAAATAAGTAGCATTTTTGAGAAACTTCAAAACTCAACAAAAGGTGCGGAAGCAATCAAAGAGTTTTTCTACGATTCTGTAGACGTATGTCACAAACCCGGAAATCACAGCGGTTGTCTACTTACCAATACGTACAACGAATTCATTGAAAGTAATGATCAAGTTATAAAAGAGCAAATGACAACTTTTATGGCTGACTTGAAAACTATTTTTATCGAAAAATTAAGTGGAAACACTAATAAAGACAAACAAACGATACAAAAACAAGCTAATTTCTTATTGCTTGCTAAACATGGTTTGGCAGCAGCCTCACGTGTCAACAATCCAAAAGAAATTGAAGACTATATAGAAATGACCTTTCAAGTCATCTAACATTTTTTTGCACTATAACTAACCGATCGTTTAGTTAATTTTTTAATCAAAGAATCAATACTAATTTTAAATATATAAAACGATGAGTAACTTAAAAGTTCATACCCTTGAAACTGCTCCAGAAGCTAGCAAGCCATTATTAGAAAACTCGGTAAAAGAATTCGGAATGTTGCCAAATTTACACGGCGTATTAGCCGAATCTCCGGGCTTATTAGAAGCGTATAAAATGCTTCACAAATTATTTCAAAATTCATCTTTCAATACTGAAGAATTGACTGTTGTTTGGCAAACAATCAATGTAGAACACGCTTGTCATTATTGCGTGCCAGCTCATACAGCAATCGCACAGATGATGAAAGTTGATGCAAAAATAACAGAAGCATTGAGAAACAGCGAAGCGCTTCCAAACGAAAAATTACAAGCTTTACACGACACAACTTTAAGTATCGTTAGAAATAGAGGTGTAGTTTCTGAGGCGGAATTAGAAACATTTTACGCAGCTGGTTACAACCAACGCCATATATTAGAAATCATACTTGGATTATCGCAAAAATTGATTAGTAATTATACAAATCACATTGCAAATACGCCTGTTGATGCACCTTTTGAGAAATTTACTTGGAGTAAATAAATCGTAAAAACCTGTATAAACAAAAGCGACGTAAATCATAATTCACGTCGCTTTTGTTTATGATATTAAATTTTAAAATCAATCTACAGTAATCCGAACACCTTTACTATGACTGCTAAATTCGGGTGCGTACATACTTTGAATTGTGGTAATTCCGTTAGAGAAATTCCCTTTGTTGTTTACGCGTAAATCGTATTCAAAGACGAAAATTCCTTTTGGTAAATAATCAAAAAAGAAATTAGTGCTTGCATCTTTCGTGCTTTCATAATATCCCAATCCATCTTGCCATTTATAGCTCGATAATACATTAATCGATTCCAAACCAGCCGCGCGCATATCTTTCATGTGCACAAATTCCATTGGTCTGTCGTTGCGTAATTCGATACGAATTCGAATCAAATCGCCAACTTCAAGTTTTGTGTTTTCGTCAATGGCTGTGATAATTTCTCCAGTATCATTATACGTACGCTTGAATAATTTTTTGTTCAATTTCAACGAAGTTTCCGCTGTGGTAATCTTATCCAAATCTTCAAAATATTGCCAGTACAATCCGCCCCAAGCGATTCCAGTTCCTTTCTTCGTCAAGGTTACGTTTGCCATTTCAGGTTTCACTTCGTTTCCGTTCCAAGAGGTTTTAAAATATCCTGTGCCAGCTTCTACTTTTACAGCTTCCAAATCTGCAGGCGTAATTGCTTTTCCACCAACGGTCACATCTACCATATCGGTTACCGAAAGCCAATCGCTTCCTTGCAACAATAACGCGTATACAGCATCCGACGTTTCTTTAGTGGTCGACCAGCGATTGGTTTGTTTATGCTTCAACAACCAAATTTTTAAATTATCTACCGTAGTGACATCCTTAGAAATTTCTGAAAATGCTTCAATTAGTAACGATTGCGTTTCAATGGGTGCTTGATACCAATACCAAGAACTCGTATTTGCTTTCCAGTACATACCCAATTCGTCACTCGTAATGCTATTTTCTTTCAGTGAACGTAGAATTGAAGTTGCCGTTTTTGGGTTGTCCATTCGGTGCGAAACCAATGCCATCAACCCTTTTGAATACAAACTGCGTTTCAACCAATACTTGTCAATCTGACCTTTATAATAGTCCATGATTGTTGCCACTTCCGTAGATTTTTTTAGCTCTGGAAAGAAGCTTCGCATGTATAAATAATGCAATTGCGAATACGACAAATGATCTTTAGAAAGATCTACTTTTTTATTGTACTTGCGTAAATTTTTATATTCCGTAACAAACTCTTGATCTAAATAGGCAATTGCTTTTTTAATAAGTTGCACACTTTCTGGAGAACCTTTTGGTTCAATTCCAAGTTTTCTTAAATGCCCAAATCCTGTTACAATATGTTGTGTGATGAATCTGTTTTTGCGTCCGCCAGAAAACCAAGGAAATGCACCTGAAGGCAACTGCATTTGTTTCAACTGTTGTAACGTTCGGGTTTCTTCATTTTTCATTCGATTGAGATCGAATAATAACGCAATTCGTTTTTTCTGTTCGGTTTCTGATTGTGCATCACGTACCCAAGGTGTTTCTTGAATGATCAATGATTTTAATTCCTGATTCTTCTCTAAATTGCTCAGCAATGCATCCGAAGATTTCCACTGATTGAACACTTCCTGAATTCTCGGATTGCTATTCGCGATGTGACTCGCCAACGCGTTTGCGTAATAACGTGAAAATGTTTGCTCCGAACATTCATACGGATATTCCATCAAATATGGCAACGCTTGAACCGCATACCAAGCCGGATTGGACGTTACTTCCAAACTCAATTTATGATGTTGCAACGTGCTTGAATTCGTCGTTGCGAGTTTATCTAATGTAAATGTTTTTGTTTCGTTGGAACGAATCCACATGGGTAAGGTTTCTGTCACTAACATTCTGTTGGATAACACTGGCAATGCATTTTGTTCTCCGTCGCTATATTCGCCAGCTTTGGCAATAATTGTATACTGAACTGCTTGAATGTTTTGTGGAATTTCCAAGGTCCAAGAAACTTGCGTGTTTCCATCAGCGTTTACTGAAAATGATTGTTTTGGTCCGCTTGTACTATCAAAAAGCACATTGTTTAAATCGTTTCCAGTAATTGGATCAACTAATAGTAAACTCGCTTCTCCAGTTAAATTCTTCTCAGAAAGGTTTGAAATTTTACTACTGATGACAATCTTATCGCCTTCACGTAAAAAACGCGGCGCATTTGGCAATACCATCAATTCTTTTTGCGTGACTGTTGTCAGCATTTTTGTTGCCGAATTTAATGTTTTGGTATGTGCTAACAATTGTACTTTCCACTTCGTTAATGCTTCTGGTGTGGTAAAATTGAACGAAACATTTCCATCTTTATCCGTTTGTAATTGCGGAAAGAAAAATGCAGTTTCTTGCAAGTTTTTCCGAGGAACAACTGTTTCTATTGTTTCATCAGCATCTTTTGTGTTTAAAGCGTTGTCTGGGGTTTTATCATCTCCTAAACCATCATAATTTAAATAACCAACCTCGCTATTTGCTGAAAGACTCATTGCTTCAGTTTCAACGTCATCGCTCATTTCTATCACAGCCATCATTTTTTGTGAAGCGGCATCGTTGTTTGCACGCTTATATTTCATAGCACTTCGCATACGTCCTTGATTTCCAAAATACAATCCGAATAAATTGAGACGATCAAACGATTGTGTTTTATAATACTTTTTATCTACGACTTGGTAATCTACAAAACGAGTAATTCCAAAGCTTTTTTCTCCACTAATATGAATGCTGCTGTAATATCGTGGCGTATGTAGTGGTGAAAACTGCCATTGGTGTGCTCTGAATTCATCCAAAGAGGCATCGTACATGCTAGATAGTACTTCTGCGGCTACTTTTTCACCTTTTGGACCTTTGATACGGAAACTCCATGTTTCGTCTTGTCCAGGGGTTAATTTATCTCTGAATGTTGTGGTTTCTATCGTTAATTCCGATGGCGGATATTTCACCAATACAGGAATTTGTTTTACAATAAGGCTATTAAATACCGTTGCAGAACAATGAATTTTAAAACCGCCTTCATCTTTTTTATCTACGGGAATTCGGATGGTTTTTTTTCCGTCTTCCATTGAAATCATGTACGAATTAATAATGCGTTGCCCTTTTTCAATATCTACCGAAACGGTGATGTTTTTGACTGCCGAATTGAGCGTTAAAACCACTTCTTCATTTGGCAAATACGCGTCCTTATCAATTGAAACTTCTAGCAATTTATTATCGGCAGTTATTTTATCAGTTGGATTCCGAACATCTGTGAATACAATATCTTTAATTTCGATTCCATTCGCGTCAATAGCTGTCAATTCAATCACATACTTTCCAGATTCCCAACGTTTTATTTTGCCTAATTCGAGTTTGGTTGCGTTTCCAGTATTGAACGATTCACTGAATACATTTTTGCCTTTTTTCCATGTTTTAAAATCTTGTTCTTCTTTCGAGAAGGCTTCATGCGGAAATAACTTTTTAAACTCACTTTCAGGAATACTTACATAATCAGGAACTTTGAATGGACGTTTGCGCAACACACGATCGGGTGCTTGTAATTTGTGAATCGTAATGGTTCCTGTTGCGCCAATTTTTTCGCCGTTTAAGTTTTTTGTGATGATCTCTAAGGTGTGATCTTTCTTTGTTGCATCCAATTTATTGGCAACAACAATATTCGCTTTCAAACTATGATATCCTACATGAACAATGGTTGAAGCACTTCGTGTTTCGCCATTGATATCGGTAATGTCTGCGGTAATTTCATAATCAAATACAGGTAATAATTTTTTATCAGCACTTGCATCTGGAATTGCTTTAAAGGTAATTTCAAAATTTCCAGAAGCATCTGTCGTCGTTTCTCCACTTGTAATTTGTTGCGAAGCGGAACTTATGTAGGGACTTCTCCAATATGCCCAAACTGGATAACGCGGCGTACGTTTTACCGAATACGTCACTTTTGCATCCGAAATGTTGCTTCCGGCGAAAGCCTTCGCAGTTCCTTTGGCAACAACCGAATCGTTTACAGCGAACGTTTCCGTTATAGGTAAAAATTCAGCTTCAAATTTTGGGCGTTTGTATTCTTCCACAGAAAAATTAACGCTTCCAAGATTTCTTTTACTCGATTTTGCCATGATGGAAAAACTACCTGTCAAACCATTATTTGGAATGATAAATTCACCTTTGATAGAACCGTATTCGTTGGTGGTCAAGGTGGCTGTTTTTATTTCTTGATAATTAGCATCACGAAACGTAACGTCTACTTTTTCATTGGCAACAATCGTAGATTTTTTGCCTTCGCGTTCAATTAAAATTCCTTTAAAATGAACTACTTGTGAAGGTCTGTAAATACTTCTGTCGGTAAAGAAAAAGAGTGTCTTTACAGGGTCACTGTCTTCAATGTAATCACGAGAATATATAGTAGATCCATTAAAGTGAGCTACATCATTTTCCTTAGAAATTTTTATTTTTATATTACGTATTCTAGAGTTTTTAGGGCTTTCAAAAACCACACTTCCCGTAGCATCTGTAGTCAGTGCTTTGGCTCCTTTTATATTTTCATAACCTATTGTATAGTCAAAAATGATATCTTGATTCGGAATAGGTGCTCCGTTGTTTCTATCTGTAATTTGAAAGATATGATTAGATAATGTTTTTTTGTCTTTAATCGCAATGTCTGTGACTTGTAAGGTGCCAAAAGAATAGAATTTCTTTTGTAATTTTTCTGTTGGAGAAGCCGTAATGATATGAAAACCATTGCTCAATGGCGGCATGGCAACTTCCGTAGAATGCATTTGATAATCATTTTCGGTAGGCAAATCTGAATTCCATTGATGCGTTATTGTTGCGTTTTGTAAAAACAAAAATCGCTCATCTTCATCATATATTGTTAGCAGTTTTTGGTATTGTTTGTATGATAATTTACGCGCGGTAAAATACATACGGCTTATATTTTTATATGCGACAAATACTTTTGAAGCTTGCGCAATTGGAATGACTTTTTCTGTTTTAATTTCTATATTGGGTTGTAAAATTCCGTTTTTGATTACGGTACATTTTTCCCCAGGAATGCTTTTTGGAAATTTTGAAATTACACCTTCACACAGTTCCAATGCTTTTTTATACTCCCATTGGTATTTCTCGGTACGATCGTCTGCATATTTAGCACCTAATCGTTGATGTAATACTGCCGATTCTGCATCGTACATTCCCGAATATGGATGCGATTGATAGGTTGTTTTTTCATTCTGAAATGCTTCAATCAGTTTCTCGGTTTCGTCTTCAAACGTTGCTTTTTGCTGTACGAAATACAAACGTTCAATATTTACTTTAATTAATGCTTCGGGCGATTTATCTTTTAAGTGAAAACGAATTAATTCTTGATAGGTTTTTAATGCTTTGAATTCTAACGAAAGTGAATCTTGTGTTGTCAACTTCATCTCAGCAAACAAAGCCGCATCACACAAATATTCTAGTTCATCAATCTCAAATTTATACGAAGGTTTTGTAATGGCATTTTCATCGGATTTATAAAATTTGAGTGCATTATGCGCTAAAAAATCATATACCGTTGGGCGATAGATTTTAGAACCTTCTTCTTGTGTTAAGATGGCATTAAAAGCCGATAAATCTAGTTTTTGTAATTGTGCTGCATTTGCAAGAGACGCATCAAAATGAATGAAAATTTCTTTAAATAATGTATTCAAATCCCAAGTTCTAAAGTCGGTGGCATCTACTTTTTCGGCAGTTTTAGTTCGATTGTAGAATTGATAGCGATTGCTCGAAAAGTATTGCCAATAAAAACTTCCCAAAATACTTTCTAGGATATTCTTTGTTGGAAATGATTGGGTGCTGATTTCTGTTTTTAAATCCTTGATAATTGTCAACTGCGCATCTTCTTCTAGTATCAATTGATACTTTCCTTTGTGCAAAAATGCTTTGATAATTTGCGGATTGTTTCGATCGCGTTTCGCTATTGCATGAATTTCAGAAACCTTTTCCAAAGCAGATTTAGTCAAGCCTTGCTTTTCCAAAGCTGCGACTTCTTTCCATAGATTGGCATATTCTTGTTGCGCGTTTGAGAATTGACTAAATAATACAATCATAAATATGGTGAGTATGTTTTTCATTATTTTAATAATTTGGTCGCACTATAAAACGTATTTCTTCGTTATTTTTATATCATACCATTTCTACATTGAAAATAACTATAATAAAATGCCCTTTTTTCCTTTATACTTCAATATAAAAAGAAACCGTAACTAAGGCTATGCTTTATTTCTCTATTTTGTATAAAGAATAAAATCATCATTTTCTTTTATAGCGATTTCAAAATAGAAATGGTATAAAACTCGACAATACGTTTTTGCGTATGTAAATTAGGTATTTTAATACAAACATGTCTTAATATGATGTTATTATTTGTTAAAGTGCAAAGAGTGTTCCAAAACAAAATTTGAATCTTTTTCTTTTTAAGAATAGAAAAAATAATTTCAAAATAAAGATGAAATAGTATCTTTGGAACAATGAACTCGTTTAAACTTTTTCAATTTGCTAAAAAATTGCTGTTTTCAGCTCTGTTTTTATCTTTTTTTCCTTTCGTAGCTGTGCTATGCAACTAAAAAAAGCCTTCAACAGAACTAAAAACCTCTAATTTTCGCTTAAATCCAAAAAGTTTAAACGAGTTCAATAACTGCTAGTAGAAAAAGAAATTGAAACGAATGAAGTATTATTTTTTAGCCCTTTTATGTATTCCGATGTTTTTAATGAGTCAAACAACGGCGGAAACAATTGAACAACTATTTGAAAAGAAACAATACAGCAAAGCGGAAACTATTCTGAAAACGGAATTGGACACCTCGCCAAACGATCGCATATTGATTGAACTTATGGGCGATTCGTACGGTTATCAAGAAAAGTGGGATGATGCTATTGAATACTACGAGCAGCTAGTAGAAATAGATGATAATAATGCTAATTATCATTATAAATATGGTGGCGCGATGGGCATGAAAGCGCTCAAAGTGAATAAGTTTAGAGCTTTAGGTTTGATAGGAGATATTAAACGCTCTTTTAAACGTGCAGCCGAACTCGATCCGAATCATATTGATGCGCGTTGGGCGTTGGTAGAATTATACATGCAATTGCCAGGCATCGTTGGTGGAAGCAAACGAACGTCTATGAAGTATGCCAATGAACTTGAAAACTTGTCAAAAGTTGATGGATATTTGGCAAAAGGATACATTTACGAGTATGATGATGAACCCGAATTGGCGGAGCAATTCTACAAAAAAGCCATTGAAGTTGGTGGTTCGTTGACCTGCTATGAAAAGTTGACCAACTTATACGAAAAGCAAGAACAGCCGTTGAAAGCGATTGAGAATATTGAAAAATCACACAAAAAGCATCAACGAAATGCGATGCATTACCAAATTGGGAAAGTTGCTGCAGATTACAATCTACAACTTGAAAAAGGGGAGAAGTGTTTGTATTTATACATTGCGAATTATACCACCAAAGATGGCGTTCCTGTATCGTGGGCATATTACCGTTTGGCGCAAATATTCAAGCATAAAGGCGATAAACAAAAAGCTTTGGAATGGATTAATAAAGCGTTGGCAACACAAGAATTGAAGCCTTTTAAGAAGCAGAAAGAAGTGATTTTGGGGATGTAGTTTGTTGTTATCTTAGTTAGACTTTCTACAATACTTTTCAATTTCAGAAAAAGTGATTGATTCCCATTTAATAATTTGAGTTTGAACTTTTTTATTTAATTGTATTTGTTCTTTAGTTTTATCTTCAGTGCTAAAAGATTTAGTGCTTGCCAATCTCGCTTTTAATAAATTAAGTTTGGCAATTTTCACGTTTTCAGCTTTGATTACTAACTTTTCGTTCGAACATTTTTTTTTAAGACATTCAAGAAACTCAAATATTTTATAATCTAAAATTTGAGATTTTTTTGTTGGAGAATTTCTTGGTGCGAAACTTGGCATAAAAGTATATTTTCTTTAAATCATTTATTCTAGCATCGCCACAACTCTCGCTGGAGCTGCAGAAGCACCCACAATTTTTAATGGAAATACAGCCACTTTAAAACCTGAATACGGAAGTGCGTCTAAGTTTACCAATTGTTCCATGTGACAATATTCTTTGCGCTGTCCGACTAAATGTGCTTCCCAAAACAATTCGGAATTTCCAGTTTCTTTTGCTTTTTTCAACATATATGGCAATGGCAAATCCCAGCCCCAAGAATCAATGCCCATGACTTTGATTCCTTTGTCGATGAGCCATTCAGTCGCTTCCGCGCTCATGCCTGTGCCAATTTTATGAAAATCTTTTGTGCCGTTATATTTGTCTCTTCCCGTTTTAATTAAGACAATCATTTTGGGTTCAATTGTAAGTTTATTATCTTCTAAAAAAGTAGTGATATCAGCAACAGTTATCGCATCAAAATCAGCTTTGTGTTTCATATCGATTACAATGCCTTCGCCATAACACCAATCGAGTGGAACCTCATCAATCGTTTTAGCTTTCTCGCCATTTACCGTGGGCGAATAGTGCCAAGGCGCATCAATGTGTGTGGTAGAATGCACGCCCATTTTCTGAATCGTATCATCTGCCCAACCTGTAAATCCTTTTGGAAATAGTTTAAAAGGCAAGCCTAACACACGAATCAACCATTTGGCTTTTCGATGTGGTTTGTGTTTTATTTTCACCTTCATAAACCAAGGATCGTTTTTGTTGTATTGAATTGGTTTGGATAAGTCGATGATTTTCATGGTTGGCAGGTTTTTAGTTAGTCTGTTTTTATTTTAATTCCCGAAAGTAAATAATCTGGGTTATCGGTTCCGAAAGTTAAAAATAAATACAGATAATCATCATGAAATATCGGAGAAATAAAACCGCCTAAATGATCGGAAGTCCATTCGTATTCAGGATATTTATTGTGAATCGTCATTGGATTTACAATCAATGGACTGCGTTTGTCGTGAATCCATTGCTTGTTTTCAAACTTCAATAAACCATATTCCCGATTGAAAGACGTTAGGTATTCAGAAGGCAATTCTTCACTACCCAATACTATATATAATTCCGAATTGAACGTTACATAACTTGCATCATCCGCTTTTCCGCGAAGATATCCGCTTTCATTTTTTGCTTTTTGAATAATTTCAGAAGAAAGAATTCCTTTGTTTTTATCAAATGCATTTAGAATGTTCTTTGTGGTAATTTCATGAACTTCCGCTTCTATAAACTTTGCACTTCTTCGATGAAATAAAACTCTAAATACACCATTGTGTTTTGTAATTGCTAACGGAAAACTATTTTGATTGGTACCGTGCCATTTGGGAATTTTAATTTCTTGTGGCGCTTGTACAATTTTTAATTCCTTGTTGAGAATCATGTAGGCAGACGTATAATTTCCGTTGGGTTGTTCTACGCCCAATAAGACTAAAAAAGTGCTGTCTTCCAATTCCAACGGATTTCCTGTGCTAAATACATTTCCTTTTGCTTTCGCGAATGGAATTTGTTCTGTACCCAATATTTTTTGATCGTGAAACGTCCAATTTTCTAAATCCGAACTTGTCGCGTAGTAAATCGCTCGTTTCTCATGTGCGCCAAAAATCACAGGCGTTAATAATACATACTCATTTTCGGCTCTTTTAATAATTCCGCCAGCTTGAATGTAGTTGATATATTCGTCTTGTATGTGTGTCGGATAAGTTTCAAATAACGGTTTGTTGTGAATGATCTCATAGTTCACAAACGGATTGAAAAACTCCAAGGTTTCGCCTTCGTCCATATTGAAAAACCCTGCGTAGGTTTCGCCAAGCGTAATCCAACCTGATTTTACATCTACTTTTAAAATCTCAACAATTGTAGATCCTTCTTCACTTTGCGTGATAAACCACGATTGATTTCCCGTCGCTTTTACTACTAAATTTTCGATCGCTGTATAGTTTGTTTTAATGCGATTATTTGCTTCGTCGATGGCAATAATTCGAATTGGGTTTTTGCGCGCTATATTATTTTCCGTATCTGAAATCAGGCAATTCGCAAAGATGTCGTTCAAGTTTTGTGCTTGAAGTGACATGTTGAAAATAATACATAAGAGTAGCAAAAGTTTCTTCATAGTGTATGCAAAAGGATGCTTTGGGAAAGGTAAAGAAAATTTGTGTGAAGCAAAACAATAGAATATTTTTAACGTATGCGTTCAGGGATAAGCTTTAATAAAAAAGTTTCTCGTTCAATAAACATTCCTTTTTTGTCACTTTAGGCATTATATATGTTGTTCGCAACTGACTTTTATTCTAAAAGATGTGTAATATCTGATGAACAATAGAAGTATGATAGTTTTTTCCCGTCTCCTCCCATTGATTCATTGTCCGCAATTGTCATTTTTAATTTTGGTAATAGAAAATTCCCTTTTTCTAATTCAACAATTTGAGTTCCTAGTTTATTGAATTGTCTAGTGAATTCCGATATATCCGTTTTAAAATCAAGTTGGATATTCCCAATTTTAATTTCAAATCCTTCATGCACCTCTAAATCTCTTAATTTATTATTTGAATCATAATTAAGGAAGATCAGACCAGTATCAGAATTTACCTTTTTGTAGATGTCTCTTTTTTGATGAATGTTTTTGCTCGTATCTCCATCAAAAAAACTTGCTAAATCGATAATTTTGTCATCTTCTTGAAATTCTAAATTCAATTCCTTTCTTATCTGAAGACGGTCACTTCTCCATTTTACTTTTTTTGAATTTATAATAAATCCAACATCTGGCAGATATTCTATAATATTCTTCCTTCTATTTTTATTTCCAAAATTAAATATTCCAAGTTTCATTTAATGCTTGATTGTTTTTCGAGTACACACACAGAACGAGCAATTAATTATTCACGTTGTTGTCTTTAGTTATTCTAATATTCTTTTTTTGACATAACCTTGCATTTCATTTGGGAGCTGTTTAATCAGCTCTTGCGTATTATATTGCTCAAGCCATTCCAAAAGACAAGAAACTCTTGTTGAATCAGTGTATTTTCCACGAACTGCAATAGCCTTTTTCTCTACAAAATTAAAAAATATCTCACTGTAAGCATAAACGAAAAAGTTCAGCGTATTTAACTCTAAATCAAATTCAGTAAAAGCAGTTTTTAGTTCTTCGTATCTTCTTGTTCCAAAATTTTTTCTTTTTGTCATCCATTTTAGAAACAAAGATGGGTTATCAGTGTCTGGATTTTCTCTATGACATTTCTTACAGAGCAAAACAATGTTTCCTGGACAATTACATCCACCTAAACCTCTTGGAATAATATGGCATCTCTCAAGATATTTTTGTTTATCCCAAGCTAAAAAGATTTCATTGAAAGGAGTGTTAGGATCAGTTATGTCGTTTTCAGAGTCATAAGCTCCACAAGACCAGCAAGCAGGTTCTCCCCAATCCATAAAGAGACCTATTTCAAATATTTTTTCTCTCCAATGTTTTGCGATTTCTGATTTCTTAGGCATACTTTTTCGCTGTACGCATATTGAGTTATCTAGATGTTCCGTTTTCAGAATATTTTATTAAAATTTTGTTTGAAGCGTTAAGTTACAATGACTGCCAACGTACGTATATACGAAACTCTTCTCTAAAGTTCCTAGTTGTTTCCTCTAAAAGTAAAACAAAGATTACACATACGCAATGTGGTTTTCCGTAATCACTTACAATTCCATAGTATTTCAACTAGAATCGAAAGATAAAAGGAATGTTTTTGCGAGCAGTAGCGAAGCAATCTCACATCAATATTCTTTTACAAAGATGATTCACTTAAAAAGCAAAAAGCCCTAAAAAGGGCTTTGTATATTGACTTGTAGTGTTGTAAGCCGTTAGATTCATCATTCAGCTACTATTTTCAAGTACCTAAACTTTTTATTTTGGAGATGACTTGTTATAGATTACAGGCATTTGCCCTTTCCATTTTTCCCATAAATGATCATCACTAATGAGGCTTGCCATAAAATGACCAACATTTATACGACTGGTTTTGCCAGCATTAAAAATGGCGCTTCTCGTTGGAGAAGGATGTATTTCGTAATCACTTACTTCATCATTATCAATTAAACCGTCTGGTCGTATAGCAGCCCACTCAATGAATTGGTTGTGCTGTCCAATTTTGGTTCGCAAGTAATCTGCTGCTTTTTCATTATCTACGTGAGGAGGCAAAAGGAGTCTTAGAAGTCCAATAACACATTTTTGGGCAAACGAAATAGGTTCGTCTAAATCACGATTTCGATTCCCAGTAGTGTTCATTAAAACATATTTAATAGGTGTTTCGGGTTTGTTAGCTTGTATAGCATTACAGAGTCTACGAGCAGCATCTGTTACCAGTTTTCTTGGATGTCCATAGATTCCTTTCCAAGTCATGTTATGTCCTAGACACGATGCGACTGAATGACAACCAAGAGTCAGTTCTCTCATTTTTGCATCACTCAAATCTAAAATACTTGCAGAAATAATTTCTATACGCTCATTGTTTTTCCATGATTCTGGTAATTTTTCAGGAGATCTTACAACTGCTTTAACATTGTGTCCTTGAATTAAAAGTTGCTCAATTAATTGTCTTCCTGTTGCGCCACTTGCACCTACTACTAAAATTGTCATATAATTTTTTAAAAGAGATTGATATTTAAAAGACGATATACACATTAATATGTTACAGCTCTGAGAATTACTTGCAACGATTGGTATAAGACGCGCTTTAATATGCTGTATGAGTTGATTAATTTACTTTTTCAAAATGTAGATTTCGAACGCGGCCATTAGATACTTTATACCCTGTAATCATACCATTAGCATCTCTAATAAATTGGATTTGCCCAAAATTGCCCGTAAACATATCTTCTTTTGCAAGGTTCAAATTTACGTCACTTAATCTACTGTGTTTCGCGACTAGGCTACCATCAACAATCGTAAAATAATAGGTTGTAGATAATTCTTCGCTATAGTATTCGCCAGAATAATCCGATAGATTCACAGAAGTCTTATCGAATGCTTCAACACGCGGCGCTTCCATTATTTGACCACCTTGGTGAAGTTTGATACGTTCAATATTTTTTCCTGAATTTGGAATAAACTCAATTTTTGCATTCACTCCTTCAACCATATATTCTGTAGTTGATATTGGCGTCAATGAAACCTGTGATTGTCCAGTTGCTAGTGCCGATAATTGACCATCATTTGCGCTAATTGTAATAATAAACCCTGGTTGCAATTCAAAATCACCAACATAGGTCGCCGCTATGTTTTGATCAAGAGCAATGACTTCTGATGTGCTTTCCTCTTTAACTTCTTCTTGTTTCTCTTCAGTTTTGATTTTATCTTTCAGATAGATGTCTACCACTTTATGTGCCATTCTGCCTGAGTTGAATTCGGCTGAATTACTAAATACAATTACCGCAAAATTTTGGTCAGGAAAACGCGTTAAATATGAACGATACCCTGCGTCTGCTCCTCCATGTTGAATTTCGTTCAATCCTTTGTATTTGCCAATAAACTGACCAAGTGCTCCTCCAAAAGTTTTTCCGTTATTTAGAACTGCAAGCGTATTCATTGTATTAATGATCGATGAATCTCCAACTGTCATGTTCGAAAAATTCATTGACCACAAGCTTAAATCTTCGACGGTAGTAAAAAGACTCGTGGCTCCTACATTTGCAAAATTCAACACACTTTTTTTATATCCGCCAGAAGCGGAATGATAAGAATAGGCTCTGTTCTTTACAATTTTCTCATGATCGTCATAAAACAACGTGTTGTTCATATTTAGTGGTTCAAAAATGTTCGTCTTCGTAAACTCGGCAAAAGACATATCAGATATTCTAGAAACTACCTCAGCCAAAAGTGTAAATCCAGTATTGCAATATGCGTATTCGTCTCCAGGATTAAAATTCAATTCCTTTTGCTTACTAACAAGTTTTAAAATATGCTCTTTGGTAATAACGTCGTCCATTCGCCAGCCCGCCATTGACAATAAGTTCCATTGATCTCTTAATCCACTTGTATGAGAAGCTAAATGCCTCAACGTAATTGTCTTTCCAAAATCGGGTACTTCTGGGATGTATTTTCGGATATCATCATCTAAACTTAATTTGCCTTGTTTTTCCAATAGAAGAATTGAGAAAACTGTAAACTGTTTTGAAACAGAAGCTATGTGAAATATTGAAGAGGGACTTATTGGAATGTCATATTCCAAATTCGCCATGCCGTAGCCTTTTTTATATATAATAGCTCCATCTTTAACTATTACAACCGCGGCTCCGGGAGTGTTATTAGTATCCCAAACTGTAAAAAGCTCGTCGACTTGTTCGTTTTGCGTGACTGCTTTTGGTTTTACACTTTGCATGAGCAATTCGTATGTGCCAGTATGTCCTTCTTTGTCAATAGATTCAATTTCAATAATATACTTGCCTTTTTTGTCTGAAGCTAAAGTGAATAATTCATAGCCATTTCTGTAATTAGGGCTGTCAAAATTTTCTAATTTCTTACCGAGCGTATTATACGTTGTGACTTTTAGATCAATGCCTTGTTGCATTAACTTAAAAAACACAAATTGATCTTTCTCTAAATTTATAGTGTAATGATGTTTTTCAGGAAGCGTAATTTCTGATGAAGTTAATTTGCCTTTAACGAGTTCTCCTTTTTGAACTTGAGCTTGAATTATACCTATTGGAGTAAGTAATAAAAGTAGAAATGATAATCTAATTATTGTCTGATTCATATGAATATCTTTTAATTGCACACAACGTATTCCTTTGTAATAAATATCTTTATTAAGAGAAATATGGTAATGATCCGCATATAGTAATGACGAATAATTTCAATTTTTGTAACAGTTAGTTTTTATGAATGATTTACTACAACGTTTTTCTTTAGTTGCGTTGGCTAGTTCTAAAGTTAATGAAAGAAAACGAACCAGAGAGGAATCCGTAGGGTTTTCTGAGTAGATGAGAATGAGTAATAAATTATATATGTTGTTATTGAGTCGTTGTTAACTTCTACACGCACACTCATGGTGTTCATTGAGATAGGCTATTGTTTCGGAACATAGTTCTTTTAAGACCGCAATGTTGATGTCTGAAAGCTTCTTAACATAAATGCACGCTTTTCCCATTTTGAATTTACCAAAATCGTCTAATAAACGTTTACTTTTTTCAGTTTGCGAATATACGTAGAGCGAAAACTGTGCTTTTCGAGGTGAGAAACCCAACAAAGGCGCGTCACCTTCATGACCGCTGGCATATTTATAGTGATAGCTTCCAAAGCCAATAATTGTTGGTCCCCACATTCTTGGTTCAAACCCTGACCATTCACTCAATAATTCTATTAATTGATAGCTGTCAGTTTTCTTTTGGTCATTGTCGACATAGGATTTAATAAAATCAATCACGTCTACTTCTGTTTCGGTTGTTTTATTCTTTGCCATTTCCGTACTTATTTTTCTTAAAAGTAAAACAAACAGCGCACATATGCAATATGGCTTTCAGTAATTACTTATACTTTCAATAGCCTTTCAATCAAAAACTAAAGATAAAAAGAACGTTTAAAAACCTCGTGCTTACTGCGAATGAAGAAATCTCACGGAAGTGTTTTTCAAAAAAGAAAAGCAAATTAACAGTTCATATTCGTCACTATAAGCTTTAATAAAAAAGTTTCTCGTTCAATAGACATGCCTTTTTTAGCACTTGTAGCCATGGTCTTTTCATTATGTTTGATGGCTTCATGAATATCCATCCAGAGGGCTTTCATACCATTCTTTTTTTCGTAAGATTCCAAATTTGAGCTGCCCAACTCTGTGTTAATATCGCAGGTATAGCAATAAGAAATCATGTGTTGCACGTCATAATCGGGTTTGTGCCATGGTCTGTACTCTTCATAAGCACCAAAAGGTTGAATGTTTCTAATAGCTGTGGCTCCGGTTTCTTCACTTAGCTCTCGTATCATGCCTTCTATTTTATCTTCGCCCAAATCTAAACCTCCGCCGGGAAGACTATAATCTTCATATCGTTCCGTATAAAGGAGTAAAATGCTAGTGCCTTGAATTGCGATACTTCTAGTGGCAAGTCTTGTGAAAATAGATTTATTTTCCAAAGTTTTTACTTCAGGATGGTAATGAGTTTTTAAATTTTGCATGTAGAAAGTCTAATCTTTAAAGCGATTCACAACGGTTTGTGTATGAATCGTAGCGTGCAAAAATACGTTAACTTTATAAGGTAAAATGTGAAAACAGCTATAAAAGTTTCTATTGTTTCTTCTAGAATAAAACAAAATTTGACCTTTACATTGTGGTTTTCTGTAATTATTGATAACTTCATTAGAAACTAAAGGTAAAAGGAACGTCTTTACGAACGCTAGTGAAGCAATCTTGTGATCGTTTTTTATTAAACAGACTACCGCTAACGTGTCACTATCGTTCCTCGTAGTGACGCAAAAGGTTATTTTAAAGAATTCATAATAAAACCATCATTTTTAAGTATTTCATTGAATAATTCGCAATAAAAAGCCGTTTGAAAGCTTCCCGCAGCAATGCAACAAGCTTCCCAACGCGTTTGAAACGTCCCTGCAGACTTGCGACAAGCTTTCCAACGTGTTTGAAACGTTCCTGCAGTCGTGCAACAGCTTTCCAACATGTTTGAAACGTTCCTGCAGTCGTGCAACAGCTTTCCAACATGTTTGAAACGTTCCTGCAGTCGTGCAACAAGCTTTCCAACGTGTTTGAAACGTTCCTGCAGTCATGCAACAGCTTTCCAACGTATTTGAAAGCGTCTCGCAGACGTGCGACAGGCTTTCCGACGTATTTTACTTGTTTAGGTGTATTTACATGATGCTTCCGTTTGATGATGGAAAGAAGTCGCTATTCAAAAATAACCTCATCGATGTAGATGGTTTGTTGAAAGCCAAAACTCGTAGCGAAAACAACCAAACCAGAACGAATACAGCTTAAGTCTGAACGCTTCACATTGATGCTGTATTTTTTCCATTGATCCGTGAGTTTGATTTCTTTGGATTCTTTTGCCGTATCGGGGAAAGGTTTGTCTTTGTCGATCAACCCGAAACCTATTTTTGCTGTCACGCCATTTCTATCGGCTTTTGCCCAAAAGGAAAACTTTTTAGCACCTTCTATTTCGTAACCGCCTAAATTGTCGCCCCAATCATTTTTTGGATCTACAAATGCAATTCCGTACCAGCCGCTTCTTTCTTTGTAATGTATTTTGATAGCATGTGTTCCCGTATATACTTCTTTTGTATTGCTTGCATCAACGGATAACGCTTGGTAATTTCCCATATAGCCAGTTGGTGCATAAGGCAAGTCATTTCCATCTTTGTACACATAAAAAGGAAGCTTCGTTTTGGAAACTAGGTATTTTTTATTTTTAGCCGTTTCATCTTCCACCGTAATTCCTGTGGAAGCAATTCCGACATTGTTAAACGTGTCTTGTACATTTACATAGATTTTGACCGCACCGTGTTCTTTTGGAATTTGAATTTGAAAACCATCAGTTACATTACCTTTAAACTTCAATTCATTAATTTGATCTCTACGTTTGCGACTTCCGGCGCGTTGGTTGTAATAGAAACGAATGTCTAAGTCTTCATTTTCTTTATCAGATACTTCTAAAATTACAGGAATCCAAGTATCACTTTTTAGCGTTTCTTCTGATAGTTGAAACGTTTTAATTTCGGGAATGTAATTTGTTGGTTTTTTCCCTGTATACGCTTCTCTGATTGCCCAATATTGCGGACGATACAAACTTCTATAATGTGTAAATAGCCAAGGCGCCATAAAATCGTTTCCATTTGAATAATGAAAGATATATACACCTAAACAATTCGGTTTGCTTTTGATCCAATCGTGATAGCCTTTTGCAATGGCATTGTATTTTTCTTGATCAGAAGGTTCTATTTTGACATCGTTTTTTTTAGCTTCAATGTCCCATTCGCCCGTAACGCCATATTCGGTAATGATATACGGTTTATCAATATTCCTTTTTTTCAATTCGGCAGCAAGATAGTTCGCGCCAGCGCCATAACTATTTAAACCATAGATATCAATGGAAGGCACATATTTCTGCCACCAATCGAGTCCAAACGTCCACGCTTCTACGGAAGTAATCGGATGCGTTGCGTCTATCTTTTTGATGTCACTACAAATCCGTTCAAGGAGTTTGGAATACGCTTCTTTTTCGGCATCCGTCGCCATGTTGAGGTAGACTTCATTCCCAATTCCCCAAGTCAACACCGCAGGATGCTCTTTGTATGTTGAAACGACTTCCATGGCATTCTTGTACATAACTTCCATACCTTCGGTATCTTTCAGATAGTTGAAACTGTCATCATCTTCCATGCCTGGTCGTCCGTGTCGCATCCAAATGCCCATCATTATTTTGATGTTGTATTTTTCAGCAGTATCTAAGAGTTTTGCAGTGTTTTTTCCTGTTGCCCACAACCGAATGGTATTCACGCCAAGTGATTGTAAATCTTTAAAATAGACATCATAGTTTTCCACATCATCTGTGTGCCCAAACGTAACGCCTTTTACGTCAAACGGTTTTCCATCGACGTGTAGATTCCAGATGGAATCATTTTTAACGATTGTCGTTTGTGCGCTTACATAACAACTCAGAAAACAAATTAGAAGTGTTATGGTTGTTGTGATTTTTTTTGTTTTCATGTGTAAAATGTTCTACATTTTTCCAGTTAGTTTCATATACATAGTTCCAAGTATTGAAAACAGTACTAGCAATATCCACCACATTCCTTTCTTGGTTTTTTTATCTATATGTTTACTTTTGAGAACTTTTAAAAAAGCATATACTAGAAATAATGTTAGTGCTGTACCTGCTATTCCTACAACTACTTTATTTGTTGCTAAATAGACAGAAGCCATTAAGCCTAACATTAAAAGCCCAAGCAGTATGTATTTATATTTTATAATGAATGATCTTTCGTCAGCATCGCTGATAGGTTGGATTTGAGTTAATATTTGTTCAAGTCTTTCGGGATTATTTATTTGTAATGGAACGTCTATAACGTCTTCAGTAGAACTTCCAACAATCATAAATATTCCTTTGGAACTTTTAACAATAGATTTTATTTCATGAAGAGGAATCGAAACGGTTTGTGTAGCATGTCGTTCTCTAATAATTTCAGATGAGGTTATGGTAAGCTTGTAACTTTCAAATAAGATTCGCTGTCTTTTTATACCTTTAAATACCCCGAAAGTTATTGCTCCAATAATTAGCGTAATTAAAAACAGAAGTGCATATATGTATGTATCACTTGATTCTTTATTCGAATTGAATTCACTAATTGCTACTCCTACTATTGCTGATAAAATTGCAAGTGGAATGGTTTTAATGATGATGCCTTTTTTGATTTCATTAAACCCATTTTCTCTTATTTGAAACTCTTCGTTCATTTTCTTTGTAATTATATTATTTAGCAAAAACATCCGATTTCAGTTTGCTGTATACTTCTAAGTCGTGATATAAATCATCTTTAATCCATTCGCCTTGTCGTTCTATACCTTCAAAAGTACAGCCGAGTCGTTTCGGAATTCCGATACTTGGTTCATTGCCAATAGCACATTTTATTTCGATTCTGTTTAGATGAAGTTCGTTGAATATGAAATCGCACAATTTTGCTACAGATTTTGTGATGATGCCTTGTCCTTGAGATTTTTCAGAAAGCCAATACCCAATTTCAGTTTTCTTATTGAGCGTGTCCGTATTTTTAAGCCCAATCAGACCCACAAATTCATCGTGTTTTCTAATGGTGAATACGAATTCAAGTTTCTCTTTTGGGGTATTTAAAACCGAATTGATAAAGTTTTCGGTGTCCGCGAGTTCTTTGGTCAATGCTACAAATGGCAACCATTTTCCTAAGTATATTCGTTGACTATCAATCGTATTGAAAATAGCAAGCGCGTCTGATTGTGCTAGGCTTTTCAATTCAATAGTATCGTCTATTTTTAAGATCATTACGAGCATTTAATATTGCTTGCAACTAATTTAGGAATTTCAAATCGAATAAGGGAGAAGTTAAGTTGAATTTACATAGCGTAGCGCATAGTTTTCTTAGAAATTTAGTTTTTCAAGATATTCGCTTGTGATTTTCGAGACTTCTTGGGAATGTCTTCCATACCAAATAAAATGAGTCGCATCTTTTATGGTATGTAGTTCAATGTCATTGCCTAACGATTTCATTTCAGTATAAAATTTTTCAGCAGAACTATACGTACACCTTCGATCGTTTTCTCCGTGAATTAAGAGCATTTTCGTTGTGCTTTTCGAGATCAAACTATTTGGAGATATTTCTTTTACAAGGTCTTTGTTCTCTAAGCCTTCTACAATCCATTTTGTGTTAGCGACTGTTAAATCATAAACAGCTGAGTTTACAATTACAATAGTTGGCACAGCACTTATCGTACGATCATCCGTTTTTTCATTCCAATTTTCAACCAAGCTTGTTGCAATGGCCAAATGTCCTCCTGCGGAATTACCTGTCGCTACAATTTTGTTTGAATCTATTTTTAATCGTTCAGCATTTTTTCGCAACCATCGAATGGCAGATTTCGCATCTTTTACAGCTTGAAAAGGAGAGTTGCCTTGTTTTGCTTTTATTCTGTATTCCACAACAGCAATTACCCAACCTTGTTTTGCATAAGCTGCGGCAGTTTCAAAAAACCAATCAGGTTTTCCTCCAGACCAACTTCCTCCATGAAATTGAACAATTGTAGGTCTATCACCTTTGAAGACAATTGTATCAGGTAAAAAAAGATGCATTTCCAATTCAAAAGTTTTTACTTTTTTATAGATTTCAATGTTGTGAGATGCTCTTCCTTTTTTATGTGAATTGTAGATGTCACGAACCTTGGTTGTGTATTCAGGTGTTTCACAAGAGGCAATAAATCGTTCGTACAAATGGGTTATATTTCTAATTCCCATCGTATATATGTGATTGTATAGATATTCTTGTGTCCAAAAATCGATTACTTTTTTATTTTTGAAGAGTGCATCAATGGTAATCAAATCACCAGTTAATTGTTGAGTTGCGAATTTTTCATGATCAAGTGTTTCAATTTCTTTTCTTGATTCAATACGAATATAAGATTCAATAAAACGTCTAAAACTCTTATTTGAAAGTAAATTTGCATCATTAGATTTTTGGAGAAACCTGTTTATTTTTGCTTGATTCTTTTTTGATAAGACTACGATTTCTCCTGTAAACTTTTTGTGCTGTTCAGGATACTCAAGAGTTTTTTGATGAAAAATAGAATTTACTGTTAGAAATTCATCTTTAAATATACCTTCATCAAGCTTGCCTTTGTATCGATTTAATAGTGTGGTATACATTCTTTTTAAAGAATCTGTTTTTTTAGTAAATTCAGTCACATTTAAAGAATTGAGCGCAACATAATTCGTGTTTAGATATTTTTTAATGACTGTGTTTATTGGTGTCATTTCTTGTATGTAATCACTTTTTATCGTTTCTGAATTTCGATTTTCTTGTGATTTACAACTTATAGAATTGACTAAAAGTAATACGAGCAAGTATTTTATTTTCATTAGTAAGGATTAACTTTTTTAGGATAAACAGAAGCTTTAATATTCGCGAAATACATCATTCACGATGAACCATTTGCCTTTTGTAAGACGCCATTCTGTGATTCCAACTTGCTTTCGAGTTTTACCTTTGAATTCATGGATGTTCTCATATTTTTCGACAGCAATTGAATCAGCAACACTTACAGACACAATGTTGTATTCTAATAATTTATAGTTCTTATTGATCGCAGATTGCAACATTTTACGAATTTCAATTTTGCCACAGATCGATTGTAAAACACAAGCATCTTCTTTGTATAGCGTTAATACAGAGTCTACTTGATTTGTATTCATCCACTTTTTTATGTTGGCTTGCGACTCTTTAATAATTGTCTTTACTTGTGCAGCAGATTGCACTTCGCTTTTTGAATCGAATGCCAAATAACCTAAGGCAATTATACAAGTTACGAGTGCTATAATCAATGCCTTCTTTGTGATGTTTGTTTTTAAGTTAGATCTATCAGTTACATTTTCATCTTCCTCTGAATCTTTATCAAGCGAAGTATATCCTTCATAGTCCAAATTTTTAAAAATCAATTTAACAGAATAACTTCTTGGTGTTACTTCCGCTGATTCTATTCGTTGAATCGTCCGCAGGCTCAAATTGCACTTTTCGGCAAGTTCACTTTGGGTTAGCCCTTTTGCGAGCCTTAATTCTGAAATTTTTTTACCTAAGTCGGGTTGTTTCATTTCTTATTCTAATTCGGGACAAGATTATAGGTTTTGTACACTGTATTCAAATTTCCGCAATGTATTTGATGCGTCATTCTTACGACATTCTCCTAAGATAGTGACTTTCCAAGCTTGTTATCGTGTTTTGTATTTCTAATGTTGATTATGTGTATTAGGGATTATTGCCGTGCTAAATATGCTTGTTTTTTATGAGAAAACAATGTAGTTTAATTTTATTGGATTCTAAAGAATGTTATATTCCTTGTCTAATTGCTTTTTATATTGAATAGATCGCATTAAAAAAGGGATGAAGATGAGTAATCCAAAAAGTCCCCAATATGAAATGCCACCAAAGAGTAAACCTGAAAGAGATTGTATTAGCGAAATTGCTGTAAAAATGATGCCTATTAGCACATTTATTCTTGCGTTTTTTTGTTTCTTTAAAGCTTTCTGTTTTAATTTTAAAGCATACGCCGAAGTTTTACCATTCCAATAACATTTACTGCATCTTTCGTTTTCAAACTTGTGAAAACATCTTTTGTGATTATATATCAGATGCGCACATTCTGGACATATATTTTTCATTTTAGATGTATGCACGAAAAATTCACTTGCGCATGTATTACAAACATTAACTTCTTCAGTCTGTGCTGTTGGTGTCAATTCTTCCATTAACAAGTATTTATTCTTTTATTCTACTTTTCAAGTAATATAAGTACAAGAAAAGTCCAGCCAAAGTAAAAACTAAAAATCTGATGATAAGAAAAATAGCTTCTGCTGTATTTCCTCTATATTCAATAACGGCTTCTATATCAATCCACAATACGCAAGCAATTATAATACTGATTCCAATTTTGCCAAATAATAAATTTAGACTTTGACTTGTAGTGAATGCTGTATTTTCTCTTCGAGTCAAATACGTTTTTCTAAAAAAGGTCATTTCTAGTAGTATTCCCAAAACCCACGAAATTGAAGTGACAATCAGAAATATGGTAAGTCCTTCGCCCATTGGAATACGTATAAATGTAGTGAGTACAAAGAATAAAATCAATCCAGGAACGAAGTTGACCATGAATTTATCTAGTATAATTTCGTTAAAAAATGCTTTAATAGTGCTGTTGTTCATTTGAATATGTTTTTAAGATTATTAATATTACGGCTATTATATTCATCTTTTAAAAGTAAGAAATTACGATTGGTTTATTGTGATTAAATAAAACTAAAGGAGGTTTTCGCAATTCATTGTCATGTTTATTTTCTTCAGCAAGTATCGTTTTTGGGTTTTTCAAACCTTGTTTTATAGTTGTTTATATAATTTTCATAATCTGTGATTTTTTTACCACCTGAAATACGAATTAATTCTTTTGAATGAATCTCTGCCATTATTTTATAATCCAATGAATCAAAAGCTAGATAAAATTTCGCCCAGATTTTATTGATCTCTTTTAGGTTCTCTAGAGATTGAGAATTGCCTTGATTTGTGAAAACGATCAAGAATAATCTAAAGAAGATAAACTTGTTAAACATAGCTGCTATTATATTTTTTCTTTTGTGTTGTGTGCAACGGTTTTGTATATGGAACGTAGCGTGTAAATTGACGCTAATTTTCGGTTTGGCACAGACTTTAGCAATTCCGAGTGGATTCGGACATAGTCGAATCCGCCGTAATTGCGGTTATACATTGTTGTAGCACGTTATTTATATTCATATTTATTCCGCCAAATATCTTCTCCTTTCAAAAAGTCAAGTAGTATTTCAGTCATTTGGTCAACTGTTGCTATCGGCTTTACCATTAGAATATGGTCGTCGTCTGTCACAAATCCAGAAGCCAATCCATCTTCCAATAAACTTCCACTCACGTGTAAACCTTTAAAAGAATTATCACTTTCGTCTTCCAGTTGCACAATGTGAAATTCATTCCAGTTAATTGATTCCATCGTGCTTTTTATTATTTCCGCTGTCGCTTTTTCAGATATGGTTTTTGTGTTTCCTTCATAGTCATAAGAGACAGTAAGTTTTAAATCTCGTTTTTCTTGTCGGATTTCACGATTCCGTAATTCAGTCTTGTTTTCGGCAATTCCAAGTGTGTTTGAATTCCGTTTTGAATTCCAGCTAATCAAAGCAAATATTCCGATTAATGCTAAAAATCCGAAGATTATATAGGTATTCATTCTTTTCACGTTATTTTGGTTTAATGTGCTACAACGGTTTTATACACCGTGTTGTGCGTTCGTTTTTTATAAATTTCCATAGACAATAATGTCATCAGCATACCTTAATTGAATATTGAACCATTTAATTAAATCTCTAATAAACAATTCTACATTTGGGTCTTTTGTTTTGATTTTAGACATTCTTTCAACAATAATTCTACTCGTTTTATTGTCAAAAAAATTATTACTTGTATAGCTAAAAGAAGATTGTATTGAACCGTCATCTAAATCTTTCATTGGGAATACTGATTCAAAAGCTTCAATAACATATTCAAAATCTTTAGTTTGAATAAAGAGGCTTTTATCTCTTGAAGTTAAATATTTGTCAAGGCTTTCATTTTCTGCCCATAATATAAATCCTATTTTATGAATGGACTCATTTGAGTTAATTGTCAGATAGGACAACTGCTCGTGTATTTTTTTGATAGATTTCTCTATGTCAAATTCACAAATTCTATAATATTTATCAGCTGTTATTTCGTCACATTCAGTAAGTCTACATATAGTATTGATGTTGTTTCTATGGAACTCTTGTTCGCAAGTCAATAAATCACCATCATTCTCAATTATCAATTCTTTGGCTAAATCCAAAGGGATTGATAATCTTTCTCTAAGTTCTTTTATTTTTTGAAAGTCTATTTTTAGTTTCATTGCTTTAATGACGCACAACGGTTTGGCTAAAAAGCGTTGCTGTCCCGCAGGGCAGCTATGATTTTTTTAGCCATTGTTGTGTGTCGTTTTTATTAATAATTAATGTTTTCCCAAACCAGCAAATCTTCAATTCTTTCCAATCTCAAGTCTTCAGATTCATTAATCACTTGAAATCGGTTTGCAAATTTTTCCAAAGTCGATTCCGCCTCTTTAATAGCCTTTTTCAATTCCTCTTTTCTTAATTGAAAAACTCTTCTTTTAGGAATTGGGGTAAATTCTTCATCAAACTCCTGAACATTCAAGTCAAATACAATCTCCTCATTCTTAAACTTTACAATCGGAGCAGGATGTCCTTCGTAATAAGATTCTTTGGTATTCGATATGTTTCTCCAAAATTGGATGTCTCCTAAATCTCCGCAACATTGTGGATAGAAAAGTCTTTCTCCATTGATTTCGAGAACATATCCACCAAACAATGGACTTGCTTGGTCACGGTCATAATCACCATTTCGTAGCTCTTGAGTATGATCAACTACAATTTTTTTTAAGTTATCGTCACTAATTAAATCAATTTCATAAAGAGAAGCTCCAGGGTCAATTGGTATAAAAGAATCCTTAAATCCTGCTTTTTTGTATGACTTGTTATTGAAATCATCCCATTCATTGGGGTATTCCCAATATGGTCCATGTTCAGGAGTTTCGATCCCCTGATTTGCATATCCGATTTCTATTACTGGTATTAATCTCATTTTCTTTTAATGACACACAACGCCAAATATATGAATCGGAGCAAGGCAAACAAGCCAGGACCAATCGATTTATCTGCGCATTTTTATTTCTTATTCAATTTATAAAAATCTAGCGCCATCGCAAAAAGGAAATGATCTTTCGATTGACACTAAACTTTGCTCTGATTTTATATATGATGTTAACAATAGTTACTCCAGTTCTTTGCCATTAACATATGAGATTTCTTTTATTAGGTTCCCATTAATATCATACTCTTTTAGTATCCCATTACCATTTTTTAACGTGCCGATATCTAGATCGTTTCCTTTTCCATCAAAACAAGACGTTACGTTCATCAATTTGCCAGTTGTCCAGTATTTGATTTGATATATTTGACCGTTTTTATGATATGATTTCCATTCTCCATCGGGGTTTGCATTTATATAAACACCACTATCTTTTAATTGTCCGTTTTCGTGATAATATTTCCATAAACCATCATAATTCTTTCCATTTATCACTTCACCACTTTTTTTAAGACTTCCATTTTCAAAATAAAATTTCCAGATTCCAGTAGGCTTACCGTCTTCGTAAGTTCCTATTTCTGATAACTGACCATTATCATAATAATATTCACCATTTCCAATTAGAAAATTATTTTCATAATTCGCTCTAAATTTTAATTGCCCATTTTCATAGTAAGTTTTCTTTTCTCCAAACACTTTTTCATTTTCGTCGTGATATAAAACTTCTTTTAATTGTCCATTTTCATAAAAAGCTTTCCATTCTCCAATTCTTTTACCATTTTTAAATTTTCCCGTTACCGATAATTGTCCGTTATCATAATATTTTTTATAATTCTCTATATTATCACAGGCAAGAAAAAGGATTAGAATAGAAGAGAAAAATATTTTTTTCATAATTATTGTTAACGTGTTTGTGTATGGTTAGTTGCGTGATTTAAGCGCTAAAGTTAGCAAATAAATCACAGATAGAAAGTCCGCGAGGACTTTCGTAAATAGGCTAGAACTAGCAATTAATTTTATACTGTGTTGCCAGTAGTTTTTATTCAAATTCAATAATTTCTTTTCCTTCAGTTCTGATTTGAAACAACTTTCGTAATTTAAAGTTTCCTGAATTTTCAATATAGAATCTTAAATTCTCAAAATTTATAGTAGTTGTTCCATTTTGTTCATTAATCAAAGTTTTTGCGTATTGTTTTCTTTTCTCTAGAAATCCACTTTCTTTTTTGTCGATAAACCATAGAGTTCTTAATTCGTCTTTATCTATTGCAATTGAAAAGTCTCTAAATGTTAATTCTTTTGAGTTTTGATTTATATTGCTCAAATCAAATAATTCTCCAGAAGAGAAAATAACATTTGTATTTTTATTAGAAATCCAGTCTTTTAAATGAATTCCTTGTTGGAAATTGATTTGGTCATTTAGATGCAAATGAACAAGTTCTTGATATTTGAACTTGTTTTTGAGAAAGTACAAGTCGATGAATTTTTTTTTGCCATTATCGTATAATTCATATTTTAATTTCCCTTTTTGATTAATTGTTTTTTCAAATCCACAATTTCTATTTCCGTAGTTTATATTCAAATAAATTTTAGCTTTCTTGAATTTTACGATTTCTGCTTTTTTAAAATCTTTTGATGTATTTAAACTACCAATAATCTTATTATTATCAGAATTTTTTAAAACAATGTTTAAATTTCCATATTTGGTTTTGTCATCCTTTTTTTCTAGGTTAATATAGATATCAACAGGAACGAGTTTCCTTGAACATCCAAAAATCAGACATAAACAAAATAGAAGAGTTATTTTTCTTAAAGTCATTTTTTATAATTTAAGCCTAATATAATTCAGATGATTTATTTATGAAAGTTAGAATGAGTGTAAGCTAGTTTTCATTGAGTTAACGAGTTTCTCAAATTACTGGCAACGGTTTGGCTAAGAAACGTGCGGCTTTCAAACTGTGAATTTCATCGCCAAGATGAATTTGGTTTGAAAGATAATATGTGAATGTTTACCGTTCACCGAGCATGTTTGCTTAGCCTTTGTTGTAGCACGTTTTTTATTTTTTTCAGCCTATACTTGCTACTGTTAGCGAGATAAGTGTCACTGTTAGTATAACTGTTCCGATTATATTGAATATTGAAATTTGCCATTTGATCTCATTTCTTTTAGTCCAAACGTAAAATCCAATTGCAGTACAGATCAAAGCTATTGCAAGTCCGCCCCATTCAAAGAAAAACGGCAAGGTGTAGGAAGGAGCTAGAAGGAGAATTGTTCCAGTCCAAATTCCACCTTGAATTGTTTTTCTGTACTTGTCAATGTCCAATAGTGAAAAAGCTGAAACAATGGCAAATGGAAAGAATAGAAGTCCTGCAAACAGAATATAGAAAGGCATCATTCCGCCTTCTTTAAAAGCCCAAATCGAAATGATTGTCATAGAAGCAATAATTCCGATTAATTGGTAATAGCTTAAATACCTGTTTGTCATTTTTTTTTTAATGTGTTACAACATATGTATATACGGAATTCCGTATATTTCTATTATATCTAAACCCTTGTAACAACTTAGTTTTTCATTAAAAACAAGCTATTTTTTTTAGTACAAAGAACAAGACATCTATAGTTTTACTCTCAAAAGGATATATATAACAAAATATATAGATATTATTTCCTTTTAAGTGTAATAAAAAAGGAAAAACAGATATAGTAAGTTCCGTATATCATACTAATTATAGGGAATAACAGGAATTTTTCTCCAAAGTTCCTATTATTTTATAAATGTAAAACAAAGATTACACATACACAATGCGTTTTCCCGTAATTACCACTATTTCCAGTATTATTCCCTAAAATAATTCTCCCAAAAGAAAATTCCCAAAAGTCCAAAACTACTTTTATCTTTACACTTTAGAATTCTACAACTCATGCGAATACATTTTATAGCAATTGGCGGAAGTGCCATGCACAACTTAGCCTTAGCATTACATGCCAAAGGATATCAAATTACAGGAAGTGACGACGTTATTTTTGAACCTTCAAAAGGACGATTGGCCGCAAAAGGCTTGTTGCCAGAAACGTTTGGCTGGTTTCCAGAAAAAATCACGACGGATTTAGACGCGATTATCTTAGGAATGCACGCAAAACCTGACAATGCAGAGTTGCTAAAAGCGCAAGAATTAGGTGTAACCATCTATTCGTATCCAGAATTCTTATACGAGCAATCGAAACACAAAACACGTGTGGTTATTGGCGGAAGTCATGGAAAAACGACAATTACTTCCATGATTTTACATGTATTGAACTATCATGATATTGCGGTTGATTATATGGTGGGCGCGCAATTAGATGGTTTTGACACGATGGTGCATCTGACGGAAGAAAACGATTTTATAGTATTAGAAGGTGACGAATATTTATCATCGCCAATTGATCGTCGCCCAAAATTTCACCTATACAAACCAAACATTGCGTTGCTAAGCGGAATTGCGTGGGATCACATCAATGTATTTCCAACGTACGAAAACTATGTGGAGCAATTTCAAATCTTTGTAGATTCTATCACAAAAGGAGGAAGCATTAATTACAATGAAGAAGATGCAGAAGTAGTTCGCGTAGTGGAAGCTTCTCAAAATCCAATTCGTAAACTCAGCTATAAAACACCAAATTACAAGATTGAAAATGGCGAAACGTTACTAGAAACGCCTGATGGTTTGATGCCAATAGAAATATTTGGAAAACACAACTTAAACAATCTGGCAGGAGCAAAGTGGATTTGCCAACATATTGGTGTCGATGAAGAAGATTTCTACGAAGCAATTTCGACGTTTAAAGGCGCAAGCAAACGTTTGGAAAAGATTGCCGAACACAATTCTACAGTAGTGTACAAAGACTTTGCACATTCGCCGAGTAAAGTACAAGCAACCACAAACGCGGTAAAAGAACAATACGCAGACCGAACGGTTTTGGCATGTTTAGAATTACACACATACAGCAGTTTGAATGCCGAATTTTTAAAAGAATACAAAGGCGCGTTAGATGCAGCGGATAAAGCAGTCGTTTTCTATTCGCCGCATGCGGTTCAAATCAAGCAATTGGAGGAAGTTTCGGAAGCGCAAATTGCGGAAGCTTTTGAGCGTGATGATTTAATTATTTATACCGATCCAGCAGCATTCAAAGACTATTTATTTAGTCAATCATTAGAAAATACCGCCTTATTATTAATGAGTTCAGGAAACTATGGCGGATTAGATTTTGCCGAATTTAAACAACACATACACTAAACAATAAAAAGTAGCGTTTTACTTGCAGACCGAACCAATTAAAACCGACGACTATACTTCATAATTACTTTTTTTAAAACTATTAAAACCGATTAATTATGAAAAGTTACCTTTTACTAGCGTGTCTAGTACTATTCTGTATTTCCTGTTCCACAGACGATAATACAATTCCAGAACCCGAACAAAATTTCCATGCGTTAACTGTTGGGAACTTTTGGGTGTATGATCATTATCGCAGAACAGCACCAAATTCTGATGTATTTGAAAATATCAATGTAATTGATTCTGTCAAAATCGTTGGCACCGAAGAAATTGACGGAAACACCTTTTTTAAATTTCGAACCCGAACTTCTGGAAACGAAGCCAATCAAGCGTTTTGCTCACCAAATGGCGAACACTTTCAATATTACAGAGATTCATTGGGCTATTTAGTAAATGAATTTGGAAAGGTTAAATTTTCAAGAAATGATAATCAAGAATTTTTGTTAAGAGGCAGTGGTTCATTCTATTTGTATACAGCATTAGCAGCTAGTAACGAAATGGTTTCAACAACTGTGGGCGATTTTGATTGCCAATGGATGGAAGTGTATGCAAGACAAGATCCATCTGTAGATCCATATCCAGGACTCGATCGCTATTATTTTTCGGAAGAAATTGGACTCATATTCAATACATCTTCTTTTTCATCCAATCCACTACATACCGTAGAGAGACGTTTAATAGCGTATGATGTTCAATAATTTTCACACTATATAAACAATAAAACTAGCGATTATTTTTGCCATAAATGATCGCTAACTTTAAGTGCATTGAATAGAATTTAAGTGTTATCTATCCAAAATGCCATTCACAAAAGCCGTCAGATTTTGGCGACTTTTTTGTATCAATGCTTCTTTGGTCAGCTTTCGATCTTTCGGTAATTTATCTTGCGAAAGCTTAAACTTTCCTTCCCAAAACGTAATTTCCAATTCAAAACCTACAATATAATCGGTCAACGTTTGTACTCTCGGATTTTCCACATCTAACACATACGGATTGTCAGAAGTTTCCAAAACAGCAGCCATATGTGCAATAGAAGCACGAACGGCGTCATCATCTGTAATTCGTGTGGCTTTCGCAGAAATCAAAGTTACTAACGGGAACTCGTTTCTTGATGGTGTTTTTGCAAATAGTTCATGTTAGACGTCAAATTGTGTTAAATGATGATCCAAGTGTTTGTATTGCATTTTCCCCCATTGCTCTTGTGTGAATTTTCCAAACATTGGATGCGCAGGCCATTCTTGTCTGTCTTTCTCTTGATGAAAAGCGGAAATAATTTCGACTAACTTCGCTTTTTCAGTTTCCACATTTTTTTCTTCGGTGACTACAAAATCGCGTACGGTTGGCAAACCTTGACTCCAAGGTTTATCGTTATACATTAAAGGTTTGTACAATTTAAACACCAAACGCTTCATGAAACCGGGCTTTTTTCCACTTAAAGTTCGTTTTTCGAGTGCAATTTCTAATGGCATTTGACAATGGGTACACATTTGTCCAACAGACATTTTTCCCCAAGTTGGTATTGCTGTTTCAGTTAAATTTTCTATTCGGTTCAGAATTTCAGTATGCGTTTCAGCGTCAAAAAGTGATTTCATCGGTGTGTGTTTTTTTTAGTTTTTTGATTGAATAAGAACTATTTGCTAAAAATGATTCCTATAAAAATAAAGGTACAGTAATCGCGCTAAATGTGAAAATAATTACAAAAAAATAACGCTTATACATTTTTTTTAACGCTTGTTAATTCGTGACGGCTTTCTTGGTAAAAAATAAGTAGCTTTATGTGAGTTCGACATAAAAACGAATGATTTTTTAAAGTATTTTCTTTAAATCTAACTGTGTCAAACTCATATTAAAAAGTAAACAAACTTATGAAAGAAATTCATTTACAATCTATCAAATATTGGTCAAAAGACGATCGGCCGCGTGAAAAACTAGCAGGCAAAGGAAAAACAGCATTGAGTGATGCCGAATTACTTGCAATTCTCATCCGATTAGGAAACAAAGATGAAAGTGCAGTCTCATTATCAAAACGAATTTTAGCGTCTGTTGACGGAAATTTGAACGAACTCGCAAAGCTATCCGAAGATCAACTGAGAAAATTTAAAGGTGTCGGACTCGTAAAAGCAATCACCATTATTGCTGCCTTAGAATTGGGCAAACGCAGACAAATAGAAACCAAAGTAGAACTTAAAAAAATTACGTCGAGCAAAATGGTGTTTGACATTATGCAACCTATTATTGGCGAATTGCCACATGAAGAATTCTGGATTATTTACCTCAACAATTCTAACAAAGTACTTAAAAAAATACGGCTGAGTAAAGGTGGCATTACTGGAACATTGGTAGACATTCGCTTGGTGCTAAAAACGGCGTTGGAAGTTGGTGCTGTTGCGATTATCTTAGCGCACAATCACCCTTCCGGAACCTTAAAAGCAAGTGCGGCTGACAAAGCGATTACCAAGAAATTGAGTTTAGGTGCAGAAAATATAGATATAAAAGTATTAGATCATTTAATTATCACAGAAAAAGAGTATTTTAGTTTCGCTGATGAAAACTTACTTTAAGAACTCGTTTGAATTTTTAGGATTTAAGCGAAAATTAGAAGTTTTCAATTCTGATGAAGACTTTTTTGAATTGCATAGCAGCGTTACGGAATTATAAAAAGACAAATACAGAAATGAAAACAGCAATTTTTTAGCAAATTAAAAAAGTTTAAATGAGTTCCAAATGCTGTTAGTATACACACAAAAAATCACACCAAGATTACGGTATACATTCAAACACTTAATCACGCGAATATTGGGGATTCCTGTCGATTTTACCACAAAGATAGAAACCTTTATTGCGCATAATGAAGTGAAAATGTCATACATAAAACAACCGCTTGGCGACGAGTTTTTTGTACGTAGTCACGACTTACTATTTGTACAAGGAATTGGAGAAGTTGAAATCTCCATTCAACAATGGGATGAAACGCCTTGTTTCTTTCCCGCTGGGGAAAAAAGCACGGTTCCGTATGATATTTTTGCAGCAAGTTTTTATCTCTTAAGCAGATATGAAGAATACTTACCGTATGTGAAAGATGAACACGGACGCTATACCGCTGCCGAAAGTTTAGCTTTTAAAAATAATTTTCTTTCTACGCCAGTTGTAGATATCTGGTGCCAGAAATTCTTAAAAATATTCCTAGAAAGATTTCCTAATGTGGTTCCAGAAGCACGCAACTTTTCATACCAACCTGTGATCAACATTCCAGTGGCGTATGCATACAAAAAGCGCGGAATTATTAGAACATTTGGTGGATTTGTCACAGATATTGTTCGGTTTCGATTTTCACGTTTCATCGAACGTTTTGCGGTATTGCTCAGCATGAAAGATGATCCGTATGACAACTTTGAAGCGTTTATCACATTACACAAAAAATATCAAACCAAAGCCTATTATTTCTTTCAATTGGGCGATTATTCAACGTATGATCACAGCATTTCTATTTATAAAAATGAATTCATTCGCTTGATAAAAAATGTTTCCGATTACAGTAAAGTCGGGCTATTAGCTTCGTATGAGTCATTCACAAATATTGAAAAATTAAAAGTTGAGAAGAAGCGACTCAACACAACGATTAACAAACCTGTAAAACGCGCGCGTCAGCATTACAATAAGTTGAATGTGCCGCAATTTTATAGAAATTTAATCGATTTAGAAATCACAGAAGATTATTCCATGGGCTATTGTGATACAAACGGATTTCGCGCAGGAACTTGCAGTCCGTTTTACTTTTATGACATCGGCATGGAAATTCAAACACCTTTAAAAGTATATCCTTTTTGTATGGAATATGGAGGCGAATTTGAAGCTGAAATTTTCACCAATGAAATCATGAAAATGGTAGCGCAAGTACAAGAAGTAAAAGGTACTTTTATACCAATATTTCACAATGTAGTACTTTCCGAACGCAATGTAGAATGGAAAGAAATGTACATCAATTTATTAAAAGAATACAGCAATGCATAACATCACCGATATTTTCTTTGATTTAGATCATACCCTTTGGGATTTTGAAAAAAATTCAGCATTAACCTTCCAAAAAATACTTGCAGAAAGTAATGTTGCTGTCGATTTTGATCGTTTTATAGAAGTCTATGTGCCGATCAATTTAGAATACTGGCGACTTTTTCGAGAAGATAAAATTTCCAAAACCGAACTTCGGTATCAGCGGTTGGCAAAAACCTTCAAGCTGTTAGAATTTGATGCTTCAGATGAATTAATCAATCACTTGTCAGAAGAATATATTGCGTATTTATCAAGCTACAATCATCTTTTTGAGTACACAGAAGAACTGCTCGAAAATTTAAACGGAAAATACAAACTTCACATTATTACCAATGGTTTTCGCGATGTGCAACGTAGAAAAATAAAAGCTTCGGGTATTTATGATTATTTTGAACACATCATCGATTCTGAAAGTGTTGCTGTAAAAAAACCAAATCCAAAAATATTCAATCACGCGTTGCAATTGGCAAATGTGGCTCCTGAAAACGCCGTTATGATTGGCGATAGTTTTGAAGCGGACATCCAAGGTGCGCATGCTTTAAACATGCATGTTATTCATGTAGATTTTGACAAAAAGCACACACATTCACTTTGTCCAATTGTACATCACTTAGCGGAAATTGAAAAAATACTGAAATAAAACTTTAAAAGTGTCGTTTTTTCAATAGGGTAGTTGTTATAAGAGAAGGAAAAGTATATTTTTTCGCTTACACTGAAATTGACAAAAAATAGCATTTCGCTATGCTAGGTATTTTCAATCAAAATAGAATCTTCAATGCTAAAACGAATCATTCCAGTACTGTTGTTGCTTATAGTCACATCTTGTGTGAAAGATGTCGATTTTGATCAGGTGGATGATATTTCGATTTCTCCTGTGTTAGAATCAAGTTTGATCTTTTTTGACTTTCCCGCGTCTGAATTTGAAGAACCCACAGGAACTGCCATTGTAACTGTTGGCGACGATTTAGAGCTGGATGTTTTTAATGATGAATTTCTTCGCGATAACTTAATCAAAGCCGAATTCTTTTTTGAAATCACCAATTCAATCGATCGAAGTTTTAGAGCTGATATTATCATGTATGATGAAAATGATCAAATAACCTATGCGTTTGCAATTGATGTGACACCAAACGGAAATACCGAAGTAATTACCACACATACCGAACTTTTTGAAGATGCTTTGCTGGAACAATTAAAAAATACTATACGCCTCGAATTGGTTCTGAATATGTTTCCAAGCGCATCGGGAATTCCGCTCAATCAAAACAGCCCAGGAAATATAAAAATGCGCTCCAAAGCCACCTTATTCTTTCTAATAGATACCGAAGACAACTAACTATAGATCCTGTGAAAAAACTCTGTATCTTATTCATACTCTTTTCTTGTTTCGCGCATGCGCAGAACAAGCAATTGTTGTATAATTTTACAGACATTCCACAATCGTTGTTGTTAAATCCGGGCGCAGAAGTCAATTATAAATGGCATGTTGGGATTCCGTTATTATCACATCTTCACGCAAGTGCTGGCGCTTCTGGTGTTTCAGCGTATGATTTATTTGCAGATAATGGAATTGATTTCAATGAAAAGCTACGTCGTGTTGTGTATAATTTAGATCGGAAGGATTACTTCACAATCAATCAGCAAGTAGAAATTTTAAGTGGCGGATTTGCGGTAGGAAAATCGTTTGAACGTAATAAATATCTATCTTTTGGATTGTATCAAGAATTGGACGTACATTTTTATTATCCGAGAGATTATGCCATTCTAGCGTATGAAGGAAATCAGGGTAATATTGGGCGCGAATTCGATTTAGGAGATCTGAACGCAAAAGGCGAATTGATTTCGGTATTGCATGTCGGTTTAACCACCAAAGTGAACAAAAAATGGACCTACGGCGTGCGCGGAAAAATATATTCGAGTTTACTCAATTTTAAATCCACGAACAATAGTGGACGATTTGTCACAACAGAAGGAACGAATAATTTTTACAATCATACGTTTGATTTGGATTTAGAACTTCAAACTTCGGGTTATGCTTCTTTAATCGATTTAGACAATGACGGACAAAACGATTGGAATAAAAAAGCCATCAAAGAATTACGGAAACGTGTCCTTTTTGGTGGAAATTTAGGTTTAGGTGTTGATTTTGGTTTTACCTATCATCCAAAAGAACAATGGACCGTTACGGGAAGCGTGCAAGATTTAGGGTTTATTCATCACACCAAAGACGTAGAAACCTATACATTGAAAGGCGAATATACGTTTGAAGGTGTAAATCCTTTATTTCCCAACAATGGATCTGGACAAACTGCAGACGAATATTGGCAAGAGATTACAGATAATTTTGAAGATTTATTCGAGTTGGATACGATTACAAAAAATTATACTTCTTGGCGTTCGCCGAAATTGAATGGTTCCGCTTCGTATAAATACGGAAAAAAAATCTTGAAAGAGTGCAATTGTACTGCGGATGATAGCGATTATTTGAATGAAGTTGGTGTGCAATTGTTTGCCATTGGCAGATCGAGACGACCACAATTGGCGGTAACCGCATTTTATTACAGAAGATTATTTAGCTTTTTAAGCGGAAAAGTAACGTATACAGCGGATGGTTTTTCCAAAACAAACGTTGGTGTTGGTCTGTCGTCACACATTGGAAACATGAATTTTTACATCATGGCAGACAATCTCTTTGAATATCAGAACATTGCCAAAGCACAATATGCTTCCGTGCAACTTGGATTTAATTACATTTTTCCGATGGAGAAAAAGTAGTGGATTGCAATAAAATTCTTAATTTGGAAGCCTAATAGATAAAATACAAGTATATGAAACGTTTTTTAGCAAGTGTTCTTTTTCTTTTTATTACGGTTTCTTGCTTTTCACAAGATTTTGATAGCTACAAATATGTGGTGATTCCTTATGAATTCAACTTTTTAAATAAGCATGATAAGTATCGTGTAAATACATTGGTGCGTCATTTGTTCAAGAAAGAAGGTTTTCATGTAGTGTACGATAATCAACCGTTTCCAAAAGATTTAGCAGATAATAGATGTTTAGGAATGTATGCTGATATTAATAATCAATCGGGTCTTTTTACCGTGAAAATGTCAATTGTGCTGCGTGATTGTTCCAATCAAATATTTTTTGAAACTGCCATAGGGCGATCAAAAATAAAAGCATACGAAAAAGGATACAATCAAGCATTGCGAAGAGCTTTTGCAGATATTGAAGCTAAAAATTACAGCTACAAGCCAGTTGTGAAAACGGTTGTTGAAACGCCATCCGTAGAAGTAATAGAGTTAGAGGAAGTGGAAGAAGTAGAAGAGGTTGAAGTAGAAGAAGTAGTTGAACAAGAAATGACTACCACTACAACTAAGACTCCTGTTTTGTATGCACAACCGATAAAAAACGGTTATCAATTGGTTGATAGTACACCAAAAGTGGTGATGATTTTATTAAAAACAGGTGCTCCAAATGTATACATTGTAAAAGGTAGAGATGCTTCTGTGTATAAAGAAAACGGAAAATGGTTATTGTCAAAAATAACAAGTGAAGGCAATGATATTACTGTATTGAATATAAAATTCTAACTTCGACTCCGCTCAGTCATCTTTGTTTTGAGTTTTATTTTGTTTGCAGTATTGAGTATTGAGAGAAGTCTATTATTTAAAAGTATTTCTCGATACAATTTTTTGTCAAAAATCACTCGAAATGACGTTTTTAGAGGTGTAAAATTTTTGTTTTCTAACAATCTAACAATCTAACAATCTAACAATCTAACAATCTAATAATCATATTTATCTTTCCAGCGATTTTTTAAGAAATCACGCAGGTTCTTTTCTCTTGCATTGCTTCCTGGATCGTATATTTTTGTGTTAGATATTTCATCGGGAAGGAATTCTTGTGCTATAAAATTGTTGTTGTAATCGTGTGCATATTTGTAATCTTCGCCATAGCCTAAATCTTTCATTAGCTTAGTTGGCGCATTTCGTAAAGGTAACGGAATCGGTAAATCGCCAGTTTCTTTCACAATAGCTTGTGCTTTTTTAATTGCCATATACGAAGCATTACTTTTTGCAGAAGTCGCTAAATAGATGGCACATTGACTTAGAATGATCCGCGCTTCCGGATATCCAATGATGGAAACTGCCTGAAAGGTATTTGTAGCAATGACCAATGCGGTCGGATTTGCAATTCCGATGTCTTCACTGGCAGAAATCAACATTCTACGCGCAATGAATTTTACATCTTCGCCGCCTTCAATCATTCTGGCAAGCCAATAGACTGCACCATTTGGATCGCTTCCACGAATTGATTTTATAAAAGCCGAAATGATATCGTAGTGTTGTTCACCAGTTTTGTCATATAAAACCGTGTTTTTTTGCACGCGACTTAATACCAATTCGTCGGTGATCGTGACTTTGTCGGTTCCTTCGGAATTGATTAGTAATTCAAAAATATTCAACAGTTTTCGGGCATCGCCGCCAGAAAGTTTTAGTAATGCTTCTGTTTCTTTGAGCGTAATTTGTTTCTCAGCGAGTTGCGCATCTTCTTTAATTGCGCGTTTTAATAGCTTTACCAAATCATCTTTCCCGAAAGGATTTAATATATATACTTGACAACGTGACAGTAATGCGGGAATGACTTCAAAACTTGGATTTTCGGTCGTTGCACCAATGAGAGTTACCCAACCTTTTTCTACGGCACCTAGTAGCGAATCTTGTTGTGATTTGCTGAAACGATGAATTTCATCAATGAAAAGTATTGGGTTTTTTGTGGTGAATAAACCACCATCTTGCTTTGCTCGCAGAATTATTTCACGGACATCTTTTATACCAGAGCTTATCGCGCTAAGCGAATAGAAAGGGCGTTTTGACGTTGTGGCAATAATATTTGCCAAGGTAGTTTTCCCCGTTCCTGGAGGTCCCCAAAGTAGGAGTGAAGGAATAATCCCTTTTTCTATTTGACGTGTAAGCACACCAGTTTCTCCGACAAGATGTTCTTGACTGATATAGTCTTCTAATGTTTTCGGGCGAATGCGTTCAGCTAATGGTTCATTCATGGTGTAAAAATAAGGCATTTCCTCAAATTATACAGCAGAAGTTTTCATTAGGTATTGCAACTACAAAATAATGACCTAATTTAAAAGTAGAAGTACTTTTAAATTAGGTCATTATTTTGATGGATTTTATCGCACTCCAGAAGATTTTTTCCCGGCATGTTTAATAGCACATCCTAAATCTCTTCCATCCACAATGCCTCCACATTTTCCACCTACTAAAAAACCGAAGACATCTGCGCCGCCTCTTTTTATACCTCGCCAGAGATCACCAAAAAAACCTTTTTGAATAGGTCCTATTCTGTTAGTGCCTCTATTGTAATAACTCATGTGTATTAAACGGTAATTCCAAGGATGTGAGCTATCGAGTGTGGCATTGATCCAATAGCTATAACTATTTTTGGCAATACTACAAGCTCCTAAAATATTTGCGGCATAATTTCCTGTTTTTGTAGTTAGATCATGTATTACGGTATAATTGTTAATAACAAAATTTTCAAATGCTTCAATCTCGGCAGTAAATTCTGCAACACTTTTGTAAGTGCTATTTTCAGGAGAAACCGCATTGTCTAAAATAGTAAGCAGCATGTCTGTCAATGGTATATCTTCAGGGTCAATAAAACCCATATTAACAAGCGTATTGGATGCATTGTTCATGTCGTCAAGCATTCCTTCTATCATTGTCATGTGTGTTTGTTGTGTTTGCCAATCATCACAGTTACAACTTGGGTTATTGAAATATGAGTCGGAATAGGTATCTGCAAAGTAAAAAATGTCTTGTAAAGATGCATTGTTGAAATTTGGCATCGTAGCAATATGGTCCATCGCAAGATTGTGAGCTAGTCCATAACCTGTAAAGTCACTATAGGTTTTTAGATTGTTTTCTGGAGTAATTCTCTGGCTTGTATTTTCATCTGTATTGCAAGAAAAAATGATAAGCATTAGTAATGTCAGAAGTGTTAATTTTTTTTTCATAATGTTGTTATTTAGTTGGTTACAATTAAATTTAACATTAAAAAATTAACTTTTAGTATACGAATGCCGTAATTTTATAGCGGAAAAACCTTAATAAAAGTTGCTATTTGTAGAGGTGACAATTTTTCATGTAAATGAATCTTGGCTAATTTTTTGAATACTTGATTTAAAATTTTATATGTATTCAAAACAATCTCCATTTGTATTTACACCAGAAGTCGTACTGCTGCCATTTCTATTTATATTCTCAATTTGGTTGGTGTATTGGTCAGAAATACGTTTTGGATTTCGTTTTAATGAGTACGGCGTGTATCCAAGAACGTTGAAAGGATTGCGAGGCGTTATTCTGAGCCCGTTTATTCACGGAAGCTTGAAACATGTTTGGAATAATACCATTCCGTTGTTTCTGCTGAGTGCTTCGGTAATTTACTTTTACAGGTCGCAGCGTTGGACAATATTTTTGATTGGATTGTTTGGTTCAGGAATTTTGACATGGATTATTGGGCGAGAAGCAAACCACATTGGCGCGAGCGGTTTTATTTATGTGTTGATGAGTTTTATCTTTTTTAAAGGAGTTATCACGAAGTATTACAGGTTTGTGGCGCTGTCTTTAATCATCATGTTTTTGTATGGTGGAATGCTGTGGTATTTATTTCCGATTGAACCACATATTTCATGGGAAGGTCACTTAGGTGGATTTACGACAGGCTTTTTGTTAGCAGTTTTTCTTCCAGTTGTATATTCAAAGGACACCTACGAATGGGAAAAAGAAGAGTTTGTTCCAGAAAATGATCCCTTTATGAGACATTTTGATGAAGATGGAAATTTTATCGAAATTCTACCAGATGAAGTTGAAGAAACACCACAAGAGTTATCTTCAATAAAGATAAATTATATCTACGTTGACAATTCTAAAATAAACGAAGAAGAATAGTTACGACAAACGTTGTCTTATCATTTCATATAAAAAGGCACCACAAGCTACAGAAACATTTAACGATTCTATTTCTCCTAAGATTGGTAATTTTGCTTGTTGATCTACAATTTTGAGGATAGAAGGTGAAACTCCTTTTCCTTCAGAACCCATAACAATAGCGACAGGCACTGTGAAATCGATATCATACAATGTGTTTTCTGTTTTTTCAGTAGCAGCAACAATTTGCACACCAGAACTTTGTAAATGATAGATGGCATCTTTGATGTGATCCACTTTACAGATAGGCATTTTAAATATGGCGCCAGCTGAAGTTTTTACTGTATCTGCATTTACAGGTGCGCCTCCTTTTTTCTGAATGATGATTCCGTCAACTCCAGTACATTCTGCTGTACGGATGATGGCACCAAAATTTCGGACATCACTTAGTTGATCTAAGATTAAAAACTTTGGAACACGCCCAGATTCAATTACACTTAATACTAAAGTATCTAGATCGTGAAATTCTATGGGAGAAATTAATGCAACAACACCTTGATGATTCTTTTTGGTGAGTCTATTTAGCTTTTCAGGCGGAACAAACGAAGTACTGATTGCGTTTGTGCGCAAAAGGTGGTCTAATTCATTGAATAGTTCGCCTCTAAGCCCTTTTTGAACAAAAACTTTATCTACGTTAAGTCCAGAGTTAATCGCCTCTATAATGGCTCTTATACCGAATATTTGTGTGTTATCATTTTGCATGGGACAAATATAAAATAAAAAACCACCCAATTGGGTGGTTTTTTGTATGTATTATCATGTTATTTCTATATTAGTGTGTAAACAGAATTTCTGTAAACGACATTAGAAATGTTACTGACAGTATGATACAGGTAATTCACCTGCGTCACGTCCAGCTGTTACAGCAAATAATAAGCTACCATCTGGATTGTAAATTTCGAAGCTAATTTCTCCCCAATTGTCTCCAGGGAAATTCCAAACAGCTCCTACGATATCAGTTCCAACTTCAACTGTAGTAGTTGCATCGAAGAATGAAGTACTAGCAGGTCCTGTACAATCAGCACTTCCTAAGAAAGTACCAGCAGCGTTTCCATAAGGAGAACACATACCAAATTCTACAACACTTTCAGTACCACCAACATCAGTTAGAGTAACAGTAACTCCTGCACCTCCACTAGCTTCATCAGTTTGCCATCCGTCTCCATAAGAGTCATGCATGTCTATTACATACGTACCTGGCTGTGGCTCACCACCACATAACAAATTAACTCTGTGTACAGTTGTAGCACTTCCGTCAGATAATCCAACAGAAATTCCTCTTGTAGCAGTTGTCAATTCAATATCAAAAACAATATCTCCATTAGCAATTAAAGTTGCTACGGCTGTTGGTAAAATATTAAGCTCAATACTATTTGAGTTAGTATTTGCAGAAATGGTTAATGATGAACCAAATCCAGTTGCAACGTCAGATGGTACACCATCTACATTTACAATGTTATAACCAACAACTAAAGAACTTGCGTTTACTGGAGCTGTAAAGTTAATAGGAATATTTACCGTAGTAGTTCTTGAAGTAACAGCTACTGTAGTTTCCGCTGAAGGAAACTCCACCCATCCATATTCATTATCGAATTGGAATCTACTGCCATCATCACTTACACAACTGTATGTAAGTACCAATACTACTGGTATGATGAATAATTTTATAAATTTTTTCATAACAGGGTTATTTATATTTTAGTTAATGTATACGTAGTTGTTGCAACTGAACCACATATTTCTTCTGTATCTTCTGCAAAAAGAATGGTCATGTTAGTATCATCTGCAGTATTATAAGTACCTGCACCAGAAGGTCCAAATGCTATAGAACCACCACATCCTACTCCTGAAACTTGAGGAGAAACTAATCCGTTTGATACAGTAGTTCCACATACTAAGCTAAAAGAGAAATCAACATTAGGGTTAGCAAATCCAAAACTTGGATAACACTTCACGTTAAATGTTCTTTCAGTAGAAGCAGTTCCAGGAACTAATTCTACAGCAATACCAGTTCCTAATGCTGGAGCAAATCCAGCAGCACCGATACCACCTGATACGAAATCTAAAGTATACATACCTGTTGCGAAAGTTGCAGCAATTGGACAAATCTCTATTATTGTTAAAGTGTGAACTTGTGAGCTACCAACACCACCGTCAACAGAATCAATTTTTAATGATAAAGTTTCACCAGCTGTAGTTAGTCCATCATCAATACCAGTAACTGTTAAAGTTCCGAAGAATTCGTTAGCAGGTATTGTAACAGTAGTAGGGAATGTATACATTCCACTAGTTGCTGTAGTGTTATCTGCATCAACAGAAACATTTACTGTTCTTGCTGTTGATGATATAGTACTAGCTCCCACAGAAATATCTATGGTGTTCGTATTATTGATCTCAACCTCTAATGTCGAAGATATTCCGTTAAAGTAAGCCAAAGTTTGGCTACCATCATATATTGGTGACTCCGTTTCCTCACATGAAGTGAACATAAACAAGGCACCTATGAAAAGTATTGCGATTTTTTTCATTACTTTCTTTTTTTAGATTATTAGTACCCTGAATTTTGGGTCATGTTAGGGTTAGCATTTATTTCTGCTTGTGGTATAGGAAAAGTAAACTTCTCAGAAGAAACTGGAAGTGAACATGGAATTCCACCAGCACAATCACTAGCATCTCTTTCGATACCTTGATTCAAGATATTTCTATATCTTTTAAGATCAACAAATCTGAAACCTTCATAACATAATTCTAATCTTCTTTCAGCTTTGATACCTGTTATAGCTTCGTTTAAAGAAGTATAAGCAGCTGTCGTTTGAGGAGATCCAAATCTAGCAGTTCTAACTGCATTCACGTCTGCAGAAGCAGCAGCGAAATCTGGAGCAGCTTTTCTAGCATGCGCCTCAGCTCTGATTAAATAGATTTCAGAAAGTCTCATTGCCTTGTAGTCATTAATGTAGTTCGTATCAGCACCTGCTGGATACTTCCCAATAGTTAATAAAGGAGGATTAGCTCCTGGATCACTTGCTGGATCAACATTTACTGTACGACGAACATCTCCAGTAGTAAAAAGACCAAATAATTCAGTTGACATTTCAATAAAGTTTCCACCTGTACCTGTAAAGATCCAGTTGAAAGCGATGTTACTATTGTTTCCTTGAACATTGTCAAACTTGAAGATAACTTCAGTTGTATCGGTATCTCCATTGAACATTGCAGTATACTGAGCTTGATTTGCTAATGAATAACTAGAAATTAAAGAATTCGCATTAGAAATTGCAGTAGTATAATCACCACTATATAAAGCAACTCTAGCTCTCAAGAAAGTAATAAAGTCTTGAGTAGCGAAGTTCTTATCAGTTGAACTTGATGGCATTAAACTAGCAGCCAATGTAAGATCATTATCAATTTCTGTTAAGTTCTCTGCAACAGTTGCTCTAGCAGGGAAATCTGAAGTAGATACTGTATTTTGGTAATGAACACCTAATGCAGAACCATTTAATAAATCTTCAGAATAGTATGTTAATACATCATGGTGTAAATAAGCTCTGAAAGCATAACATTGTGCTAATACTTCGTTGTATGCACTAGTTTCAGATGCTCCAGGAGTAATTGCAGCTGCACCAGCTAAAACACGGTTAAAGTTGTTAATCGCGTTATATCTGTCTGCCCAAGTTCCTTGGTCACCAGTTTGAGAGTTCAATATCTGGTTTAACAAGTTTAATTGTTGACCACCATTGTTTCCACCGATTCTAGTATTATCTGTAAAGATAGAGTTGAATGCTATTAAACTTGCAGTTCCACCTCCACGGTTTATACTATTTATTGCTCCACGTAATCCTGCTTCTAAATCTGAAACACTTTGATAAGCGGTTTCTTCAACCAAACTATCTACCGGAAAACGTTCTAATTGATCATCACAACTTACTGCGAAGAGTAAGGTAATAATAATTGGTATTAGAAAATATTTTTTCATTTTTTATTTTTTAAAAGTTTAAGTCAAATCCTAAAGAGAAAGTTCTTGGAACTGGATAATCGAAGAAACCAGTACTCTGGTTACTTTCAGGATCAAATCCTCTCCATTTTGTCCATGTTACTAAGTTTGTTCCTTGAACAAAAATTCTCATTCCTGATAAGATATTTGTTTTTTCTAAGATTTTAGAATCAACTGTGTATGATAATGTAACGTTTCTTAAACGTAAGAAAGATGCATCCTCGATATAACGATCTCCATCAACTGCACGTAGACCTCCAAAAGATAATGATGGAATGTCTGTTACTTGTCCAGGAGTAGTCCATGCGTTTAATATCGTAGTTGACTGGTTAGCAAATCCTGCTAATCCTACATCTTCTACAATTGCTAATGAACTGTTCTGTCTATATCTGTCTGCTACAAATGAGAATAAAGAACTTAATGTGAATCCTTTGTATGAGATATCAGCTCCGAAACCTCCAGTATATGTAGGATCAAAGTTTTTATCTAAATAAACTGCATCGTCTGGATTGAAAACATTTGTAATGTCACCGTTGATATCTAAGTAAAGTGGCTGACCATTTGATGGATCAACTCCTGCCCATCTTACCTGGTGCCATGTATTAGCAGGACGTCCTTCAGCTACACGTAATGTGTTTCCTGTAAATCCACCTGGTAATCTTTCAACTTCGTTTTTGTTGTAGTTACCATTAGCAAATATTTTAACAGACCATGGGTTCGTTGCTGATTTTCTTAATATATCGTAAGCGATTTGTAAATCAACACCTGTATTACTCATGTCAGCAACGTTTGCTGTAACTTGGTTGTATCCAGTACCTGCAACAGATAATAATTTCTGAGAGAATAAATCTTTTGTTACTTCTCTATAGTAATCTAGTTCTCCAGATAATCTATTGTTCCATAAACCGAAACTTAAACCAACGTTGAATTTATTAGCAGTTTCCCACTTAATGTTTTCATCAACTAAAGTACCTAAGTTATATCCTGTACCTAATTGGTAACTAGGACCAGCATTTACAGTTTGAAGACCTTGATAACGGCTACCAACGTTTTGGTTACCTACAACTCCGTAACTTACTCTAAGTTTTAATGTAGAGATTACATCAACTTCACTCATGAAGTCTTCGTTGTCAATATTCCATCTACCTGCAACCGACCAGAATGTTCCAGTAGGGTTTTTAGGGAAACGAGATGTTTGGTCACGTCTTATTGTTGCTTCAATACCATATTTACCTTGGTAATCTATAGCAGCTGTAGCAAATACAGAAGCTAAAGCAATTTCAGATTCTGAAGAAGCAACACCTGGAATATAGTTGAAAACTTGATCTTCTGGATCATCAACACCATCACCGTTTGAATCAGCAGGGAATTCAGCAGTGTTTCCAGCTGTGAACCCACTTCCTGAACCTGGTAATGCAGGATTCAAACCAAAAGCTGTAAATCCAGCTGATTGTGTGTTAGAGTAGTTGTACTCTCCGTATAAAGAAGCTGTTACGCTTAAGTCTTCTGTAATATCATTTTGATATCTTAAGAAAGCATTCGCTATGAAGTTAGCATCTCTAAAGAAAGTTTCACTTTGTGATCCTTTTTCTTCTGAAGCTTGACTAGGAGTAATTAAACCTCTAATACTTCCTGGAGCAGTAATTTGTAACAACTCAATGTTTGTATAATCAATACCAACAGAACCTCCAGCAGTTAAGTTTTTCGCAAAGTTATAATCTGCAGAAATACTACCTACGGCTTTAAATTCATTTTCTTGATCAGTATTTAATCGTGCTGTGTTCAATGCTAAGAAAGCAGTGTTAACGAATCCGTTAGCTCCACTTGCATTTACTGTACCATCAGCATTAAGAGCTCCACTTCCTTGAGTACCTACAAGGTTTAAACTTCCGTCAGGATTGTATGGAGATAAATATGGTAATCCAATGTAAGGTACAATGAACGGGTTGTCTAACTGACCTCCTGTGTTACCACCTCTTGTTGCATCAACAATAAAGTTGTTTACAGAGTAGTTTAACGTTAATGTAGTACCATAGTTAAATTTCTTGCTCTCAGAACTTCCGTTGAAGTTATTTCTGAAAGAGAAACGTTTTAAATCACTACCAAGTGTAATACCTTCTTGCTTGTAATACTGAAGCGAAGTATATGAACTTGTGTTTTCACTACCTGTTGAAATACTTAATTCGTGAGATAATGTTGTTCCTTGTTGGAAAAAGATATCTGACCAGTTAGTATTTGTTTGTGCAGAAATTGCAGCAATTTGAGTATCTGATAAAGAATCTCCAAATTGGTTACCTGGTAATAAATCTCTTTGAAATGTTAAGAACTGACTTGCGTTCATAACTTCAAATCTTGTTTTAGGCTTTACAGCAACACCATAAAGTGTTCTATACTGAATGTTAAGCCCAGAACCTTTTTTACCTTTCTTAGTAGTTACAATAACCACACCACCTGATCCTCTGTTACCATAAATAGCGGTAGCAGCTGCATCTTTTAATACAGATAAAGATTCGATGTCGTTTTGGTTTAAACTTCTAAAGTTATCTTGATCTACTGGTACACCATCAATAACGAATAAAGGCTCAATATCACCTTGTAATGATCCACGACCTCTAATAAGGATTGTTCCTGATTGTCCTGGTTGACCTGAACCTGTGTTCACACTAACCCCAGCAGCAGCACCCTGAAGGATCTGGTCTAAGGAGTTAATTGGCACTTGCTCAATAGTTGAACCATCAACCGTAGCAATTGCAGATGCTACTTTGGCGCTGTTTACTGCACCTCCATAAGCGACAATTGTTACTGCTTCTAATGCTTCACCTTGTTTCAATTGTACATTGATAGTTGCAGATGTTACTTTGATTTTTTGTGATGTAAATCCTACGTAACTAAATACAAGCGTTTGCCCGTTGTTAGCTTTGATAGAATAATTACCGTCGAAATCAGTAGTTTTACCTGTGTTTGTACCTTCAATCAAAACAGTTGCTCCTGGTAACGGTAAACCGGTGTCATCGGTTACTGTTCCTGAGACAGTCTGTTGTTGTGCAAACAGAATTTGCACAAATAACGCTAGGAATAGCGTTAGAATTCCACTAAACTTTGTTCTCATTTTTTTAATTTATTTGAATTAGCTATCGCCAAAAATCCTAATTATATGTTAATAATCCAATTTTTTTTTCTTAAAAATGATCTTAGATGTGAAGTTTTTTTTAAAAACAAGGTTTATTTTGGGTCTATAAACGTAGGTATACGTATAGAAATGAGGGTAATGCGTGTATAAAAAATATAAAATTATCAAAACGATATAGTTTTGTTAAATATTTAACGAATTGATAAAATACTGGATTTGAAACCAATACTTTGTGAATATTTTTTAAAGAATACTAAAAACTCAATGATTCAGACAATTTACTAGTGCTGATTTATTGTGTTTGTTAGTGTTGGAAGAGCAATTTCCAAATAAGCTGTGTGTTTTAAATTATTATCTAATGCTTTTGTAAGCAAATACACTATTCGCTGCGTAAACTTTTGCGCTGTTTAGTGCCGAGTATTTTTGCTTAAAATCAATAGTTTTGTTTTGAGTTGAATGAACTGGTCTTCTGTGTGCGGAGTATATTTTTATTTTAATTAATTCAGTATTGCTAAATATCACTAAAGAATCTCACTAGATTAGGTGTACTTTTAGTGGTTGTATTTTTATTTATTTCATAGCTAAAATAGGCAGTCTGTTAAATCTGATTATATCTCAAAAAAACTGCCCATGAAATTTATTCATGGGCAGTTAGTTAAATATTGTAATAAGATTTTTATTATATCTTTTACTCGTTACATAAGTTTAATGCAATTGGTCCTGCAGATGCTCCAGCAGTACCTGTAGCTACTGTACTACCACTTGGTCCATATATTTGGAAAGACATTTCTCCCCAAAAATCACCATTAAATGTCCAGTCTCCACTTACATTGGCTGGTATTGTAATAGTAGCAGAACCGCTACTAAGTCCAGTTGTACAAGCATAACCAGGTGGTTCATATGGTGTGCATAATCCAATCTCTATAGTGCTTCCATCACTTAAAGTAACAGTAATTCCAGCTCCACCACCGTTACCAGTAGTAGGTTGCCATCCGTCTCCATAAGAGTCTTGCATGTCAATTACCCAGTCACCAGCAGGTAGCGTAGGTGAATCACAAACTACAGTAGATGAGAAAGTATGATCAGCTGATTGATTGTCGAAGTTTGCACTTACGTCTGAGAATGTTCCTTGCGGGTTTGTTAACGCTAACCTGTAATTGAACGTGTCACCACCTTCTAAATTGCTTGCGTCAATTCCTAAAGCAGCTATAATTGCTGCGCCATCATATGAAATATTTACCTCAGGATATCCTCCAGTAGCAGTGAAACTTGATGCGTCAGCAGTTGCTAATAATGCTTCTGCAGCATTAATATTTTGTCCTGTTAAGCTTACATATACTTCTACTTTAGAAATATCAGTTCCTCCAGCGGGAGAAACTAATTGATAATCTTTAGAGAAGCTTGAGCTACCTGGGTCTAACTTATTAACGTTCGTAGAGCCATTAGTAGTGATTTCTGAAGCAAAAGGCACTCCTGTATTGATTAAATCATCAAAGTCTATAGGTAACGTGTCGTCATCTTTACAGCTATAAAATGCTATGCATATAGCACTTAAAGCTAGGATTGTTTTTAAAAATTTATTTTTCATAATTTATCTTTTTATTGAATAAATCCTGCAGGATTGTTATCCCAGAATACTTGCTCTGTAAGCCCAGGCTTCTGAGTGATATTTAAGTTTCTATCAACCGTGTTACTTGGGTATAGGAGCGATCTTGGGAACGATCCAGTTCCTAGGTATGTAGGTTGTAAATTACCTGGTGCACCAGTTCTTCTGTAAAGGTTATATCCTTCAACTCCGTTACCGTACATTGCTAACCAGTATTCTTTTCCAATGATGTCCATTCTTTCTGCGTCACTTGTAGCCGCCATGTAAGAAGCCATAACTCCAGCTACATAGTTGTTAATATCAGTAGCGTCAGCAACATTTGTGAAATCTCCTGGGTTTGGTAAAAATCCTGTTACAGTAGCCATAGAAGATCTAACTCCTTGCTCTAACATTGCAGCAGCGTCATCAGCTGTTCCTAAGTATAAAGCAGCTTCAGCTCTCATGAAATATACAAAAGAATCCATCATGATTGGCCAAAGTCCTGCACCAGCAAGTCCATCTCCAGAGTCAATTCCGTCAGCATCATTGTCATCAAATCGACCTCCAACTGGATATATTCCAAAAGTAGTTCTTTTTGCGTTATCTGGTGGAATACCGTCATTTTCAGAATGATCTCTTCCCCAATATCCATCACCTCTTCCGAATAGTGAACAGAATGGTAAAGGAACTGCTTGTAGTGCATCAATTGCTGCATACGTTGCAGGTCTTGGATCATTCCAACAATCAATCTCGTTGTTTAATGTTGCTTCATCAGAAGGGAAGCTTCCAACTTGTCTGTATACATAGTAACGTAATCTTGGGTCATCAGCACCTTTTTCTTCGGTTAATGCCCACATTAAGTAGTTAGGAATATATTCACCTGTATTTGCAGCTTCATATTCTTCTACATAGTAAGGATGCTTACTTTGTGGATTTAATGAAGTTCCAGAAGTCCATTTGAAATCATCAGCACTACTTGTGATAATGTTTCCAGCTGTAAGGATAGCATTGATTCCTGCTGTAGCACCTGGTTCGTCAATAAGTCTTCTATTTAAGTAATACTTAAGTTTCAGTGTATTGGCAAATCTTGTCCATTTTTCCATAGTAGCGCTTCCGCCTTCACCGTAATATAAATCATTAAAACCTGGTGTGTTACCATCAATATTAGCAAAATCAGCTAATGCTAGGTTTAATTCATCTAATGCAGCGTCGTATACGTCAGACCCTGGATCAACAGAAGGGAAAACAATTCCGCTGTCTCCTTGTAATGCTTCTGAATAAGGAACATCTCCAAAGTAGTCAACTAATGTCATCAATGTGTATGCTTTAATAATTCTTATAACACCTAAATGTCTGTGACGACTTGTGTTTGTCGCAACGGTAGTTAAAGATTGAATTTCATTTAAAATGTCAGCATATCCGATACGCCACATTCCACCAGCATTTACATTCGTATTATTGAAGTTTACTGCATACGTATCAAACATGTACTCTAAACGTACAGTTTCTGCACCCGCTTCAGTTGCTTCTTCAAAGAACTTTGCAAGCTGGAATTGGATGAAATTTAAGTTCGAATCCGCATCTAATGCTGCGGGAGTCGGTACATTTGGGTCTACTAGTAAATCTAATTCTGTTGTTTCACAAGAGAATACAAGTATTAGTCCTAGCAACCAAAACAATTTGTTATTTTTTATTTTCATTGTCATTTTTTTTAGAATGTTACTTTTACGCTCATACCGTATCTTCTCGAATTCCAAGAAGTTAAATAGTCAAATCCTTGAGAGTTACCAACTCCTAAACTGTTTAGTTCAGGATCATAGTTTACACTATCAGGTGTATTGAATGCTTTTACAAACAAGTTTTGACCTGAAACGGTAAATGATACATTTCCAAAAGGAGTTTTATCAAGCCATTTCTTAGGTAATCTATAACTGATAGATGCTTCTCTCAATCTGATGTGAGTTGCGTCATAAACTAATATTTCGTCAATTCCGAAACCAATATTGTTAAAGTATGCTTCTGTAGCAGTTACTTGAATATCATTTGGCTGTCCTGTTGACTGACGTGTACCAGGTAATACGATACTTTGTGTTCTGTCAAAATCAGTGTCTTCTACAAGTCCTCTACCAACTAATGCTCCTACTGTAGTAGCGTAGATGTCTCCACCTTTTTGGTATTCCCATTGCATGTTGAAAGTAAAATTTTTGTATTTTAATCCAGTGTTTACTGTTGCAAACCAATCTGGGTTTGGATCTCCAATTACACCGTTTTCAGTATCCTGAATCCAGTATCCATTTTCATCAACTAAACGATTACCAGCATCGTCTCTTGCTATCTGTCCACCAACAATAACACCTAATGGTTGTCCGTTGATTGCAGCATTTGCAGGAGTTGCAAAGATACCTCCATAAAGGATTTGTTCTCCATCATCAAGACCTTTTACTTCACTTTCATTTTGTGTAAAGTTACCAGAAAGTTTAAATTCAAAGTCTTCAGTTCTAACAGGGATAATATCAAATCCAATTTCAAAACCTTTATTCACTACATTACCAATGTTTGTAAATGTGCTAGTGTATCCTGTTTCAGGAGCTAAAGGTCTTTGAATAATTTGATCTTCCGTATCTCTACTATAGTATGTAAACTCAAATCCAACTCTATTGTCTAAGAATCTTGTTTCTAAACCAAATTCAAGTTCTTTAGAAAGTTCTGGTTTTAAGTCTGGATTCGGTAAAAAGTTAGGAATACTGGTTGTTGTAGTTCCGCTTCCTCCAGCAGTTTGGAAAATGTTAGGTACTAAAGATATAACACCTCTTGTGTTGTATGGACCAGGGAAACCTGGAGAAGTACCGTAACCAGCTCTAAGCTTTAAGAAGTTTATTCCATTTTTAGATCTAAGTCCTTCAAAAGCAGATGTTGGAATGAATGACATACTTACACCAGGAGAAAACTGTGATCTGTTTTCTTGTTCTAATGTAGAGTTCCATTCGTTTCTAGCTGTTGCGTTTAAATATAAGTAGTTCTTATATGATAACGTAGCTGAAGCATACGCTGCAACGTTGTTTTGTTGATTAGATGTTTGGTATGTTTGATTATTATCAGCAAAAACAGTTCCTTCAATAATAGTACTTGAATTACTAAAGTTTAAGTGATTTTGTAAACCAAATATAATTTGATCTCTACTTTCAGAACCATCACGCTCAAAAACTTGACGCTTAGTTGTTGCTCCAAAAGTACCTTGAACAGCAAAGTCTTCAGAAATTTCTTTGTCAAAAGAAGCTAATAAAGAGTGATCCCAAATAGTAAATCTTTCAGAAGTTGTCTGTAAGTATCCATTTGGATGAAGACCATCATTAGAACCTTTATTGATTACACGTTTTGATCTTGTGTTTTGACTATCAATACCTAATCTGTAGCTAAGCGTTAACCAATCTGCAGCTTCATAAGAAGTTACAAAATTAGTAAATACACGGTCAGTACTGTTACTATCTTGTGTGTTGTTCAATACCCAATTTGGGTTTGTACGGTCATTTCCACCTCTATACCAAACACTTTCACCTGTAATAGGATGTTGACTAGGTAAAGTGATATCTACACTTCGTGGTAAATAAAGAATGTTCCATACAGAAGCAATACCTCCAGTACCAGCAGTAGAAGATGTAACATCACTACCAGTAGAAGCATCCGTAAATGGACTTCTAATATCTGTTTTAGCTAAACTAATTTTTCCAGAAACTGTAAGCTTGTTTGCCATTTTAAAAGTTCCACCAACAGAAAAGTTATCTCTTCGTAATCCGTTATTTGGAATAAATGACTGATCGTCTACGTGTGCGTAAGAAGCGTTGAAACTTCCTCTGTCTGAAAATGCACCTGCAACGTTTACAGAAGTACTAACGATAGTACCAGTTTTGAAATACTCTTCTTGACTATCATACGCTCTGTAATCTACGTTTGGAGCATCTAAATCAGTTCTTCCTGGGAATAAAACAGATGGCTCTACTCCAAAGTTGTTTAAAATAGATGTTCTAAATGCATTGTCAATTGTAGCTTGACTGTCAAAACGTGCTCCCCAGTTACTAAAGAAGGCTCCGTATACATTTTGGAAACCATTACCCCAAGTGTCTTGGTAATCTGGTAAAACGATACTGTTGAAGAAAATTGACTGGTTTACAGTAACTTCCATCTTTTTGTTAGCATCTTTTCCAGATTTTGTTGTAATTAAGATTACACCATTACGTCCTTCACCACCATATAAAGCTGTTGCACTTAAACCTTTTAAGATACTTACGCTTTCAATGTTGTTAGGATCAATATCGGCAAATCTACTACTTACGTTACCTGATTGGAAAGCTCCTGAACTTGCAGATTGGTTTGCTCCACCTGATGAACCATCAAATGGTACACCATCTACAATAAATAAAGGTTGGTTTCCACCAGTAATAGAAGATTGTCCTCTAATAATGATATTAGAACCACTACCAGAAACACCTCCAGAACCAGTAATACGTACACCAGAAGCTTTACCACGTAATATCTTACCGATATCTGTGTCAGCTTTCTGCTCTAAGTCTTCACTGTTTACTGTTGTTACAGCATAACCTAAGGCTTTCTTTTCCTTTTTAATACCCTGTGCTGTAATAACTACTTCCTCTAGTTGGTTGCCAGGTTTCAAAGAAACGTTGATCGTGCTTTCTGCACCAACAGTAACTTCTTTGTCTTCGTACCCAACATAACTAAATACTAAAGTTTGTCCTTGATTTACTTGGATGGAAAAGTTTCCATCAAAATCAGTAGACGTTCCAGCTTTCGTTTCTTTAACGACTACACTGGCCGCGGGTAGCGGAATTCCAGAATCGTCGGAAACAGTACCTTTGACTGTTTTTTCTTGTGCAAGCGCGAGCTGCACCATTAACGCCAGCAAAAGCGTCAATACTCCATTAAACTTTGTTCTCATTGTGTTAATTATTTGAATTAGCTATCCCAAAAATCATAATAATATGTTAATATTCCTATTTTTTTACGGAAAAAAGTCACTGCGATCTAAGAAAATTAGCGGGATGACCACTATTAGAAGGAGGTTGACAGGCTTATATGCACCTTAGATTCAGATAGTTTAATAGAAGAATTGTCTGTTTTTCCAACTGCATAATTTATTTTTAAAAGACCCGATTTTGATCGAATTCCAAGTCCGAAACCAAAACCGTATAATTTTACGTCAGTTTGTGTTAAATCATCTTGCAAATAGGTAAAATCTATAATGGAATGTACGTAGGAATTTCTGGAAAGAATATATCTATATTCTGTGTTTATGGTACTGTATAGAGTTGCCTCTAAGCTATTTTCATTAAATCCGCGAATTGATTGGATTCCTCCTAAGCGTAACTTTTCGTTGGTTAAATAGGAGTCAGAAATTAATGCTTCTGAAGTGTTATTAACATATATAAAATTCCGATTGTTCAACTCCCATAAATAATTTCCAGTGAAAGAAAATTTAGTCTGTTCATTTTTCTCGGCGTTATTTTTTCTAGTTCCGAGTTGTCCTTCAATACGGATCGTTGTTTTCTCTTGAAAAATACTATAATTATTATTTCGTTTTGCAAAAGTATATCCTGCTGTGGTAAAAAAGCTTTTATAATCGTCAATTGCTGTATTTGCAGTATCGTCTAAAAGATTGTTGGATTCTGTTTGTTGAATTCCAAGGTGCACTTGATTGTTTTGATTGATCTGGTAAAACGCTTTAAAAGTGGTGTTGACAGTTGTAAAAAGTGAATCGCGTTTAAAGATATCTAGCGCAGCATTAATCCCGATAGGAGAATTAAAAACATACGGAATTTTCAAATCAGCTAAAAACTTCGTCTGTTTATTCCCGTCGTTTTTCCATAAAATATTGAATTGCTCACCGACATTCAAATTATTGGTCAGTTTCAAATCAAGATAACCGTTTAGTTTTAAATCGCCAGTATCTTCATCTGTATTAAATCCAATAAAACCATCAAAAAAATTACTCTTCACTTTTTCAATGTATATATATAAGGTTGTAGAATCTTTGGTGAATAACAATTCAGGATCTTTTATTTGACGCGCAAACGGCAATTGATCAATACGTTTGGTTTGCTTTGTAATTTCTTCTTTATTGAAAATTTTTGAAGTCAATCGTAAATAATGCTTCGTATATGACTTTGGAAACTTTTCATATCCTTTAATAATGATCTTATCCAAACGTCGCTTTTCAATAACTTGAATATCTAAATCGGCTAAAACCGTCTGCTCTTGTTTTTTAATATTCTTAAGTTGAACTTCTGCAAAAGGATTTCCTGTATTCTGAAAATTCTCAATAAGTGCTTCCAAAAAAGGAGTTAAATTTTCTGGTGTGATGTTGAAATAAGTATCTGTATAATCTAAACTAAATGCGCTAAGCAGATTTTCGTCCATCTTCTCCTTATTATAGGACACTTTTAAAGAAGTATATTTTGTGTTCAGTTTGAAGGTGCTCTGATACGTAGAATCATTTGTTTTTATCAGTTCCGAATAAGAAGCGTCAAAATAGCCAACGTTGAAAAACTCTTTTTGTAAAGAACTTAGCTCATCTACGATAGATTTTATATTTTCGTGCGCTTTCTTATAATTGATTGCGTCAATAATTTGTTGTTCGTCAGTTGTACTTCCTTTTACATTTAGCGTTTGACTGCTCATAAATGAAAAACAAAAAAGTGACAACAAAAAAACGATACTATATAATGATGATTTTTTCAAATTAAAAAGAATACGTTCAGTGTCAAAATAACGTAAAAAAACAGGAATTAATGTGTGTGAAAGCTTTAAAAAATTAATCTTATTGAAAATTAAGTCGTTAAGATTTGAATAATTGGAAATAATACTTACCTTTGCCGCCCTCTAAAGAGGGTTTTAACATCAAAATATATTTAACAATAGATGCCAACAATTTCACAATTAGTAAGAAAAGGAAGAGCCAAAATAACTAAGAAGAGTAAATCGGCTGCTTTAGATTCTTGTCCTCAGAGACGTGGAGTTTGTACGCGTGTTTACACGACAACACCAAAAAAACCGAATTCAGCAATGCGTAAAGTTGCAAGGGTTCGTTTGACAAATGGTAACGAAGTGAACGCATACATTCCAGGTGAAGGACACAATCTACAAGAGCACTCGATAGTATTAGTTAGAGGTGGAAGGGTAAAAGATTTACCAGGAGTTAGATACCATATCGTTCGTGGAGCTTTAGACACCGCAGGTGTAGAAGGTAGAACACAACGTAGATCTAAGTACGGTGCAAAACGCCCAAAGAAGTAATTAAAAACTTTTAATGTAAAGACATGAGAAAAAGTAAGGCGAAAAAGAGACCTCTTTTACCAGATCCAAGATTTAATGATCAATTAGTTACACGTTTCGTGAATAACTTAATGTGGGATGGTAAAAAGTCGATAGCATTCAAGATTTTCTATGATGCAATGGATATTGTAGATCAAAAGAAAACGGACGAAGAAAAAACAGCTTTAGAATTATGGAAAGATGCATTATCTAATGTAATGCCACACGTAGAAGTTCGCTCTCGTAGAGTAGGTGGAGCTACATTCCAAATTCCAATGCAAATTAGACCAGATAGAAAAGTTTCTATTGCTATGAAGTGGTTAATTAGCTTTTCTCGTAAAAGAAACGAGAAGTCAATGGCTTTAAAATTAGCTTCAGAAGTATTAGCAGCTGCAAAAGAAGAAGGTGCAGCAGTTAAAAAGAGAACAGATACGCATAAAATGGCTGAGGCTAACAAAGCGTTCTCACACTTTAGATTTTAATTCATTACATAACTAAGAAATGGCTAGAGATTTAAAATATACTAGAAACATAGGTATTGCTGCGCATATTGATGCCGGTAAAACCACTACGACTGAGCGTGTATTATATTATACAGGTGTAAGTCACAAAATTGGAGAAGTGCATGATGGTGCTGCTACAATGGACTGGATGGAGCAAGAACAAGAGCGTGGTATTACAATTACGTCTGCTGCTACAACTTGTACATGGCAATTTCCAACTGAAAATGGTGAGCCTACTGCGGATGCAAAAGGATACCATTTTAATATTATTGATACTCCTGGTCACGTTGATTTTACGGTTGAAGTAAACCGTTCATTACGTGTATTAGATGGTTTAGTTTTCTTATTTAGTGCAGTTGATGGTGTTGAGCCACAATCTGAAACTAACTGGAGACTTGCTGATAACTATAAAGTACCTAGAATTGGTTTCGTCAATAAAATGGATCGTCAAGGATCTGACTTTATGATGGTTTGTCGCCAAGTAAAAGAAATGTTAGGTTCAAATGCTGTTCCTATCGTTTTAAACATTGGAGACGAAGAAAACTTCAAAGGTATTGTTGATTTAGTAAAAAACAGAGCTATCGTATGGCATGATGCAACTCAAGGGGCAACTTTTGATGTTATTGATATTCCAGAAGATATGAAAGAAGAAGCTCGTAAATATCGTGCACTTTTAATTGAAGAAGTTGCAGGATATGATGAGGATCTTTTAGAAAAATTCATGGAAGATGAAGATTCTATCACAGAAGAAGAAGTGCATGCTGCGCTTCGTGCTGCTGTAATGGATATGTCTATCATTCCAATGATTTGTGGTTCTGCCTTTAAAAACAAAGGTGTACAGTTCTTATTAGATGCTGTATGTCGTTACTTGCCTTCTCCTGTAGATAAGGAAGGTATTTTAGGGATGAATCCTGATACAGGAAAAGAAGAATTACGTAAACCAGATATTAAAGAACCGTTTGCTGCATTGGCATTCAAAATTGCTACTGATCCTTTTGTAGGTCGTTTAGCATTCTTTAGAGCATATTCAGGTCGTTTAGATGCAGGTTCTTATGTATTAAACAACCGTTCTGGTAAAAAAGAACGTATTTCTCGTATCTATCAGATGCATGCTAACAAGCAAAACTCAATTGATTATATAGAAGCTGGAGATATTGGAGCTGCTGTTGGATTTAAATCCATAAAAACAGGAGATACACTTTCAGATGAAAAGCATCCAATTATTTTGGAATCTATGGACTTTCCTGATCCAGTAATTGGTATCGCGGTTGAGCCTAAGACGAAAGCGGATGTTGATAAATTAGGAGTTGCTTTGGGTAAATTAGCTGAAGAAGATCCAACGTTTACAGTAAAAACTGATGAAGCTTCAGGTCAAACTATTATCTCAGGGATGGGAGAGCTTCACTTAGATATTATTGTAGATCGTTTAAGACGTGAATTTAAGGTTGAAGTAAACCAAGGAGAGCCACAAGTAGAATACAAAGAAGCATTAACGAAAACTGCTAATCACAGAGAAACTTACAAGAAGCAATCTGGTGGACGTGGTAAATTTGGAGATATTGTTTTCGAAATGGGTCCTGCTGATGATGATTTTGAAGGAACTGGATTACAGTTTATCGATCAAATTAAAGGTGGTCGTATTCCTAAAGAATTTATTCCGTCTGTTGAAAAAGGGTTCGCTGCAGCAATGCAAAATGGTCCTTTAGCAGGATTTGAAATGGATTCTATGAAGATTGTCTTAAAAGATGGATCTTTCCACGCTGTGGATTCTGATGCACTTTCATTTGAATTGGCTGCAAAATTAGGGTATAAAGCTGCTGCAAAAGCTGCTGGAGCTGTTATTCTTGAGCCAATCATGAAAATGGATGTAGTAACACCAGAAGAAAACATGGGTGATATTGTTGGAGATTTAAACCGTCGTCGTGGTCAAGTGAACGCGATGGATGATAGAGCTGGAGCGAAAGTTGTAAAAGCTGATGTTCCATTATCTGAAATGTTTGGATATGTAACTACATTAAGAACATTATCATCAGGAAGAGCAACATCAACAATGGAATTTTCACATTATGCACAAACACCTTCTAATATTTCAGAAGATGTAATTGCAAAATCTAAAGGTGTAACTGCTTAAAACTAAGAAAATGAGTCAGAAAATTAGAATAAAATTAAAATCATACGATCATAACTTAGTTGACAAGTCAGCTGAAAAAATCGTAAAAACAGTAAAAACTACTGGAGCTGTAGTAACTGGGCCAATTCCATTACCAACGCACAAAAAAATATTTACTGTATTGCGTTCTCCACACGTAAACAAGAAATCAAGAGAGCAATTTCAATTAAGTTCTTACAAGAGACTATTAGATATCTATAGTTCTTCTTCAAAGACAATTGATGCACTTATGAAGCTTGAATTACCAAGTGGTGTTGAAGTAGAGATCAAAGTGTGATCATAAAAAACTAAAAGGGAATCTTTTAGTAACATGTCCGGAGCGTTTCGCAAAGGAAAAATGGTAAAAATACATCAAACAGGGTTGAAGTATTTAACCCTGTTTTTTTTAGAGCTTTCAGAAGAAAGCAAATAATAATTAATTAAATTAATAAATATGTCTGGGTTAATCGGAAAAAAAATCGGCATGACTAGCATCTTTGACGAGAATGGAAAAAACATTCCATGTACTGTTATTGAAGCTGGACCTTGTGTTGTTACCCAAGTCAGAACCAATGAGGTTGACGGGTATGAAGCTCTTCAACTTGGTTTCGATGACAAGGCAGAAAAACGTGCTTCTAAAGCGGCTAATGGTCACTTTAAAAAAGCAGGAACTTCGCCTAAGTATAAAGTCATTGAATTCCAAGGATTTGAGAAAGAGTATAAATTAGGAGACAGTATCACTGTAGATCACTTTGAAGAAGGTGAATTTGTAGATGTTGCTGGTACTTCTAAAGGTAAAGGATTCCAAGGGGTTGTTAAGCGTCATGGTTTTGCTGGAGTTGGTCAAGCGACTCACGGTCAGCACAACCGTCTTAGAGCACCAGGATCTATTGGAGCTGCTTCTTACCCTGCACGTGTATTCAAAGGAATGCGCATGGCAGGAAGAATGGGTGGAGATAAAGTGAAAGTTCAAAATTTAAGAGTTTTAAAAGTTGTTCCTGAGAAGAACTTGATAGTTGTCAAAGGATGTGTTCCTGGGCATAAAAACGCTTATGTAATCGTTCAGAAGTAATGGAAATAGCAGTTTTAGATTTAAACGGAAAAGAAACAGGTAGAAAGGCAAACCTTTCTGATGCTGTTTACGCTATAGAGCCAAATGATCATGCGGTTTACTTAGATGTGAAGCAATATCTTGCAAATCAAAGACAAGGGACGCACAAGGCTAAAGAAAGAGCTGAGATCGTTGGAAGTACTAGAAAGATTAAAAAACAAAAAGGTACAGGTACGGCGAGAGCAGGTAGTATTAAAAACCCATTATTCAAAGGTGGAGGTAGAGTTTTTGGTCCAAGACCAAGAAGTTACTCTCAGAAATTGAATAAAAATGTAAAGAGATTAGCTAGAAAATCAGCACTTGCATTAAAGGCAAAAAGTGAGTCTATCATCGTAGTTGAAGACTTTAATTTTGACACTGCTAAAACTAAAAATTTCATCAATGTATTGAAAGCTTTAGGGTTAGATAGTAAAAAATCGCTATTTGTGTTGGGTGATTCAAATAATAATGTATATTTGTCGTCACGTAATTTGAAAACCTCTGAGGTTTTAACTAGCTCAGAATTAAGCACTTACAAAATAATAAACGCAAATAGCGTTGTTCTCTTTGAAGGTGCATTAGAAGGAATTGAGTCAAATTTAAGTAAATAAGAAACCAAATGAGCATCTTAATAAAGCCAGTTGTAACTGAAAAAGCTACCGCTGATAGTGAGTTAAATAATCGTTATACTTTTTTAGTGAATGTAAAAGCTAATAAAGTTGAGATTAAGAAAGCTATAGAGGCTACTTATGGGGTTTCTGTAGATAAAGTTCGTACTATGAATTACGGACCTGATAGAAAAGTACGCTTCACCAAAACTGGAATTCAGCATGGTAAGACTAACGCAACGAAAAAAGCAATAGTCGATGTAGCGGATGGAGATATTATTGATTTTTATAGCAATATATAAGTAAAGACAAAAAATGTCAGTAAGAAAATTAAAACCAATTACACCAGCTCAGCGTTTTAGAGTAGTCAATGGATTCGATGCCATTACTACTGACAAGCCGGAAAAGAGTTTACTCGTACCGAAAAAGAGGTCTGGTGGTAGAAACAATCAAGGGAAAATGACCATGCGTTACATCGGAGGTGGTCATAAGAAAAGATATCGTATTATCGATTTCAAACGAGATAGAAAAGATCTTCCTGCAGAAGTGAAAACTATTGAGTATGATCCAAATAGAACGGCTTTTATCGCATTAGTTCAGTATGCTGATGGTGAAAAGCGTTATATCATAGCTCAAAACGGTTTAAAAGTAGGTCAGTCTGTTATTTCGGGAGACAAAGTTGCTCCAGAAATTGGAAACACGATGCCTTTAACTAGTATTCCTTTGGGAACTATTATTTCTTGTGTAGAATTACGTCCAGGACAAGGAGCTGTTATGGCTCGTAGTGCTGGTGCTTTCGCTCAATTAATGGCACGTGATGGAAAGTATGCTACAATTAAATTACCTTCTGGTGAAACTAGAATTGTAATGGCAAATTGTTTAGCTACAATCGGGGCTATTTCTAACTCTGATCATCAATTGTTAGTATCTGGTAAGGCAGGTAGAACAAGATGGTTAGGAAGAAGATCTAGAACTAGACCAGTAGTGATGAACCCTGTTGATCACCCAATGGGTGGTGGAGAAGGTAAATCTTCTGGAGGTCATCCAAGATCAAGAAACGGAATACCTGCTAAAGGATACCGTACTAGATCTAAGACGAAAGCGAGTAATAAGTATATCATTGAACGTAGAAAGAAATAAGACATGGCTAGATCATTAAAAAAAGGACCTTACGTTCACCATAGTTTAGATAAAAAAGTTCAGCAAAATGTTGAGTCAGGAAAGAAAGCCGTGATCAAAACTTGGTCAAGAGCATCTATGATTACTCCAGATTTCGTTGGACAAACTATTGCTGTGCACAACGGTCGTCAGTTTGTTCCTGTATATGTTACAGAAAACATGGTAGGACATAAGTTAGGAGAATTTTCACCAACAAGATCATTTAGAGGTCATGCAGGTGCGAAAAATAAAGGAAAAAAATAATAAGAAGCTATGGGAGTTCGTAAAAGAGAAAGAGCAGAGCAAATCAAAGAGGCTAAGAAAAGCATAGCCTTTGCAAAGTTGAATAACTGCCCTACTTCACCAAGAAAAATGCGCTTAGTTGCGGATTTAGTAAGAGGTGTTAAAGTAGAAAAAGCGCTTCATATATTGAAATTCAGTCAAAAAGAAGCATCACGTCGTTTAGAAAAATTGTTATTGTCTGCTATCGCAAACTGGCAAGCTAAAAACGAAGATGCAAGTGTTGAAGATGCTGAATTATTTGTAAAAGAGATCAGAGTTGATGGTGGAAGTATGTTAAAAAGACTTCGCCCAGCTCCACAAGGTCGTGCTCATAGAATAAGAAAACGTTCCAACCATGTTACATTGGTTTTAGGAGCTAATAATAATACACAAAGTTAAGATAGATATGGGACAAAAGACAAATCCAATCGGAAATCGCCTTGGTATCATCAGAGGATGGGAATCTAACTGGTACGGAGGTAATGACTATGGTGATAAACTTGCTGAGGACGATAAAATCAGAAAGTATATCCATGCTCGTTTATCTAAAGCTAGTGTTTCTAGAGTAATCATCGAGCGTACGCTTAAACTTGTAACCGTTACTATCACGACGGCTCGCCCAGGTATCATTATTGGTAAGGGTGGTCAAGAGGTAGACAAGTTAAAAGAAGAGCTTAAGAAGATTACTGGTAAAGAAGTACAGATCAATATCTTTGAAATTAAGAGACCTGAACTTGATGCAAACTTAGTTGCAGCTAGTATTGCTCGTCAAATCGAAAACAGAATTTCGTACAGAAGAGCAATCAAAATGGCAATTGCCGCTGCAATGCGTATGAATGCTGAAGGTATTAAAGTGCAAATTTCTGGACGTTTAAACGGAGCAGAAATGGCACGATCAGAATCTTATAAAGATGGTCGTATTCCTTTATCAACTTTCAGAGCAGACATCGATTATACACTTCACGAAGCTCATACTACTTACGGTAGATTGGGAGTTAAAGTGTGGATCATGAAAGGTGAGGTTTATGGAAAAAGAGAATTATCTCCATTAGTAGGGATGGCTAAAAAGCAATCAGGAAAAGGTGGAAATAATAATTCTGGTGGAAAAGGAAAACCTCGTCGTAGAAAGTAATTTTTTAAAGTAAAGAAAAAATGTTACAGCCAAAAAGAACAAAATATCGTAAAGTACAGAAAGGGCGTATGAAAGGGAACTCTGGAAGAGGTCACTTACTTTCTAACGGTATGTTTGGTATTAAATCATTAGATGCAAATTTCTTGACATCTCGTCAAATTGAAGCAGCCCGTGTAGCGGCAACTCGTTTCATGAAAAGAGAAGGTCAATTATGGATCAAGATTTTTCCAGACAAGCCAATTACAAAGAAGCCGCTTGAAGTACGTATGGGTAAAGGTAAAGGTGCTCCAGAATACTGGGCAGCTGTTGTAAAACCTGGAAGAATTATTTTTGAAGTAGGTGGAGTTCCTATTGATGTTGCTAAAGAAGCATTGCGCTTAGCAGCTCAAAAATTACCAGTTAAAACTAAGTTTATTGTAGCTCGAGATTTCGAGGCTTAATTTTTATAAGTTATGAAACAATCAGAAATTAAAGAATTATCTGTAGCTGAGTTGCAAGAAAAACTAAAGGAGTTTAAAAAGAGTTATGCTGACTTAAAAATGGCAAATTCTATATCTCCTTTAGATAATCCAATTCAGTTGCGTTCCGTAAGAAGAACAGTTGCTAGAGTAGCTACTGAACTAACTAAAAGAGAATTGCAATAAATTGAATTCTACTGACAGATGGAAAAAAGAAATTTAAGAAAAGAGAGAATAGGTGTTGTTACTAGTAATAAAATGACGAAATCAATTGTGGTTTCTGAAGTTAAAAGAGTAAAGCATGCTATGTACGGTAAGTTCGTGTTAAAAACAAAGAAATATGTTGCGCACGACGAAAAGAACGATTGTAACATTGGTGATACAGTAAAAATAATGGAAACACGTCCATTGAGTAAAACCAAATGTTGGAGATTAGTTGAAATCATTGATAGAGCTAAATAATTATGTTACAACAAGAATCAAGATTAAAAGTAGCAGATAACACGGGAGCTAAAGAAGTTTTAACTATTCGTGTTCTAGGTGGAACGAAAAGACGATACGCTTCAGTAGGAGATAAAATTGTTGTAACTGTTAAGGATGCAACTCCCAATGGAAGTGTTAAGAAAGGACAAGTTTCTACAGCAGTTGTTGTACGTACTAAGAAAGAAGTAAGACGACCTGATGGATCTTACATAAGATTCGATGATAACGCATGTGTTCTTTTAAACCCAACAGGGGAAATGAGAGGAACTCGTGTTTTCGGACCGGTCGCTAGAGAACTTCGTGATAAGCAATTCATGAAAATTGTATCATTAGCACCAGAGGTGCTTTAATACATTGTTTAAGATGACAAAACTAAAGATAAAATCAGGAGATACAGTAAAAGTAATAGCTGGAGATCATAAAGGATCAGAAGGTAAAGTGCTAACTGTACTTCGTGAAAAAAACAAAGCGATTGTTGAAGGAGTAAATATGGTATCTAAGCATCAAAAGCCTAGTGCTCAAAACCCTCAAGGTGGAATCGTTAAAAAGGAAGCGCCTATCCAAATTTCTAACTTATCTTTGTTGACTTCAAAAGGAGAAACAACAAGAGTAGGTTACAGAATGGAAGGAGACAAGAAAGTAAGGTTTTCTAAAAAATCTAATGAAGTATTATAGTTATGGCTTATATTCCAAGATTAAAACAAGAGTACAAGGATAGAGTTATCCAAGCTCTTACAGAAGAATTCGGTTACAATAACGTAATGCAAGTACCAAAACTTGAAAAAATTGTTTTAAGTAGAGGTGTTGGTGGAGCAGTAGCTGACAAGAAGTTAATTGACCACGCTCTTGAAGAGTTTGGGAAAATTACAGGACAAAAAGCTATTCCTACAATGTCTAAAAAGGATGTTGCAACTTTCAAATTACGTAAAGGAATGCCAATTGGTGTGAAAGTTACGTTAAGAGGAGAGCAGATGTACGAATTCCTAGATAGATTAGCTACTTCAGCCTTACCTCGTGTAAGAGATTTTGGTGGGATCAAAGCAAATGGTTTTGATGGAAGAGGTAATTATAACTTAGGAATTACTGAGCAAATTATCTTTCCAGAAATAAATATCGATAAAGTAAATAGAATTGCTGGAATGGATATTACATTTGTAACTTCTGCGTCAACAGACAAAGAAGCTAAATCATTATTAACTGAACTAGGATTACCTTTTAAAAAGAACTAATTATGGCTAAAGAATCAATGAAAGCCCGCGAGGTGAAAAGAGCAAAAACGGTTGCTAAATATGCTGAGAAAAGGAAAGCTTTGAAAGAAGCTGGAGATTACGAAGGATTACAAAAGTTACCAAAAAATGCTTCTCCAATTCGTATGCATAATCGTTGCAAACTTACAGGTAGACCAAAAGGGTATATGCGCCAATTCGGTCTTTCTCGTGTAATGTTTAGAGAAATGGCCAACAAAGGGTTAATTCCTGGAGTTAGAAAGGCAAGTTGGTAAAATTATAAACTGGTTTCAGGTTCAATGCTAAAGTAGTATTGAAAACCAAAACCGCAAATAAATAAGTATGTATACAGATCCAATAGCGGATTATTTAACTAGGGTTAGAAACGCTAGTAGTGCAGGACACAGAGTTGTGGAGATTCCAGCTTCAAAACTTAAGAAAGAAATTACGAAGATCTTGTTTGATCAAGGATTTATCTTAAGTTACAAGTTTGAAGATTCAAAAGTTCAAGGAAGCATCAAAATCGCTTTAAAATACGATAAGATGACCAAAGACCCTGTAATCAAGAAAATTCAAAGAATCAGTACGCCAGGTTTACGTCAGTATGCTGGAGCAAACGAACTTCCAAGAGTATTAAACGGATTGGGAATTGCAATCGTATCTACTTCTCACGGAGTAATGACAGGAAAGCAAGCTCAACGTGAAAATGTTGGTGGAGAGGTTTTATGTTACGTTTACTAATTAAAAAGACTAACGGAAATGTCAAGAATAGGTAAAAACCCAGTAAGTATTCCAGCAGGAGTTACTGTAGATATAAAAGAAGGTCAAGTAACCGTAAAAGGTAAGCTAGGAGAGTTGACACAACAAGTTGATGGTATTACTGTCAAACAAGAAGAAGGTCAATTAGTACTAGAGCGTCCATCTGAAAGCAAAGATCATAGAGCAAAACACGGTCTATATAGAGCATTACTTAACAACATGGTTGAAGGTGTCTCTAAAGGGTTTACAAAAGAATTAGAACTAGTTGGAGTAGGTTACAGAGCAAGTAATCAAGGACAAAGACTAGAATTAGCTTTAGGATTTTCTCACAATATTGTACTCAACCTAGCTCCAGAAGTAAAAGTTGAAACAGTATCTGAAAAAGGAAAAAACCCAATTATAAAATTAACTTCTTACGACAAGCAATTGGTTGGACAAGTAGCGGCTAAAATCCGTGCGTTCCGTAGACCAGAACCTTACAAAGGAAAAGGAGTTAAGTTCGTTGGAGAAGTATTAAGAAGAAAAGCAGGTAAATCAGCTTAATAATTAATTATGGGATTATCAAAGACTGAAAGAAGACAGAGAATCAAAAACAGAATTAGAAAAATCGTTGGCGGTACAGAAGCTAGACCAAGATTATCTGTTTTTAGAAGTAATAAAGAAATTTATGCTCAGATCATTAATGATGTAGATGGTAAAACAATTGCCGCAGCATCATCAAGAGATAAAGACATCAAATCAGATGGGTCAAAAACAGAAGTTGCTGCCTTAGTAGGGAAGTCAATTGCTGAAAAAGCCTTAAAAGCTGGAATTGAAACAATCTCGTTTGATCGAGGTGGATATTTATACCACGGAAGAGTAAAATCATTAGCAGAAGGTGCTAGAGAAGGAGGACTTAAATTCTAAGAAACTATGTATCAGAAATACAAAAACGCAGAATTAGTAAAGCCAAGTGGATTAGAATTAAAAGATCGTTTGGTAGGAGTACAACGTGTAACTAAAGTAACTAAAGGTGGTAGAGCTTTTGGTTTCTCAGCGATCGTAGTAGTTGGAGATGAAAACGGTGTTGTAGGACACGGTTTAGGTAAATCAAAAGACGTTGCTACAGCAATTGCAAAAGCGATTGAAGATGCTAAGAAAAATTTAGTGCGTATACCTTTGCAAAAAGGTACTGTACCACACGAACAAAAAGGTAAATTCGGTGGAGCAAGAGTATATATTCAACCAGCATCTTCCGGTACGGGAGTTATTGCAGGTGGAGCTGTACGTGCAGTATTAGAAGCTGTCGGAGTTCACAACGTATTATCTAAGTCTCAAGGATCATCTAACCCGCACAACGTAGTAAAAACAACATTTGATGCTTTATTACAATTAAGAGATGCTGGTGTTGTTGCAAAACAAAGAGGAATTTCTTTAGAAAAAGTATTTAAAGGATAAATCAAGGATAAAATGGCAAAAATCAAAGTAAAACAGGTAAGAAGCAAAATTAGTCGTCCTCAGAATCAAAAGAGAACGCTAGAAGCGCTTGGTCTTAAAAAGATCGGTCAGGTTGTAGAACACGAAGCTACACCAAACATCCTTGGAATGGTAAATAAAGTTAAACATTTAGTTTCTGTCGAAGAAGCTTAAAAATAACAACTAGTTATGGATTTAAGTAACTTAAAACCAGCTGAAGGTTCAGTTCAAAGTAATAACAAACGAGTAGGTAGAGGACAAGGTTCTGGAAAAGGTGGTACTTCAACAAGAGGTCACAACGGAGCTAAATCTCGATCGGGTTATTCTAGAAAAATTGGATTTGAAGGTGGTCAAATGCCTCTACAAAGGCGTGTTCCTAAGTTTGGTTTCACAAACATCAATCGTAAAGAATATCAAGGTGTAAATCTTGATAGATTACAGGAATTAGTCGAAGAAGGTAAAATCACAGATACTGTTGATTTACAAGTATTAGTAGCTAATAGAGTAGCTAGAAAAACTGATTTAGTAAAAATCCTTGGAAGAGGTGAGCTAAAATCAAAATTAAAAGTTACAGCACACAAATTCACAGCTTCGGCTAAAGCAGCCATTGAAGCAGCAGGAGGAGAAGCAGTAACTTTATAATTTTTACATAGAAGCATGAAAAATTTTATTGACACAATAAAAAATATTTGGAGTATAGAGGAGCTAAAAAATAAGGTTCTAATAACATTAGGACTTTTATTAGTGTACCGTTTTGGTGCTCAAGTGAGTCTTCCAGGTATGGACTATACAAAACTTGGTGATGCATTTGCTGGTAATTTTGAAAATGGACTTGGTGGTCTATTAAACATGTTTACTGGAGGAGCTTTCGCTAAGGCTTCTGTATTTGCATTAGGAATTATGCCATATATATCTGCTTCTATTGTAGTTCAGTTGATGGGAATCGCAATTCCTTACCTGCAAAAACTTCAAAAAGAAGGAGAAAGTGGTCGTAAAAAAATCACTCAAATTACTAGATGGCTTACAATCGTTATATGTTTGGTGCAAGCACCTTTCTACTTATGGGGATTAGGACAACTAGGAGTTCCGCCTGAAGCATTTACAGTAGGGAAAGGTTTAGATTTCATTATTCCTTCTGTAATTATTTTAGTCACAGGAACAATTTTTGCAATGTGGTTAGGAGAGAAAATTACAGACAAAGGTATTGGTAATGGTATTTCATTACTAATCATGGTTGGAATTATCGCATACATGCCACAAGCATTTTTTCAAGAATTTGTTTCTAACTCAGGAAAACCAATGTTAATTCTGATAGAAATTGTAATATGGTTGGCCATTATTTTGGCAAGTATCATGTTGGTAATGGCAGTTCGTCAAATACCAGTACAATACGCTAGAAGAACAGCAACAGGTGGATATGAAAAAAATGTTTTTGGGGCAAGACAATTTATTCCATTAAAATTAAATGCATCTGGTGTAATGCCTATTATCTTTGCGCAAGCATTAATGTTTGTACCATCGGCAGTAGCAAAAGGACTTGGAACTAACTCATCTGTTGGACAATGGATGACCGCTAATTTCCAAGATGTATTTGGATTATGGTACAATGTGTTATTTGCATTCCTAATCATCATCTTTACCTATTTCTACACAGCTATTACAGTGCCTACTAACAAGATGGCAGATGACTTAAAAAGAAGTGGAGGATTTATTCCAGGAATTCGCCCTGGCGGAGAAACTGGAGAATACTTAGATAAGATAATGTCACAAATTACGTTGCCTGGATCAATCTTTTTAGCATTGATCGCAGTATTCCCTGCAGTTGTTGGGAATATCATGGGAATTCAGCAAGGTTGGGCATTATTCTTCGGAGGAACATCGTTGCTAATTATGGTAGGAGTTGCCATAGATACCATGCAACAAATAAACTCATACTTGTTGAACAGACATTATGATGGTTTAATGAAAACTGGTAAAAACCGTAAAGTAGTTGCATAATTATGGCTAAACAAGCTGCAATAGAACAAGATGGAACAATCATAGAAGCATTATCAAATGCTATGTTCCGTGTAGAATTAGAAAATGAACATATTGTAACGGCTCACATTTCAGGAAAAATGCGTATGCATTATATCAAATTATTACCTGGTGATAAAGTGAAGTTAGAAATGAGTCCGTACGATTTAACAAAAGCAAGAATTACTTATAGATACTAATAAATCATGAAAGTAAGAGCATCAGTAAAAAAGAGAAGTCCCGAGTGCAAAATTGTGCGTCGTAAGGGTAGATTATACGTAATCAATAAAAAGAATCCTAGATTTAAACAAAGACAAGGATAGTTATGGCAAGAATCGCAGGAGTAGACATTCCAAAGCATAAGAGAGGAGTTATCGCATTAACATACATCTTTGGAGTCGGTAGAAGTAGAGCTAAAGAAGTTTTAGCTACAGCAAAAGTTAGTGAAGATACTAAAGTTTCAGATTGGACTGATGATGAAATCGGGAGAATTCGTGAAGCAGTTGGTACTTTTAAAATTGAAGGTGAATTACGTACTGAAGTTCAATTAAACATCAAACGTTTAATGGATATCGGATGTTACAGAGGAATTCGTCACAGATCTGGACTTCCATTAAGAGGTCAGAGAACTAAGAACAACTCTAGAACAAGAAAAGGTAGAAGAAAAACTGTTGCTAACAAGAAAAAAGCAACTAAATAATATTTTGTAGTATGGCAAAGTCTAGCAAGAGTACAAAAAAACGTAAAGTAGTAGTTGAGTCAGTTGGAGCAGCACACGTAACAGCGTCCTTCAATAACATCATCATATCACTTACAAACAAAAAAGGAGATGTCATTTCTTGGTCGTCTGCTGGTAAGATGGGCTTTAGAGGTTCTAAAAAGAACACTCCTTATGCTGCACAAACTGCAGCTGAAGAGGCTTCTAAAGTAGCACACGAAGCAGGATTACGTAAAGTAAAAGTTTACGTTAAAGGTCCAGGAAACGGTAGAGAATCTGCTATCAGAACAATCCACAATGCAGGAATTGAAGTAACTGAAATTATCGACGTTACTCCATTACCACACAACGGATGTAGGCCTCCAAAGAGAAGAAGAGTATAATCAAATTAATTTTCATTGAGAGATTAACGATTATCGAAGGACAGCCTTAATTCATAATCACTCTCATAAATATAACTATTAGAAATGGCAAGATATACAGGACCAAAAACTAAAATTGCCCGTAAATTCGGAGAAGCAATTTTCGGAGAAGATAAATCTTTTGAAAAAAGAAACTATCCTCCAGGTCAACATGGAAACAATAGACGTAGAGGAAAAAAATCTGAATACGCTATCCAGTTGATGGAAAAACAAAAAGCAAAATACACCTATGGAATTCTTGAACGTCAGTTCAGAAACTTGTTTGAAAAATCAAACAGTAGCAAAGGAATTACAGGTGAAGTATTATTACAATTATGTGAATCTCGTTTAGATAACGTAGTTTACAGAATGGGAATAGCACCAACAAGAAGCGGAGCAAGACAATTAGTGTCTCACCGTCATATTACAGTAAACGGAGAAAAAGTAAATATTCCTTCTTACAGCCTTAAAGCAGGTGATGTAGTTGGAGTAAGAGAAAAATCTAAATCTCTTGATGTAATTGAAAGATCTCTAGCGAATGCTAGCCACGTATATGAGTGGATCACATGGAATGGAGAACAAATGGAAGGTACGTATGTAGCTATTCCAGAAAGACTTCAGATCCCTGAAAACATTAAAGAGCAATTAATCGTAGAATTATATTCTAAATAATAATAATCAGAAAGTATTCTTAATATGGCATTATTAAACTTCCAAAAGCCCGACAAAGTTATCATGATTGACTCATCTGAGTTCGATGGCAAATTTGAATTTCGTCCTTTAGAACCTGGTTATGGGCTAACAATCGGGAACGCATTAAGAAGAGTACTTCTATCATCATTGGAAGGTTTTGCGATTACTTCTGTTCGAATGGACAAAGTAGATCACGAATTTTCAACGATTTCTGGTGTTGTAGAAGATGTAACAGAGATTATTTTAAACTTGAAACAAGTGCGTTTCAAAAGACAAATAGACGATATCGATAACGAATCTGTATCTATTTCTGTTTCAGGTAAAGAACAATTAACTGCCGGTGATTTCCAAAAATTCATCTCTGGTTTCCAAGTGTTAAATCCAGACTTAGTTATCTGTAACATGGATGCTAGTGTGAACTTAAACATGGAAATTACGATTGAAAAAGGTAGAGGATATGTTCCAGCTGAAGAAAACAAAAAATCAAATGCTCCATTAGGAACAATTTTTACAGATTCTATTTATACACCTGTAAAAAATGTAAAATATAGCATAGAAAACTATCGTGTTGAACAAAAAACTGATTATGAAAAATTAGTTTTCGAAATCATCACTGACGGATCTATTCATCCTAAAGAAGCGTTGACTGAAGCTGCTAAAACATTAATTCACCACTTCATGTTATTCTCTGATGAGCGTATCACATTAGAAGCTGATGAAATTGCACAAACAGAAACGTATGATGAAGAATCATTACACATGCGTCAACTACTAAAAACAAAATTAGTAGACATGGACCTTTCTGTAAGAGCATTAAACTGTTTAAAAGCTGCAGAAGTAGATACACTAGGAGACTTAGTATCTTACAACAAAAATGATTTAATGAAATTCAGAAACTTCGGTAAAAAATCATTAACTGAACTAGAAGAACTAGTAAACGTTAAAGGTTTAAGTTTCGGAATGGACTTATCAAAATACAAATTAGATAAAGATTAATTCCTTTATAATTTGCTCCTTAAACAAGTTGAAGCAAGATAGAGGTAAAAAACAAATGTCATGAGACACGGAAAAAAAGTAAATCACTTAGGTAGAAAAACAGCGCACAGAAAAGCAATGTTAGCTAATATGGCTTGTTCATTAATTGAGCACAAACGTATTAACACAACTGTTGCAAAAGCGAAAGCGTTAAAGCTGTTTGTTGAGCCATTAGTAACAAAATCTAAAAGCGATACAACACACAATCGTCGTTTAGTATTTAGTAAACTAAGAGACAAATATGCTGTAACTGAATTATTCAGAGATGTAGCTGTAAAAGTTGCTGACAGACCAGGTGGATACACAAGAATCATAAAGCTAGGAAATCGTCTTGGTGATAATGCTCAAATGGCATTAATCGAATTAGTAGATTACAACGAAACGTACACTACTGAGAAGAAAGCGAAGACTACGAGACGTAGCAGAAGAGGTGGCGGAAGCAAAACTGCACCAGTAGTAGAAACTCCACAAGCTTCAACAGAAGAAGAATAGATGAAAATCAATTCATTACATATAAGGGATAAACTTTTTTTAAGTTTATCCCTTTTTTTATAGTAGAGAAACTCAATTCTAAGAAGTCTAAAAGGCAAACTTATAATTGTAAGTTGATCTAATTCCACTGATAAGCGGAATCTCAAAAAAACAATACTTGAGAATTAGATTGATTTTTAAATTCAAAAACAAATCACTGTAAAAATGATTAAACTTGTAAAATCATTGGTTCCTAAAAGCCTAAAGAAGTTTATAAAAAGAGAAATTCTTCAAACTTCTTACGTTAACAAACCTACGTATAACGCTTCTTTAATAAAAGATGAATTTACATTAGATTGTACAATTGCTTACAACAAATATGGTGGATACTGTACGCCTTTTTCTGCACAGCAAGAATCGGTTGTGCAAGAAATACTCAAAGGAAACGTATACGAACCAGAAACCATTCAATACATTATAGACAATTGCGGCACGGGTGATGTTGTACAAGCTGGCGCATATTTTGGAGACTTTCTCCCTGGAATAGCAAAACATATCTCAAACAAAGCACAAGTATGGACATTTGAACCAAGTTCAGAATACTATCGGTGTGCTGAAATTACCATGCGAATTAACAATCTAAACAATGTGAATCTCTTTCAAGTTGGTTTGGGAGAAGAAAAAGCGGATGTTCAATTACAAATTGAAACAGAAGATGGAAAACGTTTAGGTGGCGCAAGTAGAATAATTAATTCAAAAAAAGGTAAATTTGTACCCATTACAATTGAAACCTTAGATAGCATGATTCCTGAAGACAGAAACATCTCCGTAGTACAACTAGACTTGGAAGGATTTGAAATTCCAGCGCTCAAAGGAGCTATCAATAGTATCAAAAGATGCAAACCAATACTTATTCTCGAAATACTATCACACAATGACATCTTAGCAAATGATTGGTTCAAAGAAAACATCCTATCATTAGGCTATGAAATAACAGGAAAAGTACATAACAATACCATAGTAAAAATAAAACACAACTAATCAATTCATAAACACAACACAACTAAATTGTATATCTGATATGAAATACCAAACTCGACAAAAGGCATTATTACTTCTTGAAGATGGAACTATCTTTTACGGAAAAGCAATCGGACAACCTGGAACAGCTTATGGTGAAGTATGTTTCAATACCGGAATGACAGGATATCAAGAAATCTTTACGGATCCGTCGTATTATGGACAATTAATGGTGACCGCAAATGTTCACATTGGAAACTATGGAACCACGACGAATGAAATGGAATCTGACGGTGTTAAAATTGCAGGTTTAATCTGTAAAAACTTTAGTTACGATTACTCTAGAGCTGCCGCTGATAGTTCACTAAAAGAATTTTTAGACAACAACAATTTATTTGCAATATCTGATGTTGATACGCGCGCATTAGTTGGCTACATTAGAGACAATGGAGCAATGAACGCGGTAATTTCTACGGAAGTTGATAACATTGACGACCTAAAAGCGAAACTAGCTGAAGTACCTAGCATGGCAGGACTAGAATTAGCGTCTAAAGTATCTACAAAAGAAGCATACATTTTTGGAGACGAAAACGCGACACACAAAATAGCAGCCTTAGACATCGGATGCAAAAAGAACATTCTAAGAAACCTTGCAAAACGTGATGCATGCATCAAAGTATTCCCGTACAACGCTACATTTGAAGAAATGAGCGCTTGGAACCCTGATGGATACTTCATATCCAACGGACCTGGAGATCCAGAACCACTAAGTGACGCAATCACATTTGCAAAAGAAGTGATCAAGCGCGACTTGCCATTATTTGGAATCTGTTTAGGACATCAAGTAATAGCATTGGCAAATGGAATCTCAACTTACAAAATGCACAACGGACATCGTGGAATCAATCATCCTGTAAAGAACATGTTGACAGGAAAAGGTGAAATCACATCGCAAAATCACGGTTTTGCCATCAATAGAGAAGAAACGGAAGCAAATGCAGATGTAGAAATCACACACATACACTTAAACGATGATACAGTTGCTGGAATTCGTGTAAAAGACAAAAACTGTTTCTCGGTACAATACCATCCTGAAGCTAGTCCTGGACCACACGATGGAGAATATCTATTTGATCAATTCATCGCGAATATTCAAAAAGTACAAACTGTTTAATAAAGCTATCTGAAAAGTATAATTTTCGTCATTCTGAATTTAATTCAGAATGACGTTTTTTAAGACTTTTTAGACAATCTAATAACATAAAACAAAAACAAAAAAATGTACAGAATCATCATGCTACTTGTCGTGTTCGTATTTGTAATTTCTTGTAAAGAGGAAGCAAAATCTTCAACGACAACAAAAACAACTTCAACAAAAACAACTCCAACAGAAACAACGAAGGAGAATGAGTGGTCAGTTACGGCTGTAAAAAAAGCAGAAATGAGTTCTAACAAAGAACAACTATTGTCAACCACAATTGCATATTTCAAAAATTGCAAAGAAAATTCAACAAACAGAAATGACTGTAGAAACAGCATCACAAAAATGATTGCTGAATTTTATAAAATCTCCGATTTCAAAAATGACAAAGGAGAATATGTAGTGTATGATAGCATTCAATCCATAGTAAAAAAGTCTGATAACTGGACAAAACTAGGCAACGCAAGCAATCAAGAATCATTAGTAAAAGCACAAGCAGCCGCAAATAATGGAAACGCAACAATTGCTATTGATATTTCTGAATCGTATGGGCAAGTTGCCATGATCATTCCGGGAGACTTGACAAATTCTGGTTCATGGAAATTACAAGTTCCAAACACAGCAGCACTCGTAAATTACGACGCTAAAAAGTCATTTACGAACAAACCATTATCGTACGCGTTCAAATCAACAGAAAATATTGTGCTATTCAGTAAAAAGTAGTTAAACAATAATCAGTAGAAAACGTTTTCGCTTTTTGTAAAAAGAGACAAAAATAGCACATCGCTAACATATCCGTAAAAGCAACGGCAAGCCTTATAAAACTGGGTATAGTTTTGTAAATTAGCCAGTAAAGAAATAAAAGAAACAAAGAAAATGAGCAGAATCATAAACATTCACGCAAGACAAATATTAGATTCAAGAGGTAACCCAACCGTTGAAGTAGATGTAGTAACAGAAAATGGAGTATTGGGAAGAGCTGCTGTACCTTCAGGAGCATCAACAGGAGAACATGAAGCTGTTGAATTAAGAGATGGCGGAAGCGCTTACATGGGAAAAGGAGTTAGTAAAGCGATCAATAATGTAAATACAACCATCGCGGAAGCATTAATGGGAGTTTCTGTATTTGAGCAAAATCAAATCGACAAAATGATGATCGATTTAGATGGAACGCCAAACAAAGGAAACCTCGGAGCAAACGCAATATTAGGAGTTTCATTAGCTGCTGCAAAAGCTGCTGCAAACGAACTTGGAATGCCGTTATACAGATATGTAGGTGGTGTTTCTGCAAACACACTTCCTGTACCAATGATGAATATCATCAATGGAGGTTCGCACTCTGATGCGCCAATTGCGTTTCAAGAATTCATGGTCATGCCAGTAAAAGCGAAAAACTTTACGCATGCCATGCAAATGGGAACTGAAATCTTTCATCACTTAAAAAAAGTATTACACGACAGAGGTTTAAGTACGGCTGTAGGTGACGAAGGTGGATTTGCACCAACATTAGACGGAACAGAAGATGCGTTAGATACCATTTCTTTAGCAGTTGCAAATGCAGGGTACAAACTAGGTGACGAAATTATGATCGCGTTAGATTGTGCTGCGGCAGAATTCTATGTAGATGGGAAATATAACTATGCAAAATTTGAAGGAGAAACTGGAAAAATCAGATCTTCAAAAGAGCAAGCAGATTACTTAGCTGAATTAGCAGCAAACTATCCAATCATCTCTATTGAAGACGGAATGGATGAAAACGATTGGGAAGGTTGGAAATACCTAACTGAAATCGTTGGAGACAAAGTACAATTAGTTGGAGATGATTTATTTGTAACAAATGTTGATCGTTTATCAAGAGGAATTGAAAACAATACAGCAAACTCTATCTTAATCAAAGTAAACCAAATTGGAACCTTGACAGAAACAATTGCTGCGGTAAACATGGCGCACAATGCAGGTTACACTTCGGTAATGTCACACAGATCTGGAGAAACGGAAGACAATACCATTGCAGATTTAGCGGTTGCATTAAACACAGGACAAATCAAAACAGGTTCAGCTTCTCGTTCAGACAGAATGGCAAAATACAATCAATTATTACGTATTGAAGAAGAATTAGGCGAAGTTGCGTATTATCCACAAGACAAAGCTTTCAAAATAAAATAAACTACGAATCACACACTACTATGCTAAAAGCGAGTTTCTGTAAAGGAACTCGCTTTTTTATATTCAAACTTCCCTAAACGTCGCTTCAAGCGTGTTATATCAAACATAATCGTGATGTTTTTAACATTCAAAAAAAATCAGCAATTCTTCGTATTTTTAAAATTCAAAAAAGATAGTATCTTTAAACCATGACAAATCAAAAAAAACCACATGGTTGTATTGTTAGCTTTCAACGACTCTTTTCGGGTTGTTTGGCACTTATAGCCACAGGTTTCTTATTGATTATCTTATTCTTCTTAGCAACTGAAGTCAAAATAGAAGGTGCATCACTACTCGTTTTCGCGGTGAGTGGTTTCTTTGTGTTGCGATATCTTTGGAAAAAAGTTGGGCGAAAATCACTCTCTAACAAAGCTGTGTTCAAAAGTGTATTCTTTGATTTTCTGCGAACAGTTGCGGTATTTGTTTTATTCTCCATTATCATGACAATTCTAATAAAAAATGCAGGATATGACATTGATGATACGGATGTTCCTAAAGAAGAAACAACCAAAACAGAAATCATCACAACGACAGAAGGCAACGACGTTATTAAATACATCATCAACAAACAATATTGGAAAGATTTTGAAGGCGATTGGTATCGAATGGACTTTAAAATTGCTGAAAATAGCGTCAAAAAGTCTAAAACCAATCGAGAAGGGTATAGATATACAAGAGACTTTACTTGGGGGAAATTTTACAAACACATGGCAGATCATGATAAGCCATTACTAAATCACTTATATACGTCGTTCAGTAAAATTCAGAAAGACAAAAAAATGAGTAGAAAAAAGTTTGCCGAATTCATCATTACGAGTATTCAAAACATTCAATACAACTATATCAAATCAACGCCGTGTACAGGAACTGAAGATTATCCATGTGTTGGAAATGTGCGACTTGGAATCTTTGCGCCCGCAGAATTTGGTACAAACCTCAAAGGCGATTGTGATTCGCGTACGGTATTACTATTCGTAATCTTGGCAAAATTTAATTTTGATGTTGCCATCTTAAACAGCAATCAATACAAGCATTCCGTATTAGGAATCAATGTGCCCGCACGAGGAAAATACAAAACATACAACCGTAAAAAATATTATTTCGTAGAAACTACTGCAAAAGGATGTCCTATTGGGTATTTACCAAAAGATGTTTCAACCATAAGTTATTGGGATTTTGTATTAGTCAACTAAAAAAGCAACCACATGAACACAGAATTATTCTATCTCGCATTAAGTCAAATGGTATTATCAATCGTACTTGCCATTATTATATTTTTTATCTCGTATAAAGTACTGATCAGAATCTTCAAGCTAAAAGAAGAAAACCTAAACGACTCTAACTTAGCATTAAGTATATTCTTTTCAGGAATTATTTTTAGCACAGGTTATTTACTAAGCGGAATCATTCCATCGATTATTAGCGCAATAGAAATGCTGAAAATTCACGCAAGGGAAAATCTATTTGTTGAAGTCTTAAAATATTCGTCGCTATCACTATTCATAGGATTCTTGTTGGCAGGATTAATTCACTTCAGTTCGTTCATGTTGGCTAAATCACTAACGAAGCATGTAGATGAAGTCGGTGAATTAAAAAAGAATAATTTAGCTGTCGCGATATTACTCTCAACAATTCTCATCTCAATTACAATCATTTCAAGAGACAGTCTCGTATTCCTGATTGAGCTTTTCTTACCACAACCAACGGTTTTAGAATATAATTCTTAAAATCAATATGCGTTAGCAATCATACATCATAAAAAATAAAAAAGTGCCATTTCTGTAGTATGTGAAGTGGCACTTTTTTATGAATCAATCGTGATTTATAAATAACGACTAGTGTTATTGAAAAAGATTCAGAAACTTACAATTAGTTTAAGTATTTTCGCGTAGAAAGTAAAACTCCCAGCCTCAATATTACATTCATATAATAAGCTGTTTATAAAACAATAACTTAACAAAATTAAGAAGTACTGCCGATACTAATCAGCATTATTTTGCATCGTTTGTTGCGATATTTTTTGCATGAAAACGAATTAAACCATCACTATGAGAAGAAAATTACTATTCGCATTCTTAATTATTACAAACATCATTTGGGCAAATACAGATCTAGCAGCACCGGCAAATGATAATTTTGCAAACGCTATTCCGTTAACTTGTGGAAACAATTACACATCAAGCACCGTAGAAGCCACTTTAGATGAAAACAATGCTCCAGATGCTACCACCCCACAAGCGGTTGATTTGGATGCGCCAAACATTTGGTATTCATATACAGGTTCAGGAACTCCAGAAACCATTACGTTAGATTTATGTGCTTCCGGATATGATACTTCGTATTTAGTATATACGGGAACATCTGGCAACCTTACCTTGGTTGCGGCAAATGATTTCAATGATACTGAATGTGGTCCAGGATATCGTTCGTATGGTACCTTTGAATCGGATGGAAATACTACATACTATATTACGATTACTGGATACAACTCATCAGATGTTGGAGATGTCGACTTAACGGTTTCCTGTTTCCCATCGGATATAATACTGATTCCAGATGCTAATTTTGAACAAGCGCTGATTGATTTAAGTTTAGATACAGGAATTGTAAATGGATATATTTCTTCGACAGGAATAGATCAAATCAATGATTTGAATATTAGCAATAGTAATATTTCAGACTTATCAGGTATTGAAAACTTTACAGGATTGCAATTTTTGAATGTCAGCAATAACAATCTTACAAGTTTACCGCTTACCGCAATTACAAATATAACGTCGCTTAATTGCAGTTTTAACGCTATAACACTTATAAATTTGCGGAATCAAACGAATTTAACCTCTTTACAATGCAACAATAATGACGGATTGAGTGTGCTATTTGCAAATAATGGTAACAATACTAATATCACACTTTTTGATGCTCGCAATACTGCAAATTTAGCATGTATTGAGGTTGATAATGCAGCGTACAGTGCAGCCAATTGGACAAACAGAGACGCCAATGTTCAGTTTTCAGAAATGTGCAACCAAACAACTTATACGTATGTGCCAGATGATAACTTTGAACAAGCGTTGATTGATTTAGGATATGATACTTCACTGGATGATTATGTGCTAACAGCAAATATCAATACAGTTGGATCTTTAACTATTTCAAGTAGAAATATTACAGACCTAACAGGAATTGAAGGATTTACGGCTTTAACATTTTTAAGTTGTAGTAATAACATGTTGACAACTATAGATATTACTAATAATTCAATGTTAGGATATTTTTATTGTAAAAATAACCAACTTACAACTATAGATGTTAGTCAAAATCCTGTATTAGAAACCTTTTGGTGTTATGAAAACTCATTAACTAGTATAGATGTAACTCAAAACTCTATTTTAAGATCATTTCTATGTTTTGATAATGAACTTACAAGTATAGACGTGACTCAGAATTTAAGTTTAAGATCAATCGCTTTTGGTGAAAATCCAATAGAACACCTAGATTTATCAAACAATTCTCAATTAACTTCAATAAACGCTTCAGGTGGTTCATTATCAAGTTTAGACTTAAGAAATGGAAATAACGTAAATATTAATTTCAACTTAGCAGGTTTCGATGTTACCAATAATCCAAATCTAAGCTGTGTAGATGTTGACGATGCTGCATACAGTACTGCAAATTGGACAAGTATTGACCCAGGACTGACGTTTAGTGAAAATTGTACAGCACCAATTCCACCGAATGATGAGTGTGCTGATACCGTCAATATTCCAATAAGTGATGCTTCTTGTAACAATATAGTCGCAGGAACACTAGCAGGCGCAACAGACTCTGGCCTATTCCAATGTTTTGGAGGTACAGACTTTTCAGATGTTTGGTTTAGTTTCGTTGCCACAGAAACAACACACGAGGTAAAGATATTAAATACTACGGGAGCGAATTCGAGAGTATTTCATACGGTCATTGATGCACAAACGTATAACTGTACAAATATTACAGATGCCGTTTATTGTACGGATGCTCTAGAACGACAAGCAACAGGATTAACGATAGGAAACACATATTACATTCAAGTATTTACGGATCTAGCTAACTCCACAGAAACATTTGATATTTGTATAACTTCAAGTGTAATTCCAGGATTAACTTTTGTGCCAGATAATAACTTTGAGCAAGCACTCATTGATTTAAGTTTAGATGATGTATTGGATGATTATGTAGTAACAAGTAATATTGATGCTGTTAATGACTTAAACATTCGAAATCTTGGTATTTTTGACCTTACAGGAATTGAAGACTTTGCAGCGTTGGAAATCTTAAACTGCGGATTAAATTTCTTAGGAGAATTAGACCTAAGTAACAATACAAGCCTAAACTATCTAATTGCTGACAATAGCGCGTTAGTTGGGCTAAATGTTCAAAACGGAAACAATACCAACGTTACAACGTTCATCACGCTTGGTAATGTTGACTTATTCTGTATTGAAGTGGATGATGCCGCGTATAGTACTGCCAATTGGACAACCGTTGAAACAGGAACAAGCTTTAGCACGGATTGTGGTTTTCTGGCGAATGATAATTGTGTAGATGCAATCAACATTCCTATGAGCGATGCACTGTGTCTCAATGCAGTTACAGGAACTTTAGCTCAGTCAACAGATTCAAACGAATTTAAATGCTTTGGAAACACCGCTTCTTTCTCAGATGTTTGGTATAGTTTCGTTGCCACAGAAACAACACACAATATCACATTCTTTAATTTAACAGGGCCGCCAAACACTGTATTTCACGCAGTCATTGATGCCGAAACATACAATTGCGGAAACATTATGGCTGCGATTGCCTGTTCAGATTCATCAAATAGCCAACTAACTGGACTTACAGTCGGAAACACCTATTACATACAAGTATTTTCAAGCTTAGCAAATGTGAGCGCAACCTTTGATCTTTGTGTATCTACAAATACAATTCCAGGACAAACTTATGTGCCAGATGATAACTTTGAACAAGCACTTATTGATTTAGGATACGATACAACGCTAGACAATTACGTAACTACGGCAAATATTAACACCGTAACATCTTTAAACGTAGTAGGCAAAAATATTGCAAGCCTAACAGGACTTCAAAGCTTCACAGCATTACAGTCGCTCGATTTTTCAATCAACAATGTTACTACAGTAGACCTTACTCAAAACGCTCAATTGAGAGTCTTATTACTTACCGGAAATTCACTAGCAACTATCAATGTTTCTCAAAATCCACTCTTAAGAGGGTTAACTGTTGAAGAAAATTTACTTACAACTATCGATGTCACTCAAAATCCACTTCTAGAATCACTAAACATTTCAAAAAATTTATTTACGTCTATCGATGTTACTCAAAACGCTGGATTAACTAATCTAGATGTAGGAGAAAATTCACTAAGCCAAATAAATGTCACTCAAAATCCTGTTTTGGCCTTTTTAACACTAGATAAAAACAATTTTTCTGCTGTAGACGTTACAAACAATCCACTACTTTCCAGTTTATCTGTTGAAGAAAATTCATTGACAACAATTGATATCACCCAAAATCCAGTATTGTTAAGGGCATATTTTGGATACAACCAATTAACAACGATAGATGTTTCTCAAAACCTAGCATTAGAAACGCTAAGTGTTACTGCAAATAGCCAAATTTCAACAATAGATGTATCCGTAAACGCAGCTTTAAAAAATTTAAGAATAAACAGTACGCAGATATCAGAAGTAAATGTTTCAAATAATCTAAACTTGGAAGGTTTGTCCATATCAAATTGTCCCATAACTGGAGTTGATCTTACTGCAAATGTAGCACTACAAAGTTTAGGTGTCGTAGGAAGCCAAATAAGGACGATTGATGTATCTCAAAATCCAGCATTTGTAAGCTTATTTTGCAGTAATACAAGTACACTTACCAGTGTAAATATTCAAAATGGAAACAATACAAACGTTACAACCTTCTTTGCTTTAAACACACCAAATCTTACCTGTGTTCAGGTAGATGACGTAGCATATAGTTCAGCCAATTGGAGTAATATAGATGCAGGTACTAACTTTAGTACGGATTGTGGTTTCCTTGAAAATGATAATTGTGTAGATGCAATCAACATTCCTATGAGCGATGCACTGTGTCTCAATGCAGTTACAGGAACTTTAGCTCAATCAACAGATTCAAACGAATTTAAATGTTATGGAAACACCGCTTCTTTCTCAGATGTTTGGTATAGCTTCGTTGCCACAGAAACAACACACAATATCACGTTCTTCAATTTAACAGGGCCACCAAATACTGTATTTCATGCAGTCATTGATGCCGAAACATACAATTGCGGAAACATTACGGCAGCGATTGCCTGTTCAGATTCATCAAATAGCCAACTAACAGGACTTACAGTTGGAAACACGTATTACATACAAGTATTTTCAAGCTTAGCAAATGTGAGTGCAACCTTTGATCTTTGTGTATCTTCATTGGCAATTCCAGGACTAACCTATGTGCCAGACAATAACTTTGAGCAAGCATTGATTGATTTAAGTTTAGACGATGTATTAGATGATTATGTAGTAACAAGCAATATTAATACAGTAAACGACTTAAACATTCGCAATCTTGGTATTTTTGACCTAACAGGAATTGAAGACTTTGCAGCATTGGAGATCTTAAACTGCGGATTAAATTTCTTAGGAGAATTAGACTTAAGCAACAATACAAACCTAAACTATCTAATTGCTGATAACAGTGCTTTAGTTGGTTTAAATGTGAAAAACGGAAACAATACGAACGTTACAACGTTTATCACGCTTGGTAATGTAGACTTATTCTGTATTCAAGTAGATGACGCCGCATACAGTACAGCCAATTGGACAATTATTGAACCACTAACTACTTTCAGTGAATATTGTGGCGATCCAATTCAAGTAGCTGCAAAAATATACTTGCAAGGTGCCATGCTACAACATACTGATGGTTTCATGCGTACAGACTTAAAAGACAATAGCTACATATCAACAACAAGTCCATACACAGATGGCATTGCTATTCTTGCATCTGATCCAGTATTCACAGCAACAGGACAAAATAAAATTGTCGATTGGGTTTGGATAGAACTGCGAGATGCTACAGATCCTACAATGATCATTGATGGAAAATCTGCACTATTACAACGCGATGGAGACATTGTGGAAGCGCTAGTTGACGATGCCACAACTCCTGTACGTTTCAGCAAAGCACCAGGCGATTATTATGTGGTTATAAAACATCGCAATCACTTAGGAATCATGTCAAGCAATGCACTTTCGCTATCTGATGTTGCCACTACTGTAGATTTTACAAACAGTAACAACCAAATTACCTATGGTGCAAATGCGCAAACCACCTTTGGAATGCCAACCAATACTGTAGGAATGTGGAGTGGAAATGTGAATGGAGATACTGTTGTGCAATACGCAGGAACTACACCTGATACACCAGCAATTCTATCAACAATACTAAATGATGCTGGAAACTTCTTAAACTTCCCAACGTATGTATTAAATGGATATAATACAAATGATATAAACATGGACGGCACAGCGCAATATACGGGTACAACTCCTGATACACCATTCATACTCCAAAACATATTAGCACATCCCGGAAACTTCTTAAACTTTAGTACATATCAAATTATTGAGCAATTGCCTGAAAACGAATAGACAAAAATAAAAGTGTAAAATTGTATCAAACAAAAGGACAGCTCTTAAAAAGAATCATAAAAGAATAAAAATCAAAACATAAATACATTTTCAAAGCGATTATTAAATTCATAATAATCGCTTTTCTTTTACTATAAATTTTAGCAATATCTTAATTGTTAAATCCTTTGTTAAGTCTTTTCATAAATCGCCACTTATTTCGTAATTTAGCAACCAAAGAAAAAAATAAAAATTCAAGAGATATATGTCAGAGAATACAGCTACGTTAGAAATCAATGGTGAAAAATATGAATTTCCTGTAATCAAAGGAACTGAAGATGAATTAGCTATTGATATTAAGAGTTTAAGAGGTGCAACTGGTGGAGTCATTACAATTGATCCAGGATATAAAAATACAGGTTCTTGTGAAAGTGCAATCACTTTCTTAGATGGAGAAAAAGGAATACTTCGTTACAGAGGATATTCCATTGAAGACTTAGCTGAAAAGGCTGATTTCCTAGAAGTTGCGTATTTACTAATTTTTGGCGAATTACCATCTTCTGAACAACTAGCAAAATTCCACAAAGACATCAAAGCGCAATCTATTGTAGATGATGATATCAAAAAAATAATAGACGCGTTTCCAAAATCTGCACATCCAATGGGCGTGTTAGCGTCTTTAACAAACGCACTAACAGCATTCAACCCATCATCAGTAAATGTTGATTCGGAAGAAGAAATGTATCATGCAATCGTAAAAATACTTGGAAAATTCCCAGTATTAGTTGCATGGACAATGCGTAAAAAACAAGGATTACCGTTAGACTATGGCGATTCATCATTAGGATACGTAGAAAACGTATTAAAAATGATGTTCAAAAAACCACATGAAGATTACACACTAAATCCAATAGTTGTAAATGCATTAGACAAATTACTAATCTTACACGGTGATCACGAACAAAACTGTTCAACATCTACGGTTCGTATTGTAGGTTCATCACACGCTGGATTATTTGCTTCACTTGCCGCAGGAATCTCGGCACTTTGGGGACCATTACACGGAGGTGCAAACCAAGCAGTATTAGAAATGTTAGAAGGAATTCGTCAAGATGGTGGAGACACTAAAAAATACATGGCGAAAGCAAAAGATAAAAGTGATCCTTTCCGTTTAATGGGATTCGGACACAGAGTCTACAAAAACTTTGATCCAAGAGCAACCATTATCAAAACAGCAGCCGATGAGGTATTAGCTGACTTAGGAGTGGAAGATCCAATCCTTGACATCGCAAAAGGATTAGAAAAAGAAGCACTAGAAGATCCGTACTTTGTAGATAGAAAACTATATCCAAACGTAGATTTCTACTCAGGAATCATTTACAGAGCAATGGGAATTCCAACAGAAATGTTTACGGTAATGTTTGCATTAGGACGTTTACCAGGATGGATTTCACAATGGAGAGAAATGCGTTTACGCAAAGAACCAATTGGTCGTCCACGTCAAGTTTACACCGGAGAAAACCACAGAGAATTCAAAAATATCTCTGATAGATAACACATAAAACAACACTGAAAAGCTTCATGGACTCAAGTCTATGAAGCTTTTTTACTATATACCCGAATTATATGTTAGAATTATACGTAAACGATGAAACCTCTCAACTGCGGGCAGTTGTACTAGGAACAGCAGAAAGTTGCGGACCTACTCCGAAAGCTGAAGACTGTTACGATCCAAAATCAAAACAACATGTTTTGGCAGGAACGTATCCATTAGAAAAAGATATGGTTCCCGAAATGGAAGCTGTTGCTGCCATCTTTGAAAAACACAATGTCAAAGTTTTCCGCCCGAAAATCATCAAAGATTACAATCAAATATTCGCTAGAGATATCGCTTTTGTCATTGAAGATAAATTTATCAAATCAAACATATTACCAGATCGCGATCGTGAAATAGAAGCAATTCAGCATGTCATTGATCAAATCAATCCTGAAAACATTATAACCTTACCAGAAGAGGTTCATGTAGAAGGTGGCGATGTAATGCCTTGGGGCGATTATATTTTTGTGGGAACCTATTCAGGAGAAGACTATCCGGAGTACATTACCGCACGTACCAATATCGATGCAGTCATTGCATTGCAAGAATTATTTCCGCACAAAACTGTAAAATCATTCGAATTACGAAAATCAAATACAGAAGCAAAAGAAAATGCATTGCATTTAGATTGCTGTTTTCAACCCATTGGAAATGACAAAGCCATTCTACACAAAAACGGTTTCTTAGTGGACGATGAATACGAATGGTTGGTAAACTTCTTTGGAAAAGAAAACATTTTTGAAATTACAAAAGACGAAATGTACAACATGAATAGCAACATATTTTCTATCTCACCAGAAGTTGTCATTTCCGAACAAAACTTCACACGCTTAAACACGTGGCTTGAAGAAAAAGGATTCACCGTAGAAAAAGTGCCATACTCAGAAATAGCCAAACAAGAAGGATTACTACGTTGTAGTACCATGCCATTAATTAGAGGTTAATTTAACTTGAGTTCGATCTAAAATTCAATAGCGATTTTTCTTCTTTTCCGCAGTATAGCAGGAATTTTTCGTTAAGAATTTTTGAAGCCTTTATAGAAGGATACTTTCTTTTTGTCACATTGAGCGCAGTCGAAATGCTAAACAAGCAAATAAAACAGCGGCAGTAAGTAAGTTTCTTAAAACGCTATAGACTAAAAACCAAAACGAAGTTATGTGGAAACATGTTCTAAAAATAAGTTGTTTCATTGGTATCTTCAGTAATTCGTTTTATGGAATTGCACAAGGTCCCATTAGTGGGTTTTACAATAAAAAAGGAGAAGCAACCGTAGTTGCTGGTTTAGGATTTGAAGATTCTAAAAACTACTACATCGGAACTGAAAAAAGCGATTTAAGCAGAAGCCTCTACAGCTTTACGCTATTTGGAATCTATGGAATAAACGATAAACTAAACATACAAGCTTCATTGCCTTACTTATCAAGTAACAAACAAAACGGGTTTCAAGATGCACAATTTTTTCTAAAATATAAAGCTTTAAAAAAAGAATGGAAAACTGATAAATTGGAGCTTTCATTTGCTGCAGGATTTTCCTTTAATATCACTGATTATAATTTGGGAGGTTTAAACGATTTAGGACAGCAAGCTAAAGTTTTAGATACACGCGCATTACTTCATTATCAAAAACAATCCGGTTGGTTTGTAAATGTACAAAGTGGATTTTCTTTTAAATTTGAAAATGTACCGAATAGCTTTCCCATGACGCTTAAATTTGGAAAAGCAAGCGCGAAAAACTATGTTGACTTTTGGTACGACTTTCAATATGCTTTTGGCGGGATAGACTATCTGGAAACACCAACACCACAAGACTTTCAACGTTTTGGTACAAGCTATCATAAAATTGGCGGAACCTATCATTTTTCACTTTCCAAAAAATCAGGAATATACATAGCATCATCGTACGTGATTTCAGGTAGAAATGTATTTCAAGGATTTGCATATTATATTGGTTGGACCTATAAAATATAAAAAGCAACTCTAAATCAGCACTTTATTTATAGGCTTCGTAAAATTTTTAAGTTTTATTGAAAAAAACGAAATTAAACAGGCATTATTTTAGTTTTTATGTAATTTTACCTCATCATAAAGCAATAACAAAAAGGTAGGTATACTATGCAACAAATTACCAATACTATACTCATGATTCGTCCTGTAGCATTTCGCATGAACGAACAAACGGCGGTAAATAACTATTACCAACAAGAATTAGATGGCTCGTTGCCAAATACGGTACAAGTCAAAGCGCTACAAGAATTTGATGCGTATGTCGAAAAGCTAAGAGGAATTGGCATACACGTAATCGTAATTGAAGATACGAAAGAGCCAGACACACCAGATTCAATCTTTCCAAACAACTGGATTTCTTTTCATGAAAACGGAAACGTGGGATTATATCCAATGTTTGCAGAAAATCGCCGTCTCGAACGGAGAGAAGATATATTATTGGAATTAGAAAAACAAGGATACGTTATTGAAAACATTGTTGATTATACATCTGCCGAAGAAGAAGAAATTTTCTTAGAAGGTACTGGAAGTATGGCACTCGACAGAGTCAACAGAAAAGCGTATTGCGCGTTATCACCACGAGCTGACGAAGAATTATTCATAGAATTTTGTGAAGATTTTGAATTCACACCAGTAATCTTTACAGCCAATCAAACGGTAAACGGAGAACGCAAAGCCATCTATCATACGAATGTAATGATGTGTTTGGCGGAAAAATTTGCAGTTATCTGTTTAGAATGTATTGATGATAAAAAAGAACGTGAAAACGTAAAAAAACATCTCAAAGGAGATGGAAAAGAAATCATTGCCATCACAGAAGCACAAGTAAGAAACTTTGCAGGAAACATGTTGCAAGTAAAAGGAGCAAATGATGAAAACTTTTTAATCATGAGTGCTGCTGCACATAAATCATTAACAAAAGGTCAAATACAAGCGATTGAAAAGCATTGTAAAATACTATCAAGTTCATTAGAAACTATTGAAACTTGCGGCGGCGGAAGCGCACGTTGCATGATGGCTGAGGTTTTCTTACCGAAGCAATAAATTTTCGTGTGCTTGCTGAGCGGAGTCGAAGTAAGGCAGGAATCTCATTCATAAGGAATTGCATAACGTCATTTCGAGTGATTTTTCAGAATGAAATGGAGAAAAATAGTATCGAGAAGTAGTCCAAAATTTGAATCAATTTAAAATAGAGTTGGCGCGCGTTTGTAACGCGTGCAAAATAGAAACATAAAAAAAGCCTGAGAATTTCAATTTCTCAGGCTTTTTCATTTTATATCAAATGGCAGTTTTACTTTCCACAATCAGTATACTCTTGTAAAATCTGCTTCAAGTTTTCTTCGTTCTTTACATCAAACTCACCAGCTTTCAAATCGCTCGCGACTTGCTTACATTTAGATAAGTATTTTGCCATTGCTTTTGAAATCTTTTCGTTCTTACGATCGTCAATCATAAAACCGGATTTCTCACCTTTCACTTTAATCACGTATGTTCCTTCTTCGCCTGGTTTCACCAATAACAAATTTCCGTTTTCTTCATAAATCTTCTCATAGAAATACGAATTATTAAACCCGAAGTTTGAAGCATTTGATAATTTCTTCAATGCATTTCCTTTCGTTTTCATTCCGTAAAATGTTTTCTCAACACCTTCATCCATGGCAGTAAACGAAATTCCGTCTTTCGCAGAAAACTTCTTAATACGCGTACGTCCTTTATCATTTTCATAACGAATACTAATCGACTTTCCGTAGTTATCAATCGAATTCATATCATGCAAGCCAGCAACTTGTTCTCCCGGTTCAAGCTCTAATTTCTCAAAAACAACATAAACAGTTCCGCTATATTTCTTTCCTTTGGCATCGGTAATGCTTCCTGGAACTCCATACAAATTCACGCTATTCTCTTTCGCAATTTTCACTTTCTCTTTATGTAAATCACTTTGATATTTCTTCGCTTGACGCCCAAAAAGATACCCACGACCTACCATTTCTTCCACAAAAAACTGTCCAAAATTTCTTGAAAAACGATTGGTAAACATCGTTTGTGAACCTTTATCAAATTCAAAAGTTTCATCGGTATATGTTTTTACAACGGCAGCTGTAGAGCCCATTTTAGAAGTTTCTTTGGCAGTTGCCACTCTAATTCCATCCAAATCTGTAATCGCATACGCTTTTTCGGAAGCTGAATAATATACCTTACCGACAATCTTAGTTCCTCGCGTTCCACCAAAAGAAATCGTTCCATTTGTTTTTACATACGGTTTGTAGCGACCAACAGTTTGCTGACGTTTATCGGCTTCCAACTTAGCAGAAGCAGCAGCTTTCAAATACTTTTCACTAATTGATTCGCGTTCTTCTGCAAAAAAGGCTGCAACACCTTCTTTATTAATTCCGTTCGCGTCAATCATATTATACTTTTCGCTTAACAAACGAATAATAATTTTCTTTGAGTTGAATGACGTTTGTAAAATTTCATACGGAATCTCCGTTTTTGTTCCATCTACGGAAGTCAATTCTAAATACTGATGATCTTGAATTGCGGAAATAGAAATTGCCTTGTAAGCTGCATCAAACGCTTTTTCGCCTGACAAATACTTAAACGTATACTTGTTTCTTTCGCCTCCATCTTCTAGGATAGCAACTTCTTTCTTATCAAAAAGAATTTTATTTTTCTTAATCTTAATTTTCTGGCTTATTGCTAAAGCAGGTAGTAACAGCAATACAAATAGGATTTTTTTCATGTAATGTAATGTGTAAAGGTTTATACAATCGGCGGCTAAAATACTAAAATAAAACCACACAGTATCAGAATGTTACGGATAAGTAGTATACTATTTGTAGCTACTTTGCTTTATTAGAAAGGAAATAATATGCTAAAAAGGTGCTAAATGCTTTAAAATTTAGGAATATCTCAGCAAAATAGATAGATAATTAGAGAATACCTTTGTTATTAACTAACAACCGTTTATTTTTATACACTAGATTGAAACGCCTCGAAAACGTTATTACTATCTGAAATTTACCAACATGCTTTCTAAAAAAACAAAATACGGACTCAAAGCATTAACCTACATAGCACGTAAAGACAACAACCTACCTGTGTTAATCTCAGAAATCGCTACGGAAGAAAAAATATCTAAAAAATTCTTAGAAGCAATTTTATTACAACTAAAGAACAATGGTCTTTTAGGTTCCAAAAAAGGAAAAGGTGGCGGTTACTATCTAATTAAATCGCCTAGTGAAATCAAAGTAGCTTCGCTCATCCGAATTTTAGAAGGCCCAATAGCAATGCTTCCCTGCGTAAGTTTAAACTTTTATGAAAAGTGCGATGATTGTGTGGATGAAACCAAATGCGGGTTGCATCATCTCATGTTAGAAGTTCGTGATAATATGCTCGCTGTTTTAGATAACAAAACACTTGAAGACCTTACTACTTTATAAATCTGAATATAAGTTTTACAGATACAAGATCGCTGCGCTACTAGATTATAGAATAAAGACTAAAATAGTAACGTACTCAAAATCTTCTCAAAGATTTTTAAATATTCTTTTCTTAAGTAATATAAACTCACGTTAAATTATCTATTAGAACTTTCGTCATTCATTCCCAATAATTGATATCTTTGCACCTCAAATTTTAGGAGCAATGAATATTCAAGAAGTCTTAACGGTAAAAGTCAAAGAAGCATTTGAAACCTTGTATGGAGTTACATTAGACAATGTAGAATTCCAAGCAACACGAAAAGATTTTGAAGGTGATATCACGGTTGTGGTATTTCCGATGTTACGCGTTAAAAAAATGAATCCAGCTCAATTAGGAGAAGAATTAGGAACGTATTTAGCAGAACACGTAGCCGAAATTAGTAGTTTCAACGTGGTAAAAGGGTTTTTAAATCTAGTGATTGATGATGCTGTCTATCTAAATTTCTTCGCGAGTATTGTAAAAAATGATACGTTCGGACACGAAACGCCACAAGAAGGTGAAACGGCTGTAATGGTTGAATATTCTTCACCAAACACAAACAAGCCTTTGCATTTAGGACACGTTCGTAACAACTTATTAGGATACAGCGTTGCGGAAATCATTAAAGCTTCTGGAAAAAAAGTATACAAAACACAAATCATTAACGATCGAGGAATTCACATCTGTAAATCCATGTTGGCTTGGCAACGTTTCGGAAACGGAGAAACGCCACAATCAACAGGTTTAAAAGGTGATAAATTGGTTGGAAACTATTACGTACTATTCGAAATGAAATTACGTGAACAAGCTACACTAATTTTTGAAAATTATAGAAATAATCATATTGATCCTCCTACAGCTTTAGAAGTTCAAATTAAAGAGCACAACGAATTGATTGAAAAATTAAATTTAAAGTCTGAGGAAGAGGTAAAGAAGTTAGATTATGAAGCGATTGCTAAGTTGGGAGCTAATTTTGATTTTAGATTAAAAGAAGCAATCGATAATAATTTATTTATTTCTAGTATTTCAAACTTCATATTACATATTACTCCAGAAAGTGAAAAAGATGTTATTGAAAAGAAAACGAAACAGTTTGATAAGCTTGTCAAAAATGTTACTAATTTAGAAAGTAAAATTATAGTAGAAGAAGGAAAAATTTCTAAAATTGCAAGAGATAGTTCAGAAATCATGAAGGCAGCACAACAAATGTTACTCAAATGGGAAGCTGGAGATGAAGAAGTGGTTGCACTTTGGAAAAAAATGAATCAATGGGTGTATGACGGTTTTGCAACGACTTATACAAACTTAGGTGTTGATTTTGATGCGTTGTATTATGAAAGTGACACCTATCTTTTAGGAAAAGATGTGGTGCAAACTGGAATAGAAAAAGGTGTTTTCTATGCAAAAGAAGATGGTTCTGTTTGGTGCGATTTGACAGATGATGGTTTGGACGAGAAAATTGTATTGCGTTCGGACGGAACTGCGGTGTATATGACACAAGACATCGGAACGGCAATTCAGCGTGTAAAAGACTATCCAGATATTGGAGGAATGATTTACACGGTTGGAAACGAACAAGATTATCACTTTACAGTACTATTCTTAATCTTAAAGAAACTCGGATTCGATTGGTCTAAAAACTTAGCGCATCTATCTTACGGAATGGTCGATTTGCCAAGTGGTAAAATGAAAAGTCGTGAAGGAACTGTGGTTGATGCAGATGATTTAATGATTGAAATGTCAACGACTGCCAAAGAAATTTCTCAAGAACTAGGAAAGCTTGAAGATTACACAGACGAAGAAAAAGAAGTGTTATATAAAATCATCGGAATGGGCGCGTTAAAGTATTTCATTCTAAAAGTTGATCCTAAAAAACGAATCTTATTTGATCCGAAAGAATCGATTGACTTTGCAGGAAATACAGGACCTTTCATTCAATATACCTATGCGCGTATTCAATCCATCTTGCGTAAAGCAGATTTTGACTATTCAGCGGAAATTACAGGAATTGAGATTGATATTCGTGAAAAAGAAATCGTAAAGCAATTACAAGAATATCCTGCGGCGATTCAATTAGCAGCCAACAAGCAAAGTCCGGCTGTCATTGCAAACTATACCTACGATTTGGTAAAACTGTACAATTCGTTCTTCCAAAATATTTACATTTTAGGAGAAGAAGACGAAGCTAAAAAAGTATTCAGAGTACAACTATCCAAAAAAGTTGGAGACACAATCAAAGCAGCATTTGCATTACTAGGAATTGAAGTTCCTGAGCGAATGTGACGAAGTCATGCTGAACTCGTTTCAGTATCAAAAAGAAAATCACCCTGAACTTGTTTCAGGGTCTCACTTCTATGATTTCGTCTTTGCGAAAGTTTTGAAAAAACTTGTGGCAATCTGTTTGTTCAATAAACAGATTACTTCACTATCGCTCGTGATGACGTTTCACAGAAAGTTAGAAATCCACTCGAAAACTCAAATTTGGCGTAATGCCTAACGATTGATTCTGAATTTCAGAAATTACGGTATTATCTAAATTGTAGTATTCATTCAAAATATTTTTCTGATCGAACACATTCCAAACGGAGATTCCAATTTTAGACTTGATCTTTTTCGAAAGCATCAAACGATACGTTGCTGAAAAATCGGTTCTAAAATAATCTGACAAATTCTCGGCGTTTGGTGCGTTGTAATTAATATCTCCATTGACAATTTGTGGTTGTCCAATTGTTGTGGTGGGTCTTCCAGTGCGATAATACGTTCCGAGTGAGAATTCATACGCTTTCCAAGTATACGTTCCGCCAAGTGTGAGATTGTGTGTAATATCTAAATTATTCGGAAACGATTCGCCATTATTCAAGGACATAAAATCGTAATCATTCTTGCTAAAAGAATAACTCATCCAGGTATTAAAATCGTGCCATTTCTTATTAAATAACACATCAATTCCTTGTGCTGTATAACTTCCGACAGCATTTACAAACTGAAACTGATTCTGAAAACCTTGACTTCGCGTGGTAATTCCGTCTACTTTTTTAATATACGCTTCCGCGCTAATTAACAAATTATTCTTTGTGTATTGCACGCCAATAGAAGCTTGTTTGCTCTCAATCAAAGGAACAGAAGTTCCGTTTGCCAGCGTCCAACGACGTTTTTCAATCCCTAAAAAATCATTCTGTAAATCAATGACTTGCGAAATGGATTGACTCTTATATTCGCCCAAAACCAATACGCTAAAATGATTGGAGAATTGCTGCCTAAAATTCAAACGCGGCTCAAAACGAAACTGATCAATCTTTCCGTATTGATTTGCGCGAAAACCAATATTTACAAGTGTTCGGTAACTATCTGAAACAAAATTAAGTTCAGAATACACCGCGTGATTTCGCATCACATCTTTACGATCGCTGCGAAATTGTGGATTGCTCACATCTTGAATATTCGTGATGCCAATCTCAGCAAATTGATAACCATTCTGGATGGTAAAATTTTCATTGATGCGATATTTTGTATGTAATTTTATAGAACTATCCGCGAGATCATTCTCTTGAAACAATCGCTGATTATCCGTAATATTAAAATTTGTTGCTTCTAAATTATAGGTAGATGCATACAATTGTACTTGTGTAGAAAATGAAGGTGTCCATTCACGATTATACGTCAAGCCTGCGGCTAAATTGCGTTGTGTAATGCCACTATTAACAGCTTGTCGTTGATTGTTGAGTGTTGCTTCTTCCGTATAGCTTAAATCGTTATAAATATTCAAAAAACTAAACTGTAAATTGTCTGTTTTAGAAATATCATAGATAAATTTCGTGCTCATGTCATAGAAATAAAAATCTCTATTCGTCGTGGTTGTATTGTTTGTATCCTGATTGTTATTGGTAATATCAGTATCCTGAAAAATTCGATCAAAATAAATAGCGTAGGTGGGCGTTTCTACCAAGTCGGTAATGGAACGACGCGCCGAAACTTGGACTTCCATTTTTTTGTTGAGTTGAATCTTGGCAAAACCATCTGCATGAATCAAGTTTAATCCTGCGCCAGCAATCAACGTATCGTTTGGATGTTCGTCCAATTGCATCTGAATCATTCCAGAAACTCCATCGCCAAATTTAGCACTTGTTCCGTTTTTAGTCACAGTTACTTTATTTAAAAAGTATGGATTAAACGCAGAAATCAACCCGAAGAAATGTCCAGATTGATACATTTTAATATCGTCCCACAATAAAATATTTTGGTCATTGGTACCACCGCGAATGTTTATATTAGAAACCGTTTCGTTAATACTAGAAATTCCCGGTAAGGCTTGAATGGTGAGTAAAACATCAGGTTCGGTAACGCCGGGCAGAATGCCAAAGTTCTTGGGTTTCACGGTAATTTGTCCGGTTCTATTAGTGGAAATTCCTGAAGCAATATATTCGGTTAAGTAAATCTCGTCCAACTCCTGAATCTGATCTATAAAAACAGTAATGGCAATATAGCGTCCGTTAATTAAGGTAAACCGAAGATTGGTTTCGAGTTCAAAACCATCTAATAATGCTTCCAGAGAAATCGTTTTTGCTTGCGGAGTGACTAAAACATTCACTAAAACTTTATCTACATACGAAAAAACAACATCGTATTGTTTTTGAATTTTAGGTAATAATTTAGACAGCAAGACTTTATTCTCTTGATTTTCTTGTGCTATAACACATTGAAAACTAAGAAAGAAGCAAAAAAAAGTGAGAAAAGTGAGTACGCGTTTTTTAATCACGTTTTAGAATAATCGATTTTTGTTTCTTTTGATACTTCAATTGTGACGGTATGGTAATCGATTTCAATGCCATGTCTATATCTGTGTGCGTAAAACTTCCCGTGAAAACTTGGGAAAGATCTACATTTTTGGCGTCAACCGTTACATCGTACTGTCGTTCAAATTCTTGAATAACTTCTCGTAAAGGTAAACTTTTAAAAGAACTTTCATTGCGAATCCACGTAGGTTCTTTTAGCATTTCTTCTTCATTGCGAATTTGTTTCCCATCAAGTATCAAATAGCGTTGCCCAGGAGTTAACACTACTTTTTCACTGTTGTGCGTAACACTTACTGAACCTTCATAGCAGAAAACTTCAAATAAGTCGTTGCGTTGTTTTACATTAAATTGAGTTCCTAAAACGGTTACAATTCCGTCTTCGGTAACTACATTAAATGTAGCGCCTTTGGCTACTTTAAAATACGCTTCACCTTTCAAATTGATTTCGCGTTGCTCGTTCCAAGTGTCTTCGTTAAATGATACACTCGATACGGCATTCAATGTTACTTCGGAAGCATCGGGTAATTTGAGTAATTCTTTATTCGCAACAACTGTTTCAACCGTAGTAAGGCTGGGCAAGGTTGCATACATATATGCGCCAAATCCAATCACTAAAATTGCGGCAATTCGTAGTAATGGCTTGAGCCATGAAGTAGGTTTTGATGTGTCTTTTCTCTTAGATGTAACAGTCTCGTACGCCGTTTCAACGTCTGCGATTGGTGCTTTAAAAGACTGTAAGGCATTGTGCATCTTCGTTAATTCCTCATAATCGTCAAGCTGTTTAAAAGCTTCCAATTCCTGAGGTGTCAACGCGTGATCTAGCCATTTTTGTATTAATTCTTCTCGTGTCATAATCGTTACTTATCTATATAACAACTTACTATCTAAAATTCCCCCTGTTTCCAGTTCTCAGTTTCAGTGTTCAGTTTGCAGTCGCGGTTTTCAGTCGAGTGCTCACTTTTACATTTTACATTTAGAGTTTTACATTTTAAATTTATTTTTCTCATAAACTCACAACTCCTCAATCTCTACCCGCAGCTTACTCAACGCTCTATAAATTCGTTTCTCTACAGCTTTTGCCGAAATGTCAAGCAAGGCTGCAATCTCTTTATGTTTTTTTCCTTCCACACGATTCATTAAAAAAGCGGTGCGTTCGGATTCTGTCAAATTGCCAATAGCACGTTGTAATTTTTGCAAATATTCTTGCTCCTGCATTAAAAACTCAGGATTTTCGTTCGTATGCGATCTTGGTTTTGTTTGTTGATGTTGTAATACTACTTTATGATGTTTTACTTCGTTTAGCATCATATTATTTCCAACCGTAAACACATAGCTTTTGGCTTTTTCGGGCGTTACTTTGCCGCAATTTTGCCATAATTTGGTAAATGCTTCTTGTGCTTTATCTTCCGGATTCAAATAATCGCCAAACTTATAATACAAATACGAATATAGGTTTTGGTAATGTTTTTTAAACAATTTAGAAAACATTACCTCGTTACATATATTATCGTTTAATGATTTTGGCATGAAGGCTGGTTAAAATGTTCGTTAAAAGTAAACATAAATTTTTTAATTTATAAAGGTGGGAATTTTGCCTTCGAAGTTGTTTTACTAATAGCATACTAAAAAACTAGAGTATGCAAACCCAATGAAACTATGAATAAAACGCTCCAACTAAAATCTTTAAAAATATTCTTTTCGCTTCTCGCGATATGTCTCTGCTTCAGTGCTTGTCAAGAAGAAAATGATCAAGTTTCGGAGCCAAACTCGGAAGCAACATTGGTTGCAAACACCACATTGCCAAGACTCATGGAACGCATGACATTGCTTGATGGTTCTGCGGATAACATCATTGACAATGCAAATTGTTTCTTAGTCGATTTACCTGTGACGGTTGCCGTAAGCGGAACAACGGTTGTGGTAAACAGTACGAATGATTACGGCGCAATTCTCGAATTATTAAATCAATCCAATGATGAAACGGTTGCAATCACATATCCAATCACAATAATATTAAGCGATTACACAGAAGTTATTATAGAAAATCAAGCGCAGTTACTAGCGCAAATTACAAACTGTGCTGGACCAAATCAGCCAGATATTGACATTGAATGTATTGACTTTCAATATCCGTTTAGCATTGCAGTATATGATATCAATTTTGAAGTAATTGAAACGGTAAACATCACACACGATGAAGTATTGTATTATTTCCTCGAAACACTTTCGGATGGAATTTTGGCAAGTATCAACTATCCAATCAATTTGATACAAGCAGATGGAACTATTATTTCTGTGAACACTAATGAAGCCTTAGAAGCGGCAATCGCTGCGGCGGAAGATACTTGCGATGAAGACGATGATAACAATTACAATGATGGCGACTGTACACAAGCACAAGTAACCGAAAACTTGATGGATTGTTTTTGGCGAATTACCGACTTGGACGGAAATACACAATTAATTTATGAATTCTACTTTAATGCAGATGGTTCGTTTACATTTTCGACAGAACCAACAAGCAGTACCGTATATGAAGGAAATTGGGAAGTAACAACTTCGCAAGGAAACTTAGTCTTAAACATTAGCAATGTAAGTGCAAATATTACCAGCTTTAATGGTTCGTGGATTATTGACGAATGCAGCGAAAATCAATTGTTATTACATAGCGGAAACCAAGAAGTTACACTGCAAAAATCGTGTGAAAACTTTACGCCATTTGAGTGTTTTGATAACATTACAACAACGATTTGCGATGAAGGAAATCCGTATGACGGTTTTGTTGAAATGAACTTAGAAGAGCTATTTATTTTAAATGTTGTGTGTACGCAAAATTATACTTTCGGGTTCTACGAAACACAAGCTGATGCGAATAATGAAGTAAACACAATCATTCCAACTGCGTATACAAATTTAACGCAGCAACAAACACTGTATTTGCGTATTGAAGATATAAACGGAACTTTTCAAATATATACAATTACGATTACCGTAGAAGATTGCTGTACAAATACGACCATACTAACAGACGACCTAATTTTATACATGCCATTTTCCAACGAAGTAAAAGACTTAGTTAGCAATTGGGAATCCAACGAAAGTTATAATTATGTTTCTGACAGAGCAGGAAACGCAACCTGCGCCATTGCTTTTAACGGAAATGAAGCTGTGGAAATTCCTGTGACAACAGCAAATCAAATTGTACAAGGCGATGCATTTACGGTAAGTCTTTGGTTTAAAATGCAAAATACAGATCCTGCTAATTATGAAATCTTATTTCAAAAAGGAGCTGCGGTTAGTGAAGGTTTTCAACTCAGTGTCTTCGATTTGAATACGCCCGTATTTAGTGACGCCGATTCTGGATATGGTTTGTGGGACGATCCTTGGAATATGGACGCCAACTTACCAACAGACACCACCAATTGGCATCATTTAGTAGTTACCGTAGACGCAAGCAATACAGTCCGTTTATACCGCGACGGCATTCAACGAAATGTAGACCTAAATGCTACCATTAATATTGGAAATACACCATTAATGAATTACATATTAGGAAATGGCTTTGAAGGTCATTTAGACGATATAAGAGTATACAAAGTTGCCTTAAACCCAAATGATGTTTCTACACTATATACGTTAGAAGCAGATTGCAACAATTGTTTATAGTTAAGTGTTTATTAAGTTAGTTTAGTGACTTAGTTTAAAAGCTGCCTTTAGTTGAATTAGGGCAGCTTTTTTTAGTAAAACTCAATGTCTTGAGTTTTACCAATCCCGTTGAAAAACGGGATCTCTGATTTAATCAATTTTAGATGAATCGTATTGTCATTCCTGCAAAAACAGAAATCTAAAACTACACAGAACCCTTTTCCAATAATTCCTTTGCTTCTTGTATGGCTAGAATCTTTTGATCGATTTCTGCCATTAAATTCTTTTCAGCTGTCGGATCAATCTTTTTTCGTTTAGAACCGGCTTTGCCCATTTCGTTTTTGAATGCGGCTACGTTTTCTAGTGTTACATCTTGTTTTTCTAAATGTTCTGCAACTCTGATATTGAAACGTGCAATTTCGGGTGTCATTTTTAAAAATGTAGGTATAAAGAACTTGTCCTTTACAGCGTCCCAATACACTTCGGGATCTTCTTCCCGATTGGGGAATTCTATTTTTTCAGAACGTAATTTTTTCAAACGCTTATTTTCAAAATAATACATTAACAACACCATAAGGCTAATAAATCCAATGAAAATTGCAAAAGTAACACCAATTCCTGTCCATTCATATCTTCCGTAGGTCATGATAAATGGTAATGGAATACTGAGTAACCACATTGGAATAAAGAATATACGACCAACGGTTCCTGAGGCTTTCCCAATAAACGAAGCAACTAAAATCATCCAACTAATACAGATAATTAAAATATCTTCATTCATGCCTCCAAAATAGTAGATACCAAAAAATGGAAGTGAAAGTATACCAGCCAATAAAGTGATTAGAATTGCATCAAGGTTAAAAATAATCATAGAGAATATAGCTTTAAGTTTTAAATGTAATGGATATTAATGAATTGTACAATTTTGCGTTAAGAATGTTTCGACTCTGCTAAACACAATGTATCTTATACCATTTACCATTTGAATTTACCGTAATAAAACGCCCTTTTCCCCTTTATTCAAACTACAAATGGTATTATCTATTCGCGTTAAGGATAGGAGCGGCATCCTTTTTTTAATTTTGAAGCGTTATTACGAGAAGGAACGACGAAGTAATTTGTTCATTTAAAGCGCAGATTGCCACGAATTTTCTAAAAATTCTCGCAATGACAAATTTAAAAAAAGATACAGCGGATAGCTGTACCTATCGATCTTTATTAGAAATATACCTAAAAAGCGACAAAGCTAGTATTCATCTGTGTTTTCTCTGTTTTGAAAACACCAATTTTATGCCTACATTTAACGACTTATTACAAAACGAATACGTTACCGAATACAGTTTGAACGCAAAAAAAGAGTACTCAGATCCAAAGATTTATGACGCAGATGGTGATTTAAGCAAACGTTGGTATGTTTATTACTCATTTCGCGATCCCAATACAGAGAAGTTAAAACGGCAACCTCCTATCTATAAAGGAGCAAATCGGTTTAAAACGAAGGCAGAACGTTTAGAAATATTAATGGCTTACAAGTCAGCACTTAAAAAGCTTTTATCAGAGGGATATAGCCCCTACGAAAATTATAAGGTCACTCAAGCTAAAATTGAGAAACTTGAAAAAGTAAAAAAAGCGCAACTTGATACACAGATACAACCTAACAATTATAACGCCGTAGAAGCATTAGATTTTGCATTTAAACAAAAATTACCGTATTTGTCAGATCGTGCGAAAGTATCTATTAAAAGTCATCTTAAACGTTTCAAAGCTTGGCTAGAACAACAAAAACTAGACAAGATTGACATTAAAACACTTAAAAGACGTGAAATTTCAATCTTTTTGAATTCATTAAAAAAGATTGATAAACAACATAAGCTAACAGATGAGGCAATTGGTGCTAAAACTCGTAATGGTTATAGAACTTCTTTATCCTTAATTTTTGGTCAATTAGTAAGTGATGATATTGTAGAGTACAATATCATTACTGCAATTAAAAAATTAAAAGAAAACCCTAAGAAACATAAATCATATTCAGACTCGCAAATTAAAGTAATGCGCGAGTATATGGACAAGAATGATCCATACCTTAGAAAGTTTACGCAATTTATTGCCTATGCCTTTTTAAGAAATGTGGAAGTATGCCGACTTAAAGTTGGTGACATTGATTTAGAAAATAGACGCTTGTATGTGCAAACTAAGACTGAAGCAAAGGAAGTAGTTCCTATTATTGGTAGTCTAGCCAAAGTTATTGAGCAAATGGAACTCCATAAGTACAAGTCAACTGATTTTATATTTTCAGATAGCGAAACTTGTGGACAATGGAATGTTTCGGAAAAAACTAAAACCAATCATTTTTATGATCGTTTCGCCATCATGAAAAAAGAATTAGAACTCGATGAAGATCAAACCTTATATTCTTTTAAACATACCGCTGCTTCAAATTTATATAATTCTTTAGCTTCTGAAGGCAAAGCAAACGAACAAGTGCTTATGGAACTTATGGGATTCACAAGACATAAAACCAAGTCACAATTAAAAAAATATCTTAGAGGCATTGGTGCTTCACTTGCAAAAGATTATTCAAATAAATATACCATAGACTTCTAAACCAAAATAAGGTTATAAAAAGAGCGCGCACAAAAATTATACATACGTGTATCATTATTGATTAAAAGTACAGCGCTCTTTTTTTATGGACAGCTACTGATCGTTAAGTAATAAGTTGTAAAACATCAATTCATTGCTTAGTGATGAGTTGCTGTTTTTATATCGAATAGACTTTAGTACATCCTTCACTTTTACAAGCTAATTTTCCAAAACTCGCGTTTTGCACTTTTTTAGTATCAAAATTTACGCTGACAAACGTATGAAAAAGATTATTTTTTCTATGTTTTGATGAAATTTTTAAAAGAAATTTTCAAAATTATTGAAATTAAACATTTTATTTTTTCCTTTTCGGACATCTCCGCTTCTGTAAAAACACATTTTTATCAAGTTTTACATGAATATTATTTCTTTTTAAATAGAAAAAAAATAGTATTTAACTGAACATCAACCGTTTATGTCTTTTGAGTAAAAATAAAAACTAAACGTTGATATAAATTGAAGCAAAAGTTGCGACAAACTTTAGCAAATCTTTGACAAACTTTGCGTAAAACTTGAGCAAACTTTAGATAAAACTAAAGTAAAACTTCAGCAAAATTTAAGCTAACTTTCATAAAATAAACAAGTTACAATTTTTAATTTTCAACTTTTCTTGAATTTACCTATGGTTTTTAACCAAAAAATTAATTAGATTTACTACAAGCCGAAAGGGGTCGGTTATTACTAGTATGAGTACCTAATTTAGAGATTAACTGCTCATATATCAGAACCCATTTTATAAATCCTTTAAAAATAAAAAATACTAAAGAAACAAAATTGTAAAACCCGTACAATCATATTGATTGTAAAAAAACATGTAGCACTTACATAGATAAAATAAAGAAGTTACCAATATCAAATTATCTACATCTGGTTATTTAATTATTGATGTAGCTATTCAACAAATTATATGAAAAATATAAAATCGCCCAAGTAAGCGATCAGGATTTCTTTTGTCCAAAATTACAGGAATCACTTATACATAATTCAACATTAATAGCATCAAAATTTAATTGAAAGCAGAAACCGTATATAACGTCATTCAAGCATTAAACTCAGATGAGAAACTGAGATTATATGCCATGCTTGATTTGCATAAGGTTTCGGCTAAAAGAATTAAGAGAAAAAAACAAAAACTAATTTCTGTGGCTTCTGCTATGGATGATTTGTTAGCGAAGACATTTAATAAATAGCATACTAAATAATCAATGAGCATCATCCATTTTTCAACTGCTTTTAAAGCACTTGATACTTTTGTAGCACAATACAATGCTACTTCTGATAACCTTTCAAGCCGTTTGCGTCAACCTGTGATTGCGACCGCTAGAGAGGTTATTAGAATTTATGGTGCTTCCTTATTAAAAGCGAGTAAAGAGCCTTCTTTTGACGCTTTAAACATTCCTTCTTTAAAAACCAATAACGTACAGTTAGCTACCATTGCACACACAAGTACTAGAACCATTCAAAGACATCTTAAAAAGCTTTTAGAAGCAAATATTTTGACAAAGAAAATTTGGCATGGTTCTAATGCTAGTTATGAGCTTTATTTCAACCCAAAAATCCTGTTGATAAACGGTCAACAACCTGTTGATAAACCCTCAATTCAAGAAAAAACCGAAAAAACAAAAACCACTGATAATCAGTTTTTTAAAAACGATATGCGGACAACTTGTCCACATACAGACTCTAGTAACAATAGTTACATAAATAATATACTAATAGCAGTTGATAAAAAGTTGGATGCAGAAAACCGAAGGAGTTCACTCTCGCTAACAGCTAACAATTTAATTGGCAACGATACTGGAAGCACAGAAAAGAAAAAGCAACAGACTCATTTTTCAAGATACGCAGAGAAGGAAGGCGTTATAAAAAAGACTGAGCCACATACGCAAGGCACACCAGGCGCGCGAAATTTTCGTCAAAGAGAACATATAAATCATCAAAAACACACACAGAATCAATGTGATACTGATGCAGAGAAGGAAGGTAAAAGCTTAGAAGCCATAGAACAAGCCAAAGACACAGTTTCAAGGCTTGAGGCTTCTGGCTTTGCCTCCTTTAATTTGTATGTGGATGCATTGTGGAAACTTGCAAAGAATAATCTTTATGAACATGTGTTTTTAACCAAACATCAAGAAAAACGAGCAAAAGAGTTGTTGCATTTATGGTATAAACCTGTGAAAGAACAACACTTGGATAAAGTTCATAAAGTCTATCTAGAACGGATCGAATTGGTATGTAAATACATCGCTAAAGATCCTCAGAATCGATTTGTTCAGTTACCAAACAGTTATTTTGATCCAACTAATAAATTTGGCTTTACAGGGACAAAAGTTTGGTATGAAAATCAAATGCGAAGTAAACGAAAAACACACTTAAAATTAATTCTACATGCACAAATTAGACGCTTTGTAAACAATGAAGAAAAGCAAACTGCCAAACAAAAACCGCGTTTGTCATTGTTTAAAGATTGCGAAAAAAAGATACAGAAACTTGGAAATCCAGAATTATTAGAGCAATTCTACAAAGCTGTTTTGAATCATACTTCTTGATTATTTTTTTTAATCACTTTTTAAAATTAAATATACCATTGCTATTTTTCTTCTTCCACAGCAATGTTCATTTTTGAAATTCGGCTTACAAAATCTGTGAAAGCATATTTTACACTGGTATGCAGATCACACAAAATATTCAGAATTACGATGCCTGAAAAGTGACTTTTCAATTCCCTTCCTTTTACTTTTATCTTCCCTTTTTAATTACTCTTATTTTACTGTTTAATTTCTTGACAACTCATTATTAAATAAATAACCCGAAAAATCGGGTTTTACCGAAGGCTTACAAAAAATCAAGATCATTTAAAATTTTACTTTCATTTTTTGTTTTTTATTTTGGAAAATAAAACTGAGTTATTTTTTTCAAAAGAAAAGCTGATAAAACGGCTGTTTTTCCGAAAAACAGGTGTTTTTTCTCATATTTGACGTAAAAATTTCAAAAATGGATGTTTTTTAAATTCAAATTATAAAAAAGTCAATGTGGATTGACTTTTATGCTAAAAGGTCAATACGCATTGACTTTTGAAAAATCAAACACCTGTTTTTCAGTTACTTAATCACTAAAAATTTCAATTCTATTTTTGAAATTAAAAAACTAGCATATTTTTGAATTTCATAAAAAGTAAAACCACTTTTACTTTTGAAAAGTTAACTAATTGTATTTCAGTTACTTATATGTTTAAAATATCAATTATTTTTTTTGGAATAAAAAATAAAATTTGAAAAAACACCTTTATTTCGTAGAAACAAGGAAAGTTTTGCAATTTAGCTTCAGTTTTGATTAAAAAATAAAACTTATCGTTTAGTAATAAGTTGAAGAAAAAAAATGAAAGAATATTTATTTACTGTTGCGCATGGAATGATACTTTAAAAAAACACTTAGTATGCACCAAGTTTAACTATGAAAAATAAACCCTAATTTTTGATTTACTTAAAGTATTACTTTAAGGTTTTGATCTGCTTATTCTACGCTTTTGCTGGACTTGTAAAAGCGGTACGCAATGCGCAACATAATTTGAGAAGGCAGCTTCTTTCTAAATTTTATATTTTAATGAACTTTATCCTTTAGGATTTGGCTATTCCATTATGGATTTATTTAAAATCAAAAACCTCGAACCAATGTTCGAGGTTTTCTTACTCAGAATAATTTTAGTTTTACGATTATTAGGGTTTCTAGGTAACTATTCTGTTTATTTTAAATACAAATAAAGTGATATGATTAGAAATAGCGTTTCAATAATCATAGCAGTAAGAAAACCTACTATAAACCATTTGAAACGTTCTAACTTTTGTATGCTCATATTTATTTCCCGCGAAGGCGTGAATCTTTTAGATAAATCCTTATTTTTGTTTAAGTAGCAAGACGGTTTTATTTGCCTTTTACAAAATACCGTCTTGCCCTAAACAGCAGAATTCGACTAAAATTCTGCAATCAATAACACGTCTTGAATGTCAGCACTTGTATTCGGAAAAGTGCTTTCTAGTAGTAACTTAAAGTGAAAAAATGATACTATTCTCGACGTGTTTTTTCTTCTTATCTCATAAAAAATAAAAGACTACGGTACAAGTTATTAATGATATGATTAGCCCTATACATACTCCTGCTGTAAACCATTTGCATCGCTCAGCATTATCAATATTCATAATCGTTAATTGTTTAGAAATACCGTTTCATAACACCTATACTTATGGTGTTTAATCAACTATTTTATCTTCTACTAACCCGATTTTCAACTTGAATTAAGCACCCTAAAGAATCATTTTCTTAAGAACGACCTAACTTAACATCCCGGGCAAATTATAGGCTTTATTACCGACATGGGCTTAGGAATATAATTTTTACTGTTAAGATTCCAGCCACTCTCTTTTGTCCAAAGATGTTTTCTGTTCTTGATGTTCTCCATTCTTTTTTCTGATTCGTGCTTCCAAAAAGAGTTTGGATATTTTTCAATAAGCTTGGTATAATTTAATATGATTGTATCTGGTGATGTTTTTAACTCATTAAGAACATTTTCTTCATATAATTTGAAAGGCTCTAAATAATTTTCCTTAATGTAATTTAGTTCATTGACCAATTCAGTGTGATCTTTTTTAAGAATTTCCAATTCTTTTCTTAATGAATCTTCTTGATCGTTTTTAGCACAGCTAAAAAATAAAATGAATACTAAGAAGGTTAAATTTTTCATGTTATACAGATTTGATTTTGATATTCATTAATATTTATTCAATATAATATTCCCATCTGACTTTGTATTTGACAATTGTTGAATCATTAATCTTTTCAATTAAAAATAAATTTGGATAAACTTTATATGGATATAATGGGTTTATTTTGTCAACGTCTTTTTTAAGGTCTTCAATATTTGATATTTTGATATTTTTTAAATAAATAACAGAACAAGTATCAGCTTGCTTTTTATTAGAGAGAAACATTTCTTTATCAATGTAAAAGGTAATTTCCCCGTCTTTCTTTATTCCTTTAGTATAAAATTTTTCTTTGATATTTTTTCCATTTACTTCAACCAAATAAGTTTTTTTACTATTTGAGTCAAAATGTAAATACACGTTTTGCTTTTTTACTTCTTGAGCTAAACAAAAAAAGCAGGAAAATAATAAGAGTATCGAAGTTAAATTTTTCATGACATACAAGTTTCGTTAATATTGATTAGCAGAAATCTATATACATTTTATTTTTTCTTGTAGAATTGTAATTGTTCACAGTCCATACATAAATTATCATCTAGGGTTGCTATTTTTGGATGTGTTGCATCACTCAAACTTATCCTATAATTATTTATTATAATTTTTCCGTTTATGTATTTATTGGAAGAATTTTTGAATTTAAGTTTTTCAGCTTTGAGTAATTTTTTGTTTTTATATATGAAACAACTATCTTCTTGAATTCTAATTGATGTAACTTTAGCGTCTTTTGCATTATGATTAGGTTTCAAGATATATATTCCCGTAAATCTTTCTATTATATTATTTTTATTAGTATTGGTATTTATAGTATGTATTCTATCCCAAATATATAAGTCAACTAATTCATCTTTTCCGATAAGGCTCGTATACTCTTTAATCAAAGATGTATCAATACTTTCTCCTTTTTCTTTACTGAGAATATTGTAAAACTTATACATTGCCGAATTCTCAAAATCAGCATGTAAAGCTGTAAGACTATCTATTTTTCCTTGTAAATCTTCACACGAATTATCATTCTGCTTTTGCTGACAAGCAAAACAAAATAAAAGAATAATGAAGCTGCTAATGGCTATTGTTTTTGTTTTCATTTTAATTACGATTTAATTACAATTTACACCTGTACTATTATACTCTTGGTTCATTATATTTTCATATCTATTATATTTTCTTTGACCTTCAGGGATATTCGCTTCGTCAATATCAACTTGTTCCTTAAATTTTTTCCACGCATCTGTATATTGACTATTATTACCATTAATACTGGAAGTCTGTCTTAAACCAGCCCAAGATATTGCTTCATAAAATTCTTCAGGGTTAATTCTTGTGATACCTTTTGCTGTATCATAATCTTTCATAGCTTGAATAAGAGTTTCTCTGTAAAATGAAGCCATTTGGTTGTGATGGGCTAATGAATAATCTGGATATAATGCCCATGTAATTAGATTCCCTGCTGAATTTTGTGAAGACTCTACATTGCCATAAGCCATAGTATAATGTGCTATACCTTGATAATTGTTTCGTAATGCGTCATATTCAGTTATAGATATAATATTATAATTTTCTACTAATTCTTTTAATTTCCTGTAAAGCTCAGCATGTATTATTTCGTGGACAATTGTTTTAACCATTATAATATTACTTACATGTGACAATGATTGACTATTAAAGTTAAGAAAGGCAGTATCTTGCTGTTGATTTAAGCTAGTCTGCCCTGTATTACTCCATTGAGAACTACTAAAAATTCCCCATTCTAAATGTAATACAGGATACGTTGGTTCAAATTTTTTAATTATTTTACTTATCTGTTTTGTTGCTATGACATCGTCTTTAATTGATTTAAGACAAGTTTGGTTTTGGAATTCAACGGTCTCGTTAATTTCAATAATCAATTCTAAATCAAAATCTATTATTGCATTCTCTGAAGCAGTAAGGACATTTATAGCAAACTCTTGCGACACTTCACTACAACCATTTTCATCTAAATAATTAATAATGGCAGTCCATTGTCTAAGTGTTAAACTAACTTGCTCCAAAATTTCAGGGTCAATAGTAGTGGTATCTACGGTATCAAAAGAAAAGGTATTAATACATTCCAAAATAGATTGCTTTACTATATCTTCTTCTGAAATTGGTGAAGTCAAAACATCCGTAGTATTGTCATTTGTTGCATCTCCATCAGTTGTATCACCGCTTCCACCCGTAGTTGAAGGAGTTGAAGGGTCAGTGGTATTATCGTCAGTTCCATTACCAGTTCCACTACCACTTGGCGGACAATAAATAACGATATTGGTGTACGTGGTACAAGGAACATCATTTGCGCCTTCATGCTCACAACCGTTCTGTATATGCCCATTAGTTGAATATAAATATGAAGTTCTTGAACCGTCTGGCACATGATATTCTGCATACGTAATAGTACATGGTAACGAGTCTTCGCCTAGTATGTCTGATAAGTTTACGGCAAGTGGCTCGTATGTTATTTCGTAAGGGGAGTTTACGTGTCGTGTTGCTAAAAACTCTTGTCTTTGTGACTCAGTAAAATGATACGTTATCAAACTAGCATCATAATCATCCATAGTTTCATTGTATGAAAAAACAGCATTCTCTAATACACTGCTTGTATCGTTTGCACGACTGATGCTAAACGTGTATGAATGTGCATTCGTTTCCACATTTTCAACAAACTTTACAATACTTGCGTCAATAGTGAAATTATATAGTTCACTATACGTACTTTCTGCAAGGCTGCCTTGTTGTAGTGTTGCTAAACTTCTCATTTTATCACTAAGCTTGTTGTTACTATCTACGTCTTGTTTTGACATTAGAGTTGATCTAAAAGGAGATTCTTTTTGTAAAGTTTCCTCTTGTTGTACTTCTGTAACGATATCATTTTGACAATTAGTAAACAAAAACAATACCAAGATACACAAAGTGCGCATTAAATTTCTTACGATTTTCATTTTTTTAGTTCTTTAGATTTACGCCTACTCTTAGAGGTTTTCGGCTACGCCCATTCTTAAAAATTATATGCAACATAATTTTAGGGAATAGGGAAATTTCTATACAGTAACTTAACCACAAATAACATGAAAAAAAGTAAGGATTGTAAGAGGAAACTTCCCCTTATTTTAGGGAAAGTTCCTTTTTTAACCTCATTACTATTTTTACATCATGAAAAAAATAAGGGTAGAAAACAAATGAAGTAAAAATTAGGAGCGATTTCATTACATTTGTTTAAGACCAAGACAAATAAATGACATTTTTCCTGATAAAACAAATAAAAAGACAAATATCACTATAAATTTATGAATGAACGATTCGATATAGCTTTGAAAGAAGGAGGTTTATCCACAAAAGTAGTTGCGGAATCTATTGGTTTAAAAGCAAATACGCTTCGCAAGGCTATCAATAGAGAAAGCCTTAACGATGGATATTTGATATTGATACAACAAAACTGTGGTATTTCAAGAAAATGGCTAAAAGATGGTATAAAACCTATATTGATTGACAAAGTAGAAACACTAAAATCATTCTTTGACAAAGATTTACTGAAAGCTTTGGAAAGTGTAGACAAAGACAAGATAGTGGCGTATTTGCTTTTAAGAGAAGAAGAGTTTTTAAAATTATCTTCATTTAATTCATTTGTAGACAAACTAAAAGTTTCTCAAAAAATAAGTGATATTGTGAACAAGAAATAAACTATTCTTTGACGTAGCTTTTAGCAAGTTGATTATAAAATGATTCTTCTAAATAAGACAAATTTCCTCCGTTAATTTTTCTTTTATGCAATCTTTCAAATTCATCTAACAACTTCATTTCATCATCTAAAAGGAAGTTTACGACATCAGTTAATGTAACTGTTAGGTTATGGGTAACAGCATCATTGACGATGAATCCTAAACTTTTAAGGCGGTCTAATATCTTCTTATTATTACTCTCCATCTGCTACTTTCTCTAACGTTGAAAAAATCTTTTTATCCATAACTTCAGAGTCTTTTGAAATTATTTCCTTGTTTTCTTTGGTCATGGCTTTTGCTGCCATTTTAAAGTAATGATCTACTCTAATTTCTCCTATAAGTTCAATAAGATTAACAATGGAAGCTTTGTAACTTTTTAAAGTATGTGCTTTTCTATTGATTAAATATTTGATAGAAAAAAAGATGGAAAAACCAAGAACCAAACAAATACAAAACATAACACTAGCATATATTGGCGTTGGTAAATCTGCGTTTGTAATAAAGATTGAATGAATAACCCAAAACAGCGAAACTGCTATCCATGCAGATGCTTCTAAGACAAGTGATTTTTTTAGGTATTTATTTTTATGATCGTAAATGATACGTAATGTATAACGTATGGATAATGCAAAAAAGGAAAATGACAAGCCAAAAACAAATAACCAATATTGAAAGCTATTTCTTCCGTTAAAGGAATGTGCTAATGCCAAATCTCTTTTTACATAGTTATAGTTGTTTATTTTAGTTTTTGATAATTTGGTTTGTTCTTTGTACAATCTTAAAAAATCTGATTTTGTAATCTCATTTTTTTCAAATTTATTAAATAAAGATTGTTGATTTTCATTCCTTTCTTTGATTATTGGTACATAGGTTTTTTTATGTTCAATCTGCTCATTTGATAAAAAATTAAATGAAACATGATAAAGAGACATCGTTATACATAAATATAAAACAATGCCTCTTAATATTTCTTTAATCTTGAACTGGTTCTTCCTCTGGCTCATCATCTACTTGTCCGTCATTTGCGGGATCAACCACTGTAATATCTGGTTCATCCTCGTTAGTTAATGTTTCGGGTGTACAGCTTGTGTACATTACTGAAAATAAAAATGTAAATACTGCTGTTAAAAATACTTTTTTCATAATACTTTAGGTTTAAATTAGAATTCCATAAAGAGGTAAATTACTAATAAAACAGAAAGCAAAACAGTAAGTAATAACTATATTTTCGTTACATATTACCTTTTTCCTTATTTGATATAATTAAGGAAAAATGTCTTACAAAGATAAAAGTTAGGAGTCTAGTCACTTACGGAAATACCGTAAAATAAGTACAGTTTTACAGTATTGAAATCTTCACCTTACAATTATAATACTAGCAATCCTTACGGGTTTCCGTAATGTAACAATGTATTCAAAATGCTGGATTTTATTTATTTAATTTGAAATTCAATTTGTTTTTCTCTTTTTCGGCTAAATTTTCTCTACTAAACACCTTTTTTAATTATTCCGATTTTATTCTCTTGTTAGTATTTATTTTTCTTTTTTGAAATTCATAAGTCATTCATGTATCGCTTTGATTCAAAGTAATACTTTAAGGTTTTTTACGACCCATAAATTTTTCTATTTGTTCGATTTTGTACCGAATGATAAAAGTGAATAAATCATATTTTAAGTGTTTCTTTTCATATTTGTTTTAGATATGAAGTTTAAAGACTTTGAGTAGTTTAAAACAAATAGTAATCTAAGTAAGAAAAGAAGTTATTATCATTTGAAATTTATAGTATAATACAAACTGAAAAAGATCCATAACGGATCAATTAGATATAAAATCAATTCGCAAAGAAGCAAAACCCAATATGGAGATCAATAGGGTTTTAAAGGATCAGATCACAGTAGTTATTATGAGTAACGTTGCAATTTTCAGGGTACTTTTTATTTCCAAATATTTTATTAAAGGATATCTTCAACTCGTTAAAGTAACTCATAATTTGAAAAACACATGATTTTTAGTTGAAAACTGTTGGGTATCGTCCTAAAGTTTGTCTACATATTATTATTAATCTGTTATTCCAAACTTCTCTAGAATGGTTTCCAATAAGCACCATTTGGTTAATGAAGACTGAAAAAGGTTTACTCCAACAAAGGCGGTAAACCAAAGCCAGTTCATATTTACATATATAGCTAATAATAGACTTATAAGTATAAAACTTCCTGCTACACCTCTAACAACTCGATTTTTCATAACGCTTCATTTTTTAAATGTATTACTTAATATTTTCATCTTTATAGGAATTGTATTATATCTTATTGATATTGCTCTACAACAGTTACAATCAATAACTTTATTATTCATATTTTTTTCGTTCAATTAAATAGTAAATTAACGGTACAACAAGCAATGTTAATATGGTAGACACAATAGTACCCCCCATTAGGGATATTGCTAATCCTTGGAAAATAGGATCAAATAAAATGACAAAGGCTCCAATGACAACGGTTCCAGCTGTTAGTAAAATGGGCGTTGTTCTAACGGCTCCAGCTTCAATGACTGCTTTTTTTAAGGGGACTTTCTCAGCCAAGCGAAGGTTTATAAAGTCAATCAGTAAAACTGAGTTACGCACCATAATACCAGCTAAGGCAATCATACCAATAAATGATGTTGCAGTAAAGAAAGCTCCCATCAACCAATGTCCAAGGACAATACCTATTAATGAAAGTGGAATAGCTACCATCATTACTATAGGAGCTTTAAAGTTTTGAAACCAACCCACGATAAGTATATAGATTATGATGATTACCCCTAGAAAAGCGATTCCTAGATCTCTAAATACTTCTAAGGTTATTTGCCATTCACCATCCCATTTCACGGTATAATCATCTTCTAAGTCAGGTTGACTGAAATACAACTCATCAAGTGTATAACCATTAGGTAGGTTTATTTCTTTAAGCTTATCTTCCATACCAAGAATGGCATATACTGGACTTTCCAATGCACCTGCCATATCTGCAAGTACATATACTAATCGTTTCTGATTTTTTCTATAGATGCTTTTCGCCTTAATTCGTTCTTGAATGTCAACCAGATCACCGATGGTTGTCATGGTATTATTTTTAGATCTAATGCTTAGTTGGGAAATATCATTTAGAGTGGATTTTTCTTTTTCGTCTAGCACTAAAACCAACCCTATTTGCGAGGTTGAATTCTCATCATACAAAGTTGTAATAGGTCTGTTCGATAATGCCATATTCATAGTATATACAATTTGTTGTGGTGTGATACCGTACAACATTGCTTTTTCTTTATCTATTATGAACTCATATTCGATTTGATCTGCTTCTGTCATTCCGTCTACATCAACCACATCATTTGTAGTGCTTAGTATTTTCTCTATTTGATCTGCAATATGAATTTGTGTTTTATGATTTGGTCCATATATTTCAGCCACAATAGTTGATAATACTGGAGGTCCTGGTGGTACTTCTACAATTTTCACATTGGCATTGTATTTTTTACCTATGGTTTGAATGTCGGTTCGCATCGCACTGGCAATAGTGTGACTTTGAGTACTACGTTCTGTTTTATCTGTAAGATTTACTTGAATATCAGACATATTACTTCCACCTCGAAGATCATAATGACGTACGAGTCCGTTGAATGTAATGGGAGCAGATGTTCCAGTATATGCCTGATAGTTTACTACTTCAGGACGACCCGATAAGTATTGTGAAATTTCTTTAGTTACGGCTGCCGTACGCTCAAGTGTTGTTCCTTCAGGCATATCGATAACGACTTGAAATTCGTTTTTATTGTCAAAAGGTAACATTTTTACAGCGACAGACTTGGTAAAGAAAAGCCCTACTGAGCCTAATAATAGTAGAAATGTAATCCCTAAAAACAACCATCTTTTTTTCTTATTCTCAATTAAAGGTGTTTCTATTTTTGAGTAAATTCTGTAGATGAAAGTTTCTTCTAGTGGCTTTATCTCTTTATCATTTTTATTTTTTTCTCTAAGAAAAATATAACCCAAATACGGTGTTATGGTTAATGCTATAAATAAGGATAGTAACATTGCAATAGATGCGCCTATGGGCATAGGAGACATATATGGACCCATTAAACCAGAAACAAAAGCCATAGGCAATACAGAGGCAATTACTGTGAAAGTTGCAAGTATGGTTGGGTTTCCTACTTCATTAATTGCAAATAGTGCTGCTTGCTTAAAGGGAAGCTTCTTCATCTTGAAATGCCTATGCATATTTTCGGCAATAATAATAGAATCATCCACCACAATTCCAGTAACAAATACCAACGCAAATAACGTAATTCGGTTAAGCGTATAATCTAACATATAATAACTCAGTAATGTAAGTGCAAACGTAATAGGCACAGATAAGAATACCACAAGACCGCCACGCCATCCCATAGCCAACATAACAACAAGTGTTACGGCAATGATTGCTCCAATAAGATGCATTAATAATTCTGATACTTTATGAGATGCGGTTTTTCCATAATTTCGGGTTACTGTAACGTGGACATCATCTGGGATAAGGGTGCGTTTTAAGTGAGTTACTTTGCCTAGTATTTTTTCGGAAAGTTTCATAGCATCAGCTCCTTTGCGTTTCGCAATAGATATAGTTACTGCTGGATATTCAGATGGATATGAAATGTCCATATTACTCGCTTGACCGTAACCGAAAGAGACATAATTTGTTGGTATTTCTGGTCCGTCATGAACCGTGGCAATTTGTTTTAAATAGATGGGCTGCTGCTGCTGTACACCAACAATTAGATTTTCAATATCCTCTTTATTTTCTAAAAAACGCCCCGTTGTTACTAAAAACTCGATATCATTTTTATTAAAGCTGCCCGAACTCAACTGATGATTATTTGTCTTTATCATTTCAGAAACTGATAAAAAATCTAGTCCACTTGCAGATAGCTTGTCTTTATCTAGAACAACGCGTACTTGCCGATTTCTACCACCTATTTTGTGGGTAGCAGAAACGTCGGTAATTTTTTCAATCTCATTTGTTAGCTCATTAGCCATCTGTTTTAATTGATAATCATCATAACGCTCGCTCCAAAGCGTAAGACCTAGCACTGGAACATCATCTATAGCCCTTGTTTTTACTAAAGGAAATGTAACACCTTCTGGCATCTGATCCATGTGCTTGTTAATCTCATTGTATAATTTCACAAAGGAACGTTCAATGTCCTCTCCTACATAGAATTGTACAATCACCATTCCTTGTTCTTGCATCGAAGTAGAATACACATATTCAATACCTTTTATATTAGAAATGAGCTTTTCTAAAGGCTTAATAACTCTCGATTCCACTTCGGTAGGGCTTGCCCCTGGATAGCCGATGAATATATCTGCAATAGGAACATTTATCTGAGGTTCTTCTTCTCTTGGAATTAAGAATGAACTATAAACACCAATAACCATAAAAACGATCATTAAAAGCACCGTAAGTTTTGAACTTATGAAGCCTTTGGCAATTTTTCCTGCTAATCCTTCTTTCATTATGATTCTATTTTACGAGGTGTATTAATTTTATTTTTTTACTTATTTAACGGAGACTTTTGCTCCATTAAAGAGCTTTTCTTCCGCAGAAATGATATAATTTTCTCCAGCTTTAAGCCCAGATAGTACTTCCACATTTTCTCCAATATCTTTTCCTAAACGCAACCAACGAAGTAGTGCTTTATTACTTTTACTCACTGTATACACTCCAGATAATTCTCCTTTTTTTATGATTACTTTTTGCGGTATGACAATGTTTAGAGAAGATATAGTGCGCTTTATTGGAAAATGAACCGTCGCATACATTCCTGACAAAACAGTTGTATTACTAGCTTCTAAAATGACTTTAACTAAATATTGCCCTCCAGTTTCTTTTGCTGATGGACTTATGTGTGTAACACTTCCTTTTAATGTTTGATCGATCGATTTTACATGTACTTCCACAACCATTCCTGTTCGTATCTTAGAAATCTCATTTTCAGGGATCATTGCACTTACTTCTAATTTACCAGGAGCTTCAATGGTGAGTAACGGTATTCCCATGGCTGCCATAGCTCCAGTCTCAATAGATTTACTAATGACCACACCATTAAAAGGAGCTCTAATATCTGTGTATGAAAATTGTGTTTGGAGTTCATTTTTCATTTGTTTCGCAGTTTCTAATCGTGCTTTGGTCATTTCAAAGCTTGTACTCATATTGTCAAGTTCCTTTTGTGTAGCACTTGATTCTGAAAACAAATTTTTATAGCGATCATAATCTTTTTCAGCGTTTATATAAGCAGCTCTTGCTTCGGAAATCTTGGCATTTATTTGGGCTTTTTTTGCTCTTAGATCGTCACTATTGATAGATATAAGCAACTGTCCTTTTTTTACCTTATCACCAATATTTACATATACCTTATTTACAGAACCTATTATACGAGTACTTAATGTTGCACTATTTATAGCCTGTACTTTGCCACTCACACTAAGCGTAGGAACACTTTTGTCGAGTTGTACAGATGCTACTTTTACAGCAATGACAGGCACATTGTCAATACTATCCTTTTTATCATCGTTGCTACAACTCCAAAATAAAAGTATGGTTATACTAAGTGTAATTATGTATCTAAATGTTTTCATTCTTTATTCTTCTTTTGTTAAATATTGGATATAAGCTTGCGCAAAATTGTACTCAAAAACAGTTTGATAATACTCTAACTGTTTTTGTGCATATAACGATTCAGAAGCTAACAAGTCATTTGTTTTTTCTAATCCTTGTTTAAATCTATTCGTTCTTATTCTAAGGGCTTCTTTAGATTGTATTACTGCCAAATCTGTTAAAACAAGTTTGTTCTTTATATCTTGGAAATGGCGTATTACTTTATTTAATTCTAGTTGACTTTGTGTTATATATTCGTCATACTGAATTTTTGCTTTTTCAAGTAATGCCTTGCTTTTTTGAGTCTTTCCAAAGCGTTTGTAACCGTCTAGTATATCCCAACTTAGATCAACTCCTATTATATAACCATTTGCATTTCCTTGAAACAATGAGTTGTCATATAATTGATAACTCCCAAAAGCATTAAGTCTTGGTAAAAAACTCATTTTATCTGCTTTATTCATGGCTGTGTATGCTTTTATTGAAAAATCCATTGCTAGAATATCTGCTCTGGATTTTGGAATAAATCCTGGAAACTCTTTCATTGGATTAATTTGTAAAGAATCTAAAGGCTTTATTAGTTTAGCTATGTTTTCATTCAGCAATACAGATAAATAATTTGAAGTATTAAGAATAATACTTTTTGCGTATTGTAATTGGTTTTCAATTTCCGTACTTCTAATATCCATTTCCAGAATATCTGTCTTTTGTACCATACCTTGTTTATATAGATTTTTTACAAGACGTTTATTTTCGTCTACCGTCTTCTTTGTTAATTCAAGTACGGAAATCATCTTATAAGCCAATTGCAATTGCATATATGTTTTTTCTACTTCTAATGATATTTTATTGGTTGCGTTTTCTGACTGAAGTTCTAATGCGCTTACAATCTGTTTAGCAGCTTTTCGCTGGTAGATACCATCTAAATTGAGAATAGGTTGTACTATTTCAATTTTTGTGCTATAGTTGTCTATTCTAGATGGGTTATTTAAAAAAGCAGGATTGAAATCACTCGCTGTTAAAATCTCTTGATTTAATTTTGAACCGAAAGCCATTAGGGGATTCGTAGTAGATATAGCATTATGAGATGCTGTAATTTTGGGTAAAAAAATAGCATTTGTTTGATTAAAATCACCTCTTGCAACTAACACCTCTTGTTCTGAGATTTTAATAGTGTTATTAGATGCTATTTTTGACAATACCTCTTCCTTAGTAATAAATAGCGTATCGCTCTGGCTAATAGCAAGTATTGGAAAAGTGCAAAATAAGATGAAGACTATATGTTTCATTGTTGCTTCTTTTTTGTTTTGAACCAGTAACTAACACCAACAGTCCAATAGAATACAGAATCAAGATCTTCTTCAAAAACTGTATCTTCCGTAACTATAGTTGCGCTAGATTGTGGTAATGCTAGTGAAGGTGTAAATGAAAATATGAATGATTTATAATGATATTCTATAGGAGTCGATAATTCAATATTCAAGATATTAAAGGAAGAACTCTTTTCAAATGTTACGGTATTAGATGCTAATTGAGCTGAGTTACCCGCTCCTTGTCCTTTTCTATTTCCCAAACGATTGGATTGGTAATATGCTTCATAAAAATTTTGAGTACCAGCATTTATGCCAATAGATGGCTTGAATACTAATGTTTCCTTCTCATTTATGAAAGATTTCTCTATGAAAAAACTTGTGAAAAAGTCATTCGTACTTCCAGAATTAAAAAAACTACCAATACTTGCCGAAAGTTCTACATAATCTAGATCGTATGATAGAAGTCCATTTATGCTGACAGCCATTTCAGATTGAACAGCATAGCTATCGTCATTATAAAAATAACCAGTGGCTAGAATACCTCCACTCCATTTTTTTGAATTAAATAAGTAACCTCCGCTCAGTAAAAATAGATCTACTCGCTGTTCTTCAGAAGCAGTTAAATATGATACTGTGGCATCTGCAAAAAATCCAGAAGCATCATAATACCCTATGGATGGAAAAATATATGGAGCAGCAATAGAGTCACGTCGACCCATAAAAACAGCATCATTTATATAACTTACATCTGCGAGAATATATGAGTCGTCATCGGATAGATTTTTAATAACATCTTCCCGTTGTTGCGAGAATATATACGAGATAGAAAGCATTGCAATACAAAGACTGAGAATAATATTTTTTTTCATTAGAATCTTATTTTATGTGATAAAAATGGGCTTTGCTTTACATTAAATATTAAAACAAAGCCCATGATTACGTGATTATTTTAATTAGACCCTCCAACTTTTTTCTTATTCTTATTAGGTTTAACCTTCTTCTTAGTTTTAAGCATCTTTTTTTGTAAGATCATTTTACGGTGCTGTAATATATTTCTATAAACACTGCCTTGCATATTAATACATTCACCATCTCTTAATTGATTTTGTTTGCGATCTCTTGAGCGCATATACGTACCATCAGTATTTACAGTTGTACCATCGGCTAAACGTATCTGCTTTTCTATTCTGTTTTGCGATTGATTACGGACTTTCATAACCTGTCCATCCATATATACATAATGCACTCTCTTTTGACTTCTTGTGCGTATTTGAGTTCGTGTGAGCCCTTGGTTCTCTTTGTGCATTTTAAAACGATAATGATATTCATTACGATAGCGAACACCATCTGAATCTATACATTCTCCATCGTTTAAACGCAATCGATCTTGATCTCTAACTTGTATATAACCGTCAGGATTTAAAATAGTTCCATCAGAAAGGGTAACCTTATCTTTCAATCTAATTTGATCACGGTCTCTTATTTGTAATACATCACCGTCAACGAGCATAAGGCGATCTCTATCACGATCTTGATCTTGAGCAAATGTGGATGTCATTACAACTAAGGACATAACCACTAATACATATAATTTTTTCATTTATAAGAATTTAATATTGATTTATACTTCAAAATTATGTAACACTTACACCATTTGAAATGACCTGAATCAGTTGTGAGAATTATATTAGAACTCGAAGGAAAAAGCTATCCCTAAATCATAGGTCTAATGATGCGATTCATTTTATAACTATTTCATAGTCAGTTTTTTTGGGTATTAAATCAAAAACATCTAATAGTATAAAAACAATAAGTTTACTTTTTTTGGGACTCTTTTTAAGCTTGGCTTTTTGGTCAGTTTAAAAGTGGAGAAGATATCGTGATTTCAGACCAGCAAAAAGATGATATCTATCTAGCGGAAGAAACGATCAAAATAAATGCAGCAGATGGAACAATTATTATCAATGATAGTATTTATGATGATCTTTCTGCGGTTAGTGTTGATTTGTCCATCAATAAGTGTATTGCTGATGATGTCAGGAGATAAAAATTACTATTGATACGGAAATTGGCGATGACCTAGTGATTTTCGGTGGAGAGGTTTTTATCACAAAAAAACTAAAGTGAATGGTAATTTGATTTGCTCCGCAGAAGCTATTGAGATGAATGGCAGTTTTTTATTATTATTTTATAGTTTAAAATTAATTTTTTCATCATTAAATGTTATAGTCAATAAATCGTTTCTGAAGTATACAACAATATTCCCTTTTTTATCTACAGAAATCCATTTAACCATCTTTTATAATAACAGTTAAGTCTTTAACCTTATAATAATCCTTTATAGTGACGTAGGTCATTCTTTACGACGAAAGACTGCCTTAATTTAGCCTTATAAAATATTGTTAAATTTAAAACCTTAAAAATCATGTCACTAATAAAATTTAGAAAAAAAAGACCCTTCGGAAACCTCATTGCTTCAGATTTTTTTGATTCTGATCCTTTCTTTGGAAATCGCCTATGGAATACAAGTTTCTTCAACGGAGATTTCTGGAATGGAAAATCGCAAGAACCAGCATTAAACGTTAAAGAAACAGATGAAGCCTATGAAGTAGAATTGGCTGCTCCTGGGTTTTCGAAGAAAGATTTTGAAGTCACCATAGATGATGGCTATCTTAATATTTCAGCAGAAAAATCAGAATCCAAAGAGGAAGATGATGATAATTACACAAGAAAAGAGTTTAGTTATAATTCTTTTGAAAAACGGTTACAGCTTCCCAATTCTGTAAAGGATGAAGATGTCAAAGCAACATATAAAGACGGCATCCTTAGTTTTGATCTTATCAAAAAAGAAGAAGCTAATGTAAGAAAGCCAAAAAGAATTGAAATTGCCTAATGCATTATTTTCAGAAAATCATCTTCAATAATGACCCTTTTACCAAAACTCTACGTACAAAAGATTTGGCAAAAGGGTTTTAAAATAATATATCTTCAAACTAACTCAAATGCTAAGAATGATTTTAGAGCCTTTTGCAATACATGCAAAAACTGTGGCACAGAAGCTAAGCAGCTCCATTCAATTTGGTTTAACCAATGAGGAAACGCAACATCGTATTAAAGAATTTGGGACCAATGACATCCCAGAAAAAAAGAAAAAAAGCAGATGGAAAATCCTTATTGATCAATTTATAGATCCCATTATTCTCATTCTTGCATTAGCAACATTTTTCACATTTCTTTTTAGCCCCGATTTGCTTGAAACAATTGCCATATTAATGGTTATCCTAATTACGGTTGGTATTGGTTTTATCATGGAATTACAAGGTATTCGCTCTCTTGAAGCGCTTCGCAAAATGGGATATACTGCATCCACTGTTTTGCGTGATGGAAAAATCCAAATGATACCATCAACATTATTAGTGCCTGGCGATATTATTTTTATTGAAACAGGTGATATTATTTCAGCTGATGCTCGTTTAATTTCTGTTGAAAATTTATCCATCAAAGAAGCTTTATTAACAGGTGAAAGTACAGCCGTAAATAAAGATTTAAGTAGACTAGCCAAAAATACACCACTCACAGAAAGAAGCAACATGGTATTTAAGGGTACATCTGTCATTCAGGGTTCGGCAAAAGCTATTGTTACCCATACAGGATTCCATACGCAATTGGGTAAAATTCAGAAAATGAGTGCCGTCATTGGAGAACAGCGAACTCCATTAGAAAAAAAACTGAACGAATTGAGTAAATGGCTTATTTGGCTCACATTGATATTCGCCATACTTATCTTTTTTACGGGATACTTAAGAGGTATGGATATCATAGAAATCCTTAAAACAACCGTAGCACTTGCAGTTGCAGCGATACCAGAAGGACTTCCCATAGTAGCTACGATTGCTTTAGCTAGAGGAATGCTTAAATTATCTAAACAAAAGGTTATTATTAAAAAAATGGAGGCGGTAGAAACATTGGGAGCCACAAATATTATTTGCACTGATAAAACAGGAACACTCACTGAGGATAGAATGCAAGTACATACAATGGCTTTTGAGGATGAACTATTGAGTAAAATTCAAAACAAAGAATATCATTTTTTTGATCATTTACTTAAAAAAAAATCTTTCAACACAATGATGAAGGCTAGTATTTTGTGTAATAATGTAGCGCTAGGTGCTATGAATAAGAGAGGAGATAGTATTGAATTAGCACTTATTGAATTCGCTGAAAAATTAAAATTAGACCTAAAAAAGATTAAAAAAAATAATCCAGAGGTATTAGAAATACCATTTGATACTAACAGTAAACTGATGGTTACATTGAATCAAAATGTAGTCATTGGTGCTACTATATATGTTAAAGGAGCATTTGAGAGTCTAGTTAACTACTGCGACACAATATTGAGGAAAGATAAGATTCAAGAATTTACAAATAAAAAAGAATGGTTTACCAAAGTGAATAAATTAGCATCTCAAGGATTAAGAATATTAGGGTTTGCTTATAGAGATGTTGCAGCGCCACCAATAAAAGAGGACTTATTATCAAATTTAACTTTTATAGGAGTCATTGCATTCTTAGATCCAGCAAGAGATGATGTAAAATCTACTATAAAAATATATAAAGACGCAGGAATTAAGGTCGTAATGTTAACAGGGGATCATCCTGGAACTGCTAAAAAGATTGCTGAAGAAGTCGGATTACTAGGAAAAGACTCTACTACTGATGGAGTAATCCACGGTAAAGATCTAGAACTTACAGAAGAGCTAGACACTACTAATAAAGAGAAGCTATTGAATGCCTCGGTTTTTGCAAGAGTAACTCCTGAACAAAAGCTAAAAGTAATAGCGCTTTATCAAAAGAACAATAATATCGTAGGTATGTTTGGTGATGGTGTAAATGACATTCCTGCATTGCGAAAAGCAGATATTGGTATTGCTATGGGAATACGCGGAACCCAAGCTGCAAGAGAGTCGGCAGATATCATTCTTAAAAATGACCGATTTACTGCTATGGAGTTAGCTATAAAACAAGGTCGTGCTGTTTTTGATCATATCAGGCAATTTGTGGTGTATCTTTTGTCATGTAATTTAGCCGAAGTAGTATCTGTTGGATTAGCGGCTTTGCTTAATTTACCTGCACCATTATTGCCTTTACAGATATTATTTCTAAACCTTATTACAGATATTTTCCCTGCACTTGCCCTAGGCATGGGGAAAGGAGAAGTTGATATCATGAAACGCCCACCTAGGAAAGCAAATGAACCCATTATGACACCAAAGCTTTGGTCATCTACTATTATTTATGGGTTGTGTATTACCGCTGCAGTAGTTGGGATTACCGCATATTCTCACTTCGCATTAAAAGCGTCCCCAAGTGAAATAAATAACATGGCTTTCTTTACGTTATTACTCGCGCAATTATTCAATGTATTTAATATGTCTAAAACCGAAGTTCCCTTTTTTAGTAATGAAGTGATTAAAAATCCTTGGGTATGGGGAGCATTTATAGTATCAATAATCATAACAGTAGGTGCCTATTCTATTACTCCTGTTGCTGATGCGCTTCATTTAACTAGTTTATCAATAAAACAATTTGGGTGGGTAATTGTATTTACATTTGGTTCATTGGTTTTGTCACAACTTATGAAGCGATTGGGGTTTACATTTTAGATATGGCTTATAGTGTATCTGAAATTCCACAATAAAGCATAAAAAAAGAACATTGAATTTATTCCCGTTCAATGCTCTTTTATATAATCACTTTTGTGTAGTAATTGGTAGTATCGTAAATTATTATAAGTTCATAAAAATGTATTATAACTTTATAAAAAATTACCATATTGATCCGTTTTAACTCTAATGGTTTTCTCTCCATTAGTCAATTTCAACTTGTAGATTTTTTTAGATTCCCATTTTGGCTCAGAATAACTCACTTTATAGATGTCTTTATCTACTATCCAATTAGGAAACCGTTCTAATAATGCTTGACTTACGGCAAACGGTAGTTTTACATTTTTATAGCGTTCAATAGTTCTAAGCAACTTGCCATCCTTGTCATAAGTAGCTACAGCATACCCTTTTGGAATATAAAAAGAAACAGTATAACTATCATATTCATCGTTGTAATACTCTTCTTTTGTAACATCAAACTTTCCAAGTTTTATTTGTAAATCTTTAACGTTTTGATCGATATCATCATCCACCACTTCATAAATATATTTGTATTTGATAGGACGAATTACAACAGTGTCGAGTTCAATTACTTGAGCAAATAAAGGTGTAGTTAGACCACAAACCAATAAAAAAAGAAATAATTTTTTCATAATAATAAAGTTTAGTTTTTTATTAAATAAAGTTAGCTAGTACTTAGAGCATACAAAATGACCTGCATCATTTCATAATTGATTAATCAATGATACTTTTATGTAGCTATTTTAAATACATATAAAAATGAAAGGCATTAATATTGAAGAACAATTAAAGGATAAAGGCATTAGCAATACATTACTTTTAGAGGCTTTTCAAGATATTCCTGAAGCTTTTTTTTTATCGGAAAACTTACACCCTTATTTTTATGAGGATGTACGGATTGAAAAATCTATCAAAAAAACAGAGCCTAGAGTTATTGTGGTTGCCAGAATGTTGGAGCAACTAGAAGTAAAAGAGGAAGAGAAAATTCTAATTACTGGAGTAGATTCTGTTTATATATTGGCAGTACTTTCTAAAATATATAAAGAGGTATATGCTGTTGAAACTACTAAAACCTACTCAAATTGGGCTTTAGAAGTCTTAAAAAATATAGATATTAGCAACGTACACATAAAAACTGGAAAACTGGAAAACGGTTGGAAAGCAAAAGCACCATTTAATGCTATTTTAAGCGCTTCAGAATTCAAAGAAATTCCAGAGACCATAAAAGAACAATTAAAAATCGGAGCTAAATTATTGGCGCCCGTTGGTCCAGATTGGGCACACGTTATGTTGGAAACTATAGAACGTATTTCTGAAACTGAATATATTACAAAAGCATTGCGAGATAATTATTTTATTCCAAGACCAAAGCTAATTCCTAAAATAGGAAAAGAAATATATCCTGAAAATGAAATTATAGACGAAATAGGTATTAGTTCTATTCCTTTTAAAACAATTAAAAAATTTCCAACAGATGGGTTGCTAGAACGAATTGGTGATGCTAAAGTTGTACTGTTGGGTGAGGCATCGCACGGCACTTCAGAGTTTTATACCATGAGGCAAGAAATAACAAAAGCACTTATAGAAAAAAAAGGGTTTAACCTTGTTTGTGCAGAAGCGGATTGGTCTGATGCGGAGCAAATTAATAATTATGTGAGAAACCAATACCAATTGCAAGATTGGATGCCTTTTGCACGTTTCCCAGAATGGATGTGGAAAAATAAAGAAGTACTTGATTTTGTGGAATGGCTTAAAAAAAAGAACACCAATCATAATACTACTATTGGGTTTTATGGACTCGATTTATACGGATTAGAAAACTCTATTGATTTAGTCATTAATTATCTGCAAGATATTGACGTAGATTTAGCGATACTTGCAAAAGTCCGCTATTCTTGTATGATGCCATATATGTCTAATCCTTCTTTATATGGAAAATTAGTAAATACTAAAAAATTGGAGAGTTGTGAGAAAGACGTGCTAAAAATGTTATTTGATTTGTTGAAAAACAAAAACAAACTCAATCATTCCCAAGCTTATTTTTATGCTTACCAAAATGCGACGGTTGTGGTGGATGCAGAACGCTATTACAAGGCGATGTATTATGGCAGTGCAGAATCTTGGAACTTACGCGATTTTCACATGTTTTATACTTTAAAATCTTTACTATCTTATTACGGTAAAGACTCAAAAGCTGTTGTTTGGGCGCATAATTCTCATATAGGGAATGCTTTGGCAACCGAAATGTATGCGAGAGGCGAAATAAATATTGGTCATTTGTGTAAGGAGCATTTTGGGTCTAAATCTTATCATATTGGTTTTGGAACACACACAGGAACAGTTGCTGCCACTAAAAATTGGGGAGAAACCATGAAAGTTATGAATGTGAATGATTCTGTTGCAGAAAGCTATGAACAGCTTTGTCATAAAACAAACGTTACTAATTTTACATTACCCTTAAGAGAAGAACATTCAGAAAAAAAATTGAGAGAATTTTTAAATACACCAAGATTAGAACGCGCTATTGGTGTTGTTTATAGACCAGAAACCGAATTGAGGAATCATTATTTTAAAACCGTATTGCCATCTCAATTTGATGAGTATATATGGTTTAATAAAACAAAAGCCATTACGCCACTTGAAATAAAAATAGAAAAAACTAAACTTCCGAATGTGCATCCGTTTGGGTTAATAGACAAATAATGAACATTAATTTATTTTAACCTTATTTAAAAAGGTTTTAACTTGGTTATCATCAACTTGGTCAAAGTTTTTGTAAAACTGACCTACAGCTCTAAAATTTACAGGTGTTGACAGACAGATAACTTCGTCAACAAAAGGCGTGTTTTTTAGTTTCTGTAAGGCACTTTGAGATGACACAGGAATGGCAATCACGATTCTTTTTGGTTGTTCATCGTGCAACATTTCTATCGTAGATAGAATAGTATTACCAGTAGCAATGCCATCATCTACAATAATTAAGATTTTATCTTTTAGATCTTGAGGTTCTTTATTTCCATAATAATCCTGATACCGGTTGGTAAGCAACGTTCTAATTTTTTTAGTTTCTTCTTCAATATAAATTTTAGAAATTTCTTTAGCTGCATCACTTAAAACTTGACTTTTTAAGGTAACTGCACCAATGGCATATTCCTTATGGAATGGATGCCCTATTTTTTTAGAAAGTACTACCTCTAAAGGTAAATGTAATTGTTTCGCTATGATATACCCCAAAGGCACACCACCTCTTGGGATAGCCAAAATTACAGCGTTTTTTCCCTTATAAGTTTCTAGTTTGTCTGCTAACAAATTGGCAGCTTCTATTCTATCTTTAAATACCATCTCTTTAGCTTTTTAAATATTTAGTAAACCAATTACAGGTTGATTTTGCTACAGCTTCTAACTTTCCTGGTTCGGAAAATAAATGTGTGGCACCTTCAATAATCTCTATTTCTTTGATGCCAGAAAGTTTAGCGTAGGCATTTTTGTTTAAATCAATAACAACGCCGTCATTACCACCAACAATTAAAAGAGTTGGGCTTTTTATTTTATCTAAAATAGGTGCAGCTAAATCTGGTCTGCCACCTCTAGAAACGATGGCTTTTATGCTTGTTCCTAAAAATGGTACTGCCTTTAATGCAGAAGCGGCACCAGTACTTGCACCAAAAAAACCAATAGGTGCATTTTGCATGTCTTTTCGTTTGCTTATCCATTGGGTAACTTTTACCAATCGTTCAGCAAGCAAATCGATGTTAAACCTGTTTTCATATATAGTGTCTTCAGCTTCCGTCAATAAATCAAACAATAATGAAGAGAAACCTTCTTTTAAGAGTAAATCTGCAACATAATTGTTTCTGCTACTCATTCTACTGCTACCACTTCCATGTGAAAAAACAACCAAGCCTTTTTGGTTTTCTGCTATACGCAATCGCCCCTTTAAGCTTATATTTTTTATTGGAATATTTACTTCTTTGTAGTTCATGACATTCTGGATTCAACTTTATTCCAATTAATGATTTTTAGAATTTTTTGGAGATATTCTGTTCGTCTATTTTGATATTTGAGATAATAGGCGTGTTCCCAAACGTCAATACCTAAAATTGGCGTCCCGCTCATTTCTGTTATTTTCATTAACGAATTATCCTGATTAGGAGTAGAAAAAATACGTAGCTTTTTGTCATTAGTCTGTATAACCCATGCCCAGCCAGATCCAAAACGTTTTGCTCCTACATCTGATAATTCATTCATAAAAGCTTCCTCTGATCCAAAGTCTTCAATGATTTTTGCTTTAAAGGTATTGCTCATCGTACCACCAGGAGTTAAGATATCCCAATATAGATTATGATTATAATAACCGCCACCATTATTGCGTATAGCATTGGGGAGATTATCCATACTTAAAATTTCTTCTATCGTTTTCCCAGAAATATTGTCTTTTTTCAAAGCTGCGTTAAGCTTATCTGCATAACCTTGATGGTGTTTCGTATAATGTATTTCCATAGTTAAAGGATCAATAACATCTGGAAAAGCGTTATATCCATAAGGTAGTTTAGGTAATTTGAAGATGTTTGAAGTTGATTCCATAATTTTTTCTTTTTTAGGTTCTGATTCACAAGCTAAAAACAGCAATGAAGGTGCGATATACGCGCCTGCTGATAGCGTTATTGCTTGTTTTAAAAATTTCCGTTTGTTCATCGTTTCCATTTTTTATTGTGTAAAAAAGTGTTATTTATTCTTTATTTGTATGCTAATGATTTAAAATATTATCATGTCCAAGTATGGGATAACCCAAAGCTTCCAAGGCATGTTTGGCATGTTCAAAATCACGTTTTGCAAAAAAGTCAAAGCTTACAGTTTCCTTTTCTAAGTTAACATCTACATTGCTAATATTACGTAATTCTGTAAGTCTGTTTGTTATGATTTTTACGCAAGTATCACAAACGAGGTTTTGTATGTGTACTGTTTTTCTCATAGTTGTATTATTGAAAGTCTCTGCTTTTTACTATTTAACGTATTACTGCTTGAGGCTAATAACCTTTAAAATTATGGTTTAAGAAATGATCTTGAAATGACTAGGATCATTTCAATAAAAAGTAGGGCTAATCCATTTTAAATTTTTACAAATCAAGATGATTTCATATGACAATGAAGTCGTTTGATATTTTTAATTAAAGTAATAATTGTAATAAAATTTATCTATAAACTTATCTAGGTATTAGACTTATTTCAATATTAAATTATACATAACATTTTTGAGATTAATAGGAGCTCGTCACATTTATTATTCATTTGCCATTATTTGTTAATCTTAAAAATGCAGCTTCTTTTAGTTTAACGAGTTGAAACAATTTTCCTGATGAAACAGCCTTATGTTTTTCCATTATTATACGAGCAATTAAATAACAAATGGTAGATTCTGCACCTTGGTTTATGTTTACATTCTCTTTTTCTAACCCATCATAACAACCACCAGTTGCAGGATTATACATAATCTGATTCAGATGATTTTTACCTAAAAACCAATTGAATGCTATTTGCTGCATCGTTTTATACATTGGATCTTTAAAAGTTTTATAAAAAACATCCAATGCTTGTATAGTATAAGCAACATCAATAGGTTGTTCTCCATACGGATGCGGTGTAGTATTTTTATAGTACCAACTTTTGTTTGATATTACTTTAAAATGATTATTCACAAACATTTTTGACAATAAAAAATCAAAAGATTCTATAGCTATTCTTTTGTAAGGTTCCTTACCCGTAACTTTATAGGTATATAACATTGCCTCTGGGAGTATGCTGTTTGCATAGGTCATATAATTTTCAAACCATTTCCAGTGAGTTTTCGCATTAATATCGTAACTGGTAATTAGATTTTTTGAAAGGTTTTCAATGAGATGTGCAACTGATTTATCTTTCTCAACAGAATAGTAAAGAAATAAACCTTTTATAGCAAAACCAATTGCTCTGGGCGATAAGATATGTTTTAACCATTGAGAACATTTTAGAAGACAAATCGTTGCTCTTTGCACGATAGTATTTGGAAGGTATTTCTTCATTGAAATTACTGTTCCCAAAGCCCAAACAGCGCGAGTATTAGAATCTTCAAGATTTACATAATCATTTTTTATATGCACATTATTTTGTTCATCAACATAATTTATGAACGTTCCTATTTTTTTTTGACAACGTTCAATAAAAGTCAAGTATGTATTAATGTATGACAAATCGCTGCTTTTTTGAAACGAACTATAGTGTAAGCACATAGCTATTAATGCTCTGGCATTATCATCTAAAGTATAGCCAGAAGAACTATCTGGATCAGAAACTTTACAAAATTGTAATATTCCTAAATCCGTTGTCATATTCTTTATGTGATCGAGTTTAATGGAAGGATATTTATAATCAAATTCAAAATTTTCTGGTATGCATTTTTTATAAATGTTTACTTGTTTTAAAGCCACATTTTTCCAAGATGAGGTTCTCGTTTTTTCAAAAGCAGCTAGCGCCATCGATTCACACAATTCACTGCTGGACAATATCTTTATAGTGGCATCAGCAAGTTGTTTAGAATCTCCAATATTCACAAGAATTCCTGCATTAGAAGTAAGCATTTCTTTTGTATGAGGAATTGCTGTTGCTACAATTGGGCAAGCACAGCTCATAGCGTAAGAAAACGTACCACTCACAGCCTGATTTGCGTCTTTTGATGTGAATAAATAAATATCTGTAGCTTTCAAATAGGATAATAGCTCTTCAATTTCTATATAATCATTGATAAAGCGTACATGATTTTCGATTTGTAAGTCTCTAACCAATGTTTCTAAGTATGTTCGATAATCATCCTTATTATTAACAATTGTATTAGGATGCGTTTTTCCAATAACCAAATACAATACATCAGGTTGATGTTTAATGATTTCTGGCAACGCTTTAAGAGCTGTTTCTATACTCTTACCTGAACTTAAAAGCCCAAAAGTAGATAGAACGGTTCGCTGCTCTAAATTGAATCTTTCCTTAATTTTGTTTGGTGCTTCATAAGTAACCATGTGCGTACCATGTGGCACATATTCTATGTTATTTTTATCGATATTATATTGTTCTATTAAAATCCTTTTAGACGCTTCTGTCATTACGATTACAGCCTTGCAATATGAGATTAAAATTGAAACAAAAGCCATCAATTTTTTATCAGGATTTGGTATGACACTATGAAAAGTAACTACAATAGGTTTTTCTATCGTAGTTAAAAAATCTAGTAAGTAATTTCCAAATTCTCCTCCAAATAAACCGAATTCATGTTGTATATGAACCAGTTTTACGGAGGAATCCTTGTTTATTTCTTTAGCTGCAATTGCATAATCCGTAGTATTTTCTGGATCTAACGATAAGCGTCTATCAAGAATTGCAGTTTTGTTTTTTGTTATTTCACATATTTCACAAGCTATGGTATCTCCATAAACTTCTTTTATAGCATTTATGGAATCTTGTGTATACGTAGCTATACCACATTCTGTAGGTGGAAACGTAGATAAGAATACTATTTTGGATATTTGAGAATTCATTTTCATAATCATCATCTTTTAAGTTCATTTATTAGTAAATTAATATTTAACGACACCACAGCTACACAGCTATCTGCTGCTCCATAATAAATATAGAGCTCGTCATTGAAGCGTGCTGTTCCTGTGGGAAATACAACATTATTTACATATCCTTCTTTTTCGTAGTCTTCTTGTGGAGAAAATAATGGATATTTTAATCTAGCAATTAGTTTTTTAGGATTTTCCAAATCCAGCAAAGCTGCTGCTGCGTGGTAGATATATCCGTTTGGTGTTGACTGTGCCGAATGGTAAATGAGCAACCAACCAGCCTTGGTTTCAATAGGAGGACAGCCAGCTCCTATATGACTACTTTCGTGTTTGCATTTTGGAGTAAGAATAATATGCTTTTGAAGATTGGAAATATAATCTTCCCAAAATTGGGTGGTAAGTTCAGAAGGATGATCAAAATATAGAATTTGTATAGATGGGTAGAGTCTATGTAAAACTGCATATTTTCCTTTTATTTTCTTCGGAAAGAAAACAACATTTTTATCCCAGACATATACTTTTTCTTTAATGATTTTGGGTAAGTTGTACCTAGAGAGCATTCTATAAAAATCGAAATGTTTAGGATTAATTTTATCAAAATTCTTCATAATTAATTTAGAATATTCTTCAAAAGTGAATTTGGGTGTAATGATGCCCATTCTTTTAAAAGTCTTTAAATCTTTTGAAGTGGCATACGCACCAAAGACGCTAAATCCATCATAAACTGAATATGAAATATAGTAAGAATCTTCAATTTTGGTCATACGAGGATCTTCTATTCCTTGAGTTTCTTCTGGCTTTTTTGGTGAAAATATGGGTTTTGTATGGCGTTCAGTTACGGTTAATGGTCCTTCTAGTTTACAATAACCAATGGTAGAAAAATTTCCTTCTCTTACTGCACGATAAAAAAGATGTATTAGTTGCCCATCTTGTATCACTGCAGGATTAAAAACACCCAAGTTTTCAAAACTGTAACTGCTTTTTTCAAGAATTACTCCGTGTCTGGTTACTAATTCCATTATTTCTTTTATCCAAAAATAGATTTCTTGAATAGGTTTGGCAATGATCTATATCACTATATAGCAATCTTTTAGAAAGAATATTATTATTTGAATATTGATGTGTATCATTTTTTATGTTAGAAATTGATATAAGAAATACCATTTTAAAAACTAGTCCTCAAGCTATATTTGTTATTACTGAAGAAGAATTCATTCTTAAAGCAACATCTAGTTATGTAACTACTACCTGGTTATACCGAAAAAGAATTAGCGAACAAATTTATAGAAACCGTAATTCCTTAATTATCGAAGAAAGTTTAGTGCAAGACACACTAATAATGAATATTCTGAAAATTTTTGTGTCCTGAAAGGTACTCTATTAGTGGATTGGAAGTTACTTCCACTAAAAATAACGTAGTAAGATAAATCTATTTTAAAACAGAAACGGGAAGTCTAGACTTCCCGTTTCCTATGAAGATGTTGTTATTCTTTCATCAATACCAATCACTCAAAACAACCTATTTCTAGGGGATTTCTATAAATGGATTTTAGAAAAAATACCGATCACTTCACAATGGCCTTTAGTACTTTGCAGTAGCTAGAGGCTATTTTTTTTAAGGAAACCGAAATACCGAAATAGTTCGGTTTCCTTGAAGATATCAAATGTAGCTTAAGATTATTTACAATTTATTGTATCGCTATTACTAGAAATACAGAAAAAGTAAAACTTAATATACTTTTGGATACCTCCAAGATTTTAGGGTATTGCTATCCTAAAATCTATATCTTAATTTTATTTAAAGAACTTGCTGTTTAATTATAGTGCTAATTTAAAGCTGTTTTTTTAGATACAAACTGACCTAGGTCAGTTAGGCTATATTTTTATATTTTTTCGAAAAAAAAGTCAGGAATCTCTTTTTTAATTTCTAAAATTTTTCCCTTTCTTAGAATGGTAATCCTTAAAGAATCTCCCAATTTAAGTCCTTGTAATACATACCAAGCCTTTAAAACACTTTCTTCGCTAACCAGTTGTATATCATCAAGGGTTAATATAATATCGCCTCCTAGTATCAAATTATCATTTTCTATAATTATCTCATAAATTCCGCCTTGTAGCTCCATAATACTGCCCAAAGAAAAAGGTGCAACTTTTTGTATAAGTATACCACCTTTTTGAGGCACATTGAGTACTTCTACAATAGGACCAGAAATGAAGTTAGCCTCAAGACCTGTCCATATAGCGTGTTCTTCTAATAGTAATTTTTTAGCAATATTAGAACTAGCAGCAAACCCAAATCCTTGAAAACCGTGTGATTGACTTACTAAGAAACTAACAATTCCTATAACCTCTCCTTTCATATTAAACATAGGACCGCCTGAGCTTCCTTTATTAATAGCTGCATCACTTTGAAAAAACTCTGTTGTTACCAAGCCATTATAACTTGGCTCTCGTTTATATTTTCTACTTATATATCCTACAGAAAGCGAATGTCTAAGACCAAAAGGGGCTCCAATAATAAAGACTTGATCGCCTATCCTGCTATGATCGGAGTTTCCCAACTTAACAGTAACCAGAGGTGTACTTTTGGGAGTGATTATTTTAATTAGTGCCACATCAGCAAGCGGATAAGAATAGAGTACCCTTGCCAATAATTCTTCACCATCTGTGAATATCACGCATATTTTTTCTGCGGTTTGTACAAGATGTGATGCCGTTAATATTTCACCTTCGTTAGAAATAACAAAGCCTGAACCATAATTACTTAATGAGTTCACAACAGGTATCCCAGCCCTAAAAGTCATGTTTGTTTGCATTGTTTTGATTAAAACTACCGAGCTACTAGATTGCTCATATAACGTACTTATCGTTTGAGAAAACCCTTGTAATGTTATTAATAGAATAAAAACGTGGAGTATATATTTCATAACATTAATATTAGAACTGTAATGATTCTTCTAGGGAGATTATGGAGCGTAAGTCATGTAAAATAGCGCTAAGTACTCGACCAGCTCTTTCTGGATTGTCAGAAAGACCTATTCCCTTAGCATATTCTTTGAGGAATGTATTTCCTTCTGTTGCGTATTGATTAAAATTTAGTGCCATAGTAATGATTAAATTTTTAACAAAGGAACTTTTATCTAGCAAGCAGCACAATGATGCAGATCAGTAAAGCACATTATCCCATTTGCCTATTGCATCATTTCTACTTTAGTTATGGTTCGTTCTGCTTTATAGATTTAATTTCAGATTAGTTAAAAGGATGTGAACTCTGAAAATTCGCTCGGAGCTTGAATTTTATTGAATTTCTTAATGCGAGTTTCCTTCTTCTTTGTACAATTCACTATCAGTTAGTAATCAGCGTTACTAATTTTAGTTTAGCAGCGTCAATGCTTTTGGCATTTAATGTGAATTCTTTCCAAGGATCTTCTACTTTTTCTAATCTATTGAAGATATTTTTAATTGTATAAAGTTGTGGATTAAGATTTTTATCATCCAATTCATTCCATGAAATCGGTGTCGCCACTGGTGCATTTTCAATTGCTCTAACGGAAAAAGGAGACACACTAGTTTGTGCATAAGAATTCCTTAGAAAATCAACATATAATTTCCCCTCTCGTTTATTTTTTCTGATAGCTGTTGTAAAATCATTGGGATATTTATTACAAATATACTGGGAGATGTTCTTAGCAAAATCGTGAACTTCATCAAAATTATCTTTTTGTAATAAAGGAGTAACAACGTGTAATCCTTTAGAGCCAGAGGTCATCACGAATGTCTTTAGTTGCAGTTCTTCTTCTAAAAGATGGTGCAATGCTTTTGCTGCTTTAATGGCTAATTTAAAATTTTCTTTAGGAGGATCTAAATCGAAAACCAGTTTGTCGGGAAATTTAATATGATCTAAAGTACTTAATGGGCTATGAAACGTAATAACACCTTGCGATACTAAATATAACAATGTCTCTTTGGTATTACAAACAACGTGTTCTACCCAACCTCCCACTTTTTCTATACGCGCAGTTGTAATCCAATCTGGAAAATAATCAGGGACATGCTTTTGAAAAAAACCTTTTTCACTAATTCCTCCAGGAAAGCGCTGCATAGTTATGGGGCGATTCTTTAAATAAGGAAGTATATAATTTGTAATTCTATTATAATATAGAATCAAATCATTTTTTGTGATTCCAGATTCTGGAAATAAAATCTTGTTCTTACCAGTAATTTTTATTTTAGAGATGTTAGCTTTCATTGTCCTTTTAGGTTGCTTTTTTTCTGAATAAAAAAAAGAGTTTTTACACCAAATAATAACCCTGACTTGAAAATGAAAATCAGAATTATTTAAGAAAATTATACAAAAAAATAATGCCTATACATACTTTGAGTAATACTGCACTTTGAGTTCGTTTTTTACATCATAAACACCTGGTGCCTTATATGCAGCTTTTTCTGCATCTTCTTTTTCTTTAATAGAATGTACTTTACCACGTAAGGTCACTGTGTGACCATGTGTTTCAAGAATAATACCATCTGCATCAAGAGTTGCCATTCGTTGAAATGCTTTTTTGATTTTATCTCTCACTTCTTTGGGTTCAACATTATTTTTTAATGAGATAGAATTGTATACACCTTTTACACCTAACAAATTCTTAATAGCATTTTTTGCTGCATTCTTTTGATATGCCCATTGTACTTCGCCTGATAAATAGACCCAGCCATTTTCAACTTTTACGCTGATATCTTCTTCAGGAACCGAAGAGTTCCACTCAAAAGCATCTACAATAGTTTTGGCAATCTCTTTATCGGTTTTCTTAAAATCGGCACCAAACTTAACCTCAATATCGAGGGCTACAGCTTTTACTCCTTCAACATTTTTTGCGGCTTTTTCTGCTGCTATTTTTTTAGAGTAACCATCAACGATACCGCTAAGTGTTACGACTCCATCTTCAACTATAACTCCTATTTGAGTTTCATCAATATTTGGCTGCCAAGCTAATTCATCTAATACATCATCTTTAATTTCTACATCTGTTTTCATAATTATAGTTTTGATTAAACAATATTAATTACACAAAATTATTATTATAACTCCCTGATGTAAATGACCTACATCAGTGGAATTATTTTTTAACAATGCTTTTAATGTTAAATTTTATGAAGCAAAAATTAAGGTCTGAATGACTTGTGTCATTTTATTTAATAATGGAAATGTTGTTCTTTATATTCATTCAAAAATATTTTAATCTAAAAGAAAGAATTATGAATAAAATTATTTCAAACCCAAAGAGAACCTTATTACTTGGCGCAGGATTAGATGTTTTACATTTTGAAAGTCGAGAATGGATAGAGACCATAAATTTTTGGAAAGACGAGATTAAATTCTTTGATAATTTGTTAAATAAAAAAGTATCTACCAATGAAAGCAATCAGGAATATGCAGAAATGTTGAAGAGTTTGGACAAAATTCATCAGGATTTTTTTAATGATTTTGAAGATGATATTATAGCACACGAAAAAATGCTTTCAAGAATACATAAAGGAGAAAAAGGGCTGTCTGATGGAGAATATAGAGAAAAACATCATCGCCTTCTCGGAAGAATGGAAACTTTTAAAACTGATTTTCATCAATTTAAAAAGATTGTTTTCAAATTTGCTAAAAATATTTGACTGTTAATTTATATTATTTATCATGGAAATTTCAATTTATAAAAGCACATTCAATCCTATTGATTCTGTTGAGTCTTTTTTGGATTTTTACTATAGTTTGCAAATGCATTTTCTTGCTAGTGATCTACTAGATCAAGGTTTGTCTCCTAAACAAATTTCAGCTGCTGTTTTGAAAGCTATAAAGGCTACAAAATCATCTGGTTTAGAAATACGCAAACATTTTATGCCTATTTTTAGCCAACGAAACAATGAGATTGTAAACGATTGCAAACTCTCTAGAATGGGTTATGGATTAGTTTTATTAAATGCAGATGTTGAACTTTCGGTAGTTGGTGAATGGCAGATAAGTGTTATGAAAGCAAAGCTTGATTAAATGATATTTTTCTTCATTTAGGTAGTAATTTCAAGATCAATAGGGCAATGATCAGATCCATAATATTCTGCAAGAATTGTTGCCGATTTAATTTTATCTACTAAAGATTTACTCATTAAAAAATAGTCAATACGCCATCCTGCATTCCGTTCTCTAGCTTTAAAACGATAACTCCAATAGGTATATTCAATTTTAGTAGGATGCAAGTGTCTAAATGAGTCCACAAAACCAGCATTCATTAGATTGGTCATTCCATCAATTTCAATTTGAGTATATCCAGCAGTTTTATTATAGTTTGATTTATCATTCTTTAAATCGATAGATTGATGTGCTACATTAAAATCGCCAGCAATAATTACAGGTTTTACTTTTTCCAGATCTTTTAGAAAATTAAGAAAATCAGCGTCCCAACTTTTCCGATAGTCTAATCTTTTTAATTCTTGTCCAGAATTTGGCACATACACATTAACTAAATAGAAATTTTTATATTCTGCACATTGTATTCTTCCTTCTTGATCGTGTTCTGGTATCCCCATATCATTTGTGTACGATATTGGTTCAACCTTACTTAATATGGCTGTACCTGAATATCCTTTTTTTGTTGCCGAATTAACATATAAGTTGTAACCAGACAATGACGACAAGGCATTTAATACTTCTTTATCTTGTGCTTTAGTTTCCTGTAAGCATAAGATATCTGAATCGATCTTAGTGATGATTTTAAAGAAATCCTTTTTTACAATGGCACGCAGACCATTAACATTCCAACTACATAGTTTCACAATTGCTTCTATTTTTTATTTATTCTTAAAGAAATCACATATATTTTGAAAGAAATCGAAAGAATTCTTTTTTAAGATCAGCAAATATTTGCTGCTGCGCTTCCATACGATATCTAAACTCAATATGTTTCTTAACAAGCTTATGATTAAGTACATCTTCATTGCGCTTACTATGCTCGCTTAAATCTGTTTCGTGTACATTGATATCGTCTTGTAACGTATCGATTACTTCTGCGTGAATTATGAATTGATTTTGATAATGCTCTAATTGAGCAAGCACACTCTTATCTGTCCAACGCACTACAAGTTCTTCCAATCGCTTGGTAAAAAATCGTAATTCGTCTTCCCAAAATAATAGTTCGCTTCTCCAACGTTGGTGTTCAAAATGTAGATCTGTACTATAAATAACTTCCTTTTGCTGTAACATAATTTATTATTTTAAATTAATTTTTTATTTATATTCAAGGTATTCAAATTGATATCACATTGTTCAGTCGCTTTCCTAAAATGCGTTCTAAATCTTCTTTGTCAACCACTTCTTGTTTTAAAAGCAATTGAGCAAGTTTTTCTAATTCCGATTTATGTATTGTTAGTAATGTTTTTGCTCGCTCATATTCTGAAGCTATAAGTTCTATAACCTTCTCATCAATTCGTTTTCCTAGATATTCACTATACGGTTTTCCTAGAAGACGTTCATTTTCACCAGTCGAATCGTAGAAACTCAAAGGACCTATTTCTTTATCTAATCCATAATATGCCACCATACTATATGCCTGTTTTGTAACTTTCTCTAAATCGTCTATCGCTCCGGAGGATATTTCATCAAAAGTAACTTCTTCGGCAGCGCGTCCTCCCAATGCTGCACAAATTCTATCTGTAAATTTTGGCTTCGTAATAATTTGATGCTCTTCAGGAAGATACCAAGCAGCTCCTAAAGATTTACCTCTTGGTATGATAGATACTTTTACCAACGATTCTACATTTTCAAGGTACCAACTCACAACGGCGTGTCCCGCTTCGTGATATGCTACAATTTTTTTCTCTTTCGGTGAAATAAGTTTTCCCTTTCGCTCTAAACCTCCAACAATACGATCTCGAGCCTCCATAAAATCTTTTTGCCCAACTTCATTTCTTGCTTTTCGAGCCGCTATTAAAGCAGCTTCATTACACATATTTGCAATGTCAGCACCAGAGAAGCCTGGAGTTAAAGATGCTAAAAGTGGCACATCTACATCATTTCCTTTTATCACTGGTTTTAAATGAACTTTAAAAATAGCTTTACGTTCCTGTTTGGTTGGAAGCTCTAAATATATATGCCTGTCAAAACGACCAGGGCGCAATAATGCTTTGTCTAATATATCTGCTCTATTGGTAGCAGAAAGTACAATGACTCCAGTATTTGTACCAAAACCATCCAATTCGGTTAACAGTTGGTTCAAGGTGTTTTCACGTTCATCGTTACTATGAAGGGCGTTCACTTTACCACGTGCTCGACCAATGGCATCTATTTCATCAATAAAAATAATACTAGGTGCTTTTTCTTTAGCCTGCTTAAAAAGGTCTCTTACCCTTGATGCTCCAACACCAACGAACATTTCTACAAATTCAGATCCCGATAATGAAAAGAAAGGTACTTGGGCTTCTCCTGCAACCGCCTTTGCTAATAATGTCTTGCCAGTTCCTGGTGGACCAACGAGCATAACTCCTTTAGGTATCTTTGCGCCTAACCTAGTATAGGTTTCTGGATGTTTTAAAAAATCAACAATCTCCATAATCTCTACCTTGGCCTCCTCAAGACCTGCAACATCCTTAAAAGTGATTTGACTTTTAACATCTCTATTAGACAGTTTTGCTGTAGATTTTCCAAAGTTCATTATAGAGCTTGGACCTAAACCACCTCTACTAGTACGACGAAATAGTATCATCCAAAAGAGTATGATCATTAGGATAGGAAATACCCATGGAAGTAGATTTACTAAACCTGTACTATCTTTATATTGTATATCAACAAGTTCATTTTCGGCAAAATTTTCTTGCGCCAATTCCATTTTATGCTCAAAACTTTCTACAGAACCAATCTGTAAAGAATAATGAGGTTCTAATGATTTGCTAAGTTTAAAAGTATTAAGTGACTGATATTTTGGATCGGAAAGGCGATCGGTCTTAATATATATTTCTGCGGTCTGCTTGTTTTTAACAACAATTTTCTCTACATCATGTGCGTCTAACATCTTTGTTTTAAAAGTGAGCCAACTTATATCTGAGGTTCTATATAAAGAATTAAAAAGTGATATAAGTACCAGCAAAATAAGAAAAGCCGTATATAACCAAAAAGGGGTAATCTTTACAGGACTTTTTCTATTTGATGGTTTCATGTTGTCTTAAATTGAGCTAGAGCTTTATGAAATCAAAATTATTTTAAATTGAGCATCTATTAAATGACTTAGGTCATTTCAATCTACTTGCATACATATTTTCTTTGTAATCTAGATAACTCGTTATGAAAAGAAATAAGCTATTATTGTCAGTCATTCTAATTTCAAGTTTATTGTTTTTGGGAAGTTGTGGACCAATAATTATAACTCCAGATTCACACGTACCAACACCTTCGTTGTTATATCCAAATAGAATTGAACCTGTGCGTTATGTCTATTTTCCAGAGCATATTATCTACTATGACCTTTCTGCGCGACAGTATTTATACTTGGAAAGTAGCGTCTGGATTCGTGTTGACGTGCTTCCTCCTAGATATAGAAGCATGGATCTCAATCGAAGTAAATTTGTGGGCGTTAAAGGTCATAACAGTAGTAGTAATATACCACAGGGAAAATTATTCTAATAATCCTAGGTATAGTAAAACGTCAACGAGAAGAATAGGAAGAAGAAATTAATTTAAAATCATAAAAAATGAAAAAGACAGCCTTTACCCTATTGTTTCTTATAGTACTCTTAGGTTGCAATAGCCAAGAAAAAGAGAACCAAGAAACTCAAACAGATAAAAACAAAAAAGAGGTCATTAAACCTAAGGAAAAATGGAATGTTAAGAAAAAATACGATGAGCATGGAAACCTCATCAAATACGATTCTATTTATTCCTATTCTTATTCCAATATTGAAGGTGATACCATTCAGGTAAACCTGGATAGCATTATGAATTCATTTAGAGGATATTTTAAAGAGAATACACCTTTTACATGGAATGAGCGTTTTTCCTATTTTCCACAAAATGATTCATTGTTTATGAATGACTTCTTTAAAGATGACTATTTCTTTGATCAATGGAATAGAGAACCTTTGGATATTTCAAAAATGATGCAACAAATGGATTCAACTCGAAATGCTTTTTTAAAGAAATTTTATCCTGAACTAATGCAATCCAAAAATGATTAATAAATGACTTTGTAGTGCGTTATGCTATAGAAAATAGCAATACTTGTATTAACTATATTTTAATAATATCGGTAGGTGTTTCCACCAATATTGTTTTGTCACCTCTTAATGCAATAGGTTGTTTCATAATCTCAGGATTATGTCTTATCATCTTAATCCAATCCTCTGAAGAAAAATTATGATGTTCAAAATGTGATGTATAAACTGGGTGCTCTTGATTAACAAGCTCTTTTATTTCTAGGTTTAATCTATCAGCCAATTCAGCAATTTGCGTTCCCGTTAGGCGAGTTTTTAAAATATCAATTTCTTGAATAGGCAATCCTTCTGCCTTGGCATAAGCTAATGTTTGTTTTGCTCTTACAGATTTAGTACTATAAAACAAAGTAATTTGTCTGTCGGATGTCGCTATTCCTCCCATAACTTTTGTTATTAAATGAATTATTTATTTTTATGCGTTTCCAAATGATGCCACAACAATTGTTTTAAACTTTCAAGATATTCCTGCATTATCTTTTTATCAATATGCGGATTATTGATTACAGGCAAAGTCATTGGGTTTTCATCCAAAGTACGATAGAGTTCTGGATAGTTAGCCTCAATATTCGTCGTCAATTGTATAATTTCATTTAGGATTTGATGTAAATCTTTCGTCATTATATATTATGATTTTGTCCTGAAGAAGCAAATTTATCCTGAAATGTTTAAACTAACTATGATTTAGGTCAGTCAGAATAATTTATAAAACTTATCCATTAAAGGTTGTGTACACTGCAAATAGATTTGTAGAATTTGAAGTCCAAAAACATCCTGAAATCAAAAGCTCGCTTAGCAATTTTAAATTTTGGTGTGGTAGGAATCTCAGTGTTTTAATTAAGAATAATAATCTTTCCATATTATTAAACTTAGTCATTTTGTTTGGTTCTATTTTTTGATGGCTTTTTATATTATAAGCATAGAGTTATTCTTACAAACTTCTTTTCAAACTGATCAACATCAGTGTTTTTTTAAGTACATATATAGACATTTGTGACTAATTTTTAAAGGATTTAGTTATGAAAGTAGAACAAATTTACACAAGCTGCTTGGCGCAAGGAGCTTATTATATAGAAAGTAATGGCGAAGCAGCTATTATTGATCCTTTACGTGAAGTAGATCAATATATTGAGATGGCGAAAGATAGAAACGCAACGATCAAGTATGTTTTTGAGACCCATTTTCATGCAGATTTCGTATCGGGTCATATAGATTTAGCGAAAAAAACAGGAGCTACTATTGTATATGGACCCACAACTATGAAAACTGGTTTTGACTTTGTAAGTGCCGAAGACGGACAAGAATTTACCTTAGGAGATTGTACCATAAAACTACTCCATACACCTGGACATACGATGGAGAGCAGTTGTTATTTATTGATCGATGAAAATGATAAGGAAACATCGCTCTTTTCTGGAGATACACTTTTCATAGGCGATGTTGGTCGTCCTGACTTAGCTCAAAAGGTAATTCCTGACTTAACTCAAGAAAAACTTGCAGGATATTTGTTTGATTCTCTTAGAAATAAAATACTGCCATTAGATGACAATATTATTGTATATCCTGGACATGGCGCTGGTAGTGCTTGTGGAAAAATGATGAGCAATGAAACCACCGATACACTTGGTCATCAAAAGAAAACCAATTATGCATTGAGAGCAGATATGACCAAAGAAGAGTTTATTGAAGCTATATTAGATGGTCTTACACCGCCTCCTGGATATTTTCCACAAAATGTAATGCTCAATATTCAAGGATATGAAAGTATTGATACCGTAGTAAAAAAAGGAACAAATGCACTCTCCGTAGCAGCTTTTGAAAAGGCAATCGATGATCATTGCCCTATTATTCTTGATACCCGAAGTCCACAAAATTTTGCTTCAGGTTTTGTTGAGGGAGCATATAATATTGGACTAGACGGAAGCTTTGCAAATTGGGTAGGTACAACCATTATAGACACCTCCACACCACTCATTCTTATAGCTGATGCTGGAAGAGAAGAAGAAGTTGCTACACGATTAGCTCGAATTGGATTTGACAACACACTTGGGTATCTAAAGGGCGGAATGGATGCTTGGATTGCAGCAGGAAAAGAAGTCGATTCCATTTCATCAATAACAGCAGATGAACTTGCATATATAAACAAAAAAGAACCGATCAACATCTTAGATGTTCGTAAAGAAAGTGAATACAACAGTGAACATATAGAAAATGCGATCAA
>NZ_JACGWS010000009.1 GCF_014397005.1 Kordia aestuariivivens
AGATCCAAAATTAAAACGACTCTTAATCAAGGATTCATCAAAAGAACATTGGAGACTTTGGGTTCTTAAAAAATATATTCTACCCTATCTATATTGGAATAAAATGCTAAAAGGGAAAGAAGTCTAATACAAATGTCAATCTGTTTTCCTCAATACAATAGATAGTGATTTCTTGACCTAAAAGTAAGCGAATAATATTGACCACATAAAAGAGTATTTCAATGGTGCTAGCACCAAAAATAGTTGGTATTTTTGTTAAAAATATTTCTGAAATCCGCTTGGTGCGCATTGAATCTGCATGCAATAATACAGTTTTTGCTACTTATCCTTTTTTTGCTTCTATATGTATACTCATAATCTACATTTTAATTTGATTTTATAATTTTTATAATATCATCTTTTTGAAGCACTCCAGATTGTCGCCACACTTGTTTGCTATTTTTAAACAATAGCATAGTTGGAACACCACGTACTTGGTATTTTACAGCTAGCGGTTGATTTTTATCTACATCTATTTTTATGACCTTAACGGTGTCTCCTAATTCTTGTTTTACTTGTTTTAAAATTGGAGACAATATTTTACATGGACCACACCAATCGGCAAAAAAATCTACTAATACTGGTGTATCTGAATTAATGATTTTATTAAAACTACTCTTCATTACTTCTATTTTTTATTGCTTTTTCTAATCTTAAGCTCACATTGTTTATTATTATCATTACTAAATAACTTATTAAAATTTTAATAAAATACTATTAGCCCTTCTTAAATGGATTTATAGTATAATTAACTAATACAAACTTAAAGAGTTATTAACTTTATATATATGATATAGATCATTTTATAATGAAAGCTAACCCTTTATAATAAAAATACTAGATAACAAAAAATCATACGCCGTTAAAGGATTGTACTGCTAAATTTTTAATTAGTAAACTTCTACAATTTGTGTTCAACTTTTCGAACATATAGTTCTTTTAAGGTATTTATTGCTTCTTGTATAAATACATCAGTTAATACATCAATTTTTTTTAATTCTTCAACGGAAATCCTTTTAATATATGTTGTGTTTTACAACCTTCATTTAAAGGAACTATTGTGTTGCAACTCACTACTAATAAATAGCCGCAAGCTATTCTTCCCTTTTTGATAACTGTAAGATTGTTTGAAACGAAATCTTTAATAATACAAAGAATAGTTTTTTTAACATTGATCCATTAACTGATAGTTAAAACCTTATAACCAAAAACTAAGGGAAGTCCTTATATTTTAATTCAATAAGATATTCATCTTATTATTTCTAATCTTTTACTTGATTTTGTATCAAATATGAATAGAATTTTAATAATGCTTTACAGTTTATGAATGTTCATGATGATTCGTTAAGCTTCGTTTAAAACAATTTGTATTTATTGCATTATTTTTTAACCTACACAGGTTTTTTACTCTTCATGAGTAAAAATTAAAGATTTATGTATATTTTTGAAATCTTTAATTAAATAAGAGAATACACAAACGAATACGATTAGGTCGCTCTTTAGTTTTTTTAAATATATAAATATTTGATTTTAAGAATATTACATTTAAAAAATCTTTAAGGAACAGCGGATAGCCTGACCGCCGTACACGGAACAGCGTGGAAGTGTAAAGGTGGGAACGCCCTAATAAAAAAATGTATTTTCTTAATGATACATAGTTTATTTGGTATAACTATTCACAAGGAACTTAGGAACTGAAAACGAGTGGTTTTATACTTTCAAAATTTAGAAGTTTCCCCTATCTTTGCTTCTTCTAAAAAAGAATACACATCGTATGTTTAATAATTTAAGTGAAAAGCTAGATAAAGCGTTGCATGTACTGAAAGGTCATGGAAGTATAACGGAAGTAAATGTTGCCGAAACATTAAAAGAAGTGCGTAGAGCATTGCTTGATGCCGATGTAAACTTTAAAATCGCAAAAGATTTTACTGCTAGAGTAAAGGAAAAAGCTTTAGGACAAAACGTATTAACGACATTACAACCAGGACAATTGATGGTGAAACTCGTAAAAGACGAGTTAACCGAATTGATGGGTGGCGATGCAGCAGGAATTAACTTGTCGGGAAGTCCATCGATCATTTTGATGTCTGGTTTACAAGGTTCGGGTAAAACGACGTTTTCGGGGAAACTTGCCAATTATTTAAAAACTAAAAAAACAAAGAAACCTTTATTAGTTGCCTGTGATGTATACCGTCCGGCGGCGATTGATCAGTTACACATTGTAGGTGAGCAGATAAAAGTAGATGTATATTCAGATAAAGGAAATACAGATCCGGTTGCCATTGCACAAGCAGGTGTTGCCCATGCAAAAGAAAACGGACACAATGTAGTTATTATAGATACCGCAGGTCGTTTGGCAGTGGATGAAGTGATGATGACCGAAATTGCAAATATTCATAAAGCCATTGAACCACAAGAAACATTATTTGTGGTGGATTCCATGACAGGGCAAGATGCGGTAAATACAGCAAAAAGCTTTAACGATGTATTGAACTTTGATGGAGTTATCTTAACGAAATTAGATGGTGATACACGTGGTGGAGCAGCAATATCTATTAAATCAGTCGTAAACAAACCAATCAAATTTATTGGTACAGGTGAAAAGATGGAAGCCATTGATGTTTTCTATCCTACACGTATGGCAGATCGTATTTTGGGAATGGGAGATGTTGTCTCTTTAGTAGAAAGAGCCCAAGAGCAATTTGATGAAGAAGAAGCACGAAAGTTACAAAAGAAAATTGCGAAGAATCAGTTTGGTTTTGACGATTTCTTAAAGCAAATACAGCAAGTGAAGAAAATGGGGAACATGAAAGACTTAGTCGGCATGATTCCTGGCGCTTCCAAAGCAATGAAAGGTATGGAAATTGAAGATGATGCCTTTAAACATATTGAAGCGTTAATTCACTCTATGACTCCAGATGAACGTTCAAAGCCAACGCTTATCAATGCAAGTCGTAAAAAGCGTATTGCAAAAGGAGCAGGGCGTTCGGTACAAGAAATGAATCAATTACTAAAGCAGTTTGACCAAATGAGCAAAATGATGAAGATGATGCAAGGCGGCGGCGGAAGAAAGATGATGCAGATGATGAAAGGTATGGGCGGGTAATTTTTTAAATGCTAAATGCTAAATGTAAAATGCTAAATTTTAAATTTAAAAGTATTTTCACCTAATACCTAATACCTAATACCTAATACCTATTACCACACAACACAACACAACTATACATGATTTTATTAGACGGAAAAAAGGTATCCAATGAAATAAAAGACGAAATAGCCGCTGAGGTTACTAAAATGAAAGAACGTGGCGAAAAAGTTCCCCATTTGGCAGCAGTTTTAGTAGGAGATGATGGCGCAAGTTTAACGTATGTAGGCAGTAAAGTGCGCTCGTGTGAGCGTGTCGGATTTGAATCTACAATGGTGCGTATGTCTAATACAACTTCGGAACTTGAACTATTAAAAAGGATTCACGAATTGAATGACGATGATGATATTGACGGATTCATCATTCAGTTGCCTTTACCACCACAAATCAATACGCAAAAAGTATTAATGGCGGTGCATCCTGATAAAGATGTAGACGGATTCCATCCTGAGAACTTCGGGAAAATGGCCTTAGACATGTCTACCTTTATTCCTGCAACACCTTTCGGGATTCTAGAATTATTAGAACGTTACGACGTTGAAACCAAAGGAAAACATACCGTAGTAATTGGAAGAAGTCACATTGTGGGAAGACCGATGAGTATTTTAATGGGAAGAAGAGGTTTTCCAGGAAACTCAACCGTTACCTTAACACACAGTCATACCAAAAACATTACACAAATTACTTGTCAGGCAGACATTATCATTACCGCTTTGGGGCAACCAAATTTCTTAAAAGCAGAAATGGTAAAAGATGATGCCGTTGTCATAGATGTAGGAATTACACGTGTTCCAGACGAAACAAGAAAACGCGGATATCGTATTACTGGTGATGTAGATTTTGAAAACGTAAGCAAAAAGACAAGTCATATTACACCTGTTCCAGGCGGTGTTGGACCTATGACCATTGCGATGTTACTAAAAAACACCTTACTCGCTAGAGAACGTCACAGAATGAATTTAAAATAATACACGTTATACCATATACTGAAAAGCAACTTTGAAAGAAGTTGCTTTTTTGTTTCTGCGTCACCTTGAACTTGATTCAAGGTCTCACCACGCAGCACAAAGTTTCCCGACTTTGTACTTATCAAACTTGATTTATACTTTCAGGTAAGAACTAAATCAAAATTAAATTATCTTTATATAAAATTATAATATGAAAGCTTCTGAACCACCAATCATCGTCTCACAAGTATTTGAAGCTTCTGCTGAAACTGTATGGAATGCCATTACGGAAGTGGAACAAATGCAGCAATGGTTCTTTGATAACATTCCCGATTTCAAAGCTGAAGTAGGTTTTCAAACACAGTTTAATGTAAAAGCACCTTCGCGCGACTTTCTACATATCTGGAAAGTTACCGAAGTTGTTCCGCAACAAAAGATCGTGACCAATTGGAAATATGAAAATTGCAAAGGGAATTCGTTTGTAACTTTTGAATTAAAGCCACACAAAGATGGAACACAGTTCACGGTAACGACAAAAGTAACAGAAGACTTCTCTGACGACATTCCTGAATTTGAACGTGAAAGTTGTATTGGCGGTTGGACTTATTTTATAAAAGAACGGTTATATCCTTATCTGCTTAAAACAATATAAAAGGTTTTAATCTAATTCGGGAGTTTGCTTTTATGCAGAATAGAAATGTAAACACGTTAAGAATTTTTGAAGCCTTGGAAAAATCGAAGATTGGCTTCGCCGAATTTAAATTTGGCAAACAAATTTTTCATTTCATGAATTCCGATTTATGAAAATAATGTTGTATGAATAAAAGAACATAAAAAATAAAAGTTACGAATGCTTCTTAAAAGCAACACCTTTCATTCGTTTCTTAAACTCTACACTAGGTCTAAACTTCACACTTACATCCTTTATAGATTGTGCATTCACAGCCTCAGGCGTATCTTTTCCTTCACTACTAATATGGACACTAAACGTTCCAAAATCGCCTAAAGAAACAGTATTGCCATTGCACAAATACTCAGGTAACAAATGCACTAAACCTTGCAATACGGCAATTGTATCAATCTCACTTACGGTAGAAATAGCGGCGAGGCGTTCACTCAATTGTTTTAAGTCAATCTTATTTCGCGCTGTGGTTGATGCATAATATTTCTTGGTGCCACCACCAGCTACACCGGGCGTTCCACGTTCTGTGACTTTATATTTTATAGGCATATCTTGTTGTTTTAAAGTTTTACACTTGAGAAAACGATCCTCTTATCAAGTGTATTTGTATTTATTAACTTGATCTTTTAAAAATTTACTACTTATAAAGATAAACTTTAATACCTATTAAAAAAAAGTTTAATATGTATTAAAAATAATTTTTATATGTATTAAAAAAATTAAATACCTTGATCTTTTTATGAAAACATCAAGACAAAACATATAAAACTCCTTGATCATAGCATTCATTCGTAAAGATAAAATGTATTGTTTGGCGGTATGGAAATGTTGGTTGCTAAAGATGATTTTATAAAACTTGTTGGTAGTTACTGCTATTACTAGAAATCTTATTGTATTTGTATAGTATTATCTTATATTTATAAAGGACAACAGAAACAAGAACTTCGTGTACAGAGTAAAACAAGAGTTCTATACATATTTCTTACTAAACAAAACGTATGATTCCTAAAACTAAAATACTTTCTGGACTTATTTTTATTAGTGTCGGACAATTGATAGCCTTACTCATTTGGTTGGTTTTTAATCACAACTATTTTGTTATAGTATTGATAAGTTCAACAGTAGGTTTTATTGTAAGCTATAAAGAAAAGAAAACAACTAAAAAAAAGGTGACGTAAAGTAACATACAGAAAATACTATATAGTAACTAAAGGTAGAAAATGACATACGTGTCTTTTCTGCCTTTTTTGTTTTTGGGATGGTTTGTTAGTGATTTCTGCTATCATTACGGGAAACCTCATTGTGTAGTTGTAATGTTTGTCTTATATTTATAGGGAATTATAGGGATTCTGAATAGAAGTTCTATACATACGTTAGCTTTCATCAAAAAAACACAAATATGGATATTACATCAATGTTCAGAGGAAATCAAGAAATAATTGGTTCAAAGCGACAAATTCTTTCATCTCTTAAAGATTACTTTGATTTAGGATTAATATCTAAGTTAAATGGAGACTCGAAAAAGAAAACAGAAGACTTGGTTTTTGAGGAAGATGAATCCTTCTGGCATAATGCTTTAAATTCGAATCTTTACCCTGGACAAATAATTAGATTAAACAATTTTAAAATATTAGAGTGGATACCATCGTCTCCAGGAAGATACCATACGATTGAGGCAAAAATAGAAAGAGAATCAGCATTAAGAAGATACTTTGAAAATGAAAAGAGAAAAGGAGTTGACCAAAGGAAAGGAAGATTCATAGAATTAAGACCGAGTGGTAAAAAGAGTATGGTAAAAGGTGGTTTGGGTTCATTAAGAGTTGGTCCAAAACAAGTAATGGGAAATCTAAAATATATCATGTGTGCTTCTTCATCTGGTGTAAGTCATGAAGGTATTGTTGTTTTATTAGAAAAAGAATTTTATGAAAAATTAATCGAGGAAATCAAAGCTAAACGAAATCCAACAGTAAATCTTATTGGAAGAGTTATGCTAATACCAAAAGAATTATCACTTATCAATTTTGAGTATCATAGAGAAGTGCCAAAATATTATGTAGATGTAGAAGAGTGTAATTTATTGCCCAATAAAAGTCCTAATCAAGGTCTTGTTAGTGTTGCCATTACTTATGCTCGTGAAGAAGAATTAAGTGAATATGGAGCCTTTTCGTATTCTTTCTGTCAATTTGCTGCATTAGGAACTGATTTATTAGGAATAGCAGATTGGTTAACAAACTACGCAGTCAAATATTCAAAATCTGAATCGCCTATAATTATTGGTGATTATGACGAATATCATGACTATTTTGAAAAAGTTGAATTCCCCATAAGTGACATTGCGAACGGGAAAATATCAATAGATAATTTATATAAATTTAAAAAACTTTTTGATTTTCAAATAAATGAAAAAACTATGGGAGATAAAAACATATTTAACAATACACAAATAGGTGCAGTTGGCTCAAATGCTACTTCGTCCAATAATTCCTTTCAACAAATCAACTACAATGTTCCTGAAGATTTAGACTATGACAAACTTCATAGTCAATTAAAACAATTAAGAGAAAATTTGGCTACACGAGCAAAGTCACCAGAAGAATTTAAAGCAATTGGTGAAGTTGCAATAGCAGAATTGGCTTCTAAGGAAAAAGACGGAAACAAAGTTATTAAGTATTTGAAAGATGCTGGGAAATGGGTTTTCGATACAGCAAAAGATATTGGAGTTGATGTTGTAACAGAATTAATAAAGAAACAAATGGAATTGTAAAAAAAGAAGATGAGAAGCGATAGAGTGTAAACGCTTTAGCTGCGCATAGAATCTAAAGCGTTTACACGAACCATTATACTCCAATCAAAACAAAATCCTTCCAAAAAAATAATTCAATTCAAATCTAATAATCACCATTTTTGAATAAAACACAAAAAAACCAAACAACAATTTCCACAACTGCTGTTCGGTTTTCAACTCATAATAACTTACTAACTAAGTAACTTTTTCTACAACGTATACACAAATCGGAACGTTACAAACCTTGGTTGTATAAACGTTTCGGAAGTAAATACCGATAAATTGTTGGCACTGTTTCGTACCTGAGAACTAATATCTAAAATATTCGTCGCTTTGATTTCATATTCCCATTTGGCATCTCTATTCTTTCTGTACGAAAGTGTCGCATTCCAGTTTTGGAACGATTGCGATTCGCCATTTCCTAAATCTTGATTCGTATAGGTATAATCTGAACGTAAAGTCAAACGCTTCCAGATATACGCATCAAAACTTATCGATGGAGCCGTCGTGACAAACTTCGTCTTACGACTTCCTTGCGTATTATTGGTCACCTGATAGCGATAGCGTACGCTCACGTTTGGTGCTTCCCTGTAATTTGTACGGATGCCTGGCGTGTACGTTTGTGTATAACCTTCATTCAATGATTGTTGTCCTTGAATAAACTGATTGATCTTACTATAATTAAAACTAGCATTCAACGTTCCTCTGATCTTCCCGAAAGTTCGTTGCACACGTCCAAAGACATTTACATTTTCATCTGCAAAATTAGAGTTGAAAAAAGTACTCGTTCGGATCACATTCTCAAAATTCGTTAAGCCACGTACTTGATCAATATTACTTGAATACGATGCTCTAGCGAATACATTTGTATAATTAAACAAGTTGAAACTTGTATATACTAAACTCACATTGTGCGACAATGCATTTTGTAAATCGGGCGTTCCAAATTGATAACTATTAAAATTATTCATCACTAAACCTTCTGCCAATCGTGTTACATCTGTAAACTGATTACGCATGCTGTAGCGCAAGGTCAATGCTTCACTCTTTTTAAACTGAATTCGTGTTTCTAAATCTGGTAAAAAGCGAAAGAAGTTGTCCTTAAAGGTTTCTCCAAATTGTGTATTGTTATTCCCATAAGCATGCAGTGAAAAACCGGGCGTAAACGTGAACTTACCACTTTTTAATCGGTAATGAACTCCTAAATATACATCACTAAAGTTGTATTCGGTATCGTTTGTAGCACGTCCAGCATTAAATGTTGGCGTTGGATTTAATGTAAGTCCAGGTCCTAAAAACTGGAAAAGATTGGAATTGAATTCTTGACGACTCAAAATAGTTCCAAGCGTAATATTGATATTACTTTTCGAATTTAAAATATTGTAATAATCCAACTTCGCATCCAATTGATTGGACTTGATTTGTCTGTTCTGATTCAAACTATAATTATCTACGGAAGTGTCCAAACCTAAAGCTACTGCAGTAGTATCAAAAGCACCATTTTGTTCATTGCCTAAAGTGGCATTGTAAAACGGATCTTCGTTTTTCAACAAATGCTGTGCTTCAAATGCCAGAATATTTGTTTCATTAATCGTATAATAATAATTTATATTTTGATTGATGCTATACGGAGTCACCTCATCTAATTGATCAGTATTTCCGATCACCGATGAAAAAACATTTTGTACTTGTGAATCGTTTGATACGCGACCCAACACATCATAATCTAGTTGATTGTTAGCATTAGGTTGATAGGAAGCGCTCAGTTTTACTAATACTTGATCAGAGCGTTCTCTACTTTTTTGTTCCGTTGCTTCATCAGGAATTCCTAATTCTGGATCTGTATATTGTACAAAACTTGTTTCTTTGGAAAGTATTCGGCTGCTGTTGTAGATAACAAATCCACTAAAATCCAACGCCTGATTTGGAGAGTAACTAAAATTCCCTGTGGCAAGTTTATTTTCTATTTCTAATGCATTCTCTTGATTCGTCAAGAAGTTGAGTCCATTATCTCCCAAATTAATATTCGTTCCGCTACTTCTGCTTGGCGCTCTAAAACCGCCGCCGAAGTTTCTAATATCTCGACGTGATAAGGCAAGCTCACCGATGTTGTTTACATCTCCAATAAAATTGATCGTATATTTTGGACTGTAATAGAATAGTTTTGGTTGAAATAAATACAATTCATTATCTGGTGAAGCTCCTGATCCGGCAGTGATATTCCCAAACCAAAAGTTTTCTTTTCCTTCTTTCAGTTTGATATTAATAGCGACATTATCTTGATTGTTTGTCACACTTCTCAGTTGACCAACTTCAGAATAGTTACGCAATACTTGAATTTTATCAACTGCTTTCGACGGAATGTTCTTCGTTGCTAATTTGGTGTCTCCATCAAAAAAGTCTTTTCCATTCACCATTAACTTATTGACAACTTTTCCTTCTACTTCTATCTGTCCATCTTCATTGATTTCTACTCCGGGTAGTTTTTCAAGAACATCTTCTAACTTTCGTTCCGTACCATTTTTAAAAGAGTCCGCATTGTAGATTAAAGTATCGCCTTTTACGGTGACGGGCATTTCGTAGGTAAGCTTTACGGCATCTAATTTATTTCCTTCTCTAAGGATAAAATCTTTTATGATATCAACTTCTTTCGTGGAAAGTGTTTCTTCCAAGTTTTTTAAACCGATATAACTTACTTGAATTTTATAGGTAGCATTCTTTCCCAATGCTAGTTTGTATTTACCATTCGCATCTGTAATGCTATACGATTCTAAAGCACTTGTTTCTTTATTGATGGCAATTACATTTGCCAATTCTAAAGGTTTGTTCAAGCTGTCTTTTACGACGCCTTCCATTTTAATTTGTGCAAAAGTTAAGTTCGCTGCAAAGAATAGGAGAATGCAAAGTATTTTTTTCATTAGTGTTTATTACTGGTTAGTTTTAAATATCTAATTTAGACTATATATTAAAGCAAAGGTTTAATATTAAATTAAAAGTCTAACCTCTTCTTCTCCCGCGATTGTTTCTCATTTCAAGCATTTTTTTCTGAACAGTTGCTTGATATTCACTTTTAGTTGTTTCCTTTCCTTTATCTGGTGCTTCAATTTTAATTTCATCACCTGAGTTTAGTACTATTTTAGAACATAGCATTGTTGTATTGTCTGCACTAACTTCTAAAATTAAACCCGGCAATCCCCAATATTCAGCCGGACCATGACTTACTGGTATTTGTGGTGTATACCAAGCTTCAACTTCTGTCATTTTTACTTCAGGTTCCTTAGCTTCAACTGGTGTGCCATCCGCTTTCTTTGCGTCAGTTGTAGGTCTTCTTAAGTCACCCCACGAAAAATTATACCAAGCCAATTCGCTTGTTGGAATGGAAGCTGTTGCTTTAAAGCAAGTATATTGTCCTATTTGCTTTGTTTCTTTCCCCATTTTCCATTCAATGGTTTGTAATTTATCTTTCACTAGAAATTTCTTTCCATAGAACTCTTGACTTTGCACTAAGGCATTTTGCTTCACATTTTTATATTGTTCACCTCTAGCGAAGTTGCTTCCCCAAGAATCTGTTGCGCCAGAAATTGCATCGAGTTTGTCTTCTTCTTTAAAAACAGATGCTTCTTTGTCAAAACTTAAAACGTATGTTTTTTCCAATCGATTTTTTAAACGTGCTGCCACGTCCTTTTTCTGAGCTTCACTCAATCTTGCTCCCCAACTTCCTAACTCCATTTTTGATTTAGAAAAATAGTAGGCTTGTCCTTGAAATTCTTGGACATTTGGCTTGAATGATAGTAATACTAAAAAAGAGAGTGCGAAGAATTTAAGTAGTAATGACTTCATGACTTGTATTTAAAGTTAGAATTGTTCAACGAATATAGTTAAACATTAAACACTTTAGCCTTATTTCTTAAAAAATTAACATTAATTTATGTTGATGACGCTAAAAATGGATGTTTCTTCTAATAACCTAATAACCTAATAACCTAATAACCTAATAACCTAATAACCTAATAACCTATTCCTCACGCTTCACACACGCAATCTTCCAAAACGGAAAAACAACGGTTTCGGTTTTGTCAACCCATTCGCCAACCCATTTGTAACCTTTGTCAGTAATGTCGTAAAACGTTAAACGTGAAAATCCATCGGTACCATTTGGCGCTTTTTGTGGTTTGTATAATACAATTCGTCCATCATCAGTTTTGTTGCCTTCCCAAGCAGCTAAGGTTGCTGTTGGAGAAGCAGATGCGTAGTAATGTACATACCATTTTAAACTGTCTTTACTGAATTGACGAATGCTTCCCGAATGCTTTCCATCTGCCTTTAAAGTTTCATCTTGGATTGCCATGCCGTTCATAATGTACTTAAACTTCCAAGTCATTTTTACAGCTTTCGCCCAAGTTCTATCTGGGTTTCTTCGTTCCGAATCGCAATCGCACATACCAATTAGCGGTTTAAAATCATCCAACTGTTTTGGTGCTTTCGGATTCTTTGTTCCGTACGGATCAATTTCTGTAGGTTCATATTCGCTTTGCGCTGTCGCTACGGCTGCAACCAATAAAAATAAGACTAGGAGTGAGGATGGTGTTTTCATAATTCAGTTTTTAAATGCTTAGGAAGATAAGAAAATAAAAATTGATAGAAAATGTTCTTTTTTATTTAACAGTTTTCAGTTGTCGGTTTTCAGTTTCGTCAGTTCGAGTGGCGAATCGGAGATTCGTTGTATCGAGAACAGTTTTGTATATCGAATGATTCTCGATACTTCGTCTTCAACTCAACTCTAGTGACGGCTTATAAATCTAACAAGTCTAACAAATCTAAGATGTCCAACAATCTAAGGAGTCTAAGTTATTTCCGATGAATACTACTCAAAACTTCCATCACTTCTACTTTTTTACGAACAGAAACAGGAACTGTACTTTTATCTTTCAATAATATATAACCGCCATCAGTTTTAATGAACGCTTTTATGAATTGCAGATTGACCAAATGACTTTGATGTACACGTAAGAATTGGTAATTGCGCAACATGTCTGAGAAGTATTTGAGCGTTTTCGTCACGAAAATCTTCTGTCCGTCTAGTAAATAGAAAATGGTGTTATTACTGTCCGATTCACACCGAATGATTTCATCCAAACTCACAATAATGATTTTATCTAACGTGTGAAGCGAAATTTTATTTGGCTTTTCATTTGGAGCCGCCAAGGTATCTTTTAGAATGTCCAACCGTTCTTTGTTCGGATGAATTTGACTTTTAGCTTTGTTGATCGCCAACGAAAGTTCTTCTTCTGCGTACGGTTTCAATACATAATCAATGGCAGCAAATTTAAACGCACGAATCGCGAATTCGTCACTTGCCGTTACAAAGATAATTTTGGATGTTAAGTTTGGAAAAATTTCCAATACATCAAAACCAGAACCATCGCCCAACATAATATCTAAAAATAAAATATCGGGTTGTTGCTTGCGCAAGAGTTTTGCCGTTTCTACAACACTGGAAGCCGTTCCAATAATATTCAATTCAGGATGTAAACGTTCAATATCGCCTTTAAGCATTTGTAAAGCAGCAGGAATATCGTCAACAATAACAGTGGTAAGCATAGTTTTTTTAGTTGTGAGTTATGAGTATTGAGTTATGAGTTGTGCACTTCGACTTCGCTCAGTGTGAAAGTTTTTAGTGTAACTACTTTATCTTTTACATTTAAAATTTGGCGTTTAATATTTAACCTTTTTTCTTCATTTCATTCCAAAAAATCACTTGAAGAGACGTATTGTGAATCAGAACTTAAAGCGTCACTTCGAGTGAAATTCGTTAGAATTTTGTATCGAGAAGTACTTTGAATCGTAATTGATCTAAAATTCTAACAATCTAACAATCTAACAGCGAAGCAGTCTAATATCTAACAGCGTCAGCGGTCTAAACTTTCACATTCAGCATTTAACATTTAATAATCCGTTTCCAACGGAATTTTAAATGAAATTTTCGTTCCTGCTAAGGTATGATCTTTTTCGGAAACTTCTTCAATCTTTAAGGTGTTGCGACCTGCCAAGGATTCAATACGTTCTTTGGTCACTTCCAACGCCATCGATTGATGATCGGTGTTGGTTTTGTTTTGCTGTGATTGATAAATTCCGATGCCGTTATCTGTTATACTTGCATACAAAAAGTCATTGTCTGTTGAGAAATGAACTTTCAATTCGCCCGGTCGTTGCAACGGCATGATTCCGTGTCGAATTGCGTTTTCTACAAACGGCTGAATCAACATGGGCGGAATTAACACTTCTTCCGGATCTAACTCAGAGTTCAACTCAATTTCATACGCGAAGTCTTTGCTTGCCATTAATTTTTCTACTTCTACATAGTTTTTCAAGGTTTTTATTTCTTGCGCAAGCGTAATGGTATCTTTTCTGGAATTCGTCAAGGTTTCACGCAATAATACGGCAAACGTATTGATGGTTTTGTCCATCTTCGCAATATCGTTTCGGCTCATGCCTTTAATTCCATTCAACACATTGAAAATAAAATGCGGATTCATCTGCAAGCGCAGTGCTTTGTGTTCAAGCGATAACAAATGGTTTTCGAGTTGTAAACGTTCACGAATGGCACGGTTTTTCGCTTTTACACGTTTAATGTATAAGAGTACCATCGCGATCGCAATTAAACCCAAAATTCCCCACAACAAATTGCGAAACCATGTTTTTTTGTACAAAGGTTGAATGACATGAAATTTGAAACCAATCGCATCACTTTCGAGCCAATCTTTATTGCGTGATCTCGCTAAAAATGTATGATCGCCATAATCTAAACCACCAAATGTAATTTTGTTTTCCTTCGTCCACGGACTCCAATTGTCTTTGTCAAATTTGTACTGATATACAATCGCTTCCGGATTGTCCAAATCGACCGAACGAAACCGAAACGCTAAGTGATTTTTATCTTCTGAAAGTTGTAATTGTTTGTCTGAATTTGTCCAATCGTGCAAGTCTATCGAATCTAAACTTTGATAGGCAACTTCGATATTTTCAAAATGTATTTGCGGTTTTGATGATTCTTGTTCTGAAGTTGAAGGCGCATATTTGGTAAGTCCATAAATGGTTCCAAACCAAAGATTTCCTTCGGTGTTTTTTGTGATTGCGTTATGACAGGTTTCTATTCCTAAAAAACCATCATTTTCACCATAATGAATTACATTGACGATTTCATTTTTCTTATTTAATGAAATTTGATCTACGCCACGTTCGCTTCCTGCCCAAAGCATGCCGTTATCGTCAAAAATAAGTTGGTAAATATTCTTTGAATACAATTCTTTTTCACCGCGTAATTCCTCAAATTTTAATTCTTTAGATAAGGTTGAATACCAAATTCCTTTCCCAAAAGTACCAATGTACATATCGTAATTATGAAAAAGAATCGTTCCGATCGTGACTTCTTCTCCAGTAACATCTTTGGGTTCAATATGTGTGACTTTGTTGTTTTTGATATAACCTAAATGTCCTTTACTTGTGGAATACCAAACACGACCAGTTTCATCGCGCGCCAAATCGCGAATTGCTAAATCTTTAATGCCTTGTTCAGCGCCAAAAGCTTTAAGATTGTAGATTTTTTTGCTTTTGTAATCGTATTGAAAACTCACAATTCCGTCTGAATAGGTTGCGACCCAAATTCGCGAACCGTATATTTTTATGTTCCGAATCCAATTGGATGGCAAACCATCTTCTGTAGTAATTGTGGCCGTATAAATGTCTTCTAATTGCAGTTTTTCATAGCTGATTTCATCCACTAATATGCTATCGTACACAATAGTATCGCGTATTTTTTTTTGATAAATGTAAATTCCTTTGTTTTCAGTTCCTGCCCAAATTCTATTTCCGGTATCGTTTGTTAAGGTTTTTACTTTTACGTTCAGATATTCACTCGTTGTTGTTTCTTGATGAATTCCGGTAGAATCAATCGTCATTAAACCAGATTCTGATGTAGAAAGCCATAAAGTATTTTCCAGATGATGAACGGCGTAAATTCGATTCGCGGTTAAACCATTATTTTTAGTGTAATGCCTAAAGTTGTTCTTTTCAAACTTAAACAATCCGCCACCTGAAGAACCAATCCACACATTGTTTTGACGATCTTTGTACGCTATGCGAATGTTGTACACCGATAAACCATTTCGTTTTGTAATGGACTTTTCTACTAAATTATCCTCTAAATTGACACGTTTTATGCCTGCGTTTGTAGTGTTGATCCATAATTCAGACGCATTGATCAAGTTGATACTATTGATTTGTTTTACTTCTGAAACGATTTGAAAACTTTCTTTTCCTTTCTCAAACAAAAAAATACCATCTGTAAAACTCGCAGCGATTATTTTTTCTTTGTATTGTACCAACGATTTAAAATCGCCATTGAGCATTTTTATAAACTTTCCAGTGTTTGACAAACGATCTGTTTTCCACAAACCATTTCTGGAAGCAATCCAAAACGAAGTACCATCAAATAAAATAGCATTAATTTGTGTCGAATTGATACTTGCATTACAATCCACACGTTTTGGCTCATCAACAGTATTGTAAGCGTAAATTCCTTTTCGAGTTGCTAAAAAGACTTTATCATTCACCATTTCCATATCATACACACGTGGAGTCGTATAGTTTTTGAATGTATTTTTAATGCGAACCGAAAGTCCTTGACGCGTTCCTATGAATAAGCTATTTTTTTGAAAAAGCAGGGATTGAATGTAATTAGAGCCTAAACCGTTTTTTTCAGTATAAACTTTAAAAGAAATTCCGTCAAAACGGGCAATTCCGCCACCTTGTGTTCCAACCCATAAATACCCAGCAGCATCTTGTGTGACAGCATTTACTTGCGATTGTGGCAAACCATCTTTCAAGGTATATGCGCGTAACTGATTGTTTTGTGCGTTTGAAAACCAAGTTCCAAATACCACAAAAAAGAGTAGGAGATATTTTTGTAAAAACAGTTTCATATTAATTAGACGTTTCTCTTTTTTTGAATTCTTTTGAAAATTCTGGAACTAATTTCGTGCCATTCCATTCGTATATGCGTGTTATTTTTTTCGTTTCAAACCAGCGTTTTTCTTCATCTACTTGTTCCTCTTCTTCTTTTGTAAATAGAATAATTGGCTGTCCGTTTTCTTCATCTATTTTGTATGTAAATGTTTCTGATAAACCATAGATTCCACCATCTCCAATTTCAGATAAATCGGCTACTTTGACTAATTCATAATTCTCCTTCAAAAATAATACCGTGTTTCCACCTTCTTCTCCACAAGAATCGCCAAAATAGTTAATGATCACAATTTGTAGTATGTTTTTTAAATCGTGATGAGCTTCAAAACTGATCCCGATACTTTCATTCATGAGTTTTTGCGTGGTTTCTGTATAGGCTTTTGTAGTTGTATTGTATACAATTCGGATGTGTACTTGATCGTTTTCTTCATCTGGTATTTTACGAAAGTAAAAGTGTTGATTTCCACTTTTTTTGTGTCCATTCGCGATAAATTTTCCAGCAATGAATCCTTTTTCACCTTGAAAATCTACTTCATACCAAGCAGTTTTAGAAGTTGCATCTTCTAGAAAAAAATAAGTCTTTTTAATAATTTTCACCTCATCACCAATGCGAAGTAATGTTACAACTTCGGAAGTCGTATTTGGTTCGGCTCTTAGTTTTACATTATCGCCAAATAATGAATACGTCTTATCAATGTCATACTTATGGTATAAATAGGTAGTATCGTTTTGAGCTTGACTCAGCATACAAAACATAAAAGATAAAAGAAGTAAAACAGTGTTGGGTTTGAAAATATACATAAAGCAAATATAAGTTAATTAGGTTGAAATTTTTTGGTTTGTAAAATTGAGCACAGTCGAGAATATCTATTCGCTAGATAAGCATCTCGACTGCGCTCGATGTGACATTTTTTTTGAAAAGGTTACATTAATCAAAGTTGTGTATAATACCGTTGATTGTCAAATTCTGTACGCACATACGATAATGGATTGTTACGTTGCATCATTGGTTTCAATACGCAAACCGCCGTAGTTTTTCCTTTGATGATTACTTTTTGCCCAACTTTTACAGCGTTCCATCTAAACTTTTCTATGGAAATTCCCATGTCTGTGATGCGATTTTTGTATTCTTGGTTATCGTCAATCCAATCCATAATTTCATTTGCATCTGCTAAAGAAGGTACATCTTCATCATCTGAGAATTCAATTTCCCAACGCACAGGAATATTAAATTTATACGCAAATGCTTTTCCTGGTTCTTCTTCTTCTTTTGTTCTAATCGCGTCTAACCAATGAATATCTTCTAAAGGATATTTACGGATAAACTGCTTTGATAAATCTACATTTCCGGGCGATTGTGCTGTTGGATAATATCCGTAGAATGCTTTTGCTAAGAAATGTTTTTGAAACTGTCCGTTAAAAACCGTTGCGTGTTGTGTTGCGAATACTTTTGGCTGGTAATTTGCCGTAAACGTTTGCTTTAAGATATTTAATAAATCTGTATCTTTTCCTAATTCAGAAGTGTGAAATACCAATTTGCTATCTTTTGCTAACACATTTTCAAGCTTCGGAAGTTTGCCTTCTTTCAAACAGTTGAGTAAGCTTTTTTGTGAAAGTAACTCGCCGTGAATTGTCGTTTCTAGCGAAAGTCCTTTTTTAGAATTTCCTTTATTTACAATGTGAATCTCGCTATAATCTTGTTTGTGATGGTTTTTATTTAACCAAGCAATGATTTCTTGAAGCGAAAATGCATCGTCTACAATTGTATAACTCAATCCTTGAAAATGTGCTGTTGCATCTTTATAATACGTGCTAGAACCTTTGTCATATCCAGCGATGAATACAACGGATTGTTTAGAAGCAAGTACTTCGCTTGTGGTTGCTTCAGCGAGTTCATCTGAACTTTCTTTTGGGGAACATGCAAATACGAATGTTAATACAAGTCCCATGAATGCTGCCATTTTTAGTGCTTTTGTTTTCATAGTGTTGTTGTTTTTAAAGTTATTTTTTTGAGTTATGAGTTATGAGTTATGAGTTGTCAGTTATGAGTTTTTTAATCATTTAATCTTTCAATCTTTTAATTAATATGAAAATCAGCTTGGATAAGATCAATCCACTTTTTGATTGAAATCACGATTGTTATTGCTTTTGAAAACCCACTCTTCAATAGTTTGCAATCGTAGCTTTTGACAGCCATCAAAAGTATCCAAGCTGAGATTCCCCAACTAACCAACTAACCTAAATTTGTTTTATCTTTTTAATGTGATAGAAGCTTCTCGTCGCATTGGCAAAGTAATATGTCGTAAGCGCATTCGTTTTGCCAAGGTTGGACTTTGAATCCATATGCCATCTTGAAATAGCGCGACTGTATTTACTTTCCCTTCGCCATCAAACTGCATTTTGATTTGCGAATAGCTATTCAAATAATTTTGAATCATTTTTGTTGCTGTTATATCGTACCACATTTGATGTTGCTGTTTAAAGTTTGTATCTTTTTAATTGTGATTAAGATGACTTTGTTTCTTAATTACATTTCAAATGTAGTGGCAACTTCAGGCTTTTTCGGAGTCGTTTTAGAATTCGTTAGCGTTAAACTAGAATTCGTTTAAAATCTTCAGAAACCTTTTTGTTTTTTATCATTTACGATTGGAATTGTCTGTGTTCAGAAAGATTCAATACACAAATACTACTACTAGTTCCAAGTGATTTCTTGAAACCGTAATAAAAATCCGTCTTTTTCCTGTATCGAATTAGTTTTTATGCTCTTACACAGTGTATTAGTGCGTTGTAATTTTGTCCTTTAAAATGATATATAACCTAAAAACTAAAAAAAACATGGGAACTATTAAATCAACTTGGGCAGGAACGCCCATTTCTTTAGACGACCAATTAGAAGATGCGGCTTGGTCAGGCGCGCAAGACAAACAAATGAAATTCGATGGCGGTTTTATGCTTGCCAAGAATGATGCTAAATATTTATATGTAGTGTTGGATGTTGTAAAAGACACACACAACGATCCTGGAACAGGCGATTATTTCTGGTTTACTTTTGATTTGAATCGTAACAGAGCCATTACACCACGATATGATGTAAACTATGGAAACTATCCTGGAAACCCAAATAAGATGGGAAGACAGTATTATTTAGGCGCAGGACGATGGACAGGTTTGCTAAATGAAGTACAAAAGTCAGAATGTAAAAGTACATTCGGAACTTCCCCAAATTCTTCAACACCGCACAGAATCTGGAAATTCAAATTTAGATTGACAGATTTAAAAATCAACTTATTATGGTGGTGGTTTAGTTCATACACAAAGTTTGGATTCAGAGTGCATTCAAACAAACCAAATTTAAACTACGATACACCTGCAAATTTCTTTAGAGATTTTTCTAAGTTACATACCTTGTATTTCTCTAGAAAACCATCTATTTCAACAGCAGATTTAGGTCCAGTGATGGGAAGTGTAGGATTGATTCCAACAACAAAGATTAATTCGTCAGGACGTGCTACTACAGCTTCAAACTATTTCATTTATGCTCGAAATGCTGCTTTTGGTGGCTTGTTGAATGTAATTGGAAACCGTACAAAGATGAATCAGTTGCCTGGAATCGGAGCAAAGAAGTATAAAGTATTTCATAGAAAAGGAACTTCAGGAGGATTTTCTGAGTTTGTAACTTCTTGGTACAACTACAAGTGGAATGGTTCCGATTATGTATTGGAAGCATCTTCACCAGATAGTAGTAATTTCTACAAAATGCCAAATTCAGGTGTCGATTATTCTATTGATGATTTATTGTTTCAATTCAATTCAACAAAACTCAATACAGGATTGCATCAGTTTAAAGTAAAATTCTATAACAATGCAGGAATAGAAGTTGGTGCAACAAGTCCAGAACAAGTATTAGGAATGTATATTGATAATAATGTGCCAGAAGTAAGTATCAATTCTGTTAAGTATAAAAATGCAGAAATTGGTGCGTGTGGTATTGTGAATTTACAAAACGCAAACGATCAAATAGATGTAGATTTTGAAGCGTTTGATACCGAAGGAAACTTATTGGATTATAGCTTAACAGCACGTTGGGGCGATGGAGATTCTAAGAATATTGTCTACAAGAAGTACGATCCAGTAACAACTCCAGGAAATTGGAAAGGAAGTCACCATATTTTAGGAAGTTTTAAAGCTGAAAAGACGTGTGCACATTCATTTAATGTATACGCAAGAGCCAGAACTACCAATGGATATGGCTATGTAGGAAAGAATACTACATACAGATATGTAACGATTATTAAGCCGTAATTACGGTTATGATTGTAGAGTAAAAAGGTTATTTAGAAAAGTACGATTGCGTCAAACTGAACTTGATTCAGTTTCACATAATCATTGAAATTGCAACGATGAGATTCTGAAATAAATTCAGAATGACGTTTCAAAATCATTTTTCTAAATAACCTTTATTATTATTTTTCTTCTCGGTTTACCAAATCCATAGAGAATGCAGGTAAACAAATTGCTAAGTATTCGCAGTCTTCTTCAAACGGATTGGAATATTGTACGCGCGTATTTTTTTCAATTTTAATCGATTGTCCAGCTTCCAACACAATAGTTTCACCTTCAATGATAAATTGTTTTTTTCCTTTGATGATGTATGTGAATTCATCAAATTCAGGAGATTGATAGGGTTCGCTCCATTTTGGTGGCGCAACCATGTGTGCAATACTTACATCCGAATTTCCATCGGTAGCATTTCCAAAATGTTCCTCAATCAGTTTTCCGTCAGTTGTTGGCACCACAAAAGGTGCTTTTTGAACTTTATATTTTTTAGAGCTCATCTTTTGAATCGTTTTTAGCGGCTTCCGTATGTTCCCAATTGATCATGAAATACTTGATTTTTGCTGCATCAGGTATTTGAAGTGCTTCAATATTCAAGTTGATATCGTAGCGTAAATCTTCGGGAAGTTGTTTTTTATCAATCGTAAAATATTCGTTTCCATCCACCGTAATGACAAGATTTCTGAACGTATTGTGAATGTTTCTAATTTTATAATGTTCGCGAATATCCTTAAACGTACTTTTTAGCGTAAGCCCTTTGGCAGTTTTAAAACGTGGATCGTGAACTTGAATCGTTTTGATTTTTTCCTTCACGTCATGTTGCTGTCTTGGCGTTAAGGTTAGCAATTGTTTTCCACCTTTTTCATAAATCAAATATTTGTCGTCTCCGGCTTGTACAAAGTCACCTTCGCCAATGCGTTTTACCAAAGAATCGTTGGCAAAAATAGAATCTAATTGTTGTACAGTAATTTCTTTAGATAGTTTTCCAATTTGATCTTTTTGAATCAAAAACGGATCTTCTTTTTTTGCACAACTTGTCAAACAAGCAATGATAATAGTAAGTAATAGAGACTTTTTCACGCGATTTTTAGTTTATATTTTTAATGATGAAAGGATAACCTTTTTATTATTTTTTTATTGTTGCTATTTGATAACTTTTTTCAGAATACCTAAAATACTTCTGATAAATGTCGCACTTGTCAACACTTTAATGATAGGATTTTGGCGTGTACTTTTTCTGCTAGAAGTTCTGGAAGATTTTGCTTTTTCTTTTGCCTTTTCTTCTTTCTCGTGAAGCTTCTCAGCTTTTTCAATCTTTTCGTTGAGCATTTCGTATGCACTCTCACGATCGATTGTTGAGTTGTATTTTTTGACTAATTTTGAATTGTCAATCACTTCATCTAATTCAGAAGCTGTTAAAACGTCCATGCGACTCATTGGCGCACGTAACATGGTTGCAGCTAATGGCGTTGGTCTTCCTTTTTCATCTAAAGCAGAAACCAAGGCTTCTCCAATACCTAAGGAAGTTAATACTTCGGCAGTATCATAATATTCAGAATCTGGATAGTTTTCTGCGGTAAGCTTGATGGCTTTTCGATCTTTTGCTGTAAATGCACGCAATGCATGCTGTATTTTTAAACCTAATTGCCCTAAAACTGCTTCTGGAACATCCGTTGGATTTTGTGTGACAAAGTACAATCCGATTCCTTTGGAACGAATCAGTTTTACAATACTTTCAATTTGACTTAATAAGGCTTTGGAAGCTTCTTTAAAGATTAGATGTGCTTCGTCAATAAACAATACCAACTCTGGTCGTCCGCTATCGCCTTGCTCAGGAAATGTCTCATAAATTTCTGCTAATAAGCTCAACATAAACGTTGAAAATAGCTTTGGTTTGTCTTGAATATCTGTTAAACGAATAATGTTTATATAACCGCGTCCGTTTTTGTCAATTCGAGTTAAATCGTTTACATCAAATGAAGTTTCACCAAAAAACAATTCAGCGCCTTGTTGTTCGAGTTCTACAATTTTACGAAGAATAGATCCTGTAGAAGCTGTGGAAATTCGTCCGTATTGTTCTTTAAATTCTTCTTTTCCTTCGCCCGTAGCATATTGCAATACTTTTTTGAAATCTTTTAAATCAAGCAATGGCATTTTGTTGTCGTCGCAATATTTAAAAACAACGGCAACAATTCCTGATTGTGTTTCTGTTAAGTCTAAAATTCGAGAAAGTAATACAGGTCCAAATTCGGAAACTGTAGCACGCAAACGCACACCATCTTGATCGGATAAGGAAAGAATTTCAATTGGAAAGCTTTTTGCTTCAAATGGAAACCCAATTTTAGCATGACGTTCGTCAATTTTTGCATGTCCAGGACTTGGTTGTGCAATTCCACTTAAATCACCTTTTAAGTCCATTAATAACACAGGAATTCCTTTATCGGAAAGATTTTCGGCAAGTACTTGAAGCGTTTTTGTTTTTCCAGTTCCAGTGGCTCCAGCAATCAAACCATGTCTATTCAGGGTTTTTAGCGGAATTTTCACAAACGCATCTGTAACCGTTTGACCTTCATACATAGCCGATCCTACGGTAATATAATCACCTTTTGTAATATATCCTTTGTCAATATGATCAATAAAATTGTCCTTACTACTCATGAGTTCCAAAATTTGGTTAAAAGTAAGCGATTTTAGTGAAGTCTAAAAAAAATGCTGTTAGATTTCCGCTAAAGTTTTTCAATCACAAAGTAGCACAAAAAAGAGCATCCGCTTTTCAAAAGAAAAACGGATGCTTTATTATATAATGTAATGCTACTATTTCTAGTATTTTACAATCTTTTTAGTCACACTAATATTTGAATCTAGATCAGTAATTCTGATAAAGTACATACCTGCAGCTTCGCTTCTCATAGAAAGTGTATTGTTTCCATTGCTAAACGATCCCGCTTGTATACGTTGTCCAGTAATACTGCTAATTTCATAAGCTACGTTCGTAAAATTGCTTACAGCAACTGTAAAATCAGCCGCAGAAGGATTTGGATAAATTCGTAAGTTGCTACCTAATAGGCTTTCGCTTACGCTTAATGATGGATCTGTTATTTTGAATAAGTCAGAAGCAGTTGCTCCGAAATCTCCATTTCCAGTAACTAAAATATTAGAAGCTCCATCTTCCAAACGGTAAGTTCCAGCTCCATACAGACAGCAAATTCCATCTCCATACGAGTCATTTATTGTAAATGTATAACAGTCATCAAATGCTGTGATAGTGATATCTTGAATTTCATCTGGTTGCGTACCATTTGTTCCTGTAGTCGTATAGGGTCCGCCACTTCCAACAACAGTTCCTGCTGAATTTGCTAATTGCCAAGTTGTTTCTCCTCCGTAACGGTCAGGTGTAATGATCACTCTTATTGTTGTTGTTGCGAAACTATCAGGAATAGTAAAGTTTTTTGTGTTAGAATCATTTGATGGCGATTGATCTACATTTCCATTTGGGTTAGCTACAGTAGCTACGAATGAATGTGCGCCTTGACCTGATACAGCGATAGCTGATAAAGGAATATCTTCAAATTGATCTGTTGATAAACTTCCTGTCCAGTTAATTGTTACTGCAGTATTACTATCTAATTGGTGCATGATAGTAGCACTTGTTAATTGTAAGTTTCCTGCATTTCTAATACGTAATGTTGGTGTAATGGTTGCATCACATAAATCAGTTGGAATATTTAATATGCTAATAGCTGCATCATAATCAAATGTTTGTAATGGAGGAAATTGTACCAAATCCATTGGGTTTGTTCCTGCTGGATCTAACCAGAATTGTAATTGTGTAGCGTTTGTTGTACCGAAGTCCCAAGAAACACCAAAACGTCCATAAATATCAAAACCTCCGTTGTCATTGGTTCCAGAACATGCTGCAGATCCACCAGATAGTTTTCCGATGATTAATCCATTTTGATCAAATAGTGGAGATCCAGAAGAACCTGGCTCCGTTACTCCTAAATCCCAATCAGCAATTCTCCACATTTCAGTAGTTGGATTTCCGTTGAAATTTGATACAGTTCTTGTCGCTCCTTCAAAATCGACACATACTTTTTGAATGTCTCCACTTGGATGATGAACACCAACGTTTAAAGAAGGAACTGCCGTTGTAGAACGGTTCCAACCTGCCCAAACTACATCTGGACTTCCTGCGAAGAAAGCTGCATCTGTAATTTCAACTAACGCCATATCTGATTCTGAGTTAGCAGCTCTTAAAATTGCTCCACTCGCAGTTTGTAAAAATGTATTATCTACACTTGGTGCAGTTGTAGCACAGTCAGCAACTGACGCATCACTTGCCCAGTTGAAACGAAATGCCCAACCAGCTACCGAACCACCTAAACAGTGATTTGCAGTTAAGAAGTATGGAGTTCCATCATTGTTTGTGTTGTTTACCAAAGCTCCCGTACAAAATCCGTTTCCACCGCTAACAAGCATTCCAACAGATTTTTTTACATCATCTTTAATATCATTTGCAAGTACTGAAGTTCCAGTAATATCGCAGTTTACATCTACGTTACAAGCTCCTGAGTCATTTAAAGCTTCAGGGTTATTTTCGTTGTACATGTCTGCAGTTCTGTATCCGTGAATTACGTTTCCGATATTCAATCGTGCCTGACCACTTACTTTTTTTGGTTCAAAATATTCAATCCAAAGACTTTCACCATTCACCATCCATGTTCCTAAAATTTCTTCAGGATTGTTATGTAAGTGTGTAAAAGTGTTTAAGATTTGTGAACGATCATCATTATAGATGTATACTTTTCCTCCAACAGGAATATGATAACGATCAAATATTAAGTTCATCGTTAATGCATCAGGAGAAATAATGTTAACTCTCCAAATACGATCTCCGTTTGGTAATGTGTGCCATTTTCCAGCATTATTTAAACCGTAATCTACAAAATGATCATATCCAAATCGCCAAGGAATGGATTTGTCTAAGTCGTTAACAGCATCTTCTGCTTGTAAAGTTGTTAGATTTGGTTTTTGAAGTTCAATTGGGACTACTTTTTCTATAGTAGCGATGTTCCAACTTTCAGGAACAGGACGTTGTAAATTTTGTGCAGTTGCCTGAAAAATAAAGGCAAACAACAGAATAAAAGTAAAGTTTCTCATAGTAAATAGGTTGTGTTAATTAGGTTGCAATTCTTTTTTATGTGAAATTAACGAAAAAATAACATTTTCAAGACTTTTTTTTTAGTTTGTAACACAATTTGTTGGATATTTCTTAATATTTGCCAGAATTTAACAAATTGAGCAATAAAAAAATATCTTTGTACTGCTTTTGGAATGCTATTTGGAAAGCAAACTAGTATAAAACACCTACCCCGTTTTATTTTATAGATATGAAAAAACTATTGATTGCCGTATTGCTTTTCGTTTGTGTACAAACTTCTTTTGCACAAACAGATCCGTACATAGAGAATGTAAAACATTATTTAACAATTAACGGAACGCAAGAACAATACGAAGGTGCTGTTGATGCCATGTTTGTAATGTTGAAAAAACAGTTTAAAGACTATAAAGTTTCAGATGCTATTTGGAAAGAACTCGAAAGTGCTAAAAAGCCGCAAGTAGAAGAAGTGAAAGCCGTTTTAGTTTCTGCTTATAAGGCTTATTTTACAATGAATGATATTAAGAACATGACCGTTTTTTACGAATCAACTGCTGCTAAACTAATGTTGGCTGATCCTTCTAAGTTAACAGCTACTCATCGACAACAAATAGGAAACTTCTACGATTCAGAAACTGGTCAAAAAATGATTGTTAGTAAAGATGGATTGGCAAAAATAGAAGGCGAAATTTCCATGCAATGGAGTGGAGAATTTTATAAAAGTGTCATTCATAAATTAGCAGAAAAAGGCTATAGCTTAAACTAAGTTTTTTAATAAATAACTTCATAAAGTTCACTGAGGCACTCGAAGTGAACTTTATTATTTATATAACTTCGCTAAATAATCATAATGTTCACCTTCAAGGATCAATTCGCATTTTAAGCCAGACGCGTGTGCGGCGTTTTGTAATGTGTTGTAATCAATATACAACCAATTGAAAGGTTCTTCATGTTCGCCTTTGTAGCTTACATTGTATTGTAATTCACCATAATATTCATTTTCAGAAGGAATCCACTTTCCGCCATCTTCATCTTCATCAAACATATAAATGATATCGGAAGAATCTACCAAAATTTGCCCGTCGTCGGTCAATATTGTTTTCAGGTGATTCAAGAAGTTTCCAATTCGATTGAGTTTTCCGCACATACCAGCGCCATTCATCAATAAAAGAATCGTGTCAAACTGTCCAGAAAATTCGAGTACATCTGCAGTGATTGCTTTGTGAATTCCTCTGAGTTTACAGGCTTCTATGGCAGCTTCCGAAACATCAATGGCAGTCACTTCTAAGTTGCGTTCGTTTTGTAAATACAAACTATGACTTCCTGCGCCGCAACCAACATCCAAAACCTTTCCTTTAGCTAGTTGTAAGGCTAGTTGTTCTATTTTTGGCATTTCATCATACGAGCGAAATAAATAGGGAAGTGGCAACGTATCTTCTTCCGAAATAGACGTTGAGGTTGTAATGTCTTCTGTGTAATTTCCTTGCTGGTAGTCTAAAATAGCTTTCCCGAATAAATCTTTCATCTGTGTACGAACTAAGTCGCAAAAATACAGGAAGTAATTGAAATTTCACTTAATAACTTTAGTTCTATATAAAATCATATTGAAAAGAATAGTTCAAGTTATTCAATAATAGTATTTTTTAAAAATTGGAATTATTGCTTCTGATTTTCATTTTCTTTGCTCGCCCAAAGAAAACGAAACAAAAGAAAAGGCGCTTTTTCCAGAGGTATTTTTAGCTGAAAAAGCTAAAACCGCATGTGTTTTTCTAAATTTTTTCCAAGGCTTCAAAAATTTTTAACGAAAAACACCTGCTATACTTCGGAAAAAGAATCCGCAGCGGGCTATTTCTTATACTATATTGAACTTCATAAAAAAAAGCAACGATTCGTACAGAAGTAGTCCTCGTTGCTTGTGTTAACTATAACCTAAATAATTAACCTAGATTCGTAAAATCCCCCAATTTTATGATTCTATTAATTTTGAAAATATACCATAAGTTGTATATTTTCTTCATGTTATACTAACAAGTGCCGCTTTAAATGTTTTGTTACCCAACAAATCAAAAAAATATCATGTATTTTTGTTCACAAACGAAGTAGACACATGCAAGATTTTATCAATGAGCTTCCTAAACTCGCTAAAGACGTGGAAGTAGCGAATAAAAAATTCTTTATTAAGCTCAAAAAGAAAACACCTAAAAATTTAGATTACATCATGCAGGATTTGCATGATGAGGAGTTTGAAAAAACAGATTGTCTTACTTGTGCTAATTGTTGTAAAACGACAAGCCCAATATTTACAAATGCTGATATTGGTCGTATTTCAAAGCATTTCAAGATGAAAGAACATCAATTCATCAGTCAGTTTTTAAACTTTGATGAAGACAATCATTATGTATTGCACACTGCGCCTTGTCACTTTTTAGGAGCCGATAACGAATGTATGATTTACGATGTACGTCCAAAAGCATGCAGAGAATATCCACATACCAATCGCAAAAAGTTTCATAAGATTTCTGAAATCACGATGCATAATATTCCTATTTGTCCTGCTACGTATAATATTGTAGAAAAATTAAAGACCATTTTGGCAGATAAGCCAAAAAAGCAATTCAGATAGATGTACAGAAAAACCGTATCTTTATAACCTTGTAAAACCCAATACATCTTACTATTTTGGAACCTATTTTAGCATATTTTGAATCGATACCTTCTTCGCACAGAAGTGCGATTTTAGTTGGTGGAATTGCCTTTTTTTGGTTGATTGAATATCTAATTCCTTTATTTCGATTCAACTATAAAAAAGTACAACACGCAGGTATAAACATCTTTTTTACGTTGACGACAATTGTGGTCAATTTTGTGCTTGCCTTTTTACTATTCCAAGCTTCAGAATGGACAGTTGCTAATAAATTCGGTATTTTACAATGGATTGATATTCAATTTCCAACCTTATCCGTTTGGTGGTTTGTGCTCATTGGTGTTGCGGCTTTGGACTTTTTTGGTGCTTGGTTGGCGCATTATGTAGAACATAGAATTCCTGTGTTATGGCGTTTTCATTTGGTACATCATACCGATACGCATGTTGATACAACCACTGCAAACAGGCATCATCCGGGCGAAAGTGTTATTCGGTTTGTATTTACCTTACTTGGTGTTGTACTTGTTGGTGCGCCAGTGGCAATTATCATGTTATATCAATCATTATCAGTGGTTTTATCACAGTTTAATCATGCAAATATTGTCATTCCAAAAGTGCTTGACAAATGGATTAGTTACGTCATTGTTTCGCCAAACATGCACAAAGTTCATCATCATTATCAGTTGCCATATACGGATACCAATTACGGAAATATCTTCTCTATTTGGGATCGTATTTTTAGAACCTTCGCTGTCAAAGATCCAAAAACATTGGTCTACGGAGTTGATACGTATCCAGCTGCAGCTGAAAATAACAACTTAAAAAGCTTACTCAAAATTCCTTTCAATAAATATCGTCCGCCGACAACGTTGAATGCGGATGAATAATTTCACTACATGCAACAACACGTTTTAGTTATTGGATATGTGTGGCCAGAACCAAAATCTTCTGCCGCCGGAACGCGCATGTTGCAATTGTTACAGCTTTTTAGAGCGAACGATTGGGAAGTGACGTTTGCATGTCCAGCTGCGAAAAGTGAATTTATTTTTGACTTACGTCAGATAGATATCGCTGTCAAAACTATTCAGATTAATGATGCAAGCTTTGATAAATTTATAAAAAAACTCAATCCGTCTATTGTACTGTTTGATCGTTTTATGATGGAAGAACAATTTGGTTGGCGTGTTGCTGAAAACTGTCCAGCTGCCTTGCGAATTTTGGACACAGAAGATCTACACAGTTTGCGAAAAGCTAGGCATCAAGCATTAAAAGATGGAAAAGAATTTCATATTGATCAATTGAAAAACTATCAATTGGCACAACGCGAAATAGCAAGTGTTTTACGCTGCGATATTTCATTGTTGATTTCAGAAGTAGAACACAATTTGTTAGTCAATGAATTCAAAATTGATACTGAATTGTTGTTATACCTGCCGTTTATGTTGGAAGCGCCATCAAAAGCACAAATAGAAGCCTTGCCAAGTTTTGAAGAACGACACCATTTTGTCACCATCGGAAACTTTTTGCACGCGCCAAATAGAGACATGGTGTTGTATTTAAAAAAAGAAGTTTGGACAATCTTACGAAAAAAGTTCCCCAAAGCAGAAATGCACATTTATGGCTCGTACGCCAAGGAAAACAGTTTGCAACTGAATCAACCGAAAGAAAAATTCTTCGTTCACGGTCGCGCCGAAAGTGCTTCTGAAGTAATTTCTAAAGCAAGAATCTTATTAGCGCCATTGCGTTTTGGTGCAGGTTTAAAAGGGAAGTTTATTGACGGCATGCAAAACGGAACACCTTGTGCAACGACAACAATTGGCGCAGAAGGCATGCATGGAAATCTCCCGTGGAACGGAATTGTTTCAGATGATATCGAAACTTTAGTTGATGAAGCAATTGCTTTATACACAGACAAAAATAGTTGGTTGCAAGCACAACAAAATGGTTTTGAAATTCTCGCAAAGCGGTATCCAAAAGAAATCTTTCAACAGCAGTTGTTAGAGAAAATTCAGATCATACTCAAAAATTTAGAAACACATCGCACGCAAAACTTTATGGGAAGTTTGTTGCAATTGCACACTACAAATAGCACGAAATATATGTCTAAGTGGATTGAGGAGAAGAATAGAAAATAAATGCTAAATGTTGAATTTTAAATGTAAAATGTAAAAGTTTTTCAACAATAAAATTATAAGTAGATGTTTAAATTATTTAGAAAGAAAAAAGTAACAATTGACTCCATTAAAATACCAAAATTTGGGTTGAAGGAGGTTGAAAACACGAAGGAAGAACAAGCTTTTGTCAATCAAGAACAAACACTTGTATTGTTGAAGAATTTTTTTGACTTAGAACCTGATCTTCCAACAATAAAAGACATCGATTTTTTAAGAAAGTTTTACAGAGAACTCATTGCTCCAAATGGAGGCGCACTTATTGAGGTTGATTTGCTACAATTAAAAGGATTTGCTACGGTAAAAACAATTTTTAAATTTCCTATGGACCCTAAAGGAATGGCGTATGTAGGATCAATTACGATTCCTTTTGAAAACTATAGTTATGTTGTAAAAGTTCAAGCTGCTGAAGTTGGTATGACAGGTATGAGAGATGCCGTAATATTAGATAAGTTAATGGGAACAAAAGAGGTGTTCATAGGCGATGATGATGAAATTAAAAATTGGTTTAGTGATCCGTATGATTCAGAAATTACAAACCCAGGTTTACGAAATAAATCGGATGCAAGACAGTATGATGCTGAATTTCCAGAGCATCCATTAAGTCTCGTGCGAAAAATGCTTGACAATATAGAACAGGAAATTGTGTTTGATACTAAGTTAACTGAGATTGCTAAGTTTGATAAGTAGAATGTAAAAGTTTTTATTCTGTAAACTGTAACTAGACGTATGTGTTGGCAGTTGCAAGTGCTTTCTGCGCATTTTGTTGTTCTTTAGCGTCACATCTTGTGAAAAATCCAATTAATAACAACAATAAAAATGTATTTTTGAAAAATATATAAACCATTCTTTAATTTGAATTACGAGTTTTTTATTGCCAAACGTATTATTAAGGCAAAACAGTATAAAAGTAGTGTGTCAGCAACAATCATAAAAATTGCAATTGCCGCAATAGCTATTGGTATTGTGATGATGATGGTTGCGATTGCTACGGGAATGGGATTGCAAAAAACGATTCAAGAAAAAGTTGCGGCTTTTAACGGGCATATTCAAATCTCTAATTTTGACAATAACGACTCGGAAGTTTCGTTGATGCCTTTAGATTCAAAACAAGCTTTTTATCCAGAATTTACAGATGTTTCAGGCATTAAGCACATTCAAGCAGTAGCAACCAAAGCAGGAATTATTCGCACAGAAAAAACGTTTGAAGGTGTGTTGGCTAAAGGTGTTGGTGCCGATTATAATTGGGATGCTTTTAAAGACTTTTTAAAAGAAGGACGCTTGCCTGATGTTGCTGGAAAACGTGAAAATAGAGAGGTATTAATTTCTGCATACTTGGCGCGGCGATTAGAATTGAAACTTGGCGATACGTTTAAGTCTTTATTCTTAAAAGAAAATACAAGCGAAATCCCGAACGAACGCACCTTTGAGATTGTTGGAATTTACGAATCGGGTTTTCAGAAGTTTGATGCTAATGTAATGTTGGTCGATATTCGCCACATACAACGCATGAATAAATGGAACGCTGATCAAGTGGGTAACTTTGAAGTCTTCTTGGATGATTTTGATATGATTCAGGATAAAGGTGATGAAATCTACAGCGTGATTCCACCAAACTTAGATACACAAAGTGTTACGAGCAAGTTTCCGTTTATTTTTGAATGGATTTCATTGTTTGATGTCAATATATTTCTCATCATCGGCATTATAATTATTGTTGGAGGCATCAATATGATTACCGCACTTTTGGTCTTGATTTTAGATAGAACACCTATGATCGGAATCTTAAAATCACTCGGAAGTAGCGATTGGAGCATTCGTAAAATCTTTTTATACAATGCTGCGTATTTGATTGCTATTGGATTGTTTTGGGGAAATGTTATTGGTATTTCTTGTATCTGGCTACAACGCACCTTTGGATTTTTAAAATTCCCGAACCCTGAGCAATATCACACGGCTATCATTCCAACACACATTGAAGTTTGGCATATCCTAGCGCTCAATGTGGGCACATTAGTATTGTGTGTGCTAATGTTATTAATTCCTTCCTATATCATCACAAAAATTACGCCTGTAAAAGCGATTAAGTTTCAATAAAAGAATAGTCTACTAATTAACAAGACTTTAAATATTGTATGACATTAAATTGATAGAACTTTGTATCTTTGTCGCTTGAAAAAATAAGAATGGAATACGCAGAAAATATATTAGGGACTATTGGAAATACACCTTTAGTCAAAATGAATGCCTTAGTAAAAGACGTTGATGCTTTGGTATTGGCAAAATACGAAACATTCAATCCAGGGAATTCTGTAAAAGATAGAATGGCGGTAAAGATGATTGAAGATGCAGAAGCAGATGGACGTTTACAGCCAGGCGGAACAATCATAGAAGGAACTTCTGGAAATACAGGAATGGGATTGGCATTAGCTGCCATTATAAAAGGATACAAGCTTGTTTGCGTAATGGCAGACAAACAATCAAAAGAAAAGATAGATATTTTACGTGCCGTTGGCGCAGAAGTAGTGGTATGTCCAACTGCGGTTGAGCCAGATGATCCACGATCGTACTATTCTGTGTCAAAACGTTTGGGAGAAGAAACACCAAACTCATGGTATGTAAACCAATATGACAATCCAAGTAATGCTGCTGCGCATTACGAAAGTACAGGTCCAGAAATTTGGAAACAAACCGATGGGAAAGTCACACACTTTATTGTGGGCGTTGGTACAGGTGGAACTATTTCTGGTGTTGGAAAATACTTGAAAGAACAAAATCCGGATATAAAAATTTGGGGCGTTGATACCTATGGTTCTGTCTTTAAAAAATATCATGAAACAGGCATCTTTGATGAAAACGAAATCTATTCATACATCACGGAAGGAATTGGAGAAGATATTTTACCTAAAAACGTAAACTTTGATATTATTGATGGTTTTACGAAAGTAACCGATAAAGATGCTGCGGTATACACGCAGCGTTTGGCAAAGGAAGAAGGTATGTTTTTAGGAAACTCTGCCGGATCAGCCATTAAAGGATTGTTACAACTAAAAGAACACTTTACAAAAGACGATGTTGTCGTGGTGTTATTCCATGATCATGGAAGTAGATATGTTGGAAAAATGTTTAATGACGACTGGATGCGCGAACGTGGTTTCTTAGAAAAAGAAGTTTCTACGGCTGCCGATCTAATCAACGATCATCACGATAAACCTTTGGTTACCGTAAAAACAGGTGAATTGGTTTCGCATGCTCTTGAACGGATGCGTAAATTCAAAATATCACAAATTCCTGTGGTTGATGCAGATGGTTTTGTAGGTTCTATTGACGAAACGGTATTGTTTACAAAATTTATGGAGAACAAAGATATTGCAGATACATATATTGCAGATGTCATGCAAAAACCATTTCCAATAGTACAAAAGAACGCTTCTATTGATGATATTTCTAAGTTAATCACCAAAGATAATCAAGCATTATTGGTCGATTTAGGAGATGATAAGTATCATATTATTACAAAGTACGATATTATTAAAGGAATTCATTAAACCCTTACTTATAGCGCATAAAAAAAGTCGAATAGCAATATTCGACTTTTTTTGTGTTGTATATTTTTATAATATGGGTTCTTTGTTTTTGTAGTCGGAAACGAGTTTTTTATAACGTTTCTCTAAATTTCTATTGTCAATTAGTATAATAACTAATATGGAGAAGAAGATAAGTATAGAAAAACTGAGAATAGAAACTAAAGGGTTTTTGTCAGTGCTTAGTCCGCCACCGTCAGAATTGCTCGTTATTGTAGGTCTAGGTAACACACCAGTATCATTGGTATTGTTACTTACGACTGTTGAGTTAATATTTACCTTTGATCGATCTTTGTCGGTCGTATTAAAAGCTGGTAGGCTATAGGTGAATATGAGAAATAATAATATGGTAATATGTATTTTCACAGCATAAATGTATAAAAAAAAACTCACAAAAATAATTTTAACTACTGATTTTTAATATTTTAGGAATTTTAAAAGTGAAATCTTCTGTTTGTGTTGGTGTTTTATAGCCGCACATTCTTTCGCTGCGCGATCGCATCAACAGATGATATTTTAAAATTCATGAAGCATTAGTTCTTGATGTGTAAAGGTGCGTAACTGTGCTTTTGTATTTTAGTTAAACTCCTTAATTATCAATAGTTTACTGTGGTTTTTTGCAATTGGTTAAATTCATTAATATCACTAAAAGAAGCATCTTAGTTTCAAAAAAGTTGATGAACAGCGGCAAAAGTTTAGGGGGAAGATTATGCTTGCTAAAGATCAACTCAGTATTGAAAACGGAATTTCTATATTCCGATCATTCATTCAGTGTTTCCACAAAAATAACAACTTTTTTCTTAAAATATTGTATTTCAGCATTAGATTAACTGCAAAGAAAGGAAGATTAACTGCATTTCTTAAGATTTCCTTTGTAAGAATACAATACTAGAGGTTTCTTACGCTTCTATACATAGATTTTTACTTGGTGTAATTGGTTTTAATACAATTGCTATATTATAAGCTTAATGTACTTAATAAGGTTTCATTTTGTATATCGTTTGAATCTAATGCATATTGATACACGCCTTGCGCTCCAATTAAAATCAATAAGTCATCCTGAATAATAACATCAAAACTTTCCGTATCAATTGCATGTACTAAGTTCATATCTTCAGGATCAGAAATGTCAAATATTTTTACCTCATCATCACATACAAATAAGTAATCGCCATAAAAGCCCATTCCCACAGGTCCTGCTAAATTTCGTTGTGAAATCAACACTGGGTTTGATACATCGGTTACGTCATACACTTCCAATACATTTAAGTTTACGCCACATTGATTTCCACCTTTTAGGGTCACAAACGCATGTGTTTCGTTAGCAATCACAGGATCACAAGCCGTAAAGTGTTGTACGGATGATAATAATTGAGGTGTTTCAAGCGTAGCGGCATCATAAATAAACATGCCGTTTCGAGAACCGATATACAAATAGGTTTTGTAAGCGAATAAGGTTTCAATATTAAATCCAATATTGATGGAGTTTACCAAAACTGGATTTTCGTTATTGCTAATATTAAAAACATTTAGGTTCTGATAATCTACCGTATACAAATAATCGTTCAGTATGGTAAAGCGCGCCAACGATCCTGATTGTCCATCTTCGCTGGCAAAATTACCGTCAGTAGCTGCGTTGTCAGCATCACAAGCAACAAGAATCATTGCTATGCTGAGTATACATATATATGTGATTTTTTTCATCATTTTTAGTTTAGGATCCAATTAACAACGATTTCATCTGCACTTAGCTCCGGATGATAAAAATCGGGAGAATATAATATGGGAAATACGTCTCTAACTCTTTTAGTTTCAGTAATGCTTGTTAAGGATTCATTAAACTTTAATGCGACTAAATCGACTGCTTGGTTTATGTAGAAAGATTCACCTTTAAAAATGATGTCTGTTACGCCTGGAGTTGTCAAAAATCGTTCTACAATTGGGTTGGAAGGATCTTGGTTATTAATAATGTGAAAGCCAACATTGGGTTCATTCACAAATAAATAGCCGCTGATGACATATATTTTTCCTGTTTCTAAAATTGGGCGTGCCGCTTGCAGTTCAATAGAACTTTCTAGTTCCGTGCGTGAAAGTATGACAGCTTCGTAGTTGCTGTTTATTATAGGAGCTCCGTCGTCGTCTCCATAAATACAGGAAACAAGACTCAGGCAGAGTAGTGCCGATAAAATTTTGGTTTTCATTGTGGTTGTTTGTTGATAGATACAGAAGTATGCAAAAGGTTGCGTTGCCCTTGTGAAGAATGTGAAAAACGAATCGCAAACTAAAGCTTGCCTAAGCGTACTTTAGTATGCGATGAAATTTTAAAATGACTATTTCTCAGTAGGACATTCTGGACAAGAATGACAACTAAGATTGCATGTACATATACCAACAGGAATTGAGGTTCGTCCATTGTCTAATTTTCCACCTTCAATAATGAGGCGGTCTAGTTTACTAATCGATTTCTTGTTTAGTACTAAACTTTTTGAAATTACTTTTTTCATGATATAATAAATTTGGATTATTCAATAATATACAAATAAATACCAGACTTCGTATACCATATATCTATATGCGACACAAACTAAGGATTCTAATAAAGCCAATTAAACTGACGTGAAAAAACAACAACAGTTCTAGTAACAATGTCTTATCAAAAAAATCATGGTACGGTTACTAAATACAATAGCATAAGGAAATTATCTGACATGAAGCGCATTGTTTTTGATAGCTTATGTATGGTGTTTCCGTAAGATATTGGTTACGTGTTTGCTTAACTTTATAGAGTAATATTTTAATTATTCTATAAACCACAAATCAAACTTAACCATGAAAAAAGTTTTTAATTACCAGCTAGTGTTCATTTTGATGGGCTTGCTCTTTGTAGTAGGTTGCCAAAATGATCCAGAAGAATTAATTGAAGAAGCAACCACAACAGCGCGTGTTGATGTAAAATGGCTTGCTTCAGACAACCATCCTGTGGTGCAGTTATTGTATAGCAGAGGGTATGAAAAAGGCACTATTTATGAAACAGAAGAACACTTCTTAGCGCCACCAGATTTATTGTACAGCAAAGACATTAATGATTATGACTTGTCAGACGATGGGAGCAATGCTAAGCAAGCGTTTAACACAGGGAAGTTAGTGTCCTTAAACAGAATGCGCATCAATGTATTTATTGATAGTTCTGTTGGAACAAATTTAACAACAGATTCCGTAAATGCTATTGCCCAACTAAACGGAATCAATAACTGTGCGTTGTTTTTTGTGCGTGTATTCAATGCGAATCAGGCAAACATTACCATTCGAAGCGATTTTGGCGCAGAAAGTTCTAACGTATTAGGAAGAGCAGGATTCCCATCTAACGGACGTGCATTTAACACCGTTACATTAAACGTAGATACATTAGGTGCTTATGGATCTACATTAAGAAGAAATGTAGTCATTCATGAATTGGGTCATTGTGTAGGACTAAGGCATACTGATTGGAGCGCCAACGGCGAAGGAGGTGCAGTTAACATTCCAGGCACAAGTGCTAACGATACAGGATCAATCATGTGGCATACAGCTCGTGGTGGTGGTGCATTTTCTGCGGGTGATTTAGTAGCTTTTAGAGCCTTATTTCCACGTGCTTTGCGTATCGATGTTGTCAACGTAATTGACGATTATGACTATGGCGAAATTTATATACAAGACGATGTATTTGTAGATGTCTTTACAAACGGAAGCTACACTACCTCAACAACCTTAAACAGAAATGTAAATGTTAGCTATCGCATCAATGTGCAGGAGTACAACCATACTTCAGGAAGTTACTATTACAACCGAAACCGTACTTTAACGGCAGGAAGCAGTCGGTATTTTATTGATGAAGAAGAAGAAGAATGTTCGCCGTATCAAGGTGAAACCTGTACAGAGGAATATTTAGAAATCAGGTTGGCATCGTCCATATTATAACACGATTCATCACCTACTAGAAACACTTATTTTTATATGTAAAAGCCCAATGATATCGTTGGGCTTTTTTGATTTGTTAGACAGTTAGACTTGTTGGATTGTGTTTCATTTCGACCCAGCTCAATGACCTTATTTCTGAACACCGAACACCGAACACTGCATTTCGACCTTGCTCAATGACCTATTACTGAACACTGAAAACTGAAAACTGAAAACTGAAAACTCTTCTTCTTATGGTTTTTTTAGTGCCTAATGACAGTGGCAAATAGATGCCGGTCTTGATCGTTCGCAATTGGCTCTTGTGTAATTACTATCAAGAGGTGCTTGCAATCCTCCTGTAAGGTTGTAATTAGAAATTGATTTCTTTTGAAGTTGTAACGATGTTAATCCTTTCTTTTTCATAGTAATATGTTTTAGTTAAACCTAAAATTACTAAAACAAACGAATGTTGTATTACGGGAATACCGTAGACTTATTGGGTGTTAAATTTGTTGTACATCATAAACGTAGTCTTCGGCTCCGCTCAGACTTCTTTTCCGTGCATCCGAGTGCTGCATTTCGACCCAGCTCAATGACCTCATTTCTGAACATCGAACACTGAAAACTGAACACTGAATACTGAATACTGAACACCGAACACTGAACACTGAGAACTAAACACTGAACACTGAACACTGAACACTGAATACTGAAAACTGAATACTGAACACTGAACACTGAAAACTCTTCTTATTATTATTGCCTCAGTAATACATACCATGAGCCATAAAAAAAGCGAACCGAAGTTCGCTTTCATTCTATTAATAAGTAAACATGTTTACTTAATATGACAACCTAAGCCGCCTTCTTGCACTGGAACAGAGTTGCATGTTACTTCGGTAGCATGTGGTGCTTGTGTTCCACCTTTAAGACGGTTCGTTTTTAAGATAGCTACTTGTTTCTTGTTCAATTGTAAGGTTTGTACATTTCTTTTTTTCATGATATAAGGTTTTTTGGTTATGAAACTAAAGTAAGAAAGTAAGCTCACAATATGTTACGGGAAAACCATCGTTTGCATCTGCTAGTTTTTTCGTAAGAAAAATTAGAAGCGAGTACGGATGTTTTGCCTGAATTTGCCTCGTTTTATCACTATTCATACTATTTGTTTTTAAAAAATAACTGAGATTCATCATATGAAACACGCTTGCAGCAGCCTTATGTAGTCAAAAGTTTTCGTGTTGCACGTCTGCGAGACGCTTTCAAATCCGTTGGAAAGTCTGTTGCACGTCTGCGAGAACGTTTCCAACACGTCGGAAAGCTCCCTGCAGGTCTGCGAGACGTTTTCAAATGCGTCGGAAAGCTTCCTGCAGGTCTGCGAGACGCTTCCAAACGCGTTGGAAAGCTCCCTGCATTGCTGCGAGAAGGTTTCAAACGGCTTTTTATTGCGAATTATGCAATAAAAAGCTAAAAAGTGAACAAAAAATTATTAATTCTTTAAAATCGATGAATTATGGAAACACCAGTTTTCTCTCGCTATCGTAATAGCGAATTTTTACAATACATGAAAGATGTATTAGAATTAGTCAACGCGCATGACGTTGCAACATTACAGTTAACGGCACAACACAGTGTCTTAACTACAGTAACCGATCAAATGGATGATTTGTTTCAGCAGGAACAGAGTAGTGGTATTACCCAAGAACTGATTGATTTAGATACCCAACGCGATAAAGCGTTTATGGGAATTAAAGCAATTTTGGAAGGCTATCAATACCACTATGATGAAGCTATAAAGAATGCCGCACGTAATTTGTTGTTCAACTTGAATAACTACGGTACCAACATTCCACGGATGAATTACCAAGCAGAAACTGCCGTGATAGACAGCATGTTGTCTGATTGGGAAACGGAAACAAAACTAGTCGCAGCTATTACCACGTTAAAACTTGCGGATTGGATTGCAGAACTAAAAACGGCAAACGCAACATTTAACGATCGGTACTTGGCACGTGTTTCGGAAACAGCAGCCAATCCTGCTACGAGTTTTACGGCTATCCGCGAAGATGGTACAATAGCTTACCGCAAATTGGTATCGCATATTGAGGCACATGCTACGCTTGGAAGCAACGTTATTCACCAAGAGTTGGTGAGTGAGGTAGGCGTCTTAGCAAAGCAGTACAACCAAACGGTTGGGTTGCGACTTGGCTCAGATGCTACTGATGAGGTTTCGGATGGCATACAAGACGGAGAAGATACTAATGGTTCGGATGGAGAAACGAAGAGTTAGTATATTCTGTTATTACGAGGAGCGGTAGCAACGAAGTAATCTGTTTATCAAAAACACTCAAATAGTTTTATGGCTAGTTGGGTGTGTTTTTTTTTGTTGGTGTATATTGTTTTGAGCAAAAAACATCCAACTGCACACACAAATTTTCCGAGAAGTTAGTATCTTTAACACTCCCTCAAAGTAGTAGCAAAAGGCTACGTACTTTTTCTTTTTAGTTTGCATAATCAAAAAACCTTCTAGTAACAATAATGTCTTGTCTATAGTAGTAGTCTGCTATATAATAGTCTATTAGCAATATGAAAAAACACAGAGCGTAGATGCTCTGACTATTCTTTGTGTTCGTTTGGTATTCAGAGTTATAATTAAAATTAAATAATTGATTATGTTAAAAAACATTTTAAAATTACAAGGAGTTCAAGAGTTGAGCAAACAAAAGCAAAAGGCTGTAAGCGGTGGTAGAACCGAAATTGATGGTGTTTGCTGTTTTAACAGTGCCGATTATTATATGGAAAGTGTTCCTAACTATGCAGATCCTGCGTATGAAGGGTATTTGACACATTCACAGCGTCATGATATTTGGTTACAAGCGTATGATGGTTGTATGGCGGGTATGGTTAATGCATGTCTTCCTGCGCAGTAAGTAAACGTATATATTAGAAAGCCATCCAAATAGTTTATAGCTGTTTGTGTGGCTTTTTTAGTAAAGCCAAAAAAGATCGTTAAATTTGAGAATTATAAAAACTTTAAAATTGCTGCATAATTATGGGAGAATTTAGATACCAATTATTTCCAAGGTCATTTGGAATAACAGAACAAGTTGAAGAAGCAATAAAATGTTTTGAAAATAATTTCAACCTAATAGATTCACACACCCACAATTATGGTAGTAATGAAGTTCTTGAAATTGTGAGAGATGAATTAGAAAGTATCGGATTTAAAATAGAAAAGAGTAAAAAGAAAGATGACAAAATTAGAGTTCCGGTTCTATTTGGATTAAATAATAAAATTGATAAATTTTTTGATGCTGATGGTATAAGTGAAGATAAAACGATTGTTCTAGAAGTTGAAGCAGGAAGAGCATATCGAAATAATCAATTTTTAAAAGACGTATTTCAAGCTTGTATGATGCCTTCTGTTGAATATCTAATTCTAGCTGTAAGAAATACCTATGCTGGAACAGATGATTTTCAAAGTATATTTGCTTTTTTAGAAACGCTATATGTTAATGGAAGATTAAAGTTGCCTCTAAAAGGAATTGTTTTAATTGGATATTAAAAATTGATAAAAATGAATACTAATTGTGATTTATGCAACGGTAAAGGCTGGATTTGTAGTGCTGCCTATTACTCAAAATTTGTTAAAGACGGCACTACAATAATTGAAAAGTGTGATGAATGTGAATTTTTTTTAGATGACAATGAAGCTTCTCAATTTGCTTCAAAAACTGAAAATGTATTATCTTTTAAAATTCAAAATGGAATTAATGTGAAAATTGATTTTCATTTGAATTAAAATTTATTCTTGTAACTGCGTTAGGGATTGGAGAGAAAATCCTTTTGTGAGGCACGAACAAAAGATTGTAACGGAAAGCCCGACCCTTAGGGTAACGCCCAAAAGATTTAAGATACTTACTGATAGATAGTTTAAGACTTTATTCAGATAATGTAGTTTTTATAGATGGTAATAATCCATATCGATTTTCTATTAATAAAAAGACATTTTTTGTTTTAATCAAAAATGTACACGAATCGGGAGATGGAAGAGAAAATCAAGATGAGTGTAGAATTCAAGTTGCAAAGTCTAAAAGTTTTAATGTAGCATTAAGTTCGGGAAATGATGTAATTGTATTGGGCTATTTTGCAGACGAAAAAGTCTTTACCGCTTGGAATCCTTATCTTATGAGAGAAAGATTTAATCAAAAACAGACAGTATCTCTTTATTCAAGATTTTCAACTCAAAAATTAGCCGCAAAGGAAAAAATAGGATCTTACAGAGATAGTAATGGGCAATCTGTGATAAGTTTTGTTCCTGACTATCTCGGTTTATATTTAGAAAACTTAAGTTTTATTCATTTAGTAACCGATATAGAATTAAAAGAACTAGTAGAACAATCAGACTCCTTAAATAACGACAATGCTGATGGAGAATTTGATTCATCTGAAGGAAAACTAACTATAACGCATGCTAGACAAAAAAGAGACCCTAGCTTTAGAAAGAAAGTCTATGACGCTTATAATAATAGATGTGCAATGTGTGGAATAGGATTAGAGTTAATTGAAGCTGCTCATATTGTTCCTCATTCGCATGAAAAAGGTACGGATGAAATTGATAATGGCATGGGACTTTGCGCCTTACATCATACTGCTTATGATCGTTCTTTAATTTACTTTGATGAAGAATTAAATATTCTTATCAATGAAAATAAAATGGAATATTTGGAAAAAGTAGGTCTTGATTCTGGTATCAGAAAATTTGAGAAATTAGCTTTTGATAAAGTTCAGATTCCAAAAAATCATACATTAAGACCTAATATTGGAAATATTAAAATAGCAAATCAAACTAGAGGGATATTTTAGTATACGTGATATTCAATATATTTTAAGTTTTAATGGTAGTAAAGAATTTTTATACTAACCATCTGCATAAGAGTTGTTGGTGAATTTCGAAGCTTATAAGATATTATCTTAATACGGTTTCTTCCTCACTTTTACTTTTTTCAATCCTATGCTGTGCAACACTCCTTAGCCAAAAAACATCCATCAAAAGCAACACATAAAATAGTCCTATAAAATGATTAGGAATATTGGATTGATTTACACGAATTACATGATGATGTTCAATGGAACCTTCCCAACCCAATCGATAAAAAAGTAAAAGAGCAATAAATATAATTAATATCCTTGAAGTGCTTTCATAGAATTTAGGTTTCTTATACGCTAAGAAGATCAATATTGTTGCACTTATCACAGCTATAATAGCCGTATGGATTAAGGTAACTTCTAATAAAAAATCTCCAATCATTATTCCAATCCTTTTATATCCCGAATATACAAACCAGTCAATTCTTTGATCGTTTGATTGTCAAAACCTTTCGCTTTCATCTTACGCGCCACTTCCATCGCTTTCGCTTTCTCAGCATTCTTACGTTCATAGCGCAATTGCATTTCCTTCATTTGGTCGCTTTCCCGATCTTGAATTTCATAGAGCCCGCTTTTGCGAAGTGCTGACATAATGCCTTTATCCTTAAAAGAGGTAAAGCCACTTTCGGTAATAATTAAATGATCTATGACGTCAATATTAATGAGCTTACCAACTTTTAAAAGTCTGTCGGTAATGTCTTTATCACTTGCAGATACTTTCAAGTTTCCACTTGGATGGTTGTGTACCAATATCATGCGTACGGCAAGTTTGTAAATTCCCATACGGAACACATCGGGCGGAGATGCATTTACTCTGTTTTGCGCGCCAATGGCAATGAGTTCTACAAACAAAATGCTATTATCAGCTTTGAGTCCTACAACCCAAAAGTGTTCTTGCGCTCTGCGAATTTTATTCTGACGCAGCAGTATTTGTTGCATTACACTGTATACGTCGTGCGCATTGAGGATTTGTATTTTTTGTGCTTCGGTCAGTCGTACGTTCATATTTCAAATATACATTATTAATTCAAAATGTGTCACATCGAGCGGAGTCGAGATGTTAAATGTTAAATTAAAAAGTAAAGCGTTCATAAATTTACTAATTTAGGATGTATGATTAGTTGTGTATTGAGATTTTAGTAGTGAGAAGTGAGGTCATATCTTTATAAGGTTTCTAATTTACAAATAACGAACAACAAACCAGTAAAAAACAAATCAACAAAAAACAGAAAACAAACAACAGGAGCAAAGCGACTAACCGCTACCTCAAAAAACTGTTTCTCGATACAATTTTTCTTCATTTCATTGCAAAAAATCACTCGAAATGACGTTTTTTGATCGCCAAGAGCCAAGAGCCAAGAGCTGAGCGAAGCCCAAACAAAAAAAAGCGAACCGAAGTTCGCTTGTTCATTATCAATTACAACGGATAACAACAATGTTCTCGTGTACCGTTTTGCATATTGGAGTGTGAATACCCTTTTCCTTTTACATGTGTAGTGTGTAAGGTAGAAATTGCTTTCTTGTGAAGGTTCAATACTTTTAAACGTTGCTTTTTCATACTAAAATGGTTTTAAAAATTAATAATGATAAAATGTAAGCATATAAAAGCGTGAACCCGTGCGAGGTTTCACAAATAGTTTAAAAATACGTGCCTGTAAGTACGCGGACTATCGATAGCCATCCATACAAAGAGAAGCAGGATTTGTATCTGTGTCTACAAATTTAGTTTTTCCAACACCTCGAGGACAAGCAGCAACAGAGTCGCACTTCATTAACTCAGAACATCCTGTCGCCGTAACTTCCTGTATTGTACGAATAATAGCGATGGTAATATCAGTACCACCAGAAATTGTTTGCAAATTAGAAATTGTTGCTTTTGTTAAGCTTAAGGTTTTTAGATTCTTTTTTTTCATAATTGTGGAGTTTTATAATGGTTTTACTAAGTTTCTTTTAAATGATTATCATTTTAAATGTTAAATTTTGTACTTACCTAATACCTAATACCTAATACCTAATACCTAATACCTAATACCTAATACCTAATACCTAATACCCAATACCAAGTACTTTAATAAAGCGATTGAACAGCTACGGAATTTAGTAATGATTTAGAAATTTAGACCTATTATTAATGACGTATACAAGCGGAAGCAGGTTTTGTATCGATATTTACAAATCTTGTTTTTGGAACACCTACGGGGCAAATTCCATCAGAATCACATGCAGCAAATTTTGAACAAGTGCCTACTGTTGCATAATCTGTGGTGCGAATAATAATAGTAAAAATGTCTGTTCCACCGTTAAGAGTTTTTGCGGTTAAACTAGAAATGGTTGCTCTTTTTAGGTTCAATGTTTTTAGATTCTTTTTTTTCATAATTGTGGAGTTTTAAAATAGTTTTATTAAGCTTCTTTTAAATGATTATAATTTTAAATGTTGAATTGTAAATGTTAAATTTTGTACTTCCCTAATACCTAATACCTAATACCTAATACCTAATACCTAATACCTAATACCTAATACCTAATACCTAATACCTAATACCTAATACCCAATACCTAATACCCAATACCAAGCACTCAATGAATATCTTAACAAACAGGACGCGTTTCGGTATCTACTTCATTAGTTTTACAAACATTTCCAGTACATGCCGCAACAGAGTCACACTCCATAAACTGAGAACACCCAGTTACAGTAGCTTGCGGAATTGGTATTGTGCGAATAATGGTTTTTACAGCAATAATAATACTATCAGTACCACCAGAAATAGTTTGTGTACGTAAACTAGAAATTGTTGACTTTGTTAGGCGTAAGGTTTTTAGATTCTTTTTTTTCATAATTGTGGAGTTTTATAATGATTTTACTAAGTTTCTTCTTTGAGTAATTAGAATTTTAACGTAAAAAGATAAAAAGAAAACGCAACAATGAACTACGGTTTTACCGTAAAACAGAAAGTTATGGATTGAAAATGAGTGGATTATGGTTTGATCTCGTCTTTGCGAGCGGAGCGATCTACTTATGAAGAAACAGATTGCCACAAGTTTTTTCAAAACTTTCGGAATGACGTATGTAATTTTTTAGTTTTGAACATTGAACACTGAACACTGAACACTGAACACTGAACACTGAACACTGAACACTGAACACTGAACACTGAACACTGAACACTGAAAACTGAACGGAGCGAAGCAATCTCATTCATGGAATGCATTAAGCAGATTACTTCAGCAGGAAGGTGCTTCGGATGACGGAATATAGAACAATGTTGGGTTAATTAAACTTGTGGGACATTGAGCTTTATCGAAATGTTGGTCTTTTCTATTTGCTATTGTATCTTTCTAATACCAACTTCATCGTGTACATAAATCCACCGTTGTCAATAGGGGCTACTACGGTCTCATAAGGTTGAGGAATCCCTACATCTTTTATAGTTTGGGTATCGGTATCGTTTTGTGCTAAGAAAATAAACGTAACAGATAAGGGAGTATATCTAGAGAGCGATTTAATAAACTCAACTTTTCTTGATTCTTCTCTGAAAGAGAGATCAACCATAAAAAGGTCAATTTTTTCTTGGGTTATTATTGACAGCGCTTTTGGGTATGATCTGGACTCATGGAATTCAAGATTATAGTCTGTTAATGCCTCTTTAATATATTCAAAGGTTGCATTACGTTTTGTTATAATAAGTACTTCTATTTTGCTCATGTGAGGAATGATAGTGGTTAGTATTGTGTAAATGAACTCTCGTATTTTTTATGCTGAAAGCTAAATGTAAATTTTGGTTTAGCTCAATGAAAACAAAACTTTTTTAGTTTCTGAAAACTGAAAACTATTTCTCGATAGTTCTGCTGGGCTTGTCGAAGTACAATTTTTCTTCATTCCATTGCGAAAAACCATTCGAAATGACATATGTAATTTTTAGTTTTCTAACAACTAACAACTCATTCAACCGTAAACCGCTCCTTAAGCACCGTATACGAACTTCCACCAACGAATACTTCAAAGTCGCCAGGTTCTACAATGTACGTTCCGTTGTTGTCGTAAAAACCAAGTTCTTTTTTGGTCAGGGTAAATTGAATCGTTTTCGTTTCTCCTTTTTTGAAGTTTACCAATTCAAAACCTTTTAGTTCTTTTACAGGGCGTGTAATGCTAGCATATAAGTCTCTGATGTATAACTGTACGACTTCTTTTCCGTCGTAGTTTCCTGTATTGGTGACATCTACTGTAATTTTGATGTTGTCATTCACAGAGAAATCTTTTCCGTGTATTGTAAAGTTTGTATACTTAAAAGTGGTATAACTCAGTCCATGTCCAAAAGGATACAAAGGTGTATTTGCAACATCTATATAGTGTGACCAAAAAACGTTTTCATTGTTGTTATAAGGTCTTCCGGTGCTTTTGTAGTTATAGTATATAGGAATCTGTCCCACGTTTCTAGGAAAGGTCATAGGTAACTTTCCACTCGGATTGTAATCGCCATATAATACTTGTGCAATGGCATTTCCTGATTGTGTGCCTAGTTGCCAAGCTTCTACAATAGTAGGAATGTGCTCGGCTGCCCATTCTATGGCTAACGGTCTTCCGTTGTTGAGTACCAATACAATGTTTTTGTTAACGGCGTATACGGCTTCTAGCAATTCTTGTTGCAAACCTAGTAAGTCTAAACTCGTTCTGCTGCGTGCTTCGCCACTTTGAAAACCGTGTTCACCCAATACCATCACCACAACATCCGCTGTTTTTGCAGCTTGTACTGCTTCCTTAATACCATCTCGGTTAGTCGTGTTTATTTGAACTTCTTTAATGAAAGCGGTGTTTCCAATGACTAAATCCACTCCTTTATTATGTGTGAGTGTATTGCCCGTATATTTTTTCATTCCTTCCAAAACAGAAACCGCACTGTTATTGTCAGAGGCAAGTCGCCAGCTTCCTAGTGGACTGTTTTTATCTGCCGCAAGCGGTCCGATTACCGCTATTTTTTGTCCTTCCTTTTTCAGTGGAAGTATATTCCCTTCATTCTTTAAAAGTACAATTGATTTTTTAGCGATATCCAATACGGCTTCATGATGTTTTACATGTCCGATAGTTTCTTTTTCGTGTTCAGCATCGCAATAGGTATATGGATTGTCAAAAAGACCTAGTTCATACTTTACAGTTAAAATACGTCGTACTGCATCGTCAATAATGCGTTCTTCAACGACACCATCTTTCACGAGTTTTACCAATTCTTGAATGTATACGTTTCCTTCCATGTCTAAGTCAGAACCTGCGCGTGCCGCAAGTATCGCAGCTTGTCGTTTGTCTTTGGCGTGTCCCCAATCAATTAATTCGGAAATAGAAGCCCAATCAGAAACGACAAATCCTTTAAAGTCCCATTTGCCTTTTAGGATGTCTCTTTGTAGAAATTCGTTCGCCGTCACAGGAATCCCATTAAGATCGTTAAACGAATTCATGAATGTTTTTACGTCACTTTCAGCTGCAGCTTTAAAAGGTGGCAATACGGTATTGTATAATGTTGAGGTTCCAATGTCTACGGTGTTGTATTCTTTTCCAGCTTCTGTAAAACCATACGCTGCAAAATGTTTTGCACAGGCTGCAATGGTATTTTTTTGGGTTAAATCGTCTCCTTGAAAACCTTCTACACGTGCTTTGGCAATTTTACTTCCCAAGTATGGATCTTCTCCAGCACCTTCCATAACTCTTCCCCAACGTGGATCTCTTGAAACATCAACCATTGGCGCAAATGTCCAGTTGATTCCAGCCGCAGATGCTTCCGTAGCAGCAACGCGTGCAGAATTTTTGATGGCTTTTAAATCCCAACTTGACGATTCTGCAATTGGAACAGGACTTATGGTTTTGTAACCGTGTATCACATCAAACCCAATTAAAAGAGGAATTCCTAAGCGTGTTTCTTCAACGGCAATGCGTTGTAACTCTTTCACTTTTTTGGAGCCTCGCACATTTAACATCGCGCCAACCCAACCTTTTTTGAGGTGTTCATATTTTGTTTTCGCTGATCCGCCTTCAGGTACAGGACCTGTTGCGTCCCAAAAACCATTGTACATATTCATTTGCCCCACTTTTTCTTCAAGGGTCATTTTTGCGAGTAAAGAATCAACTTTCATGTGTACGGATACTTTTGAAACTTCCGTTTGTGCATAGGAAGTGGTAACGAGGAATAGTAGGATAAAAAAAAGCTTTGGAAAAAGGCTCATGAATTGCGTTTGTTCAAATATATACATCACGCAGTATAGAAACAAATATTGCAATATATTCCTATGGTACTTTTTGTTTAAAGCATTAGAAAGCCTTTTTGAATGTAGTTGAGATTTACTTTTTTAAGAGTTCAGATAAGATATTAATGTTGTTCGGCAATCTTCCGACGTTTTGTAGTTTAAGCGCTGCTAAGTTTAATGCGATTCGTAAACAATCTTCAATGGTATTTTCTTTTAGATACGCAAATAAGAAGCCTGACCAAAACGCATCGCCTGCGCCCGTCGCATCCATGACTTTGTTAATTTTGATTGCGGGTTTATGAATCAATTCTTTGTTGCGTTGCGATAGTTTTACGCCGTTTTTCCCTAAAGTTAAACACACTAAATCTACACCAAGTTTGTGAAAGAACTCAAAGACTTCTTCATGCGTTAAGGTATCATCAAACAAACGCGCAACATCGTCCTCACTAATTTTTACTAACGGATTGTAGCTACAATATTCTTTAATAATGTGCAATGCATTTTCTTTATTCTGCCATATTTTTTCAGAATAGTTGATGTCAATACTCAATTTACAACCGAGTTGAAATGCTTCTTTTGCTTTTGAAATGATCGTTTTTTGTGCCGGGTTTTTGCTTAACGCGAAACACGTTGTGTGAAAAATAGTCGTCTTTTTAAGTAAGCTTGAAGGTAGTTGCGTTTCTGTAATGAGAAAGTCTGCATTTCTGTATGGAATGAAATCGGGTGTATCTAACGATCGCGATACAAAAATAATCGATGTTGGACTTGTCTCAATTTTTTTGATGTGATCAATGTTGATCTCTACTTCATTCAGTCTTTCTAAAATATATGCTCCTAATCCGTCAGTACCAATACTTGCTACTAAGGTTGTGTTGAGTCCTAAACGCGCCGTATTCATGGCTACATTCGTTGGCGAACCGCCTAAGTATCTGTGATAATCTCTGGTATTATTGATAAGCACACCTTCTTGATGTCCGATGAAGTCTACTAAGGCTTCACCTACGCAAAGAATATCTATGTCTCTATTTGTGATCAAACTAAAAGTCTTTTTCCGTTAATGTATTGTGCTACTAATATTTCGCCTGCGGCACTCCAGGTACAACTTGGAACTCCGATGGCTTTTTGAGTTTTTGAATTGAAATTTTCATAAAACCCATAGTCTTCTTTCGCGTTTAGCTTTTGTATTTCTGCTAAAACTGCTTGTGCACTTTCTATGTTATGTTGCGAAACCAAACTGATTCCGTAAAAACCATTCACCATTTGCCACGTACCGCCATTGTGAAATTCATACGGGAAGTTTCTGAATTCGTATTTGCAATTGTTGACTAATAATTTCCAATCGTCATCAGCTTCTGTGATGGGTTTCCAGAAAGCAGGCACTAATTGTAAAGGCAAACTTTTGCGTAAATCTTCTGTATATGTTGTCAAGTCATCTTGAAAACTTTGATCGCCCAGTTTCAATAATTGCGCGATGGCATTTCCAAACGCGTCAAACATCGTCTGATAACCCGAAGGATTTACAGAAGCCATCCAATACGAATGCTTTTGTAAACTTTTGTATGCTTTTGGATGAAAAGGCTTTTCGTAATTTGTTTTTCTATAGTTTCCGTTTAATTTTTCTGTGATGCGTTCCATCTTTGTTTGAAACTTCTCAGATGGACGTAACCTTTGCATACAGCGCAATGCCCACAATCTTAATACCTGATCGTAAAACGTGTGACCTTCCGTGATGTATTCGTCTGCCCAATTTCCAGATCGTGGAACGTATATTAAATCGTTGTTATTAAATTCCCACGCTTCTAGCAGTTTGAATCCTTTTTCAATATTTGGAAGTAATTCTTCGAGTAATTCTTCATCATTTAGCATCCAACAATAGTTGCAAACACCAATGATAAACCAAGAAATGGTATCTACTCTGCCAGCCAAACCACCAAAACTTACCTCAACTTCATTGTTTTCTTTGAAATATACATTAGAAGGAATGTGTCCTAATTCATGTTGATGCTTCGCAAGTGTTTGTACTGTGTTTTTAAACGTATTGATTAAGGTTTCATCTCCATCAAGTAAGGCGGAAAGTCCACAAATAACGCCGTCTCTTGCCCAAACGCGCTTGTAGTTCGTGATGTTTTCGGCACTCGCTAAAAAACCCTTTTCTGAACTCGCTTTGCGCAATAATGCAATGGCTTTTATGTAGGATTCATTCGTCATGCAGTCGCTACTTTCTTTTTCGTTTGAATCATTAGTGTACAGACTAAACTTATGAGTAATAATACGCCTGCAAACGTGATTGCATTTCGCGGATCGTTCCCTAAAAAGGTTTTTAAGATATATCCAAATGATACTGTTTGAAGAATCATCGGGATGACAATCATCATGTTAATGATTCCCATATATACACCATAGCGTTCTTTTGGAATTTCAGAAACAACCATCAGATACGGAATTCCCATCATACTTGCCCAACCAATTCCAAAACCAGTAATGGCAAAGAGTAATAGGTTTTTATCTTCTATGTGCGGAAACGCTAAAAAGCCAAGTGCTGCTAGTAGTAAACAAAACGCGTGTACTTTTTTGGGACTGTATTTTTTGGCAAATCCGACTAAGGCAAACGCTACTAAAAACGTAACCACATTGTACCAGCCGTTTACCAAACCTGTCCAACTTACAGCTTCACTGTATGCTTCTGTATCGTCAGGTGTTGCATTCCAAACAGAAAGTGCGACACTTTTGGAGGAGTTTTGCCAATAGCAAAATAGCGCATACCATTGAAATAGATAGACTAATGCTAATTGCCACATTACTTTTGGCATGTCTTTCACTGCCGAAAAAATCTCTATTAAAGGTCCTAAAACACTTCTTTTTTCGCTTCTTAGTTTTGCTAATTCTTCGTCGGTAGGCGGAATTTCTTTGGTTTTACTAACACTCCATAATATAGACGCTATGGAACAAAAAGCACCTAAGAAAAAAGAAGCGTATACCCACGTTGGTAATGAACCTGTGGTTCCTATAAAAATTAAAGGGAAAATGAATAGTGATAAATTCGCTAATACTTGCCCCAAACCTGTAAAGAAACTTTGCATTTGAAAGCCAAGCGGTTGTTGTTCGTCATCTAATTTGTCTGCAATCAATGCTCTGTAAGGCTCCATTGCTGTGTTATTTCCCACATCTAAAATCCATAGTAAACCAGCTGCCATCCATAACGAACTACTGTATGGAAATACTAATAAGGTTAAACTACATAAGATAGCACCTATTAAGAAAAAAGGTTTGCGTCTTCCAAATCGGGGACTCCATGTTTTATCGCTTATTGCTCCAATAATAGGTTGTACTAACAAACCTGTTACTGGACCAGCAAGATGTAATATTGGAATTTGATCTGGGCTTGCACCTAAGAAATCATAAATGGGTGTTACTGCACTTTGTTGTAGACCAAAACTGTATTGAATTCCGAAGAATCCAACATTCATGTTTAATATTTGCCAGAAACTTAATTTAACTTTTTTAAACATTGTGCTATTTTTTTAATATTCCTTTTCAGGAAATATCTCGGAGATTCAAGATACTATTTTAAGTAAAAAAAAGAGCTAACATTAATTAACATTAACTCTTTTTCACTAATTAAAAAACTTATGGATTCAAATAATTAAAACATGTATTGTAGTGTAAGAGATATAGATCTTCCAGGTAAAGGTCTTGCTCTTACGATATTCGTTTGTCCTTCTACAATGCTTCCTTCTTCTGATTCAGTAATCCCTAAAGAATCAAATAAATTGTTTGCCGCGATGTTTGCGTTTAATGATTTTGTAATTCCAATGTTAATGAAACTATTTACCATTACAAACCCTGGCATGATGAGTTCGTTAGAATCTTGTGCATACGCTTTTGTTTGCCCAATGAAACTTAAACCAACTGAGTTTTGCTTTTCTTTTCCAAAGTTATATGTTGGAATGATGTTATAGATAAAATCAGGTTGTCTTCTTGGTGTGTTTCCTGCATTGTCTCCAGAATCTACTTCTGCATCTGTCCAAGTAACTGCTCCACGTACACTGAAATCGTTGAATTTGTAGAAACCTTCTACTTCCACACCAAACGACTTGTAATCGTTTTCAATGATGCTGTTTGTCGATGCTTCAAATCCGCCTTCTTCTTCTGTTTTTGCGTAGAATGCTGTTGCATAAATAGCTCCGTTTTCAAAACCTCTTTTGTATCCAAATTCAGCTTGTGTGATAAAATCTAAGGCATTGATACGATCGCCATCTAAGTAATCTAATCCTGAGAATAAGATTCTGTCTGCTTTTGCAGAAGCACCTTTACTGTATCTACCAAATACAGCTTGTGTGTCATTTAGTTTGTAGTTTAACCCTAAAGAGTATGATACATAGTCATAATCGTAATCTACTGCTGTAGGGTTTGCAGTGTCTATTGCAAATACGTTTTGTTCTGGAACAGAAATCACTCCGTCATTGTTTACATCAAACTCTCTTTGCGTTCCGCCTGTAAACGAACCTGAAACACGTCCTTTGTCATAACGTAAACTTGCGTCAATCGTAAAGTTTTCTGTTGCTTCTAATGTAAAGTTTACATAAGGTGCAGAAACGTTGTAGTCTGTATCATAGTTTCTGTGTAGATTTCCCCAGAAAGGAGTTCCATACGCATATAAACCATTTTCACTGAGTGCGCCACCAGTTGCATCAAATGCATTGATGAGTCGTGCATTGTCGTCATTTACTTCTTGTAAGTATGAATTCCATAACCATGACATTGAGATACTTTGAAACGATTTGAAATATCCTACCGTAACATCTAAGTTGTCAAATGATTTTGAGAGTTTGAAATCGTTCATGAAGTTATTGAAGTTGTTCAATTCTACATCAAACATGTGAATTCTTGCTACTAAGCTGTTTCCGCCAACCGCAGTACCATCTGTAAAAGCAAGTGTTGAACCTGTTCCGAAAGAATCTGCTATGGTATTTGCATCAGCTACTTGTGAAGGAAATGGCGATACAAATGTACCATTGTTAGAAGAGAAACGTCCGTTGTTGCTTACTTTCCAGTTATTTCCTAAATCGAAATTTGCTTGCATACCTATAGAGGTAGAAATTGGATTCATTCCTTCGGTAACATCACCTCTTTGTACTTGTCCGTCAGCACCAAGTCTCACCGTTTGTGTAAGGTTTGCACTGTGTAATGAACCTCTTGTTGCGTCAAAGTTTGGCGCATTGCCCCAATCTGGATTGCTGTTTGTTCCCGTTACTTGTATTGGCATTGGTAAATACGCGGCTGCTCTATCATTTAGATATTTAGCATATACACGTATGGAACCTTTTTCAAATTCTTTTGTTAGGCTTAGTTTTAACTGTCCACCATTATTAGCAGTAAATCCAGTTTCTCTAACGCCTTCTCCAGCTCTGTAAAATCCACCTGTGTGGAAATATAAACCTTCTCCTATTTGGGAACCGTAACTAAAGTCTGTTCTGAAAGAGTTATAATCTAAACCAAAGGTAGTTCCGATAGCGCCACCTTCATTTTTTCCTGTTTTGCTAATGATATTGATAATTCCACCAGGTCCGTTAGATGTCAATGTGGATGCTGAACCTCCACGGATTGCTTCTATTCTTTTTACATTATAATCAAATCGTGTAAAAATATCTGCGGTTCCAAAAGAGATATCACCATATAATAATACAGGCAGACCATCTTCTTGTAGTTGTACATATTTAGATCCACCAGAAGAAATTGGTACACCACGAACTGCAATGTTTGCGTTTCCTTCTCCACCAGATGATTCTGCACGAATACCTGGAATTGTTCTAAAGATTTCCGCCGTAGTTCTTGGTGCTGATTGTTTAATGGTTGCTGGTCGCATGCTCGTTACAGAGATACTCGATTCAATTTTTGATCTAGGATTTACAACTCCCGTTATAATTACTTGATCTAAAGATTCTGCGTCTTCGGCTAAGGTAATAGTGAGTGTAACATCTGTACCACTTACAGTTACTGCCTTATTAAAAGTTGTATATCCAATAGAAGATGCTTTTAGCGTATACGTTCCGTCTTCTACATTAGTGATAGAAAATTTCCCATCAAAATCCGTGACAGCTCCTTTTGTAGTTCCGTCTAAAACGACATTTACTCCCGGAATAGGAATTCCTTTTTGGTCATTTACAGTACCTGAAATTTTGGTCTGAGCAAAGGACATTGTTGCCACAAGAAAGAGCAACACTGAACAAAGCTTCTTTAAGTTAGTATAGTTTTTCATTGTATTATTAATAGTTTTTGGATTAATTTTCTACTAAATTATATTTATTCACATGCTATATTACATTTTTCGCAACGAAAACGTTTTCGATTTTACCGAAAACGTTTTCGATTTTGTATTTTGTGGGTTCTTTAAATAAAAAAACTACTTTAGTTTCCATGAAACCAGTCACTTTAAAAGATATTGCAGAAACCTTAGGTATTTCTATTACTACCGTTTCAAAAGCTTTAAAAGGGTATCCCGATGTTAGTAAAAAAACGCGCGCCTTAGTTAAAGAACTCGCCAAGACTTTAAATTATAAGCCAAATGCTTTTGCTGTCAACTTGCGAACCGAAGAATCTAAAACCATCGGATTGATTATTCCCGAAATCGTACATCACTTTTTTTCGAGTGTGATTAAAGGAATCATCAGTCAGGCAGAGAAAAAAGGCTATTTGGTTATTATTCTACAATCGAATGAATCGTATGAGCTAGAAAAGAAACAGCTAGACTTGTTATTGAGTAAGCGTGTAGATGGCATTTTAATTTCACTAGCCAACGGAACTGCCGATTTTAAGCATTTGGTAGAAGTGATAGAACAAGGAAAACCTTTGGTGATGTTTGATAAGATAGCGAAGATTGTCAAATGTTCTAAAGTAATTATTGACGATCGAAAAGCTGCTTATACCGCAACGCAGCATTTGATTGATACAGGGTGCAAGCGCATTGCACATTTTAGAGGTCCATTGTTACCTCAAAACGCCATTGATCGATTTTTGGGGTATAAAAAAGCATTGTTAGACAATAATATGGTATACGATCCTTCTTTGGTGTATCTATTTGAAGATATGACTTTTGAAGTTGGAGAAATGTTTGCTAAGAAAATAATGGACGAACATACGGATGTTGATGGCATTTTTGTAAATACAGATTTGGTAGCTATCGGTGCTATTACGGAGTTTAATAGGCAAGGCGTTAAAATTCCTGAAGATATTTCTATCGTAGGTTTTAGCAATTGGTTTATGTCTTCTGCAATTACACCCTCATTAACCACCATAAATCAACCTGGGTTTGAGATGGGAAAAAAGGCTTTTAAGCAATTGTATAAGGAGATGAAAGCTAAGAAAAATAAAAAAGAGGTGATCCCTAAAATCATTGAATTGGAGACGGTTTTAGTGAAACGAAATTCTACCAAATAATACTACTGAGCTACTATTTGTATGTGCTAAAGAATGATTTAATACGTGTAGCTTCTTGAGTTAAATTTTGACTAAAAAAATAGGTCAGAATTTCTTCCGACCCTAGCTGAACCTTAGTTCGTTTTGAATTATTCTTGTACACAACATTCTGATAAATCTGTCCAATCGCTTCTACGTAAGCCGCCTCTAAGCAGCTCAGGATTCATGTCAGAAACGTGTAATTTGTTGACTTTTAATGTTAATAATGAAAACAAGATGGTTAAGAAATGCTAAAAACACTACGTATTAGAATTTTAAACTACATAAGCTTTGTGAAATTTGTGGAGTCGGAGAGGAAAATTTCGAACTTTTTGGAAGAGGATTTGGAGTTGATCGTTTGTATATCAATACGAAGTTATTATTGATAAATTGAATCTTATATACATCTGCTCCAGACTATAAAATAGTTTGATAAAACGATGGAAAGAGAACATGAGAAGTGGAATTGGACCTTTATACACAATATTTGATCTTTTTTAAGTATCCATAAGATTTACTCTTAAATACTTTTGCTGTAAGATTTACTCTAAATTGAGTTAATCACAAAGTAATTACTAATTTCAAATCAAACTTTTCTTATGGAAAAAATAAATCTATTTGTCATTTTCATTATAGGTATTGCGCTTACCTCTTGTGAGAAGGAAAACTTTATACCTGAAAATCAAACCAGGTTAGCTAAAGTACTACCTACAGAAGTATACGGTTACTCAATTGAGCAGCATGGTATTACTTGGAGTTTTGCTAGTGAACAACAATATGGACAATTCGCTAATGGAGACTATTGGGTTGTAGGTCCAGTTAAAATTATAAACATCAGTAATACCTATCATAACGAAGGGTTTACTCCATCTAAAAAGCAAGATGGATCTATGATTAACCCTGGTACAAATAGCAATCAAGGATATGATGGAACATTAAATTCATATAATTCAGTTCTAAATGTGAATTACCCAAATGATCAAATTATTTCCAGAGATAATGTCTTGCTTTTAGGAGTAAATGAATCTTTGGTTACTTCAGTGAGTTGGCTTTATAATTCTGAAACAGATAAAGAAACTGGTACTCCAAGATTTAATAGAGGTACCAATACACCAAGACCTGTTTTAAGAACTGCAGCTATACTAACGTGCTTGAGTGAAGCTCCTCCTGAAGGAAGTTTTAGACCTCCATATTGTGGTTCTGATAAATCAATTAAGTATAATAAGAATAAGATCAAAATGTCTTTGTTGAAGAACTTAAGTCCTTCAAATATTACAAGTATTCCTGATGTAGTACAAATTGAAAGGCAATTTCAACGAGTGTGGTTAGATCATGTTTATCAATCATTTGGAGCTTACTTACATCCTAGTGAAAACATGAGGCATTATGGACGAGATCTTGCAAAGGAAATAGGTGATGCTGCCTTAATTTTAAACCTTGACTTTTCATCTTTACCAGGAAGTCCGTCTAAAGATGTATTATTATATGAATTCATACAATTGGGTATTGATTTTGCAGGAATTGCAGACAATGGAGGAAGTTGGCCACCGAATGGAGGATTTCATATGGGAAGAAAATGGCCTATCCTTTTTGCTGGAATAATACTTGAAGATGACCACATGAAAAATGTTGGAAATTGGTCAACAGTATTTCAAGAAGATGCACAAACCTTTTATATATCGCAAGCAGAAATAGATATTACCAATAGCAATTCATGGAACCCTGATTCACGAATTAATAACCCTCAGCCATATTCACAGTTAAACTTAGATTTGCCTGAATGGGGAATTAGACATGCTACACAGCCTACACGCGATGCGCTTAATTGGGATGCAACCTATAGACATATTAATGGAGTCGCAAACAGTGGTTTTGTATTAGCAGCACATATAATGGAGCAAACTCCTACTTGGAATCATCAACCTTTATTTGATTATATGGATCGTTGGTGGGAACTAACCAATGGAACTTACACTTCACAGAGAACAACTCCTTTTACGAAAAGTATGTGGGAAGAATATAGATCAACCTATACTCCAATTTGGGTTTCTGAATAAAACAAAAGTATGAAATCATAAGAGCGAGCAAATTTATCTTTTGTTCGCTCTTATTTTTTTAAATAATACTGGAAATCATTTTTTTTTGATATATTTGTAACCTAAAGGTATCAAAAAGATAGCTTAAGGTTTCTTTTTGATAAACAAAAGTTTCAATTAAATTTAGATAAATATGAAAAAAGTATCAGGAGCTAACCAAATAGATAACCATAGAATTCTTCTTTTTGTATCTATGTTTCTATTGTCATTAGTTTTTTTAGTCAAATCAAGCTATCATTTATTAAGTGAGGAGTTTAGAAGTTATTTACCAATAATTGGGAATGTTGTATTCGTATTGTTTTTAATAGTTTTGGTAGTTTTAATTTTTTGGAGGATTAAGTATGTTCCAAAAGGGAAACAATATCAACTACTTTCTATGGGAAGTTTCGTTAATGAGAAATTTGATCAAGCATGTAGAACTTCATGGGTTTTAACTTTTTTATTGCTTCTGTTTGTTACGAATATAAAAGATGGTAACGACAATCTCTTTCCAGTACGATTTTATATCGATTTAACATTGTTCTGTATGCTTGCTGTATTTAGTGTAAGCTTCTTTTATTATTTCCGATTGTGGGAAAAGGAATCTAATATATAAAACTTTTAAGTTATGAATCCATTATTAGAGAACCGCATCCGTGTGCTGAGAGCAGAGCATAGGTTAAGTCAAAGTGATTTAGCTGAGTTAATAGGTGTATCAAGAAAAACGATTAGTACAATAGAAGTTGGGAAATTTATTCCTTCTACTGTTATTGCTTTGAGAATTGCACGTCATTTTAAAGTTCCTGTTGAAGACATCTTCATGTTAACGGACTAAATTAATTGGTTGTTACAAACATGGAGCAATCATTCTGTATTTCATATAAAAGCAATTAATTATCAAAAACTATTCTAATGAAAAACTATTCATTCATTTTATATGTTACATTTTTATTATTTTCATTTAATAAATCTATTGCCCAAGAGTTTGATTATAGCGATCAAATTACGGCAATTGAGCAAGCATTTCATGCAAAGAAAGTCGGTGGTTTGCTTAAGTTTTTAAGTGATGACTTAAAATTTCCGCCTTTACCAGCTAATAAGACACAATTTTTACTATCTAAAGTTTTTGAAAACTTCCCTAAACTCAATTCACTTCAAACTATTAAAATGAAGGAAAAATATGCGCTAGTAAAATACTATTTTGAAGGTTCTAGAGGAACAGAATCAAAACTTTATTTTGATACAGCAGGAAAAATCACTAGAATCGAATTAATTGAAAAAGTCCTTGAGAGAGAAATGGAGAATGGGCGCAGTGTGCCAAAACCAAGCCTAGGAGTTCTAGCCGAAAAATTTCCTTTTAAACCTGTAACAATTATAGCTAAAGATGGTTTAACGATTTATGGTAACTTATTTGAGGTTGATCCTGAACTTCTTGTAATATTACTTTGCCATCAAGGCTCGTTTAATAAATTTGAGTATGCAGATATAGCACCAAAGTTGAATAAGTTAGGTTTTAATTGTTTGGCAATTGATCAAAGATCTGGCGGTTTTTTTGCAAATCATAATAATGAAACTCATAATCTTGCAGTCAAAAAGAATTTTGACACTGATTTTTTAGAAGCTGAACAAGATATAGAAGCTGCTATAAATTACCTCAACAAACTATATAACAAAAAAGTCACTTTATGGGGAAGTTCTTACTCATCAATTCTCGCTTTATTTTTAGCAAATAATCCAAATGTAAATGCAGTAATAGCTTTTAGTCCGAGTGATTTTTTTAAAGACGAAAGACCAATGATTAGTGAAGTTATTTCGAAAATCGTAAAACCGTATTTCATAACTTCATCTAAAAGTGAAAGTAAAGTATTGATTGATATTATGAAAACAATTGAGCAAGAGAGTAATCAAGTTCACTTTGTTCCTAAGGCATTAGGTTTTCACGGTTCTCGTTCTTTATGGCAAAATCAATTGGGAGCAGAAGAATACTGGGGAAGTCTAAAAATATTTCTTGATAATATTAAGCAATTATAATAATATAATCAGTTCTGGATAACTTGTATTATAGTTATAGTATTCGCAAACCTGTAATAGTTTCTTTATTACAGGTTTTAGTATTGACAACTTTATTACCGAAGCAATTCGACTAAAAAGCTGCAAAAATATAGTTTAGAGCTCCGTTTTATCATTGCAACATGTAGTGTATTCTTTTTATACAACCTTCCATTAAACACTTAATTTCCAACTATTATCCTAACAATGAGAAATTAAATCTCAATATCTTCCAATTAGACTTTTCAGAATGTTTTTTGAACTTAATGAAATAGCAGCGTTGTGTGTTTGCGGGTATTTTTGTGCCATACAAATTATATAGATAATACAAATTTTAATGTTATGAAAATCGTGAAAAATGCGGGAAGAATGGTTCTTCTTTATTCAATTATTGGTTTATTGTCAACGAATGTCTTTGCTCAATTACCAAAAGAAGTATTAGTTAAAAGTCCTGGTTTATACCCTGAAGGTCTCGTTTATGATGCTACAACAGAAAGTTTCTTCACAACATCTGTTAGTCAAGGTAAAATTGTTAAGGTATCCAAAAAAGGTAAAGTAACTGTTTTTGCAGATGATGAAGATTTAGTTTCAACCATTGGGCTTGAAATTGATGTCAAAAGAAATCGTTTAATTGTCTGTAATAGTGATCCAGGTGCTAGTATAAAAAGTACTGAAGCTACAAAAGGAAAACTAGCAGCAATCGTTTTTTATAATCTTAAAACGGGAAAACGAGAAAAATATATTGACTTAGCGGCTATTGCACCACTAGGTGGTCATATGGCAAATGATGTGGTAGTTGATAACAAGGGCAATTTTTACATTACGGATAGTTTCTCTTCAATTATCTATAAAGTTACTAAAAGAGGTAAAGCTACTATATTAATAAATGATAAAAGGTTGGCTTCTCCCGCTGGAACGTTTGGACTTAATGGGTTAGCTTATCATCCTGACGGGTTTTTAATCGTTGCATTATACAATGGCGGAAGATTATTTAAAATTCCATTAAAAAAGCCTTCTAATTTTACAGAAATTAATCTGGGTAACAAACCATTTCCTACCATTGATGGCGTATTACTTTTAGATGATAATACTATTGCAGTGGCGTGTAACAATCTTACTGGAGCAAAATACCCAAGTGCGGTTTATAAAGTAAAGAGCACTAATAATTGGCAATCTGCTAATACTATTGGAGTTTTTGAAACAGGTGACACGTTTCCCACAACTTTAACTAAAGCAGATAATGATGTATTTGTAGTGTATGCTAAACTTCCAATGCTTTTTGGAGGTGTAAAACCAGTAGCTCAAGAATTTGAAATTACAAAAGTTGAATTCCAAAAAAAAAAGTAACTCAAAACAAGAATATTATGTTAGAAAAATCAATAATGATTGTTAATGCGGTGTTAGACCCAAATGAAAAAGAAGCATTTGCTTTATACTCTGAGCGTTCTGGACCCTTATTTAAAAATGTTGGAGCAAAACCTATTTCAAAATATAAGGTAGCGCAAAATATTGTTGGTGATAAAAAACTTCAAGTAGTTGCGATTATGGAATTTCCAAGCAAGAAAGCTATTTTGGATGTTTTTGAATCAGAAGCATATAAAGAATTACTTCCATTGAGAGCTAAGGCTTTTACTGAATTAGAAGTTTTTATAGGAAAGGAATAAATAAGAAATAATATGTTAATGTGTAGTCATCTTTTTGAAAAGGATTGCTACACATTTTTTAATTGATGTCATGGAATTATTAAAAGGAATTAAAGCGGTAATAACTGGAGGAAGTGAAGGAATCGGATTTGCTATAGCAATGGCATTTGTAAAGAATGGTGCAGATGTTATTATCATTTCAAGAAATAAAGATAAGCTTCAAAATGCCAAGGAAAAATTGTCTGTTAGTGGTCAAAATATCTATCCTATTTGTTATGACTTATCAAACCTTTCAGAAATACCAAATCTAGTTAAGGAAATACATTTAATTTTTGAGGAAGTAGATGTTTTGGTGAACAATGCAGCCATGACTTTATTTGATAAAGTAGAAAATATTAAGCCACAGGATTTAGCTAAAATTATTGAATTGAATGTACAATCTCCCTATGTATTAACTCAACAGTTACTTCCGTCTCTAGTTAATACAAAAGGAAATATTATTAATATATCATCCTACTTTTCTCATAGAATGATACCAGGAAGATACAGTACAGCTTATTCATTGACTAAAGGCGCCATAGATGCATTTACTAAGTCTTTAGCCTGTGAATTAGGTCCAAAAGGAGTACGAGTTAATGCAATTGCTCCGGGAAGCGTAAAAACGCCTCTTTTTAATGCAGCCATGAGAAAAATGAAAAAAGAGGAAAGGATAAAATTTGAGGAATCAGTAAAAACAATCTATCCTATTGGACATGTAGGAGAGCCGGATGATTTAGGTGGAATAGCCGTGTTTTTGGCTTCTAATCAAGCTAAATGGGTAACTGGTTCGATAATGAGTATTGATGGCGGACTGACAACTAATTGATTAACGTATATATAAATCACTATTTCATCTAATATAACTTCTTTCTGATGGCGTGAGGTAAAAGGTTAAGGTTGAAAAAAATGAACTAAATAGAACATTATTTGAACTAATATCTATAAACTAATAAATCTGACTTTTTTACTTTTGAACAGTAGTTTTATTGTGTGTTAAAACACACTATTTCAGTGCGCTAATATAATATTTCTGCTCTTAGCTGAGTAAAATTAATATAGGTTTAGGTGTAATTGAATTATTGCAAATTTAGAATTCTTAGGTGCAAATTGATGGTGACTTGCCTAATGTTAATTCTTAAAAATATGTTTAAAATTGAAAATAGTAATATGAATAAAAATAGTGATATGAAACAAAAAAAATTAGCGAGGCTAGCAGGCTTTTATTATTTAATTAATGTGATTTTAAGTGTTTTTTATATGGAATACTTACCATCTCAAATTGTAGTTTGGGGAGATGCAGAGGCAACTATGAGCAACTTGTTAAATAATGAAATGTTGTATAGATTTGGGGTTATAGCGGGTATTTTTGTCCATATAAGTTTTATTATGTTGCCCTTAACACTCTATAGGTTATTAAACCACATCAATAAGCAATATGCTATTGTAATGGTTCTATTTGCATTAATCAGTGTACCTATTTCCTTTACACTTTTAATTGATCAGATAGAATTGATTGGGATAGTAACCGATTATAGTTCTTTGGATATTACCGGACAGACAGGTGCAAATTTAAAGGCGATAACATTTTTTGAAAGACTAACAAATGGTTTTTTTCTATGTCAAACGTTTTGGGGACTTTGGTTATTTCCTTTTGGTTATTTAGTATTTAAGTCTGGCTTTCTTCCAAAATTTTTGGGTGTTGCCTTAATGCTGGGTTGTATTACATATATGATTGATGTTGTTGGAGGTGTTATGTTCTCAAACTATTATGAGTACTTCAATACAAGAATACTTATCATTCCGGCTGCAATAGGAGAAATTGGTATGTGTCTTTGGCTTTTAATTGTTGGCGTAAAGGCGAATATAAAATTTTAAAAATTGTACTGCTCGATTTTTATAAAGCAGGTTTTTCGAGGATAACAAAATAAAAGTGATGATAACAATTCCAAAATATTTTTCTGAATCGAATCTTAATAAAGATGTTGTACATAAAATGGGCGGTAATACTGTTGTTTTACTTAATAGACAAAACGAAACCGAAAGATCAAGAATTAACCTAACACAGCATTTGATAGCTTTTGGAATTGAAGGAAAAAAATACTTTCACTCTCTTTCGGATGATACGATACTATATAGAAATGAAGCTATTTTTCTGAAAAAAGGATTGTTTTTAACGACCGAGAAAGTTCTGGAAAGTAATAATTATAAAAGTATTTTATTTTTTGTAGATGATAATCTACTTCTTAATTTTTTCAACAAGAATGGTAAATATTTCCTACATCCAAGTTCTAATGAAGATTTACCCAATTATTTTAAATTTGAAAACACTCCAAATTTAAGCGCATATATAAATTCTTTATTACCTTATTTTGAAAATAGGAATGTCTTAAATGAACCGCTGTTTAAAGTGAAGTTTGAGGAGTTATTATTGAATTTTATACTGAATGATAGACAGCACTTCTTCAAAAAATTTCTAGTAAATTTAAATAAAAAGAACAGCTATAATCTGCGTGAATTTATGTTTCAAAATTATACAAGAAACTTAAGAATAGAAGATTTTGCTTATTTAAACGGAATGAGTCTCTCTTCTTTTAAAAGAAATTTTGAAAAAACTTTTGATTTGACTCCCGCAAAATGGTTAAAAGGAAAACGTTTAGAAAAAGCAGAATTTTTGCTTCAAACTTCTGATCATAATGTGGGTGAAATTGCATTGGAAGTAGGGTATGAAAACCTGTCTCATTTCATTAGAGTGTTTAAATCTCATTTTAATATAACACCAAAGAAGTACCAAGAAAAATTCACTTGATTGCTTTTGCCTTTTTTCGGAAGAAAATGTGTTTAAAACTTTAACTGACTCATAATAAATGTTAGTTGGTTTTTATCATAAATTAATTGGACTTTATTAAATATATAAATCTTAAAAAGATCTAGATATTAGAAATTAACAAAAAACGAACAGAATGAGTAAATTAAAATTAGGGAATGCAGTAGATTCTGTGGTTGCTAAGAAAATATTAGATAAGGCCAAAAAATCACTTGGTTTTGTTCCTAATATGTATAATAACATGGCACACAGCCCTGCTTTATTAGATATATATATATAATTATGCTTATGATAGCTTTAGATCCAACTCAGGATTTTCTCCTATTGAGCAAGAAGTTGTATTTCTATCAATTGCCTATCAAAATAATTGTGAGTATTGTATGGCAGCCCACAGTTTTGTTGCAGATGCTATGTCTAAAGTTCCAAAAGAGATTACACATTTAATTCGAATTGGAGGAACGATCCCTGTTTATAGACTTAATGAACTTTCAATACTAAGTCGATTGCTTACAGAAAACCGAGGTCATGCTACCCAAAAAGAAATAGATGATTTTTTATCAGCGGGATATGATGAATCTCATGTTTTAGATATAATAGCGGCGATTGGTGTTAAGACGATGAGTAACTATTCAAACCATTTAACACACCCAGAAGTTGACCCTGCTTTTGAAGGAAGAAGGTGGTCAAAATAAGGAATAGATTTAATTTAGTCCCGCACTAACCATAGTCGAGACTTTGTGCATAATTCTATTACAAAATCATATAATAAAACAACAAATTATGATTGGAATTAATCAATTAGTAATGCCAGAAATGAAATTAGAAATTGAAATAACTGGAGCACGCTAAAGGAAAAAACTATGCTCAACAACGCATAACGATTATAATGGTAGAAAAATCACAATGGAGCGGATTGTAAAATAAAAGACTTGGTAAAAAGTAAACTTTAAAAAAATAAGTTTTACGAATGAAAAATATAGTAAAAAAAGAAAATGCAACAAGAAGACGATTTTCAGGGGTTGACTTTGTAGTGCTCTCTATAGGAAAGGACACTATGGTTACTAAAATGTTATATAAATTGACTGATTTTGTTCCTTTTCACAAACATCCTAACGAACAAAGCGGTTATGTCATTTCAGGAAAATATAAATTGAAATTTGGTGGAAAAGAATATGACTTAAAGGAAGGAGATACCTATTCTATTCCAGCAGATATTAAACATTCAATAGAAATAATTGAGGCTGGAGAAGTTGTTGATGTGTTTTCACCAATTAGACAAGACTATCTACTATAAGAAAATGTTCAGCAAATTTTAATAAAGAACTAATTGAAAAAATAGTATGGAAAATAATAACATTCTGGGGAGTTACGCTTGGGGAATTAGAACCAAAGGAAATTTGAATACCCTCAATAAATTAAATTTATCCTTGAAAGCAATAGCAATGAAAATCAAGGGAAGGAAATCAGATTTAAAAATTGACTTTGATGTTGACCATTTGAGATTACCTGACAGTTCATTAGTTCAGCAGACGCTTGAATATATTAACGATGTTCATAAGGAACCTTTAAAAAATCATTGTTTGAGGTCCTTTGCATTCGGAGATATTTTTGGAAATGCAGAAAAAATAAAATACGATAGAGAATTGTATGCTCTTTCAGCACTTCTGCACGATTTAGGATTAGAGGATTCCCACTGCTGCCTGCACGATGATATTGATTGTTTTGCGATTGAAGGAGCGAAAGAAGCTGGATTTTTTCTAAGTAAGAATGGGTTGAACGAACAGAAAATTGCAATTGTACAAGATTCAATCGCCTTTCATTTGAACCTAAACATTCCAAAACCAATTGGAGAAGCTTATTTACTTAATAAAGCATCTGCAACAGATACTATAGGTCTTTATAAGCACGAATTATCTGAGAAAACAGTAAATCAAATTTTGGAAAAATACCCGAGGCTGAGCTTTAATTTAGATATTCATGAAATGTTAAAAAAACAATGCAAAATTAGGCCCAAATCGAGAATTACATTTCTTTATAAAAATGGTTTTGGAGGAATGTTAAAAGAGAATAGATTTAGTGAAAATGTGCTGTAATACTTTATATAAATTACGACTAAGGTATATCTCATTTTGAGAGGTTTATGTCAAACTGAAAAGGATATAATCATTAACTATATACAACTTAAGTATTTAAAAAATAAAAACCATTGTCATAAGACAATGATCATCTAACGTGATAATAATAACTTTGTGACTATCTCAATAAACTAATAAATATGTTTACCCAACTAGAAAATTACATTGAAAAACACGGAGAGATTGATCAAAAAGACTTGAAGAAAATCATTTCAAAATTCAAATCAAGAACTACGGTTAGAAAGGAAATGCTATGCAATATTGATCAGACATGTAAGCACTTTTATTTCATAAATAAAGGATGTTTAAGACTCTATGAAATCGACGATAAAGGAAATGAGGTTACGGGCTTCTTTGCTTTAGAAGATAGTATTATTTCGGCCAACACTAGTTTCATACTACAAAAACCATCTAGAGACTGTTTGGTATCATTAGAACCTTCCGAATTATTAGTAATACATCATAGTGATTTTTATGACTTGATTAAAACAGTTCCAGAGTTTGCGGCTGTTTTTCATAAATTTTTAGAATTTGCTTTCATTCACTCTCAAATGCGCATTTACAGCTTTTTGGGAATGGAAGGGATAGATAAATTGAGATGGGTTATGGAACATGAGCCTAAATTATTATCTCGTATTTCAAGTAAAGCTGTTGCTTCCTATTTAGGCATGACAAATTCTACGCTTAGTAAATTAAGAGCAAAGTTGTAGGCTAGTTTATATGAAAGCCACAAATTATTTGATAATTTCCGCCGTATTTTTGGGATTGAACTTTCACTTAGCTAAAATAATATTAAAAGAAGTTGATTTTTTAGAAGCTGGCTTTTGGAGATTCTTGTTTGGAGTTTTAACGTTAATTGTTTTTGGTTTTAAGAACTTACCGAAATTTAAAATCATTAGACTTAATTTAAAAGGTATTTTACTAACTGGTTTTATTGGTCTTTTCGGGTTTAATTTCTTTTTCTTTTTAGGATTGCTACATACGTCCGCATTAAACGCAGCACTTATTGTTAGTCTTAACCCTGCACTAACAATTGTATTTTCAAAACTGATCTTAAAAACGTCAATAGAAAAGATTCAAATAATTGGTATAATCATAGCACTTTTTGGAGTTACTTATTTGATCTTAAAGGGCAATATTATCAATCTTATTGACATCCAATTTAATTCAGGAGACATTCTAATTCTTATAGCAAATGTCTTTTTTGCATTGCATCATGTTTGGGTGAGAAAATATAATTCAACTATTTCAAATTTAAATTTTACGTTTTTAACTAGTTTATGCTGCCTCATAGGTTTTATCTTTTTATTGCCAATAAATGGTGTTCCTAAGGTAACGGTATATACTTCTAATTTTTGGTTGGCCGCAATTGGAATAGGAATTTTAGGGACAGCTTTAGCCTATTTTTTATGGCAAAAAGGAGTTCAGATTAAAGGTGCAGATAAAGCAGGTGTTTTTACAAATATTATTCCTTTATCTACAGCTTTATTTGCTGTTGTGTTTGGAGAGAATTTACATCAATTTCACTTAATAGGAGGTTTATGTATTGGATTTGGTTTACTTATTAGTAAAAAAACGTCTTCAAAATTATCTAAAGCGTTGTCATAGGACAACTTTTAAATCGTCTTCATATCTAATATTTGTGGTGTTGTATTGAACAATGATGTTCACAACTTAAAACACATATATTATGCCATTAACATTAACATTAACTGAGGGTGTTTTGCCTATCGGAAAGGAAAAAGATGCCGTTCAACAAATTACAGCATCACTATTAAAAACGCATGGTTTAACTGGGAATTCAGTTATGACGCCAAACGTAACTGCAAATGTACATATCGTTCAAAAAGGTCATTCGTTTTCAGGAGGAGAAGACTTCTCAGGAGCCTGGGCAGAGTGGAAGGTACCATCATTTGCATTGTCTGACAAAACGGTTATCAAACAACATTTTGCTGAAGTAACCGAGATAATTTATAAACTGTCTGGAGGTAAACAACCTAAAGATAACATTTACGTAAATGTATTGCACGCTGTAGATGGTGGATGGAATTTAGACGGAATTGCAATGAGCAACGACGAGTTACTAGATGCAATCTCAAAAGGGTAATTAAAACTTAGCAAGTGCGAATATATAAATATGTTTGAGCTTGTTTCTGTCTATTAAAAAGGTTGTTATATGACAACGTTTACATTTCAAATGTTTCTGACTTTTGAAATAAATCAAATCACTATAAAAATAAATAAAATGAAACATTCAAATAAAACTATATTATTAGTTCATGGTGCTTGGGAAGGTGCATGGTCATGGGGAGAAACAGTCCCTTTTTTAGAAGCTGAAGGGCATAAGGTAATTACCTTTGATTTACCTGGACACGGCGAAGATAAAACACCAATTTCAGAGATTTCACTTCAGCTATATGCGGATTCGGTTAGAGAGGAACTTGATAAAATTGCCGAGCCAGTTATAGTAGTGGGGCACAGTTTTGCAGGATATATAATTTCTCAAACTGCAGAAGATTCACCAGAGTATATAGAAAAACTTGTTTTTGTTGCATCAGCCGTGCCTTACGATGGAAAACCTGCGGTCCAAATTTTTAAGGAGGACCAAGGAAGTGAGTTATTGGCTAGTATGATAATGTCTGAAGATGAGAGTTATGCTACCTTGGGTAGACAAGCTATTAAAGACGTCATAATGACTGGAGCGACTGATGAGCAGGTAGATTATGCATTGCCAAAGTTTGTGAGGCAAGCTACCAAACCATTCTTTGAAGTCATCAATACTGGTGACAACTTCGAAGGAGTTCCTAAATCTTATGTTGAGACGACTAAAGATAGAGTTATTTCATTAACGGCTCAAAGACTTGTTCAAAATGAAACAGGTATTAGTGAAGTTGTTACTCTAGAAGATGGTCATGTCCCTCTGGTTACTGGTCCTGAAAACTTAGGAAAAGCACTCAATAAAATCGCTATAAGTTAAATCAAATTTGAGATATAAAAATTAATTGTAAATACAAAACATGAAAATTGATTTTCTGGTTAAATTTCATGTTTTGTGTTTTAAAAAAGAATATAATAATTATGAAACACATACTTTTTATTATTACAAGTACCAATGTGATTGGCAACAGTAACCGAAGTACAGGATATGAATTTTCTGAAGTGGCAGATCCATATTTTGAGTTTATTAACAAAGGCTATACCGTTGACTTCGCAAGTATATTAGGAGGGATTCCTCCAGAGACTGGTTATGATTCTGGAAATGAGAACAGCAAGGAGTTTAGAAATAGCAACGGTTTTAAGCGACTTAATTTTAGTCATAAACTTAGTGATATTACTATTGAAGCTTACGATGCCATTTTCTTTCCAGGTGGACTAGGTCCAATGGTAGATATGGTTAATAATTCTTTAGTAAAAAAAGTAATAAGAGATGTTTATGAAAGTGGTAGAGTTGTCGGTGCAGTATGCCACGGACCAGTTGCTTTTTTAAATGTTAATTTGTCTGATGGCAGTAACTTATTAAGTGGTAAAAAAGTTAACTCATTTACAAAGGCAGAGGAAGACAAAGATGGCCACACTTTAGTGGATGTCATTCCTTTCATGTTGGATGCAGAATTGAAGAATCAAGGGGCATTATTCTCAAGTACGACTCCATTTGAACCTTATGTAGTAGTTGATGATAATTTAATTACGGGACAAAATCCAGCATCAGCATCCGGAGTTGCTATCGAAATGATGAAATTAATTAATACAAAGTATAATTAAGAAATGAAGAAAGTCATATTTATTACTACGTCACACAATAAATTAGGGGAGTCAGGATTGCAAACTGGAGTTTGGTTAGAAGAAGTAGCTACTCCTTATTTTGAATTAATGAATGAGAATATTCATGTAGAAATTGCCTCTATTAAGGGTGGCGTTATTCCCATTGACCCAACAAGTGAATTAAAGGATTGGGAAACAGAAGACACTATTAAATTTAAAAATGATTCAACAGCAATTAGCCTTATGGAAAATAGCTTAAAGCTGAGTGATTTAATTGGGTCCGATTATGATTTGGTTTATTTTCCTGGTGGGCATGGTCCTATGTGGGATTTTGTAAACAATCAAATATTAAACCGATTTTTACAAGAAGTGATTGTTCTAGACAAGCCAATTGCGGCCATGTGTCATGGCGTTGCAGTTCTTATTGATGCTATAGATTTAGAGGGTAATGCTTTTGTAAAAGGAAAGAAACTTACCTCTTTTGCAGATTCTGAAGAAGTTGCTGTTAGAGCAGAAAATGTGGTTCCCTTTTCTTTAGAATCTAAGTTGAAAGAATTGGAGAGTATCTACAGTAAAGGAGATGATTTCACCCCTTATGTTGTAGTCGAAAAAAACCTTATTACAGGACAGAACCCCGCGTCTTCATATAGCGTTGCTCAAGAAATAATAAAATTATTATCTAATAAGAGAGACTGAACTTTATAAAATAATTTTTGAACTTCTTTAGCATATAAAGGTTAGTGTTTAAACCTAGTTTTACAAAATGTAATAGGTTTTAAAAATAAAAGAACAAGCAACTTATTCAACTTAGTAATTTTGATTGATAGTAGAGAATTATTTTTTTTATTAATTGATAAGTTGGTTTCTTTTTCGAATATGTTATTCTTAATAACTTAAAATCCCCAAAAAAATGAATAAATTAAACAATAAAGTAGCTTTAGTTACTGGTGCTTCAAAAGGTATAGGTGCTGAAATAGCCAAATCAATAGCTGCAGAAGGCGCTAAAGTTATAGTTAATTATTTTTTCGATGACATTGGGGCAAATAAAACTGTAAAGTATATAACCGAAAATGGAGGAAATGCAATTGCTGTAAAGGCAAATATTACTAAGCTTTCAGACATCAAAAATCTCTTTAATAAATCCATCGAATCATATGGAAAGATAGATTTACTTATAAATAATGCTGGTGTATACAGTTTTGAGCCTGTCGAGTCGGTAACCGAAGAAGAATATCATCGCCAATTTGATCACAATGTCTTGAGTGTAATTTTGACAATTCAGGAAGCTCTGAAATATTTTGATAGTAGGGTAGGCGGTAATATTATAAATATTAGTTCTGTGGCAAGTGTAAAAGCCACTCCAATGTCAATTGTATATTCTGCTACTAAAAGTGCAGTAGATTCAATAACAAAAACACTAGCAAAAGAGCTTGGTTCAAGGAACATAAGGATTAACTCAATTCTACCTGGTCCTACACAAACAGAAGGTAATCAAATTATTGGTACAGAAATGGAAGATTACATTATATCTAATACCTCTTTTGGGAGAATAGGCCAACCAAAGGACATTGCATCATTGGCTGTGTTTTTAGCTTCTGAGGAATCATCATGGATTACGGGACAACAAATTGTAGTTTCAGGTGGATTTGATTAATTGTTATAGGTCTTATTCAACTCAATAACATGGATAATGATACTTAATTTATAAACCCTGACGGTAGGTAGTAGTGGTGAGTTTGGTATTACATATTAATTTTCGAAAAGACTATTCTGATTTTTTTACCTAATTGAGAATGTTGATCTAATACAAATTATTTTATCTTTAAATGAAATGTGAAATTAATTAGGAATAGACAAGGTTGGTAGCCACATTCCAAATAGAGTTGCATAAATTCCAATCAGTGTTGCAAGTGTCAATAAAACTAAAAGGCTTGCCATAACAATTTTTCCATAAACTTTGGAGCTATTTTGAGCTAGGAAATATAACTCAAGTATACTAAGAGGAAATATCCCTAAAAAAGAAGCATAGCCAAGAATCGTCAGGAAAGGACCTTGAAATGTTTCCATATCAAAACCAACAGGACCCCCCATTAACATTAACCATAAATTTAGGCCAATTCGAAAAAACCAAACACCGTTCACGATTAGAAAAAGTCTAAGAGCCCAGCGCCGGTGAGCTTTGAAATTACGCTTTAAAGCAGTATATAACGTAAAGAAACCAAAAATTAAAATAAGAAATCCACTTAATAAAAAAGGGAGCTGTTGAGAAGGGTCTCCAGCAAGTTTCCTTCCTGACATGCTTAAATAAAGCCCGGTTGCACCCATAATTAAAGTCGTAAAAAGATAAATACGACCGTTTATTCTGTGAAAAGAGGGAAAGCGCCCTCTAATTGATGACATAAACTGCAAAGGACCAGCTACTGTTATAATAAAGGCAAAAAGAATATGGAGTATTAGAAAAAAATTACCAATGTCTTCACCAACAACAAAACCATGAGTCAGTGCTCTGTTCCAAGCTTTAAAATCTGTATTCAAAGCATGACCTCCATAAAAAGCAGCAATGTAATAGGCAAAGATAAATTGTCCTAAAACTGCAGAGATGAACCAAGATTTTGCCGATAAAACTAAAATGTTATTAGCCTTCGGGTAACTCATTTTCGATAAATTTACTTTGTCTTTCATTACATGTGTTAAATAGATACTGCATTAAGGTTTTCTTGAAATTTTTAATTTGAAGTTTCTAATAAGCATTCCAAGCGATATTGCGAGGGAGTTTTGTTATATTTTATTTTAAAAAGTCTTGATAATTGAGTTGGAGTGCTAAAACCACAGTCATAGGCAATAGAACCTATTGCATCATCAGATACTCTCAAAATGGAAGCTACTTTTTCAATTCTCCTATTAAGAATATATCGATGCGGTGTGTCCTTATAAATTTTAGTGAATTTTCTTTTAAAGGTTGATATACTTGTATTTGTTAAACTGGCCAAATCAGGTATTGAAGTATGTTCATATAGGTGTGCCTCCACAGTTTCTTTAAAGTCAAATGTTCTTTCTGAGAAAAGGCTTCTTATAATTTGAGTAACTTCAGGAAGGTTGTCTGTTTGCAATAATAAAAGAATAATTTCCTTTAATTTTAAAATAAGGATACCCTCTGTTAAAACTTGTCTATTATCAAATAACTGCTTTATGCCTTCAATATAGTGTTGAATTAAATTAGAGGCAGCCAATTGAATAATGTTTTGGGAAACTGGTCGTGATAACTCTTTCCAAAAGGGAGGCTTTGTTTCTTTATAAACTTTTTTTAGAGTTTCTGGGTGAAGATGGACTATAATTGATTTTACAATACCTTTTTTTTGATTCGCTAATTTGTTACTTAATAAATCACCAGATACTGATAGAACAATATGTTTAGATTTTACTGATACACAATATTGTTTTGATATAACTTTAACATTCTCTTGCATAAAATAACTAAAGCATGCTTCAGATGGAATAGATAAACTACCAGACATTGGAGTGTAAATGTCAATCCAAGAAAACAAAGGTCTCCCAAATAATTCTATTGACTTATGTTTGTTAATCATGACTAATAAATTTTATTTAAAAATTGTGAAACTAATTTTAAGAGTTATATGCGTTATACTAATTTTGTGTTTTTGATTATTTGGTAACACCTTTCTTCAAACGTCTGATTTTCAATTGGATTAACTATTTTTGTGAATAAATTTATCAATTCGCCATTATGTTCTGCCTTTCTCTTGTTTTGGATATCTATATATGTAAATTTGCTCCATAATAGAGATTTTAAGACTGTTTTAGTTTTATCATACATCCTCATTTCAACTCTTAAATCACTGCTTGAAAAATGAAGTAATTGAGATATAATCACAATTTCTTCATTAAGCATTGCTGGTTTTAAATAAGCAATTTGATGACCTGTTACCACCCAACTTTTTCTGTAAGAATTAGCATGACCGAATGCATCTAAATTGTAATGCTTTAATATTTTATCTTCCCTTGCATTAACAAAATAGTCAATGTACTTTGAATTGTTAAGATGATTAAAAGGGTTACAATCTTGAAACCTGACTTTTGTTTTAATTTCTAATATTTTTTTCATTTGTGACATTGTTTAACATGAGATTTATTTGACTTCCAAAGTATCTCCTTCGTCAAATTTCAATACCCTATTATCATTATATGCATAGAGCTTTTCAATAGGCTCTTTGTAAAGTGAAAATGTTTTATGATGTACTGGCAATATAATTTTTGGATTTACTGTTTTCTCAAAATCCATAAATTGGTTTGCTGTAAATGTATATGGTCCTCCAAATTTATCTAGCCCGCCAGCACCAATATTTGGAATCATTATATCGGCATTTCTACCTTTTAAAAAAGTTTTTACTTTTTGATGATTAACTGTATCACCTGTAACATATATCTGAATTTTTGATTTATTTTTTTCTACAGTTAGCCAATAACCATTTACACTACCAGCGAGTTTAGCTGCTATATAGTTACTAGCATGAACACATGGAATTGCTTCAATAGTTATTTTTAAATTTTCTTTCTCGAATATTTTTTTCTCTCCCCATTTCAAATAATCTACATTGGTTGCATAAATTAATTTGAGCCATTTTTTTAGATTGGAATTGGCATAAACTTTAGACTCAGGCTCAATTTTTGTTACGCCATAAGCATCAATATGATCTTCATGTTCGTGTGTCAATAACCAAAAATCTATATTTTCAAAATCTTTTGATTCATAGTTTGGTTCTGTACGTCTTTTAGTTTTAAAAAACCTGTAATGTTGTAAAGTATCTTTTTGGCAAAGAACAGGATCACTACCTATTTTTAGGTTGTCTATACTTAATATCCAAGTAGAAGCACCAATCCATTTAAATTTTATATCAAAATCTTTCATATATTTGTTTTTTTAGTTACTTTAAGTAACCAAAAGTATACCTTTATACACAGATAAACAATAACTTACAAATAGATAACTAAGTAACAAAATGGTAACTAAAACTGATTTACAGCAAGTTAGGCTCAAGAAAAAAATAGAAAAATTTTATATTTCAACTCAGCCATATTTAAAACAAGGGTTTTGCCCAACCAAAAAACTATTATCAGCTTCTTTTGATAAATGGGGATTATTTTGCATTTTCAATTTAGGTTATCACGAAGTTTTACGATTTTCTGAGCTTAAAAAGAGTATAGACGGTATTTCGGCAAGAATGTTAACCGTAACTTTGAAAAAGTTAGAAGCGCATGACATAGTTAAAAGAAGTGTATTCTCAGAAGTGCCTCCCAAAGTTGAATATTCCCTCACCGAATTTGGTTTTGCGTTGTCTAATAAATTAATAGATATTAGTTCTTGGTTTGTTGAAAACTCTAAAGTGTTGAAGTGAAATCGTCAAATAAGAGATTAATTAAATTTTTAATAAAGTACTAAGGTGAAAATTTTGAGTTATTTGTGTGATATGAATAAAATCAGAATCCTTACAGATGAGTTCTATTAAGGAAACAGTTACCACTTTTTTAAAATACATTAGCACAAAGCAGGACAAACTTTGAGGCTAAAAAACCTCACCGAGTAGCAATAACAAGCTATGAGGTAGAAATTATAGGCAACGAAATACTACACAATATAACAAAGCGAATAATGATCAAAAAGAAGACTACTAGATCAAATTGTTAGATTATTTGATCGATAATTTAAAATGGAAATTGGAAAAAGAATATTTAGAGAAAAATAGTCATATAAAGTTACATTGAAAACAAAGCTTAGAAACACAACTTCTGTCAACGATACTGATACTAAAAAAAAACGCCCTAAAATCAATGCTTTAGAGCGTTTATTGTGGAGCCGGGGAGTATTGAACCTTTATATTTCGATATATTCTAAAAATGTTAAAAGTACTGATAATTAGTGTTTTAGTGAAAAGTTCATGTTTTGTTATTGGTTTAGAATAGTATTTAATCGTATATTTACTTACACCTAAACTTACACCCGTTAAAAATGCGTAGCACATTAAATTTAAAGGATAAAAAGAAAAACGGCGAAACATTAATTTATCTAATAGCCTTTTTTAAGGATGAAGATAAAAAGTTTGTTTATTCGACAGGCGAAACGATTCACCCAAATGAATGGGATTTTAAAAATCGACAGCCAAAAAGTCTAACTGGACGATCTCAAAAAACGGATAGACATAGAGCCATAAAATTACAGTTAGATAGATATTCTAACTTTTTCCTTAAAATTACTGAATTATACAAGAATACAAATCAAGAAATTACGATTGAGAATATAAGAGCTGAATTTGATATTGAATTCAAAAAAGTAACCGTAGGAAAGGATATATTCTATGAAGCTTATGACGAATTTATGTCAAGAAAAATAAAAAATCAAGAGTGGGCGGATGCTACAATAAAGCGATACAAAAATATTAAGAACATACTGCAAGAGTTTGAAATTGTCCGAAACTATAAAATCACATTTAGTAAAATAAATGATAAATTTTATTCTGAGTTTACGGACTTCTGCATGACAGACAAACAGCATATAAATAATACATATTCACGTAATCTAGGTTTATTCAAAACGTTTATGTTGTGGGCGTTAAATAACGGATATACTTATAATGCAAAATTCAGAAATTTTAAGAAAAAGAAACGTGTTATTACAAATCAAATAGCACTCAAAATTGAAGATTTACAGAAACTAATTGCACAAGATTTTGACACAGCAAGATTGGAAGGAATACGCGATGTATTCGTGTTTTCATGCGTTACAGGGATGAGGTTTGGAGAATTAAAGCTTATATCTAAAAATAATATAATTAACGGTTCTGTACAGCTAAAAGAAGAAAAAGGAGCAGAAAAAGAAATGCGTGAAGTTCCGCTAAATGAAATAGCTTTGTATATTTTGCGTAAGTATGATTATAAATTGCCATTGAAAGCAAACCAAAAACATAACGATTATATAAAAGAGGTTTTCAAGATCGCAGGATATACGGAAAACGTTGAAAAGACCACAACCAAAGGAAAAGAAGTCATAAGAGAAACAATGCCGTTTTATGAGCGTGTAAGTACACATACAGCGCGACGTACTTTCATAACAATGATGAAGCAAAAAGGTAAAAGTGATAAACTTATTTCTAAAATCACAGGACATAAAGACATGAAAACTTTGAATCAATATTATCAAGTTAATGACGAAGCCAAAAAAGATGCGGTAAATGATACTTTTGATATTGAATTACCATCATTAAAAAAAGTGAATTAAATGAATAAAAAGTTAGTAGGTTTTGAGTTGCCAAATAAAATGGCATATATCAAAACGGATGTTGGAGAAGAATTATTCAAACCGTATAAAAAAGCGAATCAAAAAGGTGTTAATGAATGGCTCAAGGAATTTTTATTAACTGAGCAAAACTATAAAGATTTCAAGAAAGAATTTGAGGAATTAAAAATAAAATCTTTCCCCGAAAACATAGAAAAAGGATGTGCTTTTTGTAGAGGAGAGAAAAAAGGAGAAGGAGAAAAAAATTGTGAAAACCATCATGTTCAGATAGATACAACATTCAGTTTTTTTGCATATAAATTTGTAAATATAGTTCTTTCAAATACACATATATATAATTCAAAAAAGGAGTTATATAAGTTAACTAAAAAATTTTACGAATGTTTTTACTTTTTCAAAGGGAAAGGAGTTGTCTACTTTGATTTAGATTCTTTGATAAAACATTGTTTAAATGCTGGGTTTTTATCAATATCTGAACACCTCAAAAGTATTGAGTTAATTGAAGGTATTGAAATAATTAATTATACTTTAGATACGTTAGATCAAGAAGAAATAGAAAACGATATATATGAGCGTGAAGACTATAATTTCGTTATGCTTCAAAAAAAGTTTTTATTGAATAAGCATAATTCTATAATGCGAGATATTGAATATAAAAAAATAGAAAAAGAAGTTTTAAAGAGTAAAAAAACAGATGATTCAAAAATAACGATACCACACTATGCACTTTATTATTATTATCTACAAGAAAGTGATTACATAGATTATTTTGAGAATCACCCGCAAGGAAAATTATATGCGATTGAAGAACTAATTGAGAATGATAGTATCAAAACTACAAAAAATTATTTTCAGAAAGTTTACAACAAATTCCGTCACTACAAAACAAATAGAATTGCACACAATCAAGTTGCTAATATTAGTTTCGTTGTAAATACAATGCTTTCCGACTATCCAAAAGCCAAAGAATTAGCACTATTAGAACTAAAAGAAGCTAAAACAAAGAATAGGTAACCATAAGATGTAACCGTTACTTTATGGTTACCTCATCAATTTCAAAATAAGTTTGTAACAGATTATAAAACAATTTGTTATGAACAACAATCCATTCGAGATAATCAACGAACGATTATCAAGCATTGAAAACCTTCTTTTGGACATTAAGCAAAAGCCAGTAGAAGAAGAAAAAAGCGAAAACCTCACCGTAAAAGAAACGGCGGAATTTCTAAAAATTTCTACACAATCCGTATACGCCTACATCAAAAGAGGATTGTTTACAGCGCAAAAAGTTGGACGTCTATTACTTATAAATCGTGCAGACTTGGAAGCGTCTTTGAAAGATGTAAAATCACTCAAATACAAACGAAGCTAACCGCTAATAATACGACAAATTATGAAGCAGTTAGCGAAGCAAATCTATACATTAGCACAAAGCGTGACAGCTAATGAAAGTAAAAAACCTCAACATGTAGCAATAGCGGGTGATGGAACGGAAATAATAGGCAATGAATCTCTAATCAATAGAGCGCAAAGAAAAACCATTTCACGCGCAATGATTTTGAGCCTTTTAGATGTAGCAAAAGGAAAAGGACACATGGAGCGCGTGCAATCATATTGGAACGCATACCATTGTTATACACGTCTTATTGATTCGAATAATAGAATCCATGCAAATTATTGTAAAACTAGATTTTGTACAGTGTGCAATTCCATACGCAAAGCGGATATTATAAATAGATATTATCCTGTATTGAAAAATTGGGAAAATCCGTATTTCGTGACTTTAACCGTAAAATCTGTAAAAGCGGATAAACTCAATAAGTGGATTTTTGGAATGAAAAAAGCCTTTAAAAAAATAAACGACCGATGCAGGCAAAGACATGCAAGAGGGAACGGAATGAAAATCATAGGTGTTAAGTCGTTAGAATGTAATTTCAATCCTAAAAATAAAACATACAATCCGCATTATCATTTAATTGTACCAAACAGACAAACCGCAATTTTACTAAAACAGGAATGGCTTAAACAATGGAACAGAAACGGAAAATTTCATTGCTCCAACAAAGCACAACATTTTAGAGAAATAGAAAACTTAGAGCGCGATTTGATTGAAACCATTAAATATGGAAGTAAAGTTTTTACAGAGCCGAACCCAAACGATAAAAAGCAATTAAAAAAAGATGTGAAAATATATGCGTACGCCTTAGACAATATATACGCCGCTATGAAAGGAATTCGTCTGTTCGATCGCTTCGGGTTTGACTTACCGTCAAAGGAAACCAAAGAAGCCAATATAAGACTGGTTGAAGATTACAAACTTTGGGAGTTCGCACCAAGCGCAACCGATTGGATAAACACCGATACAGGCGAATGCTTAACAGGCTATTCAATGCCTATTGATCTAAAATATTTATTAAAGGAATGCATCGACAAAGAACTCCATTAAAAAAAATACGTATTTCCGTAAGCTAGTTATAAAAGAAGTTACTATTTTTAAAATTCTTACAAACTTAGCAGCGTAGCATGGCATTATATCAAAGATCAGTATTAAGTAAGTACCTCAATCAACAAGACAAAGAACAGCTTCACAAAGCGTATAAGAAGTATACAAAATACTTTTTATCGCCTGCTATACAGGAAAATATACGCAATACAAAAGAAGAACAATATCAAGGTTTATTCCTTACGGAACTGTTTGTAAAAGTGTTGGGATATACCCTAAAACCGAATACAGATTTTAACCTCGTTGCTGAATATAAAAACCAAAATAACGCACGCAAAGCGGATGGAGCGATCCTAAAAGAAGATAATGCCATTGGTGTTATAGAACTCAAAGGAACAAAAACCAAAGATTTAGAAAGCATACGCCGACAAGCTTTTGACTATAAAGCAAACCAAAAAGGATGCGTATATGTCATAACGTCCAACTTTGAAAAGTTGAGGTTTTATATAAATGATGCAACGGAATTTGAAGAATTCAATTTATTTGAATTGACTGAAGAACGTTTTGCTTTATTGTATTTATGCCTGCAAAAAGATAACATACTCACAAATGTACCGCTTCAAATCAAAGAAGCTTCGATCATAGAAGAAGATCAAATTACAAAGAATTTTTACAAAGATTATTCATTATTCAAACGTGAGTTGTATCGCGATTTGGTAAAGCGTAACGGTAAGCGACTCAAAAATGTATCATACGCGGAATTTACAGCGACAACGAACGCAACCGAAGAAGATACCGCCGCCGAATACATACGACTGGAAAAGAATGTAAAACTTACATTATTCAAAAAGTCACAAAAATTAATAGATCGGTTTCTGTTTATATTCTTTGCAGAAGATAGAGACCTCTTACCTGCAAATAGCACAATTCAAATACTAAACAAATGGAAGGCGGATATTGATTTTGGCGACGAACGACCTTTATTCGACCTATTTAAGCAATACTTTCGTTTTTTAGATAAAGGAAGACAAGGCACAACGAGTAGAGCCGAAATATACGCTTACAATGGCGGATTATTCAAAGAAGATACCATCATTGATAGTTTAGAAATTGATAACGATTTACTATATACGTACGCCTACAAATTAGCGAAGTACGATTTTGAAAGTCAAGTTGATGTCAACATACTAGGACACATATTTGAAAACTCATTAAATGAGATAGAAAGTGTCAATGCCGAAATACAAGGCGCGGACTTTGACAAGCAAACAAGCAAGCGTAAAAAAGATGGTGTATTTTATACGCCCAAATACATTACAAAATACATTGTAGAAAACACTATTGGGAAACTATGCGAGGAACAAAAAGCGGCGTTAGGACTCAAAGAGGAAGAATATTACAAAGGACGTAAAAACCGCCAAAAAAGCACGATTAAAAACCTCATCGCTATTTTAGATGAATATCGTGAATGGCTATTGCAACTCACTATCTGTGATCCTGCCTGCGGAAGTGGCGCATTCTTAAACCAAGCCTTAGATTTCTTAATTAGTGAACACAACTATATAGACGAACTCAAAGCTAAAATATTGGGCGGTGCTATTGTATTTAGTGACATTGAAAATACGGTACTAGAAAACAATATTTACGGTGTAGACCTCAACGAAGAATCCGTAGAAATTGCAAAGTTGTCTTTATGGCTTCGTACGGCACAACCACGACGTAAACTAAACGATTTAAGTAGTAATATAAAATGCGGTAACAGTCTTATTGATAGTAAAACCGTAGCAGGCGATAAAGCGTTTCATTGGGAAACTGAGTTTCCGCACATATTTGAAAAAGGCGGTTTTGATGTTGTGATTGGGAATCCACCTTATGTAAACATAAATACCTTATCGAAAGATGTTCATCAGTACTTTAAAAAAGAATACAAAACAATACATACAGGATACAATGACCTAATGTATTATTTTATGTATAGAGGTATTGATATGTTAAAAAAAGAAGGGGTTTTTGGAGTAATAACCTCTAATTATTTCATTGGTAATGAATATGCAAAAACATTAAGAGAGTTTTTATCTGTTTATGTTTCTGAGATATTAAATTTTGGGGACTATCTCGTTTTTGAAGATGCTAATGTTCATACAGCAATAGTTTTTGCAGAAAAAGATCAAAAGAAAAAGTCCATAAAATACAGTACTTTAAAAAATACTAAGGAAAGTTTATTAAGTATTGAATCTAATAGGTTTGACAAAATAACTAAAGATAGAGAAGCATTAAATCAGTACTGGATTTTTGCTTCAAATGATAAGAATGAAATAATTAAAAAAATTACTTCTAAAGGTAAACTTCTCGGTGAAATAGCAGAGATTGAAAAAGGATCTACTTCAGGTAAGAATGATGTTTTTACAGTTTCTAAAGAAATCATTTCTAAGTATAATTTAGAAAAAGAAGTTTTGCGGAAAAATGTAAAAAATGGTGATATATCAAAATATAGCATACACGATAGAGAAACATTTTTGATATATACTGATAATGACACCATTATTGAAAAATATCCTAATATCCTTAATTATTTCAATCTGCATAAGGAAGTATTATCTAATAGAAATGAGGTTAAAAAAGGTAGTTATGATTGGTGGAGAATGGAGAGACCAAGAAGAAAAGAAGTGTATGATGCAAATGAAAAAATAATTGTTCCATACAGAGCTACTAATAATCGTTTTGCATACGATAATGAAAGGCGATTTAATGATGGTGGAGATATAAGAGTCCTTCTAATTAACTATGAAAAGCTTCAAGTTAAATATGTTCTAGGTGTCCTGAATTCTAATTTAATTGATTGGTATTATGGGTTTATTGGTAAGCCAAAAGGGAATGCAAGGGAATACTTTAATGAACCATTATCTAAAATCCCTATTTTTTTAGCTAATGATGAAATACAAGTTTCAATTGTTCAATTTGTTGATTCCATTTCTGGAAAATTAGAGAAGCAACAAAGTTTAAGTATTAAATTTTCAGGTTATTTGAAATTAAAATTTTCATTAGAAAAACTACCTAAAAAACTTCAAAACTGGTATGAGTTATCTTTTGGTGAATTCATCAAAGAACTCAATAAAGCCATCAAGGAAACCAATAAAGTACATGTAATCGAAGAAAAAGAACTTGTTGAGGTACTAACCAAAAAAGATGAATTTGAATGGTTAGAACTCTTTGAGGAAAAGAAAAAAGAAGCACAAGAACTACAAACACAAATAAACGCCACCGACAAACAAATAGATACAATGGTATATGAACTCTACGGACTTACCGAAGATGAAATTGCTATTGTTGAAGCTTCTTAAATGAAAGTAAAAAATTAAGCTTTATCAATCTCACGTTTATTCAATCCAGTAAGTTTTTTTATAGTGTCAACGTCGTAACCAACGTTTTTCATACGGCGTGCAATATCAATTGAATTTTCTTTTTTGGCTTTGTCTTTTTCAATCTGAAGTTTAAAAGCTTTCATTTCTTCTGATTCCTGTTCTACCAATTCGTAAAAGCCACTTTTGCGGAGTTCTTCCATAATGTCTTTATCTCTAAAACTGGTAAAGCCGCTTTCAGTTATAATCAAATGATCTATAACATCAATATTAATTATTTGACCAACTTTCAAAAGTCTATCCGTAATGTTTTTGTCTGCTTGCGAAACTTTGAGGTTTCCGCTTGGGTGGTTATGCACTAAGATAATGCGCACCGCAAGCTTATAAATTGCCATACGGAAAACATCGGGCGGCGATACATTCACTCTATTTTGCGCACCAATGGCAACAAGTTCAATAAAAAGTATAGTATTATCCGCTTTTAGTCCAACAATCCAAAAATGTTCCTGCGCTCTACGTATTTTGTTTTGACGCAAAAGAATTTGTTGCATCACGCTATACACGTCATGCGCATTAAGAATTGTTATTTTTTGTTCTTCGGTAAGTCTTACATTCATACAGTAAATATAAAAGATAAAATTAAAATGTAAGTTAATGAATTAAGAATAATAAAAGGAGTTTAAAAGGGAGCTACTTACACCTAATCTTACACCTAAAAAAATAAACCCTTGTAAATCAATGAATTACAAGGGTATTTGTGGAGTCGGAGAGAAGGAATTCGAACTTTTTGGAGGCAGATATTGAGTTGATTAATACCTTATGTTTATAAGTTATCAATAGGAATTGCTAATTTGATTATGGATATGACTTTTTTAAATAGGAAAGTATATTATATGAGTCCGAAATCTTTAAGAATTGCTACAAGATGAGGAATGCTTTTTGCTTCGAAATCGAGTTTTAATTTTTCTAATCTCTTTTCAATAATGCTTTTACTATAAGGTTTAATATTATGTTTTACAAAATATTCTCGTATCTCTTTTTGCGTATAACCTTCAACTAATTTATCAATAAGTAGTTGATGATAATCATCTAATTGAATTGAATTTTTTTTATTCATACTTTTCAATAACTGAGTTGATCTGTATTTGTTTCCTTGATAAATCTCTTTTATTGCAGCAATTAATTCTTTTGCATCGTATCCATCTTTTACAATATACCCATTGATTTTTTGTTTTTCAAACAATGTATTTATTTTCAAGGGTATATCCTCAATGGAGTAAACTATTATTTTTGTATTGGGTTCAATCTTTCTAAGCTCTTTAATCAATTCAATTCCTGAAATTATTTTTTCGTCTTTATAATTTTTTTCAAAAGATAAGTCTGTAATTACTAAGTCAAAAGGATTTTTTTCCTGAATAGCTTTCTTAAATAATAGCAATGCTTTATCACAAGATTGTGTTTGATAAATATCTTCTTCAATAATTATTTGCTTGTCAGTTAGTGTTTTTATAATGCCATAATTTGCAATTTCCATATCTTCAACAACTAGAATTTTTTTAAACATAATAAAAAGTATTTGAAATTTTGTAATTATTAATTAACAGGGAATCTTTATGCTTACTTTGATCCCATAATCTCTATTTAAGTCAAAATTAATAGTTCCGTTACAACTTTCAGTAAGGTTTTCCATAATTGAAATACCATTTCTACTCTTTATGTTATTTGAAGAAAAGCCAATGCCATTATCAGTATACGTGATTAGAACTTTCTTTTTTTCTACTTTAAAAATCACACTTACAATACTCGCATTACTATGTTTATACATATTTACCATGAGTTCTTTGATGACTTGGTAGATAACCGATTTCTTGTATTCATTTATTTTATCCCATCTAATATCATCAATACCTTTTTCAAAGATATTTACATTTTGAGAAATATAGCTGTTGATTATTTCTTTCAAATATTCTTTATATTTTTGAAAATCAATATCATTGTTTTCTCTTGATATATTTCTCGCTTTATCGTAAACGATATTCAATTTTTGAATAATTTTAGCATCTTCAGCATTTCTATTGATAAGAATTTTGATAAAATATAAATCGTTTGCAATACTATCATGAACCTTTTTAGATAGCTTTTTTTCAGTATCAATTCGGGCTTTTAGTTTTTCGGCTTTGGTTCGTTCTTTCTGAATTTTTTGACGCTGTACATAATAGAGGATGATTAAAGAGAAAATTGATAAAGCAATAGCAGTCATCCAAAAAATTGTTTTTCTTTTTTCCTCTTTCTCAATTTTTAGTTGCTTTTCTTTTTTTGTAGTTTCAGCAGTTAATCGTTCATTTTCAAAACGAGTTGGTGCATAAATTTGACGTATTTTTTTTCGTGTTTCTTCAAGCGATTTGCTAATCGTTTTATATTCCTGTAATTTTTCAATTGTAGTTGAGTCAATGGAAGTAATCAAATCCAATGCAGCAAGAATTTCTACTTTATTATTAATTTTTTTTGCATTTTTATAAGCTTGATTTGCGTGAAAAACTGCTTTTTGACTATCAATTTTTATATAGTAGTTTGCTAAATGAATATTACTAGCTATGAGTCCTAAATAATTTTTCTTTGACTCTCTTATAGAAAGTGCTGTTAATAATAGTTTTTCACTTTCAGAATTATCTTGATTTTCTACCCATTTACAGTAAGCATAATTACTCAATATCTGTGCATATTTCAATGGATTATTGATAACTAAGGTATCCTTTAATAAATTTTTGAATATATCAGTACTTTGTTTATATTTTTTTAAGTCTTTAAAAATATTAGCTCTTGTGTTTTTATATACAATCACATTTCCTGAATCAGTATACTTATCAATTGTTGAAATAATTTTGTTACTCCATAATAATGCTTCTTTATAATTACCTTGTTCTCTGAAAGAAATAGAAATTTCTTGATACAATCCAAGTTTTGTGTTTGATGTAACAAGATTATTTATGTATTTTAATCCATCTGTAGCAGTAATTGAGTTACCAATGTAATCACCAAAGTTTCTTTGCATCTTTGACATGGATAACAATCTTTTAGGGGCTAATAAACTATCTTTTAAATCTCGATGAATGGCAAAAGATCTATTATAATAATCGAATGCTTCTTGATAGTTGAATAGTTTTTCATTGTACAACGCAATTTTATAGTTAGCTTTTCCAATATATACACTATCATTTTTCTCTGTCGATAGTCTTAATAATTCTTTGGAATCAGATAATGCCTCGAGCTGTTTTCCTAAGTTAGATAGTAACCTGGTTTTAACCATGTAGCTTTTAAAGGTTAAGCGGTCTAGTTTATTTTTACTTGTTACTTTTATAAAACTATCAATATGTTTTATTGCTACTGGATTTGTACTCAAGATTCTAATTGTATTTACATAATAATTATGTAAACTATCCGCTTTTGAAGAAGTATTAACAGATTTTTTTTCTTTGTTATTTAATAAGCTAAAACCTATTAAAATAAAAAGGAAGAGGAATGATAAAATGTAATAATATTTTTTCATTCCTCTAAGATACAGTTTTTTGTAAAATGTAAGGTTTTGTTTTAAATTTAGAATAGTAAATACTACAAACTCAACCTTGCTGAGATCTACTCTTCTGTATCTGTGTCTTTATTCCCAGAATCTTCTCCCGTAGTTTTTGTTGTTTCATTTTCAACTTTTACGTTACCCTCATCTTCAATTGGATAAGGAGTACATGAAAATATCATTAATACTATAAAAGTGATTAATACTTTAACTACAACTCTAATGCTACGTGTTCTTTTTAAATTTTTCATTTTTTTGAAATTTTAAAGTTTGCGTAGGCATTGTTTTCGGTAACCGGTATTCGTTTTTTAACACCTACTTAAATTTGTTATTGTAGATTTCTCGAGTTCTACAATGCAAATGTTAGAAGAGTGCGTCAATGTCAAAAAACGCCTGATAACACCTGTTTAAAAATCAATTTAAGTTATTGATTTTTAACATTTTATGTTTTTTAAAAAATTAAATACAAAGCGATATTATTTGAAATAAATAGGTGAAATGTGTTATGGAAACTCATAAAATAGATGAATCAAAGTGAAATACATTTGTATTGTAATAAGCAAACAATATGGAGTATTCAAACTCAGACATAAGCGAAAAGCAGCGATTAGTATTTATATCTTTTATGGAAGAAATTGCGAAAACTTATGGGAAACGTAAGATTATGGATTACAGTCCAAAGGATATAAAAAATCTTTGTTCAGGAATAAATAATTTCTTAGAGAAAAATAAAAACGTCGATGAAAATAAAGCAAAGACTATAGGTTTTACAACATTAAAGGGATATGTTGAAATATGTCAGGATGAAAATAAAGAATTAAAGTATCGAGAATATATTCTCAATATATGCTCAAAGTATATAGGTGTTTTTCCAAAATATAAAGATTTTAGAAATTATATTGAGAGATCTAAGAATGTTTTAAAATTATCGAATTATAAAACTAATCATTTAATCTACCCTTACCAAAATCATAATGAGAGTAAAAGTATAGAGATAAAAGTATTCGATTTCAATGAGATTTCTTACGAATTGATTGAGAATTTAAATGAAAATGGTATAAAAGCACATATTAAATATTACTTAAAGAAAGTAGATGAAAAAGAGTTTGATGATAAAGTGAATTTTTGGCTTGGTGTACTTTTACTTCATAATAAACAATACAGACGTGCTATAAAACATTTAGAAGAAAGTATTGACTTAAATCCTGACAATGAAGAGTATCATTACAATCTAGCTTTAGCTAAATTTAAAGGGAAGAGACCTTCTAATTTAAATAAAGAGACAGCAAATAGTGTTGAGAATGATATAAAGAATGCGATTAATTTAAATCCCCACAAAAGAAAGTTTCAAATACTTGCAGCAATTATTCGAGAGGACTATCATAATAGACGACTGTATTATTACCAGTGGAAGGAGGTAAGATTAGAAGATTTAGATTATTTAGAGAAAGATGAAATAGAGTTTAACAGGCTTTTACGCTTAATTAATCTTCCAGATTACTACAAGTAAGAGTATATGGTATACAATTAATAAAAAAGTCTTTTTTCAAAATTGTTGCTTTATTTATTGAATCTACACATTGATAAGTTAATGAATAAATATTTTGATGATTAAATATATATTAAAACAATATCATATGTAAAGAAGAATGCTAATTTAAATTAGAAGGATTTTGTCTTTGTGTTTTACAAAACAACAGAAACCTTATAGAATTAAAGTTTATGGGGTGTATTTCAATAAAGAAATGACATCAATAAAAATTAAAGAAGAAGTAAAGTGCAGGAAAATTTCTAAATCCTATGAAATATACCTTACCCAAAGTTTCCATTATATAATTACTAGTAAAAGGAAAGTAAAAATATATAAGTGTATACAAAAGTTCATCTTAGCAACCCTTAACTCTTGGAAGTTCGGCTTACAGCGTAAAATTATCAGGTTGTGAAATGTTAGAGGGAAATTTTAAGTTACAAAAAATACAATCAAGAAAATTTTAAGTGTACTATACAATAATCTATTAAAAAATCAACGAACTGTAATTGTGTTTTCTTATCGGTTTATGGAAATCCATAAAATACTTATGTGATTACAAAATATATTCGTAGTGCAAAATGGATAGTACATGAGGTATTCAGATTTAGAAATAGGGAAAGCGCAGAGGGATGTTTTTATATCTTTTATGCAAGAAATCGTAAGAACACATGCGAAGCGTAAGAAAGTTACAGATTACACGGAAGACGATATAAAAGATCTTCATAAGGAATTAAATAAGTTTCTTAAGGATAATAAAGTTCCAGAGATAGATCGACCAAAAACTGTAGGTTTTACAACCTTAAAAGGTTATGTAGATATTTGTAAAGACGAAAATAAAATACTTAAATACAGAGAGTATGTTTTAAACCTATGTTCAAAATACATTGACAATTTTCCAAAATACAAGGATTTTAGAAATTATATAGCTAGAAGAAAGGATAGTTTAGGTTTCTCCAAATATGAGATTAGAGAGTTAACATATCCTTATAAACCTCCAATTAATGAATCTAAACAATTTATTTCAGCTTCATCATCTAGTTATGAGGAGCTATCCCTTGAATTGCGTTCAAAATTGAATGAAAATGAAATCAGTATACATATTCAATATCATTCTAATGAAATTAAAAAAAATCCTAATGATGATATTCATCATTACTGGCTAGGCGTATTGTTATTACAAATTAAACAATATGATGCAGCTATAAATCATTTAAATAAAAGTATTGAAATCAATTCTACAAATGAAGAATATTATTACAATCTAGCTTTGGCAAAGTTTAAAGGAAAAAGACCTTCTCGTTTAAAGATGGACGAAATTATGGACATACTACAAAGCTTGAATACAGCAATACGTATGAATAATAAAAAAGCAAAATTTTATCGATTGAAACAAATCATTAACAAAGATTATTTTGAAAAAAAAGGGCTTAAAGTACCAGCAAAAGTTATTGAACTCAAAGCTATTAAAAGATTAGATCAAGATCCTTTTGAATTAAAAAGACTAATGGTCTTGCTAAACTTACCGTATAAAAAATTTACGGACTCAAAGTACTAATTTATTTATAACAATATCACGATGACAACAAACGGTAAAAAAATTGAAAACTATTTTTCAAAATCTATTTTTTCAAAAAGTATAACTGATACGGAATTTGATGATTTGATCTGGAAGTCTATTCAGCCATTATATAGAAGAGCATTAGAAAAAACATCATTAGATGAGAGTGACTGTATACGAGAGTCAAAACTTATTATTGGGATAAAAGGAGCTGGTAAATATGAAGATATAGAGTTTAATTTCAAGAAAGGGAAAGATGGCTTTATAAGATATATTCCAAAAGTAATTACCATTATAAATTTTACCCAACATGAATTAGTAATTTATCAATGTGTATTTGATCCAACTACGGGTCAACCATTAAATGAATCCACCAAGACTTATTTTTATGATGATATAGTTTCTATAGAAACAGAGACAAAATCAAAGTCCAAACAAATATTTTCACCCACAGAAAAAGTGTTCAAAAAAATACCCATTGCCAAACTATTTGTTGAAGGAGAAAAGAAAACGTATAACGTATCAGAAACATTTACTCTTACAACAAGAGGAACTTCCAGGGTTGAAGTCACACTATCTGATTATAAAATTGTAGAACAGGTAGGAGGAGAGTTTAATACTACAGAGGCTCAAAATATTATTAGATCGGTAGATGCAATGGTAAAAGAAAAGAAAAGAAATAAATATTGATTATTGAATTTAATAACTATGAACATACTAATCAATAACGATCATATCATTTATTTATCAGAAAACAGGATTGTTGCTAAGAGTATCTCGTCTATCTGTTCGATCGATTGTTCTAACTATAATTCTCAAGATGTATATAAAAATTTAGTTACTGGTATTTCAAAATTCATGAAGAATATACCTGATATCTCATCAATAATTATAGGAAATGATTACTTAAACCATTTCTGTTTAATGGATAATTTTTCTGCTAAATATGCTATTACTTCAACGCTAGAGTTATTAGATTCAGATAATAAGAGTTATGTATTCCTTGATTTTTCTTTTAGGACTTTAAATATATTTTACAACAAGGTAGATTCTATAACAGATAAAAAATCGCTTAATATATCTTTTAAATCAATCCTTAATGAAAGGTTTAAGGGTTTCACTCAGAAACAGGCAACGGAAGATTTTGTTGAACAACTATTTAAGTATACTACAAATATTGAAATATATAATTGGATGCTTTCAGATCAACTTAATACAGTTGATTTTGAAGAATTGGAATATTATAATATTAATGTAGGGATCAATAATGTCTTAAAAATCAGTTTGTATGATTACTTTGAAACAATAGTTAGTGTAGTAAATCAGTTTGTTAAAAAACATTTTAAAGATCAAAAAATATTTTTTAAATCACCGTTTACTAATTTTCAACATATTTCTGCTTTTAATAAAAATACAGATATAACGTTTTTGAATGAATTTGAATTTTTATCTCAAAAAGTTTCTAAAAGTAACTCACACCTTTTAAAAGTTTCCGATTACAATCTAAATCTAAACCAAAAAACACTTTCCAAGTCTTGGGTTTTGTTGAATCAAATTCAAAATAGAATTTCTTTGACAGGAAAAAAAGATGTTGTAGAAATACCTTTTTTAAACATTTTTGAGGAGTTGAAAGATTCATATTTCCAAATTAAACAGAGCACTTATTTAAAATTGTTTATAGAAACCCAAACAAATTTTCTAAATCAGTCATGCTTAAAAATAACAACAATCAATAACAAAATCTTTTACAAAGTTATATAATGAAAAATATAGAAAATGAAATAAAAGATATTCTTGAAAGTAATTATACTCCTCAAAAAAAAGCAATCCAATTGCAAAAAGGAATACGATTACTATTTGATTGTTTTGAAAACAAAGAAATTAAAGATGAATTCAATTCTTTTTCAGAAAAACTAATACAAGAAATAACATCTTTAAAGCAAAGAACTGAGGAAGTACATAATTGTATAAAAAGGAATGAAAACCTCTTAGAAGAAAAAGAATCTACTGAATCAAAATTTGTAGTCCTCGAAGAAAAATATGAAGAATTAAATATACTTAAAAAGAAGCAAGCATTTTTAAATCAGCATAATCTTCAAAGTATTAATTCCGAGTGTATCAACATTTCTAAGGACATTCATAAAACAAAAGAGCAGTACATCAATACTCTAGAAGAGTTAAATAAATTTCTTTTAGATGAGAAAGAAGAACAAAGTGAATGCTTAAAAGAAAATATTAATAAAACAATTAAAAATATTGAGCTACTTGCTAGCCAACAAAATGATCAATTAGAAGAATTAAGTTCAATATTCCTAAACACCAAGTATGATCAATTTAAGAATGAAGTTGAAACGCTAACAGCTGATTACAATCAACGAGTTGAGAAAATTAATTCTATAAAGCTTGATTTGAATGAAATTAAAGAAAAGCATGCTGAGATAATGCAAGTTTTCAATCTTCATCATTTAGAAAACAATGCTATTTATGGAGTATTATCCAGTAGAGAAGGAGTATTAGAATATGTGAAGAAAATCAGAGATGATATTGAACATAAATTGAATGCTTATGATAAAGAAATAAAATCAATAATGGAAAACAGAGAACAACTTCCCTTGTTTGAATTAGCAGAAATTAAAACATATAACTAATGAAAGACACCATCAATATTTTAGATTTATGTGAATCTGGCACTAATGTTTTAGGACCAGGTAAGAGATATGTTATTTGGGTTCAAGGATGTCCTTTTAATTGTGAAAAATGTACTACTCCAGAAGGGATTCCTATAAGATTAAACAAACTAACACCTATTAAGTCGATTGTTGAATCTATACTCAATAATCATGAGATTGAAGGTATAACAATTTCGGGAGGAGAGCCATTCTTACAAGCGAGTAAATTATCAAAATTATTAGCGGATGTATTACAAATAAAACCAGAACTGAGTGTGTTGGTGTTTACGGGCTATACATATAAACGTTTAGACTGGGCTAAAGCAAAAGACTTTCTACGGTATATAGATGTTCTTATTGATGGTCAATACATAGACAAGTTAAATAATGGGAAAGAACTTAAAGGATCCTCAAATCAAAAAATTATTTTTCTAACAGATAAGTTAAGAGATGAAGAAGATTATTTCTACACAAAAGGTCGAAACTTAGAAGTCATCGTAGAAGCTTCTTCTCAAACTATTATTGGAATCCCAAGTCGACAACTAAATCATTAAAAAAATCATTATGAGCAGAACATTTAAAGTAGCATCTTTTGATCAGACAGAGCGCTATATCAATGAGTTGAAAACACAACAGCGCAATTTACAATCTCAAATGAATTCGGTTGAGAAAAACGCAAAAAATGCAGCAAGAAAAGAAGCGGAAAAAAGAGCTCAAGAATTACGTCACGAAATTGATTTAATGGAACGCAATTTAGAGAATCAATTAGGAAATCTTAGTGCCGAAATGAAATCTAATTACTTAGAACATAAGCGTGATTTAAATACTAAAACAAAAGAATTTCAAAGAAACATTTCTGATCTTAAAAATTGGACAAAGCAATCACTTCATATACTTAAAACAGAAGTAGATAGTAAATTTCAAGAACAACAATCTCAAATAAATCATAACAGAGGTAAACTAAATGAAATTTTTCAGAAAGAAGCAAATGCAAAAGAGCAAGCAGAAAAAAACCTTAAAGATTTAGTAGCATTAGTTAAAATAATTGAAGGAAATACAAATCATCAAAAATTTGCTGAGGGAGAATTACATAAAATCAATAGTAGAATAAAACATCTTTTTGAATCAGATATACCTTCTGAGTCAGTCATCAGTAATGCATTTTCAATTACAAATGATTTATACGATTTAGAGACAGATATTATTAAAAAAGAGAACCTTTTCAATGTTAGACATACTATGATTCTTAATCAGGCTCAAGAATTATTAAAGATAATGAATCATAATCGGAATGAATTATACTTTAAAGATGAAGAAGGTAATGAATTGAGAGACGATAATGATGAGAAGATTCAGGTTGAAGTTAATTTTTGGACAGAAAATGAATATCAAAAAACCGAAGATTTAGTAAAGGAATTAGAAACTGAGTTGATCGAAAAAAAGAAGGCTCCTGAGTTAGATAATGCTAGATTAGATGAAATTACTGATACACTTGAAATATTTAAAAAAAAGCAAGAAACATTAGTTATTACAGCATGTGAAAGAGGATTAGCTTCTGAAGAACGCATTGTGATAAGTGATGATTTAATACAGGCATTTCTAGAACAAGGTTTTGAACTGAAAGATGGAATAGCATCACATAATTTTATGGGAAATGAAGAAAATAATACCGAAACGGATCAACGTGAAGGTGTGGTTGCTGTATTAAAAAATGGAGTAGGAACGGAGATCACATTAATTATTCAACCTGATCGAACTAAGAAAAAAAATAAGATCATTTTTCATAGGAATGATGAACATGATTTAAGTGAAAGAGAATATACTGAATACTTACAAAAAATCAATGATTATATAGAAAGTAAAGGATATGATATGGGAGAACTTAGTGCTCCAAAAGGTATAGGAGATGTTCGACTAGAAGCATTAGCTGATGTCAATGCACTAAAAAAAGTTGGATTGGGTAAAAAATTAAAGGAACAACTAAGTTAAATCATTATTCAATGGCAGTTAAAAGAATTTCGGAGATAGATATTGAAAATAGGGGATTGTTTACAGCAATATATGGTAATACTACAGGAAGTGAATTTTTTGTAGATGCTGATCTGAAAAAATATAATCTATGGCAACAGTTATTTATATTTTTTAAAGAATTAAAATATGATCTTGTCATGTTTTATGATACAACACATTATTTTCATTCGTATTCACAACATGATTTAAACAGGCTTTTAAACCTCAAGAATACTGATAAAAAACAACAACTGAATGAAGAATATCTTTCAAAACATATAAAATCTACGTTAGGTTCTAATAGGTTCAAAAAATCGATGGAAAAATCTCAAAAAACTAATTCAACTCCAAGTCCTGCCCTAAAATTATCGAAATCTGATGGTCATAAACATAGTTTTTATAAAACACAAACAACACTAGATTTTAAAGAGTACTTACGACAAAATCTCACAAAAAAAAATCAAAAAACAGCTATTATTATAAAAACACCAGAAAATGCACATTTTGAAAAAGTTGATGATTACATCACTCTTTTTAAAGCGTTAGATAATAATTACGATATAGATAAATCTCAAAACAAAGTAATTATTGCGTATGAAAGTAGTTCATCAAGATCTTTTGTTAACAACTTAACCGATGCAAGTAAAAAAGGATATCTTTTTCTAAATAGTTATTTCGAAAGTCTTTTCCTTAAATCTGATGGAGAAAGTCATACCATGAATAAAGACAATGTTTTTAACATAATGAGTCCTGATGAAAATGAAATCAGAAATGTGATAAACCTAAAAAGGCTTGAAGAAAATTTCATTGATTTTTTTCAAAAAATTGATTTACCAAAGACAACAGCTTCTCTATACCTTGATCAATTTAATATATCAGAAATATATAAACAGGATTTAAACCAATTAGCATCAAAAGCAATAAATGGCAAGTCAGGGATGTCACAACTCCAGAATTTGATTGGATTAAAAAAAGTTAAAGAGAGTGTCAATACATTTATAGAAAGATCACAATTTAATAAGGGAAATCAACTAGATGATGATTCTAGGTATCATTTAATGTTTACTGGAAATCCTGGAACAGGAAAAACTATAGTTGCTAAAATTGTAGCTAAAATATTTAAAGAAAACCAAATCATAAAAGGCGGAAAGTTTACAGAAACAAAAGCTTCCGATTTAATCGCAGGTTATGTTGGACAAACTGCAATTAAAACTAGAGAAGTTTGTGAACAAGCACTCGGAGGTGTTCTATTTATTGATGAAGCTTATGAACTTGCTTCTAATCAATTTGGCAAAGAATGTGTAGGAGAACTTATCCAATTCATGGAGAATGAAAGAGACCAGTTTGCAGTGATCTTTGCGGGATATGAAGATGATATGCAAGAGTTACTAGCATTAAATGAAGGACTCAATAGTCGAATCGGTGAGGTTATTCATTTCCTTGATTATAGCCCAGAGGAACTAATAGACATATTGAAATTGAAAATTAAAAAACTTCCATTAAAAATTGAAGAAGGCGCACTAGCACATATAAAAGATTGGATAACACAAAAGATAGCAGAAGATGCTAAAAAATTTGGAAATGGAAGAGGAATCGATAAGCTAAAAACTAGTTTGTTAGACATAAGGATTAAGAAAAAAAACGAAACTATTTCAAAAGAAGATTTAGACACAATTCATAAAATAGAAAAATCTAATGTGGAATCACAACTTCAAGAGTTAATAGGACTGAAAGATGTGAAACATAACATTAAAAAGTTTATAAAAAGAGGCAAATTCTTAAAAGATAATGAACTAAGTGGAAAAAGAGTTCCTAGATACCACTTAATGTTTACGGGGAACCCTGGGACTGGGAAAACTATAGTTGCTAGGATCGTAGCACAAATATTTAAAGAAAATCAAATTATAAAAGGAGGGAAGTTTACGGAAGTTAAGGCTTCTGATTTGATCAGTAAATTTAGAGGCGATACTGCTGATAAAACCAAAAAAATATGTAAAGATGCTTTGGGAGGAATTCTCTTTATAGATGAAGCTTATGCTCTAGCTTCAGATAAAGAATTGGGACAACAAAGTATGGGAGAACTTATTCAGTTTATGGAAAACGAACGTGACAAATTAGTTGTCATATTCGCTGGATATAAAAAAGATATGGAAGCACTTTACAAATTAAACATAGGACTAAAAAGGAGAATTGGAAAAGTGATACACTTTCCAGATTATTCAAGTCAAGAGCTGATTGAAATTTTTAATTTAAAAACAAAAGACTTGCCTTTTACATTAGAAGATGATGGACTTGATTTCTTCCAGGACTTAGTAGAACAAAGAATAGCTGAAGATTCCGTAGGGTTTGGAAATGCTGGAGGTATTGATAAGCTTATAGATGATATTATAGATATCGTAGCAGAAAATGAAAAACAAACTATTTCAAAAGAAGATTTAAGCAATGCATTCGGAATAGAAACAATCAATAGTACTGATGAACTTACCAAATTAATTGGTCTAAAAGAAGTTAAAGATAAGATTAAGACATTTATAATGAGGTCAAAATTTAGCAAAGAGAATCAATTAGAAGATAATTCCAGATATCATTTAATGTTTACTGGAAACCCAGGAACTGGGAAAACCATAGTAGCTAAAATTGTAGCTAAAATATTTAAGGAAAATCAAATCATAAAAGGTGGAAAATTTACAGAAGTAAAGGCTTCAGACTTAATTGCAGGTTATCTTGGACAAACAGCAATTAAGACGAGAGAAGTTTGCGAAAAAGCACTTGGAGGTGTCTTGTTTATTGATGAAGCCTATACACTTGCATCCAATAAATACGGAAATGAATATGGAAAAGAATGTATAGGAGAGCTTATTCAGTTTATGGAAAATGAAAGAGATCGATTAGTAGTAATATTTGCAGGATATGAAGAAGATATGCAAGAGTTATTAAAATTAAATGAAGGATTGGATAGTAGAATTAGTGAAATCATACATTTTCCTGATTATAGTCCAGAGGAACTGATAGCCATATTGAAATTGAAAATTAAAAAACTTGCATTAAAAATTGAAGAAACTACATTAATGTACATAAAAGATTGGATAACACAAAAGACAGCAGAAGATGCTAAAAAATTTGGAAACGGAAGAGGAATTGATAAACTAAAAACTAGTTTATTGGACATAAGGATTAAGAAAAAAAATGAAATTATTACCACAGATGACTTAAAAAATATATTCAAATGATAAAGCTTCCATACTTACTTACGGGATATTTAAAGCCTATACGATTAAGACTGTTAAATTCTAAAAATGTAATCAAAATAGATTTTAAAAAGACATTGAATCTAAACTTTACTACGCATAAAAACGCAGTACAAATTCTTATGGATCTTCCTACTATAAAGATGAAAAGAAATCATCTTCATACAAAACCTCATTTAAATATTAGGTTATCCACAAAGTTAGAAGTGTTTTCTGTGAATCAAGTATTGAAAAATCAATCATCGCGCTTATTAGAATTTCTAGAAGAGCACAAAGAAGTAACTAAACAACAAACCATTAATAATTATAAAAACTACCGAAATAATGTATAAACTACTACGAAATTTCTTTTGGTTTTGCTCTGGAGCAAACAAACGGTTATTAGAAGAAAATGATATTGATCATAATAAATACTTTGCTATAGGAGCTACCATATTCTTTACTGCAATATTTGCTGGGTTTTCAGGAGGTTATGCTATGTATTTTGTGTTTTCAGGATCTGAATATGCAGTAAGTTTGGCTATAGCATTAGGTGTACTTTGGGGATTGACTATCTTTAATATAGATCGCTTTTTAGTGATGAGTATTAAAAAAGAAAACAACTTTTTTAAAGAATTCTTTTTTGCATTGCCTAGAATTGTTTTAGCGATTATGATAGGTGTTGTTATTGCAAGACCTCTAGAGCTAAGAATATTTGAAAAGGAAATCAATGAAGGATTGAAACAATTCTATTTAGAAAATCAACAAGAAATTATTGGAACCAAGTTAACTAATTTTCAAGCTGAAATTAAAGAAGATGTGGATAAGTTAAATAGGAAAAGAATAGAGAGAGATAATGCTGATACTGATTATAGAAATCATATTAAACTAAGAGACACAGAGTATTATGGAGATAAAACTGGAAGTACTACAGGAATACCTGGTTGGGGACCACATGCTAAAAAAAGACAGGAAGAAGTTGATGCTAAAAAAGTAGTTTTAGATAATCTAACAAAAAAGATAGAAGAACTTGAAAATGAAATCAACACTAAACGTGCAAATGCAGGGTTAGACAATGTAGCCAATTATGATAATAAAACATTAGATTCTTTAGTGTCAAAATCGGGATTTTATGATAGAAATAAGATACTTGGGCAAATATCTTCATGGACGCCTTTTAGCTCAAGCGATACTAAAGTAAATACAGAAAACATATCTCAGGGATCTTCTCTTGAAGTCAGAAAAACAAAAAACAGGTTTAGTGGTGAAGATGATCCCACGGTGTTTTTTATTTCACTCTTATTTATCATTATAGAAACACTTCCAATACTCGTTAAGTTATTGACTAAAAGAAGTACTTACGATATGGTATTAGAACATGAAGAAGAAAGAATTGATTTTACAAAAAGGCACGAAACAACATCTCATAAACAATTGATACGCAATATGTCAGTTTCTCAACGAGCTGTACTTAATGAAGCAATAAATAAATGGGAAGCGAATGAATTGGAAAGTGATACGCTTAATGAAAGATATATAAACACTGATAACGAAGATCATTATGCTTAGTTGTCCAATATGTAGTGAATCAAATAGTGTAGAAGATGTTTTTTGTAAAAAATGTTCATGGGAATTAATGGACATTCCTAAAAATGCAAACGATGAATTGAATAATTATTTTACAAAAAAAATAAATATTCATACTTCACTTTATCTTACCAAGAGAGAGCAAAAAAGAACGATAGAAAAACTCAATCAAGAAGCTTCTCAAAACCAAACAACATTAAAGATTCAAAATGAAAAAATAAAGAATCTAGATGAAAAGTTACGAAAAACATCATCTGAATTGAAAAATAAAATTGAGTTAGAAAATCAATTAAAAATATATAAGGAACGCTACGGAGATTCTTTTACATTCTCGGATCATTCTAAAAAAGAGAGTTTTATTGTGTATTGGCAAATTGAAAATAACATTATTAAATTACATTCTAAAGAAAAGGAATTTGAGAAATATTTACCTAAAAAGATTGCTTTGCTATTAAAATCTCAAGGAAGACCACAAGTAGGTAATTTTGAATTGGCAATACTAGTGAATCGGGTAAAAATAAAAGATACTTATGGATTAAAAATCGATACAACCAATATAACGAGCGGTTCTTACTTTATAAAACCAATAGTCTTAGCGAATAAAACTAAGAATATACATTTTTTTCATCATCAGCAATCATTGTCTTCTGAAGATTTTGATTGGAATCAAACTAAAATCAATATATAATGTCATATAAATGTCCACGCTGTTTACATACTTTTCAGAAAAGGGAAGCCAATGTAGAAATAATTAATACGACAAATTATTATTCATGCCCTAACCCTGAAGAAGAAGACAACGGTAGAAAAATATGTGGTAAGCGATTGCCTCTTAAATTCTTTAATGCCGACGCTACAACAATTGCAATTGTTGGTGGTACTGGAGTAGGAAAAACTTATTATTTTTTAGCATTGATTTATGAGTTAGTGTTTAAAAAATCTTTAAAACGTTTTGGTATTCAAGGAGATGTTTTAGGAGGTAGAAAAGAAAATACACTTCTGTATCAGTTTTTAGATGATATATATAAAGGGAGAAAATTACAATCTACTGTAGGAATGAAAGAAGCAATAAATGTAGTTTTAGACATCGTCATAACAAGCAATAATAAGACTAGAACTATTTACTTATCATTTTTTGACAATCCAGGAGAAAAATTTTCAGATGAAGAATATATGATAAGAAACTTCACAAATGTTTTTAAAGCCGACGGATTAATTTTTTTAGTTGAGCCAAAACAAATAAGTTCCTTTCAAGAAATTATTTTCGAAAATTATGAGTATGAAAGATTACGTCAATCTACAGAATTTTATACAGTTGTAAATAACACGATCAATCTATTAAATTATATAAGAACCAATACTAATTCAAACAATCTTTTTCCAGAAAGTTCTTGGGATAGATATGTGCAAAGTATAAAAAAAATATCAACTACATTTTCTAATAAGCATCCGATTCCTATAGCTTTTACCATATCTAAATATGATCAACTGGCTAATTATCTTCATGTTGATATTCCGTTAGACGAAACAGAAATGGAAGATTTGATCATGAAAAACAGAAAAATAGACATAGAAGCTCTTAATGCGATTTCTAATGAGTTAAAAGATTTAATCTTAAATGAAGAAAATGGTGAAATTGGAGTGGAGAATTTGTTGAAATCAAATTTGAAAAGTCATGCTTATTTTGGAGCAAAATCAATAAGCGTAGATAGTGAAGGAGCTCCAGAGCGACTTGATCCGAAAGGTGTTAGTTTGCCATTATTATGGTTGTTAATAAAATTAAAAAAAATCTTATGAATTACTTTGAAACTTACCATACAGCCTCAAAACACAAAAATGGCTTCTTTGTATTTGATGCTTCACCTGAACTTAGCAGAGATGAAATAGATGAGATTGAAAAACTTGGAACATATCATACTATTTCAAATATTGATAATTCAAGTATTGAACATACACAGAACAACTATCCTGAAAACATTAGCTACTATAAATTAAAAACGAAGCCTTGCAGAAAAATTTTTATTTGTTCAAATTATACAGGGCGAACTAATCATACACCAGACAGATTTGGAAATTTTTTTTCGCATGGTATCATTTTTGAAGCATCGGAACTTCACTTTTCATTCAGAAATTTTTTCAATCATTTTAATTTTAAAAAAGAATTCTCTTTAGAGGAAGATATTAATTATTCACCTAAGTTAAGTGTCGGTAATTATTTTCATAATAGTGATGTTATAGTAGCTAAAGAAGATTTTAATCATTTTTGTGATTTTTTAAATACTGACTTAAATCGAAAACGGCATTTTAGTGCAATTATAGATGAAATATTTACTTTTAAAATATTAGAGAAAGGGAAAAATATCTCTATAATAGCTGACAAAGAACAATTACAAGACTGGATATTGTCCATTAATTTCTTTCTTCCGAAGGATCTTTCTGATCAAATAACGTTTGCAACTTATGTTAATACACCTAAGAACTACCCTTTTAAACTAACGGGAATTCTGCCAGAAAGTAATACTTCTATACTTGAAGAATTATATTTTCACATCTTCGATACAAGAGTAAATAAGGAGTATTCATTATGTTTTAATTATACAGAGTTAATATCAAAAATAATACAAGAGAGTAATTATGATGAATGGAAGTCATTAAATGAGGAGTTAAGAAATGTAAAATTCTCATTAGTAAATTCTCATTTGAAGAAATATAAGTTTATTCAAAATGCTCATTTAGAACCGGATCTTGAAAATTATAAAGAATTAAAGGATTCTTTTACGGAAATTGACACTACAAAATATTATCAAAACTTATATAATAAACAACTTGATATTTATTTAAAATCTTCAAATTTTGATTTAGAAAAACAACTAAATACTGCCAGAAATTATAAAGAAGCTCTTTCTATTTTTTTTAGTCATTTTACCTTCTTTTACGAAGAGAAAATAAAAGTTTCCAACGATGTCATTCCACTTATTGATTTCTTTATTAAAACACTTCCAAAACATGATAAAATTAAAGCCCTTAAAGAAATTCTTCTAAGTGATCAAATAAAAATAGAAGATCAGGTATGGCTTCATAAAACATTTAAAGTTGTAGATATTGGTTTAGAAAATTTTATCGAAAATAATGATGAAAATATATTACTAATACCAGAGTTGGTAGAGAAATATGATTTAAAAAATCCCAAAATTGAAAATGAAAATATAAAAAGGTTTATGACATTCAAAACATTAATCAAAGCAGCTCAAGAGAATGATTTGTTATCGCAAATAAAAAAAGTTGAAAAAGAACTTGATAGTCTAAAGGATAAAGAAAAGATTAGGTTATTTATGGTAGCATTCAATCATGATACTTCTTTTTTAAAATCAAATTTCAAAAATTTCAAAGAGCAACGTAAACTTATATCACAATATTTACATAAGGAAGAAGGCATGTTTTGGAGTGCTTTTTTTGAAAAAAATGAAGAGTTTAATGCCAAAGGTGATTATAATTATCATAGTCTGTCTTATTTGAAAAAAATATTCATTTCTGAATTTTTCTTACTACAACTTAAAGACTATGATTTGATTAAAAACTTGGATATAAGTGATGAATATTTTTTTAGATGGATTAGGGAAAGAATCAATGAATTTACTAACAATAAAATTATTTTGACCAATTATATCGATTATTACCAACAAAAAAAGAAGGAGAAAAGATCTTTTTTTGGCAACTTAAACCCATTTAAATAGTCTTTAATTTATTCTTTATGAAAAATATTAAAAACAGTTTACGAAAGTTAGGATCTGCAACAAATATTATTACGCTCATATGTGTAATTTTGATTTTTACCCGTTTGGTAGATTACAATTTAATACCACTAAAGTATGCTGTTTTTATTATAATAGGGATAGCAATTTTGATAGCTTCAGGGAATCATATTTCCAAGTTTGGACTAAGTATTATAGTACTAGTTTCTGGTATTCTATATTACCCTGATTTCCTTAATGGTAATCTTAAGGGTTTGTTAACTAGTACTATAGCGTTAATTATAGTTCTGGCAGTTATATATTTTATGATTAAGTCAATATTTAAATAATAACTGAATAAACCTTCAAACTACTAATTTAGAAAAAATTCATAATTAAGTAAATCTAAAAAATCAGCTTTGCCATTCATTTGTTTGAATAGTTTAATAATTTCTTTTTGTTGACTTTTAGTAGTTTTCATATGTAATAGAAGTCTTGAAAGCAACCGAAATTTTATATTCTTTCTTTATGTATAGATTGAATTTATACTAATAAAAATTAATAATAATATCTAATAAATATGTTAATGATATCTTACAATACCAATTTATGTGCTTTTATAAGGCTTACAAATAACATACTAAACATTTTGTTGTAGCGAACTACAACTATCTGCCGAATACAGCAGACCGACTATCCAAAGGATAGACAAATCAATATTTTAATTTCGGTTGTTTCAAAGAACTGTGCAAATATGTATAGTATTTGTGCATCCTATCTGCACGCATAAATATAAACTTCTAAAATGAGATAACGAAATCGTTTCTTACATAAATAACATTCTTTTCTTTTTCTTTTTAGAAATCGTTTAAAATAACAAGTGCACACCTACTGCACACATTTTATGTATCTTTAGCATTCCATTAAAAATCAAAAGTATGGCAACAAATAAACACGCTATTATAAGATATAATACATTAGATCGATGTTTTAGTAACTCAGGGAAACGATATTACATAGAAGATCTATTAAAAGCTTGTAATGACGCTTTATTTGAATTTGATCCAAAATCAGATGGAATAAAAAAGAGGCAACTATACGATGACATTCGCTTTATGGAATCTCCGCAAGGATTTTCTGCGCCAATAGAAAAAATAAAAGTTGGTAGACGTACCTATCATAGATATCAAGATCAATCATTTTCTATAAAAAAACAACCGTTAAATGATAGTGAAGCTGATCAAATAAAATCTGCGATGTTGGTATTGAGTAGATTCAAGGGATTACCACAATTTGAATGGGTAAACGAGTTGATTCCAAAGCTAGATCAAACATTCAAACTTTCAAATGAAAGTCAGGAAATCATAGGTTTTGATACCAATGAATATTTAGTTGGGACAGAACATATTTCACCTTTATTCAAGGCAATTCAACACAAACAAGCGTTAACTATAATGTATCAATCGTTTAAAGCTAAAGAATCACAAATACTACAATTTCATCCGTATTATTTAAAACAATACAACAATCGCTGGTTTCTATTTGGAAAGAATACTGAATATAATAATATAACAAACCTAGCTTTAGACAGAATAAAAAATATAGAGCATGCTTCCATTCCGTATGATGTAAGTGAAATGATCAATTTTGAAGAATATTTCGATGATATTATAGGAGTGACGATGCCTAAAGATCAGCCGCTGGAAAAAGTAGTTTTAAAAGTATCTTCAGGTTTAGCTCCTTATATTAAAACAAAACCGTTGCACGGTTCGCAAAAAAAAATAGAAGAAACTAATGACAGTTTTACATTCTCAATCGAAGTCATTCCAAACTTTGAATTAAACAAAAAAATACTTGCGTTTGGGAAAGACATAGAAGTAAAAGAACCTATTTTTTTGCGAAAACAAATACAGACAATTCTAAACAACTGTGCTGAAAATTATAACTAGTGCAGAATCATTGCACGCATTGAGCTTATATTTGTTGTATAATTATAAGAAAAAGAATTAATATAAAATTTGAATGAAAGATAACAGATTTTTACAAATAATAGCAACACTGCGAACGCTTAAAAATACCTCAGTTAGTAATCTCTCGGAGAAAGATTTACTAATGCTAGAATGTTTTCTTTTACTACTTAGAAAAGAAAATATCATAAATAGGGATAATATCAATTTGAACATTAACAATAGTAAGATAGAGATTAAAAATTCTATAATGATGCTGTTAAAGGATTCTTATCATTTAGAACTTGAGGAGTTGTTTGAGCGTCATCTTTATAGCTCAATAGAGACGGTTAAGAAGCATTATTTGAATCATCTAATTCAAGTATTTGTAGACATTAATAATGATTTCATAGAAGAAAAAGGAATTGAGTTATTCGAATACATATTAGCAGAAAATTTTAATTACAGAGATCAATATGCAGATGCTTTACAACCTGACGCAATTACCAAAATCATGAATCATTTCGTGCCAAAAACTGAAAAATACAGTTTTTACAACCCGTTCGCAGGATTGGCCTCTTTAGCTATTGATTTGCCAAAGAATGTTGAATATGTTGGTGAAGAAAAAAATTCAGTAATTCAAGTATTGGGAAAAATGCGTTTGTTGATGTATAATCGTCCTGCAAATTTCATATTTGAACAGAAGGATAGTTTGCAAAGTTTTTATGATGATAAAAAATATGATTTTGTAGCGTTTAATCCGCCGTTTCATTTCAGAGTAAAAAGTGATCATCATGAAAATAAATATTTTTCAAGAAGTAATGCAAATGCATTCATTATTTCAGAATGTTTTAAAAAGTTGAAAGAAGGAGGTAAAATGGTGTTTTTAACGCCTAATGGATTTCTCTTTAGAAGAAATCAAAAAGAAGTAGCACTAAAAAAATTTCTAGTAGACAATCAGTATTTAGAATCTATTATTGCGCTTCCTTCAAGTATTTTAAACTTTTCATCTATTCCTGTAAATATCATTACACTCAGCAAAGAGAAATCTCCAAGAAGTAGCGTTCGGTTTATTGATGCAACTGATATGTTTACAACGTCAAAAATGAAAAGAAATATAGTTGACGCAGAAAAGGTAATAACACTAATAGATGAGTATGCAAAAAATGAATTTGTTCAAGACGTATCATTTAAAGAAATCGCTAAAAATGATTATAACTTATCGGTAAACAGATATGTCTTTGAAGAGCTACAAATACCCGAAGTATCAAATTGAAGAAACCGAATATGAAAAAGTGGATGTAATGACATTCAGAGTTTTATACATGTATAAATTATTTAGATTACTTTTCAATCCGAAATTAAAAAAACACCTTTCAGAAGAACATATACAAAGTATTAAACAAAAAGTAAAAGAACAAATAGATGAAAGTTTAGATAGTCTTTCCTTTGATGATATAAAGTAACTATATATAACTTTAGTTAGGAACTAAGCCTTATCAATCTCACGTTTATTCAATCCAGTAAGTTTTTTTATAGTGTCAATGTCATAACCAACGTTTTTCATACGGCGTGCAATATCGAAACGTTCCTCTTTTTTGGCTTTATCTTTTTCAATTTGAAGTTTAAAAGCTTTCATTTCTTCTGATTCCTGTTCTACCAATTCGTAAAAGCCACTTTTGCGGAGTTCTTCCATAATGTCTTTATCTCTAAAACTCGTAAAACCACTTTCAGTTATAATCAAATGATCTATAACATCGATATTAATTATTTGACCAACTTTCAAAAGTCTATCCGTAATGTTTTTGTCTGCTTGCGAAATTTTGAGGTTTCCGCTTGGGTGGTTATGCACTAAGATAATGCGCACCGCAAGCTTATAAATTGCCATACGGAAAACATCGGGCGGTGATACATTCACTCTATTTTGCGCACCAATGGCAACCAGTTCAATAAAAAGTATCGTATTATCCGCTTTTAGTCCAACAATCCAAAAATGTTCCTGCGCTCTACGTATTTTGTTTTGACGCAAAAGAATTTGTTGCATAATACTATACACATCATGCGCATTAAGAATTGTTATTTTTTGTTCTTCGGTAAGTCTTACATTCATACAGTAAATATAAAAGATAAAATTAAAATGTAAGTTAATGAATTAAGAATAATAAAAGGAGTTTAAAAGGGAGCTACTTACACCTAATCTTACACCTAAAAAAATAAACCCTTGTAAATCAATGAATTACAAGGGTATTTGTGGAGCCGGGGAGAATCGAACTCCCGTCCAAACAAGCAATTAAAATGCTTTCTACACGTTTAGTTTTTGTTTAGTTTTCGACAAATAGCTGACCAAAAACCGCCCACTATATGCTTATCTTCTTAGTTGTAAAAACTACGGCGAAGTTACGTAGTCTCGATGTTGACTTTTATGGTGTCTCAGATATGATCGCCATCAACAAGGGCTATCAGGAGACATTCAGCTTTCCCGTCTAACGGGAACTGAGGCTTATCCTACTATAATTCGGATTAGGCAGCTAAAGCGTAGTTATTCTCGCCATTTAAAAAATGTGAAATATGAGATTTACGAGCTATTTCTCAGCGCTCGACGTGCTTACACTCCAATTCGACTCGCTGTCAAAACCAGGCGACCCCAATGTATTTAATAACTTTTCCTTTAAATAGAAAAGGATTGCGAAATTACTAATTCTTTTCTATTTACATACAAAATAAGTATCAAAAAGTATACCGAGTACACTTTTTAATACGTATGATGTCATTCTGGCACTCATTGTATTGGTGAAATGCTATAAATTCAAATTTAAGAAACTACCATATTTAGATACGAAATTCTACAAGTTTCTCCTTTTTCAAAATACATATTTCATGAAATATAAGTGTACTAGAAAATAAAGTTTTAATCATATTAAAAATCAGTTGTAAAAACTTTCAAAATCTAATATCTTCGGAGAAAAATAAATAAGGCACAAAACCTATGAAATTCGCTATCATAAAAGAACGTAAAAATCCGCCAGACAGACGTGTGGTATTCTCTCCAAAAAAATTAGCCGAAGCCAAAACACAATTTCCAGCAGCAACTTTCAAAGTGGAAGCTTCAGATATTCGTGTGTTTTCTGATGAAGCGTACGCGAAAGAAGGACTTGAAGTTGCTGCCGATATCTCAGATTGTGATGTGATGATAGGCGTAAAAGAAGTGCCACTTGATTATTTAATACCAAATAAAAAATACTTTTTCTTTTCACATACAATCAAAAAGCAACCGTACAATCGTAAATTACTACAAGCAATACTCGCTAAAAATATCGAAATGTACGATCATGAAGTCATTACAAAAGCAAATGGCGGACGCTTAATTGGTTTTGGACGTTACGCTGGTTTAGTTGGTGCATACAATGGTTTTAGAGCGTTAGGTTTGCGTGATGGTTTATTCAACTTGCCAAAAGTGGAAAACCTTCCAGACTTAGATGCTGTCAAAAAAGAATTAGACAAAATAAAACTACCAAACATTAAAATTCTACTCTCTGGAACAGGAAAAGTAGCGTATGGAGCCAAAGAAATCTTAGATCATCTAGGCATCAAAGAAGTTTCGGATGCTTTATATCTTACATCTGACTTTACAGAACCTGTATATTGTATGGTAGATGTAATGGAATATAGCAAACGCGTAGATGGAAAAGTAGGCGATAAGTATAAATTTTACGATGATCCTAGTGGATATGAAAGCAACTTTATGCCGTATGCAAAAATGACAGATTTCTTTATTGCTGGACATTTTTATGGCGATGGCGCCCCTTATTTATTCACACGAGAAGATGCCAAACATCCCGATTTTAAAATCAATCTAGTTGCTGATATTTCTTGTGATATTGATGGACCAGTTGCAAGTACCATTCGTCCTTCTACCATTGCTGATCCTTTCTACGGCTATGACCCGAAAACGGAAAAAGAAGTCGCTTTTGATGCAGAAGGCGCAATTACAGTCATGGCAGTAGATAACTTACCATGCGAATTGCCAAAAGATGCTAGTGAAGGTTTTGGAGAAATGTTTTTAGAACATGTAATTCCAGCTTTTTACAATGGTGACAAAGATGGTGTATTAGCCAGAGCTAAAATGACAGAAAACGGAAAGCTTACGGAGCGTTACGTGTATCTTCAAGAGTATGTAGACGGTAACTAATTTTAGTCATTTACTTACATTTTACAGATGTGCAGGTAGGAATATTGAAGCTTAGGTTGTTCTATTTATGAAACAATCAAATTAAAACCGATGAAAAAAATACTACTATTTCTATCCTGCTTATTAGTGTTGAGTTTTTTCTCTTGCGAGAATGATGACAACTCCACAGTACCAGTAAATGAAGAACCGCCAATAAATATCAACTTCGAAGAAAACTTCGGAACTACAATCTCAGCACGCTTTTTAGGACGTGTGGTAAACGAACAAAACGAACCAATTCAAGGAGCAACTATTCGTATTGGAAATGCAGTCACTTCTACAGATATTTTCGGAATATTTTCTGTATCGGATGTTACTGCTTTTGAGAAATTCGCATACATCACCGCAGAAAAAGACGGATACATTATTGGTTCAAGAGCATTAGCTCCTTCTGCATCAGAAGTGAATCGTGTTGAAATTATGTTGCTGAAAGAAGATGTAATTGCAACGATTAATACAGGGCAACAAGCAACGGTAAACTTATCAAACGGAACAGAAGTTACATTTGATGGAAACTTCACAAAAGAAGATGGTTCCGCCTATAATGGTGATGTAAACGTAATTTTAAAACACCTAAGTCCAGATGATGAAAATATGGACACCATGATGCCAGGAATGTTATTTGCACAAGATGCAAGTGGTGGTGCTGTAGCATTAGAAACGTATGGAATGTTAGCAGTTGAACTTAGAAGTGGTTCAGGAGAAGAATTACAACTAGCAGACGGAAGTACATCACAAATATCAATGCCGTTAGCTGCAAATGTTACCAATCCGCCAGCTACAATTCCACTTTGGCACTTTGATGAAGTTGCAGGATATTGGATTGAAGAAGGAGAAGCAACCTTACAAGGAAACATGTATGTTGGAGACGTAAGCCACTTTTCTTTTTGGAATTACGATTATCCGTATCCATCAGTCTACTTATGTATTGAATTACAAGACGAAAATGGAAACCCAATGTCGTATACACCTTTAGATTTATACTCTACCTTACTAAACTCAACAGGAACTTACGGATATACAAATGCTAACGGAGTTGAATGCGGATTAGTTCCGGCTGGAGAAGAACTTACAGTTATTGTTCCAGGAGTTTCTTGTAACAATGATCCATTTACTACAACGATTGGACCATTTACAACGAGTACAACAACGACAGTAACGGTAGTTGCAAACAATCAAAATACATCAACGATCACAGGAACATTTGTTAGTTGTGACGGAAACAATGTAACTGACGGATACATTCAACTATTCATAAACAATCAAACTCAAATAATTCCTGTAACAGACGGAACAATAAACTACACAATATCGTATTGTGGCACATTAGACTATTCTCTCAAAGGAATCGATGTTGCAAATAATCAAGTTACTGATGTTATATCGGGAACATTAAACGGAGCTGCTACCTTAGATTTAGCAACACTAAGTTCATGTACAGGATTTGTAGACTCAGACGGCGATGGTATTTTTGATTCATTTGAAGATTTAAATGGAGATAATGACCTTACCAATGATGATACAGACCAAGATGGAGTTCCAAACTATTTAGATGCTGATGATGATGGCGATGGAATCGATACTGCTGATGAAGACTATGACGGTGATAACGACCCAACAAATGACGACAGTGACGGCGATCAAATTCCTGATTACTTAGATGCACAAGATGTAGTAGTATTTACAGTAGAAGTACTTGGAACTGGGTGTGATCCTGTATCATTTGATTTAGATGCAACTGTTACTCAATTTGGAAATAACTTACATACATACGCGTTCTATTTAACACAAGCAGATGCAGCAGCAGGTACAAGTCCATTAAGTTCACCTTTTGGAGTTCCAATTGTGGATTTAGTTGGAAATACGCAAATGATTTTTATAGTAGCAACCAATATCGCTTCGGGACAATCAGCTACTGGAATAATTTATTTATACTGGAGTTATGTAGATAGTGATGGTGATGGACTTACAGATTGTGAAGAAACTACAGGAATTGATAATCCAAGTACAGGTTTAACACCAAATGGAATAAGTGATCCAAACGATCCGAATGATCCTTACCAACAACCAATAGATATTACTTTAAGTGTTGATAATAATGTAACTGCTTCTGAAGGAGATGGTGCTGCTGTCATAAATATATATTTAAGCCAAACAAGTACTGTAGACACAACTATTGATGTAACTACAATTGACGGATCTGCAATAGATCCAGATGATTATGTATCAACTGTATCAGTAATTACAATTCCAGCTGGAGGAACACTAGTTACACTCTCAATTCCAATAGTTGATGACACTTTAGTTGAACCAAATGAAACCTTCACGTTTGTTGCAACAGTCACCTCTGGAAATACGCTAAATAACGTCGCAGATAGTATTATAACAATTATTGATAATGATGGTACAGGAGGTAACTTTCCACAATCTGGCGATTTAGCAACTTGTGATGATAACGGAAATGGTGTAGGTGTTTTTGATTTAACTTCTATGGATGCTTATTATCTAAATGGAAATTCAGGAACAGTGACTTATCATCAAACACAAGCGGATGCTAATGCAAACATAGCTCCATTATCTTCACCAGCAACTGTTGGAAATGGCTTTACTCTTTTTGTTAGAATAGACAGTCTAGGAATTGTGCAAATATCTATCTTAAATTTAGTAGTAAACTCAATCCCAACAGCTCCAACCGGATTGAGTTTAACAGCTTGTGACGGAAATGGAGATGGCATTGCAACTTTTGATCTTTCGCAATTAAATGTGCAAATTGTACAAACACAACCAAGTTTGCAAGTTACATATCATGAAACGCAAGCGGATGCCGATAACAATATAAATGCTATTCCGACAACATATACAAATACAACCTCACCACAAACAATCTTTTATAGAGTAGAAGACCCGCAAACGGGTTGTTTCAATACGGGAACAATTGATCTTATTGTAGATCCTAGTTGTTAATATAAAAATCCGAAAAAATAAGAAAAGCATCTCAATTCCGAGATGCTTTTTTTGTGGGTAAAAAGTTTTCTACTGTCAAAAATAAGATCCACAAGAAAAATCCAAAACTTAAGGTAATTCCTAAAGTGCGCGTTCTATACATTGGATTGGAAATACTATCTACACAATCTTTCAATAAAATAATTGGATCACTAAACAATTCCCAAGAGTTCCAACGTTGAAATCTTCCTAGATAAATACCAAATCCGCATAAAAATACAGTGATAAACAATATTCGTTTGGCAATCGTTCTATTCCATTTTTCAGTCAAAATAAGATACACTTGATGCATTGATAACAACCCTAACACCAATCCATTCCAAGCAAAAGCAAACAACATAAAAGGATCGAGCCAAGGAAGTGATGATAGCGAATGGCGTAAATGCATTAAATCTGTGATGAGGTATGGCGCATTTGGTAAAAATAGCAACCAAATTCCTAAAATTAGCAACAACGGAAACGTTTGTTTCTTTAACCAAACAGTCTTAGAAAGTGATGAAGAAATTAAAAAAGGAAGCGTTGCTAAAAACAAATTCCAAACTAAAAAACCATAAAACAAACTTCCGGTAACGTATACGCGTAAAAGTAACAGCGCAATGCAAAACAAGCCGTTCAGTAGTAAAAACTGATATACTTTAAAAGTATTTGAATTCATGATAGTTTCTGTTTTAAAAATTGTTGCCTCAAAACATACATCAAAAAGAAAAACAGCAATACCCAAAAATACGGTTCGCTCATGCGGCGTGTCTCCAAACCTGCTTTTTCAGAATAATCGGCATTCATAATTTCTTCTTGTTTTCGCAACAAACGTTCTTCTTGTACTTTTGTTTCTAGTGAAATATATGTGGTGCTGTGCGTCAAGATATTTTGCGAAAAACTCTCACGTAAAGCACGCAACCAATGGTCTTTCTTTCGTGTCGGATTCAAATCGTTCAAATCGTGAAATAATCGTAATTGCAAGGCATTCAAATACGGATTTCCTGAAAAATTGGGATTCAATGTTGCGGTGTCATCAAAACTTACCAATGAAGGTTGATCGTTATTTTGGAGAAAACTCGATTGCCCATTTCTTGAGAATTCTACCAATTCTATCGTGGACGGAAGCTTCTTTTTCCAATGCGAATGTTCAATTAAATTATGATACGGAAATGCTTTTTCTGTTTCCCATGAACTATACTTTCCCGTAAAACGATTGGCTAATGGCGCATACACAACGACATACGGAACGCGCCGTTGATCGCGATGTGCATACTGAATTTGTGCAATTGCTTTTCGGTAATTAAACCCAGATTCTTTCGGGTTCGTTTTGGTACCCCAATTGACATCAGCATCAACATACAAAATAGTTGCTTGCTGTTTAACATCAAATGATAATTGTGAAAAATCTTCTTCAAATTGCGCTCTGAACGGTTCGCCTATGGTTGTATTATCGACTAAAAAATAATACGTTACTGGAGCTTCTATTTTTGGCAACGTTTCCTTAATATTACTCGGAACATAAAACGTATTCGGACTCAATTCGGTTACGTTTTGCGCTAGCGGTTCTACATCAATTGCAATAGGCGTATGATTGATAGAAAAGTTGACAGGCGTTCTGTGATACAGCGTAAAACCTGATGTGCGCGTTTCATCTTTCTTAAAAGGAAAAATCTTCAAAGAAATCACATCATCATACAAATACTGCAAAATTCCAGGATCGCGCCGTTGATTGGTAATCTGTTCGTAAATCCAATTGGCAGCTTTCTTTTCGGCTAAAATCCCGAACGTTCTGCGACCTTCAATGTCCAAATAATAATCAGAAATAAACACATCTTTTGGCAAGGCAAATTCGCTTCTAAATTCGCGCATGCCTTTGCTATTCATGTTTGTAATGGCTAAATGCAATTGTGTTTTATAAAAATCGCCTTTAGCAACATATTCAGTTTCGTAGGTGTATTTTACGGTTGCATTCAAACGTTCAGGCGGACGATAGCCCGACCAAGGAAATGTTTGTTGTCCTAAGAATAAACGTTGAATTTCTTTTGTTTTTTGGTGTGATACTTGCAAATTATCAAACACATACCAATCGTAAAAAAGTGATAAAATAGGCAAACGTTGCTCTGGATTTTCAATAGAAAGTCTACGATTTCCTTTGTGCATTTCTCTAAAAATATATTCAATCTTTTTAACATCATAATCTGTATAGGTTGTATCTGAAGCGTCAAATTCATGCGTTTCCGCGATTAATTCGTTGAGGTAATCTCTATGATTTGCACAAAATCCAACATAGCTTACAGGAAGCAATAACAAGCAAGCGATACTTAAAATGATCACTTTATTTTTGCTGTATTCCTTTAAAATTAAAGGCAATTGTTTTGACATGATTTGATACTGTAATAACAGCAACACAATTGGCGTTAACATCAAAATTCCTGCACCAAAAACGATCAATGCTACAAAAGAAAGTGGTACAAAAGGCAAGAAGATAACGAAGAAATACAACACAATCGGAATGCCAAAACTGGCGCATAAAAAACCGATAAATTTTGCTAAAACGGAATCCATCAACAGTAATGTGAGACCAATTACATTTATGGCAAATGCGATGTAAATTAAAGTATAATTAAAGTTTCCAAACAATTCAAAATTTACATTCAAAGCCAATCCGACATACGGAAAAATCAATCCGAAAAGCAACACCATAAACGGATGTTTTGCTTTCAGGTTTTTCCCAACCATATTTCCCAATACAAAACGCAAAAAGAAAAATAGAAAAGCCGTAATGGCAATGCATACAGTTATTTTGGTCACAAATATTTCTAAACCATGATATCCTATTGTACGATTTCCAAAAATTGGAATAATGGCAATTACAAAAATGTACATGACAAACGGAACAAGAATAGCTGAACCCAAATTTTTCAAGTTGGATGAAAGTGTTCCATCCGGGCGAAAATATTTATAAATAAGATCAAGAATTGCATGAAAAATAGCGGGAATCGTCAAATACAACGGAATAATTTCGTAATTAACGCTGCTCGATTTTATGCGTGGAATGCCTCTAAAAAGATTCGATTCATACAACCAAAAAAGAAAAACTGCGTAACAAAGTATAATAGCGCAGGGCAAAATCCAATTTTTGATTTTTTGTGTTACTTCGAGAATAATTAATCCTGAAAATAACACAATTAAAATACCCCAACAAGTCGCTAAGCCTGAAAAATTAAACGTGTTTCCTTCGGGCGAATTGAATGCATTGTATAGCAGCCAACCCAAAAATAATTGCGGTAAAAGTAAGGATATAACATATCCGAGTGTTTTATGTAGTTTGAGTGGTAACATGTTTTGGTGAGATAAAATGATTTATAATAAGTAAGATGAAAATGTATAAAATGCTTCCGAGTGCTAAATGCGCATCTTTTGGATCAATAAACTGGTTCGTCCATTCCCATTCGGCTAATTTCATAGCGCTGATAATTCGTGTGGTATTTGCTAAAATCATGATGAGATAACTGCAAATTCCTAAAAAAGTGACACGCAAAATTGTATTTCTAATGGATTGAAACGTGCACAGTTTGAAACATAAAAAAGCAACACAGATAATAAAAAAGTTTCCGCCTGCACATGATTTTTCAATCACAATTCCGATTGGTGAACTAAAACCAATAGCATCAATCCACTCAAAAGAAGTCTTTGTAAATACTTCCACAAATGGAATCATTGGATACATAAACCATTTCAAAGCGTTTACGGTTGCAACGCTATACAAAGCTTTCAAGCATAAAATTAACCCGAGAATAAAGCCGATTTTTTGATATGTTTTGTTCATTTTGCAATAGTTTAAAAGCTTAATATTGAGATGTTTAATCATTATTTTACTTGAAATAATAAACAATCATTTAAGGAACATTATAACTCACAATCACACAGGCGTAACACAAACCAATGGGCACGTTTATAATCATGAGGAGCAATGATTTTAAGATTTTTTTGCGTTTCAGTTCGCTATGCATAAAAGTGATGAGCAGTGTAAAAAACAAGATGCTATTTACTAGTATTGCCATCAACATATAATAAATGCCATAATCTAAAATGGTATGTGCGCCAGAAAAATATAAATAGGCAATTAGTAAAAAAGTTCCGCCTAAAAAGCTCAAAATCGCAGTGATTTTTGCAGCTTTCAATAATTGATATAAAAAGGTAATATTCATTGTTATTTTTTTTGAAATTGAATTTGAAGGATGAAAACGAAACCCGAACTTTTCAGCACTCGAATCCCAAAAAGTCAGGAATCGTTTTCTCACCAAACTAACTGTTTTTTGAGTTATGAGTTATGAGTTGTCAGTTTTGAGTTTTGAGTGAAGTCGAAGCCCCAATCAATCTTTCGAGACACAAACATTACAATTCCGAGAATCAAGAACAATCCGATACTTCCAACAAGCAACGCGTAGTTTTCCATTTGAATAATTACGAAAATAAAACCATACAAAGCTGTTAATGAAGTTCCAATGAATACTGGAAATTTCCAGTTTTTTAAGATCGATTTCGAATAGAGTGTAATCATCACAATGACGGCAGTTCCTGCAATGAGATATGCTTTTAAGAAACTACTATGTTCCGAAATGGAAATCAACAACGTATAAAACATCACGAGTGCAATTCCGATCATTAAATACTGAAACGGATGAATCGGAATTTTGCTTAATGTTTGAATGAGGAAGAAGACTAAAAACGTCAATCCAATCACTAAAAAACCATATTTCGCCGAGCGTTCACTCTTTTGATATTCGTCCAACGGAATGATAAATTCGGTTCCAAACGCGTATTGATTCAAATTTGGTAGCACTTTAAAAAACTGTTGCGAAAATGAACGATTCGTATTCAAAAGTTTCCAATTCGCTTCAAATCCGCCATTTTCGGTTTCTCTTTCGCTTTGTGTGATAAAATTTCCAGCATGTTTGGGATCTTTCCAATCAGACTTCATCTGAACATTTGTTACTTTTCCAATTGGGATAAACTGAATACTTTTACTACCATTATACATGAGTTTAAAATTGAACGAGCGATCTGCTGTCTTTGGAATATCAGCCAATGCAATAAATGAACTTTCGAGTTCTTCCAACTTCGTATGCGATTTATTAATTGTATTAAAATTGGTTTCAAAACCATATTCGTTTCCGTTTAAGTTTAGTTTAACTTCACTTTTCAAACCTTTCAAATTGGTGGTTTTAATCAATAAGGTTGCTTTTTCCCAAACAATGTCAGCGTCAGCAATTGATTTTGATGAAAAATCTGGTGTTTCAAAAGTTCCCGAAGCGGCAATATCAGAGGTGAAAACTGCGGTTTCAAAGTTGTTTCGCTTTTTTGAAGATGCTTTCACGTCAGCTGTAATGTCTAACTTCTTAGGGAAAAAATAGGCGTATTTTATAATCGTACGATTTTCTTTAAACGTTTCTTTCATTTCCTCATTATACTTCACGGTTTCTTCGTAGGTTTTGTACGGAACTTTTAAAATAGGTCCATAGAGTAGAATGGAATTTCCCCACTTGTCATTCAATTCGCTCACAACACCTTGTTGTCTGATTTCACGTTCTTTAATCAATTTTTGAATCAGCGTAAGCGGAATCATAAGTAATAAAATTAATGCGCCCATCATCAGCATACGTGCTGTGATAGAGGTTTTGAACCAATTTGCAACTTTGGTGCCGTTGTTTTTTTCTGTTTGATGTGTTTCCATTTTTTTTGTTAGTTTTTAAAGTACTTTGAAATTCAAAGTTGATAGATAAAAAAAAGATTTTACTAAGTTGCTAGGAGTGAAGTCTAGCGTTTTTGTTTGTACAAAGTACCGTGTTTTTTTGTGTCTTATTCGTGATCATTTAGTAAGTGTTTGTATTGAATTAGTATGTGTTATGATTTTTATATTATTCGCTCTTTCTAATCAATTGTTCCAACGCTTCAATATGTTTTTTAAATTCTAGTTTTCCCAAAGGTGTTGCGCTGTAACGTGTATTTGGCTTTCGCCCGATAAATTGTTTCTCAACCTTTATATATTCAACCTTTTCCAGGGCTTTCGCGTGGCTCGCCAAATTTCCATCTGTAATAGACAGTAATTCTTTGAGCATTTTAAAATCGGCAAACTCATTCACCATCAGAATGGACATAATGCCCAAACGAATTCGGTGATCAAAAGCTTTATTAATATTTGTGATAATACTCAAAATGATTATTTAGTGGTTCGTTCAATTAAAATATACATCAATCCGCCGTAAACGATGTGAAATACACCAAAACCAACTGCCCAAAAATACAAACCGTATCCAATATATTGTGTGGCAATCAATCCTAAAATGATGTTGGCAATTCCTAAATATTTAACATGTCCGAGTGTAAATTTACTTGCGTTGACACAAGCCAATCCGTAAAAAATAAGTGTTACAGGCGCAATCAGTCCAACCAATCCTTTTTGAAGAATAATTAAAGCGAAAACTCCTCCAGTTACTAACGGAATTAAAAAGTTGATCAATAGTTTGAAAGCTGCTTTATCAAACATTTTCTCGCCGTTTTTTCGTGCTTTTCGTTGTGTTAAAACGATTCCTGTAACAATTGCTAGTAGAATAACAATGGCGGCAATTACTAATAATTTTGTGGTAACATCACTAGTTTCTGTATAGCGTCCGCCTTCAAGAAACCGATTGTTTACGTTGTATGCAGACATAATTTCTTGTCGTGCAAACCAGGCGCCAATTAAGGCATAAATCCCAGCGAGAATTCCCGAAAGTCCACTCAAAGAAATGAACCGAGATGATTTATTCATGAGATTTTTAATCTCCTTAATATCGTTTAAATAGTCTGATGATGTCATAGTAAAGCACTTTGAAATACAAAGTAAAATAAAAAGTATGACATGTGCAAGAAAAAATAGTTTTTTAGATACTAATTAATTAGAATCATTTCCATAACTTTAAAGACTTAACTTAAAACAAACTACTTGAATAAAGTTTTAAAATATCTTAAAGATATTGGCCGATTAGAACCTTTTGAAATTAAGAACAGTAGCTTTACGTTCGCGCTTGCCGGTCCTAGTACATATATTTATGTAATGATCATGTTGTATTACAACCCTGATCTCATAATTCCATACCGCGGTGAAATTGTATTTTCTGTATTGTTTGTAGTTGTAGGATTGATACCGTATTTGAAAAGCAAATTTTTAAATGAAAACTATGGCTGGGTTACGTTCATCAGTTTAATTATTTTTCAATATTATCTTACCTATACAACAGCACTCAACAATTTCTCTTTAGATTATTTGTTAGTGACGTATGTCTTTATTTTTGGATCTGTGTTGCTATTGAGCAATCGGTTACTTGTCATTATTTTCAGTGCTTCACAGCTGATTCATTTGGCGTATCGTGTGTATTATTCTGAGTTAGATCGGATGTCTGAAAGTGCAATTTTAGTATCGATGAGCACCATTTTTATATTTTCTTTTTTGGTGATGAATGGTTTAATTCGATATAGAAGAAACCTAGAAGCTGTCAATGTAGAATTGGAAAATAGAATTCAAGAACGTACACTCGATTTGGAAAATAGAGCCAAAGAATTACTCCGAAAGAATAAAGATTTAGAAGAGTTTGCGTATGTAGTTTCACATGATTTAAAACGTCCGTTGCGTAATATTTATACGTTAACAGATTGGTTGACCGATGATGATGAGTATGAATTTAACGAAGAAGCCAATCAAAGTTTGCGACTTATTAAAGAGCAAGTGACACAAATGGACTTGTTGGTAGAAGGAATTTTGAATTATTCCTTGCAAATGGATAAAGAGCAAGTTGTAAATACCGTTGATGCGCAAGCGTTGATCAAACGTATTATTACGGTAAATTCTACTGAAACGATTGACATCACGCTTAAAGAACGCTTGCCAAAAGTATCATTTAATGAATCGCAATTGTTGCAAGTATTTCAAAATTTAATTCAGAATGCCATTAAACACAACGATAAAAAATTGGTAGAAATTCATATTGGGTATAAAAAAATGAAAGTTGGACATCAATTTTCAATACAAGATAATGGACCGGGAATCGAGAAGAAATATCACGGTAAAATCTTTGAATTATTCCAAAGACTTCAAATAAACACAGAAATAGATTCTATTGGAATCGGTTTGGCATTGGTAAAGAAAATCATTGAGCGAAACGGCGGAAATATTTATGTAGAAAGTGAACTAGGCAAAGGAACAACGTTTGTTTTTACCATTCCAGCGTAAGTTGTATAAAAGCTCCATAATTTCAATATGAACAGAAACGTATTTAAAAATCTTGGAAGGCTTGAGCCTTTTGAAATCAGGAATAGCAGCATTACGCTATGTCTTGGTGCGCCGAGTACGTTTATTTATCTGGAGATTATGAAATATTACAATCCAGATATTATCCTACCTTTTTATGGAAACATCATCTTTGCAGTACTCTTTTTAATTGCGGGTATTTTGCCCAATTTAAAAAACAAATTCATCTTACAACACTACGGATGGTTTGTTTTTGCATCAACGATGGCATTTCAACATTACCTGACGTATGCAACCAATTTGAATAACTTTTCATTAGATTGTTTGCTCGTTTCTTATGTTTTCATATTTGGTTCTGTATTGTTATTGAGCAATCGAATTTTAGTATTGATTTATAGTGCTTCAGAAGCATTGCATTTATCGTATTATGTATATTATTCCGATATAGATATTGCTGATAAAAGCAATATTTTACTATCGCTATTCGTGATTTTTGTGTTTTCTTTTTTAGTTATGAACGGATTTATTCGGTATCGAAAAAAATTAGAAGGTATGAATATCAATCTGGAAGAAGTTGTGCAAAAACGTACGTTTGATCTTGAAATTAGAGCCAAAGAATTGCTTGAAAAGAATAAAGATTTAGAAGAGTTTGCCTATGTAGTTTCACACGATTTAAAACGTCCGTTGCGAAACATTTATACTTTAACAGATTGGCTTGGAGAAGATGAAGACGAACAATTTCATGGAAGTGCCGCCGAAAGTTTGCAACAAATTAAACAGCAAGTAACACAAATGGATTTGTTGGTGGAAGGAATTCTGAATTATTCCTTGCAAATGGATGCGGAGCAAGAAGGAAAAGAAGTCAATGTGCATACGTTAGTAAAGCGTATTATTAGCGCAAATACGTGCGAAGATGTGACCATTTCGATTGAAAAACGATTGCCTAGAGTCACCTTTAGCGAATCAAAATTGGTGCAGGTGTTTCAAAATTTAATTCAGAATGCTATCAAACATACAGATAAAAAACACGTAAAAATTTACATTGATTATAAAGCTACAAAGGCGGCACATCTGTTTTCTGTGAGAGATAATGGTCCTGGAATTCATGAAAAATACCATAAAAAAATCTTTGAATTGTTTCAAAAACTACACGTTGATTCAGAAGTTGGAGCCATTGGAGTTGGCTTGGCATTGGTAAAGAAAATCATTGAGCGCAATGATGGTAAAATTTACGTAGAAAGTTCTGAAGGAAACGGCGCAGCATTTGTGTTTACTATTCCAAAACGATAGTTTCGAGTTTGTGTAAAAAAAAATAAACATAAAAATCCTTTATACATTTACGCTCTCATGAAAGAATGTATTACACAATTATAAAAATAAACATACGTTTATAAAATATAATTTTTCTATTTTTGAGTATTCCCACAAAACTAAATTGCTATAAAACATATCTATGTCAATTCATCTATTTAAAAAAATTGGTGTGCAGTTCTTGTGCATGTCCATATATTGCTTTACAATTATTGTTGTTGCTCAAGATCAAGATGCTACTGTACAAGTAGATATTCCTGCTTTTGAAAAATCGTTAGAAGAGAAATCTTTTGATCAATTGCTTGATGCCTTTTATGCTAGTAAAGAGTTAGATTCTACAAAAGCAGCTACTATTATTGGATATCTAAAAAGACATTTTTTAAATTCAAAAGATGAAAATGAAGTTGCTGGAACATACCTAACAATTGCGACTTGGCAACAAAAAAATGATAGTTTAAAATTAGCAATGGCTAATTTGGATATTGCAATAGCAAAAGCTACTAAATTAAATAATAAAAATTTATTGTATCAAGCTTATAATAAAAAAGCATCTTACTGGTTCGTTAATGGAGAAAACGAAAAAGCGTTAGATAATTTTTTACCAGCCTTAGAATTTGCCGAGCAAACAAATAATTTAAATAGGCAGATTGCAACTTCTAATAATATTATTCTTATTAATATTCAAGCGAAGAATAATTTAGGAGCTGTAGCACTATATCTTGATAATTTAAAGAAAATTGAAAGTTCCAATAACCAGGCATTTAAAAACACGAAGCTTCGTATTTACCAAGGTTTGACCAAGGCGTACATCAATTTAGATAAATATGAAGATGCTGCTTTGTATTGTAATCTAGGCTTGGAAATGAGTAAGCAAATAAATTCTATAGCTTTTCAAGGATATTTCCGTGTTTTTTTAGGTGAAATTGCTTCCAATAATGGTCGTTATAAAGAAGCACATGATTTATTTAATAAAGCTGAAGAATTGATTAATAAAGCTGGTGGAGATAAAATTATGGATATTTTTTTAAAACTGTATGTTGGAAAAACGTATGCTTTAGAAAATAAACACAAAGAAGCAATTGACGAATTACTGAAAGGCGAACAGTTATTAGAAGGAAATGATGTTAGTTTTTTGAGTATTCAAGAACTGTATGTGAATTTGGCAAAATCATATTTAGCACTCGATAACATTCAAGAAAGTACTAAATATTTTGAAAAAGCACACGATATATATGCTAAGAATGAGAAAGCTAGAGCAATCATAAATTCTCGGATTACACAAGTCACCTATAGTAAGTTTAAAAAACAAATTGATGCTTTACAAAAAAAGTCTGAACAAACTAAATATATATATGCGATAGGAATAACGTTTTTGTTTTTTGTAATTATTGGTTTAATTCTTTACAATAAGAAACAACAGCGAAAAAATAAAAATCTTTTTAATGATTTGATGCTTCAATTAGAAGAAAAACGTCAACAAGAAAAGCTTCGTCAACAAAAGTTACAGCAAGAAAAAGAAACTTCAAACCTGAAAGAAACAATCTCAGAAAAACGAGAAGCTATTGAAGAAGATGTAGCACAAACCGAAACAAAAGTACAACTTACTGAAATTGACAGTAAAGATGCCGCGATTTTAAAAAAGCTAACCGAATTTGAACAAAAAGAACAGTTTTTAAGTAAGGAAAGCACGTTGGTAGAAGTAGCTAAAAAAATACATACAAACACCACCTACTTATCCAAAGTAATCAATACACACAAAGAAAAATCGTTTACAGCATACATTACCGACTTGCGTGTCGATTACGCCATAGAGCGATTGTCTCATGATCGTAAATTTAGATCGTTTACTATTGGTGCCATTGCGCAAGAAATTGGCTTCAAACGATCGGAATCATTCTCAAAAGCATTCAAGGTAAAAACTGGATTGTATCCTTCGTATTTTATAAAAGAGGTTGAGAAACAGTGAGTTGGTGATTTGTAATAGTCGTTATTTATAAATTACGACTAGCTATTTTAACACTCAACTTTATTTTCTATTATATTTGAAACCACATTAAAACAAACAAAATTTAGGATGATGTAGTTTGTGCTACATTACTTAAATCGATACCAAGCGATGTGTTGTAAACCAAGTTACATCAACCCTAAATGTAACAATTAAAAAAAACTGTATGAAAAAAGAAAGAAAATTAAAATTAGAAGTGAGCAGAGTAAGTGTTTCAAAATTAAATCATATTATTGGATCAGGTCCAAAAATATCAATAGAACTTTGTGCACTTACGACTCAATGTGATACAAATATTGACGGAGATTGTAAAACCTATATAACCGTTTTAGGTACAGTAGATGGATGTTAATCTATTTCAAAATATATTTTATAAAACTCCTAAGAACTTCTTAGGAGTTTTTTTGTGTATTATCTTTCGTGTTCTGTTATTTAAACTTATCTGTATTACTTCTGAAAAATAGCGTTATAAACTATACCCAAATTACAAGTAAAACCCTTATTTTTGAGTAAACACCTACCCAAAATATATTAATACAAAGAAAACTGTATATGTACCTCCAAAAATGTACAGCGTTATTGCTGCTTATTATTTCTTTCTGTTTTAGTCAACAATCTTTTGCAACTACTAGTTTTCAAGACACAATTCAAGGTTTTGACAAAGAAAAATTTATTACATCTTTAAAAGAATTACCTCCAAAAGAATTTGCACGCCACTTTGCGGAACAATACTCACAAGATTCTATAAAATCAATGTTGAGTATTTCGCACATAAAAGCAAATATGCTAACATCTGAAAATTTGGAAGTGCAGTTTTGGGGATATATTGGTTTGGCGGAATCGCAAAATTATAAGACCGATTTTAAAGAGTCAATCATCTATGCTAAAAAAGCTGCAAAAATTGCAAAAACGATTGGTGATTCAAATTTATTGCTGAATAATTATATGTTTCAAGGAAAAATCTATTACGATTATGGCAAGTACCAAGAGTCCATGGAAAATTATTTGAATGCCCTAAAATATGGAAAAGAAATAAAGCTTGTAGGATTAAAATTAGTTGTATCCAAAAACATTGGGTTATTGAAAATTGAAGTAGGTGATAATAAAGGTGCAATCGATTTGTTAGAAGGAACGCTAAAAATTCTAGAAGAAGAGCATTCAGGAAAATTCAAATCATTGCATGTCAGTTTATACATTGCACTGACAAAATCATGTATGCGTGCGAAAGAATATGAAAAAGCCGAGTATTATGGTAATAAAGGAATTGATCTTAGTAATAAGTATGAAGATGAAGACGCAAAAGTCTATTTCTATAATTTTCTAGGAGAGACCGATATCTTTAAAGAGAATTATGCAAAGGCAGCACAATTATTAAATAAAGCATGGAATAAGGCACATGAAATTAAAAGCGCGCAATCACAATTACCTTTTATAAACCTCAACAAGGCAAAAATATATTATCATAATGGTGATTATAAAACAGCGATTGATCTTTTAGAAAAAATTGAAGCTAATGAAAAACAAAAAAACACAAATTTCTTTAGTCTAGAAGATATGTATAAATATTTAGGGAAATCGTATAAAACGATTGATACTAAAAAGAGTTTATATTATTTTGAAAAGGCAAACGAAGTGTATACAGAAAATGATAAAAAGCAAAATGAAATTGGTGTCGAAATTATAAAAAAATATGACCTGCAATCTTTAAAAGAAGAGTTAAGTCAGGCAGAAAAAACTTCAAAAAAAACAAAAATAATTTTATATGTAAGTGTTTCATTAGCTGCTATTGTTGTTGTAGGATTAATTTTTTTTTATAAAAGACGCGAAAAAAGCAACCAACGTAAATTTGAAGCCATTCTAAAAAGTTTGGAAGAAGAAAAAGAAGAAATTGCAGAAAAAGTTGATGAAGTTGAAAAAGTAGTCGTCAAAGAAGTTGTTCAAACAAAAGCTGCAAAAGGTAAAGAAACGGATCCAAAAGAAGTTGAAATCATAGACGAAACAAAAGAACGATTATTACGAAAACTACAAAACTTTGAAGCGAAAGAATCATACTTGAGCAAACACAGTAGTTTAAATGAAGTTGCCAAAAAATTAAAAACAAATACTTCCTATTTATCAAAACTAGTAAATGCCCACAAGGGAAAATCCTTTACTGCATACATTACTGATTTGCGTGTCAACTATGCGATCAAACGTTTAAAGAATGATAAAAAATTCCGTTCCTATACCATCGATTCTATTGCGCAAGAAATTGGGTTTAACCGTTCTGAGTCGTTTTCAAGAGCGTTTAAAAACAAAACAGGTTTATATCCTTCATATTTTATAAAAAACCTTGATAATCAGGATATTGAATAGTCTATTTTATGCTCGGAATTTATGAATTTCTAGATACATTTTACTAAAAATAACAAGTGTGGATTTATATTTGAGGATAACTTAGTAAACCAAAGTATTATGAAGAAAAGAGAATTCACCTCCAAATTGCAATTTCAAAAAACAACTGTTGTATCATTCAACAAAATGTTAAACGTTAAAGGCGGAACCTTACAAAATGTTGATACACGCGTTGTGAGTTTAGACGGATATATGTGTTTAACAGGCGCATGTGTTACAGATAGCCCAACGACTGCTATAGATAATACTTGCCCGCCTCCAACAACAAGAACTGATACTGACACAATTTACTGTGGAATAGATGTTACTAAAATAGATTGTCTTGAGACAAGAAAATGCTAACACATTAAAACCACCATATTTCAAAAGAGTTTACAAGATGTAAGCTCTTTTTTTATGTTCAAAAAATTCAAAATATAATGTATCTTAGATTTTTAAAGTACATTATGAATCCCGCAGAAGCATACATTTTAAAACAACCAGAACCGTACAAATCAATTTTATTACAACTGCAAGTTGTCTTTGAACACCTATTTCCTGAAATTGAATTAAAATACAAATACAGAATTCCGTTTTATTACCTAAAAGGAAAACCATTCTGTTACTTAAACGCAAGTCACAAAAGACAATATGTAGATGTTGGTATTGTAAAAGGCAACCAAATTTTAATTCATAGTGAACATTTAGTCACTGAAAAAAGAAAAGTAATGGCTTCATTGCGTTACAAAACGCTGGAAGATATTGACAATGGTGTTTTAATTGAAGTGCTAAAAAAAGCCGCTAGTTTATACTAACGGCTTTCAACTATTTTATATAAATTAGAAATCTAAACTTCGATTTCGCTCTGTTGCCTTGTCTAACAAAGTCCAAGCAGTCCAATAATTAAGAAGTCTAACAATCTAAGAAAGTCTAAGTACGTCTACAAAGAATTAATCGTTTTACGAATCTTTACCAAATTAGTTAGCAAGCGTTCCAAATGATCTAAATGAAGCATATTTGCGCCATCGCTTTTTGCGTTAGCCGGATCAAAATGTGTTTCAATAAACAAACCATCAACATTATTCACAATCCCAGCACGTGCTATGGTTTCAATCATATCAGGTCTTCCGCCAGTTACACCACTAGATTGATTTGGTTGTTGTAACGAATGCGTCACATCCAAAACTGTTGGAGCAAATTGTTTCATCGTTGGAATCCCACGAAAATCTACAATCATATCTTGATAACCAAACATGGTTCCACGATCGGTAATCCAAGCATTCTGGTTTCCAGAATCGTGTACTTTCTTCACGGCGTGTTGCATACTTTCAGGACTCATAAATTGTCCTTTTTTCAAGTTCACCACTTTTCCCGTTTTGGCAGCAGCCACCACTAAGTCTGTTTGGCGCACTAAAAAAGCAGGAATCTGTAATACATCAACATATTCTGCAGCTTTGACAGCATCTGAAGCCTCGTGAATGTCAGTAACAGTTGGCACGTCAAAGGTCTCAGAAACCTTTCTAAGTATCTTTAAAGCGTTTTCATCACCAATACCAGTAAAACTATCAATTCTACTACGATTCGCTTTTTTAAAGCTTCCTTTAAAGATGTAAGGAATTTCTAAAGCATCCGTAATTTCGATCACTTTTTCAGCAATGCGTAATGCCATATCTTCACTTTCAATAGCGCATGGACCTGCAAGTAAAAAGAAATTATTAGAATCGGTGTGTTTTATTTTTGGAATAGAACTGAGTTGCATACGTTGTAAATTTTGCACAAAGATAAGTTAAATTTCAGAAGTCAATAAGCTTGTGTTTATTGCTGTCATTTGCTGAATTTTTCTATTGGTATGTTTGGTGTAATAAATAGCTAAGACAACAAATAGTATGATTGCGAATGCGAATACATATACCAGTGAAAATGAACTACTTTCAGATTGTAAGATGGCTAAATACGGCGCAAATGTAAATTTGCAAACTACCGCAAGTAAAAAAGCGATTAGGATAGAAATCCCTAAAATTTTATATGATATTTGATGGTATACTTTGGCAATCTGCGCTCTTGAAAAACCTAAAAAGTGCAATTGACAAATGGTTTGTTTGTTCTTTAAAATTAGCAAATTGATATTTGTAATGACCAGCGTAATAGATAATACAGTAATCAAAATTCCAATTCCAAGGACAATCATTAAAATTAATTGTAGAAAATAGCTAATTCGAGAAGTCTGTACATCATTCTTCAAGTATTTGTAATTGTTTGAATTTAAAAAATCCAATACGTTTGGGTCAGAAGGGTTTGTAACGTCTAAAATGATTCTGGAAACTTTGTTTACTTTTTCAGGACTTAAGGTTTGGTTTGTATACTTCAAGAAAGATTCAGGCACCAGAATAGAATTTATTTTTTCGGAAGCAGCTAAGATATATGCATTGTATTCTTCACGTTTAGACGAACCAATCAGCGTCAATTCAATAGGAATTTCACGAATAAGATTTTCATCAATCTGTTTCATTCCTGTGCTTGCAGCATACCCAAAATTATACAGATTAATGTAATTTTTTGGAATGATAATCGGCACTTCTTTAGCGCCGGGTTTCCATTTCCATTCAGGGCTTTCGATGTCGATAAAATTATCAGGAATGGCTTCCAGAAACATCTCTGTGGAAATTCCGGAGTAATTTGCAATGGAAACACTCGCCACAACACGATACGTTCCGTGTGTAAAACCACCAACTTTTTTGACAAAATCTTGTTGTGTTATGGTTGAAATTTCTTCTGGAGTGAACGCATTATTGCGCCCTAAATCTTTGTAAATGATTAAGTTTTGGTTGCCCAATAAATCGTTAGATGTACTAAAAAGCGATTGTGTATCAATAAAAAGTTGAAACGCTACCAATAAAATTCCCAATCCAAGGCTAGAAGTCAACGCAAAAAATAATAATTGCGAAAAGTGGATCTGTTTGTTTAATAAGGTGCGAATCACAGTAAGAAGGTTTTTGTGTAATCTATATCGTAGCTATTGCCCAAACTAGCAATAATGAGTGTTGCTTTTCGTTTGGCAACTTCTTCCGTGATTAATTGTGTTGCATTGACAATTTGTGCATCATCAATATGACTAAAGGGTTCATCAAGCAATAACAATTCAAAGGGTTGACACAACGCTCTGACAATTGCAACGCGTTGTTGTTGTCCGTATGATAAAGTTTCTGCTTTTTTGTGCGCGAGTTCAACAACATTCAACTGTTTCATGTACGCTAAAATTTCCGTTTCGGTTTTGTAATTGGTCAATTGGTTTTTCAATTGAATATTCTCTAAAGCCGTTAATTCAGGGAACAATCGCAATCCTTGAAAAACAATCGAAACTTTTTCTCGTCGCAAAGCTGTCCAATCGATTTCTGTGTACGATGAAATATCTGTCGCATCAAACAAAATTGTACCAGCGTATTTATTATTTAAACCGTATAAAAAATTAAAAAAAGAACTTTTACCACTTCCCGAAGCTGCTTTCATCAAGTACTTTCCGTCAGCTATTAATTCAAAATCTTTACTCCAAACTTCCGAAGAAGCAGGAGTAAAGTATGTTGGAATTATAGAAGTGATGTTAATGTTCACAAGGCAATTTAAAAAGTATTAGTAAGTACTTTGCATTGCGTCCAGTTCTTTAGCCATAGCGGCATAGTATAACATTACGCGAGTTAGTGAGTTTCCTTCACCTTTTACGTATGTTCTTGTTTCTATACCATCAACATCCATAAAAATGTGATTATCACTAAAATATTCACCATATAACTTTGAAGTATTTTCTGTGTATGTATCCAATCCTGGAACACCAGCACCTGTGAATGATTTCATAAGATCCGTAGTCATTTCTGAAATATTAGAACTCATGTACACGTATCCTGAATGTGATAAATTTGATTTGTATTTAAAGTCAGAAAGGTTGTTCGCTAATTTTCCGTTTGCGCTAATTTCATCTGCTTTTGATTCATGATTTGTAATAAAAAGTAAATCATCAGTAACCACAAGTGAAATATTATCTGGAAGAAGGAAATGATTTTTAGCTTTGGTTTTTAATCCACCTTTAGCTGAAGCAATATTCATCAATATATCAAACTTTTCTTTGTCTTTCAATGCAATTGCTCCATACATGTATGGCATTTTTTTATCTACAATTGTGTATGGCTCTTCATCATCTTCACCACCATTGTAATATCTTGCATACGGATTGTAAACGGTATCTTTTACAGTGATTCCTTCCGTAATAGCTACCATCATAGAACCTTCAAAAATACCCACAATATCTTCAGCGGTCATTCCAGTTTCGCCTTTTAATCCTTTATTCATATCACGAATGCTTCTTTGCAAATGTTTTCTTGCATCTGGCGGAATTACTTTATTATTTTGCATTCCTTCAAAATGTTCGTAAAATGCTGAAGGGCTGATAGAAAGTTTCATCAATACTGATGGATCGTTCGGTAAAACATCTAACATCGATTTGCTATAACCTGTTGTCATCCAATCTTTATATCCTAATAATCTGTCGATATCTTTATTCAATGTAGCTTTTGTTTGTGTAAATACAAACTCATCATCAAAATTAAGGTAGTACGATAAATTGTTGTTTTCTAAATCAACGTCTATTCCAGATGACATTGTCATAAATGAAGTTAAAAGCTGAGCCACAGGTGTAGAAGTAACGTGCATTCCCATGTCTTTACTAGCGTCAAAGAAACCTTTGTAATAATCTGTTGCATACACACTTTTAGATTTGTCTAGCTCTGTAAGATCTGTCAATTCCGTTGCTGCATAATCTTTAGCACCAATAATCAATGCAGTTTTTCCGTCCCAACCAATAGCTAATTGATCTGAAGCATATACAGTAAATGCTTTTCCTTTTCCAACATTTTCCATTTTCTCCATTGGTGGAGCTTTGTCCATAATTGGTTGAATGAATTTTTCAAAAGCTTCGCCACTTTTAATAGGAAGAATAAATCCGCCCATACCAGACATACGGTCTATAGTGACAAACCCTAGCATAAATTCTTTGCGGAATGTATTGTCCAAATTTTCTTTGGACATAATTTCAGTAATCATGTCGCCAAAATCTCCAGGAGCTTTCTTGGCAAAATCTGAAATACCTAATTCATTATAATTAATCTCACTACTTTTCTTAGCAAGCGATTCTATATTAACATACATAACAGCAATAGCGTCCTTAGGGATGTAATACGATTCAGAACTTTTTTGACCACAACTTGCCATTAAAACAGCAATTGTGAGTAAGCATACAATTTTTCTCATACTAAATAAAATGATAAATGTTTTACAAAATTTTTTGGTGATCGGTGGAGGAATGCAAAAATAACAATATCTACCTTTTTTAAGCAAAAAATACACAATAAAGAATAACTATTTTTACAACTGATACCCAAATAGGTAGGTAGAAAAACAGAAACGTTACACAATCATAACTAAAACTTTACATAGATAAAAAAGAAGTGGTACAAATAGAAGAAATTAAAAAGTGTACAAAAAGCGAACTTCGGTTTACTTTTTATAAAAATCCATACGATGATTTTATCGTTCAAAAGAATATAAACTTACCAAGCCATGCGTTGGATATTCCTGTGATAATGTGTGATATGCCTGATAATTATTGCTTCTTGCCTCCAAATAGTGCTTTGCGAATCTGCAAAGCTTTCTTTAAAATAATTGATGTAGTTTAAGTAAGAATGCAATTAAAAATCATCACAAAATATCAAGAAAACAGGATGAGCATTCTATTTTAAAGTGAAAGAATTAGCATTTATACCCTTAAATTATATTCAAAAAGCAGCAAGTTTATTGCTCATAAAGCATTAATTTACAGATTACTATGGAAAAACTTATGAAAGTTGCATTGTCTAATAAATAAACAGTACATTTGCACGCTTAAAATAAAGAGGTAAATGGCTTCAATAAAAAATATTGCAATTATTGCACACGTAGATCACGGGAAGACTACATTGGTAGATAAAATTATGTATCACTGTCAACTATTTCGTGAAAATGAAAACACAGGAGATTTAATTCTTGATAACAACGATTTAGAACGTGAGCGTGGAATTACGATTACCTCTAAAAACGTTTCTGTAAACTACAAAGGAACAAAAATCAACATCATTGATACACCAGGTCACGCCGATTTCGGAGGAGAAGTAGAGCGTGTACTAAACATGGCTGATGGAGTATTACTATTAGTAGATGCTTTTGAAGGTCCAATGCCACAAACGCGTTTTGTACTTCAAAAAGCGATTGACTTAGGATTAAAACCATGTGTGGTTGTTAATAAAGTTGACAAAGAAAACTGTACGCCAGAAGAAGTATATGAAAAAGTATTCGACTTAATGTTCGAATTAGGTGCGGAAGAATGGCAGTTAGATTTTCCAGTAGTATACGGTTCTGCAAAAAATAATTGGATGTCAGATGATTGGCAAAATCCAACAGACAATATTGAACCTTTATTAGACATGGTTATGGAACACATTCCATCACCAGATTTTAAAGATGGAACAACACAAATGTTAATTACATCTTTAGATTTCTCTTCATTTACAGGACGTATCGCAATTGGTCGTTTACAAAGAGGAACACTAAAAGAAGGAATGCAAATTGCTTTGGTAAAACGTGATAAAACGATTATCAAATCAAAAATCAAAGAATTATATACATTTGAAGGACTTGGTAGAAAGAGAGCTACTGAAATTCAAGTGGGAGATATTTGCGCAATTGTAGGTTTAGAAGGATTTGAAATTGGTGATACCATCGCTGATTTAGAAAATCCTGAAGGATTAAAAACAATCGCAATTGACGAGCCAACAATGAGTATGTTGTTTACAATTAACGATTCACCTTTCTTCGGAAAAGATGGAAAGTATGTAACATCACGTCACATTAAAGATCGTTTAGAAAAAGAATTAGAGAAAAACTTAGCACTACGTTTAGGAGAAACTGGAAGCGCAGACAAATTCTTAGTATTTGGTAGAGGTGTATTACACTTATCAGTACTAATTGAAACAATGCGTAGAGAAGGATACGAATTGCAAATTGGGCAGCCACAAGTAATTATCAAAGAAATTGATGGTCAAAAATGTGAGCCAATTGAAGAACTAACAATTGATCTTCCTGAAAATGTATCAGGTAGAGCTGTTGAGTTCGTAACGCTTCGTAAAGGAGAAATGTTATCAATGGAAGCAAAAGGCGATCGTATGGTATGTGAATTCATGATTCCATCAAGAGGAATTATCGGATTGCGTAACCAATTGCTAACTGCAACTGCTGGTGAAGCTATCATGTCACACCGTTTCAAGGAATATCAGCCAGTAAAAGGGCCAATTCCAGGACGTATCTCAGGATCTTTAGTATCTATGGAGAACGGAACTTCAATTCCATATTCTATTGATAAATTACAAGATAGAGGAAAGTTTTTCGTAGAACCAGGAGAAAAAATATACGAAGGACAAGTAATTGGTGAGAACTCTCGTCAAGATGATATGACCATCAACATTACAAAAGCTAAAAAGCAAAGTAATGTACGTTCTTCAGGAGCAGATGACAAGGCAAAAATTGTTCCTGCAATCAAATTCTCATTAGAAGAAGCATTAGAATACATTCAAAAAGATGAATACGTAGAAGTTACACCAAACTCTTTACGTTTACGAAAAGTACACTTAACAGAAGTAGACAGAAAACGTAACAAAATCATCTAGAAAATACGATTCACATCGAAAAAAAAGGTTTCATTGTTACGCAGTGAAGCCTTTTCTTTTGAAAAATAATGACTTCTCGATATAAAATTTCATACTGAATAGCTTTGCTAGGTATTTTCAATCAAAATATATTTTGATCTCAAATAATACTCGAAGTGACTTGCTATTAATAAAAGATTTATTTTTCTCATAAACTCATAAACTCATAAACTCATAAACTCATAAACTCATAAACATGGAATTACTAGGAATCACAGGAACAGAATGGATCGGATACTTAGCATCGCTCGCAGTATTAGTTTCATTCACGATGAAAGACTTAAAGAACTTGCGAATGATCAACGCAATTGGTTGCTTACTATTTGTTGCGTACGGTTTTTTAATGCCAACATTGCGTGTAGGTTTGCCAATTATCATTACCAATTTTGCAATCTTAGGGATCAATATCTATCATTTGACTGCGCGTAAAAAGTAAATTTGTTACATTGCTGCGATTTATCTAACAATACAGATCTTTAAAAAAATAAAGAAACGTTGCTATTCGCTCACAAAATGCTACAAAAATTCCTTAAAAATAAATGGAGCTATCTCATCATATCAGCCGTAGCTTCTGGTTTGTATGCAATTATACATACGTATGGAATAAACTTTTTACTCATAAACTCTTGGACTCAATTTGGAATACTACTATCGCTTTACATCCTATTGCCAATCCTAATATTCATACTGGTAACAGGAATCGTAAAGAAAATTTCAAAGTTAAAAAAGTTTCAAGTGTACGTCATTCCAATACTAAATGCTGCGTTTTTTGCTTTTTTCATCATAGGTAAAACCTACGGATTCAATGCGCGGAGAATGGTGGTTTTGGGGATTTTCGCTGCAATTTGCATCGCGATTATGCTCACCAAACATTACAAAAAAATAATCATTCTTCAATTGGTATTGGCACTCGTTGCTTTCGTGAAAATTCCGCCAATACTCTATGAATACGCAACACAATCTAACGAATGGTTGGAACAACCAGACGCAATCGAAACTGCAAAATTTAAAAAAACACCCAACATATATGTCATTCAGCCAGATGGTTATGTAAGCTTTTCTGAACTAAAAAAAGACCTGTACAATTTTGATAATAGCGAATTTGAAACCTATTTAGATGAAAAAAACTTCAAACTATATTCAAATTACAGAAGCAACTACGCGTCTACGATATTATCAAACAGTTCTATGTTTGCCATGAAACATCACTACAAAGGCGAACAATTATTTAATGCACGCGAAGTGATTGCTGGAAACAATCCTGTGATTTCTACGCTGAAAAACAATGATTACAAAACTTTTTTACTGTTAGAATATCCATACTTATTATTAAACCGACCAACAATTTTGTATGATGAATGCAATATTGAGTACAGCGAAGTTCCGTTATTTGGTTTAGGCGCTTTCAAAAATAAAAAAGAATTAATCGCTCCATTAAAAAAGGCAATTCAAAACAATCTAGCAACCCGAAACTTTTTCTTCATAGAAAAAATAGCGCCAAGTCATATTGCTACACAAAAAAAACATTCGGCGGGCGTAGAAGGTGAAAGAGATAGTTACATTCTTAGGCTCAAAGAAGTAAACAATTGGCTTCGAGAAATAACGGATGTAATCGTGGAAAATGACCCAAACAGCCTGATTGTTATTGTGGCTGATCATGGTGGTTACATTGGTCTAGAATATACATATCAACTCAAAACAAAGTTAACAGATAGCGATTTAGTACATGCTGTTTTTTCTTCTGCTTTAGCCATCAAATGGCCAAACAATACTGCGCCTGTCTATGATTCAACACTGAAAACGAATGTGAATTTATTCCGAACCTTATTTGCTTATTTAAGTGAAAACGAAAACTACTTAAAACACTTAGAAAAAGATCAAAGCTTTTCACTCATTGAAAAAAATGCACCAAGCGGCGTTTACGAATACATTGACGATGAAGGAACTGTAGTCTTTAAGAAGATTGAAAAATAATTTCAAAAAAACAGTTCCTCAAAACAAACATAACAATCAGCGAAATTAATATCTAGTACATTACAATGTGTAAAAAGTAAATTTTTCTATCTTTACCAAAATCTAAAATTATGCACTTTCTTTATTTTGACGCTGGATTAGGAGCGATGTTGATTCAAGCAATAGTTGCAGCTGTAGCTGGAATTGCATTGTTTTACAAAAGCATTAAATTTAAAATAAGATCCATCTTTGGATTGGACAAGAACGCGTCTGAAAATGAAGTGTTTGACGATATTAATATAGACGATTCTAAGATAGAAAACCCATCGAAAGATGACAACTAATTCCCGACATGCTTCTTCATATCGTGATCCTAGCGGACATGTATATATTGAAAATAATTTGATCAAAAGAATCATATTTCCTAGTTACTTTCCGCAATACGAAGCCCTAAAAAGTTCAGGTTTCTTCGAAAAAGCATTTCAACATAAACTGTTGATTCCGCATGAAGAAACAGAACGTTCAGCAACTCAAATTTGTATTCAACCAGAGCAAATTCCGTTTATTACGTATCCGTACGAATGGAGTTTTCAGCAATACAAAGAAGCGGCTTTATTGACGTTAAAATTGCAGAAATATGCCTTGCAAAATGATTTTTCACTCAAAGATGCAACCGCGTATAACATTGCTTTCCACAACGGAAACGCTATTTTTATAGATACGCTTTCGCTAGATTTTTATCAGGAAAACACACCTTGGCGCGCGTACAAACAATTCGTTACGCACTTTCTAGGACCGCTGGTTTTGGCAAAATATCACGGAGCTGAATTTCTAAAAACGATGTCAAATTTCATTGATGGCGTTCCGCTCAAAATGATTGCTTCCTTATTGCCGAAAACGACAAAACTCAATCCGTTTTTATACACCAACATTCACTTATTGGCAAAATATGAAAACAAGCATCAAGAAGAAGACGTAAAAGCAAGCAAACAGGCGTCGTTGTCGAAAAAAGGATTATTCAATATCATTGATAATTTATACAATTACATAAAAAAATTACAACTCAACGAGCAATCGGAATGGGGAAACTATTACCAAAAAACCAACTATTCTGACAACGCTTTTTCGTTAAAATCAAACATCATAAACGAGTGGATTCAATCGCTTCACGCGAAAAAAGTCATTGATGTTGGTGGAAACGATGGAACATTTGTGCGTCAAATTACGAGCGACATAGAATTGGCGTTGGTGGGCGATATTGACAACAATGCAGTAGATCAAAATCATTATGCTGTCAAAAAAGACAAAGAAACGAACATGTTGCCATTTGTGATTGATTTGCTCAATCCGTCAGCAGCGATTGGTTTTCAAAACACCGAACGTTTCTCGTTTGTGCAGCGTGTGCAAGAATTTAAGCCAGATGTTACCTTGGCACTTGCGTTAATTCATCATTTATCCTTGACAGGAAATGTGCCTTTTGAAAATTCGGCTGCTTTTTTTGCTGCGATTTCGGAGCACCTCATCATCGAATTTCCAAAACGAAACGATTCGTATGCAACGCGTTTGCTCAATGCAAAAGCAGAATTCAAAGATCAATTCGGACATTACAATCTGGAAGATTTTGAAAGAACGTATTCGGAATACTTCGAACTCATAGACAAAAAAGAAATCACGGATTCTGAACGCGTACTGTATTTATTCAAGAAAAAAGATGTTAAGTAAATTCCGAAAATACATAGAAGCATTTGTTGCAAACAGCAAAGAATATCCAGTTGTATTCGCAATTGCCGCAGGTTTATATTCGTTTATCTATGTCTATCATTCCAACTTTATGTTGGTCAATTCGGGGTTTCAATTCGTCATCTTCTTGTGTGCGTACCTTCTATTGCCGATCGTGGTTTTTGTAATTTCTTGGCAAATCATAAAGCGATTAAAATTTCTAAGTAAACTTCAACACTATCTATTGCCAATCTTAAATGCAGTGTTTTTTGGTTTCTACTTTATCGGAAGAATCTATGGTTTTCACGAACGAAAAATCATTTTAGCGTATCTCATAGGTTTTACGCTTCTCGCGATTTTACTCAGAAAACAATACAAAAAAATCGTTGTCATTCAATTCATCATGGCGTTTGTAGCATTTGTATGTTTATTGCCAACCTTATACAGAGCAACTTTTGATTCGGACGAATGGCAAACACAACCCGATGCAATTGTTAAAACGAAATTCAATAAATTTCCAAACATATATGTCATTCAGCCAGATGGATACGTAAACTTTGCAGAATTGGCGAAAGATCCATATAGTTTTGACAATGAGGAGTTTGAATACTATTTAAAGAAGAAAAAATTCAAACTCTATAAAAATTTCAGAAGTAACTATACGTCAACGATATTGTCTAACAGTTCTCTGTTTGCGATGAAACATCACTACAAAGGCAAACAATTATTTGGCGCACGTGAAGTCATTGCAGGAAACAATCCGGTGATAGAAACCTTGAAAAACAACGATTATCAAACGTTTCTATTCATTGAAAATCCGTACTTATTATTAAATCGACCAACGATACAATACGATTCGTGTAACTTTTCTATGGACGAAGTTCCTTGGTTTGGATTTGGCGCGTTTGGAATGCGTAAAAAACTCATTGATCCGCTAGAAGAAACCATCCGAAACAATCGCGGAAAGCGAAACTTTTACTTCATTGAAAAAATTGCGCCAGGACACATTACAACCTTCAAAAATCAAGCGCAAACGCTTGAAGTCGAACGCGAAAATTATTTAGAACAACTAAAAGAAGCAAACCAATGGCTTCGATTCATCACGCAAGTAATTGTGAAAAATGATCCAAACAGTCTCATTGTCATTGCAGCTGATCATGGTGGCTATGTTGGACTGAATTACACGAAAGAACTCTTTGAAAAGCAAACCGATAAAAAACTCATTTACTCAGCATTTTCATCAGCCTTAGCGATCAAATGGCCAGACAATATTGCGCCAGCGTACGACGACCAACTAAAAACGTCTGTAAATCTCTTCCGAACGATATTTACATATCTTGGCGATAACCCGAAGTTATTGGACAACTTACAACCCGACACAAGTCATTCCATCATCAATAAAAACGCACCAAGCGGCGTGTATGAGTATATTGATTCAGATGGAAATGTGGTTTTTCGGAAGGTTGATTAGTAGATTTTATTTCCCTCTGTTTAGCCTTCTATTTGAAAGTTTTTTCCAGATATTGTTAGCTAATTTTATGTCAGAATCAGAAAGACCATAATTTTTTTTCAGTATTTTTTGATTTGTTATTTTTAAAATTTCCGAAATATCTTTTTTTTCTCTTATCATTTTATCAATAACAGAAAGTAAATCAGCGTTGTTTTCATTATAAGGTAATAGAACTCTTTCTACTTCATTTGGCATTAATTCTAAAACTCCTCCTCCGTGACTTCTTCCGCAGATTTCTGTAAAGGCTAATGATAAAGAATTATAATAACTAGCTGTCAGAGCTTTTAGTTCAACGTTTGGTTTTGCTGTAACACGATGCATTGTGTCTGTTGTAAAGGCTTTAGCTTCATTGATAATTAATTTCGGATATTTATTGTTTCTACGAATGAAAAGAGCTTCAGAAATTCTTTGTGATGGTACAATTTGCCATTCATCTCTTATCCTACATTTATAGCCTTCATTAATTTTTTCTTCTTCTCCCCAAGCTATGTAGTCTCTTGCTCCAATAGAGCCATTTAAATCTGCCATTTTTGGAAAAGACAGAAAATGAGTTCTAGCTTCTTTATCTCGATTTCTATTCCAATCTTTAGTTGTGAAGATTGCACTTGGAACTTGTACACTTCTACCAACTAATGGTTTTGCATATTTCTCTAGATTATAGAATTTGACTGTTGAAAGAGGAACTGTGAAAAAAGGATTTGAGCCAGTAGTGATTCCAACTTCTACTTTTGCAAACTTTCCTAATTGATTGAATTTTTTGTCAGACTGAAGTCTTTCTAGAAAATCAATCTCTTCTTGCTCAAGAAAGTAAAAAGTCCATTTGTTTGATTTGAAATCAATCTTCTTTTTTGGACTTTTTAATTTTGAAACATCTAATTTTTTAAGCTCTTCCGCATCTCTTAACTCTAGATGTTCAATTAAATGAGAATTAGAGATGTTTTTCTCGCAAAGCAACAAAACTACTTCTTGTTGAATATTTGGAAATACAAGTTTCTCAAAAGAAACAATATTTATTTTGTTATAAAAATGAGCTAAAAACTCTCTCAAAGGTTGGGCGTATGAAACTTGAAGAATTTCAGCTGGTAAAACGAATCCAATTTTACCTTCTTTTTTTAAAAGTAAAGAAGAACCAACCACAAAAGAAACCCAAGCGTTCGTTAATTTTGAATATTTTAAACTTGCTTTATTAAAAATATCAGCTGCATATTGTTGTTGTTCTCTATCAAAATATTGATATCGAATGTATGGTGGATTTCCAACAATTAAATCAAATTTTCTCTCTGTATTAATACAATATTTATGAAAATCTTCATTAATTACAGACGATTTATTTAAACCAATAGTTTCTGACTTTTCTGCTTCAACTTCATCAAATTCAATTGCAGTAACTGAATTGTATTCGTAGTTTTCTTTTTGAATTTCTTTTAAAAAAACACCATCTCCACAACTTGGTTCTAAAATGTCTAATTCTTTATTTCCATTAAAAGCCCATTTTAAAATAAATGCAGCAATTGGTTCAGGTGTATAAAAACCACCTCTTAATTTTTCATCTGATGCTTCTTTAATTAATTGCATTATTTGTTGGCTTTATTTTTATTGTAATAATTGATTTTCTCTTCTGCAACTTTTAAAACTTTAGTTGCTAATTCTTCTTCTAAAATTGAATATGCAACTGTGTCACTTAAATGAGCTACAGTTAGTAAGTCTTCATCAATGTTAAATAAAATTGAAATATCCTTTATGAATTGTTTTGATGGATTTCGATTATTCTTTTCAATCTTTCCAAGCATTGAAGTATCAATTTTTAAATGCTTTGCAACTTCTCGTAATGTTAGATGATTTTCAATACGTAAATCTTTAATTGTTTCTCCGAATGATTTTTCTAATTGCATAATTTTTTTGGACAACTTCAGTCCAAATATACAAATGTCATTCGAACTAGCTACGTTTTTTTTAGATTTTTTATACAATATCAATTAAGAAGTCTTTATTTACTTCATATAAGTTTAATGTCTTACCTGAAAGACTACTTTTTTGTAAAACAGGAATAACAGTTCGTCCCCAATGAAGCCAAGTAGGCGTATTACCTTGTCCTGCTACTCTAGAAGAATCGTGGCTTAATTTTAATGTGAATTTCCCAATAGATTTTCCAGAAATTGAAATGTCAAATACACCAAATGTTTCTTCGTATGTAGCACTATGAGGTTTTGTTTTTACCCAAGTTAGTTTATTAAATACTTGATTTCTAAAATAAGTCTTTTGATCAATTACTTTGGTTCCTAATTTAAAACGTGCTTGTGCTAATTTTAAATTTCCTGTTATTGCAGTACCTGCAGGTACATCTTGAGCATCACTATTGCTTAGCTTTAATTTTTTCCAAACTAAATGCTTACTTGTTATAGTAGTTGTTACTGGAACAGTTGGTGAAATTGGTGCAACTGGAACGACAGTTGTAGGTTTGGATTTTTTACTTTTACTTGGAAATATACTTGAAGGTACTTTTGAAACACTTCTTTTAGGTACTTTTGATTTTTTCGACTTTTTTCCAGTTGAAGAAGAAGTGCCTTTTGAGTAATTTCTTTTTCTTGTTGCCTCGTCAGGGACAATTCCATCAAGAAAAAAATCATTAATTACTTTGTTATCTATTTTAAAAATATTTGGGTCAGAAAGATTTAAAAGTGACTTATAATATGTCTTTAATTCTGACAATAAAGCCAATCCATCTTTATCAGTTTGATTAAACTCTACAAGAAGTGAACTTTCTATATTTGTGAATAATCCAGTTCTAGTTAAGTTTGATGAACCTAGTATTATTTTAACGTCATTTGGTCCTTCAAATAAATAAAATTTTGGATGGAATATTGGATTTTCTTCTTGGTAGAAAATATAACTTTTAATATTCAAACTTAGAATTTCTTCAAGAGCTTCTTTTGAAGTTCCGCCTTGGTCAATTCCAACAATAATGGTTAAATTTTTAAAGTTCTTTTTAGCAGAATTTATGTGACCTGATAAACCATATATTCCAGCCTCACTTGCAAAAGCAGAAAAGCCAGTAAATGAATTGAACTTTTTTTCTTTTAAAAATTGAACTAATAAATTCCCAACAGCATTTTTTGATGTAGGTTCTATTCCTTGTCCTAAAAACGAAATTTTCATTGATGTATTTTATTTAATTTTTCAAAAATTAATTTCATAGATACATCAAGTCCTTTTGACAATTTTTCAATACTTTCAAGAGTAATATTTTTTTCTCCTCTTTCAATCATTCCAATATAAGTTCGGTGCAGATTCGATCGAAAGCCTAGTTCTTCTTGAGAAATATCTTTTCCTTTTCGAAGTTCTCTAATAATTTTACCGAAATCCAGTGATAATTTTGTATTCATTGAGTATACTATAGTTAGCACAAAGTAAGTTTATACTTTTGTTCTTGCTACATACTAAAGTTAGCATTTTAGCGTTGAAAAATTTTAATTCTTTTGGTTTTTAGAGTTCAGCCTAAGTGCTCACAAAAATATTTTTCAACACATCTATATCAACTCACATTAAAATTAGTAAATTCACTTTTTCTAAAACAAACCTAACATTTACACACTAACCAAATATACAAGTGAACATCAAACGCTTTGGGACAACTTTGTTTCCACAGCAAAAAATAGTTCATTTCTGTTCTATCGAAACTTTATGGAATATCATAAAGACCGATATGAAGACCATTCTTTGCTGCTTTTTAAAAAAGACAAGTTAGTTGCTTTGTTTCCTGCAAATCAGCAGGAAAACTGCTTGTATTCGCATCAAGGACTCACATTTGGCGGTTTGGTATTGCCAAAAAATATAGGCGCAGACGAAGTGAATCAATTACTGCTTTCTGTGATGGATTACGCGAAAGCGGAAAACTTTCAAGAACTGATTGTAAAAACGATTCCTGAAATCTATCATACGCAAAAAACGAACGAATTGTTATATTTTTTAAGCTTGCAAGGAAAATTGCAATCACGAAATCTCGTTTTAGCCATTGATTACAGTCAAGAAGTTCAACTTCATAAAACAAAACGAAAGCATTTTGATAAAAATCATGTGCTAGGTTTTGAAATTGAAGAAAACGGAAGTTTTCCTGAATTTTGGAACGATGTTTTAGCGCCAAAACTAGATTCAAAATACAGTGCGAAACCTGTACATTCGTTAGCCGAAATTACCAAATTGGCAACGCTTTTTCCATCAAACATCATTCAATATAACATAAAGTTAGAAGGTGAAATCCTAGCAGGAATTACCATTTTTAAACACAACAACGTTGTTAAATCACAATACGGAGCCAATACGACAAAAGGTGCTTCGTTGCGTGCGTTGGAATATTTATTTATCTATCTGATTGAAAAATTCGAAAAAGAAAACATGCAATATTTCAGTATGGGAACCGTTGATGCAGACAACGAACAAGGCTACAATTCCGGATTACTCAAACAAAAAGAAGAATTGGGTTGTGTTTGCTTTACGCAAGATATCTTTAAAATTTCGCTCACATGATCAAGTTTTTAGACTTACATATACTCAATGCACGGTTTGAAACTGAATTTCAGGAAGCATTCAAAAACTTTTTAGATTCAGGGTATTACGTGTTGGGAAACAATGTAAAAGCGTTTGAAAAATCGTATGCTGACTATTGCGGAACGGATTTTTGTGTTGGAATAAGTAACGGTTTAGATGCGTTAATCTTAATTTTAGAAGCGTATAAAATTCAAGGAAAACTCAAAGAAGGCGACGAAGTTATCGTGCCTGCAAACACATACATTGCCAGTATTTTAGGAATTACCAAAGCGGGATTAATTCCTGTGTTGGTTGAACCCGATTTGAGAACATTCAATATAGATTCAACTAAAATTGAAGCTGCCATTACACCAAAAACGAAAGCTATTTTGGTCGTACATTTATACGGTCAATTGGTTGAAATGATGGAAATTCATTCCATAGCAAAACAACATGATTTATTAGTCATGGAAGATGCTGCACAAGCGCACGGTGCAAAAAATAAAGACGGAAAAAAAGCGGGAAATCTAAGTGATGCAGCAGGTTTTAGTTTCTATCCAACGAAAAACTTAGGTGCGTTGGGCGAAGCTGGCGCAGTGACGACAAATGATTCAAATTTAGCAGAAATCATCACGAAATTGCGCAATTACGGAAGTTCTTCAAAATATGTAAATCAATACAAAGGTGTCAACAATCGGTTGGATGAAATTCAGGCAGCTTTTTTACGTGTAAAATTGCCAAAGTTAGATGCAGATAATGAAATTAGAAGAAATATTGCAAAGCGTTATTTGAGTGAAATCAACAATCCGTTAGTAATCTTGCCAAGCTATAAAAACGACGAATCGCATGTATTTCATCAATTTGTAATTAGAACGGAAAACAGAGCTAAATTACAAGTATATTTAACCGAAAATAACATCGGAACCTTGATTCATTATGAAATTCCACCGCACAAACAAGAAGCCTACAAAGAGTGGAATCACTTACATTTTCCGATCACGGAGAAAATTCATGATGAATGTTTGAGTTTGCCTATCAGTCCAGTTATGGAAACAGCTGATATTGATACAATTATTGCCGTACTAAATACATTCTCTTGAAGAAACTAAAAGCGCATATTGCAAACAACTTGCTATTGAAAATAACGTCTTTCAATAGTATTGCAATACTGATCAACGTAGTTGTTGGCGTGTTGACTTCCAAAGCATTGGCAGAATTTGTCGGTCCAAAAGGAATGGCTTCCGTAGGAAATTTGAGAGATTTTCTAAAAACAATTTACGCATTGGCAACATTCGGAATCTACTCAGGTGTTGTAAAATATACTGCCGAACATAAAAAAGATCAAACTGAACTTCAAAAAGTATTATCTACCGCGTTAGTGGTCATTTTAGTTGCCACAATTCTTGTGAGTTTCGCATTATACTTTGGCGCAACGTATTGGAATAACTTAATTTTTGAAGGAAAAGAGTTCGGCTACATCTTCAAAATACTAGCGTTTGTATTGCCTCTGTACGCGCTAAATATGTTTTGTTTGGGTATTATCAATGGATTTGAAAAATACAAAAAATACATCACGGTTACTATTATCGGATATCTTGTAAACCTAGTTGTAACGGTTTATTTAGTCTGGAAATATCAATTAGATGGCGCGTTGGTTGCGTTAAGTATTGTGCCGTCAATTCTATTAATTTTTAGTTTGATATTACTCTACAAAGAACGTGTTTCGTTGCCAAAATTAAAGTCGAAAGCATTCTCAAAAATATATTTTAAAAAATACCTGTCGTACACAATTATGGCGGCGGTTTCGGCATTTATTTTTCCTATCATTTATGTATTTGTTCGAAATCATATCATAGAAACCATTGGCGAAAATGAAGCTGGTTATTGGGAAGCCATGCAGCGAATTTCAAGTCAATATTTAATATTTGTAACATCGTTATTATCGTTGTATATATTGCCGAAACTTTCTGAAAATAAGACAATTAAAGGATTTCGGACAATTGTATTTAATTTCTATAAAACCATTTTACCTATATTCGGAATTGGCTTAATTTTGATTTATTTCTTGCGAATTTATGTGATTGAATTTGTATATAATGAAGAATTTTTAGCCACCGAAAGTCTATTTTTATGGCAACTTTTGGGCGATTTCTTTAAAGTGATTTCATTAGTAATTGCGTATCAATTGTATGCTAAAAAAATGCTGGGTCACTATTTATTTGTAGAAATAATTTCGTTAGTATTATTCTATTATTTAAGCATTTATTTAACGAATGAAGTTGGTATTGAAGGTGTTGTAATGGCACATTGTATTCGTAGTTTTGTCGCGCTTATTTTGCTGATCTTGATCTTTTGGAAATCATTATTTGGTAAAATTGACCTAGAAAACGCAGAAGTATAAGGCAGCTTGTAGAAAATGTGTATTTTTAAACAATGAAGAAATTTTTGAAACATAACATATTGCGCTTAAAAATTTGGAAATATAAGTTTCTAAGTACAAACGCACATACCATTGGAAAACCAAAACGCATACAACCGTTGCTGATAGAAGGTGATGGGAAGTTGCATTTTGGCAACAATGTGAGTTTCGGAATTTACAGAGCTCCATATTTATATAGCGGTTACAGTTACGTGGAAGCGCGCGGCGAAAAGTCGGAAATTTTCTTTGAAGCGAATGTCGCGATTAACAATTCGTGTGTAATTACGGCAGAAAAGAAAATCACGATTTCAAAAAATACTGTGATTGGTTATAATTGTCATATCAGTGATAGCTCATTTCATAACTTAGCAACAGACATACGTCACGAAACGGATCCAAACCCGGAAGAAGTTCACATTGGTGAAAATGTATTTATTGGCAACAATGTTACCATCTTAAAAGGTGTAAAACTTGGAAAAAATGTCGTTGTCGGAAGTGGTGCAATTGTCACCAAAAGTTTTCCTGACAATGTTGTTATTGCAGGCGTTCCAGCCAAAATTGTGAGCGAAATATCATAAAAATCAAGTGTGCATGAACTTTCAATCGTTTCAAAATCTTTGTATCTTTAGCTAAAAAAGAATGAAAAAGATATACATAATAAGTTTACTGTTCTTGACACAGTTTCTATTTGCACAACAAGCTGATGTTGACTTTGGAAAATATAAAGATGGTGATCTTTGGCGAATTACGGATGATGGCGTAATGGGCGGACTTTCCAAAGGCGATTATCGATTCTCAGATGATGGTGTTGTATTTGATGGAACAGTTTCCCTTGAAAATAATGGTGGATTTTCATCTTATAAAAGCAGGTTTAAAAAAACAGATCTTTCTTCATACACAAAAGTAATTATTCGCTATCGCTCAAAAAACTACATTATGGGTTTTACTTTTGAGATGGACAAACGTTGGTATGTTCCGTATTACAAAGTATCTTTGAAACCGACCGATTGGAAATGGGTGGAAGCAGAGATTGCTTTCTCAGAATTTGATCGATATAATATAGGAAGTAAAAGACCCGGAAGACTAACGCAAGAAGAATTAAAAAAGATTTTACGTGTTGGTTTTACTTCAAACGAAAAAAGAGCTGGTGATTTTAAGATAGAAATCGATTATATAAAATTTGAGTAAAGTTTAGCTTTGTAAGAAAAAAAATTAAATTAAATTTGAATTCTTCCCTTTTACCGTTTTTAATTTTTGGCCGATATTAAATCAGTAAAATACAATCAAAAGATATGAAAACAAGTGATATGGAAACATTTCGAGGGTTTATAGTTTTAATAGGTATAATTAGTGTAATTATTTCTTTCTATTTTGGTAAAATGGAAGTTATAAGTCAAAGTGAGATCAAATACAATGTAACAACAACAACAAGTCATTCAGGAATGAATGGTGGAGCAATTGGTTTTGGACTCATTAGTGGAATGAGTTTCATCGCAATAGCAATCACTTTTATAGGAAGAGAAGAAAATGATTATACAAAACATAGATAATGGCATACAACATTGTACTTATACAACCTGAAATACCAACAAACACAGGTAATATAGGTCGATTAAGTTTGGCTTCAGGTTCCAACTTACATTTGGTAAAACCGTTTGGTTTTGAAATCACAGATGCGCGACTCAAACGTGCAGGATTGGATTATTGGCAACATTTGTCAGTTCATATCTATGAAAATTTAGAAGAATTCTACGCGAAAAATGCAACAAAAAAAATGGTCTATCTCTCAAGTCATGGAAGTAAAACCTATGACGAAATTCCGTTTGAAGATGATTTATTTTTAGTGTTTGGGAAAGAATCTGTCGGTTTGCCCAAAGAAATCACAGACCAACATCCTGACGATTTATATACAATTCCAATGTTCAGTGAGCACATTAGAAGTCTTAACTTGGCAAATGCGGTTGCAATTGTTGTCTTTGAAGGAATTCGGAAGTTGAAGTAGTGAAATTTTAAATTACAAACGCTAAATCTTAAATGTAAAAGTAATTTTCGCTTACAAACGAAAAACAAATAAACAAATAAATCAAAGCCAACGTTCCACATACTGTTTTGCAACACTTTCGTACTCGTGAAAATCTTCAATAAAAGCGCGTGCATTCTTTCCAATTTGGAGTAACTCGTCTGGATTTTCAATCAAATTACTTAATTTTTCAACTAAATCATCCACATTTGGAGTTGCATTAATAACCACCGTTTTGTCCAATTTATAAAACTCTTGAAACGCAGTTTCGGCTCCTGAAAACACTACTTTTCCTTTCGCCATTGCTTCCAAAGCATTGTATCCTTGATCGTAACCATACAGCTGATCCATGATAATATGGGCTTCCTCGTATGTTTTAATGTATTCATTATAAGGCAAACTATATGCAGTTTTGACTTCAACTTGATTTGGATATTTTTCTGCAATAATCTTCAAAGCTTCATCAATCAAATCGTTACCTTTCTTTAAATAATTGACTTTATTCACACCGTGAAATATGTTCACTTTTCCTTTGTAAACTAATGGTTTAAACTTCAATAACTCTACATTAATAGGAAACGGAACTAAGGGCAAAGCCTTTGGATGCTTTCGATACGCCATATCATAATCAAAATTTGCAGGAATAATTCCTTTTACATTTTCAACCACAAAATGATGTAGTTTTTCGTGCGATTTTGATAAATACTGTAATGAATATTTATAACTTTTTCGTGCGTTTTTATTTTTTACATACGGTGTTAAAATGTGATACGGAAGCTCGGCGTTTAGAATATAATTCAGATAATAAAAGTCGTCTCCACAAGAAGATAAATACACATTTTTATTATGCTTGAAGATGTATTTTAATAATTTTCGTTCTATAAAAGGAGTCGTTGCAATTGGAAATTCATTGATCAATTGTACGGCGTCATAATCGCGAAATGATTTTCGATGTTTATAAAAACGATAGGCAATTTCTAACGAAGCAATATCAATAGTGCTCATTCGAAATAGTAGCTGGCGAAAAAGGTTTGGAATCTTTTTTTGAAAAAAAGTGGCTTCAAGCGAAATATCAATCGGGAAGTTTTTAAAGCTATCAGCGCGACCGACCAATGTAACATCGTGCTGTAATTTTTGTAGACCTTCTTTCAGCGAATTATGAAATCTACTGTATTCTCCTATCAATAATATTCGCATAAACAGTATATTTGCGTGAAAGATAGTAGGAAAACTTTATGCTGCAAAATTCTAAAAAGAAAATCTGTATAATTGTCGATTGTTTGAGTGGCGGCGGCGCGGAAAAGCAAGCGGCAAACTTTTCAAAATCTTTGCACAATCACGGATTTGAAGTGTCTATTATCTCCTTAAAAGATCAAATTACATACGATTACGAAGGAACGTTGTATAATTTGGGTAAAAAGGAATCTTCTCTAAAAATCATCAAGCAAGTTCAGAAGTTTTTTGCCTTTAAAAAAGCATATAAAAAGTGTAATGCTGATATGTATATTGATTTTCGATCGCGAAGTAGATTTGTGATGGAATATTTATTGCATCGATTCATATTTGAAGCTGAAAAGATGATGATGATAATTCATAGTTATGAAATTCATTGGCACATCCCGAAAGGGAAACTATTCAAAAAAATATATAATACTACGCATGCTGTTGTTGCGGTTTCGGAAGGAATAGAAGCAAAACTAGGCGAAATATATGATTTTGAGAATTTAATTCACATTCCAAATTATATTACACCAAACGAGAATCAACCTGAAAATACACAAGAAATTTCAGAAGAGTATATCATTGCTGTCGGACGTTTGCGAAATGATATCAAGCAGTTTGATCGTTTGATTGAAACCTATCACGCATCTGGCTTGACCGAGAAAAATATAAAATTGTTTATATGTGGTGATGGAGAAGATAAAGAATCACTCGAAAAACTGATTTCAACATTACAATTAAACGATTATGTGCGACTTTTGGGATTTGTAGAAAATGTGGATGAATATATTCGAAATGCAAAATTTTTAGTAGTTTCAAGTAGGGTAGAAGGATTTCCAATGGTTATATTAGAAGCATTGCAGCAAAAAACGCCCGTAATTTCATTTGATTGTAAATCGGGCCCGAACGAAATTATTCAACATAAAATTAACGGTTTGCTTGTTGAAAATCAAAACTTTGCGGATTTGAAAGATGCAATGATACTGTTAATCGAAAATTTTGAATTGTATACGGAATGTAAACAAAATACAGTATCTTCAATAAATAAATTCACTGAAAAAATCGTAATCCAGCAATGGATTCAACTTATAAACGTCTAAAATATGTCTACAACTGTTGCTGATATACAACTACTTACGATCCCCAAAATCGAAGACTTTAGAGGAAATATTTCTGTTATAGAAGGAGACACCATTCCTTTTAAAAGCAAGCGTGTCTACTATTTATATGACATTCCCAGTGGTGCAAAAAGAGGCGGACATGCACATGTAGAGCAGCATGAAGTGCTAATTGCATTAAGCGGTAGTTTTGAAGTGATTTTTAAAGACGGAACTAGTCAAAAACGAATTTTACTCAACAAACCCAATCAAGGTTGCTTGATTCCGCATGGAATTTGGCGCGAATTGGAAAACTTTTCTTCTGGAGCTGTTTGTTTAGTATTAGCTTCTGATGTTTTTGATGAAGACGATTACATTCGCGATTATCAAGATTATGTGATTACAAAGGAAGACATTAAGTTGTTTAAATAGTATTTTAGATTTTAGTATTGAGTATCTAGAAGTTTAAGGTAACTATTGAAGTATTTCTCGATACAATTTTTCTTCATTTTCATTACGAAAAACCATTCGAAATGACGCTAGGGAATTTTAAATGTAAAGTGTTTTTTCGAACAGTCGAATCAGCAAAAAAAACAAATCAACAAAAAGGAGCAAAGCGACTCTAATCATTCAAGAAGTCTAACAATCTAAGTAACCTGAGTTCGATATAAAATTCAATAGCGATTTTCTTCTTTTCCGCAGTATAGCAGGAATTTTTCGTTCAGAATTTTTGAAGCCACAACATTCCGAAATCTAAGTTTTCAATCAAAGATATTATATCTATTGGTGAATATTTTGAAAACAATTCTGAACTTTTAATTGCTTGTTGAATACATTATAAAAAAACTATTTGTACGCATGAAGACTACTTCTTTATTATGGAATAGTTACATATATCGGAACAGTATATTTAAGGATGTTTGCTACTAAACAAATATCCTAGAACAATGAAAAAACGTATTTACAGTAAGGAATTCAAATCCCAGACGGTTCAATTAAGTTATAATCGGTCTAACATTAAAGAATTCGCAGATGAATTAGGAATATCGGTACAACGGATCTACAAATGGCGAAAAGTAGCAAAAAAAGCTTCTACTCCAAAGCAAGAAACTCCTGTTGCCCAAGAACAACTAGAAATAAAACGCTTAACAAAGCTCTTAAGGGCAAAGAAATGGAACTTGAGATCTTAAAAAAAAAGCCGTTCACATTTTCTCCAAGAGCGACGGGAAATATATAAATTTATAGCGAGTTATCGACACTTATATCCTATTGAGAAGATGTGTAAAGTGCTAAAAGTAAACAGGAATAGTTAGTATAGGTGGTTTAGTGGTAAGCCATTCAAACGTGTTTTAGAATATCGTTTGTTTACTAAATTAATTGAGCAAGTGTTTGAAAACAGTAAAGAACGTTATGGTTCTACAAGAATTTTATCAATTTAAAAAGGTAGCATAGTCCTTAGAAAAATTGTCTCACTTTTTGTTGTTAGTCCACCTAGCGTAAGTTTTGTAACTCGTGCCGTACAGAGTAAGAATATAAAAACTCCAAAGTTGTAAAAAAGTATGAGGATTTTAAAATTTAAACCCTAAACTTCCCTTTTTTTAGACACATACGATAAGAATACGACGCTTATACAATATTTTCAACGCTTATACATTTGATCCTTATTTTATTCAAAAAAAAACTATTTTTGACTTTTAAAACAGGAAAAATTGTGGTTGCAAACATTCCTTTAAACACTTTAATATCAATAAAACGTATCTTAATGAATTACAAAAACATTTTAAAAACAGCCCTATTATGTTGTTTCATATCATTTACAAGTTGTAGTAGTGATGATGAAAATGACACCAATACTCCCGAATTCAATAGTGATGATTATCTCTATTACATTTCAGGAAAAATAAACGGTGAGCCTTTTCTATTCGGACAAAGAGCAGATGCAACTGTTTTAGATTATTCAGAGCCAGGGTTTGGAAACTCAATAACAACACCATGCGCTTTTAACCCTAACAATGGAGGCTTAAATTATGCCGCTGGTATATACCCAAGTTTAGATAACGAAGCACGACCAGAAATTTATTTTGATTTTGTTCGTTTTTATTTATGTGATCCAAATTTTAACAACAATGCCGCAGGATCATTCAACGACTCTTTTCCAGTAAGAATGTATGACTTAGCGACAAGTAACAACAGTATATCTGGTACTACAGGAGCTGTAGCTATGTTTTATGCCCCAGATGCTACAAACAATATGACGCGATATGGTTCATTAAATACAGATCAATCGGGTAATTCTTTTGAAATAACCTCTTCTACTAATACTAGTAATTTTGCACAAAGGAAGCAATTCATAGAAGGCAATTTTTCATTCAAATTATATAATGATCTAGACAGTTCAGATATTGTAGAAATCACAGAAGGTCAATTCAAAATAGATGTGTTTTTTGATTAAATACAAACTTAAAGTAGTCTGTGACTCCGTGGTTCTATAATATCAAATTATGAATTAAAAATACAGAAGTATAGAACTCCCAAGCCGTAAAAAGGTTTGGGAGTTTTTTTTAAATTAAAATTCTCTTTTTTTATGCAAAAAGTATAAAAACACGACGCTTATACAATATTTTCGACGCTTACTAAATATCATTGGCATTTTTGAGGTTTCTATCGTAATATGCGGTGATAATTAAATTAGAAATCCCCATAAACGCATATAATGAAATTTATACTCACTGCATTTTTCATCCTTATCTTATTACCTCAGAAACGAATTATTAATGATCAAAACTTTGATTACGAATTCTATATTTCTCAGGAGAAGATTAAAAAACCAAAGTCTGACAGAATTTATTATTGGTATCGATCTGGAGAAATTCACCAATCTACTTCGGCAATAGGCGGCGATATATTAGTGGATAATTATCAAAAATTTTACAAAACAAAACAACTTGCCGAAAAAGGAAATTTCAATGATGGTTTGAAACATGGAACTTGGCAAAATTGGTTTGAAAACGGAACGCTTCAGCAAGTAAAAGAATGGAAAAAAGGAATTCCTCATGGAAAATTTGCCCTTTATACTACTGATGGAAACAAAATTGAAGAAGGAAGGTATAAAAACGGGCAAAAACAGGGGACTTGGATTGATTATATCAAAAAAGATACGCTCCACTATTCATCTGGAAAAATTATTCCTAAAAAAGTAAAAGATACCCTAAAACGTGAACCGTTTTTAAAACGAATCTTTAAAAGGAAAAAGAAGAAATCTTCCGAAAATAAAGATTCTAAAAAAGTCAATAAAGATGTTGAAACAACTTAAAGCATCTTCGCTATTACACGCAGTTTTTGCCTGTTTACTAATTGCTCTTGTATGTTTTGGGATGCTTTTACTAGCGAGTTATACTTCTTTATTTCAGCATAGAGCACTTGAAAAAACACAGTTGCAACTCACGAATGACTCAGCGCTAGAATGGCAACTTTCAAAAGATATTTTTAATCAAGAAGAAGTACAGTCAATTTCAGTTTTCAATGATGATATTGAAACTAGAACTAAAACTCTAGATTGGGGGTTTTATAAAATAATTAACACAAAAACCTATCACAATCAAGATACGATTCGTAAATCAGTATTGGTGGGAGAAATTACTTCCGATAAAACCGCGCTATATATTACTGATTATGACAAAATTCAAAGTGTTGCTGGAAGCGTAAAAGTTATTGGAGCTATGAGTATCCCAAAGGCAAGGTTCAACGAGAAAAATATGCAGGGTGAAACTACAGCAATTTATATCAACGGAATCACAACGCCTTCGGAAGATAAATTGCCAAACCTTAAGGACAGAAATTTAAAATTTTCAAACAGCTATGATGATGAATTTAGCATAGATAACATTTCAAACAAAATACTATACATACATTCTTTTGATAAAAAAACAGCGCTTCTAAAGATTCCTGATAATCGTTTTTTGATTGGTAAAAAACTGAAAGGAAACATTATTATTGAAAAATTAGGCACGTTGGTCATTACCAAAAATATGGAATTAGAAGATGTCATTATAAAAGCCGATGAAATAAAGATTGAAAGCGGGTTTACAGGGAATCTTCAAATCATTGCTAAAAACACGGTTTATATTGAAGAAGGTGTGCAATTGAAATATCCCTCAAGTATTCTTATTGAAAAACCAAAAGACGCTGCTACGATTACAATTGAAAAAAACAGTGTCATCATGGGCGGAATTGTTTTGCAAAATTCGAATAGAAAAACTACTGAAAAATCCTTGATTAAAATTGAAGAAGAAGCATTGATTGTTGGTGTTGTTTATTGTGCAGGAACACTAGAATTGCATGGGAAAATCTACGGAAGTGTGTATACAGATCGATTGATGACGCACGTAGAAAATGCCGAATATAAAAACCTATTGATGAATGTTGAAATTGATCGTTCCAAACTTCCTGAAACATTTGTAGGCATTTCGTTATTTGATTCGAAAACAGAAAAGAAAACTGCGTATGAAGTCGTTAAAGAACTATAAAAAATTGCAAGCTTCATCATTGATGGAATCTGTGATTGCGACAGCAATCATCGCTATTTGTGTGATCATGGCAACCATTGTTTTTGTAAATGTATTTAAAACAGGACATTCAACCGCATTTTTTGAAGGTTCGCAAGAAATTCAGACGATCATCCATAAGTTAAAAGAACAACAACAAGTGACGGACGATATGTATACATATCCAAATTTCACGATTGAACAAAAGGTAACAAATTATGAAAGTTTACCAAATTTAAAACATGTACAGCTAGCACTAACAGTAAATCAGAAACGAAAAATAGTTCATTGTTTAATTAATGTAAAAGAAAATGATGTTGAGTAAAAAATACAAAGCATTTACGCTTACAGAAACCATTTTTGGATTGATTATTTCAAGCGTATTGATTGGTGTGATTTATACGGTATTTACCACATTCAATAAGCAATTTGTCATGTTTCAACAACAACAATTACAAAGCAATGCGTATGTTTTGTTTGATGCAACATTTAAGCAAGACTTATATAAAGCAAATGCCATTAGTTACAAAAGTGACCAACTCATTCTTGAGAATTATAAAGAAAAAACGAAAATATATACAGTTCAAAAAAATAGCATCATAAGAAATTTTGACGAGCATTCGGAAGTCATACTGACTAATGTACTTTCATTTGGGTATAAAAAACAGGATGCGTACCATATTATAAATTTACAAGTACGTATCTATGATGAAACCATCAATTTGACATATCAAAAAAAGGAGAATCCAGCGAATGTTATAAATGAAGCTTTTATAGATGAAATTAGATATTAAAAAACATAAAGTTACGGCGACAGTTACCTCAAAAAAGGTAGTGAAATCGAAAGGTTTTAACTTTGATTTCTTTACAAAATTCTCCAATAAAGACAAGGAAGCATTTTATAGAGAATTTGCCGTATTGATAAAATCTGGTGTAGATTTTAATCAATCGTTACAGCTATTAGCTGCGCAGCAAAAATCTGAAAAGATTAAAAATATTCTAATAACTATAAATGAAGATGTAGTTTCTGGAAGTACGCTTTTTGATGCATTACAAAAACACAACGCATTTTCGCCCTATGAATATTACAGTATCAAAATTGGCGAAGAAACTCGAAAACTAGCAGAAGTACTCACACAATTGCAACGCTTTTTTGCACGTAAAATAAAAATGAAACGCCAAATTGTTTCTGTAATGACGTATCCTGCATTTGTATTGGGAATTACGTTTATTGTATTGTATTTTATGTTGAATTACATCGTGCCAATGTTTACTTCTGTATTCAAGCAATTTGGAGGTGAATTGCCCGCAATTACCAAATTTGTGATTCGACTATCCGAAAACTTCAATACAATTATGTTCATAATAGTACTTGTTGTAATTACTGGGACTACGTTTCACAAACTAAACAAAAACAACAATCGTTATCGTGATATTTTAGGAAGAATTGTATTGAAAATCCCATTTATTGGCACTTTTCTAAAAAAGATATATGTAACACAGTTTTGCCAATCGCTAAGTTTATTATTATCTGCAAAAACACCTTTGATTATATCTTTAGATTTAACAAAAGAAATGATCACGTTTTATCCAATGCAAAAAGCGATTCAACAATTGAAGCTTGACATATTAAAAGGAAATACGCTTTCAAATAGTTTAGAAAAACATACCATTTTCCCCAAAAAACTGGTTTCATTAGTTGGTATTGGCGAAAAAACCAACGAACTCGACACCATGTTTAGTAAACTCAACGATCAATACAATGATGAAATAGAACACACCACTAAAATGATTGGAACAATCTTAGAACCATTAATCATCATTATCATCGGAGGATTGGTTGGATTTATCTTAATTTCTATGTACACGCCGATGTTTGACTTGAGTAAAGTGATTGGTTAAAATGTACTACTTTTCTTCAAATTAGGTGTTTTTTTTGAAAAAACTTAACGCTTATTAACTATTTACGACGCTTGTTAATTCATTCCCTATAAAACTACATTTTTTATATACTTTAGTTTCAGAATAATAAAAATAGAATACTCATGAAGAAGAAAAACCTTGCTCAAAAAAAGCAATCTTTATGGCTAAAAGGATATTCCCTAACAGAAATTCTTATTGTGTTGTGCATCATCGGAATCTTGATTTATTTGGTATTACCCAATCAAACACAAGCCGTTGTACAAGCAAGAGCCATTGAAGCAAAAACGACACTCAACTCGTTATATTCGTATCAGCGAAACTACTTTTTTACACACGCTAAATATTCTTCAAGTTTTGATGATATCGGATTTGAAAGAGAACTCACCATTGATAAAGGTGGACAAGCAGTGTATCGTATAGAAATCATTGAAGCTTCTATTAATAGTTTCAAAGCCCGCGCAGAATCTATTCAAGACTTTGATGGAGACGGAAACTACAATGCCTGGGAGATTGATCATAAACGAAATTTAAAAGAAGTCGTAAAAGACTAATCTTGTGAAAACACTCGTAACCATCATATTAGTACTAGTATTTGCGGTTATTATTTTTCAAGATTTCAAATACAGAGCCATTCATGCTATTACCATTATTGGTATTGGTATTGTCGCTACCATCTTAAACTACCTAGAACCAACACTTACCTTTTTTGACATGCTGCAAAGCATTAGTTTTTTAATCATTACAAGTATTGCATTCATGATATATCAAACAATAAAACAGAAAACATTTCAAAACCCTATTGATCAATCTATAGGTTTGGGTGACCTATTATTTTTCATCGTCATTACACCATTATTTCAAGTACATCAATACATATTATTTTTCATTGTGGGCTTACTGATTTCAGCAGGACTCTTTATGATTTCAAAATCAATTTTAAAAGAACAAACCATTCCATTAGCAGGGTATTTATCCTTTTTACTAATAATCTGTTTTGGTTTAAAAATCTTGAACATTGTAAATCCTTTTTTCATTGAATTTTAACAGTCAACATATCGAAATTTCTATAGAACAGCAACAAATTATCAATGCTGAACTTGCTAATCATTACAGGGTCATTCCTTTTGATGAAGATGCGAACAGTATTTCTTTTTACACTGATAAAAGTGAAGCAGCTTCTGTGAAACTTATACAAGAATTACAATTGTTATTGGATAAAAAAATTACGATTGCTGCCGCAGATACAGAAGTCATTCAGAAAGCATTAGCAACGTATTACCGAACTGGCGATCGTGATACAAAAACTTTACATGAATTGAATCAATTGAGTACTGACTTTTTAGATGAATTGATTCAGGAAGCGAAGCTTATTAGAGCAAGTGATATTCACATTGAAATTTTTAAAGAAGAAGCACGCGTCCGATTGAGAATAGATGGTTTATTGATTGAAAAGTATAAAGTTCAAACGGAGAATTACTTAGAACTCATCAACAAAATAAAAATTCGTTCCAACTTAGATATCACCGAAAAACGATTGCCGCAAGATGGTCGAATCAGTTTTGAAGCTTTTGACATTAGGGTTTCTATTTTGCCAACACATTATGGTGAAAAAGTTGTGATGCGTCTATTAGGTCGTGATGCTTCACATCTAAATTTAAATGCTTTGGGAATGGATACAGAAGAGCAAGAAATTTATAAAACTGCTGTCAAAAAAACCAATGGAATCATTTTAATTAGTGGTCCAACTGGTTCTGGAAAAACCACTACGCTATATGCAACTTTGAAACATCTCAATCATTCCAAAACAAACATTGTTACAGTTGAAGATCCTATTGAATATACATTAAAAGGCATCAATCAAGTGCAACTAAAAGAAGATATTGGACTCACCTTTACGTCCGCATTACGTTCTTTTTTACGACAAGATCCAGACATTATTATGTTGGGAGAAATCAGAGATGCACAAACGGCTCAAATGGCAATTAGAGCTTCGCTCACAGGACATTTGGTACTTTCTACCATACATACGAATTCAGCATTAGGAACCATTTCTCGATTGATTGACATGGGCGTTCCTGCATTTCTCATCGCGGAAACGCTCAATATTTCCATTGCGCAACGCCTAGTACGTAAACTTTGCGCGCACTGTAAAAAAGAAACAATACTTCATGTGGAAGACTTACCAAAATCATTACGAACTAATAACGTAATAACGCATCAGTATACTGCAAAAGGTTGTGATTGTTGTTATTATACAGGATATAAAGACAGAACTGCAATCTATGAAATGATTGCCATTACGGAAGACATTGCTGAAGTAATTAAGCAAGAACGCATACAAGAAGCCAAAAAACATATTGATCAAGAGAAAAGTTTGGCATACAAAGCATTACAATTATTCAAAGATGGCATTACCTCATTAGAAGAAGTATATCCAATTTTATTAAACTCTTAAGACATGTATAAGCACTATATATTCATACTTCTATTTTTATTTTCTGGATGGACATTTGCCCAAGAAAGCAATGATTATCGTGAAAAATTAGACGCATTGTCAACAGAAATCAACGCATATAATAAAACGATGCAAGTTGAAATTTCGGGGATTGCGTTATACGATTTTATTTCTGCAATTGCAGACGAACATAAACTAAGTGTTGATGTAGATACAGCATTAGATCAGTTAATTTCTAGCAATTTCTACGATGTTCCTGTGAAAGATGTATTGCTATTTTTGATTGGAAAACATGATTTGGAAATGGACGTAAAAGGTAAAATATTGGTCATCCGAAAAAAAGAAATTATTCCAGAAATTCCAAAGATAATTCCACTAAAAAAAATTGATGTTAGTTATAATAAAGAGAATGATTTCCTTTCTGTAAAACTGAAAAAAGATTCTATTGCAAAAGTTGCACAAGCAATTACAGATGCTTCTCAGAAGAATATTATTTTGTCGCCTTCTATCAAAAAACAAACCATTTCGGCATACATACTCAATCGCCCATTTGATCAAGTATTGGAAATGATGGCAAAGTCAAACAATTTGATGATTACCAAAGATGAAAATGATTTTTACTACATCGATAAGAGTGATATTATCATAAAAGACAATCCAACTACAAAAAAATCAGGGCGAAAGAAAAGTACTCAAAAGAAAAATGGTACGCTTACCAATAATGGGGAATATTCACTTGCCATTGATAAGAAAGGTTTTTTATCCGTAAATGCTTTTGAAGCAGACGTGCTGAGTATTTTGGTTGAAGCTGCTGAGAAATTGAATATCAACTATTTCATGTATGACAAACCTGAAAAAGTAACCACAACTTTACTTGCCACAGGAATTACATTTGAAGAATTGTTGAGAAATGTATTAAAAGGAAAAGAATATACATATAAAAAGGTTGACGAAGTATTTTTAATAGGAAAACATGATACTGACGGCATCCGAAAAACAATTTTAATTCAGATGGAAAACAGAACGATTGAGTCTGTAAAAGCTACGTTTCCAAAAGCACTGGTGCAAAAAATGGATATTGTTGAATTTGTTGAACTTAATGGTTTTGTCGTGACTGGTTCGGACATTCAAGTCAGAGCAATGCGCGAATTTTTAAGAGAAATAGACAAAGTAGTTCCCAATATTGAAATTGAAGTTATGATTGTACAATATCAAAAAGGATATGAAATACAAACAGGTTTTCAGGCTGGATTGGATGATAACAAACGAACGACTTCTGGCGTCTTATTTCCAACTACGGATGTGCAAGCAAATGCAAATTCAGTAAACGGATTAATTGATGCGTTCAATGGACTTGGTATTGTGAATCTCGGAAAAGTGACGGAACGTTTTTACCTAAGCCTAAAAATGCTAGAAAACAACTCCTACATCAAAGTAGAATCAACACCAAAGTTAGTCACCTTAAATGGTCATGAAGCCACAACTTCTATTGGAGAAACAAGTTATTATTTTGAACAGCAAAATCAATTAGTGCCAACTGGCGGCATCAATAATAACATCTTACAATCAGGGACTTGGAAATCAACAGAAGCCAACTTAAGTGTTCGTATCAAACCATTTGTATCTAAAGACGAACACGTAACACTTGAAATTTCTGTGGAACAAAGTTCATTTTTAGGAAGAGCAGGCGAAAATGCACCGCCAGGAAAAGCTACTCGAAAGTTTGAATCCATGATTCGTGTTAAGAATAATGAAATGATTTTACTTGGCGGATTGGACGAATTGGAGAATGAAAACTCAGGCACAGGAACACCTTTCTTTTCAAGAATTCCTGTGATTAAATGGTTTTTTAGTAGCCGAAAAAAGAAGAAAGAAAAGTCAAAACTTCACATTTTAATCAAACCAACTGTTACCTATTAATCATGTTTGAAAAATTAACACATAAAATTCCGTTACGAAGCACTTTTCAAGTGGTAGGCATTCATTTTCTTCATGAAGATGAAGTACAGTTTTGTGTATTGACAATTCACAAGAAACAGAATGAGTTTTCGGTTGGGAAACGTTTTGAATCAAATAAAATTGAAGCTATTTTTAAAGAAATTGAATCAAAATACCCTGTGTTGCTGCATTTTTCAGGCGTTGGAATTTTGAATAAAAGTGTTGAACGTGTTGCGAATTACAAACAGAAATTACTCTTTAAATCAAACCCTGATGATTTCTATTTTTATGAATTACATCAAGAACAAACAATTTTTGTATCGATGTGTCGAAAAAAGATCATTGATGCATATTTGGAACAATTTTCAGTTAAAAAATATCATGTATTAGACATTGCAATTGGTCCTTTTGTGAATTATGTATTGCGTCCATTCTTATCGAATCAAACAATAATATCAAACCTTTCAAGCATTACTTTATCACAAAATGATAGTATTGATTTTGAAGTGTTAGATGAAGTAAATGACAACACATTATATCAAATTGAAGACTTAATGTTTACTCATAAAGAAATTGCACTTTTTGCAATGATTTTGCAATACCACATTCAAGAAGAAGCTATACAACTTGAAGCGCCATTTTTACAAAAAAATAAAACAGATTTCACTTATTATAAAGCAACAAAACTTGCTGGGATTACAGGTGTTTTCATGCTGTTATTAGGAATTTTATTGGGGCACTTTTTATTAAATCAATATCAAACAAAAGTTGCAAATGAACAAGCAATTGTTGCGGAAGTGAAAGAAATACAGGAAAATATACAATTGCTTACAAAACAAAAGTATGACAAGGAAGAAATTATTGCGACTTCTGGGTTATTCAATCCGAAGTTTTTGACATCCTATTTTTATGATATTGGAAATTCGGTGGATAAACATACAAAGCTTTCTAGCATGGCTATTACGCCTGTTACAAAGAAGATGCGAGCCGATACAGAAGTAGCATTTTTTAAAAATCAAATTCATGTAGAAGGACTTGCGAACAACGATACCGATTTTGAACAATGGATTGCCCGACTGAATGAAAAATTGTGGGTAAAAAAGACTGAAATCGAAGCGTATATAACAGTAAGACGATCATCACAAAAATCATTTTTAATACATATATATTTCTAATGATAGCACAACTTTCATACAAACGTCGTTTTTTCTTGGTGCTGATCGTCATGATTATGTTGATTCTTGTCTTATACAAAAAAACATACAGTCCAATTTTTCAATTGCGAAGCGAGCTTCAAGTATCTGAAAAATTAATGACAAATTCAGAAGCTTCACTTGAAGAAATTCAGGCATTACAACACGAATTGAACGGTTTGGATATGATTATTGGGAATTCGGAAAACCATGCCTTCATACAACAAAAAATATTGCGTTTTATTACAAATAGATCGTTGAATATTAGCGTAATTTCAATGGAAGACACACATGTTTTTGAAGAGAAAATATTCACTGTTTTTACAAATAAAATTGTGCTAAAAGGAACCTATGAAAATTTATTAAAACTAATGTATATGATGGAAAAAGAATTTGCCGCTTCAAAAATTGCAAGTGCAAAATTTGTTTCCAAGAAAGATTACAACACCAATAAAACAGAATTATTACTAGAACTATATTTTCAAAATTATGGCAAATAACAATAAACTCTTAGGCTTAATGAGTCTTCTATTTTTTATATCGTGCGATGATATTTTAGAAGAAAACATTTCAAATGATTTAGTTACACCAATTACACCGACTTCTGAAAGTGTAATTACAAATAATGTGATCAACTTTTCATGGAATGCTTCGGATGGAGTTGACGATTACCGACTGCAACTATTGGATAACAATCAAAGTAATTTGATTATACTCGATTCGTTGGTTTCGACAACATCTTTTCAACATCCATTAGATCCTGGAAACTATAAATGGCGTGTGCGTGGAGAAAATTTCGCCTATGAAACGGCGTACTCCTTTCCTATTTCATTTAGCGTAATTGCTTCTTCTGATTTGACCAATCAGAGTGTGATTTTGAATACACCAACGGCTAATTTATACACAAACTCTACCAATATATTATGTACATGGAATGAGTTGCCATTTGCAGATTCGTATTCATTTGAATTGATTAAAAACCTCAACGGACAAACTACCGAGGTACAGCAAACAGGAATTACAGCAACAAGTTACAGTGTAAATACAAGTGTTTTTGATGTAGATGCGGAATATATCTGGAAAGTAAAAGCTGTGAATGCAACAACGGAAACAACCTTTACATCGCGTTCTTTGTTTTTAGATCGTGAAGCGCCAAATCAACCTTCCTTAGTATCTCCTGCAGATGATGAAATTATTACGACTATAGATATCGATTTCAATTGGACACTTGGTCAAGATAACGGAAATGTGCAATCGGAAATAGAAAGCATTTTAGAGATTTCGCAAGACGCAAACTTCAACAGTATTATAGAAACAATTACAGTAAATAATGGAAATTCTCAGCAAGTTTCTATTGAAAATGTTGGCACGTATTATTGGCGTGTTCGTGCAAAAGATGCAGCGCAAAATGTAAGTTCCAATAGTATTTCAAGATCATTTATAACTCAATAATTTTCACAGTTTGAAAACAAAAAAGTATGTAAACATTGTATTAATTCTCCTAACTATTTTCATTTGGGGTGCAATTGGTTATACGTATTTCTACAAGAAAGAAACGTCAAAAACGAATACATATGCTCCAAAAATGACAACAAACGTAGATTTTACGATTCGGAAAGATACATTTGAATTGATCGCGATTAAAAACCCTTTTTCAAGCACGATGAGAGTTCCTAGAAAAGCTTCTCAAACAATAAAAAAAAATTCAAGAAAAAAAACAAACATTCCTGTAGTTGTAAAATGGCCTTCAATTTCATATCACGGATATGTGGTTCAAGAAGGAAGTTCTAAAAAGTTGGGCATTTTAAAAGTCAATGGGAAAATTACAAGAAAGAAAACACAAGATATCATTTTGAATGAATTTAAAATTAAAAACATATACGAAGACTCTATTCAACTAACATACAAAAACACACTCAAAACATTTCAAAAACAAAAATAATAAACAAATGAAAACATTAAAGTTTCTTCCCTTCGTCAATCTCTGCATCTTACTTGCAGGAATCATTTTTATGGTCATACAATTAAATGATGATCAAAAAAAATACGGTTACGTAGACAATATTGTGTTGTTCAATCAATTCAATATGGCAAAAGATTTACATTCGATGGGTTTACCTCAGTTAAACGCGCAAAAAAAGAAAGTAGATAGCCTGTATCAATTGTTGCAAACTCAAAAAGATCCAAAATTGATCAAAGAATTTCAGCAACGTGTATACGTTCAAAACAATCATCTTCAAAAAATGGACACTGAACTCAAGCAGCAAATAAATAGTAAAGCTTGGGAACGATTGAACGGTTATTTAGAAGAATTTGGTGAGCAGCAAAAAGTGCATCTTATTTTTGGGATTCAAGGTGCTGGAAACATTATGTATGCTGACGAAGCATTTGATTTAACCCAAGAAGCAATTGAGTTTGCAAACGGAAAATATGAAGGTAATAAATAAAGGATCTATGAAAAAGTTAATTTTAATAATTGGCGTAAGTCTATTTTGTTTCACATCGTGTAAGAACGGCAAAAAAGAACGTGTGATCACGGAAGATTATAAGTTTTTCAACTTGGCGGTTGATGGATGGAAATCGAAAAAAATCAATCAATACATAAACGATATAAATTATACCGCGACAGAAGTTCCGTTACAGTATTATATCTTAAAAGATACTCAAGATTTTGAGACTGAAGCGGTCGATTCTATTTTCAAACTCCACGAAAACGAGCGTGTACTCGAAGTTGAATTTCATCACAATGAAGAAAAAGACTTATTGCAAAAAGAGTTTACTAATTTGGAGTATGACAAAGCTGTCGAATATATGGCATTTAAAATTCAAAATGATTTTAAGGTGATTACCAGTACAAATGATACCATTATATGTTCAGGTGTTTTATTTGAACGAAACTTTAAAGTGGCTCCTTTTAAAAGAGCCTTACTCTATTTTGGTAATATCAATCCGAATGAAGAAATTCAATTGGTGTATAATGATCAACTATTTGGAAGTGGATTGATGAAGTTTAACTTCAAAGCGAAACCATTAAAATTGTAAGAAAAAGCGTTGATTTTATCTTTTCTTCAACGCTTATACAATATATTCGACGCTTATTAACTATTTAACCTTTCATATTATATAAATCTATACTTTAGTACCTGTAGAATAAAAACCCACGTTGTTTCTTTCCCCAAAAGAAGCAAAATTTCCTCAAAAAAATATACCCATTGCTTCGCAACTTCACATTGGAACACTTCCATGTAAAGCTTGTATTGCATCCCCATAATATATTTATAAAAACAAAAAAATTAAGTTTAAAATAAAACTTAGCAATCAATGATGATACAACAGATTAGAACTGGAAAATTTTCTAAGGTGCTGTCTTGCTATTTAGCAATACAGTTGGTATTAACAACCATTCAGCCTACACAATTATTTGCGCTTACGGGCGGACCTTCACAACCTGAATTTACTGCTTTTACACCTATCGGAACTTCGGATATGGTAAATATAAATTCTGGGAGTTTCAATTACAACATTCCTATTATGGATGTGGGTGGGTATCCACTCAACTTAGCGTATGATGCCGGAATTACCATGGATCAAGAAGCTTCTTGGGTTGGACTGGGTTGGAACCTAAACGTAGGACAAATAAACCGTAACGTCCGTGGAATTCCAGATGATTTCAAAGGCGATATAATGACCTATGAAAACAGCATGAAAAAGAACAAAACGGTTGGGATGACATTATCTATTAATGGTCAGGCTTCAGGAACTGAATTTGGATTTTCAGGAAATGCTAGTGCAACATTACTCCATAACAATTATGACGGTTTCAGTTTTACACCTTCTTTTGGGGTTTCTTATAAGTTTTCAACAGGGACTAGTGTTGGAATGAATTTGTCTCCGTCTGTTGAGAATGGAGCTTCTTTGACACCAACTGCATCGCAAAGCTTTGATGGGGAAAATCAAAAAACTGAAAAAACTACTGTTTCTGGAATAAGTCACAGTATTGGAATTGGAACAGCTTTTAACAGTCGACAAGGATTAAGCTCTTTTAACATAAACACTTCAACATCTGGAAGGGTTATGAAAAATCAATATGGCCTTTGGAAATATGTCGGAAGGTCTTCTAATAGTGGAAATTTAGGAAGTTTATCATTCATTGACAACACATTCACACCCGCTAAACGAACTGCCTATCATAACGAAAATTATACATTTAGAGCTTCCTTAGGTTTCCAAGTTGCTGCATTTAGTTTTGAAGGAGGTGCTTCCGCTTTTTATTCTGTACAAAGACTCAAAAATCAGGTGCAACATGAAAAAGCATACGGGTATGAATTTACTAGGAATGCCACACATAATGATGTCTTAGATTTTAATAGAGAAAACGAGCGTATGGTTTCCAAAAACACCACTACGTTACCAATAGTCAACTACACACACGATATCTATCACATACAAGGACAAGGAATTGCAGGGCAATTTCGTCCTTTTAAAAGTCAATCAGGCTATGTATATAACCAACGTGTAGAAGACTCTGGAGATAGTTTTAGCCTTGGGGCAGAAATAGAAGGTGGTTGGGGATTTCGAAATGGAATTGACATTCACTATTCACCAACACGAAGTCATACAGGTGTTTGGGATACACCAGGGCGTTACAGATTTCAGTCATCAAATACAAATGATATCGACTACGAAGAAACCTATTTTAAAACGATTGGTGATTTAGGCATTGATAAAGACCAACAGGAATTGTATGAATCTGTATTATCTGCAGAAAAACCAATGTCATTGGTGTTGACTCCTGAAGGTAAAGCTTATGGCAAGCAAGCGATGAATGTTTTTAATGTAAAAGAATATAATATAGATAATACCATTGCCGATAATTCACAAGTAACCATTACCGAACCAATTAAAAGAAAACATCGCGAACAAAGAAATCAAGCCATTTTAAAAGTAAACAAAAAAGAAGCCTTAGTAGATCCTTTTATCAATGCGCATACTAATTTAAAACCACATCATACCAATGGGATTAAAATTGTACAGCCAAGTGGTGCGACCTATGTATATGGAGAAGCAGCAGTAAATCACTCTAAAGAAGAAGTGACATTTGCAGCTGATGGAATTCCAACCTTGGAAGACGGAACGATTGCTGTAAATGGTCAAGATCATCCCGGGAATACAAGTGGTATTGATAATTATTTCAATAAAATTACAACGCCTGATTATGCACACACGTATTTACTAACTACAGTGCTTTCTAATGATTATGAAGACCTTACAGGTGATGGTGCTACCGATGATGATTTAGGTGCCTACACCAAAATGCATTACAACAATTTTATAAATGATACCGATATTAGTGGAGCTAAGATTACCTCTGTAGTTGATGATTATAAATGGAGAGTTCCTTATGCCGCTAATGATGCTTCTTACAATCCAGGATTGTATACCAAAGAGAATGACCAAAAAGGAAGTTATGTTCGTGGAGAAAAAGAGTTGAAATATGTAACCATGATTGAGACGAAAACGCATGTGGCAATTTTCGACTTTAGTCCTCGTGAAGATGGACTAGATGCCGATGGAAGAAATGCGTCTCTTAAGGTTGATGCTATCAGACTTTACTCAAAACCCGAAGCAAAAGCTGCAAATCTATTAGACGATGATGATTCTAACAATCAATTTGTTGCACCTATCAAAACGGCTCATTTTACCTATAACTATTCCTTAATGCCAAACACGCCAAATAGTGATGCTTTAGAAACAGGAAAACTTACCCTAGAAAGAGTACACTTTACCTATCGCAACTCAAACATGGGAAAATATACACCGTACATTTTTAATTATGATAATATGAATCCAGACTATCAAATAAAATCGTATGATGTTTGGGGAAATTACAAGCCTTTATTTGAAGAAGGTGTTACAAAAGTTGATACTGACAATGATGGAATTAACGATGATGTGACACTTCCAACAGGCAATATAAATACAAGTTGTGAAGTACTATCGGATATCACAGCGCAGGAATTCCCATTTGTGCAACAAAATGATAAAGAATTGCAAGATTTGTATACAGCCGCTTGGACATTATCCTCTGTTGATCTTCCTTCTGGTGGACGAATAGAATTGGAATATGAATCAGATGACTATCAATATGTACAAGACAAACCTGCTATGGAAATGTTTAAGGTTGTGGGTGTTAGTGACATTGCTCCTGAAAGCTTTGGTGACCTTACTACTAACTTATATACTAACGCACAACACACACGATTTTTAACCGTTGAGTTGCCTGAAACGGAGCAAATACCAATTGATGACTTTAAAAATAGATATTTAGGTGAATACATAGACAATCCGTTGTTTTTTAGATTTCTATTAAACATGGAAAAACACGATGTAAGTGCTTGCTCGTATGACTATGTCGAAGGTTATTGTAACATCAATCAATCGGGTGCTTTTTCAGTTTTTAAAGATCCGGATAGCGGAAAAGTCTATGGAGCCATCCCTATTCTCTTAGAAAAAAAAGAAGGTGGTGCTGATGCAAGCACTCAAGTAATTCTTGAACATCCAACAGTACAAATAGGTGCAGACACAAACCCTATTGCAAAATCAGGTTGGTTTTTTGCAAGAAAACATTTAAATCGCTATGCGCTTGGAACAGGTGACGATGAACCAAATTCACCGAATATTCGAGACATTTTAAATGCAATTGGAAGTAGTTTAGGAACACTAGCCGAAATATTTATAGGTCCAAATGGATACCTAGAAGAGCGTGCAATTGCTAGAAAATTCAAACCAGAAAAGTCATGGATTCGATTAAAACATCCATCGAATACTAAGCTTGGAGGCGGATTGCGTGTCAAAAAAGTTATGATGCACGACAATTGGGATGTAATGATTGAAAATGTACAAGCAAATTCTATAAATGAATACAGTAATTTTTATGGTCAAGAATATGACTATACGTTAGGAGAAAATCAAGGATCAAGTGGTGTTGCTACTTGGGAACCAAATATGAGTAAGGAAAATCCGCTCCTACAACCATTTTATGACGATTCAGAAAAATTACAAGCAAGGGAATATGTAGAAATGCCATTTGGAAAATCATTTTATCCTTCGGCAACTGTTACCTATAGTAAAGTAACCGTAAAAAATCTTGATCGAACAAATCTTGCTGAAAATAAAATTGTCAAAAAGCACGCTACAGGAAAAGTAACGAGTACGTTTTACACCTCAAAAGATTTTCCAACAAAATCGGATCATACCAATATTGATGGCATGAATAATTATAAAAGTAATCAAGCCAATATCCTTGACAACGTACTTCGATTAAGTGTTCGAACAGAATTAACACTTTCACAAGGGTTTTCTATTGTTACAAATGATATGAATGGAAAATCTAAATCTCAAGAGATTCATGACGAAAACGGAAATTTCATTTCAGGAGTAGATTATATCTACAATGTTACAGAAAATGGAGAATTGGACAACAAACTTCCTGTGATCTTAGCAGATGGAACTATTGATAAAACAAAAGAAATAGGTGTGCATTATGATGTAATTACTGATTTTAATGAAAATTACAACTTATCAGAAAGTTACGGAGTTAATACGAATCTTACATTTTTTAACGCTGGTATTATTCCAATACTTCTAGGACAACTCCCTTTTGAATACAAAAGAAATGAATCCATACTACACACTACTACCACGACAAAAGTGGTTCATAAAACAGGAATTTTAGTAGAAAAAGTGGCACATGATTTAGGCGCAAGTGTAAGCACCAAAAACCTAGCTTGGGATGCGTTGAGTGGACAAGTATTGCTGACGGAAACTTCCAATGCTTATGAAGACAACTACTATAATTTCTCATATCCAGCGCATTGGGCGTATAAAGGCATGGGACAAACTGTTACAAACTTGGGTGTGGAATGTCGTTTAACTTCTCTTCCTGAAAACCTTTCCAGCGATTATGATGGAGATGAAAACGGCGCATCTACTTGGTACGAAATCCAAGGAGCAACATCAACAAACAGTAGTCTTGATGAACTATTTTTACCTGGTGATCAAGTAATGGTTTTCGATGATGAAGGCGAATCAATCTCAGATGACAATGCCTATTGGATCAGTCAAGTTGAGAATATAGGTGCTACTTCTGGTAAAAAAATGGTCTTAATTGATCGAAATGGAGCATACTTAAATGCCTGTGGAGAAGATGTTAATCTATCTGATATTACCATTAAAATCGTAAAATCTAGTTACAGAAACTTCCAAAGTGCAGCCATGGCTTCTGTTACTTCTATGAAGAATCCAATGAGTGGAGATATCATTAATGCTAATGATTTTACGTATGATAGTAATAATGTTGAAACTGATAATCCAAGAATCATCAACGCATCTGCTGTAGAGTACGAAGATTTTTGGTTAAATCCAGAAGAAAATATTGGAGTCCAAAGATATCCATCTGTAGCTTTTCAGAACTCAAATCAACATTTGATAAAATATCCTGCATATCATACAACAAATCCATTTTTGTATAATATTAAAGGAGACTGGCGCGCTGTAAAATCGTATGCGTATTTAACCACACGTTCATCTACAAGTACCAAACGAAATAGTGGGTTCTTTGAAAAATTCGATCCTTTCTATACCTACGATGCAACTACTGAAAAATGGCTACGAAATACAGATGTTAACAATGAAGATGATTGGACCTACGCTAGCGAGGTAACACAATATTCACCTTACGGAGCAGAATTAGAAAACAGAGACGCACTTGGTAGACATTCAGCTGCACAATACGGTTACAATTATAAACTTCCTGTTGCTGTCGCTTCCAATAGTGAGTACAGACAAATGGGCTATGAAGGCTTTGAAGACAGAGAGTCCGAAGATGTAATTAATTCACACTTTAGAATTTCAAATTATGCAACAAATACAAATGATGTCTTTGTTACAGAGGAAGAATCTCATACAGGTAGATTCAGTCTAAAAGTGGAAGGAGGAAGAAGAGCGTTTATTAATAAGAAATTATACAACGACTGTTTAGAAAGGACACAAAGGTTAGATTGTGCACCAGCATGTAATAATGGCTGTGATATTGATGAGTATCCTGATTGTGATTGTAATGGTATGCCGACTTGTAGTTATGAAGGTATCGGAATAGTATCTGATAATGAAATTGCAATCCCAATACTTTTAAATTATGGGTCTGATGGACCATTACCTGCGAATGAAGGATATTCTTTAGTTTTTAATTATTCGTCAGGATCAATTAGTGAGGTTTCTTATGACAGCCAAACAGGATTATATCTATACAAATGGATAATTCTTAACACAGGCGAATACTCAATCACTTATGTTATAACAGATAATAATGGGAATGACCAATGTAGTGATACTATTACAATTACTAATGGAGAGTTCGCATTTAACAATGCTCCTAACTCTCAATCATTGTCTATAAATCATTAAAAATATTTATTTAAAAAAATAACATTATGAAATACATACTTATCATAAGTGCATTACTACTAAGTAGCTTAATAAAAGCACAAACCTTTAACTCTAGTTGCTCTTCATTTCAGCCTTTACCCGGAGAAAAATACATCATCAGTGGTTGGGTAAAAGAAAGCAATAGTCAGACCAAGAAAACCTATACAAATGGCGTGTTGGAAATAAATTTTTATAATGACACTAATGATTTTGCTCCTGCATTGCCAACCATTACAATGTATCCCAGCGGAAAAATTATTGAAGGTTGGCAACGAATTGTTGGGATTTTATCAATTCCTACAGAAGATAATAACATGTTAGAAATAAAAACGATAGGAATTAATTTATCCTGCCTAAATGCTGGAACTGATTGCTACTTTGATGACATCCGAATTTTCCCTTTCAACGGAAGCATGAAAAGTTTTGTGTATGACAAAGATACACAACGCCTCATGGCAGAACTAGACGAAAATAATTACGCTACGTATTATGAATACGATCAAGAAGGCGGATTAGTACGAGTCAAAAAAGAGACAGAAAAAGGAGTCTACACCATTCAAGAAACACGCTCTAAAAGTAAAAAAGAACAATAATGATAGTACTAAAAAACAGTTCCATGTATAGAAAACAACTACTAATCATACTATGTATGCTATGTTTTCAGACCTATAGTTTTGCACAAGATAAAACAGTTGATGAAATTCTTATGGAGTCACAAAACACGATGCAGAATTTTCAAAACATGAGTTTTGATATGAAATATAATTGGTACGAAACCTATACCGAAGAAAAACCCTCTATTTCATATCTAGGAAGCCTTATAAAATTTGAAAAGACAACGTATTCAAAAATAAATAAAACGTTTTTTATTACGGATTCAAAGTTAAATATGGCTATTAAATGTAATGAAACTGAAAAAGCATTTATAGTCACAAACAATACTAAAGCCTCTGAAAATCAATCACCTTTAGAATTGTTGAATATCTTCATCAAGCAATTTAAAATAAAGGAAGTAAAAGATCACGGCGATCAATGGATTTGTACGTTAACCACAGATGTCATTACACAACTTCCGTATGGCAAAGTAGAAATCTACATAAATAAAGAAACTGCCCTTGTTGAAAAACAAGTCCTTTATTTCTTATCAAGAGTTCCGTATACAGACGAAAAAGGAGAAAAAAAAGTGGGAAATCCAAGAATGGAAATCACCCTTTCCAACTACAAAAAAAAGCTATCTGAGGATGAAAAAATCATCACAAAAATCGCTTCGTACGTAAAAAAAAGCGGAAAAGAAATAGTTCCTACCATAGCATACAAAGAATTTAAAATAAGTCAATATTAACATCGTAGAACCATTTCAAACCTCAGAAAATCTCTGATAAAAAATAGTTCCATTTGATATCCAACACATAAAAAATTAACACATGAAAGTGATGAAATCAACATCTGTATTCAAAACCATCCTATGGATAAGTGCTCTTTGTTCTTTTGCTTTAGGATATGCACAAGGAGAAATCCCTAAAGTTCATGAAAGTGATGATTATACGCATATACAAATCAGAACTGCGTATGACAATTCACCTAATAATTATATTTCGTTTGTAGAATCAGTCAGCAGCGCAACAAATAGTTCCATATACAATCCTGAAGCTTATGTATTACTTCAAGTAGATAATGATTCACCTCCATTTGTGGAATATGTATTTGAATTGCAACTAAGAATTCATCCTGCTTTATCTGATGGAACAACTTTCGAAACCACAGGATACAATCAACTACTAAAAGTGGAGTATAAACCTTTTGCAAACATTGGAAATAGTTTAGATCAAGTATATCACAGCATACAAAATAGGTATGGAGCACAAGTCTATATAGAAAATATAACAACTACATACACAGCTACAAATACAACTGTTACTGAAGTACCTGCAAATGTAAAATTGACTTTAGGATTTAATGGAATACGAGTTCAAGATATCTCAAATAGTGCTGCGCCAGTTACCAGCACATTAGGTGACAACCCACAAAACACTGGTGAATACTTATTATCTTGGAATCCTGTAAATGGGGCTTTATCCTATGATGTAGAATGGACTTGGATTGATAATTATGGCGAAAGTATGGCAACTACTGTGAGTCCTAATCAGATTTCGTTGACAGAAAAAGAGTTTCAAAGAAACAATACGAGGATAAATACAAAAAATACGCAGTACGAAATTCCAAAAATTTATGACAAAGGCTTTATTATTTATAGAGTAAGAGCGGTAGGTCGTTTTCCTGATGACTATCAAACCAATTTCTACGGACCTTGGAGTCAAACAGGTACTGAGAACTCAACACTTGCAAATTGGACACATGCGGAAATTGATGGACATGAAGACAACAAAAACTGGCAATTTCAAGCAAGTTATGCCGAAGAAGGTAAAAAGAAAGAAGTGGTTAGCTACTTTGATGGAACTTTAAGAAATAGACAAACGGTTACAAAAATTAATACCGACGATAATGCAATTATAGGAGAAGTAATTTATGATACACAAGGTCGTCCTGGTATCGAAGTCCTTCCAGCTCCTACCACAAGCAATGAATTAAAATATTATGAAAATTATAATATAAACAATACAGAAGGTAAAAAATACTCTCACTTAGATTTTGATTGGGACGTAATAAATGCCACAGATCCTGCAAACTGTGATATTCCTGCCGATGGAATGAAAAATACCTCTGGAACAAGTAAATACTATTCTGCAAATTATAATGGAACTAGTGAATTTCATGATGCTGTTCCAGATGCTCAAAATTACCCTTTTTCACAAATTGAATACACACCAGACAATACAGGAAGAATCAAACGTAAAAGCGGTGTTGGTGTTACACATCGATTAGGTACTGGTCATGAAATGAAATACTTTTATGGGAAACCTTTTCAAACAGAATTAGACCGTCTATTTGGTTCCGACATTGGATGGGATGCCTACTACAAAAAAAATACAGTCGTTGATCCTAACGGACAAGTAAGTGTGAGTTACATTGACCCACAAGGACGCACCATAGCAACTGCTTTAGCTGCGGATAATCCTGAAAATTTAGACGGACTTGAAGATGAAGAAGATAATAGTTTACACAATCCTACTACTGAAGATTTACTAAACAAAGTAATTTCAACTGATATTGATACCGAAATTGACAATAACATCTTATTAAATACGGGACGTTTCTCAAATCTCAATATTAATGATGGATTGAGATATAATGGCTTTAGAACAGTACCAAAGTCTGGAGTTGAACATACATTTCAGTACGATATTGATATAAATAACGCTTATACCGATACGTGTATTGTAGGTCCTTTTCCATTCGTTTATGATTTATCAATAAACATAAACGATGAATGTGGTAATAGTTTAGTGTCGGAAAACATTAACGGCTTTTCTGGTCCTGAAAACAATTCTTATTCAATAATACCACCTTTAGGTGATTTAGCCATTCAAAAAACATTACAAGTAAACGAAGATGCACTAAACATATATGTAGATCAATACATCCAAGAAGCGCAAGCTGCAGGCTGTGTTTTAGAATTAGCTGACTTTGACATTTCAGAAAGTATTGAAGGTTGTTTTGAAGACTGTCCTGATTGTGTTGAATCTTTAACTGATGATTATGACGGTGATGGAGATACAGATCAGGATGATTATGTACATACTCGTGTAGACATTTATGGATTAGCAACGAATGACCCAACTAGAGATGCACTCATAGCACGATTCGAAAGAGAATATAATTTATTAGTAGAAGCATGTATGGCACCATGTAACAATGAAGCTGGTGTCGATGCATGGAGCAGTTCTGCAACACAAGGAACCAATTCCATATCATGTGCTGTTACCTTACAGACACTTATCAATGACATGAAACGAGTAGGTCAGTACGGAATGCAAATCAGTGAATTAAATGCAAATGATGAATATCAATTGGTAGATATTGCAGCAGAACTAAGCATTTTTAGTTCAACGAACCTTTTAAAAAATTCATTCAATACTGAACTCTATGAAAGTTTTCCAAACGCTCCTACAACACCAACCGTATTTACATGGCAAACACCATTCAATCCTAAATATAGTGATGATCCTTACCATTATTACAATAGCAATGGAGATATTATAAAAATATTAATTCCATTAGAAGGAAATACGTATGGGTTAACTGAAGATCCTTTAAATGTTGGTTTTGGTGCCATAGAACCTCAAAATTTAACTGAAATAGACTTTCAAAACCTCTGGCAAGATCAATGGGCAGAATCATTAGTAGCGTTTCACCCTGAATACGTCTATTCGCATTTTGCAAATCAATTATGTGTGCTGACATCAACAGTAGCAACAACTTCACATGGCACATTTGACGTAAATATTGACGGCTATGAAAACTACTTGAATGAATTACCAGTTACAGATGCAATAGGAGAATATTTAAACACAAATACACTTGAGAAAATTGTAACTGACGATCCTTTGTTTGCCAATAATTTTCCAACATCGATAGGATTTAGTAGCACCAACCCTGATTTTCATAAGGATATGATGCTGAGTGTTGTAAATATAGATTACCAAGGAACGGGTGAGCCAATGCTTCATACGGCACTCTTAACAATTGCTTGCAATAGTATTAGTACAGATTGCCCTATTGATATCACTAACATGAGTCCCGAGCAAAAAGCAGAAGTGTGGCCTATATACAGAGGAATGTACATGTCTTTTAGAGATCGTGTAAAAAGTGTGTTGGCAAATATGTACGCCCATACAAAAGGAGCGTATAATGGCTGTATTGGACCAGATGCCGGAAACCCAGGAGATCCATTATTAAATTTAGGAGCTTATACAGGTTTTGCTACGAATCCACCAGCTGGAACTGATGGAAATATTTGCGGAGACAATGCAAACTTTTATGCAAACAAAATAAAACGCATCGTTTCAGAAGATGTAAACTATGACTCTAGTCAAAGCGCCGCAGAAACAGGAGAACAGTTAGAGCAACTTACCGATTATCAATACTATGTACAATCTGGTCAATGTCCAATGGGGCGCGATTTTGAAACATTTATGAAAGGTTTAGTTGAAGACAGTAATGCAACAGCCAATACACAATTTGGAGCTATTGGAGATTTCTATGGCAACTACTTAAGTATGGATTTGTTTGATGATCTAGGAGGAACGCCAACTAGTGATACTGTTTCAAATTCAGGCATTGCAGTAACATCTGTTCCAACAAATCAAAACGTTGCAATTACGATCAATGTTACAGCTGGACTTGGAAATCAACCTCAGGTATTTCCTACTATAAATTTAACAATCAATACGACTGCTTATAGTTGGAGTGATTACGGTACTACTTGGCAAATTAGTGAAATTAGCCAATTCAATTATACAACGTATGACAATGCTTCTCCTAGAAGATTCTCATTTGATATGGCTGTAAAAATAGTAGCACCAGGAACAACACAAATAATCGATGAAGTCATTATCTCAGGAAATACCATTGCCAGAATTGGGGAATGCAGCGTGGATGGACAAGAAGATGTTGCCTATGCAACAGATGGCACTACTATTGGAGAAGAATTAGGCGATGGAGGTGTCATGAATATTGGAAATCTTGACTGTGAAGATGCTGATAATTTTGGACTAGATTTTAAAAACCTTCTAAACGAATTGGAAGAAGAAAATCTATTCTTATCAACAAATGTTGCACTAGCAAATTTATCTTCATATCAAGGCACTATACTTCCTGTATTATTTGGAGATGCCAACGATCAGGCAGTATGGAATAAAATTGACGATGATACCTTTACTGTTACGGTCAACGGAACGGAAGTATTCAGGATTGATTTCGAGATGTTTAATTTAACTACGCAAACAGCAGTAACCATAACAGAACTACTCACCGTAGAAAATTTTGGCCTATTAGAGAATTTTAGTGCTATTGATTTCAATACCGAAACTCAAATACAACTTTCGTTTTTTAAACGGGCTTATATACATCAAGCCAATCAAATTCGACCTGTTGTTGGTCCTTTTCAAATACAAGCCACCATTACAACATTAGCCTATGATTGTTGTGCAATTGTAGCTGGAGATGATAATGGAAATAACATCGATTGTGGATCCGTAGATACCGATGGTGATGGAATTGGTGATTTATGTGACACTACACCATGTGGAGAAGCTGTTGGAGATAATGACATCGACGGTGACGGAATTGCAAATGCTTGTGATAACTGTATCAAATTTGCAAATCCTGATCAGCTAGACACTGATGGCGATGGTATTGGTGATGGTTGTGATAATTGTGTGAATACTTACAACCCTGATCAAGCAGACTTAGATAATGACGGTATTGGTGACGTTTGTGATGAAGACACTAATAATCAAGCTTGTATTGCAGAAATAGAAAACAACAGTACTGTTTTTAATGAAGGAATGACACAACTGTTGAACAATGTATTAAGCACGGGTGATTTCTATACAACTCAAGTTGTAACACAACATTTCACTCCAGAGTTATTAACTTTCTTTACCAATAACGCTAGATTATTGTATAATGATGAAACCATTACATTTTCAACAGTAGGATGGACAGCTCCACTAGCGATAAATTCTAATTTATCAAATACGATCAAATTATTTTTTGATAATCCTAACACGATTGATCATTACTATGTTGTTATAGAACTTACCGATGCATTAATGCAAAACGGAATTGCAAACAATGGAATTTTCAATGCGATAGAACCTTATGGACCACCTTCAAATACCTTGCCTACAGAATATGGAATAGCTTATGATTCGCCGTCTGGCACAAATGCTGTTACGGTAAGTAATATCTATCAATCACCTGATAGAGGATTTCGCCAATTATTCCCCCTAAATTTCGATTGCGATTTAGATACGGTAAGAACTGACGGCGGAAGATATACTGCATTCAGAAATGCAGAAACAGAGATCAGAATTAAAAGCAATAACTCAGAATACGAACCATGTATTGCCTGTATTCCACAAACCATTGATCCTGTAGACAGAGAAGACATGTGGAATTCATACACTAATGCAGTAGCAACTATTGCTAATTATAATATGCCAAGCAATTACAACCTAGAGCATTTTGATAACATGAATTATCAATACATTACAGAAGGGTATATACAATACCTGCAAGCTTTTACGGGAACCAATGGCATAAATGGAACGGATCTGTATTTCTTAACGATATCAGAATTTGGTGCAACACCATTAAACTATGGGTTTAACGATTATACAACTGTAATTCAGGCTTATAAAACGTATAGTACAACAAACACAAATCCGTCAGGGTATTTCACAGCTGACGATGCTGACTATAAAACATGGAGAGACTTTGTCATTAACTATTTAGAAGAATATCCTAGAACTTGCCCTCCGAAACCAATGTTTCCAACGATAAACCTGCAAATCAACGATCCATTAAGTGATTGTCAAGAGTTTGCCATTAACATCGCAGAAGCGTATGGTTTGGACAATTACAATTCGTACATAGAGCGTATCAAACATCAATTCAAACTAGACTATGTGCAACAAGCAATGCAAAATGCCGTAGAAAACTTTACGCTTACGTATGATGACAAAGAATACCAATACACATTATATTACTATGACCAAGCAGGAAATCTTACTCAAACGGTGCCGCCACAAGGTGTAAAACGAATTGAAAACAACAATCTTGATGCAACAATTACTAATGCGCATAGAAACTCGAACCAAGGGAATGGAGTTATTCCAGGGCATGAACTAAAAACGGAGTATAAATACAATTCACTAAATCAATTAGTATGGCAAAAAACGCCTGATGGCGGAATCACAGTATTTGCGTATGACGATTTAGGAAGAATTATAGCTTCTCAAAATGCCAAACAACAAAATGAAAATCTGTATAAAGATTTTAGTTATACACGCTATGACGGACTCGGAAGAATTTTGGAAGCAGGCGAAATAGAACTAAACGATTTCGCATTCGATTATACAATCAACAATAAAGGAGAATTAGTTTTAAACGGAACTCCTGTAAACAATTTTGAAGATGCCTATACAGCACTAAACAAAAGAGAAGTAACGCGTACAACGTATGATGATAGAATTGTTGTAGAAAATGATGCTAACAATACTGTATACTCATCTGACTTATTTACAGCTTCGTTTACTGCTTTTAATAGTATCAACAGAGTAACCGCAGTTACCTATTACGATCAAATCCAAGCAGGTAAAAATCCTCATTTTGACAATGCATTATTCTATAACTATGATGTGCATGGAAACGTAAAAGAATTAGTAACCTACATTACGGAACTTAAAATTCCTGATTGCACCCTACAACCTGATGTATTGGATTGTGAAATACATCTAAAACGAGTGCATTACGAATATGATTTAATCAGCGGAAATGTAAAAAATGTAACATTCCAACCGCAAAAAATAGATCAATTCATACACAAATATGAATATGATGCAGATAACCGAATCGTTGCAGCATACACTTCCAAAGATGGGTATGTTTGGGAAGAAGATGCCAATTACAAATACTACGAACATGGTCCATTGGCGAGAGTTGAAATTGGAGACAAAAAAGTACAAGGAACAGATTATTTGTACACGCTTCAAGGTTGGTTAAAAACCGTCAATGGAGAAAGTTTAGCCGCTACGGCAAACGATCTTGGACATGATGGAGAAGGAAACCGAAGTCACATGGCAAAAGATGTCTTTGGATACACATTGCACTATTTCAGTGGAGATTATATGGCTTCAAACACAGCCGTAAACAGTTCGGTGTTCAAATTATCAAATACAGGAACGGTTGCCACAAGCACAAAAAATCTATACAACGGAAACATCAAAACCATGATGACTTCCTTGCGCGATCAAAATGAAAAAATACTAACCACACAAGTCAATAACTACACCTACGATCAATTAAATCGTATCAAAGGTATGAGTTCATTGGCAGTAACGGATAAGCCTTTCAATTCATTGCAAACACAGAACAGTTATGCGTCATCCTATACATTTGATAGAAATGGTAACCTTCAAACATTACAGCGATTTGTTCCGCAAAACGGAGTGTTAAAAATGATGGATAATATTGATTATAAATACATCATAGAAAATAACAAACCTACAAACAAGTTAGCTATTGTAAGTGATATTATCAATAGTAACCAATACGAAACGGATGCGGATATAGAAGATCAAATAGCAACGTTGGCAAGTGTTGGATACGACTATGACGTTGACCCGAATGATACAAACAATCACAATTACATATACGATGACATAGGACAACTCATTGAAGACAAAACCGAAGGATTAAAAATCTTTTGGAGAGTGGATGGAAAAGTAAAAGAAGTACACAAACTTCCATTCCAAGCGCAAGGAATCGCAGATGTCATTGCGTTTCAATATGACGGATTAGGAAACCGAATTGGAAAATCCAAATACAAATTGGGAAATAGCAATGACAAAGCTTCCACATTCTATGCGCGTGATGCACAAGGAAACGTATTAGGTGTATACGATGCCGAATTTTCTAAAAATTCACAAGAGTTCGACTTAACAATGAATTTAAAAGAAAATCATGTATATGGTAGCTCAAGACTCGGAATCGAAAACAGAAATACAACCATTGTAGATGAAAATTTCCAAACAGGTATTCTATCAAACAATGATGGAACAGGAGTTCCAATCTTTTTAGGAAGTTTCAACAAAAGTGGATTGCGAACAACACCAGAAACTTATTTCTATTGGGATCACCCAGCAACTACCTCAAGCAACGAATCGGAGTTTAATGGAATGAATTTGCAAACGCAATTTAAAATTGCAACGACTGTTCAAACCAATTCCGTTTTAATCCTAAGACATAGCAACGAAAAAGAAGGAGGTTTGCAACAATATTATGAAGCAACAGTACACGTTATTAAAAACCTAACTACGGAAAAATGTGCTTTACTATTCTCTATTCGAGAAGAAAACGAGGACATCAAAAATGATGGAACTGGGTATTTCACTCGCAAACAATACATTACACCGTATGATTTTACGGCAGATTTTTTAGCGACGAAAGGAGTGAAAATTGACTTTAATTTCTTTGGTCAAAATGCAAATGCAGTCATCAATGGTGTTGAATATGATCCAAACAGCAACACACATAAATTAGTGATTCTAACCCCAACTAATGGAAACGTAACCACTATCAATACACAAAGCAGAGGATTTGTGTATCGCAATCCAGGGTTACAAACCTTAGATGTAGCGCATCTTAGCTATAATTTTGATATCTCAGGAGTGGATACTACTGTCATCAATTTCCCAATGTTAGACACGGATTTCCTAAAAAATAACTTAGGTGAAGTGATGAAATCAATTTCTACCATAACCTTAACAGAAAGTGATTACATCATTCCAAATAGCTTCTATGCCGATACCGATGGTGATGGTGTGGACGATTATTTGGAAGATCTCAATGCAGATGGAAACTTAGATAATGATGATACAGACGCAGACGGAATTGCAAACTACCTAGATGTAGATGATGACAATGACACCATTCCAACATTCAGAGAACATCTTTTGGGAGATACGGACAATGACGGAACTCCAAACTATCTCGATACAGACGATGACAATGATCAATGGCTAACCGCCGCAGAAGGACAAGCAGATGATGACAATGATGGTGTCCCAAATCATTTAGACAATACACATTATGAAAATCCGGTAAACGGACCGCTAACACATCAAAACTATGAAAATCATATTGGCGACAAAGCATACGAGCTGTCCAATCATTTAGGAAATGTACTCAGTGTCATCTCTGACAAAAAAATCTTGGCGTTTGGCACGCAAATAGTTCAAATACATGAAGGGATCACAGGTTTTCAAGCAGATGGAAATGAAGTAAGCTTAGCCATCGTAGACAATGGAAATTCCTTGCAATGTGCTACAAGTTTCAACAATACGGGAACATTCTTCAATCAAACCCTACAAGCCAACACTGAATATATCATAAGTGTCGATATCAACAAAGACACCTATGATGCTGACATAAAAGTAGTTGTAGAAGATGCCACTGGAAACATATACCACACCAATACCATCACACAATCTGGATACAACTTCTTTACATTCACGGCTCCTGAAACGGCGACTTACAAAATACGTTACCTAAAACAGCACGAAGATGTAGGAGATGAATCTATACAAGCATTTTATATTAAAAAATTCTTTATATTTACCCTTGAAGAAACCCAAACAGTAAACGGTTTCCTCGCAGACGTTCTTTCATATAATGATTACTACCCGTATGGGATGCTTTTACCGAACAGACATGCAAGTGACGAAAGTTATAGATATGGCTTCCAAGGTCAAGAAAAAGATGATGAACTTAAAGGAGAAGGGAATTCTATCAATTATAAATACAGAATGCACGATCCTAGATTAGGTAAGTTCTTAAGTGTTGATCCATTAGAGCCCAACTACCCTTGGAACTCTCCATATGCTTTTGCTGAAAATAAAGTTATTTTGTTTATTGAATTAGAAGGTTTAGAGACTCCTCCTAATACAGCAACATCTGCAACTACAATAACAAAGCCTACACCATTAGTTAAACTTATTGATACAAAAGAACTTGCTCGACAAGCAGCATCAAGAGCTTATAAAGGTCAAGGAACAGCCGTTATTATCAGAAAAGAAGCTTCAAGATCTTTACTAAAAAAGACATTAGGCTTTGTTGCGAGTCGACTTGGTAATACTATATTTGCAATACTATCAACGTCTTCAGTACATGGCCCAAATCTTAATCATGATTACATCATGGACCCTTCTGTTTTTATTCCTACAGAACCAGATGTAGTAAAAAATTCGGAATATTGGGAAGAATATGTCAGAATTTTCAGCGCATTGACAAGATCGCAAAGAATTACTAATGATCCAACAAAATTGTCAGATCAGGAATGTGCTGATGTAAGAATGCGAATAGAAACAGGAAATGCTTCACAACAAGATCAACGGTATGCAAAAGAAGCCTATAATAGAGCAGACAACCCTACAAACGCACCTGTAAACTCTCCTCGTTTTTTGAATTATGAAAATTCTGGTCATCATGATCCTTGCGGAGGTAGGTTACCTTATAATAACAGAAAAAGTGTATTACCAAACAATCATCTTGAATTGTGGAATTTAAGTGTTGCTGAAGAAGGTAAAGGTGACGTTAGATGGACAAAAGTAGGTAGTGGAAATAAAGCGGTCTATCATAGGTTTCAAGATGATAATAATGGTACCTGGCATTGGAATGGATCAACAAATGGAAGAACTCAAAGCGGAGTAGAGAATAAAATTAGTATTAATAATGTACCGAATAGTATAAAAAAATTATAATGATTGTAGGTAATAAAAGTGTTTTTGGATTTGAATATAAAGTAACTGATGATAGTTTATTTTATGGAAATGGCAGAATATGGTTTGGAGAAAATCCTATTTGTACTTTTGAAGATGAAACTCATTTAATACATTTAGTAAACGGTCTCAAAAGAATTAGAAATTCAAAAAAGTTAAGTAATTATAATATAAGTTCAATTGATAATATTTTCGATGAATTAATGAAAAGAACAGAAAATATAGATGATGAACAAATTTATGATTATGTAATTAGTTTTGGAGCATCATCTGATGATTTTTTAATTTTTTCATTTTCATTAGGTAATTACATTTATATCTTATGGAAAATTATAGTCAACAAAAGTGTTTTCGATGACATAAATATTTTATCAAAATCAGTTTATCATTTTAAAATAAAAAAAATGGATTATGACAAAACGATGTCTATGATAATAACTAAAGTACCCCCCCGCTACCGCTAGTTTGTAACTAGTGGCGTACCGAGTAAAAACATAAAATTATAAACTTAGAAAACTTCCAAGCTGTAAAAGGCTTGGGAGTTTTTTGGTTTTAAGAGCATAACAATCTCTACGCTGCAATCCCCGCTCCCGCTAGTTTAAACTAGTGGCGTCAAAGATAAGTACAACGAAAAGCTATGCATTACGTATAGCTTTTTGTATTTTAGAGTTATGAGCAGAAATTATAAATTCCATAACAAAAGCGGTCTATATTTTGTAAGTTTTGCTACAGTAAACTGGATCGATGTTTTTACACGACAAGTTTATTTTGATGTATTAGCAGAAAGCATAAACTATTGCAGAAAAGAAAAAGGCATGGAATTATATTGCTATTGTTTCATGCCGAGTCATGTACATTTTATATTTCGTTCAGCTAGTGAAGATATCCATCTGGACTGATTCGAGATTTTAAACGACATACTTCCAAAAAAATAATAGAATCCATAAAGAACAATTCACAAGAAAGCAGAAAAGAATGGCTATTATGGATGTTTAAGCGAGCTGGTAAAAAGAATGCAACCACAAGTACATATCAATTTTGGCAACAGCATAACAAACCTATAGAATTATGGAGTGAAAAAGTTATTAAACAAAAAATTGACTATATACATAATAATCCAGTAGAAAGTGGTTTTGTTACAAATCTAATTGATTGGAAATATTCAAGTGCTCGAAATTATCAAGAAGATCACACTATTTTAGAGATTGATGAAATTGGTTTTTTAGCATAATCAAGAATACACGCTCAATGAGGTCTGTGACTTTATAACGGTATTAAGAATGTGTAATTTATGAAATAAGTACACAAGCAAATACAACAAAAAACTTCCAAGCTGTCCAAAAGGTTTGGGAGTTTTTTTGTGTTTATAAAGAGAACATATAATTTGTTATATTTACCCTTGAAGAAACCCAAACAGTAAACGGTTTCCTCGCAGACGTTCTTTCATATAATGATTACTACCCGTACGGGATGCTTTTACCAGAGCGACATGCAAGTGACGAGAGTTACAGATATGGTTTCCAAGGGCAGGAAAAAGATGATGAGCTTAAAGGAGAAGGGAATTCTATGAATTATAAATATAGAATGCACGATCCTAGAATTGGAAGGTTCTTTGCTGTTGATCCGTTGGCAGGAAAATATCCTCATAATTCTGTCTATGCATTTAGTGAAAATAGAGTTATAGACGGTATTGAATTAGAAGGTTTAGAATTCACTCCACAAATAGCAAAAGAAAAGACTAACAGACCTGTGTTTGTTAAAGGAAACGGAGAATCTAATATACAAAGACTTAACAATGCTTTATTAAATACATTTAGTTTTCTTGCTAATAATACATATATATTGGCTTATAATGTTTCTTCAGATGCAATTAATTTTACAGGAAACTTAATCGCTGGAGAGTACAACAATGCTAATCTCGGTAATATTATAAATGGTGGTTTAACCTCTATTGATAAAGGAACAGATGGAATTATAGATTATCATTTAAGTACCCCAATAGGAGAACAACTAAGTGATGCAGGAAATACTTTAACTACTTTAGATAATTGGGATCTCTCTTTTCAACTAATAGTTGCTAAGAGACTATCTACTAGGCCAAAAAAAATAAGCCCTAATAGTAGATCACAAGGTTTAGCTTCAGCTACAGAACAAACTATTGAAAGTACCGCCACTCAAAGACCACTGATTCTTATGATGGTTAATGGTCCAATAAAAAACGCATTAGCTAAGGTAAAATCCCTAATGAAATGGGAAGTAAAATCTGGTGATCTTTCTGCCAACAAAATAGCCAATATAATGAATGAATATAAAAATACAAATATAATGAAGCCTATACAAATAGTAGAATATAAAGGTGTAAATTATGTAGTAAATGGTCATCATAGATTAGCGGCTGCCAAACAGCTTGGGTTGGAAAATATTCCAGTAGTTAAATTAACTCAACAACAAGCAATTATTGAAGGACGAAAAATGGGAAGATGGAGTAATATGGAAGCTCTAAAAGCAATTGCTGAAAGTGTAAAAAATATTCCTGATGTTAAACCTTTAGGTTCAAATTAAATATATGGAAAATATTAATAAATTTAAAATACTGTTATCAACTTACTTAAAAAATATTCATAAGGGTCTTCATTATTTAGAAAAATTTTCAAATAATAATAGTTTTTATCAAGAAAAAAGAGAAGGTTTCTTAGATACAAAAAAAGAGATTCATTTTCAATTTCATGGCACTGGATGCTACATGGAATTTGATAGAATTAAGATTGATTTTAATTTACCCGATATGATTGGAGGAAAAATAACTATTGATCCTTTTTTTATTATTGAATTTTGGAAGATTAATAATAGTATTGTCAATTTTGAAAAAGAAGATGAAATCTTAAATGTATTTAATTTTTTAATAAGTGAAAAGAACTATAATGTTTGTCAATTTAATAAAGATCATCTTGAATTAGATTTCCCATATATATATAATCTTTTCGGAGATAAATTTCTTTATGACTCTATATTAACGTGAGCCGGTAGTGTAGTAAACTAGGTCATGACTTAAACCCCCGCTCCCGCTAGTTTATAACCAGTGGCGTACCGAGTAAAAACACAAACTAATAAAAATAAAAAACTTCCAATCTGTTAGCAATTTGGGAGTTTTTTGGTTTATAAAGAGAACATATAATTCTTTATATTTACCCTTGAAGAAACCCAAACAGTAAACGGTTTCCTCGCAGACGTTCTTTCATATAATGATTACTACCCGTATGGGATGCTCCTACCAGAAAGACATGCATCTGACGAAAGTTACAGATACGGCTTTAACGGTAAAGAAAAAGATAATGAAATGAAGGGAGAAGGAGTTCAGTATGATTATGGATTTAGAATTTATGATGCTAGATTAGGTAAATTTTTGTCTCAAGATCCATTATTCAAATCTTATCCTTGGTATACTCCTTATCAGTTTGCAGGGAATAAACCCATTTGGGCAACAGATTTAGATGGACTAGAAGAATATATAGATAATCAAGTTAGAATTGTTCATAAAATATTTGTTTGGAATCAAGGTAGAACAACAGTTAATGGTAATGTTCAAGTTTCATATAAAAAAGGTGACAAAATTATTACGAAAACAGTTGAAACTGGTACTCATGTTTTAAATGAAGGTTATGAAGGCGGTCCTTTAAGAATTGATAGAATAGATTATTATGCAAGACCTTTCAATAGTGCTAATGGAGTTAGAAGATATATTAAAATTCAGAGACTAGTAGACTGGAAAAATGCTACCTTACCAAAGCCAAGTTATGAACCAGAAATAACAATAAAAGAAGAAGAACCTGTTATTAGTGTTGTGAGAAAAAAAACCCCCATCATTGTAAATCCAAAACCTGATCCCGTATTTCAGCCTGGCACAGAATTTTCTGGGGATGATATTGTTGGTAGAATGTATCCGTATATGGATGGACGAGGTTTCTTATGGAGAGATCCTAATACTAATAGCTACGGACTAGGTGCTAAAGAATTCTTATCTAATTTGGCTGATGGTTTAAATAAAAGCCCTTTAGTTAAGGAACTTATAATAACTTCAAGTGTAAATTCAGGAAGCCTCGATCCATATAAAGTAAGAGTAGCATTGGTACAAGGTTTGCAAAGATTACAAGAAGAATTATATAAATTAGGAATGAGACGTCCTGATTTAAAAATTACTATAAATCATGATAAGTTAGATGTATCAAAAAATAGTGATGGTAAAACTACGTTCGAATTTAAAAATTAATTTTAATATGCTAAAAAGAAGAGTATTTAGTGTGATATTTTTTCTAACCCTATTTTTAGGGTATTCACAAAATAATAATGGTTTAGGTCTTATTTTTGAAGAGATTCCTGTTGATAATGGTGAAATTTATCTTAACAGAAAGATTGATAAAATTATAATAGTTGAAAAATTGTATTCAAATATAAAGTTAAAGGAAAATACAATAGATATTACTGATAATAACATAAATGATTATTTAAGCGATCTTTCCTTTAAGAAGGAAGGTAAAAAATATCTATATTTTTATATTTCAGAATATACTAAAATAGGAAACTCTGCTTTTACGGATAACAAAACTAAATCTCAATTGAATCAAAGTTGTTTTGATCCTCCAAGAGATTTCAAAAAAATTATCTTTGAAAAAATAGAGTTTGAAGAATTTAAGGCATGCAATGAAATATTTAACAACAATAATTCAACATTTTATATCGATTTCTTAAATTCCTATTATGGATTTATAATTAGCTCAAAAAAAGGTAAGAATAATTATAAATTGCATTGTATTAATTCAGAATGCAAATCTCAATATGAATTAGTAATCAATAAAGAAAATATGATATATAAGAAAATTAAAGAAAATCTTTCTATTTTTTATATCAATGAAACTTACATAATAGTCAGTGATAAAGGGTAATGGGGTAAAATAGGTCATGAATTAAAATATAAGGCAGTGTCCTAAAATGGCCCCCGCTCCCCCAGATGGCGCTAGAATAGCGTAATCGCTAGCGCTAGTTTTTAACTAGTGCCGTACTGAGTAAGGTTTTTAAATTATGAATTCAGAATGCAAAATTATGAATTAAAAAATGTAAAAAAACAAACAAATAAAGTGTAAAAACTTCCAAGCTGTCCATAAGGTTTGGGAGTTTTTTTGGTTTATAAAGAGAACATATAATTTGTTATATTTACCCTTGAAGAAACCCAAACAGTAGCTGGTTTCCTCGCAGACGTTCTTTCATATAATGATTACTACCCGTATGGCATGCTTTTACCAAAACGTCATGCAAGTGACGAAAGTTACCGTTATGGTTTTCAAGGACAGGAAAAAGATGATGAACTTAAAGGAGAAGGAAACAGCCTGAACTATAAGTACAGAATGCACGATCCTAGGATTGGGAGGTTTTTTGCAGTTGATCCATTGGCTCCTAAATATCCTCACTACACACCTTATCAGTTCTCAGGGAATAAAGTTATTCACATGGTTGAATTAGAAGGACTTGAAGAAGCAACTCCTAAAAAAGGAAAACAAAAAACAAAAAATAAAAAAGATAGTAACCTAACTGTGATTGATGAATTGATGATTTATTTCTTTGATGGTTTAGGAAGTATGACACCAGATGTTAAAGCGGGTATGTTTATTACTCCTGATGAAGCTAAAACTAAGGTTAAAAACTTAGTAAATTTCTTTAGTAATTTCTCAATACTTGACAATCTTTATGATGCGATGAAAGATAAAAAATCAAGAAAATTTGGTAGTATTGTTGCAGATCAAATAAATCAAGAAACTTCATTTTATACTGATATTTTTTCTCAGATGAAAGAAAGTTTTGATACATGGCAAGCTCATGTAACTAGTGGAGATGCATATGTTACTGCATATGCTTTCGGTCAAGCTACGTATGTTGGTGCTAGCTTCATTAACCCAGTCACAGGCGAAATAAATTTTGTTTCTAGAATAACTAATTTTGCGAGAGCAAATACTTGGAAAGCTCATGGATTTAGGGGTGTGAAAATAGGAAATACTTATATTGGAGCTAGTTGGAGATTTAGGGGAATTTCAATAAGAAATCATTTTAATGATGGTAGAATGGTAGGTCATGATTTTCATTATTTTCCTGGAGTCAATAAATGGCCTGTTCGTCATGGACACTATTTTCAAGATAGTTTTTTAAACAAACAACCCATTTTTAGTGGAAAACGACATATTGATTGGAAAGCAGTAGAGGATGTTGTCGGAAAACAAAGATTGAATGACGTAATAAGAAATGGATTTCGTGAAGCAAACTTTACGAAGGATCCAGTTTATAAAGCCATGATGGATAATTCGAAAAGGTCCGCAAGACAATTTATAGGACCTACGCCTGATAAGCAATAATAATTAGAATAACTTATGAAGTCTAAAATATATTCAAGAATAATTGATTTTTCTTCTGAAAATCAATCCATAAAATCTAAAGAAAGAATTAATGTTATAAATAATTTATTTAATAACAAGAAAATATTTCTTTGTAGCTATGGAGGAATCATAGACAAGAAAAAAATTGATCTACTTGGGTTTAAAAACATAATTATCAATACTAATGAAATTGTAGTCTCTATTAATTTTAACAATAATAAACTGCAAAGTTTAATTGATTTATTAATATCATTAGAAAATGAAATTTATGTTTTTAAACATGATACTTCTTTCTCATTGGAAGATGTTTTAAAATCTAAAAAAAAACTCATGATTAGACATCTATTTTCAAATAATTTAATTTTTCATAGATGGAAAAAATTTAGTGGTACATTATTTTTTTATAATGATCACTTAGGATATATTTTAATTTATTCTGAAAAGCCCCTCTTGATGGAGTAGATAAAGAATATCAAGGAAATTACCCCTGATGGCGCTAGAATAGAGTAATCGCTAGCGCTAGTTTGTAACTAGTGCCGTACCGAGTAAGTTTCTTAAATTATGAATTAAAAAAATGTAACATACACCAACAAATAAAGTGTAAAAAACTCCCAAGCTGTTAACGGTTTGGGAGTTTTTTTGGTATATAAAGAAAACATATAATTTGTTATATTTGCCCTTGAAGAAACCCAAACAGTAGCTGGTTTCCTCGCAGACGTTCTTTCATATAATGATTACTACCCGTATGGGATGCTTTTACCAGAGCGACATGCAAGTGATGAAAGTTACAGATACGGCTTCCAAGGACAAGAAAAAGACGATGAGCTAAAGGGCGAAGGAAACTCGCATAACTACAAGTACAGAATGCATGATCCTAGGATAGGAAGGTTCTTTGCGATTGATCCTCTTTCTCCAAAATACCCTCACAATTCTCCTTACGCATTTTCTGAAAATAGAGTAATTGATGCAATAGAATTGGAAGGATTAGAGAACTATATAGTTCATACAAGATGTTTTGCTCCTTTTGCATACTTTGGACCACTTTTTATGGCTAAAGGAGATAATAGAGGTTTTACTATGGATACTGATAAACAGACTACCTCACGTTTATCAATGATAACAAATTTTGATCTTCAAGCAAAAAGATGGGACACCTTTTATTTTGGTTCAATATCTACACTTTTTGATATATATGAGACTACTTCAGAACCTGACCAAAAAGGCGTGAAAACTAGTTGGGGTTTAAGTGAACATGCTTATATATCAGGTAATGATGATGCGGTCATACCGTTTGTAGATTTGCTTCCAGAATCAGTTTCAAATTTTCAAAGCCCTGATATTGATTTACATAATTATATAATAATAACATCGAATCTGGATAAAACTAAATTATATGTCAGTGGAATAATTTCAGGAAGTGCTTTTCCAAATGCGGAGTCATTTATAGAAGATCCTTCAGGTAATAAAATTTCATTGGCAAGATTTGAAACACCTTATGGCCCACAAGAAGGTCCTTTGCTACATCTATGGGGAGATCCAAATTTGGGGTTGGATATTTATAGTCTTGAAATTGATATTGATGAAAATGGTAACTTTTTAGAAGCAAAAACATTACTTCGTACCCCAGACTGTTCAGGAGTAGACTGTAGTGATGTAAGAATTAAGTTTAAAGAAAATAAAAAAAATAATGATAATGGAGATAAGAAGAAAGGTTAACAGAATAACAATTTCCCTCTATTTAATTGCAGCTATATTAATGAGTAGTTGTTTTACAAATTCAAGTAGAGATATTTACATATTACCTGATAATTATGAGGGATGTGTATTAATTGTATTTGATGTTAAAAAATCATCTTCAAAAGACTTTGACAACCAGGGTAATAGGATATTTTATATCCCTAATAATGGAATTTTAGAAAGTCAGTTTAAACCAAGATACGGAACGAACTTGAGACCTAAATTCTATTACAAAAACGATTTAGGATTAAAAGAACTAGATTACATAGAATCAAATCAATGGAATAATGATATCGAAGATTCAACTAGAGTAGCATCAACATTAGAATATGGAGAAAATTTGAAGCCATGGAGATCTTTTATAGTAGGCAAGTTTGGTGATCAAAATATTTGTTCTGATCGTCATAAAAATGTTTTAAATTATTTTCGTAATAGATAGGGTAATGTAGTAAACTAGGTCATGGATTAAAACATGATTTTAAAATATTGAAGACCAATAATTAAAGTGAAATTTAATTATTGGTTTTTAACCCCGCTCCCGCTAGTTTATAACTAGTGGTGGCATGAGTATGGTTCTTAAATTATGAAGTAAAAAACCCGATAGCGCGGACTTGTAGTCCGTGCCTTCTAGTGACAGTATGAGTAAGGTTCTTTAAATTATGAATTCAGAATGCAAAACTATGAATTAAAAAAATGTAACATACACCAACAAATAAAGTGTAAAAACTTCCAAGCTGTCCATAAGGTTTGGGAGTTTTTTGGTTTATAAAGAGAACATATAATTTGTTATATTTACCCATTCAGCAACCCAAACAGTAAACGGTTTCCTCGCAGACGTTCTTTCATATAATGATTACTATCCATTTATGGGAAAGCACTCAAGTAGAAATGATTAAGGTTTAATATTCCAAACCAACATATTGGTAAAAAAAGGAAGTATCAAAAAGGTACTCCCTTTTTCTTTTATCTTAATTGGTTCGTTTTATATACATCTGAAGATGTTAATAGAAAATTTGATTAGTTGATACACTTATCTAAAATATTTAAATAATATTCTAAATTCTGTTTTTTAATATATTTTTTACTTTTTTCAGCTTCTGATTTTAGATTTCCACAATTTTTAAACATTTTTAAAGTGTTTTTATTTCTGGAGTGTTTAAAACTATGATCTATTTGATTACTATCCAACTTACATAAAAAATGGGAGTTATCAAGTTATGTAAACAAACAGAAACTACAAAATTTACTATTCCCACACGGAATACAGTACAGCCGTGAAAAAGACAGTTATCTAAGTTTTGAGGTGAATCCTGTATTGAATTTAATAAGTTTATTATCAATAGTTTTTAATGAAAAGAGCACAAGTCAAAACACAGATAAAATGAAAAAGTTCGCTTTTGTAAGCCTTGGAGAAATCTAAGATTCATGAACTCCTATTTAATGAAATAGAAAACTGTGAACTAAAATTTAGAAAAATTCATGCGGTTTTAGTTTTTCAATAAAAGAAAAACTAAAAATACTTCTGGAAATGTTTACATTCATGAATACCTTGATTTGAAATATAAATGCTTGAGCTAAAAGTGCATTTTCTTTTGTTGAAGCCTGTGCTGAACTTGATTCAGTATTCTTTGTGCGAGCAAAGAAAACGAAAATAAAAAACTAATTTTCAGTACTTTAGGCTTTATATGGTAAATGTTTCTTGATTTTATTTGAATGGAACTTACGTCGAACTCACGTTAAGTAAGTCTAAAAAGAAGTTACCCTAACATTCCGTTTCAACAAAAAACCTTTTATTTTTTTTAATAGTAATAACACAAATCGTGGACTTTTAAGCAACAAGCGCTGTTTAAAAGTTAAATTTGCATAATCTATGTGTTGAAGCATGGCGTTTCGTTGCGGAATTGCATTTTCTAAAAGATATAGAGACGCAAAAATATAGCGATACAAATCCAGGTATTTTTTTAATGAAATATTATCTTTTGCGATACTTTCATAGCGATCCAAATCGGGAAGTGTTTTAGAAGCAATAGAATGTTTACTCATTTGGTTGGGTACATCAAAGCGAACTTCGGCAAGTGCTTCATAATGATAGGCAACTTTATATTTTGAGCCGTATTTTATATAAAAGTCAATGTCTTCAGCAAACGTAATCTGAGGATTGAAAATAACACTTTCTACACAAATTTCTTTCTTAAAAGCCAAATTGCTTTGCGAAAATATAGGTTGAAACATATTTGCATCAAAAAAATCGGATACGACAAATGAAGTTCCTTTCAGCGCTATTGAAATGTTCTTTTTGGGTTCTAATATTTCTTGTTCTGTGTATTTTTCAATATAATCTGTTCCATACAAGGAAGCTTCTGGAAAAGTTTCATACAAATTTTTAATGGTTTCCAAAAAAGTAGGTAGCCACAAATCGTCAGCATCTAATAGCGTAATAATTTTGCCTGAAGCTTTTGAAATCCCATGATTTCTGGTCGTGGATAGTCCTGCGTTATTTGGATTTTGTATGATTTGAATTCGCGGATCTGAAATTTTAGAAACAATGTCCACACTTTTATCCGTACTCGAATCATTTACAACGATCAATTCGAAGTCAGCAAAGGTTTGTTGCAACACACTTTCAATGGTTTGTTGCACATAATTCTCTTTGTTATAAAGCGGAATGATTACGGAAAATAGTGGCATTATTGGCGCTTATCTAAGTAGCAAAGATACGTTAATCTGTATAAGTCAAAAATAAACATGGAAGGATTGTTTGAAAGCAAGTTTTTCTCAAATCGTTTTCCAAACCATTTGTACATGACGGATAAAATAGGATGCAAACCAAACTTTTTTACACGGGAAAATACTTTGGTGATCAAAATATCATTGTGCTCAATCAGGTTGTTTTTTAAAAATAAAATTAAGACTTCTACAGATTCCATGGACTTGCGAATAAACGCAGCACTTGTATCCAAACCTAAGTGATATACTGGATTGTGAATATGTGTTAAATGTACTTTGGCATGTTTCAAATCGTTTGCAAACAAAGTGTCTTCATGACGTGCATTTGGAATGTCTTCGTTGAATTTAACTTTGTGAAAAACATCTTTTTTAATCAAAAAACTTAAAGTTAGAAAGCGCAAATATGAAGCTTCATTACGTTGTTTTACACTTAATGCTTCACGTTCTTTTCCATACACCCAGCGCAATACATTTTCTTGTTTTGGCTTTTTTTCTTGATATAAAATGCCACCATAAATTACTTCTTTCTCGTCTGAAATGGTTTCTACATATTTTGTAATGAAATCTTTTCCAGCAGGAATTACATCTGCATCTAAAAATAACAACCAGTCGTAGGTTGCTTTTTGCGCTAATAAATTTCTGATTCGGCTGCGACCGATATTTTCAGGCAATACCGTATACGAAGCATTTGAGAAGGAATTGATACGCTGATTTTGCTTGATCGTTTCTAAATTGGTAGAATGATCATCAAAGCACAAAATCTCAAAAATTGAATCCGTTAGTATCAATTGTGAATGTATTTCTTCCACTAAAGTAGAAATATCATAATTATACGTTGGTATAAGGACTGACAGCATTGGTTGGTAGCAATTAAAATAGTTTTAGGAGATGAAAATCCAAAACAAGTGTCTTTTCATCGGGCTTGTAATGTACTGTTTTTACTTGAAATTAAACGATTTTTAATCGTTTTTTTAAGTATACTACGAGCTTTTCTGAACCACTTCAAAGACTTTGCCCTCGTCGCATTTTAAAGTTTTTGAAGGATATTTTAGAATTAATGCATAATCATGTGTCGCCATTAAAATGGTACGTCCACTTTTATTGATTTCTTGTAATACTTGCATGACTTCAATACTAGTTTGAGGATCTAAATTTCCAGTGGGTTCGTCGGCAAGAATCAGTTCAGGATCATTCAAAAGTGCGCGTGCAATGGCAATACGTTGTTGTTCTCCACCAGAAAGTTGGTGCGGAAACTTGAAGTTTTTGGTTTTCATTCCAACTTTACCCAAAACCTCATCAATCTTTGCCTGCATTTTCTCTTTGTCTTTCCAGCCAGTAGCTTTTAGGACAAACAGTAAATTATCGGCAATGGTACGATCTTGTAATAATTGAAAATCTTGAAAAACAATCCCCAATTTTCTACGTAAAAAAGGAATGTCTTTTTCTTTTAGGGTTTTCAGGTTAAAATCAACAATAGTTCCTTCGCCGTCTGTCAATGGCAAATCGCCATACAACGTTTTCATTAAACTACTCTTTCCCGAACCTGTTTTTCCAATCAGGTATACAAAATCACCTTTATGAATCGTAAGATTGAGTTCTGAAAGGATCAAGTTTTCGCGTTGAAAAATAGAAACGTTTCTGAGGTTGAGAATTTGCTCCATGAATTGTGTGTGATTTTAAATCGAATACACAAAGTAAACAATTAAACCGCAATACGAAAAACTAAAGTGAAGAAATAGTTGTGTAATGTGAATTTGACACGATTAAGCTTAGTGTGATTTATTTGGAGAACGTCAGATTGAATTCACATTAATTTAGAAAGCATAAAAAAAGCGAACCTTTTAAAGTTCGCTTTTATGTTTTAATTCACAGGATTATTGTCTACAGGACTGTCTTTTGTAGGACAATGTCCGTAAGAAGGACAGTGACAAATAGATACTGGTTTTGAATCTGTTCCACCTTTTAATTTGTGAATTGTTGAAATAGTTTCTTTGCTTAAGTCAAGTGACTTGATTACTTTCTTTTTCATAAGAATTAAAGTTTTTGGTTAAAAATATACATCAATATACAAAATGGATTACTGAATACAAGTACGGGAAAACAGAATTAACATCAAATTATGAATTTGATAAAAATGATAATTTTCAAACTGCATTCCTTGTTGAAAAAAGCACTAGTTGTCTCGCCACATACGAGTTGTAAAGTGGTTTTTTGATCTGCTAATTAACAATTAAGGTTTCCAACTAAATAGGCGAGAAGACAATCGATGTCTTCTTGACAAAGCTCCTCGTCACCAGAAATTGCTCCAAATTGAGGCACAATAGCCAAAAATGCATAAGCTACATCATTACTATTAGTAACTCCGTCATCATTATAATCGCGGAAATTATACGGAACATGTACTCCTCCGTTACCTATCCACAGACTAAAATCACCAGTGTTTGAAGTTCTGCTTGGACCATCTATGCATCCGTCGTAGTCAAAATCAAGATAATTTAAAATGACTTGTAAATGCAATAAATCATCGGCTGTAAAATTTCCATCATTATTTAGATCTAAATCAAGTGCTAGAATTGTATCACAGTCACAGGTCATTTTACTCGTAAAGTTATTTGTAGTGCTGTCCTCTATATTTTGATCTGTGGTATCAAAATTCATATCTTCTGTTTCACAACTGCTAAACAGTATCGTAGCAAAAACAATTCCTACTGCAATTAAAGATTTACTTAATTTTTTCAATTTTTTTTTCATGATAAAATGATTTAAAAGTTTATATACAACAAAGCTACTGATTCAAATTGCGCAAGTAAAATAGTACATACGCTGATTCCGTGAATTGTCGTAAACTTTAAAGGAAATGTAGTTTGTATTTTAACTCGAAAAAAGAGTTAAATTCTAAAAATGAAATTGTTAAGAAAATACTAAATAAACTGTTCAAGTTCTTTTTTAATGCACGATGATATAATTATACTAAAAAAGACGCGTTATCTCTACATGTAAATGTATTTCTAAAGACAAAAGCTACTCGTGAAAGTTAGCGAAACACATATATTTGCGTTAAGTTTGTAGTACCTGGAAATACAAAAGCAATTCATTGCAAAACTCATCAAACAACAAGATTCATGAGCAAAAAAAATCTTCAACTTATTCTATGCTTTGTGCTACTATGTTTTACTCTTTCGCATGCGCAAAAAACCAAAGTGTATACGCATGATTTAAAAGATTACAACGAAGCGTTGCACTTATATAATAGCAAACAATACCAAGCGTCACAAGCACTTTTTGATCGCGTAAAAGGCGGAACTTCTGATTATGAAACCGAAGCAAATTGTGCCTACTATATTGCCAATTGTGCAGTACGACTAAATCAGTTAGGAGCTGATACTATGATGGAAGATTTTGTCACAAGATATCCAACAAGTACCAAGCGAAACTCAGCCTATATTGATGTTGCTGATTACTATTTTGAAAACGGAAAATATTCTCGTGCTTTAAAGTGGTATAATAAATCGGGTGAAAACAATTTGACCAATAGTCAACGGGAAGAATACAATTTCAAAAAAGGATATGTGTATTTTGTGTCTAAAAAATACGATCAAGCAAAAACATATTTTAAAAAATTATTGGATTCGCCAAAATACGGTTCGCAAGCAAAATATTACACAGGTTATATGGCGTACCAAGAAGATGATTACAAACAAGCCAACGAATATTTTGAAGGTGTTTCTGAAGAAGATGAATACAATGAAAAGTTATCATACTTCAAAGCAGATATGAATTTCAAGCTTGGAAACTTTCAAAAAGCGATTGATTTATCAGAAAAAGAATTGCCAAATGCAGATCGAAAAGAAATTTCAGAACTCAATAAAATCATTGGAGAAAGCTATTTCAATTTAAAAAAATATGCAGAAGCAATTCCATACTTAAAAGCCTACAAAGGAAAAAAAGGAAGATGGAACAACACCGATTTCTATCAATTAGGGTATGCGTATTACAAGCAACAAGAGTATGAAAACGCCATAAAACAGTTCAATAAAATTGTGAGTGGAAGCAACTTTGTAGCGCAAAATGCTTATTACCACTTAGGTGAATGTTACTTAAATACAGACAAAAAGCAAGAAGCGTTGAATGCTTTTAGAAACGCTTCACAAATGGATTTTGATCTAAAAATTCAAGAAGATGCTGGTTTAAACTATGCACGATTGAGTTATGAAATCGGGAATCCTTATGAAAGTGTGCCATCTGTATTAACTTCGTACTTAAAGAAATATCCGGAAACGGAACACCAAGAAGAATTAGAAGAACTATTAGTAAGTTCATACATTACGTCGAAAGATTATGAAGCGGCGTTAAACTTATTAGAAGCAAGTAAAAAATACAGCAACAAAGCCACCTATCAAAAAGTAGCCTTTTACAGAGCCATTGAATTGTTCAACGATAGTAAATATCAAGATGCATTGGCATATTTTGAAAAATCGTTAAAAGAAAACGAATCTCCAGAATATACAGCAAGAGCAACTTTTTGGAATGCAGAAACAAACTATTTATTAGACAACTATGATGTGGCGTTGGAAGGCTTCAAGTCATTTGCCAATGCAAATATCACAGATACAGAAGAAGCGAAAACCATTAATTACAACTTAGCATATACGTATTTCAAACAAAAAGAATACGCAAGTGCAATTTCGAATTTCGAGAAATTTATTACCAATAATGCGGACGATAAAGCCCGTGTAAATGACAGTTATTTACGTTTAGGAGACAGTCATTTTGTAACGAGTAAATATGCAGACGCCATCAAAGCGTATGACAAAGCTATTGCAATGAAAGGTGTGGATGAAGATTATGCATCCTTCCAAAAAGCAATCAGTTACGGATTTACTGGGAAAAAAAATACAAAAATTAGCGAACTCGATGCATTCACTAAAAAATATAGAAAATCATCGTTACGTGATGATGCATTATACGAATTAGGAAATACATACATCAGTCAAGAAAATACACAAGAAGGATTGAACGCATACGCGAAAATGATTGAAGATTACCCAAAAAGTTCGTATGTGTCAAAAACAATCTTAAAACAAGGATTGATCAATTACAACGATGGAAAAAAACAAGTGGCACTCACAAAATTCCGATCGGTCGTAGCGAAGTTTCCAAACACGGAAGAAGCAATTCAGGCAGTTGCCACCGCAAAATTAATCTACATTGACTTAGGACAAGTGGAAGTCTATGCAAATTGGGTGAAAAATCTTGACTTTGTAGAAGTAAGTGACGCCGAATTGGACAAAGCAACATACGAATCTGCGGAGAAACAATTCATTCAAAACAACACAGAAAAAGCCATTGATGGTTTTGAAAAATACATTCAGCAATTTCCAAATGGATTAAATGCAGTCAAAGCAAATTTCTACTTGGCACAATCATACTTTAGCAAAGGAGAAACACAAAAAACCATTCCGTATTACGAATACGTTTTACAAAATGAACGCAACGAATATACAGAACAAGCCTTAGCACGATTGGCGCAAGTATTGTTAGAAACGGACAATTATACCAAAGCAATTCCGGTGTTAAAGCGTTTGGAAGAAAGTGCTGATTTTCCACAAAATATCATGTTTGCACAATCTAACCTAATGAAAGCAAACTACGAACTCAGCAACTATGAAGCTGCGGTGAGTTATGCTGAAAAAGTATTGGCAAATGACAAAGTAGACAATCGAATCAAAAGTGATGCACATGTAATCATTGCGCGTTCGGCAATTGCCACAAACAATGAAGACAAAGCAAAAGAAGCATACGCTGAAGTACAAAAAATTGCTACAGGAAAACTAGCGGCAGAAGCGTTATACTACGATGCGTATTTCAAAAATAAAGAAAACGATTATGAAGGTTCAAACAAAGTGGTGCAGACTCTCGTAAAAAACTATTCTAGTTACAAACAATTTGGCGCCAAAGGATTAATAGTAATGGCTAAAAATTTCTACGCTTTAGAAGATTCGTTTCAAGCAACCTATATTTTGGAAAGTGTGATTAAAAACTTCACAAAATATCCAGAAGAAGTTGCAAAAGCAGAAGCGGAATTGGCAAAAATAAAAACTGCTGAAGCTAAACGTAATTCATCGGTAACACCCACCGAAAAAGAAGACGGCAACTAATAACAAAGCGACATTTTGAAATCAAACACAAACATACAAAGCAAGCAACACATGCGAAACCAAATATTAAAATCGAGTTTTATACTAGTGATATTCTTTATGGCTAATTTGGCGATTGCTCAAGATAAAGACAAGGATAAAGACAAAAAAGAAACTGTTGGGACAGAAGTTGTTAACGTGGTAAAGCCATACACGCCTTCTGTATCTGATGCGTTCAAAATAAAACAAACGCCTTCGTTGAACGATAAAGAAACGGGGAAAAAGAAGGAAATTAAATATTCCATTTTTTCGTTTCCAGTAGCATCTACATTTACACCAGCAAAAGGAAAAGCCGAAGGGTTAAAGAAAGCAAAAAGAGAAAAACTATACAACACCTACCTTTCACTTGGTTTAGGAAACTACAATACGGCCGCATTAGATTTTTACACAAGTAGAGCAATCAGCAGAAACGAAACCTTTGATGTTTCTTTGCGTCATCATTCTTCTCAAGGTGGAATTGACAATATAGAATTGGATGATAAATTCTTTGACACAAAATTAGATTTAGCATACATCAATCGCAGTAGAGACTTATCATGGAAAGCTAAATTTGGATACCAACATCAAATTTACAATTGGTATGGACTGCCAGAATTCATCACAACAACAGATCAAATAGTAACAATTAGCGAGCAACAAACCTATCACAATGTATACTTAGGCGCTGATATAAAAATGGACGATTCATTCTTCAACGGGGGAAAAATATTATACAGACGTATGTTTGACGCGTTTAGTTCAGGTGAAAACAGATTAATCTTACAACCAGAATTTGAAGTAGAAATTGCAGGCGAACTCATCAAAACAACCGTTGATGTAGATTATGTTGGCGGAACATTTGAAAACAATTTCTCAGGAACAGGAAGCATTGATTACAGTATTCTAAAAGCGGGAATCTCACCAAGTTTAGTCATCTTACGAGATGATTTAACGGTCAACTTTGGTGCAGCTATTTACTATGGATTGGATGCTGAAAACAGTGATAGCGATTTCTTTATCTATCCAAGAATTACAGCACAATACAGATTAAATGGTGACAATGTAATCGCTTACGCGGGAATAGAAGGTGACTTACAGCAAAACTCGTACTACGACTTTGTACAAACGAACAACTTTGTATCGCCAACGTTGGGAATTGCACCAACCGATCAACAATACAATGGATACTTAGGAATCAAAGGAAAACTAACATCTAACGTAAGTTACAACGTAAGAGGTTCATACATTTCTGAAAACAACAAAGCATTATTCCAAGTAAATCAATTTAGTCCTTCAAGTAACGCTGACAACGGTTATACTTACGGAAACTCGTTTGGAGTTGTATATGATGATATAAGTACAATTTCTATATTTGGAGAATTGAATGTAGACATTACAAGCAATTTCAAATTTGTAGTCAAAGCAGAATACTTCAATTACAGCACAGATCAGCAAGCAGAAGCGTGGAACTTACCAGATATTGAAGCGTCTATCTTTGCAGACTATCAAATCACGGAAAACTGGTTTGCAGGCGCAAATATCTTCTACATTGGCGAACGTAAAGACTTGATCACACCTGGACTAACGTTCACTCCAGTACAAGAAGAAGTTACACTAGACAGTTTCTTTGATGTAAACGCACACGTAGGGTATCGTTTCAACGACAGACTTTCTGCGTTTGTAAAAGCAAACAACATTGCCAATCAAGATTACCAACGTTGGGTAAACTTTCCTGTACAACAATTTCAAATCATGGCAGGCGCGACTTATAAATTCGATTTCTAAAAAATATCACAAGCAACATACCAAAAGCGTTCAATATATATTGGACGCTTTTTTTTGTGAATTTTCTTCGCGAAGACAAAAAAGGGATTCAAATAAACATTTAAAAGTTGTATTTTTAAATCTTTAAACCAAAACTTAACCGAATGAAAAAAGGAATCTTACTCTTAGCATTATCATTTATAATTTTTTCTTGTACCCAAAAAGAAGAAGCTGATATGATTGTAACCAATGCAAAAGTTTACACCGTAGATGGTAATTTCTCTAATGCAGAAGCGTTTGCTATTCGCGATGGAAAATTTGTAGCCGTTGGAACTTCAGCAGAAATGCAAGAAAAATATCAAGCAAAAGAAACGATAGATGCTAACGGAAAAGCTGTTTTTCCAGGATTTATAGATGCACATTGTCATTTTTACGGACTTGGTTTATTCAAACAAAGTGTAAACTTATTTGGAACCAAAAGTTACGAGGAAATCATTACGAAAATTGTCGCTTTTCAAAAAGAAAGAAACATGCCATTCATTATTGGTCGAGGTTGGGACCAAAACGATTGGGAAGTCAAAGAATTCCCAACAAAAGATCGTTTAGACGAACTATTTCCAGATACGCCAGTTGCCTTGACACGTATAGATGGACATGCATATATTGTAAACCAGAAAGCATTGGACATGGCAGGAATCACTGCGGAAACCAAAGTTGAAGGTGGCGAAATACAACTAAAAGATGGAAAACTAACAGGAATTTTAGTTGATAATCCAATGGATTTGATCGATAAAATCATTCCACAACCAACACGCGTACAACAAATACAAGCACTCAAAGAAGCTGAAACAGAATGTTTTTCTTACGGTTTAACAACGATTAGCGATGCAGGATTAAATAAAGATGTCATCAACCTAATTGATAGTTTACAAAAAGCAGACGCGCTCAACATGCGTATCTATGCAATGATTAGCAATACGCCAGAAAATGTAGCACATTACATCAACAAAGATCCATACAAAACCGATTATTTGAATGTGCGTTCGTTCAAAGTATATGGTGATGGTGCGTTAGGTTCGCGTGGCGCAGTCTTAAAAGAATCGTATTCTGATAAAGAAAATCACTTTGGTGCAATGGTGATCAGTCCAGAAAATTTAGAAAAACTAGCGGCAAAAATTGCAAAAACAAACTATCAAATGAACACGCATGCCATTGGTGATTCTGCAAACTATCAAGTCTTAAAAACGTATGCAACTGCGCTAAAAGGTCAAACAGGACGTCGTTGGAGAATAGAACATGCACAAATCATTGACGAAACAGATTTTGATCTATTCAAAAATAAAAACATCATTCCGTCGGTACAACCAACACACGCTACCAGTGATATGTATTGGGCAGGCGATCGTTTAGGAAAAGATCGTGAAAAAGGCGCGTATGCGTATAAAAAACTTTTAAACTTATCAGGTCAAATTGCTTTAGGAACCGACTTTCCTGTGGAACATGTAAGTACGTTCAAAACATTTTATGCGGCTGTTGCCAGAAAAGATTCAAAACATTACCCTGATGGTGGTTATCAAATGGAAAATGCATTATCTCGTGAAGAAACTTTAAAAGGAATGACAATTTGGGCTGCCTATAGCAACTTTGAAGAAACCGAAAAAGGAAGCATTGAAACTGGTAAATTCGCGGATTTCATCATTTTAGATAAAAACATCATGGAAATTCCAGAAAACGAAATCTTAACGACTACTGTTGTGGAAACGTATTTAGCTGGGAAAAAGGTGAAATAGATATTAGACCGCTTCGCTGTTGGATATTAGATCGCGCTGACGCGCTTTTAGAAAGTAGCGTATTATTCTTTTGAAGGTTGATCTCAATCAATACTCAATACTAAAACCTCACTACTAACTTCCATAAACGAAAAAAACTCAGAAGTAAATAACCTCTGAGTTTTTCAAATAACCAATAATAACAATAAATAAAGAATAATTAAAAACTAAACGGTACAGCAACGCTAATATTGTCCCATGCTAATATCATGTTGGCACCATCAGTTTCTTTTGTGAATGCAATAGAAAAATATTCTACCTCATCAGTATTTTTTGCAGGAATGTCAATGCGGGCAACATCTTTGTCTTTATCATAATAATAGGAGCCCCAAACATCCGTGTCTGAATTTAAAATAATTGTCCAAGATTTTTTCCCTGGAATTGTGAATAATGTATATGTTCCGGCTTTAATTTCTTGTTCTCCTAGTTTTATATCTTGGAAAAAAGTAATCTCGGTGGCTTCATTAGCGCCAGTTCGCCAAATTTTATCATAAGGAACTAAATTTCCGAAGATAGTACGGCCTTTCTTTTGCGGTCTTCCGTACAAAACCTTAATCACTGGCGGCGCATTTCGTTTCGCCTTAAAATAACTTATATCATGCGGACTTTTATCAATGTCGCTAAATTTTTGTGCAGAAACATCAATGCTAATAAGCATTAGTAATATAAAAAGACCTGTAGCTAAAAAGCGCTTTCTCATGGTAGTTATTTTTCGATATAAATTTAGCAAAAGTTATTCTTAGCATTATGTTAAACTTTCGTTTGATATGTTAAATTATGAAATCTGCGTATGATTTGTATTCCAATAAGTAAGGTGAAGCCGTATTTCTTTCCAAAAAAAATGAAGTAAATTTAAGAACATAGAAAACTTACTAACATCACAAAAACCAAAAATCATGAAAAAACAACAACTAAAAAGCGTCTTACACTTTACAAAAGCGACAATTGTGAATTTTAACAATCGTGAACAAATCAAAGGCGGATTCGGTCGTACAGGAGAATCTTGTTTTGAAGCTTGTGATACACAAACTGAATGTTCGTGGGGAGCTGAATAATAAGCATAGTCTATTCGCTTCAAGTGAAAACAATCGTATAAAGGAGCATGAAAATCATGTTCCTTTTTTTATGCCTTTTTATAGGCTGTAAGTTTTAAAGCGTTTTTTAAGTAAAATAATTGAGAATGATACTAAAAATAGCTTTTTATGTTTTAATATGTAACTATAAATAGCTTTTATGTTTTTAAATTGAAAGGTTAAAGCCATATTTGTAGTGTAATTATAACAAAAAAAGATAAGTTATGTGTGGAATAGTATGCGCATTCGATTTAAAAGAAACAACAGAAGTATTACGACCTCAACTTTTAGAGATGTCGAAAAAAATCCGTCACCGTGGACCGGACTGGAATGGAATCTATAGCTCAGCAAATGCAATCTTAGCGCATGAGCGTTTGGCAATTGTAGATCCAGCTTCTGGAAAACAACCATTATTCAGTGAAGACAAACAATTAATATTAGCCGCAAATGGCGAAATATACAATCATAGAGAGTTGCGTAAGCAATTTGAAGGGAAATATAACTTTCAAACACAATCTGATTGTGAAGTCATTCTAGCATTATACAAAGAAAAAGGAAGTACATTTTTAGATGAACTTAACGGAATTTTCGGTTTTGCAATTTATGACGAACAACAAGATTCGTATTTAGTTGCCAGAGATCACATGGGAATTATTCCATTATATATAGGTTGGGACAAAAACGGAACCTTCTATGTTGCTTCAGAATTAAAAGCTTTAGAAGGTGTTTGTAGCAAAATAGAAGTATTTCCTCCAGGACACTATTTAGATAGTAAAGAAGGAGAATTAAAACAGTGGTACAAACGTGATTGGATGGACTATGAAGCTGTAAAAGAAAACCAAACAAGTATTGACGAATTGCGTGATGCGTTGGAAGCAGCCATTCACAGACAATTAATGTCTGATGTACCGTATGGTGTATTACTTTCTGGCGGATTGGATTCTTCTATTACTTCTGCTGTCGCGAAAAAATATGCACAAAAACGAATTGAAACCGACGATCAAAGTGATGCTTGGTGGCCACAATTACATTCCTTCTCAATTGGATTAGATGGTTCTCCAGATTTGGCTGCAGCGCAAAAAGTTGCAGATCATATTGGAACGATTCATCACGAAGTAAAATTTACCATTCAAGAAGGTTTGGACGCAATTAAAGATGTAATCTATCACTTAGAAACATACGATATCACGACAATTCGTGCGTCAACTCCAATGTATTTATTGGCAAGAGTCATCAAATCGATGGGAATCAAAATGGTATTATCTGGTGAAGGCGCAGATGAAATTTTCGGAGGGTATTTATACTTTCACAAAGCGCCAAGCGCAGAAGAATTACACAAAGAAACAGTTCGTAAACTTCATAAACTCTATCAATACGATTGTTTACGCGCCAACAAATCGTTAGCAGCTTGGGGAATTGAAGGTCGTGTGCCTTTCCTTGATAAAGAATTTATGGATGTTGCCATGCGCATCAACCCGCAAGATAAAATGATCAACGGCGAACGTATGGAAAAGTGGGTATTGCGTAAAGCATTTGAAGCGTACTTACCAGAAAGTGTTGCTTGGAGACAAAAAGAACAATTCAGCGATGGCGTTGGTTACAACTGGATTGACACTTTAAAAGAATTGGTAGAAAGTGAAGTGTCAGACGAACAATTGGCAAATGCGAAATTCAGATTTCCAGTGCAAACGCCACGTGCCAAAGAAGAATATTACTACCGTACTATTTTTGAAGAGCATTTCCCATCAGAAACAGCTTCACTAACGGTTCCATCGGTTCCTTCAGTAGCATGTAGTTCGGTGACGGCTTTAGAATGGGATGAATCATTTAAAAACATGAATGAACCTTCTGGTAGAGCAGTAACAGCTGTGCACGATGAAGCGTATTAAAAATAAAAATATCACTTCGATTTCATTCCTTTTACATTGAGTGGAGTCGAAATGCGAAAAATAGTTTCTAGAAAAAACGTCATACAATTAGTATGACGTTTTTTTATGGCAAACAGTCAAGTTCATCCGAATTACCTTAAAGGTTAACAATTATTCATACTATGATTTGGAATCGAATAAAATAAAATTGTATATTTAATACTTACCCTAAATACTGTAATTCTTTAACCCGATGAAGTTTACAGTCATATCATGTATAATGATTATGAGCCAACCATAAATAATCAAAATTATGAGAAGAATTATTACGATTGCATTCCTATGCTTTTTTCAACTATGCGTAGCACAAAATTTTTATGAAATTAAGTGGAAAGGTGAAAGCGGTATAAAGTATACGGCTTTAGTTGAGTTTTTTGAAAAAGAAAATATCAAAGTTCGAGTAAAATATACTGTAAAGGACGGAACGTATAAAGTTGCAAAATACAAATGTGTTGGAAAATATCTCTACAACGAAGATGGGACAAAATACTTTGTGTTTGATGGTGAAGATGCTGAAATGGTATATTCATCAAAAGAAAGTACTGTAGGCTATTCTGCGGATAATTTTGTGTTCAAAAACATGAATGCGAATAATGAATTCGAAAAGCTATACACCTATGACGACCAAGATTTAAAAGACGGAAAGTTAGACAATATTAAAGATGCAACGTTTAAAAAACTAGACCCTGCCAAAGATTTTACAAAAGCATATATCCATAGTTTCTTTTGGACAAATGAGCCAGAATATACAACCTATACAAGTTTAATATCAAGTACTGCGAGCACCTCTACGACTACGAACACTAGTTCTAGTTCTAGTAGTTCAAGCAGTTCTAGTACTGTGGAACATTATAGGTTGAAATTCAGAAATAAGTGTAACAAACCTGTAAAAGTACTCATTCGTTATTTGAATTTTGAGGATGAGTGGAAGTCAAAAGGATGGTGGGAGATTGCTCCAAACAAAACCGTATATGTAGAAGATTCTAAGAATCGTATTTTTTATTTCTATGCCAAAACGACCGATGGAAAATTAGTCTGGAGCGATAAAGACAACAAAAGAGATTTTAAAGGAAAAAAGTACGGATTCAGAAAGCTTGAAAAATCAAATTCCGATTATGGCTCGTGGATTTCAGACATTACTTGCACAAATCAGACGAGTACGCAATCGGCAACCACCTCAACTTCTACCGGAACGACTACTGGAAATCAATTCAACAAAAATGTAAAATTACATTTACTAATGGTCGCTGATACTAACGATCCGCAAATTGGTTCGAGTGTAGAACAAGATTTAAACGATGTAACCAATCTTTTTCGAAAAGCAGCACGCGAAATTGGCATCAAATACGGAATCAACAAACTGTACGGAAATACATTTGACAAAAGCAGCATCATGTCTAAAATTAATAGCTTAGGTATCAAACCGAATGATGTGGTTATATTCTATTATTCAGGACACGGTTACAATGATACTTCTGGAAGCAATCGTTTTCCTAATATGAGTTTGGACGGATCGGACTTAGGATTGGAAAGTATTCATAGATACATAAAAAGCAAAGGCGCACGATTAAGCATCACTGTTGGAGATCTTTGTAACTCTATTCCTCGTACTCGAGATGGTATCAAAAGCGATGAGGAAATTCCATTCAAATCAGGGTTTCTATTTGATGAAGATAAATTAAAACGATTATTTATTTACTCAAAAGGTTCCTTAATCTCAACTTCTTCAGGTAAAGGCGAATGGTCGTTTTGTATGACAAATTCAAACGGAAGTATGGGTAATGGTCACTTTACAAATGCTTTTATCAATTCTTTTGCAAAAGAAGCAAGTAAAGTAAATGACAACAATGGTTCTTGGCGAACGATGTTTTCAAGAGCGTACAATGAAGCAAAAAGCAGAACTCAATATCAGCGTAATCAAAATGGAAGATACGGGCAATCTGGTTTCAATTCCAATACAATAACTTATAACTAATGAACCATGAAAACACTCACCTTCTATATAGTATCGCTACTACTAATTTCTTGTAATGGAATGAAAGATATCTCCGAAATCAAAGATGAAGACACCATGACGGTCTGTTTATTAAGTAATGAAGTTTACAACGCAGATTCGCAAGATACAGCAAAAGAATACCTCGAAAGAAGACAAGTTGTGCGTAAACTGGTGTTAGAAGGCGATCAGCGTGCGTCGCTTCTAAAAGAATTTCTCAACGATAGCAACTACGAACCGCTTTCGCGAAAATGTAAATTTGAACCTGTATATGCACTTTTAGTAAATGACAAACTCCTTGCTTTATTTGATGTAGAATATTGTCCAACCATTGAATATGTAAACAAAGAAAAAGATTCAAAATATATAGGTATTACAGCTGAAAACACCTTAAAAAAACTTTTAGAAGACTATCTGAAATAATCACTAAACAAAAGCGTCATCTAACAAGATGGCGTTTTTTAGTTACTTTTTCTCCAAAAATAACGTGCTAGCCAAAAAAGACCAAAAGTCATAACAAATGCCATTATCGATAAATAGGTTCTTTCTGGTGCGATATCTGGTGCGGATGAATTCCAAATTCTCATAGATTCTGAAATTCCTGAGATTCCAAGTATTCCACACAAAAACGCGAGAGCTTTGTAGCTTCCTTTACTCATTAGACATTATTGATGTTAGTATGTGTAAAACTACTTGTTTTTAACTGTTATTGGTAATTAGATAACCTAAGTTTGATCTAATAGCGCTAATTTTTATAAGTAACGGATTCTTTTTCCGCAGTGTAGCAGACATTTTCCGTTAAGAATTTTCGAAGCCTTGGAGAAATCATAGATTCATGAACTCCTATTTAATGAAATAAAAACAGCGAACTAAAATTTAGGAAAATGAATGCGGTTTTAGTTTTCGATAGAATAACTAAAAACACCTCTGGAAATCGAAGATTCATGAATACCTTAACTTAAAGTGTAAATGATATGAACTAAAAAGCGCATTTTCTTTTGTTGACGCCTGTGCTGAACTTGATTCAGTATTCTTTGTGCGAGCAAAGTAAAAGAAAAAAACAATTACAAACGAAATACTGAGTTCAAAATTTTCTAGAAATAATTAAGTTTTTATTTCTAGAAGTTATATTAAATATTTAAAAATAACTCAAATCAACTATCTTTAAAAGATGAAATTACAACTCTCTATACAAAGTTTTGAACTTCCTTTAAAAAACCCGTTTACCATTTCTCGGTATACAATTACGGTTCAAAAAACGGTGGTGGTTTCTATTACAGACGGAAACTATATTGGCTATGGAGAAGCAACGGTAAATCCGTATTACAACAGTACAATAAACAGCTTGAAGCATTCCGTAGCGAGTGTAAAATCTATTTTTGATACTGTTGAAAAAGAATTGCATCCAACCAAACTCTGGACGCTTTTAGCACCAAAATTACAAGACAATTACTTTGCGCTTTGCGCGATTGATTGCGCGTATTGGGATTTATATGCACAACAACAAAAAAAGCCATTGCGAAGGTTTTGGAGCGAGTACGATGATGAGTTGCCAAAAACGAACTTTACCATTGGAATCGATTCTATTGAAGTAATGAAATCAAAGATTCAACAAACGCCGTGGCCGATCTATAAAATAAAATTGGGTACAAAAAATGATCTTACAATCATAAAAGCACTTCGCGGAATTACAGATTCAGTATTTCGAGTTGATGCCAATTGCGCTTGGACTGTGGAAGAAACGCTTGAAAACGCAAAAATTCTAAAAGAACTCAACGTAGAATTCATCGAACAGCCATTAAAAGCCGACAATTGGGAAGACATGAAGGTTCTCAAAGAAAAAAGTGTATTGCCAATTATTGCGGATGAAAGTTGTCAAAAACTAGCAGATGTAGCAAAGTGCGCAGAAGTTTTTCACGGAATCAATATCAAGCTGATGAAATGTGGTGGCATTACGCCTGCGTTGCAAATGATTCAAATCGCGAAAGCGAAACACATCAAAATAATGGCAGGCTGCATGACCGAATCTTCTATTGGAATTTCAAACTTGGTACAATTAGCTCCTTTACTAAATTATATGGACGCAGATGGCGCTATACTATTACAAACCGACATTGCCAAAGGTGTTACGTTTAACAATGGCGAAATTGTATATGTTGCCAAAAATGGTTCAGGTGCTTCTTTTTGATTTGTTACGATTTAGTCTTTATTCTATGATCTAATAGCGAAGCGGTCTTTTATCTTTTGTTGAAAAAACTAAATACTATTCCGATTTTTTTACAGCATAGGTGAATTTTTCAAAACGCTTCGGAAACTCGTTGGTAATTTCTAATTTGTTGGAAGTAATTGTTGGTTTAATCTTAATAACCTTCACAGAATCAGCAAGTGTAAAAGAATGCATACTTCGCATATTTACAACGTCAATATGTTGTAATTTCACTTCATAATCGCCTTTTTTCAAGTCTATAATTACATATTCACGACCTTTAATTTGTCCCAATGCTTTGCCGTTTATCCAAACATTCAAGCGCGCAGTATTGTCAATCTTATGTAAAATATCAGCTCCATTATAAATAAGTACTTTTCCGTTTCCTAGTTTTTCTAAGGTAACATCTTCAAAATTTGTTTTCACAAAATCATATTCAGATGCAATCGGTTTCAAAGCACAAGAAGTAACTAAAAGTAGCGTCATAGCTATCACAACGAATCGAATATTTTTAATAACAATAGTGTTCATAATTGAAATGTTTAGAAGACAAACTTACCAATTAAGCAACGTTTTATTTTGCGAAAATCACAAAAAATAAAATTCTAATTCGTGATTACAACCATTTACACTGTATAAATCACAATACTTTTGAATTGAATTTAAAACGTAATCTTATGAAATTTCTATGTTCAGTAGTAGTATTCGTATTTGCAATGTCAACACTACAATCTCAAAATGATTCGTCAGCATATAATCCGTTTGACAACGCAACATTTGCCATTGGTGGCGGTGTATTCATGCCACAAGGAAAACTAAGTTCCTACTTTGGGACAGCTCCTTTTTTAGAACTAAGTGCAAACTTTCCATTTCGCAGAAAAAAAGCAATTGGCTTAACTTTGCAAGTTGTGATTCCTAACCAAAAAGATGATTTTCTATACCGAAGAACCATTGATACTATTCAAGTAAAAAGCACCATGATGTTAAACTTTACGGTAGATTTCAAAAAGAGTTTGCATACAAGTACCAAAGGAAATCTTGAATTAAAACTAGGTCTAGGTGTTTCAGGAATTACGACTGATGCGCGAAATCCGTTTTACAGTGGCGAAGATGGTGAAGAAAAATATGAAATTGTCAGCTCTGTACTATTCAGTCCAGGATTGGAATATCAATACGAATTTAATGAAAACAGCAAATTTATCATTGGAGTTAGTGTGAATTATGCTCCGTATAAAGTAGAAGGTGCTGTGCGAGAAGATATTGGCGGTTTGGCATTTGTCCCCAAAATCGCGTATGTTTTCTAAAGAAATAGTATCGTGTAAAAAAACGCGCAAAATCTTAAATTTAAATACGTTGCGCGTTTTTTTTAATATTTTGTCTAATAGTGAAGAAGTCATTGAACGTCTTGACGCTCTATGCAGAAAGCGAAGCGTTCTTATAGCTGCTTACTGCTTTATAAACTTCTTCGTTGCTGACTGTCCAGTTTCCGTTTCAAGTGTCATAAAATACATTCCTTGTTGTAAATTAGCAACAGAAATACTTCCCGTGTGTTGACTTGACGTAAAAACAGTTCTTCCTTGAACATCTACAATAGTAACTGTTTTAATCTCTTGACTATTATTTGTTTGTATCGTGATCAAATCTTTTGCAGGATTTGGATACAATTGAAAATTAGCAGCAGCTAACGTATTGTTTGTAGAAAGTGTAATAGCTGTATTACGTTCAAATGTTTCCGTGGTTTGATCGACTCCTAAAAATGCTGAAATAAGGTGTGCATTATTATACCTGTACGCTAAATTATCGGCACCATTGTCATAATAGTAATACGTAGTTTGTGTTAACGTTCCTATATTATTAAAAATAGGAGGAATGCTAAAACTCAAGGTTTGGTCTATGCGTAAGCGTGTTACATTTCCTGTATAGCCGCATCCGCAAAGAAGATCGTTCATGGTTAACATTCCATACGCATCAACTGTTGCAGTAACTGTTCCTGTAAAAGTTCCGCTTGTTCCTAGGTATGAAAATGTCCCAGAAACAGCTCCAGAATTATTTGCTCCAAAATTTAACGGAAACAATCCAATAAAAGCATTCGTGCCACTATAATTCAATATAATATCGCCTTGAGAAACTCCAGTAATTGAAGTTCCGCTTCCATCTTCTTTCAAGAAAAATTCACTTACAGTTGGCGTTCCACCTTGTGAAGTAATCGATAAAACTTCCGTTGTACCAGGATATGTAGTTAATTGAGCTGCGGTTGGAGCTGCATACGAGTCAATATTGTTTCCTGCAGGAATTGATCCGCTAAAGTCCCAAACGACATTAGCGCCTGTTGGTGTTTGGTCTGGTACAATAGTTGGAGTTACAACCGTAAAATCAGTATTTGGATCACTTCCAAATTTTGTAATCGTTTGAGAAAAAGAAGCAATGCTAAAAAGCGATGCTAGTAAAAGTAATTTTGTTTTCATAGAACAATATTTAGTAGAATAGTTATTAGTACCGTAAAATTACTAAAAACAAAAGCGAAGCATGTTAAAAAAAGCATTTTTCTGTTGATAAAAAGTAACTTGTAGGTGTTTTAACCTAAAAAACAAAAGTCAAAATAGCGCTTCTGTGCGATGCTTTTAATTTCTCCGTCAGACGAGAAGAAAAAAGTAATTCAAAAATCATTCTAAAGGTGTTTTAAGCCATTCTAAGCAAGTTTTATTAAAAACACTAAATGTTAATAACTATTTGAAAAGCGGCTTAAAAGTGTTTAAAAATCAATTCATGAAGTGTTATATTTGTTTGTTAAGAGTAAAATAAATCAGAACACTTTATGCTGTTCTAAAAATATAAAAACTAAGGAGAATATTTATGAGCGAAGAAAAGAAAGATCAATATTCAGCTGATAGTATACAGGCATTAGAAGGAATGGAGCATGTTCGTATGCGTCCTTCCATGTATATTGGAGATGTTGGAACTAGAGGTTTGCATCACTTGGTATATGAAGTTGTCGATAACTCTATTGATGAAGCATTAGCAGGACATTGTGATACGATTAGTTTAGTAATCAACGAAGACAACTCGATTACAACGGAAGATAATGGTCGTGGTATTCCGATTGGAATACACAAAAAAGAAGGTGTATCTGCGCTAGAAGTTGTAATGACGAAAATTGGTGCTGGTGGAAAATTTGATAAAGATTCCTATAAAGTATCTGGTGGATTGCACGGAGTTGGTGTAAGTTGTGTAAATGCATTATCAGCTCATTTAACAGCAACTGTTTTTAGAGAAGGAAAAGTTTGGGAACAAGAGTACGAACGCGGAAAACCATTATATCCTGTAAAAGCTATTGGCGATTCTGATAAAAACGGTACTATAGTAACGTTTAGACCAGATCCTACGATCTTTACACAAACCTTAGAATACAACTACGAAACTATTGCAAATCGTATGCGTGAATTGTCATACCTTAACAAAGGAATCACAATTACACTCACAGATAAGCGTAGCAAAGACGAAAAGGGAGAATACCTTGGTGAAGTTTTTCATTCTACGGAAGGACTAAAAGAATTTATCAAATACTTAGATGGAAATCGTGAGCAAATCATTACCGAAGTTATTGCCTTTGAAGGTGAGAAAAACGGTATTCCAGTTGAGGTTGCAATGACGTACAACACTTCGTATTCTGAAAACTTACATTCGTATGTAAACAATATTAATACACACGAAGGTGGAACACACTTATCAGGATTTAGAAGAGGTTTAACGCATACACTTAAAAAATATGCGGATGGAACTGGAATGTTAGACAAATTAAAGTTTGACATTGCCGGAGATGATTTCCGTGAAGGATTAACCGCAATTATCTCGGTAAAAGTTCAAGAACCACAATTTGAAGGACAAACCAAAACAAAATTAGGAAACCGTGAAGTTTCTGCAGCGGTAAGTCAATCTGTTTCAGAAATGCTAACAGATTACTTAGAAGAACATCCAGACGATGCTAAAACCATTGTGCAAAAAGTAGTTTTGGCTGCACAAGCACGTCATGCTGCTCAAAAAGCACGTGAAATGGTACAGCGTAAAACGGTGATGAGTATTGGCGGTTTACCAGGGAAACTGAGTGACTGTTCTGAGCAAGATCCTGCAAAATGTGAAGTATTCCTTGTCGAGGGAGATTCGGCAGGTGGAACGGCAAAACAAGGTCGTGATCGTATGTTTCAAGCAATTTTACCATTACGTGGAAAAATCTTGAACGTCGAAAAAGCGATGCAGCATAAAGTATTCGAAAACGAAGAAATCAAAAATATCTTTACAGCGCTAGGTGTTACCATCGGAACTGAAGAAGATAGCAAAGCACTAAACCTTTCAAAACTAAGATATCATAAAGTAGTGATTATGTGTGATGCCGATGTCGATGGATCGCATATTTCTACCTTAATCTTAACATTCTTCTTCCGTTACATGAAAGAACTCATTGAAAACGGACACATTTACATTGCTGCACCACCATTATACTTGGTTAAAAAAGGAGCAAAACGTAAATATGCATGGAATGATCAAGAACGAGATGAAATTGTTGATGAATTTGGTGGCGGAGCAGGAATTCAACGTTACAAAGGTCTTGGAGAAATGAACGCAGAACAATTGTGGGACACAACCATGAATCCAAACTTTAGAACATTACGTAAAGTAGTTATTGATAGTGGAGCAGAAGCAGACAGAGTATTCTCCATGTTAATGGGAGACGAAGTGCCACCACGTAGAGAATTTATTGAAAAGAATGCTGTTTATGCAAATATTGATGCGTAAATAAGTCTTACTATTGACCCGTCCTGAAAAACCGTTACAGATTTTATAGGACGGGTCATTTGGTATAAATCATTCTTTGATAAATCGGGAAACATTCGTGTCTCCATCTTTATAGGTAGTTTTGATAAAATAAATTCCAGGAGACAAAAATGATAAGTCTAAGGAATTATCTTGATGCGAAATTTTTGTTTCAAAAATACGCGAACCTACTACTGAAAGCACATCTATTTTTTCTACCGAAAATCCTTTGAAATCAAAATACAATTTCTTTTTTACAGGATTAGGATACATAACAATGCTTTTTTTCTGAAACTTTTCAAGTGAAAGTACAAAGTTGCCATGTACAGCTCTATTTCCTTCTGGTGTATCAATAATCAATGTTTTATGACCATTGCCTTCATCAATAATTTGATAATCAAAAGTTCTTGGTGGACTACTACTACCAGTAATTATAAGACCTAGATATTGACTTTCCAACGCACAATTCGTAGAACATGATCCTAGTGTAACACCTGGAAACTGAACTGTAAATGTACCAGAACCAAAGGAAAGTGATTGTGATGCGTTGAAAGCAACATTGATATCTCCTGCGTTCGCATAAAAATCATAATAGTTAGGTGATGATTCAAAAAATTGAATTCCTGGGTGGTAACTTGGATTTGATGGATGCGGTTGTGTCACATTAATAGTAGTTCCATTAATTACCATATAATGCAATGTCCATATGTTTCCATCACCAATTAAATCTTGTTGTGCAAATCCAAAATGAAAACAAATGAATGCACATATTGAAAGTGTAATTTTTTTCATAGCGTAAAGTATTTACATAAATATACAAAAAATATCTACAGATGTAATATGTTATTTAGATGCTCATTAATATATATTGCATCATAACTTTTTTATACAAAAACAAAAAAGGGCTATTTCCTGTGTATAAAATAGTACGTTTTTATTATTTTAGTCAAAACTAACTTAACCTAATAAGTCATGAAAAAAACAATTACACTTCTTGTAATGCTATTTGTATCGGCATTGCAAGCACAAGAATTAGAAAGTCTATTGCTATCAGGAAATGATGCAAGCAAGCTTACCGAAAACTATATGAATCCGCTAATGAAAGGATTATTATATAGTATGAATGGCGGTTGGTATACGACTGCAAAAACGCATAAAAAATTTGGTTTTGACATTACAGTTTCTGCAAATGCGAGTTTTATACCAAGTTCAAGTCAAAATTTTAATTTCAGTCCTGCTGATTATGAATTTCTTACAACGGCGAATGGAGAAACATCATTGCCAACTGTAATGAGTGAAAATAGTTCTGAAACTACAATTAACGTAAGCATTCCTATTGATGGAACAAATACATTTAAAGTTGGAAGTTTTCAAATGCCAGGCGGCATCACCGAAGACCTACCTATAAATGCTGCGCCAGCACCTATGATTCAAGTTGGACTTGGATTGCCAACACGAACGGATGTAAAATTACGATTTGTGCCGAAACTAAGTTTTGATGATGATGTAGAAGCTAGTCTTATTGGCGTTGGATTACAACATGATATCACACAATATTTAGGCCCGATAGACAAATTACCACTAAGCGTTTCTGTACTTGCTGCGTTTACTCGACTAAAAGCAACGTACGCCATCAATGACGACAGTCTTACGGATAATGTGAGTATCCAAAATGGAGAAGCAGAATTTACGATGAATGCTTTTACAATTCAGGCTTTGGGTTCATTAGACTTTAAAATTATTACGCTATATGGTGGATTTGGATATAATCAAGGGAAATCTGAAGTCAACCTCAAGGGCGATTACAATTTGAGTTATGAAGTGCAAGATAGTAGTGGAAACACCATATCAACTGTAAACGAAACAGTATCAAATCCGGTGAATCTAGACTTTGAAGCAAACGGAATACGAACCACACTTGGCGCACGATTAAATTTGGGTCCAATAAAAATATTTGGCGACTACACCTTTCAGAAATTCAATACATTAAGCGCTGGTATAGCTGTGAGTATTCGATAACTGATTTGCTACAAATAATTTAAAATAACGTTGTTTTTCAGTATAAAAAATGGCAACTTTGCAGCTTTAGAAACAATACATCCAAAAAAAATAAAAAATATGAAAATTACAGTTGTAGGAGCAGGAGCCGTAGGCGCAAGTTGTGCAGAATACATTGCCATTAAAAACTTTGCTTCAGAAGTCGTTTTATTAGATATTAAAGAAGGATATGCAGAAGGAAAAGCGATGGACTTAATGCAAACAGCTTCTTTAAATGGTTTTGATACAAAAATCATAGGAAGTACTAGTGACTATTCTAAAACAGCTGGAAGTAATATCTGTGTAATTACTTCAGGAATTCCTCGTAAACCAGGAATGACTCGTGAAGAATTAATCGGAATCAATGCAGGAATTGTAAAAACAGTTTCTTCAAGTTTAATTGAGCATTCTCCAAATACAATCATCATTGTAGTAAGTAATCCAATGGATACAATGACCTATTTAGTTCACAAAACAACAGGATTGCCAAAAAGCAGAATCATCGGAATGGGTGGTGCTTTAGATAGTGCTCGTTTCAAATACAGATTGGCAGAAGCGTTAGAAGCTCCAATATCTGATGTTGACGGAATGGTTATCGGTGGACACAGTGATAAAGGAATGGTGCCTTTAACAGCGCATGCAACACGTAACAGTGTAAAAGTTTCTGAATTCTTATCAGAAGAACGTTTAGAGCAAGTAAAACAAGATACCAAAGTTGGTGGAGCTACCTTAACAAAATTATTAGGAACCTCTGCTTGGTATGCGCCAGGAGCAGCAGTTTCAGGATTGGTTCAGGCAATTGCTTGTGATCAAAAGAAAATGTTCCCTTGTTCTGTTTTACTAGAAGGTGAATACGGATTAAACGATTTATGTATCGGAGTTCCTGTAATCTTAGGGAAAAACGGAATTGAAAGTATTGTTGAAATCAACTTAAGCGATGCTGAAAAAGCACACTTATCTGAAAGTGCTGAAGGTGTAAAGAAAACAAACGGATTGTTAGAATTGTAAAATTCTGATTTTAAAATAAATACACAAAAACCTCATTGCAGTTAGCTTTGAGGTTTTTTTTATGAATCAATATGTAACATCTTTACACGATCAGACACTTATGTATTGTTGTTTAAAACGATACATCTCTATGAAAAAAAAACACATTCTTAGTTGCACACTTTTTTTAGCATTTTGTTTAATGGCTTGTGAAGGACCTTCTTCTGGATCGAAAGCGCAAATTCAATTTGAAATCACGGAAAATAATTTTAGTGAGGATCAAAGAGTAAAAACCAAACATGTCATTCAAAAACGCTTGGAGTCTTTAGGCGCGAGTAACATAGAAATTACAGAAGATCAGAAAAATATAGTTGCAAATTATACAAAAGGAGCTGATTCGGTATTGACTTGGCAAAGTTTTCAGACTATAGGAAAGCTGGAATTTTTTGAAGTATGCAATAAAAAAGAGATTCTATACAAATACCTAGATAAAACGTATGCTTCTAAGCTAAAATCAGATGAAAAAATCACGATACTGAAGGATGATGAAATTGAATTAAATCTGGAAGAAGCTGTGAATTTCTTAGGAATTATTGAACTCAATTTTAACTTTAATGAAGATCCTATTTTTGGATATGTGGCTGAAAAACACAAAGCACGTGCTGAAGAATTATTAATACAGAAAGAACCTGTATTTATAAGTGCGCTGAAAAGAAGAGTCAAGTTTCTGTTAGGAAAACCTGATGCTAATTATAAGCAAGGTAAGTATCCTTTACATGCTGTATATGTAACCTCAACAAATGAAGCGCCATTGGATGGAAGTTATGTCACAGAAGCGGGCGTATCTGATGGTCATATTGAAAATAGGTATGTTATCAATTTACAAATGAATAAAGAAGGTGCAATTATTTGGGAACGATTAACTGAAAAAACATATCAGGAAAGAGGAAATATTGCCATCGTTATTGATGATGTTGTATACTCAGCACCAAGTGTAAACACTGGAAAAATTGTAGGTGGTAACACTCAAGTCTCTGGAAATTTCACAAGAGGTGAAGCAACAATCTTAGCAAGTATTATTCGTTCTGGAGTGCTTCCGAACGTTAAAATTGTGAAAATGCAAACCGTTAAAGAATGACAATCTGCAAAAAAGCTCAAAATGTAAGAGTAGCAATATAATATTCAATAGATTAAATCAAAATTAATTACCAAAACAGGACGATTTTGCACTCTTTCTTTTTATATTTGGCACATGATTGCTAAAAAATATTTTAGTGCTTTAATAATCCTTATCACGCTACTTGGTTTCTACAAGAAGCAATCGCCTGCGCCAAATCAGGAGATTGAACTTCAGTTTGCAGACCAAACGACTGTGTTAGCGGAGACAGATGAAGTAATTGAAGCAATCACAGCGCAGTTAGAAGCGTTAGGTGTTGAGAATATTCAAGTTCGACAAACAGCTGGAATACTCAAAATTGCATATTACAGCGATGAAAATGTTGCTGAAATCAAAAAAATTCTTGCTGAAGAAGGATTCGAGTCAGAAGACAAATCAGAAGAAATTCCAACCAATAAAAAAGCAGTAACGTTTCAAGAGTACGGAATTGTTGATAGCTTTAAAATAGATGTATATGAATTGCAAACGGTTTCTAATCCGTATACAGCAATTCACGGAAAATACATTTTAGCATTACATAAAGACTACGATAAATCTCCAAGTCCGAATTCGTCAGCAAATACAAGTTCGTTCCTTACAGGAGAAATCAAAACTACGATTGCATTAGCCTATACAGAATCTAGTTATACGGCTATTCCAAAAGAAAACATTTCGTATGAAATCCCAGATGTTCGCGCGGGACCTTTCACAACAATGCATTCATAAATCAAACATAATTTTTTAGAGATTATCAATACGATTTACGAACGTATCTTACCGTAAAAAGTGTATTAAATTGAGAAAACTCGATTCAATACGCATAAAATATAGCTTCTCGGTATGATTACGAAGGCTATTAAATTCACAATCAAATCATCCAAAAAAAAATAATTGTCAAATTTTACAGTAAATTATATAGTTGCTCGTTTTAAAAAATTTGACCAAAAACATTGAATAATGCAGAACAAAGGATTAGTAAAATTATTTGCTATTTTATTCGGATTGGTAAGTATTTACCAGTTGTCGTTTACGTTTGTAACGAATAAAATTGAAAACGAAGCAAAGACGTATGCCGTAACACAAGTGCCGAAACCAACAGAAGGAGCGGACACAAAAGAGAATGCAGATAAAAGAAGTCTTATTGAAAAGACCTACTTGGATTCTATTGATAAAAATGAGCCAATCAATTATGGACTTACTACGTATTCATATAGTGAGGCAAAAGAAAAAGAATTAAACAAAGGATTAGACCTTAAAGGTGGAATCAACGTAATTCTTCAAATTTCTGTAAAAGATATCTTATCTGGATTGGTGAGTAATCCAGACAATGAAACATTTAGCAAAGCGTTGGCAAGAGCTGATGTGCTTCAAGCGGAAGCGCAAGAAGATTACGTAGAATCATTTTTTAGAGCATTTGACGAATTAAAACCAGATGGATTATTATTAGCAAATCCGGATTTATTCTTTACACAAGCTTTGGAAGAAGATTTAAAGAAAGACGGAATGAAAACACCTGATGGTGTTGTAAAAAATGTGATCAGACAAAAAATTGACCAATCAATTATTTCAGCGAAAGAAGTATTAAACAAACGTATTGACCAATTTGGAGTTACACAACCAAACATTCAACGTTTAGGAACTTCTGGACGTATCTTAATTGAATTGCCAGGTGCGAAAGATGTAATTCGTATTGAAAAGTTAATTCAACAAACAGCAGAACTTCAATTCTGGACTACGTACAACGATAATGCAAGGTTAGGTACATTCTTAGTTTCAGCAAACGAGAAGCTCAAAGAACTTCCTGAATATGCTACAGAAGATGTAACAAAAGCTGACGATGCACAAGATGCTTTGTTAACTTCAACAGAAGACTCATTAAATGTAGTAAATCCATTATTAGATAAACTTCAACTTGTAAACCAAGGTGGCGGAATTATTGGTACTGCTAAAGGAGAAGATAGAGATGCAATATTAGAATTGTTATCAAACGATATTTTAAAGCAAGTACGACCAGCTGAATTGCGTTACGTACGTTTTGCTTTTGGAAAACAAGCAGATCCTGTTTCAGACAGATATGAATTATATGCTTTAGCAGGAGAACGTAAAGGAAAAGATGCGGAACCACAAATGAAAGGTGATGTAATTGATGGAGCAGCACAAGGATACGGAAGTGCTGGTAGACCGAACGTAAACATGCAAATGAACGGTATCGGAGCAAAGCAATGGGAAAAGTTAACTGGAGACGTATACAACACTCAAGGGAACATCGCAATTGTTTTAGATAACATTGTATATTCTGCACCAGGTGTAACAACTGGGCCAATCTCAGGAGGGAACTCTGAAATTTCAGGTCAATTTAGCGTAGAAGAAGCGCAGGATTTAGCAAACGTACTAAGAGCAGGTAAATTACCAGCAACAGCAGATATCTTACAATCGGAAGTAGTAGGTCCTTCATTAGGACAAGAAGCAATTGATAGTGGTTTAATGTCATTTATGATTGCTTTAGTATTAGTATTAATCTGGATGGTATTCTATTACGGTAAAGCAGGTATTTTTGCAGATGTTGCATTATCCTTCAACATTCTATTAATATTTGGTGTATTAGCCAACTTAGGAGCTGTATTAACATTACCTGGAATTGCAGGTATTGTATTAACCATTGGTATGTCGGTGGATGCAAACGTACTTCTGTTTGAAAGAGTTCGAGAAGAGCTAGCCAAAGGAAAAACATTAAAAGAAGCGCTTGACCATGCATTTAGCTGGAAAGGTGCAATGTCTTCTATCTTTGATGCAAACATTACAACAGGATTAACGGCATTGATCTTATTCTTATTCGGAACAGGACCAATTAAAGGATTCGCAACTACCTTATTAATTGGTATTGCAACCTCATTATTTACAGCAATCTTTATCACTCGTTTATTAATTGACTGGTATATTGCTAAAGGAAAGAACTTAGATTTCTCTACAGGAGTTACAAAGAACTTATTCAGAAACAATAAGGTTTCATTCTTAGCGAAGCGTAAAATTGCATATGTTATCTCTGGAATTATTATTTTAATCGGTATAGGATCTATCACTTTTGGAAATGGAATAAATCAAGGTGTTGATTTTGTTGGTGGACGTTCGTATCAAGTGCGTTTTGCAAATGATGTAAGTTCACAAGATGTAAAGTCTGCTTTAGAAAAAGAATTCATCGTTGACGGTGCTGTTATTTCTCCAGAAGTAAAAACATTTGGTGGAGAAGATCAGTTAAAGATTACTACAAAATATAAAGTAAACGAAACTGGAACTGAAGTTGATGAAGAAATCAAAAAGAAATTGCATAAAGGATTAGAGTCATTCTTACCAAAAGGTATGACGCTTGAGCAATTTGTTGATGGAGCAGAAGATAAGCAAGTAGGAGTAATGCAGTCTATTAAAGTTGGACCAACGATTGCGGATGATATTAAGAAAGATTCATTCTGGGCAGTATTAGGTTCGTTAGTAGTTGTGTTCTTATACATTTTATTACGTTTCCGTAGATGGCAATTCTCATTAGGAGCTGTTGCCGCAGTATTCCATGATGTATTAATTGTATTAGGGATCTTCTCACTTGCGTGGAAATATGTGCCATTTACAATGGAAATTAACCAAGCATTCATTGCAGCAATCCTAACAGTAATTGGATACTCGCTGAATGATACCGTGGTTGTATTTGATAGAATTCGTGAATTTATGGACGAACGCCCAGATTGGAAACTGAGTAAAGTTGTAAATGCAGCCTTAAACAGTACATTAAGTAGAACGTTGAATACATCGTTAACTACATTAGTAGTATTAATGGCGATCTTTATTTTCGGTGGAGAATCTATCCGAGGATTCATGTTTGCCTTAATCGTAGGTGTAATTGTAGGTACGTACTCATCGATGTTTATCGCAACACCAATTATGTTTGATACGATCAAAAAAGGAGATATCAACAAAGGATTAGTAGAAACTGAAGAGTAATTTCTTCAAACTATAGAGTTCAATTTATAGCTAAAGAAAAGCGCTACTCAGTACGAGTAGCGCTTTTTTTTATTTATGATGCGATTGAAATTGTTTAAAAACAAGGTGAAACCGCATCACATCTAATTTCTATTTGTCATCACAAATAAGTGCAGAGTTTTCACAAATGCTTCCACAAGTTACGTTTGTTACGTTTGTTGTTGGTTGTTTTCCTCCTGTAAGTTCATTAAATATTGCGATTGATTTCTTGTTTAATGCTAAACTCTTTAAGTTTTTAGTTTTCATACTATTGTAAATTTTAAGTTAACTCTAAAGTTAGAAATCTGATATTAGAACCTGTTACGGGAAAACCATACAATTTACTTTTGATACAACAAGGAAGTCGTTTTTTAAACGCTATTGTTTGCCTGTCGGAGTTTGTAAATCACAAACAACTCCACCAGGACAGTCTGTATTGATACATGTTTCTGCGGTTTCTGTATACGTAGGATCACATATTATTTCTGAGTTCGTAAACCATCCTCCATGTACGCTATTTAATTGAAGATGGGAAATAGATTTTTTGTTGAGCTTTAATAGTTTAAAATTTCTCTTTTTCATAATAATTTGATTTTGATTCATCTTAAAATTATAAAAACAACTTAGTACGCATTTACGGTAAGACCGTACTTAACATTTTAATAACTAAAAAATAAAGATGTTCTTTTAATGAGAAATGCCAGTTATATTTCGGAAAAAGAGTCCGTTGTGTGTAACTTTTTTATCAAACTCAGGTTAATGTAACTTCGTTATTTGATAAAAAATAAAAGTTATAAATCCTAAAGGAATCAATCCGATAGACATTCCTGTTCCAATCGTTTTATATTTTGGAGTATTGAAAAGATAGAGTGTTAATAGAGGTGTTGCAATCATAGAAATTGCTAACGGCACTATATGATTTAATAGGGAAGTTGTCAGCATTCCGAAAAACGGAATTCCAAGTGATAGTGCAATGCCAAAAAAATATATTGAGTATTTTCAGAAGTTAAATTTTAACCTAATTTTTTACAAAAGTGACCAAATCGCCAATTTCTAACAACCATTTTTCAGCCAAACCTGCGTTGACTTCCAATACGTACATTGCTGGAATTTCAGAAGGCAATCCAGTTTCGTCCATAGGTTTTGCATTCTCTTGAAAACTTACAATTTTCTTGTTTGAATCTAAGTAGATAATGTCTAAAGGAATGTAGGTGTTTTTCATGTAAAAATTTCGAGGAAACTCCGCAGAAAATATAAAAAGCATCGCTTGGTTATCTTTCATCGACGTGCGATACATTAAGCCAGTTTCGCGTTCGTAATTGGTTTCTGCAAACTCTACATCAAGTGTAACTACATCTTCTCCGCTAGGTTTAGAAAGCGTCAATTGACCTTCTTTGGTAAACTTAATCTCCGCAGTTTTTACTTTTTTATTTTTATCTGAATCACAAGAAACAAAAGCAATTGTGAAACATAAGAGTATCAATATCTTTTTCATGACTTTACAGAATCTGTTGTAACTTCTTTGGTTTGTCTAAACATAAAATAAAATCCAACAATAATAAACGGAATGCTTAACCATTGTCCTGTAGTTAATATATTTCCAAGTTTATCTTCAAATCCACCTTGACTTTCTTTTACAAACTCTACAAAGAAGCGAATGGTCCAAAGAATCACTAAGAAGAGTCCAAAAAGGTAGCCAGGTTTATCTTTTTTGTTTGTTTTCCAGAATAAATACCACAAACCAACAAATAGAATAATATAGCAAAGTGCTTCATACAGTTGCGCCGGATGACGTGGAAGTGTATCGCCTCTTCCTTGAAATACAATTCCAAAATCAGAGTTTGTGTACTTTCCAACAATTTCAGAATTAAAGAAGTTTCCAAGTCGTACAAAAGCACCACCAATAGCAACAGGAACTACGATTCTATCTAAAATCCATAATAAGCTTTTATATTGATGCTTTCGTCTGTGTAAATACATGGCAAAAATAACTCCGATTGCGCCTCCATGACTTGCCAGACCAGCAAATCCTGTAAATTTATAACCACTAATAAAGCCAAGTAATGTTGCATTTGGGTCTTCCTTTATTGGTAATAAAATCTCCACTAAATGATCTTGATAGTACGCCCAATTGTAGAAAAATACTTCTCCCAATCGCGCGCCAAGTAACGTGGCAATTACGGAGTACATAAACAACGAATCCAAATATTCTAAGGGAACATTTTCTTTTTCATACATCTTTTTTAGGATATAATATCCCAAGCTAAATGCAATGATGAACATTAAGCTATAATATCTAATTTGAATTGGACCTAAATTCAATAAAACTTCATTAGGATTCCAGTTGATACTTAATAAATGCATATGGAGTTGTTTATAAAGTGTAAATATAGGGAAACGAAACGAAAATCAAAGGAAGCAAATCGTAAAGGAATGTTATTTCAGTGAAACTCAATTTTGAAAAGTCTGAAAGACGTATTCAAAGTTGTAAGTTGAACTGATCTCGTTGCATAACGAGATCCAAAATTTAGTATATAAACCCTTAAATAGTTCTTTAAATTTGGTGTCTGATTGGAAATTTAATGCTTTTTTTTAGGAAGCTCATCTGGCACAGGATCATGTCCGCTTCCGCCGAAAGGATGACAACTAAAAATACGTTTGATGGCTAACATTCCACCGCGAAATAAACCATGTTTTTGCAATGCTTCTGCTGTATAATGTGAACACGTTGGCGTATACCGACATGCCGCAGGTAAATATGGAGAAATTGCCGCTTGATAAAAGCGGATGATGAGCAAAAAAGGGTATATCAGTATCTTTTTAATAATAATTAAATTTGATGTGAAACAAAGTTATATTTTTTCTGTGGAAAAGTAAATACAATCTTTATAACCACTTTGAAATAATGATTTCTTTAATTCTTTGTATTGATCAATATGTTCATCTGTATAGATAAGGTACATTGGATATTCACGATCGTTTAGTGAAAGCATCACGGGAATAGTTGCTACGGATTTGTTGCTGAGTTTTGTTTTCTGCATTACAGCATAATCTACCGTTTTATTATTGGCTTCACACTTTTCAGAAATTGCTCCCATAATCATTACAAGATCAACTCTAAGATTTCCTGTGATAGGAACTTGAATGTCTTTAATGTTTAAAAAGTCAATATTTGTATGAAAAAAACCTTCTTTATTTACATGTGGATAGGATTCTAGGTATTCAAGCATCAATCCAGATTTTAACTGACTTTCTATATCATTTTTAAGCACATATTTTCTGTACAATACAAAAGGCGCGATGATGAAGAATATGAAAATAGCAATGACCAATGCAATCAAAGAAGAAATTAGCGCACGCGCGCTAAAGTTGTTTTTAAAAAAATATTCCCAATAATTACCAAGTGAATTAGTGGCAAAAGTATATTGTATAATTTTTATTAGATTGGAAAAATGAATGATAATATTTACTAAAATAATAATACCACCAATAATTAGTGCAATGATGCCTATGCCATTCATATATGTGTTGTTTTTGAATTGTTAGCTAACAGAAAAAGAAGTGCCATCTTTTCCGTCTTTCAGTTGAATTCCCAATGCTAATAATTCATCACGGATTTTATCTGAAGTCGCAAAATCTTTGTTGGCACGCGCTTCATTTCGTAAACTAATCAATAACTCAACCACACCAGAAAGTGCATCGCCATCATCCGATGAACCGCTTTGTTGCTCTAATCCTAAGATATCGAATACAAAGGCGTGTATACTCTTTTTTAAGTCTGCTAAATCTTCTGCTAAAATAGTAGCTTTTCCATCTTTCAATAGATTGATGAATCGTACAGCTTCAAACAAATCGGCAATTAAAATCGGCGTATTAAAATCGTCATTCAGTGCATTGTAGCATCCGCGTTTCCAAACACTTAAATTAAAAGTAGTTTTGTCACCAACAGGTTTCAAACCGTCTAGTGTTTTGATAGCTTCCATTAACTTATTGAATCCTTTTTCAGAAGCCAATAATGCGTCATTACTAAAATCAAGAATACTTCTGTAATGCGCTTGCATCATAAAGAAACGTGCTACACTTGCAGCAAATCCTTTGGTTAAATGTTTGCTATCTCCAGAGAAAATTTCGCCAGGAAGAATATTATTTCCAGTAGACTTTGCCATTTTTTGACCATTCAGCGTCAACATGTTGGCATGCATCCAGTAATTTACAGGTGTTGTTCCTTTAGAAGCTTCATTTTGAGCAATTTCACATTCGTGATGTGGAAACTTTAAGTCCATTCCGCCACCGTGAATATCAAATTTTTCGCCTAAATATTTTGTACTCATGGCAGTACATTCTAAGTGCCATCCAGGGAAACCGTCGCTCCAAGGTGATGGCCAACGCATAATATGTCTTGGTTCTGCTTTTTTCCAAAGTGCAAAATCTTGCGGATTCTTCTTATCACTCTGCCCGTCTAAAGCTCTTGTATTGTGTGCTAAGTCTTCTACTTTTCGTTTGCTGAGTTTACCGTAAACATTGGTTTCATTAAACTTTAATACGTCAAAATATACCGAACCATTTACTTCGTAGGCAAATCCTTTATCAATAATAGATTTTACAATTTCTATTTGTTCAATAATATGTCCAGTAGCTGTTGGTTCAATACTTGGCGGTAAAAAGTTGAATTTTTGTAGAATTTCATGAAAATCAACGGTATATCGTTGTACAATTTCCATAGGTTCAAGCTCTTCTAAACGTGCTTTTTTAGCAATTCTGTCTTCACCTTCGTCTGCATCATTTTCTAAATGACCAGCATCCGTAATATTTCGGACATACCGAATTTTGAATCCTAGATGTTTTAAATATCTAAAAATCATATCAAAAGACATGAACGTTCGTACGTTTCCTAAGTGTACATTGCTGTAAACCGTAGGACCGCAAACATACATTCCAACATGACCTTCATTGATAGGTGTAAAAACTTCTTTTTCGTTTGTGAGGGAATTGTATATTTTAAGTTCGTGTTCTTGATATAATTGCATAGTACTGATGAAAATTATGGGTTTTTAAAATTTTGTATCTAATTTAATATAATCTAGGAATTCTGAGCGTGTTTTTTCATTTTTAAATTTCCCGCCAAATTCTGCAGTCACCGTGCTACTTTCGATATCTCTGATTCCGCGTGAATTTACACATAAGTGTTTAGCATCAATTACACAAGCAACATCTTCAGTGCCAAGTACTTTTTGCAACTCTCTTACAACCTGAATTGTTAAGCGTTCTTGTACTTGTGGACGTTTTGCATAATAATCAACTACGCGATTCATTTTAGAAAGTCCAACAACAGTTCCATTAGAAATATATGCAATATGCGCTCTCCCAACAATAGGAAGTAAATGATGTTCGCAAGTAGAGTAGACAGTAATATTCTTTTCTACTAACATTTCATTGTACTTGTACTTATTGTCAAAAGTGGATGCTTTTGGTTTTTTATCTGGATGCAATCCGCCAAAAATTTCTTGTACAAACATTTTAGCAACTCTGTTAGGAGTTCCTTTTAGGCTATCGTCTGTCATGTCTAGTCCTAATGTCTCCATAATATGTGCAACATCTTTTTTGATGCTCACTATTTTTTCTTTGTCACTTAAATCAAAAGCGTCTTTGCGTAATGGAGTTTCATAAGAGGTCATGATGTGATCGTCTCCCATAGCGTGTAATTCTTCTTCAAGCGCCTTATCTATTTTCATCTATTCAGTATTTCTTTACGTGTAAAAAATGCAATGCAACTACTCAATACATATATAAGAATTATAATTCCACAATACCAAAGAGTCATTACACAATTTTGTTCAAAATTTAACAAGACTGCAAAGATAATTAATTATTGAATAAGTTTTGGTTGAACGTGCCGTAAATAAATGTGTTAAAGAATTATGTATATCATAAAATTTTCTTAATTTTCCAAGATTCAAAATAAATTTTTTAACACAATGTCGGATTTTTATAGGTGTTGTTGTTATATATAAAGTAAAGGGAATGGGGCGTTTTTCAACAAAATTTCAACGACTTTATTCTAAATTAATAATGTTAGAAATCAAACATGACAATTATGCGTAAAATCTATGTGTGTATGATGTTTTTATTTTTAGGGCTGTGTATGACTGCACAAACTAAAAATGTTCATTATAACTTTCAAGAGCATCAAGTAGATAACTTCATCAACGAAGTTTATGGAGATCAGGCTCAGAAACTGATCTTTTCAAATCAGAACCTATACAGAGCTTTCAAAAAATTAATTTTGGAGCGAATGCAAATCGTGAGGAAGTCTGAAATCCAAGGAAAAAAAGTTCCAAAAATTACAGATCAGGGAATGTTTGATACCTATACTAGTGGATTGCAACATGATGCTGCTTTTAATATCAGCAATTTCAATCCTTTGAAATATAAGTTGGCATTCTTTGACGCAGCTTCTCATAGAATGTATAGCATAGATAATACAGACTATATTTTGATCATTCAACCACAACCAAAACTTCAAAACTAAAATATTAGAGATGAAAAAAATAGTTCTCTTACTTCTGATAGCTCCACTATTTTGCTTTGCGCAAAATGTAATTATCGAAAACGGTACCTTCAATATATGCCAAGGTACTTTCTTAGATACTGGCGGTGGCGGCGCAGGGCAGTACTCAAACAACGAAAGTTTTACCATGACGATATGTCCTGATAATGCAGGAGATAAAGTTCAATTAATATTCACATCATTTGGGTTGCAAGACATGAGTGACTTTATGAATATCTATGACGGTGATGATAACACAGCACCACAATTTGGAGCATTTACAGGAACGACAACTCCAGGAACTGTAATTGCTACAAACACAAACACTACAGGCTGTATTACCATTGAATTTATATCTGATGCGGCTGGTGTTAATATTGGTTGGGCTGCAGATATTTCATGCGTAACGCCTTGTCAAACCATTAACTCTCAATTAGATTCTTCGTTGCCTGCAGCGGATGCAAATGGATTTATAGAAATTTGTCAGGGAGATGATGTAACTTTTAATGGAAGCGGAACCTTTACTTCTGATGGTACAGGGGCAGAATACCAATGGGATTTTGGCGATGGTAGTTCTGAAATAGGTCAAGTAGTAACACATAACTTTCCAAATCCAGGTGCATACATTGTAAATTTAACCATCACTGATACAAATAACTGTACAAATAACAATCTTATCAATCAAGTAGTACGAGTTTCTACAACGCCTAGCTTTGCAGGAACTGTGCCTACGGATGATTTTCTTTGTTTTGGTGATAGTACCACTATTCCAGGTATTGTAACACCAACACCCTATATAGTAGAATGTACACCACCTGTAAGTGGGCAAACATTTTTACCAGATGGAAATGGAGTTTCGTATGAAACATCAATTCCTGTAGACTGTTTTGATCCTGCACAAGTACTAACATCAGGATCAGAAATATTTAGAATATGTTTAAATATTGAGCATTCTTACTCAGGAGATTTAGATATCATTATTATAAGTCCAAATGGTCAACAGGCTGACTTATTTTTACAATCTGGTGGCGGAACTTATTTTGGTGGTGCTAATGATGATAACTCAAATGCTCCCGGAGTCGGTGCAGATTACTGTTTTTCATTATTAGGGACACAAGTACTTGCTGCCGGTGCACCAACAATTACTGCAGGATCTAATCCTCCAAACAATTCTTGGCAACCAGGGACATATTTGCCAATAGATACAAATGGATTTGACGATCTTATTGGAAGCCCATTAAACGGAAATTGGACGATACGAGTTACCGATAATATCGGAATAGATAACGGATATATATTTAGTTGGAATTTAGACTTTGATCCTGCTATTTTACCTGCAGACGAATCATTTACACCTGTAATCGTTTCACAAGGATGGTTGCCAGATGCGTCTATCACAAATAATGTTAGTGATGTAATAACGGTATTGCCAACAACACCAGGGCAACACTGTTATACGTATGAAGTTACGGATGATTTAGGATGTACATATTCAGAAACAGTTTGTATAGATGTAACACCAGAAATGAACAATGGAGCACCTTCAAACTTATCTGTATGTTCTAACAACACAACTGAAGTATTTGACTTAACCGTAAATACAGCCTTAATATTAGCACCAATTCCAGATACTACAGATATGGTGGTTACCTATCACTTATCGCAAGCAGATGCAGATGCTGGTACGGGAGCTTTAACGCTAGCACAAGCACAGGCGTATACAGGAACTGACGGAGAAGCAATTTTTATAAGATTATCATACATAGGAACAACTGCAATTGATTGTTTTGAAACAGAAACGTTCACGTTAAACATAGGAAATACAACAGCAAACGTAGTACCAGATATCGTATTATGTGATATTGGTAATGATGGTCAAGAAGAGTTTAACTTCTGTTCGCAATCTCTATTAGCATTAGGAACACAAGATCCTGCTAATTACACAGTAACATTTCATGATACACAAGCTGACGCTGATGCAAACGTAAGTCCAATTGCATGTATCTATACAAACACAACAGCCCCAGTAGACGATATTTATATAAGAGTTACAGATAACAACAGTGCAACCTGTTTTGCAGTAACATCGTTTGACTTAATTCTAAACGCAGAACCTGCATTGACAGCGGCTCCAGATATGGTTGTCTGTGATGATGTTTCTAATGATGGAACTGAATTCTTTAATCTAGACTCACAAATTCCACTCATCTTAGGAACGCAAGATCCTATGAACTTTACAATAAGTTACCATGGAAGTACTGCGGATGCAGCAGGAAATATAAATCCGTTACCAGCAACATACCCGAACATCACTCCTTCGGACTTAATTGTTGTAAGAGTACAAAGTAATATAACAAGCTGTGTCTCTACAACACAATTCAATGTAGTTGTAGATGCATTACCAATAGCAAATGTAGTAGCAGGTATTACTGTCTGTGATGATGTTTCAAATGATGGAACGGAAGTATTTAACTTCCCAGCTTTAGGTGTAAATGCAGCGATACTTGGAACGCAAGATCCAGCATTATTTACAATTACATATCATAGTTCATCAATGGACGCTCTATCAGGAGCAAATCCTTTAGTGGTTCCGTATTCAAATACGGCTCAATGTGAAACAATTCATGTTCGTATTGCAAATATGAACAATGCATTGTGTTTTGATACAACAAGCTTTCAAATATGTGTAAACTATCAACCAACAGCTGCACAACCAGCGGATATGATTGTCTGTGATGATGCTTCTAATGATGGAACTGAAACATTTGATTTCACAACACAAATTCCAACAATCACAGGAACACAAGATCCTTTACTAATAGATATAAATTTCCATGCTTCACAAGCTGATGCAGATGCAAACATAAATCCGCTACCAACAACTTATGTAGGAAGTGACGGAGAAATAATCTTTGTAAGTGTTACAAGTACTGATGTAACAAATATATGTGCTACAACGACAAGTTTTACATTAGCTGTAAATCCATTGCCAGTTCCAGTCATTCCAACAACATTAGAAGTATGTGATGATGATACTGATGGTTTTATACCTTTCACTTTGACAACTGCTGATGCAGAAATCTTAGCGGGACAAACGTCTACGGATGCGATGTCTATTACGTATTATGAAACACCACTTGAAGCACAAACAGGAGTTGGAACACCACTTATTTCTGATTATACCAATACAACAGCGAATATGCAAACAGTACACATTCGTATTGTAAACACGGTTACTGGTTGTGTAAATGTTTCAACGTTAGATTTACAAGTAAATCCAGCTATTACAGCGACGACACCTTCAAACTTTACTGTTTGTGATGATACCAATGGAGATGATAATGATGACCTTGGGACATTTGATTTGACAACACTAGATGCAGAAATTTTAGGCACTTTGGCAGGAACTGCTACAGTTACGTATTATGACAATTCTGGTACAGAAATCATAGGCTTATACACGACTACGTCTGGTCCTGTATCAACTGTCGATGCACGCGTTACTGATAATATCACAGGCTGTTTTGATATTGTTACAGTAACACTTATAGTAGATCCGCTTCCAAACTTAGATAACATACCACCAATGATTGCGTGTGATTTTAACAATCCGGGCGATCTGATGGAAATGTTTGATTTAACTACCCATACCACTACGGTGGAAAATGGGCAAGTAGGACTTACCATTACGTACCACCTTACGCCGGCTGATGCAGGTACTGGTGCTGGCGCTATTACCAGTCTTACTGGAACAGATGGAGATACTATCCATGTGAGGGCAATCAATCTATTGGGATGTATTCAGACTGGAACTTTTCAATTAGAAGTTCCACAATTACCAGTAATCGCAACTCCTTCTACACTTGAAGCATGTGATGATGAAACGGCAGATGGAATTGCACCAACCGATTTAACGGTTACAAATGATGAAATTACCTTGTCTAATCCAGACTTGAATGTTTCCTATCATTTAACATTTGCAGATGCAGATAGCGATATGAGCGCACTTATCATGCCTTATGTAAACACAGCAACACCAACGACTTATATGGTATTTGTTCGTGTAGAAGATATCAATACAGGATGTCATGTAGTTACACAACTTACGGTAAACATCAACGATACACCAGGCGTTTTCCCAGCAACACCCTTAGAATACTGTGATACAGACAACGACGGATTCGGAATCTTTAACATTCGTAGCACAGAAAATCAAATTACTGGCGGTTTAATTCCTGGACAAGTTACGGTGACCTATCACGAAACTCCAGAAGATGCAGACAATGATGTGAATCCACTTGCAGATACCTATACCAATATCAATGCATACAATCAAACGATTTATGTGCGTGTAGAAAATGTCCTTACGGGATGTTTCAATGTAGTAGCTTTAGAATTAATTGTATTTGATTCCCCAGAAATTGCTGCACTTGATGCGGTAAGTTTGGCTGAATGTGATGATATCACTGCAGATGGGATTGCACAATTCGATCTCACGCAAAGTGAAGTAGAGATTCTAAACGGCGAAGATCCAACCACACATACGGTTCGATACTATAATACACAAGTAAATGCAATTGCTGGTTTAGCGGCGGGAGAAATCAACAATATAAACGCATACAGCAACATTCCACCAAGTCCACAAATCATTTGGGTACGTGTGGAAGATCTGGCAACAGGCTGTTTTAGCATCACGAATCTAACGCTAATTGTCAACGAACTTCCTGTACTGACACAATTGCCAGGACTCGACACGTGTGATGCAGTAACACTCAACGACGGAATCGAAGTATTTAATCTCACAAGCCTTGCTGAACAACTACTTAATAATGTTCCGGGGATTAGCTTACAATACTATGCAAACGCTGCTGATCTGGCAAGTGATACGCCAATTGGTGATCCAACAATGTACAGCAATGTAGAAATTGGAGTACAAACTATCTTTGTTAAAGCGACTAATGATACCACAGGCTGTGAAAACACGATCACTTTTGATATCAGAGTAAATCCATTGCCAAGTCCAACACTGAATCCAAGCGGAATGCTAGACGCAGAAGTATGTGATGATGACAATGATGGCTTTACAAGTTTCAACCTAAATGATCTGATCAATGATATCATCAACAATGAACCCGATGTAATCTATAGTTTCCATGAAACACAGGCAGATGCAACCAATAACTTAAACCCACTTGCAAGTCCATACAATAACATTATGATGGACACACAAACCATCTATGTACTAGCGACCAATACCGTTACAGGATGTTTCACCGTAACTCCATTACAACTAAATGTGATTCCAATTCCAGTATTGCCACTAAACATCACAGACTTAGAAGAATGTGATGAAGCAGCGAACTTAGACGGCTTTACGATGTTTGATTTGACTCAGACGCAAATGGAAATCTACGGTACACAAACACCAAGTGATTACACGCTTACCTATCACGAAACAGAACAAGATGCCATTGATGATCTATCACCAATAGTAAACCTTACCGATTATATCAATATCACCATCAATCAGCAAACGATTTGGGTACGTTTAGAAGACAATACCACAGCTTGTTATGCCATTGGAAGCTTTGATATCATCGTAGTGGGGCCGCCAGTGCTGGTACAACCGACTCCATTTGCGCTTTGTGATGACCTAGAGAGTGGTGATGAAAGTGATGAGATCTCTACATTTGATCTTACCGATAAATACATAGAGATCACTGGAGGAAATACCAGTTTAACACTCACTTATTACGCAAGTCTAGCAGACTTAAACAGTAATACGCCAATTGCAGACCCAACAGCGTATCAAAACACAAGCAATCCACAAGTGTTGTATATCCGCGCAGCCAATGCCGCAGGATGTACCACTGATATTACCATGACACTCCGTGTGCTTCCAATCCCAACACCAAACACCACGCCAACAATATTAGAGGCCTGTGATGATGATAGTGATGGAGATGCAACCAATGGAATGCTCATCTTTGATCTGACACAATCAGAAGCAGAGATTGTAGACAATGAAAGTAATGTGACCGTTAGTT